>NZ_JAELXQ010000009.1 GCF_016427605.1 Ochrobactrum sp. Q0168 | reverse complement strand
GACAGCATCAGCAGGCTGTTATAGAGCGCAAGCGACGAACCTGTCTGCGCCAGACTATCCAGTCCGCCGGCCGTCGCATATTGATTGCGGGTCTGGGCCACAGTTGTGAAGAGGGCAGGGGAGGGCTGTTCAGGCTCAGGCGTGCCGGGGCCTGGGGTTTCGGGCTCTGACGTGCCCGGATTGGAAGGCTCCGGTCCCGTGGGATCTTGCTTGACGGCAATTTGGAGACGAACATCATTTGCCCAATATGTGATACTCAGATCGAGAAAAGCAGATTTTGAGACAACGGTCCCGAACGTTCCACTGATACCGCCATCAGCATGCATAATGGTGTAGGTTTGCTGGCTCTGGTAACTGGATTTGGGGTCGATGGCTGTGATGGATATCGAACTGTCGGAAATCGCAGCGCTTCCTTTCACATTGACGACATCTGAACCGTTATGCGCAATCTCTGTCTCAAGGATAGAGCCGGGCTCGAGCGTCAAATTACCATTGATGGTCAGCCTACCCACTGAATTGCCAGGCGACAATGTACCGCCTCGGAATGTCGCGTCGCCACCAATCGTTCCATAGCCGCCGAGCGTTCCGTCTGGCGCTACAATGACACCACCACCCAATGAGGCATTTTTGTGGGGATCGTCACCAACGATCAGTTTTCCCTCGAAAACAATCGTTGTCCCGTCATAAGCAGAGTTATCGCCATTCAGCACGAGCGTGTCGGTAGTGCCCTTCCAAATTTCGGGGTTCTGGACAAGGGGGCGGGGTTGTCCTGCTTATCAGGAGGTTGCAAGTGACTTAGAGTTCCTTGAACAGCGACCGCAAAATATCCACCTGAAGGCGTCGGATACGTTTGCTCTGTCCATACTGAAGTGGTCTCATCGCGGTCAACGAGCACCGATATAGGGTTTTCAGCTCTCAAGAAGCCGGAGTATTAGATGTTCAAAGGCCGCCATTTGGATAAGTCCGACATCCTTCTGTGTGTTCGTTGGTACCTGAATTACAATCTGAGCTTACGCAATCTGAAAGGAATGATGACCGTGCGCGGCATAACGATGGACCGTTCCACGATGCACCACTGGGTTCTGTATTTCAGCCCTCAGTTGCATGAGCGTTTCAATCGGAAGAAGCGTCCGGTCATCAGCGACATTCTTCGGGGTGGCGTGGGCCGGCTCGTAAACAGCGGACCGTCAATTGCCCCGCGGGTCTGTATCACTTGGTATCTACGTAAGCTCGCGAAGACTCTGGAGTGGTTCGGGTGAAAACGGAATGAACCGCTCTATCTATTTGTTTTTACCCATTATCCTGCGCAAATCCGCTACGCACTTTTGCCGGAAATGCTCTAATAGATAAGCCTCGTTAGTGTGAAGACGGTATCGCTTGGTGGGCGCGAGGGCGTCCAGGGCGGAAGTATCCTACCGCTTTGTCCGTCGGGGCTTGCCCAGTTTCATTACAAATGTGGGCGAAAAGAGACTTTGTATGTTGGTTGTCGGATCCCCTTCACAACGATGATATCGACTGATTGCAGTCCCCAGCGTGTTGAAAGGTACTGTTGGACTTGGTTCGGAAAAGTAGAGGTTTTCGTGATCTGAAAGGAAATCCTTATGACGAAGCGAGTGCCTTTTGCGAAGGGGTATGAGCGTGAGGCTGTCCGTCCGGCCGAGATCAGCGGTCGGAACCGGTGTGAAGCTGCTGAGGATATTGGTGGAAGCTCGAGGAGAACGGCATCCTGATTTCCATATTTGAAAAAAATATTGCTACGATAACGCATGGTTGAAACCTTCTTTAAGGCGTTGAATTCAGTGCTGGTATGGAGGATGGCCTTCCAGAAGGCCCGATACAAAAATAGCTATTGCCCGATATATTGAAGACTTCTAAAAGCCCATCGTCTGTCACTCGTCACTCTGCTATCTGAGACCAGCTCAGTTCGAACGAATGGCCGCCTGGTGGCAAAATGCCTCTCCACTTTTAGCAAGCCTAAAATACTTAAGAGATAACATATTTTTAGTCGACGACATTTTTCAGACGCTTTATCGGATCCGACGCGGGATACATACCCTACCCATAAGGATGTAGACTGATTGCCGGCTCTTCTTTTTTGACAATTCGAGGCACAATAGCTGTGGAGCAAGGATCTTTGAGAGTCTCGAAAGCCGGAAGCTGGTGAGGAGAAAGGGTGATGACTGAGCTACGTCCCATATCCAACGAAAATGATAGCTTGAATGTCGGCAGTGTTCAAAACATAACGTTGGGTACCACTGCTGGACATCTGGCGCTCGTCCCGACGTGGCTGCCTTTCGATGTCGCGACGAGTACACCCAGTTACTCCGCAGGAAGTGGTGGGATGGGAATGAGCGTCGGTGTGATTAGCAGCGATGCTTCCGCTGTTTTTGTGCCATCAAATGCCGCAACCGCTGGTCCGGGTGCCGAAGCTGGTGCTGACCAGTTCAACAATGCACTGATTAATCAGCATGTCGCTGAAATGGCAGGGATGGGCGGTGATGGTGGAAGCGGCAATGCCGCTATAGGCAGCACGGAAGGGGCTACATCCAACCACGCGGGAAGCGGCGGGAACGGTATTTTTCTCGGCGGACTTGTCAGCTCCAATGTTGCAGTTTTCGCTCCGGTCAATACGGCAGTCGCGGACGGGGCTCATTCTGTCGCGTCCGCCAACCAGACCAACAACGCCGCCTTTCTGCAAGGTGCAGACCAGATGGCGGGTATTGGCGGTTCAGGAGGCGATCACAATTATGGCGGGTTTGTGTCTGCATCGGCGATACATGCCGATACGGGCAGTAGCGATGTACTTACTGGCGACCACTATGCCGGGCATGGCGGTGCAGGTATTTTCGCAGGCACCATGATCGACGTGAATGTGGCGATCTTCTCGCCCATTAATATCGCCGTCGCTGCTGCCGGCGGTAATGCAGATGCACACCAGACGAACAATGTGATTTTCGATCAGGGTGGTACTCAGATTGCTGGGATTGGCGGTAATGGCGGGGGTTTCAACTTGGCCTCGGATACTATTTTCACGGGCAACTCTGTCTCGGGAAGCGGTGGCAATGGCTTTTCGAACGGAAGTTTGGTGGATGTGAATGTTGGCTATTTCCACCCGATCAATATTGCGGTTCCAGCTGGCGGGACGGCCGATGCCCAACAGATAGACCATTTGCTTGTCGATCAGCATGCGCTTCAACTGGCGGGTATTGGTGGCACCGGTGGTCACGACAATTTATCGGATACGAGTCATGATATGCTTGCTCACGATATTCTTGGACTTTTGCATGCCTGATCCGCGCGAGCGGCCCCACCCTAAAGTAGATATCCGAATTTCTAGCTATTCCCGAATGATCAATACGCGCAATGTTTAAGCGCGGACGGCCACCCGATCTCGCGACGCCAGTTTATGGCCGCGTTGGGAGACCAGGACCGGAGTTCAACCGAAACAGGGCAGGGGCCAAAACAGGGAGGAATAAAGCGATGCCTATTCCACAAATATCCGACACAATTCATCTCAGTGACGTTCATGCCGGTGATGCCAATGCCGGTAACGGAGCTGATGGCTATAACTATGGTAACATCAACTATAATCCGAGTGCAGTCGTTGCCAACACGCAAAGTGTGGCAGGCGCTACTGTTGATGTGCACAGTGGCGATTCCCCGTGGTTAAGCGCAAGTTGGGACGCGGGCCATGCCGGTCATGGCGGCGGAGCAGACGCAGCCAATGGTTTCCTCGCCAATATCACCAATAACGGTGATGGCGGAGCTGGTGGTGATGCAAACTCCAATGGCAGCCTTGGCTCGTCCAGTGGTGGCAATGTTGGGGCAGCGACTGCCGATACAAGCGCTGTTCAATATACCTCGCTTCTCGCCGATCAGCACGCCACTATTCTTGCTGGCGTTGGCGGTAATGGCGGTAACGGAAACATGGCTCGTGGCGGCGATATCTCGGCTGCGCTCGTGCACTCAAATCCGGAAACCCACACCACGACGACGACTACCAATGATATCGCGAGCTTTGTTAATAGCTTTAACGACAATTTTCACGATATTGATCTAAGCCACATGCCGATCTGATCGGCAGCTGGTTTTCGCTCGGAACAAGAGAAATTCGATCTGGGAGCAACGGCTTAGGCCGCTGCTCTCCCGTTTTACCGGACTGTGCCCCCAAGCTGAAGATGCGTTGTGAGCATTCGCACCGATTGTGCAAGCCCGGTATGTCAACGGAGATTCGACGATGACGGCGGCATTCGCGCAATCTCGTTATACGGTGACCCCGTTGGTCGCAGCGCTGCGCCGGTGTTACGGTGCCTTTGGTTTGGTGTTTGCTTATAGCTGCGGATACAATATTTTCCTGCTCGCGCCTTCCATCTATCTCCTCCAGATTTATGATCGCGTTCTGTCGAGCCGCAGTGTCGACACGCTGTTGATGCTGACGATCATTATCGCCGTGGCGGTCGTGGTTGGATCTTTGCTCGATATCGTGCGCCGCGCCGCGTTGTCCCGGATTGCTAGCTGGCTCGATCACCAGTTGCGCCCTATCGTCATGAACGCATCGTTCGAATATGCGGCACGTGCAGATGCTGGAGCCGCTGCAGAACATTATCGCGACCTTTCGGTTCTGCGCCAATTTCTGGACTCGCCCTCCTGCGCGCTTGTGTTCGACTTGCCGTGGGCTCCAGTTTTCCTTGCATTGCTCTTTCTGGTTCATCCGCTGCTTGGTTTTATCGGATTGGGCAGCGCTTTGATCCTGTTGCTTTTAGCGTTGCTGAACGAGTTCGTGACACGCGAATTGAACGAACAGGCAAATCTCGCACAGGCGCGAGGCCATTCCCGCTTCATCATGGCACTGAAATATATTGGCGTTATTCGCGCGATGGGCATGCAGCATGGTGCGGCTCACCTCATCTACCGGGATGCTGAAGCTGCCAGAATTGCTCAGGACAGTGTGATAAGAAGGACCGAGATTGTTTTGGCATTCTCGAAATCGGTACGCACCCTGACGCAAATTGTGATGATGGGTGCGGCGACATGGCTCGTGCTTGAAAACAACAGTAATCCCGGCATTATATTTGTAGCTAGCCTGCTTCTTGGGCGTGGGCTGGCGCCTGTTGAGGGCGCGATTGGGGCTTGGCGGGCACTGGCTTTTGTTCGCGGCGCGTTCAATCGTCTGGACCGGATGCTCACGCTCATTGTTCCCGGTGAAGATCGACGAACAATTCTTGTGCCAGAACACAGAGGCCAGTTGGTTCTCGACAATGTGGGTTATCGGTTGCCGTCATCGGATCGTTTCATTCTGCGAGGCGTGTCGTTTCAAGTGGAGGCGGGCGATTGTGTGGCACTGATCGGTCCCTCCGGCTCAGGCAAATCCACGCTTGGTCGGATTCTGGCGGGTGTTTGTCGACCAACATATGGATGCGCGGTTTTGGGCGGTATCGACATTTCCTTGCTGCGACATTGCGACAATGCCCGTCACATTGGTTATCTTCCGCAAGATATCGAGCTTTTCGGCGGTGCGATCAAGGATGTCATCGGTCGTCTCGACGGTTCGGACCCGCAAAAGGTGATCGACGCCGCAAAACTGGTTGGACTGCATGAGGCGATCATGCGGTTGCCGCAGGGTTATGAGACGGATATCGGCGAAGGCGGCGCCCTTCTCCTCCGGGCGCAGCGCCAGCAATTGGGACTGGCGCGCGCTGCCTATGGAAATCCGCCTCTCGTTGTCCTCGATGATCCGAATTCTAGTCTCGACTATGAAGGCGAGCGCCTGCTGTTCGACGCGATAGAGCGCATGAAATGCAGGCAGATTACCATTGTGATCATTACTCATCGAATGGGCATCTTGCCCGTGACGGACAAGATCGCGGTGATGCGAGATGGTATGGTCAGTGCCTTTGGTGACAGTGAGAAGATTTTCGACGCTTTCCTTCGCGTTCCCGCGAAAACCGGACCATGAAGGGGTGAAGCCATGGCGATGGTTCATTTTGATGTTCCACGGAAGGTTGTAAGCGCTTTCAAATCACGTCTTGCGCAGCAGCTGAAGTTATGGCGGCTTGCGTCTCCGCCGATCCTTGTAAATCAACGCAAAACATTGCCAGCACCTGTGACCTCGCGACCAAGGCTGCGTGGGGTTGCCTGGACAGGAAACTTGCTCGTTCTGACGTTTTTAGCCGGGTTTGGACTATGGGCAATACTGGCGCCGCTTAAAAGTGCGGCGGTTGCTGTGGGCATTGTCGAAGCTGAGACCAGTCGCAAAACTATCCAGCATCTGGAGGGCGGCATCGTCCAGCAGATTTATGTCCACAATGGAGATCTGGTTTCTTCCGGGCAAGTGTTGATCAAGCTTGATGATACCAAGCCAAGGACGGAGCTTGTTGGCGTGCAAGGTCAATTGTGGGATGCTGAGGCAAGCCGCGCACGGTTGGTTGCGGAACAGGGGAATGAGACGGAACTCGTGTTTCCGTCGGAGCTGATGCGACTTGTCTCGAAAAATCCGGCGGTTAACGCGATCGTGGTGGGGCAACGTAGAATTTTCGAAGCACGGCGCGATGTCTATCAATCTGAAATTGCCATCACGCATGAAAAAATGGAGCAAGTGAAACAGGAGATCACCGGTCTGGTAGCCCAGAAACTGGCATTGTCGTCACGGGTGGAAATTGCACGCCAGCAGTTGGACATGATCGATCCCTTGGTCAAGAAAGGTCTTGAACGGAAAACGAGCTTGCTGAACCTCGCACGGGAAAAAGCGGACCTTGATGGACAATTCGGAGAAACGACGGCTCAGATTTCCCGTGCTTATCAGGTGATCAATGAGGCGCAGGCCAATCTCATCAAACTGGAAAGCGACCGACAAAATGAGATCGCAAAAGAACTTCGTGACACTGAAAACCAACTGTTTCTATTGAACGAGCGATATCGCGCCATTGATGATCAGTTGAACCGCACGGCGATCAAGGCGCCAGAGACGGGAATTGTCATGGATCTGCGCATTCATACCACAGGCGGAGTAATTGGTGCAGGTGAACCGTTGCTCGATCTGGTGCCGCAGGACGGCAATATGGTCGTGTCTGCCCATGTCAGACCGGAAGATATCAATCTTGTGCATCCGGGTTTGAATGCGCAGGTACACCTGTTGCCTTACGACCAGCGACGCGTGCCCCTTTTAAAAGGGAAGGTCACCTATGTATCCGCTGATCGCCTCTTGGATAAAGTAACGGGTCAGCCTTTCTATGCTGTAACGATCCGTGTCACTGATGATGAATTGATGCAGGCGGGGGACATCGAAATGATCCCCGGAATGCCGGTACAAGCTCTGATCGAAACCGGCCAAAGTAGCGTCGCTCTTTATGCTGTCAGGCCGTTGCTGGATAGTTTCCATCGTGCCTTCCGCGAGAACTGAATTTGTTTCACTTATTGCACTGTGGTTACTTCCGGAGATGCCTTTGCGCTTAAAAGCAGCACGACCTCCGTTCTATTCTGAACCCGCAGTTTGCGCATAATATGCTGCAAATGCATTTTCACGGTATTGCCCGAGAGGTTGAGTTTCTCGGCAATGATCTTGTTTGAATGGCCATGCTGAAGTTCGGTGAGAACATCGACTTCGCGAGGTGTAAAACCGGCAATAGCGGACATCTGCGGGGTGCGGCTCACAGACCCGTTGTCATCGTCAAAAACGTCTGACAAAGCTGACCGGCCATTGATGGAGATTGTCGGCTGGACGCTGCCATGAGCGCCTAACGGGTGAGGGCAAAATATGCCGCCTGCAAGCACCAGCCGCACACCAGCAAGCGCAATTTCTACCGGAAGAGACGATGTAAAGAAGCCTCGTACCCCCATTTTGATTGCTTCAGATTCCATGAGGATATCATCCCGGTTGGAGAGCAAGGCGATAGATGCCGCCGGAAAATGCGTTTGAGCTGCCAGCAGATCTTCTAGCAGGGTTGGACAATCGATAGCCCGCCCCGCCAGATCCAGAGCGATAAGGGCAACATCCCTTCCAATCGCTTTGGCCAGTTCAGCAGTAGACGCCATATCGATAAATTCCCATCCGGCGAGTTCGTGAGCGAGAAATTTCACGACACATGTGCGCGCAAGCGTATGCTTAGCCACGATGATCATGGTCGGAAGGCTGCGCATCCTGCGCTGCTTTTTCTCAAGATCGGTTGACACCACAGGCTCCGCTTCTCCAATGACCCTAGATTTTTCCATCGCTCACGAGATCTATCGAATGCCGGAACAACGCAGCAGCCGCACTTCACATTGGTAGGGCGCGAAATCAACATCTCATACTACCATAAAAGGTGATGCCGGATTTAAGCAATTTCCGGTCTATGCTATACAATTCGATTTATGCTTCCTAACTTATTGTGTTGATTTGGATTAATCATTCCCCATTCTCCAACTGTTAAACTTGCAATGCGATTGTTTACTCACAAAGCAATCGTGCTAGATCTGAGCCAACAGCTGTTGAATGATATGCTTCCGCTATTTGGCCGATGTATCCCGAACAGGGCGGGGGAGCAGCGTCGATTTGTCGACCCCATCTGGAGTGGAGAAGCGGTCAGTTCCATGATCGTTCTTGCTCTTCACTCCAATAAAGCCAATTTTTTAAAGGGAAAAGGTTATCTCAGCTAACCTTGATTTTGCACGAACAAGAAAGCTTTGCCTCGCGTTAATTCGCCGTTGGCTCCTGAAATATGTCCATGGGTTTTTGCAGTTGGATGCAAGATTGACTTTTACATTATTTGGGAATGATAATAATTATAATCTAAATATACATTTAGTAATCTCCACCAAGAGTAAGGGATGGTAGTCGCTTAAGTGGCGTGACTAAGCGGAATTTCTTATCATTGAAGAACGCAATTCAGGGGAATAATTGATGCGTATTAATAACGTTACAGTTTTGGGAGCGGGCATTCTTGGAACTCAAATAGCGTTCCAGATCGCATATAGTGGCGTGCCGGTATCAATTTACGACATTAAGAAAGAAGTTACTACTAATGCCAAGGCGACATTCGCCAAATTGGCGGAAATTTACACCGTGGAGGTTCCAGGCGCTGCGAATGGCAAAGCTGAGGCTGCGCTGGGAAGAATTACTTACTTTTTTGACTTGTCGGCTGCGGTTGAAGACGCCGACTTGGTGATTGAATCAGTTCCAGAAAATCTACAGATAAAACGGGATGCCTTCACGAGGCTTGCTATGGTTGCGCCAGAGAGGACAATTTTTGCGACAAATTCGTCAACGCTACGCCTCAGTGACTTAATGCATTCTACTGGGCGACCCGGCCGCTTTCTTGGGCTGCATTTCGCTAATAAGATTTGGTTGGCAAACACGGCTGAAGTCATGGGGACCGAGCAAACTGATCCCGAAATTTTCTCAGCCGTCCTTGATTTTGCCTCTCGAATTGGGATGGTTTCAGTGCCCCTTTACAAAGAGAAGCCCGGATATATTCTTAATTCACTGCTTCTGCCGCTTTTAGTCGCCGGTATGGACCTTGCTGAAGGCGGTTATGCAGACATATCGAACGTCGATAAAGTTTGGCAAATTGCAACAGGAGCTGCAGCAGGACCTTTTCAAATACTCGACATAATTGGATTACCAACAGCATATCGTATTCTTCTCGACGGCGACCAACAAAGCAGAAGGCTCGCTCAATGGCTGAAGGAAAACTATATCGATAATGGTAAGCTTGGAATCGAAATTGGAGAAGGCTTTTACAAGTATTCTAATGTCCGATGAGCGGTTGTACACGAACTTTATCAAGGGGTAGCCGGGCAGTGCGGCGTTTGTCCGTCTCTTAGTTGCGCATAGAGCTCTCGCGCCTTTGAGCGTGCTAGCTTGCCTGACGAGGTGAATGGCAGGGTCTTGGGTTCCACGAAGCGTATGGTTACTGCAATACCCATAGCGGAGCTTACTTCTGATATAACTTGCGATATCAACGAGGTGTCGCCTTTGTTTTTCTTGGATCGCTCAATGAGAACGACTACCGTTTCGTCATCGTCGGATTCCTTTATGGAAAAGGCAGCAACCGCGGAGCTGGCACAGGCAGGAATAGATGTGACGAGCTGTTCAATGTCTTGCGGCCATATGTTGCGACCATTGACGATGATCATCTCTTTACTGCGGCCCGTGATAATCAGTTCTCCGTCTTGGCTGAAACCCATGTCACCAGTATCGAAAAATTCAGTCGGCGAGTTGGGGTGCGCCTCAAGACTGTTCCGATAGTTGGTAAACATGCTGGGACCTCGTATGTGGATATGCCCAAGATGGCCATCGGATAAAATCTTACCGTTAGGGTCGGTTATAATGAGCTCGTGATGGGGCAACGGCTTCCCACATATCGTAAAGCTCGAAGTCGGTCCACTGGACGGTGCTTCTACTCTCCCACTTTTCTCCAACACAGTCCGGTCCAGTTTCACCGTCCGTACCCCGCGCTTAAACGTGATCAAAAGAGTGGATTCTGCCATGCCGTAGCTCGGCGTAAATGCTTCAGGATCAAACTTTGCATCGCGCATGGCTTCGGCAAAGAGTTCTAGTTGGTCTGCACGGACTGTGTCTCCTCCGATTCCGGCAATGCGTAGCGACGAAAGATCCATAGCATTATGGCTGTTGTCCTTCTTTCTCATTGCTGCCAGGCGGTATCCGAACACGGGAGCGAAGGTGATTGTGGACCGATTTTGTGAGATAAGTTCTGGCCACAGCAACGGACGGCGCGCGAATGTAGTTGGCGAGATGTAGTCAACACTCGTTTGGGCAAATAGCGGTGCAATTGAAAATCCGACAAGGCCCATGTCGTGATAAAAAGGCAGCCAGGAAAACGCGCGGTCATTCGGCCTTATGCCGATGCAGTTAACAAGTATCCCGGAAACGTTTTCGCAAACGGCTCTTTGAGAAATAACTATCCCCTTCGGGTCAGCTGTCGATCCAGATGAAAATTGAATATAAGCCAATGCCGTGGAATCCAATGGCGCGCAATGATCACGCTTGGGTAAGCTGTTCAGTTCGGTAAAGGTGATGACTTTTATGCCTCTGTCACGCCAGAATTCGGCTAGTGTGGCCAAAGAGTCGGGAATACACAGTACCGTGGCGGCCGACGCCGATACGAGCGAAGCGATACGAACTGCAAAGGCCCTTCGCCCCCCAAGAAAAATGGAATAAGGCATTGGGCACGGCAACATACCAGCATATTGGCAGCCGTAGAAAAGGCGTAAGAACTCGGGGCTGGTCTCACCGACTATGGCGACAGTATCACCTATCCCAAGTCCGAGCGCCTTCAGTTTCCCACTTATGTTCAGTGCGTCAGAACGAAGATCTCTATAGCGTAGTGTCTGCAGTAGCTGACCGGTTGAACCATAAAACGAGAGTCCGGTTTCCCCTTGGGCCGCATAATCCAATGCTTCGACTATAGACGAAAAATCACCGGTTCGTTGGGGGAGTATTGGATTGGTGGTCGGCAATGGCGTTGGTGATATCACGTTAAAGATTGCATTGCTCATTCCAATTCAAATCCTGGTTTCCTGAATTGAGGTTGAACGCTGTTCGACGCACAATCGAAAGCAATCTTGGCCATCGTAAGTGAACTTATTATTGTGTCCTGGGCGATTTTTCGTAGACGCGGCAGTATCTCGACCTGCTTTCCACCTTGTATATGCATACGCAAGAGGCCGGCGCGTTCTGCAGCTTGGAATAGTTTCTGAACATGGCTCCGAGAAACGCCAAAGGTACGGGATAAGGGGGAAAACGGAAGTGATACAATAACCTTTGGGTGGTAAGTAAAGATTGCGGACGCGCGGAGTATCGTCAAGAAAATCCCGTATCCCGCAGCGCGACTGATAAAAAGTGACAGTGTCGACTCTCGCTGACGTGAGGGGGAGTTCTGAAAATACATTTGCAAAACGTAATTCGAGATATCAGCGATGGCCGAACGGTCGGTCGAAAGGTGATCATAAATGCCTGCAAAGAGTAGGTTGAGCGGTTCTAAGTACGGCTGCAGGCCAGCTATTGCGCATTGCTCAAGCTTCTCAGTAGGTGTCAGCAGGTTCTGTCTTGAATCATTTTGCGATCTTTGGACAGTGAGGTAGCCTGAATATACCGCCACATCGACCAGTGCGGAAACACGGTTCGGAGAGGCAATCGCGTGCGCTCGTGCGAAAGTTTGTAAATCGGCTTTCGTGAGGCTATCATAATTTCCGTTACCAAAACAGAGCGCAACTGTCTTGAGTGCAAGAAGATATTTGTTGCCTTCAGAGGTGAGCTTTGTGATGAGTTCGCGATGCGCGAAGCCATTAAGATAACTATCGATGTGAAGGACCAAAGCTTTGTTCAGGTCCGGATGTTGGCGAAAATTTTGCACTTCATCATACAAGATATTGGAAAACACGAAGTTACTCCCTCTCGTAGAGATTGTTTGTCCCATCCCCCCACTGCAATTCTAGGCGTAACGTTCCAGCTATCGATCGAGCAAGCGCGCCAGATCACCCACGGATCGCATTTCCAGAAGACGAACCGGGTCGATGTCGCGCCCGGATACATTTTCAACTTCGAGAACAATCAACTCAAATGTCAGGCTATCGATCTTTCCAAGTGAACTGATATCGGCCTCGGGGAGGATACTCTCCTCTGGAATAAAGAGACATTTCGCGAGGATTGCCCTGGCCTTGTCCAATGAATTCATTTCAATTCCCTTCTGTCGTGCCTAAGTCGACAACCGCTTGCGGGTCGACCCGGTGACGTTTTCCAGTTTGGGGGTCGATTTTGTAAGAGGCGAATACGAGGATATCCAATCGGCGACCGTCGGGCGCCAGCGCCTCATGTCTGAGGCGAGCTTCCAAAGCGAAACGAAGATTATGTTTGAGATTGAACAACATCGCGTAGTTTTTTGCGAGAACGCGCGCGGTTATTTTCTCGATGTCTCTATGATCGTAAAAATAATCCAGAACACCATCGATGGTCTCCCACATCACACCGGCTCCGCGATGTGCATCATGGCCGACAGCTGTGGTTATAACGCCCGTTTTGTGCTGTAAATTCACGTCGAGAGTATAAAACCCAATCAGTGTTCCCCCCGATCGCGCAAATATGCCCAGAATATAGTTGTGCACATTATCAAAGCCGGAAACGAACCGACGCAGCGTGTCGATATTAAAGTCAAGGCCACTCAGATTGAGGCCGCGAAGAATATCAGGTTTGCCGAACCAGGCCAGAAAATCAACATTGACGTCTGAAGGCAGCAGGTTTCGAACGATATAATTCTCGTTCTCAAGTGTAATCAGATCACGACTATTATAATCGGGGCTAATTGCTCCTCGCTGTTGTGGCTTCAATGCAATGATCAAAGGCTTTTTCGGTAACTCTATTGCTGTCATTCGAAATAACCGTTGCCTTGGGTTTCACGATCAGGTGTTGGAAGTCTTCTCGCAATCCATGAGGAAATCTAATCGGGTGTCTGTTGGCTTTCTGTTTAAGTCTAGTCAGGCCTGACAAAAACGTAAAGTGCTTTAAATTAGCATTATCTTTTTCGTTTGATTGACAGTTTAACAACAGTCGAGTTAGCTTCTTATCCAGGTCAAAGCCACTGTGGCTCCATTCGAACGCGCTTTGCGTGCTCTGCATCCTCAATTTCAACTGCAGTATTTCAAAGCGGGGTAGCAACGCAAATGACGGAAGCTTCCGATTTCGCCAGTAGACTGTTTGAGATCGCCCGCACAAATAACGGAGAGAATATCACGTTAGAACTTGGCGGCGTTCCGGTCTTTGTCGTGCAGGATTTGGACAGTGCTCACCATGTTTTACGGCATAATGCAGCCAATTATTTGAAGAGCATGGAGTGGTTTCGTCAGGCGCTTGGAGCTTCCCGTTTTACGGAGAACGGTTCTGGCTGGAATTTGCGGCAGGCGCTGTCTCAATCATACTTGTCGCGGTTTGATCGGGAGAAAACAGTCAAAGCTTCGATACGATTAGCCCGCAAGGCGTTGCAAAAATTGAACACTAAAGGAGAGGAGCAGCCGCAACCGGTGGACGATGCGGTGCTCAGGAACCTGGCCGCCGCGGTCATGCTCGAGGTCTTCTTCGATGTCGACCTCGATTCCTCTGGCGTCGAATTGGAGCACATCGCTTATCTTGTCGGTTTCGGCTCAGAATATTCGTTTGTGCCGCATGGCAAAAAGATCGCTTTTTCCAGCCAGGAAATCGCTAGTTTTATGGATATTCGTTACAAAGTGCTGCGAAGTATGCAAGTCTTCCGGCAAGGCGATGTCCCGCAGGAAAGTCTTCTTGGCAAAATCCGCAAGATGGACGCCGAAGGGACCGAGGGTTTCAGACTCGAACACGAGATGACGATGTTCTTCGCAGCTGCCAGTGAAACAACAGCCGCGACCCTCGGTTGGGCTATGTTCGCCTTGTCGCGCTGGCCTGAGACGCAAGACGAATTGAGGAAGGTATCAAGTCGGCTGCCCGATCTCGAAGAATGTTGCTGGGAGGATATTGAAACATGCGAGCCGCTGCGCAATTTCGTGTTGGAGGTTTTACGTATGTTCCCATCCACGCCTGTTATAGCACGGCGCGCAGTCGTGCCTGACGGGATCGGCGATAAAATTGTGGGGGCCGACGAGCAAGTACTGATTTCCCTCGTAGGGATTCAGCATAATCGAAACATAAACCCCGATCCCTGGCAGCTCGATATTAAGAGGCCGCCGTCTGGCGGTGCCAATTTCGGCAACTCAATCTCATTCAGCACCGGACCGCGCGTCTGTGGCGGAACACGTTTCGCGCTGACGGAACTGATGTCGGTGCTTCTAACGTTTATACGTGAAGCCGAATTTAGCCCCACATCGATGGCGGAGCCGAAATTTCTATTTCGAACGCAGCTTATGAATGAGGGAGGGCAACCTGTCCGCGTTTCGATGCGTATATCCAATGCTGTGAGCGGAGCCGAGGCGGGCGGTTACTCCTGAAATCCTCAATCGCGAGAACGGAGGCGGTGTCTCACTGATAGCTAAGCCAATGCCTTTGGGAAAGCAGTACGAGCTGCGCTGCATCAAGAAAACCGTTTTGGAACCATTCATAGACAGTAGATGAGGGTAAGGCGCGAAACGCCTGCTCGTTGATCATGTATAGTCGGTGGGTTTTCTGTCCTTTTCCCACCGGCTGGTTATATTCCAACCGACTGGGTGTCAGAACACCTTTGCTGCGAAGCGCTTCAGCAAACGCAGCTGCCATCTGTCGTCCCTCGTGTATTTTCCCCGCAAAATCTGCGATCTGCCGCAACAAATCTGTTGGTTCTCCCGCCCGGTTGAATAGCGGCTGAGCCTCCGTCGTTTCGTTCATGGGCACCACTTGTCGTCCATTTGGATCGAACAAGAGGATACCAGCATCCTGTCCCGGCAGTTTCTCTAAAATGAAGGGATAAAGCTGATGTACCGCTGGACGGTAGAGCTCCGTACTGGGCGAAAACCTTCGGTGACCTTCTCCAATTTGACCCGAAATGGCAACCGGAAAGGTCGTCTCATAATTGAAGAACAGAATTGGATAACATCGTGCAACGTCGGCAAACTCCTGCAAAGCAATAGGTGCAAAGAGGCTATTTGGTTTCGATGCTGCACCGGGCGTGTTTACGAAGCCATAATGGCGGTGTCGTTCGGCACAGAGTGCAACAGGCGGTTCAAAATCCCCGGAATTTATTGATGGACCCAAATCCAGAGCTCCTTCCGTAGTTCAGAACAGGTGGGTTCAAAACACAATACACCCGATTCTCGTAACAATTGGTAATACTGTCGTTTTGATTATCTTTGAGGTTCGTATGAAGCCATACTGCACAGAATAATCACGGTTTTAAGGAAGAGAGAATATATACTTAATTTTTATCATATTTTTTTGGCTCTTGGTATTTAAATTTCCGCTAATTTGCTTATTCTTCAAATTCAATAGGTTGACCAAAAGAGATGCTCGCCACGTCCGAGGAGAGAATCGTTGACTGTTTCATCTGTTATTTGCCTACCGAGAAATTCGGTGCGGTTTAACTACGCTTTCCGTCGCTACCTTCTCGCGACGGCTGCGATTGCTGTTGTCACTGTCGTCGGTCCTTCCTCTGCCTTAGCGAACGAATGGACGGGCGGTGTAAGCAATGATTTCTTTGAACCGAATAATTGGAGCGACGGGCACGGCGCGCAAGGTCTAGATTCAAGCGTTAATAATGGTAGCGCTACGGGTATAATTGATCTTCCAGGCGGGATGGGGTCGGTTACAGGCGCCGCCAATATTGGCACTGCTTCTGGCCAGAGCGGAAGTGTTACTTTCGATATAATTACCGAACAGTCCAACCTGTATAATTCTGCCAGCATTTATTTTGGCAGTCCGCTGACCATCGGTAAAAACCAGGGTACAGGCACGCTCACGATTTCAACAGATGGTCCCGTACAGGTTTATATGGGACCAGATGCCATTCGTGTCGGTGAGGGAGTTGGCAGTGTAGGCACTTTTAACCTGCTTGGTACCGGCAAAAATATTGGTGAGCGTCCCGAGGGACCGTTTCAGGCTGGCAGCTCTTGCTACGCCTGTAACCCGAATTTCGTTTCCCATGTGTACAATGATTTTCTTGTCGGGTCACAAGGCGGTACCGGCACGCTGAACATCGACGGCACTCTGCTTATTCTGGAGCACCGTGGTGAGTTCATTATCGGCGACGGCGCAAGCAGCAATGGAACGGTCAATGTTTTAGCAGGCGGCAAATTTGGCGACGGAAGTCCGTACTCCAACCTCAATAATGTCAATACCCTTTCAAAAGGGAAGGTTACTGTTGGACGTGGCGGCGGTACCGGCATTATGAACATTGACGGGTCTGGTGCGGCAAGCAATGCAGAAGCTCCTATGGCCCTGTTTTCCCAGGGGCTTGTGATAGGCAACGGATCGGGCAGCACTGGTGCTGTCAATATTCTTTCTACCGGCAAGGTGCACAGCTATATCAACAACGATCTCGGGCAATTCTATCAGAATTATGCAACACGCGCTGACCTCGACACGCGTGTCGGGATCGACGGGGGTATAGGTTCTATATCCGTGTCGGGGGCGAACGCGGTCTGGTATCAATCTGGTATTCTGGACGGCTATCTGGGGTCAGGTGATACAACAGTAACCAGCGACGCCGGAACTTTACGTATTGGTCAAAGCGGAACTGGTCAGTTGACCATAGCGGATAATGGTGTTGTCCGCATTGGTACAGCAACGTTCGTGTCGTACTATGATAATGATCTCAATCAGGAAATTACCGCACTCACAGATCATGTGTCTGACGGTGCATTGGTATTGGGCGATCAGGTGACGGGAAATGGTACGTTAAGCATCGGTGGCGCTGTGGGAGAAGCAGCGGTCGCTCCTGGTCGTTTGATGGCAAAGTCGGTAGAATTTGGCGATGGGACGGGTCTGATCCGCTTTAATCATACGTCTAATAATTACGTTTTCGACCAGTTCGACGCGCAATATCTTGATGGACCGTCAAGGCCATCGACACTGGCAATAGTCGGTGATGGAACTATTGAGGCGGCGGCCGGCCGAACAATTTTGAATGAAAATCAGTTGAGCTTCACCGGCACTTTGCTTCCAAGCACGGGTATCTTGCAGGTGAACGGGGATATATCGACGGCTACAACTGATGTTCTGGCAGGCGGCACGCTGGAAGGCACGGGTATTGTCGGCTCAATTCTCAATGCAGGTACAATTGCCCCAGGTCAGACACCGGGAGGCAGTCAAGGTCTCCCAAGCTCCATCGGTACTATGACCATTGCCGGTAATTATACGGGACGGGGTGGGGTACTTTCGCTCGACACCGTTCTCGGCAATGACAGTTCGCTCACCGATAAACTTGTTATCAACGGCAACACTTCCGGCAACACGACCGTTAAAGTCAAAAACATTAATGGGAACGGTGACGATACAATCGAAGGGATTCAAATCGTTACGGTTGGCGGCACATCGGACCCAAATGCATTTTCTCTTGCGGGCGACTATGTATTTAATGGTCAACAGGCTGTGGTGGGTGGCGCCTATGCTTATCGGCTGTTTCAAGGTAGCACCTCACAGCCGGGCGATGGCAATTGGTATCTGCGGTCGAACCGCATTCCGACAGACCCGGTTGATCCAGACGTTCCTGTTGACCCAGATGATCCGATTGAACCAATTTATCAGCCCGGCGTCAGCGCCTATGAGGCCTATCCTCAGTTTCTGCTCGGCTTGAACAGCCTGCCGACACTGCAACAGCGCACCGGCAATCGCTATTGGAGCAATGCGGGCAATGTTATGCTGGCTGAAGGTGCTGATCCCGTCGGGTCGCCCTATGCGCCTGCGGCTGAAGCTGGCAATCTGATTGAAGGCAGAGGTATCTGGGGTCGCATTGAAGGGTCGCATAGCAAGATCGATCCGAAGTTCTCGACTTCTGGAGAAAACTACGACTACAACATATTCAAGTTGCAAGCCGGTCTGGACGGAATGCTGCTGGAAAATGAAGCTGGAAAGCTGATCGGCGGCATTACGGTGCACTATACGCATGGAAAGGCGAAGACTTATTCGATCTTCGGTGACGATGAGGTGTCCACAGATGGCTACGGCTTTGGCGGCACGCTAACCTGGTATGGTGACAACGGCTTTTATGTTGATGGTCAGGCGCAGCTGACCTGGTATGATAGCGATCTAAGCGCCAATAATAGTGAATTTACGGTGGGATTGAACGGTCTCAATCTGGCCGACGGTAACAATGGCTTCGGCTTTGCCATCTCGGGCGAAACCGGCCAACGTTTTACGCTTAATCAAAACTGGTCGATCACACCGCAGGCGCAATTGACCTATTCGAAGGTTGATTTCGACAGCTTCAACGACATCTTCGGGGCGCGTGTTAGTCTTGACCGTGGTGAGAGTTTGCAGGGACGCCTTGGCGTTGCCGTGGAACATCAGAACTCCTGGTACAATGCCAATGGCCTTATAGATAGAGCACAGGTCTATGGTATCGCGAACCTCTATTATGAGTTCCTCGAAGGAACGAGAGTGGACGTTGCGGGAACCACCTTCGCCAATGAAAGTGAACGGCTATGGGGCGGTATCGGGCTTGGCGGCAGCTACAACTGGAACAGCGATAAATACTCGATCTATGGCGAAGGTGCCATCAACACCAGCCTCGCTGACTTCGGCGACAGTTACTCCTATAAGGGAACGCTGGGATTCAGAGTGAAGTGGTAAGAGCAACGTGCGACTGGAGTTTCCCCTTAAACACCAGACATTTTCAGGTTCGAGCATTTCGTCTCGGGAACTCTCGTGGAGATTGATATCCTACTGCCTTGTGCGGGGGAAGATTACTATGGTGCTCGAACCATAATGTTAGTTGCGGTGCGCGCCCAAAAGGAGTGGATGGCACTGACGGCATCTGCGCGGTCGCGAGATGAATGAAATCGCCCAGCTTATCCGCTAACATGCTCAATTGATAGCTTAAATCGATATCCGATCCGCCGGTCGCCCCATGCGCGACATTCGCGGCGAGACGGCGCGTGTCGCAGAGATATTCGAATATTATGCTGGCTGGTGCGACAATAGAGACCTACAGCCACCCTTTCCAAAAAAGAATTGCAATGGAACCAGGCGGGAGTGCGAAGTTTCTATCTGTGAAGGACGATGGTTGCCTTCACAGCCGCCGCCGAGCGGTTCTCGACCCCAAGTTTAATGTAGATTTGCTCCAGATGCTTGTTCACGGTGCGGGCACTCAGATCGAGAATAGCTCCGATGTCACGATTTGTTTTTCCATGTGCAACCCAAAGCAGAACGTCGCTTTCTCGGGCCGTCAGGCCAAAATGACGGCGTAGCGTATCCTGTTCGGCGGTTTCGCTGGTTACGGTTAGTCGGAACAAAAACTCATTGGGACCAGTGGAACCAAGATGCGCCAGTTGCAGGGATATCGGCCCGTTAGCCGTCACGAGTTCGCGTAGTTTCTCGGCGATTTCTCGTCCATTCCGCGCCCGAAGCTGCTCGGCGCATTTTTGCTCCAAAAGCAGCTGACCGTTCCCGTTGTCGCTGACATTGTCTATCAGACGCATTGCCTGCGGCGTAGACCAGAGAATGGTGCCGTCACGGTCCACAGCAAACAAATGCCTGCCGCTTGCATCGAGCGCGACGCGCGCGCTTTGAGTGGAGCGGGCATTGGTCAGGTGCACCTTTATGCGCGCCCGTAGCTCATCAATATTGATAGGCTTCGTCAAATAATCGACGCCACCCGCTTCCAGCGCATGAACGATATGCTCGGTCTCTGACAGGCCGGTCATGAAAATAATAGGCACCTGCGAGACGGCCGAATTTGCCTTTAGCTGGCGGCAGGTCTCGAACCCATCCATTCCGGGCATGATCGCATCCATCAGAACCATGTCCGGCGTAATACGTTCTGCAATGCCGAGCGCGGCACCGCCGGATGTTGCGATCAGCACGGAATAGCCCGCCTGCTCCAGCGCTTCGGTGAGGAAGCCCAACGTCTGCGGCGAGTCGTCGACAATAAGAACCGTGTCGCGGGGAAGGACGCTCATGGCAGGTCATCCATTTTCTGTTCCAGATTTCGCAAGAACACATGATAGCCCGACATGTTGAAGGCGCGAATATATTCACGTGCTTTTTCAACGAAGGGGGTGAGGTTTTCGTTCTGTGAAAGCAAATAGAGCTTGGCTTCGATGCCACGAACATAGCCGATTTCGCCCAGACGGATCAGCTCCTGCAAATCGGCAATCGCCGGGCTGTTGATGCTTGTGGAAACCGACACTGGCTTTTTTTCTTGGTTCTCTTCGTAAACCCAGTCCAAGCCCAGATGCACGGCAAGCTTCGCGTGAATCTGCCGGATATCGAACGGCTTGACGAGTGTATCGCTATGAGCATTGTCCGGCAGGCTGTGGGGCCGCGTGCCATCGCCAATATTGGCGGAGAGCATGATGATGGGGGCCATTTCGCGCCTTTCGCGCAGCCGCTCCACCAGTTCCCAGCCGCTCATCTGCGGCATGCGGATGTCGATAAAATAGAGGTCGGGACGAATACCTTCGATCAGGGTCAGGCATTCCGGCCCGCTTTTGGCGGTCAGTACAACGAAATCGAGTGGCGTCAAGATTTCGCGCATCAGTGCGCAGTGATCGTCATTGTCGTCAACCACGACGAGGGTGCGCCGCGGGCCGGTATAGTTCTGTATTTTTCTCGTCGGAGCGGTCAGATTGATAGGGCGGTCAATTGCGCCTAGCATCAATCGAACCTGAAACGTGGAGCCCTTGCCGTAGGTGCTGATGACCGAGAGCTCACCGCCGAGCGTGTTGGTCAGTAGCTTGGTAATGGTCAGTCCGAGACCGAGGCCCGGCAGATGGCGGGTATGATCGGCCTCGCCGCGTTGGAAGGGTTCGAAGACGCGTTCCAGATCCTTGTCCGCAATGCCGCGTCCGGTATCCATGATCTTGAACGTGGCGACCTGATTGCGATAGGCAATATCCAATGCGACTTCGCCTGTCTCGGTGAACTTGATGGCATTGGTGAGCAGATTGACAAGAATCTGGCGCAGGCGCTTTTCGTCGGTACGCACATATTGGGGCAGCGCTTCGGCTTTGCGATAGCGGAAAGCTATGCCCTTGGCTTCGGCCTGCGGTTTCAACATGTCGATGATCTGGTCGAGAAAATCATGCAGGTTGATCTCGTTGGAATAGACCTGCAAATGGCCGGTTTCGATCTTGGATATATCGAGAAGTCCGTCGATCAAACCCGATAGATGATCGGCACTGCGGCGGATCAGCTTGATCGAAGGCTGCCGCGCTGCGGGAATAGTTTCGTCGCGCTCCAATATCTGCGCATAACCCAAAACCGCATTGAGTGGGGTTCGCAATTCGTGGCTGAGACCGACAACATAGCGGCTCTTGGCGCGGTTGGCGGCTTCAGCATTGTCCTTGGCTTGCTGCAGCGCCGCGTCAGTTCTTTTGTGTGCGGAGATTTCCTTTAAGAGAAGTGCGGTTTGTCGCGAGGATTCCTCTTCCGCAACGATGCGGCTGTCATGGGCCAACACATAGAACCAGCAGACGATGACCGCGATGAGCGCCAGAACGAAAAACACGATCAGAATGGTGCGGTTGACGATCTGCGCGGTTTCTGGCGATGCCGCACCCGCGTGATAGGCGACGAGCGCGAGGATGCTCCCGAGAAACGCGACCGAAACGGCAACGGTGATCGCATAGCGCCCGAGCCGGGTTGAAAGCTTTTCGATGATTGCGGTTGGCAGCAGGGCGTGCACCACTTCGGCGCTTTGTGCGCGCAGATGCGCCTTCGGCTTGCAGAGGTCATGGCAACGGCTGTCGAGCGAACAGCATAGCGAGCAAATGGGAGCCGCATAGGCGGGGCACCAGGCCATATCCTCCTGCTCAAAATCATGTTCGCAGACCGAACAGGTCATGGCGAGTTGGTTCTGCCAGGACTTGCGCGGTTTGCGCGCCAGGTAATATTTGCCTTTGGTTTTCCACGCGATAATCGGCGAGACGACGAAGGACAATAGAAGCGCGATGAAGGGCGCGAACGCTTCAGCCATCGTGCCCAATGCACCGAAATGGGCGGCCAATGACGCGAATGACGCAATGGCCATGGTGCAGGTTCCGACCGGATTGATATCACAGAGATGAGAGCGTTTAAATTCGATACCGGGCGGGGATAAGTCAAGACGCTTGTTGATGAAGAGATCGGCGGAAATCGTGGAGAGCCAAGCCATAGCGACGATAGAGAAAATACCGAGCGTCTGCTCCAGCACCTTGTAGATGCCGAGCTGCATCAGAAGGAGACCGATGCAGACATTGAACACCAGCCAGACGACGCGCCCGGGATGACTGTGCGTCAAGCGCGAAAAGAAGTTCGACCACGCCAGCGATCCGGCGTAGGCGTTCATGACATTGATCTTCAGTTGCGAGACTACGACGAAGGCGACGGTCAAAAGCAAGGCTGCCGTATGGGACGGGACCATATATCCGAAAGCGGTCAGATACATATGCGCCGGATCGGCGGCGGTGTCGGCGGGAATACCGGCGCTGAGTGTCAGCACCACCAGAAACGAGCCGGCCAGCAGTTTGGGCGCGCCAAGCACGACCCAGCCGGGACCGGCCAGAAAGACCGCGAGCTTGTGCCGCCATTTACGCTGGCCTTCTGGGGGAAGAAAGCGCAGGAAATCGACCTGCTCGCCGATCTGCGCCATCAGCGCCAGAATGACCGCCGAGGCAGCACCGAACTGCGCCAACATGAAGGGCGCGCTGTCGCCGCCGGTAAAACCTGCCTGAACGCCGGAAAAGGTCAGCCAGAGGTCGAACTTTCCCCAGTCGGCCAGTGCGATGAAGATGAAAGGCAGAATGTTGAGCGCGATCCAGAAGGGCTGGGTGACGATCTGAAAGCGGCTGATCATGCGCACGCCATAGGTGACGAGCGGTATGACCACGGCAGCGCTGATGACATAGCCGATCCACATCGGGATGCCGAAGGCCAGTTCCAAGGCGCCCGACATAATGGAAGCTTCGATGGCGAAGAGCAGAAAAGTGAAAGTTGCGTAGATGAGCGAGGTGACGGTCGATCCGATATAGCCAAAGCTCGCGCCGCGCGTCAGAAGATCGATGTCGACGCCGTGGCGTATCGCGTAGCGGCTGATCGGCAGACCGACCGCCAGCATGACGAGGCTTGCGACGATAATGGCGGCTATGGCGTTGCTGGTGCCGTAGGATAGCGTGATCGCTCCACCGATGGCCTCAAGCGCGAGGAAGGAGATCGCGCCGATGGCCGTGTGGGCAATGCGATTGGACGAAAAGCGGCGCGCGCTTTTGGCGGTGAAGCGCAGCGCGTAATCTTCCAGCGTTTCATCCGCAACCCAGCGGTTATATTCCCGTCGGACCGGGATGATGCGTTGCCGCGCTGCCATGCTGCTCCATTTCCCCTCCGGCTCTTTGCTGTGCCGTTTCAAAGCGAGATAGCAGGTAATTTTATTAATGCATCGGCCCAAAAATCGGAATCGATTTTTGGAAAGCTCGCTGCATCACGCTAATACATATTTACCCCCGGTAACTACGTCATTTGACGTATAAGCAAACGGCGTCGTCTCCCCAATAATTGGCGATAACCCGAAAAATCGGGACCAACCAACAGAGAGGGACACGCAATGACATTCCGGTCGCAGATGCTCGCCGCACTTTTTGCAAGCGCGCTCACCATTCCGAGCCTTTCTGGCGCACTCGCCGAAGAAGACACGATCAAGGTCGGTATTCTCCATTCGCTGTCGGGCACGATGGCGATCTCAGAAACGACGCTCAAGGACGCGATGCTGATGCTCATTGATGAGCAGAACAAGAAGGGGGGGCTTCTGGGCAAGAAGCTTGAGGCTGTCGTTGTCGATCCAGCTTCGGATTGGCCGCTTTTCGCGGAAAAGGCGCGCCAGCTCATTTCGCAGGACAAGGTCACGGCCGTATTCGGTTGCTGGACGTCAGTGTCGCGCAAGTCGGTCCTGCCGGTGTTCAAGGAATTGAACAATATTCTCTTCTATCCGGTGCAATATGAAGGTGAGGAATCCGAGCGCAATGTGTTCTATACCGGCGCCGCGCCCAACCAGCAGGCCATACCTGCCGTCAATTACCTGATGGAGAACGAAGGTGTCGAACGCTGGGTTCTCGAAGGCACCGACTATGTTTACCCGCGCACGACCAACAAGATTCTGGAAGCCTACCTACTGTCCAAAGGCGTGAAGCCGGAAGACATCCGCGTCAACTACACGCCGTTCGGTTTCTCCGACTGGCAGACGGAAGTGGCGGCGATCAAGGGTTTTGGCGGGGCAGGCAAGAAGACCGCCGTGGTTTCGACTGTCAATGGCGATGCCAATGTGCCCTTCTATAAGGAACTCGCCAATCAGGGTGTGAAGGCGGAAGATATCCCGGTTGTGGCCTTCTCGGTTGGTGAGGAAGAGCTGGCCGGTATCGACACCGCGCCGCTGGTTGGCCATCTCGCTGCCTGGAATTATTTCGAATCCGTCGATAACCCGACCAACGCAAAGTTTATCGAAACCTGGCATGCCTTCACCAAGGACGACAAGCGCGTCACCAACGATCCAATGGAAGCATCGTTCATTGGTTTCAATATGTGGTTGAAGGCCGTCGAAAAGGCCGGGACCACCGATCAGGATGCCGTGATCGATGCGCTGGTCGGCGTGTCCGTACCGAACCTTTCGGGCGGTTATTCGACCATGATGCCGAACCACCACATCACCAAGCCGGTGCTGATCGGCGAAATCCAGTCCAACGGCCAGTTTGAAATCGTCAGCCAGACGCCGGGCCTGATCGTCGGCGACGAATGGTCCGACTATCTGCCGGATTCCAAGAACCTGATTTCGGATTGGCGCAAACCGATGTCCTGCGGCAATTTCAATGTCCAAACCGGCAAGTGCGGTGGTCAGGGCGGCTCCTGATAACGGGGGGACGCAGAGGGCGAGAGGAACGGGCCCGCCCCTTGCATCAACCATCGAGAATGCAGTTCTAATGAAGGAAATCAGCTATGGAGCGCCGGATACGAGCTGTCCTGCTCGTCCTGTCCATCCTATTTGCCGCGCTGGCGACGACAGCGCGCGCGGATGAATTTCAGGGGCTTGTCGATGCTCTGGGCAAGGCGAATTTTGCCCAAATGCAGGAACAGATTTCCGCACTTGCGAGCACCGGCGATGTGCGAGCGGTGCCTGTGCTGAACGCTCTCGGCGAAGGCGATCTTTATGCACGTAAGTCGGACGGGCGCGTCTTCATCACGAAAGCATCCGGCGCGAATATTCAGCTCACCGATCCGGTCAGCGGGGAGGCAGCGGGTGAAGCGACTAAAGCTGCGATGGAAAAGGTCAAGGTCAACAATTCCGTCCGTCGCGCGGTTCGCACAGCCTTGGGCGGGCTGACATTGATGAGTCCCAATCGGGACGAACGATTGAAGGCTGCACAGATCGTTGCCGCAAGTCCTGATGCGGACGCGCTTGAGCCGATAGAGGCGGCCTTGGGCAGGGAACACGACAGCGCAATCCGTGCTCTTCTGGAAAAGGCGCAGGCTGCGGCCTTGTTGGCATCGGACCGCCCGGTTGCAGACAAGCTTAAAGCGACGCAGTTTCTTCAGGACAATGGCGATCGTTCCACCTTGTCGGTTTTGAATGCCGCTCGCGCTAGTGCGCAGCCAGAACTTATCGCCGCGCTCGACACGGCTGTCGGTCATATCGAACAAAGGCAGGCTTACTGGGACGCCGGGCAGAATGTCTGGTACGGATTGTCGCTCGGTTCCGTCCTGCTGCTTGCGGCCATCGGCCTTGCCATTACCTTTGGGGTCATGGGCATCATCAACATGGCGCATGGCGAAATGGTTATGCTGGGCGCCTATGTCACTTTCATGGTGCAGGAGGTTATCCGCACTAACTATCCCGGCCTGTTCGACTGGTCGCTGGCCATCGCCCTGCCATTGGCGTTTCTCTTTACCGCGCTGGTCGGTCTGGTGATCGAGCGCGGCGTCATCCGATTTCTCTACGGGCGTCCGCTTGAAACATTGCTGGCGACCTGGGGCATTTCACTCATCCTGCAACAGGCCGTGCGCACAGTGTTCGGACCGACCAATCGCGAAGTCGGCAATCCGTCCTGGATGTCGGGCGCTTTCGAGCGTGGTGGCATGACCATCACCTGGAACCGCCTTTGGATCATCCTGTTTTCGCTGGCCGTATTCTTCTCGCTGCTCGCCGTTTTAAAAAGGTCGAATTTCGGTCTGCAAATGCGCACTGTCACGCAAAACCGCCGTATGGCGTCGTCAATGGGCATTCGCACGCCCTATGTCGATGCGTTCACTTTCGCGCTTGGTTCCGGCATCGCCGGGATGGCAGGCGTGGCCCTGTCACAGATCGATAATGTGTCTCCCAATCTCGGGCAGGGCTATATTATCGACAGCTTCATGGTGGTGGTGTTTGGCGGTGTCGGCAGTTTGTGGGGTACGCTGGTAGGTGCATTCTCGCTTGGCATCTTGAACAAGTTCCTAGAACCCTATGCCGGAGCAGTGTTGGGTAAGATCCTGGTGCTTGTGCTCATCATCCTCTTTATCCAGAAGCGCCCGCGCGGTTTGTTTGCTCTCAAGGGCAGGGCGGTAGAAGCATGACAACGGCATTTCTGTTCCGAAAACTCGACCGGGGTGTCTTTATCGCCGCTGCAATCCTGATCCTCGCCGCCATGGCCGTTCCAGCGCTCAATCTGTTGACCGCACCAGATCATCCGCTGCATGTGCCGACCTATGTGGTGTCGCTGCTCGGCAAATATCTGACTTATGCCATGCTGGCGCTGGCACTCGATCTGGTCTGGGGCTTCTGCGGCATTCTTTCGCTCGGCCATGCCGCCTTCTTCGCGCTTGGCGGTTATGCGATGGGTATGTATCTGGTGCGCCAGATCGGCGCGCGCGGCGTCTACGGTAATCCAGAGCTGCCGGATTTCATGGTGTTTCTCAATTGGAAGGAGCTGCCATGGTACTGGCTAGGCTTTGATCATTTCTGGTTCGCTATGCTGATGGTGCTGCTGGTGCCGGGCCTGCTTGCTTTCGTCTTTGGCTGGTTTGCCTTCCGCTCCCGCGTCACCGGTGTCTATCTGTCGATCATTACGCAAGCCATGACCTATGCCCTGATGTTGGCCTTCTTCCGCAACGAGATGGGTTTCGGCGGCAATAATGGTCTCACCGATTTCAAAGATATTCTGGGATTTAACATTCAGGCGGATGGCACGCGCGCCGCACTTTTCGCCACCTCCGCATTCGTGTTGGCTATAGCTTTGATCTTCAGTTCGGCTATCGTTAAATCGAAGTTCGGCAAGGTGCTGGTCAGCGTGCGTGATGCCGAAAGCCGCACGCGTTTTCTGGGCTACCGCCCGGAAAACTACAAACTCTTCATCTTCACGGTTTCGGCGATGATGGCGGCAGTGGCGGGCGCGCTCTATGTTCCGCAGGTCGGGATCATCAACCCTGGCGAATTCACGCCAGCAAATTCCATCGAGGTTGTGATCTGGACTGCCGTTGGTGGTCGGGCAACGCTGGTAGGGCCGGTTATCGGCGCCGTGTTGGTCAATTTCGGCAAGAGCGTCTTCACAACCGCTTTCCCGGAAATGTGGCTGTTCGTGCTCGGCGCGCTCTTTGTCGCCGTTACCCTGTTCCTGCCGAAAGGCATTGTCGGCACGTTCCGCGCATTCCTGGCGTCGCGCAAACCGGCAACAGCTCTATCCGTTGATGAGGCCAAACTGCAAGCAACCGCTGCGGAGTGAGAGATATCATGACCGAAAGCACCACCAGCCTGCTCTATCTCAACGGCGTATCCGTCTCGTTCGATGGATTCAAGGCGCTGAACTCGCTGTCCTTTGTGATCGAACCAGGCGAGTTGCGCGCCATTATTGGTCCGAATGGCGCAGGTAAAACCACGATGATGGATATCATCACCGGCAAGACGAAGCCGGATGAGGGCGAAGTTTTCTTCGAGGGCAATATCGATCTGACCAGAAAGGACGAAGCCGACATCGCCCAGATCGGTATCGGCCGGAAATTCCAGAAGCCGACCGTATTCGAGAGCCATACGGTCTGGGACAATATCGAGCTTGCGCTCGACCGCAAGCGCGGCGTGTGGGCGACATTGCTCTACCGGCAGGACAAGGGGGGTGGCGAGCGCATCGAAGAAATATTGAAAACGGTGCGGCTATGGGCCCGCCGCGATGAACTCGCCGCCAATCTTTCGCACGGGCAAAAGCAATGGCTCGAAATCGGCATGCTGCTGGCGCAGGAACCCAAGCTTTTGCTTGTCGACGAGCCGGTGGCGGGCATGACGGATGCCGAAACCGCCCAGACGGCCATTTTGCTGAAAGAGATCGCCAAAACGCGTTCGGTCGTGGTGGTGGAGCACGATATGGGCTTCATCCGCGAGCTGGGCGTCAAGGTGACCTGTCTTGCAGAAGGCAGCGTGCTTGCCGAAGGGTCTATCGATTTCGTCAGTTCCGATCCGAAGGTGATCGAGAATTATCTGGGGCGCTAGAGCGGCTTCATCGAAGTCTGCATCGTCGTAGCCGCCCTAATTATCTGTTTTTATGCACATCTTATCTGAAAACCGCTTCGCCCTTTTCGGGATGTGCTTTAGAAAGGTTGCTCATGTTGAGCGTTGAAAATGTGAGCCTTCACTATGGCGCGGCGCAGGCCCTGCGCGGGGTGTCGCTAAAGGCGGATGCGGGATGCATCACTTGTGTTCTTGGTCGCAACGGTGTCGGCAAAACCAGCCTGCTGCGCGCCATTGCCGGTCAGCAAACCGTGAGCGGGGGACATGTGGTTTTAGCGGACGAGGACTTGAACGGCCTGCCGCCCTATGCACGCGCCAGCCGGGGCATTGCTTATGTTCCGCAAGGGCGCGAGATTTTCCCGCTGTTGACGGTGAAGGAAAATCTCGAAACGGGCTATGCCTTGGTGAAGCGTTCCGAACGCTCTATCCCCGTCGAAATATTCAATCTATTCCCAGTGCTGAAGGACATGCTGTCGCGTCGCGGCGGCGATCTGTCGGGTGGCCAGCAACAGCAACTGGCAATCGGTCGCGCCATGGTGCTGAAACCGCGCGTTCTGGTGCTTGACGAGCCGACGGAAGGCATCCAGCCCTCTATCATCAAGGATATCGGTCGGGCTATCCGCTATTTGCGGGACACCACTGGCATGGCCATTCTTCTGGTTGAACAGTATCTTGATTTCTGTCGTGAACTCGCCGACCATGTTTACATCATGGACCGGGGCGAGATCGTTTTGGACGGTCCCGCTGAGATTCTCGAAACGCAGAAGGCGAGGGACCACCTCACAGTTTAGCAGAACGATAAGCGACTGCCAGACGCAAGTGTAAGCGCGTCCGCCTGACCCCCGCGACGTTCATTCAATCGGCATCGAGCGAGCATGTCCTTTTGCCTAATCAATAGTTGTTGGATGGCCAGCACATTGCGGCGGGGTAGAGGGCAGGGCAGGCTTAAAGGCCTGCCATGTAGTGATCATTAAATTCGGATCAGAACTTTGCCGACGGTCGAGCCTGTCTCCAATGCTTCATGTGCAGCAGCGATCTGTTCAAGCGGCACCTGCATAGCGATTATGGGATTATACGCCCCGGACCCGAGGCAGGCATTTATTGCTTCTATAGCGATGCGCTTTGCATCGGCGTCGACATTATAGATGTAGACGAAGCGGAAGAGGCATCCGCCAATCATCGCTTTGAGTAGCGGAAGCTCGATCGCATCCGTTGCCTGTCCCGTGGGGTAGGAACTGATGACGCCCCCTTGTGTGTGGCACGCCATGTCAATGTTCAGATTGGCTTTCAGATTGACGTCGACAATCCGGTCCACGCCGTGATGATCGGTGTGGGATTGAATGATGGAAGGAACATCCTCGCGCATCAGATTGATGACAAGATCGGCACCCGCGGCTTTGACAACCTCGGCGTGGTTGTCGTCCAGCACAGTGGTTGCCCCCCATGCGCCGGCCCATTTTGAAAGCAGGATCGCGGCCATCCCAACCACGCCCGCACCTCCGTGAACGAGAACACGCTTTCCCTTTATGTCTCCATCGGCAAACAGGCATCGATGCGCCGTCAGAGCAGGAATTCCCAGGCTGGTGCCAATCTCAAAGGAAATATTGGCCGGTAGCGGCACTGCGTTCGAAGCGGGAACCACCACATATTCTGCGGCGGTTCCGCTCGCTCGCCCGGACTGCGCCTCGAAAACCCAGACGCGTTCCCCAAGCCGATCCGGCGAAACGCCATCTCCGATGGGACGAAACGATTTGGTGAGTTGCGGCGCTTGATCGGCGGTATCACCCAGCGCTCACTCACATTGCAGCTTCGTGAACTTGAAGAAAGCGGTGTGATCAGTAGGGAAGTGTTCGCGGAAGTCCCACCCCGCGTTGAATATACTCTGACGGCGTTCGGTGAGACGCTGACACCGGTGCTTCTGGCGATGAAGGAGTGGGGCGAGGATTATATCCAGAAGAGGCATGTCGCGTCGTAGCATGCCCTTCCTCGCTACCACTCGGTCTGGATTGGTCACTGAAATAATGGTCTTGACTGGCAATTTGAGGTCGCTTTCAACTGGCATCTGTAATCCAGGGTACAATCACCAATCGAAGCGGATGCCGAAGTTGCCAGCCGTTGCTGTTTTGTGATTGCCGCCGTTGTCGGGTGACCAGCGGTAGCTGGCTTGCCCATAGAGGCTCACATTCTCCTTCAGACGCGCGGTGAGGCCACCGCCGATCTCGAGCGCTGTGTCGCCAAAGCGGTTCTCAATTGCAGGTGAGGATGGCCCAAAGAACACCGTGTCATTTCCTGAGAAGGAATGCCAGAGATTGAACCGTGCATAAGGCTGCCACAGGGTTCCGCGCTCATCGCGGGCTGAATATTGCAGTCTTGCTCCAAGCCGTCCGGTCCAGGCTTTACTGGCATCCCAATCCACGCTCGAATATTGATCGTGGGACCCGTCAACTGACACGTCCTGATAGATGATCTGTGCTTGCGGTTCGATCAGCCAGCGATCATCTTCACCAAAGTGGATTGGATAGCCTGCTTCCAGCGAGGCCGTATAGCCTGTCGCGTTTGTTGAGAGACCGGCATTATAAGCCGATGTCGCATCCGCGTCATACCAGCTTCCCTGAACCACTGCATCGAGATACCAGCCTGTCGGGCCAAAATGCGTCCAATAGGCTCCAACCGATGGCCCTTTGAGCGTCAGTTCGCCCACGGCCAGGTCTTGTATTCCTTGCGCAAAGCCGCGTACCGAGCTCGAATTGTAGTTCGAATAGGCAAAATAAAGGCCAGCATGGTCACGATGGCCACTTTCCGTTGTCCGTCGCAGAATGTCGAGGCCCGTCTGAAAACCGGTCAGATCGCCTTTCACACTGGTATCCACCGAACCGCCCCACCGGTTGCTGAGATGCTCTCCGAACACCCGCCCCCAGGCGCCGTTTACATAAATCCGAGACTCAGGAACGCCTCGCAAGTTTTCTTCCTCGCCGACACGCTCGTGCAATGTGCCCAAGGTGGCCAGACCCATTTGCCGCGCTATCGCAGGGATTGGGGCATAAAGCGGGACTTCCGGGCGATAGAGCGGAATGTCCAGTTCTTCCGTCGCGGGGCCCGTCTGTTTGTCGATGGCATGGGACCGAAGGAACCAGTCGTTCGAATCCGTGCTGCCGCCGCGGAAAAGCTGGTACTCGTAAGCGCCCGCAGCCACACGCTGGCCGAGCGTGAAAGCGTCAGTCGTGGTGATGCCGCCATTCGTTACCTGCACCAGCCTGATGCCATCCGCCACGGTCTGCGCTCCGGGGCCGCCGGTATTCGTGACGAGTAGCGATGTCGTGCCGCTGGCCTGGCCGCCATTGATCACCAACAGGTTACTCGGCGAATTGTCAGCGCCAAGATAGGTGTTGAAGCCGATACGGCTGCCAGCGCTACCACTGTAGCCGCCGACCGTCAGGGTGCTATAGGCGTCCGTCCGTGGCAGGAACTGGATCAGACCGGCATTCGCAACCGCACCGGTTGCATTGGAATCGCCGGTGACATTCCAGATACTGCTGGCATCGATCGAGATATCTGTCGCGTTTCGCGCCAATCCCGTCCAGAGACTGTTCTGCGCTAACGATAAATCCGCAGTGTTGCCAGTGTCGGCCAGTAGGTCGCCCGTCCATTGCGAGCCGGTCAGGCTCGCGCTGACAGTATTGCCCAAACCGACGAGCATAAGATTGCCGGTCCACCGGCTGTTACTGAGATTATAGGTGAGCGTCGAAGGGTCCACGACAATGTCACCGGTAAGCGACGAAATGCCGTCAATATTGAGCGTCAGGTTGCTTGACACACCTACCGCGTCCTCGGTCACCTTTGCCAGCAAGAGTTGTCCATTGACCGCAGCTGGCTTAATGGTTGTGTTGCCATTGATCGAGACGGTGCCGATGCCTCCCACGGCAAGAATGATTGCGCCATTAGCCGCACTTAGACTGCCGCCCGTGAACGACACGGTGCTCGGCGCGTTTCCGGCAAGGTAAATAGCGGATGATCCCGACCCATTTACTGCGATTGCGGAGCCGGATGCGTTGAGCGCACCGCCATTGGTGGCCGCGATACCATGGGCAGCACTGCCTATAGTGGCAATGCTTGCATCCGTCGCGGTAATGATACCGCCTGCCATCGCGTGCAGGCCGATGGCGTTATTGTTTTGCGTGGTGACTTTGGTGCCGGTCAGGGTGACCGTACTGCCAAGATCGGTCGAACGGACGCCATCGGCGCCACCGACTGCGGCGCTATCACTACCCTTGGTTGTTATGGTGCCACCCGTGATCACGGCCGTGGCGCCCTGAATGACGCGAACGCCGATGCTACCATCGCCAATAGTGGTGATGGTAGCATTCTTGGCTTGCAGTTTGCTGTCCGTCCCGATCACGTCTGCGCCATGGCTCTCCAGACCCACCTCAGCGACGGGGAATTGAAGGACCGGGGGATTGCTGCCGGTCACGGTGAAGCCTGTTGTGACTTCTGTTCCAGTGACGGTGATCGTCCCGGCATCGGTGACAAGCAGACCTGCGCTTGAAGGGCCTGTCGTTCGGACTATGGTGTTGGTCAGTATGACGGTACTGTCTGCGCCACTCGCCTCTGCACCGGTCGAATTGGGTTGGTAGGTGAAAATGCCATAACCGGCGAAATCAATGCTGCCTCCAGCATCGGCCCATACGCCCTGACTGTTGGACCCATAAGTGGCGCTGGTCGCGCCATTGCGAGCTAGAATGCTGCTGCCGGCACCGCGGGCAAGCATGCCCGGAGCGTCGGCATTGATTGTTCCGCCATAATAATCGCCGGACGCAATAGCGCCACCGCTCATGGTGACTGCCCCCCCACCTGTTGCGAGAAGCACAGCGTCGCCACTTCCGTAGCCGTTTATTTGACCATTATTGAGGATGAGATTGCTGTTGGTGCCTGAAGCGACCGCGCCCGGAGCATTGTCGCCAGAGCTGAACGTGCTGAGATCATTGAGAGTGATCGTCCCTCCAGCACCGGCAAATACGGCAGAGGCGCCCGTGCCGTAAACCGCGAGGTCTGTACGGGTGAGTGTGATCGTTCCACCACCGGCGGCGTAAGCACCATGCGCGTTGTCCTCGACCGTGGACACGGAACTATCGGCGAGCGTTATGCTGCTATTGGCTCCGACTGCGCTGATGCCATAGGCGTTGGCGCCATACGTCGTGATAGTGGTATAGCTTCCTTCAATAACCCCGCCATCCTCGGCGTACAGACCATGACCGCCTGTGTCGTTGGTGATTATCCCAGAAACATCATCCACGGAGGTGCCGATCAAGTTGGCGGTACCGTTACCACTCACGTGCACGCCGTGACCGCTACCACTAGCTGTCAACTGGACGGTGGTGCCGCTGTAGCTTCCCGTACCCGAAACGTCGACCACTGGTGCAGCGCCAGTGCTTTCTCGTGCGGTAAGAGCTGGATCCGAACAACTACCGGAAGAAACACTAACAGGGTCCGGCGCCGGTGAAGCGCATTGCGCCAACGCTTGCGCGGAGGGCGACAACGCCGTCATCGCGACGGCCAAGGTCGCAGGATGGAAGAAAATGGAACTTAATAGTGCTTTCTTGCTCGCGCCAAGACTTGGAATGGAAACTGATATCTTCACATGGTCAGCACGCAATCGATGGCCCCCCAAACACGAAATCCTTAGAGACGAGGTAATTCCGAGAATCAATTAAATATAGTAATATAATGTACTTAAGTGTTTGCAAGCCCGCTAATAGAAGGTCTTGTTTCAAAATCGCCAAAATTGTTGAAAACAGGCATTATCGCGCTTGGAGAACCCACGCGTCATCGTCCCGCCATTGGCGAGATCATTTTGTTATGCTGCTTTCTTCGAACCGTATAGGGTTATTGAATGCAACAGCTGACAACGATCCGGCGATCATGGATCGCAGTCTGAAATTGGCGCAGCTAGCCGCATTCTTGCACAGGAGCCAATTTCACCCGCGCCACCGTTACCTGAAGAGGGCGACTTTACCGTAACGTACTTCATTATCACGCGTTAATGCGCTGATCTCTGCTGGAGGACTTCCGGGAGATCGCGATGAGATATTCTCGACGTACACTGCTGAAAATGGGCGCCACAACGTTTGCGCTTACGGCGCTTGGAATTCCAGCCTTTGGAAAGGCCGGCGCGCAGGAGCAAGACGAGGCGACAATTGCCAATGCTTATCTCTATCTGCTTGGACGCGTCCTTGTTATCCGACAGGAACATGCAGACCGGGCAGCAGACGGGTTTGAATATAACAAGATCAAATATAATCCGCTTGGTTCTGCTGACTTTGTCAATCCGAATTTCGATGTCGCCTATCTCGAAGCATGGTTTGCGGTCGATGATCGAACGCCTGTTATTCTGGAAATTCCCGAAATCAAGGACCGATACTATACCGCGCAGATATTGGATGAGTGGGGCGAGGTGATCGTCAATATCAATGAGCGTACTTTTCCGTCTAAACCATTCGGCAAGTTCGCTCTGGTTAAACCTGGATGGCAGGGCAGTCTGTCCCAGGACACGAGCCGGATTGAACTACACTCGAACAAAGCGAAGATGCTTGGACGCGTTGAGCTCAAAGGCGATCCGGATGGCGCTTTAGAAAAGCAAAAGGCGTTCAAGATCACGACGTTAGGCAATCCTGTCATTGACGCCCCGCCCTTTATATCGGCGTTTGACAATAAGAATCTAATCGGCGCGGACATTTTTGACGATATTGACGCCAAGATCAGTAGCGCATTCGATGTCTCGCCTGTTGCAGCTCAAATGCAGCAGCAGGCGCGGTTTGTGTCGACCTATGTTGCATCGTCGCCCGAAGCGCGGGCGAAAGTTGACAAGCTTCTTCGCGAAAAAACCATCCCGCAGTTCATCGATTATGCATTCACCAAAAGCGCGCCCTACCGAAATCACTGGGTCGGTGGTGGCAAGACGGGCAATTACGGTGACAATTATCTCCTGCGTACAGTGGCAAACTACGCAGGCATCTGGGCCAACACGACAGACGAAGTGATCTATTTCGTCGCGACACGCGATGCGGACGAAAAACCGCTGAATGGTTCCAACAATTATGTCATCCACTTTCCAGCGGACAAGTTACCGCAGGACGTCGTGAATGCTTACTGGTCGGTCATACTCGTTGGCGTGCCTGATTATCGCGTCACGCCCAATGAGCTTAAGCGATATAATTTCAATAGTTATTCCGCCTTGCATAAAGAACCAGATGGTTCCTTGAAGATTGCCATTGGCCCAAAACCATCAAAGGATATTCCGGAATCCAACTGGCTGCCGTCGCCGGACGGAAAGCCGTTTTCGCTGACATTTCGGACCTATGTTCCAAAAGATGCGGTCAAAAATGGTGAATGGGCTCCGCCTGCTGTCACGCCTGTCTAAAGAAGAGTGTCCGCCTGCACATTGGCTTTGATGGTAAAAAAACTGTCGTTAATAGGCTGAATTTCAACGTTGCATCCACAGCTTGTCAGGACCGTGCCATGAGAAAGTACTTTCTGATTACTACGGCAATTCTCTGTCTGACATCAAGCCAGACATTGGCCAAAGATTACAAGATGACGACGCCGATACCCGATGAGATCGTAACGCCAGATTCAGTAGAAACGCGCATAGGAACACTTAAGTTCAACGACGGCGTGCCAACTGAAGAGACCGCGCAAAAGGTCTGGGATCAGCTTGATTTCAGTCGCGGCATTGAGGCTTTCCTCAATGGAATTCCCGGTGCTTCAATGGTGGCAATCCGCACAGGTCTGCGTGAGGCTGGCGCTGAGCACGGAACGATCGGCGTTTTTGAAACGCTGATGGATTCAAAGTCGTTGTTCCTCACGCCTAACACCGAAACGATCTACTTCTGGAGCTGGATGGACCTTAAGGACGGACCGGTTGTTGTTGAAAGCCCGCCCGGTATTCTCGGCGTCATTAATGACTTCTGGTTCCGTTATGTGACCGATCTTGGCAATGCCGGGCCTGACAAGGGCAAGGGCGGGAAATATCTCTTCGTCCCCCCAGGCTGGAAAGGTGAGAAGCCGAAGGGCTACTTCGTGATCCAGTCGCCAACCTTCGGTAACCTTCTGTTTGGGCGCGCGTTCATGAAGGACGGCGATCCAGCACCGGGGGTGGCGAGCCTCAAGGCTAAGTTGCGGACGTATCCGTGGGCGAAGCGCGACAAGCCTCCTGAAACGAAGTTCATCGATCTGTCTGGCCGGGCCATGAACACTGTCCATGCCAATAATTTCAAGTTCTTCGAAGAGGTCAACCAGATCATACAAGAAGAACCTGCTGGTGCTTACGGTCCTGATATGACTGGCATCTTCGCCGCCATTGGCATGGAGAAGGGGAAGCCATTCGCCCCTGACGCCAGACTGAAGAAAATTCTTGAGGATTCAGTTGCGGTTGGCAATGCGGCGGCCCGAAACATAGACTTTCGTCCTCGTGATCCCGCTGTGATGATCTATCCGGACCGTAAATGGACAACACCATTCATTGGCGGCAGCTATGAGTGGATGACCAAAAGTGGCGCACGAAACTTCGATGCCCGCACGCTCTTCTATTACGCTGCAACGATCAACACGCCTGCTATGGCTGTAGCGATGCCGGGGATAGGTTCCCAATATGCTGCAGCAAACTTCGACAAGGATGGAAATCCTTTTGATGGTGGCAAAGCCTATCGCCTACACGTTCCGGCAAATGTACCGGCCAAGGATTTTTGGTCAGTCGTGGTTTACGACACCCAGACCCGCTCCATGCTGCAGACGGACCAGCAGTTTCCGAGCTTGTCGAGTGAGAAGAACCTCAAGAAGAATGCTGATGGTTCCACCGATATCGTCTTCTCGCCTGAGCAGCCCGCCGACACCACAAACTGGATTCAGACAATACCCGGTAAATCATGGTTCACGATTTTCCGTCTCTACGGTCCGCTTGGGCCGTGGTTCGATAAATCGTGGAAACTTGAGGATTTCGCCGAAGTGAAGTGAACCTCCATTACACCGAACCCTGGAGAAGAAGATGAAGAACCGCATCGTTATGGCAGCCTTTCTGGCTGTGTCGCTCTCATCCGCCGCGTTCGCGCAGGATGCAGTCACATATAAATTCGAAAATGGATATCCAACAGCAGAGGCGAGCAAGCGCGCGCAAGACGATGCCGACTTGCAGCGCGCATTGGTAGCCTATCGCTTCTGGTACCCAACCGTTTCCATCGAGGGTATTTTCAATGGTAATCGCGCCGTCGGGATTGAGGACAATGCCGCCTATGGTGGCGCTGCTGCGGGACCGCGCCAGGTCGGCTTTACGCTGAATTCCGATACGCCATATGGCTCCGCGACACTCGATGTATCCAAGGGGCCGATGGTGGTAGAGCTTCCAACAGGTGCTTATATCGGTCTCGTCAACGATCACAATCAAAGCTGGGTACTCGACATGGGTATTCCCGGTCCCGATGCCGGAAAGGGCGGCAAGCATTTGATCGTCGGGCCTGATTATAAGGGCAAAATTCCCAAAGGATATTTCGTCGGCAAGACACAGACCTACAAAAACTTGCTTGCCGTACGGGCGCTGCCTGTCGGAGGCGATCAGGACAAGGCGCTCAAGGCTCTTGAAGCAATCAAGATTTATCCTTTAGCCAATCCGAAGCAGCGCCTCAAATTTGTTGATACGACCAATATGGATTTGGACAGCACTTCTCTCAAATGGGAGGACAATATCCAATTCTGGCAGAAGCTGAACGATATTATCCAACAAGAGCCGATTGTCGCGAAGTTTGAACCCATGTACGGCCTGCTTCAGGCGGTTGGCATTGAAAAGGGCAAAGAGTTCAAACCGGACGACCGAATGAAGACAATTTTGGAGAAGGCCGCACGTCAAGGGCGCGACCAGATGCTGGTTTCTGCCTTCGACACAGCGCGTACTGACAAGCTTGCCTGGCCTGACCGCAAGTGGGAATGGGTTGGGCTTGTTCCTGGAAGCGCCCAGTTTGAAACGCCGGCGGGGATCGATCTGGAAGCGCGCGACCGCTGGTTTGCCCAAGCTATTGTGACATCTCCCGCCATGTTCCGGCGTACGGCTGGCGCGGGGTCGCTTTATTGGCTTGGCGCTCGTGACGGCGCTGGCGCTTGGCTCGACGGCGGTAAAACCTATAAGCTCTCGATCCCGCAACCCGTCCCCGGCAAGCTCTTCTGGTCTGTGACGGCCTATGATGCGCAGACCCGTTCGGAGGTGCAAACTGATCAGGGCAAGGCGGCTCTCCGCTCACTTTTTGAGTTGAAAGATGTAAGCAAAAGCGAACCGACCGAACTATACTTCGGGCCAAATGCGCCAGTTGGTCAGGAAGGACGCTGGATCAAGACTGTACCCGGTCGTGGCTGGTTTGCCTATATCCGCATCTATGGGCCCGACAAACCTGCGTTCGATGGAAGTTGGAAGCCTGCCGACTTCGAAGAGGTAAAATAAAGCTTTCATCACCTGTCTGAAACATCAACATATAGAGCCGCGGTAAGTAACGCACCGCGGTTCTAATGATTAATAGACACTTTTCTAGATAAAAAAGCATAAGCTGCGGCGTGGTAAGCACAGTTTATGCTTGGCTTTCAGGCGCGTAAATTAACAGACAATAATTCATCCGCTTAGGCTTCGCAGAAAACTTTCCAGACTGACAATCACGCGTGCTGGGGTCAAAGCACGCGCAAGATCTGAAAGTGATCGCGCAAAGTTCTGTTCCAGTTCGTCGTGAGCTACAACCGACCGAATTGCATGCCCAGCAAGGTTGCTGGTGCGAACGCTAAAACGGAGACGCCGCCCAACGAAATCGCCGACGGCATCCAAAGAGTCCGACGGACGCCCCGCTCCCCGACGGTTTCCCGAAATAGGCGAAGCTCCAAGAGCCGAATACGTAGAAAGCGCCAGCGCGCCGACGGCGCTGTGGTCAAAATTGGAGGAAGCAAGCGCCAGTCGATACGGAATGTAATTGTAGATGACCATGCCCCCATCAAGATGAAGCCGCGTAGGTAACAGCCTGGATCAAGATCCGCCTGCGCTGCATGCCGATCGGGCGTGCGTGGGAAGCGTTACGCGCGGACGAGATTGCCAGCCGCTCACTTGGCATCAACACTGTGACGACCAAGCTGACGGCCTTTGCAATTGGCGCCATGTTCGACGGCTTCGCAGGCTCCTTTATTGCCGTTCGTTAGAGCTTCGTCTCGCCCGAATCCTTTGTCTTCCTGGAATCGTATGGCCTGCGTGGTCTTGGCGCTGCCGTGGAAAATTTGAGCCATAGCCCCCTCCGCTGTGTCGCTGACAATTCTACGCCATCACATGCTGGGACTAAACGCCTAGTGCTAAGAATCCATAAATGGCACGAGAACGTGACGAAATCTCTCCTCCTGTTCTGATTCACCGGTTGAAGCTCGTCTTACTATTTATCAGATCGAAAAAGACGAAGCGGTTTTTATCACACGAAATACGTTAATCATTTGAAGATTGGATCAGCGATCCCTTCTAATCTTCGTTCGGTCCAAGAATATTTAGAATAGGCATGAGTTGTCACTCAAAGGTGTCCTCACAGAGCTTGAACGTCCGGTCTGATTTACCCGGCAGGTAGACTCCGATAGACCCTGAGAGATGGTTGTTTACATCCTTTCAAGCTTTGTTGTGGTGTTCGTTGGGTACAAAGCCTCACGTAAGGAGGGCAGAACAATATAGAAATAATGGGACACATCACACCATGTATTTGTCCCAGAAGCCGATTTGCGGCTCGATCTGCTCGACAATGTCGATCCATAGGCCCGAGGGGTCTTCAAATCCAAAGCGGCGTTGGCCGAACAGTTCTTCAGTGAGCGGGTAGGTAACGGGTAATCCCCTTCCTATCAGTTCGTCGTGAGCAGCCTTAGCGTCGGCAACTTCCATCTCGAAGCACAGGCCAGTTCCGCCGAAGGTTTCGGGACCAGGTGGTGACGAAGGATGATCTGGTGTCATGAAGGCAATCGAAGCACTGCCGTTTTCTGCAGCAAGCAGGCAGAACCATTGACTATCGAAAGTTACCTCAAACTGCAGATACTTAAGCCAGAAGTCGCGGGCTTCGTCTTTTTTGGTGGTAACGATTATCGGGTAGCGATCGGAAAATCGCATGACGGGCCTCCTTGTCAGGTTTAAACAAACAGATTATCTGTATGTTTAAAATACGCTATAAACATACAGACTGTTTGTCAATATTCAAGGAAAGGCAATTATGACCAAGAACGCGTTGCGTACGATCCAAACGAAAGGGCGGTTGATTACGGCCGCGCGGACATTGTTCGCCCGGGACGGTTACGCTCAAACCAGCACGGACGCGATCATAGCCGGTGCGGGGGTGACACGCGGCGCGCTCTATCATCATTATCGAGACAAGACCGATTTGTTTGAAGCCGTGTGCCGTGACCTTGCCGCCGGAGCGGCAGAAGCGATCCAAATCGCTACGAAAGATGTGGCCAATTCTATCGAGGCGTTGGAAAAAGGTTCGACCGCTTGGATCGACTTTATGGTCCGACCGGAAAACCGTCGTATACTCGTTATCGATGCACCAGGTGTGCTCGGACGCGAGCGCTGGGAGATGCTTGACCGCGAACTTTCCTTTGATCTTCTAAGGATCGGCGTCGAGGAGGCGATTAGCGAAGGTGCTATCCGCTTCTCGGCTGGCCCCAAAGCACTGGCTGTGCTTCTCAACGGTGCAATGAACGAAATAGCGTTGCGCGCTGAAGACGATGATGTCGCTACACTGAAAGCTGGGTTATTGGAGCTGTTCCGTGCTCTCGAGCCATGATTGTGGCTGCGCTGATAGACCGCGTTAAAGTCTAAGACCATAAAGGTGATGGTGCGGACGGGGCATAGCGGCGTCGCCTTAACGGGATCGGCGTGAATTTCAGGCATGGGGATCGACAAGGAGATGCTCTCTACATTGTGCTGGCGTCAGAACGAGCGGTTTGCGGGAGGGCGTCGAGAACGTAACCATTGGCATCGACGGCCCGCCAGAGCGCGTATTTCCTTCCCCCTGATGGAAACCACCATCTCATAAAGATACCATCTGTCAGAGAACTGACCGCGGGACCGCTGACGAAGTTGAGGCTGAACTTCGCCGCCCATTCCGACACAATCTGGAACGAAAACCGCCATGCCGCGCTCCGCAAGCAGGTCTTCGGCGTCGCGAAAGCTGAGCGGAAACCGATAATAAAGCCACACCGCATGCGCGATGATTTCTGCAGGAAAACAATGGCTTTTGAAGTGAACATGCTGGGCTTCGGTCATGCTCCTTGATTATCACAGCGCTCAGCAAAAACCGGTTAAGGAACGCCACCCAAAATACTTATTCAGCCAACATCATGCTTGCTTGGATGAGGGAAGCCTGCTGCCAGTCAGATAAGCACGAGAAATATTGACCGGAAATAAGTACTATGGCCATCAACCAGCTGGGAGATCGGTGCACTCAGAGCCCGTTGAAGAATGTGCTGAGCCGGTCCATTGCCTGTTCGAGCCGTTCGTAGCTTTCGGAGCCGAAGCACACCCGCAGGTGGTTGTCACCCGATTTGCCATAAAAGCCACCCGCTTCCACAACGACGCCGACTTGTTCAAGGATCATGTCCGCCGCCTTTTGGGAGGTAAGGCCAGTGCCACTGATGTCTGGAAAGGCGTAGATCGTGCCCTGCGGGCTCTCGCAGGTCACGCCCGGCATCTGATTGAGGCGGCTGACAACGAGGTCACGCTTGCGGCGGTCGTCGGCGACCATCTCGTCAAGAATAGCCGCCGCGCCGGTAACAGCCGCCAGAGCGCCATATTGAATGAAGGTGTTGACGTGGGTGATCTCGTTGGCTGTCAACTTGAGGAAAGCCGGCATCATTGACGCATCGGCGACAAGATAGCCAAGCCGCCAACCATCCATCGCATAAGCTTTGGTGAAGGCGAACATCGAAATCGTGCGTTCCTTCATGCCCGGCAATGCGGCGATGGAGATATGTTCCGCGCCGTCAAACAGAATCTGCTCGTAGACTTCGTCCGAGACGATAACTAGGTCATGTTGAATGGCCAGTTCCGCCAGGATTTCCAGTTCGGCGCGGCTATAAACCCGCCCCGTCGGGTTGGAGGGATTGACCAGCACGATCATCCGGGTCTGCGGCGTTATCAGTGGCTCGATCAATTCGCGGTTGATGCTGAAATTCGTCTCGGGATCGAGCGGCGCTAGCACCACGCGGGCACCAGTCATCTCTATCTTGTTGATATGCTGCGGATAGTAAGGTTCCAGCAGGATCGCCTCGTCGCCCTCATCAAGGAGAGCCATGAAAGCGACGAATGATGCCTGGGTGAGACCATTGACCATGAGAATTTCGTCGGCGCTCACGTCGATTTTGTTGGAGTCGGCGAGTTTTGTCTTCAAGGCTTGGCGCAGTTGCGCTTCACCGCGCATGTCGCTGTAATGCACGTGACCGTCACGCAAGGCCTTGATCGCGGCATCCTTAATATGCGCCGGTGTGTCGTGGAAAGGTCGGCCCAATTCGAGATGAATGAGATCAACGCCGGAGGATGCCAGTGCTACGGCCTTCTGGAACATACCGAAGCTCTTAGGAGAGGTTTGCGTAATCCGCCGCGCAAAACGTGCCATCTGATCATTCCTCTGTTGGTCTGTATTTGCCCAGATTATGCCTCGGGGCTGCGATACTCCTTCCTTACTGAAATTTGAGCGTTTGATCAAATGATATATCGGCTTGTTTTTGGTTCTGCGAAATGCAAAAGTTGAGTAGAGTGTTGTTTGCCAACCAATCAAGGAGTCTGCTTATTGTCGCTCGATGAAGGATTTGGTCCCGTTTCCAGCCGAGTGACCGTACAGGATGCCGTCTACCTACAGTTGCGAGAGGCGCTGCTGATTGGCCGTTTCGATCCCGGTCAGGTGCTGACCATCGCATCTTTGTCGCAGACATTCGATACCAGCCATATGCCCGTGCGCGAGGCGTTGCGGCGGCTTGCGGCGGAGAATGCTCTCGAAGTGGCCCGTAACGGTTCGGCGCGGGTGCCGCCAGTGAGCGTCGCGCGGTTGGATGATTTGTGCCGCGCAAGGGCCACGGTAGAAGGCCTTGCAACCGAATTGGCTGCGCAGGCGATCACCGCTGAAGAAATCGACGCGCTTGAAGCCAATATCGTCTTGCACGAAGCTTGCGCTGGTGAAGAGCAGGTTTACGCCATGCTCGATCGCAACCGCGAATTTCATTATCTGATTTATAAAGCGTCCCATTCGGAAGTTCTCATGCAGCTGATAGACACGCTATGGTTGCGATATGGCCCGTATATGCGGATGTTGTCGGCCTATGTGCAGCCGCGCATGAAGGCGGAGGGCGACAAGGCTTATACGCGGAATCACCACCGCATCGTCGCGGCGATGAAGTCGCGTGACGCTGGCCGCGCCCGCGAGGCTATGGTTTCCGATATACGCGATACGCAGGATCTTTTGCGCACACTGATCGTTGAATAGTATTCCAGACGCTGCTTCCACATGGGCGTTGCCCGCATTCTGTTTTAGAATTAATTCTATACGAATCAATGGTTTATTTTGTTTTCGGTACTGAGCTGAATACAATTGTGCGGTCCGCTCAGGCGACTGGATTGACGTCATCCGAATACTGTGATCTTTTGATCAAAATATTCGAGGTCTGAGATGTCTGACTATTTCCTCTATCATTCGATCGGCACTTTCCCCGGTAAGGCGGAAAAGATGGCGGAAGCTTTATCCGCTTTCTCAGCCATTTGGTCGGCGGAGGACGATGGTCAATGGCCAGCCGCGCTCGCTGTGCGTCAGACTTTCATCGATGCCTGGCGGAATGTGATCGATGCACCAGCGGGTTCGCTGACGACTGCCGAGAATGTCACCACGGCGCTATACAGCATCATCGGCGCCCTCCCAGAAGAGCGGCTGCGCGGTAAGCGGCTGCTTGTCGCCGCCGATTGTTTCCCTAGTCTACATTTCATGCTGGCCGGGATAGCGAAGCGATTTGGGTTCACGCTGGACACCGTGCCGATGCGTCCCGGCGAAGCGTGGGTGCGCGACGAGGATTTTATAGCCCGCTGGCAGGACGATGTCGGCGTTGCGCTGCTGACATTCGTGTCATCTACCACCTCGCATAAGGTGGATGTCGAGGCGCTTTGTGCGCATGGCCGCGCGATGGGGACGCTGGTTGGTGTCGATATCACGCAAGGCGTTGGCGTATTGCCATTCTCGGTGAAGAGGGTCGAGCCGGATTTTGTCGTTTCCACGTCGCTGAAATGGTTGTGCGGTGCTTCGGGAGCTGGGATCGTACAGGTCACACCATCGTTGCTGGCTGATCTGCGGCCAGAGCTTCGCGGCTGGTTCAGTCAGGAAAATCCGTTTTCCTGGGATCTGGACGGGTTTTCCTATGCAGGTGATGCGCGACGTTTGGATCATGGGACGCCAGCGATCCTGGCGTCCGTCGCGTCTTTGCCAGGTATCCAGTGGGCGATGGAGCAGGGGGTCGACACCATCCGGGCGAACAATCTGGCCAGCGCCCATGCCATCATCGAGCGGGCACAGAATCTTGGTTGGAAACTCGTTTCGCCAGTTGACGATGCCCGGCGCGGCGGCAGCGTAATGCTGACCCTGCCAGCCGATGTCGTTCCGGCAGCGGTTGTATCGGCGCTGCGCGACCAGAAAATCTATTGCGATGCACGCGGCAGTACCATGCGGCTATCGCCAGGCTGGGTTACGTCTTCCGATGCGGTCGATCACCTATTCACCGCACTTGAACGCATCGTGCAGAAACGAAATGTCTGATGCAGGTGACAGGCGCAGATAACCATCGACCATAATCAGAGACACGAAGTCCAGAGAGGAACCATGTTTAAGAAAGTCGCTATTCTGACAGCCGCAGCACTGTCGTTTATGGTTTCGTCCGCCTTTGCGGACGGCAAGATTGTTGTCGGCTCCTATGCCGCCAACCCGCCATGGGAATTCAAGAACGAGAAGGGCGTTTTTGAAGGCTTCGAGGTCGATGTCGCGACCGAAGCTGCAAAGAGGCTTGGCATGGATGTCGAATTCCAGCCCCTTGGCTTTCAGGCGCTCTTTGCGGCCACCAGTTCTGGCCGTATCGATTTCGCGATCTCATCCATTTCGGTCACGAATGAACGCCTGAAGACGCAGTCCTTCACCCAGCCATATTACGACAGCGACGGCACAATCGTCGGCAAAGCTGATTCTCCGGTCAATACACTGGAAGACCTCAACGGTAAGGTAATCGGCGTCGTTGCCGGCACCACCGGCGAAAGCTGGGCAAAGGAAAACGCCGAAAAGCTTGGCATTGCTGAAGTCAAAAGCTATGCGGCTCAACAGGATCTGCTGCTCGACGTGCAGACTGGTCGAATTGTCGGTGGTGCCGGTGAGCTGGCCGGCTTCCAGTATGCGATCAAGAAAATGCCGGCCCTGAAGGTTCTCGTTCGTATCCCGACAGGTGAACGCTTCGCCATGATGGCCAAGAAGGACCTCGAAATCCTGCCTAAGGTGAATGACGCGATTTCCAAAATGAAGGAAGACGGCACCTTGGCCGCCATCCACAAGAAGTGGTTCGGTGTCGAACCGGATGCTGGCACTTCGACCGTCAAACCGATGCCGGTTCCATCCGCACAGTAAACGCGTACGGCTGCGTCGCAGTATCTGACGCAGCCGGCTCTCAAACCACCTCAGGATTTCCGGATTGACGCCATGGGTCTGATCGAAACGTTTTTCAATTGGGACATTCTCGTCCGGTCCTTTCCCATCCTGCTGCTTGGGCTCGGCAATACCCTGCTTTTGGGCGTGACCGCTATTTTCTTCGGCAGTCTTTTCGGCCTGCTTCTTTGCTTTGTGCGCCTCTATGCGCCCAAACCGTTTCAATATATCGCCATCGGCTATATCGATATCTTCCGGGCGTTGCCCGTTTTGGTGGTGCTGATCCTGATCTATTACGCACTGCCTTTCGTCGGCATTTCGTTTTCCTCCTTCACCTCGGCGACGCTGGCGCTTTCCATGGTGCTCGCCGCCTTTACGGCTGAAGTCTGCCGCGCGGGCATCGAAAATGTGCCAAAGGGGCAGTTCGAAGCCGCCGTCTCACTGGGCCTGCCTTTCTGGCAAGCGATGCGTAAAATCATTCTTCCGCAGGCGCTCAAGGTGATGGTGCCACCACTGACCTCGAATTGTATCTCGACGTTCAAGGATACGGCGCTCGCCTCAGTCGTTGCCATGCCCGACCTGCTCAAGCAGGCCAATGACACGCAAGCGCTGATGGCCAACCCCACGCCTTTGATTGGCGCCGCAATTATCTATTTCGCGTTTCTCTGGCCGATGGTTCGTCTGGTCGGCTATCTCGAAAAGCGCAGCGCTACCGCAAAGACTGCGCGCTAACGCCGACAAAACTGGTTTCTACGATGACCGATAAGATCTCCGAAAAATCGACCGACCGACCAGCCATCATCATGCGTGGCATCAACAAGTGGTACGGTGATTATCACGCGCTTCGCGATGTCAGCCTCTCCGTTGCGAAAGGCGAGCGCATCGTGATCTGCGGGCCGTCTGGCTCGGGAAAATCGACAACCATCCGCTGCATCAATCAACTGGAAAAGCACGAAAGCGGCTCGATCGTCGTTGACGGTATAGAGCTTAACGGCAAGGGTCCACAGCTGGACGCAATCCGCCGCGAGGTTGGCATGGTGTTCCAGCATTTCAATCTGTTTCCGCATCTGACGATCCTCGAAAACTGCACCATCGCCCCGATGACGGTGAAGAAAATCCAGCAAAAAGAAGCCGAGGAGCTCGCCCGCAAGTATCTCGAGCGTGTGCGCATCGGCCATCTGGCTGATCGTTATCCTTCGCAGCTTTCGGGCGGCCAACAGCAACGCGCGGCGATTTCGCGGTCGCTCTGTATGCAGCCCAAGGTGATGTTGTTCGACGAACCAACTTCAGCGCTTGATCCGGAAACGGTGGGCGAAGTGCTCGATACAATGATTTCGCTCGCCGAAGACGGTATGACCATGCTGGTCGTGACCCATGAAATGGGCTTTGCCCGTCGGGTTGCCGATCGGGTAATCTTCATGGATCACGGCGCGATCTGCGAGGAAGCCAAGCCGCAGGATTTCTTCACCGCGCCGAAGAGCGAGCGGGCCGCCGCTTTCCTCCAACAGATCATGCATTAGAGCGGTTTCATTGAACGTTGAGTGGTTGTAACCGCTCTAACCCTTTGTTTTATGCACATCTCATCCAAAAACCGCTTCGCACTTTTCGGGATGTGCTTTCGCCGCGAAAGCGGTACCGACATTCGTTTGGGAGTACCTCGATGCCTACAGCTTTTGAAAGCGCCGGAGCGTTTCCGGTGGACCGCGTGCGCGCTCATTTTCCGGCTTTATCCCTGCCGGGCAATCCGGTCTTCTTTGATAATGGTGCTGGCGCGCAGGTACCTCAAGGCGTTATCGACGCGGTCAGCAACCACATGCTGCACCGCATGGTGCAGCGGGGAGGGCGATATGCATCGAGCCGCGCGGTGGATCAGGCTATAGCTGAGGCGCGCCAGAGCGTTGCCATTCTCGTCAACGCCTATGATCCAGCCGAGATTTCTTTCGGCATGAATGCGACCTCCTTTATCCGACTGGTCAGCCTGGGCATCGCCAGAATGATCGAGCAACGCAACGAGATTGTCATTACCGACATGGATCATGATGCCAATATTTCGACCTGGCTGGCGCTTGAAAGTCAGGGCGTGAAATGCGTCTGGTGGAGGATGCGTGAAGACGGCAATCTGCATGTCGATGACCTGAAGCCGCTGCTGAACCAACGCACACGCCTGGTAGCCGTCACGGTGGCCTCGCATTCCATCGGCTCGCTTGTCGATGTGCGTAGCGTCGCGGAACTGGCGCACGCTGCGGGCGCTGAAGTTTTTCTGGATGCCGTCCATTATGGACCGCATGGTCTGATCGACGTTCAGGCTTGGGATTGCGACTATCTGGTCTGCTCGGGATACAAAAATTTCTCGCCGCATATGGGCTTTCTCTGGGGCCGGTTCGAGCTTCTCAGGGCCTTGCCGACATTCAAGGAAGACTTCATCCCCGACGTGCCTCCACACAAGATCGAAGTCGGCACCTTCACTTATGAAAATGCTGTCGGCATGGGTGCTGCAGTCGACTATCTGGAAACGCTTGGCCGCAACTTTGAGGCGTCATCCGAAAAGTCGCGCCGCGCCAATCTGGTGGCTGGCATGGCAGCTATCAGTGCTTATGAAAAAACGCTGTCGCTTTCTCTCCTCGGGGTCCTGAAATCACACGACGCCATCATCCATGGCATTGCGGACGAGGCGCGCATTGGCGAACGTGTGCCCACTTTCTGCTTCAACCTACCGGGCAAGCAGCCAGCCGATATTGCTCAGGCCATGGCGGATGCTGGCATCATGATCCGCGATGGTCACCTGTTCGCGCCGCGACTGATGGCGAGGCTGGGGCTCAGCATGGATAGCGGTGCGCTTCGGGCAACGCTGGTGCACTACAATACGGCGGAAGAGATCGCGCATTTCGACAGGGTGCTGACATCAATTCGGGATTGAGCCCTGCGACCAGAGCGAAGACCGGAACGATCTCGTGGATATTTTTGCCCGCCTCGGATGGATTTTTCGCTCAAAACCGATTGGGTCCTCAACGCGGACGACTATCCGCTACCGCAAAATGAGAGCTGAGGACGCATTCTCGGTATGTTTACCTTTCATCCTGGGAAGGGTGGGGAGCGCGGTTGTCGTCAAATCCACCAATGAATCTCATGCCGCCCGCTTGCAGTTACAACAGGCCGAATATGAAGCCCAATCATTCGCATAAGCCGAGAAACAGTGTATCGAGCTATGTCGAAGCCTTCCCGCTGCAACTGCCGCCATACTTTCCGCACGCCGTAGCCTTGGAAATTGTCATTGAACACTCGGCGTATCTCGACCTTCATGGCCGCGTCGCGACGAGTGCGGGCCGGTAGACGGTCCACGTCCGTGCGCTTGGCGATGGCGTCATGGTAAGTGGACGGGGCAATCGGCAGTAGCATGCAGATCGGCTCGACCCCGAACTTTGAGCGGTGTTCATCGATGAAGGAAGCCATCGCTCGAGTGGGCGGTCGAGTTCCGCCAGGGCAAAATAAGCCGACGCCTGGCGCAAAATCTCATTGGCCTGACGAAGCTCGCGATTCTCCCGCTCAGGGGCCTTCATCTTCTCGGCGACATCGCTTGGAAGATCCGCTCCTTTGCCGCTGTCAACATCGGCTTTTTTCACCCACTCACGGAAGGTATGCGCAGAACAACCGATCTTGGCAGCTATGAATGATACTGCCGCCACCAAGATGGATGCTCGGCTTCATGTTCCGTCACCATCCGAACGGCGCGGTTCACATCCTACTGGCGGTTTTCACCGCAGTTCCACTATTGTTCGGAGCGCGCGGAATCTAGCATGGGCGAACACTGATACTTGTCGCAATGGAGTAAATCCATTCCCCCTCAAAAGGGCATTCTTTATGAATATCCAGCTATCGACCCTATGCAGTGGAGTTCCGCAAATTGTTGACTGGAAATCCAAAGCAGAAGGTTAAGAACTCTCTGTTTCACCCTTGAGACCCGGTGGTCCCAGATCAAGTCCTATATACAATTGCGGTTCCCGACCCCTATGCAGCTACAATGCGTTGCTCCGTCGCAGTGTCGAAGATGTGCAGATCAGCGGGATTGATATCGACACCGACCGTTTGCCCTTCAGTCAGGCGCACGGCGGATGGAACGGTTATGTTGAATTCGTGCGGTCCTGTTCGCAACGTCACCAATCGCGTTTCTCCGTGAAACTCGTTGCGTTCCACCTGTCCTCGGATCATACCGCCGGTATCGTTGAGCCGAAACGCGCCAGGGCGGATACCGACCGTGACATTCTCCGGCTGAACCGCGAAAGGCGCTGCAAGCCGAAGCGTTTCGTCCCCAAGCATTCCATCGGCGGCACGCATCTGGAAAAAATTCATGTTGGGCGTACCGATAAAGCCTGCTGCGAACAAGGTCGCAGGCGTATGATAGATTTCCTCAGGCGTACCCATCTGCTCGATGCGGCCATCCTTCATCAGGACGATCCGGTCGGCCAGCGTCATGGCTTCGAGCTGGTCATGGGTAACGTAGATGCTGGTTGTCTTGAGATCGCGGTGAAGCCGCGCGATTTCAACGCGCAGGCTGCCCCGCAATTTTGCATCGAGATTTGACAACGGTTCATCAAACAGGAACACATCCGGCGTTTTGATCATGGCACGCGCGATGGCCACGCGCTGCTGCTGGCCACCGGAAAGCTCCGTTGGTTTACGGGCAAGATAGGGCTGCAGCCCAAGCGCCTCAACAACCGGCGTCAGGCGTTCGTCGATGGCTTGCTTGCCCACCCCCCCCCGTTCCAGCCCGAATGAGATATTCTCACGGACCGACATATGCGGATAAAGCGCATAGTTCTGGAACACCATGGCGATGCCACGATCACCGGGGTCTCGGTCGTTCACGCGCTGATCCCCGATCAGAAGATCGCCGCCGGTGATGTCTTCCAGCCCGGCCACCATGCGCAACAATGTTGATTTTCCACAGCCGGAAGGCCCGAGAAAGACGATAAACTCATGATCGCGGATACGCAGGTTGAAATTCCCGATCACCTCATGGGTGCCATAGACCTTGCGGATAGACCGACATTCAACTGTAGCCATCAATCTGTCTCCGCATCGAGAATGATCTGAAGTTTTACATCTGTTGGACGGCCTTCGGCAGCACGCTCGAAGGCCGCAATGGAATCATCGAAAGCGAAGGTGCCGGACACCAGCGGCTTAAGATCCACCTTGCCCGCGGCGATCAGCGCCAGAGCACGATCGAAAACGTTGGCATAGCGGAACACGGTCTCGATGCGGCATTCCCGTGCGGTCGCACCCGACACATCGAACAGCACCGGCTCCGGCGGGAGACCGACCAGAACGACAGTGCCGCCGGGACGCACGATCTTGAACAGATCGCGAATTGCCGCGGGAGCGCCCGAGCATTCAAAGACGATATCCGCACCCCAGCTCTCGGTGGCCTCATTCACGGCATCCGCGATATTCACTTCGCGCAGATTGATACCGGTAATGCCCGCATAGGTTTCGGCAAGCTTCAATTTCGCTTCCGACAGATCGGAAATCAACACGCGGGAGCAACCGCCTGCCAGCGCTGCCAGCGCGACCATGATGCCAATGGTGCCGCAGCCGGTCACCACCGCCGTATCGCCGGGAGAAATGCGCGCGCGGGTTGCGGCCTGCATACCGACGGCGAAAGGCTCGACCATCGCGCCCTCGGCAAAAGAAACATTGTCCGGCAGCTTATAGGTGAAATTGGCCGGATGTACCGTAACAGGGCACAAAACGCCGTGGATCGGCGGCGTGGCCCAAAAACGGACCGCTGGATCAACATTGTAAATGCCAAGCTTGGACGGGCGCGACAGCGGGTCTGGAATCCCCGGCTCCATGCAGACGCGATCACCTGGCTTGAGATGGGTGACATTGGCTCCAACCTCTATCACCGTGCCGGCAGCCTCGTGTCCGAGCACCATCGGTTCGTTGACGACAAAATCACCAATGCGACCATGCGTATAGTAGTGGACGTCGCTGCCGCAAACGCCGACCGTATGGAGCTTGATGCGCACATCATCCGCTCCCATTTCGGTTGGCAGGTCGATATCCCGCAGATTGAGTTCGCCAACGCGCTCAAGAACGAGTGCTTTCATTTGATCAGTCCTGATTTTGTTTCTTTGAAAAAGCGGCATTGAGACCACCCGCAAGCAATCCAAGGAGGATTAGCGGTGGCAGAGAGAGCAAGACGACAGCAGCGTTCAGAATGCCCCAGGGAACATTCATCCCGAGCTGGGACATTTCCGAAGCAATGATCGGCAGCGTCTTCGCATTCGACGTGGTAAGCATCATGGCCAGCAAAAACTCGTTCCAGACCAGTACAAAAGCAAAGGCTATAGCGCCGAATATCTGGAACCGCGCAATCGGCAAGGCGACACGGAAGAAGGTCGCGTAACGGCCGAGACCATCCACACGCGCTGCCTCTTCAACGTGGAGGCTGACGCGTTCAAATGCTGGAACGGAAAGCCAGATCGTGATTGAGGCGGTCGTGATCAGATAGGTCACAATCAGCGAGAGACGGGTATCATAGAGACCAAGACTAAGCCAGATGACAAGCATCGGAATGGCCACAGCCACGGGCGGCAGGAAACGCAGCGACAATACGAAGAACTGCGCCTCGGCCGTTATCCGGTTCTTGTAGCGTGCAATAACATAGGCCGCCGGTACACCGAGCAGCGCACCAATCACCACCGCCGACGAGCAGATGATGACCGAATTGGTGAGCGCACGCGCCACCGAGCGGCGATTGAGCACATAGCTCATATTGTCCCAGACCGGCTGGAAAATCAGTTTCGGCGTGCTGACCAGCAAATCCGCGTTGGTCTTGAAGGCATTCAGGAGCGTCCAGAGGAGCGGCAACACCACAAGTGCAGCCGCCAGAAAGAGAACGCCTCGTAGCAACAGCGTTGAAATCTTCATCGGTTCAGCCTCTTCCATGCGACGGTGAAGACCACGATCGTCAGGACCATCATGATGACCGCCATGGAGGACGCGTAGGAAATCTTTCCCGATTCAATGAAGCCTTGCGAATAGGCGTACATGTCGAGCGTTTCTGTCGAGATGCCCGGACCACCTCGTGTCATGACATAGACCAGATCGAAAGAGCGCAAGCTCTCGATAGCCTTGACGAGCAACAGGCTTATCAGTGGCACTTTGAGCATCGGTATCGTGATGTATCGATGGATCTCCCAGCGTGTCGCCTTGTCGATCCGTGCAGCTTCGATAGGTTGCGGTGGCAACGCTTCCAAAAGTTTCAGCACGATGACCGCAAAGAACAAGCCCCATTGCCAGACATCGACGAATGCCACCGTCAGAAGGGCACCCCATGGTGTGGAAAGAACATCGGGCGTCGCACCCGTCAATTCCCGCACAGGCCAGGTCAACGCGCCATAGAGCGGATGGAACGCAAATTTCCACACGAAGGCCGCACAAACACGCGGCAGAAGGACGGGTATGATGAAGAGAATGCACAGCACATTGCGCATCCGCGCGCTTGCGGCCTCGAACATCGCAATGCCCAAACCGAGACCGACCAGCATGGTCAGCGCGACTGTCAGCACTTCCCATTTGAACGACACCCATAAGGCATTCAGAAAACGCGGATCGCTGAAGAGCGCCGCATAGTTTTCGAACCAGATATAGTGCGAAATGCCCTGCGAAAGCGTGCGGTTCTGGAAAGAGATATTGATGGCAAACAGGGTTGGCACAAGCGCCAGCACCATCAGGATAATCAGGGGCGGCCCCAGAAAGACAAAGGGCAGAGATCGTCCACGTTTCATGAAACAGTCCTCGACCAGAAGCGGTCCCCTGCCTTGGCCGCTCATTGCGGACAGGGAATACAGCATAGAATGAAAAAGTTAGCGACACCGGACACACTTTTCCAAGTGTGTCCGGGCTCAAGTGTTGCAGCCAGTCGATCAAAGCTTGTTGGCAAAGGCCTCAAGATCGTTGAGCGCACCCTTGATGTCCGTGCGGCTGCCGGTGATAAGCTCTTCCAGCATGATGCCCCACTGGTTGCCCAGTTCCTGCCAGCGTGGGTCCTGCCAGAAGGTGACCTGCGTCCGCTCACCCGTGGCAGCCATGGCATCAGAAAGATTTTGGCCGAAAGTCTTGGCATATTCAGGACTCTGGAACGTGCTGGTGCGGGTCAGTTCACCCGGCTGACCAGCAGCAAGACGCCGCGTTTCCTGTTCCTTCGATGTGGCCCAGGCTACGAACAGTCCTGCACAGGCCTTGTCAGCATCTGTTGCATTGGCTTTAGAAGCAATCGCAAAGCCATGTGCATAACCCGCGCCGGGAAGCGGTGTCGGCGGCACCGAGAAGGCAACCTTGTCTGCAACCTGGCTTTGCGCCTTATCGACGGACATACCACCCAGCGGAGCGGATTCGATCAGGATTGCCACTTTACCCGCGCGAAACGCGCCAGTGGATTCATCCCATGAACCGGTCTGTGTACCTGGCGCGGAATACTTGAACAGATCGAGATATTCCTGCGTCGCTTTTACAGCCGCGTCGGAATTGAACGCCGGCTTGCCATCCTTGTACCATTCGCCGCCAAGCGCCTTGAACAAAGGCATCCAGCGCCAGACATTGGCGCCCGAGCCACGCTGTCCGCGCAAGGCCGTACCATAAATGCCGTTCTGGGGATCGTGTAGTTTGGCGACCGCAGCCTTATATTCGTCCCAGGTCTTCGGCGGTTGAATACCCGCCTTCTCCAGAAGATCGGTGCGATAGACCAGAAGATCACCGCCGCCCTGAATTGGAGCGAACCACTGCTTGCCGTCATATGTTGCGGCAGCGCGCATACCGGCATCAAAATCGTTGTAGTCATATTCCTTCGGGTAGTAGCCTTCAAGCGGCACGATCCAGCCCGACGATGCAAACAGTGCCAGATTGGCTTCGTCCACATAATAGACGTTGTAGCTGCCAACGGTCGAGGCATCGGCCTGCGACTTGGCGCGGCGGTCGTTTTCATTCAGATAGCTGATTTCGAAGCCAGCGCCCGAAAGCTTCTCGAACTCATCGACCTCTTTTTCAAGAAGGGTCAGGCCGTCGCGTGGCTGCGCGAGAACGCGCAGGTCTTTCTCACATACGGCTGCGGCAAAACTGTTGGAAGCAGCGACGAGCGCAACCAATGCGACGCTCGCGCCAAAAATAGCACGTTTCATTGTCATCCTCCCCATGAGGCGCTTTTTATAAGCACCTGACTTGAGGAATTTCATAGAATATCAGCAAAAGCACTAGATTGCTTTTCGACATCAACTGATACTATTATGACAAAATATGGGTATTTTTACTGAGCAGATATGCCAATTCCATCGAAAGAACCGCTACAAACACCAAACGCCTTTGCGGCGACCCGCGAACGGATTCAACTCCCGGAGGGGAAATCCTATCTCATTCGGCGCGATGACTATCCGATTGCGATCTGTATCTGGAACTATCATCCCGAATGGGAAATCCATTATATCCCGGATGCCAAGGGCCTCGCTTATGTCGGTGATTATGTCGGCGCTTTTGCCCCCGGCCATCTGGTGCTCACTGGCACCAACCTCCCGCACAACTGGATTACCCCCGGCGCAGCGAACCTTCCCGGTCGCGATCTTGTGCTGCAATTCGACGCCGATGCGCTGATCGGAATTCGCGCCATCTGTCCGGAGTTCGATGTGCTGCATCGTTTGAAGCCGCTTTCCATGCAAGGCGTGGAAATAATGGGGACGGCTGCGACGCGGATCGGCCGTATGATTCTGGATCTGCACGAGAAAGAGAACCGCGGCGGATTGGGCTTGTTCATCGATATCCTTGAAGCCATTGAAGCCGCTCCAGAAAAACGTCTTCTGGCCAGTTCGCATTTCGTCTCGTCCTACAACGAGAATTCCGACAAGCGGCACCGTCGTATCGATAAGGCGATACAGTTGCTGCAGTCCACACCATCAATGCAGATGCAGGATGTGGCAACGGCTGTGGGGCTGGAGTCATCCGCCTTTTCGCGTGCCTTCAAACGGCTGACGGGATTGGCTTTTTCCGATTATAGCCGCTCAGTACGGGTGTGGCGCGCGCGTACGCTTTTAACTGAAACAGAAAAGCCGGTGACCGACATCTGCTTTGAAGCAGGCTTCAACAATCTCTCCAACTTCAATCGCTATTTCCGGATGGAAACTGGTCTTACACCGCGCGCTTATCGCCAGGCTGCACGCATTCGCGCCAGTTCCATTGACGTAGCCCATATTCAGATAACATTGACGGGGTAGGCCCGAATGCTGGTTGAACTGGCCTTGTATGTCCGAAGGCGGTGGCTTTCTGTTGGGCGATGCAGAAGCTGAACATATCGTCACTGAATTTCAGTTGCTGTAGCAAGGCGAAACACAGCCAGCAGCTCTCAATATGTGTGAAGTGAATGATGGCTGATAGGCGACCATATTGGCCATAGAGATCGACAACGGTTTGGCCACTCATATGATCAGGTGGACCGTAGAAAGTTTGAACGTTATCTTCAAGTTGGCAACAACAGTCATGATTCTGACCGGTAAATCAGGTCCCGTTTTGTCTGTGAGCTGTTGCGCTCTTCTGGATTCTTAGCGGACACGAACATGTTAATGACCGGAAAGAACCAGAGTGCGTACCGGCAACATTACCGCCTGAATTCGCAAGATCATAGCATGGACCAGTGCAGTCGCGTCGACGGCATGTAAGAATATCGATCGAAAGGTACCAGCCTTTCCCGAATGCAGCTCCTCGTGATTGCTGGTGTAAGCGTTGGCAATGCAGCTGCTCCCCGGAGGAATATCTGCCAACTGGCCTTCGTAAAGGGGTTCGAGCGTAACTGTAATCGTGCCGGGAGTTGAAAGCTGTTTTACATCAACGAGTTGGTCACTTGCCCGGACCTGTCCACCTGCAATCACATCTTGCACCTCGGTTACAACCATCGGGATGATGGTAAATGGCTTACCTATGCAGGTTGCCTCCGCAATCATACCGGGCTTCATGACTTGCGCTTCTATCTGCCCAAACCCAGCAACGAGGCCAATCCGACCCGCAGTTTCTGGAACGAGTACCCCGGCTGGTCGAAGGAGTGGGTTAACGACTTCGCCGACCCGGAGTGTAAACTGCTGAACAGTTCCACTTACACCCGCCTTAACAATGGTTTTGTTAAGCTCCACGTTCGCTTGTTCGGCTGATGCTACTGCACTTGCTTTCTGTGCGGGAAGCAACGTAGCGAGCTTTGTTTCGAGCGTCTGTTTGGTGGCTGCTGCTGCAGCAAGCTCGCTGGCTTTACCATCAGCAATCGACTGCAGCCTTTCAACCTCGTTTCGGGCAGCAACGTTGCGACGTTGCAGTTCGGCTTGGGTATTTACGTCATTCTTCGCCTGTAGGAATGCCGCCTCAGCCTGCTTGATGCGCGCGTCGGCTGCGACGAGATCGCTTTTGGCGACGAGCATTTCCGCATCTAGCTCGGCGATACGCTTTTGCGCTGTTTCAAGTGCCGCCTCCTGTTCGCTGTTATCCAGTTTGAACAGTGGCTCTCCAGCCTTAACCATCTGATTTCGGGTCACGTAAACCTGATCTACGCGTCCACTTATTTCGGGAAGGATTGTTACCGTCCGGAAGGCCGCTGTGGCATTAGACGTAGAGGGGTGAAAGTAAAAGATCATAGTTATCAAGGAGACTGTAAGGATGATGCAGGCAGTGATCCCCCATCTCAGCTCAAACCAAACGGAGTAAATCGTAATCTCTTGCCCGATACGCTTCCCTTGACGATACCGACGGAACAGATAGTCCGGGAATATCGTGACCAATGAGCAAAGCAAAAACTCCAACATTACTGTCGCTCCTGCTTTCCCTCTACGGTCTCACCGGCTGCAGTGATTGGTCCGGTATTGACAGTATCCGTCATGGACGGTGCGGCAACCGTTGTCTGCGCCGTGCCGGAAGTAGAAGACGCGCTCGTCTGAGTGGCCGTTAACGGCGCAACGTTAAGCCCTTGTCGAACCAGGATGCGCAAAGATCTGGCCATCGATGTAATCGGAGAAAGGAAATCCGGCAGCTCTGTCATCGCAATCAAGAGTGCTGCGATCCAGAAGATTTGATTGTGGGTGAAGAGCGAGATCAACCCCAAAACCGCAACCAACTGAATTTGAACCTTATGTGTCCGATGCGCGATATGTTCCGGTAACGCGTGGAGCCTTAAGTAGAGAATGCCGGTTAAAAACACCACGCAGACAAGAAAGATGATCACGATGTTCAGAAGCACATCGGTCTGTCCAGGTGGAGTAATAAACGCAGGTAGATGCCCAACCGCTGCTTTGTGCACAGCGCCCGATCCTTGATCCATGCTGATTCAGCTCCCATAGTTGGCTTATGCCAAGCGCCTCATCAAAGATGATGACAATAAGGAGCGCTTTGATCCGCCAACTCTTCTACTCGAGAATGCCAACGTAACCAAGTTATTCAATAGTGGTAATACTGTACTCTAAATTCAATGTCTCGTATAGTAGGCCTTTACTGTCGAAGTGGGGGTCGATCAAAGGCCGTGATGCAGAGAAAACCCTGGCGTGCTATGCAAGCACGAGGCTGACAGAGCTGTAGAAAGGGTTTCTAGGTTTTTATCGATCGCAGTTCTATTATCTTGAAAACGGTCGCTGGTCTGGGCGATGCACGCCACCGGATGAAGCAGGCAGACCGGAGGCAATTCGACACGTCCATGATTAGCTATAAAAAAATCGGAAATACATTATTATGTGCCGGGATGTAGACTGAACGCTGTACGCAAATGAATAGCTGTTGCACTTTCTTTGTCGTTACTTCAGTCTGCTAGAAACTGTCGCTTATAATGGTTCAGGCTTTTTCTTTGACGGCTTTGAACACGCAAGAAGGGTAGGTCGGGTTGACGCACCATGATTTTTCGTGCCGCAGTTATCAGCCTTACTGCCGTTTCCCTCAAGGCTTATGCGTTGCCCATATAAGGCGGGATGTTGACGTTCCCGGCCCGGAGAACTGACATGGGAACAGCGTTAGCCCTGCGAAATTGTGCTATAGCGTTGGTCACATTGATCGTGTTGTCGATTTTGCAGAATTCCGGTTGGGCACAGAACGCTCCCTCGGAAGTGCCTCCTGAGAAAGTAAGGCAGCTTCTTCAGGTGCTCAATGAGCCAGATGTTAAGGCGTGGTTGGAAAGCAAAGCCGCTCCGCAGTCCGAAACTGAGCCCGCACTTTCGGACACCTTTGCAAGTTGGGAAACAGCAGTTCGAAGCCGTATCACCGGTCTTCTTGCTGCTGTGCCTCGCATTCCTCAAGAACTGGCAAACGCTTCAGATGTAATCGCCCGTGACGTCAATAACCACAGACCAGGCCTGGTCATCCTCATTCTAGCTGTGCTGATGGCCGTGGGGTTCGGCGCTGAATGGCTGGTTCGGCAAAGGCTTCCGAAGGAAGCATCATCTTACCGGCAGAATTTGGTTCCGCAGGCAATCTTGGTCAATCTGGCCGCTTTGCTGACCTTTTCGTTAGCCAGTATCGGGTCATTCCTGTTGTTGGAATGGCCACCATTGTTGCGGAGGATTGTATTGACCCTCCTCGTCGCTGTTATCGCCTTCCGCTTCGTTCGGAGCCTCTGCACACCCGCCGCTGTTCTCCTTGCTATCCAGCCATCAACGTCGCCAGATCAGCTCTCTGATGAAATGCGAAATGGCACGGTTTCCGACCGGGAAGTGGAGGCAGGCAGCATCGCTGCAGCGCACTTCTGGAGCCGACGCATTGCCATTATCGCGGGAATTTTCTTGTTCGGCTGGGCCATGGTCGGCCTCATGCGCGGTGTTGGCTTTTCGCCAGAAGTTGCACAGATAGGGTCATTTCTGCTTGGTCTTGGACTGTTGCCTGTCGCGATTGAAGTGATATGGCGTCGCCCGGGCCCTCGCCCATCGACTTTGAAAGCAACGTTGCTAACTCTCTTTCTGATTGCCCTCTGGCTGGTCTGGGTTGGCGGAATGCTGGGACTGTTGTGGATCGGCATTTATGCGCTCGTGCTGCCGCCCGTTCTGCGCGGTGCTGGCCGCTTAGCTCAAGCCTTTGCCGGTAATGATAAGCGTAATGGTGCCATCGGCGTGATATTCGATGTCATTGTCGCCAGAGGGGCGAGGGCGCTGGTCATTGGAGCAGCGGTCCTCTGGCTGGCCTATTTATGGAAATTCAGTGCGGCTGCATTGTCTGGGAACGGCCTCGGCGAGCGCTTGGTTAACGGCCTTTTCAACGCCATCATTATTCTGGTCGTAGCCGACTTGCTGTGGCAGTTGTCGAAGGCACTGATCGACTTTCATTTAAGGCCCGTGGATCCAGCTGACCGAAGCGTTGCCGCGATGGCGCGTTCGGGTCGACTGCGCACATTACTGCCGATATTTCGCAATGCGCTTGCCGCATTCATTGCCATCGTGGCCGTGTTGACAATTTTATCGGGGATGGGTGTACAAATCCTGCCATTGATCGCAGGAGCCGGTATCTTCGGTGTTGCCATCGGCTTTGGGGCGCAAACGCTCGTCAAAGACATCTTGAGCGGGGTGTTCTATATGCTCGATGACGCGTTCCGCGTTGGAGAGTATATTCAGAGCGGATCGTACAAAGGAACGGTGGAATCCTTCAGTTTGCGCTCCATAAGACTGCGGCACCATCGCGGTCCCGTCTTCACCGTGCCGTTCGGCCAGCTTGGCGCTGTTCAGAACATGAGCCGCGATTGGGTGATCGAGAAGATGACAATCGGGGTCACCCACGATTCGGACGTCGAACTGGCCCGCAAGCTGATCAAGAAGATCGGTCAGGAATTGGCAGAAGATCCAGAATTCGCGGCCGATACGATCGAACCGTTGAAGATGCAGGGTATCGATAGTTTCGGAGAGTACTCAATCGTCCTGCGAACGAAACTGATGACCAAACCGGGGACGCAGTTCGGCATAAAGCGGCGGGCCAATATGATGATCAAGAAGGCTTTCGAAGAAAACGGCATTAAGATCGCATATCCGAAAGTTCACGTGGAGGGGGGCAGTGAGACTGCTGCGGCAGGTCACGAGATCATGCGGAGGATGCACGCGCAAGCAGCGGCAACAGAAGAAAAAACATAATTGGTCTTTACTGCGTGAACGCTGACTCCGTCGGTAGGCTATTGTCGTTCACATGTGCTGCTTACAGAAATATCATCTTTGCAACTAGCAAGATGTGGTGTAATTTCGCTTTCGAATTACTCAGCCTAACTCATCATTCATCACATAAGACTGTGCCGTCGTCCCTTCGTTTGTTGGATCGTTGGAAAAGGTCTGTGGCTATGCCGTTGCATGGCGCCCGATTGAGGGTCATAAGTATATTGTTGAGTTGCCTGCTGGCGCCTGGAGCTGTGGCGCAGCCGCTGCAATTTCCAGCTCCATCAAACAACGCGGTCGCGGCGGCTGCTGCGTTCGACGCGCGCGCCGAAGCTGTGATTGCATTCAATGCATGCAGCCGCGAAGATGACTATTTGACCTACCGCAATGAAATGATTGCAGAAAACTTTGACCACCAAGGCGAGAACCTAACTTCTATCCTGATTGCCAAACTTGCCTATGTGCGTGGACATGGTGTTCAGGGGACACCTTGTGAAGGTAGCATTGTTCGATCACGTGCCCGCAACCAAGATGGAACCTTTGTACAACCGACACTGTCGGCTTTTGCGGATGCTGATCGTATTGCACGCGCGAGTGGCCCCACCGCCTGTGCGCACGAAACTCGAGAAACTGAGCAGGGTGAGACGGTCATCGTGGAGCTCGAGGTCTCCCCAGATTGCATGTTACAGCAGGTCAACCAGGCCATTCAAGCAATGCGCAAGAATGGCCAGCTCGGTAGCTCTGATCTACCTTGCATCGAAAATCTCTCGGATAGCAGCAAGGGTGAGTTCGATGTAGTCGATCGTGAGCTAAGCCGCCTGCTCTATCTGGGAGGGCCTTCCGGACGACAGCCGGGGCTCTTGACGCCAGAAACGATCGATTTCATGTATGCAAATCTGCTGGCCGCCCGTGGCGCACCATCAGACGACGATTATTCGGTGCTTGGCGGATGTACTGACCCAGCCGGCGATGAATTGGGCAGTCCGGAGGATACGGCGGATCGGCACGCCTGGTACAATGAACTAGCTGAGGCGATCGGTGATTATTTCAGCTGGGCACTGGCTACGTTTTTTCGCATTGCTGGCAGTGGTTTATCTTCGGCCGCAGGCTTGGCTGCAGCTCCTTTCTTGATTGCTGCAGGGCATGATCCAGGTGGTTTGATTGTGCCTCATGCTGATATCCGCGTGCGAGAAACCGAGAACCATCGCCTGATGATCGAGTCCTCCCGCTATTTGACCAATGCTGACATCATCGCGCGGCTTGAAGCCGAGAACTACGATCACGTCGACGACGTACGCGAAGATCAGAGCGAGGTGCGAGATTGGTTGATGTCAAGGCTGCAGGACATCGCAGCGCATGATTTTCAAGAATACAACGCTCGACCATACACACGCTATAGTCTGAACGCCATTTTGAACTTGCATGATTTCGCAGAGGTGCACGGGGATGCTGGCCTCGCGAGAGCAGCGCGTATTGTCTTGGATCTTTCCGAAGCCAAGTTTGCCGCGACGTCCAATAGAGGGCGAAGAACCTCACCGTTTCGCCGTTTGAGTGAAAACGATGGCGATGATACATTTGGAAGTCCTCCGCCCACAAATCTCTACAATACTGATAGTGGTGCCGATCACGAAGTGGCTCGGGCCATGCTGCTGGCTGGTCAAACACAACTATTGCCTGATGGGCCGCCAAAGTCGGCCAAGGTCGATATGGTTGCGGCAGCAACCAGCCCCTACCGCTTGCCGATGCCGATCCTGTCATCCATCGTGGAGCGTAAAGCTTTCAGTCAGATGATTCATCATGCCGGTCTCGAGCTCGTCTTTCAGACACCTGCTTTTACGATCACTGCTGGCGGCGTTCGGACCGGCCCGACGTTGAGCACGCTCGGATTCTCACGCGCCGTCGATCGCGGCGTGGCCATGCCAACATCAATCATCCCGACTCTCACCGGACTGCGGATGGGCGATTTGTTTCGCTTTAACGGCGTTGGCCGTCAGCACGAGCGAACGAACAACACTTGTGTTGCTGAAGGTTTCGCCTGTGGTATCCAGCCTCACCTTTCAACTTCATTCTCTGGATGCACAAGCGGCGTGAGCACGCAGAATGACGGACGTTTCTTTGTCAGCTCCGCCATATGCTTCCCTGGCCCTGGTCCGCATTTCTATCTTGCTGCGCGCATCGTTGATTGCTCCGGCAGTTACTGTGCGCATGGCCGGCAATGGGGGGTGATGGAGATTGTCGAGGCACATCCACCTGCTGCAGTTCAAGGACACAATGTTTCAGATCCGGCTTTTGAGCGGTTTAAGGAGGAACGCCGATTGGCACTGGAAAGTGTCAATCCCGATGATCACGGGAATGCGACCTACACAACAGCTGCGGGACGTCGGATTGAGTTCAATCTGACAGAGGACGGTCCGGCGATTGGCGCAATCAACGGGCTCGTCCAACCTCAATGGGCAACTGAAGGAGCGGTTATGGACGCCGATGGCTTGGGTCGCGCCACATTGAAAGGGCCGGGCGGTCCAATCAATATTGACTTTTCCGATGCGAATAACCCGGTGATTTCGCCATGACCGTGAAACTCGGACAAATGACTATGCTCACCGCCTTGGCAATGCTGCCGGCTGTCTTCAACGCTCACGCAGACGCCATTGTAACAGCTTGCGCTACGGACACCCAGATGGGGGCCGGGGTGAATCTTGCTCAAGCGCTTGCCGCAGGAGGCATAATTCGGTTCTCTTGTCCGCCCAACAGCTCGATCCGCGTTACTGGCCGCTATAGGCTGACAAATAGCACCTCGATTGATGGAGGGGGGCAGATTACTCTCGATGGCCACGGTCTCACCGGCCCCATGCTCGCTACGGAAGAAAACATCATCCTTCGGCATATTACGCTGCGCGGTTTTGTGCTTCCACCAGTCCCACGCGTTCAACCCGGTACTTTGGGATTGGGACGGCTGAACGGCTCGGTCCTTCATGCAAGCGGTGATGCCGAACTGGACTTGACGACTGTTGAAGCAAGTGAGAGCCCAATCGACATCAGTGGCAAAGGATGGATTCACGATTCCAGCTTTTCCCACAATCCTTCAGGATATGCGGTAAACGCTGGAGGATCATTAAATATAAAACACTCAAGATTTGTCGGAAATTCTGCGGCGGTCCTCATGAACGCCGGCACTATTGAGGATTGTCAGTTTATCAACCAATCAGGAAATGCCGTACGTATTGGCCCACCCTTGGGACCCGTTCGCATAGCGCATTCCATGTTTACGGGAACACGTGATGGAGCTGCCCTGTCTTTGTCGCAACGGGCGGGACGCAACGGTGCGCAAACCATCAATCTGCGAAGCAATGTCTTCCGTGACAATGATGCGGGACCCCAGTTTGGGACGGTTTCATTGTTCGATGTTGTACAGGAGGCGCGGGACATGGGACAGGCGCCGGTCATCGTGAGGGCATTGGAAGCGCTGCCACCAACCACGTTTGTTTCTGCCTATAATGAATTTACAGGCAATCATGGTGGATCGGGTGCCGCCTTAAGCGCGAACCTTGCCTATAGCGGCGGAATGACATCTACGGGCGACTTGTTCATTCAAAACACGGCGAGCGGCGTCGGTGGCGCGATTGCCCTATCGGGTGGAACGTTGCAGATCTCCCACGCCGTATTCACATCAAATAGCGCCGCTGGAACTGGTGCCGCAATTGCCGTGGCGCCGGACGGTAAAGCGATAATTTCCAATGTGCTTGTTGCCAAAAACGTCGGGCCGACGGGAACCATCAGTGGCAATGAAGTGACGTTGATTAACGTGACCGTCGCCGACAATCGGGCCAGTGGATTGCAGGGTTTGGATGTGCGTGCCCGTATTGCCAATACAATCCTCTCACATAATGTCCCCAGCGATTGTGCGGTCGCCGCGACCGCTTCGTTTCAGGGGCCCAATCTACAATCAGACGGTAGTTGCGGGACTATGCCGATTGGCGAGGCTTACCTCGATGATTTTTACATTCCGGCTACGGGCAGTCCAGCGCTGCACGGCGGCGATGTTGCCCTTTGCCGCGCATCTCCCGTCGGTGGGTTCGATCTGGCGTTTCAGGCTCGTGCGACGGCTTCAAACTGTGCCCTTGGTGCATTTGAACAATCCCCGATAAGGAAATTTGATTTCCCTACGGATAGACGCGAGGTGCACGCATTGCCAACTCAGGATTTCTCAGACTCAGAAGGCTATCGCCCACCTGCTATATGGACAACGCACGTCGAGGAATCGAATCCTACAAGTACGTCGCCCACCGCTTCCACAAGCAATCATGAAACACCGATAGACATTGTACTGGCGGCATTTCAAGCGGAGGAGGCAGCATCTACTGAGCGCGTGCGACTTTTCATTCAACAAGAAGATGTTGCTGATATATACTATCTCGACCGCTTGCGTCCCAACCGGTTTCGAATGGTCAAGAACCCCGACCAAAACGGACCGCAGCTCATAATTATCGATGACGTACAGTGGATAAAAGACGGTGATCGCTGGAGTAAAATGCCAGCGCCAGGTTCCGCGCCTCTAATTCCCACAATGACGGCGATTATCCGGGAGGGTCTGACAGACGCTGTTGAAAAACCCAGTGAAAACGGTGGCCGCGTCGTAGAGGGGCACATACATTGGACCAATGCGACGCAGTGCGATGGGCGAATTGTACTGACGATTGCTCCGACCGGTTTACCCGCGCAGATTCGTTTTAAAGGCGATTGCAACGGTAAGCCCACCGCTTTTCATCAAGCGTTCTCATATGCAGGACCTATTGCCATCGTCGAGCCTTAGCGCGAGATGGCCGCGATCGGGCCAAGGGCGAGCGTATTCGAACAGTGACGACTGGCGCTCTAAGGTTCAGTTTTTCGGGACCGTAAAGTTTAGAGCTGGCTCGGTTTATCTGAACAGTTTTTGGCGTTTTGCTAAGTGGATTTCGCTTCGATTATGCCGCCACCATCATCGGTGTCAGCGCGTTGCAGTAGGCCTGATCCGGCATTTGCCGGTCAAGAGATGAATGTGGACATCGAGTATTGTAAAAGTTGAGATAGCGACCGATCCCCGCGCGGGCTTCGGACATCGTCTTGTAGGCGTGGAGGTAGACTTCCTTGTATTTAACAATACTTACTAAAAAAGGGCTATCGCCACGATAGAGATTTTGGCGCGAAGTGCTTCGCGCCATCCTCGATGTTAAAGTTTCGCCTGTCGCGTCATCTGGGCGCGAAGTCTATACTTAGAACGGATAATGTTGTTTCGGATCTTCAATGGTGATCCAACGCAGATCGGTGAACTCGTTAATAGCCGCCGTTCCGCCAAACCGGCCATAGCCGGAATTTTTCACTCCACCGAATGGCATCTGCGGCTCATCGTGAACAGTTGGGCCATTGATATGACAGATGCCGCTTTCGATCCTTTCGGCAACCGCCATCGCGCGTTTTACGTCGCGACTAAAGACTGAAGCCGATAGGCCATATTCGGTTTCGTTCGCGATCCGGACCGCATCATCTTCATCCTTGGCACGGATGATCGGCTTGACCGGGCCGAAGGATTCTTCGTCGAAGCTGCGCATTCCGGGCTTCACATGATCAAGCAGCGTGGCATCCACAACGGAGCCGTTACGGTTGCCGCCAGCAACGATCCTGGCGCCTTTGTCCGTAGCATCCTGAATGAAAGCCTCCATTTTGGCCGCCGCTTCAGGGGATACGAGAGATCCCAGCACGACATGCCCACGGGGGTCACCCGCCGGAAGCAGCTTTGCGCGCTCTGCCATCTTCGCAACGAACTCGTCGGCGATTTTCTCATCGACGATGATGCGTTCGGTGGACATACAAATCTGACCCATATTGGCGAACGCGCCGAAAATCGCTGCGCTCACAGCTGCGTCAATGTCCGCATCATCGAGTACGATCAATGGCGCCTTGCCGCCAAGTTCCAACAATGCAGGTTTCAGGTGCCGTCCGCAAAGTTCGCCGATGATACGGCCTACCTTTGTCGACCCGGTGAAATTGACCCGCCTGATCTCTGGCGCTGCCACCAAAGCTTCTACGATCATGGCGGCGTCCTGAGGCGCATTGGTAATGACGTTGACGACCCCCTCGGGGAAACCAGCTTCAACAAGGCAACGTCCGATCAGAACATGCAACCCAGGGCACGCCTCTGAGGCCTTGAGAATGACTGTATTGCCACAAGCCAGTGCCGTAGCGATGGCCCGCGTGCCGAGAATAATCGGTGCATTCCATGGTGCAATGCCGAGACAAACGCCCGCCGGTCGTCGGATCGCCATGGAAAGCGTGTCCGGCTTATCCGAGGGAATGATTTCGCCGCGGATCTGCGTGGTCAAGCTCGCTGCTTCGCGCAAAACTCCTGCTGCAACCATTATATTGAAGCCGGCCCAAGCGGCGGTTCCGCCTGTTTCCGTGGTCAGCAAGTGCGTAAATTCCTCCGTTTTCGACTGCATGATATCTGCAGCTTTCAACAAGAGACGCCGCCGTTCTCCCGGTCCGGTTTTCGACCACGCCGGGAATGCGGCTGCCGCGGCGGCTACGACAGAACGCACATCGTCAAGGTCTGACGCAGGGGCGCGGCTGGCCGGCTTTCCGGTAAACGGATCCATACGGTCATAAGTCCGTCCGGACCGCGATCCAGTGAATTTGCCACCAATGATCTGATCAAGCTCAAGCACTTCATTCTCCTCCATGTGAAGCTGAGGGCGTCTGAGAGACGCCGTCCAGTTTCCGCTCTGGTTAATTTGCCGCGTGGATGTCGGCGATAATGTTTTTGGTCGTCTCGATGTATCCGCCAATATCGTCGTCGGTCATCGGAAGCGTCAATCCAATCTGTCCCCGATGGACAGGGAAAAATCCGCGAGTTGCCATTTCCAGCGCATAGATCATCATCTTTTGATCGTCGATCCTGTTCCAGTAGTCGCGGTGGGTCTGTATCGTCTGCCCCACGTCCTTGGTAAAGGCATAGCCAAGAACCGAAAAATCACCGAATACCACGAATGGGTAACCGTTCTCGCGAGCCCATCCATTGAGACCGTTCTTGATATTCTCAGCCATGGTATTGAGCCGTTCATAGGCCTGATGATCCATAACCTCCATCGTGGCAAGACCTGCAGCACAGGCCATGGGATGCCCGTGGTGGGTTCCCGACATCATGACCTGATTCTCCTCAATGACACGGAAAATGTTTTTCGAGCCGCCCACGGCGCCGATTGGCAGTCCACCGCCGATCATCTTGCCCATTACCGTCAGATCAGGCTTGAAATTATAGAGGCTTTGGAGGCCGCCAAATGCGGCGCGCAACGAGATCGTCTCGTCGAAGATAACGAGTATGCCCAGTTCCCTTGCCAGTTCGCCCAGTTTCGTCACGAACTCGTTCGTCAGCGACACGATCCCACCGGCGCAGGACTGGAGTTCCATGATGATACAGGAAATATCGCCTGCATGTCGTCGCAGAATGCTCTCACATGCAATAAAGTCATTCTGCACAAGCGTTACGACGTTTTCAATCTTGTATGAAGGAATGCCATCGGAATCCGGGACAGAGCGGGGGCTGAAATTGGGGCCTGGGAAATTTGCCGGGTTCGGATGTGTCGAGACGGCTAGATCATCCGTAAAGCCGTGATAGCCACCCTCGAATTTGGCAATTTTCTTACGGCCCGTATAACCCCTTGCTATGCGAATGGCGCCCAGACATGCTTCGCTCGCAGAACAGAAGAATTTCACCTGATCAATGGATTCGATACGTTCGCAGAGCAGCTTGGCCAAGGCAAGTTCGTGCCCCGTAGGATTGCCAAATGAAAATCCGTTTGGCAGCAGTTCAGCAATTGCCCCCATGACCGCGGGATGGTTATGCCCGAGAACGTTGGTCGAGAAATTATTATTGAGATCGAGCAGGCGCTTTCCTTCAATGGTGTGAATGTACTGCGCTTCGCCCTTTTGCGCGAATATCGCATGTGGGCCGTAGTTAAAGGTTCTGCGACTGAAGCCCCCGGGGATGAAATCCGCGCCATCACGGGTCTTTTCTTTCGAGAGATGAAAGGCGGTCGAGAAGTTGCGCAGGGAGGTTTCGTAATCGAGCTGCATTGTCTGGATTCCGTTTGTCAGATTTTCAGGATATAGAGGTTGCGCTGCACCCGGCCATGCTGACAGACAGCCGGGTGTTGCACCTTGAATTTCAGAAGGTCAACCCGCGTCAGCGAAGGTCGCATCCATCCGGTTGTAGACAGAGGGGTTGGTCCGCTTGATGTAAATGGCGAGTACAATTCCCGCCATGCCGATCGCCATCAAGCACAAGGGGAAAGACTGGACGATCATGCTGTCACTGCCCGTCAAGAGAGACAGGTTGAAGGATACTTGCAGGAAGGCCGCTATCAATGCGACGCCCGCCACGGTTGGTGCAACCAAGACCCGCAGTGCAGAAAAGCCCCGACGATCTCGACGGAAGAACGTCACAATCGAAACAGAAACGAGAATCTGGACCGCTAATATCCCGATACCGGCAAACGCAATCATCCAAGCGTAGACGACAGCGTAAGGATCTGCACCCGCAAATGCGAATACCAGAAGGACCGCAGCAACCAGCAGGGCTTGGAAACGTCCCGCAATATGTGGAGAAGCAGTAGCGGGATGGACTGTCGCGAGGCGGTGCCAGAGCAAACCGTCCCGACCGAGCGCAAAGAAGTATCTGTTAAGGGTGTTGTGGAAGGAAAGAAGACAGGCAAAGAGACTGGTCAATAGAAGGATGTTGACGACAGCCGATGACCAAGGGCCCAAAACGCCTGCAATCGCGCCGATATAGAAACCCTCGAGTGATTCATTTGCTTTGGCGTGCACGGCTGATGGACCATAATATTGGATGACAGCCCAGCTAACGAATGCATAAAAGATGGTAATGATAAGAACCGCGGCGACGGTCGCGCGAGGGATCGCCCGATCCGGGTCCGTAGCCTCTTCGCCGAAGATCGCAGTGGCTTCGAAGCCTATAAATGCACTCACGACAAATATCAGCGTGACGCCAGTGCCCGTCGAAAACACGTCCGAAGGCTGAAAACCGGCTAGCGTTAATCCTTCACTTCCGCCTCCTGCGAGGACGACGCCGATAGCGAAGATGGTCAGGATCAGCAGCTCGGCGATCATGCAAATGCCCAACAGGCGCCCTGAAAACACGATATGGCGTTGCCCGCACCATAGAACTGCCGCGAGTACAACAAGTGACCAAGTCCACCATGGAAGAGTGACGCCATAAGGTTCAAGCGCCGCATGTGCGAACACGCCAACCTGTGCGTATATCCCTACCTGAATAGCAAAATAAGTCGCCAATGCCAGAAATGCGCCTGCAAGACCAAGGGGGCGGCCCGTACCGCGGGAAATATATGCATAGAACCCGCCGGCACTGCTCACATGCTTTGCCATAGCGGTGAAACCTGCTGCAAAGATCAGGTAAAGCAGGCCCACGAGTATGAAAGCTCCGGGGACACCGATATTGCCAAAGGCGAAAGCTGGCGGTGTGGCCCCGACGACGGCAGCCATAGGTGCTGCGGCGGCAACGACGAAGAAAACAATATGCGCCACTCCGACAGAGCCAACTGCAAGTTTTTTAGAATTCTCGGTGGTAGACATTCCTTAGTCCCCGTTTATTCGTTGTAAGTTTGCCTGTATATGAGAGTTAGCTCGAAAAAAGAGCCACGGCGGACCACGTCAAGAACATGACAATTTACGACAAAAAGCAGAGTACGAGACCCTTGCAGCAAAACCGCTCACGCCAGATGGCATCTATCAGAGTGTCTGTCCTTCAAGCAATAATTCAAAACCTGCCGAACCCCGGGGGGCGCCTCAAGTCAGTCCTGGCACGTCATGGCCTTTCAGATGCACGGATCGGAAATCCGAGTGCACGCGTTGATATTCGGGACTATCTTGAGTTTTTCGAGGACGCTGCGCGAACCTTCGAGGACCCGGTTCTCGGTGCACGTGTGGGTTTCGAACTCCGTCCCGGAGACCTTTGGCCGATGGGTCTTCTGCTCATGCAAGCCAGTTCCATCAGCTCGGCGCTCGGCTATTACGCTCGATATGCAACGGCTTTTCAAACGGCAACGACGTTCTCCGTTCAATCCGCACCCGAAGGATTGGTATGCTCCTACAAAATACATAGTGAGATTAAACCCGCCGCGCTTCTGCGGCAGGATAATGAATTTACACTCGCTTGCATATGTAGCCAGCTTCGAACCGCCTTCGACCGTAACTGGCGTCCGCTAGAGGTGCAGTTCGAACACCCCTCCAATGGGAACGATGGCAGCCTTCAGCGCATTTTTGGTGCGCCAGTTCGTTTCGGACAGACGAGGAATTGCATCGTTGTCGACAGGAAAGAAGCAGATACTCAGCACCGCATAGAAGATCGGGAATTTATCAGTATCCTGAACCAGCACATGGGTTCAGTGGTCGCTTCAAACAATGAGGACCTTTCTGTGACTGAACAAGTGAGAGCACTTGTGAGTGTCCGGATAGGCATCGCACCTCTTGAGCTTCCGCACCTTGCTTCGGAATTGGGTATGACAGCCAGGACGCTTCAGCGACGGCTGGCCGCTGAAGGAACATCATTGCGAAACATTCTCCAAAATCAACGCGAGCGGATGGCCGCCGCATATTTGGCGCAACGGAATTTGACGGTCGAGGAGATATCAAGTGCGCTCGGTTATGCTGAAGCCACGGTGTTCACCAGAGCCTATAAGGCGTGGACCGGCAGGAATCCGGTTCGCAATAGCTCGTCCGAATGTAAAGCCTCCGCCGTCGATGGGATGACGTGATCGTAAAAATGCAGTTCCCTCAACAGGCAAAATGCAAGGGTAGGGGCAATTGCAGCTATCTGGCGATACCAGCCTGACCGGCAAGCAACGGAATGGCTATGGATGTCACGTCCTCAACCTCTACGGGGGCGCCTGCCGATAGAGGTTGAGGAAAGATCGGTTTTACGTAGCCTTTGAACACTGAATGCGGCCCATGGCCTCGATCTCCACCAGGATTTCCGGTTGTGCGAGGGCCGCGACTTCCACAAGCGAACAGGCGGGGAAATCCCCGGTAAACTCCTCAGCGCGGGCGCGCCATACTTCCTTATTGTCTGCCATATTGGTGACGAAGATCGTCATTTTGAGGATATCGTCCATCTGAGCGCCAGCCGCTTCCACATAGGCGCGGATTTTTGAGAAAATGAACTTGGACTGATCGTAGGCGTTGTCACCCTTGATGGTAACCAGATCGTTATCACGCGCGGTCAAGCCAGAAACGAAGAAAAGATCACCACTCACAAGGCAGTTCGACCAGGTCTTTGGTTGTGGCTCGCTGACAGCAGCGGTAAGAATGCGTTGCTTATTCACGGGACTTCCTTTCATGCGGATATAAATTCATGGGTCTGTGTGCCCAAACCGTCAGCGGACATTGTCATGATGTCGCCGGGGCGAAGAAAAGCGGGATTGGGCTTGATGGATTGTCCTACCCCTGCCGGGGTTCCGGTGAGAATGACATCACCGGCTTTCAGCGTCATGAACTGACTGATGTAGGAGACAGCGTGCGCGATGCCAAAAATGAGATTGGACGTATGGCCATTCTGGCGCTCCACGCCATTGACAGCAAGGGTCAATGATATGTCTGTTGCGTCGCCAAGCTCGTCCGTGGTCGCCAACCAAGGCCCTAGCGGGCAAAAGCTGTCGTGTGATTTACCCTTGGTCCACTCGCCACCGCGACGCAACTGATGATCACGCTCCGACACGTCATTGGCCAGTGCGTAGCCGGCCACAAACCCAAGGGCTGCGGCCTCAGAAACATAGCGTGCATCTTTGCCGATGATGACGGCGAGTTCGATCTCCCAATCCGTTCGCTCCGATCCGCGCGGAATTACAATAGGATCGTTGGGCCCCGTGATAGAACTGGGGGCCTTCAGGAACAGCAGAGGCTCCGTCGGGATTTCACGCCCGCCCTCTTTGGCATGGTCGACATAATTGAGGCCGATGCAGACGATTTTCGATGTGCCAGCCACACATGGTCCAAGGCGCGGTTCTCCCTCAACGATGGGGAGTTCGGCTGGATCCACACCGTGAAGACGCTGGATCAAACCAGTATTGAGGGCGGCTCCATCAATATCCGTTGTATAGGCTGAGAGATCGCGCAAAATACCCTGTGCGTCGATCAAACCGGGGCGTTCCGCGCCTGGCTGACCATAGCGGACAAGTTTCATATTCTTGCTCTTTCTGTTTACGTATGCAGGTCTTCAACCGACAAGAAGCGTTGGCCGAACAGATCAGCCGTTGACCTTCTCGTTCCACGCATCAACGATGGCAGTGCGGTTCTCGCTGAAGTAATCCCAATCTAGATTGCGCAGCTTATCGGCAGGCGGGACCATTTCAGCGACTTTTTCGGGTACTTCGGCTTTGACATTGATGGGTCGATTGCCGCCAATGCGCGCAAATGCCGACTGAGCTTCCGCCGAAAGCATATGATTGATCAGGAGATCGGGGGCATTTCCCGCGCTGTCATTATTGAGCCGCACGACACTCATTGGGACGGAATAAGCGCCTTCTGTCGGCACACAGAACCGGAGATCGGCAAGATCAGGGTCCGACATGAGTGCGAGAATGGAACCACTGAGATAAGGGGTTGCCCAGATTTCGCCCGACTTCAATCCTGCAACGGCGGTGCTCTCCTGATCCCACAGCCCGGGACCGCTTGTGCGGACCTTGCGGATCGCTTCAAATCCGGCATTTGGATCCTTCAGTGACCCACCTTTGAGCGACGCCAGCGCATCCAGCGTATAGAGCGACGAATTATAGGTGATGTTGGGGACAGATACGTTCTTGATGATATCGTCGCGTGTCAGATCAGCCCAGGATGTAATAGGCTCTTTGACATATTTTGCATTATAGGCGATGCCCCATGAACCATAGGTCAGTGGCACTGCTTTGTCCCCCACCGGCCGTGGTACGATCGGATCGAAATCGGCGAGATTGGGCACAGCGTCAACCGTGATATCACGCACGAGACCAGACCGGGCCACCAGCGGCAGCATCGCATTGGTGAAGACGCCGAGATGCAAGGTAGGCTTGTTACGGTTGGCCTGCATCTGGGTAAAGCGGGCATTGTCGAAGGACTCGATGATCTTGACACGACCCGCGTCGGGATAGCCATCAAGCAATCCCTTCTTGAAATTCTGACCGAGCAAACCCGGATACCAGCCGAGAACGACCTCGGCCTCGGCAGCATGAGAGGGAAATCCCGCCAATGCCGAACCGGCCAGAATGGCGCTGAATCCCATGAATTGTCGACGGTTGAAATTATGCATGTTGTTCCTCCAGAGGTTCTAGTTTTGTTACGCGCCGCCGCCCGACAAATGGCGCAGCCATCCGAGACGGTCGATAATGAGAGCAAGCAGAAGTCCGAAAACAACCAGCACGGTGGATACAGCGGCTGTCACCGGGTCGTTCATATCTGACAGATATTTGTAGATCGCCACAGGCAGTACGGTTTGCTCCGCCTGCGTGACGAACAGGCTTACCGTGAACTGATCGAGTGAGATGATGAACGAGAAGATGGCACCCGATATCACACCGGGAAACAAGGCGGGCAGCATGACGTTGAAGAAGGTCATGCGTGGGCTGGCTCCCAAAATCTCCGAGGCTTCAACCAGGTTTTGGCGCAAGCCGACCGCGCTGATATAGACCGAGCGGAACATATAGGGCAGCACGATTACCGAGTGGCTCAAAACCAGTGCAGTGAAAGTGTCCAGTATGCCGAGACGATTGAAGGTGTAGAGCAACGCTATGCCGATGATCAGCGCGGGCACGATCAGTGGTGAAAGGATGAAAAACTCGATCACGCTTTTCACCCGCCCGCGCTCCATCTGACGTAGACCGAGCGTGACTGGTATCGTTATCACAGCAGCGATCAGGGTGCAGAGCGTAGCGAGCGCCAGACTGCGTAGCGCAGGGGTTAGAAACAGTCCTGAATCCCAGGCTGCGACATACCAGCGAAGGGAAAAGCCGCTTGGTGGAAATGAGAAATAGGATTTATCCGAAAAGCTGAACAGCACCACGACGATCAAGGGCATGAACAGAAACAGATAAACAATGAATGCGGCGATCTTTACCAGCTTGATGTGTATCGTGTTCATCGACGGCCCTCGTTCCGATGGGCATAGCGCTGCTGAACCAGATACAGTCCCAGCACGATCACCATCAAAATCAGTGATAGAGTTGTTGCGCGTGGCATATTGAATAGAACGAGCGCGTCCGTATAAACCGCGACCGATACATATTTGACCGCCGAACCACCCAGTATCAGCGGCGTCACGAAAGCGCCGAGCATCATGCTGAAGACGAGAACCGAACCTGCAATGAGCCCGGGCATGGTCAGCGGCAGGGTTACCGTGAAGAATCTGCGCACTGGTCCGGCGCCGAGGATTTCGCCCGCCTCATACAAGCGGTTATCGATCGCCATGAGTGACGTCACAAGGGAGAGCACCATGAACGGCAGGAACACCTGTGCCCCGCCAATCGTCATGCCCAGAGCATTCCCGGACAATGCCAATGGCTCACTGATCAGGTTCATGGCAGCCAGTGTTTCATTCACCAGTCCCTTGCGCCCCAGGATGAGCAACCAACCATAGGTGCGCACGACCGTATTCACGAGGAGTGGGGCCGCAACCAGAAAGTAAAGTGTGCCCCGCCAGCGGGCGGGCGCCATGGCGACGACCGCAGCTACCGGAAACCCCAGAACGATGGTGATCACGGTGACGGTCAGGGCTATCGCCAGCGTGGACGCCATCATTTCCAATGTGCTGGCGCGCGTGAGCAGGTCAATATAATTGACAAGGGTGAAACCCGGTAGGATCGCGCCAAACTCCTCGCGGTGAAAGCTCGTCGAGATCATTTCAGCAACTGGGATCACCAGCAGCAGGGTAACCAGCAACAAGGCTGGCACGGGAGCAAGCCACAAGGCTAATCGTTTTGCCATCACCAAGCCTCACGCCGCCAGTGGATATGCCAGATTGCAGGTATCGAACTGCAATCGCACCGCTGCGCCGGGCTGCAACCCTGCTTCACTCAAGCCGAGATGACGCGCTTTGATTGCCTGATTTCCAGCGATATTAATCTGGTAGGTTGTCGTACCCGTCTGGCGGATGACTTCCTGAATTTCTCCGGGAATTGCATCACTACAATCCGTCAGATGGACGTTTTCGGGGCGAATGACGAGCCGCACCGGACCGTCACGCAATGATAGTTGCGCGGGGATACTCAAGCCGGTTCTGGTACGAACGATCTGGTTCTTCGCGTTATAGATGCCGTCAATAAACGTAACCTTGCCGATAAAATCGGCGACATATTCACTGGAAGGACGCAAGTAAAGCTCTTCAGGCGAAGCGAGCTGCGCGATCTTTCCGTCCTTCATCACGGCGATACGATCGGAGAGCACAAGCGCCTCTTCCTGATCATGGGTGACGAAGAGGAATGTCGAGCCGGTTTCGCGGTGGAGCCTACGAAGCTCTTCCTGTAGCTGCTCCCGCAGTTTTTGATCGAGCGCTCCAAGCGGCTCGTCAAGCATGAGCACCGAGGGTTTTACCGCCAGTGCGCGCGCGAGAGCCACACGCTGCTGCTGGCCACCGGAGAGCTGAGCGGGCTTGCGCTGAGCCAGATGTGAAAGCTGCACCAGCTCCAGCATTTCACCGACCCGGCGGCTTGTTTCCGATGGAGAAACACCGCGAGCGCGTAGCCCATATCCAATATTTTCGCCGATGGTCATGTGTGGAAACAGGGAATACTGCTGGAATACCATGCCGAGATTGCGCTGGCGTGGCGGCAAATGCGTAACATTCTTGCCGTCGATATAGATATTCCCCGCAGTGACGGTTTCAAAACCCGCTACCATACGCATCAAGGTCGTCTTACCGCAGCCGCTCGCTCCGAGAAGCGTCAAAAATTCTCCTTCGGCGATGTCGAGATCAATATTGTCCGCAGCAGTAAGGTCACCAAATGACTTCAGCACCTTCTGCACAGAAACCTTGATGTTCTGGCTCATTGGATCTTCCTCGAAACTCAGCCCGCAGCTGGAACGATCATGGTGTCGTCGGTGTGATACTCAGGCTTTTCGTAATAATGCGGGCCATCATAAATCTCGATCAGGCGGCATTTTTCATGCGCGATGGTCGGTCCATGCGGGCTATCCTTGGGGTTCATGTAGAACGAGCCCGGCGTCAAAACGACGTTGTTGGTTGTATATTCGTAGCGGCCTTCCAGGCAGTACATAAACTGGTTGGAGGCATGTGTATGACGGTTAGGAATGCCGCCGCCTTTTTCAAACTCCAGAATGGCCACGCTTGAGCCGGTTTCGGGATTTATCCAGTAAAAATACTGCCGCAAGCCGCAATCGGGGAACTCAACCCAGCCGTCTGATCGGATGTCATCCAGATTGACGATTACTTCCCCTTTGGGAGTGGCAATATGGACGCGTTTATTGCTTGTCATGCTGATTTCTCTGAGAAATTGTTGATATGCGCGGTGATGGCCATGTCGGCCCGGTCGGCATCCCGTGCCGCGATAGCTGAAACGATTTCGGCATGCTGGCGATACACCGCGAGATAGCGGTCTCGGCCGGACATTTTGGGTGACCAGAACTGGGTGGAGCGTTGATGCAGCCGTTCAGCTGTATCGACAAGAATGGAGTTGCCTGTCGCTCGAGCAATGGCCGCATGAAACCAGAGATCGAGCTTCAACAGGCCTTCACGGTCCATCTCTTCAATGAGACGAGGCGTTGTTTCAATCGCCTCATGCATTTCCACAATGGCCGGTGTGGTTATACGCTGACAGGCCAACTGCACAATCGCTCTCTCTACCGGCAGGCGCGCCTCTACCAATGCGGCAATGTCGCTTCCGTCCCATAGCCGCACTTGCGCTCCCTTGCGGGGATGGATCACCACCAGATCGTCATAGGCCAGTCGATGAAGCGCATGATGGATAGGTGCTCTGCCGAAGCCTGTCGTTTCGACGAGGGCCTGCTCGTTGAGCAACGTTCCGGCTGGAATCTCTTGGTTCAATATCAGCCATTTCAGGTGAACATATGCCTGTTCACCTAACGACTGATTTTTCGAAGCCTTGGCCATGCGTCTCGCGTTCTCCATTTCATCTGAAAGAGGGATTACGCTATCATCTGTGATATTTCAAGTGCTCTATCAAATGATATTTTAAATAGCTGAGTATAAAAGGCACGGGTCATTACCTATGAATGACACGCGTACGGGTTGTATTGGTTGAAAAGATTTCTCTATTGAAATTAATAGGATGGACAGAAAATCGCGCCTTCATTCCTGTCCTTCGCGTTCTGACGTGCGAGCTGATTGATCGTTGGTTAAAGGCCTAAACATCAGCGCTTTTAAAAACGATAAACGGTATCAGCGTCCGTCCGTGGCCGACATGATGGTGGCAGTCTCACACCTTTGGCGAAAGGAATCGATCAGTGCAACAGGTCGTCGCTGCGCGTTCGTTCAGTTAACGGTGGGCGAAATCCTCAGTGCTCGCAGTGCATTCAAGATGACAGCAATGTCGATTGCCTCCTGGATCAATGCGCCTTGAACCGGACTCAAATACCCGAAGGCTGCCGCAAACATTGCGGCTATTGAGAGGCCTATCCCTGCCGCGACGCTTTCTAGGGCGATACGTCGTGATTGCTTCGCGATTTCGACACCGGTACGAAGCCGGTCGATCCTGTCGACCAAAAGCACGACGTCGGCGGCTTCAGCCGAGGCTGCTGCGCCCCTCGCTCCCATGGCAACCCCGAGATCAGCCGCTGCAAGCGCTGGTGCGTCGTTGACGCCATCTCCAACCATCATAACGGGGCCATGTTTGCGTTCGCTGAGAACGGTCAGCACCTTTTGATCCGGGGTAAGCCCCGCATAAATTGCATTGAGACCCAGTCCCTTTGTCACACGGTTTGCGACAGCGGCACGGTCACCGGTCGCCAAAACAATGCGCTTTATGCCGTCCTTGCGCAGACCACGCAACGTATCTGCTACCTCGCCGCGCAACGGATCCGCCATAATGATATAGCCTGCCATATTGCTATCGACCGCGACGGCGACCAGAGCGGCTCCTGCTTCGGTGTCTGGGATTTCAATCGTGGTGTCTGCCGCCTGCCTTTTAACAAAACTATACCCGCCGACAATGACGGCTTTGCCTTCGACTTGACCGGCCACTCCGTCCCCAGCTAATTCCGTTACGGCTGTGGGCAGTACGAGATCTATTCCACGTTGCCGAGCGGCCGATACCAGAGCTTGCGCCATAGGATGTTTCGACATCTGATCGAGAGAAGCAGCCAACCGCAATATCTCTTTCTCACTGAACCCCGGCGCAGCGTAGACAGAGGCGATTTGCGGGCGACCGTCTGTCAGTGTGCCAGTCTTGTCCAGTACGAGCGTCTTTATACGAGCCATGTTCTCCAGTGGACCGGCCCCCTTTACCAGCACACCGAAGTGAGCTGAGCGGGATAGCCCGGCAACAAGGGCGACCGGCACAGCAAGGATGAGAGGACAGGGCGTTGCGACAACGAGAACCGCCACCGCCCGGATCGGGTCGCCCGTGAACCACCAGGCACAGAAGGCGATCGCGACAGTCACGATCAAAAACCCGACGGACCACTGATCAGCCAGCCGTGACATTGGAGCCTTTGAGCGCTGAGCCTCCTCCACGAGCCGCACAATACCGGCGTAAGTACTGTCTTTCGCCTCCTCTTTGGCGACGATATCAAACGCGTCCCCGACGTTCATTGATCCGCTGAGCACATCGGCACCCAGGGAGAGCGAAACGGGAAGGGGTTCGCCTGTCAATGCCGACATATTTATAAAGGCCTTTGCGGAAGCGATGCTTCCGTCGACCGGGATGATCTCCCCTTGGCGGATCAGCAGCCGATCACTCCGGCGGATCGTGTCGACGGCGACTTCCTGCAGTTTGCCGTCGATATAACGCATTGCTGTTTGCGGCACACGCGACAGTAAATCATGCATCTCACGGCGCGCTCGCCCTTCGGCAAAACTTTCCAGATACGCGCCGCCGGTGTACATAAGAGCGACAATCGCGGCGGCCAGCGTTTCTCCAAATGCAAGCGCGGCCGACATCGACAACGCAGCAACAATGTCGAGTCCGAATTCTTTTCGCCACAAGCTTCGAGCTATGTCGATAAATAGAGACAGAAGCACCGGCAATGTCGCGGCAGTCCAGACCAGTCGCGCAAAATCGGTATGGTTGAAGAGGCGCAAAGCGAGCCCCACGACCAGCCCGCAGAAGGCAAAAGTCAACAGTATTGCTTTCCATCTATTGCGATCCGGACGCTGCATTAGCCATTCTCCGCAAAGGGAAGGTATCGTAAAGTTATCTGTGCGAAAAATTATCGCACAACGAGCACGGATTTGTTTCCAAGTGTGATGATCTGGTTTGCCTGGCTCCCCAGAAGCAAGCGTTGTGCCCCGGAATATCCATGTGTCGCGACCACGATCAGGTCGCAATTGAGTGAATCAGCAGCTTTAATGACCGCGTCCGAGGGTATCGGATTGATCAGATGTAGGACGTTGATATTGATCTTAAGTTCCTCCGCCAGATTCTTGGCCTTTCGGAGAACTTTTTCAGCATATTTCTGCCAGTTTTGATCATATTTCTCTTTGATATCCTGATCGTCGAATAAGCCTCCAAAGATACCAGCGCTGCTGTATGGTTCAGTCACTGTTACAACAGTCGCATCACAGTTTAGAGCCTTTGCTAAGGATAGGCCTTGGTCGACGCAGCGGTCGGCGATTTCTGAACCATCGGTTGCGATAAGGATATGTTTATACATCATGGCGCTCCTTTAATTATGCATGTGTGGCCCAAAGTGACGAAACTGCAAGGCGAAATCCGTTAGTGAACAAGAATGTAGAAGTTTTCCGTCAATTTCCAGAGAGATATCGCAGTGTAAGGGCATGCCTTTGAGTTAGCGCCGAAAGTATTCTCCTGTAGATATTCAGGATATCGTCGTCTATTATCGTCTCAATTCAACAATTCCGAAAAGAGGGGCCGCCTTGCGTATAGGCCGCATTCTGGAAAAGATGCCTATTTTGGCACCTTGAAACACGATAGCAGCGCTATATGTCCTAAGCGCGGGTTTTATCCAACATGTTCAGGGAACCGCCGCGTGGAAAAACAGATCATTACTTTCAATGCCGGTTCCTCGTCGGTCAAAATTGGAGCTTTCTCGTGCGACGGCACCCGAATAAGGAACGTGTCCAGAGGCGCGATAGATCTCAACCTCTCACCTTTGCGGTTCCGGCTTCGCACTGAAAAGGGTGATTTGGATGTCACGTTATCGGCCTCCGGTTCAGACGACATTGTGGTTATCCTGGGGGAACTCTTCCAGAAACTTGCGACGCATATTGATCCAGCGCGGATTCTTGCCGTAGGGCATCGTGTGGTCTTCGGCGGAGACGAGTTGGTTGAACCGGTGCTGCTGGACAAGGCACATATCGATGCCATTGATCGTCTTGGCATTTTTGCACCATTGCATCAGGCTAAAAGCGTCGCGTTGATAAAAGCCGTCGGCAAACTCTTCCCCGATCTTGCGCAGGTAGCTTCTTTCGACACTGCCTTTCACCAGACCATAGCTGATAGCGTCCGGCTTTTCGCAATTCCGCGCGAATTGGCGGACCGCGGGATAAAACGCTACGGTTTTCATGGCTTGTCGTACAAATCGATCATCGGGAATTTTACGAGGCAAGAACCGGAGCTCGCGCGAAAGAAAGTTGTGGTTGCCCATTTGGGAAGCGGTGCCAGCCTGTGCGCCATGGATGACGGGCGCAGTATGGATACCAGTATGAGTTTCTCAACGCTTGATGGTATTCCGATGGCCACACGATGCGGTGCCCTCGATCCGGGTGTACTGCTTCATCTGCTAAAGGAAGAGAACATGCGAGCTGAGGCGCTCGCGAATTTGCTCTATAACCGTTCAGGTTTGCTCGGACTTTCAGGATTAAGTGGCGACACGCGTGATCTGCTTGAAAGTGATGCTCCAGAAGCCCGTGAGGCGATCGAGATATTTACGCTGCGCATCGCCGGCGAAATCTGTCGCCTCGCTTCGACGCTTGGCGGGCTCGACGCACTGATTTTTACAGCGGGCATCGGAGAACATCAACCTGCAATCCGTGCAGCAATATGCCAGCATCTTAGGTGGCTGGGCATTGATCTGGACATCGCCGCCAACAATAAAAATGCCTTTCGTATCACAACGGGATCGAGCCACCCGGCGGCGTTTGTCCTTGCGACGGACGAGGAGCATACCATCGCTTCAGATGCTTTCGAAATCATCCATAGCGCGAAAGCGGTCAAATCGGCGCACGCGTGAAATCCCCGTAGGAGACAGAGTTTGAGCACAACATCAGCTTCCAAACCTTTGAACCCGCAACAGCTTTCGCTGATTGATCGGTACTGGCGCGCCGCGAATTATCTTTCCGTCGGTCAGATTTATCTGATGGACAATCCGTTGCTGCGAGAGCCACTCAAACCGGAGCATATCAAGCCGCGGTTACTTGGCCATTGGGGGACAACACCGGGCCTCAATTTCATTTACGTGCATCTCAATCGCATGATCAAGCAACGCGATGCCAATGTGATCTATGTTTGCGGCCCTGGGCATGGCGGGCCAGGCATGGTCGCAAGCACCTATCTCGAAGGTACATATTCCGAGGTTTACCCCTCTGTCAGCGAGGACGAGGCTGGTATGCGCAAGCTGTTTCGCCAGTTTTCCTTCCCCGGCGGTATACCAAGTCACGTCGCGCCGGAAACACCGGGGTCCATTCATGAAGGTGGTGAGTTGGGTTACGCTCTGGTCCATGCTTATGGGGCAGCCTTCGATAATCCGGATCTGGTTGTGGCCTGCGTCGTGGGGGATGGCGAAGCGGAAACGGGCGCGCTCGCGACGTCATGGCATTCCAACAAGTTTCTCAATCCGGTGCGTGATGGCGCTGTCCTTCCGATCCTGCACCTCAACGGCTACAAGATTGCTAATCCCACCGTCCTCGCGCGGCTTTCGGACAGGGATTTGACGGACCTCTTCAGGGGATATGGTTACGAACCCTTCTTTGTGGAAGGCAGTGAACCCGAGGCCATGCATCAGAAAATGGCTGCGACACTGGAAACCATCTTCGCGCAGATCGAGACGATCAAGAAAAATGCCGACGTCAAGTCGCCTGAGCGCCCACGTTGGCCGATGATCATACTCAGAAGTCCCAAGGGATGGACCGGCCCAAAGAACGTCGACGGTCTCATTGTTGAAAACTACTGGCGTTCGCATCAGGTTCCTGTCGCCAACTGCCGGGAAAATGACGCGCATCGTAAAATTCTGGAAGACTGGATGAAAAGCTATGATCCAGCCGACCTGTTTGACGAAAAGGGCGCGCTGAAGCCGGAATTGCGTGCTCTTGCTCCCGAAGGGGAGCGGCGCATGGGCGCCAATCCGCATGCCAATGGCGGGCTTTTACGCAAGCAGCTGCATACACCAGATTTCCGTCAATATGCTGTCGATGTCACTCAGCCGGGGGCTATCAACGCCCAGGCGACCAAAATACTGGGAGAATATCTGCGCGATGTTTTCAGGCTGAACGAGAAAGAAAACAATTTCCGCGTGTTCGGTCCCGATGAAACCGCTTCGAACCGCCTCAGCGCTGTCTTCGAAGCAAGCAAACGCGTATGGATGTCTGAAACGCTCGATATTGATGACAATCTCGCCGCTGATGGCCGCGTGATGGAGGTACTGAGCGAAAACCTATGCCAAGGCTGGCTGGAAGGTTATCTGTTGACCGGGCGGCATGGCTTCTTCTCCTGTTATGAGGCGTTCATCCATATTGTCGATTCCATGTTCAATCAGCATGCAAAATGGTTGCAGGTCGCGCGTGAGCTGGAATGGCGCAAGCCTATCTCTTCCCTGAACTATCTCTTGACCTCCCACGTGTGGCGGCAGGACCATAATGGTTTCTCACATCAGGACCCTGGCTTTGTTGATCTGGTGGCCAATAAGAGTGCCGATGTGGTGCGCGTTTATTTCCCGCCGGATGCCAACACGCTGTTATGTGTCGGCGATCACTGTCTGAAAACATGGAACCGCGTGAATGTCATCGTCGCGGGCAAACAGCCGGAGCCGCAATGGCTGTCCATGGACGCCGCAGTTCGCCATTGCGAAGACGGTCTTGGAATATGGGATTGGGCCGGAACAGAAGACGGTCTGGAACCTGATATCGTCATGGCTTGTGCAGGCGATGTTCCGACTATGGAAACGCTTGCCGCTGTCGATCTGCTGCGTCAGTCTCTGCCGCATCTGCGGATTCGGGTCGTCAATATCGTGGACCTTATGGCGCTACAATCGCCCCAACATCATCCCCATGGGATTTCCGACGAGGCGTTTGACCGGATTTTCACGACCAACCGGCCCGTGATCTTTGCTTATCATGGTTATCCATACCTCATTCACAGGCTGGTTTATAAGCGAACCAACCACCCCAATTTTCATGTACGTGGCTTTATCGAACAAGGAACGACGACGACCCCATTCGATATGACGGTGCGAAACGAACTTGATCGTTTTCACCTTGCAATGGAGGCTATCAATCGACTGCCTTTGGGCTCCGAGAGCGCAGAACCACTGATTGCGGGCTTCAAGGAAAAACTTGCCCGTCACGCAACTTATATCCGCGAGGCGGGTGAAGACTTGCCCGAGATCCAGGATTGGGTCTGGCCTTACGCATCCGGGACATCGACTTGATCATGCAAAAGGGCGGCCGTTGCCTGCCGCCCTTTTCCAACGCTTGGTTTCATCAACCGCGCTGTGAATCCAGTTGTTCGTGGTTCTTTTCGACTTCCTGCGCTTTCATATAGCTTTCGATCAGAAGCTGGTAGGGAGGGAAAATCTTGGTGTAAACGTTGGCCCATTCCTGGGCATCGTCACGATTCCATGTCTTCTGAAGTTCGGAAGCGACTGCCGCCGTGTCCATCGGCACGACACCGGCCTGAACCACACGGGCCAGCGTGATTTCCTGGGCCATCTTGGAGTAGGTGCCGGATGCATCCACCACCGCGAAAACCTTGTAGCCATCCTGAACGGCACTGATTGCCGGAAAGGCCATGCAAACACTGGTGATGGTGCCTGCGATGATAAGGGTCTTGCGGCCCGTAGCCTTGACGGCGGCAACGAAATCCGGATTGTCCCATGCGTTGATCTCGCCCCGCCGCGCTACATATTGGGCGTGAGGGGCGTTCTCATGGATCTCTGGGATCAACGGGCCATTGGGGCCTTGTGGCACGGATGCCGTGGTGATGACAGGCATTTTGGCCAGCGTCGCCATCTTGGCCAGCGCTGTCGCATGATTGCGCAAGACAGGCATCGGCATGTCTGCAACGGTCTGAAACAGACCGCTTTGGTGGTCAATCAGAAGCATGACGGCGTCGTTGGGATCAATAACCGGACGCTGGCCGTTAAAGTTGGCTGGACTGCTCATTTTATGTCTCCTTCTTCAGGCTTGGACTTGTTTGGGCCGAAAACATTTCCGGTCCGGGGAAACCCGTGGTTTGAGCATAATCCGACCGGAGTGAAACGAGGATCGATAAGATTATGCTAGAAATATAAAGGCTTAGAGCGCCGATCTGATTCATTCAGATCGAAACGCGCTCTAACGCGCTCCAAAGCCACGGGAATGGATCAGGCAGGAATGGCGCCGAATTTCCCTGTTCGAAAATCCGCGTAAGCATCCTGCAATTCTTCGTTCGTATTCATGACGAAAGGGCCACGCATGGCGACAGGCTCTCCAAGCGGTTCGCCGCTCAGGAGAAGGACGGTTGCATCGCTGTCAGCCGTCATCTCGAAACCGCCACCCTTGCGGTCCAGGAGCACGAATTGGGCACCGCGCGCGGATCTGCTGCCGTTGACGGTGATCGCTCCGCGCAAGATTGCCAGACCGATTGTATGCTCGTCGGGAAGTTCGAGCCGAACATGTCCGCCGCTGTTCAGGCGTAGGTCCCACAGATTGATCGGCGTGAAAGTATGTGCTGGTCCGACATGTCCGGCATAGTTTCCGGCTATGACGCGGACGATGCCAGCGTTATTGGGCAGGGCCACGGTCGGAATATCCCGATCGAGTACCGTTTGGTAGGCGGCAGGAGCGGACTTATGTTTGGCAGGCAGGTTTACCCACAGTTGCACCATTTCAAGCGCGCCGCCCTGTTCGGTAAATGCCTTCGAATGGCGCTCTTCATGAAGAATTCCAGCGCCAGCGGTCATCCATTGCACGTCCCCTGGACCAATCAGGCCACCACTTCCCGTAGAATCGCGATGTTCAACTTCGCCCTGATAAACGATGGTCACTGTTTCAAAACCGCGATGGGGATGGCTGCCAACGCCGCGCGGGGTTGGGGAGGGCGCGAATTGCTCCGGCCCTGCATAATCAAGATGCAGAAACGGGCTGATGTGCTCACCCATTGTCGCGTGGGACAACATGGAGCGAACCGGAAATCCGTCTCCCACCCAATGGGGGGACGGGCTGCTAAACACGCCGATAACTTGTCTCATTTCGGTCTTTCCCGATTTATTCGTCGCCATAGCGACTGGGGCAACTGTCTGAGAGCAAAATAAATCTGGAACAAAGGCTTCGGTAGATCGAAGTTCAGGCTATACTGTCCTGAAAACAGGACAATGAGAGACCGGCGATGGCTGATCTGAACGATATGCGTCTTTTTGTGGAAGTCGTGGACCAAGGCGGCTTTTCCGCTGCAGCCCGAAAGCTGGATATGCCCCGCTCAAGGCTGAGCCGCCGTATCGCCCTGCTGGAAGAAGACTTGGGCGTTCGCCTCCTTCAGCGCACCACCCGGCAGTTTGCCGTGACGGAAATCGGCAAGGAGTTTCATCGCCATTGCCTGGCTATGATGGTGGAAGCTGATTCAGCGCTGGAGGTGATCGATAGAATGCGGGCGGAACCGCAAGGCACGGTGCGGGTGAGTTGCCCTGCATCGGTCATCTATTTCCAGGTTGGCGAAATGATTGCGCGTTTCATGGCCCGCTATCCCAAGGTGAAGGTGCATCTGGAAAGCACAAACCGACGTGTGGACGTAATCCGTGAAGGCTTCGATCTGGCTATCCGTGTCCGCTTCCCGCCAATCGAAGATAGCGATCTCATCATCCGTAAACTGGCGGAAAGCGAACAGCGACTGGTCGCCAGCCCCGTATTGGTGAAGGCGGGATGCGATGCTGTTCCCGCCGACCTTGTCAATATGCCGGGTCTTGCCTGGGGCGCGTCTGACAACAGTTTTGAATGGAATTTGCGTGGTCCCAACGGCGCTACGGCTGAGATTCCCTATCAACCGCTTCTGATCACGGAAGATATGGTTGCGCTGCGGCTGGCCGCACTGCAGGGCATCGGTGTTTGTCAGTTTCCCACGATGGTCATTCAGGAGGATGTAAAGGCAGGCCGATTGGTTGACCTGCTCCCCGACTGGGCACCCCGCAGCGGCATTATCCATGCAGCCTTTCCGTCACGTCGCGGGCTGCTTCCTTCTGTTCGGGCTCTTCTTGACTTTCTCGCAGAGGAATATGCCGTTCTGTCTGCGCGTGACCGGAAGCTTCATCGCAATGACCAGCTATGAGCTTGCAGGACCATAAAGCGAGAGTGCGTAATAGTGGGCAGATAAACCCATCGGCTCATTTATGAGTAAAAACTTATATTCTTAATAGCCAGTCACCGGAGTGTAATCGATCTTTGATCGTTTCCCATCCCCGTCGTCTTTTGGGAAAAATCTACATAATATATGGATTAATTGGAATTCTATGCCTGGGTTGGCTGGCTGCTTTCGATGATCCTAGCGCCCGAGAGGACAGTCGCTCCATAGGAGTTTTTGGTTCCTCATTGGTTTCTATTCGAGTGCTGTAAATGTCCCTTCTATCCAAGAAAATTTTATCTACTTTCGGTCTGTCCGTCGTGTTGATGGCAGGCCTTAATTCCATATCCTTCTCACAGACAGTCGATGCACGGCGGGGCGGAACACTGATCTACTCGCAGGATATCGAGCCTTACGACTGGGACTTGTCCCATGATTGGCCTGTTTCTTTGCTGACGCTGGGCGGCAATGTCTTCGACCGTCTGGTGCGCCTTGGAAGCGATGGACAATATCACCCTTGGCTTGCTGAGACGTGGCAAACGGCGCCAGACGGCAAGTCGATTACATTTCATCTGCGCAAGGACGTCACATTCCATAACGGTGAAAAATTTAATGCTGCGGCTGTTGCAGCCAATATCGACAAATGGACCGCGGATACCAATTCATGGAATCCGACAGGTATCGGCCTTACCAAATATGAAGTCCTTGACGACTACACCATTCGCCTCGATCTCAAGGCGCCCAATGCCGCAGCTCTATGGTTGATGAGCACTGCAAGCTGGGGTTTTCTCGCACCGGATGTGATAAACAATCACTCGGCTGAAGTTGCAAAGAATTTTGCGGTCCAGGCTGGAACAGGACCCTATAAGGTCGAAAGCTATACACCTGGACAGGGCGTTACACTCGTTCGTAACGACGAATACAAATGGGCACCTGCCGATTATGAAAATAAGGGGCCAGCTCATATCGACAAAATTGTCGTCAATTTCGTCAAGGATCCCGCCGTCAGGCTGGGGGCATTGCAGAGCGGACAGGCGGATCTCATCGCCAATGTGCCGCCGGTCTATCTGTCGCAGTTGCAGGCGGACGAGCGCTATATTGTTTACAACAAGCAGGCGACAGGCGTTCCTTACCAGCTGCTCCTGAATGTTGAAAAGGAACCGACCAACGATCTGCGCGTTCGCAAGGCATTGCGTGCATCCTTCGATATCAAAAGCGCGCTCAATAGTATTTATTTTGGCCATTACCCGCAGGCCTGGTCCAATCTGGCCGAGAATACGCCGCCAGTTGGTTCCTATAACAAATCGCTTGAAGGCTCTTGGAATTACGACCCAGATGAATCCAATCGTCTGCTTGACGAAGCTGGCTGGAAAGAGCGTGACGCACAAGGCTATCGCACCAAGGACGGCAAACGACTGGAAATCCGTTGGGCCGTGCGTTCCTCGACGATCGAAGACCAACGCGACACTTTGGGTGAAGCCTTACAGGCCTATGCAAGACAGGTCGGCATTGCGCTGGAACGTGATCTTTATGATACGGGAACCTTCAGCAAGGTCACCAAGGAAGGCTCATATAATCTGACGGATCGGCCGTGGTCGACACCGGATGCGTATATCCTGACGAACAGTTTCTTTTCAGGAACGTCGTCGGAAACCGGCGGCAATAATTATTCCCGCATCAAGGACCCCCATGTCGATGAGCTGGCGCGCTCACTTACAGACAGTCAGGACAATGCGCTGCGCGCCCGCAATGCTCAGGAATTGCAGAAACTGGCAATCGAAAATGTCTGGTCTATTCCGATCTATCCCCGCCAGATCAATCTCGGCGCGCAAAACAAGGTCAAGGGCGTGAATTTCGACATCGCCGGATGGCTTGAAAGCCTTCAAAGCGCCTGGATCGAGAAGTGATGGATCGGAAGTGAGTGTCGACCTATGACTTCATTATCCCGGGATGACGTGGATGACGTCATCCTTAAAACCCAGCGATTGAAAAAAACGGCAGGGGGGCGGAGTTTCTCCTTCTTGACGTCGCTACAGGTGCGTTTCTGGGCAAAGGCCGTCGTGAAACTCCTCCTGGTCGTCTGGGCCTCAGCAACCCTGGCCTTTACGGTTCTGCATCTTACGCCCGGTACTTACGCTGATCAGCTGATCGACAGCATGGCGCAACTCTCGATATCGGCGGAGCGCAAGGCAGAGCTGATTGCTTTTTATGGTTTCGACAAACCGCTATGGCAGCAATATCTGCTCTATTTGGGCGCGGTGTTCCGAGGTGATCTTGGGACGAGCTATGCCCAGAGCCAGCCGGTCATGAGCGTCATCGCAAGTCAATTAATGCCGACGCTCATTCTGGCGGCCTGCTCGATCCTTTTTGCCTTGCTTCTGGCTGTTGTTGTTGCCGTGGCGACGCTTGAAAGCCGACGGCTGGGCCGTTTTGTTTCCAGTGCTTTTGAAGTTGCGGTCGTGTCGATCCCCAATTTCTGGCTTGGCATTATTCTGCTGACTATATTCTCGTTCAACCTTCGCTGGTTTCCCGCGGCGGGAGCAAGTGGCTTCATGGCGCTTGTTTTGCCAACGCTCACGCTCGCAGTGCCAATGGCGGGCACCTTCATTCAGGTGCTGCGACCAGAACTCGAACGGGAAACGGCTGCGCCCTATTTCATTACCGCACGTGCGCGCGGACGTTCGCGCACTGGAGCCATAATCCGCCATGCATTACCGCATGCCTTCCTGCCCCTTTTAACGTTAAGCGGCACATATTTTGCCTATTTGATCGGCGGAACGGTCATTGTGGAAAACCTGTTCGGTCGCCCGGGGTTGGGGCGCATTACGTTGAATGCTGTTGTGAACAAGGACGTGCCGCTAGTGGCGGGTATCGTCATCTTGTCGGCTGCGGCTTTCGTGCTCGTCAACCTGCTGGTCGATCTCTTCATTCGTCGTATTGATCCGCGGATTGGAGGTCAGGGATGAGTGTAGTTTCTCCCGATCTGGCTTCTGCCCAGACTGAAAGATCACGCGGAAGACTGCCGGATACGCGCATTGTCATCGGCTTATCCATTTTTGGGCTTCTCGCTCTCGCAGCTCTCGCTCCGCAGCTTTTCACCAGCTTCGATCCATTGAGTGCAAATCCTCTGGACGCATTGAAAGCGCCAAGTGGAGCGCATCTGTTCGGCACGGATAATATCGGTCGTGACCTCTGGAGCCGTATCATCCACGGCGCTCGCACCAGCATGGGGATGGGGGTCGGAGCCCTGCTGATTTCGGCAGGTGTCGGTATCCTGCTTGGCAGCATTGCTGGCCTTGCGGGCAAACGTATAGACGCCGCGCTCAACGGATGCTTCGATATATTATTCGCTTTCCCCGATCTATTGTTGGCGCTGCTGATGATAACAATTCTCGGCACAGGCTCCTTTAATACCATGCTGGCAATAGGCATAGGTGGCATCCCGGGCTTTGCACGTGTGCTGCGTGGCGAAATTATCCGCCTGCGGCAGAGCGCTTTTGTGGAGTCGAGTACGGCACTGGGCATATCGCGCGCGCGCGTCATCGGGCGGCACATTCTTCCCAATGCTATCGGTCCTGTAGCGGTGCTCGCCTCCCTTTATGTCGGAAAAGCCATCATTTACAGCTCCGCTTTGAGTTTTTTGGGGCTTGGTCCTGCTCGACCGACACCCGAATGGGGTCTCATGCTGGCGGATTCGCAGCTTTATCTGACCATCGCCCCTTGGTTTGCAATATTTCCAGGCGCGGCCATTATGCTGGCGGCCGTTGGATCGGTTCTGCTGGCGCGCGGTCTGCGTGCATCAATGGAAGGACGCGACCATGACTGATGCGCAAAACAAGCCCATCGTGGCGGTCGAAAATTTGCGCATAAGCGCCAGAGTCCAGTCTGGAGTGCGTAACATTGTCAGCGGCATTTCGTTCAAAATCCTGGCCGGTGAATGTGTCGGTCTCGTGGGGGAGTCGGGTTCGGGAAAATCCGTCACCAGCCGCAGTCTGCTGGGCCTCAACGACAGTAATCTCGATGTGAGTGCTGATCGCCTTGAAATTCTGGGTGAGGACTATCGCGGTGCCTCCGAAAAACAATGGCGGCGCCTGCGCGGCTTGCGGGTTGGTTATGTGCTGCAGGACGCGCTCGGATCGCTCGATCCCCTCAAACGCATTCATGCCGAAGTCCGTGAGACCCTCGACACCCATGGTATTGGATCACGCAAAATGCGTGGCGAACAGGTTCTGAGCACGCTGGAAAGAGTTGGTTTTCCAGAGCCTGCAATGCGCGCGCGGCAACGTTCGTTCGAACTGTCCGGCGGGTTGCGTCAGCGGGCTTTGATCGCATCCAGTATTGTCGCTGCGCCTGATCTTCTTATTGCCGATGAGCCGACGACAGCACTGGATGTGACGGTGCAGGCGAAAATTCTCGAATTGCTGGCCGAACTCAAGCAATCCGGTATGGCAATGCTGCTGGTCAGCCACGATCTCGGTGTAGTGTCGCAGCTTGCCGAACGAATTGTGGTGATGCGGCGCGGGGAAGTGGTGGAAAGCGGCTCAACGCGGGATGTGCTGTCCAATCCGCGTCATGACTATACAAAAATGCTGCTCGCGGCCATGCCCGTCAACGCAACGCCTGGAACGCGTTTGTCAAAGCAGAACAACGAGAAACGCGAGCCTGCTATCGTCCGCACAGCGTCGCAACGCGCAGAAAGGGCGGATATAAACGCTATCCCAGATATTGTTCTGTCGGTGAAGAACGTCAGCAAGAATTATGTCTTTCCTGATGGCAACCACAAGCCTGTCGTGAAAGATGTAACTTTCAGCCTCAAGAAGGGCAGTGTGCTGGGGCTGGTCGGCGGTTCAGGCTCCGGGAAGTCCACCGTTGCACGCCTCTGCATGGGCCTGTCACGGCCTGATGCCGGTGAAGTGCGGCTGTTCGGCCGGAATTGGTCTGATGTTGCAGAAAAAGAACGCACAATCCATCGCCCCGATATACAGTTGATTTCGCAGGATCCACTTGGAGCATTCGACCCGCGTTTCGATGTCTGGCAGCTTTTAAGTGAGGCGCTCGCTGTGGGTGGGCTGCGCGAGAAAGCCGCGCAAAAGAGCCGTGCGATAGAACTCCTCGATGCGGTGGGATTGGCTTCCAGCGTGTTTTTTAGTCAGCCTGCACGGCTTTCGGGTGGTCAGCGCCAGCGTATCGCCATTGCGCGCGCCTTGGCGACGCAGCCACGAATTCTCGTCTGCGACGAGCCTGTTTCCGCATTGGACGTATCGGTTCAAGCACAGGTTCTCGATCTGTTGAATGAACTACAGCGCGAACTCGGGTTGAGCATGTTGTTCATTTCACATGATCTCTCGGTGGTGCGCTATTTCTGCCATGACATGCTGGTCATGCAGAATGGCGAGATCGTTGAACGTGGGGAGACCGAGCAACTGTTTTGTACGCCGCGCCATCCCTATACGCAGGCATTGATCAGTTCCATTCCTCGTCTTCCCTCCCAAATTTCTTTCCAAAGCAAACAAGACGGCAAAGCTGAAATATTCGCTGCCGCTCAATGACGGTCAATCCGGAGTTTATAGAATGCCAAAAGAGCGCGGGCTCATTCTGGGCCTTTCCTTTTTCGTCATCAGTGGCCATCCAGAGGGATGGCGTCTCAGTGATCGCGACAATGATCGTGAGAGATTGGATTATTACCGCGATCTGGCCAAGATAAGCGAGGGCGCTCTGCTGCATTTCATGTTCCTGGGCGATTCTCTTGATGGAGCCTCCCAGATAACGCGAGGCTGGACACCTTCGATCGATCCGGTTGTGCTCGCATCGGCGCTTGCGGCAGAAACGCAGACACTGGGCTTCATTCCGAGCACATCAAGCCTCTATCAGGATCCTTTCACGCTGGCGCGGGCCCTTGCCTCGCTCGATCACCTGAATAAAGGGCGTACAGGCTGGAATATTCTCACTTCTTTCTACAAGGATACGGCGCGGCACAATTACACCACGGGGCGTGATTTTCGATACGAAGACCGTTATGAAATTTCAGCTGATTTCATTAAAACCGTAGTGAAATTCTGGCATGCCTGGCAGCCAGGCGCCATCATCCGCGACAAGGAAAGCGGCTATTACGCCGATCCCGAAAAAGTCCAGCCGATAAGCCATCGTGGCCCCTATTTTCAGGTGGACGGTGCGTTGAATGTGTCTCGTTCGCCGCAGGAAGTTCCGGTGATGTTCGTGCCGGTCTCGTCGCCGCAGGGACAGGATTTCGCTTCGGCCTATGGAGAGGTTATTTTCAACCGGCAGAACAGTTTTGCCGATATGCAGACCTTTTATCGAACGGTGAAAGAAAAAGCGCGCGGACATGGGCGCAGTCCGGATGATGTCGTCGTTACACCCGGGGCAATCATTGTTCTGGGCGATACGGAAGAAGAAGCGCGGCGTAACTACGAGCGCATCACGTCCTATATCGATCACGGCAAGGCGTTTCGGCAGTTGGAAAGCCTGTTCGGTTGGCAAGAAAATGAGGTGGCCGCGTCCTCGCGCGCCGATAGCTGGCCGGAAATCGGAAGCGAAACCGGCAAGGTGTCCAACTATGCCAAGGCGCTTATTGAAAAAGCCAAAAAGCAGAATCTGACCTTCGAGGATCTGGCGCTTGAAGCAGCGGCCTCGCGCGGCTTTCTGCTTCTGATCGGCACGGCCCAAAGCGTCGCCGACACATTGCAATATTGGTATGAAAATGAAGCTGTCGATGGCTTCGTGGTCGGTCCCATCGTTGCCCCGGATGGCGTCGATGATATCGCCACCAAACTCGTGCCTGAATTGCAGCGTCGCGGTCTGTTCCGCTCTGACGCGCCGAAAGGACAAACATTGCGGCAGGCATTGGGCCTGAAGCCTTATCTCTCTACCCAACCGGAGGGATTTGGCGATGAGTAAGCAGCCCTTGCATCTCAATTTTGTCATCCGTGCGCATGGCAGCCATGAAGGCGGCTGGCGTCTCACCAAAACAACGCCTCAGGAACTGACGTCGACGAGTTATTACGCGAAGCTCGTGAAGACCGCCGAACGTGGATTATTTGATACGGTTTTCCTGACCGATACGCTCAAACAATCTGAAAACCCCGCAGAAGCCCTGCAATGGCCGCTCGACCCTGTGTTACTGATGGGCGCACTCTCTGTCGAGACGGACAATATCGGGTTGATCGCAACCCACAGCACCACCTTCAATGCGCCTTTCAATACGGCAAGGCTTTTTGCCTCACTCGATCATCTGAGCAACGGGCGGGCGGGGTGGAACATCGTCACGTCGACCGGCGACGATACTGCCCGCAATTTTGGAGACAAGCAAATCGTCTCCCATGATGATCGCTATCGACGGGCTAAGGACTATATCGACGCCGTGCTGGCGCTCTGGCATGCATGGGATGTCGATGCCGTGACAGGCGACAAAGAAGCGGGAAGGCTGGTGCGCGAAGCGGCCATCCATGCCGTCAACTACCAGGGCGAATTTTATGCGACTCAGGGGCCTTTGAACACGCCTGCCAGTCCGCAGCGGGTGCCGCTTCTATCGCAAGCTGGCGCTTCCGGTCCCGGTCGTGATCTCGCCGCGCGCTATGCAGATGTGGTCTATGCCTTCCATAGCGGACTTGAAGATGCGCATGCCTATCGGAAAGATTTGCGGCAGCGCGCCTCGGCTTTAGGGCGCGACCCGGATGAGCTGCGGCTTTTGCCCGGCATTGTTCCCTATCTCGCCAGCACGGCCGCTGAGGCGCGGCGATTGCGTAACGAATTGTTCGAGCTCGGCAATCCCGATGGACAGCTTGCCAATGCCTCACAGCTCTTTGGCATTGAACTGGAGAAGAAGCATCTTGATGCGCCTGTCGATTGGGAGCGGATCAAAGACAGGAAGGAGCACTGGGGCGAGCGCGAAAAAGTAGAGCGTATCTTGCAGGCGCGCGAGACCGGAAGGGCGTATTCGACTTTGCGGGAACTGCTGCTGGATCTTGATTTTCGCTTCCAGCACCGCAGCCTTGTCGGAACGCCCGAAGATATCGCCGACTATATCGAGGAGGGCTATCGTGGCGAAGCTTTTGACGGGGTCAGCGTCATTCCGCCTTATTTGCCCGAAGGTCTCGACATATTTGTCGATACGGTGGTGCCGATTTTACAGGCACGTGGCCTCCATAAAAAATCCTATGGGTCTGGCCCTCTACGCCAGCGTCTGGGCCTCCGGCAATGGACAGTTGATCGTTCCGCTTTCACACCACACTATAAGTGATCTTCATGCCTGCAATCGAGATTCACCCACAGACGGCTTTGATCGATCAGCCAATTTCCATCAAGGTGACAGGGCTGCACTCCCGGCAGGTTGTCAATCTCGTAGCGACTCTCGATCTGCCCGATGGTTTGAGTTACCTGTCGGAGGCAAGTTTCATTGCCGATATTGAGGGCGAGATTGACCTTGATGAGGCTGTCCCACTGAATGGGAGTTATTCGACAGCGGATTCCAACGGTCTGATCTGGTCGTTGAAGGTTGCGGACTATTCGCAGCGCCGCCCTGAGAGCGCCCGTTATGTCGAGAGTGGTCTGAAACCCTACGACATTCGGTTGAGCCTCTATGACACAAGCAGTCGTCTACTCGCGCAAAATGTCATCACGCGCTTGCCCGTAGCACAAGGAGTAACGCTCCGCGAAGTGCGGGAAGGGGGTGTTGTCGGCACGCTTTTCACGCCTTTAGAGGCGCAATCGGAACCGCGTCCGGCTATCATTGTCGTGCCTGGGTCCAATGGCGGCATCCCGGAGCAACTGGCGGCGCTTTATGCATCGCATGGTTATGTTGCGTTGGCGCTTGGCTATTTCAATGCCGGGGAAGAAGGACTTTTACCCAAGGAACTCGTGGAAATACCGCTCGAATATTTTCAGCGGGCCGCGCAATGGCTAAAATCCCAGCCTCTTGTCGATGAAAAGCGCGTCATCATCGATGGCACGTCACGCGGTGGCGAACTGGCCTTACTGCTGGGTGCCTATTTGGAAGAGTTTGCTGCCGTTATCGCTTGGGTTCCTGCGGCACATGTACATCACGCTTTTAGTAGCAATGATGCTTTACGGGAACGCTCGGCCTGGACATTGCATGGTAAGCCTTTGCCTTTCGTGCCTCCGGCAAACCGGCAAAAAGGGCCGCGCGATGTCGATCTGCGAAACGGTTTTCCTGTGTCGCATATCGAGTTTTTACGGACGGCGGCATCCGAGCCATATTTTACCGAAGCCGCCATTCCAGTGGAAGATATCAATGGGCCAATCTTGCTGATCTCCGGTCGGGACGATGTCATGTGGCCCTCGGCCTTTTTTGCGGACTGGGTGGTGGAGCGGTTAAAGCGGGCGGGTTTTGCGCATGACGTGCACCATCTGAGCTATGAGAATGTCGGCCATACAATTGGTCCACCCCATGCTCCGGCAACCGTCCTTGAATCCTATGAAAAACGTTCGCCGCTTCCTTATCTCTATGGAGGCTTGCCTGAATTTATAGCGAAGGCGAGGGTGGATGCTTGGCCAAAAGTCCTGAGTTTTGTGGAAAAAGTAAGCGCGGAGATTTAGTTTAGACCGCAGAGCAACTGTTTGATGTTGGGCGCAAGGTATGTTTGTCCTGCGATCATCACATCGGTCCACCGTGCTTCTATCGTGATGAACTTGCGGTCCTGGTAAATGGTCAACCGGTTCCGAACACACTGATCATGTCGAAAGCGACCGGCCGCCGCCGATCCAGCGCCAGACCTTGCTCAAGTTCGGCAATATGGGAACGCATGAGGCTGACGGCCTGATCGACTTTTCCCTTGGCGCAATGCTCGATGAGATCGTCATGGTGGTCATGCCAGCCCGCAAGGCCGATCTGATTATCGAAAAGGTTGACGATCAGGCTGGTTCTGGCGACCAGAACACGGACCTGTTCGGCTAGAATTCTGTTGCCTGAGAGCTCTGCCATAAGCAAATGGAAGCCACCGGAAAGATGAATGGCTTCGCGCATTCGGCCCATTTCGCGGAGCTTGTGCTCCTCTTCAACATTTTTCCGCAATTGGACAATGCACGCCGGATCAGCCGCCCGTGCCACCGCTTCCGTCGTGCCGGCTTCGATGGCGATGCGGGCCGCGAATACTTCACGCGCTTCGTCAGCACTCGGGGCGGAAATGAAAGCACCGCGATTTGGCAAAAGAGTAACCAGCTTTTCCCAGGTTAGACGCTGCAGCGCCGCCGCAACAATTCGTCGGCTGACGCCCAAAGCCTCCATGAGCGCAAGTTCCGTCAATTTCGTTCCCGGCAGCAACCGCTGGTCGACGATGGCCGCGAAAATGTGCTCATAGGCTTCATTAGCATTTTCTACTTTAGGGCGATTAAGTTCATTCATTGTGCCAATAAGTTGCTTTTCTCGCTTCATTGTTGCCCACTTTGTACATATTATGCGCGCGTAATTGTGCACAATTTATAGCGCAACATTGTTTTTATTCAAGTTTTCAAATTGGCACGGCACTTGCTCTTCCATTTGTATCGCAAATGCACAAGGGGAAACCCGAGGGGGACGCCAATGACCGCATTCAAATTGACACGCCGCTCGTTCATCGCTTCAGCCGTCGCTGCACCTTTTGTTCTGAAAACCGGTACATCCCGTGCCGCGACGGCAATAAAGTTCTCGCTTGCTGCTCCGTTCGATGGATCGAATGCTGCATTCTTTCTGGCGCAGGAGAATGGCTGGTACAAGGAGGCCGGGCTCGAATGCCAGTTCGACGCAGGCGCTGGCTCCGGGGAGGCGGTATCGCGGGTTGGATCCGGCGTCTACGACGCTGGCATTGCCGACATCAATTCCATGGCTGAATTCACCGCCAAGAATGCGGGCGCGGCGATTCGCAATGTCTATATGGTCTACTTCCGCAGCCCGCTTTGCGTCGCCACGCTGACCAAGTCGGGAATCGCGAAGCCGTCCGATCTGGTGGGCCGCACAATCGGCGCCGCAGCGCCTGACGGTGCATATCGTTTGTTCTCCACCTATGCGAAAGCCGCTGCACTCGAGCCATCTTCCATCAAATGGAACATGGTTGGCTTGCAGCTTCGTGAAGCCGTCCTTGCGGGCGGGGATGCGGATGCCATCCTGGGTTTTGATTCCACGATGTATTTCGGGCTCAGAAAGGCGGGCATAGCCGCCGATGACATCAGGTTTCTGTATTATTCGGAGGCGGGGCTGGACCTCTACGGCAACGGCATCGTTCTCTCCGAAAAATTCCGCACGTCAAATGCCGAAGCGGCCAAGGCTTTCGTCGCGGTCAGTGCACGTGCCTGGCAGGCTGCTGCTGCGGACCCGAAAGCGGCCATCGCCGCGTTGAAGGCCCATGCGCCGTTGATCAATGCAGAACTCGAGGAGGAAAAGCTTCGCTGGTTGATCGAAAAGCAACTGACCACGGTGGAATCGAAGGCCAATGGACTGGGCGCTGTGGATGCGCAGCGGCTCGGCGAGGCCATGAAGGTTGTCGCCGCCGGTTTCGGCCTGCCATCCGTACCAAAGCCGGAAGATGTTTTCGATCCGTCTTTCCTGCCTTCCTCTGATCTGAGGAAGCTTCCCGCATGACCTTCGATCTGGTGATCCGCAACGGCATGATTGTGACGGCCTCCGACGTCTTCAAGGCGGATATTGGCGTGCGCAACGGGCTTATCGCCGCCATTGCGGATCGAATTTCCAATGGCGACCGGATTATCGATGCCGGGGGCCGGTTTGTATTGCCCGGTGGCATCGATGCCCACTGTCATCTGGATCAGCCACAAGCGCCGGGGCTTGCCTCAAAGGGCGCCAGAATGGCGGACGGGTTTCGCACCGGCAGCATCAGCGCCGCCTTTGGCGGTACCACGACCATCATTCCTTTTTGCGTGCAGCATCGCGGCCAGCCGCTGACGGCGGCGGTCGCGGATTATCATCGTCGGGCCGATGGGCAGTCGGTCACGGATTATGCTTTTCATCTGATCGTCAGTGATCCCACGCCCGCCGTGCTGGGACAGCAACTGCCGGCGCTGATGCAGCGCGGTCATGCCAGCGTCAAAGTCTATATGACTTATGATGCCATGCAGCTCAGCGACCGGCAGATACTCGATGTTTTCGAAACGGCGCGGCGCGAAAGGGCGATCATGCTGATCCATGCCGAAAACCATGAAATCATCGGCTGGCTGGCAGACCGTCTCGAACGGACGGGTCGGGTAGCACCGGTGGAACACGCGCGTTCGCGTCCGCTTCCAGTCGAAAGGGAAGCAACACACCGGGCGATGACACTGGCGGAAATAGCCGGCGTCCCTCTGGTGATCGTGCATGTGAGCGGTGGCGACCCCCTGGACGAAATTCGTCGTGCAAGAGCGCGGGGCCATGTGGTTTTTGCGGAAACCTGTCCGCAATATCTCATGCTGACGGAAGATGATCTGGACATGCCGGACATGCTGGGCGCCAAGGCAATGTGCAGCCCGCCGCCACGTGATACGGAAGCGCAACGCGCACTGTGGCGCGGTATCGAAGACGGCACAGTCGATATTTTCAACTCCGACCACGCACCCTATCGCTTTGACGAAGACGGCAAGCTGAAAGCTGGTCCCAAGGCATCGTTTCGCGCCGTCGCCAACGGCATTCCCGGTCTGGAAACCCGAATGCCTATTCTGTTCAGCGAAGGCGTTGTGAAAGGCCGGATCGATCTACCGCGTTTCGTGGCGCTGACAGCCACCAACAATGCGAAGCTTTACGGTCTTCATCCGCGAAAAGGCAGCATATCGATTGGGGCGGATGCTGATCTGGTCCTGTGGGATGCCGAGAAGCACGTGACGATCACAAATGATCTGCTGCACCACAATGTCGATTACACGCCCTTCGAGGGGCTAAAGGTGCAGGGATGGCCGCAAACCGTGATTAGCCGGGGCGAAGTCATCGTCGATGAGGGAACGCTGCTGGCAAAACCCGGGCGCGGACGGTTCCTGACGCAAGAAACTTCATCGGCCTGGAAAACAGGCGCCCGAAGGACAAGGGAGATAAAAGCATGGATCTGAATATACGGGGCAAACGGGCTCTCGTTCTTGGCGGCAACCGCGGCATGGGGCTTGCCATCGCGACGGCACTTCGAAAGGAGGGCGCGGAGATTGCCATTGCCGCGCGTGACCGACAGGCGCTTGATGCCGCTGCCGCAGAAATTGGAGGTGCTCGCTGTTTCGTAACGGATCTCTCCGATACGGCAGGTCTCACCACCTTTGCCGATGCCGTCGGTGATATCGATATATTGATCAACAATACCGGCGGGCCGCCTTATGGCCGTGCAATCGGACGGGATATTGCCGATTGGGAAGACAGTTATCGCGCGATGTCGCTTTCGGTCATTCGGATCACGGACCTGTTTCTGCCTGCCATGCGCCGCAACGGATGGGGGCGTGTGCTGACAATCGTCAGCACCGGGGCCGTCCAGCCTATTCCCGTGCTTGGCATTTCGAACACGCTGCGGGCGGGACTAATTGCTTGGTCGAAATCGCTTGCTCCAGAAGTTGCCAAAGATGGCGTTACCGTCAACGTGCTGATGCCAGGCCGGGTCGGCACGGAACGCGTTCGCATGACCGACGCAGCAACGGCAGCCCGGGACAATATAGACATCGAAACCGTACGCCATCGCTCTGTTTCGGACATTCCGATGGGGCGTTACGGCGAGCCTGAGGAGATCGCTTCTGTTGCAGCATTTTTGTGCAGCGCACCCGCGTCCTACGTGACTGGCAGCGTCTATCGCGTCGATGGCGGATATGTCCGACATGTCTGACTAACACAATATAACGGGGTATATTTTATGTTAATCACACGTCCCGCTACCAAGCTTACGCACGAAGGCGCTCTGTTCGTGTTGCTTGAGGCTATGCGAGCCGCAGATGCAATGAGCGTTCCGCAATGCATTGCCGTTGTCGATGAGGGCTGCAATCTTCTCGCATTCCTGCGGATGGACGGATCGCGGGTTCTTTCGGTCGAAAGCGCGACATGCAAGGCGATGACGGCTGCCACAACCGGCCAGCCGAGCACGCAGCTGGATGCGAGCAAGGCGCTGGCTCTCGCAGAGGCAACTTCCGGCAAGATGACCAACCTGCCGGGCGGCTTGCCGCTCATGGTAGATGGGCAGGTCGTCGGCGGCATCGGGGTAGGCTCCGGCACCGGCGATCAGGACCTGGCGATTGCTAAGGCTGCTGTGGCTGCTTTCGAACGCAAGTTGCTGGAAAGGAGGGAGATGTGATCGAAAACCCGCCGGACCAGTTATCAATCCAACAGAAGGTCGTGCAGCTTGAAGAGGTGCAGGTGCGTTTTGGGCGCGGCGAAGATGCATTTCTTGCGCTGGACCGAACAAGCCTGACCGTTCATGAAGGCGATTTCGTCGCCATGGTCGGTCCTTCAGGTTGCGGAAAGTCCACGATCCTGAAGCTCGTGGCCGGTTTGCTGCCAGCCACGACAGGCAACGTATTTGTCGCCGGTCGGGAAATCGGTGCCGAACAGGTCGGCATCGGGATGGCGTTCCAGAATCCGACAATGCTGCCCTGGCTGACGATCCGCCAGAACATCATGCTCCCCCTGAAGATCGTCAAGCCCTATGCCGAGAGCTACAGGCGCGACAAGGACACGATTTTTCATGATCGCGCGGAAGCGCTGTTGTCGAAGGTCGGGCTCAAAGGTTTCGGCGACAGACGCCCGTGGGAACTATCCGGTGGCATGTTGCAGCGCGCCAATCTCTGCCGTGCGCTCATCCATGCGCCCAAGCTGTTGATGCTTGACGAACCATTCGGGGCGCTCGACCAGTTTACGCGCGAGGAGCTGTGGGCCGTCCTGCAGGACCTCTGGATGGAAACCAAGCCGACCGTCTTTCTCGTCACGCATGATCTAAGGGAAGCCGCCTTTCTTGCCAGTCGCATTCTCGTGATGAGCGCCCGACCGGGGCGTGTGAGTGAGGATCGCGAGGTGGCCTTTACGCGCCCACGCACGCTTGAAACAACGTTCGCGGTCGGCTTCACCGATCTGACCAACGATCTTCGGCGCCTGATTTTCGAAGCGCGCGAGAACCAGGCGAAAGTCCAATGATCCTCAACCGTCGGCACTGGGACTATCTCAAATCCGCAGGTTTCATTCTACTATTGTTCGTGCTGTGGGAAGCATCATGTCTGGCTTTTGCAATCAGCCCTATCGTTTTGCCGAGACCCAGCGCCATTCTCGGTACTTTGATTGTGCAAATGCCGGCGCTTTGGCCGCACATAGTGCAGACGCTCGTGACAACTCTGATCGGCTTTCTGCTCGGCACCCTGATCGGCGTTGCGCTTGGTGCCGTGGTCGGCATGTCCCGCACGGCTTACAATGTCGCGTATCCGCTTCTGGTTGGCTTCTCCTCAATACCCAAAGTAGCCGTCGTTCCGATTTTTGTTCTGTGGTTCGGCTCGGGCACCGTGCCTGCTATTCTGACGGCTTTGACCACCTGTATATTTCCAATTGTCGTCAACGTCGCTACGGGGCTGGCGACGACAGAACCGGAAATGGAAGATGTGTTGAACGCGCTTGGTGCGCGCCGCAGTCAGGTGTTTTGGAATGTCAGCCTGCCACGCGCCATGCCCTATTTCTTCGCTTCACTCAAGGTTGCCATCACATTGGCATTCGTCGGCACGGTTCTCTCGGAAACGGTGGCGGCCAACCGCGGCATCGGCACGGTGATAATGATGGCAACCGCCAGCTTTGACGTGCCGTTGGCTTTTGCCGGCCTCTTCGCGCTGGCGCTGCTTGGTATTATACTCTACGCGATTTTCGCCCTGATCGAACAGCGCATTTGCGGCTGGGCCAATCGTAAACAGGAATTCGCTCTGGGCTAAAACTCCGGCGAATAAAGTCTTCTTCAACGCGGTGCAGCTTCGTTCCGCGAACGGGGAGGCGTGTCTTCACATTCACACGGAAGGATATGAAAATGACGATCGATCCCACAACCGGTTATCCATATACGCCTGAGAAATATGCCGAATTCGCGGGAAATCAGGCACAACAGGCGTTTCAGTATTTCAGGGATATTGATACGGCTATGCGCGATAACTATTCAAAAAACATTTATCAAATAGGCCAGAATATCTATCCTCTGCTTTACGTCGAATCCACTTTTGACGGTGGTCGCTATACGCTTGTTCTGAATGAAAACAAGCGCTTCGTGCATCAGAGCGTTGGTGATATCTATGACATGGCGAAGGCGGTCGCTCATATACCACTTGGAATATTTTCAATCATTTCAGGCTATGGGCTATATCCAAGAAACGGGCAATGGCTATCCGATCTAAAAATATATCGAGATCGGATTCAAAGGGTTAAAGAAAATATATCATATATAGAACCATCATTAACGGGGTTCGTAAAGAGTAGCATTCTTTCTTTAGTGGATAGGTCAATCAATTATATTAATTCTATTATATCAAATTCGATTTTTTCTTATAAAGATTATCAAGAATATGCTCGTGCTCAAGACGGTGATATCGCAATCCTTCAGCAAAGGGCGGCGAGCAATCAGGTCGAGGTGATGACTAGCGTTCTGAAAAGCTGGAAGGAAACAATTGGCGATGAGCTTTGGGATGAGATGTACGTCGTCATCGGTGCCGTATGGACGCTCACAGCCGAAAACGCCCATGAACTCATCATCAGTTCAATGATGAACCCGGATTTACGAGAAACTCACATCGTGGTGAGTGAGGCTGTCCCCGATCTTGAATCGGCTCAAACGCTGTTAGGCCGAATTGTCGGCGATCGGGTGATGGCCGAAATGGTCTTCGATGCTTCCGCCGCTGTCGACTATGCTGAAGATATCTATTCACTTTCAACGCGGCGCGATTTGCTTTCGCAGGCTGTCGAACGGGAACTTGAGAGCAAAGAAACGGGGCGTTCGACTGCGACAAAGGCTATCGAAGGGTGTCCTCATCTTCAGAAAGCGATGTGACTAGAGCTAATATTTGATTCTTAGCTGATCCATGAACGCCAGCGCCGCGTGATAGGGATATTGGCGGTGCTGGCTCAATACTGGAATATCGTAGCAGCGGCGGTCCGCCGGATTTTAGTCACTTTCTGCCGGAGAAGCGTCGGCTATGAGGACGCCTCCATTGCAACTATCCCCTTCTGGTCCGATACCCACAACGACGTTGTCCTCGGACCGCGGCGCAAATTGATCGACACGCGACCGCCGGAAAATAATGGCCGTACTGATCGGAAAGTGAACGTGTCCGGCAGTTCACCGTTGCGTAATTCCACCGCAAGGCCAAGCAGTAGGGTTGCCTGTAGCGGCCCATGGAAAATCAGTCCCGGATAGCCTTCCTCTGTAGTGACATAAGGCTCATCGTAATGGATGCGATGGCCATTGAAAGTTATTGCCGAGTACCGAAAGAGCAAAACAGGGTTTGCATCAATCGGACGAGAATAGTCGGCAATAACGTCATGCGGAGCCGCTGAAGACTGCCTGCTGCTGGTGGTCGTTTCGAGCTTGCGATAGACTATATCTTGTCGTTCTGTGAGGGCCAGCCCGCGCGTGGTTGCGTAGTCATGTTGGACTGTAACAAAAATCAGTGCGCCACTTTTGCCCTGCTTCAACTCCACATCTTTAATCGTTGAGCTGCGCGTGACCTCATCCCCTACTCGCAGACGGTCAAAAAAAGTCAGGGATCCGCCAGCCCACATGCGTCGGGGAAATGGTATCGGCGGTAGAAAGCCACCACGCGACGGGTGACCGTCTGGACCGATCCCGCTCATTGGCACGATGTCCGGCGCAATGCACCAATGGATGCCCGCCGGTGCTGGTGCTCCATTCTCACCCAGCTTGTCTATATCCAGAACCGCGTAAAGGCTCGTAGCGAGCCTCGGTGTGATGAGATCAGTACTCGAACGTTCTCGCCCGATCCAGCTTTTAAGATAATCGATATCGACGCTGCTCATCGAAACTCTCCGTTAGAGCGGTCCCAGCAAATCTGGACTACCACTTTCAATCTGTGTCTTTAGTCTTCTTGCATGCGCGTTCAGTAGGAACGGGGCATGCCAAGCACATGTTCCGAAATGAAGCTGAGGATCAGATTGGTGGAGATCGGTGCCACCTGGTAAAGGCGAGTTTCGCGGAACTTGCGTTCGACATCATATTCTTCCGCGAAAGCGAAGCCGCCATGCGTCTGCACGCAAGCTTCGGCTGCCGCCCATGACGCTTCTGCTGCAAGCATTTTTGCAATATTGGCCTGCTCACCGCAATTCTCGCCATCCTCGTAACGCTTCGCCGCCTCATGAACCATCAATTCGGCAGCACGCGTCTGCGCATATGCGCGCGCGATGGGGAACTGAATGCCCTGGTTTTGACCAATCGGACGACCGAAAACGACACGTTCTTTGGAATAGGTGCTCGCTTTGCGGATAAACCATTTGGCATCGCCAATGCATTCGGCAGCAATGAGAATTCGCTCGGCATTCATGCCCGACAAAATATAGCGAAAGCCTTTGCCTTCTTCGCCGATCAGGTTTTCGGCTGGCACTTTCATATTGTCAAAGAAAACCTCGGTTGTGGCATGGTTCATCATCGTACGAATGGGGCGGATACTCATGCCAGCACTCAGCGCATCGCGCATATCGACGATGAAAACAGAAAGGCCGTCGGTTTTCTTGGCGAGCTGATCGCTTGGCGTGGTGCGGGCCAGAAGCAGCATAAGATCGGAATATTGCGCGCGCGAAGTCCAGATTTTCTGTCCATTAATCACATAATGATCGCCTTCACGCCGGGCAAATGTTTTGAGCGATGCCGTGTCCGTGCCGCTGGTCGGTTCGGTTACGCCGAAAGCCTGTAATCGCAGTTCACCGGTCGCGATCTTCGGCAGATATTTTCGTTTTTGTTCCTCGCTGCCGTGGCGCAGGATCGTACCCATAATATACATTTGCGCATGGCAGGCGCCGCCATTGCAGCCCGCAAGCTGGATTTCTTCGAGGATTGCAGCGGCTGCAGATAGCGGCAGGCCGGATCCACCGAATTCTTCCGGAATAAGAGCGGATAGATAGCCAGCCTCGGTCAGGGCATTGACAAACTCAGCCGGGTAGGTGTGATCTCTGTCTAGCTTCTGCCAGTACTCTCCCGGAAACCCGGCGCATAGCTTCGCTACTTCCTCACGAATTTCGGCGTAATCCTGACCTGACACGTCGTGTCCTCTCTTCATAATTGCTTGAGTCAGATCGAAACTAGAAAACGATTGCTATAACTACAAATACAGTTTGATGAGGCCGTATATGTCAGAAAGATATAGCTAAAGACGGACGTCGCGGCTGTCCTTCCATGTTTCCATCCGATCCAGGCACGCGAAGAGCGCGGCCGTTTTGTTGGCCAGAACCGGCGTTGCGAGCGTCATGAATTTCGCCTCCCGTTCGGCAGTGACTGGAAAGCTATCGGGCTCGCCGGATGGATCCAGAATGGTGCTTTCAACAAGTCCCGTTGGTGTTCGCACCGCGATCTTTGCGCCGAAGGGATGTCGCAGGCCTTCAAGGCTTTCATCACGCTGAACGTCGATGCGGGCTGAAATCGCCTCCACCTCTGGATTGCCGAGCAAGGCATAGTCGTCCCAACCAAAACTGCCTTTGTGCAAGGCGATTGCGGCTGTAAAAGGCATGGAGAACTGGCCATCCACGACGCTGCGCGGGCGACGCTTTTCATTCAGTGGTGCGCCGGTGAGAACGATGCCATTTTTGTGCAGTCCGATACCGACGGACAAAATGTCTTCTGCTGTCCATCTGTTCTCGCGTCGCAAACGCAGCAGGCCATCAATGGCGGCATGGGTATATCGGCACGATGGATAGGGTTTGACGCCGATTTTCATCGTTTCATAAACGGTTCCAAGCTCCGCCACGGCACGCTCGGGGCGCGGGTTATCGGTATAGCCTGTCAGCAGGCCATGTTTGCCTTCAATGGCTTCGCCTGCACCCATGAAACCTTGTTTTGCAAGTGACGCGGCAATCAGCCCGTTCATCGCCGCAGCGCCGACCTGATACCGTTTATTCCAGCCGCCATTGACCAGAAACTGCAGCGAACCCGCAGCCTGACTTGCTGCAACACCGAAGGCAGAAGCAAGACCGGCAGCGTTGAGGCCAAATAGTTTTCCGGCTGCTGCCGCAGCGCCGAAAACACCTGCAGTGGCAGTAGGATGAAATCCGCGCGCATAATGCGCCGTCGGGTCGAGCGCATTGCCGAGGCGACAGCATATTTCGTAACCGGCAACGATCGCAGTCAAAAGAGCTTCACCTGAGGCGCCAGTCATTTCTGCGGCTGCAAAGGCTGCCGGTACAACGGGGGCACTCGGATGCAGGGAACTGTCGGCATGGGTATCGTCGAAGTCGAGTGAATGGCCAAGTGCACCATTTAGCAGCGCAGCGATCGCCGGGTTATATCCGCGTGACGCTCCAAAGACGGTTGCTTCTCCGCGATTGTCGAGACCAAGCGTGGCAAGCATTGCCAGAATGCTCTGCGTCGACTCTGCTTCATGTCCCGCCCGGATAATGCTGCCGATGAGATCGATTGCCAGATGTTTTGCCCGTTCCGGCACTTCGGGCGGCAGTATGGAATAGTCCAGATCCGCGACGTAGCGAGACAAAATATCGGTAATCGCAATCATGTTATCTATCCTTTGAAAAGCGCTGCTGCGCGCGCAGGATCTGCCGGGCGCGCAGCAGGACTGGCAAATCGACCATCGTTCCGTCTACCGCACGCGCAGCGCCGTCGTCGGCTTGTGACAGGATTTTCGATGCCCAGGCGATGTTGTCTGGTGTGGGGGCAAAGCCTTGCCTGCACGGCTCGATCTGCGCCGGGTGAATGAGCAGCTTACCACCGAAACCAAGTTCTACGGCATATCGTGCGTCGGCTTGCGTGGCTGCATCATCCTTGATCGATAGAGTGACACCATCGATGGGGGCTGGTTTGCCTGCAAGTCTGGAGGCGAGAACAGTCTGACTTCGCGCCAGAAGGAGCGCTTCCCGACTATGCGCGCAACCGAGATCGGCGGCGAGGTCAATGGAACCGAAAGCAAGCCGGTCGGCTTTTTCGGCAATGGTCTGAGCGGCTGAAAGCCCTAAAGCGGTTTCGATTAGAGCGACGATTAGAGTACGGCCCGGCAGCCTTTTGCGCAGACGTTCGATCTGGTCGGCTCTTTCAGCTTTCGGCAGTACCACCCCGTCCGGTTGCAGCTGAGTCAAAGCCTCAACATCCGCATCATGCCAGGACGTTCCCACTCCGTTTATTCGTATGAAAACACTGCCAGAAAGTGGTGCGCTTGTCAGAGTGGTGGTGAGCGTTGTTCGCGCATCATTTTTAGTTGCGGGCGAAACAGCGTCTTCGAGATCGATAATAATACTGTCCGCACCGGCAGCTGCAGCCTTTGAAAAACGTTCGGGTCGATCTGCCGGAACGAAGAGAAAAAGCGCTTGATCAGCAAGGTCGAGTGGCATTGAGCCTCATTTCAATGTCGAAATTCAGAGTTCGCCTTATGGATCATCAAGACTGATGATGCAGTTTGCCAATATATTTTTGCTGGTGGACCCATAGGATATGCTTATGCAAGAGCGCCAATTGGAGATAACATTTTTATATGGATGCCCCATTTCAGTGTTATTTGAAGTGATGGCGGAAATCGGCCATGCTTTTTGCAAGCAGAGAGAATTGAGTTTTACAGAGCGCAAGAAGCTGGCGGGAGCAATGAAATCAGATCTGGAAGGCGTGCTTGTCATATCCGTTGAGCAGGCGGTTGCCGCGCCCTACCTCTCGTGTAAGCTGGCAGACGCCGGTGCGCGGGTTATCAAGGTTGAACGTCCCGAAGGCGATTTTGCCCGCGAATACGACCATCTCGTTCATGGCGAAAGCGCCTATTTTGTCTGGCTTAACCGCGGCAAGGAATCGATCTGCCTTGATCTCAAACAGCCGGAAGACCGCATGATCCTGATGAATATGATCAGTCAGGCCGATGTCTTTATCCAAAACCTGGCGCCGGGTGCGGTTGAACGGCTCGGCTTTGGGCCGGAAACATTGAGAGCGCAATTTCCGGGTCTGATTACGTGTTCTATCTCAGGCTATGGCGACGAGGGCCCACTTCGTGATTTGAAAGCTTATGACCTCCTGGTTCAGGCGGAAAGCGGGCTTGCCTCCATTACGGGGAATGAACATGGTTCGGCGCGTGTGGGGGTTTCCGTGTGCGACATCGCGGCTGGAATGACCGCCACCCAGGCCGTTCTGACCGCGCTTTTTGCCCGACAGCGAACAGGAAAGGGGCGACATATTTCTGTATCGCTTTACCATGCGCTTTCGGACTGGATGAATGTTCCCTATCTGCAATTTGCTTATGGCGGCAAAGCGCCTGCGCGCAACGGCCTCAGTCATCCCACCATCGCACCCTATGGCGCCTATGATTGCGCAGATGGAAAATCTGTTCTGTTTGCCATCCAGAACGAGCGAGAATGGTCTGACTTCTGTAATGAAGTGCTGGAACAAAGCGAACTGGTCATTGATCCCCGTTTCGCATCAAACAGCGAGCGGGTGAAAAATCGCGAAGCACTCAATGCTGTGGTTGAACCGGTTTTCCGCTCCTTTCCGCGCGATGAAATGGCGGAAAGGCTGCGCACAGCGCGGATAGCCTATGGGCGTGTCAGCACGTTGGAGGATGTCGCCGACCATCCGCAGAACCGCTATATGTCGGTCGATACGCCCAGTGGTCCTGTGCGTCTGTTAGCACCCGGCGCTGTTGCTGACGGCGTCATACCAGAATTGGGCGCAGTTCCGGCGCTGGGAGCCGACACAGAACGGCTGCGCCGGGAATTTGCAGCGAATCCTGTTTCCGCCTGAGGCAAATCATCAGCCATTCTTGACAGGTCGGATTTCGTTCTCACTATAGCGGAAAGTGAAGGGGTTTCGCTTAGCGATAAAAAAATATTGGAGGTCGGGGTGGATATTCGGCAACTCCGCTATTTCGTGGCCATCATCGAACAAGGGTCGTTTTCCAAAGCGGCGGCGACGTTGAATGTGGCTCAACCTGCTCTTAGCCTGCATGTGCGCAATATGGAGGCTGATCTCGGAACGCCGCTATTGTTCCGTAGCCCGCAAGGTGTGATAGCGACCGAAGCGGGTGAGATCTTGCTGCGCAATGCGCGGACGATTCTCGATCAGTTCGCTGTCGCGCAAGAAGAGATTCGCGGCCATGAAGCAGAGCCTTCCGGGGAGGTGCGCTTGGGCTTGCCGGGCACAATCAGTCAGATACTGTCAGTTCCCCTGATCATCGTTGCGCGAGAGCGTTATCCGAAAATTCGGCTTAGGATTGCTGAGGCGATGAGCGGCTTCATCACCGAATGGATACGCGAGCGGCGTGTCGATATTGCCGTGCTCTATATTCCGGTCGAGGACCGGGTGCTGACATCCCATCCGGTGCTGACAGAAGAGTTGTGCCTGTTGGGACCAGCAACGCCGATGGAAGACGTGACGACTCCAGCTTTTGGCGCAGTGACACTGAGGGACGTTGCCCGTTTGCCATTGATCCTGCCGAGCTCAAGCCATGGATTGCGTGAGCTTCTCGAGCGGGCCGCTGCGGAAACTGGCCATGTGTTGAATACGATTATCGACGTCGATTCATACGGCAATATCAAAGAGTTGGTGGAAAGAGGCATCGGCTACTCGATCCTCCCGTTCAACGCTATTTCGCGCGAGACGCGTGAAGGTCGGTTACGATCCTGGCGGATCAGCAAGCCGGAACTGAAGCGAGCCGTTCATCTTGTGCGCCCCGCAGACCGACCCATGACCAATGCAGTTGCCGCCATTGAGGCTCTATGCCGCGAAACGCTGTTAAAGCTCGCTGAAACCGGCCAATGGAGCGGCGCAAAAGCGCTTCGAAACGAAGGTGAGCCATAGTAGTTTGCTATGGCAGTGAGCTGAATATTATCTTTGAAATATAAGCCTGTACGTCGCAACCTCTTCCCGTGGAACGCTCTGGAGGGAGGATTGACGATGAACCAGCATGTTGGGAATGAGGTAGAAACCAAAGGTCGTTTGGCTGGCAAAGTCGCCATAGTGACCGGCGCGGCAGGCGGCTTTGGTGAAGGCATTGCGCGTTTGTTTGCAGCCGAAGGAGCGACTGTCGCCGTCCTCGACATTCGTCCCGAAGCAGCGGAAAAAGTGGCTGCGGCAATTGGGGAAAAAGCCTTTTCGACCACCGCGGATGTCGGTTCGAAAGCCGATGTCGAACGCGCTATCGCTTTCGTCACCGAAAAAGCTGGCGCGCCAGATATCGTGGTCAACAATGCTGGCTGGACACATCGTAATCAACCGATGCTGGATGTGGATGAAGATACATTCGACCGCGTTTACCGCATCAATGTCAAATCGATATATCTGATGGCTCAGGCTGTGGTGCCGCTGATGCGTGCCAATGGTGGCGGAACCATTATCAATATCGGTTCCGTTGCGGGTATAAGGCCACGCCCCGGCCTCACCTGGTATAATGGCACCAAGGGGGCGGTCAACATCCTTTCACAGTCCATGGCCGTCGAACTCGCTCCTGACAATATTCGTGTCAATTGCATTTGTCCGGTACTGGGCGAAACCGGTCTCCTGGAAAGCTTCATGGGCATGCCGGATACGCCAGAGAACCGAACAAAATTCCTTGCAACGATCCCGATGGGCCGGCTTTCCCGTCCTGCCGACATCGCCCATGCCGCCCTTTATCTGGCGTCCGACGATGCTGCGTTTCTGACTGGAGTCTTGTTGCCGGTGGATGGCGGACGAACGATATAAGACGCCTGTAAGGGCGGTTGCAAAAGTAATTTCGCCATAACATTCATGTATAGAGATTAACGCAATTTGATAATTTAATTAAAGCGACTGCCTGTTATAGTTTTGCTGATCCGCAAGCGCTTCAATGCTTTTTGGCGCTTGCAGACGGCCATGTGGGAGGATGCGACTGACCGGACGCGAAGACGTCGAAGGCAGTCGGACTTTGGCAGTCTGAAGGACTGATCAAAAGGGGAGGATACCGGTCGTGAATACCCGGAAAATATTCCGTTATCTCAATCAGGAAAAGATCGTCTTTCTATTGACGGTGCTGCTTTTCATCGTCTTCTCCTTGACGCTCAACAATTTTCTGGATCGCAACAACATTCTGTCCTTGATGCGGAGTGTTGCTGTTCTGGGTATTCTTGGACTTGGCATGTTGATTGTGGTGCTCGGACGCGGCATCGACCTGTCACTGGTCGCGATAATGGCGATTTCCATCGCCTGGGCGATGCAGATGATCAATGCGGGAACCCCTGTTTATGCCGCGCTGTCGCTTGGTTTGCTTTTTGCCTTGGGCGTAGCGCTCTGCACTGGCATCCTGGTTGCCTATGCGGAAATTCCCCCACTTTTCGCCACGCTTGCCATGGCAACCGTCGTTTATGGTTTCGGTCGCGCGCATCTGATCGTGGGCACTGACGTTGTTTATATGCCGAAGACCATGGGATGGATCGTCAGCCTGGGACAGGGAAAACTGTTCGGCGTGCCCATGCCAATCATCGTCGCAGCTGTCATGGCGCTGGTGGTCTATCTGTTCTTGCGGTTCACAAAATTTGGAACCTTTGTCTATGCGATCGGCGACAACCTCGCCGCCGCGCGTATCGGTGGTGTTGCCGTGCGCCCCATGCTGGTGTTGCAATATGTGCTTGCTGGAGGCATCGCATTTATAGCTGGGATCATCACAGCCACTTCTGTTGAAGCGATGAATACCCGCATCGTCAACTCCAACATGATTTACGATGTCATTCTGGTCGTCGTTCTGGGTGGGGTTGGTCTGTCGGGTGGTAAAGGCAGTGTGCGCAACGTCATTGTCGGAACACTTCTCATAGGCGTTCTGATGAACGGCATGACGATTATGGATATCCAATACACAGTTCAAAATGTGGTCAAGAGTTTGATCCTGCTGCTGGCGATTGTCGTCGACAGCATCGTCAATCCGCGTGACGAGCAAACCGGTCAGCAGGGGGATATCTGACCGGAGTTTTCGCCACGATTTAAATCTTTTTGGGAGGAGAGAGTTATGAGCAAATCGAGCTTGCTGAAATATGCGGCAATGGCTGCAACCGCGCTGGTGATCGGAACTGCATCCGTCAAAGCGGCGGATGACATGAACGACCCCTATCGCGACCCGGCCTTGAGTTCTCTGGCGGGTAAAAAAATCGCTTATCTGCCGATCTCGATCGGTTTCGATATGGCGCAGGCCTGGGGCGGTGTGGTCAAGACTGAAGCCGAGCGCTACGGGATGAGTTTCTCATCGCAAGATCCCAATTGGAACACCGATGCAATGGCGCAGGGCATGACCGCGCTGATTGCGGAGCATCCAGATGTCATCGTGACCCAGAATCCAGATATGCAGTCGCTGGCGCGCCTTCTCAAACAGGCGAATGCGGCTGGCATCGTTGTGGTGCAGTTGAATATGCAGGGCGCGGTACAGACCGACGCTTTCGTCGGACCGGACTTTATCGCCATGGGTGAACAGGCCGCGAATATGATGGTGAAAAAATGTGGCGCCGATACCCAGACATCGCACAAAGTTGCTATCGTGCAGGGCGTTCTGACCGGTGGTGTCAGCTATTATCAGGTTCAGGGCATGATGAAGGTGTTCAACGAGCATCCTGAAATCAAGATCGTGTCCAGTCAGGCTGCCGACTGGGATGCTTCCAAGGCACGCGCTATCACCGAAACCGCGCTGCAGCAGAACCCCGACCTTTGCGGCGTCATCGATGTCTGGGACGGGCAGGGCATCGGCACCGGCGCTGCAATCAAGCAGGCAGGCAAGCAGGGACAGGTTTATTTCATTACATCCGGTGGTGGAGCGCAGAGCATGTGTGATGCCCTTCTGGATGGAACCTATTCTGCAGCAATCAATTACGACTCTCCCGGCATGGGTCGCGACGCATGGACCGCGATCACGATTGCGCTTCAGAACAAGCAGGGCGCAGGTGCGATCAAGACACAGATCTACGCACCGTCCCGTGTCATGACTAAGGAAGACGTCAAGGAAGGCACCTGCTGGGATCCGCAGCAATATGCCAAGATATTGCGCTGAACGTCCAGCGGCATGGCCTGTCCGATGGATAGGCCATGCCAATTATGCCTCAATCATATCCGCGCGGCATGGGCTGCCTGATTTCCGTTCGATTTGAATTTTCGCATGAGGAGACGTGCCTTGGCGTCGGCGAACACATTGACGAAGCTGCGATATCGCTTCATCCCCGATCACGTCATCGGGGAAATTCTCTCCAAAAAATGGATCGATAACGCTATCCCCTTTCTGGTGCTATTGGCCGTCATCGCGGTTTTCGGTGCACTGATCCCCAATTTCTTCAGCGCGGGCAATCTTTCCATTACTGCACGACAGCTTGGTGAATTCTCGCTGGTCTGCATCGCCATGATGGTGGTCATCGTGGTGGGCGGCATCGACCTTTCGGTCGGCTCAAATTTCGCGCTCGGCAATTTCATGACGTTGGCGCTGCTTAATCTGGCGGGCTGGTCTGTGTGGACCACGGTTCCGGCAGTCATTCTGATTTGCGGGTCGGTCGGTCTTTTGAATGGTGTCCTGGTCGGCTATTTGCGACTGAGAGCCTTTTTAACAACGCTCGTGACACTCATCGTCGTGCGGGCTGTCGTGGACATGCTGCTGCTCAAATATGCTCAGGCCATGTCGATGAGCTTCTACCAGTCCGACATATGGGACATGATGGGGCTGGGAGGACCGTTCGGCATCCCGTTTTCCTTTTGCGTGCTTGTTGTCGTTGCACTGGTTGGCCATATCTTTCTCACCCGCTCACGCCCCGGATGGCGTCTGATGGCAATCGGTGGGTCGCGCCGTTCGGCGCATAATATCGGCCTTTCGGTACGCGGTACGGTCTGCGCTGCCTATACGATTTCCGGCATGTTGTGCGGTCTGGCGGGCGTGCTTTATGCGGCGCGATTGTCGGGTGCAGGCACGGATACCGGAATGGGGCTTGAGATTTCCGCCCTCACAGCGGCTGTTCTGGGTGGAAACAGCCTTGGCGGCGGTCGCGGTTCCATCGTCAAGGCGCTGATCGGCTCGGTGATCGTGCTTGTCCTCACCAATGGCGTATTGCGCCTTGGTCTGAATTCCGGGTCGGGGCCAATGGTGCTCGGCCTGACACTGATTTTCGCGGTTTTCGTGGATGTGCGCTGGCTCAAGAACCGGGATAAGCTTCTCAACAAGGTCTATGTCTCGCCCACCTATATCGAGCTGCCGGACCCGGTATCGACCAGTGTGGATTCCGGCTCAGCTTTCGCATTGAACGACCGGCTGAAACATGTCGAAATCATTGGCTTGGCCAACGTGGAATCGCCGGAAGATGTGATACTCGACGATGATGACTATCTCTATTGCGGCACGCGCCATGGCGATATTGTACGCTTTGCGCCGCCTGACTACAAAACCCATGAAGTCTATGCCCATATTGGCGGTTCTCCGCTTGGTATGGGCTGGGACAAAGACAAAAACCTGCTTGTCTGCGTGGGTGGCATGGGGCTTTACAAGATTGACCGTGACCGCAATGTCATCAAGGTGACGGACGAAACCAATCGTTCCAAATTCTCGGTCGTCGACGATTCACGTCTGCGTCTGGCGGATGATCTTGATATTGCGCCGGACGGACGGATTTACTTCTCCGAAGCGACGGTCCGTTATGAAATGCATGACTGGCCTGTCGATGCGCTGGAAAGCCGCGGCAACGGTCGCATCATCTGCCACGATCCGAAAACGGGGAAGACGCATACAGCCTTGCGCAATCTGATTTTCCCGAACGGGATATGCACGGCTCATGACGGCCATTCTATCTTGTTTGCAGAAAGCTGGGCATGCCGCATCAACCGGTATTACATCGATGGCCCGAAGGCGGGAACAGTGGAACGCGTTCTCGACCGGTTGCCGGGCTATCCCGATAATATCAACCGCGCTTCCGATGGTACTTACTGGGCAGCGATCATGGGTATGCGCTCGCCAGCACTCGACGTGGCGCTGCGTATGCCGGGTTTCCGCAAACGCATGGCGCGACGCATTGCACCCGACCAGTGGCTCTATCCGAACCTTAATATTGGCTGCGTCATTCGCTTCAACGATAAGGGCGAAGTGCTTGAATCCCTTTGGGATCAGGGCGCTGAAAACCATCCGATGATTACCTCGATGCGTGAGCACAAGGGCTATCTCTATCTCGGCGGTATCACCAATAATCGGATTGGCCGCATCAAGCTTGAAGGGCGTGATGGAAGCTGGTCGGGTTATCAAAACTATTGGGGGAAAGCGTGATGGCCAACACGTTGCGCAATTGGGTCGACCGCTTCATGGGGCGCGGCGATGCCGCCGTCACCGTGCCTCCGCTCGACGGTGCGTTGAAGCCCAACAATCTGCTTGAGGAAGCGGGCTACGGCCTTGCAGTAAAGGCGCCAGATAATCTGGCTTTGGTTCAGGATCATCTCTTTTATTCGAGCGGAAACAAACTCTATCGGAAGCCAGTAGGCGAGGGGCTGGCCGAGATAATCCATGAGGCATCAGCCCCGATTTCCGCGATTGCGGTCTCTTCAGAAGGCATTTTGGCGGTGGCAGCCGGAAAAACGATCCGGTTCCTGTCGGTTGGGGGTGCTGAACGACCAGGCTTTTCCCAAGGTGAGAAGGACTGGTCAGGCATCACGGCCATGGATTTCAGCCCGAACGGAACACTGGTGGTCGCGATCGGCTCTTCAAAAAACGCGGCTGATGATTGGCAGCGTGATCTGCTTGATGACGAAAAAGCCGGTTCGGTTTGGAGGTTGGATGTCAAAACGGGACAAGCGACGCAACTGGCAGAAAGGCTTCGTTATCCCAACGGACTTGTCGTTGAGCTGGATGGCGGCGTTATCGTCAGCGAGGCCTGGGCGAAGCGCCTCATAAGGCTGAATGCGACCGGTGGAATTGCGGGTGGATCTCGCGGTCAGGTTATGGAAGATCTACCCGGTTATCCGGCGCGTATCGCGCGGTCCAAGCGTGGTGGATACTGGCTATCGGTGTTTGCACCGCGAAGCCAGCTCATCGAATTTGTCCTGCGTGAACCGGTCTATCGTAAAGCGATGATGCGCGACGTGGACAAGGAGTTCTGGATCGCTCCGGCCTTGCGCAGCGGCTATTCGTTTCGCGAGCCCATGCAAGGTGGCGCGCTCAAGCAGATGGGCGTACTCAAACCCTGGGCGCCGACCCGGTCCTATGGGTTGGTAATCGAGTTGACGCCAGATTTTACGCCGCTCCGCAGCTTTCACAGCCGTGCCGGGGGCAAGCGCCATGGTGTGACTTCAGCTGTAGAAGCAAATGGACATCTCTGGGCAACCAGCAAGGGCGGCGACGAGCTGGTGGCTATCTCCCTTGACGCTGAGAGGAAGTGACATGAATCCCATCGTCGAACTTAAAAACGTCACGAAGGAATTTCACGGCGTTCCCGCACTTCGGAATGTTAGCTTCACACTCATGCCGGGAGAAGTTCACTCTCTGCTTGGTGAAAACGGCGCGGGTAAGTCCACGCTCACCAAGATCATGGCTGGTGTGCACGAGCCGACCCAAGGTGAGGTGTTCTTCGACGGTCAGCCGATGACGTTCGGCAGCCCGGCGGATGCGCTGCGCAAAGGCATTGCGATGGTCTTTCAGGAAACCAGTCTGGTGCCCTCATTGACCGTGGCGCAGAATATCTATCTCGGCAATGAAAGTTTTTTAAATCGCCTGCGAGGCATTTATATTGCTGCCCAGCAATTCTTGCAGTCGCTCAATTTCGGTGTCGACCCGACTATGTATGTGTCGCAACTGGGTGCAGCCCAGAAGCAGATGGTGGAAATCGCGCGCGCCGTCCACCACAAGGCCAAGGTCATTATCTTCGATGAGCCGACAGCGACGCTGACGCCTGAAGAAAAACACCATTTCTTTTCTCTGGTGAACCGGCTGAAGCGCGAAGGGGTATCGATAATCTTTATCAGCCATGCTTTGGAAGAGGCTTTGGCGATTTCGGATCGCATCACTATCCTGCGGGATGGCCAGCATGTGATCACCGATGAGGCCCGTAATTTCGACCGCGACAAGATCATCTCGGCGATGGTCGGGCGCTCGCTATCTGCTGAACTTTACAGCCGTGACAAGTCAAGAAAAGCGCGCGCCTACGGCCAGAAAGTGCTTTCCGTGCAAAATCTGTCGATGGGAAAGATGGTGCGAAACACATCTTTTTCCGTCTATGCGGGTCAGATAACGGGCATTTTCGGTCTCATCGGTTCTGGTCGCACAGAAACAGCCAAGATCATCTCAGGCGTTGTGAAACGGGACTTTTTCTATGGCGGCGAGGTGCGTCTTGAAGGCAAGTCAGTGCGCTATCGGGTGCCGCGCCCGGCGGTGAAGGATGGCATCGTCTATGTGACCGAGGATCGCAAGATCGAAGGGTTCTTCGAGACCAAGTCTATTGCAGAAAACATTTACATGGGCCTTCTTTCTGCCGATCTCAATCGCGCAATGGTCGTGTCTCATAGCGAGATGATGAAGCTTTCCAAAGAATGGACCCAAAAGTTGAATGTGAAGGCCATTGACGGCAATGCGCGGGTGATAGAGCTTTCCGGCGGGAACCAGCAGAAAGTGGTTATCGCCCGCTCGTTGGTGCAAAAGCCTAAACTGGTCATCTTCGATGAACCGACGCGCGGCGTGGATGTCGGGGCTATTGCCGAATTACATCAGGTCATAAACGAACTTGCCGATGCCGGGCTCGCTGTCGTTGTGATCTCCTCTTACTTGCCAGAAATATTGAACCTCGCCGATCGCATCCTGGTTTCCCGTCAGGGCCGAGTGGTGGAGGAGTTCTCGACCGAGGACGCGACGGAAGAAAAGATCATGTACGCTGCGGTTCACTAGATGGATGAGCTGTGGTCTCATTCGGTCGTTACGTGAATGCGCGTTACAATGCTGAGGAGGAATATCCATGAAAATCAGGGCGGCTGTGCTTGAGCAAATCGGTCTCGAGCGTCCTTACGCTAAGACCCTTCCGCTCAAGGTGCAGGAAGTCGATCTTGAAGGTCCCGGACCCGGTGAAGTGTTGGTCAAAATGGCCGTTGCCGGTCTTTGCCATTCCGATCTCTCGGTGATCGACGGTAATCGTCCGCGACCGGTGCCGATGGTCCTTGGCCATGAGGCATCGGGCATTGTGGAGGAAGTGGGTGAATATGTCGAAGACCTCCGGCCGGGCGACCATGTGGTCTTTGTCTTTGTGCCGAGCTGCGGCCATTGCTCTCCCTGTTCGGAAGGAAGACCGGCCCTATGCGAGCCGGGTGCAGTGTCCAACGGACGCGGGGACCTGTTGAGCGGCGCCACGCGTCTGTCTCGCAATGGCGAAAGAATCCATCATCATGTCGGCGTTTCGTCCTTTGCCGAATATGCGACAGTATCACGTCGCTCTTTGGTCAAGGTTGATCCAGAATTGCCGCTCGACGTGGCGGGTCTGATCGGTTGCGCAGTGCTGACGGGCGCAGGCGCTGTATTCAACACAGGCGACGTCAAACCAGGGGGCTCCGCCGCAGTTATTGGTCTTGGCGGCGTCGGCCTTGCAGCGGTCATAGGTGCGGCAGCTGCGGGCGCTGAAACAATCGTCGCCGTCGACCGGCTTGATTCGAAACTCGAATTCGCAAGGCAGCTTGGTGCAACGCATACGTTTAATGCGGATGATCCCGACGTTGTCGGCAAGGTCAAAGACGCTACCAAGGGCGGCGTGCAAGCAGCACTTGAATTTGCCGGTTCAGTAAAGGCGCTGGAATTCGGCTATGCCATAACGCGTCGCGGCGGAACGACGATCACGGCTGGTTTGCCCAATCCCAAGGCGATGCTGGCCCTCCCAGCCGTCACGCTTGTGGCCGAAGAGCGGACGCTGAAAGGCAGCTATATCGGCTCCGGTGTGCCGTCGCGCGATATACCGCGTTTTCTGGCGCTGTATAAACGCGGCAAACTGCCGGTAGATCGGCTGCTCACCCATCGTCTGAAGCTGAATGACATCAATGAAGGTTTCGACCGTCTCGCGGATGGTTCGGCAGTACGGCAGATTGTCGAGTTCAACTGATATCGCGGAACCTATCGGGTTACCGTCCTGCGAGCAAAAACTCTATATTTGTGGAGATGAAGACATGCCCAGAACAGAAGGCGTCAAGGAATTCCGTTGCTTTATCGATGGCGAATGGGTCAAGGCGCAATCGGGAGAGACTTTCGAATCCCATGATCCCTTTACATCCAAAGTCTGGGCACGGATTCCCAAATGCGACGCACGGGATGTCGACCTCGCTGTGACGGCAGCCCGCCGTGCCTTCGATGGTGGTGAATGGTCAAAGCTGACGGCAACCCAGCGCGGCCACCTTCTGCGTCGTTTGGGCGATCTTATTGCACGCGACGCGGATCATCTGGCCGCGACCGAAGTGCAGGACAATGGCAAGCTCTATGCCGAAATGCGCGGGCAGGTTGGCTATATTCCGCAGTGGTTCTATTATTTTGCAGGTATGGCCGACAAGGTGGAAGGCACGGTTCCACCCATCGATAAGCCGGAAATGTTCACCTATACGCGCCACGAGCCAGTTGGCGTCGTCGCGGCGATCACACCATGGAACTCTCCGCTTCTTCTCCTGACTTGGAAAATGGCCCCGGCATTGGCTGCGGGCTGCGTAATGGTCATCAAGCCGTCGGAATTTACATCCGCCTCGACGCTTGAACTGATGCGACTGGTGGAAGAGGCAGGCTTCCCGAAGGGGGTTGTCAATGTCATCACCGGCTTCGGACAGGATGTGGGCGAGGCCGTTTCAACCCATCCTCACATTGACAAGATCGCTTTTACCGGCGGTGAAAATTCGGGGCGGCGCATCGCCCCGCAGGCAACGGGCAATTTTAAACGGCTGACGCTTGAACTCGGCGGGAAGACGGCGCAGCTGGGGGTTCCAGATGCGGGTATCGACAATGCGGGGAAAGGGGTGGGGTCAGGCATTTTTGCTGCCACGGGTCAGACCTGTATCGCCGGCTCGCGATTGCTGGTGCACCAATCGATCCACGACCAGTTTCTGGAAAAGTTTATTCAACTGGCGAAGACTGCGCGCATGGGTGATCCGATGGATGCCGCAACACAGGTTGGTCCAGTGACGACGCGGCCGCAATTTCAGCGCATTCTTTCGATGATCGACATGGCGAAGACGGAAGGCGCGGAGGTGGCCATGGGCGGCATGCCGGCTGATCGTCCCGAATGCGGCGATGGCTGGTTCATCGAACCGACTGTTTTCTCAGGCGTTCGCAATGACATGCGCATCGCGCAGGACGAAGTGTTCGGCCCGGTTCTTTCCGTTATCAAATTCAATGATGATGAGGAGGCTCATCACATCGCCAATGATACATCCTATGGTCTGGCTGCCGGTGTATGGACTTCCGATATCGGGCGAGCTTTCACGGCGGCTAAGCGGCTGCGGGCAGGAACGGTTTGGACGAATACCTATCGCGCCGTCTCCTACATGATGCCTTTTGGAGGTATCAAGAATTCAGGTATGGGTCGTGAAAGCGGACAGGACGCCATTTACGATTTCATGGAGACGAAGAGCGTCTGGCTTTCTTTTGGCAAGGATGTACCAAATCCCTTCGTGATGCGATGAAGGGAACAGTACAACTATGGTTGGTACAAACTGATCAAGTGACGCGGATTTCGCCCAAATTTTGATATAGTCGTTTCATACTACGTCAATCAGTACTCCGGCAGTCCGAAAGTAAAACGCTATAATCTGGAGTAATCCGAGAAGAGATTGCGAGCGCAAAGATCGAGGCTGCCGGTCCTCAAAAACAATCTACACGATCTGATCCCGGGCGGCATAGCCAAATAATGCTAGCTCGGCATCGTCGCCATTGGCGCGGTCGGGGTTAGCGGAACCCGTTGGTTTTATTGACTTGTGACTTCCCGGAAGACCTGGAAAGCCGTGTTCTTAGACGGACACGGCACCCAAGTTTGAAGTAGCGCGGCTACATTTATCGGCGTCCCGGCTGCAATTGCGCAAAGTTAACTGTGGATATGATGCCTGTTGTTGAAATACAACAGTATTCTAAAATTCTAATGTATGCCGCTGCTCCCCTCTATCGTAGATCACTCATCTATGCCTAGGTTTATATCGTCGGTACTCTTTCCGCGAACCGGCTACAACTTGTTGATTGAGAAACGGGGGTCGCATGTTCTTTCCGTGGCATAATCATAACAAAGTTATTCACCGTGGAACTATCTACGGATTGCCTGTTGTATTTTGTTCCATATTGGCTTTTGGAGAGGGTGCGCGGGCCGCATGCCCCGCTGCAGGAACGCCATTAACCGCGGGCGCGGGAACGCGTACTGAAACAGGCTGTACAATTTCAACAACTGGTGCGAACCAATCCGGTGTTTCACTTTCGGGCGGTGGAACTCTAACTCTTTCCGGTTCGACGATTACAACGACAGGGAACAACGCCGCAGGTAGCGAGGTCAGCGGTTCTGGAAGTATACTTAATGAGAGTAATGTCACCATTTCCACTGAAACCGGCAGAGGGCTCACAGTAGGCGCCGGATCAGTATGGAATTCGACAAATCTTTCCATTACCACGAATGCTTCGCAGCAAAATCTTGTGCCGTTGTTGACGTCACTTCCAGAATACCCTGTCCTTGGATCGGGAGATCCGCTTGAGCGAGACTACAGTCTCGACTCCGCTCTTCTCGACGTCTACGCTATAGCGTCCCCAGCTCAGGGCGCGAATATCTCAGGGACAGCGACCTTTAATGGAACCACGAACATTGTGAGTGGCACCACTGGTATCGTCCTGAACGCCAATAGTTCGGCGACAGTAAACGGACCACTGGTTATAAAGTCAGGACCGGGTGGTACCGCAAGCACTTATGCATATGGTATTCAGGTGGGTAGCAGTGCGACCCTGAACATCAATTCTGGCATCGATTTCACCGTCGATAGCGTTGCTGGCAGCGGGATAAGAACCGATAACGCCGCGAAGGTGATCATTAACTCCGCCACGGCGCCAATAAGCATCAAGCTCGTTAATGCCACGAATACGGGAATCAACAACGTTAATGAAGCCGCGGGGCTCTACGCTGCCAGCGGCACTATTGACGTCCATGGCAATCTCTCTCTTGATGCCAAGCAAGGGCGTGGATATGGCCTGTGGACAGGCGCGAACGCAGCTGCGACAATCAATGTGGAAGGGAATACCCAAATTGCCACGCACGGCGCGCAAGCATTTGGTCTGCGGGTCGACAACGGTCTGATGGGCCTGAATGGAAATCTGAACATTGTAACTGGCGTTGACCCCTCAAACGCGGATGCACGCAACGGCGCAGGATCGGCGGGTATACGCGCGATTCTTGGAACACTGAACGTTAGCGGCTCTACGAACATCACAACGGTTGGCGGGATAGATCAGGTCGGCAGTTCATTGCAGACCCGAGAGGGGGCCTATGGCATTTGGAATACAAGTTATAGCCGTATCGTCGGAACGGGCGCTGACCTGACGTTTGGCGGTTCAGTGACCATCAACACGGCGGGCGAGGCAGCGCATGGTGTCTATAACGACACGATTAGTGGTACCACGCGGTTCAATGGTCCAGTGACCATTGCAACATCGGGCGGGGCAGGGCAAGTGACCTGGTATCGGTCGTCCGTGGCAGGACTGCTCGTACCGATCAATGAAACGGTTGGTGCATGGGGCGTCAATAGTGCAATATCAGGAACGACTACGTTTGGCGGTGCCCTATCCATTACGACGACGGGTGATACTTCAGGCGGTGTTCGCAGCATAGGCGGCCTGGTCGACTTGCAGAAAGGAGCCACCATCCGTACGTCAGGTGGGAACGCCTACGGTCTATATGGATCCGGTACGACATCTCCGGTCTTCAACGGTACAATTACAGCAGAAGGTCCCGTCGATATCGCTACGACCGGTTCCGGATCTCACGCAGTCCTATCCGACAAAAGCGCCTCTATTACATTGACGGGAGGTGCGAAACTGCGCGTATCCGACCCCGATGCGAAGACAATACTGGGTCGGGATTCCTCCACGATAACCGGAAGCGGACTGTTTGATGTCGAGGGCGTCATGCAATCCGACGATAGTTCTCACGTTTCCTTGAGCTTTTCGCCGGGTTCTACTTTTGTGGGAACGACCTCTCGTACGGGTGCCTCTACATTCGATCTGACGTTGCAGGACAGTCTTTGGACGATGACCGGCAACTCAAATCTCAGTACATTGGTTAACGACCCAAGTCTGATACAGTTTACAGCCCCGACAGGCGATCTTACGTTACTTTCGAGCTATAAGACGCTGACTGTCACGAATTATGTCGGGCAGGGTGGTGCGATTGGCCTCAATACCTATCTTGGCGGGGACGGTTCTCCCTCCGACCGGTTGATCGTTGACGGTGGAACCGTCACCGGAAATTCTACCCTGATCGTCAAGAATACGACCGGCCCCGGCGTTTTAACGACAGCCA
>NZ_JAELXQ010000008.1 GCF_016427605.1 Ochrobactrum sp. Q0168 | reverse complement strand
GGTGGGCGATATCGGCCACCACCTTGAGATTGTGTTCCACCATCAAAACGGCGCGATCCTTCGCGACATCGGCAATGAGGGCGGCGATGGTGTGAACGTCTTCATGGCCCATGCCGGCCATCGGCTCGTCGAGCAGCAGGACTTTGGGATCGAGCGCAAGCGTGGTGGCGATTTCCAGCGCGCGCTTGCGGCCATAGGACAAATCCGCAGCCAGTGCATGACGGGCATCGGCAAGGCCGACGCGTTCCAGAAGCTCGACAGCTCTCGCATCCAGCCGGTCGAGTGCTGCAAGCGAACGCCAGAACTGCGTGGCAAGGCCGTTCGGGCGCTGCAGCGCCACCTTGACGTTTTCCAGGACGGTGAGATGCGGGAATGTTGCCGAAATCTGGAACGAGCGCACCAGTCCCATCCGCGCCACTTTGGCCGGATCGGTCTTGGTAATCGTTTCGCCCAGAAGCGTGATCTCGCCGCTTGTCGGCTGGAGAAACTTGGTCAGGAGATTGAACACCGTCGTCTTGCCCGCCCCGTTCGGGCCGATCAGCGCATGAACGCGGGCATGGTCCACATCAAGATCGACATTCCTCACCGCATAAAAGCCGCCAAACGACTTGCCCAAGCCGCGCGCCGACAAAACAGGACGCGCAGCGGCTTGCGATGGAGAATTCGAGCTCGACGGCCCTGCTTCACGCAGAGCCGTCACATTGCCAGAAGCTGTCATCCAAAAAGCCTCTTACTGCGTCACAAGCGGGCAGCCGCTTTCTGAAGGCTTCATGTAAGCCTGATCGCCGGGGATCGTGGCCAGCACCTTATAGTAATCCCAAGGGGCCTTGCTTTCATCCGGCTTCTTCACTTCCATCAGATACATGTCATAGATCATGCGTCCATTGGCACCGACCTTGCCGTGACGGGCAAAGACGTCTTCAACAGGCATTTCATGCAGCTTCTTGGCAACGGCTTCGGTTTCGTCCGTGCCTGCTTCCTTGATCGCCTTGAGATATTGCGTGACGGCGGAATAGGTGCCTGCCTGGATCATGTTCGGCATACGGCCGGTACGCTCGAAGAAGCGCTTGCCGAAGGCGCGCGATTCATCGTCGCGATCCCAGTAGAAGCCTTCGGTGAGCGTCAGGCCCTGTGCGGCTTCAAGGCCGAGGCCGTGTACTTCCGACAGGGTGAAGAGCAGGGCGGCGAGGCGCTGTCCGCCAGCGACAATGCCGAATTCCGCAGCTTGCTTGATCGCATTGGAGGTATCGAGACCCGCATTGGCGAGACCGACAACCTTCGCGCCGGACGACTGCGCCTGCAGCAGGAACGAGGAATAGTCAGTGGTGGACAGCGGATGGCGGACGGAACCCAGCACCTTGCCACCCTTCGATTCCACGAATTTCGTGGTCTGTTCTTCCAGCGAATAGCCGAAAGCGTAATCGGCGGTCAGGAAGAACCAGCTATCGCCGCCTTGCTGCACGAGCGAGCCGCCGGTGCCGACTGCAAGCGCGTGGGTATCATAGGCCCAATGGAAGCCATAAGGCGTGCACTGCTTGCCGGTCAGTTCCGAAGTGGCGGCGCCCGTATTGATGGTGATCTTCTTCTTGTCCTTGGACAGCGCCTGCACGGCAAGACCGACGGACGAGGTGGTCAGTTCCATGATGGAATCGACCTGTTCGGTGTCGTACCACTGGCGCGCGATGTTCGAGGCCACGTCCGGCTTGTTCTGATGGTCTGCGGTAATGATTTCAATCGGCGCATCCAGCACCTTGCCGCCGAAATCCTCGGCAGCCATCTTGGCGGCCTCATAAGACCATTTGCCGCCAAAATCGGCATAGACACCCGACTGGTCGTTCAAGATGCCGATCTTGACTTTACCATCGGAAACTTCCGCAGCCGACGCGATGGCGGTTGCAGCCAGCAGCGCTGCCGTTGCGAGTGCAAGACACTTCATAAAATACTCCTCCCAATAAGTCCCTCAACCGCCGCGATAAAACTGCGCGGTCATCTCCAGTGAAGCAGCCTTGTTACAGACAGGACAATTGGCCTCCTCAGACCAGTCGTCTTTATGCTTCCGCCCGATTTGTTTCACTCTTCGGGCTTTCCTTTAGAACGGTAGCATTGACAAATGCGTACAAGAACAACAATTTTTGAACAGCGTCTGTTCAGAAATGTACAGATGCTTTTGAAGAAATGCGGGCAGACAATAGGGAGCAGTATGTGCGGCAGTTTACATGGGACGATCTGCAATATTTTCTCGCCGTCGCGCGCACGGGACAGCTCTCCACCGCGGCGCGGCAATTGCGTACCAGCCATGTGACGGTGCTACGCCGTATCGACCGGCTGGAACAGGCGCTGGCGACCAAATTATTCGAGCGCAATCCGCGCGGCTATCTGCTGACGCCAATGGGTGAACGTCTGGTCGAGCCTGCCGAAGTCATGGAACGCGAGGCCATGAAATTCCAGACCGAAGCCACCGGCAATCTTGCGGCGCTGTCGGGTGTCGTGCGTCTTTCGACGCTTGAAGGCTTCGGCAATTTCTTTCTGGCCGATCGCCTGCCGGTGCTGGCGCAATCTTATCCGAGCCTGTTCGTGGAAGTCGTAACGATCCAGCAGATCATGTCGCTGTCGCGCCGCGAGGCCGAACTGTCGATCACGCTGCACATGCCGCGCAACGGGCCTTATCACAGCGAGAAGCTCACATCCTACCGGCTGTTCATCTATGGCCATCGCGACTATCTGGCCCGGCATCCGCCGATCCGCAGCCGGGAAGATTTGGCGCGCCATCCCTTCATCGGCTATATCGAGGACATGGTGTTCACTCCGGGGCTCGATTACATGCGCGAGATTCTGCCGGGCCAGCGCTGCACCTATCAAAGCTCCAGCATTCACGCGCAGCTCGTCGCCACGCAGACCGGCTATGGTCTGTGCGTTTTGCCGTTTTTTATCGCCAGCAAGCATCCCGAACTGGTGCCGGTTCTGCCGCACGACATGCATCTGGAGCGCGAATACTGGATGAGCTGCCATGTCGATGTCATGGCAGCGCCGCGTATCCGCGTCATCAGCGATTTCATGGTTCGCGCCGTGCGGGAATTCTCAAGCGATTTTCTGGGCGAAAGCCTTTTGCCTGCGGTCAGAGATTGACGCCGGTAAAGGCGATAAAACACGCCACGGCGAGCGCGATGCAACCAAACAGAATAATGGACAGACTGAGCGCTTTCATGGTCCCCCTCCATTTTACGCAACGTAAGTTGGTATGAGGGGCTTCGGCGTTCGAGTCCAGCTGGAATACCTGCCAGTCAGACGAAAGTCGTAGAGCCTGTTCCAAAAGTCGCCCTGTGCGGCTGCAAATGGCAATTTGTCTGCGTTCCGGTGCTCACGTACCTTTAAGTACGCTGCGCTCCGGTACTCGAAAATCACCATTTTCGCACACACAGGCCGCTTTTTGATTCAGGCTCTTGGACGGCTCGCGTCATGAAAAGCCCGGACGAACCGGGGCTTTGGATTACTTCTGTTTAGCGAGGCCTTGTTCCCGCATCTGGCTCAGTGACATTTTTGGTGAAAGCGCTTCGGGATCGATGCGGATTTCGATCAAGGCGGGCTTGCCGGATTGTTCGCAACGCTCGAAAGCGGCTGCAAAATCAGCTGTCGCTTCGACCGTTTCGCCGTGCAGGCCGTATGCGCGGGCAAGGGCTGCGAAATCGGGATTGGCGAGGCCAGTGCCGGAAACGCGGCCCGGATAGGTGCGCTCCTGATGCATGCGGATCGTGCCGTACATGCCGTTATTGACCACCACGAAAATCGCCTTGGCATTATATTGCGCGGCGGTTGCCAGTTCCTGACCGTTCATCAGGAAACAGCCGTCACCGGCAAAGGCAACGACGGTCCGCTCCGGTGCCGCCAGCTTGGCCGCTACCGCCGCCGGGACGCCATAGCCCATGGAGCCGTTGGTGGGTGCCAACTGGCTGCGATAGGTGCGGTACTGATAAAAGCGATGCGGCCAGGCGGAATAGTTGCCAGCGCCATTGGTGATGATGGCGTCGGCAGGCAGATGCGCGCGCAGCCATTCCATGATCTCGCCCATCTGCACCGCGCCCGGTATGACCGGCGTTTTCATATTGTCGCGATAATCGGCATTGGCCGTTTGTGCCCACGCCCTGCTGCGCGGCGCGGCGATGGGGGCAAGCTTCGATGCCGCGCGGGCAAAGGCCGGCATGCTGGCATTGATCGGCAGATCGGCGTGGTAGACACGGCCCAGTTCTTCGGCACCCGGATGGATGTGGATGAGCTTTTGCTGCGGCACCGGAATGCTGACAAGCTCATAGCCCTGCGTGGTCATCTCGCCAAGCCGCGCCCCGACCACCACGAGAAGGTCGCTGTCGCGCACACGCTCAGCCAGCTTCGGGCTGATCGATGTGCCCATTTCGCCCGCATAAAGCGGATGGGTATTGTCGAACATGTCCTGACAGCGGAAGGAAGCCGCCACCGGCAGATGCATGTTTTCGGCAAATTTTTGCAGGTCGCGCACCGCGTCCTGATCCCAGCCCCCGCCGCCGACGATCATCAGCGGGCGCTCGGCCTTTTCGATGAGCGCGACCATGTCCTGCAACTGATCCTGACCCGGATGCATCTCGACCTTCTTATAGGCCGGGGCATCGCTGACGGCAGCATAGGATGTCAGCATATCTTCCGGCAGGGCGATCACCACCGGGCCGGGGCGTCCGTTGACGGCTCGATGAAAGGCCTGACTGACCAGTTCCGGAATGCGGGCGGCATCGTCGATCTGCACCACCCATTTGGCCATCTGGCCGAACATGCGGCGATAATCCACTTCCTGAAAGGCCTCGCGTTCCACCTGATCGCTGGCCACCTGACCGATGAACAGCAGCATCGGCGTCGAATCCTGAAAGGCAGTGTGCACGCCGACGGAGGCGTTGGTCGCGCCCGGGCCGCGCGTGACAAAACAGATGCCGGGTTTGCCCGTCAGTTTGCCGTGGGCGTCGGCCATATAGGCAGCGCCGCCTTCCTGACGGCAGACAATCAAGTCGATTTCATCCTGCACATCGTGAAAAGCGTCGAGCGCGGCGAGATAGCTTTCTCCCGGAACGCAGAAAACACGGTCCACGCCGTGAATGCGCAACGCGTCCACCAATATCTGGCCCCCGCTGCGCGTATTGGGTTTGCTGGTCATCTGATGCATTTCCTCACTCTCAAAATGCGGACGATTGTTCGTCTCTTGTTTGGATGGCATGCGATCCATAGTTTACTGACATAACAGCATAGCCCCCGGCGCGAATACAGACTAAACATGATGACCAAAACGGATGATCTCATGTCGGGAGGACAAGATGGCGCAAGCAAACTCTGGCAAGATTCGGGTCGGCATTGGCGGCTGGGCCTTCGAGCCGTGGGATGAAAGCTTTTATCCGCAAAAACTGGCGAAGAAGCGCCAGCTGGAATATGCATCCAGCAAGCTGACCTCGATCGAGATCAACTCCACCTATTACGGCCCGCAAAAGCCGACGACTTTCGCCAAATGGCACGACGAAACGCCGGAAGGCTTTGTCTTTTCGCTGAAGGCGCCGCGCTTTTCGACCAATCGCCGCGTGCTGGCGGAAGCGGGCGAAAGCATCGAGCGCTTTCTCACCGGTGGCGTGATGGAGCTGAAGGAGAAGCTCGGCGTCGTCAACTGGCAGTTCATGGGCACGAAGAAATTCGACCCAAAGGATTTCGAAGCCTTCCTGAAGCTTCTGCCGAAGCGGCTTGAGGGGCGCGATCTGCGCCATGCGGTGGAAGTGCGCCACGACAGCTTCAATGTGCCGGAATTTACAGCGCTTCTGCGCGAATATGGCGTTGCGGTGGTTATTGCAGGCGACAGTGAATTTCCGCAATTTGCCGATATGACCGCACCCTTCGCCTATCTGCGCATCATGGGCACCAAGGAAAGCGAGCCGCTTGGCTATAGCGAAGCCGAACTCGACCAGTGGGCGACGCGGGCAAAGGCGATTGCCGAGGGCCAGAAGCCGGACGGGCTGAAAACGATTACGCCGCCGGTGGCCGATAATATAGCGCGCGATGTCTATCTCTATGTCATCAGCGGCTATAAGGCGCATAATCCGCACGCGGCCATGGCCTTGATTGATCGGCTGAAATGATGCCTCGTGACGGCTGTTGATTTTCATCTGAGTCGTCCGAGTTTCATCATGCCGCATCTCGATCTCCCCGCCCTTCGCGCTTTCGTCGATACTATTCCGCAGAATTACAAGGGGCCGGGCGGTGTCGTCGCCGTCGTCAAGGACGGCGAGGTTGTCCTCAGCCATGCGTGGGGTTTTGCCGATTTGCGCAGGCGTCAGCAGATGACGGCGCAAACGCGGATGCCTATCTGTTCGATCAGCAAGCAATTCACCTGCGGTGTGCTGCTCGACAGCGTGGGCGAGCCGGAAGTGCTCGACGATGCGCTGGGCGCTTACCTTGCCGATTTCGTGGGTGAACGTCCGCGCGTGCGCGATCTGTGCAACAACCAGTCGGGCCTGCGCGATTACTGGGCGCTGACGGTGCTGTGTGGCGGCGATCCGGAAGGCGTGTTTCTGCCAAAAGATGCGCAGAAACTGCTGCGCGGCCTGAAAACCACGCATTTTGCGCCGGGCAGCCATTATTCCTACTGCAACGGCAATTTCCGCATTCTGGCCGATCTGATTGAAGGCCATACGGGGCGTTCACTGGTCGATCTTCTGGGAGAGCGGATTTTCCAACCGGCTGGCATGAAGACGGCGGAACTCATCCCCGATACGGCGCTTTTCACCGAATGCACCGGCTATGAGGGCGATACGGTGCGTGGCTTTTTGCCCGCCACCAACCGCATTCACTGGATGGGCGATGCGGGTATTTGCGCCTCGCTGGACGACATGATCGCCTGGGAACAGTTCATCGATGCAACGCGCGATGACGAGAACGGCCTTTATCGCCGTCTGAGTAGGCCGCAGGTTTTCAACGATGGCGCAGCAGCACCTTACGGCTTCGGCCTCAAGTTTGAGGAAGTCGGCGGCAAGCGGCTGACCGGTCATGGCGGCGCTTTGCGCGGCTGGCGCTGCCAACGTTTGCATTGCGCTGATGAGCGGATTTCCACCATCGCCATGTTCAATTTTGAAGGCGGTGCTTCTGATCTTGCAACCAGGCTGATGAAGCTGGCGCTCGGTGTGCCAACATCGGAGCCGGAACGGGTCGAAGCCGATGCGGGCTGGTTCGGGTCGTGGCTCGATGCAGAAACCGGTCTTGTGCTCAGCCTCGACGATGCCGGGCGCGGACGCATGAAGGTCCGTTTTGGAACGAGCCCTGAAGTGATGGACGTGGTGAGCAAGGACGAAGCGCGTTCTTCCGTGACCACAATCCGCCGCGAGGGCGATGTAATCCATCTCGACCGTGCGGACGAAAATCTCTCCCTCGCGATGCACCGTGTGACTGGCGAGGCCAGGCGCGACATTCTGGGGCGTTTCCGCAACGAAGAGATTGGCGCAGATCTGCTCCTCGTGGCCGAAGGCGGCGCGATCTATGGCGCGTTCGAAGGCTTTCTCGGCAAAAGCGACATGTACCCACTTTATGCTGTGGGGGCCGATGTCTGGCTTCTGCCGGTGCAGCGTTCGATGGACGCGCCGTCACCCGGCGAATGGAAACTGGTCTTCCGGCGCGACGACAAGGGCGATATTGTGGGTGTCCGTGTCAGCTGCTGGCTGGCGCGGGCTGTCGATTATCTGAAGGTTTCCGACTGAACGAGGAAATTCATGAGCGAGCTCAAGGTCAGAACCCGCGAGACGGGTGCGGTTGCCGACATGCCGGAAGGCAAGCTGCCAGTGATCACCACGCCGACGGGCGGCAAGGTCGAGCTTGTGACGAGCGTGAGCCAGCCGGGCTTCAATCCGCTTGATCTGATCTACGCATCGCTCGCCGCCTGTATGGCGCTGAGCGCGCGGATTGCTGCGGGCAAGCTTGGCCTGCGCGAAAAGCTGGCCGATGTCCGTGTCGAGGTCACAGGCGACAAGACGCATGAAAGCCCGTCACGCATCGAGCGGTTCCATATCGCGTTTCATTTCGACGGCGATCTTGCAGCCGAAGAGAAGCAACACATCGCCGAACTGGCCGAAGAAATCTGCACCGTCAGCAATACGCTGCGCAGCAATCCCGCCTTTGACCTGAAGGTCGAGTAGCAAAAAGCCCGGTCGAAACCGGGCTTTTCCTTGAGGTGGCTGAAGATCACACCGCTTCGTCGTTGGCGGGCTTTTCCCAAAGGTTCACGCCGCCTTCGACCGCATATTTATCGATCTCTTTCAGCTCGTCTGCCGAGAAGGAAAGATTGTCCAGCGCCTTGACGTTTTCGACGATCTGCTCCGGCGAGCTTGCGCCGATCAGCGCCGAGGTCACGCGCGGATCGCGCAGCACCCAGGCCAGCGCCATCTGCGCGAGGCTCTGTCCGCGCTTCTTGGCGATTTCATTGAGGCTGCGGGCGCGCTCGATATTCTCGTCGCTCAAATGCGCCGGGCGCAGCGATTTGTTGCCCGGCTGGTTGATGCGCGCATCCGCCGGAATACCGTTGAGGTAACGATTGGTCAGCAAGCCCTGCGCCAGCGGCGTGAAGGCGATGACCCCTGCACCGACATCGTCGGTGGCCGACAGAAGATCCTTTTCGATCCAGCGGTTGAACAGGTTGTAGGACGGCTGGTGGATCAAGAGCGGCACGTTGCGCGCAGCGAGGATTTTGGCGATTTCACGCGTCTTGCCTGCCGAATAGGATGAAATGCCGACATAAAGCGCCTTGCCCTGTTCGACGGCGCTGACCAGCGCGCCTGCCGTTTCTTCCAATGGCGTATTGGCATCGAAACGGTGCGAATAGAAAATATCCACATAATCGAGGCCGAGGCGCGACAGGCTCTGGTCGAGGCTTGCAAGGATCGCCTTGCGCGAGCCGCCGCCACGCCCATAGGGGCCGGCCCACATGTCCCAGCCGGCCTTGCTGGAAATGATCAGTTCGTCGCGATAACGGCCAAGATCGCTTTTCAGGATTTGGCCGAAATTGCGTTCTGCCGAACCGGGAGGCGGGCCGTAATTATTGGCAAGATCGAAATGGGTGATGCCGAGGTCGAAGGCCTTGAACAGCATCGCCTTTTGACGGTCGAGCGGAATTCCGTCGCCGAAATTGTGCCAAAGGCCAAGCGAAATGGCGGGCAGGACGAGACCACTGCACCCGACACGGCGGAAGTTGGCCGTGTCGTAGCGGTCGGAAGCGGCGAGATAAGACATGAAAAACCCTGTCGTGCATGAGGTGTATTCCACCTCGTCGGAATTGTCGGAAGGAATCTGTTTCTTTCCGGGGACTAAATTAAGCTCAAACGAATTATAGGTCGAGGCCGTGGCGGATTTCTTTCAAAATCCGCACGGTTCTTTGTCTTCTTCAGATGACGTTGCGGATGCGTTCCACCCCAAGCTTGATGACGCTTTCCATTGCGGCGCGGGCCTTTTGCGGATCGCGGGAGGCGATGGCGTGGGCGATGCGCAGGTGATTGGCTGCGCATTCGGCAATGCCTTCATGGGATGCTGCCGGAGAGGAAAGCTGGAACGACACGGCGAGCGCGGCTTCGATCAGCCCGCTGACCGAGCGCATGAACGGATTGCCGGACATGCGGGCGACGGCGAGATGAAACTCCAGATCGACCTTGGCGATGGTTTCGGGCGTGTGCTGCGGATTGTCGAACTTGGCGGCGAGCGCATAGAGTTCGACGATTTCGTCGCTGGTGGCGCGCTCGGCAGCGGCAGCGGCTGCTGCCGGCTCAAGCGCCATGCGCATTTCGGCCAGATGGTCGACAAAGACTTCATCGAAACCGGCCTCGAAGCGCCATGTCAGAACATCGGGGTCGAAGAAATTCCAGCTGGCATGGCCCAGAACACGGGTGCCGACCTTGGCCTTCGGTTCAATCAGACGCTTGGCGGCAAGCGTTTTCATCGCCTCGCGCAAAACCGTGCGAGAAACGCCGAAGCGCAGCGACAATTCGTTGTCGCCGGGCAGGATCGAACCTTCGGGAATGGTGCCCGCGACGATGCCGCGCCCCAGTTCCCCCACGACGACAGCGTGGCTGTTATGCCGCTTGCGTCCGGTTATGGCCGTTTCCAGCAATCCCAATTCAGGCCTCCTTCATGCGTTGCCGCGCCAGTCTTAAATCGGAGAACCACAGAAGTCCTCTTTGCAGGGCGATGAACAGGAACAGCAATATACCGATTGCGATTTTCGTCCACCAGGAAGACAGCGTGCCATCGAAAACAATATAGGTCTGTATCAGCCCCTGTATCAGAATGCCGACAAATGTTCCCGCAACCAGTCCCGCGCCGCCGGTCAGAAGCGTTCCGCCGATGACCACGGATGCGATGGCATCCAGTTCTACGCCCACCGTCGCCAGCGAATAGCCGGACGAGGTATAGAGCGTATAGACGATACCGGCGAGGCCGGAAAGCACACCTGACATCGTATAGATGCCGATGGTGGTGCGACCGATGGGAACGCCCATCAGTTCCGCCGATTGCTGGTTGCCGCCAAGCGCATAGATATTTGCGCCAAAGCGCGTGCGGTGGGCGAGAATGCCGCCGACGATGAACACGGCCAGCATCAGCATGGCAATGAATGTCAGCCTGCCGCCGCCCGGCAGGCGGAAATAAAGCCCCTGCAACGTGTCGATGAAGGGATGCGAAATCGGCACCGATTCAGTCGAGATCAGGAAAGCCGCGCCGCGCGCGAGGAACATGCCAGCCAGCGTCGCGACGAAAGGCGGGATGCCGAGATAATGGATCATCATGCCCATCCACGCGCCAAAAGCTGCCGCGATGATGAGAACGAGCGCGAACGCCACCAGCGGATGCACGCCAAGCTTTCCGACGAGAACCGCGACGAAAACGCTGGTGAAGGCAATCACCGAGCCGACCGAAAGATCGATGCCGCCGGAAATAATCACGAAGGTCATGCCGACGGCGGCAATGCCGAGAAAGGCATTGTCGGTCAGCAGATTGCCGATCACCCGCGTTGACAGCATGTTCGGGAACTGCACGGCGCAGATCGCATAGGCGATCAGGAAAATCGCCACGGTTGTCAGAAAGGGCAGGTTGCGAAGAATTCTCATTGTCCTGCTCCTTGATGGGTGTGTCGGGTGCCATTGACGGCGTCGCCCTTGCGTTGCGAGCGCAGGAAGCCGATCAGGTTGACGATGGCCGCCGACTGGAAGGTGAGCACCACGATGATGATGCCAGCCTTGATGATGAGGTTGAATTCCGGCGGGAAGCCCGCCATCAGAATGCCGGTATTGATCGACTGGATGATGAGCGCGCCGAGCAGCGAGGCGGTGATCGAGAAGCGTCCGCCATTGAGCGACGTGCCGCCGATCACGACCGCCAGAATGGCATCGAGTTCAAGCCACAGACCGGCATTATTGGCGTCCGCGCCGCGAATATCGGCGGTTGCGATCAGGCCTGCAAGGGCTGCGCCGACGCCCGAAACGGCATAGACGCTGAACAGCAGGAAGCGTGCCTTGACGCCCGCCAGCATGGCGGCGCGCCGGTTGATGCCGGTGGCCTCGATCAGAAAGCCGAGCGCGCTGGAGCGCACCGCGATGCCGACAACCAGACCGGCCAGAAGCCAGATCAGCACCGGGATGGGCAGGCCGAGAAACGAGCCGGAACCAAGCGCGGCGAAAGCATCATTGTTGAAGGTGAGGATTGCGCCTTCGGTGATGAGCTGGGCGATACCGCGCCCCGCCACCATCAGGATCAGGGTGGCGATGATCGGCTGGATATCGAAAACGGCCACCAGAAAGCCGTTCCACAACCCACAAAGCAGGCCGACGCCGAGCGCTGCCGGAATGACGACCGCCAGCGGATAGCCCGCGACGATGAGCGATGCGGCGAAAGCGCCGCTGATCGCCATGACCGCGCCGACCGAAAGGTCGATGCCGCGAGTGGCGATCACCAGTGTCATGCCGACGGCCAGAATGGCGACGGGTGCGGCGCGCACCAGAATGTCGATCAGGCTGCCATAAAGGCGGCCGTTCTGGAACGAAACATCGAGAAAGCCGGGCGCGATGATGGTGTTGGCGGCAAGAATCAGAATGAGGGCTGCAAGCTGCGGCGCCAGTCTTTTGAATTTTCTGGATATGCGGGCAATCATGCTGCGGCTTCCTTTTGGCTCGCAGAAGCAGTTTTAGGGCCGGTCTCCGCGATGGCGCGCACAATATTGTCGGCGGTGATTTCTTCACCCCGCAATTCCGCGACATGGCGACGGTCCGACAGAACCACCACGCGATTGGCGACGGCGGCCAGTTCTTCGAATTCGGAAGAGATGATGACGAGCGCCATGCCTTGTCCGCAGAGTTCGCCGATGAGTTTCAGGATTTCGGCATGCGCCCCGATGTCGATGCCGCGCGTCGGTTCATCGAGAATCAGAAGACGGGGATCGGTGGCGAGCCAGCGCGCCAGAATGGCCTTTTGCTGGTTGCCGCCGGACAAAAACTTGATCGGCTTGTGCGGATCGGGCGGGCGGATATCGAGCGCCTTGATATAGCGGTCGGCCAGCGCCGCCTTTTCGCGGGCAGACAGCGGCTTTGACCAGCCGCGTTTCGCCTGCACGGCCAGCGCGATATTTTCGGCCACTGAAAAATCGCCGATGATGCCATCGGTCTTGCGCTCTTCCGGGCAGAAGGCGAAGCGCTCCGATATGGCCGCAACGGGCGAGGGGAGTTTTATCTCCTTGCCGTCGACTGTAAGCTGGCCGCTATCGGCTTCATCGACGCCGAACATCAAAAGCGCGGTTTCGGTGCGGCCCGAACCGAGCAGGCCCGCAATGCCGACAGCTTCGCCGGGCTTGATGGTGAGATCGAAAGGCGCAACGCTCCCCTTCTTGCCATAGCCTGCAAAGCGGATCGGCGCGACCGTGTCGTCGTTGACCTCTTCGGTCAGCTGACGGCGCACGGTTTCCTGCAACTGGTGGCCGAGCATCATGGAAATGAGATCGGTGCGCGGCAGTTCCGACAGATTGCGGCTGCCGACCAGACGGCCATTGCGCAGTACGGTGGCGCAATCTGCAATCGCATAGACCTGATCCAGAAAATGCGTGATGACGATGATGCCGAGCCCTTCGGCCTTCAGCTGGCGCAGAACCGTGAACAGCATCTCCACTTCGCGCGCATCAAGGCTGGCGGTCGGTTCGTCGAGGACAAGCACCTTGCCCGACAGATCGACGGCGCGCGCAATCGCGATGATCTGGCGTATGGCGACGGAATAGGCTGACAGCGGCGCGCTGACATCGACGTCGAGACCGTAACGCGCGAGGAGCGCGGTTGCGTCCTTTTCCATGCGCCGACGATCGACGAAGCCGAAGCGGCGCGGCTGGCGACCGAGAAACAGGTTTTCGGCGACGGTGAGGTTTTCCAGCAGGTTTACCTCTTGATAGACGGTGCCGATGCCGAGCGTCTGCGCTTCCGCCACCGAAGCAGGCGCAATGGGCTGACCCTCGAGGAGGATCGATCCATCAAAGCCGTGATAGGCACCGGTCAATATCTTGATGAGCGTGGATTTGCCCGCACCGTTTTCACCCAGCAAGGCATGGATTTCGCCGCGTTTGAGCGCGAAATCGACATGGTCAAGTGCGGTGACGCCCAGAAAGGATTTGGTGATGGAGCGAGCTTCGAGAAGCGGTATAACCGACGCCGGTTGAGCGCCTGTTTCGGGGCGAGCCATGGCAGTCTTCCGTTTGCGAATTGCAACGATACCCTTCGCCAAAACGGGCCGAAGGGAAACCGGGCCGCCGAAAGCTGGCGGCCCGAATGACACGAAGATTAGTAGCCGAGGCCCTTCTTGGCTTCGTACACAGCTTTCGGATCGTCAGCCTGCGTGTAAAGCTTCGATTCGGTCTGGATCCACTTCGGCGGAACGGTGCCCTTGGCCTTGAAGGCCTCGATGGCGTCGAATGCCGGACCGGCCATGTTCGGCGTCAGCTCCACGGAAGCATTGGCTTCGCCATTGGCCATGGCCTGGAAGATATCCGGCACGGAATCGATCGACACGATCTTGATGTCGGAGCCCGGCTTCAGACCAGCTTCCTTGATGGCCTGAATGGCGCCGACGGCCATGTCATCGTTATGAGCATAGACAGCGCAGATATTCTTGCCGCCGCCTTCAGCCTTGATGAAGCTTTCCATGACTTCCTTGCCCTTGGTGCGGGTGAAGTCGCCAGTCTGCGAACGGGTAATCTTGATGTTGTCGTGGCCCTTGATCGCTTCCTCAAAGCCCTTCTTGCGGTTGATCGCGGGCGACGAACCGGTCGTGCCCTGAAGTTCGACCACATTGCACGACTTGTCGCCGATATCCTTCACCAGCCACTCGCCGGCGACCTTGCCTTCATGGACCTGATCGGATGTCACGGCGGTGAGATAGAGATCTTCCGGGGAATCGATTTGTCGGTCGAGCAGAACGACCGGAATTTCAGCTTCCTTGGCTTCCTTGAGGACCGCGTCCCAACCGGTGGAGACGACCGGTGCAATCAGGATCGCATCAACACCCTGTGCGATGAAGCCGCGCACGGCCTTGATCTGGTTTTCTTGCTTCTGCTGGGCGTCGGCGAATTTCAGCGTATAGCCGCGCTTTTCAGCTTCCTGCTTGGTCAGGGCCGTTTCTGCGGCGCGCCAGCCCGATTCCGAGCCGATCTGCGAGAAGCCCACCGTCAGCGATGCGGCCGATGCGCTTGAAATCAGAGCGAGCGAAAGTGCGGCTGTCAGCGCCGCGAGACTACGTTTCATAACATTTCCTCCCAATAAGGCCCTCCCGGCCTTCGTGGCTATGAAGCATATAATATTACTTTATGGCAAGCGCCTTTCGCTCGATCACAAAAAATTTTGGCTGCGACAAACAGACATTTCCTACATTAGATTAATGAAATCAGTTGGTTGATACCCCAAGATCGCATTGTCGCATATGGGACTGTGCATGGGGCGGTTCAGCTTGCTTGACAAAGCAGGTCTTGGCAAAATAGTCATATTAATAATAGAAGGCGCCGCAAAACGTGAGTATGCGTTTAAACGGCCAATATGAGTGCCCGCGATCCTTTCGCGGTTAGGGAGGTTCAATGTTACGTCTGGTACAGTTCCGCGATGCGGGCGGTGAAACGCGTGTGGCTGCATGCGATGATGAGGGTGCGGCGCATATCGTCAAGGGCGCTTCAACGACCTATGAACTGGCCTGGGCGGCAATTGGCGCTGGCATCAGCCTCGCAGAGCAGGTGGCGCGCAATGGCAAGGGCGAAGCCGTCGATATCGACGCCGCTCTGGCTGCGGGCCGCGTCGGCCTGCCGATCACCCATTCCGATCCCGCGCATCTGATTGTTGCAGGTACGGGCCTCACGCATCTCGGTTCCGCCGATGGCCGCGACAAGATGCACAAGGCGGCGCAGTCCGCCGAAAAGCCGACCGATTCGATGCGCATGTTCCTGATGGGCGTCGAGGGCGGCAAGCCGAAGCCCGGCCAGACGGGCGTGCAGCCGGAATGGTTCTATAAGGGTGACGGTTCCGCGCTGGTCGCGACCGGCGGCGAACTGGTTTCGCCTTCCTTTGCGGAAGATGGCGGTGAAGAGCCGGAGCTGGCAGGTATCTATCTGATCGGCCCGGATGGGCAGCCGCGCCGTCTCGGCTTCTGCCTTGCTAATGAATTCTCCGACCATGTGACGGAAAAGCAGAACTATCTCTGGCTTGCCCATTCCAAGCTGCGTCAGGCATCGCTTGGACCGGAACTCTTTGTGGGCGCGCTGCCGGATCATGTGGAAGGCGTGTCGCGCATTCGTCGCGGCAATGAAGTGATCTTCGAAAAGCCGTTCCTGTCGGGTGAAGCGAACATGTCGCACACCATCGCCAATCTGGAACATCATCACTTCAAATATGAGCTGTTCCGCCGTCCGGGCGATATTCACGTGCATTTCTTCGGCACAGCGACCCTGTCCTTCTCGGAAGGCGTGAAGACTCAAACCGGCGACCAGTTTGAAATTTCCGCAAAGCCGTTCCGTTATCCGCTGGTCAACACGCTTGCCCAGGCGGCAGCCGAAGATGTTGCCGTAAAGGCGCTTTGAACATGGCGGCTCCATCCAACATCGCTTTAGCAATCGTCGGTCTTGGCAAGATCGCGCGCGACCAGCATCTGCCGTCCATCGAGGCGGTGGATGGTATTGCGCTGGCCGCCGTCGCCAGCCGCAATGCCGGTCTGGACAGCGTGGCGTCTTTCACGGATATCGATGAGCTGCTGGCATCGGGCGTGGCCATCGACGCTGTGTCGCTGTGCACCCCGCCGCAGGGCCGCTTCGCGCAGGCCTATGCCGCGCTGAAGGCCCGCAAGCATGTGATGCTGGAAAAGCCGCCCGGTGCGACGATTTCCGAAGTGCAGGCGCTGGACCGTCTGGCCAAGGCGGAAGGGTTGACGCTTTATGCCACCTGGCATTCGCGCGAAGCCGCAGCAGTGGAACCGGCCCGCGATTTTCTGAAAGACGCGGTGATCCGTTCGGTCGCCGTCGCCTGGAAGGAAGATGTGCGCCATTGGCATCCCGGCCAACAATGGATCTGGGAACCGGGCGGGCTTGGCGTATTTGATCCTGGCATCAATGCGCTTTCCATCGTGACGCATATTCTGCCGGAACGCTTTTACCTTACGCAGTCTGACCTCTATTTCCCGGAAAATCGCGCGGCGCCGATTGCGGCTGACCTTCAATTTCAGACGGAAAGCGGCATTCCGGTTTCGTTCGAGCTGGATTGGCGTCAGACCGGGCCGCAGACCTGGGACATTCGCGTCGAAACCGACAAGGGCACGCTCCTGCTCAGCCATGGGGGCAGCCGCCTGACCATTGCGGGCGATGAAAAAATGGCCGAGCCGGACCGCGAATATCAGCGCCTTTACAAGCATTTTGTGCAATTGATCGGTGAGGGGCGTTCGGATGTCGATCTCGCTCCGCTGACCCACGTCGCCGACGCCTTCCTGTTTGGAAAGCGGCACGCGGTTGAAGCTTTCGAAGATTAGGAAATGAGGACGCTCGCGGCCTCTTACCCAGCAGGACAAAGACATGAACAAGCCCGTCACTCCGAAAACGCCAAAGTTCCGCTCGCGCGCATGGTTCGATAATCCTGACAATGTCGATATGACGGCGCTCTATCTTGAGCGCTACATGAATTACGGTCTGAGTCAGGAAGAACTGCAGTCGGGCCGTCCGATCATCGGCATCGCGCAGACGGGTTCGGACCTGTCGCCCTGCAACCGCCACCATCTGGAACTGGCCAATCGCGTCCGCGAAGGCGTGCGTGAGGCAGGCGGTATCGTCATCGAATTCCCGGTTCATCCTATCCAGGAAACCGGCAAGCGCCCGACTGCCGGTCTCGACCGCAACCTCGCCTATCTTGGCCTCGTGGAAGTGCTTTACGGCTATCCGCTGGACGGAGTCGTGCTGACGATTGGCTGCGACAAGACCACGCCTGCCTGCCTGATGGCGGCTGCGACGGTCAATATTCCGGCGATTGCGCTTTCGGTTGGCCCGATGCTCAATGGCTGGTTCCGTGGTGAGCGCACGGGTTCGGGCACCATCGTCTGGAAGGCGCGCGAACTGCTCGCCAAGGGCGAGATCGACTATCAGGGCTTTGTGAAGCTGGTTGCTTCCTCGGCTCCGTCGACGGGCTATTGCAACACGATGGGCACGGCCACGACCATGAACTCGCTTGCTGAAGCGCTGGGCATGCAGCTTCCGGGTTCCGCCGCTATTCCCGCACCTTATCGTGACCGTCAGGAAGTGGCCTATCTGACGGGCCGCCGTATCGTCGAAATGGTCTATGAAGACCTCAAGCCTTCGGACGTTCTGACCAAGGATGCTTTCGTCAACGCAATCCGCGTCAATTCCGCCATTGGCGGTTCCACCAATGCGCCGATCCATCTGAACGCGCTTGCCCGCCATGTCGGCGTGGAGCTGACGGTGGACGACTGGCAGAAATACGGTGAGGAAATTCCGCTTCTGGTCAATCTCCAGCCAGCCGGTGAATATCTCGGTGAGGATTATTACCATGCCGGCGGTGTGCCAGCCGTCGTCAATCAGCTGATGGGACAGGGCCTCATCAATGAGGATGCGCTGACCGTCAACGGCAAGACCATTGGCGAAAACTGCAAGAACGCCACCATTGAAGACAGCAATGTCATCAAGACCTACGATCAGCCGCTGAAGAAACATGCCGGTTTCCGCGTGCTGCGCGGCAATCTGTTCTCGTCGGCGATCATGAAGCTCAGCGTTATTTCGGACGAGTTCCGCAATCGCTACCTCTCCGACAGCAAGGACCCGAATGCCTTTGAAGGCAAGGCGGTCGTGTTTGACGGACCGGAGGATTACCATCATCGCATCGACGATCCGTCGCTGGAAATCGACGAACATACGGTCCTGTTCATGCGCGGCGCTGGCCCCATCGGCTATCCGGGCGCGGCGGAAGTCGTCAATATGCGCGCGCCGGATTACCTTCTGAAGAAGGGAATCAGCTCGCTGCCATGCATCGGTGACGGTCGCCAGTCGGGAACGTCGGGTTCGCCGTCGATCCTTAATGCTTCGCCAGAAGCGGCTGCTGGCGGCGGTCTGGCCATTCTCAAGACCGGCGACCGCGTGCGCATCGATCTTGGTCGCGGCACGGCGGATATTCTGATTTCGAATGAGGAACTGGCCGAGCGTCACAAGGCGCTGGAAGCCGCTGGCGGTTACAAATATCCGGAAAGTCAGACGCCGTGGCAGGAAATCCAGCGTGCCGTTGTCGGCCAGATGGAAACCGGCGCGGTTCTGGAAAACGCGATCAAGTATCAGGATATCGCGCATACGCGCGGCCTGCCACGTGACAACCACTGAGGCTCGCCGGAATGGCTCTTGATAAAAAGCCGTTTGCTGCCGTCGCCGACTGGGGCACCACCCGTTTGCGGCTCTGGACGCTCAATGCGGACGGCGCCGTGCTGGGTGAAAGCCGCGGCGATGACGGTTTGCTGCGGGCAAAGGAAGCCGGTTTCGAGCCAACGCTCGAACGGCATCTGGCTACGCTCGGCGCGCCGGACGATCTGCCGGTGGTGATCTGCGGCATGGCCGGTTCGCGGACCGGCTGGATCGAGGCGCCCTATATGAGCCTGCCTGCCGGGCTGGACGGCATTGTGAAAGCTGCGGTGCGCGTGCCTGCGCGCCGTCACGTGATCATGTTGCCGGGCGTTGCGCGGCGGGATGAGGCGGCACCGGATGTCATGCGCGGCGAGGAGACAAAACTGCTCGGTCTCGTGCATGGCGGCACGCGCGATGCGGTCGTCGTCATGCCCGGCACCCATGCCAAATGGGTGCGGATTGCCGATGGCGGTCTTGCCGATTACCGGACTTTCATGACGGGCGAATTGTTCGCGCTTCTGAAAGACAAGTCGGTCCTGGCCGGGGCGCTGGAAGGCGCTGGTGAAGTCGATCCGGCTGGAGGGGCTTTTGCTGCGGGTGTCAAAGCCTCGCTAGAAACACCGGAACTCATCGCCAATGCGTTGTTCTCGGTTCGCGCGGGCTGGCTTGTGCATGACCGCAAGCCGACCGACCAGCTGGCGCGGCTTTCCGGCCTGTTGATCGGGCTGGAAGTTGCAGGCGGACGAACGCTTTACGGCAAGCCGCAGCAGGTGCTGCTGTTGTCCGATGGCATGATGGGTGCGCTTTACGCCAGCGCGCTTGAAATTGCCGGGCTGGCGGTCAAGCGCGTCGAGGCGGACGAATTGGTGCGCGATGGTCTGTTCATGGCGGCAAAGCACGCTTTTGCGGGAGTTTTACAATGAGCGCGCGCGTTGCATGGCCGAAACTGCGCTATCCGCTGGTCGCGATCCTGCGCGGGATTCGTGCCGACGAAACGGAAGCAATCGTCGAAGCGCTGATCGAGACGGGCTTTGAGGCGATAGAGATCCCGCTCAATTCGCCCGGTCCGTTCTTGTCGATTGGCAAGGCAGCGAAGCTCGCGCCTGCCAATGTGCTGATTGGTGCTGGCACCGTGCTGAGCGTCGAGGATGTGGACCGGTTGAACGATGTTGGCGGTCGGCTGATGGTCAGTCCCAATGTCGAGCCGGACGTCATTCGCCGCGCTGGCGGACATGGCATGGTGACGATGCCGGGCGTGTTCACGCCGACGGAAGCCTTTTCGGCGATCCGTGCAGGCGCATCGGCGCTGAAATTCTTTCCGGCCAGCGTGCTGGGCGCAGACGGGATCAAGGCGGTTTCCGCCGTCCTGCCAAAGGATATTCCGGTCGGTGCCGTGGGCGGCGTGTCGGAAAGCGATTTCGCAGCCTATGTCGCGGCAGGCGTGAGCTGCTTCGGCCTCGGATCGAGCCTTTACAAGGCTGGTTTCAGCGTGGCCGATGTGCGTGAGCGCGCCAGGCGCGCTGTCGCCGCATGGGAGGCAGTTGCGGGCTGAAGGAGGCGCGCAATTTGTTAGGGTTTAGGCATTTTTGAAGAGGGGTTAAATCCTTGTTCGGAAATGGTCTTGGAGGCATTCCGCAATCTGCAATTTGGGCGGGGCGCGGGAGTTTGGGAGAACGGCAGGTTTCGAGGCGAAGCCTGTCCCAATTTTTGGGAGTGTAACAATGGCAGGTATGAAAACTCTAACCCTGGCAGTCGCGATGGCCGCGCTTGCCTTCACGGGCATCGCCCGCGCCGAAGACAAGGGTCTTGTGGCGGTCGCCATGCCGACGAAGTCGTCGGCGCGCTGGATCGCCGATGGCGACAACATGGTCAAGGTTCTGAAGGAACGCGGTTATCAGACCGATCTTCAGTATGCTGAAGACGATGTGCCGAACCAGCTGGCGCAGATCGAAAACATGGTGACCAAGGGCGCCAAGGTTCTCGTCGTGGCGTCCATCGACGGCACCACGCTGTCCGACGTGCTGGCCAAGGCGCATGATGCAGGCATCAAGGTCATCGCTTATGACCGTCTGATCCGCGATACGCCGAATGTCGATTACTATGCGACCTTCGACAATTTCCAGGTCGGCGTGCTGCAGGCACAGTCGATTGAAAAGGCGCTGGACCTCAAGAACAAGCCGGGTCCGTTCAATATCGAACTCTTCGGCGGCTCGCCGGACGATAACAACGCCTACTTCTTCTACAATGGCGCCATGTCCGTGTTCCAGCCTTACATCGACAGCGGCAAGGTTGTGGTCGCCAGCGGCCAGACCGGCATGGACAAGGTTGCAACGCTGCGTTGGGACGGTGCGACGGCTCAGGCTCGCATGGATTCCATCCTGTCGGCCTATTATTCGGACAAGCGCGTCGATGCGGTTCTGTCGCCTTATGACGGCATCTCCATCGGTATCCTGTCTTCGCTGAAGGGCGTCGGCTATGGCAGCGGCGACATGCCGATGCCGGTCGTTTCCGGCCAGGACGCCGAAGTGCCTTCGGTCAAGTCGATCCTCGCCGGTGAACAGACCGCGACGATCTTCAAGGACACCCGCGAATTGGCCAAGGTTACCGTTGACATGGTCGACGCACTGATGAGCGGCAAGGAACCGGAAGTCAACGACACCAAGACCTATAACAATGGCGTCAAGGTTGTCCCGGCCTATCTTCTGAAGCCGGTGATCGTCGACAAGTCGAACTGGAAAGAAGTCCTGATCGACAGCGGCTACTACAAGGAAGACCAGATCAAGTAATCTGGGCTGTTAAAGGGAAGGCGGACGCGCCCCATGCTGCGGCTTGGCGGCGCGTTCGACAACCCCTTGCATATGCGCGGTTTCGGGCCGAAAATCCGGTAGTTTTCCGGCTTCGTCCGAAACAGCATCGAATTTCTGTAATGCCATTGCCTCAATCCCAGGCTTACCTCAGTTTTGAACTGGGGTAGGCTACCCGATTGACAGCGTTGTCTTTTTTAGGCGGTGCTTTGAAAGAGGGCTTTCGCCTGTGCGCAATGGCATTCGGAAAACCTGCGGCATCGCGTGAAGCAACCGGAACGGTTCTTCGGATGGGCAGGTTCAACAGGGTTTGGAGCGTCGTGTTGAGCATCCGGAGGGATGCGGGGCGCTCTGTCGGGAGTGAGCGATGAATGTAGCCAATCCTGTCCCGCTTGAGGAGCAGGGCGGCCAGCTGAATGCGGCTGGCAAACCTATTCTTGAAATGCGCGGCATCAGCAAATCCTTCGGGGTGGTGAAGGCGTTGAGCGACGTCAATTTCACGGTCATGCCGGGGGAAATTCACGCATTTGTCGGCGAAAACGGCGCGGGCAAATCCACGCTGATGAAGGTGCTGTCCGGCGTCTATCCGCATGGCAGCTATGAAGGTTCCATCTTCTTCGACGGAGAAGAACGGCAGTTTCGCGACATCAACGATTCCGAAGCGCTCGGCATCGTCATCATCCATCAGGAACTGGCGCTGATCCCGCTGATGTCGATTGCGGAGAATATTTTTCTGGTCAATCCACCGGCGAGCCATGGCGTCATCGACCGCAGTGCGGTGCATATGCGCACGCGGGAACTTTTGAAGAAGGTTGGCCTGTCGGAATCGCCCGACACGCTGATCACCGATATCGGCGTCGGCAAGCAGCAGCTGGTGGAAATCGCCAAGGCGCTGTCGAAGCGCGTGCGCCTGCTGATCCTCGATGAACCGACGGCCAGCCTGAACGAAACGGACAGTGCAGCGCTTCTGACGCTCCTGAAGGAGTTTCGCGCGCAGGGCATCACGTCGATCCTGATTTCGCACAAGCTCAATGAAATTCGCGAAGTCGCCGACAAGATCACCGTGCTGCGCGACGGCAAGGCCGTGGCGACGCTCGATTGTCATGCAGGCGAAGTCGAGGAAGACGATATCATCCGCAAGATGGTCGACCGCGATCTGGAAAGCCGCTATCCCAAGCGCGATCCCAAGATCGGCGACGTGATTTTCGAGGTTGATAACTGGTCGGTCTATCATCCGCTGCATCCGGAGCGCCATTCGGTCAAGAATGTGTCGTTCAAGGTCAGGGCGGGCGAAATCGTCGGCATTGCAGGCCTGATGGGCGCGGGCCGCACCGAATTCGCCATGAGCCTGTTCGGGCGCTCCTGGGGCACGAATATCACCGGCGAAGCGCGGATCAACGGCAAGGCTGCGGATATTTCCACCGTGGCGCGGGCGATCAAGTCCGGGCTTGCCTATGTGACCGAGGATCGCAAGAAGCTCGGCCTCGTACTGGGCGAAAACATTTCGCGCAACATTTCGCTCGCCAATCTGCGCGGCGTGAGCCCGAAGGGCGTCATAGACGATATTCGCGAAATGAAGGTTGCCGGTGAATATCGCAACCAGATGAGCATTCGCAGTCACAATGTTTTTCAACAGACCGGCACGCTTTCGGGCGGCAACCAGCAAAAGGTGGTGCTGTCAAAATGGCTGTTCACGGGACCGGACGTGCTCATCCTCGATGAGCCGACGCGCGGCATCGATGTCGGCGCGAAATATGACATTTACACCATCATCAATTCACTGGCGGAGAGCGGCAAGGGCGTCGTCGTCATTTCTTCGGAAATGCCGGAACTGATCGGCATCTGCGACCGTATCGTCGTCATGCATGAAGGCGCTTTCGTCGGCGAAGTCGCCGGCGAAGAGGCAACGCAGGAAAACATCATGCGCGCCATCATGCGGAACAAGGGAAAACGGCAATGAGCGAGACTATCATCGGAAGCAATCAGACCAGCAGCGTGGGGCGTTATCTCAAGAACAATCTGCGCGAATCCGGGATGCTGCTCTCGCTCGTCGCGATCATGATCTTCTTCCAGATCGTCACGGGCGGCGTGCTGATGAAGCCGCTGAACCTGACCAATCTGGTTCTGCAGAACAGCTATATCGTCATCATGGCGCTCGGCATGCTGCTGATCATCGTGACCGGCCATATCGACCTCTCGGTCGGTTCGGTCTGCGGTTTCATCGGTGCACTGGCCGCGGTGATGATGGTGAGATGGGGCGTTCCGTTCCCGATTGCCGCCATTCTCTGCCTGCTGGTCGGCGGGCTGATCGGCGCGTTGCAGGGCTTCTGGGTCGCCTATTTCAACATACCGTCCTTCATCGTGACGCTGGCGGGCATGCTGGTGTTCAAGGGCCTGATGCTGGCCGTGCTCGGCGGCCAGTCGGTCGGCCCGTTCCCGGTCGTGTTCCAGAAGCTTTCGTCGGGCTTTATCCCGGAAATTTTCGGCACCACGGCAGGCGGCGTCTACCTGACCTCGCTGATCATCGGCGTGCTTCTGGCCGGTTTCATGATCTGGCAGAATGTGAAATCGCGTCAGCGCCATATCGCGCATGAAGTGGAAACCGAGCCGTTCAGCCTGTTCGTCATCAAGAACATTCTGTTCTTTGCGGCCATTGCCTATCTGTCGCTGCTGATTTCCATGCATCGCGGCCTGCCGAATGTGCTGATCATCATGGCGGTGCTGATTGCGGCCTATGCGTTTCTCACCAATCGCACGGTGATCGGTCGCCAGATTTATGCGGTCGGCGGCAACCGTCATGCGGCCAAGCTGTCGGGTGTGAAGACCGAACGGCTGACCTTCCTCGCTTTCGTCAATATGGGCGTGCTGGCGGCTCTGGCCGGTCTGGTTTTCGCAGCGCGCCTGAATACGGCAACGCCCAAGGCCGGTATCGGCTTCGAGCTGGACGTGATCGCGGCCTGCTTCATCGGCGGCGCATCGGCCTATGGCGGTGTGGGTCGCGTGACGGGTGCGGTGATCGGCGCGCTCATCATGGGCGTCATGAATAACGGCATGTCGATCCTCGGCATCGGCATCGACTATCAGCAGGTCATCAAGGGTATCGTGCTGCTGGGGGCGGTCTGTATCGACGTCTATAACCAGAAACGCTGATTATTTTGGCTCTGGCGGCCTGCAAATGGCGTTGTTTTGCGCTTCCGGTGCTCACGTATCTTTAAGTACGCTGCGCGCCGGTTCTCAAACTCCACCATTTTCGGCTCGCCATAACCAAAATATCCCTCATGCTTCACCGTCGGGGGGCGGGTGAAGCTCCAGGCCGCGCCGGAAGCAATTCCGGCGCGGTTCTGTTTTAAGGTACGACGCTTATCCCTCATCCTGAGGTGCGGAGCGAAGCGACATCCTGAGCACGTCGAAGGGTCGAAGGAAGAGGGCAGGCGTTGTGCGTTTTCCCTCGCCCTTCGAGACGCCTTCCTTCGACCCTTCGACGGGCTCAGGGCTCAGGAAGGCTCCTCAGGATGAGGGAAAATGGAAGCGTTTCCTCAATTCCCCATGCCTTAGATCGCCGTGCGACGAGCGTGGTGGAGATAAATTTCGCGAAGGCGCTGGGCGACCGGGCCGGGCTTGCCGGTGCCGATGGTCTTGTCGTCAATGACGGTGATCGGGGTGACGAATGTGCCAGCGCTGGTGAGAAAAGCTTCCTTTGCCGCATAGGCTTCATCGATGGTGAAGAGGCGCTCTTCCAGTTCCATGCCGGTCTCGGCAATCAGCTGCAGCAGCGACAGGCGCGTGCAACCGGGCAGGATGGCATTGCTGTTGGGGCGCGTGACGACGACATCATCCTTGGTCACGATATAGGCGGTGGACGATGCGCCTTCGGTGACATAGCCGTCCTCGATCATCCAGGCTTCGTCGCAACCGGCATTCTTGGCGATTTCCTTGGCGAGGGCTTGCGGCAGCAGGCACACCGTCTTGATGTCGCGGCGCTTCCAGCGCAGATCATCCAGCGACAGCACGCGCGCGCCGGTTTTCAGCGCAGGCTTGTCGAGCAGATTGGCTTCCTGTGTGAACAGAACCACCGATGGCTTGATGCCTTTGGCGGCCACGAAATCGCGGTCGCGTCCGTCGCCACGGGTGATCTGGAGATAGACCATGCCTTCGGTCAGATTGTTGCGGCGCACCAATTCACGTTCGATGGCGATAATTTCGTCTTCGCTCAACGGCATCGGGATGCCGATTTCGCCGGTGGAGCGGCGCAGGCGTGTCATATGCGGGCCGCTGTCGATCAGCTTGCCTTCCAGCACGGCGGTCACTTCATAAATGCCGTCGCCGAAGAGAAAACCCCGGTCGAAGATGGAAATGCGGGCATCGCGCGCGGCAACATAGTGACCGTTGACGTAGACAATGCGGTTTTCGAGGTGTTCTGCTGAAACGGCCATGATGGAGTCTGTCCTGAAAAGAAAGGGCCGCGACGAATGTCGCAGCCCCTTCATAATCCACTGGATACCCTCAGGAAACCGTTATTTTCAGGCCGCCTGTCTGGCCGCTTCGATGGCTTCGCTGCGGATTTCTTCCGTCAGTTTGAGGCGCAGTTCGGAGAATTCCGGGCTTGCCTTGACGTGGTAGGAGCGCGGATGCGCGATATCGACCGGCGTGATCGATTTGATCTTGCCGGGGCGGGCGGTCATCGTGACCACGCGGGTGGCCATGAAGATCGCCTCTTCGATATCGTGGGTGACGAAGAGCACTGTCTTCTGTTCGCGCTCCCAGATGCCGAGCAGCAGCTCCTGCATCAGGCCGCGGGTCTGGTTGTCGAGCGCGCCGAACGGCTCGTCGAGCAGCAGGATTTTCGGATCGTTGGCCAGAGCGCGGGCAATGGCCGTGCGCTGCTGCATGCCGCCCGAAAGCTGCTTCGGCCAGTGGTTTTCAAAGCCGCGCAGCCCCACCTTGTCGATATAGCTGTCGACGATTTCACGGGCCTCTTTTTCCGGCATTCCCTTTTCACGCAGGCCAAAGCCGACATTCTGGCGGATTGTGAGCCAGGGAAACAGCGTATAGGACTGGAACACCATGCCGCGATCGGCACCCGGTCCAGTAACCGGCTTGCCTTCCAGCGTCACCGTGCCCGTCGTCGGCTTGTCGAGACCGGCGATGATGCGCAGAAGCGTGGACTTGCCGCAGCCCGAAGGGCCGAGAATGGTGACGAAGTCGTTCTTCGGGATGATGAGATCGGTTGCTTGCAGGGCCAGCGTCGGCTTGCCGCCATGCACGCCGGGGAAGGTGCGGCTGACGCCCTTAACAACCAGTTCCTGATCGGTCTTGGCAGCCATTACGCGAACCTCCATGCAAAGAGCCAGCGGTTGAAATATTTGAAGGCGAGGTCGGAAATCAGGCCGATCACGCCAATAACGATGATGCCGAAAATGATCTGGCCGGTGGCCATCAGCGCCTGACTGTTGATAATCATATAGCCGATGCCCGACGATGCGCCGATGAGTTCGGCGACGATCACATAGGTCCATGCCCAGCCCAGCACGAGGCGCAGCGTTTCGGCAATGTCCGGTGCGCTGGCAGGCATCAGCACGCGACGGATGATGCCGCTGTTGGACGCGCCGAGCGTATAGGCGGCTTCAACCAGATCGCGGCGGGTATTGGCGACGGTAACCGCGATCATCAGGATGATCTGGAACACGGCGCCGATGAAGATGACGAGCAGCTTTTGCGTTTCGCCGATGCCGGACCACAGGATCAGCAGCGGCACGAAAGCCGAAGCGGGCAGATAGCGCGCAAAGGAGACGAAAGGCTCCAGCAGCGCTTCGATAGGCTTGTAGGCACCCATGGCCACGCCGACCGGAATGGCGACGATGCTAGCCAGCACGAATCCGCCCAGCACGCGCCAGACCGTCATGCCGATATCGGACAGGAAGCCCTGATTGGCGATAAGGTCATAGCCGTCTTTGACCATGGTGATCGGATCGGCGAGGAAGGTGGCGGAGACGAAGCCGCCAAGCGTGGCGATGCCCCAGAACACAAAGAAGAGAATGAAGAAGAGAATGCCCAGTGAGATCCGGGTCGTGTTGCCTATCGGCTGCAAAGGCTGCATGACATTGTCCGTTCAGTCGCGCGCCCGTCTTCAAAGGAAGACGGAAGGGGAGAGGTCGGTCCGGGCGTCGCCGCCCGGAACTGCACCAGCTTCGAGCATGTCTTTACCCCAAAACCGCTTCGCACTTTTGGAGACATGCTCGAAAACCGATCTTACTTGATGAAGCTCGTATCCACGATCTCATCAAGGTTCGGCTTCGTCTTGATCACGCCAGCCTGCAACAGCAGGTCAGCCGCTTCAGCGGAGAATGCCTTGAAATCGCCCTCGAAGAACTTGTGATTGGCGGCCTTGTCCTGCCAGCGCAGATATTCGGCAGAGGCGCCGAATTCCTTGCCCGACTGCTTCACGTCCTTGCCCATGATTTCATAGGCCTTGTCCTTGTCGGCAGCGATCATGTCCAGCGCTTCGAAATAGCTGTCGGCAAGCGCCTTGGCGGCTTCCGGGTTTTTTTCGAGGAAGGCAGGCGTGCAGCCGACCGTATCCGTCACAGCCGGATAGTCGAGCGTGGTGGCGAGAATCTTGCCCTTGTCGGGAGCCGCACGCACCGTCGAGAGATAAGGCTCATAGGTCATGGCGGCGTCGTTCTGGCCAGCCACGAATGCCTGCGCTGCCGGTCCCGGCTCCATGTTGACGACCTTCACATCCTTGGTGGTCATGCCGTTTTTGGCGAGCATGAAAGCCAGCAGGAAGTAGGGCGAGGTGCCGGGCGCCGAAGCGGCAATCGTCTTGCCCTTCAGATCGGCGAAGGAATTGACGTCGGCGCGCACCGCGATGCCGTCAGCGCCATAGGACTTGTCCATCTGGAAAATCTGCTTGGATTTCACGCCGACCGCGTTCCAGACGATCCAGGTTTCAACGGTGGTGGCGGCGCACTGAATGTCGCCCGATGCCAGCGCCAGATGGCGGCTCGCCTGGGGAATCTTGTTCAGCGTGACATCCAGTCCGTGCTTCTTGAAAATGCCGGCTTCCTTGGCCAGCGTCAGCGGGCCAAAACCCGTCCAGCCGGAAAAGCCGATGGAAACGGCAGTCTCGGCCTGAGCGGCGGAAGCAAAAGCGAATGCTGCGAGTGCAACACCGGCAAACCATGATTTTTTCATGCAAAGTACCCCTTTTTTGTGTTTATAAGCCTATACATATTGGTCTCAGCAAATTAGCAGGACCGTGCTTTCTGTCCAGAGAGGCCGACAAAGATTTCTTTGCGGGCATTTCTGTTGTAATTTATTTAAACCTCTGATTCTATTGCGATAATCGTAATAAGGAACAGGTCTCCCTCTCCCTTTATTTCTATCATATTGATAGCAAGTGCGGACAGGACCGCAGCGTCGTGGGCACCCAGATGCGCGATTCCCTCGTCGGCCTTTAGTGCAAATTTTCCTTCTGCACAGAAAATAAGCACAGTTTCGCCATTGGTCCCGGTTTCCAATGTCACCGCGGCATTGCTCCCGCTGATACGGCGGACGCGATGCGTATAGCGCGTGCGTCGGGTCATGACATTGAGGTCGGTGATGGCGGAGCCGATCAGGCGCGCAGCCGAACCGCTGTCAGCCGCAAAGGCAAAGGGCGCAGTTTCGCGGGTGAGGGTGCTCATCCGTCCATCGACATCGAGTTGAATGCCGTCGCCCTCCAGCACCGACAAGGTGCGGTCGATGCCGGGGAAGACAGAAAACGGGCCGTCATTGGCGACGCTCGCCATGGAGATGCGCCAGTCGAAATCATCAACCGACGCGCTTTGCGGGTAGACGGCGATCTCAACAGTCACGCCGCCGCCGTTTTTCCACGGCATGCGGCGATGATTTTCGGCCTTGAGGATGGTGACGGCCATTCGACCTCAGTTCCCCAGAATGCCGGGCAGGCGCAGGCCCTGCTGCTTGGCCCAGTCGAGCGCTTCTTCATAGCCCGCATCGGCATGGCGCATGACGCCGGTGGCCGGATCGTTCCACAAGACGCGCTCCAGACGGCGGTCGGCGTCTTCCGTGCCGTCGCAGCATATGACCATGCCCGCGTGCTGGCTAAAGCCCATGCCGACGCCGCCGCCATGATGCAGTGACACCCAGGTCGCACCGGAAGCGGTGTTGAGGAGGGCGTTGAGCAGCGGCCAGTCGGACACGGCATCCGAGCCGTCCTTCATGGCTTCCGTTTCGCGGTTTGGCGAGGCGACCGAGCCGCTGTCGAGATGGTCGCGACCGATGACGATCGGCGCTTTCAGTTCGCCATTGCGAACCATTTCATTGAAGGCAAGGCCGAGACGGTGGCGGTCGCCAAGGCCGACCCAGCAGATGCGCGCTGGCAGGCCCTGAAAGGCGATGCGCTCGCGCGCCATGTCCAGCCATTTGTGCAGGTGCTTGTTGTCGGGCAGCAGCTCCTTCACCTTGGCGTCGGTCTTGTAGATATCTTCCGGATCACCGGAAAGGGCAGCCCAACGGAATGGGCCGACGCCGCGGCAGAACAGCGGGCGGATATAGGCCGGCACGAAGCCGGGGAAGGCAAAGGCATTTTCAAGGCCTTCATCCTTGGCCATCTGGCGAATATTGTTGCCATAGTCGAGCGTCGGAATGCCCATGTTCCAGAAATCGACCATGGCCTGCACATGCAGCTTCATCGAAGCGCGCGCGGCTTTTTCGACGGCTTTCGGGTCACTCTCCTGCTTCGCGCGCCATTCGGCGACGGTCCAGCCGAGCGGCAGATAGCCATGCACTGGATCATGCGCGGAGGTCTGGTCGGTGACGATGTCCGGCTTCACGCCGCGCTTGACGAGTTGTGGGAAGATTTCCGCCGCATTGCCGATCAGCGCGATGGACTTGGCCTCGCCTGCCTTGGTCCAGGCATCGATCTTGGCCAGCGCTTCATCGAGGCTGTGGGTCTTTTCATCGACATAGCGGGTGCGCAGACGGAAATCGGCGCGGGTTTCGTCGCATTCCACAGCGAGGCAGCAGGCACCAGCCATGACCGCCGCCAAAGGCTGCGCGCCGCCCATGCCGCCAAGCCCGCCGGTCAGGATCCACTTGCCCGTGAGGTTGCCGCCAAAATGCTGGCGACCGGCTTCGACGAAGGTTTCATAAGTGCCCTGAACGATGCCCTGCGCGCCGATATAGATCCACGAACCGGCGGTCATCTGGCCGTACATGGCAAGACCCTTCTTATCCAGTTCGTTGAAATGATCCCATGTCGCCCAATGGGGCACCAGATTGGAATTGGCGATCAGAACGCGCGGCGCATCCTTGTGGGTGCGGAAAACGCCAACCGGCTTGCCCGACTGCACCAGCAGGGTTTCGTCTTCATTGAGCGTCTTGAGGGTCGCGACGATGCGATCGAAATCGTCCCATGTGCGGGCCGCACGGCCAATGCCGCCATAGACCACCAGCTCATGCGGACGCTCGGCCACATCGGGATCGAGATTGTTCATCAGCATGCGCAGCGGGGCTTCGGTCAGCCAGCTCTTGGCGTTGAGTTCGTCGCCGCGTGGGCTACGCACTTCGCGCTCGTTGTGGCGTGGGTTCGACATGGTGTTCTCCTCAGGCTTTCAGGTCGTGCGCAAGCTTTTCCAGCCGCTGCAAAAGGGTTTTGAGATGGACGCGCAGCCTGTCCGCCTTGGCCGGGTCATAGGCAAAGGGAACAGCTTCCGTTGCAAGATGGGTCGATTGGGCAAGCTCCATCTGGATGGCGTGGACGCCGGTTTCCGGCTTGCCGTAATGGCGTGTCGTCCAGCCGCCCTTGAAGCGGCCATTGAGGATCGACGTGTAGCCTTCGGCGCTTTGAGTCACCTCGACCGCAGCCGCCTCGATGGCAGGCGCACAGGTCTTGCCCATATCCGTGCCGATGTTGAAATCGGGCAATTTGCCTTCAAACAGGAACGGAATATGCGAGCGGATGGAATGGCAGTCATAGAGGATGGCGACGCCATGGATCGCCTTCACGCGCTCGATCTCGGCGGCCAGCGCCTCGTGATAGGGCTTATGAAAACGCGTGATGCGGTCGGCGATATCGGCTTCAGACGGCGCTTCTCCATCCTTCCAGATCGAAAGCCCGTCAAAGTCGGTTTCCGGGATCAGCGTCGTGGTGTTCTGCCCCGGATAGAGGCTGACGCCCGCCGGATCGCGATTGGCATCGATGCAATAGCGATGGAAGGTTGCGCGCACAAAAGTCGCGCTGTCGAGCAGGCCGTCATAGAGCGTGTGAATATGCCAGTCGGTATCGGCGAGAATCTTGCCATTGTCGTTGAGCCGCGCCCAGATGTCCTGCGGCACATCGGTCCCGGTATGCGGCAGGCCGAGAATGACGGGCGAGGTTCCCTGACAAGTTTCGAACGGGCTCATGATCACGCCTCCAGCGCGGGCAGGATGCCGCCCGAAACCGCACCGGCCAACGCGCCGTCAGCCACCAGATCGGCGGCGTTCTTCAGGTCGTCGGCCATATAGCGGTCGTCTTCCAGCGTCGGCACGCGCCCACGCAACACGGCGATGACCTTGGCCAGTTCCGGGCTGGTGGTCAGCGGCTCGCGCAGCTCGACGCCGAGTGCGCCGGTCAGTGCCTCGATCCCAATAATGGCATTGAGATTGGCGGTCATCTGCAACAGGCGGCGCGCGCCGTGGCAGGCCATGGATACATGGTCTTCCTGATTGGCCGAGGTCGGCGTCGAATCGACGGAAGCCGGATGCGCCATCTGCTTGTTTTCGCTCATCAGCGCGGCGGAGGTGACTTCCGCGATCATCAGGCCGGAATTAAGCCCCGGCTTGCGGGCGAGGAAGGCCGGAAGGCCAAACGACAGCGCCGGATCGACCAGCAGCGCGATGCGGCGCTGGGCAATAGCGCCGATCTCGCAGATCGCAAGCGCAATCTGGTCGGCGGCAAAGGCGACCGGTTCGGCGTGGAAATTGCCGCCCGATACGGCGCGCCCATCGGAGAGGACGAGCGGATTGTCGGTCACCGCATTGGCTTCGATTTCCAGCGTGCGGGCGGCCTGTCGCAGAATGTCGAGGCAAGCGCCATCGACCTGCGGCTGGCAGCGGATGCAATAGGGGTCCTGCACGCGCTGGTCGCCTTCAAGATGGCTCTGGCGAATGACGGAGCCGTCGAGCAGGGCGCGCAATGCACGGCCCGCATCGATCTGGCCCTTATGGCCACGCAGTGTGTGGATTTCCTCGTGGAACGGCGCATCCGATCCCATGGCGGCATCGGTGGACAATGCGCCGGTGATCAGAGCCGTCTGCGCGGCGCGATGGGCGCGGAACAGACCCGCCAGCGCAAGGGCCGTCGATGTCTGCGTGCCGTTGATCAGCGCCAGCCCTTCCTTGGCGGCAAGCACCACCGGCTTCAGCCCGGCCTTTTCCAGCGCCTTCGCGCCGGAAAGGCGTTCGCCCTGATAGAAGGCTTCGCCTTCGCCGATCATGGCGGCAGTCATGTGGGCCAACGGCGCAAGGTCGCCGGACGCGCCGACGGAACCCTTTTCCGGGATCATCGGGATCACGCCCTTTGCCAGCATGTCTTCGAGAAGCGTGATGATTTCAAGCCGCACGCCGGACGCGCCGCGACCGAGCGAAATCAGCTTCAGCGCCATGATGAGGCGCACGATATTTTCCGAAAGCGGCTCGCCGACGCCGCAGCAATGCGACAGGATCAGGTTGCGCTGAAGCGTGGCGACATCGCCCGCAGCAATGCGGATCGAGGCCAGTTTGCCGAAGCCGGTATTGATACCGTAAACCGGTTCGTCACCGGCCGCGATTTCGGCAATGCGCGCCGCCGCCTTTTCGACACCGGCATGAAAAGCGGGGTCGATGCGGACGGGAACCGCATCGCGATAGATGGTTTCCAGCGTTTCAAGCGGGACAGAACCGGGCTTGAGAATGATGGTCATGAAAGGCTCCGTTGCGGATGGTTAGACGCGGCCTTTGAAAACCCGCTTCCACAGCGGGTTGAAGCCGATACGATAGACGAGTTCGGCGGGGCGCTCGACGTTCCAGATGGCGAGATCGGCATCCTTGCCGACTTCGAGCGTGCCGGTCTGGTCGAGAATGCCCAAGGCGCGTGCGGCCTCGCGCGTGACGCCTGCAATGCATTCATCCACCGTCATGCGGAAGAGCGTTGCGCCCATATTCATGGTGAGCAGCAGCGAGGTCAGCGGCGAGGTGCCCGGATTGTTGTCGGTGGCGAGCGCCATCTTGGTGCCAGCGGCGCGGAAGGCTTCGACTGGCGGCTTTTGCGTTTCGCGGATGAAATAGTAAGCGCCGGGAAGCAGCACGGCGACCGTTCCGGCCTTGGCCATGGCGGCAGCACCGTCGGCATCGGTATATTCCAGGTGGTCGGCGGACAATGCGCCATAGGACGAGGCAAGGGCTGCGCCATGCAGATTGGAAAGCTGGTCGGCGTGCAGCTTGACCGGGATATTATGCGCCTTGGCCGCATCGAACACGCGCGCGATTTCATCGGGCAGGAAGGCGATGCCTTCGCAGAAGCCATCCACCGCATCGGCCAGATGCTCGGCTGCTATGGCGGGCAGCATATCGTTGATAACGCGGTCGATATAGGCGGCCTTGTCGCCGTTCATTTCCGGCGGCAAGGCGTGCGCGCCAAGGAAAGTGGTGCGGATCGCCACGTCGCGCTCAACGCCCAGCCGACGCGCGGCTTTCAGCGACTTGATTTCGCTGTCGCGGTCGAGACCGTAACCGGACTTGACCTCAACCGTGGTGACGCCTTCGGCGATCAGCGCATCAAGACGGGGCAGGGTTTCGCGCACCAGATCATCTTCGCTGGCAGCGCGCAGGTTCTTGACCGAGGAAACAATACCGCCACCGGCGCGGGCCACTTCCTCATAGGAGGCGCCCTGCAAGCGCAGCTCGAATTCATGCGCGCGATTTCCGGCATGAACGAGATGGGTGTGACAATCGACGAGGCCCGGCGTGATCAGCCGGTTTTCGCAATCGATTCTCTCAAAGGACGCATAATCTTCCGGCAGCGCCGATTGCGGGCCGACATAGGCTATCTTGCCGTCCTTGACCGCAAGTGCTGCATTCTCGATGATACCGAGACCGTCCGCGTTTTCTTCCAGCGCCGCAATGCGCGCATTGATAAAAACGATGCTTGTATCGTTCAGCATGAGCGTTTTCTCGCTTCCCCTGTTTTTTGATAATGTATATACATATCAGAGGCGCAGCCAAGAGAAAAAATGCGCGGGAACATTCGAGGAGATGATTTTCATGTCAGCAGCCAGACCTGAATTGCGTTTTATCCATGCCGCTCAGGCACTTCTCGATACTGGCTGGACTGAAAATGTCCGCATTGGCATTGCCGGCGGAAAGATCGCTTCGCTGGAGGCGGATAATGCGGCAGAAGCCGGGGATGAGCGCCACGCGGCGATTGTCGCAGGCGTGCCGAACCTGCACAGCCATGCGTTCCAGTACGGTATGGCGGGACTTGCCGAAAGGCGCGGACCGTCAGCCGATTCGTTCTGGAGCTGGCGCGAGATCATGTACAAATTCGCGCTCACCATGTCGCCCGAACAGGCGGAAGCTGCGGCTCTGCGGCTTTACGTGGACATGCTGGAAGCCGGGTTCACCCGCGTTGGCGAGTTTCATTATCTGCATCACGACCGCGACGGCGCGCCTTACGCCAATCTCTCCGAGATGGCCGACCGCATTGTGGCTGCGTCCAAAGCGGCGGGCATCGGCCTGACGCTGCTTCCGGTTTTCTATGCGCATTCGGGTTTCGGCGGCAGCGCGCCCAATGAAGGCCAGCGGCGGTTTATCAACGATCCCGACCGCTTTGCACGGCTGATCGAAGGTTGCAGCCGAGCGCTGGCCGGTTTCGACGGCGCGGTTCTGGGCGTTGCACCGCACAGCCTGCGCGCCGTGACGCCGGATGAACTCGATGTCGTGACGAAGCTTCTGCCCGACGCGCCGGTGCATATCCATGTGGCCGAACAGGTAAAGGAAGTGGAAGACTGCATTGCCTGGTCGGGCAAGCGTCCGGTCGAGTGGCTTTTCGATCATCAGGACCTGTCATCGCGCTGGTGCTTGATCCACGCGACCCATATGACCGACGACGAAACCCGGCGCATGGCCAAGGCCGGGGCGATTGCCGGTCTTTGCCCTGTGACGGAAGCCAATCTCGGCGACGGAACCTTCAATGCAACGGTGTTTGCGGAGGCGGGCGGCAAGTTTGGCGTCGGTTCGGACTCGAACGTGCTGATCGGCATTGGCGACGAATTGCGGCAGCTTGAATATTCGCAGCGTCTCCACCATCGCGCCCGCAATGTGCTGGCCGAAAGCGAAGCTTCCACAGGTCGCGCCCTGTTCGACGGCGCGGTGCGCGGCGGCAACATCGCCATGGGCCGCGCCGATGACGGGTTGAAGCTCGGGGCTTCGGCGGATTTTGTCGCGCTGGATATGGCGCGGCTCCCCCACGCCAAGGGCGATGCCGTGCTGGATGGCTGGATATTTGCCGGTCGCGCGCGGGTCGATGATGTGTGGGTGCGCGGCGTGAAACAGGTGGAGGGTGGACGTCACCGCTTGCGCGACGAAGCCGAGCGTGCTTTCCAGAAGGCGATTGGCGAATTGCTCGCCTGAAGAATTTCCTGCAAAAGTGGGAAAACAAAGGGGGAATGGCATGGCGGCTGACGGTTCAGCGACGAAAGACGGCCCGGTGCTTTCACTGCATCAGCGTATTTTGGACGATATTGAATCGCGCATCCTGTCGGGGGAATGGGCGCCGGGGCATCGTATTCCGTTCGAGCATGAACTGACCGAACAATATGGCTGCTCGCGCATGACGGTGAACAAGGCGCTGACCCAGCTCGCCAAGGCCGGTCTGATCGAGCGCAAGCGCAAGTCGGGCAGTTTCGTCTCATTCCCGCGCTCGCAGGCGGCCATTCTCGAAATCCACGATATTCGCGACGAGGTTGCAGCACTTGGCGCGCCCTACCGCTTCGAACTGCTCAAGCGCTGGGACCGTCTGAGCGGGCCAGCGGATGCGCAGAAGATCGATATTCCGCGCCATACGCAGATTATCGATCTGGTTTGCCGTCATCATGCCGGGCAGCGGGTTTTCGCGCTGGAAGAGCGTATCATCAATCTGGACGCTGTGCCCGATGCGGCGGGGGCGGATTTTTCCGAACATTCGCCCGGTCCGTGGCTGGTGGCTTGCGTACCGTGGAGCAGCGCCCAGCACTCCATTCGCGCCATCGCCGCTTCGCCGGAAAATGCCGCATTGCTCGATATTGCGCCCGGCTCGCCCTGTCTGGTGATCGAGCGCCAGACATGGAACGCCGATCTGCCGGTGACGCATGTGCGCTTCACCTATCCCGGCGACAGCCATGCGCTGGTGGCGAAGTTCACGCCGTCGCAGGGGTAAGCTTACTAGAGCGGTTCCTGTTTTAGCAGAATCGTCGGAACCGCTCTATCCATTTGTTTTCATGCATTATCCTACGCATCGAAGCAGGATCAGAAATCAGTCCAGTGGACTGATTTCCCTGCGTAGACGCTTCGCGCTTTTGCTGGAAATGCTCTAAGAAAAAAGCCGCCGCAATGGAAGCGGCGGCCAAAAGGCGGCATGATCTGGGTGGTGATCACGCCGCGCGTTCGAAATTTTGTTATGCGGCGCGTTTCAGCGCGTCACCGATAACCGAAACGATCGTGTCGATCTGTTCCTTTTCCACGATCAGCGGCGGCGATAGTGCGATCACATCGCCGGTGACGCGGATCAGCAGGCCCTTCTTGAAGCAATCCACGAAGACGTCATAGGCGCGCGCGCCCGGTGCGTCCTTGCGCGACGACAATTCGATGGCGCCGACCAGACCGAGGTTGCGGATATCGACGACATTCGGCGCGTCCTTCAGCGAGTGCAGCGCTTCCTGCCAATGATCGGCAAGCTGCGCACCACGGGTCAGCAGGCCTTCTTCGGCGTAGACTTCGAGAGTCGCGAGACCAGCGGCACAAGCGACCGGATGGCCGGAATAGGTGTAGCCGTGGAAAAGCTCGATGGCGTTTTCCGGGCCGGTCATCAGGCCGTCATGCACCTTGCGGCTTGCAAAGACCGCGCCCATTGGAATCGCGCCATTGGTCAGGCCCTTGGCGGTGGTGACGAGGTCTGGAACCACGCCGAAATAATCGACCGCAAATGGCGTGCCGAGACGACCGAAACCGGTGATGACTTCGTCGAAGATCAGCAGGATGCCGTATTTGTCGGCAGTGGCGCGGATGCGTTCCAGATAGCCCTTTGGCGGCAGGATGACGCCAGCCGAACCGGACATCGGTTCGACGATGACAGCGGCGATCTTTTCAGCACCGTGCAGCTGAACCAGGCGCTCAAGATCGTCTGCCAGCTCGATTCCATGCGCAGGCAGGCCCTTCGAGAAAGCGTTGCGCTCGATGTCGAGCGTGTGGCGCATATGATCGGCGGGAATCTGCGGGAAAACGCGGCGATTGTTGACCAGACCGCCAACCGAAATGCCGCCGAAACCAACGCCGTGATAGCCCTTTTCGCGACCCAGCACGATGGTGCGGGTGCCCTGACCGATGGCGCGCTGATAGGCGATGGCGATTTTCAGCGCGGTATCGACCGATTCCGAGCCGGAATTGGTGAAGAACACGCGGTCGAGCTTTGCCGCCGGACCGCCCGGCGCGATGGCTGCGAGCTTTTCGGCAAAGTCGAATGCAATATTGTGGCCCATCTGGAAGGTCGGCGCGAAATCCATCGTGGAAATCTGGCGCTCAACGGCTTCGGTGATCCGCTTGCGACCATGACCGGCATTGCAGCACCACAGACCAGCCGTCCCGTCGAGAACCTGATTGCCGTCAGTGTCTGTGTAATACATGCCCGAAGCGCTGGCGAGCAGGCGCGGAGCGGCCTTGAACTGCCGGTTTGCGGTGAACGGCATCCAAAAATTTTCAAGGCTGGGCGCGTTGGTTTTGGTGAGCATGGTAACCTCCTATTTTCAGCCAACAGGACACGCTTTCTTGAAGGCAACAAGCCCTTTTCTTCAAGAGTTTAACTCATTGAAATCATGTGACTGGAAATGCAAAATTATGCTATATCGAACATCATAAACGAAAAAGGGAATGCCCGATGAGTATCGATATCGGCGGAAGGTTGCGCTATGTGCGCATGCGGCAGAATCTGTCGCAGCGCGAGCTTGCAAAACGGGCTGGTGTGACCAACTCGACCATATCGCTGATCGAGGCCAATCAGTCCAATCCGTCGGTCGGCGCACTCAAGCGTATTCTCGACGGCATTCCAATCGGCATGGCCGAGTTTTTCGCGCTGGAACCGGATACGCCGCACAAAGTATTCTATCAGGCGGAGGAGCTGGTGGAAATCGGCAAAGGCCCCATTTCCTACCGGCAGGTGGGCGACCATCTTTTTGCGCGCTCGTTGCAGATCTTGAAGGAGCGCTATGAGCCGGGTTCCGACACGGGCAAGGTGCTGCTCATGCATGAGGGCGAGGAGGGCGGCATCGTCATATCGGGCCGCATCGAGGTGACGGTCGGCAGCGACCGGCGCATACTGGGGCCGGGCGATGCCTATTATTTTTCCTCAACACTGCCGCATCGTTTTCGCTGCATCGGGCCGACAGCCTGCGAGGTGGTCAGCGCCTGCACGCCGCCGAGTTTCTAGAGCATTTCCAGCAAAAGTGCGAAGCGGTTTTGCGTTCGGAAATGCGACAGGAAAGAACGGCATTTCCAGCAAAAGTGCGAAGCGGTTTTGCGGTCGGAAATGCGGAGGAAGAAAGTCATTTCCAGCAAAAGTGCGAAGCGCCTACGCGGGGAAATCAGCCCACTGGACTGATTTCTGATCCCGCTTCGATGCTTTCGGAAATGCGGAGAAACACAACGGCGCGCAGGAGAACGGTATTTAGTTGTAGCGCGAGATGCCGAGATCGTCGGCGCGGATATCCGGCTTGTTGCCGCTGATGAGATCGGCCAGAAGCTTGCCTGAACCGCAGGACATGGTCCAGCCCAGCGTGCCGTGACCGGCATTGATGAACACATTGTCGTAACGAGTTCCACCGATGATCGGTGTGGAATCCGGTGTCATCGGACGCAGGCCCGACCAGAAGGTCGCGGCCTTGAGGTCGCCGCCGGGGAACAGATCGCTGACCGACAGGTCGAGCGTGGCGCGGCGCGCCGCCGGCAGATCCTTGGTGAAGCCCGATACTTCCGCCATGCCGCCGACGCGGATGCGGTCGCCGAGCCGGGTGATGGCGATCTTGTAGCTTTCGTCCAGAACCGTCGAGACCGGCGCGCGGTCCTCGTCGATGATTGGCGCGGTGATCGAATAGCCCTTCACCGGATAAATCGGCGCGTTGAGACCCAGCGACTTGACGAGCGCGGGCGTATAGCTGCCGAGCGCGACGACATAGCGGTCGGCTGTCAGAATGCCGTCTGACGTTTCCACGCCGGAAACGCGACCGCCGGACAGAACCAGCGACTTGATATTCACGCCGAAGCGGAATTTTACGCCCATGCCTGCGGCAATTTTGGCCAGAGCATTGGTGAATTTGAAGCAATCGCCGGTTTCGTCATGCGGCAGGCGCAGGCCACCGACAAACTTGTCCTTCACGCGGGCCAGCGCCGGTTCAACCTTGGCGCAGTCGTCCCGGTCAAGCACTTCGAACGGCACGCCGTCCTGGCGCAGCACTTCGATATCCTTGCCGATGCCGTCGAGCTGATATTGCTCGCGGAAAAGCTGCAACGTGCCCTGCATGCGCTGGTCATATTCGATGCCGGTATCCTTGCGCAGCTCGACAAGAAGGTCGCGGCTATATTCCGCCACGCGCACCATGCGGGTCTTGTTGACCTTGTAACGGCTGTCCGTGCAGTTGGCGAGCATCTGCATCAGCCAGACATACTGCTTGGGATCGGATGTCGGGCGGATGATGAGCGGCGCATGTTTCTGGAACAGCCACTTTGCGGCTTTCAGCGGAATGCCGGGAGCCGCCCATGGCGAGGCATAGCCGGGCGAAACCTGACCGGCATTGGCGAAGCTTGTTTCCAGCGCCGGACCTTCCTCGCGGTCGATGACCGTCACTTCATGGCCAAGCTTGGCCAGATAGTAAGCCGTTGTGACGCCGATGACGCCGCTGCCGAGTACGGTAATCTGCATGTTCGCCTCTTTTTTGTTATGCATTTTGGCTCGAAAGCGCGCTATCCACATAGATACGGGCATAGCGATGGCCGAGCGCTGTCAGAATTTCATAAGGGATGGTGTCGCATTGGCTGGCCACGTCTTCCAGCCGCTGGTGCGGTCCGATCAGTTCCACGAGACTGCCAAGCTTGAGCGTGCCTTCCGGCAGAGCGCTGACATCAAGCGTGATGGAATCCATCGAAACGCGCCCGACGATGGGCAGGCGGGTATCGCCGTAAAAGGCAGAGCCCTTGTTGCTGAGCGCGCGGAACCAGCCGTCGGCATAGCCCACCGCAATGGTGGCGATCCGCATGGGGCCTTCGGCGACATAGGTGCCGCCATAACCGATGGCCGCACCCTTATCCACGTCGCGCACCTGAATGACGCGGGCTGAAAGCGTCAGCACCGGGACGATCGCGCTTTTAGGCCCGACGCCGTAAAGCGCCACGCCGGGGCGGGCGAGGTCGAAATAATAAGATTTGTCGAGGAAGCTGCCGCCCGAATTGGCGAAGGCCACCGGCAGTTTCGGCAGCCGCGCCAGTGCGGCGCGCATGGCTGCAAGCTGGCTCGCATTGGCCGGGTTTTCCGGTTCGTCGCCGCTCGCCAGATGGCTGATGATGAAGCGCACGTCGATACCGTCGAGCAGCGAAAGATTGTCGGCCAGTTGGTCCAGTTCCTTGGCCGAAAGGCCAAGACGCGACATGCCGGTATCGACTTGCAGGAGCGCGGGCAGTTTCTTGCCGCTGCTCGCCGCCACATTGGCCCAGTTTTCAACCTGTTCCAGCGAATTGAGCACCGGCACGATGCCTTCCCGCGCGCAGGCTGCTTCGGTGCCGGGTTGCAGGCCGTTCAACACATAAAGCGTCGCATCGGCGTTGAGCGCAGGCCGCAGCGCGATGGCTTCGCCCAGATGCGCCACGAAGAAGTCGCGGCAGCCCGCTTCATAAAAGGCCGGCGCAACACGATGCGCGCCAAGGCCATAGGCGTCGGCCTTGACCACTGCCGCCGCGCGGGTTGGCGCGATATGCTGTGCTACGGCTGCATAATTGTGCCTGAGCGCCGCAAGATCGATGGTCAACACGCCGCCCGCGGCGAGATCGCTTTGCTCTTTCGAAAAATGCATCGACATATCAACCATATCCATTGCGCAATTCTTATTGCCCCTTATCCGCCGGATGCATTGCCGCATCCAAACGGGCATCGAGATATATTAATCGAAGACTATTCGAATGTTTTTGCTATCTGTCGCAGATTGTGCGAATTTTGGCACATCCTGCGCACGTTTTAGCTTTTCATTCGAAGAATATGCATGGCGACACTCGACAGTATAGACCGGAACATCATTCGTTGTCTGCGTCGCGACGGGCGCATGACCAACAGCCAGCTTGCCGCCGAGGTGGGGCTGTCTCAGTCCGCCTGTCTGCGGCGGGTGCAGATTTTGGAGGAAGGTGGGGTCATCCGTGGCTATACGGCCATCGTCGGCTCATCGGGCGGTGATGAGCGGCTGGTCGCCATTGTGCGCATAACGCTCGACCGGCAGACGGAAGAATATCTCAACCGCTTCGAAGAGGCCGTGCGCCGTCATCCGGAAGTGCAGGAATGCTATCTGATGACGGGCGACGCGGATTATATCCTGCGCGTTGAAGCCGAGAATGCGGCGGCTTACGAGATCATTCACAAGGAAATCCTGTCGCGCCTGCCGGGCGTGGCGCGCATCCATTCCAGCTTCGCCATTCGCACGGTGCTGCTGTCGAAAGCGCCGTCATCGAGGGGATAAAAAGCAAAAGCCCGACATCGCCGGGCTTTTTCAACACATGTGCTGATCGTTTACATCAGAAATTGACCGAATGCAGAACCGATGCGTCGATCGTGTTGATATCGCGCTTGCCGCAGAGCGCCATGGTGACGTCGAGTTCCTTGCGGATGATCTCAAGCGCCAGCGTGACGCCTTCCTTGCCCAAGGCGCCGAGGCCATAGAGGAACGGGCGACCGATGAACACGCCCTGTGCGCCAAGCGCGCGAGCCTTCAGCACATCCTGACCGGAGCGAATGCCGCCATCGACATGCACTTCAATCTGATCGCCGACGGCGTCCACAATCGGCTTCAGCATGGAGATGGACGACGGCGCGCCGTCGAGTTGGCGACCACCATGGTTGGACACGATAATGGCATCGGCACCGGACTTGGCAGCCATCTTCGCATCTTCCACATCAAGGATGCCCTTGAGGATCAGCTTACCGCCCCATTGTTCCTTGATCCAGGCCACATCGTTCCAGTTCATCTGCGGGTCGAACTGTTCCGCCGTCCAGGAGGACAGCGAGGACAGGTCGGTCACGTTCTTGGCGTGTCCGGCAATGTTGCGGAAGGTGCGGCGCTGCGTGCCCATCATGCCCAGGCACCAGCCCGGACGGGTCGCCATCTGCCAGATATGCTTCGGGGTAAACTTCGGCGGAGCGGACAGACCGTTGCGGATATCCTTGTGGCGCTGGCCGAGGATTTGCAGGTCGAGCGTCAGCACGAGAGCCGAGCAGCCTGCCGCCTTGGCGCGGCCAATCAGGTTCTTCACGAAGTCGCGGTCCTTCATCACATAAAGCTGGAACCAGAACGGCTTCTTGGTCACCGAGGCAACGTCCTCAATGGAGCAGATGCTCATCGTGGAAAGCGTGAAGGGCACGCCGAAAGCCTCGGCAGCCTGTGCGGCCAGCATTTCGCCATCGGCATGCTGCATGCCGGTGAGGCCTGTCGGCGCAAGCGCGACCGGCATGGCCACATCCTGACCGATCATGGTCGTTGCAAGCGAACGGTTGGTCATGTCGACCAGCACGCGCTGGCGCAGCTTGATCTTCTTGAAGTCGTCCTCGTTGGCACGATAGGTCGACTCAGTCCAGGCGCCCGAATCCGCATAATCGAAAAACATTTTCGGGACGCGGCGCTGGGCGAGCCGCTTCAGATCGGCGATTTCAACGATGTTGGACATTACTCTTGCCCCTTGTGGTAAGTTTTCTTGACCAATCGCATGAAGGATCGCGCGACCGAAATCAAGTGCGAAGCGACAAAACACCGACATCAATTGGTCGTCAATTGAAGGGAGCGGCGATTGTGCCTATGCTATCTGCTTCATGGAATGCGTTCGCAGTGCAATGAGGAATTCGAGATGAGCAAGGGTGGCAAGGGTTCCAAAACCGGTTTCATCGGCAAAAGCTCCAGTGCTGCCGGTGGCTGGGGCGCTCTGAAAAGCTGCGGCAAGCAGCTGCTTGCAAGCGGTGCGCCGCTGACGGGCGCGCGTGCCCTGCTCAAGGCCAATCAGCCTGATGGGTTTGATTGCCCCGGTTGCGCCTGGGGTGATCCCGAGCACGGCTCATCCTTCGAATTCTGCGAGAACGGCGTCAAGGCGGTAGCCTGGGAGGCGACCGACCGGCGCACCACGCCCGCCTTTTTCCGCGAACATACGGTTTCGCAATTGCGCGGCTGGACCGATTACGATCTGGAAAATACCGGCCGTCTCACGCATCCGCTTCGCTATATTGCGGCGACCGACAAATACGAGGCGGTAGAATGGGACGAGGCGTTTGCGCGCATCGGTGAAATTCTGCGCGGCTTCGACAATCCCAACCGGGTAGAGTTCTACACATCAGGCCGCGCCTCCAATGAGGCCGCCTTTTTGTATCAGCTTTTCGTGCGGGCCTATGGCACCAATAATTTCCCCGACTGCTCGAATATGTGCCACGAAGCGAGCGGCGTGGCGCTGAAACAGGCGGTCGGCGTTGGCAAGGGTACGGTGCTGCTGGAAGATTTCGAGCAGGCCGACGCAATTTTTGTCGTCGGGCAAAACCCCGGCACCAATCATCCACGTATGCTGGGCGATCTTCGCCGTGCTGCCGAACGCGGCGCGCGCATTGTCGTGTTCAATCCGATCCGCGAGCGGGGGCTGGAGCGTTTTGCCGATCCGCAGAACAAGCTCGAAATGCTGCATGGCGGCAGCGAAGCGATTGCCAGCGATTATTTCCAGCCGCGTCTGGGCGGTGATCTGGCAGCGTTTCGCGGCATGGCAAAGGCAGTGTTTGCGGCGGATGACGCAGCGCTCGCCGCGGGTCAGCCATCCATTCTCGACCGGGAATTTCTGAGCGCCCATACCGCAGAGCTCGAAGCCTATCGCGCAGCCGTGGATGCGACGACGTGGGAGGAGATCGAAGACCAGTCCGGTCTATTACGGCAATCGCTGGAGCGGGCCGCGCAGGTCTATATGGATGCGGAGCGCGTCATCTGCACCTGGGCCATGGGCGTGACCCAGCATCGCCATTCGGTAATCACCATCCGTGAGATCACCAATTTCATGCTGCTGCGCGGCAATATCGGCAGGCCCGGCGCTGGCCTGTGCCCGGTGCGCGGCCATTCCAATGTGCAGGGCGACCGCACGGTTGGCATTAACGAAAATCCGCCGCGTGCATTCCTCGATGCGCTGGAAAAGGAATTCGGTTTCGATGTGCCGCGTGAGCCGGGCCATAATGTCATCGGCGCTATCGGGGCCATGCTGGACGGCACGGCACAGGCCTTTATCGGGCTTGGCGGCAATTTTGCCCGCGCCACACCGGACAGCCCCATCATCGCAAAAGCGCTGTCGAGCCAGCGTCTGACCGTGCATATCGCGACCAAGCTCAATCATTCGCATCTGGTGCCGGGGCAGGACTCCTTCATTCTGCCCTGTCTTGGGCGCACTGAGATCGACCTGAATTCCAAGGGCGTCGCCCAGATCGTCACGGTCGAGGATTCCATGAGCATGGTGCATGGATCGGGCGGCATCAATGCGCCAGCCTCGCCGCATCTGCGGTCGGAAGTGGCAATCATTGCGGGCATGGCCAATGCGACGCTCGGCCCCAAGCCTGTCAACTGGCTGGAAATGGCCGACGATTACGACCTGATCCGCGACCGCATTGCGCGGGTGCTGCCTGATTTCTACGATTTCAACACGCGTGTGCGCGTGCCGCGCGGTTTCCATCTGCGCAACACGGCGCGCGAACTGGAATGGAAGACGGCGAACGGCAAGGCCACGTTCTGGACCGGCGCGCTGCCGGAAGCCATCGAGCACCAGCAGGCGCGGGGCAAGCCGGGCCGCTATGTGTTGCAGACCTTCCGCAGCCATGACCAGTACAACACGACCATCTATGGCATGGATGACCGCTATCGCGGTGTCTATGGCGAGCGGCAGGTCGTGTTCATGAATCCGCTCGACATGGCGGATATCGGCGTCGAGGCGGGCGACCGCGCCGATATTGTCGGCGAATTCGCCGATGGTCTGGAACGGGTCGCGCGCGACTTCCGCTTCGTGCCCTATGACATTCCGCGCGGCTGCATCGCTGGCTATTATCCGGAGATGAATGTGCTTGTGCCGCTCGGCAGCTCCGGCGATGAGAGTTTTACGCCGACCTCGAAATCGGTGATCGTCTCGTTCCGACCGGTTCAGCCGGTCGCCGCCTGATGGATCAAGCCGCTGCCGACTATATGGCGCAGGTCGAGAGGCTGGTTGCCGCTTCGGGCAATCTTTCACCCTTTGGTGCGGGCATCATCGCGGCGCTGGCGCTGGGCATCGCCGCCGACAGCCGGACTTTTGCCCGGGTGCTGGGGATCGAACATGCGCTGGTGCTGCGCGAGGTGAACCTGCTTGGCGCAGACGGCGGCTACCTCCAGATCACGCAACGCGATCGGCGAACCCAGCGCACGCGCTACGAACTCAGCCCTTCCGGTCAGCAGTTGGTCGGTAAAATCTAGAACCAATCCGCTGCCAATTTAAATAGTTCATCGGCTGCATCCTACTGGATGCGGCCCCGCCGCATCCAAGCGCTGACAAAATAGCCTGCGGGAATGGGCGCTTGCGTATTTCATAAAAACATCACTTGCTATTGGTTCTATATAGGTTCTATCATGTCGGGCATGAATAGAACCACCTTGATCACTTCCATCGAAGAACGCGGTCTGCACGACCCGCAGCGGACAGGGCCGCTTTATCGCAATCTGGCGCGTATTCTCGGTGAGCTGATCGAAGAGGGGAAACTCGCGCCCGCAGTCGGTCTGCCGCCGGAACGCGATCTGGCCGAGGAGCTTGGGCTTGGGCGCATCACGGTGCGCAATGCCTATAAGGAATTGCTGGCGCAAGGCGCGGTTGAATCCAGGCGCGGCAGCGGTACATTTGTTGCAGAGCGTCCGGCGCGCATCAGCCAGCATCTGTGGCGGCTGACATCGTTTTCGGAAGACATGCTGTCGCGCGGCAAGGAGCCGGGCGCGCGCGTGGTGACGAACCGTATCGACAAGCCGTCGCCGGATGAAGCCTTCCGGCTCGGCGTCGGCGTGGATACGTCCATTGTGCGGCTCGACCGTCTGCGCCTCGCCGATGGTGTGCCGATGGCTTTTGAACGCGCCGTGGTGCCGCGCCATTATCTGGATACGGATCGCGTCGAGGAAGCGTCGCTGTATGGTGCGCTGGCGCGGCGCGGTTACAAGCCGGTGCGCGCCTTGCAGCGGCTGACGGCCGTGACGCTCGATCCCGGCACCGCGCGTCTTCTCGGCGTGCATCGCGGCGCTCCGGCGCTTTTGATTGAACGCATCTCGCATCTCGATGACGACCGTATCGTCGAATACACCCGCTCGCATTATCGCGCCGACGCCTATGATTTCGTCGCCGAACTGAAAATTGGAGAATGACCATGGTGAGCCAACCATCCCTGATGTTGCAGGAAACCGAGCAGTCGCCTGCGGTGGTTGCAACGCTTCTGGAAAAGGAAGCCGGCACGCTGGCCGAGATCGCCAGGATTTTCGCGAAGAACGAACCGGCGGTCGTCACGACAGCAGCGCGCGGTTCTTCCGATCACGCGGCGACATTTTTCAAATATCTGATGGAAATCACGATGGGCATTCCAGTTTCTTCCATCGGTCCTTCGGTTGCCTCCGTCTATGGCTCGAAGCTCAAGCTTGCGCGTGGTATGCATTTCACCGTTTCGCAGTCCGGCGCCAGCCCCGACATCGTGGCAGCGCAGGCCGCAGCCAAAAAGGGCGGCGCGACGACGATTGCCGTGGTCAATGTGGTGGACAGCCCGCTTGCGAAAGAGGCAGACCTCGTTCTCGCGCTGAATGCCGGTGAGGAAAAGAGTGTCGCGGCCACAAAGTCCTTCATCGCTGCCGTTGCTGCCCTGTCCGGCGTGGTGGCTGCCGCCAGCGGCGATGCCGATCTGCGCGCCGGTTTGCAACGCCTGCCGGAAGCGCTTGCCGCAACCCGCCCGGATGGGCGCGAAGCGGTGGAAAACCTTCTGTTCAATGCGCGCTCGCTTTATACCGGCGGTCGCGGCACGGCCTATGCCATTGCGCTGGAAGCGGCCCTGAAGGCCAAGGAAACCGCCAATATCCACGCCGAGGCTTTCTCGCTGGCCGAGCTGATGCATGGTCCGATGCGGCTGGTGGAGGACGGGTTCCCGATCATTTCCTTTCTGCCGCGTGACGAGGCTTTTGACACCAATATTGCGGCCTTGAAGCGGCTGCATTCCTTCGGGGCCAGCATCGTGACCTTGTCCGATGCCGAAACGCCGGGCTTCCGCCTGCCATCGGCCAGCACGGGCAGCCCGCATCTCGATCCGCTGGTTTCGCTCATCAATTACTACCGCATCATCGAAGCGGTAACGCGCCGCAAGGGTTTTGATCCCGACAAGCCGCGCAATCTCAACAAGGTCACGGTGACGGTATGACGAAAAAATCAGCAATCGCGGGTGCGCGAATTTTCGACGGCGAACGGTTTCACGACCAGTCCGCCCTTGTTTTCAGCGACGGCAAGGTGGAAGCCATTGTGCCGGAAGCAGCCCTTGGCGAGGCCCATCAGGTCGAGCGCCTGAAGGGCGGCGTGCTTGCGCCGGGCTTCATCGATGCGCAGGTGAATGGCGGCGGCGGGCGGATGCTCAACGATCAGCCGACGCCGGAGACCATGTTCGTGATTGCCGAAGGGCATCGCAAATATGGTACCACCAGCCTGCTGCCAACGCTTATCACCGATACGACCGTCGTGCGTGACCGCGCCATTGAAGCTGCCGTTGAAGCGGTGAAGGCCGATAAGGGGGTTGCGGGTCTACATCTTGAAGGGCCGCATTTGGCGCCTGCGCGCAAAGGCGCGCATCTGGCCGAGCTGATGCGTCCGGTTGATGACGCTGATATCGCGCTTTACATCCACACGGCGGAGCAGATTGGCACATTGCTTGTGACTATCGCTGCCGAACAGGTCACGCCTGAACAGGTGCGCCGTTTGAGCGATGCCGGTGTTGTAGTCAGTATCGGCCACAGTGACACGACGGCGGAAGAAGCCTTTAAGCGCTTTGATGCCGGTGCGCGCAGCGTTACCCATCTCTTCAACGCCATGAGCCAGATCGGCCATCGCGCGCCGGGTCTTGCCGGGGCGGCGCTCGATCATCCGGATATCTGGTGCGGGATCGTTGCCGATGGTCATCATGTTGATCCGATGGCGCTGCGTCTGGCGCTGCGCGCCAAGCGCGGCGACGCCCATCTGTTCTTCGTGACGGATGCGATGTCGCTGGTTGGCTCCAATGCGACAAGTTTCGAAATCAATGGTCGTGCCGTGCAGCGCGTGCCGGGCGGCATCTGCCCCAAGCTGATCCTGTCCGATGGCACTATCGCCGGTTCCGACCTCGATATGGCCTCGGCGGTTCGCTTCGGCGTGGCCGAACTGGAGCTGACGCTGGCTGAAGCCCTGCGCATGGCGAGCCTTTATCCAGCACGGTATCTGCGGCTTGCAGATCGCGGATTGCTGCGTTCAGGCATGCGCATGGATGCGGTGCATCTTGATGACGGGTTGTTTGCGAAGACAACCTGGCGCTCCGGCGTGAAACAGGCAGCCGGGTGAGGGGAAAGCAGATGACAGCTATAACAGACCGCTATTTCAACGATCTGATTGCCCGTCTGACGAGCCTGCGTGACCGTCTGGCCGAGCCGATGGAAAAGGCCGCCGACCTGATTGCCGCCGCCGCGCGCGCTGACCGCCGGGTCTATGTGTTCGGCACCGGCCATTCCCATATGATGGCGGAAGAGCTGCATTACCGCGCCGGTGGTCTGGCGATCACTGTGCCGATCCTCTGCGGCGCAATCATGTTGCAGGATGGCGCGGTTGCCAGCTCGCATTTCGAGCGGATCGAAGGCGCGGTGCTGCCAATTCTTGACCGCTACGGCATTCAGCAAGGCGATGTGCTGATCGTTGTGTCCAATTCCGGCGTCAATGCTGCGCCCATCGAAGCGGCGCGCTATGCCCGCGAGAAGGGAGCGGCGGTGATTGCCGTCACCCCGGTCACCTATTCCAGCGCGATTGCCAAAGGGCGCACACAACTGCTTTCGCTGGCCGATGTCGTTCTCGACAATGATGCGCCTGCGGGCGACGCCGTGCTGGAAGTGGAGGGCAGCGCCCTGAAGGTGGGGCCGGTTTCCACCGCGCTTGGCGTGACGATCCTGAATGCGATTTTTGCCGATGTGGCCTCCCGCCTCGTGGACGAGGGCAGCGCTCCGATCTATCTCAGCGCCAATATGCCGGGTGCCGGTGATGTTAACCGCGACCTTGTTGCACGATATCGCGACCGCAATCCGCATCTTTAAGTGTCTGATCCAAAAGTCGCCATGCCGGCCTGCAAATGGCAATTTCTGCGCTTCCGGTGCTCACGTACCCAAAAGTACGCTGCGCTCCGGTTCTCGAAATCACCATTTTCGCCACGGCCTGCCGCTTTTTGATTCAGACACTAACAAATAAGAGCAATCTTTCTTCCAAAGTCGCTTGATAGCGCAATCCGGTCAGTGCATTACGCATTCTGGCATGGCGGAGACCGCATCGTGAACTAGTTTCAAGGCGCGCGCTTTGGCCTGCGCCTTCGAAAACTGAGGAAGTCCGATGCATAATTTTGTCCTGACCGTCACCTGCAAGTCCACCCGCGGCATCGTTGCCGCAATTTCGGGTTACCTTGCCGGCAAGGGTTGCAACATCATTGATAGCGCCCAGTTCGACGATCTCGATACGGGTCGTTTCTTCATGCGCGTCAGCTTCATTTCGGAAGAAGGTGTGGCGCTTGAGACCCTGAGCGAAGGCTTCAAGTCCGTCGCGGCACCCTTCGAAATGGATTTCGATTTCCACGACAACGCCAAGCGCACCAAGACGCTTCTGATGGTCTCGCGCTTCGGCCATTGCCTCAACGATCTGCTCTATCGCTGGAAGATCGGCGCGCTGCCGATCGATATTGTCGGCGTGGTGTCGAACCACTTCGACTATCAGAAGGTCGTGGTGAACCACGATATTCCGTTCCATCACGTAGCCGTCACCAAGGCCAACAAGCCCGAAGCCGAACAGCGTCTGATGGATATCGTCAACGATACCGGCACGGAGCTGGTCGTTCTGGCGCGCTACATGCAGGTTCTTTCCGACCAGCTTTGCCAGAAGATGTCCGGCAAGATCATCAATATCCACCACTCGTTCCTGCCGTCCTTCAAGGGCGCAAACCCTTACAAGCAGGCCTATGAGCGCGGCGTGAAGCTGATCGGCGCAACCGCGCATTACGTCACCGCCGATCTCGACGAAGGCCCGATCATCGAACAGGACGTGGCGCGCATCACGCATGCGCAGAGCGCTGCCGATTATGTTTCCATCGGTCGCGATGTCGAGGCGCAGGTGCTGGCGCGTGCGGTCCACGCGCACATTCACCACCGTTCGTTCCTCAACGGAAACCGCACCGTGGTCTTCCCGGCAAGTCCGGGGTCATTCGCGTCGGAACGTATGGGGTGATGCTCGAGTTTTTGGGGCGTGCAAAAGGCGGCTCAGTGAGCCGCTTTTTTAATTGCGTCTTTTGAGGGAGTTGGTATTTGCTATTAATTATATACTATTGATTTAATTTATAATGGAACTATACCAAGAATAATATTCATGGAGAATTATATGAAAAAATTCTTTTTAACTGTGATCTCGTCATTTTTCTTTATATTGTCCAGTCATGCCTATGCTGAGCGGGAATCTTTAAGAGTAAATCCAGTAATTTCTTATTTAACAACGGGAGAATCAAGGATAATATATAAAAATAAAGAAATTTTTCCAGAACTCCATATTTTTCGAGTAAAAAATGAGATGGTTTCAAATGGAATTTGCGCTTATACAAAAAAATACTGTGACTATATCGAGCAGACATGCAGCAGCGGGTTGATCAGGGAGTGTGACAACGATACCTATTATTGCGAGTGCTGGAGCAGATAATAACGAATACTATATCTGATTAAAAAATGAGGTTTGGGACCAGATAAATATCGTTACTCAGAAATCAAATTAAACCTGTATCAGCAACAAAAAACCCCGCCGGAGCGGGGTTTTCTTTTGACCTTTTACAAGATCAGTCGATGTCGAAGGAAACGCCCTGTGCGAGCGGGAGAGCCTTCGAATAGTTGATGGTGTTGGTTGCGCGGCGCATATAGCCCTTCCACGCATCCGAACCGGATTCACGACCGCCGCCGGTTTCCTTTTCGCCGCCGAATGCACCGCCGATTTCGGCGCCCGAAGTGCCGATATTGACGTTGGCGATGCCGCAATCCGAACCTTCAGCCGAGAGGAAGCGTTCTGCTTCCTGCAGGTTCAGCGTGAAGATCGAGGACGACAGGCCTGCACCGACTTCATTATGGCGCGCCAGAACGTCGTCGAAGTCGGAATACTTCATCACATAAAGGATCGGTGCGAAGGTTTCTTCGAGAACCGGGCCTTCCTGCTTTGGCATTTCGACGATGGCCGGGCGCACATAATATGCGTTTTCATGGCCGGTATCGACGCGTTCACCACCTTGAACCTTGCCGCCATGGGCAGCTGCTTCCTTGAGGGCCTTCTGCATGTTGTCGAAAGCAACCTTGTCGATCAACGGACCGACCAGAGCAGTGGTTTCAAGCGGCGAGCCGACGGAAACGCTGGCATAGGCCTTCTGCAGACGCGGGACGAGGGCGTCATAAACGCTTTCATGGACGAACAGGCGACGCAGTGTGGTGCAGCGCTGGCCAGCGGTGCCCATGGCGCCGAAAGCAATGGCGCGCAGCGCCATGTCGAGATCGGCCGACGGACAGACGATACCGGCATTGTTGCCGCCGAGTTCGAGGATCGCGCGGGCAAAACGCTTGGCAAGGCGCGGGCCGACTTCGCGGCCCATGCGGGTCGAGCCGGTGGCCGAGAGAACCGGAACCTTCGGGCTGTCCACGAGGACTTCGCCGATTTCGCGGTCGCCGAGCAAGACCTGCGAGAGGCCTTCCGGCGCATCGCCGAAACGCTTCAGGGCGCGCTGGAAGATCGCGTCGCAGGCGAGAGCTGTGAGAAGGGTCTTTTCAGACGGCTTCCAGACAACCGAGTTGCCGCAAACGATGGCGAGAGCCGCGTTCCACGACCAGACGGCCACAGGAAAGTTGAAGGCGGAGATGACGCCGACAACGCCGAGCGGATGCCAGGTTTCCATCATGCGATGGCCGGCGCGTTCGGTGGCGATGGTGAGGCCGTAGAGCTGGCGCGACAGACCGACAGCGAAATCGCAGATGTCGATCATTTCCTGGACTTCGCCGAGGCCTTCCGAAGTGATCTTGCCTGCTTCGATCGAAACGAGGCGGCCCAGATCTTCCTTGGAAGCGCGCAGTTCCTCGCCCAGAAGGCGGATCAGTTCGCCACGCTTCGGTGCGGGAACGTTGCGCCAGACGCGAAAGGCTTCATCGGCCTTGTCGATGATCTTGGCGGCGTCGTCCTTGCTGTGGGTCTTGACCGAAGCGATCTGCTCGCCCGTGACCGGGCTGAAACCGGCAAGGTTGCCTGCGGTGTAAACGGCAGCGTCAACACCGAGCTTGGCGAGAAGCTCTGCGGCTTCCTTCTTCACGTCGACTTTTCTGACAGCGGTGTTCATGGCTTTCCTCTCTATGTCTTAACTTTACTCTGCCGCTTCAAGGCCGCTAAGGCGGGCCTGCACGGCTTCGATGGATTCACGTTCGATACGGGCATAATGCTCGAATTCGTTGAGAACCTTGGCGCCAAGGTCTTCTTCAAAGCGCTTCTGGTTCGGGCTTTCCACGAATTCCTGCGTTTCGTCATCGCCCAGATTGGACTGGAATATACCGGCAGCACTCACCGGCAGGAAGTCTTCATAGGTCAGCGGGTCGAACTGCACCGCGCCAGCGGCGACCAGAACCTCGATATCGGTACCCGGCTTGAAGCTTGCAAGCTTTGCGGCATCCTTGACCGAATAAGCGAAGTAGCCAAGGCCCGCTTCACGAATGCCGGCCCATGTGTCCGGGAAAGCCTTGAATGTGTCGCTCAGCGCCTTGACATAGGCGCTTGCATTGGAGCCATCCGGGGCCGGACGGGCAATGGCACGGGTGTCGTTGAGAAGCTTGTCGTAGAGGCTGCGACCCTTTGGCGTCAGCGCAATGCCGCGCTGTTCGATTTCACCGAAACGGGCGGTGTGCGAACCCGGGGTCCACTGACCGTCGCTGCCGATGAACGAGACTTCTTCTTCCAGCGCCTTGAACGAGGTCTGGCGCAGGAGGATTGGGCACTTGCGGGTGGGCGGGCCTTCGACGACAGCCTTCGGATTGATGCCGCGCTCCGGCATCTGGTCCTGCACGGCGTCGATGTCGAGCGTGCGCGGCGTCAGATGGTTGATATGCGGGCCCTTGAACGACACGACGTCGGCGATCAGGCGATGTGCGTCATGCAGGCGATGGTAAAGCTCGGCCGAGACATTGGCGTGATCGTGCCAGCGGAAGGTTTCCAGCACTTCGGCCACAAAAGCCTTGGCGTCGGCATCGTTGAGGCCGCCTTCGGCTTCTGCCTTCTCGACAAGCGCTACAGCGCCTGCGGTGAAGATGTTGCGCTTAGCCAGAACGGCTTCCGATTCTGCGCGCAGCTTCTCGTCGGCGATGAGGTCGAGACGCAAAAGCGAGGTGAAGACGCGGAAGGGATTGTGCTTCAGCGCGGCATCGTCAATCGGGCGAAAAGCGGTGGAATGAACGGGAACGCCAGCGGCGCTCAGATCGTAATAGCCGACCGGGAACATGCCCATCACCGCGAAGACGCGGCGCATCATGGAAAGTTCAGCGGCGGTGCCGAGGCGGATAGCGCCATGCCGCTCTTCGGAAATACGCTCAAGCGAGTCGGTTTCCGTCAGGCGTTCGTGCAGATGGCTGTCGTCCGCCAGAACCTTGGCGTTCACATCTGCGACGAGTTCCATCAAGGTGCCGTAGGCAGGCACTTCTTCCCTGTACATGCCGGACATTGCAGCCGAAAAGGCGGAGCGAATGGCGTCTGGCGATACGAATTTCTGCGCGTTCATGGCTTATGCTTCCGGAGAACTTGGATCGTCTTTGTAGGGGTCATATTCAGCATTGCGAAAACATGACGGGATTATGATGAAAATGTATCATATCAGCCGCTTTCCGGTTATGATTGCGCCGAAAGCAACTATGTTAATGCGAGATTGGAATGAAGCTAAGCAGGAGACTGATTCCGGACATCGCCACTTTGCAGGCCTTTGAATGTGCCGCGCGGCATGGCAGCTTCACCCAGGCGGCCAACGAACTCAACCTCACCCAGAGCGCCGTCAGCCGCCAGATCAAGGATCTGGAAAGCCAGCTCGGCGTGCTTCTGTTCGAGCGCATCCGCCAGCGCATTCTGCTTTCCGATGCGGGGCGCAAGTTTCTGCCGGAAGTGCGGCGTCTTCTCAACCAGACCGAAGATACGATGTTGCGCGCCATGGCCTCGGCGCAGTCGACATCCTCTTTCAGTGTCGCGACCTTGCCAACTTTCGGCACGCGCTGGCTGATGCCGCGTATTCCCGATTTTGTCGAGAAACATCCGGGCATTGCGCTCAATGTCGCATCGCGTTCGGGCGTCTTCGATTTCGAGGAAGAGCCGCATGATCTTGCCATTCACTATGGGCAGCCGGTCTGGGCGCACGCAACCTGCACGTTTTTGTGTGGCGAGGTGATTGTGCCGGTTGCAAGCCCGCGCCTGCTGGAAGCGCGTCATCCTTCCGTGCCGGAAGATATGGAAAGCGAGCCGCTTTTGCATCTGGCGACGCGACCGAAAATGTGGGCGCAATGGTTTGAAAGCTGTGGTGTCGAGGGACAATCGGCCTATCGCGGACATCGCTTTGACCAGTTTGCAATGGTTATCGGGGCGGCTGTGGCGGGTCTCGGTTTTGCGCTTCTGCCGCTCTACCTGATCGAGCAGGAACTGCGCGACGGCGATCTGGTGCTGCTTTTCGAAAAGCCCATGCGCACCGAGAATGATTATTACCTCGTTGTGCCGGAAGGAAAACTGGAGAATCCGCTGACCCAGGTGTTTTGCCAGTGGATCGCCGGGCAGGTGGGCAACACGGACTATTCGGCACTGGTTCATTCCAAACCGGAATGAATTGTTGCGCAATTAGCGCTGTCCAACCGGCTTTCGCGGCGTGAAATAGAAGTAATCCGGCACGCGATGTGCCTTCCACTATACGAAATGGTTGCTCTCAATGTTGAACGATCCGCGCTCTCATGGTCTTTGGGAAAAGACCGCTCCGGCTGCTCCGAAGACCACGTCGCTGCAAGGCGACCTGACAGCGGACGTGGTGATTGTGGGCGGTGGTTTCTCCGGTCTTTCCACGGCCTTGCATCTGGCGGAAAAGGGCGTGAAGGCGATCGTCCTTGAAGGCATTGAGATCGGTTATGGCGGTTCGGGCCGCAATGTGGGTCTGGTCAATGCGGGCATGTGGGTGATGCCCGATGATTTGCCGGGCGTTCTCGGCGAAAAATACGGTGCGCGTCTGCTCGATGTTCTGGGCAATGGCCCGAAGCTGGTTTTCGAGATCATCGAGAAAAACAAGATTGCCTGCGAAGTGGAAAAGCAGGGCACGCTGCATTGCGCCGTTGGCGCGAAGGGCCTGAAGGAACTGGAAGACCGCTGTGAGCAATGGGCGCGTCGTGGCGCCAATGTGAAGCTGCTCGATGCGAAGGAAACCGAAGCCAAGGTCGGCACCAGGGCCTATGCGGGTTCGCTGCTCGATCTGCGCGCCGGTACGATCCAGCCGCTGGCCTATGTGCGCGGTCTGGCCCATGCGGCCATTGGCGCAGGAGCACAGATTTTCACGGGCAGCCCGGTGGTGGGCGCTGAAGAAAAGAACGGCAAGTGGACCGTCAAGACCGCCAAGGGTTCGGTCACGGCGGACTGGGTGGTTGTCGCCACCAATGCCTATACCAATGCGCCTTGGGCTGAAGTTCGCGCCGAACTGGTGCATCTGCCTTATTTCAATTTCGCGACCACGCCGCTTTCCGACAATCTGAAGAAGAGCATTCTGCCGGAACGTCAGGGCGCGTGGGACACGAAGGAAGTTCTGTCCTCCTTCCGTTTCGACCAGCAGGGCCGTCTGGTGTTTGGCAGCGTCGGCGCGCTGCGCAATACGGGCGCTGCCGTGCACAAGGCCTGGGCGAAGAAGTCGCTCAAGCGCCTGTTCCCACAGATCGGCAATGTCGAGTTCGAAGCGGAATGGTATGGCAAGATCGGCATGACCAATGACAGCCTGCCGAAATTCCACCGTCTGGCGCGCAATGTGGTCGGCTTCTCCGGCTATAATGGTCGCGGCATTGTGCCGGGCACCGTGTTCGGCAAGATATTGTCGCAGCTCGTTTCGGGCGAGATCACCGAGGCCGATCTGCCGCTGCCGGTCAGCGATCCGAAGGCGCAGAATTTCCGTGGTGTTCGCGAAGCCTATTACGAAGCGGGTGCGCAGATTGCGCATGTGGCGGAAATGGTCATCTGATTTTTTACTCGCTGCGGCCTGTCATAAAACCGCAGCGCAAATCCTCTATTGCGGTGCGCATCGTCTCCAAAACGGAGGGATGCGGATCGCTGATGGCCAAGAATATTCAATGGCTTAAAGCCTTCCGATGGACGTGATTCCGCCGGAAGGCTTTTTGTTTTCCAAGCATTTCAAGCAAAAGTGCGAAGCGGTTTTGCGTCGGATAATGCGTAAAGACAAATAAATCGAGCGGTTCCACCGCTCCGAGTTTACGATGCAGGATGTTTGACAGGTGCAGCATGAATGGAAATGATCGTGCCTATCGCCATAACAGTATCTGCGCGCTATCAGTTCGCACGCGGCAGGGCTGCGCTGGTATTGCCGGCCATGCTGGCGAGCATTACACCGAAATTCGAGGAGCAAATCCCATGAACAAGATGCTGAAGCGGGCCGTTGCCGTACCTGCGCTTCTTGCTCTATCCATCGCTGTGGCGCAGGCCGACACGCTGACGCTTTATACCTCGCAGCCCGAAGCGGATGCGACCAAGACGGTCGAGGCTTTCCGCAAGGCCAATCCGGACACGGAAGTGCAGATTTTCCGCTCCGGCACCAGCGAACTCCTCACCAAGCTTGCCGCTGAATTTTCCGCCGGTGCGCCGCAGCCAGACGTGCTGCTGATCGCCGACGCGGTGACCATGGAAGGCCTGAAGAAGGACAAGCGTCTGCTCGCCTATCCGGAAGCCAAGGTCGATGGTTTTGCCGCAGATAGCTATGATGCCGACAAGACCTATTTCGGCTCGAAGCTCATCACCACCGGCATTGCCTATAATACCGGCGCGTCGCAGAAGCCGGAACATTGGGCCGATCTCGCCAAGGCCGATTATAAGGGCCAGGTGGTCATGCCGAGCCCGCTTTATTCGGGCGCAGCGGCTTACCTGCTGAGCGGTTTTGCACTCAACGAGGATCTGGGCTGGGATTACTTCAAGGGCCTCAAGGCCAATGAACTGGCAAGCGTGAAGGGCAATGGCGCGGTACTGAAGTCGGTTGCCAGCGGTGAAAAGCCTTACGGTATCCTCGTCGACTTCATGGCGCTCAACGCCAAGGCCAAGGGCTCGCCGGTCGAGTTCGTGTTCCCGTCGGAAGGCGTGCCTGCCGTGACCGAGCCGGTCGCCATCATGGCAACCGCCAAGAATGTCGATGGCGCGAAGAGGTTCGTTGACTTCATCCTCTCCGACGACGGCCAGAAGCTGGCGCTGGATCAGGGCTATCTGCCTGCCAAGGAAGGCGTTGGCCGTCCGGCCTGGCTGCCGGAAGGCACCAAGATCAACATCATGTCTATCGACACCCAGAAGGTTCTCGATCAGACTGATGCCGACAAGAAGCAGTTCTCCGAGCTGTTTGGCGGATAAGGCATTTCGATGCGTATCATGAAAGACCTTCAGGGCCGCGATGCGGCCCTGATTGTTGGCGTAACACTGATCGTGGCGGTTCTGTCGCTTCTGCCGATGGGCCGACTGCTGGTGGAGCTTGTTGCGCCGCAGGGACAGTTTTCAACATCCGTGCTGGTTGAGACGCTGGGTAGCCAGTCGACATGGGTTGCGACATGGCATTCCCTGCAAATCGGCCTTGGCGGCACATTGCTGGCGCTAGCCTTCGGCATTGCCGCAGCTCTGCTGGTCGGCCTCACCAATATGCGCGGGCGTAATGTCTTCGTGCTGTTCTATGTGACGCCGCTTTTGATCGCGCCGCAGGTGACGGCGCTGGCCTGGCTGCAGCTTTTCGGGCCGTCGAGTCAGTTTCTCAAACTCCTCGGCATGGCTCCGCCGCTTGGCAGCCGCAATCCGCTCTATTCCGTCTGGGGCATTATCTTTCTGCTCGGCGTGCAATATGGACCGCTGGTGTTTCTCATCGTGCGGGCGGGCCTGCGCAAGCTGCCGCGTGAACTGGTCGAGGCCGGTTTCAGCGCAGGTGCGAGCAAATGGACCGTGCTGCGCACCATCATATTGCCGCTGATGACGCCATCGATCATCGGCGCTGCCGCTCTGGCCTTCGTTTCCTGTGTGGGCAATTTCGGCATTCCGGCCTTTCTGGGCATTCCGTCGAATTATCTCGTCCTGCCGACGCTGATCTATCAGCGTCTTGCCGGCGGCGGTCCATCGGTCCTCTCGAGCGTCGCGGTTTTGTCGGTGCTGATCGGGCTGATTGCCATGGCGGGCATCGCAGCACAGGACTATGCATCGCGCAGGCGCGATTTCCGCATCGTCTCCACATCGCTTCCCGCAGCACCTTTCGCGCTCGGCCCCTGGCGTCTGCTGGCGGAAGTTGTGGCATGGCTGATAATTGTCGTTGTACTCGCGCTGCCATTGATCGGGTTGACGCTTTCGGCGCTGGTTCCGGCCTATGGCGTGCCGCTGACTTTCGCCACTGCTACATTCGAAAATTTCCGCTTCGTGCTCATGGAACATGGCGGGGCGGCGCGGGCCTTCGGCAACAGCATTCTGCTGTCGCTCGCCGCAGCACTTTTTGCTGTCCTCATCGCCGTGCCGCTTGCCTATATGCTGGCCTGGCGCAAGCGGCGCTGGACGCCGGTGCTCAATTTCGCAGCCGAGCTGCCCTATGCGCTGCCGGGCGTCGTGCTGGCCATCGCTTGCCTGCTGATGTTCCTGAAACCGCTGCCTGTGATCGGCGTCAGCCTCTACAACACGCTCTGGATCATCCTGTTTGCTTATCTGGCGCGCTTCTTCGTGCTGGCGCTGCGGCCAACGGTTGCCGGTCTGCACCAGATCGACCGCGCGATGGAGGAAGCGGCGCGAGTGGCCGGCGCAGGGCTTTTCTATCGGCTGCGCACGATTATATTTCCTCTTGTCGCACCGGCGACGCTTGCAGGCGGCGTGCTCATCTTCATGACCGCGTTTTGCGAGCTGACGGTTTCGGCGCTTCTCTGGGCCTCGGGGTCGGAAACGCTGGGTGTGGTGATGTTTTCTTTCGAACAGGCGGGTGATTCCGCCTATGCGGCTGCCATATCCATTCTGGCCGTTGCGGTGACATTCATGCTGATGCTTGCAACAAATCTGTTTGCGCGGCGTCTTCCAAACGGAGTCCTGCCATGGCGCGACTGAAGATCGACCAGGTATCCAAGACGTTCAACGGGTTTCAGGCCTTGTCCGGCGTGACGCTGGATGTGAATGACGGCGAATTCGTCGCCATTCTCGGCCCCTCCGGCTGCGGCAAGACCACATTGTTGCGCATGATCGCGGGCTTCGAGGAAGTGGACGGCGGGGAAATCCATATTGGCGACAGCTGCGTCTCCCATGCAAAGGGCAATGTGCCACCGGAAAAGCGGCAGGTCGGCATCGTCTTCCAGAATTATGCGCTCTGGCCGCATATGACCGTGGCCGAAAATGTCGGTTATAGTTTGCGCGTGGCCAAGGTCGCCCAAGCCGAGCGGGAACGCCGGGTGAGCCAAGCGCTTGCGCTGGTCGATCTCGACGGGTTCGGTGATCGCCGCCCCGCCAACCTCTCCGGCGGACAGCGCCAGCGCGTGGCGCTCGCCCGCTGTCTGGTGGCGGCGCCGTCGCTCGTACTGTTCGATGAGCCGCTGGCCAATCTCGACGTGCATCTGCGCGCCTCGATGGAAGACGAGTTCGCCGCCTTCCACAAGCGCACCGGCACGACGATCATCTACATCACCCATGATCAGGCGGAAGCCATGGCGCTGGCCGACCGCATCGCGGTGCTGGATCACGGCAAGCTGCAGCAGTTCGATACGCCGCGAAAGCTCTATGAAGAACCCGCCAGCGAAATGGTGGCTTCCTTCATCGCCCATGGCATGGTTCTGCCTGCCGAAGTTGTGTCCTTTGCACAAGCGGGCCATTGCGAAGCGCTGGTGCTGGGCAGCCGTGCACAGGTGCGCTGTTCGGGCACCGAAATGCCGCGCGCCAATGCGCAGCTTTGCGTGCGCGCCGCCGATCTGAAACTCACCGAAACCGGCGGCATTCCCGTTCGCGTGAAGCGTTCCGTTTATCGCGGCGGCGGTTCGCGCCTTGAGGCCGAAGTCATCGCCAGGCCGGAAATCGCCTTGCATTTCGAAGTGCGCGATCCCGTCCGGCTGGATGAAGGCGACGAGGTGCGTATCGCCATTTGCGGCGGCTGGATCATCCCCACCGAGGACATGCCGGTGCGAAAAGCTTCAACCGGCTTTCCAATCGGCAACAAGATCTGAATACCAAAAGGGCGGCTGGAGAAGCCGCCCTTTGTCGTCACTTCTTCTTCATCGCTTCCAGCAAAGCTGCGCCAAAACCGCCGGTCGATGGCTGTTCCTGCTTGCGCGGCGGCGTGAAGTTTTTGGCAGGCCTTGGATCGCGCTGGGCATTGTTGCGCGGGGCAGGGGCTTCGCCACCATCCTTGCGCATGGAAAGGCCGATGCGCTTGCGCGGAACATCCACTTCCACCACGCGCACCTTCACCACGTCGCCTGCTTTCACCACTTCATGCGGGTCCTTGATGAAGCGGTCCGCGAGCTGCGAGACATGGACGAGACCATCCTGATGCACGCCGATATCCACGAAAGCGCCGAATGCGGCCACGTTGGTCACGGTGCCTTCCAGCATCATGCCGGGTTTCAGGTCCTTGATGTCGTCAATACCATCCGCAAAGGTTGCGGTCTTGAATTCCGGTCGCGGATCGCGGCCCGGCTTGTCCAGCTCGGCAATGATATCGCGCACGGTCGGCAGGCCGAAGCGTTCGTCCACAAAAACACGAGGATCAAGCGCTTTCAGCGCCACGCTGTCGCCCATCAGCGAGCGCACATCGCGACCGCAGGCGGCAACGATCTTTTTCGCCACGCCATAGGCTTCCGGGTGAACGGATGAAGCGTCGAGCGGTTCGGTGCCGTTCGGAATGCGCAGGAAGCCCGCGCATTGTTCGAAAGTGCGGTTGCCGAGGCGGGCGACTTTGAGCAGTTCCTTGCGGTTTTTGAATGCGCCGGCAGCATCGCGATGCGCCACAATGGCCTCTGCAATCGATGTGCCAAGGCCCGACACGCGGGCAAGCAGCGAGGCGGAAGCCGTGTTGAGATCGACGCCAACCGCATTCACCGCGTCTTCCACCACAGCGTCGAGCGCGCGGGCAAGGCGTAACTGATCGACGTCATGCTGATACTGGCCGACGCCGATGGATTTCGGCTCGATCTTGACGAGCTCGGCCAGCGGGTCCTGCAGGCGGCGCGCAATCGATACGGCACCGCGCAGCGAAACGTCGAGCTGCGGGAATTCCGAGGCGGCAGCTTCCGATGCCGAATAGACCGAAGCGCCCGCTTCCGAAACAATGACCTTCAGCGGTTTTGGCGCTGGCATGTCCGACAGCATGTCCACGACAAGACGTTCCGTCTCGCGGCTGCCGGTGCCGTTGCCAATGGCGATCAGCTCTATTCTGTGTTTGCGGACGAGACTCGCCAATTCAGCCTGCGTGCCGCGCACGTCGTTTTTCGGCGGGAAGGGGTAAACGGTGGTGGTGTCGAGCAGCTTGCCCGTGCCATCGACCACCGCCACCTTGACGCCGGTGCGGATGCCCGGATCGAGGCCCATCGTGGCGCGGGAGCCTGCGGGAGCGGCCAGCAACAGGTCTTTCAGATTGCGGGCGAAAACATTGATCGCTTCTTCTTCGGCTCGCTCGCGCAGGTCGCGCATCAGGTCGAGAGACAGTGAGAGCGAAAGTTTCACGCGCCATGCCCAGCCAGCCACTTCCATCAGCCAGCGGTCGCCCGGCAGCGTGCCGCCAATCGCATAGGCGGCGGCGATCTTGCGCTCGACCGGTTTTACCGGAGAGGTGTCGTCGGCGTCGATTTCAATGTCGAGCGACAGGAAATCCTCGTTGCGACCGCGCAGCATGGCCAGCGCACGGTGACCGGCGACGGTGGCCCAGCGTTCGGAATGATCGAAATAATCCGAGAACTTTGCGCCTGCTTCCTGCTTGCCGTCAACGACACGCGAGCGCAGCACGGCACGGTCCTTCAGATAGTTACGCAGATTGCCGATCAGCTCGGCATTTTCCGCAAAGCCTTCGGCGATGATGTCGCGTGCGCCATCGAGCGCTGCTTTCACATCGGCGATTTCGCCGGTGACATAGGAGACAGCAATCTCGGCGGGCACAAGGCTGCGGTCGGCGAGGATTGCCTCGGCCAGAGGCCCAAGCCCGCGCTCACGGGCGATTTCCGCACGGGTGCGGCGCTTTGGCTTATAGGGCAGATAAAGATCTTCCAGCTCGGCCTTGGTCTGGACATTGGCGATCTTCAATTCCAGTTCGGGTGTCAGCTTTTCCTGGCTGCGGATCGATTCCAGAATGGAGCTGCGGCGCGCTTCCAGTTCACGCAGATAAGCGAGGCGTTCGGACAACTGACGCAGTTGGGTGTCGTCGAGCCCGCCGGTGACTTCCTTGCGGTAGCGCGCGACGAAGGGCACGGTCGCGCCTTCATCCAGAAGGCCGATGGCGGCCAGCGCCTGCTCCGGCTTTGCGTTGATTTCCGCCGCGATAATTCCGGCAATGCGCTTGCTGTCGTCCGCCATCGTCATTCCAATCCCAAATATTTGCAGCGAACATAGTCGGATGTCCGTTCGGCGCAATCAAGGCGGTATCGATGTTCCACAGGAAAGGCGGGAGATTGGCCGTTCACGCCGATGTGAACACGGTGCACCTTTTTAAATCGGGTTTGAACGATATCTATATCGTGAAATGACGATATGCGTTGGATCAGCGAGGTGATTGCAGTGTCGGAAGTTCAATCGCTGGAGCAGCAGGCCTCCTTGCCAGTACCGCTGGATGAGGTGCTGAAGGCGCTTAGCCATCCCGTGCGTCTCGACATTTTGAGCTGGCTTAAAGAGCCCGAGAAACATTTCTCCGCTCAGCACATGCCCTTGGAGATAGGCGTGTGCGCGGGCCAGTTCGAACGGTGCGGTCTGTCCCAATCCACCGTTTCAGCCCATCTGTCCGTGCTGACAAAGGCGGGGCTGATCACGCCCCATCGCATCGGCCAATGGACTTTGTACAAACGCGACGAAGAGGCGATTGCCGCCTTCATTGCGACGCTATCCGATCTTTGACCAACTTTTCCAACTTGCACCAATTTTCCAACATGAAGGAAATGCACTATGGCCACACTGTTCGATCCTGTCACCGTGGGTGATCTGAAGCTTGCCAATCGCGTCGTAATGGCGCCGCTGACGCGCAATCGCTCGCCGCGCGCCGTGCCCAACGATCTCAATGTCACCTATTATGAGCAGCGCGCAAGTGCCGGCCTCATCATCACCGAGGCAACGCCGATCAGCCATCAGGGACAGGGCTATGCCGATGTTCCCGGCCTTTATTCGGCCGAACAGCTCGCTGGCTGGAAGCGCGTAACCGATGCCGTGCATACCGCTGGCGGCAAGATCGTCGTGCAGATGTGGCATGTGGGTCGTATTTCCCACAACAGCTTGCAGCCCAATGGCGGCAAGCCGGTTGCACCTTCGGCAATCATTGCCAAGTCGAAGACCTATCTGGTTCATCCTGACGGCACGGGCGAATTCGCACCGACCTCCGAGCCGCGCGCGCTGGAAAAGAGCGAGATTGCAGACATCGTGGCCACCTATGCCAAGGCCGCCAAGGATGCGATTGACGTTGCCGGTTTCGACGGTGTCGAAATTCATGCGGCCAATGGCTATCTGATCGACCAGTTCCTGCGCTCGGGCAGCAATCACCGCACCGACGAATATGGCGGCTCGATTGAAAACCGCGCCCGCTTCCTGTTCGAAGTGGTCGATGCGATCACCAAGACTGTCGATGCAGGCAGGGTCGGTATCCGCCTTTCACCGGTCACGCCCGCCAATGACGCCTCGGATTCCGATCCGCAGCCTTTGTTCGATTATGTCATCGACAAGCTTGCCGCTTACGGCCTTGCCTATGTGCATATCATTGAGGGCGCGACGGGCGGTCCGCGCGACTTCCAGCAGGGTCCGCAGCCTTTCGACTATGCGCATCTGAAGCAGGTCTATCGCGACGCTGGCGGTGATGCCGCCTGGATGGTCAATAACGGCTATGACCGCGAGCTGGCCGAGGAAGAAATCACGAGCGGCCGCGCCGATCTGGTGGCTTTCGGCAAGCCGTTCATCTCCAATCCGGACCTCGTGCGTCGTCTGAAAGAGAATGCACCGCTCAACGAGCTGGATCAGCAGCATTTGTATGGCGGCGGCGCCAAGGGTTACACGGATTATCCGGCGCTCGCCTAACACTACAGTTGCATTCTTCGCCATACCGGGCTGCAACGAGCAATTACCTGCGCGCCGGTGCTCACGTACCCCAAAGTACGCTCCGCTCCGGTGCTCGAAAATCACTCGTTTCGCCACGGCATGACGAATTTGCAACTGTAGCGCTAACCCTGAAAACAAAAAAGTCCGGTCGCGAGACCGGGCTTTTTCACATTTAAAATGATCAGAGCCGCGCCCGCGTTGAACGCGGCGTGGCCAGCAGCAGATTGGTTTCGCTGGCCTTGATGCCGGGCACAAGGCGGATACGACGCAGCACCGCATCGAAGTCGGCGAGGGTGGCCGCACCCAGCTCCACCACCAGATCGAAACGACCGTTGGTGGTGTGGATGGCGGAAATTTCCGAGAAGCCGCCTAACGCCTTGACCACACGGTCGGCGACATGGCCCTCGATTTCGATCATCATGATGCCGCGCACCGGCAGGTCCACGGCGTCCGAGCGCAGAATGACCGTATAGCCCAGAATATCGCCGGAACGTTCCAGCCGCTCCATGCGCGCACGGATCGTTGCGCGGGAAACGCCAAGGTCTATCGCAATGTCGGAAATGCTGCGGCGGCCGTTATGGCGCAAAAGCGTAATAAGCTTTTCATCCAGATCGTCCATAGTTTCTCCATTTTGAAAAGCCAATCCGACATTCTGATAAACCAAACCGATAAAATTGCCAATCCGGTTGGTTCACATCGCCAAATAAAAATGATGAATCTTATGACAATAATTCAGAAGGAACCCTGTTTAATGCATTGCAAGATTTTGGGATTACCCGTTCAGGAAGGCACTGGCCGCGCAGGCTGCAATATGGGTCCCGATTCCTACCGTGCTGCGGGAATTGCGGATGCCATCCGCGAGCTGGGTCACGGTTTTACGGACCTCGGCAATCTGGTTCCAAGCGCCGCTCAGGCTGCAAAGGCCCCGCAGGACCATCCAAACCATGCGATCAAGGCGCTGCCTAGCGCTGTCGCCTGGATCGACGCGATCAGCGAGGCGGCTTTCCGCGAAAGCGAAGAGGGCTTTCCGATTTTCCTCGGCGGCGACCATCTTCTGGCTGCCGGAACGGTTCCGGGCATTGCGCGGCGCGCCGTCGCAAAGGGCCGCAAGCAGTTCGTGCTCTGGCTCGATGCGCATACGGATTTTCACACGCTGGAAACGACAACCAGCGGCAATCTGCATGGCACGCCGGTCGCCTATTACACCGGCCAGAAGGGCTTTGACGGCTATTTCCCGAAGCTTGAAGCAGCCATCGATCCGCACAATGTCTGCATGATGGGTATCCGCAGCGTCGACCCGGCGGAACGTCTGGCCATCCAGAAGACCAAGGTTTCGGTTTTCGACATGCGCATGATTGACGAGCATGGCGTGGCCGCCCTGCTGCGCCGTTTCCTCGACCGCGTGAAAGCGGAAGACGGCCTGCTGCATGTGAGCCTCGACGTCGATTTTCTCGATCCATCGGTCGCACCCGCTGTCGGCACCACCGTTCCGGGCGGCGCGACCTTCCGTGAGGCGCATCTCATCATGGAAATGCTGCATGACAGCGGCCTGGTGACGAGCCTCGATCTGGTCGAGCTGAACCCGTTCCTGGATGAGCGCGGCCGTACGGCCACCGTCATGGTCGACCTGATGGCGAGCCTTCTGGGCCGCAGCGTCATGGATCGTCCGACGATCAGCTATTAAGGGCGTGTCACCTGCCTGCTTGGGCCGTTATGCGGTCCGACGCAACAGAATGACGCTCCGATCATTGTATCAATACGCAATGCGTTCCGAAGGTCGTGTCAGTCTTTCGGAGCGTGTTTAAGGAGAATTTGAATGACCCAGCCGAACCTCAACATCGTCCCCTTCGTCAGTGTCGACAACATGATGAAGCTGGTGCTTTCCATCGGCGTCGAGACGTTCCTGAAGGAACTGGCCGATTATGTGGAAGAGGATTTTCGCCGCTGGGAAAATTTCGACAAGACGCCGCGTGTCGCGTCCCACTCCCGCGAAGGCGTGATCGAGCTGATGCCGACGAGCGACGGTACGCTCTATGGCTTCAAATATGTCAACGGCCATCCGAAGAACACGCGTGAGGGGCTTCAGACCGTCACGGCTTTCGGCGTTCTGGCCGATGTCGGCAGCGGCTATCCGATGCTGCTGACCGAAATGACCATTCTGACGGCGCTGCGCACGGCTGCCACGTCCGCCGTTGCCGCCAAATATCTGGCGCCGAAGAATGCCCGCACCATGGCGATCATCGGCAATGGCGCGCAGAGCGAATTCCAGGCCATGGCGTTCAAGGCGCTGATTGGCGTGGACAAGCTTCGCCTTTACGATCTCGACCCGGAAGCGACCGCGAAATGCATGCGCAATCTCGCCCATGCTGGCTTTGACATTGTCGCCTGCAAGTCGGTGGAAGAAGTGGTCGAGGGCGCCGATATCATCACGACCGTGACCGCCGACAAGGCCAATGCCACCATCCTGACCGACAATACGGTTGGCGCGGGCGTTCATATCAATGCGGTTGGTGGCGATTGCCCGGGCAAGACCGAATTGCACGGGGACATTCTGCGCCGTTCCGACATTTTCGTCGAATATCCGCCGCAGACCCGCATTGAAGGTGAAATCCAGCAACTGCCCGAAGACTATCCGGTCAATGAGCTGTGGGAAGTCATCGCCGGCAAGGCGCAAGGCCGCAAGGACGCGCGCCAGATCACGCTGTTCGATTCCGTCGGTTTTGCCACGGAAGACTTTTCGGCATTGCGCTATGTGCGTGACAAGCTCAAGGATACGGGCCTTTATGAGCAGCTCGACCTTCTGGCCGATCCGGATGAGCCGCGCGATCTCTTCGGCATGCTGTTGCGTCACGAAAAGCAGCTGGCGGCGGACAAGTCGAAACCTGCCGCCTGATCAGGCTGATCAATCAGAGCGGACGGCGCGCATGACGCGGGGCGGCGATACGCCCCGCTTGCGTTGCAATGGCCATCTCAAAACTGTCGGCAATGCGCCGCGAGCGATCGATGAAAATGATCGCCGCTTCCGCAGGATAAATCTCGCGTGCGGTTTGCTCGAACAAGGCAAGCCACCGGTCGAAATGGTCGCCCTTCAAATTGAGCTTGAGATGCGGCGGCATGGGCCGCCCGTCATAACCGCCGGTCTTCAAGATCACCGATGACCAGAATTGCGCAATCTGCGCGATATGGTGATCCCAGTCGTGCACGGCTTCCGCAAAGATCGGCCCCAGCAGCTTGTCTTCCCGCGCCCGTCCGTAAAATGTCGCCACCAGCTCCTGAATGGATGTGGAATCAATGGAGGGATGGGGCTGGTTGATGAGCAGAGTCATGGCGAGCTTTCCGGGTTGTTCCTGCCGGATATAGGCGCTTGCCTCGCGTTTATCCAGCGTATCACTACAATTGCATTCTTCGCCATGCCGGGCTGCAACGAGCAATTTCCTGCGCGCCGGTGCTCACGTACCCAAAAGTACGCTCCGCTTCGGTGCTCGAAAATCACTCGTTTCGCTACGGCCTGACGAATTTGCAACTGTAGTATAGCTTTGCCGCATCCTGGCGCTACTCCTCGAAACGGCTCTCATTTTCGCGGTCGCGCTCATAATGCTTTTTAAGTGGAAATGGCGGCAACCAGCTTTCGCGGCGGATCGTCCATAATTCGTAGGTCGGCACCAGCTGGTCGGGAGCGTCAAGCGATCCCAGATGCACCTCTATCTCGTCATCGGAACGGGAAAAAACCGAGGAACCGCAGCGCGGACAGAAATGCCGTCCGGCATAGTCGCGCGTTTCGCCATCGATTGTGACGGCATCCTGCGGGAACATCGCGGAGGCGAGAAAAAGCGTGCCGTGATGCTTGCGGCAATCTAGACAGTGGCAGAGGCCGACCCGATAGGGACGTCCCGTGGCGACAAGCCGGACATCGCCACACAGGCAGCCACCGGTAAATTGTTCCATGGTTTTCCTCCCGCGATCCCACCGGATGATGCTTCCTATTAACTATATGAAGCGGCTGGCCAGTAATTCAACCGGCGCGGCGAATGTCTCATTAGGCTTTCCGTGACGCGTTTTGCTCGAATCCAGCTGGCTCATGCCGGCTCTAAGGGTAGCGCGCGCGTCTCGATGTTGATCTGTAACGGTTATTTTGTCGTGTTCAGAGTGAAATAACGCCATGGTAAATTGAGGGGGCAACGATATTTAGTAAATGAAATCAATAAGTTTCATGTTGTTAAATCGTATCTTCTAATGTTTGTTTATCTTTTATATTGATTTGAATTTATCTACTGTAGATTTAAGTATTGCCCAACAAATAAATTCGTTTTTTAATGTCGTGGGGACTTTAATGCAATTGAACTGAGGGGTTTCGATGCATTCAGATGTTGGCAGGGTTTCGGCCACCCTGTTGCTATCCACGACGGCGCTATTCACAGTCGGCGTCGTGCTTCTGCAATCTGGAAATGCGCATGCCGCGTGTTCGTTTTCACCAACTGTGGGCGATGATATTTTCATCTGCGACAGCGGTACATCTGCGGGCGGTCTGACCGATACGAGCGGCAACAACACGCTTCTGCTGCCCAGAAGCGGCAGCGGTACGGTCAACGGCGATGTGATCTTCGGTGCAGGGACAGATCGTATCGAAGTGCATTCGGGGTCGATCGTTGGAAGTGTCGATCAGGGAAGTGGCGCCGATGCCTTTATCATTTCTGGCGGTACGGTAACGGGCAACGTCCAGCAGGGCGCGGGTATCGATGATTTCCAGATGACCGGCGGCCAGATCGGGTCTCTTAATCAGGGCGACGCACGCGATACGTTTTTCATGTCTGGCGGGCAGATTGTCGATGCCTTCGAAGATGGTGATTATGCCGTCATGACGGGCGGGCGTATCGGTCGTGTCGATATGAAGCTCGACAAAAACTACTTCAATATGTCGGGCGGCGTGATCGACCGCAATCTGGTGACGGGTTTCGATACCGATACGATTATCATTTCCAACGGCAGCATCGGCGGCAATATCAGCGTCAGCGGCGGCGCAGACAGTGTGACGATCACAGGCGGCACGATTGGCGGCAATGTTCTCATGAGCGTCGGCAACGATCTGTTCACCTGGAACGGCGGCGGCGTCGTGAATGGCTTTGTCGACCTCGGGGGCGACGATGACGTTGCAATGCTGGCCAATCTGACCGACGCCAATATTGGCGCAACACCGCGCATCACCGGCGGCACCGGGAGCGACAGCCTGACATTCGACAATGTTGCGGCAGGTTCTGTCAGCCGTTTCGACAGTTGGGAAACCGTCAATCTTACCAACAATACGCGCCTGACTTTCAATGCACCGTTTACGCTGGGCGACAGCGGAACCGGCACGGGCACGCTCAATCTTGATGCGACCAGCACAATACTGGGCGGTTCGGCGCAATCAAGCATCGTGCCTTTCACGACGGGCCAATTGGTCAACGTGGTCAATGCAGGCCGCATCGACCTGACGAATGGCGGCTCCAGCACAACCGACAGCATCACGATTATCGGCAATTATACCGGACAGAACGGTCTCGTGCTCATTGATACGGTTCTGGCGGGCGACAGTTCGCCATCGGACAAGCTGGTGATCGATAGCGGCACAGCTTCCGGCAGCACAGCCATTGGGGTGAACAATGTGGGTGGCGCAGGTGGCAAGACTGTTGCCGACGGCATCATGGTCGTACAGGCGGTCAATGGCGCGAAGACCGCAACCGGCTCCTTTGCACTGAATGAGCCTCTCACCGCGGGAGCTTACAAATACTACCTGTTCAAGGGCGGCGTCTCAGCCAATACCGGCGAAAACTGGTATTTGCGCTCGTCAATCGTGCAGGGAATTCAGCCAGTTTCGACGCTTCTTTCGCCTCTCGTGCCGCTTCCGACCGAAGGCGCGGCACCGCCTTCAGAGGAAGCGACGCCTGTCGAAGGCGATGTCGTCAATCTTTATCGTGAAGAAGTGCCGGTCTATTCGGCCCTGCCGCCGGTCGCGCATCATCTGGCGCTGTCCACGCTTGGCACATTCCATGAGCGCCGGGGCGAGCAGGACCTGCTTGAAAGCGGCGGCTATCTGCCGTCAAGCTGGGTGCGGCTGTTCGGGCAGGACATCGACATGCAGTGGAAAGGCACGGTTGCGCCGGGGGTGGATGGCAGTCTGCTTGGCGTGCAGGCCGGGCAGGATCTGTTCGGTTATGAATCGGCCGGGGGCCATTTCGACCGCGTCGGTTTGTTCTTTGGCTATGCGCGCGCCACGGGCGATGTTACCGGGCAGGCGCTCGGCTGGAACGATCTTGCGGTCGGCGATCTTGACGTCACTGGCACGAGTTTCGGCGGCTACTGGACTCATATCGGCCCTCAGGGCTGGTATCTCGATGCCGTTGTGATGGGGACATGGTTCGACGGCAGCGCGAGTTCCATCGCGCAGCAGAGCATCGACCTTGGCGGCCAGGGTGTAACGGCCTCGCTCGAAGGCGGCTACCCGGTGATGCTCGGCGGCAACTGGACGCTGGAACCTCAGGCCCAGCTGATCTGGCAGCATCTTTCGCTGGATGATCAGGCTGACCGCTATTCCACGGTGACGTTCGATTCCGACAATGCCTGGACTGGTCGTATCGGCATACGGTTGCAGGGTGCGGAAGAGACTTCACTTGGCAGGCTGCGGCCCTATCTGAAGGCCAATCTATGGCAGAATTTTTCATCGGACCAAACCGTATCCTTCGGCCCAGAACCAATTGTCACCAATTTGAAAGGAACATTACTTGAGGTCGGCGGCGGGGTGACGGTCGATATCACCGAAAAGGCCAGCCTTTTTGCAACTGCCGACTACACAACCAATCTTGGAGGAGAGCGAACGCGGGTCTGGGAAGGCAATATCGGACTGAACGTAAAATGGTGAATTCAGAGCACATCCCGAAAACTGTGACACGGATTGCGGATGCGATGTGCGTCAAAACAAACAGCTAGGGCGCGGATCTGGTTCCCATCAGATCGAACGCGTTCTCTTGGCGGCTGACGGCGCCGCCATACATTTTGAAGGAGAGGGAAAACGTCAATGGGCAGACGGGCTTATGACAAACTCGCGAAGATTTGTGCATCGCTGAAGACCTCCGAACAGGAACTGGCCTACGCGCTCGGCATATCGCGCATCGCGCTCAAGGCAATCAATCGTCCAGATACCCCCCTTTATCTGCGTCTGGCGCTTGCTGCACTCCTGTCGGAAATGGACCCGGACGAGGTGTTGAATGCAACACATTCGCCTCCTGCAATCGAAGTGCCGGTGCATCTTGTGTAACCCCGATAGCATGTCTCAAGTCATCCCCGGCTGAGGTTAGTATCGTGACAAAATTATACATCCTGCTTTTTCTGACAGGTCTTCTGAGCTACCCGCAACTGGCCACGGCGGCTTGTACGGGCGCTCCCAGCGCTGCCGATCTGGCAGCACAAAGGCAACTGTCCGCCCTGCGCGCCATGGAGCGCGGGCGTGGTTGCAAGGGCGATGGCGGCGGTGGATTGTTCAATGCATGCCGCGACTTGTCGGTGCGGATTGCAGAAGTGCAGCGGCAGATTTCAGCCGGGCTTGCGTCGCGGGCGTGTTCCGATGCCTCGTCTGCAACACAAACCGCCAAGCTGGAACGGCCCAAAGGGGCGACCGCGAATGGTGCATTGGCTGGGGCGGACAAGACCAGACCATGGGGCGGCAAAGGCGGACTCACCTATTGCGTGCGGCTTTCCGATGGCTATCTGTTCCCGGCGCCGCATTCGCAATTCGACAAAGCAGACAGCACCCTGGAAACGCTGGCTCAATGCCGCTTCATCTGCCAGAATGACAACGTCGATCTTTACGTGTTGAGCGACCCGAACGGTGAAACGGCGGATATGGTTTCCACCACCAGCGGCAAATCCTATGCCGATCTGCCGACGGCCTATAATTATCACGAAAGCCGGGATTTCAAGAAATGTGACTGGGCCGGCTATGTCGCCAAGGTGAGCGAGCTGCGTGCCAGCAATCGGTCCGCGAGAGCCATGCGCAATGTGGTGATGCCGATGCCGAATAATCGCCCTGCGCGAAATACCGATACGGTTGATCCGGTCGCCACAGCCGCCTTTGCGCCATTGACTGACAGAAAGGTGCGCGTTGTCGGTCCGGCCTTTATCTTCGATCAGGGCATAGCGCCAGAACCCAGCGAGTAATCGCTACGATCAATTTATATTGAGTGCTGAACTGGAAGAATGGTAGCGGAGGAGGGATTCGAACCCCCGACACAAGGATTATGATTCCTCTGCTCTAACCTACTGAGCTACTCCGCCACGCGTCGCTTTGCAGAATGATCATCGTCGCCGTTTCCGGTGGGACAAAGCATTGTTCCTGCAAGGAATGGCGGCGGTATATGTGGGGAATGAAACCCTGTCAAGCACTCTTCGCACAGGTTTCGTCTTGTTTTCCATCATTTGCACCGATAAGGAACTGTGCATAAGCAAAGGCATAGTTTCATGGCACCTCGTATTGCGGTTTTGGGTTGCGGCTATTGGGGCGGCAACCACATTCGTACCCTGAAGAGCCTCGGCGTCCTTCAGGCGGTCTCCGACGCCAATCCGGCAAATGCCGAACGATTCGCTTCCGAATTCGGCGTTCCCAATGTTCCGGTCGATGAATTGTTCACCCGTCCAGACGTCGACGGCATCGTTCTGGCCCTGCCTGCGCAGTTCCATGCGCAATATGCGACCGAAGCTATTAAGAACGGCAAGGATGTTCTCGTCGAGAAACCCATTGCGCTCGATGTCCCTTCGGCGGAAGCCGAAGTGGAAGCCGCGCGCGAAAATGGCCGCATCTTCATGGTCGGACATGTTCTGCGGTTTCATCCGGCTTTCGAAAAGCTTCTCGACATGGTCAAGAGCGGTGAACTCGGCGAGATCCGCTATGTTCATTCGCATCGCGTCGGTCTCGGCAAATTCCACGCGCAGTTCGATGCACTATGGGATCTGGCGCCGCACGATCTGTCGATGATTCTCGCCATCACCGGCGAAGAGCCAAGCGCCATTCGCGGCGAAGGCACGGCCATCATCGACCATCTGAACGACTTTGCGCATGTGCACCTGGAGTTTCCAAGCGGCATTCGCGGGCATCTTTTTGCCTCGCGGCTCAATGCCTATCGTGAACGTCGCCTCAGCGTGACCGGCACCAAGGGCATGGCCGTTTTCGACGACGGTGAGCCGTGGGACCGCAAGCTTGCCTTCTACAAGCATGAAGTCTGGCGTGAAAACGATCAGTGGGCTTTCAAGTCGGCAGAGCCGATCTATATACCGGTTGAGGAAGGCATGCCGCTCACACGCGAGTTGCAGCATTTCCTGCATTGCATCGAAACCCGCGAAACCCCGCGGACCGACGGCAAGGAAGCCATCAGTGTCCTGCGGATATTGACCGAAGGTTCGGTGCAGCACAGCAAATAAGATGTTCGCGGACGGTGCTTTACGTTTCGTCAAGCGGTGTTACAGCATTCGCAAAACTTTGAACGCCCCGGCCATAGCAGGGCGGGGCGCAAGCGAATAAACAGGTGCCAAGGATTCGCACGTGGTTCGTGCGAGGCCAACTCTATGGAGCCAACATGCAGTTTATTGATCTTGGAGCGCAGCGCGCGCGTATCGAAGACCGTCTCAATGCCGCCATTTCCAAGGTTGTTGCGGAAGGCCGTTATATTCTTGGACCTGAAGTGGCTGAGTTCGAGAAGAAGCTCGGTGAATATCTGGGCGTCGAACATGTGATCGCCTGCGCCAATGGCACCGACGCCCTGCAGATGCCGCTGATGGCACGCGGCATCGGCCCCGGCGATGCCGTTTTCGTCCCGTCCTTCACCTTCGCCGCGACGGCGGAAGTTGTCGCGCTGGTCGGCGCAGAGCCGGTTTTCGTCGATGTCGACGCCAACAGCTACAACATGAATGTCGAACAGCTTGAAGCCGCCATCGCCGCTATCCGCAAAGAAGGCCGCCTGCAGCCCAAGGCAATCATTCCGGTCGATCTGTTCGGCCTTGCCGCCGACTATAACCGCATCACAGCCATTGCCGAGCGCGAAGGCCTTTTCATCATCGAAGATGCGGCGCAGTCCATCGGCGGCAAGCGCGACAACGTCATGTGCGGCGCATTTGGCCATGTCGGCGCGACCAGTTTCTACCCGGCCAAGCCGCTCGGTTGCTATGGCGACGGCGGCGCGATGTTCACCAACGATGCCGAGCTTGCGGATACGCTGCGTTCGGTGCTGTTCCACGGCAAGGGTGAGACCCAGTACGACAATGTGCGCATCGGTCTCAACTCGCGCCTCGACACGATCCAGGCCGCGGTTCTTCTGGAAAAGCTTGCGATCCTTGAAGACGAAATGGAAGCGCGCGACCGTATCGCCAAGCGTTACAACGAAGCGCTGAAGGATGTGGTGAAGGTTCCGGCCTTGCCTGCCGGTAACCGCTCCGCCTGGGCGCAGTATTCGATCGAAAGCGAAAACCGCGACGGGCTGAAGGCGCATCTTCAGGCTGATGGGGTGCCGTCGGTGATCTATTATGTGAAGCCCCTGCATCAGCAGACGGCCTATAAGCACTATCCGGTTGCGCCGGGCGGTCTACCGGTTTCGGAAGCGCTGCCATCGCGCATTCTGAGCCTGCCGATGCATCCCTATTTGTCGGAAGCCGATCAGGACAAGATCATCGCCGCCATCCGTGGTTTCCACGGCAAGAAGGCCTGATCTGGTCAGTTCAGTTGAAGAAAAGCGCGGCGAAAGCCGGGTTTTTTATTTGCCAGTTTTTTCCAGCCGTCTCTCGACACGTTTGGCGACGAAGCGGGCAATCGCCGGTCCCGCAAAAAGCACCACGAAGAAGCGGCTCGTCTGCATGGCGATGATGAAGGGCAGGTCGACACTGGTCGATGCGGCGATAATGGCCACGGTGTCCGCACCGCCGGGGCTGGTCGCGAGGTAAGCGGTGAGGGGATCGAGATCGAGCATATGGCCAAGGGCCATGCCGAACAGGCCGCAGACGGCGATCAGGATCAGCGTCGAAGCCAGCACGGCGGGAAAGGCGCGCGCCGCATGGGCGATGATCGCACGCGAGAAGCCAAGCCCGATGCGCCAGCCAATCAGCGTATAGCTGATCGCCAGTAGCCATGGCGGCAGGTCGATGGTCATGATGCCGGTGTCTTGCAGGATTGCGCCCAGCACAAGCGGCACCAGCATGGCACCCGTCGGAATGTGCGAGATCTGCCCCAGAAACGCACCAGCAACAACGAGAAGCAGCGTTGCGCCAAGGCTGGACGGGTTGAGCGGCGGGAACCAGTCCACGGCGGCGGGCTCCGCCATTTCTACGCCAGCACCAAGGCGCACCACGAGCGACGCCGTGGTCGCAACCAGCACGACGCGCAGATATTGCATGAAGGCGACGAGGCGCGCATCCGCGCCGAAGGATTCCGCCATCAGCGTCATAGCGGTAGCAGCACCCGGCGATGAACCCCACACGGCGGTGGTTCCCGGCAAAACGCGGAACCGCGCCAGGAGATAGCCGATCAATGTGCTGGCAAACAGCACGAAGAGCATCGAGATCAGGATGATCGGCAGGTGTCGGCCCATATTGGAGAAGAATTCAGGCGTGATGGCGCGGGCAATCAGCAGGCCAACCACCGCCTGCGCAAGTGTCGAAAGCTGGTTGTGAACGCGCACGGTGCTCTCGCCAGCCGCCATCACAATGCCGCCGATCATTGCGCCCAGCAACAATGCTGCCGGAAGATGCAGAAGTTCGCCTGCAAAAATCAGGATTGCTGACACCACCAGAAGCAGGCCCCATTGGACCGGCCTGGGCGTCTTGCTGAAGTTGAATTTGCTTGGGGCTGGTTCAAGCCCGGACGGGGCGGATTTTTGCATTGCACGTCTTCCCTACATGCGGGTGAGGCGGGATGCAAACCAAGTTTTTGTGTCGCCTGCACCGGATGGGGCCGGCTTACGCGCAGACGACAAGGCACCGCCCTTGCAAAGAAGAGCAGTGCCTTGAAAATCGCAATCGTTTGCCCTCGATCAGCCGATCATTGCACGACGCTGATTGGCCGGGCGCTCGACGACTTCGCGCGGCGCCTTGCCGCCGTCGCGCTCTTCCAGCGCTTCCGCCTTGGAGAGTTCGATCTCGGCCACGGCCAGTTCTGCCTCGGCTGCTTCCTTCTGCGACATCAGATCGCCGATCGAACCGAACAGGTTGTCACGCCGCTGGCGTGCAGCCTTGGCGAAGGTCGGATAGGCAAAATGATTGATATCGGTGATGCCAGCCTTCTTTTCTTCCGACAGAATCTGAGCGTCGAGTTCTCCCGCCATTCGCTCGAACTCGCCGATCATCAGGTCAAGCTGGCCCAGCTGACGGCGCTTTTCCTTCACCTGGAACAGTTTAAGCCTCACCAGGCTTTCACGTGGCTTCATACGCAATACTCCTTGAACACCAACCAGCTTCCATGTGTTGGGGCGTTCCCCCCGGACTTGAAGCACAATCGTATCGACTTCATTTCAAGTCGATCTGATTGGGCTTTATTAACAGGTGTGAATAAACAAAAAACGTCCGTTCACACCGCGAATCCCCCGCGAATCCAGCCCCTGCAGGGGGAAAGCGTCGCGACCGTTGTCAGAAATCACCGTTTACAACGAAACAAAAAGTTAAGATTTTGCTCGTTTGGTAACCATTCCTTTACCGGCGAGGTTAATCATACGCGTTAGGACTTAAGGCTCGGTAAACCTAATGTGCTTTTTGAGCAACAGGTGAAAGCTAGAGTCGAATGAATCGCTTAGCGAAGATTCTTAAAGCGATGCTTTAGAGTCAGAGAGACGTGAATCTCTTTATGATTCAAATCGCTATAAGAATTTTCTAAACAGGGCATAAATATGCTTGCCAACCAGAATCATATTTTGTTAACCATTTGCTGGCACCTTCATACAGAGGCAACGACGGTTCCGTGTGCCGCCTTGAGGGACATCTGGTCGGCTGCGGAAAGGGGATAAGAGATGCGCGTCCTTTTGATTGAAGACGACAGTGCTATCGCACAGAGCATTGAGCTGATGCTCAAGTCCGAGAGTTTCAATGTCTACACGACCGATCTGGGCGAGGAAGGCATCGATCTCGGCAAGCTTTATGATTACGACATAATCCTGCTGGATTTGAATCTGCCGGATATGTCTGGTTACGAAGTTCTTCGTACGTTGCGCCTTTCCAAGGTGAAGACGCCGATCCTGATCCTCTCCGGCATGGCCGGCATTGAGGACAAGGTTCGCGGCCTTGGCTTCGGCGCTGACGACTACATGACCAAGCCTTTCCATAAGGATGAGCTGATTGCGCGTATTCATGCGATCGTTCGTCGCTCGAAGGGCCATGCACAGTCGGTCATCACCACGGGTGATCTGATCGTTAATCTGGACGCCAAGACGGTGGAAGTTTCCGGCCAGCGCGTTCACCTGACGGGCAAGGAATATCAGATGCTCGAGCTTCTGAGCTTGCGCAAGGGTACGACGCTCACCAAGGAAATGTTCCTCAACCACCTTTATGGCGGTATGGACGAGCCGGAACTGAAGATCATCGACGTCTTCATCTGCAAGCTGCGTAAGAAGCTTGATGCGGTTTCCGGCAGCCAGAGCTACATTGAAACTGTCTGGGGCCGCGGCTATGTGCTGCGCGAGCCCGATGCTGAACTGCGCGAAAGCGCCTGATCGGTCGGAACAATACGGTCATTGAATGAAAGCTCCGCTTCGGCGGGGCTTTTTGCTTTGGTCCTAGAGTATCCCGCCGTCTTATCGTGGTGTTTCGCTAACCATTGGGCGCGGGCGCTTCTGTTGTTCGGCGCTCATCAGGGCGGCGAATTGCTCGGTGAGATAGGCGCGGTCGAAGGGCTTCAATATATAGCCATCCGCGCCGGAGCGTTTGGCGCGCATGATGCGCGTGACGTCGAGCTCGTAGAGGCAAACGATAATGCGCGGATGCTGGCCATCGGGCAGGGCGCGCAGTTCCGGGATGACTTCAAGAGCGGTCATGTCCGGCAGGTCGAAGTCGAGGAGGACTATATCCGGCATGCGCGACGCGCAACTGTCGAGCGCGTCATGGCCGGTGGAGACTTCGGCAAATTCTGCGATGGAATCGGACAGGATACGGCGCGCGACCTTGCGGATGACGGATGAATCGTCAACCAGCAGGCAATAGCCGACCATTGCTTCGTCTCCCATCAACTTTCCCCCATAACGGCAACGAAAGCTACCGAAACACTCAGCCAAATATTGGCCTGCTGTCGCAACGCTAGAGGGAGCGCGGGCGAACCCGCGCTCCAAATCGTTTATTCGGCGGAGAATACGATATCTTCTGCCGTCGCGTGAATGGAAATCGTCATGCCGGCTTCTTCGGCGAGCAGCAGCGTATAATAAGGCTGGACGGAATGCGCGTCGATCGGCTCTTCCGGGGTGCTGCCGGAATGCAGCTCCAGGAATTTCGGCGGTACGCGCAGCATACGGCCCTTCACCGTGATCACAAAGCGCGGCTCGGTATCGCCGCCTTCCAGACGCACGGCCAGCGAGCCGCCACGCGGGATTGCGCCATTGGCGATCAGAAGCATGTTGAGCAGCAGCTTGACCTTATTCTTGGGCAGAAGCACGCGGGTGCCTTCCCAGGTCAGTTCCGGCTTCTCGTTTTTGAAATATTCTGTGGCGACGGTTTGCGCGTCGCCCGTGTCGATCTGCACGCCTGCCGAACCGGCGGCGCCAAAGGCGATGCGGGCAAACTGGAGACGAGCCGAGGCATTGCGTGCGCTCGACTTGATCAGCCCCATCGCATCTTCATCCGCGCCGCCTTCTTCCAGCAGTTCAAGACCGTTATTGATCGCGCCGACCGGCGAGATGATGTCATGACAGATCCTGCTGCACAGAAGCGCACCGAGGTCGAGAGCGGAAAGGGTAACGGGTAGTGGCATGGCGCTTTCTCCGGAACGCGGATGGACCCGGCTCCGCGGCGCTTCGGCCGGACGGTCGCGTCCTGATCGGTTAACGAAACCGCACGTAAGAGCTGTCGTCTGACGCGCGGCATGAGGGTGGGCGAATCGCCCCGAATGTCGGTTTAACTGGATACACGCCACACCCGAAAGCCGCAACAAAGCTGTCTTTTTTGAGATTGTGCATACGGGTCTGCTCATCGGCAGGAACAGGCGGCTTTTCGCCTTTGTAACGCCAATTTCGGCGCATAAAGGTTTGGACAATAAATTCGCGCTTACAATAGGCGCGATTCGACGCGAAAGCCCGGAAGAGGCGGCGTCGTGCTTTTAACAGGGCGTCAGACAGAGAAGCGGTAGCCAGAAGGAATTAAATATGGCCATACCATCCCTGTCGCAAACCAGGTTCCGCAATGCGGCGTATTTTATCGCGTTTCTTGCGGCACTGATTGTTTCCATCCTCGCTCTGCCGCATCAGGCACGGGCGCAAAACACCTATTCCGCCGAGGAAATCGTCGATTCCGGTCATCGGTTTTTCGGCTCGGCTTCGGGCGGACTTGCCAGCGCCGTCGAGAAAGCGTTCCAGAGCTTCGGCCTGCCGAACGGCTATGTTCTTGGCGAAGAAGGCTCCGGCGCTTTCATCGGCGGCCTGACCTATGGCGAAGGCACGCTTTATACGAAGAATGCCGGTGACCATAAGACCTACTGGCAAGGCCCTTCACTCGGCTGGGATTTCGGCGGTCAGGGCTCACGCGTTATGATGCTCGTCTATAATCTGGACGATATCCAGAACCTCTATGGCCGTTATGCGGGCGTCGCCGGTTCGGCTTATGTGGTCGCAGGCGTCGGGTTCAACGTGCTGAAGCGCCAGAACATCATGCTCGTACCGATCCGCACCGGTGTCGGTGCAAGGCTTGGCGTGAATATCGGCTATCTGAAGGTTTCCGCTGCCCCGACCTGGAACCCGTTCTAGGCCATTGTGAATCCTTGGTTGCGCGAAGGCTGTTCTGCACCTGGAATGTTTCGGTGCAAGAATGCCTTTTGCGCATTCCAGACCTATGCGCTACCATCTTTGATGGTTCTGTTTGGCTGCAAAAAGCTCAACTTCGTGTGAAACCTTGATCCAGTCGGCACTTTTCTTCCTGCTTGGCGTTCTTGTGACGGTTTTCGTCCTGATCCTGCTCGGACCATCGGTCTGGCGGCGCGCTTTCTTTCTGGCGCGACGGCAGGTTCAGGCCGAGCTGCCGATCACGCTTGCCGAAATCCGGGCTGATAAGGACGGTTTGCGCGCGGAATATGCCGTGGCCATCAGCAAGCTGGAGCAGCAATTGAAGCGGGAACGCCAGAAGGCTGCCGAGCAGGCGGTCGCGCTTGGGCGTCAATATGAAGAGCTGAAGCGCATTCCCTTGCTCGAGGAAAGTCAGTCCGCGATTGAGAAGAAACTAGCGGATCAGGATCAGGCTTTGTCGGAGGCCAAGTCGCTGCAGGAGACGGCGTCGGAAAAATCCCAAATCCTGCAAGCCGAGCTTGAACGCATTCAAAGCCATTACACCGCGCTGGAAGGACTTGCGGATACGCTGCGTATCGAGATAAGCGCTCATGAGGCCGAACGTGGCCGCTTGTCGAACGAGATGACCGAAATGCGCCGTGACCGTAAGGAAGCAACTGCCCGCTATAATGAGCTTTCAACGCAGCTCACCTCGGCGCAGACCGAATTGAAGAGCGAGAAACGCCGGAGCGGCGATTTGCAACAGAAGCTGGAAAAGCTGATTTCCGAACTGTCCGACGCACAGGAAAAGCTGGAGCGTTTTTCGCGCGGCGGTGCGGTGGCTCATGTGCTGTCCGATCAGGATCAAGCGGAAATCATGCGGCAGAATGCGGCGCTTCGCGAGGAAATGGCGGAGCTTGCTGCGCGTGTGGTTGCTGCTACCGCTGAAAAGGAAGGTCCCGACTCGCTTATCCACGGCATTCTGCAAGCCGCGGAAACGGCGGCGGGCGGCAAAGGCGCGAAGAACGGCAAGGCTGGTTCAAAGAGCCTCGCCAGCCGCATTCAGGAATTGCCCAAAGCCTGAACCCCGATCAAAGTATGATTTGGAAACACCGGCAGATGCGTCTCGCCGGGGCTTCCCTTATTTGCCGGGCTGTATCAGCCGTTGGTAATCACATCCGACCAGTCGGGGTGACGGGTCGCCTGGGCATGCATGAAGCTGCATTTCGGAATGATTTTCCAGCCATTGCGGCGGGCATCGAGAATGGCGTTCTTGGCCAGTGCCTGTGCGGCACCCTTGCCGCGCATGGCCTCCGGCACGCGGGTATGATCGACGGAAATGAGCGAAGGCCCCAGCTTGGTGTAGGTCATTTCGGCTTCGCTGCCATCCAGCGACGCCACATAGCGCCCGCCATCGGAACTGTCTTCCTTGCGAATGTCGATATTTCCGCTCATGCCATCCTCCAGTGTGAACACATATAGTTTTCAACATAGGAATGAATTGCGCAAACAAAAACCGGCCCCGAGGGCCGGTTTTCAATTTGTCAGATCAATGGGCTGAATCGGTCGAATGATTGAACGACTGTTCAACCCGACACGATCCATCAGTGCCGATATTGCTGAATTCTGGTCGTCCGGAGACCGGCGAGACCATGCTCATCGATCGAGGACTGCCAGCCAAGGAACTCTTCCACCGTCAATGTGTAACGCTGGCATGCCTCCTCAAGGCTCAGAAGTCCGCCGCGAACTGCAGCGACAACTTCGGCCTTGCGGCGGATGACCCAGCGCCTTGTATTGGCGGGGGGAAGGTCCGCAATGGTCAGCGGGCTGCCATCGGGACCAATTACATACTTTATACGCGGTCTTACCAGATCGGTCATTGTACTCTCTACACAACACTCAAGGACCTAATCGAGTGTGAGACTAGCGCCACAGCTTTAAAAATTACCTAAACTGCCGGTAACACTCTGGTAACACTTGAAAAATTTTCGAAGAAAAATGAATAGCCCGACGACATTTGGGCGTTTTTCGATGAATTTCACGGCGAAGTGTGCGGGGGAGGTCGCAATTCGACCAATGTTTATTCTGCGACACCTTGGCAAATTGCCGCAGTTTCGCCTATATAGGCCTTAGAAATCTGAATTTTGAGAAGCAGGGCGCATGCCCGGAAGCTGGAATCAATCATGAGCCTGAACAGCCTCGATCTGCCGGGAAAGCCGGAAGACACGCGCGTTGTCGTCGCCATGTCGGGCGGCGTCGATTCATCTGTTGTGGCCGGGATTCTCAAACGTGAAGGTTACGACGTCGTCGGCGTGACGCTGCAGCTTTATGATCATGGCGCAGCGGTTCATCGCGCCGGCTCCTGTTGTGCAGGACAGGATATTGAAGACGCCCGCCGCGTTTCGGAAAGCCTCGGCATTCCCCATTACGTCCTCGATTACGAAGCGCGTTTCCGCGAAGCGGTGATCGATCCGTTTGCGAATTCCTATGTCAGCGGCGAGACGCCAATCCCATGCGTTTCCTGCAACCAAACCGTTAAGTTTGCCGATCTGCTCCAGACCGCACGCGATCTTGGCGCGGATGCTCTGGCGACCGGTCACTATATTCGCAGCCGTGCCAATGGTGCGCATCGCTCGCTCTATCGTCCGGTCGATACCGACCGTGACCAGAGCTATTTCCTTTTCGCCACCACGCAGGAGCAGATCGACTATCTGCGCTTCCCGCTTGGCCATCTGCCAAAGGCGCAGGTGCGTGAAATCGCCGAGGAAATGGGCCTGACGGTCGCCAAGAAGCAGGATAGCCAGGATATCTGCTTCGTGCCGCAAGGCAAATATTCCGACATTATCTCCCGGCTGAAGCCGGAAGCCGCCAATCCGGGCGACATCGTTCATATCGACGGTCGTACGCTTGGCCGTCACGACGGCATCGTGCATTACACGGTCGGCCAGCGCCGCGGTATCGGCGTGGCCACCGGCGAGCCGCTCTATGTCGTGCATCTCGATGCCGCCAATGCGCGCGTCATCGTCGGCCCGCGTGAGGCGCTGGAAACGCACAAGGTGTTCCTGCGCGATATCAACTGGCTCGGCGACGGCCCGATCAGCGATCTGCCGGAAAGCGGATTGGAAGTTTTCGCGAAGGTTCGCTCCACGCGTCCACCGCGTCCGGCCGTTCTTCGTCATGCTGATGGCAAGACCTGGGTTGAACTGGTGGATGGCGAAAGCGGTATCGCGCCCGGACAGGCCTGCGTGCTTTACTCCGACGAGAGCAATACGGCACGCGTTTTCGGCGGCGGTTTCATCGGTCGTTCCGAACGCGAACCACAGGCAGAAGAAATGCTGCGCCGTCTGGTGGCTGGCACAGCAAACGCTTCGGCAGCCTGAGCCGATTTTCAAAAGCGATTGTAAAAACTTTAAGGCGGGTGTGAAAGCACCCGCCTGTTTCTTTGCGCGAGACTTATTGAAAGCGGCTGAAACGCGACAGGGCAATGCCGGAAGCGGTGGCGACATTCAGGCTGTCGAACTCCTTCGACATGGGAATGCGGGCCGTCTGCAGCCGCTCCAGAAGCCGTTGCGGCAGTCCTTCGCCTTCTGTGCCGAGCAGCAGCGCTTGGCGATCATGCCCGGTTGCCTGATAGATGCTGGTTTCCGATGATGGGCTGAGCGCCAGCACGTTGAAATTTGCATCCTGCAAGGCGGCGAGAATCTCGTCGATGCGACCGCCATGGAAATAAGGAACTTTCAGCGTCGCGCCGACAGAGACGCGAATGGCCTTGCGATAAAGCGGATCGCAGCAGGTTTCGTCCATCAACACGCAATCGGCCTCGAAGGCGGCAGCGTTGCGGAAAATGGAACCGACATTGTCGTGATTGGATATGCCGCACAGCACTGTGACGAGCGACTGTTGCGGGAGCGCGGCCAGCAAGTCGGCGAGTTCCGGCTGGGGTTTGCGCCGTCCGACGGCAAGAATGCCACGGTGAACGTGAAAGCCAGCAACGGCATCCATGACGGTCTGTGGCACGCTATAGACCGGGGTGCCCGCAGGGATTTGTTTCAGCTGTTCTGTCAGTCCGTCGAGACGATTTTCCAGCACGAGCAACGATTCTGTCTCAAAGCGCGCGGTGGAAGAAAACAGCACATTGATGACGACTTTGCCCTCGGCGATGAAACGCTTTTGGCGTCCGACGAGGTCTTTTTCGCGAATGTCACGATAGGGGGAAAGGCGGTCGTCGTCCGGGTCGCTGATGCGCTGGAGACAGCCGTGCAAATGATCTTCTGATTTCATCGCACGGCTGTAACCTCATGCTCAGGCGATGGCTAGTACCGGCTGTTCCTGCCGGCGTGGTGTCGGACTCATATAGAGACTTGAGAGCGTCGACAACATCAACTCGATATGCGGTGACGAAACCATATAGTAGATGGTTTGGGCATCGCGTCGGGTCGAAACGAGGTCGAGAGCCCGCAATTTGGCCAAATGCTGCGACAAGGCCGACTGACTGAGGTCAATGGCTTTGGCGAGCGCGCCAACAGACATTTCATTGTGTAGCAGCTTGCATAAAATCAAAAGTCGCTTGTTGTTTGCGAGTGCTGAAAGAAAATCTGCTGCCTGATCTGCATTTTCTGTTAAATCACAAAAAGTATGTTCTTTAGTCATCTGCTGTCATACCCCCGTAAGACCGCTGGTAGGTTCAAATGACGTTTCCATTTTGGAACACGCAGGTCAAATTTAATGGCTGTTATTTCGTTTGAAAAGGCCTTGCTTAAATTCGCCCCTGTTTAAATCGCGCAAATTTGTCCCAAAAAGAGCATGAATCCGTTTCAGTGGGCCGAGGGGGTCATTTTTAGCAGTTCTGCGCGCACTTCGGTTGCGCTGGCGCAGCTCCGCGAGAAGGGGAGTCGCAGGATCTCATTGCCAGCGGCAATATCGAGACCGTCGGGGTCCAGTCCCACCGCTTTCAATGGTCTGTCCGCTATGCCGGTCATCTGGCTGACGCGGGCAGCGAGCGAATCTTCTCCGTCTTCTTTGATGCTATCAAGAATGCCCTGTTCTTTGGGAGCTAGACTTTCGGCGATAGTGGCGGGACAGATCAGGTCTTCCGTTACGAGGATGAAGGCTTTGCCGAAGCCGCCGTTCAGGCTGGCGCCAAGGACATTCATGCGGAAGAACGCAAAGTCGCCAAGGTCGACATAAAGCGCGCCTTTGGGATTGTGGTTCAGATAGCGGCGGCGAATGCGTGGATAATCCCCCGCTGTTCGCTTAACTTTCGCTGCATCGCAATGCAGCGTGATGCGCGGATGGGCAAGCGGATCACCCTTGCCCGGTTCGCCAAGCAATAGCGAACAGGCGGGATTGGCAAGAAGGCCTGGCGTATGCGCGGCCAGCCCCGAAATCAGAATGAGCGGCGTTCCGTCCATGTCGGTCGCAACCGCGACGCGGCTGGCCAGCGGACGTCCGGTTTTGGCATCCAGCACGGCCAGCGCACCATAGCGCGCCGTACGCATCAGCGTCTTTGCCAGTTGAATGGCTTCCGGGGTCGTCGGTCTTATGGGAGAATCAATTGGCTCTTCGGTCTGGTTCATTGCGCCGCCATAAACATGAGTATGATAATCCGGTATTAGCGGAGTTTTGCGCAAGGGAACAGAGGCCATGCACGGATATTGCCCGCCATTTCAGCGATTCCAACAGCACGGTGCAACTCATGCGCGACGTTATGCGAAAAATTGCGCAAATAATATTATGATTTCACTGCCTTTAGCGCAATATTCCGCAATATTGCGATTTGAAGAAATTAAAATCTAAAAATAGGGGTGGTAAACGCATAAGAATGTGAACTGGTTCTAACAATTGCGCTTGCAAAGTGGGGAACCAAGCGTTTCGATAGGCCAGGCTGCGGGCAATGGGGCGCGCGCGGCACACTTTTCCGTGGAGGCGGACAATAAATGAAAATGTACAAAACACTCCTGGCTGCAACCGCGCTGGTGGCTCTCATGAGCGGTGCTGCATCTGCCAAGACACTCGTTTACTGCTCGCCGGCTTCGCCTGAGGGCTTTGATCCGGCTGCCTATACGGGCGGGGATACGTTTGATGCTTCGTCGCGCACGGCTTATGACCGTCTGGTCGAGTTCAAGCATGGCGAAACAACGATTGAACCAGGTCTTGCTGAGAGCTGGGAAGTTTCGAAGGACGGCCTCGAATACACCTTCCACCTGCGCAAGGGTGTGAAGTTCCAGACAACCGACTTTTTCACGCCGACGCGCGAATTCAACGCCGATGACGTGATTTTCTCGTTCGAGCGTCAGGCCAAGAAGGACAATCCCTGGCACGAATATACCGCCGGTATTTCCTATGAATATTTCGACAGCATGGAATTCCCGACGCTGATCAAGGAGATCAAGCGTGTGGACGACCATACGGTTACCTTCGTGCTGAGCCGTCCGGAAGCGCCGTTCCTCGCCGATCTGGCCATGGATTTTGCGTCCATCCTGTCGAAGGAATATGCTGACAAGCTTCAGGCCGACAAGAAGATGGACGATCTCAACCAGTTCCCGCTCGGAACCGGACCGTTTACTTTCGTCGCCTACCAGAAGGACGCTGTGATCCGCTACAAGGCCAACCCGGACTATTGGGGCGGCAAGGAAAAGATCGACGATCTCGTTTTCGCGATCACCACCGATCCTGCTGTGCGCGCGCAGAAGCTGAAGGCTGGCGAATGCCACATAATGTCCTATCCGGCTCCGGCGGACATCGAAGGGCTCAAGGCCGATTCCAACCTCAAGGTTGACGAACAGCCAGGCCTGAACGTTGCCTATCTTGCCTACAACACGCTGGTCGCTCCGTTCGACAAGCCTGAAGTGCGCAAGGCGCTGAACCAGGCCATCAACAAGAAGGCCATTGTCGACGCTGTGTTCCAGGGTTCGGGCGAAGTTGCCAAGAACCCGATCCCGCCGACGATGTGGGGCTATAACAACGACGTCAAGGACGACGAGTACAACCCTGATGCCGCCAAGAAGGCGCTTGAAGCTGCTGGCGTCAAAGACCTGAAGATGAAGGTCTGGGCAATGCCGGTCAGCCGTCCGTACATGCCGAATGCCCGCCGCGTGGCCGAACTGATCCAGTCGGACTTCGCAAAGGTTGGCGTTGGCGTCGATATCGTTTCGATGGAATGGGGTGAATACCTCAAGAAGTCGTCCGACAAGGACCGTGACGGTGCTGCCATCATGGGCTGGACCGGTGACAATGGCGATCCGGACAACTTCCTCGGCGTTCTGCTCGGCTGCTCGGGCGTTGGCAACAACAACCGCGCCCAGTGGTGCTACAAGCCGTTCGAAGACCTGATCCAGAAGGCCAAGGTCACCGCCGATCAGGCCGAACGCGCCAAGCTCTATGAACAGGCACAGGTCATCTTCAAGGAGCAGGCTCCTTGGGCAACTCTCGACCACTCGACTGTCTTCATGCCGATGTCCTCCAAGGTCTCCGGCTACAAGATGGACCCGGTGGGCATCCATCGCTTCACCGGCGTTGATATCGCAGAGTAATTCGTCTCAACACCAGCGGCCGGGAGCGGAGGGATCAACCCTCCGCTCCCGGTCGGAGTTTATTCTATGTTCCGTTTTTTTCTGAATAAGTTGGCCTATCTGGTGCCGACTTTCATCGGGATCACCATCGTCGCCTTCGGTTTCGTGCGCGTGCTGCCGGGCGATCCAGTGCTGTTGATGGCCGGTGAACGTGGTGTCAGTCCCGAGCGTCATGCCGAGCTTATGGCGCAATTCGGTTTCGACCGTCCGCTCTGGCAGCAATATCTCGACTATGTCTGGAACCTGCTGCATGGCGATTTCGGCCTTTCGATCGTCACCAAGAAGCCGGTCCTGACCGAGTTCTTTTCGCTCTTCCCGGCCACCGTGGAATTGAGCGTTTGCGCAATCATTCTGGCCGTGGTGATCGGTATTCCGGCAGGCGTTGTCGCAGCCGTCAAGCGCGGGTCGTGGTTCGACCAGTCGCTGATGGGTGTCGCCCTGGTCGGTTATTCCATGCCGATTTTCTGGTGGGGCCTGCTCCTCATCATTTTCTTCTCGAATTATCTGCAGCTGACCCCGGTATCGGGCCGTATTTCGCTGCTGTATTTTTTCCCACCCGTCACCGGCTTCATGCTGATCGACAGCCTTTTGTCGGGACAGAAGGGGGCTTTTGCTTCGGCTGCCTCGCATCTCATCCTGCCGACCATCGTGCTGGCGACCATTCCGCTTGCCGTCATCGCGCGCCAGACCCGTTCGGCCATGCTGGAAGTTTTGGGCGAGGATTATGTGCGCACGGCGCGCGCCAAGGGCCTGCCGACCCGGCGGGTCGTCGGACTGCACGCGCTTCGCAACGCGCTCATCCCGGTGATCACGACCATCGGCCTGCAGGTTGGCGTATTGCTGGCCGGCGCAATCCTGACGGAAACGATCTTTTCCTGGCCGGGCATCGGCAAGTGGATGCTCGATTCGATCTCTCGCCGCGACTATCCGGTCGTGCAAGGCGGACTTCTTCTGATCGCGGGGCTTGTCATGGCAGTCAATCTGATTGTCGATCTGCTCTATGGTCTGGTCAATCCGCGTATCCGGCACAGGTGAGGTTCCAATGAGCAATGTAACAAACACACCCGTCGCCGCAGATACCGCCACGCCCGGCGTCAGCCGCATGGCGATGCTGAAGGACTTCTGGTTTTATTTCAGCGTCAATCGTGGCGCGGTCATCGGCCTCTGGGTTTTCATCGCCATCGTCCTGATGGCCATTTTCGCGCCGCTGATTGCGCCGCATGACCCAACGGAGCAGTTCCGCGAATTCTTCCTGAAGCCTCCGGCATGGCAGGAAGGCGGCTCGACGTCGTTTCTTCTCGGCACCGACGCCGTGGGCCGCGATATCCTGTCCCGCCTGATCTACGGCGCGCAATATTCGCTGCTGGTCGGCTTCGTGATCGTGGTGATCTCGATGTGCGTCGGCATCACGATTGGCGTGCTGGCCGGTTATCTGGGCGGGGCCGTGGATGCCGCTTTCATGCGCGTCATGGATATCATGCTGTCCTTCCCGTCGCTGCTTCTGGCGCTGGTGCTGGTGGCTATTCTCGGGCCGGGCCTGACGAATGCAGTCATCGCGATCACGCTGGTTCTGCTGCCGCACTTTTCGCGTCTCACGCGTGCTGCGGTGATGGCGGAAAAGGAACGGGAATATGTGACGGCTGCCAAGCTCGCCGGTGCTGGCAAGCTTCGTCTGATGTTCAAGACCGTGCTGCCGAACTGTCTGGCGCCGCTGGTCGTGCAGGCCACCATGTCGTTTTCCAACGCTATTCTCGAAGTGGCGGCGCTCGGCTTCCTGAACATGGGAGCACAGCCGCCGACGCCGGAATGGGGCACCATGCTTGCCGAAGCGCGGGAATTCATCACGCGCGCCTGGTGGGTCGTGACCTTCCCGGGTCTGGCAATCCTGATCACTGTTCTCGCCATCAACCTGATCGGCGACGGTCTGCGCGACGCGCTCGACCCGAAACTCAAGAGGAGCTGATCGATGGCTTTGCTTGAAATCAAGAACCTTACGGTTTCTTTCGATACCTCGACTGGTCCTTTCAAGGCGGTCGATGGCATTGATATCACGGTCGACAAGGGCGAAGTTCTGGCCATTGTGGGCGAGTCCGGTTCGGGCAAGTCGGTTGGCATGCTCGCGGTGATGGGTCTCCTGCCCAAGACCGCGACCGTGACGGCGGACAAGATGTCATTCGACGGCAAGGATTTGCGCACGCTTTCAAGTTCGGAGCGCCGCCAGATCATCGGTCGTGACATTTCGATGATCTTTCAGGAGCCGATTGCAAGCCTCAATCCGTGCTTCACGGTCGGCTACCAGCTGGAAGAAGTGCTCAAGCAGCATATGGGTATGAACGGGTCGGCGAGCCGCGCCCGCGCCATCGAGCTGCTGGAACTCGTCGGCATCCGCGATGCTGCTGAGCGTCTCGGCAGCTTCCCGCATCAGATGTCGGGCGGCCAGTGCCAGCGCGTCATGATCGCTATCGCGATTGCCTGCAATCCGAAGCTTCTGATCGCCGACGAGCCGACCACGGCTCTCGACGTGACGATCCAGAAGCAGATCCTCGATCTCCTGATGCGGCTTCAGGTGGAGCATGGCATGGGCCTGATCATGATCACCCACGATATGGGTGTCGTCGCCGAAACGGCGGATCGGGTCATCGTGCAGTATAAGGGCCACAAGATGGAAGACGCCGACGTGCTGTCGCTGTTCTCCGCGCCGAAAAGCCCTTACACCCGTGCGCTTCTGTCGGCTTTGCCGGAAAATGCGACCGGCGACCGTCTGCCGACGGTGTCCGATTTCGTCTTTGACAACAGCACTGCGGGAGAAGCGCGATGAGCGAGATCGTTCTCGAAGCGCGCGATATCAAGCGCGACTATCATGTCGGCGGCGGCCTGTTCGGCAAGTCGAAGGTGGTTCACGCCGTCAAGGGCGTCAGCTTCAAGCTCGAGAAGGGCAAGACGCTGGCAATCGTCGGCGAATCCGGTTGCGGCAAGTCCACGCTGGCGCGCATCCTGACCATGATCGATCCACAGACCTCCGGCGATCTGAAGATCGGCGGCAAGGAGGTGAACATCGCTCGTGACGGGCTGACGCCGGAAATGCGCCAGAAGGTGCAGATCGTGTTCCAGAACCCTTACGGTTCGCTCAATCCGCGCCAGAAGATCGGCGATGTGCTGGCCGAGCCGCTGCTGCTGAACACGACTATGTCGGCTGAAGAACGGCGCGCCAAGGCGATGCAGATGCTGTTGAAGGTTGGCCTCGGTCGTGAGCACTTCAACCGCTATCCGCATATGTTCTCCGGCGGCCAGCGCCAGCGTATCGCCATTGCGCGCGCGCTGATGCTCAATCCGAAGCTGCTGATTCTCGACGAGCCGGTTTCCGCGCTCGATCTGTCGGTGCAGGCGCAGGTTCTCAACCTGTTGTCCGACCTGCAGGAAGAGTTCGGCCTCACCTATGTCTTCATCAGCCACGACCTTTCGGTGGTGCGCTATATAGCCGATGAGGTGATGGTGATGTATTTCGGTGAGGTGGTTGAATACGGGTCGCGTGACGACGTGTTCAACAATCCGCAGCACGATTATACGAAGAAGCTGTTTGCCGCGACGCCGCGTGCGGATGTCGATGCCATTCGCGCCCGCGTGGAGGCGCGTGCCGCCGCTCGACAGGCAGCCCAGGCTTAATCGAATATCGACCTGAAATGAAAACGCCGCCGTTTAGAGCGTCGACCTGATTTTATCAGGTCGACACTCTAAATATTTGTTTTTACGCATATCTTATCCGAAAACCGCTTCGCACTTTTCGGGATGTGCTTTAGAGGCGACGTTTTATTTGCTATCCAGCGCGTTGCTGATGCCAGGCGAGCGCCCGGACAATATCATCCGCCGCGACCTTGCCGATGATGTTGCCGTTCTCGACGATGCCGACATCGCCGCTGCTGTCTGCAACGGCGTTCATCAGTTCACGCACCAGCGTTTCCCGGCGTGCGGTGGCTGCAAAGGGGCGAGGGGCAGCGTTGCGGTCGAACGGCGTCATGATATCGCCTGCGCGCAGCACGCCGAGCGGGTTCATATGCGCGACGAAATCGGCGACATACTGGTCGGCAGGCTGCAGCAGGATTTGCTGCGGCGTGCCGCATTGCACGATGCGCCCACCTTCCATGATGGCGATGCGGTTGCCGATTTTCATGGCTTCATCGAGATCGTGGCTGACGAAGACAATGGTTTTCTTCAAACGCGACTGGAACGCCAGAAGCTCATCCTGCAACCTTGTGCGGATCAGCGGATCCAGCGCCGAGAACGGCTCGTCCATCAGCAGGATCGGCGCGCCGGTCGCAAAGGCGCGGGCGAGGCCGACGCGCTGCTGCATACCGCCCGACAGTTCACCGACCTTGCGCTTGGCCCAGTCCTGAAGGCCGACCAGTTCAAGCTGCTGGCGGGCCTTGGAGATGCGTTCTTCCTTGCCCATGCCGGAGATTTCCAGCCCGAAGGCCACATTCTCCTCGACCGTGCGCCACGGCAGAAGCCCGAATTGCTGGAACACCATCGAAACGAGCTCGGTGCGTAGATGGCGCAGCGTGTTGCGATCCGCCTTACCGACATCGATACCGCGGTCGCCGTCGCGCACCATGACGCGGCCGCGCGAGATCGGGTTGAGCCGGTTGATGGCGCGCAGCAGCGTCGACTTGCCGGAGCCGGAAAGGCCCATCAGGACGAGGATTTCGCCTTCTTCAATGTTGAGCGTGCAGTTATGGACGCCAAGCACATGACCGGTTTCGGCCTGAATCTGGGATCGCGTTGCACCGCGATCGGCCAGCGCCAGCGCATTATCCGTGTTCTTGCCGAAAATGATGCAGACATCTTCAATTGCGATAATGGTCATCCGCAATCTCCTGACATTTGTTTGAGCATGATCTGAACCGAAAACCGGTTCCCACTTTTCGGGATCATGCTATTTCTCACGCCCAGCGCGGAAGATGCGGTCGAGCACAATGGCGACCACGACGATGACAAGGCCCGCTTCGAAGCCGAGCGCGGTGTTGACCGAGTTCAGTGCGCGCACCACCGGAACGCCAAGACCATCTGCGCCGACGAGTGCGGCGATAACCACCATCGAAAGCGACAGCATGATCGTCTGGGTCAGGCCCGCCAGAATTTGCGGCATGGCATAGGGCAGTTCGATCTTCCACAGAAGCTGCGACCGCGAAGCACCGAAGGCTTCACCCGCCTCGATCAGCGAGGATGGGGTGGAGGAAACCCCAAGATGCGTCAGACGCACCGGTGCTGGCAGAACGAAAATTGCTGTGGCCAGCAGGCCGGGCACCATGCCGATGCCGAAGAACACGATGGCCGGGATCAGATAGACAAAGGTTGGCAGTGTCTGCATCAGATCGAGCACGGGTCGCATGGCGGCATAAAGCGTGGGGCGATGGGCTGCGGCAATGCCGAGCGGAACACCGATGGCCATGCAGAGAACGCAGGATGAAAGGACGAGCGTCAGCGTTTCCAGCGTGCGGTCCCAGTAACCCTGGTTGAGAATAAACAGAAAGCCCAGGATCGTCAGTATCACGACCGAAATACGGCGCTGGATCAGCCAGGCAATCACCGCGAATATGGCGATCAGCAGCAGGGGATGGGGCAGTTTCAAGACATAAAGCAGGGCGTCGATCATGCTTTGCATGACCGCTGCCAGCAGGTCGAAAAAGCCACCCATATTGTTCGTCAACCAGTCAACAACTGTTTTTGCAGTCGGTCCAACCGGAATTTTATAGTCCGTCAGCCAGTTCAACGATGAAGTCTCCTGCTGCGTTTTTTGATGGAAAAATTACGGCTACCCGCAAATAACGAGGCCGCGGGTTTAGCCGCGGCCTGCGAGTGCTGTGCATCAGAGGCCGAGGGCCGATTTGACGGCAGGCAGACCTTCCTTGCCGTCAACCGTCGTCACGCCTGCGAGCCACTTGTCGAGCGCTGCAGGATTGGCCTTGAGCCAGTCGGTTGCGGCCTTCGAAGGCTCTGCGCCATCATCGAGAATCTTGCCCATGATCTCGTTTTCGAGGTCGAGGTTGAATTCAAGATTGGTCAGGAACTTGCCGACATTCGGGCATTCCTGCGTGTAGCCCTTGCGCACATTGGTTTCGACCTTGGCGCCGCCGAGGTTAGGGCCGAAGAAGTCATCGCCACCGGTGAGATAGGTGATCTCGAAGCGCTTGTTCATCGGATGCGGTTCCCATGCGAGGAACACGATCGGTTCCTTGCCTTTGACGGCGCGTGCGACCTGCGCAAGCATGCCCTGTTCGGAGGATTCCGCCAGTTCGAACGACTTCAGGCCGAAGGCGTCCTTGTTGATCATATCGAGGATCAGGCGATTGCCGTCATTGCCAGGCTCAATGCCGTAGATTTTGCCGCCAAGCTTGTCCTTGAAGGTGGCGATATCCTTGAAATCCTTCAGGCCTTCATTAGCGGCATAGGTCGGCACGGCGAGCGTATATTTCGCACCGGTCAGATTGGTGCGCAGCGTCTCGACGCTCTTGTCATCGAGATAAGGCTTGAGATCGGCGCTCATGGAAGGGTTCCAGTAGCCGAGGAAGACATCGATGTCCTTCTTGCTCAGCGACGCATAGGTCACCGGCACGGACAAAACCTTGATATCGGTCTTGTAGCCGAGACCTTTGAGAATTTCGGTCGCAACCGCAGTTGTCGAGGTGATGTCGGTCCAGCCGACATCGGAGAAGCGTACCGTCGAGCAGCTTTTCGGCTCTTCCGCGAAGCTGGCGCCGGGGGCTGCAAGCATTGCCGTTCCCGTGGCAAGCGCAGCAAAGGCAAGCGTATAGGTCAGTTTCATTGTTCTCTCCATTTCCGGGCCGTTTTGACGGTTTGCTTATTTTTCCGGTTCCGGCTTTAGCAAACACCAAAGATTGCGCCGTTCAAGTACCACAGCGGCGAAAATATTCTCGATTGCGACGTCTGTCTCTTTTGTCGTGATGAGAACGAAAAAATATCTCGCACTTTTACCGGAACGGCTTCAAGTTGCGCCATGTTACGGATCGGTCCCCCGGTTTCAACCCTGCCACGCCAAAATGCCGGATAAAATCAGTTGGATGAGCGATCCCGGTTGTCGAAAAGACAAGCGCACTCTATTTGAAAGGGAACAACGTTTCTTGCTCACGCCTTTTCGGGAAACGACGTTCTTTGCGGACGGATCGACGGGTGAGCGAAAATGGTGCGAAGCCCCGGAATTGCGGGCCAATGGAAGGATGATCGATAGTGTGGAATGCAGTGCGGGCCGTTTTCTCCTTCCTTGGTCGTATGATTGTGGGTCTGGCCCGGCTGATAGCCATTCCATTGGCCGCTTTGTGGCGGGTTTATCTTAGGTTCGGAATATTGTGGAAAGCCGTGATTGGCGTGGTCGTGGTCGCTCTCGCCGCGCTCTATATCTATTTTATCTGGCAGACTCAGGTCTGGACCAATTTTGATCCAGACTATCCGGCGAAGTATAGCTATCAGACCGCCAACACGCCTGGCGAGGAAGTAACCTCGACGCCCGCCGCGCCCGAACCGGCACCTTCCACCGCACCCGTGACCGGGGCGGGCAATGACCAGCCATCTTCCGAAACCCCGCAGACCGATCAGCCGGTTCAGGCGGCGCAGATACCGTCATCGGCCCGCAAATGCTCGCGCTCGGCGATTGCCGAGGTTGCCGCAGACCTCACTGACTTCAACGTGAACCAGAATGCGTGGATTTCCTCCATGCTGCTCTACAAGCTTGGCCTGTTCGGTCTGGACTGGGACCGCACGCCATTCCTCGACAACAAGGCGTCGTTCCAGCGCGGGATCAACGCCGCCGTGCGTCGTACGGCGATTGAGCTGGTGGACAATATAGGGCGTCTGCGCGGTACATCGCAGATCGATGGCGATCTGCAAAAGGCGCGTGGTAATCTGCAGTTTGCCGAGGATTCCTGGTATTTCGGCCTGCGCCCGTTCGGCCCCAAGACCCCGACGCCGAGCTATTATCGTTCGGCGATTAAGGATCTGCGCTCGTTCAATACGCGTCTTGAAAACTGTCAGGCGACATTTGACGCCCGCGCCGACAATCTGATCCAGTTTGTCGATCGCATCGCCAGCGATCTTGGTTCGACTTCCGCAATCCTCAAGGACCGCGCGGAGAATTACCATAATGGCTGGTTCGACACCCGTGCGGATGATCGCTTCTGGTTCGCCTATGGTCAGCTTTACGCCTATTACGGCCTGCTCCGCTCGGCGCATTCCGATTTCCGCGGCGTGCTGGCTGAAAAGCACCTCGACGGCGTGTGGGACGAGATGGAAAAGCAGATGCGCTCGGCGCTCGATATGCAGCCCTTCATCGTTTCCAATGGCAGCCCGGATGCGTGGTTCACACCGTCGCATCTGACCACGATGGGCTTCTATATCTTGCGCGTTCGTTCCAATCTGGTTGACGTGAAGCAGGTTCTGGAGCGCTGACGGGCAATGGAACTGCCTCCGATTTTGCGACAGGCGGTGGATGCCGCGCTTGAGGGCGTGGCATTGGCCGATCTCAAGCGCGCCTCCGATCTTTTGTCGCGCCGCTATCGCGCCGAGACACGGGACGGTCGCCTGCATATTTCCGACGATCTGGCCGCGAAAGCCTATCTCGCGGCGCGGCTGCCCGCCACTTATGCGGCGGTGCGGGCCAGTCTCGACAGTGCTGCGGAAGTCTGCCCGGATTTCGCGCCGCAATCCATGCTCGATGTCGGGGCAGGGCCGGGAACGGCTCTGTGGGCGGCGAAGGATTGCTGGTCCTCGCTTGAAAACGCCACGATGATCGAGGCCAGCCCGGCCATTCGCGCGGTCGGCAGCAGTCTGGCGGGAAAGAGTGGTTTTGCATCGCTCGACTGGCGGGCGGGCGATGTGGTGAAGGAAAAGCTCGATTTCCCCCAAGCCGATCTCGTCACCATCGCCTATGTGCTGGACGAACTTGCACCCGATGACCGCCGCAGGCTGGTGGAACAGCTTTGGGCGTCGGCGCGGCAGATGTTCGTGATTGTCGAACCGGGCACGCCTGCGGGCTGGCAGCGCATTCTCGACGCGCGCAGGACGCTGATCGGCTTGGGGGCGACGATTGCCGCGCCCTGTCCGCATCAACTGGAATGCCCGTTGGTCGCGCCGGACTGGTGCCATTTCTCGCGCCGCGTTGCCCGTTCGCGCATTCACCGCATGACCAAGGATGCGGAAGTGCCGTGGGAAGACGAAAAATTCATCTATCTGGCGGCAGTGCGCCAACCATCCGATGCGGTTGAAGCGCGGGTCATTGCGCCGACGCGGGTTGGCGGCGGCAAGGTTTCATTGAAACTCTGCAAGGCAGACGGATCAGCGGAAGAGCGCCTGTTCACGAAACGCGACGGCGATTTCTTCCGCTGGGCGCGCCGCGCCGACTGGGGCGACGCTTATCTTGATGAGACTGCAAGTTAGCACTGCAGTTGCATTCTTCGTGATGCCGGTCTGCAACGAGTGATTTCCTGCGCTCCAGTGCCCACGTACCCTTAAGTACGCTCCGCTCCGGTGCTTAAAAATCACTCGTTTCGCCACGGCCTGACGAATTTGCAACTGTAGTGTTAGGAAGCCTGCAGAACGACGCGCGGGGCAGGGCGGTTGATGATGAACACCATCGCCGCCGCTGCAATGCACATCGCGCCAGCCAGAACAAGCGCTGGCGTATAGCTGTCATAGTCGGTGCGGACAAAGCCCGCGAAACCGGCGGCTGCGGCAGCACCAATCTGGTGCCCGGTGAACACCCAGCCGAAGACCAGTCCGGCCTTTTCCGGGCCGAAACGTTCGGCGGCAAGCTTCACCGTCGGTGGTACGGTTGCGACCCAGTCCAGACCGTAGAAGACGGCGAACAGCGCCAGTTCATAGACCGAGAAGTCGGTGAAGGTCAGATAGATCAGCGACAGGCCGCGTAGCGCATAGAACCAGAACAAGAGCCAGCGATTGTCGAAGCGGTCGGACAGCCAGCCGGACATGATCGTGCCGATCAGGTCGAATGCGCCAATGACGGCGAGGATACCAGCCGCACCGACCGGCGCGATGCCGTAATCGCCGCAAAGCGTGATCCAGTGGGTCTGAATGAGGCCGTTGGTTGAAAAACCGCAGACGAAGAAGGTCAGGAACAGCACCCAGAAGGTGGCCGTGTTGGACGCTTCGCGCAGGGTGACGAGCGGCGAGGCAAGCATGGCGCCAAAGCTCTTCTTCGGTTCAGGTGCTGGCAGCGGTGCGGTGCGGCCATAGGGCTTGAGGCCGATATCTGCCGGATGATCGCGCATCAGTGCCAGAACCAGCAGCAGCGCAACGGTCAGGAAGCCGATCACGATGGTGAGCGATGTGCGCCAGCCGATCGTCTGGCTGACACTGGCGAGGATCGGCATGAAAACCAGCTGGCCGGTGGCATTGCTGGCCGTCATCAGACCGACCACAAGGCCACGGCGCTTTTCAAACCAGCGCGCCGCGACGGTCGCGCCCAGCACGAGCGCCGTCATGCCGGTGCCAACACCGATGACGATGCCCCAAAGACCCACCATCTGCCATTCCTCGGTCATGAAGATGGAGCCGAGGAGGCCGCTCGCAATGAGAATGAGCGCTGCGGTGACAACGCGGCGCAGTCCGAACTGGTTCATGAAGGCGGCAGCGAAAGGCCCCATCAGACCGAACAGAACCAGACGCAGCGCCATGGCGAAGGAAATATTGGCGTTGGTCCAGCCGAATTCGCGCTGGAGCGGTTCGATCAATATGCCAGCCGACCCCATGGCGGCAGCCGTTGCCAGCATGGTCAGAAAGGTGATGGCGGCCACCACCCATCCGTAGTGGATGTTCCTCTGTTCGAGAACGCGTGCGAGGCGGGCAGATATCATTTTAGACGCTTTCGGTTAGGACCATTTTCGCAAAAAAGGCCACGGAGAGGAAGGCGAGCAACGGCGTTCGTAGCGATCACAGCCCGCTCCGTCATTGTTTCCAGTCAAATTTTCAGTCTATGGATCGCGTCCGGCGGCCTTCAGAGTGCCTGAAGCAGCGCCTGCAACTGTTCGACCCCTTCATTTCCAAGTTTGGTCTCGATTTCTTCCTGGGCTTTGTCCCAGAGCGGACCGCCACGGGCGAGAAGCTCCCGGCCCGTATCGGTCAATCTGATATTGGTTTCGCGGTGATCCTCACCGTCGCCGGGCTCGATCAGGCCCATCCGTTGCAGCACCTTGGCGTTGCGCCCCATCGTGGAGCGGTCAAGCTCGGCCATGCGCGCCAGTTCGGTGATCGACAGCGTTCCCGCGCGTTCGAGCCGACGCAGCAGGCTGAACTGTGCGACATTGATGCCAAGCGGCGCCAGCGCCTCGTCATAGATGGCCGAGGTTTTGCGGGACGCCTGACGCAAAAGGATGCAGAAACAGGAATGTGCCATGATGCGGGTATATACCCGTAATCATGTTCTGGCAAGCGCTCTCTTGCAGGGAAGGTGATGATCCTGACAGCAGCTGACGGTGATAAACCGCTCTTTAAACCGCGATATGTGCGGTTTCCTTGACTTCTTCCATGACGGCATAGGTGTGCGATTCCCGCACGCCGGGCAGCGAAAGAAGCGCTTCGGACAGGAAACGGCGATAATGGTCCATGTCGGAAACGCGGGCCTTGACCAGATAGTCGAAGCCGCCTGCCACCATATGGCATTCGAGAACATCGGGATTGTTGCGCGTGAAAGTCGCAAAGGTTTCGAAGACTTCCGGTGTCGTGCGGTCGAGTTTGATTTCAATGAACACCAGCATGGCGCGGTCGAGCATCTTGGGCGACAGCCGCGCCGAATAGCCCAGAATATAGCCTTCGCGCGTCAGGCGCTTGACGCGTTCGGCAGTCGCTGTCTGCGAGAGATTGATGCGATCGGCAAGCTCGGTATTGGTCAGGCGCCCGTTCTCCTGAAGGGCCTGCAGGATATTCCGGTCCATGGCATCAAGGTTCTTCATGCGTGTGTCCCCAACTGGTCGCCTGTTCGTGGCGACTCTTTTCTTCATGCATTCATTCTGAATTAAGTCACGGGAATGAATCTGAAATTGGGGCTGGGCGCAAGACGAAACTTGGTGGAAGGCCGACAAATTTACGGGGGCTGGCGCCGCCTGTGTCAAATACGAACAGGTAAGATCGAATCAATTACTAGTTGCCAAGATCATGCAACCCATGGTAGTTTCAATCCATACTAAAAAGCTTATTACACTTATAAATTTAGTCATTTGGGGGCGAGGAGCCTCGTTGTGATCAGGCAGGGCACCCCGCTTCCTTGTCTGTATGTCCTCATTAAGGACAGGGAAAAGTCCGGACCTTTCCGTGGTGTCCGGACTTTTCTTTTGTCGGTTCTGGAGGCTTAGCATAATTCTGACAGGTGTATGCCTGTCAGGAATGACAGGGTCGGATCCCGAACCTGTCGCGAAAAATGCATGGCTGAAATTTTCCGGTTGCAAGGTGTGGGGCGGAGCGCTAACACTAGCGCCCATGAACATTTCGCACATTCGTATCAACGGTTGGTGGTGGGCTCGCTAAAAGCGGCCACGCAGGCGTTTGCGCATATGCGTTCAGGAGACAGGGCCGCTGGGATTATCCGGGCGGCCTTTTTGTTTGGCTGCTCGAATGGACCGTAGCCCGGAAATATTCGAAAAACCAAAGCAATTGGGATTAGCCGACCATGAATGCGAAGATAGCGGATAGCGAGATATTTCAGCACGAAACGGCTGGCGGCATTGTCGTCGAGCGCGTGCGCCATCTCACTGCGTATAAGGGCGCCATCGAAACCTATATCGATGTGCTCAACGAAAGACGCGGTGCGGTGTTCTCGTCCAATTACGAATATCCGGGCCGCTATACGCGATGGGACACGGCAATCGTCGATCCGCCGGTGGTCATTACCTCGCGCCAGCGCACCATGCGCATCGAGGCTCTGAACGCCCGCGGCGTCATCCTGCTGCGCCCCATTCTGGAGATCGTGCAGGCCTTGGGCGAAGTGACGGTGGACACCTCCACCGAGGACCGCATCGAACTGACCATCGCGGAGCCGACCGGCACATTTACCGAAGAAGAGCGTTCGCGCATGCCTTCGGTGTTTACGGTGCTGCGCGCCATTGTCGGGCTGTTCTTCTCGGAAGAAGACGCCAATCTCGGCCTTTACGGCGCTTTCGGTTACGATCTGGCGTTCCAGTTCGATCCGATCCAGTACAAGCTGAAGCGCCCGGAAACCCAGCGCGATCTGGTGCTGTTCATTCCAGACGAGATTTTCGTCGCCGACCATTATGCCGCCCGCGCCTGGGTCGACCGCTATGAATTTACCTGCGGCGGTTCTTCGACGCATGGACTGGCACGGGCAACGCCTGCCGAAGCGTTCAAGCCGTCGGAACGTACATTGCCGCGCGGCGATCATAATCCCGGCGAATATGCAAAGCTTGTGGAGCGCGCCAAGGACAGCTTCAAGCGCGGCGATCTGTTCGAGGTGGTGCCGGGTCAGACTTTCTATGAACGCTGCCATACCGCGCCTTCGGAAATTTTCCGTCGCCTGAAGACGATCAACCCGTCGCCCTATTCCTTCTTCATCAATCTGGGGGAAAACGAATATCTGGTCGGCGCATCGCCGGAAATGTTCGTGCGCGTCAATGGCCGCCGTATCGAGACCTGCCCGATTTCGGGCACGATCAAGCGCGGCGAGGATGCGATTTCGGATTCGGAACAGATCCTGAAGCTGCTCAATTCCAAGAAGGACGAATCCGAACTGACCATGTGTTCGGATGTGGATCGCAACGACAAGAGCCGCGTCTGCGAGCCGGGTTCGGTGCGGGTGATCGGCCGCCGCCAGATCGAAATGTATTCGCGCCTGATCCATACGGTCGATCATATTGAAGGCCGTCTGCGTGACGGTATGGACGCTTTCGACGGTTTCCTCAGCCATGCATGGGCTGTGACCGTGACAGGCGCGCCGAAATTGTGGGCGATGCGTTTCCTTGAGGAAAACGAGCGCAGCCCGCGTGCATGGTATGGCGGCGCCATCGGCATGATGCATTTCAACGGCGACATGAATACGGGGCTCACGCTCCGCACCATCCGCATCAAGGATGGCGTGGCTGAAATTCGCGCCGGTGCCACGCTGCTGTTCGATTCCAACCCGGAAGAGGAAGAGGCGGAAACCGAGCTGAAGGCTTCGGCGATGATTGCGGCTGTGCGTGAAGCGCAGAAGAGCAATTATGTTGCTGAAGAACGGGCTGCCGCCAAGGTGGGTGAGGGCATCTCGGTCCTGCTGGTCGATCACGAGGATTCCTTCGTGCATACGCTGGCCAATTATTTCCGCCAGACGGGGGCAACCGTATCGACCGTCCGTTCACCGGTCGCCGACGATATTTTCGACCGCGTCAACCCCGACCTCGTGGTGCTTTCGCCCGGACCGGGCTCGCCGAAGGATTTCGACTGCAAGGCGACCATCGACAAGGCGCGCAAGCGCGAATTGCCGATTTTCGGCGTCTGCCTTGGTCTTCAGGCGCTTGCCGAAGCCTATGGCGGCACGCTGCGCCAGTTGCGCATTCCAATGCATGGCAAGCCGTCGCGCATTCGCGTGTCGAAGCCGGAACGCATTTTCTCCGGTCTGCCGAAGGAAGTGACGGTCGGGCGTTATCACTCGATCTTTGCCGATCCGGAGCGGCTGCCGGATGATTTCCTCGTCACGGCGGAAACCGAAGACGGTGTGATCATGGCTTTCGAGCATAAAAAGGAGCCGGTGGCGGCAGTTCAGTTCCACCCGGAATCGATCATGACGCTCGGCCACAATGCCGGTTTGCGCATGATCGAAAATGTGGTCACGCATCTGGCAGGCAAGCATAAGAAGCGTCGCAGTAACCACTGATCGCACGCTTCATCGCGTTGATATCCAACCGGTCGCAGGTACCCTGCGGCCGGTTTTGTTTTGAGCCGTTGTAGTTGCGTTTTTACTGCTTGCTCTGGCAAAGCATTTGCAACTGTAATGCCTTGCATTTGCAGCAAAAAATTAAATGCGATAACTGAAAAAACAGGGGTACGAACTTCCATTGTTCTGGGGTATAGAGCGGGTTCAAAAATGCTGTTGCATAGGACTGACCGGCTCTGAAAGCTTATTTCTGGCCAAAGCCGGTGCGCATGAGCCTGAATTGGTGAAAGTCCGGTCGCCGGACCTGTCTCGGGCATTACTTAGATTAAATCAAAGGTTCGTCATGGACGCGAGTGCAAGAGTTCGGCGGCTAGCCGCATGGTCGATCCCCGTTGCCTTTGGAGTGATGGGGCTGAAATATGTGGCCTATTTGCTCACCGGCTCTGTGGCGCTCTATTCCGATGCGCTTGAATCCATCGTCAATGTGATTGCGGCAGTCGGGGCCTGGTGGGCCATCAGCGTGAGCTACAAGCCCGCTGACGAAAACCACCCCTTCGGTCACCACAAGGCGGAATATATTTCGGCGGTTGTCGAAGGCGTGCTGATTACTGTGGCAGCACTGCTGATTTTCCGCGAGGCGTGGTTTGCCTTGCAGACCCCGCGCCAGCTTGAGGAACCATGGCTTGGCCTCGGCATCAATACGCTTGCCGCCGTCATCAATGGTGTCTGGGCCATGCTCCTGATCCGCACCGGACGCCTCGCACGGTCTCCGGCACTGGAAGCCGATGGCAAACACATCATGACCGATGTCGTAACCTCGCTTGGCGTGCTGGTTGGTCTGGTGGGGGCTGTCGTCACGGGTTGGGCGATCCTTGATCCGCTGCTTGCCATTGTCGTGGCGCTGAATATTCTGTGGCAGGGCTGGCATGTGATCAATTCGTCGGTGCAGGGGTTGATGGATATCGGCGTCGAGCCTGCCGAAGAAATGCGCATTCGTGATGTCATTTCGGCCAATGCTGCTGGCGCCATTGAAGTGCACGACCTGAAAACGCGTATTGCCGGGCGCGTTACCTTCATCGAGTTTCATCTGGTTGTCGCAGCCGATATGAGCGTCGGCGATGCGCATGTGATCTGCGACCGTATTGAAGATGCGCTGAAAGAGCAGATCGGCAGTGCGCGCGTGGTGATCCATGTCGAGCCGGAAGATGAGGCGAAACTGCCTTTGGGGACAAGTGCTGTTCCCTTTGCCTGAGAGCCTGTTCCAAAAGTCGCCCTGTGTGGCTGCAAATGGCGATTTGAGATTTGCTTTCGCATAATCTGAACCGAAAAGTCTGCAACTTTTCGGGATTATGCGAGGATTCCGGTGCTCACGTACCTTGAGTACGCTCCGCTCCGGTACTCGAAAATCACCATTTTCGCACACACATGCCGATTTTTGAGTCAGGCTCTGATTGAAATACAGGTCTGACCGAAGCAACTGGCGTAAATGCATCTTGCGTCGGCCAAATCGCGCGTGTAAAAGCTTGGCCATGATGACGAAGAACGCAACATCTCTGGAACATTCGGCTGCCGCCACTGGCGCGCGCGTCAATGTTGGCGTTCTAAACTCGCTTCTTACCCTCGGCCTTAGCGGCGATCGCCGGGCTCGTTGAAGGAGCGTCCGGCGGTCGAAAACGGTCCCGCTGGCCTGTGCTCCTTTTCACAAAACCCATATAATCGATCATGAATATCCGTGCTTGACGGGCTGTAATGCCGTCCAGAAGCCGGGAGGAAACGAGAAATGAACCAATCCGTTATCACGCCGCAATCCGCTGCCGTATCCGAACGCAAAGGCATGCCGGATGCAGCCACCAAATATTCGCCATTCCCGGCACCGAAGCTCGACGACCGCACCTGGCCATCGAAGCGCATCGAAAAAGCGCCGATCTGGTGCTCGGTCGATCTGCGCGACGGCAATCAGGCTTTGATCGATCCGATGGGGCACGACCGCAAGGAGCGTATGTTCCGCCTGCTGGTGGATATGGGCTTCCCGGAAATCGAAATCGGCTTCCCATCTGCTTCGCAGACGGATTTCGACTTCTGCCGCTGGGCCATCGAACAGGGCAATGTGCCGGACGAGCTGGATTTGCAGGTGCTGGTGCAATGCCGTCCCGAGCTGATCACCCGCACGTTCGAAGCTTTGGAAGGTGCAAAGACACCGATCATCCATTTCTACAATTCCACCAGTGAATTGCAGCGTCGCGTGGTTTTCGCCAAGGATGTCGGCGGGATCAAGCAGATCGCAACCGATGCGGCCAAGATGATCATGGATATGGCGGCCAAAGCAGGCGGCGGCTATCGCTTCCAGTATTCGCCGGAAAGCTTCACCGGCACCGAACTGGATGTGGCGCTGGAAATCTGCAATGCGGTCATCGAGATCTTAAAGCCGACCGCGGACAACAAGCTGATCGTCAATCTGCCGTCCACGGTGGAAATGAACACACCGAATGTCTATGCCGACCAGATCGAATGGATGTGCCGCAATCTCGACAATCGCGAAAACCTGATCATTTCGCTGCATCCGCATAATGACCGCGGCACGGGCATTGCTGCGACGGAACTGGGCCTGATGGCCGGCGCCGACCGCGTTGAGGGCACCTTGTTCGGCAATGGCGAGCGCACCGGCAATGTGGATGTGGTGACGCTGGCGCTGAACATGTACACGCAGGGCATCGATCCCGAGCTGGATTGCACCGACATCAATCGCATGAAGGATGTCTATGAATATTCGAACCAGCTGAAGATCGCAGAGCGTCACCCCTATGTCGGCGAACTGGTCTATACCGCTTTCTCCGGTTCGCATCAGGACGCGATCAACAAGGGCATGAAGGCGCGCAAGTCGGCCAATTCGCCGGTTTGGGAAGTGCCTTATCTGCCGATTGATCCGCAGGATGTGGGCCGCTCCTATGAAGCGATCATCCGCATCAATTCGCAGTCGGGCAAAGGCGGCATCGCTTATATCTTGCAGGCCGATTACGGCTTGAACCTGCCGCGCAATCTGCAGGTCGAGTTCCGCGAAATCATCCAGCAGATTACCGACGACGAAGGCAAGGAACTGCCGTCCAAGCGCATTTACGAAGAGTTTCAGAAGCTCTATGTGACGCAGCCCGATGCCCGCATCAAGTTCGTCGATCACCACACCATCCCCGATCCTGAACAGAAGGGTCGCCGTATTCTCACCGCCGAAATCACCGATAACGGCGTGACGAAGAATATCGAAGGCAAGGGTACGGGTCCGATCGACGGCTTTGTCGATGCGCTGTCCAAATATCTCGGTGTGAAGATGTCGGTCGTGGATTATTCCGAACATTCGCTCCAGCAGGGTTCGGATGCATCGGCTATTTCCTATGTCGAAATGGCCTATCCGGGCGGCAAGCTGTTCGGTGCCGGTATCAATGACAACATCGTCAGCGCGTCGCTGGAAGCCATCGTATCGGCAGCCAACCGCGTGATCGGCAAATAGGCCGAATGGCTGAACCAGTTAAAAAGGCGGCACATTGTGCCGCCTTTTTCAATTGTAGAGTTCCTGCTCGGACATCTTGAAGATGCGCTCGCTCGCATCTTCAATGCCGTGCTGTTCCCACAGGCAATGCCAGCCGCCATTCGGCTTGCGGTCGATGTTGAAAATATTGTAGCGGGCGGGGGGCTTGTGTCCACCATAGTTCTGGCTGGCCGACGGCACGCAGATCACCGGCACCTTGCCGTTTGGTCCGTCGATCTCATATTTCGTCGCCAGATGCGTGTGGCCGTGAATGACCAGTTCCGCGCCATGCTTGCGGATGACCTTTTGAAAACGGCGGATACCATAAAGCCGCTTGTGCGTCGGGGTTGCACCGTGGATCGGTGGATGGTGGATCATCACCACCCGGAAAAGCCCCCGCGCACCGGCCTCATCGAGAGCGGCCGCAAGACGCTTGGCCTGCGCGGAGCGGAAATCGCCGCTCGCCATGAAGGGTGCCGTGGCGCGCGCCGACGATACGCCGATCATTGCAACTTCATCGCGCACGCGCATATAGGGAAATTGCGGGCGCTTGCCCTTATTATCGATGCCGTCGCCGCGCATCCACGGTTCCCATTTGCGGCAGGACCGGTCGAGCGCGCCGGGCACATAGGCGTCGTGATTGCCGGGGACGACCGAAACATCATCCGGGTTGCCGAGCTTCGACAGCCAGTCTGCGGCGATATCTATTTCCAGATTGAGAGCCAGATTGACCAGATCGCCAGTGACGGCAATATGATTCGGCGATTGCGCCAGCATGTCGGATACAAGTTTATCGAGTACCGTTCCATGCATTGCACCCTTGCGGTTGCGCAGCCAGTTGATATAACCGGTGATACGCTTCGAGGCCAATTCGCGATATCTCACACGCGGCAGTGGCGAAAGATGGATATCGGAGATGTGAGCGAGGCGAAACATAAGGCCCGTTTACTGGATAATTTCTAAAATAGAAACCGTGTTTAGCGACTTTTTGTTGATGCGAATGATGCATTGATAACTGCATATAATGTTTGCTGGAGAGTCGGAATGCGCTTTCGTCATTTTATATTTCATTCATATTTTCTTTTGCGACGCCCCATGACACTTGGGGTAAGGGCAATTGTGTATGATGAAAAGATTAACTCTGTTTATTTGGTAAGACATACTTACGTGCCGGGATGGCAGTTGCCGGGCGGCGGTGTGGATAGTGGGGAGACTTTTCAGCAGGCGCTGGAAAAAGAACTGCGCGAGGAGGGCAATATCGTCCTGAAAGGTCGCCCCCAACTTCTTGCTCTTTACAAGAACGCCCATGCGTCTCCGCGCGATCATGTGGCGCTTTACGTTTGCCGTTCTTTCGAACAACTTGCGCCGAAAGCGCCGGATAGAGAAATTGCGGAAAGTGGTTTCTTTCCGCTGGATGATCTCCCGGATGGGACGACCGCTTCCACCAAGCGACGTTTGCAAGAGGCTCTGTATGATCTGGAGCCGCTGCCGTTCTGGTGAGATTAGAATCCGACAGGTGTGAGCGTTGGGTTTTGCTTCGCCGGGCGAAAGGATACTTTGTAATACTTTGGTATAAAGGGCGCATTCTGCGCCCTTTATCAAAGCCCGGCATTAGAAGCGGTAGGTGATACCGGTGCCGATCAGCCACGGATTGAGCTTAGCCTTGCCGCTCAGTTCTTGTCCACCGACAGTCACGTCGAACTTCGGTTCGAGGAACAGCTTCTTCACGTCGAAGTTCAGGCCCCAATGTTCGTCGATCATATAGTCGACACCAAACTGGAGCGCGCCGCCAAACGTGTTCTTGACCTTCAGATAGTCGGCGCTGCCAGCGTCTTGATTGTAGAAGATGGTGTAATTGACGCCTGCACCGACATAAGGCTTGAACGCGCCGAAATTGGTGAAGTGATATTGCAGTGTCAGGGTGGGGGGCAGAATCCAGGTCTTGCCGACCTTGCCCAGACTGCTGATGGAGCCTGCGCCGTTGATATTGGCATAGGTCGTGCCGAGAATGAGTTCGGCGGCAATATTGTTCGTGAAATAATAGGTGATATCGAGTTCCGGGGTGATCGACTTCGAATAATCGAGGTCGGAACCCGGAACGCCATTCACATGGCCCTTGTTTTCCGCAATCACGCCGAGCGCGCGCACGCGGATCTGCCACGGTGAAAGCGCTTCCGGCACAGCCTGGATTTCAGAGGCCGGCTGGGCGACAACAGTGTCGGCGGCAAAGGCGGCTGGGGCGGCAAAGGTCAGCGCGGTTGCTGCGAGCAGCCCTTTCGCAAAACGGTTCATCAAATCTCTCCTTAGTCTCAGTCTTGGATTGCGTCCTTGGGGGATGCATCCAATCTGAACTGCGTCGCCTTGCGCCCCATTGATCGAGATCAATGGGGCGCCAAGAGAATGAGAGAGAGCTGAATTAGGAAAGAGCACTGTTGCAGGAAAAGCGCAGCTCGGCTTGGCCTACATTGTTTTACGCAACGCGATCCCGGTCATGCGGAGCGGTAAAGTCGATATCCGGCCCCATCGGCACAATGCCGGTCGGGTTGATCGTCTTGTGGCTGCGGTAATAATGGCCCTTGATATGCTCCATATTCACCGTCGAGGCGACGCCCGGCACCTGATAAAGTTCGCGCGTATAGTTCCACAGGTTCGGATAGTCGGAGATCCGGCGCAGATTGCATTTGAAATGGCCGACATAGACCGGATCGAAGCGCAACAGCGTCGTGAACAGTCGCCAATCCGCTTCTGTCAGGCTTGAGCCGGTCAGATAACGCTGGCGGGACAGCCGGTCTTCCAACGTGTCGAGCGCGGCAAACAATTGCTTGAACGCTTCTTCATAAGCATCCTGCTCGGTGGCAAAGCCAGCGCGGTAAACACCGTTGTTGATATTGGGATAGATGAAATCATTGAGCGCATCGATCTCAGCCGCCAGCGCTTCCGGGTAGAAGTCGGGCGAGGCATCGCCGAATTCATTGAAAGCCGTATTGAGCATACGGATGATTTCTGACGATTCGTTGGAAACGATTGTCTGGCGCTGCTTGTCCCACAGAACAGGCACAGTGACGCGACCGGAATAGCTCGGATCGGCGCGGGTGTAGATTTCATAAAGGCGCTTGGAGCCGTACAGATCATCACCGGTGCTGCCGGTGGTGCCGTAAAAGGTCCAGCCTTCTTCCACCATCAGAAAATCCACGACCGAAACCGAAATAACATCTTCCAGTTTCTTCAGCGCGCGGAAGATCAGCGTGCGATGCGCCCATGGGCATGCATAGGAAACATAGAGATGATAGCGGCCGGGTTCGGCCTTGAAGCCGCCTTCGCCGGTCGGGCCTACGCTGCCATCGGCGGTTACCCAGTTGCGGAATTGCGATTTCGAGCGTTCAAAGCGGCCTTTTGTGCTCTTGGTGTCGTACCAGACATCCTGCCACTTGCCGTCGACCAGAAGTCCCATGTGATTTCTCCTTTTGGAGATAAGGTAAATCGAAATGGGCGGATTTGCAGTATCTCAACTCGTAAACAGTGCGTCACGCTGCCAAAAAGAGAAGCTGAAACCACCATTTTGAAAAAAATGGTTTTACCTCTGCTCAATTTGGTGTAATGGCATTTCCAATTTGCGATCCTGCAATGTTCGGTCGCGCTGGAGACATGGAATGGAAATGCTTTTCATCCGACGATGAAACTGAAACCGCGCTGCGAGCGCGGAATGCATTCCATTGACCTGACGGTCCCCGAAGTGTCCAATTGTGATCTTAAGCCATGCAGCAGCTTGAACTGACCTACGCGCAGGAATGCCCAGCGCACGACATTGAAATCGAAGCCATCAACGCCGAAGCTTTCGGCCCGGGACGCTTTACCCGCGCCGCCCATTTCATTCGTGAAGGTGGCCCGCATGATCTGAGCCTTTCCTTTGTTGCCCTAATGGGCGGCATCGTGGTGGGTTCCGTGCGGCTGACGCCGGTTGTGATCGGCAAGACGCCAGCGCTTCTGCTGGGTCCGCTTGCCGTGCGCCCCGAATGGAAGAAGCGGGGCATTGGCGGCACGCTGATGCGGATGTCGCTGGAAGCGGCGACCAAAGCCGGGCACGAGCTGGTCATTCTGGTGGGTGACGAACCTTATTACGGTCCGTTCGGCTTCAAGATGGTGCCGCAGGGCTCCATGGTCATGCCCGCGCCGGTCGATCCGCGCCGGATGCTCGCCTGCGAACTCACCACCGGCGCCGCAAGCGGCGTCAGCGGCATTGTGCGTCACGCCAGCCGGGCCTGATTTTCGGATTAAACTTCAATCTGTGAGACATTTGCGCTCCCCTTTCCGTCGAGACGCCGTCTTCGACGGCTCCTCAGGATGAGGGGCGCGCGAGGACGGATTACCGCCCTTCGCGATACCACATGCCGCCGAAGATGAGCAGCAAGGCGGCAAGCGCCAGGAAGCCGGAGAAGAGCGGCAGACGGTTTACGCTTTTAAGCTGCGTATCGGCGGTTTCGCGCAGGCCGATCCAGTCATTGCCGCTGGCGGTACGGTTGGCGGCAACTGCCGTAATCGACGGAACCCGCACGGTGCTGTCAGCACTTGCATGCACGCGATGGACCGAGCCGCCCGTCGCTTCAGCAATTGGTTTCAGGCGATCCACGGTCGAAATACTGTCGTTAAATTCCGGCGCATCCACCGGCCCCACATGGGCCAAGGTTTCCAGCTCGCCATTCTTGACCCGGAAAACGCCAATCTCGTCGGTTTGCAGCGAACCGTCGAACAGGCCCGGCTTGTTCTGCGCAAGATTGACCTGCAACGTCTTGCCGGCTGGCGTTGTGACAGTCGCGACGCCCGGATTATCACCCATCGTCTGACGGTGGATGCTCAAGGTGCGGCCATTGCCGGCGGCAGTGAGCGCTTCTTCTTCCAGTTCGGGTTCCTGCATCAGCCAGTGCGCAATGCGGCGATAGAGCGCCGCATAGGGGCCGCCGCCTTCAAAGCCGCGCGCCCACAGCCAGCCCTGATCGGACAGGAACATGCCGACACGGCCTTTTCCGACACGATTGAGCACCAGAAGCGGCTTGTTGTCAGCACCGCTCATCACCGTTTCGCCCTGCGGCGCGGTGATATCGATGGTGCGGAACCAGCGGCTCCAGTGGGGCGGCTCCTGCTCGCTGCCGTCGAGACCACGCGTAACGGGATGGCGTTTGCCGAGATCGGTCAGGCGCGGATAGAACGCCTTTTCCGTCACCGTGCCGGTCGGCATGGCGGGCAGGGCGTTATAAAGCGGCGTGCGGGCAATCGACATTTCGCCCGCATATTCCGGCCCGGCTGCGACCAGCAGTGCGCCGCCATTTTCCACATATTGCGCGATGTAATCATAATAGAGCAGCGGCAGCACATCGCGATGCTGGTAGCGATCCAGAATAATGAGATCGAATTCGTTGACCTTGTCTACGAACAGTTCACGCGTCGGGAAGGCGATCAGCGACAATTCATTGATTGGCGTGCCATCCTGCTTTTCCGGCGGTCGCAAAATAGTGAAGTGGACGAGATCGACCGCAGCGTCGGATTTCAGCAGATTGCGCCAGGTGCGTTCGCCATTATGCGGCTCGCCGGAGACGAGCAGCACGCGCAGATTTTCGCGGATGCCGTCAACGGTTGCCACCGCGCGGTTGTTGGCGTCGGTCACTTCACCCGGAATTGCGGGTGTGGCAATTTCAACGATATTCACACCGGCGCGGGGCAGGGTGATGGTGACAGGCGTTTCCTGTCCCACCTGCGCCTGTTCCCGAGATACCGCCTCGCCATTGACGCGGATTTCCACCGGTGCCGGGCTGCCGAGGCTCTTGCCTTCGTCAATGATCGTGAATGACATTTCCAGCGGCTTGCCGCTGATGCCATAGCGCGGGGCCTTGTTGAAGCGGATACGGCGGTCGAATTCATCCGGTTTGCCCGTCACCAGCCCATGCAAGGGGGCGTCGAAGCCCAGCGCATTCTTGTTGGCGGGGATGTCATGCACCTGCCCATCGGTGATCATGATCGCACCCGCAACGCGCGTCGGCGGTACATCGAGCAGGGCGCGGGCCAGCGGCCCGAAAAGCCGCGTCGCATAACCATCCTCGTTTTCGCCCGGCTTGCCGGTTTCCACCACGCGCGTTTCAAATTGCGGCATGGTGGCAAGCTGATCCTGCACGGCTTTCAGCGCGGCGTCGGTGTCGGCGCGGCGTGTGCCGAGCTCCTGGCTCTGGCTGCGGTCCACCACCACGGCGACCACGCTTTTCAGCGGCTCGCGTTCTTCATTGATGACAACCGGATTGAACAGCGCCAGCGCAAGGGCTGCGGCGGCCAGAAGACGGATCAATCCGCCGCGCATCCGCAAGGCGACAGTCGCCAGAACCAGCAAGGCAAGCGGCACCAGAATGCCGACGAGCCACGGGGTTGAGAGGAACGGTTCGAATTCGATATTCATGCCCGCCTCCTAACGCCGTAAGTTCCTATCTTTACGGACCGCAACGCTTCCCCCTCATCCTGAGGTGCGGAGCGAAGCGAAGCCTCTAAGGATCGAGGGCAGGCGCGCCGTACGTTTTCCCTCGCCCTTCGATCCTTCGACAAGCTCAGGATGATGCGGCGTCTTTGATGGCTCCTCAGGATGAGGGAAAAAGAGAAGCGGGACGGCACGATGACATAGTTACAATACACCATGCTCTAATTCCCCAGCCGTTCGAGCAGGGCCTTAATGTGCACCTGATCGGACTTGTAATTGCCGGTGAGCATATACATCACGATGTTGACCCCGCCGCGAATGGCATAGATGCGTTGCATCGGGTCGTTCGGCACGGTGGGGAGCAGGGGATTGCCCTGATCGTCCACGGCCCATGCCCCCGCCAGATCATTGGCGGTGATCATGATCGGCGTCACGCCGTCCCCGGTTCTAACCGGGCGGTTATGCGGTGAGGCGTTGGGTGCGGTCGCTTCCACCCAGAGCGGACTTCCCTCGTAGCGGCCGGGAAAATCCGGCATGATGAAGAAGGATTTCGTCAAGACGTGATCGTCCGGCACGGGTTCAAGCGGCGGCACATTCATGTCGTCGAGAATGGCCCGCAGGCGCTGGTTGGCGGGTGTCACCGATGGATCAAGGCTCGCGCCCGACTGCAACTGGTCGCGCGTATCGAACAAAACCGTGCCGCCCTGCTGCATATAGGCGTCGACCTTGGCGATGGCTTCGGGGCTTGGCATCGGCGCGTTCGGGTCTATCGGCCAATAGATCAGCGGATAGAAGGCCAGTTCATCCTTGGATGGATCGACGCCGATGGGGTCGCCCGGTTCCAGCGCCGTCTTGTCGGCGAGCGCGAAGGTCAGACCTTTCAGACCCGCCTTGCTGATATTGTCGGTCTCGGCGCTGCCGGTGATGATATAGGCAAGATGGGTCTGCGATACCGAGCCGACGATCGCCTCATCGCCGGGCTTGCTGTCGTCATGAATTTGTGGCGACTGCGGCGAGGGTGCTTGTGCAAAGGCGCGGTCATGTCCGGCAGACAGAACAGCAAGACTGCCCGCGAGCAGCAAAGCAATCCCCGCCGTTTTGGCGCGCACTTTCATGCGGCGGCGGAACGCGCCGCGCAGCCACAGCATCAACAGCGAATCAAGCGCCAGAAGCATGGCGGCGGCGGCAAAGAATGGGCCTGCCAGCGATATGGACTGATCTGCCGTATAGGAGACGGGCGTGATGCCGACCGACAGTATCGGCTGCTTGATCGGCTCCAGCTTGACGTTGCTATCGGCGAAAATGTTGAGTGCTTTCAAACCGTCCTCATTGCCGTAGAAACCGGGCGGCGTGTTGATGCTGACACTGGCTTCTCTGTTGCGCTCGACGATCAGCGGCTTGGCCTCAGAGGTCGGCGGCGTCAGAGCACCGGCAGCCGAAAGCAACTGGAAGGGCGGCAGTGAAACGGCATCCTGATTGTCCTGCGCGCCGGTGCGCTGCGACAGCGACACGATGCGGCGTAGCATTTCCACGAAAGAGCCGGAAATCGGCAGGGTCGACCATGTCGCGTCCGGCGCAATATGGAACAGCACGATATTGCCGCGACCGCGTTGCTGGCCCGTCACCAGCGGCGTGCCGTCCTGAAGGATGGCATAGGCCTTGTCGTTGAGATCGAAAGAGGGTTCGGCCAGCACTTGTCGGTTGACGTTCACGTCATCGGGGATCGGCAGTCCGGCAAACGGACCCTTTTCCGGAAAGGCGCGAAGCTTCTGCGGCTCAGACCAGGACAAGGTGCCGCCAAGCGCCCGCTCGCCCTTGCGCAATCGTACCGGCAGAAGCGGGTCGCTATCGCTCGCGCCCGCCAGACGCGGCCCGGCAAAGCGCACCAGCGTGCCGCCTTCTTCCACCCACGCGGAAATCTGCTCCGCGACCGGCTGCGGCAAGTTGCCGATATCGGCCATGATGAGGATGGACGGCTTGGCGTCCAGCAGTTCCGGCACCGACTGAAGCAGATCGGCGGAACGCGGCTCGATCAGATTGGCGTAAGGCGACAGGGCGCGCTTGATATAATGCAGCGGCGACAGAAGAGGCTGCGCGAGGTCGCCGTCGCCGCTCGCAATCAGGCCGATGGTGCGCCGCTCGGACCCGGCATCGACCAGATGCGTTGCGCCTGCCTGTTCCACACCGTCGATGCGGATCAGCCGGAAATCGTTGCGCAATTCGACCGGCAGGTTGAAACGCGCCGTGGCTTTGGGGCTTCCCAGCGCAAAGGATAGCGGCGCTTCCGCGATGCGGCGTCCCTTGTCGTCATAGGCGGCAGCCGTCAGACTGCGCGGCATGGTCACGCCTACCGGGCGAATGGCGATGGCTTCAAGACTGTCGGCCTTGTTATCCACGCCGGTCAGCGCGAGGGTGCGGTCAAGATTGGCGCCATACCAGAGAACATTTGCCAGATGGCCGGTCTTGTCCAATGCGGCAAAGGTTTCGGCATCGGCAGCGGTTGCCAGCCCGTCATTCATGAAGGCAAGGCGGACTTTGACACCATCCGACAGGGCGGAAGCCAGCCGTTCCATCGTCGCCTTGCGGTCGACGGGGATTGGGCGCGGTTGCATGGCTTGGAGCCGTTCTGTGGCGCGGGTGCCGTCATAGGGGCCGATTTCCGCATTGGCGGGTTCGGCGGTGCCAAGAATGTAAATCTGCGCGTTGGACCCTTCGGCGTCGTCGATCAGCTTTTCGGCGGCGTTGACGCGTTGCTGCCAGTCTTCGGCAGCGGCCCAGCCATTGTCTATCACGATAGCAAGAGATTCGGGACCGGTGAGGGCCACAGGACGCGGGTTCCAGATCGGCGCTGCCAGCGCCATGATCACGAGTGCGGCAATCAACAGGCGCAGAAGCGTCATCCACCATGGGCTTTTCGAAGGCACTTCCTCGCGCTTGAAAACTTGCGCCAGAATGCGAAGCGGCGGAAAGGTTTCCTCCTGCGGGCGCGGCGGCGTCATGCGCAGCAGCCACCAGATCACCGGCAGGGCGACCAGACCAGCGAGGATCAGCGGAGAACCGAAGGCGAGCGGCAGAAAATTCATGCGCTGGCCCCCGTTGCGCCCAATGCCCCGGTTGCACTTAGTGCATTATGCAGACGCGCCAGCGCTTCCGCTGCCGGACGGTCGGTGCGATGCACGGAATAGCTCCAGCCGAGCCGCTTGCAGAAGTCCGACAGGGTTTCGCGCCGGGCCGTGTAAAGACGGCGGTAATCTTCGGCATAGGTTTCGGCGCGACCGGCAACCAATGTCGCGCCCGTCTCGGGATCGCGGAATTCGGTGCGCCCGGAATAGGGGAAGGTTTCTTCGGCGGGATCGGCGACTTCAACCAGATGCGCCCGCACGCCGCGTTTCGCAAGCCGGTCGAGAAGTTCGGTCAGTTCGTCGAAAGGGTGCAGGAAATCGGAGATCAGCACCACTTCTGAAAAACGGCGGATCTGGGCGATATCCGGCAATGCGCTTTCAGGCGCGTCATGCATGAGCGCGCCTGCAAGACGCTCCGCGCCATTGCGGGCGGCAAAAGGCGGGATCAGAGCCGGAAAGGCGATGCGTTCGCCGGAGCGCGACAGGATTTCGGCCAACGCCAGCGTCAGCACCAGCGCGCGTGCTTCCTTGGAAACAGGCGACATTTGCGAGCGATAGAGCATGGAGGGCGAAAAATCGCACCATAGCCACACCGTATGGGCCGATTCCCATTCGCGGTCGCGCACATAGGTGTGATCGTCGCGGGCGGAGCGTCGCCAGTCGATGCGCGAAAGCTGCTCGCCCTGCACATAGGGGCGGAACTGCCAGAAATTCTCGCCCGGACCGCGCTTGCGCCGTCCGTGCCAGCCATTCATGACGGTATTGACGACACGCTGGGCTTCGACCAGCAGATCGGGGATCGCCGCTGCCCGCGCACGTGCGCGGGCCAGCGTATCCTTGCGATCTGCGGTGGAAACTTGCGTGCCGATCACCATCAGACAGCGGCCTTTACCAGATTGGCGATGACATCTCGTATGTGCATGCCATCGGCGCGGGCGGCGAAATTGAGCGCCATGCGGTGTTGCAGCACCGGCTCGGCAAGTGCCTTCACATCGTCCACCGACGGGGCGAGGCGGCCATCATAAAGCGCCCGGGCGCGGGCGCAGAGCATCAGCGCCTGACTGGCGCGCGGGCCGGGGCCCCAGGCGATGTGCTTCTTCGCATGGTCGTTGTCGGCGTCGGGACGCGCGGAGCGCACCAGTTTCAGGATCGCCTCGACGACGCTTTCGGAAACCGGCATACGGCGCACCAGTGTCTGCATCTGCTTGAGACGTTCCGCATCGAGAATCTCGTAAGGCTTCGCTTCGGCGACGCCCGTGGTTTCGAGAAGAATGCGGCGTTCGGCGTCGAGTTCCGGATAGAGAATGTCGATCTGCATCAGGAAACGGTCGAGCTGGGCTTCCGGCAGCGGATAGGTGCCTTCCTGCTCCAGCGGGTTCTGCGTTGCGAGAACGTGGAACGGCGCGGGCAGGTCATAGCGCTGGCCAGCGACCGTGACATGATATTCCTGCATGGCCTGCAACAGCGCCGACTGGGTGCGCGGGCTGGCGCGGTTGATTTCGTCGGCCATCAGCAGCTGCGCGAAAATCGGCCCCTTGAGGTAGCGGAACGAACGGCGCCCGTCGGCGTCCTGTTCCATGACTTCCGAGCCGATAATGTCGGACGGCATCAGGTCGGGCGTGAACTGGATGCGCTGGCCGGAAAGGCCGAGCACCACGCCCAGCGTTTCCACCAGCTTGGTCTTGGCAAGGCCGGGTACACCGACCAGCAGCGCATGGCCGCCTGCCAGAATGGCGACGAGCGTGCGCTCGATCACGCTTTCTTGTCCGAAGATGACGGTGCCGACACCTTCCTTTATGCGGGCAATATCTGCGAGCGCCCGTTCGGCTTCCGCAACAATCTGATCGGCGTTGGCGGTTTCAGGCGTGATGACGACGCTCATGGTGACCTCGCAATATTTGACCGCTCTGGCGGACGTGCCTTGGTGTCTTATCTAAAAGTCGCCATGCCTTGCTGCAAATGGCATTTTTATGCGCTTCCGGTGCTCATGTACTGAGGTACACTGCGCTCCGGTTCTCGAAAACCACCATTTTCGCTACGGCCTGACGCTTTTTGATTCAGACACCTATAAATCCCATATAGTGCTGACAAGCCGTGAAACGGTGACTATTTCATGACTTCCGTCATATTAAACACATTCGAACAGGAATAACCGAGTCGGATGACAAAGAGCACCCCAAACGAAAAAGATGCGGGAAAACTTGCGTCCCAAAGTTCGATGCGAAGCGCCGGGACGACGGGCGGGCTGGAAGCCCTGATCGCGCGCGCCCATGCCGATGCGCAAAGCGGACCGTCCACGAAAGAGCGCGGCATTCCGCCGGTCGAACGGTGGAATCCGGATTTCTGCGGCGACCTCGACATGGAGATCAAGGCCGACGGCACCTGGTTCTACATGGGGACGCCGATTGGCCGCAAACAGCTGGTGCGCCTGTTTTCCACCGTGTTGCGCAAGGACGAGGACGGCAAGACCTATCTCGTCACGCCCGTCGAAAAGGTCGGCATCCGTGTCGAAGATGCACCGTTCATCGCCGTTGAAATGCAGGTTTCCGGTGAAGGTGCGACGCAGACGCTGACCTTCCGCACCAATGTCGGCGATGTGGTGGAAGTCGATGCCGAGCATCCGTTGCGGTTCGTCGTTGAAGAAGAAAGCGACGGATTGAAACCCTATGTGCTTGTTCGCGGGCATCTGGAAGCGCTGGCGACGCGCTCCGTGATGTATGATCTGGTCGCGCTTGGTGAGGAAATCGAGATCGACGGCGTGGCGATGTTCGCCGTGCGGTCGGGCGGCGCGGTCTTCCCGATCATGCCAGCAGACGCGCTGGAGGTCGCCTTACAATGATGGAGCGCAGCCTGAATTCCCTTTCGGCTTTTTCCGCCGGTGATTTTGCTGAGCGTGTTCGCAGCTGGCAGCCGGATCATAGCGAGATCACCGGCGATCATTCGCTGAACCCGGAATTCGAGCAGGCCATGGTCACGGCCAAGATGCGCGATGCGGCCGTGCTGGTGCCGGTGGTGGATCGCGGTCCCGGTGCGACGGTGCTGCTCACCCAGCGCACGGATACGTTGCGAAAACATTCGGGTCAGATAGCGTTTCCGGGTGGGGCTATCGATCCGGGCGACGGCACGGCGGAACAGGCCGCGCTGCGGGAAGCCAATGAGGAAATCGGCCTCGTCGCCGAGCGCGCCGAAATCATCGGCAATCTGCCGCGTTATCTGACCGGCAGCGGCTTTTCGATCACGCCGGTTCTGGCTGTGGTCAAGACCCCGTTCGACCTGCATCCGAACCCGGATGAGGTGGCCGATATTTTTGAGGTGCCATTGTCTTTCCTGATGAATCCGGCCAATCACCGGCGCGAAAGCAGGGTGTTTAACGGCAAGGAACGCTTTTATTACGCCATGCCCTATCACGAGCGATTCATCTGGGGGATTACCGCCGGGATCATTCGCGGACTTTATGAAAGGCTCTACGTTTGAGCGACACTATGAACATTTCCGACACGGCGCTTTGGCTGAAGTCGAAGTCTCTGCAGGCGCTGTTCAAGGCCTTGAACCGCGATGGCGGGGAAGCGCGCGTGGTCGGCGGCGCGGTGCGCAACACCTTGCTGGGCACAGCCGTCAGCGATGTCGATCTTGCCACCACGCATATGCCGCAGGAGACAATCCGGCTGGCCGAGGAGGCGGGGTTCAAACCCGTTCCCACCGGCATCGAGCACGGCACGATCACCGTTGTCGTGCAGGGACATGCCTATGAAGTGACGACATTGCGCAAGGATGTCGAGACCGATGGCCGCCATGCCAAGGTTGCCTTCGGGACCGACTGGAAGGCCGATGCCGAGCGGCGCGATTTCACCATCAATGCGCTTTACGCGACCGCTGACGGCACGATCATCGATCATGTCGGTGGGCTTGCCGATATCGAAACCCAGACGCTGCGTTTCATCGGCGATGCCGAACAGCGCATCCGCGAGGATTATCTGCGAATCTTGCGCTTTTTCCGCTTTTTCGCCTGGTATGGTTCCGGGCGTCCGGAAGCCGAAGGACTGCGTGCCAGCGCAAGGCTCAAGGATGGGATCGAGCAGCTTTCAGCCGAACGTGTATGGTCGGAACTGAAGAAGCTGCTATCCGCTCCCGATCCGTCGCGCGCCCTTTTATGGATGCGGCAAGGCGGGGTGCTGAACCTCGTTCTGCCGGAAAGCGAAAAATGGGGTATCGATGCCATTCATGGCCTGGTGCGTTCGGAAGCCGATCTTGGCTGGTCAGCCGATCCGCTGTTGCGTCTTGAAAGCATCGTGCCGCCGGATGCCGTGCGCATGGAAGACATGGGCAAGCGCCTGAAAATGTCCAATGCAGAGCGGGCGCGGCTGGAAGCCTGGGCGCGGGCCGATGCGGTCAAGCCGGAGCTTTCGGAACAGGCTTTGAAGAAGGTCATTTATCGCGGCAGCAAGCAGGCGGTGGTGGACCGGATCAAGCTTGCCTATGCGGCGGCGCGGGCCGATGCGGCTGGCAGCGATGAGGCGATGATCCGCGCTGGCGGCTTTTCGCGGTTGCTCGAAACGGCGGAACATTATGAAGCCCCCCTCTTTCCCGTGACGGGCGGTGATCTTCTGGCGCTCGGTGTGGAAAAAGGTCCGGGCCTCGGCAAGGCGCTGCGGTCGCTCGAAACTTTCTGGATCGACTCCGGTTTTAGCCTTGACCGTGCCACGCTTCTGGAGAAACTTGATCGCGATAAAATGAACAGCTGACCGCTTGTGTGCAAAATTCAGCCGTAGTTTCATCAGTTTATGGCTGGAATCTTTTTTAGCGCCGATTTTTGAAAGAGCATGAAATGTCCAACCCCGATACTTCGATACAAGACAAGGCAGCCTCTGATCCGAAACAGAAATTTGGCACTGAAGGCCTCGCCGCAATGGACCGTCCGAGCAAGATCACCCGGTTTTTCATGGGGATCGTTTCCTGGGCCGAAGGTCTCAATCTGAAATATGCCAAGCTCGGCAATCCGCCGGTTTATGACAATGCGACCTTCCCATGGGCGGCGGAAATCGAGAAGGAATGGCCCGCCATCCGCAAGGAGCTGGACACGATCCTGCTGCGCCAGAGCGAGCTGCCGTCCTTTCAGGATATTTCGACCGACGTGAAGACGATTTCCACCGATAATCGCTGGAAGACATTCTTCCTGCTCGGCTTCGGCGTGAAGTCGGAGCAGAACATCAAGACCTGCCCGGAAACCTGGCGCATCGTGAACAAGATCCCCGGCCTGACCACGGCAATGTTCTCGATCTTCGAACCGGGCAAGCATCTGCCGCCGCATCGTGGGCCCTATAATGGCGTGCTGCGCCTGCATCTTGGCCTCATCGTGCCGGAGCCGAATGAAAAGCTGGCCATTCGCGTGGACAAGCAGGTCTGCCATTGGCACGAGGGCAAGGTTCTCATCTTCGACGACGCCTATGAGCATGAAGCCTGGAACCACAGCGACAAGACGCGCGTGGTTCTGTTCGTCGACTTCGTGAAGCCGCTGAAGTTCCCGGCCCGTTTCGTCAACTGGTGCCTGATGAACCTCGCGATCTTCACGCCCTTCATCAAGGAAGGGCTGGACAACCACAATGAGTGGGAAAAGAAGTTCTACGCAGAAGCCGAGAAGCTCCGCAATCAGCCAAAGGCCTGATGCCGGTTTGACTTCTGATCGGTGCGATCTTAGATAACGGACAGAGAGCCGCACGGCCCTCTGTCCTTTTGGCCTCTGAAAGAGGAATTGTTGATGCTGGAGATTGTCGGAAGCCTTTAATCGTTCCGAACGAGAACTGCGATGACGGACGCTGATTGCGTCTGATCGGCAGGTGTTCAGGGACGGGAACGGCATTGGCCGTGGGTAGCTGTGCGCTGTCCGCGAGCGCTGATGCTTGTCATGGTTTCCATCCAGGCATGAACAACAATGAATATCTCACGTATCGAACAGCGTGTGTTACACGTGCTGGCGCAAGGCGGGCATATCCGCCACTTCCGCGAAGACGGACGCGTCTGCGAAATCGAATGCTATACCCGCGAGGGTTACCTGCTCGCCGATTGTACAATGACTGTGTTCCAGCAATTGCGGCGCAAAAGGTTGATCGAATCCCGATCAGGCAGTCCCTATCGCATTTCGCTGAAAGGGCGCGAAAATGTTCGCGCTCAGCTCAATAACCGTTGAGGGAGGGCGTCATGTATCTTCGCAAGGAAAAGCCCGATGACATCGCCGCAATCCGTCAGCTGACGGATGAGGCGTTCAGCAGGGTGCCTTATAGCAACCAGCGGGAAGGTGAGATCGTCGATGCACTTCGTGCAGCCTCGGCGCTCACCTTGTCGCTGGTCGCCGTGGAGGGGGACACGGTTTTCGGCCATGTGGCCTTTTCGCCGGTTCTGATCGAAGGAGAGAACAAGGGCTGGTATGCGCTTGGTCCCATTTCGGTCCGGCCCGAAAGGCAAGGCGAGGGGATTGGCGGAACACTCGTCCGTGAAGGTCTCGCGCTGTTGCGGGCGGACGGTGCAAAGGGCTGTGTTCTGGTGGGCGATCCGGGCTTCTACGGGCGGTTCGGTTTCAAAGCCGATCCGCGGCTGAAAATGCCGGATGTGCCTGCGGAATATGTGCAATGTCTGGCCTTTGGGTCAGACATACCGCAAGGCGACATCATCCATCACCCCGCCTTTGGCATTTAAAAAAGGGCCGGCTATCCGGCCCTTTCTATTTAAAAAATTACGGCCATTTCACCACGGGGGGCATGGACGACAGAATGGAGTTTACATTGCCGCCGGTCTTGAGGCCGAAGATCGTGCCGCGATCATAGAGCAGGTTGAACTCCACATAGCGGCCACGACGCACGAGCTGCTCGTCGCGGTCAGCCTGCGTCCAGTCCTGATTGAAGTTCTGGCGCACCAGATGCGGATATACGACGGAAAAGCCGCGCCCCACATCACGCGTAAAGGCGAAATCGGCGTCCCACCCGCCCTTTTCATCCGTCGAATGCAGCCAGTCATAGAAGATGCCGCCGGTGCCGCGCGGTTCGTTACGATGCGGCAGGAAGAAATATTCGTCGCACCAGTCCTTCACGCGCTGGTAGTCGACGACATTCTTATGCTTTTCGCAGATGAAGCGAAAAGCCTTGTGGAAGGCGAGCGTGTCGGCATCTTCCTGCGTGCGGCGGCGATCCAGAACGGGTGTCAGGTCAGCGCCGCCGCCGAACCACTGGCGGCTCGTCACCACCATGCGCGTGTTCATATGCACGGCTGGCACATTCGGGTTCTGCGGATGCGCGATCAGCGAAATGCCGCTCGCCCAATAACGCGGGTCTTCTTCCGCGCCGGGAATCTGCTTGCGGAATTCCGGCGAGAATTCGCCATAGACGGTGGACACGTGAACGCCGACTTTTTCGAAAACGCGCCCATGCATGATCGACATGACACCGCCGCCGCCCTTGCCTTCTTCCTTCAGCCAGGGCGTGCGCACGAAGCGGCCCGGCTCGCGGTCGGACAGGGGGCCTTGCAGCTCGTCTTCAAGCTGTTCGAAGCTTGCGCAGATGCGGTCGCGCAGTTCTTCGAACCAGCGTTGCGCCGCCTGCTTCTTTTCCTCGATATCGTGGGGGATGATCGCAGGAATTTCATCGCGTTGCATTTGTTATTTCCTCTCGGCGCAATCTGCCGGATCGCCGCGTGCAGCCAAGGTTAAATGGCAAGGTGAAATAGACTTTGCTATATCCGTTGGCTTAGCAAGTTCCGTCAGCCGCGCATAGGGCGAAGAGGAACTTCGCTGCCGTCGCAAAATCGCTCTCCCCAAGAAAAGACTCGTCTTTGTAAAATCGCTACCCTATCTTTTGTGGTCAAGGGGCTGGAGATGTGTGTTTCCAGCCAGCCGGGAGGCAATCGCATGACAGCAGCACCGCCCCGTCCTCCACTCGAAGGCCTGCGCAAGCAGCTTGAGAAGAGCCGCGCCAAAAAGAACCGGATGCCGCGCGACGGGTTCATCCGCGAAACCTTCACTCTGCCGCGTCAGGCCGCGCGCGAAAAAGCGCGGGAATGGTTCGACACTTTTCCGAAATCCGCCTACTGGACCGAGATTGAAAGCTGGTGTGAGCGGCCCGACGATGTGATCGAGTTCACGATGCGTCGTCTGCCAACCGCAGATTGAAGATCTGATTCAATATCTGCCTCCAAGTGCTTGAAAGCAGATTCAGATTTGCTCCCAATAAAAAGGCACCCGATGATTGATGTATCGGGTGCCTTTGTCTTGAATCGTTATACCGTTACCGGTTATTGCGCGGCGGTTTGCGGCGCCTTTTCCCAGGCCGCCCATTTGCCGATGATGCTGTCCGCATAGGCCTTGCCGACCCGGTAGGCATTGGCGGTCGCCAGCGGGAAACCGCCGGATTTCGCGCCGAGGGATTCGATTGCGGTCTGGTCCTTGCCCTGCCGGTCGAAATTGGATGACGTGCGCAGAACCGCGATGCGGCTGAAATCCAGCTTGCCCGCGTCGGCAGCGCGCTTGAGCGCCGTCAGCGTGGCATTGTCTTCCATCTGCGAGGTGCAGTAATCCGCCTTGCCATCGGTGAGAAGCTTGGCCCATGCGCTCACCGCTTCGCCGAGCTTTGCACCATGCCAATAAGTATCGGCGGAAGCCGTATCGCAAATGGTAACTTTCGGCGCGCCGGTGGCGGCTTCCTGCGTGTAATGCTTGCGATATGCCTTCGCATCGTCGCCATCGAGTAGCGCGACATCCTTCGTTGTGGCCAAAGCATAATCGGCCAGCTTGCCGTTCAGTTCGAACACTTCGGAGCCAGCAGCCCATTTGGGTTTTTCGCCGGGCTTGGCCGTGCCGAGACCAAAGAAATCACTGCTCCAGCCTTCGGGAGCTTCGCGGGTGTCGATGCGGTGGTTGAGATTGGCGTCGATGACATATTTCGCCCAATGGGCCGAGCCGAGCGTGCCATGCTGCGGACCAACACCCGCAATGCCTGCTATCAGGAAATAGGTATGGCTGAGATCAAGCTTGTCGCTCAGCGCCATGGCTGCCGTCGAGCTTGCCGCATTGGCAAAGCCCATGGCCGTCGTCATGTGGCAAAGGCCCTCGGCGGTGCAATCCACTTCCGGATATTCAGGGCTCAAGCCGGGCAGCTTGATCTTCTGCGTGAAGTTTTCACCTTCCAGCCACGGCTTGGCTTCTTCGCCGAACATGGTGATGACCATGACCTTGGGCGCAACGCGCTCTGCTTCATTGGAGAAGGCCGGTGCGGAGGCGAGGAGGAAAAGAGTGGACGCCGCGAGAACGGCGGTACGGGCAGACAGTTTCATGGAATGAAGCGCGCCTTTCGAACCGGAAAAACGGGAGGCTATGCGGGGCGGTCCGGTTAATCCGCGACGCATGTTAAGGGCAATTCGAGTATTGATTCCGCCGAGACCTCTATGGTCTTGAATAAGAATCACTTTCACTTCTCATCTGGCGCAGAGCTTCCCCCGCCGTCATGGCGACCGAAACTGCAAGATTGAGGGAGCGTGTGCCGGGAACCATCGGGATCAGCAGGCGCGCATCGGCGCTGTCGTGGACTGCATCCGGCACACCGGACGATTCACGCCCGAAGAGGAGAATGTCATTCCCCTGAAAACGGTAGTCGGTATAAGGGATTGCAGCCTTGGTGGAGAGCAGTACGATGCGGCGTCCAGCTTGTTTGCGCCCGTCTTCGAAATGGTTCCAGTTGGCATGTCGCGTCAGCGCGGCCTGCGCCAGATAATCCATACCCGCGCGCTTCAGCGAACGGTCGGAAATGTCGAAGCCCGCAGGCTCGATCAGGTCCACCGCAAAGCCGAGACATGCAGCCATGCGCAGAATTGTTCCCGTGTTGCCGGGAATGTCGGGCTGGTAAAGGGCGACGCGCAGATCCATATGAAGCGGGTAACGCGAAATGCCCGTTGTCGCAAGACTGCATGTCCGGCGCAGTTCACGCGTCAACATCCCGTTGCGGATATTCCTTGCCGATCCTGTCGGATTGCAAAAAGTTTCCTGTTTTGTTCCGGCCAAGTCTTGGCAATTGCATAAGGCCCGCCTAAAAGGAGCGCCATGTTTAAGTGGTTCGAACACCGACTCGACGCCTATCCCGATGAGACCCCGCAGGAACCTCCGCGCGGTCTGGTCGCGTTTTGCCTTTATTACACCCGCGGCGCCTGGCCGTGGATCATCGGTATGGCGATTTTCACTACCCTGATTGCCATCATCGAAGTGTCGCTGTTTGCCTTCATGGGCAATATCGTTGACTGGCTTTCCCATCAGTCGCGCGAGACCTTTTTGAGCAATGAAGGCTGGCGGCTGGCTTTGATTGCCGGCGTCGTGCTGGTCGGCCTGCCCGGCGTGGTGCTGGTGCACTCTCTGGTGATCCACCAGACGCTGCTCGGCAATTATCCGATGCGCGTGCGCTGGCTGATGCATCGTTACCTGATCCGACAATCGATGGCGTTTTTTCAGGATGAGTTTGCCGGCCGCATTTCAACCAAGCTGATGCAGACCGCTCTTGCCGTGCGCGAAACGGTGATGAAGCTGCTCGATGTTTTGAACTATGTCATCGTCTATTTTGCGGGCACGCTCTTCATCGCGGCCTCCGCCGATCTGCGTCTGATGATCCCGTTCGTCGTCTGGCTGGCGGTCTATATGTTCCTGCTGCGCTTCTTCATTCCGCGCTTGCGCGTTGTATCGGAAGAGCAGGCCGATGCACGCTCGACCATGACCGGTCGCATCGTGGACAGCTATACCAATATCGCGACCGTGAAGCTCTTCTCGCATTCAAGCCGCGAGGAATCCTATGTGCGTGAAAGCCTCGACGGTTTCCTCGGCACCGTGCATCGTCAGATGCGCCTCGTGACCATGTTCCATTTCACGCTCTATGTGTCGAACTGCCTGCTGTTGTTTGCGGTTGGCGTGATCGGGATCGGCCTGTGGATGCAGGAAGCGGTGACGGTTGGCGCGGTTGCGGTCGGCATCGGTCTGGTGCTGCGCCTCAACGGCATGTCGCAGTGGATCATGTGGGAAATGTCGGCGCTGTTCGAGAATATCGGCACGGTGGAAGACGGCATCACCACGATTGCGCGCGCGCATGAAGTGGTGGATGTGCCCAACGCTCCGGCCCTGCAGGTGACCAGGGGCGAGCTGGATTTCGACCAGGTCGGCTTCCATTACGGCAAGGGCAAGGGCGTTCTGGAAAACCTGACGCTGAAGATCCCGGCGGGACAGAAAGTTGGGCTTGTCGGCCGTTCCGGTGCGGGCAAGTCCACGCTGGTCAATCTGCTGCTGCGCTTCTACGATCTGGAGAAGGGCCGCATTCTGATCGACGGGCAGGACATTGCGAAAGTCTCGCAGGATTCGCTGCGCGCCAATATCGGCATGGTCACGCAGGACACCTCGCTTCTGCATCGCACCGTGCGCGAAAACATCATGTATGGCAGGCCCGATGCGACCGAGGACATGCTGCAGCAGGCAATCCGTCTTGCGCAGGCAGACCAGTTCGTTCCGCTCCTGACGGATCCGAAAGGACGGCGCGGGCTGGAAGCGCATGTGGGCGAGCGCGGCGTCAAGCTGTCCGGCGGCCAGCGCCAGCGTATCGCGATTGCCCGTGTGATGCTTAAGGATGCGCCGATCCTCATTCTCGACGAGGCGACGTCCGCGCTCGATTCGGAAGTGGAAGCGGCCATCCAGGACAGCCTCAATACGCTGATGGAAGGCAAGACGGTTATTGCGATTGCGCATCGTCTTTCCACCATTGCCGCGCTCGACCGCCTGATCGTCATGGACAAGGGGCGGATCGTCGAAGATGGGACGCATGAGGAACTTGTGGCCCTCGGCGGCATTTATGCAAGTCTATGGGCACGTCAATCCGGCGGGTTCCTCGGCTTCGAAGACAATTCCGAGGAGGCGCTGGTCAGTTAAGGAAAAGCACCATTGATGAAAGCGGTCTATAGCCTGTTCGAACGTTGGGTCGATCCCTTTCGCGAACCGGACAATTTGAGGCCGCCTTCAACCACAATGGCTTTCCTCTGGCATTATGCGCGTCAGGCCAAATGGCCGCTTGCCGCCGCGCTGGCGGCAGGCGGACTTCTGCCGCTGGTGGAAGCGGGGCTGTTCTATTTCACCGGTCGTCTGGTCGATATTCTGGATCAGGCCGGCAAAGGCGGCATCGAACGCAGCTGGTCGGCGCTGATCGAGGTTGCCGGGCCTGAGCTTCTCTTCATGGGGTTCACGGTTCTCGTGATCCGGCTGATCGTCACCGCCGCCACGACGCTGCTGGATGACCAGACCATGTCGCCCGGCTTCTACAATATGATCCGCTGGCAGGCGAATTCCTATGTGCTGCGCCAGTCCTATGCTTTTTTCCAGAATGATTTTGCGGGGCGTATAGCTACGAAAGTCTGGCAAGCCGGGCAGGCGGCGGGCGACCTGATCGAAAGTCTCATTCAGGTTGTCTGGTTCATGGCGATCTACAGCATCACCACGCTGTTTTTGGTCGGGCGGCTCGACTGGCGGCTGGCCGCTGCGGTCATTGTGTGGATCATCGCTTTCGGCTTCATCGCATGGCGCTATCTGCCGCGAATTCGCAAGAATGCCGAAGCCTCCGCCGAAGCGGGGTCGATGATCAACGGGCGCATCGTCGATAGCTATTCCAATATCGAGACAATCAAGCTCAACACGGCGGATGACGACGAGCGCTATTTGCGCGACGGTTTCGAACGCTATCTTGCAGCGATCCTGCCATTCATGCGGTCGCTGACCGGCGTGCGCCTGTCGCTGACGGCTTTGTCGGGGCTGATGATCGTGACTGTTGCGGCCATCGCCATTGACCTCTGGACACAGGATGCCATCACCGTTGGTCAGGTCTCGTTCACGCTCGGTCTGGTGCTGCGCCTCAACATGCTGCTTGGACGCCTGATGATGCAGCTCAACGGTATGTTGCGCCAGCTGGGGTTGATCGAAAATTCGATGCGCCTTGTCTCCGCGCCGCTTGGCCTTGAAGACCGGCCAGGCGCAAAGCCGCTGGTCGTTAGCGAAGCGCGCATCGATGTCCGCGATGTGACCTTCCATTACGGCAAGGGCGCAGGCGTTCTCGACAACATCAATCTCACGGTACGGGGCGGCGAGCGTGTGGGGCTGGTCGGCCATTCCGGTGCAGGCAAGACCACGCTCGTCAATCTGATCCTGCGTCTCTACGATGTGGAAAAGGGCACCATCACGGTGGATGGGCAGGACATTCGCGACGTCACGCAGAATTCGCTGCGCCGGGCCTTCGCCGTGGTCAGTCAGCAAACCGCGCTTTTGCACCGCTCCTTGCGCGATAACATCATGCTCGCCCGTGGCGATGCCACCGATGAAGAACTGCTGAAGGCGGCCCGGCAGGCGGAAGCGGACGGTTTCATCGCCAATCTTGAAGATCTCCAGGGCCGCAAGTCGTTCGATGCGTTTGTGGGCGAACGCGGCGTGAAACTGTCGGGCGGCCAGCGTCAGCGCATCGCCATTGCCCGCGCCATTTTGAAAGACGCACCGATTCTCATTCTCGACGAGGCGACCTCGGCGCTCGATTCGGATGTGGAAGCCTCGATACAGGAGAATCTCAAGCTACTCATGGAAGGCAAGACGGTGATTGCCATTGCGCATCGTCTGTCGACCATTGCCGCGCTCGACCGGCTGGTGGTCATGGATCAGGGCCGGATCATCGAGGAAGGCACGCATGAGGAACTTATTGCCAAAGGCGGTCTCTATGCCGGTCTCTGGGCCCGCCAATCCGGCGGCTTTCTCGCAGCGAACGGCGAAAACTGAAAACTTGCCCTCGTCTCCGCCACATCACGGCTTTGCTGTGGATGTCTTAAAACAGCAAAGCAAATCCGCCTGCGACATCGTGCCGTCATAAGGGCTTGGTGTCTGGACAAGCGTTTTTTACCCGCATAAACCGGAGAGTGAGATGGAGGGAATTTCGTCCTGCGAGCACTTGCGGGATAACTTTTGCGCAGGTGCAAAAGAGGACGAGGGGAGAGTTCAATTGAACATGCAGATTAAAAGGGAGTTGGCACGTGAGCGCACACGACACGGCTGAGCCGACACGGCGTGATTTTCTCTATATTGCGACGGGAATGGCCGGTGTGGTCGGTGTTGGCGGACTGGCATGGCCGTTTATCGACCAGATGCGTCCAGACGCTTCAACACTCGCGGCTGCGTCCATCGAAGTCGACGTTTCTTCTCTCGCAGAAGGCGCGTCCCTGACGGTCAAATGGCGCGGCAAGCCGGTATTCATCCGCAACCGTTCCGCCAAGGAAGTTGAAGAAGGCAAGAGCGCGGCTCTCGGTGATCTGAAAGACCCGATCGCCCGCAATGCGAACCTTCCATCGGATGCACAAGCAACCGATGTTGCCCGCTCGGCAGGTGAAGGCAAGGAAAACTGGCTCATCATGATCGGCGTATGCACGCATCTCGGCTGCGTACCGCTCGGTGAGTCCGGTTCTTTCGGTGGCTGGTTCTGCCCATGCCATGGCTCGACCTATGACACTGCGGGTCGTATTCGCAGCGGCCCGGCACCGGAAAACATGCACATTCCGCAATATGCGTTCACTTCCGATACGGTCATCAGGATCGGCTAAAACAGGTCTTGGGGAGAGAAGACATGAGTGGTGGACACTCCACATATACGCCGAAGACCGGCATCGAAAAATGGGTGGACGAACGGCTTCCCTTGCCGCGTCTGGTCTATGATTCCTTCGTGGCCTATCCAACGCCGCGTAACCTGAACTACATGTACACCTTCGGTGGCATTTTGAGCTTCATGCTCATCGCGCAGCTTCTGACCGGCATCGTTCTGGCGATGCATTATGCTGCGGATACGGGCATTGCGTTCAATTCCGTCGAAAAGATCATGCGCGACGTCAATTCCGGCTGGCTTCTGCGCTACATGCACTCCAACGGTGCATCCTTCTTCTTCATCGCCGTTTATCTGCACATCGCACGCGGTCTCTATTACGGCTCCTACAAGGCGCCGCGCGAGCTTCTGTGGATCCTCGGCGTGGTGATCTTCCTTCTCATGATGGCGACCGCCTTCATGGGCTACGTGCTGCCATGGGGCCAGATGTCCTTCTGGGGCGCAACGGTTATCACCGGCTTCTTTACGGCCTTCCCGGTCATCGGCGAGCCGATCCAGCAGCTACTCCTTGGCGGCTTCGCGGTCGACAATCCGACGCTGAACCGCTTCTTCTCGCTGCATTATCTGCTGCCGTTCATGATTGCGGGCGTTGTCGTCCTGCACGTCTGGGCGCTGCATGTCACCGGCCAGACCAACCCGACCGGCATTGAAGTGAAGTCGAAGACCGACACGGTTGCCTTCACGCCCTATGCGACCATCAAGGACGCTTTCGGCGCGCTCGTCTTCTTCGTGTTCTTCGCCTATTTCGTCTTCTATATGCCGAACTTCCTCGGCCACCCGGATAACTATATCCCGGCCGATTCGCTCAAGACGCCTGCTCACATCGTTCCTGAATGGTACTTCCTGCCGTTTTACGCGATGCTGCGCGCCATCACCTTCAACATCGGCCCGATCGACTCGAAGCTCGGCGGCGTTCTGACCATGTTCGGTTCGATCGCTATCCTCTTCGTGGTTCCCTGGCTCGACACCTCGAAGGTTCGTTCGGCTGTCTATCGCCCATGGTTCAAGCTGTTCTTCTGGCTCTTCGTGATCAACGCTATCTTCCTTGGATGGCTGGGTTCGCGTCCTGCCGAAGGCTCCTATGTCTTCATGGCGCAGCTCGGTACGCTTTATTACTTCGCTTTCTTCATCGTCATCATGCCGGTTCTCGGCCTGATCGAGACGCCGAAGCGTCTGCCCAACTCGATCACCGAGGCTGTGCTGGCGAAGAGCGAAGGCAAGGCCGAGATTGCCCCCGTGGAAATCAAGGGCTGAACCAGCGAGAGATATGAAGGACGTCATGATGAAAAACATCCTCAAGAGCTTCGCTGCCTTTGGTATCGCTCCGCTGGTCGCACTTGGTCTTTCCATGAGCGGTGCCTTTGCTGAGGAGGGCGGCAATGCGGCGGAACCGACGCATTTCCCGATCCATCATCCAAAGCAGGAAAAGTGGAGCTTTGCCGGCCCGTTCGGCACCTATGACAAGGGACAGCTGCAGCGCGGTCTGAAAGTCTACAAGGAAGTATGCTCGGCCTGCCATTCCATGAACCTGGTGGCCTTCCGCACGCTGGAAGACCTCGGCTATACGCCGGAACAGGTCAAGGCATTCGCTGCCGAATATGAAGTGCAGGACGGTCCAAATGCCGAAGGTGAAATGTTCACCCGCAAGGCGCTGCCGACCGACCACTTCCCGTCGCCATTCCCGAATGCGGCCGCTGCTGCCGCTGCAAACAACGGCGCGGCTCCGCCTGACTTCTCGCTGATAGCCAAGGCGCGCGCCGTGGAACGCGGCTTCCCGCAGTTCATCTTCGACATCTTCACGCAATATGCCGAAGGCGGCCCGGACTACATCCACTCGCTTTTGACCGGCTTCGATGAGCAGCCGCCTGCGGGCATGCAGATTGCCGAAGGTACGCATTACAATCCGTACTTCATTTCGGCAAAGGCGCTTGCCATGGCCAAGCCGCTGAATGACGGGCAGGTGACCTATGACGATGGTTCGCCGCAGACCGTGGACCAGTATGCGCGTGACGTGTCGGCATTCCTGATGTGGGCCGCAGAGCCGCATCTGGAACAGCGCAAGCGCACCGGCTTCCGGGTGATCGTGTTCCTGATTCTCTTTGCGGGTCTGGCCTATATCGCCAAGCGGTCGATCTGGTCCGACGTGAAGCACTGAGCGATCAGCTGATTTTGAAAAGAGGGCGCCAGAAATGGCGCCCTTTTTGTTTGTAGTGTGGTGATTTACAATTGGTATAGTCGAAACCGCCGTCTGAACTACCCTTTTGCTTGCTCATGCGCGAATAAGCTTGGCGCGGCTGCGATATCGTGATTGAAAGAACGCAATAGCCAGAGGCGTCCTGATCGCCTTGCGGTGCGCGTTGACGAGGAAGGCATGCAGGTCACGGGACCGGTTTCCGGCCAAAGCGTTCCGGCGTTGCTGAAAAGTTCAAACTGAAAGGACCGACAATGGAATCCGGGCTCAAAGCCACCTTGAAGGATGCCATCAGAACCATTCCGGATTATCCCAAACCCGGCGTGCAGTTCCGCGATGTGACGACCCTTATGGGCGATGCGCAGGCGTTTCGCCGCGCCGTTGACGAACTGGTCTATCCCTATGCCGGCAACAAGGTGGATAAGGTCGCGGGCATCGAGGCGCGTGGCTTCATTCTGGGCGGCGCCATCGCCCATCAGATTTCCGCTGGTTTCGTGCCGATCCGCAAGAAGGGCAAGCTGCCGCGCGATACTGTGCGCATCGCCTACAGCCTTGAATATGGCATCGATGAAATGGAGATGCACCGCGACGCCATCGAGAAGGGCGAGCGCATCATTCTCGTCGATGACCTGATCGCCACCGGCGGTACGGCGGAAGCCGCTGCCAAGCTGTTGTTGCAGATGGGCGCGAATATCGTTGCCGCCTGCTTCATCATCGATCTGCCAGACCTCGGCGGACGCAAGAAGCTCGAAGCGCTCGGCGTGCCGGTGCGCACGCTGGTTTCGTTCGAAGGCGATTGATAACCAAGATCTACTGACAAAGGAGCCCGCCGGATCGGCGGGCTTTTATGTATCAGGCGTCGGCCTTGGGCGGCAGCTTGACCATGGCCGCATTATCGAAGGACAACACGTCCTCACCATTTTGATTATGCGCTCTCAAGGACATGGTCAGCATTGACCAGCCCGGACGCGAGGCGAGCGGGCGCAGCGCATGAACGGTGCGCTTAAAGGTGATGGTATCGCCCGCATAGACCGGTTTTGACCATTTCAGGTTTTCGAAGCCGGGCGAAGGACCGAAAGTCGGCGGCGTCTCGCCGCGCTTGAGCGCGTCCTTGGTTGCCTGCACGATGGAGGCGACGTTCAGCTTCATGAACACCGCCGTCGTGTGCCAGCCCGAGGCGCAGAGACCTCCGAACAGGCTGTTCTTCGCGGCTTCAGGGTCGAGATGGAACGGCTGCGGATCATATTTCGTGGCGAAGTCGATGATCTCTTCGGCGGTGAATGTATAGCTGCCGATATCCTGCTCGCGGCCGAGATTGTCTTCAAGATAGCTCATCATGCACCCGCCTTGGCTTCCTGTGCCGCGTCGTAGTCGCGGCGTCCCATCATGCAGGGATGCTGCATTTCGCACACGGTTTCACCGCGCTGATTGACGAGCGCGTGATGCAGCGTGACCAGACCGATTTCCGGGCGGCTCTTGGAAAGGCGACGGTCGATGACGGTGGTGACACCGCTCAGCGTGTCGCCAGCGAGAACCGGGCGCTTCCAGCGGGTGAATTCAACGCCGGGACCGCCTTGCGATGTCGAATTGGTGAGAAAGGCGTCGCAGACGAGGCGCATGATCAGCGATACGGTCTGCCAGCCTGAGGCAGCCAGACCGCCGAGCACGCTCGCCTTGCCGGCTTCTTCATCAAGGTGAAAGGGCTGCGGATCGAATGCGCTTGCGAATTCGATGATCTCTTCCTTGTTGATCGTGCGCGGACCGAAAGGGATTTTCAGTCCTGGCACCATATCCTCATAGGCGTATTTCAGCTGGGGCTTGCTCACCCTCTATCTCCTCCAAACCGGTTTCCGAAAATGCTCTGAATATGCAAAGGCCGCCGGAGACGGCGGCCTGATGGTATCAGGTGTTGAAGCGGAACAGCATCACGTCGCCATCATGGACGATGTATTCCTTGCCTTCGTCTCGGGCCTTGCCCGCTTCCTTGGCACCGACTTCGCCGTTATATTTGATATAGTCTTCATAGGCGATGGTCTGGGCGCGGATAAACCCGCGCTCAAAATCGGTGTGGATCACACCGGCGGCGCCGGGAGCCTTGGTGCCGCGACGGATGGTCCAGGCGCGGGTTTCCTTCGGTCCGGCGGTGAAATAGGTGATGAGATCGAGAAGCTTGTAACCGGCGCGGATCAGGCGGTCGAGGCCCGGTTCCTCAAGGTCCATGCTCTCCAGATATTCCCTGGCTTCCTCATCGGGCAGCTGGGCAACTTCCGCTTCGATGGCAGCGGAAATGATGACCGTCTGCGCGCCCTGTTCCTCGGCCATCTTTTCGACGGCAGCACTGAATTCGTTGCCCTTGGCGGCATCGCCTTCGGCCACGTTGCAGACATAGAGCACAGGCTTGGAGGTGAGAAGGTTCAGGCCCTTCAGCGTCAGCAGGTCTTCCGCTGCGATATCCTTCAGCATCAGGCGGACCGGCTGGCCGTTCTGGAGCAGCTCAAGCGCTGCTTCCATCACCGGCAGAATGGTGAGGGCTTCCTTATCCTTGCCGGTGGCGCGCTTGCGGATCTGCACGATGCGGCGCTCGATGCTTTCAAGGTCCGACAGCATCAGTTCGGTTTCAACCGTCTGCGCATCCGATACCGGATCGATGCGGCCTTCGACATGGGTGATGTCGTCATCTTCGAAGCAGCGCAGCACATGAACGATGGCGTCGACTTCGCGGATATTGGCGAGGAACTGGTTGCCGAGACCTTCGCCCTTCGATGCACCGCGCACGAGGCCTGCAATGTCAACGAAGTTGATGCGGGTCGGGATGATTTCCTTCGAACCGGCGATCTTGGCAATCTCGTTCTGGCGCGGATCCGGAACAGCCACTTCACCCGTATTCGGCTCGATGGTGCAGAATGGATAATTTGCGGCCTGTGCGGCGGCCGTTTTGGTCAGCGCGTTGAAAAGCGTCGACTTGCCAACATTTGGCAGACCGACGATGCCGCATTTGAAACCCATGATCGTACCTATCAGACTAGAATTTTATTGTTGTGGCTATGCGTCATAGGACCGTGAAGCGTCAAGAGGCGCAGGGTATCTTAGTCCTTTTTGCCCAGCAGCTTTTTCAGCATTTCAGCCATTGGACCGCTTTCGGGAATGGCCGGTTTCTTCTGGCTCTGGCGCGCCTGGCGGATATGGCTCTGCGCCTTGGGCGGGGCTTTTTCCAGTTGCGCGGGGTCGGCCTTGAAACCGTTAGGCCGCTGATTGCCGTCGCCCATGGCGAGCGCAATCCGGTTCATGAAACTGTTGTCGTCGCCCGGCTTGGCGAGCAGGCCAATATTGTCGGCGACAGCCCCCAAAAGCGTGTCCAGCCATTCACTGTCGGCCTTGCCGAAGTCGCCGAGAACATAATTATGCACCAGTTCCTTCGCGCCCGGATGGCCGATGCCAAGCCGCATGCGGCGATAATTCTGTCCGCCGGGGAAGGACTGCACATGCGCGTCGATGGATTTGATGCCGTTATGGCCGCCGGAGCCGCCGCCGGTCTTGATGCGCAGCTTGCCGGGAACAAGGTCGAGTTCGTCATAGATGACGACGAGATCGGCAGAGGTGAGCTTGTAGAAGCGCATGGCCTCGCCGATGGACTGGCCGGACAGGTTCATGAAAGTCTGCGGCTTGATAAGCAGCACCTTTTCGCCGTCGATCACGCCATCGGCGATCTCGGCCTGAAACTTCTTCTGCCAGTTGGAAAAGCGATGGCGGCGGAATATTTCATCCGCCGCCATGAAACCGATATTGTGCCGGTTACGCGCATATTTGGGGCCCGGATTGCCAAGACCTGCGATGAGCAGCATGGTTCAGAGCCCTCAAAATACGGAAAGCGATTATTCGCCGTCCTTGGCTTCTTCTTCAGCGCCTTCAGCAGCTGCTTCGTCCGACTTCAGGCCGGCAGGAGCAGCAATGGTGGCGATGGTGAAGTCGCGATCGTGGATCGCAGGCGTCACGCCCTTCGGCAGCTTGATTGCCGAAATGTGGACCGAATCACCGATTTCAAGGCCGGTCAGGTCGAATTCGAGCGCTTCCGGAATTGCATTGGCCGGAACGATCAGTTCAACGTCGTGACGAACGATGTTGAGAACGCCGCCGCGCTTGATGCCGGGAGCTGCTTCTTCGTTCTTGAAGTGAACAGGAACGTTCACGTGAACGACCGACTTGGCGGATACGCGCAGGAAGTCGACATGCTGCGGGAAGTCGCGGACCGGGTCCAGCTGGTAGTCCTTCGGGAGGACCTGAATCTTCTTGCCGTCTACTTCGATCGTAGCAACCGTGGTCTTAAAACCACCGCCATGGATCTTGTAGAAAATCTCCTTATAGGAGACGGCGATTGCGAGGGGCTCCTGCTTGTCGCCATAGATGACTGCAGGAATCTGGCCGTTGCGACGCAGTTCGCGGGAGGACCCCTTACCAACCCGGGTACGCAGATCGGCCTTGAGCACGTAAGTCTCGCTCATGGCATTTCCTTTCAAAGTTACTGGAGTGTCGCTTGCTTTCCACGCCTGATCTTATCCGAAAACCGGTTTCCACTTTTCGGGATCGTGCTTCAACAAACGACATGAAACAGCCCGTATCGTCTGTCACAGGGTGAAAGACCGGACCGCTCCATTCCGCGTTGCCTCCAAGGGTGTCTACGCGGATGGCGGTGCTATAGAGCATAGTGTGCGGCGGCGCAAGTTTTTTGGATTTGCCGTTGCGTGGGGACTGACAAGGCCACAGTTGAAAAAATGGTCCCGATGGCCTATATTCGGATCGGTAGCTGAAGCGCGAACTCCAGCTACCGTGTTCTTAGATAAAGAATTGTGCCCGCACTGCGGCTTGCCAGCCAGTGCGGGTTTTCTTTATTCTAAGCGTGAATCTAATGGGTATTAGCCACATAGAGTTCACCTCCGAATAGAGAGCAAAGCCTTTGCCTCGGTCGGAGCGGCTCATCCTCCCCGACGCGCCCGCTGGCTGGACGCTTGCTGCTTTTGCCCCCTGTTCTGATTGCTATCAAAACTTTTGATTGAAATCTACCGACCAGCATCTGTGGGCATCTGTCGTAACGGGTGGCATTGGCGGCGTCAAAGATGTTAAGCGAATGCCTGATTGACCCGCGGGCTTGGCCGCGCGAGTCGTCTGTTCCTGCAATGTTGAAACAAGGAGGCGAGATGCAGGTCGGTATCGACATGGGTTCTGTCACGGGAAGCGGTTCTGCCTCGGCAGCGGCGCTTGGCGGTGGCAAGCAGGCCATGCTTGATCTTGAGGAGCTTCTCGCCACGCGCCTGCTCGTGCAGGGCAATTCCGGCTCCGGCAAGTCGCATCTTTTGCGCCGCCTGCTGGAACAGAGCGCGCAATGGGTGCAGCAGTGCATTGTCGACCCGGAAGGCGATTTTGTCACGCTGGCCGATCTTTACGGCCATGTCGTTGTTGACGCCGCTCGCACTGAAGCCGAACTGACCCGCATTGCCGGACGCATCCGCCAGCATCGTGTTTCGGTGGTGCTTAATCTCGAAGGTCTCGATGTCGAGCAGCAGATGCGTTCCGCTGCGGCTTTCCTTGGCGGTCTGTTCGATGCCGAACGCGACTATTGGTATCCGATGCTCGTGGTGGTGGATGAGGCGCAGCTTTTTGCGCCTGCCGCCGCTGGCGAAGTGTCGGACGAGGCGCGCAAGCTTTCCCTTGGCGCGATGACCAATCTTATGTGTCGCGGGCGCAAGCGCGGACTGGCCGGTGTTATTGCCACACAGCGTCTGGCCAAGCTTGCCAAGAACGTGGCCGCAGAGGCCTCCAACTTTCTGATGGGCCGCACCTTCCTCGATATCGACATGGCGCGCGCCGCCGATCTGCTTGGCATGGAGCGCCGTCAAGCGGAGATGTTCCGCGATCTGGAGCGCGGGCATTTTGTGGCGCTCGGGCCCGCCTTGTCGCGCCGTCCATTGCCGATCAAGATCGGCAAGGTGGAAACATCGGCACGGTCTTCTTCGCCGAAGCTGATGCCGCTGCCCGATGCGCCGGAGGATGCGCTCGATCTGATCTTTACGCCAGCACCGCAGGAAATCCGCACCGTCGTGCGCCGGACGCCTCCACCCCCGCCGCCGCCATCCACGGCGGAAATTCTGGCGCAGGTGGCCAAGCCTAAGCCCGAGGCAGAGCCGGTTGAAGCCCCGCTTTTCCCCGGTATCGTCGAAGCGGAACGCGACGAACTTATCGATAAGGTCATGCGCGAGATTGTGGATGACCCCGAAGCCTCGTTCCGGTCTGTGGCCGTTCTTTATCAGGACTTTCTCGTGCGCTGCCGCATTCACCGCGTTCCGGGCGAACCGCTGGCTTTGCCTGCCTTCCGCCGCAGGCTGGCGGTGGCGCAGGCCAGCATTGAAAGTGACGTGGCCAGCGGCGAGACATGGCAGCAGGCGCTGTCGCTATCGGAAAGCCTCACCGACGATGTGCAGGGCGTGTTCCTGATCGTCGCACAGGCGGCGGTAACCGGTGCGCCTTGCCCGTCCGACGCGGCATTGGCGCGGGCCTATGGCACGCATTCGTTCAGCCGTGCCCGGCGTCTGCTGACTTATTTCGAAGAACGCGGGCTTCTGGTCGTGCGCAACGACTTCAAGGGAATGCGCATCGTCAATTTCCCCGATCTTGCCTGTGAGACCGCGCCGGGTGACCCGAATGCCCCCGACGATATGGTCGAAGAAGGTGCTGCAGCCGAGTAAGCTGTGAAAACCGTCATGAACCTGTAATGATTGTCAGCAAGAGCTTGGTCGGATCATTCGGGATGACAGCGTGACACAGCCAATAAAGCAGCCGAATTTCAAAGAACTCTTCACGACATTCGGCAAGATCGGGCTTTTGTCCTTCGGCGGGCCGGCAGCGCAGATCGCCATGCTGCAACGCGTTCTTGTGGATGAGAAAAAATGGATGGATCAGGAACGGCTGATCCATGCGCTGAACTTCTGCATGTTGTTGCCCGGCCCGGAAGCCATGCAGCTTGCGACCTATTCCGGCTGGGCTGTCAAAGGCTGGCGCGGCGGCCTGCTGGCCGGGCTTTTGTTCGTGCTGCCCGGCGCTGTGGTGATGCTTGCGCTCTCCACACTCTATATCGCTTTCGGACATGTGGAGATGGTGGCGGGCCTGCTGTTCGGCCTGAAAGCTGCGGTGCTGGCCGTGGTGTTCGAAGCGCTTTATCGCATGGCCAGGCGCACGCTGGCTTCGGGCTTTTCCTATGCCGTAGCGATCGCGGCGTTTGTTGCCATCGCGCTGTTGAAACTGCCGTTTCCGCTCGTCGTTCTGCTGGCAGCGATGGCAGGCGGTCTGCGTCATATCGTGCAGGGGAGCGGCGCGGGGACCGGTTTGGGCGAGGCGACACCCGGCGCTTTGCGCGATTTCACGCAGCAAACACTGGTCTGGGGCGGGCTCTGGCTCGCACCGCTCGTTCTTCTCTATCTGGCCTTCGGCGGCGCGCATGTCTTCGTGCAGGAAGCGGCGTTCTTCTCAAAACTGGCGGCTGTGACTTTCGGCGGCGCCTATGCCGCCCTTTCCTATACGGCGCAACAGGCGGTCGAACATTTCGGCTGGATGAAGCCGGGCGAAATGCTGACCGGGCTGGGGTTGGCCGAAACCACGCCGGGACCGCTGATCCTCGTGCTGGTTTTCGTTGGCTTTGTGGGGGCGGCCAACCTGTCTGGCCTGCCGCCAATCCTGGGCGGCTTGGTCGGCGGCATCATTGCGCTGTGGTTTACCTTCGTGCCGTGTTTTCTATGGATATTGGCGGGCGCACCCTTCGTGGAGCGGCTGCGTCAGGTGCGCTGGCTTTCGGCCATGCTCAGCGGCATCACGGCGGCGGTCGTGGGCGTGATCGCCAATCTGGCGCTTTGGTTCTCGTTGCATGTGCTGTTCGCGCAGGTGCTGGATAAGACGGTTGGGCCGTTCAGCGTGCCTCTGCCGCTCTGGAGCACAATAGACAATGCCGCCGTCCTGATCGCAGGCGCGGCGGCATTGTTGCTTGTTGTAATGAGGCTCAACATGCCGCTGGTGCTGTTGCTGGCGGCATGTCTCGGAATTGCGATCCGCTTGGTATTTTAGTCGAACAGGCTCGAAACGGATTCTTCCGCTGCGGTACGCGCAATGGCTTCGCCGATCAGATCGGAAATCGAGAGCACGCGGATATTCGGCGCATCGTTGATCGCGGTGGTCGGCTGGATGGAATCGGTGATCACCAGTTCCTTCAGCTTTGAAGAAGCGATACGGGCGACCGCGCCGCCGGAGAGAACCCCATGCGTGATGTAAGCGGTGACGCTATTCGCGCCCTTGGCCAGCAGGGCCTCGGCTGCGTTGCAAAGCGTGCCGCCGGAATCGACGATATCGTCGAACAGCAGACAGTCTTTGCCAGCCACTTCACCGATGACGTTCATGACTTCCGATTCACCTGGACGTTCGCGGCGCTTGTCGACGATGGCGAGCTGCGCGTCGATGCGCTTGGCCAAGGAGCGGGCGCGAACCACGCCGCCGACATCCGGCGAAACGACCATGCAATTGCCGGTTGCGTAATTGGCCTTCACGTCACGGGCGATAACCGGAACGGCATAGAGATTGTCGGTCGGGATATCGAAGAAGCCCTGAATCTGACCGGCATGAAGATCAAGGGTCAGAACGCGGTTTGCACCGGCTTCGGTGATGAGGTTGGCGACCAGCTTTGCCGAGATCGGCGTGCGCGGGCCGGGCTTGCGGTCCTGACGGGCATAGCCGAAATAGGGCAGGACGGCGGTGATGCGGCGCGCCGAGGAACGGCGGAAGGCATCGATCATGATGAGCAGTTCCATCAGGTGATCGTTTGCCGGATAGGAGGTCGATTGCAGAACGAATACGTCTTCGCCGCGCACGTTTTCCTGGATCTCTACGAAAATCTCCTGATCGGCGAAGCGGCGAACGCTTGCCTTGCCGAGCGGGATGTTGAGATATTTAGCAACGGATTCGGCAAGTGCCCGGTTGGAGTTGCCTGCGAAAAGTTTCATTCTTTTTGCCTCTGAGCCGATGCGATAGGTTTGCGGTTTCGTTCTGTCGCAAAAAGTCCGTATGACGGACGTAATCTTGTTTTGCGCATGGACCGCAACGATGCAGGCCCAGCAACGTCATCCTCTAAAAGCTTTAAAGCTGCTAACTTTGGCCCGTCAGGTTAAGTACAGCAGCTTGCAAGGTTTTCTCGAATGTGGGGCCTATTGCAAAGAGTCACCGTCATTGCAAGGCCCGACTGTTCACAATTGTTGAAAAAGGCCGGATTTCCGGCCTTTCCGCGTGTCAAAAAGCGGCGATTCAGTAAGGGATTTCAGTTCCTTGCTGAAAATTCTCATCCTTTATGCGCGATTTGCCGCAAGCCAGGTAGAATATTCCTGCATGGTGCGGTCGGCGATGGCCTGCATGGTGGCGGGCTGCACCACGCTCCATGAGTCTGCCGCCGCACCTTGCACTTTCTCCTGCCCCTGAATGCGGTGCAGTCGGTTGCCCGAAGCATCCAGCACATCCCAGACATAGAGCACGGTCGTCTGATTGTCCTCGGAGAGAACCGAGAAGTACCCCTTCATGACATAGGCGGCACTGGTGTCATTGACGCCTGCCAGCTCCACTCCCTTGGCCTTGGCGTCGTCATTGATGCGATGGGTCAGCGGCGTCACCACATTGACGGGCGCGCCGACAATGGGCGCAATGTGCAGCTTGCCCGGCTTCAGCGACGCAGTGCGACCCGGTGTGGTCGCGGGCGTTGTGGTTCCGGGAGTCGTCGCCACAGTGCCCGGCGTTGACGCCTGCGCGTTAGCCGGTTGTCCCGCGGTCTGGCTCGTATTTTGGCCAGAGCCCTGCACGTTCAGTGCGGATTCGGTGCTGTTGCAGGCAGCGAGCGCTCCGGCAAGCAACAGCATCATCGAAATATGTGCCTTGTTCATGGTCGGCTTCATGCTCCTGAAAACGCATAGTCCTGAAAATACAGGCGGTTCTCACGTCAGGCCGATTTATCGCCGATCGTGGGCCGTTTGACAATGATGTCAGGCGATAAGCATATCAAGAGAATGGCGGGATAATGGCTGAGCAGCACCATTTGTTGTGAGATATGTCTGTCCGAGCGTCATCGCAGCGCCGCTGTCGGAATCCATGATGATCATATGCGCGAAGAGCGTCATGTCCGGCTGGATGCTTTCCGGATTGCCCGCATAGAACATTTGCGGGTCCATCCATGACGGTGTGAAGCGCGCGCCGACCGAATAGCCGCATGCATTCAGGCGGTGGCGGGTCAGCCCGTGCGTTTCCATCGTGCGGGCATGGGCATCGAACACATCACCAAAAGTTGAAGCCGGTGTCATCGCCGCCTCGACAGCTTCCAGCGCCTCGCGGGCGGCGTCGTAAAGCTTGACGTGGTGCTCCGTCGGCTGGCCGATCAGGATCGTGCGCATCATCGGCGCGTGATAATGGCGGTAAACGCCGGACCATTCGAGCGTGAGCTGGTCGCTGGCCGCAAGCGTGCGGCGACCGGATTTATAACGGCAGAGCAGGGCGTCCTCGCCGGAGCCGATGATATATTCATTGGCCGGATAGTCGCCGTCGCCGGCGAAATTGGCGCTCATCATCGCGGCCAGAATATCGGCTTCACTCGCACCCGCCCGCGTGGTTTTCAGCGCTGCGTCGAGCGCGTCGTCACCCAATTGCGCCGCGCGCCTGGCATAGGCGATTTCCGCCGGGCTTTTCAAAAGGCGCAGGCCATCCACCATGCCCGACGCATCGAACAATTTGGCAAAGCTTTGCAATTGTTCATCGAGCCTGCGGGCATTCGCGCCGGTGAGGCCGTGGGTCTGGTATTCGATGCCGATGCGTGTGCCGAGCAGATCAAGCTCGGTCAGGATATTGCGCAGATCCGCTGCGGGATTGGCATTATCGCGGTCGGTCCAGACGACGATGTTTTCGATATTGGACGTCTGGCGCGCCTGGCGCAAATCCGCCGAGCGCGTCATCAGCACCATCGAGCCGTCGGCCTTCACCACGAGGCACTGGAAGAAGCAGAAGCCAAACGTGTCATAGCCGGTCAGCCAGTACATGCTTTCCTGTGCGAACAGCAGCAGGGCATCGAGCTTCTCCTCCTCCATCTTCAAGATCAGGCGGTCGCGGCGTGCGGCGAATTCTTCCGGCTCGAAGTGAAGGGCCATGCGGTTCTCCTCAAATGGAATATTTGGCTTCCAGAATCGCAATGGCTGCAATCTGGCGTCCGTAATCCGGCTCCTTGCGGTGCGTCGTGCGCCGGTAGGAATAGAACTGGTCTTCGTCGGCATAGGTGCACTGGCGAAGGGAGCTGGCCTGTACGCCAGCCTTGGTCAGGCGGTCGGTGATGAAGGTCCACAGATCGAAAAGCTTGTGGTCCGGCTTTTCCGAGGCGCGGAAATAGCGCGCATAGACAGGGTCTTTGCTCAGAAACTCTGCATAGAATTCCGGCCCGACTTCATAATTGTCGGGGCCGATTGTCGGTCCAAGGACCGCAACGATGTTCTCACGCTGTGCGCCGAGGCCGATCATGGCGTCGATGGTGTTTTCCAGCACACCGCTGAATGCACCGCGCCAGCCCGCATGGGCGGAACCGATGACACCGGCCTCGTGATCGGCAAACAGAACGGGACCGCAATCGGCAGACAGCGCGCCAAGCGCGATGCCGGGAACATTGGTCACCATGGCATCGGCCTTGGGGCGCGGCGAATCGAAAGGCGCTTTCACATGCAGCACATCGGGCGAATGAACCTGATGCACGGTCAAAAGATGATCCGGCGCGACGCCAAGCGATTCTGCCACCCGGCGGCGGTTTTCGGCAACATGTTCGGCCACGTCATTCGATCCCGCGCCGACATTCAGTCCCGCATAGATGCCGCCCGAAACGCCGCCCTTGCGCGTGAAAAAGCCGTGCGCGATGCGCTTCCCGGCCTGACCAGCGGGCTTGTCGAGCAGAGGCGAACGGAGCGGTTGCGGCATGTCAGTCATAGCATAATGGCCTTTTGAAACCGAGCATGATCCGGAAAACTGGAAACCGGATTTCCGAAAAGATCATGCCCAGACATTTGGATCGGGATGGTGGGGGAGGCAGGTTGGCTTGTCAATTGCAGCTTTTTGAAGGGCAAATTCCAGTCAGGCTGTCTCGAAAGGAATAAGGCGGGTGTCGCGGTCGCTGAAGGCTAGCACCTTGAACAGCGTGCCCATCTGAGCGGGGGCTGCCAAGCGCTCCACATCCTGCCGGATCTTTTCCTGAAAGGCGGCATCGCGCCCGGTGCCCAGACGGCCTGCACGGTCGAGCAGGCCCATGGCCAGCAGAAATTCGCCTTGCGTCATGGTGCCGGTCTTGCAGCCGGAAGCGCGTGCAGTCTGCTCCAGACTATCGAAATCGACATGGCTAGTCAGGTCGGCTTCGCCTGGATGAGCAAAAACGTCGTCATAGGCGTGTTTGAGCATGGCTTGCAGCGTGTCGCCAAAGCCGGATTGCAGGTGGCCGTAATCGATGTTGAGGGCTGCGCCGCGTGTCTTTGCGATACGTTGTGCGATTTCCTGCAACAGCGCGGTTCGTGCGGGGGCCGCCTCGAAGATTGTGCCGTCAGGCGTCTGCGCATGGTCTTTCGGCAAAAGCGCCGGGTCGATCCCGCCCGCGCCGCTGACGAAATGGAACTGATCCTGATCATCAAGCGCGATCAGCCGTTCCACAAAACGCCCGTTGGTTTTGACAAACTGGCGAAACGGGATCGCGTCGAACAGCTCGTTCGATATGAGGATCAATGGGCCGGTGGGGACATCGGCAAAGCGTTCGAACCAGGTGATGGGCACGCCGGTGTCAGTCAGCTTCTGCTTTTGCTTTTCGACAAGGCGCGAACTGGTCTCGACCATGGCGACCTGCAGGCCCGTCAGCATTTGCGGCGCAAGCTTGCTGATCGTGCGCAGCATATCGCTCATCAGCGTGCCGCGGCCGGGGCCGATTTCGCACAGCACGGTGTTGGCAGGGCGGCCAAGCGCGTCCCATTCCGCCACGCACCAGATGCCAATCAATTCGCCGAACATCTGGCTCACTTCAGGCGCGGTGACGAAATCGCCCTCGCGACCGAAGGGTTCGCGGGTCGTGTAATAGCCGGATTCCCGGTCGCCCAGACAGGCGGCCATGTAGTCGGCCACGCTGATCGGTCCTGTGGTGGCGATCAGCCGTTTCAGCCGGTCTTTCAACGTGGTCTCAGGCATCTTTGGCTGCTGCGCGGTTGGCCCGCCAGATCGCCCACAGGCCGATCAGCACCATCGGCACCGAAAGCACCATGCCCATGGTCAGCCATCCGCCGACCAGATAGCCGAGCTGTGCGTCCGGCTCGCGGAAGAACTCGACCGCGATGCGGCTGAGGCCATAGCCGGTCACGAATGCGCCTGCGATGAAGCCGGGCTTCTTCAGCTTGCGTCCCACCCAGACGAGCAGGAACAGAACGAAGAACAGGACGAGGCCTTCCAGAAATGCTTCGTAGAGCTGGCTTGGGTGACGCGGCAGCGGCCCGCCATTGGGAAAATAGACGGCCCATGGAACATCGCTGACACGGCCCCAGAGTTCGGAATTGATGAAGTTGGCCACACGCACCACGCCGAGGCCGACCGGTACACCGGCAGCGACGACATCGAACATGCTCCAGACCCTGATGCCGCGCGAGCGCGCAAACAGGATCATGGCGATGGTGGTGCCGAGAATACCGCCGTGGAACGACATGCCGCCGTCCCAGACGGCGGGAATGGCGATCGGATTGGAGATATAATAGGAGAAATTATAGAAGAGCACATAGCCGATGCGTCCGCCCAGCACGACGCCGAGTGCCGCCCAGATGACGAAATCGTCGAGCGCTTCCGGGGCCATGGGCGGCTGGTTATGCGCCCAGAGGCGATGGCTGCGCAGAAGCTTCTTGCCATACCACCACGCGAACATGATGCCGACAACATAGCCGAGGCCGTACCAGTGAACGGCCAGCGGTCCGATGGAAAAGATCACCGGGTCAATGTTCGGAAAGGCGAGGGCCGAAGCGGGCAGCAACGTCTCTATCATGAAATCACTCCATTTTGTGACGGAACATGCTGGACGAACCCGCTACGGTCAAGCTGTCCTGCAAACGCCTTTTAACGCGATCACTTTCTATAGCTGCGCTTGCATCGGAACTAAGACGGTCCTATTTCCATTTTATGTTTTCAACAGGTCTATCCTGGAAATAAGGAACGATTGCCATGACCAGCGGACAAAACCGGGTTCTCGATGAACTCGCCAAGCTTGTGACGGATGCGGCAGGCGCTGCGCAAGGCGTGCGCCGGGAAGTGGAAACGGCCCTGCGGTCGCAAGGGGAACGTGTGCTCAATACGCTCGATGTCGTGCAGCGTGAAGACTTCGAAGCGGTTCGTGAAATGGCCATCAAAGCGCGCGCCGAAAACAGTGCGTTGCTGGCACGAATCGAAGCACTTGAAGCACGTCTTGCCAGATTCGAAGTTGATTCCGATGCCAAATCGGCAAAATCGGCCTCCTCGTCGGCAAAATCCAAAAATAATTCCTGATTATTTATTAACAGGCCGCGGGCGGTAAAAACCCTTGTCTTAGAGTCGCTTAAGGCAATGCTCGCGGCCAGCCCCTTTCATGTTTCCACATGCTTTCATGTCTCTTTTCTGAAAAGGGACTGGCGTTCAGATTCAGCTTCAATAGACTGAAAACACTACATGATTCGAAGTGTGGTCATGTAGGCGGCGGCGAGGGGCTGTAGTTCTAGTTTTCGCGTCTTTCAGGCTGCTTTCCAGTATCAGTTGCGTATGTGCGTGTGCCATTGAGGCGCTTGCATGCTGTTAGGCATGCCAGTTCCTCGACCGATCAATTCGTGCCTTTTTTCTGCGCTTGTCTTGCGCGGCGGCGGGTGCGGGCGAGCAATTCTTGCGCGCCGGGAATTTGAGACATCCAGCTTGAGATGTCTCGCAGAACAGGAAACGGACATGAGCCTTCTTGAGCTTGAATTCGCACGCGAGGCGCATCCGGTGGATGTGATCGAGCAGGTTGCGCATTCAAACGACTGGACATTCGAGCGGACTGGCGACGATGAAATCGCAATTTCGGTTGCGGGCAACTGGACTGACTATCACATCTCATTTTCCTGGATGGAAGATTTCGAGGCGTTGCATCTGGCTTGCGCCTTTGACATCAAGGTGGCGGAACCGCGTGTAAACGAGGTGATGCGCCTGCTTTCGCTGATCAACGAAAAGCTTCTCATGGGGCATTTCGATCTCTGGCAGCAGGAAGGCGCCATCATGTACCGCCAGTCGCTGTTGCTGGCGGGCGGTGCCGAACCGACGAGCCGTCAGGTCGAAGTGCTGCTGTCGGCTGCGTTAGAGGCTTGTGAAACCTATTTCCAGGCTTTCCAGTTCGTGGTCTGGTCGGGTGTCAGCGCGCGCGAGTCGCTGGAAAGCGTCGTGTTCGAAACAGTCGGACGCGCCTGATCAGAATCAACAGATAACCCGGCGGGAAATGCGCCGGGTTATGCACGGTATACGAAAGCGGACGGATATGAGCGAAGACGCGACAATCACCTGGGCTGATTTCGAAAAGGTCGATATCCGGACGGGTACGATTGTGGAAGCAGTGCCGTTTCCGGAAGCGCGCAAGCCCGCCTACAAGCTTAAGATCGATTTCGGTGAGAAGATTGGTGTGAAGAAATCCTCCGCACAGATCACCAAACACTATAAGGCGGAAGAGCTGATCGGCCGTCAGGTGCTGGCCGTGGTGAATTTTCCGCCGCGCCAGATCGGCCCGTTTATGTCGGAAGTGCTGACGTTGGGCCTGCCCGACGAAGCCGGTGAAGTCGTTCTCGCGGCCATCGACAAGAAAGTGCCAAACGGCGGCAAGCTCTATTAGAGCGCAGTGATCTCAGTTTAATTTAACAAGCATGTATACGCTGTTGCCCCTCATCCTGAGGAGGCTCCTGAGCTTGCGAAGGAGCCGTCTCGAAGGACGAGGGGTTTGGTGCGTTTTCCCTCGCCCTTCGAGATGCCGTTTTCAACGGCTCCTCAGGATGAGGGAAAAGAGCAATGTCGGAAGGCTGGTTGAACACCGTACTTCACGCCGGAATGTGGATGATGGCGCGCAGGCCGCCGGTGGGGGCGTCTGCCAGTGTAATGTCGCCGCCATGGCTGCGGGCAATGTCGAGCGCGATGGCGAGGCCGAGCCCGCCTGTGCCGCCCGAATCCTGTGTTCGCGCCTCATCCAGCCGCACAAAAGGCTTGAACACATCTTCGCGCCGGTCCTCGGGAATGCCCGGTCCGTCGTCATCCACCACGACTTTCAGCCAGCCATCCTCATGGGAAATCGAAAGCTCGACATTCTGCGCATGGCGGAAGGCGTTGGACACCAGATTGCTGACAAGACGCGAGAAGGCATTGGGGCGAACATGGATTTCACTATCGCCGTCAATGGAATACTTGAAGCCGCGCTCGCGCAGGCGCGCTTCGTTTTCAAGCTTTTCGCAGAGGCGCTTTACATCAAAGCTCGCGGTTTCTTCCGCACCTTCGCCGCGCGCGAAGGCCAGATAGCCTTCCAGCATGGTCTGCATATCGGCGATATCCTGATTGAGCGGCTCGACATCGATCGAGTGACCGGCCAGCGCCAATTGCAGCTTGAAGCGGGTGAGAATGGTGCGCAGATCGTGGCTGACGCCCGATAGCATCGCCGTGCGCTGCTCGATCTGGCGCTCGATGCGGGAACGCATCTGGATGAAGGCGATACCAGCCTTGCGGACTTCTTCCGCGCCGTGCGGTCGGAAACCTTCCGGCATTGAACGGCCCTTGCCGAAACTTTCGGCAGCTTCCGCCAGTTGCTGGATCGGCTTGATCTGGTTGCGCAGGAAGGCAATGGCGATGATGAGAAGCACAAGCGCGGTGCCCACCATCCAGGTCAGGAAGATGCCGGTATTGGACGCATAGGCCTGACTGCGGCGGGCGAAAACGCGCAGCACCTTGTCGTCGAGCTTGATGCGAATTTCGATCAGGTCGGAATCGCCCACCGTATCCACCCAGAAGGGCCGATTGATCTGGCGGGTGATCTCTTCGCTGAGGAAGTAATCCAGAATGGCGAAGAACGGTTTTGGCCCCGGCGCGGGCAGCGGGTCGGGCGGCAGGATCGAGATATTGAGCGCCAGACGCTGCTGCGCGATGCGGATCAGATTGTCGTAACCGGGCTCCTGCGGATAAGTTTCCAGAATGTCGATGATCGCCGAAATATCGCGCACGACAGCCGTAGAAAGCCGCTCTGTCACCATCTGCCAGTGGCGTTCCATGAACACATAGGCGATCACGGACTGGAGCAGAACCATCGGGGCGATGATAATGATCAGCGACCGCGCATAGAGACCTTTCGGCATCCGGCGCGCTAACCAGCGCGTGAGGTTTTTCCAGAGCGTCATCGTCTCAGAACGTCCCAAACAGCGGCCAGTTGCGTCACATCACGACTATTCGATGCTGAGCTTGTAGCCGATGCCACGCACGGTCTGGAGCCAGACCGGATTGGCCGGGTCCTGCTCGATTTTGCGGCGGAGACGGTTGATCTGAACATCGATAGTGCGCTCGCCGACATCGCCGTCCTGTCCGGTCAATTCATGACGTGGAATGGTGTCTCCCGCGCGTTCCGCGAAGATTGCCATAATGTCCTGCTCGCGATCCGTGAGCTTGATGGTTTCGGTGCCCTTCTTCAATTCGCGGCGCGGAATGAAGAATGTGTAAGGCCCGAACACGATCTGCTCGATCTTGGGCTGGGCAGGCGGCGCGCCACGGCGCAGAATATTGTTGATGCGCAGCGTCAGCTCGCGCGGATCGAACGGTTTTGGCAGATAATCGTCTGCACCTGCCGACAGGCCGTCGATGCGGTTGTCGGTTTCCGACAGCGCGGTCAGCATCAGGATCGGCACATTCTTTTGTTCGCGGAGTGAACGGGTCAGCGAAACGCCGGTTTCGCCGGGCATCATCACGTCGAGAATCAGAAGGTCGAAATCGATGCCTTCCAGCTTGCGGCGCGCTTCGGCAGCGCTCGCGGCAATGGTGACGCGAAAGCCGCTATTGGTCAGATATTGTGAAAGCAGGCTACGGATTCGCGTGTCGTCATCGACAACGAGCAGATGCGGGGCGTCATCCGAGAGTGATTTTTGTTCTTCTGCGGTCATGGCGTCTTTCGATCCCATTCAGTTTCTGTTCGCTGACGACGCAGGGCCGTCGGACGCGCATATTATCGACTGGAATGTGGCACGTCTATTCGCAGTGACGTGGATATGCTTTTATGCAAGCACTTAGTATTCCGCAGCGTAACACTTATTTCAGGATCGTTCTTCACTGGAAAAACTGTCGATCTGCGCGCGGCGTTCCGGATTGACCATATTATACAGAAAGCGCTCGATGATGGCGCGATCCTGCGGGGCGCATCCCTCAAGGGCGCGGGCAATGCGATGCGACTGCGGCAAGGCGAGGGCAAGCGTCAGCTGGCGGCCGCTTTTCGTAGGGTAGAGCTTGCGGTGGCGACGGTCGTGCAGACCTGTGGCCTGAACCACATGGCCGGTATCGATCAGCTGCTTGAGAACACGCGACAGGCTCTGCTTGGTGATGCGCAGGACTTCGAGAAGTTCGGCCACCGTCATGCCCGGCTTGCGATTGATGAAGTAGAGAACGCGGTGATGCGCGCGGCCAAAGCCGATCTTTTCGAGAATGAGATCGGGGTCGGCGGTGAAGTCGCGATAAGAAAAGAACAATAGTTCGATGACGTTGAGATCGGCCGCCTCCTCGGCTGTCAACGGATTGCTTATATAATTCATGTCGTTCGTCGAATTCACATCGATGCTCCGTACTGCTGCGATAAATATGTCAGCATTATTGACATAATTCAACCGCACAGATAATTTTCGATAAGCGTGAGCTGGCTTTTTGGAACAATGTTTATGCTGGCGCATGCTGGAGGAGAGATAATTACGCGACCGGGTTGTCGATCACTGCTGGGAGGCGGTGAAAGAAACGCTGCGACGGTTCAGTCCCGCCGGTCGGGAGGATTATTTTTTGTCCATGCGTGCTCCGTCAGAGTTTTGCGCAAAATCTTTGCCAAGCTCTAAGCATTTCGCACCAAAAGGCCAGTATTCGCGCGAAAAAAGGCGCCTGTTTTGCCGGTAATATCGATTTAACTGGTGAAATGGGAATGCGGAGAGGTTTGCCCGAGCAGAATCTGCCCTGAGACAGCGCCGCAAGGAAAACATTTAGGAGCAAGAAAATGGCTGCGATTCCATTTGATCAAAGGGACGGATATATCTGGTTGGACGGTGCATTCGTCGACTGGAAAGATGCAAAAATCCATGTCCTCACCCATGGCCTGCATTATGCCAGCACGGTTTTTGAGGGCGAGCGCGCTTATGGCGGCGAAATCTTCAAGCTGAACGAACATACCGAGCGCCTGCATGAATCGGCGCGGCTTCTCGGCTTTGCGCTACCTTACAGCGTGGCAGAAATCAACGATGCCTGCCGGGCGTTGATCAAGAAGATGGGCTATGTCGATGCCTATGTGCGCCCGTTTGCCTGGCGCGGATCGGACTCGCTTGGGGTTTCGGCGCAGAACAACCGTATTCACGTCGCAATCGCCTGCTGGGAATGGCCGAGCTATTTCTCGCCGGAAGAAAAGATGAAGGGTATTCGCCTCGACATCGCTGAATATTGCCGTCCCGACCCGCGTACGGCGCCGTCGAAGTCCAAGGCGTCCGGCCTTTACATGATCTGCACGATCTCCAAGCACGCCGCGGAAGCCAAGGGCTATGCTGATGCGCTGATGCTCGACTGGCGTGGCCAGGTGGCGGAAGCAACCGGTGCCAATGTGTTCTTCGTCAAGGATGGCGTCCTGCATACGCCGAAGCCCGATTGCTTCCTCGACGGCATCACCCGCCGCACCATTATCGATCTGGCCAAGCGTCGCGGTATCGAAGTCATTGAACGCGCGATCATGCCGGAAGAAATGGCAGATTTCTCCGAATGCTTCCTGTGCGGCACGGCTGCCGAAGTTACGCCGGTTTCGGAGATAGGTCAGTACCGGTTCAAGCCGGCTGAAATCACCAGCACTTTGATGGATGCTTATACAGCGGAAGTGCAGCCAAAGCGCGAAGCGGCTGAGTGACTGGGTTTTGAACAGAAAAAGAGCGGCTTTCGGGCCGCTTTTTTGCGTCTTTACTGCTTATTGTTTGACTTTGCGTCGTTTCAGCTCAAGATTTTCATACCGGAGTCGCGTTATTCCGGTATTGGAGCGGCTTCTGATCTGATCCTGTCAAATCGACGCTCTGATATTTGATCAGGCGCGCAAATATTCCGATATCGCTTATTTCGGAATGCGCTCTAACAGAGATGGGGTGACGATTATGGAATCTCTATTGCCTATCATTCTTCAGCTGGTTGCCGGCGCTGTCGGCGGCAATATTGCTGGCGCTATCAAGAACATCAGCCTTGGGACAACGGGTAACACCGTGGCTGGCGGTATTGGCGGCGTCATTCTCGGCCAGCTTCTACCATTGCTTTCCGGCGGTGGTGTGGATTCGGTGCTGAACGGCGCAATCGGCCAGCTTGCTGGCGGCGGCGTGGGCGGTATCGTTCTGACTGCGATCGTGGGGCTGATCAAAAATTCGATGGCCAGCAAGGCCTGAAGAACGCAATTCGTGACCGGATGGAAACATCGGGTCGAGCAAGGATGTCACTAAAATATCAGCTGGAGCGCGCTTCCGTTTTTGGACGTGCTCTGGATAGACGGTGAGGTTTTCAGAGCCAACCGGCAAGACGAACTGTTTGAGAGGGACAAACGGACGGCCATGCGCCGTCCGTTTTTTATTGCGAACTGAAATATCCGCAGTGATCGCTCGGTTGTTGAGGCGGTCGAGATTTTAAGCCCTTTCCGTATGCGGCCAAGGCCACTATGTGTGGAGCAACACAGGCGGCGGTTGATGCGATCTTCGCCAACTACAGATGCGATGGAGTATCCAGTATGGGCCAGTTACAGGCGATTATCGTCCCCGTTACCCCGTTCCAGCAAAACTGCACGATTCTTTTCGACAGCGAGACCAAGAAGGGTGTCGTGATCGATCCGGGCGGCGATCTGCCGAAGATCGAGGAGGCGATCCAGTCGCAGGGGATCGATATCGAGGCCATCTGGATCACCCATGGCCATATCGATCATGCGGCGGCGGCGGCTGATCTGAAGGATAAGCTCGGCGTGGACATTATCGGGCCGCATGTCGACGACCAGTTCCTGCTCGATAATCTGGTGATGACGGGTCTCAAATACGGGATTGTCGACGGCGTGCGCAATGTGACGCCGGATCGCTGGCTGGAAGAAGGTGACAAGGTCACCGTCGCCGGGCATTCGTTCGACGTCTTTCATTGCCCCGGTCATTCGCCGGGTCACGTTGTTTTCTATAGTCCGGAAGCGCGTTTCGCGATTGTCGGCGATGTGCTGTTCAATGGCTCGGTCGGACGCACCGATTTGCCGGGCGGGAACCACGATGCGCTGATCCGTTCGATCCGTGAGAAGCTTCTGCCGCTGGGCGACGATGTCGGCTTTATCTGTGGGCACGGTCCCGGCGGGCGGTTCGGTGAAGAGCGCCGCAACAACCCATTCCTGATCGGGATGGCGTAAAGGTTACAAAAAAAGCCGCCCATTGGGCGGCTTTTTCCTTATCGATTTTGCACTCAGTTGGCCGTGCAGAAATGGTCGCGACCATCATAACCGCGATAGGTGCCAGTATTCGGATTGAACGACCGGTAACGGTCCGAACAATAATTGTACCAGCTGCGGCTCCACGGCTCAAAGCTACCCGAGCGGTAGTAGGTGACGCGGCGTGGCGGAGGGGCCGGGTAGTAAGCAGGCGGCGGAGGCGGCGCGTCATAGATGGGCGCTGGCTGCACATAGGTCGGCTGTGGCTGGCTCAGTGCACTGCCGATCAGGGCACCGGCTGCAAGACCAATCACACCGGCTGCAACAGCGTCGCCATTGTCGCGGTGATGATGACGGCCCCAGTCACCGCCGCGATCCCAGCCCGGACGGCCCCAGGAATCTGCCGAAGCGGAAGCAAGAGGAGCAGCAATCGCTGCCAAGGATGCAACGGCCAGAATGGTTGTCTTCGCAAATCGGTTCATTGTTCGCTCCTTCAGAAGCTCGACTGCAATTCCTCTGGTGTAGCCCGCTTAAAAGAGGGATCACCATGTTGGTTAATGGATTAACTCTTTCGACATGAATGGAGGCTGAACAATGGTGAAATAGGGAGCTAAGTTACGGATCCCCGGTAAAATACGCGCAGCGTCTGTAACAATTCGCGGGCAGGTTATGAGGGGGATTGGTCTTGCGCGGGGCGCTGGCTCGTTAATTGCCGCATGCATTCAAGCATTTGCGCGTCAGAGCAGGTCGATGACTGCGTCTGTTGCGGCTCATCTCGTCGAAGCGGGACCGGAGACGATCCGGTGGGCCCGGGTTCTGTGGAGGCGATAGGCGCTTTTCAGGATGGGCTGTTACCGGTCGCCGACACTCCATTGGAGAAACTTGGATAACAAAAAACCCCGGCGTGAACCGGGGTCATAATTGGTATTGAGAACAATCAGCCGGTAACGGTGATGTTCACGGCCTTCGGGCCCTTGCCGCGACGATCTGGTTCGGTTTCGTAGGAAACCTTCTGATTGTCAGCGAGGCCCGTCAGGCCCGAAGCCTGTACAGCAGAGATGTGCACGAAGATATCTGCGCCACCATCATCAGGCTTGATAAAACCAAAGCCCTTTTCATTATTGAAGAATTTGACCAGTCCGGTCTGTGCCATTGGATCCGTTCCTTTTCCTTGGCGCCACCGTTCTTTTAAAAAACGATGGAATTACATCTTCTGCCGAGCGCACCACACACCCGACAGAGGGTCATGCAGGCAGTTCTCGACATTGGGAAGGAACCGATCATTGCCTGGGTTTCCCCAGACCCGGAACTTATAGCGGCCCCGGCACGCCGTTCTTCCAGTCTTCCATTTGTTCGCTAAATGCCCGAACGAGTGGAGACTGATCTAAGACGCGATATTTGGCAAGCAAATTCTTTGCGCCCACGATGTTTTGTTATCTTTGAACCGGATCGCACGTTTATTTTTTCGATTATTTCTAGAATTTCTGAAGCTGTATACCGAAATAGAACAGCCTATCCTTGATATATAAGAGTTCTTATAGAGAAGCCGCCTGATTAAATAGCCGGATTTAATTGACTAGATTAACAGAACGCGCCGTCTTTGCGGGCACAAAGGTGGTACCCCATGGCGGGGCTATCTAACGATTCCGCGAGACAATGCACGCGCCACCGGCTGCACGCAACTTGCGACAAATACCATCCGCTTCCGCCCGACTGTCAGCGCCAATCCGCACCGCATAGATGCCGCGCCGTCCCATCGGGGTGCGAATGCGGCTGATAACGGGGTCGTGCCCGCTCAGCACGGATGCGAATTGCTTGCTGAGGCGGCTCCATTGGTTGACAGCCGCACTGCGGCGGAAATTTCCTGCAATCTGTATACCCCACGGTTTCGGTTTGACGCGCGACATGGGTATAGTTGCCGAGCGGATGATCGGCAGGCGGCGGCAGGCTTCGGCAAAGGAGCGCCCCGAATCAAGCGGACGGTTCTGCACCTCCTTGCCGGATGCGAAGTCATCGGCGGGCGCGCCGGTGATATCGAGCACATAGTCCTCGGTTTCGAGCGGCAGGAAGCCGCCTGAACGCATCCAGTTTGAGACGCGTCCGGCACCGGCATTATAGGCAGCGGCGGCGAGACCCCAATTGCCGAACGCCTGTTTCAGATCGAACAGAAAACTGGCGGAGGCAGGGATGGCCTGCTCGATATCGAACGGGTCGGCGAGACCGCGCTCCTTTGCGGTATAAGGCATGAATTGCGCAATGCCCTGCGCACCAACCGGGCTGACGGCCTGATGGTCGAAGCGGCTTTCCTTCCAGATCAGGCGGGCGAAGAAATCCTTCGGTATGCCATGCGCGGACGCGCTGGATTCGATTAGCTGGCAGATGCGGCTGACGCCCGGCGCCTTTTTCTCCGGCGGTAATGCCGGGGCCGATATGCGCGGATTGGGCTCGCTATAGCTTGCCGGTGCCGGTTCCGCCCCAGCGGGGATGAATGACAGCGGGACGATCAGAAACGATGCCGCCAGAAAAGTTCCGAAACGCCGCATGTCGTCTTTCTGTACGTTTTGCCCCATGCTGTGACCCGGACTGTTCGGGCCGAAAGCTTGATTCCACACTAACGCAACTTGGCGACTTGTCGAGAGACGTGCCGTCTAAACTTCCTCTTTTAAATCTTGCCCTTCGGAGCAACTGCACCATTCTAGATGAGGACAAAAGACGGATAGCAGTTTCTGGAGAGGAGGAAACATGTTGAGGGGATTTTCGTGGACCGGGTTGATTGCCGGTGTGATGTTATTGACCGGCTGTGTGGCAGAAGGCGGGCCCGATCACCGGCCACCGCCGGTCCGGCCCGGTAATCCGGGCCATGTGCAGGCCTGTCCGATGATCTATGCGCCGGTTTGCGGCGAGCGCCGGGGTGTTCGTCGGACATTCGGCAATGCCTGTTCCGCACGGGGCGAGGGGTTCCGCGTAGTGTCGAATGGTCAGTGCAACGGTCGTCCGGGTATGGGCTGGAACGGGCCCGGCGTTGGTCCAGCCCGTCCGCCGCAGCACGGGACGCGGCCCGGTATGGGCGCGTGCACGCGGGAATATGCGCCTGTCTGCGCAATGCGCGGCAATGAACGGCGCAGCTTCTCCAATCGCTGTGAGGCGGAACGGGCTGGATTCCGCGTTTCGCGCGGCGGTCGTTGTTGAGTTGAACAGAGAGGCGGTTTAAGCGGCTCCGCCTCTCAGTAATGCAGGCGCGGAAAGAAAGGAAACATATATGCAGATCAAGCGCATCGGATCTCAGCCCTCGACCAAGGGTTCCGCTGATTATTTCACCGGCACGGTTCGCCTTGACATGCCGTTCAACACCACGGCACCGGCGCGCGTCGGTGGCGCCACCGTTTCATTTGAACCGGGCGCACGTACCGCATGGCACACGCATCCGCTGGGCCAGACGGTGATCGTGACCGCGGGGCTTGGCTGGGCGCAGCGCGAGGGCGGCCCTGTCGAGGAAATCCGTCCCGGCGATATCGTCTGGTTCGAACCGGGTGAAAAGCATTGGCACGGCGCGACGGCCACCACGGCCATGACCCATATCGCCATAGCGGAAGCGCTAGACGGCAAGGTGGTCGACTGGCTGGAACATGTCAGCGACGACGATTATCACGCATAAATCAAGCGGGCCGTGCGCGCGCAGATTGCGATTGCATGGCCGCTTTATCGTCCCGGACGGCCCGTCTTGCCGGGCCGCCGCTTCTTGCGGGCAACTTCCGCCGGGTCTTCATAAGAGCCGATACCGGCGCGCTCGCGGCGTATCGGCGCTTCTCCGCCACCGGTTGGCACTTCCGTCCGCTTCACCGTCATCTCATCCAGCGTATTCTTGCGGAACTTGGTTTCCGGTGCTGCGGGCAGCGGGCCTTCGTGGCGAGGCTTCGCCATGTCCGTGCCCGGTCCCATATCGTCGAGCGACGGCTTCTGGAACAGCGATTTGCCGCCGGTGTCATCGACCGTGCGATGCGCTTTGCGCCCGGCATTATGGCGGCCCTTTGTGCGTCCGGTGACCGGGCTTTCCAGTTCCACCTCGCGCGCCAGCGGATCGTCGGCAATGGCGAGTTCCGTCTCGCGCAGGCGCTTGATCTCGTCGCGCAGGCGCGCGGCCTTTTCGAAGTCGAGATCGGCGGCGGCGTCGCGCATCTGCTTTTCGAGATATTCCAGATGGGCCTGCAGATTGTTGCCCATCATTCCGCCTTCTTCGGCAAAGCCCGAAATGTCGGCGCGGACATGGTCGCGTTCGTAGACCGAATTCAGAATATCCGAGATATTCTTCTTCACCGAGGCCGGTGTGATGCCATGCTCTTCATTATAGGCGACCTGCTTTTCGCGGCGGCGGCTGGTTTCATCCATGGCGCGCTGCATCGAGCCGGTGATATTGTCGGCATAGAGGATCACCTTGCCGTCCACGTTACGCGCGGCACGACCGATGGTCTGGATAAGCGAAGTTTCCGAACGCAGGAAGCCTTCCTTGTCGGCGTCGAGAATGGCGACGAAGCCGCATTCGGGAATGTCGAGACCTTCGCGCAGCAGGTTGATGCCGACCAGCACGTCGAATGCGCCAAGGCGCAGGTCGCGGATGATCTCGATGCGCTCCAGCGTGTCGATATCCGAGTGCATGTAGCGCACGCGCACGCCCTGTTCGTGCAGATATTCGGTCAGGTCTTCCGCCATGCGCTTGGTCAGCACCGTGACCAGCGTGCGGTAACCCTTCTTCGCCGTGTCGCGGATTTCGCCAAGCACGTCGTCCACCTGCGTCTTGGCGGGGCGGATTTCCACCGGCGGGTCAATCAGGCCGGTCGGACGAATGACCTGTTCGGCAAAGACGCCGCCCGCTTCTTCCATTTCCCACGAGCCCGGCGTTGCCGAAACGGCGATCGTCTGCGGACGCATGGCGTCCCATTCCTCGAAGCGGAGCGGGCGGTTGTCCATGCAGGATGGCAGACGGAAGCCGTATTCGGCCAGCGTCGCCTTGCGCCTGAAGTCGCCGCGATACATGCCGCCGATCTGCGGCACGGTGACATGGCTTTCGTCGATGAAAACCAGCGCGTTGTCTGGGATATATTCGAACAGGGTCGGCGGCGGTTCACCAGGATTGCGGCCCGTCAGATAGCGCGAATAGTTTTCGATGCCCGCGCATGAGCCGGTGGCTTCCAGCATTTCGAGATCGAAAGTGGTGCGCTGTTCCAGCCGCTGCGCTTCCAGCAGACGCCCGGCATTGTTCAGCTCGACGAGGCGATGCTTCAGCTCTTCCTTGATCGATTTGATGGCCTGATTGAGCGTTGGTCGCGGCGTGACATAGTGCGAATTCGCATAGATCTTGACCGATTTCAGATCGCCGGTCTTCTGTCCGGTGAGCGGGTCGAATTCGGTGATGCTCTCGATCTCGTCGCCGAACATCGAAATGCGCCAGGCCCGGTCTTCCAAGTGGGCCGGAAACAGTTCAATCGTATCGCCACGCACGCGGAACGAGCCGCGCACGAAATTGATGTCCTGCCGCTTATATTGCTGCGCCACGAGGTCGGCGAGCAGTTGCCGCTGGTCGAGCCGGTCGCCGATCTTCATTTCGAAGGTCATGGCCGTATAGGTTTCGACCGAACCGATACCGTAGATGCACGAGACAGAAGCGACGATGATCACATCGTCGCGCTCCAGCAGCGCGCGTGTGGCCGAGTGGCGCATACGGTCGATCTGTTCGTTGATCGAGGATTCCTTCTCGATATAGGTATCCGAGCGCGGCACATAGGCTTCCGGCTGATAGTAGTCGTAATAGGATACGAAATACTCGACCGCATTGTTCGGGAAGAAGCTCTTGAACTCGCCGTATAGCTGCGCCGCCAGCGTCTTGTTGGGCGCGAGGATCAGCGCCGGGCGCTGGGTTTCCTGAATGACCTTGGCCATGGTGAAGGTTTTGCCGGAGCCGGTGACGCCGAGCAGCACCTGCGTGCGGTCGTCATTGGACAAGCCTTCGACCAGATCGCGGATAGCCGTCGGCTGGTCGCCGGACGGTTCGAACGGCGTTTCCATCTCGATGGAGATGCCGCCTTCGGATTTGTCCGGGCGGGCAGGGCGGTGCGGTGTCCAGAGCTGGCCGTTCTTGAACAGCGGATTGCCGGATTCGATCAGGTCGGACAACGCCTTGACGGTGGCGGTCGCCCCCGACGCATTAAGCCCGGCTGCATCTTCCAGACTAATATCGAGACCCGCAACCGGATTGAGACCGGCAGCTGCGCGCTCCTTGGCAGAAGCCGCGCCGCCCATCGACGTGCCGCGACCGCTGCGCGACGCTTCCTTGCTGCGCTCGGGAATCTTCTTCGGTGTCTTGGCAGGTTTCGAGGTCTTGGCGGCAGGCTTTGCCGCCTCGTCGCCAATTTCCTTGGCCCAGTCGGCGATGGATCCGGTCAGGGGTGTGCCCGAATATTCAGCCTGAGGCATTTCGCCGAAGCCGCCTGTATGCGACGTTTCGCCAAAGCCGTCAGCCGCGTCGTGCGAATCCTGCGTGTATTTGTTCTTGGAGGAAGCCATGTCGCTAATATGGAATTTCGACATGCAAATGAAAAGAGCACGGCGGTAAAATCCGCCCTGTTGCCGGTTCCTGACCGACGGCTCCTGACACAAGGTTGTCAGGAAGTCGAACCCGATAAAAGCAGGCTGCGATGCCGCATGTTTTTCAGCATGGGTTTGTCCCATACTCCGGCAGAATCATTTGTGTTTAAAGGATTGATTGATGAGCGTTGGAGATAAGCCCAAAGGCGAACTGACCTTGCGCGTGCCGGCCATGCCGAAGGACGCCAATTCGGCATTCGATATTTTTGGCGGCTGGGTCATGTCGCAGATGGACTCGGCCTCCGGTATTCGTGCCGAAGAACGCGCCCGTGGCCGCGTCGTCACCGCAGCCGTGCGCGAGATGTCCTTCGCCAAGCCGGTGAAGATCGGCGACGTCTTGTGCGTCTATACGGAAATCACCAAGGTCGGTCGCACCTCGATTACCCTGCGCGTCGAAGCCTGGGCGCAGCGCGCATCCCAGCAGCGTATGGAACTGGTGACGCATGGCGAATTCGTCATGGTGGCGCTGGACAAGGAAGGCAAGCCGACCCCGGTGCCGGAAGAATAGTCGATTGCTATTTGTCTCTTGGAAAAGCTCGGTTGCGACCGGGCTTTTATTTGCAGGCGCGATAGCCGCTTCGACGCTGCATCAGGTCGAAGTGAAAATGGTTCGCATGTTCCGGGTTATAGCCCGGTCCAAGGACCGTGGTGAAATAATCGCAGGCGTCGGAACGAACGCTGTTGAGCAGGCCTTTTTCGCGAAAAGCGAAGAAACCGGGTCGGCGCACCGAAATGTCCTTGCCGTTGTTCAGCTTGATCCGCGTCACGTCGATGGCGTTGCCGCGTGAATGTTCCGACATTTTTGCGCCTCGACGATGGTTCATCGTACGGCAGGAATAGCCGCCCGCATTATAGATCGTGCTGATGCCTGACAGATAGCGCAGGCGCGCCGCCGGTTGCAGATCGCCCTTGATCCAGCGCGCGAAGGCTTCCGTCACCTGACAGTTCAGCGTCGCCGCCGGTTTGAAGGCGATGGAACCGCTGTTGAAGCCCGATACTTCGATGGGATTGTCGATGTTGCAGGATGCGCTGCGATAGATTGGCGGCTTTTCTTTGAAAACAACGCCCAATCGCTTCAGCCGAGTACGGCATGCCGCTTCGGAATTCGACATGGTGTAAATGTTTTCAGCCGCCGCGACCGGATTCTGGACCGGCGCCGCAAAGCCGTAATCGCCTGCATATTGCGGCTCGTTTTGCTGTGCGGGCCGCGCGGTATGGTTTTCTTCTTCCTCGGCCAGCCCGACGACGCGGTCTTGCTGCGGCGCAGGCGTCATGGGGGCTTCGGGCATGGGCGAGCTCACCACCGGCGCGGGGTCCATCGGTGCGTCGGCCACGGAAGCGGCTGGCATTGGGGCGCTGGCTACGTCGGTACTTGGCACCATGATATCCGGGTTTCCGACATCGGCTTGCGGGCGCGGCGGACGGTCGCCGGAACAGCCGGCGGCCAGTATCAGAAGGAGCACGGACGCCGCCGGACCAAGATGGCGCAGTCGCGGACGCGCATGATCGTGATCTGTTATGGCGGACAACGCAAAACTCATGTCCTTGCCTTCTGCTTGTAGGGCCCTTCCGGTGAGAATCCGGCGTTTCCTGTATCCTATGAGAGAAGCGTAAAGGAAGAGTCAGTGTCTGTGTTAAGCGCTGTGGCGCAATCTGGGCAATGGGAGGGCGAGCCTGTGATGCTCTCTATGTTTTGATCGCCGCCATAGTTTTTTCGCACCGCGTCACGCAAAACCGCTTCCCACTTTTGTCGGAAATGTTCTATCGCTTACCGCCGTGGTTCAGGGCCAGACCACGCATAAGACATCCTCCCGGTCCCCAAAGTTTCACCCATGTCAGCACTGATTTCGCCAAGCATCCTGCCGATCCTGCTTCTGGTCGGCTCGAATATTTTCATGACCTTTGCCTGGTACGGCCATCTGAAATTCACCAATACGCCGCTGGTCGCTGTAATTTTCATCAGCTGGGGCATCGCGCTGATCGAATATTGTCTGGCGGTCCCGGCCAACCGTATCGGGCACGAAGTCTATTCGGCGGCACAGCTCAAGACGATACAGGAAGTGATCACGCTGGTGATCTTCAGCCTGTTCTCGGTCTTCTATCTAAAGGAAGCCTTCACCTGGCACCACCTGCTGGGCTTTGCCTTCATTGCGGGCGGCGCGGCGCTGATCTTCAAAGCCTGAGCTTAATGAACCGGTTCCGTCGCGGGCACCGGTTCATCTTTGCGGTTCCAGAACATCGGGACAAGCTCGACAGCCAGCATGGCCGCGAACAGCATGCCGCAGCCGATGAAACCGATGAAGCTCAGCCGCTCACCGAGGAAGATCGCCCCGAACAGGGCTGCGAACAGCGCTTCAGAAGACAGGAAGATCGCTGCCTGCGCCGAGGTCGTATAACGCTGGCCGATGGCTTGCAGCGTGAAGGCGACGCCCGATGAGAACACGCCGGTAAACAGGATTTCCTTCCATGTCAGCGCGATGGCGCTCCAGTTGAAGTCTTCGAGCAGCGATGCGCCAGCCAGACCGATGACGGCTGCGGTGGCAAACTGAACGCAGCTCAGCATGATCGGGCGCCCGGCGCGGTTGGCGCGGCCGATCAGCAGCACCTGCAACGCCCAGAATGTTGCGCCGCCGATCACCAGCAGGTCGCCGGTCTTGAGCGCGGTCAGTTCCCCGCCCGACAGCAGGAAAATTCCGGCCAGGCAGAAGGCAGCGCTTGGCCAGACGACCGGATGCGGCCATGTGCGGAACAAGAGCACACCCAGAACCGGCACCATCACGACATAAAGTCCGGTCAGAAAACCCGCATTGGTGACCGAGGTGGTGATGAGGCCGATCTGTTGCAGCAGCAAGCCGGTGAAGAGCACGGCGCCCACAACCATGAAAAAGCTATAGTCGGAAGCCTTCAAACGGGCAGGCATGCGGCGGCCTTCGGCAAGCGCCCAGGGCAGCACGGTGAGTGCTGCAATGGCGGAGCGGATGCCGATAAACAGAAACGGTCCGATGCTGGCCATGGCGGTCGACTGGGCGACGAAACCCATGCCCCAGATCACGCCAGCCAGCAGCAGGACAAAATTGGCTTGTGTGCGTGTCATCATGGCCCCGGATTGCAAAGAAGGTCCGCGCCCATTCGGTCGCCGGAAATCGTCTCACCTATAGGCAAAAGCGGAGTCCCGCGGCAAGGGGCGTCTGCTTTCTGCGACAATGGTGCAGATGCGTCTTTAAGAGCCTGTTCCAAGTCGCCCTGTGTGGCTGCAAATGGCAATTTTCTCCATTCCGTGCTCACGTACCTTAAGTACGCTCCGCTCCGGTACTCGAAAATCACCATTTTCGCACACACATGCCGCTTTTTGAGTCAGGCTCTGAGCTGGCTTCTTGTCTGGAGATTTGATAGGGACGGTTTTTTCCGCGTGAAAAGATCGTCAGAAATGCTATAGTTCCACGAATTAGTCGTTTGAACGGTTCCGAAACGGGTGTTTCGGTGACCGTTTTCTTTTTGTGTATCGGGGGGTGTTGCAGCTTCCCGAGGGCACCTTGCAGCGCGCTTGCGCTGGCGGGTGCGGCGGGCAACCAAACTGCCGGCGCGTTGAGTTCTTGGAAAGAGACGGGCGCCGGGCGAAGGAAAGGACTGGGTATGGAAAAGTTCCCTATGACCCCTCGCGGTTTCGAAAAGCTCAAGGAAGAGCTCCGCTGGCGTCAGCAAAACGAGCGTCCTCGGATCATCGAGGCTATCGCTGAAGCGCGTGCCCATGGCGATCTTTCGGAAAACGCCGAATATCACGCTGCCAAGGAAGCCCAGAGCCTCAATGAAGGCCGCATCAACGAACTGGAAGATGTCGTTGCGCGCGCCGAAGTGATCGACGTTACCAAGCTGAGCGGCGACCGAATCAAATTCGGTGCGACGGTCACGCTGATCGACGAGGACACCGAAGAAGAGAAGGTCTATCAGATCGTCGGCGATCAGGAAGCCGATGTGAAGGAAGGCCGCATTTCCATTTCGTCGCCCATTGCACGCGCCATGATCGGCAAGACTGAAGGCGATACGATTGAGGTCAACGCACCGGGCGGCTCGCGTTCCTACGAGATCGTTACGCTGAAATTCGTCTGATCCCTGTGCTCCATTCAAACCAGGTTCCCGTTCAAAACGTCGAGGTTGTCGCTCCCAACTTCAAGCAGCGCCTTTCCGGCGTGACCTCGACGATTGTCCAGCTCATTCCTTTGCAGCGTGCAAAGGGGCTGAACATTGCCACAATGGGACCGGGTTTGCCGGACAGCCTGCCGCATCTGGGATGGGGTGCGCTTTTGTCCTTCTGGTCAGCGCCCACAAAGCGGCGCTTCCGGATCTGGCATGCGCGGCGCAATATCGAAATGCTTGCCGGTATTTTTATGCGTCATGTTCTGCGTATGAAACTTCGGCTGGTGTTTACCTCGGCTGCGCAGCGCAATCACAAGCCTTTCACCAAATGGCTCATCCGCCGCATGAATGCGGTCATCGCCACCAGCGGGCGCTCGGGCAGCTTTCTGGAAGTGCCGCATGAGGTCATCATGCATGGCATCGATCTGGAGCGCTTTCGTCCCCCCGTTGGCGAGGAAGATGCCTTTGCCGCGTCCGGCCTGCCAGGGAAATATGCAATCGGTTGTTTCGGGCGCGTGCGCCATTCCAAGGGCACTGATCTCTTTGTCGATGCGATGATTGCACTATTGCCGAAATATCCGGAATGGACGGCGATCATCACCGGGCGGACGACCGCGGAACACCAATCCTTTGAGGATGGCCTCAAGGCGAAGATTACCGCTGCGGGTTTGCAGGATCGTATTCTCATTCTCGGCGAAGTCCCGGATATTCGGGTCTGGTATCGCCGCCTGACGCTTTATGTTGCGCCGTCGCGCAATGAGGGGTTCGGGCTCACGCCGCTCGAAGCCATGGCGTCGAAGACGGCGGTGGTGGCAAGCGACGCTGGCGCTTATGCCGAAATGATCGTGGACGGGACCGGCAGTTTCGTGCCCGCCGACGATGGCGAAGCCTTGCGCAAGGCCATCGAGCCTTATCTCGCGGACCCTGCAATGGCTGAACGTGACGGCGAAACGGCGCTCGCCCATGTGCGCGCCAATTTCCCGCTCGAAAAAGAAGCCGCTGCAATCAGCGGTGTTTACGAGAAAGTCTTTGCCGGAAGGTAGTGCCTTCCGGCTTTAGACACTAAGACGCGGTGTTCAGAGAATCATCAACGGTTCGTCCTTTACCGGACGAATGGTCAGCGCGGTGCGGACGGAATCCACATTCGGCGCTGCGGTGAGTTCTTCGATGACAAAGGTCTGGAACGTGTTCAGATCGCGCGCAACGCAATGAAGCAGGAAGTCGGACTCGCCCGAAACCATCCATGCGCGGCGTACCAGCGGCCACTGCTTGGTTTTCTCAGCAAAAGCCTTCAGATCGGCATCAGCCTGACGGTGCAGACCGACCGAGCAGAATGCCACCAGATCCTGACCCAGCGCATTGCCGTTGAGAATGGCGCGATAGCCACGAATGACGCCGCTTTCCTCAAGTTTACGGACCCGGCGAAGGCAGGGAGGGGCCGAAATGCCGACCCGTTCGGCCAGCTCGACATTGGTGATGCGCCCGTTGTTCTGGAGCTCCCGCAGGATTTTCCAATCGATTTCGTCCAGATCGGCCTTGATCGGCATGCATGACTCCGCGCGCAAGGAAATTTCATTCAAGGGTAATTATAGAATATACGGCGCCGTCATGGCGCAATCTAATCCTGCTAATATCAAATGAATCCGTGGCGTGTAAACCGTCTAAAGCTCTGTCAACGCACCCAAAAAGCGCGTGTGAACAGGATATATACGGTCACAAGCTCCAGTCGGCCTGCCAGCATCAGGAAGGACAGGACCCAGAGAGCAGGATCATGGATCGTGGAAAAATTGCCCACGGGACCGATTGTTTCGCCAAGGCCGGGGCCAACATTGGAGAGCGCGGTCAGTGCGCCGGTGAAGGCCGACACGAAATCGAGGCCGAGCGACGCCAGAAGCACCGCGCCAATCACCAGCGATGAACAATAAAGGAAGAGGTACAGGAGCACGTTCTGGGCGATTTCGCCCGAAATCTCCGATGAGCCATAGCGCATCTTGGTGACCGCATGCGGCACGATGAGGCGGGAAAGGCTCGCTTGCGTCAGGCTCCACAGGATGATGAGGCGGTTCATCTTGATACCGCCCGACGTGGAGCCCGCGCAGCTTCCCAGAAACGAGGCGAGGAAGAAGATGCCGAGAGCGGGCGGGCCCCAGAGCGAATAGTCTTCCGTTGCATAGCCGGTGGTCGTAATGACGGACACGAAGTGGAACGAGGCCGAAATCAGCGCGTCGCCAAAAGGCACGTTCAGGCCAAGTCGCAAGACGACGGCAAGGATGAAGCTGAAGCCGATCACGATGGTGAAGAACAGTTTGACCTGTGGATCGGCCAGCGATTCCAGCCGCTTGGGCATGAAGGCCTTGATATAGAGCACAAAAGGCAGGGCCGAGAGAATCATGAACACGGTCGCCACGACGAGCAGCAGGCGGTTGCCGTGATAGAAACCGAGCGAGTTGTCATGCGTGGAAAAACCCGCCGTGGCCACGGTCGTCAGGCCATGATTGATGGCGTCGAAAACGCTCATTCCGACCATGAAATAGCTGATGATGCAGGCAGCCGTCAGGCTCAGATAGGCCAGAATGATGCCAAGTGCGATCTGGTTCATGCGTGGGAGGATTTTTTCCGACTTGTCGGAATTTTCCATGTGAAAGAGCGCAAGACCGCCGGCGCGCAGCGACGGGAGCATCAGAAGCGCCAAGCCGATGAAGCCGATGCCCCCGATCCAGCAGAGGAGCGACCGCCAGAGAAGAATGCCGCGCTGCATATTGTCGAGGCCGGTCAGCGCGGTGGCACCCGTGGAGGTCACGCCGGACATGGCCTCGAAAAAGGCGGTGGCATAGCTGATCGGCAGATGTGAGAAATAAAGCGGTATCGAGCCGAGGAAACTCGCGGTCAGCCAGATGCAGACTGTCAGCAGGAAGCCGAGCCGTGGCGTGAAGCGCACGGACTGGTTTTGCGTCGCAAAGAGGATGAGCGCGGAAAGCGCGCCGGTGGTTGCTGCCGAACGCAGGAAAATCAGCCAGTCGTCGCTGCCGTCGCGCAGGTCGATTGCGGCGGGCAGGAGCATGGCGGCCGCCATGATGAGGCCGAAGCGCGCGCAGATATTGGCGACTGTCTTATAGATGGCGGTCGTCTCCGGCCGGTTATGGGGCGATTTGCGGACAATTGAGCGTTGTTTTTCCTGTCTGTTTAACGTGAGATCGACCCGGTCGCAATGCGGGGAGGCGCTTCCGATCCCTCAACTGTCACAAGCTGTGGCTAAAGCGCAGCAAATGCCCGTCCAACCTTGCAAACGGAAAAGGGCAGACCTACCTTGGCCATAATATCAGGGCACAGATATGCCGGGTGCGAAAGCGATTCCGGTACGCCAGGCGCCCGCCGCTTTAAATCGATTTTAGGACCGGAGAGGAACCTCATGTCTCAGCGTCATGCGCCCGTCATTGTCATTGGCTCAGGTCCTGCTGGTTATACTGCTGCGATTTACGCGGCGCGCGCCATGTTGAAACCCATCGTCATTGCCGGTCTGCAGCAGGGCGGTCAGCTGATGATCACCACCGATGTGGAAAATTATCCGGGCTATGCGGAGCCGGTGCAGGGCCCATGGATGATGGAACAGATGGCCAAGCAGGCAGAACATGTCGGCGCGGAAATCGTTCACGACATCATCACCGAGGTTGACACCAAGGTGCGCCCGTTCCGCCTGACGGCCGATTCCGGTGCGATCTATACCTGTGATGCGCTGATCATCGCGACTGGCGCGCAGGCCAAATGGCTTGGCCTCGACAGCGAACAGACCTTTATGGGCGGCGGCGTTTCGGCCTGCGCCACCTGTGACGGCTTCTTCTATCGCGGCAAGGATGTGGTTGTGGTCGGCGGCGGCAATACGGCTGTCGAGGAAGCGCTTTACCTGTCGCATATCGCCAAGAGCGTAACCGTGGTGCATCGCCGCGACGGTTTCCGCGCGGAAAAGATCATGCAGGATCGTCTTCTGTCGCGCGCCAATGTCAGCGTGGTCTGGAACAGCGTGATCGATGAAATTCTGGGAACCGAGGCCAAGCCGCCGATGGGCGCGACGGTTACCGGCGTGCGCCTGAAGAATGTCGTGACGGGTGAAACCACGGAAGTCGACACGCATGGCGTCTTTGTCGCCATCGGTCATGCGCCTGCCGTGTCGCTGTTCGAAGGCAAGCTGAAGCAGAAGCCGAACGGCTATCTGTGGACCGCGCCCGATTCCACCGCCACCGATGTTCCCGGCATTTTTGCCGCTGGCGACGTCACCGACGATATTTACCGGCAGGCCGTGACCGCCGCCGGTATGGGCTGCATGGCAGCGCTCGAAGCCGAGCGCTGGCTCGCCGCACAGGAACCGCTGCACGAAGCAGCGGAGTAACGAGGGGGAAATCGTGGTCGCACCGCTCGACTGGGATAAACTGCGCATTTTTCATGCTGCGGCGGAAGCAGGGTCGTTCACCCATGCCGCGCAGACATTGCATTTGTCGCAATCGGCCATTTCGCGTCAGGTCAGCGCGCTGGAGCAGGATGTCGGCGTGCCGCTGTTCCACCGCCACGCGCGCGGGCTGATTTTGACCGAACAGGGCGAAACGCTTTATCGCACGGCGCATGACGTGTTGATGAAGCTGGAAAATGTTCGCTCCAAGCTGGCCGAGAGCAAGGAAAAGCCGACGGGACGCTTGCGCGTCACCACGACGGTGGGCCTTGGCTCCGGTTGGCTGATCGAGCGCATTCAGGAATTCGTCGAGCTCTATCCGGATATCCAGCTTCAGCTGATCCTCGATAATGAAGAGCTGGATCTGACCATGCGCCACGCGGACTGCGCCTTGCGTCTGCGCCAGCCGCAGCAGCCGGATTTGATCCAACGCCGCCTGTTTACGGTGCATATGCATCTTTACGCATCGGCGGGCTATGTCTCGAAATATGGCAAGCTGAATTCGATCGACGAGATCGACCAGCATCGCATCGTGACCTTCGGCGAACCGGCTCCAAGCTATCTGACCGGTTTGAACTGGCTGGAAGTAGCAGGCCGCACCGATGGTAGCACGCGTATCCCGGCCTTGCAGGTCAATAATCTTCTGTCGGTGCGCCGCGCCGTACAGCGGGGCGTCGGCATTGCCGTGCTGCCGGATTATATGGCCGACAAGGAATCCGGTCTGGTGCAGCTCGTGCCCGAACTGGAGGAAATTCCGTCCTTCGATACGTTCTTCTGCTACCCGGAAGCATTGAAGAATTCCGCCAAGCTGCATGCGTTCAGAGACTTCCTGTTTTCCAAGGCGCGCAACTGGACCTATTGATCCCATCCGCATGAAATGCAAAGGCCGCGCTGGTTTGCCAGCGCGGCCTTTTGTTTGGGACAATATGGCGTTACTTGCGCGGCAGGAGACGCTGCACGTCCTTGGCGGTGTCGGCAAGGACATCTTCCGGGGTGGCCGACTGTTCGACCAGACGGGAGAGACCGTCCACGATGGTCTGCGTCACCTTCACGCCGTTGGAGCCCGGGAAGGCATACCACGGGATCATGATCGACATCTGGCTGAGACCGGCCTTGAAGAGCGGGTTTTCTTCGTAGAACTTGCCGAGATATTCATCCGACTTGGCGGCGAGATCGTTGTTCGGCACGTAGCCGGTCCCCGGAACCACGACTGAAGCGCCGTAAGGGCCAGCGGCGAATTTGGCGAATTTCCACGCCGCATCGACCTTCGACTGGTCTTCGGTGAGGATCACAACCGCATTGCCGCCGGTCGGCAGACGGCCCTTTTCCGGGTTGATGAGCGGGATTTTTGCGGTGCGCATATCAAACTTGTCGCCGACATTCTTGATCGTGTTGCGCAATGCGCCGGTGGTCTGGAAGGCAAAGCCGACCTTGCCAGCGGAAAAGGCCTGTTCGCCAGCAGCCTTGGTCAGAACCGGCAAGCCGCCTTCCTTGACCATGCGGTCGACGAGCTTGAGCGCGGCAAGGCCTTCCGGTCCGTCGAAGGCGACCTTCTTTTCGTCTTCGGTCAGCATGGTGCCGCCCGCGCCGAACAGAAGTGCCGAGAACATCCAGTCGTCGCCCTGCCAGCGGAAGTCGATGCCTTCATTGCCGTCGCCGAGCGCCTTGATCTTGCCGCCGAGCGCGATCACTTCATCCCAGGTGGTGGGCGGCGTGTCTGGATTACCGCCTGCTGCGCGCACCAGATCGGCATTGTAATACATGATCGGGTTGGAGGTTGCGAAAGCAAGGCCGACCTGACGGTCGCCGACGCGGGCAAGCTTGAGGATATGATCGGTGAAGCCCTGCGCTTCCATATCCTTTTCCTTGTCGACCAGCGGCTTCATGTCGATGCCGATATTGCGTTCGGCGAGGACACGCAGACGATTGAGGCCGGTGAAGGTGATATCCGGCATTTCAGACGTGCCGACCTGACGCATGATGGTCTGGATGCCTTCCTCATAAGTGGCAGAAGGGCTGACGAAGTTGATCTTGATATCCGGGTTTTCTTCCATGAACTTCTTTGAGATGTCGGCCATGACATCCTTGAAGAAGCCGGGCATCGGATAATGCACGTTGAGCGTGGTGTCTGCGAAAGCGGGCGAGCCGAGGCCGGTGGCGATGGCCAGAGCGGCAAAGGTGCTTGCGAGGCGTTTCATGAATAACTCCTGTATGTGGGATAGGCGAAAGGGTCAGCCTTTGAGGCCGGTCAAGGTGATGCCCTCGATGAAGCGGCGCTGGGCGGCAAGGAATGCCAGCAGCAGGGGCAAGGTGATGATGAGCGTCGCGGCCATCAGCGCGCCGTAGTCGTCACCGGCTTCGGCGGCGCGGAAATAGAGCAGGCCGAGCGGCGGTGTGGCGCGTTCCATTCCGTTGACGACGATCAGCGGCCAGAACAGATCGTTCCAGTGCGCGACGACGGAAAAGATGGAGAAGGCGGTGATGGCGGGCCATGCGTTCGGCACGATCACACGCATGACGATGCTTGCTTCAGACATGCCGTCGAGGCGGGCGGCGCTGATGAGATCGTCTGGCATGGCGCGGAAGAATTGCAGAAACAGGAATATGCCGAACACCGAGATGAAGAACGGTGCGCTCAATGCGAAATAGCTGTTCAGCACGCCAAGCTGGTTGAAGCCGACATAGAAGGGCAGCGCGGTTGCGTGGATCGGAACCAGCAGCCCCAGCATGACGAGAACCATCATGGCACGCTGGCCGCGAAAGTTGAGTTTCGCCATGGCATAGGCGCATGGAATGGCGATCACCACCTGCACCACCAGCACCAGTCCGCAGACGACGACGCCGTTGAACAGCAGGAGCCCCATCGGCACGCGGGTGAGGGCTTTGCCGACATTGTCCCAAAGCGCCCAATTATGCGGGATCAGCGACAGCGAAGAGGAGAAAATGTCCTGCTGTGATTTGGCTGCGGTGGACAGCATGAAGATATAGGGCGCGAGGAAAAGCAGCGCGCCAAAGGAGAGAAGACCGAGGCGAAACGAACGGGCGAGTGACATGGGAGGTCCCCTCAATAATGCGTGCGGCGGTCCAGCACACGGAACTGGAGCAGCATCAGGACGATCAGCACGGCGAGGAAAATCACGGTCATGGCCGAGGCGTAACCGACGCGGAGGAAGACGAAGCCTTCCTGATAGATGGTCCAAAGCAGGACTTCGGTAGCCTTGTTCGGACCGCCTTCGGTGAGCGTCTTGACGGTTTCGAAAACCTTCACGGCATTGATGATGCTGATGGTCGTGACAAACAGCGTCGTCGGTCCGAGCAAGGGCCAGGTGACCAGGCGAAAGCGCTCCCAGCTGCTTTTCACGCCATCCACTTCGGCGGCGGAATAAAGCTCGCGCGGAATGGCGGTGAGGCCGGCCAGAAACAGGACCATATTGAAGCCCACACTTTGCCAGACGCCGATCAGCGCAAGGCTGATCAAAGCCGTATCGCTGGAGCCGAGCCAGTTCGGCCCGGTAATGCCGATGATGCCGAGCAGCGCATTGACGGGGCCAAGCGTGGGATGGAGCAGATATTGCCAGACAGTCGCCATGGCAACGAGCAGCGAGGCAACCGGCAGAAAATAGACGGTACGGAAGAAGGATTTTCCCCGCACTTCGCCTTCAATGAGAAGCGCAACGCCAAGGCCGAGAAAGACCGAAGCCGGTGCGACAATGGCCGTATAGATAGCCGTGTTTTTCAAAGAGATGAGAAAAGTGCGGTCGCTGAACAGCTCGACATAATTGTCGAGGCCGATGAATTCGAAACCGGCATAGCCAAGCTCGAAATTGGTAAAGCTCCAGAAGACAACAGCCGCGGTTGGCAAAAGGATAAGCAGCACTGTCAGGATAATGGCGGGGGAGGGGAGTTTCCAGGCGAGCTGCTCCTCGCGCCGCCGCGCATTTTCGGCGGCAGTGCGGGCGCTGATCGCGCCGGGCCGGGCGAGAGCGAGATCAGACATGGGCCACTGCCTTTTCCGCCGGTGCGACGGTCACTGCTTGTCCGGCGGGCTGGCGCAGGCGTGCTCCATCATCGCCGAAGAGATAGGCGTTTTCCGCATCGAAATGCAGGCCAACCGGCAAGCCGGGCGCAATGTGATCGGCCTTGATGGGATCAAGCTTGACGATCAGCTCCTGCGCGGAGCCGGGTGCTTTCAGATAGACGAGCACTTCCGAACCGAGAAACTCGATGCGTGACACTGTCCCGGTGATTCCGGTCTTGTCATGCGGCAGCAGCCGGAAATGTTCCGGGCGAATGCCGACGCGGATCGTTGTGCCTGCATAGGCTGCGACGTTTTGAAGGATCGGACGGCCCGCGAAATGAACGCTGCCTTGGTCGCTGACCAAAGCATCCAGAATGTTGATGCGCGGCGTGCCGATGAACTGGGCCACTTCTATATGGCGCGGATCGTTATAGATCGCGGTCGGCGTATCGATTTGCAGCAGCTTGCCGCCCATCATGACGGCGACACGGTCGGCCATGCTGAGCGCTTCAGCCTGATCGTGCGTCACATAGATCGTCGGAACGCCGGCACGGCGATGCAGGTCGACAATCTCGGCGCGGGTGTGAACGCGCAGATTGGCGTCGAGATTGGACAGCGGTTCGTCCATAAGGAAAACACCGGGCTGGCGCACGAGGGCACGAGCCAACGCGACGCGCTGACGCTGGCCGCCTGACATCTGGCCGGGCTTGCGGTCAAGAAGATGGTCGATTTTCAGGCTGGCGGCGGTGGTTTTCACCTGCTTCTGGATGGCGGCGCGCTTGGCGCGCTGGCCGGGAACCATGGGGCCAACAAAGGGCAGACGTTCCGCCGTCGTCATGTCGCGCATGGCAAGCGGCACGGCGATGTTCTGCGCGGCGGTCAGATGCGGGTACAAGGCATAAGACTGGAAGACCATCGCGATATTGCGGTCGGCGGGATGCGCGCCGGTGATGTCGCGGCCAGCAAGAGAAACATTGCCTTCATCGGCATGGTCGAGACCGGCGAGAATGCGCAAAAGCGTGCTTTTACCGCAGCCAGACGGGCCGACAAGGGCGATGAATTCACCCTCCGCCACGTCGATGCTGACGCCGTCCAGAATGCGGTTGCCGCCATAGGACTTTCCGATATCGCGAATGGCAAGCGTGCTCATTGGCTTGCCTCTTCCGTGACTTTTTCGCCATCGCCCGCATGATGCGGATAGACTTCATGCACCACGTCGTCGATCACATAAGGCGTCAGTTCTTCAATGCGGATGATGGTGCTGGTCGCCGTTTCGCTAAGTTCATGCACGACAGCGCCGAGAATACGCTCGCCCGGCAGATCGCGTTCCATCGCGCCGACGATGAAGGCTGCAGCCGGTCCCCAGACATAGCTGGTGCCGAACGCTTCGCCCTTCCATGCGCGGTGCAAATGGCCGCTGGCGTGAAGCTGCACGTTATATTGTGCGAAGAGATCATAGAGACGCTGGCGCGCAACCGGGCGGATGCCCCAATAGCCGCTGTCGCCTTCTTCTGGATCGTCAACAAACAGCGGCTTATGCGCGAAGACGGCGACCGGTTTGCCATCGGCGTTTTCCAGCACGTTTTCCAGCCACTGGAACTGGTCTTCTTCCTGTTCGCTGCTGGTGCCGATAATCAGGCTGTTGAGGCCGACGATCAGCCATTCGCCGAGGTCCTTTGCCCAGCTGTCTGGCCCGATATGGCGCTGCCAGCGCGCAAGGCGCTCGGCATTGACCGGTTGGTGGCTTTCCGGCAGATGGCCGATGTCGTGATTGCCGGGCACGCTGAGGACGGGAACAGAGAGCTGATCGAAACAGCTGCGGCAGAATTCCAGATCGGCCTCGATATCCGCGCCGTCAACGGCGAGGTCGCCGGTGTGAATGATTAGGTCGGGCTTCTGCTGCTCGACCCACGCCACCAGCGGTTCCCAGTTGGGGTTGAAATGCGTCTTGATCGGGCTGAGATGGGTGTCGGTGATTTGAACGATCCGCATGGACGCGCTCCCTCATGGCTTGTGAGATGTTCGCAGCGATCACCGTTTTATCCGGTGGCTGCTTCACGCCGGATGCGTTCTGCCGCATCGGCTCTGCCGGGGCTTTTAGGCCTGTTGTGTGACAGTCCTGATGCGCCGGGATGACAGTTGGGTGACATCTTCTGTGGGGAATCAGCGGAAGGTGATTTGCTGAATTTGCAGGCAGTTCGGTTGTATCGATGCCTGTTCTATAGGCGCTCATATTCGAGCTTGCGCCATCTTATGGCGGGCAATCTCTGGCTAACGCATTGATTATAATTAAAATAATTGCCTAAACGAGCTATGCGCAGGACGCATGGCAGCATTGCGCTAAAGTTGCATTGCAAAAATGATGAGCAAGGAGCATATAACAATCATCTCAGCGCCGCGTTTCCTCCTCCCATTTGCGCGGGCTGAGTGTTCCCCTCTGGAGGTTTGCCTCAAAGGCACCTTCAAAACTCAAAGCCAGACATTTGTCTGGCTTTTTTTTTGGCTTTTCGCCTTATCGTTGGCCGCGACGGCTGACCGGAACAAACTACAAATGGCGGGTATCTTCCAGCTGTTCGTTTTGACAGGGTAAGCCTGGATACGAAAAAAGGGGCCGTGAGGCCCCTTTGTCATTCGTCGCGTGAAGTGTTTAGCGCAGGCTGGCGCAGAAGCGCTGGATGCGATTGCAGGCTTCTTCGAGCAGTGCATCGGACGTTGCATAGGAAATGCGGAAGTTCGGTCCAAGACCGAAAGCCGAACCGTGAACCACGGCAACGCCTTCTGCTTCCAGCAGTTCGGTTACAAAATCTTCGTCCGTTTCGATGACCTTGCCAGCTTCGGTTTTCTTGCCGATCAGTCCGGCGCAGGACGGATAGACGTAGAATGCGCCTTCCGGCGTCGGGCACTGGATGCCCTTGGCCTGATTGAGCATCGATACGACCAGATCGCGGCGAGCCTGGAAGATTTCCTTGTTCTTCGGGATGAAGTCCTGCGTGCCGTTGAGTGCTTCAACCGCCGCCCACTGGGCAATCGAGCAGGCGCCGGAGGTCTGCTGACCCTGCACCATGTCCATGGCCTTGATAAGCTTCAGCGGGCCAGCGGCGTAGCCGATGCGCCAGCCGGTCATGGCATAGGCCTTGGAAACGCCGTTCATGGTCAAGGTGCGGTCATAAAGCGACGGCTCGACCTGGGCAGGGGTCGTGAAGACGAAATCGCCATAGACGAGGTGCTCGTACATGTCGTCGGTCAGGATCCAGACATGCGGGTGACGCACGAGAACGTCCGTCAGCGCCTTCAGCTCGGCTTCCGTATAGGCAGCGCCCGTCGGGTTGGACGGCGAGTTGAAGATCAGCCACTTGGTCTTCGGCGTGATGGCCTTTTCCAGGTCGGCGGCGGTCAGCTTGAAATTGTCTTCGATCTTGGTGTTGATGAACACCGGCGTACCGCCATTGATCGCCACCATTTCCGGATAGCTGACCCAGTATGGCGCAGGCACGATGACTTCATCGCCGGGGTTCAGCGTGGCCATGAAGGCGTTGAACAGGATCTGCTTGCCGCCCGTACCGACGATCACCTGATCCGGCGTGTAGTCGAGGCCGTTCTCGCGCTTGAACTTGGCAACGATGGCTTGGCGCAGCTCGGGGATACCGGCCACAGGCGTATATTTCGTTTCGCCGCGATTGATCGCGTCGATGGCCGCCTGCTTGATGTTATCCGGTGTGTCGAAATCGGGTTCGCCCGCGCCGAGACCGATCACGTCCTTGCCTTTGGCTTTCAGTTCGCGTGCTTTCTGGCTGACCGCGATGGTCGCAGATGGCTTTACACGGGAAAGGGCGTCGGCGAGAAATGCCATGATAGATCTCCATAGATGGCAGGCTCTGTTAACTGCGCTGGGAATGGCGCGGTTTTGCGGATTTTCTATGTCGCATCGGCACGGGAATCGCAACAGAAGGATTGGCATTTCGCCCGTATTTCGGGGTTTTCTCTAAAATGTGTTGCGGAAAGTGCCGGATAGATCAGCGTTGCTGACATAATATCTCAATGAAACTGATTGGACAGGCCATGACGGAGGCAGAGATAGTGCTGCGAAACAGGAGACATCCATGCTGACCATCTACGGACAACCCGATTCAGGAAATTGCTACAAGCCCCGCTTGCTGCTTGCCTTGCTGGGCAAGCCTTTTCGCCACGTGACCGTTTCATCGCGGGACGGGTCCACACGCCAGCCGGACTATCTCGCCAAAAATCCCAATGGCAAGGTGCCTTTGCTCGAGCTGGATGACGGACGCCTGCTGGCGGAATCGAACGCCATGCTTCTCTATCTGGCCGAGGGAACACCGTTTTTGCCCGCTGACGCCTATGAGCGGGGGCTGGTCTATCAATGGCTGTTCTTCGAGCAATATAGCCACGAGCCCTTCGTGGCGGTGAGCCGCGCGTTGCGGCTTTATCCGGAACGGGCCAAGCTGGCGACGCCGGAACGTCTGGCTTCGTTGCTGGAAGGCGGCAACAAGGCGCTCGCGGTCATGGAAACGCAGCTCAAAAAGACGCCTTATCTGGTGGGTGATGCTTATACGGTCGCCGATATCGCGCTCTATGCCTATACGCATGAGGCGCATCTGGGCGGGTTTGATATGCAGCAATATCCGGCGATTGAAACCTGGCTCAAGCGCGTTGCAGCCCATCCGGGGCATGTGGCGCTTGACTGGCTGCCTTGAGAATTTTCAAACGGTACAAATGATTAGAGCGCCGGTCAGACCGGCGCTCCAATTTCTTAGCCACATTCGTGCACAAGCCAGATGGAATATCCGGCGGCAAAATGTCTTAGGCTGCGACGAGGTTGTCTGCAGACGAACGGCCCGAACGGCGGTCCTGCACGATTTCGTAAGAAACCTTCTGACCTTCGTTGAGCGTAGCAAGGCCAGCGCGCTGAACGGCAGAAATGTGAACGAAAATGTCCGTGCCGCCCTGGTCAGGCTGAATGAAGCCGAAACCCTTGGTCGTGTTGAACCACTTAACTGTTCCCGTAGCCATGGGAATGTCCTTTGTAACGATAGTAATTTTTAGTCCGCATGCTCCGCATACGTCCCTGTGGATCGAATTTATGGACAGGAGATCGTCAGGAAGCACGGGCAGGCCGCACGGGTCTCAAAGTCACTCGACCGAAAAATCGATTGCCGAACTATATGCGACAAATTTGACCAGCACAAGAGAGCTAGAACCTGTGTCATGCCGTGAATTTGTTAAAAAAATCGCGGCTTTAAGGTTAACGGAACGTAATTTTTATCCAAAACGCCGCCTTTCCCGCGATTGCATGCAAGAACGGCGCTCTGCAGAAAATGTCGTGAGTCTGGTCGTTATCGAGCAAACGTTCCACCCTGTCAGAAAGGCGGGCTCACAAAACTGAGCCACGGGGCGGCAGGATATCGCGTTTCTTTGACTTTTGCGTGATATGCATAATGCGCATGGTGTGAATTGCCCGCGCGTTCGTCACAGGGATGAGCGACTGGGCATGTGGTGAGGCAAAGCATGACGTCTGAACCAGAACAGAAACAGCCGAAACGCAGTGCGCCGAAGAGGAGCCGCAAGCGCGGGAAATCCCAGCGCAGCGGCATCAAAGGCTTGCTTACCCGCCAGCCGGTCCGCGACGGCAATGATCTGTTCTCGCAGGTCTCGATGATGACCGGCGCATTCTGGAATTCGGCGGTACGCAACACACTCATCGCGCTTGGAACTGGCATTTTCGTGCTGATCGTGCTGATCGCAATCGGGCAGGTTGCGATCAACCGCTGGAACGAACCGTTCTATGACGCGCTGGCGCGCAAGGATTTACAGGCATTCTTCCATCAACTGATGGTGTTTTTCGGGATTGCCGGAAGTTTGCTGGTGCTCAACGTCGCGCAGACATGGCTGAACCAGATGTTCAAGCTGAAGATGCGCGAGGGACTGGCGCGAGATCTGGTCGGTCAGTGGCTCGCGCCAGGGCGGGCGTTCCGGCTCGCCAATGCGGGCGAGATCGGCATCAATCCGGATCAGCGTCTGCATGAAGATGCCCGCCACCTGGCCGAAACCTCCTGCGATTTGGGCATCAACCTGCTGCAATCGACAGTCATTCTGTTGAGTTTCGTCGGCGTGCTCTGGACACTCTCGAGCGGCTTCATCTTCCATGTCGGAGGCTACAGCTTCCCGATACCGGGCTATATGGTCTGGGCGGTGATTATCTATGCCGCCTCCGCATCGTGGCTGACATGGATCGTCGGGCGCAACCTCGTTAATATTAACGCCAATCGCTATGCGCGCGAGGCGGATTTCCGCGCGTCGCTGATGCGCGTCAACGAGCATCTCGATTCGATCACCCTGTCCCGCGGCGAGGCGGACGAACGCCGCCGTCTCGATCTCGATATCGATGCCGTGCTGGCCGCGATCCGCAAGATCGTCTACGCGACCACGCGCTTGACCTGGGTGACCGCCGGTTATGGCTGGCTCACCATTGTTGCGCCCATTCTGGTCGCGGCACCGGTCTATTTCTCCGGAGGGCTGACCTTCGGCGGACTGATGATGGCGGTTGGCGCGTTCACGCAGGTGCATAATTCGTTGCGCTGGTTCGTGGATAATTTCGGCGCCATTGCCGACTGGCGCGCCACGCTTCTCCGCGTCGCGACGTTCCGGCAGGCGATTCTGCGCATGGATGAATTGGGCCGTCTCGACCGTCAGGTCGATCTGGCCGTCAATGAGGACGATAGAATCAGTCTCGATGACGTGTCGATTGCAGCGCCCGATATCTGTCTGCGGCTGTCGAAGAGCGCCTTTGCGGTCAAGCCAGGCGAACGCGTGCTCGTGACCGGCGGCACCGAAACTCAACGAACTTTGCTGTTCCGGGCGCTGGGCGGCCTGTGGCCATGGGGCGAGGGGCGTATCGGCATGCCAGCCAATGACGGCGTCGCTTTCATGCCGCGCGCGCCTTATTTCCCACCTGGCGCGCTGAAGAGCGTGATTGTCTATCCGTTCGATCTGACAAAGTTCTCGCCCGAAGCGCTGGAAGGCGTGTTGCGGCGCGCCGGGCTCGCGCGGCTGATCGGCAGTCTCGATCACGTCACGCGCTGGGAGCGGGTGCTGACCGATGACGAGCGGCAATGTCTCGCCTTTGCCCGGCTCATTTTGCAGAAGCCGCAATGGATCATCATCGACGGCGCGCTGGATGGGCTCGACGCCGAGGCTTACGATCGCATCCGGGACATTTTGAACAATGAGCTGAGGCAAGCTGCCGTTATCCATCTGGGCAAGCCGCATCTGCATAATGGGCTGTTCTCGCGCCAGCTCACTCTGGAAGAGAACCCCGATGGCAAGCCGCTCGAAATTCCCGCTCTAAAGAGCGCATAAGAAAAAGCCGCCGGATCGCTCCGGCGGCTTTTCTCATTGTCTGTAAAACTTGTTATGCGCGGAAGTAATCCTGCAGCGGACGTACTTCCAGCGAACCGGCCTTCAGCGCCGCGATGGCTTCGGCGGCAGCTTCGGCACCGGCCATGGTGGTGTAGTAAGGCAGCTTCTGCATCAGCGTTGCGCGGCGGATCGACTTGGAATCGGACACAGCGCTGGCGCTGTCGGTCGTGTTGAAGACCAGATGGATCTGACGATTGCGGATCGCATCTTCCACATGCGGGCGGCCTTCGATGACCTTGTTGACCTTGATCGCCTCGACGCCATTGTCGGCGAGGAAACGCTGCGTGCCGCCGGTTGCCATCACGCGGAAGCCGAGTTCTGCGAGCTTGCGCACAGGCGCCAGAACGCGTTCCTTGTCTTCGTCGCGAACCGACACGAACACCGTGCCTTCACGCGGCAGTTCCACGCCAGCACCAAGCTGCGCCTTGGCGAAAGCCAGTGCGTAGTCGTAGTCGAGGCCCATGACTTCGCCGGTCGAGCGCATTTCCGGTCCGAGCAGTGTATCGACGCCCGGGAAGCGGGCGAACGGGAACACGGCTTCCTTGACCGCGATATGCGGGCGCGACGGTGCCTGCGGTTTGCCGCCATAAGCGCCGAGCGCTGCTTCAAGGCTTTCGCCAGCCATAATGCGGGCAGCGACCTTGGCGATCGGCGTGCCGATGGTCTTGGCAACGAACGGAACCGTACGCGATGCGCGCGGGTTGACTTCGAGGATGAAGATTTCGCCATCCTTGATCGCGAACTGGACATTCATCAGGCCGCCGACATTGAGGGCTTTGGCGAGCGCTTCCGTCTGGCGTTCGAGTTCGGCGACGGTTTCTGCCGAGAGCGAATGAACCGGCAGCGAGCAGGCGCTGTCGCCCGAGTGAATACCAGCTTCTTCGATATGCTCCATGATGCCCGCGACAAAGCTGTCCTTGCCATCGCAGAGGCAATCGACGTCCACTTCGATAGCCTGGGTCAGGTAGGTATCGAACAGCAGCGGGTTCTTGCCGAGCAGCGTGTTGATCTGACCGGTCTTGTCGTTCGGATACTTCGCCTTGATGTCTTCCGGAACGAGTTCCGGCACGGTGTCGAGCAGATAGGCCTGTAGCGTGCGCTCGTCATGGATGATCTGCATGGCGCGGCCACCCAGAACATAAGACGGGCGAACGACCAGCGGGAAGCCGAGGTCGGCTGCGACGAGACGGGCCTGTTCGACCGAATAGGCAATGCCGTTTTTCGGCTGGTTCAGGTCGAGCTTGACCAGAAGCTTCTGGAAGCGGTCGCGATCTTCCGCAAGGTCGATGGCGTCCGGCGAGGTGCCAAGGATCGGGATGCCAGCCTTTTCAAGCGCATTGGCGAGCTTGAGCGGGGTCTGGCCGCCGAACTGCACGATCACGCCGTGCAGCGTGCCCTTTTCCTGTTCAACGCGCAGGATTTCCAGCACGTCTTCCGCCGTCAGCGGTTCGAAATAGAGACGATCCGAGGTGTCGTAATCGGTCGAAACCGTTTCCGGGTTGCAGTTGATCATGATGGCTTCGTAATCGGCATCGCCGAGCGCGAAGGCCGCATGGCAGCAGCAATAATCGAACTCGATGCCCTGGCCGATACGGTTCGGGCCGCCGCCCAGAATGACGACCTTCTTGCGGTCCGACACTTCTGCTTCCGAACGCGGCTGTCCGACAAAAGGCGTTTCGTAGGTTGAGTACATATAAGCGGTCGGCGAAGCGAATTCGGCAGCGCAGGTGTCGATGCGCTTATAGACCGGATGCACGTCGAGATCGGCGCGCAGCCTGGCCACGTCCGTCGCTTCCTTGTTGGTCAGGCTGGCAAGGCGGGCGTCGGAGAAGCCCATTGCCTTCAGCATGCGCAGGTTTTCCGCATCCTGCGGCAGGCCGTGTTCGCGAATGCGTTCCTCGGTCTTCACGATGGCTTCGATCTGTTCGAGGAACCACGGGTCGATCTTGGAGGCGTCATGCACCTGCTCGACGGTCAGGCCGAGGCGCATGGCCTGCGCAACCATGCGCAGACGGTCCGGCGTCGGTGTGCCGATGGCGGCGCGGATGGCGTTCTTCTCGTCGCCTTCCTCAATGTTGGGAATGGCGATTTCATCAAGGCCGGTCAGGCCGGTTTCAAGACCGCGCAGCGCCTTCTGCAAGCTTTCCTGGAAGGTACGGCCAATGGCCATCACTTCACCGACCGACTTCATGGCGGTGGTCAGGATCGGCGAGGAGCCGGGGAATTTTTCGAAAGCAAAACGCGGGATCTTGGTGACGACATAGTCGATCGACGGTTCGAACGAGGCTGGCGTCGCGCCGCCGGTGATGTCGTTGTCGAGTTCGTCCAGCGTATAGCCGACGGCAAGCTTGGCAGCGACCTTGGCAATCGGGAAACCGGTTGCCTTGGAAGCCAGCGCGGAAGAGCGCGAGACGCGCGGGTTCATTTCGATGACGATCATGCGGCCATTGGCCGGGTTGATCGCGAACTGCACGTTGGAGCCGCCGGTTTCAACGCCGATCTCGCGCAGCACCGCAATCGAAGCGTTACGCATGATCTGGTATTCTTTGTCGGTCAGCGTCAGCGCGGGCGCGACAGTGATCGAATCGCCGGTGTGCACGCCCATCGGATCGAGGTTTTCGATGGAGCAGATGATGATGCAGTTGTCCGCCTTGTCGCGGACGACTTCCATTTCATATTCTTTCCAGCCCAGAACCGACTCTTCGATCAGAACTTCAGTGGTCGGCGATGCGTCGAGGCCGCGCTCGATGATTTCGAAGAATTCCTGACGGTTATAGGCAATGCCGCCGCCGGTGCCGCCGAGCGTGAAGCTCGGGCGGATGATGGCCGGAAGCCCAACCACGTCGAGCGCCTGCGCCGCCTTGGCAAGGGCATGGGTCATATAGCGCTGCTTGCGTTCGACTTCGCCGAGCTGCCATTCGGTTTCGAGCTTGTCGAGCGCCTTGTCCAGCGCGTCACCCGAATATTGCGCCTTGACTTCGGCGCGCTTGGCTTCGTGACGCTTGCGGTCTTCGTCCTTGATTTCGGTGGCGTTGGCGAGGCGGGATTCCGGTGTATCGAGGCCGATCTTTTCCATGGCTTCGCGGAACAGCGCGCGATCTTCGGCCTTGTCGATGGCTTCGGCATTGGCGCCGATCATCTCGACATTGTAGCGCTCCAGCACGCCCATGCGGCGCAGCGACAATGCGGTGTTCAGCGCGGTCTGGCCGCCCATGGTGGGCAGCAGCGCGTCCGGACGCTCCTTGGCGATGATCTTGGCGACAACTTCAGGCGTGATCGGCTCGATATAGGTCGCGTCCGCCAGATCGGGATCGGTCATGATCGTGGCCGGGTTGGAGTTGACGAGGATGATGCGGTAGCCTTCCTCTTTCAACGCCTTGCAAGCCTGCGTGCCCGAATAGTCGAACTCGCAAGCCTGGCCGATGACAATGGGGCCCGCGCCGATAATCAGGATCGATTTGATATCTGTACGTTTCGGCATGGGCGCTCATCCTATCTTCTTCGCGCGCATGATCTTGTCCGAAAACCGGTTCCCATTTTCGGGATCATGCTCTTGTTTCACGCATGCCTTTGTCTCGAAACCGGTTCCCACTTTCGAGTGACATGCTGCTTAGCCTGCCAGAAAAGCCCGCACGGTTTTCCGGCGGGTTGGCAGCGTATGAATTCTGTGGGCTAAGCGGGCCTTATAGGCAATGATGACCCAAAGCGGAACCCCACAAATACGCTTATTTCAAAGAAAATGCGGGCATTCACGAAAAATCTTGGCCGAGCGCAGTTTTCTTCTGCGGTGACGCGCCGGTGCGGTAACGCTCCAGCGCTGCTTTCTGGCTCGAACGGCTGACCGGGAGCAGCGTTCCGTCGCGTGTTTTGACGCTGAGCGCGCCATTGACGCGCTGCAATTCCTCGACATGAGTGTCTGCCACCCAATGCGAGCGGTGGATCTGCAAACCCGGCGTTTCGCCGATTTCTTTTACTGCATCGGAAAAGCGGATCAGGATGAGTTCCTTGCCCCGGCTGGTGACGACCTGTGTGTAATGATCGTCCGCGGACAGACGCAGCAACGGGCCGCGATTGCCGGGTTGCAGACGATTGAGCAGGACTGGGGCTTCCGGGCTCGTGTTTGAAACGGTTTTAATGTCTTTGCGAACGGTCAGATAGGCGAGGACGCAGAAGAGCGCGCCGAGCGGCAGCGAGACCGCCATGTTGCCGAGGAGCGTTTTGAACGACGGCGTTCTGATCAAGAAACCGTAGTCGACGAGGCCGACCCAAAGGCCGATGGGAATCGCTGCCAGAAGCGCGCCTGTCATCATGCGGGCAAAAGTGCTGGTGACCCACGGCTTCAACAGGGAATCCGCCAGAACGGCGAACAAGATTGCGATGGACCAGCCGCCGAACTGGATCAGCAGCCAATAGAAGAAGCGGATGGCGATGGGCATCGAACCCGTGCCCAGTGCCGCTGTTATGGTGAAGATCAGCACCACGACAAGAAACGTCATCCAGAGGCGGAGCGCGCGCAAAATGACCGTCATTTCACGAAGCGCGAATTGCACAATACCGCCAGCCACGAAGTTTTCCTGCATTCCACGTCATTCCAATTGAGCCGAGCGCAGTGTTGTCGAAGGAAGGTCGAAATTCAACCGGAGCATTGCCATGAATTTCGAGCCGCTTCTCCACGCACCGCTTGCGGTCCAGCTACACGTCGCCACTGTCATACCCGCAGCCTTGCTGGGTGCCTTTATTCTCCTGCGCCGCAAGGGTACGCGATTGCACAAGTATTTCGGGCGCATCTGGATGGCGTTGATGGTTGTCACCGCGATGACGAGCTTTTTCATACACCAGATCAACCTGTTCTGGGGTTTCAGCCCGATACATATCCTGTCTGTGCTGGTCATCGCCGGATGTATCCGGTCAGTGATCGCTGCGCGCCAGGATGAGATTGGCCTGCATCGCAAAATCGTGCGACAGGTTTATTTTCTGGGCATTGTCGGGGCTGGGCTCTTTGCCTTCCTGCCGGGGCGCATCATGCATGCGGTTGCGTTTCCGGATGCTGGCGCTTCGCACGTTGTCACGGGTGCGGTGGTGATCATCGTGGTCATGTTTGGCGGTGTCTTCTTTCGGAACAAGCTTCGTGCCGTCCGATAGCAAAACTCCCGAAAGCAAATATTGCGTGCGCGTTGCCGTTTGTGATGAGGCTTGCCATTTACTTTTTATATTGCGGTGCCAACTCTTTATGCGACAATTATACGAGATAATATTTTGCGCCGCGGGGTTTGAAGCGGCCGGTGTGAAGGGAGTGGGTGCATGCGCTGGCAAGGTCGTAGGCAAAGTGACAATGTGGAAGACCAGCGTAGTAGCGGGGGCGGCATAGGCGGCGGCTTCGGCGGTGGCGGCCCGGGTTTTCGGGTCGTGCGCGGCGGCGGGCTTTCCGGCATTCTCATTTTGATCGTGATGTTCTTCGTGCTGCGCGCCTTCGGTATCGATCCGATCCCGATTCTGTTTGGCGATGGCGGCATGGGCTCGTCCGTCCAGACACAGCAGCAGTCCAGCGGTCGTACGGCGGCTGAGGGCGGCACCGTCGCCAATGACGAGATGACCCAGTTTGCCCGCACCGTGCTTGCCGAGACGGAAGATGTCTGGAGCGGTATTTTCCAGTCGCGTGGCCAGACCTACACGAAACCGACCATGGTTCTCTTCTCGGGGCAGGTGCGCTCCGCCTGCGGTTTTGCCTCTGCCGCATCCGGACCGTTCTACTGCCCGGGCGACCGCAAGCTCTACATCGACCTGAGCTTCTATGACGAACTGGCCAACCGTTTCGGCGCATCGGGCAATTTCGCGCAGGCCTATGTGCTGGCGCATGAAGTCGGGCACCATGTCCAGAACCTGCTCGGTATTCTGCCGAAGTTCAACCAGATGCGCCAGCAGATGAACGAAGTGCAGGCCAACCAGATGTCGGTTCGCGTCGAGCTTCAGGCTGACTGCTTTGCCGGTATCTGGGGTTATTACACCGAGCAGAAGGGTATTCTGGAAGCAGGCGACCTTGAGGATGCGCTCAATGCGGCGCATCAGATTGGTGACGATACGTTGCAGCGTCGCAGCCAGGGTTATGTCGTGCCGGAAAGCTTCAACCATGGCACATCGGCCCAGCGCGCCAAGTGGTTCAAGCGCGGTTTCGATGCCGGCAAGCTCGAATCCTGCGATACTTTCAGCGGCGACATCTAAGCCGCTCTGATCCTTCCATAAAAGGCGGCTTCGGCCGCCGTTTCTTTGGGCGCGATACGGTGTTTCGCGCCAATTTCATCGACCTGTATCAAGCAGGCTTGTCGTAGAATAATTTTCCCTATAAAGGTTTCGCGACGGCGCGGCCCTTTTCCCAAATCATGCGTGACGCTCAACTTTGAGCGGCGATGACGCGCGATCCTTTCCAACAATCAAATCATGATGCTTCCTGCGGCAATCCGCATGAGCATATTCAGGTGTTCCAATGCTTGACCCCAAATTCGTAAAACGGGGCCTTTGGCTGGTCTTCATGACGCTGTTTCTCGATATTATCGGGATCGCGATCATCATGCCGGTTCTGCCGGCCTATCTGGAAGAACTGACCGGCGCGGATGTCAGTACGGCTGCCGTCGATGGCGGCTGGCTGCTTCTCGTCTATGCGGCGATGCAGTTCCTGTTTGCGCCGATGATCGGCAATCTCAGCGACCGTTTCGGACGGCGACCAGTTCTGCTGGCCTCCATTCTGACATTTGCAATCGACAATCTCATCTGCGCGCTCGCAACCTCATTCTGGATGCTGTTCGTCGGTCGTGTGCTGGCGGGCATCAGCGGCGCAAGTTTTGCGACCGCATCCGCCTATATTGCGGATGTCAGCGATGACAGCAATCGCGCGCGCAATTTCGGCCTGATCGGCATAGCCTTCGGCGTCGGCTTTGCGCTCGGTCCTGTTCTGGGCGGTCTTCTGGGTGAATTCGGCCCGCGCGTTCCGTTCTACGGCGCGGCGCTCCTATCCTTCATCAATTTCGTGCTGGCATATTTCCTGCTGCCGGAAACGCTCTCCCTGCAAAACAGGCGCAGTTTCCAGATTGGGCGCGCCAATCCGCTCGGCGCGCTGAAGCAGTTGCGCAGCTATCCTGGCATTGGCTGGGTGATGGCGGTCTTCTTCCTGTACTGGCTGGCCCATGCGGTCTATCCGTCGGTCTGGGCCTTTGTCGGCGCCTATCGTTACAACTGGAACGAGGCCCAGATCGGTCTTTCGCTCGGCATGTTCGGCATCGGCACTGCGTTCGTCATGGCGGTGGTACTGCCACGCGCTCTGCCTGTTCTGGGCGAGCGGCGCACAGCCATTACCGGCGTGTTCTTTGCCTGCGTCGGCATGATTGGTTATGCCGTCGCCTGGGAGGGCTGGATGGTCTACGCGGTCATCCTCATGACGGCGCTGGAAGGCTTTGCCGATCCGCCGCTGCGCAGTATCGCTGCGGGCAAGGTGCCGCCTTCCGCGCAAGGCGAATTGCAGGGCGCGCTGACCAGCGTGTCGAGTATCACGACGATCATCGGTCCGCTCATCTTCACGCAGCTCTTCAGCCATTTTACCGGAACGAACGCACCGTTTGACTTTCCGGGCATGCCCTATGCGGTCGCGGCTGGGCTGATCTTCATCGCGCTGGTCGTGGTGGTGGCGCGGGTTTATCCCAAGCCAAAGCCGAAACCTGTGGACGCTTAAAAGCCCACATCTGATCATGAAAAAAGCCGAGGTAATTGCCTCGGCTTTTTATTTGTTACCAATATGTTAATCGCAAAATCTCAGATTTTGATTCACGCCGCCTGTTCGCGTTCCGGCAGGAGGGCTTCGCCCTTCTTTTCGCGGATCAGATTGATGAACCGGCGGAAGAGATAATGCGAATCCTGCGGGCCGGGCGACGCTTCCGGATGGTGCTGCACGGAGAAGACCGGCTTGCCGATGACGCGCAAACCGCAATTGGTGCCGTCGAAAAGCGAGACGTGGGTTTCTTCGACATTCTCCGGCAGCGATTCGGAATCCACCGCAAAGCCGTGGTTCATGGAAACGATTTCTACCTTGCCGGTTGTGTAGTCCTTGACCGGATGGTTTGCGCCGTGATGGCCTTGATGCATTTTCTCGGTGCGGCCGCCAAGCGCCAGCGCCAGCATCTGGTGTCCAAGGCAGATGCCGAAAACCGGCAGGCCGCTGTCAACCAGCTTGGCAATGGTTGGCACGGCATATGCGCCGGTGGCTGCCGGATCGCCGGGGCCGTTCGACAGGAATACGCCATCGGGATTATAGGCCAGCACGTCATCGGCGGTTGCCGTTGCAGGCAGAACCGTCACCTTCGCACCAAGGCCTGCAAGCAGGCGCAGAATGTTGCGCTTCACGCCGAAATCGAGCGCGACCACATGATATTGCGGGCTGTCGAGTTCGCCGAAGCTTTCGCCCTTGATCCAGGGCGTTTCGTTCCAGACCTGGCTCTGGCCGATGGTGACATCCTTAGCGAGATCGAGATTTTCCAGACCGCTCCAGCCGGCAGCGCGGTCCTTCAAGGCGTCGATGTCGAACTTGCCGTTCGGATCATGCGCGATGACGGCATTCTGCGCGCCCCGTTCGCGGATCAGCGCGGTGAGGGCGCGCGTGTCGATGCCTGCAAGCGCAATGACGCCGCGGGCTTTCAGCCATGCATCCAGGTCTTCGCTGGAGCGATAATTGGACGGTGCGGTGATATCGGCCTTGAAGATCGCGCCGACCGCGCCGTGGCGGTTGGCTGGCGTCAGGTCTTCGATGTCTTCGACATTGGTGCCGACATTGCCGATATGCGGGAAGGTGAAGGTGACGATCTGCCCGGCATAGGACGGATCGGTCAGGATTTCTTCATAACCGGTGAGCGCCGTGTTGAAGACGACTTCCGCTTCGATTGCGCCGGTCGCGCCGAGGCCCTTGCCTTCGATCACGGTGCCGTCAGCAAGAACCAGAACGGCGGTTCGCTTTTCGGTTGTCCAGGGTGCGGTTTTCGGGGTCGTTTCGGTCATGTGTGCACTCCTGTTTGATTTGCGGCACCTAGATCCGCGCCGCGTTTAATGTTTTAGCGTTTCCGTACGCGCTGATGTTCCATCCCTCCAGCTTCACCTGTTACCGGTGAATGGCTTGAAAGACGGAGCGTCAATGGTCATATACGCGCCAACAGGCGACGGGGTCATATATGCGCCAAAAGGCAGCGGGGATTTCAAATCTCCCACTGTGAGCATGTACCGATGTCCTGCTAAGCCTTGATCAATAGAGAAACTTGATCGCCGGGTCAATCGTCCGAGCGGGCTCATTGGGGAAATAATCGCGAGCTTTCTCGCATTATTGTTCTGCGAGGGGGTAGTTCGGACAGTGCGTGACAGCGCGCGATTGCTTTATGGGTCACGTTGCGCGTAAGAAGAAACAAACACCGTCAGGAGATAATTCGATGCTTCGCCAGGAGATTTCCCAGGCCCTCACAACCGCGCTCAAGGCGCAGGACAAGCGCCGCACGTCGACGCTGCGCCTTATCCTGGCTGCCGTGAAGGATCGCGATATCGCAAACCGTTCCGCAGGCAAGGACCCGGTCGGAGACGAGGAATTGCTGGGCATTCTCGGCAAGATGGTCAAGCAGCGCGAAGAATCGGCGCGCATCTATGAAGAAGGCAGCCGCATTGAGCTCGCTGACGCCGAGCGCGAGGAAATTGTCATTATCTCCGAGTTTCTGCCGCAGCAGATGACTGAGGAAGAAGTGAAGAAGGCTTGCGAGGACGTCATCGCCGAAATTGGCGCGCAGGGTCTGCGCGACATGGGCAAGTGCATGGCCATCCTGAAAGAGCGCTATGCCGGCAAAATGGATTTCACCAAGGCAAGCGCGCTGGTGAAATCGCTTCTGCAGTAATCCTTGCTCTGACACGAAATGAAGAAGGCCCCGCCAAAAGCGGGGCCTTCTTGTTTCACCAGCCATGCAGATGTTATGCCGGGCAATCGAAAACAGTCAGTGAGATCGTTTGTCATGACTACTGCTCTGCTCATCATTGATGTTCAAAACGATATTGTGGCCGGGATGGGTACGCCTGAGCGTCAGCCTCTGATTGACCGCGCTCTGGACGATGTTGTTGCCCGATTGAGCGCGGTGAAGGCAAGAGCACATGCTGCCGGGATTCCGGTTATCCTCGTGCAGCACGATGGCGGACCGGGGGATGTGCTCGAAAAGGGCACGCAGGGTTGGGCGATCCGGGACGAGCTTTCACCTCAGGCAAACGACATCGTGGTTGAAAAGACCAGTTGCGATTCATTTCACGAAACTGAGCTTCAGGACCGGCTGAATGAACTGGCGATCACGCATCTGGTTATCGGCGGTTGCCAGACGGAGTACTGCGTTGACACGGCGGTGCGCCACGCAATATCGCTCGGCTATGATGTGACATTAATTGCCGATGGGCACGCGACTGGCGATACGGCGAGCTTGCAGTTCTCCGATATCGTGGCCCACCACAATGAGACGCTTAACGGGTTCCGGGCAGGAAGCACCCGTGGCCGAACCGCCAACGCCGCCGATATAACGTTTTAACCGCGTTAGCTCTGCTTGACGGTCTTGAGGCGGGTTTCGCTCAGCAGGCCCTGTTCTTCCAGAACCGGATAGGCCATGGAAGCCAGCAGCGAATTGATCTGCTTCAGGTCGCGGATCGTATCGAGATGGATGGTGCTGGTCTCGATGCTGCGGGTTGACCCTTCGCGCAGACGCGAGAAGTGGCGCAGGCTGGTCTGCTTTTCCAATTCGCGCAGGCGGTCCTTTTCCTGAACGAGCTGGCGCGCCGTGCGCCCGTCACGCGACACGACCACATTGAAAGCCAGATGCGCATTGGCCAAAACCATCGCGTGGAAGTGGCTGAGTTCCTCCCAGCCTTCCTCGGTGAATTCCAGCTTGTGGTCCATCTTCTTTTGCACCTGCGCCAGCATGTTGCGCACGATGATGTCGCCCACCTGTTCGAGCTTCACGCAGGCGCCAAGCAATTCCTGCATCCGCAAGGATTCGAACTCGTTGAGATCGTTTGCGGCCAGTCGGGTGAGGTAAAGTTTGATCGCCGCATGTTTCTTGTCCACACGGTCGTCGAGGGCGGCCAGCTCGTTGATACGGGCCTGATCCGGCTTTTCGTAGAGATCGATGATGCGGCGCAGCATCACCTCAACCGTATCGCAGACACCCACCACTTCGCGGGTGGCATTGGCCAGCGCCTGAGACGGACGGTTGAGCACGCCCGTGTCGAGGGCGCTATACTCTTCCATTTCGATGGGCTGCGCGGGTGCAGCCGTCTTGTCGGCATTGAGGCGAACGAGCGCTTCGGTGGTGCGCAGTACCAGCCCGGAGAGGGGAATTCCCGCCAGCATGACGATTACGTTGAACAGAATATGCGCGTTGACGACCTGCGATACGGGATCAGCGCCGAGGAATGCAATCGACGGCTTGAAGGTCTCATAAAGCACCAGCATGACCAGCGAGCCTGCGCCGCGCATCAGCAGGTTGCCGAGCGGCACCACGCGGGTTTCCGGCGGAGCATTGCGGGTGAGGATCGGCGCGATGATCGATGAACCGAGATTGACGCCAAGCACCATGACCACAGCCAATTCCGGATGAATGAGGCCGCGCGATGCGAAGGTGGTCAGCAAAATGACGGCTGCAACGCTGGAATGGAACAGCCATGTCATCAGCGCGGCCAGCAGATAGGTGGTAATGGGATCGCTCGACAGATAATCGACAATCACTGGCAGAAGCTCGCTCTGGCGCAGGGGCTCGGTCGCTTGCCCGGTCATTTCCAGCGACATGATCAGAAGGCCGATGCCGACCAGAATGCGCCCGATCTGCCGCCAGTCGCGGCGCTCGGTGGTCATGAAAATGCCGGTGCCGATCACAAGGCAGAGCGGAACGAGAATGGTCAGGTCATAGCTCAAAATCTTGACGACCAGCGCCGAGCCGAGTTCACCGCCGCGCACAGCCATCAGGCCCGCGACGCCGCTGACGAAGCCAGATCCGACGAAGGAACCGACCAGAAGTGTCACTGCCGTGGAGCTTTGCAGGGCGACCGCAAGCACCAGACCGAAGGCAACCGATAGAAGCGGGTTCTGCATCTGGTTGCGCAGGCGTCTGCGCAGACGGTCGCCATAAGCGCGCTCCACCCCAGTTCGCACCATGCGGGTGGCCCACAAAAGCAGGGCGACAGCCCCGGCAAGGTGCAAAAGGACCAAGGAACCATTCACGGCGAAATCCCTTCGGGTTGGCGGTTGACGTTGAAAGCTGGAATTATCTCTATAAAGCGAAGAAATTATGTTCCGGCTAATGAAATATCCAAGAGATATGGGCTTATTCGCGCATAAAATCAACAGGGCAGTACCGAATGTAAAAGTTATATGACAGTTTTGTGACAGCTGCGTGGCCATCATGCAGTTCAGACAGAAGACTGTGATTAGCGGGGAGGGATATCCGCGCGCGATGGACTGTCACAACCAGCGCGCCTATATACTCTATGCAAGACACGCCCGCAGTCGGGCCGAGCTGAAAGTGAAATCTGTAATGCGTTTCCCACCCTCCTTTCTCGATGAGATCAGAGATCGTGTGCCGATCTCGACGCTGATCGGAGCACGGGTTTCGTTCGACCGCAAAAAGAGCAATCCGCCGAAGGGCGATTTCTGGGCCTGTTGTCCGTTCCACGGCGAAAACACGCCGAGCTTCCACTGCGAGGACCGCAAAGGACGTTACCACTGTTTCGGCTGCGGCGTGACTGGCGATCACTTCAAGTTTCTGACCGAACTGGAGGGCCTGAGCTTTCCCGAAGCCGTGGAGCGCGTGGCCGATATGGCGGGCGTTCCCATGCCCGCGCGCGATCCGGAAATGGAAAAGCGTGAGGCTGAGCGCGCAACGCTTTATGACGTCATGGAACTGGCGGCGCAGTTTTTCGAAGGGCAGCTCCAGAGTGCAGCTGGCGCGAAGGCGCGCGCCTATCTGCGCGATCGCGGCCTTTCCAGCGCGACACAGCAGGCGTTCCGTATGGGTTATGCGCCGGAATCGCGCAATGCCCTCAAAGAGTTTCTGGCCAGCAAGGGCGTGTCCCGTGATCAGATCGAGGCTTGCGGTCTGGTGGTGCACGGCGAGGGCATCGCCGTTTCCTATGACCGCTTTCGCGACCGCGTCATGTTCCCGATTGAGGATCTGCGCGGACGTATCATCGCGTTCGGCGGTCGTGCGCTTTCTGCCGATGCGCCTGCCAAATATCTGAACTCGCCGGAAACCGAACTGTTCCATAAAGGGCGGGTGCTTTATAACGGTCTGCGCGCGCGCAAGGCCTGCCAGCCGCAAAACGGCGAACCGGCCAAGCCGATCATCGCCGTTGAAGGCTATATGGATGTGATCGCGCTGGCGCAGGCGGGGTTTCACCATGTCGTGGCGCCGCTCGGTACGGCGCTGACCGAGGAGCAGCTTGAACTTCTCTGGCGCATCAGCCCGGAGCCGGTGCTTTGCTTCGACGGCGACGGCGCGGGTCTCCGCGCCGCCTATCGCGCTGCCGATCTCGGTCTGCCGACCTTGCAGCCGGGCAAATCGCTGCGTTTTGCGCTGTTGCCGGAAGGGCAGGACCCGGACGATCTGGTCAAGGCGGAAGGTCCGGCGGCGTTTCAGGCCGTGCTGCGTGACGCCAAGCCGCTGGTCGATATGATCTGGACCCGCGAAACCGTGGGCGGCGTGTTCGACACGCCGGAAAAACGTGCCGAACTCGAAGCGCGTCTGCGTGAGATCACTAGCCGCATCGCCAATGAGGATATTCGCCGCCATTACGCTCAGGACATGCGCGAACGCGCCCAGGCATTCTTCGGGCAGGGGCGGCAGCAGGGCGGCCAGCGAAACGGGGCGTTCAATCGGCGCAACGATAACGGGCGCGGACGCGGCGGTCCCGGCATGGGCGGCGGTGGACGCCTGACGATCTCCGACAGCCTTGTTCGTTCCACGCTGGTCAAGGGCGGGCGGCCCGGTGCGGGCACCCATGCGCCGCTGCGGGAAACGGCAATTGTGCTGACATTGCTCAATCATCCTCGTCTGATCGAGGAAGATTTTGAAACGATTGCCGGGCTCGATCTGGCGCATGATGCGTTGAAGACGCTGCATCTGGCCATGCTCGACGTTCTGGCCTCAGACCATGTGGACGATGGCCTGGCCATGCGTCACGCGCTGGTCGGTGCCGGGCACCGTGATTTGATCGAAACGCTGGAACAGGCTGTGAAGGGCGCACGACTCTGGACGGCAACCGCGCTTGCGGCGGAAGACGATGCGCGGGAAGCTTTGCGGCAGGCGCTTCACTTGCATCAGCGCGCCCGCACACTACATAAGGAGCTGCGAGCCGTTGAGGCCGCACTGGAAACCGATGAGACGGGCGAACTTTATGCGCGCCTCATCGATATACAAAATCAGATTTTAAAGGCAGATGCGACGGAAGCGCTGATTGATGGTTTCGGTCTGTCGTCCGGACGCCCTCCCGGCGGTTTCTGATTCGGATTGCCCGAATCACTTTATTGAAAAGCGCCGGGTATACGGGGTTGCAGATGGCCAATCGCGCTCTAATTAGAGCATTTCCAGCAAAAGTGCGTAGCGGTTTTGCGTAGGATAATGCGTAAAAACAAATAGATAGAGCGGTCTCCCGATTCCGTTTTAACCGGAACCGCTCTAGCCCGCGAATGGGTCGCGACAACAAATGATTCGCTTTTTGGAGGCGAATCAGGTGAGTCGCTCTTGACGTATGGCGTAAATGACGGAATCACGACAGTTCGAACAAGGATAGAACGGATACCGATGATGTTCCGATACCTCTGCTCCGTGTGAAGCGGGATGCGGGACAAGGGCAAAAACCGTTGCGATGACCTGAAGTCACCGGATCTGCCCACAGAAAATCGATCACGATGGAGCCTGATACCGAGGGCAGGGTTAATCCGCCATTAACGGCAAATCAGCTACTCGCAGAATCAACCGGCGGCTTGCAGCCTCGCAAAACCGTTCGGACACTCTATATATCTTAAAAGCGACCGGGGTCGCCTGGAGAAGAACATATGGCAACGAAGGTTAAGGAAAACGAAGAAGCCGAAGTCGAGCGCGAAGGTGCCGCCGACGGTCCGCTTCTCGACCTTTCTGACGATGCTGTCAAGAAGATGATCAAGGTCGCGAAGAAGCGTGGCTATGTGACCATGGACGAGCTGAACGCCGTTCTTCCTTCCGAGGAAGTGACGTCGGAACAGATCGAAGACACCATGGCCATGCTGTCCGACATGGGCATCAACGTCGTTGAAGACGACGAGCAAGACAACGATCGCGAAGAAAATAACGACGACGACGCGGAAGAAGGCGGCGATCTGGTCGAGGCGGGCGGCACTGCCGTTGCCACCACGACGACCAAGAAAGAGCCGACCGACCGCACTGACGATCCCGTGCGCATGTATCTGCGTGAAATGGGTTCGGTGGAGCTTCTGTCGCGCGAAGGCGAAATCGCCATTGCAAAGCGCATCGAAGCCGGTCGCGAAACGATGATTGCCGGGCTGTGCGAAAGCCCGCTGACCTTCCAGGCCATCATCATCTGGCGCGATCAGCTGAATGAATCCAACATTCTCCTGCGCGAAATCATCGATCTCGAAACCACCTATGCCGGTCCGGAAGCCAAGCAGGCCCCGGTAATCGAGCGTGTGGAAGAAGAACGCCCGCGCGACGACAAGCCGGCGCGCCGTTCGCGTGACGACGACGACATCACCAATGTCGGCGGCGACATGCCGGCGGAAGAGGAAGAAGAGGACGAGGACGAAGCCAACCTGTCGCTGGCGGCCATGGAAGCCGAACTGCGTCCGCAGGTCATGGAAACGCTCGACCTCATCGCCGATACCTACAAGAAGCTGCGCAAGCTGCAAGACCAGCAGGTTGAAGGCCGTCTGGCCGCGACTGGCGAACTCTCCTCCAGCCAGGAGCGCCGCTATAAGGAACTGAAAGACGAGCTTATCACGGCCGTGAAGTCGCTCTCTCTCAACCAGAACCGCATCGAACAGCTGGTCGAACAGCTTTACGATATCAACAAGCGTCTGGTTCAGAACGAAGGCAAGCTTCTGCGTCTGGCTGAATCGTTTGGCGTGCGCCGCGACGAGTTCCTCAAGGAATATCAGGGCCACGAACTCGACCCGAATTGGGTTGAGCGCGTCGGTCTGCTGTCGGCTCGCGGCTGGAAGGATTTCGCCACCAAGGAAGTGGGCACGATTGCCCGTCTGCGCAGCGAAATTCAGAATCTCGCCACTGAAACCGCGATTTCGATCGGCGAATTCCGCCGCATCGTCAATCAGGTGCAGAAGGGCGAACGCGAAGCCAGCATCGCCAAGAAGGAAATGGTCGAGGCCAATCTGCGTCTCGTGATTTCCATCGCTAAGAAATACACCAACCGTGGTCTGCAGTTCCTCGATCTCATTCAGGAAGGCAATATCGGCCTGATGAAAGCGGTCGATAAGTTCGAATACCGTCGCGGTTACAAGTTCTCGACCTATGCGACCTGGTGGATTCGTCAGGCGATCACCCGTTCGATTGCCGATCAGGCGCGCACCATCCGTATTCCGGTGCATATGATCGAAACGATCAACAAGATCGTTCGCACGTCGCGCCAGATGCTGCACGAAATCGGTCGCGAGCCGACGCCGGAAGAACTGGCGGAAAAGCTCGCCATGCCGCTCGAAAAAGTGCGCAAGGTGTTGAAGATCGCCAAGGAGCCGATCTCTCTCGAAACGCCGGTCGGCGACGAGGAAGATTCACATCTGGGCGATTTCATCGAGGACAAGAACGCGCTTCTGCCGATTGACGCCGCCATTCAGGCGAACCTTCGCGATACGACGACCCGCGTTCTGGCTTCGCTGACGCCGCGTGAAGAGCGCGTTCTGCGTATGCGTTTCGGTATCGGTATGAACACCGACCACACGCTTGAAGAAGTCGGTCAGCAGTTCTCGGTTACCCGCGAACGTATCCGTCAGATCGAAGCGAAGGCGCTGCGCAAGCTCAAGCATCCGAGCCGTTCGCGCAAGCTGCGTTCGTTCCTCGATTCTTAAAACCGGAGGAAACCATGTCGTTTTTGAAGCGCCTGTTCGGCGGCGGTGGCGAAGCCGCTGAGAAATCAGCCGAGCCGAAAGAGGCCGGTCGCATCGAGCACAAGGATTTTCTGATTGTTGCCACACCTTACAGCGAGGGCGGTCAGTATCAGGTGTGCGGTGTGATCTCCAAAACGATCAATGGTGAGCTGAAGGAATATCGTTTCGTTCGCGCTGATCGCTGCCCTGGTATCGAAGATGCCGCCAGCATTGCGCTGAACAAGGGTCGTCAGATCGTGGATGAGCAAGGCGAGCATATCTTCCGCTGATCATCTCCATTTCAAATGAAAGCGCCGCGCATGGGATCATGCGCGGCGCTTGTTATTCATCTGTCCGGCGGACCGGATCAGTGCGGATGGCACACAAAAGCAACCATTCTGCGCACAATCGGCAAAAGCATCAGCAGAACGGGGAAAGCTACGATCCACGAAACCACCCATGAACTCATCCAGTTGGATGCAAGTTCGGGATGGGCAAAACCAAGGCTTTTTGCCGTGGCGATCAGGGAAACCACAAGCGTCATCAGCATCGAAAGAATGAGCGGCATGACGATAGAGGCGTAACGCGCTGGCAGCTTTCTGCGACGCGCTGGGTCATAATTTGACATAAGAATACCTGAAATTCAGAGCGGAAAGCGGAACACAACGTCAGTGCATCGGCGGCCGTTTCCGGTCGGTTGATGCGTTGCCTGACGTTAGACGCTTACGATCATTGAGATGACGGTTTTGCTTAGCCCAGGCAGATCGGGCTTTCAATAGTCAATTGGCAGTATCAATTAGAGCAGTTCCTGTTTTATCGGAATCATTGGGACTGCTCTATCCATTTGTTTTTTCGCATTGTCCTACGCAAAACCGCTTCGCACTTTTGCTGGAAATGCTCTAGCCGTGATTGGGGCGGCGATTTGTCCACGCTATTCCCGACATAATTCCGATATAGGCTCAGACATGACCGACAAACCTTTCTGGAAAACCAAAAAGCTCAATCAGCTGACCCGCAGCGAGTGGGAAAGCCTGTGCGACGGTTGTGGCCAGTGCTGTCTGCATAAGTTGCTGGACGACGATACCGACGAGATTTATTTGACGAGCGTGGCCTGTACGCTGCTCAACCCGGAAACCTGCCAGTGCCGTGATTATCCAAATCGCAGGGCTACCGTGCCGGATTGCGTATTCCTGACGCCGAAAATCGTCGATGAAGTGAACTGGTTGCCTTTCACCTGCGCCTATCGCCTCGTCGCCGAAGGCTCCGACCTTTATTGGTGGCATCCGCTGGTTTCCGGTTCGCGGGAAACCGTGCATGAAGCCGGAATTTCCGTGCGCGGCAAGGTAACCGCCTTCGATCACGACATGAAAGACGACGAAGATTATCTCGATCACATGGTCGTGCCGGATTGAGCTGAGCGTAATTTATAACATTGCTTAAATTTAATAGAGAGCGGAATGGTTTTTGTACCTCTCTTAATCCTTTGAACTTATTGTATTTTATGACGTACCTTTGAATGTCCTCGGCTTTACTGAATGGCCGATGAACGACGGCTTTTCTTTTCGTTCATCTTCCAGGGGCTAAGTGTCGGCTGTCTCAGGCGGAGGGCCTGACACTCAATTGGAAGAGGTTCAACATGTCCGCTATTTCGCTCAAGTCGTTTGCCGTTACCGCTGCGCTCGGTCTTGCCGCTGTCTTTACGGTCGGCGCATCGGCGAATGCCGCGTCTCCGATGAGCGGCCCGGCTGTCAGCACCGCTGCCCATGCCGCAGTTATTGATGTCGATTATCGCGGCCGCCCGCATCATGGTCGCCCGGCCTATCGCGGGCCAGCCTGCTCGGTTGAAACTGCCAAGATGAAGGCGCATCGCATGGGCATTCGCAATGCGCGTGTCATGTATCGCGGCAAATCCGTGCAGGTGCGCGGCTATCGTCACGGCCGTCCAAGCGGCGTTGTATTCGCCAATGCGCGCGGCTGCCCGATCATCCGTTAATGGGATGCACAGATAAAAGAAAAAGGGGCGCCTGTCGCCCCTTTTTGTTGTCTGGAACTGTCGTTATTCCTTGGGCTGTGTGATCTCGTAGACGACATTGACCGAAACATTGAAGCTGTTTTCGCCAGCCGCGACCGGCACCGAGTCTTCCGGAGCGGCGGCAGCCATCGTTTTGAACTGGCCACGTGCGATTGGCATCGGCATGGGCGGACGGCCCTGTTCGGTGATTTCAATAACGCGACCGAGACCGACCCCTGCGGCATCGGCAAGCGTCTTGGCCTTGGCGGCAGCGTCGGCCACGGCGCGCTTGCGCGCTTCGTTGATGGTCGCAGCCGGATTGTCGTTGACGAAGCTCAGATCGCCGCCCTGATTGACGCCGAGCGTGATGGACTGGTCCAGCACTTCGCCCACCTTGGCGAGATCGCGAACGCGCACCGTCAGGCTGTTGGAGACCGCATAGCTTGTGATGCTGGGCTCCTTGAGGCCATTCTTGTCATCGGGAAAGACATAACGCGGCTGAATATTGATGCCGCCGGTCTGAAGATCGCGTTCTTCGATGCCAGCCTTTTTCATGGCGTCGAGAACCTTGGCCATGGCTTCGTTATTGGCGGTCATCGCTTCGCGCGCGGTCTTTGCTTCGCGCAGAACGGTGAGATTGAGAATCGCCATATCGGGAGCGGCAGTCGTGGTGCCTTCACCGGTCACGGCAATGCGCGCAGGCTGTCTCGACATCTGGTTCTCCTGGGCTGCGGCAGGCAGGGCGAGAGCGCCTGCGAGCATGATTGCCGAAAAAGAGGCTGCTATAAGCGTGGTAGCGCGGTTTTTCATGAAATCTCCTGTAGAGAATGTTGAGGCAGCTTATTGTGAGCGATCCGGATTTGCCGGCCCGCTTTGTCATTGAAATCGTTAGTTTCTTAAGTTCCCTCTCATGCGCATCGCCATGATATAAGAATGGAAATGCCCGTTTAATGCAACCGGGAGCTTCAAATCCTGACCATCGTGGCCTGCTGATGCCATGCATCGCAATCGAATATGTGCGCATTAGGGCGGCTGACAGATTTGACAGTTGTATCTTCCTTTTCTTTAGGGTACGTGCAGTGTTGCGTGGGGCCTGTAGCTCAATTGGTTAGAGCCGGCGGCTCATAACCGCTTGGTTGGGGGTTCGAGTCCCTCCGGGCCCACCATTCTCTTTAAAAGCAACGACTTGCAGAACGGCCTTCGTGTTTCGGCGGCTGGGCATATTCCGTTTGTGCTTCTCCTCTTTCAGACCCCCACCATTCTTGATCCTGACCGCCCTGCTGGCCTCGCGCTGCTCGAATTGCGGAACCATATTCTCAAATTTTCAACAAATTTTTAGGTCTTTGTTAAGGAAATAGTAACGCAATGTTATAATTTTTTAACATGCGTGATTTTGTAATATTATGGAGGTTTTGGGCGATGAGAAAAAATGCAACCACCGTTGCGTTAGCACTGGCAGGGTTGGTAGCGAGTTCTCTCGTGGCGACGGCAAAGACGAATTATATCGGAGAATTCAGGGACTGGGGTGTTTATCAAAACACTGATCTTCCCGGTAACAAATGCTATGCTTTGACGGTTCCGATTAAATTTCATCCCGTCGATGTCAGGCACGGCGATAATTTCATTATTATTTCCAAGTCGGGCGGGCAATACAGCCCTCAGCTTGTCATGGGCTATGATCTCAAGTCAGACAATGCCGTGAATGTCATGGTTGACGGCACCGCATTTCCATTCTTCAGCGAAGGCAATCGCGCCTGGGCGGAAAATGTCGCCGACGAAACGCGGATCATAAAGGCAATGCGTGCAGGCAAGACGGTCAATGTACAGGCGGTTTCGGCGCGCGGCACGCAGACGCGCTATACATTCTCGCTGATCGGGCTGTCAGCATCGCTCCAGCGCGTGGATGGCTGCTAATACAGCCACCAGAGAAAGACCCCGCCATTGGGCGGGGCCTTAGGGGGGCGTTAAAGTCCAAGGAACTTGAACGGTTCGGTTTCCTTGAACTGATCGTTGGCCAAGCCGGAGAAGGTATTGGTCTGGTCGGGTCCGAGATCAAGCTTCTTCACCTTGCCGGTTTCGGGCGAAAAATCGACCTTGTTGAGGTCAATCCAGAATGTATTCGGCGTCAGTGCGGATTCGAAGAAATAGAGCTTGCGCTTGTGGTCGGCCACGGTGCGCCAGCGGGTCGATGAAATATTCGGCTGATCCGGCGTGCTGATGCCGAACGGCACCGAGACATTGCGAATCACGCTAAAAACGCTGGCAATGGTCTTCACAGGATCTTCTGTTTTCGGAATGGCGTCGACGTAGAACGAAGCCCGGGCAAAGCGGTCAGCGGCGCGATTGGTGCCCGGCAGCATGACGGTTCCGCCGATATCCTTCCAATAGGCGTTGAGCGCCAGCTGCTGGTCGAAGGTGGGCGAATTGGTCATCACCGGATATTGCTTGCCGTGGTGGATGACCTGCTTGCCATCAATATATTCGATGATGGCGCTGTCGCCGCTGGAATCGGACATGGCGAGATGCAGCGTCGCGAGGCGATCTTCGCCTGGCACCTTGTCCGTCACGATATTGAACGGATTGTCGCTCAGCGCTTTGACGGCTTCATCGACGGTTGCAAAATTGTCGAGGACATATTGCGCCCAGGCGGCAATGCTGAGGCTTGGATGCTTTTCATCGAAGGGTGGATATTCCGATTCCACAAGCCAGAGCACGCTGGCCGAAAGTCCCGCTTCATTGAGGCCGTCGGTGGTTGAAATGTCATAGCCGGATGCAATGACGCTGCCATATTTGGATTGCCACTGCACGGAATTCGGCCCAGCTTCGCCGGAACGCTTCATGCCGCGCGGGAAAATCCACAGATTGGTCGCCACATCGACCTTCCAGTCCATGGAACGCGCCGTGATGATCTGGTCATTGGCGCCGTGATAGACGAGGCGTGTGCAGGCCTTGGCGACAGGAGCAGCAATCATGCTGCCTGCTACGAGCATTGCCGTGCAAGTAGCAGCAAAAGAACGTTTCAATATCGTCATGGATGGCCCCTGTTGTGACTTCGTTTCAATGCAAGATCGGAACGGATCGGCGTGCAAAGCCCCGTAGCGCGATATAGGGCAAAGGGTAGCGAAGAAAAGCGTAGGCGCTGCCGCTTTCCGTCCTGTGAACTAGTGATGTCCTGTATTGCCGTCGGGCTTGCGATTGGCGCCCAGAAGGATGACTTCCAGAAGCCACGGCGTCTTTTCGATGACTTCGGACAGATCGTTAGCGTTAATGCCGAAACCGGCTTCCTTCAGCAGCGTGTCTGCGGCTGCGCCCGAACCGTTCTTCTTGTCGAGAGACAGATGGTGCGCGCGGCGCAGCAGCATTTCCGCCGGGGTAAAGCCGCCTTCCGCGAGGCTCTTTTCTATTCGGCGTTGAAGCTCTTCTGGAAGAAGCATAGTGCAATTGCCCTCATCGATCCTTGGTGTTGTTTGATACCGTACGGTTTGGATAGGTTCCGCCCGACGTTTCACCCATCACTATAGATAGGCCTATTGAACAATTTGAGAATATGAAAAGTAAAATCGTCGGATCACCCACGGAGGAAGGCAGTTCCGTCGATGAACAAAATTTTGCCGTTGTTTCCCTTGTTTGGCGATTTGATGCCTCTTACATAAGGCACTAGCCCGTCCGGGGAACGACATGGTGATTTTGATCGGTGTCGGGAAGGGTTTTGTCTATAGTCAAAACAGTAAAACGGTTTGCAATGGCCACCCTACGTTATTTTACATGGCCCATGATCTTTACAGTCGTGGGTCTCGCGGCTGCCGTCTGGCTCGGATACGAGATGACGGGCACTTTCGGGGGAATGGTATCCGTTTTCATCATCTGCGCCGTCCTGAGCGTCCTTGAGATTTCTCTTTCCTTCGACAATGCCATCGTCAATGCGCGCATTCTGCGCGACATGACACCCGAGTGGCAGCATCGCTTCCTGACATGGGGCATCGTCATTGCTGTTTTCGGCATGCGGATCGTTTTCCCGCTGGCCATCGTAGCGGTCGCCATGTGGACGGACCCGATTTCAGCGCTCAAACTCGCCATCTGGCAACCAAATGAATATGCCCGGGTGATTGCGGAATCGCATACCGGTATCGCGGCATTCGGCGGCACCTTTCTGCTGATGGTGGGCATGAAATATTTTTTCGACGTCGAGAAGGATGTGCACTGGATCAAGGCTATCGAAAGCCGCATGTCCAAATTCGCTTCCGTGCAGGGCGTGGAAATCGGCGTTGCCATCGCGCTGATCCTGTTCTTCTCCTACCAGCTGGATGCCGTTCATTCGCACACATTCCTCGTTGCAGGCCTGTTTGGACTTCTGACCTTCCTCGCGGTCGAGGGGCTGGGCGAAGTGCTGGATGCCACGCAGGAGCAGATGGACATGGTCCATCGTGGCGGTCTTGGCGCTTTCATCTATCTCGAAGTCCTTGATGCGAGCTTCTCGTTTGACGGCGTCATCGGCGCCTTCGCGCTGACGACAAACCTCTTCATCATCGCCATCGGTCTTGGCATCGGCGCCTTTTATGTGCGCTCGCTCACCATCATGCTGGTGGAGCGCAAGACGCTCGGCCAATACCGCTATCTGGAACATGGCGCGTTCTATGCCATCCTCGTTCTGGCGGTGGTTATGTATGTACAGACGCTGGTTCACATACCGGAAGTCATTACCGGCCTCATCGGCGCAGTGCTGATCGGCCTCTCCTTCATGTCGTCGCTGCGCTATAACCGGCTTAATCCGCACTGGCAGGACGACAGCGAAGAGGCCATTGGCCATTAAACTTCGACATCGATGACAAAAGGCGGCTTAGGCCGCCTTTTTTATTGCCCCGGATGATATGGTTTGCCAGTAGCCAATTTGGCCGAATCGACAGAACCATCGAGGGGAACCCATGATCATTACTCGCTTGAGCAAGACGGCTTTCGTGGCGGCGATCGCATTCTTTGCCACGTTGGTGGCCTTCGGCAATATCACCGATTACGGCACCAATTTCGCATTCGTTCAGCATGTGCTGATGATGGACACGATCTTTCCCGATGCATCGATCAAATATCGCGCCATCGACAATCCAACCCTGCATCATGCGGGTTACATCCTTATCATTGCGGCTGAAACGCTGACCGCGATCCTGTGCTGGATCGGCGCCTTCGCGATGCTGGGGCGGTTGACGGATCGCGCCGCCAGTTTCAACCGTTCCAAGAAGTGGGCCATTGCCGGGCTTTCGCTCGGCTTTCTGGTCTGGCAGGTCGGCTTCATCTCGATGGGCGGGGAATGGTTCGGCATGTGGATGTCGCAGACATGGAATGGCATAGAATCGGCCTTCCGATTCTTCATCACCATCATTGCCGTGCTGATCTATGTGGTCATGCCCGATGGAGAGTTAGAGTAAATGTGCGGCTGAAGCAGGCTCGTCAACCAGTTCGACGCCAGCCTGCTTCATCTGTTCCAGCATGGCGTTCATGGAGCCGTTGAGGTCAATGCCGCGGCAGGCATCGAGCCGTACACGCACCTGAAATCCTTGCGCAACCGCATCCAGCGCGGAATAGGCGACGCAGAAATCGGTTGCGAGACCGGCCAGCGTCAGCGAGCCGATGCCGCGCTCGCGCAAGTAACCGGCAAGGCCGGTCGGCGTTTCACGGTCGTTTTCGAAGAAAGCCGAATAGCTGTCGATGCCGAAACGGAAGCCTTTGCGGATGACGAGCTGCGCCCGCGTCCATTGCAGGGCAGGGTGAAAATCTGCGCCATAGCTGCCTTGCACACAATGATCCGGCCAGAGCGTTTGCGGCCCGTAGGGCATCTCAACCGTGTCGAAAGGTGCCTTGCCCGGATGGGTGCTGGCGAAGCTCGAATGACCGGCAGGGTGCCAGTCCTGCGTCAGGATGACGTGCTCGCTTTCCTCGATCAGCCGATTGACGGCGGGCAGGATTTCATCGCCACGGGCGACGGCCAGAGCGCCGCCGGGGCAGAAATCGTTCTGGACATCGACGACAATAAGGGCATGACCGATCATAAGCGCTCCTGCTTCGTTTCCCAGCTTTTCACCGCGACTATAATGAGCCCGTTTCGTTGAAACCAGCGAATATGCACGTTCTGGTATAACATGGATAAGGATGCTAGGGACGCCACTGACCAGTGACAACAAAGGCAGGGATCACCATGACAGACGAAATCACGCGCGATAGCAACGGCACGCAATTGAATGACGGCGATTCCGTCACGCTCATCAAGGATCTGAAAGTTAAGGGAACCTCGACGACGCTGAAACGCGGCACGATGGTCAAGGGCATTCGCCTGACCGGAAATCCCGCCGAAGTCGATTGCAGTACCAAACAGGTCAAGGGTTTGGTGCTGAGAACCGAGTTTCTAAAGAAAGCTTGATTTAAGCGTCGATCTCCACGCGACCGCGCGGACGGCTGCAACAGGCGAGAATGTAGCCTTCCGCGATTTCATCATCGCGGATGCCGCCATTGTGGTTCATTTCGGTCTCGCCGCCGAGGCACTTGACCTTGCATGTGCCGCAAATACCGAATTCGCAGGCGCTCGGTATTTTCAGGCCGCCATTACGGGCGGCGAGCAGGATGGTGTCGTTTTCGGTGCATTCGACTTCGACGCCCGAAAGGCTGAAGACCACGCTGGCTGCCGCCACCGCGGGCGCTGCCGGAGCCGCAGCAGCGGCGGCAGGCGCGGCGGGTGCAAGTGCGCTGGGTACAGGCACCGACGAGATTTCGCTCGCGGGTTGAAAACTCTCCTGATGATAATTGGCCATGTCGAAGCCGGATTGTTCCAGCAATCCGCGCACGCCGTTCATGAACGGCTCTGGGCCGCAGCAGAACACCTTGCGGTGCTGGAAATCCGGTGCCAGCAGTTCAAGCCGCGCCCGGTCGATGCGTCCGTGCAGGCCCGGCCAGACATGGCGGGCGGATGACTGCTCGACAATAAAGGCAAGCCGCATTGCATCCATACGACCGGACAGCAGTTCCAGTTCCTTGCGGAAGATGATGTCATCCGGTGTGCGGGCGCAATTGATGAAGGCTATGTCGGTTCCCGGTGCGCAGTCGAACAGCCAGCGGGTCATGGAAACCATCGGCGTGATGCCGGAACCAGCCGAGATGAACAGGTATTTTTCGCTCGGATGATTGGCGAGCGAAAAGTCGCCGTTCGGGCCGTAGGCCTTGATCTTCATCGGCGGGCGCAGATTGTCGAGCATCCAGCGGGTGCCGATGCTGTCCTTCTGTGCCTTGACCGTCACCGAAATATGGTAGGGCCGCGACGGCGTGGAGGACAGCGTATAAGTTCTGAGCACAGGGCCGAGACCGTCGGCCCGTTCCAGCGGCAGTTCCAGCGTGACGAACTGGCCCGGCGTATAGCGGAACCAGTTGCCTTCCTCGGTCTTGAAGGAGAAGGTCATCACATCGGGCGCTTCTTCGATGGCCGAAATGCATTCCAGCATTTGCAGCCTGTCGTTCCACGGCAGCATCTCGTCCAGATATTTCAGAGGCTGCATGGCCTTCTCGCTTCTCAATTCGTATTTCGGTCCTGTGCCGATCAGGCCACGCGGCTAAGCTTGGCCGTTTCACCGCTGAGGCGCGGCGTGATCGTGTTGGTGTACCATTCGAGGAACTGCATCACGCCGCCTTCATGCTCGACCGAATAGGGCCCGGGCTGGTAGGCGGGCGAGCGGATGCCGACGGCATTTTCCTCGACGATCTGCCGATCCTGATCATTGGTCTGTAGCCACACATGGGTCAGCTCGTCCAGATCGTAATCGACGCCTTCAACCGCATCCTTGTGCACCAGCCACTTGGTGGTGACGAGGGTTTCTTCCGCGCTGATCGGCAAGACGCGGAAGGAAATGGCGTGGTCGGCCATCAAATGGTTCCAGGTGGTCGGATAGTTGAAAAGCAGCATCGCGCCGATATTGGTGCTACCTGCAACCTGATCGCTCAGTGGCTTCTTGACGGCAGCCTTGCCCGACATGGTGTAGCTCACGGCATCGCGCAGAAGCGGAATGCGGGTGATGCGATAACGACCATCTTCGGACATTTTGAATTCCGCAGGCAGGCCAGCGCTGGCGCAGTTCTTCCAGAGCTGGTTGATTTCCGGGTCTTCCATCACGCCCTGAACGCCGGTCGCCGATGGCGCTTCGGGATAGGTGCGGCAGAGTTCCGGATGGTTGGCGGCGCAGTGATAGCACTCGCGATTGTTTTCCCAGACGAGCTTCCAGTTGCCCTTTTCGATGATCGAGCTTTCGAAAGCGACCTTCGCGTCCTTGATATTGTGCGGCGCGAGATAAGGTTCGACGAGATTGCGGAAGGAGGCAAAATCCGGCGCTTCGTCGGCGACGCAGATATAGATATAGCCTGCGACGGTCTCGCAATGCACCTGCTTCAGGCCATAGTCGGCGGGCTTGAAGTCCGGGCCGACCTGACGCGCGAAGAGCAGGCGTCCATCCAGCTCATAGGTCCACTGGTGATAGGGGCAGACGAGCTTGGCGGCCGTGCCTTTTTCGGCAGAGCAGATGCGCGAGCCGCGATGGCGGCAGGAATTGTGGAAAGCGCGAATGCTGCCCTGCGCGTCGCGCACGATGACGACCGGATAGGCGCCGACCTGCACGGTCATGTAAGAGCCGGTCTTCGGGAGTTCGCAATCATGGCCGACAAACAGCCAGTCGCGATAGAAGATGTTTTCCAAATCCAGCTTGTAAAAATCCGGATCGGTGTAAAACTTCTGCTCCAGGCTGAAATTGGGATCGCGCCCGGTCAAAAGCCCCAGCATTTCCCCCAGCACTTTATTGCGAACGTCCATCATCACGACCCTTGCTTCATCTTCGTTAGGATCGGCATTTGCTGTTCTCCCAGCGACCTTGGCCTGATCCGGTGTTCCCTTTGCCTTCCAGAAGCCCGGCTTTTGCCGCTACATCAATGGCTTGTTCGTTCCCGTATCGGGTTTCGAACTGGCTTCCGTTGTCATGATTCAATCACTGAACTGTTCTAAACGCGCATTGGGATGCGACATGGATTTCGCGTAAAGACGACACGCCAAAATGTCGCTTTTGCGGCAGGCGGGACGGACCGCAAATATGCGTGACCGCTGACATGCAAAGCATTTCCGGGATTGCCAACAGGCAGAAAAGATAGTTACCACACGAACCAGACAAAAACTGTTTCATTCCGTGGGAGGCCCAGAGGTCATGAAGCGCTCAGAAATCAACGAGATTATCCGCGAAAGCGACGCGTTTATCCGCTCATTCGGCTATATTATGCCGCCCTTCGCCTATTGGACCCCGGAAGAGCTGAAGCAGCGGACGAGCAGCGACGCCGCTGCCATCCGCGATGCGCGTCTGGGCTGGGATATTACGGATTACGGCCAGGGCAAGTTCAAGGACCTCGGCCTTTTCCTGTTTACGACACGCAACGGCAATGCCGATGACCTCAAGCGCGGCGGCGGCATGCTTTATGCCGAAAAGATCATGATCTCGCGCGAGAACCAGCTGTCGCCGATGCATCGCCATGTGGTGAAGGCCGAAGACATCATCAATCGTGGTGGCGGTACGCTGGTGCTTGAACTGTTCAATTCGCTGCCGGACGGCAGTGTCTGCGAACAGTCCGATGTTACGGTCGCGACCGATGGTCGTCTTGTGACGCAGAAGGCGGGCGCGCATCTGAAACTGTCGCCCGGCGAAAGCGTGACGCTTCTGCCCGGCAACTGGCATGCCTTCTGGGGCGAGGGCGGCGACGTGCTGATCGGCGAAGTCTCGACCGTCAATGACGATCTCACCGACAATATTTTCCGCGAGCCGATTGGCCGTTTTTCGAATATTGAAGAAAACGAGAAGCCCTTACACCTCTTGGTTTCCGATTACGACAAGTGGCTCTGAGCCAAACTGAAGGACTGAACATATGAAGCTGGCGATGATCGGAACGGGCTATGTGGGTCTGGTGTCGGGTGTGTGTTTTGCCGAATTCGGCTTCCACGTCACCTGTGTCGACAAGAACCCGTCGATCATCGAACGGCTTGAGGCGGGCAAGGTCACGATTTTCGAGCCGGGCCTCGACGAATTGCTCACCCGCAACATTCGTGATGGACGGCTGGATTTCAGCACCGATCTCGCATCGAGCGTCGCCGATGCGGATGTGATTTTCATTGCGGTCGGCACGCCTTCGCGGCGCGGCGACGGGGAGGCGGACCTGCAATATATCGAGGCGGCGGCAGATGAGATTGCTGCGGCAATGAAGCCGGGCGCCGTGGTTGTTATCAAATCCACGGTCGTCGTCGGCACCAATGCGCGCATCCGCGACCGCATAGCAGCGGCGCGTCCGGGTGTGCCGTTCTCCATGGTTTCCAATCCGGAATTCCTGCGCGAAGGCTCGGCCATCGAGGATTTCATGCGGCCCGACCGCGTTGTGGTCGGCGTAGAGGACGAGAGCGGCAAGGCTGCGATGCAGCGCCTCTATCGTCCGCTTTATCTGCGCGAAACGCCGATGGTCGTGACATCGCTCGAAAATGCCGAGATCATCAAATATGCAGCCAATGCATTTCTGGCAATGAAGGTGACCTTCATCAATCAGGTCGCGGATCTGTGCGAGAAGACTGGCGGCAATGTGCAGGAAGTGGCGCGCGCCATCGGGATGGATAACCGCATCGGTTCGAAATTCCTGCATGCTGGCCCGGGCTTTGGCGGCTCCTGCTTCCCGAAAGACACACGCGCCTTTGCAGCAACCGGCAAGCGCTACGCCGCGCCGCAGTCGTTGATCGAGGAAGTGATCGCCATCAACGAAACGCGCAAGCAGTCAATGGCGGAGCGCATCGTTTCCGCCGCGAAGGAAAGCGGTGCAAAGACGGTCGCGGTGCTCGGCATCGCGTTCAAGCCGAATACCGACGATATTCGTGAATCTCCGGCCCTGGATATTGTGACGGCGATCCAGAAGGCAGGACTTTCGGTGCGCGCCCACGACCCGGAAGCTATGGATGCGGCCAAAGCCGTTCTGCCGGGTGTGATCTGGTGCAATTCGGCTTATGAAGCGGCGGAAGGGGCCGGCGTGGTGGCGCTTCTGACCGAATGGAACGCCTATCGGGCGCTGGACCTGAAGCGCGTCGCAAAAGCGATGGCTGGCAACGTACTGATCGACCTGCGCAATGTTTATAAGGCGGAAGATATTGCCGAGACCGGCCTCGATTATCGGTCGGTCGGCCGTAGGCTGAAAGGCTGAAGCTTGGGGCGAGCTTTATTCGCTCGCCGCGAGCTGCTTCTTCTCATTGGCGATAAGCCAGAGATTGCGGACATAGACGATGAGGCCAAGACCCTGTCCCGCGATGAAGACGGGGTCTTTACGCTGGATCGCGTAGATGAGCAGCAATGCGCCGCCGAAGAGCGAGAAGAACCAGAAGGCCACCGGCATGACGCTTTTCTTGGCCTTCTCCGATGCCAGCCATTGCACGACAAAGCGCATGGTAAAGCAGGCCTGTGCAACGAAGCCAAGCACGATCCAGCCGTCCCACTGAGCCACGAAAACTTCGTGCAGCCACTGCGACAGGCTGTTGAAAATATCAGTCATGGGTAATCTCCGTCACGCGCGGCACAACCTTGCGGCGCTTGCGCAGCCACCAGACGCCGTAAAGATCGAGAATGCCGCGCAGTCCGCGATCAAGAATACCGTAATTGGATTTGCCGTGGCGGCGTTCGCGGTCGACCACATCCACATGCACGACGTCGAAACCTTCGCGCAGCGCCAGCGATGGCAGATAGCGGTGCCAGCCGTCGAAGAAAGGCAGCTGACGGAACAGGTCGGTATGCAGCGCCTTGAGGCCGCAACCGGAATCGCGCGTCTTGTCTTTCAGGATCGCGCCGCGCAGATTATTGGCGAAGCGCGACGACAATTGCTTCAGCTTGGTATCGGTGCGCTTCAGGCGCTGGCCAGCGGCAATCCCATAGCCTTCGCCAGCTTCGACGAGCGCATCGACCAGCACCGGAAGATAGGCCGGGTCGTTCTGGCCGTCGCCGTCCATCGTAACAACAATATTGCCGCGCGCGGCAAAAACACCGGAACGCACTGCCGCACTCTGGCCGGATGATCGGTCATGGCGCAAATGGCGCAGCGGCTTGCCTGCATGGATGCGCCGGGCGAGAACATCGCTTGTCGAGTCCGTCGAACCGTCATCGACGACAATCACTTCATAGGCGCGACCCTGCATCGCGGAATCCACTTCATCCAGCAAAAAGGCCAGATTATCCGCCTCGTTGCGGCAGGGGATGACCACAGAAATTGTCGGTGTTTCCACGCAGAGTGTTCCTTCGTTCCTTGCGCTATTCTTCAAGCGCAGGCTCCGCTTTTGATGTTCGGAGCCCCGGTATCGCGCAAGCCGCGGCTTGTTTTTTCAGCATCGGCTTTCCGGAAACCGATAATCGCTTTCGGGGCCGATGCTCTAGCACTGAATACCCGAAGAAGCCAAGATGCTTCAAGAAATCGTGAGCCGAGCTCGATACAGAAGATAATAGCCGCCTTTTAACTGGACCTGGTTGAAGACGGAAGGGTCTCCGCCAGCCAATCCAGAAATTTCTGTGTCACGTCGTGCCGGTTGATGTCGTTGAGGCTTTCATGGCGCGTTTCAGCGAGGATTAGGCAGGTCACGCGCGTGAAACCCATGCGCCGCAAGCGTTCCGCCAGCCGGGAGACCGCAGCGCCTTTGGCGGTGGCCGGATCTTCGCTGCCGCCAACCAGATGAAAGGGCAGGCTGCGCGGGATTTTGCCGAAGTTGCGGTCATCCGCGCCGCGTGCGGTCATGTGCACGAGATCGAGCCACAGCGACACGGTCGCGTCGAAGCCGCAGAGCGGGTCGGCGACATAGGCATCGACCTCCGCCGGATCGCGTGACAGCCAGTCGAAAGGCGTGCGATGGCCGGGGATGGCGCGGCCCCAGGCGCGGAAGGTCAGTTTCGGCAGAAGACTGCTTGGAACATCCGAGCCTTTCAACATACGCTCTATATAAAGAAGTGCTGCAGCGGCTTTGGCTTCAAGGCCACCGTCGAAATTGGCATTCCAGATTGCAGCGGCGTCCACCGTGTCGGCATGGTCGAGCACATAGTTCAGGGCAATCAGACCGCCCATCGAATGCCCGAACAGGACCACCGGCAAGTCGGGATACTGGTCATGGATGTGGCGGTTCAGTGCCCGTACATCCTTGATGGCCACATCATGGCCTTGCTTTTGTGAAAACATTCCTTTTGGCGCATGAGCCCCGATATTCACGCCATGTCCACGGTGGTCATGCGCATAGACGTGATAGCCAGCCTGAGCCAGCGCTTCGGCAAAGCGGCCGTAGCGGGCGGAATGTTCCGCGAGGCCGTGGCAGATTTGAACGACCGCGCGCGGCGCATCGGCAAGAAGACTGCGGAACGGCAGTTTCGTCGCGTCGGAAAGGGTGAGGTGGTGGATGGTTTCAAACGACATTTCGCCATCTGATTTTATGCCGCGCAAATAGTCAATTCCCCCGTTGGGCGCGGCATTAAAAGAGGCATGACAACGTTGTATGAGCGAATTTTAGGCAAAAGCGTTTTTTGTGCAAATTCTGCTTGAAATGCGTGAAAAGCTGGGCAAATCTACATTCAACGGGGAAATACAGGGGCTTTGACGGATATAAAGGGCGTCATTTAGAGAAATCCAAGCCATCATTTGCAGGCCGTCCGATGAAAGGGAGGAAACTTTCGCGGACGGTGGCCAGAGGGGAAACCGGGTGACGGAAATATCCGCGCCCGGTTTCATTCTTTTAAGCTCAACTTTTCCGGTGCGTGCTTCTTCGGGCACTGCCTTGCCCGTCATTTATGTTTTACGCGATGCCGTTTGCGTCCGCACTCTATTTGGCCTACATACGCCTCAGCAATTTCCGCGCGGTTCGGCTTTGTATAACCCGCCGCGCTTTCTAACCCGTGGAGACGACGCGCTTTATGGCACGCCAATTCATTTATCATATGTCCGGCCTGAACAAGGCATACGGAGCCAAGAAGGTTATCGAAAACCTTAACCTGTCATTCTATCCAGATGCGAAGATCGGTATTCTCGGCCCCAACGGCGCCGGCAAGTCGACGATCCTCAAGATCATGGCCGGTCTCGACAAGGAATATACCGGCGAGGCCTGGCTCGCAGACGGTGCTACTTGCGGTTATCTCGCGCAGGAACCGTATCTCGATCCAGAAAAGACTGTGCTCGGCAACGTTATGGAAGGTGTGGCTGCGAAGACGGCCATTCTTGAGCGTTACAACGAGCTGATGATGAACTATTCCGATGAAACCGCAGACGAAGGTGCGGCGCTTCAGGATGTCATCGACAGCCAGAACCTCTGGGATCTGGAGAGCCAGGTTGAAATGGCGATGGAAGCGCTGCGCTGCCCGCCAGCCGATGCCGATGTCACCAAGCTTTCGGGCGGTGAGCGTCGCCGCGTTGCGCTTTGCAAGCTGCTGCTGTCGAAGCCCGACCTGCTGCTGCTCGACGAACCGACCAACCACCTTGACGCTGAAACCACCGCATGGCTGGAAAAGCATCTACGCGAATATGAGGGCGCTGTCCTGCTTATCACGCACGATCGCTACTTCCTCGACAATGTGACTGGCTGGATTCTCGAACTGGATCGCGGTCGCGGCATTCCTTACGAAGGCAACTACTCGGCTTATCTCGAAGCCAAGGCCAAGCGTATGATTCAGGAAGGACGTGAAGAAGATTCGCGTCAGAAAGCGCTTGAGCGTGAGCGCCAGTGGATTGCCGCAAGCCCGAAGGCGCGTCAGGCCAAGTCGAAAGCCCGTATCAAGGCTTACGATCAGCTCGTTGAAGCTGCGGAAAACCAGCGTCCGGGCGATGCCCAGATTCTGATCCCGGCAGGCGAGCGTCTCGGTCAGGTGGTTATTGAAGCGGAAGGTCTGACCAAGTCGTTTGGCGACCGCATGCTGATTGAAAACCTGACCTTCAAGCTGCCTCCCGGTGGCATTGTTGGTGTTATCGGCCCGAACGGTGCTGGTAAGTCGACGCTGTTCAAGATGATCACCGGTCAGGAAAAGCCGGATTCCGGTTCGATCCGCATCGGTGATACCGTGCATCTCGGTTATGTCGATCAGAGCCGCGATCATCTCGATCCGAACAAGAATGTCTGGGAAGAAATCTCCGGCGGCAACGACATCATCAAGCTTGGCAAGTTTGAAATGAACTCGCGCGCTTATTGCGGCGCGTTCAACTTCAAGGGCGGCGATCAGCAGGCCAAGGTCGGTAATCTCTCCGGTGGTCAGCGCAACCGCGTGCATCTTGCCAAGATGTTGCAGGCAGGCGGCAACGTTCTGCTCCTCGACGAACCGACCAACGATCTTGATACGGAAACCCTGGCAGCGCTTGAAGACGCGCTCGAAAAATACGCGGGCTGCGCCGTTATCATCTCCCACGATCGTATGTTCCTCGATCGTCTGGCGACGCATATTCTCGCTTTCGAAGGCGACAGCCATGTCGAATGGTTCGAAGGCAACTTCGAGGATTATGAAGCGGATAAGGTCCGTCGTCTTGGACCGGAAAGCGTCAACCCGAAGCGGGTGACGTATAAGCCGCTCACAAGGTAATGATTTTAAGGCCGGTGCATCGCACCGGCCTTTTCATTTGTCGAAAGGAAACAGGATGAAAGACTGGTCCGCAAAACAGTATCTGAAGTTCGAAGATGAACGCAGCCGCCCGGCGCGCGATCTTCTGGCACAGATACCCCTGACCGCGCCGCGCAAGGTGGTGGATATCGGTTGCGGACCCGGCAATTCGACCGAGCTTCTGGTCGAGCGCTGGCCGGACGCGCAGATTTCGGGCTTCGACACCTCGCCGGATATGATCGCCAAGGCGAAGGCCCGACTGCCGGATGTAGAGTTCTTCATCGGGGATGCCGCCAGTTTCGAGCCCGATGCCGAAACGGACGTGCTGTTCTCCAATGCGGTCTTCCAGTGGCTACCCGACCATATCGAGCAGTTGCAGCGGCTTTTGTCTCTGCTGCAACCGGGTGCGTTTCTGGCGATCCAGATGCCGGATAATATGGGCGAACAAACCCATATCGGGATGCGCGACGTGGCCAAGACCGCGCCTTTTGCGGCCAAGATCGGCAAGACGGGCAGGGGGGCCTTGCCGCCGGTCGCCACCTATTACGATGCTTTCGCCGCCGATGCGGCGCGGATCGATATCTGGCATACGATCTATAATCACCCGCTCGCAGGCGTCGATGCCATAGTGGAATGGGTCAAGGGCACTGGCCTCAGGCCGTTCCTCGATCCGCTGGATGCGGACGAACAGGCGGCCTATCTCGCAGCCTATAAGGCGCGCATCGCGCCGCATTATCCGGCGACCCGTGACGGTAAGGTGCTGCTTCGATTCCCTCGTATCTTCATGGTTATCCAGAAGCGATAATCATGCCGAAACCGGCCACTACACGGGGATGTGATTGGCGCTCCTGATGTCGTTGGCCGGATTGATTGAGGGTTTTTCCAATTATTTCAAAGAACTGCGGCAGGCGGTAGCGGGTCAGTGACCATCGTCCGCTTTGCTGTTGGTTATAGATCGATAGATTGCATACAAACGATTTTGCACCTATGGTCTGGTCGCATTCTGGACCTGCGCTAATTTAGCAAATTAGCGGGCAATCTTGTAACGGTGCGCTTCATCCAACATTATCGCTGTCGTTCGATGTGGGTAGCAGAATCCGCTTTTGGGAGTTTTTAACATGAGCAATGCAGGAACGCATGTCGATGCCAATGGCGAGGTCGAAGCGGCGCATGACGCCCACGATACGCGCCGTCGTGTCTATGCGATTGTGGCCAGCGCCTCGGGCAATCTGGTCGAATGGTATGATTTCTATGTTTATTCGTTTGGGGCGCTTTACTTCGCAGCGCAGTTTTTCCCCGCCGAGGATCAGACCAGCCAGCTTTTGAATGCGGCTGCGATTTTCGCGGCAGGCTTTCTGATGCGCCCGATCGGCGGCTGGCTGTTCGGCCGTATTGCCGACAAGCTTGGACGCCGCACATCGATGCTGATTTCCGTCACCATGATGTGTTTCGGCTCGTTTGCCATCGCCATCCTGCCGACCTACGCCTCGATTGGCGTTCTGGCTCCGGTGCTGTTGCTGATCGTGCGCCTGTTGCAGGGGCTTTCGGTCGGGGGCGAATATGGCACGACAGCGACCTATATGAGCGAAGTGGCGCTCGCAGGGCGTCGCGGCTTCTTCTCGTCGTTTCAATATGTCACGCTGATCGGCGGCCAGCTTCTGGCCGTTCTGGTGATCGTGCTTCTCCAGTTCATGCTCACATCCGAGCAGCTTCACGCCTGGGGCTGGCGCATCCCGTTTGCAATCGGCGGTCTGGCAGCCATTGTGGCGCTCTATCTGCGCCGCACGCTGCATGAAACGACCACGGAAGAAACCCGCAGCAGCAAGGCTGCCGGCAGCTTCGCCACCATCTGGAAACATCACCGCAAGGCGTTTCTGGTTGTCGTGGGCTTCACGGCAGGCGGTTCGCTCGCCTTCTATACCTTCACCACCTATATGCAGAAATATCTGGTCAATACGGCTGGCATGAGCAAGGAAACCGCCAGCGAAACGATGACCTTCGTGTTGCTGGCCTATATGCTGATGCAGCCGCTGTTCGGCGCTTTGTCCGACAAGATTGGCCGCAAGACCATGATGATCGGCTTTGGCGGCATTTCCATCCTCACCACCATTCCGTTGATGACGCTGATCGGCTCGGTGCAGAGCTCGACCATGGCCTTCATCTATATCGTGATCGCACTGGCCGTGGTGAGTATGTACACGTCCATCAGCGGTATCGTGAAAGCCGAACTTTTCCCGGCGGAAGTGCGCGCGCTTGGCGTAGGCTTCTCCTATGCCATCGCCAATGCGCTTTTTGGCGGCACGGCGGAATATGTTGCGCTGTGGTTCAAGCAGCAGGGGATGGAAAGCGGCTTCTTCTGGTATGTGACCGTCATGATGGTCATCGTCTTCGCGGTCAGCATCTTCATGCCGAACCCGCGCAAGCACGGTTATCTGCAGGGGCATGGTTCCGTAGATTGATCAAAACGCCGCCTCCGGGCGGCGTTTTCACATCTCCACCGCTTCGTCGTCCTCCGGCGACAAAAGCCGGGTCGCGCGCCACTCGGTCAGCTTGGCGTTGATCGCATCGAGCACGAAGAAGCGCGCGGAATCCTTGTCATATCCGTCGTCGCGCAGCGCGTCGTAATCGGTATGGGCATGGCGCACATGCGCCACTGTTGCCAGCCAAACCGCCGTCGATGGCGGCAGGGCCTTCATATGCGGGGCAAGAGCCGCAGCCCTGATTGGTTCCGAGTCCGAATAGGGAACCGCCGGGAGCAGCAATGTGAGCGATTTGGCAATGGCCTTTTGACGCGTCGTGCTTGCACCCATGGCGCTTTCCTTTCCTGCATCTGCTGTGAACGAATCCCCAGCTCCGTTCATTCTGCCATGAAAAGCGCTTGCGTAGGAACGCCTTTCCATATAAACATATCTTTATATGTTTTTGATCGCAGCCAAGGCTGCATCGCAGCGGAAGAGCTTGAGGACATGGCCGGTTTGCAGTTGCAACTCGATCAGATGGTGGATGTGCTGAAGGCGGTGGCAGAGCCAAGCCGTATGCGCATTCTGGCGCTTCTGGCGCGGGGAGACCTGACGGTTTCCGATCTGACGACCATTCTCGGCCAGTCGCAGCCGCGTGTGTCGCGTCATCTCAAGCTTCTTGGCGAAGCCGATCTCATCGACCGCTATCAGGAAGGGGCGTGGGCCTATTTCCGGCTGGCGGATAATGCGATCAGCGGCGATCTGGCGCGCGGGCTTCTGGAGCGGCTCGATCGCTCCGATGCGCTGGTCGAGCGCGATCTGGAGCGGCTTTCGCAGGTGAAATCCAGCCGTCAGGAAAAAGCTGCGGCCTATTTCAGTGCCAATGCGGGCAGCTGGGGCGAAATCCGCAAGCTGCATGTTTCGGAAAATGCGGTTGAAACCGCACTCAAGAAGATTGTCGGCGAGAAGCCATTTCAGGCCATGCTTGATGTCGGCACCGGCACCGGGCGGTTGCTGGAACTTTTCGCGCCGCTTTATGCGCGCGGTCTTGGCATCGATATCAATCGCGACATGCTGGCCGTAGCACGTGCCAATCTCGATCTTGCAGCCATTGGCAATGCGCAGGTGCGCCAGGGCGATGTTTATGCCCTGCCGGTCGAGCGGGAGAGCTTCGATCTGGTGACGATCCATCAGGTGCTGCATTTTCTGGACGATCCGCTTGCGGCGATCCGTGAAGGCGCGCGGGCGCTGCGCCCGAACGGTCGTCTGCTGATCGTGGATTTTGCGCCGCACACGCTCGAATTCCTGCGCGAGGATCACGCGCATTTACGCCTTGGCTTCAGCGACGAGCAGATGCTGGGCTGGATGAAGGATGCAGGCCTTGAGCCTGAAAAGACGCTGGAATTAAGCCCGAAAGGCGCAAGCGGAGATGAGGGACTGACCGTCAAGCTTTGGCTTGCGCGCGATCCGCGTCTTCTCATTGCCGATCCGGCAACGAATGAATCAAGCATGACGGAGACAGTGTGATGGGTTTTTATGGTCTTTCCCGCCGACCGGATGTCGGCCAGACCACCCGGGTATCGTTCGAATTCTTTCCGCCGAAGTCGGAAGAAATGGAACAGCGCCTTTGGGAAACGGTCACACGGCTGGCGCCTTTGCAACCGGAATTTGTGTCCGTCACCTATGGCGCGGGCGGCTCCACGCGGGAACGCACAATCCGCACCGTCGCGCGTATCCTCAAGGAAACCGATATTCAGCCTGCTGCACATCTGACCTGTGTGGATGCAACACGCGAGGAAGTTGACCGCGTGGTGCGCGAGTTCGCCGATCTTGGCGTCAACCGTTTCGTGGCGTTGCGCGGTGACCCGGCTGCGGGTATTGGCGAAAAATATGTGCCGACAACCGGCGGTTATCTGAATGGCGCTGATCTGGTCGGCGGCCTGCGTCAGATTGCGGATTTCGACATTTCGGTTTCCGCCTATCCGGAAAAGCACCCGGAAAGCCCGGATTTCGCGACCGATATCGACATGTTGAAGCGCAAGGTGGACGCTGGCGCCACCCGCGCCATCACGCAGTTCTTCTTCGAAAACGATCTCTATGAGCGTTATGTCGAGCGGGTGCGCCGCGCCGGGATTTATATCCCGATCGTTCCGGGCGTGTTGCCGGTGCATAATTTCAAGCAGGTCAAGAATTTCTGCGCCCGTTCGGCGACGCATATTCCAGCCTGGCTGGCAGAGCGTTTCGACGGGCTGGACAACGACCCGCAGACGCATCAGCTGGTGGCTGCGGCCATTGCCGCCGAACAGGTCATGGACCTGATCGAACGCGGCGTGCAGGACTTCCATTTCTATACGATGAACCGCGCCGATCTTCCCTTTGCGATCTGCCATATGATCGGCATTCGCCCGAAGTCGGAAGCGGCTCTGGAGCCTGCATAAAAGCTTCGCATAACCAAGAAAAAGCCCGCCGAAATGGCGGGCTTTCTGTTTCTTGCGAGACCGGTCTATCCTCGAAACCGGTGTCGCCGTAAAGGTTTGATGCGTCAGCTTTACGGTATGACGCCTGCTATCAACGCTGCAACAAATGCAAATGCTGCACAGATCATGAGGACATTCAAAGATCGTGTCAGTCCCATCGGTCTGTCTCCTTCATATGCGCCCGACAAGTGCCCGGCGCGCGCTGGTAGAGACTGGAATCTAAGCGCAAAAAGCCGCGAACAAAAGAAGATTTCGTGCTGCAACTTGGCGTGATTGCGAAAAAAACCTTCTGTTTACCACCTAAGTTATTGAAATTTCTGACCGCAAAAATCTGTTCACATTTCATGAAAAAGACACAGAACTGACAGGATTTACGGGGAAATAGCCACAATTCACACAATGTTCCGGGGGCGAAATCCCGTTTCTGGTCAGCGGATCAGGGCGAGAAAAGCGGAGAGCGTCACCACCGAAATCACCGTCGAATAGAGAATGACATTGGAGGTGATGGCCGCCTCGCGCCGGTAATGTTCGGCGAGCATGAAAGGGCCGGTGCCCGTCGGCAAGGCGGCGAGAAGGGCAGCGCTCTCAGCCATCAGCGGCGGCAATCCGAAAACATAGACCGCAAGCAGCCATGTGGCGAGCGGCTGGACGATCAGCTTGACCGAAACGAGGAAGGCAATGGCGTTGACGCTTTCGCGCTCAACCTTGCGCGACTGCGCGAGGAACAGGCCGAGCGCCACAAGCGCGCAGGGCGATGCAGCGCCGCCGAGCATTTTCAGAAAAGTTTCGGCAGGGGCGGGGATCGTCAGCCCGAGGAAAGAGAAGATCGCTCCAAGCGCCGGTGCAAGAAGCAGCGGATTGCGGATGAGGGAGCGAATGACTTTCCAGGCGAGATGAAACGGTTTCTTCTCGGTTTGCAGGCCGATTTCGATCAGGATGATCGCAAAGGCGAAGGTGACGCAAACGGTGATGATCATCGAAATGGTGGTTGCGACCAGAACGCCGGAACCGAAAGCGATCATCGACAGCGGAATGCCCATATAGCCTGTATTGGGGTAGGCGGCGTTGAGGCCGTCGAGCGCCGTATCGGCAAGCGGCAGCTTTCCGCGCAACCGCACCAGAAAGGGCAGGACGAAGGCGATAACGCTGCTCAAGAGGAAGACGGCGATGAAGCCCGGCTGCCAGAGTTCGCTGCCGTGGGTGTTGGCCATGATGTCGAACAAAAGCGCAGGCAGCGCCAGATAGACCACGAAGCGGTTCAGTTCTGCAATGGCGTGCGGCCCCAGTATTTTCAGCTTGAACGCGCCCCATCCGGAGAAAATCAGCGCAAATACAGGCAGGACGACGAGCAGGGTAGTGAGCATGGGGCAGGCATTCGCAGTCGGTGTGTCGGAAAGGAAAAGGCGCGGGGGGTGCCCGCGCCCTCATTGTTACTCAGAGCTTGTCCAGCAGCTCCTGGGTTGGCCAGGAATCGGCGGGCATGCCAAGCCGCATCTGTTCGGCGCGCACGGCATCGCGGGTCAGGAGACCGTAAACACCGTCGATCTTGGGGCCCATATCGTAGCCGCGTGCCTGAAGCTTGGTTTGCAGCTCCTTCATCTGTTCCTGCGTCAGGCCCGGAACGGGATTGCCGGGATCGAATGCAGGCGCACCGGCAAGGCGCGTCGCGAAATAGGCGGCGGTCGTCGCATAGACGATGGACTTGTTCCATTCGACGAAGACGTCGAAATTCGCATAGGACAGGAAGGCAGGGCCCTTGCGGCCAAGCGGAAGCAGCAGCGAGGCATCGCCGTCATCCGGTCCGAGCGGGCCGTTCACGCCAGTCACACCCTGCTCAGCCCACCAGGAATGCGGCTTACGATTGGTGCGGATGGCTTCTTCCCAGGGCAGATCCTTGGTGATGCGCACTTCTTCCAGCCACGGCTGGCCGCGCTTCCAGCCGAGTTCCGAAATCATGCGACCGGCGGTCATCATGGCGTCGGGAACGCTGTTCTTCAGATCGACCTTCCCGTCGCCGTCGCCATCGACGCCGCGCTCCAGATAATCCTTGGGCAAAAGCTGCATCATGCCGATTTCGCCAGCCCATGCGCCGGTCGTGCTGGCATCGACAACGCCCGTGTCGAACAGCTTGAGCAGCGCGATCAGCTGCGGACGGAAGAGGTCCGGGCGGCGGCAATCATAGGAAAGGGTGACGAGCGCATTCAGCGTGTCGAAATCGCCCTGAATCGCGCCGTAATCGGTTTCAAGGCCCCAGAAGGCGGCGAGCACGGGACCCGGCACACCATAGGTGTCTTCGACTTTCTTGAAGACATCGGCATATTTGATCAGATTTTCCTGACCTTTTTTCAGGCGCGCTTCGGAGATGAGGCGCTTGGAAAATTCGGTGAAGGTCAGGTTGAAGACAGTCTGCTTGCGATCCCGGTCGAGCACCTTCTGCTCAAGCGATGCCTTGTGCAGTTCGTTGATGCCCTTGTCGCCGACACCGGCTTCGCGCGCTTCCTTGGCCAGATTTTCGATCCACTGGCCAAGATCGGTTTCGCATTCCGGCTTGGGTGCGTTGACGGCAGTTTCGGTCGGAGCCGCAGGCGCCGGAGAGGCACTGGCGGTCTGCGCATGCGACACGGCGGTCGAAGCGAGCAGGGCGACTGTCATGATGGAAGCAACAAACTTCATCGGTAACTCACACTCGTTTTGCAGGGAGCAACAGGTCCCTTCCAAGGATTGCCAAGCACTATAGTTGCAAATTCGTCAGGCCGAGGCGAAGCGAGTGAATTTTCGAGTACCGGAGCACAGGAAATTGCTCGTTCCAGACCGGCATCACGAAGAATGCAACTGTTGAGCTAAGCTATTGCCCCAACAAGCCATGGAAATGAAGCAAAACTTGATGTGTGAGGTCAAACAGGCCCGTCTTAACGGGCCTTGTTGCTTTCCAGCCACTTTTTCCATGTGGCGGCGTCGCCTGCGAAGACATTGATGTCCGCGTCGCCCTTGATGCCCGGAATGACGCCCGTGCCGGTATATTGCCAGAAGGTCCACGGATGCGGGCCGTATTTCTCATCCGGATGACCGGCGACCGAGCGAAGCCAGAATGGATAATCCGGTATCTGGCGCAGGTCGTTGTCGTCGAAGAAATCGACGGTCGTGTAGATGATCGGGCGCTTGCCATAGTGCTTTTCAAGCGCGGCAAGGAAGATGCGCATTTCCTTGCGCACAACAGCCGCATTGGGCCGCAATTTGCAGGTGGGCGATTGCGGATTCCATTCCATATCGAGAACCGGCGGCAGCGCGGACGGATCGCGCGGCACATTCTGGATATACCAGCGCGCCTGTTCGATGGCCGGACGGCAGAAATAATAGAAATGATAAGCGCTGCGGGGAATGCCCGCCTCGCGGGTGCCGTTCCAGTGCTCGAGGAAGCGGTCGTCCAGACGATCACCGCCCTCGGTCGCCTTGATGAAGGCGAAGGAGATGCCGCTGTCGCGCACGGCGCTCCAGTCGGTGTTGACCTGATATTTTGAAACGTCGGTGCCGTGGATCGGATAGTGCCATGGCGTCTTGCCGGTCCAGTCATGCGGATCGCTGTCGCCAAAGCGCGGGGCTTTTACCGATCCTGATGGCGGCGGGATGCGGGCAACCGTGCCGTGCTTTTTCACATCGGAAAAATCGTAATCCACCGTGGTACAGGCGGAAAGGGCAAGAACGCCAAAACAGGAAGCGAGAATGCTGCGGCTGGCCAGACGGCTCATGAGACGTTTCATGCAGGGTTTCCGGTGTCGCGAATCAGTCCCTACAACGGTTACGCGATCCGCGACCGGTCGTCACCAGCCTGCAGCGTTGTTACTCCGAATTTTATACAAAAGCCCGAATTATGACGATCCAGGCAAAGCCGCGATAAAGCACGCGGCGTTCCACCGACAGGCCGCGCTCCGTTGCAAGCCGCTCGCATAGAGTGAACATGTCCTGGCGCGGGGTGACGTGAAACCAGTCGAGCCATGTATAGAGCCCGCGCTTGAACCACCGGGGCAAGCCGCTTTGATTGCCGAAATCGACGACATGTAATTCGCCCTCCGGTCCCAGATGCCGAATGCTCTCGCGAATGACCGATTGCCATTGCGGGATCATCGATAGGGCATAGGAAATGAAGATGCGGTCGAAGCCGGTCTGGTGAAAAAGCCGTTCGGGATCGAACTGCGCCGCATCGGCCAGTTCCAGCCGGGTCCGGTTTTCAATCCCCGCACGTCTGGCGGCACTGCGGGCGGTATCCAGCATTTCTGCTGAAATATCGATGCCATAGAGTTTTGCGTCGGCGTAATGCTGTGCGGTTTTGACGAGATTGCGACCGGTTCCGCAGCCGATTTCCAGAACGCTGCCGCCATCCGGCACATCGAGTGTCGCGATCATCTGGTCGCGACCCAGAAGATAATATTTGCGGGTCGCATCATAGAAGTGGCGCTGATGGCGGTAGACCCGGTCCATCAGGCTTGCATGGCTTGCGCCCTGACCGTTGCCCTGTGCATGCAGCATGTCATGCGTCCTTCAGGACATAGAGGTGAAAGCCGCCATAGATCGATGAGCGGTCGCGTTCGTGCAATGTGCGGGATTCGTCAGCGCGATATTCCCAGCGGTCGAGGATTTCCGGGGCAACGCGACCGGGCAGCAGGCTCGGCTCGGCGGCGGTGCGGAAGATCACGCGCGCGCCCGGCGCGGCAGTGCGGGTGATTTCGCTCCACACGGCATTGAGCTGGCTGTCGTTCATCCAGTCCTGCGCGTCGAGAAGAATATAGCGATCCACCGACGCCGCAGGTTTGGCAGCCAGAAAGTCGGTGTAATTGGCGTTCTGCACTGTCATGCGGTCGGCACGGGCGCGCACCGTTTCGAAATTGGCGCGCGACAGATAAGGCGGCAGCGGACCGGTTTCCTCCCCGGTCTCTTCATTACGGCTATAGCCGCGCCCGAAAGCCTGCCAGGCAAAGTAGTTTTCCGCCAGCGGAAAGCCACAGGCGAGTTTTTCGAGGCGGCTGCGCAATACGTCGGCCATATTGCCGTTTCCGGCGGTGGCGAGAGCGTCATACTGCTGGGGCGGGATGCCAAGGCCGAACAGCGAGGATTTGCGCGCCGTCGCCCAGCGCACCATGCGTTTTTCGAACAAAGGCGCAAGCGCCGTGTCGAAGAAGCTGCGCTGTTCTTCCATGGTGCGCGACTTCAGGATATCGCGCGGGTCGATGCCATAAAGGCGCGCCACGCGATGCCCCATGCCGATGAACACACCCAGCAGTCCGTGGCGATAAAGATCGCGCCGGAAGATCGAAATGCGCTGGCGGCCGTTCCATTTGCGCTTTTCCCAGTAAGCGCGGCTTTCGGCATCGAGATGCGGACGCACGAAGCGCTTGTAGGCGGCGAGGTTGGTCTTGTCGTCCGCCTTGCCGTAGAAGCGGTAAAAGGCGCTGTAATCCGGCAGATGCTTCAGCGCAGCCAGTTTCAGCCGGTTGAAGGCGACATGGGCCTCGTTGAGATCAACAGCCTCGACGCGGGCAGGGTCGGCGGTCAGGTATGACAGGGCGTTGCAGCCGCCGGACGCGATGGTGACGATGCGATGACCGGGCTGGATGGCGAGGGCCGCCATATCCACATCCGGATCTTCCCAGATTTGCGGATAGACGAGCCCCTTGAAGAGCCAGGCAAACAATCGTTCCGAAAAACCGGCGCGGGAAAGCGCATGGTTCTGGGTTAGTGCACGCTTCAGAATTGTACCGTCGGCTGATTGGTCGGCCATCAAATTCCCCTCTGGGACGAATCCCGCGCTTGGTTTCAAAAAAGTTAAACACTGGGCATGACATCGCTGTGACATGGGGATTGACGGATGAACGACCGCTTTCTGACAGGGAAATGCGGGATTAAGTGTCTGCAATCTTGGCGTTTTATTACGAACGGTAAGACTAATTGAGAGAACCTTTCCTTTGGCCTGCCGTTTTCTTCTGTGACGGTGGGTATCGACAGGACTTCTGTGCCTGATCCAACCGCAAAAGTGATCGACCGGAAGGAGCCGGTCATACACGAAGAGAGCAGAGGGGTGTCTGCGCAAACTGCGCCATGCTCAACAGGGATAAGCTCGGATCGAGCAACCCACGCTAGGAAGGAGAGCCAACATGAAGAAGTTTCTAATTACATCTGTTGCCGCTGTATCGCTTCTGGGCCTTGCTGCCTGCAACGACAAGAAGGATGACGGAGCGAGCAACGCTCCGGCACCGGCCCCGACCACGCCGGCACCTTCGAACAATGATACGACGACCACGCCTGCAACGCCGGCTCCGGCTACTCCGGGCACGGGTACGGGTGGTACGGGTAGCGCACCTGCTAATTAAGCTTGATCGTTATTTAGCGCCAAGCAAGTGCGGGCAAGTTGCAGCCGGTGAGCCGTCATAGGCCCGTATGGTAAAAGTCATAGAGATGGCGGTCCAGGAAGCTGGATCGCCATTTGTTCCAGAAGGAATTGCAATGAATGAATGATCCTGCGGCATTTTACGGGAAAGACGGCACGCAAGCGATTTCCGTGTTTAAACGCAGGTTGTCTTCGGTTATGGCTTTGGTCATGAACCGTAACACCTTGTTTTTTGTTGCCGCTATCGTTCTGGTTGCGCTTGCTGCTTGCGGCAAAGGCAGTGATGAAAAGGCTGCCGCTCCGGCGCAGGAGGGCGCTGCTGTTTCGCAGCCTGCCGCGCCAGCGGAAGGCGCATCGGAGAAAAAGGGGCCGGATCTCGTCAAGGCCTTGCGCGAGAAGGCGGGTGTGAACACGCCCGAGGAACAGGCGGCTGCCATTGAACGCGCCCGTACCAATGCCGAAGCCGCCGCAAAGGCTGTCGGGCAAAATGCCGAGCAGGCGCAGGCTGCCGGGGAAGCTGCCGCCGCGACGGCACAACGCTCCTTCAATGAGCGCCAGAACGCCGTTCAGTCCAATTAATCGGGAACGGTGTCCATTTCTTATCACAGACCGGTGATAAGAGCATATAAATCATTGTTTTTTTGACTTCGCCTCATGCGGGCGGTTTTCAGCGGCTACAGAATTTTGTAGAAAAGCACCATGTCGATTTGGGTTCGCATCGGTGAGTTTGTGGCGTCAGTGACGTCAAACGCTATTACAGGCGTTATTGAGGCTGTGCGCACCGTTTTTGAAGGCGATGCCGATACCCGCAGGCGGGTTGCCTTCTCCATTGCCATGATCGCGCTCTCGGCAAAAATGGCGAAAGCCGATGGTGTAGTCACGCAAGACGAGATACGCGCCTTTCAGGATATTTTCGCGGTGCCGCAGGAAGAAACCGCCCATGTGGCGCGGCTCTATGATCTGGCCAAGCAGGATGTGGCAGGCTTTGAAAGCTATGCGCGGCAACTGGCCGGTCTTTGCCGCGAAGGGCAGAGCGAATGCCATCTTCTGGAAGATATTCTCGATGGGCTGTTTCATATCGCCAAGGCGGATGGCTATGTCCATGAGAAGGAATTGGCCTTTTTGACCGAAGTTGCAGGCATTTTCGGTTTTGACGAAGTCGCTTTTGATCGCATCGCGGTGCGGCATGTGCAGCGCGGCGAGGGCGACCCTTACGCCATTCTCGGCCTTGAGCGCGGTGTGTCGTTCAACGATGCGCGCAGCCGCTATCGAACGTTGGTTAAGCAGCATCATCCCGACCGGCTGGTTGCCGAAGGTCTGCCGCTCGAATTTATTGCTATTGCCAATGCGCGTCTTGCTGCCATAAACGCGGCCTGGGCGAGCATAGAAAAGCATTTGGAGGCTGCGTAATGCAGACGTCAAGCGACGCAACCGGATTTCAGGACGACGAATTGGCGGAACTGGCGCTGGAAAAGCCCGATTTTCCCGATGCTACTCTCAATCCTTCACCCAATTACGGTCCGCGCCGTGACGGCAAGACGCCTGTCTATCTGATCCAGCATTATACGGGTCTGGCGACCGCACAGGAGGCGATCGATATTCTCAAATCGCCCAAGATGGAGGTCTCCGCCCATTATCTCGTTCACGAGGACGGGCAGGTGGTGCAGATGGTGTCGGAAAAGGCCCGCGCCTGGCATGCAGGCAAGAGCTTCTGGAAGGGCGAAACCGACATTAATTCCGCTTCCATCGGCATTGAAATCGTCAATCCGGGCGTTCTGCAAGACTATCCGCCGTTCAAGGACGCGCAAATCGAGGCGGTGATCCGTCTCAGCCGCGATATTTGCGAGCGCTATGCCATCCTCCCTGAAAACGTGCTTGCCCATTCGGACATCGCACCTTCCCGCAAGACCGATCCGGGTCACAACTTTCCGTGGAAACGTCTGCACGAGGCGGGCATCGGCCACTTCATCGAGCCGACACCAATTCGCGGCGGACGTTTTCTGGCGCGCGGCGAGCAGGGGCAGCCTGTTGAGGCCTTGCAGTCCATGCTGGCGCTTTATGGCTATGGGATCGAGATCACCGGTGTCTTCGATGAGGATACGGAAACGGTGGTCAAGGCATTTCAGCGTCACTTTCGGACACAAAATGTAGACGGTGTGGCCGATGTTTCTACCATAGATACCCTCTACAGGCTGATTTTTTCCCGACAAAATGTTACCGCCTGAATGGGCGGTACGGATGGCCCACCTTTCGCAATTTAATTAGAATTTCGTTCAAATTTTCAAAAATTTAGCCGAATCAAATTGTCCGCCCTGCCTGCATAGCAGGGCGTCGGCTCGTGTCTGATTGAGTCGGTTTTATTACAACCTGTAAGACGATTTTACTTTTGCAACCAATCTTCGGCTGCATTTCCCCGTCAGATGATCGATTAATCCCGGCGCAAATGGGCCTTCGAGAGCCGATACCGACCGGGACCTGAATAACGGGATCGTCTCCCCCAAGACGGACGCTCCCTCATAAGAAACGTTCCAAGACGGTAGGTTATGAAAGTAAAATTTGTTATTGTTAGCGCCCTTGTTGGCGCGATGAGTTCGTTTGGCCTGAATCCGGCGCTTAGCGCCCCTGCAAGTGAACCAACCAACCTCGCAGCACTTCTCAAGGCCCGCCAGCAGAACAAAGTTGCTGAGGCTGATAAGGCAAAGCCTTCGGTCAAAAAGGTTTCAGTCATCACAAACCGTGCCGCGCCTGCGGGCAAGGGTTCGAAGTCCGGCGGTTCCAGCCGTGCGACCAAGAGCGGTGGAAGCTACTCGCAGATCATTAATCGCTACGCTTCCACCTATGGCGTGTCGTCCTCGCTCGCTCATGCGGTCGTGCGCCACGAAAGCAATTTCCAGCCGAATGTGCGCGGTGCTGCGGGCGAAATCGGCCTGATGCAGATCAAGCTCTCGACGGCGCGCGCCATGGGTTATTCCGGCTCGGCCAAGGGGCTCTATGAGCCTTCCACGAACATCCAGTACGGCATGAAATATCTCGCCATGGCCCAGAAGCTTGGCGGCGGCAGCACCTGCGGCACGATCCTGAAATACAATGCCGGTCATGGCGCAACGCGCATGAACCCGATCTCTGCAAAATATTGCAGCTCGGTGAAGGCATATATGGCCGGGCTTTAAGCTTCGCCTTCGGAGTTCGCTCCAGAATTTACGTCGGCGGTTGCGTAGAGTTTCAAGCCGTTTGATGTGAACGAAAAGCCGGTAGCGGTTTTGCTACCGGCTTTTCTGTTGCTTTTTCGCACAGAAGCGAATTTATACGCGGTGTCAGTCGGTCGGGCAGCCGCGCCTGTCATATGCCGAAAGGCGGCAGGTGAGGAAAGTCCGGGCTCCATGGAAACACGGTGCCGGGTAACGCCCGGCGGGGGCGACCCCAGGGATAGTGCCACAGAAAGTAAACCGCCTCGTCTTCCGTATCGTTGTGCGGCAGCTGCAACGACAGGGATGACGAGGTAAGGGTGAAAGGGTGGGGTAAGAGCCCACCGCGTCTGCAGCAATGGAGACGGCGCGGTAAACCACACCGGGAGCAAAACCGAATAGGGACGGCGCGTCGGTTCGCAAGAGCCGGCAATCGGTTTCCGGATCAGTCGTCCGGGTGGGTTGCAAGAGGCGGGTGGCAACATCCGTCCCAGATGAATGGCTGCCACGTCGGGCGAAAGCCCGGCCATACAGAACCCGGCTTACAGACCGGCTGACACTTCTTCGATAGAGCGGTTCCGGTTAAAACGGAATCTTAGAACCGCTCTACCTATTTGTTTTTGCGCATTATCCGACGCATCGAAGCAGGATCAGAAATCAGTCCAGTGGACTGATTTCCCTGCGCAGGCGCTACGCACTTTTGCTGGAAATGCTCTAGCGAAAAAGCCCGGCTTCGAGCCGGGCTTTTTGCTTATGCGCAGTTGCTTGGGAGGCTCGCGCTTGACCGATCAGATCGGCACGCCGGTGAAGAAGTCGTAGATGAGCTTCAGGTTCAGCACGACGATGATGACCGCAGTGATGGCGGCCAGGATGGTGACCCAACGCGGCGCGACCAGCGATCCCATCTTCTTCTTTTCCGCCGTGAACATGACCAGCGGTATGACCGCGAAGGGCAATTGCAGGCTCAGCACAACCTGCGACAGGATCAGAAGTTGCGTCGTGCCCTGCGAGCCGTACATGATCGTCACGACGGCGGCGGGCACAATGGCCACAAAGCGCGTGATGGCGCGGCGCAGCCACGGCTTCAACCGGATACGGATAAAGCCTTCCATGACGATCTGCCCCGCCATGGTGGCGGTGATGGTCGAATTCAGGCCGCAGCATAGAAGCGCGATGGCGAAAAGCATTGGCGCAAGCGATGATCCGAGCAACGGGTTGAGCAGGGCATGGGCCTTGTCGAGATCTTCGACGCCGGTATTGCCGGTCGCGTTGAAGCTTGCGGCGGCGAGGATCAGGATCGAAGCATTGACCAGCAGCGCGAAGGTCAGCGCGATGGTGGAATCGAGCGTCGAATAGCGGATGGCTTCGCGCTTTTCAGCGGTCGTGTGTCCATAATCGCGGGTCTGCACGATGCCCGAATGCAGATAGAGATTATGCGGCATGACCGTCGCGCCGATAATGCCGAGCGCTATGTAAAGCATATCCGGGTTGCGGATGATCTCCACCGTCGGCGCAAATCCGAGAATGACCTCGTTCCATTTCGGCTGCGCCATCAGGATCTGGATCAGGAAACAGAGCGCGATGACGGCCAGAAGCGTCATGATGAGTGCTTCGACGCGGCGGAAGCCCTTATTTTGCAGATAAAGCACCAGAAGTACGTCGGCGGCGGTGATGATGACACCGAGTTCGAGCGGAATGCCGAACAGTAGATTGAGGCCGATCGCCGTACCGATGACTTCGGCAAGATCGGTGGCGCAGATTGCCAGTTCTGCCAGCAGCCAGAGCGGCCAGGCGAGAAAACGCGGATAGGCGTCGCGGCAGGCTTGCGCCAGATCGCGTCCAGTCGCGATTGCAAGCCGCGTGCAGAGCGCCTGCAACAGAACGGCCATCAGGTTGGACAGAAGCACGACCGACAGCAGCGCATAGCCGAAGCGGGAACCGCCGGCGAGCGAGGTCGCCCAATTGCCGGGGTCCATATAGCCGACGGCGACCAGATAGCCGGGACCGACAAAGGCCATGGCTCTGCGAAATCGCGAACCGGAGCGATTGACCGCCACGGAGCGATGAACATCGGACATGGAGGCTTCGCCTCGATCCCGCCGCCAGCCTTCAAAGGTGACGTCATGACCTTCGGAGGGGCCCGCACCATGGGGTGTCATGCTAAATACCTTTATTACCAATATGCACTTGCAAACTATTTGCATTTAATAATGGCATATGGGTGGTG
>NZ_JAELXQ010000007.1 GCF_016427605.1 Ochrobactrum sp. Q0168 | reverse complement strand
CAACCCCGCGCAAGTGTCTTGGATTCAAGACACCCGCTGAAGTGTTCGCCTCCCTTTTGCAGGAACCAGCATAATCAGATATGCCTCATCAACGGCATGATGCACTTGGGATAGCTTTTCCACCGGGTGGGTTCTAGCTTGAAGTGCGATTTGCAAGCGAGGTAGTTTCGTATCAAGGGTTGATCCATTCGGAGGCCATGACCACGCCAGCAGGGTCATAGGTGAATCTCGCCCTGCGATTACCCTCCCGCCGAAGCTGAAACCAATCCAGTATACCCGCTCGAAAAGCCAATACCCCGAAGTGGAGTTTACCGTCTGCATCGTTTACGGGTTTAGATGCGGACGGCTTTTCGTTAGTCGCCAAGGCAAGCTCATCTCCGGGCGGGCCTCCTGCATAGGTCGCACGCGTCCTAGCGGGGAGCATTTCCCAAGCTGTTTCGGCAACTGAGCTACCCGGCGCGTGAAGTTCAACTGTTCCCTGCAAACGAAGCTGCAGACGCGTCTGTGAACAGTAACCGAGCAAGGTCGCATAAGGGTGCGCGCCAAATTCTCGCCATTTGGCGCTGCGTGTATCCGTGTGTAATTCAAGCATTCGTTTGGTCACGTCGGTTCGCCGAAGCACAACCATTCGCGCCTGAGGGAGGTTTTCGGCATCAACCGAACAGAGATTCACATAACGGAAGCCCGATTCTGGAGAAGCCGCCGCCGCTTCTAGCTCGCCCCATGCAGCAAGTTCGACTTCCTCGACGTTATCCATTTAGCATCTCCCCATACGATAAAAAGCGGCGCTGACCTGATAGCCGGCACCGCTTCTTGATTGTTCCAGACAAGAACCGATCAAACGGAACGGGTCACGCCACCGTCAACGCGAAGGTTCTGTCCGGTAATGTAACCTGCCCCATCAGACACCAGAAACGCGATCGTCGCGGCGATTTCCTCTGCCGTGCCATAGCGGTTCATCGGCACGCTGTCGCGCCTTTCATCCGTAGACGGAAGACTGTCGATCCAGCCGGGCAGCACATTGTTCATACGGATGTTCTTGGCGGCATAGTTATCCGCGAAGATCTTGGTGAAGCTGGCCAGACCCGCCCGGAATGTCGCCGAAGTCGGAAACATAGCCGAAGGCTCCGAGGCCCATGCCGTCGAAATGTTGACGATAGCGCCCCCGCCCTGTGCTTCCATGATCGGCGTTACCAGACGGATTGGGCGTACAGCGCTCAGGAAGTAAACCTCCATGCCCTTGTGCCAGTCTTCGTCGGTCAGTTCGAGGATCGGCGCACGCGGACCGTGACCGGCAGAATTAACCAGTGCATCCACCCTGCCCCACTTTTCCATCGCCAGATCGACAAGCCGCTTCACATCGTCATTGACCAGATTTGAGCCAGTGACGCCCACGCCGCCCAATTCCTGCGCCAGCGCTTCACCCTTGCCGGACGAAGACAAGATCGCCACGCGATATCCGTCCTGCGCCAGCTTCCGTGCAGCCGCTGCGCCCATGCCGGAACCGCCAGCGGTGATGATTGCAACTTTTTCTCCAGACATCAAAGGCTCCTTTGTTTCGATATTGAGCACACTATGCCAAATTTCGATAAGACTTTCGCGCCAGAAAGAAACACATTATACTGTAGAAAAGCTACAGGCTAATCCATGAACCCGTCACGCCGCAAATTGCCTCCATTAAATGCCCTGCGCGCCTTTGAAGCTTCAGGCCGCAGGTTGAATTTCCGTGCCGCGGCGGACGAATTGCGTGTCACGCAAGGCGCTGTTGCACAACAAGTCCGTGCGTTGGAGGATCATCTCGGCCTGACGCTTTTTCATCGCCTGCCACGTGGATTAGCCCTGACTACGCAAGGTGCGAACTATCTGGCGGATGTGACCCGTGCTTTCGATACGCTTGGAGAAGCGACCGGACGGCTTCTGGACAGACCGGAGACGGTTACGATTAGCGTTACGCCGACTGTCGCGGCGAAACTTCTTATTCCACGACTGGCCAGACTTCATGCAGATCTCGCAGATGTGGAATTGCGCACCGTTGCGACGGAGGCGGTTTCCGATTTCGACCGGGACAATGTGGACATTGCGGTGCGCCTCACACGACCACCTTTTCCGTCTACGCTTGATGCAAAACTGTTGTTTCGTCAGGAACTGGTAGCTGTTGCCAGCCCCTATCTCATCGACGGCAGGCCTTTGCCGCTGACAAGCAAACAGCTTCGGGAAATGCCGCTCCTTCACGATGCGCATAATCGCTGGCCCGAGCTTCTCGGCTCCAAAGGAAAACTGCCAGGCGCGACGTTCAACCAGACAGCACTTGCACTGGATGCTGCTCTTGCCGGTCAAGGCGTCGCTCTCGCATGTAGAGCCTTCGTTGCGTCCGACCTGGCGACCGGACGACTGGTGCAAGTAGCCGAGCCTACTATCATGATAGAACCGGACTATTACCTTGTTCGCAAACGGTCGACCTCACCGAGAAAGGCGGTCGATGCCGTTTGGAACTGGTGTTCTGAGCGGTTGCTGCTGCCCGAAATGAAGTAAGGCCGAAACTGCATAGTCTTGCTAAGGGTTAGCCGACGTCCCGAAACCGTCTGTTTTCTAGAACCCAGAAGAAGACAATTGTTATGACGAGCACGATCAGAAGCAGGATGAACGCTGCTGCCGAACCCTCGTTGAGGGAGAGCCCGAGAAACGCCTGTCTATAGGCGAAGAAGCTCAAGACTTCCGTCGACGTGCCGGGGCCGCCCTTTGTGAGAACATACGTCAGATCATACGTGCGGAACTCATTGATCAGCTGGATGATGATGGCGATAGCCGCAACGGGACGCAACATCGGCAGCGTTAAGTACCAGAACTGTTCGATCTTGCCAGCACCGTCTACTTCCGCTGCCTCGTAAGGGTCACGCGGCAACGAAGCCAGTCCAGCCGCAAGGATAAGCACGACAAAGGATGTCTGCTGCCAGATATCGATGGCGGCCATAGACCAGATTGCGAGGTCCGACGAGCCAAGCCAGTCAAGCCTTGGCAGACCTATGGTCTCCATCATGTGGTTCACAATACCCAGATTGGGCTGCAGCAGCATACGCCAGATAAGGGCGACACTTACCGGAGACATGGCCATCGGTATTGTCAGGATTGCGAAGTAGATGGGTTTAGTTTTCACGACCGCGTTCAGCATGAGCGCAATCCCCAGCCCGAGTATAAACTCGGCAACCACGGTGATGATCGAATATTTGACCGTCAGCCATAGTGAATTCCAGAACTGAGCATTGCTCATGATGCGCGCGTAGTTTTCAAAGCCCGTGAACGGTAACAGCGATGGCCGCATCAGTGTCATCGAGGAAATCGACATGAGAACGGCATACAGTAGCGGCAGCCCCATGACGACTGCAAGTGTCAGTAATCCTGGCAGGGAAAACGCCCAGCCGGTTTTCCAGGTTCGGTCGATTGCAGTGGTGGACGTGGACATACGAACGTTTCCTAGAATGCCGCTGGGATCAAACTGAAGATTTTCTGCCGCCCTCCCTTTCAATAGGGAGGGCGGCAAAAGCATTATTTCTTGAGAAGGTCTTCCAGACCGGAAGCGGCTGCCTTTATGGCTGCGTCCGGCGTAATCTCACCGCCTGCCGCCTGCGATACTTGCGTACCGAGAACATCTTCATACTGCGCCGAATAGGCGAATATCGGGAACGACTTTCCAGAAGCGACAACATCCAGAGCCTGCTCATAGAACGGGTACTTCTTCAAGACGTCGGCGTCCTTGTAGACAGCTTCGCTGACAGGCGCATGGCCCTCAAGCGCGCGTGCGACGCCGATCTTTTTGCTCTGCACCCACTTGATAAAAGTCCAAGCTGCTTCCTGTGTTTCTGGCGATGTATTCTTTGGAATGCCCCAACCCCAGCCACCGCTTTCGCCATGGCCACCCGGCATCACGGAAAGACCGACCTTGCCAGCAACATTCGGGCACTTTTCGGCATTGTCCATCTGAGGCAGCATCCACCAATAGGTAACCATGCTGAAAGCTTCACCGCTGCACATGAGGCGCATCGTATCATCCAGCGTGGCAGACAGTGCGCCTTGTTGCGCCGCATTCTTGATCGCATCGACATAAAGTGTCAGCGCCTTGACAGCTTCCGGGCTGTCGAGCGTGACCTTGCGGTCCTTGTCGAGATAGCCGCCACCCGCCGAGAACAAGTAGTTGGAGAACTCCATGCTGTTCGGATCGCCACGCTGGCCCTGCATGGCCGCGCCCGCAACATTTGCCTTCGCCTTCATGAATTTGGCGACCTGCACATAGTCTTCAAGCGTTTCTGGCTTCTTCAGCTCGGCATTGAACTCGTTTTTATAGGCTTCCTTGAGCTTTGGATCTTCCAGCAAGTCTTTTCGATAAAGCATGCCCATCGAGTAGTTGTACATCGGCAGGATCGGCATGGCCTGGTCAGTCCGACCAAGCAGATCGAGTGTCGAGGGGATAAATTCGGACAGATCAAGCTTGTCGCGTTCGGCGAGAGGCTTCAGATCGGTCAACCAACCGGCAGCGGGAAATTCGCCTGCCCACAGGAAGTCCACCTCAAGGAGATTGTAATAGCTTTCAGGCGAGACAAGCTGCGTGGCGAGCTTGTCATGCATGTCGCCATAGCCCACCTTTTCAAATTCCACCTTGATGCCGGTTTCCTTCTCGAAGTCCGGCAGCAGTTTTTCAATGATGTGCGTTTCGGGCACATCTTCCATCAGGGCGCGCAGCGTGACGGTTTCCGCCTGTGCGTATCCTGCACCCGCCAGAAGAAGCAGGCTGACGCCCGCCATTAATTTGTTCCCATATTTCAGCATTTTCGTGGTTCCCTTTGTTATGTTTACCCGCATGCAATTTATCTTGGCGTCATTTGACGCTGCCGAATGTGAGCCCCTGCACGATGAAGCGCTGGATGAAACGCGATGCGATCACGAGCGGCAAAATGGCCAGAATGACGCCCGCCGCCACTTTCGCAATCTGAACCCCATTGGAGGTCTGTAGAGAGGCAAGACCAACAGGCACGGTCGCTGTCGCCGGGCCGCTCAGCACCAGAGCAAACAGGAATTCGTTCCAGGCAAGGATGAAACCCAGCACACCTGCCGCTGCGATACCGGGCAGAGAAACAGGTACGACAATACGCCAGAACGCACCCCAGGCGCTGGCGCCATCTGTCTGCGCTGCCCATTCCAGATCAACAGGAATACCCTCGAAGAAACCCATGAGAATCCAGATCAGGAACGGCAGATTGATTGCAGCATAAGCAATCGTCAGGCCGAGCACAGAATTGGTCATGCCCACGGAGCGGAACAGCATGAAGGCTGGCAAGACAATAGCCACTGGCGGAAGCATCTGAGTGGCAAGCACGGTAAAGCGGGCCAGCGGACCGCCTGTCTTGAAGCGTGCAAAAGCATAGCCCGTCATTGCCGCAAAGGGCAGCGCGAGTAGCACAGACCCCGTCGCCACAATCAGACTGTTGAGGTAATAAACGCCAAAGCGCTTTTGCGTGAACAGATCCACATAGTTCTGGAAGGTGAACTGTGGCATCAGTTCGGTGGAATAGGCCATCTGCTCTGGAACAAAGCTTGTTCGAAGAGTCCACAGCAATGGTAACAGGATCGCAAGCGATACGATGAAAAGGCCCGTATGGATGACTATCTTGCGCATCGCCATCTCCTAGACCGTCACAAGGCCGGGTTCTAACGGTGGTCGTTTGATCACCTTTTCGGTCTCGGCATCAAAGAGATGCATCGGTCTGGTATCGATGAACAACCGTACCTTTTGCCCGACTTCGGCGGTAAAGTGGCGGCTCACGCGGGCATTCAGTTCCAGCGGTTTGTCGTTTCCAATCTGCCCGATGACGACCGTCTCGACGCCCAGTTTTTCGACCGCAACGACAGTCAGATCGAGCGGTTGCCAATCGGGATTGTTCTGGGCTTCGTAAATGTCTTCAGGCCTGATGCCTAACAGAAGCGGTTTGCCACTGCTGGTCGCATAGTGCGGCTTGTGCATCGCTGGAATGCGAATATCGACACGATCGCCCTTTGCCTGCAACTCGCCATCGCCAGATGACGTGAGTTGCACAGGGATGAGGTTCATCGGCGGTGTCGCCAGAAACTTTGCAACAAAGGTATCCGCAGGATTGGCATAAACCTCCAGAGGAGCGCCTACCTGAACCATCACACCGTCGCGCATGATACAGATGCGATCTCCCATGGTCATGGCCTCGACCTGATCATGCGTCACATGGATGATGGTCTTGCCAAGCCTGCGATGCAGCTTGACCAGTTCCAGCCGCATTTCTGCGCGCAATTGTGCATCAAGGTTTGAAAGCGGTTCGTCGAGAAGAAAGGCGTTGGGCTCGCGGACAATCGCCCGGCCAAGCGCAACGCGCTGGCGCTGCCCGCCGGACAGTGCGGCAGGTTTGCGATCAATATATTTGTTCAGCCCCAGCATATTGGCAGCATCGGAAACCTTGGCTGCAATCTCGGCAGCGGGCACGCCACGCATCTTGAGACCGAAGCCCATATTCTGCCGCACGCTCATATGCGGATAGAGTGCATAGGATTGAAACACGACCGCAACATTGCGATCTTTTGGCGGGAGCCGCGTCACGGATTTACCGCCAATACGCAGGTCGCCGGAGGTGATGCCCTCAAGCCCTGCTATCATGCGCAATGTCGTCGATTTCCCGCAACCAGATGGTCCGAGAAAAATTACAAACTCGCCGTCCTCGATCTTGAGATCGACATCACGCACCCCATAGGCGCCATTGGCGTATAGTTTGGAGACGTGTTCTAGTTCGATCGACGCCATTCAGGTCTACCCTTCTGCACGATCAGCGACACGGGCCATTTTTAGCCGGCCGCCGTTATTCCCCTGGAGGTGACTGCACTTTGTCAGCCATTCTTGTTCGTGGGCGTCTCACATCTGGCGTGAAGCGCCTTGTCTGCACTAGGTCGTATAGACGCCGCCGGTCACATTGATGCCTTGTCCGGTCATAAAGCGCGCGCCATCCGAGCAGAGGAACACAACCACTTCAGCGACATCTTCCGGTTCTTCGAGACGACCAAGCGGGGTCTGCGATACGTAATCGGCAATGACCTGTTCAGGGGTAATGCCGCGCAGTTCCGCTTCCCATTCCACTTCACGCGATTGCATGGAGGTTTTCACGAAGCCGGGACAAACTGCGTTCACGCGAATTCCATTCGGCGCGAGTTCACGCGCCAGTGCTTGTGTCCAACCAAGAACTGCAAATTTGCTTGCTGAATAATGGGCCAGAAGCGGCGCTCCAATCTTGGCGGCGAGCGATGCCGTATTGACGATCACGCCCTTGGTGTCGCTGGCGAGAAAATAGCGGGCGGCAATCTGATTGGTCAGAAACACGCCACGTGTGTTGACGTCGAAATTGAAGTCCCACTCTTTGTCAGTGAGGTCGACAGCACGGTTCATCGTGGAAACACCAGCATTCGCCGCGACGATATCAAGACCACCCCATTGGGCGATCAGAGCATCGAAGCCCGCCTCGACGGATGCGCGCTGGCTGACATCCATCGCCAGTCCGACAGCATCGCCGCCAAGTTCGCTTGCTGCGCGTTTCGCAGCATCACCGTTGATATCGGCAATTGCGATGCGAACGCCATGGCGCGCCAATGCACGCGCTATCGCATTGCCTATGCCAGAAGCAGCACCCGTCACAATGGCGCGCTTGCCGTTCAGTTCGCTGGCCAGTTTGTCCGGCATTACAGCGTTGGTCATTTTGTTCACCCTCGGAACGAATGTTATCGATCACGAAAAAGCATATTCACTGTTTGATTATGTTGGCAATACATAAAATTATGTTCGTTTATGTTTTTTTGCGATTGATTTTGTTCGATCCTTCTCCTAATGAATAAGTTGAATGTCTGGTCGAACCACCGGAGGAAAGCATGACGGACAAGCAAAAGGACATCCAGCCAGCGGATGCAAAACGGCTGCCTGCCCGTGTTCGCCATGCCCATCTCGTCGACGCCGCACGCAAGCGAGGATTTCTCCAGGTTGTTGATATTGCTGCTGAACTTGGCGTCTCTGAAATGACCATTCGCCGTGATCTCGTTGAACTGGAACGCGACGGCCTGCTGGTTCGAACCCACGGCGGAGCGGTTATCGACGAGGACGCGCCGGAGCCTTTTCTCGACCGCGAGGAACCTGCCTTTTCAGCCCGCCTGCGTGAACACAATCCCGAAAAGATGAGCATCGTCGCCAAGGCACTGGAACTTGTTGAACGCCGCATGAGCGTCGCGCTTGATGTCGGTTCGACCACTTATCTTCTCGCCGAAGCCCTGTGTGACACGGTGGGTGTCAAGTTTTTTACTTCCAGCCTCCGGACCGCCCAGCTTCTCGGCGGTGCACAACGCGAAGTCTACGTCCCTGCTGGTCAGATCCGCGGTGAAGAGCTTTCCATCTGCGGCAAGTCGGCCTGCGATGAATTTGAGCGCCTGTGGTTTGATATCGCCTTTATTGGCGTTTCGGGCATTACGGCAGATGGTCTCTTCGATTATTCGCCGGAAGATAGCGACCTGAAGCGGGTTTACCTGCGCCGCGCCAATCGCAAGGTGCTTCTCTGCCATAGTGCCAAGTTCAACCATATGTCCCTCATCAGGATCGCCGATCTCGATGAAATCGACGCCCTGATCAGCGACGCGGCCCCTCCTCCGAATATCGCCAGCGCGCTTTCCAGAGCGAATGTCGAAATCATTATCGCTCCCCCAGTTACAGGCATTTGACCGGAAATTTCCATGAGCTGCGTTCTAGGTCTTGATATCGGCACCACCTCTACGATCGGCATTCTCGTGCGACTTCCGGACGAAGTGCTCGGCATCACATCGCGACCCGTTACCCTGACGTCGCGTCAGCCCGGTTGGGCTGAAGAAGACCCGGAACAATGGTGGAGCAATTGCTGTGCCATCATTCAAGAGCTGATTGGCACAGCAGGCATCTCAGCCTCAGAGATTGTTGGCGTTGGTGTTACCGGTATGTTGCCTGCAGTTGTTCTCCTGGACGAGAATGGTGCTGTGCTTCGACCCAGCATTCAGCAAAGCGATGGACGTGTCGCCGCTGAAGTCGCGGAACTGCGCAGTGAAATCGAGGAATCTGAATTCATTGCCAAAGCCGGCAACGGCATCAACCAGCAGCTTGTCGCCACCAAGCTGCGCTGGATCGAACGGCACGAACCAGAGATCTTTGCCAAGATCGCAACCGTTTTCGGCTCCTATGATTACATTAACTGGAAGCTGACCGGAGAACGGCGGATTGAACAAAACTGGGCTCTGGAAGCTGGTTTTGTCGACATCGCAACCGACGAGTTGTCCCCGGAATTGATCGCCCTCACCCACCTGCCTTTGTCGGCCGTTCCAGCGAAGGTTTCATCTCATGCGGTCATGGGAACCATAACGAAATCTGCTGCCCTCTCTACAGGCCTTGCAGAGGGAACACCGGTCGTCGGCGGTGCTGCCGATATGATTGCCTCAGCGCTTGCAGCAGGTGTTTCGCAAGAAGGTCAGGTACTGCTCAAATTTGGCGGCGCGCTGGACATTCTGGTTGCGACTGCAAAGGCAGCGCCCGATCCGCGCATGTTCCTCGACTACCATCTGGTACCGGGGCTTTATATGCCCAATGGTTGCATGTCGACCGGCGGTTCCGGGCTCAACTGGTTTGCCGAGAACTTTGCAGGCGGCGAAAAGCAAGCTGCAGTTGATGCGGGTTTAAGCTTGCACCAGCATCTCGACACGCTTGCCGCGAAAATCGATGCGGGCGCTGACGGCGTGGCGATTGTTCCGTATTTTCTTGGCGAGAAGACACCTATCCATGACCCCTTCGCCCGAGGCACCATTACCGGTCTTAGTCTCAATCACAAGGTCGGCCATGTTTGGCGGGCATTGCTTGAGGCCTATGCCTATGCTGCACGCCACCATATCGAGGTGCTTCAGGATATGGGGCACCACCCCAAACAATATCTCGCTTCTGACGGCGGCGCGAACAGCCGCGTCTGGATGCAGATCGTTGCAGACGTGCTTCAGGCTCCAATTCGTCAACTCAAAGGGCATCCCGGCTCGTCATTAGGCGCAGCCTGGGCGGCGGCTGTGGGCGCAGATGCCGTAGACGGCTGGTCGGGAATTGCCGCTTTCGTTGAAAACGGCGATCTCATCCTGCCAAGACCCGAAAATGCAGCGACTTACAACAGCGGTTACCAACGTTTCCGCGAGATCTACACCAACCTCAAGCCGCTTTATAGAGAGTAATCACAACGATGACGATCAAAGCCATCGCATGGGATATTGACGGTACGCTCGTTGATAGTGAGCCGCTTCACCATAAGGCACTTCTGGCTGGAACGGCGCATTTCGGCACCGATCTCAGCGATATTCCAGAAGAACGATTTCGCGGGGTCCATATGGATGCCGTCTTTGAAGCAGTCAAACAGCGATTGCCAGCCGATTTGAGCTTTGAGCCATGGATCGAACGCATTCGTGACCATTACATCGCCAAAGCGGGCGAACTTCGGCCCATCACGGGCGTCCTGGAAGCAATGGACGCGGCATTGGACTACGGTCTGTTGCAGGTATGCGTCTCAAATTCCGGTCGAAATATTGTCGACACCAACATCGCCGCGCTTGGAATTGTAGACAAGCTGCGCTTTTCCATCAGCATCAATGATGTGCTGCATGGCAAGCCTGATCCAGAGCCTTATCTGGCTGCGGCCGAGCGGCTACGCCTTGCTCCAGCACAGATGATAGCAATCGAAGACAGTTTGACGGGAGCAATCTCGGCGCGTGCCGCAGGCATGAAGGTCGTCGGCTACGGTTTGACTGAACAGCCCGGAAATCCAATCGATCACTACCTGCATCACTACGCCGAGCTACCGGCAATCCTGCGCGCTTACATGTGAGCGCGCAGACTGCATGAAGATCAACCGACCCGAGGTCGGAAGAAGAATACGAAGCTAACGCCGTCTCCGGATTGAACCGAAGACCGGCACAACAAAGGGGTTCACCATGAGCAAGTTTTTTGATCTTTTCCCGACGAAGAAGCCCATCATCGCGATGGTGCATCTTAACCCGATGCCTGGCGCTCCGCTTTATGACGCGGAAGCTGGCATCGAAGGTATCGTCGAGGCAGCGCGTCGCGATCTCACTGCTTTGCAGGACGCTGATGTCGATGCTGTCATGTTCGGCAACGAAAACGACCGTCCATACGAACTTGCTGTCGATGTCGCCTCCACGGCGACCATGGCCTATGTTATTGGCCGCCTGCGTGGTGAAATCGCAAAGCCTTTTGGCGTCAACGTTCTCTGGGACCCCAAAAGCTCGGTCGCTTTGGCCACGGCAACCGGCGCGTCCTTCATGCGCGAAATTCTGACCGGCACTTATGCCTCCGACATGGGGCCATGGACGCCAAATGCGGGTGAAACGATGCGCTATCGCAATCGTCTGGGCCGTTCGGATCTTGTCATGCTGGACAACGTATCTGCTGAATTCGCGGATTCAATGGATCGCCGCCCCCTCCCCGACCGGGCACGTTCAGCAGTCTTCTCTTCCATTCCGGATGCCGTTCTGGTGTCGGGCACGATCACCGGTGAAGCCGCCAATGTATCGGACCTCGAAGCAGTCAAGCGGGTCCTGCCAAACACGGCGGTTCTGGCCAATACGGGCGTGCGCCATGCAACCGTCGCCGACATCCTCAAGATTGCCGATGGCTGCATTGTCGGCTCTTCGCTGAAGGTCGATGGCAACACCTGGAATGCGGTCGATCCGGAACGCGCCAAGGAATTCATGAACATCGTGAAGAAAGCCCGCAAGGACTAATGAAAAGACAAATCGCGCGCGGTGACTGTTCGCCGCGCGCGATAGACGCCTATCACGCTCCCAAAGGCTGCGCCAGACGCGCCCGATGCCGGCTCAATCGCTCGATCAATATCGGCAAGCCCGTACCCACCATAATCAAACAACCAATGACGACCTTTTGCCAATAGGATGGCACACCCGCCATCAACAGCGTTGTATTGATCATTGTGATGACAAATACACCAAGTAGCGTCCCGAGCACTGTACCGTGACCACCTGTTATTCGGGCTCCACCGAGAACAACGGCTGCGATGACATTCAGCTCCATGCCGACCAGATCGAACGGATTAGCCATGCGCGACAGGGTCATATGGGTCATGCCAGCCAGACCAGCAATTGCGCCCGCCAGAACATAGATCAATAGCTTGACGCGCCCCACGCGAATGCCAATGCGAGCGGCGGCTTCTTCAGAACCGCCGATGGCGTAGATTTTGCGCCCGAACAGCGTGAAGTTCATGATGAAGGCGACGAATACAGCGACCCCTACCAGAACAAAGAATGACATTGGAAGCGAGACCATCTGACCCAATGCGTTCTCCATGCGCACCAGAATGCTGCGCGCGAAATTGATAACTTCGCGCGGCACCGACGTGATGTAGACCGTCCCGACGAAGGTCAGCAACGCCCCCCGAAAAAGGCTCATTGTACCAAGGGTGACGATAAGTGTTGGTAGACCAAGTCCACCGACCAGTATTCCATTGATAAGACCAAGACTGGCCCCGATGAGAGCTGCCAGTCCGAAATAGGCGATAATCGGAACATGGATATCAATACCCATGACGATTTTTACCGTTGCATACATCGCAAAGGCGCCGATTGCCGTGCAAGACACGTCAATGCCGCCGGATGCCAGCACCATCATAACGCCGAGCGCAAATATTCCGGTCACCAGTGAGTTACGTGCCAGGTCTATCAGCGTTGCCGGTGAGAAGAACGCAGGATTGAGAATGCTCAGCACAATCGCAAAAGCGACTGCTGTCAAAAAGACAACACCCTGTGGTGTCGAGAGTACCCGGATCAACGAATTATTCATGGCCGGTCCTCCCGAATGACTTCCTGATAGAGCGTTTCTTCATCGATATCACCGGCATCGAAACTGGCAACAATTCGCCCCTTCACCATCACCTTGATCGTGTCGGACAGTGCAATGGCTTCGCCAATGTCGTCAGTCACCACCAGAACCGCTGTTCCCGAACGGCTCAATGCGAGCAATAGTTCGTGGATTTCCCGTTTGGAACCAACATCGACGCCGACTGTTGGACCATTGAGGATAAGCAGCTTCGGTTTTCTCTCCATCCATCGCGCCAGAACGACACGCTGTTGATTGCCGCCTGACAGCGTCACCACAGGTGGGAAGACACTGGGTGTCTTGATACGCAACCGCTTAACGGCTTCGCGCGCGCGCTCGGTGAGGCTCGACGCGCTGACAATGCCACCTTTAGTATCCGCTTCAAGACTTGAGACGATGATGTTTTCACGGATCGGCTGATTGAGAAAAAGGCCTTCTGTCAGACGATCTTCCGGCACATAGGCAATGCCGTGTTCCATCGCGTCTGCAGGAGCCATGAGATGTAATGGTCCATTCACATCTTCAATGCGACCCTCGTCCGGCGCAAGACATCCAAACAAAGCCAGCGCAAGTTCCGTTCGTCCTGACCCCAGAAGGCCCACAACGGATATGATTTCGCCCGCGCGCAAATCGAGATTGATCGAGGCGAACTGGCCGCGTCGCCCAAGATCGCGCACTTTGAATATGGCTTGCGAAGGCGTGACCGCCTCACGCGCCAGACGCTGGCTGTCAATTGGTCGACCGGACATGGCCTCTACCAGACGCGCTGGATCGAATTCACCTATCGGTCCTGCCACCACGACATGACCATCACGCAGAACCGTGACGCTGTCGCAAACAGCAAAAACTTCCTCGATCTTGTGACTGACAAACAGAAAGGCAACGCCTTCTACTTTCAGCGCAAAGACGATATCAAGAAGCTTGGCGACCTCGCTGCGGGTCAAGGCCGTGGTGGGTTCATCCATAACGATAATGCGCGCATCATTGGCAAGCGCACGCGCAATGGCAACCAGCTGCTTGGAAGCAACAGGCAGTCTTTCCACCAGAATATCGGGATCAATATCGACCTTCATTCGTGCAAGCGTTTCAATCGCCCGTTTACGTCCCGACATGCGATTGAAGAAACGCTTGTTCTCGGTCACTGCCGCCAGAAAGCTGACATTCTCCCAAACAGTCAGATTGGGGAAAAGCGCAAAGTCCTGATAGATGACTGAAAGCCCCGCTGCTATCGCGGCTTTCGCGTCATTTTCGATGAACTTGCCGCCAATCGTGACCGTCCCGGCGTCGGCACGAACGACACCGGATAATATCTTGATCAAAGTCGATTTACCGGACCCGTTTTCACCGGCAAGACAGCGCACCTCACCCGGTCGCAGGCTTAAACCCACATCTTCCAACACCCGTACGGGACCGTAAGACTTGGCAACAGCCTGCATTTCCAGAACAAAAGCGCCGGAATTCTGCGTATCACTCATGCAGCTCTCCCATAGAGGCCGCCGGTTGTCCCGGCGGCCCATTGTCCATGGATCAGAAGTCGTAATTGCCCATATTTTCCTTGGTCACATCGACCCAGGCCTGGCCATAGACAACCTTGTCCTTGAGCTGAACCTTGTTGTAGCCTTCGACACCAAGGTCCATGCCATCGGTTACGGCCTTGCCATCAATGGCCATTGCGGCGAGCTTGTTCATGGCGATACCAGCCTTGGCCGGATCCCAGAACGAGATCATGTTGATCGTGCCGCTTTCAAGATATGGGCCTGAAACCGAAACAAGGCTCGTGCCGACAATCTTGACCTTGCCTTCAAGACCCGCTTCCTCGACCGCGAGCGCCGCACCGGCAACATCTTCACCTGCGGAGCCCTGAATGCCCTTGAGTTTCGGATAGGTTCTCAACAGTTCCTTGGTCTTGGCATAGGCCGTCTGCTGTTGCTCGTTGCTCTCGATCTTGTCGGTCGCGAGCTTCATCTTCGGATAATGCTCTTTCTGATAGGCAATGGCTGCATCAACCCATTCATTATGGGTTTTTGCCGTCAGATGGCCAACGAACACTGCATATTCGCCCTCTTCGCCCATCGCTTCGGCCAGTGCCTTCATCAGATGTTCGCCATAGGCGCCATTGTCGAAAGCTTCGACGTCATAGGTGACGTTCTTCATGCTTGATGCTTCGTGGCCGATTACCTTGATCCCGGCCTGCAGCGCCTTGCCGAGCACGGGCTCCAGAGCTTCCGGGGAATTCGGCACCACGGTGATCGCGTCCACCTTTTTGGCAATCAGGTCTTCGATCAGCTGTACCTGCAGGGCAGCATCAGCCGAAGCAGGTCCGATCTGGGTGGCGTTGTTTCCACTTTCCTTGGCATATTCCTTCACACCGGTTTCCATACGGTTGAACCAGGCAATGCCGGAAAGTTTGACGACAGTGACGATGGTGTGTTTTGCGTCCTGCGCGTTCGCATAGAATGCACCACCAGCAACAATAGCTGCGCTGACAGCAAGTCCGGCTGCCATTTTCCTCAAGCTGATATTCATTGTTATTCCCTCCGTTGGTTCACCCCTGCTTGCCTCCCCGGCAATCAGTCAGGCTGTATTCTGGCGAAGCTTCTGCGGCTTTCACCAATTCCTTTCCGGACGCGTGACTGCGTCCGGCCTCCCTTCAAGCCGATGCGATCCGCATCAGATCGGCAGTCCGCTCGTAGAGCTTCTTGAACGTATCGAAACCCTGCTGGTAGACGTGCTTTGTTCCCGCATCAGGTTCAATGCGCCTTTCCACCGGGTTCCATTGCTCAATATCGGCCTTCGCGACGTCGCCGACCGCAAGCGCACCCAGAAAACAATTTCCGTAGGCCGCACCGATGGTCTTGCTTCTCACGAGTTGGACCTTTCCGCTGACATCGGAAATGGCCTGCGACCAAACGGCATTTCTGGTGCCTCCGCCCACAGCAGCTATTCGCTCCAGCGGTGCATTTGCTGCGTGATAGGTATTGAAAATGTCGTTGACGCCATAAGCGACGCCTTCAAGTAGCGCGCGATAAATGTCAGCGCGCTTATGCGTAAGATCGAGACCGAAAATCATGCCTCGTGCTGACGGATCATGAACTGGTGTTCTCTCACCGGAAAAATAGGGGAGGACAAAAAGCCCTTTTGCGCCGGGCGGTGACGATGCGGCTTCTTCCGCCAGTGCTTGCAAGGCGCTGGCGGCAGGCAACTCGCGAGCGAACTGCTCCTGAAACCACCGTGTCAGCGTTCCGCTGGTCGACGTGCCGGACATACAGGCATGTTCTCCACGGAAAAGCCAAGGCGCATACCACAGCCGCGTATCAGCGATGCGTTGATCCGTAACCAGAATGATGAACATGGTCGAGCCATACATGACCATCATTTCGCCAGACTTCTGCACGCCAACGCTTACAGCCTCAGCCGCAGCATCGATGGTGCCAGCGATCACAGGCGTTCCAACAGCGAGCCCGGTCGCGGCTGCGGCTTGCGGCGTCACCGTTCCCGCAATGTCGGTTGTCCAGAGGAGATCGGGCAGTTGCTCACGTGAAACGATGCGTTCGGCAAAATCGTCAGTCCAGTCCTGCCGTGCAACGTCATAAAGCGGCGAGAATCCGGCCGCGGAATAGTGATCAATCGTATAGTTCCCCGTCAGCCTGTGAACGAGGAAAGAGGAGGAATTGAGGAACTTGTGTGTGCGGTCAAAAATATCAGGATGGTTCTTCTTCAACCAAAGGATTTTTGGGCCAACCGATTGCGAGGTCAACGCATTGCCGCCTTCCCGCATCAGGCGTTCAAGCCCGATTTCAGCGGTCAGTTCCTCTATCTCAGCAGCCGCGCGCGTGTCGACGCCATAAAGAACGGCATTCATGAGCGGAGCGCCTTTTTCATCAACTGGCAGCATACAGGGGCCAATGCCGCTGGCCGCGACTGCGCGAATATCGCTGGCTGCCACAGAACTTTGTTCGATCAATTCACGACTAATCGAACAAAATTCACCCCACCAGTTTTGTTCAGCATCATGTTCCGCCCACCCCGGTTGTGGAACCAGCATGCGATGCGGACGTGCGGTAGAGGCGACGATCCTTCCTTCCTCATCGGAAAGAACGCCCTTCGATTCAAATGTGCCGATGTCGATGCCCAGATAATAGCGCATCAGGTGTAAAGATCCCTGTCGAGGCTGAAGTCCTTGTTGATCCTGCCAATAGCCGCGACCAGAAGCGCCGTGAGACTTTCAAGATCGCGCAGATCGCACATTTCAAGCGCCGTATGGGTATAACGGCACGGGAAACACACATCGATACAGGCAACGCCCTCATTGACGAGCTGCACATAAGACGAATCCGTCAATGCGCCGGTATGAGCTGTACGTTGCAACGGAATAGCTTCGCTGGCAGCGGTGTCGGAGAATAGTTTCGGCAGTGCCGGATGGGGGATCGTTCCATTGAGCGTACCGCGGCCATGGAAAGAGTAGAGGCTGATAGCCGGACCGCCGCCCAACTGAATTTCACCGCGATGAGCCATATCCGGCGTATCGGCATTGAGCCCGATATCGAGCTGAATGGCGATATCCGGTTTGATGGCCTGCGCTGCGACCATGGCACCACGCAGGTTGAACTCTTCCAGAACCGCGAAAACAAAATGAACGGTTGGTCGTGGACCGCCTTTCGCGAGCTGACGGGCAACTTCCATCACGACGGCACAACCGGCCCGATCATCAACCGACGTTCCAATAACGCGGTTTTCGTTGAGATGGATGACGCGCGGTGCATAGACCACCGGCGTACCGATCTCAATGCCGAGCGCCTTTACATCCGCAGCGCTTTCCGCGCCGACATCGATGAAAAGTTCGGCATAGGGCGTAACCTTGTATTTTTCTTCGGCTGGCGTGGCATGATGGCTCTTATTCGCAATGACGCCGTGAACGTCGCGCCCTTCGCCGACACAAAATAGCACCGCTTGCGCAGGCAACGCCTTTTCCGGAATACCGCCCAACCGTTCGATACGGATCAGGCCATTGTCCTCGACCTTGCGCACGATGAAGCCCAGCTGATCCGTATGCGCAAACAGCATGACGGAGGGCGCATTTTCATCCCCCTTCATCGTTGCAATCAGATTGCCCAGACGATCGGTTGCAAATTCGAGCGGCAGATCAGCCAGATCGCGGGCGATGAGACGCCGCACGCGATCCTCATGGCCCGACAGGCCAGGCGTCAACATCAATGCTTCGAGCGTTGAACGTAATCGATTTTTCATGCCGTACGGGCCTTTCTTTGGAAAACGGGCGCAAGGCCAAGTAGGCCTGCCAGAACGCGTGCCGACATGACGACCACAAGCAGGCCACCAAAGAACAGATCGCGTGAAAACGCACTGAACGACAGAAAGTTCAGGCCGCTCGATATGAGCTGGAGACAGATGACGGCGAGCGTCACACCGGTCACGGTGCCAAAGCCGCCGGCTGGCGAAACGCCTGCCAGAATATTGATGAGAATGACAAGAAGCAGATAGGAGCTACCATAATCGGCATTGGCGGAATTAACTCGCGCCAGAACCACAAGCCCGGCAATCGATGCGATGAGACCGGCAATAGCGTAGATACGAAGCAACAAACCTTTTTCGCGCGTGCCCGCAAAATGGGACGCGACGGGATTGGCTCCGAACAGCCGCAGGTGGATACCAACCGGTGTTCTCTTAAGCAGAAAACCCAACAGAAGCGCTGTGGCCACAAACAGAACGAGTGGCAGTGGTACCACGCCGCCAACCGACCAGTTGCCAAAGGCTGTGTACCACTGTGGCAGGCCTGTAATTGCTGGGCCGCCGGTAATTACGATACCAATCCCGGTGAACAGCTGCATCGTGCCAAGCGTAGCCAGAATTGGCGGCAGGCGCAGATAGGCAATCAGAAAGCCGTTGAGCAGCCCGCATGCAACTCCGATCAGAAGCGCAACCGGAATGGCGAGGATGGCGAGTTCGGGTCCGGCCCTCATCATCACCGCTGCAACGATAGCGGCGAGATTGGCTGTAGCCACGACAGAAAGATCTATGCCACCCGACACCATCGTCGGCAGAACGGCCAACGAAAGCAGCCCGAATTCAGGAAACTGAAATCCCATTGAATTGAGGTTTGCAGCCGTTAGAAAGCCTGGCGCGAGCAGGCTCAACACTCCAAAGATGACGATAGCCAGAACGGCTAGCCCCTTCAGATAATTGCCCGTCGTGTCCTGTCTTGCATCCATTGGCGCTCTCCCCTGCGCTGGTTGCCTTGGCCCGCTTAGCGGGCGAAAACGTGTTTGGCGATTAGCATTTCAGTTCCTCCCCCGAGGCGCCCGTTAAACGGTTTCCAGAAAAGGCAGTTGGTCGCGATAAGGCTGCAAAGAGCCTTCAAAACCAATATCGGTGATAAAGCCGCTCAAATCCTGCAGCCCACAAACCGGCGCAAAACTGCGGCATCCAAGTTTACGCTGATCGGCGACAAGTATCGTCTTTTGCGCAATGGCGATTGCTGCGCGTTTCACTTCTGCTTCCTCGACGGTAGACGTGGAAACACCGTCAAGATCGACACAGTCGGCGGACAGAAAGAAACAATCGGCGCGGATATGGCGTAGCGTTTCCGTGGCCCAGGCCCCGATGAGCGAATAATAGTCATTTCTGACCCGACCGCCGATGATATGCACTTCCGTTGCGCCAACAGCCGCCGCTTCGGCAATCTTCAGGTCCATCGTTACAAGCGTGATCGCCCTGCCCGCAAGCGCGCGCGCGACAGAAAGCGCTGTCGTGCCGGAATCAAGAATAACGGTGGAATTATTGGCCACATAAGCAGCAGCAGCTTCGCCAATCCGCGCCTTGGCGCTTTGACTTATGCGCAGTTTTTCCAGAAACATCGGCTCGGCAACACCCTCGCCCGCACCGCGGGCAACGACGCCGCCGTGAATTCTCAGGATCAACCCCGCCTGTTCCAGCGTGATGAGATCGCGACGCAACGTCGGAAGCGAAACACCCATGATGCCAGCCAGATCCGAGGTGCCAATACGTTTCGCATCGGCGATGACGTCCATCATCTGCCGGTGACGTTCCTGCGGAAAACGTGTTCTTGCTTCGCTCATGTCCTGCTCCCAATGTGAACATTAATGATCGTTTTGAGCGAGTCAAGCGATTCCGTTCCTATTCGAAACTGTGCAGAGCGTTGTGCAGGCAGCTTGGAAGATCGTGATTTAGAAGGCCTGCAGCGGTTCAAACCAGCATGGCAAGGCAGCGCTTTTTCAGATCAGCCAATATGGACGCGCTGCGGTCGCGCGGACGCGGTAGTCCGACATCGAACACATCACGCACCCGACCGGGATTAGGCTCCATGATCAAAACCCGGTCAGCGAGATAAAGCGCTTCTTCCACATCATGCGTCACGATAATGATGGAGACCTTATTCTTCTCCCAGATAGACAAAAGTTCATCTTGAAGACGCATCCGCAGGATGGAATCCAAGGCACCGAAAGGTTCATCCATAAGCAGAATATCGGGTTCCTGCGCCAGCGCTCTGGCTATCGCCGCGCGCTGCGCCATCCCGCCTGAAAGCTGCTTCGGATAGGCCTTCGCATAGTCACTGAGACCGACGAGCGTGAGGTAATGCTGTACTCTCTCGCACTTGGATGCGGGCGAAAGATCAGACTTGTCGAAAGCCAACTCGACATTGCCCTCAACAGTTAGCCATGGATACAAGCGATGGTCCTGAAAGACCATACCGATCTTTGTCGGTGATGTTTTGTCAGTGTCGCCACGCGCAATCGACCCGCGATAGTCACCATCCAGTCCGATAATCAGCCGCAGCAACGTGGATTTTCCGCAGCCCGACGCACCTACAATGGATATGATCTCGTTGTGCCCGACCTGAAAATTGATATCCCTCAACACCGGGCGAGGTGCGCCATCCAGAACAAAGGACTTGCTGACATGTTCGATTGAAAGGGCGTTCGTCAATTCTCTGAGCTCCAGGGCGATATAATCGATGTGACATGGCGAATGATGGACGCGAGCAAGACGCCGCCCGTTGCCAGGGTGAAGACGCCGGCAATCACAATGTCCATGCGAAACTGATCGCGTGCGCTGGCAATGTAGCTGCCCAATCCACGACCATTTCCAATAGCATATTCAGCACCGACAGTTCCGATCCAGGCCGATAGAGCGGCAATCTGCAAACCAACATAGATGTTCGGAAGCGCCGACGGCAGGCAAAGGCGACGAATGCGGGTCCAGCGCCGCAAATTCAATGTGTCAGCAACTTCTATCAACGAGGACGGCACCTGCCGCACACCCTGCTCTGTTGCAAGAAAGAGCGGGAAAAATGTCGAGAGAGCGGTAAACACAAGTTTGGTGCCCTCACCGTTTCCAAACCATGCCGTCAGCAGTGGTATCCAGGCAAAGAGCGCAACCTGACGCACGGCATGAATAGACGGTGCGAATGCCAAACCGGCCCAGCGGTAGCTGCCAACCACATAGCCGAGTGCAAGCCCAGCAATGCACCCGATAGTGCCACCGATCATCACGCGAACAATGCTTGCTAAAAGCCCCGCCCACAATTCGCGCCCAGAAGGGTCAAAGAACGGCGCCTCCAGCACCTGCAAGGGATGAATGGCCATGGGGCCAGTGATCAGCCCTGCAGATACACCACCCCACCAAACGGCGACCGCCACAAGCGGCACCACTGCGCCACGAGGAATCCGCAAAGCGGAACGTTCAGCTTTAGACATGACTACCCTTCCGCATCAGCGCTTCCGCCCGCTTCAGGAGAAGGTCGAGGGCAAAGCCGACAACGCCCACAACGAGCATGCCAACAATAACGATATCGAGCTGGAAAAGCGTGCGGCCCCAGACCATCATGTAACCAAGCCCGTCAGTGCCCGCGAGCATTTCCACAACGATCAGGGAAACAAATGCCTGACTGAGCGAAAGTCGGACGCCGCTCGCGATATAGGGCGCCATGGCCGGGATTGTCAGCTTGAAAAACCGGGTACGCGCACGGAGGCCGAGAATGTCGGCAACCTCGTTGAACCCTTTAGGAATGTTCCTTGCTCCTTCGGCAGTACTGATAGCCATGGGCACGAAACAGGCTTTAGAAAGGATGATGATCTTCACGCTTTCTTCGATGCCGAATAGCAGGATCAGTATTGGCAGCCACCCAAGTGAGGGTACTGCGGCAAGCGCTCTGAAGCTTGGCCCCAGATAGGCCTCTGCGATTTTAGATTTCCCAATCAGGAAACCGAACGCAAAGCCGAGGGATGCGCCAATCAGAAAACCCTCGGCAATGCGTTGGAAGCTGACGACGGCGGCAGAGAATATGTCGCCATCCTTTAGAAGATCCAGAAACGTATTGAAGACCCAATCCGGACGCGGCAGTACTTGCGGCGAAATCCAGCTGTAAGCCGACGCAATCCACCAGAGAACCAGCAAGCAGACCGGCCCGGTCAAGGCCAGAACTGAGCTTTTGATGAGAAACTGCAGTTTCGCCAGTCGCTCGTCTTTCATTCTCCGGGAGACGCTAAAGTCGGCTCCAGCTTCGAACGTCGCCATCAGCTTTCTCCGATCAGTTCAGAAGTTCACCCGTCGCGGAACGATCAGGCCACAACGACTGAAGGTTCAATGTCTTGACGGCATTGTCCACGTAGCTTCTATCGACCCATGTATCGAGATCGATATCATGCCTAATGAGCTTCTGCTGCTTGTCGAAGTCGATACCGCTGCGATAACGCGCCGCAAAGAAACCATCGAGACGCGGATTGTACTTCTTACCAAGCTCGCCGCCTTCATTGGACTTGCGAATGACCTCTATTGGCGACCCTGCCCGCGACCAGATACTGAATGCCTCTTCCCGGTTTTTGTCATCCGACAGCCATTGCGCGGCTTTGACAAAGCCCGTCACGACTTTCTGCGTTGCTTCCGGATAGGCTTTACGGAACTTGTCGGTGACGAGGAATGCGCCGAAACCGTCGCCGGTCGCGCCAACAGCAGAGGATTTGTAGAAGATCTTGGCCAGACCTTTATCCTCAAGTGGAAGCAGGAAGTCTGCACCGAATACGGCATCGACGCTCTTTGCTGCAATAGCCGCAAGCTGGTCCGCATTTTTCAGATCGACGATGGTGATATCTTTTTCGGAGAGGCCAGCATTCTTCAAAGCCGTAATCAGCGCCCAGTGAATGATTGTCGCTTTCTGGATGGCGACTTTTTTGCCCTTCAAGTCGGCAATCGTCTTGATGTCGAGGTCCGGCCTGGACGCGCCAAAGATCGTGGTGCCGCCATAGGACGCCAGAATGACAGTATCGAGACCATTGGCCTTGCCAATAATATTGGGAACCGCACCATAGGACGCAAAGTCCAGCTGACCGTTAGACAGCGCTTCGTTGATCGCTGGACCCGTTCCCGTGAAATAGGTAAACTCGATCTTGGTAGAGGTGCCTTTGAATTCGTCGGCGATAAAGCCCTTCGCGTCAGCAATAGCCTGAAGGCCAACGCCGAATGGCGTCCCGAACCCAAAGCCCACATCACCAAAGCGAATAGTCGCAGGTGCATCCTCTGCATGCGATGGCGCTGCCGCAGCCGTTAGAACGCCGACAACCAACAGCATGGTTGATAGAAAACGTCTCATACATTTCTCCAGTCAGGGTATGATTTTGCCGGTCTCGAAGATCCGGTAACTCCAGTCGCCAGCCGTTCCGCGCGGCTTGGCATTTTTCCATCCCATCTCTCGACGGAAGCTCCCCATCACACCTCGTGCGATGAGTTCGCTCTCTGTCGCGCCTTCAATTGCCTCGGAAAGAGGCGATACGTAGAGCGCGTCTGTCGGGCAAAAAAGCTCACACAAGAAACAGGTCTGGCAGTCCGATTGCCGAACGATGATGGGAGCGCCATCGGGAACAGCCTCGAACACATCGTCCGGACAGGCCTCAACACAAAGATCGCACTTGATGCAGCGATCTTCACTAACGATCTCAATCATGATGCTGCACTCACTCGATTTGCGCTCTGGAACGAAGCCCAGATGTTGTCGACACCACCGGAGTCGATCGGCTTCGCCATGGTGGGATTTGCTTCCGGAAAATCCGTGCGACGCTGCAAACCACGGCTTTCCTTACGCAACAGCGCGCTATGGGTTGCCCAGCGAGCGGTCGCGATAAGCGCTTCGACCTCACGCACCTTCGTTGAGCGTTGCGATCGCCAGGACTCGTCCTGCCAAAGTGCGGTCAGCCTCTCAGAAACTGCGACCAGACGATCATGGTTTCTGAAGAACCCGCCATCCAACGGAAGAACTTGCTGTTTGACATCATCCAAAACCGCATCGACATCGCCAGTTGCCTGATCGGCCCGTTCGCTCAATTGCGCATTGGCGGAACGCACAGCCCGGTCGCGCCAGTTTGCACCAAGCGATTGCACAAACTTCGCCGCATCCTCGCCAGCCCATGAACCTGTCGCCATCGCCCAGCTGGAGTTCGGTCCGCCACCGCCGCTCGAAGCCCCAGACATGCCCTGACGGGAAGCGGCATCGCCAGCGGCAAACAAACCGGGGATCGTCGTCGTTGTACGACCGTCAATCTTGAGCCCACCAGTACCGCGAACCGTGCCTTCATGACGGAGGGTGATGGGAAAACGTTGCGTGAATGGGTCGATCCCCATGCGATCGAAGGGCACAAAAATGTTCGGCTGTCCCCGGCGAAACCCCTCTTGTAGACGCGGCGGCGCTTTGTCCAGCACCGCATAGACCGGGCCCTTGATTAGTTCCCGCGCGACAACGCTTTGGCGATCCCCTGCCGCAGAAAGTTCATTGCCTTGTTCGTCACTGAACGTGCCCCAGAAATAGACAACGCCTTTCGTCACACTTGAATAGGCGGGAGAAATGCCAAACTGCGCCGAAAACTCCATGCCGGAAAGAACGGCACCCGCTTCCGCAGCCATAAGATAACCATCGCCAGTAAGGTTGTTGGTGCCAAGCGCACCACTTCGAAAAGCACAGCCGCCCGTAGCGATCACAACTGCACCGGAACGGATATGCAGAGTTTCACCAGATCGCCGATATCGCGCAATGGCCCCTGCAACCACTCCGTCCGACACAAGCAGTTCTTCGATCGGGCAATGGTCGATGATCTGGACACGCGCCTTGATGAGCTTCTGCCGCATAAATCGCAGATAGTCGGGTCCCCGCAGCATGCCGCGATAGGGTGTTCCATCTTCATAAGTTGGGAAGTCGTAGCCCCACTGAGCGAGCAAATCGAGGTTCTCATATGTCCGGTCGAGCACGCGCTCAATGCGCTCCTGCTCGGCAAAACCCTGCCCCAACCGCACCCTCTGTGTGACCGTCGCGCTCCGTTCGGCAGTCCCGCGACGTGTGTAGATTGTCGTCGTGTTCCCGGCAGCGGTAGCACCGCTCGTGCCAACATAACCCTTCTCTACGAGTACGACGCTCGCACCGTTTGCGGCAGCATTCCACGCGGCCCAGCAACCCGCTGGCCCTCCTCCAACAACAAGCACATCCGTTGATATTCCTAACGTATTTTTGGTCATGGTCTCTCGCATTCGCGAAAAACCTATAATTTATATAGAATTTATCAAGGAAGGTTCTATTAGCCCATCGAGCCGACTTAAAATAGTTTTCCATAATAATGAAACGCGCCGCAAACACTTAAATGTTTGCGGCGCGTAACTGAAATATTCAGGCAGTAGCTCGTGGTCGTATCGCGATATTGCCTCAGAGCATCATCCTGGGCATGCCATCGGGCCTCAGATAGCGCCGAAGCGCTGCAATGCGGAAGATGGCATTCACAGCGCCATAGCCCTTATAGCTGCGCCGCTGCACAACTTCGAAGAAGAAACCCTGATCGTCGGTTGGACTATAGAGCTGAAAATATTCGCCGGTTTCATCGCGATCATAGAGCACATTGGCGGCTTTGAGCTTATCCGTGAAATCCGGATCGAGGCCGAGCCTCGCTTCGAGATCATCATAGTAGTTGGGCGAAATTTCCAGCGTATGAAAGCCGTTGGCTTTCAGCGCTGCAGCTGTCGCAAAAATATCGTCGGTGGCAAATGCCAGATGCTGAATACCGGAACCGAAGGTTTCTGCAATGAAGCGACCAGCCAATGTGCGGCGGTTCTCAGCACCATTAAGCGTGATCCGCAATGAGCCGCTGTCATTTTCAACGACCTGACTGCGCACGACGCCGCCCGGATCGACAATATCAACCATAGGCGATTTCCGGGATTCCGTAAGCGACGTGTAGAACAGAAGCCAGGTCAAAAGCTCATCGAACTTCATCGTCTGGGCGACATGGTCGATATGGGTCAACCCCACCCCATGGAAGCCGCCAGCCTCTGCGACAGGTTCGAATTCTATATCGAAGATACGACCCAGATCGGTCTTTTCATCAAGGAAATAGATCAGGCCGCCGCCAACACCGCGTATCGCTGGCATGCCGATCTCGCCGGGGTCGAGCGGCTGTTCGAATGGCTCCGCTCCCAATGCAACTGCTCTTGCTTGCGCGGCTGCAGCATCATCGACGACAAGGCCCATGGCATAGGCCGTTGTGCCGTGAACAGCATAGGCCGAGCTTGCAAAGCCGCGTATATCGGTATTGACGACCAGATTGATCTCGCCTTGACGATAGAGCGCCACATCCTTGGTTTTGTGCTTGCCCACGAGCTGAAAGCCCAAGGCGCCCAGTACCAACGCCAGCCTATCGGCGCTATCGGCATGGGCCGCAAACTCGATGAAGCTGACGCGCTCCACTTTGGCTCTTGCAGGCATATCGGTCACAGTCAGCCGATTTTCAGGTTCCACGCGACGCACCTGATCACCAAGATAAATCAACGAGCGACGGCCATCAGCCGCGATGGACGCGGGCAACCCACCGCGGAACTGATCGTTGAAAATCTCCAGCGAGAAATAGCCGTCATAACCGGTCGCGGCCACGGCGCGCATGAAATCCAGAACAGGCAGGTCACCCTCACCCGGCATATTGCGATAGTGACGGCTCCAGTAAAGCAGATCCATATCGATCAGCGGCGCGTCGGCCATCTGAACGATGAAGAGTTTTTCCTTTGGAATGGAGCGGATCGAATTCACGTCGATCTTGCGCGCAAGCGTATGAAAGCTGTCGAGGATCAGACCGACATTGGGATGGTCTGCCCGGCGCACAATCTCCCAGGCATCGCGATGATCGTTAATGTGGCGACCCCAGGCGAGCGCTTCGTAACCCACGCGCAAATTGCGGCGCGCTGCCCGCTCGCCAAGCTCGCGGAAGTCATCGGCTGCCCGATCAAGGCCACCCATAGCAACCGGCGATATATTCGAGCACACAAGAACGAGATCAGTGCCAAGCTCCTGCATCAGATCGAATTTGCGCTCAGCGCGGTCAAAGGTGCGACTGCGCAACGGCTCCGGCATGCCTTCAAAATCGCGGAAAGGCTGAAACAGCGTGATCTCTAGTCCGAGATCACGCGCCATATGGCCAACCTGACGTGGACTTTCATCAAAAGTGAGAAAGTCGTTCTCGAAAATCTCCACACCGTCGAAGCCGGCTTTGGCGATAGCTTCGAGCTTTTGCGGTAGATCACCACTGATCGAAACCGTTGCTATCGAAGTTTTCATGGCGTGCTCTCCTGCTTCCGGTTTTTGTTGCGCCCGCGTTCAGCAAATTCGGGCCAGTATCGTCGATTGATTGCGCGTTGTTTCAAAGTCGGGTTTTAAATTCGGCTCGTCCCCGAACGCCCGGTTTGAACGCCAGCACCTTGCCAGCAAGTGGTTCTATTGTTCGCTCTTGAGGGCCAAGGGGCTCAATCGCCGAGGTGACAAACAGCGTATCGAGGGCTTCGCCACCAAAGCAGCAACAGGTCGGATGGCTGACCGGCAGTTCGATCACGCGATCTATCGCGCCGTCCGGGTCAAAACGGATGAGCTTACCGCCAGCGTAAATCGCACTCCACACGAAGCCTTCTTCGTCAACGCAACTGCCATCCGGTCGTTCCGGCGCAGTCGTCGTTGCGAAAATCTGCGGCTCCCCAAGCTGGTTTTGTGCGGGGTCATAATCGCGCATCCAAATCGTATAGGCGCGTGTATCAGCGAAATACATGCGCTTGCGATCTTGATCGAAGGCTAATCCGTTAGGAATTGCGAGATCGGCGGCTTCCCTTGATACGGCATAATCCGGTTGTACCCGGTAAAGCGCGCCCACAGGTGCGTAATCCGCTTCGCGCAAGGTGCCGATCCAGAAATTGCCCGCCCAATCCGCACGTCCATCGTTCTTGCGATGACCCGATACACCCGGTTCAGGGTCCACAAGAAACGTCTGTTCGCCGCTCTCGGGATCAAAGGCAAATAGACCATTGTCGCAAGCTAGAATAAGGCCGCCTTTTTCCCGCAAGGCCAGAGACCCGATACGGCGGGCCTCAACCTTGTGCTGTTGAACTTGCCCCGCTTGCGGGACATAGCTTATGAGCGCTGGTGTGAGCACATCGACCCACCATAGGGTGCCCGTCTGCTCACACCAGATTGGACACTCCCCCAGACGATTGGCAGGAGCGTCGATGACGTCAAACTTTTGCGTCGTCATGCTCGACATGTCCGCCAAGGAACAGCTGCCCGACGCGCGGATCAGCAAGAAGCTTTGAGGCTTCATCATGCATGCGCGTCTGGCCAAGTTCGAGAACCAGGCCGTAGTCCGACATGGCGAGCGCGGCTTTCGCATTCTGCTCGACCATGAGAATGGTTACACCCTGATCACGCAAGCGAATGAGTGTTTGAAACACCTCCTGAACGAGATTGGGTGACAGACCGATGGACGGCTCATCGATCAAAATGAGCTTCGGATCAAGCAGAAGAGCACGGGCGACCTCCAACTGCTTTTGCTGGCCGCCTGACAGTTCAATCGCTTTACGGTCCCGGAACTGCCGCAGCATTGGAAACTGATCCATGACCTGCTCAATGCGGGTGCGAACCTTGGATGGATCAGGTGATGTGATACCCCCAAGCTCAAGGTTATGGTAGACGGAAAGTTGCGGCACCACATTGCGCCCTTGCGGCACATAGGTCACGCCGTTGGCGATCATCTGGCGCGGCGTATTGCGGGTGACGTCTTTTCCGTCCAGCAGGATTTGTCCCGAGTGGATGTTCAAGAGACCGAAGATCGCCTTGAATACGGTTGACTTACCTGCTCCATTCGGGCCGATCACAGTCGTAATCGAGCCCTTCGGAATGGAGAAAGACACACCGTTCAAAATGGTGATCTTTCCATAGCCACCGTGAAGGTCTTTGAGTTCAAGCATATGTCATCCTCCCAGATAAGCGTCGATAACCATCTGGTTTGACCGGATTTCTTCGGGCTTGCCTTCAGCAATGATGCGGCCTTCCGCCAGCACTATAATGCGCGTGCAAAGGCTCATGACGAACTCCATATTGTGCTCGATGACCACAAAAGTCGTTCCATGTTCCGCATTATAAGCAACGAGCCGATCCTTGAGATTAGCAAGCATTGTCAGATTAACGCCACCGGCCGGTTCATCGAGCAGAACAAGACTGGGGCCTGCCATGAACGCCATGGCAGCATCGACCAGCTTTTGCTGGCCGTAGGAAAGCGACCCCGCCAGTTCGTCGCGAAGATGGTTGAGGCGGAAGAACGAAATCATCTGTTCCGCTTCCTCGGTCAGCCCGGCATCACCCGGACCAAAAAGCCGCGAAGCCATGGTGCCTTTATGTTCCTGTCCAGCGAGTATGATGTTTTCAAGAACAGACATCTTCGGAAAGACTGAAAGCTGCTGGAAGGTTCGTCCGACGCCAAGCTTGTTGAGGTCGGATGCACGCATGCCTGAAACGTTCTTGCCGTTGACCTGCACCTCGCCAGCATTGGGCTGGAGCTGGCCAAGGATGCAGTTGAACAGCGTCGACTTGCCGGAACCGTTCGGCCCGATCAGCCCGAGGATCTCACCCTGATTGACGTCGAAGGACACATCACGAACGGCGTGAATGCCGCCGAAACGCTTCTCGATATTGCGTACGGAAAGTACAGGACTGCTCATTTCAGCCGCGCTCCTTCGCTCATGTCACCGCGCACCTGACGCTTCGGCCAGAATTTTTCGCGGAACTTGCCCCACACTCCGATCAGACCCGATGGCACAAAGATCAGCATGACGATCACGAGTACGGAATAAATGATCAGATAGTAGCCTTCCGTGAAGCGAAGCACTTCCGGCAGCAGGATGACAACCGCAGCACCGATGAAAGGGCCGAAGAAGTAGCCTGCACCACCCACAACAACCATAAGCAGAATGCGCAGTGAATGGACGAGACCGAAGGAACCCGGCTCGATAAACTGAACCAGCGGTGTGATCAGCGATCCGGCAAGCCCGCCATAGACGGAGCCGATGGCAAACGCCAGAAGCGTGATGCGACGTGTATCAACGCCAAGGCTTTCAGCCCGGATGGGGTTTTCCCGCAGAGCCTTGAAGGCGCGGCCCCACGGGGAACGCACGATGCCCCACATGATCAGCGCGGCGACAACAGTGATGCCGAGCGTGAAGTAGTAGAATGGCAGCTGCTTGGTGGTGGCGAACAGTCCGAGATGAGGACGCGGCATGCCGACGAGACCGTAATTGCCGCCGGTCAGCCACTCTTCGTTACGCAACACCAGAAAGACCAGAGTGTTGAAGGCAAGCGTCACGAAGGCAAGGAAATGCCCTTTGACGCGCAAAGCCGGATAGCCAAGTACAAGGCCCACGATGAAACACAGGACGAGACCGACCGGCATTGCCAGAAACCAATGCCATCCAGCCAATGTCAGCAGCGCCGTGGTATAGGCGCCAATCGCCATGAAGGACGCCTGCGCCAGCGAAATCTGGCCTGCATAACCGAGCGTTAGGTTAAGACCCATCGCTGCGATCGAGAAGATCAGCCAGGATGTCAAAACGTAGATGATGTAGTTGCCCTGCCCGATCGGTGCGAGCACCGACAAAAGCAACAATACAGCAATTGAAATATTGCGCTTGCTTGCGGTCATCACACGGCCCTCCCTTCGGAAGTGCCCATGATGCCCTGCGGACGGACGAGAATAATCACGATCAACAGGACCAATGGCAAAGCGGCACGATACTGCGCGGTCACATAAGCCGCCGTCAGATTATCGAGAACACCGATCAGCAATCCACCGACGAGCGCACCGCGGATCTGGTTGAAACCACCAACAATGGCCGCAATGAAGGCGATAAGGCCAAGCGTTTCACCGTTGGAAAACTTTGCGAGATAGACAGGGCTGATCAGATAGGACGCCAGAGCGGCCAGCGCTGCATTGATCAGAAATGTATAGAGGATCATGCGCTTGATATTGACGCCAAGAATTTCCGCAACAGCCGGATTTTGCGCTGTTGCCTGCATGCAGCGACCCGTGCGGGTGCGATTGAGGAACAGCGTTAGCAGAACGACGATACCGAGCGATAGCGCCAGATTGAGAATGTCACGCAATGAGAGAACCGCGCCGAAAAACTCGATTGGATCGTTCGGGAACATCGATGGGAATGGCTGCGCTTCAGCGGAATAGAATTCTTTCACGCTTTCTTTGAGCAAGATGCCCAAGACCATCGTCGCGATGATCAGCGTGATACCCCCATGGGGCAGAATGGGTTCAACGATCAGCTTCTTGAACAAAAGCCCAAGCACGATCAGAGCGACCACCAACCCGATAAGCAGAGCGGGCCAGAACGAAATACCAAAGATGGTCATTGCCGCCAGAACGAAGAAGGCCGGCAGCATCACGAATTCACCCTGAGCGAAGTTCACGGTCTGGGCTGCTTGCCAAACCAGTGTGAAACCGATCGCAACAAGTGCGTAAATGGAGCCGGTCGCAAGACCGGATAACAAAACCTGTAGAAACTGGGACATGACTTTACCCGTCTGAGGCGGCAGCCAAGCCGCCGCCTCTGCTGAAAGGATTGATCAGTTTGCCGGAACGGTACCAATGACCGTCGGCACACCGTCCTTCACCTGAACCATGAAGCTTGGGCGGGACATTTCCCCGCGGTCATCCCAGCAGGTGTCAAGAAGCACTTTCGGATAGTCAGCCGCCTTCAGGCAAAGACCATGCATCTTTTCAGCAAATGCTTCACCGTCGAGCTTGCCCACCATGTCGGTGACATATTTGGTGGTCCAGACACCGACATAACCCTTCAAAGCGTCATGGGTCGGCTTGCGCTTGTAGGCTTCTTCGAACTTCTTCGCGAATTCGCCGATGCCCGGCACATCCGTCGCCGCAGCTGTGATGCCAACATGTGCGATAGCGCCATCCGCAGCACCGCCTGCAAGTTCAACCACCTTGGCTTCCGTCAGCGTTACTTCGCCAACGAGAGGCATCTTCAGACCCTGCTTTTTCGCTTCAATCAGGAAACGTGCAGATTCTTCCTGGTTCATATAGACGAAAATCGCTTCAGGATTAGCCTGCTTGAGCTTGGCAACGTCGGCCGCATAATCAGTCTGCGCCTGTTCGGAGGCAACGTCGGCGATAATCTCGATCCCAGCCTTCTTCATTTCCTCAACGAAAACGTCATGGCCGCCTTTGCCGAACTCGTTGTTCAGCCAGGCCACACCGACCTTCTTCGCCTTCAGCGTGTCGGTGAAGTAAGACGTCAGTGCTGGAACGCCCTTCTGAGCGCCGGTTGACGTGCGGAACACGAACGGATTGCCCTTTTCGACAATGCTCGGCGATTCCGAACCGACGAATTGCGGAATGCTGTTCTGCTGTGCAACCAGCATGTTGACCATCGTCGAGCCCGAATAGATCGTGCCAAGGATGGCATATGCGCCATCGTCAATGGCCTTCTGCACGAGCGCGCGCGAGACCTGCGGATCGGTCTGGGTATCATACTCGCCCAGCTCGACCTTCTTGCCCAGAATGCCGCCGCCCGCATTCACTTCATCAATGGCGATCTTGATGCCGTCACGCCAGTTCGTGCCGGACGGTGCGCCCGGACCGGACAGCTCGACAACCATGCCGAGTTTGACCACGTCTTCTGCGTGGGCTGCGCCGAAAGTCGCGAAAACCGCCGTCGAAAGCGCCAGAAGTTTCTTACGATAATGCATTTTAGTTCCTCCCCTTAAGTTCATAGAGATCAAGATATAGAGATAAGCCTACCCTTTTTCGGGTGTAGGTAACGGCGCGCAACCTGCACAGTGCCCGTCGTGACCGGTCACAAAATCCGCCAGGACCTCCGCCTGCGCATCGAACATTCCAGCACCAATCATCGTCTGACAGCCCCGTTTTCTAGCTTCCTCGATAAATGGCGATACGTGCGGTTTGGTGATCACGCAAGCAGCAAACTGCTCTGACCGCAACTTTGTTACGTTTACGGGATATGGATCATTCGATTTCATACCCATCGGCGTAGCATTTGCAATCAGATCGAACCCGAAAGGGTCATCGCTGCCAATGACAACCTTACCCGGATAACGTGCACTGAGCTTGCCGATTACAGAATCACGCTTGTTAGCGTCGACATCGTGAATGGCAAGCCGCGCTGCTCCTCGCTTCAGCATTTCCAGCGCAATGGCTGTTCCAGCACCGCCGCATCCGACGAGAAGGACGCTTTTCCCTTGTACATCGAACCCTTCCCGTTCGATGCCATCGAGAAAGCCGATGCCGTCAGTATTATCGCCGTACCACCCATTTCCAGCGCGCCGAACAACATTGACCGCCTCAATGAAGGCAGCATTGTCCGTCAGTCCGGCACATAGCTCATAGGCCTGCTGCTTGTGCGGTATCGTCACCAGCAAACCGCCGATATTATCCACCACGCTCAATGTGGCGAAAACAACTGGCAGATGGGATGGCGCAACATGCAGCGGAACAACAAGCGCATTCTCGCCGCGCTCGCGGAACAGTTCCGTCATTACTTCCGGCGAACGCACCTGCTCAATCGGATCTCCAACCACAGGAAAAAGGCGCGTCGCTCCATTTGGAAACGGCCCTTTGTCCTGCAAAGATTGAGCATTATCGCCATATGCCATGAATTCACTGATCCTAGCCTGCGCGCTTGTATTCGAGCGCTCCCGGGAACAGATTAGCGAATGGCAGAGATAATATCGCCTACCAAATGAATAGGAATCCATAACATGATGTTAATTCTCTGAGCGTCGACATTACTGGCTGAATGAGCTGACAGCGTTCATTTCCTTGCGCAACACATCGATGAAATGTTCCGCATAGACGGAAAGCGGCAGATCGTTGCGATAGGCAATATAAGTGTGAAAGGCGCTCTCCGCGTCAATTGGAATGCTTTTCAGGCCACGCACCACGCCATGCGCGACCGTAAATTCGTCGATAATCGCTATACCCAATCCGGCTGCGACCAGACTGCACACGGTCGTCCCGAAGCGGGCTTTGATGTTCATGCGATAGTCGAGACCCGCATTGGTAAACATCGCCGCCATGATTGCGCCGTATGGGTCTTTCGGGTTGATGCCGATCAGCGGATGTTCTGACATTTCCCGAGGTGTGATCTTTTCGCGTGATGCCAGCGGGCTTGTCTCAGGCACGATGCAGAGCAACCGCCCCTTTGCCAGCGGTTCAAATTCGATCAGCGGATGATCGAAGCGCGATGAGATTGCAACGATCTCGCCACGTCCTAGGAGAAGATAGTCAACAGCTTCTTCAATCTTGAGAATATTGAGGTCGAGGTGAACATCGCTATAACGCTCGCGCAGCTTTGCGACCGCGCGCGGCACCATTACATTGGCTATACTCGGCACGGATGCAACGCAGAGTTCCTGCGCCTTGCCTTTGCTTAAATCGGCAACAGCCGATTGCAGATCATCGATTTTCCGGTGCACCGTATCCAGAAGATCGAAGATATTGCGGGCTTGTGATGTTGGAACATAACGCCCGCCGCAGCGATCAAAGAGCCGGATGCCGAGGGAATCTTCCGAATATTTCATGAGCCTGCTGATCCCCGGAGCAGAGACATTCAACAGTTTGGCCGCACCGGCAATCGTCCCGGTCACCATGATTGCCCGGATAACTTCGATTTGTCGCAATGTCAGCATTTGTTTCCCGCCTGTTTCGCTCCTCACACAGGCATATTCATCAAATGCATGTCAAATGACTACCTACTCGCCGTCGGAAAAACCTTGCCTTCGAACAGTTTGCGGGCTGTCCGGATCGTGCCTGCGCCTTTGACCGTTCCGTCTGCCGCCAGATCGAGGAAAACCTCCATCGCGCCGCTTGGATGTTCAATCGCATAGCGGCCATCTTGCGGTGCATTCACCAGCTTAGCTGCGGGACTGGAGGGCAAGCGTGTTGCTGTCGCGACCGTCACCGCCGCCAGAACACCGACGGAAGCATGAACACGATGCGGAATGAAGCTGCGCGTCGATATGGCACCTCCGGCAGTGGGCGCAGAAACGAGCGTCATTTTCGGTACGGACGCCTCGCGCACATCGCCGAGATTCATCAATAGGCCTGCCTTTAGTCGGATTACTTCAAGCTTTGCTTTAAGATCATTATTCGCTTCCAGCTCTTCGCGGGTCTCCGTACCTGCCAGGCCGAAATCGGCAGCGCACATGATGACGCAAGGCATTCCATTGTCGATAAGGGTTACTTCGACACCGTCTATGACGTCCATTTCGTTGCCGGTCGGCAACAACGCTCCGCACATGGAGCCGGCGACATTCATGAACAGAAGAGGTACGGCGGCATGAGTGCCCGGAACGCCAGCGATTGCTGTATCACCGGCATAATTGACGCGACGGCTGGGAGTGGAAATCTGGGCAAGCGCGATCTCACCCGAATTGACCATGTGAATGCGTACCGGCGTCACATCGTCCTTCGCAGCCACCAATCCCATTTCAATGGCTGCCGGTCCAACACCTGCCAGAATATTCCCGCAACCCTGCGCATCACTGACAAGTGGCTGATCCACAAGGACCTGCAAAAAGAGATAATCCACATCCGCATCATCGCGGCTGGAAGGCGACAGGATGGCCACTTTCGAGGTCAGTGGATCGGCACCGCCGATACCGTCAATCTGGCGAACATCCGGCGAGCCCATGACGCCCAGCAGTAGTGCATCACGCTGTTGCCTATCAGATGGCAGGTTCTCGGCCAGAAAATAGGCGCCCTTGGATGTCCCTCCCCGCATCCAGAAGCACGGAATGCCGTCCTCATACATATTTGAGGCCCTTTTCCGCCAGACGTTCGCGCATTTTGTAGATGTCGAGACCCAGCTCACCCGCCGCCAGCCGCGCGCGTTTAGCTTCCTCATTGGCAAGGCGCGTTTGTGCTGCACTCAACACGTCTTCAGCCTCAGTGCGCTTCACGACACAGACACCGTCATCGTCGGCCACGATAATATCGCCCGCCTCGACATAGCCTCCGGCACAGACGATAGGAACATTGATCGATCCCAGTGTTTCCTTCACCGTTCCCTGCGCAAAGACAGCCTTTGACCAAACTGGAAAGCCCATAGACGTCAGATCGCGCACATCGCGCACACCCGCATCGATGATCAACCCGCGGCACCCCCGCGCCTGTGCCGAAGTGGCAAGCAGATCGCCGAAATAGCCATCCTCGCAGGGGCTTGTTGGCGCCAGAACCAGAATATCGCCTTGCTGCAACTGTTCGATTGCCACATGGATCATCCAGTTGTCGCCCGGAGCCGCCGAAATCGTTACAGCCGATCCGGCAACCTGCGCGCCGGAATAGATCGGGCGCATATAGCTTGCCAGCAGACCTTTGCGTCCCTGCGCTTCGTGGACGGTTGCCACACCTGCCGCCGCCAGCCCATCAATGACTTCCGGTTTGGCGCGCGCGATATTCTGAACGACGACTGGCATTCAATGCTCCTTGTTACTTCCGGCGACCGGGGGCGTTCCGTAAGTATGGAACGTCTCAATTGTCTTCAGACCCCAGGCCTGTCCCTTTTTGCGCTCCGACTCCGTCCAGACGATCGGCTCCCAGTCCGGCGCGAGGATCAGACGTGCGCCTGAATTGGCCAGTTCCACACGATTGCCCGCCGGTTCCCAGACATAGAGAAAGAACGTGCCCTGCACGGCGTGCTTGTGCGGACCGGTCTCGATATGAACGCCATTTTGAAGGAAGATGTCGGCTGCACGCAGAATGTCTTCTCGCTGATCCGTGGCATAGGTGAGATGATGTAAACGCGCATGACCGCCGCCATGCTCTTCCGTGCAGGCAAGATCGTAGGTCTTGTTGTTGATGGTGAACCACGCACCACCGATGCGACCATTATCGAGCTGGATCATCTCCGTGACACGCGACCCAAGACAAGTTTCCATAAACCTGCGGAACTCCGTCACGTCGCTGCACAGGAGATTGAGATGATCGATCCGTCGCGGTGCTGCGCCGGTATAGGCGCTTGCGGTGTTCTTGAGAACCGGCGCATCCGCGCCTTGTCCCGTATAGCGCACGGTATCCCAATAGATCTCAAAGACATGGCCGAACGGATCCTCAAACCGGAACGCTCGGCCATGCCCTCGATCACCCCCCACCCAACCGATGATCTTGTATCCGCTTTCGCTGATGGCTTTCACACGGCGCTCCAATGCCTCCGGCGACGCTACGCGATAAGCGATATGTCCGACGCCAGTGGTGTGATGCCGGGTCAGTTTGAGCGAATGGAATTCATAATCGTCCCAGGCCCGCAAATAGGCGGACTGCTCATCCATGCCAGACAGTTTCAGCCCGTAGATGCGCGTGAAAAAATCGAGGCTTTCCTCGAATTTGTCGGTATACACCTCGACATGCGCGAGGTGGGCAATATCGAAACTCCGCTCCATGGCGTCCTCCCTGTCATACGCCATGCTGTTTAAAGCTCATCCACGGTACGTGGAAATACTGATTGGAAGCCTTCGGCATATTTTGCCTTGCGGCCACCGGACTGCCCGCCCGAATTGCGCATGAAATGGTTCGCGCGATTTTCGGCGACATTCTTGTAATAGGCCCACAAATGTTCCTGCCCTTCCATGCACTGGATGGCGGCCCATTTCTTGTCCCAAACCGATGTGATGTCCAAAAACGTGTCAGGCTTCCAGCCCATCTGTTCGGTCTGGTGTGGCTCGAACAGATAAAGCTGCGGCGCGCCAAGCACTTTCTCACCCGGCTTATGCCCCCAGGCCTGTGCGATCATGCGTGTTTCAAGCGCAATCTCGGTCGCATACATATGGTCGGTGTTGTAGGGGTCATATTGCGAATGGCTGAGCATGAAAGCCGGCTGCACATCGCGGATTACATCGACGAGCTTGAACTTGTCCTCATCGTTCAGACGCAGCGGATAGTCGCCAAGATCGAACGAAACGAGGTCATGCACGCCTAAAGCCTTTGCCGCCTTTTCCGATTCCGTACGGCGCGCCGCCTTGACGCGCTCCAGCGTCATACCTGCATCTTTCCAGAGCTTGGCTGATTCTCCACGCTCACCAAAGGAAAGGCAGACGACGGTTACGTTATATCCAAGCTCGGCGTGCTGCGCGATTGCCCCGCCACAGCGCCAGACAAAATCGGCCGCATGCGCACTGATAACGAGCGCCGTCTTTTTCTCGGTCATGAAACTCTCCTCTAAACTGAGGAAACTTCACAACAGACCGCGTCACATTCCAATTTGGTTATGGGCGCAACATGATAAGTTTTTGCTATAGATAAATCCAACCCATAGATGTGTGCTATTCCAACTATAGCATTTTCTTATGTCGTCACGCCCATTTCTAAATGGGTTTGACGCGCACTTTCCATAATCCTGACAGCCAATCAGGACGCATTGGAAGCGCCGCGAGTGCATGGCTGCTTCCGATCATCCGATAGAGAGGCGCGCCTTTCGGCGCGATCCGACTGGGAGGAAGAATGCTTACCCTTTTGTTCGACGGGGTAGCTTACGGAATGCTGCTATTCGTATTGTCATGCGGATTGGCGGTAACGCTGGGATTGATGAATTTCATCAATCTCGCGCATGGCGCTTTCGCCATGGCCGGAGGCTATGTCACCGTCATTCTCACGAACCGTATTGGCGTGCCTTTTTTGGCGACGCTGCCCATCGCGTTCATCGTGACGGCCATAGCCGGGGTCATCTTGGAAAAGACGCTCTATATCCGTCTTTATGAAAAATCGCATCTCGATCAGGTGCTGTTTTCCATCGGCATTGTTTTCATCGCCGTGGCCGGAATCGACTATCTGATGGGATCACAACAGCAGATCCTCAATCTCCCTGAGTTCCTGCGCGGACGGGTAGAAATTGCTGGCGTGGGCATCGGCATCTATCGCGCATTTCTTATTGTCGTGTGCGGCGCTCTTGCTATAGCGCTCCAATTGGCATTAGCGAGGACCCGTTTCGGCAGCCAATTGCGCGCCTCGGTCGATGATCGTCGTGTCGCGCGAGGACTTGGCATTCGCGTCAACACCGTTTTCGCCGTGACCTTTGCTGTCGGCTCTGGTCTGGCTGGACTAGGCGGAGCACTGGGTGCTGAAATCCTCGGCCTCGACCCGACTTTTCCTTTGAAATTCATGGTCTATTTCCTGATCGTCGTTTCCATCGGCGGCACCTCCAGCATGACCGGGCCACTTGTCGCGTCGATCTTGCTCGGCATTGCCGATGTGATGGGCAAATATTACGTTCCCGCACTCGGCGGTTTCATCATCTATATCGTTCTGGTTGCGGTGCTTGTTTTCCGTCCGCAGGGCCTCTTTGCGAGGGCAAGCTGATGGATAATGCCCTGACACAGACAGTTTCCGCCTCGGATGTCGCGCAGAGCCTCAAGCGGAGAACCCGCTGGGGATTACTAGAAGTCGTTTTCTGGGTTGCAGCGGTCGCCGCCTGGTTCCTCTTTCCCGACCAGCATCTCATCTTGATCGAGGTCGTCGGCTTTGCCATTTTGGCGCTTTCTATCGACCTCATCCTCGGTTATGGCGGCGTGGTAACCCTTGGACAGGCTGCAATGTACGGCGTCGGCGCTTATGCCAGCGGCCTGTTCTCGATCTATGTCTCCGGCGAACCGCTGACGGGTCTCGCTGTCGGCGCGGTCTCCGGTGCACTTCTGGCCTTCGCCACCAGTTTTCTCTTGCTGCGCGGCGGCGACCTCACCCGCCTCATGGTGACGCTCGGCGTTGCCGCCGTGTGTCATGAAATCGCCAATCAGGCGAGCTGGCTGACAGGAGGCGCAGATGGGCTTCAAGGCATTACCATCGAGCCGATCTTCGGCGTCTTCGAGTTGGATCTGTTTGGCCATACCGGCTACGCCTACAGTCTGGCCGTATTATTCGTGTTGTTCGTCCTGGCCCGCCTTATCGTCTTCTCGCCTTTCGGCTATTCGCTGCAAGCAACCCGCGAAAACCCACTACGCGCTTCGGCAGTTGGCGTTCCCGTGCGCTCCCGACTGGTGAGCATCTACACCATTGCCGGTGCCTATGCCGGCATAGCGGGTGCACTTTTCACCCAGACACAGCAGTTCATTTCGCTCGATGTTCTGTCGTTCCAGAAATCGGCAGACGGCCTGATGGTGCTTGTCATCGGCGGCACCGGCTATCTCTATGGCGGCCTGATTGGCGCACTCGTCTACGAATTGATCCAGGACGCCTTGTCATCCGTGACACCGCAATATTGGCAGTTCTGGCTCGGCGTCCTTCTCGTCTCCTTCGTTCTGTTTGGACGCGACCGTCCTCGTCAATTCATCCGCGCGCTTTCGGCACGGCTGTCGCGGCGCACTCAGAAATCCCGCGAGGCCACACAATGACCGTCGCCGCACTGGAAACTATTCATCTCAGCAAATTCTTTGGCGGACTGAAAGCCACTAATGATGTGACTTTCCGCCTGGAACGCGGCGCACGCCATGCCCTGATCGGGCCAAACGGAGCCGGAAAAACCACACTGATCAATCTGTTGACCGGCGTGATTACCCCGTCACAAGGCGAAATTCGTCTGAATGGGGCCGGAGTCTCGACCATTTCGCGTGAGAAGCGTGTGAAACGCGGACTGGTGCGCACATTTCAGATCAACCAGCTCTTCGCCGAGCTTAGCGTCGTTGAAAGTCTGGCGCTCGTCATCAATGAGCGTCGCGGATATGGCACCCAATGGTATCGCCGCACTGGTGCCTTGCCCGGGATCGACGACGAAATTGCGCGGCTGGTCGAGGACTTCGGGCTGGAAAGCGTCATGGATTCCACCTGCTCGTCCCTGCCCTATGGCAAACAACGCCTGCTGGAAATTGCCCTTGCCATCGCTTGCGAACCGAAAGTTCTGCTGCTTGATGAACCCGCGGCAGGTGTGCCGCAGGCCGACCGGCAGGAAGTGCTCAAGCGTCTGGCGAAACTTCCGGCCGATGTTTCGGTTCTACTGATCGAACACGATATGGACCTCGTCTTCAGCTTTGCCGACCGCATTTCAGTTCTGGTTTCCGGTGCCTTGTTTGCGGAAGGAAATGTTGAAGAGATCGCCTCTGATCCACGCGTCAAGGAAGTCTATCTTGGAGGTGGTCAGCATGGCTGATCTTCTACAACTGGAAGGACTTTGTGCCGGTTATGGCAAGGCAACCGTGCTGCATGGCGTGAGCTTCAGCCTTCAGCCAGGCGAAGCGCTGGCGCTACTCGGACGCAACGGTGTTGGCAAGACGACGACGCTCAACACCATTGTCGGGCTGACCCGCTTTCACAGCGGGCGCATTTTACTGGATGGCGAAGACATAGTGCGCATGGCACCGGAACGGCGCGTTGCGGCGGGAATCGGGTGGGTTCCGCAGGAGCGCGGCATTTTCCGCTCACTAACAGTCGAGGAAAACATCACGGCCATTGCGCGGCCCGGTCGCTGGACACTCGACGCGGTCTATACGCTTTTTCCGCGATTACAGGAACGGCGCGCCAATATGGGTAATCAGCTGTCGGGCGGCGAACAACAAATGCTGTCTATCGCGCGTGCGCTGGTGATCAATCCCAAAGTCCTGCTGCTCGACGAGCCGACCGAAGGTCTGGCGCCGATCATCGTGGAAGAACTGCTGGCCGCCATACGCCGGATCGTTCGCGAGGAAGGCCTTTCGGCCATCATCGTGGAACAGCACGCACAACAAATACTCAACATCACAGACGAAGCCATCGTTCTCGACCGCGGGGCTGTGGCCTATGCGGGCCGAAGTGACGAGCTGGCCCGTGATGAAGACACACTGGGGCAGCTTCTGGGCGTCGGCCTTTCGTAGGACCAGCCGATAACTTGAACACATCGCCGGAGCCGTGGGTATCCGGTAAAATTTGGAGGAGGAAAACAATGGGATTAAAGAAACTTGCACTTGGAGCGCTGACAGCAGCAGCAATCGGTTTGCCTGCACTGGCACAGGCTGAAGACACCGTTAAAGTCGGCGTCGTCATTCCGCTGACCGGCGGCTTTCAATCGAACGGACGGCAGATCAATGCCGCACTCAAAACCTATCTCGCCACGCATGGTGATAAGGCGGGCGGCAAGAAGGTGGAATTCATCATCAAGGATGATGCCAGCACCCCCGACAACGCCTTGCGGCTGTCGCAGGAACTGGTGACCAAAGACAAGGTCTCCATTCTGACTGGCTTCGGCAACACACCGACGGCCTTATCGGTGGCGCAACTTTCGAAGCGTGCCAAGGTGCCACAAATCATCATGGTGGCGGCCACTTCTTCAATCCCCGGTGCATCGCCTTACATTCTCCGGACGTCCTGGACCATTCCGCAGATGGCAGCGGTTATCGGCAAATGGGCGCCAGAAAACGGTACCAAGAAATTCGTCAGCATCGTGTCGGACTATGGCCCAGGCGCGGATGCCGAAAAATGGTTTGAAAAGACGTTGCAGGACAATGGCGGCACGCTGTTGTCCAAGCTCAAAGTGCCGCTTGCCAATCCGGACTTCGCTCCGTTTCTGCAACGCGCCGCAGACGAAAAGCCTGAAGCGATCTTCGTCTTCGTGCCGACCGGCGCGGGTGCGGCTTTCATGAAGCAGTTTGTGGAGCGCGGACTCGACAAGTCGGGTATCAAGGTCATCGCCATGGCCGACGTCACCGACGATGACCTCATCAATGATATGGGTGATCCGGCTATCGGCGTTATCACCGGAGGTCCCTACTCTGCGAGCCATGCATCGCCTGAAAACAAGGCCTTCGTGGAAGCCTTCAAAAAGGAAAACGGCGGCATGCGTCCCAACATGGTGGCAGTGTCCGCCTGGGACGCGCTGGAGCTGATTTACAAGACGCTGGAAAAGACCGGCGGTGATGCAACCGGCGATACATTTGTCGATGCTGCCAAAGGCATGCAAATCAACAGCCCACGTGGTCCGATTTCCATCGATCCGGCAACGCGGGATATCGTCCAGAACATCTATATGCGCAAGGTCGAGAAAGTCGACGGAGAACTCTATAACACCGAGTTTCAGACCTACGATCAGGTCAAGGATCCTGCAAAGTAAAAGGCGATGGGAGCGGCAATATTTGCCGCTCCCATCTATAATTCGAAAGCGGTTATGTGAGGTTTAACGCATGGATCAGTCCCGGCCAAGTACACCGCATCGCCGTGTCTCTCGTGGACAGAGCGTTAAACTCAGCCTAGAGTTTGCTAACCTTGGCAAGCTTGAAAAAATGAACGCTGAAACACCGCTCTTCCCACACATATCGCCCTCTTCACAATCGGATACGCGTCATAATTTCCGGCATCTGCGCGTGTTTCTGGCGGTGGTCGACAGCAATTCCGTAACGAGGGCTGCGGAAACCTGCCACGTCTCGCAACCGGCCGTGACACAGGCACTGGCGAAATTAGAGCGCAAGCTTGGCATGTCGCTGTTTTCCCGCACCAGCACAGGTCTTTTTGCCAATCTACACGGCGAGGCTTTTGCGACTCGCGTGCGGCGCACTTTCGAACTGATCGACCCGATCCTGTCCGGCATCAATCCGCGTCTTTGCATCACCGTCACTACGGCGCAGCTGGAAGCACTGATTGCTGTCCATGAGACCCAGAATTTTACGCTGGCCGCGAGGCGTTTGCATCTGGCCCAGCCCACCGTCCACCGCGCAATCACGCAGCTGGAAGATGCCTCTGGACGCAAGCTTTTCGAACGCACTGCCTATGGCATTATTGCGACCCGCATAACCGTGCAATTGGCCCAGGCCGCGCGATTGGCATTTGCCGAGCTTGAACAGGCGGAAGCCGATGTGGCAGATACGATATCCGAAGAAACAGGCCGGGTGGTGATCGGCGGCATGCCGCTGTCACGGTCCTATATTCTGCCAAAGGCAATCGCCAAGTTTCGCGTTTTGCGTCCCAAGACCCTTATAAAGATTGTGGAAGGACCCTATGTCGATCTTCTTTCCGCACTGCGACGAGGCGAGATTGACTTTCTTATTGGAGCGTTGCGGTTTCCCACACCGATAGACGATGTGGAACAACAGGTTCTCTTCACCGATACGCTGGCGCTGATTGCAGGAAGCGAGCATCCCTTGATGCGCCGAAGCACCATTACCGTTCAGGATCTGGCCCGCTACCCCTGGATCGTCGGCAACCGCGAGACGCCCATCCGCCAGCACTTCGACCGGCTGTTTGAAAATGCCGACTGCGCACCGGATAGTCTCATCGAATCCAGCTCGCTGGTGCTAATGCGTGAATTGCTGCTCAGCACCGAGCATTTGGGCTGCATATCCTATCTTCAGGCACAGGCGGAACTCGCTCGCGGATTTCTCAAACAACTGCCGCTCGACCTTAGCCATACCGAGCGCCCCATAGGTTTGACCACACGTAAGAACTGGATGCCAACGGCAGCGCAACAACAATTCATCGATCTGGTGGCGGCACACCAATCTTGAGAGGAACTATGAAAATAGCATTTATTGGATTTGGCGAAGCCGCGCGTTCATTTACGGACAGCTTGCAAAAGCTGGGCACCGCCAAAATAATAGCCTCCTACGACCTGAAAGCGGACAGCACGATTGCTGCCGCAGCCAATGCGCGTGGTCTTGCATTAAAGCCCACCGCAGGCGAAGCGATCGCGGGTGCCGACTGGATTATCAGCGCTGTTACCGCCGACCAGAGCTTCAATGCCGCCGCTGCGGTTATGGATGCACTTTCCAGTGATCAGCTGTTTATCGACATCAATTCCGTCTCACCTGACCGGAAAAAAGAGACCGCAGCCATAGTGGGAAAAAGCGGTGCCACCTATCTCGACATGGCGGTTATGGCGCCCGTCGACCCAAGAGGCCACCAAACGCCCGTGCTGCTTGCCGGTGCAACAGCTGATATAGTGGCTGACGACATGCGCGCTCTTGGCTTCAATTTCGAAGTCGTAGGGCTGGAACCGGGTGCGGCGACCGCCATCAAGATGGTTCGTTCTCTCTTCGTCAAAGGTCTTGAAGCACTAACTGTCGAGACGATGCTGGCTGCATCCGCTTCGGGTTGCTTTGACTACGTCCTTTCTTCGCTTTCAGCGAGCTACCCGGGCCTCGGCTGGCCACAGAACGTCAACTACATGTTTGAGCGGACGCTACGTCACGGTGCACGCCGGGCGGCCGAAATGCGCGAAAGCGCCGCCACACTTGATGCTTTGGGTCTGACAGGCGCTCTTGCTGACAAAATCGCCGACGTCCAGGCGTCAATGGGCGCAGTATCTGCTCAGGAACTACCACAAGATTCACTTCCTGCCGCTGTGGCCGAAATTCTGTCACTACGGCTTTCAGCACACAGGTCATAAAAGGCGCGGTCGCCGGGACCGCAGCTAAGGCATGTTCTTCATCATCTCCGGACTCATCGGCATCATGTTCTCGTTGAGATGGTGCATAACCCAAAGAGACCCAGCCAGTGCGATACCAACGATGATGAGCGTAAAGATCAGTGCCATCAGCGTCCAGCCGCCTTCAGAGCGTGGGCTCATATGCAGGAAGTAAATCATGTGAACCACAATCTGGACCGCCCCTATCCCCATGACTAGCATGGCGGTCAGCTGCTTGCTGGCGAAAACATCGCCCATAACAAGCCAGAATGGGATGGCGGTGAGAATAACCGACAGCACAAAGCCGGTCATGTATCCGCCAAAGGTCGCATGGACTTCGTCCGCGCCCGACCCATGATTGTCGTGATGGCCCGATTGGGCTCCGTGGTGCTCGCCTTGTACGCTCATCCCAGAACTCCCAACAAATATACAAAGGAGAACACGCCGATCCATATAACGTCGAGAAAATGCCAAAACATCGAAAGGCACATCAGACGTCTGCGGTTCTCGACGATCAGACCATGACGCATGACTTGCAACATGAGCGTGATCAGCCAGATGATACCGAAAGTGACGTGCAGGCCGTGAGTGCCTACAAGCGTGAAGAACGAGGATAGGAATGCTGAACGGCCCGGCCCGGCCCCTTCGCGAATAAGATGGCTGAATTCATAAATTTCGATTGCAAGAAACAATGCGCCTAAAATGCCGGTAATGCCCAACCAGAACAGCGTTGCCGTTTTGTCATCACGCTGCATCTGCAACATGGCAAAGCCATATGTGATCGACGACAGCAAAAGCATCGCCGTATTGATCGCGACCAGGCTGAGATCAAACAGGTCGGCTGGTGAAGGTCCGGCCGCATAATTGCGACCAAGCACGCCATAGGTAGCAAAAAGAACAGCAAATATCAGGCAGTCGCTCATCAGATAGAGCCAGAAGCCCAGCATAGTGCTGTTTTCCGGATGGTGGTCTTCCGTCAGATAGAACTGCGGCTTCTCGGCTTGGTCCAGATGTGTTTCTGTCATAATTCAACCTATCCAGCGAGAAGTTTCGAACGCGCATCTTCAGTCGCCGCCACGGTTTCAGCAGGGATATAGAAGTCACGTTTATAGTTGAATGTATGGCCGATTGCGGTGATCAGCAAAGCCACGAAGGAGACTATTGCTAGCCACCAGATGTGCCAGATGAGAGCGAAGGCGAGAACGACGCTGAACCCTGCAAGTATGACGCCTGCACCCGTGTTACGCGGCATATGGATGGGACGATAACCAGTAAGCGGGCGCTCATAACCACGGTTTTTCATATCATACCAGCTGTCGTGGTCATGCACGACCGGGGTGAAAGCAAAATTATACTCCGGCGGTGGTGAAGCGGTTGACCACTCAAGTGTCCGTCCGCCCCAGGGGTCGCCAGTCAAATCGCGCAGTTGTTCCCGCTTCAGATAGCTGACCACCAGCTGAATGAGAAATGATGCAATGCCGAGCGCGATCAAAAACGCTCCAAAGGCGGCCAGAACAAACCATATCTGCAACGACGGATCTTCAAACTGGCTGACGCGGCGTGTGACGCCTTTGAGGCCCAGAACGTAGAGCGGCATGAAAGCAAAGAGAAAGCCTATCTGCCAGAACCAGAAACTCATGGTGCCCCAGAATGGGTCGAGCTTATAGCCAAAGGCTTTCGGCCACCAGTAAACCAACCCCGCCATCAGGCCGAAGACAACGCCTCCAATAATCACATTATGAAAATGCGCGATGAGAAAGAGCGAATTATGCAGCACGAAATCGGCCGGAGGAATGGCAAGCATCACGCCTGTCATGCCGCCAATCACGAATGTCACCATAAACCCCAACGTCCATAGCATCGGCACTTCATAGCGTATGCGCCCCCGATACATCGTGAAAAGCCAGTTGAACATCTTTGCGCCCGTGGGAATGGAGATGATCATCGTCGTGATGCCGAAGAACGCATTAACCGAAGCGCCTGATCCCATGGTGAAGAAGTGATGCAACCACACGAGATAGGACAGGATCATGATAACGCAGGTCGCATAGACCATTGAAGCGTAACCGAACAGGCGCTTACCGCAGAATGTCGCCACCACTTCGGAAAAAATGCCGAATGCCGGCAGTACAAGAATATAGACTTCCGGGTGCCCCCAGATCCAGATGAGGTTGATATACATCATCGGATTGCCACCAAGGTCGTTGGTGAAGAAGTTGGTCCCCACATAACGGTCCAAGGATAGCAGTGCGAGTGTTGCGGTCAGGATCGGGAACGTCGCCACAATGAGAATATTGGTGCATAACGACGTCCAGGTGAATATCGGCATCTTCATGAACGACATGCCCGGCGCACGCATCTTGACGATGGTAGCGATCAGGTTGATGCCAGACAGGGTCGTGCCAACGCCCGCCACCTGCAGGCCCCATATGTAATAATCGACGCCGACATCAGGACTGTAATCAATACCGGACAAGGGTGGATAGGCCAGCCAGCCAGTACGAGCAAACTCTCCTACAAAAAGCGACATCATGATGATGATGGCGCCGCCGGTCGTCATCCAGAACGAGAAATTGTTGAGAAACGGAAACGATACGTCGCGCGCGCCGATCTGAAGCGGCACCACATAGTTCATCAGGCCCGTCACGAATGGCATCGCCATGAAGAAGATCATGATCACGCCGTGGGCGGTGAATATCTGGTCATAGTGATGCGGCGGCAGATAGCCTTCATAACCATTAAAGGCGATCGCCTGCTGGATACGCATCATGATCGCGTCTGCAAAGCCGCGCAAAAGCATGACCAAGGCGAGAACGACATACATGATGCCGATCTTCTTGTGGTCCACACTGGTGAACCATTCGCGCCAGAGATAGCCCCACAGTTTGAAATAGGTAATCAGCCCCACAATGGCGATCCCACCAATTGCGACCACGATGAAGGTCAGCAAAAGAATGGGCTCGTGATAGGGTATCGCCTCAAGAGAGAGACGCCCGAAAATTATACTCGTAGGACTGTTACCGCCAATCATGATAGAACATTCCCGAAGTTATATTCACGCGATCATCGCGTTTTCAATGTTTGGACCTGTGTACTCGTCTAATCTCTACTGTAGTGTCACACCCAACTTTTTCACGCCATCGAACTGATCCAGTTTCAAGGCATGTTGTGCATATTTTGCATGTCATGCCTCTGTTTCTGATGAGTGCTCGGAGTGGCCTGAACGTCTGCCGCCGCAGGTTGAGCATCGTCGCGACTATATCGATTGTCGTGTTCAAGCTTGAGCTTGTTTTCACGACTGTCGATGCCTGCGCCGCCCATTCGATCAATATGCATCATATCGCTCATACACATCTGGCCGGGGCGAACGCACATATTCAATATGGCTTGAAAAAGCCCGTTCTCGACTGCGCCGAAATACCGAACCGGCTCCCGGACACTGGGTTTTTCGAGCTTCAAATAGGTATCGCGGTTCAGCGCGGTTCCGTTCTGCTTGATCTGACTGATCCAAGTGTCGAAGCCGGAATCATCGAGACCGTGAAACTGGAAGCGCATATGTGAAAAGCCTTCACCGCTGTAGTTCGATGAAAAACCTTCGTATTCACCAGCCTTATTGATCACCGCATGCAGTCGTGTCTGCATTCCGGGCATGGCGTAAATCATGCCCGCAAGTGCTGGAATATAAAAGGAATTCATGACGGATGAAGCGGTGATCCTGAAATCAATCGGCCTGTCGACGGGGGCCGCCATCTCGTTGACTGTGGCCACACCGTACTCCGGATAAAAGAACAGCCACTTCCAGTCGAGCGCCACGACCTCGACGGTCAGCGGCTTCGTTCCCGGCTCAACCGGTCGTGCGCTGTCAATTCTATCCAGCGCTCTGTAGGGGTCCAGCTTATGCGTGTTGACCCATGTGATCGCACCCAATGCAATAATGATGAGCAAAGGCGCCGTCCAGATAACCACTTCCAGTGCGGTCGAATGATGCCACTCAGGATCATATTTGGCCGAACTATTGGACTGCCTGTATCGCCACGCAAAGAAAAGCGTAAGGAAAAGAACCGGCACAATAATGATGAGCATCAGGATCGTCGATATGACGATAAGGTCCCTCTGCTGGGCGGCAATGTCTCCCGACGGGGACATGACGACCATATTGCACCCGGCAAGCCCCAAAAGAAGTGAGGCCAGTATCGTATTTCGTATGAAACTAAAGAATGCGTCCATGATAAACCCGACCTACATTCTGTTCCTTCAAACATGATAAGGCACAATCGTATTTCGGAAAGACCCATTTTTCAGTTTATGAAAATTTCGCGGCAAAGGAGCTTTTAAGCAACTATATCTGCTTTTTTTTTGGCTGGTTCCTTGATATCGTACCTCGGTGCGACATCATAAAGCACATGATACGTTTCCCTCGGAGAGTTTCATGAGTTCGTCCGCCACGCCGACATCGACAGGTCTTGAACAAGACGCGCGACGCATCCACAGCGATGGAAAGCCCTTGTCTCCGGGAAACGTCGCGATTGGTGTCGTCATCGGTCGCACATCCGAATTCTTCGATTTTTTCGTTTATGGGCTCGGGTCCATTCTGGTTTTCCCCAAGCTGATTTTCCCGTTTGCGCCTGATGCGGTGTCGGCGACATTGATGTCATTTGCCGTTTTTTCCCTCGCGTTCATTGCGCGTCCCGTGGGTTCTTTCATCTTCATGTGGATTGACCGCCATTACGGACGAGGAACGAAACTCACGCTCGCACTCGTTATTCTTGGAGGCTCAACTGCTTCTATTGCGTTCCTGCCCGGCTATGAGACGATCGGTTATTGGGCCGTGTTTCTGCTCGCGTTGTTCCGTCTTGGACAGGGCTTCGCGCTCGGTGGTGCATGGGATGGCTTGGCTTCACTGCTCAGCCTGAGCGCGCCCCAGAACAAACGGGGCTGGTACGCAATGATACCGCAATTGGGGGCGCCCATCGGCTTTGCGCTCGCCAGCATTCTCTTCGCCTATTTCGTACATAATCTCAGCGAAGCAGACTTTTTGGCGTGGGGCTGGCGCTATCCATTCTTTGTCGCCTTCGCGATCAATGTCGTTGCGCTCTTTGCGCGCCTTCGGATCGTTGCGAGCAGTGAATTCGGCGCAGCCATGGAAGCGCAGGAATTGCAGCCGCGACCGGTGTTTGAAATGCTCAGCAAGCATAGCATCGACGTTCTGCTTGGTGCATTTGTGCCGCTGGCAAGCTTCGCCATGTTCCATCTTGTGACGATTTTTCCACTCAGCTGGGTTGTCCTTTCAGGAACACAGCCAGCAGAACGTTTCCTCTGGGTGCAGGTAGCTGGTGCTGCAATCGGCATCGTCGGCATCATTTTGTCGGGCTTTGTCGCGGATCGCATCGGACGCCGTAGCGAACTGATGGTTGGCGCCATCATCATCGCGATATTCAGTTTTTCTGCCCCCTTTCTTCTCGATGCGGGCAGCGCGGGACAAGATGCGTATATTCTGATTGGTTTCGGCATATTGGGGCTAACATTTGGCCAGTCTTCGGGTGCTGTCTCCTCCCGTTTCACACAATATTATCGCTATACCGGCGCGGCATTGACATCGGATCTTGCCTGGCTGGTTGGCGCGGCTTTTGCGCCTCTCGTCGCACTTGGCCTTGCGAGTAGCCTCGGAATAATTTTCATCGGCGGTTATCTGATATCCGGCGCGATCTGCACGCTGGCTGCCCTGCGGCTGTCGCGTGTTTTGGATCACAACTGACGTACAATTTCGGCAAGCCAAATCAAAGATTGCCTTGACGAAGATTGCTATCGTTTATGCCTGCGGCTTATAGGCGATCACGTCCATCTCCACCTTGGCATCGACCATGAGTGACGACTGGACTGTGGAACGCGCTGGCGGATAGTCGATAAAATGCTTTTGGAATACCGCGTTGAAGCTGGAGAAATCGCGCGCATCATCAAGCCAGACATTTACCTTGACCACATCAGCCAATGTACAGTCAGCAAGAGCCAGCACGTCCTTAATGTTGGTGATCACCTGTTCGGTCTGGACAACGATATTGCCCGCTACAACCTCACCGTTAAGCGTCGGAACTTGTCCCGAGACATAAACGAAATCGCCTGCCCGAACCGCTTTCGCAAAAGGTCGGCGCTGTCCGCCTGCCTGATTGTCAGCGGTTTCGTAACGGATCAGCTTTTCATTGCTCATGTCTGGGCTCCTTATTCAATTGGTATTGTTGTATCACTCACGCAGCGGATAGGCGCTCGCCCCATTCGGCGAAATCCTGCACCAGATGCCCGGGCGACACTTCGATATAGCCGTGCTTGGGCGGCACATAATCGAGCGGCCGCAATGGGCTTTTAATCTCCTCCCCAAGCTCTGGGCGCACCAGCCCGCGCGACGACGGATCAGGAATCGGCACGGCTGCAATGAGGCGGCGTGTATAAGGGTGTTGAGGATTGCCAAAGATTGCTTCGCGCGGACCGATCTCGACAATTTCGCCGAGATACATTACCGCTACGCGGTGGCTGATCCGCTCCACCACAGCCATGTCATGGCTGATGAAGAGATAGGCAAGATCATGCTGCTCCTGCAAATCAAGCAGGAGATTCGCCACTTGTGCCTTGACTGAAACATCGAGGGCCGAAACCGCCTCATCAGCGACGATAAGCTTTGGCTTCAACGCCAAGGCGCGTGCGATGGAAATTCTCTGTCTTTGCCCCCCGGAAAACTCATGCGGAAAGCGTTCTGCAATCGAAGCCGAAAGCCCGACCTGCTCCAGCAGTTCTGCAACCCGCGCCCTCGCCTCACCTTTGCCCATCATCTTGTGGGCCAGAATGGGTTCGGCAATTGCCGCGCCAATGCGGATACGCGGATTGAGCGAGGCAAAAGGGTCTTGAAAAATCATCTGCGCACTGCGCCGCATCGCGCGCAGTTGCGATGCGCCAAGCGTGGTCACGTCCTGACCGTCAATGACGATATTTCCCGATGTGGGCTGCAGTAGACGCATAATCGTGCGACCAGTCGTCGATTTTCCGCAACCGGATTCTCCCACCAGTGCCAAGGTTTCCCCGCGGCGAAGGTCGAAAGAAACATCCTCAACGGCGTGAATGCGACCGTTTGGAAGTTCAAACCGCACAACAATATTGGAGGCCTGAAGTAGCGGCGGTTGATCCGCAAGCACGGGCTTTGTCTGCCTGCCATCTGTGGCTTCTCCGGTATTCGGATCGACCGCAGGAAACCTCTTTGGAGCCGTTGCGCGCCCCATGGTTCCCAAACGTGGAATGGAAGCGAGGAGGGATTTGGTATAGATTTCTTTTGGCGCAGCGAAGAGGTCCTCCGTTCGAGCGGTCTCGACCATATCGCCACGGAACATGACTACAGTACGGTCCGCCACCTCAGCAACCACGCCCATATCATGCGTGATGAAGAGAACGGCCATGTTCTCTTCCTGCTGCAGTTCACGAATGAGGTGAAGAATTTCGGCCTGAATTGTCACGTCCAGCGCTGTCGTCGGTTCGTCGGCGATCAGAAGCTTTGGGCGACAGGCGAGCGCCATTGCAATCATCACCCGCTGGCGCATGCCGCCGGAGAACTTATGCGGATATTCTCTCAGGCGGGAGCGTGCAGCAGGAATACGAACGCGCTCCATGAGGCGAACAGCTTCCTCCTCGGCCTGCTGCCAGCTCAGTTTCTGATGAAGCACCAACGCTTCAGCCAATTGATTGCCAATAGTGAAGACGGGATTGAGCGATGTCATCGGCTCCTGAAAAATCATCCCGATGGAGCCACCGCGCACCGACTGCATTTCCGCTTCCGATACTTGTAAGAGATCGCGCCCATCAAGCAGAATCCGGCCTTCAGACCTTGATTTTGCGGGCGGCAGCAGCCGCATGGTGGAAAGCGCGGTCACGCTTTTGCCTGAGCCACTTTCGCCGACAATTGCAACTGTCTCGCCAGCATTCACATAGAAATTGATGTTGCGGATAACGGGCCGCCAACCCTCTGCGGATTTGAACGAGGTGGTCAGGTTCTCAACCGACAGAACAGGACGAATATCGCCGTTATGCTCTTCAAACATGATCAGCTTTCCTTCGCGAGACGCGGATCGACCAGATCGCGCAGGCCATCACCGACAAGTTGCAGCGAGAGGACGGAGAAGACTATGGCAAGGCCGGGAAAAAGCATGAGCCACGGTGCGTTGTTCATATATTCCCGTCCCGATGCCAACATGGTTCCCCAGGTCGGCATGTCCGCTGAAACGCCAACGCCTAAGAACGATAGGCTGGCCTCTGCCAGCATTGCAGATGCGAATACGAATGTTGCCTGTACCAGAATGGGAGAGGCCAGATTGAGCAGTACGTGGCGCAACAATATCTGCCATGTCGGAAGGCCAAGCGAAATTGCCGCCTCGATATAGGGCATCTCGCGGATCACCAGTGTCGAGCCGCGCACGATACGCGCCAGACGTGGCGCATAGGTGATCCCGAGCGCTATGATGACCGTCATTAGCGAAGGGCCAAGCGCCGCAACAAGCGCTATCGCGAGAAGAATATCCGGAAAGGACATCATCGCGTCGAGTAGTCTGGAGATTGGGGTATCCAGCTTGCGGAAATATCCGGCCGTGACACCCAGTATGACACCCAGAACAGTTGAGAGCACAACCACACCGAGGCTGACGAGCAGCGAGATGCGCCCTGCATAAATGGCACGTGAGAAAATATCGCGTCCGAATTCATCAGTGCCGAAAATATGCGTCCACGAAGGTCCCTGAAGCTTGTTAATGATCGACAGCTTGTTAGGTGCATAGGGTGCAACCCAGGGCGCGAGAATGGCTGCCAGCACCACGGCGAGCAGGATCAGCGCACCGAACAAGATCGCCCGATTGCCGAACAGACGTCGAAAGCTGGATGCAAAGGGCATGGAGAAAGAAGCGAGCGTCACAGTCGTACCCTCGGATCTACGAGAATATAGAGCATATCGACCATAAAATTGATCAGCACATAGATCGCGGCCACGACCAACAAGGTCCCTTGGATGACCGGATAGTCGCGGCGCAGAACCGCCGATACCACCAGATTTCCAATGCCCGGCAGGCCGAATACCGTTTCGGTAACGACGGCCCCTGCGACCAGCATCGCGATAGAAAGTCCAATGACGGTGATGATTGGCACAAGCGCATTCTTGAAGGCATGCTTCAGGATAACGCGGCCTTCACTGGCACCCTTTGCCCGTGCCGTCCGTACATAATCGTCCCCCAGCACATCAAGCATAGCTGCACGGGTAAAGCGGGTAATGAGTGCGGAATTAACCACGCCAAGCGCCACCGCAGGCAAGATGAGATGGTGCAGGCGCTCTAAAAAGCTTGTATCGGGACCACCATAACCAGAGGCTGGGAACCAGCCATATTGCACGGCGAAAATCTGAATAAGGAGCAAGCCCAGCCAGAAACTGGGTATACTTGCGGCTACCATGGTCAGCACGACCACAGTTTGATCGAAGAACGTTCCTCGCTTCACAGCTGAGAACACACCGACGGGCAAGGCAATCAGCACCGCGATCAATATGGAAAACAGCGTGAGAAAAAATGTCGGTTCCGCACGCGAAGCGAGCGCATGCGTTACGGGCTGATTGAGAAAGATAGACTGGCCGAGATCTCCCTGGAATATGCCCAGCACAAACTGACCATATTGGACCAGAAGGGGCGCATCAAGCCCCATCCGCGCTCTCAAATCTGCAATGTCCTGCGGGGTCGCATCAGACCCCAACATGACGGCAGCCGGATCGCCCGGTGTAACCCGGACAATGACGAATACAACTGTCACGACAAGGGCAAGCACGACGGCCATGCCTATCAAACGATGCAACAGTGCCCGGACGATCCTTGACATGGTTTGCCTCACTTCTTCGGGGCTACATTCCAGAAATGCGGCCAGTAGGTTGGCGTATAACCCGAAACCCCGTCCGCAACGCCGGAAAGCGCATTGAAATTACCGACCTTGTAGAGCGGCGCGTCATCATAGATGACGGTCTGGATGCCTTCCCACGCCTTCTGCTTTGCTGCATCGCTCGTCGCATCCATATAGGTGGCGACGGCTTTGGCTTTCTGATCCGACACGTACCAGCCCGGATAAGTGTCTGTAATGGTGTTGATGGTCGTCGGATCGCCAGGGAAGTTCGAATGAGTGATGAAGATATCCCACTGTTTGGGATCGGCGCGGCGCGTCGTCAATGTGGCCCAATCGACAACCTGCATATCCACTTTGAAACCGGCTGCCTCAAGATAAGCTTTCGCCACTTCGCCGATCTTGTAATGGAACTCATACTGACGGCTGGTCAAGAGTCGGATCGGCGTGCCATCATATCCGGCATCCTTCAGGAGCTTGGCTGCTGTTTCCGGATCACCTTCGCCATAGCGGGCGACACCAGCTTCAGTGTGCCAGAACGAACCTTCCGGGAAGATCGAACCATCGACGCTGTAAAAACGGTCATCGGAGAAGGCTGCGAGCATCATGTCAGATGCATTGAGTGCAGCTTGAACCGCTTGACGCAGTTCCTTTTTGACGAGCGCGCCTTCCTTCATGTTGATGTTCATGGAGGCCCAGCCGGAGTTCTTGAAGATGACCGGCTTCGCCTTGCCGCTTGCCTCAACGCGCTCATAGGCGCTGACAGGAAGCGAATCTGCGAAATCAAACTGACCGGAAATCAGCCCCTCAACGCGTGTGTTCGCATCGGGAACAGGCACAAAGCGCAGTTCCTTTGCGATGGCCTCGCGCTTGCCTGCATAGTTGCTTGGCTCGCCTTCCGGGGATTTATAATCATCGAAGCGCACGAGCTGCGTGTACTGATCCGGTTTGCGTTCCTTGAGCGCGTAGGGACCGGTTCCAACGAACTTCGTCAGCGTATCGGCGACTGTCTCCGACGGGATAATAATCGACGCCTGCGAGAGCGTCGCGAGTAGCGGCGCATAACGCGACTTGAGCTTGATGATGACGGCATGGTCGCCGTCTTCAGCCAGGCTGTCCACGATGCCGGCAACCTGCTTGCCCTTGGAATTGATTTCCATCCATCGCTTCAAGGATGCAACGACGTCCTTGGAGTCAAAGTCGCTACCGTCGTGGAACTTCACCCCTTCTCTCAGCGAAATCTTGTAAGTCAATCCATCTTCGGAGATTTCCGGCATGCCAGCAGCGAGCAACGGAACCGACTTCCACTGTTCATCATAGGTGTAAAGCGTCTCAAAGATATGCTGATCAATCGTCAGAACAATATCGGTTGGAGTCTGCATCGCATCCAGCGTTGGCGGCTCGCCAATGGTTGCGATGGTGAGAATACCATCCGACGATTGCGCGAAAGCCATCGCGCTTGAACATAGAAGTACGGCGGTGGCCGCGATCAGGAAACGTTTCTTCATTGTAACTCCCCTTTTATAATTGAACTGACGGATGGTTCGCTGTTGTTAGTCCAGCCCCAGCGGATCGGCGACCCGTGGCCAGAGTTCCAGACTTGCTTTCCTGTATGGTGTCACCGCCGGATTGGTCGGATATGATGTTGGCGCTGCGATATAGACGATCTCCGATGCAATCGGCTGAAACCCGGCCTGGAAGTGGTTGGTCGACTTGACGACGAGGAAGTCCTTGTTGGCAAAATCGATCCCCAGATTGGAGAAGATATCCGGCTCATAGGTCTGGGACCGACTGGTAATCAGAATGATGTCGATCTGTGTACCAACGGGACGGATGACTGCGACGCGCCCAAGATTGACCCGACTGTTGCGGAAACTCTGCCAGCCTGCATCCGCCACTTTTTGTACGGTAACGCGCAAATCCAGCGGCTCACCGCCTTGCCATGACGACTTTCCACCGACACGGATTTCGAGCTCGGCCCCCTCGCCTGCCGCATGGCAGAAAGCAACGGCGACAGGATCCCAGATGGTGGCAACCGCAAAATTGTCGAGCTTGCGCTCCAGCATGCGGCGCAGAATATAGGTTGCATCACCCGCCACGCCACCGCCTGGATTATCCCAGATATCGGAGATGACAACAGGGCGGGACGGGTCGCTGGCGCGCACGTCCAATGCGCGGTTCAGCCCCGCTTCTGTATCGAACATCTCCATAGCCGTGAGTTTGCGCATGCGGTACAATTCGTGTCCCAGCTGTTGTGCAATCTCGTCGCCTTTCGTCTTGTCATTATCGGTAACGACGACAATCCGCGTCCCCATGTCGGGCGCGTCGCCGGCCATGAAACCATGGATCACGGAAATCGACAGGACGCCGTTCTTACCCTGCATGGCCGCGAGGCGATCAACATAAGACCGCATTGGCTCGCGATTGGTGGGATAAATGGTGATCATGCGGCAATCGAAGGTCGAAATCACGGGCTTGATCTCGCTGCGCAGCATCCTGAGAGCCAGATCAACGACATGTTCTCCACGCTCTTCGAAATCCGTATGCGGAAACTCAAGGAACGTTGCCATGATATCAAGATTGGCCACACGCTTTGCGGTCAGGTGACTGTGCGGATCGAATTCGGCAGCGACCAGAATGTCAGGACCAACGATTGCTCGCACTCGTTCCAGAAAGTCCCCTTCCGGATCATCGTAGCCCTGCGCCACCATCGCACCATGCAGCCCCAGAACGACAGCATCCACAGGAAGCGCTGCTTCCAGCTCTGCCAGAATTGTATCACGCAGCGTCTCATAGGTCTGGCGTTGAATGAGACCGGCAGGTTCAGCCCAGCAGGACGTGCCTTCTATAACCGTGAAACCTTCAGCTTTGCCGCGGCGTCGCAAGATAGGCACAACCGATGAACACAAAGTCGGTGTTTCCGGGTGCTCGCCCGGCCCAGCATAAAAGGCAGCCTTGAATGCATCCATGTCCGTTGGAACGGGGGAAAATGTATTCGTTTCCGTAGCCATCGAGGCTGTGAATATGCGCATGTGTTGGTTCCAGGTGCACGGGTTCAGCAAGGACGTATTATTGGGAAATGAACACGCACACGATCTCACGATCACGCGCGCTGGCTTCAAGAGTGTCTCCATGTCCTGCACACAGGGAACAGTTCACGCAGTCCGGCGACCCTGCCGGCACAACAATTGAAATCGGTCTATGAAAATGGTCTCCGCCTTGTGTTCGCCCTTTGATTATTTTCTGTAATTTATTTTCTTGATAATGCGTCGAATATTGGCTGTGTCAACCAGATATCTCGATCCAGACCCATCATCAGGCTGATGAATGAAAATTTGTGAAATTGATTTTCACGATGCCGTAGATATCTTTCAGCAAAGACAAATCGATAATCTACGTTCTTTCAAGGCCTTTGGCGCCAGGAACAACGTGTCGAACGGGATAACTTTACTTATCAGATGAAAAAAGAGCCGGAAAATCCGGCTCTTTTTTCATAAGTTCTGTTCATAATTTTTGGAGTGCGCTGTCAATTCACTCCACGAACAACACGTAACTCACCAAACGGTGCCACGCGCGGCAACATTTTCAACACGAGTCACCACGCCGTTACGATGAAAAACCATGTGGTCGAAAAGGTTGCTGACGACACATGTGTGGTTCGGGATGACACGGACAACGGCTCCCACTGGTGGAAATCCCTGTTTACAGTCCGTCAGATCAACCACGCCATGTTCTTCCGAAAGGGTGACAACCCTTGCGCCGTCAAATCCTTCGATGACGCCGTGATCCACAAAGCCCAGAAGATCCGATGTCAGGGCTTTGGAGCCGCAATCGAGAACCGCCCTGCCCGGCGCAGGCCGCGAAACCACAGTCGCCAGAATATGCATGGCAAGGTCGTCATGGGTGCAATGCCCTGCCCGAACCATGCTGCGGTCGTTGTAGACATACGTACCGGCACGGTGTTCGGTCGCCGATGGCACAAGATGGGCGGAATAAAGGTCCGGTGAGCCGCCATTGGAACGGATCGGACAATCTATTCCTTTCGCGGCAAGCTTTGCCATTGTCTCAACGATGAAACTCTCGACCCGATCTGCCCCACCCGCCGCCGGATAAGTTAGAATCCCGGCAAAGCGTAAGCCCAGCTGCGCGGAGATCAATTCAGCCAGCGCCACCGCAGCATCAGGCGTCTGTACACCGCAACGCTTGCCGCCCGTATCACATTCCACCAGAACGGCGAGTGGCCGCTCGGTATTAAACGTCTCACCAAGTCCTTTGATCGTGACGTCACTGTCGACGGTCACTTTCAACCCACCAATTTTCTCATTGAGCGCTCTCAGCCGCGCAAGTTTCGCTGCACCCAAAATATTATAGGTGATGAGGATGTCATCGAAACCGGCCTCGGCAAAAACCTCCGCCTCGGTGATCTTCTGGCAGTTGATGCCTTTGGCTCCCGCTTCTACCTGTTGCTGTGCGACAGACGGAATCTTATGCGTCTTGATGTGCGGACGAAAAGCCTTCCCATGCTGGTCGAAGTAAGCCTGCGCGCGCGCAATGTTTGCAGTCATACGATCTTCATCGATGACCGGCATTGGGGTGGGGATGTTTTCAAGTGGCGTGCCTGCTTCTGGCCAGGGGAACGTCATAGAGTGCCTCTCTCGGATGTGCGACGCGATTTTCGATGGCGGTGTATATTATTTTCTTGATTGACCGCAATTGAGAGATAATCATTAATCAGAACGTAGACAATTTCCATAGTTATGTAATTATTTTTCAGAGTATAAACTTGGAAGATCACCTGCCAAGCGCAGTTTGCAACCTGACCGGAGATCCCATGGACGTCATTCACGCATTGTCGGACAAGGAAGGCAGGCTTTCCGGTCTTGAGAAAAAGCTCGCTGCTGTTGTGCTTGAAAATGTCGATTTCGTCGTCAACTCCTCCATTGGCGAGCTTGCTGAGAAAGCGGGCGTATCTCCGCCGACGGTAACGCGATTTTGCAGGCGGATCGGCTGTCAGGGTTATTCCGACTTCAAGGTACAGCTGGCCAAAATCACCTATGTCGGCTTGCGCTATCTGATGCCGGAGACGGAAACCAGCACGGTAGAAGAAGTGGCTGAAGACATTATCACCAAAGCACAAAACGCGCTTTTTCAACTCCACCGCCAACTCGATCTGGCTACCATGGAAAGGGCCGCCCACTTGCTGCGTGGGGCTGATTTCATTCAGGCCTTCGGTGCTACCGGCAACTCGGCCATGATCGCCAACGAACTCCACAACCGGTTGTTCCGCCTTGGATGTCGCATCAATGCTTCAACAGATCACAGCATGAACCATATGCTTTCCGCTGCCGCCCAACCGGGAACAGTTGTCATCGGTTCATCCATCACGGGACGTGACCGTGATCTGGTGCATTGCATGAATTTGCTGCGGGCACGCGCTATTCCCACGATTGCGATAACCCAAAGCAACTCCCCCGTTGCACAGGCTTCTGACTTGGTGATCACAATCGATCTTGATGAAGGCAAGAATATCTTTCGCCCCACATCCACCCGCTACGCCTATCTGGCGACCATCGATATTCTGGCAAACATGGTTGCCTATGCTGACCGTAACCGGTCTGCCCATGTGCTCCGTCAGATCAAGGAGGAGCTTGTCCGGTCCCGCGACGGCGACGACAAACAGGTGCTGGGAGACTGATCTTATGGTTCAGGCCGCATTTGTCATGCGGCCTGACCTGTTGCTTGTGATGCGCCACCGGTGGTTAGCGCTGCGCTACCGGGCGAACCAACGGGGTTACACGACGGATGGTGACACGGCGGTTTTCCTGTTCCGGTCCATCAGTCTTGATCTTCAGGAACCGTTCGCCGTAACCCTGCGTGACGAGATTTTCAGCTGGAATATCATAGACTTCCGTCAGCAGGCTTGCGATTGACTCTGCGCGCTTGTCGGAAAGAACGAGGTTCGATCGATCAGAGCCGACAGCATCCGTGTGGCCTTCGATGAAGAAGGTTTCACCGGGGTCCTTGGAAAGAACTTTCTGCATGGCATCAGCCACTTTGCGCAGCGTTTTGGCCTGTGAAAGCGAGACTTCAGCGCTACCGGTCGCAAAGTGGATTGTGTCCAGATCAATGCGGCGCACCTTATCGCGCAGACGAGCAGAGTGACGAACTTCATCGATCGTGTAGACGCGTTCAACACGCTCGACCGGTGGCATGGCCAAGAAGTCATAGAAGTCACGATCACGATCGTCTGTTACGTCGATGATGTAATCGCTGACAGGGATCGTGAGGCGCATCGGTGGCAGATCGTAACCAACATCGGCGATGGCGGCACGCGACGTATCTTCATAGTCGGGGGCATAAACCATCAGATACTCGTTGCCATCGCGGTCGATACGGGAGCGCTGCACAACATCACCATAACGGTCATAAACAGTGACCACACGGTAGCCACCGGGACGCACAATCGTTTCGCGCATGCGGCCGCGTGGCAGCTCATCATAATAGGCTTCTTCGGCATTGTGGCGCAGACGTGGGCGGTCATCGCCGCGCACAAACATCCGGTCGCCGACATCCATAACAACCCGGTTATCGACCTGCTCGAGCACCTTTACATTGCTGACGTTGTTCGTCACATTGTTGACCGTCGTGTTATTGACGACCGTGTTGTTAACAACGGTGTTGTTCACGATATTTGTGGTTTCCGGGACAACGAAAGCCGGTGCTTCGTCGACGCGCTTTCCCTTTTCCTTCAGATTGGCTTCAATCTTCTTGGGAAGATCGGCCTTGATCTGCTCGGGGATGGCAATCTGAGCGGATGCGTCGTCTGCGGGGGGCGGCGCTGAGGCTTCGGCTTCACGCTGTTGACCACGCTGCTTGCGACGTTGCTCGCGGGCCTGATTGCCACCGCTATTATCGGCATCCTTGTCGCTATCGAGAATGGCAGCGCCATTTTCGACCGGTAGAACCACGGTTTCGTCGGTCTTCGATGGATCCTTCGCGATTGCTTCCTTTTCGGCAGCTGAGCGCTTGTCCACAATTGCAGGCACACGCTCGGGCTTCTTTTCAGCTTCCTGCGGCTGCTCCACTGGTTGCTGTTCTACCGGCGACGGCTCGCGGTTCTTCTTTCCATGCTGTTCATTGACAGCTGGCGGTTCCGCAGGTTGAAGGGGATTGAGTTCACCAGCCTGCGGTTCGGTCGGCTGCACTGGAACAGGTGCAGATTCCGGCTGTGGCGCTGGCTTCTGCGCCTGTGCATCGTCGGCAGGAGCCGGCCTCTTCTTTGGCCGTTCCGCAGGCTCCTTGGCAGTCTCTTCCAATGCCCCGTTTGTATCCGGCGTCTTCGCTGCTGGCTTCTTGTGGGCAGGAACCTGTTGTTCTGGTTCAGCCTCGCCTTTCGACGCGCTTTCTTCCGATGCAGGCTTCTTCTCTTGGGCTTGGCGCTGCGTTTCGTGCTCTGCCGCCTTCTTTTGCTCGGCAGCCTGCTTTTCAGCTTCGTCGGCAGAAGCCTTCTCCTGCTTATGCTTCTCAGCCTGGCGTTCCGCTGCTTCCTGCTCTGCTTTCTGCTGCTGCTCAGCTTTACGCTGTGCCTGTTCTGCCGCCTTCTGCTGTGCGGCAGCTTCTTCTTCGGCCTTTTCCTGTTCAGCCGCCTGACGCTGCGTTTCCGCTTCAGCCGTCTTGCGTTCTTCAGCCTGCCTTGCAGCCTCTGCCTTTTCCGCCTGCTGCTTTTCTATTTCCTCACGATGCGCTTCTTCCTGCTCGGCACGCTTGCGCTCTTCGGCTTGACGCCGCGCTTCTTCCTGTTCAGCCTGCTTCTGCTCCTCAGCATGACGACGCCCCTGGCCTTCCTCAGAAGGACCCTCGCCCTCTGCCTGTGGCTGTTCAACGGGCTGCTCCTGAGGTGCTCGCTCTTCGCTGTTTTCCTGTGCCACTTGATAAGGCTGCGAAAGCATATCCGCGAAAGATGGCTGTGCAAAAACACAGATCGACATCACCGGTATCGCAACAGTGGCGCGAAGCTTGGAACGAATAGACATAAATCCTTCTCCTTCTGGAAGGCAGAACTGATAAGCAAAGGGCCTGCTTCCGATTCCGCGCATGCTGGAATGCGAATAGAGGCAAATTACGGCAACTTCACAGAAGCGTTACCTGCGTGATCATGAACCGTTGCTGAATGAGGTTTTACGCGGATTCAACCTCAAAGAGCACCGTCCCTGCACGTGCCTTCAAGGCGAGGAACCCTGTCCTAATGTGGCTTATTCATGGTCGTGAAATTGTGGGAGACTAGACTAAATGAAGGCAAGAGCCGCCCCGCAAATGATCTCCAGCTCGAGCTTCAGGCAGAGGACCGTTTTGCTTTTCCCGGATGGCCATTCCTCGCCATGCTTGTCGAAAAATTCTGCGCGATATCTGCAAGGGTGACGCCTTGTAATCGTGTCATAAGCAGCTGCTCTGCTTCATTGAAAACGCTTTTAAGCTTGTCATTAACTGCTTGTTCTATAACGCAACCGGGCATGTCATAGGCGGGACCGACCGCGAAAATTGATGGCTCGCCAACAGCGCGATAAATGTCAAACAAGGTCAGTTGATTTAGCGGCCGGGCCAATGTCCAGCCACCGCCATGTCCCTTCTCGGAATGCACATAGCCCTCCTTACGAAGCCCCGCCATCGTGCGTCGGATCACTACCGGATTGGTATCCAACATTGATGCGATTTCTTCTGAAGTCATGGCGCCGTCGTGGTGATCCATATGGATCAACACATGCAACATGCGGGAGAGCCGGCTATCCTGCCTCATATGTTTTCACTCTTTGTATCGACCTGAAAAGACGAGCTTGATTATCGGGCATTTCTGGACAGGAAGCAAATTGATACAAGTGAAGTTACATGACTATTGACTCCCTCTTTTCATGTAACTTATGTTGTGTCATATGTGATTAAGCACCGTTTTCGGAGTTCACAACGATAGTTTGGACCAAGCTGCTTGGGCACGGACTCCCTCAACGGCAATCAAGATGACCGGATAACAATCATGCGAAATTACGAGACCATTATAATCGGCGGTGGCCCCGCTGGACTTTCAGCAGCCCTCATTGCTGGCCGCGCACTGCGCAAAGTGCTAATCATCGATGGCAGAGAGCCCCGAAATCGAAAAGCGCCCGCCATGCACAGTTACCTGTCACGGGATGGTATCATGCCGCAAGAATTTCGGAAGGTGTCGCGTGAAGAGTTATCACGCTATGACACAGTGACCTATCGCGAAGGTCTTGCCCAGGCGATCCGGCCAACAAATGGAGGCTACTCAGTAGAGTTGGTCGATGGAGACGTTGTTTCTGCGCCCAAAATTCTCCTCGCCCTTGGCGTGACGGATCAGCTTCCAGCCATTGAAGGCCTTGCGGAAAACTGGGGCCGCGGCGTTCATAATTGCCCTTTCTGCGATGGCTTTGAGCATCGCGGCGAGCATTGGGGGGTGCTTGCGGAAACTACAGCAATGCTGGATCGCGCCGCATTCTTCAAAAACTGGGCGGGTCGCCTGACCGTCTTCACCAATGGCGCTGACCTGCCAACCGGGAAACTGCCAGATCTGTCACGCGCAGATATCAGTTTGGTAACAATCCCGATCAAAGAAGTTCTTAGCGGCGATGGTCACACCATCGGTGGAATAGTGATCGAGGATGAACGTCGAGAGGATATCCAGTCGCTATGGATCAGACCACATCAAAGCCAAACACCCATCGTCACGGGACTGGCACTCAATTTACGCGATAATGGCGGCCTGTGGCGCAATGAGATGAATGAGACTTCGTTGAAGGGAGTCTATGCTGCGGGTGATTGCGCAGCTGGGCCAATGCAACAGGCCATTCTTGCGGCAGCCGATGGCGCGCGCACGATGTTCTCGATCATACACAGTCTTGTAACCGCGCATTGAAGGCGTGCAGCAACACAGGCGCGTTCGGATAAATTAAGCCCGAAGGCAACCTAACAGGATACCTTCGGGCTTGCAGAATGCCTTAGTGCTTAGTCCAGCACATAACAGGCTTTTCCTTTTCCAGGTGCCGGATCACCGAATGAATAATTACCGCAATCGACCCCATCACGGAAAGTGCGCTCTATAAAGCGACCGTTTGCGCCATAGCGAACCCGTTTACGACCATAGAAGTCGCAATATCCGCCTTCCTTGGCGCAAGGTCTCCAATCCCGGTCCCGGTCGTCGTAACGATCTGGTCGACCCCGACGATCGGGACGGTCGAGGCGACCGTCTCGGTAGTCACGGTCACGGACAACGAAAGAGCAGCTTTTCTTTTTGCCCGGTGCCGGGTCGTCAAAAACACGATTCGAGCACGTCACGTCCTGGCGATCGATGAAACGGGGCGTGTTGCGCCCGCCTGTTCCATAGACAACTTCAGCCGGGTAAGGCAGTCGGCAAATGCCGCCCTCGCTAGCACAACGCTGCAACTCTGCTGCGGAAGCGGTCGTTGCGAGCATCGGCGAAAGCAATGCCATCACGCCGCGAGACAAAGCGATGCAACCGTAGTCTTAACTACAGATATCATTCTTAGTCCCTTCATATAGCCGGACTATGCTTTAATTCCAAATGTTTGAATAGAGTATGAATGAAGTCAAAGGTGCGCATTTAAAATGATCGCATCGCCAGATCGAGCGAACCGTTTACGGCACCAAAAAAGAAAAAGCCCCGCAAACGCGGGGTCATTCTGAAAAGACGAGGGTTCTGTTCGCTTAGCTCTTCGGGCTCAAATCCATGGAGAACCACTTTTCCGACATCTTAGCGAGCGTGCCATCTGCCCGCATTTCGCCCAGTGCCTTGTCGAGCTTGGCTTTCAGCTCCGGCTCTTCCTTGCGCAGGCCGATGCAGACATTGGTTGCCTGAATACCGCCAACCAGAAGCGGCCCGGTGATTTTCAGCCTGCCATTGCTCTTCTCAGCGCGGTCACGTGCGAAAACCACATTATCGTACTGACCGTCAACGCGGCCGGATTCAAGATCCAGCTTGACCTGTTCCGATCCCTTATAGGTGCGGACCTGAACGGCATCACCGAAGTTCTGTTCGACAAACTGCAACTGGCTGGTCGAAAGCGAAGCACCAATCGTCTTGCCTTTCAACGCTTCCTTGAGATCAGCAATCGCCTTTTTGCCTTCCTCGGTATCCGTGGAAAGGCTTTCACCCGTGTGCGGCAGATTGGCCAAAGGACCATCGGCTGGCACCAGGAACGTATTCGGCGTAATCACATATGGATCGGAGAAATCGATGACCTTGCGACGCTCCGGGTTTGGCCCCATCGTCAGTACTACGTCGAATTTACCAGCGAGCAGCGACGGAATCTGGCTGTCCCAATCCTGCGCAACAATATTGCATTCAAGCTCGGCGCGCTTGCAGACTTCCTTGATGACATCAAGGTCAAGGCCCTGAAGCTCACCGCCGGGGCTTGTCAGGTTGAAAGGCGGAAAGGCGCCCTCGACACCAACGGTCACAGCTTTCCAATCTTTCGCCAAAACGCTGCCGCTATAAAGCGTCGACAAAGTGCAAAGGCCAATGGCCGCAATTTTCTTCAGCATAGTTCCCTCATGCTTATTTGTGTTTTCTATCTGCAATGCGGGCGGCGGTTACGCGCTTTTCTCTGCCCGGTTGCAAAGAGTTTGAACCCACTGACCAGTGATGAAAAGCAGAATTTTGTTCATATATATGAACTTTGATCTGCTTTATGAAAGCCGTACATGACTAAACACACCCGGCCCGAAAATCGGGCCAAGGTTAGTTTCAGCAGCACCGAAAAGCTCTAGTTATCAACCATTTAGCTTGGCATAGCGCGCAATATCCGCGTGAGTCGCAAACCATATATCCTTATGGGTGCGAATATGCGCAATCAGCTCTTTCAGTATCCAAATTCTCGAACGGTGCCCGATGATATCCGGATGCATGGTCAGCTGAAAAATACCACCTTCTTCATAGGCTGCATCGAACTCCCGGAGAAATATCTGGAGAATATCGTGCGGTGCGATCTGCGGGCGCAACCCGCCCCATCTGTCCATGACGAGATAGGCTGCATCATCCCGAATCCACTCCACAGGCAGTTCGGTGACACCGCACGGCTCGCCATTAAGTAAAAGCTCGTAGCAATCTACATCCGCCATAAGCGATGAATCATAGATTAATCCCATTTCAGAAGTGATCTGCAATGTGTTGTCGCTGAAATCCCAGGACGGCGTACGAATGCCGACCGGGCGAACACCGGTGATCTTTTCCAGCGCATCAGCGGCACGATGTTGAAGATCGCGCTCTGTTTCACCGTCAAGCAATGTGTTGCGCTCGTGTATCCAACCATGAAGGGCAATTTCGTGCCCCTCGCCGATCAGGGCGCGTTGTTCATCAGGATAGTGCATGGCCGAAATGGCAGGCACGAAGAATGTAGCCGGGATGTTATCGTGGCGCAGAATTTCGCGGATACGCGGGATCCCCTGCCTTGGGCCAAACTGCCCCTGCGACAAGGCCGAAATCGATTTTCCGCCATCACGCAGTTCAAACGTGTCATGGTCTGAATCGAAGGACAAAGCGACGGCACATCGAGCGCCGCCTTGCCATGAAGACGGTTTGAAACTGCGGCCAGCGCGGGCGCGGTTCATGATGGTTTGAAGCCGTTCTTCAGACCATGTCCAGGTTGGAACAGGCGCGTCGGTTGTCATGATGTCGGCCCTCCACTGACCGATAATGTCTGCCCGGTGATCCAGCTCGCAAAGGGAGATGCGAGAAAGAGCACAGCATTCGAGATGTCTTCCGGCAGCCCGATACGACGCAACGGAATTTCGTTGATCATTGCGGCCTGCCCCTCATCACCATAGGAAGCCCACTGACGCTCATAGTCAGGGCTGGTGCGCAAAAAACCGGGAGCGACGGCGTTGACGTTGATCCCGAACGGTCCAAGCTCGTGACCCAACTGACGGGCAAGACTGATCAGCGCAGCCTTTGCGCTTGCATAGGCCTGAATGCCCGTGAGGCTAACGCCAAGACCGGCCCCACTGGAAATGAAGACCATTTTGCCGGTGCCCCTCCGCTTCATGGCGGGGACAAGTGCCCGGGCGACCAGAAATGCACCGCGCACATTGATATCGTAGATGCGATCCCAATCGGCGGCTGGAACATTTTCCACCGGGCGCTTCTTCTGTCCGAGGACCCCACCGGCTACATGGACGAAAATATCGAACCCACCATTGGCCTCTTCGACCGCCGCCAATGCGGCTATCGCGGCTTCATCAGTCACATCCAGATGCACGGTTTTGATCGAGCCGCCACGCCCGGGCTGTGCCTCACGGGCCAATTCTGCCAGTTCATCATCCAGAACGTCTGTAGCAGTGACGATTGCACCGTCCGCAGCAAATGCCCCGCAGATAGCCCGTCCGATTCCCCTTGCGGCCCCGGTCACCAGGACCCGCTTTGCTTTGAATTCAATATCCATGTTATTGCTTGTCTGCTGTTGTTGGTTTGTATCCAAGGCGTGCGCTCAACTCCGCCGCGTGCTTGACGACAGCATCGACCATGCGCTGACGGCATGCGGTAAAGCGCGATGAGATGGTGGCCATATTGAGCGTTGCAATCACGTCGCCGCTGGCATCGAAAACCGGAGCAGCGACGCCTGACCCGCCGACAACCGCCTCTTCATCACAGATTGCAAAACCGTCCTCGCGGGCAGCTTCAATGATACGGCGTATCTGTACGCGATCGATCACCGTCTTATCCGTCAAAGGAACGATCCGTTCTTTGGCTAGATAGGTAGATGTCTTTTCCGGCTGCCAATGCGCCAGAAGAACCCGCCCCATTGCCGTGCAATAGGCAGGATCAGACCCTGTCAGATCGGAATCAAAGCGGACCGCCTGATGACTGACGCTCTTGGCGAGGAGCTTAACCCGCCCATCCTTGCGGCGTGTGCCGAGAAAGACGGTTTCGCCTTCACTGTCACGCATGGCATCCATAATCGGCTGGGCCGTCGCGATCAGATATGCATCGCCGCCGCTTGACCAGCCCGGCCCGTCACGAAACGCCTCGTGGATGCGATAGGACTCGGTATCGTCCCGCACGACATAGGCCCGAGCCACCAATGTTGCCAGCAGATTGAACGTGCTGCTTTTGGGATAACCAAGCTCAGCGACTATTGCTTTGAGCGTCACAGGTTTATGCGCACGACCGAGGAATTCGAGGATCTCGAGAACCCGAACGGCCGACTTAACTTCACCACTGTTTTCAATGTTCATATATGTGAACCAAATTCCTATTGTGGAATAATGTGGCAGACATACGATCAAGTGGCAATACAAAAAGGAGCGCATCTGGAAATGAACTCACAAAACAAGGTTGCCATTGTTACCGGCGGGGCAAGAGGCATCGGAAAGGCTTGCGCTCTCGATCTGGCGCGTGCGGGCTATGACATTACGCTGGTTGATCTGCTGGAAGCAGAGCTCGCGGCAACCGCAGCAGAAATCGAAGGCCTCGGCGTCAAGGCAATCTCCTGCGTGGCCGATGTTTCCAGCCACAAGCGGGCTGGTGAAGTCGTCGCACAAACCGTTGAAACATTTGGCCGCCTTGACTTTCTGCTCAACAATGCAGGCCGTTCTGCCCCGGTTGGCATTCTCGATATTTCGGAAGATGAGTTCGACCGCGCGATCGCCATCAATCTGAAAAGCTGCTTCAATTATATCCAGCATTCAGCGCCACATATGCTGAAACAGGGCGGCGGCCGCATTGTTTCCATGTCGTCGCTCAATGCACTTTCCGGTGGCGTGACCGCAGCCGTCAGCAGGTTTGCCTATGCCGCTGCAAAAGCTGGCATTCTCGGCATGACGCGCTCGCTCGCCAAGGAACTTGGCCCGAATATCGCCGTCAATGCGATCTGCCCCGGCGTCATCCGCACCGAGATCGACACGAATGTTACCGAACGCGCCGATGAAGTCATCAAGGGCATCGCGCTCGGTCGCCTTGGCTGCGCTGACGATGTCGCGCGCCTTGTCACTTTCCTTGCCACATCCGAACCGTGCTTCATCACCGGTCAGACATTCACGGTTGATGGCTTTCAATTCAATGTTTGACAAGAACGCAGAAGGGGGTAATCAGCACCACTTCAGATTACTCCCTTCGACGGGATTGCGCTGAAAAGCGCAATCCCGAACATAAGGGCCGACAATAACGGACCCCAATATAATGGGAGCCAGACGATGGAGGATCGAGCTATGGCGAAGAACCATCACGATATCTGGGATATTGTGGACGGCAAAAGTGCCGCTTATTTCGAACTCAGCGACACGGTTTGGGATCATCCCGAGACCAACTATGAAGAATATGAGTCCAGCGCTGCTCATGCTGCAATGCTTGAAGCTGAAGGGTTTCGCGTCTCGCGCGGCATCGCAGGACTGCCGACCGCCGTCATGGGTGAAGCAGGCGACGAAGGTCCGGTCATTGCCATTCTCGGTGAATTCGACGCCCTTCCCGGCTTAAGCCAGATCTCAGGCATTGCAGAAGAACAGCCTATTGAGGCAGGCGGCCACGGCCATGGCTGCGGCCATAATCTGCTTGGCGCCGGCTCCCTGCTGGCGGCCGCCGCAGTGAAGCAATATCTGGAAACGCATGGAATCAAGGGCCGCGTGCGCTATTACGGCTGCCCGGCAGAAGAAGGCGGCTCGGCCAAGGGCTTCATGGTGCGTGAAGGCCTGTTTGACGATGTCGACATTGCCGTTTGCTGGCACCCGGCACCTTTCGCGGGCGTCAACGACCCTGTGTCGCTGGCATGTAACGAAATTAGCTTTCATTTCTCCGGTCGCGCGGCTCACGCCGCGTCCGCTCCCCATTTGGGGCGCAGCGCTCTCGACGCCGTTGAGCTGATGAATGTCGGCGTTAATTACATGCGCGAGCATATGCCATCAACGGCCCGTATTCACTACGCTGTAACGGATACGGGAGGTATCGCACCCAATGTCGTACAGGCTAGGGCAAGCGTACGTTATCTGATCCGTGCGCTGAGCCTGCCCGTCATGCAGACCTTGCTTGAACGGGTCAAGAAAATTGCTGATGGCGCGGCGCTCATGACGGAAACGACGGTGCGCAGCGAAATCGTTAGCGGCGACGCCAATCTGATCGGCAACAAGCCGCTGGAACAGCTTATGCAGCGCGAGCTGGAGCGTCTGGGACCACCCGTATTCGACGCAAAAGATCAGGAAATGGCACAGCGTTTTCAGGCCACGCTGACCAAGGAAGACATTTCTGACGCATTTCGCCGTTTCGGCGTCGAGCCGAAGGAAGGCCTTGCTCTTTGTGAAGACGTTTATGAACCCTATAAGGGAGACAATTCGCTCGTTGGTTCGACAGACGTTGGCAGCGTGAGCTGGGTTGTCCCCACCGTGCAAATGCGTGGCGCGACCTGCGCTATTGGCACGCCGCTCCATTCGTGGCAAATGGTGGCGCAGGGTAAATTATCGACTGCTCATAAAGGAATGGCTCATGCCGCAAAGGTCATGGGAAGCACGGCCGTGGAACTGTTTTTGCATCCAGAACGGATTGTAGAAGCCAAACAGGACCACGTGAAAAGGCTGAATGGCGATGTTTTCGTCAATCCTATTCCCGACAGCGTGCAACCTGCCCTGCCCGTCGCAGCGCAATGAAAGACGGCCAATGCAGCCGCCGGAAAGTGAAATGAAGTTCAATCGCTCCTTCAAGAATTGGCCTGAAGCATCATGAAGGCTTTTTTCGATATTTTAAGCTTCGGCCCCGATGGCTGGGGCTATGTTCTCGTGATGGCGTCTCTGGTAACGGTCTCGCTGGCCGTCGTCGGCTTTCTGCTTGGCGCAACGATTGGTGTTTTGGCTGCATGGGCAAAGATTTCCGGCGGACGCACACTGCGCGGCGTTGCTGATGGCTATACCACCATCATTCGTGGTATCCCCGATCTTCTGGTGATCTATCTGTTCTATTTTGGCGGCAGCGCCGCCATCACAGCGCTCGGCAAGTTCTTCGGCGCACAGGGTTTCATCGGTTTCCCCGCTTTTCTGGCTGGCGTTCTGGCAATTGGCATTTCCTGCGGTGCACATCATACGGAAGTGTTTCGTGGTGCGTTTCGAGCCGTCTCCAAGGGAGAGCTTGAAGCGGCATCTGCCTGCGGCATGGGCCAGGCACTGAAGTTTCGCCGCATTATCGCGCCGCTGGCCCTGCGGCATGCGCTGCCGGGACTTGGCAATGTCTGGCAGGTTGCCCTGAAGGAATCTGCGCTGATATCCGTCGTTGGTGTGGTCGATATTCTGCGTCAGGCACAGATTGGCGCAGGCTCCACCGGCTTGCCCTTCAACTTCTTCCTGATCGCAGGCGCTCTCTATCTGCTGATTTCCTCCGTTTCCGGCGGCATCCTGCAAGCCGCTGAACGTCACTTCTCGCGCGGCGTCAGGAGGGCGAAATGAACCTTCAATTCTATACAGAGTCCTTTCTTGCAATGATGGGCGGCGTGCCGCTGACACTTCAGCTTGCGGCCATCTCCATTGTGTGCGGCGCAATTCTTGCCCTGCTCTTTGCCATGATGCGTCTGTCGGGAATAAGCGCCCTCGACTGGATTGCCCGGCTCTATGTTTTCGTGTTCCGTGGCACACCGCTTCTGGTGCAGATCTTCATCATCTATTATGGCCTCAGCCAGTTTTCGACCATTCGCTATTCGTTCCTTTGGCCCATACTCCGTGAACCATATTGGTGCGCGATCATCGCGCTGACGCTGAATAATGCGGCCTATGCGAGCGAAATCATTCGCGGCGGCCTATTGTCGGTGCCGCACGGCCAGATTGAGGCAGCAAAAGCCTGTGGCATGTCGCGTTTCACCTGCTTCCGCAGAGTAGTGATGCCGCTGGCTATCCGTCAGGCGCTGCCCGGCTATGGCAATGAGATGATATCGATGATCAAGGCGACCTCGCTTGCCTCCATCATCACGCTCATGGAAGTCACAGGCATTGCGGCCAAGCTCATTGCCGAAAGCTACCGCGTGATTGAGGTGTTCGTGATTGCGGGCGCCATCTATCTGGCTATCAATTTCGTTTTGACACGCTTGCTCCTGATCGCCGAATACAGGCTCACGCCCTATTTGCGCCAGCCAGCCGTCAGCATCTCCACCGAAGGAAAAACATCGTGAGCAAAGCCATCTCTCCTAACGCACCGGTGGCGCTAAAAGTCGAAAACCTGCGTAAAAGCTTTGGCGCGAATGAAGTGCTGAAGGGCATTTCGCTTGAAGCGCGCGAAGGCGAAGTCATTTCTATCCTCGGCTCTTCGGGGTCGGGAAAATCCACTTTGCTGCGCTGCATCAACCTTCTGGAAATTCCAACATCCGGCACCGTGACCGTTTCCGGTGAGACTATCCGGATGGCCAAGAACTCCAAGGGCGAAGCCTACCCCGCCGAAAAGAAGCAGGTCTCCCGGATCCGCTCTGAACTGGGCATGGTTTTTCAAAGCTTCAATCTGTGGTCGCACAAGACCATTCTTGAAAACATCATCGAAGCGCCGATTTATGTTCAGGGTCGGCAGCGCGCGGAATGCATCGCAGAAGCCGAAACGCTGCTCGCCAAGGTTGGCATCGCAGACAAGCGCGACTTCTACCCGTCGCATCTCTCCGGCGGTCAGCAACAGCGCGCCGCCATTGCACGCGCGCTGGCGATGAAGCCAAAGGTCATGCTGTTCGACGAACCGACCTCCGCGCTTGATCCTGAACTCGTCGGCGAAGTGCTGCGCGTTATGCGCGGCTTGGCCGAAGAAGGCCGCACCATGCTTGTGGTCACCCACGAAATGGGCTTTGCACGCGACGTGTCAAACCGGGTCGTCTTCGTCCATCAGGGGCTCGTTGAAGAAGACGGTGCGCCCGAAGATGTGTTCACAAACTCCAAATCAGAGCGTTTTCGCAAGTTTATCAGCCACGAAAACGCTGGCTGATATTTCAAACGTCACTGATTTATGCCAAAAGACCGCTCAGCACTTAACTGCAGTAAGGTAATTAAGATGAAGACCAAGGGATTGTTCAAAGCCCTTCTCGTTTCGGCCCTCGTTGTGACCGCTGCTTCGGCCCATGCCGAAGAGAAGAAGTGGACCAAGATCACCATCGCAACTGAAGGCGCTTTCCGTCCGTATAATTTCACCAAGCCAGACGGCACGCTGGACGGCTATGAAATCGAACTGAGCAAAGACCTCTGCGCCCGCATGAAGGTTGAGTGCACCATGATTGCACAGCCTTTCGACGGCATCATCCCGGCCTTGAATGCAGGCAAGTTCGACGCAATCATGGCTGGCCTTACCGCTACGCCGAAGCGCGAAGAAACCATCGACTTTTCCGTCTCTTATGGCTTGACCCCGCAGACCTTCGCCACCCTGAAGGACAGCCCTTTCGCCAAGCTGCCGCATACGGGCGAAACGCTCTATCTGGCCAAGGACGAAGCCGCCGCCCAGAAGGCCATTGACGACGTCAAGGCTGAAATCAAGGGCCGCACCATCGGTGTACAGACTGCCTCGCTCGGCCTGTCGCTGCTCGACAAGTATTTCAAGGATTCTGCCGATATCCGCGAATACAAGACCACCGATCAGCATGACCTCGACCTCAAGTCGGGCCGCGTCGATCTCGTCGTCGCTTCGCTGGCTTATCTCAGCGATGCCGCCAAGAAGCCGGGCAACGAAGATATCGTCATGACCGGTCCTTTCTTTAAGGGTGGCATTCTGGGTCGCGGCGTTGCCGTTGGTCTTCGCAAGAACGAACCTGAACTTCAGAAGATGTTCAATGAAGCCATTGAAGCCGCCAAGGCTGATGGTACCATCAAGCGCCTCTCGGAAAAGTGGTTCGGCTTCGACGTGACGCCGTAATCGGTTCATCCGCGATATTATGAAAAGGCCGCCTCAAGGGCGGCCTTTTTTATGTTATCACGCACTTAATCAGGCGCCGTATTTCGACTCCACCGGCCACACTGACTGGAGCTTTTCGCCACCCAGAATACGGTCTCGGGCCGAAGCTTCGTTTGCGCCCAGCTTGTCGGCCTGATCAGCGACTGCTGCAACCATGGCCTTGGGGATGACGACAACGCCATCGATATCCGCGAAGATGACGTCGCCCGGCATGATCTTCACGCCGGTGATTTCGATTGGAACTTGCGACAGCTTCGGTTCCATCTTGCCAGACACCGAAACCGGAGACCGTGCACGACCGAAAAGCGGATAGCCGAGATGGCGAACCTGCGCGATATCACGCACCGTTCCGTTGACGATCGTAGCCGCAGCGCCCCGCGTTTTCGCGCCTGTGCTCATCAGCTCTCCCGAGCATGAGCCTTGCGCGCAGGACGCATCAACGACAACAATACCGCCCTTTGGCGCGTTGTCGATGGCGTTGTGATAGACATCCTGCGGCTGATTGCGACGCTCGCTAGGCGCAAACTGCACCGTGACTGCTGGACCGCAGACCACTTCGCCCGGCTTCAATTCACCCTGTAACGATATACCGTCCAGATACCCCCAGCCGCCAAGTTGTTCCAGACTGTCATGGACATCGCCGGAATACCATTTCGAAAGACGCTCGATCGACGCCCAGTCTGTATCGGAATAATCGAAGTTGCTCATTTGGTTTTGACCTTGTTCTTAAGATTTGAATTGTCCAGCGCCACCTTGAGATAACGCGAACTTTCATCGATCTGTCTGCGAATGGATTGCCGGGCGGTCTCGGGTTCTCTAGCCTTGATGAGGTTGTAAATTTCCTCATGCTCGGCAAACCCGTCTTCCAGCGATTTGTTCGGTACGCGGCTCGTGACCCGGATGACGTCGATGATGATCGAGAAAAGATTGTCATAGACGACATTGAGGATCTCGTTGCCCACGGAATGCACGAGCCCGAGATGGAAAGCGGCGTCACTGTCGGTGAAACGGGCCATGTCATTGGCGTCAGCCGCAGCCCGCATACTGGCAAGCGCCTCGTCGACTTCCGGCGTCATCACCAAGTCTTCCGAACTCAGTCGCGTCACGACTTCAGTCTCGATGATCCGGCGCACATCCATCAGTTGGACGAGATAGTCGGAATTATTGGCAAAGAGCTGTTTGACAGTCGTTGCAAGCGAACCGAGAAACTCTCCGACATCGTCGCGTACAACAAGCGCTCTTTCACCGTGTTTGCGGCGAACGAGACCCTTTGTTTCGAGAATTTGAAGCGCTTCACGAACAGATCGCGTGCTTACATTGAATTCACGCGCCATTGCGGCTTCGGCAGGCAGACGATCGCCAATCTTGAGTTTGCCGGAAAGAATTTGTGCTTCCAACGCCTCAACGACGGAGACGTGCAGCTTGTCACGATCAGGTAACGCGCGCCTCGTCAGATATCGATTGTCTGCCTGTTCTGTCACCATGCCGTAAAGCCTCCATCGACGACGACATTCGAGCCCGTCATATAGGACGAGGCATCGGATGCCAGAAACTGTATCACGCCATTATATTCATCGATCTCAGCTTGTCGGTGCATCGGCACGCGTTCAAGAAACGCATCCACAAATTCCTTGTCGAAGTTTGCGGTTTTCACGCCACCGAATGAAATCAGGTTTACCCGGACATTCTTGGTTCCCCAATAGGTGCCAAGATAGCGGGTCAAGTTGACAAGACCGGATTTGGAAGCCGCATAGGAGACGGCCTTGATGAAAGGCTCGCCATCTCGTGCCTCGCGATACGCATAGAGCGCCTGATTGGGCGACACGATGCCGTAGATCGAACCGACATTGATGATACTGCCGCGTCGGGCATCAGCCATCTTCGAGCCGATGACCTGACAGCACAGCATCACACCCGTCAGATTGGTCTCGATGATCTCGTTCCAGTATTTCTGCGGGTAGATTTCAAATGGACTGTTCTGGTCTGCCGAACCCGAGGGCTTTGAATCGATGCCTGCATTATTGACCAGAATATGCGGCACGCCCCAATCGGCGATGAGCTGTTCGGTTGCCTGCTCAAGGCTGGCCTTGTCCGTAACACTCGCGACATAAACGCGAATGTTCTTCGTCAAGCCCGGAAACTTCGCTTCAAGATCGGCAGCGTCGATTGCCCGGCGAGTGAAGATCGCGACCTTGGCGCCAGATTCCGCGAGCGATTTGCTGAACTGCGTTCCAAGCTGCCCCAACCCGCCAGTCACAATGGCAATCTTGTCTCTTACACTGAACTTGTCTGTCATCATTTCGTTCCTGCACCTTAGAACTCGTTTCGATCTGATCGGACCAGATCGGCGCTCAAAATGTTTGTTTTAACGCGCATCTTTTCCGAAAGCCGTTTCACACTTCTCGGGATGCGCTCTCATCTACTGGTTTCGGGATCGTCCAAGTTCTCAAGAGCAAGGTCCCGTCCCACCAGTACCCAGCCCAACGCCGTGGGGGGGCGGGTTTCTCCCCCCCCCGCCACGACAGCTTCGTCACGACCGAGGCAAATCACTGGCCAGCAGCTTCTGCGGGTCCAGACGACCGCCGTGGTATTTTTCGTAAATGTCGATCAACTTGCCATTGTCGAGATTGGTCTTGATCCAGGCGTCAATCCATAACTTGAGCTTTGGCTCGTTCTTGCGAAGCGCAATGCCGAGCGGATAAGCCTTGGCGACAAATTTCTCTTCGAGGTCGAGCTTGGGATTGGCCTTGACCAACTCGGTCAGAAGCGGGCGGGACGTTGCATAGATTGCAATCTGGCCGCTGGTGACCGCCGCGCTCGATGTCGGATCATCTTCAAACCGCACGATCTGGACGCCGGAAACATCCGCCGTCTTTTCCGTCAGATTGGTATCGTTGACCGTACCGCGTGTGACGGCGACCGACGCATTTGCCAGATCCGCATAGGACTTCACGTTTGCTTCTTTGGGAGCGGCAACGACGATTGCGGTTTCAGCATAAGGAATGCTGAAATCCACCACCTCAAGCCGCTCCTTTGTTATCGACAGCGTCGACACGGCCAGATCAGCCTTGCCCGAAACCAGGAAGGGAATACGCCCCGAGGTCGGGACTGTCAGAAACTCGATATCCACGCCCATGTCTTTGGCCAGCAACTGTGCCGTTTCGACTTCGGAGCCAGTCGGCTGGAACTTCGCATCGCGCATCGCATAGGGCGGGTTGCCAAGATCAATAGCGACTTGCAGCTTGCCACGCTGGCGGATTGTGTCCAGCTGATCGGCAAAGGACGGCTGCGCCAGCATGGCAGCCATGCCGATGCCAAGACCCATCATCGCCAGAAATTTTCTTTTGTTCAGAATAGTCATATTTCCTCCTCCTGTTGTTGATGGTGTCGCTCCTCATCGACACCACATGCTTTGATTGGATGGTTAGTGATGCGCGCCAACAAAGCTGCGCAATTCGTGTGTTTGCGGGCTGGCCAGAATTGCCGGCCCACCCTGCTCGCAAATCAGGCCCTGATGCATGAAGACAACCTTGTCCGCCACGCGCTTGGCAAAATCCATTTCGTGGGTGACGAGCAGCATTGTCATGCCATTTCTGGCAAGATCCTCGATGACCTTTAGCACTTCGCCGGTCAGTTCCGGATCGAGCGCCGAGGTAACCTCGTCAAACAGCATGACCTTCGGCTTCACCGCAAGTGATCGGGCAATGGCCACGCGCTGCTGTTGCCCGCCGGACAATTGTTCGGGATAGGAATCGATCTTTTCCGCCAGTCCAACCTGCCGCAGAACTGTCTCGGCTATTTCCCGCGCCGCTGGTCTTGTCAGTTTCTTGACCCAGCGCAGCGCCAAAGTGATGTTTTGCTCAACCGTCAGATGGGGAAACAGATTGTAGCTCTGGAAGACAATGCCAACATCCTGTCGGAGCGCGCGCAGATTGAGATGGGGATCACTGACACGGTGATCACAAACCCAGATATCCCCGCTATTGACGGTTTCGAGCCGGTCGACACAGCGAAGCGCTGTGCTTTTGCCGGAACCACTTCGCCCGATCAGAGCAACAACCTGCCCCTTCTCAATTTCGAGATTAATACCTCTGAGCACCGGCAGCGAGCCATAGCTTTTATGAACGTCAACAAACTTAACGACGGCTGACACTGTACATCCTCTCGAATTTCCGGCTGGCCGCTGAGAGCGGGAAGCAAATGCAAAAGTAGAAGAATGCGATCACGAGATAGGTCGTGAAGGGCTGGAACGTCGAAGCGTTGATTTCCTTGCCGATATAGGTCATCTCGGCCATGCCGATGATCGATGCGAGCGACGTGTTCTTGACGATCTGAACCATGAAACCGACTGTTGGCGGCGTCGCGATGCGAATGGCCTGGGGCATGATGACAAGGAACAGCCCCTGCAATCCAGTCAGAGCCAGACAATCGGATGCTTCCCACTGCGTGCGCGGCACGGATTGCAGACTGCCCCGCCAGATAGCGCCAAGGAAGGCGCTGGCGAAGATCGTCATCGCAACGCTGGCCGCAAAAAGCGACGAAACTTCAATGCCGAAGACCGGCAAACCGAAGTAAACGATGAACATCAGGATCAGAACCGGTGTGCCCTGCACCAGAACGATATAACCATCGACCAGAGCAACCAGAGCCTTGTTCTTTGCTATTCCAGCCAGCGCCACGGCAAAGCCAAGCAGGCCGCCGAATATGAAGGCGATGATCGAAAGCAGAACTGTCCAGACCAAGCCTTGAAGCAGAACTTCGATGTGAATCCAAGAGAAATTCGTAAACATCCCAACCTCCTAAAGATTGGTGCCAAGACGGCGTTTACGTGGAAACAACGCCAACCCCAGAAGCTTGAACAGCCCCCGCATCAATAGGGAAAGGACGAGATAGATCACCAGAATGACGAGATAGACTTCGAAAGAACGAAAGGTCATCGACTGGATTCTGGACGCAGCTCCGGTCAGCTCTTCAGCCGATATCTGCGATGCCACACTTGTTGCCAGCATCAACAGCACATACTGACTGACGAGAGCGGGATAGACCTTCTCAAGTGCTGGCGGCAGCATAATGCCTGCGAGCATTTGCAACCGGGACAGCCCTAGTGTGTCGGCAGCTTCCAGCTGGCCGGGATGAATGGCCTGCAAGCCGGCACGAATGATCTCGCTTGAGTAAGCGCCGACATTGATGGTCAGGCCGATCAGCGCCGAGGTCTGGGCGGAAAATTTGACGCCCATGGAGGACAGCCCGAAATAGACCAGAAACAGCTGCACGAGCAGAGGTGTATTGCGGATCGCCTCGACATAGATCGCCACGAGAATGCGCAGGAACTTGTATTTGCTGATGCTGGCAACCGCACAGATCGTGCCCAGCACGAAGCCCAGCGCCGTGACGATCAGGGACATCTGGATCGTCGCCAAAGTGCCTTTGAGCAGCAGCGGCCAATACTGGCTGAGGAAGCTGAAACTGAACTCGTAACTCATAGAGACTTCACCAGTTCAGGCGAAGAACCCTGCAAGGCACAAGTCAGTTCCTGATCCACGCCCGACCACAGACAGGCAGATGCTCCACCTGAAACACAGCCGTACGCAATCACGCAATCGAAGATTGCAGTGTACAATCCAGTCACAAATATTTCCTCCCAAGCTCGATGTGCTCCACCCTAGTAAGGGTCTCCTCGAAGCGACATCCGCTCAATTTCAATCAAGCTAATTCCAACTTATGACATATGTCAAGATCGTGGGTGGATTTCTTTGCTATGGGGATGAAACTTGCATTTTCACCCGAAGCTTGTTCCGCTTTTGGTCGAGAAATCGCCGTGTGCGCCATAGGCAGACGGTACGAAAGCGAACCAACCGGCCAATAACCGGTTGGCTTACTTTGCTAACAACTTATTGAAATAATTTAGTAAAGGCGTATCCGCCATCAATCACACGGCTATCGGCGAAAAAGAACCATCGCCCTTCTCCGGTCATACTCGTTCAGGCGAGCGCCGCACTCAAATCATGAGAGAGATCATTGATTTCCCGCAGGTCCAGCTCGGATTCCACATGTTCAAGGTGGTGCGCCATCAGATCGGCGGCCTTTGTGACGTCGCCATGCAGAATCGCTTCCACAATCTCCGCGTGTTCATCGGGCCCGCAGTTGAAGCGGTTGGTATTGCGATAGACAGCCGTAATGAGAGAGGTGCGCGAAATGAGATCGCGCATCGTCGTAAACAGAAAATCAGACCCCGTCAGTTCGGCCAGCAGCAGATGAAAGCCACCTGACAACTTGATGATATCGGTCGTGACGTTGTTCTTGTTGGCGACACGTTCTTTCGCAACATGTTCGCGCAAAATCTTGATCTTGTCCTTTGACGGAGAACGCCCAAGGCGCTCGACCACGCATCGTTCCACGGTGCGGCGAACGAAGAACACGTCCCGCGCTTCTTCCACCGTAGGCTTGCAGACAAAAGCGCCGCGATTGGGAATAATCGTGACCAGCCCTTCCCGCTCAAGCGCGGCAAGTGCTTGACGGATACGCGCCCGGCTGACGTGAAAAATCGTCGCCATCTGCTCTTCTTTAAGCTGCACCCCCGGACGCAGACGGCGCTCGGCAATGGATAGCCATACTTTCTCAACAATCTGCTGCGTCGAGACACCTGTCTGATCAGTCATGGTCTTGCTCCCGTTCCGATTCAGGAAGCGTGATGCGACCGAAAAAGTCAACTATTGCAACCGCAAAGCGCCTACAAAATTGTCAACAATACATCGTGATGCTTCTATTTCAGGCACATATTCCGCAGATGGCGTCCTTATTGCCCGTCTTCACGCGCGGATAGTCATAGGTGTTCACCTTCGAAGTCGCGTAGCCCGCTCCGACCAGAGCTTCGGCAAGCTTCACCGCCGCCGCGACACCGTCGATCACCGGAACGCCCGTTGCATCCCGCAACCGATCGCACAAGGACGTCATGCCCGCGCAGCCGAGAATGATCGCCTCTGCCCGATCTTCGCGCTTGGCGAGTTCGATCTCGCTGATCAAAAGCCGTTCCGCTTCCGCAGGATCTTCCTCCAGACCCAGCACCGGCAAATTGATCGCACGCACTTTCCTGCAATGACGATCTGCGCCGTAATCACTAACCAAATCTTCGATGATCGGAACCGACCGCGGCAAGGTCGTGATGATTGAAAAACGCCGGCTGATCGTCATGGCCACCTGTACCGCCGCCTGACAAATGCCCAGTACCGGACCCTTCGCGATCTCTCGCGCCGCATGCAGGCCGGGATCGTCAAAGCAGGCGATCACATAGGCGTTCACGCCTTGCGCTTCACCTTTTCGGATTTCCGCAAGCATGCCCGGCACCGCCAGTGCTTCATCGGCTCCGCCTTCAATGCTGACAGGCGTGTCGGCAGGATTTGAAGCTGAGACCTTGGTGCTGCTGTGTTTGACGAGCAGAGCACTATCAAGAGCTTGCGCTGTCATAGACGCTGTTGAGTTAGGATTGATCAGATGAATGTGCATGATAAAAATTCTCGAAGAACCGTCGTTCTGGCCTAGTTTTCCGGCTTCACGAAATCGGCGATGGGCGGTGCCTTCAAAACGAACTGGCGATCTGAAGTGATGTAATTGTCGGCGTGAAGCCGGGCAATCGGTTGATAGAATTCGGGATCGACGTAATGGCCGTCGGCATCCAGACAATTGCGACGGACGTGCATATGCACCACCTCGCCCAGGATAAGCGCACGACGTGGATAATCGATCACACGTTCGACACGGCACTCGAAGGTGCAAGGTGCCTGTTCAGCAAAAGAGACATCGATTTTCTGGCAGGGTGCCGCTGACAGCCCCGCCATCTCAAGCTCATCGACCTCACTGTCAAAACCCAATCCGCAAATCAGCATCTGTTCCGACAATGCCATGTCGATCATGCTGATTGCGAACTCGCCGGTGCGACGGATATTCGCCAGCGTGTCCTTTTCCTCACCGGAAAGACGCGGTTGAATGCCCAGAACGACAATGGCCGGGTCGTGCGAAAACACGTTGAAGAAGCTCATCGGCGCGGCATTGCTGTGGCCAGCCGGTGAGCGAGTTGTCACAAGTGCAATCGGTCGCGGGCCGATGAAATTCGTCAGAAGCCTGTAACGGCTTTGAGGGTCCAGCTCTTCAAAATCGAATTCCATCACGTCCCCGAAACCTGATTTATTATCTACAATAATATTTCATATTGTCGACAATTTAACAACCCGCTTTAACACCGACTGGAGCACTTTTCCGCAGATCTCGTTGCCTGCTTCAAACATGCAACGGTAGACCAATGCGGCGCTTGAATACCCTGTATCAGGCAGCGGCTGCGGCCTCTTCCACCAGATGACAGGCCACACGTGTGCCATTCGACAAAGTCTGCATCTTCGGCGCTTCCTGCTCACAGCGCGCCACCGCAAACGGACACCGCGGATGGAATGTGCAACCGGAAGGCGGCTTCAGCGGGCTTGGAACTTCACCGCTTGCCGGTGTGCGGTTGCGATTGGGCGCTTCAATATTGGGGATTGTCTGCAACAAAAGCTGCGTATAGGGATGACGTGGCTGCGCGAAGAGTTCTTCCGTATTGCCCTCTTCAACAATCCGCCCCAGATACATGACCGCGATGCGGTCAGACATGTGGCGAACGACGCTCATATCATGGCTGATGAAGAGGTAGGTCAGGCCCAACTCATCCTGCAACCGTCGCATAAGATTGAGCACCTGCGCCTGCACTGAAACGTCCAGCGCCGAAGTCGGCTCGTCGCAAACGAGAAACTCAGGCTCGCTCGCCAAGGCACGCGCAATTGAAATGCGCTGGCGTTGCCCGCCAGAAAATTCGTGCGGAAACTTTTCGCCATCGGAAGGTGAAAGTCCAACGGTGCGCAGAAGTTCCTCCACGCGCTCGGTAACTTCCGCCGCCGTTTTGCGCAGTTTCAATTCCCGCAATGGTTCAGCGATGATGTTCTTGACGCGCCAACGAGGATTGAGCGAGGCATAAGGGTCCTGAAATATCATCTGCGCCGTCAATGGCGCACCACTTTTGCCGGGCGCAAACCGCATCTGGCCGCTTGTCGCGCCATGCAATCCAGTGACCAGTCGGGCTACGGTTGACTTTCCGCATCCGCTTTCGCCAACGATGCTCAGACAACCACCTGCTGGCACCGTAAAGCTGATATCGTTGACAGCCTGGAGGTACTGGCGCGGCTTGCGCTCTATCACTCTGTTGAGCCATGGAGCCGAGACATCAAATGTCTTGACCAGACGCTCGACGGTCAAAGCCGCAGTTTCTTTCGACGGGTTCGTCATACGCTGCCTCCTGCGTTGAGCCAACAAGCGCTAGCGCCAAGATTGGGGTTTTGACTGATAAGGTTGAGTTCGGGGCGTTCCTCAAGACAGCGGGGCACCGCCACTTTGCAACGCGGATTGAAAGCGCAACCCTTGGGAATAGCGTCAAGGCGCGGCATCGAGCCATCAATCTGGTTCAGCTTTTCCACCCGCGCACCAAGCGACGGGATCGAGGCCATCAAGCCCTGTGTATAGGGGTGACGCGGCTGATGCAGAACCTGTTCGACAGGCCCGATCTCAATCAGTCGCCCCGCATACATCACGGCAATGCGATCAGCCGCTTCGGCAATCACGCCCATATCGTGCGTAACGAGCATAACGGCGGTCTGCTTTTCCTTGCAGAGTTTCCGCAAGAGCGAAATGATCTGTGCCTGGATCGATACATCTAGCGCCGTCGTCGGTTCGTCCGCGATCACCAGCTTTGGCGATGCGGCAAGTGCAAGTGCAATCACCACGCGCTGTCGCATACCGCCCGAGAACTGATGCGGATACTGGTTGACGCGGTCCTCCGGCGAAGGAATGCCGACATCGCGCAGCAACTGGATAGCCCGTTCACGCGCCTGAGCCTTGCCAAGACCAAGATGGCGCCGGATCGTCTCGACAAGCTGCGCGCCCACCGTGAACAGCGGATTGAGCGAGGTGAGCGGATCCTGAAAAATCGCGCCGATTTCACGGCCGCGAATTTTCTCCATAGCCCGGTCATCCAGCGTGTCGATCCGGCGCTTGCCAAGCCACACTTCACCGTCGGCGATATGCCCAGGCGCTTCCAGCAGGCCTTGAATGGCCAAGCCAGTCATGGACTTGCCCGCGCCGGATTCCCCCACAACGCCAAGGATTTCACCGGGGCGGATCGACAGGCTCACATCCGACAAAGCGGTAACCGTGCCATGACGCCCGGGAAAATCCACGCGCAGATTGCGCACTTCAATGACTGGTTCTTGCATGTCATGCATTGAAATCACCTTCTATCGGATAGCTGGAAGGGAAGATTTCCGCGACAGGAGGATGGTTCCAGCTGCGCTCGGGATATTTGGCGATAAGCCCGTCGAACTGGGCCTGCGCCTGACGGCGCGCTTGTTCCATGTCCAACCCTGCAAGCTTCCGATTAATCATGGAAGCGCGGCCATCGACAAAGACCGCACGCGTGATCTTGCCCGAACCGCCTGTGACAATGGTCGTGATGGGATCAACTGTCGCCGCCATGATGGTGTCGTCGAGATCGAAGACCGCTATATCCGCTCTCGCACCCGGTGAGAGGTGACCCAGATCACCGCGTCCGAGTGCTCTTGCGCCACCAATGGTCGCCGCGTCAAAAAGATCCGCTGACCGCAAACGGTCCGGCGCACCATCGGCGATGCGGCCAGCGATAAGGCCCGTCAGCAAATTCATGAGCATATCTGGCGGAGTGGTATCTGTGCCCATGGCAATATTGATCCCCCGCTTGCGGCAAGCGGAGAAGGATTTGAGGATCGAACCGCTGCGTGCCGATACCAGCGGACAATGCACAATGGAAACGCCATTGGCCGCATAGAGGCCCAGATCTTCATCCGTTGCGTTCGTCGCGTGAGGTGCAATCATCCGCTCGCTGAGCAGACCATGTTTCGCAAGCCATACCGGAGCCGTCGAGCCGTGCAACATCCGCACAGTATCGACTTCCATCGTGCCTTGAGCCATATGGAGACGGAACTTGCAGCCTAAATCGCGCGCAGCTGCATCGGTGCGTTGCAACAATCCAAGTGTCGAAGTCTCGACCCGATCCGGAGCCAACATGCCGCGCACCAGATCGCCGTGACGGCCATTCTGGCGCTCGATATAAGCAACGGCGTCTTTCAGCCCCTGAAAACCACGCTCTTCGTCGAAAACAGGAACAATCTTTCCCGGCTCCTCCAGAACCATGCCGCCTGAACGGTAGGCAGGGCTCAGATAAACGCGTAGCCCCAGTTCACCAGCCGCCTCGGCAGCAGCATCGAACTCGGCAACTGTTTCGCCCCATTCGCGATAGAATAGAGAGGCGATGGGTGCCGCCGTGGTGATCCCATTCAGCAGGAGCTGGCCGAACGCAAAGCGCTTTTGAAAAGCCAGCTCGTCCTGACTGTACATCTCATAAGGGCCAGCCTCGACATAAGACCGTGGCCAGACGCGGCCCTTGGCCCAACCGGGATGGTTGTCTATGCCAAGAATGGTGGTGTCGAGGTCCGACAGGGCATCAAGATCAATGAGACCCGGCGAGATCAGCGCATTGCCGAAATCGATGCGGCGCGCCAGTTCACCGGTGAAACCATGTCCAACAAAAACAATCTCACCGTTTTCAAACGCGACTTCGCCATTGCGCAAAAGCGTATGGCCGCCATCCTTGTGCCCCACCACCCAACTGGCGGTAATCAGGGTCAGTCCATCGGGTCGCTGACCAAGCGTTAATGTATCCATAGCGTTGTTCATCACGGCATCTCCACCACAGCAACGCCGTTACGTGCAGTGACGCGACCGTCCTTGACCACCAGAGGGCGCCGCGCGATATCCACCACGGCATGGGCCAGTGTTTCACCCGTCAGAAGGGTAAAGTCTGCATTGCAGCCCACATCCAGACCATAGTTTTCAAGACGCATCACATCCGCACCGCCCTGAGAGACGATGTACAGGAGATGTTCCAGATCATGATCTGAACGGACGCCGTTTTTCATGCCAATGATCTTGGCGCGATCCAGCATATCTGGTTGCCCCCATGGTCCCCAGGTGTCGCGAATGCCATCACAACCGCCACCAATGCGCACGCCCGCTTCCTTCAGGCGCTTGATCGACGGCACTGTGGCCGATGGCGCGCCGGTCGTCAGAATTGCGACATCCAGAGCGGCGATCTGTTCGATCAACTGGCCGACGCGCAAATAATCATTCATGCCGAGCGCGAAAGCGTGGCTGATCGCCACCTTCCCTTCCATACCATTGGCGCGGATACGCTCAAAGATGAGTTCCATCGTGAACGCGCCAAGATCACCAGTCTCATGGAGATGAATATCAATCGGTACGCCGTGCTTGAGAGCGAGCGCGAACAGAATATCGAGCTGACCCTTTGGGTCGCGATCAATACCGCATGGATCAATACCACCCAGAACTTCACAACCCTGACGCAAGGCCTCATCGAGCAACTCTTCCGTACCAGGCATGACCATCAGACCCGACTGCGGGAATGCAACGATCTCGATATCAATGATGCCTTTCAGCTTCTCGCGTGTTGCCCAGACGCCTTCGACCAATGACAATCCATGAGTAGGATCTATATCGACATGGCTACGGATATGCGTTGCGCCATGGGCGGCAAGACCGATTGCATGACGCATTGACTGGCGATGCGGATCAAGGCCGATTTCCAGCCGGTGCTCGCGCTCGAAATCAATACGTTCACGCAGGATCGCGGCACGATTATTGACATGCCAGGGCATGCCCCAGGTCGTCTTGTCGAGATGCGTATGCGCATCAATCAGGCCGGGTGCCATGATTGCATTACCACCATCTTCGATGGCCATACCCGGCTCTGCCTCGAACTGTCCGAAACCGGCAATCTTCCCATCCTTGATCAAAACATCGCATGTATCGCCAGCCATAGGGCGCACATTGCGGAGCAAAAGATTGTTCATCGATATTACCTCAGTTTCGGATTGAGAGCATCGCGCAGCCAGTCGCCAAGCATATTGACGGCCACGACCAGCAGGCAGAGCTGAATGACGGGGAAGAGCACGATCCACCAGGAACCGGAAAACAGAAACTGGTTGCCGATGCGGATCAGAGTCCCGAGAGAGGGCTGGCTCGGCGGCATGCCGATACCAAGGAAGGAGAGCGTGGCTTCGGTAAGAATGGCCATGCCGAAGTTAAGCGTTGCCGCCACCATGATGGGCGTCAGCGTATTGGGCAGAATATGTCTCGCCATGATGCGGCGCGCCGGAACGCCGATCAGACGGGCGGCGGACACATAATCCTTACCCGTTTCAACGATGGCCTGAGCGCGGACAGTACGGGCATATTGCACCCATGCGGAGAGCGCGATGGCCAGAATGAGAACCGCGGATGCTCCGACCTCGCGCAGGCTGACAGGCAACATCTGTCGCACGACGGTTGAAACCAGAATGGCGACCAGAATGGTCGGGATCGACAGCGTGATATCGCCGATGCGCATCAGGAGATTGTCGATAAAACCGCCGAAATAGCCTGAGACCAAACCGGCACTCATGCCGATGACCAAGGAAAGCACAACGGAAGCGATGCCGATAACGATGGAAATGCGCGTACCATAAAGAATGGCCGACAGCATATCGCGCCCTTGCGTATCGGTGCCCAGCAGGAAGGGCCATTCGCCGCCCTCTTCCCAGATAGGCGGCAGCTCTGCTTTCCACATATCGAGTGCAGCGCCATCATAGGGGTTTTGCGGTGCAATGAGGGGTGCAAACAATGCGGTCAGGATCAGGATTGCGAGCAGCGCTGCGCTGATCATCGCGGTCTTGCTGTGTTTGAACGACCACCACAAGTCGCTTTTACGAACCCGCTGTGCCAACGACGGCCGGGAGATGGTGGTGGTTTGCGTGGTCGGGGTGCTCATCGGCTTTGACTCCACAATCGGTTCCATGGGCAACTCAACGCGCCGTGCGCAGGCGTGGATCAATCACCGCATAGGCAATGTCCACGAAAGTGTTGAGCACAACGAAGATGAAGGAAATGATGCAGAGATAGGCTGCCATGACCGGGATATCGAGGAAGGTAACGGCCTGAATGAACAACATGCCCATGCCTGGCCATTGAAACACGGTTTCGGTAATCAGCGCGAAGGCGATCAGCGAACCGACATTCATCGCTGTCATCGTCACAACCGGCATAAGGCAGTTGCGAAGCGCATGACGGAAATAGATGCGCCAGCGCGGAATACCGCGGGCACGGGCGAATTTCACATAGTCCGAACGCAGCACTTCCAACATTTCTGCGCGAACCAGACGCATGACAAGTGTGACTTGATAAAGCGAGAGCGCAATGGCCGGCAGCAAAATCGCGATACGACCGGAATGCGTCAACAATCCCGTAGACCACCAGCCAAGCTGTACGACATCACCCCGCCCGAACGCCGGAAACCAGCCAAGCGTGACCGAAAAAACCAGAATGAGCAGGATACCGACGACAAAACTTGGCAGAGAAACACCGACAATGGAGAGAAACTGCAATCCCTCCGTATACCATTTGCCACGTTTGATCGCGGTCAGCACACCAAGGGGAAGGCCGAGCAACAGCGAGATCAAGGTCGCCACCAGAACCAGTTCCAGTGTCGCCGGAAAGCGCTCGGCGATAAGGCCCAGAACATCCTGACCATTACGATAGGAGATGCCGAAATTGCCTTGAGCGGCGTTCACCACGAACCGGGTATATTGTGTCATCAGGCCATCGTTAAGCCCCAGACGCTCACGCAGATTATCGCGGTCGGCCTGCGTCATCTGTTCGTTGGCCATCATCTCGACGGGGTCGCCCGCCAGACGAAAGATCAAAAAGGCCAGCAAGGCAACAGCCAGCATAACCATGATGGCATTGGCCAGACGCTTGATGATAAAAACCAGCATGTGAATTCCTTGGGAACAGGATGCCCCGGAACAGCGTGCCCCGGAGCATCTTGATGAGACTACTCGGCAAAATGCGTCAGCCAGTGACGCGGCTTGTTGTCTGGCAACTGGACGATATGATCAATCTTATTCGACATGACCCATGCCATCGGCTGTTGATGCAGCGGCAACATGACGATCTCGTCCTTGACCATCTGCAGAGCCTTTGTCTGCAACGCCAGCCGCTTGCTGCGATCCATCTCCGTGGATGCCTCAATGATCAGCTTGTCGATTTCCGGATAGCTCCAGCCACCCCAGTTGAAAACACCGGCATTGTCGGTCTTGGTTTCAATCATCTGTAACAGGATCGAATAGCTGTCGAGCATCGGCTCAGTTGCCCAGCCAATGATATAGACGTCTGCCTTGCCGCCCGTGCGTTTCGGCGCCTGTGCAGCCGTTGGTGCAATATCAAGCTGCGGCTTGAAGCCGCCCCGGCTCAGCATATTCACGAGCCCCTGGCACAGTTCTTCCTCGTTCACATAGGCATCAGTTGTGCAAACCAGTGTGAACGGAAAATCCGTAGCGCCAGCCTCGGCCAGAAGCTTCTTCGACAGGGCCGGATCATAGGCGAGTGTGGTATCCAGTTCCGGCGTGTAGCCCGGAATTTCCGGCGCAACCACCGCGCCTGCCGTGCGCGACTTGCCGCGCATGATGCGCTTCTGTATCAGGTCGCGGTCAAGCGAATGTGCAAAAGCCTGACGCACACGCAAATCGTTGAATTTGTTTTCCGATCCGTTGTCGAGTTTCGGCTTGCGATTGAAACCCATCATGACAGTGCGCAAATCGGTACGTTCCATGACCTTCAGGTCAGGTTGCGCCTGAAGGCGCGGCAAATCCTGCGATGGCGCACTTTCCGTAAAATTGACTTCTCCGGAGAGAAGTGCCGCAACACGTGTCGCAGCTGACGTGATCGGATTGAACTCGATGCGGTCGATGTTTGATTTGGACGTCTTGTCCCACCAATCCGGGTTCTTGACCAGAATGGTCTTGGAATCCGGCACACGGCTTTCCAGCTTGAACGGACCCGTACCATTGGTGTGATAGGTGGCATAACCTTCAATCTTGGCGCCAACGTCGGTCGGCTTTTCCGAATTATTGGTCTTCAGCCAGGCCGCATCGAAGATGTGAATATTGGTGAGGTCGTTAAGGAGCAGCGGATAGGGGCCGCTCAACTCGATATCAATTGTGTAGCCGTCCACTTTCTTGGAGGACTTGTAGGCAGGCAAATTACCACGCAGCGGCGAAACCGGATCGCTCACGCGCTTCAGTGAAGCGAGCACATCGTCGGCATTGAAATCAGCACCATCATGAAACTTCACGCCCTTGCGCAGATGAAAACGCCAAACTGTCTCGGAAACATTTTCCCAGGATTCAGCAAGGGCAGGCTCGATCTTCAGCTCGGCGTCGTAGCGCACGAGGCCATCATAGATGTGATTGAGGAAGGACAGTGTATAGCTGTCGCCATAAGAATAGGGATCAAGCGAATAAATATCGCGCGCAGCGCCCCATTTGAGCGTTTCGGCGTGGCCAGCCAAAGTCAGCCCAGCCAGCATTGTGGCCGCAAGGCCAAGTTTTCTTAACATAGATTTTGCTCCGCTTCTGGAAATTTGCGCCTCCTTTTTCGGAGGTCTGTTTTCATGCATCGCCGCATCCGTTTCGGTGCTGCGTTTCAGTGTCTGCTCACGCCATGAAGGCGGGTAATACTGATTTCTCCCTTTTGAGGTGACCTGCCTCCCAGATCACGAAAGGGAGTATTGCCAGTCGACATAAAGTTGTCAACGTAATTGTAGACAATTTTTTGAGTTTCAATAACCTATTTGTCGACAACTATGCTCTACAATTGGTCAGGTGCTGCCACATTTCTGGGCAACAATCAAAGTGCGGCTTTTGAATGAGCATTGTCGCATCTCCAGAGTGTGCACCACATAAAAAAAGCGCCTCACCAAGGTGAAGCGCTTTTCTATTTTCGCTTTGCTGGCCTTACTCGGCCATTTGCGTATGCCAATGACGCGGCTTGTTATCGGCCCGGAAATCCACGCTCTTGACCTTGTCCAGCATGCCCCAAGCGATGGGCTGCTGATGAATCGGGATCAGAATTGCCTTGTCCTTGGCAACTTTCAGCGCCTGTTCTTCCAGCGCCAAACGCTTCGCCGTATCAGGTTCCTGTGCCGCCTTTTTCATCAGTTCGTCGAGTTCAGGATAAGACCAGCCACCATAGTTGGATACACCGGTGGAACCACTGCGCGTAGAAAGCACCTGCGAAAGCAACGAATAGGCATCGAGCGTCGGCTCATTGGCCCAGCTCAGATTGAACATATCAGCCTTGCCATTGGTGCGCTTAGGCTGCTGAACGGCACGTGGCCCCATATCGATGCTCGGTTCGAAACCGCCGCGTTTCATCATATTGGCGATACCCGAACAGATATCTTCCTCGTTGATGCTCTCATCATTCATGCAAAGATAGTTGAAAGTCAGTCCCTTCTGGCCAGCTTCTTCAAGCAGCTTTTGGGCAAGCTTGGGATCGGCTGGCTGATAAGTGTCGAGCGCTTTCGAATAGCCTGCGATTTCCGGCGCAATCAGCGAACCGGAAGGCCGCGCCAGACCGCGCATGATTTTCTTGTTGATGAGATCACGATCGATAGCCGCCTCGACGGCCTGACGCACGCGGACATCCAGGAATGGGTTCGGACGCCCATCCTCAAGCTTTTCCTTGCCGTTAAAGCCGATAAACACCGTGCGCAGCTCGGTGCGTTTGTCGACCTTGATACCCGGCGTCGATTCCAGACGCGGAATATCCTGAATGGGTGCTGAATCGACCAGATCGATTTCATTGGAAAGAAGTGCCGCAACGCGCGTCGCAGCCGAAGAAATCGGAATGTATTCGATGCGATCCAGATTGTGCTTTTTCTGGTCCCACCATTGATCATTAACGATCAGAACCGTCTTTGAATCGGGTACACGGCTGTCGAGCTTGAACGGGCCCGTGCCATTGGTGTTATGCGTTGCATAATTCTCGGTCTTGGACGCGATATCGGTCGGCTTTTCGGCGTTATTATCCTTCAGCCACTTGGCGTTGAACATGAAAATATTGGTCAAGTCGTTGAGGAACAGCGCCGACGGTGCCGAAACCTCGATATCGACCGTGGAATCGTCCACTTTCTTGACACCGACATAGAGCGGAATATTGCCGCGCAGAGGTGATGTCGGGTCGGAAACGCGGTTCATCGAGGCCACAACGTCATCAGCCGTAAAATCTGCGCCATTGTGAAACTTCACGCCCTTGCGAAGGGTAAAACGCCAGAACTTGTTATCGACCAGCTTCCATTCGGTAGCCAGCGCAGGCTCGATCTCGAAGTTCGGGCCGTAACGGATCAGACCTTCGTAAATGTGGTTCAGGAAAGCCAGATTGGATGTGGATGGGACGGAATCAGGATCGAGCGAGTAGATATCCGCACGACTGCCCCAACGTAACGTAGTCGCGTCGGCAGAACTGGCCAGTGCCGGCGCCGCAATGGCAGCTGCCGTCAGGGCCGATATAAAAAACCTATTTAAACGCGACATGCTTTTTCCCCTCATCCATAACGATAAGATTGTTGGACTGAATTTCGTTGCAGTATCTTAATCCATTCTTTTATTGTCAACGATATTGTCGCCAATTAAGTTCAAAAACATCGACATATCGATATGAGACCGCACAGCGTAAAACGCTGTCGTCATGGACATAAAAAAGGGGAAGATATGACTGGATTGCTACTGCTTCACGGGACTGTCGTGACAGTCGATAAAACACGGCGGATTATAGAAGATGGAGCTGTGGCAATCAAGAACGACAGAATCGTCGATATTGGCACATCGCAGGACCTCGCTCCCCGCCATGTTGACAAGAAGACAATCGACTGTTGGGGCAAGATGCTCATTCCGGGTCTCATCGACGCCCACGGCCACGCTGGTCACGCGCTAATCCGCAGCATTGCCGCCGACACCAATTCACTTTGGATGCGGATCGTCACGCCAACCTATTATCATTATGTAACCCGCGACTACTGGTACGCCGATGGCCTCGTTTCCGGTCTGGAGCGACTATGCGCTGGTGTTACAACCTCGGCCAGCATCATCACCTCCATGCCGCGCAGCGACGATCCGGTCTTTGCAGCCAATCACGCACGCGCTTATGCGGAACTCGGTCTGCGCGAGATCATCTGTGTCGGCCCAGCTGGACTGCCCTGGCCGCAATCGGTAACGCGATGGGAAAGCGGCAAGCCTGTGCGTCATGCTGTTTCATTCGAAGAAATGATTGAGGGTGCGGAAGCCACCATCGAAAGCCTTAACGGAACAGCCGACGGCCGCATCAAGGTTTTTCTGACGCCTTTCACAATCGTCCCTTCGGTCGAGCCGTCAAACGCTTCCACACCGGATTTCGCGGTCAATCTGACGGAGAACGACCGGATGCAAGCGCGTCGTATTCGCGAAACGGCGCGCAAATGGGGTGTGCGCATCCATTCTGATGCCTTTGCCGGACAAATTCGGATGGCGTATCAAGACAGGGAACATGCACTGCTGGGTCCCGATGTGCATTTGCAGCATTGCTGGGGCATCTCTCATGAGGAAATAGATATCCTCGCCGAAACCGGCACCCACGTCACCCATGCGCCGCCCGGACGCTCAACGCCGATTATGCAGATGCTTGCGCGGGGCGTGCCTGTCGCTATTACATCCGACGGTGCAGCGCCGAGCCGCCATTTCGATATGTTGCAAGTCGCGCGCATCGCGCAATCAACCCAACATATATTGCACAATCACGACCGATACCTTCTGCCACCCGGCAAGGTGTTCGAGATGATAACCATCGACGCGGCGCGTGCCATTGGTATGGATCATGAGATCGGTTCTCTTGAAACTGGCAAGAAAGCGGATATCGCGATCATCGATATGCGCAAACCGCATCTGACACCCAATTGGATGCCGCTCCATCGGCTGGTTCATCAGGTTCTTGGCAGCGATGTTGATACTGTCATCGTCGACGGCAAGATTATTATGCAGGACGGCGTGGTCCTAACTGCCGATATGCACGAGGCCCTTGCCTTCGGTGAAGCACAGGCGCGTGCGCTGGTCGCCCGAGCCGGACTGGAAGCCCATATGCACGATCCAGGCTGGGGTCAGTTGCAGCGCACGTTCTTACAGCCGGTCGTACCGCCCTCACCGCCCGAATGTTGACGTTAGCGGCCATAGTCCGTCAGTCGATAGCGCTTACTGATTAGGTTTCAGCTATCCACAATATTACTCAACGGCGATCCGAAAGCGCCGTTGAACCCGCGATAGCGTTGATGGCTGCGATTGAGGTGCGCTTGCATCGCTTCACGTGCCTGCTCTGCATTCCCGGCACTGATCGCTTCACAAATGGCGCGATGCTCGATGACCGTGTTCTGGATATAATCGGGCGTGATAAGCGAAGGGTTCAGATCCCGCGAAAAGGCCGGTTGCGGCAGTATTTTCAGGCTCATGACGCTGAAAAACTCGATAAACGCCAGATTATTGGTTGCCTCCGATATGGACCGGTGGAAAATGAAGTCCAGTTCATCCAGCGCTTCTTCATTTTCAATAGAAGCCTCGAACTGCTTCAGCGCATCCCACATGTTTGCTTCCTGCGCCCATGACCGGCGTTGCGCGGCCAATCCGGCGGCATGGACTTCAAAAGCCATACGCAACTCAAGCAAATCCATGAATGGAAGCGAAAGCCGCGCCAACGGCTCCAGCATGGAATCGTCTGAGACGGAAGGCACTGCCTTTCCGGGATCGCGAATGAATATTCCGACCCCATGCTTTGCTTCCAACAATCCGTCAGAGCGCAGAGCCGCCACAGCTTCCCGGATAACCGTGCGGCTGACACCAAGCTTGTCCCCAAGTTCGGCAAGGGTCGGCAACTTGTCGCCGACCTGAAGCGTACCCTCGCCGATCAGTGTCTTGAGGCTCTCAATCGTTCGCGCAGTCAGTGATTTCAATATGAGCCTATCCTGGTAGAAAATATTGTCTTTCCATGGTGATACGCGGTTAGCACGCCCAAGACAAGATACTATCATTAAATTAGTGATATTATCTCTAACAATCACACTTCGCTTTACCAACCAATCTGACGCCCATTAGAGCACCGAACGGGTACTATCGGAACAAAATGCACCGACAAAAGTAGATATTCAGTTTAGGCGACGCAACCCTCTGAATTCGCTCTAAGATTGATCAACATGCTGTTTTCTATAGCATAATGCCTAATCTCAATCGCTTTCTCACCAAAATAGACGCCTGAGATTCATTCTTGACAAGTGATATTATTTCAGCAAACCTAACATCACAACAAGACGCCATGTGATATTATCACTACGCAGTTGCGGGCAGTTCCGTGCTACAGCAATTGCAGAACAGGCGAACAAAAACAGGGGAATTCGAGATGGGAATCGTTTCTTCCAGACTGGCGAAGTTAGGCCTTGCCCTGCCCAGTGTGACGGCCCCGAGCGGAACCTATGTTCCGTTTCGGTTGAGTGGCAGCATACTCTACATTTCCGGACAGGTGCCACGCGTCGACGGTGTTAACTGTTATCTGGGCCTCGTCGGCGACACTATGGATATAGCGGAGGCCTATCAGGCAGCGCGTGTCTGCGCGCTCAATCTTCTGGCACGTGCCTCAATGGCCGTTGATGGCGATCTCGACCGCATTTCAGCCTGTTTGCAGGTGCGCGGCTTTGTAAATGCCGTGTCCAGCTTCAAAGACCATCCCGCCGTTATTGATGGCGCCTCCGATCTTCTGGTCGAAGTTCTCGGCGAGAAAGGCCGACATGCCCGCACCGCATTGGGGGCAGGCTCTCTGCCGCGCGGATTTGCTGTCGAAGTCGACGCCATTTTTGAAGTTCAGCCCTGAGCGGGCGATTTCCGTTCTGCCTACACATATGAAGCGAGAGATAGATGTCTGAACAAGCCATCACGATGAGCGCGGTCAATAAATGGTATGGCCAGCTTCACGTACTCAAGAATGTGGATCTACACGTGAAGCAGGGCGAGCATATCGTTCTGTGCGGCCCCTCCGGTTCGGGTAAATCAACGCTTATTCGCTGTATCAATCATCTTGAAGAGATTCAGGACGGCACCATCGATGTGAATGGAACACGACTAGGCAACAAAGGGGCCAACGTCGATCATATCCGGCGCGACGTCGGCATGGTGTTTCAACAGTTCAACCTTTTCCCCCATATGACCGTACTTGAAAACTGCATGCTGGCGCCGCGCCGCGTGCATAAGGCTTCAACAGCCGAGGCCAAAGAAAAAGCCGTGCATTTTCTCAAGCGGGTGCATATCGCCGAACAGGCCAACAAATACCCAGCCCAGCTTTCCGGAGGTCAGCAGCAACGTGTGGCCATTGCTCGCGCGCTTTGCATGGGGCCAAAGATCATGTTGTTTGATGAACCCACATCAGCGCTTGATCCTGAAATGGTGAAAGAAGTCCTCGATACCATGATCTCGCTTGCGGACGACGGCATCACGATGATCTGCGTAACACATGAAATGGGTTTTGCGCGCGCCGTTGCGCACCGTGTCATCTTCATGGATCGCGGCGAGATTATCGAAAGCGCCCCTCCCACAGAGTTTTTCGGCAATCCGAAGCACGAACGCGCCAAGGCATTTCTGGGCCAGATTCTCAATCACTAACCACAAAGGGGAACCAGACGAAATAACGGGAGCTTGCCAATGCAATATAGTTTCGATATGGGGCCGGTTCTGGCGGCCTGGCCACTGCTGCTCAGCGGCGCATTACAAACCCTAAAGATATCCTCCATCTCGATGGCGCTTGGGCTGATGCTCGGCATTGTCTTCATGTTGATGCGCATGAGCTTGATACGAACCGTATCCCGGGTGGCATTTGCCTATATCGAATTGATCCGCAACACGCCGTTTCTGGTGCAGGTATTTTTCATCTTCTTCGGAATGCCATCTCTTGGCGTCACCTTGACAGCCACACAGGCGGCAATTCTCGCCATGACGCTCAATTGCGCAGCTTATGCAGCAGAAATCGTGCGCGGCGGGGTAGAGTCCATCAAGAAGGGGCAGGTAGAAGCAGGACGAGCGCTTGGTCTTCACACATTTGACGTCTATCGCTTCATCATCTTCCGACCCGCCATTCGCGCGGTTTACCCTGCGCTTTGCAGCCAGTTCATTTTGATGATGCTCAATTCCAGCCTGGTGGCTTCAGTTTCTGCGGAAGAACTCACCTATGTAGGTCAAATGATCGATTCAGAGACGTTCCGCAGCTTCGAAGTCTATTTCGCACTCGGCGTTATCTATCTCGCGCTTTCGCAGTTCTTTTCCATTGTTCTCCAACTCATTGGCAGACCTTACTTTTCATACCCGACGAAGTGAGGCAGACCGATGATACGCAGTTTCGGCTTTGCAGAATTCCTGTTCATTCTTGAAGGGGCTCGCTGGACAGTCATCCTGTCACTCCTCGCCTTCGTCTTCGGTGGTGCCTGTGGTCTCATCGTGGCCCTCGGACGCACCAGCAACAAGAAATGGCTCCGCTATTTCATGGCGACATATATCCAGATCTTTCAGGGCACACCGCTGCTAATTCAGCTTTTCTTCGTCTATTTCGGCCTGCCGTTGCTCGGCATTCGTGTCGATGTCTGGGTCGCGCTCATTATCGGTCTTTCGCTCCATACCAGTGCGTTTCTTGGTGAAATCTGGCGGGGCAGCATCGAGGCTGTATCGGCAGGACAGGATGAAGCGGCCCGCGCGCTTGGTATCGGCTATGTCCGCCGCATGTCGGATGTCGTGCTTCCCCAAGCCTTTCGCATCGGCCTGCCCGCAACGATTGGCTTTCTGGTCAATCTGATCAAAGGCACCGCCCTTGCGGCTCTGCTCGGCCTGACCGAACTCACACGCTCGGGTCAGTTGATGGCGAACATCACCTTCGAGCCACTCAAAGTCTACGGCGCTGTCGGCCTTGTGTACTTCGTGATCTGCATTCCGCTCACCTATTACAGCGCCCGGATTGAAAAGCGGATGAACGCATCCCGTTGAATAACAATAAAACAACCAGAGGTAAGAACATGTTCAATTCAAGTTTCGCTCGTTCCAAGGCTTCACTCGGCTTCGCGTTCGGTCTGCTCGCATCCGTGTGCATCGCCACGGCGGCTGGCGCCGCTACGCCCGAGGAAATCAAGGCCAAGGGCACCGTTACCATCGGTGTGCAGATGGACCAGTTTCCATGGGGCTTTATCGACGAGAACGGCAAAAATGGAGGCTATGACGTCGATGTTGCTGACCTAATCGCCAAGGAACTGGGCGTTCAGATCAAGTTCGAGCGCATTACCGGTCAGAACCGTATTCCGCTTCTCACCAATGGCATGGTCGATTTTCTCGTTCCATCCATGACCATCACGCCAGAGCGCGCCAAGGTCATTCAATTCGCCATTCCCTATTCCTCAAATGACATCACTGTCTGGGGCAAGAACGACGTTGATATCAAGGGCAATGACGACCTCGGCAAATACATCATCGGCGTCAATCGCGGCAGCGTTTTCGAGCCGGTCCTGAAAAAGGTCGCGCCCGCCAACACGCAGATCAAGCGCTTCGATGACGATGCGACCACCGTTCAGGCGCTCCTGTCGGGTCAGGTTGACGCAATTCTGGGCAGCGTGACCTATGGGTTGGTGATCGACAAGACCGGCAACAGCGGCAACTACGGTCGCAAATACAAGGTCGCAGACAATTTCCAGGCAATGGCGGTACGCAAGGGCGATCAGGAAATACTCGACTATCTGAATGATTTTGTCACGCGCCATACGGCGGACGGTTCACTCGACGGTCTCTACAAAAAGTGGATTGGTGTGGATCGCGCAAAGCTTCCAACCACCCTTGATGGAGTGGACTTCACCGGCAAGAACTAACCACAGACTGACTGGCGAGCGTCTGAACGTTCCGAGTTAGCCGAGACACCACAAAACAACATTAATGAACCGGCAGGCACCGCCTGCCGGAACGAGGAAACACGTGCCTGAACCGTGGCCTTCCAGCCCGGCCCCGCACTTAACGCATAGAATCTGATCTTGGGAGTTAGGCAAGACATGACGATAGATGGCAAACTGATCAGGGTTGGCGTCGACATTGGCGGAACCTTCACCGATGTGGCGATGGAGGTTGGTTCGACACTGCACTCAACCAAGGTTCTGACCGATTACGCGTTCCCTGAAAATGCGATTGTCAAAGCCATTCGCGAGGTTGCGGAAAAGGCCGGGATAGCGCTGAACCAGATCGATACGGTGATCCATGGCACCACTCTTGCGACAAACGCCCTGATCGAGCGTCGCGGTGCAAAAACGGCGCTCGTTACGACCAAAGGCTTTCGCGACGTGATCGAAATGCGCACCGAAAGCCGCTTCGAGCAATATGATCTCGATATTGTCCTCCCGGTCCCGTTGGTCGACCGTAGCGACCGTTTCGTCCTCGATGAGCGCACGGGAGCAAGCGGCGAAGTGCTCAAGCCTCTGGATGAGAGCGAGATGGAAGCGCTTTGCGATCGCATCATTGCGCAAGGCTATGAGAGTATCGCTGTCGGCTTCATCCACTCCTACCTCAATGGCGAACATGAGCGCCGTTTCCGTGACCGGCTGCTGGCCAGGAAGCCTGATCTTTCCGTCTCGATTTCGTCGGAAGTCTCGCCGCAGATGCGCGAATTTCAACGCTTCAATACAGTTTGCGCCAATGCCTATGTCAAACCTTTGATGGCGTCTTACCTTAATCGTCTGGTAGGCCGTCTTCACGACGAAGGGCTTGTTGCACCGGTCTTTATGATCCACTCTGGCGGCGGCATTATCAGCGTCGACAGTGCGATTGAGTTTCCCGTTCGCCTGCTTGAATCCGGACCGGCGGGCGGCGCGATTTTCGCAGCCCATATCGCAGCCAATCACAAGCTTGATCAGGTCGTGTCCTACGATATGGGCGGCACTACCGCGAAAATCTGCCTGATTGAACAGCAGACACCGAAAACGTCGAAGACCTTCGAAGTGGCGCGTACCTATCGATTCAAGAAGGGCAGCGGCATGCCGATCTCCATCCCGGTCATCGAGATGGTCGAGATTGGCGCGGGCGGCGGCTCGATTGCAACCGTCGATTCCATGCGCCAGATCCGCGTTGGTCCTCATAGCGCAGGTTCGGAACCGGGACCGGCTTGCTATGATCGGGGCGGTGTCAACCCAACCGTGACCGACGCCGATGTCATCCTTGGTCGTCTTGATCCCGACAGCTTTGCCGGCGGGTCGATGAAACTGTCGCGCTCGGCATCCGAAAGCGCCATGGATGCAGATATTGGCAGCAAGCTGGGTTCAGATATCGCAACCTCGGCTTTTGGTCTTAGCGAAGTTGTCGATGAGAACATGAGCAACGCTGCGCGTATGCATGCGGTGGAAAATGGCAAGGAGCTTTCCGAGTTCACCATGATCGCCTTTGGCGGCGCGGCCCCGGTTCATGCCGCACGGCTTTGCGAAAAGCTTGGTGTCAACGATCTGCTGATCCCGCCTGGTGCCGGTGTCGGCTCTGCAATCGGCTTCCTGCGTGCGCCTTTTGGTTTTGAATCGGTCCGCAGCGCTTATAGCCGCATCAGCCGCTTCGACGCCAATGCGATCAATACTGTGATTGCCGAGCTGATGCAGGAAGCAACCTCCTTCGTGCGCTCGGGCGCCCCCAACGCCAATCCTTCGCTCGAATGCACCGCTTATATGCGCTATGTCGGTCAGGGATGGGAAGTGCCGGTCACCATTGAAGTTCGTGATTATACGCAAGCGGATGCCTCACTTTTCAGCTCGCTTTTCGATGAATGCTACGAGCGTTTCTTCGGCCGCGTGATCGATGGGCTGGATGTTGAAATCGTCAGTTGGTCGCTACGCGCCAGCGCGGATGCAGCCGCACCAACCCCCGCCAAACCCGTGACGAAACAGTCAACTGCGACAGTATCCGGCCAGCGCAAGGTGTTCGACGTTCTCGAAGAGCGTTTCCTTGATGCCAGCGTGGTTGATCGCAGCGACATGAAGCCCGGCGACTGGATCGCGGGACCAGCCGTCATCACGGAACGCGAGACATCGACCATCGTGACCTCAAGCCGCGAAGCGATCATGCAGACCGATGGTTGCCTGTTGCTGCGCGCCAAGGCTGCCTGAAGGAGTTTACCATGTCAGTGAAACCTATTTCCGATGTCCACATGCAGATCATGTGGAACCGCCTGATCTCGGTCGTCGAAGAACAGGCCGTAACGCTCATTCGTACAGCTTTCAGCACCAGTGTGCGTGAATCCGGCGATCTCTCGGCTGGCGTGTTCAATCGCGCCGGACAGATGATCGCGCAGGCCGTGACCGGCACGCCCGGCCATGTCAATGCGATGGCGGAAGCCGTTGGCCATTTCATCAACGATATCGGACGCGAGAACATCTTCGAAGGTGATGTCTACATCACCAACGACCCGTGGAAAGGCACCGGCCACCTGCACGATTTCACGGTCGTCTCGCCAAGCTTTCGCAATGGCGCGTTGACAGGCTTCTTCGCTTGCACCGCCCATGTGGTGGATGTGGGCGGACGTGGCTTTGGTCCCGATGCCAACGAAGTTTATGAGGAAGGCATCTTTGTGCCGATCATGAAATTCGCGGAACGCGGGGTGGTCAACAAAGATCTCGTGAACATTTTGCGCAACAATGTTCGCGAAAGCCATCAGGTCGTCGGCGACGTCTATTCCCTCGCCGCCTGCAACGAAATCGGTCATCGCCGCCTGATGGACATGATGGATGAGTTCCGGCTCGACGATCTGGAAGGGCTGGCCGAATTCATTTTCAAACGCAGCTATGACGCGACGCTTGAAAAGCTGGCGGCACTGCCGCACGGCACTTATTCCAACGGGATGCGGGTTGACGGTTACGGCGACCCTATCGATATCGCGGTGCGGATCGACGTCCATGCCAATCACATACTTGCGGACTTCAACGGCACATCTGCGCCTAGCCCCAAAGGCATCAATTGTCCGCTGATTTATTCAGCTGCCTATGCCTGCTACGGCCTGAAATGCTCGATTGCGCCGGAAATCCCGAACAATCACGCATCGCTTCTTCCGTTCAAGGTGATTGCGCCGAAGGATTGCATCTTGAACGCGCAGCACCCTGCCCCCGTTTCGGTCCGTCACGTGCTCGGCCATCTGGTGCCCGATGCAGTGCTTGGCGCTGTCCATAAGATGCTGCCCGGTCGGGTACCGGCAGAAGGCTCAGGCGCACTGTGGAACCTTCATGTCAGTGCGCGTCCGCTTTCCGGCGACAAAGCGCCAAAAGATGGCGGCCAGCGCGCCGAGGTTCTTCTGTTCAACAGCGGTGGAGCCGGTGCCCGGTCCCATCTCGACGGGCTGAGCGCCACCGCTTTTCCAAGCGGTGTTCATTCGATGTCCATTGAGGCGACGGAACATGTCGGCCCGGTTATTTTCTGGCGCAAGGAATTGCGCGACGGTTCCGGGGGCGCCGGAAAATTCCGTGGCGGGCTTGGTCAGGTCGTCGAGATTGCGCCGACAGACGGGCACGAGATTTACTTCAATGCCATGTTTGATCGCATCAAACACCCGCCGCGCGGGCGTGAAGGTGGCGAGAATGGTGCGCCGGGTGCGGTGCTGCTTGATGATGGCTCGGTGCTCAATGCCAAGGGCCGTCAGCATGTCCCAGCCGGACGCAGGCTGATCCTGCAATTGCCGGGTGGCGGTGGCTATGGCGCCGCGGATGAACGATGCCCGGATGCCAAGCAGCGGGACAGAGAGTTCGATTATGTCGTGAATAGTTGAGCACCAGATCCTGTCAGAAGCCGCCTTTCGGGCGGCTTCTCCTTTTTCCGATCCACAAACAAGAGCATTCTAATGCAATATGAAAATAGAAGATCGGCGGGCATCCAGTCATCGCCGAGCATGGCTGTTTCGATGGTCGCCAAAAAGCTGCGTGCCGAGGAGCGAGACATTATTGATCTGTCGTTGGGCGAGCCGGATTTTGAACCGCCAAGCCATGTTCTCGATGCAGCCTGTGTAGCGGCCAATGCCGGCGGTGTTCGTTACGGAGCAGCAGCCGGCACCGAAGCGCTTCGCGCCGCGATTATCGCCAAGTTCAAGCGTGACAATGATCTGGATTTTTCACCGGAAGAGCTGACCGTTGCCAATGGCGCAAAACAGATTTTGTTCGATGCTTTCCTCGCGACGCTCGAACAGGGTGACGAAGTGACCATCCCCACACCTTGCTGGGTTTCTTATGGCGATATCGTTTCCTTGCACGGCGGCACGCCGGTCTATGTCGAATGTGGGCGGCAAGATGACTTCAAACTCACCGTCCAACAATTGGAAGAGGCTATAACACCACGTACCCGCTGGCTCATGCTGAACTCACCATCCAATCCGACAGGTGCGATTTACAGCGCTGCGGAATATCGTGCACTCGGGGCGGTGTTGGAAAAATACCCGCGTATTCTCATCCTTTCCGATGAGATTTACGAACATATCTTGCTGCGCGACCATCCCTTCGTTTCCTTCGGCAGCGTCTGCCCGCAATTGCGGGAACGAACTCTCATCGTCAACGGCGTCTCGAAAGCCTACGCGATGACGGGCTGGCGGGTTGGCTATGCGGCAGGTCCAAAAGCGCTCATTGCAGCGATCAACAAGATGCAGTCGCAAAGCGTCACATCCGTTTGCAGCATTGCGCAAGCGGCCGCAAAAGCCGCACTCGATGGAGACCAGAGTTTTGTACAGGAAGCGGCTAAGACGTTTCGTCGTCGCGCCGAGCTTGTCGCCACCTATCTGTCTGAAATACCCAATATTGACTTCCGCCAGCCGGACGGCGCGTTTTATGCATTCATCGGTGTCAGCAGACTGACTGGCAAAACGACCCCCACAGGCGCGACGTTAGAAAGCGACACTGAGGTCGCGGGATATCTGCTCAATGATTTTGGCGTGTCCAGCGTGCCAGGTATCGCCTTTGGCGCACCCGGCTTCATCCGCCTGTCGATTGCAGCTTCGGAAGCGGAACTGACCAAAGCCTGTGAACGCCTGAAAGAAATGGCTGCGTCACTTTAAGCGCGGCCTTTATTGCATCTTAAAAAGAAACCGCGGGTGATGACCCGCGGTTTTTCCTATTCCGTCTCTCAAGCCGCTTGTTTGCGCCTGTACTTACCGATGAGCGCTTCGAGAAGACCTTCTTCCTCTCTGGTCAGATCGCAAAGCGGAGAACGAACCTTCCCGGCATTGAAGCCCTGAAGACGCACGCCTGCCTTGATGGCTGCCACGGCATAGCCCTTTTGGCGGTTGCGAATTGCCATGAACGGATAGAAGAACTCGTTGAGAATCCGCTCGCACGTGGCGCGTTCACCCGCCCTCAGCGCACGATAGAATTCCACCGCCAGACCAGGAACGAAGTTGAAAACGGCTGAAGAATAGGTCGTGAACCCGGCGCCCAGATAGGCTTCGGCGAAGAGTTCCGCCGTCGGCATCCCGCCCAGATAGGTCAGGCGATCGCCCATCTTGGCCGTAATCTGGCGAACGAGCCCAATATCGCCCACACCATCCTTGAAACCGACAAGATTGGGGCACTCATCACACAAGCGAGCCAGCGTGTCAGCCTGAAGAACAGCATTATCACGATTATAGACCATGACGCCGATGCCAATCGACTGGCAGATGCGCTTGACATGTTCATAGAGACCCTGCTGAGGCGCATCGATCAGATAATGTGGCAGAAGCAATATGCCGTCCGCTCCAGCCCTTTCAGCTGACTTGGCAATTTCAATCGCCATTTCCGTCCCATAGCCGCAGCCCGAAACAATCGCTGTGCCGCTGTTGCCAACGGCCTCCTTTGCCGCAGACACGATGGCCGGAATTTCACTCGGGCGCAGAGAAAAGAACTCGCCGGTGCCGCCGGCGGCGAACAATACCGGTGCATCGAAGCCTGAAAGCCATTCTACATGGGCTTTATAGCTTTCCGGCGCAAACTGCCCCTCGGCATCGAAATGCGTTACCGGGAAGGAGAGCAATCCTGCTCCAAGCTTTTCCTTGATCTGCTGCGGTTCCATATGTTGACCCCTTTTTTGATGTCTGCATATGACCTAGCGCAGCCAGATATTATATGTCAACAATTTATATTATATGTTAGAGCGAACTTGCCTGAGAATGCTGCGGTATCGCATCTGGCTTGCCTTCAAATGCCGCCGCATTGCCGAACGCGCAGCCTCGTCATCACCGTTGGAAATCGCCTCGATGATCTCGGAATGTTCATCATGAATGCGCGCGATATAATCGGCAGAATTCGTATCTGACTGGGACTGTAAAGCCGCACGCGGAATAACACCGCTACCGATCATCGTCAGAAACTCGCGAAAGCGAGGATTGTTGGCCGCATCAGCAATCGCCAGATGCAATGCGAAATCCGCCTCCGCTGTCGGGAGCCCAGCTTCCAGGCAAGTGAGTACTTGCCGGTGGCAGTTGATGATAGCCTCTTCCTGCTGGGGAGAGCGACGCAGCGCCGCAAGTCCTGCAGCCTCTACTTCTACGCCTGTGCGCAGCTCGAGCAGCTCAATAACCGATGAAACCCGGTCATAATCGAGGTTGTGAAATGGCAGAGCTTCAGCGGATTGCGCCTCAAGCACAAAAACCCCGGCTCCCTGTCGGGCCTCGACGAGCCCGTCGGCACGCAGGGCGGCCACCGCCTCGCGAATAACCGTGCGGCTAACCCCATAGGCTTCGGTTAGCTTTGCTTCGCTAGGCAGTTTCATTCCCGGCTTGAACTCACCGGACTGGATCAGTTTTTTCAGCTCGCCACTGACTTTGACAACGAGATTGCCCGCAGGACGGGAAGATGTTTCATTGCTTCTTGTTGTCATCATCGCGGTCCTGCACATTGTTTTCCGTAATCCTGTGGTAGCAGGCCCGCGGAGCGCTCACAAGTCAGGTGATATGAGTTATCAGTGTTATCGTCTATTTCATTATAATTCATATGATAAGTTAAGGGCGCCTCATGAGAACGCCGATCTGCGTGAAACAGATCGGCGTTTTGGTTTCAAAAGGCAGCGTTGACTCAAGGCCAAGCCGCTCCTGGTCATTTCTTGGATTTGAATTCTTTTTGATAGACTTCGTCAGCCATCGTCCGCAATGCGCGCCCGATGGCTGCATATTCATACTCGTTGAGATTGGCGAGCGATGCGCGGCCAGCCGGTTGCTGCGTGCCAAAGCCTGTTCCCGGCAAGAGAACGATGCCGGTTTCATCAGCAATCCGGAACAACAACTCAGTCGGCGATATGTTCTTCTTCACCCAGGCTGCAAACTCGTCTCCATAGAGACGACGCGCAATGTCTTCCAGATCGAGCAAGGTGTAGTAATCGACCTCATTGCTATCAGTTTGCGGCGGCAGGCCCAGTTCGCGATAGAGTGCAGCCTCGCGATTGCGGATCAATTTCTTCAGCTCCGCCTTATAGACGTCCTTTTCATCCATCAGACCAAACAGGGAGAACAGAACCATCTGCACCTGTTGCGGTGTGGAAAGCCCAGCAGTGTGGTTGAGGGCAACCGTGCGGCTATCGGCGACAAGTCGGTCGATGAACTTCAGCTTTGAAACATTAGGCACCAGCGACGAATAGCGTTCATCCAGTTCCTTCTTGGCTGATCCCGGCAAATCCTTCAGCTTCGCCTCAAGAACATTGTCCTTCTGCATGGCGATAGCACCGAGACGCCAGCCTGTCGCACCGAAATACTTCGAGAACGAATAAACGAGCATCGTGTTATAGGGGCAAATGGCAAAGATCGATTTGAAATCGTCAGCAAATGTGCCGTAAACATCATCAGTCAGGATGATGAGGTCAGGCCGCTTTTCCTTGACGATCTTGGCGATCTGCTCCAGCCCGCGCTGATCCACTTTAACCGAAGGCGGATTGCTGGGGTTGATCAGGAAGAAGACCTTGACCGATTTGTCGAGCAGCTTGTTCAGCTCGGCCTCGGGATACTGCCAGCCCTGCTTCGGATCTGCATTGATGTGCACCTCTTTCAGCCGGTAATTATTCAGTTCCGGAATTTCGATATAAGGCGTGAAGGCGGGCATACCGATTGCAACCGTGTCGCCTTCGGCAAGAATTTTGTTCTGTTTCAAGGTGTCGAAGATATAGGTCATGGCGGCCGTTCCGCCCTCAACCGCAAACAGATCGATCTTATCGGAGCTCATATAGCCGCCGATCATTTCGCGGACGAGATAGTGCTTTACAATCTCTTCGCTGACTTTCAGCATGCGCGGCGGAACAGGATAGTTACAGCCAAGAATGCCTTCCACCATTTCGTGAAGATATTCGGATGGCGAAAGCCCCAGCTGATCGCGCACATAGGAAAGTGACCGCCCAAGAAACTGGACGCCCGGCTGATCGCTGTGGTCGGAAATAAAGCGCTGGAACCGCCCTTCGATGCCCTCAATCTTGGGAAGTCCGCCGACACCTGTTGAAAGATAGGAATAAGACAGTTCTGCTTCGGCGACGGCGAACAGGCCAAGACGCAGGAAAGCCCGGCGAGGCAAGGTGGCTAAAAAGTTCGGATTGCCGCGTCCCGCATTCAGCATGGCATGGTTTGCTTTGCTGGAGGCGAGCTCGATCAGCGCATCCTTCAGCTCAAACGGGCTCAGCTTGGCATATTTGCTATATTCATTCTTCGCCATGATCTATTCCTCAGGAAAACGCGACTACCAGTGGCCCGAGCAAGGTCAGGAACACGTTGGCAAGTGCATAGGTGATTGCGAATGGAGTGGTAGGTATGGAATTGCCGGCCTTATCCAGAATTTCACCAAAGGCAGGATTGGCGCTGCGCGAACCGGACAGAGCACCGGCAAAAACGGCTACGTTGTCATATTTAAGAACATAGCGCCCAAACAGCATGGTGATGATGAGTGGGAGAATGGTCACAACAACGCCGATCAGGAAAATCGACAGACCGCTGCTGACGATGGTTTGAACGGCCTGCAACCCCGACTGGAGACCGACGACGGCCACGAAACCGGCAAGACCGAGATCGCGCAGCAGCGTCGAAGCTGCCGTCGGCATGTTGCCAATAGCCATGTTGCGGCTGCGATACCAGCCGAACAGCAAACCTGACAGAAGGGCGCCGCCCCCGCTTCCGAGCGTCAGCGGGATGGAGCCGAACCGGATCACGGCAAGACCGATCAACAGACCGACGGCAATCCCCAAACCATGGAAGACAAAATCCGTCTTGTCGCTGACGACGATAACCGGACCAATAGAGCTGGAAACGCGCTGCAGATCCTGATCCGTTCCGTAGAGCGAAACGACATCACCAGCGGCTATCACTGTATCAGGCTTGAGCGGAAGCGGCTTATCCGCTCGCTTGACGCCAATCACATAAATGCCGTGACGAAGGTCGGTGCTCATATGTTGCTTGATGTCTGCGACCGATTTTCCAACGAATTCCGGAGCGGTGATGGTCACATCGCGGATAGCGACAATGACATCCATACCATCAGAGGATTGCAGTTCAGCACCAACTTCGCCACCCATCGTGACAACGCCGGTGCGGCGTCCAACGATCAATACGATGTCGTTGGCTTCCAGCTTTAAATCCGGGGCCACGCCGATGATCTTATTTGCGCGCTTGACGCGTTCGATCGTGATGGAATTATCGATCGAGGTTTTCGCCTCAATTTCGCTGACGGTTTTCCCGGCGGCCTGCTCGACCCGATAAATACGCCCGACGAGGTCAGGTGCAGCTTCCTGCTCATTGGGGCCCAGCAACCGGATACCGGCAAGAAGTTCCGATTCTGCCTTGATGGCATCGTCTCGTATGGTCCGTCCCATGAATTTTGGCAGCAAATTGACGCAAACGAGGATCGCGCCAAAAGACCCAAAAATATAGGTAACCGCGTAACCCACCGCGACATTGGCTTGCAATCGCTGAACTTCGTCGGCGGCCAGACCCAATTTCGATATCGCCGAGCTGGCGGTGCCAATGATGGCTGACTGTGTCAGGCCCCCTGCGGCAATACCGGCTGCAAGGCCTTTGTCCAGGCCGAACATACGCGCCAGAACAACCACCGTCACCAATCCGCTGATGGCCAGCACTGCGGCCATCGCAATTTCTCGAAGAGATTGACGCCCAAGCGACCGGAAGAATTGCGGACCGCTTTCAAAACCGACGGCGTAAATGAAAAGGGCGAAGAGCACTGCCTTCACCCCGTTGTCGATATGGACGCCGACCTGACTGATCACCACCGCGACGAGCAACGAACCGGCGACGCCGCCCAGCTGGAATTTCCCAAAATGTATTTTTCCCAGCGCGTAACCGCCAGCCAAAGATAGAAATAAGGCTATCTCCGGTGCCTGCTCAAAAACGGACTGAAGCCACTGCATACTGCCCTCCAAGTCACAATCGGACAGAAATGGAGGGTAGGGCGCGGTTGCGTTAAGGCAAGAAAAATTGCCAAGAAAAGTTAGGGTTTTATAAAATAAGTCTTCGCCATCGAGTTGCCCGATACTTTTGCTCGGATAAAAAGAAGAGTGCTTCGCAAGCTAACAAGGAGAATAAAGCACCCGACTCATGCAAAGAGGCCTTTGTGACCGGTGACGTTATAAGCGAACGGCTCTCATCACCGTTCGCGCACTTTCGCATAAGGATATAACCTTATTCATTAATCTCGGGCTCGACCAGTTTCGCGAGTTTATGAAGAGAGTCCTGCCAGCCCAGATAGCAGGCTTCTGCGGGAATAATATCCGGCACACCCTCCTGTTCAATGCTGATCTCCGTTCCGACGGAGACTCCTTTCAGCACAACCGTAACCTTCATCTCGCCCGGCAGATTCGGATCGTCGAATTTGTCTGTGTAGACGAGGCGTTCTCCGGGAACCACATCTAGATACTCACCACCAAACGAATGGCCGTGACCCGTCGTGAAATTGCGAAACGACATTTTATGGCTACCGCCAGCTTTGGCATCCAGTTCATGGACCGTGCAGAGATATCCGTAGGGCGGCAACCAGCTAGCTATTGCATCCGGCTCGACAAAGGCTCGGAAAACTTTCTCAGGCTTGGCAGCAATGACCCGATGCAGGCGAATTGTACTCGGCATGATTTCCTCCCGTTGCTGGTTTTACTGCCGCTCATTGATGACGGTATTATCGTGTCCGTCATCAGCCACGGAACCAAAATGAGTCCGTCGAACCCGGCAGATAAGCTTTCTCCGCTCGCAGCGTCGAACATCGCTCATGGGCGGTGCACAGAAGATGCGCGCCGTCAGGCGACAATATCGCATCTGATCGTTAGTTCAAAGACAGATACGGGACACGCACACGAAACCGTTCCGTTTAACTCGGAGAAGCGAGCCGACATAAATTCCTTACCCTGCTCCGCAATTGCATCCGTACTGTCGTAAATATCATTGGTGGCGATTGCTATATGCTGGACGCCCTCCCCTTAAATTCGCGAAGATACTCCTCGCTTTCATTGACCCGACCCTGTTCAGAGATAGTCTTTACGGATTTCCGAAACGGCATTTTCATGAGAGGAAAAGCCCTCATAACGGGCAAGCGTGCGGGCGTGCTTGGCGAATTCCGGATAAGCGGAAGCCGTCACGTAGCCGATGGACGAACGCTTGACGAAATCCGTCACCGAAAGCGGACCATAGGTGCGCGCCCAGCGGCTGGTTGGCAGCACAGCATTCGGGCCGAGGCCGAAATTGCCGATGACAACTGGTGTATGTGGTCCCATGAGAATTTCAGCAGCCTCCGTGATATGGCCGAGATGTGCGAAGGGATCGGTCGAAAGGAGCTCCAGATGTTCCGGCGCATAATCGTTGATGAAACGATAGCTTTCCTCGACCGACGAGGTCAGGACAATACCGCCATATTTGCCGGTCAGCACAGTCTTGGAGAAGCCGACGCGCTGTTCCGTCATACGCGCCCAATGATCCGGCAGCGCAGCAAGTGCTTCCTCAACCACACGACGGCTATGCGTAACAAGCCATGCAGATGAATCCGGACCATGTTCGGCTTCGATCAATAGGTCGAGCGCGGCCAGACCACCCTTGACCGTATCGTCGGCGAAAATCACGGCTTCGGAAGGGCCAGCTGGCAACCCCGGATCAATGACGCCGCCAAGAAGGCGCTTTGCAGCGACGACCCACGGGCTGCCTGGACCAACGATTTTGAGCGCAGGCTTTACGGTCTGCGTTCCATACGCAACCGCTGCAACGGCCTGCGCACCGCCAACCTTATAGACGGTTTCCACACCGGCCAGACGTGCGGCAACAAGCGTGGCGGCATCAACCGAGCCATCCGGGGTCGGCGGGGTAACGATGGCCAGTTCCGGCACACCGGCAACCACTGCAGGAACAGCTGTCATCATCGTGACCGATGGAAATGCGCCCTTCCCGCGCGGGATATAAAGCGCCACCGAACGGATTGGCGTGAAGCGGTCACCAGCAAATGCGCCGGGGCGCATTTCCTTCAGCCACATCGCTTCCGGCTTCTGCTCTTCGTGGAAGTGGCGGATATTATCGATGCCGAACTGTATGGCTTCGATCACGTCTTTTTCGACCTTGTCGAAGGCGGCGTCGAATTCCGCTTCTGTCGCCTTGATATTGGCTGGGTCGACTTCTGCTTTGTCGAGATCACGTGCAAACCGCACCAGTGCGGCGTCACCTTCCTTCCGAACCGCTTCAATAATCGGCTTCACTTTCTCGATAAACCCGGAAAGATCGGTTTCCGAACGTTTCAAAAGCTCTGCGCGCTTGGCGTCGTCCAGCTTTGCCAGTTCGTGAAAGGTAACATCGGACATAGTCGGCTCCTTGGTTGCTGCGGTGGGGACGCAGCCGATCATTTCGATTTAAGAAAGATGTCGAGCCCGACCAGACGGTCGAGCAGGAAGATGGCAAACGCAGCGCAGGCGATGAAAACCACGGAAATCGCTGCGAGGTCTGGGGTGATGATGGAACGGATCGAATTGTAAATCTGCACTGGCAGGGTGACGATCCGGGCGTCAACCAGAAGCAGGCTCACCAGAAACTCGTTGAGCGCCAGAATGAACATCAGCAGCGAACCGCTGATCACACCCGGCACCACCACGGGCAGGGTAACAAAGAAGAAAGTCGATATCGGCCCTGCCCCGCAATTGGCGGCAGCCAGTTCAAGATCAGCATCGAGATTGGCCGCACTTGCCGTCACCGCCCAGATCATGAATGGGAGATTGATGACGCAAGCCGCAATACCCACCGGCCAGAGCTGACCCAGAATACCAGCATTACCGAAGATCAGCATCAAACCGATACCCGACCCGATCAGCGGGATCGTGAAGGGCAACAGCAGATAGATCTGGATCGTCTTTTCAAAGCGCACCGCATATTTGGCCAGTGCGATACCGGCCAGCGTTCCGACCGGAATAGCGACGATGGTGCAGATGAAAGATACGTAGAGGGACCGCAGGAAAGCATCCCACAGGTCGCTCGTCCCGACGATCTTCTGATACCATTTCAAGGAAAACCCTTCGGGCGGGAAGGTGATCATATTGCCCGACGTGAAGGACGCTCCAAGAACCACGATGGTTGGTGCCGAAAGCATGATCAGCACGGCAATCACAAAGGTCCAGATAACAATGGACTTGGACAATGGAGCGGTCATTTTCGTGCCTTCCCCATGGCGAGTGTTCCAGCACCGAACAGGGTGAACACGATCCCGACAAGAATAGAACCGACGCCAACCAGGAGCAGCGCTAATGTCGCCCCCAACCCCTGATCGGATGTACGGAAGAACTGGTCATAGATCGCATTGGCGATGAAGTCCTGAGAGCCGCCGCCGAGGATCGCCGGAATGGCAAAATCGGTGAGCGACAGCGTCATCACCACCAGCCCCGCGCCAATCAAGCCGGGACGCGCCATGGGTAGAACAACATGCGCAAATGTTCGCACCCAGTTCGCGCCGAGTGAGCTTGCCGCCGCTTCCATCTCCTCTGGTATGGCCGTCAGCGCCGGAGCCAGCATCAGGACAGCGAATGGCAGCATATATTGCACGAGACCGAACAGCACTGCCGGATAGTTATAAAGCAGGCGCAAAGGCGTGATGCCGACGAGGCCAAGCGCTTCGTTCACCATGCCCTGATTGCCCAATATGATGAGCCAACCATAAGCGCGCACCACCTGCCCGATGAAAAACGGCAGGAAAAGCGCGATCAGCAGGAATTTACGCAAGGCCGCTGAAGGCGTTCTGACCATCAGATATGCATAGGGAAATGCCAGAATAAGCGTGAAAAGCGTAACGACGAGAGAACCCAGAAGGCTGCGCCAGGCGACTGTCGCAAAAAGGGATTCCGTCAGCGCGCGCTTGTAGTTTGCAAGCGTGTAATAATCCGACATCAGGAATGTCGACGTGTCGAGCGTACGCAGACTGGTGTCTGCTATCTGGATCAGGCCAAGCACCAGCAGGCCCACCAGCACGATGGCGGGAAGCAGCATCAGATAGGGCACAGCACGATTAAACCGCGCGGGCCATAGAAAGGCTGCGATTGCTTCCAGCGCATCCATGATACGCCAAACCACCGGATAGGCAGAGCGTGCCGCTCGCATGTTTTAATTCCTGACTGTCTGTCTGGTTGGGGAGCTGCCCGTAATGGGCAGCTCCTGTCACGCGATTTAGCCCTGCATGATCGCCTTGAACTTGGAGAACCACTCGCTCTCGTTCTCAACCTGTACCTTGGCCGAGATGCGGATGAGATGTTTGAAATCCTCTTCCGTTGTCGGATAGGCCGGATCGTTCACCAGATCGGCGGGTGGGGTCAAACCCGGCACCACGCCCGGCAGGCCGAGGCCGTCGAGCCAGACCTGCTGTGCATCCTTGGTGAGAGCGAAGTTGATATATTCCTTGGCCCAGTAAAGTTCATTTTCCGGCAGCCCCTTCGGAACCCACAGACCGTCGGTGTCGAACTTCGCGCCTTCTTCTGGCACCGTCCAGTCGATCTTGACGCCGTTCTTCTGCGCTTCGCGTGCATTGGTGGAAATGGTGCAGGCCAGATCGATTTCGCCCTTCTGGAACCATGTGGTGAAATCCGGATCTTCACCAAGAAGCGGCTGCTGCTGCTTCACCTTGGCGATGAAATCCCACGCTGGCTGCATGTTGCCCGGAATGTCTTCCAGCTTGCCGCCACCCGCGACCTGCGCCGGGAAGTGGAAGCCGATGCCGTCATTGTAGAGCGCGATGCGTCCCTTGAACTGAGGATCAAGCAGCGCATGCCACGACTTTGGCGGGCCATCCGGGAAGGCTTCGGGGCGATAGGCCAGCACATAGACATAGCCATAGGTATTGACGATCGGATAGCCGTCGAGACCGACCGGCTTGGCAAGATCGGTCGTGTTCTTGAGGTTGGACAGATCCGACAGATCTTCCGTCACACCACGCAAGGCCGACTTGGTCGCATTGGTCGTCGTGTCCCAGTTGACGTGTATCGGCGGAATGCGCTTCTGCGCCACCGCAGCCCAAAGCTTCGGCTGAATCTCATTGTCTTCGGTCAGATCGTGGCGAATTGAAATGCCGGTCTTTGCAGTGAAGGGGTCGGAGACGCCCGCTTTCAGCGCATCCACCCAGCTACCGCCCCAGGCGCGAACGATCAGTTCCTTCGGCTTTGCAGGCTCTTCTGCAAAAGCGCGGGACAAGCCAAGTGAAGTGGTTCCCGCTGCTGCTGCCAGAGCGCCTGCGCTTTGCAGGAAGCGGCGGCGGTCGAGTATCAAAAAGGGCTTCTTCAGAGCGCTCATAATGTTCTCTCCTCTAGGGTTTTGTCTGTAATCTGGTATTCAGTTCATGCTGCAAAAACGATGAGATCGCGTGCATTCCAGCCAATGGGAACGGTCGCGCCCTCTTCAAACTGGCTGTGTCCGACCGGGTCGTGATCGAACACGCGCATCAAGGCGTTGCCCAGTGCCGGCACGCGCAATTCATATACAATGCGCTCGCCCTCAAAAATCGCGTCGGTCACCACACCTTCGAGCTTCGTATCAAGCCCTGCACCGCTTTCAGCATTGGAACCAATACGGATTTGTTCAGCGCGAATGGCACAAGAAACGGCATCGCCTGCCGCAACGGGCTTGTGACCATCAACCATGACACCTGCAAGCTTTGGTCCGGCATCAACCTGCACAACGCTGCCGTCCACGGAAGCAGCTTTACCGGTGATGAAATTGGTGACGCCGATGAAGTTCGCGACAAAAGCGTTTGACGGATTGCGATAGGTTTCCGATGGCCTTGCCATCTGTTGTATTTCACCGCCATCCATAACAATGATCTCATCCGACACGACCAGAGCTTCACGCTGATCATGGGTGACGTTGATGGTGGTGACACCCAGCTCACGCTGGATGCGGCGAAATTCAAGCTGCATTTCTTCACGAAGCTTGCGGTCGAGTGCCGCCAGCGGTTCATCCAGCAACAGAATATCCGGCTCGAAAACCAGGGCGCGTGCAATGGCGACACGCTGTTGCTGACCACCGGAAAGTTCGTGAACGCGCCTGCTGCCCAATCCGCCCAGGCGAACCAGATCGAGATAACGCTCGACCCTTTCCGGGATGGTACGGGCATCGAAACGGCGCATCTTGAGCGGGAAAGCGACATTCTCGGCCGCTGTCATGTGCGGAAACAAGGCAAGTTTCTGGAACACCATGCCGATCGAGCGCTTATGCGACGGGACCGCACTGACAGCCTGACCATTGATGAAGATTTCACCCACACTTGGACGCTGAAAACCAGCAATCAGCCGCAGCAGGGTTGTCTTGCCCGAACCGGATGGCCCGAGAATGGTCAGGAAACGCCCCTGTTCGAGATCGAAGGAGGCCGACCGGACGGCATGAAAACCGTTATAGATCATGCTGACATTCTTGGCCGAGACGGCTGCCGGTCCGTTCTTGGCAGTAGGGCCAGTTCCGTTTCCGGTGATTTTCATCGATGTTTCCCGTTGCATTCAGAAGAGTTTGAAAACGCCAGATAGAATTTTCTCAAATCATGTTTCGAGGCTCCGAAACACTAAATCGATGCCAGATAGCCGCCATCGATTGGAATAACCTGCCCCGTCACATAAGAAGAAGCTTTGCTTGCCAGAAAAACGACGGCACCGGCAACGTCTTCCATATGTCCGAACCGACCTTGTGGAATTTTATCCAGCATGGATTTTTGCCATTCGTCGTTTTCATAGAAGACGTCCGTCATTGATGTGCGGAAATAGCCTGGCGCGATCCCGTTGACACGAATGCCGTGCGGCGCCCATTCCGTCGCAAGCGCATGCGTCATGCCCATGAGGCCAGACTTCGACGAACCATAAGGCGCTGCGGTCGGCACGCCGACATAGGAGGTGAGCGAACAAAGATTGACGATTGCGCCGCCGCTTTTGGTATCCGTCATATGACGGGCTGCGGCCTGAGCGCAAAAGAAAGCGCCCTTCAGATTGGTCGAGACGATGCGATCCCACAGCGCCTCGTCCACATCGAGCGAAGGTCGTATTTCTTCATAACCGGCATTGTTGACGAGAATATCCAGACCGCCCAGTTTTGCCGCAGCTTGCGCAGTTGCGTCGGCGCAGGCACCGACATCGCGCACATCAAGGGAGAGTGGCACGCAAACTCGGCCCTGCGCAGCGATGCGAGAAGCCGTTTCGGTCAGATCATCAGACTTGCGTGCTGTTATGGCGACATCGGCCCCCGCCGACGCCAATGCTTCGGCAATAGCCTGTCCCAGCCCCCGGCTCGCACCAGTGACCAGCGCCTTACGCCCGCTAAGGTCGAAAAGCGATAAAACCTGCATCATGTTCCCCTATGGACCTTGCCTTACAAAATACCGCCAGAACTTCTAGTCATTCTGCGGGTAATGTTTAGCATTTTTTTACGGTCTCCCCGACATAAAGGCGTCTTTTCAGGGACTTGTCTATACATAAATATACAAAATAGGAGTTTAGTCGTAGGTGTGCCGTATCCAAAAGCGCCACGGAAGAACCGTTTGGCCGCTCCAAGACGGGAAAACAATTTATGGATGATCGTCGGCAGGTAAGAGATTCGCGCCACAGTTTTCAGCGTCACAATGCAGCAATCGCTGCATTGTGACCGTATGGCCTTGCCTTTATGCCTTGCCGAGGCGCTTGCGCAATTCGGCATTTTCGGCTCGAAGCTTTGCCGCCAATTCCTTGCGCAGCTTCAGGTTTTCCGCCTCCAGCGCGACAAGCGTTTTCAGGTCGTCACCGTCTGATGGTTTGGTGGCCGCGGACGCTCCTTTTGTGGCGGCATTTCTCCAATTGTAATAAGTCTGTTCGCTGACGCCTGCTTGCTGCAATGCAGCTTTCAGTGTGGTCTTACCGTTCTCGGTGGCCTTTTCGACCGAGGCAAGTATGGCGTCCCGTTCATCAGGCGAATATCTCTTGCGACCTGTCGGTGTGGCAAGGATGACGGCTTCCTTTGCAACTGGCTTCGCCACAGCTGCTTTCGGTTCAGCCTTCTTGCGCGGTGTACCGGTGTTCGGCTTGGCGCGTGTGGGTTTCGTCTTCTTTACGAAATATGGCTCAAGGTTGGTGCGGATGCGTTCCAGAACCGTCGCACCGGTCAGATCAGGCACAAAACTCTTGCCAGTAATCTGTTCGTAGGCCTGAATATAGACCTTCGAAGTCTGCTCGATCAGTTCAAGCGGAATTTCCGGGATCGGGTCGTTATAAGGATCGCAACGCTCGATGACCCAGGCGCGCACGAAATCCTTGTCAAAGCTTGCCGGGCGGGTTCCCGCAGCAAAGCTCTCTTCATAGCTGTCGGCAATCCAGTAGCGGCTTGAATCCGGCGTATGAATTTCGTCCGCAAGAATGATGCGCCCGCTGGCGTCCGTTCCAAACTCATATTTGGTATCGACAAGGATCAGTCCGCGTTCAGCCGCGCGCGCCTGTCCGCGCTCGAAAAGCGCCAGCGCATAACGCGACACTGTTTCCCACTGTTCTGCGGTCAGCAGACCTTGTTCGAGGATTTCCTCGCCTGAAAGCGGTTCATCGTGACCACCATCGAAAGCCTTGCTTGTCGGCGTGATGATCGGATGGGGAAGCTTCTCATTCTCCTTCAGACCATCGGGCAATGTGACGCCATACATCTGGCGCTCGCCTTTGCGGTATTTTGTCAGGATCGAGGTACTGGTGGTGCCAGCCAGATAACCGCGCACTACGACTTCAACCGGCAGAATATTCAGCCGCGTGCCGATGACGACATTCGGGTCTGGATAAGCCAGAACATGGTTCGGGCAAATATCCGCCGTTTCCTCGAACCAATAGGACGCGGTCTGCGTCAAAACCTGACCTTTGAACGGGATCGATGTCAGGATGACGTCGAAGGCGCTCAGCCGGTCGGTGGAGATGATGATACGGCTGCCGTCTGGCAGATCGTAATTCTCACGAACCTTGCCGTTGTAGCGGTTCGGCAGTTCAGGGATATCGGCGCTAGGGAGAATGCGCAAATTGCTCATTGGCAGAGGCTTCCGCTGTTGGTTCCGTCAGCTCTTTCGCTTAAACGCCGAGGTGCTGGCCCGTCAAGGATGAAGTCACCCCGATATACCCAACTCAGCACTTTGCTCTTGGGTGCGCTTGATCGCTCTGGATGCGCTCGCCCCAGTCCCGCATGCTGATCAAAATGGGCGCAAGAGAATGGCCAAGCCCCGTCAGCTCATATTCCACCTTCGGCGGAACTTCCGGAAAAACAGTGCGGCTGAGGATCCCGTCGGCCTCCAACTCCCGGAGCTGCAAAGTCAACATCCTTGGCGTCGCTGCTGGTACGAGCCTACAAAGTGCGTTGAAGCGCAGCTTTCCTTTCAGCAAATGAAAAAGGATTACTGGTTTCCAGACACCGCCGATAACCGAAAGCGTTGCTTCCACCGCGCAGCCTGTTTTGCTGACGTTTCGACGCTTGCCACGTGTCCTGACACTATCATCCATGATACTACATGCCAAATTTGTACGTACTTTTTCAAAGATCGATATAGGCCTATTTGTTCAGGCATTAAAGGAGACAATGCCGTGCAAAGTTACATTCTGACAGGAAATGAGAATCCACGCCTTAAGCTGGTTGAGAAACAGGACCGCAAGCCGGGAGGCGGAGAGATTGCAGTCGATTTGCGTGCTGCGTCACTGAACTATCGCGATCTCATCGTCGCGAAGCGTACCAAGGACAGCATTCCCTTGTCCGATGGAGCGGGAGTTGTGTCGGCCATCGGAGAAGGCGTGACAGATTATGCCATCGGAGATCGCGTGGTCATCGGTTTCATGCCTGAATGGTTGGAAGGCGCCTTCTCCGAGGCAAAGAAGGCTGCAAGCCTTGGCGGCAATACCGTCGATGGTGTGTTGAGTGAGCGTATCGTCGTACCGGCAACCGGGGTCGTGCGGATGCCGGACTCCATGACATTTGAAGAGGCCTCAACGCTTCCCTGCGCAGGCGTTACGGCATGGTCCGCGCTTTTTGAAAGACGACCTTTAGAGCCAGGCGAAACCGTCCTGCTTCTAGGAACGGGCGGGGTGGCGATCTTCGCCTTGCAGCTTGCAAAAATGGCGGGCGCTCGGGTCATCATTACATCGAGTTCCGACGAAAAGCTAGACCGCGCCAGAAAGCTCGGTGCTGACCATGCCATCAACTATCAAGCACATCCCGATTGGGAAAATGAGGTCCTGCGGCTAACGGGGAATGTCGGCGTTGATCTGGCTGTCGATTCAGCAGGTCCGGCCACGCTGAACAAGACCCTAAAGGCCACACGCTTTGATGGACGTATATCGCTTATGGGCGTTTTGACCGGTTTTAACGGCGCCATCGAAACCGCTGCAATCCTTGAAAAGAGGATCACCTTGCAGGGCATTTATGTCGGCCCGGTTTCCACGCTTGCATCCCTTGTTCGTACTGGCATCAAACCGCAGATCGATAAGGTCTATCCATTCGGTGAGGCCGAGGATGCATATAACGCGCTTCAAAGCGCCGGACATTTCGGAAAACTGGTCGTCAAGATCGGACAGTAAAGCCGCGGCCATTTAAGCCGGAATGGTCAGTTGGTAATATTCACCATCACCCCTATGCGGGATATGCCGCATAGGGGTGACGACTATTATCGACTATTTCGCCGCCGCTTTGGCGCCAGCTTGCATATCCGAGAGATTGGCAACAATCCCCGCTGCTTCAATCTGCAAAACGTCCTTGGCGCTCTTGCGCGTTTTCTCAATGGCAATATCCGCGCTCAGGCTTCGCTCGTTGGATTGAAGACCATCATCCGGGCTATTGTTGAAACCATCATCGGATTTTTTGCGGGATTTCAGTCGGTTCTCTTCCGCCGTAATTTCATTGCGGCGTTCCGTTTCATTCAGAGAAAGCTCCGTCTTGTCGCGCTGCGCCTTCAACACGGCAATATCGTCCACAAACTGCTGGAACTCGGGATCATCCTTCACGCGTGCTTCGTGAAGGTTTTGCAGCTGAGGCAACAGTGACTTGATATCGCCTAAACGCTTGTATTTTGCCGGCTTGACTTCGCTCCACGGCAACGCATTGTCGAAGCTCGACTCACCCACGGTCTTCAGATCGTAAAGTCCGGGCAGGCTGATATCCGGTGTCACGCCACGCAACTGCGTCGTGCCTCCATTCACACGGAAGAACTGAGCAATCGTCAGCTTAAGCTCACCGAATTTGGGTTCCGGATTGTGCGCCACCTCGTCAAGATTAACCACGGTCTGCACCGTGCCCTTACCGAAACTCGGCTCTCCGATAATCACGCCCCGACCGTAATCCTGTATCGCTGCTGCAAAAATCTCGGAGGCAGACGCCGAACCCCGATTGATCAAGACACCGAGAGGCCCTTGCCAGGCAGGCGTTGAGCGGTCATCGCTTTCCATCTTAACCTTGCCGTTAGCATTGCGTTGCTGGACGACCGGGCCCTTTCCAACGAAAAGGCCGGTCAGATCAATCGCTTCCGATAACGAGCCGCCGCCATTGTTACGCAGATCAAACAGGATGCCATCGACATTGTCCTGCTTCAACTCGGTAATGAGCTTGGCAACATCGCGGCTGGCGCTGCGGTAATCCTTGTCACCCTTTCTGCGCGCCTCGATATCCTCGTAAAAGGCTGGCAAGGTGATAACGCCGATCTTGCGCGTGGCGTTTCCATCCTTGACGTCAAGAACCGATTTCTGCGCCGCCTGCTTTTCAAGGCTGATCTTGTCGCGAACCAGGCTGATGACCTGGTGCTTTGCGTCCGGCCCTGCATTGGCCGGCAGAATATCCAGACGCACCACAGTGCCTTTGGCACCGCGTATCAATTGCACAACTTCATCAAGGCGCTGGCCGACCACTTCCTTCATCGGCCCGGTCTCATCTTGACCGACGCCCGTAATGCGATCGCCGACCGCGATCTTGCCCGACACCTGAGCCGGACCACCAGCCACAAGCTCACGGATCGTGATGTAATCATCCCGTTCCTGCAGAACCGCTCCGATGCCGACGAGAGACAGCTTCATCGATATATCGAATTCGGCGGAAGCACTGGCGCCAAAATAGTCCGTGTGGGGATCAACCGACGTCGTATAAGCGGCCATGAACATCTGGAAAACATCATCGCTCTTATATTTGTAAATACGTTCAAGCGAATTCTGATAACGCTTTTCCAGCGTATCGCGGATCGAGGCTTCATCTTTACCAGCGAGCTTCAGGCGCAGCCAATCATTCTTGACGCGCTTGCGCCAAAGATCCTTACTTTCGTCATCCGTTGCCGGCCAAGGCGCCTTGTCACGCATCAGCGGATAAGTTTCCTGCTGGCTGAAATCAAACTTCGTGTTCAGCAGGGCGCGCGCATAGGCCATACGGTCGGTAATGCGCTGCTCATAGACATTGAAGATCGTAAATGGAATGCTCAGATCTTCCTGTTTGATCGCGTCGTCTATCTTGGCTTTGTCGGCCATAAACCCGTCAATATCAGCTTTAAGAAAGATGAGCCGGTCTGGGTCCAGTGACTTGATAAATCGGTCCATGATTTTGGCCGACAGAGCATCGTTGAGTGGCACTGGATTATAATGAAAACGGGACAGGAACTCCGAGGTCAGGTGCGCGGCCTGAACCTGCTGCGGCAGCGGCTTGAGAACCGGCGGTGGTCCAGCCTCAAAAGCAAGTGAGTGTGAAGCGGTTGCCAGAAGGAGGCAAAGAGAAGCAAATATTAGGCGTTTCAAGTGTTGCCCCATTGTTCAGCGCGAAATGTTTCGTTCCAATCTATGTGGGGCAATTATGGTTTTTTGGCAACCGCGCCTCTCTCGACGGCTGGGGGTGCGGCCCGGGTCTTTCACTCCAATGAGTAACGAATATTCATATTTCTGTGAGCAAATCCGAAGCTTCCATAGCGGAAACATCAACAGTGATGAGAGCACGTTCGAATGGCCGTACTTTACGGTAACAAACTTCTATTCTGAAAAGAATCATGAACTAATCTTCGACGGGTGGGGACGGAGAGGATGTGAATGTTCAATCTGTCAACGAAACGATCAGGTAAGTCTATCAAGCAACTGCAGGCCAGTTTGCTGTCTTCTGTGGCTCTCCTGACGACGATTTCTTATTCGCCGGGTGTCAAGGCGGCCGGACAGGTTTTAGCCGATGGCATCACTGTCACCGCTTCAGGTGAAATCAATACTGGCACGACAGGCGGAACAGACGGTATTGCGCTGTTGGCTCGCGATGGTGGCAATATTCAAAGCTTTTCACCGCTGACAATCATTACCGGCGGTGTCAATGCGATCGGCGCCCAGTCTATCCGAGGGTCCCAGATCAATCTTTTCAACGGCTCAACAATCCATACGACGGGCAGCGGCGCAGACGGAATCGTTTCCACGGGGGGCAGCATTGTCACCGTTGAGGGGACAGACATCTGGGTCGATAACGTAGGCTACGGTCTTATCACCGGAACCTCTGGCTACATTGAAATGCGTAACAGCACCGTCAATACAAAGATTGCGACAGGTGCCGCGGCGTTTTCCAACAGCCAGATATCGCTTACCGACAGCATGATCGAAACAGAAAGCGGCCTTGCGCTTTGGATCGAAGCCCCGAATTCCAGAATAACCGGTTCAGGGCTGACCGTAATTTCCAACGGAGAGCGTGGTGCGGTTGTCTTGCAAGGCACGCTATCTTTGACGAAATCCTCTATCGAGAGCAATTGGAGCGGCATTCAAACCGGAAACGCCGCAACGATTAATCTGACCGACACGTCCATCACTACGACGGGTACATCAGCCTCTGGCATCTATTTGACCCAAGACAGCAAACTGACCATGAATGGCGGCTCCATTTCAACGTCGGGAGCGGGCTCACGCGCGCTCTACGGCGCGACAGGAAACAATACAGCGCAAATTACGGGTGCGGAAATAACCGCAGCGCAAGCGTCGGCCATTCGTGTCTTTGGCAGCACAGCGTTTCTCGACCTCACTCTCGATTCTTCTTCCGTAACTGGCAATTCGGATGTTATCGAAGTCGTTAGCGGCGGTCGTCTCGACCTGAACGCCTCCGACTCAGAACTGACAGGCGCAGCACAGACAGAAGCCGGTAGCACGTCAAACGTGTCGCTTTCCGCTGAAACGAAATGGAACGTCACTGGCGATTCGAACATTACCAATCTCAACAACGCAGACAGTCTCATTCAGTTCAGTGCGCCGGATGGCGGCACATACAAGAAATTGACTGCGGGCAGCTACGTCGGCAGCGCGGGGCAGATCGGCATTAACACCTATCTTGATACGGACGGTTCCCCATCCGATCGCCTGATCATTGACGGCGGCGCGGCTTCCGGTTCCACGCGTTTGCTGGTTGCAAATGCGGGCGGGCAAGGTGCTCTCACCACAGGTAACGGCATTCTCGTTGTTGATACGGAGAATGGTGGAACGACCGGCGCCGGAGCGTTCCATCTCGTTGCGCCTGTCGTGGCAGGCCCTTACGAATATTCGCTTTATCGAAGCAGTGTCGACGCTTCCGGCGAGCAGAACTGGTATCTCCGGTCGAAACTCCCGCCGGTGCCGCCGGACCCACCAGTACCTCCTGCCCCCCCGGTGCCACCCGTACCTCCTGTCCCGGACCCGACGCCGGATTACCGGCCGGAAGTGTCTCTTTATGCTGCCATACCTTCGATGGGAGCCATTTATGGCCGACAGCTGATCGGCTCATTCCATGAACGTGTCGGCGAAGAAGAGCAGCTCAAGGGTCGTACCGATATAGGCGCTGATCCGAAATTCAATGGCTATTGGGTCCGCGGGCTCGGCCATTCAGGACACCGGAATGGCGACACAAACGGCATCTATGACGGTGCACCCGAATATGATTATCGCTTTGGCGCGATACAGGCCGGGCTCGATTTCTACCGACATGAAGCCGACAACGTCACCGATCACGCCGGCATGTATCTCGCTTATGGTCATGGGCGCATGGATGTGACCCAGAACAGACTGATCGAAACCCGAGATGCAGGCCAAAATGATTTCGATGCGTACTCGGTCGGCGCTTACTGGACGCGTCTCGGAGAAAATGGCTGGTATCTCGATGGCGTTGTTCAGGGCACCTGGTACGACATGACGACCAGTTCGAACCGGGCCACAGAATTTGGCTTTCCCGATCAGAGTGTCAAAGGCTTCGGTTTTGCGGCCTCGCTCGAGGGCGGCTATCCTTTTGATCTGGGCAACCAGTGGCAGATCGAGCCACAAGCGCAGCTCGTCTGGCAAACCATCAATTTCGATGATTTCAACGACGGTGCTGCCGACATTCGGTATGACGATTTGAATTCTGTGGCCGGGCGCATCGGTGCACGGATATCCCGCACATGGGCCGTCGAGGAAGCGACGGCAACCGAACCGGCACGCCTCGCAACAGTTTGGGGACGCGTCAATCTTTGGCATGAATTTACCGCCAAGGCTCAGGTCGATATTTCGTCCGCAACTGGTTTTGTGCCGTTTTCGTCGGACCTTGAAGAAACCTGGGTCGAAATCGGCGGTGGTGCCACCCGACAAATATCCAAGAACATGTCGCTTTACGGCAATGTCAGTTACAGCACGACTTTCGATGTTGACAATTATGCATGGAATGGAAAGCTCGGCATGCGCGTGAACTGGTAAGCGACAGTGTTGGTAACAGCCAAACCAGCTTAGCTGTCCAGCATTTCCGATGGAACGGGCGCCCCAAGCTGGGCGCCTTTCCATATTGCGGAAGCACCGGGGTCAGAGAACAGCAGGCGTAAATGCCCGATGAGCTGTCCCGCGCGCGGGTCCGCCATGCGATAGACGACCACGCGGGCCTCCCGCCTGCCTTCGATTATTCCAGCCTCGCGCAACTCGCCAAGCTGCTGTGACAAGGTCGGCTGGTGAACATCCAGCACGTCTTCCAATTCGCTTACCGTGCGTTCGCCTTCCAGCAAGACGCACAGGATCGAAAGCCGCACCGGATTGGATATGGCTTTCAGGAAATCAGACGCTGCGCCAACAGCCCGACATTTCACCTTGGGCACATGGGCTTTTGGAGTAGCTTTCTCGTTCATGATCGTCGCGCCCTGCCGTTCAATCTCAAAAATAGAGCAAACACGGAATGGTTTTCCAAGTTTCGCCGAAGGTTTAATCAAGCCTTTCTTCGGTGCTCGCCTGAATCCCATTATATAAATTTATATAACAAATTTGCAACCGGACCTCGTTTTCATGGCATTCAAGATCGGCTTTCATCCCAATAATCTGCATCTGACGCTCGCGTCTCGCTGGCCCGGGGCTTTTGCAGATTTCAAGCCGGAATTCGTGCCTTATCCGGAAGGCCGCGACACCGCCCAGCAGCTTATTGCCGGCAATATCGACATTGGTGGCACGGGATCCACTCCACCCATTCTTGCAGCGGAGGGCGGACTGCCGGTGACATATGCCGCAGCGTCTGCACCGAGGCCTGCCAATGGGGCGATACTGGTTGCCAAGGATACTGATATCCAGACCGTCGCCGACCTGAAAGGGCGTGATGTTGCACTCGTCGATGGCTCGTTTCACACTTATTTTCTGGCAAAAAGCCTGGAGCAGGTCGGGCTTCGTCTTGATGATGTAAGACGGCATGATCTTCTGGCGAGCCCTTCGCGTGAAATTCTCCGCACAGGCAAAGTTGCGGCATGGATTGCCATGGCGCCGCATCTAGAACAGGCGCTCGCCAGTGGCGAATTCCATGTCTTGCTGCATTGCGGCACCACAATTCCCAATCGCTCGGTGTTCTGGACGATCGGACAGCGCAATCTGCCGGAGGATGTCATTGATGCGTTTGCGGTGGAACTCGCCCGGATCGGTCGTGAGATTATCGCGCATCCTGAACAGGCCGCAGCCCTTCTCGCAAAGGACGCCGACGATAATGAGCGTCGCGCCTGGACGCGGGTGATTCAGGAACGCAACTGGCACATCGTGCCCGCTGACGACACGCTTTTGCGCGAACAGCAGGCGGAGGCAGACATACTGCTCCGCCATGCTGCGATCAGCCGCAGACTAGAGATTATAGCAGAGCATAACGAGGCAGAAACAGCATGAATGTCCTTTGGTACATGTGCGCCCCAGACGGCGCTTACCCCTGGAAACCCGAGGGCTCACGCGTCGTCGATTACGGCTATTACAAGCAGCTTGCACAGGCCTATGACCATCTGGGTTATACCGGCGCGCTTTTTGCCACGGGCGCTCATGATGTGTGGCCGCTGGCTGGAGCCCTTCTGCCCTATACGGAGCGCATGAAGTTTCTGCTGGCCTTTCATCCGGGTCTGGTAGCGCCAACGCTGCTTGCCAAAATGGCAGCGACATTTCAGGAGTTTTCCAACGGCAGGCTGATGCTGAATGTCGTTTCCGGCGATGCCAAGATGCTTGGCGCTTACGGCATGATGTTGCCGCATGACGAACGTTATCTGATGGCCGACGAATACCTGACCCTGTGGCATCGTCTCATGGCGGGTGAAAGCGTCACCCATAAGGGCAAATATTTCCAGACCGAAGGCGCGAAACTGGCGCTTCCTGCCGGTTCGTCGATTGCCCCGCCTCCGCTCTGGTTCGGCGGCTCGTCTGACAGCGCCATCGAAGTCGCGGCAAAGCACGTCGACACCTATCTTTCGTGGGGCGAAACGCCCGAACAGATGGGCGAGAAGGTCAAGCAGGTCAAAGCGCGCGCCGCAGCCCATGGGCGAGAACTGAAATATGGCATTCGCCTTTATGTAATCGTGCGCTCGACCGACGCGAAAGCCTGGGAAGCTGCCGCAGACCTCTACGACCAGATGGATGAAGCGGCCATGGCGGGCAACAAGCGCTTCGTATCCAACACGGACTCTGTTGGCCAGCAACGCATGACGGCCATGCATGGCGGCGTGAAACCTGACAATCTGCGCGACCTTGAAATCTCACCCAATCTCTGGGCGGGTATCGGTCTCGTCCGCCCCGGCCCCGGCACCGCAATCGTCGGCTCGCCCGACACAGTTATTCGCACTCTTGAAGCCTATCAGGCCGTGGGCGTCGATACGTTCATCCTGTCGGGCATGCCATTGCTGGAGGAAGCCTATCGTTTCGGCGAAATGGTATTGCCGCGCCTTCCTGTCGAACGGGCCATCGCGGAGCGCAAGCAGTTTACGTGGTCAACCCTGTTCGACCGGGATCTGACCGGAAAGGCCGTCAATGGCTGATACGAGCGCTATGGAGAAAACGGCGACAGTCGGCTCTCCTTCCGGTAGCAACGCCAAAGCAAGGCCGCGCTTCCCGCAATCGATGCGCAGGCTTGTATCGCCCATCGTCATCCTGATCTTGTGGCAACTGGCGAGCGTGACCGGGCTGTTATCGGCCCGCACGCTGGCGTCACCTGTCGACATCGCGGCAACCAGCCTGCGGCTGCTGGCTTCGGGTGAACTTGCGACAGGTTTGGCCGTGTCGTTCCTCCGCGTCATTGCAGGCTTCTCCATAGCGCTTGTCGTTGGTGTCGCTCTGGCGCTTTTCGCCGGGCTTTCTAAGCTTGGTGAAACCATCATCGATCCGCCGGTACAGATGTTGAAGGCCATGCCGTTTCTGGGGCTTCTTCCGCTCTTTATCCTTTGGTACGGTATCGGTGAAGCACCAAAAATCGGCATGGTTGCCTTTGGCTCCGTCTTCCCGATCTATCTGACACTGCATGGCGGCATTCGCGGCGTTGATCACAAGCTGATCGAAGCTGGACGCATATTCAATCTCAGCACACTCGAAATCATTCGGCATGTCGTGATCCCCGGTGCCCTGGCTTCGTTGCTCGTCGGCGTACGCTATGGATTGAGCATCGCGTGGCTAAGCCTCGTGGTGGCAGAGCAGATCAATGCCTCCAGTGGTATTGGCTATATCATCACCTATGCACGAGATTTCCTGCAAACCGACGTCATCGTGGTCTGCCTGCTGGTCTATGCGCTCATGGGGCTGCTCACTGACGGGCTGGTTCGCGTAATCGAAGCCTATGCCCTGCGATGGCGCCCGGCGGTGATTTCATGAGCGATATTATAAAAATTCGTGGCTTGTCGCGGTCCTTCGGTGGACCGGCAGTTCTAGATGGTATCGATCTGAGCGTCGCGCCGGGGGAATTCGTGGCCCTGCTTGGCAGAAGCGGCTCAGGAAAATCCACGCTTTTGCGTGTGCTTGCGGGGCTCGACGAAGCTCCCGCAAGCCTGCTGGAAATTCCCCAACGCCGTGCCGTCGTCTTTCAAGAACCGCGACTGATGCCGTGGAAAAGCGTGATCGACAATGTTGCGCTCGGTGTGCCGAACGCCCGCAACAGCGGCAAGGCCGCGCAGGCGCTAGCCGATGTAGGCCTGTCGCACAGGATCGATGCTTGGCCTCTGACATTGTCTGGCGGCGAAGCACAGCGGGCAGCCTTGGCGCGGGCGCTGGTGCGCGAACCGGAACTGCTTTTGCTGGACGAGCCATTTGCGGCACTTGATGCGCTGACGCGTCTTCGCATGCACGATCTGGTGTTCAATCTCTGGCGCAAGCACAAGCCAGCGACCTTGCTGGTGACGCATGATGTCTGGGAGGCTGTCGCTTTGGCTGACCGCATTCTCGTTCTGGATCAGGGGCGTTTCAGTCACGATTTGCGTGTCGATATCGATCACCCTCGACAGAGAACAGATAAACGCGCTGCTGATATCGAAACCGAATTGCTGGAAGCGCTGGGCGTCCGGCATCCCGTCCTGCACCCTTAAAAGCGGAGATATTCAATGAAAAGACTTCAAATTCTGGCCGCCCTTGCCGGTGCGGCAATGACACTTACGAGCACAGCGGCTTACGCCGCCGATCAGGTTGTGCGTATTGGCTGGCTTCGCGGCCCCAACGACATCACACTCGCCAAATCGCGCGGCACACTGGAACAAGCGCTCGCGGAAAAAGGTATCAAGGTGGAATGGGCTGGCCCATTTCCGGCTGCGGCCCCGGCCTTTGAAGCACTGAATGCGGGCAGCATCGATATTACGGCAGGCAGTTCTACATCGGCCATTGCTGCGCTGGCGGCAAATATTCCACTGACGATCTTCGGCTATCAGAAAATGTCGCCGGGATCGGAAGGGATCGTTGCCAAGAAAGATGCTGGTATCACGTCGATCAAGGATCTGGCCGGCAAGAAGGTTGCCGTCAACCGAGGTGGCACGGGCGAGTATCTGCTGATGCAGGGACTGGAAACAAACGGCGTCGATCCGAAAAGCGTCGAGCGCGTCTATCTTAGCCCAAGCGACAGTGGCCCAAGCTTTGTGCAGGGACATGTTGACGCCTGGGCAACGTGGGATCCTTTCGTGGCAATCGCCGAGAAATCCTACGGCGGTCAGGTGATTGCGGACGGCGCTGCAATCGGCTCCGACAATGCCGTGGTTCTCGTCTCCAGTCGCGAATTCGCTGAAAAGAAAACCGACGAGCTTCAGGCTATCTTCGACGTCTTGAAGAAGGACAATGCCTGGGCAGTCGCGAACAAGGCGAATGCGGGTGCCATCTGGGCCAAGGAAATGAATATTCCCACTGAACTGGGGCAAGTGATCGGCGAGAATAATGCTGTTCCGACGACCGCCGTAACCGCCGCGGATGTCGAGCAGATTGGGAAAATTGCCGATTGGTATGCCAGGAGCGGTATCATTCCCCAAAAGCCCGATATCAATGCAGCCGTTGTCGAGCTGAAATAGTCAACACCATTCCGGCTGCATCGGTTTCTTCAAAACGGATGCAGGCGTTGCTTTGGTTTTGCCAAATGATGCGCTTGACGGTAGAAGCTTGGCAAAGCCAGCCGGAGCATCCTTTGAAAACCATCGCAGTTGATTTTGAAACGGCCAATGAACAGCGCAGCAGCGCCTGTTCTGTTGGATTGGCATGGATTGAAGATGGCCGTGTTGTGCGTGTCGAAGAGCGCCTTATCCGACCGAAGGATATGCGTTTCTCTTCGTTCAATATTGCAATCCACGGTATTCGCCCCGAGCATGTGGAAGATGCCGGAGAGTTTCCCGAAGTCATGGATGAGTTCGCGGATGATTTTGCGGGCGCGACGATGATCGCCCACAATGCGGCTTTCGATTTCAGCGTTTGGCGCGCTTGCCTCGATCAATACCGGCAAAGATACCCGGAATTTCAGTATCTGTGTTCGGTAAAAATGGCGCAGAAGGTCTGGCCGGACCTCGGCTCCCACAAGTTAAATGTTCTGGCTTCACATCTCGGCCTCACCTTCGCACATCACAACGCAGCAGAAGACGCAGCCATCTGCGCCGAAGCCACAATCTCCATTGCACGCTCACTGGGTGCACAAGCCTTGTACGAGGTTCCGGCCATGATCGGCATGAAGCCTGGCCGGTTGTTTGCCGGTGGCTACGAACCGTGCACCTGCCGAAAACGCTGAATGAGCGCGTCCTTAACGACATTTGTTAAAGTCGCGCCTGAAGTATCACTGGATGAGCCGACCGCCGTCAATGACAAGATCAGCGCCGTGGATCATGCGGGCATCGCTTGAGCCGAGAAACGCAATCGCCGCCGCTACGTCGCATGGTTCGACGATGCGCCCTGAGGGGTTCATTTTCGAGAAGGCTTCGCGCGCTGCTTCTTCCGTTCCGAACTGACCCGCTGCCTTGGCGGCTACCAGAGGCGTCCAGACATAGCCCGGATGCACGACATTGATGCGCACATCATGACCATTGCGCGCAGCCGAAAGCGCTGCATGTTTCGTGAGCGAACGCACCGCCCCTTTCGATACGCCATAAGTGCCGTTATCAGCAGATCCGGTATAGGCGGCCAATGATCCGAGATTGACGATTGCCGCCCCTGCCCCCTGCTTCATTGCTTTCAAAGCGGCCTGCGTTCCGAGCAGCACGCCATCCAGATTTACCTTCAGCACGCGATGAAACTCGTCGAGCGGAATATCGGTGATGGGTTGCGGTACAGGCGTTATCACGCCTGCGTTGTTGACGAGCAGGTGCAAGGCGCCGCTTTCAGCGAGGATCGTATTGATCGCCTCGTCCCAGCTTTTCGCCGAGCTGACATCAAGGGTCAGAACCTTCGGAAGAGGCACACCTTCATAAGCTACCGCCATCCGACCCGCGTCATCGGCAGTCAGATCGGCCAGATAAACAATTGCGCCCTCTTCGGTCAGTCGCCGACCGATAGCCAGTCCCATGGCGCCAAGCCCACCGGTTACCAAAGCCACCCTGCCATGGTAGCGCGCGAGTTCTGTCGTCTTTGACACTTGCTTCATCCTTGAGCATGAGAAATTTTTCACGGGGCGCGCGTATTGCCGCCCCATGTTGACGTGCCTGTTCGCTGGCAAGTCGGATAGGTTACGATGCGTGGCCGAGATAGATTTCCCGGATGACGGGACTGGAGGCGATTTCCTCGGCGCTGCCCGTATGCACTATACGTCCCGTATCCATCACGCTCGCCGTATCGGCATGGCGTAGCGCCTTTTCCACCAGCTGCTCCACCAGAATGATCGCTGCACCTTCCTTGGCGAGTTGCGCCGCAACGTCGAGAATGCGGTCCACCACGATAGGGGCCAGTCCGCCGGAGGGCTCATCAAGGACGAGCAGCCGCGGCTCGGCAAGAATGCCCTGCCCCACCGCTAGAATCTGCTGCTGACCCCCAGAAAGCGAAGACGCAGGATCGTTCTTCTTGGACGCCAGTTCGGGGAAAAACCGGTAGATACGCTCGTAATCGGGCTTCTTGCCGCGCTTTTTGCCGGGATAGGCGGCGACCTCTAAATTATCCTGCACTGTCAGTGAAGGAAAAATGCGGTGGCCTTCCAACACCTGGATCAGTCCAAGCTCGACGATCTTTTCGGGGCTGGCGCTGGTAATATCCACGCCACCGAAGCGAACCTGACCGCTGCGTTTACCGATCAAACCGGAAACCGCATGAAGCATGGTGCTTTTCCCGGCTCCATTGCGACCGAGAATGGCATGGAACTCACCGGCATGGACCTTGAGCGACGCGCCGATGACCACGGGCGCCTTGCCATAAGCCGCGCTCAGATCTGTGATTTCGAGCAACGGCGTGCCGTTCTGCATCATTGCCATGCTCTCAACTCCCCAAATAAACGCGGACGACTTCCGCATCGTTGCGCACCTGATCAGGCGCGCCTTCTGCCAGAACCGCACCCAGATTGAGCACAGTGACGTGATGGCTCAAACGGAAGACAAAATCCGTATGGTGTTCAACAAGAAGCACACCAATCCCCGCCTCTGCCACCGACTGGATGATCTGTCCGAGATACTCGATCTCGCGACCTGTCAGTCCACCCGCGGGTTCGTCGAGAAGCAGAAGCTTCGGCCTGATCATCAAAGCACGGACGATTTCAAGGAAGCGCCGTTCGGCATGTTCGAGATGTTCGCAGCGCCGCCCCGCGAGATGTCCGAGACCCGACGCATCAAGCAGTGCCTGCGCGCGCGCGCGCATTTCGCGCTCTTCCCGCCTTGAACGCGGCATATGCAGCGCGGTCTCGACGAAACCGGCCTGTACCGCGCCCCAGCCACCGAGCATGACATTGTCGAGTACGCTTAAAGAGGGCAACAGCCGCGGTTTCTGAAAGGTTCGCGCGATGCCGGCAAGGGCACGGGCGCGCACATCGAGACTGCTGATATCCTGTCCGCCAAGCACCACCGCACCCTCATCGATCATATAATAACCGCTGATGAGATTGAGCATGGTGGTCTTGCCCGATCCGTTTGGACCGATCAACCCGTGAATCTGGCCAGCCTGAATGGATAGCGACACATCGTTGACGGCTTTCAGCCCACCGAAGCTTTTGGAAATATTGCGCGCTTGCAACATGTCAGGGCCTAGAACGCCGGTGCTCTTCCTTACTGTAGGGTCGATCATGTTCATATCAGGCTTTCTCCTGCAAAAGGGCCGTCAATGCAGGCATATTGGGCTCTTGCGCACCGCGCTGATCATCCGATGTGCGCTTTCCGAAGATCTTGCTCATATGGTCTTTGGCCCAGACGCCAAGGCCCTGCGGAATTGCCAGCACGACGGCGAGCAAAATGCCGCCATAAAAGAACGCCGTATAGCGCTGCATTGAAGCGAATACATCAGGGATCACGGCAAGTAGCAGGGTGCCCACCATTGGACCGATGATCGATCCGCGCCCGCCGATAATGATCGCCGTGAAGAACATTAACGAGACATCGAAATTGAAGGCTTCCGGTGTGATGTGGCTTTGAGCGCGTGCGAAAAGTCCGCCTGCAACGCCAGCACAAAAACCCGAGAAGAGAAAAACCGTGAGCTTTGTACGGAAGATCGACACCGCAACGCTCTGCGCCGCCACTTCGCTGTCACGAATGGAAATCATCGCGCGACCCCACATACTGCGGGCCAGATTCCAGGTCATGGCCGTCACGACGGTTGCTATGCCAAGTGCAAGCCAGTATTCGCCGATTGTGCGCTTGAATGGCGCAGGAAAGGCCGGAACCGCAAGCCCGACCGTGCCGCCCGTAAGACCGGAGAAACCGAGCGCCAGTTCCACCATGATGAGCGCAAAGGCAATCGTTGCGAGTGCGAAATAAAAACCCGGAAGCCGTAGCGATGGCAGGCACAAAAGGCCTGCGGCAAGAGCGGTCACACCACCGGAAGCAATCAGCGCCGCATAGGGGTGAAGCCCGAGCTTGCCAGCGAGAATTGCAAATGCATAACCGCCGATCGACAAAAGACCGACATGGCCGATGGACATCAGGCCGACATAACCGACAAGCAAGTTCAGTCCGGCAACGATGATCCAGTAGATCAGAACCATCTCTCCGATACGAAGCAGATAGCGATCATTGGTGAGAAAGGGGAAGGCAACGGCGAGACCGATGGCGATGAGGGCGAAGAGAAGGCCCTGATGTGATTTCACGTTCATACCTGGCGTACCCGCTTCTTGCCGAACAATCCGGAAGGGATAAAGGTCAGGAGGATGACGAGCGTCCCGACTGCGATGGTTTGCTGGAATTCCGAGCCGAAGACATAAGCGACGCAGGTGGTGACCACGCCGAAGATGATGCCGCCCGCCAGCGCGCCGATATTGGACCCGATACCGCCAATCGCAAGCGCGATGAAGCCGTTCAGCGTCAGCGTCAGTCCAAGCGCAAAATAGGCGTAAGTGAGCTGTCCGGTCATGAACCCCGCCAGAGCGCCGAGCGCACCAGCAATCGCATAGGAAAGCGAACGCATACGGATTGCCGAAATACCGCGCGCACTGACCGCAAAAGTGTCATCTGCGAGCGCCACGAAGATTTTGCCGATAGCCGTCTTGCGGTAGAACAGTGCAAGTCCGCCTGCCATAAGGAAGGCCGTCACAATCGGAAGCCAGTATTTCTGGTCCAATACGCCTGCATAATCTTGCGGAATGAGCCGAGGGAACGGTCTCGGCTCTGTTCCCCACCAAAGCGCCATGCCTTGCTGGACAATCGTTGCAACGGCAAGCGTGGAAAGAATCCAGAGGTGGTCGTCCCCGCCATTCATTGTGCGGCGGATGGCGACAAGTTCCGTCAACCAGCCGAAGATAAGACCGACGACGATTACGAGCGGGAGCGATGCCCAGATCGGCCAGCCAAGATCACCGAGCGTCCAGGCGCCGACAATGCCGCCGACCATGGCGAACTGTCCGGCACCCATGCTGAGAACCTTGGAGGTCGAGTACATCACATTGTAGCTTAAGGCCACAGTGGCGTAGAGGCACCCCAGGGCAAGCCCCGAGATCAGAACGAGAAACATGGTTTAGTCCTCTTGGTGACGGGCTCCGCGCACTGCTCAGGAGCCCGCCGACAATCGATCAGGCCAGCGTGAAGCCGCCGTTCTGGAACGAAGAAATCGTAAAGAGCGCGTATTCGTCCATCGACAGCCCTTCCCGGCTGCCCGGACCGAAACCGACCCTGCCGAACAGCGTTTCCGTCGTTCCCATGGTTTCGAGAGCTTCGATTACGGCATCGGTCTCAACGCTACCGGCTTTCTCGACGGCAGCAGCCCAAAGTTTGGTCGATGCATATCCAAGAAGTATCCAGGTAATGCCGTTCTTGAGCTGTGGACCGACAATCGAAGCCTGCTCGGTCAGCAGAGCTTCAATGCCAGCGGCAAACTTGCCGTTGCCATCCACTGCAAGATGACGGAAGCCCACGCCGACTGCACCGTCGAGATATTCCTTCTTCACGAGATCAGTGATCTGGGCATTCAGCGCAATCGGTGCACAGATGGCGGGGATATCCCACTTCTGTTCACCACGCGCCGTCAGCACGCGGGCCATGAAGGATGATGCAGCCGACCAGACCAGAAGCACATCCGCGCCGCTATTGCGCGCCTTGATGATATCATCGCCCAGATCCACCTTGTTGGCGTCCAGCGTGCCGACATAGACCGGCTCGATGTTGCGCGCCTTCATCTTTTCAAGCGCGAGATCCCGGCAAAGCACGCCATAAGAAAGATTATCGACGAAAAGCGCGATCTTTTGTTTCTTGAAATGATCGACGGCGAAATTGATGCCCGCTTCGATCTGCTGTCCAGCCGATCCGCCTATACGGAAGATCGTTGGATAGGCTTCCGGGTCGATGACGTGATCGATCAGGGCCGTGGGCATGTTGATCGTATTGGCTTCCGCGATGAAATCGCGGATCGGCATCGCTTCACCGGAGGTGTTCGGCCCGAAGAGCACATTCACCTTCTCGGAGAACAGAAGTTCCTGGACGAAGTTCACAGCCTTGCCCGGATCTGCAACCGTGTCGCGAGCGACCAGCTCCAGCGAGCGGCCAAGCACGCCGCCCTTGGCATTCAGTTCTGCGATGGCCGCCTTGTGGCCTGCATCCTGCGCCAGTGCGCCCGTCGAATAGGGGCCGGAAAGCGCGGCAAACCAGCCGACTTTCACCGGATCGCCCGAAGCTGCGCGAACAGCAGACTGGAAACCAGGCAACAGCCCAGCAGCCATGAACCCCGCGCTGGACAGCAGCAGGTTGCGTCGATTGATCTGCATCATTATCTCCCATAAAAACTCTCGGCGGGGTTGGGTTATTTAAACTTCAACTTCAACCCATTTTCGATTAGAGTTCACCTGTCGAACGCAATTTCCCGCGCCGCCGAGCGTTAGTGCCCCATGGAACCGACCAACAAAAGAAACTTTGCCCCCGTTCGCGCTTTGGAGCGCGGTCTGGCCCTGCTTCAAGACCTTTCTCTTTATAAGGGCGCGCATCCGCAGCAGATCGCGCGGCGGCTGGAATTGCCACGTCCGACGGTGGTTCGACTTCTTGAAACGTTGGAAGGACTGGGTTTTGTCGAACGCAGTCCTTCGGATGGCAGCTGGTATCCGACACTGTACGTGCGTTCGCTTTCTGACGGCTATAATGATGAAGCGTGGGTGCGCGAATGTGCGGCGCCTGAGATCGAGCGGCTTGGCAAGCAAATCTTGTGGCCCGTCGACCTGCACACATTGCAAAACGACATGATGCTGGTGCGAGAATCGACGCATCGCAGCAGCCCGTTTTCCATTCAGCACGGGCTTGTCGGCACACGATTGCCCATTCTGCATACCTCTTCCGGGCGCGCCTATCTGGCCTTTTGCCCGGATGAGGAGCGGAAGGCTATTCTGGAGCGGCTTGCGCAAAACCCCGCTAACCAGGTGGCCCTTGCGGGCGACCGCCGCCATATCACGCAGTTGATTGCCGCCACTCGCCAGCAAGGATACGGGTTGCGTAGCGGTGAACTGATCCGCGCGACGAACAGCCTGTCGGTGCCAGTGCACGCCAAAGGTAGGGTTCAGGCGGTTGTTACTGTTGTGTGGTTCGTGTCCGCACTTCCGGTAGCGGAGGGCGTTCGCCGTTTTCTCGAACCCGCACGGGAATGCGCAGCGCGGATCGCTCAAAAATGTGAAGCTTTTCCGGACATGACCATGCGCTATCGGCGCGAAAATGCCGAACCCACGGATTAAGTTCTTCTCCTAAGGCGACGTTCATCTGGTGAACGCAAGCCCAATTCGATCTGGCCTTACACCACTCGCCACATCATAAGGCAGCGAATGCGCGACCCCGGTTGGGCCGCGCCCGACGAATCGAAGGGAGTTACAACAGTGCGACTGGTTTCATTTACGACAGCGGATCACGATGCTGGATATGGATTCATCACGGATGCGGGGTTGCACAAGGCTACGCCTGCATTAAAGGCTCGGTATAACGATCTGCGGGCTGTTTTGAACGCCGACGCCGTAGCGGAGCTGTCTGCACATGCTGAAGCGCCGGTTCCCGTATCAGAAGTTACTCTGGTCTCACCAATTCCAAACCCGGACAAGATTCTTTGCATCGGCCTGAATTATGCCGCGCATATCAAGGAAACCGGTCGCGAGAAGCCAAAATATCCTTCGATTTTCACGCGCTATTCGTCGTCTGTTCTCGGGCATGAAAATCCGCTGTTGCGACCAGCCGTTTCCAAGGAATTCGATTATGAGGGCGAACTCGCCGTGATTATCGGCAAAGCTGGTCGAAATATCCGCGCCGAAGACGCCGCAGACTATATTGCGGGCTATTCCTGCTTCAACGACGGCTCGATCCGTGACTTCCAACGCCATACGACGCAGTTTTGGCCCGGCAAGAGCTTCGACGATACCGGCTCCATGGGGCCATGGCTGGTGACGAAAGACGAACTGCCGAACCCGGAGGAGCAACATCTGCGTACGCGCGTGAACGGCCTGGAAGTGCAGACGACCCCGATTTCAGACCTGGCTTTCTCCATTGGCGAAATCATCGCCTATGTTTCGACGGTGACGAAACTGCTTCCCGGCGACGTTATCGCCACCGGAACACCCGGCGGCGTCGGTAAGTTCCGCGAACCACAGCTCTATATGTTCGCTGGCGACCGCGTTGAGGTCGAAATCACCGGGATTGGCACATTGTCAAACCCGATTGCTGACGCAGCCTGATCGTCAAAGACCCCGCCGAAAGCGGGGCCATTCGAAATTTACGAGGAGAAAAAGGCCATGGCCATCAATGCTCTGGGATATATCGGTGTGCGTTCCGACAAGCTTGATGACTGGGCCGACTTTGCCTCCGGCTTTCTCGGCATGCAGAAAATTGACCGCGCCGTCGGTCAACTGGCGTTCCGGATGGACGATCGCATGCAGCGGTTGATCGTGCTCGATGAGCCGGGCGAGACATTGGCATGCATGGGCTGGGAAGTCGCGTTTCAACACGACCTCGACCACTATGCATCACGTCTGGAGACAGCAGGTACTCGCGTTCATCGCGCCAATGCCGCCCTTTGCGATCAGCGTTTCTGTGCGGACATGGTCTGGTTTGACGACCCGATGGGCAATCGCGTCGAGCTGATCTGGCAGCCGATGATTGCCGCAGATCCTTTTGTCCCGGGTCGACCCATATCAGGGTTCAACACCGGCCCGCTTGGCATGGGACATGCCGTGCTGCATGTGAAGAATATCGAGATCATGATGCCCTTTTATCGGGACAATCTGGATTTCCATGTGACCGATTATGGACTGAAACCTTATGGGCTCTACTTCTTCCATGTCAATGACCGCCACCACAGTTTTGCGATGGTCGGGTCTGGTCAACAGGGGTTCCATCATTTCATGGTGGAGTTCAAGAACCTTGACGATGTTGGCCAGGGATATGATCTCGCGGGACTAGAAGATGGTCGGCTGGCCTATACGCTTGGACGCCACACCAATGATTACATGACATCATTCTATGCAAACACACCTTCGGGTTTCTTTGTAGAAAACGGCTGGGGTGGCAGACAGATCGACCCTGCAAATTGGGAACCGCGTGAAACCACGGACGGACCTTCCTTCTGGGGGCATGAGCGCCTTTATCTGACGGAAGAAGGAGGCCGAAAGCGCCTGCGCGATATGCGGCTCGACGCCGCCGCACGAGGCATTCGGGCACCCGCGGTTGCCGATTGTCCCTGGCTTTACGAAGCCATCAAGAACGAACGTTCATAGGTGGCAGAACGATCAATTGAGCCTTTGTTCAGTCTCGGCATCAAAAAGATGAACATTCTCAGGATCGAGCATGACGTCGAACTCTTCACCCGGTTGGACTTTCTGACTTGGCGGCAAAGCAGCGACGAGCCTTTGTGGACCAACAGTTCCCGTGACAATCAGTTCGGGGCCCGTGAGTTCGGCGATGTCGCATTTCATGCGCAGAGCGACACTCCGGTCGTTGTGCTCTCGCCCGATTGCTTCTGAACGAACCCCCAACAAAATACTTTTGCCATGTGCAACATTTGGGAGACTGGTCACCGGAATACTGGTGTCCGTACCGTCAATCGCCAGACGATCCCCAGTGAATGTGGTTTCCAGTATATTCATCGGCGGCGCGCCAACGAATGTCGCCACATAAAGCGTCGCGGGTCTGTTATAGACATTCTCAGGCGTATCGAGTTGCTCAATACGTCCATTGCGCATCACTGCAATCCGGGTCGCCAAAGTCATCGCTTCTATCTGGTCATGCGTGACATAGACCATCGTAGTCTTCATGAACTGATGCAGCCGCTTCAACTCGGCACGCATTTCCATGCGCAATTTGGCATCCAGATTGGACAGTGGTTCATCGAATAGGAACAGTTTCGGGTGTCGCACCAGTGCACGACCGATTGCAACACGCTGACGCTGGCCGCCGGAGAGTTGCGCGGGCTTTCGATCCAGCAGATTTTCGATCTGTAAAAGTCGCGCTGCCTCCAGCACGGCTTTATCCCGCTCGGCTGCCGGTACTTTGCGCATTTCGAGACCGAAGCCGATATTGCGCTTCACATTCAGATTTGGGTACAGCGCATAGGACTGGAACACCATGGCCGTGTCCCTGTCCTTGGGGTGTACGCCCACGATAGACCGCTCATCGATGCGAATGTCGCCGCTTGTCGGCTCGGCCAGACCAGCAATAATATTGAGCAACGTCGATTTCCCCGATCCGGAAGCGCCGAGCAAAACAAGAAACTCGCCACTGGCCAGCGACAGATCGATACCTTTGAGGATTTCAGTCGACCCGAAGCTCTTGCACACATTGCTTATGGTCAGGGTGCTCATGCAAGCGCTCCTTCGATATCCGATGTATAGGCCCGCGGGCTTGTGGAAATAGCTTTGGATGCGGTGCGTGTAGCGGCTCGCAAACTTGCCTCAACCGGCTGCCCCTTGGCGAAAGACGCAAGGAAAGCAGCGTTGAAGACATCGCCCGCACCGATTGTGTCGATAACCGTCACCTGGGGCGCATCCACCGATATGACACTGCCATCCCCTGCGACCGCGAATGCGCCATTCGGGCCACATTTAACGATAAAAAGACCACCATTCGGCATGATCCGGCAAAGATTGTGTGCAGCCTCTACAGGATCGGTAGAGCGACCAAGATTGATCGTCTCAACCTCGTTGAACATTGCAAACTTACAGCGTTTCAGCCAAGAACGCGCACGGCTTCGGTTCTGCTCCGTCCAGCCTTGGACCGGCCAGCCGGTATCAAGCGCCACATCGATGTTGTGGCTGTCGGCCCAATCGAAAAACTGATCATATGCATCCGCCAGCCTGTCGGTCAGAAAACTTCCGCAAAGAAGGGCGAGCCCGCCGGACAAGGCCTCACCATCAAGTGCCGACAGGGCGTCTTCAATGGAAAAATGTGGCAGATGACCCAGCGTCGTGAAGAAAGTCCGTTCTCCATCCGGATGAGTCAGGCCGACGGACAGAGTGGTTTTTCCAGCAAACACCGCCCATTGTCTGGCGTGATCACCAAAATGCTCGGCCAGCCAGTGGCCAAACTGATCGGCACCCGTATTCGCGGCCATTTGAAATGGAACATCCAAAGCCATCAATGTCAAAGCCGAGTTTCCTGCCGAACCGCCGACGCGCAATTCGTCGTGGCTGACGATGTTCTCGGTTCCCGGTTGTGGCCAAGCCGCGGTCGGCCCCAGGATCATATCAACGTTGACGTTGCCGACAATTGCAATTGGCCTCACTCATTCGCTCCTGGTGATTTTGGAAGAGCGGACCGGCGTACCGGCATTCTCGACACGTTGGTCGGCAAAGGCCATCATGAGCCGCTGCGCTGCGGGCAGAACCTCGAATATGGCGGCAAGCCCGCGCGCTGCAGAAAGGGAAACTGTCACCGCTCCCGGAACAGGCGGTTCGCCCGAGGCGTCAAACACCACCAGCTTGGCACCGGCTTCGACAACAGACTGCGCCATTGCTGTCACCAGCGGCGCGGTCGCATCATCAGCTTTAAATATCACGACGCCAACTTTTGGTGAGAGCATTTCCATCGGACCGTGACGCAGCTGGCCGCCTTCCAGAGAATAGCTTGGCACGCGCGAAAGCTCGGTGAACCCGAGAGCAATGGCTTCGGCCACACCTTGTAGACTGCGTCCCGAGGTCACAATCGTGTCGACATCGGCGATGCAATCAAGCGCTGCATCAATAGCCACGGTCTCGGAGGATTTCAGCACGTCGAGTGCGGATCCCGGATCGTCACCAAGTGCAACCAATATGGCCAGATGCAGTGCAAAACTAATCGTCAGGCTGCGGGTTGCTGCAAATGCAAGCTCTCCACCGCCATGTCCTACCAAGCAATCTACCTTGCTCGCGAGGAACGACCTGGGGTCAAGTGTCAGACCGAATATATCAGCCTGCCCCTTTTTCTCAGAGAACCAGCGGACGACTTCTGCGCTTTCGCCCGACTGGGATGTGATCAGGACCGTCTTGCCTTCAATGGGTAGAGGCGCGCCAAGCTGTTCTGAAAGCGGTATTGAAACCGCATCAATATTGTGAGCGCGATAAAGCGGCTCCACGGCACGGCCGACAGCATGCGACCCGCCCATGCCCAAAAGCAATAGCTTGCCGGTCTTACGCAAATTCTCGGCGATCTTTTCTGCCTGCTCGCGATTACCGTCGAAAGAAATCAGGGCATCGCTGAACTGACGTGCCATCTCTCTATCGATTGCGACAAGTCCTTCCGGACGCTGTTTTTGCATGGTCATTGTCATCCTTTTACGCCGCCGCTGGTGAGGCCGGAGATAAGTGCGCGTTGCATCAAGAGCCCGACAATAACCGGTGGGAGCGCTGCCAAAACACCCGCGGTTGCGATTAGGCCGTAATCGGAAACACGTCCGCCAGCGAGGTCGGCAATGGCGACTGTCAGCGTCCGCGCCCGCTGATCCGATGTGAACAGCAACGCGTAGAAAAATTCGTCCCATCCAAGCAGAAATGCGAAGAGCGCCGATGTCGCGACAATCGGCAATGCGAGTGGCAACGTGATGATACGCAATGTCTGGAACAGGCTTGCACCGTCAATCATCGCGGCCTGCTCAATTTCCTGCGGGATGCCATCGAAGCCAGACTTCATCAGCCATGTGGTAAATGGCGCAAGAATAGTAAGATAAACAAGCGCGAGGCCGAATACAGAATTCAGTAGCCCTAGTTTTGCGAGGACCATGTAAAGCGGCACTGCCAAAGCCACGGGAGGCAGCATATAGGTGCCGATGACCAAGGTGAGCGACCAACCAATACGCGGAGTCCGCGATACCGCCCAACCGGCAGGTATTGCAACAAGGATTGCCACCAATGTAGCCATGCCCGCCACTCTTAGACTGTTATACATCGATGCCACAAAGGCCGCGCCCGCGCTATTGGGGACCGTGGACAGCAGGGTCTGGTAGCGAGAAAAATCGACTGTGGTGGGCCACCATTTCAATGGCCGAACGGACAAGTCCGCCATCGGCGATATGCTCATGACAAACAGCCAGAACAAGGGCGCGAGGATAATGACCGCGAGCGACAGTGCAGCAAGATAGATGAAGAAAGTTGCGGTTGGGCTTCGACGTTCCATTATGTTGCCGCTCCAGCCGTTTTGCGCACCAGAAAGCCGTAGCCCAACGCGAGCACCGTGACGATTAGCGTCACAATAAGCGCCAGCGACGCGCCAGATCCCGCGCGCTGGAAGGAAAAGGCTTCCTGATAAACCAGAATAGAAAGTGTTCGGGTTGAATTGGCTGGACCGCCACGCGTCATGATCCAAATGATGTCAAAGACCTTGAATGCTTCAATGGTGCGGAGCACAAGGGCCACCATCAAGGGTCCCGCAAGATAGGGAAGAATGACAAACCGGAACCGATTGAGTGGACCAGCGCCATCGACGAGCGATGCAGCCGTTATGTCTCTTGGCACTGCCTGAAGGGCCGCCAGTGCAATGAGCGCCACAAGCGGGAAGTTCTTCCAGCAGTCGGCGACAATCAGCGCCGTCATTGCTGCTGGCGGTTCGCCGAGCCATGACTGATAGTCTGAAATGATGCCAAGCTGGGTCAATAGCGAATTGAGAGCACCATATTCGGGGTTGTAAATGAGGCGCCAGAGCGTTGCGTTAACCACCGTTGGCAGCGCCCATGGCAGAATGAGCAAAGCGCGCAGGATAGTGCGGCCGTAAAACGGCTGGTTCAGCAAAAGTGCAGCTAGAACACCAAGAACCATTTCGGCCGAAACCGAGACAACGGAGAACCAGGTTGTGGTCCAGAAAGCGCGTTGAAAATTGGAACTGGACAGCATTTTGATGTAATTGGCGATGCCAACGAAATCGCCCCCAGTGCCGACAAGCTTTGCATCGGTGAACGAAAGGCGCACTGTTTCAAACATTGGCCAGCCGATCACGCAAACCATGACGGCGAGTAACGGAAGCATTAGCAACCACGCTCGCATAGTCATCCAGTTGCCGGACATTGTTTGCACCTCAGCCTAAATGAAAGAAAGGAGTGGATGCAGGTGCACCCACTCCCATCAGGGTCTTAGAGCCCGCTGTTTTCAGCTGCGGATTTGAGGGCGTCTTCCGGTGAAGACTGTCCCAGCAAGGCTTCCTGAATGGACTGCTGCAAGGCCGTGGACATTTCCTGATATTTTGGTGTCGTCGGACGCGGATACATCGCAGCCAGACCGAGCTTCGCTGCCGCGATCAGTTCTTCCTGTCCCTTCGCCACAGCCGGATCGTCATAGGACGACGCCCAGATCGGCAGAGAAAGTTTTGCATAATCGTTCTGGACCTTCTGCGAGGTCATGAAGACGATATATTTCCACGCGTCATCGGGATGCTTGCTGGTGGTGGTGATGCCAAGCCCCATGGAACCATTGACAGCCGAAACCTCGCTCTTGCCATCGGCGCCCGGTGCAGGCACCACGCCAACCTTACCAACCACTTTGCTTTCGGCAGGGTCATTGACCTTGCTGTACATATAGGTCCAGTTCAACGCGAAGGCGGCGTCACCGTTCTGGAAGACCTTGCGCACATCTTCCTCCAGAAACTCTTTCGAGTTCGGATTGCTGAGGCCGGACTTATAGCTATCCACCATATATTTGAGTGCATCCAGTCCACCATCCTTATCGAAGGCAGGCTTTCCATCTTTCAAAAAGTCGCCGCCATAGGCGCTAACCAGCGTGGTGTAGTCACAAATTGCGGCCTCCGCCTGCGCCCAGCTCCACGCAATCGGCGATGCGAGCAGGCCCTTGTCCTTGATGATCTTCGCCTGTTCGTTGAGTTCAGCCCAGGTCTTTGGTGGATTCTTAATACCCGCCTTCTCAAGGATTTCCTTGTTGTAGAACAAGTACTTGGTATCAAGAATCCACGGCATGCCGTAATATTTATCCTGATACTGAACCGTCGTCCAGGCGCCCGGCAGAACACCCTTTTTCATCTCGTCCGTAATGCGCGACGAGACATCGACAAGCACATTGTTGCTCGCATATTCGGCTGGCCAGATCACATCGAACAGCACAACGTCATAGCCCTGCCCCGAACCTTGAGCCAGAACCGTCTTGTCGTGCAGCCCTTCATAAGGCACGAATTCCAGATTGACCTTCACATCCGGATTGGCCGTCTGAAAGGCCTCCGTCATCGCGCGCACATCCGCTTCGCTATAAGCGGCCTGAGCCATGAACAGGGCGTTCAGGGTCGTTTCAGCAAAAGCGTGCGGAACCGAGAAAGCGGATACGGCCAGCGTACCCAGCACGACGGTGCGAATTGATTTAAGCATTGTTACCTCCCGTTTATCTGCCTCCGGCTTGTGCTTTGTGCCCGGCACATTGCCCCTATCACCGCGAGTTCAGAGCTGTTGTTCCACCATTATTAAATGTTTATGTTCTTTATTAAGTCAAATCCATTGACTTAAACGTGTTATAAATATCTATTGGTGTCAAGAGGGATTAAGGATGCCAAGAAAGAGCGATATTCGGGCCACCAGCGGCACCAATCATGAGGGCACCAGTGCCCATAATCGCAGGGTGATCATCGACGCCCTGCGTCAGAACAGATCGCTCTCCCGTGCCGAACTCGCCCGTGCGACAAGTCTCACTAAACAGACAATCTCCAACCTAATTGAAGGTCTGGAAAGCGATGGATTGGTGAGTTCTGAGAATGTCGTCAGGCAAGGCCGCGGACAACCGGCAACGCCCTACCGGTTAGTGCCTGAGGGCGCATTTGCGCTCGGCGTTCAAATCGACCGACATTTGACCCGGATCGTCGTTGTCAACCTGACAGGCGATGAAGTTATGCGTCGGGAAGCCGCCCTGCCTGCTGATAATCCCGAAGAGGGCTGCGCCATCATACTGGAGGAAATTGCCGAGGTGCGGGCTGCGCTTGCGCGTGAATTTCCCGATGGGCACTACCGAATGTCGGGCCTTGGCGTCGCGATGCCCGGGCCTTTCGGCACACCAGTTCCCGAAGATGACCGATGGGTGATGAGCGCATGGCAGTCGTTCCCGCTGATTGACAGGCTCACCGAGAGCACCGGTTTAACGGTGACGTTGCAGAACGACGCCACGGCCTGCGCACGGGCAGAAAAAATGGTCGGTCTTGCGGATGGCCTCGATAATGTCGTCTGTATCTATTTGGGTTATGGTGTAGGCGCCGGCCTGATACTGAACGGAGAAATCTATACGGGCAGCAAGGGCAATGCCGGTGAAATCGGCACCATGCTGATGGCCAATCAGGGCGTGCAAACGCCGCTGGAACACCACGCCTCTCTCTCGTCGCTTTACAAATATTTAAAACTCGACGAAGCACAGCCCGATCTGTCCGCAGAACTTGAAACCCTGCTGATGCAAAACGACCCCCGGGTGGAAGCATGGTTGGAGCGCGCGGCGACGGAACTAAGATCAGCCATTCATACGATAGAGGCGATCTTCGATCCGCAAACAATAATTATATGCGGCGGAGCGCCAAAACTTTTGGCCAACCGCCTCGTGGACCGGATCGAACCGCTCGTTTCTTCCAGCGTTGATTATCCGGTGCGAACATTGCCGCGCCTGCTGGTCGGCTTGACCGATATATGGGCCGTGGCGCGGGGGGCAGCGCTTGAGCAAATCAGCAGGCATTTCGACCCGCGTTTCTCAGCACTCCTGAAATCTGGCGCCGTTTCCTGAAGTGCCCGGCGATAGCCAACACCAGCTCAACTCATCATGCTTCAAGCCACCTCGGCAGCCCCTTAGCGACGTGGCCTGTCTGCGCGGCCTCTGCACAGCTGGCGAGACTACCAAAACGCACCGCACGGCCAGAGAGACCCGGCCCATAATGGGCGTATTTTCCTGAATTGGTCATCAGCGCCTTGGCCTCAGTTGGGAAAACAGGCTCGGAAATAGAGCACCAGCAGAGATCGGGGATCACCTGAACGCCTGCCATTTCCAGCCTTTGCAGTGCTCCCTCTTCGCGCGCCGCAGCTATGACCTGACGCCCCGCGGTAATGATCGTGGTTATGACCGCTTTTCCGCCCTGCAACGCATCTGCAAAAGCGCGACATTCTTCCAGAGACGCATGTGGGCTACCAATGGCTACCAAGTCCACTGCATCAGGGCCATCATTCAGCAGCTGCCATCCCGCTGCCATATCGTCTTTCGTGATAAAAGCCGTATCAGCTGAGGGCGAAATGAGATGCGCTTCCGGTGTAACGCCCTCAATATGCAGCATAGGCGCGGCCGAAGTCGTGCCGAAGGCAGCACATAAGGCTTTCAAATTTTCCGGCGACGGCTTGACGTCCCTAAGCCCTTTCAGGAGTGGAATACGATCTGGTGAAACCTTGCCCGCGAGGTAACCAATCAATGGCCAGAAAGCGTCGTCGAACCCCTCGGGTATATCAACGTGAATGATACGCTGCGCATAGCGATGTTCGTCAAGGTAAACACCTGAGAGTGGTGCTCGTCCGGTAATCGCGATGCAAAGATCGAGAAAATCAGGATGCTTTGCCGTGCGGGCTCCAAGCACTGTGTTTGCATAGATGACCGCATTGCTCTCTGCCCATGCGATTGTATCGCCCTGTTCCGGCGCTGTCTCCAGTAGGTAGGGCGAACAGGTAAATGTGCTCCTGCATCCCATCTGCACATAGGCATCAGCAAGACGTGCGGCGGGCCTTCCAAAGGTTGCAGGCACACCTTGCGCCTGCCAATGCTCACGATCAACGGAGATAGCATTCATCGTCGTCGGAACACGCACCTGCGCGCCCATATCCACCATTTTCTCGGCAAAGACCAGGTTGGCCGAGCTTGCATAGATGCAGCCGTCGATATGAGCCTGCGCGACGTCGATCAGGCGTTCCGCACCCTGGTTCTCGGCCATGGCACAGATAATATCCATGGCAAGCTTGGTAACGTTCCCCTCTTTACCCGCCACCATGGCTTGATCAGCGGCAGAAAGCGCGAGGCCAGTCTCCTTCGATGCAGCGAGCGGCAGCGTGAAACCGGGCGCGGTCAACATCGTGGGCGTGATCGCGGCCTCTGGCTCTTTTCGCAAGCGCTCCCACTCCTCCGATCGCAGCCGCAAGACGGGGAGAGGATGGCCAAACATCTTGTCGGCAATGAGTGCCCCAAGCGTCACCACGTCTTCAGACTGGCAGAAAATCAGCGCAGCCGGCGCCATGCCATTCAATGCCAGGTCAAGCAGCACGCCCGAACCTGAACAGGAGCCACGCGTCGATGGCATCATCAGCACAACACCCTTTATACTTTGCCCATGGAGCGGATGATGTATGTCGATGATCCTGCCTGTGGCGGGATCCACCCCGCCCCAAAAGCTCAGCGGTTCATGTGTTGCGAGGATAGGCCCTTCGGCGGTTCCGGCCAGAATGCTACGGGCTGTTGCGATCTTGTCCACCTGTCGGTTGCCTCGTTAATTTCTGCACTATCTCCGCCAATAGGACGGCGGTGATTCCGGCAAGCGTCACGGCTTTGATAGCGAGCCCTATTAGCGACGAAATTCTCCCCGATTTGGGGCATCCTGCCCCATTTTGATCAGCTTTTCAATGCGTTATGAATGAGCGCAGTGGCGCTGCAACGAGAGCAGCTTCGACCGAACTCGTAATATCAAGCGTATGAGCCGGATTGTCGAGTAGAGCACCGCCCACCCCAGTCGATATATCCGCTAGGACCTTTACATTCCTCGCTCTGACACGAAAGCTATCAGAGCGAGGAATTTACAGCGTATGTCAGTTGCTATCGGCTGGTGCGTCGGCAGAAATTACGCCCTTGGCTTTCAGGCGCGCCCAGAAGGAGGCAGGAATTTCCTGCTCGAACCAATCGACATTTGCCTTCATCTGCTCGCCATTGCGGGCGCCTGAGACAACAGTGACCACGGCAGGATGCAGCGCGGGAAAGGCCAGAGCCGCCGCTTGCATGGTAACACCTTCGGATTCGCATGCCGCTTGAACTTCCTCGACACGAGCCAGGAGATCGGCCGGCGCTTCGGCATAATTGAACTTCCGATTGCCCGCTAGAAGACCGGAATTGAAAGCACCTGCCACGACGATACCAACGCCCTCCCGGTGGCAACGGTCGAGAAGAGAAAGGCTTTCTTGCTCTAGCAAGGTATAGCGGCCAGCCAGCATCGAAACGTCGATGTCAAATTCCTGCATCGCGTCGGATACGACCTGCCATTCATTGACCCCTAGACCGACGGCCTTGACCAAGCTCGCAGAACGCAGTTCGCCAAGCGCCTTGAAACCGCCACCCTTGGTCAGCTGGTCCCAATAGTGTTGATGGCGATCGCCGTGGGTGGCGCGGCCAATATCATGAATATACAGCACGTCAGGAGCGAACACGCCAATCCGCTGGCGGCTTGCTTCGAAAGAACGCATGATCGCATCGTAACTGTAGTCGTAGGTCGGTCGAAATGGCAGCGGCTCGACGTAAGCGTCTTCTTCCGGCCCGACTGTCTCGTCCGGCACCATGATGCGCCCAACCTTGGTGCTGAGCACATATTCGTCGCGTTTGTGCTCCGTCACCATCGTGCCAAGGCGGCGTTCTGAACGCGTATAGCCATAAAAAGGCGCTGTATCGAAGTAACGGATACCAGCATCCCACGCCGCATCGAAAGCACTCAGCGATTCCTGATAACTCGTCCATCGATAGAGGTTACCCATCTGGGCACAGCCGAGACCCATTAGCGTGAACGAGACGTCACGATTGCGCAATTTGCGTCTATCTGAAACCTTCATGATGTGCTGAATTCCCAATCTGACCGAAAAGAGCGCGCGGATATGCTCCGCGCGCCAGCTTTGACTTAGTAAAGAACGTTCTTCGCTTCCGGCTTGTCGACATTGTCCTTCGTGACAACAACGACGCCAGTATCGATTGTCTTCTCGACCTTTTCCTTCTTGAGCAACTTCAGCAGCGTTGCAACGCCGATATCACCCATCTGGTAGGAGCCCTGGACAACGGTTGCAGCCAGCGTGCCATCCTTGACGAATTCCTGCAAATCCTGGTTGCCGTCGAAACCGATTGCAGCAACCTTTCCTGCCTTGCCGGCCTGCTTGATCGCCCGGCCCATGCCGATTGCAGTTGGTTCGTTCGCGCCGAAAATGCCCTTCAGGTCACTGTTGGCAGCCAGAACATCGGTGGTCTGGTTGAGCGCGGTCGCCATCTGCGATTGTGAATAGTAAGGCCCAACGATTTCCAGCTTCGAATTGGCCTTGATGTAGTCGGTAAAGCCGCCCACACGACCGATTTCAGACCCGGCACCGGCAACATAGGACATGACGGCGATCTTGCCCGTCGTGCCGACCTTGTCGATCAGAGCCTTGGCAGCGAGTTCGCCAGCCTTTTTATTGTCCGTCGCCAGGAAGGACTGGTAATATTTCTCGGCACCGCTGGCGAGCTGGCTGTCGATGATGACAACCGGGATGCGTGCTTCCCAAGCCTTTTTCACGGCTGGGACAAGCGCATCGGGATCAGACGGTGCAAGAAGAATGGCGTCGACTTTGCGGTTGACGGCATTTTCGACCATATTGACCTGGTCAGCGATAGCGGACTCCGATGCTGGTCCCTGGAAAGTCATCGTGTGCTCGCCCTTTGCCTCGGCAATGGCAGCATCGGCGCCCTTCTGAACGTTCTGCCAGAAGGTCGAATTGACCGTCTTGACGATAACGGCAATTTCACCGGCCGACGCGGTGGACAAACCGCCGAAGACCATGACCGAAGCGAGAAGCGCAGTTTTAAATTTACCCATGTTTTCCTCCAACTAACCGAACCCGACCGGAGTTCGAAACGGGGGAAGGCCCTACCCTTCCCGTCCTCCTCTTCAGCGGCGATTGCGCAATTGGTCGATCCAGACGGTGACCAGAATGACAAGTCCGATGATGATCTGCTGCGTGAAGGCTGAAACGCCGTTCATATTCAAACCGTTGCGCAAAATGCCGATGACGAATGCGCCGATAAAGGTCCCCGAAATCGTACCGACACCGCCGATCAATGATGTACCGCCAATGACTGCGCTAGCGATGGCGTCAAGTTCGTACATGACGCCTTCATTCGGCTGCGCGGTGACAAGTCGAGACATCAGCACACAACCGGTCAGTCCAGCCAGCGTGCCGGAAATCAGGTAGGTATAGATCGTGATCCGCGAGACGTTGACGCCCGACAGACGCGCGGCGACGGCGTTGGAGCCGATGGCATAGATATGACGGCCAAACACAGTCCGATTGAGAACAAACGCGGCGATGATGGCGATCACAATCATCAGGACAACGGGATACGGAATGCCCGGAAAAGTGACGACCGGGAACCCCTGCTCATCGATCGACTCCAACCGAAATAGCGAGCCGTTACCCAGAACGCCGAAGCTCTCTCCCAGTCCCGAAACCGCGCGGGCGCCAGTGATTTGCAAGGCAACACCACGAGCAATCAACATCATGCCGAGCGTGGCGATAAAGGGAGGCAAACGCAGCTTGGTGACAGCCAGACCATTGATCAGGCCACAAAGCGAACCGGTCAAAATGCCGAGCAGCATCGAAATCCAGATGGGAAACTGCAGTTCCTTCACGGCAAGTGCAGCCACGACGCCAGCAAGCGCGAGCACCGAGCCAACGGAAAGGTCGATGCCACCCGTGATGATCACATAAGTCGCACCAATACCAAGCAAAGCAATCGAAGTGACCTGAAGCGCTATGGTCATGCCGTTGCCAACAGAGAAAAAGGCGCTGCTCGTCGCGGAAAAGATTGCAGCAAGCACGACAAGACTGCCAAGCGCTGCAAACTTCTGAATGATATCCTTCTGCCGCTCGCTGAGACGCCGTCCCTTATCTGCTGAAATTTGGGGTTGCTCTACCGGTTTACCGTTGGTTACTTCCGTCATGCTGATTATCCTTATTCGCCGCGTCGACCACTGCCGGACGCGTAATGCATGATCTCTTCCTGATTGGTGTCTCGTGTTTTGAGCGTCGCAGCGATACGACCGCCATGGAAGACAGCGATACGATCAGACATGCCAAGCACTTCCGGCAGTTCGGAACTGATCAAAACAACCGCGATACCCCGCGCCGCAAGCTCATCCATGATCTGATAGATCGCAAATTTCGCGCCAACGTCGATGCCCCGTGTCGGCTCGTCAAAAAACATGACCCGCGGCTCTCGAAACAGCCATTTGCCAATGATGATCTTCTGCTGATTGCCACCCGACAGAAGACGAACCGGCTGATGGAGGCTCGGCGTCTTGATGCTGAGGAGATCGACATAATGCTGGCTTGCGTCCCGCTCTTGCTTGCGGTCGATGACGCCGAGACTGTTACTGACTGCCTGCATGCGCGCCATGACCAGATTGGCATCCACAGGCATCGCGATGGCGAGACCTTGGGCCTTGCGATCTTCGGACAGGTAAGCGATGCCAGCATCGATCCCGCTGCGTGGATCTGTGATCTTCAATTCACTGCCGTCGAGCAGAATCGTACCCGCATCAAGCGGATCGGCGCCGAAAATTGCTCGTGCCACTTCGGTTCGCCCCGCACCCATCAACCCGGCAAAGCCGAGAATCTCGCCACGACGAATATCAAAGCTGATATCCTCGAAAACATCACGCCTTGTGAGGCCCTTCACCGAGAAAATGACGTCATCCGCAGGCTGTCGGGTCGGCTCTGGAAACTTGTCCTCCAGCGAACGCCCAACCATGCGCGCAACGATTTCATCGACGGTGAGGTCAGCAAAATCATCGGTCGAGACATATCGCCCATCGCGCAGAACCGTAACGCGATCAACGATTTCCTGCATCTCATCCAGCCGGTGAGAAATATAAATAATGCCGGTGCCCTGGCTTTTCAGATCACGGATCACCTTGAAGAGGAGTTGTGCTTCCTGTTCCGTCAAGGACGAGGTGGGCTCGTCCATAATCAGCACATTCGCGTCCAGCGAAAGCGCCTTCGCGATCTCCACCATCTGACATTGGGCGACGGACAGCGTCCGCACCTGCACATTCGGATCGATACTCACCCCGAGACGGTTAAGACAGCGCTTAGCATCGGCGATCAACTTCTTTCGGTCGACCAGAAAGCCTCGGCGAGGTTCGCGTGCGAGATAAATGTTCTCCGCGACGCTCAGATGCGGCACGAGATTAAGTTCCTGATGGATGATGGCAATGCCAGCCGCTTCGGACTCCAGCGTCGAAGCGAACTGAACCGGCGCTCCCTTGTAGGTGATCGACCCTGAATTGGGTTGATATACGCCGCTGATGATTTTCATCAGCGTCGATTTGCCAGCGCCATTTTCTCCGCAGACAGCATGAACCTCACCGGCGCGCAGATCGAAGCTGACACCCGAAAGTGCTTTTACGCCCGGAAATTCCTTAGAGACGTCGTCAAGCCTGAGCAGCACAGGAGCCGTTTCAGATGGCTTCTTTACAGAAAAACCTCTCATCGTGCTCCTCCTCCCCGGTGCTGTGATAAAAGTTGTCATTTGATAGGGGAAAAAGAGAAATCTGGTCAAGCCACATTATTAAAATTTCTTGAGAGTAGCGACAAAATCAGCAAAATAACGCGTGAACCTATCCGTTATTAACAAATTTGGTCTTACCGCATGCTTGAAACCAGACGTGTCTATCAACAGATCGCAGACCAGATCCGCGCGCTTATCGACGGCGGTTCGCTCACGGCGGGATCAAGACTACCGGCTGAGCGGGAACTTGCGCAGCAGTTGGGCATCTCACGCCCCTCGCTTCGCGAAGCGCTTATTGCTCTCGAAATTGAGGGGGTAATCGAGATTCGATCAGGGTCAGGTATTTATGTCCTGAACCCCACCGGGTCGAATCTGAACGATCAGTTGTTGGGCGAAAGCCCTACAGAATTAATGCAGGCACGCGTTTTGATAGAATGTGGCTTGATCGCGCAATGTGCGGCGCGCATCACCGAGCCTACATTGTCAGAACTGGACAACATCCTTGACGCAATGACGCGGGAGATTGACGCCAACCGAAAGCCTCTCGAACACGACCGACAGTTTCATATCGGTCTCGCATCAGTGGTGGGAAACAGCGTCCTGACTGATCTGGTGATCAAGCTCTTCGATGAGAGGCACAGTCCAATTTCCGAACGAATGCAACGGCATACGGAAAGCCCTGGCACATGGCGGTTGGCAGTTGAAGAACATCGCGCCGTTCTGATTGCACTGCGGGCGAAAGACCCATTTGCAGCGCAAGTCGCTATGCATGCCCACCTCGCTGCATCCGAGCGCCGGTGGATTGAGGAATAACAGAGACCGGTTCCTGCCGTAAACTTTTGTCAGCCCAACGAAACCGACATACTGCGGCGTTTCGGCATCGCGGTAATACGGTTTTTCAATCGGAAAGCATGTTCTGATTGCGGCTGCGCTCCAGCGTCAGCTCCGCGGTGGTCTGGCCGAGCCGTTTTGCCAGTTCTCGCATGATCGTGATGGCCATTTCTGGATAATCACCGAGAATTTTTGTGAAATGTTCCTTGCTGATGCGCAAGGTTTCCATAGACGTCGCCGCTCGCACGGTGGCCGTGCGCCCCATATCACACAAAATCCCAATTTCACCGACGATGGAATTGGGCTGGGCCTCGGCAACCTTGATCGGCCCGCCGGGTGTATCGACCAGAATATCCGCCCCGCCCAAAAGGATTACATAGGCGGCGTCCGACATGTCGCCCTGATGGAACAGCGTTTCACCAGGCTTGAAAGTGACGCGCTCTGAAGTGAAGGCGAGAAGCTTCAGCTTCGCCGGTTCTATCCCGGCAAAAAACGGCATGCTCCGTAGCATCTCGACCTCATCCTTCAGTAACATCGATCTTTCCCTTCATGACGCGTTACGACAGCAGATCCTTGAGCGGTCCATCCTCCTGCATCAGTGTCTCATATGTACCGTCCTGAACCACCCGCCCGTGATCAAACACGATAACGCGGTCGAAGTCTCTGGCGAGAGAAAAATTGCTCAATGCCCATATTATCGCAGGTTTATGACCCTCTTTATGCAGTGTATGCATGATATTTGCGGCGATCTGTATTTGGATACGCTGATCCAGTGAGGGCAGCGGTCGGTTGAACACCACATAATCGGCATGCTTGAGCAGAGCTCGCGCCATATTGATTTTCTGGCGCTGGACGCTGGTCAGCCGCTTGCCGCCAGAACCCACATCAAAATCAAGGCCGATGATCAGGATCGTGCGTTGCTGGCCCGTTTCCTCGAATAGATCGATAAGTGTCGACCGGATCTTGTCCGATGCATTCATCTGTCCATAGCTTATCTTGCCGAATAGCAGATTGTCGAGAAGCGTAGCGTGCTTGATGAAACGGTCGGGCTCGTAAGGCTCGATCACGGCGCGCAGGTCCTTCGGCGTATCTTGCAGAAAGCGTGTTCTTGCCTTCACAATCTTGGCCTTCAACTCATCCGTCAGAAGACCAAAACGATGCCGCGGCTCTATATAGGCGAAGCTGAGACGCACAATGTTGACGCGATCTTCGTCCGAGACCGCGTCAACGCTGAGGCCCTTCACGCGCTGAAGAAGCGTCTCGTATTCAGGTATGTCTTCCGGACGCATGAAGGTCAGCTGCTGGAAGAAGGGGTGGTCCGCTGGCAGGTCGCGGAAAAGCTCGATAGCGTTTTGTGCAATTTCGAGGCTCACGGCGTAGAGATCGGCGAGCAGGTCGTTCTCGCCGATGACCTCCCGAAAAAAGGGATGTGCCGCCAGTTGACGAATGGTCATGGAGGAACGGTCGAGCACGCCAAACAGCAGATTTTCGCCCACCGTCGCTTGCATGTTATAGACGTCCGGCTCAAAGGGAATGACGAGTTCGGCCATATCGCTGCCGTCAAGCCGCGTGCGCAGGGCCTGCCTGAGTTCCACGATGCGCGCGCTGAATTCAGGATGAGCGACCGTATCGACCTTTGACAGGAGCGCTATATCGAAAATGTCATGGGTAACCATCACCGCGTCGAGAATAGGCCGCACAACGGCATATAGTCCGTCTCGCCCCTCAATGCCCATCGCCGCGTAATCGACCCAGTCGCTGTTGAGATCGAAATCAGGGTTTCGTGCCCGGCGCGCCTCTGCGATCTGCCAGTTCCGTTTTGCAGCGTCATTGCCTTCATAAGCAACCTTTGTCAGGGGCGCATGTTTCAGCCCGTAGAGCAGATTGTCGCGTAAGGAACCGCTGAAGAAATAGCCGTCACCCGACGCATAGGCGATGCGCCGTCCGGTGACCGATTCTGGCAGTTCGAGAAGATCATGACTGTCGATTGCGACACGCCCAGACGCTGGCCAGACGAGTCGGCCAAGCAGTTCGGCAAAAACATCGCTGCCACTGCCCGCAGGACCGATCAGCGCCACGGTCTCGGTCGGCTTCAATTCGATGCTGACATGTTCCAGAAGCGGCGCGCCGCTGTCGTCCTGCACCGCGACATTGGTGATAACGAGCGGCTGGTTAAGCGGGGGAACGGTATCGTATTGGACCGATTGGACCTTCGGGTCGATGAGATTATCAACACTGAACTGCTCCACCACTTGCGCGTATTTGACCTGCACGTCTTGGCGGTTTTGGTCCCAGTCGATCAATTCCTTGAGCGGTCCCGGCAGGGCCTTATAGGCATTGATGACGGCGACGAGCTGGCCGATATCGAGCCGGCCCTGGAGCGCGAGAATACCGCCAATCATGTAGAACAGAAACGGCGTAACCTGTGCCAGGAAATTGTTGATGAACTTGACCAGAAATTTCCACTGGTAGAGATCGTAGCGGATGGTGAAGATGTGCCCCAGACGGTTGGCGATATCGGCACGTTCATAATTCGACGTGTCATTGCTATGGATAGCGCTGATACCATCGACGATCTCGCCGACGCGGCCCGAAAGTTCACGCGCGGACAGCTGGCGCTGCCGTCCCAGTTCCAGCAGCCGCTTGCGCATTCGGGGAATGATAATGCCCTGCGCAGCAACAATGATCGCGGCAATCATACCGAGCCAGAAATTCTGCATCAGGATGAAGACGAGCGCGGTAACCGCCTGCCCTCCGAGAAGCGCCGGCTGCACAAAAGCGTCCCCGGTGAAGCCTCCAAGCGGCTCCACTTCGTCCTTGATCATGGTGGCGATTTCAGCCGAGCGCACACGTTTGAAGTGGAGTGGCGGGAAACGCAGCACCCGGTCCACCAGCTCGAAGCGGATGCGGCGCAGCATCCGCTCGCCTAGCCTGCCCTTATAAGTGTTGATATAGAGCTTGAAGAGACCGTTGACCACAACCAGCAGCAGGAACACCATGCTGAGGCCGATGAGCATCTGGATACGGTTGAGCTGCAGCCCGCTGAAGAAGACCACCTCCCCCAGAATCGGGAAATCATAGGTGATGCGCATGAAAGTCTGCGTGGCGCCGGGCTTCTCAAAACCTATGCCCTGAATGGGACCGTTGATGATCTGCTTGGGCAGGTCGAACGAGAGAAAATAGGGGACCATCGAGATGGCGACGACAAAGAGAATCCAGGCTTGCTGGGCGCGTGTCGAGGACCAGATATAGCGGGCTAGATTTTTTTCCATGAAATCCCGTTGTGAGATCGACGGCCTGCCGGGCCTTGCTGCTAAAGTGCCGTCAAACGTTCTCTCTATACCGATGCATTCGCGAACCCCCTCCGCTTTTTCCAGTATATTTGTAGAGCGTTTACAGAAAAATGGAAGTATCTCCCGTCACTTAAAAGCGGTACAAAAAGCTTCGATGCAGTTTCTGATTCCGATCGACCGGCAGCCACTGATGCTAACGACGGCGATACAGAAAATAGCGCTTCGCCGGGACATTCTGCGGCAGCGGCAGCGGCGCCAGATCCGGGTGTTCAAGCGGCAGTCCGCAGGCTGCAATTCCCCCCTGTTTCAACACGCAGGCCACTGCATCGGGCAACCATGTTAAGGTCATAGCATCCAGATCGCCATGGCCAGTGCCGATATCGGCATGCACGAGTGCCGCCTCGAAGCCGAAAAAATCGCGGATCGTGTCCTTAATTTCGCCCACCACGAGACTGTCGCTGTCAGGCGTCGAACTTGCGAAGGATCGCGTGATGCGATCGAAGGCGATGATACGGCGGTCGGGAAACAACTCCCTGATATGATCATAAGTGCGACCATTGCCGAGGCCGAGCTCCATGATTGCGCCTGGGGTTGCGCGTGTATCGTCCGCAATACTGTTCAGGATATCACGCTGGGCACAGAGACGGCGGATGAAACTGTCGAGACGACTCATGATTTATTCTTCCTGCATGATAACCGCGATCGCATTCTTCAACAATTCGCCATGCTATGCCTTGACGATTGTGTCGCCACCAATGTTACGGCGCCCAAACGCATTGCGGGTATCGACAATCAACGGCGCCCAGTTGGCCAGCGCCTGATAGTCGATCTGGTCGTGATCGGTGGCAATCAGCACAGCATCATAATTCTTGACAAGCTCTTCCGTGAGCTCGACGGAGCTGCGGCCACGCAGTTCGATATATTCGCGTGTCGGGGGAATCGTGGTGACGAACGGATCGTGATAATCTGTCGATCCACCGCGGGCCTCGATCAACTCAATTAGTTTAAGCGACGGGCTTTCGCGGATATCGGGAACATTTTTCTTGTAGGCAAGGCCGATTATCAGCACGCGCGAACGGCTGACAGCCTTGCCGTGACGGCGATCAAGCGCTTCAGCCAGCCGGTCCACCACATGGCGCGGCATGGCCGAATTGATCTCGCCTGCAAGTTCGATGAAGCGCGTCGGCAGTTCATACTCGCGCGATTTCCACGTCAGGTAAAACGGATCGATGGGAATGCAGTGACCGCCTAGCCCCGGCCCAGGATAGAAAGGCATATAGCCGAACGGCTTGGTCTTGGCGGCTTCGATCACTTCCCAGATATCGATGCCCATGGCCTCGTAGACGACCTTCAATTCGTTGACGAGAGCGATATTAACCGCTCGGAAGATATTTTCAGTCAGCTTTACTGCCTCGGCGGTCGCATTGGACGAGACCGGAACAACAGTTTTGACGGCGGCTCCATAGAAAGCGGCCATGAGCCGGGACGCCTCCGGACCATCCCCCGCAACAATCTTCGGAATGCTCGACGTTTCGAAATCACGATTGCCGGGGTCCTCGCGTTCCGGCGAAAAGCCGAGGAAGAAATCCGTGCCCGAGCGCAATCCGGTCTTCTCCAGGATCGGTCGTACCACCTCATTCGTGGTACCAGGATAGGTGGTGGATTCCAGCACGATCAGCTGACCGGCCTTCAATCTTCTGGCAATCGCATCAGAGGTCTTGATGACGAATGATAGGTCAGGGTCCCGCTGTTTGGTCAGAGGTGTTGGGACACAAATGATGATGACATCGCAATCGCCGAGGCTCGAAAAATCAGTCGTCGCGCTGAAACGGCTTTCGCCCACATGCCGCCCCAGCACCGTATCGGATACAGCTTCAATATAGGATTTGCCATCGTCTATCATGACGATCTTGGCGGGGTCGATATCGAAGCCGGCGACGCTAAAACCGCTATTGGCGATGGTCATCGCCAGAGGCAGACCGACATAGCCGAGGCCGATCACCCCCACGCGCGCGGAACGATTGGCGATCGCTGTAAACAGGTTTCCATGAAGCGGGGCAGAGTCGGTCAAGATCATAGCTCTCCGTCAATTGATGTTCTTCAGTGGCGGATTTACCGGCTCGCTGTCAAGCATGCCGCCGAGGGGTAACTATATGTTCACTGAAAACCGAGCTATTTTGCTTTGGTGAAACTGGCATTGCCGCGATTACACGCTATATTGGACCGTGCAATTTGCCGACGACAGGCCCTAGAAGGGGCCACTGGCTGGAAAGAACAACAAGCGATGGACACCCCCCGGATACCTATTTCCGAAACATTGCTCAGTCAGGTTTTAAACTGGCTACAACAGTCCGCACTCAACGGTGCAAGCCTCGAAACCCTCGCCGAGGGATTTTGCGAAAGGCTGGCAGCGACCGGCGTGCCGCTGATGCGCGTTCACTTAAGTTTTTCGATGTTGCATCCGCTCTATGATGCGCTGGGCTTCACCTGGATACGCGGCAAGGGCATGGAAGTCGAAGGGTTTCGCGCTTCGGCTAGCGAAGAGGATGCAGAGCGTTTTCTCAACAGCCCCTATTTTTATCTTCTCAGCAACAATCTGCAGTATCTGCGTCGTAAAATTGATCCGTCAATACCGTCGGAATTCACGGTTTTCGACGAACTGAAGGAAATCGGCGCCACCGACTATCTCGCCTTTGTGCAATCCTTCGGCGATGGCAACAGCCAGGGCATGATGGGTTCATGGACGACGGATGTGCCGGGCGGCTTCGGTGACGATGTGGTTGAGATATTGCTGACAATCCAGAACAGCCTTGCAGTTGCAGCGAAGATGGCGGTGCTGGGCAAGCTTGCGGATAATATGGTCACCACTTATCTCGGTAGCAATGCCGGCAAACGTGTGTTGTCGGGCCAGATCCGCCGCGGAGACGGGGAGACCATTCGCGCAGTACTCGTCATGGGCGACATGCGACAATCGACCGACCTCGCCGACAAGGCAGGCAGGCAGGTCTATATCGACACCCTCAATGAATTTTTCGACGCAATCGCCGCGCCGTTCAACAAGAATGGGGGCGAAATTCTGAGTTTTATCGGAGACGGGTTCCTTGCCGCCTATCCTTGTGGACGTCACCGGGAACCGTCGCAGATCGCCGCGCGCGCGGCAATGGCGGCGGTACGTCAGGCGACCGCAGCCATGGCCGATATGAACAACGAGCGAAAGAAGAAGGGCCTCGATGAAATCCGCTACGGAATGGGCCTGCATGTCGGCAATGTCATGTTTGGCAATGTCGGGCTCAAGGATCGGCTGACGTTCTCCACCTTCGGCAGCGCCGTCAATGAAGTGGCGCGGCTGCAAGGACTGACCAGGCTCTATCCTGATCACCCGGTCATCGCTAGCGAGGCGTTCACCACCTATTGCGGCGGCGACTGGGTGACACTCGGCGAAAAGAAACTGCGCGGCGTTCAGGACAAGGTGACGATACTAGCGCCGGGTGAGGAAAACTTGAAGATGAGCGGCGTCGAGGCCACCGGCGGAAAAAAACCGGACGCGGGGTCCGAGGCCGAGCAAGTGATGCTGCTTTTTCGCAACTCTCGCGACCAGAAGCCACGGAAGCTTGAGGGGAACCTTCTTCAATGATGAAGACATGTGCTGTGGCACTGCTTATATCCACCTTGTTTGTCCAAGTCCCAGCGATTGCCGATCCATTGAACACACCCCTTTTCGATACATTCGACGGTGAAGATTTTTCACCCAGTGGCGGGCTTTATTACCGCGACAATGATGAACAGAAAGCGGGATCTGTCGAGTTTCAGAGCGCCGTTACCCGCACCGGAGCCCGCGCGCTGAAACTGAGCGTTCGCCCCGCTTGCAAGGCAACATCAGAAAACTGCAGCGAGCGGGCGGAAATCTGGGAAAAAACCGAGCTTCGCGTCCCCTATACCCAAGCCGTCTGGTATGGTTTTGCCGTCAAGTTCGCCGACCCCATCCCGCAAGACGACCATCGCTACGTGATTGCGCAATGGAAGCGCGAGATCGGCCCCGGGACAAAAGGCGATTTCAGCCCGTTTCTGGCGGTGCGGCTCAACAAGGGTAAGCTCTTCATCACAGTAGAAACGAATTATCACCCGCCGGTCTCCGCGGGGACGAAAGGCGTGGCCGCGACATGCCAACAAGGCTCGACACCGGTTTGGTTGCGGTCGGAAACCAACCAGATGCGGGCACTCGTCGCGACCGACGACAACTGGGTCGCGGAAGATGGCGATCTCTTCTCCGCATGCACCGACAAAATCACCGTCACGCCACGCGGCAACAGCCTTCCTTCCCCCGCCTCCGGATGGATTGACTTTGCGATCATGACCAAACCCGGACCCGACGGAACCGGCCATATAGAAATCTTTGCCAACGACCTCTGGATCGCGACAGTCAAAGGCTATATCGGCCACAACGACCCTGGTTTGGGCAAGAACCAATATTTTAAATTTGGACCATATCGCGCGGCGGGGACCGGCGAATGGACGCTATATTATGATGACTTCCGCAGGTCGGCCAACTGCAAGGACGTTCTTCGCGACAGCAACGCTTGTGGTTTCATCAAGTAATCCTTTCCGGCAGGAAGCATTACGCCGTGCGTATCTTTTCACTACGCCATGGCATCTACTGGACCCGCGAAATCTAATCATGGACTCATTGGCATTCGTGCGCTAGCGTTCACCTCGGGGGTGCCCGCACCGGGGACACGCAACAGTGAAGGCCTGCAAGCATGATCTCAGGGACAGATCTCTTGAGGATCGAAAATCTGAGCATTTCCTTCAGCTTGCTGGGCGGCGAAATCATGGCCGTGAATAAAGCGGACCTTCGTGTCCTGCCGGGCAAAGTCACCGCCCTCGTCGGCGAATCCGGCTCTGGAAAGTCTGTTATAAGTCAGTCGGTTATGGGAATTCTGCCGCGCACTGCGCGTGCGAGTGGGAGAATCCTTTTCCAAGACCCCAGCCTGCCCGGCCAACCGCTTATCGACATTCTCAGTCTGCCAACCGATGGTCCGCAGATACGCGCCTTGCGCGGCAGCCGTATCGGCAAGATTTTTCAGGAGCCGCTCACTTCGTTGTCGCCGCTCCACACAATCGGCAACCAGATTTCCGAAGTGTTGTCGATCCATACCAAAGATACAAAAGCCGAGCGACGTGACAAGACGGAAGAAATGCTTGGACTTGTGGGTTTCCAGAATCCGGCCCGTGCCTACGACAAGTATCCGTTCGAGCTGTCCGGCGGCATGCGCCAGCGCGCCATGATCGCCATGGCGCTCATATGCAAGCCCTCCCTGCTGATTGCCGACGAACCGACCACGGCGCTTGATGTGACCATTCAGGCACAAATCCTCGAATTGCTCGGTGAATTGCGCGCCAAGCTCAACATGGCCATGCTGCTCATCACGCATGATCTCGGCGTCGTTGCCAATGTCGCCGACGAGGTCGTCGTTATCTATCACGGCGAGATCATGGAATCGGGTCCGGTCGAAACGATCTTCCGCAAACCAGCTCACCCCTATCTTAAGGGTCTGATGGCGGCCGTGCCGCATTTCGACATGAAGCCGGGCGAACGACTGAAATCCTTGCGCGACGTGCCTGTCGATGTCACCAAGTTGATGGGCAAGAGCAAGGTCCTCAAAGAGGATCGCAGCAATGTGCTGCTTTCCGTGCGTGATGTCTCCAAGACCTTCGCAGCCCGCAAAACTCTTTTCGCGAAAGATGCCGGACCGCCCACGCGCGCGGTCGATGACGTCAGTTTCGATGTGTTACGCGGCGAATGTTTCGGTCTGGTCGGCGAGAGCGGTTGCGGCAAGACCACGCTGAGCAAAATCCTGATGCGCGCCGTCACGCCGGACGCCGGTTCCGTGACCTTCAATGGCGATACAGGCCCGATTGACGTTCTCGACGCCAGCGGCAGCGACCTGCAGGCGCTGCGAACAAAGATCCAGATGGTGTTTCAGGACCCGGTTTCGTCGCTGTCGCCGCGCATGACAATCCAGAATATTCTCAGCGAACCGCTGGAAATCCACGGGCGTGGAAATACGAAATCCCGGCTGGACAAGGTTGCCGACCTGATGGACGTGGTCGGCCTGAACCGACGCTACCTCAATCGCTATCCGCACGGTCTCTCGGGCGGCCAGCGCCAGCGCGTCGGTATCGCACGCTCCCTGGCGCTCGGGCCGGAACTCATCTTGTGCGATGAGCCCGTATCGGCGCTCGATGTGTCGGTCCAGGCGCAAATCCTCAACCTTCTCAAAGATTTGCAGAAGGAACTCGGGCTCACTTATATCTTCATCTCGCACAATCTGGCGGTGGTGGACTATATGGCCGACCGCATCGCAGTGATGTGTGCCGGGCGGATTGTCGAAATCGCCCCACGTCGCACCTTGATGCGGTCGCCCGTCCATCCCTATACGAAATCGCTGCTCGCAGCTGTTCCGTTCCCCGATCTCGACCGCCCGCTTGACTTTGGTAAACTTCGGACCAGCGGCGCATCCGACAAACGAAACTGGGGTGTTCAGTTCCGCAACGACGGACCGGACGACATGCTGACTCCGATGGATCTGGGCGACGGGCACCTTGTGCTTGCGCGCAAGACGGCAGATGTGCGGGAGTTGAAGCCTTGATCAATCGGCGGACCACTCTCGGCATGCTTGCTTCCTGCTTTCTACCTGGTGTTTCGCGAGCGGATCCGCCGCTGCCAAACTATTCACTGCCGCAGCCGGGCGTGCTGCCCGATCTAGCCGACCGCCTGCCCAAAACACCAAGGATCGTCAACATGGGAGCCCTTGGTCGCAAACCCGGCGTCAATGGCGGTGTTATCCGAACCTTGATCGGCAACCAGAAAGACATACGGCTGATGACGCTCTATGGCTATTCCCGTCTGGTTGGCTATGACGAAAAGCTCAATCTACATGCAGATATTCTCGAAAGCTTCGAGACGGTCGAGGATACGGTTTTCACCTTCAAGATACGTCCCGGGCATTGCTGGTCGGATGGTTCCTATCTGACATCGGAGGATTTCCGCTATTGCTGGGAAGACGTGATGCTCAATACGGAGCTGAAGCGAGGCGGGCCGCCGAGGGTCTTGCTGGTGGATGGAAGGCCGCCCCGGTTCGAGGTCATTGACGAGCTGACGGTCAGATATAGCTGGGACGCTCCCAATCCGGATTTCCTGCCGCAACTGGCGGCGCCACAGGCGCTGACGATTGTTCTGCCGTCGAAATACATGAAGCAGTTTCACAAGGACTATCAGGACAATTTTCGGCTCTCGGCGCTGATGAAGCAATACCGTGTCAAGAAATGGACTGATCTGCACTTTAATATGTCGCGGAGCTATCGCCCCGAAAACCCGGAACTCCCGACGCTCGATCCATGGCGCAACACAACTCCGTCGCCTGCCGAGCAATTCGTTTTTGAGCGCAACCCTTATTTTCATCGTGTCGATGAAAACGGTCTGCAATTGCCCTATGTCGACAAAGTGATCCTGAACATCAGCTCTCCAGCAATCATTGCCGCCAAGACCGGCGCTGGCGAAAGCGATTTGCAGGCGCACGGTCTCGATTTTTCCGACTACGCCTTCCTGAAGGATTCCGAGAAACGATTTCCAGTCAGGGTCAGCTTGTGGAAGCGCACAGAAGGCGCGCGGGTGAGCCTGATGCCCAATCTCAACGCCGGTGATGCCACCTGGCGAGCGCTCTTCTGGGATGTCCGTGTGCGCCGCGCCCTGTCGCTGGCAATCGACCGGACCGAAATCAACAAGGCGGTGTTCTACGGGCTTGCTGTGGATAGTGCCAATGCCATCCTCCCCGAAAGCCCGCTCTATAAACCTGGATACAGAACGGCGTGGAGCGCATATGATCCAGAACAAGCGAACGCCCTGCTGGACGCCGCCGGTTTGCAATTGCGCGATGAGGACGGGATGCGCCTGCTGCCAGACGGTCGCGCCGCAAAGATCGTGGTAGAAACCGCGGGTGAAAGCACGTTGGAGACCGATATCCTCGAGCTTGTCACAGATCACTGGGCGAAGGTCGGCATCTCGCTGTTCATCCGAACATCCCAGCGTGACGTGTTCCGCAGCCGGGCCATGGGTGGCGAAATCATGATGTCCATGTGGTCCGGGCTCGATAACGGCATCCCAACCGCCGATATGAACCCGGGCGAGCTCGCCCCCACATCCGACGACCAATTGCAGTGGCCTGTCTGGGGCATATATTACATGTCGAACGGGATGAAGGGCCATGCCCCGGAAATTCCGGAGGTAAAGCAGCTTATCGCGCTTCTGGACCAATGGCGGGATTCCAGTGAGATGACCGAAAGGGCCGCTATCTGGACGCAGATGCTGGATATCTATTCGCAGCAGGTGTTTTCTATCGGCATCGTCAACAGCACGCCCCAGCCAATCTTGCGCGCGGACAGCCTTCAGAATGTGCCGGATAAAGGGCTCTACGGCTTCGATCCGACCAGCTTTCTCGGGGTTTTTATGCCGGATGCGTTCTGGTATGGAAAGGACGTCTGACGATGCTGCGATATATTCTCTGGCGCATTGCAGCGATGATCCCGACGCTCATAATCATTTCTGCTCTGGTTTTCACCATCATCGAACTTCCACCGGGCGATTATTTCGAAAGTTACGTCTCGGAACTTCGTGCACAGGGCGAAGCTGTCGACATGCAGGAAATCGAAGAGCTGCGCGTCCAGTATGGATTCGATAAGCCGCCGGTGCTGCGCTATTTCCACTGGGTTGCCGGGATGCTGCAGGGGGACTTCGGCTATTCGTTCGAGTATCAGCTTCCCGTCAGTGATGTTGTGGGCGACCGGCTTTGGCTGACAGTGATGGTGTCGTTCTTCACGATTCTCTTCACATGGCTGATTGCTTTCCCGATCGGTATCTATTCGGCGACGCATCAGTATAGCTGGGCGGATTACGGGTTGACACTGATCGGCCTGCTGGGCATTGCCATCCCGAACTTCATGTTCGCGCTGATCCTGATGTATTTCGCCAATATCTGGTTCGGCACCTCGATTGGACATCTCATGGACCAGAAATATCTGGCTGAACCGATGAGTTGGGCCAAGGCATCCTCTATCCTCTCCCATCTCTGGATACCCGTGCTGATTGTCGGCACTGCGGGCACTGCCGGGATGATCCGACGTTTGCGCGCCAATCTTCTCGACGAACTGCAAAAGCAGTATGTGGTGACGGCACGCGCCAAGGGGTTGCATCCGTTCCGCGCATTGGTGAAGTATCCATTGCGCATGGCGCTCAACTTTTTCATCTCGGATATTGGCTCCATCCTGCCTGCGATCATCTCCGGCGCTGAAATCACTGCAATCGTTCTTTCGCTGGAAACGACAGGACCGATGCTTATAAAGGCCTTGCAAAGCCAGGACATGTATCTTGCAGGTTCATTCCTGATGTTTCTTGCAACATTGACTGTGATAGGTGTGTTGATCTCCGATATCGCGCTCGCCTTTCTTGACCCACGTATCAGACTGCAGGGTGGGAGCACAAAGTGACATCATCCCCCCTGCCCGAACCGGGTGCGCCCCTGCCCCACTTTGTCTCGACGGTGCCTTTTGATCCGCATTCGATTGATGTCATGACCGAAGAGCAGAACCGCTTCTATCGGGCATCCCAACTGCAACTGATGTGGTGGAAATTCAAAAAGCACAAGCTGGCGCTCGCCTCTGCCATCTTTCTCGGCGCGCTCTATGTGATGATTGCCTTCGTCGAATTCCTCGCGCCTTACAATCTTCACACACGCAACGTCGATTTCATCTATGCGCCGCCGCAGACGGTCCACCTTTTCGACAACGGCAATTTCGTCGGGCCGTTCGTCTATGGTCGCAAGATGACGCTCGACATGGACACGCTTCGCCGGGTCTATGTCGATCAAAAAGACCAGATCGAGCCGCTGCGGTTTTTCTGCTCTGGCGATCCCTACAAATTCTGGGGTATAGTCGCGACGGATTTACACTTGGTCTGCCCGGCGGAGGGTGGTCAGATGTTCCTTCTTGGCACTGACCGGCTCGGGCGCGATGTGTTGTCGCGCATCCTCTATGGCGCTCGAATTTCGCTGACAATCGGGGTGATCGGCATTGTTATCAGCTTTACGCTGGGAATTGTTATTGGTGGCCTTGCCGGTTACCATGGTGGAGTTTTCGACCTCATCGTCCAGAGAATCATCGAAGTCCTTCAGTCTATTCCAAGCATACCCCTGTGGATGGCACTTGCCGCCATCATGCCGATTACATGGAGCCCGATGCTGATTTACCTCGGTATTACCGCCATCCTTGGACTGCTCGACTGGACTGGACTGGCGCGCGCCGTGCGTTCCAAGTTGCTTTCACTTCGTGAAGAAGATTATGTGCTTGCGGCCCAGTTGATGGGCGCAAAGAGTCCGCGCATTATCGGGCGACATCTCATTCCCGGTTTCATGTCGCACCTGATCGCGACTGCGACCATGTCTATTCCCGGTATGATCCTGGGTGAAACCGCACTGAGCTTTCTCGGACTGGGGCTACGGCCACCGATAACCAGCTGGGGTATCCTTCTGACAGAAGCCCGAAGTGTGAGTGTGATCGTCTTCTACCCCTGGCTGCTGTTCCCGATCATTCCAGTTATCCTGGTTGTTTTGGCCTTCAATTTTCTAGGTGACGGTCTGCGCGATGTCGCTGATCCGTATAGTTGAGGTGGATGTTCATATGATGAAAAATTTCCCATATCACGGCTTACGTCACCTAGAACAGTTCCCGTTAAAACGGAATCGTGGAACCGTTCTATCTAGTTGTTTTTACGCGTTATCCTACGCATCGAAGCGGGATAAGAAATCAGTCCAGCGAATTGATTTCCCCGCGGAGACGCTTCGCAATCTTGCGGGAAATGCTCTAATTGCGGCGAGGTTTGTATGATGACGCGCCGCCTGGAGCATGTCCGCATCCTGATGTATAGTCACGACACGTTTGGACTGGGCCACTTGCGGCGCTGCCGAACGATTGCCCATTCGCTGGTCGAAGACTATCGCGGTTTGAATATTATGATCATATCCGGCGCCACGATTGCCGGTGCATTCGACTACCGCGCGCGCGTCGATTTCGTCAAAATTCCAAGCGTGATCAAGCTACGCAATGGCGAATACCAGTCGATGGAACGGCACACCGATCTCCATGACACACTGAAGATGCGCCAATCGATTATCCGCCATACGGCCGAAACGTTTCAGCCTGATATCTTTATCGTCGATAAAGAACCAATGGGCATGAAAGGCGAAGTCGAGGAGACGCTCACCTATCTCAAGACCCGTGGAGCAACATTGATTCTGGGCCTGCGCGAGGTCATGGATGCACCGCATTTGCTCGATGCCGAGTGGAAGCGCAAAAACGTGATGGAGAAGATCGACAGGTTCTATGACTCGGTATGGGTCTATGGGCCGCCGGATTTCTATGATCCGCTCGTTGGTCTCGACGTCCCCAAGAGCGTCCGCGACAAGATGAGCTTTGTCGGCTTTCTGCAACGCAGCGTCTCCGATCAGGAGGTTCCGGGTCACCGTCCAAAGGGCGACTATATTCTTGTTACGACTGGCGGAGGTGGTGATGGCGCTGATCTCGTCAACGATGTTGTGCGGGCTTACCAGCACGATCATACGCTCCAGCACAAATCGCTGGTCGTGCTCGGACCTTACATGCCCGCGAAAAAGCGCCGCAAGATGATCAGCAAGAGTCAGGCGATCCCTCATATCGAGGTCATCGAATTCGATAACAGGATGGAGGAACTGGTGGCGGGCGCCAAGGCCGTCGTTGCCATGGGTGGCTACAACACCTATTGCGAGATTCTGTCCTTCGACAAGCCGGCATTGATCGTTCCACGTGTCCTTCCGCGCGAAGAACAATTGATCCGGGCCAAACGGGCCGCAGAGCTTGGACTGATCGACATGTTGCTTCCAAGCGAATCCGAAGACCCCGTGCGCATGGCCGCAGCACTCAAAGCTCTGCCCAGCAGGCCCGCACCCTCGAAGAGTGCGCTCAAAGGTTTCAGGCTCGAAGGCTTACCTCATATCTCGCAAATTGTCGGGGATCTGATGGATCGACGTCAGCCGAACCACCTGTCACTCGTCAGGGGATAATCGCGTGTCATATCGCCGGAAAATTGTGGTGGTGCTGAAGGGATATCCGCGCCTGTCTGAAACATTCATCGCCCAGGAATTGCTTGGGTTGGAACAGTCGGGTTTCGATCTGGTTCTCGTGGCACTGCGGCGACCGACGGATAAGAAGACCCATCCCGTGCACGACGAAATTCGTGCACCAGTACATTATCTGCCTGAATATCTCCGCGAGGAACCGCGCCGCGTTCTATCCGCAGTGATCGCCTGCACGACGCGCCCCGGCTTCTGGCGCGGTTTGAAGGCAGTCCTCAAAGATTTTCGGAAAGACCCGACGCGCAATCGTATCAGGCGTTTCGGGCAGGCGGCTGTGCTGGCAGCGGAGTGGCCGGATGGAGCGAAATGGATTCACGCGCATTTTATCCATACCCCAGCATCCGTTGCCGCCTATGCGAGCCAGATCACCGGCATTGGATGGACATGCTCCGCTCACGCCAAGGACATATGGACTTCGCCAGATTGGGAGCTGCAAGGTAAACTTACCAGCACCCGGTGGACCGTCACCTGTACGCATTCGGGCTTTGACCATCTGCGTCAACTGGGAGGCCCTGAGTCCAACGTGCATCTGAGCTACCATGGCCTTGATCTCGCCCGGTTCGGACCTTTTGAGGGCAACCGTTCGCGGCGCAATGGCAGCGATCCCGACGATCCCGTCAGAATCCTGAGCGTTGGCCGCGCCGTCGAGAAAAAGGGCTATGACATTGTGCTGAAAGCACTCAGCCTGCTGCCCAAAGACCTCCACTGGCGGTTCGAGCACATCGGTGATGGCGACAGGATCGCTGGTCTGAAAGCGCTTGCGAGCGAGTTGGGGATTGCCGACAAAATCATCTGGAAGGGCGCGCTCGACCAGAAGGACGTCCTTGCGGGCTATCAAGCCGCCGATATTTTCGTACTTGGCTGCCGGATCACCACGGATGGCGATAGGGATGGTCTGCCGAATGTGTTGGTGGAAGCGTCGAGCCAGGGCCTGATCTCGGTCTCCACCAACATCTCCGGTGTACCGGAACTCTTGGTGGATGGGGAAAATGGTCTGCTCGTTGCGCCTGAGGACCCGGCGGCGTTGGCGGCTGCCATGGAAACTGCGATCCGCGATGCGGATTTCCGCCATAGGTTGGGGCGCGCCGCCGAAAAGCGGGTGCGAACAGAGTTCAACTTCCACAACAGTATCCGTCAATTGAAGTCCTTGTTCGAAACGGAATGGCAGCGAAGCAAATGAGGCATTCGACGGTAAGTCCACGGGTGTTGTTCTATGTCCAGCACCTGCTCGGCATCGGTCATCTTGCGCGCGCCAGCCGCATTGCCCGCGCGCTGACCCAAGATGGTTTCGACGTCACTGTGGTCACCGGCGGCATGCCTGTTCCCGGATTTCCGGGACCGGAAATCAAACATGTGGCGCTACCGGCGATTGCTTCCGGCGACGCCGGTTTTTCGGGCCTTGCCGACGCCTTCGGCAATCCGGTGACCCATGAATTCAAGGTTGCACGCCGTGACCTGCTGCTTGCCACATTTCGCGATATCAGACCCGATATCGTCATCATCGAGGCGTTTCCCTTTGGGCGTCGGCAGGTTCGTTTCGAACTTATCCCCCTGCTCGATGAAATCAGCAGGATGACCCAAAAGCCATTGGTGCTAACCTCATTGCGTGACATCCTGCAGGAGCGCGCCAAGCCCGGTCGCGACGAGGAAAGTGTCGCCACGGTGAAGCGCTATTTCGATCATGTGCTGGTGCATGGCGATCGGCAGTTTGCGCGTCTGGAGGACAGTTTTCCGCTGCACGCGGATATTGCCGACAAGGTAATCTATACCGGTCTCGTCGCAGCACCTCCACCCTCGCCACCATCGGAAACCTTCAATATCGTGGTATCGGCTGGAGGTGGAGCTGTAGGTGCCTTGCTCATCCGTGCAGCGCTTGGGGCCGCGAAGCGCCTGTCGCCCGACCTTTCGTGGTGCATTGTAACCGGTCCCAATCTGTTGCAATCGGATTTTGACGAAATCACAACCGAAGCCCCGGACAATGTCCGTATCTTCCGCTTCCTGCAGAATTTTCCAAACCTGCTGAGGGGGGTTCGCCTGTCCGTCTCGCAAGCGGGATATAATACGGTGTGCGATATCCTCGGTGCAGGTTGCAGATCGTTGCTCATTCCATTTACGGCGGGCGGCGAGACCGAGCAGACGGCACGCGCACGCCATCTGGAAAAGCTGGGCCTTGCGTCCGTTCTCACCGAAGACGAGTTATCAGCGGATAGCATGACCGACGCCATAGGCAAGGCGCTTGCCGCGCCTCGTTTGCCCGCTCACAATCTGGATCTCGACGGCGCGCATCGCACGGCAGAGATCCTGCATGGACTTCTGGCCGCGCGCTAGCTTTTTGTTTTCACGCACATCGTGTCCGAAAACCGTTTCACACTTTTCGGGATGTGCGCTAAACCGTACCGATCAGCATGAATCTGGTATATTTCTTCATGGGCAATGCACCGGCGAAAGCGGTCGTTTCCAACGCCGCCTGAGCGACGAATTCATGCAGCGTCGCGACACAATTCACGTGGGTGGGCTCACTGAAATAGTCGTTCGATTGCAGGAGAACGCGAGTTCCCTTGGGCAACAGTGACAGCCAGGCGGGCAAGTCGGCGATGTGTTCGCAACTGGTGTTGATCACCAGATCGGCCCCAAGTTCCGGATAGGCAAGATCATACATGTCGGCCGTGAATGCCCGAAACCGATCATTCCATGCGCTGTTCAAAGTTTCAGCGACGGCACCAACATCAGGATCGATATCAAAACTGTCGATTGCCTCAATCTCAAAGCGCTGATCATCAAAAAACATCGCGGCCAAAATGCCATACCAGCCACCCAGTATAGCGATGCGGTTGAACTTCCCGCCAAAGGTTTCAAACAGCGATTGCCGCGCCCATATCTTGCAGCCCACTTGCTTGTGATTGAAGGCATTGCCGAGATCCGCCTCGGGGTGGTGGGCAATGACCTTCGACAATCCCTTGATTAACGGGCTTGAAGTATATGCGGCGACACCACGCAGAATGTCAAATGCGCTTTCTTGCCAATCGATGGTCGTCGCGTTTGCGTGGAAGGTGTCTGTCATTGATATGTTCTAGGCTAGACATTTATGGAGTGCAAGTTGCTGAATCTCACCTGTTGTAAGATCGATGACGAAGTCTCGTGATGGTAAACCGGAAATGAAACGGTCGAACATCTGGAAAAGTCTGCCAAAAGCTTCCTGCATCGAGCCGGGCGTAATTGCATTCATACGGGGAGCATAGATGCCCGACACCCATTTGTAAGCCGCGAGATGTGGCTTCGATATAACATCCAGCCCAAGGTCACTCCCCATCCGGACGCGATACCAGTCGCCCAGAAAAGTCATGACTTCTATCCGCGACAGCGAGGTGAAATCAAGCTCATGTTCGATGGCGGAAGCAGCCAGCTGTTGCTGGATATCACTATCGGCAATTGCAGCTTTAAGGTCCGCAATCGCGCCAGAACGAATGGGCCTCTCGACCAACGCCAGAGCTGCCAGATCCAGTAGTCCAAGGGTCTTCACGGCTTCCCCAAGTTCCTCAGGCCACTCACGGCGCAAAAATCGCCTGCCGACAAGATGCGCGAGGTGCTTCGACAGAAATTCCCCATAATTGGCGGATTGAAGCAACGCTCCGGGATTGATCCTGTCCCTTTCCACTTCGGTTGAATATTGGCGGAGGATGTCGGCGTCCAGCTTCATGTCGTCAATGCTTATCGTCTCTATGTCCAGCCGGTGAGGCCCAATGTGGACGATCTTGTACGCGCCGGGGAAAGCGACCAGCGAAGGCACGGATATATTGAACAGAAAGCCATTCGCGTTGCGATGCCGAGCAGTGTCGTTGACGTGGAGATGCCCGCTGAAATGCAGGCGGATACCAGCATCAATCAAGGCATCGCCAACATCCAGTTCCGGGATGCGTCCCAGGAGGCTCGTTTGCCCGAGGACGGCTCGTTCGTCATGTCGTGTGCTGTCCAGCGGATCAAGCGCCGGATAATGCGAAAAAGCGATGACCGTCTTTCCCAGTGTCCGGGCCCGATCCGTAACCGATCGTATCCAGTCCAGAATAAAGCGTTTGTGGACCAGCATAGCGTTCCATCCGGCATCGGTGCTGTCTGTGAACGCTCCCTCCCCATCGCCGGTTTCTCGATCCACCGGCACAAACACATTGGCATCGATCATCAGCATCCAGACACCGTCGAATGGCTCGATGAGATAGGACGCATCCATCAGCCTGCGAACCGTCAGGCCATCAGGCGAGCGGATTTCGAACTCTCTCGCCGATGGATGATCGTCAATGCCAAAAGGGGTCTCCCAATGCAAATAGTCCGGCTTTCGAAAAAACCCGACATCGCCCAGCGAACGCAACCCCTCCGGATATCCCGCGCAATACATGCTCACGCTGATAATCACGGCATCGTCGTCGGGAGCGGCCTTACGCTTCGGATTGCTCGTCACTAGATCGCGACCGCCGCGTGCATTCAAAAAGCGTTTCGACCGGTGCCTCCCGCCGGGACCAAATATATCGTGATTACCGGGCACGGCGTAGAACCGCATCCCGAAGCGCCGGGCATAATCGTCGAGACGTTTCCGCAGAGCTGCCATCGTTGCCAACTGACCGTCATCCGAATAGTCGCCCAGAAGGACCACATGGCGGATTCCCCGCGCAGCTATATCATCCAGTGCGTATGGCAATGCTGCGGAACTCTCGTTGAATACCCGCGTCGAACGCACTGTATTGGCGAATGGGCGTAACGCCATAGCCCGGTCGCTTACTGTGAACCCAGCGGCGCCATAGTCGCCAAAAATATCGTGGAAATGCGCGTCGGCAATCACGGCAATGGACGGGAGCTCAGATGCCATCCTCTAGAGATTTCCTTTCCATCGTCTCGTGCTTCATACCACTGACAAGAGTGCTAGATATTTAGTAGTAACGTAGATTCGGTACTCGCATATGCTTCGCCGCATGGTTAACATGCCATGATTGCGACTAAACCGGAAACCGTCGGACAGACGTTGATTTTCTTGTCGGATGACCCTCGCACCAACGGAGCAGCGGTCTTGGGAACTGGACGACGGGAGAAAGAAGAGGGACACAGTGTTTCGGGTGCGTTTTTGGGGCGTGCGGGGCAGCCTGCCGGTTTCGGGGCCGGATTTCCAGCGATATGGCGGCAATACTGTCTGCATAGAGATGCAATGTGGTGAACACAGATTGTTGTTCGATGCCGGATCTGGTCTCCTCCCCGCCGGAAAATCATTGCTCGCCGAAGGCATTTCGAATTTCAACCTGTTCTTTTCGCATTGTCATTACGACCACATTATCGGTCTGCCCTATTTCGCGCCGCTCTTTGATGCCGGCTCGGCGGTGGAACTCTGGTCCGGCCCTATGTATGGCAAGATGAGCACAAGCGAGATTGTCTCGGAATTTATTCGCCCCCCCTGGTTTCCCGTTGAAATAGATATCTGTCCCGCGAAAATGATCTGCCGGGATTTTCAATCGGGCGACGTTTTGCAGCCCCATCCCGATGTTGAGATCAGGACCGGAAGGCTCAATCATCCTGGCGGCGCCATCGGCTATCGGGTGCAATGGGGCGGGCGCTCGGTCGCGCTGATCACCGATACAGAGCATGAACCCGGCATTCTTGATCCCGCCGTGCTGGATTTGATTCAGGGCGCAGACCTTTTCCTCTACGACACCACCTATACTGACGAAGAAATGGCGCGGCATGTTGGCTACGGACACTCGTCATGGCAGCACGCCATTCGGCTCGCCAAAGCAGCCGACGCAAAGAACGTCGCTTTCATCCATCATTCGCCGCTCCGCACGGACGCTGAGCTCGAGGCGATTGATCGATTGGCGGCGAGTGAGTTTGCTGGCGCCTTCACGGCCCGTGAGGGTCAGACCTTCAACGTCTAAGCCTGAAGCTGAACGAGCATATCCGGTAGTGCGATCCAGCAGCCGGCGGGATGAGATGCTGTTTGAGCGAATAACACCTCAAGAAACTGCCAAGCGGATTCATCGTGGACCAGATGATGGGTCAGAAAGCCCATGCTCCCGTCATCGTCGAACATCACCTGCAGACGACGAACAATATCGTCAATCAGCGCCGCGTGATCACGGGCGCCCCGTGTTCCATGCCAGTCCATCAGATCGACATGGGTGTTGATCATCGGCAGTGGACCTTCTTTCTCCGCTCCGAAAACCGAAAGGGCGTCGTATCCAAGACCTGCGAGCACGCCTATCAATGGTGGCGCGATGCGATTCCATGGCGGCACCAGAACGGGGACGAAGTGACCCGCATGGAGCGCCTCAAGACGGGTTAAACCGGCTTTCAGCTCGGCTGTGACCATTTCAATCGGCCTGTGTAGGCCGAGTTCTTGCTTCTTCTCACCCTCGCTGGCAAAATTAGTGTGCGACCACCCGTGGACCACGACTGTCGCCAGCGGCCAGTTGCCGAGATACTCTGCAAGCGGCTGCCCCGTCGTTTCAGGGATCACGGCCAAAGCGACTGGAACAGAATGGCGTGCGCTCAGATCAAGTAGTTGCGTCAAGGCCGGTGTCGGAGCGACGGCATCGTCATCACGCAGCCAGAAATCTGCGCGTTTGCCAGCTTTATACCATCGGTCCAATTCGCGGTTCAGTGGCTCCCAGATATCAGTTACCATTAAAAAATGCCCACATGCTGTTTGAGAATATCGTCAAGACGTCGGGACGCCACTTCCAGAGACCGCTCGTCGCGCACGAATTGCCGCGCTGCAAAGGCCATATCGTTGCGCATCTCGGCATTCGCCAGAACTGCGCGTATCGCGTGAGCATATGCCACCACATCGCCCGGTGGGGTGAGAATGCCAGTCCGCCCACCAACGACAACTTCCGGCACACCGGCAATGGCCTGAGCGACAACGGGCAAATCAGCCGCCTGTGCTTCCAAATAAGCCAATCCGTAAGCCTCGCCGCAACCCGGCCACACGTAAAGAGCACTTTGCGCGAACAGCGCCGCGATTTCAGATGGCCCCCTTTCCCCGTGCCAGTGAATTCTTTCAGGCGGAAAGCGAGCAAACAACGTCTCCACCTCTGCGCGACAGGCACCGTCGCCGACAATGGAAAGTGACCACGGAATAACATCAAGCAGTTCCAGCGCTCCTGCCAGCATCCGATAGCTGTCCATTTTGTCGCCGCTGCGCATCATCGCCACCGTTATCAGCCTGCCCGGCTTTGGCCGTGGCACGACCTCGGTAAACATGGCACAGTCGATAAACGGTGCCAGCATCGCGACGCGGGCTCCGGGCAATGCCTCTTGCAACCCTTTTCGGTCGCGTTCGGTCATGCAGATATTGACTGCGGCTTGATCGAGAGTTTTCAATAAATTTTGCTGTATCGTCGTCCATATCCCAATGTTGCGCCTTGGGGAATGCGATGCTTCTGCTGTCACATAGGCTATGCCGAATGACGCTGAAAGTGTCGGTCCGAGCAAATCGGGAGCCTTGTAATAAGGATGATATGTGAGCCACAGATCGGGGACGCCGTTGCATCGCCAGAGTGCTGAAACCTTTGCAATCTCCCGTTCAGCCTGCGCCTGGAGACCTGCAAATACTTCGAGTGACGGGGCGTTCATGTAGCTGCGGAACTCCGATACGACTTCCACCTCATGGCCAGCACGCTCTAATCCGGCAATAAGCAGCCTCGCCATCAGCCGGTCTCCTGATGGAACCGGATGATAAGGCGATTTCAACGGAGAATAGAAAGCGATCTTCATTGGGCGGTCAATCTGGTCGTGTATGCTGCACTGCATTTCATTGTATTATTAGTGCACGTCCTGAAAAGTGTGAACCGATTTTCGAATAAGATGTGCGTTAAAACAAACAGTTAGAGCGCAGATCTGATCCAATCAGATCGAAACGCGCTCTAACGAGCCGTTTTGGTTCATGAAGTCAAAGATTGATACTGTTTGTTTCGCTTGCAGCCATACCCAAATGCAAAACCTAAAGTTTCGAGATCAAGTTTCATTCATCATCATCTCGATATTGTTCCGGTTTGATTGACGCTACGGACGAACACCGCGAGTTCCAATAACGCGTTATGATAGCATCTCAAGCGATTTCGCGAGTTCGGAGACGAGCGGGGAAGGATCATCGGCCGTATATATGCCAAATTCGGCGACCGGCGCTATGGGCAGATTATATCTTCCATTTATAGTCTCGCAATCTGGCGTGAGCGCTTCGGAGAACAGCACTCCAATGCCCAACCCACCCCGCAGGGCCGCTAACATGGCGGGCAAGCTCTTCACACGACAGCCAACAGTCCATGCAATGCCTGCTTCTGCAAGAGAGGCGATCATACGGTCCTGCCACGAACAGGATGTTTCAAAAAGCACGACAGGAAGCGGCCCCTTTTCATCCACATCAAGCAATCGGCTTGCACACCAGACAAGTTGATAAGACAAGAAACTTATTGGCGACCGAGTGAACCGAGCTGGATCAGCAACAACGATGTCGGTTCGTCCTTCATCAAAGGAACGCGCAAGCTGTGCCGAGTTGGATGAACTTAGTTCAATGTCCACCGACGGATGCTTCTGCCTGAACTGGGCAATTGCCCCTGGAAGACGCGTGACGGCCAAGTCTTCAAAGAGACCCAGCCGAATACGCCCCACCAACTTCTTATCGACCAATCCACGCTGCATATCCTCAGTCAGCGCGATGACCCTTCGCGCATAAGCTAAAAAGCTCTCTCCTGCTTCAGTCAGAGAAACGCCGCGAGAGGATCGCGTGAACAGTTCTCTATCCAGCTCCTTTTCTATCCGCTGCAATTGCATGCTGACCGCAGCCTGCGTGCGCGCAAGACGATCGGCTGCCTTGCTCAAGGTGCCGGTTTCAGCCACGGCGATGAACATCCTGAGCAGCCGAAGATCGTAGCTTGCATCCATAAAAAATCCTTATGTCTGACTAAGAATTATAAGGATACACGAGGAGAGCAGCCCTTGGCAATATCAGATCAGAAACCTGGAATGGAGCATCAAATGTCCCACTATGAAGATCGACTGGCTGCTTGTGGTATCGACTGGCCACAACTATCCCGGCCCGAATTACCCTTCTCGCCAACAACGAAAGTCGGCAACATTCTGTATGTGTCAGGCCAGATACCCGAAAAAGGCGATAACATTGCTCATATCGGACAGATTGGTCGTGAGATTGATATAGAAACGGCACTCGAGAGTGCAAAACTTTGCGCCGCGAATGTCATATTCTGGGCCAATGCAGCGCTTGATGGCAATCTTGATCGTGTCGTCCGGCTCGTCAAGCTTACGGTTTTCATTAATGCTGTACCTGGGTTCACGGCCTATTCGCAGATCGGCAACGGCGCTTCGCAAATCATGAATGCGGTCTTCGGCGAACGGGGCAACCATGCGCGCTCTGCCATCGGCGTGGCGGGACTACCGGCGAATGTGCCGGTCGAAGTCGAAGCCGTTTTCCACATTCGTTGATCAAAGGACCCGCAAATGTCCGTCGTGCATTTCAACCATAGCGGGGCCGGGCTGCCTTCCCCAGAAACGGTTCAGGCAGTCGTTGACCATCTGCGCCTGGAAGCAGAACGCGGTCCAATGGAGGCGGGTGCGCTTGCATCAGATGCCATCAGGAATAGCTATCAGGTGGCGGCACAGCTTTTGGGCTGCGCTCCGCAGGATGTGGCTTTCGGAACCAGTCATGGTCAGCTTTATGGCAACCTGATCGCTTCGATACCGCTATCGGCTGGCGACAAGATTTTTGTCTGCCGTCAGGAATGGATTGGCAATGTTCTGTGTCTTCAACGGTCCGCAAATTTAAGTGGTGCATCGCTATCCTTAATGGCATCAGATGATACGAGCGCGGTAGACCCTATCGCACTCGGTGAAAGCCTCTCATCGGAGGTTCGCATTGTCGCTCTAACCTGGATTGGAGCAGGAAGCGCATTGATCAATCCGGCAGCCGCGATTGGCGCGGCTATCCGTCAGGCCGGTTCATCAGCGTTTTTTATCATAGATGCAAGCCAGGCGATTGGTCAGGTGCCGATCAATGTTGCCGAGATAGGCTGTGATGCCCTGATCGCGTGCGGGCGGAAATTTCTGCGCGGGCCACGCGGAACGGCATTGGCATATATTTCTCCCCGCCTTGCAGCAGAGATCGTGCCGCGCAGCATCGACAACGTGTCCTCAACTTTGAGCAACGGTAACGTTGTGGTGGCAAACAGTGCTCAGGCTTTTGAGTTCGGGGAGGAATCAGTAGCTCTGAAACTCGGCCTCGGCAAAGCAATCGAACAAGCCCTTAGCCTGGGTGTGGACCGCATCCGGTTAAAACTTCACCACAAAGCAGCTATTCTTCGACAAGCACTTGCTGTAGTGCCGGGCGTCCAGCTGCTCGATCTCGGAAACAGCAAAGGCGCTGCTGTCACCTTTGCAATCAATGGCGTTGCCTGTGCAACCGCAAAGCAACGCCTCGCTGATCAGGGTATCAATATTGGCATGAACGGACCCGGTTACACGCCTTACGACATGTCGATACGCGGGATTTCGGAGCTACTTCGAGCCTCCGTGCATTTGAGCACCACCGATGACGATATCGCTTTGATCGTCAATGCAACCAGATCAATCAGTCAAACCAGTTTTTGAGTTAGAGTATAACCATGGATGACAAAAGGCAGACCGCGCTTCTTTTGGGGGGAAGCAAAGGACTTGGATTAGGCGTTGCGGAAGCTCTGGCGAAGCAGGGTGTGAATATCGTCCTCGTCGGCAGAGACAAGATTGCATTGCGCACAGCGGAAGAGCGCCTCGGCACATATGCGGGTTCAGTGGTGACTTTTACCTGCGATCTCAACTATCCTAGCAGTGTTTCAAGAATGATGGAGAATGTGGACAGCGCCGTCGGCAGTGTGGATATCCTGCTTCTCAATGGCGGAGGTCCCGCCCCGGTAGCTGCATCACGATATGACGAAGCTTACTGGAATACGCAGATCAGAAGCATGTTCCTCAGCCAGATCGAGATCACCGCTCACTATCTGCCAGCAATGCGTGAACGTCGTTTCGGTCGGATCATCGCGGTATCCTCGACAAGCATCCGCGAACCCATTCCCAATCTCGCCGCGTCCAATGCCTTGAGATCAGCCCTGGCGGGATGGGCCAAGACGCTTGCAAGTGAAGTGGCCGGAGATGGCGTAACCGTCAATGTCGTCATGCCGGGCCGGTTTGCGACACACCGGACCACGCGTCTGGACGAGCTGGACGCTGCCGAACGCGGCGTGGATTCGGCTGTCATCGCAGCCGAAAGCCAGAGAGAAATTCCAATCGGACGCTACGGTACGCCAGAGGAGTTCGGCGAGGTCGTGGCTTTCCTTGCGAGCAAAGCGGCGAGCTATGTCAATGGCGTGGCATTGCCAATTGATGGCGGCCTCAGTCGTTCGATGCTCTGACACGCGTAGGATCCATTCGGTGTTTCTACATGTGTCTTGCCCATTAGAAACCCGCTTGCGCCAGGAACCGCATGCCGCCTAACTTTTCCAAAACCAAAAAATTGTGCCTTTAATTTTCTCTAATAGAAAATTTTAGTTGACGCGATGCAGCAGATTGAAATATCTATGCCTTAACAAAAGCAAGAGGGGTATTCAATGCGTGCATTGCTGGACAAGATCGACCGTAAGCTGGTCAAGCTTTTGTCAGACGATGCGCGCGATGGTGCCAACCAGATTGCCGAACGTCTTGAGCTCAGCCCACCGACGATCCGGGCACGATTGAAAAACCTTATCGAGAATAAGCTTTTCAAGATTTCCGGCGTGGTGAATGTTTCAGAGCGCCCCGAACTTGTCGTGGCAATGATGGGCATTCACGCGAACGGACAGGGTCGTCTCGACGAAATTGCGAGAAAGATGTCTGAGCTGCCTTTCGTCACCTCCGTCAGTATCGTCACCGGAAGATACGACATTCTTTGCGAAGTGATGTTCGAGGGCGATATGGAAGAATTATACCGGGTGACGAGTGAGTTGCTGCCCGGACTGGCAGAGCCAGGAACAATTCAGGGCAGCGAGACCTTCGTTGTCATGAAGTCCCATAATAAGTGGCTGAGCCTGCCGCGCGGCGTATGGGAAGACGAAGAGGCCGACAAGCAGGCTCAATAACCCGCCACCAAAATGACTGTTCTAACTAACCGCTTTGCGCGGAGACGATCGACTATTGCCTAACGAGGGAGAACTGAAACAAAATGTTGAAGAAAATCAATGCGCTCATGGCGTCTGCAATGTTTCTTGCGCTTATGGGAACTGCTGCGCAGACCACGACGGCACACGCGGGAACACTTGACGATATTCTCGCCCGTGGCGAACTGCGCGTTGCGGTACAGACGCAAGGCCCGCCCTATTCTTTCATGGACCGAAATGGCAAGCGCACGGGAAGCGCCATTGAGTTAACCGAACTGATGGCCAAGGAAATGGGTGTCAAGGTAACCTATCTTGATTTCGACTGGGATGGCCTCATTCCGGCGCTCCTTTCCGGTAAAGCAGACATACTGGCGGCAGACATGACCGCCACCATGAGCCGTGCAACCAAGGTTGCCTTTACCAAGCCATGGATTCACGTGGGCACTGTCGCTTTCACTGCTGCAGGCGGCGATTTCAAGAGCGTGGAAGACTGCAAGAAACCTGGAACGACGGTCGCTGTTATTCTCGGATCTACTGCAGAAAAGAACATGCCGAAATACTTTCCTGAAGCGACCGTGAAGGCATTCAAGGGTGGTGGTACGGTTGTTCTGGATGCCGTTGCATCCGGTCAAGCTCAGTGCGGCGTCAATGACAATACGGCGGTCGCCGCCCAGGTTCAGAACTATCCTGAAGGGACTTTCGAAGTATTCCCCGAGATGCTCAGCGCCGAGCCACTTGCATATGCGGTGCGTTATGACTCTCAGGACCTGATGATCTGGACGAACCTGTTTCTTGATAATGTGACGCTCGACGGTCGCCTGAAACAAAACATGGATTATTGGGTCAATTCAAACAAGTGGCAGGCCGACCACTAATACCCGCAAAGGTGCGGGGCGCACCGTTCCGCACCTTTGATAAGAAATTGAATCCAATCGGTGAGACATGTTTGGCAATCTGAACATACGGATCATTTCAGAATACCTGCCAGATCTCTGGCAAGGCTTTCTGAATACATTGATGTTGTCGGCCGCCGGTTTCACCGGCGCTATGGTCCTAGGCATAGTTGCTTGTGCGCTGAGCATCCAGCCTTCCCGCTGGCTGCGTAGGGTCGGCATTGCCTATATTGATCTTATCCGCGCAACGCCTCTGCTCGCGCAACTCTATTTTCTCTATTTCGGCCTGCCGCGGCTTGGTGTCATCCTGCCGGAAATGGTCATCGGCATTATAGCTCTTTCAATTAATTCCGGTGCATACGTTGCTGAAATCATTCGCTCGGGCATTCTTTCCATTCCGCGCGGCCAGTTCGAAGCGGCCTTGAGCTCCGGCTTCACCTATCTACAGCGCATGCGCCTTATCGTTCTTCCGCAGGCAGTGCGTCCGACAATTTCGCCGATGATCGGACAGGCAATCGTGCTTGTGAAGGACTCGTCCCTCCTTTCGCTGATTTCCGTCGTTGAACTTACCCGCGTCGGACAGCAGATCGCGCTTGATCGCTTCATGCCCGTTGAAGGGCTTGCAGCAACGGCCGCGGGCTTCCTGCTGATCTATTATCTGCTCAAGACGATGGCAGGCACCTGGTCGCGTTTCAACCGCATGCCGGAACGCTAAAGGAGGCGCACATGCTTTGGTTTCAAGTCGAACGCTTGTGGAATTTCTGGCCCGTCCTATTGAAGGGCCTCGGTATGACTATTGCGCTGTCACTCCTTTCGCTCATCATCGGGATGGTGATTGGACTGATCTTCGGGGTGCTCCGCGGCAGCGGCAATCGATGGTTATCAGCGATAACCGGGTTCTATATCGATCTGTTTCGCGGTACGCCATTCCTGGTGCAGGTTTTCATCTGCTTCTTCATTCTGCCAACCATTGGGATTGAACTCTCTGCATTCAATGCGGGCGTGATAGCACTTTCCAATCTGTCAGCATGCTTTATCGGTGAAATCGTCGCCTCTGGAATCAAAGCGGTTCCGCGCGGACAGACCGAAGCGGCGATTGCCTCAGGTTTCACCTATGCGCAACAGCTTCGGCTAATCGTCATGCCGCAGGCTCTGCGGATTGTCCGTCCTTCTTTGGTTGGACAATTCATCCTGCTGGTTAAAGATTCCTCCGTGGTTTCCGCAATCGGGATCATGGACCTCACACGTTCCGGTTGGATGATCGTGCAAAATATTCCGAACGGTCTGCTGGTGTTCGGCGTCGTCGGCATCGGTTACTTTATCGTCTGCTATCCGATGATCTATCTTTCACGTCGCATCGAACGCGGCACGCAATCTCCTATTTTGTAACTGGACAGGTCTAATGATTGAATTTCAGGGTCTGAACAAATGGTTCGGCAGCACGCTTCATGTGCTCAACAATATCGATCTGAAAGTCAGCAAAGGCGAAGTTGTCGTGGTTTGCGGGCCTTCCGGATCCGGCAAGAGCACTCTGATCCGATGTGTCAATGGACTGGAGGCTTTTCAATCTGGAAAGCTTGTTGTGGACAGCATTGATCTGAGCGCCAAAGCGGCAGCCCTGCGCGAGTTGCGCATGGAAGTCGGGTTCGTCTTCCAGCAATTCAATCTGTACCCCCATAAAACGGCGCTGGAGAATGTAACCCTCGCTCCCATTCATGTGCGCGGATTATCAAAAGCTGAAGCAGAGAAACGCGGCAAGGAGCTGCTTGCTAAAGTGGGTCTCGCTGATCGCATGAACAATTATCCAAGCCAGCTGTCGGGCGGCCAACAGCAGCGTGTCGCCATTGCGCGCTCGCTTTGCATGCAGCCGCGGATAATGCTGTTTGACGAGCCCACGTCCGCGCTTGATCCCGAAATGATCAATGAAGTGCTGGATGTCATGGTCAGCCTTGCCAAAGAAGGCATGACAATGATGGTCGTCACCCATGAAATGGGTTTCGCGCGAAGCGTTGCCGACCGCGTCGTGTTCATGGATCGTGGCTCGATTATTGAAAGCGGCGAACCGGAAAGCTTCTTCAAAAACCCGAAGAACGAACGTACGCGCGATTTTCTGAGCAAAGTTCTCCACCACTGACGCGGCTCCAGAGCGCGTTTCGATCTGATTGGATCAGATCGGCGCTCTAATCCATTGTTTTAACGCGCATCTTTTCCGAAAACCGTTTCACACTTTTCGGGATGCGCTCTAATCGCACAATTGGGATCGATCGATACTCATGCAGCATCGTCAGCAAAACGGTGAACGACTTTCTGTTGCCATTATCGGTGCAGGAATTGTCGGTTGTAGCGCCGCGCTCACTCTTGCCAAAGAAGGTCATAGCGTCACAGTCTTTGGCGATGAGGAACCAGGCGCGGGAACCTCCTATGGCAATGCAGGCGCTATCGTCACAGGTTCGATCACCCCAACCGCGACACCTACCGTGGTCAGGTCTCTTCCAACCTATATATTCAACCGCAACTCTCCGGCGGTCTTGCGTCTTCATCATACCCCAAAAGCGCTGGCTTGGATAAAGCGCTTCATCGCGGCAGGCACAACAGCAGCGGTTGACCGCATAGCTGCAGCAATGCATCCACTCGTTTCGCAAGCGCTGATAGCCCATCAAGAGCTCACCGCGATTGCTACAGCCAAGGACATGATCACGCAAGAAGGGTGGCTGAAAGTCTATGACAGTGCCAGAGACTTTCAAAGCTCCGCGCTTGAACGCCAGCTTATGGCACGTCATGGCGTATGCCACGAAATCCTCAGCCAGTCCTCGCTTCTGGATCTTGAACCGGCGCTCAATCCCACTTCGTGTTTTAAGGGCCTCTATCAGCCAAAAGCAGGAAATGTCCGCTTTCCGAAGAAACTGGCTCGCATCTACCTAGACGCTGCACAAACCTATGGTGCGAACTTCGTTCGCGAGCATATCAGCTCTGTAGGACCTTTAGAAAAGGGTGGTGTCGCGCTCTATTCTCTGTATGGAGAACGACGCTATGACCGTCTCGTTATCGCAACGGGGGCATGGTCCATCATGTTCACAAAGCAGCTGGGAGACAGGATTTCTCTTGAAAGCGAACGCGGATACCACATCAGCTTCGGTGAAGGGTCTCAGTCATTGTTACGTGGTCCAGTCGTCATTCCTGGCAAAGGCTTTGTTTTGTCTCCAATGCATGACGGTTTGCGCCTGATAAGTGGCGACGAACTGGCAGGGCTGAAAGCACCACCAAATTACAAGCGCATTCGTGCTCTACTACCAAAGGCTGTTCAAGTCGTACCAGCGCTCAAGGACTGGAGCCCGACATCCGAATGGATGGGACACAGACCCTCAACGCCTGACACATTGCCAGTGATTGGCCGAGCGCATAAATGCCGCGATGTAATCTATGCGTTCGGACATGGGCATCTGGGGGTAACCCTCTCCGCTATAACCGCCCAGCTTGTTGCTGATCTGGTCGGCGAACGTACGCCTCCTATCAATTTAGCACCTTATAGTCCCACGAGATTCTGAAATCCGATGTCTGCATTTCCTATTAATCTTGATAATACTCCACAATTCGATGGCCCTCTTCCGGATGTTGTTGACGTAACGATCATCGGCGGTGGTATCATCGGAGTTCTGACGGCCTGGGAACTGCATAAACGTGGACTGAAGGTCCTCGTCTGCGAGAAAGGCCGTATCGCTGGCGAGCAATCGAGCCGGAACTGGGGATGGATCCGTCAGCAAGGCCGCGATTATGCGGAACTGCCCATTATGATGGACACAATCCATCTCTGGAAAGGCTTGAACGAAAAGATTCTGGAAAAAATCGGCTTTCGCCAGCAAGGCATTACTTATCTCGCACGCAACAAAGCCAAGCTCGAAAAATTCGCGCAATGGCTTGACGGTGCACGCCAATACGGCGTCGATACGCGCATGTTATCTCAACGCGAAATTGGGGCGATGATACCTCAAGGTAGAGGCTGGATTGGCGGTATGACCACACCGTCCGACGCCATGGCTGAACCGTTCATTGCGGTTCCGACACTCGCTCGGGCAGCCGCAGAAGACGGTGTCATCATTCGCGAAAACTGTGCCATTCGCACATTGGAGATTACAGGCAATCACATTCAAGGTGTCGCCACTGAGAGCGGTTATGTGAAATGCGAACGAGTGGTCGTTGCGGCAGGCGTTTGGAGCGCCCTGTTTCTGAAACGGCATGATATTCACATTCCCCAACTGTCTGTTCTATCTTCGGCCCTGCAAATAGAACTAGCACACTCGCCGCATGATGCCGCTGCCGCCGATGATCGTATCGCCTTGCGCCGACGCGCGGACGCGGGCTACACACTAACACCGTGGTCTACACATGATTTCTTCATCGGCCCGGATGCCTTCAAAAACTTTTCAGCTTACATTCCGCAGCTGCGTGAAGATTTCACAAGCACACGTTTCCGGCTTTCCGCTCCGCAGAATTATCCAGATGCATGGCGAACGCCCCGGCGCTGGTCGAAAACCGACGAAACACCGTTCGAAAGGTGCCGCATGCTAGATCCGAAGCCTAATCAGAAAGAACTTGGCCGGGTTCTCAAGCAATTCGCCGCGGCATTCCCGAAAATCGGAACGCCGCGCATTATACGAAGTTGGGCTGGCATGATCGACACCATGCCCGACGTGTTGCCCGTCGTAGATCAAGCCAACATCAGCGGGCTTACGATTGCCACAGGAATGAGCGGTCATGGCTTTGGCATAGGCCCAGGCATGGCTCGCATCGTCGCGGATTTGGTAGAATTGCGCCAGCCATCCTGGCCAATAAAACAGTTCGCATTGGCGCGATACTCCAAATAGTCGCATTGGGAGTTGGAACCTAACTCCCTCCACCTATCAGTTTCCGGCGAGCATCTTTGCAAGCATGAAGCCCGAGCCGGCACCGGTGCCGGCACCGGGCCAAGTGGAGGCGCCGCACATATAAAGGGAGCGGACAGGTGTTTTATAGCGCGAATAGCCTGCGATGGGGCGGAACAGGAAGTTTTGGTCAAGATGATGTGAGCCGCTGAGATTATCACCACCGATAAGGTTGGCATTCTCATGCTCAAGGTCTGCGGGAGAATAGACCGAGCGAGCCCGGATCATACCGCCAATCCCGGGTGCATAGCGCTCGAGAATGCCGATGACCCTATCGGCATAGGCATCCTTCACACGGTTCCAATCCCTCCCCGCAATCTCATTGGCCGCGTCGCCCTTGATCTCTGCCGGGAGGACACGCACCTGTACCCATAGAACATGCTTGCCTTCCGGTGCACGCGATGGATCAATAGCTGTGGGCTGGCCAACCACAAGCGCCGGTTCTTCGGGCAACAATCCATCCATCGCTTCCGCGTAAACCCGCGCCATCATGGCAAGGTCCGGGGCAATATGGACATAAGCGAAACGCTTGAGTTCTGCGCCCGCAGTCCAGTTCGGCAACTCATCCAGAGCTAGATGGATCATCATCGTGCCAGGTCCGGCACGAAAAGCCTTTGTTGCCTTCTGAACTTTTGACGGGATAACCGACTGAGGAAGCATGTCCGTGCCAAACAGCACTTTGGGATTGAGATTGGCGATCACCGCCCGTTTCGCGTTCAACGTGCGTCCATCGGACAGAACCACGCCCGTTGCCCTTCCGGCGTTATCGAGATTGATCTTTTCGACACGCTGGCCAAGAATGAGTTGTCCACCCTTCTCCCGCAGGAGTTCCACCATCGCGCGAATGATCGTATCTGCGCCTCCCTTGCCAATAACCATGCCGAACGCCTGATTGGCCATGGATTCGAGATAGGGAAACAGCGCTCCGCCTGCAACGTCAGGCGCAAAATCAAGATGCAGACCCCAAGCGGCCATCATAGCTTTGAGTTTGGGACTTTCGAAATTGGCGTCAAGAAAATCACGTGGCGTCGCCAGCAGAAGCTGCGCGATGCGCCAGAGATTATCCACGCCGAGCGCACGATAAGCCTTCCACGCCGTCTTTGCTGCGGCAAATGAAGGCATCGGCGAGCCCAGCAGGCCGAAGATATGTGGCGCATTGCGCTCGAAATCAGACAGCATCGTTGCCCACGCTTCGGCGTCGACCGGCGACAGTTCTGCAATCCCTACTTTGGTTACCGTCACGTCGCTGGATACGCCAAGATGAGTGCCGTCGCGAAAGACACTCGCAAAGCAATTTTGTGCCGGTACGAATTCGAGACCCTGGGCAGCAAGTTCGGCGGCATAGGTTGCGTGAAAAGCTGATCCCGCAAACATGGACAGGTTCATGGCAGCCCAGTCATGACGGAAGCCCGGCTCCGTCAACTCCAGGGTCTTGACTGCGCCGCCGGGAGACGATGCCGCTTCGACAATAGCAACCCGCCAGCCTTTTGCCGCCAGATGCACTGCGGCAGCAAGGCCATTATGCCCCGCACCGACGACGACAGCATCGAACTCATTGTCATGTCCACTCATTCAGGCCCCCATTATTTTCGAATGCATATAACGGCGCAGGTCGACGTTGGCGGAGCTTCTGATCTCACAAAATCAGACCAAGATTCACCGCAACTATTGAAGGCCCGATACGTTAGAAAGTTCACCCTTAAGAAAGGCATTTCATTGCAATCACATATGATATCTTTTAAGCTTCAAGAAAATTCATATCAAGCTTTTTTAAGAAGCAGATGAGGGGGGATATGATGTCGCAAGATTCTCTGTTGGCCTTGGTAGAACAGGCTCGCCGAAGCGCGTGCTAGCACTGGAGACAAAGTAATCGGCATAGGGCCAGCGCAGGACTGCCCATCGGCCAATTATAAGGGGAGCGACGACACGATGACGGCACACGACTATATCGTGGTTGGCAGCGGCATAAACGCACTGGTAGCGGCTGCCATGCTTGGCAAAAAGGGCAAAAAGGTCTTGCTGCTCGAACGCAGTGATCGGCTTGGCGGCTGCCTGCGCACGGAAGAGATCACTGCACCGGGCTTCCGCCATGACGTCATGGCAACGACCATGGTTCTATTCCTGACCTCGCCCGCCTATGGCGCACTCGGCAAGGATCTCGAGGCGCGCGGCCTCGAATTCGCCCATGCAGACCTGCCCACCGGCGTCGTACTGGCCGACGGGCGACATGCAATTCTGTCCAAAGACCGTAAAGCCAACATTGCAGCCTTCGACGCGCTCGCCGAGGGCGACGGTCAGGCCTTCGCCCGCGAGATGGACCGGATGGGTGCCGACGCTCCCTTCATGTTCTCCCTGCTCGGCGGTTCGCTCTGGTCCGGTGGCATTTTAAAAACCGTGCTGAAGGAGGCATGGAATCGTGGGCTCCGCAATCTCGCCGCGTGGTTCGGCGAGGCACTTGTCAACGGTCGCCATCATCTCGAAACCACCTATCGGTCCGATGTGATGCGCGGGCTCTTTGCCCCTTGGGTGCTCCATTGCGGACTCAATCCCGAGAGCACTTATTCTGCGGCAATGCTCCGGGTCATCGGTTTTGCCATCGAACTGGCGGGTTGCCCGATTGTCAAAGGCGGCGCCGAAAATCTGGTCAAGGCGTTTGCGCAACTCATTACGGATCAGGGCGGCACCATCCGCACCGGAGCGGATGTGGAGGCTATAATAGAAGGCCCCAACGGACAGGCCACAGGTGTTCAGCTTGCCGATGGCGAAGTGCTGCAGGCGAGCAAAGGCGTCATCGCCTCGGTCACGCCCAACCAGCTTTATGGCCGCCTTCTGAAAAATTCTAGCAGGCCATTGCCCTCAGCCGTAGCGGATGGGCTGCGGACCTATCGCTATGGCAAGGGCGACATGCAGATACACTACGCGCTCAAGTCGCCGCCGCGCTGGAAGGGCGGCGAGAATCTGTCGAAAGTGGCGCTTTTGCACCTCACGCCGGGCCTTAACGGTGTTTCTCGCGCGGCCAACGAGTGCGACCGTGGCATGTTGCCAGCGGTCCCGACCGTCTGTGTCGGCCAGCCGACCGCACTCGACCCGTCGCGCGCGCCGGAAGGCCAGGCGATCCTCTGGCTGCAATTGCCGGAAGCCCCGCGACATATCGAAGGCGACGCTGCCGGAGAACTCGCCACGCCTGCCGATGGCCGCTGGACCGACGAACTGCGCGAACACTATGCCGACCGTGTCGAGCGTATCCTCGCTCAGCATATCGAGGGCTTTGCCGAGACCATCATCGCCCGCAAGTCTTATTCACCACCAGATCTTGAGGCAATGAATATGAACCTCGTCGGTGGCGACCCCTATGGAGGGTTCTGCGGCGTCGATCAGTTTTTCATCTGGCGTCCCTTCAAGTCGTCGGTCAATCACCGCACCCACGTGCCCGGTCTTTATCATATTGGCGCGTCGACCCATCCGGGTCCAGGATTGGGAGGCGGCTCCGGCATGTTGCTCGCGTCCTCGCTGAAATAGGATTGCATTGAGGCGGATGCGGTTGGTCTGCGACTGCATCCGTGAACCCATGCAGAATCATATTTCTTAATCAGCATATTCGCGAAATTACGAATAAGGGCGATGTGAATTGGCACTTGCGCCGATCTGCGGGTTAAGGCGTGGAAGACATCATATGCATAGGCATATAGTTCCACCTAAATTAATGTCAAAAATGTACAATTCGCTTGCCAGCCAAACGGCACTATTTTAAGATTAAAATATTCCGACCAATAAATAACCTTGGCGAGCGCGGGAACGCTCAAAAAAGCCGGGATCAGGGGAACGCGGAGCAAAACATGACTGAATTCACCCGTCGCCAGACGTTGGGTATGGGCGCTGCTGCCTTTTTGACGAGCATTCTGGCAGGGCGTGTGCCGGTGCAGGCGGCAGAAACCGACACGCTAACCATCGCTTTCAACGTCAATCTTCCGTCCTTCGATCCGACCGTCGGTCCGTCGGCGGTCAACCCGACGATCCAGGCGATCTACCGCTCGATCTTCGATCAGTATATCGGCCAGGACCCCAATCTCAAATTCGTTCCGGGACTGCTGACCGCTTGGGGCTGGAACGATGACAAGACCAAGGTCTGGATGGATGTGAGAGAGGGCGTGACCTGGCATGACGGCTCGCCTTTTACTCCGGAAGACGTGGTGTGGGCGCTGGAACGCGCCGCCAACGACAAGACCGGCAACCCGATCCAGTTTGTCTGGTCCACAGCCGATAACTACAAGATAGAAGGCAACAAGATCACCGGTGATGTGCTGCGCTTCGAACCCACCTATTTCATGTGGATGGCCTTCCTCACCGGCTACATTCTGCCCAAAGCCTATTACGAAAAGGTTGGCGCGGAAGGTTTTGAGAAGAAGCCCATTGGCACCGGCCCCTATATGGTTGACGCCTATGAGGGCAACGCGTTTCTGCGGCTCAAGGCCAACCCCAACTACTGGGGCGGCAAGCCGGCCTTCGAAACCGTGATCTTCAAATTCGTGCCTGATGGCACCAGCCGAGTCGCCGAGATCGAATCCGGCTCGTCTGACGTCACGCTGGAAATCCCCTATGAAGAGTTTGATCGCCTGAAGGAAAAGCCAGGCCTGGCGGGCGTTGCCACCCCGATTTCCGATATCGGCATGATCTTCATCAACAATATCGAGGTGATGAACGACAAGAATGTGCGCTTGGCCGCCTGTCACGCCATTGACAAGCAAGCCATCGTCAAGCGCCTTCTGCGCGGCTATGGCGTACCGATCGATACGCTCGAGGCGCCGGAATATTCGGCCTATGATCCATCGATCAAGGTTCCTTACGATCCGGATCTCGCCAAGAAGCTGCTGGCCGACTCCGGCTATTCGACCGACAAGCCCGTGAAGTTCAAGATTCAGACCACGCGTGGCCTTAAGCCGAAGGACTACGAAATGGTTCAGGCCATTGTCGGCATGTGGCGCAAAGTCGGCATAGAGGCAGAGATCGAGGTCTACGAGATCGCCAAGCATTATGAGTTGCGGGCCGCCGACCAGCTTGCGCCCGCTGCCTTCTACAATTGGGGTAATGCAATCGGCGATCCGACCACCTCGACGGGCTTTGCCATGTTCGGCCCATCCCCGCACTCGGTGTGGAACACGGATGACCTTGATAACATGATCGCGCCGCTATGGGGTGAGAAAGACGAGGCCAAGCGTATCGCTGGTTGGAAAGCCGTATGCAAGTATATTGCGGAGCAGGGTTACGTGCTGCCGTTGCTGCAATATGCACAGCCAATCATCTACAAGTCGACCCTCAAGGCCATTCCAAACGTTTCGGGCGCGTTGCAGCCGACCCTCATATCGAGGGCCTGATTGCATGTTGGCCGGAGATCAAGTTTCCCGGCCTTCCATCGCTTGGTTGATGTCCGGCTTATTCAGCCGGACACACTCGCATAGCGTCTTCGTATGCCCGCATGAGGCTCCATAGCAATGCAACTGCTTGCTCTTTCAATCCTGAACCGTGTGGTTCTCGCGGCAGTGACCCTGTTTGGTGTCGCGGTTGTGGTTTTTGTCCTCCTGCGCGTCGTTCCTGGCGACCCTATCGCTATGATGATTTCGCCGGGCGCTACTCCCGAACAGATCGCGCAGCTTCGCGCGAACTATGGACTCGATGGCAGCATCTTCAGCCAATTCATAATTTGGCTAAAATCCCTGCTATCAGGCGATTTCGGCACATCCATCTCGTTGCGCCGCAATGTTTTGGAGCTGCTTTCAGAACGCCTGCCGGCGACCCTTGAGCTCGCTTTCGTCGCACTGTTCTTCGCTATTCTGCTCGGCACTACGGTAGCGGTTGTCGGCACCCTCGTGCGCCGCACACCAGCCGAACCTGTCATCGATACCGTCAACGGCGTGGTGTTGGCCGTACCGGATTTCGTCTGGGCACTGGCGCTTGTGCTTTTGCTGGGTGTGGTCTTCCCCATATTGCCTTTGTCCGGGCGGATCGATCCGAGCGTGCAGAGCGATTTTGCAACCCCCTTCTATCTGTTCGAAAGCCTGCTACGCCTGCGCTTCACGCAGTTCGCCGACATAGCCTCCCATATGGCCATGCCAGTTCTGGCACTTGGCTTGCCGCTCGCGGCGATTATTGCCCGCGTGCTCAAGGAGGCGCTGCTCGAAGCCATGGTGCAGGACTATGTCCTGCTCGCCAAGCTCAAAGGCATGTCATCGCTAAGGCTGGTTTTGCAGGAAGCGCTGCGCAATGCCGTCGGCCCAACCATCGCGCTAACAGGAGTTCAGTTTACCTTCCTGATTGGCGGTACAGTCATTGTCGAGCGAATTTTCGCCTATCCTGGCATCGGCAATATGGCCATCGACGCTGTTATCAACCGCGACCTGCCGCTCATTCAAGGCCTTGTTCTGGTCTTCGGTGCGCTGTTCATCACTATCAATATCCTGGTGGATGCCCTTGTCGCCGCATTTAATCCGAGGCTGCGCCATGGTTAAGTCAATGCGCGCAGCGCTTTCCGAACCCAAAGTCATTCTTGGCGGCGGTTTTATCCTCTGTCTGTTGCTAATCGCCATTTTCGCGCCCTGGCTCGCTCCCAAAAACCCGCTCGAACAGGACCTGATGCTCGCCACGCTGCCGCCTTCAGGCTATGCTGGCGCAGAACCCGGCTACTGGCTCGGCACAGACGATCTTGGCCGCGACGTGCTTTCGCGCCTGATCCACGGCACGCGCATTGCCTTGCTCGTTGCCTTCATCGCCGCGGGTCTAGCGGCATTGGTCGGCACCGCACTTGGGCTGCTCGCCGGCTGGTATCGCGGCTGGGTGGATGCCGTCATCTCGCGTCTCGTTGCCATCTGGATGGCTTTCCCGCCGGTGCTGCTATCGATCCTGTTGGTAGCAGTCTTCGGCGCTGGCGTGCATTCGGTCATCGCGGCCATCGTCATCATCGACTGGACACGTTTCTGTCGGGTCGTCCGGTCGGAAACCATGGCACAAGCGCAGATGGACTACGTGACTGCAGCGCAAGTTCTCGGCTTCTCCCGCTTCAAGATTCTGATCGGCCAAATCCTGCCGAATGTTGCCCCGGTCCTGATCGCGCTCATCAGTCTGGAAATGGGTATCGCCGTCATCGTCGAAGCTATTCTTTCTTTCGTTGGTCTTTCCGTCTCCTCCGACACGCCGACCTGGGGTGGTATGATCGCGCAGGGCCGACAGATCATCTATCAGGGATGGTGGGTGCTGGTAGCGCCTCTCACAATGCTGTTCCTGACAGTTCTTGCCTTCAACCAGCTCGGCGACGGCCTGCGCCGTGCCCTTGACCCGATGATGCGCCGATGACCGAACCCCTTCTTTCCATCACCAACCTGTCAGCAGTCTCGGATCGGGACGGCGGCGCGCCCGTTCTCCGCGACGTCGCATTGACGCTCGAGCGTGGCGAGGTGCGCGGCCTTGTTGGTGAGAGCGGCGCGGGCAAATCGACCATCGCCAAAGCACTGCTTGGCATCCTGCCGCGCACGGTCCGCATTACCGGCGGCACCATTGATTTTGAAGGCCGGGACCTGCTGACCATGCCCGCACCGCAAATGCGCGAGATCATGGGCAGCGAGATTTCACTCATCCCGCAGGACCCGCAGACGGCGCTCAATCCAGGCCGTCGCATCGAGGCTCAGTTAACGGATGGCTTGCGGCTCAAACGCGGATTGTCCAGCAAGGCAGCCCGTGAGCGCGCGCTTGGCTTGCTGGAGGAAGTGCATATTCGCGACCCTGAGCGCGTTCTGCGTGCTTATCCCCATGAACTGTCGGGCGGTATGCGCCAGCGTGTGCTGATTGCCTCTGCCTTCGCGCTCGAACCCAAACTCGTGGTTGCCGACGAGCCGACAACTGCGCTCGACGTAACCGTTCAAAAGCAGATCCTGCGCCTTATTCGCGGCATGCAGCGCGCTCATGGCACGGGCGTCATATTCGTGACTCATGATCTCGGCGTCGTCGCCCAGATCTGTGACAGTGTGACGTTGCTCTACTCCGGTAAAGTGATTGAGCAGGGCAGTACTGCCGACGTCCTGCAGCGCCCCCAACATATCTACACCAAAGCCCTGATGGCAGCGGGCCCGCGCTACGACCGCCCTGATAGTGGTCTGGAGCCAGTGCCACAGTCGGTGTTCGAGCAACTGCGCGCCGAGATCGGAATAAATTGATGAGCAATATGCTTCTCACAGCGCACGGCATAGAAGTCGCCTATGGCGCGGGCGGATTTTTCAGCAAGTCCGCTGGCCACAAGGTGCTGCATGGTATCGATATCGACATCGCACGCGGTGAGACGATCGGCATTGTAGGCGAATCCGGCTCGGGAAAGACGACGCTGGGTCGGGCGCTGCTGCGTCTCGTAAATACCTCCGCCGGCGAGATTTGGTTCGACGGACAGGATATCACTCACCTGACAGATGACAGGATGCGACCTTTGCGTCGGCGCATGCAGATGATCTTCCAGGATCCGATGGCGTCGCTCAATCCACGCCATTCCATTCGCCGTATCCTGGTGGAGCCGATGCTGCTGCACGGCTTGGTTTCCAACGCGGCAGAGGCTGAGGCGAAGGTCCTAAGAATTCTCGATCGCTTCACCCTGCCCAAGGTCATACTGGACCGCAATGCGCACGAACTATCGGGCGGACAGCGCCAGCGGGTGGGTATCGCCCGCGCCGCCCTTCTCGAACCAGACTTCGTTCTGGCGGACGAGATCGTCTCTGGCCTCGATGTCTCCACCCAGGCGCAGGTTCTCAACCTGTTGAAAGACCTTTCGCACGACATGGGCCTATCCATGGCCTTCATCAGTCACGACCTCAGCGTCATCCGGGCCATCTGCGACCGCGTCTATGTACTTCGGTTCGGCAAGGTCGTCGAGGCGGGAGCCTGCGACCAGGTCTTTGCTAACCCGAAGTCAGCCTATACGCGCGCGCTGCTCGACGCGATTCCGCTGCCCGAAATCGATCCGGAATGGCTGGAGCGTGAGCCACTGCCCGAGGCCCGATGACGTTTTCGCTAAAGCAGTGATTTGGCTTGTTACGTGGATGGGCAACTGCTCAAGCTCGAACGAAAAGAACGAGGATGGGTATAGGGCTATAGATATGTCGTTCTGCCACCACTGAGATCGAATGGCAGCGACTCAAAGTTTCGTCAGGCGGATCTCACAGTATCGGCAATCCTCCCGGCAATTTCCAACATAGGGCTCACATAGCTTTCAATGGCTTCCTTGATGGTCAGTGCGGATCGTATCCAGATGATCGAGACACAGGCAATCGTTGCACCATCAAGCATCACCGGCACCGCGATTGACGACGTGTTCGGTCGGAACTCGCCCGCCTCGCGGGTCGCATAGCCTTTCCTTCGTATATCCTCGAAGAACCCGTCGAGGGCCGTGCTTTCGAAGAATGCCAAGTCTTTTGGATGTCCGAGCCGCAGAATGTGCTCGATAATCAACCGTCTTTCCTCATCGGATATGAAGGCGAGATAGGCCCGACCGGCGGAGGTGCGAAGAACCGGCATACGATAACCCACCATGCCTTTATCTACCGACAGCGGGCTACGCCCGTGCGTAGTCTCCTGGATCACCATCGCGGCGCTCTCATAGACACTGAGATCGAGGGGCCAGACGATCTTAGGCATGTACTCAGAAAATAGCGGGCCCGCGGCCTGACACAACACCGAAGTCCGTGCCGAACCGTCGCCCAGGCTGGCGGCCAGTCTCGTAACCCGGACACGATTATTCGTCGAAGAAAAGACAACATACCCCTCTTCCTCGAGGGTTTGCAGCAAACGATAAACCGTCGGGCGAGGAAGATCGAGCGCCGCCGCTATCTCTCCAGGGCGCGCCTCTCCAAGCAGATTGATCTGCCGGAGCACGGCAAGTCCTCGCACCAATGCACGAACAGCACCGTCCCTTCCATGGCTCGGAGCCTTCATCATGGTGCTGTTTCCATATTCTCCTCCTGTCAGACAGCGCGTCGGACAATGACCTCCGTATATCCGAGATGAACACCGATCAGCCGACTTCGTCCCGCCGGTCGTTCGTGATCAACCGTAACAAAGCGATACCATATGAATGGGTCGAGAGCGAAGTTTTCGTCCTCTTTCCAGCGTAGGGGTTGTCTTCTTAGGCGATGTTACGCACCTGTTTTTTCGCAGCAGAACTCAACCGGGGCGGGATGTGTTGCAGAACACGACCCAGTTCCTCCTCGGAGCGGACCTTCGCCAGAATATAACGATCAGGACGGATAAGAGCAGCTTTCGCGCCAGCGAGATGCTTTTCCCCATCCCTCGTTTGCGATACCCGCACTATCTTCCCTTCAAGGTGGAGTCTTTCCATCAGTGTCGTCTCCAGTCCCGCCAGAAAAACATCATCGACCAGGAACGAGAAATCATAGCCGATGGCATCGTCGAAACGTGTCCCATCCTGCATGATCGGCTGTCCGAAAAGCGGGGACGTTGTATGGACGAGGCCCGGGCCGATGGGAGGGTAAAGCGATTCCATCTTTGCACCGCCATCCGGTCGCGGAAAAGCATTGCTGAGGGCTGATCGCACGTCTTTGGTATTGATCAGCCCCCCAAGCCTGACTGCCGTTGCGATAAAGGTTCGGGCATTTTCCCTACGCTCCGTTGTATAGGTTTCCAGAAGTTTAGGATCATGCCCGTAACGCAAGCAGTGGATCAGCTTCCAGCCCAGATTGGCAACGTCACGTATACCGGCACACATGCCCTGCCCCATGAAAGGTGGCGTTTGATGGGCTGAATCCCCGGCGATGAATAGCCGGCCCCGCAACCATTCGTTCGCCACCAGAGAGTGAAACCAGTAGACCGCCGTGCGTTCAATATCCGCTTCGTTCGGTGTCAGCCACTTAGCAAGCAGCGGCCAGACATTCTCCGGGCGGGCAATTTCGGTACTGTCTTCAGACGGTAAAACCGTCAACTCCCAGCGGCGCCGGTTGTTTGGGCCGCGAACATATGTGGCCGGGCGGGCGGGGTCGCAATGTTGCAGAGACCAGTCACCAAGCTCCGGTTTTTCGCGCTTCAGCAGCAAATCGACGACCAACCACCGCTCGTGGAAGCCGAGATCCTCCATATCGGTCTCGATAAAACGGCGCACGAATGAACGCGCACCATCGCAACCGATCACATAACGGGCGCGTACCCGTCGAATACGACCACAACTCATGTCCTCGTATCGCAGATCGACGCCATCTTCATCCTGCTCGATAAAAAATGCCTCGCATCGCGTATGCACTGTTACGTTGTGGTGGGCTTTAAGCCGCTCCCGCAGAATAGCTTCGAGGTCCGGCTGATGCACACGGTAACTCGAGTGCCAGCCCAAAGCAGTGATTGCGTCGGGTCGAGGCCAGTCCAGTAGGATGCTGCCGTCAGGATCGACGAAACGCATGCCGACATTCAGCCGGCATACAGCTTCGAGTTCTTGAGCAATCCCGATTTGTTGAAAGGTGCGCATGACCTCGTCGTCAAAATGCACGGCGCGGGGAAGATGATAGGCAGCACTTTCCCGATCCAGCACAAGGACCTTGATATCGGCCTGTCCCAGAATATGCGCCAGCGTTGCACCCACGGGTCCGCAGCCGACGATGACAACATCGTACTGCATGCTCTCGTTTTTCATAGTCGTCCCTTGGTGGTTTTGTTTGGGCCGATCAATGGCCGGTACGGGCAAGTTCGTTGAATAGCCAGGGGCAGTCGGCGACCAGAGGAGCCTGTATCCCTCGCGCGGCGGCATCCATACGCATGTCGCGCAAGCGTTTCCTGCCCCCCTCTTCGGTCAGATAAAGACGCTCGTGCCCCCAGAAGGATGGCCCGTCGGTCGTCTGATGAGGCTCCCACGTCGCCGGATCGATGACCCGCCCGCCCCAGCCGTTCTCGACAAAAAATCCAGAGGGTGAATTCGCGTAGAACGAGGTCATGTAATCATTGGTGTGCCGACCAAGCGTATAGGCAATGCTGTCTTCGCGTTGCATGGCAATATCGTAACCCTGCCCGACATCGTCTAGGTTGCGGAACTCTATCATGAAATGATGAAAGCCCTGTCCACCCGAACCGACCATCGCAAAGCTATGGTGACGGTTGTTGACGTGGAAGAAGTAAAGCCCATAGGGTTGCAGTCCGTAATCGGTGACATGGAAATCGAGATTGTCCCGATAGAAGGGCATCATGATTTCTATATTCCTCACATGAAGCACTGCGTGCCCCATGCCGTAGGGACCGGTCATAAAACCCGAAATCGGGCGCCCGGGAACGAACGGATCGGAAGAAAGCATCGGCTTCCAGATAAGCTCCACCCGATTTCCCACAGGGTCGTCGAAAATAACCATGGAGGCACAGAACCTCCGGTCGCACTCGGCCCGTGTCCCATGCCTGACGCGTGTCCCGGCGTTCTGCAATCGCGCGGCATACAGATCGAGATCGCTTTCAAATTCGACCTCCCAGCCCATGCAGGATAACGTCTCGCCCGGTTCGTTCATGACGAAGAGCCGCTGCATCCGATCATCCATACGGAATGCCAATTCATTTGACGCCCGCTCGATGCACTGCATGCCGAGCAAGCTCCCGGCAAAGTCATTCCAGTCCGACAGCTTATCAGAACGGATTCCGATATATCCCAATGCGTTGATTGCCATCTTATCCTCCCTATGCGGGGCTGTCTCCGATTTCGGAGACAGCTGTCAGCCCTTACTGCGCGTTCGCGACAGGGTTCGACAGGGTGCCAATGCCACTGATCTCGACCTCGATCCTGTCTCCTTCGAACATGTAGAGCGGTGGTGTGCGAAAGCGTCCCACCCCACCCGGAGTGCCCGTCGCGATGATGTCGCCGGGGAGAAGTCTCGTCACCTTAGAGACATATTCGATGATTTCCCCGATGGAGAAAGCCAGATCCGAAATTGGCGTGGTCTGAACTTCCTGACCATTCAAAATAGTCCGCAGATGCTGCTCTTCTGGATTGGGAAGCTCATCTGTGGTGACGATCCATGGCCCCATCGAACCGGAATCGTCAAAGCTTTTGCCTGACCAGAATTGGGTCGTATGACGCTGAAAATCGCGGATCGAGCCATCATTGAAGCAGGAATAGCCTAGAATGTAATCCTTGGCCGAGGCGGCTGGAATATTACGGCCTTCCTTGCCGATTATGACGGCGAGTTCGCCCTCATAGTCGAATTCATCCGAGCAGATCGGCTTCAGCAACGGCACGCCGCTGCCCAGCACCGAAGACGGATAACGCGTGAAGATGGAGGGATATTTGGGTTTCTCGCGGCCTGTTTCCTTGATGTGATTGGCGTAATTCAGGCCGATACAGATAATCTTGTCCGGGTTTGGAATTGGGGAAAACAATTTAACGGCGGACGGATCCATTCCATCGGATTCCGTTTCAATGGCGCTGGCCTTTCCGGCAGCCAACGCTGAACGCAAATCCGGATAAATGGCACGAAAAGCAGCGGTCGCTTCATGAATAAATGTGTCGCGCATCAGGCCGTAAGACGGGCGACCATCAATTTCGAAAGATATCAGGCGCATTTGGTAGCTCCAGTTTAGCATTTGAGTTGAGCGATATAAATGTCCCGCAACGATCTATGACAATTGACAATGTGCCTTTCGTCCACCAGGCGGACACATAGGTTGGGTGCGATGTGTCCGTCAGGCGGACGGTTCTGCATTTGCCTCTTTTCAAATGATCCGATTTTCACAATCAGTGGTGTCGGAGCCCGCCGACGAGACCAGTCATCGCGATAGCGATAATCATGGTCTGTGGCGCGTGGAGGGAACCGCGAAAAGACTATCCCAACGCCATCGCTTTTCATGAGGTGATAAATGATTTGGTGTGCCTGTACGCGGTTCGAATAGTTTGCTTGCCCATAGGGAGGACCAGGGCTCAATGACACTTGACGAAACAATCAAGAAGGGGCCGATGCGCCCCACCCAGATCTGGATCTGCGTTATCTGCGTCCTGCTTGCTATGATCGACGGCTATGAAGTCGTGGCAATGCCCTTTTCCATGCCGGCAATCGCCAAAGCGTGGGATCTCCCAAACTCTCAGGTAGGGTATCTTCTGAGCGCCGGCATCTTTGGTATGGCGCTCGGCGCGGTGTTCATATCGCCGCTTGCGGACAAGATCGGACGTCGCAGACATATTGTGCTTTGTCTCACAGCCATTACCCTATTGATGGCGCTTTCCGGGCTGTGCCGCTCCCTGTGGCAGCTTGTTTTCGTGCGCGCCGCAGCCGGTCTGTTCATCGGCGCGATGATCTCAAGCCTTAACATCATCGTTTCGGAATATGCTTCGGAAAAACGTCGCGGCCTCGTCATGGGGCTTTATGGTGCAGGGCTTCCTCTCGGCTCGGCTCTCGCAGGCTTCGCGATCTCGCCCCTGCTGAAGGCGTTTGGCTGGCAGGCACCGTTCTTCTTTGGGGCTGGTCTCTCCGCCATACTGTTAGTCGTCGTGGTTTTCTACCTGCCGGAGTCGATCGAGTATCTTGTTCAGCGTCGGCCAAAAAACGCGATCGATACCTATAATCGCATTGCAATGAGAATGGGGCATGCACCTGTTGACGTTATTCCTGTGTCAAGCAGTTCACCGGAAACTGCAAGGACGAAACAAGGACTCCCGGAGCTTCTGCAAGCTCCGCTGCTTCTACGCTCGATATTTCTCTGGATGGGCTATGCTCTGCTGATCTCGTCCTTTTATTTCGCCAACACCTGGACCGCCAAGATCATTTCCGACGCGACCGGGGACGCCTATCTCGGTATTCGTATTGCGATGCTCATTCAATTCGGCGGCGTTCTTGGGGCAGTCCTTTTTGGCGTTCTGACGCTCTGGGTCCACGGCAGGCTGGCAACCATCTTGCTGCTGGTGCTGGGCGGCATAGCCTTCTCGCTCTACGCGCAATTCTCCGGAATCCTGTCGTTCGCCATGGTGCTCGCCTTCGCTATCGGCGTTTGCGCAAACGGAGCGGTTGCAGCCTTTTACGCCATAAGCCCATCCATCTATCCAACAGTGCTGCGCGGCACCGGGGTCGGCCTGATGATCGGCTTCGGGCGGGGTATCGCGATCCTCGCGCCCCTGCTGACCGGCTATATGTTCACGCATTACTGGACCCCGGTCGATGCCTACCGCTTCTTTGCAATCGTCATGGGACTTTCCGCAGTTGCGACAATCGGACTGCACCTGACCTACCGCAAAGCGCCGACCGCCGCGGTTCATACGCAAGGATAACAACGTGACATTTGCTTTCAGCGCCACCACCATGCGAGCGATACGTTGCCCTGTTCCGGGCGGCCCGGAGGCCTTGGAACTCCAGACGGTGCCCATCCCCCGCCCTGGAAGAGGACAGGTGCTTATCCGGGTTCATGCGGCTGGCGTAAACCGGCCGGACATATCTCAAAGGCGCGGCACCTACCCTGTTCCCGCTGACGCCGATCCAACATTGGGGCTGGAAGTCGCAGGCACGATTGAAGCCGTCGGCGATGATGTTCCGTTGGGTATCGCAAAGCGGGTGTGCTCCCTGGTACATGGCGGCGGTTATGCGGATTTCGCGATTGCCGAAGCGGACCAGCTCATTCCCCTTTCGGATGAAATCGATTTCGTGACCGCCGCTGCGCTTCCCGAGGTCGCCATGACGGTAGAATACAATCTCATCGAGCGTGCCGCCTTGAATGCAGGGGAATGGGTTCTCATCCATGGCGGATCGAGCGGTATTGGCAGCCATGCTATCCAACGCGCAAAGACGGTGGGCGCGAGCGTGATCGTCACCGCCGGATCGGCTGCAAAATGCGATTATTGCCGCAGCCTCGGCGCAGACGTGGCGATCAACTACCGGGAAACGGATTTCGTTGACGTGGTGCTCGCAGCGACCGGTGGACAGGGGGTCAATGTTGTGCTCGATATGGTCGGCGGCAGCTATGTCGATCGCAATCTCAAGGCCATGGCCGTCGATGGTCGTTGTGCTATCATCTCGTTGCAGGACGGTCGCCACATATCTGCAGATTTCGAACCGCTTCTGCGTCGCCGCCTCACTCTGGTTGGCTCAACGTTGCGACCTTTGCCAAAATCCGAGAAAAGCCGCATCGCCACAAACGTGGCATCCACCGTCCTGCCACTTGTCGCACAAGGTATCTTCCGCCCGCACGTCAATCAAACCTTCCCACTGGAGCGAGCGATAGATGCGCACATTTGGATGGAGAGCAACGCCAACATGGGCAAGATCGTACTGACCCCCTAAAGCATGTCTCCCGAAAGTGGGGACCGGTTTCTGGAGAAAATCTTGGATTTTTGTACGAGCTCCGCGAGGATCGCCACCGCTATTTCCGCTGGAGTTTGTGCGCCAATATCAAGCCCTATTGGCGATGAAATCCTCGCCAGATCGGTGGCGTCGTGCCCAAGTTTCAGCAGGTTTTCAGTGCGTTGTGCATGGGTGCGACGACTGCCTAGCGCTCCAATGTAAAAGCAATCCGACCGCATTGCTAGCGAGAGCGCCGGCTCGTCAATTTTGGGATCATGGGTGAGCGTGGCGACCGCAGTATACCGGTCCAGCGGACTGTCACGAAACGCCTCTTCCGGCCACCTTGCTTTCAACGCAGTTTCCTGAAACCGTAACGGCGTTGCAAAGGCAGCTCGTGGGTCGATGATCTCCACATCGAAATCTGTCATAGTGGCCATCTGCGCTAGATGCTGAGCGATATGGACTGCCCCCACCAACTTCAACCGCAATGCCGGGCGATATATATTGATGAAATACCGCCGATTTTCGGACACAAAAGAGAGCGGCTTGCCCGTCTCAAACGCTTGGCGAACATGAGGTTGCAACGCACTAGAAACATCCTCAGCATCCCGCACAAGCTCGGTGCGTCCATTGTCCAGATCGGTCAATGTCGCTGCCAGCAAACGTCTGGCGCGTATCTCATTCAGTTCCGCAAGAAGAGAGCTTTGCATCAATCGACCCTCTCCACATAGACACTGATCTTGCCTCCACAAGACAACCCCACGCGCCATGCTGTTTCATCGGCAACACTGAACTCCAGCAGTTTTGACCTACCGGAGGCAATCGTTTCCAGAGCCTCTTCAATGACTGTACCTTCGACACAACCACCAGAAACCGAGCCTTCAAAATGGCCCCTCTCGTCGATAACAAGGTGGCTACCAGTGGCGCGTGGCGCCGATCCCCATGTTTCAATCACCGTGGCGATTGCAACACCTTTGCCGCCCTGGCGCCAATTCAGCGCCACGGCCAATGGATCACTGGCAAAACGGGAACGACACTCAGACAATTCGTCCCCCGGCATTCACAACAGCGTCTCTTGTATCGACGTCTATTCTGGCGGCGACACCAATCGGCACATCAATGATAGGAAGTTCGCTCGCCTCGATGATATGCCTTGCCCCCACGTCACCGGACAGAGCCGAAACAGATTCAAAAAGCTGGCGCGGTATAATCACGGGATTGCCACGCTCACCCTCGTCCGTAACCGCGCGAATGACGGCGTTTCCATCGTGCTGGCGAAAACAGTCGACCATCCTACGAATGTGCCTTGCACTGACCGCAGGCATGTCTCCCAGATGGATCATCAATCCATCGCAATCCGCCGGTGCTGCAACAAGGGCTGCTTTGATCGAGCTCGCAAGACCAAGGGCATAAGCCGGATTGTGCACGATAGCGACGTCGAGTCCGTCAAGCGAAGCTGCAATGTCGCCTGCCATATGACCGGTGACGGCGATAACCCGGCCACTGTCGGCTTGCATGGCATTTTCAACAGAACGGCGCACCAATGGCTTGCCATCGAAAATGGCGAGCAGCTTGTTTGCGCCGCTCATGCGTGAGGACTGACCAGCGGCCAAAACAGCGATCGTGACCACAAGATCGCGCTTTCTTCGGGTTCTGCCATCGCGCGGCGCGATGCGTGCCGGACTGTCGAGCAAAAGACCACCAACCCCCATTGTCGCAATATCTTTTGGTGTGACGCTCATACCAGCCATCAGGCGATCCAGAACCCAGTCGAACCCGTTCTCCTTGATGCTCCTGGCACAGCCGGGAGCGCCGATCACCGGCTTACCGTCGATTTCACCAAGGACCAGCAGATTGCCGGGATCGACGGGCATCCCGACATAAGTAACCGTGCCACCTGCGTTGCGAATGGCAGTGGGGAGAACATCGTTTCTGTCCGCAACAGCCGATGCGCCGAACACCACGACAATGTCTGAAACAGCAGCTGCATTTTCTATGGCGCGCGCCATTGGCTGAACCGCATGCGAAACCCGAAGTTCTGTTGCGACAGCGCCGAGATTCATCGTCAAACGCGCCTCGAGCGCCTGGCGGGTTTTGTCGAGAACACTGGTTCTCAACGTCGGGTTTGTTCCCTGAACAAGTCCGACAGTGCGACCGCTAAAGGGCTCGACACTCAGCATATTCTGGTCGCCGCACAGCGCAAGCACCATAGCGACGGAACTTTCGAGTACGGCATAGGGAATAATCTTGATTGTCGCAACGACCTGCCCGGCGCGTACGCGGTCAAACTCACGCAAGGTCGCCAGCGTTATCGACGGATCAACAGAATTCACGGCATCAACAAGCGACCGGTTGACCGTGAAGACACCAGCTTCCCGCGCCAGAAAATTCACCCGCCCGGTCGTCGCTGCGGAGGAAACGGTGCCATTTGCCAAGAGTGCAGAGGCAATCTGACCTGCAGCGTCATTCTCCGCAACATCGCCTTCTTCCAGTTGGGCCGACGCCACGCTGTCATACCCTTCCTTTCGAAGAAATTCGATATCATGCGCGTTGAGAACATGCCCTTTGGGGAAACTCGTTCCGCCCACAACCAAGCGATGCGCGAGAATGGCGTTCAATGCCTTGTCGAGCGGTATTTCCCCGAAAATCATCGCACTGCCCTTCCCCGAGCCTCGCTCGATCGCTCAAGCTCTTTCTGTGATCTGTTCCTGCAGTTGATCGAAGAATTCCAGCGCCAGCTTTTTTGCCGTGGAATCGATCAGGCGCGCGCCAAGCTGGGCCAGCTTTCCGCCAACTTGCGCATCGACATCATAGACCAACAATGTGCCTTCTTCGTGCTCCGAAAGCTGGATAGCAGCGCCACCCTGTGCGAAGCCGGCCAGACCGCCCGTTCCCTTGCCTGAAATCCGGCAGGTATGGGGTGGATTCAAATCGCTCAGTTCGACCTCACCCTTGAATTTCGCCTTGACCGGGCCGATCTTGATGGAAACGACCGCCGAGAACTTGTCGTCTGCATCCTGCGAAAGGCTCTCACATCCGGGGATGCAAGCTTGAAGTGTTTCCGGATTCATCAAAAGTTCCCAGGCCTTGTCGGGCGCGCAAGGCAAAATCTGTTCGCCATTCAGCTTCATGAGAGTCCCCTATTCCTTATAGCCCGGAGCTTCATCGTTTGTCACGATGCGCTCCGGGTGTTTAACGATCATTCATTTGATTTCAAATGTGTCTCTTTGACAGCACCAAACCGCTTTAAGCGTAACCGGCGGAACGATCCCTAGCGATGAGCTTCTCATCCCGGCTGGCAGGCGTTCCGAAACCGGCGCCGCCCGGCGTCTTGAGATGGATCTGATCACCGGCGCGGATGACATGCTGCACCTTCTGCTGCGACGGTGTCAGCGGCTTGCCGTTGATTTCAAGAATGCCGGTTTTGCCGTCCTCACCGCCATTGATACCGGGCGGCGCGATCAGGGTACGCTCGGCATGGAAGCCGACCACGACGGGGCGTTCGGAACGATACTCCAGAAGTGTTTCCTGCCCGAGGCCGCCACGGTGCTGGCCCTGACCGCCTGATCCTTCCCGCAGCCGTTTGTGCATGACGCGGAAATTGGACTGCTGCTCCATCATTTCCACCGGGACGCAGGAAATATTCGATGGCCAGCTCAGCACATTATAGCCATCGCGTTGCGCCGTGCCACCCGTACCGCCATTGAAGAAGAACTTATTGACATAGGTTTCGCCCTTTTCGTTGACGCCCGATGCCTGAATGCTCCAGAGCGGCGACCCCGGACCCGCTGCCACGCGCTCAGGCACCGCCTTGCTCAGGGCTCCAAAGACTGCGAATGGCAGGAAGTGACCGACAAGCGTACGGGTCTGCCCGGAAGTCGGATAAGTGTGATTGAGAATGGAACCCTCAGGCGCAATCACTTCAATCGGGCGCAACGCACCGTCATTATTGAGCATTTCCGGCGCGAGAATGCATTTGAGACCATAGACCGTCTGGGCATAGGTATAGCACAGCGCCACATTGATGGCCCGGTCGACCTGCGCCGACGTGCCAGCATAATCCACCAGAATCCCATCGCCCTCAACCTTCACCGCGATCTGGATGGTGACGGGTTCAACGACGCCGTCAGTCTGAAGTTCGTATGTATAGGTGCCATCGGGGAAGTTGCGGATGGCATCGCGCATCGCTGCTTCCGAACGATCGAGAATTTCGTCGGCCAGCCCTTCCAGCTCATCAAGCTGATAATCGCTCATGAGGTCGAAGAGGCGGCGTTCCATCAGCTCAAGAGCAGACACCTGCGCCCACAGATCACCGACAACCTGATCAGGCACGCGGACATTCTTGCGCAGCAAGGTGATGAAGGTCTGGTCCACCCGACCTTCATCCATCAGCTTCAGCATCGGAACCTGAAAGCCTTCCTCGAAGACGTCGCGAATATCGGCGGTGCCGGTGCGGCCGCCCATATCGGGCGAATGCGTCGTGCTGGCTGCAAAGCCCACGTGCTTGCCATTGCGGAACAGCGGCTTGGCAACTGTCAGGTCTGGAAGGTGGCCTGTGCCCATCCAAGGATCATTCGTGATGAGAACGTCGCCCGGCTTCAGGCTGTCGACCGGAAAGTGATCGAGAAAATGACGTACGGTCTTCGGCAATGTGCCGATAAAGGACGGAATTGAATCCGTCGCCTGGCCGAGACACCGTCCCTGCGTATCGGTGATGATGCATGAGAAATCATAGGATTCGCGGACGAGCGTCGAAAAGGAGCTGCGGACGAGCGCTGCAGCGGCTTCATCGACCACCGAGACGAGACGCGTCCAGATAACTTCCAACGTCACGGCATCGAAGCGAACGGATTGCGGGGCAGGTACAACGGCGTCAAGGCGGGCAGTTTGAGCAGACATGATCATGTTCCTGTTTTTGACCGGGATCAAAGCGCATCCTGAGGAGGTTTCAACAAGATGCGCGTTAGAGCGCGTTTCGATATGATTGGATCAGATCAGCGCTCTAACCGTTTGTTTTAACGCACATCTTATCCGAAAACCGTTTCACACTTTTCGGGATGTGCTCTCATTGATGAGCCAGAGCAAAACCGCCCTATGCCGCGATATCGACCAGAATATTGCCACCCTGTTCAACGGTCAGCGTCCCTTCAGGGCCGACGATAAGCGTTGATTCAGGCTCTTCGACCACAGCCGGGCCCTGAATTTTCGCGCCAATGGGCAGCTTTGCGCGCTCGAATACCCGCGTTTCCACGAAATCCCTGATCTCCGGGAAATAAACCTTTCGCGTCTGCTTCACGGCCTGGTCGGTCGTTCCATTGGCAATAACGGCACCCGTACCGGCCATGCCGGTCGGAGCCGAAACGGTGACGCGGATATTCACGATCTCGATGCGGTCGGTCGGAGGATTGAGCGTGAATACATCGCGATACGCCGCACGGAAGTTTTCGAGGATCGCTTCGCGGCTCTTAGCGTCATATGGACCTTCCGGCAGGCTGACCACCAGTTCAAAGCCCTGACCGATATAGCGCATGTCGGCCAGGCGACGCACGGTCACCTCGCGCGCATCCGGTACGGTTTCCGCGACCGTCTGGCGTGCATCACTTTCGAGCTTTGCATAGGTCGCTTCGAGCTCGTTCCAGTCGAGATCTGCCACCGGGCGTGCAATGGTCGCCACGCGGTCGACCCGTGCCGGAGCAATCAACAGCCCGAGCGCGGCCGCGACCCCCGCCGCTGGCGGACAGACAAGGCGCTTGAGGCCGAGTTTGCGCGCAACCTGATAGCCATGCAGCGGTCCGCCGCCGCCGGTGGTAACCATGACATATTTGCGCAGGTCCTTGCCGCGCTCGGCGATGTGAACGCGAGCGGCACTGGCCATGTTCTCATTCACGATATCATGAACGCCCCAGGCGAGCTCACTGACCGACAGACCGGTTTCCTTCGTCAAGCCGCCGATCGCATCTCTGGCCTTATCGGTATCGACCACCATCGTGCCGCCCGCGAAGAAATCGGGATTGAGATAGCCAAGGGCCAGATTGGCGTCGGTGACGGTCGGCATCGTACCGCCCAGTCCATAGCAGGCCGGGCCGGGACGCGAGCTTGCACTTTCTGGTCCGACTTTCATCAGGCCCATATTGTCCACATGCGCAATGCTGCCGCCGCCTGCACCAATCTCGATCAGATCAATCGTGGAAATCTTAATCGGCAGCCCGCTGCCTTCCTTGAAACGGCGGGTGCGTGCGGCTTCGAATTTGTAGGCAACGAGAGGCTCACCATTGTCGACAACACTGAGCTTCGCCGTTGTACCCCCCATATCGAAGGCAAGCACGTGATTTACATCGCTGCGCTCCCCGAAAAACGCGGCGGAAAGCGTGCCTGCGGCGGGGCCTGATTCCAGAAGCTGGATCGGGGTGCGGCGCGCCTCGCCAATATGGGTAAGCCCACCGGAAGATACCATGAGGAAAAGCGGCGCGTTGACACCCATCTCGCCAAGCTGTGCTTCGAGACGCCCTAGATAGGCGACCGCCAGCGGCTTGACATAAGCATTCGCGACAGTCGTGGAGCTTCTTTCATATTCTCGAATTTCCGGCGCAACTTCAAAGGAAGTCGTCACAAAGATGTCCGGATAGTTCTCCTGAATGAATTCCGCAGCTTCCAGCTCGTGCGCCGGATTGGCGTAGGAATGCAGGAAAGAGATGGCTACCGAAGTCACACCTTCCGCCACGAGCTTGTCGCAAGCGACCTTGAGGCTGGTCTTGTCGAGTGGTGTTTCCACCGCACCGGTCGGAGAAATGCGCTCAATCGCTTCAAATCGAAGGGTGCGCGGCACCAGTGCTTCCGGCATTTCGATGAAGATGTCATAGAGCTCGAATTTGCGCTCGCGACCGACTTCCAGAACATCGCGGAAACCGGCGGTGGTGATCAGCCCCGTCAACGCGCCTTTTCGCTCGATCATGGCGTTGGTGAAAAGCGTCGTTGCATGGACCACGCGATTGATATCGGCGGAATTGATACCAACCTTGGCGATCATCTGACGCGTGCCTTCGATAACAGCCTTTTCCGGCTCCTCTGGCGTCGTCAGGGTCTTCATGTTGTGTTGCACACCGCGATCTGGATCAAACAGAACCAGATCGGTGAACGTGCCGCCGATATCGATACCCAATGAATATGGCATGTCGCTCTCCACTCAAAACCCGAACCGCTTGAGTCCCTTCTAGGATCTCAGTTGGGCTGTTGTTCCCGCAGCCGTCTCGAACCTCCGAGTCCGACCGTCTCATCAATTGTTAGCTTCGATTTTAATTTCGCACAAGTGTGCGAATTTAATTTTTTGCAGTTTAATCGTGCGATTTCGCGAATCGCCATTGCTCTTAAAGCGCGTTTCGATCTGATTGATTTAGATCGGTGTTCTAATGCTGATAGGAGTGCTGATTGAAGACCCAACCTTTTGAAACGAAATCTTCGCGCGCAGGCGCAAAAATATCGAGCAGGATGTGCTTTCCACCGCCCTCACCTTCGGTCGTATGGATCATCCGGGGAGGAATGACACAAAGGCTTCGCGGCGCGGCGTGCAGGTGCATGTCATCACGCCAGATCGTCGCATCAGGCCCCCACGGAACCCGAAGATGGTGAATAAAAGCGCCTTCTATTGCCAGCGAGCCTTGCTCAAAATTGGTGTGATCATGAGGGCTCAGTTTGGTGCGGTCACGAAGCCCCTCATATTCGATCCAGCTGACGCTCATTGTCCGGCTTCGAATAATTTTCAGGCGCGGTTTGTCTGCGGGCGGCACGATGTCATCAACCGGGATCACCTGCAACTGGGCCGACGACGCACCTGTCTCGGCGACAGACACCATGCCCTCGCATGAATTGTCATCGTAATCATCTTCATTGAGCGCGGGACTATGCACCACACCACGCCGCAATGGAGAGAGAAGAATAATCGTGCCGCCCTTTTCGGCGCGCAGGACATATTGTCCGGCAGGAACGATTACAATCGAGCGGCCGGAAACCATCGTCGTCACACCGGCAATGGTAATGACACCGCCGCTGTTCGAAGGAAAAACGGCTATTGTTTCATCGTCCGTTGAACGCTGTACCTTTGCCTCATCGGCAATGGCATCCAGCCATTCTACGAGAAATGTCTTGCCGCGTGCGCGGGCTGTTCGCCAGCCTTCCGCGGGAGCCAAAGCGCCGTCGAACTCGACATATCCGGGTTTTCTGATGGGTGTTCCGGTCATAACTGCTTTCCAAATTTTGAGCGCCTGACATTGGGCGACTGATTGAAATGTGAGAAGCCGGTCAGCCCCTAGCGGCCTCGGCGATAGCGCGCGCGCCATTCAGCACCAGCCCCTGGTCAGACCCTACGAATGCCAGCGCCACCCCATCTTCTGCGAGTGCGGCAACACTACCAGCACCAGCGCAATGGGCAGCTAGAGGTTTTCCGGCGGCCTTCGCCGCAGCAGCAACTTTCTGGAAAGCGGCCTTAACGTCGGGTGCCGTCGAACTGCGAAGGCCCATGCCGACACCCATATCAGCTGCACCGAAAAACAGCGCGTCGATACCGGGGACTGCGGCGATCTCATCGATCTCGTCGAGAGCCGAAGGATCTTCGATCTGGGCAATGACGAAAACATCCCGCTCTTCTTCATCGAGAATCTGCGCCATGCCTCGCGTGCCAAACCCGCCATAACGCGTGGTGCCGGAATAGCCCCGGCCTCCCGCGCCAAACCTCGACCGCCGCGCAATCTGCTGGGCGGACAGACGCGAATCGACATGCGGGACAACCAAACCTGCGGCACCCGCATCCAGCGCCTGCAAGATTGTATCACTGCTGGCATGAGACAGACGCACCAGTGCAGGCAGACCAAGTGCGCGCGCCAACGCGAGACACCAATCGAGATCGCGGCGACCATAAGCTGAGTGCTCCGCATCAAGGCAGATAAAATCCAGCCCTGCCAATGCCAGAATTTCCACGACGTCAGCCGATGGTGTCTTGACGAATGTACCCGTCAAAATTCGCCCGGCTGCCGCTCTTTCCTGAATGATAGTGCGAAGGGTCAATATGGCCTCCCCATAATTGCGGTAGGTGGCCAGCATAGCACTAATCAATTTTCGCGCAACTGTGCGATTTTATAATTTTGGCAATGGTTCGCGCATGCGGTAATACTGCATGACGAGGGGAATGAGAAACGATTGTCGCTTCGGCCAGGGCACGTAGCGCAGATCGTCCTGCGTAAAGAGCGTCTCAGCCGCCTCGACATTGCCAAGCAGGCGCATCGCCGCCTTGTGCCCGAGATAGGGCGCCATAGCGAGGCCGGAGAAACAGTACCCCGTGGCAAAATAGATGCCGTCATGTTGCCCGACATGCGGAAACATATCTCCTGTCGCGGCACAGCTGCCGGTCCAGGCGTGGGAAACCTCTACGTCTTCGAGTTCGGGGAAGAAACGCACCATTTCTTCCCGCAGTTTTACCGCCATTTGGGGAAGGGAGCGATGATAAAGCCCTGTCCGGCCACCGAAGATAAGGCGACCGTCATCACTCAACTGATAGTAATTCGAATTCTTGCGATTGTCGTGATAGGTACGGTTTCCAGCACGCAGACGGGCGAGTTTCGTTCGTTCAAGCGGGCGGGTCGCAATCATGAAAGCGTTAATGGGGCTGAGCCTGCGATGAAACCACGACAGGCTTTTGCCGGTATAGCCGTTGGTGGCAACCAGAACATCGCGGGCCATGACCGTGCCGCGCGTTGTGCGGACGCTAAAACCATCTTTTTCTTTTGCGACCGCTTCAACACGGGTGAAGCCGGACACAAGCGCACCGGCTTCTTTTGCTGCCTTCACATGCGCCATCGAGTAGCGTCCAGGATGAACCGCAGCGTTCTCGACAATATGAATACCGCCAACATAACGCTCGGTCGGCAATTCGGGGTGATCCGAATACTCGAGAAAATTCACGCTTTCGCCAATGTGACGCGCCCGCAACTCCCATTCGCGAAACAGGCGATCGCGGTGACCCTGCGTAATTGCACCGACAACGCGCCCGCAGTTGCGAAACCCGGCATCAAGGCCAAGTGCATTGATACGATCGATCGCGAAGTCATATACGGCACAAAGCTCACGAAAATAGGCGACAGCCGTGTCGAGCCCTGCTGAATCCTTCAACTGCCCGAATGAATGCTTGAAGTAACGCCCAAGCATGGCCCCGTTGCGAGAGCTCGCGCCGCCGCCCGGCTTACCGGCGTCGCATAGGACCACAGATCGACCGGCATCCGCAAGAATTTGCGCGGCTGTCAGCCCCGTCAAACCGCCGCCCACGACCACCACATCGGCCCGCGCCGGCAGCGATGGCGCTTCTTCAGCACCTTCATGGTGTATCAGATTGGTATTCTCCCACCACCAGGGATATTGACGCAATGCTCCCGCTTGTAACTCAGCCATTACAATTCCCAACTTGTCCTTTACGGATAAAACCGCATGATAAATTCAGTCGATTTCACTTATCGCACACTTGCGCGAAAAATAATATAGACTAATGTTGATCGGCGCCGCCCGAGTGTGGGCGCGAGATTTCGCATGGAATAAACGGGAGGTAGACATGAGGCCGCTCTCACTCACCATCAATGGAAGAGCTGTACAGGTCGAAGTGGAGCCGCGCACATTGCTCGTTGACCTGATACGCAAGCATCTAGGCCTCACCGGCACGCATGTCGGCTGCGACACCTCACAATGCGGCGCTTGCGTCGTGCATCTGAACGGGCGCTCGGTCAAATCCTGTAGCGTTCTGGCCGCAACATGCGACGGCGATGAAATCACCACCATTGAAGGGCTTGCATCGCCCTCCGGCGAGTTGCATCCCATGCAAAAAGCCTTTGCAGATCATCACGGCCTGCAATGCGGCTATTGCACGCCCGGCATGATCATGACGGCCATAAGCATAGCGAATGAGAACAAAACCCTTTCACCGGAAGGGATTCGCGAAGAATTGCACGGCAATCTATGCCGCTGCACCGGCTATCAGAACATCGTCAAAGCCGTGATTGCCGGTTCAAAGGCGATGAAGCAAAGCGCTTGAAAGAAATCCGATGCAGAATTTCGAACTTTACCAGCCCACCAGCCTCGCCGAAGTATCAGCCCTGTTGGCCGAGGACGACGGTGCCAAACTTTTGGCAGGCGGACAAACGCTGGTGCCGACGATGAAGCAGGGACTGGCCATGCCGTCCGCCCTCATCTCGTTGCAAAGATTGCCCGAATTGCAGAATATCGGCATGACGGACGATGGCGCGATAGAAATCGGCGCCATGACCTGTCACGCCGATGTCGCGGGAAATGCACTCGTGGCGGAACATTTGCCCGGTCTAGCCACGTTGGCCGCAGGCATTGGCGACCGCCATGTCCGCAATCGCGGCACGCTTGGAGGGTCGATAGCCAATTGCGATCCGTCCGCCGATTATCCGGCGGCTCTGCTGGCACTGGGCGCCATGGTGATCACTGATCAGCGTGAAATCGCAGCCGACGCGTTCTTCCTGGGCCTGTTCACCACCGCGCTCGAAGAAACAGAAATCGTTACCGGTATTCGGATTCCAACCGGAGCCCGTTTTGCCTATGCGAAGTTTTCCAACCCTGCATCGCGCTATGCAATCGTTGGCGTCGGCGTGGCAAAGAGTGATGAGACCGTTCGCGTTGCGGTAACGGGTGCCGGATCGGATGGGGTTTTCCGGTGGGAAGCCGCTGAAGAAATTCTTAAGGCAAGTTTCCTGCCGGATGCCATCAATTCGATCATGCCGGATGCGGAATTGCTGAACAGCGAAATTCACGCAACCGCCGAATATAGGGCAGCGCTGATCCGCGCCATGACAAAACGCGCGGTCGCGACGATTTTATCCGATTGAAGAATTGGACAGCGCTACGATGTGCTGTCCGCTTATTGCTATTCACGCTCAGGGAATTTCGCCGGTCAGGCGAACCGTCTGGATCTTTGAAACGTCCCGCCCGCTCGATGCAAAAGCCTTCGCAATATTGCTGGCTGCCTGCTTGAGAACCGGCAGATACTCTGTTTCCATCTGCTCCACGCTCGCGCGGGACGATGGCGCGCCGACATTAATGGCGCCAACAGGCGTTCCGTCCGGCATCAGAATTGGAACTGCTATTGAAAGCAGTTGCTCCTCGAATTCGCCATTGATTAGCGTCCACCCCTGCTCCCTGATCGAGGCAAGCTTTTCACGGAAAAGCACCGGATCGGTGATGGTCATGGACGTGGAAGCCTTCAGGGGATGATGCTCCAGAAACGCATTGATCTTTTCCGGCGTCTGGTAGGCGAGCAGCACACGTCCGAGCGACGAGACGCCAGCGGGAATTCGTGTGCCGACCGAAACGGTTATGCTCTGCACGATGCGGCGCGCTTCGGCACGGGCCAGATAGACTACATCGCTACTGTCGAGAACGGCGAAGGAACAATTTTCGTGCAGGGTATCCACGACGTCTTGAAGATAGGGGCGAACCAGCTCAGGAAATCGCCAGGTCGAAAGATATGTATAACCCAGTTCGAGAATTTTCGGACGGGGCTCGAACATATCGCCCTCGTTCTGCAAATAGCCAAGCTCGGTCAATGTGAGCAGAAACCGGCGCGCCGCAGCCCGACTGAGATCGGTCAAAGTCGCAACATCGCTTGTAGAAAGTTTCGGACGGGTCTCGGAAAAAAGCTTCAACACGTCCAGCCCGCGCGCCAGCGCGGAAACGAAATCCGCCCGTTTGATTCCCCCCATCATGGAAGGTGCGCCGTTACTGACACGTGTTTCCTTCGGCTTTTTTGCCTTGACTGTCTTGGCCATACTTGATCACCCCTGCTTTCCGCAATTTGCCATCTTCCCGGTCCTTGCGTTCTGGTCCAATGGCGATGCCAGTCTTGTCCGCTTTATCCACATCTTATCAGCACTCTCACAAGTCAAGACTGTAGTTCGTTGGTTTGCCAACGGGTTAACCCCGCATCGTCGATCTTATCCTGATAACCCAAATTACATTTTCGCACAATGGTGCGAATTTTGATTGACAGCAACGAAACTTTGCCGCAACCTCATCGCAACATATTCTGGAGAAGTGTCGTGGACGTTCTGAAAATAGAAGGCTTGCGCAAAAGTTTCGGCTCCGTCGAAGTACTCAAGGGCATCGACCTCACCGTCAAGAAAGGTGAAACCGTTGTTTTGCTCGGATCTTCGGGGTCAGGCAAATCCACATTGCTGCGCTGTGCCAATTTTCTCGAAACGCCGGATGAAGGCACGATCATTCATAATGGCAAGACGATTGGACGCAAATCTCAAGATAAGACGATTTACAGCGCATCTGAACTGAAGGAAGTCCGCTCGCAAGTTGGCATGGTTTTCCAGCAATTCAACCTGTTCCCGCATCTGACCGTTGAAGGCAATGTTATGCTGGGACTAACGCGCGTGCGGAAAATGAACCAGGAAGCTGCGCGCAAGCGGGCGCTTGAATGCCTCGACCGTGTTGGTCTGGCCGACAAGGCACGGATGCATCCGCTATCGCTTTCCGGCGGGCAACAGCAGCGCGTGGCCATTGCCCGCGCCATCGCCATGCAGCCTTCCGTGGTGCTTTTTGACGAACCCACCTCGGCGCTCGACCCGGAACTCGTGGGAGAAGTTCTCAATTCGATGCGACAGCTCGCAGAGGACGGGACGACCATGATTATCGTCACGCACGAGCTGGGATTTGCCTATAATGTTGCGCATTGCGTTGTGTTCCTTCACGAGGGGCGCGTTCACGAGAAGGGCGCTCCGCAGGAGGTGCTTGTGAATCCCAAGACCGACCGCATGAAAGAATTTCTCGCCAGCCATTCTCTCTTCCGCATCCCCGAACCGGTTGCAGCAGAGTAACAGGGCAAGACGGGAGGAGGTCCGATCATGCAAGGTATCGCACAAAGCGCGCATAGACTGGAAGATCGTCGGTTTCTCTTGGGCGCCGGTCGTTATCTCGACGATGTGACATTGCCGGGAATGGCTGCGATGGCCGTCCTGCGCTCGCCCTATGCCCATGCGCGCATCGCCTCAATCGATACCAGCGGTGCCGATGCGGTTGAAGGCCTCCTGGCGATCATCACCGCTGATGACCTCACAGCGGCTGGGATCACCGGCCTACCTTGTCTCGCCGACATCAAAAGTCGCTCCCAGTTTCGATCCTTTCTGCCCGAAAGACCTATTCTTGCCCAAGATACCGTGCGCTATGCTGGCGAGCCGGTGGTGGCTGTTATCGCGGAAACCATCGAAGCGGCACGGGAAGCGCTCGAGTATATTCTCGTCGAGTATGAAGACCTTCCGGTCGTTGTGGGTGCCGACGCCGCTGTTGCTGCCGAAGCGCATATTTGGGACGAGGCCAAGGATAATATCTGCTTCGACTGGCACTCAGGAGACCGCGACAAGACGGAAGCGCTTTTTCAGTCTGCGGCGCATGTCGTCTCTATAAATGTTGAGAATAACCGCATCGCCGGATTGTCGCTGGAACCACGCGGCGCAATCGGTGATTATGATGCTCGCGACGACCGTTTCACGCTCTATGTGTCCTCGCAGGGCGGACACTCGATCCGACGCGTCATCTGCCAGCATGCGCTCCACATTCCAGAAAACCAGATGCGTGTCATCACGCCCGATGTCGGGGGTGGTTTTGGCCCAAAAATCTTTTCCTATGGGGAATATGTGCTGGCCCTGCACGCTGCTCGCATCATCGGACGCCCCGTCAAATGGGTAAGTGAGCGCATTGAATCCCTGCAAAGCGACACGCAGGGACGCGGCCAGCGCTGCACAGCGGAACTCGCGCTCGACAGTGATGGGCGCTTTCTCGCCATGCGCTTCGACGGATTGGCCGATGCCGGCGCCTACCCCGCCCAGCACGGCCCCAATATCGCGACAGTTGCGGGTGACGGCCTGCATCCCGCGATCTACGACATTGAGGCCGTTTTCGTTCGGGTGCGCGGCATATTCACAAATACCGTGCCCATCGATTCTCTTCGCGGTGCGGGCAGACCGGAGGTAATCTACGCTGTCGAGCGCCTGGTCCAGAAGGCTGCGGAATGTCTGGGAGTGGACCCGGCTGAGCTGCGCCGAAAGAACCTCATCGCACGCGCAAAAATGCCTTTTTGCACCATCACGGGCCAGCTTTACGACGACGGCGACTTTGCCGCGCTGATCGAGAGAGCTATTGCGAAATCGGCTTATCGTGACCGTGAGAAAATCAAAGCAGAAGCGCGCGCCCGCGGCAAACTGGCCGGGATCGGTATGGCCTATTTTATCGACCGCTGTGGGCGGGGTCTGGATGAATTTGCCGAAATCCGTTTCGACCCGACCGGTTCCGCTATTCTTTACGTTGGCTCGCAGACCAATGGTCAGGGTCACGAAACCGCCTATGCGCAAGTGGTTGCCAACAGGCTCGGCATCGAGCGAGACGCAATTCGCGTCGTTCAGGGGGATACCGATCAGGTGGCGTTCGGGCGAGGAACCGGCGGATCACGGGCACTGGCGGTTGGCGGCAACGCCGTTCACCTCGCGGCCGACAAGGTGCTGGAGCGCACAAGACGCATCGCCGCCTTTGCCATGAAATCGGACCTTGAGAACATCGATTTTGCCGAAGGTCTTTTTCGAAAGCGCGGCACCAATGAGACAATGCCCTTGCTCGACGTTGTGAAACTCGCCTTCAACCCCCGCGCTCTGCCGGAAGGGCTGGAAGCAGGTATGAGCCTGAGCGCCCATTTCACGCCCGACAATCCAACCTTCCCAAATGGATGTCATATCTGCCATCTCGAAATCGATATGGAGACCGGCGCAGTCGATCTAAAGCGCTACACCAGCGTGAATGATGTCGGTCGTATTCTCGACCGTCGTTTGGTCGAAGGACAATTCCATGGCGGGCTCGCGCAGGGCATCGGGCAGGCTTTGCTGGAGGAAGTCGTCTACGACCCGGAATCGGGTCAGATCCTCACCGGCTCGCTGATGGATTACTGTTATCCGAAAGCGGACGACTTTCTCGACTTCGAACTGGATTTCGTTGAAATCCCGTGCCTGTCCAATCCACTGGGGGTGAAGGGATGCGGCGAAGCCGGAACGATTGCCGCGCCACCGACAATCGCCAACGCGGTAATGGATGCTCTGCAAGGCTACGACACATCGAACCTGCATATGCCATTTACCGCGCAAAAAATATTTGAGGTGCTTCAGCAATAAGCTGACGACACCTCCACCATAACCAACGAAAAAAGGGGAACAAGGATGTCTTTTTCGTTTATTCGCAAACTCGCAATGGCAACCGCCTTCACTGTGGCTGCCACGTCCGCCTGGGCACAAAATACTTCAACCTGGGAACTTATCCAGTCTACCAAGACCGTGAGACTGGGCTGTGCACAGTCCGAGCCATGGTGCTTCAAGGATCTCACCGGAAGCAATGAGCCAGGCGGCGTGGAGTCCGGCGGAACCGTCTATCGTGGCGTCGCCGTATCAATCGCCAAGGATGTTGCCGACGCGCTCGGCGTCAAGTTGCAGATCGTGGACACCACATGGGGTAATGCAGTCGCCGGCCTGCAGGCGAACCAGTATGACTTCATGTTCCAACTCGATCCGACACCCCAACGCGCCCTGTCTATCGACTTTGCAGGCCCTGTGATGTGGTATCCGGTCGCGCTGCTGGTCAAGAATGATTTCGCGCCGTCCACCTGGGCCGAACTGAACGACCCCAAATATCGCCTTGCAGCGCCTTCCGGCACCACCTTTGTGGATGTCATTAAAAAGAATGCGCCCAATGCAACGCTGGCCACGTTCCAACAATCGAATGAATCGATTGCGGCGTTTCAGTCCGGACGCGTTGATGGTTCGGCATCGACTGGGCCGATGGCCGACGTCACCCGTCTGCGTCTGAAAAGCGGCAAAACCCTTGTTCCAACCCCTGTTGAAGCGCGGCCTTCCAGTGCAGGCGTCCGTCAGGAAACCGACAAGCGCTGGCGCGATTTCCTGCAGGTTGCGGTAACATTCTCCTACGATACAGGCCGCACCCAGCAGCTATACCAGGACTTCCTCGCCTTCCGTGGACTAGATCCCAAGACGGCGGCATCGACCCGCAAGGAAGACCTCATACGATAATCGAGCGGAATCCACCGAGCCAAATAGCCGTTACGATCCCGCACAAATACATGAGACGCGAACTCATCGCGTCTCATATCGGGCCTGATTGCCTCCCTCTCTCCATAGCGAAAGGCAGTCAAGCCGAGGTCGGTCTCGACCACAAAATACAAACGGATTCCGCCATGAATTACACTTGGGACTTCTCCGCTGTCTTGCGCAACTGGGGCATGTTTCTCGACGGCTTTGCCAATACCGCATTGCTGACGGCGACCTGTCTTGCCATTGCACTGCCTTTCGGCCTTGTACTGGCCTTGATGCGGCTATCACATCGTCGCACATTGCGGCTGGCGGGACTTGCCTATGTCAACTTCTTTCGCGCGGCCCCCGCGCTGGTGTTGATCGTCTGGTTCTATTTCGCCTTCCCAGTTCTAATGAACGTGGAGATGACCGCCTTTGAAGCAGCGGTTCTCGCCATCGGGCTGCAATCTTCGGCCTATATGGCCGAGGTATTTCGGGGGGGAATGCAGGCCGTGCGCAAGGGACAGTGGGAGGCTGCAAGTGCAATCGGCCTTGGCAAGGTTGACACGCTACGCTTCGTTATTCTGCCCCAGGCGGTCCGGCAGATGATCCCGGTTTTTCTGATCCGCTTTGCCGAACTCGTAAAAGGCACGACGCTTGCCGGTGTCATTGCCTATGGAGAAACCGTCTATATGGCGAACGAAATTGCGACCCAGACCTATCGTCCGCTGGAGACCTTCACAGCAATCGCCCTTCTTTTCTTCATTCTCATTTTCGGCATCACCAGCTTGTCGAAACTGCTCGAAAAGCGGCTCGCAGCAGGAAGGTAATGCACGATGAACTACACTTGGGACTTTTCCTCGATCATCACGTATCGCCATATTCTCTATGAAGGGCTGGGCGGCACGCTGCTACTATCCATCGTGTCAGTCTTGACCGCGATGGGGATCGGTCTGCTGATGTGTCTCATGCGCACATCGTCATCGCGCATTGCACGGGCCCCAGCCACGATATTCGTGAACTTCTTTCGCAACATCCCGTTTATCGTCCAGCTGTTCTGGCTATTCTATGCGCTTCCAATCCTCACAGGTATGCAGGCAAAGCCGTTTCTCGCCGCCTATATCGCGCTCAGCCTCTATGGTGGCGCCTATTTTACGGAAATCTTCCGGGCAGGCTTGCAAGGCGTCGAAAAGGGACAATGGGAGGCCGCAAAAGCCATCGGTCTTGGCTATGCAAGCACCTTGAACCAAGTGATCGTCCCACAGGCCGTGCGCCGCGTGCTGCCGCCGCTGACAACCCAGGTCATCGAGTTAATCAAACTGACGACCGTTGCCTCCTCCATCTCCTACGCCGAACTTCTTTATGCGGGCAAGCTGGTGGCAGATCAGGAGTTCCGGCCACTCGAAGCCTATACGACCGTGGCGATCATTCTGATCCTGCTTCTATGTCTAGTGGCGATGGCCGGAGCCTGGCTTGAAAACCGCCTGAAAATCGAAGCCCGTTGACCTACAGCCCATCAAATGAACGGAACTGAACATGACTTTCCAGCAATCAGCTGCTCTTCAGCGCGTGGGCACATCCGCAACAATCGCCATGACCCAGCTCGCGCGGGACATGAAGGCGCGCGGCGAGGATGTTATCGCTCTTTCTGCGGGACAACCGGACTTTGATACCCCGCTCCACATTCGGGAAGCGGCCTTTGCCGCCATGCAGCGCGGCGAAACCCGCTACCCTCCGGTCGCGGGCATTCCGGAACTGCGTCAGGCCATCGCCGCCAAATTCAAACGCGAGAACCAGCTCGATTATTGGCCTGAGGAAACGATTGTCTGCACCGGCGGCAAACAGGTAATCGCAAACGCACTCATGGCAACACTCAATCCCGGTGATGAGGTCATCATCCCGGTGCCAGGCTGGGTTTCCTATGCCCAGCTGACTGAGTTTTGCGGCGCCAAGCCGGTTCTCGTGCCGACAGGTGCCAACACGGACTATAAACTGACGCCGGAAGCGCTTGATGCGGCTATCACCGACAAAACGCGCTGGATCATTTTCAACAATCCATGCAATCCCACAGGTGTGGTCTATAGTCGTCCCGAAATGGCAGCGCTATGCGATGTCCTCTTGCGGCATCCGCAGGTCATGATCCTCACGGATGATATGTATGAGCATCTGCGCTATGACGATGTGGAATTTGTAACTTTTGTGCAAGTCGAACCCGCTTTGCGTGACCGCACTCTGACCATGAACGGCGTGTCCAAATCCTATGCTATGACGGGGTGGCGCATCGGTTATGGTGGAGGACCCCGTCAACTGATTGACGCGATGGTAAAGCTGCAAACACAAACCACATCCGGGGCCTGTTCCGTTGCCCAATGGGCTGCGGTTGCCGCGCTCGAAGGCCCGCAAGATTACATTGCAGAAAGTCGCGCCGCGTTCCAAGACCGCCGAAATTTTTTGATTGAACGGTTGAAACAGATGTCCGGCATCGAGTGCACAATGCCGCAGGGCGCATTCTATGCTTATCCGTCGTGCGAAGAGCTCATCGGAAAACGAGCGCCGTCAGGAAAACTCATTGAAAGCGACCAGGATTTTGCACTGGAACTCCTGTCACATTCCAAAGTCGCTGTTGTACATGGCGGCGCATTCGGCTTCGGTCCGAATTTCCGTATTTCCTATGCGGCTTCCCTCGAACAGGTTGCGCGAGCTTGCGACAGAATAGAAGATTTCATCAACCAACTCCAATGAGGGCAACTCAAAGCATTGCGCTTCAAACCGCCTTTTGAGGCACGCCCGCATCCCAGCGAAAGAAAAATCGAAATCTTCAAACCCAACAATCACGTACTGGGTCCAAACAACGAATATATCGAAGGATATTCATCCGCGCCGCGTACCGGAAGATACGATATCGAGATAGACAGCCAGAACAAGAATGCTGCCCTTGATGATCTGCTGCCAGAAGGTATCGACGCCGAGCATGGACATGCCGTTGTCGAGACTCGACATGATGAGCGCGCCGACCAACGCACCGAGTACAGAACCCACACCCCCGCGCATGGAGGTGCCACCGATGAAGCATGATGCAATGGCGTCAAGCTCGCCGCCCAAGCCCGCCGATGGTGTGCCTGCGGCGAGGCGCGAGGTTGTCGTCAGCCCCGCCACCGCCGCCATCAATCCCATCAAGGCGAATACCGCCATCTTGACGAAATTGACGTTGACGCCTGAAAAGCGGGTTGCTTCGGTATTGGAGCCAACCGCATAGATGTGGCGGCCGAACACAGTTTGTTTTGCGATAACGGTGAAGACGCCAAGGATCACCAGCAGGATCAGGACCGGAACCGGCACGCCCTGATAGCTGTTGAGGATCAGGATGAAGCCTAATATCAGGATACCAATGCCGAGAAGCCGCGCAATTTCCATACCAGACGAAAGTGTCTGGAGGTTATGCTTGCGCTTGCTGGCCCGCGTGCGCAACGTCATAAGAATAAGCACGCCGAACAGCGCAACGGCGCAGAGATTGCCAAGCCATCCCGGCAGGTAACCCTGCCCGATATATTTGAATTCTGGCGAAATCGGCGCGATTGTGACACCGCCCATGATCCCGAGCACAATGCCGCGAAAGACGAGCTGCCCGCCCAGTGTGACGATGAAGGAGGGTATGCCAAGATAGGCGGTCAGCCATCCGTTGAAAGCGCCAAGCGCCACACCTAATACAAGAACCGTGCTGATCGTCGCCCATAGCGGCCAGCCGTAAATCACGTCGAGAACGGCGGCGATGCCGCCCAAAAGCCCTAATAACGCGCCAACCGAAAGATCAATTTCACCGGCAACGATGACGAACACCATCGCGGATGCGAGCATTCCCGTGATGGCCATCTGGCGCAGGAGATTGGAAAAGTTGCGCGCTGTCAGAAACTGCGAACGCCCCATCTCGGGATCGTAGGTTAGGACCGCAAACAACGCCCAGATGAGCGCAACCACGATCAAAAGGGCTACGATCTTGTATTCCGCCAGAAATTTTCGAAGGCTTTTGCCCGTCAATGTCATATCATGCACCGGTCAAACTTGAGTATTTCCAGAAAAGGGGTGAAACGATTTGCGTTCAGAAAAGCGTGAAAACACACCGTTACTAGAAGATCAGGCAGCATTGCTAATGGGCTTGCCTATTGCGGCAGCAAGCACCTGCTCCTGAGTTAGATTTTCATTAAGGAAATCGCCGCGCAGTCTACCCTCGCCGATCACCAGAACACGATCGCTAATGCCGAGAACCTCCGGCATTTCGGAAGAGACCATAAGCACTGCAACCCCCTGTTTCGCGAGCGCGAAGATCAGTTTGTAGATTTCATATTTCGCGCCAACATCGACGCCCCTCGTCGGTTCGTCGAGAATGAGTACTTTGGGATCTGGCAGCATCATTTTTGACAATACGGCCTTTTGCTGGTTACCCCCGGACAAGGAAGCAATTTCCAGCATCGGATCAGCGGTTTTTACTTTCAGACGCAGGATTTCGCGCTGGATCGTGGCCAGTTCCGCTTCCTTGTCCAGCAATCCACGCAAGGAAAACCGATCCAGCACCGAGACCGTCATATTATAGCCCACCGGCATAATGGGCAGGATGCCATCCTTCTTTCGGTCTTCTGGCACCATGCAGATACCCTGTCGAACCGCATCGCGGGGCGTGCGGATTTTCAGCTCCCTGCCTTCAAGAAAGACCTGCCCCTCATGCGCTCCGGGCCAGACGCCGAACAGGCTGGACACCAGTTCCGTCCGCCCCGCACCCACCAGCCCGGCGATGCCAAGAATTTCTCCGCGCCGAAGTGCAAACGAAACACTGTCAACGACCTTGCGATTCGGGTTTGTCACATCCCAGCAACTGACATTCCGCGCCTCGAAAACAACGTCGCCAATATCGTGCGGCTCGCGCGGAAACAGGTTTTTCATCTCGCGCCCCACCATCATGGTGATGATGGCTGGCGTGGTGAGTTCCGCCATCGGCCTGGTGGCGATATGTGTCCCGTCGCGGATGACCGTCACCGTGTCGGAAATTTCGGCCACTTCATCCAGCTTGTGGGAAATGTAGACGCAGGCCATGCCTTGCGCCTTGAAGTCCTTGATCAGATCGAGAAGAACGCGCGTTTCGGATGCGGTCAATGCCGATGTCGGCTCGTCGAGAATGAGCAGTTTCGCGTTCTTGTTGATCGCCTTTGCGATCTCGATCAGTTGCTGCTTGCCGCCTGGATAATGATAGACCGGAAGCGCGACATTGATGTCGTGAATCTTGAGACGCGCCAGAAGTTCCGTCGCGCGCGCATTCATCTGGTCATAATCGATAAAGCCCCCGCTCGTGGGCTCTGACCCCAGAAAGATGTTCTCGGCAACCGACAGATGCGGCACCATCATCAGTTCCTGATGGATGATAACGATACCCGCTGCTTCCGTATCGCGAATACCTGCGGCTTTCAGCTCCTGACCTTCCCAGAAAATCTCGCCTGTCCAGGTTCCATAAGGGTAAACGCCTGAAAGCACTTTCATCAGCGTCGATTTACCCGCGCCGTTCTCACCGCAAAGGCCGACACACTCGCCCGCGCGCACCTTCAGGTAAATACCGTCGAGCGCTTTCACGCCGTTGAAGTCCTTACCGATATTGCGCATCTCTAGAAGATATTCGGACATCGCATTCGACCTTGCAACATTGCAGCAGAATAAGCCGTCCGAAAACGGCCACGCCATCTTTCATGGCGGAATTGATTCAGACAACGCTGTCATAGCCAGCATCGACACGTTGGCGAGGCCAGAAGCTGAACTGTGATTTTCAGACTTCCGGCCCCACTATTCTCTCGGGCTATTCGCCGGGACTAGTCCCGGTGAGCCCATCAGGAGAACTTACTTCCCGGAGATCTGCTCCTTGGTATAGAAGCCGTCCTGGACGTAAATGTCGATATTATCCTTGGTCACGGCAGTCGGCGTCAGTAGAAGCGTATCGACCTGCTTGCCGCCATTATCGAGCTTGGAATTGAACTCAGGCTTTTTACCCTTCACCATCTGCACGGTAAGCTTGGCAGCTTCCGAAGCAATGAGTTTCAGCGGCTTATAGACGGTTACGGTCTGCGTCCCGTCGATCAGGCGCTTGACGGCAGCAAGGTCGCTGTCCTGTCCGGAAACAGCAGTCTTCCCGGCCAGCCCCTGCGCGGCAAGCGCCTGGATGGCGCCACCGGCGGTGCCGTCGTTTGAAGCAACAACCGCATCAATCTTGTTCTGCGCGGCCGTCAGAGCGTTTTCCATGATGGAGAGCGCTTCAGTCGGGCTCCATTCCTTAACCCACTGCGAACCAATGATCTTCACTTTGCCGGAATCGACGGCCTCCTTGAGAGCCTTTTCCTGGCCGGCACGGAGAAGCTTGGCGTTGTTGTCCGTTGGCGAGCCGCCGAGGAGATAATAATTGCCTTCCGGCTTGGCCTTCAGGACTGCTTCCGCCTGCATGAAGCCGACGCGCTCATTGTCGAACGAGATGTAGGCATCGATATCGGCATTGAGGATCAGGCGGTCATAGGACAAAACCTTGATACCGGATGCCTTGGCATCGGCGACGACCGCATCAAAAACCTTTGAGTTCATCGGCACGATGACAATGGCGTCAACGCCCTGTGCAATCAGGTTTTCAACCTGCTTGACCTGCTTTTCTTCGTTACCGTCAGCCGACTGCACATTGACCTTGGCGCCCAGCTTTTCCGCCGCCTCAATGAAATAGTCGCGATCACGCGCCCAGCGCTCAACGCGAAGATCGTCAATAGAAAAGCCGATGACCGGATTTTCCGGTGAAGCATAGACCGGCGTGGCCGCCATGGCGCCGATGCCCAAAGCTGCGGCAACCAGCGCGCCGGTCAGAAAATTACGACGTTTCATGCTAATCTCCTCCAAACAACACCGGCTGCTAACCGGTTGATACCAAACCGCGCCCCCGAACGTATTCCGCCCCCGGAGTTCGGCACGACAAAACAGCCCACTTTGGAGCTGCTTATTCTTGAATGGCTGATCCTCCCACAGGCGTTTTGCGCCAAGATCACCCCATCGGGACAATATGCAAAAGCCATACCGCCCTATCCTCAGGAACAATTGATACGTGAAGAAAAATGAATAGCAAGCATTTTTTGATTTACGTACCTCATTTCGCCCCTGCGGCCTGAATCGCGACGCAGGGTCGCGCCTGCAGATAACCTTCCAGACGTTGGTTTCCATTGTGTAATCACGACAGGGCCGATTGTCCGAAACTTGATAAAGCGTCTATATGTTCGGCTGAATTCGCTTCAGACAAGTTCAAGACGGTAGTGATGAAAGCAGCAATCGAGCAACTCTTTCCTGGTTTCGAAATGCACTATGTGGAAACGAACGATGTTCGGTTCGCCGTCATGGCGGGCGGTAAAGGCATGCCTGTTCTGCTGTTGCATGGTTATCCAGAAACCATGGCAGCCTGGCATCGGATCGCGCCGGAACTCGCGCAATCCTGTGCTGTCATTGTGCCCGATTTACCAGGCTATGGACGCAGTCGCATCACTTCCAATCGCGCTGGCGCAGGATCCAAGCGACGTATGGCCGCAAGTCTCGTGGAGCTGATGCAAGCGCTTGGCCACGACCGGTTTGTGGTGATCGGGCACGATCGCGGTGGCCGGGTCGCTTATCGTATGGCGCTGGATCATCCAGACAAGGTGCTTGGGCTCGTCTCCGTTACGGTCGTACCGACACCGGAAATGTGGGAAGGCGCCAGCAAGGCCTTCGGTATGGGCGCCTGGCACTGGTTCATGCTGGCCCAGCCAGAGCCGCTGCCGGAAATGCTCTTGTCCGGCAATCCACGCTTCATGATCGATACGACCTTGCAGAAGATGGCGCTTGGTCTCGACAAATTGCATCCGCTTGCACTTGCAGACTATCGGGAAGCCTTTGACAGCGCCGAAGTCAGGCATTGGATATGCGAGGATTACCGTGCCGGCGCTGGCTTAGACGAAACCGACGATCTTGCGGATCGGGCGACAGGACGGCGGATTCATGTGCCGGTTCTGATCTTCTGGGAAGAGGGCCGACGCTATGGCGGCGGGCGTGAACCACTCAGTATCTGGGCGGATTGGGCAAGCGATATTGAGGGGGAAGGACTAGCGGGCGGTCATCTGCTGCCCGAAACAGCAGCCGGTCCCATACTGGCACGACTAGCCCCCTTTCTCTGTAAAATCGATGCCGGTACATCGAATGTTGAGAAGGAAATTAGTCGTTAATCTTATTGAAAATCCCGCCCCATGGCTTTATGCGGAAGCAATCTTCCATATTTTTCCATGGCAGAGACGTAATGAAATTTTGTTTGCCAGGCATCAGAGGAAATCTATTGCGCCGGGCCGACACCCGCATCGGAGGAGAGCCAGAATGGATTTCACGCTGACACGCCGTCAAACATTGATGGGACTTGGTGCAATTGGCATCAGTACGGCTTTCGGCTCCCCTGCCCGCGCTGCGACGCGAAACCTGGCTGTGCTCCATCTGGCAAGCCATGCGCCAAGCTATATCGCGCATGAGCGTGGCTATTTCAAAGAGGCTGGTCTCGATATCGAGTTGAAGTTCTTCGAAGCCGCTCAGCCTATGGCTGTCGCCATCGCATCAGGCGATGCCGATTTCGGTGTGACCGCAATGAGCGGCGGTCTGATCAGTTTGGCCGACAAAGGCGCGATCAAGGTGATCGGCGGCGCGCTCGCAGAAGAAAAAGGCATTGTCGGCAATGTCATTCTGGCCTCCAACAAGGCCTATGAAGGTGGGCTGACTGATCCGTCTAAGCTGGCAGGACACAGCTTCGGCATCACCATGGCGGGATCGTCATTTCATTTCATGGCGCACAAGATCGCCAAGGCCAACAATATCCCGCTTTCTGAAATCCAGCTCCGCCCATTGCAGAAACTCGGCGCTGTTGTTGGCGCTCTGTCGACCGGTCAGATCGATTCCTGGGCGATCCAGCCCAATATCGCCAAAAAGCTCATCCGCGAAGGCGCTGCAAAGCAAATCGGCCTCGTTTCCGATTACGCGCCGGATTATCAGGTCACAACGGCATTTACGTCTACCAAGAATGCGCGTGACGAGCGCGCCATGACGGAAGCTTTTGTCAAAGCCTATTCCAGGGCAATCGATGATTATAATGCAGCCTTTGTGGAAAATACCGCAGACGACACGGCGCGCGACGACATTGCAAAGATCGTGCACAAATATGTCGAAAGCGACAGCCCATTCGAGACGGCCAAGCAAAACCTGATTGATGGCGCGATGCGCATCAACAAGGGGTTGGCTCTGTCACTCGGCAGTTGCGTCGAACAGCTCGATTGGTTTCGATCTGAAGGCATGGTCAAGGAAGCTGTCACGCAGGAAAAGCTGTTCGACACATCCTACGTCAAGACGATCTAACACTGGCTGGAACTGACCAAGTTCGAACATTCAGTATCCGGGGCGGTTTTCCGGGTATCTAACCCTTTGGACAATCATCTCAAACCGAGTTGTCATTGTCGGAAGATGGACTTCCGACTGGAGTTGAAATGGATTTGCAGCTTAAGAACGTCTGCCATGCTTATGGTACGGTCGAAGTTCTGAAAGATATCTCGCTCACCATCCCACAAGGGCAGATTGTCTGCCTGATCGGTCCTTCGGGTTGCGGAAAATCCACGCTCCTGCGTTTTCTGGGCGGCCTTGAACGGCCATCTTCAGGCGAGGTGCTGCAGATCGGTTCTCCGCCGAAAGACTCGCTCAATCCTCTCACCTATGTTTTCCAGCATTTTGCGCTGCTGCCGTGGCGCACCGTGGAGGGAAACATCAAGCTTGTGCTGGAGGGCCATGGCCTCGGCCAGACAGAGATGAACCGGATCGTCACCAATGTACTGGAACGCACCCGGCTTTTAGATTTCCGGCAGGCTCTACCGAAGCAATTGTCGGGCGGTATGCGTCAGCGTGTGGCGATTGCGCGCGCCTTGTCGGTGCGTCCCGCTGTCATGCTGATGGACGAACCTCTGTCAGCGCTCGATAGCCAGACAAGGGAACTGCTGATGGACGATCTGATTGCGCTGTGGACACGCCAGCCATTCACATCCGTCTATGTTACGCACAATCTCAACGAGGCAGTGCGGCTCGGTCATCGGGTGGTAGTGCTTTCGCGAAGGCCGGGCCGTATCAGGGAAATTGTCGATATCAATATCCCCCTTTCCGAGCGTCATCTTGGCGATCCCGTTCTTGAAGATAAGCAGAAACAGCTTTGGGAGCTGATGCGGGCGGAAGCGCAGGCGGCGGACCAGGAGTTGATCAATGGTTGATATCTCAGAGATGAAGCAGCCCGGCCAGGATGTTCGCCCGGTGCCCTTCCGGGGTGGTGGCTTCGCACCCCAGCCGGTGCGCCATATGGCCTTGATCCTGTTCGTAGCGCTGCTGGCTCTCGCGGAAATCGGAACCCGCAGCGGCTTCATTTCCAACCTGACATTGCCGCGCCCGTCTGCTGTGCTCGAAACCTTCGTCCAGCTGTGGCAGACCGGCTTGTTGTGGCAGCATCTACTGCCATCGCTGCGGCGGCTTGTTATCGGCGCCAGCCTTGGTATCGCGGTCGGTGTCAGTCTCGGCGTAATGATCGGCTTGTTCAGCTATGTACGCGCCGGTCTGGTGCCGCTCATCGCAGCCCTCTTCCCGATCCCTAAGATTGCGCTTCTGCCACTCTTCGTAATCTGGTTTGGCATCGACGAAATGTCGAAATATATGCTCATTGCCTTCGGCACCTTTACACCCACCGTCGTCGCCACTTATGGCGCGGTCGATAATGTGGATCGTTCGCTTGTGCGCATGGGTCAGAGCTTCGGTCTCGGATGGTGGTCCATCGTGCGCAAGATCATCCTGCCTGGTGCCTTTCCGGCGATCCTGTCGGGATTGCGGGTGTCAATCTCCATCGCCATTATTCTTCTGGTCGCGGCTGAAATGCTCGGCGCCCAGTTCGGCGTCGGTTCCTATATTCTTGAAGCGGGATCGCTCTACGATCTTGAAAAGCTGTTTGCAGGGGTGACGATCCTGTCGGCGATGGGGCTGATCGTCAATTTCATCATCGGGCAGATCGAGAAGCGCTTCCTGACCTGGCGGGGCTGATCGAAGTGATGCTTCCCCACCCGGCTTGGTAATGCGACGCCATCAGTTTTTGGAAGGCAAGCCAAGGATTTGACGAACACCGTCCTTCGAGAAAGGTTGGGCCAATTGTGCAAGAAAACCCTTTGCGACCTGCCCCTTGATGCCGATGTCTGTAGATGAGGATCGATCCGGATTGAGATAGGTCCGGAAAATCAGGTCGAACAAGACGATGTTCTCGCCGTAATTTGTATTTCCTTCACGAATATCCTTTGAATGATGCCAGCGATGGAGCCGGGGCGTACTAAACACATAGTCAAATATCCCCGTTCGCATGTCGACATTGCAATGGGTAAGAATGCCTGCAAAGGCAGTGACGGCGCCCAGCCACCAGAAAATATGCAGCGGTGCACCCAAGAAATAAAGCGGAGCTTGGCTCAGCGCTATCTTGAACAGGGAGTCCATGACATGAAACCGTCCGGTATTGACCACCCAAAGCCGGGTCACAGAATGATGCAATGCGTGGAAACGCCAGAAGAATAAACGTTCGTGCGCAATGCGATGCGACCAATACAGGCCGAACTCTGCAATGATAACCGCCAGCGTCACCTGGAGTACGAAAGGCAATGTCGATGGCCAAAAACTGAACTGAAGTCCGGCCAACGGCTGCAGGAAGCTCGCGGCTATCATGGGGAACAGCGCCGCGGAAAGTGCTGCGACTTGAACGAGCCCCTTGGTCAACAACGTATGGGCGATGTCGTTGAAGGCTTCGCCATCTGCCTCGAGCCAGCGATCCTCATATGGAATGATGCGTTCCATGATAAACAGCGTGGCGACAGCAATGGCGTAGACAATGGTGAACAATGCCATAGGGTAATCGCTGTCGAAGGCGAACTTGGCACCAACCAGCCCGGAAAAGAACACCAATGGCCATCCGCAATATCGGAGAGCCCACCTGAATGGCTCAAAGTTCAACGTCACTTTGAAGCTCCTATCTCTATGAACTTCTAATCGTTTCTGCGTAAGAATCTGAACCGCACGGGGTTTACCGGAGGCCATTTCGTTTAAGTTATTCGGCCATGGCTGGTTCGTCCAGCCTAGCGTTATACTTCTCCTCCACTTCGGCTGTCGGAATGTTTCCGATTGGCTCCGGCAGGCGGGGTTGTTGAACCAATCGACCCGCTGGAGGGTAGCGAATTCCACCACTTCGGAGTTCCTCCGAGGCCCACGCCGATGGATGACCTCGGCCCTATCTGGATCGTTGATCGTTTCGGCGAGGGCGTTGTTGTAGCTGTCGGCGCAGGAGCGGGATTGACAGCTGGGGGTATAAGGAATGTTTTGGACGCTTCGCGCACGGCATGTGTTACGCTAATTGTAGTCAGGCGCAGATACCGGCGGATCAACCGGATCTAAAAATCAGACCTAAGGTAAAAATATCTCGATCCAAGTACGGTTAATGAGGTCTGCCCTCAAGTCGCGTATCGCAGTGGGAGCCGGGAACGGCCCGTGTTGCAGCGCTGGCATTAGCTCTCCAGGATAGCCGGCGGCAAGCCGAAGGCTTCGGCGCTCGTCCATCCATATCAATTATCTCAGCTGTTCTCACGTTGAATTCAACGCTCGCCTCGGAGGGGACCATCTATGCGAATATATTGGCGTTGACCTCGTAGAGCGCCGCAATTTCAGCTGCCACGAGCTCCTGAAGCTTCCACAGATTGCGGTCGTGAATGCCTTTTTCTTCCAGATGTTTGACGGTCAAATAAAGATATTCCGCGCAGGAGCCAATATGTCCGCAGGCTCTTGCGAGAGTGCTTGCTACCGATTCCAGCGGCAGACCATTCAAAACGCGGTCTCCACGGGGGCCAGCCCAGAAAGTTAAAGCACGCACAGGCCCGTCCGGTGTATCGGCAGATACCCAGCGGATAGTGGAAGCGTCGCTTATCGAGCTGATTTCGCGGCGGATCAAGCGTTGAATCTGTGCAAGCCTTTCAACTTCAGACAAGCGAAACACGATACCATTGCAACTTCCGCCGCGTCGCAGCGCCAACATAAGGCCGGGCTGGCTTCGAGTACCACGCCAACGGGTAAGTCTTAGGCAGAATGAGCGGTGCCATCCCTTCACGCCACCGTAACGCCAATCTACAGCATCAAAATCTGGCTTCCATATGAGCGAACCATAAGCAAACACCCATAATGGATCGGAGCCGCTTTCAAGATAGAGCTTTTCAGAAAGTGCTTGCACATCCTCATCGGACATTGGAGTCCTGTTCGGTTCCGGGCCGCGATCCACTTCTGGCCGAATACTCAGTGAAACCAACTCCTCTGTCAGCGTCATTCTGGATACAAAGTCAGCCACTACGCTTCTGCCTGTTTACCAATCTTCGCTCAACCACATCAATCATGGAGTGAATTGGCAGTCTGCTCAAGCCTTGAATAATGCCTTTGCATCGTCGAGCTGGCGGATTCTGGAAAAGAGGGTTTCGCGATCAGACAGATGGCGCTCGAACAATGCGATGAACGTTGTATTATCGGCAATATGCGGCAGAGGTGCGGACTGAGCGCGGCGCAGGCTTTCATTTGCTGTCTGTTTAGCCATTTCAACAGCGGCCAGTAATGACGCGATTGTCCCTTGTTCCTTTGCATTTTCGCAATGAGCTGATGAGGAAGAATGCTGATAGTTTGACTGAGCTTGCATCATAATCACATCTCCTATCAATAGCGTTTATGAATAACGGGGTTAAACATCATTCTAGTCGATCTCAAGGGTCCCAAACGAGGCACTCCAAGCTAATTGACCGCGACTCTGTAAAAATTCAGCCCCTGATGAATAAGATGACAGGAAAATCCGCCCCGACCTTTAAGGCTCGCGTTGTTCCATCCGTCTCAGGGTAGAAGGGGCAAGTCAGAAACAGATGATAAGCAACGCTCGAACTGGCCGCGAACGCGCAATATGTGCGTTTATTCCATCTCGGACGGCGGCATAGCTATGAACGACCTGACCCCGCTACTCCGCTATGACCAATTCTTGAAATAACGACAAATAGCGTTCTCCGCTATCCGGCAGCACGGCAACGATGGTCTTTCCAGCGTTTTCCTGACGCTCTGCAATTTGAAGGGCCGCAGCAATCGCCGCCCCGGAAGATGTCCCCACCAGAAAGCCCTCTTCCCGTGCCACTGACAGTGCAGCACGACGAGCCTGCTGCGTTGTCACGGCGACAATTTCATCGACGATAGCCTTGTCGTAGTTCTCAGGCAGAATGGTCTCATCGATATCGGTGACTTTATGAACGCCTTCGATGGTTTCGGCTCTCGGATTTTCGACGGACGGTACAGAGTCAGCCGTGGGCTCCACCAGAATGACACGAAGGGATGGCTTCTTTTGCTTGAGGTATTTTCCCGCGCCTGAAATGGTCCCGCCAGTGCCCACGGTGCTGACCAGAATATCGACTTCACCATCCGTGTCGCGCCAGATTTCCGGACCTGTCGTTTCAAAATGGATTGCCGGATTGGCGGGATTTGACCGCTGGCCCGTGTAATAAGCACCCGGATTTTCGCCGCGAATACGATCAAGCACCTTTTGCAGCGCGCCTGGTTCGAGCAATTCGTCATTGTCGATTAGTACGATTTCAGACCCGAATTGTCGCAGAATGTTGATCTTGTCTTCGCTGATCGTATCACGCAGATAAAACTTGGTCCGATAGCCGTTCGCAGCAGCAACGGCCGCGATACCGATGCCGGTATTTCCGCTCGTCAGATCCACCAAGAGATCACCCGGCTTGATTTTACCGGCGCGCTCTGCATCGCGAATAATCCCCCACGCCGTACGGTCTTTGATACTTCCAGCGGGATTGAGATATTCGATCTTTGCGAGAAGCCGCGCAGAAACGTCATTGCTCTTCTGCAGGCGTGAGAAAGAAACCAGAGGCGTATTGCCGACAAGCTCTGAAAAGCCATTGCGTATTTTACCCATAATCTGCTCCCTTTTGCCAACCGGCATCAATATTCAACGTGTAATTTTCAGCAGCCGCTGAATTTTATTAAGGAAATTATTCGCTTAGTTCACCTGGTGCATAGTTTGGCAATCCATTGAATGCGACCAGTTGGCATCTATATTCACGTGTCGACGCTGTTCGGATCATGATGAATGATGCCCCCTATTCGATAGATTGACCGGATTCGCTTGGGCTTTCCCGATAGCGGTCTTAAGGACCGAAGGCTCCATCTTTTCATACCCTGACCATCGAAACCGTATCCAGCCATTCTGATCTACGAGAAAGCTTGCCCCATCGGAAGTCGGCGTCAGAAGCTGCATGGCCACAGCCGCAGTCTGGTCGGAAACATCGCATTGTGTTGCGGAGCCGTTGCGATCGACAGCAAAGGCTTTGAGATGTTCGTTCTGAAGTTCAAGCAGCCAGAAACTATCGGATTGCCGACCGACTTCATGACGCTTTTCATTGCAATAGACAGCAACCCACGGGCTGGAAGTCGGATAAACCGCACCATCAGGCGCAGGCAGATTGATTGTCCGGGCAGAAGCAATCGTGCGGATATAGTCCACAAGGGACCACGCAGTTTTCGCATCCAGCACCGCTTCAAAACCGGGCATGGATTGCCGACCGTTTTCCAGCTCCCTGCCATGCATAATCGTCCAGAACATTTCGCCGTCGCTGCGATCAGCAAACATGGGTGCCGTCAGATCGGGCGGCCATACCGGATCGCCAGTTGCCTTTTCACCGCGCCCGCGCCCATCATTGCCATGACAGGAGGAACAATATGCATCGAAAGCCGCAGCCCCGCGGGAAATTGCAATCGTTGTGTAGGATGTAGGCGAACGCAAAAAGCTTGCCTCATTGGCATCCTGAACGAACAATCCGATACGTAGTGGCTGGAATAATGCAAAGCCAAAAATCGCAACGAAAACGATAGCTTGCCATCGCCATCTGGGCAGAAACAGACAGCCAATACCGATCAGAAACACCAGCAGAAGTGGTTTGAGGCTGCGCCATGCGGCATCGACCAGAAATGCATCGCCCAGGATATTGTCGCGCAAACGATAGGCAAACGGCCAGATGACATCCTCATGCACGCCTGGTGGTTGTGTCGCTAGAAGAGATGCGGCGAGAAGCACCGCAAAGCCGACCGTAACCTCAAGAATCAGTGCATAACGGAGCCCCTGCCCGCTGGTGCCATCGCGGCTCAACCAGAAACGATTAAGTGCTGCAAGTGTCAGCATGGCAGCCAGAAGCACGGTTTTTACGATCATGATCCTGCCGTAAGTCGTACCAGCCAGACCAGGCAAACCGCCGACCAAAAACCATCCGGCAATTGTAGCGCCAACAACAAGAACTGTAACGAAAACAATGCCAAACAGGGAGAAACGACGCGCAGCGTGAAGTCCCGAACCACGCGAAACACGTAAAAGAAGATAAAGCGGCGGGAGCGAACCGAACCATAGCGCCCCGGCAATAACATGCGCTGAAACGGCCAATGGCAGCCAGGTATCATCAGATGCTGCGGCATGTCCCATGCGGATTTGGAGACCAAGCGCCAAAACAGCGATCAAAAACAACAGGATGCATATGGCTTGAGACTTTACTGCATAAGGCAGAAGCAAAGCGGCAAGCACGATTGCCAAGGCGCGCAGGCACGAAGCAATGCCAAAGGCAGTTCCAAAAAGTCCCTTTGGGAGAAAAGCGTATGCGTCGGAAAAGCTGGTCGCACCTGACAGCAATGAGAGCTGTAGCGGCACCCATAGGACAAGACCAGCGGCACTAATTGCCACCGAATAGCCACAAAGTCGCCACCAGAATCCCACAAAAGCCGTCAATTTGCCTTCACTTATCGTGCTCGGAACAAGCGATATGCGAAAAAACAGAGCGCCAGCGAGCGCTGCGAGGCCAGCGAAATTGAGGCATCGCACAAGCGCAATGACGATATCAATTCCAGTCATTGCGCCCGGCAACCTTAATTAGCAATTTTGAATTTGAACGCGCCCTCGGTGCGATGCGTATCGACCGACGCAGCGCCCCACTCAACCGTATAAGTACCGGGTTTCAAGGTCGGCGGTGTGACCGAAAGCGTCTTGGTGTTGCCGTCAATATGCTCAGGCTTACTGGTCTTGATTGGCGTCCCCTTCTCATCCTTGAGAACAAGTTTGCTAAGACCGAGTTCCAGCGCCTCGGTATATTCGATGGAAACAACCCGAGGCGTTTTATTGAGCACGGCGTCTTCAGCTGGCTCGGATTGTGCGAGATGAGCATGTGCGTAAAGTTGGGTCATCGATCCCAATAAAATCGCCGTTGTACAAATTGCCTTTTTGAGCATTTTCTTTCCTGATTTTACCAGTCTGCATCAAGTCCAAGATGCGCAAGCGCCTGCCTGCGCAGTTCCGTCAGTCGCGGATCGCCGCGATGACGCGGATAACTGAGATCGACTTTCAGCTCGGCTTCGATGCTTGCCGGACGGTTGCCGAAGATGATGACCCGTTGAGCAAGGAAAATCGCTTCCTCGACATCATGTGTGACGAGCAATGTGGTGAAGCCGTCGCGCTGCCACAGATCCAGAAGCTCCGCCTGCATGGCAAGCCGCGTCAAGGAGTCGAGTTTCCCCAATGGCTCGTCCAGAATGAGCAATTTCGGATCATTGACGAGTGCACGCGCCAAGGCCGCACGCTGCGCCATGCCGCCCGAAAGCTGGCGCGGATAGGCATTGGCAAAAGCCGACAGTCCAACCAGCTCAATCGCTTCATCGATGCGGTGTCCCTGAGTTTTCAGCACGCCACGCGTCTGAAGACCCAAAGCAACATTATCCCGCACCGTGCGCCACGGATAAAGTGTGGGGTCTTGAAAGACCACCACGCGGGACGGATTGGGTCCAAGGATTTCCTCGCCATCAGCCAGAATTCGCCCTTCGCTTGGCGGCTCCAACCCGGCAGCGAGCCGCAAGAGCGTGCTCTTGCCACAACCAGATGGCCCCAGAATGGCTACAAATTCACCGGGTTTCACATCAAGTTCAATGTGGTTGAGAACCGGCAATAACTTGCCTTCAAGACCAAAGCGATGGCTTACATTCTCAACCTGAATATGAAAGCCACGGCTTTCATCAACGGAGGCGGCAGGCGTTTGTTTGAGGGCAGCATTCACCATTTCACATCCCCCTTCTGCCAGGTCAGAACATGATCGCGCACGGTAAAGAGCAGGGTAATCAACCCGGAAAACACAATCGCCATAATGATGAGCGCACCATAGAGATTATTATAGGCGGCCCAGCCTTGTGCCCATTGCAGATACCAACCGAGGCCGGATTTGACACCCATCATTTCCGCGGCGACCAGTACCGAAAACGATGCCCCCAACCCCATGAAAAGACCGACAAAAACATGCGGCAATGCTGCGGGGATAGCCACGCGTAAGATCAGAAACAACTGACTGGCGCCCAAAGTGCGTGCGACGTCGTAATATGCCTTGTCGACACTTGCCACGCCCGACCATGTCAGCACCGTAAGCGGGAACCATGTTGCCAGTGCAATGAGAAAGACGGCAGCGGAAAAGCCTGACGGAAAGAAATAGAAAGCCATCGGCAATAGTGCGGTCGATGGAATGGGGCCCAGAAACCGCAACACCGGATGGACCCAATAACCGATTGCTCGCACCCAGCCGATGGAAACACCGGTGACAAAACCAGCAATTGCGCCAAGCACAAAGCCGGAAGCCAGCAGCTTGAACGAGTTATAAAGACTGTCCAGCAGACGCGGCCAGTCATCCAGATAGACTTCGAGCAGAGATGAAGGCGGCTGGAAAAACGGCACTGGAAGCAACGCAAACTTTGCCGTCAACAATTCCCATATGCCAAAAAAAACAGCCAGAGCCGTTAGCCACGGCGACCAGTAAATCAGCCGTTTGCCAAAGGCAGGATAGACCGCGACCAGTGCTGCGCCGATTGCCAAAAAGATCGACCAGCCAATGAACAGGCCATTGGTTTCACGAACGTAAAGCGGCTCGGCAAATCCTACCACAACATTGGGTAGGAAGATCGAAATCGCGCTGACGATGGCCCAGGCGATCACCGCCACAAGTGGCCACAGCGAGCGGCGAAGCGCGGAAGGTAACGTCTTCCCCGCTTCGCCCTTTGATGAGATATAGACTGTGTCAGGAGATGACATTGGCTACGATCTTTTCGGCAAACGCATCCGTGTTGGTATTGGGCCGGATGACATTGATGATCTTGAGTTCGTCCGCGAACAAAGCGACATCCTTGCGCAAGGCGTCACCGGTGGAATGGTGATCATGCGTGTGACTGCGCAGGATACGCGCCACATCAGTTGCCGAGACATTGCCCGGAACAAACGGTGCGAAGATTTCAGCGCTTTCATCGGGATGCGCCGCGGTCCATGATTGTGCTTCCACGATTGCACGCGAGAGCGCGCCAGCAACTTCGGGCTCATCACGGACCAGACTACCGCGCAGGCCCAACACACAGCAGGCGGAATTGACGTATTGACCGTCAAGATTGGTCGCGACTTCCTTGAGACCATCACGCTCGCGCTGGAGGAAGGCGTGAGGATCATCGCCAGCCACGGCCTGCACTTCACCCTTCTTCAAGGCTTCCGCAAAGAGATCGGCCGGATATTGCAGCCACGCGATTTCCGTATCTGGATTGATGCCCTGTTTTGCAGCCTGAATAGCAAAGAAATTGCGGATCGGGCTTGCCTGATCGCTGACGGCAACCTTCTTGCCCTTCAGATCCGCGACCGAATTGATACCGGAATCCGGCGCAGCGAGCAGGCGCATACAACCGCCATGCGTGCCGACCGTCAGCGATACGTCGAACCCCTGCTCCAGTGGCTTCAACCACCGCAGAGCCATACCGATGCCGCCATCCGCCTTGCCTGTGGCAATTGCCTGAAGCAGCTGATCGGTTGGGCCGGAGAAATTGACCGGCTCGACAGTCAGGCCATATTTCTCGAACAGCCCCTTTTTCAATGCGACAGAAATGGGCGACTGGCACACAGCCGTCTGCCCCCAGGCGAGCTTGATCACTCTAGGAGACGACGATGTGCTCTGTGCAAATGCCTTGCGTACAAAACCGCCGGAACCGCCAACGGCTGCCACACCAAGACCAAGAGCGGATGCCTCCAGAAAAGCACGCCGTGATAGATAAGATTTCTTATTCTCGGAAGTCATACGATCACCCTGCTTGTAAATAAAGATGATTGAACTTATTTATATAATCGTAATAATGTCAGAAACTGCTATTTAAAATAATATATAGAATTAAAAATTATTTCTTTTTTATTTCTATTTGCAAACTTGCTTTATAGATATTGCTTTAATAAATTTGATTATCTTTTCGTTGAACATATAATGAGGGGTGTAAATGATTATCGACAGAATTATACTTGTAACGGAAAGGCTTAGATCGCCTGATCGTATGGCGCTCTCATTCTTTGTTTTAACCCGCATCTTGCGTCAACCGCTTCACGCTTTTGGAGATGCGCTCTAAGCACGACGCGCCGGAAGCCCAGCACCACGTGGTTAGAAAGCGGCTCACCGACGACAGTCATTGTCTTCATGCTAGCAGCAATCGACCGATAGGCCGAGAATGCACATTCTATATTCTACTAAATTTATAGAAAATTAGAAACATGCCACTCTGGACTTCGCCATGAGCGTATTTCGATCTAAATGTAGAAATGGGTGGCTAACCCGCCCGAACGACGCTGAGCTCTGGCTTCCTCGCGCCCGAAGCATGAAGAAGTCGCGCAAAGTCTGTGAGGATCTGCGCATAGTCCTCCGCGTGAAATTCGTATGGCAGCTCCAGCCGAAATTCAGACACCAGCGGCAGGACAGGATCGGCTGCGAGTGTTTCCAAAATTTCTTCTGTCGTACCCACAATGTCGGGCAGGAACAACGTACGGCGCGGACCATGGGCGAAACCCGTTCGCTTATCGCGCTCGGCAGCAAATTCGGTATAACGGCGGCGCGCATCAGGACTTGCACTATCGGTGGGCAGGATCACCCGGCCAAGCGCGACACGCGGCGCGCGTTCATGCAACCATTCCTGACGAAACCGGTCGATCAACGCTTGTTGGGCTGTCAGAAAATCATCGGTGTCCTCACCGCTGACAATGTTTCCCGTCAGGAGATTGAACCCAGCC
>NZ_JAELXQ010000006.1 GCF_016427605.1 Ochrobactrum sp. Q0168 | reverse complement strand
GGTGGGCGATATCGGCCACCACCTTGAGATTGTGTTCCACCATCAAAACGGCGCGATCCTTCGCGACATCGGCAATGAGGGCGGCGATGGTGTGAACGTCTTCATGGCCCATGCCGGCCATCGGCTCATCGAGCAGCAGCACTTTGGGATCGAGCGCAAGCGTGGTGGCGATTTCCAGCGCGCGCTTGCGGCCATAGGACAAATCCGCAGCCAGTGCATGACGGGCATCGGCAAGGCCGACGCGTTCCAGAAGCGCGATCGCCTGCGCATCCAGCCGGTCGAGTGCTGCAAGCGAACGCCAGAATTGCGTGGCAAGGCCGTTCGGGCGCTGCAGCGCCACCTTGACGTTTTCCAGCACCGTCAGATGCGGGAAGGTTGCGGAAATCTGGAACGAGCGCACCAGTCCCATCCGCGCCACTTTGGCCGGATCGGTCTTGGTAATCGTTTCGCCCAGAAGCGTGATCTCGCCGCTTGTCGGCTGGAGAAACTTGGTCAGAAGATTGAAGACCGTCGTCTTGCCAGCCCCGTTCGGGCCGATCAGCGCATGAACGCGGGCATGGTCCACATCAAGATCGACATTCCTCACCGCATAAAAGCCGCCAAACGACTTGCCCAAGCCGCGCGCCGACAAAACAGGACGCGCAGCGGCTTGCGATGGAGAATTCGAGCTCGACGGCCCTGCTTCACGCAGAGCCGTCACATTGCCAGAAGCTGTCATTCAATAAGCCTCTTACTGCGTGACCAAAGGACAGCCGCCCTTATCGAGCGGACGGAACGCCTCGTCGCCCGGAATGGTGCGCAGAACTTTATAATAGTCCCACGGACCTTTGGATTCCTCAGGCGACTTTACCTGAACAAGATACATGTCGTGTACCATACGACCGTCTGCGCGCAGCTTTGCGTTGCGGGCGAAGAAGTCATTGATATCCATCGTGCGCATCTTGTCCAGAACCACCTTGCCGCTGGTGGACTTCGCTGCTTCCGAAGCCTTGAGATAATTCATGACCGCCGAGTAAACGCCAGCATGAACCATTGTCGGCATTTTGCCGTTCATCCGTTCGCCGAAGCGCTTCGACCAAGCGCGGGTCTGGTCATCATAATCCCAGTAGAAGCCGGTGGTGAGTGTCAGTCCTTTTGCAGTCTCGAGGCCAACGCTATGGACGTCGGAGAGAAACAGCAACATGCCCGCAATCTTCTGTCCACCCTGAGCAATGCCATATTCATTGGCCTGCTTGAGCGCAGTCATCGTATCGCCCGAGGAGTTAGCAAGGGCAATCACGTCAGCGCCCGACGCTTGCGCCTGTAGCAGGAAGGAGGAGAAATCCGTGGTTTCACGTGGATGACGCACGGAGCCCACAACTTCGCCGCCGCTTGCCTTGACGGCTTCTGTCGTGTCCCGTTCGAGGGCATGACCGAAGGTGTAGTCAACCGTGATGAAGTACCACTTCTTGCCACCTTCCTGCGTCATGGCGCGACCGGTACCATTGGCAAGTGAATAAGTATCCCAGGTCCACTGCGCCGTCGTTGGCGAGCAGGCCTTGCCCGTCAGGTCCGAGGAACCTGCGGTCGATGCCAGAAAAGCTACGTCCTTGTCACGCGCGATCTCTTGAACCGCCATTGCGACCGACGATGTCGGCACGTCGATAATGGCCTTGACGTTCTTCTCATCGATCCAGCTGCGCGCCAGCGTGGATCCGATATCCGGCTTGTTCTGATGATCGCCGACGATGACTTCAATGGCCTCGCCATTCAACTTGCCACCGAAGTCCTCCACAGCCATCTTGGCCGCAACGACCGAGCCTTCGCCAGCAAGATCGAAATTCATGCCGGACATATCCGTCAGCACACCCAGTCGAACGGGCTCTGCCAAAGCCGGGCTTGCAAGCACCATTGCGGCAAATGCACCCGAAAGCATCATTGATTTCATTGTCATGGTTTTCCTCCTCCCAAATAATAACGGTGTCAGCCCGACTGACTGCTGCTTTCCACAATCAGTCTCGCCAGATAAAACTGGTCTGCTTCATAAGGTGCGGCCCAGTTGGCGCGGTGTTCTTGATCAATAGCCCTCTTGGTCATCCGCAGGGCTAAAGGCGAGCATTCGGCGATTGTTTGCGCGAAGAGTTTTGCGGCTTCTACCGCCTCACCTGCGGGAGCAATCTTGTCGCAAAGCCCCATATTGAGCGCGTCCTGCTCGCCGATCCGCTCATTGGCGAAAAGCACGCGCTTGGCACGCGTCGGGCCGATAAGCGACGACAAAAGGGGCAGTCCGCCCCAACCCAGCGTCATGCCCAGACGGACTTCTGGAAACTGAAAGAAGGCGCCCTCAGCCATAACGCGGAAATCGGCTGCCAACGCCAGAATGCCGCCGCCACCAACGGCCGGTCCCTCGACGGCCGCGATCGTGATCTGCGGCAGCAACCGCCACCGATCACACATGACGCCGCCGAGCGACATGGCCGTGTGGCGAGAGACAGCGTCCGCATCGTTGCGCCACAGGTTCTCATCCTTCAAATCAACGCCACCGGAAAATCGGCTTTCGGTTCCGGCGATGATTACGACCTGAACACTGTCATCCGCCGATAATTCGTCCGCTGCCTGGATGAGCGCCTTGATTGATTCTTCATTGAGAGCATTGGCCTTGCCGCCCCGGTCATAGCGCGCCACCGCAATCGGTCCCTCGCGCTTGATATCGACTATGGCCATTTCCATCCTCCCAGATGTTTTCGCTTTGACATACTACCGAGTATGTTGCATATTCCAAACAGGTTTGCAACTGCCCTCTTTTGAAGGTTTAGTTGCGGCCGGGTAGGAGGAATTCAGAACATGACGCCAGACCAGCGCGCGCTCAACCGTAACCATTCCGTGTTACGATATCTTCTCGATCAATATGCAGCCGAGCGCCCCACGGCACCATTCGTGCATTTTTGGCCGTCGACGGAATGGGATTACAAGACGACCCGCGACCGCGTTCGCCAGCGCGCGGCAACGCTGCAATCCCATGGCGTAAAACGCGGCGATCACGTGCTTTGTTTTATGGGCAACGGCCCGGATCTACTTACCACCTGGTTCGCGATCAACTATATTGGCGCTGTCTATGTGCCGATCAACACTGCAGCACGTGGACGCCCGCTGGAACATATTCTGGACGACGCGGATGCACCACTGATGGTTGCTCACGCCGATCTGATGGAACGATTGCTGAGTATCGCCCCCGGCAAGCTGCGCAAAGTTCTGGTGGTCGAAGGCACCATAGACTGCACCATTGCTGGCGTAGAAATCCAGCCTTTGACTGACGTGGAAACAGTCAGCGAGACCGAACTTGTTCTCGACAAGCCGATTGAGCCTTGGGACACGCTTGCCATCATGTACACATCTGGCACGACGGGCAATGCCAAGGGTGTCGTAACCTCTTATGTGCAGCTTTATACAATGGGTCCTGACGCCTTTGACTGCGTGGATGAAACGGATCGTTGCATGATCTGCGGTCCGATCTTCCATTGCGGCTCCACGCTCTATGTCTACGCGATGCTGGCGCGCGGCCTTTCCATCGGCATGATGCGCGAGTTCAAAACTCAGCATTTCTGGCAGGCTGTTCGAGAAACGAACTCGACCTATTGTCTGTTGCTCGGCGTCATGGCGAGCTTCCTCCTGAAACAACCAGTTTCATCGGATGATCGCAACCACCCGCTGCGGCGCGCCTTCATTACCCCGTTCGGCGAGGATGGCCCATTATTTGCGGAAAGATTCGGCATCGAGGCATGGACCATTTACAACATGACCGAAATCGCCAGCCCGCTTGTTGCTGGACCCGGCATTACGCAAAAGGGAATCGCCGGAAAGCCGCGCCCCTGGTATCAGCTGCGCGTGGTTGACGAAAACGACATCGAAGTGCCGGATGGCACAGCCGGTGAACTGGTCATCCGCTCCGACCGCCCCTGGGCGTTGATGAAAGGTTACTACAACAACCCGAAGGCCACCGTCGAAGCGATGCGCAATGGTTGGTTTCACACCGGAGACAGCTTTCGCAAGGATGAAAATGGCGTCTATTTCTTCGTAGATCGCCTGAAAGACGTCATTCGGCGGCGCGGCGAAAATATCTCCTCCTTTGCGTTGGAGGCCGAAGTGCTTTTCCACCACACCGTCAAGGAATGCGCGGCCATCGCAGTGCCAAGCGAATTGAGCGAAGATGAAGTGCTGATCGCCGTAACTCCTGTCGAGGGACAGGAAATCGTCGCCGGGGAACTGCTGGAATTTCTCGCAGGCCGGCTGCCACGCTTCATGGTGCCGCGCTATGTGCGAATTTTGGAATCTCTTCCAAAAACCTCGAGCGGTAAAATTCAGAAACATGTACTACGCAGCGAAGGCATTACCGGAGATACGATCGATCGCGAACTCAATGTGAAGCGCGCGGGCTGATCTCTCAAAATCGAAAGACCTGAACATCATGGAAAATTTCGTTTTCAATACAACGCCATCCATCGTGCTGCAGACCGGCGGGCTGGCGAAGATCGCTGATATTGCCGGGCATCTGCTGGGCAAGCGCGTGGTCATCGTAACCGACAAGGGATTGCGTAGACTCGGGCTTCTGGGCCCGGCCACAAACGCTTTGGAACAGGCAGGCATTGCCGTTTCGATCTTTGATGATGTGCAGGCCGACCCGCCAGAAGGCAATGTTATCGCGCTGAAAGATCACATTCTGGCTCACGAAGCGACTGGCGTTATTGCCATTGGCGGCGGCTCCTCAATGGACGTTGCGAAGGTTGCCGCTCTGATCGCAAAAAGCAGTGAGACGCTCAACGACATTTACGGCGTCAACATCGCTCGTGGACCGCGACTGCCGCTCGTGCTGGTGCCGACGACAGCGGGCACCGGGTCGGAAGTTACACCTATATCGATCATCACCACCGGCGCATCGGAGAAGAAGGGCGTCGTCTCCCCACTGCTGCTGCCGGACATGGCAATTCTCGACGCGGATTTGACTGTCGGCTTGCCGGCAGCGGTCACTGCCGCCACTGGCATCGACGCAATGGTGCACGCCATAGAGGCTTATGCTTCAGCTTCCGCCAACAACAACCCTTTGTCGCGTTCGCTGGCGCGCAACGCGTTGCAACTGCTCGGCGCCAATATTCGTACAGCTGTCTTGAACGGCGGGAACCGCGACGCACGCGCCGCCATGCTGCTCGGCTCGCTGCTTGCCGGTCAGGCCTTTGCCAATTCTCCGGTTGCTGCAGTTCATGCCCTCGCCTATCCGATTGGTGGGCATTTCCATGTACCCCATGGCTTGTCTAATGCGCTCGTGCTTACGCATGTTTTGCGCTTCAACCTGCCGGAAGCAAGCCACGTTTATGCGGAAATTGCCGCAGATGTTTTTCCGGAACTGAGCACCGTGTCGGCAGAAAACCGTGCTGAAGCCTTTGTCGAAAAACTGGCGGACCTCAGCCGTGAGCTCGGCGTGCCGCAGACATTGCGCGAAGTGAATATTACGGAAGACGACCTGCCCCTGCTTGCGCGCGACGCCATGAAACAGACCCGCCTTCTGGTCAACAATCCGCGCAAGGTCACTGAGGCGGATGCCTTGGCGATTTATAAAGCCGCTTATTGACACCGCCGCTGACAATATCATGAAAAAGGCCGGTTTAACCGGCCTTTTTCGTTTCAATCAACATATTTCGAACAAGCCCGCAGCGCCCATACCGCCGCCAACGCACATGGTCACCACCACATAGCGTCCATTGCGCCGCTTGCCTTCGATGAGGGCATGCCCGGTCATACGCGCGCCCGACATTCCATAAGGATGGCCAATCGAAATAGCGCCGCCACTGACGTTCAGTTTTTCATTGTCGATGCCGAGCTTGTCTCGACAGTAAAGTACCTGCGCTGCGAAGGCTTCGTTCAGCTCCCACAGATCGATATCATCAACTGTAAGGCCATGCTGCTTGAGCAGTTTGGGTACGGCATAAACAGGGCCGATACCCATTTCGTCAGGTTCGCATCCGGCGACCGCCATTCCACGATAAATACCGAGCGGAGAAAGACCCCGCTTTTCTGCTTCCTTTGCTTCCATTAGCACAGACGCCGAAGCACCATCGGACAGCTGTGAGGCGTTGCCAGCAGTAATATAGTTCCCCTGCGCGATCATCTGACCACCGGCAAAGACCGGCTTCAACCCGCGCAAGCCTTCCAGCGTGGTTTCGGGGCGATTGCCTTCATCCATCGCTAGCTCAACGCTTTTCGCGGAAACCTCGCCCGTGGCCTTGTCCGTGACCAGCATGGAAGAGCGAAGGGGTACAATTTCTGCGTTCAGGCGGCCTGCTACCTGTGCCGCCGCTGTGCGCTGCTGCGATTGAAGCGCATATTCATCCTGCGCCTCACGCGATATACCATAACGAGCGGAAACGATCTCCGCCGTCTCGATCATGCTCATGTAAGTAGCAGGCAGATGTTCCGTCAACCAAGGATCGCGCCATCGATAGACGTTCATATGGTCGTTCTGCACGAGCGAGATCTGCTCTACGCCGCCGCCGATGGCAATCGTCATACCGTCGCCGGTGATCTGCTTGGCGGCAGTTGCGATAGCCATCAGCCCTGAAGCGCATTGTCGGTCCATCGACTGGCCAGGAACTGAAACCGGAAGGCCAGCCCGCAACAAGGAGGTGCGGGCGATATTCATGTGCGTTGTGCCTTGCTGAAGCGCAGCACCAAGGACAACGTCCTCAACTTCGGCACCATCGATGCCCGCGCGCTCAACCGCAGCGGCAATCGCGTGGCCCGCTAGCGCTGGCGCTGTGGTGTCGTTGAAAGCGCCGCGATAGGCTTTGCCAATCGGGGTGCGTGCAGTTGATACGATTACAGCTTCTCTCATCAGAGCTCCTCCACTGACGCCGAAACGTAAAGCCTCCCGGCCAATTCTTTCAATTCCGGGGTCAGCGGAACAGGCCGTCGCGTGTCTCGGTTAACATAGACATGCACATATTCACTTACAGCAGCCGTCAGCTCTTCGCCATCCTTGAAGATGCCAAATCCCCATAGCAGGCTTGTAGTGCCGATATGCTCGACACGTACCCCGACAACGACACTGTCAGGATAAGAAATCTCGGAGAAATAATTCGTAGAATTGCGCGCGACGATACCGATGGGGGTGGAGCCATTCAGCTCCAGAGCGCCTGCCGCGATCAACGACCGGTTCAATGCCGCATCGCAATATTGCATATAGACGACATTGTTGACGTGGCCATAAATGTCCATGTCGCTCCAGCGTGTCTGCATTTCGTAGAACTCCCGATAGGCTGACCGATGTTCAGCCTTCGGGCGGATTTTTTGCGCCGTCATTCGACAGCCTCATGCGCCCGCGAAGTTGCGATGATGCGATCCACATGCGCCAAACCGGCATCGGTCTCGATAAAGTTGGTCATGTCATCGATCTTTGTGAAAGCAGCGGCGACGGCTTCCGGCGTCCGCTCGCCTTTCGGCAGATAAACACCTTCGCTTTCCACAATTGCCATACGAGCCACAGTACCTGCACCAGCAAGAAGAACGGTGCGGCTCGGCGCCTGTTCACTCACGAGGAAGAGCGCAGCCGGAACGACATTTTCAGGTGCGAGACGCACCAGCATTTCTTCGTCCAGCACATCGCCGGTCATGCGCGTTGCCGCCGTTGGAGCAATCGCATTGACATGAATGTCATACTTTTCGCCTTCAAAATGCAGCACATTCATCAAGCCGACGAGCCCCGCCTTGGCGGCACCATAGTTGGACTGGCCGAAATTCCCATAAACGCCGGACGTGGAAGTCGTCATTAGGATGCGGCCATAGTTCTGGCCTTTCATGACGTCCCACACCGCGCGGCTGGCATTGGCCGAGCCAATAAGATGCACGTCAACCACGGCGCGAAAATCAGACATTTCCATCTTCGCAAAGCTCTTGTCGCGCAAGATCCCGGCATTGTTGATGAGAATATCAATGCGACCAAATTCTTCGACCGTGCGCTTCGCCAGAGCCTGCATGTCTTCGAACTTCGTAACGTTGCCTGCGTCCGCAATGGCGACACCGCCCTTGGCGCGAATTTCCGCGACGACTTTTTCGGCTGCTTCCGATGCCCCGCCAGTACCGTCACGGCTGCCGCCGAAATCGTTCACGATGACTTTTGCCCCGCGCGCTGCCAGTTCGAGGGCATAAGCGCGCCCAAGTCCACCACCTGCGCCGGTTATAATTGCAACGCGATTTTCAAAAGAAATGGCCATGTGATCCTCAACCTACAGTCAGTATGAGCCAGTCGGCGGCGAGCGCTGGCTTGGTTTCGTCTTTGATTTCAACGGTCGCAGCAAGGGTCTGGAGCTGACCATTCCCTTTCGGCTGCACCGATTTGGAGCTGAATACGCCACGGATGGAAGACCCAACCTTTACCGGCGAAAGGAAGCGGACCTTGTCGAAACCATAGTTGATTTCAACCGTACCGGCCGCAACTTCCGGCAGCACCTCGCGGCTGAGCTTGGTCAACAGGCCAAGCACGAGAAAACCGTGGGCGATGGTGCCACCGAACACACTTTCGGTCGCTGCGCGTTGCGGGTCTGTGTGAATGAATTGATAATCGTCAATCACATCGGCAAATCGATCCACGAGCTGTTGATCGATCTTGATCCAGTCCGAGTACAGGAGCTGGTTTTCTGCGTTAGCAGAGGGCGCAGACGCAGTGGAATTAGGCTGAATTTGCAAATTTATGTCCTCCAAGCGCTGAAAAATGAACCGTAGTCGCATTAATCAACAACATACCGCGTAGCATGCACTTGAACATCGCCTTGTCTAGTGGCATTTTCCTTACAAAATTTGCTAGGCTGGGTTGCCGCTTACCTATGCATAAATCGGAGTAGCAGATGGCTGACAGCCGCCGATCTAACCGCACGGACAGTACCGGGAATGTCGTGATCCTGGAAACCGCCGCCCAGTGTTTCATGGAACAAGGCTTTTCGACGACAAGCATTGATGATGTGGCGCGCAGGATGGGCTCCACCAAGGGGCGCATCTATCATTATTATTCTTCCAAGACAGATTTGTTCTTTGACGTGCACCGGGAAGGCATGGAACGACTGTTCAAGGCCGTGGAACCGGTTATGACGCTGAATGGCTCTGGCCTGTACCGGCTTGAAGAGATGCTGACGGCCCATGCGCTTGCCATGATGAACAACGTCGCTTTCGAAGCAGTCGTCGTGCAAGGCGTTCATATGCATAAGCTCGCGGCGACCACACCCGACCAGCGCAGAACGCTCAACGAACTGATCTCTATCAGACGCCGGTTCGAGGACTTGTTCAAGCAGGTCATTCGCGAAGGCATAGAAGATGGCAGCATTCGTCACGTCGATGTATCGATAGCGGCCAAAGCGGTGCTCGGTGCCATCAACTGGCTATCGATCTGGTATCAACCAAGAAGCGTCGATACCGACGCTGACAGGATAGCCTTGGCCAGGGAAATTGTAGGCATACAGATCAAAGGTCTGCATTCGTAAGAGACGACCAGGCGTCTCTCACGAATGGGGCTCGATTGCTTTCAGAACCACATTGACGCATTTCATTTCGTTGTGACGAAGCGATCCAGTTTGCCCAGTGTCTCCATCCCAAGCTCAATGGCTCCAAAGCCCTTGGCACCCTGGAATTCAGCCGCTGTGTTGAAGACCATTCCCAAGGTCACTTTCGTAAACCCGTCCTGATCCTCGAACGCGGCCCATGCATCGGCATGTTTCGGCCCATTCTCGCCCCACAAAAGCGTATAGCCGAGCCGCTCTTCCGGCTTGATCTCACAATAGCGGTGGTGGTTTGGATACACCGTGCCGTCCGGTCCGATCATATCGAAAACCCATTCACCGCCCTGACGCAGATCGATCCTCTTTGTGCGACAGGAAAAACCTTCCGGCCCCCACCAGAGCGGCAAGGTTTCCGGATTCATCCATGCTTTCCAGACAACCGTGCGCGGCGCTCGAATGACTTTCTGCAACACCATGGTGCGCTCGGCGGCCTGACCCAGATTGTCCAGCCCCGCGCTGAAGCCTTCTCTATAGCCAGCCTCCATATCTCCGGCCAGCGATGACAACTGAACCGTCACCGTCACACTGCTGCGTTCGCCTTTATCGGCAAAGGCAGCAGTAACCAATGCTGCCGATTGCTTCACGCCTTCACTGGAGATCACTTCATAATTCACGCTGCGTAAAGCGGGGTGCAGTTCGAGCCAGCCACATTCGCAGCAAATGTCGGGCTGATCTTTCACCTTGCATAGCGAAACCTCACGACCACCAATCCGGGTGTCGGCTTCCAGAAATTCCACTTCGACGGCAGAGTTCGGCGCAGACCAGACCGCCCGCGCGGCGGGAGCAGTCCACGCCTGCCACAGAACGGACACCGGCGCCGCCACGTCCCGCTCTAAGGTGAGGGTTACAAAACGGCCTTCTTCTATGGGCGCGACATCAATACTATCGAGTTTCTGATTCCGTGTCATTTTTGCGCTCCTCCATAACGTTCATCACAAATGCATCAAGACGATCCAGTCGTACTTCCCAAATGGCGCGCTGTTCATCCATCCAACGGCGCGCCGGTTCCATCGCCTCGGGTCGGATAGCACAGGTGCGTATTCGTCCGTCCTTCGACGATACGATCAAACCCGCGTCTTCCAGCACGGAAAGGTGTCGCATCACCGTCGGCAGGCGCAGTCCGGTCGGACCTGCCAAATCCGTCACCGCGGTCGGCCCACCAGCTAAACGGGTCAGGATCGACCGGCGTGTCGGGTCAGCCAGCGCGTGGAACAAGAGTGAAAGATCTGGATCATGCTTAGCCATATTGCTAACTATCCACATGATGAAACAAAGCGCAAGGGAAAACTTAGCTGTTTAGCGAAGTTTCTCTTGCGCTCTCAGTTTGGGTTGCGACTATGAAAAACAGTTAACCACAATAAGCGCGAATGATTTTGCCGGTCGTAGCGTCTGTTTCAATAGTTACGCGCTCCTGCCTGAAATCCATCGTAACCGGATCGCCAGGCTTCACCTGACGGACGATGGTTGCGCCTGTCAGCTGCATGGCGGCTTGGTCTGTCATTTTATGCTTGCCGGCAAGAGTTTCTGCAACATCCTTCTTGCAGCTTCGAGCTTCAGCAGCGACCGGAGCCTGCTCCTTTTGGCATGCGGCAACGGCAAGCAACAGCACGACACCAGACAACAAAGACGCGCGACGCATGAAAACCATAATCAAGATATCCTTTCAGAACGAACCATCTGCCACCGGAATAGCACTATTGCGAAACACCAGCAGCCTTGCACAGATACATAATCTCGCTCACGTGACTGGAACCTGAACACAGGACGATTTCCTGTTGGCGCAGCAAATCAGTATCGGTATGTTTGCCAGAACGGCGATTGATATCGGGATGGAACTATGAATCTGCATAATGGAAGCATATGGGCGAGATTTCGCTCTGCTTTGCTCCCATTTGTCATTTGGTCACTGCTCAATCTTCTGATTGTTGGTTGTCTCGCAGTTTATCAGCGATCCGCTTTGATGTCCGAACTTGAAACAGCCAGTTTCACTTTGCATCGCGAAGCTTCTCAGCGTGCGGTTCAGCATGATGCCCATTTGACCGCGCTTTCAACGATTGCGCAATCCAAGACGCGAACCGCCGAACTCTCACAGGACGACGTGTTTCTCGAAGTCGCTACAACCATCACGCGCTTCTATCCGCGTATTGATGAAATTCAACTTGTACCGATCAATCCCACAGCGCCGGTTACCGGCACAAGAGCGCTGGAACCAGAGTTGGCTGCAGCAATACGAGCGGCAGCACTTTCATCGAGCGGCGTTCCGAAACTGATCACAACGGCAGCGCGTCCCGGGCATTACATGATCGTAAAGCGCAGTCCCAATAACGATGCTCCCCACGACGGGCTAACATTATCGATTAACGCTGATGCCCTGATCAGCTCGGACGATACATTCTGGCAACGCGATGGTGTCGCACGGCGTATTCTCATGCCCGACGGAACTGTCCTTTTCAGCAGCCCTGCGTCATTTGGAACCGCGCTTTTTTCCAAGCAATTGGGAAGCGCCTCTCAGCCGCTTCTTTTCGAAACCGCCATGAATGTGGGATGGGCGGCTCTGCTGCATCTGGACCAGTCGATCCCGATCCTCATTCTCACAAACCTGCTGTTCTTCGGCGGCATGGTAATCATTCGCCAGATACAACGCACACACCATGCGGAACGTCGCGCCGAACTGAGCGGCCTAGAAGCCCGACTGGCCCATGCGTCACGCGTCAACACCATGGGGGAAATGGCAAGCGGCATGGCGCATGAACTGACGCAGCCGTTGACGGCACTCCTCGCTGGCGCGCAAGCCGGACGCCGCCTATTGAGCCGCAACAACACAACGGCGCTTGCCAGCGCACTTGACAATATGGTGGATCAGGCGCGCCGCGCGTCTGCCATTCTGGATCGGTTACGCAACTGGTCTCGTCCACAACGCAGCGAAAACACCAAAGCCGACCTCCGTCTTTCGTTGCAAAATGTACAAACCCTGCTGGCCTCAGAAGCGAAACGGCAAAGTGTCAGGGTCGAGCTTCTAATACCTGAAAGCCCGTTGATAGCTCCAGCAGACCCCGTGGAAATGGAACAGGTAATGTTCAATCTTCTGCGCAATGCCATCGAGTCTTTTCACGACACTGACAACGGCAGTGAACGGCACGTAACAGCATCGCTCAAAACTGAAGGAACCATGGCGGTTCTAGAAGTTCAGGACAATGGCCCTGGCGTCGCGCCCGAATTGCTACCTCGGCTGTTCACACCGTTCACGACAAACCGCCCTGAGGGAACCGGCCTTGGACTTGCCCTAAGCCAACGTCTGGTCGAACGTTTCGGCGGCGAGATTTCTTATATCCCGCAGGAGCACGGGGCGCTATTTCGCGTGGTGCTTCCGACGGTTGCCGACAAAGAAAGTTGAAACTGATGGTTCAGCCTGTTTATCTCGTGGATGACGATGCAGCGGTCAGAAAAGCGCTTAGCCTCCTGCTCTCGACCATCGACATTGAGGTCAAGACTTTTGCCGATCCGTCGGCATTTCTGGCACAATTGCCACGACTGACGCCGGGATGCCTGATTTTCGACATTCGTATGCCGGTGATGACGGGCCTTAAACTGCAGGAAGTTTTGGCGGCACAGAAAATCGACTGGCCTGTGGTCATTATTTCCGGCCACGGCGATATCGAAGCCTGCCGCCGCGCGTTCCGCAACGGTGCAGTCGATTATCTTTCCAAACCCGTCGATGAACAGGACCTGATCGATGCAATCCAGAAAGCGCAGCAATTGCTGGACCATATGTTGGGCAGCAAGGCGCTGAGAGCTGAAACACTTGCCCTGCTCGACATGCTGACGGCCCGTGAGCACGAGGTGCTGGACCGTATTGCACAAGGCTTCACCACCCGGCAGATTGCGGATGGTCTTGGTTTATCTCCACGAACCATAGACAGCCACCGGGCAGCCATTGGTATAAAACTGGGCACCACATCGCAGGCGGAAATGACCCGCCTGTGGCTCGAAGGAAATGCAAATCCGTAGTTCTACGGATAAGATCGCAAAGGCTACGGATTCAGTTTCAGGGCGGGCGGAGTTAGATCACACCCATCGAAACCGAGGAACAACCATGATCCGTAAAGTTGCAATTATCGCTTTGTCGATGGCTCCGGCTACCGCTTTCGCTCAGACTCTTCCCACGACGCCTTATTTGCCGCTCGATCTGGCAACCAAGGCTGCTCAGGCGGCGCTGGATGCGTGTGTCGCCAAGGGGAACAATGTGAGCGTTGCAGTTGTAGCGCGTGATGGATCGACGAAAGTTCTGCTGAAAGCCGACCTTTCCGGTCCGCACACCGGCAATAGCGCCACAGGAAAAGCGTTTACGGCGGCGGCTCTTGGCCGCGACTCCGGCGAACTTGCAGAATTTATCGCTTCAAAGCCAGCCAATAGCGGCATGCGGGATATGGATTCGCGCTTTGTCATTCAAGCTGGCGGATTGCCGATCAAAATCGGCGATGCACTGGTGGGCGGAATTGGCGTCGGCGGCGCACCGTCGGGCGCAACAGATGCCGAATGTGCACTTGCTGGCATCCAGGCAATCGTTGCAAAATAAGAACAGTCGGGGCCGCAGCTAAGCGGCCCTATCTTTTCTTGCAGGTGAGTCACCGTTGCCTTGAAACAAGGCTCCTTTTCATAGATGAAGGCATATAATCTGCGCGCCAATCTTAGAAACAGGAAAGTGCCGATGACTGTTACGATCTACCACAATCCGAAATGTGGCACCTCTCGCAACACGCTGGCGATGATCCGCGCCAGCGGAGAAGAACCAGTCGTCATTGAATATATTCAAAATCCGCCACCACGCGAAAGACTGGTCGAGTTGCTGACAGCGATGCGGGTAACGCCCCGCCAGCTCTTGCGCGAGAAAGGCACGCCCTACGCACAATTGGGCCTGTCCGATCCAAAATGGGCGGATGACGAGCTGATCGATTTCATGATGGCGCATCCCATCCTGATCAATCGTCCTATTGTGGAAACACCGCTTGGCACCCGGCTCTGCCGTCCCTCGGAACTAGTCCTTGATCTTCTCGACAATCCGGTTACGACATTCACCAAAGAAGACGGCGAAGAAATCACTTACGAAAAGGTGTCAACTTGATATGTGTCACATCCCGCTCTTGGCAAGGTAAGCTCGCATACGTTCGGCAACTTGAATTGTCGCTGGCGTGTAGACCATCATATTGAGATCTGGACGACCATCGATTGCAAATGTCGAAAACTCGAGCTCAAGCGGCCCAAGTTCGGGATGATGCAGCCGTTTGACGCCCTCCCCCGACCCAACGACCTCATTATCGCGCCACAAAGATGCAAATTCCGGGCTCATCTGCGTCAGTTCTTCGACGAGTTGGGCAATTTCGGCGCCGGCACCAGCACGCGCTGCATCTGCCCTGAAGGCCCCCACAACGAACCTTGCTACACGCAGCCAGTCCTCCTGAATGGCTTTCACTCGCGAATCCGTGAACATCATGCGCAAGATATTTCGCTCACGCCGGGAACGCTTTGCATAATCCGTCAGGATTATGCTGGCAGCCTTGTTCCAGGCAATAACATCCCAGGTCGCGGTTCTGATAAGTGCGGGGCTGGCGGGAATAGCTTCAAGCACGCGCTGCAATCGCGGCGTTATGCCATCCTGCTCGTGAAACCGCACTTCCGGAGGGTGTCCAAACGCCAGAACATGGAGATGCACCCGCTCCGGCTCGGTCAGCATCAGTCCCTTGGCGATGCGCTCCAGAACATCCGCTGACGGTGCGCCGCCGCGACCCTGCTCCAGCCACGTATACCATGTCGGGCTGATATTGGCGCGCTGCGCGACTTCTTCTCTCCGCAATCCCGGTGTTCGCCGCCGCTCTGCTGAAAAGCCGAATGCCAACGGATCGAGACGCATGCGACGATCACGCAAAAACTGGCCCAGTGGATTTTCGCTTTCAAATGGCATGTCTATCCTGTTGGTTATTATACCATGATAAGATCACTACTTTAACATGAAAAAGATTACGCGATAATCCCTTTCCAACAGAAACGGAGAAACACACATGCGTATATTCCTCACAGGCGCAACCGGTTTTATCGGCTCACGTATCGTGCCCGAATTGCTTGTCCGTGGTCATCAGGTGGTTGGCATGACCCGCTCGGACGCCGGAGCGAACGCGCTCGCTGCGGCGGGAGCCGAGGTCCATAAAGGCACGCTTGAAGATCTCGACAGCATTCGCGCTGGCGCAGCCAATGCCGACGCGGTGATCCATACTGCATTCGATCATGACTTTTCCGACTTCATGGCCAATTGCGAGAAAGACCGCCGCGTCATCGAAGCGTTAGGTTCAGTTCTCCAGGGCTCCAACCGCTCGCTTCTGATAACATCAGGCACCGGCTTCGGCGATCCCGGCAATGGTCAGCCCGCCAAGGAGGACGTATTCAACTCGCATCATCCAAATCCGCGCATTGGCTCGGAACTGGCGGCGCAACGCTTGCTGGAAGAGGGTGTGAACGTGTCTGTCATGCGGCTACCGCAGGTACATGACACGGTGAAACAAGGCCTCATTACGCCATACATTCAGGTCTCGCGGGAAAAAGGAGCCGTTGCATATATTGGTGAAGGCTTGAACCGCTGGCCAGCGGCGCATGTTCTCGATGTAGCCAAACTTTACGCCCTTGCTGTCGACAAAGGTGAGGCCGGCGCACGGTATCATGCCGTTGCCGAGGAAGGCATCGCCGTCCGGGACATTGCACAAATCGTTGGAACAGGTCTTGGTCTACCGATCATCTCCCTCTCGCCTGACAAGGCCGCCGACCATTTCGGGTGGCTCGGGATGTTCGCCAGCCTCGATATGCCGGCTTCAAGTGCAAAAACGCGGGTAGAGCTTGGTTGGGAGCCAACGGGCCCAAGCCTGCTCTCGGACCTGAAAGCAATGGACTATGCTGCCATTCAACATTAAGGTCAGCACCTTGATTAAAAATGCCACTTTGATACTAAAGGAAAACGGTAGCACAATCATGAAGTGATCCAGAATTTTGATATGACGACTATTCTTGAAATCTTGCTCTCTATATTCGACGGTTTGAAGAATGTGTCGTCATTTCCTCTCATGATGGATGCCAGATCAGACGATGCCAATGGGTTGCTGCACACGTAAGTTGCAGCGACCCCGACACTCCCATCACCACGAAACATACAGTTCGCACTGGCAAGGCCAGTCGTTCTTTTCAACGTTTGGGTTTTTAAATGGCAATCTGGACTGAGTTGGCGCGCGCCGGCAATGACGCTGGCGACGAAATATTGTTGCGACAAAGAGACGACATCTACGAAATTCGATATAACGGGTTGGAATTGATGTCGAACGTCAATTTCCAATCGGAGATCGTCCTGGCGGAACGTTCGCTGAGATTTTTGCCTCAAACGCCGAGAAAAATTCTCATCGGCGGGCTCGGCATGGGCTTCACGCTGCGGGCGGCGCTGAACTTCGTTCCGCTGGAAACTGAGATAACCGTATGCGAACTCGTTCCTGAAATTGTCGAATGGAACCATTCCTTTATTGGTCATCTTGCTGATGATCCACTCGAAGATCATCGTGTGGAGCTTCAGGTCGGCGATGTCATGGAGACGTTACGACAGCAGCCTGCAACATTCGATCTGATCTTGATGGACACCGATAACGGCCCCGATTTCCTTGTAAGAGAACAAAACAACTCGATCTATTCCGAAAGTGGTCTGGCTACCCTTGAACGCGCCTTGACGCCGACAGGAACGGCAAGCTTCTGGTCTGCAACCGTATCATTGAAATTCGAAAAAATGCTTGATGCGGAGCAATGGAACTGGAGCCGCCACGATGTGTGCCTCATAGGTGGTAGAGCGGATGCATTTCACTATGTTTATTCCGTCAACCGGAACACGAATAGCGCTCTATACCCCATGAAGAACAGCAGTTCACAACAGTTTGTTAACGCTTGATAATTTCGGAAAAGAGGAAGGCGGTATACAGTCGTCTTCCTCACATCAACTGCATATTTCAGACTGCTGCAAAGGCGAGATCGGTAAGAAGCCAAGTCGCAAATTCCAATCCTCGGTATAATACGCTAGGCGTTCGGCCCATAGGCTGCTAAATCCTCCACAGAAGGATATAACGGCCACGGAACCCGAGAAACAAAGATGATGAATCACGAATCCCATGACCCAGGTGGCAAGGTTCGTCTGAAAATCAAACCGGAGATCAGAGGAGACGCAGTCTTTTCTGAATGCGGTCGATATCGTCGTCTTTTGACGCGAGAATGGGACGGGGGCGATAAAGACGGATACGTGCTCTGGATTGGCATGAACCCCAGCACCGCCGCCTATGATGTGGACGATCCCACGGTTTTCAAAGAGCAAAAGTTCACGCGCCGCTGGGGCTACAGCCGCTATGTAAAATGCAATGTGATGGATTACCGCGCCACGCACCCGAAAATGTTGCTGGAAGAAGGTGTTGTTCCCTGCACTGAAGAAAATGTGAAGACAATCCTCGAACAGGCCAAAAATGCAGCAATTGTTGTAATGGCATACGGGTCGCTTCATAAGAAACTTGCCCATCATGGTAAGCTTGTCACAGATACGCTGCGCAGCAACAATATCAAGCTCCATGCGCTGAAGATCACGAATAATGGTTCGCCCGGCCACCCCTTGTATTTGAAGGATACGAGCGAACTGATCGCTTATTGAGAAACGTGCGAAGTTCGGTTGGGCACAAAAATTGTTATCGATCCGGTGAGCGCCCGTTGCGCAAAACCGGCACCACAGACCAACGATAGAAAGACGGAAAATTGGCCAAGAATCCTCCTCGCAATCAGGCTGGTTTTGCAACGCGCGCAATCCATATCGGTCAGGAACCTGATCCATTGACCGGAGCCGTAATCCCGCCGATTTACCATGCAACGACATATGTGCAGGATGGCATCGGGGCGAGCAAGGGGTTTGATTATACGCGTAGCGGCAATCCAACCCGAAATGGTCTCGAGCGTTGCCTGGCAGACCTTGAAGGTGCAGAAGCCGCGTTCGTTTTTCCGAGCGGCCTTGCGGCAGCGGCGACATTGATTGAAGCGCTGCCGGCGGGATCGTCGATATTGGCCCACAATGATCTATATGGCGGCGTCTATCGGCTGCTTGCCGACGTCAAGCCGATCACGGCGGCACATAATGTGAACTTCGTGGATTTTTCCAACGAAGCCGCTCTTCGCCAAGCCATCACAGTTCATAAACCTGCCCTACTGTGGTTTGAAACTCCATCCAACCCAACGCTGCGCATCGTTGATCTGTCGCTGGTTGCAGAATTGGGCAAGAAGGCAGGCGCGATTACGGTTTGTGACAGCACTTTCTCATCGCCCGCTGGCCAGCGGCCAATTGACTATGGAATTCACGTGGTCGTCCATTCAGCAACGAAGATGCTGAACGGGCATTCAGACCTTTTGGGTGGCGTGGTCGCGGTGTCGGCGAACGCACCTGCCGGACTTGCAAAGCGGGTGGGTTATCTGCAAAACGCGCTTGGTTCCGTCATGTCGCCGACCGATTGCGCTCTTTTGCACCGCTCTCTGAAAACCTTGGAAATTCGCAACATCAGGCAGTCGGAAACAGCACTGAAGCTCGCGACCAGACTCGAACAACGCGCTGAAGAACTGGGGCTAACCAGAGTCGTATATCCCGGTTTGGCGAACCATCCGCAGCATAAACTGGCAGCGGACCAGATGATCAATTTCGGTTGTGTCATCTCCATTGAGGTCGCAGGTGATCTGGCGCGCGTTGAACGCATCTTGACTTCCACCCGCTATTTCCACTTTGCTGTCAGCCTTGGAAGCGTGGAAAGCCTCATTCAGCATCCTTTTTCGCTCACCCATGCGGTTGTACCGGAAGAACAGAAAAATGATCTGGGCATTGGCGCTCAGCTCATCCGTATCTCTGTCGGCCTCGAAGATCTGGAAGATCTGGAGGCTGATCTTGTGCAAGCATTGATGAATAATCGCTGATCGGTTTTTCCATCAGGAGCAAAGTGGCGTGGCGGCTCCAGCAATCCGCCCGTCAATTTGCTTCACTGACAGTCAAAACCCGCATCATCGACGCTGTGGACGCATCGCACCTGTCGGAACATTTTTCCAGCGAGACTGTTGATCTACTCATCATTCGGCGATGAGGATAGAGCAATGAAACAGTTCATTTTCGCGATAGCTTTTGCAGTCACTTCGACTGCAGCGTTTGCACAAGCACCCGGCATGCCGACCCAGTCAGGCGGACAGGAACCAGAAGTGCCCGGAAACCCGCCGCCTTCGTCCAATCAGCAGCTTGCTGCACCCGAAAACGTACCCGTTCCTGAAAAAGCTAAACCACCAAAGCATGATCGTAAAGACCGGAGCGAAAAGCACACCAAATGCATGCAAGGTCAAGACGCGAAGAAATGCCGGGATGAGCAGCGCGGTCGCAAATAATCGGCATTCGTTTGCCGTCCGTTTGGAACAATACCGACATCGCGCGGTTTGGTAGGGCTGTTTCGCTTCCGTGCTCAGGCGTGGCGGAACAGGCAGTTCATCAACGAGCGTATCGATAGCGGAGAAACAACATGCCCGCAAAATCAAAAGCACAGCAACAAGCCGCCGGGGCCGCCCTCGCCGCCAAACGCGGAGACAAAGCCAAAGGCAGCCTGCGTGGTGCATCAAAGCAAATGGAAAAATCCATGAGTGAGACGGAGCTGGAGAAAATGGCTTCCACGAAGCAAAAGGGGAAACCTAAACATGCATCCAAATCCTGATCGTTGTCTGTCGCATCTCCCGTCTTGAAAACAAAAATCGTGGGGAAGATGAAACAAATAGCCGCCTGATAGGTTGGGTTGGCCTGTCGCTGCAACAAAGCGACACTTACTTCGAAACAAGAAAACGGAGAGTTGGAAATGGCCAGAACCAAGCAACGCACTCTTGAGGATCTTTTTTATGATACGCTGAAAGATATATACTATGCTGAACGCAAGATATTGAAAACACTTCCAAAAATGGCGCGTGCGGCTGAAGATGAAAAGCTAAAAAACGCCTTCATGAAACACCGCGACCAGACAGAGGGGCATATTGAACGCTTGCAGCAATGTTTCGAGATTCTCGGAAAGCGCGCTCAGGGCAAAACATGCGAGGCGATTGAAGGTATCATTGCCGAAGGCGAGGAGATCATCGAAGAGTTTTCCGACACCCCCGCTTTGGATGCAGGCTTGATCTCTTCCGCTCAGGCAGTGGAGCATTACGAAATAACCCGTTATGGCACTTTGAAGCGTTGGGCGCAGACATTGGGTTACAACGATGTGGCCAAACTCCTTGATCAGACCTTGCAGGAAGAGGGCCAGACCGACAAGGATCTCACCCAGCTTGCTGAAACCTCCGCCAATCGTCACGCCGAAGCTGCCTGACGTTGATGGATACCATCGAGAAAATCTGCGTCATCAGTCGACCTTCGGATAGTCGGCATGATGTTGCCAGCGTTGAGGCCATCGCGGCGCGACTGGCGAAACTAACCGGGGCCCGTCTCGGTGCCACTGCGCAACATTTCGACGACGCGGATCGGACATTCTTTGTGCCGACTTTCTCGTTGATCCGACAAAGCCACCCCGAGCTTGATGCTAATCAGTTCTGGGGTGGTCGCGTCGATCAGGAATTCATGACAACCAAACTGGCGACACATCCTGCATGGGCTGAAGAAGACGATTTGCCGACTGGCTGGAAGCCGCAATTTGCCAGGGATCTGGAAGGTGCGGCCCTGATTGGCTTTTCGGTTTTCTCATATGATCACGCTGCACGAGCGGGTGCATTTCTCCTCGATAAGCGAAAGATCAGGTTGAAAGACCCCTACGCATCCGGCGGCAAGAAGCAGAGCGTCGTTCAAAACAATCACGAACTGGACGTGTTCCTTCGGGCACTTTCGGAAAGTGATATCGCCAGAGGAATGGTAATCGAGGAAGATATTGAAAACTCGTCAACTTATTCGGTGGGGCAAGTCAGCCTTGCCGGTCTGACGATGAGCTATCTCGGTCGCCAATATACCGCCAGCGACCGCAATGGCGAAAGCGTCTACGCGGGAAGTCGGCTCTATGTGGTGCGGGGAAACTGGGAGGCACTGCGAACGCGACTGCGTATGCCTGTCGCCCATCGGATTATCGAAAGCGCGCGACGCTATGATAGCGCAGCCGAACAACATTTCGGCCTCGTCGCATCTCGAAAAAACTATGACGTGCTGGTTGGCCCCGTGACCGAAGATGGCTTTTGCTGCGGCGTGCTGGAACAGTCTTGGAGGGTCGGGGGCGCTTCTCCCGCCGAAATTCTCGCGCTGGAGGCAATGACCGCAGACAATTCCGTCGGTGCGGTAAAGGTCGTTGCACGTGAGACCTACGGCGCAGCGCCCCAATTGGACGCCGATGATTTTGTTGTTTACGTCGGCGAAGATGATACAGGGCAGCCGCTGCACAAATATGCACGATTAGAGAAACTCTACCATGATCCGTAATTCTACCACCGTTGATGTAGGTCAAGTCCAGCTGGATGCCACCGTCATCTCACCGGATACAACTATTCCAGGCATTTTGTTTCTCCATGGCTGGGCTGGTAATCAGGAACGCGATATCGAGCGGGCGAAATCAATTTCAGAACTCGGTTGCGTTTGCCTGACATTCGACATGCGCGGCCACGGACATACAATCACCAGCAATAAAACCGTCACACGTGGAGAAAATCTGGACGACGTCATCGCTGCCTATGACCGGCTGGCCAGTCTGAAGATCGTCGAAGAAGGATCGATTGTCGTCGTTGGCAGCAGCTACGGTGGGTATCTTGCAACGCTATTGACAGAATTCCGGCCCGTCAGATGGCTGGCCCTCAGAGCCCCTGCCCTTTATCGCGACAGTTATTGGCAATTGCCAAAAGCGCAACTCGATAGGGTTGATCTCCAGGCATATCGCTCGGCCTTGATAGGAGCGGAGGACAATCGTGCTCTCCGCCAAGCTAGAGAATTTCGCGGCGATGTGCTGCTCGTAGAATCTGAATATGACACAATCGTACCCCATCCAACGATTGCCAGCTATCAAGGCGCTTTCATCCATTCACACTCACTCACCTTGCGTATGTTGAGCGGAGCAGATCATGCGCTTGAGGATACTATTCACCAGAAAGCCTATAACCATCTTTTGACACGCTGGATCAGAGAAATGGTTCTCGGAGCCCGTTAGTGCGCGTTTCGATCTGATTGGATCAAATCGACGTTCTAATCCTTTGTTTTAAGGCGCATTTTTTTCGAAAACCGTTTCACACTTATCGGGACGCGCTCTAGGGTGAACCATGGATCGGATTGTGCGCGGATTAAAAGAGCTTCGCGCCGTCTGTCGGGTTCCATTGGATCAAAGCGCATCTTGATGGAACATCACGCCATCTCGCTGGTTGGGGTATCTCTCACCTTGAAGGGAGGAATTCCATGAAAAGCTCACTCAAATATTCGGCAGCTGCTGCTTTCGTTCTATTTGCCACCAGTGCACTCGCCCAAACGGCGCCTTCCGATGAACCGCAAACTCCTGCGGTCACAACGCCCGGCGAGACCAACCCGAACGCGCCCGTTCCGGGCAAGAACAGCTTTACCGAAGATCAGGCAAAACAGCGTCTGACCGACGCTGGTTATACCAATATTATGAACCTAAAACTCGGCGAGGACGGTATCTGGCGCGCCGAGGCGGCGCGTGATGGACAGCCCTTTAAGGTTCAGCTCGATTTTCAGGGTAATGTAACAACGCAATAAAAACGTAGCCCCAAAAGAACTGAAGGAGACGACAATGGTACATGTGACCGGTCTGTTCGACAATCATGACGAAGCGCTCGACGCTGTACGGGCACTAGAAGAAGCGGGCGTTTCAGCCGATGATATCAGTTTGATATCCAACAATACCAACGGGCAATATGTCGATGATGCTGTCCGAGAAAGTCAATCCACAATTGCAGGGGTGGAAACCGGCGCCGGCGTCGGTGCTGTCGCAGGCGGCGGAGCTGGCCTGCTGACAGGACTGGGCCTACTTGCAATTCCAGGCGTTGGACCCGTCGTTGCTGGTGGTTGGCTCACCGCCACTCTCGTGGGATTGGTGGGTGGTGCTGCCGCTGGCGGTGTCGCAGGCGGTATCGTCGGCGCCCTTGTGGAAAGCGGCATCCCGGAAGAGGAGGCTCAGGCCTATTCCGAAGCAATCCGTCGAGGCAGTACTTTGATCGTCGTTCGCTGTGACGAAGAGGAACGGCAGAAGGTGGAAGCGATTTTCGACGAGTGGGCCCGAGTGGACATCAGGAAAAGGCGCAATGCCTATATTGATGAAGGCTGGGAACGGTTCAATGCGGCCGGGGCGCCGTATACATCTGATCAGATCGAGCAGGAACGCCGTCGATGGACATAGATCAGGAGTGGAGCAGCCATTATGAAGGAGGTTACTCCCAAAGACGCCCGGCAGGGTCCGAAGGGACGCCGTATATTGCTGATCCTCGTTGTCAGTCTATTACTGGCAATAGTTGTCTGGGCGGCTGTTGAATTTTACGGGCAGTTGAGACCCGGCAGGGGTTTCATGGATGACAACAGCAAGCCGCCCGCATCTACAGAATCGAAACCACCGGCTTCGGCAACGGGCGCGCAATGACACAACGCTCAGCAAAAACCACGGAGGCTTCCCTGGCCTCCGTCAGGCACGAAGCACGTGGCTGTACGCGGTGCGACTTATACAAAAACGCAACGCAAACTGTCTTCGGTGAAGGGCCTGCTGGGGCCGGTATCATGTTTGTCGCCGAACAGCCTGGTGACAAGGAGGATCGAGCGGGCCATCCCCTGATCGGTCCAGCAGGGCAGTTGTTTGAACGCTGTCTGGCGGAAGCAGGACTTCAACGCGACCGTTGCTACCTCACCAATGCTGTCAAACATTTCCGCCATAGTCAGCGAGGCAAGCGAAGGCTGCATCAGCGCCCCTCGACAAGCCATATCGAAGCCTGCCGCTGGTGGCTCGATCAGGAGATCGAACTGGTCCAGCCGGCACTCATCGTTGCCTTAGGAGCAACCGCCGCACAATCCTTATTAGGCAAGACGGTCCGGATTTCGGACATACGAGGGCGGCTGCTCGCTTATGGCGACCATACGCAATTACTCATCACCATCCATCCCTCCTACTTACTGCGGTTACAAAACCGACCGGAATTCGAGAAAGAACGCGCTGCCTTCCTAAAGGAACTCGCGATGGCTGTCGATTTCGCGCGTTGATCCAATTGCCCAAGCCAAACGTGAAGTTTGTTACAGCGAAAGCGCGGAACCTAGGCACGCTGGGCGGGTTAGGCTTATGTCACGCGCGACAGAATAACTTTGGAAACTTGAAACCACCGGAAGGAAAGTAAAATGGCCCAGAGTCATACGCCAAGCCATACCCAGGGTGGCACCCACGAACAGCACGTAAAGGCTGGCCAGCAAAGCCATAAGAATGATGGCAAGCAGGCAAGCGGTGGCAATAACCAGCAGTCGTCTTCACGCGGCGGCTCCCATGAGCAACACGTGAAGGCCGGGCAGCAAAGCCACAAGAACTCGTAACCTAAAGGGGCGGCAAAAGCCGCCCCACCCTCAAACCGAACCGTGGTTCGGAAAGGTCAGACGGATGTCTTGCCCCCTTCATTCCGACTACACATTGGAACCCGACGAACTCGTTGAGATGATCCCCGCTTTGCGCGCATTTGCGCGCACTTTTTATAGCCAACGGGAAGATGCCGAAGATCTCGTTCAGGAAACGCTTGTTAAGGCATTGGCAAACCGGGAAAAATACGTCCCTTATTCTCCACTGAAATCTTGGCTTTTCACCATCATGCGCAATACGTTTTGCACCCGTATCCGCCTGCAAAAGAGAGAAGCGCCGGGTGTTGCGGAATGTATCTCACCAACAGCAAGCGTGGATGCTTCTCAGGAATATACGCTGGAAGCACATGATGTGCAGATTGCGCTCGCAACCTTGCCGCAAAAATATCGTCGTGTGCTTTCACTCGTCGTGCTGGAAGGCAAAAGCTACGAGCGAACAGCGGAGCTGTGCGATTGTTCGATTGGTACGGTTAAAAGCCGTCTGCATCGCGCCCGCCATAAGCTGCACGATATCGTCGATGGCTGATGAATGAAAAACTCTCGACTTGCCTAATCATCAGCGTGTCGATCAAAGCGCAAAACCATCGCCCGATGTCTTGCGTTTTGCATTTGGACATGACTAACTAACTATTTGTTATGATAGGTGTAAATGATAGGGCCATGTATTCATTTTCGGGCAAGCGCATTCTCGTTTTCGAAGATAGTTTTCTTCTTTCGGAGGAAACCGGGCGAAAACTTGGTGCCATTGGTGCAGTCATTCTTGGCCCCGTCAACACGACAGAGCAAGCGCTCCATTTTCTTCAGAACGAAGAAGTCGACGCTGCTATCCTTGACGTGGCGCTGGAACCAGTGACTGTATTACCGCTCGTCGATGCGCTGGAAACCCGTTCGACACCGTTTATCTTCGCACTGTCTGCCAACCCGGCGACGGATACCAAAGATTTCACTGGATTCGTGCTGAGCAATCGCGACAATGATCTGTCAGTTATTGCAGAAGCGCTTTTCCGACCTCGCGGTCTGGAGCAATAGTTACCGACACGTACCGCGCACATTCAACGACATAGGATGGGAACACTGGCGAATTCTGGTGGTTAGAACCGAAGCAATGATAATGCTACGGAAGGACAATCCATCATGAACGAACAATATCCCGCTCCTCCCTTTGATACGCCGCATCAGTCCATGCCCGGCTTAACGGAAAAGATGAATCCCAAGCCAGATCATGGCGAAGAAAGCTACAAGGGTTCAGGCAAGCTTGAAGGGCGAAAAGCCATCATCACGGGCGGCGATAGCGGGATCGGACGCGCCGTCGCTATCGCCTTTGCACGAGAAGGTGCGGATGTTCTGATTGTCTATCTTCAGGAAGAGGCCGATGCGCTTGAAACGCGGTCGCTGATCGAGGCAGAGGGCCGCAAAGCCGTTTTGATGAAATGCGATATTCAGCGTGCCCAAACCTGTCGGGAGATCGCGGAGCTTGCCGCTCAAGAATTTGGACAGATCGATATTCTGGTCAATAATGCCGCGCACCAGGCCAGTTTTACCGCGTTGGAAGATATCAGCGACGAGGAGTGGGATCTGACCTTCCGGGTAAACATCCATGCAATGTTCTATCTGACAAAGGCGGCCCTGCCTCATATGAAACCTGGTTCGGCAATCATCAACACGGCTTCGATCAATTCGGATATGCCCAACCCCACCCTGCTGGCTTATGCGACGACCAAAGGCGCCATCCAGAATTTCACTGCTGGGCTTGCGCAATTACTGGCTGAAAAAGGAATTCGCGCCAATGCGGTTGCGCCGGGGCCAGTATGGACGCCTCTGATCCCTTCCACATTGCCAGAAGAAGCCGTCGCATCGTTTGGTAAGCAGACGCCGATGAAAAGGCCCGCTCAGCCCGCAGAGCTTGCCTCCGCCTATGTCATGCTGGCGGACCCGCTCTCAAGCTACACCTCAGGTGCGACCATCGCTGTAACTGGCGGAAAGCCAATCCTCTAAAAGAAAGCGCCCGCTTCAAGCGGGCGCTTTAGAGCGCGTTTTTATCGCGCATCTTTTCCGAAAACCGTTTCACACTTTTCGGGATGCGCTTTAATCGGGAGGATTGGTCTGCAAAGAATGGGGCGAAGGCTGTGTGCCAGCGTCTTCGTCGGTGGAGGGGTAAAAGAGAGAACCCACCGCCAGAAGCAACACAACACCAATAGCCAACCAGAGGACCGTTCTCATTTGTCTGATACTCGCTCCGCGTAGAGCCAGTGCTCCTTGTCATCGCGGTCCTTCGACCGGTCAGCAGCTTTGCGGTCTTTCGACTTCTCGGAATTCTTATCAGGCATTGTTGATGTCTTGTGCTCTTGTGGGAGGTGCTTGGGGATATGATGATCGTCCATCTCATTCTCCTTTGAGCCAGTTTTTCTATACTCAGACCGGCATCTAACCGACAGAAGCGGTGTATGTTCCCCAAAAACTAGGCACGATGATCCGCATCGAGGGAGGCAATGAGGCTTATCAACTGCGGCTCGTCTACCAACAGACCCGCTTCTTCAGGCGAAAGCCATTTGCGCTGACGCTGCTTTTGTTCCGACCACTGTGCTTTTTCGTATTGAACATGCAAGGGATAGACCCGCACCTTCACCGGAATGAAAACTCTTTTCAGCCGCTTCCAGTACAGATAGTGACCTATCATTGAACGAGCGACTTTCCCTTCGATACCCGCTTCTTCAAGGGCTTCGATACGGGCGGCGTCGGCCAGACTGCGCTTTTTCATCGGCCAGCCTTTCGGCAGGGTAAATCGGTGTGTGTTGCGCGAGGTGACTAGCATGATCTTCAGGCGGCCATTTTCAAAACGATAGGGAAGTGCTGCCGCCTGCTCCAACTCGTGACCTGCCTTGGCCCGACGGATGCGCTTTTTCCATTTTCCACTGGCCATCATCGGTTCTCCTCCTGGAGCATCCCGCTTAACAACCGCAAAAATACGCTTCTGTTCCATTTGAAACAATAGTGCCGTTTCGTTGTTTGGGGTTCGAACATGTCAAAGGAGGAACCGGAAGATGCACGATACAAAGCAGACCGAATGCATCACAGCCTGTCTCGACTGCTATCGCACCTGTACGGAGATGGCGTCCAACCATTGTCTGGAACGTGGCGGCGCGCATGTTGAGCCGAAGCATTTTAGAACTATGCTTGCTTGCGCTGAACTCTGTCGCACGGCTGCACAGGTAATGATGATGAAGAACCCCCTTCACAACGAGCTATGTAACCTCTGTGCGCGACTATGCGAGGACTGTGCTGAAAGCTGTCGCGCGCTGAACGGGATGGGAGAATGTGTAGCGGCTTGCGAGCGCTGCGCCGCTTCATGCCGGGAGATGGCAAATCATCCTATGGATTAAGCGCCCTCTAAAGCGGCTTTTCCTGGGGTATCCAGTGGATTGCATCGGGATTGATCCCGAGAAGTATAGCCACTGCTACCGCACGGGCCTTCAGCTCATCCGTCAGAACCGTGGATCGGGAAAGCACCCAGAAATAGTTGCGGCTTGACCCGACGATGATCGCCCATTCGTAATTCTCATCAAGATCGACAATGTTATAGCCGCCATAGAACGGACCGAAAAACGACACTTTCAGCGCGCCCTCGTCGGACGCGCCTACAAATTTTGCAGTGCCCTTCGCACTTGTGGAACGGCCTTTCCATGGATCAAACCCACTATTGACCACGCGAACAGTTCCATCGGCACTCAGTGAATATTCCGCCGTTGTGCGCGTGAGACCGCGTTCGAAGCGGTTTTCAATACGGCCAAGCTCAAACCACTTGCCAAGATAGCGCGACAGATCGAACGGTTTCACCGGCACAACGCCTTTCGGCACTTGCGGCGATGCTGCCCTTGCCAGAGCAAATCCCAGCGCTACCCCTGAAAGTCCGAGCAAAAACTTGGCCGTTTTCAAAATCACGTCCTTCCTTGTTAGTTCATGACTAACCAGATGCGGAAGAAATAGTTCCGTTATTCAGGCATTCGCCATCAGCCACTTCAGCGTAAGACGTTCGGCCTTGCTCAACCGAGGTGCCACAAGCCGGTTCGCCGCAGCAGCCTCAACTTCACCAGTCAACGTCCCAGCTTCCCAATGCTCGATAACACCGGGGTGAATATAGGCGCTGCGACATACCGCACGGGTATTACCAAGCGACTGCGCGATGCCGTCGATCACGTGATTAAGCGTGCGCTTTCTGGCCGCTTCGCTTTCAGGTAATTCCTTCGAGCGGAGTGCTACAACCGCCGCAGCAGTCGCGGCCCAGGTTCTGAAATGCTTTGATGTGAATTCATCTCCCATGGCATCTTGCAGATAGTCGTTGATGTCCTGCGAACAAACGGCGCGTCGGCCTCCCTCGTCATCGATATACTGGAACAGTTGCTGGCCAGGCAATTCCTGGATCGACCGCACGATCCGTGCAATCCGTCTGTCAGAAAGTTTGAGGTTCCAACTTTTACCCGACTTGCCGGTGAAGACCAGACGCAGACCAGCTCCATCATTCTTGACATGGCGATTGCGCAAGGTGGTGATACCAAAACTGTTGTTTTCACGCGCATAGTTGGGGTTGCCAACGCGCAGCAACAGTCTGTCCATCATCCAGATGACGGTTGCGACCACCTTTTCCCGACCGAGAGAGCGTCGCCGCATGTCCGCGTCGATCTTTTGCCGGAGACCGCTCAGCTTCTGGCCGAAAGTCCGCAAGCTTGAAAATTTGCTTTGCCCGCGTTGCGCCATCCAGTCAGGATGATAGATATACTGCTTCCTGCCGCGCGCATCGCGGCCTGTAGCCTGTATGTGGCCATGCTGATCGCGACATATCCAGACATTGCTCCATGCGGGAGGAATGGCCAGGGCCGCTATCCGCGCCTTTTCCGTAGCGCTCACGGCCCGCCGGTGACAGTCGACATATCGAAAGCCCGTGCCGCAACGGATGCGCTTTAAGCCCGGCTCGGCATCATTGACATGGATCAGGCGATGCTGGATCGGTGATTTTTCGAGCAATAGTGTTTCCTCGGGATATCGTGGCGGGATTCCTTCGCTCAGTAACCACCGAAATGCGTAACAGGTTCCGGCGCGATCCCCTTGAAACCGGAACCTTCTAGCCTTCAGCTGGTTATTCACAATTCAGAAGAGGGTCGAACAGTGCCGCACGCATTCTGGAAAGGCTATCTCAAATTATCGCTCGTCACCTGTGCCGTCGAATTGATGCCAGCGACAAGCGACAGCGAGAAAGTGCGCTTTCACACCCTCAACGCCAAAACGGGCAATCGGGTCGTCAGCCGCTACGTCGATTCAGTGACCCACAAGCCGGTGCGCGATCAGGATGAGATCAAGGGTTTCGAGAAGGCAGAAGGAGACTATATCCTCCTTGAAGACGATGAGCTTGAAGCGGTAGCGCTCGAAAGCACGCGCACCATCGATATCGATAAATTCGTGGAGCGCGATAGCATCGGCTGGATCTGGTACGACAAGCCCCATTATCTGTCGCCCTCGGACAAGGTCGGGCAGGAAGCCTTCGCAGTTATTCGGGAGGCGATGGACAAGAGGGGCGTTTGCGGTCTGGCGCGGCTGGTCATGTACCGGCGCGAAAGGGCCGTTCTTCTCGAGCCTCGCGGACGAGGTATTGTTTTATGGACTTTGCATTTCGGCGACGAGGTACGAAAGGCTGAGGAATATTTCGCAGATATCAAAGCCGAAAAGCCCGATAAGAAGCTGTTCTCCATGGTTCGTAAACTGATCAAGGACAAGACGGAAGACTGGAATCCGGATTTATTGAAGGACCCGGTTCAGAAGAATCTGAAATCGATGATCGCCGCCAAGAAGAAGAAAACAAAAGCACCGGCAAAGGCCAAATCTAGCACCACGCCCCCGCCGACCACTAGCAATGTCATCAACATCATGGATGCTTTGCGCAAAAGTCTCGCCAACGAGAAAAAGCAGAGCTAACTGCTTATTTTGTCGCTTTCTCTTACCGCTTCGGCAAGGGTTTCGCCGCTTTGCGGAAATCCTCCCAAGGGTCGTTCTTTAAGGCCGCAAGCCGGGTCGGCGTATTCAATATGGTAAAATGTGTCGGACCGATTGCCGGACTTACTTCATCCCACGCAAGCGGCATGGAAACCGCTGCGCCCTGACGAGCGCGTGGTGAGTAAGGCGCAACCGCTGTCATGCCGCGTTGGTTGCGCAAATAATCAATGAGGATTTTGCCTTTGCGTTTGGCTTTGGAAATAGTCGATACGTAGCGATCAGGACTATCCGCCGCCATCTCGTCGGCAATCGCCTTGGTGAACGCTTTAAGCGTTTCCCATTCGGCTTTCGGTTTTAACGGCGCCACGACATGCAACCCCTTACCGCCGGATGTTTTTACAAATGTGGTGAGACCATGTTTCTCAAGCCGCTCCTTGGTTTCAAAAGCGCCTTCGACGACGCGTTCCCAAGCCACACCCTCTCCAGGGTCGAGATCCATCGTCAATATATCTGGCAGTTCCCAATTTTTCAGGCCTGATCCCCATGGATGGATTTCCAGTGTGGCGGACTGTACCAGACCGATCAAACCGTCGAAGTCCTTGATCGCGATGTACGGATCCTCCTCCTTCTCAGACGGATCATCAACCTCGACAATATGCTCGTTTAGCCCCTTCCACGCGTGTTTCTGGAAGAAGTGCTGGCCATCGATGCCCGTGGGACAGCGCAACAACGCCAATGGCCGATTGACGATAAACGGCTCGATACGGGGCCAGACTTCGGCGTAATAATCAGCCAAACCCTGTTTCGTGATGCCTTCTTCCGGCCAATACACGCGATCGGGATGGGTAAGATTGACATCGGCTTCTTTGTGAGCTGCCTTTTCGGGCCGAGCTGGCATGGCGCTTTTCTCCAAGATGACCTCCGTCGCGGCCTTGTCGTCACGCAAGCCTCGGAAAGACGCGTGGCGCAATCTTCTGTCTGCGGTCCACGCGCGAAACTCGATCTCTGCGACGAGTTGCGGTTTGACGAATATGGCACCGCGCCTTTCTCCCGCCGTCAGCTGTGTGGCAAAAGGACTTTTTTCCTGACGCATTGCGTTGAGCTTTTTGTAAAGATCCTTGGCGAGTTTCACTGAAAACCCAGTTCCGACGCGTCCCACCGGAACGAGACCTTTCCTTTCCTGAACACCCAATAGAAGCGAGCCGATTGTATGCCGCGTTGCACTGGAGGGCACAAATCCAGCGATAACAAACTCCTGTCGTCCAATGCATTTCGATTTGCGCCAATCTTTGCTGCGACCGGAAGTATAGGAGCCGTCGCTCAGTTTCGAGACGATGCCTTCCAGTCCCAAACCGCACGCGTTTTTCAACACGGCCTCGCCATCTGCATCAAAGGCTTCGCTATAGCGCAGTGTGGTCATAGAAGGGGCGATGAGCTCTGCCAGCAGAGCCTTGCGTTCGACCAACGGCACCTGACGCAAATCGCGGCCATTGAGATAAAGAAGATCAAAGAGATAATAGGCGAACCGATCCGAACGCCCCTCGCTCAAGTCGCCTTGCAAAGCCGAAAAATCCGATAGGCCCGCCTCGCTTTCGACGACAATCTCACCATCCAGAATGGCATTGTCTACACCCATAGCCAGAATATCTTCTGTGATCGCTTGGCCGAATTTTTCGGTCCAATCCAGCCCACTGCGCGAATAAAGCACCACGTCACCATCAGACACATGCGTCTGGATGCGATAGCCATCGAACTTGATTTCGTGAATCCACCGGCTTCCTTCTGGAGCAGCGGACACCAACGTCGCCAGTTGTGGTTCGATAAACTGCGGCATCGCGGCTATCTTTGCACGTTTCGGCAAAGGCTTCGCTTTGGCTTGCTCGACGTCGCGCTTTTTGATCCGCCCGGTTTTGGATGACCAGCCCGGCGCTTCATCTTCTACATCGGCAATGACTCGCCCGGTCTTTACCGATTGCGGTTCTTCCTCCAGAATATTGGGATCGCTCGCCTCCCGCGCAAACTCATCCTCCCCCTTTATGAGCAGCCAGTTCTCGCGCTTCTCGCCCGGCTTTCCATGCATGCGAACAAGATGCCAGCGCCCCTTGAGCTTCTCGCCTTCCAGTTCGAATTCCATATGCCCCTTTTTATATTGTTTGTGTGGGTCGCCGATTGGCTTCCATTTCCCACTATCCCATACAATAACGGTGCCACCGCCATATTCCCCTTTCGGGATCGTGCCTTCAAAGCCGGCATATTCAAGGGGATGGTCTTCGACATGAACAGCAAGACGCTTCTCGCCGGGCACCAGACTTGGTCCCCGCGTGACGGCCCAGCTTTTCAAAACGCCATCCATCTCAAGCCTGAAATCATAGTGCAAACGGCGCGCATCGTGTTTCTGCACCACGAACAGGTCGCCTGTGCTTCGCCCGGCTTTGCCGCGCGGCTCTTTGGTCAGGCTGAAGTCGCGTTTCTTCTGATAGGTTTCGAGCGGCTGTCCCATTAACCAGCCTTTCTGGGCTTCGCTTTGCTTGTCGCGGTTTTCGCCGGTTTTTTCTTCGGCGCGCTCATGGCTGCGCTCTTACGCAAGGCTTCCTTCAGATCGATCACGTCAGCAGTTTTCGGAGCGGCAGGCTTTTTGAGCGGCTTGCCTTCGATCTTCGCTTTTATCAGCTCGGCAAGCGCTGCGTCGTAACGATCATCGAAGCTCGACGGATCGAAGCGGCCCATTTTGGTATCGATAATATGCTTGGCGAGATCGAGCATTTCCCGATCAAACTTGAATGCTTCCAGATTTGCAAACGCTTCATCCGCCGAACGGACTTCGTAATCAAAACTGAGCGTCGTTGCGATCATTCCGTCGCCATCGGCATGAATAAGGATTTTGCGCGCGCGGCGGAAAAGCACCGCCTCTGCGACTGCCGCGACGTTTTCAGCTTTCAATCCATCGCGGAAAAGCGAGAAAACCTCGTCATCATCGACGGGTGCTAAATAATAGGGCCGGTCGAGGTAAACATCGTCAATCTCACCGCATTTGACAAAATGAGTGATGTTCAGCGTTTTGTTGCTTTCCGGGATCGCTGATTGAATTTCATCATCGTCGAAACTGACATAACGGCCGGACGAAACCTCATATCCCTTAACCTGCTCTTCTCGTGGAACGGACTTGCCCGTATCGCTATCGACATATTCACGATTGAGACGATTGCCTGTCTTGCGATTGACAAGGTGAAACGAAACCCGCTCGGAGGTCGATACTGCCGTATAAAGACCGACCGGCATTAGAAGCTGATCGAGTTTCAATTGGCCTTTCCAGTTTGCGCGGAGAGCCATAGCTTCCTCATTCTTGTGCCTTGCCTGACCGGATCAACTCGCGACACCGCCAACTTGTTCCGGGCAATTGCCCGCCAGTTTAACTTTCGGCCTTGAATTTTTTGGCCTCAGCGAGAAGCTTCTGCCGGTCACGGTGGCCCAAACGTTCAATCAACTCTCGCGCCTGTAGCGGCGAAAGATCCGAGTTCTCGGCCAAAAATTTGATGTCCTCATCTTCGGTCAAAGGCACCGGTTTTTGCTCTTGCTCAATCATGATGGTTTCCTCGTTCACTTGGCTTTTAGTGAGACCTGGGCAGCTCGCCCCCCCTCTTCCGTAGAGCCGACCTCGGGCAAGTTCTGTATTTCCGACCGGCCATTGGAAAATTCTCCGCCACCCAGCAAGGCCCAAGCCAGCAACAACACTAACAATACCGCAAGAACCAGCAGCATTATTCGCGGGAAATACCGTAGAACCCGTGGTGATTGATCCTTTCGATAAGCCGTATAATGGTCTGTCAGACCGTTCATCTCGCTAGATCCAAATCGTTGTGGCGTAGCCAATGCAGATGATTGCCAGAAGGATCATCCACCAAATCAAATAGATGCGACCTTCCTGCAATCCACGGTTCCGTTCATGGATGACCTTAGTATGCGAGTTACCGTTCGTCGGCGCTCCACAACGGGTGCTGTCATTGGTCTTATCTGGTGTAACCATCGCCATTTGCCTCGCTGGTCCAACGTTCTCGCAAACCAAATGTTCCGGCGTTTCCCGGATAGTTGCTGTCGCCACGTCAGAAACCAACTTTACTTTGCGAAACTCGCCCTGAGGGAACCGATTACAGTCAAATAAGTTTCAGTGGAGCGCTGTGTCAGTTTTCACTACAATGGAGGAGGAATTGTCATGGAAAAGTTCTTCACTCGTCTCTCCCAGACTATCGCTGAACTGGCGGGGACATCTTATGCCTTCGCCTGTGCTTTGGGATTTATCGTCTTATGGGCCTGTTCGGGTCCAATATTCGGCTTTTCCGACACCTGGCAACTTGTCATCAACACAGCCACGACGATCATCACTTTCCTGATGGTCTTTCTAATCCAGAATTCCCAAAATCGCGATTCCACGGCAGTGGAAGCGAAACTGGACGAAGTCATTCGTTGTGTGAAAGGCGCACGTTCGCAGCTTATCGGCATTGAACACCTGACCGAAAGCGAAGTCGAAGCCATCCGGTCAGCAATTGAAGACGAGAACGGAAATGAGCCCGTCAATGTGAATGTTGAGGAATTGCTTCGAAATGCAACCTTAAGAGCAAAACAACAGCGCCCGAAATAAGTTGCGCCCTCGGAAGCCTTTCGACAGAAAACGGTTTGGTTCGAAACATATACGGTTTTGAGAAGTTAGGTTTCCCTATTCAATGGAGGCTAAAACAATGGGAAACCATGCACCAAAACCTGGAACGACCGATCAGAAGCCCAAATGGGAAGGGCCACCCGAAACCCGACCCCGTGGTTATGAACCGGCAGAAGATAATCCCGACAAGCAACGTGACGCAGCTGGACACAGCCTGTCGGACCCGGACCGGAGAAGCCTCTCCGATGCTTTAAGCGAGCCGACATCCAAAACGCCCAAGAAAAAAGGAGATACGGTATGACAACGACATCTCCAATCCCCGTGCCCCTAAAGGCTGTGGCACTGAACGCGACTTTGAAAGGAAAGGCGGAACGTACGCCGTCCTCAACAGACGAACTCCTACGTTATCTGGATTCCCATCTTATTCCCTATGGCGTCGAAACCGAGCATCTGCGATTGAGTGCGTTTAATATTGAACCGGGGGTAACTTCGCGCGAAAGCGATGATGATGAGTGGCCAATTGTACGGCAAAAGATTTTGGGAGCGGATATTTTTATTCTTGGCACGCCGATATGGCTCGGACAGCCCTCCAGCATCTGCAAGCGGGTTTTGGAACGCATGGATGCCTTTCTCTCCGAAACAGATGACAAGAACCGGATGCCGCCCTATGACTGCGTTGCAGCTGTGGTTGTGGTTGGTAACGAGGATGGAGCCCATCACGTATCCGCAGAGCTCTATCAGGCACTGAACGATGTTGGTTTTACCTTGCCGGCGAATGCCGTCACCTATTGGGTGGGTGAAGCAATGCAATCGACAAACTTCGTCGATCTCGATACAATTCCTCAAACCGTTGTTTCAACGACGAAAATGGTCGCTGCAAATTGTGTCCATCTTGCCCATTTATTGAAGAACCACTCCTATCCGGGTAACCATTAGTCATCATAGGCTGGCCTGGACTATCCGGTTTCGGCGAAGGTAATCCGCGTTCCGGGAGCGGCGGTATCTGCTCCGGTTCATCTGGACCGATTGGTTCGCCATCAGGGTGGGGAACGGTTTCATGCGGCTGTTGGGGAACTTTCTCAGGCTCGGGCGGCGGTATTTCTGTGGGATCGCCGGATTGCAATTCCAGGACATGATCACTGCACAGAAATGCGTGCGTGGTATTGGGTTGCAGCGTGTTCATCTGATATTCCTTCCTCTTTTCCAGAAAGGTCGAACCTGTCGCACGGGTGATTGTTCCGCTTCGTGCCTAATGTTTCTCGGGCTTTCCATAAGCGCTACGCAATTCGCTTTTCGCCAGTTCCAATACTCTTTTGCGCTCCTTGGGCAAGTTTTTACCAGCGCGATTGATATAAAACGTCAACATCGACATTGCCGATTGGAATGGTGTGGTTTTGCGTTTTTGGCTTTGATCAGCCGAACGTTTTAGAGAAAGCGCTATCTTCTTCGGATCTTCATTCTCGAAAATATGCGGCTCAAGTGTCAGCGCATCGCTATGCTCGGTCACTTCGGCCGACCATTTATTGGACTTCGTCATAGGGGCACCTCAATGATTTCAGGGAACTTTTTGCTCTCAAAACCATCTATCATGGCAGATGTTCCAGTTTTCCCCGTCCGCGATCAGAATAACGACCGCCAAAACCGCTCATAATTCCCGTTTTCACGTATCTTTGAAGAAGATTTTCATGGCAAATCATGATGCAGCGACCCGTAAAGACGACCTTCGAACCGGTATTCCCTTCTGGATCAAAACGCCGAATTCCACAGTGCAGGCGAACCGGCACCTTCCCAATAAATCTTTCGACATTATTGTGGTCGGCGCAGGCATCTCTGGAGCCTTGATGGCGGAAGCACTGACGCGTGGTGGAAAAAGCGTGTTGATCGTGGACCGCAGACCGCCTGTAAGAGGATCGACCTCCGCATCTACGGCAATGATCCAGCACGAAATCGACATAGCTTTAACGTCTCTCCGCAAGAAAATCGGCGATGAGCTCGCCAATGCGGCTTGGCGGCGGTCAGCGCAGGCCGTTCGGGACTTGATCGATTTGGCGAACCGCCTCGAACTTGAATGTCAGATGCATCCGAAGTCTGCTCTTTATCTGGCGGGTAACGAGATGGGAGCCCAAGCGCTGGCCAAAGAGGCGGCTGCCCGCAACAGGATTGGCATCAACTCCGATTATCTCGATCACGCGGCTCTCGCCGAGCGCTTTGGACTGGATCGGCCTGCCGCGATTTTGTCAGACATTTCCGCATCTGCCAATCCGGCGCAACTCACCGCAGGCCTCCTGCGCAAGGCGTTGGCGCGCAATGCCCATATTGTTTCACCCGTCGAGATTACCGATATGGCCGAACTGCCGTCAGGCGTTGCCTTGGCGACCAGAAAAGGCGAAGTTCTGGTCGCGGAACATGCGGTGTTTTGCACCGGTTACGAGTATCTTCCCCAAATGGAAACGAAATGGCACAGCATCACGTCAACCTGGGCGATAGCCGCGAAACCCCTGTCTCATGTCCCCAATTGGATGCGAGACGTGCTCGTCTGGGAAGCGTCTGATCCCTATCTATATCTCAGGACCGACGATTTTGGACGTATCATCGCTGGCGGCGAGGATGAGCAAGCGCAAGACAGCAATCGCGATCCGAAGAAACTGACAGACAAAGCGATCATCATCGCGCAGAAGCTGCAAAAACTCACCGGAATCCAGATTGATAAGCCGGACTATATCTGGTCGTCGCCTTTTGGAATCACCAAAGACGGCTTGCCGATTATTGACCGTGTACCCGGATATGAACGCATATTCGCGGCCATGGGTTTCGGTGGTAACGGGATAACCTTTGCAATGATCGCGTCACAAAACATCCCAGCCGCCCTAACGGGCAGGCCCGTTCCAGATGATAAACTCTTCCGCTATCGCTGAAGTGCAAACGAGACCACCGCCTCCTGTTCGTCGCTGCGAGCAATTGACGTCGGGTCGAGTAAACGACTGACTTCTTACTGTGATCTATGTTGGTCTCTCTTACCTGGCCAGCGCCAGTTCTGCATCCTTTTGCGAACCGGCTGCGGACTCGACGCTCTATTTTGGAGATCGCCTGTTGCGTTAGGGTTCGAACAGAAAGAGAAGTGCGTCACGCTTTTGTGATCAAACCGTAAAACTGGCGCTCAACCTGAACTTACGACTATTTTTCAAAACAACCGATCATTTCACATATAAGTCGCGTGAACGCTTCAAATGCGCCAGCATTGCAGCCTCTGCGCCTTCAGCGTCATTTTCGGCCAAACGGTCGAGAATTTCAGTGTGCTCGGCAAGCGTGTATTTTTCCTTGCCGGTCCAGATCAGCATATGCGTGTGGTATTCCTTCAACCAAGCCAACATGGCTTCGCTTACCGCTACGAAGATCGGATTATCCAGAATTTTTGCAATGCGAATATGAAACTCCATGTCCGCGGCGATGAACGCATCCGCGTCACCCAATGACTGCCGTTGCCGTTCGATGATGTCGCGCAATTCGGAAATATCGCGCGCAGTAACCTTCTGCGCCGCCTCGCGGGCAATGCCGCGCTCAAAAAAGATACGCGCGCTCTTGAGATGCTCAAGCGTATCCATAGACTGCGCGAGCATGATTTTCGCAGTCGGGTCCACCTGTTGAAATATCGACCTTGCAGTGAGCTTGAGAACCTTTGCGCGTTCGCCATGCGAGATGCTGACCAGCCCCATTTTCGCAAGCGACTGCATCGCTTCGCGGATCGCCGGACGGCCCACGCCAAACCGTTCCATCAGGACGCGTTCGGATGGCATCTCATCGCCCGGCAGCAATTCGCCGGACGTAATCATGGTTTCGAGCCGGTCAAAAACTTCGTCTGACAATTTACGGCGAACAATGGGTTCGATGGGCTGGGTCATGGCATCTCACTAATCATGAGCTTTGTTCCCTTATGCATCTTCGAATGCGCAGATGAAAGTCGTTACCTGCGCCTTCATGGATAGGCTAACAATTTTCCTCTTGCAGATATTGGAATACTCATTATACCAGTTTGCATTCAAACGCCATGCGCTTTCGCTGGCGCGAGTAAAACAGCGAGTGACAGCAATTCCGATGAACATCCGTTTGACCTACCGCATAGAAAGCACCGGCAACATTGAGAAGATGGCGGCCAAGATCGCCAGCGATCAATCCACCGGCACTTTTGTTGCCGTTCCCCGTGAAACGGATGAATTGAAGGCTCGCGTCGCCGCGAGAGTGCTGGATATCCGCCCTCTCGAGGAAGCCCGCGTTCCAGCGTGGCCAGAGCTGGAATTAGGTCACGGCCCAATCAGGCGCGCCGATGTTGACATTGCTTTTCCGCTTGATGCGGTCGGGACCGACCTCGCCGCTCTCATGACCATCGCCATTGGCGGGGGCTATTCGATCAAGGGCATGACCGGCATTCGCGTCGTCGGTATGAAGTTGCCACAGGCATTCCGTGACGCCCATCCCGGCCCGCAATTTGGTATTGAGGGAAGCCGCAAGCTCACCGGTGTTGAAAAGCGTCCGATCATTGGCACCATCGTCAAGCCCGCGCTCGGTCTGCGTCCCCATGAAACGGCTGAATTGGTGGGCGAGTTAATTACATCCGGCGTGGACTTCATCAAGGACGACGAGAAGCTGATGAGTCCCGCTTATTCGCCGCTGAAAGAACGCGTTACGGCAATCATGCCGCGTATTCTCGATCACGAACAGAAAACCGGCAAGAAGGTCATGTATGCCTTCGGTATTTCACATGCCGATCCCGACGAGATGATGCGCAATCATGACTTGGTTCTCAAAGCGGGCGGCAACTGCGCGGTGGTCAATATCAACTCTATCGGCTTCGGCGGGATGAGTTTCCTGCGCAAGCGCTCGGGTCTTGTCCTGCATGCGCATCGCAACGGCTGGGACATCTTGACCCGCAATCCGGGTGCCGGGATGGATTTCAGCGTCTATCAGCAGTTCTGGCGCCTGCTCGGCGTCGATCAGTTTCAGATCAATGGCATCCGCGTGAAATATTGGGAGCCGGACGAAAGCTTCGTCTCGTCGTTCAAGGCGATCAGTACACCGCTCTTCGATCTCACCGATTGCCCGCTGCCGGTTGCAGGCTCCGGTCAATGGGGCGGACAGGCACCGGAAACCTATGCCCGCACAGGCCGCACCACGGACCTCCTCTATTTGTGCGGCGGTGGCATTGTCAGCCATCCTGGCGGACCGGCAGCAGGCGTTCGCGCCGTGCAACAGGCATGGGAAGCCGCTGTTGCTGACATCCCGCTTGAGGTTTACGCAAAGGACCACCCCGAACTTGCTACCTCTCTGGCGAAATTTGGCAATGGAGGCGAAGGATGACTGGCCTCGACGCGCCGCTGCTTTCCTATTACGGGGATGATCTGACCGGTTCCACGGATGTGATGGAAGCGCTCAGTTCGAATGGTATCGAAACTGTCTTGTTCATGAACAAGCCGGATGACGCGCTTCTATCGCGCTTTGGACATTGCCGCGCCATTGGTCTCGCGGGCACCAGTCGCAGCGAAACGCCGGATTGGATGGATGCGCATCTGACCCCCGCCTTCGCCTGGCTGCGTAGCCTCAATGCCGCGATTTGCCACTACAAGGTCTGTTCCACTTTCGATTCCGCGCCGCATGTCGGCAATATCGGCAAGGCGATCGAGATCGGCAAATCGGTCTTCCAACAGGCTTATGTTCCGCTGATCGTCGGTGCGCCGCAACTCAAGCGTTACACATCGTTCGGCAATCTCTTTGCTGCCTATCAAGGCGAGACCTACCGTATCGACCGGCATCCGGTGATGAGCCGTCATCCTGTGACGCCGATGCATGAAGCAGATCTGCGTCTGCATCTAGCCCAACAAACGACATTGAAAACCGAATTGATTGATAGTGTCGCGCTCACCTCACCCGAAGCCGACGCGCATGTTCAAAGGATCGCGCGGCAGGCGACTGGCATGGTGCTGTTCGATGTGGATAGCACCGAAAGCCAGTTGCGCGCAGGTGAACAACTGTGGCGTTTACGTGCACCACAAGGCTGGATTGTGGCCGGTTCCTCCGGCATCGAATATGCACTGCTTGCCGTATGGCGAGAGGCGGGCCTGATCGGCGCGAGGAAAGATTTTCCGCTGCCGGGCAAAGTGGATCGTATCGCCGTGGTGTCGGGCAGCGTTTCGCCGACAACCGAAAGACAGATTCGCAACGCAACCGCAGCCGGCTTTGTCGGCATCAATCTCAATCCGCTCGAACTCCTCGGTGAAAATGCTGAGCAGGCGATGGAAACCGCCATCGCATATGCGCAAAAAACCTTGCAGGTGGGCAGAAGCGTCATTCTCAATACAGCACTTGGTCCCTCTGCCGATCGCGGCCGCGAAATCGACCGTATCGCCGGGAGCCGCCATCGACTGGCGCGCATTCTGGGATCGATCCTGCGCAGCCTGGTTGAGCGCGAACGTCTCTCGCGCGCCGTGATAGCGGGTGGCGATACGTCCAGCCACGCCCTGCGCGAGCTGCATATCGATGCACTGACCACGCTGCTGCCGCTTCCGCAAACACCCGGTTCGCCGCTTTGCACCGCGCATGGCGACGACGCTGCAACCAATGGCCTGCAAATCGCACTGAAAGGCGGGCAGGTCGGCGCTGACAATTATTTCAGCCAAATACGCGACGGTTTACGCACCTGAAATCTGGAATGCTCATTGACTGGTTATACCAGTTAAGCTACCAAAGATACCGGAGGAAAATTCAACCATGACAGCAATCGCTTTGTTCGGCGCAGGCGGCAAGATGGGTTACCGTCTGGCCAAGAACTTGAAGGGCTCGCGCTTCGACGTCCGCCATATTGAAGTCAGCGATGCAGGCAAGGCGCGTCTGAAGAACGATCTGGGCATCGATACGGTCGATGCCGATCAGGGCCTTGCAGATGCCGAAGTTGTCATTCTGGCCGTGCCGGACACTCTCATCGGGAAAGTAGCCGCAGGCATTATCGACAAACTGAAGCCCGGCACAATGGTGATCGCGCTTGACGCAGCCGCCCCCTTCGCAGGCCATCTGCCCGAGCGCGCCGATCTGACCTATTTCGTCACCCACCCTTGCCATCCGCCCATCTTTAACGACGAGACGGACATGCAGGCAAAGAAGGATCATTTCGGTGGTCTTTTTGCCAAGCAGCATATCGTTTCGGCACTCATGCAGGGACCAGAGACGGACTACGCGCTGGGCGAAGAAATCGCAAAGGTGATCTGGGCTCCCGTCATGCGCTCGCATCGCGTCACGGTCGAACAGATGGCGATGCTGGAGCCCGGCCTTTCGGAAACCGTCTGCGCCTCGCTTCTCGTCGTCATGCGCCAGGCAATGGATGAATGCGTGCGACGCGGCGTACCGGAAGAAGCGGCTCGCGATTTCCTGCTGGGCCATATGAATGTTCTGGGCGCGGTAATCTTCAAGGAGATCGATGGCGTGTTCTCGGATGCCTGCAACAAAGCAATCGAATTCGGCATCCCCGCGCTGATGCGCGACGATTGGAAAAACGTCTTTGAACCGCAGGAGATCGCCGAAAGCATTCGCCGCATCACCTGATAATGAACGGGAGGGTCAAGCGCCCTCCTCCACTGCCCTGCCGGGAACAGGGCTGAACAAACTGGGAGGAAATTATGGAATTCACACGCAGGAAACTGACGCGCGGTATCGCGCTGGCCATCGTTGCCGGCGCGCTGTCGGCGGGTACTGTCATGCCAGCTTGGGCGGCAGATCTTATCGCAATAATCACCCCATCGCATGACAATCCGTTTTTCAAGGCTGAGGCCGTAGGTGCAGAAGCGAAAGCCAAGGAACTTGGCTATGAAACGCTGATCCTCGTTCACGATGACGACGCCAACAAGCAGTCGCAGCTCGTGGACACTGCGATCGGTCGCGGCGCCAAGGCGATTATTCTGGACAATGCCGGTTCCGAAGCGTCCATTGCCGCTGTGCAGAAGGCAAAGGATGCAGGCATTCCATCCTTCCTGATCGACCGGGAAATCAATGCGACCGGCATTGCCGTATCGCAGATCGTTTCCAACAATTATCAGGGCGCTCAGCTCGGTGCCGAAGAATTTGTCAATTTGATGGGTGAAAAAGGCAATTACGTTGAATTGCTTGGCCGCGAAGCCGATCTCAATGCCGGCATACGCTCCAAGGGCTATCACGACGTTATCGACGACTATCCGGATATGAAGATGGTCGCGCAGCAGTCGGCCAATTGGAGCCAGCCGGAAGCCTTCACCAAGATGCAGAGCATTCTGCAGGCCAATCCGGACATCAAGGGCGTGATTTCGGGCAACGATACGATGGCTATGGGCGCATGGGCAGCCCTTGAGGCGGCGGGCCGCAAGGATGTGATCGTCGTCGGCTTCGACGGCTCCAACGACGTGCGCGACTCCATCAAGGCTGGCGGTATCAAGGCCACCGTCCTTCAGCCAGCTTACGCGCAGGCGCAAACTGCTGTCGTTCAGGCCGATGAGTTCATCAAGTCGGGCAAGAAGCCCGCTGAAGAAAAGCAGTTGATGGATTGCGTTCTGATCAATGGCGAAAATGCGGAAAAGCTTGAAACCTTTGCTTTGAAGGATTGAGCCCGGCGCGTTGAGAGCCGGGAGCCCAACGCTCCCGGCATATTCCCTATACCGAGGATATCTTCATGTCAGTGCTGAAGTCAGCGTCCATTGTTGTGCTGGCCTGTGGTGTTGCGCTTTCGGGCTGCAAGATCATCAAGACGCCAACAGCTGAGGAAGCCGCAGCCGCCCGCGGTGACAATTTCAACCCGGACCGCTCGGTTGCCGACATCTGGGACTCCAAGGTCAAACCGTTCTTCGCGGAAAAAACCGTGACGCTTGATGAAGTCATGACGGCGGCCAATACCGATGCCGACGCGGCGGGAAGCAAATTCGGCCACCGTGAAAAACAGGGCAACGCGCCATGGACCTTTGCAACCAAGCTGGAAGGCACGGTCGTTGGAGCCGAGACCAAATCACGGGCCGCCTATGTCGATGTGGACAGCAATGGTGACGGCAAGGCGGATGCGCGTGTCCAGATCGGACCGACCATTCGCGGAACGGCCATTCGCGACAGCTTGAGCTTTGTGAACTTCAACGAATTCCGCAATCAGATTGAATGGGCGCAGTTCGGCAAATCGTTCAATACCCGCGTCAACGATGAAATCCTGTCGAAGCTGCCACGCGAAAATCTGGTCAGCATGAAAGTAAAGGCCAGTGGCGCCTTCGCCATGCCCTCCAAGGGCCAGTTACCTCTTTTCACGCCCGTATCCATAGCGCTGGAGAAGTGAGCCATGGAAACGGAACAGCCAACCAAAGACGATATTGTCCTCAAGCTTGAAGACGTATCGAAAGTCTATTCCGGTATCGTCGCCGTCAAACGCGCCAATCTCGAATTGCGGCGCGGGTCGGTCAATGTGCTGGTGGGCGAAAATGGCGCTGGCAAATCCACATTGATGAAGATCATTGCCGGTGTCGAGCGCCCGACCATGGGCAAGATCATTCTCGACGACGAACCGGTCGCTTTCGACAGTCCTGCCGACGCGCAAAAGCGCGGTATCGCGATGATCTTTCAGGAACTCAATCTGTTTGCCAATATGTCCGTGGCCGAGAATATCTTTGCCACCCGTGAGATCATGCGCGGCGTGCGCGGCATCGATCACAAGGCGCAGGTTCAAAAGGCCAACGAATATCTTAACCGTCTGGATGCTGGCATTGACGCCAATATGCTGGTTTCCGATCTTCCCATCGGCCAGCAGCAATTGGTGGAAATCGCTAAAGCCATTTCACTCGATGCGCGTATCGTTATCATGGACGAACCGACATCCGCGCTTTCAGCCGCCGAGGTCGATATTCTATTCAAAGTCATCGCCGAACTGAAAAGCCAGGGCGTCGCCATCGTCTATATTTCGCATCGTCTCGAAGAGCTAATGCGCATTGGCGATTACATCACCGTGCTGCGCGATGGCAAAATCACCGGCCAAGAAGAAGTCAAAAACATCGATACGCAATGGATCGTGCGATCGATGATCGGCTCCGATGCCAAAGATTTTGCCAAATCGGTGAACCACACGATAGGCGAAGAGCGGTTCCGCGCCGAAAATATAACCCTGCCACGTACGACAGGCGGGCTTGCCGTCGATAATGTGTCCTTGTCGGTCCGCGCTGGTGAAGTTCTAGGGATATACGGCCTTATGGGCGCCGGCCGTTCCGAATTTTTCGAATGCGTCATGGGACAGCACCGTCATTCGACCGGCCATATTTTCATAGACGGACAAGAAGTGACCGAGCGCGATACGACACGCCGCATAAGGCGTGGGCTTGCGCTCATTCCCGAAGACCGTCAGCGCGAGGGTCTGGTGCAGGTTTTGTCTATCGCCAGCAACCTGACAATGGCCAGTCTCGACCGGCTTGCGAAACTGTTCCACATCGGGCCGAAGCGCGAGAAGGAAGCCGTCCGGCAGGCTATCAAGGATCTCGCTATCAAAGCTCCGAACCCGGATTTCGAAGTGACTTCGATGTCGGGCGGCAATCAGCAAAAGGTTGTGATCGGCAAGGCGCTGATGACCAGCCCGAAAGTGCTTTTGATGGACGAGCCATCGCGCGGCATCGACGTTGGCGCAAAGGCGGATGTTTTCCGCACCATGCGCCGCCTCGCTGGCGAAGGACTGGCCATCCTGTTTTCAACCTCCGATCTGGAAGAAGTCATGGCCTTATCCGACCGCATCGCCGTGCTCAGCAATGGCAAGCTGATTGCCATCTTCGACCGCGAGCACGCGACGGAAGCCGATATCATCGCGGCCTCGGCCAGGGGCCATGGTCATAACCACGATCTGCAAACCAAGGAACTCGCGTCATGACAGCCAAAACCGCCACGGCAGCCACTGACCCAACCTTTTCAGGCGGATCGGCCTTGCTGACGCTGATGAAGCTGCGGACATTCATCGCACTTTTTGCAGTTTTCATCTTTTTCTCCTTCGCCGCACCGAACTTCCTTTCGACAGCCAATCTCATTTTGATGTCGAAACACGTGGCGCTGAATGCCTTTCTCGCCATGGGCATGACTTTTGTTATCATCACGGGCGGGATCGACTTGTCTGTCGGTTCGATTGTCGGCCTGTGCGGCATGGTCGCCGGCGGTCTTTTGATCTATGGCATCGATCTGGGCATCGGCTATACAATCTATTTCAATGTGATCGAGATATCGCTCATCACGCTGGCTGTGGGGGTTGCGGTCGGCTTCATCAACGGGCTCCTGATTACCAGGCTCAACGTGGCGCCATTCATCGCAACACTTGGAACCCTATATGTCGCGCGCGGCCTTGCTCTATTGTCGTCTGACGGCCAGACCTTCCCGAACCTCGTCGGACGAGAAGATCTCGGCACCACCGGCTTCGGCTTTCTCGGCGCGGGCAGCATTCTCGGCTTGCCGGTTTCCATCTGGCTTCTGATCGTCGTTGCATTGGGTGCAGCCTATGTCGCCCGCTACACGCCACTGGGACGACAGATTTTTGCAGTAGGCGGCAATGAGCGCGCAGCACGCATGTCCGGCATCCGCGTCGACCGCGTAAAAATGTTCGTCTACATGTTTTCGGGCTTTTGCGCCGCCATTGCCGGTCTTATCATTTCCTCCGAACTGATGGCTTCGCACCCGGCAACCGGAAACTCCTTCGAACTCAATGCCATCGCGGCAGCCGTTCTGGGCGGAACCTCCATGTCGGGCGGGCGCGGCACCATCGGTGGAACGATTATCGGTGCGTTCGTGATCGGGATTCTTTCTGATGGTCTGGTCATGATGGGGGTATCGTCCTTCTGGCAGATGGTCATCAAGGGCCTCGTCATCATCATCGCCGTGGTTGTAGACCAGGCACAGCGGCGCCTTCAGCAGCGCGTCACGCTCATGCAAATGGCAAAGGCAGGATAATGGCAGAATTCAATGGCGCGCTCATCGGCTGCGGCTTCTTCGCAATCAACCAGATGCATGGCTGGAACGATGTTTCCGGTGCAAAAATCGTGGCGATCTGCGACCGCGACCCCGAGCGGTTGAAGATCGTCGGCGATCAGTTCGGGATCGAACGCCGCTATACCGATGCCGAGGCGCTGTTTGCCGATGGAAATATCGATTTTGTCGATATCGCCACAACGGTTGGAAGCCATCGCATGCTGGTTGAAATGGCCGCTGCCCATAAAGTACCAGCCATCTGTCAAAAGCCTTTTGCCAAGAACCTTGAGGACGCCAAGGCCATGGTGAAAGCGTGCCGGGATGCCGGCATTCCATTGATGGTTCACGAGAATTTTCGCTGGCAGACACCGATCCAGGCCGTTCGGAAAGCGCTCGATAGCGGTGCGATAGGCGATCTCTTCTGGGGGCGGTTTTCCTTCCGGTCGGGCTTCGACGTCTTTTCGGGCCAACCTTATCTTGCGGAAGGCGAGCGCTTTATCATCGAAGACCTTGGCATCCACACCCTCGATATCGCGCGCTTTATTCTCGGCGATGTAACAAGCCTCGTCGCGCGCACCAAACGCGTCAATCCGAAAATCAAGGGTGAGGACGTCGCGACCATTCTGCTCGACCACGAAAGTGGCACCACATCTGTTGTCGATGTCAGCTATGCGACCAGACTTCAGGTCGATCCCTTCCCGGAAACCCTCATCGAACTGGATGGCACAGCAGGCTCAATCCGACTGTATCAGGGGTACCGTCTGGAAGTCATCAATGCTGGAGGTACAACCGTTTCGGACGTTTCACCCAAACTGCTGTCCTGGGCATCGCGTCCTTGGCACAATATTCAGGAGAGCGTCTATGCGATCCAGCAACACTGGGTCGATAAGCTTGCTTCCGGCGAGGAAACGTCAACATCGGGTGCCGATAACCTCAAAACCTTCGCGCTGGTGGATGCAGCTTATGACAGTGCGGCCAGCGGCAACCGCGTCGATGTAAAGGCCATGCTGAGATGAGCAGCGTCGATCCGTTTCTGCTTTTTGGCACACAGGAAACCGAGGCTCGGCCATTTCACCTGCAAGCCGGGCGTCTAGCAGTTGACCTGAGCGATGGCAATTTACGCACCATCACCTATGATGGGATCGAAGTGCTGCGTGCAGTGTCTTATCTGATACGCGACCGCGACTGGGGGACATATGCCCCTTCTATCCGCGACCTAACCGTAGAGAGAAACACGGCTGGTTTTACTGTATCCTATCAGGCCCATGTCAGCGGTCCCAGCGATAGCGAGTTAACGATTGCTGTGACCATATCGGCGGATGTTAGCGGCAGATTGACTTTCGACGCTGTCACCACAACGACGACCGGCTTTGAAACCAACCGCTGCGGCTTTTGTATTCTGCATCCGATTGTTGGACTTTCCGGTTCACCGGTTACAGTGGAACATGTCGATGGAACGCATGTGCAGACCCATCTGCCCGATCTCATCGAGCCGTGGCAACCGTTCAAGGATATGCGCGCCATCACCCATGAAGCCATTCCGGGTGTGTTGGCGGAATGCCGTATGGAAGGCGATGTCTTCGAGATGGAGGATCAACGCAACTGGTCCGACGCCTCGTATAAAACCTATGTGCGCCCTCTTGCACTGCCTTGGCCCTATCGGATTGAAGCCGACAAGTCGACCCATCAGCGCGTTGCATTGACCATATGCGATAAACGGTCGAGTGCATCCACTGCCGTCGCGTCAAACACCGAACCAGTGCTCATTACACCTGACAACGCGCGCGGCATCATGCCAAATATCGGCATCATCATCACGCCGGAAGAAGCCAGGGCGAGCCTTGCTTTGTCCAGCCTGTTAAGCGAAATCGCTCCGCAAGATTTGCTATTCCATTACGATCCGCATGCGGGACATGACGCAACGACATTTGCAGATTTCGCTGCTCTTGCCGCTCGATATAATGGGCGCACATCGCTGGAGATCGCACTATCCTGTAAAGGATCGCTTCTCGATGAAACCGCCCAAATCGCCGCGCAAATGAAAGCGGCAGGCTTTGCGCCCGACGCGATCATTGTTTCACCCTCAATAGATCGCCAGTCCACGCCGCCCGGCAGTGCGTGGCCGCCTTGTCCTCCACTGGAAGAAATCTATAGCGCCGCACGCACTGCTTTTCCGAGTGTTACCCTTGGCGGCGGTATGCTGAGCTATTTCACGGAATTGAACCGCAAGCGCGTGCCGGGCGAATTGATCGATTTCGTAACCCATTGCACCAACCCAATTGTCCATGCGGCGGACGATCTAAGCGTCATGCAGACGCTGGAGGCGCTGCCCTTCATTACGCGTTCGGTACGCGCCATTTATGGCGACAAACCCTACCGCATCGGCCCATCGACCATTCCCATGCGTCAAAACCCCTATGGGAGCCGGACGATGGACAACCCCGATGGCAAACGCATCGCCATGGCCAATCGTGATCCGCGCCACAACGGCAACTTCGCGGAAGTATTTGCCTTTGCCTATGCCGCACGAGTGCTAGATGCAAATCTCGACTGTCTGACTCTGTCGGCCCTGACCGGCCCTTTTGGACTGATTGCGCATATAAATGAACCGATGCCTGAAGGCCAAACGCGCCCGATTTTCAACAGCGTGAAAACCTTATCCGCACTGGCCGGAAAAGAATGGCGCGCCTATCGTTCTTCTCGTCCGGCCAACGTTCTTGCCTTCGCGGTGGAGAGCGAACTCTGGCTCGTGAATATCACGCCAGAAGAGCAGAGCGTCAGCATGGAGGGTAAGAGGGCGTTTTCGCTCGCACCCTTTGGAGTTCTGTCCATACCGCTTTAAGCCAAAGCGCGGAAAGCAGTGGGTACACGATATCCTTCCAGTTGCGTATTCTTAAAAATTCAGCGCCGCTTTGCGGGCCGCGCCGCCAAAACGACGTTGTGCCGCTTGGCGAGTTCTGCTGTCACCGCTTCAATTTCCTCAGCTTTGCGCGCCTCGGTCCAGCCAAGTTCCAGGGCCAGAATATCCGCAATCGCGACCAGATTATTGGTGGTCAACGCGCCATCAATGGCAAGCGTCGTACGACGCAACACAACATCAGCCAAATGAACCACCAGTTCATTGCGAGCGATCCATGCGATTTCGGCGCGGCTTACCGTATCGGTTTCGGGCAAATAGGCAACACCGACTTTGGCTTCATCGCGAACGATGGAAGCCGCTGTTGTCCCGTAGCGTTGAAGCAACAACGCTACGCGCGTGGCTTCAAGGCCTGTCGCACTTGCCTGTTCAGCGATCCACGCGCTGCGCGCATTGTCATCCCGCGGGTAGCCCTTACCGCCACCGATTGCGAGATTACGCGTCGAGCGAACGCGCGTGCGCTGCAACCGTTGCAGAACCGTGTCCGTAACCTCTTCGGCAAAACCGCGAAACGTCGTCCATTTACCGCCCACCAGTGAAATGATTGCGAATGGGCGCACCGCATCGGGCTCAATCACCGGAGCCGAGTGATCACGGCTGATAAGCCCCGGTTCTGAGGCATTGGAAGCAGGCAGCGGGCGGATGCCGCTATAGGTGTAGACAATCTGATTGCGGTTGAATTGCAGTTTCGGCAGCAGCGAACGCAGGCTCTCAATGAAATACTCCGTTTCATCATCCTCGCAGCGCACAGCGTCCGGATCATCGGACGGAATATCGGTCGAACCGACCATCGCAAGACCGTGATAGTCGTAAACAAGGCAGATACGACCGTCATCGGCCTCGAAATAAATCATTCTTCCATCAAGGCTTTTCACCAGTTCGGGATGGTCGATCAGAATATGTGATCCCTTGGTGCCACCGATCATCTTGGTGGGTTTACCAAGCGCAGAATTCACCCGGTCGATCCAAGGGCCAGCAGCGTTGATCACGAGCTTCGGCCTGACTGAGAACGAAGCGCCGTCTGGACCTTCAAAGCTGATTGCACCGTCACCGGCTTTGACCAAGGCTGTGAAATTTGCAGCCGCACTATTTGTATTGGCCTGAAGTCCATCGCTGACAAGTTCATAGACCAGCCGCTCAGGTCGGCTGACCTTGGCGTCATGATAGATACCACCTGCCACAATCGCAGGTGTTATGTAAGGCATTTCCTTCGTTGCGGTCTTCTTCAAGAGAAAACGGTGGCGCGGCATGACGCGCTCACGCGCACCAAAATAATCATAGAGGCCAAGGCCGATCTTGATCAACACGCCGCCACGACTGCGGGGCGCAGTTGTGGAACCGAACAATGTGCGCAAGGCCGCAGTGATACCTTTGGTCCACGAGAACACAGGAATAAACGTCGGCAGCGGCTCAACATTATGTGGCGCGTTTTTCAAAAGCAGATTTCGTTCCAGTGTGGATTGCGCAACCAGACCGAATTCCCCGGTTTCCAGATATTTCAAACCACCATGGATCAGCCGCGACGGCGCGGCACTGGTGCCCGATCCGAAATCGCCTTTGTCAACGATAAGACAATTCACGCCTTGCTCGCACAAATCCCGATACAGCCCCGCACCATTGATGCCCGCGCCAAGAATAAGGACGTCCACACTGTCCGCTTCCAGTTGGGCGATGCGGTTCTTCATTTCGGCAGGGCCTACGAAACTGTTCATTTCACCGTCTTTACATCTGTTGTCTGCGCTATCGCGCATTAGGCATTCGCCTGCTGTCAATCCGTAAGGGCTTCGATTTTCGGCCATAACGGGCCAAGCGCCGAGGCAATTTCTTTGAACAGCGCGAAGCGCTTCTCATATTGCGTGCTGCGCTCCGCATCTGGCGTATAAGTGCGGCCGATCGCATCGAGATCGCGCGGATCGCTATAAACATCGGCGAAAACGCCCGCGCCTTTGCCTGCGCAAAGCGCTGCGCCCCAGGCTGCCGCCTCATCCGTCTCGGTAACCGTCACCGGCATTCCAAGCACATTAGCGAACATCTGCGCGAAAGCCGGGCTGCGCGATACGCCACCGGTCAACCGCGCAGCGGAGATGGCGAACCCTTCCTTGAGGTGATCGACATGGATGCGGTGATTGAAGGCAATCCCTTCCCAGACGGCGCGCAGCATGTCGCCGCGTTCCTGCCAGCCGCGCAGACCGAAGAACGCGCCGCTTGCCATGGCGCCATAGGGCGAACCAAAGAGATAAGGATGGAACAATGCTGTCGAGGGCTTTGCCAGCGCAGCATCTATTTCCGGGCGCAGCATATCGTGAATCGAGCGACCTGTCTGCTCCGCTAGACGCCGCTCGGATGGGCAGAGCTTGTCCAGAAACCAGTCATAATTTGCCGTTGACGCCGGCGAGATCGACATGTTGTTCCATTCTCCCGGCGCGATGCCGTTGCGGCAAAACCAGCTCGGATTCACACGCGGTTCGAAGGATAGCGTCTCGTTGATCGAATAGGTTCCCGCAACCACCGCCACAGTGCCCATCTTCAACCCGCCGACGCCGAGCGCCGATGCCGTAACATCGTGCAGACCACCAACAACCGGCGTTCCGGCGACAAGACCGGTCCGCGCCGCGCAAGCCGCAGAAACGCCACCCACGATCTCGTCCGAACGCGACATGGGCGGCAAAGCGTTCCAAAGAGCTTCCAGTCCGAACAACGCAAGTGCGTCGCGTGAATAATCCTGCGTGTTCACGTCCGTGAATGAGGTGGACGCTTCGGTGCGATCCGTACCGACCTCCCCAGTCAGGCAAAACCGGAGCCAGTCCTTGCAGGCGATGACATGTGCGATACGACTGAAGCGCTCAGGCTGATTTTCTTTCACCCAGGCGAGAATGGCCGAAGGTGCGGAAGCATGGGGCAATTGCCCGGTAATGGCGATGGACTGTTCTGCGACCTGACCGTTCACCCAGTTTTCCGCAATATCGACTGCACGACTATCCAACGACAGAATGCCCGCACCGAGCGGGCGGTGGTCACTGTCAAGCATATAGATACCGTCGCCATGGGCAGTGGTGGCGATGGCCAGAATATCGGAAGCAGGCCTGCCGCTCGTGGAAATCGCTTCAGCAATCGCATCCGCCGTGGCATTCCAGAATTCGTCCATGTCACGCTCGACGTGACGGGGATGCGGAAACGACTGGGCGACACGGCGGCGCGCGACTGACAGCGTCCTGCCGTCAATGTCGAACAATACGGCTTTCGTGACGGTCAGTCCGCTATCGATTCCCAACAGGCAGGGCATGGATCGTATTCCTGGTATGTAAATGCAGGCTCAGCAAAGCGCATTCGCCGTGACTTTGTTATTCTTTCTGACCGCCCGAACGGGCGATGACGACATTGATGTCCTGTGACTGCATATGTTCAATATGCGCCTCGGGCGTGTTTTCATCGACGATGACCACATCGAAATCGCTCAAGGCGCCGAAATTGTGCAAAGCGCGCCGTTCGAATTTTGTGTGGTCAGCCAGGAGCACACTTTTTGCCGCGCATTCGCGCATGGCTCTTTTGGTTTCAACCATTTCGGTCGATTGATGAAACAACAGATCGTCGGTGATTGCGGCAATCGAGATGAACGCCACATCGGCACGCAAGCGACGGATTTCGTGGATCGTCATGCCGCCGACAAAGGCATTGCACCAGTTATAAAGCTGCCCACCCAGACCGATCAGCGTGATGTCCTGCATATCGCGAACTTCGTTCATCAGGATCAGCGAATTGGTGATAACGGTCAAAGGCGTTTTGGCCTGAAGATGCGGCACCATTTGCAGAACTGTGGTCGAGTCATCCAGAAAGATGGCTTGGCCCGGTTCGACAAATTGCATCGCGGCTTCGGCGATCAGCTTCTTTTCTTCCGACTGCCGCGACACCCGGTAAAGATCGCTCGCTTCGATCAGGCTGGTGGGTGCTGCGGAAACAACGCCGCGCGTTTTGCGAAAAAGTCCCCGGCTGACAAGTTCATCGACATCACGATGCGCCGTCATCAGACTGATGCCGAAACGTTCCGTCAAATCTTCAATCCGCATCGACCCTTCGGCCATCACAGTCTCGGCGATCTGCTGGCGGCGCACCAGCTGACGCGCATGCCGACTGTCGTTCGGCACCTGATCTGTCATCAGATTGTCTATGCTTGCCTTGTTGCTCACCGTCATGCCTGCCATCCGTTCCCAGCCATTATTTCGTTGTCACTGACAGGTTCCGGCGGACTACGCCAGACAAAAAGGGGAACGATATTTGGAGCGCCGGTAGAAACCGGCGCTCCAAACTTTGCTCTTACTGCTCGAGAACGAACGGAGCCGTGTACTTGTCGACATTATCCTTGGTAATCAGGAAGCAATCGAAAAGCTGCTTTTCCTGATCAACACCGGTCTTGCCGGTCTTGATGAAGCTATCAGCCTGCTTGACGGCAGCTTCCGAGAAAATGGCAACAGGCTGCAGAACGGTGTACTGAAGCTCACCGGCCTTGATCGCCGCGACCGCATCCGGCGAACCGTCGAAACCGCCGACCTTGACCTGTTCCAGCTTGCCAGCCTTCTTAAGAGCAGCGATTGCACCAAGAGCCATTTCGTCGTTACCGGAGATGACACCGACGATATCGGGATTGGCCTGCAACAGTGCCTGCATCTTGTCGTGGCCCTGGGTCCGGTTCCAGTTGGCAACGTCCTTACCGGCCTTCACCAAATCCGGATACTGCGACAGGACCGTTTCGTAACCATTCGAGCGGGTTGCCGCATTGTTGTCCGATGGCGCACCGAACAATTCGACATATTTGCCCTTGTCGCCAACGCTTTCAACCCACTGGGTTGCGCCGATTGCAGCGCCCTGCGCATTGTTGGAGACGAGCTGTGCCTTGGCAAGACCTTCCTGGTTGATTTCGGCATTGACGAGGAATACCGGAATGCCTGCTGCGACGGCGCGCTTGACCGCACCAACCGAGCCGTCGGCATTGGCCGGATCAAGAATGATCGCAACCGACTTGTTGGTGATCGCAGTGTCGATCAGATTGCTTTCAGTGTTGGTGTCGCCCTTGTGACCGCCAACGACAGCCGAATAGCCCAGGCCTTCAGCGGTCTTCTTGGCGATTTCACCTTCGGTGTACCAATATGGGTTCGAAGGGTCGTTGACGATGATCGTCATCAGACCTTCAGCCCAGGCAGCGCTGGCGATAAGCGGCAGTGCCGCTGCAGCAGCGAACAGAACGCGCATACCCTTCTTAAACATGTTTCACTCCCGTAACATTTTTGTTTGTGTTGTGCCGGTTGCCCGGCGGGTATCATTTCCATTGGGCGAGGCTTTTGAGGTTGTTCGCCGTCTTGGAACCTTTCGATACGCCCTTGGAATACGGCCCATCCGAAATCGGACCTGGCCCTGTTCCTATCGTCGGGAGTATTGAATGCTGTTGAGCAGAACCGCGAGCACGATCACCGCGCCGGTGAAGACGGTTTGCCAATAGGAGGATACGCCGATGATCACCAGACCATCGGAGAGGAAGCCTATGACGAAGGCGCCGAGCAGCGTACCCTGAATGGTGCCGCGTCCGCCTGTCAGCGCCGCGCCGCCGATGACGACCGCTGCGATTGCGGTCAGTTCATATGTCGTACCGGCGGTCGGACCGGCAGAGGTCAGCTGCGACGACAGGACCAGACCGGCAATTGCGGCACAAATGCCCGAAATCACATAAACGGAGATCTTGACCCTCTTGACCGGAACACCCGAAAGCTCAGCAGCGCGCTCATTACCGCCCGAAGCATAGAGCCAGCGACCGAACGCGGTGCGATTGAGAACGATGGCGCAGATGATCGCCAGCACAGCTAGAACCAGAACGCCAATCGGAACGCCGAAAAGCGTGTTGAATCCGAGCCAATCAAAACCGGTATTCCCCAGTTCCGGGCGGCCACCGAGATTGTTGTAGGTCAGACCATTTGTCATCAACAAGGCGACACCACGTGCGCAATAGAGCACGCCGAGTGTGGCCACGAAAGCTGGAACCCGCAGATAGGCAATCAGCACGCCATTGACAGCGCCCACAAACGCACCCAGTGCACAGGTGATGATGACCACGGCCCAGACCGGGAAATATAGGATGATCCCGAATTCCTGCAGCGTCACGCCCTGCATCAGGAAACCCGCAACGACACCCGCCAGCCCCAATGTGGAACCGACAGAAAGATCGATGCCGCCATTCAGGATCACCAGCAACATGCCGATTGCCAGCAACCCGAAAATGGCCACATGCGAAGACATGATGAGGAAATTGTCGACCGTGAAATAATAGGGCGACAGGAACGAAAAGGCAGCGATGATTGCGATCAGGGCAAAAAATGCACGACCTTCGAGCAGCAGATGCACGATATTGGTTTTCCGCTTTGCCCCGCCTGGGGTTGCCGCTTTGTCTTTTGTGCTCGTGACTGACATTCTATCAGTGCTCCATAACTAAAGCATTCAAGCGATCTGGTAACATCAGATCAGGCGCTCGAACTTTTCGACTTGCGCATGCCCGCTCGAAAACCGAAGGCATGCAGCAGTTTCTCAGTGACCGACCATGGCTTCACCCGAGGCGGCCATGATCTTTTCCTTAGAGACATCCGAACCGAATTCGGCTGAGATCCGCCCCCGGTGCATGACGATGATGCGGTGCGCGATACTCAGGCATTCGCCAACTTCGGAGGTCGTATAGATGACCGCCAGCCCTTGCTTGGCCTTCTCAGCCAGTAGCTTGAACACCTCAGCCTTCGCACCAATGTCGATGCCCCGGCTTGGTTCATCCAGCAGGATTACTTCCGGCTCGGTCGCCAGCATCTTGCCGATCACGACCTTCTGCTGATTACCCCCAGATAGCGAGCCAATCGCCGCGTCGCCGCCATCCGTCTTGATATGAACATTCTTGATCGATTGATCGATGATGTTCTTCTCGCTCTTTTGGGACGTGAAGAGGCCTTTGGTGATCTCGGCAATGCTGGCCAGAGACAGGTTCTTTCCGACCGTCATCGTCTGGACCAGACCATCACGCTGGCGATCTTCTGGAACCAGAACCAGCCCCTTTTCAATGCGTTGTGCGATGGTAAGGCCCGAGACGTCGTTACCTTTGAGAAGCACACGACCACTACTGGCCTTCAGACGACCGGCGACCGTTTCCAGAAGCTCGGTGCGGCCTGCGCCCATAAGCCCATAGATGCAAACGATTTCGCCTGCCCGCACATTGAGCGACAGCCGGTCAACCAGCGCGAAATCCGCGCCTGCGGGATCTGGAACCGTCAGGTTCTCAACGGAAAGGGCAACATCTCCCCATTCATAACCGGTTGGCGGAGACCCAAGATCAAAATTCTCGCCCACCATATTACGAACGATCCATTCCAGATCGATTTCGTTGCGAGGCGCATAGGCCGTCATCGCGCCATCACGCAATACAACAGCGTGATTGGTGATCTGTAGCGCTTCTTCGAGATGGTGCGAGATGTAGACAATCGCGACGCCACGGGATGTCAGATCGCGGATGACCTTGAACAGCACCTCGACCTCCGACGCACTCAATGCGGAGGTCGGTTCATCCATGATGAGAATGCGGGAATTGACCGAAAGCGCGCGCGCAATTTCCACGATCTGCTGCTGGCCGAGTCGCAATTCCTCGACCGGCGTCAACGGATCGATATCCTCTTCCAGTTCCTGCATCAGTTCACGCGTGAGGCGTTCTTCCTCGGCAAAATTAACGCCAGTCGGCGTACGGATTTCGCGCCCCATGAAAATATTATCGCGCACATTCATGTTCGGCGCGAGGCTCAGTTCCTGATGGATGATCGAGATGCCCCGATCACGCGCCTCGGTCGACGAGTTGAACGTCACCGGTTCGCCATCCAGTATGATCGTGCCGGATGTCGGTTGAATCACCCCCGACAGCACCTTCATCAAAGTCGACTTGCCAGCGCCGTTTTCGCCGAAAAGCGTGGTGACCTGACCGCGACGTATCTCGAAATTCACACCCTTGAGAGCGTGAATGCGGCCATAGGATTTGGCGACATTCTGCGCGGCCAGAACGACATCACCGTTCTTGCCTTCAATTCCGGGATTTTCGATTGTTGCGCCGGCGCTCATTTCACTGCGAACTCCACCGGCGTCACGAGCCAGTTTTTGGGATTGACGAGCTTGAATACGCCGGTGACTGAAACGGTCTTGCCAACGAGATTGTCGGTATCCACACCCTGCAGAACCTGCTTCTTCATTTCGTTGTTGAGCGCAGAACCTGCATTTTGAAATTCGATCTGGTTCTTGAACTGACCAAATTCGATTGTGCCGGTCGCATCGCGCAAATCTGTGCCATTGACGGCAGGACCGGTCTGGACCCGTATCGCCATGCCTTCAGGCAAGCCATCGACCTTGATCACGTTATAGTTCGACTTGCGCTCTTCAACGACGCCGGTGAACTTCACAGGTATGACCGGATTGACGCTGCCGACACCGTATTTCTTGCCTGCCGCAGCCTTATCGGCTGCCAACGCCGTTCCGACTTCAGCTGCATCAGCGGCACGTTCGATAATGCTCGACTTGACCTTCGGGAACTCGGAAGCGCCATAAGCGTCAGGCGAAAATGCCTGCTGACGCACATCGGAATCAGAACCGATCTTAACGACCTTGGTATCAAATCCAATCGCGCCTATAACCACTACAGCCGTAATCACGCTCCAAAGTATGGCGCGGTTTTGCTTGGGCGAAGCTCGCGAAACTTGATTAGTCTGTGCACTCATTATTCAAACCTGCCGAATTGTCGGAACGGATCGCGGCCGAATCCGACCGCCGTGAACACTCACCTGTTTGCAAATCGCCCTGCCGTCAGGCCGGGCCCGACGGAGCTGTCCACCCGCGCGGCAACCTGGACAATGGACAAAATCATGACATCCTCCACATGGTCCCAGGGCTCCGCTCCTCCGTGCCTACTGGAAACAGGCATGGCCACCTGCTTTATGATAGCGACGTGTTATTAATTCCAATAATGATGTTATAAACGATGATATCTGTCAATCAGATGTTTTGGAACAGGCGGCAATAGACTGTGTTTCGGCGCGAAATCCGCCCGTTATGGCATTGGAAACGACTGTTTCAATCCACATATTTAAAGACCATCGCGGCTGCTGGCGACCGGATCGCGGCTCAGTATCTGCTCTGTCAAGATCATGATAATTTGTTATAAATCAAAGATTTAAATCATTATCACCAGACGATTTCAAGCTGCCAAAGGATCGAAAATCGCCTCTACTGTCGAAGCGGCTTCCCTTCCGCTAACAAGTTTGTGAAAAATAATTCGTGCACATAAAAATTTTACAGACATTCCCGAGCCGTTATGTTATCTCCCCTATACGCGAATGCCCGATTTCATTAAAAACAGGGTTGCGGCGACGCATTTCAGTCGCGGGAGGAATCCAGATGTCGATAAAAACGTGTAGTTGCCATGCGTCATAAAGGTGATCTCATCATCGGGATCGACGCTGGCACGTCCGTCCTCAAAGCAGTCGCGTTTGATTTCAAGGGTCGTCAGATTGAATCTGCAGCCGTGCGCAACAAATACGAGACGGGTGATCACGGCGCCGTAACCCAGTCTCTTTCACAAACCTGGAAAGACTGCGTCAGCGCGCTACTGGGCCTTGCAGAAAAAGTTCCAAACCTGCGCGAGAGGGCGGCGGCGATCGCCGTCACCGGCCAGGGCGACGGCACATGGCTTGTCGGCAAAGACAACCAGCCGGTCACCGATGCGTGGATCTGGCTCGATGCGCGCGCCGCCACAACAGTGACGCGGCTTGCCGCTGGTCCCATGAACCGCGCACGCTTCGAAGCGACCGGCACGGGGCTCAATACGTGCCAGCAAGGCTCGCAAATGGCGCATATGGATAGTGTCGCGCCAGAGCTGCTCGACCAGACAGAAGTCGCGCTCCACTGCAAGGATTGGCTCTATCTGAACCTCACCGGCATTCGTGCCACCGACCCATCGGAAGCAAGCTTCACCTTCGGCAATTTCCGCAACCGCCAATATGACGATGTCGTCATTGAAGCATTGGGCCTACAAAAACGCCGCAAGCTTCTGCCCGAAATCATCGACGGCACACAGATCATGCATCCGCTGAGTGCAGAGGCGGCAGCAGCAACCGGCTTGCTGGCCGGAACGCCCGTCAGCCTCGGCTATGTGGACATGGCCATGACTGCGCTCGGTGCTGGCGTTCGTGGCGGAGCCTCCGATGCTGGCTGCTCCACAATCGGCTCCACGGGCGTGCACATGCGCGCAAAGCCGGTCGCGGACATTCACCTCAATCGGGAAGGCACCGGCTATGTTATCGCATTGCCAATTCCCGGCATCGTGACGCAAGTTCAGACCAATATGGGCGCGACGATCAATATCGACTGGATATTGCAGGTGGCCGCCGACCTCATGTCCACACCGGACAAGCCTGTTTCGCTAAACGATCTTATTCCACGCCTCGACGAATGGTTCAATGCGAGTCGACCGGGCGCGATCCTCTATCATCCGTATATTTCGGAAGCAGGCGAGCGCGGACCTTTCGTCAATGCCAGCGCACGTGCAAGCCTCATCGGTCTTTCAAGCCGCGATCGTTTCCCCGAACTGGTGCGATCCGTGGTCGAAGGACTGGGCATGGCGACGCGCGATTGTTATGCGGCAATGGGCGACATGCCAGCCGAGCTGCGCATCACGGGTGGGGCCGCGCGATCACGCGCTTTGCGCAGCACACTCAGCGCATCCATCAATGCACCGGTTCGCGTTTCCTCTCGCGAGGAAGCCGGAGCTGCCGGTGCGGCGATGATGGCTGCTGTCGCCATTGGCGCCTATCCAACCATGGACGACTGTATCGCCGAATGGGTGGAGCCTCTGCTTGGAACCCCGGAAGCGCCCGACGCCTCCCGCGCACGGCACTATGAAGAGCTTTATCTTGCCTATCGGGAATCCCGACTGGCGCTGGCGCCGGTTTGGGACCAACTGGCCGCCGACAGGTAAGACCGGGCGGATTGCCCGCGGCGATATGATGAGACGTGCCGAAACATCGGCATTCCAAGGAGCATGCAATGGCTGAGATGGAAACTTGTGACCTGTTTGTGATTGGCGGCGGCATCAATGGCGCGGGCGTGGCGCGCGATGCTGCCGGGCGCGGTCTCAAAGTCGTTCTGGCCGAAAAGGACGATCTGGCGGAAGGCACTTCGTCACGTTCCGGTAAACTTGTCCATGGCGGCCTGCGCTATCTGGAATATTACGAGTTTCGCCTTGTCCGGGAAGCTTTGATCGAACGCGAAGTCCTGCTCAACGCGGCACCGCACATCATCTGGCCGATGCGTTTCGTTTTGCCCCACAGCCCCCAGGACCGTCCGGCATGGCTTGTGCGGCTTGGCCTGTTTCTCTACGATCATCTCGGGGGACGCAAGAAACTTCCCGGTACCCGCACGCTCGATCTCAGGCGCGACCCGGAAGGCACACCGATCCTCGACCAATATACCAAGGGCTTCGAATATTCAGACTGTTGGGTCGATGACGCCCGCCTTGTCGCGCTCATTGCGCTGGGCGCTGCCGAAAAGGGAGCGACCATCCTCACCCGTACACCGGTTGTGTCGGCACGCCGCGAAAAAGGTGGTTGGATCGTTGAAACGCGCAACCGCGATACAGGCGAACACCGTAGCTTTCGCGCCCGCTGCATCGTCAATTGCGCAGGCCCCTGGGTCACAGATGTCATCCACAATGTGGCCGGATCGAATTCCAGCCGTAATGTTCGCCTAGTCAAGGGTAGCCATATCATCGTCCCCAAATTCTGGGCCGGTTCGAATGCCTATCTCGTCCAGAACCACGACAAGCGCGTGATCTTCATCAACCCTTATGAAGGGGACAAGGCGCTGATCGGCACCACAGACATTGCCTATGAGGGTCGGGCGGAAGACGTTGCCGCAGATGAAAAGGAAATCGATTATCTGCTCGCCGCGGTGAACCGCTATTTCAAGGAAAAACTGCGCCGGGAAGACGTGCTGCACGCATTCTCAGGCGTGCGCCCATTGTTCGATGACGGCAAAGGCAACCCTTCGGCTGTCACGCGCGACTATGTTTTCGATCTGGATGAAACCAACGACGCGCCCCTTCTGAACGTGTTCGGCGGAAAAATCACCACGTTCCGCGAATTGGCTGAGCGCGGCATGCACCGCCTGAAGCATATTTTCCCCAATATGGGGGGCGACTGGACCCATGGCGCGCCGCTACCCGGCGGTGAAATACCCAACGCCGATTACGAAACCTTCGCCAATAGTTTGCGCGACAGCTATCCCTGGATGCCACGCCAGCTTGTGCACCATTACGGTCGTCTTTATGGTGCCCGTACCAAGGATGTCGTCGCTGGTGCGACAGCACTTTCGGACCTAGGCCGCCATTTCGGCGGCAATCTCTACGAGGCCGAAATTCGCTATCTGGTCGCAAAGGAATGGGCGAAGACGGCACAGGATATTCTCTACCGCCGCACGAAGCATTACCTGCACCTGACTGAGGCCGAACGCGCCGCCGTCACGGAATGGTTCGACAACACGCATATTGCTGCCTGAGGACGACATGGCCCTTACGCTCTCTTTGAATACCAACCCGCTGGTCAATCGTTTTGCCGAGCCTGATGATCTGATCGAAACGGTGGCCCGCGATCTGCGTCTGCGCGATCTTCAGCTGACCCATGAATTCATCAATCCCAGCTGGCAGTCCTCTACGATCCGTCGCCTGACGCGCGCGATGGACAAGGCCTTGCAGCGGACAGGCGTGCGCGTGACATCAGGCATGACCGGCCCCTATGGTCGCCTCAATCACTTCGGCCATCCCGACCGCGAGGTGCGCCGCTATTATGTCGACTGGTTCAAGACCTTTGCCGATATTATCGGCGACCTTGGCGGCAAATCGGTCGGCACACAATTTGCGATCTTTACGTATAAAGACTTTGACAATCCGGCACGTCGCGAAGAGCTTATAGAGATTGCAATCGACTGCTGGGCGGAAGTGGCCGACCATGCAGCCGGTGCCGGATTGGATTATGTGTTCTGGGAGCCGATGAGTATCGGTCGGGAATTCGGCGAAACCATCGCCGAATGCGTGAAACTTCAAGCTCGCCTGACCGCTGCAAATATGACGATCCCGATGTGGATGATGGCCGATATCGATCACGGCGATGTCACATCGGCCAATCCGGACGACTTTGACCCCTATGCCTGGGCCCGTGCGGTGCCAAAAGTTTCGCCGATCATCCACATCAAACAGAGCCTGATGGATAAGGGCGGCCATCGTCCGTTCACCGCAGCCTTCAACGCCAAGGGTCGCATTCAGCCAGAACCTTTGTTGAAGGCTTTTGCCGAGGGTGGCGCTGAAGACAACGAAATTTGCCTCGAACTTTCGTTCAAAGAACGCGAACCGAACGACCGCGAAGTCATTCCGCAGATTGCGGAAAGCGTGGCTTTCTGGGCGCCGTACATTGACACGGGCGTCCATGATTTGAAGATATAGACCAAGGCGGAATCCGGTCGATGCGCCACCACGTTCGACCGGATAATGCTTCAAGTGAAAGACCTTAGGTGCGCTTCTCTGAAACGATCAGATCGAAGCGCGCCGGATATGCGAGAGGAGCCGGACAGCTCGAAATGGCAGATGCAGACGATTCCCTCGCCCTTCGTGCAGCCTGGCTCCACTTTGTTGCAGGCATGACCCAGTCAGCCGTTGCCAAGCGCCTCGGCCTGCCTTCGGTCAAAGCGCACCGTCTTATCGCCAAGGCGGTTGCGGATGGGGCCGTCAAGGTCACCATCGACGGCGACATTACCGAATGCATTGATCTGGAAAACCGTCTCGCGGATCGCTACGATATCGATTATTGCGAAGTCGTTCCTGATATTGGTGAAGAAGGTCTGCCCCTCACCGCGCTTGGCCATGCGGGTGCAAATTTTCTTCGCCGCGAAATCGAACACGGCGACCATGAGGTGATCGGCATCGGCCATGGCCGTACCCTGTCGGCTGCGGTGAACTATATGCCACGCGTTGTGGCAAATGATTTGCGCTTTGTCTCGCTTCTCGGCGGCCTTACGCGCAATTTCGCCGCCAATCCCCATGACGTGATGCATCGCATCGCGGAAAAAACGGGTATGCCTGCCTATGTGATGCCGGTGCCCTTCTTCGCCAACACGGCTGAAGATCGCGAAGTGCTGCTTGCCCAGCGCGGCGTCACCACCGTTTTCGACATGGGGTGTCGTGCAGAATTGAAAATTGTCGGGATCGGTACGGTTGATTCTCAAGCGCAACTCGTGACATCCGGCATGATCGAACTCGCCGAAGTCGAAGAAATCGCTTATCTTGGCGGCGTCGGCGAAATGCTCGGACATTTCTTCGATGCCAATGGCAAGCGCCTTGAAACTGGCCTCACCGCACGCACCATCGCCGCATCGGTCGAAAACGCGGATATGAGCCGCATTATTGCTCTTGCGGGCGGCTTGCCGAAAGCCGAAGCCATTCGAGCCGTTCTGAAAAGCGGGCGCCTTTACGGCCTTATCACCGATGAACGCACGGCTAAATTCCTCGTCGAATAATAAACGCGAAAACGTAACAAAATCACATTTATTGTAGATTTTTTTGTGATTTTGTGATTTATCGTCGCTGAATGTTCCGCGAGAGAGATCGGACACAAGCGTGAAGCGCGACGACAGAAGACAGGCGATCATAAATTTACTGATTGAAAATCAGTCCGTCGATCTCGACGATCTGTCGGATCGCTTTGCGGTGTCCAAAATGACGATCCATCGCGATCTGGATTCGCTCGAAGAATCCGGCGTTTTGCGCAAGGTTCGTGGCGGCGCGACAATGGATGCAGGCTCGCAATTCGAAAGCGATTTTCGGTTTCGTGTGCGCCAGGACAATGAAGCCAAGCTTCAGATGGCACGAGCAGCACTGGAACTGATCGAGCCGGGCATGACTGTCATGATCAATGACGGTTCCACCGCGGCAGTTCTGGGCGGGCTTTTTCCCGAAAAGCGGCCACTAACTGTCATCACCAACAACGCGGTCATCATTGATGAGCTGAAAGGCGAAAGCGGGATCAATCTCATTGCCCTCGGCGGCGTTTTCTCGTCCAAGTTCAACGCATTTTTTGGCCTTCTGACGGAAGAGGCACTGTCGCATCTGAGTGCCGACATCGCCTTCATTTCGACACCCGCCGTCAATGGCAGACTCGTCTATCATATGGACGAAAATGTCGTGCGCACCAAACGCGCAATGACCGCTTCGGCAACACGCACCTGCCTTCTGGTCAATCATCAGCGCTTCGGGCGTCCCGCTTTGCATGTCATGGCCGACCTCGCCGACTTCGATGCCATCATCACCGATACATCCCCTGGCCGCGAAATCACGGCCGAGCTGGAACAGGCTGGGATCAAACTGACAATAGCAGACTAGGAAAGAGCATTTAGGCATGGCCAGATTTTGGGTTGGAACGAGCTGGAAAATGAACAAGACGCTGGCGGAAGCGTGGGCATTTGCCGACGCGCTGAAGGCCGCTGACGGCGAACATTCGGCTGATATTCAGCGTTTCATCATTCCACCCTTCACCGCTGTGCGTGAAGTGAAGGAAATCCTGTCCGACACTTCTGTAAAGGTCGGCGCACAAAACATGCATTGGGCTGATAAAGGCGCATGGACCGGTGAAATTTCTCCGCTGATGCTCAAAGACTGCAATCTCGACATCGTGGAACTCGGCCATTCCGAGCGTCGCGAACATTTCGGCGAGACCAACGAGACTGTTGGCCTTAAGGTTGAAGCTGCGGTGCGTCACGGGCTGATCCCGCTGATCTGCATCGGCGAGACATTGGAGGACCGTGAAAGCGGTCGGGCGGCAGAGGTTCTCGCGGAAGAAGTGCGCGGCGCGCTGTCCAAATTGTCGGACGAGCAAAAGCAGGCCGAAATCTTGTTCGCTTATGAGCCCGTCTGGGCCATCGGCGAAAACGGTATTCCCGCTTCCGCAGACTATGCCGATGCTCGGCAGGCAGAAATTATCGCCGTCGCTGAAGGCATTCTCGGTCGCCGCGTGCACTGTCTTTACGGCGGCTCGGTCAATCCCGGCAATTGCGAGGAACTGATTGCCTGCCCGCATATTGACGGCCTCTTCATCGGACGCTCAGCCTGGAACGTCGAAGGCTATCTCGAAATTCTGGCCAAATGCGCAGCCAAGATTCAAGTGAATTGAGAATTCAGACTAGTTAAGGAGTGAGATCATGAAAATTGCAGTAGCAGGAGACAGCGCTGGCGAAGGTTTGGCCAAGGTTCTTGCCGACCACCTCAAGGACCGTTTCGAGGTTTCGGAAATCTCGCGCACCGATGCCGGTGCCGACGCGTTCTACGCTAATCTTTCCGACCGTGTTGCATCGGCTGTTCTGGACGGCACCTATGACCGCGCCATTCTCGTCTGTGGCACTGGTATCGGCGTCTGCATCGCGGCCAACAAGGTTCCGGGCATTCGCGCAGCGCTGACGCACGACACCTATTCGGCGGAACGCGCCGCTTTGTCGAACAACGCCCAGATCATCACAATGGGCGCCCGCGTCATCGGATCGGAAGTCGCCAAGACCATCGCCGATGCATTCCTCGCCCAGACCTTTGACGAAAACGGTCGCTCGGCTGGAAACGTGAACGCCATCAACGATGTTGACGCCAAGTACAACAAGCGCTGATTTATCCGTCAGGGAATGACCATAAAAAAGCGGACGGGAAACCGTCCGCTTTTATTTTTACTGCAGCTAAGAGCTTAGCTGAACTTCGGATCGAGCGAGCCGTCGAGATAGCGCTTCGCCATATCGGCCAGCGGGATCGGGCGGATGGAGGATGCGTGACCGGCTGTGCCGAACTGCTCGAAACGGTCCTTGCAAAGCTTGGTCATCGCCGCCATGGCCGGCTTCAGATATTTGCGCGGATCGAACTCGCTCGGATCTTCCTGCAGGATGCGGCGGATCTGGCCGGTCATCGCCATACGGTTATCCGTATCGATATTGATCTTGCGCACGCCGTGCTTGATGCCGCGCTGGATTTCCTCGACCGGCACACCCCAGGTCGGCTTCATCTTGCCGCCGAACTTGTTGATGATTTCCTGAAGGTCTTCCGGCACAGACGACGAGCCATGCATGACAAGATGCGTGTTCGGCAGCTTGCGATGAATTTCTTCGATCACATTCATGGCCAGCACCGAACCGTCCGGCTTGCGGCTGAACTTGTAAGCGCCGTGCGAGGTGCCCATGGCAATCGCCAATGCATCGACCTTGGTTTCGCGGACGAATTTCACCGCTTCATCCGGGTCGGTCAGAAGCTGGTCGTGCGAGAGCTTGCCTTCCGCGCCGTGGCCGTCTTCTGCATCACCCATACCGGTTTCGAGCGAGCCGAGAACGCCGAGTTCACCTTCCACCGAAATGCCGCCGAGATGCGACATTTCGCTGACGCGGCGCGTGACCGAGACGTTATAGTCCCAATCGGCGGGTGTCTTGCCGTCGGCCTTGAGCGAGCCGTCCATCATCACCGAAGTGAACCCGGCCTGGATAGCCGTCATGCAGGTGGCGGCCTCATTGCCGTGATCAAGATGGACGCAAACTGGAATGTGCGGATAGATTTCCGTCACTGCATCCATCATATGGCGAAGCATGATATCGTTGGCATAAGAACGCGCACCGCGCGATGCCTGCAAGATAACGGGCGCATCAACGGCATTGGCCGCCTCCATGATCGCCAGTGCCTGTTCCATATTGTTGATGTTGAATGCCGGAACGCCATAGCCTTTTTCGGCTGCGTGATCGAGCAATTGACGCAGTGTGATGCGTGCCATTTTTCAGTCTCCCTACCAGTCGCGGTCAGATGCGCTCACGCGCGTAATATTCACCCAGAACATCCACCTCTTCAGCAACGCCAAACACGAGCGCGCTTCGCTCATGGTAGGATTGCGGCAGAATATCGAGGATGGCGGTTGAACCGTTGGTCGCTTTCCCGCCTGCCTCCCGGCAAAGGAAAGCGATCGGATTTGCTTCATAAACAAGCCGCAGGCGGCCCTTCTCGTAGCCCGCACGGCGATCATCCACATAGAAGAAGAGGCCGCCGCGCTGCATGATGCGATGCATGTCCCCAACGGCGGCGCCGAGCCAGCGCATGTTGAAATTGCGACCGCGCGGACCATCTTTGCCGAGGAAGGCGTCATTCACATAGGCCTGCATGCCCGGTGAAAGATGCCGCTGAACGGATGCATTGAACGCAATATCCGACGTGCGTTCCGGCAGGGTCACATTGCGGCGCGTAATCTGGAAGATATCGCTCGCCGGATCGAAGGTGGCGAAAATCACGCCATCGCCAACCGAAAAGCAGAGATCGACAGAATTGCCGTAGGACACATAGCCCGCTGCAATCTGCTTGCTGCCCGGCTGAAGAAAAGGCTCGTCCGTATCAGCGGGGAAGAACGAGAAGATCGTGCCGAGCGGTGCGCCGAGACCAACATTGCCGGAACCGTCAAGCGGGTCGATGGCGACCGCAATCAGACCATCCGCCTTCCCCGCCACAGGTAGATCCGCTTCTTCCGATAAAACGGCGGCCACACCGGCTTCAATCAGCAAATCGACGAACAGATTGTGCGAGCCGACATCGATGCTTTTCTGCTGATCCTGATCGCTATTGACGCCAACAAGCTTGCCCGGATCACCCGGCAACGAACCGCGTGCGATGCGCCCGGCAAGCCTGCTCGCGCCGGTCAAAATGGCTTTGATTGCAGTGGCTGTTGCCAGTCGCAGGGCATCTTGTCCAGCCCAGCCCTCGAGATAGTCTCCAACGGTCTCAGCTTCGATGCGGTCATTATCGCCAGCCAGAACCAGCGGCGCGAAAGTGCCAGCCATTATTATTTACCTTGCTCCAGAAGAAATTTCGCCGAGCATCGACGAGGAAGCGTCGAGCCGTTCATGCCAATCACGTCGTCTTGGATGCAGTCTGCCAGTTGCAGCATGTCGGATACGGGCGAGGCGAAATTCATGGCGGCAACCTCCTTGCCAATCACTGATTTTTTGCCTGCCGCACGCATATTCGTGAGAAAGGTCAGCGGGCCCCAGCCCACTAACATCATCCTGAGATATTAACAACGTGGCTATAACATTATAACGATTTAAATGTGATTTTGTGTTCAATTTTTTTATTTCGTGATCAGTGAAATTCTGCCATCTCCTTGGAAACATTATGTTTCAACCACATCGCCTCTTCGTAGAGATTCAAGGTTGAACCGAGGTTGTAAAGCGAGTCACTGCCTCATTGCGGCGATCATGCTTCTCAAACCGACCATATTCCATTCCATGCATGAACAAGGGTCCTGCCGTTGCGAAACTGGCCGGTTGCCAGCATTGATATGCCTGCTATGAGTGGAGATACTGTTTCGAGATAGATCGCAGCTGAAGGCGCGCGCAATGTGCAAGGCACGGAAATGAACGAGGATTTCGGATCGCTGGATGACGAGCTTGAGCGCGCGCGCGTTGCCTGGCTCTATTTTATCGGTGGGCAGACCCAGCAAGAAATTGCACAGCGGATGAACATCACCCGGCTCAAGGTCAACAAGATCATCGGGCATGTGCGCGAGTCGGGGCAGGTGCAGGTCAACGTCAACCTGCCATTGACCGACTGCATTGAACTGGCTGAGAAGGTTGCGGCGCGATACGATCTGGTCGAGGCGGTCGTCGTGCCCGATCTCGACGATTATATCGAGCAGAAACGGGTTATCGGCGAAGCCGCAGGCACGATGGCGTCGGAACTGATTGAAGGGCGCGACATGGGCGTCGGGATCGGCTCTGGCAGAACCTTGAGCTTTGCCGTCCGCAGGCTCCATCTACGTCCCAAGCCGGAGAGCTGGGTGGTCGGATTGACAGGCGGCGTCACCAGTGGTTCGGCGACAAACACATTCGAAGTTGCCACTGATTTTGCCCGTGCATTGGGCGTGGAATGTCACTACCTGACCGCGCCGATCTATTGCGCAAACCCGGAAAGCCGCAATGCGCTGCTGCTCAATGATGAACTGACCGATGTTCTGGCGAGAACAGAAATTGCTGATATCGGGCTTGTTTCATGCGGCCCGCTGACGCAAGAAACGTCACTGACACATATCCGGGTTGTCAAAGATAATCTCGATACGGTGCTGAAACTTGGCGCCGTCGGAGAATTTATGGGTTGTTTTCTCGACGCTCAGGGACGACCAATCGAACATTTTCTCAATGATTCAATCATTGCCCTGCCGCCGGACAAGCTCAAACTCAAACCCGTCTCGGTACTCGTTTCTGGTGGTCTCAATAAAATTCCAATCATCCGCGCCATATTGCGCGGCGGCTATGTCAATCGTCTCGTCACCAATGAAGGCGTAGCCCGGGCCTTGTTGCAGGGGCCGCGTTAAGCAGCCTCTGCAACAAGAGCATGTCTCCCGAAAATAGGAACGGGCTTCGGGAGACATGCGTAAAACTAAACATAGAGGTGGCCCAACGAAGACGCCTGTAGGGAAACTCTCCAGCAATTCTTACTTCTTCGCAGCGGTCTGCAAGGCTTCCGCCATGGCGCGCAGCGTCACAAATGTCGATGCTGCGCCGGGATCGATGTGGCCCACTGAACGCTCGCCGAGTTTGGCGGAACGACCACGACGCGATTCCATGGCAGCCGTCGATTTCATACCGGCTTCTGCACCATCACGAGCCGCAAGAAGGACATCCAGCGTCGAGCGGCCCTGCTTTGCGGCCTCCGCAGCGGCAGCCACAGCGGGAACCCACGCATCGATCATGGTCTTATCGCCCGGCTCGGCGCGGCCCCGATCACGAATGCCCTGACACGCCGCCGCCAGCCAATCGGCCATGCCCACGCCATCAAGGTTCAGGCGGTTGCTGACCGCAGTGCCAGCGCGCAGGAATGCCGTCGCGTAGAGCGGTCCCGAGGATGCACCCACCGCGTCGAGAAATGCCTTGGCCATGCGCTTGCAGATGGCTTCAATGGTTTCGTCTTCCGGTGCGTCTTCCAGCGCGTGCTGCACAGCCTTCCAGCCGATCTCCATCGTGATGCCGTGATCGCCGTCGCCGATAACGCCGTCCAGCTCCGATAGCCAGTTTTTCTCGGCGATGATCTGCTCGCCGACATTGGCCATCATGATCTTGAAAATGGCGGGCGTAACATCGCCTTCCTTGATTAGCTCACGCGGCGCATCATGGGCGGGCTCGCGAGTTTCTGCAGCATGTTCCACCTTGTGGCTGCGACCGGCCAGACGCGCCTTCGGCTGCACGGCGCCAACCGTCAGCGCGGGCGTATGACACGGATGGTCGAGCAGCGCCTGCAATGTATCGTCGAGCTTCATCAGCGTAATGGAAGCGCCAGCCATTTCGAGCGATGTTGCATATTCGCCCACCCAGGACGCGTGGATGCTCACGCCCTTGGCATCCAGCAACTGCTTGACGCGGCGGAAAACCAGATAGAGCTCGATCTGCGATGTTGCGCCAAGTCCATTGACCAGAACTGCAACGCGGTCACCGCGCTTGAGGGCCAGTTCTTCCAGAATGGATGCCATCAATTCGTCGGTGACGGCATCGGCAGGCGCAAGCTTTTCGCGACGGATACCCGGCTCGCCATGCAGCCCCATGCCGATTTCCATATCCTCGTCGCCGATGGTGAAATTCGGCTTGCCGGTCTGCGGCAAGGAACATGGGCTGAGCGCAACCCCCATGGAACGCGTGGCCTCGTTCGCGGCCTGCGCAAGTGCTTCAACGCGCGCCAGTGGTTCACCGAGATCGGCGGCGGCCCCTGCAACCTTGAATACGAAGAAATCACCTGCAATGCCGCGCCGTTCCGTCTTCCGCTCCGGCGGTGCGGAAGCCACATCGTCGGCGACAGCCACATGGCGCACGTCCATGCCACTCTGAGCCAGTTCTTCCGCAGCCATTGTAAAGTTCAGTACATCGCCGGTGTAATTGCCGTAAAGCATGAGAACGCCGACACCGCCATCCGCCGCGCGCGCCGCCTCGGCTATATGCGATGGCGATGGCGAGGCGAAAATATTGCCAACCGCCGCAGCATCGGCCAGTCCGCGACCGACATAACCAGCAAAAGCAGGCTCATGTCCCGAGCCCCCACCCACAACGATACCGACCTTGCCGTCACGCGGACCATCGACGGCCACCACCGCACGCCCCGTTTCGCCTTCGACGCGCAATATATCGGGATGAGCGCCGACCATGCCTTCGATCAATTCCGCAATAATGTTTCCCGGCGCATTAATCAGCTTTTTTGTTCTGATCTGTTCATTCATGTTCGTATCTCTCATCAAACTTTAGCGACGGATTTAGAGCGGTTCCGGTTAAAACGGAATCGGAGAACCGCTATCTATTTGTTTTTACGCATTATCCGACGCAAAACCGCTACGTACTTTTGCTGGAAATGCTCTAGTTGGCATCGCGTCGCAGATAGCGGCGCGAGATTGCATCAAAGGAAATAGCGAGAACCACAATCGCACCGGATACAATCCCCTGCCAGTAAGGCGAGACACCAAACAGCACGATGATGTTTTCGATGATCGCGATGATACCCGCGCCGAGGATCGCTCCAATCGGGCTGCCGATGCCGCCCGTGGTGGCGACACCACCAATGACAGAGGCTGCAATCGGGGCCAGAACCCAGCTATCGCCGATGGACGGCTGTGCCGTTCCCAGACGCGCCACCATCAATACCCCGGCCAGTGCCGCGATAGCGCCCGCCAAGACGAACACCAGAAGGCGCACACGATTGACGCGAATACCCAGCATACGCGCACCGTCACGATTGTTGCCGATCGCGTACATATAGCGACCAAACGGCGTTTTCAGCATCACGAAGGTTGCAACCAGAAGTGCGGCAATCATCACCAGAAACGGCACCGGAACACCAACGAGATCACCACGTCCAAGAAACTGTACATCACGCGGGATGCCAGTAATCGCGACACCGCGCGTCAGCACCAGATTGGCTCCGCCGAAAATACCCGCTGTACCGATAGTGAGAACCAGCGAATGCAAGCCGAGGACAGTAACCAGCAGGCCGTTGAGCAGGCCGAGGCAAGCACCGAGACACAGCGCCAGAAGCATGGCGGTATAAGGCTCGATTCCCAGCTTGACCATCAGGATACCGGAGACGACACCGCACAAGCCGCCGATGACGCCAAGCGACAGATCGAGTTCTCCCAATACCATGAGCATGGACTGGGCAATGGTAATGAGCCCCACAAAGGCCAATCCGCGTGCAACAACCGAAAGATTATATGGCGTGAGGAAGTAAGGTGAGATCACCGCCGACAGGATGAAAATCACCAGAAGGGCAAAGAATACGCCTGCAAGCGGCGTGCGTATCAGATTGGAAAGCGGTTTAGTTTGCATCGGCTTTTACCTCTGTTCCAAAGATCGCGCCTACGAGTGTTTCATTGTTGGTTTCGGTGGCGTCATAGTCGCCAGTGATGCGCCCATTATGCATCGTGACGATACGGCTTGCGCATTTCTTCAATTCGTTCAGTTCCGAGGAAACCAGGATGACACCCACGCCCTCCTCGGCCAGATTCTTCATGATCCGATAGATTTCGGTCTTGGTGCGAATATCGATGCCCTTGGTCGGTTCATCGAAGATCAGCACACGCGGCCGCGTTGCCATGGCGCGCCCGATAATCGCCTTTTGTTGATTACCGCCCGAAAGCTGCGATATGCGCTTGCCCATGCCGGAGGTGCGGATACCGTAATCGTCGATGATCTTCTGAACGATGTTACGTTCGCGCCGGTCGTTGATGCCAAGCGAACCGCTGGTCAGTGAAAGCACCGACAGACCGATATTCTCGCGCAGCGACAGCAGCGGAAAAATCCCGTGGTGTTTACGCTCTTCCGAAAGATAGAGCATGCCGCCCGCCACAGAACGCGACGTGTCGTTCAACGTCCAATCCTTGCCCTCGACCTTCACGCTTCCGGCTCGAGCCTTGAGAAAACCGAAGATGGTCTGCATGACTTCCGAACGCCCAGCGCCGACCAGACCAGCAAACCCGAGAATCTCGCCCTTGCGCAGATCGAAGCTGACATCCTCAAATCTCGGACCCGAAAGTCCTCGAACTTCCATGATCGGCGCGCCGGTCGCGCCCGTCGGTCGGAAATGCTCGTCCAGCGCGAGATCGCGGCCAGACATGGCGCGGATAAGATCCGCCTCCGTCACGTCGCTGATCTTGCCGCTCTCAATCTTTGTGCCATTGCGAAGGATCGTATAATCATCCCCGATCTGGAAGACTTCATCCATCTTGTGACTGATGAACACAATCGCATGGTCGCGGTCGAGCAGGCTTCGAATAACCTTGAAAACGCGCTCCACCTCGACACGCGTCAGTGACGATGTTGGCTCATCCAGAATGAGAACCTTCATCTGAGAATTGGTGCAGGCGCGCGCGATTTGCAAAAGCTGCTGATCGGATACCGATATATTGGCGACCAACTGATGGGGATGCGCTTCGATACCGAACCGATCCAGATAGGTTTTGGCCTCTTCCATCAATGCGGTGCGATTGACCAGAAAACCGCCGTGACCTGTCCGGCTGAATGGCATGAACAGGTTTTCGGCCACACTCATCTGTGGGAACAGGGTCAGTTCCTGCGGAACATAGGCCACATTCTTATAGAGCGTCGGATCGGAGACAGGATCGCGCCCATCGATCAGAACCTGACCGCGCGATGCGTGATCGGTCCCGGTCAGAATTTTCACGAGGGTGGATTTACCCGCGCCGTTCTCCCCAGCGAGAATATGGGTGCGTCCGAGCTCAATCTGGAGATCGACCCCATCCAGAGCGGTCACACCGGGAAAATCCCTGCCGAGGCCGCGCGTTTCAAGATAAGCCATAGAGGGACATCCTGGACAGCATTGGACAAAGGAAGCGCGGAGAGACTCCGCGCTCCTACAGCGTGATCGGTGGGATTAGTTACCCACGTTTTCCTTGGTCAGGAATGCGTTGCCGGTATCGATATAGCCCGGAACCGGAGCGCCAGTTGCCTGTGCCCAGAGCACCATGACCGACCAGTAACCCTGCAATTCCGGCTGCGATGCCGAGGAACTGTCAGCAACGCCGTTGCGGATCATGTCCAGCATTTCCGGCAGGTTGTCGAGGCCGACGAGCGTGACCTTGCCTTGCTTGCCAGCTTCGACAATAGCCTGACCGATGCCAATCGGGCCTGCGGCATCCGAAGCGACCCAGCCCTTCAGATTTGGGTTGGCCTGCATGATTGCGGCTGCCTGCTGCTGAGCGGTTTCGATGCTGTCATTGTCGATGCCTTCAGCAACGACCTTGATGCCCGGATGCTCGGCGAAAACCTGACGATGGCAATCGGCGCGGATCGAGTGATTTGGCGCCGTCGGCACACCCATCATGATCGCGACTTCGCCTTCACCGCCAAGAACCTCGACCAGACGGCGCGCGGCGATCTTTGCCTGCTCGCAGAAGTCGGAACCGATATGGGTGATCGCCATGCCTTCCGGCGGCACGGAATCGAACAGGACGAGCGGAATCTTCTGTCCCTGCGCTTCTTCGAGCGAAGCGCGATTGCCGGACGGGTCGAGCAAGTCGAGCGCCAAGCCATCGGGACGTGTTGCCAACGCACTGTCGATGATCTGGTTTTGCTGTACGACATCCGCGCTCTGCGGAGCCGAATAAACGATTTCAACATTCGCGCCGGTCTGCGCCTTGAGCGCCGCCGCAGCTTGCTGCGCGCCATCATTCACCTTGTCGAACCAGGGATGCACGACCTTCGGTACGATAACGAAGCGATAGCTATCCTTCTTCGTCGTTCCCGGCGCATCCTGCGCGATTGCGACAGTCGGCAATGCAAAGGCGGCAAGCGCCAGCAAAGTAGCGAATTTTTTCATTAGATTCCTCCCTAAGCAAAATCAGGCCAGGCAACCTCACCTGCCCGCAAATCGATGTGCGAAACTCCATGATTTTCGTTTTACACATTAAGATCTTCGGCACATTTACAACTGTATTTTTAGAATTACAAGAGTTTAGTGACATCCTTCGTCTCGTCCGCATGTCCTCGGGCATAAAATCAGCACTTCAGGGACGACAGAATTTTCGCGACGAGCCATTGTTTTCCGTATCCCTTTTGCCTCCGGCGAAAAGGTCGCCTTCCCCTCGACGGGAAGATCAGCGATGGTTATAAAATCCTCCGAGCCTAGCGCTCGATCATCTGACAGGAGGCCACATGCAGCGTTTCATCAACAACCCCGACGAAGTAGTTGAGGACACTGTAAAGGGCTTTGTCAAAGCTCATTCCGACATTGTGCGTCAGGCTGAAAATCCGCGTGTCATCGTCGCCAAGGATGCGCCCATTGTTGGCAAGGTCGGCGTGGTGACCGGCGGCGGATCGGGCCACGAGCCGGCATTCATCGGCTATACCGGCAAAAACATGCTCGATGCGGTGGCTGTTGGAGAGCTATTCTCTTCACCGACGGCAAAAAGTTTTCATGACGCCATTCGGGAATCCAACGGCGGCAAGGGCGTCGTGGTTCTCTACGGCAATTATGCTGGCGACAACATGAACGTCAAACTGGCAGCCAAGCTTGCGGCAAAAGACGGTATCGAAATTGCAACCGTCGTCGCCAATGACGACGTGTGTTCCGCACCAGTCGACGAACGGGAAAAGCGTCGCGGCGTGGCCGGTGAAATCTTCATGTGGAAAATCGGCGGCGCCAAAGCGGCATCCGGTGCAACGCTGGAAGAAGTGCGCGCAACGGCACAAAGAGCCATCGACAATTGCCGTTCCATCGGGATCGGCCTTGGTCCCTGCACCTTGCCTGCCGTCGGCCACCCCAATTTCGAAATTGCGCCGGGCACTATGGAAGTTGGTATCGGCCATCATGGCGAACCTGGAGTTCGTGTGGAACCGCTCAAGACCGCTGACGCGATAGCCCGGGAGATGTGCCACATCGTTCTCGACGATCACAAACTTGCCGAAGGCACGGAAGTCGCCGTTCTCATATCCGGTCTTGGTGCGACGCCGTTAAACGAACTCTATATCCTCAACGATACGATCGAAACGGAAATCACCGCGCACGGCCTGAAGATCTACCGCACCTATATCGGCAATTACTTCACCTCCCTCGAAATGGTTGGCGCGACACTGACTGTCATGGCGCTTGATGATGAGCTGAAGCAGCTGCTCGATGTCGAAGTGCGCTGCACAACCATTCTGTAAGGAGAAAGCCGTGCAGACCCTGAACAACGCAAAAGCTGGCGCTATTGTCCTCGCCATGGCCGAACGGATCGTGGAAAACCGCGCTTATCTGAGCGAGATCGACGGCAAGATCGGTGACGGTGACCATGGCGTCAACATGGCCAAGGGCTTCAACATGGCTGCCGAACGCCTGAAGGGCAAAGGCGAAACGCTTGCAGCCTCGCTTGATACGCTTGGAACTGTTCTTTTGACCGAAATAGGCGGCTCGATGGGACCGCTTTACGGTGTGATGTTCACCGAATTCGCGGAAAAAATTGACGGCGTCGATGAGATTGACCCGGACACTTTCGGCCGCATGTTGCACGCTGGCCTGGAGGGTGTCCGATCTATCGGTTCGGCAAAGGTTGGGGACAAGACGCTGCTGGACACACTTGTCCCGGCCATCGAAGCATTCGATGACGCGAACACTTCCGGAAAATCCTTTTCGGATGCGCTGGATGCGCTCGTCGAAGCGGCCGAAAAGGGACGCGATTCCACAATCAACCTCGTGGCCAAGGTCGGCAGAGCAAGTCGCCTTGGCGAGAGATCATTGGGCGTACTCGATGCGGGAGCGACCTCATGCGCGATTATCTTGAAAGAGTTATCGCTCGGCGCCCGCGAACGTTTGGAGTAACATCGACGAAATGGTCGCGCGGGTTCACATAGCTCGGCGGCCCATCTGCCGGTCGTTGTTCGCGGATCAGGGGATGTCAGAGATACACATGGGGAACGGACAATGCCGCATTGCGTCCGGCAAGAAAAAGGCAAGGTCCGGGTTGTGCTGGATGACAGAGCGCCTGACCGGACACACATTCCGGGGCCAGGGCTGACGGCACCATCGGTAATCAGGAACGGACCCAGAAAGCAATCGAGGCTGCAGGCGAATTTTCAACGCTCAAGGCCGACCTGAGAGCTTCGGACTTGGATATCTCCGGCACGTGGAACCTCGGCAGATCTGGCCAGTTATTCCTGAAATGTGCGCAGAGGAGAGTGGGAATTGAGCGATTTTGATCTTTACTACTGGCCCGTACCCTTCCGTGGCCAATTTATTCGAGGAATTTTAGCCTATGCCGAATGTTCCTGGGACGAACACAGTTTCGACGAAATCGAAGAAGTCATGGGCCTTGATGCAGAGGAGCAGCCGATTGCATTTATGGGGCCGCCAATACTGATTGATCGCCTGCAAAATTTTGCAGTATCGCAAATGCCCGCAATCGCCATCTATCTCGGGGAAAGGCTGGAACTCCTGCCGTCAACCATCGAAGGCCGGGCCCTTACTGCCAAGATTGTAAACGATGCCAACGATGTCATCGATGAACTGACGCTCGATGGCGGCCGCGAAATGTGGACAGGTGAAAAGTGGAATGAATTCGTTCCCCGGCTGCAAAAGTGGATTCGCATTTTTCAAGACACGGGCAGGCGAAACGGGCTCACTACGAATGAAGGGTTTATCCTGGGAACCGAAAAACCCGGCGTCGCCGATATAGTGACTTCAATTCTCTGGTCTACGATGGCTGACCGTTTCGCTAAAATTGAAGCCATCATTGAAGAGACCTCTCCAACGATATGGAGTCTTTCCAAACGAGTGCAGGAAATACCCTCACTGGCTGCGCTGAGTACCAAAAGCTTCAATGATTATGGCACTTCATATTGCGGCGGAGAAATAGAGAAGTCGCTGCGGAGAGTAGCGACTTAGCTTTCCCGCTACGGGGTGCGTCAAAGCAGAATCGACCCTTACAGACCACGCTTTCTGCTTTGACGTCGAATATTGCTCACTCAGCCGTTTGCGATCTTGACCGCTTCGGCAGGGTAAGAAAAGGCGCCTTTGTATCGTATGGCTGGATGGCGTTCATTAAGACGGTCTGATCCAAACATCTTGGCGCGTAGCGAGCCGTCTGCATATTCGCGTTTGGCAAGGCCCCGCTTTTGCAGTGTCGGAAGAACATGTGCGTTATATTCCTCATAGGAACCAGGGATCATCCAATTGATAAGATTGACGCCGTCAATGCCCGCGGCGCGCCAAGTCTCAAGTCCGTCTGCAATCTGGTCGGGCGTTCCGACAAGCCGTGCATGGCGGCGTGAGGTGAGCCGACCAAGATCGGCCACGGTAGGTTCGCGTCCGGGTGTCGCTTTGCGGAGCCATTCGATATGGCTATGGCCACCATTCGTTCGGATTTCCGCAAGTGGCATATCTGGCGGGTATGGCCGTCCCGTGTTCTGATCCACACCCAGATTGGAATGAGCGAGAAAGGCCTCTCCGCTCAGATAGTCATCAAGTTCCGCTTCCTTGCGACGAGCCTCTTCCTCGGTACTTCCCACAACGAACGAAAATCCCTGGAAAAACTTGATGTCCTCAGGCCGCCGTCCAAAACTCTGCGCAAGACGCCGGGTATCCGCGATGAGTTCCGCAGCCGCCGCAGGGTTCGGTGGCGCGATAAACTGTGCCTCGGCGTGGCGAGCGGCGAATGCTCGCCCTGCTCCCGAAGACCCTGCCTGAAACAAGAGTGGCGTCCGCTGGCGCGATGGCGACGGCAAGTGAGGACCTTCGACACGATAGCGTTGACCGACATGATGGATTTTGTGAATCCTGGTGTGATCGGAAAACACGCCACGCTCGCGATCCTTCAGCAACGCGCCTTCGTCCCATGACCCTTCCCAGAGCTTATAGACAACGTCCAGATATTCTTCGGCCCAGACGTAACGTTCATCGTGATCAGTCAAGCGATCGAGGCCGAAATTCCGGGCAGCATTTTCCTGTGTGCTGGTAACAATGTTCCAGGCAATCCGACCTTTGGAAATGTGATCGAGCGTGGAAATCCGCCGCGCGAACTCGTAAGGATGCGCCTGCAGAACCGAACTGGTGAATGCGAGCCCCAGATGCTCGGTATGGACGGCGAGTGCCGACATAAGCACAGAAGGATCATTGCTTGGAATCTGAAGCCCTTCGCGCGCATTGACTTCATAATCACCGTGCAACGGTCCGTAGAGCCCAACGACATCAGCAAAGAACATCGCGTCGAAAAATCCTGCTTCCAGCGTCTTGGCAAGAATGATCCAGACATCGACATCCTCGAAATCGGCTTGTCTGGCGTCTGGGTGCCGCCAGAGGCCGTGCTGGATATGCGAGGCGGTGTTCATCACGAAAGCATTGAAAAGAAGTTCGGCCATGATCAGTTTCCCTTCGGCCCAGGGGCTATACCGACACTCCAGGCAAGTTCTGGGAGCTTGTCGTTGACGTGATAGTCACCAACGATGCGTGCGCGATAGACCAAAGGATTGTGCGAGAGAATAGTGCGGGCGTTGCGCCAGTGGCGATCAAGGCCATTTTCGATCCGTACAGCGGATGCGCCCAACGCGTCGAAGAGGCGGCTTGCCGCACGCAGGACGAGATCGGCAATGACAAGTTGTACTTTGTTCACGTCGATCTCCAACTTCTGTGCCGTCGCCTTGGCAAGTTCGGGATTGCGTGCGAGAACCGCCGCCTGAGCCTCCGCGAAACCGCTACTGGTCGAAAGCACAAGATTTTCCGCGGCATAAGCAGCCGCAGCAATTTCGCCGACCACCTGTTTGAGTTGTGGATCATCCTTCGCGAGATCCGAGTTGCCGTGGCTATATATGCGCTTGCGCGTTTTCAAGTGGACCGCCGTTTCATTCGCTATGGATCGCGCAATACCAGCGAGTGCCGCAAGCAGGACCGTCTGATAGACAGCGCCCAGATAAGGAAGTCGTTGCGAACGCACCACAATCGCGTCATCCTCGACCGGAACGTCCGAAAACACACCGGTCCCCGTTCCCGTGAGCCGCTGGCCGAAGCCATCCCAATCATCGGCGATTGCCACACCAGGGTGATTGCGGTTGACAAGGACAGACACATGTTCGTCGTCGCTACGCCGCGCCGACGCATCGATCCAATCAGCGAAGATACTGCCGGTCGTGTAGAACTTCGTGCCACTCAGTTTCCACACACCATCACTTTCCACGAGGCGTGTGGACTTCTTGTCAACGGCGCCGTCACCGGGTTCTGTCGATGCATTGCCGACAATATCTCCGCGCCCAAGCCTTTCCAGCCATAGGGCTCGCCGGCGGGCATCCGGTTCGGCGAGCTTTTCCTCAACCACAGCGAAATGGCCTCTAAAAAGATGCGCTACGTTAGGATCAGCCTCCGCCAGTTCTATCAGCAACTGGAGGTAGCTGCGATGATCCAATCCGTAACCGCCAAATTGCTGCGGCACCCGCAAAGCACCAAAGCGTTTTTCCTTGAGCCAGCCAACCTGTTCGAAAGGCAAACGACGTTGCTGTTCGCGGTCAAGCGTTCCCTCAGCAATGCGACGGAAAATCGGTCGAAAAATCTCTGCTGCAGTGTCGAAGGAATATTCAATGGGGTTGGAAGCGCGTTCAATACGCGCAGACAGGGTCGAAGCGTTCATGCATGTATTCCTGCTTGGCTGGAGCCTTTGATGCGCGGGATCGCGGCCATCAGTTCCATAGTGTAGAGGTGACGTGGGTGCGTCATGGTGTGGAAGGTCTCGCCTTCTTCGACAATCCGCCCGTCCTTCATGACGATCACGCGGTCGCTGATGTGGTTGATCACGCCAAGATCATGCGAGATGAAAAGATAGGCCACACGGGTCTGAGCCTGAAGGTCCGCGAGAAGATCCAGAACCTGTGCCTGCACCGAGACATCCAATGCGGAAACCGGCTCGTCGCAGACAATGACTTTCGGCTCTGGCGCGAGCGCCCGCGCGATGGAGACGCGCTGGCGCTGTCCACCAGACATTTCGATTGGGAACCGGTCAAGAAAGGACGCATTCAGGCCGACTGAATCGAGAAGTTCAATTGCGCGTCGTTTTCGGGTTTCTGCGCGCGTAATACCGGCAACGGAGATGGCTTCATCGAGCGTTCGCCCCACCGAATAGCGCGGATCAAATGAGCTTAGCGTATCCTGATAGATGACCTGAATTCCCCGGCGCAGCTCCAGCCTTTCACGCCCCCGAAGCGACGACCAGTTCTTGCCTCCGATCTCCACCAAGCCGCTATCCGGTTGGGTCAACCCGAGCAGAATGCGCGATGTTGTGGTCTTACCGGAGCCGGACTCCCCGACGACGCCGAGAGTTTCCCCCTCCCGCAATTCGAAAGAAACGGATTCAACCGCATTTCGCCCGGCAGCATTTGCACTGTGGAAGCGTTTGCTGACACTCTCCACCCGGGCCACGACCTGAGCCGGTGCTGAATGTTTCACTACAGCTGGCGGCGCTGACCTTGCCGATAGGCGCGCGCCACGAGGTTTTCCAGTCGGGACCGCTGCAATGAGAAGCTTCGTATAGTCATCTTGCGGATCGTACAGAACTTGATCTGCCATTCCGATCTCAACGATCCGACCATTGTTCATAACGGCAATCCGGTCGGCCAGACGACTGACGACCGCGAGGTCGTGACTGATTACCAATAGCCCTTTTCCAGCTTGTTTCAATGTCTCGAAAAGCGAAAGGATTTGCGCTTGAACGGTGACGTCAAGTGCTGTTGTTGGCTCGTCAGCGATAAGAAGATCGGGATTGCCAGCGAGGGCTGTCGCAATCAGCGCCCGTTGGCGTAGACCGCCAGAGAGTTCTGAGGGCAGCTGGCGCGCACGGCGAGCAGGTTCGGGAATTCCCACCCGGCTCAAAAGGTCGACCACAAATGTCTCGAGCACTTTGCCCTTAAGAACGGGATTATGCACACGAGCCGCTTCTGCAATCTCCCTTCCCACGGTGCGAAGTGGATCAAGAGAAACCAGCGCGTCCTGCAACACAAAACCAATCTCCGCGCCGCGTATCCGCCGCCAGGAGCGATCATTGCTTGCGAGAAGATTTGCGCCCTTATAAGCCAGTCGTTCGCCGGAGACGATTGCCTTGCGGCCTGCCAAGCCGATAAGCGACCGCGCCGTGACGCTTTTGCCGGAACCGGATTCCCCAACGATTGCCAAGCATTCACCTTTCGCAATTGAGAACGAGATGTCCTTCACGACCGGTTCATGCACGCCAACGAAGCTGACCTTCAGGCGTGAAACATCGATAAGTGTTTCCGCACTATTCGGGCCTTGATCTTGCTTCATGCTCTGCCCTCCAGACGTTTTTGCAGCTGGCGTCCAAAAACGGAGGTCGAAATAACGAGAAGGATGATAGCAAAGCCTGGAAAAGTTCCGTACCACCACGCTTGGCGCAGGAAGTTGCGGGCCGCCGCCAGCATCGATCCCCATTCCGGTTCAGGCGGAGACACACCAAGACCGATGAAGCTGAGCGCAGCGCCCGCAAGTGTTGCCGTACCCACGCCGATCGCGGCGACAACGAGGATAGGCGGCACCGCATTCGGCAGGATATGGCGCCACAAAACACGTGAATAACCGAGCCCGAGCGCATGTGCGGCCTCGACATAAGATGATCTGCTCACTCCGAGCGCTTGCGCCCGTGTGAGCCGCGCATAGCTTGGGATCGTTGCGATGCCGATTGCAATCAGTGCGCTATCTGACCCCGACCCTATCAGCGCAATTACGATCAATGCCAGAAGCAATTCCGGAAATGCCAGGCCGACATCGACGGTGCGCATAACAAGGATATCCGCCAGACGATTGCCCAGTGCCGCCGCGAGGCCAAGCGCAATACCGCCCACCAACGCAATAAGCACAGCGCCGAAGCCCAGCCGGAGTGAACTTTGCGCGCCATAGATGATACGGCTGAGCACATCTCGACCATTTTCGTCGGTGCCGAACACATGATCGAATGAAGGCGCAGCGAGGATATTATGCGTATCAACGGCAAATGGATCGTATGGGGCCAGCAGCCAAGGCCAAAGTGCGCTCACGATCAATAGCAGCAGCATAGCGCCCGATAGCGAGAGGGCCGCATGACGATAAACCCAAGATAGGAAGACAGACACAACGCCCAATCTTGACCGTTGTCGAACATATTCCGCAGGTTCTATGACCAATGTGTCGTAAGCCGTCATTGGGCAAAACTCCTCAAACGCGGATCGATGAACGGATGAAGCAGATCCACGATCAGATTGATTGTCACGAAGACGAGTGCAGCCAGAAGCACCACACCCATGACCACTGGAAGATCCTGCCCCAGCACGGCATGCAACAACAACTTGCCGATGCCCTGACGATTGAACAGCATCTCGGTAATGACAGTACCGCCAAGCAAGCTGCCCACAAGATACCCAGCCATCGTGAGGTAAGGCGGCAATGCATGGCGCAGAACGTGGCCGGTGCGAATGCTCCAGTCGCCCAGCCCGCGCGCTCGCGCACTCAATACGAATGGCTGGTCCAGCCCCTCCTCCAAGGCCTGGCGCAGCACCTGCGTCATGGAGCCTGCCAATGGCAGCGCCAGTGTCAGTGCGGGCAGCACCAATGCCAGTGGATGTGTTCTGCTAATCGCCGGCAGCCATCCGAGCTTGTAGGAGAAAATCGTGAGCAATAGGAGTCCCAGCCAGAAAGTCGGCATCGACGCAAATGTAAGCTCAATCGCCGAAGAAACGGCTCTGATAACCGGGTTGCGGCCCGCCGTTGCCAGCGCCAGAATCACGGAAAGCCCAACCGCAATCAGCGCGGCCGAGGACGCCAGCGCAAGTGTCGGCCACGCCTGCTCGATGATGGCGTCCCGGACAGGAATATTCAGCCGGTAAGACATGCCGAGATCGCCGGACAGGAATTTTGTCACATATTGAACGAACTGGGTCACAAGCGGCGCATCCAGTGCATATTCGGCCCGGATCTGCGCCAGCACTTCGGGCGTAGGAGAGGCTTCCGGGCCGCCAGCAATCGCTTGCGCCGGATCTCCGGGAACCATGCGCGCGGCAACAAAGGTAAGCGCCGCCGCGCCGAACATGACGCCAACGCCTTGGAGCAGGCGCCAGCCCATATGGGAAAGGAAATTACTCATAGGGCCGCGTCGTCCAGCCAGACGTCGAACCAATAGGGCTGTAGATAGGCATAGTCGAATTTGACGCCCTTCACCCGCTTCTGGAATGCTGCTGTGCGCGGATCGCCGTAAAGCGGCACACTAGGCACCAGCTCGACGAGACGTTCCTGCGCCCGCCGATAGAGCACCTTGCGTTCCTCCGGGTTCCCGGACTGCCGGGCTTTCTCGACCAGATCATCAAAGGTAGGATCGCTGAAATATGCTGCGTTTTGGCCTAAAACCTTTCCATCGGAAATGTTTTTGCTGGAAAACCTCAACCACAACATATCTGCGGTGTTTGACGACCAAAGCCCTGCATTGACATCGTAATCGCCCTTGAGCTGGCGTTCCGACAATTGCTGCCAGGGCAAAAGTTCAATTTTCAGATCAAAGCCAACGGCGCGCGCACCAGCCTGTGCCTGCTCGGCCAATCGCTTGCGCGACGCATTGGTGCCATCAAGGGGAATGAAGCCTTCGAGCCGTTTTCCGTCCTTCTTGCGAACACCATCGGAATCCCGCTCTGTCCAACCCGCCTCATCCAGCAACTTGTTGGCCTGATCTGGATCATAGGTCAGATGCTTGCCGAGATTGGCGGCGAAATCGGGGGTGGATGATGTTAGAAAATCGGAGAGTTCCCATTGTCCAAACGAAGACGCCGCAACAATCGTCGCGCGGTCGATCGAGTTCAATAAGGCCTTGCGGACAAGCGGATCGTTGAAGGGTGGCCTGGAATTGTTGAGGTGCCAGGAATAGGCCGTGCCCGGACGAATTGCCCGGATAAAGCCGAAATCCGGGTTTTGCTTGATCTCCTCGACATTCTCAGGCGGCACAAAATCGACGGCGTCGATCTCACCATTCAGCAATGAATTATAACGGATCTGATCTTCTCCAATGAAGAGCAGGTCGAGTTTCTCCACATAAGCTGGCCCTTCATGGCTGCCAGGAGGACCCCAATTGTAATCGTCATTGCGGACGAATTCGATGTTACTATTCTTGTTCCACTTCACGATCTTGAAGGGGCCGGAGCCAATCGGCGCATCGCAGGTTGTTTCCGGTTTTTCAGTGATCTGCTTGGGCGACAAAAGTGCGAAATAGGACTGTGCGAGAATGTTGATGAAGGAGTTGTATGGCTGTTTGAGGTGAACTTCGAGCGTGTCGTTGTCGATCACGACAGATTTCTCATAAGGCTTGAAGTAGGCCATTGAGAGCTGCGATTTCGTCTTGGGATTGACGATATAGTCGAAGTTTGTTTTCACCGCCTGAGCGTCGAGCTTGGCTCCATCCGTGAACGTCACACCCTTGCGGATTTTGAAGGTGTAAACCTTTCCGTCGTCGGATATGGTCCAGCTTTCAGCGAGCCATGGGAGAAATTTTCCGTCTTCGGTCTGCCAGACAAGCGAATCCGAATAGTTTCGCGATACGATCACCCCTGCCGTCGCATTAATGAGTGGATCAATGCAGGCTGGCTCCTGACCATTCGTAGCAACAGTAAATGTGCCACCTTTAACCGGGGTCTGCGCATATGCAGCGACCGAACTTGCAGCCATAAGCCCGATAATACAGGCCGCATAAATCCCGTTTAATCCAATCTTGGTCATTCGTGCCCTCTTCACGTCCCGCAATGGCTTGCAGGCGAATTCGATGTTGAAGGGCGAGGATATGCCGGGCTTTAGGAAAGCACGAACAATATTACACTAATTCTATGGATAATATAAATTGTTTTTCCTAATGTCCTTTTTCTGCATTCATATAATAGCAATAAGAAGCATGTCCTGGATACTGCAATACTGAGGCCATGGGATCGGCCCCGCTTTGTTCAATCGAGAACGGAAGTTTCGATCCAGCCAGTAAGCTGTGCGCTAAACGCAATAACCCCATCGACAGTTGGCGACGGGGTTATCTGTAATAGTGTGGAAAGACTTCAGCCCTTTTTCAAGGCTCCGTTTTCCCAACCTTCAAATTTGCCGGTGAAGAAATCGACATTCTTAAAGCCAAGGAGGGAAAGCACCGTATAGCTGTGGGTCAACTGCACGCCGCCGCGCGTGAAGAGAATAACCTTCTTGTCCGGCGTCGCGCCGACTTCAGCGTAGATTTTCTTCAAGTCTTCCGGCTTTTTAAGCACGCGATTTTCATCGAGTGTCGCGTCCCAGAACACATTCACCGAACCTGGAATCTGGCCGGCGCTGTAATCTGATGGCGAGCGTACGTCGACGACAACCACCTGGGGATCTTTCGCTTGTTCCTTGACCTGCGCTTCGGTTAGAAAATGCGGGCCAGTTTCTTTGGAGCCGGAAGAAACCTCATCGCCTGAGAAGGTGTAGTTTCCCAATGCTAGCGACTGCCCTGCCTTCGGGTCACGGCTCCACTCGTCCCAGCTTTCATCATAGATGCGCACATTAGTATAACCGAGATTACGCAGGGCGATATAGTTGTTGGCGGCCGCGACACCACTACCGCAATAAGAAAGAATTTCCTTGCTCTTGTCGATACCACGCGCTGCCAGCAGATTGTTGATCACATCTTCGGGTTGGACTTTTTTGTCCTGTGTCAAAAGATTGGCTGCCACAACCGATTTGGCGCCGGGAATATGACCGTCGACAAAGGCGTCGGCATTGCGTCCGTCGACAATAACCGTGTCTTGGGCTTTGAGCTTCGATTCAACATAAGCCTTGTCAACGCGCACATCGTGCTTGTCGGTAAGTTTGAAATCACTCTTTTCAACCGTCACGGCTTCAGTCGAGAGGTCGCCCGAATATGCCCCCACACCGCCATCCAGGACATGGATATTCTTGAAGCCAGCATATTCGAGCGCGATGAATGCGCGACCTGGCAGGGAATTGGTGTCATAGATGACCAGCGTGTCGCCTGCCTTCAAACCGGCAGTGCTGATCACATCTTCAAAGACTGAATCTTCAGCAAATTCGTTACGAATGCCGTCGCGTTCCGAAACATTGAGCTTTGCCCAAGGCAAATTGACCGCGCCTGGAATATGTCCTTTTGCGTAAGCGGCAGGCTGGCGTGAATCAACGATCTTAGCTCCCGTGTCGACCAGCGCTTTGAACTGCTCCCCGTTGACAATGATCGGAGTTACCGCCTCCTGAGCAAACGCTTCGGCGCTGACAGGCAAATTCGGGATGAGCGTGTTGATCACCGGAGCGGCACCGAGGAACAGTACCGACAGAGCACTGGCGGCTAGAAGGCTTTTTACTGATTGGGTCGACATTGCGATATCTCCTGAAACTTACAGGATGAATTTTCACGAAAGCGACGATCAAAACAATGAATAGCCTGCCAATTATCCGGCTGTTGGGGGTAAATTGTTTTCCTGAACGGCGGTTCTGGAAAACTCATTTTGCCGCTGCTTTTTCCCAGCTTGTGAGAGCGCTGTCCCAACCCGGAAACCATTGAAACAAAATTGCCTGAATTGAACGATCAAAGCCGAACCAGATTGCAAGGCCAACGAGCAGTATAAGCACCCCCATAGCTCGCTGGATTGTGGCGCTGTGTCTCTTGAGAAACCCTAGGCGGTTATAAACCCGGCTTCCAAGAAGAACGATGATCCCCATCGGAATGGCCGTACCCAGGCTGAAAGCCATTGCAGTTAGGGCGGACGCCATGGTGGTCTGCTGATTGAGTGCCAACGTAATCACGGAGGCCATGATAGGGCCGACACATGGCGTCCATGCGAGGCCCAGTCCGGCTCCAGTCATGAACCCGCCCCCAAAACCACTCGCCTCTCTGCCCGCCGGTGCGAACCGCCCGACGATACGGGACGTCATTATTTCGAAGGCGGCCTTGAGGGAAGGTATCGCCAGAATGAACCCCAGCCCGATGAAGATGATCGCAGCAGACGTGCGGTGAACGTCCGGCGATACAGCGAACTGGCGAACAAAAACGCTTAAAAGCAGGGTAATGACGGTAAAGAAAACCGCGAAGCCAATGATGAGGCCAACGGGACGTGACCGACCATCCAGCGCTGTGCTGGCGAGAATGACCGGCAAAAGCGGCAATACACAAGGCGAAAGTATAGTTACCACACCGGCGACAAAAGCGAAAAGGAGGCTCATTATGGCCGTGTGTTCTCGTTCAAACCGGCGACACCACCTGCATTCCAAAGTTTTGCACTTTTTGCATTCTTATCCAGAAGGACGAAACTGTCCTGATAAGTAACACCATATTCGGCTTTGAGCGCAGCTTCCTGATCGTAATCCGCAATCACCAACGTGATATCGGGCGATACCTCGTTCCATTTCTCCTTGAGTTCCGTCAGGGTCAAAATGCAATTCGGGCACCAGGTCGCAAAGAAGAATACAACCGTCTTTCCGTTGGCAGCGAGAGCCTTAAGGTCCGTGTTGGGCGTATATTGAACCAGTTGAGCGCGTTGCTCCTCGGCATAAGCCGGAACTGTTGCTGTGGCGGAGCAGATTGAAGAGAAAAGAAGTGCGAAAGCGACAATGGCTTCGCGGAACGGTCTCGGTTTCACAGCGCGATCCTTTCAGATTACCCGTTGGAAAATAGCCAGTGAAACATCCGCACTAAAGGAAGAAACTACTTAATATCGCGCATAATCCGCGGAAAATTTTTCCGAAACGCCGGTTTTCGGGATCGTATTTATTTTCCGAAAGAGAGCATTCGTGGGATAAGAACGGGAGTATAGAGGAACGAAATATTATGGCATTTTTTGCGGCAAATACGCTGCCCCAATCGTCCAACGTGAATGTTCCACCTCTCCTGACTGTTCTGGTGGTAATGGGTGCTGGCATCGCTGTGATCGGCACACTCATCAGCCTGACGCAAGCGATGCTTTTCGTGACTGGCGGTATGCTCGGCCTTGCATTGTACCATGCTTCGTTCGGCTTCACGGGCGGCTGGAAGCGTTTTGCCACAGAAGGCCGTTCCAGAAGCATGCGAGTGCAATTCCTGATGATCGGCTTGACCGCACTTATCTTTATACCGCTGCTGAATGGACTGAACCCTTTTGATCATTCGTTCGTTGGCGCCTGGGCACCGGTTGGTGTATCGGTCATTTTGGGAGCTTTCATCTTCGGCCTCGGGATGCAACTCGGCGGTGGATGCGGCTCTGGAACCCTGTTCACCGTCGGAGGCGGAAGTAGCCGTATGTTGCTGACGTTGTCGGGCTTCATTATCGGCGCGGCGGTTGGAACTGCACATCTCCCGTATTGGCTCTCCCTGCCATCGCTTCCCCTCATAACGCTAGGCGGTTCTTTTGGCCCGCTTTTGGGTACTGCAGTGACGCTGATCGGAATCGCCGCCATCATCGGCATTCTCGCCACGCTCGAAAAGCGCAAGCATGGCAATATTGAATCTGTTTTCCATGGCCTTGCAGATTTAACTCCGGCAAGGTTTCTCCATGGACCCTGGCCGCTGATCGTTGCGGCTTTGGTACTTGCTGTCGGCAACGTACTGACGCTTTTTCTCGCTGGGCATCCCTGGTCTGTGACTTATGGTTTCGGCTTGTGGGGTGCAAAAATATTCAACGCCGCCGGCATTCCTGTCGAGAGTTGGGCCTTCTGGCAGAATCCGGCGCAGGCACGTGCCTTAAACCAGAGCGTTCTCTTCGACGTGACATCGGTGATGAATTTCGGCGTCATTCTCGGTGCGGCTTTGGCCGCGTCGCTGGCTGGCAAATTTGCAGAGAAAGCGAAAGTGCATTTCGCCTCGTATCTTGCCGCGGTTCTCGGCGGTCTGCTGATGGGTTATGGTGCGCGCCTGTCGTTCGGATGCAATATCGGGGCGCTTTTCAGCGGCATCGCGTCCGGCAGTCTGCACGGCTGGGTGTGGTTTGTCATGGCATTCTTGGGAAGCCTTCTGGGAATTGCTTTGCGCCCATTATTCGGCCTCGATGGATTCAAGAGAAAATGAGCAAGAAGAACACTCTCCTTTTTGGTGCTTCGCTCGTCACCGTCCTTGGTGCAATCGCAGCCGACTATGCAACCAGCGAGGCACCGAAACCGACGCTTGCCCATGACGAGAGCTTCAACCCCTGCGCGGCAGCTGTACCGAAAGCGCCGGGACAGCGCAGCTATGACGATCTCGCCGACGAGTATAGCGGCGGAACGGCACCGACGCCCGAACCGGCAGTTCGACCTAACGCTGCATCTGGCGGAAATCCCTGTTCAGCGGGAGCACTTTGATGTTGTCACCGGCAAAGGAGCGAGCGGCGCAGGAAATGGCCTATTGCGAAAATATTCTCGCGAAATCGGGTTCCAGTGTGCTCGTCAGAATATTGCCGTCGCAAGGTCTCAAAACATGGAAGCATTATCCTGAAAAGGATGTCTATGACCAGGCCTCAGGCGCTCAGTGGTATTATCATTGTCATGACGACGCTGGAAGCCAGGGCGAGCACGGGCATTTTCATTGTTTCGTGCGCCCTGACGGACGCGAAAGTTCGCCATGTCACCTCATTGCTCTCGGCGTCGATGCGCGCGGCAAGCTGCAACGGCTTTTTACCGTCAATCAATGGGTGGTTGGCGGCCAATGGTATGACGCGGAGACAACCAACGCCTATCTCGATCGGTTCAACGTCGAACTTGCGGATCCAGATTTTCTTGTAAACCGTTGGCTGACTGCTGTTGTAACCCGATACGAAGACGAAATTATCAAACTCAATATCGAACGCGATTCTTATATGAAGTCACTTGGGCGTGATCTCAGCGATTTAAAAGAGGACCGCAACGTCGAAGTACTGTCGGTTTTAAAATTATAGCTGCTGATCAAAGCCCCATCAGTATCCAACGCCCTCCAGGACCGAGCCTGTCTTCCGAGCCGCCAAGCGGCTCGAACAGCATAGCTCACGGAGAAAGGCTTCGTCTTTATCCCACATGCAGACCTGGTGCTTCCTGACCGGTGCTTTCAACATATTCGGTGTAGCCGCCGCCATATTGCTGAATACCATCCGGCGTGAGTTCCAGCACGCGATTGGAAAGCGCGGCCAAAAAACGACGGTCATGCGATACGAAAAGCATCGTGCCTTCATATGCTGAAAGCGCCTTGATGAGCATTTCCTTGGTGTCGAGATCGAGATGGTTTGTCGGCTCGTCGAGCACAAGAAAGTTCGGTGGATCGAACAGCATCGCGGCCATGACCAGTCGGGCTTTCTCGCCGCCGGACAGCACGCGGCATTTCTTCTCGATATCATCTCCCGAAAAGCCGAAGCAGCCAGCAAGCGCGCGTAAAGGAGCCTGTCCTGCCTTCGGAAAGCGCTGCTCCAGCCATTCGAGAATAGTGCTGTCGCCGTCCAGAATATCCATCGCGTGCTGCGCAAAATAGCCGAGTTTTACGCTGGCGCCGAGATTAACAATACCTTGATCCGGTTCCGCTGCACCTGCGACAAGCTTGAGCAACGTCGATTTACCGGCGCCGTTGACGCCCATAATGCACCAACGCTCACGACGGCGAACCATAAAATCCAGCCCGTCATAGATCGTACGGCTCCCATAGGTTTTGTTGACGCCCTTAAGACTGACCACATCTTCGCCCGAACGCGGGGCTGGCAAGAAATCGAATGCAACCGTCTGGCGGCGACGTGGCGGTTCCACACGATCAATTTTCTCAAGCTTCTTCACGCGGCTCTGCACCTGCGAGGCATGAGACGCGCGTGCCTTGAACCGTTCAATGAACTTGATTTCTTTGGCCAGCATTGCTTGCTGACGTTCGAACTGGGCCTGTTGCTGTTTTTCGTTCAGCGCGCGTTGGCCTTCATAAAAGGCATAATCGCCCGAATAGGAATTGAGCGAGCCGCCATCGATTTCGATGATCTTGGTGACGATGCGATTCATGAATTCGCGATCATGCGATGTCATCAGCAGCGCACCATCGTAATTCTTGAGGAAAGCTTCCAGCCAGATCAGACTTTCAAGATCCAGATGGTTGCTCGGTTCGTCGAGCAGCATCACATCGGGCCGCATCAACAGAATGCGGGCTAGCGCCACGCGCATTTTCCAGCCGCCGGACAATTTGCCGACATCGCCGTCCATCATTTCCTGACTGAAACTCAAACCGGCCAGAACTTCACGGGCACGGCCATCCAGCCCGTAGCCATCGAGTTCCTCATAGCGAGCCTGCACTTCGCCGTATCGTTCAATGATAGCGTCCATCTCATCAAGACGATCAGGATCGCACATTGCCGCTTCAAGCTCGCGCAATTCTGCTGCAACGATGCTAACTGGCCCGGCCCCGGCCATCACCTCAGCGACCGCTGAACGTCCGCCCATTTCACCAACATTCTGGTTAAAATAACCGATCGTCACACCTTTTTCGACCGTGACCTGACCTTCGTCCGGCAATTCTTCACCGGTGATCATGCGGAAAAGCGTTGTTTTGCCAGCGCCATTTGGTCCGACAAGACCAATCTTTTCGCCACGATTCAGCGCGGCAGAGGTTTCAATGAACAGAATGCGGTGGCTGTTCGACTTGCTGATATTGTCGATACGGATCATGAGTATGGGAGGCCTTGTGATAACGTGGCCCCCCTATGGCACGCATTGCCCGCGCTGTCACGCGGCACGACACTACACACAATGCGATTTTTCCCTTTCGAGAATAAAGTGGGCGTTTGCCCTGCAAACCAATAGGTACGGCGGAAACATTGCCCGATTACGCCGCCTGATCTCTCACGATGCGGTTTCGCCCCTGTTGCTTGGCACGATAAAGATAACCATCCGCCCGGGCGATCGCCGATTTGAACGGCTCGCCGTGTTCGAGAACGGTTACGCCAAGGCTTACCGTTAGCTGCAAATCGACAGATATATGGCGCCACCGTCTTGCTGCAAATGTCTGGCGCAGATCCTCTGCTAGAGTGGCCGCAAGCATAGCTGAGGTTCCAGGCAACAGAGCAACAAATTCCTCCCCACCCAAGCGCGCTACGCAGCTTCCTCGGCCCGCTCGTTCTTGTAACAATTGTGCAAAATCGGCCAGGACCATATCGCCAGCGTGATGGCCAAATCGATCATTCACCGTTTTGAAGTGATCAATATCCGCCAGAATGATTGTCATCGGCTCGACCGCCCCTCGGGTCAGCTGATAGGAGCGCAGGAATGCCTGCAGACCTCTTCGATTTGGAACGCGCGTGAGCGAGTCCGTATGAGCCATATCGCGATAGCCGTTGATCACATCAATGCTCACCGCAAGCACAATTGAAAACGTTAGCATAACGCCGCCGAAAAGACCCGTAAACTGCAGCATAACGCCCCAGAACGAACGGCTCCAAAAGCCGACCTCAGGCGCGGCATCGCTCAAAAACAGATAGACAACACCCTGAATTAAAAGAAAGCCGAATATCGCGATGAAAGTTACAAAAATTACATTCTCGGAAGAGGATTTCTTCTTTGTTCTCACCTGCCAGAGAGAAGCCAATATCAGCGACGCGCTACCACTGAGTATCGATAATGTTTCAAGCCTTACACTTTGAAAAAGCGCCAGCGATAATGCGGCTGCGCTGAGAAAAATAACGATAACACTGACATTAAGAACTGGCTTCCCTGGCATTTTGAAATGCACAACGAGCGCATGGCAGCATACCGCTACGCCTGCCAGAATGAGCAAGTCCTCGCCCAAAGGTTTAACAGCAGAGAACGTGGCAGTTCGAAAGAGCATCAGGCCGTAGCCAGCGCCCAGCAAGCATAATCCACGGCCCCATAGAATTGTAGGAAAGCCGAATCGGGCAGCGACAATCAGGCCAGTACCGCAAACAAGGATCAATAGTGGAACGGACCATTCCAGAGCGGAATTGATCATACGGCGGCCTTTACAATCATTTAGTTGAGTTGAGACTTGACTGACGTTGGAAGGCCGCGCATTTCACGGATCGACATGAATTGCTTACATCGTCCTATCCGCATTTCGACTAACATCTCGTGGTATTTTCAACAAGCCGCGTTTTACTTAAATCAATCAAAACGATGTTTTATTCATACATGTTTAGTGAGAGCAATTACTGCCTTATCCAAAATGGCGCGCGAAAAAGACACCCGCATTAGCAGAGGTGAAAGTTGATGCTCTACTCGTTGATTAGGGCCTTCTACCTGATGAGGTGAAGCCCACCCACAGAGGATGGGGCTACTGGCAATAAGACGGTTTTTTGCCGCTTACCATGCCGCAACCGCGCTTAATTTCATCCCTGATTAAATCGCACGAATTGCTCGAATTGCATGGCGGGTTGGTAGCGGGTGAAATTTCCTTACATTGATTGACAAGAATGTTTGCCGCTTTCGCACCAATCTCCTGTTTGCAATCAATCGCTGTATCGGAATTGTCCTGCTGGCCAATTTTTTTCAACCAACCAAGCTGTTGGCTCAAAAGTCCAATTCTTTGACGTGTCAGGACCTCCTTGCAATCCACTTCAGAAACCATAATCCCATAGTTTGCCTGCTGATAGCGGCACTCACTATCGCGATACTTGATCCAGTTGCGCTGGCTTTCCTTGAGCTGCGCTTGATTTTCATCCGACAAGGCATTCACAACCTGACCATAAAGATCATTCAGTCGACGATCCGCGGACTTCAAATCGGCATGCGCCAAAGACGCCTGGAGCATAACAGACACAATCAAACCGAACATCATCAATCGCTGCATCATCGCACTCCTCTATCGCCACAAAGCAAAGAACCGGCACCGGGTGGACGGCGGACTGAGAGTACTCGATCCGCCATTATTGGTCTACTTGGTTGTATAACCGCCATTGACAAGAATTGTCTGGCCTGTCATCCACCAGCCTTCCGAGACCAGCAAGCGGATCCAGGGAACAATGTCGGCAATATCCGTGAGACCTGTCTTGGAGAAGTTCGAAAGTGCTGCGGCGGTTTTGTGATAGGCCACAGCGTCGGCACCTTCAGCGGGATAGAAGAATGGCGTATCCATCGGACCTGGTCCAATTGCGGTCACTGAAATTCCACGTTCGCCGAACTCCTTCGAAGCGGCGCGCGTGAAATGTTCGACCGGAGCCTTTGTACCGGCATAACTGGAGTAAAAAGGTGTATAAGCGCCGAGGAGTGATGTAACCAGCGTACAGATTTTGCCGTTATCGTTCAGCTGCTTGCCCGCTTCCTTGATAAAGAAGAACGCGGCCTTCGCATTGACCGCGGACATCTCGTCATATTCTGCTTCCGAAATCTCCGTCATTGGCTTCTTCAACACCTTGCCTACGGTATTGATTGCGATATCGGGCTTACCGATGGCGGCAATCGCATCAGCAAACAGCTTCTCCGTCGCACCTGCTGCGATCAGATTGGCTTGAAACGCAACCGCTTCCGCGCCTGAAGCATTCACTGCTGCAACTGTCGCATCAGCATCCGCTTTGCTCGCTGCGCTGTTATAGTGGATCGCGATTGCCTTGGCGCCCTGCGCAGCAAGATCGCGGGCGATAAGCCCACCCAGATTCTTCGCGCCGCCAGCAATAATGACGGTCTTGCCTTTGATGGAATGATCGGTCATGGAAAGGGCCTCCTTTGGTATTACCGAATATTGCAGCTATCCCTTCCAGACAGGTGCTGATACTCGCTATAGCAGACGGCATATCTTAGTTTTTGCTCCAAAATCAGATGCTGTTGTTAGATTCTGATCGAATTCAGAAATGACAGTTGTTTCGGAACAATGCGTGACTGTACCAAGATGCGAAAATCCGAAACTATTCCACTATCGTCATGACAAATTCCCTGCATTTTTATATTTCGCCGCGTCGTATCTTCGTTGGCGTCGTATGCAAACGCTGCCTTATCAGCGAAGTCATATGACTCTGGCTTCCGAACCCGCATATCCGCCAGATTTCAGATAAGGGAAGATCGTCGGCGCGAATGAGATGTTCTGCGCGCTCGACACGCAGATCAATGAGATACTGATGCGGACTTTTTCCAGTGGTTTGGCGAAAGGCGCGGGAGAAGTGGCTGACCGACAAGCGCGCTAAACTCGCAAGTTTTTCGATTGGAATGGTCTCTGCAAGGTGCGCCCGCATATAGTCATCAACACTACGCCAAGCCCTCGACGAGAATCCGCCCGCAAGGCCATTATATGCAGTCTTCCTAATTGAAGAATGATCTCGCAGAAGGTGCAGCCATAACGCCACATTCAGGGAGTCCAGATAAAGCAAGTTAGAACTGTCGTTTCCACGTAAAATCTCTTCCCGCATGAGCCGCGCGAGCGCCAAGGCCGTCTTGTCTATCCTTCCCGGGGTCAGCGGCCTTAACTCATACTCATCCGTCTCAAACTCCACCCCGGCAAGGTTCCGCAACCGTTCACTTCCAAAACATGACAGGATGTTTTCCTTCGGTGTGCGCCAGCGCGCGAAGAGGTCAGCGTGACCCGGAATAAGCTCGAGCGAACCGACCGGGACATTCGCGGTCGTGCTTCTGTCGGAGCCTATTCTCGCCTCTCGTTTTATCTGCGGGGTGAGCAAGATAAGTGCGAAGGGATCTGGAGCTACAATCGTGATTTGATTTGGCCCGGTCCTGGTGAGGGTGACCGCGCTCTTATCCGTCTTGTGCAGCTTACCCCATTGCTCGGGGATGTTGTCGAGCCACTTCATTCGACCACCAAACTCAAATCCGTATCAACCAGTTTACTCCACGCAACAAAAAGGCGACCGCTGCCAGTTAACTGGGGGCGAACTGATAGCGGTCCGTCACAGTACCTGCGTTGGCGAGCGCGGACAGCCAACGAAGATCTCTGGACTTTGATGTTTTGTTTTCGTGAAGTTGAAACGTCCACTCGCCCGTGAAAAGCCTGCGTTTAAGCGGAAGGACATCCGCAATATAAAATGGCGTTCTGCAAATCTGCTGAAAAGCAGCAGGTCTGCCATCTACCCACAGCATGCAGATTACTTCAACTATGCTTCCGCAACCGGCCGCTGATGGCGCGTATAATCCATCAATCATGCGCATCCCTCAAACGCATTTTTAAACTCCCCGTATTAACCACCGCTCAATCAGAGTATGCCATTTTAAAGTGTTATTAAATACGCAATACAATTTTGGGACGTTACGTAACGGTCACATTTCTAGCGAAACAGAACCAGTTTCAGACAGCTAACCAAGGCGATATAAGCGGAATAAAGCGGTGCGTCAGACGACGTTGATATCTGGTGGGATGTTACGGAAAAACTTAGGTATGTAGCTCCCCTTGGGGATTGCGATGTGGACGGGATCCCCCTTCCCCTTTCCCATATTATAGCTATCCAGCGACTGTCGAAGCCTCTTGGCGCTTGTTCTGACGAGCGAATCTCCCGCAAGATCGTGCCCGCTTTTGCGGTCAAATACATCAAGCGCAATCGTGTATTCTTTTATTCTGTCCGCCCGCCCCGAAAGGGTTTCTTCAACAATATAAATAAGAAATTTTCTCGCACGCGGGGATCTGGAAAATTCCTCTGCACTTGTAATTTTGACAAGACATTCACGTATAACGTTCTCCATATCTGCAATTTTAGTCTGATCCACCTCTCGTCGCTCTACTTCATTTGTCGAAATAGAAGGTACCGTCGAGAGATCGATAGAATTAACTGACGAGTGATGTATATTCGATCCATTATGTACGACAGACGAGCCGGTCGTAACCGATAAATGAACCAATTCACCCGATGTCGACGCGGCAACGCCATTGGGAATTCGACTTATCTTATCCCGATAAGCTGCAACTATATCCAGATTTATCGTCAGTAGAACTGATAGAGCAAGTATCAGCCCACCGAAAAGGCCTGTATACTGTAGAATAATCCCCCAAATAGAACCACTCCACAAACCAACTTCATTATCAACATCGTGCAGAAATATATAGGCTCCAGCTTGCGCCAGCAAACACACAAGGACCAATACAAAAACCGATATTAATATTAAATCACTTGAACTCAGTCTTTTAATTTTCGTCCGCGATAAGTATGAAATCAGAAGAATAGCACAACCTATTATGATTGAAAGGCTCTCCAGCCGAACGCTCTGAAAAAACAGTAATGAAAACGCTGCCGCTGACAGAGCGAGCAGAATAATCAGCGCATCAACAATCAATAATGCCTCAATTTTAAATCTTCCGGCAAATGCATGACAACAGATCGCAATGCCTGACAGTATCAAGAAATCTTCACCCAGCGGTTTGAAAGCAGAGAAATTTTCAGTACGGAAAAGCATTAACGAATAGCCACCGCCTAAAAAACATAAACCGACACCCCATTTCATTGTTGTGGCGTTCAATTTTGCTGAGACGATAAGCGCGAGCCCACAAAGGAAAAGTAATATCGGAACGGACCATTCTAAGGCGGCAGTTAACATTGTTCAGGGCCTTTTCTTTCAACCGCGAAGCGAGGGCAATAAAGGGGGGGCCCACGCTATGCAATCCGGAGGGTCGACAGCCGCTCCAATAGAAATCGACTAACACCCGCCGTTTCGCCCTACAATAATTTTAATCAATTATGCTTTTCAAATGAGTATTTATTTCGGACATTTTCAGTGAATGCGCATTTTGCAGCGACACGTTAATCGTATTCTATATACTATAGCGCAATTGGCGCGGTAGCTTTCGAATATTCATTCACCATCCGATTAGAGCGATTGCCTTTTAGTAGGGGCACCATTGCGCGAAGGGCGTTGAGGGGCAGCACGTTTACGCCCCTCATCGCACCAGGCTGCTAATCGGGACTGTCAACCAGACACCCGACACCGTGACATCCAATGTAGTTGCCATGAGTATCGAAGTTAGGCTCACCGTTTCTATCGAACTGGGGTGTGGTATCGATACGCTCCGAGTTATCCGGCGTGTCAACGCTGCATCCAATCCCGTGGCAGCCATTGTAGTCGTCGGAGTCACGATAGTTACTTGTTGTGTGGCTGTGTTTGTGCTTGTGGTCCGTAACCATCCCCTCAACAATCGCACCGAGCACAGCACCCGCGACGACACCGCCAATATCATGACCATGATGATCATATTGGCGCGCACCCGGATCAAATCCATCACCGCGACCGTGGTGATAGCCACCCACATCTGCAAATACGCCTGAACACCCTTGAGCAACCCATATATAGCGGCTCCTTGGATTGTAACCCCAGCTGCGATTCAATATGCAAGCCGAGCTTGACGTTTGATGGATAAGCTGAGGCCTGGACAGCGGGCCTGCATAGCATTCGTCGTATTTATAATCTCTTGAACGGCACTCGACTGTCGTTTGAGCTTTTGCTTCGAAGCTGAATGGAGGCGCGATCATTGTGCCTACCACGAGAGCTCCCAGCATGATCAAGTATTTCAACATTCGTCCCTCCGAATTCATTGACATTTGTCGCCAGGGTCAAAGCGCTTGTAGAACGCGAGACCAATGCAACAAACCCATAGACTATACTTACACAACTTCATGAGGACGTGTTTATATTAATCTGAAACAATGTTAACATAAGGAAAATTAGAAGACTTTGATATACGTCTATTTATGAGATCGTGGAGTAGGCCGGCTGCACTTAAGAGCGAATCCGAAAGTGGTGAACGTCTCCGCAGGGAAATCAGTCCCCTGAACTGATTTCTTATCCTGCTTCGATCAAAAAATGCGCATTAAAACAGAGAACTAGAGCGCCGATCTGATCCAATTAGATAGAAACGCGCTCTAAGAGCCAGTCATGTCGCTGCATAAATGAAGTTTTGCTCGGAAAACAGTTTCAAAATTCAGGGATCTGCGCATACGCTGTTTCGCGCCTGCAAGATTGCTATCTTCACGACCGGAAGCTGGCCGTAACCTGATAAATAAATCTCAGATAAAGGTTATCGGCGAGATAAGCGTTGCCAAACACTGTCACAGCGTGTCGCGACAACGTTACCATCCGTCGTGTGACTATTCTTTGCGCTGTTTCTTTTCAATCTGATAGGAAAGCCAGCGGCAGAACATGCCGACAATAGATGTCGCTGCGCCGGATATCAGACATATCGTCAGCAGAATACTCTTCTGCGCACTCGCCCAGCTGACCAATGCCAAAAGAAAAACGCTCAGTGTGGAAACGAGATAGCCGACCCCCTTCAGTTTATGTAAGGAATTCGGATTCATTATCGCTACCCATCTCGCTAATCGTTCTGGGTGCATTCGAGAAGCTGAGCCAACGGTCCATGAATATAAGATTGAAGCGTGGGGAGTGCCTCGGCCTCAAGGCCTTTCTGATCGAGAAAATACTCGATCAGCCTATCAGACTCTTTCATGAACTTGTCCTGCTGTATCTCAGCAGCTGGAAAACTCAAATCCTCCAATACCCGTGACAGTTTATCCCTGATTTGAGCCTGTTCAGCTGTTCCTTCGGCAAACTCAATGAGCTCAACGCTATCAAGCATTCCAGCTTCCAGCAATGCAAGCCGCAGCTTGAAGCAGAAAGGGCACCCCCGCTTCAAGTAAATGACCGGCTTTCTCGATGCAGGTTCAAGTGCGTCGGTTTCCGATAGCCCCTTCCCCAAGGCGCCCGTTACACCTCCGGTTTCCTCGTTGGGTTCAGGTTCTCTATATTGATCATCGCTTCGGGTGCGAGCTGACTTAGGTTGATTATTCATGTCTCCTCACGGGCATTAACGGACAGAACAGGTGACGCCGCCTCCTGTTAGAATTTTACGCCTTCTTCGCGTGGCCAAAATCTGAGCTTGCGACAAGCCTCGATGAAAACCGGAATGGAAGCTGCACTATCGACGGAAATCAGGCCCTTATCAGCATCCGGCGCAATGCCCGCCTTCGAAAGGAGCGGAATGGCACCTGAAGTAAACCCGATAAACTTGCAGTGCGCAAAAGCATCAGCTGCAAAATCGCGCGCTGAAGCTTCTCCACTAAGCTTATTGGCCGCCTCTTCTGTCAACACAAGCGCCACGGCATCAAACACTACCGAAGGACCCCCATCAATCATATGGTGAGCCACAACCCAATCACCGGTAGAGGCCTCAAAACCGCCCACAGTTGGTGAGACAAGTTCAATCACCGCTCCTTCTTTGAGAGCCGCTTCACGGATCGCTTCCACCAGTTTTATGTCGGTTCCATTTGCGACGAGAACGCCGATCTTGCGGCCCCTAAAGCTTGAGGGGGCATTTTCAATAATGCTGAGGGCCGGAGAAAGAGGCAGATCTTGACGAACGGGTTCGATCACTTCCGCGGCCTTCGGCATTTTGCGGATGCCCAGCCTGTCCGCAACCTCGTTTGCGAGGGCCGCGTCGATATTTAACAAATGGGAAATCATACGCTCGCGAATGACCGGGGTTTCAACTTTCGATAGCTCGAAAGTCAACGCCATGGTGATATGCTTCTGCTCCACCGGCGTCTGGCTCAGATAGAATTGGCGCGCTTGGCTATAGTGATCGTTGAAACTTTCCGCACGCAGGCGCACCTTTTCGCCGCTTTCACGGGCTTCGAAAGACCGTAAGCCATGTTCAGGATCGGGCCGCGGCCCCTTCCCCCAGGAGTTGGGCTGATAGTTAGCCCGACTGTCCGGATTGCGCATGGCCATATGGCCATCCTGCTGAAAATGCGCAAACGGACATTTTGGCGCGTTGATGGGAAGGTGAGTGAAATTCGGCCCGCCAAGCCGCTTCAGTTGCGTGTCCAGATAGGAAAAATTGCGGCCCTGTAGCAATGGATCGTTTGAGAAGTCGATGCCAGGCGGCACATTCTGCGTCATGAAGGCAACCTGCTCGGTTTCAGCAAAAAAATTTTCAGGCATACGATCAAGGACCAGCCGTCCCACGGAAATAGGCTTGAGGACTTCTTCAGGTATCAACTTGGTCGGATCAAGCACGTCGAAATCGAAGCTGTCCGCAAATTCCTGATCGAAGAGCTGTACGCACAGCTCCCATTCCGGGAAATTGCCTGTCTGAATGGCAGTCCAGAGATCGCGCCGGTGGAAATCCGGATCGGCCCCATTGATCTTGACCGCCTCGTTCCAGACGACCGATTGTAATCCGAGCTTCGGCTTCCATAGAAATTTGACGAATGTGGATTCATTATTTTCGTTTACGAAGCGGAAAGTATGGACCCCAAACCCTTCCATGAAGCGAAATGAGCGTGGGATCGCGCGATCCGACATGATCCACATGACCATGTGCATGGATTCGGGCGTTAGACTGATAAAATCCCAGAAATTATCGTGAGCGGATTGCGCCTGCGGAAAAGCGCGATCCGGCTCTTCCTTCACGGCATGAATGATATCGGGGAAGCGTATCGCATCCTGAATGAAGAAGACGGGAATATTGTTGCCGACAAGATCCCAATTGCCTTCCTTGGTGTAAAATTTAACTGCAAAGCCGCGCACGTCGCGGGCGAGATCGAATGAACCCTTTGAACCAGCAACCGTGGAAAAGCGGACAAAGACTGGGGTTTTTTCACCGACACGCTGAAATATGTCGGCACGCGTATATTCAGAGATCGATCTGGTTGTCTCAAAATAGCCGTGCGCGCCATAGCCTCTGGCATGAACGACCCGTTCTGGTATGCGTTCATGATCAAAATGAAAAATCTTTTCCCGAAAATGGAAGTCTTCGATCAGTGTCGGACCGGAACTGCCGATCTTAAGCGTATTCAGATCGTCTGATACCGGCCCACCCTGGGATGTCGTCATGACCGGGAAATCCTCGGTCGCGATCTGGTGCAGATCGCCTCCGTTACCGGGGAAAAGTTTCTGATCGTGGATCGTAACCGACTGGTCTCCGGCGCTCGGCCTTTTACTCGCGGGCATGGTTCGCGTCCCCTTTCAATGGTTTTTAGCCACTTGGGAAGTGACAGGAGCTTGTTCCTTAACCGCGCGAAATTGGTTTTGTTCCTGACCAGCCTGCAACAATCGGATTTTTGTTCGACTTATCTTTGTTTGGATGGCGCGCGGACGCATCTCAGAGCAGTTCTGTTTAATACGGAATCGTGGAACCGCTCTATCTATTTGTTTTTAAGCGTTATCCTGCGCAAAACCGCTGCGCACTTTTGCTGGAAATGCTCTTAGAAACCTTACGGCTGAGGTTTACAAGCACTCAGGCGCGATTTTGGCCCGCTGACAAAAGCTGACCCTCGCAACCAGAAGCGCCAAGGCGCTTCAATTGCGCGACTGATGCCAATACGCGGGCCGCTGTCCACAGTGCAGGGCTCCGAAGACGCCGAAAGCGAAAAAGGAGCGGCATTGAGCGACGCCCCATCCAGTTCGCCGGAAATTCCCCAAGCCTGGGCAAGCTTCGCGGGCCCGGAGCAGAGCTGCTTGACGTCGGCTGTATGACGTCTTTCCTGCATTTGCGTTATGCCGTGCCGAGGCTCGATAGCCCGCAGGAGCACGGCCGATGCATCAGCGCAAACAATGTTCATGCACCAATGCAAACCATATATTCGATAAATATAGGCGCAGCCTGGCCTTCCAAACATAGAGACATTTCTGCGCGTTGGGCCGGGAAAACTATGAGACGCCGGGTCAGATCTGGAATAAGCTTCCGTTTCGACAATCGCGCCGCCGACGCCACCAACGCAAAACGTCCAGCCAATCAATGCAGGAGCGACCTCGACGGCGCTGCGGTTCAGGAATATATGCAGAGCATCCGTAGTATTCATAACGCCTTGCAAAAGGGCCATTTTCGAGTCCAAACCCGTCTTCTTTTAGAAAGCAGAAAAGCACGCGCTAGCTGTTATCCGCAATCGTGTCCTGGCGTGCTTTGGAATTTGCAGCCTCAGAGTTCTGCTGATGCCGCTCTGCAAACCTCTTGTGCGAAAGCCTTGCTGAAAGCTCTACAATATAATTCTGCTCTCTTAGTCCGCTGTCATACAGCAGCAGGATAGATGACGCCAGATCGCGGCCCGAATACGCATGATCACTCTCTTCGAGGACGATCGCCGCCAGCGTATAACAGCTGCGCATGAAGTCGACTTCGACCTGGCTATAAATGCGGCTCGCTTCGTGGAATAACGGCATATCTGCCTCCATTAAAAAGCCATTATGCGCCTACTTCCACGCCGCATGTCAAATGGTCTGCTAACGTACGGAGCCGAAAGTATTTTCTTGCCGTGCAACCGCGCGCACCGGAAACAAATTTTAAAGTCTGTCGTCCAACTTTTTGGCTCGGAGAGTTAAGCCGGATCAGAAAAAGCGCGGTCAAAGTTGCTCATGAGACGGGAATATTCCTTCTCAGGCCAACCATAAGCGTCCATCGCATATTGCTCCAATCCTCGGCGGTTACGAATGAGAACCGCCCCGCGCACGGACTTGATCAGTCCCAACCCCTCCAATATATGGAGCGACGTGGTGACGCTCGGTCGGCGAACGGCAAGCATTATGGACATAAACTCGTGAGTCAGCGCTATTTCGCTGCCCGATATTCGGTCATCACACATCAACAACCAGCGCGCGAGGCGTTGCGGCACGTCGTGAATGGCATTGGAGGCAGCCGTGTGGGCAAGTTGAACCGAGAAAGCTTCGATCGACCGGATCATGATGTTGGAGAAATTGCGGCTTTTGGCCATCCAATGGCGAAATCTTTCATAAGGCAATTCATAACCCCCGCCAGCGACCTGAACGAAGACGTCATAAGAACTTGTTTCGACACCGGCAATTGCTGAAGTGGGCACATAACCATCAAATCCAAAAAGCCCTGCTTCAGCCCGGTGGCCTTCTGCTGTCGTTACCACAATCGACCCGATGCCGGACGTCAAGAAATAGACTTTCGTGATCGACCGACCTTTTTCAGCAAGAATGACGCCGCGCGGAAGGTCGACATACACGGTTTCACGAACAATGGCAGTATATTCGTCAGGTGGAAGCAAAGCTAAAAGTTTATTTGCCATGGCATCCTGATTGGGGAAAAACATAAATGCACCTCATCTAGCCCGCCATGAACAACAACCAGAAGAACGCTTGGTTCCGAATTCATCCCCGCACCAACCCTGAGCAGACTGTCTAGACGCAATGGGAATTAATGAACGACCAGCGGCTCGCTGCACGTTCGTCGGTAGAACGTTGTGTCGGAATCAAAGAGCATTAGGCAGTGGCGAAAATGGCGATTTCGAAAACCGGCAGTGTGACGATTGGATCAGACATTCAGATCGCTTTCGAGCTGGGAGCGCGCCCTGCTCAGCCTACTTTTGATTGTGCCGATGGTGCAGCTGGCCTTGGTGGCGGCATGTTCATAGCTCAATCCCTTAAAGATCACCAGTTCGATGACATCCCGGTGCAGGGGCGATAATCTGTCATAGGCGCGCCCGACATCCTGCAATTCCATGGCCCAGTCCTGCGATGGCCCAATGATCGGCCCATCCCCTTCCTGCATCACATCCTCGCGCCGCGTCCGCTTGATCTTGCTACAAAAAGTATTTTTCATAATAGTGAAGAGCCAGGACTTCAGCGAACCGAACGGAACATATTTATCCTGGTTCTTGAGTGCTTTAATCAGTGTTTCCTGGACCAGATCGTCCACGTCTGAGGACTGGCGACACATTGTCCGCGCAAACTGATGGAGCGCGGGTAAAAGTTTCACCAACTCATCTTCGAAATCCGCATTGGATGACATCGTATTTCCTCCTGCCCACCGGTGGGATAAGGAGCAGGGAAGCCGTTGGTTCCAAGACCAGTGCGATTGGTACGCTACCGTACTTTTCAGCTGACATGGAACAAAGCGCAGCGTGAGCGGTTAAATTCGACGTAACCGAGGAGCATGTAATGAATATTCTGACGATTAACGTTCGAAGCGATGAAACGCCAGTCGTTGTGGAATTTGTTGGCGAGGCGGAGGAGAAAATTACAGTTCAGCTGACGCCGTGCGGATCGTCAGAGCGAAACGAACAACTGGAGCAAGCCGCCAGCTCTCTGAACCAAGCGATAAAAATGGTCGAGATCGAATTGGGGCGAGCACCCACGCCGGCGCAAGGGGATACTGAAGACCAACGTTTGGAGAAGGGGTTAAAGGATAGCTTTCCGGCGAGCGACCCGGTTGCAGTGACGACGCCATCGACCCCGGCCTCGGCAGATCCAAAATCCTGAGGCTCGTTTTTGCGAACTTTCGATGAGGAGAGGAGTGATTTTCATGAAAGGTAGTTTCGCCAACATGCAACACGTCACTTGTTGGCGGCACTTATCATGCCGGTAGATACCCGTCTGTTGCGAGGAAAGCCCCAAGCTGGTTCCGTGCATCTCTGTATCGATATGCAGAACTTGTTTGGGCCCAGATCACCATGGTTTGTCCCATGGGTAGAGCGAATTTTGCCACAAGTCATCGATATCTGCTCCATTCAGAGCGAAAATACTATATTCACCCGCTTTATCCCACCAAGACGTCCCGAGGATGCTATAGGCGTCTGGGTCGATTACTATCGAAAATGGGAAGCCCTTACGCTGAGGCGTATCGATCCCACCCTAATTGAACTTGTAGATCCATTGAAGGATTTCACACCGCCTGCCGCTGTCCTCGACAAGGCGGTCTATTCACCTTGGACAGAAGGCCACTTGCAAAACTACCTGGTGAGGAAGCGGATTCACACATTGGTCATCACTGGTGCCGAAACTGATTTATGCGTGCTCGCCACCTTACTGGGTGCAGTGGATCGCGGATACCGGGTTATCGTTGTCCATGATGCGATCTGCAGCGTTTCCGACCAAACGCATGATGCAATCATGTCGCTTTGCCACCAGCGCTTCAGCGAACAACTGGAACTCGTTTCCGCCGAAGAACTAATTGCCGCCTGGCATTAGACCGCGTTTCCATCTGATTGGATTAGATCGGCGCTCTCATTCTTTGTTTTAACACGCATCCAGAAAGCCGTTTCACACTTTTCTGGATGCGCCTGATATTCAGGAGAGAAACCCCGCCTCACGGACCCAGAATCAGGATAAGGATCACAATGACCGCCAGAAGGAAGACCAGCGCGACGACGAAAGGCCGCACAGTTCGTTTTCGATCCTTCTCCCACTGACGCAAGGCCGAAGCGTGGCTGGAAGCATTGCTATCATGCTTCATTAGTTCAGGCGTTTGCCCCAACTCCAACCCCGGAGCGGGCGCACCGCCCGCCTCGGAATCCGTTTCGAATGGTGCAGCAGCCGGATCAAAACCGGGCACCTTTTCACCCGTGCGTCCTTTTTGAATAGCGCCGCGTAGGCGTGAGCCTTCGCTCCTTTTGTGCTGGTCCTTGTCCATTTTTGGTTTACCTCAGCAGCCCAACCCCACATTGACGCGAATGTTCCCGGCGTGTCAGTCAGCTTTTGGACAGCGGAAGGATGTTATTCAACCGTTATCTTCGGGAGGAAGATTGAGATTTGGAGTGTATTGTCTGTGCAAGCTTCCTCGACCTGGCAATATCCCGTGAGATCGTGCGCCAGGCCGCAATCGTTCGGATCAGTTGCATTCGCATCATGTTGCGCAATGGTTTCGGACCATAGGTGTTTTTTCCCAGCATGTGATGGTGTAGAAGTTTCACCGACCCAGCGGAGAGAGCTTACGCTGGTCTCGGCAGCGTGAAACTTGGATGAATCGGAAGCTACATTTGCAGAACTTACAGGATGTCCGTGCAGTCATTTTGATTCCGGCTTATGGCCAATCGGCGTTGACCGCAGAGACTTTACAAACAGCGATCGCACAACAATGCGAATTCCCCTTCGCGGTTGTCGTGGTCAACGATGGTTGCCCGTCGCCGGAAACCCATGAAATCTGCCAGAATTTTGCGAGCTGCTATCCCGGTTTGGTTTTCTATCTCCACAAGACCAATAACGGTCTGAGCGCAGCACGCAATACCGGGCTTGAATTTGCGCTCAGTGCTTTCCCAGCTCTTGAGGCCGTATTCTTTCTCGACTGCGACAACCACATCGGCCCATTCTTGCTGCAACGGCTCGTCAGCGCTCTGAGAGCAAGCGACCAAAAAACGGGCTGGATTTATACCGATGTTGATAAGTTCGGTTTTTCCAGTTTCAGCGATATGTCTGGGACATATTCAGCTCTTGAACACTTGTTTCGCAGCTTTTGCGAGGCGGGCAGCATGGTTTCTCGCCGGATGCTGGACGCAGGCGCCCGTTTTGATGAAGCAATGAGAAAGGGTGTTGAAGACTGGGAGTTCTGGCTTCAGGGTCTGGCCCTCGGCTTTCATGGTGTTCACGTCCCGAATGCGGGCTTTCACTATCGGCGACGCGGCGAAAGCATGCTAACTGAAGCCGAGCGCGAATTCACGCAAATCCTTGATTATATTCGCAAGAAGCACTCGGGACTCTATAATGTTCAAGCCGTCCTCAAACGGGAAATAGAAGATTGCACGCGGTACGCGATTTACCACCCGGACGCTGGTCAGGTTCATACGCTGAGCGCAATTGCAAAGCCCTCCAGACTGGTGCCATTGCAGACCTATTTATCGCAACTCCTTCGTGCAACAGAAAAGCCAGATTACGGGAAATGCCCGGGGCATCTGTTCGTCATTCAACAGGCAACCTACGATCATCTGAGGGATCAGAAGCTGCTCAGCGGCGTACTCTGGAACATGGAATGCGCGCTGCAGCAGGCAGCCAGTTCATCTTGCTCCATTGAATTTTCGGCTTCACCAAGTTTTGCGATGACTTCGACCATCAAAGATATCCGAAAAACAGAGGCGATTTCCGTTCCTCCCCCCACTCAGCCCGTGCAAGTCTGGGCGGTGGAAGTAGGTGCATTGCTTGCGCAGCAATTTCCAGAAGGCGGTTTTGCCTTCGGCAATCATTGGCATATGAGTAAGCAGTATGCAGCCCGAGATTGTTCTCTACAGATATGGATGGAGACACCGCCATCTGACTTGCCAAGGGTCCAGCCCAACACGCTCGCTCTATTTTTTGAAGCCTTGCAAAATGTGGCTAGCACGCAGAAGCGCGATTTCTGGCATTCGATCCGTTATGACCGATATCGGGCTCAAGCGGCGATGCCGCGAGATTTTTATCCAGAGTTATTCAGGATTCCATCTGCCTTCCCTATCGATGAGGCCAACCGCACGATTGCCTTTGTTGTCGATGAGCCAGAAGCCGACGATATCGCCCGGGCGTCTGAACTGGCAAAGGCGTCGGCGCAGCATGGGGTAATTCCGCATCTGGTTTGTTTCGGCTCAATTTTTGCTGCAAATCCAGTTGACCTTAGAGGCTTTGCAGAAATCATCACGCTGCCAATGCCTTCGCTGGACAACGAAACCGATCAACGAAACATGCAAAACTACATGGGCACCGCGCTGCCAAACCTCGACGGGCGTGACAGGCAGATCGCACTGGCTACGTTGGCGGCTTATTCCACGGTCGTATCCGTTAGAAGTAGTGTTCTGCACCTCATCGCCGGCTCCTTGCGTAAACTGCGCGCGAAAACCTTTGCCATTATCGACAATAATGAATACGGGGCGAGCAACTCGGTGATTGGTTGTTCGGCCTTTGAGCAAGCTTATGACGCGATTTTCCCTGCATCCCCGGAAATTCGACAATTGTGCAACGGCGTTGGCTATCCTGCTGGCAAACTCAAGCGATGGGAGGATTACTTCCCTTTCAGGACAACGCCGATAATCGACCATTCAGAGCAAACGGATAGAATTTACGCATGATCGAAGTAGCTGCAAATATGCTGCTGTCCCTCTTCACGGGCGGCCCAAAAATTCTGGTCCTGAGATCCGAGGGAGCGGATACAGACAACGCATATCCAGAGTTACCCGTAGATTGGATCGAGATGACAGCGCTCAATGGTGGAGAGACATTTCTGATTGGTGAGATCGGCGACCAGAGGCGTCCACTGGAAGTTCCACCAAGCAATGTTCTGGCGATATGGAATCCCGAAGACGGTATATCTACAGGGTTGTTGGAAACCTGGTGGGTACATGCCTCCGGCTCGGGCGATCTTCCGATGTTCTTGAAAGGCGGGTCCGAACGACTTGTTGAAGCGGTTGCCCAAAAGGCTATTCAGGAGAATAAGCGGCTCACACATTTGAACCAGACGCTTATTGAAGATCTGGCCACATTCAGACAAGGGCTCGCGCATCATGTCAGGATTCCACCGGAGCTGGAGATGCTCGTAAAGAACCTTAGAAAGGCCCCACCCCAACTTGTTTATGAAACCCCTTCTGCCGGTTCATCGAATAGTACGATCACTGGGGCGCTAACGCAGCCATTGTTCGTTGGGGCACGAGGTTTTCTTGGTTTTGACCTCCGGATCGAAAAACCAGGCGCGGGGAAAGGCCACCTGCTCGTTATGTTGAGGGTGCCTTCTTCTAAGCAGGAGCTGTCCAGATGGAAGATCGCGTTTGATGAAATAGTATCGGGCTGGCTTGCGCTTCGCTTGGAAAAAGTTCTGTCTCGTATGGATTCCTCGCTGGAGCTCTTGGTCCAGACTGAAGGCGAGGGCGTGCCTCCCCACCTCTTCACGACATCATCGGGACTAATGCCAGAATTCGCGTTTCACAGCGTAGACCATGGAAATCCCAACAAACAGATGCTTGAACTGAGGATTTGGGGTGGCTACCCAGGGCTCAGTTACGACTCGCCCAGCACCGTTGCAGCTTCACTTGCCAAGATGAAGATAGCGGATCACCTGATCAGCAAAGCCCAAACCACACGTCATTTAAGTTGGGCATACCCATATTTCGGTTATATGGACGGTGGTCGGTTGCTCTTGCGCCCATTAAAGCAAAATCCCGCGTCAGCAGCCAAGATCGATCTGCCTTTATTTCCGGGCTTTTCGGGCGTTTCCTGCACGGCCAAGATAGATGATGCTCTGTGTCAGACCCGACTGCTTGTTCGCGTAGCGCTCAGCTATCCCGGCCAAAACGTTGATGATGTCGAAAGCGGGAAAGCAGCTGTAGCGTCTACGGACTGGGTCGAACTGGCGGAACCGCTAAAGCCGTTTGAGCTCAAGATAGGGCTTCCCCTACCGCTTAACGAACCGATGGAACTCCATCTCTTCTCTCGGCTGCCGACCGGAGGCAAACTCGACCATGGCAAGGTTGTGTTCGGGGATTTCGAAACAATTCTGGATGAATGCTCTGCATTCTCTCGCCCTCCATATCTGCCAGTCATCGAAGCCGCTTCCTGACATCAAAAACATCTACCCGGAAATCAATCTGATAGATTGATTTCCATCCGCGCTTCGCTTCCGCGAAAAACTCGCAACCGCTATGAATTAGAGCGGTTCTGATGCTTCGAGCCTTGATGTGGTCGCTACGGTGCCAACCTTCAAGAACTGCGCAGCGCCGTGGCTTTTCCTCCACGCGATATAACGGGAAATGCCATCGGCCAGCGATATGCGCGGATGCCAATGAAGATTGGCTCGCGCCCGGGAGATATCGAGGACGTTCCGCGGGACATCGAAGGATCTTTTGTGCGTGAAGGATTTTTCGAATGGTGGAAAATGTCGCCCGATCTGCACGCAAAGATCATTAAGGCTGGTCCCCTGCCCTGAACCAATATTAAAAATAGTCTGTGGACCGGAATATTCGATTGCTTTCAAGATCGCTTCCACAACATCGTCGATGAAAAGATAGTCGCGAACTGTACTTCCATCGCCCCAGATTTCCACGGGCTTACCCTGTAAAATACGTTCGACAAAAACCGCTATTGCCCCTTGAGTTCCCTTTTCAGCCTGCCCTGGTCCGTACGGATTAGCAAGACGCAGCGTGATTGAGGGTAAATCATGCAGTCGGTGAAACAGCTGAAGATATTTCTCAGCCGCCAGCTTGGTAATGCCATAAGCGGAAATCGGATCTGTCGGATGATCCTCGCTGATCGATTGTGCGGTTGTCTGGCCATAGACGGTTCCACCAGAGGAAATATAGATCAGCTTCTTCAATCTATGCCGTCTTGCAGTTTCAAGGAGTTTTACTGTTCCCGCGAGATTGATCTGAATGTCGGCAAGCTTGTTCTCGATAGACACAGATGGGACCATCGAGCCTGCGAGATGGATACAAGAGGTGCAATTTGGCAGGAAGTGATCGAGCAAGCCTTCATCGTCAAAGTTGCCTTGGACAATTTCAAGCCGGTTTCGACCGAACTTATCAGGAAATTTTCTTTCAATCATTGTAACTGGAGAACGATTTATGATCGTAACCGCGTGGCCTTCAGATAGAAGCCGTCTTACGAGATGGGATCCTATAAATCCCGCTCCACCAAGCACGAGGTAATGTTTCTCGTCGCGCATTTGTGTATTCCTCACCTATTGACATCTTCCACCAATATTAAAGTATGCCAGTATTTTAGCGTGCTCACTGTGACGAGCCCGCATTAATCTCGGTTTCAGGGGTCATTTTTTATGACCGCTGGCAACAAAGACCTCAGCGATTTCGATCATGCGCGCCTTGCGGATGCCTATCACCGAAAGCAATATCGTCCCCCGCCTTGTTGCCGGGATCTATCCGCTTAGCCGCGGACCGGTATAGCGGGATTGCAGTTTGATAGGCCCCTGCCTCCCTGTGTTAATGCTCAGCGCATGTACCGCCCATCCCGCGTTCTTCCAGACCGCAGCATCGCTGGAAACCGTGGGGCGAACCTGAAACTCCCATCTGTGGCCGTTGATAAATAGTTTGCAATACAACCGCTTTAACTAGTTCTTGTCGTTCTTTGCTCAGCACAATATGGTTTGAGCGTTAACTCCCGTATTGACCTTGGTTTTTGGACAGAATGCGCATGAATGAGAAACGAGGTTCTGGCGATTCGAAGCCACTCAATCCGGCAACATCATTCCGCGAGAATGACCGGCCCACTCTGAAGACCATCGCGTTCATGACCGGGCTCGGTGTCACGACAGTTTCGCGCGCTTTGAAAGATGCTCCTGAAATCGGGCCTGAAACCCGAAAACGTGTTCAGCTTATTGCGCGCCAGATCGGTTATCGTCCGAACCGAGCGGGCGTGCGACTGCGCACAGGCAAGACGAACGTTATCGCACTGGTGCTCAATACACAGGACGAAATCATGGGCTTTACCAGTCAAGTCATTCATGGCGTGGCCGACGTTCTGGCCGAGACCCAATATCATCTGATCGTGACCCCGTATTTCGGCTCCAGAGCGCCCATTGAACCGATACGCTATATCGTTGAGACCGGCTCCGCCGACGGGATCATTTTTTCACGTACCGAACCCGACGATCAGCGCGTGCATTATCTGACCGAGCATGACTTTCCATTCGCAACCCACGGGCGAACGGATGCAGGCACCGACCATCCATATCACGACTTCGATAATCAAGCATTTGCCCGAAGGATGGTGGGGGAGCTGTGCGCTCGCGGACGAAAGAAACTTGTACTATTGACCCCACCAGCACAGCTGACCTATTACCGCCATATGGTCAATGGGTTTTATGAAGGCTTGCGGGAATTTGGTTGTGTCGGATCGCCATTGGAAAGTGTCGATCTCGATACGCCACTTGAAGATCTTCGTATCTCTATCGCCAATCGGATGAAAAGCCCTGATCGACCCGATGGCGTCATATGTTCAGGGAGCGCCGCAGCATTGGCAGTCGTCGCGGGCATTGAAGACGCCGGACTGAATATTGGCCAGGAAGTTGATGTTGCGGCAAAGCAGTCCACCCAAATTCTACGCTGGTTTCGCCCCGGCCTCATTGTGGTGGAGGAGAGTTTCAAACTGGCCGGACAACAGCTCGGCAAGGCGATTTTGGGGCGTATCAACGGAGCGGATATAAAATCGCTCCAGACGATAGGATAATCAAATCGGTGGTTAAGCTACAAGCCGCTCCGATGCGCCGGTGACATCAGGCCATTCGGAACGGCTTGCATTATTCGAGCGCTCAGAAAGCTAGCTCATAGCCCGCTTTGCTTCAGCTTGCACCGGACGTAGCAAAGCCTCGGCGGCCGTAACATCGAGTGCTTCAGGTCTGTTGCACGTTGTCGCCACATCAATGAAACGCCCCTCCTCGCCTGACCTGAGAATGGCAAGCATGACATCTACACCATGCAATGCACGTTCAAGCGAACAGCGCATGTCACGGCCTTCCAGAATGGAGGCAGCCATGTCGGCCAGACCGGCTGTACGATAATTCGCCATCATGCCGTTGGAGTGCTCTTCATTCGCAACGCCAAATGGATGGTTCCAATTCCCAACCGTCGTAGCAGGCTGGCCTGGCTTTACCACCTGTACGTCACCGCCAAAGAAGTTCGGATCGGGTAGATAAAGTGATCCTTCGGTGCCATAAAGTTCCATGTTTGCGTGGCGATGCGACCAGACATCCCAGCTTGCAGACAATGTGATTGTGGCGCCTTGTTCAAACTGAAGTAGTGCATGGATGGTGGTCGGCGTTTCAACCGGGATAGTTTGACCCTTGCGCGGTTCCGACAGGATGGTACGCGTCGGCGTCGCAGCAGAAGTCAACGCCGCAACCCGCCTAACCGGGCCGATCAGATTGATCAGATTGGCAATGTAGTAAGGCCCCAGATCGAGGATTGGCCCGCCGCCGCGCTTGAAGAAGAAATCCGGATTCGGATGCCAGTGCTCCATGCCATGGCTCATCACATGACAAGTGCCCGATGTGATGCGCCCGACAGTTCCGCTATCAACTTCGCGCCGCGCAAGCTGATGTGCTCCGCCGAGGAATGTGTCGGGGGCGCAACCCACCTTGAGGTTGCGACCATCGGCGAGCGCCTTCAGCTCCAGACCCTGTTCCATGGACAAAACCAGCGGCTTTTCCGAATAGGCGTGCTTGCCCGCGGCCAGTATCTGCTTTGTAACGGCGTAATGCGCATCAGGAATGGTCAAATTGACGACGATATCAATGCCGTCATCCTGCAGCAGTTCGGCGATGGTCTGAGCTTTTATGCCAAATTCTTCAGCGCGCACCTTGGCGGCAGCTGGATTAATATCGGCGCATGCTCGAATTTCGATCGATCTAAACATCGGCGAAAGCCGCAGATAGGCCGCCGATATATTTCCGCAACCGATAATGCCGACACCAAGTGTGTTCGTCATTTCCTTCTCCCGATCAAAGTGTCTTTACGGTTTCGATAGAACGGCTGGCAAATCGGGCATCGTCCGATGGATTGTCGTGCTCCATAATGAAATAGCGCACCGGCGTCTTGCGCAGAGCTGCAAACAATCCCGCCCAATCGACCGTTCCATGGCCGACATCTTCCCAACCGTCCTCATTAGCCTTTTTACCACTGACAGCAATATCCTTGACGTGAACGGCGAGGATGCGGTCACCATAGCGTTCGATCCATTCCAGCGGGTCGGCTCCGCCCTTGATGATCCAGGCGATGTCGGCCTCCCATGCGAGTTCCGGCGACGCATCAAGAATATGTTCTTGCGGAACCGAACCGTCCGGCAGCGCCCGAAACTCAAAATCATGATTGTGCCAACCAAACGCATAGCCTGCATTACGATAGGGCTGGCCTGCCGCCGCAAGTCGTTTACCGAACTCCCGCCAACCTGAAACAGTCTCCGGTCGCCGATCTGCGTCGAGATAGGGACAAAAGATCGCCTTCATATCGGCGATTTTTGCGATCTCCAGAACACGGTCGACTTCGTTTTCCAGCATATCGAGACCAAAATGCCCGGTCGGCATGGACAGTCCGAACCTATCCAGATCTTTCTTCAGTTGCACCGGATCTGCATAGATGCCGCCATATCCTTCAACCCTGCTGTAGCCGAGATCGCGCAGCATGGTCAAAGTTCGCTCTAGAGGTTGGAAATTGCGGGAGCTGTAGAGTTGATAGGAATAACCATTCATGTCTTTCATCCTTTGAACCTAATCCTGAATTTTAACCGGACTTCGACGAGACAAACTCTCCCGTCACGGCGCGAATCCTTCGCGCCGTCTGTGGAACGTCAGTCGTTTCAGATGTGATGGAAGCGCTACGGAGCGCGTGCGTGTCTATTCATTTAGAGCCTTTCCTCAGACTGAGAATCGAAAAGCGACAGCGCATCAGCTTTGAAGCCGATCTTGACCTTGTCTCCGACCCGATAACGCTTACCAGCCTCCACGCGTGCTGACAGGACATGTCCGCTCAGCTTGAGCCAGACCAGGCTATCTGCTCCCATCGGCTCATCCAGATCGATGGTCGCCTCGAAACCATCTGCAACATCAAGCCTGATATGTTCGGGTCGGACGCCCAGCGTCACCTGCCGTCCCTGTTCCAGCGCACCGTCATAACCGTCGAGCTGCACCGCGGTTTCGCCTATGTGGAAGACCGGCTTGCCGCGTCGCGAAGCGATTTCGCCGGAAAAGAAATTCATGGATGGAGACCCCAGAAAACCGGCAACAAAACGATTCTTCGGGCGATTGTAGATTGTCAGCGGGTCGTCAAGCTGCTGGACGACGCCGCCTTTCATCACAGCGATGCGATCCGCCAACGTCAAAGCTTCGATCTGGTCATGCGTGACATAAATCATCGTATTGCCGAGCTTCTGGTGCAGGCGTTTGATTTCGACACGCAATTCGGAACGCAGTTTGGCATCGAGATTGGACAGCGGCTCATCGAACAGGAACACATCGACATCGCGAACAAGCGCCCGCCCTATAGCGACACGTTGCCGTTGGCCGCCCGACAAGGCCGAGGGCTTCCTTTGCAGCAATGGTTCAATCTGAAGAATTTCAGCGGCGCGTTTGATGCGCTTGGCGATCTCGGGCTTGGGCAGGCCCGCAACACGCAAACCGAAAGACAGGTTCTTCTCAACCGTCATTTGCGGATAAAGCGCATAAGACTGGAACACCATGCCGATGCCGCGATCCTTTGGCTCTTGCCAAGTGACATTCCGGCCTTTGATGAAGATGCGGCCCTCGGAAATATCGAGAAGACCTGCGACACAGTTCAGCAAGGTTGACTTCCCGCAACCGGACGGACCGAGAAGCACGAGAAACTCGCCCTCGCCGATTTCCAGATTGAGATTTTGCAGCACATTGACCGAGCCAAAATCGAGCGAAAGGTCCTGAATGGAAATACTGGAATTCATAAGGTTCATCCTTTCACTGCGCCCGCAGCAATACCGCGTACGAAGTAACGGCCCGACAAGAAGTAAACCAACAAAGGTACGGCGCCCGTTAAGATGGTGGCGGCCATATTGACGTTATACTCCTTCACACCCTGCATCGAATTGACGATATTGTTGAGCTGAACGGTCATCGGAAAATTCTGTGTTCCCGCGAACACGACGCCGAACAGGAAATCGTTCCAGATTCCGGTCACCTGCAGAATGATCGCAACCACGAATATGGGGAACGACATGGGCAGCATGATTTGAAAGAAGATGCGCCAGAATCCGGCGCCATCGACCCGCGCGGCCTTGAATAGTTCGGGCGGCAGCGCGGCAAAGTAATTGCGGAACAGGAGCGTCAGTATGGGCATGCCAAAAATCGTGTGGACGAACACAACGCCAGCCAGTGTACCGAATATGCCAAGCTCCCGCGTTATGATGACCAGCGGATAAAGCATGACCTGATAAGGAATAAACGCCCCGAACAACAGGATCGAAAAGAAGATTTCCGATCCTTTGAACTTCCAGTTCGACAAGGCATATCCATTGACCGAAGCGATGGCGATAGACACGATGACGCTTGGCACCGTGATCTTGACGGAGTTCCAGAAGCCGGCGCGTATGCCTTCGCAATAAAGACCCGTGCAGGCCTGACTCCACGCCTTGACCCATGGTTCGAACGTGATTTCAACGGGCGGCGCGAAGATATTACCGAGGCGTATTTCCGGCATGCCCTTCAATGATGTCACCACCATAACATAGAGTGGCAAAAGGTAGTAAACAGCGGCTACGAACAGGATGCTGTAGAGCATGATGGTCGCAGGGGTAAAGCGCCGTTTCGGCTTGCGCCCCCAGGGCTGCGCAGCACTCCCTTGCGCCCCGCCAGGAGGAACTTCGGTTTGCTCCAACGCAGGCCCCATCTTCCGGTTAAGCACTGCCTCCGTCATCGCGCTTTCCTCCGGCTGTATTCGAGCATGGTCCAAGGGACGAGGATAATGAGGACAGTAGTCAGCATGACTGTCGAAGCGGCGAGCCCTTGTCCGAGATTGGCCCAGCCGAACATGAAGTCATAGACATATTTGGCCGGGACTTCCGACGCTATCCCCGGACCACCATTGGTCATAGCGACCACCAGATCATAGAGTTTCACGATGCCGGTCGCGATCAGCACCACAGTCGTTACCAGCACAGGGCGCATCATAGGCAGGATGATGAAGAGATAGGCTTTCCACTTCGGAATGCCGTCGACACGCGCGGCTTTCCAGATTTCATCGTCGACATTGCGCAACCCCGCCAGCATCAGAACCATCACCAATCCAGTCATCTGCCAAAGTCCGGCGATGACGATCGCGTAGATGACATAGATACGGCTTGAGAGGATCGCCATCTGAAAATTGTCGAGCCCTATATCGCGAATGACTTTTTCCAATCCCAGTTGAGGATTGAATATCCATTGCCAGACGAGCCCGGTCACGATGAAGGACAGCGCATAAGGATAAAGAAAGATCGTACGAAACGTATTCTCAAAGCGTATCTTCTGGTCCATCAGCGCCGCCAGCAAAAAGCCAACCACCAGTGAAAACCCCATGCAGAGAACGCCGTAGATCGCCAGGTTGCGGACAGAGACATGCCAGCGAGAGGCGCCGAAGAGCCTGACATATTGATCGAAGCCGACAAAATTCCATACCGGCAACGATTTGGAGGACGTGAAGGAATAGAGAACCGTCCAGAGTGTACAACCCACAAAGACCACGAGAACGGTCGCAATCATTGGAAGAGCGGCAATCTTCGCATTCAAATTGCGAAACATTCCGGAGGGCTTTTTGCGGCTCCCCTCTTCGATAATCGCCATGATATCCTCCCTGTCCCACTGCCAGAAAATCTGGCGCCGCCCTCCTCAAAGCAACGCCAGATTTTTAACTGAGCTAATGCGCCTGTTCGATGATCTCCGCAAAACGTTCCTGAATATCATCGACCGTCATGTCAGGATTAGAAAAGAATTCCGCCGAAAGGCTTTCGATCTGCCCCTGCGTATCGGGCGCGCGCAACTGTTCAACCGATGGGACGATATTGTCCGGATTCTTCAGAATATCAATGCCTGCGCGCATGCAACTCGAAGCCGCATCGAGGTCAATGTCGCCACGAATCGGCAATGATCCCTTTGCGAGATTGAAAGCGACCTGCGTATCCTTGGCAACGAGCATGCTTGCCAGTTTGAGTTGAGCCTTAGTGACTTCTGGATCCTTATTCTTGGGGAAGTATATCGCATCGCCCCCCGTATCGAGGTATTGGTGGACGCCGAGTCCCGGCAAGCAGTCATAGTCCTTTCCCGCGACCTTACCAGCGGTGCCAAACTCGCCTTGCGCCCAATCCCCCATGATCTGCGTCCCGGCACGGCCCGTCAGAACCATATTGGTGGCTTCGTTCCATGAACGGCCGACATAACCGGGATCAGCCAGCGCGCGCGCCTCAGATAGCGCCTCGAAAACCTTCTTCATTTCAGGACCACGCGCTGCTTCGGCGTCCTTGTCCTTGTTGACTTTGAGGTAGAGGTCCTTACCACCAATAGCCGTCGTCAACACCGTCAGCATGCCGTTTACTTGCCACCCATCGCCGGTAGCCAGCGGCACGATGTTCTTTTCCTTGAGCTTTGGTCCCGCAGCAACGAGATCGTTCCAGTTTTTGGGTGGTTCCGCGCCAACATCTCGAAAGGCTTGCGGGTTGATCCACATCCATTCCCAAGAATGAATGTTCAATGGCACACAATAAAGACGCCCTTGATAGGTACAGGATTCAAGCAGGCTCTTCGGGCGTATAAAATCGGCCCATCCCTCCTTTTCAGCGAGTTCAGTAAGATCGGTCATCAAGCCGCCCTGAACCAGCTCTTCCGCCTGCCGTCCGTGATTGAGCTGGGTAGCGCCCATCGGATTACCGCCCAAAATACGGCTGATGATGACGGGACGCGCCGTAGAGCCACTACCGGCAATGGCGCCATCGACCCACTTATCGCCACCGAGCGCATTGAATTTTTCAGCCAAAACCTTAACGGCGGCCGCTTCGCCGCCCGAAGTCCACCAATGCGTCACTTCAAGATCTGCCGCCGAGGCCGACCCGGTGATTACACAGCACACCGATGCGACCATAGCCGCGAACTTTAATCGATACATTTCATCTCCTCCCAAATCTGAAACGTTACAGGTATCGTATTGAAAACAGCCTGATATGCAAGCGTTTAATTTGGATCGAATTCTAAGCTCAGGGATTTACAAGCTATTAGGGGGTTTCTTCCCGTTTTCTTCGCCGAAAGACCGTCAAGGAATCACTATAATAAAGAGGACATTCAACAAATTGATAAAATATCTGTAACGATACAGATTCTGATGTGTCTCGCTTGCGCATAATATCCTATTATCTAAATGGCTTTGACACAGGAGAACGCATCGCATTTTTCAATTCATTAAGATCGCTTTGCTACCTCAACCAGGACTACCGGCGGCATTCCGAGATCTACAACCTTGTACGGGCTATCGTTCACAATCGGCGTGGCTTTTGCCAAATTTCCACACGCCAGGTAACTGTTACTATTTCGAGCGCCCTTCTTCGCGCCTCTGGCTCAAATGGCCTCATTTCTCGCGCCAAAAATCGGCCGGTTGCAGGCGCACCGAGTTCACTCCTTGATTGGCACTTTCGGTAAACGCCTATGTGTTGCTGCACTCAGTGCTGCATGTTCATAAATCCCGGTCATGAGATCAAGCGTTCTAGTCGCTTCTTCAAGCCCATGGTGGAGATTGTGAATCGAACCAATGGCGTTCGAAAGAAGTGACCTACGCACTTCCGCGTATCGGTCGGTCACCTCTTTGCCTTTTTCCGTCACAGTGTAACTAACACCGGAGCGCCCGCTTCCAGTCTTCTCGACAAGCCCGGCGCCGATCAACTTTCGCAGGCTATATTGCATGTTAGGGATGTCTTCCCTATTCGAAAGCCGTGCCAAATCCTTAATAGATTTAGGTCGCTCATTCATACGGATAATATGGAGCATTGCATTTTCCGGGCCGCTTGCCGCCAATTCGATCACGGAGCCCAGACATTCAGCTTGCCATCGCCCAAAAGCCTCGAAGGCGCGCATTAACGCAAATTCCATCTCGGCGACATTAATCTCCAAAGGAGTGCAAGCAAGATGCCAGCTTTTGTCGATTCCATGTCTTTCGCTATCGCCGCTTTTTCTGTTTTTGCTCATGAACCACGCTCCGATACCTCGCATGTTATGGTGATAGCATGATTAGCGATTGACAAGCTTGAAGTTTCAAATAGACTTTCTATCATAATTTATAACGAAAATAGGGGAATATAACCATGACAGAGAACACTATGTTCGCCGGCGAACAGTTTTTGCTTGGCACGTTCGCATCCAACTGTTCGGGCGGGATGTCGGTGACAAAAGTGCCGGAGCGGTGGAAAAACACCTGGGAAAACAATCTCAAGCTTGCCCGCCTTCTGGACGATGCTGGCATCGATTTCATGCTGCCGATTGCACGCTGGATCGGCTACGGTGGCGATACAAACTTCCATGGCGACGTGCTGGAAACGATGACATGGGCTGCAGGCCTGCTTGCCAGCACAGAAAACATCAACGTTTTCGCGACCATTCACACGGCCGCCAATCATCCAGCCGTCGTGGCAAAGCAGATCGCCACAATCGATCAGATCAGCAACGGCCGTATTGGCCTCAATATCGTTGCAGGCTGGAACCAGCCAGAATACGAAGCGCTAGGTCTCAATTTGCCAGCGGATCACGAAAGTCGCTACGCTTACGCTGACGAATGGTTCGATATCGTAAAAGTCCTTTGGCAAAAGACAGATGCCTTCGACTATGTCGGCAAATTCTTCGATTTGAAAAGCATTTTGGGCGCGCCCCGTCCGTCACGCCAAGTGCCGATACTGAATGCTGCGGGCTCCGGTCAGGGGCGCGATTTTGCTCTGAGGAATGCTGATTTTCTGTTTACGCCTGCCATAGATCTGGATCGCTCCAGGTCCGAAATTGCAGAACTGAAATCGAAAGGTTCCGACATAGGGCGCAATGTCGGTGTATTGACATTCTCTCACGTTGTATGTCGGCCGACGGAGAAAGAGGCCACTGAATATCTGCAACATTTCGGCAAAGACAATGCCGATTGGGTTGCTGTGGACAATCTTGTGAAGCTGCAATTTGCCCACGCCCATTCGTTCCCCCACGACCTACTGGCGCTGATCCGCGACCGGATGGCGGCTGGGCATGGCGGTTTCCCACTGATTGGCACACCCCAACAGGTGGCAGACGGACTAATATCGCTGCAAAAGGCCGGATTCTCCGGTACGACGCTCTCCTTCGTAGATTACGCGGAGGAATTTCCCTATTTCCGCGACACTGTGCTGCCATTACTCGAGCAGGCGGGCATTCGCAAACCCACCCCCAAGTCACGTCAAACTGCAGGGCTGGAAGCATAGGCGTTTTGACGCTCACGTGTTCAATCTTACTTTTTAAGATTGCCAGTCAAGAAATTACTCCCCAGACTCACTCCTCACAAGGCCGCCGCCGGAAGCGGAGCTAAGCGCGGTCGTTCTGAAAGAAGGTTCTCTTGCTTTGCTGGAACCTTCTGTTTTATATGCCGACACCTTGCGGTTTTCCTTCCGACGTGGTTCGCGCTCCCCCTCCTTCTGGCGGGCCCCAACACCCCGCCAGCATCTGGATCAGGGACACAAGAGCAACATGCCTGCCAAGCAAATACTCTTCATTCCGTCGATGCTCAGACGTAGTAAGTGCCTGCGACTGAATCGTCGGATCGATCTTTTTGGGCTTTGCAGCGTCATCCACCGGGCTCTCTCTTCGATTAGGCTCCATGCTGGTCGTTGCGCTCGCTCAAGGCATCAGCCCACCACACGAGATCATCGATCATGCTGATGGCCGTGATGTTGAGATAATCAAAATCACCAATCCGCTTTTCGCTATTGGCGATCGCGAGATATTGCTCCATGCCAATGTGCACGGCGGTGCGCAACGGTGCGAGTTGAAGCTCACAGCAAATTAGTCGCAACTGTTCGATCGCGCGTGCCGCACCCACCCCGCCATAGCCGATGAACGCCGCCGGCTTGCGGTTGAATTCCCGATAAGCGTGGTCGAGCGCGTTCTTCAGAACGCCAGGGATGCTGCGATTGTACTCCGCGGTAATGAAGATGAAGCCATCTTTCTCGTCGACTTTGCTCGCCCATTGGCGCGCGGCCTGATTGTCAGGAGCTGCGTAGGCTGGTGACGTGACCTCATCGAAAAAAGGCATGGGGTAGTCTCTGAGATCAATGATTTCTGCCGCGATCTCTTCTCGCTGTGCGAGATGACCCATGATCCACTGTGCGGGTTTATCGGCAAAACGGTTCTGCCGGGTCGTGCTGATGACGACCCCGATGCGGAGCTTCTTCACGGTTATTGTTCCTTTCTGACTTGAGAGGTCTCAGCGCCAAACGGTTCGCCGATTAGACACGTATCCAACGGCAATGATGACGGCCACCACTGCTGCGCCCAGCGCTGTTCCGAGAAAGACACTTCCCGCCAGACGCTCCGCGATTCCCGCGCTGACCGGCGCCAGAAACTGCCCGAGGAACAGACTGGCCGCGACCCCGCCCGCGAAGCGCCCATGTTTGGGGGCGGGCGTGGCGGTCAGAACGAGACCATTGACGGTAGGAAGTAGAATGCCTGTCGAACATCCGGCGATGGCCATCCCGCCTAGCGCCGACGCATAGGAGCCGGAGAGGACGAATGTCTGTCCGATGGCGATCATCGCAAATGCGATTGCGACCATCATGGGCGGCGACATCCGTTGGCGGAGACGACTATAGAAGGTTGCGGCAAGTCCACTAGCAAACGTGCACAGCGACAGCGCATAGCCGGTCAACGTGGGGTCGGTGACGCCATGCGCCCGCAGATGGAATGGCAACTGCACCGGGATGACATAAAACAGGATCATGCCGAGGAATGCCGCGCAATAGGCGAAGGCGACGTGCCCCCAGCGGGTCGGTTCCAATGTTTTGCAAGTGTTGACGCTCGCCACCAGGACACCGCGCGGGATGCAAGCGAGCATCACCGGGATCAGCAGAATGGAGAGAAGGTAGGTCGCAAAAGGAAGGCGCCAGTCATAGGCCGCCAGCAGGCCGCCCAGTAACAGGAATGCCATCCCACCGAATGAGGCTGCTGCGCCTTGTAGTCCGATGACACGCCGACGTCGTTCGTCTTCGTAGAGCGCACCAATCAGCGTGAGAGCGCCTGTGCTCATTCCCGCGATTGCGAAACCAAGAACTGCACGTGAGATCAGGAGTGTGAATAATGTGGGGGCGTAAAGCCCGGCAGAGCCCGCAATGGCCAAAAGGAGTGCGGAGGCAATCAACACCCTGCCGGCTCCGACCCGGTCGGCCATCGTTCCAACGATCGTTGCAGACAAGGCGATGATCAGCGCTGGCAATGTGAGCGCGATCTTAACCAGAAACCGGGCGTTCGGTGTGCCCGCGAACGCATGCGCCATGCCAGGAAGCGCTGGGGTTATGGCAGTCGCTGCCATGGCGGTCAGGCAACTCGCGCCAAGCACCGCGATGAGCGCGCCATTGTCGCTCGTCGTGTCGGCGTGTTTCGCCTCTTGAATGCCTGTGATCGAACGCAACATGGGTGCCATTTCTTGTTTCTTTGAACATCCTCCTAGGCTACCTTTAGAGACAGTGGCCCGGTAGACAGCTAAAATGGATTAACTGTCTCCATTTATGGACAGTGACGATGCCGGATATCAGACTGAACGATCTCTTCTTCTTTGTGCAGGTGGTGGACAATCGCGGCTTCGCCGCTGCCTCACGGGCGTTGGGCATCCCCAAATCCACCCTCAGCAAGCGCGTTGCCGAACTGGAAAAGGATCTGGGGGTTCGCCTCATCCAGCGCACGACGCGTCATTTTGGCGTAACCGAGGCCGGTGAAGATTTTTATCGACACGCTGCGGCGGCGCTTTTGGAAGCAGAGGCTGCGGAAGACGTCGTGAAACGACGCCTGGGCGAGCCGCGTGGGCTGGTCCGTATTTCGGCCTCAATGGCAACCATACAGATAGCGCTGGCTGACCTGCTGCCCGAATTGGCAAGGCTATACCCCAAAATCCAGATCGGGTTGGTCGCTACCAGCCGCTACGTCGATCTGGTTCAGGAAGGGTTTGATCTGGCGATACGCGCCCACCGCGAGCCATTGCCGGATTCGGGGTATATCCAGCATCGGCTTGGCTATGCGCCCAACTATCTGGTTGCGTCTCCAACCTATCTCAATGTGAATGGCAGCCCGGATCAACCAGAAGAACTCACCGCGCATTTCGGGATTGTTCCTGAAAGCAATGGTGCAGTCGTCAAATGGCCGCTGCGCAACGACAAAGGTGACGTTAAGCTCGTGCAGCCAGTGCCGAAGCTGCTTACGGACGACCCGTTCATGATCGTGAATGCGGCGTTGGCAGGAATGGCGATTGCCAATCTTCCACGCGGATTGGCGCGCCCACACATCGAGAGTGGACACCTAGTGCGGCTATTCCCGTCATGGGAAATGGAAGGCGCGACGACGACCTTACTCATGCCGCATCGTCGCGGGCAGTTACCGTCCGTCAGAGCTGTAGTGGATTTTCTGGCGGCGGGGATGGTGCAGCATATGTCGCTTCAATGATTGAAATACGTACTAGCCCACCGCGCACCTATACGGTAGTCAATAAGATACCTTGGGGCGAGAATTCATGTCACCGCATTCTCCAAAAATGACTCCAGTTTTGCAGTGAGCTTTTGACAGTTCCGATCTGAATTTCAGTAATTTCCAGCTTTGTTTATGATTTTAAGTCAAGAACTTGAAGAGTTGCATCGAAAAAACTCGCCAGTTCCGCAGTCTTCTTCAGATTTGCCAGTCAGAATCTGTCGATCACGGTTAGAGCCTCTTCGCGCGAACAAAACATTGGCGGGTCCGTCGGCCCACGCTAAACAATAGATTTTTATATGATGAGTGGTAAGTGCAGCGCTTTCGTAAACTTTTGCATCCGCTCAATTCAGCACAACTGGTGGCCCGACTTCATTACCGCAGTCGCCTTCGATCTTAGGCACTCTTATCGCCATCTCTTGCTGTTACATGTCACTATGATCCGATGCCAATGGTTTAATAGAGCGATGGCCCATATTCTCATAAAGCGGAACGCATTGGCCATCGCACATGCAGCGACTAACGTGCTCCTCGCACGAAGCTCTCACCAAGTGCTTGTGGCAAGCTTGCCTTGCGGCCAGCGATCAACAACACCAACATCACCATCACAAACGGCAACATCTGGATCACGTCTGTCGGCACATTGACGCCAGCAACCTGTAGCGCCGTGGCCAGCGACAGGCTGACACCGAACAGCAATGCGCCGCCCAATACCCACAGCGGTCTGCCGCGCGCCAGCATGGCAAGAACAATGGCGATGAAGCCATTGCCATGGCTCATGAACGGAATGAACACGCCCGCAACTGCGACCGACATGAAAGCACCGCCGAGACCGGCCAATGCGCCCGTTATCAGCACGGCAATGCTTCGCGTGCGGACGACGTCCACCCCCGTTGCGTCGAGCGCTGCGGGTTTGTCCCCTGCCGCCTGCAATGCCGTGCCAAGATGCGTCATACGATAGATCCAAGCGAAAACCGCTACCAGAACAACCGCCACATAGACAACCGGATTATGGTTGAACAGGATTGGCCCCAGCACGGGAATTTCGGACAAAGGCCAGATGGGCCATTTCGGAGCACCATCCAGACGTGGATAAGTCTGCGAAAACTGCACGAAATGCAGAAGAGCGGTCAGGCCTTGCACCGCCAGCGTCAGAGCAATACCGATGACGATCTGATTGAGGCCGAGCCGCACGCAAAACAGCACCATGAAGGATGCGATGAACGCGCCCGCAGCGATGCCGCCGACAAAGCCCAGCCCCATGCTGCCGGTGGTCCATGCCACCAGAAAACCGGCATAGGCACCGGCTAGCATCATGCCTTCGAGACCGATATTCAGCACGCCTGCCTTTTCCGACAATTGCTCGCCGAGACCGGCCAGCAAAAGTGGTGTACCCGCAGCGATTGCGCCGAGGAACAGAGTGATGATGAAACTTTCCGTAAAAAGCGCCATGTTTTCTCCTCCTCAGACCTTCGCCCGGTAACGGCGGTTCTTGTCAAAATATTCCGCTAGCGCCAGTGTGATCAGCAACAACGCCACGATGACGAGCGAGAAGAAGCTTGGGACACCAAGCCGACGCGCTGCGCTTTCCCCACCGATTGTGAGGGCGGAAAACAGGAAGACATAGGCGATGGAGCCGAAGCCGTTGAGCCGTGCGAGGAAAACCAGCGGCACCACCGTTAAGCTATAGGCCGGATTCCAGTCCGCGCGGACATTGCCTTGCGTGCCCAGAATATCCACGGCACCAGACAGCCCGGCAAGACCTGCCGAAATGGCAAAGACGGCGATGGTCAGTTTCGGAACCGACAAACCAGCATGAACAGCGGCGCGTGGATTGGCCCCGACCAGTCGCAATTTCATACCGAACGACGTTTTTGTCATCATCAAATGCATGACTATGATAACGACGAGGCCGATGATCAGGCCCGATGAAATGGTCGTATCGAACAGTTTCGGCAAGCGCGCATCCACCGGAAGCGTGCGCGTTTGCGGAGTCGTGGTCGCTGGATCGAGAAAAGCGAGCTTCACCAGCACATTGGCCAACGAAACACCAAGGAAGCTCATCATCAAAGTGGTGATGATTTCATTGATCCCATGCCACGCCTTCAGCATGGCAGGCAACAGGCCCCAGACCGCCCCGACCGCCAGACCGATTACCAGACCGACGGCGAGGTTGAGCCAGATCGGCAATCCAGCCGTGTGCAAAAGCGGTGTGGTAGCCGCGACAATCACCGCAGCGAGCAGAAACTGCCCGTCGCCGCCGAGGTTCCAGATGCCAGCGCGGAAGGCAACAATCAGGCTTGCCGCGATCAGCAGAAACGGCCCCATACGGGTCAGCGTTGCCGATAGACCGGACGGCGATAAAATCCCCCGCTCGACCACATAGGCATAATAACTTAGCGGATTGACGCCCATGGCGAGCAGGATCAGCCCACCCAGAACAAGGGCCGCGACCAGCGGTCCAACGCTGACGGCAAGGATTCTGCCCCACGCGGAAAAAGGCGGACGTGTCATCTGTCCAGCCATCCCAGCCGTGCCGGCTTGCTGATCGCTCATTCTTCTTCTCCGGTACTCATCAGACGGCCGATGGCATCGCGCGCGCCTGCTCCATTTTGGACCGTGCCCAGCACTCTGCCCTGCTCGATCACGGCTATTCTGTCGGCGAGCTCCAGAAGCTCGTCCAGATCGGTGGAAATCAGCAACACGGCCTTGCCAGCATCTGCAGCATCGCGAATACGCTGGCGCGTGGCCCGAATGTTTTTCACGTCGAGCCCATAGGTCGGCTTTGCAAAAATCACCGCTTCGGCTGCGCCCGTCAGTTCGCGCGCCAGCAGAACCTTCTGGATATTGCCCCCCGACAAGGTGCCGACCGGCGTCTGGACATCCGGCGTGCGGATATCGAAATTGCGAACATGTTCGGTAGCCTGGGCGCGGATCTGTTGCGGTTTTTCCAGCCCTTTGCGCCAGAACGGCGCAGCACCAATGTCCTTCAGCAGAAAATTGGTGGCGACGGCAAAAGCCCCCACCGTTCCCTCGCCGAGACGATCGTCCGTCACGTAACGCAACCCAGCCGTGCGGCGTTCGCCAACCGAAAGCGCGCCGATTTCAGTTCCGTGCAAGCGAACGCTTCCAACAGAAGGCGCTTGGCCCGCAAGCGCTTCCGCGAGTTCTTTCTGGCCGTTGCCATCGATCCCGGCAATCCCCAGCACTTCCCTTGCGCGGATTGTCAGCGAAACGTCGCGAACCGGAATGCGCCCTGCGCTGGAGTTAAGCTTTTCGACCGTCAGAACCGTCGCGCCCAGATCGCGACTGACACGCGGCGCGGTTTCACCGTCGCCCGTTGCGGCATTTCCGAACATCAGCCGAATTATATTGGCTGTGTTTTCTGCATCGGTATGGGATTTCAGCTCTTCCGGCGCGATAGCGCCAGCGTTCTTGCCGAGGCGCAACACGGAAATCCGGTCGCCATAGGCAAGCGCCTCATTGAGCTTGTGGGTGATGAATATGACCGCCAGCCCTTGCGCTACAAGCCGCCGCATCAGCTGCCCCAGCGACACAGCTTCATTGGGCGTCAGCATGGCTGTCGCTTCGTCGAGGATCAGGCATCGGCTGCCGCGCATTAAGGCACGCAGAATTTCCACCTGCTGGCGTTCGCCGAGCGACAGGCTGGAGACCAGCGCAAACGGATCGACCCGCAGCCCTACTCGGTTCGCCGTTTCGTTGATCCGCCGCGCAACCCCGCTGCGATCCGGTTTCCGCCACCACGCGCCACCAAGCGTAAAATTGTCGACGACCGTCAAACTCGGCACCAGCATGGAATGCTGAAACACTGTGCCGATCCCTAACGACAAGGCATGGCGGGGCGATGTGATGTTGACCTTTGCGCCATCCACCTCGATCCAGCCATCATCGGGCTGCTGTAGCCCTGACAGCATGCCGACAAGTGTGGACTTGCCCGCGCCGTTTTCGCCCAGGAGAACATGAACCTCTCCCGGCCAGATATCTGTACTGACATTATTATTGGCGACGACGCCCGGAAAGCGCTTGGTTATGCCGCGCAGAGTGACAAAGGGCATGCCCGAAGAACTGACCGGAGAATTTATTGCGTGTGATGAAAGAGGGACTGCTTTTTCTGTTGTCGCCTGCATCAAACTGTCCTTCATGGAAGTCCGTCTCGTCGCGACCGGATGGATCACGACAATGCCCGGAAGCAACGAGACGGGTATTCGAGCGCCGTGCGTCCTTGCGAACGCACAAAATTCGCTCTCACTGCTTTATCCATGCATCGCGCTTTTCAGAAATCGAACCCGATTTCTGTGCCGATGCCTGAGCAAGCCGGTTACTTGGAAGCGACCGTTTTCACCAACGCATGCACGCTGTCGGCATCGAACTTCGGCTCAACCTTGATCTCGCCGGAGACAACCTTGGCCTGAAGATCTTCGATCTCCTTCCACACATTGTCCGGGATGTTCTTGGTCTTCAGAAGACGCAGGCTGCCATCATCCAGTTTGATATTATAGTTATAGCTGCCATATTTGCCGTCCTTCAGGTCCTGAATCATCGCCGCATAAACGGGTTTCAGGTCCCAGATCACGGAAGACAGAAGGTAGCCCTTGTCGATCGGGCTCTTGTCGCCGATGACGTCGATGAAATAGGCCTTGCCGCCATCCGTGGCAGGCGTGGTTTCAACGGCCTGCAACATGCCGAAGCTGGAACCGTTGCCCTGTCCAAAGATAACGTCAGCGCCTGAAGCGATAACTGTTTCCGTCACGCGCTTGCCGCCTGCGGCATCCGCATAGGCAGCTGGTCCAATGACGGCATAACGAACTTCAACCGCCGGATTTTCGGCCTTCACGCCCTGCGCAAAAGCAACCGACATATTGTTCCACGATGGCGGCTCACCCGAAACGACGATACCGACGACCCTGGTGCGGCTGACCTTGGCGGCGAGGCGACCGGCGAGATAAGCACCATCGCTACCAGCAGCCGTGTAATCGGCCACCTTGCCCGCAGAAAGCTTGTCGGGGCTGTCGACAATCGCGACGGGAACCTTCATTTCCTCGCCGATTTCCGGCGCGGCCGTGTTGTAGCCGGAAGCATGCGCGATCAGCAGACCGGCGCCATCTTCGGCAAGCTCGCGCAGCGTTGGGCGCACGTCGCCATAACCGAGATTTTCTGCAACCACGACCTTCACACCGGCAGCTTCGCCAGCGGCCTTGGCAGCGGCCACGCCCTGTTGGTTCCAGCCCATGTCGGTTCCCATTTCCGGGGCCAGAATAGCAATTGATTTGATATCTTCCGCCAATGCAGTACTGGCCATACAGCCGCTTACTGCAAGAGCAAGCACAGCTTTACTTAATGTACTTAATCCCATTTTCTTCATTTTGTCGTTCCCTATTGTAGAATTTTGTTGACTATTTCTTACTCTCCGGTTGAATCTTAAGTACAAACGGGAGCAAAGTTTGAAAATGCGAATTCACCTTACCTTTCTTGCTACAGCACTTCTTGAATTAAACACCGCGCAAGCCGCAATCAGCGGCCAATCGCTCGACATTACCGTCGAAAACAGTGGAAAGACTTCACTGGCATGCTCGGCTGCTTTCGCGCACTGGTTTTCCGCCGATCTTGGCGAAGTTGCACCCGGCGCGAGCCGTTCATTCAGCTTTGGTGTCGATGTGAAGACGGGCAATGTCTTCCAGTTGAACTCGGTCGGCGACAAGATGGCCGTGCAGCGCATCTGGTGCGGGCACAAGGGAGATGACTGGGCAACACGCGCCGAAATCCCGATGGAGCGGCGTGCAGGCGTAACGCCGGAACCGGTGCACGTGCGCTGCGAGGCAGGCGTCAAGGCAACCCGATGCGCCGCCCCATAGCGGCGCTCGAACAAGCCCTGGATTGGGCGAATTGCCAATCTGTTACAGCCTCGCATCTGACCCCTCCATTTGGAACGAAGCCGGTCCGAAACGCAGATCACCGAAAGATCTCTGCTGCGCATGAACCTCACCCCGATTGACAGTGCGAGAATACGATAGCATGATCATACCGTAATACAATATTGAAAATCGACTAGCGGTGAATTTGCAGAAAATCCTTGCATCCATTTGGATATAAAGGGAAATTTCAAAACGCCCGCAGATCAGCATTGATAAGAGAGAGAAAATGCGCACAGCAATTGTTACCGGAGCGAGCCGCGGACTGGGGAAAGCCTTCGCTATCGGACTGGCAAAAGACGGGTTCGCCCTTGGTCTTTGTGCCCGTGATGCGGCAGCGCTGGAAGAGACTGCGGAGGCTGCACGCGCCGCTGGCGCGCCGGAAGTCGTCACCATTGCCGCCGATCTTTCGCAGCCCGGTGCCGCTGAAAAAGTTGTCGCCAATACGCTTGCCGCCACCGGACGGATCGATGCGCTGATCAACAATGCAGGCGCGACCAAACGCGGCGATTTCCTGTCACTCAGCGACGATGATTTTCTGGAAGGTTTTGCGCTCAAATTTCACGCCACCGTGCGCTTCTGTCGGGCCGCGTGGCCCGCTCTTGTCGAGAGCAAAGGCAGCATTGTGAATATATCGGGTGTCGGCGCGCATACGCCCGAGCCGGACTTCACCATTGGCGGCTCGGTCAACTCGGCCTTGATCAACTTTACAAAAGCGATTTCAAAGCGCGCCCAAGGCACCGGCATGCGGATCAATACGCTCTGCCCCGGTCATATCGTGACCGATCGGCTGCTGCGTCGTATTGAAGTGCTGGCGAAAGAACGGAATATTTCTCAGGATGCAGCCCGCGATGCGCTGCGGGAAGCGCAAGGCATCCAGCGCTATGGCGAAGCGGAAGAAGTTGCCAACGTTGTGCGTTTTCTGTGCAGCCCCGCGGCTGCCTATGTCCATGGCACGGTCATCAATGTCGACGGTGGCGCGACGCCGGGAATATGACCCCAGCGTCAAGCTTCCAGTTTAAGAAGCGCTAGCCTCTTCGGCAAGCCGCTCGCGCAGAATGGCGATTGCGACTTTGCCTGCGTTCATGACGTGATAAGCTGCCGCCTTGCGGGCTTCCTTGCCGCGTCTGGCTGCCAGATGGCCAACCACTTCTTCCAGCTCGGTGAGGCTTTCGCGCGTTCTGCCCGGCGCGCCGAGCGACGTTGCGCGGAGAACCATGACGCGGGCGTTCAGCGACGACAGCGTATGCCCCAGCGCTTCATTATGCGCACCGTAGATCAGGCAGTCATAGAAAGCGTTTTTGGCTGTCAGCCGCTCCAGAGGATCGGTGATCTTATCGCTGTTCTTCAACACTTCGAACGCCGCCTTCAAAGCTGCAATGTCATCATCGGTCGCATTTTGGGCGAACAGCTCGCAGGCAAGACCTTCCAGTTCGACACGAACCTGATAGATGCCCTCGGCCTGTTCGGGCTTCAGCCGCGCGACGATGGGGCCGCGATGCGGCACCACTTCCACGAGACCTTCACTCTCCAATTGCCGTAGCGCTTCGCGCACAGCCGTGCGGCTCACGCCGGTCATTTCGCACAAATCACGTTCCGTGATGCGCTGTCCGGCGGTGAAATACCCTATCGCGATAGAGTTACGGATACTTTCCGTAACGCTGTGACGGACAGGTGCGGCGGCCTTTATTACTTTGAAATCAATAGGTGGGTTTTTTCCGTTCATCAATATCGCCATAAGTTTGCGCCCCATAAGCGAAAAGCGGGCATATTACCGTATTACTATACGATAACTGCACTTTTTGAAAGCATCCCTTCGCTCTCTCTGCCCGTTTTAGGTGCAGAACGTTAAGCGGGTGCCTCTTCAATCACCGCCATCGCCGCCGCAACGCCTGCACCCACGTCGATATCCGGCACGCCTGCCGCCTTGAGACCGCCTGCCATGGCGGCGACCGAGACCAGCGAATAGGTCGGGCGCGCCGTCGGCCCCATATGTCCGATGCGGGTCAGTTTGCCGAGCGTCTCGCCGCGTCCTGACGAAAAGACGACTCCATAACGGTCGCGGATCGCCGCCCGCAATTTGGCTTCATCCACCCCTTCCGGGATCGCCACAGCCGTACAGGTCGGCGACGCGATTTCTTCCCGTGCGGCCCAGAGCTTCAGACCGGCGGCCTGAATGCCTGCACGGCAGGCCCTGGCAGTCCAGGCATGGCGCGCCCAGACGGCCTGTTCGCCCTCTTCCAGATAAAGATCGAGTGCTGCATCCAGCGCATTGATCTCCGAAACGGATGGCGTGAAGGGGAATGGCTTGTGGGCTTCATGGGCACGCTTCCAATCGATGATCGACAAAATGGAAGCTGTCGGCGCATCGGGATTGGCGACAATTTTCTCCCAGGCGGCATCGCTGACATGCAGGAGCGTCAGCCCGGGCGGACAGCCGAGGCATTTGTTGGGGCCAGTCACGAACATGTCGGCATGCGCCGTTTCCGGCAGCACATCCATGCCGCCGAAGGCCGACACGGAATCGACGATAAACAATTTGCCCGCTGCCTGAACAACCGCGCCAATTTCCGCGACCGGATTGACCGTGCCGGAAGGCGTATCGTGGTGACAGATCGACACAATCGCCACATCCGGGCGTTTTTTGAGGCAATCAGCCACGGCTTCAGCAGTCAGCACCTCATTATAGGGCACTTCCAGTTCGACCACTTCCTTGGCATAGCGCGCAGCCCAGTAGCCAAAGCCTTTTCCATAGACGCCCGAAACGAGATTGAGCACCACATCGTTTCTGGTAATCAGCGAAGCGGCGGCCGCTTCCAGCCCCAGCACAGGCTCGCCATGCAGGATAACCGGCGGTGTCTTGGTATGAAACACGCGCTGCACCTTGGCATTCACAGCCTCGTAGAACGCAAGGAACGCCGGATCGTAATCATAGAGAACCGGTCGCGACAAGGCCCGCAACACCGCCGGATAGGCGTCGACGGGGCCGGTGGTCAGCGTAAAAATCGGGTCGGCAATTTTTCCTGCATTCATTTCGTTCTCCCTTGCTTATACTTTTATTTCGATGCGCTATCTGGCTCGCGCCAGGCTGAGAAATGATGTTGCGTCAGCGGCATTCTCAATCCCTTCAAGGGAAGCGATCAATGCGTCGCCGTCGAGTGCGATCCCGCGCCAGTCGATCTGCGCCTTGAATTTCTGCGCCAGTTCGGCGTTGCTCATTGGATGAGCCAGCCCGCCCCTGGCGTCATCGATCCTGCGCACGAGTTTGCGCCCATCTTCGAGCAGAACGCAAACCTCGACCGCCTCAAAAGAAAACGACGGATCATCGACGAAGGAAAGCTTTTCGCCCAGCGCCTTCAGTTCGGGATCGGCCACGGCGGCATCGGTAAAGGCCGCCAGATCGGCCTTGCCCCATAACAAGCTGACCGCAACGGCGTGTTGGGCGCTGACCTGCGCCAGCCGTCCGGTGGTAACGCCGGGCCTATCCGTGCGCTGGCGCAGCAGCGGATGACCGGTCAATGTCACAGCGGTAATGGCACCGGCCCGCAGACCGCCCTCACCGTGCAGTTCAAGACAGGCTTCTATGACCGGATTGAGCACCACACCGCATGGATAGGGCTTGAATGTGTTCTTCAAAATTTCCCAATCGCTGCCAAGTCCGCCCGTCAGCGCGTCATAGTCCGGCGCATCGGAATGCAGGGCCAGAAAGCCGCGCGCGCCCTCCAGCGGTTCCGCCGGGCCGGTATATCCGTCGGCAGCCAGCAAGGCGAACATCAGGCCAGATCGCGCCGCCTGCCCTACGGAAAGGCTTTTGGACATAGTGCCCAATGTTTCGACCGAGCCGGAGGCTTGTGCCAGAGCATGGCCTAGCGCATCGACGAGTTGCGACGGGGAAAGCCCCAGCAGCTGACCCGCCGCCAGAGCGGCACCGAATGTCCCGCAGGTGGAGGTAATGTGCCAGCCGCGTGCATAATGAACCGGATGCAGCGCATTGCCCAAACGGCACGTCACTTCTGCACCCAGAACGAAGGCCTCTATCAGCGCCCTACCCGATACCGGCCGCCCTTCCCCCGCCATGGCTTCCGCCAGTGCCAGAACAGCTGGCGCAACCGGGGCCGATGGATGAATGACTGTCGGCACATGCGTGTCGTCAAAGTCGAAAATATTGGCGGAAGCGGCATTGACATAGGCCGCCCAAAGCATGTCGGCTCGCTCGGAGCGGCCAATGATGCTCGCTTTCGCCGGTCCTGAAAAAGCCGGCAGCATAGCCGCCAGTTTTTGTATCGCCGCTTCGTTCGAACCGCCTATGGCCGTCCCGACCATATTAAGCAATGAACGCCGTCCCGCGGCACGCACTGCGTCGGGCAAAGCGGGCGGAGCATGGACAAACTCCGCCAGAGTGAGGCTTAAACCCTTCATGTCACGCGCCAGCAGCTTTGCCGCGCACTTCGGCGCCCGCCCATTTTTCAAGCGGGCGAATGATGGCTGTCATGTCGGCATCCGCACCGAAATCGGCCTTGGTGATCGAGAAAAGCATGCGCACCGCATTGCCCACCATCATCGGTACACCGAGCCGTTCGGCTTCTTCGAGGCACAAACGAATATCCTTGAGCGACAAGCCGATGGCAAAGCCGAAATCGAATCCGCGCGGCAGTACGAAACGCGGTATTTTATCGGCGCTCGCGGAGGTGCGACCGGAACCGGCATTCAGGACTTCGATCATGACATCGGCATCGAGACCAGCCTTGGCACCCATCACCATGGCTTCTGACGTAATCGCCAATGCAGCAGCCGAGCAGATATTGTTGATGAGCTTCATCACTTGCGCCTTGCCCGGCTCTTCGGCAACACGGATCACCTTGCCAAGCGCGAGCAGCATCGGTTCAACGACCGAAAAATGCGCCGAAGGACCAGCAGCCATAAGCGCAAGTGTGCCCTTCTTGGCACCTGCGACACCGCCCGAAACCGGACTATCAATCAGGGCAATGTCTGCCGCCAACAATATTTCAGCCAGATCCATCTCGGCTTTCGGCCCGGTGGTCGACAGATCGACGACGCGTTTCACCACGCCGGGATTGGCCGCAATGCTGCGCCCGACGGCGACCACCACCTCGGGCGTCGGCAAAGATAGGAAGATCGTCTCTGCGCGCGCGGTCAACTCGCCGATGGTGCCAGCCTCTTCCGCCCCTGCGGCAACCAATGCGGCCACCGCCGCTTCGGCGCGGTCATTCACGGCAAGTTTGTAGCCAGCACCGATGATGCGCTCCGCCATAGGGCGTCCCATATTACCAAGGCCGACAAAACAGACTTCACTCATTCCACTCTCCTGTTATCGCGGTCGCGCCATCAGGCAAACGACCAGCCATTATCCACCGGTATCGCCGCACCGTTGATTCCTTCGCTGGCAGCGCCACAAAGGAAAAGCGCCAAGGCGGTCACCGTCTCCATCGGAATAAATTTGCCGCCCGGCTGACGGGTGGAAAGGAAAAGACGCGTCGCCTCTTCAGTGCTGATGCCTTTTTCCGCGGCCAGCACATCGATGCGGCCAAGCGCGGAATCCGTTGCCATCAGCCCAGGGCAGATCGCGTTGCAGGTGATTGAGGATGAGGCCAGTTCCAGCGCGACCGTTCGCGTCAGGCCGATCATTGCGTGTTTCGTGGTGACATAATCAGCACGACCGGCAAGCGCGATGAGGCTGTAAACAGAAGCCATATTGACGATCCGCCCCCAACCCCGTGCCTGCATGCCCGGCAGACAGGCGCGAATGAGCCGGAAAGGGGCAGACAGGTTAACCTCCAGCGCCTTGTCCCAGTCGGAATCAGCCAGCGTCTGCACCGGCGACATTTTGCGAATGACCGCATTGTTGACCAGGATATCGATTCCGCCCAGCTGTTCGGTTGCATGGGCTGCAAGCTGATCGGCTGCCCCGGCCTCAGACAGATCGATCACCGACGATCCCACCGGCTGTCCTGTTTCAAGGCTTAGCACTGCCGCGGCATCGCCCACTTCGGGCAAAACATCTGTAAGAAACACACGATCACCGGCCTTTGCAAAGCTGCGGGCCAGTTCCAGCCCGAGGCCAAGGGCCGAACCGGTGATCAGAACACCACGTCCCGTTGCAAACGTCATCGCGCCAGCTCCTCCCACGTCAAACTTGGCGCAACGTCGAGCCGAACGACGATCCCCTCCAGTTCAGCCGAAGGTGCTGAATAGGCCTGCATGACCGCTGGGTCGTGGCCCGGAACAATATGATCGAGGCTTGGCGCCAGTTCGGTCAGCCGTGCATAGCCGCGAATAAGAGAGGCTTCATCGTAGAGCACGGGAAACGGATTGCGGTGCTCCATATTGGCGTAGAAATGCGTCGCATCGGATGCCAAAACTACCCAGCCACGTGCGGTATAGACGCGAACCGCCTGCAAACCGGCGCTATGGCCCGGCACGGCATGAAGCCAGAAACCTGGCGAAAGCTCCCGGTCGCCCCGGTGAAACTCAATCCTGCCCGCATAGAGGTTGCGGATATAGGCAACGATGTTTTCAACATCGAAAGGAGCGCGCGCTTTCGCGTCGCACATGCAGGGACCGGTCGCGTGTCCCGCCTCATCAACTTGCAAATGAAAATGCGCTGCCGGAAAATCACCAAGCGTTCCCGCATGATCGTAGTGGAGATGTGTCAGCACGACCTGGGACACCTTGTCTGCATCCACGCCGAGAAGTGCCAGCGCATCCACCGGCTTTCGCAGCAAGGTTCGCCCGCGCGCATTGGCGGCATCCTGTCCGAAGCCGGTATCGATAACGAAAACCTCGTCACCGCGCCGGGCGAGCCAAACGAAATAGTCGAGATCAGCTCCCCACTCATGCGGATCAGAGACATGTAGAAAATTGTCTTTAATGGTTCGCCCGCCATGGGTGGCGTAACGCAAGGCATAAAGCTCGAAGGGCACTATTTCCCCGTCAGATCCCGTTATCGGCTCCGCCATGATCCTCCCGCCCCACAAGCGCATCCGACGTCGATGCGCCGAACAATTTCATCTTAGCCTACAGTATGACCGTAATCTTGTCATACAATCTATTGACAGGTCAAGTCCGGCATGTCTAACCTTGGGTCAATAAGAAAGACAAAACCACGGGGACAAGCTGGCGCACTGCCACCTTAACGGAGAGATGTATGACTCGTCCTGAATTCAACGGTGAACAATTCCAGAAGGGGTTGAAGGTTCGGCGCGAAGTGCTTGGCGAGGCTTATGTCGCGCCATCGCTGGCCAATGCCGATGATCTGACCGCACCGCTTCAAAAGCTCGTCACCGAATGGTGCTGGGGTGAAATCTGGACCCGCCCCGGTCTCGAGCGCAAGACCCGCAGTTTTCTCAACCTCGCCATGCTGACGGCGCTGAACCGTCCGCATGAAATCAAGATCCACGTTCGCGGCGCATTGAACAATGGTGTGACCGAAAACGAGATCGTCGAGGTCATTCTTCAGGCCGCGATTTACTGCGGTGTGCCTGCCGCGCTCGACGCCATGCGCGTTGCTTCGGATGTGATCCGGCAAATGCGTGAAGAAAAGGCCGAAAGCGCCTGATTTATATAACCGGAAACGCTCCATAAAACCGGGGAACACCGGCGATTCCAATTGCAAATAGGAGGCCCAATGACACAGGGAACAGCTACAAAACCAGCCAGCACGCCGCATCGGCTGAAGACCGGCGCGGAGTATAAGGAATCCCTCAAGGACAACCGCCAGATCTGGGTCGGCGGTTCCAAACTGAATTCCGTCTATGACGAACCCGCGCTGGCTAAGGGCATCGACCTTCTGGCCTCGATGTTCGACGATCAGTTCACCGAAGAACATGCCGACGCCACCACCTATTACGACGAGAAGGCAGGCGCTGTTCTCAGCCGTTCGTGGCAGATTCCGCGCACCAAGGAAGATCTGGCCGCACGTCGCCGCATGATCGAATATACGTCGCTGAAGACCGCAGGCACCTTCGGACGTCCGCCAGATCTCGCGCCTTCCATCGTTGTTGGTCTCTATGCCTATCTGCCGACCTTCAAGAAGAAGAAGTCGCTTATCGACGGCATTGATCCGGACTTCGCTGAAAACATCGAACGCTACATGGAATATGGTCAGAACAACAATCTGACCGCTTCGGAAAGCCTCGCCGGACCGCAGGCTGACCGTTCCTCGCCCAAGGCCTCGGAGGCCTCGCTCCTGAAGGCGCGTAAGGTCACGAAGGAGGGCGTCTATATCTATGGCGCCAAGACTGTCGGCTCGATTGCGGCTCAGGCCAATGATATTTTCTTCACTAATCTCGGCGGCATTCAGGAAACTCCTGCGGATGCCTGCATCTGGGGTTCGGTGCCAATCGACACGCCCGGCATCAAGATGATCTCGCGTGAAATGGTCTCGCAGCCATTGTCGAGCAAGTTCGACCATCCGGTGTCGAGCCTCGGCGAAGAAGCCGACCAGTTCATCGTGTTCGACAATGTTTTCGTCCCGAAGGAACGGCTTTTCAACCTCGGCGACCCGACGGCGATGAGCTATTACGGCCCGGTCTGCGTCTTCGCGCATTGGCATGTTCTGACCCGTCTCGCCGTAAAGGCGGAATTGTTCGTCGGCGCAGGCCAGATGGTTCTCGACTATCTCGGCACCGGCAAAATTCCGGCCGTACAAATGATGCTGGGCCAGCTCGTTGAATATGCGCAGACACTCCGCGCCTTCGTCACCGCTGCCGAAGCGCTGGCTGTCCCGACCGAAGGCGATGTCATGCGCCCCGATGTCGGCATGCTGACCGCCGGTCGCCTGTATTCGATCGAAAACTACCCGAAGATCATCCATATCCTTCAGGAACTGTGTGGGCAGGGTCTGGTGATGCGTTTTGGCAAGAAGGCGTTCGACAATCCGGAAGTCGGCCACTTCCTGCATGAACTGCTGCCCGGACATGGCGTATCGGCCATGGTCAAGGAACAGCTGATGAATTTCATCTGGGACATGACCTCCGGTTCGCTGGCTGGCCGCGTTGCCCTGTTTGAAAACGTCAACGCCACACCGGCTCCGGCCCTGCGCGCCCGACTCTATAATGAAGTCAAGCGCGACGGCTATGTCGCCCAGGTGAAGAAGATCGCCGGGATCGAGTAAAGCTCTGACGACCCCGCCTGATGCCAATCGGGCGGGGTTTCTTCTTTCGCGACATGTTGGAGATTGCGATGGATCAGTCCACGCTTATCGACCGCTTTTATAGCGCTTACACTTCGCGCGATGCCGAGGGAGCGGCTTCGCTTTATCACGCCGATGGCTGGCACGAGGAAGTCGCCATGGCAAAACGCCGTCAGGGACACGCCGCTCTGGCCGAGGGGCTGACCGGCTTCTGGCGTATGCTGCCCGATGTTGCATGGGAACGGCGCGGCTATATCCGCTCGGGCAATCAGGTTGCTGTTCCCTATCGGATGACCGGGACCTTCACGCCGCGCGGCGACAATGTTGAACCACGCCAGATCGCGCTTGATGGCCTGCATATATTCGAGTTCCAGGACGGTCTGCTGGCGGGCACCAAGGACATGTGGGACCTCGATCTTTTCAAAGCGCAGATGAGTTGAGACGATGAATGATCTGGCGAAACTCGACGGCATCGCGATTGCCGGTCTGATCTCCAGCAAGGAGATCAGCGCAAGCGAAGTCCTCGAAACCACTATCGAACGGATCGAGCGGCTCAACCCGCTGCTCAACGCCGTCGTGCATCCGCATTACGATCTCGCGCGCAAGCAGGTCACTGACGGCTTGGCCAAAAGCCCGCTTTCAGGCGTTCCGATGCTGTTGAAGAACACCGGCTTCGAAGCGGAAGGCATGCTCCTGTCGAGCGGGTCAGAACTGCTGCGCAATGTCGTCAGCAAACGCGATTCCACCATCACCGCGCGCTATAAGGCGGCGGGCATGGTGATTGTCGGCAAGTCCAACACACCGGAATTTGCACTCAGCTTCACCACCGAATCCGATGCCTTCGGCCCAGCCCGCAATCCGTGGGATATCACCCGCACGGCGGGCGGCTCGTCCGGCGGCTCGACGGCGGCTGTCGCCAGCGGCATGGTACCGCTTGCCAACAGTTCGGACGGCGCGGGTTCCACACGCCTGCCTGCCAGCCATTGTGGTCTTTTCGGTTTCAAGCCTTCGCGGCTGGTCAATCCTGTCGGTCCCGTCGCCGCTGAAGCCATCGGCGGCATGTCCACACCACACGCCGTCACCTGGTCGGTGCGTGACAATGCGGCCATGCTCGACGTGACAGGCGGCAGCGATCTCGGCGACCCATGGGCTTCTCCCGCCACGCCGGGCAGCTATCTGGCGGCACTCGACAAAACTCCGCCGCGCCTCAAGGTGGCGATGATTGTCGCCGCGCCGGACGGCAGTTCTATCGATCCAGAAATGATCGAAAGCGTGCGCGCCACCGCACGGTTGCTGGAAGATCTCGGGCACAGCGTCGAAGAAGTTGCAGATGCCGGCTATGACGCGGAAGCGCTGAAAGCAGCATGGCGTATCATCGTCGGCGTCAACGTGGCTTTGGGTGTCAGCGGTGGCGATGCATCCTCCGCCAATATCGGCAAGCTTGAACCCATCAATCAGCAATGGGTTCGCGAAGCGCTGGCAATACCCGGCACCCGTTATTTGTGGGCCCTCAACCAGCTTCACGCTTCGGCGCGAGCCCTCGGGCGCTTCTTCAGCACCTATGACGTCATGCTGACCCCGGCTGCGGCAGAACCCGCGCCGCTCTTGGGCAAGCTTGCCGGTCGGGACAAGAACATCGACGAATTCTACGATCTATTCTGGTCGCATTCGCCTTTCACCGCCGTTTTCAACACATCCGGCTGCCCGGCAATGTCGGTTCCGCTGGGCATGAGTTCCCATGGCCTGCCCATCGGCTCTCATCTCGGGGCCGGCTTTGGAAACGATGCCCTGCTTTTCGCATTGGCTGCGGAGCTTGAATGCGCCGCTCCCTGGATCGACCGGCGCCCATCCATATTCGGCTGAGGAAATGCTTGATGAACAACTCTGAAATCCTTGCCCTTGATGCTCGCGACATCGCCGCTGCCGTTGCCTCCGGTGCTCTCACCACCCGTGCTGTCACGGAAGCCTATCTCGAACGCATTGCGGACAGAGACGGCCCGGTCATGGCGTGGCAGCATCTTGATGCTGCGCAGGCACGCGCCGCCGCCGATGCGATGGATGCATCTGGAGCCAAGGGGTCGCTGGCTGGCGTCCCGATTGGCGTCAAGGACGTCATCGACACCGCCGACATGCCAACCGGCTACGGCACGAGCATCTATGAGGGCTTTCAGCCGCCATGGGATGCGCCAGCCGTGCAGATTACCCGCAATGCGGGCGGCTTGATCCTGGGCAAGACGGTGAGCACGGAACTCGCCATGGCGAGCCCGAACAAGACCCGCAACCCGCACAATCCGGCGCATACGCCGGGCGGATCGTCATCCGGCTCCTGTGCTGCGGTTGCCGCTGGCATGGTGCCTCTGGCCTATGGCACGCAGACTTCCGGTTCGGTTATTCGCCCGGCAAGCTTTTGCGGCGTGACGGCCTTCAAGCCGACCTTCGGTGCAATCAATACGGTCGGGATCAAGGTGCTCTGCCACGGGCTGGATACGCTCGGCATTCTTAGCCGCAACATTGGCGATGCTGCCCATTGCGCCGCAGTGCTGACCGGCCAATCCGAACTCGCCGCCCTCAAACCACCAGCGCGCCCTCGCATCGGCGTCCTGCTCGGCACCCGCCTCGAAAAGGCGGAAGCCTATGCGATCGACATCGTCAACCGGCTGGCATCCCTTGCAGAAGCATCCGGCGCAGATGTGACCGTGCTGCCCGCTCCGTCCTGGTTTGACGGCATTTTCGACCTGCATGAAGCCGTCATGGGCTGGGAAGTCACCCAGTCGCTGGCCTCCGAGACCAGCCGCCATTGGGACGGGTTGACACCCGTTACCCGTGCCATGATGGAAGATCAGGGTCGCGTTGATGAAGCACGCTATCGTGCAGCCATGGTTGAAATACCAGGTATCCGCCTCATGATGGACGCGATCCTTTCGCGTTTCGATGCGGTGCTGACGCTGGCCGCCCCCGGTGAAGCGCCGGATGGAACGCCGACCGGCGATCCGATTTTCAACCGGCTGTGGAGTGTCCTGCAAGTACCGCTCATCTGCCTCCCGGCAGGCAAAGGCCCAAAGGGATTGCCCGTCGGCGTCCAGCTTGTCGGCGCACGCGGGGCCGACCACCGGCTTGCCTCCGCGGCGCTCTTTCTTGAAACCGTGCTTGCTGCAAAAGGAGGCACCCTATGATCCAGCCAGACACCGATCAGTTGACCGATGATTTTCGCTCCGCCATGCGTCAGCTTGCGGCGACGGTGAACATCATCACCGCCGGTGAGGGCGATCAGCGGCGCGGCCTGACGGCAACTGCCGTCTGCTCCATGTCGCTGACGCCGCCTTCCATGCTTGTCTGCGTCAATCGCTTCGGTCAGGCGCACAAGGCGATCACCTCGGCAGGAAGCTTCTGCGTCAATATTCTCGCCGACCGCCAGCGCGAAGTCGCCATGCGTTTCGCAGGCCAGATCGGCCAGATGGGCGAAGACAAATTTGCGCCCTATCGCTGGACGAGCCTTGCGACGGGTGCCCCCGCTCTTGATGACGCGATGGCCAATCTCGATTGCGAGATCGCCACGGTTTCCGAGACGGACAGCCATTCGATTTTCATCGGCAATGTAAAGGCCATTCGCTTCGGACCAGAAACATCGCCACTGCTACACTACAACCGCAACTTTTTCACACTGGCAAACCAAAACGCACTCTAGAGCGGTTTCAGCAGAGGTTGAATCGCAATAACCGCGCTAGCCTTTTGTTTTGTCGCACATCTTATCCGAAAACCGCTTCGCATTTTTCGGGATGTGCTCTAGCAACCCGACAGAGTGGGAACCGGCTGCACCAGAATAAACACAATAACAAATAGATAGAGCACTTTCTTCATCGGGACTGGCCGACGTGCTCTCAGCTGCAGCCACAATGTCAAACGGGCAGACGCCCAATGGAGGTATCATATCATGTCAATCAGCGATGCTCAGTTCCTGAAGGGCTGGAGACAGGTGCTCGAAATGTGCAACCTGAAAGCTGGCGAACAGGTCACCATTCTGACGAGTGACGACAGCAACAAGCAGATCGCCTATATCGCCAAGCTTGCAGCTTCCGATCTTGGCGCAGTTGTTACCGAACTGAACCTTGCTCCGGTCAACGCTGAAAAAGCGATCTCGCCAGACAAGTCTGGCTATATCGGCAAGACGCCACTCGACGGCAATTCGGCAGCGCTGGCCTGCCTCATGGCGTCCGACATGGTCATCGACACATTGCAGCTTCTGTTTTCCAAGGAACAGGAAGAAGTATTGAAGACGGGCACGCGCATGCTGCTGGCGGTCGAACCACCGGCAATCATGATGCGCCAGATTCCGCGCCCGGAAGACAAGCTGCGCGTTCTCGCTGCCGCCAAGAAGATCGGCGCGGCCAAGGAAATGCACGTGACCTCGAAAGCCGGTACGGATTTCCGCTGCCGTCTCGGCCAATATCCGGTTCTCACGCAATATGGTTTGGCCGATGAGCCGGGCCGCTGGGACCACTGGCCAAGCTGCTTTTCGGCTCGCTGGCCGGATGAAGGGAGTGCCGAAGGCACCATCGTCATCGACGAAGGCGACATCCTGCTGCCATTCAAAAAATACGCCCGCGCGCCGATTACGGTCACCATCGAAAAGGGCTTTATCGTCGATATCAAAGGTGGTTACGATGCCGAGTTCATGCGCAAGTTCATGGACAGCTTCAATGATCCCCGCGCGTATGCCATGGCCCATGTCGGCTGGGGCCTGGAAAACCGTGCTAACTGGACGGTGCTTGGCCTTTACAACCCTGAGGCCCAGCTCGGCATGGATGCGCGGTCCTTCGCAGGCAATTTCCTGTGGTCGTCGGGTCCGAATACCGAAGCAGGCGGTGATCGCGATACGCCGTGCCATCTCGACATTCCGCTGCGCAATTGCTCTGTCTCCCTCGATGGCGAAGTCATGACCCTGGAAGGCGTCGTGGTTCCCGCGGATCAGAAGTAACGCCATGGCACAATATGACTTAGCAATCATCGGCGCCGGCTCTGCTGGCGCCCTTCTGGCCGCACGGCTGAGCGAAGATCCGGCCCGGCAAGTCGTGCTGATCGAAGCTGGCGGCGAGCCAACAGATCCCGATATCTGGAAACCGGCCATGTGGCCCGCCATCCAACATCGCCCTTATGATTGGGATTATAATACCGTCCCACAGTCGGGTGCTGCCGGTCGCAGTTTCGCGTGGGCACGCGGCAAGGCGTTGGGTGGCTCCAGCCTGCTGCATGCCATGGGTTATATGCGCGGCCACCCCGCCGACTTTGCCGCCTGGGCGGAAGCGACAGGTGATAAACGCTGGAGCTGGGAGGGCTTGCAGAAAGCCTTCATGGCAAATGAAGACCACGCGCTGGGCGGCGATGGTATCCACGGCAGGGGCGGCCCGATGCCGGTATGGATACCGGATGAGGAAGTCAGCCCCCTGACCCGCTCCTTTATAGAAGCGGGTGCTGCACTTGGCCTGCCCCGCATTCCCGGTCACAGCACCGGGCAGATGATCGGCGTCACGCCGAACTCGCTGATGATCCGCGATGGCCGACGCGTAACGGTTGCCGAAGCATGGCTGACGCCAAGCGTACGTGCGCGTCCCAACCTGACAATACTGACAAGTACAAAGACCCGATATCTCTGTTTCGACAACGCTCGTGCCACGGGCCTTGAGGTTCTCGGCCCGCAAGGACCGGCCACGATCACTGCCGACCAGATCATCCTTTCGGCGGGTTCGCTGGAAGGCCCGGCCCTTCTCATGCGTTCTGGCATTGGTCCGGAAGACGTGTTGCGTGAGGCTGGCGTGGCCTGCCGCATCAAAGCGCCTGAGCTGGGCCGCAATTTGATGGATCATCTGCTTGGCGCGGGCAATCTCTATGCTGCCAAGAAGCAGCTTCCCCCGTCCCGCCTGCAACATTCGGAGAGCATGACCTATATGCGCGCCGACGGGACTGCCGCTGACGGCCAGCCGGAAATCGTCGTCGGATGCGGTGTTGCACCCATTGTGTCGGAACAGTTCACCGCGCCAGCACCGGGCAGCGCCTATTCCTTCCTGTTCGGCGTCACGCATCCCACCAGCCGTGGTGAAATACGCATAACCGGCGCAGGTCTGGACGAGCCCCTTAGGATCGACCCGCAATATCTCCAGACCGAGAACGACCGTCGCTTGTTTCGGGCAGCCCTCGCGGCAGCGCGGGAAATCGGTCATCGCACCGAACTGGATGAATGGCGCGACCACGAAGTTCTCCCCGGAGCCGTGGAAACTGAGGATGATATCGACGCCTTCATCGCCAAGGCCGCCATCACGCATCACCACCCGTCGGGAACCTGTCGTATGGGCAAGGATGATGCCGCCGTGGTCGATCCCGGCCTGCGGCTGAATGGGTTGGATAATGTCTACGTCGTGGATGGCTCTGTTCTGCCGAGCCTGACGGCTGGGCCCATACATGCGGCGATACAGGCCATCGCCGAGCGCTTTGCCTGCGACTTCATCGGCAAGGTGATTTAGCTAACAGGGCGCGTTCGCTGTTCCAGCCCGGTGCGCCCAATTTTCCTGCCAAGCGGCGATTTTTACGATAGTTTTTGGCCTCGTTGCACAAAACTTTGAAAAAAGCCAAATAATCTTAAGACGCATTTGCGCTGCGAATGTTTCAAACTGCTACCTGACCTAACCCTCTCATCTTCGCGACTCCAAGATAGGGTCCAGAGGGGGATCAATGTGTTGTCGCTTACTTCATAGCGCGAACAATGGCAGTATATCCAGCCATCTGATTGCCAGTCAGTGTCCGGATGTTGTGAAAGTTCAAATCTCAGCCGTTGACCATATGTAGGATATTCTACTTCACATGTTAGGGTCTGCGTTCGAATGTAAGAGCGTCTCTTCAAAAGTTATAAGTTTGAGCATAAACGAAAATTTCCTGTCATCAACGGCATTCAAAAATTAGTATATTCCCAGATATGCTTTTCGAACATTTTCATTACCGAGGAGTTCTTCACTCGCTCCTGAAAGATGTATCTGCCCATTTACTATTACATAAGCACGTTGGGACAATTTTAGTGCGTGATTGGCATTCTGTTCGACCAGAAAAATAGTCTTGCCCATCGTGGCAATCTCTCCCAGCACCTCGAAGACGCGCTTTACGACGAGCGGCGCGAGCCCCAGCGAAGGTTCATCGAACAAGATCAGCTCGGGCCGCGCCATCATGGCGCGCGCAATGGCCAGCATCTGCTGCTCACCGCCGGACATGGTGCCTGCAACCTGATTGCGGCGCTCCTTGAGGCGGGGAAACAGCTCGAACATGGTTGCGCGGTCGGTGTCGAAATGCTCCATGCCGACAGGCGTGGTGCCCATCATCATATTTTCCTCGACCGACATTTCCTGATAGATCTGCCGCCCTTCCGGCACCAGCGCCACGCCGCGCCTGGAAATACGATTTGTGGCCAGACGCGAAATATCCTCACCCCGATGAACGATCCTGCCTTTCGACGCGCGCGGCGAGCCGAAGATCGTCGAGAGCAGCGTGGTCTTGCCTGCGCCATTCGCGCCGATCAGGCTGACAATCTCGCCCTTGGAAATATGCACATTGACCGAGCGCAGCGCTTCCACCGCACCATAATGCGCGTGCACATCCACTAGCTCCAGAAGCTTGTCGGTTGCGCCCTGCCCGTTTGGTTCTGCCACTTGGCTCACGATTGCACCTCTTCTTCACTGACACCGAGATAAGCGGCGATCACGGCCGGATCGTTGGCCACCTGTTCGGGCGTTCCATCGGCAATGACCTCGCCGTGATCCAGCACGACAATGTGGTTCGATATGCGCATCACCAGCCCCATATCGTGCTCGATCACCAGCACGGTCAGTTCCTGCTCAGCGCAAAGCCGCTGGATGATCTGGGAAAGCTCATGCGTTTCGGATGGGTTCAGCCCCGCCGCCGGTTCATCAAGGCAGATAAGCTGCGGCCCGGTGCACATGGCGCGAGCGATCTCCAGCCGTCGCTGCCGACCATAGGGAAGTTCGCCAGCCAGCCGGTTGGCGTCTTCAAGCAGGTTCATCTGGCCGAGCCAGTAATAGGCGCGGTCCACCGCCTCGGTTTCCGCCTTGCGGAAGGCCGAGGTCTTGAAGATGCCGCTCAAAAGCCCGTTGCGGGTGGCAAGATGCTGGGCAACCAGCAGGTTTTCCACCACCGACATTTCCTTGAACAGCCGGATGTTCTGGAATGTGCGGGCGATGCCCGCCCGCGTCACCTGATGGGAGCCGCCGGTGATCGGCTTGTCCATATAAGCGCCGATGTCGCGCGGGCCTTGCGGACCGTTGAGCACGATGCGGCCTTCGCTCGCGCGATAAAAGCCGGTGATACAGTTGAACATCGTCGTCTTGCCAGCGCCGTTGGGACCGATCAGCGCTGTGATACCGCCTTTCGCCACCGAGAAATTGACCCCGCGATTGGCGACAATGCCGCCAAAGGACATGGTGACATTCTGAACCTCGAGAATTGGCGCGTTCATCGGCTGGCCTCCATGGTCAATTGGTCCGGCTTGGCGGAAAGCCCCGCCGATACCACCGCTTCCGACGACGGGAAGAATGCCGGACGCGTGACCCGCACCAGTCCGCGCGGCTTCCAGATCATCATGACGACCATCAGCACGCCGAAAATGAAGACGCGGTATTCCGCGAAGTCGCGCAGCAATTCCGGCAGGATAGTCAGCACCAGCGCGGCCAGGATGACACCCACCGTCGAGCCGAGACCGCCCAGCACAACGATGGCGAGGATGAGCGCGGATTCGAAGAAGGTGAAGGAGGTCGGGTTCACGAAGCCCTGATGTGCCGCGAAGAACACGCCTGCAATCCCGCCTGTCGATGCGCCAAGCATGAAGGCGGAAAGCTTGATGAAGACGTGATTGACGCCAAGCGACCGACAGGCAATCTCATCCTCGCGCAGTGCTTCCCACATGCGCCCCAGCGGCATGACGCGCAGGCGCTCCACCGTGTAGATCACCCCGCACACGACGAGGAACAGCACGAAATACAGGAACCAGAACTTGTAATCGGAATTATAGGCGATGCCGAAGAAGTCGTGGAACGGCGTGCCGCCCTGCTTTGCGGTCCGGCTGAACTCCAACCCGAAGAGTGTGGGGGCGGGAGCGGCGGCGCCGTTCGGTCCTCCGGTAAAGTCCAGCCAGTTGTTGAGCACAAGGCGGATGATCTCACCAAAACCCAGTGTCACGATGGCGAGGTAATCGCCATGCATCTTGAGCACCGGAAAGCCGAGGATCATGCCGCAAAGGCCCGCGAGAAACGGCGCGATGATCAACGCGCTCCAGAAGCCCAGCCCCAGATATTGCGAGCCGAGCGCCAGAAGATAGGCCCCCACCGCATAGAAGGCGACAAAGCCTAGATCGAGCAGGCCGGCCAGCCCGACGACGATATTAAGCCCCAGACCCAGGAGGCAGTAGATCAGTGCCAGAATGGCGATACCGAGGAAATATTTGTCGGCCACGAAAGGCAGCATCAGCCCCGCCAGAAAAATCACCGCCAGCAGCGGGGCTGCGGATTTTTCCTTGCCGGTGCGGACGGTAACGCCGCCGCTATTGCTGGAGAGACGAGCCTTCAGCCTCGCGCCGAGCGGGCTCATGCCGATCAGCGAGAAGATCAGCCGTCCGGCTGTGACGATGGCGGCAAGCGTGACGGCCCGCATCAACTCGTTGCGGAAGGAGAAGCCGTCCAGCACGAGACCGGAAATCGGTCCAAGCAGGATCAGCGAAATGGCGAAAGTCAGCAGCGCTTCCTTGAAAAGCGCGAGAAGACGGTCTTTTGGCATGGTTTCCGCCCTCCCCTCAGACTTTCTGGATTTCCGGACGACCGAGTAGGCCGTAAGGACGGAAGAACAGAAGGACAATCAGCAAGGCAAAGGCGAAGACGTCCTTGTAGTCCGTGCTGACATAACCGGCGAACAGCGCTTCGGTGAGGCCCAGCAATATGCCGCCGAGGACCGCGCCCGGCAGCGAGCCGATGCCGCCAAGCACTGCCGCCGTGAAGGCCTTGATCCCCATCACGAAGCCGATGAAGAAATTGAACGAACCGTAGTTGAAGGTCACCAGCACGCCGCCGACGGCAGCCGTCGCCGCGCCGATCACGAAGACGGTGGAGATGGTGCGGTCGGTATTGACGCCGAGTATCGCGGAAATGCGGATATTCTGCTGGGTCGCGCGGCACTCACGGCCAATGCGCGTATAGCCGATCACATAGGTCAGAATGCCCATGGCGACCAATGAGGCCAGCAGGATCACGGTCTGCATATAGGTGATCTGGGCAAAATGCTGTTCGGTGCCGAACCGGAAAGCACCCTGGATCAGCGTCGGCACACCCTGATCGCGCGCGCCTTGCGAAATCTGAACATAGCTTTGCAGCATCAGCGATATGCCGATTGCCGAAATGAGCGGCGCCAGTTTGGTGGAGCCGCGCAACGGCCTGTAGGCCACGCGCTCGATCACCCATCCGTAGACCGCCGTGATGGCGCAGGTGATGATGAGGATCGAGATCAGCGCGAAAGGAACTGACTGAACGCCGAAGAAGCCGAGCACTGCAAGCGTGATCGCGGCAATATAGGCCGACACCATATAGACGTCGCCATGAGCGAAATTGATCATGCGGATGACCCCGTAGACCATCGTGTAGCCGACGGCGATCAGTCCGTAGATAGCGCCCAGCGTGATCCCGTTGATCAGCTGCTGGGCCAGAATATAGAAGTCCATGGCAACCCCTTTTGCATTCAGAGCGACAGGCGATCTGAACTCTTGGTCCGACGCATCCAGCCGACCAGCGTGACGGGCTGCGGATGCGATTCAGGCAAGGAGGAACCAGCCAGACTGCAGGGTCTGGCTGGAGCTGGTAGAGCCTTAATTGACGAGAACTGGGGTTCCCTTATCGTCGAAATTATAGAAGACGAACTTGAAATCCTTGATGTCGCCCTTCTCGTCCCAGGTGATCTTGCCAATGGCGGAATCAACCGTGTTGTTACGCAGCCAGTTGGTCTGGGCCTTGATGTCGTCACCCGCCTTCAACGCAGCCACGATGGCCTGTGCATTGGCATAGCCATAGAGTGTGTAGTTGGCTGGCGTGATATTCGCCTTCTTGAGCGCATCCTGAACGCCCTTGGTCGACGGATCGGCCAACGGGTCCGGCGTTGCCGAATAATAGACATTCTTGAGATTGCCCGCGCCGCCCGCGGCCGCAGTCAGCTCAGCCTGCGCGAAGGAATCGCCGCTCACCACGACCACATCCAGCCCCTGTTCCTTGACCTGGCGGATCAGCGGGCCGCCTTCCGGAATAAGACCGCCGAAATAAACCGCCGTTGCGCCGGAGCTCTTGATCTTGGTCACCAGCGCATTGAAATCGCGCTCGCCGCGCGTCAGTCCTTCATAGAGAACAGGCTTGATGCCGCGCGCTTCGATGGTTTTCTTGACCGCATCGACGAGGCCCTGACCATAGGTGTCCTTGTCATGGATCAGCGCGATCTTGTCCCGCTTCAACGTGTCGAGAATGAACGCACCGGCAACAACAGCCTGCTGATCGTCGCGTCCGCAACCGCGAAACACGGTTTCAAGACCACGCTCGGTCACCGTTGGATTGGTGGACGCAGGCGCCATCTCCAGAATGCCCGCATCATTGTAAATTTCAGAAGCGGGAATGGTGCTCGACGAGCAGAAATGGCCGATCACCGCCTGAACCTTGTCCTGATCGACAAAACGGTTGGCAACGGCAATCGCCTGCTTCGGTTCGCAGGCATCGTCGCCCTTCACCAGCTCGATCTGCTTGCCATTGATGCCGCCGCTGGCGTTCACATCGTTTACATAAGCGGAAACGCCGCTGTAAACCTGTTCACCGAATGTAGCGTTGGGGCCTGTCATCGGGCCTGCAACACCGATCTTGATCGTGTCGGCGGCAAAGGCCTGCGACAGCAGGAGACCGGATGCGATGGCCGATCCGGCGAGAAGTCTTGCGATGGATTTCATGGAGTTTCCCTCTGGTTTTAATCGTTGTTCTTATCGAAGCGATTTCTGTTCCGACGGAAGTGTTCGAACCGCTCCAGCTCTTTGTTTGCATGCATTTCCGAGCAAAATCGCTCTATATTCTCACTGGAAACGTTCTGGCCGCTCCCGGCCCTCGCCATTTCCACGCAATCGGTCACATCGCACCAATCGTCTGATTTTGCTTGCCTATTACCTCCACCAAACAAAAATTGACCAGCTGAACCGCCACTCTTGCGGCTTGTTTTCATGTTGACACATATATGATAAGTGACGTATTTAAAGATCGTCAAGTGGAAATACGAACGAGCGCGGCCCGACGCCATCAAGACGCATCAATTCCAGACCCCGACGGCCCGATCTTCCACCCGCCTCCATACGACCCAGCACAAAGAAACGCCGTGATCGGCGACACGCCAGGAACCACAGGCCAGGGAGCCCAGACATGAACATGATCGCGTTCGAAAGCCGGCGCGCGGCGACCATCAAATCCTCACCGTCGATGGCCGTTTCGATGGCGGCCAAGGCCATGCGCGCCAGAGGCGAAAACGTCCTCGACCTGTCGCTGGGCGAGCCGGATTTTGATACGCCGCAACACATTGTCGAGGCGGCAATCGGCGCGATGCGCAGCGGCGTCACGCGCTATACCGCGCCTGACGGCCTGCCGGAGCTGCGCCAGGCCATTGTCGACAAGTTCAAGCGCGAGAACGGTCTCGACTATGCGCTGGACGAAATCTCCATCGGCAATGGCGCAAAGCAGATCCTGTTCAACGCCTTTCTCGGCACGCTGGAGCCGGGCGATGAAGTGATCGTTCCGGCCCCTTACTGGGTGTCCTATACCGATCTGGTGATCCTGCATGGCGGCCTGCCGAAAGTGATCGCCTGCGGGGTGGAAGACGATTTCAAGATCACGCCGGAGCGGCTGGAAGCGGCGATTACCCCGAAAACCCGCTGGTTTCTGTTCAACTCGCCATCCAATCCAACTGGCGCGATCTATACGGCGGAAGAACTAAAGGCGTTGGGCGAAGTGCTGGCGCGCCATCCGCGCGTCGCGATCATGTCGGATGAAATCTACGAACATATCGTCTGCGGCGACACGCCTTTCACCTCATTTGCCATTGCCTGCCCCGATCTGCGTGACCGCACATTGATCATCAACGGCGTTTCCAAGGCCTATGCCATGACCGGCTGGCGTCTCGGCTATGCGGCGGGTCCGAAGGAACTGACCAAGGTGCTCAACAAGCTTCAGTCGCAGAGCACCACCTGCCCCTCCTCCATCACGCAGGTTGCGGCGGCGGCGGCCCTCAACGGCCCGCAGGATTTCGTGCGGGCGGCGGTTGCGGAATACAAGGCGCGCGGCGAACTGGTGACGAAGGGCTTTGGTGCCATTCCGGGACTTGAAGTGCGCGCGCCGGAAGGTGCATTCTATCTCTTCCCGAAATGCGCTGCCTATATCGGCAAAGTGACGCCGGACGGCACTGTGATTGCGAATGATACGATGCTCGCTTCCTATCTTCTGACCGAAGGCAAGGTCGCCACTGCCCCCGGCGCGGCTTTCGGCGTTGAGCCCTATATCCGCCTCTCTTTCGCGACCTCCCGGGAAAACCTCGCCGCCGCCATCGAGCGCACGTACGATGCCCTCACAAAACTTCGTTAATTAGGACCTCTTCATGACCCACTTTCAAAGAACGCTGTTGACCGGCGCCGCCGGTCGCCTCGGATCGGAGCTGCGCAAATCGGGAACGCGGCTGGGCCAGATCGTGCGCTTGTCCGCGCTGGAACCGTGTCAGAATCTCGCGCCGCATGAAGAGGACTTCCCCGCCGATCTCGCGGACTTTGACGCGGTTTCGCGCACGGTCGAAGGCTGCGACGCCATCATACATATGGGCGGACAGTCGGTCGAAGCGCCGTGGAAGACCATTCTCGATTCCAATATTTCCGGCGGCTACAATATTTACGAGGCAGCCCGCCGCCATGGCGTGAAGCGCATCGTCTTTGCAAGCTCGGTCCATGCCATCGGCTATTACGAGCGGACGCAAACCATCGACGGCAATGTTCCAACGCGCCCGGACAGCCTTTATGGCGTTTCCAAAACCTTCGTGGAAAATCTGGCCCGGTATTATTTCGACAAGTTCGGCATCGAAACCGTCTGCATCCGCATCGGCTCGTCTTTTCCCGAACCGACCGACCGCCGCCATCTGATCACCTGGCTGTCTTTCGATGACTGCCGCCAGCTCGTCGAGAAGTGCCTGTCGGCGCCGCGGGTCGGCTTCATGGTCGCCTATGGCATGTCCAACAACAGCGAATCCTTCTGGGACAACCGTACCGCCGCCGTGCTCGGCTACAAGGCCAAGGACAGCGCCGACGATTATCGCGACGCGGTTTTCGCCAAGACGCCGCAGGGCGACCCCAACGATCCGGCAGTCCGGTTTCAGGGCGGCAGCTTCTGCGCCGCCGGTCATTTCGAAGACGAAAACAAATAGGCTTACAATGCAGGCTTCCAAGAGTTCCTATGATGTCGTCATTGTCGGCGGCGCGGTTGTGGGCAGCGCGACCGCCTATTTTCTGGCGACCAACCCCGATTTCAATGGCACCATACTGGTGATCGAAAAGGACTGGACCTATCAGCGCTCGGCAACGGCGCTGTCGTCCAGCTCCATCCGTCATCAGTTTTCCAACGCCATCAATGTGCAGGTTTCGCGCTTCGGCACGGAATTCATCCACAATTTCCGCGAAAACGTGGCCGTTGACGACGACACGCCGGAAATCGGCTTTCACGAAGCGGGCTATCTGTTCCTCGCCGCCGATGACCGCGGCGATCAGGTTCTGCGGCGCAATCATGAAACGCAGGTTTCCTGCGGCGCGGAAGTTTCGCTGCTGGATGTGGATGGCCTTGGCCAGCGCTTTCCGTGGCTCAATCTTGAGGGGTTGACGCTTGGCAGCACCGGCGAACTCGGCGAAGGCTGGTTCGACAGTTCCGCGCTCATGCAGGGTTTCCGCAAGAAGGCGCGCTCGCTTGGCGTCGAATATATCGAGGACGAGGTGGTAGCCGTCAATCGCGAGGGCGACCGCATTGTCTCCGTGACCACCAAGAGCGGGCAAACGATTGCCTGCGGCACGATGGTCAACACGTCCGGCACCAACGGCAAGAAAGTCGCCCGCATGGCCGGGCTGGACATCCCGGTCGAACCACGCCGCCGTTCGCTGTTCGTCGTCGATTGCCGCACACCGCTGGAAGGCAAGGTGGGCCTTACCATCGACCCCAGCGGCGTATTCTTCCGGCCTGAAGGCAAGTTCTATCTGATGGGCACCTATCCCAAGCACGACCCGGAAGTCGACCCGAACGATTTCGATGTCATGCATGACGAATTCGACGAGGAAATCTGGCCGACCTTGGCCAATCGCGTTCCGGCTTTCGAGGCGATCAAGGTCGTCAACTCATGGGCGGGCCACTACGACTATTGCACGCTCGATCACAATGTCATTCTGGGGCCGCATACCGAGGTAAAGAACTTCCTGTTCGCCAACGGGTTTTCCGGCCACGGATTGCAGCAGTCCCCTGCCATGGGGCGCGGCTTGAGCGAGCTGATCATCTATGGCGCCTTCAAGACGCTCGACCTCTCGCCCTTCGGCTATGAGCGCGTGACGGCCAATCGTCCATTCCTGGAAGATGCCGTGATCTGACCGGCCTTCCGGACACAATCAAAAAGCCCGAAACCATCGCCGGTTCCGGGCTTTTCTTTTTGTTGCTCAGTCCGTCAGCGCATCGCTGGCCGGTTCTTCCAGCAAGGAGCGATAGCGATTGAGGCTTTCCTCCAGATGCGCGACCAGCGCATTGCGCGCCGCCTTCGCATCGCCCTGCGTGATCGCGGCAAGGATCATCGCATGTTCCTTGTTGATCTTCTTGAGATAAGACCGCGAAGCCCGCACGGGCTGGCGATGCTTCAGGAGAAGATCGAAGTTGATCTCGCCGATAACCGCTTCCAGAAAGCTTGGGAAATGCGGATTGCGGGTTGCCCGCGCAATCGCAAGGTGAAAATCGAAATCGGCGCGCGCCTCGATTTCCGGATCATCGGTTTCCAGATTTTCCAGATGATCATAAGCGCGCGCGATTTCCGCCAGCGCCTCCGGTGTGCGGCGGGTGGCGGCAAGCGCCACCGACTGCATTTCCACACCAAGCCGCAATTCGAGAATCTGCATTGCAGAGCGAATATCATCGATCCGGCTGATCTCGTAATTGAGCGCCTTCACGTCCTTGTCGGTGACATAGACGCCCGCGCCCTGCCGCGTGGTGACACGCCCGGCGACCTTGAGCGAGGTCAGCGCCTCGCGGATGACGGTTCTGCTGACGCCAAACTCTTCACATAGCTGGGCGCTGGACGGCAGCTTGTCGCCCGGACCATAGAGACCCGAATCTATCCGGGTGGTCAGTTCCGCGACGACAATTTCCGCCAGATTTCCGCGTTGGGTAATGATTGACACGACATTTAACTCCAGCGCTGGTTATTTGATTTTATAAATCGCGTGATGACTAACTATAAGGGCAGTACCATTTCATTGAGTATCTGAACAGGATGCCGGATGGACCGGCTTTCAATCGCCTTTATTATGATGCTCTGACATATCCGCATGCCTTGACGAATTTCCCATCGTTGGACGTCGCTTGATAAATCGAATTGACGATAGGACAAACGGTACGCGAGCTGTCCGACCCCCACCTCACCTTGAAAGCCCGCCTGGGCCAGGTGTTGCGAGAGTTCGAGTGTCAGGCCATTGAAGCGCTGTTTCCTGATCGGGGACGGAATCATGTGGGACTCAAAAAACCTCTTGCATCGCCTTCAACTTGGCATATAAGTGATAACATACAATTCTTCCCAAGCAAGACCAATAAGAGGCGGAACGTGAAAGATCAGACCATTATCATTGTCGGCGGCGCTTCGGGACTGGGTTTGACGACAGCAAAGCTGATGGTGGAAAACGGAGCGGCCAAAATCGGCCTCATAGACCGCAATGCGGAACTACTCGCCAGCTCCGCGGAAACGTTGCGCGGACTGGGCGTTGAAGTCGCGACTTCAGTCGCAGATATTTCGCGAGCCGAATCTGCCCATAAGGGCTTCAACGACGTCGCCGGCAAGCTAGGCCGCGTGCATGCGCTCGTCAACAGCGCAGCCATCTATCCGCGCAAGCCAATCCTTGAAATCACAGATGAAGATTGGGATCTGGAAAACGCCATCAACGTCAAGGGCACCTATCACATGATGGTGGCCGCCGTTCTCCATATGCGGCAGTTCGTCGATGTGCCTCACGTCACGGGCCGCATCGTCAATGTCACCTCGGTCGACGCCTTCAAGGCGCATCCGCAAAACGCGCATTATGCAGCCACAAAGGCGGCTGTCGTCAGCCTGACCAAATCCTTCGCGCAGGAATGCGCCAAGGACCAGATTCTGGTCAATTCCGTTGCACCGGCAGGCTTTGCCACCGACCGCGCCAAGGAACTGGGCTTCCTGCCGGAACTCGCCAAGGCAAGCGCGCTTGGACGCGCCGCCGAACCGGTGGAAATGGCGCAATGGATCGTCATGATGGCTTCCAGCCGCAACACCTATGCTACGGGCGAGAATGTGGTGATCAGCGGAGGCTATATCTATGTCTGATCCCTACCGCGTTGCGCTTGTCACCGGCGCCACGAGCGGCATCGGCAAGGCCACCGTCGCGCGGCTGCGCGAGCGCGGGCTGACCGTCTACGCTGTCGGTCGCAACAGTCAGGCGCTGGCAGCACTTGCCGCGGAAACAGGCGCGCTCACAGTTGAGGCCGATGTGCGCGACACAAAAGCCATCGAGACCGCACTTTCGGGCGTCGAGGTCGACGTCCTGATCAACAATGCGGGCATTCTTTCCACCCGCGCCTTGTTTCACGAGATTGACCCCGACGAGATCGACGCCATGGTCGATATCAATCTCAAAGCGCCGATGCATCTGACCCGCGCCTTTCTGCCCGGCATGGTGGCGCGCAAGCGCGGCCACCTCATCTATATCGGATCGAGCGGCGGTCAGGCGCCTTATCCGAATATGGGCGCGTACGGTCCCTCCAAGGCCGGCCTGAGCCTGTTTTGCGACAATCTGCGCTGCGATCTTCTGGGCACTTCGGTACGCGTCAGCGAAATCGTGCCGGGCCGCGTGCAGACTGCGCTTTACCGGACATCGATTCCCGACAATCAGGCGCAAGCCGTGCTTTACGATGGCTATCGCCCGATCCAGCCGGAAAACATCGCACAGATCATCGGCCAGGTGATCGAACTGCCGGTCTTTGTCGATGTTTCCCGCGTCGAAGTCTTCCCGACCGATCAGGCGACCGGCGGCGGATCCATGGTCAAGTTTCAGGAAAACTAAGGCGAAGGCGACGCTCTGCGTCGCCTTTGTCGTTTCATCACCACCATACCGGGCACGGCTCGCAAAAGCCGCACACCGTACAGTTCTGCGCGCGCGAAAAGCTCACGCACAGCTCCACCGATAGACAAGTAAAACTTGCCAATTGCCGGATTATCTTGATTTCGTGAAAACGCTCCGGCTGGCATGATCATTCACAAGGTGATCGCTGACATAGAGCGGTTCCAGTTAAAGCGGAATGATGGAACCGCTCTATTTATTTGTTTCTACGCATTGTCCTACGCAAAACCGCTACGCACTTTTGCTGGAAATGCTCTAGGCACACAGGAAGGAACAGGGATGCGTAACGGAGGCCAGCTTCTCGTCGAAAGCCTCGTCGCTTTGGGAGCCAGAAAATCTTTCGGCGTGCCGGGAGAAAGCTATCTCGCCGTGCTAGACGCACTGCACGATACCAAGGGCGCGCTCGACTTCGTGCTGTGCCGTAACGAAGGCGGCGCTTCCTTCATGGCGGCGGCCTGGGGAAAGCTCACCGGCGAGCCGGGCCTTTGCTTCGTCACACGCGGTCCCGGCGTCACCAACGCCTCCATCGGCATTCACACCGCCATGCAGGATTCCGTGCCGATGCTGATCTTTGTCGGACAGGTGGGAACCGATATGAAGGGCCGCGAAGCCTTTCAGGAAATCGATTACCGCGCCGTCTTCGGCACCATGGCCAAATGGGCGACCGAGATCGATGATATCGACCGTATTCCCGAAATTCTGGCCCGCGCCTGGACGACGGCGACCACCGGACGCCCCGGCCCGGTGGTCATCGCCCTGCCGGAAGACATGCTGACCTCGGCAACAGATGCAGCCCCCCTTTCCGGCCCGGCAAGGATCAGCGAAGCCGCCCCTTCCGCCGCCGTCCTGGATGACGTGCGGACCTTGCTCGGCGCAGCCACGCGTCCTGTCATCCTGTTGGGCGGCATCAACTGGACTGAGGCCGGGCGCGACGCCCTGCAAAGCTTCGCTGAAGCCTCCGACATTCCGGTTGTCGCTGCCTTCCGCTATCAGGACCAGTTCGACAATTTCTCGCCCGCCTTCGTCGGCGAGGCGGGCGTCGGCATGCTGCCGCATGTCAAGGCGCTGATCCGCGATGCCGATCTTATCCTCGCGATCAATGTGCGCTTCGGCGAAATGACGACAGATGGCTATACGCTACTTTCCGTGCCGGTTCCGGCGCAAAAGCTCATCCATGTTCACGGTTCAGACCGGGAGATCGGCAAGATCTACCAGCCAACGCTCGGCATTCAGGCTGGCCCCAATGCTTTCGCAACGGCCTTGAAGCCGGTCAAAGGTGACTGGAGCAAGTGGCGGGCCGATGCCCGCGCCGCTTTCGAGGCGAGTTTTTCAGCGCCTGCGCAGCCCTCGCCGGGCGATATGGTTGTGGCGATGGAGCATGTCCGCGATGTGCTGCCCGAAGACGCCATTCTCACCAATGGCGCAGGCAATTTCACCGTCTGGCCCAACAAGTTCTTCAAATTCGGCAAGAAGAGCCGCCTGCTCGCGCCGCAATCGGGCGCTATGGGTTACGGCCTCCCCGCAGCGGTCGCCGCGAAAGTGGCCTTTCCGGAGCGCACGGTTGTCTGCTTTGCCGGCGACGGTGATTTCCAGATGAACTGCCAGGAACTGGCGACCGCAAAACAGGCGGGCGCGCAACCCATCGTGCTCATCCTCAACAACGGCATCTATGGCACGATCCGCGCCCATCAGGAGCGGAACTATCCGGGCCGTGTGTCTGGAACGACCATGGACAACCCCGATTTCGTGGCGCTCGCCAAGGCCTACGGCTTTCATGCGGAGCGCGTGGAGCGGACGGAAGATTTTCCCGCCGCCTTTGCCCGCGCCCGCGCATCGCGCAGCGGCGCTGTGCTCGATCTCGACATTTCGCCCGAAGCGCTGACACCGCGCCAGACGCTGAGCCAGATGCGCGCCGCAGCCCTCGCTAAAGTGCCGGTCTGACGGGATCAGATCGGCACTTTAGCTGTTTATTTTAACGCACATCGTTGCCGAAAACCGTTTCGCACTTTTCGGGATGCGCTCTAAAAAGGAACCAGCATGAGCCAGACCATCCGCCTTGGCGCTGATATCGGCGGCACCTTCACCGACATCGCGCTCGAATGCAAAGGCGTACTCTATTCCACAAAGGTTCTGACCAATTATAGCGCGCCCGAACAGGCGATCCTCGACGGCATTGCCATTGTGACCCGCGATGCGGGCATCAGCCCTGCCGATCTCGATATAGTCATTCATGGCACCACACTTGCCACCAATGCGCTGATCGAGCGGCGGGGCGCACGCACCGCCTTTGTGACGACGGACGGTTTTCGCGATGTCATCGAAATGCGCACCGAAAGCCGCTTTGAGCAATATGATCTCAATCTGCGCCTGCCGAAGCCGCTGATCCCGCGTGAGGATCGCTTTGCGGTGAAAGGGCGCATCGGCGCGCAGGGGCAGGAACTGCTGCCCCTCGACGAAGAGGCGCTGGAGGCCATTGCCGACACCATTGCCGCGGTCGGTTTCGGCGCGGTGGCCATCGGCTTCATCCATTCCTACATGAACCCGGACCATGAACGCCGCGCCCGTGACATCATTGCGCGCAAGGTCGCGGTTCCGGTTTCCATCTCCGCGGAAGTCTCACCGCAGATGCGCGAGTTCGAGCGTTTCAACACCGTATGCGCCAATGCCTATGTGCGCCCGCAGATGGCCGATTATCTCTCCCGCTTGCAGCTGCGCTTGGCGGAGATGGGCGCAAAGTGCCCGGTCTTCCTCATCCACTCCGGCGGCGGACTGATCACCGTCGAGACCGCGTCCGAATTCCCCGTGCGTCTGGTGGAATCAGGACCGGCAGGCGGCGCGATCTTTGCCGCCGATGTGGCGCAGCGCTTCGGCCTCGACAGAGTGGTAAGCTATGACATGGGCGGCACGACGGCCAAGATCTGCCTGATCGAAGATTTTGCGCCCAAGACTGCCCGCACATTCGAAGTGGCCCGCACCTATCGCTTCTGCAAGGGCTCGGGCATGCCGATCTCCATTCCGGTGATCGAGATGATCGAGATCGGCGCTGGCGGCGGCTCCATCGCATGGGTCGATGCTATGGGCCGCATCCAGACCGGCCCGGAATCGGCGGCTTCCGAACCGGGCCCGGCCTCCTACCAGCGCGGCGGCGAACGCCCGGCCATCACCGATGCCGATCTGCTGCTCGGCAAGCTCGACCCGGACAATTTTGCCGGTGGCGCAATCCGCCTGTCGGTGGAGAATGCCGCCAAAGCCGTGGCGCGCGACGTGGGAGAGAAACTCAACATTGCCGTCGAACCTGCCGCCTTCGGCATCTGCGAAGTGGTGGACGAGAACATGGCCAATGCCGCCCGCGTTCACGCCGTGGAAAACGGCAAGAACATTTCCGACAATATCATGATCGCCTTCGGCGGCGCGGCCCCGCTGCATGCGGCGCGCCTATGCGAAAAGCTCGGCATCGACCAGTGCCTGATCCCTGCTGGCGCAGGCGTCGGCTCGGCCATCGGCTTCCTCAAGGCGCCATTCGGCTATGAGGCGCTGGCCTCGAAAATCGTGCGCATGTCGGACTTCAAGGCTGCCAGCGTCAACACGCTGCTGGACGAGCTGAAGGCGACGGCGGAAGGCTTTGTCCGGGCAGGCACGAACGGTAAGGTGCTGCGTGAAATCACCGCCTTCATGCGCTATGTCGGCCAGGGTTGGGAAATCCCGGTGACGCTGCCCGACCGCAGCTTTACCGAAGCCGACGCAGAATTGATCCGCGACAGCTTCCGGCAGAACTATGCCCGTTTCTTCGGTCGCGCCATTGACGGACTGGATGGTCTCGAAATCGAGATCGTGACCTGGTCGGTCAAGGCGCAGGACGAGCGCCCTGCACCAGAACGCCATGCGCTGACCTTCGGCACCTCGACCGTTGAAACGCCGGTGACCCGCCCCGTATTCGATCCCGCGCAGGCCGCCAATCTGACGACCGCCATCGTGGAGCGACATACGCTTGCCCCCGGCGCGCGCGTCAGCGGCCCAGCCGTGATCGTCGAACGGGAAACCTCCACCGTCGTCACCTCGCCCTTCGATGTGGTCATGCAGGATGACGGCGCCCTTCTTCTTCTCCGCAAGGAAACAGCAGCATGAGCGACGCGACACAGGAAATCCGCATGCAGGTCATGTGGAACCGTCTGATCTCGGTTGTCGAGGAACAGGCGCTCACCCTTCTGCGCACGGCCTTCTCCACCTCGGTTCGCGAGGCGGGCGACCTGTCCGCCGGTGTGTTCGACCCGCAGGGGCGCATGCTGGCGCAGGCCGTGACCGGCACACCCGGCCATGTGAACACCATGGCCGAGGCCGTGCTGCATTTCATGGCCGAAATTCCGCGCGACGAGATGTATCCCGGCGACACCTATGTCACCAATGATCCATGGAAAGGCACCGGCCATCTGCATGACATCACCATGGTGTCGCCGTCCTTCCTCGGCGACACGCTAGTCGGCTTCTTTGCCTGTACGGCGCATGTGGTCGATGTCGGCGGTCGCGGCTTCGGCGCCGATGGCAAGTCGGTCTATGAAGAGGGCATCCAGATACCGATCATGAAGTTTGCCGAGCGGGGCGCGGTGAACAAGGATCTGGTGCGCATGCTGCGCGCCAATGTGCGCGAGCCCAATCAGGTTGTCGGCGATTTCTATTCGCTCGCCGCCTGCAACGATGTCGGCCATAACCGCCTCATCGACATGATGCAGGAGATCGGCCTGACATCGCTCGACACGCTGGGCGAATTCATCTTTGCGCGCACCCGCGCCGCGACGCTGGAGCGCATCCGCGCATTGCCGAAGGGCCAATGGTCGAACGAACTTGTCACCGATGGTTACGACAAGCCGATCAGGCTCGCGGCAAAGGTCGAGATTGAAGGCGATACGGTCAATGTCGATTTTGCGGGCAGCGATGCTGTCAGCCCCTGGGGCATCAATGTCCCGATCATCTACACCAAGGCCTATGCCTGCTATGCCCTGAAATGCGTGATTGCGCCGGATATTCCCAACAACTGGGCCTCGCTGGAACTGTTCACGATTTCCTCGCCGGTCAACATCCTCAATGCCGAGCGCCCGGCCCCGGTTTCGCTGCGCCACGTCATCGGCCATATGGTTCCTGACCTCGTTCTGGGCGCGCTGGCCAAGGCCCTGCCCGGCCAGATTTTGGCCGAAGGCGCTGCCGCATTGTGGAATATCCACATTTCGGCGCGTCCCGTGGCGGGTCAAGCCGGACGCAAGGCCGAAATCCTGATGTTCAACTCCGGCGGCATGGGCGCACGTCCCGGACTGGACGGCCTGTCAGCGACCGCTTTCCCGTCCGGCGTGATGACCATGCCGATCGAGGCAACCGAGCATACCGGCCCGATTGTCGTCTGGCGCAAGGAACTGCGTACTGACTCCGGCGGTGACGGCGAATATCGCGGTGGCCTCGGTCAGACGATTGAAATCGAAGCCATTCCCGGCCACGAATTTGATTTTTCGGCGATGTTCGACCGCGTTCACCATCGCGCCAGAGGCCGCAATGGTGGCGGCGAAGGCGCGCCGGGGGTGGTGGCTCTGGATGACGGCACCAAGCTGAAGCCAAAAGGCTGGCAGCATGTCCCGTCAGGCCGCAGGCTGGTGCTGCAACTGCCGGGCGGCGGCGGTTATGGCGAGCCGCAAAACCGCGACCCGCAAGCCCGTGCCGAAGATATTTCGAAGGGCTATGTGTCGGCCAAGTGACATAAAATGCAACATCGGCCCGAAATCAGTTCTGATCTTCGGGCCGATGACATAGAAAATAGCGTTTCCAGCAAAAGCGAAGAGACGACCAGTTGGCGTTCATGATGGAGCAAAATGAGCGAGCGGACTATCAGACTGCCCCCTCTGAATGCGCTGCGTGTGTTTCACGCGGTGATGCGCCATCGCAGTTTTCGCAGCGCCGCCGACGACCTTCTGGTCAGCCCGCAAGCCGTCAGCCAGCAGATCAGGCAGCTTGAAGAAACGAGCGGCGTTCAGCTCTTTGAGCGAAAGGGGCGCACGGTCGAACCGACCGAGAATGCCATTCTGCTCGGTCATTATGTCCAGTCCGGCTTTGCCGAATTTGCCGAAGGTATCCGCCGCATCAGCAAGACCGGCCAGCGCGACCGGATCAACATCAATGCCAGCCCCTATTTTGCGACACGCTATCTGCTGGAAAAGCTGGGCGGCTTTCGCGACATTGTTCCGGGCGCCGATCTGCGCCTGACAACCATGGTGGAGTTGCCGGATTTTGCCCGCGACGATGTGGATGTCGCCTTACAATGGGGCTTTGCAGGCGATGTTCAGGGCAGCTGGAAAAACTATGAGACCCAGCTCCTGACCCGCGACGTGAAGGTGATCTGCTGCACGCCCGATCTGGCGCGCCAGATCGCGTCACCCGCCGATCTTCTCACTATGACGCTGCTGCATCCCGTGCTATCGAGCAACCTTTGGGCCGATATTCTGGCGCATATGGGCGTCGCGTTCGATCCGGCGGCAGGCAATATGCGCCTGCAGGATGCCGCCACCATGCGCCGCGCCACCGTGGCGGGCCTGGGCGTCGGGCTGCTCTCCATCGCCGATGCGGACGAAGACCTCAAGCTTGGGCGTCTCGTCGCGCCGTTCGGGCGTGAGATCATGACCACCATGCCGGAAGCAAAAGTGCCAGGCTTTTATCTTGTCTTCCCGAAGGCGCATCTGCGGGTCGCCGCCATTGCAGCCTTCTGCAAATGGCTGCAACAACAAGATTGGAATCCAACTCACTGATGACAGTCTTCCATGAGAGTTAGTATAGAACTTGAGAACACTCATTGCGGGTGATGGGGCCACCCATGTGATTGCCAGTCAAGAATCGTAACGAATTCTCCTGTTCGTTTAACTGTGATGGGCACGCAGTCATACTTCGACTGCAAAAATGCTACTATTCTCCAGCGACCGCCGATCGTCTAGACAGCATGAGACGTCGCATTGCATCCTTCGCTTAAAGATAGGTGTTGTGAGGCCGAAAATAGCCGCATCAGGAATTTGCTTTTCTTAAAGGAAAGCATTCGACAAATTAGCACGGATTTACCGTTTCATTCAACAAACTGACTAACAGTGCGAATGATGTCCGGCTTCCTGCCAATTTAAGAGACGGCTTGTTTGGCCTATCCCCGGATTGAAGGCGTTGGTGGGGTCCAGGTCCCGATAAAACTGCTTGAGGCATTCCTCAGCCTCATACACATGCCCCACATTATGTTCAGCGGGGTACTTCGCTCCGCGTTGCTCCAGCAGGGCAAGAATGTCCTTTTTCAAAGCCTCGCAATCCTGCCCCTTCTTGACCAGATATTCTTGATGCAGAACGTGGCAGAAGAAGTGGCCGCAGTACATGGTGACATCGATTTTCTTTTCGATTTCGGCAGGCAGACGTTCGAACCAGTCGAGCGCGTTGCGCGGCAAGGCAATATCGAGGGCTACGATATCTTCCACTGTCTTTGCATGAACAGCGCGATACCGAACTACCGACCCGCCGACAGCAAACCGATTGAGGAAAGCCGCCTTGCCTTCTTCGTCGGTGCACTCAAAGTAATTTCCATGTGAGGTTGGAAATCGTTCGGCCAGATAGCGGCGCGCTTCATCGATACCCTCGTTTCCCATTTTCAAAAGCAGATGATGTTCGTAACCATCTCGGAAACTGTTGAGCCTGGTTGGCAGATGATCGGGTAACAGACCGGTTACGAATTGCAAGAGGCGATCGCTGATTGCGCTGCCGAGACAAAGCTTTTCTGTTATGCCGTCAAAACGACTTTTGATGCCGAAAGCCAAGGGGATCTTGTCTGTGCCAAAAGCTTGAAGGAATAGGAAGAGGTCCTTGCCGTAGCGTCGTGACAGATCATAAGCTGAGCGATGCATATATTCGCCCGCGACGGGGAGATTTTCAAAGGTTGAAAGCATATCGCGACGAATGCTTTCCAATTCTCCTGGATCGTTGGAACCGATGTAGAAAACCTGTGTCTTGTCGTCGGCTTGGAATGTGTCGATGCGCAATGCAAATACTGCAAGCTTGCCCGCCGATCCCGAGGCCTCATAGAGCCTACGTGGATCGGCATTGTAACGTGCCGGCGTGGTGGCCGAAATATCGCGCACATGATTGCAATATTTGTGATCCGAGGCACAAAGATTCGAAGACTGGTCTACGTTGGCAGCGGGAATCTCACCTTTATCCAGTCTGCTCAGTATTTCCTCAGCTGTCTTCCCCAGATCAATACCAAGATGATTGACGAGTTTTAAATCGCCATTGGTATCAATTCGGGCGAACAGGGCAAGCTGTGTATAGGCTGGTCCACGTCTTATCAGTGATCCGCCGGAATTATTGCATATTCCACCAGTAACTGAAGCACCAATACAACTAGAGCCGATCACCGAATGCGGCTCTCTTCCGATGGGACGTAGTGACTTTTCAAGCTGATCAAGAGTGACGCCGGGTTGCGAAATGACTTGCGCGCCCTCGGCGATAAGATCAAGGCGGCGCAGGCGCATCGTATTGATGATGACAACTTGCCGATCGTAGCCTTCCGGTACCGGCGTGGAACCGCCGGTCAGTCCGGTATTTGCGGCCTGACAAATGATAATCGTTCCCGCCTTGTGGCATGCTTCAAGCACATGCCACATCTCCAGAAGCGTGCCCGGACGCACGACTGCAAGAGCCTTGCCTCCACCATACCGATATCCCTGGCGAAAGCGCCGAGTTTGCGTATCGCCGATCAAGACATGGCGACGACCGACGATATGGCGGAGTTTTGCGACGAGATCAGGCATGTTTGTTTAGTTCCTGCAGGCAGTATCGAGGCCGGTCAAGCGAAGTAGCGCACCCTGATTGCATCGATGGCAACAGCGATAAAGATCATGAAGCCGCCAATCATGCCGACATAAAAGGAGGGTATATTGATGATCGCCAGTCCGACCTGAATGACGGTAAGAAGCAGAACGCCGCCAAGAATCCCAACCACGTTTCCCCGTCCGCCGAAAACGCTGACGCCACCGATGATCGGTGCTGCGATTGCATAAAGAAGATAGCTGGAGCCCTGGTTCGAAGTGATCGCCATCTGCCACGAGGCAAGTAGGAATCCAGCCACACCTGCTAGGAAGCCGGAGATCGTATAGGCAATAATCTTGATACGGTCCACGCGAATACCTGCGGAACTGGATGCCTGCGGGTTACCGCCAACTGCGTAGATGGAGCGTCCAAGAATGGTCATGCGTAGCAGGACGCCGATCGCGATCAGAGCGACAACGAAAATCAACGGCATAACGGGCCATCCGGCAACCGATGCCTGACCGATCCAGACATATCCGTCGGACAGATTTGTCAGGGTCTTGCCTTGCGTCAGCGCCAGGAGCGCGCCTTGCAGGATGATCATCATCGATAGCGTCTGGATGAGCGAGACCATTCGCAGCTTGGTGATACAAAGGCCATTGAAGAAGCCAATGAGCGTTGCAACCGCGACACCAACCAGCATAGCGGGAAACCAGGGCATTCCGAGATTGGAATAGGCCAGTGCTCCAATTGCCGACGAAAATCCGAGATTAGCCGGGATCGACAGGTCAATCTCCGCCACGAGCAGCGGGAGGGCTACGGCCAGTCCCAGCATTCCGAGAACCGTCGCCTGCACCGTGATGTTTTGCATGTTCATCACGGTCAGAAAGAACTCATTGAACAGCCCGAAACCGAGGACTAGCGCCACCAGCCAGATCCACACCACATTGTGCAGAATCCAGCCGACGATTTTATGTGTCGCTTTTTCGTTAGGTTTGACCTCTTTGGCCGCAGTGGCTGTCATGACAGTGCTCATTTCTCTTATTCCTTTACCGATGTTGCGCTCACGCCTGTGAAAGGCGGCGCAGATTGTCGGTGGTGATGTCGTCGCCGATCACGATCTCCTCGATGGAGCCTTGGCGGAATACGCAGACACGGTCGACTGCGCGCACCAATTCGTCCGTATCGGTCGAGACAATGATAACGCTGACGCCCTTGTTGCTGAGTTCATCGATGATGCGCAAAACGTCCTGCTTGACGCCGACATCGATACCACGTGTCGGCTCGTCGAGGATAAGAAGCCTTGGTTGTGTCGCAAGAACACGACCGAGGCATACTTTCTGCTGGTTACCACCGCTCAACGTATCCACTGCTGCGGCAGCGCTTTGCGCCTTGATACCCATACTGGAGAAATATCCGCCGCAAAGACGCGCTTCCTGGTCGCGTTTGACAAAACCCAGGAACGCACGCCGATCGAGTGAGGAAAGTGCGATGTTTTCAGCGATCGATAAATGGCCAACAACGCCATCCTTTCGCCGATCGTCGGACAGATAGGCGACACCCTTGCTGAAAGCTGCCTTTGGATGCTGCGGTAGACTTTCCTGTGGTCCACCGTCAAAACTGATCGTTCCAGCCTTCGCACGGTTGAGGCCGAATATCGCCCGCGCAAGTTCTTTTGCGCCGGCACCTGGCAAGCCGGTAAAACCAACGATCTCGCCTGGCCGGATATCAAGTTCATCGAGATCGACATGATGGGCGATAACACCGCGCAGACTGATTGCCGGCGTTTGAGAACCGAAGATTTTGCGCTCGCGCTGAAACAGGTCGAGGCCGCGCCCGAGCACCAGTTCGGATAGTTGCTCGGACGTCATCGCCTGCACATCCTGGCTGCCACCGGCAAGAAAGCCGTCGCGCAGGACGGAAACCGCATCGCAGATTTCAAGAATCTCGTCATTATAATGCGATATGAAAATGAAGGTGACGCCTTCGCTCTTCAACTGACGCATGAAATCGAACAGTTGCCTGCGGTCGGGAACGGTAAGGGCGGCCGTCGGTTCATCGAGGATAATGACTTTACCGCCTGAGAACATGGCGCGCAGGATATTGAGCTTGCGTCTTGCAACGGCGTTGAGCCTGCCGGCATTGACGGCTGGATCAATTCCCGAATCTTTCAACATTCGTGCGGCATCTGTCTTCAGCTTCTTCCAACGCACAAAGCCGCCTCGGGAAGGCCAAATGCCTAGCATCAGATTCTCGGCGGCAGAGATGTGATCGATAATCATAGGCTCTTGCGTGACCAGAAACACGCCGGCTTCTTCCATGGCCTTAACGTCTGCGCCCTGCACCGGTTTATCATCAAGATAGATCGTTCCGCTGCTGGGTGCGCGCTGCCCAGAGATGATACCAACTAGCGTGCTTTTGCCGGCGCCGTTTTCGCCGAGCAGTCCGTGGATACTGCCGCGATTAATATCGAGGCTAACGGAGCGCAACGCCGTAAAGGTTCCGTATCGTTTGATAACGTTGTCGACACGCAAGGCAATGTTGCTTTTGCCAGCATCCTTTTCGCGCCCATTTGTCTGGATATTTGTCATGATACTCCTCCGCCGCCTGCGACCGCACGCCAATCACATGCGAAACGACGCCCACCCTTGTTGCGCGGGCGTCGTATGTCACGATCAGGTATAAGGAACGCCCCATTCCTTTTCTGCGACGTAGCCCCAGTGGCGCTTGTCGGCAGCATTGTCGCCATTGATGACGAAAGGTGGAATGATGAGGGTTGGACCGGTATCACCCTTGACGATCTCGCCCTTCTCCCAAAAATATTTCTTATTTTCATACGCGCCAAGCGGCACTTCCTCGCCCTTCATTGCGTGCTTTTCCAAGAGTTCCACGGCAATCTCACCATAGGCAATAGGGTCTTGTGATACGCAGGCGTCCATGTAACCGTCCTGAATGCCTCTGACTGCAACCGGCTCGCCATCGATGGTGACGAAAATCACGTGGCCTTCCTCACCGACCTTTTTCCAGCGATTCTTTTGCTGCAGGGCAGTTGTGATGCCGCGTGCGGGCGAGTCGCTGGGAGCATGAACGGCATCAAGATCGGGATGTTCGGAAAGCGTCGACAACGTTACGGAAAGCATTTGATCAAGCTGACCTTCGGTGGGTCGGCTGATATAGGTTATGTCAGGATACTTGGCGAATTCGTCGTCCATTCCTTCCTTGCGTTGACGCCAGGCGACGCTCGCAAGTGCTCCATAGCAATTGAGGACCTTGCCGCGCGGGCTACCGTGCTTTTTGGTCAACCGGTCGATGATCTCGCGTGCGGCCATGACACCGCCCTGATAGTTGTCGAAGCTAACGGTGATGGCGACATCCCCGCCATCTGCAGGCGTATCGATGATGGCGACGGGTATCTTTTTCTGATTGTAGCGGCGGATCGCGCTCACGATCGCCTGGCTATCAATCGGATCGGCAACCAGACCGACAGGCTGGGACAGCATCAGGCTCTGCCATTGTTCGAGCTGCTTTGTATTGTCGAAATTGGCATTGGTTGCCTGGAACGACCATTTGCGGCTTTCGACAGCACGCTTTACCGCCTCTTCCTCGATAACGAAAAAATAGTAGTCAAGACTTTTGTTGCTGAACGGCAGAAAGATGCGGTCTTGCGCGAATGCCTCGCGGCCGGCAAATGCCGCCGCTCCAAGTGCGAGCCCCCCTACCAGAACGTGGCGCCGGTTGATTTTAAGATCGATACCCATATTCACCTCCCAAAGTGCGTTTATATAGTTTCACTACATGTGCAGCAAGCTTGTCAAGCTGATTCAGAAAAATTCAGGTTAAACGGCGCCTCCCAGATCGAAGAATCGCCATATTATGCCAATTTTTGGCGCAGATTAGTATTATCTGGAGCCCAGATAGGATCCAGCCACATCAATCCATTTGAAGTTTTACTAGATTATCGCATCTTAACGTAGGAGGTACCGTCGAAACAACCCACCACCATACCGGCGGATTCTCTGGTAAACAGGCCATTTTCGACGACGCCGGGTATGCGGTTGAGTTCAGTTTCGAGGGGAGCCGGTTTGGTGATCGCGCCACATTTGCAATCAAGGATGAAATGGCCGCTATCGGTTACCACAGGCTGACCGTCACGCATACGGCGGGCGATCTGGGCAGTAATCCCATGCTCGTGCAAAATGCGATTCACCATCCGTTCAGTCTGTTTCCACGCAAACTGCACAACCTCCACGGGGAGAGGAAAGGCCCCGAGCGTGTCGACGATTTTTGTTTCATCGCAAACTGTAATCATCTGCTTTGATGCATGGGCGATGATCTTTTCCCACAAGAGGCACGCGCCACCGCCCTTGATCATGTTGAATTGGCGGTCGATCTCGTCAGGCCCATCGATGGTGAGATCGATCTCGCCAATTTCGTTTGGATCCGTAATGGCGATTCCCACTTCCCGCGCGACATCGATTGTCGAACGTGACGTTGTGGTGCAGGTCAGCTTCATGCCATCGGCCACATATTTCCCCAGCTCACGCACGAAGAAATGCGAGGTGGTTCCCGATCCAAGGCCAAGCTTCATGCCATCTCGCACAAATTCTTCAATGACCCGGCGGCCTGCGACTTTCTTGGCTTCATTCTGCTCTGCGGACATTTGTCTTTCCTGCCGATTGGCCGGAGCCGTGATGGACGACTGCGGCGGTTGTTTAGATCTTTAGTCCCGTATCTTGTCTGTCAGCCAGGAATCGAGGGCTGGCAGTTGATCAGGAAATTCGCTGCCGCTTGACACTGCAATTGCCGTGACGAGCATATTGACGACGAGATGATGATTGAGGCGCGATGCGAGCGGTGTCATCAACTCGGTCTGATCGTAGGGACGAACGGCAATCAGCGCGTCCGTGACACGGGCGAGCGGACTTTCGGCTGCGGTGATCGACACGACACGCGCGCCCCCTGCTCTTGCTGCAATGGCCAGCTCCACCATCTGCTTGGTGTGACCAGACTGCGAAAAGATCAGCGCGACTTCGTGCGGTCGCGAACCTTCGACATGCATCCACTGCTTCTTGCGCCCCATGACCGCCGCACACCGCATGCCGAGGCGCTGGAACTTGTGTTCGGCATCAATCGCTGTGACTTCAGAAATACCGCTGGCGTAGATACCGGTCCATGCGGCATCGCGCAAAAGCAGGGCAGCCTGTTCAACCTGCTGGGGAATGAGATCCTCCAGAGCACGCTGGATGGCGTTGAGGGAATTGCGACAGGTCTTGCGGACAATATTCTCTATGCCGTCATTGGGGATGATCTGTTCATAGGCGAAGGGTGCAGAAGGAACGAGGCTTTGTGCCAGATGCAGCTTGAAATCCTGATAGCCATCGAAACCGAATCGGCGGCAAAAGCGCATGATGGTCGGATCACTGACCGAACAGCGCTCGGACAATTTGGCCATGCTCATATGAATGACCTCGCCAGGAGACGTGCTCACAAATTCGGCGATACGCCGTTCGGCGGCCCCCATTCCGTCTGTTTCATGGAATATGCGCTGTAACAGGCTAACCGTCATGAAATTGGTTCCTTCGTCGTCCCACTATTTAATGTGAACGATACTCCATGAGATCGGCGATACGCGCAAGCCGTTGATGCGGCTCGACATTTACATCCGCTCCACCGCCCCACGGCACGACGAAGAAAGTGGCCCCCGCGCCCTCCGCCGTCGCCTTGTCAACATTGGTGTCACCCACATAGGCCCAGTTGGCACCGTTAAGATTCATGCGCTCGACAACGGCGCGCAGATGGCCAGGATCGGGCTTGCAGGCTGGCACCGCGTCTGCACCAAGCGCCACCTCGATGAGGCGATCGAGCTCGAGGATTTTCAAAATTTCCTGAGTCAAGGCGTGGGGCTTGTTGGTGCAGATGCCCAGCCTGAAACCGGCAGCATGCAGGCTTTGCAAATCTTCGCGAACGTGGCTGAAGAAACGTGTCTTCTCGGCCGGGTTGCGATGATAGTTTTCAATATAGCTTTGAACCGCAGCATCCACGGTTGCATCGTCAAAGGGCAGGCCCTGATCAATGAATATGTCCTTCAACAAGCGGCGTGGACCATTGCCGATAAAGGTTTCGACATATTCGACGGATAGTGCTGGCCAGCCCTTGGACACCATATAGACATTCACCGCTGCGGTGATGTCCGGCGCACTATCGATCAGCGTTCCATCCAGATCGAAGATCAAAGCTGAATATTGTTTCATAACTCGAAAAATCCTTTGGTTGGACCTGTTCGACGGTCAGCCAGCAAAAACGGGATCGCCGAGAGCGTGGAAGCTCCGGGAGAGTGCAGGATAAAGCCCTCGATAGATTTCATGTGCCTTGTGATAGACGGCACTATCAGCACGATCAGCCTTCTGACACGTCAATTCGTGCAAGATGCCAGCTGCCTCAGTCGTGTCCTTCCATACGCCCACTCCCACTCCCGCCACCAGTGCCGCGCCAAAAGCCCCGCCTTCCGCAGCACCTTCTGTCGTCACCACATCACAACCGAACATGTCGGCCTGAATTTGTCGCCACAATAGTGATCGGGCGCCGCCGCCAGATGCCTTGATCACCCGGCCTTCGATCCCCATAGATTTCATCAGCGCATGCATGTCATAAAAGGCGTGAACAACGCCTTCCATGACACTACGCGAGACATCGCCAAGTGTGTGGCGTGCTGTGAGACCGATGAGGGCACCGCGTGCTGCGGGATCTGGATGCGGACAACGTTCACCGTTGAGATAAGGCAGGAATAATAGTCCGCGCGCACCTGGAGTGCTGGAGGCAGCAGCTTTTGCTACCGCATCGAAGGTAAGATCGTCACCATGCCCGGTATCGGCAAGGATTGACCGGAACCAGCCCATTGCTCCGCCCGCATTCAGTGATACGCCCATGGCATGCCATTTTGCAGGGGCGACATTGCAGAACATCTGGATGCGACCGTCCGCGCTTGGAACGGGCTTATCCAGGGCCGCTGCCAGAATACCAGCAGTACCGATTGTTGTTTGCAACTGACCGGGTTCGATCACGCCTGAACCAATGGTCTGAATGACACTGTCGCCGCCGCCGCCCGCTACAGGTACCCCTACCGGAAGCCCGAAGAGCGCTGCGCCAGAAGCGTTGATGCGACCGGAAATCTCGTGAGATTCATGGCAGTCGGGTAAGAAAGAAGGGTCAATATCGAGCGTCTCGATCAGCCCCGATGCCCATTTGCGCTGTTGCACATCGAAAAGCCCGGTGCCAGACGCATCCGATACTTCCGTTGCAAGTTCTCCCGTTAACACCAGGCGCAGATAATCTTTGGGGTTGAGCACATGATGCAGTTTTGCAAAGAGATCCGGCTCATGATTTTTCATCCAGACGATTTTGCCCCCGGTATAACCGACCAGCATGCGATTGCCTGTCTGGCCGATCAGAGCATCCAGCCCGCCAGCCTTTGCTGTGATTTCCTCCACTTCAGCAGCGTTGCGCTGATCGTTCCACAAGATTGCCGGACGCAGAATTTTTCTATTTTCGTCAAGCGGTGTAAGGCCATGCATTTGACCCGAAAGGCCGACACAGAGAAGTTCAATCTCCGGGCATTGCGCCATCACGCTTGCCACTGCCTTGCGCGCACCCTCAATCCAAAGGGCGGGATCTTGTTCGGTCCAACCGGCACGAGGCTGCGACAGCGTGTAGGTGGCGGTGCTGGAGGCCAGAATATCGCCTTCGACGGACACCAGCAGTGCTTTGCAGCCCGAAGTTCCGATGTCGATACCTAGAAGTGCGGACGTCATGAAGTCAGGCTCCGACGCCGTGATGCAGGCGGATATGCTTGAAATTGAAATATTCCAGCAAGCCTTCCCGGCCATGCTCACAGCCGATGCCGCTTTGCTTACGACCTCCATAAGGCGCGTTCATGATACCCGCGTCGACATTGTTGATGGCGACATTACCGTAATCAAGGTCGCTTGATAGCTGATAGATCTCCTGCAAGTCGCGCGCATAGACATAAGATGCAAGCCCATAAGGTGTATCATTTGCTAGGGCCGCAGCCTCTTCCAGCCCGTCGAAAGGCGCCACACCGACAAGCGGACCAAAGGTTTCCTCACTCATGACCTTCATTTCATGAGTACAGTCGGCGACAATAGTTGGGCAAAAGAAGAACCCCCTGGCAAATTTTTCACCTTCCGGCGCCTTGCCGCCGGCGAGGAGCCTTGCACCTTTTTGCAATGCATCAGCCAGGTGCTCGCGCGTTTTTTCAAGGGGCGCAACCGAAGCCATGGACCCAATATCGGCAGCCGGTTCGAGCAGACCGTCGCCGATGGTCAATGCGTTGGCGGCAACCGCGAATTTTTCGAGAAAAGTCTCGTAGAGCGGGCGCGCCACATAGATACGATTAATTGCAATGCAAATCTGCCCCATATTGCGGAAGGAACGGCGCACGGCCCCCTTCACTGCCGCATCAATGTCGGCGCTGGCGGTTATGATGAGCGGACAATTGCCACCAAGCTCCAATGAAAGGCGCTTTACGGTTGGACAGGACTTCTGGATATGAAGGCCAACCGCGCTTGAGCCGGTAAAGGCGATCTTGTCAACGTCTGGATGCTCGATGAGTGCCTGGCCAACGAGCGAGCCCTTGCCGGTTAAGACATTGACGACGCCCGCTGGAATCTTGGCCTCCGTCACCTTTTCAGCAATGGCCAGGGCGGTAAAGGGTGTGATTTCTGCCGGCTTGATGATGATCGTGCAACCAGCAGCAAGGCTTGCGCAAAGTTTCCACCCAACAAGCTCAGCAGGATAATTCCAGGGTGTAATTGCACCGACCACGCCGATCGGTTCGCGGATGACCTGGCTTTGATAACCGTTCTGATCGTTGGGTACGATTTCGCCCAGGACGCGCACCGCCTCCTCGCCATAAAAGTGGCAGGCTTCGGCCAGTTTGAGGATTTCGCCTTTGGCTTCATTGAGCGGTTTGCCCTGTTCCAGCGTCATGATCTGGGCCATGCGCCGGGCATCGGCGGATATCAGGTCGCCGAGCCTGTGGAGAGCTTGTGACCGCTCCCTGGCCGGAACCTTGGACCAAGAACGAAATGCAACCCGCGCGCTGGCGACTGCCTGCTCGATTTCTTCGAGCGTCGTTGCCGCAATCTGCCCGATGACTTCGCCACGCGCCGGATTCTCGACGTCGATACGCGCGCCGCGTCCTTCTATGAATTTTCCGTCGATAAACAGCTTTCCATCAAGCCGCGATAGGATCGTATCGGTCATGATTTTCTCCACCCAATTCCGAGCCGTCAACGTTCACAAGGATCGTTGATATAGCATAACTACATATCGCGTTGCGTCTGGTTTGCCAATCCGAAAAAAGAGACCGGCGGCAGGAAATCATTTTAGGTGACAAAAACAGTTGAATATAGTGACTTTCCAACGATATTCGCTGTGGATTTCGGTCGAAGTCGGCAAGATGTCTGCAGCAAAGGCTGATTACACCTTGACGAAACAGTAACAAAATTAATAGTTTTACTACATATAAGGAGGAGAAGCATGCTTCCCGATTCTCATGAAAAGGCCCGCCTGGTCGGGCGTGTATGGCGCGCCGATCTGTCAGCGCCCAGTGTCGTCATCATTCGCGATGGTGAGGTGATTGATGTCACAAAGTCGGTGATCTCAGTTAGCGACTTCCTCGACAATGATCCCGCAGATCGCTTTGATGGTCTACAGGGCGAAAAGCTCGGCAATCCCGACGATTTCGTTCTTTCTCCACACGAAACAGGTTATGAATCGCCTCGCCATTCATGGCTTGCACCTTGTGATTTCCAAGCGCTCAAGGCATGTGGGGTCACTTTTGCGCAAAGCATGATCGAGCGCGTTATCGATGAGCGGACGTCAGGCGACCCGGCAAAAGCCGACGCGATCCGCAAGCGCATCGGTGAACTGATCGGCGGAAGCCTGTCCAACATACGCGCTGGCTCTGAGCAGGCCGTTGAGGTAAAGACTGCCTTGGAGAAAGAAGGGCTTTGGTCGCAATATCTTGAAGTGGGTATTGGACCTGACGCTGAGGTCTTCACCAAATCGCAGCCCATGTCTGCCGTTGGCCATGGCGCGCAAGTCGGCGTCAACCGGATTTCGAAGTGGAACAACCCCGAACCCGAAATCGTGCTCGCGGTAGACAAAAACGGCAATATACGTGGCGCTACACTTGGAAATGACGTCAATCTGCGCGACGTTGAAGGTCGATCAGCGCTCCTCCTCGGCAAGGCCAAGGATAATAATGCTTCCTGCGCCATCGGCCCGTTCATCCGCCTGTTTGACGCTGGATTTACGCTCGGTGACATTGAGAATGCAACACTTGAAATGTCCGTCAAAGGAGAAGACGGCTTTGAAATGTCAGGGCGCTCCAATATGGCCGAGATCAGCCGGAGACCTGCCGATCTGGTCGCACAGACCATCAATGCCAGCCATCAATATCCTGATGGATTCCTGCTATTTTTGGGAACCATGTTTGCTCCTACGCAGGATCGTGCGGATAAAGGCAGCGGCTTCACCCACAAAGAAGGTGACGTCGTCGAGATTTCGACGCCAACACTTGGAACCTTGCGAAATGTCGTCACGACGTCGGACAAGGCGCGTCCATGGGCTTACGGTATGCGCTCGCTGATGCGAGACATGGCCAAACGCGGTTTGATTTAGGAACGGCAGAACAAAAATGTCCTATAGTGCAAGAATGGATTTGAGCGGTCGGCTGGCACTGGTAACAGGGGCCGGTCAGGGAATAGGTGCAGCATGTGCGCAGGCCCTGGCGCAAACCGGGGCGATGGTGGTCTGCACCGATATTGATCTGTCACGCGCCGAGACCACCGCAAGAGAAATCGGTGGGTCTGCAAGCGCCCGGCAGCTCGATGTTACTGACAGCGTTCAGTTGAACGCGCTGGCGAATGACATACAGCCACTTGACGTGCTCGTCTGCAATGCAGGTATCGTCAACAATGTCGCCGCTGAAGACATGACGGACGATCAATGGGATCGTGTTATTGAGGTCAATCTCAGCGGCGTATTCCGCACCTGTCGAGCCTTTGGTCGTCGAATGTTGGAGAACGGCAAGGGTTCAATCATCAATATCGGTTCGATGTCGGCACATATCGTTAATGTGCCGCAGCCACAATGCCACTACAACGCCTCGAAAGCCGGGGTACACCACCTCACACGCTCACTCGCAGTCGAATGGGCCAAAAGAGGTGTCAGGGTGAATGCGGTTGCGCCAACCTATATCGAAACGCCATTGCTGCATGGACTTGAAAATCAGCCGGGGCTGGTTGAGCGCTGGCTTGACCTGACCCCCACTGGTCGCATGGGCAAACCGGAGGAGATCGCCTCCATCGTCCAGTTCCTTGCCTCAGACGCCTCAAGCCTGATGACTGGCTCGATTGTCACTGCAGACGCTGGCTATACAAGTATCTAGGATTAACATGGCTCTCGCACTGGATCTGTTGCAAAATTTAAGTTGGGCAAAGCGTGGCTAACCGCTGGACGCAATTATGCTTCAAGCGCTGTGAATTGTTGTTTGAGTGAAAGGAGTGCGGTTGATCCGAAATTGCCTTGCTGCATGCGCATCATGTGAATGAGTTCGATGCCGGCAAGGGTAATCCCTGCGGCTTGTACGGATTTGAAACCTAGCATGGATCGTATCCGTCGTTTGACACGGCGGTGATCCTGCTCAATCATATTGTTCATGTATTTGCTGGAGCGGATGGCGATGAATCCTCCACCTTGTCGCAGCCGGTTCTCAGTGTCGCACTGTATGATTGCCAAGCGATTGGTCTGGCTGCCATCAATAGTGATCTTCTCTGGCCTGCCATGACGGGCCAAAGCCTTGCGGATAAAGCGTTTGGCAGCTTTCAGGTCTCGCTCTTTACTGAACAGGAACTCGACCGTATCGCCATTGCTGTCGATGGCGCGATAAAGATAAAGCCACTCGCCTTTGACCCTTATGTAGGTCTCATCGAGGTTCCACTTTCGTGTGGCCTGACGCTTTTTCTGATTGAACCGCTCCAGCAGTTTGGGGCTGAAATGCAAAACCCAACGATACACTGTCGAATGATCCAGCGCGATGCCGCGCTCCGCCATCATCTCCTTCAGATTGCGCAGGCTCAGATTGTAAGCCAGGTACCATCGAACACATAGCAGGATGACGGGTTTGTCGAAATGGCGGCCTTTGAACATCGATTATACTCTGCTGACGTAAAGCCGAAAGGTTACTCCGCCGTCTTTGACGAAACGTTGCAACAGATCCCTGGAAAACGCCCGCGAAGAGCACACAAATCAAGAGAACAGCCCAAAATGAACTCGACGAGGCGTCAACAATTCGCTGCCACCCTCGGTCACTGTCCTCTGGTGTGCCTTCGAAAAGCAGCCTTCGCTCTTCATGTTTCCAGGAATTTACCAGTTCGGAGACGACAGCCAGAAAGAGCGGCAGGAACACCATGAACACAAGTGTCCAGTTCGCGGCCCAGAGGAATCCGACTTGCTTCACGACGTAATCAGACCGGGTAAATGTCACATTGTGAATGCCAATGATGTACGACACCCAAGAGCCGACATTCCTGCGAAAATTGAAGCGGGCAGATTTAGGGGAGCTCCCTCGCTGAATAGCTCCTCTGATTGTTTGGCCAGCGTCCGGCGCTTCACTTCTCTATCGCCCGCAATCAGCGGGTTCACAGATCCCAGCCCAATTTCGGCGGCGTCTTGTGCTGGCTCCGCAGACGTAATGACGATTTCAGTTTTCTTCAGCTCTCGTCTCTTGGCAACCAAGCGATTGCGCCGCGGTAAGCTCTATTTGCCATTGGCTTGTAGCGACAGGATCATTGCAACCAAAGACTCTGGCCAACCAACGAATGTTGGTAGTGCTGATTCCTTTGTCATTTTCCTGAAACCAGTGCTGCACGGTTCGCGGATCGACGCCGGTGCGGCTGGAATCGATTTGGGAGATCGCTTCTGCAAGAAGCTCGGCTGTCCATGGTCCGGTGGGCAATCCATCCCTGCCCAAGGATCGACCTGCACCTGCAGCGGTTACTCCCTTGAACAGTTCTTTGAAATCGCTCCCATCTTGCGGCGGGGGGGGATAAAAAACTTTCCATTCTTATTCAATATCTTACAGGCTCGAATTTCGCTACGTTTCGTTCGATTTCGTCTCGTTTCGTGCCCCTAACCCCAATCAACTTATATCAACTCTACCCAACTGGGTAGCACACTTCCAGACGAATAGTGCGCGCCACGAATAATTGCGATTGGCATCACCTGTCCTTGGCTTAGGGATCCGGGAAATCATCATGGTAGCGCCTGAGTCGAGATTACAAAGGCATAACCAGCAAAATGTCGGAAAGTTTGAGACTTATTCACACAATGGAGTAATCATGTACCAACATGCCTGCGAAGCCTTCGTCGCCGTCAAACAGGCACCATATATCGCGGAGAATATCTGTCTGCACATCGCGGGGCTTTGCCGATCAGTCGTTGCAAATGAACACGACACGCTCCTGTACTTTGTCAACAGTCAGGCAATTATCAGATCAACCCCCAGTGGGCTTTCCTTCCGGATTTCCGCCCAAAACCTTGTGACGTTCCATGGAATTCGTACGCTCGTCATAGGTAGCCTCTTAAAATTTGAGCCCGACGCGGCAGGGTCAATTGAATGGCTCACTGAACAGGGCATGCCGTTTCATCTGGTCAATGAGCACCTGCCTGACAGACTGGACGAGAAAGCAAACCGTTCATCCCGCTAAACAATAGCGATATCCAGAGGTGCTGCAAAATAATTGTCTGGCTCGTTCTAGCGAGAAATAGTCTCTTTGCCATATCGCTAAGCCGGTGGGCACCAACAGTATCAAATGCTCCAATGTCCAAGCATCGCGGAACTTCCTGTTCTGTTTGCTCAATATTCTTCAGTTTATCACGTAATGCCAATCGTGCGGCTTACCCCGCGCCGCTGCCGTTCAGCAACAATCTCCTGGCTGCTTTCTGCCCGCACCGTCTTCTGTATTATCTGCAACCGCAACCGCATCGCCGCGAAGGCTTGGTGTTGTGCCGGTGAGACACGGTTGGTTACGTCGTTATCACCACGCAAAATTGCACTTCGACCGAAACGCTCATCAAGAGCCCGACTAACTGCAACAAACTCCCTGGCTATGCGTGGCTCAAGCGAATTCACACTAACCTCGCGCTTGTTACCCCTCTCCCTTCGCTCGTTCTGCTTATTAACCAATTGCGAGAGCGCGTCTTCCGCCGCTCGTGACAGGCCAGGAATGGCAACTGTCATGCGCCGCCGCTCCTCGATGATCGCTCGTTTCTCCGCGTTCAGGGCAGATGCCCACGACGCGCCGAGTGAACGCACCCGGCTCGCCACTTCGGGCACAGCTTCAACGGCTTCTTTCCGTTCGCGTCCGGTAGCAAGTAGCCTGTCCATCAAGCGATCGGAGCCACGCAATGCACCATAGGCCGAGGGATCGTTGCTAAGCGCTGCAGCAATTCGCTCACCCGCAAAGCCCTTCATGACAAGTTCTTCGACCTTTGCCACTGCCCCCGCAGGATCCCGCCAGATAAGTGTCGCTGTCTCGGTGAGTGCCGCGCGATGATGCCGATAAAGCGCGACATCGATCGCGCGCCTTCGCGCTTCCTCTTCCACAGATGTTTTGAACTCCGTCACGGCAGCAAGCATCGGTAGCATGGGCATAATCTCCTTATGATGTTGGATACTCGCACCGGCAACGATCTTTGAACGATCCTGTTTCTCGGCCAGATACTGTTCTTCAGAAAAGCGCCTGACGACGTTGAACAGACGCACGAGTTTTTCGCGGTGCTCGGGTGAGATATTCTCCGGCACACGTTCAGTCATGTGCCGCTCGGCAACCGCGTCGGCCTTATTGGTAAAGGCACTCCAGCCGAACCGAGCCGTCAAGGCATCATTAAGGCCTTTTACCTCCTAAACCAGTTGGCGGTCCTCCACGGCGTAGCGGAAGGCGGTCTTGTAAGCATCGCCCCCACCCCGTTCGCGGATATTCTCAATTTCGATGAGACGCGCCATCGCCGGCTTCGACAGCATTGGGATCGACAGGGACATATGTGCACGCCGTTGCTGCTCACGGATACCGAAGCGTGCGGCCTGACGTCGGAATTCGGTGGCATGGGCGCGCGCCAGCGGCACGAGTTCCGACAGTGCACCCAGCGCCGCATTTTGATCATCACGCGCAGCCCGCCCATCGACAAAGCGATCCGAACCATGCAGACGGCCGAGGCGCTGCGGTCTGGTCAGGAGATTATCGGCAAGCTGGCGCGGCTCGGTTCGTGCATCGGAAGCGAGAACGTTCAGTCTGGCGAGCGCACCGTCTGCATCACGATAGATCCTTTCCAGCACCGGTCGGAGAATTTCGTTCCGCTCCTTCCAGCGATCCGAGCGAAGCTGTGCACGACGGGCGTCTTCTTCGATACTGCGGGCAAAAATCGAAGTCGGCGCGATCAGATATTTTCCGGCTGTGGCAATTTCTACTGCGTAGGTTTTATTGTCAGCCTCACTATACGTCATGCCACGTTCGCGTTCGATTGCAAAGCCGAGCGCAACGCTCGCTCGCTCCCAGAGTTTTGCGACCTGCGTTCGCTTATTCACAATCCACGCTAGTCGTCCCGAAACGCTTTCCTGTATTTCAGCCGCAATCCCGGAGAGTGTATCGATGCCACGCCGCCGCGCAAAATCCTGCACATGCGCCCGGTAACCCTCTTCACTCTCGAAATCGAGCGTTGTCGTCTTGGAGCCTGACCGAGACAATCGCTTCACCAGTTGCGTGAATAACTCTGGCCGATGGCTCTCGCGCTCAAGGCGCTGCTCGCGCGCATGGGCCGTTTCCTGCAACTCCGCCACCCAGACGTTTCGCTCAACCTCCCGCTCCTCGGTCCGCTTTTGACCACTCTGCTCGTCGACGACGGTCACTTCCACCTTAACCTGTTCAACGCCATCTTTGCGCAAAGTGACAGTATCGCCCTTGCGGACACCGCTCCCTTCCAATGCCTTTGGAAGGCTGACGCCCCAAAGGCGGTGAACAGCACCGTCATCGGTTTTCACATCAGCATAAGGGCTTTCCTTGGCGTCTTCGTCCTCAGGCCGGAATTTAGCCGCGCCGGTCTCCACCATTTCGCCAGTAACGCCAGTGGCATGATCGACACACGCCTTTCGTCCCAATTCCGGCTTTGGCTCAAAATCCTCGTTTGCGGCATAGAGATCGGCGCGATCGCGGTGACGGGTCATCGAGACATAGGTCAAATGCTGATCCATCATGCCTGAGGCAAGCACAAAGGTCCTGTCCACGGTGACGCCTTGAGATTTATGAATTGTGGCAGCGTAACCATGATCGATATTGCGATAGCTGTTCTCGCTGATCACGACCTCGCGTCCATTATCGAGACGAACGCTCAACAATGGTCCGCCCCGCTTATCGCCGGTTGATATGACCGTACCGAGCATACCGTTCTTCACATATTGCGGACCGAAATGGTGCGCACGTTGTTCAACAAAACGGGCGTTCTCCAGGAAAATAATCCGATCGCTGACAGCAAATTCACGTGCCCCCCGCTCCGTCTGGAATTCGCACGCGCCGGTCAGTGCCCCTTCCTCCGCCATCACCTGGCGCAGAGATGCATTGAGACGCTTCACGTCCTCATTGGTGTGCGCCAAGACGAGCAACTCGTCACCGCGAAGCTGCCGCGCGGTTTCCTCATTTTCGGCTTTGTGCAACAGGTCGCGCCGTGCATAGGTCCAATCCTCGACGATACGATTGATGATTTCGGTCCGTGTTTCTGCCTCGGCGAGGCGCCCCTGCTGCGCATAGATATCGAGACCTTTTTCCACCTCGCCGTGCGCGAACAGACGAGAAGCCTCGCGTGCCCATTCGTCCCGCTGGCGCCGCACACCGGCAAGTTCGTCAAAACCAATACGGTCGCTGATCACCCGAAACGCGGCACCTGCCTGTATTGGCTGAAGCTGCATGGCGTCACCAACCAGAACGACCTTGGCGCCGGCATCCTCGGCCACCTTCAGCACGCGCGCCATCTGTTGCGAGGAGATCATGCCAGCTTCATCGATGACAAGGACATCCCCCCTTTCAAGCAGGTCCCGACCGCCAGCCCATGTCATTTCCAGTGATGCAAAGGTTCGGGACTTGATGCCTGAACTTTCCTCCAGCCCCTCTGCCGCCTTACCAGCAAGTGCCGCCCCGATTACACGACAACCTCGGCTTTCCCAGGCAAGGCGTGCTGCAGCAAGCAGCGTCGACTTGCCCGCACCAGCCAGACCGACAACGGCAGCAATGCCATTGTCCCCGGTAACATAACGGACTGCATCAATCTGTTCGGGATCAAGCCGGAAGGGCCTTCGTGGATCCTGTGTCTCGATTTGACGGATTGCAGCAGCGGTGGCTTTCTCCGAGATAGCAAAGCCCGAACGCTTGGCCAGGACATTCGCCGACTGCGCCATGTCATATTCGATGCGAAGAATCTCACGCGTGGTGAAAACGGCAGGCTCTGCCACCTCGCCCGTTTCCGTGTCGACCTGCTGCGCCTTCAATAATACGATATCATCCGAGGCCATTAACTGTGACCGTATGTTGGTGAAATCGACAGGGTCATCAACATAACGATGTAGCGCCCTGGCGATATCCTTCTCATCGAAAGTCGAGCGTTCGTTGGCGAGTTGCTTCAGCAAAAGTTGCGGCTCCGTCAACAGCCGGTCCGCCATTTCCTGACGACGCGTAAGTTCGCCGGGGCGCAAAAAACATTTGGATCCCCTTGCGCGCGAGCGCCGCCTTTTCTGGCCCGAGGTGCTTTTGCGCGATGCCGTCGAGGCCTTGCTCGGCATAGGAGCGACCGTCGAGGCGGATCTCGTGGCCAGCAAGTGCCAGATGACGATTGGCTGTATCCGCCCAGGCAATCTTCCACGCCTTCATGGTCTCCTTGTCGCCTGCCCAAAGCCTGTAGACGATCTTGCCGTTTGGCCGATCCGGCGTAACGACGCGCAGTTGCTCACCATCCTCTCCAAGAACAGGCACCTTTTTCGGCCCGAACCCTTCTTCTGTCAGGGGCCTTAGCGCCGTCATCAGATGGATATGCGGATTGCCATCCTTGTCGTGATAGACCCAGTCCGCGATCATGCCTTTTGCGGTCAGATTGTCCCGGACGAATTCCTGGACCACGGCGATATTCTCGGCACGCGTCAGCTCCTCTGGCAAAGCGATGATCAATTCACGCGCAAGCTGTGCGTCTGCCCGCTTCTCAGACGCATCAACCGCGTTCCAAAATACCTCGCTCGCTTCCGCGACGGATTTCCCCTTGATAGCTGACTTCAACCATGCCGGAATCTCATTCGGAAGCGCCAGTTCCTCATGCACAAGTTCGGACGCGCCACCGCGATAGCTAAATGACGTACCGGCCTGTTCGTCCATCATACGAGCGCGATGGCGATAGGCCGCAGCCGAGACGATACTGCGTCCCGCTCCCCTTCCAATCACCTGCGCTCTGATGAACATAATCGCCACGTCTGGTTTCCTCTTCTTTCAAGCACGTCGCTCCAGCGACGTATATTGCGCCCTCAAACCGATCGGGCCGCAGGCCAGATTCCGCTTCACCAGAAGACGATCAGACTAAAAATTCCGGCATCGGCGTTTTGGGGACTTGTTCAAGATAGCTTATTTTACTATCGTATTCTAGATAGTTAAAAACGAAATTGAAACTTTGTTGCATGAAAAGGAAACGACAGATGGCCGCAAAATCGTCAATTCTGGATATCGATGCCCAGATCGAGAAGCTGCGTGAACGCAGACGTGCCGCAATCGTTAAATCAGCCGAGCGCTTCGCCAAGGCCGCCACCAAGTCGGGATTAGCGGAGTTGGAAATTGCAGACGAGGACATCGATCGCATCTTCGAAGAGATCACCGCACGATTTCAAAAAGAGAAGAAAGGGACCTCAGGCTCAACTGCTCCGGCACGTCGATCAACGGATCGTGAGACTGGAACGTCGGAGGCGATTTCAAATGACGGCTGACCGCAAACAAGAAGCCCGCGAAAAATTCCTGCTTGGTGGCATCGTGGTCAAGGCAGGACTGTCGAGGGCTGACCGGGCGTTCTTGCTCGGCGGCCTGCTTGAACTGGCACGCGTGACAATGAACTCTCCCGAATATCGGCGGCTACGCGATAATGGCGAAGAGGCATTCAAGTCCCAGGTACAGAAGGTTGAGGCCGTGCGTGAACGGGAGATGCGCGAATGGCATTGAAGGGAAAACTGAGCCCGAGCTTGTTGCTCGTCCTCGTGCCGGCCGTTGTCACGGCAATCACCGTCTATATTATCGGCTGGCGGTGGGCGGAATTGGCGACCGGCATGTCGGGCAAAACAACATATTGGTTTCTGCGCGCCGCTCCGTTACCCGCACTTCTGCTCGGACCGCTCGCCGGACTGTTGACGGTCTGGTCTTTGCCCATGCATCATCGGCGACCGATAGCCATGATGAGCCTCCTGTGCTTTCTCGGCGTCGTTGGCTTCTATGCCTTGCGAGAATACGCGCGTCTGGCCCCATCCGTTGAGCGCGGTCTTATCAGCTGGGACACCGCACTTTCCTATCTCGATATGGTTGTCGTGATCGGTGCGTTGTGTGGCTTCATGGCAGTCGCTGCATCGGCACGCGTCGCCACTGTCGTTCCCGCACAGGTCAAGCGTGCCCGACGCGCAGCCTTCGGCGACGCCGACTGGCTTTCCATGTCGGCTGCGGGGAAACTCTTCCCATCTGATGGCGAGATCGTTGTCGGAGAGCGTTACCGCGTCGACAAGCAAATCGTACACGAGTTGCCCTTCGATCCAGATGATCGTGCCACTTGGGGACAAGGCGGCAAAGCACCGCTCCTCACCTATGGGCAGGATTTCGATTCCACGCATATGCTCTTCTTCGCGGGATCGGGAGGTTACAAAACCACCAGCAATGTCGTGCCGACGGCTTTACGTTATACCGGACCGCTGATCTGCCTCGACCCCTCAACCGAGGTCGCGCCAATGGTCGTAGTGCATCGCACAGCCAAGCTGGGCCGTGAGGTCATGGTGCTCGATCCGTCAAACCCGCTCATCGGCTTCAATGTACTTGACGGGATCGAAACCTCAAGCAAGCGAGAAGAAGACATCGTTAGCATGGCCCATATGCTCCTGTCGGACACGGCACGCTTCGAAAGTTCGACCGGCTCCTACTTTCAAAGCCAGGCGCATAATCTCCTGACGGGCTTGCTCGCACATGTGATGCTATCGTCAGAATATGAAGGTCGTCGAAATCTGCGCAGCCTCAGACAGATCGTTTCCGAACCTGAGCCATCAGTGCTAGCCATGCTGCGCGACATTCAGGAGAATTCGGGTTCGGCGTTCATTCGCGAAACCTTGGGCGTCTTTACCAACATGACCGAGCAGACATTCTCCGGCGTTTATTCGACCGCTTCGAAGGACACGCAATGGCTCTCGCTCGACAATTATGCAGCACTTGTCTGCGGTAATACCTTCAAACCGAGCGACATCGTCACTGGCAAGAAGGATGTGTTTCTTAACATCCCAGCGTCAATCCTGCGCTCCTATCCGGGCATAGGTCGAGTGATCATCGGGGCGCTGATCAACGCCATGATACAGGCTGACGGCCACTTCAAACGACGGGCACTTTTCATGCTCGATGAGGTCGACCTACTCGGTTACATGCGCATTCTGGAAGAAGCGCGCGATCGCGGTCGAAAATACGGCATATCCTTGATGCTGATATACCAATCTGTCGGACAACTGGAACGACACTTCGGAAAAGACGGAGCGATCTCATGGATCGATGGCTGCGCCTTCACATCCTATGCGGCAATCAAAGCGCTTGATACAGCGCGTAATGTCTCGGCCCAATGTGGCGAGATGACAGTCGAGGTGAAGGGAAGTTCCCGCAACATCGGCTGGGATATGAAGAACGGCGCATCGCGCAAATCAGAAAACGTCAATTTCCAACGCCGCCCCTTGATCATGCCACACGAAATCACGCAATCGATGCGGAAAGACGAGCAGATTATTATCGTGCAAGGACACAGTCCGATCCGCTGCGGCAGGGCGATCTACTTCCGACGGAAGGATATGGATGCTGCAGCAAGCGCCAATCGGTTCGTGAAGCCACATTTTTGATCTGTGATTTGCTGTGAACACAGGCGTCTTGATTACCGTAATTCCCGCTAACGATCGGTGCGACGGTAACGTTCGAACGGATCTTCGGCCCCCGGTGGCGTGATCCAGTCGACAAAAAGCGTGTAGCCGAGCGCAAAGGCGACCAAGACAAGTCCCATCAGGCCGAACGCCCAGAACGGCATGCCGTGAGCAGCATCGGGATGGGCAAAAACGACGATCGACATCGGCATCATGACCAGTGCGACCAATACCAACATACCGGTGAACGGCCGCAACATGCACAAGAGATAAAAGGCCAAATACCACGCGCTGTAGAACATCGAACGGGCGAAAACACCGAGAATGGCAAATGGCAGCCTCGCCACAAACAGAAGGAAGTGCCAAAAAGCGTTTCTGGACGCGTCAACTGAAGCCGGATTGGTTGAGCGAGGTTTGGCAGTTACCAACTTGATCTCCTGCTATGTGCCGCAGGCAAACGTTCACCTGACTTTGCCGGCGCGATTTACTCGCTTATTTGCACGAGTCTATCTACGGCAAAAGTACATTGCAAGCGTTGGCGTTGCGTCCCTCGTGTTGTGTATGCATGGAAACAGAAGCGAGAGTTTAGCGCGGCGTCGAGGTCGCCTGAAAGCGACCTCCAGTAAAACCAGCAAATTCCAGTGGATTGACCGCGCCGCAGCAGTATCTGTCCCTATCATCGCGGCACACCGATTGTCATACTGATCAGACCTTAACCTGGGAGGATACTTTCTATGACGACAGCAACCGCGATTGCGGACAACATCGCCACCGAGCAGAGCCTGACCAAGGCTCAGGCGAAGGCCATTGTAGACAGCGTGTTCCGGCAGATCGCCGAAGCGGCGAAGACCGGCGCCGAGACGAATGTGCCAGGCTTCGGCAAGTTCAAGGTGAAAGAGACGCCGGCACGCGAAGGCCGCAATCCGGCGACGGGAGAAACAATCAAGATCGCGGCGTCGAAGAAGCTAACTTTCACGCCGGCGAAAGCGGTGAAGGACGCGCTCAACGGCTGAGGCCGCACAGCACGCCCGAGACGTGAAACCGCCCTCAATAGGGAGGTTCGTTCTTGAGGAAAGCCGCCTGCTCGGCCCAGAGCGCCTCGCGCTCCGCCAGCGCCTTCGCCAGTTCCTTCTCGATCCAGCGGCGCTCGTTGCGATAGACTGCGTTCCGCAGCTCGGCGCGTAGTTCCTCGATGTGCTGATCGATCGACATTGATTGTCTCCTTGATGTTTGTGAAAGACGCTGCCCGCAGTCATGGCAGGCCGGAGGGGTCAAGGAGCGCGGAACGCGACCGCCGGAGGCGGCGAGTGGAGGAGCCGATTTTGTTGGCGAGCGCGCAAGCGATCGGCGGCAAAATTGGGGGAACCGCTCGTCCTTGAGGAATTCTGGCTGGCATGGCACACTTGGACGGTCTGAGCAGACAAAGTTTGGTTCCGTTTGGCACCCGGAAGGAGTGACAGCGGGCTCGATGCCCGCTTTCACTCCCATGTTCACACGGATCAATCAGTGCAAAATGCCGGAGCCGGCCCCGATCGCTCGAAGCCGGCTGCCTGCCGCTCAGTTCGGGTTGTTCCAGAGGATCACCTTCTTTGCCGGATCCCCGCCGGGAGCTGGGGCGACGTTGCCGAAGATCACACCGATTTCGGGAGCCTCAAGCTTCACCGAGAGGTATTCCTCTCCGGTCTGGCGGGCGACGCGGTTCCATCCCGCGCCGATCTCGAAGCCGGTCCGACGATGGATGACGCGGAAGTCGGGGGCTTCGTCGCTTGACTTGCTCGCGTTCGGGACGATTGCGATCGGCGCGTTGACCCGGATGGTGGCGAAAACGCCTTCGAGGCTGCCGTCGGTCTTCTGCATCAAGGTTGCGATCGTGGTTGCCATGGTAGTGTCTCCTTCAGTTGCTCGGGACCATTCCCGATGGCGCACGAAGAGACGACCGACCTGCTGCGGTCAGCTCGGCTGAAAATTTTGCAAAATTCTATTTTCCGTCAAAGCAAGGGAACCGAAATCGAATTTTGCAAAATTTTCGGGCGGGTCTTACCCCGTCAGGGGTTGACCGCAAAAGCAGGCGGTCGTCTATACGAGCGACATACAACGGGAATGGTTCGGAGCAATCGAAGGGAGCGAAACCATCATGCCTGCCCGATCCACCATTGAGCGGAACCGGGCACAGGCTTGCGCGTGCACCTTCGCCGCCATCCGCGCCAATGCGCCATCTCCAGCGCCGCTCCACCCGCGCGGGGGCATGCGATGAATTCCCTCAGCCGCCATCCCTTCACGGTCCACGATGATTGGCGTGGTGACCGTCCTGCCCATTGCCGGTCGTGCGGCAACATCTGGTGAAGCTGGAAATACCCGTGTCCGATATGTGGTCTTCGGCAATGTCGCCCCGGTCAACGTCCGTCCAGCCAGGCAGCATGAAGCCATCCCGAGCACAGCCCGCCGACAAGCAAACGATACCTAAGCGATCGGGCTGGCTTCGCCGGTGCCAGCCAAGCCGATGTGTCGGGCGACATCGAATGCACCCGGGTCTTGCATCATATCTTGAAACAGAACCGTCAAGAGCGTATATACATTTCTGTGTATACAAAAGGAGGAGCGGCCATGCCCCATCTCGCCCGTGTTTTTCAGGCAGGCAATTCACAAGCCGTTCGCCTGCCGAAAGAGTTCCGCTTCAATGTCGAGCGCGTGGAGATCACGCAGGAAGGCGATGCGCTCATCCTTCGCCCACATGTCGAGACCAAGGAGGCATGGGCATCGCTGAGGGCTGCACTCACCCGCGGGGTCAGCGACGATTTCATGGCGGATGGCCGCAAACAGCCCGATCAGCAGGACCGGCCGGAGCTTGATGCGGTGTTTTCGTGATTTCCTATCTTCTCGACACCAATGCCGTGATCACCTTGATCGGTCGGCGATCAGATACTCTGGTCAGTCGCGTTCTCGGCAGTGTTCCGGGAACGATCGGCCTTTCTTCAATTGTCGCTCATGAGCTTTATTTTGGCGCTCACAAAAGTGCAAAGATCGAGCATAATCTCGAGACGTTGCGCTTACTGCTCGCCGATTTTCCAGTCCTCGATTTCGACCAGAGGGATGCGTACGTCGCTGGAGATATCCGGGCGGCCCTTGCCGCCAAGGGGACGCCAATCGGTCCCTATGACGCAATTATCGCCGGTCAGGCAAAGGCGCGGGATCTCGTGGTCGTTACCAACAATACCGGCGAGTTTGCGCGCGTCGAGGGCCTGCGCGTGGAAGACTGGACGCGTTAAACACATCGTTCCCGGACTGCGGCCTCTCCCCCCGCACTCGTACAGGATGTGGCGATCATTTGCATCTATTGTCGCCATCCTGCATGAGTGAGATGATCTCCCGACTTGCCAGATTTGCAAGAAAACGGCGCTCAAGCGCCGTCTCCTGAGAACTGCCAGACCGGGATCCCGAACCGACGGGCCTTGTCGGCAAGATTCCCGGTGATCCCGGAACCAGGAAAGACGATGACACCTGTCGGCATCACCGATAGCATGGCATCGTTGCGGCGGAACGGTGCCGCCTTGGCGTGTTTCGTCCAGTCGGGCTTGAAGGCGATCTGCGTCACCTTGCGCGCTTCTGCCCAGCAAGCAGCGATACGTTCGGCTCCCTTGGGCGAGCCACCATGCATCAAGACCAGATCTGGATATTTAGAATAGGCTTTGTCGAGTGCAGCCCAAACCTGCTCATGATCGTTGTAATCCATACCGCCGCCAAAGGCGATCTTGGTGCCTGCCGGGATCAACACCTCGGTCTCGGCACGCCGGCGGGCGGAGAGGAAGTCTCTGGAGTCGATCATCGCTGCGGTCATGTTGGCGTGACTGACCTTGGAGCCGGTGCGCGGCCGCCATGCTGATCCGGTCTGCGCCTCGAATAGATCGGCTGCGAAGTCGCGCATGAACTCGAAGGCATTGCGGCGTTCGAGGAGCGTGATGCCTTCGGCGACATGCCGCTCCAGCTCGACACTTTTGACCTCCGAGCCATCCTGCTCCCCCTGTTCGGTACGCTGCGCGTCCTCGTTGCGCCGAAGTTCTCGCTGGATGCGCTCGCCAGCGCGGTGGAAGAGGTTGGGCACCGACCAGAGCAGGTCCTCGAGATCGGGTTCGAGCCGCGTATCGCCGAGCATCTCGAACAAGGCGTCGAAGATCGCGGTCAGCGCCGAGCGAACGACCGGCTCCTCGGGTAGCGGTCGCGGGTCCGGTTCGTCCTGGAACGGGCGGTGGCCGTAAAGCTGCATCTCGTAGATGCAGCGGTCGGTTGGCGAGGATTCGTGGTGCGGCTCAAAGGCATCGTCGTTGGCAAGCAAGAGGTTCATGATGGTCTCCGTCGGTTTGCGCCGCGCCTCTCGCGGCCTGACGGCGATCCCTGTCCATGCGGTGGCAAGCCGGAACCGCGGCGTTCTGCGCCGCGGCCCAGCGAAGCGCCGGGCGGCGGAGGAAGGGTTTCTTGCCCCGCGAGGAATGACGGGTCGCATCGCGATCCGTCAGGGGAAGAAACCTGCCCGACCCGCTGAAGTCCTGCCCGCCGCATGGTAAGGGTCGTCTCTCGGCAGGCCCGCAGGCGCGCGCCCATCCGGGCGGCGACCAGCATTGCACCTGCCAACCAACCCGTGCCGCTAAAATCGCGCCTCGCCTCCCCATCACGGCCCGATCACGCTGACAGAAAAGCCTGAGCATCTTCCGGGAGAACTTGCGCCCGAAGACTGGCGATCAGCCGGTCCGCCCCGAGCTGGCGCAGATCCTCGTTGAAGTCACCGAGTTGCGGGGTAAGCACGAGCGAGAGGATGCCGAGCGATTGCGCACGACGGCTCAATCCCTCGATGCCGTGCCGGCCGGCAGCGTCGGCGTCGGCGGCAATGTAGAGGCGCTCACATCCATCCGGCGGCCGGAAGGCGGCGAGGTGATTGGCAGTCAATGCAGAGACCATCGGCATTGCGGGCATCACAGCGACGAGCGACAGGATGCTTTCAAGGCCTTCGCCGACGATCGTGACGGGTACGGGGCCAAAGACAGGGAAGCGGAAACGTACGGCATTGCCGAGCAGGCCACCAAGAGCACGCCGGGGCGTATCCACCTGTGCCTTCCCAATGCTGCTCGGATCCAGTCCGGAGCGCTCGAGATAGGTGCGATGCACACCGGTGATCGTTCCGAAGCGATCGGTCACGGCAGCGATCAACGCCGCATAGCTGCTGGTCCTGCCGGTTGCGAGATCGCGATAGTAGCACGATGGATGAAATCTGAGCGCGGGATGCTGTGCCGCCTGCAGGATGCCGCGCTGGCGCAGATAGCTTTCGGCCAGCGTGCCGGCAAGCGGCTGCGTCATGCGGAACAGACGTTGGGCCCGTTCATCTGCAGGTCTGTCAATCGGAGGATCGGCACAAGCACCGGCCCTTTGGGACAACACGCGACTAGGACGGGGTTGGTTTAGAAATCGCCGCACCTCCTCGGCCACGTCGCGGAAATCGACTAGTCCGCAGGTTTCCCGCACGAGATCGAGCAGGTCACCATACTGAGCCGTCGCCGCATCCGCCCACTTGCCCTTGCGTGGACCGGAGAGATGGACATAGAGCGACTTGCCTTTGCTGTTGGCGACATCGCCAACGATCCAGTAATTGCCGGCCCTTCGGCCGGCGGAAAGATAATAGCGGCAGACCGCCTCGGCATCCTGTGCGAGACAGTCCGCAAGATCGGACGCGGACAACATTGTGGTTATCCCCGGCCAGCGACGTCGATAATGCGATGCTGTTCGATGAGACGGGTGAGGATAGCCGACCCCTCACCCGAGGTCGGAATGAAGAACCTGACCTTCCAGGCGATCATCTCGGAGAACAGGCCGAAGGACCGGAGCTTGTCACGCATGCCGTCGGTGAAACCGTTGAGCTCAACGCGATAGTCGTTCATCACCCGGACACGCCTGAGCGTCATATTGCCGGCAAGTGCGACCACCGAGGAGCCTGCGAGCAGCGACTGCCAGACATCAGCGTCGGTGACGACCTCCGTCTTGTCGAGCCCGAAGTTGCGGCAAAGCCGCGTTAATCCATCCGGCGAGACCAGACGTCCGACGATACGCTCGCCCTCGTCGGTCTGCAGGCGATAGACCCGGCAATAGTCCTGCGGCAGCAATTTCCAGATAGGCAGCAGGAGGCCCGAAACCACGTGCATGGTCGACACCGAGAATTCGGCAAGGCTGGCGACTTCCGTCTTCCATGCGGCCGAAAAGTCTTGTTCGCCCGCCGCTTCCCAGTTCGTTTCTTCCAGCTGGCGCATTTCGAAGCGGATCTCGTCCATTGGCCGGATCAGTGCGACGCGCGGTTGGATCGAACCGTCGTCGAGCATAACCGAGCGGGTCGGAACCTGCACCGCCGGGCGGTCGGACTTGCCGTTGATCATCAGCACAGCGTGCGGATCGCGGGCGGCGAGGCTCAAAGCATCGGCGAGCAACATCGGCCTGTTACGATCCATGCGCTCGATGGTCAACAGATGCGACTGCGCCCCGGTGACCGGATGGGTGTAGATCAGCTGCCGGTTCTTCACCGTCATTCGGTCCGCGGTCAGGGTCTCCAGCCCCTTGTCATAGACACCGGTGGCGATCGCGCCCTCGATGCGCGCGGCCAGCAATTGCTCGAACGCGTCGAACAGGAGATTCTGCATGGCGATGGTGAGCGCAAGCATTCGGTTCAGAGACGTATGGATAGGTGGCAATTCGTCCTTGAGACCACCCTCGCGCGCCGTCAGCGACAGACCGGTGATCGCCTCGAATTTTTCCAGCGAACAGCCGTCGATGCCACCGGCATGAACCAACTTGTAAAACTGCCTGAGCGCATCGCGGGCATATTGGGATTCGAGATTGTCTTCGCTGCGGAACATGCCCTGACCGCCGGTCTGGCGCTGCCCGCGCGTGATCGCGCCGAGCGTATCGAGGCGCTTGGCGATCGTCGACAAAAACCTTCGTTCGGCCTTCACATTGGTGGCAACCATGCGGAAGCGCGGCGGCTGCGCCTGGTTGGTGCGATGGCTGCGGCCGAGCCCCTGGATTGCCACGTCCGCGCGCCAACCAGCTTCCAGGAGATTGTGGAGACGCAGACGCTGGTTCTTCGCGCCGAGATCGGCATGGTAGGATCGTCCAGTCCCGCCCGCTTCAGAGAAGATCAGGATCGGCTTCTCATCGTCCATGAAGGCGCGGGTCTCGTCGATATTGGCGCTGCCCGGTCGGCTTTCGACGGCGAAGCGGTCGATCGTGTCGCTATCCTCGCGCCGGATGATGCGGCGCGGGCGGCCTGTGATCTCGGCGACCTGGCTGCTGCCGAATTTCTGGACGATCTGGTCGAGCGCCGTTGGAATGGCGGGAAGGCTGCCGAGCCGTTCAAGCAACATATCCCGGCGGGCGACGGCGTCGCGGCAAAGGACCGGATTGCCATCGGTGTCATAGACCGGACGCGACAGGAGATTGCCTTCGGCGTCGGAATATTCCTCGAAGAGCTGGGTCGGGAAAGAATGGTTGAGATATTCGGCGACGATCTCACGCGGCGTGACATCTACCTGGATGTCGTTCCATTCCGCGGTCGGGATTTCGGCGAGGCGGCGTTCGATCAGAGAATGGCCGGTGGAAATGATCTGGATGATCGCCGCATGGCCCTCTTCGACATCCTGCTTGATCGCACTCATCAGCGCCGGCGTCTTCATCGAGGTGAGGAGATGGTTGAAGAAGCGCTGTTTGGTGCTTTCGAAGGCGGAGCGTGCAGCCGCCTTTGCATTTTTGTTGAGGGTGCAGCCGCTGGACGTGATGCCGGAAGCCTCCAGCGCCTGATCGAGATGATTATGAATGACCTGGTACGCTTCCGCATAGGAATCGTAGATGCGCACTTGCTCCTCGGTCAGTTCGTGTTCGAGGATGTCATATTCGACTCCCTCGAAGGACAGGGATCGCGAGGCATAGAGGCCCATGGCCTTGAGATCCCGCGCCAGAACCTCCATCGTCGCCACGCCGCCGTCTTCGATCGCCGCGATAAACTCAGAGCGGGTCGAGAAGGGAAAGTCCGCGCCACCCCAGAGGCCGAGGCGTTCGGCATAGGTAAGTTGCTCGACCTCGGATGCGCCAGTGGCGGAAACGTAGACGACGCGGGCATTGGGAAGAGCACGCTGCAGGCGAAGACCGGCGCGACCCTGCTGCGAGGCAGACTTTTCACCGCGGTCGGTTTTGCCGCTTGCGGCATTAGCCATCGCATGACCTTCATCGAAGATAATGACGCCGTCGAAACCTTCTGCATTCCCTGACGCGGCTTCGCTGCTCCCAGCCTCTTGACGCAGCCAGTCGACGATCTGCTGCACTCGCGATCGCTTGCCCTCGCGCTCGTCGGTGCGCAAAGTGGCGAAGGTGACGAAGAGGATGCCTTCGTCGAGTTTGATCGGTTTGCCCTGGCGGAAGCGTGAGAGTGGCGTGATCAGCAGTTTTTCCTGGCCGAGCGCGCTCCAGTCACGCTGCGCATCCTCAATCAGGGTTTCCGATTTCGAGATCCACAAATGACGACGACGACCCTTCAGCCAATTGTCCAAGATGATACCGGCAGCCTGGCGGCCTTTGCCAGCTCCCGTGCCATCACCTAAAAACCAGCCCCGACGAAAACGAACAACGCCTTCCGTCTCCGGGGTAACGGCTTTCAGGTTGTCGAAACTGGCATCAACGCTCCAGTGGCCGGCAAGATAGCCGGAGTGGGCCTCACCGGCATAGATCACACTCTCGAGCTGGGCGTCGGAGAGGTCGCCGCCAGTGACGATGCGCTTCGGCAGATGTGGCCGATAGCTTGGTTTGGGCGGCGCGACCGACGCCATTGCTACGGATTCGACCAATTTGTCCGGGTGTGGTTTGGCGTCCGGAATGCGGATCGCCCGCAACTGATAGGGTTCGTATATTCCTTCAGCGACATCGACGCGGACATTCGTCGCTCCATCGCGCAGTTCGTAAGAGAGTTCAACAACGTCATCGTCGATCCGGGGTACAGCTGAGGACGCCAAACGCGGCGCAGCAGCGGCTGAAGGGCGACTTGCCGGGACCATCACAGCTGCGGGTCGCATGGTGTCGGCAGCTTTGCGAGCGGCCATTTTCGCCGCACAGGCGTTTAATATTCCGTGGGAGAGCGCGCCGATAGAGTTTGGCGCGGTTGAAGGTGAGCGGGGCGGAAGACCAGAGATCCAAGAAAGCAGTGTTTCCAGATCGGGGGCGGCACCACGCGATTCAACCAGATTTGCCGGATCAGCGGCGGCAATCTTGTCGATGACCGTGAGGCGGGTTTCCATCGTCGTGCCGTGGCGAGCATAGACGCCACCATCGATTGCTGCACTGAACAGAACCGTGCCGCGGCTCTGAAGTCGGACGAATGCGTCCCGCCATTTCGGATTGTCGGGAGAAAGGCTGGAGCCGGTGATCGCAACCAGCCGTCCGCCGGGAACAAGCCGCCTGAAGGCGGAGGCCAGATGACGCCATGCCGCGTCGGCCATGCGGCCCTCGACATGAACACCGGCAGAAAACGGCGGGTTCATCAGCACGACGGTCGGGAGCACCGCACGATCGAGATAGTCATCGATGTGGGCGGCTTCGTACTGCGTAACTGATGATCCCGAAAATAACTGGGTCAGAAGATCGTGACGGAGCGGCGCATATTCGTTGAGCACCAGGCGTGCACGGGCGAGTTGCGCGAAGACCGCCATAAGCCCTGTTCCCGCCGACGGTTCGAGCACCACATCACCCGGCATGATACCGGCAGCACGAGCAGCGACATAGGCGAGCGGCATTGGCGTGGAAAACTGTTGGAGCTGCTGGCTTTCCTCGGAGCGTCGGGTGTGGGTGGGGATCAGGCCTGCGACCTTGGTCAACATGGCCAACGTTGCCTGACGCGCGTTCGTGCGGGAGCTGATTGCCCCGCCGAACTTTCGCAGAAACAGGATCTGGGCCACTTCTGTCGCCTCATAAGCGTCTTTCCAAGACCAGAAGCTTTCGGCGTCTGAGCCGCCGAAAGCATTCATCAGAATGGATCGGAGATCGGCTGCTCCTATGGTTTGGCCGCGCTCTAGAAACGGCAGAAGCTCACGGCCGGAATCGAGGATAAAGTCTGCACGGCTCGAGGTAACAAGCGAAGCGGCGACCGCGTTCGCGGCAGGGGTCGGGACCACGTTCATGGGAAATCCTGTTGGGAGCGGGAGAGGACACACCCGCCCGGACGCTCTCCAAACCCCGGCAGGCCCCCTTTTCAGGCCCTTCTCTCCCTCTTTGCTTCGTCGGAACCGTGCCGACACGCCGGCGGGAACCCGATCATGCTGACATGTCGGCTCTCCCGAAATCCTGTTTCTGGCTTGACGGTTTTCTCGGTGTGATCAATGAGCAAGAGAAAAAAGCGATATATGAGCCAATGCCATGTTTCCTTATTACCCACACTTCTATCATCGAGACTGACGACGAGCAGGACGCCGCGAACCGAGCAATCGGCGAGATTCGCATCGGCCAGCAGTTTCGGTCAGCCGCGTGTTGGTGGCCGCGAAAGCGCTGGCAATCGATGACTGTCGGAACAATGGCGCCGATACCGGCAAGTCTGGGGACCTTGCGTCTTCCGAACGATCGTCAGCCTTCCTGAAGCCAGCCGTTATCGGCCCAGTCAACCCGAACGCGCGATTTTGGCCAACTCGAAGAACAAACCAAGAAGCTGTAACTTTAGGGTGGCTTCTAAGCCAGTCTGTCACAGAGGGGCAAAATCAACCCTATTGTGACGGTCGGGGACGGTCACGTTCAGTTGTCACGGCAGGGTGCGCCTGAATGTGACGGAAAAATCTGATTGTCATTGATAATAGTTGATAATTCTGCTATATCTCTGTGGATTCATTCGACGGAGATTTCAATATGATCAGTGCTGATTTAGGCAAGCAGCTCGAAAGCTATGTCCAGCAGCTTGTCGAAACGGGCCGTTATGGTTCGAAAAGTGAAGTGCTGCGTGAAGGTGTGCGGCTTGTGCAGGACAGGGAAACGAAGTTGGCCGCACTCGACGCGTCAATTATGCGCGGGCTTGCCGATGCAGACGCTGGCCGCACAAAGCCAGCCGGTGAAGTGTTAGACCGTCTTGAAGCCAAATATCGCGCGATGGCTGCGAAGGATGAACAGTCCGCATGATCGTCGAATTTTCAGACGAAGCGGAAAGCGATCTAGAACAAATCGCGGACGACATTGCCGAAGATAATCCAGGCCGAGCGCTCTCATTCGTCCAGGAATTGCGCGGCAAGTGCGAAGCATTAGCCGCTAACCCCTTGGCGTTTTCTCTGGTGCCGCGATATGAAAGCTACGGCATTCGCCGCCGGGTGCACGGGAATTATCTGATTTTCTACCATGTGCGAGTTGAACAGGTGGTCATTGTCCATGTTCTTCATGGTGCGTCGGACTATGCTGCCCTACTCTTTGAGGGATAGGCCGATGGCGGAAGAATTCAGCGGGCATAATTCCTCGGGTCTGCCTGATGAAATGGGCAAAACTGGCTGTGGGAGCGGGGCTTCGAAATCAGTTTGCGCAACCCACCGACTGGATACAGCCCGCGTCGCAACCTGCTAGGCCTCCGCTCGCTGCCGACATCAGGCAAAATCGTCGCCGAACTGAACTTCGTATTCTGGGAAAAGATGCTCACTCATGGCCATGACGGCGCGATCTGGAACGTCCATTTCCGGGCAGTGTTTCCGAATATGGATCACGCGAGAACAGTCCAGCAGTTGCAGGGGGAAGGCAATGACACGCTCTTCAAGATCCGCGACTTGCGCAACCGAATAGCCCATCACGAACCGATTTTTCGGCGGAACATTCAGGAGGAATACGATCGTATTCGAAAGATCATATCCTGGACCGACCTAACCGCAGCGGATTGGATCGACAAAATTGAGGCAGTAACCGCGATGATACCGGCGAAGCCTTGAGGCGTCTGGCACATTCGCCGGTGGTCAGGTTTCCGTCACACCTTGGGTCCCATATCCGTCAGCCGCGAGCTTGAGGCTGCAGAAGACCGCCACGCCGCCCGTCGACACCTCATGCAAGACAGCCTTGCCACCGGCAACAACCCAATCGACGGCTTCCTCGACCGACAATTCCTGAACATGGGCGAACTGACGCTCGGCTGCCGCACGTTGCCGCTCGAAGGCATTGCGATCCCCAAAAGCGTAGAGCGTATCGCCGGGGCCGTCCCAGTAGACAATCGCGAAGCAGACAGGCCGAACAGCCTCAGAGCGGAAATTCAGAAAGACCGGAGCTGCGGCTGGTTGGCAAAAATCGAGTACAGGAATGGTCATGTTGCTCTCCTGAAACGGAAATGCCCGGCAATTACCGGGCAGAGGGGGCGTGGATGCGGCTAGTCGGCCGTTCAGGCCGGAACGCGCTGACGACAACCCGTGTCGAAACGCGCTTTCTCCCATCTCGACCGGGCCATGCCTTCACCAACCCAACTCCCCTCTTTTCCCGTGTTCTACTTCCTGTCCCTCGCGGCCGCAGCGATTTCGGCATTTTAGTCCTGACACGAAGGTTGCAAGCGTAATCCCACTCTTTACTGACTAGTTTTCGTTAGTAAAATACCTATTGGCGGTATAAGCTCGATGCTGGAGAAGGAGAACATGGATGCGAAAGTTCGCAATCGGCAATCGCTTGATCGAAGAAGCTGACCCTGAACTGCAGGAAGTTCTCGCTCAGGCTTACGAACAGCGGCTGCGTCCAATGTGCTTGTGCAAGGACCCTTCCTCACCGATGTACATCGCCCGCGTCGAGGACCAGTATCTTGTCAAGCGGATGCCTCTATCGGGGCGCGAGCATGATCCGACCTGCCCATCCTACGAACCCCCCTACGAACTTTCCGGCCTTGGCCCGTTGTTCGGCAGTGCGATCCAGATCGACGCCAGCGGCCGAGCTGAACTGAAATTGGACTTCTCGCTGACGAAGCGCAGTCCGCGGGCTGCACCCACGACGCCGACGGAAGCGTCCGAATCGAGTATCCGCAGCGAGCCGCGGAAACTGTCGTTGAAGGCGATGCTCCACTATCTCTGGGAAGCGGGCGAGTTGACCGAGTGGCGCTCGACCTGGGTTGGCCGGCGTGGCTGGGGCCGGGTCCGTGCGAACCTTGTCAACGCCGCTTCACAGATGTCGGCGAGGGGCGGTTCCCTGAGTGATATGCTCTACGTGCCGGAGGTCTTTCAGCCGGAGGACAAGGATGGCATTACCGCCCGGCGAGCAGCTGCACTCAAGAGGATACAGACGACAGGGTCGGGACCACGGAAATTGATGATGATCGTGGCTGAGGTGAAGGAGTTTTCCCCGGCCCGCGAAGGGCAGAAAATCGTTGCGCGGCACATGCCCTTCCCCTTGATGATTGAGGATGGAGCGTGGCGGCGGCTTGCGGCCCGCTATGAGATCGAGCTCGAACTGTGGCGCTCCAACGAGGCGTTCCACCTGATTGTCATTGCCACGTTCGGTATTTCGGTCGCGGGCATCGCCTCGGTGGAAGAGGTCGCGCTGATGGTGGTCAATGATCATTGGCTCCCGTTCGAGAACATTCACGAGCTCAGGCTGCTAGAGAAACTCGGCCACCTGAAGCGAAAGATCGTCAAGGGGCTGCGTTTTAACCTCCCGCGGGATGCGCCGATCGTGTCGGTGACGATGCCGGAACAGAAGCCGGCACCGGTCGCGATGTTCATCGTTCCTCCAGGCGCTGATGACGCGTACGAGCGGGCGCTTGCCGACATGATCGAGACACGACCTGAGATCACTCCGTGGGTCTGGCGCGTGGCGGAAGGCGAAATTCCCCGGCTCCCCTGATCCGGGAATCCGAGCCTCAACCATTGACAGGATGCGGCGAATAAGAACACCTCCTACCGGAAAATCCATCCGCCACGGTCAGCCGGAGCATTATGAAGCCTGAGAAAAAGCCATTTATCGTCGAGTTCAAGAACCGGCGGCGTCAGTCTACCCAACAAAACTCAATCTGGGGCGCCATTGACCTGAAAGCGGCAAGCAATCAGGTCGCTGCCAATGAAATGGCCAGCATGATTGATGCGAGCACGGACGAGCCGTCATCCGACGCCGACGCCGGCACAATCGGTATCACCCAGTCGTTCACATAGAAACAGCGCTTCGCCTTGAGGCGGGCGATATAGCGCCTTGTTAACTGCCAAGAGCCCATCCGATTGAACCTGATGCGTGTGTAGCTGATCATGCCGTCGCTCTCGGATAATTCGAGCGGGCTAGACTCCGCCGATTGCTCGATATGAGAGCGTAGTGCCTTGACGACACCATCAAAGCGATAATGTCGATCCAGCGCAACCTTCAGGCAACCCGACTGCAGGGGAGAGAGTGCTTCCGTCCTGAACATCGAACGTTCTTCGGCGAAAGAGAATTCAGTTGACATTTCGGTCCTCCAGAGCAGCAACGCCCGGCACACGATGGCCGGGCGATGAAAGGGATGGATGCGGATTTGTGGTGAGTTGTCATGATCAGGCAGCACTTTCGAGCAGTTTCTTCGCCTTACCTTCGAGTTCGAGCCGAGTATCCTGATGCGACTTTCCCCGCGCCAGTGCGGTAATGCCCTGCACAAAGTCAAAAATGCTCTCGGGCGGCCTGCCCTCTTCGGATAAAACCGTTTCGATGATCTTGCCGGTTTCAGCCTTGGAAAAACCCCTGCGGCGCAGAAAGGTCTGCCGGTCCTCATCATTGCGGGCGACCACCCGTTCTCGGGCCGCGCGAATGCCGGCGATGAAGGGGGCGGGGGAGGAATTTGCGAAGGTCGTCAGTGCCGGCGCGGCCTCGTGCGCGAAACGCTGCGCAGCGAATTTCGAATGGCGGATGGTAATTTCCTCGAAATTTTCGATACCCCACAAATTCCTGTTGGCACACACTGCCCGCAGGTAAAAGCTCGCAATTCCCAAGGTTTTGCTGCCAACTTCGCTATTCCAGCAATAAAACCCACGAAAATAAAGATCGGGTTCGCCGTTCGGCAGGCGTCCGGCTTCGATGGGGTGCGTATCGTCCACCAAAAACAGGAATACGTCCCTGTCCGACGCGTAAAGCGTGGTGGTGTCCCTTGTCACATCCACGAAAGGATTGTGCGTCATGGTTTCCCAATCCAAGGTTCCAGGCACCTTCCACATGGTATCGCCAGTGCCATTGCCCGCGATCTTCATCACGGCGGCAACAAGCTCATGATCCCATATGCGGCCATATTCGGGACCGGTCACCGCCCGCAGCTCGAGACGACCGTCGTCCATCTCCAGAGTTTTGACCATTTCGGCCTTGTGGCTGAGGAGCCCATGTTGAAGGTTGATGGCGGCGAGTGGCGCGGGAAGCTGGCGCATATAACTCGCAGGTGCGCCAACCAGGCTGCAAAGTTGCCCGTAGCTTCAGTGCGTTGGTGCCAGCGGCTCACGCCCCCCGGGTACGATCAGGGACATGCGCTCTGCATTGTCGCGCGTCGCCTCGACACGAATGTCGGCGGTCTCGATGGTGCGAACCCGGGCACGCTCGGTTCGGATGCTGACGGCGTGATGAAGATCAAGAAGCGACAAAAAGCGCTCATCGTCCGGGCGTGAGAACCATTCGGACGACACCCGCCCTATGCGTTCGCCGCGGGAAATATCGACCTTGAACCCGGTCGATGCCGGGCGCTGGGTCTGGAGCGGGCTGGAAATCATAGTGTTCATGCTGAAGTCTCCTAAAAAGAATGAAAGAGCCCGGCTGATCGCTTCCGCGGTCAGCCGGGCTGGTGCCGGAAGAATGGGTGACGTCGCCGTCAGCCTGGCACGACAATGCAGGCGATCCCTGAAACCTTCTCTCCGGCCCTACGGCAACCGCCCACGCGCAAACGACCCTTCTCCCCTCTTGCGACTTCGCAATAATCGCTTCCAGAAAGACCATTAAAGGTCTATATTCTGGTCAAAAGGAGTTCACAGCTATGAAACTATCGGAACAGGTCAAACCCATCAGTTACCTCAAGGCGCATGCACCGGAGGTCATTCGCCAACTCGCCGACGACCGGCAGCCGGTGGTGATCACATTGCATGGCGAGGCGAAAGCCGTGCTTCAGGACGTTACGCAATACGAAGAAACGCAGGAAACGCTGGCGCTTTTGAAGGTGCTGGCGCTAACGAACAAGCAGGTGGAGGACGGGAAGGTCCGCCCTGCGAAAGAAACCTTCGCACGCCTTCGTGCACGCCTGTCGAAGCCTAGCGCCTGATGCCGTATCAAGTTCTGTTTACCGAGGATGCAGAACGGGATCTTGAAGATCTCTACCGCTTCCTCGCCAGCCGGGATGGCATCGAGACTGCCGAACGGATTCTCGGCGAAATCGAGTATGCCTGTCTGGGGCTCGAGGATTTGCCAGCCAAGGGAAATGTTCCGAAGGAACTCACCGGTCTCGGCATCACCGACTATCGGGAGCTGCATCACAAGCCCTGGCGGATGATCTATCGCATCATCGGAGAGAATGTGATCGTCTATTGCGTCGCGGATGGTCGGCGTGACATGCAGTCCTTTCTCGAACGGCGGCTGCTGCGCTGAGTGCGTAGAGACGCCGATGCGCTTGTTTCACCAGTCATACCGGGCAGATCGCCGACCTACTCTGCGTCCCAATCGAGCAGGAGAGGGCTGAAGCCTTACTGGCGCGTTAATAGATGTGCATGACGGACATGCTTGTGTCCAATGTCCAAAAACTGAAAGAGCCCGGCTTATTGACCGGGCCCGGGATTCTATGTTGGGACGATCCAGACGCGGCTATTCAGCGGCTTCCAGTTGTTCACCATCGTCAGAGGGATTGATGGAAGCCTCTTCCGCATCCTCGCCTTTGGTCAAGTAAGCCGGCAAATCGGCATCAGAGGTTTTGGAGGTATTGTCTTCGACACCATCTTCCGTCACCTCAGCACCGATCTCGGCGACCACAGTGGTTTCGGCAACCGGAAGCCGTAAAACTTCAGGGAGCCATCCGCTGCCTTCCAGCAATCGGGCAGCCTCGCGCGCCATGTCGGGCTTTTTCAGGTGATCAATGAGTTGGGACGACTGCTCACCCTTCGCCTCGCGAACCGCCTGCAGGATATGCGCCTTGGTCACGCGCCCGAGATAGTTGTCGACCGTCGGTGTCCAGCCCGCCTCCACCATGTCAAATCCGAGCGAGATCGCGAGCTGCCGGGCATGGACATTTTCCGTGACCCGCCTGTTCCACGCCTGGACCGTGGTGTTGACCGACAACGAGACGCAATGGGCAAACAACGCCATGCGGCTCGGTTCATCGAGCTTGATCAGATAATCCCAGACCTCGTCAGCATTCGCAGGGAGATCATAACCCCACGATTCCTGCCGCTGTTCAATCTCCTTCACCCATACCGTATCGCCCAGTCCCTGGGTCTGGCCGAAGGTGGTATGCTGTAGCGTGACCTCCAGACACGAGTCTGCCCCGTATCTGTAGAAGATCTTGAGGACCGCAACATGGAGAGCCGCGATGAAGGCCACCACCGGGTCGTTCGCCAGCGCATTGCGAAGGGCGACAGTGCGGGCGGCTGTAAGATCTTCGACAACACGATCGGAAAGCGCGCGCAGCTTACCATCATCGTCCTCCGGCTCCTCGACGCTCGCAGGCCTGCCGTTAAGCGAAACTCCACCATTCGTCGAGGCTGCAACGGTATCATTTCCGCCATGACCATCACCATCGTCGGCTTCCGCCTCGGCAATGGGCTCATCTTCCGGTCGAACGAAACCGCGTTCGATCTTCAGTTCCCCATTGACGGCAAGTGAGATAAAAACGCCACCGCGGGAGACCTCTTCCGGATCAAAGACATAGGGCCGGTCGTTCAACACATCGAGTTCGTTGCCGAGTGCCTCAAGCCCGGCCTCGGTTTCCTCGCAGACCTCTTCCGCCTCGGCATATTCGGCGTCGAGCTTGTCGTATTCCGCCTTCAGGGCGTCGTGGCGCGCCAGCTCTTCCTCAGAGTATTGCGCCTGTTTGCCGTAGAACCGGCGAAGAGCGGAGGTATGGCCATAAGAGAAGTCCAACGCCGCTTCGACCCATTTCCAACCTTCTTCAGCCTTGAGCACTTCCGCGTCGGCGGTCAGCTTTTCGATCACGAGCTGTTCGAGCAGCGCCGGATCCTGCAGCCATCCACCATTGTCCGGTTCGAACAGGTCACGCATGACCACGCCCCCAGCAGCCTCGTAAACATCGGTGCCAACATAGATGGCCCGGCGATCGGTGGCCCTGATCGCGGTTTCGGTCAGCATGCGACGAATATAATTGGCATCCTGACCATAGGTCCGCGAAACCGTGTCCCAAACCTGTTCCTGGCGAGCGTGATCATTGGTGATCGAGAATGCCATGACCTGCCCGAGCTTCATCTCGTCATTCGCGTAAAGTTCCAGAAGTCGTGGCGAGATCGATGCGAGGCGCAAGCGCTGCTTCACCGTTGCCACCGACATGTGGAGGCGAGCGGCAATCTCCTCCTCATCGAGCTCCTGTTCGCGCAGCGTCATGATCGCCCGGAACTCGTCTAGCGGGTGAAGGTCGACGCGCCTGATGTTTTCGGCAAGCGAATCCTCGACTTCAGGGGTTTCGCCCTTGCTGATGATGCATGGAACTGCGGCCGTTTTCGACAGCTTTTTCTGACTGACCAGGAGTTCGAGTGCGCGATAGCGACGACCGCCGGCAGGGATGCGGTAAATTCCGGTCTCGTTACCGTCGGCATCGATCTCGGCGCGGACGTTGAGGCTGGTCAGCAGCCCGCGATGGGCTATGTCTTCGGCAAGCTCCTCGATCGAGACGCCCGCCTCGGTCTTACGGACATTCTGCTGGCTCAAGACGAGCTTGTCGAATGGGATGTCACGTCCGGCATTGAGCGTGATTTTCTGGATGGCCTGTGCCATATCTTTTCTCCGTGACGGAATGGCCGGAGCCTTTCTCCGACAACCACAATCCACCACGAACTCCCCTTCCCCCCTCTCCCTCTTTGCTGGCCGCCACCCTCACCGCCTCCTGCCGGCATCCTGTTTGCCGACGCTATTCGCGATACTCTGCAGCGCTGAGCAAGATGGTAAGTGATCACACATGACGTCGTGATCTAGAATTTCGCGTCAGACACAGCTACATCGCGGAAGTAAATCTCGCTCACCTGGAACCGCCCATCGACCCGTTTGCACTGAACGATGATGTCGATCGCGATTGTCAGCATTTCACGAATGTCTTTTCGCTCAAGATCGCTTCCGCCCTCCGATTCCTTCACCAGCAATGTGAGTTGCTCAAAGGCCAGACGCGCTGAATCCGCGTGCACTGTGGTGATCGAACCGGGATGCCCGGAGTTTACATTACGGATATAGTAAAAAGCGGAGCCATCGCGCAATTCCTGCAGCAAAATCCGGTCGGGGCGCATACGAAGACAGGATTCCAGGAGATCCTTTGCGCCAATCCTCGCCATTCCCTGGCCGCCCTTTGAATAAAAGAGCCGAACATGGTTTGGCTGCGGGATTACCAGTTCGGGCGTATCTTCGATAGAAATAATCCGTTCACTGTCAGGAATGTGCCTGATCAGCGCTTTGGAGAGCGTTGTTTTTCCCGATCCCGTTGCACCAGAGATAATGATGTTCTTTCGCGCCAGCACCGCTTCGCTCAAAAACTGTTTCACTGCGCCGGTCCGATAGAGTTCTATCAATCGTTGGTCGAATTGCCCGTGGTTTTCTTCCACATGCCGAACATCGGCAAACAGCCCCCCATCGTCGAGATCGTCAAGGCTGAGCGACACCGAGGATGGTTTGCGGATGGTGAGGCTCACCGTTCCCTTTATCGTCGCCGGCGGCACCACGATCTGGATGCGTTCATCGTCGGGCAAGGTTGCCGACAAGATTGGATTGGTTTCATTGATCGACTGATCGGAAAAACTTGCGACCGCCCGCGCAAGGCGCATCAGCCGGTCATAGGTGAGTTCCGGTATGCTATGTGTCTGCCATCCGACCGATCCTTCTGTCATGACTTTGCCCGGCCTGTTGACGATAATTTCATAGAGTGACCGATCACGCAGAAGCGGTGACAGCGGCAACAACAGTTCGCGCACGACGCCGGAATCTACGGCTTCGATCATCGTCTTACCTATTTCGTCACAATCGTGGAGTCCGGCGTAAAGTCACCGAGAACGGCACGGTCGTAAATCCGGTTGCGTGGTTCCGTCACACGTAGCCCGTAAACGCTGGAGAAATCGAGATCCCGCGCGACGAAGATTGAGACAAGCCCTCCCTGGTGTTTTTTCAGGGTTGGTGGGATGTTAATCGACTGTTCGACGGCAATCGCCGCAGCCTGCTGACCGGCACTGGTGGTGTTCTGCGCATCGACGTCGCCGTCCCGCAACCGGCTTGTTGCATAGGATGTGACGTCGCCCACGATCGACAAAAGGATAGCGCTGCCGAACCGTTCCCACCAATGCGTGTCAACATAGCCGTCCATTCCGGCGCGACCGAGAGCATCGGTTGCGGGTGACGCTAATGTAATGATCACACCTTTCGGTGTCTTCGCACGGTTCCAGAGAACAAACAGGCGCTTTTGTCCGCGACGAAGTCCCTCGCGATATTCACCGACGACCTGTGTGCCCTTTTCCATCAGCACAACCCGACCGTTGTCGGACAGAACATCGCGGTTGATGACGCAACTCGTAAAACCCGGCTGGTCGGAAGAAAGTGCCGTTTCCAGCACGCAGGGTATGGACGTTCCCATCGCAACGATAAAATCCCGATTGCCAAGCGTACCGGCGCGCGAGCCCTGCAACCGCGTTGGCGTCAGCATGCGATTGAAGCGCTGATCTTCGTTCTCGCGCTCGCCGCCAAAGCTGCCCGGCGTGTTCCCGAGCGGGACATAATTTGCATCGGGATCGGCACCGGCATCACCCTGTTGTCGCTTGGCGGATTGCGTTTTCTCGGCTCCATAGGCCATCACGGGCGCGCGCCGCGCGGCATCGAGCAGTTTGTCGTCGTCAGCAGGTTTCTCTTTTGTCAGAACCGGGGTCGGAAGCTGGAGTTTATACGGAGCCACCACGGGCTGGACCGGTTCTTTGGCCGGCTCGAAATCCGACGTCTGCCGGATGACAACCCGCTCCGGCTGTGCAGTCTCGGAGGGCTTGTTGTTCCCGCGCATCGACCAGAGCGCAAAGGAGACAAATGCGACGATGGCAAGTGCGACCGCGCCGCGCTTCAGGATTGGGTTGTTGTCGATGCGCCGACCGGTCGATGTTTCTGCACGTTCGCCGGGGATCTGCGTGGTTTCTTCGTCCGCCATGATACCTCCTATTGCGCCGTAACTGGCTGCGTTTTCACCACGCGTTCGACGGACGGCGATGTCGTGTTTGTCTCGGGATTGATGCCAACACGATCATAAGCCTCGTTGAAGATGCAAAGCACATCCCCGCCCCTGCGCAGAATGAACTTGCGACTGATCGCGTGAACGAGAACGAGATTGCCGTCGACGGATTTTGGAACCAGGCTTTCTGTTCCGTCGGAATTATCCATGTAGATAGCCGGCATTTCCTGATTGCCGACAAAGGCAAAGGTTGTGACCTTGCCGTTGTCATAGATAGCCTGCGGTTCAAGCGACTGTGCGCCTTGGGCGGAATAATGCCAATTCCGCGGCCCATACGCCTCGTGAAGGGACAAAACCCGATCAGCTTCGCCTGCCTGGGCGGCCCGGGCACGTAGAGCCGCGTCTTCCTTGCGCCGCGCAGCTTCGTCTGCCGGATAACGGTATTTCAGATAGAAATAAGTGTTCTGCCCGGCCTCAACGCTGCCGTCACGGATTGTCAGCTCCATCTGATAGCTGCGTGTCGAGCCGTCCCGCCTCATCGTCACGACCGAGATGTTGGTAACGGGCTGATTTTCACGCGGCTTGAGAAAGAGAATATTGCCAGCCGGCGCCACCTCCCAGGCCACACTGTTACCAAGCGCCACATGGGCAATTTCCTCGTCCACCGCGAACTCGACCTGCACGGATGAGCGTAGCGTACCGACGACCCGCGTGATGTTGTAAGGCTGATAGTCGATAAATCGGACACGGCTATCCTGAGACGCACCCCGCGGTATTTCCAAAGACACGGCTGGTGAGGAAAAGCCAGCGACCAGGAGAAAAACAGGCAGAAATTTCTTTCTCAATTGATAGCCTCCGGATCGGCACGATATTCGCTGACGGCGAAACCCAGAGGATTGACCAATCGGTCCGTGGAGGACATCGGTGCATTGGCGTAAGCGAAGGTAAGCGTCGCGACCCAATGCGTAGTGCGCACTTCATCGCCGCGCGTAACGGTGCGCATGTACCGCACCGATGCCACGTTTTTGTTTATCAGCGAGATCGAAACAATATTGATCCGCGCGGTGGCGCCCCGACCATAGATATTTTGCGGCGAATCTGGATTGCTTCCCCGATAGCTCGCCGCGAAGCGCGTTTGTTCAGACTGGGTCGACAAAAGCGCAACCGTCCGGAAATTCTCCTCTCCTTCACTCCAGACATAGCCTTCACGGGCGCGAACATATCTTGCAGCAAAATATTTCGTGACGGCCTCATCATAGGTGCCGGCGGTCGAGGTTAGGGCTGAAACGACGTCAACGATCCCCGTCGAATTGTCGACCCGTACGACAAATGGTTCCACCGTCTTCAACGGCGTGAGGCCAGCAATGGCGACAACGGAGACAACAGCAATGATACTGGCCGAGATCGCGACAAACCAGGCAATGCGATTTGAGCGTTCAACTTGGATCAGCCGATCCTGATCGAAGCGGCGTGCCTTTTCAAAATAATCCTTGAGGCTATCAGAATTTACCATCTCAACTGCCCTCGCAGGGGCGCTTGGACCCCTCGATATCAAAGTGTGCAAAAGCAGCTGACATGACCGGAACACGTTCCTCTGCGAAAGGAACCGCGCTACTTGACGGGTTCGCGATGCTCTCGTTTGCCGATTTCTGCAGTTTCGCATCGCCTTCCCATTGCCACATAGAGCGGTTCAATGGACGTCGGGCATGACCATCGCATTTGGGTAGCGGATGAGAGAGTGAAGCGCAGCCGGAAAGACTTGCGGTCAGTAAAAGTGGCAAAAGAATGCGGATCATCTGCGATTACCTGTCCAGTTTCATACGTGTAGAACGGTCACTTCACTCGGTTGAACCGACGACGAACCGACCGGATTGTGTGCGAGGTCGCCCAGGCGAGTGTGCCTTCATGCGCATCGCGCGCAGCACCATAGCCGTAGGTCAGTGATGCGCCGCCGGCCGCAAGTGCAGAGGCAATGCCGGGTAGCTGGTAAAAGACATAGAGAGCAGCGATGCAGATGGCGCAGAGTGCGATCGGTCGCATCAGCACATCGCTGTAGCCCTCAATCGCCGTGAAGGTCGTATCAATGCAGGTGATCAGCAGGGAGCCGATGGCGACGACCAGCACCTGCAAGATGACAAAGTTCGCGAGCTGGCCGATCCAGGATTCGGTAAACCGCCGTGTCGGTTGGAACATGGCAAGCGCGATAAAAATCGGCCCGATTGCAAGAATGATGGCAAGCGCGAGGCGCGCATAGAGCGAGACGATGTAACCGATTGCTGCAACGAGGAAGCTCGCTCCAATCACCATCATGCCACCAACGCCGGTCACGATATCAACCGGCCAGGAAGCGCGAGACCAGATTTCGTAGGCGCATTTCTGGCCCTTATCGAGCAAGCTGTCGAAGGTGGAGGCACTCGGTGTCGCTCCGGTGTTCAATGCCTGAGCAATCTCCTTCGGCAGCGTTTCGAAGAAGATGTTGGTGACATAGGTCTGATAGTCGCTGGCGTTTCTGACCAGCATCACTATGATAGCGAGCTTGATTGCCCGGAAGGCAAATTCGAGGATCGGCTCTTGCACCGAGCCACGCAGCACCAGATAGCCGTAAACGACGATGTACAGGGTCAAAGCTGCCGCCAAAGGACCGCTGACCCAGCTGGCAATATTGGACGTTCCAGTGGAAACGAAGTTTTCGAGCGGGGTTTTGAACTGCCCGTCAACGAAGCTGAACACCTCATACATGGCCTAGCCCCCGAGCGACTTGCGCATACGTTCGAGCCGAAGTTTGCCATCAGCGGCCTCTGCATTGCGACAGTTCGCCGTGTCGGAAATTTCGCCTGGATTGTTACGGCATTTGGCAATCATTTTCGCGAGCAAGGCTTCGTCAGCGACCAGTTCATCAACCGTGTAGATCTTTTCCTGAGGAGCGCAGGCCGCAAGCAGTAGCGTCGTTATAACGAAACCGAACCACCTCATTTGAGTGCAGCCCCCATCGTATCCATGCGCTGGCGCCAATCTTCGGCCTTGCGTTGTTCATCGACCTGGACTTCAGCCTGCTGAACCATCTTCAGACCCTGCATGCGAAGGACATCGTTTTGAAGAAACGCGCTTTCGGCTTGAAGGCGCGCCTGCAGATCGGCGATTTCTTTGGCGTCGGCTGCGCCCGATATCTGCTGACGCAGTTCATCAATCCCGTCGATACGCTTGGTAGCCGCGTCATAAATCTGCTGCCCGAGACTTAATTGCCCAGCATTCTTGTTCTGGGTGCGCGAAAGTTCCTGCGCGTAGAAATCATTGGCATTCGTGCGATAGGTGGAATTGTTCTCCAGGAATTTGGAAGCGGCATTGCCGAAGTTGCCGGTGCCCGATCCTTTGAACAGATTTTCGATGGCATTGAAGTCCTGCGGAAGCGCTTTGCGGATTGAGGAATCGTTCAGCAAACTGGCGACATCGGCCATGTTGGTGATCTTGTTCAACGAACCATAGAGCTTCTGTGCCTGTTCGATCTGCTGGTTCAGCGCATCAAGCTGCGACTTGAGCTGGACAATGCTCTCGATCTGCTTGGCGATCGCCGATTGATCGATAACGGGAATACCTTGGGCATCGGCAAAACTGACCGACGCCAGCAGCGCAGCTGCCTTGAGGAATAATGCCTTTTTGCGATTGCGGATCATGATATCCTCCTTCTTTGCAGGAACACGGTCAACCAGTCCTCGCGCCCGTCGCCAAGCTCGGTGCGGATGGCGTCTGCCAGTTCCACATTCGCGGTGCGGCCCGACAGGATCGCGAGTTCGTCATCGAAACCGTTGAGGTTGAGTTCAGCAACCACGCTGTTGTGGCCCTGCTTGACGATGAAACGGCGATCTTCAACAGAGAGTTCTCGCGAAATCAGTTCAAATTCACCTTCGGTCAGTTTGAAGCCATCGACATAATCAGCATGGTCGCCACGCGGATTGGGCAGAAAAATCTGCGTCGGACATTGCTCGATGATCGTGTGAGCGATCGGCGAGACGATGGCATCGCGCGGACTCTGAGTCGCAAAGAGCATCAGACCGTTCTGCTTGCGGATGGTCTTCAGCTTGTTCTGGGCAAGGTCGCGGAAACCCTCATCCTGCAGCGCCTTCCAGAACTCATCAATGACGATGATGATCCGACGGCCATCAATCAACTGCTCAATGCGATAGAACAGGTAGGCCATCAGCGGCGTGCGGATTTCCTCGTTATCGAGGAAATCGGTCATGTCGTAGCCGATGAACTTCGCACCAATCCCTATATCGTCAAACTCATTATCGAAGACCCAGCCAAGCGGCCCACCCCTCTCCCACCGCCTGAGCCGTGAGGCGATGCCTTCTGGATCGGTATTGTTCAAGAATGTGCGCAACGCGCCGATGGATCTGCGCTCGGCCGGAAGGTCTGCGAGGCCGTCGACAGCGGACGCGATGTCGCGCAATTCGGTGACAGTCAGCTCTCGCGTCCCCGCTCCGACCAGCTTACCGATCCAATTCGCAAGAAATATCCTGTTCTCTGCGGTCAATTCGAGCGCTTTCAGCGGCGCGCAACCGGTTGAGACGCCATTTTGGAGCGGCAAATAGGTTCCACCCGCGGCACGAACGAAGAGATCGGCACCCCTGTCCTTGTCGAAGAACACCATATGCGGGTCATGTTTTTCGAGCTGCGAGAGCATAAAATTGAGGAGCACCGTCTTGCCGGTGCCTGATGGTCCGCAAACGAAGGTGTTGCCGAGATCGCTGTGATGGAAATTAAAATAAAATGGCGAGCCGGAAGCTGTCTTTAGCATCGCAACCGCTGCCCCCCATTCATTCCCGTCCTTCTGGCCGGTCGGATAAGAATGAAAGGGGGACAATGCTGCAAAGTTGCGCGATGTTATCGCGCCCGAGCGCGCGCGATAACGCAGGTTACCCGGCAACTGCGCCCACCAGGCTGCCTCAAGGCCAATATCCTCGCGGGCAACACCCGCCCCGCCACTGGTAAGATGAGCACGCGCATTGGCCATATAGTCAGTGAGTTCCTTCACGCTCGGAGCGAAGACCGAAAGGCCGAGATGATGTTCCCCCAGCACGAAGCGGTTGGATTCAAGGTCATCCATGGCATCGCTGAGTTCCTCAATCTGCGACGCCGCCTTGTCAGCTGCACTCACCATCTGGTTTTGCTTTCGACCCAAGATCGTGCGGGCATCTGCCTTGGACGTAAAGGCGAAGGACTGGGTAAGAATAAGTTCAAATGGCGCGGTCAAAATGCTGTCGAGCATGCCTGCGCGTGTCGTTGCTGGATATTCCTTGAAACCGAACATGCCCGCATAGCGGGTTTCTGCTTCGTGACGGATTTCGACTGTCTCCCGGCCAAAAATCACCCGGTCCGAATAGATTGCCGAAGAGATCGGACCTTCCGTCAAAGGCACCGGTTCTCGCCGCCCACCGACAAGCTGGTGAAGAAACTCGCTCGGTTCGGAAAACAGGATACCGTCTTGTTCATAGAGAGACAGAATACGGGGCCCAAAGCGCTTCAGCCCTGCCGTAACATCTACGACCTTGTCTTGCAGGTGTTTCAGTGCCTCTTCATCCATCTCAACGCCGGACCGTTTCGCCTTGCGCAGACGCGAGAGAACACTGGCTGCCTTTTCGACTGGACCGCGGTTTGGATACCAGGCAAGGGTGAGATAAAGATCATTACGAAACAGGTCCTCGCGTACCATCCGTTCGCGGTACCTGGCATTGAGACTATCGGAGAATGGATTGGCAAAATGCCCTTCGGGATAGTCATTGTCCCGGCGACGAATGACATGCGTCCAAAGCGCCAGTCGCTCGTCGGCAATATTGCGATAGAGCGTGTTCAGACTACGATGCAGGCCGTTGAGATCGAGAATATCGGCTGTTTCGAAGGAAACGCCTTCGAGCACAAGCACCGCCATCAGCGCGCGGGATTCGAGTGCGATCGTAGTCGCATCAATGTGGCGCACATAGGGAATGAAGGTCTCAGGTCCAAGTTCGCGGGACCGCAGCGTTGCAAGACTAGGCAAGGCTCAGATCCCTTTCGTCATAACGCCGGACAAGTTTCAACGGCGAAAGCGTCGCTCCTCCCCAATAGGTAGCGTTGCGGGAACGACCACGGGTCTCGACCCACGCAAGCAGAATACGAAACATGTTATGGTCGTGCTTTACGAGGCTCCGGAACACCAAGTGAAAGGCGATGCCAACCAGGGCGTAAGTGATCGATCCGGCAGCGATATAGAGGATGGTTGTCAGCATGACATTGATGCCCATCGCTTCCATGGTCACACCAGCAATCATTGCCGGGCGCGTGCAGGCCAAAAACAGCGTGTCTTCTTCGAGGACGGGTATGCTTGTCATGAACATCAACCGCCAACAATAGTGCCGACGAGTTCCGAAGCGCCCGCAATCACCCCGATGCCGATGATCCAATAGCCCGCGCGCCTCAAATCCATATATCCAAACATCCACGCAATCGCGATAATGATGACCGCGATCGTCGCGAGCAGCCTGAAGATGTTACCGGTCAGGAGATCGACGATATTTTGAAGTATGGTCTCGATGCCAGCTGACTGTGCAAAAGCCGGCTCTGCTAAAGCCGTAACGATGGCGATGCCCATGAGCGTGGAAGCGACAAGGGGACGCGTTTTGGCCTTGGAAATCATTCACTTTGCTCCGATCGGTCATTCTGGAAAACAAGAACAGAAGAGTGCCGCCTGGAACGAAACACGTCCCACAAAACGGGATCTTCGTTTTGGGTGATTTTTATGCCGACTTTGTCGGCCGCTTGTTCCTTGGCCTGATCCTTCCGGGCTTCCTCCCGGTTTGGCTCGACGAGGACGAGCGACTTTAGTCTTGATGAAAGGCGCTTTGCTTCGTCGCGCACCTGTTCGTCATATCGGACCATTTCGCCTGGAGATGGATCGTCTCGCCCATAATAGGACTGAAGCATAACCGTCTCGGCACCTTCCGGGTTACGGCCGAAACGTTGGGCGAGACGATAATAGCCATCAAGAAGCGTGGCTGTAGCGTTGAGATTCAGGCAAGGATCGAAGGCATCGGAAACTGAAAGGTTCAGTCTTTGAAGCTGTTCTACGCCGATCCCACCCAATCCAATCTGGATATCCTGACGGCCCGCGATGAGCGATGTCGCTATCTCGATCGCCTCGGCTTTACTCGCCGGCTGCGCGGCAAGCGGCTTGCCGCTATTGATGCGAATATTGAAGGGCTGGAACTTGCTCTCGAGACTAACGACAGCGGCCAAAGTTTCCATTTGAACCATCGGCGCGCAGTTTTGTGCTATGTCGACGAATGCAGTACCCATCGCTCAATACCAGACGCGTTGTATTCCGACGCCATCGATCGACACGTCGATATAATGTGGTTGTTTCCGAATGTTCGGACGCGTGAGGGAATAGCCCATACACTGAAGTCGACCCTCCAGGCGCTGCAATTGAGCCGACAGGACCGAGCTGGATTGACTTCCGCGATTGTCACGATCCAAAGCGCATAGGGAACGCTTCACGTTCTGCAGAGTGGTGGAAACGCAGGTCGCCTCTTGGCCCAAAGGGCCGTAGCTGCGCGACAGCCGATAGCCTGCATCGCAATAATATGGTTCGTAACCTGGACGCGAACTCTGAAACCCCGCACCGCTACAGGCTGGAAAAGGATGACCTTTCGCAAGTTCGCGCCAGAGTTTCTGGATCGGAGGATTGCATTCAGCAAATTCAGTTGGTCCTCCCGGATTGGAAAGGCAGAGGATGACCTTGCATCCCCATTCATCAGCGCGCGCATTGCCGCCTGAAATCAGGTAAGGTAATGAAAGAGACGAAAGAGTTAGCAGGCATTTAAGCAGAAGGTTTTTCATGGACTTGCCCCTCCGAAACGATGACACCACGCCATGGAAGCGGCGTCATACGGTAACGCAATGCATTTTGACTAACGTATATACCACAGTTAAATGACATGACAAGAGCGCTTAAATCTCAATTGCACAGTCTCGCCTTTTCCGGACTGATCCTTCACGAGATCCTCGACAATCCGATGGAAGGCGAGACCCCGCAGGCGCGCGTAAAAGAGATCGGCATGATGACGATCCTTTACACGATGACGCAGACGCACCAGAAGCTAAATCTCACAAATATAATGGAAATCACTGAATTGACACGCAGCGGCGTGAAGGAGACAGTTGATCTTCTCGTGAAACGCGGCATGTTGACCGAAACCATGGTGACGAACTCCATGGGTCGTGGAACAGCGCGACAATTCGAGATATCCAAAAGCCTTCTGGACAAGCTGCAAAGCTTTGAAAGCTGACAGAAACAAAAAATAAACTGATTTATTTGCGCCTGAGAGAAATCATGCGGGGCGCAGACAGTCAAGTCTACACATCCCCGTCTCCGGGAAAAGCACCGGGGATTTAAATAATCCGGCTGATCAATACGAACGTGCCAAGACCACAGGCAAGCGCCAGAACAACAAACGGGACAGCTGGTATCCGATCTAGCCAATTCGGATGATCGGAAACGCGTGCAGTACGTATCACTTCCTCGCCTTCGGTTAGAAGCGACTTCAACGCACCGGACCTGTGAAAATAGGAATTGCCCTCCATGGCCCCTCTCCTCTTCGTATGGTTCGTTTTTTACCATCGAGACAAAAAATGGTCATCCCTAACTTTCGTCCATTTCTACGTCGTTTGACGGATAACAAACCGGGAACACAGGGATAGTTCACTGAAATGAATCGGTCCGAGCGGATTGATTCAAAACTGTCGTTAGACGGGAGGGACGGTTTCAGCGATCTTTTTGACATGATCGCCCAGCAGTTTCATCTTTATGTCGAACGGACAGACCCGAATAAAAACATGGCCCGTTACTATGCCATGCATATTTCCTATTCGCTGTTTGGAGAGCCCTGCCTGACACGCCAATGGGGCCGGATCGGAACTGTTGGACAGGTCAAGCTGCAGCATTTCCAACAGGAAGCGGAGGCCATCAAAATGTTCCTGACTGTAGCCCGGAAAAAACAGGCGCGAGGCTATAGACCCAGATAAGGATCATAGGCCTGCCGTGAGTGTAGCACCGTTACGATTTGACCCAAAAAGAACGCCCGCTTCGCAAGGAGGAGGAGAGTCGTGCCACACGTCTATTCCGTCACAAACGACCGGTTCCATGTAACAACGCAACAGCCACCGCAACTCTTCATTGTCGTGATCTGTCGGCATTTGGCATGCCAGCCATTCAACGGTGAGAACTGTTTTTCTTTGCTTCCAGCCGTTCCTTTAAAAGGAGCTTGAGCCGAGCATTTTCTGCTTCCAAGTCGGCCAGTTCGCTGTCTGTCACCGGCCCGTTATTAACGTTTGGCTTGCGATCACGAGAGCGTTTATGCACCGACACAGGAACCCTTTGAGCGGCCTGACTTTCGTCAACCGTCGTTTCAGACATTGTTGTTTCAATCTGCAGCGTCGGATCCGGCGTGAGTTGCTTTTTGGGCGGCGCTGCTGCTTGTGATAAGGCTTCTGAGTTGGTCTGCGAGGGAGTTGCAGCATCTGTTTCTGCGCCCCCTTCCGCCGCCTGGATCGCCAGTACCTTTTTAGCTGTTGATTGGTCTTCGGATGGGGATTTTCTTGCTCGGGCGCGCTTTTGAGCAGGCTTCTTACCTGATGATGACGACGTGAGATCGACGTGCGCCAAGTTTCTCGCGGGCTGCCCCAAGCTTGACGGGGCCTCGTCCGCTTGCGGCTTCTCTGTGGCCGCCACAGGTGAATATTTCAGCTCACCGTCAGGAACTGGCCTGAGGGCTGTTTCATCGTGGCGTTTGGTTGTAACCTTGATCGAGAGCTTTGCATGCGACGCTGCGTCAGGCTGCCGCAGGTGATCCTCGGACCCGCCTTCAACATCAGGCGCTTCGCTAACCGCACTGTCGCCTTTATGTGACCGCCAGTTTTTGAGCCCCGCAACGAGCCGCTCGCCCCATGATTTCATTGTCGGTTTATTCCCTGTTCCTGCTAAGTGGATATGAAGAGATACTGTCTGTTTCATCTCGATAGTATAATAACCTAAGCAACGATAAACCGATCACCGCCGTATGACCAGACGCAAGTGTTGTGAAGATATCCCAACTTCACGGGGACGGGTAATTAGATAAATACGCACCATTAACACGGTATTTCAAAAATCAAAACGAACAATAAATAAAATATTTCAAATTAATAAGTATAATATCGTCGTAATATAAACTTACTTAATACAGCGACCATTTACAGTTATGCTCTCCTCTCAAAAACGAGGAGGATCGTTATGGCGAAGATCGTGGGAACAGAGCATTCCGACAATATTGTCGGTTCGGATGAAAATGACCGCATTTGGAGTCTGGCCGGAAATGATTTTGTCGAAGGCGGGCTCGGCAATGACATTATAGACGGAGGGACTGGCGATGATGTGATGACGACCAGTGCAGGCGATGCGTCCGGGTTCGACGAACTTACAGGTGGAGCAGGCAATGACCGCCTCATATTCAACTTTGTCGGTGGCGCCGCTCGTGGTGGAGCCGGGACTGATACGCTCGTGGTAGATCTGTCGAACCAAACGGAAGCAGTCGCGTTCAATTCGCCGCAAGGCCACGCTTACTGGGGTGATCCAGCCGTCAGTGACGCCCAGCTCTATTTCACGGATCTCGAACGATTGAACCTTCAGACCGGCGCAGGCGGTGACACCATCGACGCATCCGGTTTCGCGTTCGCCAACATTCGGGCGGGGGATGGGGACGATCAGGTCGTGGCTGGAAATGGAAATGACCAGATTTCCGGCGGAGCTGGACAGGATCAAATCCGGGGTGGGGATGGAGAAGATCAAATCCGGGGCGGTAGCGGCAGCGATATCATTGATGGTGGCAATGGCGATGACGACGTTTCCGGTGACGAAGGGAACGATACGCTGCTGGGCGGTCGGGGTAACGACACGCTTTATGGCGATGAGGGCGACGATACCCTCAATGGCGGCGATGGCGACGATTTTCTGTTTGGTGGCCAGGGCTCAGACACTTTGATTGGCGGAACCGGCGACGACATATTTGTGAGTAGCTTCGCCGATGACGACATTATGATGGGTGGCGACGGAAATGACAGTTTTTCGGCGGGCGTGCAGGATAGTTATTATGCCGGTTACTGGTTTCAGATGTCGGGCGGCGACGGTGACGATACGTTTTCAATTTACTCCGATGGCGGTTTTGGCAGTGTCGACGGTGGCGAAGGCGTCGATACGCTCTCGGTCAATTTTGACGATGTTGCTCCCGGTTTCACCTTCGACGCAGCTTCCTACGCCACCATCGAAAAGTTCGATCTCGATGTCCGTTCAGCGACCAGAGGCGCCCAGATATTCGGCGGGAATGGCGATGATCGCATCACCAGTTCGGAGACGTTTCGGGAAGGTTTTAGTGGTCACGACACCTATGACGGTCGCGGAGGCGATGATTATATTTATGGCGCTAGCGGTTCCGACAGTCTCCTTGGAGGAGAGGGTAAAGATGAACTGAATGGCGGCGACGGTTCAGACCGATTGCTCGGTGGACCCGGCTCCGACGTCCTCACTGGAGGAGGCGGTTCCGACACATTCATCTGGGACGATGACTCCGTCCAGTCCACAGGCCTTGACCGGGTCACCGATTTCGACGTGGACAGCGGTGATGTTCTGCTTTTGCGCGGTATCGACGCGATCGCGAATTTTGAGAGTTTTGTCGCCGCATCAGTCGATACACAAGACGGTGTTTTCGTGAGCACTGACGGTTCGGGAAACGGATTCATCATCGAAAACGTTACACTTGCGGACTTGACGGAAAACGATGTCGCCTTCGCCTGAGATGACCGGCAAAGCATCATCAAAACAAAATCCGCTTATGGGCGAAACATGGGAGCATGCAAATCCGCATCGCGCATGGGCTCTGAACGTTGCGCGATGCCATGCATCCCGCAAGGGATTGTTCGCATTCCAGCGACCGGAGCTAATCGTCAAGTGACGGCGAGCGGAAGTCGATCCGCCGTCGCAGCGGCCTCTCATTTCAACCGCTGTTCAAAGCGTTTCAGCATCAAGAGCAAGCCAGCATTCTCCGCACGCAGCTTTGCAGCCCATTCGCGCCTTAAGATTGCGTTTTCGGTTTCGAGGGACGACAGCTCAGTCTGAATATCAGGCTCAGCGACTGTTCGACTTTCCACCTGTTTCCGCCGTCTTGGTTTTTTTAACGGGCGTCGAACGGAGGCCTCCTCCTGCGCAATCTCTCCTGCTCTCATGTCTGGTTGTGGTTTTGCAGTTTTGATCGGTGCTTCAGCGGGAACGGCAGTGACAGGTTCGGTCAGGGGCGCGGTTTCAGCCCGTTCCACCTCAGCGTTGCTCACCACCGGCGGGGCGGGATCAGGCGTTACAGGAGCCTCTGGGAAGGGGAGTGTCGCATCCGTTTCCACCTGACGGGCTAACGATTTCAAATCGAGGTTTCCCCATAAGGAGGCGTTGCCCTTGCGAGCGCGTCTGTTTTTATATTCAACGACAACAGTACGGTTTGGATTCTTCATCCTTGAATAGCTTTTCCGATAAATTTTACGATGGTGCCCGAAGGCTCATAGCTGACTATAGACCTCGCTCACGATTTTCAACATTCGATCAACGAATGGAGTTGTCTTCAAACGTCGTGAAGTCGTGCCTGCCTCACGACACCCTGACATCCGCACTATAATTTGGCAAGGATCGGAATAGTAGGCCGATCTTAAGCTCGAGCTTCTTCGTTTTCATCTCTGAATTGACCGCCAGATCGCTGTGACGAAAGCGGGATCGAAAACTGAGCAGGCGGCAGTGTGCCGTTCACCACAAAATCACCAATCTGACGCCCGCGGTAAATCAAAGGGTTATGCGAGGAAATCGCCCTTGCATTTCGCCAGAACCGATCAAAGCCACGCCCTCGGCTCAATGCTGAGGCGCCGAGCCCGCCAAAAAGCGCTGCCGTTGCTTCCAATATCTGTGTCACGGTGGATATCTGGGCCTGATAGACTTCAATCTCCAGCCGCGCGCGATCACCTTCGCTAGCGTCACCGGAGATGAGCTTCTTGAAAAACCTCTCCGATGCTGTGGCGGCATTAACCGTCGCTACATTCGCACTGTAGACCTTCGAAACCACTTCTCCGACGACCTGAAGTATTTGAGGATCATGCTTGGCGGTGCCGGCATTGCCGTGGGCGTAAGTGCGCTGGCGATTATCGCGATAGGCGGCAGTTTCACGTACAGCGGCGCGTCCTAGGTTCTGTCGCAAGATTTTCACTTCTATTGAGCTATGTCACCATCAACGTGCGTAAATTGATTGAGGTGAATAGAGAGGACAATTGACTTCAAAGGTGCTCATTTCCCCAAAAGTGTCATCCTATATGCCGTTTTCTTCTATGTCCGTTATCCAGTTTTTTATCGAGAGCTTCAGGAAATTATGGCGGAACGCGGCGTAGAGGTCGACCATGCAACGTTGAATCGGTGGGTTGTTAAATATTCGCCGCAGATTGCTGCTCAGGCACAAAGACGTAAACGACCAACCCTTGGCTCATGGCGTGTTGATGAGACTTATATAAAGGTCAAAGGAAAATGGACATATCTGTATCGGGCTGTTGATCGTGATGGCCAAACTCTTGATTTTATGCTTTCCGAGCGCCGAAACTTAAGCGCTGCACGGCGGTTCTTTAGAAAAGCTATCGCAATCAATGGCATTCCGAACAAAATTGTTATTGATAAAAGCGGAGCCAATTTGGCTGGTGCGCAGGCTATAAACAATATCATGAAGATTACGTGCGCAGGCAAGCCGATTGAAATCCTACAGGTCAAATACCTGAACAATATTCTTGAGCAGGATCATCGCTTTATCAAGCGGATCACCAAATATATGTTGGGCTTCAAAGCTTTTCATTTAGCCTCAGCAACGATTGCGGGCATCGAAGTTGCGCATATGATCCGTAAGTACCAATTCGTAAATGTCAATTGTTCTCCATTTGAGGTCTTTGCGGAGCTTGCAGCATAATTGCGTTCACAGATAAGGACGCATTTAACCTACTAAAAAATTTGCGACAGAACCGGTTGGATTGAGCCGATAGTACCCAGAACCAATTCGGCCCTGTCACGGCAAGTTGGAAAGACGGGGGACATAGTGCGCGAAGTGCCACAATCACAGCGTGGACAAATGGGTGCCATTGCCGTTGGCTTGACAATCAGTGCGATTTTTTCAGGTGCAACCGAGATTTGAACAACAGCTAGGTCGAGCACTATCCACGACTTCAGAATGGGAAGCATCGATCACGCTCAAGGCCGATTGCAATTCCAACCTTATGCATTTGTCGGCATTAAATGAAATCCGCATTGGGGAACAAACCTTGTTCTACCCCATAGTTGGACCCGCTGATGGTGTTCATAAAGTACGAACCGCATTATGGGACACGACGTTCTATGTCTCCAAAAGCTGCATTCCCGTAGCGCGAACTGCTCGCCGGTCGAAGGTCACCGTTTCACGACATCCCGCAAGCCGTCCGCCGTGTGCAATCAGCGCGGCAGAAAAATCTGCATTGCTGCTGCGAAAGGTTGCAAGTGCCAGATAACCAACCTCGGCGCCCTCGATGACCAGTTCGCGTGTGCGCAGAAGCATTTCGATCACTTCGACCAAAGCGGCGCGCGGCATCTTATAAGAGCGCACAAGTACCCAAACGGTTTCGACCAGCACAACCTGGGAAATATATCCCGGCAGTTCGGTCGTTAGGCCATCGATGAACTGTGAAGCTGCTGCCGATTGGGCTTCGTCGTCCTGCGCCAGATACCGCACAAGCACGTTCGTATCGATGCCAATCACCTGCGAGTAGCCCCGCTTGCAATTGCTGCGTCCATGTCCTCAAGGCTAACCGGCGTGTCGGGCTTGGGGACAACCCCTTTCAATGATTTCACCGAACAGGATGCTGGCACGACGGCATAGTGACCGTCCTCCATTCGAATGAATTCAATGCGGTCGCCGACGGACAATCCCATGTCACGGCGTACCTTGATTGGAAATGTGATCTGACCTTTCGACGTGACGGTTGATTACGACATGGCACCCTGTCCTTACTATTGGTAAGGAAGTATGTAAGGAGTATATATGTGATGTCAATTGCGTCCCACGGAGAACCTGAGCGCCCATGCTCTCATATCGATAGCATCAAGGCTCTATGCATCAATCCCAGCAAGCGCTCGACGGTGGATCAGAGCGTTCGAGCGGTCGCGTTGGGATCTTCGCTGCAACTGTTTAGGTTCTGCGGTATCGCGCGAGGTGCCGAGAAAGGCCGGCAGACGAAGCATTTTCACTGCGAAGCGAGGATAACACCTGATACAACTCGCCAATACTCACTTCGGTTGCGAAGGTTTTTTCAGACGTACCCCAACGCCGCCGCCGTTTTCCGGGATAAAATCTATGCCAGCCGCTTCAAATGCAAGGCGAATTGCCTCAATCGTTGACGAGTAGCCGGGTCGTCCAGCTTCAATACGAGTAACCGTTGCCGCCGTAATGTTCGCACGTGTTGCCAAATCACGAACACCCCATCTCAGAGCCGCTCGGGCCATACGAATTTGCTCAGCAGTTAGGTTCATTATATCCTTGACATAATCTTCGTGTGATTTCACACTTAATTCAATCCGGTCTGTAACAGCCAAGTGAGGTGCTTGCGACACCCCACTTGACCTGACCACAACCAAGCTTACACGGAGCTCAGATCATGGCTGATTCTGACAATAGCATACGTTTGCCTTTCGTCACCCGCAGGAAAATATTGGCGGGGACTGCCATTGCCGTCGGAGCCGTGGCATCCGATATCTTAGCGCGTGACATGATTAAAAACGAGGCGCTTTCCGACCCCGTGTTGGCGCTCTGGCGTCAGTGGCAGGACGCTCACCTTTTGATGGAAAGTCATGGCAGCAGGTTAAAATCTCTCGAGCGCCAACTTGCTGAGACAGTTGACTATGCCCATGCGATGATCGAACTGACTAATGGCGAGCGCGTCAGAGTTTATTCGCTCACAGCTATTTGGGACATATTCGACGATGCTCCCGATGGCGCAGCAGCTTGCGCTAAAGCGGAAATCGATTTTGCAGCACATCAGTCACGTTGGAATGACGCCGACCGGGAAATTGGCTATTCAGCCACGGTGAAGGCCGAACAAGAAGCTGGTGACCGGGCGGCGAACATTCTGGATGTCATGGCCGCCACTGCATCGACATCGCTGGCCGGTGTCGAAGCCAAGCTTGACGCCACGTTGCGCGAGGGCAGCGTCTGGGAAAACTGTTCAGAATTTCCATGGCCTCAAATTCGCTCGGTGCGTAATGACATCAGACGGATGAGGAATAATCAGTCCCATGGTGCAAAGTTATGATAAAACCCCGCCGAAGGCTTGCGCTGGAGACGGCCTATCATGAGGCGCTCATTGAATGCTTTGATCACATTGACTGTCACAGAACCCTGGAACTGAGACGTGTTATAAGAATCCTCTTTGACGAATTTGAGGAGGCACAAAGGGGCAAACTGTCGGACAAAAAGAAAGGAGGACGCATTCTCAAACTGGTTCTCTTCGGCATTGCTGCAGGCGGGAACGGTATCCCGGACGAGCACCATGAATGCCCTCACATTGGCCGAGCAGGCAACCGATACTCCGATTTCAATCTGCTCGTCATCGTTAACTCCCAATTTTTTGCGGGCCCACGTATATGGAAGCAGGCACAGGAGCGGTTTCTGCGCGAGTTGACAGTCACTGGACATCTCTCCGCGCGCGTCAATTTCATTGTACACTCTATCATGGACATCAATGATCAGCTTGCAAACGGCCGACCCTTCTTCACTGAGATTGTCCGTAACGGCATCATGCTGTACGAAGCCCCTGGGTCCCTTCTCGTTGACCCCATTCCGCCGGACCCGGAAGCCGCCCGGATTGAAATGCATCGAAATTTCGACCACTGGTTTTCAGCCGCTTTGCAACGCTTCGAACTGGCAAGCGAGGCCTTGCGACGCGGCTTTCACAGGGAAGCGGCCTTTGATCTGCACCAATCGGCAGAAAGGCTCTATCACTGCATATTGCTTGTCCGGACGCTCTACACTCCGAAATCCCATCGACTGATCTTTCTCCGATCCCATGCGGAGCGAATTGCACCTCAATTGATTGACGCCTGGCCTGACAACAGCCGCTTTGCTAGACGCTGCTTTGACCTCCTCGATCAGGCCTACATAGGTGCTCGTTACTCACGCAGTTATAAAATCACGGTTCAGGAACTGGACTGGCTCGTTGATGGCGTAAAGGCGTTGCAGGAAGCTGTGGCAGCAATCTGCCTGCAACACCTCAATCAACTGGACGGTGCGGGAGCCGGACCGACCCACGGCCAGTTGGATACGTACGCGCAAACCGCTGTCATGTGGTAGAATTCATTCGCCGCTCCCTCCTTCCGGGATCAAAGCAGTAGCGCGTTCACCTCTGGGCGCGCTCAGTCTATTCGCGCAACCAGTTTTCGACCCTCAGAGCACGGATGCGTGAGAATTCTCCGGTATGGGCTGTGACTAACACCACCCCGAGCGCATAAGCATGGGCAGCGATGAGGAGGTCATTCGGACCGATGGGCTGACCAACGGCTTCCAATTCGGCTCGGATTCGTCCATATTCGGCGTCGGCAGGCGTATCAAGTGCGAGCACTTTCATACTTCCAAGAATGGCCTCGATGTGCGCCAGCAGCTTCGGCGACCCTTTTTGGGCGCATCCATAACGCAACTCTGCTGCGGTGATGATACTGACGCAAACAGCTTCTGGTCCAACCTCGGCGATGCGTTTGGCGACAGCGCCCTTGGGGTTTCGTGCAAGCTCGGACACGACATTGGTGCCAAGCATGTAGAGCGTGCTCACAGGTCGATTTCTTTCAACGGTAGCAGGGTATCGTCAATATTAGGGAACTGATCTTCCGGCCCAAGCGGTTCCAACCCGGCAAGCACTTCTAACAGGTTCAGACGCCGCACTGGCTCAATGATAAGTCGATCTCCATCGCGATGGATCATCACCCGGTCGCCGGGAAGTTCGAAGTCAGCTGGAATGCGTACCGCCTGACTCTTATTGTTACGGAAGAGTTTTGCTTCCCGGGCTGGTGTAGGTTCGGAGTGTCGGAGCTGTGGCATATTGGCCTCCCTTGTATATACACGAGTATATACATCACGGCAGGATACATTTCAAGCGGAGGGGGGTCGCTAGCGCGCAATTTCCACATTGCCTCAGGTGAACTATCAAATTGCCGCGGTGGAAGTGTGCAAACCCCACTTTGCCTACGGGTGGATTGATGGCTTTATCAACGACGATGAATGGTCCGAAAACGAAGACGTGCGAGTGGCCAATGAAGCTTAAAATCGCGCCCATATCTCTTCCTGGCTTAGCGGTGGAATTTTTGGAACGCCTGGATCTCCGTGGCTGTTGACCATAGTTCGGCATATCCGCCCAGCTCATCAAGAGAATGCGGGCGTAGCAGCAAACGCGCTGTTTCAGTTTTTCTCACAACGTTCGATCTCATAAAGTTTGTCTGATTCCTTACAATATTGGTCCGTTGTGAGATTTTTCATGGCTCCTATTTTAGCACGAGATAGCGCGCAAATACTGCTTTGATGAGAGGATTCTTTACGAACTTTATTCCAAGCTATGGCTGCGACAGCTCGATCATGATCTTTCCTGGCTCTTAGACACCAGGTCTCGTCGTACGATCTGCGGCACCAACTACCAGCTGTCTCGATACAAGCTATCCAGAACCTCGCGACTTGGGCGGCACACCGCTTCCCGCATGGCATTAGCCTTAAGCGGTTGGCGTCCCTCTCGAATAGCGTCACGACAAGGAACGTCTCCGGCCAACCGATCTGACGGCTGATTGCACCTTCAGTCGGCGCTACTTCGGCGCGCTTCGCGCACAAACGGCAGCGCGAAGGGCAAGCATAGCCGTGGGAAGGGTCGCCAGCAGCTGTTTCCGAGGCACGCCGTCGCGCGCTTGCACTGCGACGCCGATCAGGATCGCAGCATAATGGTCGGCTAATGCCGCAATTTCAGTATCAGGGCGCAATTCGCCTTCAGTGACAGCGCGCCTTAATCGCGTCATCAGCACATCCCTTCGCTTGCGGCGATAATCCGCGAGAAATTTCCGCACATTATCATTCTCCGCTGTGCAATTGGTCGCCGCCGATACCACCATACAGCCAGCCGGGCGATCTTTTCGCGTACAGTTCTCGATCGCTTCCGTAATGCTTCGCTCGATTGCAAGGGATGCGGTTGGTTCTTCGGCCATAGCGCGTTCGGCGAAGCTCCCCTCTTCAGCCGAATAAAGCTCCACGGCTTCGCGAAACAATGCCTCCTTGGAGCCGAAGGCAGCATAAATCCGCGCTGAGGCAATGCCCATCGTTTCCACAAGATCCGCCATGGACACTGCTTCATATCCCCGCGACCAAAAGGCATCGCGCGCCTTAGCCAAAACCTTCTCCCGGTCGAATTCGCGTGGCCGTCCTGCCATCAACCTTCTCCATTGTTTAATGAACAACAAATAATTCGCTTGACCGCTTGTTGCAAGCTTCTATTCTTTGTCGATCAACAAAGAATCATTGAACTGGAGATCAGCATGAATATGTCGGATCGGGCGGGCGCAATCCCGGCCTCAAGCATCAATACGCGGAGAAGTGGAGCACTGGTGCTGCTTGCTTTCGCCCAACTTATCTATTCGCTCGACATCAACATCGTTTTTGTCGCCCTGCCCGAAATCGGTGCGGGGCTCGGCTTTTCCGGTCAGACGCTACAATGGGTGGTGAGCGCCTATATGGTGCTGTGCGGCGGGTTTTTGCTGCTGGGCGGCCGCGCTGCCGATCTGATCGGCCGACGGCGTATGTTTATCTTCGCGCTCTGGGTTTATGCGCTTTCTTCTCTCGCGGGCGGGATGGCCCGGTCGCCGGAGATCATCATCATCGCGCGCGCCGTGCAGGGTATCGGCGGGGCGTTCCTGTTTCCAGCCACGCTCTCCCTGATTAACCGTCTCTTTGCCGAGGGGCCGGAACGCAATCGGGCGCTTGCGGTATGGGGCGGAGCCGGCGCGAGCGGGCTTAGCGTCGGAGCGCTGGCAGGCGGCTTTCTCACCGGGACGTGGGGTTGGCCAGCAGTATTCTACGTCAATGTCCTGCTGGCTGGCGTCGCGATCCTTACTGCCTTCTTTGTGATCCCGCGCGACCCTACACGGCAGGACCGCCGTAACTTCGATCTGGCGGGTGCGCTAAGCGTCACCATCGGCGCGACAGCACTGGTCTTTGCTTTGGTGGAAGGTCCGGAAATCGGCTGGCGTACAACCAATGTTATCGGCGCGCTCGTGCTCTCTGCCGCCTCACTTATTGCGTTCGCGGTAATCGAAGCGCGCAGCACCGATCCACTGATGCCGTTGCGGTTGTTTAACAACCGCAATCTGGTCGCCAGCATGATCATCACCTTTCTGTTCATGGGCACATTCGGCGCCCTACCCTATTTTCTCACTGTTTTCTTTCAGAATGTCCAAGGAATGACGGCGTTGCAGACAGGCTTCGCCTTGCTGGTTCCGTCCATCGCCATCGTCGTCGGCACACAGCTCGGCGAACGACTGGTGCGACGTCTTTCAATGCGGGTCACACTGGTCGCGGGCATGTTGGTGGGCGCCGCCGGAACGGCGCTGCTAGTGCCCGGCACCGAATTCGGTAGCAACTATATGACTATCGTTCCGGGCCTTATCATATCGGGTATCGGCCAAGGCATTGTCTGGACCGGCATGTGGATCGCTGCCGCCACGGGCATCCGTCCAGAGGAACAGGGTGTCGCCTCCGGCATGGCGTCCACCACGCTCAGTATTGGCAATTCTATCGGGATGGCCACCCTGATCGCCGTCGCCAATCGCCATCTGGGCGATCTGGAAGGGGAAGCGCTGGCCCAAGCGATGTCAGAAGGTATTCAACTTGCATTCTGGCTGGCCGCCGCCGGAATTCTCGTCAGCCTTCTTGCAGTTTCCGCACTACCGAAGGCAGTCAAGGTCGGTTAAAGACAACGATGTTGGCCTGACATTCATTTAATGTCAGGCCGCACCTTCAGCTCGACTGCCCCTGGGGGCAAGCTCGGCATATTTAGCCGTAAACACTCCGACAATCAGACGCCCACTCTCACTGAAGCATTTACTCCTCCAATGACGGAGCCGAGCGAAAATTAGCCGGTAAATGGCCGCCCTTGCTCCAACGCTTCCACGAGAGCCTCGCGGAACACCGCAATCGGCGACGTCAATCGCCCTGCCGGTGCCCGATGCACCAACCAGGTATTAACGCGTGGCGAAAAATCGACCGGCTTTATAATTTCGAGCTGATCCCGCCAGGAGCTCGTTGCAAGAGGACCCGGTGTGACAATCCCGATGCCCAATCCCCTTGCCACCAGCGAAAGACGCAAATCGACGCTCAGCGCCTCGACGGCCACATCGAATGGCAAGTGGGCTCGTTCGAAACGATGGCGGATGTAGGCACGGAACCCGCATCCACTTTCATTCATGACCCAAGAAAAGCGTGCCAAGTCCTCAAGACTACACGATCTCGGTACATTTAACGCTTTGGATGAAATGATAAGGATGTCCTGCCCACCGAGATCGTCAGCCGCCAGCTCATCCGGTGGCCTGACGCCCTCAGGAAGGCAAACCGCCGCTGCGTCAAGCTGACTGCGGAGAACCTGGTCCAACAGGCTTGGTGACCACCCGGTTCCAAGTCGCAAAGTGAGCTCAGGATAGTCCTTCCGCAATTGATCAAGCGGATTGGTCAACGCCACTTGTGAAAGATAGGGCATTAAGCCGAGGCGAAACTCTCCTCTTATCTCCCCACCAGGAGAAACGCCCGACCTCAAATCCTCCAGAGACCTCAGAACTCTGCGGCCATGCTCATAGGCTTCCCGGCCAGCGATGGTCGGTTTGAGCGGTTTTGATTGCCGGTGGAGCAAGGTCACGCCAAGATTTTCCTCGAGCGTTTGAATTCGGCGAGTGATGCCGGGTTGGGTCAGGTGAATGCGAGCCGATGCCGCAACGATAGACCCGGTTTCCACGACTGCCACAAATGCTTCCAGATCACGAATATTCATCATTATCTCTCATAATCATTATACCAACTATTCATTTGCCTCAATATGCTATTAATTTATATTTTTTCAAAACACTATACCTTTTATTTATTATGGTGAATTCATGTCAGTACCACCCCTTTCTTCCGAAAAGCCGCATGTAGAGTTAGAGACGTCATTTTCTGGCGCAATGACGATGCTATTTGCGGTCGCGACCGGTCTCATCGTCACAAATCTCTTCGCATGCCAGACTCTCGTAGGGACGCTCGCCGTTTCGTTCGGGTTTCCTCCGGCCTATGGCAGCATGGTGGCAATGGCCACCCTCCTCGGTTACGCAACCGGCTTGTTCTTTTTGGTTCCGCTCGCCGACCTCACGGAGAACCGCGCCCTGGTACTGCGAATGCTTTCCTGCGGTGCCGCAACCGCGCTCATCGCTTCCGTCACATCGTCTGGATGGCTATTCATTTCATTACTGTTTTTGCTCGGCGCTGCATGCTCTTGCATTCAAATTCTGGTACCGATTGCTGCGTCGATGGCCCCACCAGAACAGCGTGGCCGCGTTATTGGCAATGTTATGAGTGGGTTGATGGTCGGCATACTCCTATCGCGGCCGGTGGCTGGTATCATCGCGGACACATGGGGGTGGCGCAGCTTCTATCAGATCAGTGGTGCTGCGATGGTGCTACTCATCTGTTTGTTGTGGAAGTTTCTTCCCGAGCGTCGGCCCGTCGGCTCACTGCCCTACTCGGCTTTGATTGCTTCACTTTGGCAGTTAATGCGTAATGAGCCAGTTCTCCGTTCGAGCGCGTTTTCAGCTGCAATGGTGATGGCGAGCTTCAGCCTCTTTTGGACAGCAGTCGCCTTGCGTCTCGCCACATCACCATTCAACCTCGCCCCGAATGGCATTGCTGTCTTCGCACTCGTGGGGGCCGGAGGCGCTGCGGTGACACCCCTGGTCGGACGGCTCGGAGATCTCGGCCATGGACGGATGATAAAGATCATCTCCCACTTTTTGGTCATTGTAGCAGCACTGCTTGCCCTTTGCGCCGGTTCCTCCCATACGGTCAGTCCATGGCCTGCACTTCTTCTTTTGGGCTTAGCCGCAATAGTGCTTGATGTTGGCACGACTGGCGATCAAACTCTGGGGCGCAGAGACATCAATCTGTTGCGCCCGGAAGCTCGTGGGCGCTTGAATGGGGTTTTCGTCGGTACTTTCTTTGTGGGAGGCGCACTCGGATCGGCACTGGCGGGTGCGGCTTGGAGTGTCGGCGGCTGGGAGCTTGTTTGCTTTTGCCTAGCGGGTTTCGGCTTCCTCGCGTTAGTAACCGACTTTGTCAGACGCTGAATGTATCGCCACTTGAACTGGACACTATAAAACTGCGCGCGCCGTTCTATTTCGGCGGAAAAAACACAGGCCGGTTCAAGAACGAGGTGGGTTATGCAATCCTCCATGCGTGTTCAAAGCGCCAGCGACCGCTGCAACGACTGATTGCCCGATACTAGAACGACGCAGCCGGGAACCCGAATGGATGAAACCATACAATGACGACCCGTCTATACGATGACTGAAGCTACATGAGGCGGGGCAACTCGAGAGCGAGATGATCCAGGGCAATGCGGATCTTCGGGGTCAGTACATCTTTGTGCCAAAGAGCGTGGTTGTGATAGGAGTAACTCCGACCAGCAACGGGAACCGTCACAAGCTCTCTGTGTTCAATACGCTCACGAACCAGCCAACTCGGTAGCCAAGCCACGCCGAGTCCTGCCGCGGCAGCATCTGCAATCGCGGCAAGATCGTCCATCATGAAACGACCATGCGGCTCGATATCAATCGGCGCGCCGCTCTCGTCGCTGAATCGCCATCTCTGTGATCGCCCAGTTCTGCCGAATGTGATAGTTTCGTGAGCGCCTATGCTGGCAATATCTACCGTCTCCCCACGAAGGGACAGATAAGTTGGCGAGGCACATATTAGCATTCGATGGCTGCATAGACGCCGTGTCATCATCCCAGCACCTCCGGCGATGGCGTCATGATGTTCGCCGACGCTCCGTATGGCCAGATCAAAGTCGTCGAGATCAACGATATCGTCAGTGAACGACATTTCAAGTTTAAGCTTGGGAAAGGCAACAGCCATCCTCAGCAGCAGGGGTGCGATACAGACCCGGCCAAGCAAGCTTGGCATGGTGACGCGTAGTCTGCCTTGTGGCAGGACAAGATTTTCCGAGGCTGCGGTTTCGGCCGCCTCGATATCGGCCAGAATGGTTCGGCAGTGTTCGTAGTATATCCGGCCCGCCTCGGTGAATGATTGACGTCGGGTGGTGCGATTGATTAGGCGCACTCCCAGCCGCTGCTCAAGGGAACGAACGTGTTTGCCCACCATAGGTGCAGAAAGCCCCAGTACATCAGCAGCTCGTGCGAAAGAGCCCGTCTCTACTGCCCTAACAAAAGCTGTCATGCTCTCAATTCGGTCCAATTCGAAACTCCTGGTTTCCTGAGAATTGCCAATAAATGCATTTTTCGAAGTTTGGCAATCTGACATCAATCAATTCGAAAATGTATAACAGGAGTTGCCCATGTCGCGAATGGTACGTTTCCACAAATTCGGTGGACCAGAAGTCCTGCATATTGAAGAAATTGACCCTGCACAGCCGGGTCCGGGCGAAGTGCGTATCAGGGTCAAAGCCATCGGCGTAAATCGCGCCGATGTTTTGATGCGTTCAGGAACCTACATCCAGACACCTTCTCTTCCCAGCGGCTTGGGACTTGAAGCCGCAGGTTTTGTTGACGAGATCGGCCCTGGTGTCGAAGGCCTTTCGCCCGGAGACGCAACCAGCGTAATTCCCTCCATTTCCATGGAGCGGTGGCCGGCTTATGGGGATATGGCCATTTTTCCAGCGCATCTTGTCGTCAAGCATCCGTCGTCGATCAGTTTCGAGGAGGCAGCAGCAAGTTGGATGCAGTACCTGACAGCATATGGCGCACTGATTGACGTTGCTTCACTGGGCGCGGGAGAACCTGTCCTCGTGACTGCTGCATCCAGTAGTGTTGGACTTGCGGCTATCCAGATTGCGAACCTGATAGGAGCCCGCCCGGTAGCTGTCACCCGCAGCCGGACCAAAGCGCAAGCTCTCCGGGATGCTGGCGCTCACGATGTGCTCGTCTCGGAAGATGATGACCTCCAAGCCCAGCTTGTCACCGCCGGTGGAGAAAACGGATTTCGGGTCGTGTTTGATCCCGTGGCCGGTCCGGCCTTTACGGCAATCACCACCGCAATGGCTGTGGGTGGCATTCTGATCGAATATGGCGGACTAAGCCAACATTCAACACCGTTTCCGGTCGGGTCTGTGCTTTCGAAAAGCCTGACATTGAAGGGATACCTTGTTCATGAAATCGTTCGAGATCCTATACGACTAGAGAAAGCAAAGCGCTTTATTCTTGATGCCCTAGCCTCAGGCGCATTGAAGCCCGTGATCGCGAAGAAATTTGCCTTTGAGGAAATTGCAGACGCGCACCGGTTTCTCGAGACGAACGAACATCTGGGTAAGGTGGTGGTAACGGTCTAGCTAAAAGCAATACCGCTGGTGTGTTCGACGACGAAACTAAGCCCAAAGTCGCGGATGCGCCCTGAAACCACCAGCTTCACCGAGATTCCGGAAAACTTCGATTGATTTGCTCAAACACGCCAACGCAATTGTAGTCGGGCGAGCGCTTGTCTCTTTCGCGCGCCCGACTTTATGCCGTCTTCCAGCTTACTGGCGACGCCAGGTCTATCAAGTTACCCGTATTCGAACCGAACGGCCACAATCGCTTGGCCAGCGTCTTTCGGCGCAACTGAATTGACGTGATCCTCTGACATGCCCGGGCCGAGCGCACTGCGATCTTCGACGTCGACTTCTTTGCGGCGACTCGATCGCTTACCCCACCGCCGGCCAAATAGTGTCCGTTGAAATCCGATTGCGGGATAACTCTTCATCGCCTCAACCAAGACAGCGTCGGTGTCCGTGTCCGCGAGCTCGCTTTTCACTACGCCGGGTTGAATGCAGGTAACACGGATATAATTGCTATTCTGTCGCGACGAGACACCCCCAGTCACAATACTGGTTCGGCGGATCATTTTCGTCCCCTCCTCCTCGAATTTCAAGCAGCATAGGTAAGCGGGGAAAAATGGATGGCGGAATACTCATATAAAGTAAGAGCCAATAACAGGCTCAAACATCCCCTTGTAATTGGATGTAGCTCCAATCCAGATTGCCAGTCAAGAACATGATCAGCTCGATCAATTTTGATCCGAGGCAGATGTAGTAGAGCGCGTGCCGTTGCATTCATTATCGGATGGTGATCTTTAAAATAACGGCTTGGTCAACATCAGCCATATGATGGCCAAAACTGCGGTAAATGCCGGAAAGCCAAAAGCAAACCACCAACGATAGAGACGATGATAGGCCGCCGGCAGTGCTTTTCCCTCGTAAGCAGCCAAACGCGCCATATTCCGCAACCGAATCTGCATCCAGACAACTGGCAGCCAGAATGCACCAACAAAGATGTAGAGCGCCAACGACAGTCCAATCCAACCGGATAAGACAGGCCAACCAACTTCGCGTGCAAGCAAATAGCCGGTGACTGGCTGGAAAATGGCAGCAGTTGCGGTGAAAACCGTATCAGCCAATACGACGATGCCACCGACATGAGCAATCAACCGCGGGTCTGCCGATCGATTTGAGATGACCATGAAAAACGCGATACCCGCGCCGGTGCCAAGTAGCACCGTTGCACCAATCACATGCAGAAAACGCAGAATATCATAGGTCATCGCGCCTCCTGCATCATCACAATGATCGCCGCCAAAGCAATAGATGGAACCACTTTGACCATCGGTCCAAGCGGATCAAGCCACAGATCTGGCGCGACCGCCAGACCACCGAAGAGATAGCAGGCCGAAAGCACTATCATTCCAACCGCTGCCAGGCGCGTTGCGGAACGCCAAAGGATCGCTAGGCCCAATGCGATATCTGCAAATGCACCGCCATATACTGTAATACCCGCCAGCCACGCCGGAACGTGATGTCCTTCGAGAATAGCCATAGAGCGCATTGGAGATATTAATGCGAATAGCCCCGACACGCACCAAAACAGCGCAAGCGTGGCGATGGCCAGTGGCAGCATGAAGTACATCCGGGCGAAAAGCCGTTCCTGTCGGGTGGACGGCAGACTTCTCAGTGTCGAAACTAGCGAACGACAGGGGTAACCGCCCGCCTCAAGCCATACGCTAGGATCGCCTTGTATCCCGCCGGCGAGCGCCTGTAACGCAGTGCTGCGCATCGGCGAGCGCCACCCAAGCCAGCCGAGCAGATCAGCGCCCTTCCCCACTAATTTCAGTACCAGTGCGGGCATTTTTGGGCGCAACCACGGAGGTGAAAAACCCTGCCATTGTCTGATCCCGTCGACAAATTCGGAGAAGCTTCGAGCCTCCGGCTCGGTGAGATCGGCAATAAGGCCCGATGGTAGCTTTCCCGTTGCCGCTGCCACTACGGCCATTGCCACATCATCGATATGAACAGTCTGCACCTGAGCATGAGGCAAAACACGCGGCAAAATTAACGGTAAACCAGCCACGCCACGTAAAAGCGCTGTGCCGCCATAGGCATCTGGCGACAAAACAAGCGTTGGACGCAGGATCACGCAATCTCGTCCGCTCCTCGCCAGTATTTCGTCGCCGCGCGCTTTTGACCGAAAGAACTCCGTTGATGCTTCGGTTCCAACTCCAGCCGCCGAAATCTGGACAATGCGTAAGGAAATGTCCTTCGTTGCCTCGACCAGACGAGCTACCGTTGTGACGTGGATGGCTTCAAGACCGTCTCGCGCGCCGTCTTGCAGTGCTCCGGCAGCGTTCACAATGACATCGACATTGTCCAGCAACACTTGCCACTCGTCGACCGAGATGGTGGGAATGTCGCGGATCAACCATGTCCCATCGGCGTCAGCGGCGAGCGCAGCATGACGCGACCGTCCTACGCCGACAACTTCAAAATTTGAGTTAGCCAAAGCCCGCATGCACGCTCTGCCTATGAGCCCGTATCCGCCCAAAACGATGGCCTTACGCATCGAAGCCCCCATAGATGCACGACGTACATATTAGCTCCTCAGTATTGCCATGGGCAGTGCGACTGAAACGCACGTGGGCGCCCCCCGAACCTGGCTGGATGCCCCGTCCATCCTCACTTAATTTTTCAAGAACTTGAATGGGGCCGGAAGCAGAAAGTCCGGTCCGGCCAAAAAGTTTACTGAAGTAGGCTTCATCAGCTGTCGGCAATACCAGTTGATTGCCAGCCAGAATCTGTCGACCGCGATCCGTGCCTCCTTGCATGAACAACAACGTGTAGGCCCGCCTGCCCCACCTAAACAATTGGTTTTTATATTGTGGGGAGGTAAGACTTATAGTGTATCTAAGCTATTGATTTCAAAAGAAAATCCTATGTGAACATTGCTGCAAAGTAAGTCAACGCCAAAATCCATTTTGCCAGGCCGGTTTGTCTTGATGGACTAATACGGCAGGCCACGCATTGAGCGCGGCTTTTAAAAGTTCGTCCCCGAAGCTGATGAGAACCGCGATGAAACAACGACGCCATCCGTACCAACTCCGGCCCTGCCGGAATTGGCTCAGCCTACTAAGCCAATGCGCCACTGATAGGGCGGCGGCGTGCCATTGACGGCGAAGTCTCCGACGATCCGATCTTTGTATATTCGCGGGTTGTGTGATGACAATGTGCGGGCGTTCCGCCAATGACGATCCAAGCCGACGGGTTTGCGAGTAGATGACGCTCCCAACGCGTCAAAAGCGATTGTCGATGCTTCAAGTATCAAATCCGTGACGACAGTGAGGGCCTGCGACGTCTCCAATTCGGCGATGGCGTTGGCGTGCTCTTCACGAGCGTCGTCACCGCCAAGATGGGCCTGGTATGCGCGCTCGATCGATCGGGCGACCTGCAAGACGATTGCAGACGCAGTGTAGGCGTTGCTGCGAATGCGGCCTACCACTTGTAGGACTTGCGGGTCCTGGCTGGAGCGGAGGCCGGCCGCATTGGAATAATTGCGCACGCGCGCGGCGACGGCTGCGGCAACTTCCGTCGCGAGTGCTCGCCCTATGCCGGCCAGCGTCGCAAGATGAACGATCTGGTAAAAGGCAGCACCATAACGGAACTGATCCTCGTCCGCGACGATGTCCGCCGGATCGACCTCAGCCGCCACGAACCGGGTCGTCCCGCTGGCGGTCAGGATCTGTCCGAACCCGTCCCAGTCATCGATGACCTCGACACCCGGAGCATCGCGGCGGACCTGTACCACGCTGCCGACACCATCGAGGCCGGTCACGCCGACATTGATCCAGTCGGCAAAAAGAGAACCGGTCGTGTAGAATTTCTGGCCATCGATGACGTGCCTGTCTTCAGCCTGCGAAACCTTGGTGGAAAATCCGCTCTGCTGCGCGTTGCCGGTCTCGGTCCAGGCGTTACCGGCAATCTCGCCGCGGGCCAGTCGCTCCGTCCAGCGGCTGCGATCCGCACCTTGCGCCTTGTTGACGATATCCTCGACGAAACCGAAATGACCCCGCAAGGCCTGCGTGATGTTGGAGTCCGCAGCCGACAGTTCGATCAGCAGGTTGGCGAGTTCGGGTATGGTCGCGCCAAATCCGCCCTCGGCCTCCGGTACGCGCAAGGCGCCAAAACGGGCCGCCTTCAACTGCGCGATCTCGGCTTCTGGCAGCTTGCGGTTCAGTTCCCGCTCCAACGCACCGGCAGCGATGTCGGCAAACAGCGGACGGAATTGTTCGGCGAGAGTTTCGTAACGTTCGGAAGGGCCTTCGCCCCAGCCAAGGTCGATCTGCGTCATGATTATGTGGTTCCTGTTGAATGAAGAGAGCGGATCAGGCCGCATCTCCGAGATAGAGGCGATGGAGATCGTCACGCTGCTTGAGGTCTGCGGCCGTTCCGCCAAGCACCACACGTCCGCTTTCGAGAATGTAAGCGCGCGAAGCATGTTTCAGGGAAAGTGCTGCATTCTGCTCCGCAAGCAGAAAAGCCGTGCCGCGTTCCCGGTTAAGGCGCAGGATGATCTGGAAGATTTCGTGCACGATACGTGGCGCTAGACCCATTGACGGTTCGTCAAGTAGAACAAGGCGCGGACGGGTGAGAAGCGCCCTGCCGATCGCCAGCATCTGCTGCTCGCCACCGGACGTCAGGCCCGCGTGAGTGCGCCGCTTCTCCTTGAGCCGCGGGAACCATTGATACATATCGTCAAGCTGCTCCTGCAACGCACGAGAACCGGGGCGATGGAGAAAGGCACCAGCAAGCAGGTTTTCCTCCACAGTCAGATGTGGAAAGACATGTCGCCCTTCCAGAACATGTACGATCCCCCGTTTTGCGAGCTTGTTTGCTGGCAGACCGAGAATATCCTGCCCATCGAAACGGATATGACCACGGCGAACATTGGCACGGTCGGCAGCTGCAAGGCCGGATATCGCCTTGAGCACCGTGCTCTTGCCGGCACCGTTCGCCCCGAGAAGCGCAACGATCTCCCCTGCCCCGACCGTAAGGGAGACATCAGAAACGGCAAGGATCACACCGCCATAGACGACCTCGATGCCCGATATGTCGAGCTGTGGATTGTCGGCCCTGTCAGCCTGTGTCTTTTGCGCCGGCGTCGTCATCGATTCATCTCCGTTGAAAGCCGGGGCAATGCGTCATCGCCCCGGTGAATCTTTCCGTCAGTTGGTGCCGACGTTTCGCGGCGTGATACCGTGCTCCTTGGCATAGGCCTCGGACTTGGCGTCGATCAGCGGCCGAAGTGCCTTGCGGTCGGCCTGCACCCAGTCGCTGACGAGGTTCCAGCGGCCGCCATCCCATTGCTGGACGCGCACCGCGCCGCCGCCCTCATGGTCGGCCGGGGTCAATTGCAGGTTTTGCACGAGACCGAGGAAGCCGGCCTTCTCCAGCGCGGCATTATCCAGCTTGAGGTGTTCGAGAGCCCACTGCCCCTCCTCGCCGGTGATCGGCCGGTTGCCGAACTTGGCCTGCGCCTGACGCACGACCTCGACGGAGATGAGCGCGTTCACCAGACCGGAATTGTAATAGACGCTGCCAAAGGCCTTCGGGTCGCGAAGGTCTGATTTTCCGGCGTCGACGATGTGCTGTTTCAGCCGCTTGTGGATCTCAAACTCAGTGCCGGCGGGATAGGGCGTCAGTGCGAGATAGCCCTTGGCGGCATCGCCAGCCGGGATGACATCCTCTTCGGATGAAGCCCAGACGTCACCGATGATCCGATCCGCAGGGAAGCCGAAGCGTTGCGCGCTCTTGACCGCAACCGGCGTCGAGACACCCCAGGTGCGCAGGAAAACCCAATCCGGTTTCCGCTCGCGAACCTGACGCCACTGCGCTGACTGTTCGCTGCCAGGATCGGGAACCGGTATCTGAATGTTCTCGAAACCGTATTTTGCGGCAAACAGCGCCAGCGGATCGAGTGTTTCGCGGCCATAGGCGCTGTCATGGTAGACTGTGGCGATCTTTTTGCCCTTCAGCTTGTCGAAGCCCCCTTCCCGCTCGGCGATATAGTTCACCAGTGCAGAGGCTTCGCTGTAGAAGGTTACCATGACCGGAAAGATGTAAGGGAAGACGCGGCCGTCGGTGGCTTCGGTGCGGCCATAGGCCATCGTCACAAGCGGCAGCTTGTCCTCTGCGGCGCGATCCGACAGCGCATAGGCCGCAGGTGCACCATTGGGGAAATAGGACGCAACCGGCGCGCCGTTGAGGCCGCGCTTGAAGCGCTCGTAGCATTCGATGCCTTTTTCCGCAGTCCATTCCGTTTCGCATTCCTGCCAGATTATCGGAACGCCATTGATACCGCCCTCGACCTCGTTGATATAACGATAATAGTCGATGATGCCCGCCCAAATGGATGTGCCCGACGCTGCATAGGGGCCGACGCGGTAGCTGGCGATCGGGAAAAACTGCTTGTTGCTGTCCGGGCCAGGCGTCGTATCGACGGCATGGGCGGCTCCGGCGAGAAACACCAGCGAGGCGGCGCCGATCAGGGTCCGCGAAATCTTTTTCAACATGATGAGCCTCCGGTTCGTCGATCAGTTCGTTTCGGTTTCGGGCGTGCGCGGGGTGATGCCGTGTTCCTTGGCATAGGCTGCGGCACCTTCCTTGATCAGCGGATTGAGCAGTTCATGGTCCGCCTTGATCCAGTCGGTCTGGAGCACCCACTTCTTGCCGTCCCAGCTCTGAATGCGGGCGGCACCACCACCTTCATGGTCCGTCGGGGTAATCGCGATAGGCTGTAGCAGGCCCTTGAAACCAATTTCCTCGAGCCGCTTGTCGTCGATGGTCAGGTGCTCGAAAGCCCACCGCCCTTCTTCACCGTTCAACGGCCGTGCGCCAAAATGCTTGTAACCGGTGCGCAGCGCCTCGACGGCAAGCGCGGCATTGACGAGGCCGATATTGTAGTTGACCGCGCCGAAGAGCTTCGGGTCGCGCAGATCGGACTTGCCCTTGTCGAGAATCTCAGCCTTCAGTTTCTGGTGGATGCCGAAATCCGTGCCGCCCGGATAAGGAGCGAGCGCCGAGTAGCCAACCGCAGCCGCGCCCGCCGGAATGGCATCGGATTCAGAACCCGCCCACACATCGCCGATGATATGGTCGGCCGGGAAGCCAAAGCGTTGCGCCGTCTTCAGCGCCACGACCGTCGAGACGCCCCAGGTGCGCAGGAAGACCCAGTCCGGCTTCTGCTCGCGGATCTGGCGCCATTGCGGCGACTGCTCGTTGCCGGGATCGGCAACCGGGATCTGGATGTTTTCGAAACCGTATTTCTTCGCCAGCACCTCCACGGCTGGTTGGCTGGCGCGGCCATAGGCGCTGTCGTGATAGACGGTCGCAATCTTCAGGCCCTTAAGCTTGTCGAACCCGCCGACCTTGGAGGCGATGTAGTTGATGCCCGTCGATGCTTGGCTGTAATAGCTGAAAAGCAGCGGGAAGGCGTAAGGGAAGACAGTACCGTCGACCGTCTCGGTCTTACCGCCTGCTGGATCGATCAGCGGAATCTTGTCAGCGGCAGCCTTTTCCAGGAGCGCGTAGGTCGCCGGCGTGCCATGGGTAAAGAAGAAGGCGAGCGGCGAGCCATTCTTGCCAGCCTTGACGCGCTCATAGACCTCGACCGTACGGTCCGGGCTCCACTCCGTCTCGAATTCCTCGTAGTCGAGCTTGACGCCCTCGACGCCGCCTTCGACCTCATTGATGTAGCGGAAATAGTCGCGCTCACCCGCCCACCAGAGTTCTCCGGATGATGCATAGGCACCGACGCGGTAGGTTGGAAGCGGAATATACTGGCTGACGTCGGCGGCAAAGGCAGATGCCGCGTGGGAGAAAACGGTGCCGGCGAGCAGCACGGCAACAATCAATCGTTTCATGGCTTGGGCTCCAGGTTTTGAGAAAGAGAGGAAAAGGTTCATGAGGGGAACAGGCGGCGGCTGGCCGTCCGTCGGATGGCGAGGAGGCGCGAAAGTCCCTCCGGTTCGCGGATGAGGAACCAGATGATGAGGATGCCGAAAATGGCCTTCTGGATATTCTGAAGCAGGCCGGCATCGACCTGACCGCTGAAGAGATATTGGAACAGCCAGTCGAGGGCGAGCGGCAGAAGGCTGACGAATGCAGCACCCAGAAAGGCGCCGCGGATCGTGCCGAGCCCGCCAATAATGATGATGAAGAGGATCTGATAGGACCGGTGCAGGCCAAAACTCTGCACACTGGCTGATCCGAGATAAGCGAAGGCCCACAATGCGCCGGCAATACCAAGAATGAAGCTCGACACGGCGAAGGCCTGCAGCTTGGCGCGCAGGACAGGCACGCCGATTACCGCCGCCGCCGTGTCCATATCGCGGATCGCCATCCAGTTGCGACCGGTCTGGCCTCGAATGAGGTTGAACGACAGAAGGGTCAAAAGCGCGACGATTCCGAGCGTCAGGTAATAGCGGCCATGCGGGCCGTTGGCATTAAGGCCGAAAAAGGAGAGACCGCGCGACAGGGCGATCGTGGCCGAGGAATTACCGTTGTAGAACCACGGGAATTTCAGAAACAGCCATTCGAAGAAGAACTGGGCGGCCAACGTGCTGACGATCAGATAGAAGCCCTTGATGCGGGTGGACGGTAGGCCGAAGATAAGGCCAACCGCCCCGGCAATCAGGCCAGCGAAGATCAGCGCGAGTGGCAGCGGGAGTTCCGGCACACGCAGTTGCAGCGCGAAGGTCGCATAGGCGCCCACCATCATGAAGGCACCTGCGCCAAGGGAAAGCTGTCCCGCATAACCCGTCACGAGATTGAGACCGAGGCCGGCGAGTGACAGGATCAGGAACGGCACTATGATCGCATTGATCCAGTATTCGGAGGCGAGAAAGGGTGCCGCCAGCGCCAGAGCAGCGGCAGCGGCCAGACCGACGGCCTTAAGGCCAACCAGGTCCGCGGGTTCGGCTGTGGCGCGCAGATCGAGCTCAGCCATGATTCAAACCCTTTCGATGGAGCGTTCGCCGAAGAGGCCGGCTGGACGGATGAAGAGGAAGACGAGCGCCAGCGCATAGGCGAACCAAGGTGTGATGCCGCCGCCGAGGAAGGGGCCGATATAGGTTTCGGCCAGGCTTTCACCTGCACCCACGATCAGCCCGCCGACGATGGCACCGGGAATAGAAGTGAAGCCACCGATGATGAGAACGGGCAGAGCCTTCAGCACGACCAGCGACAGCGAGAACTGGACACCCTGTCGCGCGCCCCAGAGCAGGCCGGCAACAAGACCGACAAGACCGGCGACAGCCCACACAATCTGCCAGATGCGGTTAATGTCGATTCCGAGCGATAGCGCCGCCCGCGTATCGTCCGCCACACCCCGCAACTGGATACCGATTCGTGTCTTGTTGAACAGCAGTGACAGGACGACGACCAGCGCCAGTGCGACACCGGCGGCCACGAGATCGAACTGGCTAATCAGAATATCACCGAGAAAAATCGGCAGGTCCTCGATGCCGAAGTTCAGAGCCCTGACCTGCGATCCCATGGTGCCCTGCGCCACGCCCTCAACGACATAGGACAAGCCGAGCGTCGCCATGAAAAGCGTCATCGGGCTGCGGTTGGTCAGCGGACGCAGGAGAAGTTTTTCAATGGCGATGGCCGTGGCAATCAAAAGCGCGATGGTGATCGCGATCGCGCCATACGCCGGCACGCCATTTTCGGTCAGGGTGACGAAGGTCAGCGCCGCGAAGAGGAGAAGAGAGCCCTGTGCGTAATTGAATACGCCCGAGGCCTTGTAGATCAGCACGAAGCCGATCGCGACGAGGGAATACATTGTGCCGGCCAGAAGGCCGCCGATCAACGTTTCCAAGAACATGCTCATGCCGCCACCTCAAAATGCTCGGAACCGATATAGGCGGCAATGACATCCGGATTGTCGCGGATCGCCTCGGGCTGGCCGTCGGCCAGCTTGCGGCCATAGTCGAGGACCACGACATGGTGGGCGAGTTTCAGGACGATGCCGACATCGTGCTCGATCAGCACGATCGTCAGCTTGAGTTCGGCGTTCAGCCTTTGAATGATCGCAGCGATTTCCTGTTTTTCGTCGGCATTCATGCCGGCTAGCGGCTCGTCCAGAAGCAGCAGTTTCGGCTCGCCGACGATGGCACGGGCCATCTCCACCTTCTTCTGCACGCCATAAGGCAGAGTGCCAACAGGCGTATTTGCGTGTTTTTCGAGATCGAAGAGATGCAGCACGGCGCGCGCACGCTCGCGGAAATCACGCTCCTGGCTCAGCGCCCTCGGCAAGCGAAACATTTCCTCGACCAGCGTCACCCGAGAATGGCGCGAAAGCCCGGCGATGACGTTGTCGATGACGCTCATACCGGAAAACAGCGCATTGTTCTGAAAGCCGCGACCGATGCCGCGCCGCGCCGCATCGATCGGCTGCATGCGCTGGAAACGCTCGCCTTCGAAGACAATCTCACCACTATCGGGGACATAGACGCCGTTGATGATGTTAAGCAGCGAACTCTTGCCGGCCCCATTGGGTCCGATCAGTGCGCAGATCTCCTGTTTTTCCACACGGAAAGAAAGGTCGGAGATTGCCTTTACGCCCTTGAAAGACAGCGATACGTTCCTGATCTCAAGTGCCGGTGTTGCGGATGTGCCCATCGGCTTGTCACTCCATGTTTGCTGCAGGCAAGCCCCGCCCTTCACCAGAACCGAAGGTCTTGGCGTCCGTTGATGTCTCATGTTGGTATCGTCGTCCGCAGCCCTACGTCGGCTAGCGAAAGCGGCTGTCAGGCGGCCTTTTCGTCCGCTTTGGCCGCCTCTTCCCGCTTCACCTTCTCGATGTCACGAAACCGGTCTGCCGGATGCGTTGCAGGAAGGTACGGACCTTCGCCGAAAAGCTTTTCTCGCAGTGTCCCCTCGCGATAGCCGGTGGCATAGACGCCGCGCTTTTGCAGTTCCGGCACCACATAGCCGATCACATCCGCGAAGGTTTCGTGCGCAAGTGCGTAAGCGAGGTTGAAGCCGTCGATGTCGGTGTCTTCGACCCATTCCTGCAGGATGTCGGCGATTGTCGACGGCGACCCGACGAAAAGCGGCCCCATGCCGCCAATGCCACCCCATTGCGCCAGTTCCTCGATCGTCCAGACCTTGCGGCCATCGGAGAGACGTTCGACGGCCGACGTAATGGCGTTGGTCTTCACATTCTGGACTGTATCGGCTGGCTTGTAGTGACCGAAATCGATGCCGGTCCAGCCGGACATCAGAACGAGTGCACCATCATAGGACGCATATTTGGCATATTCCTGATATTTCGCCCGCGCCTTCTCGTCGGTCTCATCAACGATGATCGTCGCCATGGCATAAACGAGTACCTTTTTGGGATCGCGCCCCTGCGCTGCCGCCCGTTGGCGGATGTCGGCGACATAGGCTCGCGTTGCATCCTTGAGCGGCGTCGAGATGAATACGCATTCCGCATGTGTGGCGGCGACGTCCTTGCCTGCAGACGAAGCTCCGGCCTGGAAAAGAACGGGGGTGCGCTGCGGCGACGGCTCGCATAGATGATAGCCTGGGACGTCGAAATATTTGCCCTTGTGGCCGATCTCGTGAATCTTGGCAGGGTCGGCGAAGATGCCGCGCTCCTTGTCGCGAAGAACCGCGCCCTCCTCCCAGCTACCTTCGAATAGCTTGTAGAGAACCTCCAGATATTCTGTCGCCACATCATATCGGTTGTCGTGGGAGCGCAGCCCGCCCTGCCCGACATTTTTCGCGCCGCTTTCCAAATAGGACGTCACGATATTCCAGCCGACGCGGCCCTTCGTATGGTGGTCGGCCGTCGAGAGCCGCCGCGCGAACGTGTAGGGATGCTCGAAGCTCGTGGAGGCCGTTATGCCGATACCAAGATGCTGCGTCGCCTGCGCGATCGGGTTTGCAAGCTGAAGCGGATCGGCAACCGGGATTTGAACGCCCTGGAGCAGCGCATTTTCGAGATTGCCTTTGTAGACGTCATAATAACCGATCACGTCCGCAATGAAGATGGAATCGAAATAGCCTGCCTCCAGGATCCTGGCGAGATCCGTCCAGTATTCCAGGTCCTTGTATTGCCACGACCGATCGCGCGGATGACGCCAGAGGCCCGGCGATTGATGTCCGACACAATTCATTTCGAAGGCATTGAAACGGATGGTTTTGCTCATGAAGATACCGGCATGTTTAGGTTACCCAGAACCTTAGGGTGTCGCCGCCTTAAAATGTAGATTGTTTATAGTTTTTATAGACTATATGCCGGAATATTTTTGTGCGTTTGGTTATGGGCTTGGCTATTCGTTTTCATAATGACAGAACAGGATAGGCGGTTGTCTCAAACAAAAGACGTTGGGGCATCGCCCTGGCAGCTGGAAAAACTCTCCGCTCAGGAGGGTTTCTCGGCGGCCGAAAATGGTCATATTCGGCGCTATCGAATAGGCGTCGCCTTAATCTGGGAGCGGGTGCATTTTCTCCGCAGACCGCCTTTCATGCACTGATCGACATGGCGAGATCTGGCCGTGCTGCGCTAGCTTGGGAGCAAAGCTCTCGATGAACTGCGGCGGAGAGATTTTTGCGGTAAAGAAGGAAGACATTGGCGATCTGGCCATGGACTGAGACGGAACGCACGCATCGCAGGGTCGACGTGAACTGACCCGTCAGCGATGTAGCCAAAGAGCGCAATAGTTTACCAATGAGTGCGGGGATGCCGATAGAAATTAATCAGTCCAGTCTTCGACCCGTAAACCGGGACACGATCAAATTGCCTGCGATTATTCGTGACCACAATCAGGCTGCATGAACGAGCGTGGCCAGCAATCAATTGATCGTAGGGGCCGATAGATGTCCCGCTGCGGGCCAATTCGGCACGTAATTGGCCCGGGTGGTTTGCTGCCGTTTCATCATACCATAATACCTCCAGGCGAGCTGCTAACCCCTCGACGACGGATATCACAAAAAGTCATTCCGAACTCTCGTTCCGGACGTTTGAATCAAGTGGAGATACTTCTCAAACCTATAAATTCCATCGGTCAAACCGACTATAGAACATCTTTCCTTATCGGCAGCCTCTCTGCGGCCTACGCTTTGATATTTGTTGGTTGGCACTCTGGAGAGGGGTAAAGTCATGCGTTTGATCTTAGCAAAGCTGGTGGCGGCAGCCGCGGTCATCTGTCTGGGCCTGGTGGCAGCGGCCGAAGCTGCCGATCCATCCGAAATCCGCATCGACTGGGCGACCTACAACCCGGTAGGCCTGCTGCTCAAGAAGGAGGGGCTTCTGGAGAAGGAGTTCGAAAAGGATGGAATTGCCATCCGATGGGTGCAGTCGGCCGGCTCAAACAAGGCGCTGGAGTTTTTGAATGCTGGATCAATCGACTTCGGGTCGACAGCCGGTGCAGCAGCATTGATTGCGCGTGTCAACGGCAACCCGATCAAGTCTATCTACGTTTATTCCAGGCCTGAATGGACAGCTCTCGTAACGGCCAGGGATTCCAAGATCGCGAGCGTCGCAGATCTCAAGGGCAAGTCGGTTGCCGTCACCCGCGGCACCGATCCACATATCTTTCTGGTGCGCGCACTAGCGGATGCCGGCCTGAAGGATGGCGACGTCAAGTTCGTGCTGTTGCAGCACGCCGACGGGCGGCTGGCGCTAACGCGCGGTCATGTCGATGCTTGGGCCGGTCTCGATCCGTTGATGGCCGCCGCCGAGGTGGAGGACGGTGCAAAGCTGTTCTATCGGAAACCCGAGAACAACACCTGGGGTGTGTTAAACACCACCGAAACCTTCGCCGCCGAACATCCCGAGATCGTCAAACGCGTGCTGAGCGTTTACGAGCAGGCGCGCAAACATGCGCTCGCCGATCCCGCAGCACTTAAATCGGCGCTGATCGAGGCCGCCAAGCTTCCAGACCCGGTGATCACCAAGCAGCTAGAACGCACCGATCTCAAATCATCGCGTATCGGCGCCGAACAGCGCGATACGATCCTAAAAGCGGGATTTGCCCTGCAACGGGCGGGTGTTTTGCCGGCCGGCGCAGACATCGCTGCCGAAGCCGACAAACTCATCGATCCAAGCTTCGGCGAGGCGCTCGTGCAATAAAGGTTTCGATGTGACGAGAACCGACATTCTGGCTGAACGACAAAATGAGCTGGACAGAGACCAGACCACCAAGACATGGTCGCCGTTTTTTGTGCGCCTTATTCTTGCCCTCCTTTTGCCGATTGGCGGTTTCCTGCTCTGGGAACTCGCTGTCTCGACGGGCCTTGCCACGGGTAGGCTGGTTCCGCCTCCATCGCGGATCATCGCAACGCTGTGGCAACTTGCTGAGGCAGGTGATCTCTACCAGCATATCGGCTCCACCTCGCTGCGGGTTTTGTTCGGCTTTCTGGCGGGCGCGCTGGCGGGCGCTCTGCTTGGCAGCATTACCGGCTTTTTCAGCACAGCCAGAGGCATTATCGATCCGACTCTGCAGGCGCTCCGGGCCATTCCGTCGATTGCATGGGTTCCGCTGTTCATCCTATGGTTCGGTATTTTCGAAACTTCCAAGATTGTACTGATCGCAACCGGGGTGTTCTTCCCAGTCTATCTGGGCGTATCGACCGCACTCCTTTCCGTTGATCGCAAAATCGTCGAGGTCGGCCGGATTTTCCGGCTGTCCGGTTTCGATCTGGTGCGCCGCATCCTTTTTCCAGCTGTTTTACCCTCTTTCATTGTCTCGCTTCGATCCGGCCTGGGATTGGGCTGGATGTTCGTGGTTGCGGCGGAATTTATGGGGGCATCCGAAGGGTTGGGTTATCTTCTGGTCGACGGTCAGCAACTGGGCAAGCCCGACCAGATCGTTGCGGCAATCATCATCTTTGCCATCATTGGCAAACTGTCCGACGGTCTGCTCGTACTCCTGGCCTCGCCATTTCTCGCCTGGCAGGATAATTTCAAGCGCGAAGGTTCGTGATGCTATCTTTAACCGGTTTGACCAAGACCTACAGCAATGGCGTGCAGGCGCTTGCTGACTTTACGCTGAATGTGCCGGCCGGTGAAATCGTTGCCGTGATTGGGGGATCGGGCTGCGGCAAGAGTACGTTGTTGCGGCTGACCAGTGGACTTGAGCCTCCAAGCCGCGGAACGGTAACCATCAACGATGATACGGTCGTAACGCCGCATCCGCGGATCAATCTGATTTTTCAGGAACCACGGCTTTTGCCGTGGCTGACGGTGAGGGATAACGTCCGTTTCGGTCTTACGCATCTGCCGTCAGGTGAACAGGACCGACGCATGCATCTGGCCCTGGAACAGGTTCATCTCGAAGGATATGAAAAACGGTTGCCGAAGGAGTTGTCCGGCGGACAGGCGCAGCGTGTGGCAATCGCCCGGGCATTGGTTACACGACCGGATGTTCTACTGCTCGATGAGCCGTTTTCGGCGCTCGACGCACTGACACGGGCCGCTTTGCAGAGCCATCTTCTCGACATCTGGCAGGAAAGCCGCCCGACGGTTATTCTGGTCACCCACGATATCGATGAGGCCATTTTGTTAGCGCATCGTGTTGTAGTCATGCAACCCTGGCCCGGACGGATACTTGGTGAGGTCAGCATCGACCTGCCGGTTCGGCGCGACAGGGACGCGGAAGGTATCGATCCTTACCGCCGCGAGGTGAAAACGTTGCTCGACCGCTCTCTGTCGAGGGCGAGGAGCCGGGAGCATGTCCTGGTCGACGCGGTCTAGCGGCGATGCCCCATCCGTGAACCTTTATTGCAGCAGTTCGTATGCTGATCGCTCTCGGCAACAGAATTTCCCCATATGGACCGATGATTGGTGAACCGTTTCTGTCGGACACGCCGCAATGCCTTTGGCTTAAGCTCGCTCAATAACTACGTGATGAGGATCACCGTAGGAAATCATAGCCAATAGTCCCTCGATTTTTTATGCCTCAGCCCGCCCTGCGCAGATGGCGCCCGCCTTGGCTCCGGTGATCGAAACCGTATCCAGAGATACTTGGAGCCAACAGGTCCAGCGTCAGTGTGCCGCTGAGGAACGCTGCATGCATTTCAGGCTCGATACCGGTCGATCTCCGCAATTGCGTGATCGGCAAGGGCCAACAGTTCTGCACCGGACGCACCATCTTGGGCCTGCACGGACATGCCCTGGATCATGGCGCCGACGAAGCGTGCGAGAGATTCGGCATTGGTTTCGCGCCTTAGCTGCCCCTCGTCGATGCCGCATTTGATACGTTCCAGGATAAGGTTGAGCGTTGCAGTACGTAAACCAGCGACATGACGAGCGATGGGCTCGTTTTCCGCTGCGCAGGTCAGAACGGCCGTCGAAACCATACACCCATGCGGCCTCCCCTTCCCGGTAAATTCCCGGGCCGACTCCCGAAGGACACGGGACAGCGCAACCACAACGTTGCCCTCTTGAAGCGCCTCAGCCGTTGAAGCGCCAATATTGGCCTGATACCATTCCAAAGCCTCACGATAAAGGTCGGCCTTGGACCTAAACGCAGCATAGAGGCTTTGAGGTGTGACGCCCATCGCTGCCGTCAGATCGGCGATCGAGGCGCCTTCATAACCCAGTCGCCAGAAGGTCTGTGCAGCCGTGGCCAGCGCCTCGTCACGATCGAAGGCTCGCGGGCGGCCGCGCGGTCGCGGTACTTGTTTTTCTTTTTTCACAACGATCACTCTAGAAATATCGTCCGGGTTGAGCTATTCAGGAATGGTCACTCCGTATATAAGAGGATTCACTGACATGTCCACGCCCGTAATTGCCGCAGTAATTGCGGCCGCCACCACAGCGCTGGCCGAACCCACCACCGATCCGGCGCTTGAGGCACGGCTCAATCCAGTGATCGACAGAGCATTATCTGAGAAAAGAATCGTCGGCACAGTCGTCCTCGTCGCAAAAGACGGCAGGCTCGTCTATCACCGGGCTGCCGGTTATGCGGACCGCGAGGCTGGCCGCGAAATGCGCGAAGATGCGATCTTCCGGCTAGCCTCCATCACCAAACCCATCGTCACCGCAGCCGCTATGCGGCTGGTCGAAGAAGGTCGACTGGATCTCGAAGCTCCCGTCACGCGTTGGCTGCCCTATTTCCGCCCCGCTATGCCGGACGGCTCGACGCCAGAAATCACTATCCGCCAGTTATTGAACCACACATCCGGGCTGGGTTATGGCTTCCTCGAACCGGTCGATGGTTCTTATCACAAGCTCAATATCTCGGATGGACTGGACCAACCGGGGCTGCCACTGGAGGAGAACCTCGCCCGCCTGTCGGCCGCTCCTTTGAATTTCATTCCTGGCACAAGCTGGCGTTATTCGCTGGGGATCGATGTGCTCGGTGGTGTTCTCGAAAAAATCGAGGAACGAAGTCTCTCCGAAATCGTCCGTGACAAGATCACAGCGCCCCTGGGAATCTACGATACCGATTTCTCGGTGCGTGATACCCTCCGACTTACTAAGGCGTACGCTGATGGCAAGCCCGAGCCTGTACCGATGACGGATGGGATAGCTGTTTCATTTATGGGAAGCGAGGCGACTTTCGCGCCATCTCGAATCCTCAACGCCCGTTCCTACCAGTCGGGCGGTGCAGGCATGGCGGGCACAGCTTCTGACGTCTTGCACTTTCTGGAAGCGATCCGCACCGGAGGTGCGCCTGTATTGAAATCAGAGACCGTGGAGACCATGATCAGGGATCAGGTCGGATCAGAGGCGGAAACTCAAGGTCCGGGATGGGGATTCGGTTATGGCTGGGCTGTTCTAAATAACGCGAAGCAGGCGGGAACGCCTCAGGCAGTCGGAACGCTGCAATGGGGAGGCGCCTACGGACACTACTGGTTCGTTGATCGTAAGAATGGTTTGTCAGTGGTCGCTCTGACCAACACCGCGTTCGAGGGCATGGCCGGAGCGTTTCCAACAGACATCCGAAATGCCGTTTATGAATAGCGCAGGTGCCATTTGTGGAATGCTCCTGAATTGCAATACTAGCTGGATCGTCCGCCGTAGGCATCAAATGCAGCGCCGGTGACGAAGTTGCGTTCCTTCAATGCTATCCACAGGATCCGGGCTGCAATATCGCCATTTGTGCCAAGACGTTTCAATGGAATCTTCGGAGCCGAAAGCGCAATCGCGTTCTCGCTCATTTCATTGAGATTTCGGTTTGCACGAAGCCCGGCATAATACAATTTGCGAGAATGCCAGCCATTGGGTCAGGTGCTGATTGCCAGTCAACAACGGGTCTTCACAGCCATCCGGTGTTCAATACCGTGCTTGTTGAACGTGGCATCCCTCTTAAAGAGTGCTGTACAGGTATTGCGCGGTAAACAGATCGAGATGCCCGCCGCCAACATTTTTGTAGACGGTGATCTGGCGGTCGTCGCTGCGGCCTGGATGTTTTCCCTGACATAGCTCAATCAGATCAGCTTCGATTTGCTCATGGTTGATAAGTCCTGTAGCGAGCGGAATTCCGAGTTCACCCGAACCATCACAGCAATGGCGCGTATCGACAAATACCCGTCCGGCACGACGGAACACGTCATCATCGGCTTCACGCATGTCTGGCATATAGGCACCGATCAGATCAACATGAGCGCCCTCTTTGAGGAGCTTTCCCTTAACCAGCGGACTGGTCGACATGGTGACACACGATATCACGTCCGCCGTCGAGACTGTGTTATCGAGATCCTCCACGGCAACGATGTTGACGCCAGCAATGTCAATTCGGCTGGCAAGTTTTTCGGCCCTGTCGAAGTTGCGGTTCCAGATTAAGACTTGATCGATCGACGGTCGGCTGGCGCAATGAGCCTGCACCACATGGGGCGCTAGCCCCCCGGCACCAACCACCAGCAAGGTACGGGCGTCCTTGCGCGCCAGCAGGCTGGCGCCAAGTGCCGAATCTGCCGCCGTCTTCTTGAAGGTTTCAATGGCGCCATCACAGACCATGAGTGCTTCGCCGGTCAGGCCGCTGAACAGCATTACCGTGCCCTGGATCGAAGATTGGGCCACAGGAAGTTTGACATTCGCAGGGAAAACACCGACCAGCTTGACGGCAACCGCCTCCCCTTCGAGCCAAGCTACCAGGGACACAAACTGGTTGTCTGCGCTTTTCCGATCCTGAAGCACGGTAGTGTCGCTTTGCGGTCGTTTGCCGCTCTCATGCGCTTGACGCAAGGCTTCGATCAATCCCGGATAATCGAGCGCGGCTTCGGTTTGCTGTGCATTGAGAATTATCATCATTCGTTCCTGTCACGCCACGCGCTTCAAAAAACTTTTAGTACGCGGATGTTGTGGATTACCCATAACCTTTTTAGGCGGGCCGGATTCAACAATCACGCCACCATCCATGAAAATCAGATGGTCGGCGACTTCGCGAGCGAAGTTCATTTCATGCGTGACGACAATCATGGTCACGCCATCTTCGGCCAACTGGCGCATCACCGCCAGAACCTCACCGACCAGTTCCGGATCAAGAGCTGATGTGGGTTCATCAAAAAGCATCAGCCGAGGCTGCATCGCCAATGAACGGGCAATCGCCACGCGTTGCTGCTGCCCACCGGAGAGCTGGTCGGGATAATAATTCGCGCGCTCGGTAAGGCCGACTTTTTCCAGCAGCTTCATCGCTGCGGCGGTGGCCGACTGGCGACCTATCTTGCGTACGATCATAGGCGCCTCGATGATGTTTTCCACCACGGTCTTATGGCGGAAGAGATGGAAGCCCTGGAACACCATGCCCATTTTCTGGCGCTGGCGTGCCAGTTCGTTGAAGGACATCGTATAAAGCCGCTCACCCTGCCAACGCATGCCGATCGGCTCGCCTTCCAGCAACACGGCACCGGAATCCGGCACTTCGAGATAGTTCAGGCAGCGCAGCAATGTGCTTTTGCCGGAGCCGGATGGGCCGACAATGCAGGTCACGTCCCCCTTTTCCACCGTCATGTCGATGCCGTCGAGCACCCGGTGATTGCCAAAAGATTTGGTCAGTCTTTCCACCTGCAGCAGTGGCAAGCTCGCGGGCGTTTCATTCATTTTTGATATCCAAGCGCAAATTTGAAGGGCAGCAGTCTGGACAGGAATGACGCGGAACGGGTGATCTGCCGGGATTTCAGGTGGTTCTCGATATGGTGTTCGATGATCGTCAGGGCGGTTGACAGAATGAGATACCAGATCGTAGCCACGATCAGCAGCGGAATGGTCTGATATGTGCGCGAATAAATCATTTGCGCCGAATAGAGCAGATCGGGCAAGGCAAGCACGCTGACCAGCGACGTGAATTTCAGCATTGAAATGGTGTCATTGCCGATCGGCGGAATGATAATACGGATTGCCTGCGGCAGCACGATGCGCTTCATGATCTGAAACCGCGTCATGCCAAGTGTCGCGGCGGCCTCGGTCTGGCCCGGATTGATCGCCTGGATGCCAGCGCGGATGGTTTCGGCGGCATAGGCGCTTTCTGTAAAGGACAGGCCAAGCAATGCTGCACTCATCGGCGTGATCAGCGTGTTCATGTCCCAGGACCACAAGGTCGGCCCGAACGGAATGCCAATGGTCAGATTGGGAACCAGAAGCGCCAGATTGTACCAGAAAATCAGCTGAACCAGGGGTGGAACGCCGCGAAAGAACCATATCCACAGCCAGCTTGCCCATTGCAGCACCGGATTGGCCGAAAGGCGCATCACGGCCAGTATGATGCCGATTGCAAAACCGAAGATCATTGCGGCAAAAGTCAGGAACAGCGTGCGCGCCAAGCCAGCGAGAATGTCGGGATGAAACATGTAGCGCACAACAATGTTCCATTGCAGGTTCTCATTGGTCGCCAGCATATTGACAAAACTCAATGCGATCAGAATGAGCACGGCGCCGGTGATCCATCGAGACGGATGGCGCACGGGTATCGGTTTGACACTATGTATATCCGGCCGGTGCGCGACCGTCTTTGCTGTTCTTGCCATGATTTACTCCAGACTACCGTATCGTGTTTAGCGAAATTCGTATTCGAACTCACCAAACCCGCCAGCCCGTGTTCCGGGCCGGCCCTTGTGTGATGGACCGCGGCTGTATTCGCACCGCCGCCGGCTGACGGCGTTCTCCTTCAATCAGCCCTGACTATTTTGGCTCCGGATCGTCCTTAGTAACCAGAACCGCCTTTTCCAGGGTGCCGGCGCCATCAACGCCCCACTTTGCCATGATTTCCTTGTAGGAGCCGTCATCGATCATGGACTGGATGGCATCACGGAAAACTGGCCCAAGCGCATCACCCTTGCGCACGCCAATGCCGTTGAAGACCGGATTGCTGACCAGTTCAGATACGCTGAAGCGCCCCGTAATCTTGGCCATATAGTGCATTTTTGCCGATCCGGCCGCCACCATCTCAACACGCCCCGAGGACACAGCCAGTTCGGCGGCGTTCTGGGTGGTGAATTGCTGCAGGTTAATCGGCTTCTCACCGGCGGATTCGCACAATTCCGCGCTCTTTTCCTTCAGATATTGGTAGTCCCAGGCACCTGTCATCACTGCAACGCTATGGCCGCACAGATCTTTTTCCGACTTGATGGAAAAGTCCTTGCCTTTCAAGAAGGCATAGGCGGTGCCTTCCTTGCGCTGAGGAATGAAATCAAGCGAATCAAGCCGTTCCGGCGTCACACCGAAGGAAGAAAATCCGGCGTCAAAACGCTTGCTGGCCAGGCCCGGAATGATGGCGTCGAAACTGGTTGCGGTAAATTCGAATGTCACGCCAATGCGTTCCGACATGGCTTTGGCCATGTCGATGCTCCAGCCTTTCAGGACGCCGTCTTCGACAAACTCGTCCGGTGGCCAGTCATTGAAGGCAGCAATCTTGACGCCCTTCCTGTAATTCTCCGGCACAGCGTCCTGTAGTGCCTTGATCGGTGCGGCATGCACCGAGGTGATGCTGGCGGCCGTGGCCAGCGCCGCCAGCGCTACCATCATGCGCCGGGATGCGGTTTTGCGACGATTGGTCATTTATCTCCCCTTTGATTGGAATTTTATCCCCGTTCGGGGCTCGTCTTCTACTTGCGTTGCTGATAATGATATGCGAACGTTCTCACAATATAGCCATTGATTAATCGCATCCGTCAAGTTGAAAGTTGAGATCAGGCCCATCATCGCCTATGAAACGGTACGGGTATTGAGCAGCGTGAAACTGCTTGGAAGGAACGCGCAGACATGAGTGAACGACGCGCCGACAAGACGACCATTGCCGATGTGGCGCGCCTGGCCGGCGTCAGCACCGCGACCGCCGGACGTGTATTGGGCGGCTATGGCTATACCAGCGAAGAAATCCGCGACAAGGTGAAGAAATCCGCTGATATGCTGGGCTATCGCCCCAATCTGCTGGCACGCAGTCTTATCACCGGGCGCAGCAAGACCATAGGCGTTGTCGCGGGCGACATGCAAAGCCCGTTTTACGCCAGTATTCTGCGCGGTATTTCCGATGTGGTTCGTGCGCGCGGCTTTGGCTTGATCGTCACCAACAGCGATGAATCGATCGATCGTGAGCTGGAGGCAGTGGATCTTCTGCGCGAAAAGCAGGCCGACGGCATCATCATTGCGCCCTGTGATATTCTCAAGGCGCAGCACTTGCACGATGTCGTTGCCAGCGGCTGTCCGGTGGTTCAGATCGATCGCCGCGTGAAGGGATTGAAGGCGGATTCGGTGACCGTCAATGGCCGCCAGGCCGCCCACGCCGCAGTGACCCAAATGATTCTCGACGGCCATAGTCGGATTGGCGTACTAGCGGAACTCGAGCATGGCCGCTACAAGAATCTCAACGCATTTCTTCACGACCGCCAGCACAAGAAAATCGATATTTCATCGCTTTATCCGAGCTGGCAACGTCTGCTCGGCTATATCGAAGCTCATGAGGAAGCCGGGATCGCCTTTGATCCGAGCCTCGTTGCCCAGGTGGGCAGCTATTCGATCGATATTGCCCGCCAGCACGCCATCGCGTTGCTGACCCGGGAAACCCCGCCTTCAGCGCTGTTTACCACCGATGGATTGATGTCAGCCGGCGCCATGCTGGCAATCAGCGAACTCGATATTTCCATTCCGCAGCAACTGTCCGTGGTCTGCTTCGACGATCTGGACTGGATGTCGTTCTTTACCCCTAAACTGACGGCAATCCGGCAGCCGCTGCTCGAGGTTGGCGAAGCCGCGGCCCGTCTGGTCCTGGAGCGGCTCGATAGCGCCGATCGGGCGCAGCAGGATATCGTGCTGCATGCCGAATGGCAGCCCCGTTGTTCGCTCGCCCGCCATCCCGGTGGATCTGGCCGGTCTTAACCTCAAAAAGACATGCGCAGCGAGCTCAATCCTGCAACTCGGCTATAGGCTCGCCGAGATCAATCGGCGCGGCATGACCTGTACCACCATATTGGCCACATGTCGCCGCAGCAACGCGTGACGCCGCCTGTAGCAATGTTGCGGGCACCTCGCCTTTCACCAGGCCATAAAGGGTGCGGGCGATGAAACTGTCACCAGCGCCTAACGTGTCAACCGCCACAATCGGCGTTGCTTCGGCATGAAAAACCCCTTGCGCACCGGCAAGAACTGCGCCCTTGGTGCCGCGGGTGACCAGCACCCAATCCGCGCCGCTCTCGCGCAGACAGGCAATAGTCGCCGTAACCTCGTCCGGCGAAAGCTCACCGCCCGAAACAGCGGCCAGAAAGCATTTCGGGCCGATGCGTCGATAGTGTTCCACGTCGCGACGGGTGGAGAAATCATAGGACAGACGTTGCGGCGCAATGGCATCCAGCCAGCCGTCAAGGCCGCTCGACTGACCGATATGGACGGCATCGAACCGGCGCGCAAACTGAATATCGGCGGCGCTCGGCTCAAACATCGACACTCCGAGATCAAAGCGGATGAAATAGCGATCATTGTTACCGCGATGACCAATGATGCAATAGGCCGTCTTGCCTGTGGCCTCCATGCGCAGATGCGAAGTATCGACGTCCTCGTCGCGCAGTGCGGCCTGAATGCCCCTTCCGGCCGCATCTGCGGCAACCACGCCGATATAGGCCGCCTCGGCCCCAAAACGGCTCATATGGATAGCGACATTGACACAATTACCGCCCGGAAACATTTCCCGACGCGAAATGTAACAATCGACGACATTATCGCCCATCGCCGCGATTTTGATCATTCTTATTTTCCCAATTGACAAGATGTGAGAACGTTCGCACACTAAAGTAGAACTGTCAACGTATCGCGGGGTTGGTACCGGGAAATGTTGCACTGGACCGGAACGGCTGCCGATCGGCACAGCCGGACTCTTCAAGACGCTGAAAAGAGGAATAGAATGCCCAAACAACTTCCTACCGATATTGCTGAAACCTTGAATGCGCTTGCGCAGCGGGATTTTTCGCATGTGTTTCTGGTTGCCTGCGGCGGATCGCTGTCAATCATGCATCCGGGCAAGTATTTTCTGGATCGCCATTCGGGACTGCTGACCTCTGATGTCTATAATGGCGACGAGTTCGTCACACGCGACCCGCGTCGCCTCAACAGCGATGCCATCGTCATTCTGTGCTCCCAGACGGGCACCACCAAGGAAACGGTGCGGGCGGCAGAACATGCCCGTCGCCGAGGCGCCTGCGTGATCTCCCTGACGCTGGATCCGCAATCGCCGCTCGCCGCCGCCGCCGACCACGTGCTGCAATACCAGGCGTCCTACACCACCGGCATTCCTATCGATGGCGCCGACAGCAATTACAGCGTGCTTTACATGTTGCTGGCGGGCATTGTCGATTTACGCGACAAGACCAGCCTGCTGCCCAGGCTGCTGGAAAGCCTGCCGGCACTGCAACCGGCCATTGAACGCGGTCAGCAGCATTTTGATGAAACCTTTACCAGATATGCAGAGCGCTATGGCCGCGAAAAAGTCGTGTACACCATGGCTAGCGGTCCGGTTTATGGCGCAGCCTATTCATTCTCCATCTGCGTGCTCATGGAAATGCTGTGGATCAACTCGCAAGCTATCCACGCCAATGAGTTCTTCCATGGCCCATTCGAAGTCGTCGATAAAAATGCCTGCTTCGTCGTCATGATTGGGCTCGATGAAACGCGTGCGCTGGCCGAGCGTGGCCGTGATTTCCTGTACCGTTTCGGCGAGCCGGACAATATGTTGGTGCTGGATGCAGCGAAACTCGATCTCGCTGACGTAGATGACACTTTCAAGGGATATTTCGTGCCGTTGATTTTCTTCGATGCGCTTTGGAAATTTGCCTACAAACTGGCGGCGAAGCGTGAGCAGGTCATGCTGGATGGTCGCCGCTACATGAAAAAGATCACCGATTACTAAGCAGCATCGGGTGCTGGTCCATCTCTGTTGAAGCTGGGCCGGCGCTGCGCGTAATTCTCACGAGACAGTCGAGCCGCTCGGCGTCGCCAAGGTCCTGGCGTGAGCCATCTGTTTCGCTGATTTACGGTGCTTCTCAACTAGAACTAATCACTTTTTTTGGCAAGCAAGAACCCAGAGGAGATAAAGTCCCCCTAATAGCCCGGTCGTAAGACCAATCGGCATTTTGATGCCGAATGGCACATGCTGGCTTAACAAGTCAGCAACCACCAGAAGGGTTGCCCCCATAAGGGCACTCGATATGAGTGGGACATTCGAACTCGCCGTCAGACGCCGGGCCAACTGTGGCGCTGCCAGAGCGACAAAGGAAATCGGTCCGGCGGATGCGGTAGCAACAGATGTTAGCGTGACCGCGACCAACACCATTGCCAGACGCGTACGCTCCGGCTGGATGCCGAGCTGGCATGCTGCATCATCGCCCATTTCCAAGATATTGACAGATTTGGCGTAATGAAGCGCCAACGGCACGGTTACCGCGAAACCGACCATTGCTGGGACAGCATGTGCCCAGCTTCTTGTATTGAGTGATCCCGATAGCCAGAGTTGGGCCGACGCGGCCTGGTCCAGATCGCCCGCGACCAGAAGTACGGTATTGATGCCCGAAAGAATGGCCCCCACGCCAATTCCGACAAGGATAAGCCTATAGCCACCGGTTCGTCGCCCCTTGACAGCCAACATAAACACAAGAACTGCCGCCGCCATTCCACTTGCAACGGCTGAAAGCGCTGTTTCAAGCGGACCGGCATTGAACAATATGATTTGTGCAATGGCGCCAGTTGCTGCACCTGTCGTAAAGCCGATCACGTCGGGCGAGCCAAGGGCATTGCGCGAGATTGATTGGAAGATCGCGCCTGCCATACCGAGTGAAGCACCCACAAACAAGGCTGTGACAAGGCGAGGTAAACGTACGCGCTGGATTATGCGATCGGCGGTCGCGTTGTCGCTTCCACCAAACAGACTCGAAACGACCTGGGAAGAGCTGAATGACATTGTACCTGTTGCGATATGGAAAACCGCAAGCAGCAGGATGGCTGCAAGCAAGAGGCAGCAGATCATCAAGGGGCGCGATTTCCAGCGAACAGAAACAGGACCTATCCGCAACATATTCATTGATGTGCTCATAGTTTCGTCAACCGGAATTTGCGCACGACAAAGATAAAGAACGGCCCGCCGATCAACATGGAGACAATCCCGGCTGCAACTTCCGAAGGTGCTACAATCAGCCTTCCTATGATGTCAGCGCCTAGCAAAAGGTTGGACGCCAGCAATGCGGAATATGGCAGTATCCAACGATAATCCGGTCCAGTGATGGTCCGGGCCAGATGAGGAGCCACCAGTCCGACGAACGCGATGGGGCCAGCCCCAGCAGTAGCAGAACCTGCCAGAAGCATTACGGAAAGACAGGCCAAAAGCCAGGTCACGTGCAGGTTGACGCCAAGCGCAGCACCAAAATCCCTGCCCAGCGCCATTGCATTCAGGTTTCCGGCGATCGACATCGCCACGCCAAGCCCTGCGATGACTGCCGGAGCCAGAATGACGACGACATCAAGGCCGCGCCCCTCGACGGAGCCTGCGGCCCAGTGACGAAACTGGTCAAGGACAGCGAGCGGTGCATTGATGACAACAATGCCCGTGACCGATGCGAGCACAACCGACAATCCGGCTCCGGCCAGCACGAGTTGCACGGGATTATTCGCTTTGCCGTGGGTGTCTCCGAGAATGAAGACGGCAATTCCTGCAAGAGCAGCGCCCGCAAATCCGAACCAGACATATTGCGCCATTGTCGTCAAGTTAAAGGTCACGATCCCCAGAATGACTGCGACGGCTGCACCTGCATTGATCCCCAGCAATCCTGGTTCGGCAAGCGGATTGCGCGTTACAGCCTGCATGATGGCGCCAGCGGTTCCAAGAGCCATCCCTGCGATGATTGCAACGATGGTGCGCGGGATACGCAGTTCGAGAATGACAAGATGTTCGTTGTTCGAAAAATCAGGCTGCCATAGCGCATGGATGGTCTCGGTAAGGGCGATTGACCGGGAGCCCAGAGCAAGGCTGCAAAGCGCCATAGCGGCTAAACTGGCGGCGGCAATAACAAGACCCCGAACACGCCGCTTCTGCAATGGCATGATGAATTGTATCCGTCTGGGCATCATTTGCGAAAATTGGACGCGACAGCCTCGATCATCTGGAGGCCGGAATAATAGTCGATACGGAATGAAGATGGTCCGAGAGGATAGACGTTATGATCGCGGACCGCAGGAAGGTTCGCCAATACTGGATCTTTCAACAATGCCTGGACGTCATTTTGTGAGCCGCGCAAAAGGAAAATGCTCTTGCCTGTGATCGCTGCCGAAAGGTTCTCGTGGGAAATGAAATCGAAATCGGACCGGCGTGTGACATCCTTGGCTACCGTCTGGGGCAAGCCACCGACCTTGAAACCCAATGCTTGTAGAAGCAGGGACTGCGGGCTTGAGGTTCTGCCGACCGAGTAACTGTTTCCGATATTGTAGCCGACGATTGTAACCGGTTCGTTGGGCGGCATAATCGTTGCAGCCACCTCTGCAACCTTGGCGTCGAAACGGGCGATCGTCGCGCCGGTCTCATCTTCCAACCCCAACGCTGTGCCGAGCTCAGTAGCAATCTCCTGCCAGCTCTGGTTGGAATAATTGACTACCAGCGTTGGAATGCCTTGCGCTTCCAATTCGCTATAATGCTGAACGACACTGTCGGCTCCGGTTGCTGATGCGATCAGCAGATCCGGTTCAACCCCGATAATAGCTTCCATGTCGAATTCGAGATTGGGATATAGCACTTCGACGCCCCGCTCGTCGGCAACTTCTGCCCATTGAAGGAAGAAGCCCTTGTTATCTGTCAGCGGGCTCGGGGTCGTCGCGGCTGTCGCAACCAGAGGAGCGCCCATGGCCAGCAGTATACCGGTTATGCTGGGTGTGGTCGATACGATGCGAACGGGTTTGGTTTTCAGTACGAGTTCGCCCGCTTCATGCTTTACGGTACGTGGCCAGACCTGTTCGGCGGCCATGACCGTCCGAAGTGGAGAAAACAGAAAGACCATGCCGGCGAGAAGCAAGAAAATCGGGCGTGCAGCTTGCATGGCTATTCTCCACCAACGCAAATTGGAAATCTTCAGATGGAAAGCTTTCCGAACGAACGCGCGACCGGCCAGCGTTTCGAATGGGAAAACACTGAGCCGTTTTCGAACGAGAAGCGAGCGGTCTGCTTCAGCTTCGAAAACTGGAGCTGATTACTCCATATTGCAGAATGCGTTCTACAATGCAATACAAACAGCCACGTGATTTCCTCTAGGGATGACCAGCCATGATGCAACACCTGCATGCGGACGCCGTTACATTGCGCTACGATGATCGGGTCATCGTCAAAAATTTGTCGATTGTTATTCCCGATGCGTCTTTCACCGTCATCGTCGGCCCTAATGCTTGCGGGAAGTCCACATTGCTGCGTGCGTTGTCACGATTGCTTGCTCCGGTCAGTGGAAAAGTCGTGCTGGATGGCAGGAACATAAGCCATTTGCCGGCGAAGGAAGTCGCGCGCAGGCTTGGTCTTCTGCCACAAACCTCGGTCGCCCCAGACGGCATCACCGTTGCGGATCTGGTATCTCGGGGTCGGTATCCGCATCAGTCCTTTCTGCGGCAATGGTCAGTGGAGGACGAGGAAGCAGTAGCATGCGCCCTGGAAGTCACCCGTATTTCCGACCTCGCCAACCGTTCAGTCAACGAACTTTCCGGCGGTCAGCGTCAGCGCGTCTGGATTGCCCTCGTGCTGGCCCAGGAAACACCGATCCTTTTGCTTGATGAACCGACAACTTATCTCGATATCGCGCATCAGATCGAACTTCTGGAGTTGCTGGCGGAACTTAACCGCGAGGGCCGGACTGTCGTTGCCGTACTACACGATCTCAATCATGCCTGCCGATATGCTTCACATCTGGTGGCCATGCGAAACGGGGCGATCAGGGCGGAAGGCGCTCCATCCGAGATCGTTACAGAAAAGCTGATAGAAGAAGTGTTCGGCCTTGCATCAGTAATCATTACCGATCCGGTTTCGGGAACGCCGCTCGTCGTCCCCCTAGGAACGCCCCCGCAATCTCCGTGACATTTCAAACGCTGGCGTCGCCTCCCTCCCCGTCTACGATCCTTCCGCCAGTTGCCTGATTGACCAGTGACGCTTCATAAAAGAGCGCTCTCCGCTCGTCCTCGCTTCGCAATTGTCCAAGATCAGCCACCGTCGTCATGACGCAGACGATTTCCCGCTGCGCGTCGAAGACCGGTGCGGCCTGCCCTGTCACATTTGAAAGAAGATGGCTGGTCATTTCGGACCATCGTTCGTTGCGCACCTGATCCAGCAGTGACTTTGCCGGCGGGCTGCCCCGAAAGTGAGCTGGCTGTACCTTACGCGCTGCATCGACCGTAGCTTTGGGTAGAAAAGCCTGAAAAACCAGACCGCAAGCCGTATTATCGATGGGCAATGTGTCTCCCAGCGCCAGCGGATTGACCGAGAAATACGCACTTCGATACCAGCGCACGAGCGTCGGGCCACGATCTGTCCAGATAGCAACACCACCGCTGACGGCATGTCGTTGCGAAAGGGCTTTCATGTGTTGCGCCGCAATCTCCACAGCGTCCACTCGTTTCAAGGCGCCTATGCCGATGCTCAGCGCAGTCGGCCCCAGATCGTAAAGACCGCTTGCAGCGTCCTGTTTTGCAAGGCCTTCCTTGACGAGGCTCTGCAGATAACGATGCGCTGTCGACCCTCCCGTCTTTGCCCGCCGGGCGACTTCGCCCAACGCGAGCTCGGTTTCAGCATTGGCCAGAATCCGGAGAAAGCGCGCGGCAATGGAAACCGACTGTATTGTACCCGAGCGTTTTTCACTCGTGGTGTCGCTCTCATCGGCCAGGTCGTTCTCGTTCAAATGCTTTGCCTCCTCCTCGGTAATAGCAAATCGATGTTTAGCGACAAGCCGTTGGAAAGTCATGCCTCTGCGTTGCGAATGCGATGGGCGAATCTCGAGGGTTTTGACCGGATTGAATTGCCCCTCCCTCACTGTTGCGGGCATGCAACACATATCGTAGGCATGATATTATACTGTATTGCGGTATGCATTCCTTATTGCGGAATGATGCCCTTATGCTTTAACAGAACATGACTAATATACTCATGTTTGGGGCGACTTATGAATATCCGTTTGAATCGTGGCTTGATGTCCAGCGCCAGTGCACTCACGCTGGCGGTGTTTGTGGTAACGCCTGCGCTTGCCCAAGAGGCTGCGAAAGCCAGCTCCGACGCGATCGTGCTTGATACTGTGGTCGTGACAGGGGAAAAAGTCGCGCGCGACATCAAGAACACGGCGTCATCTGTCACCGTCATTTCGGCCAAGGAAATCGATAAGGAAAAGACAGGCGATTCATCCGTGGCTGAAGTGATCGCGAACGTCCCGAATGTCATCTATACCGACAACGTCGGCGCTCCCATCATTCGCGGGCAGGATACGCAGGGTCCAAACACAGGGCAGAACGTGTTCTGGGGCGGCACCGTGCCGCGTGCCACGATCAACCTCGATGGGCATTATCTGAATTATAACGAATACTATTTCGGCGCGACTTCGGTGTGGGATCTCGACAGCATCGAGGTGTTCCGTGGCCCGCAGACGACATCTCAGGGTGCGAATGCAATTGCAGGTGCGATCATCGTGAACACCAAGGACCCGGTATTCACCCGCGAAGGTGCTTATCAGGTCGAGATCGGCAATTACAACACCAAGCGCACCTCAATCATGCTGAACAGTCCCATCTACAAGGATGAGCTGGCAGCGCGCCTTGCAATCGACTATTCAGGCCGTGATACCTTCATTGACTATATCAGCCCCAACTTCATTTCCGAAAAGACAAATCAGGATTTCGAGGCCCTGAATGCGCGGCTGAAACTGCTGTGGGAACCGGCAGAGATTCCAGGCCTCACCGCAAAGCTGACCTATTCCCACAATCGATCCAACCGTCCAAGCCAGGAAGCAGCGTCCGCACCATTCGACGAACTCGAACATCTGACCACGACCATGCCAAGCTGGAAACAGGATACCAATACAGGCATCCTTGATGTTGGCTATGATTTTGGCAACGGCGTGAAATTCTACAACCAGGTGCAATATTCCGCCTCGTCTGTGCATCGCCATACCGGCATTGCGAATAACGGCAAGGCCGATATCAACCAGAAGAACATTTCCAATGAGTCTCGTATCACGTTTGGCGAGCAGGAAGACGTCATCAGCGGTGTCGCCGGTATTTTCTACGCCAATACCAAGTCGGACGAGTTCATGCTGCTTCAAGGCACGACGACGTTTGACGATACGAAAGACAATCTGGGGCTTTTTGCCGAAGTGAGCTACCGGCTCGACGACCGGTGGACGTTGACCAGTGGGCTTCGTTACCAGCAGGATCGTGTACAGCGCATCGGAAAATCGGCGCTGGCGCCAACGCCGCTCGATTACGACGAAACATTCTCCGCGCTCTTGCCAAAGGTATCGCTGGCATATGCTGTCACACCCGATCTGACGATCGGAGCACTAGTCAGCAAGGGTTACAACCCCGGCGGGGTTTCCCTCAATCTCAATTCAAGGCAGTGGAAGCCTTTTGAGGATGAGACGCTGTGGAACTACGAGTTGTTCACGCGCGCCAAACTGCTCGACGACAAGCTCACGCTGACAGGCAATCTGTTCTACATGGACTTCAAGAACGCCCAGTACAACATTCCTGTCGTCGTCTCTCCCGGTGTGGCGCAATCCTATACGATCAATGCCGAGAAGGCTCATGCCTATGGTCTTGAAATGGGGCTCGACTATCAGCTTTTGTCTAATCTGACGATCAAGACAAGTGGTGGTATTCTTCGCACCGAAATCGACGAAATTTCGAGCAATGTGAGCTATGAGGGCAACGAGTTCGCCAAATCTCCCGGTTATATGTTCAGCATCGGTGCGAGCTGGGATGCAACGGAAAAGCTCAATATCTCCGGACAAGTTCGCCATACTGACGGCTACTATTCCGACCTTGCCAATACACCGACCTATGTCGTGGACGCCTATACGATTGCCGATGCGCGTGTGAGCTATGATTTCCATGAATCACTGCAGCTTTACGGCTATGTGAAGAATATCTTCGACGAGCGCACCCCGACCTATCTGCAGCAGAACCGCGGTATTGGCGGCCTCGAGGCAAGCATGACCATGCCGCGCACATTCGGCGTCGGCATCAAGGGCACGTTCTAAGTGTTTAGCAAACCTGCCAATCCAGCCGGTCACATCCGTGGCCGGCACAGCTTTTTATATGCATTAACGGGAGCCCGAAATGGGTGAGCAACGGAAACTTCACATTGGCATGTCGCTGGCACCGACCTGGCTGAGTGGCGACGGGTGGCGGCATCCGGACAGCAACATCGAAGGGACACTCGGTTCAGATTTCTATATCGATATCGCCCGGCGAGCCGAGGCGGCGAAGCTTGATTTCGTATTCCGTCCCGATAGTCTTTTCATGAACCATCAGATCATGGAAACTACTCCGGGCTTCGGCAGCATGGATGCGACGCTCGTCATGGCAACGCTGGCGCGGGAGACTTCGCATATCGGTCTTCTGACCACGATATCGACAACTTTCATGCCGCCTTATGTCGTTGCCCGTCAGGTCCAGTCCCTGCACTGGCTCAGCGATGGCCGAGCCGGGTGGAATATTGTCACGGCACTCGATGGCAACGAGAATTTCGGTCTGACGGAAATGCCTTCGTCCGACGAACGCTATGCAAGGGCAGCCGAATTTACCAGCGTCGTGCGTGATTTATGGAAGAGTTTTCCCGGATCGGCCTTGAAACGTGATCGTGAACGCGGCCGCTTTGCAGATACGGCAGCCATAAATCCGATAAATCACGACGGTACCTATTACCGGGTTAAAGGCCCGCTCAATGTCCCTTCTGTTCAGGACGCTCCCATCCCGCTTATTCAGGCTGGCGCGTCACCGGCAGGGCGCGACTTTGCGGCATCCGTTGCCGACGCCGTCTTTTCCGCGACCCCGGATATGGAAGCGGCAATCGATCTTCGCCGCAATCTTCGTGACCGTGCGCAATTCCATGGCCGAAAGTCGGACGACGTTCGCCTGCTTCCCGGTCTCAGCCTCTATCTGGCACCAACGCGGAAAGAAGCGGAAGAACTTTTCGCCTACACCCATGCGCGAGGCGATAGGGCTCGCAAAATCGCATTCATCCGCGAGTTGACCGGTCTCGACCTATCCGGATGGCCCGCAAATCGTCTCATTCGACCAGCCGACCTGCCACCTCCACCGGAAAAGGTTCGAAGCAAAACCCATGCGGGATTGCTTCGGCGTTTGTTACAGCGTGAAGAGCTTCCGCTTGATGACCTCTTGCGCAGACCCGAGGTCATCAGCGCCGCTCATTGGCAGGTGATCGGGACGGTTGACGATGCAGCCAAAGAGGTTCGCAAATGGTTTGAGGCAGGCGCAATCGACGGCTTCATAACCGCACCCGGTGGCTCAACCGGATCGATGCGGCTAGCGCTTGATGAACTCATGCCAAGGCTTAGCGAAGAAGGATTGCTGCGTTCAGAATATTCAGGAAATACCTTCTTCGGACATCTCACGGAGTAAGGTGATTTTGGTACAAAAGATGGACAACTTCCAGCCGAGTTGTTTCCGATCTCCGGTCCTTCAGGGTCGTTGGCTTGAAATCAGTCAGATCATAAATTCACTTTACGATCTGGTTTATGATGCTGTTGAGAAGATTTCCACCGACGACCGTCATTAATCCCAATCAGGTTATGGTGTCCGTCCGGCTCGGTCGAACGCGACGGGAATGGGGCCAGAAGCAGACAGTCCGGTCCGCCTAAAAACCGCAGCAAGACCGCCTGATTGCCAGTCAAGCATCGTTATCACGGCTTTATTCCCGCGATTGGTCACGATGAAACATCCCCAACGCCTGGATAACTCAGGCGATAGGGATGTTTTTTGAATGTGTCAGAGAGCTTTCTGCAGCTCCGGCAACACAGTGAAGAGATCACCGACGAGGCCGTAATCGGCAACCTGGAAGATCGGCGCTTCCTCATCCTTGTTGATGGCGAC
>NZ_JAELXQ010000053.1 GCF_016427605.1 Ochrobactrum sp. Q0168 | reverse complement strand
GGGCAGAACCCCGCGCGTCAGGCCGCAATGGCGGCGGGTTGCCCGAAAGAAGCAACGGGTTTTGCGATCAACCAGCTTTGCGGCTCGGGCTTGCGCGCCGTAGCCCTTGGCATGCAGCAGATCCAGTCCGGCGATGCGAAGGTCATCGTGGCTGGCGGTCAGGAATCCATGTCCATGGCGCCGCATTGCGCGCATCTGCGCGGCGGCGTGAAAATGGGCGACTTCAAGATGATCGACACCATGCTCAAGGACGGCCTGACCGATGCGTTCCACGGCTATCACATGGGGATCACGGCCGAGAACATTGCACGCCAATGGCAGTTGACCCGCGCCGATCAGGACGAGTTCGCGCTTCGTTCCCAGCACAAGGCGGAAGCCGCACAGAAAGCCGGAAAGTTCGAGGATGAAATCGTCCCGTTCACGGTCAAGACGCGCAAGGGCGACGTGGTCGTTTCGTCCGACGAATATATTCGTCCAGGCGCGACTATCGAAGCGCTGACCAAGCTGAAACCTGCCTTCGACAAGGAAGGCACGGTGACGGCGGGCAATGCATCCGGCCTCAATGACGGCGCTGC
>NZ_JAELXQ010000005.1 GCF_016427605.1 Ochrobactrum sp. Q0168 | reverse complement strand
TCAACCCGTTTTTTTCAAGAAAATCACAATCTTATCAACCGTAACTTCCTCAAATCCAAAACCAGATTTCCATCCAGCTCCAGCCGCCCCAACTACTCATCAGCCAACTTCTCGTCAACCACTTTCACCAGAACTCAAGGACGAACCAACCTGCCGCTAGCAGCGTCGCCGCCCTCGTTGTGGCGCTATATAGGGCGGACTAATCCAAACTGTCAACGCCTATATCAACAAAAAACCGATTTTCTTTTCCACAGGCAATATGGTGACTTTTAACGTAAATTCAACCGATGAAACCTGTCGATTCGAACAGTTGCGACAAACGTATGACAATCAAGCACATACCCTATCGGATTGCCGTCGACGGCGGCGGAACCGGATGCCGGGCAATCCTGACGGACGGAGCCGGGACTATTCTGGGCCGCGCCACCGGTGGGCCAGCCAATATCGGCGCCGATACGCCGGGAGCGCTCGCGCATATAATAGAAGCAGCGGAACAGGCCGTTGTGAATGCGGGGCTGGGCGTTGCGATATTAAGTGAGGCGCGCGCGGTGCTTGGGCTGGCCGGGGCCAATTCGCTCGCCAACCGCGAGGCGCATTATAATGCGCTGCCATTCGGGCAGGTCAGGATCGTGTCGGATGCGGTGACCGCGCTGCAAGGCGCGCTTGGCGATGGCGATGGCGTCATGGCCATTGTCGGAACCGGCTCGGCTTTCATCAGGCGAACCGGCGAGACCATCGAGATTGTCGGCGGGCGTGGCTTCATGCTGAGCGACCATGCGGGCGGGGCTCGACTGGGGCGCGAACTGCTGGAAGAAGCGCTGCTCGCAGCCGATGGCATGGCTGGACGCAGCGGATTGATCGATGCCGTATTGGCGCAGTTTAACAATGACGCGCGTACGATCACCGCTTTTTCTCGTAAGGCGACTGCCGCTGACTATGCCGCCTTGGCGCCTTTGGTCTTCGAATGGGCCATGCAGGATGATCCTCTCGGCCTTTCAATCACCAAGCGAGCCTGCGATTCCCTCCGTCGCGGACTGGATCGTTTGGGCGTTGAACAGCTTGGCCGCTTCAGCATGACGGGCGGGCTGGCGAACGCCTATGCGGCGTTACCCTTTCTGCCGCACCCCGCACTTTATAAGCCGCCGCTCGGCGATGCCTTGCAAGGCGCGCTGGCGCTGGCCATGAGAGACGGCTAATAAGATGAGCCGCCGGGGCAAAAACACTTGTCGCAACGCGGTTTAGTCGCTACGTTTTTTATCTGAAAGTCTCGCAGGGGTGGCATGCTTACCAAGAAAGGCAAATACGGCCTGAAAGCCATGGTTCATCTGGCGGGAATAGCCGAGGGGCAACTGGCCTCAGCCAGTGAGATCGCCGAAAAGCATCATATTCCGCGAAAGTTCCTCGACAATATTTTCACCGAGCTGCGCAATGCCGGTTTCGTCGTCAGCCGTAAAGGCAAGGGCGGCGGATTTTGTCTGGCGCGCCCTGCCAGTGAAATTGCCATCGGCAATATTATTCGTGCGCTGGATGGCGCGCTGGCGCCCATCGCCTGTGCGAGCAAGACCGACTATCAGCCTTGTGACGATTGCGACGAAGAAGAATGCGAAGTGCGCCTCATGATGCTGGACGTGCGTGAGGCCATCGCCAATGTGCTGGACCACCGCACGCTTGCCGACAGCAAGGCGCTAGTGGATTGAATTTGACGTTTGAATCCCGGTTGACACATATGCTGTTTCAAACGTCAAATTCGAAAAATCCGCTAGATACATATACTTGCTAGTGGTCTTTTAGATTCCAACATTTGCTTAGCGCTTGGAACCTAGGGATGCAAATGTTGGAATCAGACCACTAGTCTCGCTGTCGGAATAGGCGCCAGCTCAAGCGGCAGCCGACCAGTTCGGGAACGGATCGGTCAGTCCCGCCCAGCGTTCCGGCGCAAAAGTCTCGTCGTCGACCAGGCATGTATCGAGTTCGGCGGTCAGCGCTTCCTCGCGCATCGGATCGACCCCGATAAAGACGATCTCCTGACGGCGATCGCCCCAGACCTTGTGGAAATACGGCGCCATCGCGCTCGTCCAGCCCGGTTCCGTCGGCCAGTAGTTTTTCGGCACAGCCGACCACCAGCGTCCGCGCTTGGCTGTGCGTACCAATGCGCCCGCCTGGCTGATCTCGCCGACGAAGTCCGGCTGCGTCGCCAGCCAGAAGAAACCCTTGGCCCGCACCACGCCCGGCCAGCTCTTGTCTATAAAAGACTGGAACTTTGCCGGATCGAAGGGCCGTCGCGCACGGTAGACGAAGGAGCGAACGCCATATTCCTCGGTTTCGGGCACATGATTGTTGAAGCCGTAAAGCTCCTTGTACCAGAGCGGATGTTCATGCGCCTTGTTGAAGTCGAACAGACGCGTATCCAGAATTGCATCGAGCGGAACCTGACCGAAATCGACCTCTTCGATACGCGCATCGGGATTGAGCGAGTGAATGACCTTGCGGGCCAGATCGCGTTCTTCCGGCGACGCCGTCGAAACCTTGTTCAGCACCACGACATCGGCAAACTCGATCTGCTCGACCAGAAGATCGACGAGGGTACGCTCGTCGTCATCGCCCAGCGACTCACCCCGGTCGCGCAGAAAATTGCTCGACGCATAGTCCTTGAGCAGATTGGCCGCATCCACGACCGTCACCATCGTATCGAGCCGCGCAACATCAGTGAGACTCTTGTCGTTCTCGTCGCGAAACTCGAAGGTCGCAGCCACCGGCAGCGGCTCCGCAATGCCCGTCGATTCGATCAACAGATAATCGAAGCGCCCCTGCTCGGCCAGTTGCGAGACTTCCTTCAGAAGATCGTCGCGCAGCGTGCAGCAGATGCAGCCATTGGTCATTTCCACCAGCTGCTCTTCTGTGCGCGAGAGATTAGCACCCCCTTCGCGCACCAGAGATGCATCAATATTGATCTCGCTCATATCATTGACGATGACCGCAACGCGGCGGTTATCGCGGTTGTTGAGCACATGATTGAGAAGCGTCGTCTTTCCGGCACCGAGGAAGCCGGAAAGAACTGTAACGGGAAGCCTTTTTCTCATGACACCGTTCCTTGAATTCAGAGATTGGGTTGGGGTCAGTCGTGATGATGCTGATCGAGATTGAAGGTCAGCGTGGTGAAATAGCTGAGCTTGTCGGCATCGCTGGAATCCGTCGTCGGGCTGGAATGGCTGGCGCCGACGACATTGAGACCAGCATTGCGGATTTTGATCGTAGCGATGCCCTCGGCATTGGTTTTAACCGGCGCGGCGTGGCTGTCATTGACATAATCCGCTGTGACCGAAACGCCTTCCACCGGATTGCCGTCGAAAAGAACCTGCACCGGCAATTCGCTGCCCGCCGTCAGGATTGTCGGGTCCATCAGGGGTACGATTTCAAATGGCAACCCCTGAGCCTGTGGCTTCTTGCGCAAATGATCGAGGATCGCGACCGCAAATTTCTGGCTCTTGCTGGATTGCTTTGCGCCCGGCACTTCAGCTTTCGACTTGTTGACCCATTTGCCATCCGGACCTTCGGCCCAGAAACCGTTATCAAAGGTGCCACTGATCACCACCGCATTTTCCGGCACATCGAGCAGGGCATGGTCATCCTTACGCCTGATCTCGACGGCGACTTTCTTGCCATCGACATCCTTTCCCGACACCGCCTTGAGCTTCTGCGGATCGTAAGCCTCGTCGGTTGCGCCGTGACCGTAGACCACGGCCTGCGTGCCGTGGCGCTCGGCGATCCAGATGCCATGAGCGCTGGCGGCAACCGGCGCCATCGAGGCCGCCGCCAGGCCGACCGACCACAGTTTTGCGAAGTGACGCATCTCTTTTTCCTGTATGTTATATCATTACAATCTGAGTTCAAAAAACAGGCGGCAGCGCCGCCTTCGACGGATCGTCCTGCGTCGGACCATTCGAGGGATGGCCCGACGCCGTTACGGTTGCCGACAGAGTGCCAGGCAACCGCAGCTGTTAGGAAGACAGGCAGGCTTTCAGCGAATCCGCCAGATTGCGGATCAGTTGCGGATAGAGATCGGGGCCGTCATTCAATTCCGCACCAAGCGGGTCCAGAACGCCGGTCTTGGCATCGGTTCCATCGATGACCGTATTGACGAGCTTCGGTTCGAACTGCGGTTCGGAGAACACGCAGGCCACCTTGAGCGACTTGATCTTGTCGTGGATTTGCTGGATGCGGGCGGCACCAGGAGCCTTTTCCGGGCTGACCGTGATGGAACCGGCTGCCTTCACATCGAAGCGATTTTCAAAATATTGATAGGCATCGTGGAACACGATAAACGGCTTGTCCTTCACCGGCTGCAATTCCGTCGCGATATCCTTGGTCAGCGCATCCAGCTTTTCGGCATAGGCCTTGGCGTTCTGCTCGTATTGCGCGGCATGGGCCGGATCGCTCTCGCTCAGAACCTTGGCAATGTTGGTGACCAGCACCTTGCCATTCTGCGGATCGAGCCAGAAGTGCAGATCATATTCGCCGTGGCCATGATGCTCATGCGCGCCTTCGCCCGCTTCGGCGGCGTGATCGTGACCGGCTTCCGCTTCCTTCTTGTCGCCGTCATCATGCGCATGGTCGTGACCCTCATGACCTTCGCCCTCATGGCCATGGTCATGCGCCTCGAACGGCCCGCCTTCACGGAATTTCAGCCGCGTCAGCCCTTCCGATTCACCGAGCGCCACGACCTTGGCGCCCTCGCCCAGCGTATCGATCGGCTTGTCGAGGAAGGTCTCCATCGACGGGCCTGCCCAGAAGATCACCTTGGCATGTTCGATGGCCTCGGCATCCGAAGGCTTGAGGCTATAGACATGCTCGGAGCCAGCGCCCTGCACGATCAGTTTCGGCTCGCCTACGCCCTGCATGACAGCGGAAACAAGCGAGTGGAGCGGCTTGATCGAAACGACGACACCGTCTCGGTCTGCGGCAAAAGCAGTGCTGCCGAGACCGGCCAGAAATGCAGAAGTGAGGAGCAGGGAACGCAAGTGTTTCATATTATCTCTCTTGAATGAGCGGAGTGAACTGCACATCTGATGATATGTTATTATATTACATCTGTTGCGTTATGCTATAACGTCTGCCATAAGGTCTAGCAACCCTTTTTTGGAGAAATTCATCCCTGCTTCTTTTGGCGATATCGCATTCTTCCTGAAATTACTGTCCTGTGTGACAGCATGGAAAGGTGGGTTTCACAATCGGGATATGGCGTTGCGCGTCGCCCGAAAAAGACGCTGGGAAAAACTCCGAATCGGCGGATGATCCGTTGGAATGCGCATTAAGCGAAATGAAGATGCAGGCAGCGAAAGCCCCGATTGCAATGGCCAGAAAGAATACCATCCCCGCCGTTCAGGCGCGGGAAACGCTGATTGAACTGAAAAACGCCGGTGTTTATCGCGACGGGCGCTGGCTTGTGCGCAATGTCGATCTGAAAGTCGAGCGCGGCGAGATCGTCACGCTGATTGGGCCGAATGGCGCGGGCAAAAGCACCGCGGCCAAGATGGCGCTGCGCATTCTCAAGCCCGACGAGGGCGAGGTGATCCACAAGCCGAAACTGCGCATCGGCTATGTTCCGCAAAAGATCAATATCGACCGCACACTGCCGCTTTCCGTGGAACGTCTGCTGACGCTGACCGGCCCCTTGAGCAAGCAGGACATCGCCGCGGCGCTTGCTGTGGTCGGCATCGCGCATCTTCAAAAAGCGGAGACGGCTCATCTTTCCGGCGGTGAATTCCAGCGGGCCTTGATGGCGCGGGCACTGGCGCGAAAGCCGGATATCATGGTGCTGGACGAACCCGTGCAGGGCGTGGATTTTTCCGGGGAGGCCGCGCTTTATGAGCTGATTGCGCGGCTGCGCGACGAAACCGGCTGCGGTGTGCTGCTGATCTCGCACGATCTGCATCTCGTCATGGCGGCGACCGACCGCGTCATCTGCCTCAACGGTCACGTCTGTTGCAGCGGCACCCCGCGCGACGTGACGGCCAGCCCGGAATATATGCGCCTGTTCGGCAGTCGCGCCGTTGGGCCGCTCGCCGTCTATGAACATCATCATGATCACACGCATCTGCCCGACGGGCGCGTGCTGCACAGCGACGGTTCGGTGACGGATCATTGCCATGCCGATGACGGCCATCATCACGAGCATGAGCATGGGCATGAGCATCACCAACATCATCATGGGGAAGGTGTACACCGTGCTTGACGATTTCTTCACCCGCGCCTTGATTGCCGGTATCGGGCTGGCGCTGACGACCGGGCCTCTCGGCTGCTTCATCCTCTGGCGACGCATGGCCTATTTTGGCGACACCATGGCCCATTCCGCCTTGCTCGGCGTCGCGCTGGCTCTGATTTTCGACATCAACCTGATGATCGGCGTCTTCGCCGTGGCGGTGGCGATTTCCGCGATCCTGCTTCTCCTGCAGCGCCGCCACACCTTGTCGGCGGATTCGCTGCTCGGCATCCTGTCCCATGCCACTTTGTCGCTCGGTCTGGTGATCGTCGCCTTCATGACATGGGTGCGCGTCGATCTTCTTTCCTTCCTGTTCGGCGATCTTCTGGCCGTTTCGCGGATGGATATCGTCTATATCTACGCGGGCGGCGCATTCGTGCTGGCTGTGCTGGCCTGGTTGTGGCGGCCCATGCTGGCTGCGACCGTCAGCGAGGATATCGCGCGCGCCGAAGGCATGAACCCTGCCGTCTCGCGCGTCATCTTCATGCTGCTGCTGGCTATCGTCATCGCCATTGCGATGAAGATCGTCGGCATTCTGCTCATCACATCGCTGCTGATCATACCGGCTGCAACGTCGCGCCGTTTTGCATCCACGCCGGAGCAAATGGCGGTGCTGTCATCGCTCATCGGCGCGGCGGGCGTGGTTGGCGGGCTCTATGGCTCCATTCATTTCGACACACCATCAGGCCCGTCCATCGTGGTCGCGGCGCTTGCCATTTTCATTTTCAGCCTTCTGCCCTTACATAAGAGAGCTGAGGCCACATCGAAACGGACTGCTGAACAATGAGCACGCATCACCATCACCACCACCCGCAACAGGATCTGACCCGCAACCAGACACTGGTTTTCGATGTTCTGTCCAAGGCGGACGGGCCGCTCAGCGCCTATACAATTCTCGACCAGCTGCGGGATGACGGCTTTCGCGCACCGCTTCAGGTCTATCGCGCGCTGGAAAAGCTGCTCGATTACGGGCTCATTCATCGCCTCGAAAGCCTGAACGCCTTCGTCGCCTGCGCGCATCCGCAATGCCATGAGCAAGGTCTTGTCGCCTTTGCAATCTGCGAGAAGTGCGGTCAGGTGACGGAATTTTCCGATGCGGCCATCGAAAATCTCGTCAGTGCATGGAGCCTGCAGAACGGTTTCAAGTCGCGCAAGACGACGCTCGAACTTCGGGGCTTGTGCCACGCCTGCGGCGATCATTAGGCTCTTGCACCTAACCCTTTGGAAGTACGTAATTCCTGCGAACAGACTTTAAAAGTAACGCTTCGGAAATCGAAATCTGCTAAAAATACCTATTCAGGGGATTAGTGGGTAAGATTTTCATATGGCGCGCATGAAGTCGCCGCAAGAGCGGCGCAAGGAAGAACGACAAAGGACAAGGCTACGTTCGGGAAAACTGATAGACCTGGACGGACAGTTTATCGTTGAGTGCCAGTTCAGCGATTTGTCCCCTCATGGCGCTAAGCTGAGAACCATCGAAACCCCGACCTTGCCCGACAGGTTCTGGCTGTTCGACGATTATTACAAGCGCGCGCTTCTCGCCCGCATCGCCTGGCGCAACGGGCGAGAAATCGGCGTCGAACTGATCACCGATCCGGCAGTCACACCGCTGGATGGTGAACGGCTCGCCCAGCTTGGCGGAAAATATTATTCGCTGTGAGCGGCCTGCCCATTATCGATATTGGCATTGGCCTGCTTTCCGGGCGTCTGGTTGGCCGGGGCTGTCGAGGTCGGCTCGCCGCGCATGTTCATGGCGCGGATTTCTTCAGCCGAAATATAGTTGAACTGCTCAACCAGCAGATCCTTGATCACCGGCTCGGGGAATCGCCCGTTCAGGTCTGAGATGATCGAGGCGCGCACGTCCTCAAACTGCACTTTCTCGACCTCTTTCGTATCCGAATAGCTGCCATAGAACTTGCGGAAAATCTCGTCGCTGATGAACAGCTCCAGCGGTACGCTCAGCTTCTTGCGGATATTCGAATCGACCGTATAGACGAGCTGCGTCACCACATAGCCGGCAACGGCGCCGTTCGAAATGATCGGCACGCTCATCACGTCCGTCTTGACGTAATCCACGCCGCCGAAGCCGCCAACAGCGGCCTGCGTCTCACTGGACGATGACGCATTCTGTCGGGTCGCCATGAACAGCGACCCGAAGGCGACAGCGCAAATCCACAGGCCAATGACGAAAATGCGGATCATCGCGCGTGACCGAGCCTCGCACTCTGCATGGAATAGGTGCCGTCGGCTTCCTGTGTTTCCAATGCGCCGCGAATGATATCGGCAAGCTCGCCGACGGCGCGCAGATGCAGCTGCAACGCTTCGCAGTTCTTCTCAAGCTTCTGCTTGAGGCTGTCGAGCAGCGGCTGCAAGCCTTTCAGCGTTGCAGGCTCGGCCAGACCAGAAGCCTTCTTGATCGCCTTGTTGAAATCGTAGAGACCGCGGCTTTTGCGCGAATTGATTTCCGCGAGATCGGGATTGCCACCTTCCATCAGAAGGCGCGTTTCGGTCTCGATGACGTCCTCAAGACGCTGGATGGCGCGAACCACCGGCTTTAAAGTCGGATTTTGCACCGGTTCCATGGCCAGTTCCGGCTTCGCCAAATCATGCGCCTGTTCGCTCGCCTGGGCGAGAACCAGCGATTCTTCCGGCGGCAGGCTGGTTTCAGAGCTTGTCTCGGTCATTTCAAGGGTTCCTCAATTTCGGGGGACGTCACGTCGCGCGCTGCGGTATTTATCGTTCAGCCGCGCGCGCTCTCCGCGTCGTCGTTTTTCTCAAGCTGCTTTTGGATGAGCGTGCGTTCGAAGCCATGGACAATGTCCTTCGAAACCGCATTGGTGCTCATAGTTTCTCCCAGATTGTTGATCACATCTCCTAATGCTGCGGTGGTCGGCGCGGCTGCCCGCCCTTTGCGCGCCGCCTGCTCCTCAAGCAGTCTGGCAATGCCGACACCGCCGGCATCCGCCATCTTGTTCGCCATGGCTTCCGCCATCATCGACTTCCAGTAGTCCCCTGCTATCCCCTTGCCGAAAGTGGCTCTCGTGTCTGTGGTGAACATCGACTGGACAAAGGATTGCAGCATGAAGGCCTCGAATTTGCGATAGGCCGGATTGATCGTATTCTGCGCGTCGGGCCGCATGGTCACGCCCGCCGAAAGACTGTCGGAAAAGCTTGCGAAATTATCCCGCGTCAGTCCTGTCACGGAAGTCGCCGTCGCCTGCATGGTGCCGGAGACCGACTTCAACCGTTCCGCCGCCATGCGATAGGCCTGCGGATCGGCCGCGCGGGCCACATCCATCACCAGATCTGACGGCGGATTGATCGCCATGCAAAATTTCCTTCTTCATCCTATGGGTGCACCATAATGGGTCAAACTTGACTGAAACTTGTGGGCGATTTCAGCGTGGCCCGGACGGGGTTTTCGTGGTTTTCCGGCTAACAAATTCTTCGATCAGGCTCGCCAGTTCGTGCCGGTCCAGCTCGTTTCTGGCCTCTTTCAGCCGATCTTCCAGCAATTCAACCCGCCGTTGTTCCTTCAAAAGCGCGTTGCGCTCGGATTCGAGCTGTGATTCGAGCGTCAGCGATTCGACCGCATTCGCGCCAAGTCGCCTGATGAGCAGCGACGGATCGATATCGAAGACAGCGCCGTCATAGCGCCGGTCCTGCATGGCGATGAGCGCCTGACGCTCCTCTTCCAGCGCAAGCTTGCGCGCATTGGAAACGGCAAGGGCTGATTCGAGCCGGGCGCTGCCCAGTTTCTGCAAATCGATCAGCTTTTTCAGATTGCGTGTGTTGGTCGGAGCCATGGCCACCTCAATACAAAGCGCGCATTTGCGTGGCAGCTTCGTTCGTGAAGAAGCGCAGGAGTTCCGGCAGGATGAAATAGATCACCAGCAGCCCGCCCCCCAGCACGAAAGGCATCGACACGAAGTAGATCGGGATCGATGGCGTCAGTTTATTGACCAGACCGACCGCGAAATTGACCAGAATCGCAAAGACGATGAATGGCGCTGCGATCCGCAGTGTCGCCATGAAGGCCGATGACAGCGCATCGGTAAAATCGATCATCGCCGCATCGGGCCGGAATCGCCCGTCGACCGGGATGGCCGTATAGGAATTGAGCAGCGCGCGCAGAATTTCCAGATGCATGTCGGTGACGAAAAACAGCAACAGCGCGCTGAAGGTCACGATGGTGGCAAGCGTTGCCTGCGGTTCCGATTCGGTAATCGCATCGGCTGGCGAGCCGCTAAAGCCAACGGCCATCGCCATGGTGTTGGCCATGAATTGCAGCGCCCAGAAATAGATATGCGCCAGAATGCCGATCACCGCGCCGACGAACATCTCGCTCGCCATCAGGCGAAACAGCGTCCAGGGCGCGCCGCCGTCAACCGCCGTGACAATGCGCGGCAAAACCAGCGGCAGCACCGCGAAAGAGCACGCCAGCGCGATGAAGAGCCGGACCTGCAACGGAATGCGCGCACTGGAGATCCCCGGCATCAGCATCAGACATGCGCCGACCCGGCAGAACGCCAGAACGGCTGCCAGAATGATGTCGTTGAGCGGCAGTTGCGCGATCGGCACTCAGGCCCCTTTCCGCATATGAATCATATCACCGTCCTTTTGATCCCCTCGTCCTTCGATCCTTCGAGACGCCCCTCCTTCGCTATGCTCGGAGGGTCTCCTCAGGATGAGGGGCGGAGGGCGCCAGACTTCCCCTCATCCTGAGGAGGTACCCTGAGCGCAGCGAAGGGAACCGTCTCGAAGGATCGAGGGTGAAGGGGAATCGAAGAACCCAACCTATGAAATCGCGCCGAGAGATTTCACCTCCACGCCGCGCGCAATTTCAACATGCGACAGCACCGGCAAGGTTGCGAACAGGCGCTCGATGATCATCCGGATATAGGGCCGCGCTTCCGGCGACGATACGAGGACGAATCGCTCGCCATTGTCGAAATGCTTGCGAATAACCGTCGATGCTTCCGTGCCGAACTGTTCCAGCAGGCGCGGGTCGATATCGAACTCGACGATTTCACCCTTGGCATCACGCTTGAGGCTCTGGTGGAACACCAGATCCCAGCGGTTGCCAAGGCGCAGCACGTTGAGCACGCCATTGTCGGAAAGGTCGCCGCAGATTTGCTGCGCCATGCGCATACGCACATGCTCGACAATCATTTCCGGACGGCGCACCAGCGGCGCGATTTCCGCAATGGCTTCGAGAATGAGATGCAGGTTGCGGATCGATACCCGTTCGGCTAGCAGCAGCTTCAGCACGGCCTGCAAACCGGAATAGGAAATATGCGCCGGGGTGATATCCTCGACCAGCTTGCGATATTCCGGTCCCAGACGATCCAGCAGAATACGCATATCCTTGTAGGACAGGAGCTGCGCCAGATTGTTGCGCACGATTTCGCTAAGATGGGTGAGAAGGACGGAAAGATTATCGACCGTCATGTAACCGTCGCGGCGCAGATCGGAGGCAAAAGTTTCCGGCACCGAATAGGCGCGCATGCCGAAGGCCGGCTCGCGCATTTCCTCGCCGGGGATCGACGGTATAGGGCGCTCGCCCAGCACCACCAGAATTTCCCCGACGCGCAATTCGTAGCTTGCCACCGACGTGCCATGCATCTTGATGCGATAGCTTTTCGGCGGCAAAGCAAGGTCGTCCGTCACCTTGATTTCAGGAATGACGAAACCGTACTCTTGAGCGAATTTGCGGCGCATCTTGTTGACGCGATGCGCCAGCTCTTGCTGCGAGGCCATCAGGCGCGCGGAAAGCTGCTTGCCCAGGCACAGCTCGATCTGGCTGGTTTCCAGCGACGCCTTGACGGAATTGCGCTCCTGATCCTCGGCCTCGCGCTGCTTCTTGTCCGCCTCCGTGGCTTCCGCTTCGCGCTGGCGCGCCTGACGGCGGGGCACAGCGATACCGACAAAAGCCATTGCGCCACCCAGCATGAAGAACGGAAATGCCGGAAGACCCGGCATGATGCCGAGCACGAACAGCAGCATCGACGCGACCAGAAGCGCCTTTGGATAGGCGCCAAGCTGGCCGAAAATCGCCTGATCGGCGGAGCCGCGGGTTCCGCCCTTCGACACCAGAAGACCGGCGGCGAGCGAAACGATCAGGGCTGGAATCTGCGTAACCAGACCGTCACCGACCGACAGCTTGGTGAAGACGTCGGCGGCGTGGGAAATGTTCATGTCATGGCGGGTAACGCCGATGATGATACCGCCGAAAATATTGACGGCGGTAATGATGAGACCGGCAATAGCGTCGCCGCGCACGAATTTCGACGCGCCGTCCATGGAACCGAAGAAGGAGCTTTCTTCTTCCAGTTCGCGGCGGCGGCGCTGCGCTTCCTTTTCATCGATCAGGCCCGACGAAAGATCGGCGTCGATGGCCATCTGCTTGCCGGGAATGGCGTCGAGGGTGAAGCGCGCGCCCACTTCTGCGATACGCGTCGCGCCCTTGGTGATGACGAGGAAATTGACGATGATCAGGATACAGAAGACGACCAGACCGATGACGAAATCGCCGCCCATCACGAATTGCGAGAAGCCGTGAATCACATGGCCGGCGGCGAGATAGCCCTCATTGCCATGGGTGAGAATCACGCGCGTCGTCGCGATATTGAGCGAGAGGCGCATCATGGTCGCGATCAGCAGGACGGTCGGAAAGGCTGAGAAATCGAGCGGTCGCTGGATCCACAGCGCCACCATCAGGATAAGCACCGAAAAGGCGATGGAAAAGGCCAGACCGATATCCAGCACGACAGCTGGCACGGGCAGGAACAGCACCGTCAGAATGATGATGATGCCTGCCGCCAGCCCCATATCGCTCCCGGTCAGAAATCCGCTCTTTATGAAGGGTTTAGCCGCTGCCTGCTGCACGTCCGTCTCCTGTTACGAAGCGGACCTTAGCTTGCGAAGCTTGCGCGAGGACTTCGCAACGGCAATTGCCGGGGCAATTTCTCGGTATTGACGACTGCGTTCTTTCCAATCGATGCTGCTCATTTTCAAGAGAACAACATGATTTCGAATGGCAAAAGCATGCTTTTAAGGGCGGAGGACGTCGATTTCGGCTGGTATGACGGTAAACCTGATCCGAAACATATTGCCGGGTTCTTCGCTTCCAATGTCAGCCCGACCTATATTTCCCATACCGACATTCAGTGGGGACGCGCATCGGGCGTGGGGCAGTGGAGTCCTGATCTGCATGAGAAAATTATGGGACTGGTCATTCAAACCAAAGGGAGCGGGCAACGGGAGCGTTCGGAAACACGGCTCGCCATCGCCATGCAGGATGCAGCTTTGGTGGGTATCGCTTTCGTCACCGTCAGGCGCGATGGCGCTTGTCCCTACGCCATATTGGAAGATTTACTGATCGGCCAAAGCGTTCGCAATCAGGGAATAGGTTCGGCTATGCTGAACTGGGTCCGCGATGAATGCCGTGTGGGTGGCATCAGGAAAATGTTCCTCGAAAGCAATCTGGATAACAAGCGGGCGCATGCGCTGTTTCATCGCCTGGGCTTCCAATCGCTTTCGGTGGTCATGTCCTGTGACTTATGAGGATGATCAAAATCCCTTTTCGATGCGCGAATAAACGAGCAGCGTGAAGGAATTGATCTGCGCGCCGACAAACGGCGCGGTGACGGCCAGCACGACGAAAATGACGACGATCTTCGGAACGAAGGTCAGGGTCATTTCCTGCACCTGCGTCAATGCCTGAAACAGCGCGATGCTGATGCCGACAAGCATGGCGGCGAGAACCGCCGGGCCGCTGGCCATCAGCACGGTCCAAACCGCCGAGTTGACGATATCCAGCGCATCAGCTTCGTTCACCGGGATCGTCCTTAGCTGACCTTGACGCCCTGGCCGATGGTGACGGTCTGCCCGTCTTCCAGTTCGGCGAGCATGCCCGACTGCTGGATCGTGACCGATTTCACCACGCCTGTGATTTTGCCGTCAGCACTGGTCAGCGTGCGGCCGATCCAGCCCTCTGCCTGTGTCAGCGACGAGTTGGCGATCAGCGTTTCCAGCTTGGAATTCATCTGCACGGACTGCTCGACGCCGGAAAAGGTCGCAAGCTGCGACACATATTGCGTCGCGTCCATCGGCTGCGTCGGGTCCTGATTCTTCATCTGGGCGACGAGCAGTTTCAGAAACGAGTTGTAATCGACGTCCGCCTTCGCCGCCGCGCTGGAGCTTGACGAATTATTGGTGTTGGTCGTGGTGTTGGTGACCGGTGGTGTCGTGGTCATAGGCTTGTCTCCCTCGCCCGTGCGGCATTCCCAACTGGCGGCGTGACGCTCTGTTCCGGCATCAGCTCCGCCTCGCGCGGATATTGCGCGCGGATGGTTTTCAATGCTTCGAAAACGCGCCCGTTATGCACCAGCTCGTCGACGATCTTCAGCGCGTTCAGGATTTCCGGATCGGAAAACGCCTTGAACATGCCTTTCAGCATTTGCGCAAAAGTCTGGCGCGCCTGCTCGCGCAAGCCCGGCTCTATCAGCATCATCTGCGCGGCGAAATAAAGCTGGCGCAGCGGCGTCGTTGTCTGGTCCGGCTGCAGCACGTGGTTTTCCAGCAGGAATGTCGCATCGTTGAGCAGTTCCAGCGATACCTTGCGGTCGGCCTTCAGCACCGCGCCGTTGATATAGATCTTCTCGCCAGCCCGAAGCGACAGGCGGATTGCCGATTTACCGTTGGCCGCCATCTTAAAGTCCGTCCCGGATCGACCGCGTGATCTCGATCAGCGTATCGTAATCATTGCTCTCGCCCTGGCGAATGCGCTCGATTTCCTTGAGCACGAAAATGCCAACGGAGATTATTGCGGCCTTCAGCTCCTTCGGCAGCGCGTTTTCTTCCGACCCCAGATCGTCGATGATCGTGGTCCAGAGGCGCATTGTGAAATAACCGGCATCGATGGCCTCGCGCGAACCGGCGCCATTGGCCTTGGCTGCTGCGAGCATGTCGATCGAACGGTCGAAAAGCATCCGTTCGCGTTCCTTGGCGCTCGCCATATCGTCATTCATGACATCTTCGTAGCGCAACTGATACATGTCGTCTCCGCTAGAGCGCCTTTTGATCTGATTAAACCGGATCGGCGCTCTAAATGGTTGTTCTTACGCACATCTTATCCGAAAACCGTTCACAGTTTTCGGGATGTGCTCTTATCGGCATCATCTGCGCGGGTCGCCTCATGCTACCGCCGATATGATGCTGCCCGCTTTACTTCAAATAATTGAGCAGGCTCATGCTCTGGAGCTGAACCGTCAGCTGATAGGAGGTTTCGATCTGCGTCTTCAGATTGTTGACGCGGGTTGCCGCCTCATATGGATCGACTTCCTCCAGATTGAGCACCGACTGGTTGAGGATCTTCTGCTGCGCCGTGATGCGCGTCACCGCCTGCGAGGTGCGCGACTGCGCAAGGCCGAGCGCCGTCTGCTCGGACGTGGTCTTGGCGATAGCCTCGGTCGTCGTCTGCATAGCGTGGGTGGTCAGCGCCTGAAAGGCGGAATTGTTGAGACCAATGGTCGAAACCTCGGCCATCATCGCAAGCGACATCACCGTCTTGCGGAAGCCGTCCGCATTGGCGCTGATCGACGTGTCGGCAGTCTCGGTCGGCGAAATGCGGCTCTTGATCACCGTGTCCGATGCGTCGGACCAGTTGGCGTCCCAATTGGCATCGTTGAACTGGTCGGCATAATCGCCTTCCAGAAATGCCGACATCTGGTCAGCCGTGATGTTGGCGACCTGCGGGTCGTCTACACCAAAACCGAAATGCGCCTGGAAAGCGTCGCGGATAGCCGTCTGCGCCGCGCCCCCATCCGTATAATCGGCGATGGGCTTCACATCGGTATTGACGCCGGAGAAGATATATTCGCCATTATAGCTCGTATTGAGCAGGCCTGTGACGCTGTTCAGGATCGACCGCGCCGAGGCGGCAATCGTCGCGCCGCTTTCGCTGGTGCTGGTCGCGCCGGTGAGGTTGGCGAGGAAATTCTGCGTATTCTCGATGATCGAGCTTGTCGCGGTCTGCGTTGTCGTCATCCGCTGCTGCACGAGATTGTTCATGTCCAGCAACACGGTCAGCCGGTCATATTCCTTGCGCAGGGAAACGCTCTGGCCGGATTTCGTGCCAAGCGCCAGCCCGACATCGAAGACGGTTCCCGTCGTCGCTTCCTGCTGGGCCTTGACCAGATCGGCCTTGCTCTTGCTGACAAGCGCCCGGAGGGCGGAAGCTGCACCATAGTTGGAAACTGATTGCGCTTTCATGAGACTCACACCGCGTTGAGCAAATCGTCGAGCATCGAATTAACCGTCGTCAGCACGCGGCTCGATGCCTGATAGGAATGTTCCAGATCGAGAAGCAGCGCCATTTCGGTATCGATATTGACACCGTTGGCGTTGGACATGGCCTGATCGGCCTGGGTCGCTACCGTCTGGTTATAGGTATATTCATTGTTGGCCGTCTTGCGCTTGCCCTCAAGCCAGCTCACCGACGACGAACCATAGTCGATCAGGCCCGTACCGGTCTTCAGCCCAGCTGCCGCGTCGAAGCTGAATGGCGTCGAAAACGCTTCATTGAGCGCCAGCAGACGGCCGGTGAAACCGGCAGCGTTTTCCGAATTATAGACATAGTTGGCGCCATTGGCGCCGCCGTCCCGCAGATAGCCCGGATTGCCGCCTTCCGATGAAACGAAGGCCGACGAAACCTTGATCGATCCCGCAATTCCCGATGTCAGGCTCGCGCCCGGCACCGCCGGCGAACCGGACCAGCTGAAAAGACCGGTTTGATCGGCGCCGCCGCTGCCGGACTGGTCCGATTCGGAAAACATGGAGACGAGGCCGCGCGCAATCTCGTCGAGCTGCATCTGATATTGCGGCGCAATCTGATCGCGCAATTGCAGAAGCCCGCTGAGACGCCCCGTGCCATAAGGCTGGTCGAATGTGTCGTGGCTGAGCGGCACGCCATCAACACTCACTACACCGCCCGGCGTGCCAGGTGTCAGGCTGCCCGATGGCGCGAAGGTGACGGCGCGCGCCGTGGTCTCAAACAGCGTCACGCCATTATCGGCGAAAATGACCATATCATTGTCGCCGCGCGTCATGGTGGTGATGCCGAGCTCACCCGAAATCTGCTTGAGGAGCGCATCGCGCTGATCCAGCGCATCGGACACGTCGCGCCCCGCGCGCGTGCCGCTGACGACATCCTTGTTGACCTGTTCAAATTTCGACAGAAGATCGTTGATATTGGCGACCGACACGGCAATTTCGCTATCGGCATCCTCGCGCAGCGTCTGCACCTGTTTGGTGCCGTCATTCAGCGCATTGGCGAGCGCCTGCGCCGTCGACACGACGCTGTCACCGAGCGACGCGTTGGAGGGCGATGCCGCATAGGTCTGGAGCGCATCGCGCAGATCGCCCATCAGAGCCGATGGCGAGCCCGAATAATTATCTGCGGAATAAATCGACGAAAGGCGGTCAAGACCGCTTGCGAGAGCCGAAGAGGAGGCCGCCGTGCTGTTGGACTGGATGTAGCGATTGAACAGCGCCTCATCCGCCGAGCGGGTGACATTCACATAAAGAGAGCCATAAGGCCCTGAAACGAGAGAAGCGGTGCGCCGCGAATAGTCGGGATCGTTCACGCCGGCAATGTTGCGCGAAACGACCGATGTCTGCTTGGACGTCGCCGCAAGCGAACTCTTGGCCGTCGAAAGAGCAGAACTGAGTGACATCCTTTTCCCCTCATCCAAATCGCGAACCGCGACCCGTAACTTGAAATACAACGTTTGCGGGATGGTCGCCCTTCCCGCAAACGCTCAAACTATCTCTTCAGATTGACCAGAACATCCATCAGTTCGGAGCCGGTCTGGAAGACTTTGGAATTGGCCGTATAGCTGCGCTGGGCTTCGATCATATCCGTCAGCTCCTGCGCGATATCGGCGTTCGATTCTTCAAGCGAACCGGACATGATCTTGCCCATGCCGTCGCTCTGCGGATAGCCGACCCTGACCGCGCCGGATGCGGCGCTTGGCGAAAAGACGTTGCCGCTCACCACCGTCATGCGGTCGGGGCTTGGCACGGTCGCCAGCGGCAGACGATAGAGCACCTGCTGCGAGCCGTTTTCGTAAATCGCGACGACAGAACCGTCCGCGCCCACATCGACGCTTTGCAGCGACGATGGCGCCTGACCGTTGATGGTAGCCTGCGAGATCGTGTAGTTGCCTGTGCGCGCCGTCGATGCGCCGAGATTGAGATCGAGCGTCCCGCCGTTATAGCCGGTCAAATCGACAGAGATATTGCCGCCGGAAACCACTGCGCCCGTTGCCGGATCGAAGGTCAGTGTGCCGGTGCCGATTTCAACATTGTCGGCAGCGTTCTTGACCGAGACCGACCAGGTATCATCTGCATTCTTGGTGAAATAGACGTCGAGCTTCACCGCCTCGCCGGCATTGTTGTAAGAGATCAGCGACGTCTTGTGGTTATAGTCGCCTGCGGTGGCTGGCGGCGTATCGGTCGTCGGCAGGTTGACCGTAAACGTGCCCGCCGTGCTGCCGATAGCCGTCAGATCGGGCGCGTTGACATTGACGATCGAAAGGCCGTTCAAATCCGGCGCGACATTGCCGTCAGCCGAACCGAGCAGATAATAGCCAGCCGTATTGACCAGATTGCCATCCTTGTCCGGTACGAACGAGCCCGCGCGCGTCAGATAGGTTGCGCCATCCGCACCCTGCACGAGGAAATAGCCGTTGCCATCAATGGCGAGATCGGTTGTCGATGATGTGGAGCGGATGCCGCCCTGATCCGAAATACCGTAACGCACCGAGGTCAGCACGCTGCCGGAATTGTACTGGCCGCCACTGCTTGGCAGAACCAGCGATGAGAACTGCGTTTCGGCGCGCTTGTAGCCGATCGTGCTCGCATTCGCGATATTGTCCGCGACAGCCGAGAGACGGTTTGCCTGAGCATTCATGCCCGAAACACCCGTCCGCATCATACCGTAGAGACTCATTGCCAGCTCCTGACATTTCTAGTCGAGAATTTTAGAACTTGTTATGATTCTAACGTGCCATGCTTGCGTGAAGCTGTAGCTTTGCGTGATTTTGGTTTTTTACCGGAGATGCAGCGCAGCTTCTGAAAGACGGAGATCCGTTTTGAAACTGCCCGAAACTTTGAACTTGGAACGCAAGCAGCCATTCAAAATTGAATAGCGACACTACTCTATGCTGATGCAGTAGCCCAGGAAACGCTTGGAATCGATGGGATCGAAACCAAGCTGCTCGCGCAACTTCTTGCGCAGCTTGCTGATGTGGCTCTCCACGACGTTTTCTTCGACTTCACTGTCGAAGATGCCATAGATCGCACCAAAAATCTGCGCCTTGTTGATGCGGCGTCCGCGATTGGCAATCAGATATTCCAGAATGCGGCGCTCGCGGCGCGGCAGCGGAAAATCGACGCCGTTGATCTGCGGATCGCGCCCATCGGAAAAAACACGGATGGGGCCAAGTTCGGTGCCAGCTTCTGCAACGCTCTGCGCGCCAGCCGCGCGGCGGCGGATCGCATTGATGCGCGCCAGGATCTCGCGAACATGAATGGGCTTACGCACAACATCGTCAACCCCGGATTGAAAAAGCTCAAGCGTATGCTCGAGCGAGGGACGATCATTGAGCGCGATGACGGGGGCCTTGCAGCGTTCACGAATACGGGCGGGAAGACGATGCTGGGCTGCGCATTCCCCGATGAGGAACGCTTCGACGGCCATAATATCCTGCCGCGGAACGGTCTCTACCCATTCGTCGAAATCTGCCGGTGTGAAGCCCGTCGTGGTGATACCTTCCCGGCCAAACCAGGAGGTATAGCCTTCAGTGACAATATCTCTGTCATCCACGACGACAATCATCGGCCCGCCTTCCGAATCAATATGTTAGCCCAAGCAAGACAGAGGTAACTGGCGGAACGACTCGGCGACAATGGCAAGAAATTGCCCGCAATAAATTGGGAGGCATTTTAGCATTATCTAATTTTAGAGGAATCGTACAGATTGCATTGCACCGGGGTAGAATAGCGACCGGAACCTTAACGAGAGGTTAATGGCTCACGATCTTTTACGATTCATTACAAGGGGTTAATTATCGCTAACCTAAATTAGTCCCCAATCGTGATGACAATCACTGATTGCATGGTTGTAAACGGCGTGTACCGAACGCCGATTTACAACCGTTAAAAATTTAATGATTCAGGAAGGACGATTCTCAGACACCGCAGAAAATTTTCGCGTCGCTGGTCCAGTTTCCGAAGCCAGTCGCGACCATATTTGCCATCACCCGGCAGACATATCGCTTCTGCGCAGGGTTGTTGTTCGGGCCTGCATGATAGCGTGCAACGGCCATGGTCCAGTTGCCTTCCCGGCTATGAAGCTGCTTCAGAAATCGGGCAGCGTAATCGACATTGAGACTCGGTATCAGCATGGCCGCGACCGATGGAAATTCCTGCCCGTGATAGTAGTAGTTGATCTGCATGCAACCGAGATCGATGAGCTTGGCTCCCCCGGCGCGCACCTCGCTAAAGCGCTTCAGGGCCGCCCCTTGCGACGGCAGAAATTCCGCCCGGCCTTCGATATTCATCGCATAGGGTTGCAGCGAATTCTTGCGTCCGGTTTCCGTCAGCCCGACCGCATAGAGAATTCCGAGCGGCACGTCATAGCGCGCGGAAGCGCGATGCATTTCGCGCTCGCAGATATTTTCGGCTGCCGCGATGCTGGTATTACACAACCAGACCGCGACTGCGGCCAGCAGTGCCTGCAACAGCGTCGCGCGCCGCGTTTTCGGACCCTGTCTGCTTGCCCGACCGGTCGTGTCCCGTTTGGCTGGAATCACCATTCTGCCTGCCCTCGCCGCTTGCAAACTGTGCCTGAGATTGCGCGCCATTGCGGCCATCGAAGCCGCCTTGCATGTTGAAGGCCTGCTGTTGGCCGGATGATTGCTGTTGCGCACCTGCCTGCTGCTGGCCAGCGTTCTGGCTTGCAGCAGTGTGCTGTACCGCGCTTGCCGCATTGCGGTCTGTAACCGTTACGGAAATGCGGGCATCGTCCGCGATACCGGCAGTTTTCAAGGCTTTTTCGATGATCGAGCGGTCGGCGGAAAGCGCTTCGGCAGCCTGCACCTTCTCCGCGACGAGGTGCACTTCCACGCCATCTGGCACGACGCGGATACGCGCTGTCACCTGCCCCAGCTCGGCCGGGTCGAGGCGAATTTGCAGTGTCTTCACCGAGCCGAAGCTGCGTTCGGAAACCACCTGCACATCCGCCACCCGCACAGCCTGCGGTGTGGCATCAGTTGCCTTACCTCCCGTCGAGCCGACAGACTTGCCAGCGGCCTGCTGCGGCTGGAAAGCACCGCGATCCGCAACGCTGGAATTAGCCGGCTGATTACCCGCTGGCTTTTCAGCGTTCAATAGATCGGAAAGATCCGCTTTTGGCTTTTCCGCCACTGCATCCTGTTGCGTGCCGGTTGCATCTCCGGACAAGCCCTGACCGGATTTGGAAGACGGCTTTGCGTTGACTGCAGCCGCAAGATTCTGTGCGGTCTCGCCCTTGCGTTTCACATCGTTCGCGACGTCTTTCCCAAGCAGCGCGTCCTTGCCATCGATAGCGTCCGCATCCTTGCCGTCTGCTTGCACAGATCCGGCTTTTCCGGTCGTTTTCGCGGGATTTCCTGTGGCGAAATTATGGCTTTCGCCGTTCAAATTGGGCAGATTTGCGGCCAAAGAAAGCACATTCTGTGTCACAGCCCAATTTGGACCTTGCATGGACGCATCGGCTTTCTGCTCGTCCTGCTCATCGGCCTGTGCAGTGTCGGCATCGTCGCCCTTGGCGACCGGCTTGCCGTGCGGCTTTTCCAGAAGCGCGCCGAACAGCTGCGACGGGTCGGAATTTTCCTGCCCATCCACCGCCGCCTTGCCTTGTCCGTTGGCTTGCTGGGGCGCCAGGCTGCGGGTGGGCGAAGCCATCCGTCCGGCCTGACTGAGCAAAATATCCACGCTCATTGAATGGTCTCCCCTAGCAAAGCGTCGATCTCGGCAAGCTTGCGCCGGGCATCGTCCATGGTCTTCTGCAAATCGTCTTCAGGCTGCGCCGGTGTCGGTTTCCAGCCAGTAGTAACGGGCGACGAGCCTGCTGCCGCAACAGGCGTTGCCTCAGGTGCTGCAACCGGTGCATCCGCCACTGCCATCGCTGGCACCTTGCGGTCCTCCGCAGCGGGTTCTGGCGCTGCTTTGGCTGGCGGCAGGGCTTCCGGCGCACGGGTCACGACCGATCCCACCGTCTCGGCGGCCTTCAACAGCTTGCGGTCCGGTTCCTGCAAGCGGTCGGGCGAAATCTGCGACAGTTCACGCAAGGCGCTCCCCGCCGAATCGGAAGCGACACCGCTTGCCGCCGCATAGAGATTGGCGCGAGTCGGATCGGCTTTGAGCCGGTCGGCGAGCTTGCGCGCCTCCGCAGACATGAAGCGCGCGCGCTCGGTCTGGCCGTCCACCAGAGCGCCGCGCGCAATCTGGAGATAGAGCGAATATTGCATCACTGGATCGGCGGCGGCGATTAGCTTTACGAGTTCGGCATTGCCGATGCGGTCATTGAGCTTGAGCGCGGCGCTGACGAATTGTCCCATGAAATCACGCATATAGGGCGAGCGGGGAAAGCGCTGCAGATAGTTGCGCGCCAGCATCCTGATCTTTTCGGCATCGCCAAGCCTGGCGGCAATCGGCATCGAGCGGCGGATCGCCGCTTCCTCAAACAGCGTGCCCGGCGCTTCGAGCCGCACCTGATCGAGCCGCAGCAGTGCGGTCGCCGGGTCGAACGCCGTCATCTGGCTGGCGGTCACCAGCACGATGGAAGCCTTCAGCTCCGAAGGCACATCCGGCGACAGCGGAACCGAGAAAAGTTTTACCACTTCGATCATCTGCCCGGAGGCATAGGCCAAAGCGCCCTTGACCAGCTCCTGCGGCACGACATCCGAGTTGAAATCGGCCAGAACCTTGCGCACCGCCTCGGGATTGCCGCCATTGAAGAGGTAGATAATCGCCGCATAGATATTGTCGGGATTATCCCAGGCTTCCTTTGGCGCGCGCGCCATATCGGCGCTGATGAAAGCCAGAAGCTTGTTTAGCATGACTACGGCTTCCGGCTTTCCGGCCACCACCTGATCCTGCAACATGCGCAATGAACGCACAAGCTTGTATGGTTCAAGCACCGGCAAGGGTGCGCCCGTGCTGCCGTTCTGCTGCGCCTGCGCGAAGACAGGCATCGGCGTTCCCGCCAGTGGCAGGCTCACGGTCAAGGCAAACATCAGGGAGCGCTGAACAAGCCGCTTCATGGGGCGGACTTGAGGAAAATATCGATGCGGCGGTTTTCAGCCGCATTCGGATCGTTGGCGATTTTCGGCTGGCGGTCGGCATAGCCTTCGACGCGCAGCACGCGTTTTTCGTCCAGCCCGCCGCGCACCAGCATGTAATAGGCCATCTGCGCACGCGCGGAAGACAGACGCCAGTTGTCGTAACTCGCGCTTTTAAACGGACGCGAATCGGTATGGCCGCTGATGATGACCTCGCCCGGCTGGCGGGAAATCACCTTCGCTATGCGTTCCAGCATCTGGACCACGCGCGCATCGGGCTTGGCAGAGCCGATGGTGAACATGCCATAATCGATTTTGTCGGTGAGCTGGATCATCACCCCGCCATCGACCGGCACCACCGTCACATCCGGCATGGGTTCAGCCTTGCTGCCCTGCTTGGCCGCCGTCGACTTTTCGCCTTCCGCAGCCTTTTTCAGTTCCGCAATGAGCTGGTCCTGATCTTTTGCAGGCGCTTCGACAGGCTTGGCAGCTTCTTCCGGCTTTGTCTCCGCCTTTTCCGGCATGGGCGGCGTGGAGGGGGCGGCATTTGGCGGGGTCAGTTCGTCGGCAGCCTTGCTCGACCAGTAATCTGGGCTGAAAGGATCGCGATAGGCATCGCCGCCATCCGCACCTGTCGCCGGGCCCGATTGCGATGTGCCGCCATCGCCCTTGGCAGACTGATTCTGCAACACGCCGGTTTCGTGCGCCAGTTCCGACAAGACCGCATAGGGCTCGCGGAAAAGCTGGCGCTCCTCCTGTTCGCTCGGCGGGACGGTCGTGGTGTCGTTGATAACCTTGGTGCTGTTTTCGACCTTCTGGTCGCTTTCATAGCGAACCTTGCCATCTTTCTCGTCGACATCCTGCACGCCCTTCGGGCTGGAGTGCCGGTCCATCAGCTTGACGGGGTTGAAATAGCTGGCGACAGCCGCCTTGGTTTCCTCATTGGCGGCATTGATCAGCCACATGACGAGGAAGAACGCCATCATGGCGGTCATGAAATCGGCATAGGCGATCTTCCAAACGCCGCCATGGTGGCTGTCATGGTCGTCATGCCCGCCCCGGCGAACAATGATGATTTCGCGCTTGGTTTCGGGATCGATGCTCATTGGACCGCAGCCTTCAATTCTTCAAGAAGCGGCGCGATGCGCGTTTCCAGCACCCGTTCGCCAAAGGAAAAGGACAATTCATCCGACGCGTTTTCGGCAAACCGACAGCCGGATGGCAGCAGCGCCGCATGATCGCGCAGCGGAGCCAGCAGCCTTGCCGGGCCTGCGATTTCCGGCGCTTCGCCTTCCAGCGCCAGGGCTGCAATGCGATGGGCAAATTCCGCAATCGCGTCGCGCTCAAGCTTCCCGACAAGGAGCGGCGCCAGAACCTCCGCGATCTGGCCAGAAAAACTCTGTTCCAGTGCAGTCAGCGCTTCCGTCAGGCTGCGCGCCAGCAACAACGCCTGCTCCCGCGAAAAGGCAGCGCGGAGACTTTCGATCTCCGTTTCGTGTTCACGCAGAAGCCGGGCTTTCTCGGCTTCGTAAAGCGCCTCGGCTTCTTTATGGCCTTCCTCGCGGCCAAGCGCATGGCCTTCCGCATGACCGGTCTCGAAGGCGGTGCGCTTTTCTTCCTCGACGGCAATAATTGCGGCCACTTCCGCCTGTTCGGCGGTATTCAGCTTGTCGGCGAAATGGGGAGCCCTGGTTTCCTTTGGCTGCGCGGCTGAACGCGCAGGCTGGACCGGTTCCTGCTTCAATGGCTGCGGCTGCACCGGAGCGGCAATGATCTCCACCGCCTCATCGGCTATGCGATGGGTTGAAAAATCAGGGAGATACCGGCTGAGAGGGAGCGCGCTCATTATCAGGCAGCCTCAAGCTCCGGTGCATCGACCCGTTCGGCATGGACTGGCTGCTTGACGGCGCTTCCGTTGATCCACTGCTTGAGAACGGCGGCGACGCGTTCTTCATCCATCTCGATCATCTGTTCCAGACGAAGCTTGGCGGGCATACGCATACGCTGGCGCAGATCGCTGAGACTGGTCTTCATCTGATCGGCATAGGCTTCCGGCCCGCCGATGACAGCCTGATGGCCATCACTACCTGCCTGTGTGCCGACGAAATTCGGCGCGGCGATTTCACCCGCTTCGCGGATGGCAACTTCCGTGCCCGCTGGCTTGGCGGTCTGGTCACGCAGCAGCGGACGCAGGCCAAACCAGATCAGGAGACCGACGGCGGCGAGAATGGCCAGCGCATTGATATAGCTTCCGCTTTGGCGCAGCAGCGTATCGGTCCAAGGCGCCGAAACCGGCTCCATATCGGCACCTGCCGGATCCAGGAAATTGACCGCGGTGACGTTGATGACGTCGCCGCGATCCGCATTGAGACCGGCAGCCGTTGCAACGAGATCGCGGATCTTGGTGATCTGCTGATCGACGAAATTGGCGGGCGGCGGTGTGGTTCCAGCGGTTTGCAGCAGGCGGGCCTGATCGATGACGACGGCAATCGACAGGCGCTTGACAGCGTAACCATCGCTGACGGTCGCAATCGTCTTGCTGTTCATTTCGTAGTTGGTCAGTTCCTCACGGCGGTCGGTCTTTTCCGACGAGGTTTCGCCATTGCGGTTCTGGATTTCTTCCTGCGGAATGTTCTGTTCCACACCGGTCGCGTTGTTATCGCGATTGTTGCGGGAATCACCGCTTTCACGCACCACGCGGACCGAACGTTCGACACGCGATTCGGGATCGAAGGTCGTTTCGTTGATCTGGCGGCGATCGGTGTCGAGCGTTGCCTGCACGCTGGTCTGGAAATGGCCAAGACCAAGATAAGGGGCCAGCGCCTTGCGGATGCTGTCATCCACATTACCGGCAACCTGCTGTTCCAGCGAGGCGGTCATGAGAGCAGCGCCGTTGGCAGCTTCGCCAGCGGAAGCGAGCAGACGGCCATTGGTGTCGAGAACGGTGACGGACGATGCATCGAGCGACGGCACGGCGGCGGCGACGAGCTGGCGGATCGACTGCGCCGATTCGGCGGCAAAGCCGCCTTCTGCGCGGATGACCACCGAAGCAGACGGCTTCTGGTCGCCGCGGCGGAAGGAGCCCTTTTCAGCCAGAACGATATGCACGCGCGCCGCCTTCACGCCGCGAATCGCCTGAATGGTGCGGGCGATTTCGCCTTCAAGCGCGCGAACGCGGGTGATTTCCTGCATGAAGGAGGTGAGGCCGAGCGACCCCATATTGTCGAACAGCTCGTAACCAGCATTGTTCGAAGTCGGCAGACCTTTTTCGGCCAGATACATGCGCGCGGTTTCCGCCTTGCCGATTGGCACCAGAATGGAGGAACCGTCCGACTTCACATCGAAGGGAATACCGGCTTCGCCGAGCGCCAGACCCATGCGGTTCACGTCATCGCGCGACAGACCGACATAAAGCGTCTCATAGGAAGGACGGCTGAGATAGAAGCTCGTGTAGAGGATCGCACCCATCAAGGCCGCGCCCACAAGCCCGAGCGCAACAAGCTTGCGCATGCCGAGCGTGCCAAGCGTTCGCTTCAGTTGTTCGATCAATTGCTGGATATTCTGCTGCATCGACACCACCGCCATCATGATGGATGCAAACTAGACTGCGAAGCTTGCGCGAAAGTGGCGGCTGATAACCGAAGTGAGAAGTCCAATAACGAAGTGGGGCGCGGAATTGATCCCGCGCCCCTTTTCCGCCCAAAGACATCCGGTCCGATCAGGTCGGTCCGGATGCGAACCCCTGATTTGCCTGAGAACTCGCGAGAGCCGGTGACCCGGCGCTCTTTTTTTCAAGCGCGCCTCATTTCGGGGCGCGCTTTACTCAGTTATCGATTAGCCGCGGAACAGCGACAGGATCGACTGGTTCGACGAGTTGGCGATCGACAGAGCCTGAACGCCGAGCTGCTGCTGAACCTGGAGAGCCGACAGACGAGCCGATTCCTTGTTCATGTCAGCATCGACGAGCGTGCCAACGCCCTTTTCGATGGAGTCCTGAAGACCGGACAGGAAGCTCTTCTGGCTGTCGATCTGCGACTTAGCTGCACCCAGCGTTGCTGCGCCGGTTGCAAGGCTCGCCAGAGCCGTTTCAACCGTGTTCAGTGCGGTGCCGATGGCAGCGTCGTCCGAACCGGACGTGAAGAAGCCCGTGCCAACGATCGTGGCAACCATCGTCTTCGCATCGGTGTCAGCAGCTGTAACGGTGATCTTGTCGACCGTGACGGTGGCGCCGGAACGGTTGTACGAAGCAACAACTGCGAGATCGTCCGTCGGGCCGTTCAGCAGGTTGGAACCAGCGTAGTTGGCGTTGCTGAGCGCCGAGTTGATGTTGGCAACGATCGACTTGATTTCGGTTTCGATCTTGCCCTTGTCTTCGGTGCTTGCGCCGAGAGCCGAAACGAGCTTGGTCTTGATATCGTCAACGGATTCACGGATCTTGTTGATCGCGGAATAAGCGGTGTCAACCTTACCAGCGCCGAGGCCGAGAGCGTCCTGAACAGCCGAGTTGGCCTTGTTGTCGGACTTCATCGACGTAGCGATGGACCAGTACGAAGCGTTGTCGGAAGCTTCACCGATGCGCAGACCGGTCGAAATGCGGTTCTGCGTTGCTTCCAGCGACTTGTTGGTCGAAGAAAGGGTCTGAAGAGCGGTCAGAGCTGCCGAGTTGGTCAGAATGCTAGCCATTATTTTGCCCCTTGGGAAAAATCAAACTGAGGGACAGGCCGGACTTACCGGCATAGTGGAGCGGCATCATGCCTGTCTCCGCTGACGCAGAGACCCACCATGTGCCGACGTTTAAAACCCAAATATTAAAGTAATGCTAATTTATTCTGCCGAATTTTACCGATCTCTCAGATTTTGACGCCGATTTTCCTCGGGCGCTTTCGCAACTGTTCCAAATCGGATCAGGAGAAGGAACGGATCAGGCTTCCGACCAGAATATTCCACCCATCGATCAGCACGAAGAACAGAATCTTGAACGGCAGCGAGATCACCGTTGGCGGCAACATCATCATGCCCATGGACATGGTGAGCGTGGCCACGACCAGATCGATCACCAGAAACGGCAGCACGATCAGGAAGCCGATTTCAAAGCCGCGGCGCAGTTCCGAAATCATGAAGGCTGGAACCAGCACGCGGAAATCCACGATGCCGTCCTCGCCGGTGCGGAACGACGGATCGGCGAGGTCTTCGAACAGGCGCAGATCCTTGTCGCGCACCTGGCCCATCATGAATTCGCGGAATGGCTGCGAAATCTCCGTCAGTGCTGCCTGTTGCGTTATCTCGTTACGCATCAGGGGCTGCACGCCGTTGTTCCAGGCGCGGTCGAAGGCGGGCGCCATGACATAGAAAGTCATGAACAGCGCAAGCGAGATCATCACCATGCTGGCAGGCGCGGTCTGGAGACCGAGGCCCGAACGCAGAAGCGAAAACGCGATGGCAAAACGCGTAAAACTCGTCACCATAATCAAGATGCCCGGCGCGATGGAAAGCACCGTCAACAGGCCGAAGAGCTGAACGATCTGGCCGCTGGCCGCGCCGCTGCCTGCGGGCAGCAGGTTTTCCAGCGTTAAGGCCTGTTGGGCCTGTGCCGAAACAGTGAATGCGAGCGTCAGAAAAACGCCGAGACCAAGGAGTTTTTTCATTCTACGACCAGTGCCGAAATAAAGACCCGGTCCACCGCGCCTTCCGAGCGCAGGCGGGCGCGTTCTTCGAGATCGGCGCGCAGATAGGCAAGTCCTGCCGCGCCTTGCAATTGCATGAGATTGACGCTGCGCAGGAAGCTCAGGAAATCATCGCCGACATTGGCCGCCATGGCCGCCGGTATTTCATGGCCAGGCTTGGCGACCAGAGACGCCTCCAGCCGTACCCAGGTGTTCTGCGGAATACCCAGATTGGTGACAATCGGCTTCAACGGCACGACCGCGCCGATGGAACGCGATTCGAAATCGCCGGGCTTCGGCTTGTCTTCCTTGGCCGTGGTCTTGGCGGCTGCCTGCTGATCGGCGGAAATCATGCCGCCCAGATACCAGCCGCCGCCAGCGGCGATAGCGGTGAGAGCAACGACAGCCGCCAGAAGCCCCATCATGGAGCCCTTCGCCTTGCCGTCATTCTTGTCCAGTGCCGTGTCGCTCATCGATACTCAGCTTTAAAAAGGCGAAACCTGATCGAGGATCTGCTGGCCATATGGCGGCTGCTGCACCTCGCTCAACCGTCCGCGACCACCATAGGAAATGCGGGCTTCGGCGATCTTGTCGTAGGAAATGGTGTTGGAGCCGGAAATATCGCGCGGACGCACGACACCGGCGACATTCAGCACACGCAGCTCGTTGTTGACGCGCACTTCCTGCGAACCGCGAATAATCATATTGCCGTTAGGCAGCGTGTTGGTGACGATAGCCGCAACCTGAAGGCTGATATCCTCGCTGCGCTTGATCGTGCCCTTGCCCTTGGACGAGCTGTCGGAATGGGTGTTGATGGAACCATCCATGTCGCCGCCCGCACCGGCACCGGTGCTGCTGCTGGTGGCGAACGAACCGCCCGCGCCATAAATACCCTTCGACACGCGCTCGCGGTCGGTCTTGTTGTCGAGATTGGCGCGATCATTGATCGAGATGATCACAGTCAGCACATCGCCCGGCTCGGCAGCGCGCGGATCCTTGAAGAAATTGGTCGAGCGCTGGTTCCACAGCGAATAATCCGGCTTGGCCGGACGCGATGGATAGCCGCTATATTGCGGATTGTTGTTCATGCCAAGATTGGCGGCGACCGGCGACAGGTCCGGCGCGCGACCGACTTCTTCCGGCTTCATGGCGCAACCGGCCAGAAGCGCCAGAGCGGCGGTAGCGAAAATAGTCTTGTTCATGCGTCCTGTCATTGCACCGTATTCCCGGTTTGCGCCTGGGCGCGCTGGTCCTTCGCTGCTGGCGGCGGAGTCGTTGTGCGCTGCGAGCCGACGATGATGCGCGCCAGCTTCGCCGCCTTGTCCGGCGGCATTTCATTCAAGATTATGCTCGAAACGCGGGGATTGAGTTTGAGGATCAGAGCGGCTGCGGCCTCGTCGCCGATCATCCCCATCTGGGCCGCGGCTGCATCCGGCTTCATCTTGGAAATGATATCGACCAGCGAATCCTGTGCCTTGCTGACGAACTCGTCGCGGCGCTTCAGCCACATCTCATATTCCTTGCGCTTTTCTTCCAGCGCCTGCATCCGCTCGTCCACCTCGGCCTTGAGGTCGGTAAGCTGCTTGGCCTGTAACGAATAGCGCGCATCGGCCGCCTGATTGTCGATATTGCCGCAATATTTGCGGATTTCATCCAGATTGCCGAGATTTGCGGGCGGTATGGAGGCTGGTGTTGCGGAAGGCTGTGCGCCCGCCTGCACTGCTGGCTGTGCAGCAGCTTGTGTCGCTTCCTGAGCCAAGACCGGCAAGGCGCTCGCAAAAAGCAGCGCCAGAGCCGAACCGGTACGGATTGCCTGTTTGACCATCATGTCCGCTCTCATCCCCGGCCCCATCATTGCACCACCAGTTCTGCGTGAAGCGCGCCGGACGACTTGATCGCCTGAAGGATGGCGATGATGCCCGTCGGCTTCACGCCCATCTGATTGAGACCCTTGACCAGATTTTCCAGATTGGCGCCGGTCAAAATCCCGATCTTGGCATTGGGTTGGTTGACCGAAATATCGGTGTTCGGCTCCACCGCCGTCACGCCGTCGCTGAAGGGTTCAGGCTGCACGACCATCGGCGTTTCTGTCACGCGCACAGTCAGGCTGCCATGGCTGATCGCCACTTTGGAAATGCGCACCTTCGCACCGATGACCACGGTTCCGGTGCGCTCATCCACCACCACACGCGCCACTTCATCCGTGGTGATCGGCAGGCCCTCCAGCTCCGCAAGGAAGCGGGCGGCAGGCACATTTTTCGGACGCGACAGGCGGATCGTCTTGGCATCACGCGCCAGCGCAACGCCGCGTCCATAACGACGCTTGGCAAAGATATTGATCGTATCGGCAGTGCGCACGGCCGTCGTGAAATCGGGGTCGCGCAGCTCGACGATCATCTCGCTGTCCTTGCCGAAATTTCCGGCAACCTCGCGCTCGACCAGCGCGCCGTTTGGAATGCGGCCCGATGTCGGCACGCCCTGCGTGATAGAGGCGGCATCACCTTCAGCGGTAAAGCCGGAGACGATCATATTGCCCTGTGCAACCGCATAAATCTGATTGTCCGCGCCCATCAGCTGCGTCATGACCAGCGTACCGCCCTGCAATGAGGTGGAATCGCCGATGGACGAAACCGTCACATCGATGCGCGAGCCTGAACCGGCGAATGCGGGCAGATTGGCGGTCACGATGACCGCAGCCGTATTCTTAGAACGCGTGGAATTGCGCGGCGCATTGATGCCGAGATTATCGAGCATGGCGCGCATCGACTGTTCGGTGAAAGGCGAATTGCGCAGGCTGTCGCCCGTGCCCTTGAGACCGATCACCAGACCGTAACCCACAAGCTGGTTTTCGCGCACGCCCTGAATAGTCGCGATGTCCTTGAGGCGCGCGACAGCGCTGCCGCGGCCAAGCTCCGCATAGGCCATCTTGGACGGATCGCCGCCAGCACCCAGCCAGTCGGCATCCGCTTCCACGGCGGTGCCGAAATCCTTCACGTTCTTGGCCGATTCATCCGCCAGAACCGCAACGGGTTGGAGTGCCAGAGCCAGAATGGCGATCAGCGTTGCCCAGGTTTTTCTCACCGCATCCCCACTTGAACACGGCCATCGGCCAGCACCGTGCCGGGCACGATGACGCCGCTGTCGCTGTTGCGTACCTTGATGAAATCGCCTGCCGCGCCGGATTCCAGCGGAATGCCGACGGCTGTGATCGTCATGACACCGGTGGAAAACACCATCGTCACCGGCTCGCCGCGCTTGACTAGCGAGGGCTCTGAAAGGGCGGCGACGAGGATCGGCTTGCCGGCGATCAGCGTCTTGCGCGCCACCTTGCCGTCAGCCTGATCCACCGACAGCACATATTGCTGTGCGGCGGGGGCGCTGATGTAGAACTTCTTCTCGACCAGCGCGACATTGCTGACGACCTGACCGGGATAAACGGTGGCCGAAGGCACGACGAAAGCAATGCGGTCGGTGGCGGAAGCCCCCGAAACCGCAGCAGCGGCAAGACCGGCCGCTCCGGCAGCGGCAAGCGCGGCGCGTTTGAACCGGGGCCGGGCCTTGATGTCATTTCCTTGGGCGCGTTTCATGGCGATCACCGTCAGCGCATGTTCTTCGATACGGTCGCCGCCATTTCGTCGGCGGCCTGAATGACCTTGGAGTTCATCTCATAGGCGCGCTGCGCCGTAATCAGATCGGTGATTTCCTTCACCGGATCGACATTCGATGCTTCCAGATAGCCCTGCTTGATCGAACCGAAGCCCGGATCGCCCGGATCGCCGACCAGCGGTCCGCCGGAGGCTTCCGTTTCGCGATAGAGATTGTCGCCCAGCGGTTCGAGACCGGCTTCATTGGTGAAATTCGCAAGCTGAAGCTGGCCGATCTGGTTGATCTGGATGCCGTTCTGCTCCTGCACCTTCGCGAAGACCTGTCCGGTGTCGCTGACGGTGACTTCAAGCGCATTTTCCGGAACCACGATGCCCGGCTGCACGATATTGCCGTCGAGCGTCACAATCTGGCCGTCGGCATTCTTGTTGAATGCGCCAGCGCGGGTATAGAGCGTTTCGCCCGTCGGGCTCTGAATCTGGAACCAGCCCTGCCCGGTCAACGCCAGATCGAACGGGTTGCCGGTCTGGTTGAAGCTGCCCTGAATATGCAGGTTGCGAACGGCTGCCGTCTGGACGCCGAGGCCGACCAGCGCGCCTTCGGGCACGATGCTCTCATTGGCCTGATTGGGGATGCCTGCCGTGCGCTCGGACTGGTAGAGCAGATCCGAAAATTCGGCACGCGCGCGCTTGAAGCCCGTTGTATTGATATTGGCGATATTGTTGGCGATCACTTCCAGATTGAGCTGCTGGGCGTTCATGCCGGTTGCGGCAATCGTCAGGGCTTTCATTGCGCTTCCTTAATGCGAGATTTCCAGCGGAGCTGAAAAAGGCAGGAATGGGGTTGGTGTCTGAATTAAAAAGCGGCAGCTGGCATGGCGACTTTTGGAACAGACACCTAGATCGACATACGGCTGATCTCGAGATAGGCCTGCACGATCTTGTCGCGGATCGCGATTGCCGTCTGGAGCGATTGTTCTGCTTCCATGACGGAGCTCACCACCTCGTTGACCGGCGCATCGCCCTTGATGCCCTGAATGGAGGTGGCTTCCGCCGCCTGCAATTTCTGGCCGACCGAATCCGTCATCTGCGACAGGACTTCACCAAAGGATGCGCCCGGCGTTACGGGAACAGGCTGCGGCGCAGTCGTGGAAGCGGCAGAACCGACGCTATTCTCGGCTACGGTTTCGGAAAGGCGCGACAGGGCATTGCGCGCCGAAATGCTCATGATCGAGTCGTACATTATGTGCTCCTCAGGAGATCGATGGTCATCGAGATCAGCTCACGCGCCTGCTTGACGACCTGCAAATTGGCTTCATAGGAACGGTTGGCTTCACGCATGTCCGCCATTTCGACGACCATGTTGACGTTCGGGTAACGGACATAGCCGCGCTCGTCGGCGGCGGGATGGCTCGGATCGTATTGTTCGACGAAGGGCGAGGTATCCTTGCCCACTTCGGCCACGCGCACTTCTGCGGCACCCGTGCCATGTTCCAGCTCGGTGCGGAAGGAAACGGTCTTGCGGCGATAGGGATCGTCGGTCGCCGTCTTGCCCGTCGACTGGGCGTTGGCGATGTTTTCCGAAACGATGCGCAGACGTGTCGACTGGGCCGAAAGGCCCGAGGCTGCGATCTTCAGGGAATTCTGCAAGGCGTCGGACGACATGGATTATCCCTTCGCGACCGACAGCATCATGCGATGAAACGCTTTGACGATGCTTGTGTTGAGCGAATATTCGCGGGAGATCTCGCCTGCCTTCATCATTTCCTGCTCGACATCGACGGTATTGCCGGAATGGGTTTCCTCGGTGATGTCGTCGGGGCGCAGGCGTGCGCCCGCGATGCCGTTTGCTTCAACTTCCAAATGCTGCGGATTGGTCGCCGCCATGGTCAGCTGCGTCTTGTCCAGTACATCGGCGAAGGGCTGAACGTCGCGCGCCTTGAAATCCGGCGTGTTCGCATTGGCGACATTGCCAGCGACAGTCGCCTGCCGCACCGACAGCCACTGCACTTGCCTTGCGGCCAGATCGAAAAGATGAATGGAGCTCATGGAATTTCCCCGCCTTTACCGTTTGTTAATTTACGGGGCGGAACTTGCGTCAAGCTTGCGGAGGTTAAGGGAGTAAGGGAATAGGGGAGTAAGGGAATATGTTTTTTAGAAACGATATATCGTTGTGTGAGGACGAGCGCTGATAGCGCGAGACAAACATACTCCCCTATTCCCTTACTGCCCTATTCCCCTACCGCCGCATTTCAATCACGTCGCCCGACGATGTGGTCAATTGCCAGGTTCCCGCGCCCCGACCGATGGAAACGAGGCGGCTGCCATCGGGCAGCAGCGATCCTTTTTCCACAAACCAGTAACCGGACGTATCCTCGATCATCGCCATGCCGCCGACGACTTCGCGCAGCGCAAAGACCGGCTTCGGGAAAGCCTGTCCGTCGCCGCCGCCTTCCCCGTCAGTGCCAGCGCCGGTGCCCGGCAGGCCCTTGCCGTTGGACATGACCGAGCCGGTCATGGTGTTATCGATATCCGCACTGGGCGCCACGCGATCCGAGGGGCGGAACGACGGAAAGCGGCGCACCGTCTTCTGCTGCGAACGGTCCAGCGGGTCGATGATCTTGCGTTCCGCCTTTTCGGCGGGCGCAAGCTCCATGCGCTGGAGATAGGTGATGAAGGGCAGCATCGCGCAGCCAGCCGCCAGCGTGACCGCCGCAATCTTCAGATAGCGGTCAACCTGGCTATGGGGTTTCTTGCCGCCTTCCTGCGCGGCGGCGGCGCTCACTTCCGCTTCCAGATCGGCCAGTAACTTTTCTTCAGCGGTTTTGCGTCGGTTCTTGTTGCCCGTCATCATGGATTGGATGCCTGTTTTTCGCCGCGCAATGCGGCGGCGAGTTTCTGATAGGGATCGTCGGAACGCGGTGTCTCCGGGGACTGCTGCAAGGCGTCATAGATGCGCGGAACGAGATCCACCGCCTGATCGAGAAGCCCGTCATGCCCCTTCTGATATGCGCCGATGGCGCGCAGATCGCGGGTTTCTTCGAAGCGGGCCACCATGCTGCGAAGCTGGACGACAAGCTTGCGCTGCTCCGCCGTCCAGTTATGCTTGGCGAGACGCGAAACCGAACCCGGCACATCGACCGCCGGAAAGCGCCCCAGCGCCGCAATCGTCCGTTCGAGCACGATATGGCCGTCCAGCGTGCCGCGAATAGTGTCGGAGACCGGGTCGTTATGGTCGTCGCCATCAACGAGCACCGAATAGATGCCGGTAATGCTGCCGCCTGTATCGGCACTTCCCGGCCCTGCGCGCTCCAGAAGGCGCGGCAGCTGGCTGAACACGCTCGGCGGATAGCCGCGCGAAACCGGCGGCTCTTCCGCCGCAATCGCCACCTCGCGCGCCGCATGGGCAAAGCGCGTGACGGAATCGACAATCAGCAGGACATTCTGACCGAGATCGCGGAAATATTCCGCAATGGCCGTCGCCGTATTGGGCGCGAGGCGGCGCATCATCGGGCTTTCATCACCTGTGGCTACGACAGTGACGGTCTTGTCGAGATGACCGGCCATGGTTTCTTCCAGCATCTCGCGCACTTCGCGTCCGCGCTCGCCGGTCAGCGCCAGCACCACCGTGTCGAAATCGGCGGCGCGCGTCATCATGGCCAAAAGCGTGGATTTGCCGACGCCGGAACCGGCAAAAATGCCGATGCGCTGGCCAAAGCAAAGCGGGGTGAAAATGTCGATCACATCAACGCCCGTGCGAAGCCCGCGATCCACACGCCCCCGGCGCAGCGCCGCTGGCGCCAGATTTTCGGACGCCATCGGGCGCGGGCCGGGCAGAAGCGCGCCCCTGCCGTCAATCGCCTGCCCCAGCGCATTGATCACCCGCCCGCGCCATTCGAGCGCCGGACGGATGCTGAGCGGGCCTTCCTCAAAGACCGCTGCCCCCAATGAGGGAATGATCCGGTCGTCGAAGGGCTTGACGAGAACCTGCCTGTCGGCGACGCGGATGATTTCCGCCAGACTGGCACCGCCCGCAGCCCTTATTGCCACCGCATCGCCGAGCCGCGCATCGCGCGACAGCCCGCGCACGGCAATCGCCGAGCGCGACACGTCGCTGACCGTGCCGCCGATGCCGGATAGGGGCTTCGGTTCCAGGGCCTGTTGACGGGCAAAGGCGGCAAGCCGCGCGAGCGGTAGGTCCGGCGTCATCCGTTTTTGGAGCCCAGCGTCTTGATGGCGTCAGAGACGGTGTTTTCCTGCTGGGTCAAAAGATTATTGACCTGTTCGAAGGCGCGGCTGACGCTGATGAGACGCGTCATCTCCGTCATGGCGTCGACATTCGAGCCTTCGATCATGCCCTGCACCACGCCGACGCTGTTATCGTCGAAAACCGGCGTCGCAGCCTTGTTCGGTATCACGCCGGAATTGCCCGCATATTTCAACTCGGCATCGGCGGGAATGGAATAAAGACCGAGAGCGCCGATCTGCGCGCCATTCTGATAGACAGCGCCATCGGCGGAAATCTTCGGCGCGCCGCCATCCGGATTGAGCATGATCGGCGCACCCCCGACATCGAGCACCGAATAGCCCATCATCGAAACGAGCTCCCCGGTCGCCAGCATCTTCATGCGCCCGTCGCGAGTGTAAATCTGGCCCTGCGGCGTGTTGAGCGACAGCCACGCATCGCCCTTGACCGCGATGTCGAGCGGATTGTCCGTCTTGACCAGCGGGCCGGGCTCGGTGCGGATATAGCTCTTGCCGGCGCTGGCAAAGCTCACATCGTCGCTTGCCTTTTTCGAGACAATCGAATCGAACTTGGTGCCCTCGCCCCGGAAACCGACGGTCGAGACATTGGCCACATTCTGGGCAATCGAATCCATCCGCCGTTCAAGCGTGATGAGCGAGGAAAGCCCGACATAGATCGAATTGTTCTGCATGGATCAGCGACCGCCCGGCTTGAAGCTCTGCAAGGTGGTGAGAATATCGGTCGAGATGCCGACCGACGACGCGCTGCCGAGCAGCAGCGAGGCGATGGATGCCGGGCTGCTAGCGGTCGGGTTGTTCATTTCATACATGGCCGTGAAGCGCGAAATGAGTTTCGACACATAATCAGGATCGGACATTTTGGAAAAGTCGATCTTGGCCTCAAGCATCTTCGCCTGTTTGTCGATATCAGCGTTCGACATGGTGGACGGCCAGCCGAATATCGTCTGTACGGTGGTGAGAAGCGCCTTGTCGCCAAGGATTTCATAGGCATTGGTGATTTTGGAAGCCTTGCGCTCGAAATAGAGCGCCAGGCGCACGCCTTCATTCTGGCCGCCCGCTTCGGTCTCAAGCGTCTGGCGCAGATATTTGTCCACCACGCCCTGCTGCACATCGGTGCTTTGGGTCGCCTCGGCGCCCTTGCCCGCAAAGTCGAAAACGGTTGCGAATTCCTTGTAGCGCTTGTCGGTCAGCTTGTTGGCCATGGCGTCGTCGCTCGTGACGCCTTCCGTCAGGATTTTGCGCACGAAGGCCTTGGCATAGGCCATGTCTTCCAGACCGAACGCCTTCATCGCATAATTGTACAGGCGGCTGTCCGACATGAAATCGTCGATTGATTTCACATTGCCGATGTTTTCCTGGAAATAGGCTGTTTCCCGCGAAACCAACGGTTCTTTCGAAACGCGCTGCAAAGACCGCGTCATATCCGACGCGATCAGGCGATAGCTCGTCATCGTATCGACCATAGGCATGACCCCCTGCTGATAGTTGCATCCTTTATGCGCAACCAAGCTTGTCCGAAGCTGATGCAGCCGGGCGTTCCTTGGCAAGCTTCGCGCAAGCCGCGCTCCCTATGTTTGGCTCAAAGAACTATTCTGCGGGAGTCTCGGGCTTTGGGCATTATCATTGGTCTCGCCATCACACTGGGCTGTATGCTGGGCGGTTTCATCGCCATGGGCGGACATGTCAGCGTGCTCATCCAGCCGTGGGAATTCGTCATCATTCTGGGCGCGGCGCTCGGCACGTTCTTCGTCGCCAATCCGTTTTCGCTCGTGAAAGATACCGGCCGCGCCTGCCTGGAGGCGTTCAGCAACGCCGTGCCCAAGCAGCGCGATTATCTCGATCTTCTGGGCCTGCTCTACAGCCTGATGCGCGAATTGCGCGCCAAGTCGCGCAATGAAGTCGAGGTCCATATCGACAATCCCAAGGAATCATCGATCTTTCAGGCCTATCCGAGCGTTCTGAAGAACGAAGACCTTACCCATTTCATCTGCGATTATTGCCGCCTCATCATCGTCGGCAATGTGCGCTCGCACGAAATCGAAGCGCTGATGGACGAGGAAATCCACACCATCGCCCGCGACAAGCTCAAGCCCTATCAGGCCATGGTCACGATCTCGGAAGCCCTGCCCGCGCTCGGCATCGTCGCCGCCGTTCTCGGCGTCATCAAGGCCATGGGCGCGCTCGACCAGTCGCCGGAAGTGCTCGGCCACCTGATCGGTGCGGCCCTTGTCGGCACCTTCGCCGGTATCTTCTTTTCCTATGGCGTTGTCGGCCCCATCGCGACCAAGATCAAATCGACCCGCGAGAAGAAGAACCGTCTCTATGTCGTCGTGAAGCAGACGCTCCTTGCCTATATGAACGGCTCGCTGCCGCAGATCGCCGTGGAATACGGACGCAAGACCATCTCCGCTTACGACCGCCCGACCATCGATGTGGTCGAGCAGGAAACCATGGCGAGCGCGCCGACACAGCAGGCCGCATAAAATGACGACGTCCGACACCACAGTTGAATCGACCATGGCGGAACAACACCGGAAGAATGACGTGCTGGCCGACAATCTGCTGCGCGCAGCCGGATTGTCCGGCGACGATCTGAAGTCGCTTGCCCATGTGTTCAAGGATGCCTCCACGCATTTCTGCGAGCGGCTGAAGCATGGCTGCGCGGCGGCTTTCGAAGTGGACGCCGGTGCGGTGGAAAGCGCCGATGACGCAGGCTTCGCCGCCATTCTCGACAGCGCCGCCGTCATTGCGCCGCTCAAGGCCGAACGCTGGGGATCGACGCTCTATCTGACCGTCGATGCGCCGCTCGTCTTCTCGATCATCGAAGCCATGTATGGCGCGCAAGGCAATCTGGGCCATGTCGATGTCGAGCGCCCGTTCGGCATGGTCGAGCACAAGATTTCCGCCCTGCTCGCCGGTCATCTGGCCGGTGCGCTGGATCAGGTGTTCAACGCCGGCTCCCTGTCGGGCTGGGCGGGGAACGCGCAGTCGATGTTCGTGGCCGGTGAATGTATCGACATCGCAGAATTCGACCGCACCAATTTCGAACGGTCGCGGCTTTTCGCCTGCCGGATCGATGTGACGGCGGCGGGCAAGACCGGACAGGTGCATCTTCTCCTGCCGCGCAGCACCCACAAGCCGATGCAGGATGCGGTCGCGGCTTTTCTGCGTCGCCCCATGAATCAGGCCGATCCGACCTGGGCCAAGAAACTGCGTCAGGAAGTCAGCCGCGCCCGTATCGAGCTTGAAGGCTTCATCCAGCAAGGATCGATGACGCTGGATGCGCTGTCGAAACTGGAGATCGGACAGGTGCTGAAGCTGCCTGCCGACGCCATGGAACAGGTGCGTCTGCGCGCGGGCAACCAGCAGCTTTTCAAATGTTCGCTCGGCAAGTCGGGCATTCATTTCACCGTCAAGGTCGGCGACCCCGTCAATCAGGAAGAGGATTTCATCGATGAGCTTGTTGCTGGCTAATATTCTTTCCACGCTGATGGCTCTTGCTTCGCTGGGCGCGCTGATCGTGGTCGGGCGCAAGGCCAACGAAACGATCAAGCTCGGCAAGGTGCTGGCGCTGCGCGTCGCGGCTGCCTCCAACGGTCTGGAACGCGCGGTGAAAGCGATCCAGAGCGAGCGTTCCGATCTGGTCGATGAAAATGTGAAGCTCGAAGCCCGGCTTGGCGAAACCCAGCGCGTGCGCCGCGAGATGGAAGAAGCCATCGAGGAGCTGAACCGCCTGCGCAAGGCGCTGACCCGCGACATGCGCGAAGCGCGCACCATGACCGACAGCGCCGTTCGCACCCGCGAGCCCGCCGTCGAGCAGAAAGAAAAGAATGCGCTGCCGGTGTTCGTGCATCGCGCGGTCCGCAAGGCAACCGTTGATATTGCGGGGCAGGCATGAGCGCTGACAACAAGGACAAGAACATGCAGCAGGAACTGGACGAAGCCATCGAGGAACTGCGCGAGGAAAAGCCGCGCAGCGCACAGAAAGGCGCTTCAAAGCCCAATCTCGAACTCATCATGGGCATTCCCGTCGATGTGCAGGTGGTTCTCGGCGGTACGACCATGCCGGTGGCCAATCTGATGAAGCTCGGTCGCGGCGCGGTGATCACCCTTGACAAGCAGATCGGCGATCCGGTCGATATCGTCGTGAACGGTCGCGTGATCGCGCGCGGTGAAGTCATCGTGCTTGAAGACGATTCTTCGCGTTTCGGCGTCAGCCTCACCGAAATCATCGGCAAGTAACGGAACGGCCCGGATATTTCCATGACCGAAAAAGAGCAGCAAAACCTCGCTGAAGAAAGCGCCAGCGGCATCATCGATACGCTGAGCGGCGCGCAAAAGGCGGCAGCCATTCTTGTGGCCATCGGCCGTCCGGCTGCGTCGCGCCTTCTCAAGCATTTCAGCGCCGAGGATCTGCGCAAGCTTGCCGGTCATGCCCGCACGCTGGACCCGATCTCGCCGCTCGATTTCGAACAGCTGGTGAAGGAGTTCGAGGATTCGTTTGCGGAGGGCGCGCCGGTTTCGGAAGCCGCCCAGCGCTTCGAAGGGCTGCTGCGCGATACGCTGCCGCAGGAAGAAGTGGATGCCGTGTTCGAGGAACGCGTGCAGCCGCAGCTGGTGCAGGAATCGGTCTGGGTGCAGCTCGGTCGCCTCCCCGTCGACAGCCTGCAAGCCTATCTGGCCGATCAGCATCCGCAGATCATCGCCTATATCGTCTCCAAACTGCCATCAGACCTTGCCGCGCGCCTGTTCGTCGCCCTGCCGCCGCAGCTGCGCAATGCCGTCGTGCAGCGCTCGCTGCATATCGGCAATGTAGCGCCTGCCGCAGCCGAACTTCTGGAAGATGTGCTGCGCCGCGACCTTCTGGGCCGCAGCGACGCCGGACCGGTCAAAGCCCATCACGGCCAGATTGCCAATATCTTCAACCAGCTCGACAAGAACGAGATGGAAGAACTGATGGCAAGCCTTGAGGATCTCAACCGCGACGACCTCAACCGCATCAAGGCCAAGCTCTTCACCTTCGAAGATATCGAGCGCCTGTCGCAGCGCGCGCGCCTGCTGCTCTTCGATGAAGTGCAGACCGAACAGATCGCAACGGCGCTGCGTGGCGCAGACGCCAGGCTTCAGGAACTCGTCCTGTCCTCGCTTTCCACCCGTGGCCGCCGCATGGTGGAAACGGAGCTTGGCGCCGAGCAGGGCAATATCACCGCGCAGAATATCACAGACGCACGCCGCACGATTTCGCGCATCGCCATCGATCTTTCCGAGCGCGGCATCATCACCCTCGACGCCAACGAAGCCTCTGCGTGAGCGCGCGTGTGACGCATGGCGGACGATACCGATAAGGAAAGCAAAACAGAAGAAGCGTCCGAGCAGAAGATTCGCGACGCCCTGGATAAGGGCAATATGCCCTTCTCCCGCGAAACGCCGATCCTCGCTGGCGTCGCCTCGTTTCTGGTCATCGCCGTCTTTGTCGCCGCCCCCGCCACGGCAAAGCTCGCCATGTTCCTGCGCGAACTGATCGACCGTCCCGAGGACTGGGTTCTCAACAGCGCCGAAGATGCAAGCCGCCTGTTCAGCGTGCTGGCGCTGGCAATCGGCGCAGCCCTTGTGCCGGTTTTCATCATCATCCCGCTGGCGGGCATCGCCTCATCGACGTTTCAGAACGCGCCGCGCATCGTCGGCGAGCGCATTCGACCGCAGGCTTCGCGCATATCGCCGCTCAAGGGCTGGCAGCGCATTTTCGGGCGTAGCGGCCAGGTGGAATTCCTGAAATCGGTCGCGAAGTTTCTCGCCGCCAGCCTCATCGTTTTCATCGTCTTCTTTCAGGGCAACAGCCTGTTCACGGACGCGGTCGCGACCGAGCCCAGCGCCCTGCCGGAATTCCTGCGCGAGAACATGGTGCGCCTTCTGGTCGCCAATGTGCTGGCGATTACAGCCATCGCAGCCTTCGACCTTGCCTGGTCGCGTATTCACTGGCGTCAGGAACTGCGTATGACGCGACAGGAAGTCAAAGACGAGCTAAAGCAGTCGGAAGGCGATCCGCTGGTCAAATCGCGCCTGCGCTCGCTCGGACGCGACCGCGCTCGCCGCCGTATGATCAGCGCCGTGCCGACCGCCACGCTGATTGTCGCAAATCCGACGCATTTTTCCGTAGCACTGCGCTACAAGCCGAATGAAGACGCCGCACCGGTCGTCGTTGCAAAGGGGCAGGATCTGATCGCGCTCAAGATAAGAGAAGTGGCCGCCCAGCACTCGATCCCAGTCTTCGAGGACGTGCCCCTGGCGCGTGCACTTTATAAGCAGGTGAATGTCGACCAGATGATCGCACCGGAATTCTATAAAGCCGTTGCCGAACTCATCCGCATCATCAATACGCGGCATGCAGTACACTAGGCTCAGGACCTGCAAATTTGATGGAAATGGCACCTGAAATGACAAGAGCTGCAAGGAGAGATGTGAAGAACGGGGTGGTTCCCCGGTCAAGCGGCTCGACGCGGCAGATCGCCGGTCATTTCGGTGTCCGAAGGATGTGGTCCATCCGCCCGGCTACTTTGTCGAAAAGTCTCGAAAATGAACCACATTTCCATCGCCTTTTCTCCTCGTATCCGAACGGATGGCCTCACACCATTTCCATCAAATTGGTAGGTCCTGAGCCTAATGGTAGTACTATGATTTCATTATATTCCCAAATATTATTGACCCGTTCTCAAAGCTCGATGGTGACGCGATGAAGAGTCTGCAATTTTCCAACGAACGCGAAGCGATCATCGCCGAGAACCTGCACGAGGTGGCGGCGGAGCTGCGTCTCGTCGATCCGGCTGACTACATCGCCTTCATCCGCTGCGAGCTGTTTGCCAATATTGCCGATGTCGTGAGCTCCGCGACTGAGCTTTACTTCTTTCCCGGCACGCTGGAGCTCGGCCATGGCGGTGACTATCGCTGCGACTGGCAATCGCCGCCTTTGGTGGTGCTGGACATGGAATTCCGTAATCAAGGTGTCTACGCCTATTTCCGTCTGATCCTCAGCGACAAGACGGCTGGCGTGGAGTTGAACCACATCACCTTCGAGGAAGCCGATCAGGACCCGGCGAAGAACACGGCGCGTTTGCGCAACGCTTTCCGCGAGGCCAGACTGCCCCTGAAGAAGCGGGCTTAAAGCATTTCCAGCAAAAGTGCGACGCGGTTTTGCGCGGGACAATGCGGGCTTGAAAAATGACACCGGAGGCGAGCAAACGCCTCCGGTGCCATCAAGCAGTTCAAGCGGCTAGTGTATTTCCAGCGGGGCTGAACGCCCCGCGTTCGAAAATGCAATCAATAAAACAGAATAAATCAAAACAGTCTGCGCTTCCGGTCTATCCGTAAGCATCATGACCGGCCCGTCACCGAGCCGGTAAATACTGAATTACATAAGATGTTCGGTGCCCGGCATTTCGATAATGCCAAGTGACAAAGCTGTCGCCACAGCCGAAGTGCGGTTGGAGCAATTCAGCTTGATTTTCGCGTTTTGCAGATAGGTCACCACGGTCCAGCGGGCGATGCTGAGAATATCAGCAATCTCCCCGTCGGTCTTGCCATTGGCTGCCCAACGCAGGCAATCCACCTCACGCGGGGTGAGCAGGCTTGCCACCGAACTGGCGTCCTTGTGGCCGCATAAAGCGTTGTGAATAACGCCCGATACGCTCAAGAGACGCGGACGAAGCTTGGCTACGAATTGTTCGCGATCCTCGTCCTTGTCGATCTCGAAAGAGAACAGCGTGCAGCCGGAAGCGCCTTTCGGATTGCGGGCGGAAACGGCAATGAAAATATTGCCCAGCCCGTGCTTTTCCGCATCCTGCAGCAGTTCCGCAACCGAGGGGCAGATATTGGCATCTTCTTGCAGATCGCGCACGATGCCGCTGCCGTCGTTGGAGAAATACGGCGCATCTTCCTGGAAGATCGGATCGATGGCGAAGTAATTCTTCGTCGAATAGCGTGTCGACCAAGCGGTCGGAACGGTCATCACCAGCGTCAGATCGTTGGAATTGAGCTTGGCGCACTCATTCATGCGGCCACGATAGGCGTGCATGATGTGCCGGCAGCCGATTTCATCGCGGATGCGGGTTAATAGTGCGAGCGTATCGCTCTGAAATGCTGCTCCAAAAAAAGTTTTCTTGAAATTTGGAAAATGAATCAGGTCAAGAGTCATGCGAAATATCCTTAAGAATCAAGCCGCTTAAGCTTTCGTTCTGTCGCCTTATGTCCTGCTGGCGACCATGTTTCGAATCGCGCCCGACAAACTGCTTAATTGTTTATAAGTGACAAAAAAAATACGCCTCATGGCAACTCGCAATTATTGTGCCGCAAGTTGTTACACACAAGAACAGAGTGAAAATAAGGCACAGTTTCGAAAAGCTTGTTCCCAATCGGAACAAATACGTGACGTCAGCTTCTCTTGCCGTAAGCTCTGAAGAAGAAATCGACTGCTGTTTCCACATTCTTGCGGATAGCTTCTTCTGTTGGTTCATCGGCAATGACGCCGAACAGACGCGGGCGATAAAGCCCTGCCAGAAACAGATCGGAGAGCTGATAGGCCACCCGGTCAACCTCGAACGGCTCCAGGACACCGTTCTCGATCATCTTTTTCAGATATTCGGCCATGGCGACCAGACTGCGCTTCGGACCCCGATCATAGAATCGCGCCGAAAGTTCCGGCTTGCGCTCGCTGACACCCAGAACGATGCGCTGGGCACGAATGGCGGTTGAAGACGTAATCAACGTCACCAGTGCGACGCCAAACTCCGTCAGCTCTTCACGATTGGAGAAACCGTTGTCCAGCTTGCCGATCAGGGTGCTGAACATGGTTTGACGATAATGCTCGCATAGGGCGACGAACAGGTCTTCCTTGCTGTTGAAATAGACGTAGATCGTGCCCTTCGACACGCCCGCCTCGCGGGTAATATCATTCATGCAGGCGGCATCGAAGCCCATACGCAGGAACACGCTTTGCGCGCCTTCCAATATTTGGCGGCGCTTTGCCGGGTCCTGCCCAGCGCCAAGCCTTGTGCGTCCACATTCGGTTTCGGGTGCGCATGCAAACGAACCGGCTTTCACCTTTTCGGATTTTGGCAGCTTTTCCGTCTTTTTGCCCATCACGGCGAAATTGGCCGCAACCTCGCCCGCATCATGCCGATCCAGATCAGGCGCGGTGAGCGTATCGGGGCTTCCTTCGGTATGCCGTTCGGGTTTCATATCACAAAACTCTTACTTATTTTTCGAACCGAGCGGTTCGATATCGCTTGATATGCGCATCTTATTGGATTATGTCAACATCGAACCGAGCGGTTCAATCCACTGGATGTGCAGAAAGTTTCTCCTATGACTGCCAAGAAGTCTGTAGATCAGGCCGATATTCGCCAGTTTCCGACGGCCAAAACCTTCACGCCGGACGAAGCTCCGGCGACAAACGATGCACCGCAGAACGAGAGAACGCAGCCCCATGCTGTACCCAATGCGCGTCCGCAGGAAACGCCGCATAAGGACACCGCGAAAGGTGGCGAGAAAAAGGGTTTTGGCAAACGCGTTGTGCTGCCGGGCGTTTTGATCGTCGCTGTGGCTGCGGGCCTTTGGTATGGCTATGATTATTGGACTGTTGGCCGCTTCATGGTTTCGACAGACGACGCCTATGTACAGGGCGATATCGCATCCATCGCGCCGAAGGTGACGGGCTATATCGACAATATTCCGGTCGTCGCAAACCAGCACATCAAGGCTGGCGATGTGATCTTCCAGCTTGATTCTGGCGACTATCAGATCGCCCTTGATGAAGCGGAAGCCAAGCTTTCCACCCAAAAGCAAACGCTGGCCCGCATCGTCGCGCAGACGACTGCTGCACAGGCAACCCAACAGCAGGCCGAAGCACAGAAACAGGCGGCGGTTGCCGTCCTGACAAATGCACAAGCCACCTTGACGCGCGTACAGAAACTGCACGACACGCGTTTTGTCGCGCAGGCCGATCTCGACACGGCCCAGTCGTCACTCGACCAGGCGCGCGCGAATGTCGCCAGCGCCGATGCGCAGATCGCTTCCGCCAAGGCGAATATCGATGTTCTCAACGCGCAGTATAAAGAAACGGACAGCGCCACGAAATCGCTAGAACTTGCTCGTGATAAAGCGGCCCGTGATTTGGCTTTCACGACATTACGCGCACCGTTCGATGGCGTGGTGGGCAATCTTTCCGGCAAGAAGGGCGACCTCGTATCCGCCGGTCAGAAGATCGCAGCACTTGTGCCGGTCGGTCAGCTCTATATCGACGCCAATTACAAGGAAACGCAGCTCGCCCATATCAAGACCGGTGAGACGGCGCATATCTATGTCGACGCCATCGATGGCGCCAAGTTTGACGGCAAGGTTGTTTCAGTCGCTCCGGCTTCGGGCGCGGTCTTCTCGCTTCTGCCGCCCGAAAACGCGACCGGCAACTTCACCAAGGTCGTGCAGCGCGTGCCGGTTCGTATCGCCATTCCGCAGGATGCGCTGGACTCTGGCAAAATCCGTGCCGGTCTGAGCGTTGTCGTGAACGTCGATACGCGTACTGCGCCTGAAGACAAGTCGAACTAACCGTTCGGCGATAGGACTGTCGCAAGAATAAGCAGCGGCGCGGCTTTTGTGTTCCGCGCCGTCTTTTCTTCCAGAGCGGTTCCTGTTTTACGGAATCGTCGGAACCGCTCTCTTTATTTTTACGCATTATCCAACGCAAAACCGCTTCGCACTTTTGCTGGAAATGCTTCATTCCGGAGTGCGCCGTCATGGCCGCAGACACCACGATGGGGGCTATGACCCCGGCAGATGACCGCATCGACCCCAAAAAGGCTATCGCCTTTCTGGCCATGGTCTTCGGCATGTTCATGGCGATCCTCGACATTCAGATCGTCTCGGCATCGCTGTCCGAAATTCAGGCAGGCCTGAGCGCCAGTTCCGACGAAATCTCGTGGGTACAGACATCCTATCTGATCGCGGAAGTCATCATGATCCCGCTGTCCGGCTTTCTCGGGCGGCTCTTGTCGACGCGCGTGCTGTTTACGCTTTCGGCGGCGGGCTTCACGCTCGCCAGCATGCTCTGCGCCACCGCGACGAATATCGATCAGATGATCGTCTATCGCGCCATTCAGGGCTTCATCGGCGGCGGCATGATCCCGAGTGTCTTCGCGGCCGCCTTCACCATCTTCCCGCCGTCCAAGCGTTCCATCGTCTCGCCGATGATCGGCCTCGTGGCGACGCTTGCGCCCACCATTGGCCCGACGGTCGGCGGCTATCTCAGCCACGCCTTTTCCTGGCACTGGCTGTTTCTGGTCAATGTCGGCCCCGGTATTCTGGTCACCATCGCCGCCTGGAACCTGATCGATTTCGACGAAGGCGACAGCTCGCTTCTCAGCAAGTTCGACTGGTGGGGTCTTCTCGGCATGGCAGCCTTCCTCGGCTCCATGGAATATGTGCTGGAAGAAGGCCCGCGTAATGACTGGTTGCAGGATGAAGCCATCCTGATTCTTTCCATCGTCATGACCGTCGGCGGTATCCTGTTCTTCTATCGCGCCTTCACGTCGGAAGAACCCATCGTGGATTTGCGCGCTTTCAAGAATGTCAATTTCGCGTTCGGCTCGCTGTTTTCCTTCGTCATGGGCGTCGGACTTTATGGCCTGACCTATCTCTATCCGCTCTATCTCGCCCGCGTGCGCGGCTATGATGCGTTGCAGATCGGCGAAGCGCTGTTCGTCAGCGGTCTTGCCATGTTCATGACCGCGCCGGTCGCGGGTTTCCTGTCCAGCCGCATGGACCCACGCCTGATGATGATGATCGGCTTCCTCGGCTTTGCCGCCGGAACGTGGATGGTCACCGGCCTGACCGCCGACTGGGATTTCTACGAATTGCTGATCCCGCAGATCCTGCGTGGCTGTTCGCTGATGCTCTGCATGGTGCCGATCAACAATCTGGCGCTGGGCACGCTGCCGCCTGCCCTGCTGAAGAACGCCTCCGGTCTCTTCAACCTGACGCGTAACCTGGGCGGCGCTGTGGGCCTTGCGGTCATCAACACCATTTTGACGCGCCGCGGTGACATGCATTATGACCGGCTTGCCGAACATGTGCGCTGGGGCAATGCGGAAGCCGAGAAAATGGTCGCCAACCTGACCGCGAAATACAATGCTGCGGGTCTCGACGGAGCGACCGTCGCAATTGCCAAATTGTCCGGCATGGTCCGGCGACAGGCGACGCTTCTGTCTTTCATCGACGTGTTCTTCATCCTGACGGTGATGTTCTGCGCGCTGGCGGTCTGCGCCATCCTGTTGCGCAAGCCAAAGCCGATGGCCGGCGGTGGCGGTGGCGGGCATTGATCCCTGAAAGCATCCTCCCAGGCTTTCAAACGAAACCTGAAAGGTTCATAAGCCTTTCGGGTTTTTTCGTTTGCGGGCAAGAAAAACAGGACCGCGCCGCGCGCAGGCAAATCCTTGTCGTAGCGGGAACAGCTTCCCTTCAAAATGTGACAACGGCGAAACGTCTGTCACATTTCTTGTCATAAAAATGGCCCTTCCCCACAGGGATGAATTGCTAAGCTACTGAAAACGTGTTTCACTTTCTGCTGTTGGCAATTTGTGACAAGCAGCAAACTGTCATCCAACCGTCATGTCGGGCGGGTAACGGGTAGGCGCAGGCTCCGGAATTGGCCGGGGGCTTTCGTCGACCTATATTAGGGGAGTCAAACAATGCTTAGCTATACAGCGCGTCTGCTGTCGCTTTCGACCGCTATCGCCGTTGCCGGAGTTTCCATCGCCGCTGCCGAGCCGTCAGCCGAATTGATCGCTGCAGCCAAGGCAGAGGGCGAACTGACCACCATCGCACTGCCGCACGACTGGTGCGGCTATGGCGAAATCATCAAGAGCTTCAAGGACAAGTATGGCCTCAAGGTCAACGAACTGAACCCGGACGCCGGTTCGGGCGATGAAGTCGAAGCCATCAAGGCCAACAAGGACAATAAGGGCCCGCAGGCTCCGGACGTGATCGACGTCGGCTTTGCTTTCGGCACCTCGGCCAAGAAAGACGGCCTGATCCAGCCTTATAAGGTTTCGACCTGGGACGAAATTCCCGATAGCGCCAAGGATGCCGAAGGCTACTGGTATGGCGACTATTACGGCGTTCTGGCCTTCGAAGTGAACAAGGACATCATCAAGGATGCGCCGCAGGATTGGGCTGACCTCCTGAAGAGCGATTATGCCAATGCCGTTTCGCTCGCTGGCGATCCGCGCGTTTCGGCACAGGCCATTCTCGGCGTTCACGCTGCCGGTATCGCAGCTGGCGCAGAGCCGGGCGAAGCCGCTGGCAAGAAGGGCCTGGAATTCTTCAAGGACCTGAATGCGAAAGGCAACTTCGTTCCGGTCATCGGCAAGGCCGCTTCGCTGGCGCAGGGCTCGACGCCAATCGTCATCCGCTGGGACTATAATGCGCTCGCCGACCGCGACACGCTGAAGGGCAACCCGGAAGTCGACACCATCATCCCGAAAACGGGTGTGATCGCCGGCGTCTATGTGCAGGCCATCAGCGCCTACGCACCACATCCAAACGCGGCCAAGCTCTGGATGGAACACATCTATTCGGATGAAGGCCAGATCGGCTATCTGAAGGGCTACTGCCACCCGATCCGCTTCAACGCGATGAGCAAGGCTGGCAAGATCCCGAAGGAACTGCTCGACAAGCTGCCGGACGCCGCCGCCTATGAAAAGGCAATCTTCCCGACCCTGGAACAGATTGACGCCGCGCAGGCAACGATCACCAAGGAATGGGACAGCGTCGTCGGCGCCAACGTCAAGTAAGCGACTTCGTTCGTTTTTGACGATGGACCTGTGAAAAAGGTGTTGGACCAGCCGGACGTTTCCGGTTGGTCCAATTCCGGTTTTCCCATTTTGTTGGCCTCTACTCGACGGATCTGTCGTGTATCTTGCCTGTTTTTGCATGCAGCGCGTGCGAAACGAACAGCCGAAGAAAGAGCGCATGAGTTCAGTAGCCGATACAGCAGCCCCAGCCAGTCCGGTCGGCAGCGTTCGCAAACGCCGACTACCGCTGACATGGCTTGGCGTGGCGCCGTTTTTCCTCTTTGCCATTCTCTTCCTGATCTGGCCGACGATGTATCTCATCATCGGCGCGTTTCAGGACCCGGCGGGCAATTTCACGCTCCAGAACATTCACGACCTGTTCCAGCCGCAAATCATGAGCGCCTACTGGATCTCGATCAAGGTCAGCCTTGCATCGGCCATTGGCGGCGCGATCATCGGCTTCTTTCTGGCCTGGGCCGTGGTGTTGGGCAATCTGCCGCCCTGGCTGCGCCCGACCGTTCTGACCTTCTCCGGCGTGGCGTCCAACTTTGCGGGCGTGCCGCTCGCCTTCGCCTTTCTGGCGACGCTGGGGCGCACCGGCTTCGTAACGATCCTGCTGCGCGAGTGGTTCGGCTTCAATCTCTATTCGACCGGCTTTAATCTCCTCAGCTTCTTCGGCCTGACGCTGACCTATCTCTTCTTCCAGATCCCGCTGATGGTGCTCATCCTGACGCCAGCGCTGGACGGTCTGAAGAAGGAATGGCGCGAGGCCTCCTCGATCCTCGGCGCAACCAATGCGCAATACTGGCGCATGGTGGCCTTCCCGATCCTCTGGCCAAGCCTGCTCGGCACGACGCTGCTGCTTTTCGCCAATGCGTTTGGCGCGATTGCAACCGCCTATGCGCTGACCGGCTCTTCGCTCAACATCGTGCCGATCCTGCTCTACGCGCAGATCCGCGGCGATGTTCTGCATAACCAGAATCTCGGCTATGCGCTGGCGCTCGGCATGATCGTCATCACCGGCATTTCCAACCTGATCTATATCTGGCTGCGTATCCGCGCCGAAAGGTGGCAGCGATGAAAGGCTCGACGGCTCAAAAGATCGGAGCATGGATCGCCTTTTTCATCGGCGCGGTCTATTTCCTCGTGCCGTTGGTCGGCACGTTCGAGTTTTCGCTGCGCATGCGGCGCGGCGAATATTCCTTCGACGCCTATCGTGTCGTCTTCACAGACCCGAACTTTCAGGCAACCTTCGGCTATTCAATCCTGCTGGGCATCCTGACCATCATCTTCGGTGTGCTGCTGGTTGTGCCGACCGCCTATTGGGTGCGCCTGCGCCTGCCGCAATTGCGCCCGGTGATGGAGTTCATCACGCTGATGCCGCTGGTCATCCCGGCCATCGTCATCGTGTTCGGCTATCTGCGCATCTACAACTCGTCTTCGTGGCTGCCGTTCACGGCATCGACGCGCGCAACCGACGTGCTTTTGATGTTCGGCTACATGACCTTGTCGCTGCCTTACATGTATCGCGCCGTCGATACCGCCATGCGCACCATTGATGTCCGCACGCTGACGGAAGCCGCCCAGAGCCTTGGCGCAAGCTGGCCCACCATCATGTTCAAGGTCATCTTCCCGAATGTGATTTCGGGCGTGATGAGCGGCGCTTTCATCACCTTTGCCATCGTCATCGGCGAGTTCACGCTGGCTTCGCTTTTGAACCGTCCGGCTTTCGGGCCTTATCTCCAGCTGGTCGGCGCCAACCGCGCTTACGAACCGTCCGCGCTGGCGATCATTTCGTTTGGCATTACGTGGCTGGCGATCATCATGTTGCAGCTCGTTTCGCGCCTCAATAAATTCAAGACAAACGCCGGGTAACCTTCATGGCTTTTCTCAATATTAAGAACCTGAAAAAGAGCTTCGGCGCCAATACCGTCGTCCACGACTTCAACCTCGCAGTGGAAAAGGGCGAATTCGTCTCCTTCCTCGGGCCGTCGGGCTGCGGCAAGACCACCGTGCTGCGCATGATCGCGGGTTTCGAAGACCCGGATAACGGTTCCATCGAGATCAATGGCACCGACGTGGTGGACCTCAAGCCGAACCAGCGCAATATCGGCATGGTGTTTCAGGCCTATGCGCTGTTCCCCAACATGACGGTTGCGCAGAACGTCTCGTTCGGCCTGCGCGTTGCGGGCAAGCCGAAGGCGGAAATCGACGCCACGGTGAAGGAAATGCTCGGCCTCATCCGGCTCGACCATCTGGCCGACCGCTATCCGTATCAGATGTCCGGCGGCCAGCAGCAGCGCGTGGCGCTGGCCCGCGCGCTCGCCACCAAGCCGCAGGTGCTGCTGCTCGATGAGCCTCTCTCGGCGCTTGATGCCAAGATCCGCATCAGCCTGCGTGAGGAAATCCGCACTATCCAGCAAAAGCTCGGCATCACCACGGTTTTCGTGACGCATGATCAGGAAGAAGCGCTGTCGATTTCCGACCGTATCGTGGTCATGCATGAAGGCCGCGCCGACCAGATCGGCTCGCCTTTCGACATCTACAACCGTCCTGCCTCGCGTTTTGTGGCCTCCTTCGTGGGCACGCTCAATATGCTGGAAGCTTCGGTCAGCGAACCGGAGAAGAACAGCATCGACCTCGACGGCCGCATGATCACCGTGCGCGACACGCTCGGCCATCATCCGAAGGGCAAGCCGGTGACGCTGGCGCTGCGCCCGGAAGCTGTCAGCCTCGAAGCGCGCAAGAGCCATGACACATCGCTGGATGCGACCATCGAAGATGTGCATTTTCTCGGTTCCGTTATCCGCACACGCGTCATGCTGGGCAAAAACCGCCTGTCCTTCGACACGTTCAACGATCCGACCCAGCCGCCGCCCCAGCGCGGCGACAAGGTGACCGTGCATTTCGCGGCACACGATCTTCTCGTGCTAGCGGACTGAACAATAAACCCCGCGCAAGCGGGGTTTTTGCATTCTGATTGCTATCATAACCTTTGGTGCTGCTGAGTGGCTTCAAGGGCCTGGAGCCTAGGGCTTAGCTTCGCCAAGCCCGCCGCGAATGCGCTTGACGACTGTCACTGCCAGAAGCAGGCACAGCAACGGCTGAACCCAGAAGGCCCAGCCCGGCAATCCGCCGTCAATGGCGATCCACGCGCCGAGAACCCCGAATACCACGGCGCGGTCGCTCTTGCCCATCGGCCCGTCATAGCGGCGGCTCGCGCCCAAAGAAGCGCCTGCGACACCGACGAACTCGGTTAGAACCGCCAGCAGGACGATGGCGAACATCCAACCGTCGGAGAATGGCGCGACAACAGCGAATGGCGCATAGAGTGCGGCATCGGAAACGACGTCGCCTACCTCGTTCAGATAAGCCCCGAGTATACTCTTCTGGTTGTGTTCCCGCGCCAGCATACCGTCCACCGCATTGAGCGCCATGCGCAGGAAAAGCCAGACCGGCACCAGCGCAAACCAGAGCGCACTGCCATTCCAGAAAAGCAGCCCGCCAAGTATGATCGACCCCAACGCCGCGCCTATCGTGACCTGATTGGCCGTTACTCCGGCACGGGCAAGTCGCACGACCAGAGGCCGCAGTAAATTCTGGAATTGTGACTTAAGCTGATAGACGGACATCGAGAATCTCTTGGGAAATGAACAATATCGGACAAACAGCTATTTGCGGTTCGCATTTGCTCGTTTATTCAAACATTCTACTGCACTCAATACTAATTGGGGTTAATTGCGTGCGGGTAGCTTGGAGCGCATCACGAAAAGTGTGAAACGGTTTTCGGAAAAGATGCGCGTTAAAATAGAGAATTAGAGCGCCGATCTGATCCAATCAGATCGAAAAGCGCTCTCGGCAATTGGGGAGGAACCGGATGAGCCAGCACGCTGAAATGCCGACGCACAAGACGGCACATCGCGAAGCGACTGAAGCCCAGTTTACAACCCATGACGGTACATCGCTGTTCTATCGTGTCTGGCCTGCTGCTTCCGCCAAGCCAAAGGGTGTGATCGTCCTATTGCATCGCGGCCATGAACATAGCGGACGTGTCGCGCATCTGGTCGATGAACTCGGCCTTGATGATTTCGCTTTCTATGCTTGGGATGCGCGCGGCCACGGAAAGTCCCCCGGCGAGCGCGGTTTCTCGCCGTCCTTCGGCGCGTCGATCCGCGATCTCGACAGCTTCGTCGCGCATATACGCGAAGAAACCGGCATGGCCATTGAAGACGTCGCGATTGTAGCGCAAAGCGTTGGCGCGGTGCTTGCCGCCGCATGGGTGCATGACTATGCGCCGAATATCCGCGCGCTGGTGCTGGCCTCGCCTGCTTTCGACATCAAGCTCTACGTGCCTTTCGCCAAGGAAGGCATTGCACTGTGGCAGAAGCTGAAGGGCACGTTCTACGTCAATTCCTACGTCAAGCCGCAGTTTTTGACCCATGATCCCGAGCGGATAGAATCCTATCGCACCGACCCGCTGATCACCCGCCCCATCGCCTCGCATATTCTGCTGCAACTTTATGAAGCGGCAAAGCGCGTGGTGGACGACGCGCGCGCCATCACCGTGCCGACGCAGCTTCTGATTTCCGGCAGCGATTTCGTGGTGCGCCCCACGCCACAGCATCGCTTCTTTGAAAATCTCGGCAGCCGCATCAAGGAGCGGCATGTGCTGAAGGGCTTCTATCACGACACGCTGGGCGAAAAGGACCGCAAGCAGGCTATCGACAAGATCAAGACCTTCATCGACCAGCGCTTTGCCGAAGAGCCGCAGCGCGCAGACCTGACCGAAGCGCATGTTGCGGGCTATACGCGCGACGAAGCCGACAGGCTTTCAAGCCCGTTGCCGCTGTTGTCACCGCGCGGGCTTTACTGGGCGTCGACCCGCTCATCCATCGCCTTCGGCGCGCTTTTCTCCGAAGGGCTGAAGGTGGGGCGGCGCACCGGTTTCGATTCCGGTTCCACGCTCGATTATGTCTATGAAAACGAAACGCGCGGGTTTGGCCCCGGCGGCAAACTGATCGACCGGCAGTTCCTCGACGCCATTGGCTGGCGCGGCATCCGCCAGCGCAAGGTGCATCTGGAAGAGCTGATCGGCAAGGCGCTGGCTCGTCTCAAAAGCGAAGGCCGCCCCACCAATATCCTCGATATTGCCTGCGGCCATGGTCGCTATGTGATAGATGCGGTGGCGCGTGCGGGCATCATGCCCGACAGCATTCATTTGCGCGATTATTCGCCGATCAATGTGGTTGCCGGGCGCAAGCTGATCGCCGATCGTGGGCTGCAAGCCATTGCCCGCATGGAAGAAGGCGACGCCTTCGATGCGGAAAGCCTCGCCAACCTCGACCCACGGCCAAATCTGGCTATCGTGTCGGGCCTCTATGAGCTTTTTGCCGACAATGCGCTGATTGATCGTTCGCTATCGGGACTGGCGCGGGCGCAAAAGCCCGGCTCATTGCTGATCTATACCAACCAGCCATGGCATCCGCAGCTTGAAATGATCGCCCGCGCGCTGACCTCCCATCGCGGCGGTGAAGCCTGGATCATGCGCCGCCGCACGCAGGGCGAAATGGACCAGCTTGTGGAGAAAGCCGGTTATCGCAAGCTGGAACAGCGCGTCGACCAATGGGGCATTTTCACCGTTTCAATCGCCGAGCGCATCGGAGAGCCGGAAGCGTGACAGCAGCATTGGGGGGAATCGACGGTTCACCACGGCGACCGGTTATCCGGCGCGCCGTTCTATGGCTGTTGTTTCTCGGTCCCTTTTTCTACCTGACCTATGGCACCGCCAACTGGCTCGCTTCGCTGCGCGGAGACGTTCCCAATCTGGCGCTTGGCTGGGAAAGCCATGTGCCGTTCATTGCATGGAGCATCGTGCCCTATTGGTCGGTCAACCTGTTCTATGCCATTGCGCTTTTCGTCAATGAAAGCCCCGAACAGGTGGATCGTCTGGCAAGGCGTTATCTGACGGCGCAGATCATCGCCATTATCTGCTTCGTCGCCTTTCCGCTGACCGCGACTTTTGTAAAGCCCGAGACCTCCGGCCTGCCGGGCTTCATGTTCGATGTGCTGGGCGGTTTCGATAAGCCGTTCAATCAGGCCCCTTCGCTGCATATCGCGCTGTTGATCGTCATCTGGGACCAGATGCGCCGCATCATGAGCAGCGGCGTCCGTATTGTCTGGCATATCTGGTGCCTGCTGATCGGCCTATCGGTGCTGACGACCTATCAGCACCATGCGGTCGATATTCCGGCGGGTGCATTGCTTGGCTTTTTCGTGCTCTGGCTGTTTCCGCGCACAGGCCCATCGCCGCTTGCCGGGTTTCATCTGACAGACAACCCGAAAGCGCGGCGTCTCGGCAGTTATTATCTGGCGGGCGCGCTTTTGTTGCTGGCGCTTGGCATTCATGGTCTCAGTCTGACCGGCTATGCGATTTTCTGGTTCTGGCCAGCCCTTGCTCTCGCCATCGTTGCGGCAGGCTATTTCGGTGCCGGTCCAGAGGTTTTCCAGAAACGGACCGACGGAACCGTCAGCCTTGCAAGCCGCTGGCTGCTCGCGCCGTATCGGCTGTTTGCACGGCTCAATATCCGTTTCTGGACGCGTAAATTGGCGCCTTATGTCGCCGTGACCGACACTGTGTTTCTCGGTCGCTTCCCGTCGAAGAGCGAAGCCCGCGCCTTCACAACCGTCATCGACTTGACTGCCGAACTGGTCGCGCCGCGTGGTGTGGAAGACTGGAAAAGCTTCGGCTCCATGGACCTGCTGCCGCCATCGCCGGAAAAGGTTCGGCTTGCAGCCGATGCTGTCGAGGCCGCCCGTCATACAGGCCCGGTCCTGATCTGCTGTGCGCTTGGTTTTCAGCGAAGCGCAACCGTCGCTATCGACTGGCTGGTGCAATCTGGACAGGCGACCAGCGCCCGTGAGGCCGAAAACCTCATCCGCGCCAAGGGCTGGCCGCTCCGCCTGCACTCGCATGAGGTGCCGGAATGACCTCTCCAGCCGCCCATGTCGCCAAAGCCCTGCGCAGCCGCGCCTTTATCGGGCTTGGCGTAGCGATTGTTCTGATCGGTGTCGCGCCGTTTGTGCGCGCGCAGCACGACCTTGCCTTCTGGCTGTTCTGGCCGGCGCTGCTGGCAAGCACCCTGATTGCGCTTGGCATTGCCGCGCATCTTCTGTTCGACGCCGCCTTGTTTCGGATGATCGCCGCTGGTGACGATGAAAAGGCAGCCCTTGTCGAAGTCGATTCCATTCTCGATCGAATGGGCCTGCGTGCAAAACAACCGACCCTGCGCCCGCTCTGCGACCGCATTGCGGGATCGCGCCGGGTTGCCCGCCGTCTCTGTCTTTTTCTCGGACTGGCTATTGTCCTGTTCGGCCTGCTGGCGCTTTTGCCGCCGGGCGCGGAGTTCTGACATGCGCACCATCATTCGCCATCAGGTCCAATCATTGTTCGGCTCATTGCTCGCCATCCTGTCACGGGGCATCACCGGCGTGCGTCCGATCTGGAGCGGCACGGGGCCATCGCGCAACCAGCGCATCTATTATGCCAACCACACCAGCCATGGCGATTTCATCCTGCTCGCCTCCTGTCTCAATCAGGAAGAACGGGCGCGCACCCGCGCCGTGGCGGGCGCGGACTATTGGCGCGCCAATCGCGTGCGGCAATTCATGGCGGAAGTGCTGCTGCGCACGGTTCTGGTTGAACGCAACTGGGTAGAGCGCACGCAGGACCCGATGGAAGTGATGCTGACCGCGCTGGCCGATGGGCATTCGCTGATCATCTTCCCGGAAGGGACCCGCAACATGACGGACGAGCCGCTGCTGCGTTTCCGCTCCGGTCTCTACAATCTCGCGCTGGCACGGCCCGATGTCGAACTCATCCCTTGCTGGATCGAGAACATGTCGCGCGTGTTGCCGAAAGGCGCCGCCCTACCGGTGCCATTGCTGTGCCGCGTCGTGTTCGGTGCGCCGGTGCAACTTGGCGACGGCGAGGGCCGCAAGGAATTTCTGACGCGAGCCCGCCAGCAACTTCTCGATATACAGCCCATAAACGGGAACCGCCCATGAGCGAAACCACCCAATTATTCATCGGCCTCATGGGCGTTCTGGGAACGGCGAGCCTCGTCGCCGCCATTTTGTCCTGGCGCGCGCCGAAGCCGCTTTCATCCACACTGGTCAACCTCAATGCCCGCATCAAGGCCTGGTGGATCATGGTCGCGGCCCTGTGCATCGCCTTCCTGTTCGGCAAAGGCGGCGTGATCATTCTGTTCGCGCTCGTCTCCTTCGCATCGCTGCGCGAATATGTGACGCTGACCCAGACCCGCCGCAGCGACCACCGCATCCTGCTCGGCATGTTTCTGCTGGTCATTCCGGTGCAATATTATCTGATCTGGATCGAATGGTATGGGCTCTATTCGATCTTCATCCCGGTCTATTGCTTCCTCGCCATGCCGGTGCTGACCGCGCTTTCCGGCGATACATCGCGCTTTCTCGAACGCATCAGCGAACAGCAATGGGGCATCATGCTGTCGGTCTATTGCATCAGCCATGTTCCGGCGCTGATGACGCTGGATATCCCCGGCTATGACAGCGAAAAACTGCTGCTGATCGCATTTCTGGTTGCGACGGTGCAGGGCAGCGACGTGCTGCAATATGTGTTCGGCAAACTGTTCGGCAAGCATCGCATCGCGCCGAATATTTCGCCCTCCAAAACCTGGGAAGGCTTTGTCGGCGGTGTGGCCAGTGCATCGCTGCTGGGCGCAGGACTTGCCTGGCTTACGCCTTTCTCACCGCTTCAGGCGGGTGCACTGGCGGCGGTCTCTTGCGTCATGGGCTTTTTTGGTGGGCTGGTGGCTTCGGCCATCAAGCGCGACCGGGGCGTCAAGGATTGGGGCCATATGATCGAAGGCCATGGCGGCATGCTCGACCGCGCCGATAGCCTGGTCTTTTCAGCGCCAGTGTTCTTCCACTTCGTACGTTATTTCTGGACGTAACTCACGCTAAGCAGATTGCCGGCTCAGCCATTCGTTGAGCTCCGCTTCCGCGCGCTCCAGCGCGCTGTAATTCAACAATTTGCGCAACAGCGCCACGGTCACGGCGCGGGCGCGAAAATTAAACCGTCCCTCGTCGGTATCGCTTTTTTCCTGATAGACGCCGAGCTTTTCATAAAGCTGCTGCAGGCGGTTCTGCACGCTGCGCAGCGACAGATTGCGGCGGCGCGCAATCACCTTGTCCGTCAGGCCGAGCGCGATATCGATCAGGATTTCATATTCGCTCTCGGTGAAGCCACTGGCATGGCTGAGGCTCTTCTGCTGCAGGCCGCGCACTTCCCGGTCGACGACGCATTGCGCCTCGACGAAAATACTGCGCAGCGCCAGCCGTAGCTTGTCGTCGGAAGCCGATTTCAGCACATAGCCATAGGCCGCACCTTCCGGCACGATGCGCGACACGCCGCGCACATAGGCCTCATCGGCATAGTTCGACCAGAACAGGATGCGGGTTTCGGGATTTTCCTTCCAGATGGTACGCGCCGCCTCGATACCGTTGCGACCGTTCATCTGCAAATCCATCACGATATGCGCGTCGCGATGCTGGCGCGCCAGCTTCTCGCCCGCCGTTCCGTTTCCAGCCTCGAATATATCGCTGCATTCCGGCAGTGCCGCGCGCACCGCCTCGCCCAGATAAGTGCGATGCAGCGGGTCATCCTCAACGATCAGAACCTGCATCACTCTCTCCATTCATCGGTTTGCACATTTCCGGTGGCAAAAGCACCGTTACACTGGTTCCCGGGCCTGTAGCATTTTTTCGGATGGCGAAACCTGCTGAAATCAGCCGCGCGCGAGTGCGCATATTGTCGATGCCGTGACCCAATGTGAGTTCAGGCGTTAGTGCCGATACCGATCCGGGGCGCTGGACCGACCGGTCGGTGCCGATGCCATTATCGATCACTTCCACCAGAAGCCGCCCGCCCCGGTCGCTCAGCTTCACCCGCAATTCGCTGGCATGGGCATGACGGATGACATTGTTGATCGCCTCCTGAACGATGCGAAACAGCGATGTTGCAACCGTTTCTTCCAGCCGGTCGGCCATGCCGTCGCTCTGGTCGTCCAGCGTCCATTCAATCGCCGCATCGCTGTCGCGCACCGAACGGTCGAGATGGTTTTCCGTGGCCTGCACGAAACCGAACAGCTGGAGAATGGAGGGCTTCGCCTCCTCGATGATTTGCCGCAGATCGCGCATGCAATGCTGGAGGCCGCGAAACAACGGCTCAAGCTGTTCGCCGGAAAGATCCGGTGCGCGGGTGAGCCGCTCGACGTGGCGGGCAAGCCGGGTGAGATCGGCCAGCGTCTGGTCGTGCAGATCCATGCCGATGCGGTGCCGTTCGGTTTCCAGCGCCTCGGTCAGTTTCAGCGCGCCGGATCGCAAGCCCTCCTCGCGGGCGCGGGCTTCCGCTTCCACGATGGCAGAGCGCTTGGCCTGCTCGGCGGCACGGATGGCGAAAAAATAAGGTGCCAGAAGATCGGCAATCGACTGCGCATTCTCTACATCGCGCATGGAATAGCAGGCAGGCGTCAAGCTGGAGCAGCTCAACGCGCCGATAATATCGCCCTGCGCCTTGAGCGGAACATGGACGCGACCCTTGAGATCGTGCTCGATGATCGGGCTGGAGAAGGAACCTTCGAAATGAAAGCGCGGATCGGTGCGCGCATCGTCAGTCAGGAGGTAGCCCGCCTCCCCGGAGAGCAGACTACGGATCGGACTGCCGGACAGAAGCGCTGGCGGATTGCGGCTCCAGGCGGTCGCTATACCGGCCTCATAGGCAATGTGGAACTTGCCATCCAGCATCTTGATGCAGACGTCGAGATGGTCATAAGGCAGGATGCAGGCGATCTCTGCCGCCACCGCCTGAATGATGGAATCGAAATCGAGCTGCCCCGCCAGAAGCCGGGAAATATTCAGATAGTGATCCAGAAGGCTTTCGGCCTGCCGGTGATCGTGCTTGCTATCCTGCTGTCTGGGCGCGAGTTCGGCCAAGCGTTTCTCCTCCAAACGCAAGTTACGCTCATCTTTATGAGACTTAGAGCCTGAATCAAAAAACGACATGTGTGTGCGAAAATGGTGATTTTCGAGTACCGGAGCGGAGCGTACTTTTGGGTCCGTGAGCACCGGAAGCCTCGCATAATCCCGAAAAGTTGCAGACTTTTCGGTTCAGATTATGCGAATGCAATTCTCAAATTGCCATTTGCAGCCACACAGGGCGACTTTTGGAACAGGCTCCTATAATACGACGCGCCCTCCTTGGCGCGTCTTGCGGGAAACCGCAATTTTGCTGCGGAAACCCGCAGCTCAGTTGCTGCATTCGGCCTTCACAGACCGCGCCGCTTCTTTCATCTTCGCTTCACCAGAAAATTGCCCGCAAGACAAGAGTGGAAATCACGTCAATTGCGGTTGGTGCCGTTGAGGAGCGGCGGTGCGGGAGGTTTCGCACCATACTCAATTTCAACGAACCGAAGCGCCGGGGCGCTGCGGGGCGGAATATTTGCAACCGGGAGGAAAGAATGAAGCTTGGGAAAATCCTTTTTGCGTCTGCTGCATTGGCAGGCGTTCTTGCGGCGGGCAGCGCGCTCGCCGACACTTCATCGAAGAAGATTGCATTCTCGAACAACTATGCAGGCAATTCCTGGCGTCAGGCCATGCTGCAAAGCTGGGACAAGATCACCAAGGAAGCCGTGAAGGCTGGCGTGGTGGCTGCCGCAGACCCGTTCACGACCGCTGAAAATCAGGCGACGGAACAGGCAGCCCAGATCCAGAACATGATCCTGCAGGGCTATGACGCCATCGTCATCAACGCCGCTTCGCCGACCGCCCTGAACGGCGCCGTCAAGGAAGCCTGCGACGCGGGCATCACCGTCGTTTCCTTCGACGGCATCGTGACCGAGCCTTGCGCATGGCGCATCGCGGTCGATTTCAAGGCGATGGGCGAAGGCCAGATCGATTATCTCGCAAAGCGTTACCCGGATGGCGGCAACCTGCTTGAAATCCGCGGCCTCGCCGGTGTTTCGGTCGATGACAATATTCATGCCGGTATCGAAGAAGGCGTGAAGAAGCATCCGAAGTTCAAGATCGTCGGTTCCGTCAACGGTGACTGGGCTGCCGACGTTGCGCAGCGCGCCGTCGCTGGCATCCTGCCGAGCCTGCCGAAAATCGATGCGGTCGTAACGCAGGGCGGCGACGGTTATGGCGCGGCACAGGCTTTTGCTGCCGCCAAGCGCGAAACGCCAACCATCATCATGGGCAACCGTGAAGACGAGCTGCAGTGGTGGAAGCAGCAGAAAGACGCCAATGGCTATGAAACCATGTCGGTTTCGATTGCACCGGGCGTGTCCACGCTGGCTTTCTGGGTCGCGCAGCAGATTCTCGACGGCAAGGATGTGAAGAAGGACCTCGTGGTTCCGTTCCTCAGCGTCAGCCAGGAATCGCTCGACAAGGATCTTGCCAACACCCAGAAGGGTGGTGTCGCCAATGTCGAATATTCGCTGGAAGACGCGCAGAAGGTCATCGACGCCGCGAAATAAAGCGCATCCCGAAAAGTGTGAAACGGTTTTCGGAAAAGATGCGCGTTATAAAAAACGGTTAGAGCGCCGATCTGATCCAATCAGATCGGCGCTCTAAGCGGATCGTCCTGCAACATGAGGGGCGAGCTCATCCTCGCCCCTTCTTTGTCCCTTACTTTGACGCCTTTCCGACAGCCCGCGCCCTTTGCTGGCTTCGCCGGAAACGTCCAATCGTTAGTTGAGTGTATGACAGAAACAGCTGAGAAACAGGAGGTCGTCGCCGCGCGCAATATTCGCGTGCAGTTCGGTGCGGTAAAAGCACTGGATGGCGCTGAACTCGTGATCCGCGAAGGCGAATGCGTGGGGCTGGTCGGCCATAATGGCGCTGGCAAATCCACCATCGTCAATGTCATCAATGGCGGGCTTTCCCCGCATGAGGGCAGCATTTCCTATCACGGCGAACCAGCGCCCGGCCGGGAAAACGGCGTGGCGATGGCGCGCAAGCACGGCGTGCGCTGCGTGTTTCAGGAATTGTCGCTGTTTCCAAACCTCACCATTGCCGAAAATGTCCGCATCATGCAGCGCGACCTCACCGGCGCGAACTGGCGCGGTAAGGCCGTCGAACTGATCGCCAAGAAGCTTGACGAGATTTTCCCCGGTCACAAGATCGACTGCTCTGCCACCATTGACGAGCTTTCCATCGCCGAACGGCAGATGGTGGAAATCGCCATCAACTTCACCGCGCCCGGCACCGCGCCCAAGCTCGTCATTCTGGACGAACCGACCTCCTCGCTCGACGCTGGCATTGCCGCGCAGCTGATGGCCTATGTGCGCCGTTTCGTCGGCACCGGCGGCTCCGTCATCCTGATTTCGCACATGCTGGGCGAAATTCTCACGACCTCTGACCGCATCGTCGTGATGAAGGACGGCAAGGTGGTCGCCAATCGCGCGGCAAAGGATTTCACCAATCGCAGCCTCGTCGAAGCCATGGGCAGCGTCGAGCGCGAAAAGACCGCGCGCCGCGTTGCAAAGACCGATGCGAGCGGCACGCCCGTTCTGTCATTCGCCAAGCGCGCCAGCGACATCAAGCCGTTTCAGGCGTTCAAGGGAGAAGTCATCGGCCTCGCGGGTCTTGCCGGACACGGACAGACCAGGATGCTGCTCGACCTTTATTATGCGCGGCGGCCGAACTGGGTTCCGGCCCGCAATTGCGAAATCGCCTTCGTGGCGGGCGACCGCAGCCTCAACGGCACTTTCCCGCTGTGGAGCATTCTGCACAATCTCACTATCGGCTCGCTGGACCGGCTGTCGTCGGCAAAGCTCGTTGACCAGAAACGCGAAGACGCGCTTGGCAGCCAGTGGAAAGACCGCATCCAGATCCGCACGCCGGATATGGGCAACCGCATCCTGTCCCTATCGGGCGGCAACCAGCAGAAGGTGCTTTTTGCCCGCGCGCTGGCGACCAGCGCCAATGCCATTTTGATGGACGACCCGATGCGCGGCGTCGATGTCGGCACCAAGCAGGAAGTCTATGAAATCCTGCGTCATGAGGCCGAAAACGGACGCACCTTCGTCTGGTACTCCACCGAAATGGATGAAATCGAACTTTGTGACCGTGTCTATGTTTTCCGCGACGGTGCCATCGTCGCGGAACTGACCGGCGAAGACATTACGGAAAAGAACGTGCTTGCAGCATCCTTTGAGGGAGGTCACGAATAATGCGCCTTTCCTCTTCCTCCATCCGCCTGCTGACGCCGGTATTCTCGCTGGTGCTGCTCCTCGCCGCCGTCTTCTACATGCAGCCGCGCGCCATGAGCTATACGGGGCTGAACCTGCTGTTCAATCTGGCAGTGCCCATCGCGCTCGCGACCATTGCGCAGATGCTGATCATGGCCGTCAACGATCTCGACCTTTCGATGGGAACCTTTGTGAGCTTCGTCGTCTGCGTTGCGGCGACCTGGCTTAACACGGCTCCCCTCATCGGTGTGCTGATCCTCGCAGCCGCAATTGCAGCTTACGCGGCGCTGGGCGCGATCATCCATCTGCGCAATCTGCCTTCCATCGTCGTCACGCTCGGCATGAGCTTCGTCTGGGGCGGCTTCGCCGTGCTGCTGTTGCCCTCGCCCGGCGGACAGGCCCCGGATTGGGCACGCTCCCTCATGACGGCAAAGCCGCCTTTCTTGCCCATGGCGATCGCCGCCAGCATCGTGATTGCCATCGTCACGCATTTCATCGTCATGCGCTCGACTTTCGGCGTGCTGATGCGCGGTGCGGGCGGCAATACGCGCTCCATCGTGCGCGCCGGCTGGTCGGTTACCGCCATCCGCGCTGCGACCTATGCGCTGGCCGCCTTCTTCGCCGTGCTGGCCGGGATTGCGCTTGTCGGCCTCACCACCTCGGCGGATGCCAATATCGCGTTACGTTATACGCTTCTGTCCATCGCGGGCGTCATTCTGGGCGGCGGTGAATTCGTCGGCGGGCGCGTCTCGCCCATCGGCGCCGTCATCGGCGCGCTGACGCTAACCCTTGCGGGCTCGTTCCTCTCCTTCATGCGCATTTCGCCGGACTGGCAGATCGGCGCACAGGGCGGCATTCTCATTGTGGTGCTGGCATTGCGCCTCTTCCTCAATCGCCTCGAAAAGAGGGAGAAAAAGCAATGAACGCCATGTCTGTTCTCACCAGCCGTCCGTGGATATGGTCGTTTATCGCGACCGCCGCGGTGTGGATCATTACCATCCTCTTCACCGGAGGTGCCGGCGCGCACGGGCTTTCCCATGCAGCCTTCACCTTCGCATCCTTTTCGGTGATCGTCGGGCTTGGCCAGATGTTCGTCATCACGCTCGGACCCGGCAATATCGACCTTTCGGTCCCGGCCAACATGACGCTCGCCGCCACGCTGGCGCTGAAGCTCATGGATACGCAGGACGGCATGGTGCTGGCAGGGCTTGCCGTCGCGCTGCTGATCGGCCTTGCCATCGGCATCTGCAACTACGCGCTGATCAAGCTTCTGCGCATTCCGCCCATCATCGCCACTTTGTCGATGAGCTTCCTGATCCAGTCTACCGCCATCTGGAGCAATCGCGGCCTGCGCGTGAAACCGCCGGAAAGCCTTGCGCAGTTCACCACATCCTCCACGCTCGGCATTCCCAATGTCGCCATCGTGGCGCTGATCCTGTCGCTGATCGGCTGGGTGCTTTTGAAAAAGAGCATCTATGGGCGCTGGATTTCGGCAATCGGCCAGAACCCCTTCGCAGCCCGCATGGCAGGCGTTCCGGTCGATGGCACACGCTTCGTCACCTATCTGCTCTGCGCGGTGCTGGCTTCGCTCTGCGGCTTCCTGCTTGCCTGTTTCTCGGGCGGCGCGGCGCTGAACATGGGCGCGGAATATTTGCTGATGTCGATTGCGGTCGTCATCATCGGCGGTACGGCGGTTGCGGGCGGCGATTCCAACATCCCCGGTATTTGGGGTGCCGCGCTCTTCATGTTCCTCATAGTCTCGATGCTCAACACCTACGGCTTTGGCGCCGGTGTTCGCCTCGTGCTGACTGGCCTCACCATCATCGCGGTGATCTTCCTCGCCAGCAGCCGCCGGGCAGAGCGATAAAATTTCTCGGAGTATTTTCCTTGTCTCAGACTGTTTCGATCTACGAAATCCACGACGAACGTTTCAAGCAGATGATCGTGCCGAGCGCCGATCTGGACGAGCTGTACAGCGGCTGCCGCTGGGCGGAAGGCCCGGTCTGGTTCAACGATCTGAACTGCCTCCTGTGGAGCGATATCCCGAACCAGCGCATCCTGCGCTGGGTCCCGGGAAGCGAAATTGAAGGCGAAACCGGCGGCGGCGTTTCGGTGTTCCGCAGCCCGTCCAATTTCTCCAACGGCAATACGCGCGACCGCGAGGGCCGCCTCGTCACCTGCGAGCATGGCGGTCGTCGCGTCACCCGCACGGAACCGGATGGCAGCATCACCGTGCTGGCCGACAGCTATCAGGGCAAAAAGCTGAACGCGCCAAACGATGTCATCGTGCGCTCGGACGGGACCGTGTGGTTCACTGATCCGACCTATGGCATTATGGCAGATTATGAAGGCTACAAGGCAGACCCGGAACAGCCGACGCGCAATGTCTACCGCCTCGACCCGAAGACCCGCGAAATCGACGCTGTCGTCACCGATTTCCACCAGCCGAACGGCCTTGCTTTCTCGCCGGATGAAACAAAGCTCTATGTCGCCGACAGCGCCTATAGCCACGACGAGAACGCACCGCGCCACATCCGCGTCTTCGACGTTGTGGATGGCGGCAAGCGCCTGACGGGCGGCAGTGTGTTCTGCACTATCGATAACGGCCTGCCGGACGGCTTCCGCTTCGATACGGATGGCAATCTGTGGACCAGCGCGGGCGATGGCGTGCATTGCTTCTCGCCGGAAGGTACACTTCTCGGCAAGATCAAGACGCCGCAGACGGTGGCCAATGTGACCTTCGGCGGTCCGCGCCGCAACCGCCTGTTCATCGCCGCCACGAAGTCGCTTTATGCAGTTTATCTCACCGTGACCGGCGCGCAATATCCCTGATCTGGACGTTGTGACCCCATCAAAACAAAACCGCCGGAGTTTTGAACTCCGGCGGTTTTGTTTTTAAACTCTTGCGAGATTATTCCCACTCGATGGTGCCGGGCGGCTTCGAGGTCACGTCGTAGACGACGCGATTGATGCCGCGGACTTCGTTGATGATGCGGGTGGCCGCATTGCCAAGGAAGTTCATATCGTAATGGTAGAAATCCGCCGTCATGCCGTCCACCGAAGTGACCGCGCGCAATGCGCAGACGAATTCGTAAGTGCGGCCATCGCCCATCACGCCGACGGTCTGCACTGGCAGCAGAACGGCGAAAGCCTGCCAGATGGCATCGTAGAGGCCAGCCTTGCGGATTTCGTCGAGATAGATCGCATCGGCTTCGCGCAGGATTTCCAGCTTCTCGCGGGTAATGCCGCCCGGGCAACGGATGGCAAGGCCCGGACCCGGGAACGGGTGGCGACCAATGAAGCTGTCAGGCAGGCCGAGTTCCTTGCCGAGCAGGCGAACCTCGTCCTTGAACAATTCGCGCAGCGGTTCGACAAGCTGCATCTTCATGCGCTCGGGCAGACCGCCCACATTGTGGTGCGACTTGATCGTGACCGAAGGACCGCCGGTGAACGAAACGCTTTCGATGACGTCCGGATAAAGCGTGCCCTGCACAAGGAAATCCGCGCCGCCGAGCTTCTTGGCTTCTTCTTCGAACACTTCGATGAAGAGACGGCCAATCGTCTTGCGCTTCTTTTCCGGATCGCTTTCGCCTTCCAGCGCGCCGATGAAGCGGTCGGATGCGTCCACGAGGATCAGCGGAAGGTTATAATGTTCGCGGAACATTTCCACGACCTGTTGCGCCTCGTTTTTGCGCATCAGACCGTGATCGACGAGAATGCAGGTCAGCTGGTCGCCAATGGCTTCATGCGCCAGAAGGGCTGCAACGGACGAATCCACGCCGCCGGAAAGCGCGCAGATAACCTTGCCGCTGCCAACCTGCTTGCGGATCGCCTCGACGGCCTGTTCGCGATAGGCGCCCATCGTCCAACCCGGCTTCACGCCGACGATGCGATGAACGAAATTCTGCAACAGCTTCGCGCCATCCGGCGTATGCACCACTTCCGGATGGAACTGCACGCCATAATATTTGCGCTTCTCATCGGCGATGGCCGCGAAAGGTGCGTTCGGCGAGGTGCCGATGATGGTGAAACCGTCCGGGAGCGAGGTGACGCGGTCGCCATGGCTCATCCAGACCTGATGGCGGGTGCCCTTGGCCCAGATACCGGCGAAAAGCGGGCTGTCTTCCTGCACGTCGAGGAAGGCGCGACCGAATTCGCGGTCATGGCCGCTTTCAACCTTGCCGCCCAGCTGGGCGCACATGGTCTGTTCGCCATAGCAGATGCCGAGAACCGGAATGCCTTGGTCGAAGACCGCCTGCGGCGCGCGCGGCGAGCCGATATCGGTCGTCGAATGTGGGCTGCCCGAGAGGATGACGCCTTTCGGCTTCAGCCGCTGGAATGCCTCTTCCGCAGACTGGAACGGAACGATTTCGCAATAGACATTGGCTTCGCGTACACGCCGCGCAATCAGCTGCGTGACCTGGCTGCCAAAGTCGATGATCAGGATTGTGTCAGGATGTGCCGTAGTGCTCATGTGCAGCATCTATTTAAAAACTGGTGCGGATGCAATGTTTATGTAGGGCGTATACGGATTATATGCGCTTCCCTCAACAGCGCAGTGACAGGAATGGGGCCTATCCTGACACACCATTGTCAGGAGGCGGCAAAAGTCCGGCGGCTATTGCCGCTTCCAGTTCTTCCACCGCAACGGCCATTTTCTCGTCGATGATATGCAGATATTGCGTCCAGTCGCCGACATGATGCAGCTCGTCCGCACCGTCGGAAATGCCGCGCAGACCATAGAGCGGCACGCCATGAATCTGGCAGGCGCGCAGGCAGGCGAATGTTTCCATATCCACCATATCCGCGTCGATGGTCTCATAGACCTTGCCGGAAACGACATTGCCGCCGGTCGATAGCGTGGCGCTGGCGACACCTTCCACCTGAAATGGCAGATTGATCATTTTCGGCAGATCGAGAAACGGCGTCAGCCCTTTCTCGAAACCGAGTGGCGAAGCATCCATGTCACGATAGGAAACCGACGAGACCTGAAACACTTCGGCCTGCGGCAATTTCGCGGAGCCCGCCGAGCCGAGCGAGACCACCAGATCGGGCTGCTCGCCGCCCTGTTCCATGCGGAACAATGCGCGAGACAGGTTGATCGCTGCCTCAACCGGCCCGACGCCGATCATCAGCGGATCGAAGAGCTTGGCCAGATGACGCCCATATTCGGCGTCGGCAGCCATGACATAAAGCAGGCGTCGTCCGGCAACGGTCTTCAACATCCCTGTAAGCCCTATCCTTGCAAACCCTTGCGATCCTGCACGACCATCATCGTGCCTGTCATGGTGGCGATGAGACGAACTTCCGTATCGGTTACGGCAAAGGCCTGCCCGTCGCTGACCATGATCGTGCGGCCGGGCTTGGTGACCTCGCCGCGAAACAGGAAGCGTTCGCCCTTGCCGGGCGCCAGCAGATTGACCTTGAATTCGATGGTCAGCACCGCCGCATCGGCAGGCATCAGTGTCAGCGCCGCGTAGCCGCAGGCAGAATCGAGCGCGGCGGAAATCATGCCCGCGTGCAGAATGCCGTGCTGCTGGGTGAGTTCCTCGCGGAACGGCATTTCCACCTCAACAATACCGGGTTCGCATCGCGTCAGTTCTGCGCCGATCAGTTTCATGGCGGCCTGCCGCCCGAAACTTTCCTCGACGCGTTCCTTGAAATCCGGTTCGGCTATGCGATGCGCTGACATTTATTCCCCGTCGTCTTAGTTCGCTTTCTTCATGACACTCACATAAAACCCGTCCGTGCCAGTGGACAATGGCGAAAACACACTGCCATGCGACGGAAATACCGGTTCCGAGCCCTTCGCATCCGTCACGACCGATTGCCACAGCGGCTCTGCGGGCATTTCCGTGAAATCGGGATTGTCGGCCAGAAAGCGCGTGATCTGCCGCGTGTTTTCTTCTGCAAAGAGTGAACAGGTGACATAGGCCAGACGTCCGCCCGGCGTCACATAATGCTTGGCCGCTTCCAGCACTTCCTGTTGATCCTGAACCCGGCGTTCGAGCTGCTGGTCGTTGAGACGCCATTTCGCGTCCGGCCTGCGCCGCCAGGTGCCGGAGCCCGTGCAAGGCGCATCGGTCAGCACAAGGTCCATATGGCCGGTGAGCGGGTCAAGCGCATCCAGATTGCCATGCACCTGCGCGTTGCGCACGCCAGCGCGCTGCAAGCGCTCATGCATGGGCGATAGGCGCGCACGCTCCGCATCATAAGCGTGCACCTGACCTTTGTTCTGCATGGCTGCCGCGAGCGCCAGCGTCTTGCCGCCCGCACCGGCGCAATAATCGAGAACCTGTTCGCCGGGCTTGGCGCCTGCAAAAAGTGCGGCGAGCTGCGAGCCCAGATCCTGCACTTCGAACCAGCCATCGAGAAAGGCCTGTTCGCCCTGCACATTCGGGTGACGGCCCAGCGCTTCAATCGGCGGAATGCGCAATGCCTGCGCCAGAAATGGCGCGGGAGCCGCACCTGCTTTTTCCAGTGCTGCGAGCGTTTGTTCCGGCTTTGCCTTCAGGCTGTTGACGCGCAGATCGACAGGCGGGCGCGTGGCAAGCGCCTTGCCTTCTTCCACCCAGCGTTCCCCGAAAAGCTCCTGAAGCGACGCGGCGCACCATTCCGGCACATCGGCCTGAACATAATCGGGCGCGGCAGCGCTATCGCGGCTTTCCCAGGCGATACGGCGTGCCTGTTCCAGCGTTTCAGGCGCGAACTTGTCGCCATAGAGCGCCGCATCGATGGCTGCGATATCCATGCCGCCATCGGCCAGCAAAGCGCCAAAGGCCAGCGCGCGCGCATCGTCGGCATCCATGCGCCATGCGATGGAGAGTTTGCGGCGCAGTGCGTCATAGACGATGTTGCCGATCACCGCGCGGTCGCCCGCGCCTGCGAAACGATGAGCGGAACCCCAGTCCTTCAGCACATCGGAAGCCGGGCGTTTGCCCGCTTCGATATCGCCCAGAACCTCGATTGCCGCCTGCAGGCGTCCACCAAGCCGCATTGCTTCTCCTTATGAATGTACTTCCACGGCATAGCCTTCCTTGCAGGCAAAAGGCAATCGCCAAATCAAAACAAAAGCCGGAGCGCGAGGCTCCGGCTTTCATCGGCTTCAATTGAAGCGAATTTATCTTACATGCCGCCCGGATAGTTCGGGCTTTCACGGGTGATGGCGACGCCATGCGAATGGCTTTCACGCAGGCCCGCATTGGAAATGCGCACGAAGGTTGCCTTTTCGCGGAACTCTTCCAGCGTCTTCGCGCCGACATAGCCCATCGAGGCGCGCAGGCCACCGGCAAGCTGGTGCAGCACAGCCGAAATCGGCCCCTTGTAAGCCACCTGCCCCTCGATGCCTTCCGGCACGAGCTTCAGCTCGTCGCGCACTTCCGCCTGGAAGTAACGGTCTGCCGAACCGCGCGCCATGGCGCCGACCGAGCCCATGCCGCGATAGGATTTGAACGAACGGCCCTGATGCAGATAGACCTCGCCGGGGCTTTCTTCCGTACCGGCCAGAAGCGAACCCGCCATGGCGGCGACAGCACCGGCGGCAAGCGCCTTGGCGAAATCGCCCGAGAACTTGATGCCGCCATCGGCAATAACCGGAATGTTCTGCTTGTGGGCTGCTTCCACCGCTGACATGATTGCGGAGAGCTGCGGCACGCCAACGCCTGCAACGATACGCGTGGTGCAGATCGAGCCCGGTCCGATACCGACTTTGACGGCATCCGCGCCGGCATCGATCAATGCCTGCGTGCCGGCTGCTGTGGCGACATTGCCAGCCAGAATGGCGACATTCGGATAGGCCTTCTTGATGCGTGCGACGGCGTCGAGAACGCGCTGCGAATGACCATGCGCCGTATCGACGACCAGAAGATCGACGCCCGCTTCGATCAGGCGTTCAGCGCGTTCATAACCGTCTTCGCCAACGCTCGTGGCGGCAGCGGCGCGCAGGCGGCCCTGCGCGTCCTTGGCGGCGTTCGGATTGAGCTGCGACTTTTCGATATCCTTGACGGTAACGAGACCGACGCAACGGCCCTTGTCGTCAACGACAAGCAGCTTTTCGATACGATGGGCGTGCAGAAGACGCTTGGCTTCGTCCTGATTGACAGTCTCGCGCACCGTAATGAGGTTTTCGCGGGTCATCAGCTCGTAGATCTTCTGCGCCGGATCGGAGGCGAAACGCACGTCGCGGTTGGTCAGGATGCCGACGAGACGGCCCGGACCCTTGGTGGCGTTTTCAACGACCGGAATACCGGAAATGCCATGCGCCTTCATCAGCGCCTGCGCATCGGCGAGCGTTGCATCCGGGCCGATGGTGACCGGATTGACGACCATGCCGGATTCGAACTTCTTGACCTGACGCACTTCTTCGGCCTGACGTTCCGGCGTGAGATTGCGGTGGATGACGCCGATGCCGCCCGCCTGCGCCATGGCGATGGCAAGACGCGATTCCGTCACCGTGTCCATGGCGGCGGAAAGAAGCGGCAGGTTGAGTTCGATATCCTTGGCGATACGGGTGCGCAGATCGACCTGACCCGGCATGACTTCGGAATGGCCCGGCTGCAGGAGCACATCGTCGAATGTGAGAGCGAGAGCGCCGGTGGGCGATTCCACGATTTTTGCCATTGCCAATTCCTTTGAATAAGAAAAGCCGCCTCTCCGGGAAATGTCCGGGAGCAGCGACAATCAGGGTTTACTTGGTTGAATTGGCACCGGCTGGTAACACGGTTATGACCAAATGGAAAGCCTTTTGCTTACAAGTTTCAGTTACCGCTAAGAATTAGCGTGGTAGACCGCAGAGGACTGGTACCCATCCCGAGGGGAGATAATGCGAAAGTCGTATAAGCGCGTTCGGTTGATCCGCCGGTCCAGAGTGATGTGGATGTCGCCACGGCTCTGGAAACCACGGCTCGTTTTCTGGTGCGGCGCGCTTGCCATCGGGATTATCAGCGTCGGCTTTGCAGAAGCCGCCGACATCGCGCAAAACTGGTTCAAGGCATTGACAGACGGCACCGGCGGCAGTTTCTGGCGCGCATGGCTGCCGCTTGTCATCACGCCGCTCGGCTTCATGGCCTGTTCGTGGATCGCCATCGCCTGGTTTCCAAATTCCGGTGGCAGCGGTATTCCCCAAGCTATCGCGGCGCGGTATCTCGACGATCATCAGGATCGCTCAATGCTTCTGTCGATCCGGATTGCCATCGGCAAGATCGTGCTCACCGTCGCGGGCCTGTTCTGTGGCGCATCCATCGGGCGCGAAGGCCCAACGGTGCAGATCGGCGCGTCGATCATGCTGCAATCGGCGCGGATTGGCGGCATGGAACAGGCGCGCGGGCTTATCCTCGCCGGATCGGCGGCCGGTATCGCCGCAGCCTTCAACACGCCGCTGGCCGGGATTGTCTTCGCGATTGAGGAAATGGGCCGCGCTTATGCGGCGCGCACTAACGGGCTGGTGCTTTCGGCGGTCATTCTGGCCGGTCTCGCCTCGCTTGGTCTCGTCGGCAACTACAATTATTTCGGCATGACCACCGTTACGGCCACGACCAGCAAGGACTGGGTTCTGGTTGTCGCCTGCGGCGTGATCGGCGGCGCTTTCGGTGCGGCATTCAGCGCATTGGCGCTCGATCTCGGACGTCGCGTGCGCCGCCATGTGCAGAAGGTTCCGCTGCGCAACGCGGTGTTGCTTGCCGGTATTTGCGGGCTGCTGGTCGCGCTCATCGGCATCGCTTCGGGCGGCGCGACTTTTGGCACCGGCTATGATCAGGCGCGCGGCGCGGTCGAAGGCGCAGCCTTGCCGCCCTTCTACTTCGTTGAAAAATTCGTCGCCGGTCTGCTCTCGATGATATCGGGCATTCCGGGCGGCATTTTCGCCCCATCGCTCTCGGTCGGCGCAGGGCTTGGCAGCAGCATCGGCCTTGTGCTCGGCACCAGCGCGAGCCTTGCCGCCGTACTGGGCATGGCCGGTTATTTTGCCGGCGTCGTTCAGGCCCCAATGACGGCATTCGTCATCATTCTGGAAATGACCGGCAATCATAACAATGTCATTCCGCTGATGTGCGCCTCGATGCTCGGTTACGGTACGGCGCGGCTCATCTCCAATGAGCCGCTCTACCACGCCCTGTCGCGCAACTTCGTGGCGGATGTGCTGCGCCAGCGGCGCGCACGGGAAAAGAATGCGCTTTCGGAATAAAGCGTTCAATGGAGGAGAAAACTGTTTATGGATCGCAGAACATTCGGCAAATCGCTTGCGGGGCTGGGAGCAATGCCCTTTGTCGTCAGCGCGGCAGCAGCAGCGAGCACGGGAGGAAAGAGCATGCTGGAACTTATGGGCGGAAGCATTTCGGATGTGCCGGGGATCAAGCTTGGCCATCACACATTGACCAAGCGCCCGACCGGTTGCACCGTCCTTTTGTGTGAAGAAGGCGCCTCGGCAGGCGTCGATGTGCGCGGCTCCGCACCCGGCACCCGCGAGACGGACCTTCTCGATCCCATCAATTATGTGCAGCAGGTGCAGGCTATTCTCCTGTCCGGCGGCAGCGCCTATGGCCTCAGCGCCGCAACCGGCGTGATGCGCTATCTGGAAGAAAACAAGCTCGGCTTCAAGATCGGCAACGGCGTGGTGCCCATCGTGCCCGCAGCGATCCTGATGGATCTCGGCGTCGGCGATTTTTCAATCCGCCCCGATGAGGAAGCCGGTTATCTCGCCTGCAAGGCGGCCAAGGCGGAAGCTTCCGGCGAAGGCAATATCGGCGCTGGCGCTGGCGCGACGGTCGGCAAGATGTTCGGCAAGGATTTCGCCATGAAGGGTGGCCTCGGCACGGCAAGCTACAAGGTGCCCGGCACGGAAATCGTGGTCGGCGCAATCGTCGCCGTCAATGCGGTCGGTGATGTCTATGCGCCCAACTCGCGCCAGATCCTGGCCGGTGCGCGCAGCGAAGACGGCAAAGGTTTCCGCGATACGATGCAGGCCATCATGCAAGGCCATGGCGTGGTCAAATCCGGCGGGGCCAACACGACCATCGGGGCGATTGCCACCAATGTGCCGTTCAACAAGGCGGAGCTGAAGAAGATCGCAGGCATGGCGCATGACGGCTTTGCGCGCACCATCAACCCGATCCACACCATGTGGGACGGCGATACGATTTTCGCACTCTCGACCGGCAAGGCCAAGGATGTGGAAGCGGACGTGACCGCCATCGGCGCAATCGCCGCAACCGTCATGGCAGATGCTGTCGCGCGGGCGGTCGTTAACGCAGATAGCCTTAACGATTTGAATTTGCCCGCCTATAAGGATTATCACCCGCAATAGGATGCATATCTTGCACCATTGAGGGGATCGGTCCTGTATCGGAATAAGATTATAAGATATCTGGCCATCTCCGATGGTGCGGTTTCGCAAGAAGGCAGAATGAAGGCATGAGTGGCAGTTCCCTTAAATTCGGCACCAGCGGTCTCAGGGGATTGGCGGATGAGCTGAACGGCTTGCCCGCCTACGCCTATTCGCTCGCCTTTGTGCGGATGCTCGCCGAAAGCGGCAAGCTGAAAAATGGAGCGGCGGTCTTCGTCGGACGTGACCTTCGCCCATCCAGCCCTGACATTGCCGCCCTTTGCATGGCGGCCATAGAAGACGCTGGCTTCACGCCGGTGAATTGCGGTGTGCTGCCCACCCCGGCGCTCAGCTTCCACGCCATGGCGAAACAGGCGCCCTCCATCATGGTGACGGGAAGCCATATCCCCGATGACCGCAATGGCCTGAAATTCTATCGCGCCGATGGCGAAATCGACAAGAGCGATGAGGAGGCGATCAGCGCGACCTATGCCGCCCTGCCCGCAGATCTGACGGCAAGGCATTCCAGAAACATCGCGCAAAGCGATGCCGCGACCAGCGCCTATGCGAAACGTTATATCGATTATCTGGGCCGCGGCGCTCTCAAGGGCCTGCGCGTCGGCGTCTATCAGCACTCGTCTGTCGCTCGCGATGTTATAACGGATATCCTGACCACGCTTGGCGCGGAAACCCTCGCCCTTGGTCGCTCCGATGTTTTCGTGCCGGTCGATACCGAGGCATTGCGCCCGGAAGATATCCGGCTGCTCGACCAGTGGGCCAAGGAAAACCGCCTTGATGCCATCGTTTCCACGGATGGGGATGCGGACCGGCCTTTGATTGCCGATGCGCGGGGCCAGTTCGTGCGCGGCGATCTCGTCGGCGCGATCACCGCAAACTGGATCGGCGCGGATACCATCGTCACGCCAGTGACCTCCAATGCGGCGCTGGAAGAATGCGGGCGTTTCGACCGCGTTGTCAGAACCCGCGTCGGTTCTCCTTATGTCATCGAAGGCATGGCACGCGCCAAGGCCGAGGGCGCAAAGATTGTCGTCGGCTTCGAAGCCAATGGCGGCGTGCTTTTGGGCAGCGACAGCACCCGCAATGGCCACACGCTTTCCGCACTGCCGACCCGCGATGCGCTGCTGCCGATCCTCGCCTGCCTGAGCATGATCAAAGAGCAGGGCAAGCCGCTTGCAGATATCGGCGCGGCTTTCAATTTTCGCATCGCGCTCAGCGACCGCCTGCAAAACGTGGCGCAGGAAAAGAGCGGCGCGTTTCTCGCCATCCTCAAGGATGAGGCCGAGCGCAAGGCGCTGTTTCCGGCAGATGATGCGATCATCCGGTCTGAAGCCATTGACGGCGTCAAACTGTTCTTCCATTCCGGCAATGCCGTCCACTATCGCGCTTCCGGCAATGCGCCGGAATTACGCTGCTATGTGGAAGCTGCCAATGAAAACCAGGCCGTTAAACTTCTGGCCATGGGCCTCGATATCGCCCGCAACGCAACAAAGGATGCCTGAGCAATGAGCTTTATTCCTGTCATCATCAGCGGCGGTTCCGGTTCAAGGCTCTGGCCGCTTTCGCGCGATGCCCACCCGAAACCCTTCATCGAACTGCCCGACGGCAGCACCTTGATCGGCAAGACCTATAACCGGGCGGCGCGCCTTGAAGGCGTCGATCATATCCTGACCGTCACCAATCGCGATTTTCTGTTTCTGACGCTCGACGCCTATGCGGACGCCAAGGCGCCCAAGACCGATAATGCGTTTCTGCTGGAGCCGCTGGGTCGCGATACCGCGCCTGCGGTGGCGCTGGCGGCCATGCATGCCGCCGCGACCTACGGCCCGGACGCAACGCTACTGGTCATGCCTGCCGACCACCTGATCGAAGACGAACCCGCCTTTGCGGAAGCGGTTCAAAAGGCGCGGCAGCTTGCCGAAACCGGTCGCATCGTGACATTCGGCATTGTGCCGGATCATCCGGAAACGGGTTTTGGCTATATTGAGGCGGACGGCGTGGACGTGCTGCGCTTTGTCGAAAAGCCCGATGCTGAAACCGCGCAGGCCTATGTCGAGAGCGGACGCTATTTCTGGAATTCGGGCATGTTCTGCTTTACCGCGAGAACCATGCTGGAAGCGATGCGCGCTTACGCGCCGGAGATTTTCAACGGTGTGCAGGCTTCGCTTGAAAATGCGCGCCGCGGCGTCAATGGCGACACCAAGACCATCGAGATTCCAAAGGACGAATTTGCCGCGACACCGGCCATATCCATCGATTATGCCATCATGGAGAAGGCCGACAATATCGCCTGCATTCCGGTTTCCTGCGGCTGGTCGGATATCGGGTCCTGGGCGGCTATGGCCGACCTGATAAACCCGGACCCGGACGGAAACCGCCTGCGTGGCGAAACCGTTCTGGAAGACACGACCAACAGTTTTGTCCTGTCGGAAACAAGGCTGGTCAGTCTTGTCGGCGTGCATGACCTTCTGGTCGTCGATACGCCGGACGCGCTGCTCGTCGCCCATCGCGACAAGGCGCAGGATGTGCGCAAGGTTTTCAACCGCCTGCGTGCCGACGGCCATGAAGCCGCCAAGCTGCACCGCACCGCCCATCGTCCATGGGGCACCTATACCGTGCTGGAAGAAGGCGACGGCTTCAAGATCAAGCGCATTGAAGTGAAGCCCGGACGACGCTTGAGTCTTCAGGCCCATCATCACCGCTCCGAACACTGGATCGTTGTGTCCGGCACCGCAAAGGTCACCAATGGCGACCGGGAAATTCTGCTGACCAACAACCAGTCCACCTATATTCCCTGCGGCTTCAAGCACCGTCTGGAAAATCCGGGCATACTGCCGCTTGTGCTGATCGAAGTGCAGAGCGGCGAATATCTCGGCGAAGACGATATCGTGCGTTTCGACGATATTTACGGTCGGGTATAAAAGACCAGCGCCGACGGAGTTTCGTCGGCGCATATCTAAGGTTCGTTAGTTGAAAGCGCCGCTGTCGCTTTTGCTTTCCGGACGTTCGGCTGCGACCTTCTGGCGGTAGCCGCTGGCGCGATAGGCGGCAATCGGTTCAATCGCCCCGCCAGTGCGGCGGCGGGCTTCAGCCAGTATCGGTTCAACATCGGTACGATAGGCGCGTTTCAGCGTGTCCGACGCCATCAGCGCGTCGTTTTCCTGTTGATAGGTTTCCAGCGCCTCGCGGTCCACCAGCAGCGCCTGCGCATAAGCGCGGCGGATTTCATTTGCCGACGAAATAAGGCTTTCCAGCGGATCCGTCACATTGTGCGACTGATCGATCATATGCGCCGGGTTAAAATCCTTCACGCCCCGATACTCCCCATCCACCAACTCGTTGAACACCAGAAACAGGCGATAGGGATCGATGGAACCAGCATCGAGATCATCATCGCCGTATTTGCTGTCGTTGAAATGGAAACCCCCGAGCTTGCCGAACTGGATGAGCCGCGCCACGATCATCTCGATATTGGTGTTGGGCGCGTGATGGCCCAGATCAACCAGACACTGCGCCTTGGGCCCAAGCGTCGAGGCGATGAGATAATTTGTGCCCCAGTCCTGAACCACCGTCGAATAGAAGGCCGGTTCATACATTTTGTGCTCGGAGAACAGACGCCAGTCGTCGGGCAAAGCCTTGTAGATTTCGCCCATGGAAGCGAGGTAACGCTCGAAGGCGCGGGTAAAATTCTGCTGGCCGGGGAAGTTGGACCCATCGCCAAGCCAAACCGTCAGCGCCTTGGAGCCGATGGCATTGCCGATTTCGATACATTCGAGATTATGCTCGACCGCCTGCGCCCGCACCGCCGCATCGACATGAGTAAGCGATCCGTATTTGTAGGACAGTTTCTGATCGGCAGCGTCCGAAAACGTGTTGGAATTCATGGCGTCAAAGCCAAGGCCCAGCGCTGCCGCATGGGCTTTCAACTTCTTCGGGTCCGCCTTGTCCCATGGAATATGCAGCGAGACATTCGGCGTTGCGCGCGAAAGCTCGTTGATAACGGCGCAATCGTCCAGCTTGTCGAAAATGCCACGCGGCTCGCCGCCACCGGGAAAGCGCCCGAAGCGGGTCCCGCCCGTACCGGTGCCCCAGGAAGGCACGGCGACGAAATAGCTTGCCACCTTGTCGGTGATGGTGTCGATCTCGATGCCGCGACGCGCCAGCTGCGTACCCAGCGCCTGATAATCGCTATTCAGCACCTTTTCGAAACCGGAATTATGCTCGGCGATGAAATCCGCCGAAATACGTTGATCGGACATGGTTCCTCCCAGAACATTCCAGATTATAGGGTCAACGTGGGAAACTCTGCTGGTTCCCGGCATCGACATTGATGATGTTGCCGGTGGATTTTGCCGAAGCGTCGCTGGCAAGAAAATAAATCGCTTCGGCGATATCTTCTGGCAGAACATTGAGCTTCAGCAGCGACCGCTTGCGATAATGCTCCTCCAGTTCCGAAACGTCGATCTTGGAGGATGCAGCACGCTGTTCGCGCCATTCGCCGTCCCAGATCTTGGAGCCGCGCAAAACCGCATCCGGATTGACCACATTGACGCGAATGCCGGCATCTGCACCTTCCAGCGCCAGACAGCGGGCCAGATGAATTTCAGCAGCCTTGGCCGTGCAATAGGCGGATGCGTTGGGCGACGCGGCCAGACCATTCTTGGAAGCGACGAACACCACATTGCCGCCGATCTTCTGGCGGCGGAACAGACGGAACGCCTCCCGCGACACGAGGAAATAGCCGGTTGCCAGAATGTCGATATTGCGGTTCCACATCGACAATTCGGTCGCTTCGACCGGGGCCGACGAGGCGATGCCCGCATTGGACACCAGAATGTCGATGCCGCCGAGCTCGACACTTGCCTCGACAAAGGCGTTTGCGACACCCTTTTCGTCGGTCACGTTCAACTCAACGCTGCGGACCTGATCGGCGCCAAAGCGTTTCGACAGATTGGCGTGAGCGGATTTGAGCGATTCTGCGTCAATATCCGCCAGAACCACGCAGGCCCCCTCGCCCGCCAGCCGCTCGGCGGTGGCATAGCCGATGCCGCCAGCCCCACCGGTGATGAGCGCGATGCGCCCGGCCAAGCTTTTCGGCTTCGGCATGCGCTGCAGCTTGGCTTCCTCAAGCAGCCAATATTCGATGTCGAAGGCTTCCTGTTCCGGCAGGCCCTGATATTCGGACACGGCTGACGCGCCGCGCATGACATTGATCGCATTGACGTAGAATTCGCCAGCGATGCGCGCCGTCGCCTTGTCGCGGGCAAAGGACAACATGCCGACGCCGGGGATCAGGAAAATCACCGGATTGGGATCGCGCATCTTGGGCGAATTGTCGTGCTTGCAGGCCTCATAATAGCGCTTGTAATCGGCGCGATAGGCTTCCAGCGCATCCTCAAGCCCGGCAACGATGGCATCGACATCCGGCTTGGCCGGATCGAAATTGACGACCAGCGGGCGGATCTTGGTGCGCAAAAAATGATCCGGGCAGGATGTGCCCAAAGCGGCCAGCGGGCGCAGTTCCTTCGCATTCACGAATTCCAGCACCGCATCCTGATCGTCGAAATGACCGAGCTTGCGCTCTTCCTTGCCGATAAGACCGCGAATTTCCGGCATCAGCCGCGCGGCGATGGCGCGACGCTCGGAAGCCGCCAGACTTTGCGTGACAGCACCGCCGAAAGCGGGTTTGCCTGCCGTCTTCTGGTCCAACCATTCAATGGCCTTGTTGATGATGGCGAGCGTGGTTTCGTAACAGGTCTTCGCATCATTGGCCCAGGTGAAAAGCCCATGACTTTCAAGGACAACGCCCTTGGCCTTTGGATTGGCCTTCACGAAGGCCTCAAGGTCGAGACCGAGTTGGAAACCCGGACGACGCCATGGCAGCCAGCCAATATCGTCACCGAAAATTTCCGCCGTCAGTTCGCGGGAATTTTTCGACGCGGCAATCGCAATGATCGCATCGGGATGCATGTGATCGACATGGCTGAAAGCGACGAAACCATGCAGCGGCGTATCGATGGATGCGGCGCGCGGATTGAGGTTGAAGGTGCAGTGCGGCAGGAAGCCGACCATGCGGTCTTCATCCTCGACGCCCTTATAGATGCTCTTCAGCGCATCGAGCTTGTGCTGATAAAGCGTGGCAAAACCATCGAGCTTGATGGTGCCGACATCGCCGCCCGAGCCCTTGACCCAGAGAACCTGCACCTTTTCGCCGGTCAGCGGATCGATTTCCTCGACCTTCGCAGAGGTGTTGCCGCCGCCGTAATTGGTAATGCGCTTGTCTGACCCGAGCAGATTGGAGCGGTAAAGCAGCTTTCCCGGCTCATCCAGCGTTGCCGCCTTGGCGTCGTCCCAGCGATTATCGAGCAGCCGATTGCTGACCACCATGTCATCCTCCCAAGTCAGTTATGCCAAATCTTTTGGATAAGTCTTTTGGCCCATCGCGACGCGCATATCCTTCCCATGCGCGAGCGATCATGTTGGCGGCAGATATGACGCATGAAACGAAATACTGTCAATCACAAACAATCATAACCGATCAAATATTTTACGCATGTGCGAATTATTGATTGTTTGTGATTGACAGACGGTCGCAATATGAGAATAGATGGAGACAGGAGGAGCCATGCACGAAAGAGAGCGCCACCGCATCATCCTGAGCGCTGTTCAGGAAAAGCCGGTGATCACCATTCAGGATCTGGTGGAATTGACGGAGGCGTCGGAAGCGACCCTTCGGCGCGATATCGCATCGTTGCATATGCAGGGCCGTATCAAGCGCGTGCGCGGCGGGGCGGAAGCCATCCATCCGCCGCAGTTTGGCAGTCTGGCGGGGCGTCCGTTCAAGGTTTCGGAATCCGAAAATGGCGATCGCAAGCGCGCCATCGCCCGCGAAGCCGTGTCGCTTTGCGATGAAGGCGACAGCATCATCATCAATGGCGGCTCCACGACATTCCAGATGGTGCATTATCTGACCGCGCGCCGCCTTCAGGTGCTGACCAATTCCTTCGCCATTGCAGAACATCTGTTGCGGCAGTCGAAAAGCACCGTGATCGTGCCCGGCGGCGCGATTTATCGCGACCAGAGCCTGATCCTTTCGCCTTTCGACAATGACGTCATCCGTAATTTTTACGGTCGGCGCATGTTCATGGGCTGCCAGGGTGTCAGCCCGCTCGGCGTGATGGAATCCGACGCGCTGATCATCCAGAGCGAACAGAAACTGATGGGCCAGGCGGACGAGCTCGTCCTGATGGTCGATTCATCGAAATTCACCCGCCGTTCCAGCCTTATTCTTTGCCCGCTCGACCGTGTCAGCACGCTGATCACCGATGACGGTATTTCCGATGAGGCGCGGCGGATGGTCGAAAATGCGGGTATCCGGCTGATTGTAGCGCAGGTTTCCGCAAATGCCGGCAAGGGTGGCGAACAGGGGGATTCCGCCGAGGTTGCCTGAGCCAATTCCATTAGCATCCCGGCCAATGCCGGGATCGTTGTCAAACTATGTCTTTATACTGGGAGGAACGAGACATGAAGCTTTTCAAGAAACTCGCGCTTGGTACCGCACTGGCTGTCGCCTTCATGGCAAGTCAGGCACAGGCCGCCGACATCAAGATCGCGCTCGTTGCGAAGTCGCTCGGCAACGGCTTCTTTGAAGCCGCCAACAAGGGCGCGCAGGAAGCCGCAAAGGAACTCGGCGGCGTCGAGGTCATCTATACCGGCCCGACCACCACGACCGCCGAAGGCCAGATTGAAGTCATCAATTCGCTGATTGCCCAGGGCGTCAACGCCATCGCCATTTCCGCCAACGACCCGGATGCGGTTGTACCAGCGCTGAAAAAGGCAGCCCAACGCGGCATCAAGGTGATCTCTTGGGATTCGGGCGTCGCTCCGGCTGGCCGTATCGTTCATCTGAACCCATCGTCCAACGAGCTGATCGGCAAGATGTGCCTGAAGCTTGCCGCCGACCACCTGCCGGGCGGCAAGGGCGATTTCGCGATCCTGTCCGCCACCACCACCTCGACCAACCAGAATATCTGGATTGCCGAGATGAAGAAGCAGCTCAAGGACTTCCCCGGCCTCAATCTCGTCACCACCGTCTATGGCGACGACCTTGCCGACAAGAGCTATCGTGAAGCGCAGGGCCTGTTGAAGTCGAACCCGAACGTGAAGGTCATCGTGGCGCCGACCACCGTGGGCGTTCTGGCCGCTTCGCAGGCCGTGAAGGATGCCGGCAAGATCGGCGATGTCTATGTGACGGGCCTTGGCCTGCCGTCTGAAATGGCTGGCGCCATCAAGTCGGGCGCGACCAAGGAATTCGCCATCTGGAATCCGATCGATCTCGGCTATTCCGCAACCCAGATCGCCTATCACCTCGTCAAGGGTGATGCCGATGGCAAGCCGGGTTCCGAAATCGACGCCGGACGCATGGGCAAGATCACGATCGGCGAAAACGGCGAAGCCGCGATGAGCGATCCTTTCGTCTATGACGAGAAGAACATCGACCAGTTCTCCAAGGTCTTCTGATCGGAAAGCGCATCCCGAAAAGTGGCATTGGATATGCAAATCCAATGCCGCCTATCGTTTTCCAAACCCGATTTCAGGTATCTGCGATGAATGCAGCCTTTCAATCCGGCGCGGAGCCGACGCTTGCCGCTACGGACCAGCCCATTCTGGAAATGCGCGGCATTGCCAAGACATTTCCCGGTGTGCGTGCGCTTGATGATGTCAATATCGCGCTCTATCCCGGCAAGGTGACGGCGCTGATCGGCGAGAACGGCGCGGGCAAGTCCACGCTCGTGAAAATCCTCACCGGCATCTACCAGCCCGACGAAGGCGAAATCCGCATCGACGGCAAGCCGGTGCATCTGGCAACCGCACAGGATGCGACCGATCAAGGCGTCACGGCCATTCATCAGGAAACTGTGCTGTTCGACGAATTGTCGGTGGGCGAAAACATCTATCTCGGCCATGCGCCGCGCACGAAATTCGGCTTCGTCAACTGGAAGGCCGTCTATGCCCGCTCGCAGGCGCTGTTATCCTCGCTGGAAACGACGGTCGATGCCCGGATAAAACTCAAGGAACTCTCCATCGCCCAGCGCCATCTGGTGGCCATTGCCCGCGCGCTGTCGGTGGATTCGCGCATCGTCATCATGGACGAGCCGACCGCAGCCTTGTCGCGCAAGGAAGTGGACGACCTGTTTCGCATCGTGGCGCGCCTGAAGGCGCAGGGCAAAGCCATCCTGTTCATCAGCCACAAATTCGATGAGGTTTACGAAATCGCCGATAATTATGCGGTTTTCCGCGACGGGCACGCCGTTGGGCACGGCACGCTCGCCGATACGCGGCAGAACGATATCGTGCGCATGATGGTCGGGCGGTCTGTCGATCAGGCCTTCCCCAAGCAGGATGTCACCATCGGCAAGCCGGTGTTGAAGGTTGAAAACTATTCGCACCCGACCGAATTTCGCGACATTTCCTTCGAGCTGCGCAAGGGGGAAATCCTTGGTGTTTACGGCCTTGTCGGCGCCGGGCGCTCGGAATTCGCACAATCGCTGTTCGGTATCACCAAGCCATCCCGTGGCCGTGTGACGCTTGAAGATCGCGAGATCAGCATCCGCCGCCCCGGCGATGCGGTGGCGCATGGCATCGTCTATGTGCCGGAAGAACGCGGACGCCACGGCGCGGTGCTGCAACTGCCGATCTTTCAGAATGTTTCGCTGCCGTCGCTTGCCCGCACCTCGCGCAATGGTTTTCTGCGCATGGCGGAAGAACTGGCGCTGGCGCGCAAATATGCCGAGCGCTTCGACCTGCGTGCCGCCGCGCTTTCCGTACCGGTGGGGACGCTATCCGGCGGCAATCAGCAGAAGGTCGTGATTGGCAAGTGGCTCGCCACCAATCCGAAGGTCATCATTCTCGACGAGCCGACCAAGGGCATCGATATCGGCTCCAAGGCTGCGGTTCATGCCTTTATCAGCGAATTGGCCGCCGAGGGGCTCAGCATCATCATGATCTCGTCGGAGCTGCCGGAAATCATCGGCATGTCGGACCGTGTGATGGTCATGCGCGAGGGCCTGATGGAAGGCGTTTTCGAACGCGCCAGCCTTGATGCGGAAGTGCTGGTGCGCGCCGCCACAGGCAATGCTGAGCAGGCTGCGGAGTAGATCATGAAACAAGTGCTGAAACAGCGGGAACTCCTGCTCCTCATCATCATCGCGCTTCTGGTGGGCCTGTTTGCAAGCCGCGCGCCGGGCTTTGCCAGCGTTGGCAATCTGGCGGGCATATTCAACGACACGTCCATCCTGATCATCATCGCGCTTGGACAGATGGCTGTGATCCTGACCAAATCCATCGATCTGTCGGTTGCTGCCAATCTCGCCTTTACCGGCATGGCCGTGGCAATGCTCAACGCCACCTATCCGGGCCTGCCTCTGGTGCTGCTGATCGTGCTTGCCATCGGCATCGGTGCAGTTTTGGGCGCGATCAACGGCATTCTCGTCTGGAAACTCAATATTCCGGCGATTGTCGTCACGCTTGGCACGCTCACCATCTATCGTGGCATGGCCTTTGTGCTGTCCGGCGGCGCCTGGGTGAATGCGCATCAGATGACAGCGCCCTTCCTCAACACGCCACGCACGCCTTTTCTCGGCCTGCCGCTCTTGGGCTGGACGGCGATCCTGATCGTGGCGCTTGTCTATGTGCTGCTGACGCGGACATTCTTCGGGCGCGCCCTTTATGCCTCCGGCGGCAATCCGACCGCCGCCGTCTATACCGGCATTGATGTTGGCCGCACACGCTTCTTCGCCTTTGTGCTGTCGGGTGCGCTTGCCGGTCTGTGCGGCTATCTCTGGGTCTCGCGCTATGCCGTCGCCTATGTCGATATCGCCAATGGTTTTGAACTTGACAGCGTTGCGGCCTGCGTCATCGGCGGTATCTCGACGCTCGGTGGCATCGGCACAGTTGCCGGTGCGGTTCTGGGCGCGCTGTTTCTCGGTGTCATCAAGAACGCTTTGCCGGTCATCGACATATCGCCCTTCTGGCAAATGGCGATCTCCGGTTCCGTGATCATTCTGGCGGTGATCTTCAATGCGCGGCAGGAAAAGCGGCGCGGACGCATCATCCTGCGCGACAAGGCCGCGAAGACTTATGAGGAGGTTGCGGCATGAGCGAGACCGGTATGAACGACCAGCGCCGTCATATTCCCGATCGCCTCGGAACGCCCTTCTCGCGCATCTTCGCCAGTTGGGAAATGCTGCTGCTTGGCGTGGCGATTGCGATCTTCATCGCGAATTCCTTCGCCTCGCCCTATTTCCTCGATGCGTGGAACCTCTCTGACGCCACGTTCAACTTTACGGAAAAGGCGCTGATCGCCTTCGCGATGACGCTTCTGATCATTTCCGGCGAAATCGACCTTTCCGTCGCCGCCATCATTGCGCTTTCCTCGACCGCCATGGGCGCGGCGGCGCAGGCTGGTGTTGGCACGCCGGGTCTGGTCGCCATCGGCATCGGCACCGGCCTGGTCTGCGGCGCGATCAATGGCGGGCTGGTGGCCGGGCTGAAACTGCCATCCATCGTCGTGACCATCGGCACGATGAGCCTTTTCCGCGGCATTTCCTATATTGTGCTCGGCGATCAGGCCTTTGGCGGCTATCCGGAAAGCTTTGCTTATTTCGGACAGGGCTATGTGTTCTGGGTCTTTTCGTTCGAATTCGCGCTGTTCGTTCTGTTCGCCGTGCTGTTTGGCGTGCTCCTGCACGCCACGAGCTTTGGACGCCGCGTCTATGCCATCGGCAATAATGAATTCGCGGCGCGCTTTTCCGGCATTCCGGTCGAGAAAACCAAATTCATCCTCTTCCTGATGACCGGCGTCATGAGCGGCATCGCCGCCGTCTGCCTGACGTCGCGCCTCGGCTCCACACGCCCCTCCATCGCGCAAGGCTGGGAACTGGAAATCGTCACCATGGTCGTGCTCGGCGGCGTATCGATTCTCGGCGGATCGGGCACAATCGTCGGCGTGGTGATAGCGGCTTTCGTGATGGGCCTCGTGACCTTCGGGCTAGGCCTTCTCAATGTGCCGGGCATCGTCATGTCGATCTTCATCGGCCTCCTGCTGATCGTCACCATTTCGCTGCCGATCCTGATCCGGCAGTTCAAGGGGAAGCGCGTGGCATGACCACCGAACGCTATGCATTTCGCATGAAGCTCAATCCCGGCATGGAAGCGGAATATCGCCGCCGTCATGATGAGATCTGGCCCGAACTGGTCGAACTTCTGCACGCGGCGGGCGTGTCGGACTATGCCATCTATCTCGATGAAGAAACCAATAGCCTGTTTGGCGTGCTGACGCGCAGCGCCGGTCACGGCATGGCGGCCCTGCCCGACCATCCCGTCATGAAGAAATGGTGGGCGCATATGGCCGACATCATGGCCACGAACGCCGATAATTCTCCGGTTTCGGTCGATCTCAAGCCCGTGTTTCACATGTCATGAAGCGCCCATGAAAAACATTGCCATTCTCGATATCGGCAAGACCAATGCCAAAGTCGTCGTGATCGATGCGGCAGGCGGTGAGGAAATTGCAGCGCGCCGCATGCCGAACACCGTTCAGCGCGACGGCCCCTACCCGCATTATGACATTGAGGCGTTGTGGCGCTTCTTTCTGGCAAGCCTGTCGGAATTTGCGCGGGAGCCGGGCTTCGATGCCATTTCCATCACCACGCATGGCGCGTCGGCCGCCCTTGTCGCTGCAGACGGCACGCTGGCCATGCCGGTTCTCGACTATGAACTTGAATATCCGGCCGAAATCCGCGCCGCCTATGCGGCCATCAAGCCGGATTTTCGCGATACGTTTTCGCCGACGCTGTCGCTTGGGCTCAATCTCGGCGCGCAGCTCCACTATCTGAAGACGGTCTTTCCAGCCGATTTCGCGCGCACCCATTTCATATTCACCTACCCGCAATATTGGGCCTGGCGTCTGACCGGCATTGCCACATCGGAAGTGACGTCGCTCGGTTGCCACACGGATTTGTGGTTGCCGAAACAATCGGCTTTTTCGGCGCTTGTCGACCGGCTGGATATTCGCGAAAAATTCCCGCCGCTGCGCTCCGCCTTCGATGCGCTTGGGCCATTGCTGCCGAAGATCGCGACAGAAATCGGACTACCCTCCCCCGTTCCGGTGCATTGCGGCATTCACGATTCCAACGCATCGCTGCTCGCACATCTGATGGATCGCAAAGGCTCATTTTCCGTGGTTTCGACGGGCACATGGGTGGTGAGCTTTGCCGTGGGCGGCAATCTCGACCAGCTGGACCCGAAGCGCGATACGCTCGCCAATGTCGATGCCTATGGGCGGGCCGTGCCTTCGGCGCGCTATATGGGCGGGCGCGAATTCGATCTGATGACCGAAGGGCTGCAAAAGCCCTCGCCTTCTGAATATGACGCGCTTGCCGCGCAGGTTTTGCATCGCAGCATCATGGCCCTGCCCTCAGCCGTTCCGGGCTGCGGCCCTTTCCCCGACACGCATCTGCGCTGGCGCAATGCGGATCAGCCAAGCGATGCCGAACGCTACGCTGCCGCCTGCATCTATGCCGCGCTCATGACGGAAAGCTGCCTTAGCCTGCTGGGCGCGAAGGGGCCCATTGTGGTCGAGGGTCCTTTTTCCGATAATGCTATTTATCTGAAAACATTGGCGAATTTTTCAGGCCGCGCGGTTGAGGCCATTGCCGGATCAACCGGTACGGCCACCGGTGCAGGGCTTCTGGCAGGTGCAACCCCAAAGGAAAAGCACGGCAGAATCTATCAGCCGGACGATGGCGCTTCCGGCAGTGTCCATGCCGCCTATCGCGCGAAGTGGCTGGAAGCCGTCACGCCGCAACCAGCGCGCTGACCGGCAAGGCCCGCATCCAACAAGGTGTCACGTGATTGTGAAATCGTTGGCTTCCACCAGCGATCCAATTCACTTGCCATATTCAAGGCACTTGTCATAAGCTACAAATAATAAGGTAGCTTATAAATAAGTGGGCATACAAGTGGCGGACACCCGCGTTCTCGGTTTTCTGTTGCATGATGTGGCCCGCCTTCTTCGCAAACGTTTTGAGCAGCGCGCACGCGGGACTGGCCTGACACGGGCACAGTGGCAAACGCTGGCATTCCTCTCGAAGAATGACGGGATCATGCAACGCAGTCTGGCGGATCTGCTGGACGTGGAGGCTATAACCCTCACGCGCATTCTCGACCGGCTTGTCGAACAGGGATTTGTCGAAAGGCGACCCCACCCGACCGATCGGCGTGCGCATCTGATTTACATTTGCGAGGCGGCAAAGCCGCTTCTGGAAGATATGCGCGAACTCGGCGGCGAAACGCGGGCCGAGGCGCTTGAAGGTGTTTCGCAGGCGGAGCAGGAACAGCTGATCCAGACCCTCCTGTCGATGAAAGACAATCTCTCCCGGGCTTGCCGGTCTCCCGCAAGTCCCGAAATCGTCAACGAAGATACAGAGCATGACTGACACGTCCAATATCGTAAAACATCCCGCCACGATCGAACGGGATGAGCCTGAAGCACGTCGAGAAACCCACGCCGAAAGCACTGCTCCGTCCGCGCAGCCGCAAAGCGCCATCCACACGACCCCAAAGCCCGGCGCAAGCGACATCGCCGCACGCCGCCGGTTGAAGCGCCGCCGCATGATGTTTTCGCTTCTGCCGCTGGCGCTTGTGGTCGGCGGCTATTTCTATGTCACCGGCGGGCGCTACGTTTCGACCGACAATGCCTATGTGCAGGCCGATATGGTGGGCATCTCGACCGATGTTTCGGGGCTTGTCGCCGGTATCGACGTGCATGAAAACGAGCTGGTCAAAGCCGGACAGGTGCTGTTCCGCCTGAAGCCGGATTCCTTTGCCATTGCGCTTGAAGGCGCGCAGGCCGAACTCGGCCATGTGCGCAATCAGATTTTGGCGCTACAGGCCGGCTACCAGCAATCGCTTGCCGAAATCACACAGGCCGAGGCCGATCTGCCTTTCTATCAGGCCACTTTCAAGCGGCAGCAGGATCTCGTGGCGACCAGCGCGTCGTCGCGCGCGACACTCGATCAGGCAAAGCACGATCTCGATGCTGCGCAGCAGAAGGTTGCCGTGGCCAAGGCGCAGGCTCAGTCGGCGCTTGCCCAGCTCGGCGGCAATGCCGACCAGCCGGTGGAACAGAACCCGCTTTATCTGCAGGCCAAAGCCAAGCTGGATGAAGCCCAGCGCCAGCTTGATGACGCCACCATTCGCGCCCCCTTCGATGGCATTGTCACCAATGTGAACAGCCTGCAGGTCGGCTCTTATCTGCAAGCCGCGCAACAGGCATTTTCGCTGGTTTCGTCCGATCATCTCTGGATCACCGCCAATCCGAAGGAAACCGAACTGACCGGGATTGAACCTGGCCAGCCTGTGACGATTTCGGTCGATACCTATCCCGATGCGCGTTGGGAGGGCAAAGTCGCCAGCATCAGCCCGGCTTCCGGCTCCAGCTTCTCGCTGCTGCCAGCGCAGAACACGTCCGGCAACTGGGTCAAGGTCGTGCAGCGCATCCCCATGCGTGTCAGCATCGACAACAAGAACGGCCAACCGCCACTGCGTGTCGGCATGAGCGTCAATGTTGAAGTCGATACCGGCCACGCGCGCGGCCTGCCGCGCTTCATTACCAATCTTTTCGGCGGTGGAAACCATGTCTAACGTCGCCATTTCCGGCGCGTCCATCGTCGCACATCGCGGCGCGATCACCGCTTGCGTCATTCTCGCGGTCATCATGCAGGCGCTGGATACGACGATTGCCAATGTCGCCCTGCCCTATATTCAGGGCAGCGTTTCGGCAAGCGCCGACCAGATCAACTGGGTGCTGACCTCCTATATCGTGGCGGCCGCGATCATGACGCCACCATCGGGCTTTCTCGCCGCCAAATTCGGTCGCAAGCGCGTGTTGCTGGCAGCCATTGCGGGCTTCGTTCTGGCCTCCGTCCTGTGCGGCCTCGCGCAATCCTTGCCGCAGATCGTCGGTTTCCGACTTTTGCAGGGCCTGTTCGGCGCTTCACTGGTGCCGCTGTCGCAAGGCATTCTGCTCGATATCTACACGCTGGAAGAACGTGGCTCCGCCATGGCGCTTTTCGGCGTTTCGGTGATGGTTGGCCCGGTTCTCGGACCGGTCATTGGCGGCTGGCTCACCGATAATATGAGCTGGCGCTGGGTTTTCTATATCAATGTGCCGATTGGTGCGCTGGCTTTTGCGGGGATCATGGTCTTCGTGTCTGAAACGAAGATAGATCGGACGGCGCGATTGGACTGGACCGGCTTCGGTCTGCTCAGTCTAGCCATTGCCTCACTGCAATTGTTTCTCGATCGCGGCGAGCAGATGGACTGGTTTTCATCGAGCGAAATCGTCATCGAGTCACTGGTTTGTGCAGCGGCACTCTATCTGCTTGTGGTGCATACATTCACGGCAGAGAATTCTTTCGTCAAACCGCAGCTGTTTCTGGACCGCAATTTCTCGGTAAGCATGCTCTTCATCTTCATCATCGGCGTGACCTATCTGGCGTCGCTGGCGCTGATGACGCCTTATCTTCAGACCTTGATGGGCTATCCGGTGACCACCGCCGGTATCGTGATGGGCCCGCGCGGCATGGGAACCATGGCCTGCATGTTTCTGGTCGGCAAACTGATTGGCCGTGTCGATTCACGCTATCTGCTTTTGACCGGTCTCGGACTGACGGCCTGGGCCATGTATGAAATGACCGGCTGGACGCCCAATATTTCTCAATGGACCATTGTGCGGGTCGGGTTCATTCAGGGTGCGGGTCTTGGCTTCCTGTTCGTGCCGCTCACCACGATTGCCTTTTCCACCCTCCCCACGCATCTGCGCGGCGACGGCACTGGCTTGTACAATCTCTCGCGCAATATTGGATCAAGCGTCGGCATATCGATTGTAGCGGCCCTGCTGACAGAAAATGTTCAGGCCAATCACGCGGATATCAGCGCCTATGTCACGCCGTTCAATCATCATTTCGATGGCGCAATTGTTTCGCAATATCTCAATCCGACCACTGCCACCGGACGCGCGCTTCTGGACAATATCATCACGCAACAGGCGACAATCATCTCCTATATCGATGACTTCAAGCTGCTAATGCTGATGTCGCTTATGGCGATGCCGCTCGTTCTTTTGCTCCGCAAGCCGAAGATCGCGCAGGAAGTCGATCACAGCATCGCCATGGAATGAGACGAACGCTTACAGTTTGGCGAACTCGATATAGAAATCGTGGACGCCGGAGGCCAGAAACTGCACGGCAATGCAGGTCAGGAGAAAGCCCATGATCTTGGTGATCGCCTGCATACCATGTTCGCCAAGCACTTTCTCGATGAACGTCGCCGACGATAGCGCTGCGTAAGCGATGCCGACCGTTAACAGGATGGCGACTATAACGATGATGTGGCCGATGATCGGATGTTCAGCAGGTATCTGTGACCCGAAGCTCATCACCACGGCAATCGATCCCGGACCCGCAAGACTGGGCATGGCAAGTGGCGAAAAGGAATAATCAATCTCAGCCTTCTTGATCTCGGAAGGCTCGACATTGACTTCCGAAGACGTGTCCTCGCCGGAAAAGATCATTCGAAGCGCTAGGATCATGATGATAATGCCGCCCGCAACCCGAATGCCGGGCAGCGATATATTGAACAGCGCGATGATCCCCTGTCCCAGCAGAAGAAAAGCCGTCAGGATGGAGAATGCGTAGAGGCAGGCCTTTATGGCTTGTCTGCGTCTGTTCTCTTTGCTCATCCGCTTGGTCAAAGCCATATAAAGCGGAATAGTGGTGAGCGGGTTCATGATCGGCAGAAGACCGATGAAGACGATAGAAACATATTTGATGAAATCGATAGTCAAATTCACTGCACGGATACTCCGCTTCTTAAATACTACGTTTGTCGGATGATCGGCCCTACTTGGACTTGGCTATTGGGCGTTCTCATCGGTGGCCAGTCTTGGGACAAAGCTCGTCGTCTTCTGGTTTTGTAACGCGAAAGTCAGGACCTGAAAGAGTACTGCTGTTGACCAGCCGAACAGCAAAACACCATTCATTGCGGTCATCGGACCCATGAGATGCCAGCGTTCGAGCGGAACTATATCCCCATATCCCAATGAGGTAAAATTCACGAACGCGAAATAAAGTGCGTCTGCCCCAGCGGGTATGGCGAGAACCATGTTGTAAGATACCGACCATATAATGATTTCGATGACCTGTGTTGCCAGCAAAACTGATGCGGCAACCGACATTGTCGAGATCAGCGCCAGCATAGCGTATTTCTGCAATGATTTATGAATAAGCCGCGTCGTCTTGATCACCACGATCGTCGCCAAAGCATGCAGAACAACATTGATCAAACCTATCGTGCTTCCAAACGCAAGTTGTTGAAATATTAGGAACATATAATATCTTCCTTTGTTTCCTTTTCTTGCGTAGCACTAAGCACTTTCGGTATCGATTACTCTCCTTTTTGGTCTCTGCGAAACGGTATATTCGATAAATTTGCTGTTACTGCCTAATGAGCGCGACGTTGTGCATTCAGCGCGGCCAACATCATCGGCTTGATCGAGAAGCCACTGTCCGCAGCCTTTTCTGTCAATATACGCAGATATCCTCCAGCGGATCGAATCTGATCATAACGCTGCAGAATATAGGCAATTGCGATGGCCGTATTATAGTTTCCGAGCGTCTTTTTAGCCAAATCATAGAGCTTTGCGTCGATCCCGAGGAAACAGCGTATAGTCTCGGCTGCATCCACCAATCCATGCCATTGCAGGATAGGGCTCGGTGAATAAGCTTCGATCTCCGGGCAAGCTCGAAGGACCATATCGAGCGAGATCGTCGGTTCGCTCTGTGCGTTATCGATTATGATCTGGCGCTGGTCGATTTGTGAAATGCTGTCCTTTTCAAAAAAGGAATCTGGATTCGATTCAATTTGCTGCCGCTCATTTTGAGACTCATTGCCGCTCAGATTTTCTGTATTTTGATGCATATTCAGAAGCTTATCGATTTCATCCGAAAGTGTTTCCATCGCAGTGACCAACAGAGCCAGCTCATCGCGTTCCGCACGACGCGGAATGGTATCGACAATGGTCCGAAAGCGCTGGTTGATCGCCAACCAATCGCCGGAAAGCTTCTCGGCCATGGCAAATTCAATCAGCTTGGTGATATCGCGACGCAGCAACGTCAAACGTTCGCGCTGACCGCGCAATGCTGCCTTATCTGCCCTCACCTGTTCGGCTGAAGCCTTAAGTTCATCCGCGCGCAACAATAAGGGAGCGAGCGAAAAGCCAAATGCAATCTGCAACTCGCCGCTTTTGGCGCGGCGTGCATAGCGTTTGCCGTTCGGGCTGTCCTGGCGGGTGATGAAACCGGCATCGACCAGCGCGCCAAGATGACGCCGCAATGTAGCGTCTGCCATGCCATGGGCACGCAGCGCCAACTGCTTGTTGGACGGAAAGACGATCATGCCGTCATTGGCCTTGAGCTGATTATCCGGATGAAAGGACAGCAATGCTGACAGAACCGCCAGCGAGCGATCATTAAGGCCATAGGTCGTCTTTGCTTCACACAGCCAACGATGCAGCTGCCACTTATCGACGGTGAGGTCTTGCGGCATTTGTCGGGCATTGCGTTGCGCTGCCAACAAGGCAGCCGTCATCGGTCGACTGCCAAACGGCGTCGAAGCCAAATGCATCTCCATTTTCTTTCACCTTCCACAAGGCAAAAGAAATCCACCCGCCGAAAAGACGCTTAAGACACTTGACAGTGATTCGTGGATTTGCGATTCTCTAGCTGCTAAACCAATGAGAAGGGCTTCCACACGGCGACGTTTGGGGGCCTTTTTCTTTTGCTATCTCGTTCCTTTTCCTTCGAGCACTCTTCCAACGGGATCGTCGAAACGGCTCATCTCTTTGTGGGAACATTTTCTCGATGCAAAGCCGTTTCGGACTTTGGCTGAAAATGCTCTCAATTACGCGATACAGATACGCAGATAATCGTACTCAGATACTGGACTGGGCTGCGATAACCGCTTTCCAATCCGAATGCTTGTTACTTCTCGTCATTCTGGAACGACGCATAGAGCGTATCCAGATTGCGTGAGAGCCATTCGGCAAATCGTGGGCCATTGGCTGCACCGAGCGCCAGCGTTGCAGATTTGCCGTTCTGCTTGATTGTGGCGCTGACGGACTTGTCCGCAGCCGTCCATGTCGCACCGGGGCGCAAGGCCGCCTTGGTGACAGACTTCTTCTGACGGGCGCCCTTCAGATAACCATAAAGCTGTTCGAAGCGTTCAGCCGAAGTTGCTGCATTGAAAGCATCCGTTGCCATCAGTTCTTCTGCAGCGCCTTGTTTACCGGGAATCTCGATCAGCTTACGCAGTTCGAGCCAGCGGTCACGACCAATGCCCTTGGCAGGACCGATGGCCAGAAGAATGGCCTCTGGTATCGCTTTCGGGATGGTCAGCATCTTTGACAGAGTTTGATAGTCGATAGTCAAAGCGGCCCGTATGGCTTCCCGCTCGAAACCAAGCGCTTCCAGACGTGCTGCGAACAGCACACGCTCGATGAAACTCAGATTGGCGCGAGCCGAGTTTTCCTGGCCCTGGCTCAAAACATGCTCGAGATCGGCAAGCGGCTTGATAACCGCTTTAACCTTCAGGCCTAGTTCGCGTGCAACCCGAGCACGGCGATGACCAAAGACGATCATATAACGGTCGCTGGTCTCAGGATGCGGGCGAACCAGAATAGGGCTGTCCTGACCTCGCTCACGAATGGCTTCGAGAAGCTCCCGATACTCCTGATCGTCTGCTTCAGGCAGGCGGTCGGCCACGAAAGACGCATCGAGACTGGACGGGTCAAGCTCCACGACGGTTTCGCCATCAAGCCTTTGTGAAGCCTGTTTAGCGAGCTCATCAATCGAAGCGGAAAGCGACTTGGCAGCGCCGAACCGGCGCGATATGGCATCGACCGGCTGGGAAGGCTGTTCCGCCACCGGTTCGTTCCGCATCACGCTATCAAAGATGTTCTTTCGTGCCATTCTCTATTCCTCAAACCGGTCAGAGACCTGATTTTATTGCGTATTTGCCGTTTTAGACGGCAGTCTAACGTCCCCATGCTTCGTGGATAAGGCCGCGGATCTCAGAATTGACCGCTTCCATGGCTTCCATCGCGCGATCATAAGTGCCGCGGTTCATGGATGAACGTTCGACTTCGTAAAGCGTTTGTTTGGTCAGGCCGGCATCCGATATGGCCGTCGATTTCAGCATCTGATGCTTGAGCATGTGAGAGGCCAGCATGCTCTGCATGAAACCCACCATCTGCGCCTGGGGCACGTCAGTCGGTTCATAACGGGTAATCAGATAGCGGAACCAGTCGAGCTGTACTGCACCGCCAGCCTGACGAACGGTTTTCAGAATATCGCCTAGCATCAGCAGGAACTGCGACATCGACATAAGGTCGAGCATCTGCGGATGAACCGTAATCAGCACCGATGTTGCGGCGGACAGTGCCGTCAGCGTCAGATAGCCAAGCTGGGGAGGGCAGTCGATCACGACGACGTCGTAGGAATCGTCGACCTCGGCCAAGGCCGTGGCGATGCGGTTCCAGAACATCTTGCCCTCGCCGCCATTCTGCATGGCCAAAGGCGTATCATATTCATACTCCTGCAGTTCCAGCATCGCCGGTATAATGTCGAGACCGGGGAAGTTCGTCCGGCGAATGACATCGCGGATGGGCTTCTTTTCGGAATCGTAACGAATGGCTTCATAGAGCGACGGGAATTCATCGAGCTCTGGCTGGATACCGTGCAGTGCCGACAAAGAGGCCTGCGGATCGAGATCGATGGCCAGCACACGATGGCCGGTCAAGGCGAGATGCTGTGCAAGATGCGCCGCCGTCGTGGTCTTGCCTGAGCCGCCCTTGAAATTGACGACCCCGATGACCTGGAGCTTTTCATGGGCCCGGCGGTGCGGAACATAGCGCTTCACTTCAGCGCGACCGTTCTGGTCGAGCCACAAACGCAGTTCATGCAACTGGTCTACGCTGTAAGCACGGCGTCCACCTGTCAAAATGGTCGGCTCGACGCCCTTGCCTTCGAGATGTAGTTTCTTCAGATTGCTGGGTGAAACGCCAAGGAAATATGCAGCTTCGGCCATGGAAAACTGACGCAGATTTTTCCGCGCGTCTGGTGGGAAGTTTTCATGGCGCAGCAGATTGAGCTTGCGGGAGATTTCTCTCCCCTGCGTCAATATCATGTCGTCAAACGACAATGCCGCTGTTGAATTTGCGATATTCATTACGTTGGGATCCCTAATGACGGCATCGGAACTAATACCGCCTAAATACCGTCATTATGTCCGATTCTTTTAGTATCGCAAGAGCTGCCCGAATTAACAAAGGGTTAGCAGGCATTTAAAAATTACAAAGAATTTTATCTTTCCGAATCGAATTCATTTATCGATTTGTTTTTAAATGATTTTATCGAGATTAGACGGCAGTCTATCATTGTTTGCAGCATGCTGCTCACAGAAGGTGGAGTCATTTATTGTCATCCTCCACGCTTTTTGGGTGATGGATGGGCGTTCCGAATCGTCACGAGCGCTTTGCGCCCGGTTGTCCGGCTCGTATCTTTCCAGATACGTCTTGCCTCGGAGCGAAAGTGAAATCAACAGTGCCGACAGGGGTCATTAGTCAAATGCGCAAACCTGTCGGGGAAGAACCGCTTAATGTCTAAGAGCGACCGGCCCAGCCGGGGTTGAATTGGCAACGAATGATGTTTTTTGTGATTTCAGCGTTGGATGCAGTAGATTTTTTAACTTCTTCGCGTTACGATCAAAGTATCGTTAGGCAGATTCTTTTTGAGAGCGGCGAGCCCGCCTTAACGGTAAAAATCGCCTTAGAAAAACGGTTTTGAGAGAGTCGCGCTAGGGAAACCTAATGGCGTTTTAGCTTTCGTATGCGATAAATTATCATTTATTCTCTATATTTTGAAGTTTTCCATTCCGTAGTCGAAACGACCCGTTTTTGTCCGGTTGGTGCACCGTCGAACCAGGCTGTACGGCTTGAACGCTCAGTTAGGTCCGGATCAAAGCTGGTGCGCAGCTGGATGAAAGGTTCGCTGCCAGCAGCGCCGAATTGCGTCGAATTCGGTCAAGTCGAGGACTATAGGCTCGGCAGGCAGTCGCTCCTATATCACCTTTTGGATTTGTCCGGCGCTTGAGGGTGCTCCATATACCCGGCCGTTATCGGTACAATCCTTGCTTGGGCGCTTGGTTCCGCTGCCATATCATCACCGCTGTCGTGGCTGAATGCGGCATCCCCTTACTGAGCGCGAGCCAGATCAATGCCGGTTCGTGATATCTGGAAAAGAAAAGCCCCCATCCGGATCATCCGGATGGGGGCTTTTTTGGTCAGCGCTCGATGATAGACTTACGAGCGGGGAGGGAGGATCGGCAGAGGCTCCGCACGACCGACGATGAATGCATAGGAGCATGCACCGACAACGGCCATGATGGCGGCCATCAGGAACGACGGCGTATAGCTGCCGCCGAACTGATCCAGCAGAAAGCCGAACAGGAACGGGCTGATGATGCCGGCAATGTTCGACGCAAAATTCTGGATGCCGCCGATCGAAGCCACGTGGCGCGAGCTTGGTGCAACGTCGGCTGGCAGGGACCAGATCGCGGTCGCTGCAACCGCAAGGCTGCTATAGGAAATCGCCAGGAAGAACAAAGCTGCATAGAGCGATTCAACCAGTGCCGCCGGGAGAATGGCTGCGCCGCCCAGCATGCCGCCGACCATGACGATCTTGCGAACCGTGGTAACATTGGCGCCGTTGCGGATGGCGCGGTCGGCCAGAAGGCCAGCGATCCAGGCGGTGACGACGGCGGCAAGGCCGGGGATCATGCCATAGAGGCCAAGTTCAGCGAGGTTCAGGCCGCGTGCGGTCTTCAGATAGGTCGGGAACCAGGTCAGGAAGAAGTAGATGACGAAGTTCAGGCAGAAGAAGCCGAGCATCATGCCCCAGACGGTGCGATAACGGAACAGGTCGGCCCAACGTATCTTCTGGGCTTCTTCGCTGTCATTATCGTCGGTGCGGGCACCGTTCTGGATGATGTACTGGCGTTCCAGATCGTTGGCGCGCGGATGTTCGGACGGATCGCGATAGGTGACATACCAGAAGAACGCCCAGACGATACCGACAGCACCCAGGATGATGAAGGAATAATGCCAGGTCGCGAATGCGATGATCGCGGTGACGATCGGCAGGGCCAGAACCGTGCCGACGCGCGAACCGGAATCAATCACAGCGGTTGCGAAAGCGCGTTCGCTTCTCGGGAACCAGCGCGAAGCCGCCTTGGTCGCTGCCGGATAGGCAGGGGCTTCACCAGCGCCGAGGAAGAAACGGACGGTGAAGAAAGACCAGAAGCTGTTGGCGAGCGGGGTGACGGCGGTGAAGACCGACCACCAGATGGCGGCGAGCGAGAAGCTCTTGCGCGCTCCCAGCTTGTCGGTAATCCAGCCTGCAAACAGCATCATGCCGTCATAGGCCCAGAAGAAGGCGCCAAGGATGAGGCCCTTCTGGGTGTTGGTGAGGTTCAGGCCCAGTTCGGAATCGATGAAGGGCAGCGCCACGCTCATATTCGCGCGATCGAGATAATTGATCGCGATGCCGATAAAACACATGAAAAGTATGAAATACCGGAAGCGGCTGGCGCCGAATGGCGCCTTGTTTGAAGTGTTCATTCCCAATATCCTCCCGGGATATGTCGTCGCAGTTCGAATGATGTTCAGAGCGATTGCATTGCTGTAACCGCCCTGACGGGTTTGTTTATGTGCTATGACCGTCTTATTCAGGCGGGCAAGGCCACACGGTATTTTTCAGCCATTTCGCCGAATGATTGCCACGTCACCGGATCGATGGTGACGCCACTCTGCTCGCGCTCTTCAGCAACGCGCCATTCGCGGTCGCCTGCAGCCATCACAGTGCAGCCTTCGCGAGCTGGCGAATTGCGCAATGTTTCGAGATATCGGGTCATGCCCGCATCGAAGACATCGCGCTCGATAAAGGCTTCCGGCTTGATCGCCAGGACGAAAGCGCCCATGCCGCGCGGCGTGGAAAAATCCGGACCGCCCATCGGAGCAATATCGAAGCTGAGTTTCATACCGGTCAGAACGGCACTGAGAATTTCCGCAACACCGGCAAGGGCTGCGCCCTTGAAGCCGAATTCGCCGCCAAGGGGCGCCAGCATTTCGACCGCTTCCGCATCGCGCGTATCCACACCGTTGAGATCGGAAGCAACGCCCTGCGGCAGCTCGACGCCGAGGCTGCGATAGAGCAGCACGCGGTTATAGGGGATCGAGCTTGTGGCCATATCGAGTAGCCACGGATTATCGTCCGTAGTCGGCACGCCGACCGAAATCGGATTGGTGCCGTGGAACCGCATTGCGCCATCGTGAAGGCGCACGAAACTGTCGGAATTGCAGACCGCAAGACCAATTCGGCCCTGCCGCGCTGCCTCAAGCGCGTAGGCCCCGGCGGCGGCAAAGTGCGAGCTGTTGCGAATGGCGACTGCGCCGATGCCGAACTGCTCGGAGAGCGCAATGGCGCGATCCATCGCGGTATAGGCCGCCAGCGCGCCATGGGCATCGTCGGCGTCGAGCGTTTCGATGGCGCCAAAGCTGCGGACGGCCTTCAGCTTCGGCGTCTTGTTGACACGACCGCCCTCAAGCGCCGTCACATAATGCGCAAGCAGGCGAACGCCGTGGCTGTCCACGCCGTAGCGTGTGCCATGCATCATCGCGCGCGTTGCCGCGTCAGCGGTTGCATCATCCGCACCGCATGCGGAAAAAACCTCGCGGCAGAACCGATCTAGCGAGGCAAGCGAAAACGCAGCCTGGTCAACTGCCTGTTGCACTGTGAAACTCCTCCGGCCATAATGTATTGTGCATGCACTATACGAATTTTTTGGGAGACGCAATCCGAGATATATTAGCGGGATAAGCCCCCCTTTACGGGAGCATCCGCCAGACGTTCTCGAGGATAAATGGCAGTCCGCAAACCATATTGGACTCAATGGGTTGTATACAGGCTTATCGATTCCGACATAGGAGAAACCGTGCCTGTGGGTATCGGGATAAACCGGACAAAATAACAAGAAGCCGGACGCATTCAGGGGAGGCAAATGACATGACGCGGAATATCGCACCCAAACTCTATCAGCGCGCACGTGACAGTCTGGCGGCGGATATTGCCAATGGTGCTATCCCGAAAGATAGACGACTGACGGAAAGCTGGGTGGCGGAACTGTTTGGCATCAGCCGGGTTCCGGCGCGACAGGCGCTGGTCGAACTCGCGCAGCGCGGCCTCATTCGCAAGGCGGAGGGGCGTGGTTATGCCATTGCCGTAGAAGCGGCGGCCAACGGAGCGGATTGTTCCAACGGCGATCCCCATGTCAGAAGAAGCGCGGACGGCCGCATGCAGTTCCTGCCCAGCTGGCAACTCATTTATACGGAAATCGAAAGCGAGATTTTCGCCCGCACATCGCTGGACGGTTGGCGCGTCAATGCGCTGGCATTGGCAAAGCATTATGGTGTCAGCCGCACGGTGGCGCAAGATGTCATGGCCCGGTTACAGCAGCGCGGCGTCATCCGGAAGGACGAGCGCGGGCGCTGGTTTGCACCGGCGCTCACCGACAAACACATCCACGATCTGTTCGAGCTGCGATGGGTGCTTGAGCCGCTGGCGCTTGAAAAAGCGCTGCCCCGACTGCCTGAGGGATTTTTGGAAAGGGTTCGCCGCAATCTCGATGAAGCGGTAGCCGCCCCATTGGTTACGGGCGAAACACTGGACCGGCTGGAACAGGAACTGCATGTCGAGCTTCTCGGCCATTGCGACAGTGCATCTTTGCTGGAGGCGATAAGGCTGCCGCAGACCCTGCTCGTCGCGCATCATTTCCTGTATCAGTGGACATCGGGGCTTTTCGCGTCGGAACCGTTTTTGCCGGAGCATCTCGAGATCGTGACGTGTCTTCAGTCCGACAATCTGGCCGGAGCACAACGCGCGCTCGTGCATCATCTGCAAATCTCGCACGAACGCGCCATGCTGCGCATCAATACGCTGGCCAGCACGATCCAGCCGCGTGAGCTGCCTTATCTGGAACGGCAGTCTTAGAGCCCGTTCCAAAAGTCGCCCTGTGTGGCTGCAAATGGCGCTTTGAGATTTGCTGTCGCATAATATGAACCGAAAAGTCTGCAACTTTTCGGCATTATGCGAGGCTTCCGGTGCTCACGTACCTTAAGTACGCTCCGCTCCGGTACTCGAAAATCACCATTTTTGCACACACATGCCGCTTTTTGATTCAGGCTCTTAATCTTTGGAGCGGTTCCTGTTTCCGACCGGAACAACGGAGCCGCTCTATTATTGGCCTATAGCTGGAAGCTTTAGCCCTGTACGAGTGCCAATGCGCGCACGGGCGATCCCGTGCCAGCGACGAACTTCAACGGTGCGGCGATCAGGATCGCACCCTTTGCAGGAAGCTGGTCGAGATTGCTCAGGCTTGCAAGGCCGTAGCGGTTGGCTTCATGCAGCAGGTGATGCGCGGGGAAGGGCGGGGTCATGCCGCCTGCCGAACCGGCATCGGTGCCGACCGTTTCCTGGCCCCAGCCGATGATGCCCTTGGAAAGAAGATAACGGATTGCTTCCGCTGTTGGTCCGGGCGAATGCGGGCCATTCTCGTCAGCATTCAGGAATGTTTCGGTGGAACCATTGCGCTTGTACCAGTCGGTGCGCAGGATCACCCACGAGCCAGCTTCAATCTCGCCATGCTCGGCTTCCCACTCCTGGATGCTTTCCACCGTGAGGAGATAATCCGGGTTGGCGGTTGCCTCGGCGGAGCGGTCGATCACATTGACCGGCGCAACGAAGTTCTGCGGCGGGATGGTGTCGGTCGTGTTGTTGGAATGATCCTTGCCGGTGACCCAATGGCTCGGCGCGTCGAAATGGGTTCCGGTATGTTCGCCCAGCTCGATCCAATTCCAAGCCCAGAACGGACCGTCCTGGTTATATTTGCTGATCTCGTGGATCTTCACCTTCGGAGTGTTCTTGCCGAATTGCGGCGGCAGATAAAGCACCGGCGTATCGGGCCCGAGCGGCGCGGTAATATCCACGACCTTGATTGATTGCGATACCAATGCGGATGCAAGAGTGCTGAGAACGGATGCCTCTTTCATAACTTCCCTCGTTTATGCCGCGCCCGACCCGATGCGGGTGGAACTGCGGATTTGTGCAGCGGCTTCTTCGAGCCTTGAGTGGAAAGCTATGCAATAAAATATGACTTTGCAAGTATTTAAGCGGTTCAGAAGGGCCGATAAACATCACAAATTGCCGTGAAATCTTTTTTAGTCGGGCTTTCCTTTCAAAGGCGTTATCGGGCATCACGACAGGAAATATATGCATTTAGAAATAATGCGCCGGTGAGGCCGTTTTTTGCGCGGAGAAGAAGTGTTCCGCGGTCTTTCGCAGGAGCTTTCGGACAATTTATTTAAGGCTTGAAATATTTTTCGGCAAACGCGATTCTTAAAACACGGATTATGGCTCGATTCCTGAGCCTGACCAGCGTGCTTTGAACAAAGGAAATGGGCGTGTCGGTGGATTTCGAGATCATAGTCAGCGACGATCATGAAAGCGAAAAGCCGGAACTGCGTCTCTGGCTGCGCATGTTGTCCACGACCAGGCTGATCTCGCAGGAAATCCGGCGGCGTCTGCGCAATGAATTCGGGGCGACACTGCCGCAATTCGATCTGCTGGCGCAGCTTTATCGCGAGCCGGAAGGCTTGCGGCTGGGGGAGCTGTCGCGCCGCACGATGGTAACCAACGGCAATGTCACCGGACTGGTGGAGCGGCTGGAGACCGAAGGTCTGGTCAAGCGCGAGACGCCGGGCGCCGATCGCCGCGTCACGGTTGCCCGTCTGACGGAGCAGGGCATTTCGGTGTTCAGCCAGATGGCCAGCGCCCATGAAGGCTGGTTGCGGGAAATGATGGCCGATGTCGATCACGATATCATCCAGACTTTGCTGGCCGATCTTGATCCGCTGAAGAAGTCGGTGCGAAACCATCTTTCTGGCGCGGAAGACGAATAAGCCGTCTCCCGCCTGCTGGGTTTTTATTGCGCCTGATCGCGTGTGACAAACATGGGGCCGCCCTTGATTGACGGGAAGCCGTATCCGTTCACCAGAACCAGATCGATATCGTCGGAATGGCGCGCAATGCCTTCTTCAAGCAGAGCTTGCCCCTCATGCGCCATGGCGGCGAGAAGGCGCTGCATGATCGCTTCATCGCTGAAACCGCGGGGAACAATGGCGTGGCGTGCGCGGTAATCGTCGATCAGCGCGTGGACGTCGGCGTCGCTGGCGCGAACGCCATCCACATAGCGATACCAGCCGAGACCGGCCTTGCGGCCAAAACGCCCAGCTTCGCATAATTTGTCGGCAACGTCGAAATAGGGAAGGTTCGGGTCGCGGCTTGCCGCCGCTCGCTTGCGCCGCGCCCAGGCAATTTCCAGACCGGCCATGTCGTAAACCGCGAAGAGTCCCATCGGAAAGCCATAGGCTTCCATGGCGCGATCGATATCTTCGGGATAAGCGCCTTCGGCCAGCATTTTCTCGGCTTCCGTGCGATAGGCCGAAAACATACGGTTGCCGATGAAGCCTTCGCAGACGCCGGTGACGATGGGCAGCTTCTTGATCTTGCGGGCAAAGGCGATGCCGGTTGCAAGCGTCTCGTCGGACGTTTCCGCACAGCGCACCACTTCCAGAAGCCGCATGATATTGGCGGGCGAGAAGAAATGCAGGCCTAGCACCCGGTCAGCACGGCTTGTCACGGCGGCGAGCTCATCCGGATTGAGATAGCTCGTATTGGTCGCGAGAATGGTTGCCGCAGGCAGCAAGGCGTCAAGCTCGCGGAACAGCGATGCTTTGACGGTGAAGTCATCGAAGACGGCTTCGATGACGAGATCGGCACCGGCCAGTGCGGCCATGTCGGCGCTGACGGAGAGCTTCGTGCGTTGCGCATCTGCGGCTTCGGTGGAAAGCCTGCCCGCATCGACGGCCTTCTGGATCATGTCGCTGATCCGCGCATGGCCCTTGGCGGCTACTTCCGCAGTCGTTTCATAGCCGATGACCTTGTAGCCAGCGGCAAGACAGGCGACTGCGATGCCCGACCCCATCAGGCCGGTTCCGGCAATACCGATGGTGGAAAGCGTCCGAGGCTTCGCCTCAATACCTTCCACTTTTCCAGCCGAGCGTTCGGCAAAGAACAGATGCCGCAGGGCGGCTGCTTCCGCGCTGTCGCGCAGGCGGATGAAGGTCGCGCGTTCTTCGGCCACACCTTCGGCAATCGCGGTCGTTGTCGAGAGCTGAACGAGCCGTGCCGCTTCGCCGGGGGCGGTCGCGCCGCGGGATTTCTTCAGTATTTTCACCTTGGCCTGTTCGAAGGCGGCTGCATCGGGCGCGGTGACAAGCAGATCGCGGGTCCGGCGCAACGGCTTGCCGACCAGCGTATCGGCGAGCTTGATGGCCTCGGCCACAAGATCGCCGCTCGAAACGTGGTCGATCAGGCCCAGTTGCAGCGCTTCTTCCGGGGCAATCTGGCGTCCGGTGGCGATCATATCGAGTGCTGCGAGCGGCCCGATCAGTCGGGGCAGGCGCTGCGTGCCGCCAGCGCCGGGCACGATCCCAAGCTTGACTTCCGGCAAGGCAAAGGAGGCGCTGGTCGATGCGATCCGCGCGTGAGCCGCAAGCGAAACCTCAAGCCCGCCGCCCAAAGCGGGGCCGTTGATCGCGGCCACCACGGGCTTGTCCGCGCTTTCGATGATCGTGATCACATCCGGCAATGTCGGCTCAACCGGCGGCTTGCCGAATTCGCGAATATCCGCCCCGCCGATGAAGATCTTGCCTGCGCCGCTCAGCACGGTCGCACGGATCGCCGCATCTTCCGAAGCATGGCGAATGGCTGCGGCAAAACCTTTGCGCACTTCGGCGGAGGTGGCATTGACCGGCGGGGTGTCGACCGTGACGACAAGAATGCCATCGACAACCGTACCTGTCACAGCGGGGGAGAATTCGCGTCTATCGGCCATGGTGGTCTCAGTCCGGTATAACGGCAAAAGCCTGTATTTCGATCTTGGCCCGGTCTTCGACCAGCGCGACCACCTGCACTGCCGCCATGGCTGGGAAGTGCTTGCCGATCACATCGCGATAGGCGCGACCGATGCCTTTTAGATTGGCGGTATATTCAACCTTGTCGGTGAAATACCAGGTCATGGAGGCGATATGTTCCGGCCTGCCGCCTGCTTCCGCCAGAATGGCGACGATGTTCTTCAATGTCTGCTCGGTCTGCTCGACGAAATCGTCGGTCTCGAACTGTTGCTGTTCGTTCCAGCCGATCTGGCCGCCGATATAGACGGTGCGCCCGCGGGCTTCAACGCCATTGGCATATCCGATGGGGCGAGCCCAGCCTTGCGGCTGAAGTGTCTTATGCATGTTGTGTCTCCAGAAAATGCGCGCGGTGACGGGCTTTAATTTGCCTTCAGTAGTTCGCGCGCGATAATGAGTTTCTGCACTTCCGTTGCGCCTTCATAGATGCGAAGTGCGCGTATCTCGCGATAAAGCCGCTCGACGATTTCGCCGCTTTTTACACCGCGACCGCCAAACATCTGCACGGCCTTGTCGATGGTTTGCTGGGCGTTTTCCGTCGCAACCATCTTGGCCATTGCGGCTTCCTTGGTTGTGTTCAGCTTTTGAACGTCGCGCCGCCATGCTGCGCGATAGGTCAAAAGCGCTGCGGCGTCGATATCGGTCGCCATGTCGCCAAGCGTGGCCTGCGTCAGCTGCAAGTCGGCCAATGCGCCGCCGAACATCGGGCGCGACCGCGCATGAGACAGCGCTTCGCTGGCTGCACGGCGTGCAAAGCCAAGTGCCGCTGCCGCAACCGATGCGCGGAAAATATCGAGCGTGCGCATGGCGATCTTAAAGCCTTCGCCCGGCGCGCCGAGACGACGCGAGGCCGGGATGCGGCAATTGTCGAAGCGGATCGTCGCCAGCGGATGCGGCGCGATCACATCGATGCGCTCCGCGATGGAAAAGCCGGGATCGGTGGCAAACACGACAAAGGCCGAAATGCCGCGCGTGCCGGGCGCTTCGCCGGTGCGGGCAAAGACGGTGTAGACATCGGCGATGCCGCCATTGGAAATCCAGGTCTTTTCACCGTCGAGCACATAATGGTCGCCATCGGCCCGGGCGGCGCAGCTCATTGCCGCCACATCGGACCCCGCCAGTTTTTCCGACAGGGCAAAGGCCGAAATCCATTCGCCGCTTGCCACTTTCGGCAATACGGCCTGTTTGAGTTCGTCTGATGCGGTCAGGCTGATTGCGCCGGTGCCGAGGCCCTGCATGGCAAAAGCGAAATCGGCCAGACCGTCATGATAGGCCAGTGTCTCGCGGGCGATGCAAAGCTTGCGGGAATCGATGCCTTCGCCGCCGGTCAGGCTGACAGCCGCTTCAAGCAGCCCGGCTTGGCCCAGCGCTTTCACCAAAGCGCGGCAGGCATTGTCCGTGTCGCTGTGATCGACAGCGGCCAGCGCCGAGCTCGCTGCGAAGGCATCGAGCTTCGCGGCCCAGTCGGTGTGGGTTTTGTCAAAAAACGGCCAGTCGAGATGTTCTCGGGTCAATGGCAGGGCTGCGGAACGATCCATCGTCAGTTCCCCTCGAAAACGGGCTTCTGCTTGGCGGCGAAAGCCTCAAAGGCGCGACGGAAATCCTGCGTCGCCATGCAGATGGCCTGCGCCTGTGCTTCCGATTCCACCAGCTCTTCAATGCCCATCGCCCATTCCTGATTGAGCATGGTTTTGGTCATGCCATGCGCGAACCATGGACCGTCGGCAATGTTGCGCGCCAGCGCTTCGGCCTTGCCGAGCAGATCGCCCTGCGGATGCAGCGCGTTGAAGAAGCCCCAGCGCTCGCCTTCGTCAGCGCTCATGAAGCGTCCGGTATAAAGCAGTTCCGATGCGCGGCCCTGACCGATCAGTCGCGGGAGAATGCCGCATGCGCCCATATCGGCACCTGCAAGGCCGACGCGGGTGAAAAGGAAGGCCGTCTTTGCTTCCGGTGTTGCGATGCGCAAATCCGAAGCCATGGCCAGAATAGCGCCAGCGCCTGCGCAAATGCCGTCAACGGCGGCAATGATCTGCTGCGGGCATTTACGCATGGCCTTGACGACATCGCCAGTCATGCGCGTGAAAGCCAGAAGGTCGGGCATCGTCATATGGGTCAGCGGTTCGATGATTTCGAACACATCGCCGCCCGACGAGAAGTTGCCGCCAGCGCCCGTCAGCACGATGGTGCGCACGTCGGAGGCATAGACGAGATTGCGAAACAGGTCGCGAAGCTCGGCATAGCTTTCGAATGTCAGCGGATTTTTGCGGTCCGGGCGGTTCAGGGTCAGCGTTGCAACGCGACCGTCTTCGCTTGTCTGCCATAGAAAATGCGTGGCCTGATAGTCCTTGAAAGGCTTCAGATTGCTCGCCATCGAAACGGTGCCGTTATTCATCCTGCCATTACCTCCCCACCGGCGATTGCAATCGCCTGTCCAGTTATCGATTGCGCGCCGGGCGATGTGAGCCACAGCACGGTTTCAGCCACTTCCTCCGGCTGTATCAGGCGTCCCTGCGGGTTCGCCTTGACGAATTCTGCGAGAACATCTTCCTCCGACCGTCCGGTCTTGGCGACAATGGCCGCAATCGAGCGGGAAATGATCGGCGTATCGGTGAAACCGGGGCAAACGGCGTTGACGGTCACACCTTTGCGGGCCAATTCCAGCGCCAGCGCGCGGGTCAGCCCGACAACGCCATGCTTTGCGGCGCAATAGGCCGAAACATAAGCATAACCGCTCAGGCCCGCCGTCGAGGCGATATTGATGATGCGCCCGCCTTTGCCGCCCGCCTTGATGTCATCAAGGGCCGCCTGGGTCACATTGAAGACGCCGGTCAGATCGACATTGAGAACGCGGCTCCACATGTCGAGGCTGGTTTTCTCGAAAGGTGCGCTCGGCGCTTCTCCGGCATTGTTGATAAGAATGCTGACAGGCCCGAATGCGGCACGCGCGCCGTTAAGGCCCGTTTCAATGGCTTCGCGGTTGGTCACGTCGAAACCGTCGGCAATGAAGCATCGCTGCCAGTCCAACAGGGCGGCGGTTGCTTCCAGCGGTTCGCGGCGGCGGCCCGCCAGGGTCACATTGGCCCCGGCGCGCGCAAGGCCAGCGGCGATAGCGGCGCCGATGCCGCTACCGGCGCCGGTGACCAGCGCATGCTTGCCGGAAAGGGCAAGGCCAATAGCGGCATCGTTCATCGCGATCTCCCGTTACTTCGCGCCTTGCGGCGCAGCTGCGGCGCGGGCGAGATTGGCTTCATACTGATATTTGGCGGAGCGATATTGCTTCGGCCACGCGATGGAGTTGATGCCGATTTTCGCCGCCTCATGCAGCGCCCATGCCGGATCGGCAAGATGCGGTCGGGCCACGGCGCAGAGATCGGCGCGCCCGGCGGCGATGATCGAATTGGCATGATCAGCTTCCGAAATCGCACCGACGGCAATGGTCGGAATGTGGATTTCGTTGCGGATCTTGTCGGAGAACGGGGTCTGGAACAGGCGGCCATAAACCGGCTTTTCTTCCTTCCAGACCTGACCGGACGAACAGTCGATCAGATCCGCGCCTGCGGCCTTGAACATGTCGGCAAAGATCGCTGCATCTTCCGGCGTGTTGCCGCCTTCAAACCAGTCGTGACAGGAAAGACGAACCGAGATCGGCTTGTCCTGCGGCCAGACTTCGCGGATCGCGTGGAAGACTTCCAGCGGATAGCGCGCGCGGTTTTCATAACTGCCGCCATATTCATCCTCGCGCCGGTTGGTGAGCGGCGAGAGGAAGCTCGACAGAAGATAGCCATGCGCACAATGCAGCTCCAGCCAATCGACGCCCGCTTCTGCGGCGCGTTTGGTGGCGGCGACAAAGTCCGCTTTCACCCGGTCCATGTCTGCGCGGTCCATCGCCTTCGGCGTCTGGCTGTGCTTGAGATAGGGCAGGGCGGAAGCAGACAGAAGCGGCCATGAACCCTCTTCCAGCGGCTGGTCGATCCCTTCCCATGCAAGCTTGGTTGCGCCTTTGCGTCCGGCATGGCCGATCTGCATGCCAACCTTGGCATTGCTGTTGCTGTGAATAAACTCCACAACGCGTTTCCAGCCTTCGGCCTGCGCATCGTTCCAGATGCCGAGACAGCCGGGCGTGATCCGCGCGTCAGGTGATACGCAGGTCATTTCGGCAAAGACCAGCCCCGCGCCGCCCATGGCGCGGCTGCCGAGATGCACCATATGGAAATCGTCGATCAGGCCGTCGGTTGCGGAATACATGGCCATTGGCGATACGACGATGCGGTTTGGCAGCGTCACGCCGCGCAGCTTATAGGGCGTGAACATCGGCGGCAGGCAACGCTCGTCTTCCGTCACGTTCAACCCTTGCTTGCGGGCAAACCAGCGCTCATAGCCTTCGAGCCAGTTCTTGTCGCGCAGGCGCAGATTTTCGTGGCTGATGCGCTGTGAACGCGTCAGCATGGAATACATGAATTGTTCCGGCTCCAGCGTGTCGGCATAACGTTGGCCGACGACCTCGAACCATTCCATGGCGTTGCGCGCGGCGTTTTGAATGCGTGCGACATCGACCCGGCGGATTTCCTCATAGGCATGCAGGACTTCAGGAATGCCTTCCTTGCCGTGACCAAGCTTCTGGAACTGGTTGGCCAGTTCAATCGCGTCATCGATGGCAAGTTTGGTGCCCGAGCCGATGGCGAAATGCGCGGTATGGGCTGCGTCACCCATCAGAACCACATGGGAATTGCCGTTGAAGTGGCTCCATTTTCCGCAAATCAGGCGGTTGAAGTTCAGCCAGGCCGAGCCGCGCAAATGGCGCGCATTGGTCATCAGCGGCGCGCCTTCCAGCGTTTCCGCGAAAAGCTTCTCGCAGAAATCGATGGAGGCCGTCTGGTCCATCTGGTCCAGTCCATGCGCCAGATAGGCTTCCTCGGTGGTTTCGATGATGAAGGTCGAGGTCTTGTCGTCGAACTTGTAGATATGCGCCTGGAACCAGCCGTGATCGGTCTTGCGAAAGTCGAAGGTAAAGGCGTCGAACAGCTTTTCCGTGCCGAGCCAGATATAGCGATTGGGTCGCACGATCAGATCGGGCTCGAACACGTCTTCATAGCGATTGCGAATGCGGGAGTTCAGGCCGTCCGAAGCGATGATGAGATCGGCGTCGGGAAAATCGAGATCGCTTTCCACGTCGGTTTCAAACTGAAGCTTCACGCCCAGCGCTTCACAGCGCGCCTGAAGAATATTGAGCAGGCGCTTGCGCCCGATGCCGACAAAGCCATGACCGCTGGTGCGCTGGCGCGTGCCCTTGAACAGTACCTCGATATCGTCCCAGTGATTGAAGGCGTCCTGAATTTCGGCCGCACTTTCCGGGTCCCAGACCTTCATGGATTCCATGGTCGCGTCGGAAAACACGACGCCCCAGCCGAACGTGTCGTAAGGGCGGTTGCGCTCCACGACCGTAATGTCATGTTCGGGATGAAGCTTCTTCATCAGAAGGCCGAAATAAAGGCCGGCCGGACCTCCTCCAATACACACGATACGCATGTCGAGTTCCCTTTCCGATTTGCTGCCGACCGATATTTGCCGAACGGAGCCGGTTAATTATTTTAAGCTTAAAATATGATCGGGAGTTCTGGCGCGTCAAGCAAAAAAATCATAGTCTTTGCGGCATTGCCTCCGGGTGCAGAAAAAAGCGCCCAAACAGAAATATGCAAATGCAATAATTATAATCGTTCCGAAAAGCGCTATTGACACGGTTTAGAATTGGAAAATATGCTGATGCAAATGAATTGATATTCCGGCGAACGGAAAAGGGGAATTGTTATGGCGGAGCGCTCATTCGCCCGTGAGGTCGAGGATCTGAAGCTCGGCGAAGGCGATATTTTCAGCGGTGAAGGCATTCTCGCCATCACCAAGGCGCTGCTGCAATCGGGCGTTTCCTATGTCGGCGGCTATCAGGGCTCGCCGATTTCCCACCTCATGGACGTTCTCGCCGATGCGAAGGACGTGATGGAGGATCTGGGCGTCCATTTCGAATCGTCCGCATCGGAAGCCGCGGCTGCGGCGATGCTTTCCGCTTCCGTGATGTATCCGGTGCGCGGCGCCGTCACCTGGAAATCGACGGCTGGCACCAATGTCGCCTCCGATGCCTTGTCCAATCTCGCCTCGGGCGGTGTGACCGGCGGCGCGCTGGTCATCATCGGTGAGGATTACGGTGAAGGCTCCTCCATCATGCAGGAGCGCAGCCACGCCTATGCGATGAAATCGCAAATGTGGCTTTTGACGCCGCGCCCCAATCTGCCTTCGATCGTGGAAGCCGTTGAAAAAGGCTTCGAACTGTCGGAAGCCTCCAACACGCCGGTCATGTTGCAGGTGGGTATCCGCAGCTGCCATGTGCATGGTCAGTTTGTGGCGAAGGATAACAAGCGGCCCGCCCACACGCTGGCCGAAGCGCTGGAAAATCCGAGACGCGACGTCAATCGCATCGTCCTGCCGCCTGCATCTTTCCTGCACGAGAAGGAAAAGCTGGAGAAGCGCTGGCCCGCAGCCGTCGAGTTCGTCAAAGCCAATCGTCTCAATGAATATTTCGGCCCGCAAGAGGGCGATGTCGGCATCATCCTGCAAGGCGGGCTTTACAACAGCGCTATGCGCGCCTTGCAGCAAATGGGGCTGGCCGATGTTTACGGCGAAAGCCGGGTTCCTCTCTATGTGATGAATGTCGCCTATCCGATGATAGACGATGAAGTCATCGACTTCGTTGCGGGCAAAAAAGCTGTGGTGATGCTGGAGGAAGGCGCGCCTGAATATATCGAGCAGGCGCTGCATACGCTGCTGCGCCGCCGCGATATCCAGACAAAACTGTCCGGCAAGGATATGCTGCCGCTCGGCGGCGAATACACAACGCCTGTGCTTTTGAAAGGCCTGACGGCATTCTTCGATGCGCATGCGCCGCAATTGCTCGGCAACCGCCCGCCGCTGCCCGATCCATCGCCGGTCCTGGCCGATACGCGCGTCAAGGCGCTGGCGGAAGTGGTGCCGCCGCGCCCCGCCGGTTTCTGCACCGGTTGCCCGGAGCGCCCGATCTTCGCCGCCATGAAGCTGGTGGAAAAGGAGCTGGGCGAGCATCACGTGTCTGCCGACATCGGCTGCCACCTCTTTTCCATTCTGCCGCCGTTCAATATCGGCGGCACCACCATGGGTTACGGCCTTGGTCCGGCCTCGGCTTCCGCTTTCAACGTGCCTGCGGGCAAGCGCTCCATTTCGGTGATGGGCGATGGCGGCTTCTGGCACAACGGCCTTGCCACTTCGGTCGGCAACGCGGTCTTCAACAAGCAGGATGGCGTCATCCTCGTGGTCGACAATTATTATTCGTCGGCGACGGGCGGTCAGGACGTCATGTCCTCCAGAGCGATCAATCCGCGCCGCAAGACCAACAATTCCATCGTCGATGCGGTCAAGGGAATTGGCGCGGGCTGGGTTCGCCAGATTGACCACACCTATGACGTTGCAAAGATGCGCGACACGCTGAAGGAAGCGCTGACGACGGAAGAAAAAGGCCCGAAGATCATCGTGGCGTCGTCGGAATGCATGCTCAACAAGCAGCGCCGCGTGAAGCCGCAATTCGCCAAGGCCGTCAAGGACGGCAAGCGGATGGTCAAGCAGCGGTTCGGTGTCGATGAGGATGTGTGCACCGGCGATCACGCCTGCATTCGTCTGTCGGGTTGCCCTTCGCTTTCGGTGAAGCATACCGACGATCCGCTGAAGGACGATCCGGTCGCGGCCATCGACAATTCCTGCGTCGGCTGCGGCAATTGCGGTGAGGTTTCGGAAGCGGCTGTTCTGTGCCCGTCTTTCTATCGCGCCGATGTCATCCACAATCCGACGGGTTGGGACAAGTTCGTGCATCGCCTGCGCTCCGGTGTCATTGGCTGGCTGCAAAAGCGCCGCCGCGCGTCGCGCATTGTCTTTGCGGATTGAGGAACAGGCCATGTCTACATTGAACGCATCGCCGTCCGCTCTTCTTTCGCAGGACAAGCCTCTGTCGATTGCCATCCTCGCCATGGGCGGTCAGGGCGGCGGCGTTCTGGCCGACTGGGTTGTGGCGCTGGCGGAAAACAATGGCTTTGTCGCGCAGACAACTTCCGTGCCCGGCGTGGCGCAGAGAACCGGCGCAACGATTTATTATCTTGAGCTATTGCGGGCCCGAGAGGGTGCGAAGCCTATTCTGTCGCTGATGCCGACGCCCGGTGACGTCGATATCGTCATCGCGGCTGAACTGATGGAAGCGGGGCGCTCGGTGCTGCGCGGCCTCGTGACGCCGGACAAGACCTTGCTCATCACCTCCACCCATCGTTCCTTCGCGGTGGGCGAAAAGGAAAAGCCGGGCGACGGCACCGGCAATCCGGTGGTTGTAGAGGACGCGACGGCCTTTGCCGCCCGCAAGACCATTGCTTTCGACATGGAAGCGCTGGCTACCAAAAGTGGCAGTGTGGTGTCATCGGCTCTGTTCGGCGCGCTTGCGGCTTCCGGCGCTTTGCCTTTCGACAAGGCGGCTTTTGAAGCGACCATCAAGTCTGGCGGCAAGGGCATCGAGGCAAGTCTCAGAGCCTTTGAAGCTGCCTATCAGCGGGCGCTTGGCGGCGCGAATGACAAGCTGGCGGCAACGCCCGCAAAGCGGCTGGATCCTTTGCCAGAGCGGGCCGATCATCCAGCGCTGGACGCACTTATCAAACGCATTCGTAATGAATTTCCCGGCGGGTGCCATGCGATTCTCTTTGCGGGCATCAAGAAACTGACCGAGTTTCAGGACCCCGCCTATGCGGATGAATATCTGACCCGTTGCGCCGCAATGCTCAAGGCCGATCGCGATAATGGCGGTGCGGCGCATGGCTTTGCCTTCACCGAACAGGCGGCAAAATATGTCGCTGTCGCCATGGCCTATGACGATGTGGTCCGGGTGGCCGAGATCAAGGTGCGCGGCTCGCGCTTCGAGCGGGTTCGCAAGGAAATCGGTCTCAAGAAAGACCAGATCGCCTATACGACCGAATATATGCATCCGCGCATGGAAGAAGTGTGCGGCACCTTGCCGAAAGGCATCGGCGCATGGATCGAAAATCGCCCGAAGCTCTTTGCGTGGCTCGACAAGCGCATCAGCAAGGGGCGCCGGGTTAATACGGGAACGCTGTTCTGGTTCACCGGGCTTTATGTCGTGTCCGGCCTGCGTCGTTTCCGGCGCGGCAGCTTGCGCCATCAGCGTGAGGTTGAACATCGTGAAGCCTGGCTGGCGAAGGCATTGGCCGCCTTGCCCAAGAGCTATGATCTCGCGGTCGAGGTTCTTGGCTGCCGCCGTCTGGTCAAGGGCTATTCCGATACGCATTCGCGTGGTCTGTCGAAATTCGACCGCGTCCTATCCGCTTTGCCTGTTCTAAGCGAGCGGGATGATGGCGCGGCTTGGCTGCGGCGTCTGCGGCAAGCTGCCCTGCTGGACGAACAGGGTATCGCGCTCGATGGCGCGCTGAAGACAATCGCGACGCTCTGATCAAAGAGCGCAGCGCATCGCAAAGATGCCGGAATCGACATGTTCGACATGAAACGTCGGCGTGCACGAGGACGCGCGCCGTACTTTCAAAGAAAAGGGGAAAGCTATGTCTCAAGCCCAGAGCGTAGTCGCGCCGGCTATTGCCGGAAAGGAAATATCGGCAGCCAAAAGCCTGCTCGTCGTCGGCCTGTGCTGGCTTGCAATTTTCGCGGAAGGCTATGATGTCGGTGTCATCGGAGCCATTCTGCCCGCTTTGTCGGTCGATCCGGTCTGGCAACTGACGCCGATAGAGCTTGGCGCCATCGGAAGCTATACGGTGATCGGCATGCTGATCGGCGGCATTCTTGCAGGCACGCTGAGCGAGCTTCATGGACGCAAACCGCTGTTCATCGCCTGCATCACCCTGTTCTCGCTGTGCATGATCGTCAGCGCCATGGCGCCGTCCGCGTTCATCTTCGGATTGAGCCGGTTCATTTCGGGCATCGGTCTTGGCGGGATTATTCCGGTCGCCGCCGCGCTGACCGTGGAATATTCCCCGGTCAAGAAGAAGAGCTTCAATTACGGTCTCATGTATTCGGGCTATTCGATGGGGTTGCTTGCCGCAGCGCTGTGCGGTCGCGGCTTTCTTGAAGCGCATGGCTGGCGCACCATCGTTTTGATTGGCGCGGTGCCGTTGCTGTTCGTTCCGATCTTCCTCGCATTCCTGCCGGAAAGCGTGGAATCGCTGGTCCAGCGCGGCAAGCATGATGCGGCGCGCAAGACGGCGCAGCGCATGGGCGTCGGCGTTCCGGCGGCGATTGTCCGCAAGCATGGCAAGGTTGGCTGGCGCACGGTGTTCAGTGAAATCTTCTCCCCGAAAAAGGCGTTTGAAACCGCCTGCTTCTGGATCGCGCTCTTTATGGGGTTGCTGCTGGTCTATGGTCTCGCGCAGTGGCTGCCGCAGATCATGCGTAAGAACGGCTATGATCTCGGCAACAGCCTGCTGTTCCTCGCAGTCTTCAGTCTCAGCTCGGCAATCGGCGGTATTGTGCTTGGCACCTGGGCGGACCGTTTCGGCGTGCGCCGCACGGTCGCCTGTTCCTATGCGCTGGGTGCGCTTGGCATTGTAGCTCTTGCCTTCAAGGGCTCGCTGCTGATGAACTATGTGTTTGTGGCAATTGCAGGTTTCGGCACCGTGTCGGCATCGCTGGTTCTCACAGGCTTCCTGGCGCAGCGGCTCGATTCCTCGATCCGCTCCGCCGGAACTGGCTGGGCGCTAAGCTTCTCGCGCATTGGTGCGCTGTCGGGTCCGCTTCTGGGCGGCTTGATCGCAAGCCTCAATGTTGGCCCGCAGTGGAACTTCTACATCTTTGCTATCGTCGCCGCTTTGGCAGCTGTGGCGACCGCGCTGATCCCGTCACGCTCGACGGACTAGAGCGGTTCCGGTTAAAACGGAATCGTGGAACCGCTCTATCTATTTGTTTTTACGCATTATCCTACGCAAACCGCTACGCACTTTGCTGGAAATGCTCCAAGCAACAAAAAAGCCGATCCGCTCTCAAAAGCGGATCGGCTTTTTATTCAGCATAATTTCAAAGTTCGTTTTTACGGATATTGCGCAGCATTTTCTGCAAGGTGCCGACAAAGGCGCGGTGCTCGTCCTCATCAATACCCTCAAACAACTGCAACAGCAGGTCATACATAGTCGGCCATGCTTCGTTGAAGATGTTGCGTCCTTCTTCGGTCATCGAAATATCGCGGATGCGCATATCTTCGGCACGCGCCTGACGGCGGATATAACCCTGTTCTTCAAGCGAATCGAGCGTGCGGCTCATCGTCGATTGTTCGGTGACGGTAAAGACCGCCAGCTCGTTGATCGTGGCCGAAGGCGTGACACTCAGCACGGCGAGCGTGCGCAATTTGACCGTCGTGATCTGGCGGTCTTTGAGGGCTTCCGCAAGATTTGCGTTATAGCGGGCCATCAGGCGGTTCATCAGGTAGGGCGCAAAACTGTTCAGGCCGATCTCGCCCAGCGAACGCGCGGGGTTCTCCTCCTGATGCTCGGAAGCCAGAACCGTACCCGAGAAGCGTTCCTCCATGAATTCCCTCGTCATCGATCATGGTTGCAAATGTCGTGCTACGCACTCTCATCGGTGTTAATATCGGTTGCGCAAAGATGCCAGTGAAAAGCGAGCCTAAAGCGACAATCGCATCGACCTTCGCGTCCACTCCGACCATCAGATCGCAGCTTGGTATCAGGGGCAGAGGAATTTAACAGCGCGGCTTTCGGGATCGCACAGCGTATCGATCACGTTGCAATGATGCGTGCCGTCAATTTCCCAGGCGCTGGTCTCGATTCCGGATCCGTACCAGATGTTTGCCAGCAGTGCATTTTGACGCCTGAATTCCATCAGTTCACCGCCCCCGACGCAGCAATGGACAGCAATCTCCGCGCGCGGGTGCTGGAGAGCGGCGCTTTCCGCGACGGCTTCCGCCGCATCCATCTGGAAAATATCGTTCATTGCGGTTTTGAGAAGCGGGCGCAGATCGTGCAGCCCGCTGATGGAAAGCACCCGCCTGATCCGCTCGGTCGTTGCCGCCGCAATGGGTGCGTTTTCGCACGCCATGCGGCTCACCAGATGGCCTCCGGCTGAATGCCCGGTCAAGGCGATCTCGCCGTCCACTTCTTCAGCCAGTCGGTCGATGAAGCGGCCGATTTCCAGCGTGATGCCTGAAATGCGCGTTTCCGGGCAAAGCGTATAGCTTGGCATGGCCACGCGATAGCCGCGTTTAAGAGCGCCTTGCGCCAGATGCGACCAGAAGCTTTTGTCCAGCCCCTTCCAATAGCCGCCATGAACATAGACGAGCGTACCCTTGGCCGTCCCTTGCGGCAGGAAGAGGTCGTAATGGTTGCGCGAACCCTCGGCATAGGCGATGTCGGGTATCAAACGACCCTGATCGCGCATTTTCTTGCGAAAGCTGGAGGCCAGTTCCGTCCAGCGCGGCGGATAGCTGGCGGAACCGCTGATGGCCTTCATATTGTCATAGGCGGTATCGAAGTCTTGAAGCACTGAATTCTCCTGCGTGTTTCCTGCGTGAAGCCGCGTCAGGCGCGGGCTTCGCTTGCTGCCTGCGCACGCAGGGCGGAGCGCTGCAATTTTCCGGATTCCGTCTTGGGCAGGCTGGAAACCCAGCATATCAGGCGCGGATATTTATAAGGTGCGAGTTCGCTTTTGACATGGCGTTGCAATGTTTCCTGCAAACTCGCATCGCCATTGTAGCCCTCGTTCAGCACCACATAGGCCTTCACGACGCAGCCGCGTTCCTCATCCGGCGCCGCCACCACACCGCATTCCGCCACGGCGGGATGCGCGAGCAGGCTGGCTTCGACCTCCGGTCCGGCAATATTGTATCCCGCGGAAACGATCATGTCATCATTGCGCGCCTGATACCAGAAATAGCCGTCCTCATCCATGACATAGGTATCGCCGGTGATGTTCCAGCCGTTCTCGACATATTTGGTCTGGCGCGGGTCTGCCAGATATTTGCAGCCGAGCGGCCCGCGAACGGCGAGGCGTCCGGGCGTGCCGGGCGGGCATTCCTGCCCGTTGTCGTCAATCACACGCGCTTCATAGCCGGGGACAGGCTTGCCGGTCGCGCCGGGGCGAATATCGTTTTCGGGCGCGGAGATGAAGATATGCAGCATTTCCGTTGCACCGATGCCGTCTGACAGCGAAAGCCCGGTCGCGCGCTTCCATGCTTCGAAAGTGGGGAGCGGCAGGGCTTCACCGGCTGAAACACATTTGCGCAGCGAGGAAAGATCATACTGATCGATCTTCGAAAGCATGGCGCGATAAGCGGTTGGCGCGGTGAAACAGACAGTCGGCTTATATTCGCCGATTGCGAGCGCCAGATCATGCGGCGCGGTTTTTGCCGGAAGCACCGTGGAAGCGCCGATCCTGAAGGGAAACAGAACCAGCCCGCCAAGACCGAATGTGAAAGCGAGCGGCGGCGAGCCGATGAAGATGTCGTCTTCTGTCGCGTCCAAAATGTGATGCGCATAGCAGTCGCAGACGATCAGCAGGTCGCGATGGAAATGGATCGTCGCCTTCGGCAATCCGGTGGTGCCCGATGTGAAGCCGAGCAGGCACGGATCATCCGCCCGTGTCGCCACTGCCGCGAAATCGCTGGATGCATCGGCCAACAAGGCGCCAAGCTCGCCGCCTGCATTGCCTTCCCAGGTCACCAGTGTCTTGACGAAACTGGTCTGCGCCATCGCATTTTGCATTTCGCCAATCAGCGCGTGATCGCAAAAGGCGATGCTGATTTCGGCCTTGTCGATGATCTGGACCAGCTCGCGGGCGCGCAACAGCGGCATGGTCGCGACGACGACACCGCCTGCCTTGATGATCGCCAGATAAAGCGCAATCTTGGTCGGGTTGTTGCCCGAACGGATCATGACGCGATTGCCGGTTTTCATGCCGAGCTTGTCAGTCAGCACATTGGCGATTCTGTTGATCATGGCGGCAAGATCGCGATAGGTCCAGCGCACGCCCGGCGCCTGCAAGGCAATCCGGTCGCCTTTGACGTTCGCCAGATGCGCATCCACCAGTTCATAGGTCGCGTTCAGCTGTTCCGGGTAGCCGAGCTCTTCGAGATTGATGATATCCGGTAGAAGTTCCGCAGCCGGGAGATTATCCAGAACGAATGTGTCCACATGAGCGCTGGGGTGCATGCTCGTCTCCTGTCAATGCCAGTAATTTGCGTTTGCCTGCAGGTTCAAACGTGCAAGTAACGTTCCTTGATGTCGGGGGTGTTCAGAAGGGCGGCGTTGTCGCCGCTCCACACCACACGGCCTTTCTCGATGACCACGTGACGGTCGGCAAAGCGCGCCAGCGCATCGACATTCTTGTCGATGACGAGGATCGCCTCGCCCTCATCCTTGATGTTGCGCAGGCAGGACCAGATTTCTTCGCGCATCAGCGGCGACAGGCCTTCCGTCGCCTCGTCCAGCACCACCATTTTCGGATTGGTCATCAGGGCGCGGCCAACCGCCAGCATCTGCTGCTCGCCGCCGGAAAGCTGGTTGCCCATGTTGCGCCGCCGCTCCTTCAGGCGCGGGAACATCCGATAGATGCTCTCCAGCGTCCATTTGGACGAGCGGGCATCCGAGCGCCGGGTGGCCAACAGGTTTTCCTCAACGCTAAGCGTTGGAAATATCTGCCGTCCTTCCGGCACCAGACCCAGCCCCTCGCGGGCAATTGCGTGGGGCGGTTTGCCGGTCACGTCATGGCCATTGACGAAAACCTTGCCGCCCTTGGGCGGCAGCAAGCCGAAGATCGACTTGATGGTTGTCGTCTTGCCCATGCCGTTTCTGCCGAGGATCGTAACGACCTCTCCCGCTCCGACTTCAAAGTCGATGCCAAAGAGAATGCGGGACTGGCCATAGGCGTTCTGCAGTCCTTCGACTTTCAGCATCATGCAGCCTCCTCTTCGCCGAGATAGGCGGCGCGCACGTCCTGGTCGGAGCGCACGGCGGCGGGTGTTCCCGATGCGATGACGCGCCCGTAGACAAGCACGCTCACCTGATCGGCCAGCGAGAAAACCGCATCCATGTCATGCTCGATCAGAACCAGCGTATGGGTCTGTCGCAAGGAGCGCATCAGCTCGACAAGCACCACGGATTCCTCGTGGCTGGTGCCAGCCAGCGGCTCATCGAGCAACAGCATCTGCGCCTCTGTGGCGAGCGCGATGGCAATCTCAAGCTGACGCTTTTCGCCATGCGACAGCGCCCCCACCCGGCGATGGGCGCGGTCGTCCAGCCGCACCCGGGCAAGTGCTGCCATGGCTTGTTCGTTGATCCCGGCTTCCTTGCTTGCCGCCTGAAAGAAGCGGAAGCTTGAACCGGACCGCGCCTGAACGGCCAGCGCAACGTTTTCCAGCACGCTGAAACCTTCCAGAACCGAGGTTATCTGGAACGAGCGCGCAAGGCCCAAGTGAACACGCGCGGGCATGGCGAGACTGGAAATGTCGCGACCATCAAAGACGACCGAGCCACGATCGCTTTTCAGATTGCCCGAAAGCTGGTGGATCAGCGTCGTCTTGCCTGCGCCGTTCGGGCCGATCAGCGCGTGAATTTCGCCACGTTTGACGGTAAGATTGACGCCGTCCGTAACCTTGAGCGCGCCGAAGCTCTTGTGCAGGTCATGGACCTGAAGAAGTTCATCCGACATCGGAACCTCCACGCAGCTTGCGGATCAGCCCGCCGATGCCATCGCGGCTGAAAAGCACGACGAGAACGAGGAAAAGACCGAGACCGAGTTTCCAGTGCTCGGAGAAATGCGCCAATACTTCTTCCAGCACGATGAAGGCGGTTGCGCCGAGGACTGGGCCGATCAGCGTGCCCATGCCGCCCAGCACCACCATGACGATCAGCTCGCCGGAGCGCTGCCAGCTCATGAAGGCAGGCGAAACGAACTGGATCTGGTTGGCCAGCAGCACACCGGCAATCGCCGCCGCCACACCGGCGATGACATAGGCGGTGAGCTGAAACGAGAAGGGCGAGAAGCCGATGGCGCGCATGCGCACCGGATTATCCCGCGTTCCGCGCAGCACGCGACCGAACCGTGAATGCACCAGCATACGGAAGGTGAGAAACGCGCCGACTAGCAGCGCCAGCACGAAATAGAACAGCACCAGATTGCTGGAAAGCAGCGTATTGCCGAACAACGTCGAGCGTGTGGACAGCGTCATGCCGTCGTCGCCGCCAAAGGCCGACAGGGAAACCATGAAGAAGAAGGCCATTTGTCCGAAGGCCAGCGTGATCATGATGAAATAGACGCCGCTGGTTCGAAGCGAAATATAGCCGGTGACGAGCGCGAAGAGCGCTGCGGCAATAATGGCCGCGAGCAGCTGCAGGATCAGATCGTCGATGCCATAGCTGGAGAGGATGCCGACCGCGTAAGCGCCGATCCCGATATAGGCGGCATGGCCAAAGGAAACGAGCGCGCCGTAACCCATGATGAAGTTGAGCGAAAGCGCTGCCAGCGCAAAGATCATGATGCGGGTGACGATCACCAGAAGAAAGCTGTCGCCGAGAGCGGACGCGAGAAGCGGAACGATTGCAAAGGCGGCGAAGACCAGCCACGGGCCTGCATCCAGCAAAGGCGACGGTCGGTTTTTGACCTTTTCCGGCATGGCGGTATCGCGGGCGCTGTTATGGGTAATCTCGCTCATCGCGTTCCTCCCTGTGCCGGGAAGAGACCGGTCGGGCGGAAATAGAGCACGGCTGCCATCAGAATATAGGTGAGCATCGGCACCAGCGTGCGGCCCATCTGGGAGGCGGCGGCAGGATCAAGCAGATTGCGAAGCAGCATCGGCCCGAAGGTGCGGCCCAGCGTATCGACAAGACCCACGGCAATGGCCGCAACAAAAGCGCCGCGCACGGAACCGACGCCGCCGATCACGATGACGACGAAGGTGAGGATCAGGATGGAATCCCCCATGCCCGGATCGACCGAGAGGATGGGGGAGACCATGCCGCCGGCAAAACCGGCAAGCATTGCGCCCAATCCGAACACCACCATGAACAGGCGGCGGATATTGATGCCAAGCGCCGAAACCATGTCGCCATTGGTTGCCCCGGCGCGCAGCAACATGCCGATGCGCGTGTGATTGACGAGGACATAGAGACCTGCCGCCGTCAGAAGGCCAGCCCCGATGATCAGCAGGCGATAGACGGGATAACGCAGATTTCCAAAAAGCTGGATGGAACCGGAGAGCGATTCCGGCATCGGCACGCTGAGCGGCGCTGCACCCCAGATGATCTTGACCAGTTCATTCACAATCAGGATCAGTCCGAAGGTTGCCAGAACCTGATCGAGATGGCTGCGTTCGTATAATCGTCGAAAGACCAGCACTTCCAGCACGATGCCGATCACGAGCGTGACGGGGAGGGCGATCAGGATGCCGTAGAAGAAACTGCCGGTCATGGCAGTGAAACTCGCCGTCAGATAGGCACCGACCATGTAAAGCACGCCATGCGCCAGATTGATCAGGTCCATGACGCCGAAGATCAGCGTTAGCCCGGCGGCGACGAGAAAGAGCAAAATACCGAACTGAATCCCGTTAAGGGACTGCAGCAGAAAAAGATTGAGCATGGGGGATGTCCGGAACTCGTTGTACTGAAGCCCGGTTCACGCCAGACGGGCTGGCGTGACCTGTTTCAGACTTGGAAATTGAGAAGACTGGGCTCATCGGAGCGCCCTTCTTCCACCGGGTTACATCTTGCATTGCGCGGCGTAATTGTCCTTGTAGTCGTTGAAGACCGTTTCAACATAGGACGTGGCGAACTGGCCGTCGTCGCGCTTGACGACTTTGGTCAGGTAGAAATTCTGGATCGGAAAGTGGTTGTCGCCAAAGCTGAACTCACCGCGCGGCGAGGTGAATTTCGCCTCCTTCATGGCCGCGCGCAAGGCGTCCTTGTCGGCGATATTGCCATTGACCTGCTTGACCGCCGCATCGATCAGCATGGCTGCGTCATAGGCCTGCACGGCAAAGGTCGCCGGAATGCGCTTGAACTTGGCTTCATAGGCGGCGGCGAATTCCTTGGCGGGTGCTGAATCGAGATCCGGCGCCCAGTTCGAACCGGCGAAGAAGCCGACCGCCGCATCCTGCTGCGCGGGCAGGGTCGTCTCGTCCACGGTGAATGCGGAGAGGAACGGCGTGCCTTCAAGACCGGCCTGACGATATTGCTTGACGAAATTCACACCCATGCCGCCGGGCAGGAAGGCATAGACCGCATCCGGCTGTTCAGCGGCGATCTGGGCCAGTTCCGCCGAATAATCCAGCTGGCCGAGCGGCACATAGATTTCCTGCGCGACTTCGTTCTTGTAGGAATGCTTGAAACCGGCGAGCGCGTCCTTGCCTGCCTGATAGTTCGGGGCAATCAGGAACACGCGCTGGTAATTCTGCTTTTCGGCATATTTGCCGGAAACTTCATGCATCTGGTCGTTCTGATAGGAGGTGACGAACAGATTGGCGTTGCAGTCCTTGCCAGCCAGATTGGACGTGCCCGCATTGGTCGAGATCAGGAATGCGCCGGATTCGGTTGCCGGCTTGACGATGGCGTTGAGCACGTTGGAGAAAATCGGCCCGATGACGAAATCCACCTTGTCGCGCTGGATCATCTGCTGAACCTTGTTGACGCCGATATCCGGCTTCTGTTCATCGTCCTGGATGATGATTTCCGCATCGAGGCCGCCGAGCTTGTTGCCCAGCTTCTCCATGGCAAGCAGGAAGCCGTCGCGGGATTGTTCGCCCAGCAAAGCCGATGGTCCGCTGAGCGTATAGATCAAACCGATCTTGATCTTGCCGTCTTCGGCCTGCGCGGTTCCGGTTAGCATGGTTGCGGCGAGCAGCGCCAAGGCCGCTTTCGTCGAAATTTTCATTGTTCCACCTCGATTGCAGATTTTTGCTTTGTTTTCTTATTCTTTCGCATTGTCCGATGCCGGAAATGCTTGTTACCCGGCAGATGTACTCCCATACCTCTGCCGGGTGGATGCATTATTCTGCTGGCGCGGGCAAAAATTCAACCTCATGAGCCGGTGCAACGCGAACTATTTCAGCCGGATCACCGACATTGTTGATGCGAACGAACAGGTCCCAGAGTTTTGCGGTCGGCGAAACCCAGAAAACGCATTTCACCGGCTGTTCGGTCTTGTTGAAAATGCCGTGCGACACGTTGCGCGGCAGGCAGACGAGATCGCCAGCCTCAGCAACGGCTTCCTTGCCGTCGAGCAGCAGGTCGAAGCGGCCTTCCAGCACATAGATGAATTCTTCCTGCGTGGTGTGGATATGCGGCGGAACGAAGGTGCCGGGAGGGAAGGTTGCGTGCCACGACATGGAGCTTTCGCAGACATGCTTGGGCACATAGGTCTGGCCCAGAATGTGCCAGACAACACTGTCCACGGAGGAGCCGGATTTGGTCACGCCAGCTGGAAGATCAGTCACTTTGATTCCCCTTTACAATATTACCGATGCAAGTTTTCAGGCGGTCGCCCGGGTCACTTCCCGGTTGACCTGCTGTGTTGAAAAGCCAGCCTTTGCGGCATAGCCGCGAACGATTGCCTCGCGCTCGGCAAAGCTGATAACGCCATCCAGATCGACAACACCGGACGGTGCGCGCCGTTCGACCTCATCGATGACGCCTTCGGGACCGCCCAGCCGGTTGAGCCGGACGATTTCCGCAGTCGCGGGCAGGCGGATGGCCTGATAGGCGGCAAGCGCTGCGCGACCGTGTTCGGCGGCGGCCAGATGATCGGCCAGCGTGCGGGCGTCGATGATGGCCTGGCTCGCGCCATTCGATCCGACCGGATACATCGGATGGGCGGCGTCGCCGATCAGCGCCACGCGGCCATCGGTCCACCAACGGGCGGGATCGCGGTCGCACATCGGATATTCGAAGAATGTGTCGGTGGCGCGCACCAAAGCGGCGAGATCCACGACATTGATGCCGAACTTCTCGACATGCGGCATCAGCTCTTCATGCGTGCCGCGACGGCTCCAGTCCTCGCGCTTCGGCGCAGGCGATCCGTCGGCGCCCGGACGATAGGTGACGACCCAGTTGTTAAGGATTTTGCCGGGCGTGGTGCCCCTGGCTATCGGATAAAGCACCAGCTTGTAGGTAAAGCCGCCCGCAACAATCATGGTGCGACCGTCAAGGAATGGGTCGCTTTCCACCGCACCGCGCCACATCATGACGCCGTTCCATTTGAGCCCGGCTTCGTTCGGGAACATCTGATGCCGGATGACGGAGTGAATACCGTCTGCGCCGATGACAATGTCGCCGGTTGCCGAGGCGATCTTCGATCCTTCGGCGAAATGCACCGTCGCCGAACCTTCGCTCTGGGCATAGCCGACGCAGCGCTGGTTGGCGACGATGGCGTCTGGGCCGAGACGTTCGATCACGGCGTCATAAAGCAGTTTCTGCAAATAGCCGCGATGAATGGAAAACTGCGGCACATCATAGCCTGCATCCACGCCGCGCGGTTCGCGCCAGATTTCCTGACCCTGCCGTGTGGCGTAAATCAGTTCACGGGTGCGGATGCCGGTGGCGTCGAGAGCGGGCAGTAGACCAATCTCGGCCAGTTCGCGGATGGCGTGCGGTAGCACATTGATGCCAACGCCCAATTCGCGAACTTCAGGTGCTGCTTCGAAAATCTGGCAGTCGATGCCCCGTGCATGCAGCATCAGTGCCATGGTGAGGCCGCCAATGCCTCCTCCGACGATTATCGCTTTCATTCGCGGTTCCCTTTTTCGTGGCTGCTCTACGGCGCCTGGGACCAACGATAAAAGCGGGAACGATGCTGTCTATCACCAAAACGCCATGCCTAACAGGAAACCGCCAGAAACATGCTTTCGAGCAAAATTATCGCGATGCTTGCGCTCTGGGCACAGCGTGATACTTTAATCTTAAAATAAAATGCTCTCTAAATGAGATACGGGGAATATCGTGATGCCGACTACGAGCTATATGCACCGGCTTTCGCCGTCCATCGATTCGTTCCAGAACACCATGTCCGGCCTGCTCCGGCCTTGCCGCATCTCGAAGAAATCCAGCCGGACCTATCGCACGGAAGTTGCTCACGGGCGCATGCGGCCCTTCGGCCTGACGGCGATCCGCATTGGCGGTCATGCCCGCATCGAGGTGGACGCGCATAACGATATGACCTTGTTGCAGGTTCCGTTGCAGGGCATCTTCGTTTCACGCGACCGGCGCGGTGACGAACTGTTGTATCAGTCGGGCTTGAATGCCCAGCTTGTCGATGCGCATTCGGCCATCGATCTCGAGTTTCACCCGTCCACGCGCATGCTGATCTTCAGCCTGAACGATACCCAGATCGATATTCTGGGCGGTAAGGAATTTATCGAGCAGTTTACCCATAACAAGCGGGTCGTGTCGTTTGATACGCCGGTCGGCCATGCCTTCTATCATCTGGCGCATTTCGTGATGAACGAGATCGAGAAGGACAAGGAAGCCTTCTTCCATGGCGGACTGTCGGAGCGGCTGGAAGACAGTTTGATGGCGTCGCTTGCGGCGGCGCTCGATACGCAGCCGCGCGCAAGACCGTTGATGAGCGCGGTGCCGAGCTATGTCCAGCGTGCTGAAAAATTCATGCTCGACAATCTCGACAAGCAACTGACCTTGCAGGAGCTGGTCGACGCAACGGGCACCAGTGCCCGCACCTTGCACCGCACCTTCCGCAGTGTTCGGGGCAATACGCCGCTCGGCGTGTTCAAGAATATGCGGCTGGACAAGGTCCATGCGGAACTTGCCCGGGGATATGCCGGACCCGGCGATATTACGCGTATCGCCATGGCCTGGGCTTTCAACCATATGGGCCTGTTCTCAGCCGATTATCGCCAGCGCTTCGGCTATCTTCCGTCCGAAACCGTGCGCCGCGCGCAGTAAGGCCTGTATCGGCTATCTGCGATTGGCCAGCGCCTGATTGGGCTGGCGCAGGCTCGGATCGAACGGACTGATCTTGTGGGAGATGATTGCCGCTTCCCGGCGGAGCAGTTCCACGACGGTTTGCAGCCGCTGTTCGGACAGGCGTGAGGCCAGCGTGCCGACGCTGAAAGCCGCGACCGCTTCGCCGCTATGATCGAGAATGGGCACGCCGACACCGGCCATGCCATCAATCATATTGAAGTTGAAGGTTGCAGCACCTGTCTTGCGCACATCATCGATCAGGATACGCAGATCGACCTCGTCGATGGTGGACTTGTCCAGAATGCGGGGCATATTGAAGCGGATGATCGCCTCGCGCTCTTCTTCCGGCAGGAAGGCGAGAATGGCGAGACTGCCCTGGCCGATGCCCAGCGGAACCTTGCCGCCAATATCGCCGGTATAGGAGCGGATTGGGAACGGTCCCTCGACACGATCAAGGCACACGGCATCGAAATTGCTGCGCACCAGCAGGAAAACCGTATCGTTGAACGTGGTCGACAGCCGTAGAAGCGACGGGCGCGCGATATTGAGTATCCCGTCGCGTTGCCGGGCCTGCGCCGCCATGGCGAAAAACTCGAGTGACAGGCGATAGGCCTTCTTGTCGGCGATCTGTTCGACAAGGTTTTCGGCAATCAATGTCTTCAGCAGACGATGGGTGGATGGCTGGCTCAATTCGAGATCACGGGCCAGATCGATCAGGCGCACACCGTCCTCAGCGCTGGCGGCCAGACCTTTCAAAATATGGATTGCCTTCACCAGACTTGAGTTGAGAGCGGCGCCAGATTTCGAATTCTCTGATATATCATCCATAAAACTGCTTCCAAATTCTGTATTTTGAAAGATGTATATAATTTCTTCCGGATTTGAAAATTATAAATTGTAATCGTGGAACTTTTTCTGCCATCTGAAAGCGTCGCCAATGGGAAGGTCCGGCAAAGGCACCGAAATGGTGTTGCAAACGGATCGGCGGTTTTGCTTCAGGCGTTGTTCAGGGAACGATGCAGCCGCGAAAACGGCTGGCCAATACTATGTTGCTGCGCAACCGAGCATATGACCGCCCCGCCAGCCAGCCCTGCAAAGAGGCGACGTGAGACAACATCACGGCGCTTTCGCTCCCCCGCCCAATTTATGCGGAAGTCACGCCGAGAGGGAGACGCAATGAGCTTTTTGACCCTTTCCGGAATTTCCCGCCATTACGGCAAGTTCGCGGCTGTCGATAAATTCAATCTGACGATTGAAAAGGGCGAGTTCATTTCGCTGCTCGGCCCCTCCGGCTGCGGCAAGACCACGACCTTACAGATGATCGCCGGGCTGGTGCCCCCGACCGCCGGTTCGATCACGCTTGACGGTCGCGATATTACCCGGCTGGCTCCTGCCAAGCGCGAACTTGGTGTCGTCTTCCAGAGCTATGCCCTGTTTCCGCATATGACGGTGGCACAGAATGTCAGCTTCGGTCTTGAAATGCGCAATGTGGCGAAGGCCGAGCGCGAAAAGCGCGTGCGCGATGTGCTGGGACTGGTGCATCTTGGTGCTTTGGCGGATCGCTATCCGCGTGAGATGTCGGGCGGTCAGCGCCAGCGTGTAGCGATTGCCCGCGCGCTGGTCATCAATCCGCCGGTGCTGCTTTTGGACGAGCCGCTCTCGAATCTTGATGCGCAGCTGCGCGAGGAAATGCAGTTCGAGCTGCGCCGCATTCAGCGCACCGTCGGCATCACCACCATCATGGTCACTCACGATCAGGCCGAAGCCCTGTCGATCAGCGATCGCATCGTGGTCATGGAAAAGGGTCTCATCACGCAGGTCGATGCGCCCTACAAGCTCTATGAGCATCCGCACAACCATTTCATTTCCAATTTTGTCGGCAAGTCCAACTTCCTCAAGGCGCGCGCCGAAGGTGAGATGATCGCGCTTGCGGGCACGGCGATCCGCTTCCCGGCAGGCGAAACCAAGCTTTCCGGCGATGTCTCGGTGTTTATCCGCCCCGAAAAAGTGCAGCTTGTGAATGACGGCGAGGGCCATATCGCCGGCGAGGTCGCAACGCGCTATTTCATGGGCAGCCAGTGGTTGCTCGGCATCAACACAGCGGCGGGCCAGCTTTCGGTGTCGTTACCCAATCTCGGCAACCCGCCGCCCGCCGAAGGCACACAGGTCGGCCTCCATTGGAACCATGAAGATTGCCGCGTCCTCACCGCTGGGGTGAACTGAGCATGGCTTCGGTGATCTCAGAGGATACATCCGCAGCTCCGAAGGAAGCGCGCAATCTGATGCCGCTTTTCCTGGCCGGGCCGTCGACGCTGCTTTTCTTCGCCCTGGTGCTTTTGCCGCTGGGGCTGACGATCCTGCTGTCGTTCAACAGTTACAGCTATGATAAGGGCATCGAGAACGTCTACTCGCTTGCCAATTACGCGCAGGTTCTCAAAGACCCTTATTACCTGTCGATCTTCTGGCGGACGCTCAAGCTCGCGCTCATCACGACCGTCATCACGGTGCTGATTGGCGTGCCGGAAGCCTATATTCTCTCCAATATGCGCAAGCCATGGCGCTCCATCTTTCTGCTGGTGATCATCGGGCCGCTTCTGGTTTCGGTTGTGGTGCGCACCTTCGGCTGGAGCATGCTTCTCGGACGCAATGGTCTGGCGAACAGCCTGCTGCAACTGGTCGGCCTGCCGACGACGCAGATCCTCTATAGCGAGACCGCCATTGTGATCGGTCTGGTGCATATCATGCTGCCCTTCATGGTGATCCCGGTCTGGACCGTGCTGCAAAAGCTCGACCCGTCAGTTGAAGCGGCCGCGCTCACGCTTGGCGCATCGCGCCTGACGGCATTGCGCCGCGTGGTGTTTCCGCAGGCGGTGCTCGGCATTCTTTCGGGCAGCCTCATCGTATTCGCTTTGTCGGCAAGCTCGTTTGCCATTCCGGGTCTGCTTGGTGGACGCCGTCTCAAGATGGCGGCAACCGTTGTCTATGACGAATTCCTGATCGAGCTGAACTGGCCGCTGGGTGCAGCCATCGCCATCATCGTTCTTGTGGCCAATCTCATCATCATGATCGCCTATAACCGCCTGCTCGAAGGGCAGGCCAAGAAGAAACTGGGGTAAGCACCATGGTCAAGAACGGTCCTTTCGCCCTTTTCTTCCACACGCTGGTCGTCATTTTTATGCTGGCGCCGATGCTGGTGGTGTGTCTGGTGGCTTTCACCCCGGAAAACACGCTGACCATGCCGTGGAACGGCCTCTCCTTGCGCTGGTTCAAGGCTGTGTTCGAGCATAACGACTTTATGACGTCGTTCTATAACAGCGTGAAGCTCGCCTTCTTCTCGGCCACGATCTCCACATTGCTGGCGGTGCCGTCCGGGCTTGCCATTGCGCAATATAATTTCCGTGGCCGCGATGCGCTCAATGCGCTGTTTCTGTCGCCGCTGATCATTCCGCATCTGGTGCTGGGCGTCGCATTCCTGCGCCTGTTTTCCCTGATGGGCTTCACGGGCTCGTTCATCTGGCTCGTTGCCGCGCACTCCATTGTGATCACGCCTTATGCGCTGCGCCTCATTCTCGCTTCGCTCGGCAGTATGGACCGCAATGCGGAAAATGCCGCGCGCACGCTCGGTGCCGGTGAGTGGACAGTGTTCCGCCGCATCACCTTGCCGCTGTTGCTGCCGGGTCTGTCGGGCGGCTGGTTGCTCGCCTTCATCAATTCCTTTGATGAGCTGACCATGTCGATCTTCGTCACGTCGCCGTCGACGGTCACGCTGCCGGTTCGCATGTATATGTATGCCAGCGAATCCATCGATCCGATGATGGCTGCGGTCTCCGCTTTGATGATCCTTGTCGCCACCGTCACCATGATCATCATTGACCGCATGTTCGGTCTCGACCGTCTTCTGGTAGGCAAGGGCTGATCCGATCATGACGATCCCGGTTTCACCTTCGGCGGCCCAGTTCCGCAGACGGTATCGGCTGGCCGAACAGCCGCTCGGCTTCTCGCTTGACGGCGTGCCTTGCGAGGGACGCCGTGGCGACACCGTGTTGACTGCCATTCTGTCGGTGCAGGGAAAGCTGCGTCATACCGAATTCACCGGCGAACCGCGCGCAGGTTTCTGCCTGATCGGCGCTTGTCAGGACTGCCATGTCATGACGGCGGAAGGGCGCAGGCTACGCGCCTGCACAACATTGCTGGAAGACGGCATGGCATTTGTGACGGAGCCTGCGACATGAGCGCGGTTTCGGCCCCTGTCATTGTCGGCGCTGGGCCTGCGGGCATTCGCGCCGCTGAAATTCTCGTCAAGGCTGGTCTCAGACCCGTCGTGCTGGACGAAGGCGTACGCTCCGGCGGGCAGATTTATCGCCGTCCGCCGATAGATGACGGGCGCAGCTATCGCAGCCGTTATGGTTCCGAGGCCCACAAGGCCGAAGCGCTGCACACGACTTTCGACACGTTGCGCGGCTCCATCGATTATCGCCCGGAAACGCTGGTCTGGAATATTTCGCGGAACGATGGCGATCATCTCGATCTCCTGACCGATGGCGTGCATGATCAGCTGCCCTATAGCCATCTTATTCTTGCAACCGGCGCAACGGATCGTGTGCTTCCCTTCAAGGGCTGGACGAAGCCCGGCGTCTATACGCTCGGGGCATCTCAGACCGCGCTCAAGGCGCAGGGCTGTACCGTTGGCGAACGCGTCGTGTTCATGGGTTCCGGCCCACTGCTTTATCTGGTGGCTTGGCAATATCACCATGCCGGCGCCAAGGTGGCGGCTGTTCTGGATACGGCGCCTTTTACTGCCAAGTTTCACCTCGCGCATCTGGCGCTGCACGCGCCGCGCATTGTGGCGCTTGGGGCCTATTACGGCCTGCGCCTGAAACTGGCGGGCGTTCCGATCCACTATGATGTTCGGCCCGATTGCGTGCTGGGCGACGACCATGTGGAATGTCTGCGTTATCACACGGGCAAGCGCGAGCGTGAAGTTGCCTGCGATGCGCTGGCCTATGGCTTTGCACTCCGTCCGGAAACGCAGCTTGCCGATCTTGCCGGTTGCGATTTCCGCTTCGAGGACCGCGACCGCGCCTGGTTGCCGATGACGGACAAGCTTGGCCGCACCAGCCGCATCGGCGTCTATGTCGCTGGTGATGGTGCTGGTATCGCCGGTGCAGATGCCGCCGAAATTCGTGGTCAGCTGGCCGCTATCGCGCTTCTTCGCGATCTTGGATTGCCATTCGATAACGGAACCGAACAGCGTCTCATACGCAAACTTGATGGTATTTATCGCGAACGCCTGATTGTCGAAAAGGCATTTCCGTTTCCGCTCGACTGGTTCCAGACGGTGGCAGGCGATGTCACGCTTTGCCGTTGCGAAGAGATCAGCCTTGGCGAAGCGCGGGATGTGATCGACGCAGGCGACACGCAGGAAATCAACCGCCTCAAGGCCTTGAGCCGGGTTGGGATGGGGCGCTGTCAGGGCCGTATGTGTTCGGCAGCGGCAGCGGAACTTCTGGCTTCCATGCGCGACAAGTCACCCGCTGATGGCGGACGCATTCGCGCCCAGGCGCCGGTCAAGCCGATTCCGCTGGGTTTTGGCGCTGCGGCCAGAAAGGACGTTTCGTCATGACAAAACGTCTTCAGGCCGATGCGGTCATCATTGGCGGCGGCATTGTCGGCGGTTCGGCAGCGCTTTTCATGCGTCAGGCCGGCCTGTCGGTCATCCTGCTCGATAAGGGCTTTTGCGGTGCGCAGGCAAGCGGCGTCAATTATGGCGGTGTGCGCAGGCAGGGCCGCGCGCCCGAGCAGATCGCCTTGTCCCAGCGTGCGCATGAGATATGGGCGCGGCTGCCGGAGCTGATCGGCATTGACGGTGAATATATCCGCAGCGGCCATTTGAAACTGGCGCGCACCGAGGAACATTTCTCAAGTCTTGAAGCCTATGCGGCGACAGTTCGCCCATTGGGTCTTGAGGTGGAACTGATCGGCGGCAATGCTGTCAAGGACAGGTTTCCGTGGCTTCCCGGAAATGTGGCCGGTGCCTCGCTTTGCGCCGATGATGGCCATGCTAATCCGCGTCTTGTGTCCCCTGCTTTTGCACGCGCCGCCAAGGCCGAGGGCGTGACGGTGCTGGAAAATACAGCGGTGCACGACGTGCAGGCGACCGGCGACGGTTTTGCCATTCTTGCTGGGGCAGACATTGAAATCCGCTCGCGCCTGCTCTTCAACTGCGCCGGTGCGTGGTCTGACCGTTTTGCGGCATCTTTCGGCGAGCCCGTTCCGTTGAAGCGCGTTTCCCCATCCATGGTCGTGACCGAGCCGATGCCGCTTCGCCTGCCCATGAGCCTTGGCGAAGAGGGCGGCGGCTTTTATGGCCGCCAGGTGACGCGTGGAAATTATGTGATGGGTGGCGGGCGCGGCACACCGCTTGAGAACCCGGATTTTTCGCGTCCGTCGGTCAATGCTGCGTCATCGGTGATGTTGCGCGCCATCGAACTTTTTCCGCACCTGAAAAATGCCCAGGTTATCCGCTTCTGGTCTGGCACTGAAGCCGAAATGCCGGATGGAAATCCGGTGATCGGGCCAAGCAGCCGGGTCAACAATCTCTATCACGCCTTCGGTTTCTGCGGCGCCGGTTTTCAGACCGGGCCGGGGGTCGGAGCCGTACTGGCCGATTTCGCCGTGAACGGAGAAACGAAAACGCCGATCAGCGCTTTCGCCATCGGCCGTTTCGCGCGGGAATACAATCCAACCTCAAACCACAAAGGGGAGTAGCATGAATACCAACCGGATTACGAAAACCGTTGCAGCCGCGCTTGGCCTGTCGGTCGCTTTCGCTTCCGCCGCATCGGCAGAAACGAAGACGCTCTATATCGGCATGAATGGCGGCAACATGGAAAAGGCTTATACCGAGCACGTCCTGCCGGAATTCGAAAAAGCCAATGATGTCAAGGTCGTCGTCGTACCGGGCACGTCGGCGGATATTCTCGCCAAGGCCACCGCCCAGAAGGACAAGCCGCAGATGCATGTCATGCTGCTTGACGACGGTGTGATGGTCCGCGCCATCAATGGCGGCCTGTGCCAGAAAATCTCTGACGATCCGGTTCTGGCCGATATCCAGCCGGCCGCCCGCATCAAGGATGATATGGCCATCGGCGTCGATATGGGCATGACCGGCATTGCTTATAACAAGAAGCTCTTCGACGAAAAGGGTTGGGCCGCGCCGACCTCCTGGATGGACTTCGCTGACGAAAAATACGCCAATGCCGTCGTATTCCAGTCGGCTTCCGCTTCGACATTCGGTCTGCACGCATTCCTGATGTTCAACCGCATTCAGGGCGGCGACGACAAGAACCTTGAGCCGGGCTTCGAGAAGTTCCCCGACATGATCGGCAAGAATGTTCTGGAATATATCCCGTCTTCGGCCAAGATTTCGGAAATGGTCCAGACCGGCGAGGCCGCAATCTTCCCGCTGACGCCAACGGGCGTGAACAACCTGAAGGACAAGGGCATTCCGGTTGAATATGCGCAGCCGAAGGAAGGTTCGGTCGTTCTCGCCGTGACCGAATGCGTACTGGCGGGCAATAGCGAGCCGGAACTGAGCCAGAAGCTGGCGCATTATCTGCTGTCCGCCGATGCGCAGAGCAAGGCGCTCGACCATGGCAATGTCATTCCGTCGAACCAGAAGGCCAAGGCCGGTTCGCCGGAAGCACAGGCCAAGCTCGACGCGTTCCGCGGTTATATGCAAACCGCAAACACGCTCGATTGGGACGCTGTCAATGAAGGTCGCCAGCAGCTCAACAGCCGCTGGAACCGCACCATCGAAAAATAAGATCAGGTTGTTGATCATAAGCTCGTCCCGGGAAATCGGGGCGGGCTTTTTTGCGCTTTCTTTTCAGATAAAGGCGATCAGGTCGCGTTTGCTACCAGCGCCCCTCCCGATAACAAAATGTTGCGCAATTGCGCCGGTCGGTGGAAACAGGTCGTGCTTGCCGTTGTGGGATCAAGCCCCTTAAAATTGGGGCTCGAAACTGCTTCGGGAATGATTGAATGACACGACAGTTGCATCTCACCGCCTTTATGCGCCCCGTCAGCCTGCACACCGGCGCGTGGCGATATCCGGGAGCCTATCCCGACGCCAATTTCAATTTCCACCATCTAAAGTCTTTTGCGCTGAAGCTTGAAGCCGCCAAGTTTGACGCTTTCTTCATGGCCGACCATCTGGCCGTGCTCAACATGCCGGAAGAGGCGCTGAAGCGCAGCCACACCGTCACGTCTTTTGAACCGTTCACCTTGCTGTCGGCGCTGGCGGCGGTGACGGACAAGATCGGTCTGGCGGCAACGGCCTCCACAACCTTCGACGAGCCTTATCACATTGCCCGGCGCTTTGCCTCGCTCGATCATATAAGTCAGGGACGCGCGGCGTGGAACATCGTCACAACCGCCAACCCGGATGCGGCGCTTAATTTCGGCCAAGAGGAACACCTCGTTCACGGCGAGCGCTACAAGCGGGCGCGGGAATTTTTCGATGTCGTGACGGGATTGTGGGACAGCTTTGCCGATGACGCATTTTTGCGCGATCAGCAATCCGGCATCTATTTCGACCCGTCACGGATGCATGTCCTTGACCACAAGGGTGACGACTTCCATGTGCGCGGGCCGCTCAACATTGCGCGCCCGGTGCAGGGTTGGCCCGTGATCGTGCAGGCGGGCCAGTCGGAACCGGGACGACAGCTCGCCGCAGAGACAGCCGAAGTTGTCTTCTGTGCGCCGCGCGGCTTGTCCGATGCCAAGAAGCTCTATGCCGACCTCAAAGGCCGCGTTGCAGCCGCTGGGCGAGACCCGGACCATCTCAAAATATTGCCTGCCGCCTTCATCGTGATCGGTGAGACAATTGAAGACGCGAAGGAAAAACGCGCAAAACTCGACAGTCTCGTGCATTACGACAGCGCCATCGCGTCGCTGTCGATTGCCATCGGGCACGATGTATCCGGCCTTGATCCGGATTCCTATCTGCCGGAACTTCCTGACACCAATGCCAGCAAGTCGAGCCAGGAACAGGTGTTGAAGCTGGCACGCGAAGAAAACCTGACGGTGCGCCAGCTTGCCCAACGCTATGGCGGCTATTCGGGTCTCGCTTTCGTGGGAACGCCGGAAAGTGTCGCCGACGAGATGCAACAATGGCTGGATGAGGCCGGTTGCGATGGCTTTACCGTGGTGTTTCCGTTTGTGCCGCAGGGACTGGACGATGTGGTGGAAAAGCTGGTGCCGGAATTGCAGCGACGCAACATCTTCCGCAGCGACTATGAGGGTTCTACCCTGCGCGATCATCTCGGGTTGCCGCGCCCACGCAACCAGTTTTTCGAATAAAAAACTTCAAATGAAAAAACTGCAGCCGATCACCATTGATCGGCTGCAGTTTTTTAACTGCTGGGCAGCTCAGGTCAGTTTGCTGCGCCAAAAATGCTGTAGCAATTGCGTCCTTTGCCTTTGGCTTCATAGAGAGCGATGTCGGCATTGCGCGCCAGATCCTGGGGTGTAAGACCGTCGCGTGGCGCAACGACGGCGCCGATACTGGCAGAAATATCCAGAACGATGCCGCGAATGATGAAGGGTTCGCGGAACGCGTCCACGATCCTTGCGGCAACGGGTTCAATGTCGTCCGGGCTGTCCAATGCGGGCAGGATGACGGCGAATTCGTCGCCGCCGACCCGTACCGGCAGGTCGCCGGCACCAAGGGCAGTGCGCAGACGCCGCGCGGCCTCGATTAGCAGTGCGTCCCCCATAATATGTCCATGCGTATCGTTCACGGCCTTGAAGCGGTCGAGGTCGATCAGCAGAGCGCCGACCGATTTGCCGTTCTTCAGTGCATCCTCAATCATCGGAATGCCAATTTCCTTGAGCGCGCCCCGATTATAGAGTTTTGTCAGACGGTCGGTGAGCGCCAGACGTTTGAGGGCAAGGGAATCGTCGTTGAGAAACTTGTTTGTCTTTTGCAGGCGCAGGAGGCCGCTTGCGATACTGGCAAAATCTTCAAGCTTGGCCAATTCGCTTTCAGAAATCTGCCGGGGCTTGTCGTCGAGAATGCAAAGCGAGCCAACTGTCAGGCCTGCATCGACTGAAACCGGCGCACCGGCATAGAACCGGAAAAGCGGTTCGCCGGTAACATAGGGCATGGTGCAGAAAAAACGGTCTTCAACCATGTCTTCGACCACAAAGCTTTTCCCGCTTTCCACGACAAATGTGCATGCGGTCATCTCGCGCGGACAGCTATCCACCTGCTGTCCGGCGCTGGCAGCGACGCGCTGCCAGTCCTGATCGATGATGTTGAGGGCAGAGGTGCTGGCCCCAAAGGCATCCTTGACGAGACCAACCAGGGTGTCGAGTTCAGGTAAGCCGATGCTCGACAGAGAGACAAGGCTGCGAACGCTTTCAAGCCGTTCGACTTCATTGGCCGGAATGGAAAAGCTTCGTTCCGACTTTGTGAAGCCTTGGGCACCTGTATTCATCATCGTCACCATCATGCATGTCTCAATCGGTCACGCTATAAATAGGGAAGGTGACAGCAACAGCAAGCAAAGCCTGCCCACGGTGAGGAAGTTTGAACAAATTTCGCGCTGTGATTACGCGGCCTCGATATCGCGAACCGGGGGATTGCCATAGAGACGGCTATATTCGCGGCTGAACTGCGAAGGGCTTTGATAACCCACGCGATGACCCGCTGTGCCTGCATCCAGCCTTTCGACCAGCATGAGCCGGCGCGCTTCGCTGAGGCGCAGCTGCTTTTGATACTGGATCGGCGTCATGGCCGTGATCGACTTGAAATGGTGGTGAAACGACGAGGGGCTCATATTCACATATTCAGCCAGTTGCTCGATGCGTAAGGGCAGGGCAAAATGCTGGCGCAGCCACCCGATGGCGCGCGCAATTCGGTTGGCCTGACTATCAACCGTGGCGATATTGATCAGACGGTCGCCGCTTGGGCCCGTCAGCAGGCGATAAAGGATTTCCTGTTCGATCAGCGGCGCCATGACCGGAATATCTTCCGGGCTGTCGAGGAGGCGCAAAAGCCTCATCACTGCGTCCACCAACCCTGCCGGCGCCGTGTTGACGCTGATGCCCCACTGGTTTTCCGATTGGGAAATGCCCCTGCGGATGTCACTGCGGCCAAGCAGATCGACCAGCTTTTCACTGTCGATGGCGAGCGACAGGCAAAGATGCGGCGCTTCCGCGCTGGCTTCGACCACCCGCCAGGTTACCGGCAGGTCGAGCGAGGTGACCAGATATTCTCCCCGTGCATAGTTGATCGTGGCCGACCCCAGGCGAAGCGACTTGGAGCCCTGAAGAACCATGGCGAGACACGGGCGATAGCTGCTGTGGCAAGGAACACTTGGCGTCGAACGTCTGCTCAGGGAAAGGCCATCGATCGCGGTTCTGCATTCGCCATCGGTTTCGATGAAGCGCTTGGCGAGCGACGCGAGCTCCCTATATGCATCGACAGGTAAGTTCATGGGCACCTCGGCTGGTCAACGATCCGGCAGGGCCCTGTTTATCCAGTTCCGAAATCGAAACCAAGAGGCAGGGCAGGTCATGCGGTTCAGATTTGCAGGATTGTGCAAGAAGCTTGCAGGATCGGTCTACCCTCTTTTCTCGGGTTCAAGGCATAGTCAATCATCTCATCCTTCCCCAGTTTTCCCCTGAAAAACGGAGTTTATTATGGCTATTGCAAGAGGTTATGCTGCAACGGACGCGGATCAGCCGCTGGCGCCGTTCACGTTTGAACGCCGTGAACCCAATGCCGACGATGTGGTCATCGCGATCCAGTACTGTGGTGTGTGTCATTCCGACATTCACACGGTTCGCAACGAATGGAAAAACGCCGTTTATCCAATCGTTCCAGGCCATGAAATCGCGGGCATCGTCACTGCTGTCGGCGACAAGGTGACCAAGTTCAAGGTTGGCGACAAGGTTGGCGTCGGCTGCTTCGTGGATTCCTGCGTGGGTTGTGCATCACGCGACGTTGATAACGAACAATATCTGCCGGGCCTGATCCAGACTTATAACTGCGACGACGCAGAAGGAAAGGCACGCACCCAGGGCGGCTATTCCGACCAGATCGTCGTGCGGGAAGGCTATGTGCTTTCCATTCCAGACAATCTTCCGCTCAATGCCTCGGCCCCGCTGCTTTGCGCTGGCATCACGCTTTATTCGCCGCTCCGCCACTGGAATGCCGGTCCCGGAAAGCGCGTTGCCATCGTCGGCATGGGCGGCCTTGGCCATATGGGCGTCAAGCTCGCCAATGCGATGGGCGCGCATGTCACGGTGCTCAGCCAATCGCTGTCGAAAAAGGATGATGGTCTCAAGCTGGGCGCGAAGGAATATTACGCCACCAGCGATGCTTCAACTTTCGAAAAGCTGGCGGGCAGCTTCGATCTGATCATCTGCACGGTTGGCGTCGCCATCGACTGGAATGCCTATCTGAGTCTGCTGAAGGTCAATGGAACCATGGTGAATGTCGGCGCGCCGGAACATATGGTGCCGGTCCATGCCTTCTCGCTCATCCCCGGTCGCAAGAGCCTTGCCGGTTCGATGATCGGTTCGATCAAGGAAACCCAGGAAATGCTGGATTTCTGCGGCGAGCACAACATCGTCTCGGAAATCGAGATGATCAATATTCAGGATATCAACGAGGCTTATGAGCGCGTTCTGAAAAGCGACGTGCGCTATCGCTTCGTGATCGATATGGCTTCGCTGGCAGCCTGATAAAATAAGAGGCGGGATCTATCGGTCCCGCCTTTTCCATAAAGTGGCAGGTTCTAAGGGTTCTCTCAGAACTGGAGTACCTGACTCAAAACAAGCACCGTGCCGACAGCGCATGAGCAAGCGAAGAGCGTCAACTCCGAAGCGGTCAGCCGGTCGATCCAGATCGGTCGCTTCGTTGATCCATTGTTTCGCGCAGATATGCGGACGCGCGATTCCGCTTTTGCCTCTTTAGGCTTTTTCATCGAGCTGCGTTGCATTTTTCATTTTCTCCCCCATCCAACGCCAACTGCGTTGGGTCGCCGCAAGATCGGCGCAATTTACCGGACATTAACCAATTTTTCCGCGTCGGGAAACAGTGAAAATGGATGAACCGATACGCCTGTTTGGGGAATGACGGTGCAGTCCTTCTACGCCCCCGGCGTAATAGGTTTGTCTGCATGGTTGCAATCAGCCCCGGCTTCTGGTCAAAGCCTCCAACGGTTTGCAGAAATGTCAGAACAAGACGCGAAGCAGGATTTGTTGAACCATGCCGGATAATGGCGCATCTGCACCATTCATTGCTGTCGACGGCGTCGGTTATGCGGTAGCCGGGCGGCCAATCCTGCACGGTGTTTCGCTTCACTCCAATGCGCGCAGAATGGGTATTGTCGGCAGAAACGGTTCCGGCAAGAGCACGCTGGCGCGACTTCTGGCGGGGCTGCTGAAGCCCACGGACGGTGCGATCCGTATTGCGGGCAACGATATTTACGAAGACCGTAAGGCCGCGCTTTCTACCGTCGGCATCCTGTTTCAAAACCCCGAACACCAGATCATCTTTCCAACTGTCATCGAGGAAATTGCTTTCGGTCTGCGCCAGCAGGGCGCGAACAAGGCCGATGCAAGGGCGATGGCGACAAAAGTGCTGGGCGATTTCGGCAAGGACCATTGGGCGGATGCTGCCATCCAGTCGCTGTCGCAAGGGCAAAAACATCTCGTCTGCATGATGGCGGTGGTCGCCATGCGCCCCGCGCTGATTGTTCTGGATGAACCCTTTGCCGGTCTCGATATCCCGACACGGCATCAGCTGTCGCGTTATCTGAATGGCGGCGAGGCGCGCCTTCTGCACATTTCCCATCACCCGGAAGATTTGCACGGTTATGATGAAGTGTTCTGGATCGATCAGGGCCAGATCCGGGAAGCCGGGGATGCGCAAACCGTGCTGACCCGCTATGTTGAAGAAATGATCCTTCAGGGCAAGAGCGATGATCTCTCTCACCTCTCCCGTTAAAACGCGCGCGCATCAATGGCCGGTGGCGGCCAAGGTGGCAGCGCTTTGCATCGCCACCACGACGCTTTTCATGGTCAAGCCGGTCTGGTTCCAGCTTGGCGCATTGGTGATCTGCCTAGTGCTTTATGCCCTTCCGGGGCGCGTATTCTTTCGCGCGGGCTTGCAGGCCATGCGGCCGGTGCTGCCCTTTGTTGCGGTGATTTTTCTCTGGCATCTGGCTTTCTATACCGCGCTCGAAGGGGTGGAGATCACGGTGCGGGTGGTCACGATGATTGCGCTCGCCAATCTGGTGACGATGACGACGCCGCTTGAAGATTTCGTGCATTTGCTGCGGTTTCTGAACGCGCCTTTGCGTCGCCTCGGCCTACCGACACAAATTCTCGAAACGGCCATCCCGCTGGTGATACGCTTTACGCCGGTGTTGATTGTCAGGGCTGGGCAGCTCGTTGAAGCATGGCGCGCCCGCTCGCGCAGGCGTCCGGGCTGGCAACTGGTGCTGCCGCTGTCGCTGGCGGCGCTCGACGATGCCGATCATGTTGCCGAAGCATTGCGTGCTCGCGGCGGAACTCTCAAATAAAGGCTCCCCCTATGGAAAGAAATGTCGCCCATGTGGCCCTGTTTGCAGCGCTGATCTGCGCATTGGGATTTTTGCCGGCTGTCACGCTTGGCTTCGGCGTGCCGATTACCGCGCAAAATCTGGGCGTCATGCTTGCCGGGGCCGTGCTGGGGCCAAAACGCGGCGTTGCCGCTGTGGCGCTGGTCATCTTGCTTGTCGCAATCGGCTTGCCGGTTCTGGCGGTCGGTCGCGGCGGTCTTGGCGTTTTCTCCGGCCCGACGGTGGGCTTTTTGCTCGGCTGGATACCGGCGGTTTATGTCACGGGCCTTTTCATCGAGCGTGCACCCATCGCCAATCTCGGCGTGTCGACCTTTCTCGGCGCGGTGCTGGGCTGCATCCTGGTGCTCTATCTGTTCGGCGCCATCGGCATGTCGCTGATCCTCGCAAAGCCTTTCCTTGAAGCGGTCAAGCTTTTGGCGATCTTCGTTCCGGGCGATGTTATCAAGGCTGTCATCACCGGCGTTCTGGTGTCGGCGCTTGCAAAAATCCGGCCGCAGGATATTCATCGTAGCCAGACCGCACGCTGAAAAGCTGTGCGTTCACGGTAACTTGTATCGCGCTGCGCAGCAGATCGGTATTGCTGATGCTTTCTCCAATCGGAGAGATTACGGTAATTTTTTATAGCGAATCGATGTCCAGATTGGGAGACATTGCATGGCAGCAGAGACCGGTGCGGCGCGTACCATTCGGACCATCGTTGAAACCATTCGACCACAGCTGAATGTCAGACTGTGGGACGGCACCCAGATCGGCGCTTTCGAGGGGCCGACGATCGCGATCAAGGACCCGTCGGTCGTGCGTCAGGTGGTACTGAAGCCGAATTACGACACGCTCATCAGCCTCTGGACCTCCGGCGCGGTCGATATCGAAAACGGAACTATCTTCGATGTCGCCGAAACAAAGCTCGACGGCCATCTCAAGGAGCGCATCAAGGCGCTGCCGAAATGGCAATTGCTGAAAGGCATTCCGTCGCTGCTCTTTGCCGGAAAGGCCAAGGATCAGGCGAATATCGACGGCAAGTCTCCTTTCGTCAGCGGCTCGAACAAGGAAGCGATCACCCATCATTACGATGTGTCGAACGAGTTCTACCAGCTGTTTCTCGATGAACGCATGGTCTATACCTGCGCCTATTTCACCGACTGGCAGAACAGTCTGGATCAGGCGCAGCACGACAAGCTGGATCTGATCTGCCGCAAGCTGCGCCTGAAACCGGGCGACCGTTTTCTGGATATTGGCTGCGGTTGGGGCGCGCTTTTGATCCATGCCGTTCAGAATTACGGCGTGATCGGAACCGGCGTTTCTCTGTCGGAAGCGCAGACGGCGCTCGCCCGACAAAGGATCAAGGCCGCCGGGCTGGAAGACAAGATCACCATTCACATCAAGTCCTATACCGAGCTTGATCAGGAGTTCGACAAGATCGCCTCCATCGGCATGTTCGAACATGTCGGTATTGCCAATTACGACACCTATTTCAACGCGGTGCGGCGTCTGCTGCGGCCCGGCGGGCTCTATATGCATCACGCCATTACCCGCCGGATGAAGAAGAACAAGAAGAGCTTCAACCGCAAAAGTGCGGAACATCTGGCGCTGGTGAAATATATCTTTCCCGGCGGCGAGCTGGATCATCTGGGCATGACGGTCGAGAATCTCGAAGGCCATGGCTTCGAGGTGCATGACGTGGAAAATCTCCGCGAGCACTATGGGCGCACCTGCCGCCTGTGGGCGGAACGGCTTCATGCCAATTTCGACAAGGCTGTTGCCGAGGTCGGTTATCCGCGGGCGCGGCTCTGGATACTCTATCTCGCAGGATGCGCCTTGGCGTTTGAGCGCGGCACGGTGCAGATCAACCAGACGCTTGCCTCGAAGCGCAAACGCGGCATTTCGGCTGTGCCGCAAACCCGCGCGGATATTTATCAGCGCTAAACAGGAGCGGAAGGTCTCGCCGGCTATCTGAGGATGCTATCGGACTTCGCGGTCGATATCGCGCCGCAGCACGAAGGCGGTGGTGATGTCGTCCACGATATCATGAGCGGCAACGAGGTCGCGCACGCGGTTAAGGTCGTCGATTGTTGCCGCTTCCAGCTCGACAACCAGATCGAGCTGCCCGCTTACCGACGAGACGCGGCGGACTTCCGCATGTTGCGCCAATATGTCGAGAAGCGCCAGGGCGGGCGTGCGTTTCAGGCTCACCAGCAAAATGGCGCGGATGAAATTGGTATCGATTTCGCCAATATCTGCGCGATAACCGCGAATAACGCCGCTGCGCTCGAGATTTGTGACGCGTTCGCTGGTCGCACTGCGGGACAGGCCGATACGACCGGCCAGCGTCTTCAGCGCGATGCGCGCTTCCTTGGACAGAATTGCCAGTATTTCGCGATCTTTCGCATCAAGTTCCCGCATCGTTACCCTATACGCATGACCGGACATATGCCGGTCCATTCCGACAAAGTGCCGGTTCTTCCGACAGGATACTTGATGCCCCAAAACCTATTGCATGCCAAGCTTCCGATAAGAAATGTAAACTGGAAACGCACCGTCTATGACCGATCTCTCCCATCCGAACCCGCAGTTTTCCGCAACCGATGCCGAGAAACTGGCCATTGAAGTCTTTGGCGTCACCGCGACGGCATCGCCGCTCGACAGCGAACGCGATCGCAATTTTCGTCTGGAGACCGGAACGGACGCCGACTGGATCTTGAAGATTGTCAATGCCAGCGAGCCGCAGGTCGAAAGCGAGTTCCAGACAGCACTTCTGCACCATCTGGCCAGCGCCGATGCGAAGCTTGCCGTGCCAGAATTGAAAGCCAGCCTTGCGGGTGATTTGCTTGCATCGGCTGTGGCCACCGGCGGCGAGCGCCATGCCATGCGGCTGGTGGGCTGGCTTCCGGGTATTCCACTCGCGGAAGTTAAACGCACCTTCGAACTGATGCGTAATCTCGGTCGTTCGCTGGGTGAATTGGACCATGCCTTGCAGGGCTTCATTCATCCGGGCGCCGTGCGCGATCTCGATTGGGATCTGCGCCATGCGGCCCGAGCGCGGACGCGCCTGCATTTCGTTGGCGATGCCGACAGGCGTGCGCTGCTCGAGCGCTTCATTGTGCGTTTTGAGAACCATGTCGCGCCGAAACTGTCGCGTCTGCGCGGGCAGGTCATCCACAATGATGCGAATGACTGGAATGTGCTGGTCAGCAAGAGCGACCATGAACAGATTGCCGGACTGATCGATTTCGGCGATGCGGCTCACACCGTTCTGATTGCCGAAGTCGCCATTGCCTGCGCCTATTCCATCCTCGACATGGAAGATCCCATCGGTGCGGCGGCAGCGCTGGCAGCCGGTTTCCACGAAAAATACCCGCTCAAGGCGGAAGAACTCGACGTTCTGTTCGATCTCATCGCTATGCGTCTCGTCACCAGCGTCACCTTCTCGGCTTCGCGCCACGACAAGACGGATGACAATCCATATCTGGCGATCAGCGAGGCACCGGCCTGGCGTCTTCTGGAAAAGATGGACGCCATGAACCCGCGTTTTGCCACCGCTATTTTGCGTAAGGCCTGCGGTTTCGACGCCATTGAGGGCGCGGGCGCGGTCCGCAAATGGATTGCCGATAACAGCAAGACCTTTGCGCCGATCGTGCATCCGGCACCGGCAACCATGACCAAGGCGCTGGTGCCTTATGGCGATGCCACCCATTTCATGACAATTGCTTCCGCTGAACAGCGCGCCGGGCAAGCGACGGAATGGTGGGATAATTTCTGCGCGGAAAACAACGTTCAGCTTGGTATCGGCCCTTGGGGCGAAAAGCGGACGGTCTATACCGACACGGCGTTTGAGTCGCGTTTCATCGAGGGGCAGCGCCGCATCCATCATCTGGGCGTTGATCTGTTCATGCCTGCCGGGACGCCGCTTTACACGCCGCTGGCCGCAACCGTCGTCAGCGTTGAAATCGAACGCGAACCGCTCGGCTATGGCGGGCTGGTCAAGCTTGAGCATCGCCCGGAAGGCTGTCCGCCTTTCGTGACCCTGTGGGGGCATATGGCGCATGAGGCGCTTGGTCGTCTCAAGCCGGGTCAGAGGCTGCAGGCTGGTGATCTCGTCGGCCATATGGGCGATATTCACGAGAATGGCGGATGGACTCCGCATCTGCATTTCGAAATGACGACGGATATCAATCTGACGGCGACCGAAATTCTGGGCGTCGGCGAAGCTGCCTATCTCGACGTGTGGGCCGATGTCTTCCCGGATGTGGCGGCGCTGGCCGGCATTCCGCCGGAGACCTTTCATCAGGACGGGCGCAGCCGGGCCGAAATCATCGCCAAGCGCAAGGAAATCCTGCTGCCGAACCTGTCGATTTCCTATTCGGAGCCGATCAAGTTCGTGCGCGGCGACGGTGTGTGGCTGATCGACAATTACGGTCGCGCCTATCTCGATTGCTTCAACAATGTCTGCCATCTGGGCCATGCTCATCCGGAAGTCGTGGAAGCCATCGCCCGTCAGGCGGCGCTGCTCAATACCAATACGCGCTATCTGCATGACAATATCGTCGCTTATGCCGAACGGCTGACGGCGACCTTGCCGGAAGGGCTGACGGTCGCGTCCTTTGCCTGCTCGGGCAGCGAAGCAAACAGCCTGATGCTGCGCATGGCGCGCAATCATACGGGGCGCAAGGAAGCCATCGTTCTCGACTGGGCCTATCACGGCACCACGCAGGAACTGATTGATCTCAGCCCCTACAAGTACAAGCGGAAAGGCGGCAAGGGACGACCGGATCACGTCTATGAGGCGGTCATTCCCGACAGCTATCACGCGCCGGAAGACTGGCCGCTGGAGGAACATGGCAAGCGCTTTGCCGAAAGCGTCGCCGAACAAATCGACACTATGCGCAAGCAGGGTCGTGCGCCGGCTTTCTTCTTTGCGGAATCCATTCCGAGCGTCGCCGGTCAGGTGTTCCTGCCGGAAGGCTATCTCAGAGAAGTCTATGCCATGGTTCGGGCGGAAGGCGGACTTTGCGTTGCCGACGAAGTGCAGGTCGGTTTCGGTCGCGTCGGCAGCCATTGGTGGGCGTTTGAAATGCAGGATGTGGTGCCGGATATCGTCACCATGGGCAAGCCGATTGGCAATGGCCATCCGATGTCGGCTGTGGTGACCACGCGCGAAGTTGCAGACAGCTTCAATAACGGCATGGAATATTTCAACACCTTCGGCGGCAATCCGGTGTCTTGTGCCGCTGGTCTTGCAGTCATCGACGTGATTGAGCGTGACAGGCTGCGCGAGAATGCGCTGAATGTCGGCAATTATCTCATCGAGGGTTTCCGCAAGATGCAAGAGCGCTTCGATATCATCGGCGATGTTCGCGGTCAGGGACTGTTCCTCGGTATCGAGCTTGTGACGGATCGCAAGACCAAGGCTCCGGCCACGGCGCTGGCCCGCAAGATCAATGACGGCGCCCGCGAACGGGGCATCCTGATGGGGACAGAAGGCCCGCATGACAACGTGTTGAAGATGCGCCCGTCCATGGTGTTCAGCCGCGCCAATGCCGATCATCTGCTCAGCATTCTGGCCGACAGTTTCGAGGCTGCGTTGAAGTAAAGCCCCAACATCAGGGCCGACTTTCATGGCCGCATTCCGATCCGGTTCGCCGGGTGGGAGTGCGGCCTTTTCTTTTAAATTCGCACTTTGACCGCCGACAATATGCCGGTCAATTCCGGCAATGTGGCGGGCTGGCAGTCATATTGCAGGATGCTTGAAAACAAGGCCTGTGCGAAGCTCTGTCGATGAGGGTTGATGGCAAACCATAAGCCTAACAATAAGACCAATCCAGAGGAAACCAGAAGGCCATGAATAGCAAGTTCAAGACCATGTTTGCGGCTGCGGCCGTAGCACTCGCCGCCACATTTTCAGCAATGCCAGCCCAGGCTGATGAGCTGGAAAAGCTGAAGGAAAGCGGTGAGTTACGCGTCGCGATGAGCGGTGCCTATCCGCCCTTCAGCTTCACCAATGCCGATAACCAGGTGGTTGGCTTCGATGCTTCGATTGGAACGGAAATCGCCAATCGTCTGGGCGTGAAGGTCAAGCTCGTGACCACGCCGTTTGACGGTATCATCGCCGGTCTTCTGGCGAAGAAATATGACGCTGTTGTTGCCTCCATGACCATCACTCCGGAGCGTGAAAAAGCTGTCGACTTTGTGGGACCCTATTACCATGCGGGCCGCACCGTTGTGGTCAAGGAAGACGCCCCCATCCAGAAGCTTGAAGACCTCAATGGCAAGACCGTTGGCGTGACCATGGGTGACGCCCATGAGAAATGGGCCAAGGCGCAAGGCGACCTCAATGTGCGCACCTATAAAGGCTTGCCCGAAATGCTGATCGATCTCGATGCAGGCCGCATCGATGCGCTTGTCATGGACAGCATTCCGGTGAAGATCGCCGTCAAGGAAACCGGCCAGAAGGTTCGCATCCTCGACACGCCGGATATTGAAGGCGGTCGCGAGGCGCTCGGCATTGCCATTCGCAAGAACAATCCGGAACTCAAGGCAGCCATGCAGAAGGCGCTCGACGACATGCTCGCCGATGGCGGCTACGAGAAGATCTCGATGCAGTGGATCGGCAGCGACATTCGCTAAGCTGGCTTTTAATCCGGCCCGGTTTGTCCGGGCCGGTATATTGCGATCTTCCGGAGTATTTCTATGGATCTTGCGTTAATGCGGCACGTCCTCCCGTTTTTTCTGGAGGCGGCATGGGTAACTGTGCAGATTTCCGTGCTCGCGCTTGTGTTGGGATTCGTCATTGCGGGCATTCTGGTTGTCGGGCGTCTTTCAAACAGCTTTGTTCTGCGTTTTCTGTCTGGCGCCTATGTCAGTATCTTCCGTGGAACGCCCTGTCTCGTGCAGCTGTTCGTGCTTTATTTCGGCGGCCCGCAGATCGGTCTGGAACTGGAGCCTTATGCGGCGGGCGTCATTGGTCTGGGGCTCAATATTGGTGCTTACATGGCCGAGTCCATTCGCGGCGCGATTGCAAGCGTTGACCGGGGACAGGACGAAGCCGCCCGCTCAATCGGCTTTGGCCGCGGCCAGACGCTGCGCCTCATCATTCTGCCGCAGGCCGCGCGCCTGATGATCCGCCCGCTCGGCGTGAATGCCGTTGCTCTGGTCAAGGGGTCGGCGCTGGTGTCGACGATTTCGGTGGTTGAACTCACCTATACGGCGCAACGTTTCATCAGCTCAACCTACAAACCGTTCGAGATTTTCGCGGTTGCTGCGGTCATCTACATGATCATTGTCTATGTAGTGGCGTCCATTGTCGATCTGCTCGACAAGCGCTTCGCTGCACGCTGAGGGAGGACGCAATGCCAGCTCTCGATTTTAGTATCGTCGCTCCCTATACCGATCTGCTTCTGACGGGACTGTGGTGGACTTTCGTTCTCGCGGTCGCGTCCAGCGCGCTGAGCTTTATCCTCGGCATCGCCTTTGCGCTGGTCGTGCTTTATGCGCCAGCCCTGTTCGCCTATCCGGTGCGCTTCTTCATGTGGCTCTTCATGGGGACGCCGCTGCTTTTGCAGCTCTATCTCATTTATTACGGTCTGGTGCAGATCGGGATCGACATTCCGGCCCTGTTTGCGGGCATTCTCGGTTTGAGCCTGCATTTTGCGGTCTATAATGCGGATGTGTTCCGCGCAGGCATCGTCTCGGTCGATCCCGGTCAAACCGAAGGTGCGCGGTCCATCGGGCTTAGCCAGGGGCAGACGCTGCGCTATGTGATCATTCCGCAGGCCATCCGCAACACCATCCCGCCCATTGGCAACAATATGATCGTGCTGTTGAAAGACACGTCGCTGGTGTCGATCATCGGCATCGCCGAACTGGTTCACAGCGCGCAGATCGCCATCAGTGAAACCTATAGCCCGTTTGAGTTCTATCTAACTGCCGCCGCACTTTATTACGTGGTCAATCTCGTCATGGAAGCGGGACTGCGGCATATCGAAAGAAAAGTGGAGGTTACGCGATGAGCGCCTTGAAGCCTATGGTTGAAGTGAAGGGCGCCCGCAAAGCCTATGGCGCGCTGGAGGTTCTGAAAGGGATAAATCTTTCGGTATCGCGCGGCCAGATCATTGCGATCATCGGCCCGAGCGGTTCAGGCAAGAGCACGTTGCTGCGCTCCATCAATCATCTGGAGACGCTGAATGGCGGCGAGGTCTGGCTCGACGGGGTGCAGGTCAACCAGCCGCTCAACGGGCAGGCTTTTGAAAAGCACATCAATTCCGTGCGTCAGCAGATGGGCATGGTGTTTCAGCACTTCAATCTGTTTCCGCATTTGACGGTGCTGGAAAACATCACCCTGGGACCGACAAAGCTGAAGGGCATGTCCAAATCGGCGGCCCGCGAACTGGCGTTGGAACTGCTCAACAAGGTGGGGCTCGCCAGCAAGGTGGACGTCTACCCGTCGCGCCTGTCCGGTGGCCAGAAACAGCGCGTCGCCATTGCACGCGCCTTAGCCATGCAGCCGAAAGTGATGCTTTTCGACGAGGCGACCTCGGCGCTCGATCCGGAACTGGTCGATGAAGTGAATGCCGTCATGAAGCAGCTTGCCGCTGAACACATGACGATGCTGATCGTGACGCATGAAATGCGCTTTGCCGGTGAGGTTGCCGACAGGATCGTCTTCATGGATGGCGGCGTTGTGGTTGAAGAAGGTGCACCCGCAGACGTGCTGCGCAACCCGCAGCAGGATCGGACGCGCGCCTTCCTGAAAAACTATCTCGCAGCCTGATCCTCTGCCCGAAATGAAAACCCCCGGACTTGAAGAAGTCCGGGAGCTTTGTCTTGAGGAAAGGGAGCTTGCGATCAGCCTTCCTTATGCTGTTGCGCGACCAGCTCTTCGACGCTCATATCCGGCTCGTTGCGGGTCTTGTAAAGCGAGTAGAGGACACCGCTTGCAAGAATGCCGAGTGTAACCACCAGCGACAGCAGCGTGTTGATATGCACACCCAGCGGCACCAGGAAAATCTTGATACCGATCAGCACCAGAATGATCGCCAGCGATATCTGAAGATAACGGAAGCGGTTCATGGCGGCGGCGAGTGCGAAATAGAGCGCACGCAGGCCAAGCACGGCGAAGATGTTGGAGGTGTAGACGATAAACGTATCCTGCGTGACGGCAAACACGGCGGGGACGGAGTCGACAGCAAAGATCAGGTCGACGGTTTCAACCATGATCAGAGCGACCGCGAGCGGCGTCAGCCAGGTGACGAGCTTGCCGGTTTTCGGGTGTGGCTTCTTAATGGTGAAATGGCGTCCATGCACTTCGCTGGTGATGTTGAAGCGCTTGCGCAGGAACTTGAAAACCGCGTTCTGCTCGATATCGGGCGTCTCATCCTGATGGCGGAACATCTTGAAGCCGGTGAAGACGAGGAAAGCGCCGAACAGGAACAGGATCCAGTTGAACTCATGCACCAGCGCCGCGCCCAGTCCGATCAGAACTGCGCGGAAGGCGATGACGCCTAGAATACCCCAGAAAAGCACGCGGTGCTGGTAAAGGCGGGGGATGGCGAGAAAGCCGAAGATCGTTGCGATGACGAACATATTGTCCATCGCGAGGCTCTGCTCGATCAGATAGCCGGTATAGAATTCCAGACCCGCCTGTGCGCCGCGTTCCCACCAGACCCAGCCGCCGAAAGCCAGAGCGATCAGGACATAGAAGCCATAAAGAAGCAGGCTCTCCTGGGCGCCGATTTCATGTTCGTCACGATGCAGAATGCCGAGATCGAAAACCAGCAAACCCACGACGATTGTGATGAATGCCGCCCAGAAATAGACAGGTGTGCCGAGAAAATCGCCCGAAAGGGCTAAAATAAGCGAATCCATCGCCGGACCATCTCCATTTGAACAAGTGGAGCAGCCCCGACATCGCCATAGCGGAATACCATGACCAGAGGGGCCCGGCGCTGCCTTCTTCAAATGTGTATGTTTTTGTCCCGTTCAAGGGCGGCGTATAAAAATTTTGTGAGGCGTGGTTGCAGTCTGGAGCGGAAGCCCGCTCCAGAGTGATTTCGTTGCAATATCAATGTTGTGGCGCGGGCGTTTCTTCTGAGTCCGGCTCCTTGATGCGGAACCAGGCCACATAAAGCGCTGGCAGGAACAGGAGCGTGATCGCCGTGCCTGCAATGATGCCGCCCATCATCGCATAGGCCATCGGCCCCCAGAACACTTCACGCGCGATGGGGATAAGCGCAAGGCTTGCCGCCGCCGCCGTCAGTGCAATCGGGCGCATACGATGCTGGCTGGCGATCATCACCGCATCCCATGGTTTCATGCCTTCGGTGATATGTTCCTCGATCTGCACGATCAGGATGACCGAGTTTCGGATCAGGATGCCGATCAGCGCCAGCACGCCCAGAATGGCGACGAAACCAAGCGGCTTGCCGCTTGGTAAAAGTGCGGCAACCACACCGATCAATCCAAGCGGCGCAACCGCAACGACGAGGAACAGGCGCTGAAAACTCTGCAATTGCAGCATCAGCACGGTCGCCATCACGAACAGCATCAGCGGAACGACGGCGGCAATCGGTCCCTGGCTCTTGCCGCTTTCCTCAACCGTACCAGCCGTCTGGATATAATAGCCAGCCGGTAGCTTGTCGGCGAAAGCCTTGATCGCGGGGCCGAGGTCTTTCACGATCGTATCCGGCATCGTCTTGTCGATGATGCCTGCCGCCACCGTGATCGTCGGGATGCGCGACCGCCTGTAGATGACGGGCTGCTCAAGCTCGTAACGGAAATTGGCGATGGACGCGAGCGGCACCGAGGTGCCGTTGCCGGTCGCAATTTGCAGGCTCTGCAAGGTGTCGATGGAATCGCGCTCATGCTTTTGCGCGCGCACGACGACATCGATCAGATAGATCGAATCCCGCACCTGCGTGATGGTAATGCCGCCGACGACGCCATTCAGCGTCGTGGCAATATCCTTGGACGAAATGCCAAGCTTGCGGGCCTTGTCCTGCATGACATCGACACGGATCACGCGACCGGGTTCGTTCCAGTTGTAATTGACCACGCCCAGCCGTTGGTCGGCACTGAGAATACCAGCAAAATCCTGCGCCAGACCGCGCAGTTTCTGAATATCGGGGCCGGAAATGCGGTATTGCACAGGGCGGCCGACCGGCGGTCCAAGCTCCAGGAATTTCACATAGACGTCGGTGCCGACATAATCCTTGCGGAAGACCTCATCGAACTTGGCCTTCAAGCGGTCACGTGCTTCGACGTCCTTGGCGACGATCACCATCTGGCCGAAATAGGGATTGTTCGGCTGCACGTCGAAGGAAAGAATGAAGCGGATCGCACTTTGCCCGACATAGGTGCTCCAATGCTCGATATCGGGATTGCCTTTCAGCATTGTTTCTTCGAAACGCTCCATCTGCGCGCGCGTTTCGGCGATGGAGCTGTTCTGCGGCAAGGTCCAGTCGAGAACCAGTTCGGGACGATCCGATTGCGGGAAGAACTGCTGTTCGATGAAGCGCATCCCGAAAACGGACACGGCGAACAGAAGGATCGTGGTGATGATGGTCACCCAGCGATAGCGCATCGCCAGCAACAGCGCCTTGGAAAAGGCCTCAAAGAAGCGGCTGCGCTTTTCCGCATGGGGCTTCATTTTCTTGGGCAGGAAGGTGACGCCGAGCAGCGGTGCAAACAGCACCGCGACAATCCATGAAACCACCAGCGAGACCGCGATCACCACGAAGAGCGTGAAGGTATATTCACCCGCCTGGCTGGAATTGAGGCCGATGGGAATAAAGCCTGCAATGGTCACAAGCGTGCCCGTCAGCATCGGAAAAGCCGTATGCGAATAGACGTAAGTGGCGGCCTTGTTGATCGGATCGCCGAACTCCAGCCGCGCCACCATCATTTCGACCGCAATCATGGCATCGTCCACCAGAAGGCCGAGCGCGATGATGAGTGCGCCGAGCGACACGCGTTGCAGCGAAATATCGAGAAGCGACATCGACAGGAAGGTGATGGCAAGCACAAGCGGGATCGAGAGCGACACCACGAAACCGGCGCGCAGGCCAAGGCTCACAAAGCTGACCGCAAGCACGATGACCACAGCTTCAAACAGCGCGCTTGTAAAGCCGGACACGGCTTCCTTCACGACATGCGGCTGGTCGGCGACCTTCATCACCTTGACACCGACGGGGAGTTCCGCCGTCACCTGCTGCATCATCTTGTCGAGCGCAGCGCCAAATTCGAGCAGATTGCCGTTCGGCTTCATACCGATGCCAAGCCCGATGGAATCGGCGCCATTGACGCGGAAGATGGATGTTGGCGGATCGATATAGCCGCGCGTGATGGTCGCGACATCGGACAGGCGGAAGAACCGGTCATTGACGCGCAGATTGACGGCGCGCAGATCGGCTTCGGAATTGAACTGGCCGCTGACGCGAACGCTGATGCGTTCCGGCCCCGCCTGAACGACGCCGGATGGCGTGATCGCGTTCTGGTCCTGCAAGGCCTGAAGCACGGCCTGCTGGTCGAGACCAAGTGCTGCTACTTGCCGCGTCGAAAATTCGAGATAGATCGCCTCGTCCTGCGCGCCGATCAGCTCGACCTTACCGGCATTGGGCAGCGTCAAAATCTTTGCGCGTACGTCTTCGGCATAGTCCCGCAACTGCCGCATCGACAGGCCGTCGGCGGTGAAGGCGAAGATATTGCCGAAAACATCGCCGAACTTATCGTTGTAATAAGGCCCGTAAACGCCGCTCGGCAGGTCCGGCTTGATGTCGTCCAGCATATGGCGGACTTCGTTCCAGGCGTCGGTGACCTGTCGTTTACGCACCGTGTCCTTGAGGAAGACGAAGACGACCGACTGGCCCGCAGTGGTGACGCTGCGCGTGTAATCGAGCGTATCAAGTTCCTCGAGCTTCTTCTCGATGCGGTCGGTCACCTGATTGAGCGTTTCTTCAACGGACGCGCCCGGCCAGTTGGCCTGCACCACCATCGTCTTGACGGTGAATTCCGGATCTTCTTCGCGACCGAGATCGAGATAGGATACGAAGCCCGCGACCAGGAACACGAGCATGAAATACCAGACCAGCGATCTGTGGTTCAAAGCCCAGTCGGACAGATTGAATCCCTTTTTCACAGGCCAGTTCCTTTCTGGTCCAGACGGACTTTCTGTCCTTCTTTCAACTCATGTACGCCGGCAATCGCCACATAGCTGCCGACATCGACGCCACCGGCGACGAAATTGCCGCCCTGTCGCGCGATGACCTCAACATCGTGCAGCGAGACGGTCTGCTTGTCGGGGTCGATAATCCAGATGCTTGTCTTGCCGTTTTCTTCGCGCAGCGCCTGGATCGGCAGCCGCACCAGATTTTTCTCCGGCGTGGCCAGCGCCGCCCGAATGGTCGCGCCCAGACGGAAGCCTTCGGGCGGATTGTCGAGGGCAATCCTCACCCGGCGGCTGCGTGTCTGCGCATCCGCCTGCGGCGCAACTTCCCGCACAGTGCCGGTTCCCGTCACCGACGGATCAGCCTGAAGCTGCACATTGAAGGCCGCGCCCGGTGCAAAATACTGGGTCATGCTGTCTGGAATATCGACCACCGCTTCACGAATGTCGGGGCGCGCCACCGTCATCACGGCCTGACCGGCGGCGACCACCTGTCCAACCTCGGCATTGGTTGCCGAGATGACACCGTTATAGTCGGGGCGCAGCACGGCGTAACTACGCTGGTCCTGCGCCTTTTTCAGCCCGGCGCGGGCCTTTTCCAGATTGGCGTCGGCACTATCGCGCGCCTGTCTGGCGGCGTCGTAATCAGCCTGGGATACATTGTTGCCTTGCAGCAAAATGCGCTGCCTTTCCTCGCTGGCAGAAGCATTGGCAAATTGCGCCTCAGCGCTTGCGAGATCGGCCTTGGCCGACTGGATCGCCAGATCGAGCGTCGCTGGGTCGAGCGTTGCGACGGTCTCGCCCTTCTGCACCAGATCGCCCACCTGTACCGGACGGCTGATGATGCGCCCGAGTACGCGGAAGGCGAGGTCGGTCGAGTAGCGCGGCTCAATCGTACCGGCAAACCCGGCCTGCGTGGCGGGTCGTGGTTCAACAACCATGTAGAGAACCGGGCGTATGGGTTCGGCCTTGGCGTCGCCTTCATCGCTCTTGCCGCAGGCTGCGAGAACAAGCGTCGTCATCAGCACCGCGACGTGCATCAGGGGGAGGGCAACGGGCTTTCGGATATCTCGCGTCATTGCGCAACCGCCCCTTCCTGCGTCTGCATGATTTCGGTCGGCTCGCCCGACCGCAGCATCTGTGCGCCTTTCGTGACGATCAGTTCACCGACATTGAGGCCGCTATCAACGATCACCCGTTCCTTCTCATAGGAAAGCACGGTGATTGGCACCAGCGTTGCAACATGGGTGTCGCCATCCACACGCCACACGGCGGCGCGTCCGGCATCGGAGGTCATGGCGCTCCATGGCAAAACGATCACCTGGCGGCTGTCCATATGCACTGTTCCGGTAACGGTTGCGCCCAGCGCCATTTGCGACGGGGTTTTGGCGATGCCGACCTTGACCCGGACCGTCCCGGTCTGGGCGTCGACGACGGGGGAGATTTCACGAATTTGTCCTTCGGCAACCACTGTGGCGTCCGACAGCAGCGAGATCGTCACGCCCATGCCGTCCTTGGCATGATTGACCAGCGTTTCCTGTACGTCGAAGACAGCATCGCGGGGTCCGTCTTCGGCAATGGAAAATGCCGTCTGGGCGGCTTGTATCACCTGACCCGCCTCGATGTTGCGCGCTGTCACAACACCGGAAACCGGCGCGCGCAGCTCGGTATAGGACAGCTGATCGCGCGCGTCGCTCAGCTGGCTTTCGGCGCTCGAAAGCGCACTTTGCGCGGTTTGCAGGGTCTGGTTCGCCTGATCATAGGTGCTGCGGGTCGTGAAGCCTTGAGCGAGCAGCGCCTTCTGGCGTTTGAAATTGGCATCCGCCTGCACGAGCTGTGCTTCCGCTGCATCCTTCGAGGCCAATGCGACATGCAAATTTGCCTGTTGTTCGGCGTCGTCAATACGGGCGATCAGCTCTCCCTGATCAACATGCTGGCCGATCTCGGTCTTGCGCTCCACAACCTGCCCGCTAAGCCGGAAAGAGGTGTTGACCAGCGAACGGGCTTCGATCGCGCCGGAAAGCGTCAATTTGGGCTGATAATCGCTTGCCGCGACCTTCATCACCGCAACCGGAACCACATTGCGCGAATCGGCATGGGCTGGAACGAGAAAGGTCATTGCCGACATGCAGAATGCAAAAGCAGCCTTGGTTCCGAATATGACGCTTCGTCCAGAGCGGAGGAAACGGTAGGAAGGTTTTGCAATCATTGAACGATCCCGCTGGTTCGCATCTGCGGGAGAATGCTATCAAACGGGTTTCAACGAAAGCTTATTTTTTTACGTAGGCGTCAAAATATTTCTATCCATCTTGCCCGCAAAAATTGCAAAGCCCGCAACACCGCTCGCGATTGCTTTTGTTAACACTTGCCGACCAGATTACGTCACGAAACCGTCATGAGGGACTTCTAGTATTCCGTGTAATTATGCGGAGTCGCTGCTCCGGGGGATAATCTTCAGCTTATGGTGTGAACATGTTCGAGAACAGCCATCTGGACCGTATCAAGGCGGAAATCGCCGATAGTTTTGATGAAGAGCTGGAAATGCAGATCGAGGAAGAGCGCCTTGACGCGTTGGTCGCCGAAGGCATGTCCGGCCCCGCCGAGCAGACGCTTGAACGCCGCGTTTACTTCCGCGAATTGTTTCGTCTCCAGCATGAGCTGGTGAAGCTTCAGGACTGGGTACAGCACAAGAAGCTCAAGGTCGTGGTGCTGTTCGAAGGCCGCGATTCGGCAGGCAAGGGCGGCGCGATCAAGCGCGTGACCCAGCGCCTCAATCCACGCGTCTGCCGTGTCGTCGCGCTCCCCGCACCGACCGAACGCGAGCGCAATCAGTGGTATTTCCAGCGCTACGTGCCGCATTTGCCGACCGCTGGTGAAATGGTTTTGTTTGACCGCTCCTGGTATAATCGCGCCGGTGTCGAGCGCGTGATGGGCTTTTGCACCAAGGACGAACTGGAAGAGTTTTTCCGCTCCGTTCCCGAGTTTGAACGCATGCTGGTGCACTCCGGGATCATTCTCATCAAATACTGGTTCTCGATCACCGACGAGGAGCAGGAATTCCGCTTCAACATGCGTATCCACGATCCGCTGAAGCAGTGGAAGCTTTCGCCGATGGACCTCGAAAGCCGCGTGCATTGGGAAGATTACACCAAGGCCAAGGAAGAAATGCTGCATCGCACCCATATTGCGGAAGCACCATGGTGGGTCGTCGAGGCCGTCGACAAGAAGAAGGCGCGCCTCAACTGCATCGCGCATCTCCTGTCCCAGATACCCTACGAGGATGTGCCGAAGTCAGCCATTCAATTGCCCGAACGCGTGCGTCATGACGATTATGTGCGTCACCAAACCCCGTCTGAAATGTATGTTCCGGAAGTCTATTAGGGCATTTCCAGCCGCTACGCACTTATGCTGGAACGGCTCTAGTCTCTCGGCAGTTGCCGTTCGCCCCATTCGCTTTCAGGGATGGCATGGCCGATGGCATAGCTGAACGACTGGATCGACATGGCCTCGGCATTGACCTGGCATTTGAAGTCCACGCCATACCATTGGGCGCGGCTGCGAAACGCACCGTTGCTGACCGTCAGGCCGGTGCTTGAAACCGAACCGCCAGCACGCGCCAGCATGTCGGGGAAAGCGCCCGGTTGCTGATGGCGGATTTGTTCCAGCGCTTCGATACTGCAAATCTGGATGACACGATCGGTCGGCGACAGCTTGCCGAGCGCCTGTTTCACACGCGGGTCGGACAGGGCGTCCTTTGAATAAAGTCTGCGCGCCTGTTTGAAGTTTTTCCCCGGCTCTTCCGATGCGGCCTTGGCGGCTGGCTTTTGCTGGTTGGGTTTTGGCTGGGGAACAGGCGGGTTCTCAACAGCCGGGGCTGCGGCCAAGTATGCGTCCTGCGCAGTTGCGGACTGGGCATCGGGCTGCGCCTCTTCCGGCTGCTGCTCTTCCTTCGTCTCGACTGCTGCGGGCGGAACGTCTGATTGCTCCGGCGTATCGTCTTTCGGGTCGCTGGAAGCGGATTCAAAGGCAAGCTTCTGGGCCTGTGCCTGCTGCTCAGCCGGGACTGGCTGGCTCTGGTCCTGTTTCGGCGTTTCTTCGGCGGGTGGGGGCGGTGGAACAAGTTCTACCTTGACGCTTTGTTCCGGCGTTGTCGGCAATTGCGGCAGGCGGACGAGCAGAACAAAGGCCAGCAACAAATGCAGGATGATCGAGCTTGGAATACCCCAGCCTATTTCCGCAGATATTTTTCTGGCCAATTGCTGCATCGTTCAGACGATCATGGATATCCAACTATACCGGCACTGTTACATGCCGATGGTGATATCACATTGCAGCGTCAACAACAGGCCCAACAGCACGTGTTGGGCCGAACTATCCCGGCAAAGTCTTATGCGGCTTCCAATGCCTGCTCGCATCTGAGCAGCATACCGTAAAGGTCGCGCGGCTCATCGGGGTCTGCAAGCATGTCCAGTTCAGCGTAGAGACCGGTTTCTTCCAGCTTGCTGAAGACATAGCGCAGAGCCGAAAAATCTTCGGTTGCAAAGCCGACGCTGTCGAACAGCGTGATCGCCCGATCCGATGTTCTGCCCTGAGCCTTACCGGCGATGACTTCCCACAATTCCTTGACCGGATAATCCTCCGGCAATTGCTGGATTTCGCCTTCGATGCGGGTCTGCGGCGGATACTCGACAAAAATATCCGAGCGCAGGAGAATTTCCTTGTTCAGCTCGGTCTTGCCGGGGCAATCACCGCCGACCGCATTGATATGCACGCCGGGGCCGACCATGTTGTCGCTCAAAATGGTGGCATATTGCTTGTCGGCGGTGACGGTGGTGATGATATCCGCACCTTCGACGGCCTCCTGCGACGATGCGCAGATCGTGACCGAAAAGCCCTTGTCGGCCAGATTGGCGGCGCAACGCTCGCTCGCCGAGCGGTCGATGTCGAACAGGCGAAGATTGTCGATGCCGAGCAGCGCCTTGAAGGCCAGCGCCTGAAATTCGCTCTGCGCGCCGTTGCCGATGATCGTCAGCGTTTTGGAATCCGGTCGGGCGAGATGCTTGGCGGCCACTGCCGAGGTGGCGGCGGTGCGCAAGGCGGTCAGAATGGTCATCTCGGTCAGAAGCAGCGGATAGCCGCTGTCCACATCGGAAAGGACACCAAAGGCCGTCACGGTCTGACGGCCCGCGCGAGTGTTCTTCGGATGGCCGTTTACATATTTGAAGCCATAAAGCGTGCCGTCGCTGGTCGGCATCAGCTCGATGACGCCTTCCTTGGAATGGGAGGCGACGCGCGGCGTCTTGTCGAACTGTTCCCAGCGGCGAAAATCTTCTTCGATCACCACGGCCAGTTCCTTGAGGAAGGTTTCGACACCCACCGTCAGAACCAGCTTCATCATGTGATCGACGCTGACAAAGGGAACGATATTCAGCTTTTCATTGGTCATGGGAGTGAACCTTTATTCAGCGGGCGCTGTTTCCAGTCTTTGCCGCGAGGAATTTTTCGGCGATCATCGAAACGATCTGCGGCAGAACCTCGAAGGCGTAGGGCGCGTGGACGCGCTCCAGCTTCTGGTGGAACTCGCGGCCCCATGGGCCGATATTGACCACCGGGAAACGCAGTGCGTTGGCGGCTGGGTGATCGACGAGGCGCGACACCGGCGTGTTCTGCGACACGATATCCTGTCCAAGCGTTGCCTGACCGAGAAAACTCATATCGGAAATGCCCTGGAAATGCGGCTTCCAGACAAGGCTCTGATCGGGGAAGGCCGCAAAGACCTTGATCGTTTCGTCAATGGCCTCTCTGAAAAGGCGGTCATTGGTTTTGGTGTCGTCAAGATGGCTCGCCGGATAGTGCAGCCCGGCAAAGCCGACGACAATCGCCGGTCCGGCGAGATGGGCAACGCCCACCAGCCATTCGGTCAGCTGGCGGCTGACGGAAAGCGGGTTATCGATGCCGGAAAGGCGCTGTTCCTGTTCGTCATAGAGACGTTCAAAGTCGTCGCCTGCAATCTCAGCCGCCATGGCGCGCAGCTCTGTGAAGGTCAAAAGCTTCGGTTCAGGCGGGGTCGCCCCGGCACGCTTGCCGACCAGCTTGCCATAGGCTTCGGCCTGTGCTGCGAAGCGTGCGACCGCATCGACGGCTCCCGTGCGCACTTCATCCTGAAAGCGTTTGAACAGCTCTTCAGCGGTCATGCCGTGATAGAGCCAGTTGAGCGCGATCCAGAAACGTTCCGGCGTCGTGACTTCATAGCCGTCGCGCAAATCCTTTGCCTCAAGACAGATGGGCGGCGGGGAAATATCGTTGTCGTCGCGGTCGGCAAGATCGGCATTGCCTTCAAAGCGGGTGAGAATGCCTGCCGCCATGGCCTGCGCGCTGACACCCTCATAGGGGTAGCTGGCATGGGAGCTGCAACCGATGACGAGCGCAAAAGGCAGGAGCTTGCCGATGGTTCCAGCATAGACGGCGCGGCCTTCGCTGCCATCACCCTGATCGGAGGTTACATCGAGATTGATAGCCGACGAAATATCGAGGTCGAAGTCCCGCGCAATCTCCGGTAGCGCATTGCGCATCGACCGCATGCCGCGGCTCTCGCGCTCTTCGTCCGGTGTGACGATCAGGATCATATTGCCGCTGCGGTCGGGGTCTGCCGCAAAGCGCTCAAGGCAGGCAATACCGGCGGCAATACCGCTCTTCATATCCAGCAGACCACGACCGGGGAGGAAGTCGCCGCTCAGGAGGTCTTCCAGCGCGCGCTCTTCCTGCTGCGAGCGTGAGCGCTTGCCGAGGTCCTTGATCAGCGCATCTTTCAGATTGACGCTGTCGCAGGAGAGCGACTTCAACTCGTGATAATTATCGGTCGCAACCGTGTCGAAATGACCGGCAAGCGCCACCGTCTCGCGACCCTTGCCACGAACGAGTGCCACCACATTGTGGGTCAGCGGATCGCCATGGCTGGCAACCGTGCGGATATTTGCCGGGTTCTGCTGGAAATAGGGAATTTCCTTGAGCAATTCGACAAAGCGGCCAGAAAATTCCGCCTCGCCGGGCGTACCCGTTTCGCTGCGCCAGCTGACCATGCGAAGAGCCAGCTCTTCGACATGCTGCGCATCGATATGGTTGTGCGCCATCGTTACGGCGCCTTGCAGGCCGTTTGAAACATTCGCAGTCATTGAGTAGTCTCCGTATTCAGAGCACATCCCGAAAAGTGTGAAACGGTTTTCGGGAAAGATGCGCGTTAAAACAAAGAATTAGAGCGCCGATCTGAACCAATCAGATCGAAACGCGCTCTAGTGCGAAAGATGCTTTCGCAGGAAAGCGCGGGTCCGTTCCTCTTTCGGATTGGACAACATCTGGTCCGGCGGACCCTGCTCGACCACCACGCCGCCATCCATGAACATCACATGGTCGGATACTTCAGCGGCGAAGCGCATTTCGTGGGTCACGATCAGCATCGTCATGTGCTCGCTGGCGAGCTGCTTCATCACCTGATTGACCTCTTCCACCAGCTCTGGGTCGAGTGCCGATGTGGCCTCGTCGAACAGCATGACCTTGGGCTGCATGGCGAGTGCGCGTGCAATCGCCACACGCTGCTTCTGGCCGCCCGACAGGCGGGCCGGATAGGCATTGCCCTTGTCCACCAGCCCGACCTTGGCCAGCAGAGCGTTGGCGCGGTCAAGCGCTTCGGCGCGCGGCAAATGCTTGAGCCGCATTGGCCCGATCATGATGTTTTGCAGAACCGTAAGATGCGGGAACAGGTTAAATTGCTGGAAAACCATGCCCATTTCCTGACGGATATGGTTGATGTGTTTTTCGAAGGCGTGGCCCTTGAGCGGCTTGTTCACCTGATTGCCATCGAGCCAGATTTCACCGCCCGAGGTTTCTTCCAGCATGTTGATGGAGCGTAGAAGCGTGCTTTTTCCCGACCCGCTGGGGCCGATGATGGAGACGATCTTCCCCCGCGCAACCGTCAGGTCGATGCCCTTGAGAACTTCATGGTCGCCATAGGATTTCCTGATCTGGCGCAATTCGATCATGGGTGTCTGTGTGTTCATCGGATAGCATCCGCTTTCTTGGCCGCTTTGCTCAATGCCCATTCCATCAGAAGATTGACGGCGTAATAGAGCACGGCGGCGACGAAATAGAATTCGAAGGGTCTATAGGTTTCGCTGATGGCGCGCTGCGCATTCAAAACCAGTTCTGTGATGCCGAGGACCGAGAGCACGGCGGTATCCTTGAGCAGGATGATGCTGTTATTGCCCACCTGCGGCAGCGCGGTCAGGATCGCCTGCGGAATGATGAAATAGCGTAGCGCCATGCCCCGGCTGAAGCCAAGCGACCGGGCCGCTTCCATCTGGCCATTGTCCACAGCTTGCAGCGAGGCGCGGAAAATATCGGCATTATAGGCGGCATAATGCATGCCAAGGCCGAACACGCCGGTCCAGAAGGCCGGAACCATGATGCCGATCTGCGACAGGCCATAATAGAGAAGGTAGAGCTGGAGCAGCAGCGGCGTTCCCATGAACAGGAACACGATGCCGCGCACCGGCAGGCTTATGATCTTCGGCGCATGCAGCGTCACCAGAGCGATCACAACGCCCAGCACCACGCTGATGACGCCTGCGAGAACCGTAATCAGCACTGTCCAGAGCAGACCGATGAAGAGGAGCTCCAGATAGGAAGGTACGACCGTGAAATCGAGACTCATGCTTCGGCCCTCCTGTCAGCGTTGAAGAAGGTCTCAATGCCGCGAACGATCATCGAAATGATGGCTATGATGACGATGTAGGCGATACCGGCAACGGTGAAGACTTCGAAGGGCTTGTATGTCGATGTCACGAAACGCTGTGCGGTATAGGTCAGTTCAACAACCCCGATTGTCGAGACAAGCGCGGTGCTCTTGGTGAGGATGATCGTGTTGACTCCGAGCGAACGGATCATCAAGGGTGCCGCCTGCGGCAGAATGAAAAGCCGCATCGTGTTGAAGCGTCCAAAGCCGATGCTGCGGGCTGCTTCGTTCTGGCCCTTGTCCACGGCCAGAATGGCACCGCGTATGCCTTCCGACATATAGGCTCCGATGTTGAAGCCCATGGTGATCACACCGGCCATGAACGGGCTGAATTCCAGACCGAATTGTGGGCCGCCGAAGAAGACCAGGAAAAGCTGAACCAGCAGCGGCGTGCCGCGCATGATGCTGACATAGCCTGTGGCGAACCAGCGGAACGGCTTGAATCGTGAAAAGCGGGCAATGACCAGAACGGCTGCGACGACCAGACCGATCAGCAGCGATACGATAGTCAGCTGGACGGTGACCCAGGCAGACTGAACAATGAAGGGAAAAATCCGCTCGATAAGTGCGATATCCATCCTTCAACCTTTCTTCCCCGTGGAAGGGTCGGCGGCGGGCTGCTATGACGCAGCCCGCTTCGGGAGGGGGATTAGCGGATATCCGCACCAATCCACTTTTCGGAAATGGCCTTGTAGGTGCCGTCGGCCATCATGTCGTCCAGAGCCTTCTGCATGGCGGCAGCAAGTTCCGGATTGTTCTTGCGCACGGCAATGCCGATGTCGTAGCGCGGCAGCTGGTCGTCCTTGACCTGCTTGATCGGCGCATTGCTTTTCGTGATGGCGACCAGAACCGGCACGTCGTCGGCGACAACCGCATCAATGCGGCCCGAGCCGAGGTCGAGCAGCATTTCCGGCAGGCCCTTATAGGTGCGAACGTCGTATTTGCCCTGTTCGCGGACCCACTTTTCAGAGGTTTCGCCAAGCGTCACGCCGATGGTCTTGCCTTCAAATTCCTTGAGCGAGGTGGCAGCGTCGTCCTTGCGGACGAACAGCGCCAGACCCGAACGGTAGTAAGGGCCGACAAAGGCAATGGCCTTCTTGCGTTCTTCGGTGATGCCCATCGAACCGACGATGGTGTCGTAGCGCCCCGTGACCAGACCGGCGATGATGCCGTCCCATGCCGTGGTGACGATTTCCGGCTCGACCTTCAGACGGTGTGCGATTTCAGAGCCGACATCGACGTCGAAGCCGACGACCTTGTTGGATTCATCCACAAAGCTGAAAGGAGGGAAAACGCCGGACAGGGCAATGGACATCTTGCCGGCCTTCTGGATCTTTTCCAGATCGTCGGCCTTGGCCGCATTCATGGAAAAGGTAAGACCGAGCGCCAGAAGCGCCGTGGAGAAAAATTTCGCGGTATTCATGTAGGTCAGTTCCCCATTTGAAGCCCCGGATAGCGGGACCGTGAAATCGCCATGTGCATTCGCTTGTTTTCGTGACCTTGTGACCGGTCCAAGCCGGGATTGGTCATGTGTTTCCATCGCGATCGACGTCTGGAAACCACCTGGGCAATCCCCTTGCCGAAAATGAATATCTGCAATCAGATTGACAAAAAAGAACATAAAGTGATTATTTTTATAAATTACTGCCGATATAGGCAGGGATGATTACGAAAAAGAAAGAGGGGAGTATGGACGAGCTTGACAAGAGACTGATTACGGAATTGCGCATCAACGGCCGCGCATCGGTGCCGCAGCTGGCCGAGCTTCTTGGTGTGGCGCGTGCGACGGCCCAGAAGCGGCTCGACCGCATGGTGGCCAATGGCGACATCAAGGGCTTTACGGTCCGTGTGCGCGACGATATCGGCAAGGACCAGATCAGGGCTTTCATGCTGATCGAAATGTCAGGCTCATCGCTCAAATCGACAATCAGCGCGATCAAGCGCGTGCCGGGGCTGACCGGTCTGTTCAACACCAATGGCATGTGGGATGTGATTGCCGAGCTGGAAGTGGCGACGATTTCGGAACTCAACGAGGTGATTTCGACGATCCGCTCGCTTCAGGGCGTCAGCAAAAGCGAGACCAACATCATGCTTGGCCCCGCCTGAACCTTGCCCGCTTACTTGCTTTCCACCTGATCGGAATCGAACCGAATGCGGCGTCCATCGGTTGACGCTCTATTCGCTTGAACGCCTTCCCGTCTTGTGCCAGCATTCAGGAGGAGGAGGATGGTCATGGTGTCGACACTGTCGCACATCAAGGAGATTGAGCGCGTCGCCATGGGCGGGGCCTCGGATCGTGATCGCCCTGTCATTCAATCCTGGCTGCGCTGCCTCAATGATTATCGGTTGAATCCTGCTCAAACGCAGGAAGCCTATATTGTACCCGACACACTGCTGCGGGAACATCGCGAGCAGTCGGAAGAACTTATCCGCATCGGGCGCACCGGCCTCGAAGCGCTGTTCAGACAGGTTGCCGATCAAAGCTATGTTCTGCTGCTGTCGGATGCGCGTGGCGTTACCGTCGAGTTCATGGGCGACCCCACTTTCGACAACCAGCTGCGCAAGGCGGGACTTTATCTCGGATCAGAATGGTCGGAAGACAGGGCGGGAACCTGCGCCGTCGGGGCCTGCATGGTTTCCGGCAAGCCGGTGATCATCCATCAGGACGACCATTTCGACGCCTCCCATATCGGCCTGACCTGCACAGCAGCGCCCATTTTCGATACGTTCGGCGATCTGTCGGCGGTGCTCGATATTTCGCAATTGCGCTCGCCGACCGCGAAGGCCAGCCAGCAGCTGGCGCTGCATCTGGTCGCTTCGACGGCGCGGCGGATCGAGCTTGCCAATCTGATGACCCGGGCGCGCGAGGATTGGGTTCTGCGTCTGGCGCGATTGCCGGATTTTCTGGACGTTGATCCTGATGCCGCAATGACGATTGATGGCAACGGCGTGATTACCGGCATGACGCATGGTGGTTTCGGCGCTGTTGCGCGCGGCATGAATCTCAGCACGGTCTCGACGAAGCACTTCATCGGGAAACCCATCTCCAGCGTCTTCGATATCGATATCGACCAGCTTCCCGCCCTGATGCGCGGACGGCCCAATGGCGAGCGCCTGCTCCGGGCGCGCAATGGTCTGGCGCTTTTTGCGAGCGCCATTGCGCCGGTTAGCAGTTTTCGCGCGCCTGCCACCAGCAGCGCATCGGTTCGGCTGCCTGCGGCGCTGCGCCAGTTGAGCTTTGGCGACCCGGCCATGGAGGCACTACAGGCCCGTGCCGCCAAACTGGCGGATCGTCGTCTGCCGATCCTCATCAAGGGTGAAACCGGCAGCGGCAAGGAATATCTGGCGCGAGCCATCCATGACAGCACCGCCAAGCCCGGTCCTTTCGTTGCGGTCAATTGTGCGGCCATACCTGAACAGCTGATCGAATCCGAATTGTTTGGCTATGTCCCCGGCGCTTTCACCGGCGCGATGCAGAAGGGGAAGACCGGGCTTATCGAGGCGGCTAATGGCGGCACGTTGTTTCTGGACGAGATTGGCGACATGCCGCTCGCCCTTCAAAGCCGGTTGCTGCGGGTGCTTTCTGAAAACGAAATCCAGCCGGTAGGCGCGCTGAAACCGAAGCCGGTCAGGTTCCGGCTTTTGTCGGCGTCGCACCGCGATCTGGCTGCGCTTGCCGCCGAAGGCCGTTTTCGCGAAGATCTGCTCTATCGGCTCAATGCCGCAACGCTGACCCTGCCGTCGCTGCGACAGAGACAGGATTTCGACAATCTGGTCGATCATCTTTTGCGCCGTATTGGCGAAGAAGAGGGCGAGACGATCAAGATTGATCGCGCTGCGCGAAAGGCGCTTGCCGCCTATGGCTGGCCGGGAAATCTGCGCGAGCTGGACAATACGTTGCGTGTTGCAGCGGCGGTTGCAACAGGCGCCACAATTACCACCGACTGCCTGCCTGAACATTTTCACGCCATGACAGCAGCGGAAAATGGCCGCGCCGATCAGCAGGTTTTGCGCCGTCAGCTTGACGAGTGCGGCAACAATATTTCCGCGCTGGCGCGAAAACTAGGCGTCAATCGTTCTACGATTCACCGCCGCCTGAAGCCGACACATTAATGCTGCAACAGGTGCAACACCTGTTGCACGATAGCTGTTGCATCGGTTGCGGCTACGATTTTTATTTCCAATAAAATAAAGCAAAAACAATATATTGGCGATTGCAAGCCATCTGGCACGCCGCTTGCATATCCTTCCCTGACGGGCCTTGGGAGAAGTCCGCTATCCACATCCATGGGAGGAAATTGCAATGCTTGAGAAAACACCGACAGTGCGCGTGCAGGCCCTTCTCGACAAGTTCGGCGCAGCGCTGGAAGGCGGGCGGATCGACGAAGCGGTTTCGATGTTTGCCGATGATTGTTATTGGCGCGATCTGGTTGCCTTCACCTGGAACATTAAGACAGTGGAAGGGCACGATCAGGTGCATGACATGCTGCAATCGCAATTGCAGCTGGTGAAGCCGACCAAATGGCTGGTGGCCGCCGGTGAAACAGCGACGGAAGCCGATGGCGTCACCGAAAGCTGGATATCCTTCGAGACGGAGGTTGCGCGCGGCTACGGTCTCATTCGGCTGAAGGGTGGCAAGATATGGACCCTTCTCACCGTCATGTCGGAATTGAAGGGTCATGAGGAAAAAACAGGCTTCACCCGACCGCTGGGCGCGAAGCATGGCCACGACCTTGGCGCCAAGACCTGGAAGGAAGAGCGCGAGGAGGAAGCCCGCACGCTCGGTTATGAAAAGCAGCCCTATGTGCTGGTGATCGGCGGCGGGCAGGGCGGCATTGCGCTCGGCGCGCGCCTGCGCCAGCTTGGTGTGCCGACGATCATCGTGGAACGCAACGAACGGCCGGGCGATTCATGGCGCAAGCGCTACAAGTCGCTCTGCCTGCACGATCCGGTCTGGTATGACCACCTACCCTATATTGACTTTCCGAAAAACTGGCCGGTTTTTGCGCCTAAGGACAAGATTGGCGACTGGCTGGAATTCTATACCAAAGTGATGGAGCTGAATTACTGGACGCGTTCCACGGTCAAGTCCGCGAAATGGAACGAAGACAAGAAGGAATGGTCGGTCGTCGTGGACCGCGACGGCGAGGAAATTATCCTGCGCCCAAAGCAGCTGGTTTTCGCAACCGGCATGTCGGGCAAGGCGAATATTCCAAACGTCAAAGGCCAGGAACGCTTCAAGGGCGAACAGCAGCATTCATCCCGCCACCCGGGGCCAGACGGTTACAAGGGCAAGAAGGTCGTCGTCATCGGGTCGAACAATTCGGCGCATGATATTTGCGCAGCCCTTTGCGAGGCGGGTGTGGATGTCACCATGGTGCAGCGGTCATCGACACATATTGTGCGCTCGGAACCCCTGATGAAGCATGGGCTCGGCGCGCTTTACTCGGAAGAGGCGGTGCAAAACGGCGTAACCACCGCCAAGGCCGACTTGATTTTCGCCTCGCTGCCTTATCGCATCATGCATGAGTTCCAGAAGCCGATCTATGACAAGATCCGCGAGATTGATGCTGATTTTTATGCTGCGCTTGAAAAGGTTGGCTTCCAGCTCGATTTCGGCTCGGACGGTTCGGGCCTGTTCCTCAAATATCTGCGGCGCGGCTCCGGCTATTATATCGATATCGGCGCTTCGCAACTCATCATCGACGGCAAGATCAAGCTGGCATCGGGACAGATCGAGGAAATCACCGAAAATTCCGTACGGCTTGCCAATGGAACCGAACTGCCTGCCGATCTGATCGTCTATGCGACGGGCTACGGTTCGATGAATGGCTGGGTCGCGGATATCATCAATCAGGAAACGGCGAATAAGGTCGGCAAGGTTTGGGGTCTTGGGTCGGAAACGCCCAAGGATCCGGGTCCATGGGAAGGCGAACAGCGCAATATGTGGAAGCCGACGCAGCAGGAAGCGCTGTGGTTCCATGGGGGCAATCTGCATCAATCGCGGCATTATTCGCAATATTTATCGCTGCAATTGAAAGCCCGCATGGAAGGCATCGATACGCCGGTCTATGGATTGCAGGCGGTACATCACCTGCGATAGAGCGATTGCGATGTTCGGGCTTTAAAAAAATGGCCGGGGTTTGCGCCCCGGCCAATCAATTCGAGCACTGTCTGCCTAAAAATTAAGCGGCTAGCGCTTCATCTTCCGAGGTCGGAACTTCGGAAATGGTCTTCAGCACCTGGGAGGCGATCTGGTATGGGCAGCCCTGTGAGTTCGGGCGGCGATCTTCAAGATAGCCCTTATAGCCATTCTTGACGAACGAATGCGGCACGCGGATCGAAGCGCCACGGTCGGCAACGCCGTAGGAGAACTTGTTCCACGGAGCCGTCTCGTGCTTGCCGGTCAGACGCAGATGGTTGTCCGGGCCATAAACGTCGATGTGGTCCTGCAGGTTCTTGTCGAATTGCGCCATCAGCGCTTCGAAATAATCCTTGCCGCCGACTTCGCGCATGAACTTGGTCGAGAAGTTGCAATGCATGCCCGAGCCGTTCCAGTCGGTGTCGCCCAGCGGCTTGCAATGGAATTCGATATCGATTTCATACTGTTCGCAAAGGCGAAGCAGCAGATAGCGCGCCATCCAGATCTGGTCAGCGGCGTTCTTGGAACCCTTGCCGAAAATCTGGAATTCCCACTGACCCTTGGCCACCTCGGCATTGATGCCTTCGTGGTTGATGCCGGCAGCAAGGCACAGGTCGAGATGTTCCTCAACGATCTTTCGAGCGACCGGGCCGACATTGCTGGAGCCGACGCCACAGTAATACGGGCCCTGCGGGGCAGGGAAGCCCTGTTCGGGGAAGCCCAACGGACGACCATTCTTATAGAGGAAATATTCCTGTTCGAAGCCAAACCACGCGTCGTCGTCTTCAAGAACGGTTGCGCGGCTGTTCGATGGATGCGGCGTGACGCCATCGGGCATCATGACTTCGCACATTACAAGCACGCCGTTCGTACGGGCCGGATCCGGATAGATGGCGACTGGCTTCAGAACGCAATCGGAGCTGCGGCCTTCGGCCTGCATCGTCGACGAACCGTCAAAGCCCCAGAGCGGCAGTTGCTCGAGCGTCGGGAACGCATCGAATTCCTTGACCTGTGTCTTGCCACGCAGGTTCGGTGTCGGAGTGTAACCGTCAAGCCAAATGTACTCGAGCTTATACTTTGTCATCGCCTAGTCTCTTTTATGATGGGTATTGAACCAACTCAGTAGGGGCAGCCACCATCAATATGCTCTTCCCTGCTTCTGCCTGTTTATATGCAAACGTCATGCCAGTTTCACAGTGCGGGCGATTTTTGACCGGGGCTAGGGGGTAAGGCTTTGAAAAGACGAAATTTATTAAATGGTCAAAACTCGAAGCGAGATTCCGCAAGTCAATGAAGGGCGCCAAGGAAGGAGGCGATTCAACAGGCGCTGACGGCAGATATGATTATAAAATAGGCATTCGTCTAAATAATCGCCATTGGTCGTGGCTTGAAGCGCGAAAAGCAGAGCCCAGACATCGCCCTTGTTTCATGCACCAGTGATGGTTTGTCTACCACCCGTCAGAGCGTGTTCTTTTGGATGCGCCCATCCTTCATGATAACAGCCAAACTTTCGGCGGGCTTTTCCAGCACGTGGATATCTTCAAGCGGATTGGCGTTCAAAACCAGAATATCTGCAAGCGCGTCCTTTTCAATCACGCCCAGCTTGCCCGGATAGGGGTTGCGCAGGTTGGAAAGGGTGAGGAGCGCCGCATTGCCGGACGTTGCCATGCGCAGCGCCTCGGCATTGGAATACCACTGGCTGAGATGGGTGAGCATGAAACTCTGCCGCGGAGCCAGCTGGGGTGAAAACAAAATGTCCGAACCCCAGGCGGTCTTGATCCCGTGTTTGCGAATGAGTTCGTACATATGCGGCGTCGCGGCAAATAGTTGCTCGGCCCTTTCGGCTGAAGGGCCGGTCAGGGTCCCCGTATCAGCCGCGCTCATGAACGGCTGCGTGCTGAGCCAGACATTCTTGTCGACAAACATCCGCGCGGTTTCATCATCCATCAAATGCGCATGTTCAATACAACCCACACCGACATTCAGCGAGCGCTGCACGGTATGCGGCGCATAGGCGTGCACTGTCATATAGGTGTTCCAGTCGCGCGCCACGTCATTGGCGGCGCGGATTTCGCTTTCGTCGAAAGTGGACATATCGAGCGGGCTGCGCGGTGATGAAACACCGCCGCCGCCGACCAGCTTGATCTGCGACGCGCCTTGCATCAATTGCTCGCGCACCCGCATCTTGAGGCTGCCCGCATCGTCCACGATGGCCGCGCCGCCGATCTTTTCGCCGAGGCTGAGTTCGTTTCCGCCGCGTGGAACCTCGAAAGGCATTCTAAGATCGCCATGTCCACCCGTCGTGGTGATCATCGCGCCGGAGGGATAAATGCGCGGCCCCGGAATAATGCCGTTATCAATCGCCTGTTTGAATGTGAAAACTGGCCCGCCCATGTCGCGCACCGTTGTAAAGCCGCGCTCAAGTGTGCGTTCGGCTTCGGCCGTGGACGAGGCGAATATGCCTGCGGGATCGCCGGTCAAAAGCACATTCAAAGGAACGGCTGCATAGAGAGTGTGCCAATGCGCGTCGATCAGGCCCGGCATCAGAACGCGCCCGCCGCAATTCACCACTGCTGCGCCTTCAGGAGGGGTGCTGTTCGTGGTGTCCACCGCGACGATCTTGTTGCCTTCGACGAGTATCTGGACATCGGCGCGCAGGCTGTCCGACTTGCCGTCAAACAGGCTGACCTGCCGAAACAGAACCTTGGGTGATGCACTGGTCGTCTGGGCGTGGAGTTTCCTCGGGGTGGCGGCAGCGATGGCGGTTGCCCCCAGCCCGGTAAGGAAGGAGCGACGTGAAAAACTGTCCAACCGGCGGGAGACCTGTTGCAAGGCCGGGCTGAAGCAGGAGCAGCCGGAGCCATGGACGAAGGATTGATATTTTTGTCCCAGCCGAAACATAACGGTTCCTCCTCAGTTACCGGAATGGTAAATTACAATAGCATCGAATGCTGTTTAGGCACGTTCAACTTGGTCCTGTTTCAGCCGATGCTTTCGGATTTTCGGTCAGGTCGTCGGACGGCTCGTCCCAGAGAAGCGGCTCTTCGTTCGACATCAGCGCGGCAATCCACGTGGTAGAGGGCGATGCTGCGCAAAAGACAATGACGGCGATCAGGATCGGAACGCCGATGAACGCGCCTGCAATGCCCCACATGAAGCTCCAGAAAAACACGGCGAATATGACCGCGAATGGCGAGATTGACAGTGATGCACCGGCCAGTCGGGGTTCCAGATAACTGCCGATCACGAACTGGATGACATTGAGGCTGAGAAACACCACCAGGGCGAATTGCCAGGAGTCGAACTGCACGATGGCGAACAGCGTCGGCAAGGTCGTCGCAAAGAGCGGACCCAGCACCGGAATATAGTTGAAGGAGAAGGCGATAGCGCCCCAGGCAGTCGCCAGTTCCAGACCTGCACCCAGCGCAAACAACCAGACGATGAGGCCCGTGAGGACACTGGCGAAGGTGCGCACCAGCATATAGCGCCGCAGTTTGGCGCCGATGATGCGGTTGCAGAGCAGGATCGTCTTGCCATAGGGCTGGGCGCGGGGAGAGGTGAGACGCTTGTTGAAGTCGTCCACTTCCAAAAGGCCCAGCATCAGGAAGATGAAGACGAGAAGCAGGAAGCCGGCAAAGCTGTTCAACCGTCCTGCCATGCCCTGCATGAAACGAACTGCCCACAGAACATCGAAACTGTCGGCCAATGGCCCGACAAGCGCAATGCCATGCTCCTCAAGCCAGCCGGTCCAGTTGAGATAAATGGCCTGCAAACGGTCGGCATTGATGAAAAACCATTGTCCGAGTTTGCTGACGCCCCAGACCAGTGATGAGCCCACGACGATCATCACGGCCATGGAGACCACCAGCGTTATCAGCAAAGCAAGGCCGCGCGGCATATAACGCTGCAGGATGGCCTGGCAGGGCCAAACCATGGCGATGATGAACAGCGAAAAGACCAGCGGCGCGAAAACGGATTGCGCCACATACATCAGGGCAAGGACCAGTATGGCCGGTACGATGGCACTGAACGTCCGCGTGCCTCCCGTCATTCGCACGGACCTTGCCTAGTAGTCCACGGCGTCGCGAATGATCGGGCAGGTCATGCAATGGCCGCCGCCGCGACCGCGCCCAAGTTCCGCGCCGGTGATAGTGATGACCTCGATGCCCTGTTTGCGCAGCAGTGTGTTTGCATAGGTGTTGCGGTCATAGGCAAAGACCACGCCGGGCGAGGCGCAGACAAGATTTGCGCCGCTATCCCATTGGGTGCGCTCGCGCATGTAATCATTGCCGCCGGTTTCGACGATGCGCATCTTCTTCAGGCCCAGCGCATCGCGAACCGTATCGACAAAGCTGCCCTTGTCCTTGTGCAGTTCGACGCCGCCCTTGCCGTCCGGGCGATAGGAGAAGGCAGCGATTCCGTCGACGATATCTGGATAAATCAGCACGCAATCCCGATCAGCGAAGGTGAACACCGTGTCGAGATGCATGGCGGCGCGCAGCTTCGGCATGGCCGCGACGATGACACGTTCCGCCGCGCCCTTGGCGAACAGAGCCTGCGCGACTTGACTGATCGCCTGCCTTGAGGTGCGCTCGCTCATGCCGATGAGTACATTGCCCCTGCCGATGGGCATCACATCGCCGCCTTCCAGCGTTGCAAGGCCCCAATCCTTTGTCGGGTCGCCCCACCAGACATTGACCTTGCCAGCAAAGTCGGGATGGAACTTGTAGATCGACGATGTGAGGATCGTTTCTTCATGGCGGGCTGGCCAATAGAGCGAATTGAGCGTGACGCCGCCATAGATCCAGCAGGTGGTGTCACGGGTATAGAGCGTGTTGGGTAGTGGCGGCAGCAGATATTCATTGGCCCCGGCGGCATCGCGGATCAGCGCTAGTTGTTCGCCGCCAATTTCCTCCGGAAATTCGGTCGTGGACAGACCGCCGATCAGCGTTTCGGCAAGCTCGCGGTTGGACAGGCCTTCCAGATAGGAGCGCACTTCATCGATCAGTCCGAGCCCGATCTGGTTGGGCACGATCTGATGATCGAGAATCCACGCCTTGGCTTCCGGCACAGCCAGCGTTTCGGCGAGGAGATTGTGCATTTCTAGAACTTCGATGCCGCGGTCGCGCATCTTGGTCATGAAGTCGAAATGGTCGCGCTTGGCATTATCGACCCACATGACATCATCGAACAACAGGTCGTCGCAATTGCTGGGCGTCAGGCGCTGATGAGCGCGCCCCGGCGCGCAGACAAGTACCTTGCGCAATTGGCCCACTTCAGAATGTACACCAAACGGAGTGTCGTTTGTCATGATGCTTCAACCTCCCTGTGCTTGATTATTCCCCGAACATTCAATGGGTGATGAGGCCGATCATCAGACCGTAGAAGCCGATCACACCGGCAATCACGGTGATCGCAAAGATGCCCAGTTCCACCGTGGTGAAAAGCTGCACCTTCTGTTCACGCCTTGCCCAGAAATAGAGGATCGTGCCGGGCACGAAGAGTACGGCCACCAGCAGCACATATTTGAGCCCCGCAGCGATGAACATGAAGATGGTATAGATCGCGGCAATCCAAGCGAAAACCTGATCGCGCCCGCGTCCGCGCGCATCGGCCTCATAACCTTCGCCGCGACGGGTCACGAGAATGCCGTAGCCTGCCACAAGCAGATAGGGCAAAAGCGAGGTCACGCTCGTCATGTCGAGCATGAAGTTGAACGCATCCCGCGACCAGTAGGTCGAGATGACGAACAATGAGACGACGATATTGGTCAGCCACAGCGCATTGGCCGGAACCCTGTTGTTGTTCTGCGCGGCGAAAAGTTTCGGCATGTCGTCCGATTTTGCGGCGGCAAACAGAACTTCGGCGCAGATCAGCGACCATGCAAGATAGGCACCGAGAACGGAAACCAGCACGCCGATGGAAATGAACACCGCGCCCCAATGGCCAACCACCGTTTCAAGAACGCTTGCGAGCGAAGGTTGCTGCACGGCGGCAATTGCCGATTGCGGCATGACGGCATAGGGCAGCAGCGTGACTGCAACCATCAGGCCCAGCACGCCGACAAAGCCGAGAATAGTGGCCGTGCCCACATCGGAACGTTTCTTGGCGAAGCGGGAATAAACGCTGGCGCCTTCAATACCGATAAACACGAAGACCGTGATCAGCATCGTGTCGCGCACCTGTGCGATCAGCGGCTTGGCAGGCATGTCCGGGCCGCCGAAGAAATTCTCGGCAAACTGATCATAGTTGAATGCAAAGATCAGCACGAGAATGAACACGATGATCGGCACGATCTTGGCCACGGTGACGATGGTGTTGATGAATGTTGCCTGTTCAACACCGCGCAGGATCATCAAGTGAAACGCCCAAATGCCAATAAGCGAAACGACGATGGCCGGAATGCTGCTGCCATCGCCGAAGATATCGGGAAAGAAGCGTCCGAGCGTGGAGCCGATCAGTACCCAGTAGAACACGTTGCCGAGACAACTGCCGAGCCAGTAGCCGAAAGCGGACAGAAAACCCATATAGTTGCCGAAACCGGCTTTGGCATAGGCAAAGACACCGGAGTCGATGGCGGGTTTTTTCTCCGCCAGCACCTGAAAGACGCGCGCCAGCATATACATGCCGGTGCCAGCGATCAGCCAGGCAATAATGGCTCCGAACGGACCGGTAGCCGCGCCAAAACGACCGGGCAGGTTGAAGATTCCTGCTCCGACCATCGATCCCACAACCATGGCGGTGAGCGCGAGAAGCGGAAGTTTCTGATTGTCGCCTGACGCCATAGTCCCCTCTCATTACAAAACGAATAAGAATAGATACGAAAGCAGTTCTGGGCAGATTATCGAGCAGTCTGAGATGGACGGGAGTTAGCTAAGGAGTTCCCTGTATATTAGTTATAATGAAGCTACTGCATGTCAGATAATAAGTAAACGGATATGATGTTGATAGCAGATGCTAATAAGACATATGTTTCAATCCGATACAATTGGATTTATATGTGAATAGGCGCGAAAGGGTGTTCGTCAAGGCCAGCATCCGGAAATAAATTTTCCAGAACTGATCTCTGAAATTGCTATGGGCGCGCTCAGCGGTGCTCGACCATCTGCGATTTGGCGACGACCTTGACGACCCAGTCTGCAAAAACGCGCAGGCGATTGCTGAGATGTCGGTTGGGCGGATAGACCAGATAGATCGGCATCGGGTCGATCTCCCAGTCTTCAAGGACGGTCCGTAAAGTACCTTTCTCCAGATCTTCCCGGACCATGAACAAAGGTGCCTGTGCGACGCCCAGACCGGCGCGGACCGCCGCCAGATAGGTGGTCGATTCGTTGGCGGCCACGACATAGCGCCCGTTGATCTCCACTTCTTCCGTGCCCCGCTTGAAGTAAAATGGCATTTGCTGGCCGGTCGAGGGGCGGAAATAGCCGACCGCATAGGTGCCATTGGCGAGGTCTGATGGGTGTTGCGGTGTGGAGCAGCGGTCCAGATATTCGGCGGAGGCGCAGGCGATGAAATGCATATCGCCGATGCGCCGGGCGATCAGCGACTGGTCGGTCAATTCACCGATGCGAATGGCGCAATCCACATTCTCGGCTACGTAATCGACCGGACGGTCCGATACGCCCAGATCGATCTGGATGTCGGGATAGCGCTGGTGAAACTCAATCAAGGCGGGGATGACAATCAGATTGGCGACGGCGCTTGCCATTTCCACACGCAGGCGACCTTTGGGCAAGGTCTGCGCGCTGGAGAGGCTGCCGTCGAGCTCCTGCAGATCGGCCAGCAGGCGTGCCGCGCGCTCGTAGTAAAGCGCGCCGTCCGGTGTTACGAGAACACGACGGGTCGTGCGATTGAGGAGTTTTGCGCCAAGATGGCTTTCCAATCCCTGAATGAGATTGCTGATGGTTGCCTTGGGCATGTTGAGCGAAGCGGAAGCGCGTGTGAAGTTGCCGGTTTCAACAACCCGGAGAAAGGCGCGCATGGCCGAGAGTTGGTCCATTGATCAATAACCGTCATTGTTCGAAATTTTGGATAGTGTAACCAATTCATAGGGACTATTCCAGATAATAGACAATGCTAATATCTGACCATGGCGGTTTGCCGCTATACACGAAAGCAAGAAAGATGTGCGAGAAGTTTACGGTTGGAACAATGCAGGCTGGCAATTGCGCCTGCACGGCACGCGTTTATCGCGGCGCCAAATTGCTTTCACCGCCGCCTGTGGTGCTGCATCTCCATGGTGGGGCCTTCTCGTCAGATTGTCCAGATACCTGCGAGGGTGTCGCCGAAGCTCTTGCCGATGCGGGAGCGGTGGTCGTCTCGCCGGAATACTCGTCGGTCTGTCTCAACCCGTTCCCGGCGGCGCTTGAGGTGGCCTATGCCATTTTGACTTCGATGCGTGCGCGTTGCCCGGAATTTGCACACAAGAAGTCGATGCTGTTCGTCGCCGGAGAAGAGGCGGGCGGCAATATTGCGGCCGGTTTGGCGCTTATGGCGCGAGATCAGAATCTGACGGATCTCAAGGGTCAGATATTGCTTTCGCCCATGCTCGACCCTTGCCTCGCAACGGCGTCTTTCCGCAAATACTGCCCGGAAGGCGCGGTGCAGACAATGTCGGACGGCTGGCAGCATTATCTCGGACAGTGCGGTGGGTTCACCCATCCCTATGCCGCGCCTGCACTATGTACGCGTCTTGCCGGTCTGGTGCCGACACTGCTCGTCACCAGTGCCGAATGTCCGATGCGCGACGAGACCCAGGCCTATGCCGAGCGGCTGCGTCAGGCAGGCGTGAAGGTTCAGTCCCATGTCCTGCCGGGTCAAGCTGGCTGGATACCGGAAAGCACCGTGGCCGACCATGAGTGGTCGCCACAGAAAGAAGCTCTTGTCGGCCTGTTCTCGGATTTCTTCCGGCGGGCCGGCGCAAAAGCAATAGCAGCATAACGTCAGTTCGAAAGTCCTCCCAAGCTTTCGCTTGACGATCAGAATGTAGCCGGCACTGACCGGCAAGGAGATACACATGACGTCGATCATTGGACGCCGGGCCCTGTGGGGCGCCGGCCTGAGTATCCTATTGTCTGCAGCTGGCGGTGGCGCCATTCTTTTCGGCGCTCCCCATCTGAAGGCGGACGCAGCGACGGATATGTCCGCGCCGCCGCCTGCCGTGCCGGTTTCGGTTGCCAAGGCGGAGTCCCGCCGTATTTCGACCTGGGAAGAATTTTCGGGTCGCCTTGAGGCCATCGAGCGGGTGGAAATTCGCCCGCGTGTCGGCGGCGCGATTCTGAAAGCGCATTTCCGTGAGGGCGCGCTGGTGAAGCAGGGCGATCTGCTTGTCTCCATCGATCCCGAACCCTATGCGGCGGCGGTCGAAAAAGCCAAGGCGCAGGTTTCCGCCGAAGAAGCGCGCGTGGCTCTGGCCAAGACGGAACTGGATCGCGGCCGTCAGCTCGTCACCACCCGGACGCTTGCCCAGAGCGGGCTGGACCAGCGGTCGAGCGCCTTTGACGAGGCGCAGGCAAGCCTGCGTTCTGCCAAGGCGGCACTCCGCTCCGCCGAACTCGACCTTCAATATACCGAAGTGCGTGCGCCGATCTCCGGTCGCGTTGGGCGTCTGGAAGTCACCGCGGGTAATCTGGTTGCCGCAAGCTCCGCTTCTCCGGTGCTCACCACGCTTGTTTCGGTCGACCCGATCTATGCAAGCTTCAGCGCCAATGAAGAAGTTGTCACCAAGGCGCTTGCCAAGCTCGCCGTATCTCCGGGCGGCAGCGCCATTGAACGCATTCCGGTTCAGATCGGCACAGCCGCCGATGACGGTACGCCGATTTCCGGGCATATCCAGCTGATCAACAATGAAGTGGATGCCACCACGGGCACGATCCGCGTGCGCGCCGCCATCGACAATCCGGATGGCAAGCTTATTCCGGGCCAGTTTGTGCGCATTCGTTTCGGCGAGCCGGAACCGGATGAAAAGCTGGTGGTGAGCGACCGCGCCATTGCCTCCGATCAAGACAAGAAATTCGTCTTCGTCGTGGGAGCGGACAACAAGGTTGAATACCGGCAGGTGGTGCTCGGTCGCAATTATGACGGCTTGCGCATTGTCGAAAGCGGCCTGAAGGCTGGCGAGAACATCGTCGTCAACGGCCTGCAACGCATTCGTCCGGGCGTGGTGGTCGCACCGCAGCCCGTAACCGAAACACTCGCTAAAAACTGACTTAGAACTGCGCGTCTGACGACGCGCGCAAATGCAAAAGCTCAGCCTATTCAGTCCGCGAGAACGCTTGTTCCCGCGGGCCGGGAGAGTCTTTGCCTTCCCGCTTAAGGGGGATAAAAGATGAACTTCTCACGCTTCTTCGTAGACCGTCCGGTCTTCGCCGGCGTTCTTTCGGTTTTGATCTTCGTGGCCGGTCTGATCGGCATGACAGGTCTGCCGATTTCGGAATATCCGGAAGTCGTGCCACCACAGATCGTGGTGCGCGCACAATATCCGGGCGCCAACCCTGCCGTGATTTCCGAAACTGTCGCCACACCGCTTGAAGAACAGATCAACGGTGTCGAAGGCATGCTCTATATGCAGAGCCAGGCGACAGCCGACGGCGTCATGACATTGACTGTCACTTTCGCTCTTGGCACCGATCCCGATCAGGCGCAGCAGCTTGTGCAGAACCGCATTTCGCAGGCCGAACCGCGCCTGCCGGAAGAAGTGCGCACGCTTGGCGTCACCACCGCCAAAAGCTCGCCTGACCTGACGCTGGTCGTTCACCTCATCTCGCCTGATGGCCGATATGACGTGAACTATCTGCGCAACTATGCCGTTTTGAACGTCAAGGATCGCATCGCGCGTATTCCGGGCGTCGGTCAGGTGCAGATATTCGGCGGCGGCGATTATTCCATGCGCGTCTGGATCGACCCGCAAAAGGCCGCCGAGCGCGGACTTTCCGCGAGCGATATCGCAAACGCGATCCGGCAGCAGAATGTGCAGGCCGCCGCCGGCGTGATTGGTGCTTCACCATCCGTTTCCGGTCTCGACCTCCAGCTGTCCGTCAATGCGCAAGGGCGTCTTCAGACACCGGAAGATTTTGCCAATATCGTGGTGAAGTCGGGCAGCGAAGGCGAGATCACCCGTCTTGGCGATGTCGCCCGCGTCGAGATGGGGGCTGCGGATTACTCGCTGCGCTCGTTGCTCGACAACAAGCAGGCGGTGGGCATGGGCGTGTTTCAGGCGCCGGGTTCAAACGCTTTGCAGATTTCGGAAAATGTCCATGCGGCCATGGCTGATCTGAAGAAGACCATGCCGGAAGGCGTGGATTTCGATATCGTCTATGACACGACCCAGTTCGTGAAGGCCTCGATCGAATCCGTCATTCACACATTGCTCGAAGCCATCGTTCTGGTGGTGATCGTGGTCATCCTGTTCTTGCAGACATGGCGCGCATCGATCATTCCGCTGGTCGCGGTCCCCGTTTCCATCGTGGGTACGTTTGCGGTCATGTATATGTTCGGCTTCTCCATCAATGCGCTCAGCCTGTTCGGTCTGGTGCTGGCGATCGGTATCGTCGTCGACGACGCCATCGTGGTGGTGGAAAATGTCGAGCGCAACATCGAACAGGGACTGTCGCCGGTTGAGGCGACCTATCGCGCCATGCAGGAAGTGTCCGGCCCGATCATCGCGATTGCGCTGGTGCTGGTTGCGGTCTTTGTGCCGCTGGCCTTCATTACCGGCCTTACTGGCCAGTTCTACCGTCAGTTCGCGCTGACCATCGCCATCTCGACGGTGATTTCGGCCTTCAATTCGCTCACCCTGTCGCCTGCTCTCGCAGCCCTGTTGCTGCGTGGTCATGATGCGCCGAAGGATCGTCTGACCCGCTTCATGGACAAGGCGTTCGGCTGGTTCTTCCGTGGCTTCAACCGCTTCTTCGGTGCAAGCTCGAATGCCTATGGTCGCGGCGTCGGCGCAATTCTCTCGCGCAAGTCGCTGGTGATGGGCCTCTATGTCGTGCTGCTCGGCGTCACCTTCGTCCTGTTCCGCGCGGTGCCCGGCGGCTTCGTTCCGGCGCAGGACAAGCAATATCTGATTGGCTTTGCGCAGTTGCCGGATGCGGCCACGCTCGACCGCTCGGAAGATGTCATTCGCCGCATGACGGATATTGCGCTTGACCAGCCGGGCGTTGCCAATGCCATCGCCTTCCCCGGCCTTTCGATTAACGGTTTCACCAACTCGTCGAATTCCGGCATTGTCTTCGTCACGCTGAAGCCGTTTGAGGAGCGAAAGACGCCCGACCTATCGGCGGGCGCCATCACCATGCAGCTGAACCAGAAGTTCGGCTCCATTCAGGATGCGTTCATTGCCATGTTCCCGCCGCCGCCGGTGCAGGGGCTGGGTACAACGGGCGGCTTCAAGTTGCAGCTTGAAGACCGCAACGGGCTTGGCTTCCGCGCGCTTGACGATGCCGCCAAGGCGTTTCTCGCCAAGGCCTATCAGACGCCGGAACTGGCCGGTCTCTATTCGAGCTACCAGATCAATGTGCCGCAGCTTTATGCCGATCTGGATCGTGTGAAGGCGCGCCAGCTGGGTGTGGCTGTGACCGACGTGTTCGAAACCTTGCAGATTTATCTGGGTTCGCTCTATGTCAACGACTTCAATGCATTCGGACGCACCTACAGCGTGCGCATTCAGGCCGATGCGAATTATCGTGGCCATGCCGAAGATATCGGCAAGCTGAAGGTTCGTTCGCAATCGGGCGAGATGATCCCGCTGTCGGCGCTCTTGAAGGTGGAGCAGACTGTGGGCGCGGAACGGGCCATCCGGTATAACGGCTTCCTGTCTGCCGATATCAATGGCAACCCGGCCCCAGGCTTCTCGTCTGGTCAGGCGCAGGCGGCCATCGAGCGGATCGCGCAGGAAACCTTGCCTGCGGGCATCGCCTTCGAATGGACCGATCTGACCTACCAGCAGATTCTGGCTGGCAATTCGGGCTTCCTCGTCTTCCCGCTGGCGTTGCTGCTCGTCTATCTGGTGCTGGCCGCGCAATATGAAAGCCTTGCCCTGCCTTTGTCGATCATCATGATTGTTCCGATGGGCATCATGGCTGCACTCACCGGCGTCTGGCTGACGGGGGGTGACAACAATGTCTTCACCCAGATTGGCCTGATAGTCCTTGTCGGCCTCTCGGCGAAGAACGCAATCCTGATCGTGGAGTTTGCCCGTGAGCTGGAACTTTCCGGTCGAAGTGTGGTGCAGGCCGCCGTTGAGGCCAGCCGGTTGCGTCTGCGCCCGATCCTGATGACCTCCATGGCCTTCATCATGGGCGTGGTGCCGCTGGTTACCTCCACCGGCGCGGGTGCGGAAATGCGCTCGGCAATGGGCATCGCGGTCTTCGCGGGCATGATCGGCGTGACGGCCTTCGGCATCTTCATGACGCCGGTGTTCTATGTGCTGATCCGCAAACTGAGCGGCGAGCGCCCGCTCAAACATTCGGGCGCGAAGATCGAAGCGCCGCATCTTGTGCCGGGCGAGTGACCGCAGCTTGCAGCAAAACAAAGGGCCGGAGCAATCCGGCCCTTTTCTTATGGTTACTGGCTGTCACTGAAGGCGCGAATGATTGCATCTTTCGAGCTGCCATTGGCGATCAGTGCTGCCAGCAGAATGCGCGCCTGACCGGGACGAAGTGTGCGGGCGTGGATCGCCCCTGCCGCAGCGAGATCGTGCCCGCCGCCACCGCCGCCATAGCCGGGCGTCAGCAGACCTTCCGGGACGCGGCTCGATACCACGACTGGGATGCCCTGTTCGGTGCAAAGCTTGACGGCTTTGACAATATCCGGTGTCGCATTGCCGGAGCCAAGGGCTGCCAGAACGATGCCGCGCGCGCCCGCAGCGACACTTGCCGCGACGTGAGTGGCATCACAGCCGGGATAAATGGCAACCGTATCGATACGGCTACCACCAATCGCTGACGGTAGCTTCATTTCCGGCAGCGCATCCAGCATACGCGCTGAACGAAACGCATCGGCGTTGTCGCTGCTGGCCTTGTAAGTCCCCCATGCAGGGAGAACCCGTTCGCCAAAAGCGATCAGCACGCCGCGTGCGGCGTTGCCCGGATCCATGGCAAGCCTTACCGCATTGGCCAGATTGGCAGGGCCATCGGCGCGGGGGCTATCGGCTGTAAATTGCGCGCCGGTAAAGATGACCGGCTTTGCAAGCCGGTGCTGGAGCTGCACAAGAAGCGCCGTTTCCTCCATGGAGTCGGTGCCATGCAGGACGACAACGCCGTTGATGTCGGCATTCTCGAGCGCTTTGCCGACCGCATCGCTGATATGCTGCATGTCCACCAGAGTAAGCGACGAGGAATCCTTCGCCATCAGGTCGATGGGGCGCAGGTCGACATTGAGATTAGGCAAGAGCGCGAGCAGGTTTTCGCCGGACAATGTCGGCGTGCTTGCGCCGTCATCACCGCGTTTGCTTGCAATGGTGCCCCCGGTGGCGATGACCGCCACCACGGGCTTGATCGGCGCTGTATTCACATTTCCCTCACTTGCTGCAGGCTCAGGACCTATTAATAAACTGGCACCCGAAATGACCAGAGCTGTCAGGAAAGATGCGAAGAAGGGGGTGGTTCGCCCGTTCTCTCTTTTTTGATGAGCGGCTCGACGCAGTAGATTGCCAATCACTCGTCCCGGCATTTCAGCGCCTGATGGATTTGGCCCATTCACCACGCGTCTGCGTCGAAAAATTTCGAAAATGAATAACATTTCGTTCGCCTCTATCCTTAAAACGGATAGCTTCTCACCACTCCCATCGAATTAACAGTCCCTGAAACTAGGTGCCAGCATGTATAGCACGTTCTGCAGCAAGTCTATGGATACGGTCGCGCATCATATACCATCCGATGATGAGGACCGGGATGATGATCAGCAGCGAGGCGATGGTCATGGTGCCGACCGGATAATCGAATGCCATCAGAACCAACACGCCGAGCAGGAAAGCAAGCGTCAGGATGCCTGTATAGGGCGCGCCGAACATCTTGAAATCAGGCCGTTCGATTTCGCCCCGGCGCGCAAGATACCAGAGCTTCAGCTGGCAGAGCACGATGACGCCCCATGCGGTGATGATGCCAAGTGCGGAGAGATTGAGCGCTATTTCGAAGGCATCCGAAGGCACGAGCGCATTGAGGATCACGCCGATCACCGTCACGACGGCAGTGACCGCAATGCCGATAAAGGGAACACCGTTCCTGTTCATCTTGGCGAGAGCCGAAGGCGCGGAACCGGAAACAGCCATCGAATGCAGAATACGGACGATCTTGCTGAAGAAGGTGACGAACGGTTCTCTCGGCAGAATAAGCCGTATTGGGCAGCAGCACCGAGCCGACAGCCTCCGTTCATTGCCATGTAGCTGTCAACTATCCAACAAGCTGCTAAGCAATTGTGGGAGTATTATCAATCCCGGCGGGCAAAACGAGCCGCGGCGAGCGATGCGACAAAAGCAATGGCTAGCATGGCGAAGGTGAATTCCGTCACCGCGTTCCAGCCACCGGCAAGCCAGAATATACCTCCAGCAGATCCCGCAATGCTGGAACCGAGATAGTAGGCCAGGAGGTAGAGCGACGACGCATGACCCTTGGTATGGAGCGCCAGCCGTCCGACCAGAGCGCTGGCGACAGAGTGGCTGACGAAGAAGCCCGCGGTCAAAAACACAATGCCGACGATGATCAGCGGCAAGGGCGCAAACAGTGTCAGCAGCACGCCGGTCGCTTCAAGGCCGAGACCGATGGGAAGGACAATGAAGTGGCCAAGCCTGTCGCCCATCCGGCCCGCGATCCACGATGCGGCGATGCCAAACAGATAGACCGAGAAAATGGCGCCAAGCGCCGTCTGGCTCAGACTGTAAGGCGCGGCGACAAGACGGAAGCCGATATAGTTATAGACCGTCACAAACGAACCCATGACCAGAAAGCCAATGGCGAAGAGCAGCGGCAGGGCCGGATTGCGAATATGGCCGATCCAGGCGCTGAGGTGAAACCGCGCATTCAGTCCTGGACGGGGGGTAAAATTCTGCGAGGCGGGCAGGAGCATCAGAAAGCCGATGGCCGAGGCAAGGCCGAGCAGCCCCATGCCTGCAAGGCCGACGCGCCAGGAGAAAAATTCAGCCAGCGTTCCGGTGATGACGCGGCCCGCCATGCCGCCAAAGGCGTTGCCCGCGATATAGAGACCCATGGACGCGCCCAGGCCGCGCGGGTCGATTTCCTCGGCAAGGTAGGTCATGGCAACCGCCGGAACGCCGCCGAGCAAAAGGCCCTGCAAGGCACGCAATGCCAAAAGCATGTGCCAGTCCGGCACGAGGGCGGCGGCGATGGTGCAAAGTGCTGAACCGAGCAGGGAGGCAAACATCAGCGAGCGGCGGCCAAAGCGTTCGGAAACGATAGCCGCGAAGAAAACGGCAAAGGCCAGAAAGCCCGTGGCCACAGAAAGCGACAGCGAGCTTGCCGCAGGCGTGATGTTGAAATCATGCGCGAAGAGCGGCATCAGAGGCTGCACGCAATAGAGCAGCGAGAACGTTGCAAAGCCTGACAGAAAGAGCGCGACACTGGCATTGCGAAATGCGGGCGTGCCCTTGACCAGATAGTGCTTTTTTTCCGGTGCTGCTGCAGATGATGTCGGAGCCGTGACCAGCTTGAGGGTGCTGTCTGCTGTTCTAACGCTATCGAGACTGCGTTCTTGGACGCGGGACATGACTTTGCCTTTTCAAATCCTCCCGAACCTTGATCTAGTCAAAAGCGCCCCATTTGTCTAATATATGGAACAGACAATTGTGATATGTTTTGGATATACCGATGGAATTGCGCCACCTTCGATATTTTCTCGCTGTCGCTGACGAGGGCAATTTCACGCGCGCGGCGGCCAATCTCGGGATCGGCCAGCCGCCCTTGAGCCAGCAGATCCGCGATCTGGAGAACGAAATCGGCGTCGCTCTTTTCCACCGGGTCCCCCATGGCGCGGAATTGACGGCGGCGGGTACGGCCTTTCGTGAGGAAGCGAAGGCGGCTGTCGCCGCTGCCGAAAAAGCCAAGCTTGCCGCGCAGAGCGCGGCGCGGGGCGAGACGGGGCGTCTGGCACTCGGATTTACCGCATCATCGGCCTTCAACCCGGTGGTGAGCGGAACGATCCGACAGTTTCGCGCCCGCTGGCCGGAGGTGCGGCTGACGCTCACCGAAATGAACACCAGCCTCCTGATGGAAAAGCTTGTGCGCGGCGAGGTCGATGCAGCTTTTATTCGGCCCGGTCTGGAAAACCCGAAGGATGTGCGGATGAAGCGCCTAGCCGATGAGCCGCTGCTGATCGCTCTGCCGAGCCATCACCGGCTGGCGGTGCATGAAACATTGCCGATTTCAGCACTGGCAAACGAGGCTTTCGTGCTGTTTCCACGTATGGTGGGTCTCAGCCTTTATGACGACGTGGTTGCTGCCTGCCGGAATGCCGGCTTTGAAATGATCGTCGCGCAGGAAGCGCCGCAAATGCCGTCGGTGGTCAATCTGGTCGCTGCCGACCTTGGCGTTTCCATCGTGCCGACCGCGATTGCGCAGATCCGGCTTGCGGGCGTGACCTACCGACCGATTGAAGGCGAACCGCTTTCCGCACGTCTGGCGCTCGCTTCCATGAAGAGCAACCACTCCCCATTGATCGACAATCTCATGAGCCTTTTGCCCAATCTGTGACCGCCCTGGGCTATTAAGTTGAGGGGAATGAGAAACTAAATGCCGCGCTGTACAAAATACTTGCTAACAGGCATTAGGGAAGGGCGCGTGTTCAGAGCTCTTTGAACACCGCCCTAGAGCATTTCCAGCAAAAGTGCGTAGCGTCTACGCGGGGAAATCAGTTCACTGGACTGATTTCTGATCCCGCTTCGATACGTAGGATAATGCGTAAAAACAAATAGATAGAGCGGTTCCACGATTCCGTTTTAACCGGAGCCGCTCTAAAGTGTAAGCCGAGATTTCGATGACCAGTTTGCTGAAGCGCTTTGCTGCCTATTATCAACCGCACAAGGGCTTGTTTGCGCTTGATTTCTCCAGCGCCGTCCTTGCGGGCCTGCTGGAGCTGGCCTTTCCCATTGCTGTGACGCTGTTCATCGACCGCCTGTTGCCAACCAACCAGCTTGGGCTGATTGCCATTGCGGTGGCTGGGCTGCTTGCGATCTATATTCTCAACGCCGGTTTGCAGGTCATTGTGACCTATTGGGGTCATATGCTTGGCATCAAGATCGAGACCGAGATGCGGCGCAAGGCCTTCGACCATCTGCAAAAACTGTCGTTTCGTTTCTTCGACGATCAGAAGACAGGGCATCTGGTCGCCAAACTGACCAAGGATCTGGAAGAGATCGGCGAAGTGGCTCATCACGGCCCCGAAGACCTGTTCATCGCCGTCATGACCCTGATCGGTGCTTTCGCCTTGATGCTCTGGATTCATGTGCCGCTGGCGCTGATTACCGCGCTGGTCGTTCCGCTGACGGCGATTGTGAGCATCCGCTATGGCAGCCGGATGACCTCGAACTGGCATGCCCTTTATGGCCGCGTCGGCGAGTTCAATGCGCGGATCGAAGAAAATGTCGGCGGCATTCGCGTCGTGCAGGCTTTCACCAATGAGGACCATGAACGCAGGCTGTTTGCGGAAAGCAATCGCAACTATCTGACGACCAAATTGCGCGCCTACAAGATCATGGCGGCTTCGATGTCGCTGTCTTATCTTTCGATGCGCTTTGTCCAGATCATCGTCATGCTCGCAGGCGCCTGGTTCGTCGTGCGCGGCCAGCTGTCGGAAGGCGGTTTCGTCGGTTTTCTGCTGCTTATCGGCGTTTTCTTCCGACCCATCGAAAAGATCAATTCGATCATCGAAACCTATCCGAAGGGCATTGCCGGTTTCCAGCGCTATTCTGCTTTTCTCGACACGGAGCCGGATATTGCCGACAGGCCTGACGCCATTTCCGTGCGGCGTCTGCATGGCGATATCGAATATAACGGCGTCAGCTTCGGTTATCGGTTGGAAAAGCCGCTGCTTGCCCATTTGACGCTGTCGATCCGGCCGGGCGAGACGGTTGCCTTTGTCGGCTCGTCGGGGGCGGGCAAGACGACGATCTGCTCTCTGCTGCCGCGTTTTTACGAAGTAACCGAAGGCGCGATCAGCATCGATGGCATCGATATTCGCGACATGACGCTGAAATCGCTGCGGTCCAATATTGGCATTGTCAGTCAGGATGTCTTCCTGTTTGCCGGAACGATCCGCGACAACATCGCTTATGGCAGGCTGGAGGCCTCGGAGGAAGAAATCCTCGAAGCGGCGCGCCGCGCCCGTCTTGATGATGTGATTGCCGCATTGCCTGCCGGTTTGGATACGGTTGTGGGCGAACGCGGCGTCAAGCTTTCGGGCGGCCAGAAGCAGCGTCTGGCTATTGCGCGCATCTTTCTGAAAAACCCGCCGATCCTGATCCTCGATGAAGCGACATCGGCGCTGGATACCGAAACTGAACGGGCGATCCAGCAATCCCTTGCCGATCTTTCTGAAGGTCGCACCACGCTGGTCATCGCACACCGGCTAGCAACCATAGTCAATGCAGACCGGATTGTTGTGGTGGAAGAAGGGCGCATCATCGAGCAGGGCGTTCACGACGAGCTGGTGGCCCGTGCGGGGGGACGCTATCAGCAACTCCACGCGGCGCAGGTCAACTGAACGTCTAAGGATTGACCATTTCAGCTGTCTGTATTGAATATACCGGCTCCGAATCTGGTCCGGGAACGGTTGAGAAGAGACAGGTGAACCATGCTGACCGACGACCGTAAGAAAAGCCGGGTTACGCTTCTTGATGTGGCGCGCCATGCGAATGTTTCGCGGGCTACCGCGTCGCTTGTCATTCGCAAGAGCCCACTGGTCGGCGCTGCGACGCGGGAGAAGGTCGAGAAGGCGCTGCGAGAGCTCGGCTACGTTTATAATATGGGCGCGGCGAGCCTGCGGGCCGATCGCTCGAACACGGTCGGCGTGATTGTCCCGACACTGGGCAACCCCTTTTATGGCGAGCTGCTGGCGGGCATTGATCGTATTGTCGGTGAGGCGGGCATGGTCGTTCTGCTGGCCAACAGCCACGAGAATTTTGCCAATCAGAACACATTGATGCAGCGCATGCGCGAGCATGGTGTCGATGGCGTGATCGTGTCGCTGACGGCTGGAACCGAACCCGGTTTCATCGAACAGATTGCTGATTGGGGACTTCCTGTCGTGCAGGTTCTTCGCCACGTGACGGACAGGATCGACTATGCCGGGGTCGATTATGCGGGCGGTATGCGGCAGGCCGTCAATCACCTGTCCGGGCTGGGGCACAAGACCATCGCCTTTGCGGTACATGGGCCGGTGCATTCGGCCTATCGCGAACGCGTCGAGGGTTTTCGGGAGGCCATGCTGGAAAAGCGGCTGGACCCGGAACTGATCGTGCATTTGCCCAGTACCATGCCGGAAATTGCCAAGGCCGCACCGCTTCTGTTTCTGCACGGGCCGGAACCAACGGCGGCGATCTGCTTTAACGATGTGATAGCGCTTGGTTTGTCAGCTGGGCTTTATGACTGCGGCAGAAAAATCGGGGAGGATTTTTCGCTGATCGGCTTTGATGATGTCAGCGATGCCGAAGCAACCCGTCCGCGCTTGAGTTCGGTCGCGACACGCCCGGTGACAGTCGGCGAAAACGCGGCCCGATTGCTGCTTTCGCGCCTCGCCGAGCCGGAAAGACCGGCCCAGCGTATTGTCAGCGAGACCTATTTGCAGGTTCGCCAGTCCTGTGGACGCCTTGCAGGCTGACGGGAGATTTGATCGTCTCATCCAAATTAATGATTGACGAGACGGGCTAAACAAATTTAGATCGATCTAAATTTGTCTGATCTGGAGGAAGACAGCCAATTCGCCGACCGGGAGGTTCCAGCATTGTACAATTTCAATTTCGCGCCCGTATTCGCGTCGATGGACAAGCTGCTTCTCGGCGCGTGGCAGACGATTGAGCTTTCTGTCGGCGCGATGGTGCTCGGGTTGGTCGTTTCCATCGTGTGCGCCTGGGGCAAGACATCCGGCTCGAAACCGGTGCGCTTTATCATCGACGCCTATATCGAGATCATCCGCAATACGCCGTTTCTGGTGCAGATATTCTTCATCTTCTTCGGCCTGCCCTCGGCAGGTCTGCGCCTGTCGCCCAATAGTGCGGCACTTCTGGCGCTGGTGGTGAATTTCGGTGCCTATGGCACGGAAATCATCCGCGCGGGCATCGAGTCCATCCATAAAGGGCAGGTGGAAGCGGGCACCGCGCTTGGCCTCTCGCGCCTGCAAGTCTTCCGCTACATCATCATGAAACCGGCATTGCGCACGGTCTATCCGTCGCTGACCAGCCAGTTCATCTATCTGATGCTGACATCAAGCGTCGTGTCGGTGATTTCCGCCAACGAACTGGCCGCCGCCGGTAACGATCTCCAGTCTGCGACCTTCGCGAGCTTCGAGGTCTATATCGTCATCACGCTGATGTATCTCGTCATGTCCATTGGTTTTTCGGCGGTGTTCTCGCTGATCGAAAAACTGGCGTTCAAATATCCGCTGAGCCGATAGGAGCAAGGCCATGATCAGACCTTTCGGCTGGAACGAATTTCTCATTATCGTCTATGCGGCCCAGTGGACCATCGCGCTTTCGGCCATCGCCTTTGTGGGCGGCGGCTTTGGCGGCATGATCGTGGCGCTGATGCGGGTCTCGGATAATCGTGTGCTGCGCTATATCGCGCTTGGCTTCATCCGTCTGTTTCAGGGCACGCCGCTGCTGATGCAGCTCTTTCTAGTGTTCTTCGGGCTCAATATTTTCGGTTTTGGCATCAATCCATGGATTGCAGCGGCCATCGCCCTGACCCTGCATGCCAGCGCTTTCCTCGGCGAAATCTGGCGCGGCTGTATCGACGCCGTGCCGCCGGGCCAGCGTGAAGCGGCAACGGCGCTCGGCCTGCGCTACTATAACCGCATGCGCTATATCATTCTGCCGCAGGCTGCGCGCATTTCGGTTGCGCCGACGGTCGGTTTCCTCGTGCAGCTGATCAAGGGCACATCGCTTGCGGCCATCATCGGATTTACCGAGCTGACCCGGCAGGGCCAGATTATCAACAATGCGACCTTCAGTCCGTTCATGGTGTTTGGCACGGTGGCGGCTGTCTATTTCATTCTGTGCTGGCCGCTATCGATCCTGGCCCGCAATATGGAAACCAAATTTTCTCGCGCAACCGCCCGCTAATCGGGGGGCTTGCTTAGGGATCAATAGCCGGCGAGGAGTCCGGCTTAACAACAGGGAAGGGAAGAACATGACTATCACCAGACGCATAGCGATGACGCTGATCGGTGCGGGCGCTCTCGCTGCGGCTTTTGCGCCAGCTGCATTCGCGCAGACCGTCGAAGGCATCAAGTCGGCGGGAACCATCAAGATCGGCATGCTGGTCGACTTTCCGCCATTCGGCATCATGAACACCAGCAACGAGCCGGACGGCTACGATGCCGACGTGGCAAAGCTGCTTGCCGCCGAGCTGGGTGTGAAGGCGCAGATCGTGCCGGTGACCGGCCCGAACCGCATTCCCTATCTGCAGAGCGGACAGGTCGACCTGCTGGTGGCTTCGCTGGGCATCACCGAAGAACGCGCCAAGAGCGTCGATTTCTCGCAGCCTTATGCCGGTATTTCCATCGGGGTTTTCGGACCGAAGGACGCGGCTGTCGCCAAGCCGGAAGATCTGTCGGGCAAGACCATCGGCGTGGCGCGCGCCTCGACGCAGGATACGGCGGTGACCAAGGTTGCGCCGAAGGATGCCAATATCCGCCGCTTCGATGACGATGCCAGCGCGGTGCAGGCTCTGCTGTCGGGTCAGGTCGATCTGATCGGTCTCTCCAATGTCGTTGCCGCTGAAATCGAAAAGGCAGCACCCGGCCGTTACGAGCAGAAAATCCAGCTCAGCCAGCAGGTTCAGGGTATCGCGGTGCGCAAGGGTTCGACCGAAATGCTCGAATTCGTCAACAAATTCATCGAAAAGGTGAAGGGCGACGGCGAACTGAACAAGATCCACGAAAAGTGGCTTGGTTCCCCGCTGCCGGATTTCGTTTCCAAGGCGAAGTAATTTTTGACCGGCGCCATGCCCGGTATTGGCCGGGCATGGCCGCAAACGCCGCATCAGGCGATCACGTTCAGCAAAGCGAGTTCTCGACATGAATAAGACGGCTCAGAACACGGCTTTCGGGGCATCGCAGGACTCCGGTACTGCGGTGCTGATGGAAGGCGTCAACAAATGGTATGGCACCTATCATGCACTGCGGAATATCAATCTGACCGTGGCGCGCGGCGAGCGCATCGTCATTTGCGGCCCATCCGGTTCGGGCAAGTCGACGCTGATCCGCTGCATAAACCAGCTTGAAACCATTCAGGAAGGGCGCATCGTTGTCGATGGTCACGAGCTTACGGCTGGCGGAAAGAATGTCGATATCATCCGGCAGGAAACCGGCATGGTGTTCCAGCAGTTCAATCTTTTCCCGCATATGACGGTTCTGGAAAACTGCACGCTGGCGCCGATGAAGGTGCGCGGCGTCGCCAGGGCGGAAGCCGAAAAGACGGCGCGCAAATTTCTGGAGCGCGTGCGCATTCCTGAACAGGCGGACAAGTATCCGGCGCAGCTTTCCGGCGGCCAGCAGCAGCGCGTGGCGATTGCGCGGGCCTTGTGCATGAACCCCAAGATCATGCTTTTCGATGAGCCGACTTCGGCGCTCGATCCGGAAATGGTCAAGGAAGTTCTGGACACCATGATCGATCTCGCCAGGGAAGGCATGACCATGCTCTGCGTCACCCATGAAATGGGCTTTGCGCGACAGGTCGCCGACCGCGTGATCTTCATGGATCAGGGGCAAATCCTCGAAATGGCGGAGCCGGAAGAATTCTTCGGCAATCCGAAGCATGAGCGGACAAGGGCCTTTATCGGCCAGATTTCCTGACCCCTCGCATCGTTTGATCTGATGCATGGCGGAAAGCTAAATCCCATCTTTGCGCTGTGTTTCCCCCAATCTGGAACTGGAGTTTGACGTGACGAACGAAATCCTGCTCGTGGAGCCGATGATGCCTGCAATCGAGGAGCGTCTCGATGCGGCTTACAAGGTTCATCGGCTTTACAAGACGGAAGAAAAAGCGGCGATCGATGCGGCTTTGGGTTCGATCCGCGCGGTCGTGACCGGCGGCGGCTCGGGACTGTCGAATGAATGGATCGAGCGTCTGCCGTCGCTTGGCCTGATTGCCATCAATGGTGTCGGGACCGACAAGGTCGATCTCGCCTTTGCGCGTAGCCGCAATGTGCATGTGAGCACGACGCCGGGCGTTCTGACCGACGACGTTGCCGATACCGGTATTGCCCTGATGCTCGCGCTCCTGCGCCATGTGGCGCTTGGCGACAGCTTTGTCCGCGAGGGCAAATGGGCGGCGCGTCAAGCTTTCCCGCTGGGCGTCAGCCCCAAGGGCAAGCGTATCGGCGTTCTCGGCCTTGGCCAGATCGGCAAGTCGCTGGCCAAGCGCGCCGAGGCTTTCGGCATGGAAGTGCATTACTGGAATCGCTCGCCGGTGGCGGGCACGAACTGGGTGGCTCATGCATCGCCGGTGGAATTGGCTGAGAACTGCGATGTTCTGGCGGTTTGCGTGGCAGCCAATGCTTCCACGGCGAATATCGTCAATGCAGATGTGCTGACGGCGCTTGGCAACAAGGGTTATCTCATCAATGTCGCGCGCGGTACTGTGGTCGATGAGGACGCGCTTCTGGCCGCGCTGAACGGTGGCGTCATCGCCGGTGCCGGTCTTGATGTCTTCGTCAACGAGCCGACAATCCGCGAAGACTTCTTCACCGCGCCGAACACGGTTTTGATGCCGCATCAGGGCAGTGCAACGGTCGAAACGCGCATCGGCATGGGCGAACTGGTGCTTGCCAATCTACAGGCCTATTTCGCAGGCGATGTTCCGCCCACCAAGGTGAATTGAGTTTTGCGATGATTGTCAGGCAGGCTTTCTTCGAAGGTGAAATTCACGCCGGACGCGAGGATGCGTTCAAGGCTTATGTCGCGGAAACCCTGATGCCGATGTGGCTTCAGTTTCCGGGCATCCGGGATGTGCGCGTGCTTTATGCCGTGGAACGGGACGAAGGCGCACCATCCTATCCGATGGTGTTATGGACGGTCTATGACAGCCAGGAAGCACTGGCGGAAGCGCTGGCCTCACCCATCCGCTACGAAAGCCGGGAGGCCACAAAGGGCTTGCTGGCGATGTTCGATGGCCATATCCACCACCACGTTTTCGACCTCGCTCTGGTGGGCGAAGTGACGGGCTAAACCCGACTTCGGCCAGTGCCGGATGCGCTGGCCGAAGTGAGTCTCTCTCTCAGCTTTTTGAAATTTGTCCAACCGATCAAATTTGTAGTTTCGCGCGATTATCTAAGTACATTAGCATGTGATCACATAAATGTGATCGTTCCGACGTCAGCGGCTATGGTTTGACCTTTTTCCGGCGTTTTCTATATCAGAACGTCGGCTTTGCAGCGTTGTATTTCCTCATGTTTTGCACAGATAGGGTACAAGTTGTTTGAACTGTTCTAGTCGGGTGTGTATCGAGCGCTATGTTTTTCTCAATCGCGCCACGCGGTTTTATTTCAGAAAAGCATCCTCCGTCTTACCCACCTAACTGGCAGGAAACGACAATGACTGACCTCCCCGGATATCCGAGTCGTCGCAGTTTTCTGAAAGCCTCCGCAGCAAGCGTCATGCTTTCAGGACTGGCTGTCTCAGCCCAGGCTGAACCGAAGACGCCCCCGGTTCCGCTTGAAGACTATGAACGGCAATATTTTAACGATCTCGAATGGACATTTATCCTCGCTGCGACGGCGCGGTTGATCCCATCGGATGGCGATGGCCCCGGCGCGATTGAAACGCGTGTTCCCGTCTTTATCGATCTTCAGCTTGCCGGTGATTTTGGCCGTGCCGATGATTGGTACATGGTTGGCCCGCACGATCCGTCCGCCGATCCAACACGCGGCTGGCAAACCCCGCTCAACCCGGCGCAGATCTACCGTCAGGGCATTCCGGCCTTCAACGCCTGGTGCGAGCAGAAATACAGCGCCGCTTTTGCCGCTTTGACCCCCGAACAGCAGGACGAAGCACTGACAGCTCTTCAGAAGGGCGAAGTCGGCTTGCAGCCGGAACTGCGCGAGTTCTTCGCGCTGCTTCTCCAGAACACCAAGGAAGGCTATTTCGCCGACCCGATGTATGGCGGCAATCACGGCATGCAGGCCTGGACCTATATCGGTTTCCCCGGCGCACGCGGCAGCTACAAGGAATGGGTTGAGCGGCACAATGTGCCCTATCCTCTGGGTCCGGTTTCGATCAAGGGCGAAAGGGCATAACCATGGCACGTCAGGAAAAGAAGAAAGACGTGGTCATTGTCGGCCTTGGCTGGACCGGCTCCATTCTGGCAATGGAACTGGCGCAGGAAGGCCTCGACATCGTTGCGCTTGAGCGCGGCCAGGATCAGAACACCGTGCCGGATTTCAAATATCCGAACATGATCGACGAGCTGAAATATGGTGTGCGTCTCAAGATGATGCAGCGCGCCAGCCAGCAGACGGTCACGGTGCGCCGCAGCGCGGATGAGAACGCACTTCCTTACCGCAGCTTCGGTTCTTTTTTGCCGGGTAACGGCGTGGGCGGCGCGGGCACCCATTGGAACGGCCTCAACTGGCGTCCGCAGGCCGAAGAACTGCGCCTGCGTTCCCATGTGCGTGAGCATTGGGGCGAGCAGATCATCCCGGAAGATATGCTTCTTGGCGATTATCCCGTCACCTATGACGAGATGGAGCCTTTCTTCGACCGCTTCGAGCGCGTCGCCGGCATTTCCGGCAAGGCGGGCAATATCAAGGGTAAGATCGTCGAAGGCGGCAACCCGTTTGAGGGTTGGCGTTCAAATGAATATCCGATGCCGCCGATGAAGACGACCTGGGACGGTCGCAAATTCGCCGACGCCGCGAAGGCCATGGGTTACCACCCGTTCCCCTCGCCGGGCGGCATCGCCTCGACGGCCTATGTCAACGAATATGGCATGCAGATGGGACCGTGCAATCATTGTGGTTTCTGCGAGCGCTTTGGCTGTTATCAATATTCGAAGTCGTCACCGCAGACGACCATCCTCGACGCGCTGAAGCGGATGCCGAATTTCTCCTATCGGACGGAATCCGAAGTGCTGCGTGTTGAAATGGCTCCGGATGGCAAGACCGCGACCGGCGTGACCTATTTCGACGACAATACGCAGGAAGAAGTCTTCCAACCTGCAGATCTCGTCATTCTGTCGTCGTTCCAGCTGAACAATGTACATCTGGCATTGCTTTCGGGCATCGGGCAGCCTTACGACCCGGCAACAGGCGAAGGCGTAACGGGCCGAAACTATGCCTATCAGCTGACCGGCGGCGTGACGCTCTTCTTCAAGGATGAAGTGTTCAATCCGTTTATCGGCACGGGCGCCAACGGCATGTGCATTGACGATTTCGGCGTCAACCAGATCGATTTCGGTCGTGAAGGCTTCATCGGTGGCGCCTACTGGCGCACGGGCCAAACCAATGGTCAGCCGATCCGCAGCATGACGCTCCCCTCCGGTACGCCGAGCTGGGGCCCGGGATGGAAGAAGGCGATTGCCGAATGGTATGGGCATTCGATGAACATCGGAACCCACGGTTCCGTTATGTCCTACAAGACCAATCATCTTGATCTTGACCCGACGTACAAGGATCGTCATGGCCGCGCCCTGATGCGCATGACCTTCAACTGGAATCCGAACGATATCCGGATGACGCAGTTCATGAAGGGCAAGGCGGAAGCGCTGGCGAAGACGATGAACCCGGACCTGATCCAGTCGTCTTTCAAGAAGGAAGGTGCGCAGTTTGATGTCCGTCCTTACCAGACGACCCACACCACTGGCGGCCACATCATGTCGGAAAATGCACGTGAAGGCGTGGTCAATCGCTTCTCGCAGGCATGGGACAAGCACAATGTGTTCATGCTGGGCGCGGGCAACTTCGTGCAGAATACCCAGTACAACCCGACCGGCTTGCTCGGCGGTCTTGCTTACTGGACCGCACATGCGATCCGCACGCAGTATCTTTCCAATCCGCGTCCGCTGGTTTGAGGAGAATAGTGATGAAAACTTTTCTTCGCATCATCGGTGTTCTCATCGTTCTGGGCATCGTCGCCTTGCTGGCTTTCCTGTTCGTTCCGGTGCAGCTTACCAAGCCGACGAAGGAACTGGCCGCTGACTGGAAACCAGCCAAGGGGCAGGGCGAATATGTCATGTATGCGTCCGACTGCATGGCCTGTCATACAGCGGACGGCGGCAAGCCGTTCGCCGGTGGTCGCGCCATTGCAAGCCCGATGGGTCAGATCTGGACGACCAATATTACGCCGGACAAGGAAACCGGCATCGGAAACTGGACGCTCGACCAGTTCCGCGCCGCGCTTTATGACGGTATCCGTGCCGATGGCGTGCATCTTTATCCGGCCATGCCTTACGAAAACTATCGCAAGCTGACCGAAGAAGATGTGCGTGCGCTCTACGAATACTTCATGCACGATGTGCAGCCGGTCAAGAACGAGGTAAAGCAGACCGAACTGGGCTTCCCGTTCAATCTGCGCTTTGGTATCCGCGCCTGGAACTGGCTCGCGCTGAGCGATAAGGCTGGCTTTATGCCCGCAGGCAAGAATGAGATGCAGGACCGTGGCCAGTATCTCGTCGAGGGACCGGCGCATTGTGCCGCCTGCCACAGCCCGCGCAACAGCTTCATGGCGCAGGACGGCGTCAGCGCTGGCGACAAGAACTTCCTGTCCGGCGGTGTCATTGACGGCTGGAATGCGCCTTCACTGCGTGGCCCGCAATCGGCTCCCCAGAAATGGTCGGTCGAGGAATTGGCCGCCTATCTCGCAACGGGGCGCAACGCACATTCGACCGCAAATGGCGAAATGGGGCTGGCGGTCGAGCATTCCCTTCAACATCTGACGGATGCCGACAATCTTGCGATTGCCGCTTTCCTCAAGGGTATCGACGGCGCGACGGTCGAAGTTCCTGAGAGCTTTGCGGTCAAGGCTTCGACGGCACATCCGGCAGCCCCCGCCGATGCCGCTGGCGAAGCAACCGCGAAGATGCTGACGGAAGCCTCCCCGGACATGCCGGTGGGTGCGCGTCTTTATCTGGACAATTGTGCTGCCTGCCACTTCGTAACCGGCAAGGGTGCTCCTGGAATTTTCCCGGAACTGGCCGACAACGCGCTGGTGACCGGATCGGAAGTGAAGCCGCTGGTCTCGATCATCCTGCATGGCGCGGAAGTGCCGTCGACGGCAAAGCGTCCGATGCGTCTTGTGATGCAGGGCTATGCCGATCGCCTGACGGATCAGGAAGTGGCGGACCTTGCCTCCTTCGTTCGTTCCGCATGGGGCAACAAGGCGGGCGCGGTTTCGGCTGGTGATGTGGCTGCGGTTCGCAAGAGCGAAGCAGCAGCGCACTGATCTGTCGCAGAGCTTGCAGAAGAATGGGCGGCGGAGTGAAAGCTCCGCCGCCTATTTCTTTCGCGGTGGCTTTGCGCTGTTGAGCGCGATGGCGGCGCGAACGAGCGTGGTCAGTGCATCGGCATCGATCTCTTCGCCTTCACGAATATCGATGGCCCGACGCACATTACCCTCCAGACTGGAATTGAACAGACCGCTTGGGTCGTCGAGCGATGCGCCTTTGGCGAAAGTCAGTTTGACGACCTGCTTGTAGGTCTCGCCCGTGCAGATAATGCCATTGCGCTCCCATACGGGCACGCCACGCCATTTCCATGTTTCAATGATTGCGGGATCGGCTTTGACGATGATGGCGCGAACTCTGGCCAGCATTTCGCCTCTCCAGTCGGCAAGTTCCGCGATGCGCGCATCGATCAGGCGTGAAGCGGAGATGTCTTCATCGGTTGTCGTCGTTTTGTTCATGATCATTTGTCCTCCATTCCACCGGCGAGAATGTTAGAACATGGCGAGCAGAAATGGAAAACGGTTTTGTGTCAGAACTGCTAGTGCTTCAGCGCCAGAATTTCTTGGCGTCGAGAACGTCATCAAGCGCGACCTGCGCTTTTTCGATCAGCTGTTTTTTATCGGCACGGAAGATCAGCTTCTGAGCCTCAGGCGTTTCTTCAATCCCGTATTTTTTAAGCAGTTCGTGGCCGATGGCCAGATCGTTGAGCGCACCCAGACGGTCTTGCAGCGCTTCCATGGCTTTGTTGAAATTCTTGTACCGGCGCAGGCCGCACTTGTCGGCAAAGAGCGGTGCGAAGAACTCCGCCGCATAGCGCAGTTTCTTCGCGTCTTTTCGCGCCTCATGCCGATGCTCGTCATCGATTTCGGCAAGGTCGCGACCGTGCTTCTTAAGCTTCTTGCGCATCCGGTCGAGCGCTTTTGCGGCAAAATCTTCAATGGGCTTTTCCCCATCGGGATGTTTGGCATAGTCGCCGCAGAGCAGCCATTCGTTGAAGTCGAGCATCAGCGCCCGGCTGCGATCCGACGCAAGCGCTTCGACGATGTCGTCATAACTGCCCTTGCGAGCGTTTTCCAGCTTTTCCCACAGCTCTCCGTCGGCGGCCTTCGACAAAAGCACATCCAGATTGCGGGCCTCGCTGAGTGTGTTGGCCAGCCAGCGGAATTCGTCCGAAAATCGTTTGGCATTTTCGTCCAACAGAGGTTTGAAGAGCGACAGCGCCGAACGCAGCCGCCGAATGGCGACTCGCGCCTGATGCAGGCTGCCCGCATGTCCCTTTTGCAGCAGCAAGGTTTCGTTCAGCCGGAACTGGCGAAAACAGGAAAGCGCGATCATGCGAAACCCTTCGTCCGCAGTCAGGCGCGGTTCCAGACCGATTGCTTCGGCCTTGGCCGCGTTGCGCATGGCCGACAATAAACGGTAGCCGCGTTCTGATTTGGATTGAACGCCGATCTTCACCGGAACGATTGCATTGATCTTGCGGGCAAGCGTGAAAAGCTGACGGGGATCACCGCCCTTCAGTTCCAACTCGATCTCGTGAAAGGGCGCCTGCCTGTCGCCTGCTGTCACAATCCCGGAATCAGCGGCTATTTCGATGCTGGAGGTGCCTTCGGTCAGGTTCCAGATGCGGCGGTTGGTGACAACTTCAAACTGCACGACAAGCTCGCGTTCGATCGGGCCGAAACGGTTGAGAAGCGGGCTGTTATAGTCGAAGACCGGCGTGTTCGTTCGCGCCGGGGTTTCCCATTCGGAACGGGCGAAAAGCGAGGCGTTGGAGCCAGTCGCCTTCACGGTCTGGATGCTCTTTTCACCAGAGCGTCGGATGCGCAAGGTGAAACCATGATCGAAAAGTCGGCAATCGCCCGTATCGAAATAAACCGACTGCAATTCCAGCGTGGCGGCAGGCTGCCCCAGAAAGCTGGAGAGGGCGATCTTTTCGAGATCGGCAGGGGAAATTTCGAGCTTCAGTTCGATTTCGGCCAATGGCGAACTCCTTATTGCCAGCCCCGACAATGCCTATCCCGACTAAATAATAGAAACTTCTGTCAGTCTCATGACGAAGATTATGCCAGATTCACTTGAACCTCGACTATGGTGTTCTGTGTATTGGCTTTATCAGCTCTTTTCAGGAACCCGCGTGGCGGAATCTCTTAAGATCAGTTCTACTGGCCAGAGCTCGTGGATGTCGGTCGCGGCGCGACCGTCGAGAATGTCCATCAGAAGGTCGGCGCAGCGTTTTCCCGCCGCCCGCATGGATGAGCGCGTCGCGGTGAGCGACGGCACCATATTCTCGGCACTGAGGAAGGAGATGACATCGTCATGGGCGATGACAGAGATATCCTTGCCGATGGTCAGCCCGAACGAGCGCGCCGCGCGATATATGCCAAGCGCCGTCATCATCGATCCGGCAACAAAGGCGGTTGGGCGCGGGTTACGTTCCAAGAGCTTGATGGCAAGACGGTAGCCGATTTCGTCGGTAAAATCGCCATGCTCCACCAGTTCCGGATCGAAGGGGATGCCCCTGCTTTCCAGCGCCTTGCGATAGCCTGCGTCGCGGTGAAGCGAAAACGTGAAGCCGTAGCGTCCGTTGATCATCGCGACACGGCGATGGCCGAGATCGAGCAGATGCGCCGTCGAGCGACAGACCGCGCCTTCATTGTCGATATCGAGCCAGGCATGCGGAATATCGATTTCCGAACGCCCATGCACCAGAAATGGCATGCCGAGTTCATGCAGCAGCCGAATGCGCTCGTCATTGGGCTTTGGGGAGGTCACGATGATTGCATCGACCCGGCGACTTGTGGCGAGGCGGCGACAAATTTGAACTTCGTCATCCGTGCCATTGTGGGAAATCGGGCTTACGAGAATATCCACCTCGTCCTGACTGAGCCGTTCGGCCATGCCGCGCATGAATTCGGCGAAATGAAATTCGCTGTTGCGCCCCATCACGACGCCGATGGCTCCGGCACGCCCTGTTGCGAGTCTGACCGCATTTTCATTGGGACGGTAACCAAGGCGGACGGCTTCATCCATCACACGCTTGCGCGTGCTCTCGGCCACTTCAGGATAGCCGCTTAATGCACGACTGACGGTCGTGGCTGAAAGCCCCAGTTGTTTGGCAAATTCACGAAGTTTCATTTGGTATGTCAGGTTGGAAGGCAGGCAAGGCGGCGGGATTATAGACGCTTCCTTGCGATTAACAATCGGCGTGCCAGCCGCAATGAGCCGGTGGCTGACGACCATTCTGCAATATATTCAAACCGCTTTCAAGTTCGTTTCAAAATGAAGCAATGAACCGCGTCGACTGCGAAGATAAAGGTTGATCGTGGAGCGATGGCCTATCTTCTAAATCACTGAAATATATGGATGTATAATATAAGACAAGGAAGCTGTTCGATTTACAAGTATCTGACGCTTGACAGAAATCTACTCCTCTGCAACTTTTTGCCATCCAAACCGTTTTCGATTTTAACAAAAGCGCTTACAGAATGGATGGGAGGAGGGACCAATGAAATCAATAAAGGGAATGCTCGCGGCCTGCTTGGCTTTCGGCCTTGCGACAGTTAGCGCACAGGCAGTGGAAATTTCGCTCGCCGCCAATTCGACCGGCAACAACATCAAGTTCTTGCAGGACCAGATCGTCAAATTCGAGAAGGACACCGGCAATAAGGTCAATATCGTTTCGATGCCGCCGTCCTCGAGCGAGCAGTTCAGCCAGTATCGTTTGTGGCTGGCCGCTGGCAATGCGGATATTGACGTCTATCAGACCGATGTGGTCTGGGCACCGCAATTGTCCGACCAGTTTGTCGATCTGACGGAAGCCACCAAGGACGTTACCGGCGCGCATTTTGCATCGATCATCGCGTCGCAGACGGTCAATGGCAAGCTTGTCGCGCTGCCGTTTTACACGGACGCGCCCGCCTTGTTCTACCGCAAGGATCTTCTGGAAAAATACAAGAAGCCCGTCCCCAAGACATGGGATGAAATGACGGCGACCGCCAAGGAAATCATGGATAAGGAGCGGGCCGACGGTAAGTCTGATCTCTGGGGCTTTGTCTTTCAGGGCAATGCCTATGAAGGGCTGACCTGTAACGCGCTTGAATGGATCAAGTCGTCAGGCGGCGGCCAGATCGTTGAGGCGGACGGCACGATTTCGATCAATAACGAAAAGGCGGCGGCAGCCATCGAACGCGCCAAGGGCTGGATCGGTTCGATCTCGCCGCAAGGCGCCCTTGCCTATCAGGAAGAGGAATCGCGCGGCGTCTGGCAGACCGGCAATGCGGTCTTCATGCGAAATTGGCCCTATGCCTATGCGCTGGGCAATAGCACGGATAGCGGTGTGAAGGGCAAGTTCGACGTGGCGCCATTACCCGCTGGCGCCGAGGGAGAGGCGCCATCTTCGACGCTAGGCGGCTGGAACCTCGCCGTGTCCAAATATTCGACAAAGCAGGATGCAGCCATCGCATTGGTCAAGTATCTGGCGTCGCCGGAAGTGCAGAAGGTGCAGGCGGTCGAGATTTCGCGCTTGCCCACCATTGAAGCGCTTTACGATGACAAGGATGTCATCGCGGCGCAGCCTTTCATGGCCAATTGGAAGCCGATTTTCCAGAACGCCGTGCCACGGCCATCGGCTGCGACAAAGGTGAAATATAATGAAGTGTCGTCAAAGTTCTGGACGGCGGTTCACAAGACGCTCTCCGGCAACGGAACGGCTGCGGAGAATCTCGAAATGCTTGAGGTCGAACTGACCGAGCTGGAAGGTTCCGGCTGGTAAGGACCGATCAAGCCGCGTTCGGGGTGTCCTCCCAAGCCCCGCCCCCTAAAGGTGGGCAACCCGAACGCTCCTATTCCTCTGGGCAGGACCAAGAGCTGGATCATGACCGAGACTTCTCCCGATCGTGCGGAGGCCGCGCCGTCAAGGCGGCGCGTGCGCTCCGATCTGCGCAGCCAGCGTATCCGGTCTGCTTGGGTGTTTCTCGTGCCAACGCTGTTTGTGCTGGCGCTGGTGGCCGGTTGGCCGCTGCTCAGAACCATCTATTTCAGCTTCACCAATGCGTCGCTGACCAGTCTCGGCTCGGCGGAGTTCGTCGGCTTCAATAATTATCTGTCTTGGGTGACGCTCAAGAGCGGTCGTACCGTTTATCGCGGTCTTCTGGCCGACCCGGCATGGTGGGGGGCGGTCTGGAACACAGTAAGGTTCACATTGCTTTCGGTCAGTCTGGAAACGGTGTTCGGCTTGATCGTGGCGCTGGTGCTCAACGCCAATTTTCCCGGGCGCGGCCTGGTGCGCGCGGCGATCCTGATCCCATGGGCGATCCCCACCATCGTTTCAGCCAAGATCTGGCACTGGATGCTCAACGACCAGTTCGGCATTTTGAACCATATCCTGCTTAATCTGGGGCTTATCAGCCAGAAGATCGCATGGACCGCCAACCCCGACACGGCGATGATCGCGGTTCTGGTTGTCGATGTCTGGAAGACGACGCCCTTCATGGCGCTCCTTATTCTGGCTGGTCTGCAAATGGTGCCGACGGATATTTACGAAGCGGCCAAGATCGATGGCGTGCATCCGCTGAAAGTGTTCTGGCGGGTGACGCTGCCGCTGATCCGTCCGGCGCTGATGGTTGCTGTCATCTTCCGAATGCTGGATGCGCTGCGTATTTTCGATCTGATCTATGTGCTGACGCCCAACAATGCGCAGACAAAAACCATGTCGGTCTTTGCGCGTGAAAATCTCTTCGATTTCGACAAGTTTGCCTATGGCGCGGCGGCATCGACAATGCTGTTCCTCATCATTGCGGGCATAACCTTGCTCTACATGTTCTTCGGGCGTGTGAACATCACCAGCAGGGGAGACTAGCGATGCGATACATAAAGTTAGCTGGCTTTTATCTCCTCGTGGCTATCATCATTCTGGTGGCGGTGTTCCCGTTCTATTATGCGATCATCACCAGTGTGAAATCAGGAACGGCGCTGTTTCAGGTCGATTACTGGCCGACCAATCTCTCGGTTGAAAACTATACGAGCGTGTTAACACAGGGCAGCTTCCTACGCAGTCTCGGCAATTCGTTGCTGGTGGCAACGGTCGTGGTGGCGATCTCGCTTTTGCTGGCAATAACAGCGGCCTATGCGCTGGCGCGGGTGCGTTTCCGGGGCCGGGGGCTGTTGCTGCTCACCATTCTCTCGGTGTCGATGTTCCCGCAGATTGCGGTGCTGGCCGGTCTGTTCGAGTTGATCCGCTTCCTCGGTATTTTCAACACGCCGCTGGCGCTGATCTTTTCCTACATGATCTTCACCCTGCCTTTCACGGTGTGGGTGCTCACAACCTTCATGCGTGATCTGCCGATGGAGATTGAAGAAGCGGCCATTGTCGACGGTGCATCGCCATGGGTCATCATAACGCGGGTCTTCATGCCGCTCATGTGGCCCGCTTTGGTGACGACAGGTCTGCTTGCCTTCATCTCTGCATGGAACGAGTTCCTGTTCGCGCTCACCTTCACCTCGTCCGGCGGCCAGCGCACCGTGCCGGTGGCTATCGCGCTTCTGTCCGGCAGCAGCCAGTTCGAAATCCCTTGGGGCAACATCATGGCGGCTTCGGTCATCGTCACGGTTCCCCTCGTCATCCTCGTGCTCATCTTCCAGCGGCGGATCGTCTCCGGTCTGACGGCGGGTGGCGTAAAGGGCTAGGAGTGTTAAACATGGCAGAACTTCAATTACGCGATGTGCGCAAGTCTTTCGGCAGTTTCGAGGTCATCAGGGGGGTGGACATGGATATCCGCCCGGGCGAATTCATGGTGTTTGTCGGTCCGTCCGGCTGTGGAAAATCCACCTTGCTGCGCCTGATCGCGGGGCTGGAGGAGATTTCATCGGGCAGTCTTTCCATCGATGGAACGGTGGTCAACAGCTTCACCCCGTCAAAGCGCGGCATTGCCATGGTGTTCCAGTCCTATGCGCTTTATCCGCATATGACGGTCTATGAGAATATGGCCTTCGGCATGCAGCTTGCGGGCAAGAGCAAGGACGAATGCAAGAGCCGCATTCACAAGGCTGCGGAGATGCTGCAACTGACGCCCTATCTGGAGCGCCTCCCGCGCCAGCTTTCCGGTGGCCAGCGCCAGCGTGTGGCCATTGGTCGGGCCATTGTGCGCGATCCCAAGGTTTTCCTGTTCGACGAACCCTTGTCCAACCTCGATGCGGCGCTACGTGTGGCTACAAGGCTTGAGATCGCCAAGCTCCACCAGAGCATGGAAGACACCACCATGATCTATGTGACGCATGATCAGGTGGAGGCGATGACGCTGGCCGACCGCATCTGCGTGCTGCGCGATGGTCGTGTGGAGCAGGTGGGGACGCCGCTTGAGCTTTACGAAAAGCCGAACTCGCTTTTCGTCGCTGGGTTCATCGGATCGCCGAAGATGAATTTCCTGACCGGCAAACATGCCGAGTCTTTCGGCGCTCATACGGTGGGTTTGCGTTCGGAACATCTCGCCATCGTGCCCGAAGGCGGTCACTGGACCGGTCAGGTGATCCACACCGAAATCCTCGGTTCCGACACCTATGTCTATATCGATCTTGGCCTGGAGGAACCGCTGGTGGTCCGCGAAAGCGGCGTCGCGATGCGCAAATCCGGCGAGACGCTCTCGGTTTCCCCTGCAGGGGACAATATTCATCGCTTCGATGAAAAGGGCCGCGCCGTTTGACGTCGACCTCCCAAGCTCAATGAGATGAAACAACCGGGCCATGCTGCCCGCAGCAAGGAGAATTTCCGTGCCTATTCGCACAATCGTCTGGGGTGAAAACATCCACGAGCAGATCAACGAAACGGTGCGTTCGGTCTATCCGAATGGCATGCACAACACGATTGCCGATGCGCTGAATACCGACAGCGGCATTCAGGCTACCACCGCCACCTTGCAGGAGCCGGAGCATGGCCTGCCGGAAGCGCGTTTGACCCATACCGATGTGCTGGTCTGGTGGGGACACAAGGATCATGGCGCTGTCAGCGACGAGGTGGTGGAGCGCGTGGCCAGGCGCGTCTTCGAGGGCATGGGGCTCATCGTGCTTCATTCCGGCCATTTCTCCAAAATCTTCAAGCGGCTCATGGGCACGCCCTGTGCGCTGAAATGGCGCGAGGCGGGCGAGCGCGAGCGCGTCTGGGTCGTCAATCGCGGCCATCCGATCGCGCAGGGGCTGGATGAGAATTTCGTGCTCGAAAATGAGGAAATGTATGGCGAACAGTTCTCCGTGCCGGAGCCGCTGGAAACGGTCTTTATCTCGTGGTTCGCGGGCGGCGAAGTGTTTCGCTCCGGCATGACCTGGCGTCGCGGTGCGGGCAATGTGTTCTATTTCCGCCCCGGCCATGAAACCTATCCGACCTATCACGACGCCAATGTGCAGACCGTTCTGCGCAATTCGGTCAAATGGGCGTACAATCCGCAACCGGCATGGACGAGCATCCACGCCGCGCCGAATGTTCCGGTCGAAAACGCGCTGGAGCCAATTGTCGAGCGCGGACCCAAGCTGCACAAGGCCGGTGAAGCCGGTTATCGCTGAGGTGCATGATGCGTCTTCTTATTCTGGGTACTGGCGGCATGGCGAAAAACCATGCCGAAGCCTTCAAGGCGATTGAAGGCGTCGAGGTCGTCGCGGCCTGCGATGTGTCGGCGGAACGCGTCGATGCGTTTTCGGAAAACCACGACATTCACAACCGCTTCACGCGGCTTGCGGATGCGCTGGAATGGGGCCGCTTCGATGCGGTTGCCAATGTGACGCCGGACGCCATCCATCACCCGACCACGCTGGCGCTGGTTGGCGCGGGCAAGCATGTCTTTTGCGAAAAGCCGCTGGCGGAAAGCTACGAAAAGGCTGCCGAAATGGCCGATGCCGCCGAGCAGGCCAATGTCGTCAATATGGTCAATCTGACCTATCGTAATGTTGCGCCCTTGCAGAAGGCGCGGGAAATGGTGCTGGCCGGGGAGATCGGTCAGGTGCGCCATTTCGAGGCGTCCTATCTGCAAAGCTGGCTGGTGTCGAAAACGTGGGGCGACTGGAAGACCGAGAGCAAATGGCTCTGGCGGCTTTCGACCCGTCATGGGTCGAATGGCGTTCTGGGCGATGTCGGTATTCATATTCTCGACTTCGCGTCCTATGCCATCGGCAGCGATGTGGAACGAGCGTCTGCGCGGCTGAAAACCTTCGCCAAGGCGGAAAACGACCATATTGGCGAATATGTACTGGATGCCAATGACAGCTTCGTCATGATGGCGGAATATGCCAATGGCGCGCTGGGTGTCATTCATGCCAGCCGCTGGGCGACAGGGCATCTGAACGAGTTGCGCCTGCGCATTCATGGCGACAAGGGCGCATTGGAAGTGCTCCATACGCCGACCGGATCGAGCCTGCGCGGCTCTATCGGCGAGGATATCGAAAAGCCGGTCTGGCGGGATATCGATGCCGGTATTGTCGAGACGAACTATCAGCGCTTTGCCCGAGCGGTGGCTGACGGTGTCGGGCTGGAGCCGAGTTTCCGCCACGCCGCCAATCTCCAACGCGTGCTGGATCATGCCATGGTCGTGGACAAGCCTTTGCCGGAAGTGGCGGCAAGCTGACCCCCAAAGCGCCGGTCTGTTGCAAACGGGTCGGCGTCTTGCTCGTGGCAATCCCTCTATCGTAAAGTGCGGGATATTTCCGCCTGCGTGGCTTTCAGCGCCGGAAGATAGCGTGCGATGACATCGCCCATCGGTTCATCGGTCAAAGCCAGACCGACATTGAGCGCTGCAACCACCTTGCCATGAAAATTGGTTAGCGGCACCGCCATGGAACGCAGACCGATTTCCACTTCCTGATCGATGCTTGCATAGCCCTGCTCGCGGACGCGGGTAAGCTCCTCCATGATGCGCGCCAGATCGGTTTCCGTTCGCGGCGTGCGGGCGATGCGATGGCTCGCATTCAGCGTTTCAAGCGCCTCTTCATGAGGCAAGGCCGCCAGAAGCACGCGTCCCATTGAGGTGCAATAGGCAGGCAATCGCGATCCCGGCATCAGCATCACCGACATGACGCGCTGCTGCGCGGCGCGGGCGACATAGACGATCTCCGTCTCATCAAGAATAGAGACGGAGGTGCTTTGGCGGATTTCGTCCGACAGGCGGTCGAGAAAGGGCTGCACGATACGCGGAAGCGGCATGGACGCCAGACATCCGGTGCCAAGCCGCAGGATACGCGGCGTCACCGTAAAATATTTGCCGTCATAGGCGCAGTAACCAAGCTCGGCCAAAGTCAGCAGGCAGCGGCGGGTGGTGGCGCGATCATAGCCGGAAATCTCCGCCGCGTCGGAAATGCTGAGCCGTGGGTGATCGAAGGTGAAGGCCTCAATCACTTTAAGCCCCTTGGCCAGTCCGCCCATCATGTCGCGATCCTTGATCTGCACGCGGGCCGCCTCCTTGATTGTGCGATTATCGAACAAAGTAAGCATAACGCACAAAACCATTGTGGTCGAGGGGGCATCGTTTTATTCAATCTGGTGCGCATTTTTGAAAAACGGTTCTCGATTTCGACATGCGCACCGCCCGGCCCGACTTTGGCGCTGCGGTCGTCTGAGGAGAAAGATATGGACAAGACAATAGGAAGCCTTGCGGAAGCGGTTGCTGGGATCGGTGATGGCGCGACCGTGATGATCGGCGGGTTTGGTGGATCGGGCGCGCCGATTGAACTCATTCACGCGCTCATCGACAAGGGGCCGAAGAACCTGACGGTCATCAACAACAATGCCGGTAACGGTCGCATCGGCATTGCCGCCATGATCGACGCGGGACTGGTCAGGAAGATGGTCTGTTCGTTTCCGCGTTCGTCCGATCCGCGCGCCTTCACGGACAAATATCTGGCCGGGGAAATCGAGCTTGAGCTGGTTCCGCAAGGAACGCTCGCCGAACGTATCCGCGCCGGTGGTGCAGGCATCCCGGCTTTCTATACGCCGACCGCTTATGGCACCGAACTTGCAGAAGGCAAGGTGATCGCTGAATTCGATGGCCGCGCTTACGTGCAGGAACGCTGGCTGAAGGCCGACTTTGCGCTGATCAAGGCGCATGTGGCTGATATTCACGGCAATCTCAACTACCGTATGGCGGCGCGTAATTTCAATCCGCTGATGTGCATGGCGGCCGCCAAGACCATCGTGCAGGCATCCCAGATCGTGCCGCTTGGCGGCATCGAGCCGGAAAATGTCATCACACCGGGCATCTTCGTCGACAGCATTGTCGAAGTCGCAAACCCGCAGCAGGAAGAAGAACTCATTCGGGCAGGAGTGGCCTACGTATGACCGTCGATACTCGTGAGGACATCAAGCTTTCCAATGCCCAGATCGCCTGGCGTGCGGCGCAGGATATTGCCGACGGCGCTTATGTGAACCTTGGCATCGGTTTTCCCGAAATGGTCGCCCGCTATCAGCCAGAAGGCCGCGAGGCGATCTTTCACACCGAGAACGGTATTCTCGATTTCGGCGAAGCGCCCCCGGAAGGTGAGGAAGACTGGGATCTCATCAATGCCGGCAAAAAGGCGGTAACGCTGAAGCCGGGTGCGGCTTTCTTCCACCATGCCGACAGCTTCGCCATGGTGCGCGGCGGTCATCTCGACGTGGCGATCCTCGGCGCCTATCAGGTGGCGCAGAACGGCGATCTGGCCAATTGGCGCGTGGGCGCCAAGGGTGTGCCTGCCGTCGGCGGCGCGATGGACCTCGTCCATGGCGCCAAGCAGGTGGTGGTCATCACTGAGCATGTCACCAAGAAGGGCGAGCCGAAGCTGGTCGAAAAATGCGCCTTTCCGCTGACCGGCGTGGGCTGCATCACGCGCATCTACACGAGCCATGCGGTGATCGACATCGACAAGGGCCGTTTTGTGCTGCGCGAAAAGCTTGCCGCAATGACGCTGGAAGAGCTACAGGCTATGACCGGCGCAAAGCTGCATATCGATGGCCCTGTCGCCGATCTCGTTGTTCCAGAATTGTGAGGCCTGTCATGACCGAAGCCTATATTTGCGATTATATCCGTACCCCCATCGGTCGTTATGGCGGCGCGCTTTCTGCAGTCCGCGCCGACGATCTTGGCGCTGTTCCGCTGAAAGCGCTGATGGCGCGCAACGCTTCCGTCGATTGGGAAGCCGTCGATGACGTGATCTTCGGTTCGGCCAATCAGGCAGGCGAAGACAACCGCAATGTCGCGCGCATGTCGTTGCTGCTGGCCGGTCTGCCGGTCGGCGTCTCCGGCACGACGATCAATCGTCTGTGCGGTTCGGGCATGGATGCGGTCATCGCCGCTGCCCGCGCCATCAAGGCAGGCGAAGCGGAATTGATGATTGCGGGTGGCGTGGAAAGCATGAGCCGCGCGCCTTTCGTCATGCCGAAAGCCGACAGCGCCTTTTCGCGCAAGGCGGAAATTTTTGACACCACCATCGGCTGGCGCTTCGTCAATCCGCTGATGAAGAAGCAATATGGCGTCGATTCCATGCCGGAAACCGGCGAGAACGTTGCCGAAGACTATAAGGTCTCGCGCGCCGATCAGGATGCCTTTGCCGTTCGCAGTCAGAACAAGGCCGCTGAGGCGCAGGCCAACGGACGTCTGGCCAAAGAAATCGTGGCGGTTACTATTCCGCAGCGCAAGGGCGATCCGATCGTCGTGGACAAGGACGAGCATCCGCGTGCCACCAGCATCGAAGCCCTGGCCAAGCTGCCGACGCCCTTCCGGGAAGGCGGCACGGTCACGGCGGGCAATGCGTCGGGCGTCAATGACGGCGCTGCCGCGCTGATCGTTGCATCCGAAGCGGCAGTGAAGAAATATGGCCTCACGCCTATCGCCCGCATTGTGGGCGGTGCGACGGCTGGCGTGCCGCCGCGCATCATGGGCATCGGCCCGGCACCGGCGACCAAGAAGCTCAGCGCCCGCATCGGCATCGCGCCCGATGCTTTCGACGTGATCGAGCTGAATGAGGCTTTCGCCTCGCAGGGCCTTGCCGTGCTGCGCGAACTGGGCATTGCCGATGACGACAGCCGCGTCAATCCGAATGGCGGCGCGATTGCGCTCGGTCATCCGCTCGGTATGTCGGGTGCGCGCATTGCTGGCACGGCGGCGCTGGAACTGTCGCTGAACGGCGGCAAATATGCGCTCGCCACCATGTGCATCGGCGTCGGTCAGGGCATTGCCATTGCGCTTGAGCGCGTCTGATCCATCTTCTGCATCTCCAGCGAGATTGTGAAACAGCTTTGCTGGAGATGTTTGCGGATTAGTCGACCGAATGAGGTTCTTGGCGGAAGAGAATGGGAGTCGAACCCACCAAAGACCGTCTATCGGCCCCTCCCGGATTTGAAGTCCGGACGCCCCACCAGGGACGCGTCTCTTCCACTATTTAGCGCGTACTTGCGGTTTTTTCACTCTGCGTGAAATCGCCGAACAAGTCCAGCTTGTGACGGTTTAGCCGACGCAAATCTCCGCGTCGGATCGTGACGCTGTTGCGATCAAAGAACTCCAGAATCTGGATGGCTACCTTACGTCCACTGTCCACGCGGTCGCGAAAGCGCGCGGCGATAAACCAGCCGCTGTCGAATTCTTTATCCATCACTGCGAGTATGCCGATCATCTCGGCAATCGTGCCTCGCTGAAAAAAGTGATCGTGCGCGACTTCATGCACACGTCCCATCCGGCCACCAAGCTTGAGAATGCGGCGGATCTCTTCCTCCTTTTCATCAAGCAAACCGGCAATGTCACGCACGCGTGGCGGGCGAAAGCGCGCTTCGCCGTCAAGCATCGGCGCGATCCGCTCCCATAGCGCGGTGTCGGCGTCACTCATCGCCACTTCATGGTCGCTGAGACGAAGCCATGCGCCGTCGAGCTGCACCAGTTGCGCATCGGTCAGCGCGGCTATCGCAGCCCGGAAGGCGCTCGCGGGCAGGCGCGGTTTTAAAAGCAGGCGTAGTCTTTCCACACCCATGCCGATCAGGTCCGGGTTCTCGTCATGGAAAATGCAAAGCCGCTCCAGAATGTCGCCGCGCAGCGCATCCCAGCGCTCCGGCAACAGCAGCAATTGGGACTGGCCCTGAGGCAGAACTGTCGCATGGAGCGCCTGTGCCAGAGATTGCGGCTCATCGGCCAAAGCCCGGTCACGCAGAAAGGCAGCTGCATTCAGATAAAACGGATCGACGGACAAAAGCCCGCGTGCTGCTTCTACCGGGTCGTCAATGCCGTGGGCGGCGAGTTGCGCCATCCGTTCGGGACTGCGGCGCTTGCGCTGCGGCGGGCGCAGATCGAGAAAGCGACCGCCGCCTATCGTGCGCTGCGCGGAGACATCGCGAACAACAAATCGATCTCCTGATGCAGCTGCAATCGGGCGGTCCAGCACCAGCTGCACACGTCCATGCGCGCCCGGCGCGAGGCCATCATCCTGCGACAGCACGATGCGCGCACCCACTTCAGCAGACGCGTGGTGCAGCCGCACCGGAAACCACTGGTCCATCGGCTTGCGTTCCGACGGCAGGATGGAAAGCGAAGCGTCGATGCGGTCTGTCGGCATATGCAGGTGAGGCGACAACACCATGTCACCGCGACTGACAGCTTCCTTGGAAATGCCATCGCCTGCCAGATTGAGCGCGCAGCGATCGCCTGCCTGTGCGGTTTCGCTTGGCTGGTTCTGCGCATGGATTGTGCGCACGCGTACCGGTTTGCCCGAAGGGCTGATGGTCAGTTGATCGCCAATTCTGACAGTGCCGGAAAGGACGGTCCCCGTCACGACTGTACCCGCGCCCTGAATGGTGAAGGAGCGGTCCACGGCGAGGCGAAAGCGTCCATCGGCACGGCGATTGGGGAAGCTTTGCGCCTCGGTCTCGAGGGCCGCTCTAAGCCGGTCCAGTCCTTCGCTGGTGACGGTGGAAGCCGGCAGTATGGCGGCATCGGCAAGCGGTGTTGTGGCCAGAACGTTGCGGATGTCGGCTTCCACCGCGCTCACGCGCGCGGCGTCGACAAGATCGCTTTTCGTGATCACAACGATGCCGCGTTTGATCCCAAGCAGATTAACGATGGCCAGATGTTCGCGTGTTTGCGGCATAATGCCATCATCTGCCGCGACCACAAGCAGAACGAAGTCGATGCTGGCCGCGCCCGCCAGCATTGTATGCACGAATTTTTCGTGTCCCGGCACATCGACGAAGCCGAGGATTTCCTGTTCGTTGCCTGTCAGGGGCAGATAGGCAAAGCCAAGATCGATGGAAATGCCGCGTGCTTTTTCTTCCTTGAGCCGGTCGGTGTCGATTTGCGTCAGCGCGCGCACGAGGGACGTCTTACCGTGGTCGATATGTCCCGCCGTGCCGATAATCATGGGCGGCGTCCCCCGGCAGCTCTTGCCTCAGCTGTCCGGCGTTCGTCATCATCCAGCTGATCGCGAGCTGCTTGCAGGAAGGAATCGGCAAGGGCGCTGCCTTCAAATCGGGCACGCAACAAATGTTCGTAAGCCGCCAAAGCATCGCGCTGCACACCCATGCCGAGATGCAACGCTGCGCCGAGCATCGCCTCCCCATCGGCATCGCCAGAGTCCGCCGCCTTGCGCCACCAGAACACGGCTTGCGCTGGGTCACGCGGCACACCGACCGCATTATGATAGATCATACCAAGCCGCGTCATGGCGGCGGCAACGCCACTTTCGGCGGCTTTCAGCGCCCATTCGCGTGCTTCAACCGGGTCGACGGAAACAGCATCGCCTTCCAACAGCATCCAGCTCAACATGTCCTGCGCTTGCGGGTCGCCCTGTAGGGCAGCCAGCCGATAAAGCCTCGCCGCTTCCGGATAATCGGGGTCAATGTCCTCGCCCTTGAAGAGAAGTGAGGCGAGATTGCGCTGGCCGGAGGCGTCGCCAGCTTTAGCCGACAAGGCCAGCCATTGCTGTGCGAGATTGATATTTCTGTCGACTCCCATGCCGCCTGCAAAACAAGCGCCGATATTGTTCTGGGCGCGGGCATTGCCCTTGCGCGCCAGCGGTTCCCATATTGACAGAGCGGTGGCGTAGTCCCCCGATTTTGCCGCGACGAGCGCCTGCTCCAGTGACTGCGTGTCACTATCCTGTTTCGGCTTGCGGGAGAAAAGATCAGTGAGCCGCATAGGAAGCCAGATTCCTGACAAAGCCCGCCTCATCATCGAGGCAGCGCAGATCGAGAATGAAAGCACCTTTTTCAATGCGGCCGATCACCGGCAGCGGCAATTGTCGCAGCGCGGTGGCCAAAGCAGTAAGCGCGGAGCCGCTGCCGTCTTTCGGGACGATGGACAATCCGGCGCTTGGAACGGTCGATAATGGCAAGGCACCGGAGCCGATCTGGCTGGCGCATTCGGTGACCGTCACATCAAAGGCAGCACCGAGCATCTTTTGCAGTTCCGGCAGCAATCGAGTGGCTTGAATGGCGATGTCGCTTTTCGATCGCGCCAGATAGCGGAGCGTTGGCAGCTTTTCGGCCAGTCTTTCGGGGTTGCGATAGAGCTTCAGCGTTGCCTCCAGCGCGGCAAGCCTGATCTTGTCGACGCGAAGGGCGCGCTTCATCGGGTTCTTGTTGATGCGGGCGATCAGATCGTGCCGCCCGACGATGAACCCGGCCTGTGGGCCGCCCAAAAGCTTGTCGCCGGAGAAGGTGATGATATCGGCCCCTTCGGCAACTGCTTCACGCACGGTCGGTTCATGCGCCAGACCGAAAGCCGCCAGGTCGGCGAGTGTGCCGGACCCAAGGTCGTTGACCAGCGGCACGCTGCGCGCCTTGGCGATTGCCCCAAGCTCTGTAGCCGATACCTCGCGGGTAAACCCTTCAATGCGATAATTGGACGTATGGACCTTCAATATCAGCGCGGTATCCGGCCCTATGGCGCTTTCATAGTCACGCGGATGAGTGCGGTTGGTGGTGCCAATCTCCACCAGCCTGGTGCCAGCGCGGGTCATGATATCGGGCATACGGAATGCGCCGCCGATTTCAATCAGCTCACCGCGAGAAACCACCGACTCCTTGCCTGCCGCAAGGCTATTCAGCACCAGCAGCACGGCGGCAGCATTGTTGTTGACGACGGTTGCGTCTTCCGCACCAGTCAGTTCGCAGACAAGTGCGCGCAGATGATCATCGCGTTCGCCGCGCCCGCCGGTTGAAAGATCGAACTCCAGCGAAACGGCTTCACGCATTGCTGCCGTCGCAGCCTCGATGGCCGCTTCGGCCAGAATGGCGCGACCGAGATTGGTGTGCAGAACCGTTCCCGTCAGATTGAACAACGGGCGCAGGCTCGATTGACCAGAGGCTTCAAGCAGATCGATGGCTCGTGTGGCAATCTCTGCGCTGCTGGACGGTGCAGCGCCGGATTTCACGGTTTCGCGAATGTCGGTCAGGATCGTGCGAATGGCTTCAGTGAGTGCCGAGCGACCAAAGCGTTCGAGCGCTGAACCGAGTTCCGGCATTTGCAGGAGTGCATCGACGGAGGGCAGTTGCCGCAGGTGAGACCGGGTCTGATCCATGGCGCCTCACAATCCTGCAAGCAAGGCTGCAAAACCGCCGCGCCGATAGGGCGTTTCGCGCATCAGCATATCGAGGCCGGGGCTTGCCACATCGTCGGTCATCGGGTCTGCATCGGTGGATTGCTGCTGGTAGATGATCTTGGTCCAGCTTTGGCATTCGTCACAGGTTTCCGCCTTGATGACGCCGCCGCCGTCTTCGACCTCCTTATAACCGACCCCTTTGGTAGAGCCACAGCAGGTGCATTTGATGCGGACATAGTGCCAGAGCGTGTTGCAGACCGAGCAGGAACAAAAGCGCGCGCCATGCGCACCTTTCCAGCCAACGACGACTGAACTCGACGGCATGCTGCCGCAAGCGGGGCAGACCCCGTCTGCAACAGGGTTCACGGCTTTTGGATTAAGCGCGGATGCCAGCCGCGTGAAATGCAACTGGAGACCGGCCCAGATATAGATATGTTCGGCAATCGCATCCGGCGGTAGTATGCCGGTGAAGACCGCATCGATCATGCGGCGGCGCTCCGCCGGGCTGGCTGCGGCCACCCGCTCCAAAGCGTCGGCGGCATCCTGTGGTTTGGCGATATCGCGGGCGCGATCAAACAGCTTGTCGAAGATTGAATTTAGGGTGCCGTCCGATGCCGCCGCATCGCGGTCAATGCAGGGCATTTCCAGCAGTTGAGTGGAGTCTGATTGTGTCGCTGGACCTAGCTCGTTCTGAACGGCTGCTTGGGCATCGCTCAGATCGGCGACAAATTCGAGATAGGGTTTGAGCGGGCTCACCGACCCCAGCAGCCGCAGGCGCGAGGCTCTACGGGAAAACAGGTCGTCAGGATCGGGCAATCGCACAAAGGGTGGAGACGATACCTCGCCAATCGCCGTCGGGTCCGGCGCCAGATCTGTCTTGCCTGCCATTCTACTCCCTCACGAACCCGCCGGGCCACGTGGACCAGTGCAACCATATTCATTCTCGGTCGATCGCCAGATTTTTCAACCCGGCGATGCGTAAAATCATGCTGCTGGTTTGCCGCTTGTCGGTTTCGCCTTGCGCTTGGCGTTCAGCTCACGCAGCCATTTGCGATGGTGCCGCCATGCCCAGCCGCCGGTCACCGTGCCGCGTGTCATGGCGCTGAATGTGCCCCTGATCCAGATTGCCGCGTAAACATGCACGATCCAGACGCAGATGGCGACGACAGCGGCCATCGAGTGGACCAGCAGTGCCCAGCGTTGCTGGTTGATGCTAACGATAGAGCCGAAATATTCGTTCCAGATCGCGAGACCAGAGACGATCAGGATGATGATCAGCAATGACATCGACCAGAAAACCAGCTTCTGCCCGGCATTATATTTGCCGACTTCTGGCAGTTTTTCCTCATCGCCCGCAATCACGTCATTAACTTGGCCAAGCCAGCGCGTGTCTTCGCGCTTCCAAAGATTGGCACTCCAAAAACGCACGAAAAGACCGAGGAAGCTGAAGAACAGCACAACGCCGATCCACGGATGGATGGTGCGTGTCCATTGCCCGCCGCCGAAAAGACCGGACAGGAAAAACAGCCAGGGGTGGAACATGGCAAGCCCGGACAGCGCCAGCAACACAAGGCTGACAGCAGTGATCCAGTGATTGATGCGCGCGCCGCCGGAATAGCGATGCACCCGCATGGGCTTGCCCGGTTCTATGGCATCGCTGGCGGAAACATCGTCAAAGTCGGTCTTGCTCATGAGCTTTTTTCTCCCGTGAGCTTTTCGGCCTCTTCCTCATCATGTTCGGTCACGATATTCGGACCCTTAAAGATATAATGCAGGAAGCCGGTGGCGACGGCCAGCCCCATCACCGCCATGCCTGCATATTTGGAGACGCCCTTCCAGACTTCGACAACCGGGCTGATGCGCGGATTGTTCGGCAAGTTGGCGTAAATTTCCGGTTTATCGGCGTGGTGCAGCACATACATGACGTGTGTGCCGCCGACTCCCGGCGGATCGTAAAGCCCTGCATTTTCAAAGCCACGGGATTTCAGATCCTTAATGCGTCCATCGGCCCATTCCTTCATCTCGTCCTTGGTTCCATAGACGATGGCCTGGGTTGGGCATGCTTTAGCGCAGGCTGGGCCTTGTCCAACCGCAATGCGGTCGGAGCAAAGGGTGCATTTATAGGCCTTGTGGGTCACTTCCGAGACGCGCGGGATGTTGAACGGACAGCCCTTGATGCAATAGCCGCAGCCAATGCAGTTATCGTGGATGAAATCGACGATGCCGTTGGAATATTGCACGATGGCGCCCGGCGCCGGGCAGGCCTTGAGGCAGCCTGGGTCCTCGCAATGCATGCAGCCATCCTTGCGGATGAGCCATTCCAGATTGCCGGTATCGGGATTATCCCATTCGGTATAGCGCATGAGCGTGAAGGTATTCGGCGTCAGATCATGGGGGTTATCATAGACCCCCACATTGACGCCCACCTCCTCATGCGTGTCGTTCCATTCGGCGCAGGCCGACTGGCAAGCCTTGCAGCCAATGCATTTCGAAACGTCGATCAGCTTGGCCACCTCGGTCTGACGCTCGGCGGGCGGCGTCACGGATGACGCCGACCGCCGCATCAGGTCATTGTCACCAAAGCGCGGAGCCTGTGGCTGGACGCTAGGATTGGGAACGGGTGGAAACATGTCTAGCCCCTCCTAAGCCACGGGCGCGCTGCTGCGCTCTATATTGACCAGAAACGCCTTGAATTCCGGCGTCTCGATATTTGCGTCACCGACGAACGGGGTCAGCGAGTTGGGGCCGAAGCCCTTGCGGGCAGCGCCCATGAAGCCCCAATGCAGCGGAATGCCGACCACATGCACCGTCTTGCCGTCGCAGATCAGCGGCTTGATGCGTTTGGTCACCACTGCCTTGGCCTTGACCGAGCCGCGCTTCGACCAGACGCGCACCCAGTCGCCCTTGGCGATGCCCTTTTCCTTCGCCAGTTCTTCCGAAATTTCCACGAAGAATTCCGGCTGCAGCACGGCATTCACATGCACATGCTTGGTCCAGTAGTGGAAGTGTTCGGTCAGACGATAGGAGGTCGCCGCATAGGGAAACTCCTCGGATGCGGTATCGGCGAACTGCTTGAAGTCGTTGTTGAAGACGCGGGCCACCGGATTGCCCCGGATATTCGGCGCAACCACATTGGCCAGCGGTGACTCAAACGGCTCGTAATGGGCCGGGAACGGACCATCCCGCATCATGCCGCGGCAGAACAGGCGGGACGCGCCTTCCGCGTTCATGATGAACGGCCCGACTTCCTGCGGCTTGGCGGTCGGCGCAATGTCCGGCACGTCATAACCCGTCCACTTCTCCCCATCCCATTCGATGAGCTTGCGGCTCGGGTCCCACGCCTTACCGTTGAAATCGGCAGAAGCGCGGTTATAGAGGATGCGACGGTTGGCGGGCCATGCCCACGACCAGTTCAGATAGGCTCCGGTCTCGCCGGGGTCGTTATTGTCGCGACGGGCCATGTTGTTGCCCGCTTCGGTGAAGCAGCCGGTATAAATCCAGCAGCCCGACGATGTTGAGCCGTCATCGCGCAGAACTGCAAAAGCGGGCAGCAGCTTGCCTGCCTCCAGCACCACCTTGCTTGGGTCTGTCGGGTCCGTCAGCGTGGTGAGCGCACGACCGTTCAGTTCCTGCGCCAGTTCTTCGGCGGTTGGTTCTTCCGGGTCTTTGTACTCCCAGACCAGATTGAGAATTGGATCGGGGAAAGCGCCCCCTTCCTTGCTGTAAAGCGCTTTCAGCCGCATGAAGATCTGCGCCATGATCCAGTTGTCAGTCTTCGCTTCGCCGGGCGGCGTTGCTCCCGGCCAGTGCCATTGCAACCAGCGGCCGGAATTGGTCAGCGCGCCTTCATCCTCCGCAAAGCAGGTGGATGGAAGCTGGAACACTTCCGTCTGGATCGACGCCGTATCGACGTCATTATACTCGCCGTGATTTTCCCAGAAGCGCGATGTTTCCGTTTCAAGCGGGTCCATCGTGACGAGGAATTTCAGCTTCGACAGGGCTGCGGTCAGCTTGTTGCGGTTCGGCACCGCCATCAGCGGATTAAATCCCTGACAGACATAGCCATTGACCTTGCCTTCGTTCATCATGTCGAAAATGCGCAATACGTCATAATTCGGCACGTCGAGCTTGGGCAGCCAGTCATAGGCGAAGTCGTTGTCCACGGTGGCGGCGTTGCCCCACATGGATTTCTGGAAGCTCACGAAGAACTTCTTATAGTTCTGCCAGTAGCTTGTCTGGTTGGGACGCAGCGGCTTGAAGCTGCGTGTCGACATATAGGTGTCGAGGTCGATTTCCTTCTCCACCGGGATATTCATATAGCCCGGCAGAAGATTGGACATCAGGCCGATATCGGTCAGGCCCTGAATATTGGAGTGACCGCGCAGAGCATTCATGCCGCCGCCCCGCACCCCGATATTGCCGAGGATCAGCTGCAGCATCGCCATGCCGCGAATATTCTGCGCGCCCTTGGAATGTTGCGTCCAGCCAAGCGCATACATGGATGTCATTGTCTTGGTGGGCGACGAGCATTCGCCGATCATCTCGGCCACTTTCAGGAATTTCTCTTTCGGTGTGCCGCAAATGCGCTCGACCATCTCCGGCGTGTAGATGGACACATGCTGTTTCAGCAGGTTCCACACGCAACGCGGATGCTGCAGCGTATCGTCCACGACGGCATAGCCATCGTCACTGATTACATATTCCCAGCTTGAGCGATCATAATCGCGCTTTTCCTCGTCATAGCCTGTAAACAGCCCGTCCTTATATTCAAAGCCGTCCTTGACGATGTAGCTGGCATTGGTGAAATGCTTCACATATTCCCACTGCACGTGATCATTCTGGATGCAATAATTGATGACGCCGAGCAGGAAGGCGATATCCGACCCCTGACGGATCGGCGAATAATAATCCGCCACCGATGCCGTGCGCGTGAAACGTGGATCGACGACGATTAGCCGGGCACCACGGTTGGCCTTGGCCTCCGTCACCCATTTGAAGCCGCATGGATGCGCTTCCGCCGCATTGCCGCCCATGACGACGATGAGGTCCGTGTTTTTGATGTCTGTCCAGGCGTTGGTCATTGCGCCACGGCCAAATGTTGGGGCGAGACTCGCCACCGTCGGGCCGTGTCAGACGCGTGCCTGATTATCGAATGCGACTATGCCTGTGCTGCGCACCACCTTGTAGGTGAGAAACGCGGTCTCGTTGGTCGTCGCGGAAGCGGCGAGGAACCCAGTCGATGTCCAGCGATTGACGGTAACGCCCGCCTCGTTCTTCGCGATGAAATTCGCATCGCGGTCATCCTTGAGGTGGCGCGCGATCCGATCCAGCGCATCCTCCCATGATATCCGCTTGAATTCGCTCGAACCCGGTTCACGCACCATCGGATATTTCAGGCGGGTTTCCGCCTTGACGAAATCCTTGAGCGCCGCGCCCTTGGGGCACAGCGTGCCGCGATTGGTCGGGTGGTCCGTATCGCCTTCGATATGGATCAGGTCGGCTTTCTCGCCCTTGCGCAGATCGCCCTTGGAATAAAGGATGATGCCGCAGGCCACAGAGCAATAGGGGCAGGTATTTCGGGTTTCGGTCGTATTGGCCAGTTTGAAGGGACGGATGGATTCGGCATAGGCGGTTTCCACCGCGCCAAAACCGAAAGAACCGAGCGCCGAAGCCGCTACCACCGCTCCCGTTCCGCCCAGAAACTGGCGGCGTGAGAGCTCCACATTCATCGTGCGATACCTCCCTGATGATCAGAACCGACGTGAAGGGTATATGGTTTCCCTGGCACGTTGTCGGGCAGGTTTGACTTTCACAGCGCCAGTTCAACGCAATAAGATGCAGTTGTCAACCGAACGGAAGGTCGAAAAATATAATAACAAAGAGGATTTATTTATAACATGACTGCATTACTCAAGTATTAATACGTGGGTGTAATCTTCGCAATGACTTTCTCTTATTTGTTCGTTGATTGACGGACTCCTACAAACGCGTCAGACTGCCGGTGTGACTTCTTTCGCTGCTCCCGAGTTTCGGGGCCTTGATCACAGATCATTCCTGGCCTGTGCTGACCGTTCCGGTCAGGCGCAACAGCAGCGCTTTCTCCGCACCTTCGCAAGCAATAAAGCTTATCGCTACAAAAGGGGATCGTCATGAACCGTCGGGAACTCCTCAAATCCGGTGCCGCCTGTGCCGCCATAAGCGCCATGCCGGGCTTGTCCTTGGCGCCTGCCCTCGCTGCTGACGATACCTTTGCGCCGCAGCCGTCGAACTGGCGCAGTTTCGAAATAAAGACCGTCGTCAATCCGACCGCATCCCAGGATATCATTCGTGCATGGGTGCCTTTGGCCGGTTTTCAGGCGGATGACTGGAACCGTCCGGAAGGCAATCGCTGGACGACCAACGCCAAGGTCGCGCAGATCAATCGCGATCCGCGCAGCGGTGTAGGCCTCCTCTATCTCGAATGGGCGCCGGGTGAAGAAACGCCGACCGCGGAAATCATCAGTCTCGTCTCGACTCGCGACCGCGCCAGCAGCTTTGAGGCGTCGGCGGCAGTCGTGCCACTGACACCGACCGAACGTGCGAAATATCTGGCCGGAACACGGCTTGCACCAGTGGACGGCATTGTTCGGGAAACCGCGACCAAGATTATCGGCGACGCCGCGAGCGATCAGGACAAGGCCCGTCGCATCTATGATTGGGTTGTCGCCAACACCTATCGGCGCGCGTCCACGCGCGGCTGCGGCGACGGCGATATCGTCGCCATGTTGAAGAGCGGTGATCTTGGCGGCAAATGCGCCGATCTCAATCCGCTGTTCGTGGCGCTGGTGCGCTCGGCGGGCATTCCCGCGCGTGATCTTTACGGGGTGCGGGTGGCACCCTCCGCTTTCGGTTACAAGAGCCTTGGCGCGAAGAACGAGGTCATCACAAAGTCACAGCATTGCCGTGCTGAAATCTATCTCGACGGCGTCGGCTGGGTGGCGACTGATCCGGCCGATGTGCGAAAGGTCATGCTTGAAGAAGAGAAGGACGGTTTGACGGCGGACGATCCGCGTGTGGTTGCCGTTCGTCAAAAGCTCTTCGGCGCATGGGAAGGCAACTGGATCGCCTTCAATGATGGCAGCGATATCGATTTGCCATCCGCGCAGGGCGGGGAGCTTGGCTTCCTGATGTATCCGCAAGCCGAAGTCGCCAATATGCGGCTCGATTGTCTCGACGCGGACGCTTTCCGTTATAGAATGACGGCGCGCGAGATCACGATCTGATACGAAATAGCATCACGGGAACCTTGTTCGGCTCAGGAGGAATTATGGATATCGCATCGCCGATCCGTCTCAGCACTCTCGCACATGGCGGCGGCTGCGGTTGCAAGCTGGCGCCTGCCGTGTTGCAAAATCTGCTTGCCGATCAGCCTGCCATTCAGCCTTTCAAGCAGTTGCTGGTCGGCACCGAGACCGGCGACGATGCGGCGGTCTGGCAGCTCGACGATGAAACCTGTGTGATCGCCACCACGGACTTTTTCATGCCGATGGTGGATGATCCGGTCGATTTCGGGCGCATTGCGGCCACCAATGCCATATCCGATATTTACGCAATGGGCGGAACGCCCATCATGGCGCTGGCGATCCTCGGCATGCCGGTGAACCAGATGCCTGCCGAAATGATCCGCGATATTCTGAAAGGTGGTTCCAGCATCTGTGCCGAAGCCGGTATTCCGGTTGCGGGTGGGCATTCGATCGATGCGCCGGAGCCGATCTACGGGCTGGCGGTGATCGGCACTTGCAAGCTTGCCAATCTGCGCAAGAACAGCGGGGCGAGACCGGGCGATGCGCTCATTTTGACCAAGGGGCTCGGTGTCGGCATCTATTCCGCCGCTTTCAAGAAACAGGTTCTTGATAGTGCCGGTTACGATGAGATGATCGCCTCTGTCACATTGCTGAACCGGGTCGGTGCCGAACTCGGCAAGGATGAAGCGGTGCACGCGGTGACCGATGTGACGGGCTTCGGTATTCTCGGCCATGCGCTTGAAATGGCGCGGGGGTCCAAGGTCGGTATCACGCTTCGATACGGTGATCTTCCGCTCTTGGGCCAAGCCGCGCGCCTTGCCGAACAAGGTTTCATCACCGGCGCTTCGACGCGCAACTGGGCGAGTTATGGCGATGAGGTGCGGCTTCCAGACAACACGCCTCTCTGGAAGCGGCAATTGCTGACCGATCCGCAAACATCGGGCGGGCTGCTTGTTTCCTGCGCGCCGGATGCGGCTGCGCGCATTCTCGCAATGATCCGCTCTGCGGGTTATCTGGCTGCGAATATCATCGGCTCGGTTGGCGAAACACCGGCGGTCGTCACGGTGGTTGACTGAGCCCTGATTGAATTGCCAGTAAAATTCGAGCGTTCCTTGAGCGGCGACACAGCCTCAGGCATAGTGTTTCTGTAAAAATAAGAGTCGCAACCCGCGATAGGGACTAAGCATGTATTGGGCTGATGTTATCGGTATTGTGGCGGTTCTTCTTCTGGTGGCCGCTAACGGTTTCTTTGTTGCCGCTGAATTTTCATTGGTCGCGGTCCGTAAAAGCAGGGTGGCTGAACTGGTCGCGGCAAAGCGCACCAACGCTTCGGCTCTTATGCGCGCAGTGGATCATCTCGATGCCAATCTGGCGGCCACGCAGCTCGGCATCACCATTTCATCGCTGGCGCTCGGCTGGATTGGTGAACCGGCGCTTGCGCATCTCATCGAACCCGCTTTGGGCGCATTGCCGGCCAACTGGGCAAGCTTCGGCTCCCATGCCATCGCGGTTGCGATTTCCTTCATCATCATTACGGCGCTGCATATCGTGCTGGGCGAGCTTGCGCCAAAAAGCCTCGCCCTGCAGCGCAGCGAAGGCACGGCGCTCTTCGTCGTCCGCCCGCTGGGCGCGTTCACCTTCATCTTCTGGCCCGCTATTTCCACGCTCAATGCTCTGGGCAATCTGGTGCTGCGGTTGTGCGGTTTGCAGCCCGGCAACGGAGAGGGTTCGACCCATTCTCCCGAAGAAATCAAGCTGCTCGTTGCAGCCAGCCAGCAGGCCGGGCTGATCGAAATGACGCAGCGCGAAGTGGTGGCGCGCGCGCTGACCATCGGTGACCGTCGCGTCGGCGATATCATGACGCCACGGCGCGAGATCGACTGGATTGATGCCGATGACAGTCAAGAGCAAATGCTCAAGACTATCCGCGACTGCCGCCATGAACAATTGCTGATCGCCCATCAGAGCATTGATGAACCCATTGGCATGGTTCTCAAGAAAGACCTGCTGGATCAGGTACTCGATGGCCATGCAGTCGACCCGCTGAAGGCAATCCGCGAACTCGTTGTGGTGCACGAAGCGACGCCGATTTTCCGCGTGCTGGAAATCTTCAAGAAAAGCCCGGTACGGCTGGTCGTGGTGGTTGACGAGTACGGTATTCTCGAAGGTATCGTCACGCAGTCGGACCTGCTTGAAGTCATTGCGGGCGACATTCCCGATCTTGACGACGAAGAGCCGGACATCGTGACCCGCACGGACGGCTCGCTTTTGATCGACGGTCTGATGTCGGCCCATGAGGCCTTTCATCGGCTCGGCTTTACGGAAGTGCCGGAAGATCGCGGCTATCACACGATTGCCGGTTTTGCGCTGTTGCAGCTGGGCGACTTGCCGTCCGTTGGCGACAGTTTCGAATATGACGACTGGCGCTTTGAAATCGTCGATATGGACGGGCGGCGCATCGATAAGATTCTTGCGCAGAAGTTATAGATTACGCGAACTCGGCACTGCACCAATAATAGCTTATTGCCCGCAACAAATGATCGGGCTAGCATAGTCTCCATTACAACTACGGCAGGATGAACCTGTCGAAACAAATGGGGAAATAACATTATGAACATGGCACGCTTTGCCTTTGCCGGTGCACTTCTTGCAACTGTGGCCGGTTTTCATGCCGCGCCTGCTGCCGCGCGCGATCTGACCGTCGTCTCCTGGGGCGGCAACTATCAGGATGCGCAACGCGAAATCTACTTCAAGCCGTTCTCGGAGAAATCCGGAAAGCCGCTGCTCGATGAATCATGGGACGGCGGTTATGGCGTCGTCCAGGCCAAGGTGAAGGCTGGCAAGCCCAATTGGGACGTGGTGCAGGTGGAAGCCGAAGAGCTGGCGCTCGGCTGTGCTGATGGCCTCTATGAAAAGATCGACTGGGCCAAGCTTGGCGGCAAGGACAAGTTTCTCGACAGCGCAGTCAATGATTGCGGCGTCGGCGCCATCGTCTGGTCCACGGCCATTGCCTATAATGGCGACAAGCTGAAGGACGGCCCCAAGTCCTGGGCGGATTTCTGGGATGTGAAGAAATTCCCCGGCAAGCGCTCCCTGCGCAAGGGCGCGAAATACACGCTGGAATTCGCGCTGCTCGCCGATGGCGTCAAGAAAGACGAGGTCTATGATGTGCTGGGCACGCCGGAGGGCGTCGACCGCGCGTTCAAGAAACTCGACGAGCTGAAGCCCAATATCGTTTGGTGGGAAGCCGGCGCGCAACCGCTGCAATTGCTGGCATCCGACGAAGTCGTGATGGCTTCGGCCTATAATGGCCGCATCACGGGCATCAATCGCGCCGAAGGCAAGAATTTCAAGGTCGTATGGCCGGGCAGCATCTATGCCGTCGATAGCTGGGTCGTCCTGAAGGACGCCGAGAACAAGGACGCAGGCATGGATTTCATCGCGTTTACCAGCGAACCGGAAAATCAGGTCAAACTGCCGAAATATGTCGCCTATGGTCTGCCGAACAAGGAAGCGGCGAGCAAGGTTCCGGCGGAATTCGCAGGCGATCTGCCAACGGCGGAAGCCAATATGACGGATGCCATTCCTCTCAATGTCGATTTCTGGATCGACAATTCGGAAGAGCTGACGAAGCGCTTCAACGCCTGGCTGGCGCAGTAAAAAGGTTAGCCTGAGAACACCCATCGCCATCCCGTCTGCCACGAAAACAAGAGATGGAGCGGTTCCTTTAAAACAGGAACTGCTCTAGCAGGTGGACGGGATATTCCGATTGCCGGCAACTGGAGTGATTCATTGACGGACTATCGAATTCGATTTGAGAATATCAGTAAATCCTACGCCGATTTCAAAGTCATAGACGGGCTCAACCTGGATATCGCGCGCGGCGAGTTCGTCAGTCTGCTTGGACCATCCGGTTCGGGCAAGACCACGCTTTTGATGATGCTCGCTGGCTTTGAAAGCCCAAGCGGTGGCAAGCTGATCGTCGATGGCAAGTCCATCAACGATGTTCCATCCTACAAGCGCAATATGGGCGTCGTGTTCCAAAACTATGCGCTGTTTCCCCATATGAGCGTCGGCGAGAATGTTGCATTCCCCTTGCAGATGCGCGGGCTCGGCAAGGCGGAGATTTCCGACAAGGTCGCAAAAGTGCTGGATATGGTGCAGCTCTCGACCATGCGCGAGCGCAAGCCGTCGCAGCTTTCCGGCGGGCAGCAGCAGCGTGTGGCTCTGGCCCGCGCGCTGGTTTTCGAACCGGGTGTGGTGCTGATGGACGAGCCGCTTGGCGCGCTCGACAAGCAATTGCGCGAACAGATGCAGCTCGATATCCGCGCGCTCCACAACCGCCTCGGTTTGACCATCGTTTTCGTGACGCATGACCAGAGCGAGGCGCTGACCATGTCGGACCGTATCGCCGTGTTCAACAAAGGCCAGATTGAACAGATCGGCTCACCGCGCGAAATCTATGACGAACCCAAGACCCGTTTCGTGGCAGAATTCATCGGCGAAACCAATCTTGCTGAAGGCAAGGTGGAGCGCGTTGACGGAACGAAAACGCTGATCCGCCTCAACAACGGTGCCGAGTTGAACGCCTCATCATCCGGCGCGCTGACGCCGGGTCAGAACGTGTTGCTTTCCATCCGTCCTGAGCGGATCGAACTGGGCGGCGAGGCGAAGAACGCTGACAATAATCTCAGCACCCGCGTGACCGATAGTGTCTACCAGGGCGACCATCTGCGCATCCAGCTGGACGAGAAGGCGCATAATTTCATTGTGCGCCTCGACCGCAAGGCGCGCGAATGGCAACCGGGCGTCGATGTGGTGGCGCATTTCAATGCAGCCGATTGCTGGACGATTGTGGCATGACAGTTCTCTCCGCCAAGAGCACACGCTCCGTTCTGCTCATCGCGCCGCTTTTGATCTTCATTGCGCTGTTCTTTCTGTGGCCGCTTGGCGTGATGATGAAACAGGCAATATCCGACATGGCGGTGCTGCGCGTTCTGCCGCAAACGGCGGAGGCAGTGGGCGGCTGGGACGGTCAGTCCGGCCCGACGCCGGAGATGAAACAGGCGCTGGTTGCCGATCTCAAGGCATCCACGGATCAGCAGGCGGTCGGCGATATGGTACGGCGCTTGAACAGCGCCCAGTCAGGCTTCCGTACCCTGATGAGCAAGACGCTGACAGCCATCGAGAAAAACGATCCGGCGCTCGATTTGGAAATGGTCGATAAACGCTGGAGCCAGCCGCAATATTGGCGCGCCATTGCCAATGCGCTGTCCCCCACCACAGATCGCACCCTGCTGGCGGCGGTGGATATGGAACGCGACAGTTCCGGCGAGATTGTCTCCATGGCGCCGGGCGCATCGGCGAACCGCGCCATCATGCTGCGTACTTTCTGGATCGCCGCACTGGTCACGCTGGCCTGCGCCGCCATCGGCTATCCCTATGCGGTATTGCTGGCTTCTGCCACAGGCTGGGTGAAAAGTGCCTTGTTTGCAGCCGTGCTTCTGCCGCTCTGGACATCGCTTCTGGTGCGCACGGCGGCGTGGTTCATCCTGTTGCAGGACAAGGGGTTGATCAACGACACGCTGATCTGGCTCGGGCTTACGAACGGGCCATTGCCGCTGATCTTCAACCGGATGGGCGTGATCATCGCCATGACGCATGTGCTTTTGCCGTTCATGGTTCTGCCGATCTATAGCGTGCTGGTGTCCATTCCGAACAATCTGATGCCCGCCGCCGCTTCGCTGGGCGCGCCGCCATGGCGGGCCTTTTTGCGCGTTCTGCTGCCACTCAGCATGCGCGGCATCCTGTCCGGCATGTTGCTCGTCTTCATGAGTGCGATTGGTTATTACATCACGCCGGCGCTGATCGGCGGTCCGAGCGACCAGATGATCAGCTCGATCATCGCTTATTATGCGACCGGCTCGGCTAATTGGGGCATGGCTGGCGCGTTGGGCATGGTGCTGCTGGTCGTCTGCCTGCTGCTCTATGCGGTCTATGGTCGCCTGACCAATGAAAAGCCGGGGAGGGCATGACCATGGGCCGTTCCGTCAAGATCATCTTCGGCGTGGCCGCCGTCATTTTTTTGGTCGCGCCGTTATTCGCCATTCTGCCGCTGGCCTTCACCTCAAGCGTGTTTCTCACCTATCCGGTGCCAAGCTGGTCGATGCGCTGGTTCGAGGAACTGGCAACGGCGGATGCCTGGCGGCGTGCCATCGTCAACAGTCTGATCATCGGCACTGGCACGATGGTGCTGGCGACTGTGCTTGGCACGATGGCGGCCCTTGGCTTGCGCAATCGGGCGCTGTTCCTGTCGGGGCCCATCCGCACGCTGTTTCTGCTGCCGATGGTGGTGCCTGCGGTGGTGATGGGTGTCGGCATGCAACTGCTGTTCGTGCGGCTCGGTATCGCCAATTCCTATTTCGGGGTCATCGTCGCGCATACGGTTGTGTCGATCCCCTTTGTGATGGTGAGCGTCACCGGCGCACTGGCGGGCATTGACCGGCGAGTGGAACTGGCGGCGGAAAGCCTGGGCGCATCGCCGCTGACGGTGTTTCGCCGGGTGACCTTGCCGCTTGCCATGCCGGGCGTGGTTTCGGGCGCGGTGCTGGCTTTCGCCACGTCGCTGGACGAGGTGGTGCTGACGCTTTTCGTCGCGGGACCAAACCAGCGAACGCTGGCGCGGCAGATGTTTTCCACCATCCGCGAAAATATCAGCCCGGCGATTGCCGCTGCAGCCTTCCTGTTCATCGCGGGCACGCTGATCCTCGGTCTGGCCGCTGTGCTGTTCAAACGGAAAACGCCGCGCATGGCCTGACCGGCGATAGCACAACGTAGCGGATAAGATTGTGGAATTGTGGAACTTTTGACGGTGTATTAGGTTTGGAACCTATGCACCTCTCCACGGCCCATTCAGAGAGCTCTTCGCTTGCGGCATTATCGCCGGTTCATTCCGGTTATGCGCTTTTCTTCGATATTGACGGAACCCTGCTGGATATCGCACCAACGCCGGACAGCGTTGTAGTCGATCCCGCGCTGGTGACCGCCCTGGAAAAATTGCGCGAGCGCCTGTCCGGCGCGGTGGCGCTGATGACGGGCCGTCCACTGGATTTCGTGGCAAAGCGTTTCCCCTCCTATTCAGGCGCCATCGCCGGTTTGCACGGCACCGAGTTCCGGCTGCCATCGGGGCAGGTAGAGAAACTGGAGCCGGGTGAACAATTCGCGCGGGCCAAGGATTTCATTCTTGAAACGCAAGCGGGCATTGCCGGGCTTCTGGTGGAGGACAAGGGCAATGCAATCGCGGTTCATTTCAGGCTTGCGCCTGAGAAGGAAGACATTGCGCGCGAATTGATCGATGCAGCGGAAAAACTGGCCGGTCCCGACTGGCGGGTTCAGGCTGGGAAATTCGTTTTCGAACTGCGTTCGCGCCATGGCGACAAGGGCGCCGCCTTGCGCCGCCTGATGCAGAGCGAGGCCTTTGCCGGTCGTGTTCCAGTCGCGTTCGGCGATGATCTTACCGATATACCAATGCTGCAAGCGGCGATGGGTCTGGGCGGAATGGGCATTGCCGTGGGCGAAGCGATCAGCGACCTGTCCACTGAAACGGTTGCCTCGCCGGAAGCCTTGCGTGCATGGGTAATCAAAATGGCTGGTGAGCAATAGAGCACATCCCGAAAAGTGTGAAACGGTTTTCGGATAAGATGTGCGTAAAAACAAAAATGTTAGAGCGCCGATCTGATTCAATCAGATCGAAACGCGCTCTAACACGTTGAAAGGAGAAACGAGTGGGACGCCTTGTCGTGGTTTCCAACCGCGTTCCCCTGCCGGATAAGCAGGGAAAAGCCCCAGCGGGAGGATTGGCTGTCGCGTTGCAGGCGGCTTTGAATGTGCGCGGCGGGGTCTGGTTCGGCTGGTCTGGTGAAACACTGTCCGGCAAGCAGACGCATCAATTGGAGACAAAGCAGGTCGGACCGATCAGCTATGCGCTGCTAAGCCTGCAAAAGAAAGATATCGACGAATATTACGCCGGCTTTGCCAATCGTATGCTGTGGCCGCTCTGTCATTACCGGCTGGACCTCATAGACTATACCCGCAAGGACATGGCGGGCTATTTCCGGGTCAACCGGCTGTTTGCACAGCAATTGCTGCCGCTGCTCGAACCCGACGACACAATCTGGGTGCATGATTATCACCTGATCCCGCTCGCCGAAGAATTGCGGCGCTGCGGTGTGGAAAATCGCATCGGCTTTTTCATGCACATTCCGTGGCCCCCGGCCGATCTGCTTTTGACGCTGCCGGTTCATGAGGCGATTATTCGCGGTTTGACCTATTATGATCTTGTTGGTTTCCAGACGGAAAACGATGTCGAGAATTTCATCGGCGGTTTGCGGCGGGAAAAGATCGGTAAGCCGATCGAACCTCGGCGGTTTGAGGCTTTCGGGCGTAGTTTCAGCGTCGACAGTTTTGGTATCGGCATCGAAACTGAAGCCTTCGCCGATATTGCCCGCAAGACGCAGAACAGCAGTTCCGTCAAGCGCATGCGTGATAGCATGAGCGGGCGCGATCTGATCATCGGCGTCGACCGGCTGGATTATTCCAAGGGGATCACCAACCGGCTTGAGGCGTTTGAACATTTCCTGAAAATCGATCCGGTCAATCGCGGTCATGTTACCTTTTTGCAGGTGACGCCGAAGTCCCGCACCGAAGTGCCGGAATATAAGGAGATGCAGCGCGAAGTGGCGGAAATGGCCGGGCGTATCAACGGCGCGAATGCCACGTTCGACTGGACGCCTATCCGCTATATCAACCGGTCTCTCAATCGCGATGTTCTGGCCGGGCTTTATCGTCTGGCGAAAGTGGGGCTGGTCACGCCGCTGCGCGATGGGATGAACCTTGTGGCGAAGGAATATGTCGCGGCGCAAGATCCGGATGATCCCGGCGTGCTTGTGCTTTCGCGCTTTGCAGGGGCCGCGCAGGAACTGAACGGTGCGGTGCTGGTCAATCCCTATGACACGGAAGCGGTCGCCTATGCGATCGCGCGGGCGCTCTCCATGCCGCTGGAGGAGCGGCAGGAGCGCTTTAACGGCATGATGGATTTTCTGAAGGAGCATGACGTCACACGATGGTGCGACGATTTTCTGGCACGGCTCGCGCCGGAAAAATAGGCAAAAGCTTGCACCCGAAAGAGGTGCAAGCCGTTCTTGAATTTTAGGCCACCGCCTTGCCGTAAGTGCGCACAACATTGCGGACGGCTTCAACCATCAGGGCGTGTGGTGTCGGCTCAACGACACCGGAGGCAACCGCCGGATAAAGCGTGCCCAGATACTGGCTGATCAACGTTTCCGGTATCTTGCGACCTTCAAGGCGCTTCAAAAGCGCATCGACGGCAGCGGTCGCGACCGGATGCGGCCAGTAATAGCGGATGCGGTCGCTGTAGGAGAAATGGCGTTGCAGACGCAGTTCTTCGGCATCGCCGTGGTAATATTTTTCCCAGTTCTTGGGCTCGGCCAGAAGCAGTGCTTCCATCTTGCCGCGCAGGGTTTCTTCTTCCGGCAGCTTGTCGAGGAAAGCCGCAATCTGGTCGAGACCGTAAAGCGCCTCGCGCAGTGCAAAAGTCAGGCCGGGGCCGACTTTCAAAATGGCGAAGCCGTCATGAACCAGATCGGAAAGCGCTTCCACCGGCTGATAGTCGGTCGAGTGGGCTTCGAAAACGAATTGCGGCATTTCGCTCAGAACAGCGCTTAACGCCGTCGCTTTTTCGCTGTTGTAGAAGGCGACATTTTCGTTGCCGAATTCGACCCCCGGCTGCACCACCACGCCGATAGCGCGGGCAAAGGCGTCTTCCAGTCCCAATGCCGCGAAAGCCTTGCGATGAATGGCGACGGTCTCGACCGCCGCGCCCGGCTTGGTCAGTTCCAGCTCTTCGATTTCTTCCATCGCACCGCCGGGAATCGGGACTTCGGTGCCGATGATATAGACCGGCAGGTCGTATCCGGCTTCGCGGGCCGCAGCTTCCGATACCTTGGCCAGACGCGCAGCGCGCTCGGCGGTCACAGCATCGGGAAGCGCGACCGGCTCGCCAGCGCAGCCCATCGACGTGTCCAGATGGATTTTGGTGAAGCCCGCGCGCACGAAGGCATCGATCATCACATCCGACTTGGCAAGGGCTTCTTCGGCTGGCAGATGCTTCCACGGGTTCGGGCCGAGATGGTCACCCCCCAGAATGAGCCGTTCTGTGTCGAAGCCGACGCGGGCGGCAATATCTTCCACGAAACGGCGGAAGTCGGCAGGCGTCATGCCGGTGTAGCCGCCATCCTGATTGACCTGATTGCAGGTGGCTTCGATCAGCACATCCGTGCTGGTCGCGATGCCTTCAAGAAGGGCTGCCTCGATCACCAGCGGATGTGCAGAGCAGATCGACGTAATGCCACCGCGAACGCCGCTTGCATAACGGGCGGGAAGTGCGCTCAGAACTTTCGTGCTGCTCATGCTGGAACTCCGTTTTTCTGCAGGAAGGCTTCAATTTCAGCCATGGTCGAGGTGCCTTCCATCGGTCCCTTGACCCCAACGGCGCGAGCGCCGGTGGCGTTGGCGATGACGAGCGCCTCCTTTGGTGCTATGTCGCGTAGCCAGCACGTGACGAAGGCTGCGCCAAAACTGTCCCCTGCGCCGGTCGGGTCGATTTCATCGACCTTGAACGCGGTCGCGAAAACTTCGCCGGACTGGTCGAAATAGCTGGCGCCTTCCGCGCCGCGCTTGACCACAACGGCCTTGATGCCGCGCGCGAGCAGTTCTTCCACGGCGGCCTTTTCCTCGGTCGCCTTGGTGAAGAGGAAAATTTCCGGGCCGCTCGGCATGAACAGGTCGGTGTTTTCCAGTGCATGGGCCAATGCCTGGCGCATGCCCGGCAGTTCCAGCATTTCCTTGCGAATATTCGGGTCAAAGGACACCGTGCCGCCCTTCGCCTTGATGCGGATCGTGGCCTCGTGGATCGCGGAAACAATACCTTCGGAGAACAGCGCCGAACCCATAATATGCAAATGATCGGCGGTCTCGATCAGCTTTTCAGCCTCCCGTGTCAGGCCGATCGCGCTGCATGCGCTGTGCTTGATATTGAAGATGAAATCGCGATTGCCATCCGGGCGATAACGCACGAAGGCGCTGCCGGTGGCGGCTGTCGGATGCACGCCGATGGCCGAAACATCCACGCCGTCTTCTTGCAGGCGCTCGACATTGAGCGCGCCGAAATCGTCATTGCCAACCGCGCTGACCATGCCGCAGGGCTGGCCCATCTTGGCCGCCTGATCGATGAAGATCGCAGGCGCGCCGGAAGCGAACGGGCCAATCAACGGGATGGCGGATTTGAAACCGTTGCCGGTTTCCACGGCCATGATCTCGACGACGATCTCGCCGATGGTGATGATCTTTTTCATATGCGGCACCGCGATTACGTCCGTACGGATTTTGAGCGCACATCGAGCCAGACCGCGACCAGAATGACCACACCCTTGACGATGAGCTGATAGAAGTAGGGCACCGACAGCATGTTCATGCCGTTATTGATGACGCCGATGATCAGCGCGCCGAGAATGGTGCCGACTATTGTGCCAACGCCGCCAGCAAGCGAGGTGCCGCCCAGCACGACCGCCGCAATGGCGTCAAGTTCGTAGCCCATGCCCGCATTGGTCTGCGCCGAGGACAGGCGCGACGAGAGCAGAATGCCGCTGATCGCCGCCATGACGCCGGAAAGCATGAAGACGATGATTTTGATGCGGTCAACGCGGATGCCCGAATAGATCGCCGCTTCCTTGTTGCCGCCCGACAGATAGATGCGGCGGCCGAAAACGGTCTTCGACAGCAGGACATAGTTGAAAATGAACAGGACGCCGACAATCCAGATGATGATCGGCAGGCCGAGCCAGTTTTCCGAACCGATGGCGAGCCATGTATCGTTTTCGATGATTTCAGGCGCGCCATTGGTCGGCAGGCTGACCATGCCGCGATAGATGCCCATTGTTGCAACCGTCACGATGAAGGATGGCAGCATCAGCTTTGCCGAAAGCACGCCGTTCAGCCCGCCCATGATGGCACCCGCCGCAAGCGTGAAAACCACGGTCGGCACAAAGCCGAAGCCCATGGAGAAGGCTTGCGCCGCCACCATGCCGGAAACCGCGATGATGGAGCCAATCGAAAGGTCGATTTCGCCGAGCAGGATCACATAGGTCATGCCATAAGCGGCAACGGCGATCACCGCCACCTGCTGCATGATGTTCATGAAATTGTTGAAGGCGAGAAAGCGCGGATTCAACACTGCGAAGACCACGCAGAGCACGGCCAGCGAGATGATGATGCCGCCATATTGACGAACCAGCGGGGAGGAGAAAAGCGAACGGCGGACTTCCGCGTCCACGGCTTTCTTCTGAATGTCGTGTGCATTGCTCATGTGTGCATTCCTGCTGCGTAGCTCATGACGGTTTCGGGCGTGAGGCCATCGGCATCGACAATGGCGGCGACATGCTTGTTATGCATGACGGCCACACGGTCGCTGAGACCCAGCACTTCCGGCAGTTCGGAGGAAACCATCAGGATCGCCGCGCCATTGGCGGCAAGTTCACGGATAATGCGATAGATTTCGAATTTCGCGCCGACATCGACGCCGCGCGTCGGTTCGTCGAGAATGAGGATGCGCGGCTTTGTCTGCAGCCACTTTGCCAGCACGATCTTCTGCTGATTGCCGCCGCTGAGCGATCCTGCAACAGTGTCGATGGATGCTGTCTTGATGGCAAGGCGCAGCACTTCCGCCTTGGCGGCGGCGCGCTCGGCTCTGGACCGCATCAGGCCGAAAGGCCCCGCCAGTTGACCGAGCCCAACCATGTTGATGTTGCGCTCAACGCTATGCGGAAGAACGAGACCTTCTTCCTTGCGGTTCTCGGTCACAAAGGCAATGCCGTTGCGAATGGCGTCGGTCGGTGAGGCAAGCGTGATGACCTCGCCATCGAGCCGGATTTCGCCCGTAGGCCGCAGCATGCCGAACAACGCCTTCATCACATCGGAACGGCCAGAACCGACCAGCCCGAACAGCCCAAGGACTTCACCCGGCTTCACATCGATAGAAACGTCGTGAAATTTGCCCGGTACAGAGAGATTCTTCGTCGCCAAAATCGGCGGAACATTGTCTGAAGGACGCGGTGCTTCACGCGGCGGGTAGATATCGTTCATCTCGCGACCGACCATCAGCGCGATCAGGCGGTCGATGCTGGTCTCGCTCTTTTCCGCGGTTGTGACATATTCGCCATCGCGGACAACCGTAATGTCGTCGGAAAGCCGCATGATTTCTTCCATGCGGTGCGAAATATAGATGACCGCAGTGCCCTTCGCTTTCAGCCGCTCGATGATCGAAAACAGGATTTCCGCTTCGCTGTCGGACAGCGACGAGGTCGGCTCATCCAGAATGACGACGTCCGCAGGCTGGCTCAATCCCTTGGCGATTTCGACCAGCTGGCGCTGGGCTATCGAAAGATCGCCGACCTTGGCGCGCGGATCGACTGGAAGTCCGAGATCGGCGACAAGCCTGGTTGCTGCCGCATTCAGCTCGCGCTCGCGGATGAAGCCGAAGCGGCTCGGTTCGTGGTTCGCGAAAATATTCTCGGCAACAGTCAGGTTGCGCGACAGGCTCAATTCCTGAAAGACGATGGCGATGCCGCTGGCGCGGGCGTCGCGCGGGTTCTTCGGCGCATAGGCTGCGCCTTTGAGCAAGATGGTGCCGGAGGTCGGCTTGAACACGCCGGCCAGAATCTTCATCAGTGTGGATTTGCCGGCGCCGTTTTCACCGAGCAGCGTATGCACGCGCCCACGACGCACCGTGAGGTTCATGCGCTTCAGCGCGATAACCGGGCCGAAAGACTTCGCGACATCGCGAATTTCCAGAACCGTATCTCCTGCCGTCTTCTGTTCGGATTTGGTGGCTGTCACAGGATCTGTCACTTTTGAGGCCTCCACGCTCCGTTTGCCGCAGTCTGTCACGAACCCGATGTCAACGGGGTCGCACAGTGGCGCTGTCTAAAGGGATGCGGTGGCGGCTTGGAAAGGGGGCTTTCCTGGCCGCCACACGCTGAAAGGAAGCAGCGACTGGGAGGAGTGTCGCTGCTTCACGCGGTCTTACTTGGTTTCGCCGTCCTTGGTGACGACGCCCGGAACGATCGGCTGCTTGGCCGGAACGCTCTCGCCCTTGATGACCTTGGCAGCGGTTTCAACCGCAACCTTGCCCATCTGGTCCGGATACTGTGCGATAACGCCGACCATGATCGGGTCGTTTTTCACGGCGTTGCGGGCTTCTTCCATGCCGTCGAAGCCGATCACTTTGACCTGGCTTTCGAGCTTGGCGGCCTTCACAGCCGATGCGGCAGCAAGCGCTGCATCATCGCCAAAGCCAAAGATGCCGACGATATCCGGATTGGCCTGCAGGATATTCTGCGCGGTGGCCAGGGCTTCCGGGCGGGTTATGCCCGGCTGGATCGCCACGATCTTGATGTCTGGATATTTGGCGATACCCTTCTTGAAACCTTCAACGCGGTCAACAACCGACTGAACCGTCGGGTAGTCGATGACGGCGACATTGCCCTTCTCACCGATGGATTTCGCCATCAGTTCGGCAGCTTTTTCGCCGCCCGCAAAGTTGTCGGTGCCGACAAAGGACGTCACATCGACATTGTTGGCCGGAACATCGACCGTGATGACCTTGATGCCAGCCTTTTCGGCCTTGTTGATGGCCGAGCGAACGCCCTTGCTGTCAACCGGCGAGATGATGATGACATCGACGCCCTTGGTGATGAAATCTTCCACATCGGCGAGCTGCTTGCTCAGATCCTGATTGGCGATGGAGATTTCGAGCGGCACGTTTTCTGCCTGCGCTTCCTTCTTCATCGCGTCAGCGAGCGAGATGTAGAACGGATGCTGCTGGGTGAGAAGCGATGCGCCAACGCCTTCGGCAGAGGCAACGCCCGCCATCATGGCCAGAGCGACGCCGGAAATGAGAATGCGGCCGAGAGAAGTGCGAAACATGATTTCCTCCGTATGAACCGGCGCCTGCCGGGCTGTCCTTCTAACAGGGACATGAATGATGAGTACCTGCTGGTTCATCGGACCGCAGCACTTTGCGTCGGTCTTCAAACCTCCCGGAAGGGCAGGCGCCTTCAGCCCGTTATCGAGCTTCATTAGACATGATGGAGCTTGTTCAACGTGTCAATATATATTTTTTCACGTGTAAAAATTATAACGATTTAATTCAACCCACATGGTACAGCGAAAAGGGCTCTCGCTGCCTTAAATCAACATTTACAGCGGGAATAGGGTTGAGAGCTGTCGAAATTCAGGTTGCTTCTGTGAAGAAAAAAATTTACGCATGGAAAAACATTGAGGCGTGGAGTGAGCGTCTGATCGGGAATGACCCGAGGAAAGCGGAGCATGGCTGAAAACAAGATCAGGACGATGGAGGAGTTTGCTGCGGCGAGCGGTTTGTCGCGTCCTACGGTCTCGAAATATTTCGATAATCCTGAAAGCGTAAAGCCTTCGACGCGGGCTCGCATCGAGAAGGCGCTGAAGGATCATAACTATCAGCCCAATATTTTTGCCGTCAGCCTCAACCGCAAGAAGCCGAAGAATATCGGCGTCATCGTTCCGCATATTTCCGATCCGTTTTATGCCGAAATCATTCGCCAGATCGAATTGCGATGCCTTGCCGAAGGCTATTGGACCATCGTTCTGTCGTCGCATGGCGAGCGCAAGCTGGAAGCACGCGCCATGCGCTCGCTGATGTCGCTCAAGATCGCCGGTGTCCTGATGGCGCCACTTGGTTTCGAAACCGACACCAAGCTTCTGTCCAGCCTTTCCGATTCGATGCCGGTGGTGTTTCTCGACAGCCGTATCGGCGAGGACCAGCCCTTTGTCGGCACCGACAACCGGGTCAGCATCGGCAACATCACGGAATATCTGTGCCGGACCGGCGAGCATCCCTGTTTTCTGGAAATGCCCGCCGTCAACCAGAACGCGCTTGAGCGCCGCGCTGCCTATATCGCGACGATGGAACGGCTCGGTATCGAGCCCATCGTCCTGCCGATGGCGTCGAAAAACTGGAGCTTCGAAGAACTCGGCTATCAGGAAGCGGGGCGTATTCTCGACCGCGGCGGTTTCCCGACGCGGACGGTTCTTTGCGCCAATGATCGTCTGGCCTTCGGTGTGATTTCGGCAGCTTTTGAACGCAGGCGTCATGTCGGGCGGGAAGAAGGCAGCGATCTGCGGGTCGCCGGTCATGACGATCATCCGCTCAGCCGCTTCACCTGCCCGCCGCTGACGACGGTTGCCCAGGATTACCGCCAGATTGCGCAGCTTGGGCTGGATATGCTGTTCTCACGCATCAATGAACAGGACAGCAGCAGCGCGACCGGCGAGGATATCCGCTATCTCGACAGCCATCTGATCATGCGCAGTTCTGCCTGATTATGTTGCGCTGTATCCGGCTGCGTGGCTTTCCATGGATGATATTTTCGGCACGCTTGCCGCCAATCCTGCTTATGTCGCCGCATTCTCTTCAGCACTGAAAGCAATCTGGCAGGATGGCACGACCCGGACGCTGGAACGCTACCTCAAAGGTCAGCTGCTCTGATAGAACAAATTGCCGCTTGTAATGGGAGAGAGCAGCATCGGCTAGGCGCCTGCCTTTGGGGCAACCCGGAGCACGCGCCAGCCGAGCAGAGTGAAGCCAATGGACATCAGCAGGTTGATGATGTTGAAGAAGCAAAAGGCTGCATAAGCGGTAGTACTCACCCCAAGTGCCGCAGCCATGTAAGCGCCGCAGCTGTTCCATGGTATGAGCGGCGAGGTAACGGTTGCGCTGTCGCCGATCACGCGAGACAGGAGGGCTGGCGCCAGACCGCGATTGGCAAAGGCCTGTTTGAACATGCGCCCGGGCAGCGCAATTGAAATATACTGATCGGATGTGACCACATTCGTCAACACGGCGGTGCCTGCAACGGTGGTGACTAAACCTGCGTCGGATTTGGTGCGACGGATCATCGGACCGATCAGACGGTTGAGAATGCCTGCATGTTCGATCACCGCACCAAAGGCAAGTGCAGTAATGATAAGCCAGATAGTCGTCATCATGCTGGCCATTCCGCCCCGGCTGAGGATCATGTCTATATCGTGGTCGCCGATGGAACTCGTATAACCGGTGGCAAGCGCCAGCCATGCGCCTTTCAAAAGCGCAAGCGCGCTGGGCAGGGTCGCGTCATTGGCAAAAGCGATTACGCGCGGCGGGTCCATGATGACGCCTTGGATCGCCCCTGCCATTGCACCGCTGAATATCGCCACGACTGGAGAAATTCGTGCGACCGACAGCACGAAGACCAAAAGCAACGGCAGAAAAGCCCAGAGCGAAACTTGAATCTGGCTGTCGATCTTTGTGAGAAGAGAACTGGCGTCAAAATCGTTCTGCTCGCCAAGTAAACCAAACAGCACAACTGCCAGAAGCAAGGCTGGAATCGACACCCAGAGCGATTCCCTGATGTGGTCGAATATTTCAGATCCGGCTGACGCTGCCGCCAGATTGACCGTATCGGATAGCGGTGACGCCTTGTCGCCGAAATAAGCGCCGGAGATGACTGCTCCTGCCGTGATGGCCGGTGATAGCTCCATATGGGCGGCGACCCCCATTAGGCCGATGCCGATAGTGCCCGCGACGGTCCAAGAACTGCCGATACTGAATGCGACAGCAGCGCAAACGACGGCGGTCGTTGCGTAGAAATAATCGGGGTTGAGAAGTTTCAGCCCGTAATAGACCATGGATATGATCGTGCCGCTGAGCGCCCATGTGCCGATCAAGGCGCCAACTGCCATCAGGATGAGAATGGCCGGTAAGCCGGCTGCGATCCCATCAACGACGGCTGCGCGGACGGCGGACCATGGCGACCCGTTTTTATAAGAGACGCCTGCCGCTATCATACCGCAGATTGCAAGGGCGATCTGGTTAGGGCCGGACGAAGCCTCGTCGCCGAACAGATAATAGGACAGGGCAAGAAAGACGATGAGCGCGATACATGGCACCAGGGCATCCAACATGGATGGAGGATGAACGCTGCTTGTCGAACCTTGTTCGGTTTCGCTCACTTCATGGTCTCCCCGGTAGAGAATTGAGAGTCGGCGCAAGTCCAATTAAAGAAAACTCCGATCTTTATCGAAGACCGGAGTTTCTATACTTCATTCAATGCCAAGTTAGGGTTGAAAAGCCGCTACTGACGATCGTACCCTTTTTGCCTTCGACAATTGCAGGAATGTCTGCCAATGCGCCGATGGCGGCGGAGTTTCCTGTCGCCTTGGCGAAATTGCACGCGGCATCCACCTTTGGCCCCATCGAGCCCGCCGGAAACTGATATTGCGAGAGTGCTTCCGGCGTTGCTTCGTGAATACCCTTTTGCGTCGGCTTGCCCCAGTCGGTGAAGACCGCTTCGGCGTCGGTCGCCATGATGAAGAGGTCGGCATTGAGTTCACGCGCCAGAAGTTCGCTGGCCAGATCCTTGTCGATGACAGCCTCAACGCCGCTGAGCGTCCGTTCCTTGCCCTTCTCATACATGGTGGGTATGCCGCCGCCGCCCGCGCAGATGAGAATGGTGTTCTTTTCAAGCAGCCATTTCAGCGGGCGTATCTCGAAGATTCGCTTCGGCAGCGGCGAGGGTACAACCCGCCGCCACTTGTCGCCGTCCTGCTTGAAGGTCCAGCCTTTTTCTCCGCGAATGCGATCGGCATCCTCCTTCGAATAGACCGGCCCGACGAACTTGGTCGGATTCTGGAAGCCGGGATCGTCGCCATCCACCTCGACCATGGTGAGGATAGTGGCAATTGGAATATCGAACGGCAGAACATTGCCAAGTTCCTGTTCGAGCATATAGCCGATCATGCCTTCCGTCTGGGCGCCGAGCACGTCCAGCGGATAGGCTTCGTCGGGCTTGTAGGCGGCGCCCTGCAAGGCAAGCAGCCCGACCTGCGGACCGTTGCCATGGGTGATGATGACCTGATGGTCCTTCGTGACCGGCGCGATGGCCTCGACAGCAGTGCGGATATTCTTGCGTTGCACCTCGGCTGTCATCGGCTCGCCGCGCCGCAAAAGGGCGTTGCCGCCCAATGCGATGACGATACGCATCCTCAATCTCCAAGTGTTGCCACAAGCAGGGCCTTGATGGTGTGCAAACGGTTTTCCGCCTGTTCGAATGCGATATTGGCGTGGGATTCGAACACTTCGTCGGTCACTTCAAGACCGTCCGTAATGCCGAACTGGTCAGCGATCTGCTTGCCGACGACGGTTTCCGTGTCGTGGAATGCGGGCAGGCAGTGCATGAATTTTACCTGCGGATTGCCCGCGGCCTTCATCAGCGCTGCATTGACCTGATAGGGCTTCAAGAGCTTGATGCGCTCGGCCCAGACCTCCTTCGGCTCACCCATCGACACCCAGACATCGGTATGGATGAAGTCCACATCCTTGACCGCAGCCTTGATGTCATCGGTGATGGTCAGCTTTGCGCCCGAGGCTGCGGCAAGATCCTCGGCGATCTTCCGATATTCTTCGGAAGGCCACAGTTCCTTCGGTCCGCAGATGCGAACATCCATGCCCATCAGACTGCCGACGATCATCAGCGAATGACCCATATTGGAGCGTGTATCGCCGACATAGGCATATTTGATCTGGGGGATCGGCTTGTCACTGTGTTCCCACATGGTCAGCACATCGGCCAGCATCTGGGTTGGATGATATTCATCGGTCAGGCCGTTATAGACCGGCACACCGGCATATTTGGCCAGTGTTTCCACACCGCTCTGCGATGAACCGCGATATTCGATGGCGTCATACATGCGGCCCAGAACGCGCGCCGTGTCCTTGAAGGATTCCTTGTGGCCGATCTGAGAGCCAGCTGGGTCAAGATAGGTGACATTGGCGCCCTGATCGGAGCAGGCGACCTCGAAGGCGCAGCGGGTGCGTGTGGAAGTCTTTTCAAATATGAGGCAGATCTCCTTGCCCGACAGGTGCTTTTGTTCGGTGCGGGCATATTTGGCACGCTTCAGATCGCGGGCCAGATCCAGCAAGAAGCGAAATTCACGCGGCGTGTAATCCTGCACCGTGAGAAGCGAACGATTGCGCAGATTAAAGCTCATGATACGTCTCCAAAACTTATAACGTTGCGATGGAAGTCCGGTGATCAAACCGGATCGCGCCAGATGGGGCAGGTCATGCAATGGCCGCCGCCGCGACCGCGGCCCAGCTCGGAGCCGCGAATGGTGATAACTTCAACGCCGGCTTTGCGAAGCAGCGTGTTGGTGTAGGTGTTGCGGTCGTAAGAGACCACGACGCCAGGTTCCAGCGCCACGACGTTGTTGCCGTCGTCCCACTGCTCGCGCTCGGCTTCATAAGCGTTGCCGCCGGTTGCGACCGAGCGCAGTTTCTTCAGTTGAAGCGCTTCGGCGACCACTTCCAGAAGATGTTTTGTTTCCGGGCGAACGGTGAGTTGGCCGCCGTCGCCGGGGTAGATGCTGAAGCAGCGGATCTGGTCCACCACTTCACCAAAAATGGTCACGAGGTCGCGGTCGCAGAAGCTGAACACCGTATCGAGATGCATGGCCGCCCGGCTCTTCGGCATCACGCAGGCGATGACGCGGGTGGCGGCATTGGCAGCAAACAGCGCTTCCGCCACCTGGCCGACAGCCTGATAGGTGGTGCGCTCTCCCATACCGATCAGCACAACGCCATTGCCGATGGGCATTACGTCGCCGCCTTCCATCGTGGCATTGCCGTGGTCGGTGTCGAAATCGCCCCACCAGATCTTGAAATCGCCATCCTTGAATTCCGGATGATATTTGTAGATGGCCCGCTGGATCAGCGTTTCCGGCTGGCGCGCTGGCCAGAACATCGGATTGACCGTCACGCCACCATAAATCCAGCAGGATGAGTCGCGCTGAAACAGCGTGTTGGGGATTGGCGGAATGATGAATTCTGTGCCGCCCAGCACGTCCAGCATCAGTTCCTTGCCCCAGATGTCGGGAAGGTCGGAAACCGCAACGCCGCCGATGAGAAACTCGGCAAGATTTTTCGATGGCAGTTCGTCCAGCCATGGGCGCATGGAATTGGCGACATTACGCCCGACCTGATTGGGCAGAATACGCCGGTCGAGAACGAATTGGCGGGCTTCCTTGTCGTTCAGCGTTTCGGCAAGCAGATCCTGCATTTCCAGAACCTCCACGCCGCGCTCCCGCATCTTGAGAACGAAGTCGAAATGGTCCTTCTGGGCCTCGTGCACCCAGATCACGTCATCGAACAGAAGGTCGTGGCAATTGGCTGGCGTCAGTCGTTGATGGGCGAGCGAAGGACTGCATACCATCACAGTGCGCAGTTTGCCGACTTCCGAATGCACTCCGAATTGTCTCATCTCGATGCTCCTGTTCAAAAGGGTGATCTAAGCGGGAAGATTTCCGGTAGCCGGCAAAAGATCGTTCCCGTGAATGCGTCAGAATGGGGTGATAGCTCCTGTCCACATGAGATAGATGGCGATTAGGGCCAACAGACTGATGCCTGCTGCGATCCACACTTCACGGCCTTCGAAGATCGGCTCGCCATGTTCTCTGCGTGCTTTGGCGTAGACCAGAATGCCGGGTGCGAAGAGCACTGTGCACATCAGCAGGAAACTTAGTCCCGCCGCGTAGACCAGCCAGACACCATAGAGCGTCGCGATCAGGCTCACCCACAGGTCGCGCCGCCGCGACTTGCTGTTCGCGCCATATGTCTCACCGCTGAGCGCCAGTTTCAGCGCGAAGGCGCCGGAAAACACATAGGGCGGCAAAATGGCGACCGATGCGATGAAGTAGAAGAACTGATAGGCGCTTTCGGAAAAATAGGTGAGCAGCAGGAAGAACTGGATCGCGAGGTTTGTCGCCCATAATGCGTGAGCGGGCGAGCCGTTCTTGTTCTCGACGGCAAACCATTTCGGGAATGTGCCGTCGCGACCGCAGGAAAACGGGATTTCCGCGCAGAGCAGGGTCCAGGACAGGAAAGCGCCGCCGACCGAAATCAGCAGGCCGACATTGATGAGCAGCGCGCCCCAATGGCCGACAAGCGGCTCGAAGACACCTGCCATGGAGGGCACTTTCAGTCCGGCCAGTTCCGGCTGGCTCATCAGTCCGGTCGACAGCAGCGACACCAGCACATAAATGCCGAGTGCGCCAAGAAAGCCGATCACGGTTGCGCGTCCTACATCTTTGCGGTTGGCCGCGCGCGCCGAATAAACGCTCGCACCCTCAATGCCAATGAAAACCCACAGCGTTACCAGCATGGTGCTTTTGATCTGGTGCGTGATGCTCCCAAGGGTGGCTTCCTCACCGCGGCCCCAGAAGTTGAAGGTGAACTTGTCCCAGTGGAAAGCGACGATGGCGATCAGTATGAACAGCATCAGCGGCACAAGTTTTGCAATCGTCGTGACGATATTGACGAATGACGCCTGTTTGATGCCATAAAGCACAAGCGTATGGATCAGCCAAAGGCAGATGGACGCACCGATGATCGACGGCAGATTGGAGCCGTCACCGAAGACCGGGAAGAAGAATGAGAGTGCCGAGAAAATCGCCACCGCATAGGCGACATTGCCGAGAAAGGCGCTCAGCCAATATCCCCACGCACTATTGAAGCCGATGAACGATCCAAATCCAGCCTTGGCATAAGCATAGGGTCCTGCATCGAGATCAGGACGGCGATTGGCGAGCGATTGATAGACCCGCGCCAGCATCAACATGCCGATGCCAGTGATGATCCAGCCAATGATCACTGCGCCCGGCGACGCTGCGCGGGACATGTCCGATGGCAGATTGAAGACGCCGCCGCCGATCATCGATCCCAGCACAAGCGCAATCAAAGGAAACAATGTCAGTTTGTGCGGCTCTTTTTCTGCCGCAACCGGTCCATTCTGCGTATCGGTCATGCAATTCTCCAATCGTGTGCGATCTGGGCATGAAACGAAACTTCCAGGCAACGATGTGAGTTTGTACTCAAATCATTCAACCCTATCAGGCGTATGGTACTATTCAGGCAGTGCGTTTATACGAAACGCATGAGTTGAAATTAGGCATCAGGAAATAAAGTCAATCGCATGGATGCCGCAAAGGCGCCCATTTCCATCGGGATTTGTTTGATTTCGGACGATTCTAAGCGAATGGAGCGTTGGAAAAACTGTAGTGTTTCATAAAGAAACGCAAAGTTCGTGGACTTATGTATCTGGGCCTGGTTTTCGGACTGCCGCTGGGCTTGCGTGCCTATGCGCAGCTTATCCTCTATGACCTTCATTTTTCGCATGCGATCCCCCGATACGCATTCAATCTCCACTGCGACCGGATTCATAAGTGGCGATTAAGCAAACAATAAATCAGGTCACGCTAACGGAGAGCTATGGCGCGTATGGATTTTATCAATATAGTTTTGTTAAAAATCGGGTGGTCGTATATTCCACATCAGCGATTGCGGAACTGCGGTGGGCGCTTTTCGGCAAAGGCGTTCATGCCTTCGCGGCGGTCATCCAGCGCGAAGGTCGAATAGAGCAGACGACGCTCGACATAAATACCTTCCTGCAAGTGGGTCTCGTAGGCCTTGTTGACCGCTTCCTTGGCAAGCTGCACGACGGGCCGGGAATAGGCGGCGATCTTGGCGGCGAGCGTCACTGCCTCCTGCACCTGTGTACCCGCCGCTACCACGCGGCTCACCAGTCCCATGCTTTGCGCTTCTGCTGCGGAAAGCGCGCGACCGCTCAGGATCATGTCCATTGCAACAGCCTTGCCGACGATACGGGTCAGGCGTTGTGTGCCGCCTGCGCCGGGAATGATGCCGATGGAAGTTTCCGGCAATGCAAAGCGCGCTGTTTCGGAAGCGATGATCATGTCGCACATCATGGCGATTTCGCAGCCGCCGCCGATAGCGTGACCGGAAACCGCTGCAATTGTCGGCTTGCGCATCCGCGCCAGCCCTTCCCAGGTGGAGGTGATCAGCTGCTCCTCATAGACTTCGGCAAAAGTCTTGTCCTTGATTTCCTTTATGTCGGCGCCGGCGGCAAAAGCCCGCTCCGAGCCGGTAATGACGATGGCGCCGATGGCAGGATTGGCATCGAGGGCCGCTGCCACTTCGGAAAGCTCGGCGGTCAGCTGCCGGTTCAGCGCATTCAGCGCTTCCGGGCGGTTCAAGGTGATGATGCCGACCTGTCCTTCGACGGCGACAAGGATGTTCTCATAAGACATGACAGCCTCTCGGGAATTTCGGGCGGTGAGAGCGGCATATCGCCCTCGCTTCGTTAAAGAACGTAAATATATTTACGCAGTTCATCAAGGTGGTGTACGACTTTAAGTGAATTTATGGCGGATATAGCGTCAAATACCCTGTTGCCTCAGGGTGCATTATAGGTATAAATGACAATATATTGATATATATGGGAGGATATCATGGCTATGGATTCCGATACGCTGGCGCAGTTTCTGGATACGTTGCGCCGTTTCGTCGATGACAGGCTGATCCCCGCGGAGGCTGAAGTGGCTGAAACCGACGCCATCCCGGCGGATGTGCTCAGCGAGATGCGTGAGATGGGACTGTTCGGTCTCACTGCACCCGAAGAGTTCGGCGGTCTGGGCCTCACCATGGAGGAAGAGGTTCTGGTCATGTTCGAGTTGGGGCGTGCCGCGCCCGCCTTCCGCTCGATCTTCGCCACCAACGTGGGCATCGGAATGCAAGGCATCGCCATTGACGGCACTGACGAGCAGAAGGCGAAATATCTGCCGCTTCTGGCGTCCGGCGAGTTGACGGGGTCCTTCGCGTTAACCGAGCCGGATGTTGGCTCGGACGCGGCTTCGGTCAAGACGACGGCGCGCAAGGATGGCGATTTCTATGTGTTGAACGGCACCAAGCGCTTCATCACCAATGCGCCACATGCGGGCCTGTTCACGGTGATGGCGCGGACCGATCCGACGCAAAAGGGTGCGGCGGGCGTGTCGGCTTTTGCTGTCGAGCGCGGCACGCCGGGCCTCTCTACCGGCAAGCCGGAAAAGAAAATGGGTCAGCAGGGCGCGCATGTCTGCGATGTGATCTTTGAGGATTGCCGGGTTCCGGCTTCCGCGCTGATCGGCGGTGTCGAGGGGCAGGGCTTCAAAACGGCAATGAAGGTGCTGGACAAGGGGCGTCTGCATATTGCCGCCGCCTGCGTCGGCCTGTCGGACCGGATCATCGACGACATGCTGGATTATGCGGTGAGCCGCCGTCAGTTCGGCAAGCCGCTGTCGGATTTCCAGCTTCTGCAGGCGATGTTCGCCGATTCCAAGGCGGATGCCTATGCGGCGCGCTGCATGGTGCTGGATGCGGCGCGCAAGCGCGATGCAAAGCAGAATGTCAGCGTCGAAGCGTCCTGCGCCAAGATGTTTGCCTCGGAAGCCGTGGGGCGCATTGCCGACCGCAATGTGCAGGTGCATGGCGGCAACGGCTATATTCGTGAATATCGCGCCGAGCAGCTTTATCGCGATGCGCGTCTGTTTCGCATTTATGAAGGCACGACGCAAATCCAGCAGATCGTGATCGCAAAGGCGCTTGTTGCAGGCGCGAAAGAACGGGCTGGTCTGTAATCGCGAGGCTGAGGGCGGCGGATCGATCTGCCGCCTTTTTTCTATTCGGCAGCGTCTTCGGTCGAAGTCGCTTCGGGGTCAATGGCTTTGAAATTGTGCAGCATCTTGTCGAGGTAATGCAGCATGTGGATCTTGTCCTCGGTCGAGAATCCGTTCAGCGCTTCCTCGTAATATCCGGTGATGACGGGGCGCATATTTTCGTCCCAGAGGCTAAGCCCCTTTTCGGTCAGCCGGATGAGGCGGGAGCGATTATCGGTTTCCGATACGGCGCGCTCGACATAGCCGAGACTTTCCAGTCGTGACAGGACGCCCGCCAGATTCTGCCGGCTGACGAGCAGGAAGGTGGCGAGATCGCCAACTGCGACGCCATTTTCAAAACTCGTGCGGGTCAGTGCGCCCAGCACAGCCCATTGCTGGGTGGTAATCCCATATTCTTCGAGCGCGCGCGTGCCTGTCTTATGCAGCATGTTGGCGCATTGATACATCCGGAAAAACAGCCGGTTGCTGAGACCCAGGGACAGGTCGGTAAATTTTGCGCGCTCTTTTGTGGTCTTTGTCATGTTTTCCGCTTCGGTTGTCGGCGACAGAGTGTACGTCCTTCGACTTTAGGTCAAGAGAGAGCAGCATATAAAATAACGTAAATATATTGACATAAATTCCTGACCGCTGTAACCATTTTAAATGGGAGTTCGGAGCTGACTAAGGCAATAAATGCACTTATAATGGCGGATACTGGGCATTGAACCGTTAGTCGGCCATTGGGAAGGAGGACGCTATGCGTGGCCTAAAAGGTAAAGTAGTTGTCGTAACTGGTGGCGGCGGCGGGATTGGCTCAGCCACTTGCCTGCGTTTCGCCGAAGAAGGCGTGCGTGTTGTCGTTGCAGACATCAGCGCGGATGCCGCCGCAAAGGTCGTGGATGCGATCAAGGCCAAGGGAGGCGATGCTACGACGATGATCGTTGACCTGACGGATTTCGACGCGACGGGTAGAGCGGTGGCCAAGCTTGAGGCCGAATATGGCCCGGTCGATGTGCTGGTCAACAATGCCGGTTGGGATCTGTTCGTGCCCTTTCTCAAGTCCGAGCCGGATTATTGGGCGAAAATCATCGACATCAATCTCCGCGCAGTTTTGAACATCACCAAGCCGGTGCTGGCCTCGATGGTGACGCGTGGCAATGGCGGTCGTGTCGTGTCGATTGGCTCAGATGCGGGTCGCGGCGGCTCGTCGGGCGAGTCGGTTTATTCGGCCTGCAAGGCCGGTGTGATCGCCTTCATGAAAACGCTGGCGCGCGAACATTCGCGCCACAACATTACCTTCAACACGGTCTGCCCTGGCGTGACCGAAACGGCCATGCTGGAAAACTTCATGGAAGCGGCGGGCGACAAGGAAAAGCTGCGCACTGCCTTTGCCAAGGCTGTGCCTCTCGGTCGTCTTGGTCGTCCCGACGATCTGCCCGGCGCAATTGTGTTTCTGTCGAGCGACGACGCCGCCTTCATCACTGGCCAGACGATCAGCGTCTCCGGCGGACTGACGATGCATGGCTGAATAAGGAGGAGGAAACCATGACTGAATATACCGATATTCTCTATGAGGTTCGCGGCGGTGCGGCATGGATCACCATCAACCGTCCCGACAAGTACAATGCCTTTCGTGGCCATACCATTGACGAGCTGATCCACGCTTTCCAGAAAGCAGGCTGGGACAAGTCCATCGGCGCCATCGTGCTGACGGGTGCTGGCGACAAGGCGTTTTGCACCGGCGGCGATCAGTCGGCCCATGACGGGCAATATGATGGTCGCGGCGTGATCGGCCTGCCGGTCGATGAGCTGCAATGCCTTATCCGCGATGTGCCGAAGCCGGTAATCGCGCGCGTCAACGGTTTTGCCATTGGCGGCGGCAATGTTTTGGCTACCGTTTGCGATTTGACCATCGCGTCCGACAAGGCGCAGTTCGGACAGGTTGGCCCCAAGGTCGGTTCTGTCGATCCGGGATTCGGCACGGCCTATCTCGCCCGCGTCATCGGTGAAAAGCGGGCCCGCGAAATCTGGTATCTGAACAAGCGCTATACTGCGCAGCAGGCGCTGGAATGGGGTCTTGCCAATGCGGTTGTCCCGCATGAAGAGCTGGATGCGGAAGTGGATCGCTGGGTGGCCGAGCTGATGGAACGCTCGCCGACCGCGCTGGCGCTGGCCAAGCTGTCATTCAATGCCGATAGCGAGAACATCCGGGGCATCGGTGCGCTCGGTATGCGCGCTTTGTCGCTCTATTACGATACCGACGAAAGCAAGGAAGGCGGCAATGCCTTCCGCGAAAAGCGCAAGCCCGATTTCCGCAAATTCGCGAAATAAGTCGGCCCAAGTGAGACCGGTCGGCGCGCCTGGTGCAAGGCGCACCGCATATCCGGCGCAGACAACAAAACATATGCAGACGTCTATCTGGGAGGAGGGACCAATGCTGTGCATTTCAGTGCCCTTCAAGGGCTTTTCGGCTTCCCCGTTGACGTTTGGGTCAGTGAGGTAGCCATGTATCCGACCATTTTTGATACCGAAGAAATCAACGCCCTGCGCGACCTCGCCCGCAAGTTTGCCAGGGACCGTCTTGCGCCGGGCTATCAGGCGCGGGAAAAGTCCGGCAGTTTTGGCCCTGAACTGGTGCGCGAAATGGGTAGCCTTGGCCTCATCGCCCCTGAACTGCCGGAAGAATTCGGCGGACTCGGTTCCGGCGCGCTTTATTCCGGCGTCATCATTGAGGAAATTGCCCGTGGCGATTTCAACATGGGCTATATCAATGTGCTCGCCTCGCTGAACGGTCAGATATTGGCGAAATTCGCCAATCCCGAGATCAAGCGCGAATGGCTGCCGAAACTGATCGCGGGCGAATTGATGCTCGCCATTGCGCTGACCGAACCGCGTGGCGGATCGGATGCGGCCAATCTTGGCCTCAAGATGGAGCGCGACGGCGACCACTACGTCATTAACGGTGAAAAGACGTCGATCTCCGCGGCAGATCAGGCCAAGGGCGCAGTGGTGTTTGCCCGCACCGGCAAGCCGGAAGACAAGGCGCGCGGCATCTCGGCCATTTTCGTGCCGATGGACCTGCCCGGCATTTCCACCACGCGTTTCGTCGATGTCGGTCAGCATGCGATCGGGCGCGGCTCGATCTTCTTCGACAATGTGCGGGTGCCGGTGGATCATCTGCTCGGCGAAGAGGGCAAGGGCTTCGTGCAGGTCATGCAGGGCTTCGATTTCTCGCGCTCGCTGATCGGCCTGCAATGTCTTGGCACGGCCCGCCAGTCGCTGGATGAAGCGTGGGATTACATCAAGGAACGCAAGGCCTTCGACAAGCCGCTGGCGGCATTTCAGGGCATCACGCATCAGCTTGCCGATTTCGATACCAAGGTCGAGGCCGCGCGGCTTTTGTCGCTCAATGCGCTATGGCTCAAGGATCAGGGCATGCCGCATGTGGCCGAGGCTGCCATGGCCAAGTGGTGGCCGCCGCTTTTGGCTTATGAGGCGATCCATGCCTGCCTGCTGATCCACGGCCATGCCGCCTATTCCAACGAGCTGCCGTTCGAGCAGCGCCTGCGCGATGTGCTCGGCCTGCAGATCGGCGACGGCACGGCGCATATCATGAAAAACATCATCGCACGCGAACGTGCGGGAAGGGCCGCTGTCAGCGGCTGACAATGCGCCGACAATGATTGGGAGGAGGAAACCATGAAATTCGACGCTGTGCTGATCGAGCCACGCCGCGCGAAAATGGAGGCCGAAGGCTTCTGGCCGGGCAAGACGCTGCTGGACTATTTCGAAGATTGCCTTGAAGCCAAGCCCGATGCGCTGGCGATGACCAGCATTGCCGTGTCTTCGGGCGCACGGCGCGACCTGACCTGGAGGCAGATGGAAGGTCTGTCCTGGCGCGCAGCGGAGGGGCTGCGGCGTCTTGGATTGGGCAAGGACGATGTTCTGGCCTGCCAGTTGCCCAATTCATGGGAGTTTGTGGTTCTCTATATCGCCTGCCGACGCCTCGGCATCGTCTTCAATCCGGTCATGCCGATCTTCCGCGAGCACGAGTTGCGCTTCATGCTGAAGCACGGCGAGGTGAAAGCCTTTGTCGTGCCGAAGGTGTTCCGCGATTTCGACCATGAAGCCATGGCTGAGGGTTTGCGGCCCGATTTGCCGGATTTGCAGCATGTGATCGTGGCGGGCGGCGCGGGCGACAATAGTTTCGATGCGCTGCTGATGGACCCTGCATTCGATAATGCGCCGGGTCTGCGTGACTACTCCCTGACGGTGCGCGGCGATGCCAATGATGTCTGCCAGCTGATCTATACATCCGGCACGACCGGCGAGCCGAAAGGCGTGATGCACACCGCCAATACGATGTATTCCAATCTGGTCGCCTATGCTGACCGACTTGGGCTTGGCGCGAACGATATCGTCCTGATGGCTTCGCCGATGGCGCACCAGACCGGCTTTATGTACGGCTTCCTGATGCCGTTCATGCTGCAGGCGCGCATGGTCCTGCTCGATCTCTGGGACAAGGCGCTGGCCGCAAGGGTGATTGCGGAAGAGCGCGTGACCTTCACCATGGCCTCCACGCCTTTCCTGATGGACTTGTCTACGGCAGTTGAGGAGGGAGGCACGGATGCGTCTTCCCTGCGTATTTTCCTCTGCGCAGGGACAGCCATTCCGGGTCCGCTTGTCGAGCGCGGCAGCCGCATTCTGGGTGCCAAGGTGATTTCCGCCTGGGGCATGACGGAAAACGGCGCGGTGTCCGTGGTGCCGCCGGAAGACCCGGACGAGCGTTCGGTGCATACCGACGGCCCGGCCTTGCCCGGTATGGAATTGCAGGTACGCGGACCCGATGGAAAGCCTGTGCCTGCTGGGCATGAGGGCGAACTTTTTGTGCGCGGCTGCTCGAATTTCGTCGGCTATCTAAAGCGTCCGCAATGGAACAATACCGATGCCGATGGCTGGTTCGACACGGGCGACATCGCTCGCATGGATGAGCAGGGCTATATCCGCATCTGCGGTCGCTCGAAGGATGTGATCATTCGCGGCGCGGAAAACATTCCCGTCGTCGAAGTGGAAGCGCTGCTCTATAAGCACCCCGCCGTGCAGCAGGTGGCGATTGTCGCCTATCCCGATGAGCGTCTTGGTGAGCGGGCCTGTGCTTTCATCGTCCCGAAGGCGGGGCAGGCAATCGATTTCGAAGCTGTGGTTTCATTTCTTGGCGCGCAGCATCTGGCGCGGCAATATTTCCCCGAACGTCTGGAGATTCGCGACCGTCTGCCCGCAACGGCATCAGGCAAGATCCAGAAATTTGCGCTGCGCAACGAGCTGCGCGAGGAATATGAAAGGAACCGCAAGTGACCATAATGAGTGCCAACCGTATCTCCGGACCGCGTGTCGTTATAACAGGTGCTGGAGGGCCGATGGGCCGCGCCATCATTCGACGGCTCGTCGCGGACGGCGCGCGGCAACTGGCGCTGACCGATATTTCCGGCACAAGGCTTGGCGAAACCGCCACGCTGTTGTCGGCGGAATTCCCGGAACTGAATATCGTCACGCTGCGCGGCGATGTGACTGTCACGGCGGAAGCCGAGGCTTTCGCTGCCGAGACGCTTAAAGCCTTTGGCGGTATCGATGTGCTGGTGAACACGGTGGGCGGCATCCGCTCGCAGCAGCTTTACACGCCGTTTCTTGAGATGGACGAGGCGCGGTTTCGCGCCACGCTCGACCTCAACCTGATGGGCAGTTTCCATCTGATCCGCGCCTTTGCGCCGGGCATGCTGGAGCGCGGGTGTGGGAGGATCGTCAACTTTGCATCGGTGGTGTTCGGCGGCGAAGGCGGACAGGCGGATTATGCGGCGGGCAAGGCGGCCATCGCCTCGCTGACCCGCAGTCTGGCGGAAGAATTTGCGCCCGCCATTACCGTTAACGCTGTTGCGCCGGGGCTGACGCGCACATCCGTCACACAAACAATGCCGACCGAAAACGCGGCGCGGCTCGTCTCGAGAGCCTATAATCGTCGCATGGCTGAGCCGGAGGAGATTGCCGAGGCGGTGGCCTATTTCGCTTCGGAGCCGGCCCGTTTCGTCACGGGCGAGATCATGGCCGTTTCCGGCGGTTTCCATCCTCATTTATAAAGAGCCTATCCATGTCCGATCCCGTCCACCTGTCCATCGATGACGGCATTGCGCTGATCACCATCGATAATCCGCCCGTCAATGTCACATCGCGTGCCGTACGCGAAGGTCTGATGGCAGCGCTGGACGGCGCGCAGGCAGCAGGCATCGGGCGGGTGGTGTTGACCGGGGCGGGCAAGACCTTCGTGGCCGGGGCCGATGCGAAGGAATTCTCAGCGCCGCCACAACCGCCGCATCTGCCGGATATTGTCAGTCGGATAGAGACTTTTCCAGTGCCTGTCGTCGCCGCCATCAACGGCGCGGCACTGGGCGGCGGTTTGGAGCTGGCGCTCGCCTGCGCTGTGCGCATCGCCACGCCAAAGGCAACGGTCGGGCTGCCGGAAGTGACGCTTGGTGTGGTGCCGGGCGCTGGCGGCACGCAGCGCCTACCGCGACTGGTCGGGCTGGAAAATGCGTTGTCGCTGATTTCCGAAGGCAAAGTGATCGGTGCCGCCGAGGCGGAAAAGATCGGCCTTGTGGATGCTCTGGCCGACAATCCGGTGGAAGCAGCGCGGCGCTATTCCTGGCTGGAACGTCCGGCGACGGGCGCTTTGCGTGGTCCTGCGCTCGACAAGGCGGCGATTGAAGCGGCTCGCAAGCAGGCGGCAAAGCGCAGCCCGAATCAGATCGCGCCGCAAAAGGCCATCGATTTGATCGAGGCGTCATGCACGTTGCCTTTGAATGAAGGGCTGGCGCAGGAGCGCGCCGTTTTTCTGGAGCTCAAGACCAGCGAGCAGGCCGCTGCTTTGCGCCATGTATTCTTTGCCGAGCGAGCAGCGATGGGGCAGAGCAAGACCGGTGGCGCGGACATTCGTTCAGTGGTGGTGGTTGGCGGCGGCACGATGGGCGCAGCCATAGCCTATGCGCTGGCCGGGCTTGGCATCAATGTAGCGCTGGTCGAGGCCGATGAGGCAGGTGCGGCACGCGCCCGCGCCAACATCGCCAAACTCTATGGCGAGGCGGTTGCACGCGGCAAATCCACGGCGGAAAAAGCCGAAGCGGATCAGGTGGCGCGGTTCCGTTTTCATGTCGGTTATGACGCATTGCCCGCAGCCGATATAGCCATTGAAGCTGTGTTTGAGGATATCGACGTCAAGCGCGCAGTCTTTACGGCGCTCGATGCCGCCTTGCCCGAAACGACCATTCTGGCGACCAACACCTCCTATCTCGACGTCAATCGCATTGCCGAAGTGGTGCGCAATCCCACGCGCTTTCTGGGGCTGCATTTCTTCAGCCCCGCCCATGTGATGAAGCTTCTGGAAGTGATCCGTGCTGATGACACCAGCCCCGAAACGCTGGCGACCGCCTTGCGTCTTGCCGGGCGGATGAAGAAGATCCCCGTATTGGCGGGCGTTTGCGACGGTTTCATCGGCAATCGCATTTTGACCCACTATCGCCAGATCTGCGACATTATGCTGATCGAAGGGGCATTGCCTGCCCAGATCGATGCCGCCATGCGCGGCTTCGGCATGGCCATGGGGCCTTATGAGGTGCAGGACCTTTCCGGTCTCGATATTGCCTATGCTAATCGCAAGCGGCTAGGTTGGAAGACGAAAGCAGGATTTCGCTACATTGCCATTGCTGACCGCATCGTGGATGAAACGGGCCGGTTGGGCCGCAAGACCAATGCCGGATGGTATGATTACGAAGGCGGCAAGGCGACGCCTTCGGCATTGATCGATGCAATCGTCATCGAGGAATCGCAGCGCGCCGGTATCGAGCGCCGCGCCTTCAGCGATGAGGAAATCGTGGACCGCGCGATGACGGCCATGGTCGAGGAAGGTTCCCGCATTCTGGAAGAAGGCATTGCCCAGCGTTCCGCCGATATCGATCTGGTGATGATCCATGGTTATGGGTTCCCGCGCTGGCGCGGCGGGCCGATGCATTGGGCTGAAAGAGCTTTGAGGACGGGTTAAGCCCTCAAAGCATGAGCAGGGCGCTTATCGCGCCAGACCTGCATCCTGCAGGAACTTGACCGATGGCATGATCTTGTCCTTGTCGCGCAGTTCGAGGATCAGGCGCGGATTGCTGTCCAGTTGCGCCAGAGCCGCGAAAACGCCATGCCAGCGGATGGTGCCTTCGCCGATGCCCCAATGACGATCCGCATGGCCGTCCGCATCCTGCAAATGGACATGCTGCAGGCGGTTGCCCGCGCGGCGGATGAAGTAATCGACCGGATGCGCGCCAAGCGAGCCATAGGTGAAATGGGCGTGGCCGGTGTCGACCGAAACGGCGACCGATGACGACTGGAAGCTGTCTGCAAGCAGGCAGCGCGCATCGGTGTCGATATCCTCGATATTTTCGATCACCAGCGTGCAGCCGATTTCTTCAGCGCGCTTGACGACCGGCGCCAGCGTTTCGTGAGCATAGTCGATGATCTGCTGGCCGCTCTCGACGAAATTGTCGAGATTGTTGTAGGTCCAGAAATTATAGGGGCTGTGGATCACCATCTGCGTGGCGCCGATGAATTCGCAAACCCCCAGTCCCTGAAGATAACGCTCAGTGACGATCTTGCGAATGTCTTCATCCTGATTGGAGAAGTTCAGACCCCAGAAAGGACCATGAATGCCAAGGCGGCCTTTATAGCCGTCCAGCAGGATCTTGATGCGGCTGGCAGGCGTCTTCCAGTCTGCTTTCAGGAGAGCGACATGGACAAAATCCTGGATTTCCAGATCGCGGTTTTCCGACAGGATGAAATCGAGATTTTCTTCGAGATAGGACAGCGGGACGGCTGCGCCGAGGAGCGGCAGGTCGGACATAATCAATTTCCTGGATTGACCGGATGGCATGGGATGAAAGCGGTTCTGCCTCGCCTCCGGACTAAAGTGCAGACAGAACCGTTATTGTACTGGCTTCAGGCCGCAGCTTCAGCCAGCGCCAGACGCGATGCGATCACCAGATCGGGGCTGTCGGAGGTGATGTAGGCAACGTCGCGCTCCATCCAGCGGTCGATCAGCGCACGGTCGTTGAGTGTCCAGACGCCGAGGCGGTCATTGGGAAACAGCGACGTGATGCGGTCGAATTCGGCTTCAAACAATTCGTGGTGCACGCCGACATAACGGACCAGCGGTTCGACGCTGCGGAAGAAGTTTTCCAGCCCGCCATTGCGCTCCACCCATTGTGCATTGAGCGACATCAGCCGGTCGATTTCCGGCGCGATTGCCGCGCAGCGCTCAACCACGCTACGGTCGAAGGAATGCAGCACGACATGGTCGCCAATATTGCGGGCGCGGATGATTTCGACGGCCTTTTCCACGAGGCCTTTATAGGGCTTGCCATCGGCATCGGATTTCAGCTCGACATAGAGATGCACATCCGGGCGTGTTGCGAATACGTCGAGCACTTCCTCAAAAGTGGGGATATGATCGGCGGTAACCGTGCCCTGTTCGTCCTTCAGCCGCACAGAGCGGCGACCGGCATCGTCGAGCGTGCGCACATTACCGGAACCGGTGGTGGTGCGGTCGAGCGAAGCGTCATGAATGACGAGCATCTGCCCGGCATCGGTCAGGTGGAGGTCGAACTCTACGCTGTCGATATCGAGATCCAGAACGTTGCGAAAGCCGGTGAGCGAGTTTTCCGCCCAAAGGTTGCGCGCGCCGCGATGGGCCATAATCTTTTTCATGTCTTGTGTCCTTACTGAACAGTGGGGTCGAGCTTGTCGCGAAGCCAGTCACCCAGAAGCGAAATCGAAAGAGTGGTCAGAACGATCACCAGCGCCGGAGCGAGCATGATCCACGGCGCGCGCGTCAGATATTCGCGCGCGAAGCCGACCATATTGCCGAGCGATGATTCCGGCGGCTGGACGCCGAGACCGAGAAAGGAAAGGCCGGATTCCATCAGGATGATTTCGGGAAATGTCAGCGTCATCGAGACGATCAGCGTCGAGGCGACATTCGGCAGGATGTGGCGGAAATATACGCGGAACGGTGTTGCACCGAGCTGCACCACGGCGCTGGCATAGCCCTGCGCTCCGGCGGAAATGGCAAGGCCGCGCGCGATGCGCGCATAGCGCTCCCAGCCGTAGAAACCCATCAGGCCGATCAGCAGCGGCATGGAATTGCCGAAGAAGGCGAGGACGGCCAGCGCCATCACCATGAAGGGGAGGGCTGCCTGAAAATCGGCGAGCATCAACACGATGTGCTCGACCCAACCGCGAAAGCGGGCGGCGAGAAAGCCGAGCAATGTGCCGAAGACGGCAGAGAGGATCGTCGCGCCAAAGGCGATGACCAGCGAGACGCGGATCGACTGGATCAGGCGCGAATAGACATCGCGCCCCAACTCGTCGGTGCCGAGCCAATGTCCGGGTGATCCCACAGGAACAAGCCGCGCCATCAGGTCCATCTTGGTGATGGAATAGGGCCGCAGATAGTCGGCAAAGATCACGACGAACAACATCAGCCCCAGCCAGAAACAGGCAAAGGCGACGCTCATCGGCATGGTCTTGCGCAGGCGCGTGATGAGTGCTGGCGCCTTGACGGCAGGGGCGGGGATAAGAGCGGTATCGGTCATTGTGTCCACCTCAATGCGCGGCTTTGGTGCGCAGGCGCGGGTCGAGAACGCCGTAGAGCACATCGACAACGAGATTGGAGATCACCATGCAGCTCGCGATAATCAGGAGCAGGCACTGCACCACGGCGAGGTCGCGATTGGCGACCGACACCACCAGAAGCCGGCCGATGCCGGGCCATGAGAAGATGGTTTCGACAACCACCGCCCCGGCAATCAATGCGCCGACCATAAAGCCGACAATCGTGACGATCGGTACCGATGCGTTGGGCAGAGCGTGTTTCCACACCACATCGTTCCAGCTGATCCCCTTGGCTGATGCCGTGCGGATATAGGGTTGCCCCAGCACTTCGATCATGGCCGGGCGCGAGAAACGCGCCAGAACCGCCGTGCCGCCAATGGCGATGGTGAGGGTCGGCAGAATACCGTGGACCCACTTATCGCTGCCGCCGGACGGCAACACGCCGAGCTGTACCGAGAAGATCAGCACCAGCACGAGACCGAGCACAAAAGACGGCACAGTGAAGCCGAGGATCGACAGGGTAATGACGCCACGGTCGGCGATGCCCTGACGGTGCAGCGCGGCATAGACGCCCGCCGGAATGCCGAGGCAAAGCTTGATGATGAGCGCCGGAATGGTGATCTGGAGCGTGGCGGGTACACGTTGCAGCACCAGATCGATAGCCGGCGCCTTGTCGCGCATCGAGATGCCGAAATCGAAGCTCAATATGCCTTTGAGATAGGACAGATATTGCAGCCATATTGGTTCATCGAGACCCCATGCCTTGCGGAAGGCATCGATGGATTCCTGCGGCGCATCGGGACCGAGCATGATCTGCGCCGGGTCGCCGGACAGGCGCAGCACCACGAAGGCAAAGGTCATCACCAGAAAGACGGTGATCAGCGCGCGGAAGAGACGGGAGGCTATGAAACTAAGCATGGGTGCCTCACGCAGCACTTTTCGCGGGCTCAACGAAATGACAAGCCGTGCGCCGGTTCAAGCCGGTTGGTTCCAGATCGGGCATCGTCGTCGGGCATTGAAAGCCCGCCACCGGACACCGGGGGTGAAACACGCAACCGCTCGGGCGGTTTGCGGGGTTTGGTGGTTCACCCTTGAGGATCATGCGCTGGTTGAATTTCTTGCCCGGTATGGGAACGGAAGACACCAGCGCCTTGGTATAGGGGTGCTGGGGTGTCTCGAAGATCACGCCGGAGCTGGCCTCTTCGACGATCTTGCCGAGATACATCACGGCGACGCGGTCGCAGATATTGCGCACGACTTTCAGGTCGTGGCTGATAAACACCATGGCGATGCCATGTTTCTCCTGAAGATCGCGCAGGAGATTGACCACCTGCGCCTGAATGGACGCATCGAGCGCGGAGACCGGCTCGTCGCAGACAAGCAGCCTTGGGCTGGTTGCAAGGGCGCGGGCGATGATGACGCGCTGGCGCTGGCCGCCGGACAGTTCATGCGGATAGCGTTCGCCCTGATCGCGGCGCAGTCCGACAGATTGCATCAGTTCGCCGACATGTTCCCTCAGTTCCGCGCCGGAAGCTAGCCCATGAACTTGCAGCGGCTCGCCGATCTGCGCCGCAATCGGCAGGCGGCGATCAAGGGCCGCCAGCGGGTCCTGAAAGACGAGCTGCATTTGCGCCCGCAGCTTGCGCCACTCGCTCGTGTTGCGGCGCGGCAATGGCCTGCCGTCGAACAGAACCTGGCCTTCGGTGGCGTCGTCTATGCCGAGCAGCATGCGCCCCAGCGTGGACTTGCCGCAGCCGGATTCGCCGACAATGCCAAGGGTCTCGCCCGGTTGGATGCGCAGGCTGACGCCGTCCACCGCCTTGACCGGATCGGCCTTCCTGAACAGGCCATCGCTCCGGTACACCCGAACCAGATTGTTTGCTTCGAGCAGGAAACTCATGCCAGAGCGCCTTCTGTCGGGATGGTGCGGCTGTGATAGACGTGCGATACCGCGCCTTCGCTATGGGGGTGGAAGCAGGCGACCTTCTGGCCGTTTCGCAGCAGAAGATCGGGAATGGCGCTCATGCATGTGTCACTGGCTTGTGCACAGCGTGGCGCGAATGCGCAGCCTGTCGGCAGATGGCGCGGATCGGGCACGGTGCCGGGAATGGCGCGCAGTCGCTCACGTCCGCCGTCAAGACGCGGGATCGCTTCGAACAGCCCCCGCGTATAGGGATGCTGTGGCCTGTCGAACAGTTCGATGGTCGGGCCGCTTTCAACGATACGCCCGGCATACATCACACAGACGCGTTCGCAGATATGGCTGACCGCACCGAGATCGTGGCTGATGAACACCACCGCCATGCCGGTTTCGCGGCGAATCTGATCCAGAAGATCGAGGATCTGCGCCTGAATGGTCACATCAAGCGCCGTGGTTGGTTCGTCGGCGATCAGCACGTCCGGCTGACCGGCCAGCGCGATGGCGATCATCAGCCGCTGGCACTGACCGCCGGAAAATTCATGCGGATAGAGATTGAAACGGCGGGCCGCATCGGGAATGCCGACGCGCTCCATAAGGCGGATAGCTTCGCTGCGTGCCGCCTTGTCCTTCAGGCCGCGATGCAGCGCCAGCGATTCAACGATCTGGTGGCCGACTTTCTTGACCGGATTGAGCGACGAACTCGGGTCTTGAAAGATCATGGCGATCCGCCCGCCGCGAACGCTTTCCTTGACGGAACGGGCCGCGCCGACCAGTTCCTGACCATCGACCTTGACCGAGCCTGATACGGAAGCCTTGCCGGGGAGAAGTCCGAGCGCGGCAAGCCAGGTTACGGACTTGCCGCAGCCGGATTCTCCGACGAGGCCCAGCGTTTCGCCACGGCTCACGTCGAGATCGATCCCGTGCAGAACCTGTACGCCGCTGAAAGAGACCTTCAAGTCCCGGATGGAGACGAATGCCACGGTCGTCCCTTTCTTTCGGTCAATCGCGGTCTTTGCGATTATCGATGCAATTTCACTGAGAATGAAAAGGCTGGCATTGTGAAATGCCAGCCCTGGTCAGCGGATCAGACGTTCCAGTTGCTGGAGCGGAAATCCATGGCGAATGCCGGTGCGGCCTTCCAGTTCAGTTCCTTCTTCATGCCGGTGAAGACGGCGTTCTGATGCAGAATATTATAGGCCGGGTCTTCGCGCTCGCAGATTTCGAGCATACGCTTGATGGCCTTCTTGCGCTGGTCGTGGTCGGTGGATGTTTCCATGATGACCGACAGCTTGTTGACCTCGTCGTTCGACCAGTCCTTTTTCTGCTGCGCTTCGCCATTCGGGCCGAACTGAACCACCAGCGGCGTGATCGGATCGTTGATGTTGTTGGATGCCGACCAGTCGCGAACGCCCTTGACGCCTTCCGGATCATGGATCTGCGCCCAGTTTTCCTTCATTTCGATCTCGACATTCAGGCCGACCTGCTTCCACATTTCCACCAGAACCTGCGCCGTCGGCGTCTGGTTGGTGTAATAGTTGTTCAGCAGGCGATACGGGATGGCGTCGCCCTTGTAATTGGCCTGTTTCAAGAGATCGCGCGCCAGTTCAGGATCGAATTTCGGCGGCTGCCAGTCTTCGATGAACATGTTGGAGGTGCGGAAGCTTTCAAACTGCATGCCTGCCGGTACGACCGTCTGACCGGCCCACAGCGCATCCACAATCGCCTGGCGGTCGATGGAGTGCGTCATGGCGCGGCGCACTAGCGGATTGCGCAGGATTTCATTTTGCGTGTTGAAAACGGTGAGGCGATGGTTCCAGATGGTCGAGCTCTGGATTTCAAGGCCCGGATTAGCGGTAACGGTGCCGATCTGGTCCGGCGGCAGATCGCAGGCAAAGTCGTACTGGCCGGAGATGAGGCCGTTCACGCGGCTTGCAACTTCCGGCACTTCGACAAAGCGGATCTGCTGCAGCGGCGGCTGGCCGCCCCAATATTCGTCATGCGCTTCCAGAACGAGTTCCACGTCCGGCTTATAGCTGGCAACCTTGTAAGGGCCGGTCGTGACCGGCTTGCGCGCCCATTCGGCATAGGATTTGGCTTCATCCCAGGCGCGCTTGTTGGCGATCTGCGAGCCGAAGGCATAGAGGCGACCTTCGAGCGTGACATCCGGCGTCGCATTGTGGAAGCGGACGGTATATTTGTCGACGGCTTCAACACCGCGCAGCGCGGGCCAGAGACGGCGCGAAACGCCGGGAATGGCGGCAGGGAGTTCTTTCTCCGTCTGCGGCTTGAAATTCGCTTCATAAAGCGTCTTGCCGCCGGCGGGCTCGGTGCCTGCGAAAAGGCGCTCGTCGGAGAAGGAGAACACCACGTCCTCGGCGGTCAGTTCATCGCCATTGTGGAACTTCACGCCCTGACGCAGCTTCAGTTCGATGGTCTTGTCGTCGAGACGCTTCCACTCGGTGGCGAGGCCCGGAACCGGACCCTGATTGCCCATCCAGTCACGCAGGATCAGGCCTTCCCACAGATTCGGGAAGAAAACGCGCTCGCCGACATTCGACTGTTCGTTCCAGATGTCGAGCGTGTTGTTGTTGGTGATCTTCTGAACGGCGACGGTGACCGAGCGGCGCTGGTTGGCGCGGACAATCCCCGGCATGATGAACGTGCCAGCGGCAGCGCCCATGAGACCCAAAGCGTGACGACGGTTGATAAGCATGTTTTCCCCGATCCGTAGCGGCCACGGAAATCCGCTGGCCAGACTAAAACTGAAGGCGGGGAATAGGCCTCAAATGTAACAGGCTTTTCTCAGTTACTTGAAGTTTTCTTGACACTGTTGTGTATAAGTCGGTTCGAGCGATCCTATATTAAGTTCTCGAAAGATGTTCTCTTCGGTGTGATTATGGGTCGTGTAGCCCTCTTCAAGGGCCTTTTGACGTGCGACCGGATCGCCATTCGCGAGCCGGTGACTATGGTTTCAGCATAGAGCGGGACTATTGTTTTTACCCAATAAATTGCCCCATGAAATTATTTAGGAGTTGCGAATTTATTCTCGCTTCGAATCCGGATCTCCAGTAATATTAGTTATCTATAATTCTCTTTTGAGAATGGGGTCGGGGGAATCATGAATATTAAAGTCCGTCGTGGCAGCCTGTCGGCTGGCGCTTCTCTCATGACATTGTTGCTGTTGATGGCGCCGGTGCGCGCTGAACAGCAGCTCATTGAGTTCGCTGTGTACGGAGCCTATAGCAATGACGTCACCAACCCGGCCTTCGGTGGGCCTTACACTGGCACAATCGGGGCGTGCTGCGCGACTTATTACGGCCCGGCCGATCTCTCTTTTTCAGGCGGAATCTCTGAGGCAGCGGGGGCTTCTGTCGGCGTGGCTGGAACGCCGGTATACCAACGAGTTAGTGATGCGTATGACGGGTACGGCGGGCTTGGGTTTCGCCAAGGAGGTAATGTTTCGCCGAATTTTGGTGGGCTGACTGTTACGCGACAGGTGGATACCACGCATGGTCCGGGCTCTATTCCAACGCCAATAACGGCGACTTTTGCCGCAGGCGGGGTCTATAATGCGGCGCGCTGGGTCGAAACGATCTCGAACACAACGGCTAACACAATCACCGGATCGCTCACTTACCTCAATAATCTAGGCTCGGACTTTGACACTGCATTCGTCGCGTCAAGCTCGGGCAATGTGGCTGCGCAAACCGGAAATTTGTATCTGGTTTCACGTGAAGACCGTATAAATAGCCTTGATCCTGTCATAACGCATATTTTCGGCAATAATGCCTACACCCTGAACTCGACAATGAAGCATTCCGACGGTTCAGACGTTACGGAATGGCAGTATTCCGTCTCGCTTGCTCCGGGCGAGACGCGGAAAATCGTGCTGTTTAATGTTCTGACTGCCGATATAAACTTTAGTTCGCTTGATCCGGCTTCGGATATTGCGCTTGGCGTTCAACTGGCCAATCTTATTACCAACAACGGGCAGGCAATCGCGGCGGATTCGCTGCCTTTCACCTTCTTCTCGGATTTGTCGCGCGATGATCTCAAGCAGATCCTCAATTACGACTTCGTCGGTTTGACGCTGGACACGTCGCGTCCCTATTTCATCGAAACCGATTACGCCATGACCCATGGCCCGGTCGAGTTTGACGGTGGAACGCTGCGTCCAACGGGACCGATGATCATCGGTCAGGACATGGCGGTCCATGCGGCGGGCGGAACCATCGACGGCACGAACGGCAATCTCACATTGACCGGCGCGCTTTCCGGTGCGGGAAGCATGACGTTTGCCGGAACGAACAAGATCATCCTGACTGGCGCCAACAGCTTTGGCGGCGGTGCGACAGTCGAGGCGGGAACGCTGATTGTCGGCAATCACGGCACCGGTTCACTCGACGCATCGGTACAGGTCCACTCTGGCGCGACCTTGGGCGGCACCGGCACTATTGGCGGCAATGTGAATATTCTCTCGGGCGGCTTTCTGTCTCCGGGCAACTCCATCGGAACACTGACGATCAATGGCGATCTGGTTCTCCAGCCCGGTTCGACGATGGAGGTGGAAATTGCTGGCAATGGCGGTTCCGACCTCGTCAATGTCAGCGGCGTTGCCACCATTGCCGGGGCACATGCGGTCATAACGGCCATCGACCCGGAAACGAGCTATCAGAAGGGGCAGACCTATTCGTTCATCACGGCGGCGGGCGGTATTGACGGTCAATTTGCCGACATCACGTCGCGTTCGGCTTTTTTGAATTTCGATCTGGCATCCCCGGCGGGGGGAAATGCGGTCACCATTTCGCTGAAGGACGACGTTAGCGAGCCTTCGAAGCTGTTCACCACTGCAGCCAACACCCCGAACCAGCTGGCGACAGCAGGAGCACTCGGCACGCTGGCGCAAAGCGGTCCGTCGCTGGCGCTTTATAACAGCCTCCTGATGCTGACCGACGGTGAAGCGCGGGCAGCTTTCGATCAGCTTTCCGGTGAAGCCTATGCTTCGGCCAAGGGCGTTCTGATCGATCAGACGCATTTCACGCGCGATGCGGTGACGAGCCGCTTGCAGCAGGCTTTTGGCGGAACACCGTCTTCTCCGATCCATGCGCTGTCCTTTGGCCCCGCGCCGAAGAAATCGGGAAGCGAGGCGTTTGATGCCGTCGCACCGGCAAGCATCGGCAATGCTTCGGGCACTTATGCAGCCTGGGGCTATGCATTCGGAAGCTGGGGCAAGCAGGACGGTAATGGTCATACGGGCGAGCTGAAATCATCCACCGGCGGGTTCATCACGGGTCTGGATGGCGTGGTCTATGACAATTGGCGGCTCGGCCTGCTGGCGGGCTACAGCCACACCAGTTTCCATGTCGACGACCGAACCTCTTCAGGCAGCAGCGACAATTATACACTCGGCGCCTATGCAGGCACCGAATGGGGCTTAGCCGGTGGCGATGCTTTGGCCTTTCGGTCGGGCCTCGGCTACACATGGCATAATCTTGAGATGGAACGCCGGGCTGCTTTCCCGGGCTTCAGTGACCACCTGAATGCCGATTACGATGCGGGTACATTTCAAGCTTTCGGTGAACTTGCTTACAAAACCCAGCTCGGCAAGGCCGCTTTGGAACCCTACGCAAATCTTGCTTATGTCCGTTTGAAGACGGATGGGTTCGATGAGCAGGGGCTGACCGCCGCTGCCCTGACCACGGGTTCCGATACGACCGATACGACCTTCAGCACGCTCGGCTTCCGGGCATCGACCGATATCGATCTTGGCAGCCTCAATGCGAAAGCCCGTGCGGATATTGGTTGGCGTCACGCCTATGGCGATGTCACGCCGGTATCGACGGCAAGCTTCCTCGGATCAAGCGCCTTTACTGTCGCGGGTGCTCCTATTGCCAAGGATGTTGCGACCGTGGAAGCCGGTCTGGACTTCCAGATCAGCCAGGACGCAGTTCTGGGTGTCTCCTATAACGGCCAGTTCGGGTCCGGCGCTGTCCAGAATGGCGTCAATGCCAAGTTGAGCGTCAGCTTCTGACACCAAGCGCAGTCATCTGCCTTGGGGCGGATGACTGCGCAATTATCAAGCCGCAGAATAATTGCTTAAATAATCTAATCCCGCTTTCCGCCGATCAGGACCTGCCTTACCCTTCGCCTGCAATCTGATTTGATCTGCGGGGTGAAAAGCAGTTCTATGTCCATCGATACCGGCAATCTGGAAAAACTTGCCCCGCAGCGCGTCAATGGCGTGGGCGGGCTGACCGTCCATTTCAAGGAGGGGCGCTCCCGCATTTCCCGGCTTTATCAGGAGGGCGCCGCCAAAATCCGCATGCCGCAAGTGGCGCGGGACCCGCTGGAAGCGATCCTCATCAACACCTCCGGCGGGCTGACCGGCGGCGACCGGCTGCGCTGGGACGTAGAGCTGCAGGAGAGCGCTTCTGCCGTGGTCACCACACAGGCCTGCGAGCGGATTTATCGCTCGGGCGGCGGTGAGGCGCGCATAGAAACACACATCAAGGTGGCAACAGGCACGCGTCTTGCATGGCTCCCGCAGGAAACCATTTTGTTCAACCGATCCGCTCTCTCGCGCGCGCTGGATGTCGAGATGGAGGAAGGGGCGGAAGTGCTGCTGGTCGAGGCGACTGTTTTCGGGCGTCTCGCCATGGGTGAAGCGGTGGAACAGGCATCGTTCTGCGACCGCTGGCGGGTGCGGCTCGGCGGGCGTCTGGTTCATGCGGAAGAGTTCCGCCTGGGGCCTGATGTTGCCGCTGAATTGCAGGCCAGAGCGGTCGCGGATGGCGGGCTTGCCGTTGCCACGGTGTTGCTGGTTTCGACGCACGCCGAAAGGCAACTGGAGGCCGCGCGCGCCATTATCGGCGAGGAGGGCGGCGCCAGCGTCTGGCAGGTCGGCGACGCATCGAAACTTGGCGCACGCCTCTATGCGCCGGACAGTTATGCCCTGCGCAAGCGCCTCGCTCCTTTGCTGGCGCTGCTTAATGGAAAGGCAGGACTGCCTAAAGTTTGGTCAATTTGAATTTGCGGCCACCGGGCCGCGTTGGTTGGGAAGGTTCGGAACGAAGTCATGAATTTGACGCCAAGGGAAAAAGACAAGCTGTTGATCGCCATGGCGGCCATGGTTGCTCGCCGCCGTCTGGAGCGCGGTGTGAAGCTCAATCATCCGGAGGCCATCGCGCTGATCAGCGATTTCGTTGTGGAAGGCGCGCGGGACGGGCGCACGGTGGCCGATCTGATGGAGGCGGGCGCACATGTCATCACGCGGGAACAGGTGATGGCGGGCGTTGCCGAGATGATCCACGATATTCAGGTCGAGGCGACATTTCCGGATGGCACCAAGCTTGTCACGGTGCACGAGCCGATCCGCTGATTTTGAATTTCAATTTTTGAAAAGGTGCAAGATGAAGAAGATGACGGTCCTGACGGCAGCAGCGTTTGCGCTCATGGCAAGCCCGGCTTTTGCCCATCTCAATCCCGCCGAACACGGCTCCTTTGCCGCCGGTTTCTCGCATCCGTTTTTCGGTGCGGATCATATTCTGGCGATGGTCGCCGTCGGTCTCTGGGCGGCGATGCTGGGCGGACGGGCGCTTTTCATCGTGCCTGCGGCCTTTGTCGGCGTCATGCTGTTGGGCTTCGTGGCGGCGCTTGTCGGGATGCCGCTGCCATTCGTCGAGCCGGTTATTCTGGCCTCGGTGGTCGTGCTCGGCTTTCTGGTCGCGCTGGCGCTGCCGGTCTCGCCGCTTGTCGGTGCGGTGATCGCCGGTTTCTTCGCCTTCTTTCATGGCCATGCGCATGGCGGTGAAATCGGCGCTGCAACCTTCTTCGATTATGCGGCAGGCTTTGCGCTGGCCACGGCTCTGCTCCACGCAGCGGGCATCGCCATCGGTCTTGGCGTCGGTCGTCTGGCTGCTGGTCCAAGCGGTCGCCTCGCCCTGCGCGTTGCCGGTGGCGCGACCGCGCTTGGCGGTCTGATGCTTATCGCTGGTTGAGGTGCAGCATGATACCTGGCGAAATATTCACGCTTGAGGGCGAAATCGAGCTTAATGAGGGGCAACCCACGGTCACGATCAAGGTCGCCAATACCGGCGACCGCCCGATCCAGGTTGGTAGCCATTATCATTTCCATGAGGCAAATGCGGCGCTGTCATTCGACCGTGAAAAAGCGCGCGGTTGCAGGCTTGATATTGCCGCAGGCACTGCGGTGCGCTTCGAGCCGGGGCAGGAACGCGATGTGACGCTGGTTCCGCTCGGCGGCAAGCGCGAGGTCTACGGGTTCCGCCAGAAAATCATGGGTAAGCTCTAAGCATTTCCAGCAAAAGTGCGAAACCGTTTTGCGCAGGATAATGCGTAAAAACAAGTCGCCAGTGTCGACGGAGAATTTCATGCCAGCCAAGATCAGTCGCGCCACCTATGCGCAGATGTTCGGCCCCACCACCGGCGACAAGGTGCGCCTTGCCGATACGGAACTCGTCATCGAGGTCGAGCACGATCTCACCACCTATGGTGAGGAGGTCAAGTTCGGGGGCGGCAAGGTTATCCGCGATGGCATGGGCCAGAGCCAGCTTTCGCGGGCGCAAGGCGCGGTCGATACCGTCATCACCAATGCGCTCATTCTGGATCATACCGGCATCTACAAGGCCGATATCGGGCTACGCGACGGGCGCATTGCTGGCATCGGCAAAGCGGGTAATCCCGACACGCAGCCGGGTGTTACGATCATCATCGGCCCGGGCACGGAAATCATCGCGGGCGAGGGCAAGATCGTGACGGCGGGTGGCATCGACTCGCATATTCACTTCATCTCGCCGCAACAGGTGGATGAGGCGCTGAATGCGGGTATTACCTGCATGGTGGGCGGCGGCACCGGCCCCGCGCATGGCACGCTGGCCACCACCTGCACGCCGGGGCCTTGGCATATTGCGCGGCTGATCGAATCCTTTGACGGCATGGCGATGAATTTCGGCGTGTTCGGCAAGGGCAATGCCTCCTTGCCGGGTGCGCTGGAGGAAATGGTTCTGGCAGGGGCTTGCGGTCTCAAGCTGCATGAAGATTGGGGCACGACGCCTGCGGCTATCGACAACTGCCTGTCTGTCGCTGACCATTTCGACGTGCAGGTGGCGATCCACACCGATACGCTCAACGAAAGCGGCTTCGTGGAGGATACGCTCAATGCCTTCAAGGGCCGTACGATCCACTCTTTCCATACGGAAGGTGCGGGCGGCGGTCACGCGCCGGATATTATCCGCGTCTGCCAGTACCCGAATGTTCTGCCTGCTTCGACCAACCCGACGCGGCCCTATACGATCAATACCGTCGCAGAGCATCTCGACATGCTGATGGTCTGCCATCACCTGTCACCGGCCATCCCCGAAGACATTGCCTTTGCAGAAAGCCGTATCCGCAAGGAAACCATCGCCGCCGAAGACATTTTGCATGATATGGGTGCTTTCTCGATCATTTCGTCCGACAGTCAGGCCATGGGCCGGGTCGGTGAAATGATCATTCGCTGCTGGCAAACGGCGGACAAGATGAAGCGCCAGCGCGGCAACCTGCCGGACGACAGACCGGGCAATGACAATTACCGCGCCCGCCGCTATGTGGCGAAATATACCATCAATCCGGCCATCGCCCATGGCATGTCGCATGAGATCGGCTCGATTGAGGTTGGAAAACGCGCCGATCTGGTCTTATGGAACCCGGCTTTCTTTGGCGTCAAACCGGATATGGTTTTGCTGGGCGGATGGATCGCTACGGCGCCGATGGGCGATCCGAACGGGTCTATCCCGACGCCGCAGCCGATGCATTACCGGCCCATGTTCGGCTCCTTCGGCAAGGCGCGCACCAACACCTCGATCACCTTCGTTTCGCAGGCAGCAATCGATGGCGGTTTGCGTGAGAGGCTCGGCGTGGACAAGCAGATGGCGGCTGTCGTCAATACGCGCGGCGGCATCGGCAAGCGCTCGATGATCCTCAACAATGCCATGCCGCAAATGGAAGTCGATCCGGAAACCTATGAAGTGCGCGCTGATGGCGAGCTTTTGACATGCGAACCGGTGGATGTGGTGCCGATGGCGCAGCGTTATTTCCTGTTCTGAGAATTGAGGTAGAAAATGTTCCGTGCAGTAGACATCATCCGCGCGCATGAAGTGATCGACGCGGTTCCAGCGGCCCATGCCGTGCTGGAGCGTGACGAACGCCATCTGCGCCGCAAGGCAATCACGCTCGACAACGGCGAGAAGGTACTTGCCGATTTTGCCGATCCGGTGGTGCTGGACCATGGCGACCGGATTGTTCTGGACGATGGGCGCGAGATTGAAATCCGCGCCGCCAGCGAAGAGCTTTACGAAATCCACGGGCGCGACCAGCTGCATATTGCCGAGCTTGCCTGGCATATCGGCAATCGCCATCTGGCGGCGCAGATTGAGGCGGACCGTATCTTCATTCTGCGGGATCACGTCATCAAGGCGATGCTGGAAGGGCTGGGCGCAACCGTGACCGATGTGGTGGCGGTTTTCAGCCCGTTGCGTGGCGCTTATTCAGGTGGCCATTCGCATCATGACCACGGGCACGGCCACGACCATGACCATCACCACCACCATCACGACTGATCCCAACACCGCTCTTCTGCGGCTGATGGCGTGGCTGTCTCCGGTCTTTCCGGTCGGCTCCTTCAGCTATAGCCACGGGCTGGAGCGGGCGGTGCATGATGGCTTCGTCACCGATGCGGCAGAGTTGAAGGACTGGCTGCACTGGCTCGTTACACGCGGTTCGGGCTGGAACGATGCCGTTCTTTGCGCTGAAAGCTGGCGGCGGGCGATGGCGGGTGAGGATTTGGGCGAGCTTGCCCAGCTGGCGGAGGCGCTGGCAGGCTCTCGCGAGCGGCATATGGAAACCATGCTGCAAGGCGGCGCTTTCCTGTCGGCAGCGCGCAGCTGGCCGTCTCCTGTCTCCGATCAGCTGCCGGGCAACTGCGCTTATCCGGTGGCCGTCGGCGCAGTGGCAGGGGCGCATGGCGTTCCACTCGTCTCAACACTGGCGGCTTTTTTGCAGGCTTTCTGCATCAACCTGTTGCAGGCGTCCATCCGCCTCTCGGTCACGGGGCAAAGCGGCGTGACCACCACCATGGCCGCGCTGGAAAACACACTGGCAGAAACCGCCATGCGTGCCGGACAGTCCGGTCTGGATGACCTTGGTTCGGCGACTTTCATCGCCGACATCATGGCCATGAAACATGAAACACAGCATTCGAGGCTTTTTCGCTCATGACACAGAAGAATGGACCGCTCAGGATTGGTATTGGCGGGCCGGGCGGCTCCCGCAAGACGACGCCGACCGAAAAGCTCTGCAAGGCGCTGCGCGACACATATTCGGTCGCCGTCATCACCAACGATATCTATACGCAGGAAGACGCTTATATTCTGGCGCGCCATCAGGCGCTGTCCGAGGATCGCATCATGGGCGTGGAAACCGGCGGCTGCCCGCATACGGCAATCCGCGAGGATGCATCGATCAACCTGCAGGCCATCGCGGAAATGAACCGGCGCTTTCCCGATCTGGATATCGTTTTCATCGAATCTGGTGGCGATAATCTTGCCGCCACTTTCTCCCCCGATCTGGCCGATTTGACGCTTTACGTCATCTCCGTCTGTCAGGGCGAGGAAATTCCGCGCAAGGGCGGGCCGGGTATCACGCGGTCGGACTTTCTGGTCATCAACAAGAGCGATCTTGCGCCCTATGTGCGGGTGGACCTTGAGGTAATGGAAAGCGATGCAGCGCGCATGCGTGGCAAACGCCCGTTCGGCTTCACCGACCTCCATCGCGGTCAGGGCGTACAGGCGGTGATTGACTTCATCGTCGAAAATGGCGGTCTGGAGGTCCGCGCCGCCTGAAAAAGACGGCGTTTCGTTATATCTGAACCAGCGGCGTGCCTTCCTCGAAAAGGCCGGAGAGATTGTGCAGCGGGTCATTGAGCGACCGCTTGCGAATGGTCAGAAGCGTGTTGAGCCCGTTTGCGATGCGTCTGGCATAGCCAAGATCGTTGAGAAGCGAGCTGAGCTGTAAGCCGCTGACTTTCTCCTGCCGGTTCGCCTCGAACAGCTTTGCGCCGAAGGCGCGTTCGAAATCTTTGACCTTCTCGATGAAAGCTTGCTGGTGGGCGTCCCATTTGTCGCTGGCGGCATCGGCGCGGCTCAGCACACGCACTTCGTGCAGCACATTGACCAGATGTTCGCGCAGTTCAACATAGGCGTCGCGGACGGGGGAATTGGTCTGCCGCAGATAGAAACCGAGATTTTTCTGGAGATGCTTGGCGTCCTTGACGATTTCCGCCATTTGCAGTGCGATCACCTGTCCAGTCATCCAGAAATTCTGCTGATCCGTGTTGTTCCCGGGATCGACCTTGCCGATGAAGCTCAATATGTCTCCGTAGACACCCTTGATATAGAGGCGGTAGAGCAGGTCGGCATCGACATAATCGACGTCGGGTGCGGCGCGCATGATGGCCTCGTCATGCTTGGAGCGGTTGATTTCGCTGACCGGCAGATAAAGCGCGTGGCAGATAACCTCGACGCTGAGACGTCCCAGATGCTGCAATTCATGCACCAGTGCCTGCGCAGCCGTCTCGGGGGAACTGAGCGCCGACTTGTCAAGATAACGGGCGCGCAGTGCATTTTCCGGCAGGTCGGGCGTGCCTGCTGGAATGAGGACGCGAGGCTCTGGCCTGCCCGGTAGCACGCGTTCCAGAAAGCGTGTGAACGGGACCAGAGCGGGCCAGAAGATCAGCACGCCTAAAATGTTGAACTCGCTGTTGAAGATCGCGAGCTGGATCAACTGATTGTCACCAACGTCCATTGCCTGCGAGAGCCACACCGCAAGGCGAACCAGCATTCCCATCAGAACCAGCGAAATGCAGGCGGTGGCGACATTGAAAATCACGTGCGCCAGCGCCAGTCGTTGGCCGCTGCGATTGCCGCCGAGCGCACCGGCAATGCCGGTGGTGATGCTGCTGCCGACATTGGCTCCGATGGCGATTGCCGCCGATTGCCAGAGATCGACCTGTCCGAGACCCAGCGCTGCAAGTGTCAGCATCAAGGTCGCATGGGTCGATTGCAGCAGCAGGGTCAGCACGAGGCCGATGCCAGCGAAAATGACCTGACCGAGCCAGCCGTCGATCCTGTATTGGGCGAGATCGAAATTCTCGGTGACGACGGAAAAGCCCTGCTTGATGCCGTCAATGCCAAGGAAGATGAAGGCGATGCCAAGCAGAATGCGCCCGATGGCTTTGATCTTCGGCCCGAAGAAACTCGCCAATACGCCAAACACCATCAGCGGCAGGGCCAGCGAAGAGAGGCTGAAATTCTGTCCGGCCAGCGACAGCAGCCATATGCCGGTTGCCGAGCCCAGATTTGCACCGAAAATGATGGATATGCCAGCGGCCAGGGATATAAGGCCAGTTGTGATGAAGGCAATGGTCATCAGCGAGACAAGCGTGCTCGATTGCATTACTGTCGCACCGACCAGCCCGACCAGCAGACTTTTCCACGAGGTGGAGGTGCCGCGCGCCAGCATCCGCTCCAGGGCACTACCCGCCAGATTGCGCAAGCCTTCTTCAAGGCACTGCATGCCGAACAGGAAAATCGCCAGTCCGGCGCAGAGTGTCAGCCAGCTTTCATTGAGCCAGAAACTATAGCCGAGGATAGCGATCAGTATCAGGCCGAGAAAGCGTGCTGCCTTCTGGCCGACTCCATTTTCCGACGACACGAGAGCTGCCATGGTTGCTGTCTTGTTTCCTTCGTGGAGCGGGATGTTTTGGGATTACAGTTATTCGGTCAGATTTTTCGCGCCTTCGGGCGAAGTATTGCTTGATGATAAGCGGCTCGTTCAGAAAGCGCTATCTGGAAAATCTCGGCAGGCGAATTCCAAATGTAAAATTCGTTTCAACTGAATTAATTTGAATTGCAAATCAAATTAATTCGTGCTTTATTGCCGTCATGCAGTCCAATTCGTCTTCTCCTCGCTCCCAGTTTGGGATTCGCTTTTCGTTGCTTGCCCGGCGTTGGCGGCGCGCGCTTGATGCGCGCCTTGCCGAAGCGGGGCTGTCCGATGCCACATGGGTTCCGCTGATCCATCTTCAGACCACCGGCGGCGGCGTGACGCAGAAAGAACTCGCCGCGCTGGTCGGTATCGACGGGTCGAGCCTTGTGCGGCTTCTGGATATTCTTTCCCGTCAGGAGCTGGTCGAGCGCCGGGTCGATGAAAACGACAACCGCGCGCGGCTGATCTTCCTCACGCCGAAGGGTGAGCAGCGCGTGACAGAAATCCGGCGTGAACTGGCCAAGGGGGAGGAAGACATGCTGGCGGATATTTCCGATGCGGATCTGGCCGCCATGCTTGACCATTTCGACGCTATCGAGCGGCGCCTCGCGGCCAATCAGTTGAGACGCTCACAGGAAACTGGAGAATGAGGACCGAAACCTCCATGATATCGTCGGCCCGCAGGCTCGACGCCGCGCGCCAGCTTTTGAAACCGCAGCAGTTTCAGGAAAGCGTTGCGCTTTCGCAGCAGCCTTCCATTCGCAACTCGTCGCTTGCAGGCCTTCAGTCCGCAGCCACTGCGGTCATCGCCTTGCCGCTCATCTATCTTTCGCCCTGGTCGCATCTGATCGGCTTTGCTTCGCTTGGCGCTCTGGTTGCTTTATTCGGGCGTTTTGCACCGCAGGCAAGCCGCAACCGCGTCGTGCTTCTGTGCGCCATCTGCCAGACGCTGGCCGTGCTCGTCATGTCGCTTGTCGCCGCAGCGGGTGCGCCGCTGGCTTTGCAGCTTCTGCTGCTGGCCGTTCTGTGCGGTGTATTCTGCTTTGTGACCGCAACTGGAAAATTCGGTCCTCCCGGCGCGTTGATTTTCATCTTCGCTGCCGGCGCATCGATGAGCCAGTCGGTTAGTTTACAGCAGACGCTGGAGCGCACCGCCGCTACCGCGCTGGTCGCAATACTGGCCTTTCTGATCTGTGTGCTGACGGAATATTTCCGTCATAAGGCCAGTGTGGAAAAGCCTTTCCCGTCGGAACCGTTGCGACCGGTCAGCCACCGGCTGATCGCAGCAGTGCGTGTTGCCTTTGGCGCGGGCGTGGCGGCGTTTGCCGCTTATGCCATGGAGGCCGCGCACCCCGCCTGGGCGGCAATGGGCGCTGTTGCCGTAATGCAGGGCGCGCATCTGCATATCAACATGAACCGCGCCTTGCAGCGCATGGTCGGCACGCTTCTGGGCGCGGTCGTTGCCTGGATGATCCTGACACATGCTCCGTCCATATGGACGTTGGTTGCGATACTGGGGTTCCTGCAATTTGCAACCGAAGTCATCATCGGCTCCAATTATGCGCTGGGACAAATCCTCGTAACGCCGATGGCGCTACTGATGACCTATATCGCCGCGCCTGGTCTGAACGGGGTCGATATGGTGTCGGAACGGGTGCTTGACACATTGCTCGGCGCTGCTATCGGCATTGTCTTTTCCGTGTTGTTTTCAACGCAGGACGATCGGGTCTATCTGGCCGAACACCATATAAAAAGAACGCAGCGCTGATGGCGCTGCGAGCGGATTAATTCCATTCATTTTGTAGAAAATAGAAAATGCTTTCCCTATTGGTGATCAGAAGGCAGTCAGCACCTTTGAACGTCGGTGCGTGGCGTGACACCATTCCGTTGCGTTTGATCCGGTCGACCGGAGAAAGCGATGACGGCAATGAAATGATGGTGGCAAGCATGGGCGAAAAAGCGTTGAGACTGGTGGAAGATACGGCGGATATCGCTGTTTCACCAGATGAGTTGAAGGCTGCTATGCGGCAATTGGCTGGCGGCGTCAGCGTTGTGACTGCGGGCTTCGGCGATGGGCGCACCGGCGCGACCGTCACCTCGGCGACGGCACTTTCGGTCGACCCGCCAACGATCATCGTCAACATCAATCGCGGTTCGTCGGTCTGGCCCGCCATTAGCCGCCATAACCATTTCTGCGTCAATGTGCTGTCGGCTGCCCAGCAGCCGATTGCGGACCGCTTTGCCGGCAAGGACGGTATCAAGGGCGTCGCGCGTTACGCAGACGCCGAATGGTATACGCTGGAAAGCGGCGCGCTGGCGCTGACGGGCGCACTGGCCGCTGTCGATTGCGCCGTGGAAGACGTCATCGAACGGCACACCCATGCCATCATCATCGGTCGTGTTTTGAAAATCGTGGCGGGCGGCGGCGAGCCGCTTGTCTATCACAATGGCGGCTATCGGCTGCTGGACCTGTTGTCAGGCGCTTAGCTTGGCCCATTCGGGCGCGGCGCTGTCGTCTTCGAGGCCACCGTTGCGGGCAAATTGTTCCAGCGTCATGGAATCGAGAACGCCGGCGATGGCTTCGCGCACGAGCAGCATCGAACGGCGCACCTGACAGGCGCGGTGATCCTCGCAATCTTCGCATGGCTGATAGGCCATGCGGCTTGCGCAGCGGATGGGTGCCAACGGGCCGTCGAGAACGCGAACCACCTGGCCAATCGTGATATCGGCTGCCGGTTTGGAAAGGCTGTAGCCGCCGCCGGGACCTTTCTTGGAACGCAAGATGCCGTCATTGCGCAGTTCCAGAAGAATCGCGTCGAGAAATTTCTTGGAGATATTGTTCTTGGAAGCAATATCGGCGACGAACGCGCTTTCGCCGGGTTCAAGCAAGGCAAGATGTGCCAATGCTTTCAAACCATATTTGCCCTTCTTCGTCAGCATGGACACTCCACCGATAATCGCCAATGGTTGGTTGCGCATGCTTTTGCACGAAATCGAGCGAATAGATAGTCTATTTACAGGTAATAGACCCCGATCCGCTTGCCGCCGATGATCTCGACCGCGATATCCATGTCGTAAATGTCGCTCAGGATTTCCGGATGGATCAGTTCGTCCGGCGTGCCCTGATGCGCGACTTTGCCATTGCGCATGGCAACGATGTGGTTGGAATAGCACGACGCGAAGTTGATGTCGTGCAGCACCAGCACCACCGTCTTGCCAAGCTCATCGGCAGCGCGGCGTAAAAGCTTCATCATCGACGCCGCGTGTTTCATATCCAGATTGTTCAGCGGTTCATCGAGAAGCACATAGTCCGTATCCTGACAGAGCACCATCGCAACGAAGGCGCGCTGGCGCTGACCGCCGGACAATTCATCGAGAAAGCGCTCGCTTAAACTTTCAAGGCCAAGGTAATGGATCGCCTGTTCGACATGCTTGCGGTCTTCGCTGTTCGGTCGGCCCTTGGAATAGGGATAGCGCCCGAAGGTTACGAGGTCGCGCACGGTCAGTCGTGAATTGATGGCGTTTTCCTGCCGGAGAATGGAGAGGCGCTTTGCCAGCACATCGCCTGATGTGGTGGTGACATCCAGACCGTCAACGGTCACGCGGCCTTTGTCCATCGGCAAAAGGCGGCTGATCATCGAAAGCAGCGTTGATTTGCCCGCGCCGTTGGGGCCGATGATCGACGTTACGCCGCCCGCGGCCAGGCGCAGGGTCACGTCTTCGACGACAAGGGCGCCGCTATAGGATTTGCTGACTTGGCTTATTTCGATCAACGCGCATTTCCCCTGACAAGAAGGATAATGAAGACGAGACCGCCCAGAAATTCGATGATGACGCTGAGCGCGGTATTGAAGGCAAAGGCTCGTTCGAGAATGGTCTGGCCACCGACAATGCAGATGATGGCCAGAAGAACGGCAATCGGCAGAACGACGCGATGTTTCCCAGAGCCTGCCAGAATGTAAGCGAGATTGGCGACCAAAAGGCCGAAGAAGGTGATCGGTCCAACGAGGGCGGTCGAAACGGCGACCAGCACCGTGACCATCAGCAGGATGAGCCGCACCACGCGACGATGATCGACGCCGAGATTGATGGCAGGCTCGCGTCCAAGCGCCAGCACGTCGAACACATGCAACAGCCGCCAGCCATAGAGCGACACGGCAGCGACGATAATCGCCGAGAGTGTCAGAATATCAGCGTTGATCGTGTTGAAACTGGCAAAGAAGCGGTCCTGCAAAACCGCGAACAGGTCCGGATCGAGCATGCGCTGCAAGAGATTGGACAGGCTGCGGAAGAATACGCCGCATATAATGCCGACCAGCATCACCAGATGCAGGCTACGCGCCGCGCCCGAAAACAGCCAGTAATAGAGCGAACCCGCAAACAGCACCATCACCACGGTTTCGGTGATGAAGCGTATGTTCGGTCCGATCCAGTCGACATGCACCGCGCCGAAGAAAAAGACGATGACGGTCTGGATCAGAATATAGAGCGCATCAAAGCCCATGATGGATGGTGTCAGGATGCGATTATTGGTGACGGTTTGAAACAGCACGGTCGAAACGGCGATTGCATAGGCCACCAGTACCATGGCGGCCAGTTTTGTGCCGCGGAAGGACAGGATGAATGACCAACTGCCCTTGGCGCCAATCGTCATAAAGGCGACGGCGGCAAGAAGGGCAATCACGCCGAGAACGGGGATGAGGATCGCGGGGCGTCTAAGCAAGGCGCGAACCCCGCCGCAACAGGAGATAGAGGAAGATGACGCTGCCCACGACACCCATCATCGTGCCGATGGGGATTTCATAGGGAAAGCGGATCAGGCGACCGGCAATATCGCAGGCGAGCACGAGACCCGCACCGAGAACGGCGATCCAAGGCAATGCGCGGCGCATATTGTCGCCGATGAACATGCTGACGACATTGGGCACAATCAGGCCGAGAAACGGGATCATGCCGACCGTGACGACGACCGACGCGCTGACCATCGATACGATGATGAGGCCGAGCGTCACCACACGGCGATAATTGAGGCCGAGATTGGTGGTGAAATCTTCACCCAGCCCCGCGACCGTGAAGCGGTCGGCGGCGATATAGGCGACGACGGTAAGCGCAAAGGCGATCCACAGCAATTCATAACGTCCGCGCAGCACGCCGGAAAAATCGCCGGTCGTCCATGAATTCAGCGATTGCAGCAGATCGAAGCGATAGGCGAGGAAAGTGGTGATGGCGCTGACAACCCCGCCGAGCATGATGCCAACCAGCGGAACAACCAGCACGGAGCGCAACCGGATGCTGCGCAGGATACGCAGAAACAGCGCCGTTCCCGCCACTGCGGTGACGGAGGCGACCAGCATCTTGACGAAGACGGGCGCTTCCGGTGCGAAAAGAATAACCAGAAGGATGCCAAGGCTGGCGGATTCGACCGTTCCTGCTGTTGACGGTTCGACGAAACGGTTGCGGGTCAGCATCTGCATGATCATGCCCGCAACGGCCATCGACATGCCCGCCAGAACGATGGCGATAGTGCGCGGAATACGGCTGACGAGCAGCAGTTCAAGCGCGCTGCCGGGACTGTCGCTCGCGCTTTCACCGGGGTAAATCAGTGCATGTAGTGAGACGTCGCCGACCCCGATAAACAGGCTGATGACAGCAAGCACGGCGACAACAACTATAGCTGCAGCTAGTCCCTTCACGCTTTGTCCTGTTCTCTTGCCTTGTCATGCATCGGGCTGTCCGGCATGGCGGACAGCCCGGGTGACTGGGTCAGAAAGTGCCTAACGTTTACTTTGCCTTGTCGAACACTTCCGACAATTGGTCGATGGTGCCGTGCAGGCCGTTGAGGCCGCCGCCGACGAGATACCAGTTCTGCGACTTCAGATAGACGATCTGGTCTTTCTTCGCTGCCGTGGTCTGGCGAACGAGATCATTGTCGAGAACCTGCTTGGCGGAATTGCCTTCGCGACCGATGGCAGCGTCGCGGTCGATCACGAACAGCCAGTCAGGATTGGTCTTCAGAATAAATTCCTGGCTGATCGGCTGGCCGTGATTGCCCTTGGTGGTGAGGTCAGTCGCGGCAGGCGTCACACCATAGGCGTCATGCAGCATGCCAAAGCGCGAGCCGGGGCCATAGGCGCTCATCTTGCCGCCAGTGGTGAGGATCAGAAGACCTGTGCCCTTGCCCGCCGTCTTCTGCTTCAGCGCGGCCACATCGGCGTTGAGCTTTTCGATCTCAGCCTTGGCTTCCGCTTCCTTGCCGAAGATCTGGCCAAGCTTTTCAACATTCGCTTCGGTGCCGCCGATGAGGTCTTTTGAGGAAACCGTCAGATCGATGGTGGGCGCGATCTTTGCGAGTTCCGGATATTTGGCTGCCGAACGACCGCCCACAATGATGAGGTCCGGTTCGGCGGCATTGATGGCTTCATAGTCCGGCTCGAACAGCGTGCCGACTTTCGGATAATCGTCGGACTGATATTTCTTGAGAAAATCTGGGGCGGTGACCAGTGTCGGCACGCCCGCAACCTTGACGCCGAGGCGGTCGAGATTGTCGAGCGTTGCGAGATCGAGCACGATCACCTTGGCAGGCGAAGCAGGCACGGCCGTTTCACCCTGCGCATGCTTGACGGTGATGTCGGCAGCGCTGGCGGCAGAGGCCAGAGAAAGCGCCATGACGGCTGCGCCACAGAGGCGGGCGACATGTTGGCCGAAATTCAGCATGATGCACAATCCTTTCGTCAATCCTGTGCTTTATAGTCCAGTTTTCCGCAGGTCCAACCCCGGCGGACAAAAAAGTCTCAATTGTCTGTGTGTTCTGGCTTCTTGCCGAGCAGAATAAAATCCAGACTGTCCTTCACCGTCAGCGGGATCATCGAGCCGTGTCCCTCATCGGCAAAGCGGTGGAACGCTGTCTCCAGCTGCGGCAGCTGTTCCAGTTCCTTGTAGACATCCGCGCCCGAAGGTCCGCCGCGCAGCTTTCGCATGCGCTGAATGTCGTCAGCCGATTGGCCGGGACGGGAACCGCGCTTGCCGGAAGTTTCCATCAGCAGGCGCAGCGGGTGCGGAGCCGATTTGAAGGCCGCGATGAAGCGGTCCTTGTCCGACAGGATCGAATGACCGTCCCACCATATCGACGGATCGGCGGCGGCGTATGTCTGGAAGGTGCCCGTGTGGTTGAACAGCGCATAGAGTGTGAACAGCCCGCCCAGCGAATGGCCGAACAGCGCCTGCTTGCTTTTATCGATGGCGAAACGCTTTTCGATTTCAGGCTTCACCTGTCCTTCGATGAAGGCAAGGAAGGCATCGCGACCGCCGGTCTTTGGCTGGTCGGCGGGATCAGGCGTCAGCTGATCGGTGGTTAGCGATGTCAGATCAAAATAGCGCAGGCGCACGATTTCGTCCGCATCGTCGGTCGGATAACCAATGCCGACCAGAACAGCATTCAGCGCTGTATTCTTGGCCATTTCAGCGGCGGCGAGCGGCAACATGCGGTTGCCGTCAACCATATAGACGACCGGATAGCCGCCTTCGGGAGCGGCCTCGGCAGGCGCTGCGGTAAAAATGCGATAGGAAATGCCATTGGCTTCCATGTCGAAGAAAGCACGCACGGGTTCCGCTGCCTGAACCGTGGAGGCAAAAAGAATGCTGCCGAGCATCAGGCACACCTTCTTTATGTTTTTCAGAGCGCTCATCGAGCATCCATTCAATCGAAAAAAATGACGCCGGCATAAACCGGCGTCATATGGCGTCAGATCAGAAGCGCGAGGTCATGCTGACCCAAAGGCGACGACCGTCGACAACGGTGTTGAACTCATCGACATCGATCTGCTTGTCGAAGATGTTGTAGATGGCTGCGTTGAACGTCACGTTCTCGCTGAAGTCATAAGAACCGCCGAGATCGACCGTCGCATAGGGCTTGTACTTGCGCGCCAGAACCGTCTTCCCGTCCGCGGCATAGATCGGCGTTCCAGCCGTACCGATACGTGCGCCGGCATTGGTTTCCTCGCCATGATAGTTGGCGGCGGCCCATGCCTTCAGCCCGTCGACCGGGGTAATCCAGTCGCCGCGCAGGCTTGCCATGTGCTTTGGCGTGCGGGCGAGCGGCAGACCTGCATAGGTGCCGGTCTTCTGTTCCGAATCCGTATAGGTGTAGTTACCGCGAAGGGTGATCGTGTCGGTCGCTTCCCAGTTGAATGTCAGTTCCACACCCTGAAGCACGGCTTCATCAATGTTGAAGGCATACCACAGACGGTAGTTCGGATCTTCGCTCCAGCGAACCGGATCGCCATTGCTGTCGGTAACAAGCGCGTTGGAAATCTTGTCCTTGAAGTTGGTGTAGAAATAAGTCGCGCCGAGACGCAGCCCTTCCTGATTGTCCCACAACACGCTGGCTTCGTAGCTGGTGCTCTTTTCCGGCTCCAGATTCGGATCGCCGATGATGACGCCGCAGGTGCCGGTCGGGCCATAAGAGCAGCCGCCGCCGCCCGTCGTATAGGCATAGCCCGGAGCGATGGTGCGGATATCGGGCGCCTTGAAGCCCGTTGAAATGCCGCCCTTGAAGGTGATCTGATCGGTCGCGTGCCACACGGCATAGCCGCGGGGGCTCAGATGCGAGCCATAGACCTCGTGATCATCCATGCGCAGACCGCCGGTCAGCGAGAAGTCGGGCGTCAGCCACCATTCGTCTTCGGCGAAGAGCGCCCATTGGCGCACGCTGAATTCTTCATCCAGACCCGTACGGCGTCCCGGATTTTGGTCAGTCAAGACCGTATCCATGAACTGGCCGCCAGTGACGAGCGTGTGATTGCCGTAGAGTTCGAACGGCGTGGTGAACTTGCCGTCCAGAATCGAATTCTTCACATGGGGTGAGCGGAGATTTTCCTCGTAGCTCTGGGACTTGTTGCTCCAGTTGAAGTTGGTCCGCTCAGACCATTCCTGCATGAAGGAGAATTCCGACGTCGTCGGACCCCAGCGGCCGGTATGGCTGATCGACCAATGGTCACGGTCATTATAGTTGTAGGAATCGACAGCCGAGGCGGTCTTCTCCGTCGTATTACCGACTGTGCTGTCGCGGCGCAGACGCGTCTTGCCCAGTTCGAGCTGAACGTCGTGATCCTTATTCGGCGTCCATGTGATACGCCCTGTGATGTCGACATCCTGCTGCTCAGGCGTGCCGCTGACGATCTTGTCTTCCTGGCGCTTCAGGCCACGTCCCCAGAGCTGCACACCGATAAGGTCCGGCACCAGTGGGCCCGTAATATAATAGGAACCCTGAAGGGAATTACCGTATTTGGAGTGCTGCTGGGCAATGCCGTCCACCGTGAACGAGCCGCTCCACTTGTCCGACACTTTCTTGGTGATGATATTGATGACGCCGCCCATCGCATCCGAACCATAGAGCGAAGACATCGGGCCACGGATGACTTCGATGCGTTCAATGGCGTTTGCAGGCGGAAGGAAGCTCTGTTCAAAGCCGGAATTGCCGTTGGTGCGGGCATCACGGGTGCTCTGGCGCTTGCCATCGACGAGCAGCAGCGTATAGGAGCCGGGAAGACCGCGAATATAAATGTCGCGCTCGGCGGCAGGGCCTGTCACAGCCACGCCCTGCACGTCCTTCAAGGCGTCGGTCAGGTCGCGATACGCGCCCTTTTCAAGCTCTTCGCCCGGTACGACGGTGATGCTGGCAGGGGCATCGGTGATGTTCTGCTCAAAGCCAGTCGCTGTCACCACGATCTGGTTCAGCTTAATCGTGCTGTCGGATGCAGCTTGCGCGAAGGCGCTGGTTTGGCTTGCCAGAAGGACGGTCGAAAGACATGTCCCTGCGAGAATCGCTTTTGCTGTAAGCGTTCCATTGGTCATGTGCCTGCCTTGCGCGCCAATGGCACACAAGCCCCAAAACAAGCTGGTCATTTTCACCACCGTCTAAAGTTGAGTTTTCTACTCTCCTTATGTATGGCTATAAGATGACGTCAATCATCATGTTTTAGAAACTTTCCAAGTTTCAAAAAACGCAACTGACGAGGCAGGCAGCGGATATGGCGAGTAAGCGGGCGAAGAGCGCAGAACCGGCGGAAAGCGCTGAAAGCGACGGTGCAAATCTTCGCCTTGGCCAATTGCGGCTGCTGATTGCCCTCGATGCTCTTCTTGTGGAGGGCAGTGTGGGTGGCGCGGCCAAACAGATGGGTTTGAGCATTCCGGCCATGAGCCGTCTGCTGGGGCAAATCCGCGACCACTTCGATGATCCGATCCTTGTTCGCTCCGGTCGCGCGATGATCGCGACGCCAAAGGCCGAAGCGTTGCGCGGGCGCTTGCGACGCCTGGCCCATGAAGCCGATGCCTTGATGAAGCCCGGTTCTGAAACCGCGCATGTGTCGGCCTGCAAGACCCGCCATCCTGGCCACCATGGTTGGAACCGCAGCGCCATCGCGAGCCCGCCGCCATTGACCATCCGCAAGGTGACGGATTTGGAGAACTATCCGTCGGCGGAATATACCGCCGCACAGTTCGCCGATATTCAGAGCGAAAACGATCCAACGCGGCGGCTGGCCAAATATATTGCCGTCATTGGCCGCAAGGCGGGACATACCCGCCCGCTGGAAATGCACGAGGCGGAAGATGCCTTCACGACGATCTTTGCAGGCGAAGCCGACCCGATGCAGATCAGCGCGTTGTTGCGCCTGATCCACTATCGCGGCCTGACCGCGCCGGAGCTTGCGGGCATGGCGCGGGCGTCCGGGCGGTTCTATGCCGCCGATGCCAGCATCAATAAACCAGCGCTGGACTGGCCCGCTTATCTGTCTCCGAATTCTGCGCAGTCACCATGGTTCATGCTGGCTGCATTGCTTGTCGCGCGCGCCGGTTATCCGGTGCTCATGCATGGTAGTTGCGGTGTGGGTGAATTGGCGGGCAAGCTGGAGATTGCGGCGGAATCACTCAATCTGCCGATTGCCGCGTCGCATGAACTGGCAGAAAGCGCATTGCGAGCGCATGGCATATGCTTCATGCCGCTGGCGGGTTTTGCACCACAAGTGCAGGCGCTGCTGGCGCTTTATCCGCTGTTTGAATCCCGCTCGCCGATGAACAGTCTTGTCCACTTGATCAACCCGCTGGGCCTGAAATCGTCGTTTCTCGGCGTATCCCAGCCAGCCTATCGTGAGCTTCACCGCGATGCCGCCGTGCTGCTCGACATGCAGTCGGCCTCGGTCGTCTCGACCAGCCGCGATGTAGCGGAACTCGTTCCGCACCGCAGGCACACAATATACCGTTACGTGCAAGGGCAATCGAGCGCGTTGCAGTTGCCGACGCTTTCGAAGGAAAGCAGCGACAAGCATTCCAGCCTCAGTTCGTTTGAATATTGGCATGGCGTGTGGACCGGTACGGCGAACGACAAGCGCGCTGAAAGCACGGTTATTGCCACAGCAGCCATGGCCATGATGACGGCAGCCGCCGCCGACAATGACAGCTACGATGCCTTTCACCAGAAGGCCGCCCATATGTGGCGCAACCGCCATTCGGCTAATACACAAGTCGAAAATCGGTAGGGGTTAACCCCAATATCTAGACCGCATCCTCCGTCCTATTATCCCCCTGTCAAGCAAATGGGGAGGATTTGCCGGAGGAGCGATACGTGCGAACTGATGGGCCAGGTTCTGGCATCCGTTCAGCCACGACCCAGCCATCCAGCGTCCTTTCAAGCTGACTCACCACACCACCGCTTCAAGGCGTGCAGTGCGCGTATCCGCGCCGGTCAAGCCTCCCATTTGGCGTCTGGTGTGGCGACCTGAGGAAGATCAGAAAGGACCCGCTATGTCCAAGAAGAAATGCGCGATCATTGGTTCCGGCAATATTGGCACGGATTTGATGATCAAGGTGATGCGCACGTCGAAGAATATCGAGATGGGCGCAATGGTCGGCATCGACCCGAATTCGGATGGTCTGGCGCGCGCCGCACGGCTTGGCGTGCCGGTCACCCATGAAGGCATCGACGGTTTGATGCGCATGCCGGAATATCGCGATATCGATATCGTGTTCGATGCCACCTCGGCCAAGGCGCATCTGCATAATGACGCGCTGTTGCAGAAGGACGGCAAGAAGGTCATCGACCTGACGCCAGCCGCCATCGGCCCCTTCACCATTCCCGCCATCAATGGCGACGCCAATATCGATGAGCCGAACGTCAATATGGTGACATGCGGCGGTCAGGCGACGATCCCGATGGTCTATGCCGTCAAGCGCGCGACCGACCGCGTGGTCTATGGCGAAATCGTCGCTTCGATCTCGTCGCGTTCCGCTGGTCCCGGCACCCGCGCCAATATCGATGAGTTCACCGAAACCACGTCGAAGGCGATCCGCGAGCTGGGTGGTGCTGAACGCGGCAAGGCGCTGATCATTCTCAACCCTGCTGAGCCGCCCCTCATCATGCGCGATACGGTGTTTGTTCTGTCGCAAGGCG
>NZ_JAELXQ010000052.1 GCF_016427605.1 Ochrobactrum sp. Q0168 | reverse complement strand
TCATGAAGGCGAAGAAGAAGCCGCTGGACGAGAAATCGCCTGCCGATTTCGGCGCCGATATTGCGCCGCGCCTCAAGGTTCTGAAGACCGAAGAGCCGGGTGGCCGCAAGGCTGGCGTCAAGGTTGGCTCGGTTGGCGAGCTGGTCGAGAAGTTGAAGGCTGACGGCATCATTTAAAGGGAAACCCGTGAGGCCCGTCTGCAAATGGCGTGTCGCTGCGCTTCCGGTGCTCACGTACCAAAAGTACGCTCCGCTCCGGTTCTCGCGCCCCACCATTTTCGCCAAGTGTGCATATTGGCCCTGACAGGTTTCCGGCACCGGATGAATTAAGGACAGAAACAATGGCTATTCTTCTTATTGCCGAACATGACAATGCAACCCTTTCGGACCAGACGGCAAAGGCGTTAACGGCAGCTGCCCAGATCGGCGGCGATGTCGATATTCTGGTTGCAGGCAAGGGCGCGAAGGCTGCAGCCGATGCCGCCGCCAAGCTCAATGGCGTGCGCAAGGTTCTGCTGGCTGAAAGCGATGCGCTGGAAAACCGTCTGGCTGAGCCAACGGCAGCGCTCATCGTTGAACTTGCCGCCAATTACGACACGATCCTCGCACCGGCGACGACCTCGGC
>NZ_JAELXQ010000051.1 GCF_016427605.1 Ochrobactrum sp. Q0168 | reverse complement strand
ACCCGAAGGCGCTGTGCTAACCGCAAGGAGGCAGGCGACCACGGTAGGGTCAGCGACTGGGGTGAAGTCGTAACAAGGTAGCCGTAGGGGAACCTGCGGCTGGATCACCTCCTTTCTAAGGAAGATCGAGAACTGGAAAGACGCAGTCTTCGGACTGATGATCCTTCTCCATCTTATTAGAACAATAGATTGCAGAGTAGTCGCTCTGACAATCGCTTGCAGGCGTGCCGCCTTCGTTTCTCTTTCTTCGTTGGATGATTTGACGCGCTACGGCGTTCTGGTTGAGAGATCAGGGCTTGTAGCTCAGTTGGTTAGAGCACACGCTTGATAAGCGTGGGGTCGGAGGTTCAAGTCCTCCCAGGCCCACCAAGTTACTTGATAAGGGGCCGTAGCTCAGCTGGGAGAGCACCTGCTTTGCAAGCAGGGGGTCGTCGGTTCGATCCCGTCCGGCTCCACCATCAAGTTTTGGTGTCGAGTAGGGCGGCAGTTCAATCATCCAAGAGAAAGAACCAAGTTTGCGGACTTTTTTGTCTGCGTGTTCTGTATGAAATAGTGAAGAGAAGATGTAATCGGATCGACCGACAAAAAGGTTGATGTCGCAAGAGCTTGCTCAAGCCTTGCACTATGATTGATGTGTTTAACCGCCATCACCGATT
>NZ_JAELXQ010000050.1 GCF_016427605.1 Ochrobactrum sp. Q0168 | reverse complement strand
TGCAAACCTCGCGGCGTGCCCCGCGTTGATGATCGCATGGTGCTCAATGGTATTCTGTGGCGGTTTCGCACCGGGTCATCATGGTCCGAAATCCCTGAGCGCTATGGTGTTGCAACGACCTGCTACAACCGGTTCGTTCGTTGGCGACGTGCTGGTGTCTGGGATCGATTGCTGGAGGCAGTCTCTCAGGCCTATGACGGTGATATCGTTATGATCGACAGCACCTGTGTTCGTGTCCACCAGCACGGAGCAACAGGAAAAAAGGGGATGCCGACGATGGTTGCATGGGACGTTCCCGGGGTGGCCTCACAAGCAAAATCCACGCAATTGTTGATGCAAAAGGCCGTCCGATCAATCTTTGCCTGACGGGTGGTCAGGTTGCTGACTGCTCGCAGGCTGAAGGTCTCATGGCGTGCGTTAAAGAAGGCGGCACGCTGCTTGCGGACAAGGCTTACGATACCGACGCCATCCGCAAGACAGCAGCAGACCTCAAAATCTGGGCCAATATTCCTCCCAAATCCAGCCGTAAAGACGTCTTCGCGTTCTCACCATGGGTCTATCGCCAGAGAAACCTGGTCGAACGCTTCTTTAACCGCATCAAGCACTATCGTGGTATTGCCACACGTTATGATAAGAACCCGGCCAATTTCCTCGCTGC
>NZ_JAELXQ010000049.1 GCF_016427605.1 Ochrobactrum sp. Q0168 | reverse complement strand
ACCCGAAGGCGCTGTGCTAACCGCAAGGAGGCAGGCGACCACGGTAGGGTCAGCGACTGGGGTGAAGTCGTAACAAGGTAGCCGTAGGGGAACCTGCGGCTGGATCACCTCCTTTCTAAGGAAGATCATTTACGTGACAGAGCTTCGGGCTCATCGCTAAATCATCTTATTAGAACAAAGATCGGAAGCCAGTCAGCTTCACGATCGCTTTCTTATCGCTTGCAGCTTTCGACAAGTCTTCGACTTGCCGGCGCAAGCGGGCAGACATGCCGCCTTCGTTTCTCTTTCTTCATTGTTGATCGCTCACGGGCCGTACCGCAGCTGACGCTGCTGGCCCTGCGCGAGCGCGGCCCACTAGGGCCGACGGACTAGCGTCCTGTATTGGCGCTGACTGGAAGCAGTTGGTGTAGATATAAGGGCTTGTAGCTCAGTTGGTTAGAGCACACGCTTGATAAGCGTGGGGTCGGAGGTTCAAGTCCTCCCAGGCCCACCATGATACACGATAAGGGGCTGTAGCTCAGCTGGGAGAGCACCTGCTTTGCAAGCAGGGGGTCGTCGGTTCGATCCCGTCCAGCTCCACCATCGTGATTTGGTGTTGAGAAGGAAGCGAGTTGATCAACAAGAGAAAGAACCAAGTTTGCGGACTTTTTAGTCTGCGTGTTCTGTATGAAATAGTGAAGAGAAGATGTAATCGGATCGACCGACAAAAAGGTTGATGTCGCAAGAGCTTGCTCAAGCCTTGCACTATGATTGATGTGTTTAACCGCCATCACCGATT
>NZ_JAELXQ010000004.1 GCF_016427605.1 Ochrobactrum sp. Q0168 | reverse complement strand
TTGAGCGAACCTTCGCCTGGCTTAATCGTTGCCGTCGGCTGGCTAAAGATCGGGAAGCCTCTATCGCATCGTCAGAGGCATGGATGTTCATCTCCTCAATCAGACGTATGACACGCCGCATTGCTAGGCTGCAATTTTGAATCGGGCACTCAGATATTGGGTTCGATCTTGCCTTTGGTCTTCCCCTTGTTCTTATCCTTGGCTGTGAGCTTGTCGATATAAGCAAGAAACAGCGCCGACATGACGAAGGCCAGATGAATGATCGTGAACCACATAAGCTGGTTCGAGGTATAGGTCGTGGCGTTCAGGAAAATCTGCAACAGATGGATCGACGAGATGGCGACGATCGTCGATGCGACCTTGATTTTCAGCGAACCGGCATCAATCGTGCCCAGCCAGTGTACCTCGTCGCCTGCCTGATCAAAGCGGCTGACGAAATTTTCATAGCCGGAAATGATCACCATCACCACGAGGCTGGCTATCAGCGCCGCATCGATCAGCCCCAGTATTTTCAAAATCGTATCGGTGTCGTTCAACGACGTGGCCTTGCTGGCGAAGTCAAACAGCTTACCCGCGAAAGATACGGCGTAAATGGCCAAGGCAATAGCCAGACCCAGATAGAAAACCACCAAAAGCCAGCGCGAAGCCAGAATGATGCTTTCAATCATCAACTCAATTCGTTTCATGGAACTGTTTCCAGATTTTCATACCAGACACCTCATAAATTTGGCTTGTTTCGCAGACAAATGAACCACGCTTCGCGTGGAATAATGTGCAAAAGCCAGAATGGTGATGGCCATAGCCCATTTCAATAAGCGCTGCACACAAAGCCTATGTCTTTTCGCACAGATAGCTAATGGCAAAGCGGTCCGCCTTCAAAAAGAAACAGCATTTCTTATTTAGTGTTATAAATATTGCGTCGCTGTGACTTCAAAGCCGCTGGTCTAGACAACTCTTTCATAATATAAGGCGCCCCTGATATTTTATTGCCGCCTCGCGATAGGTGGTGTTAAAAGCGGGAACCTAATGAACATCGAGACGGCCGTGAACGACAAAGCCAGCATCTTCGATCTGGCTCCTATTTCTCTTTGGCTTGAAGACTATAGCGGTCTTCGCAAGCAGTTTGACACATGGCGGTCGGAGGGCATTACTGACCTCAAGGCTTTTCTGATGGAAGACACCAGCCGTCTTCGCATCTGCACGAGCCACATCAGGGTTCTCGCGGTCAATCGCAAGACGCTTTCGCTTTTTGAAGCGAACGACATCGACCATCTGATTGGCAATCTGGAGCGCGTGTTTCGGGAAGATATGCTGGAACCGCATATCGATGAGATGGTGCAGCTCTGGAACGGTTCCGATACATTCTACAGCAACACAATCAACTATTCGCTGACAGGTCGGCGCATCGATATCCAGCTGAAGGGTCGTATCCTGCCCGGTCATGAGCACAGCTGGGATCGTGTCCTGCTGTCGATTGAAGACGTGACCGCGCGCGAAAACGCGATGCGTGAGCAGGATCGTCACAAGCGCCATGCGCAAGGCCTGTTCGAGCATTCACCGGTATCGCTATGGGTTGAGGATTTCAGCCGCATCAAGGAACTGATGGACGATGTGCGCAACCGCGGCATTGTCGATTTCCGCGTATTCACCGATGTACACCCGGAATTCGTGCGCCAGTGCATGAGCGAAATCCGTGTACTGGAAATCAACAACGAGACGCTGGAGCTTTTCCTCGCGCCGGACAAGCCAACACTGCTGCAATCGCTGCCCCAGATTCTGCGTGGGGAAATGGAAGCGCATTTTCGCGAACAGCTGATCGACCTGTGGAACGGCATCCTGTTTCAGCGCCGCGAGGTGATCAACTACGCGCTGGATGGCACCGAACGCCATGTGCTGTTGCAGTTCTCGGTGCTACCCGGCCACGAAAACGACTGGTCGCTGGTACAGGTCGCGCTGACAGACATCACCGCGCGCAAGAAGGCAGAAGCTTATCTGGAATACCTTGGCAAGCACGACGTTCTGACCAAGCTGCACAACCGCGCCTTTTACGTGGATGAACTCAACCGGCTTGAGCGGAAGGGCCACCTGCCCGTCTCCATCATCATCATTGATCTGAATGGCCTCAAGTCCGCCAACGATCTCTGGGGACATGCTTCGGGTGACGGATTGCTGCGCCGTATCGGCGAAGTGCTGAATGAGGCCGTCAAGCTGCCGGGCCATGCCGCGCGCATAGGCGGCGACGAGTTCGCAATCGTGCTGCCTTATGTGGACGAGCGCGGCGCGGAAGCCATGGTGGAAGACATTAAGCGGCTGGTCGAAATCAACAATCAGTATTATTCGCAGCTGCAGCTCAACCTGTCCATCGGCACGGCAACCACCACGCCCGGAGAAACGCTCGAAGCCGTCGCCAAACGTGCCGATCTGCTGATGTATGAGAACAAGCGCCAGCAATATTCATCCAGAAGCGGTATGTAGGCTCTCCTGAATACCGGCGAGTATGAGATCGACCCCGGTGAGAAAATCGTCGCGGTCATCATGCGCCGAGAGTTGACTGGAAATGTCCTGCGTAAACGGAAAAATTGCGGCGTCGAGACGCGACCATTCTTCCGCCATGCCACAAAGGAATTGTTCCCGGTCGAGCCCGAATTTGCGCGCCATCGTGGCATTTGCGGCGTTTTGCCCGGCTATACCCAGAACGTAGTTCAGGAGAGCAGCGACGACCGACCATTCCTTAGCCGGAGCGACGCCAATCGCCCGAATGTGCTGGCCAAATAGTTCAATGATGCGTACCGAGGGCAATGATCCAGGCGCCTGAGCGAGGACAGATCCGATCCAGGGCCTGTTGTCGATGGCGTCGAAAATAGCGCCAGAAAAATCTCGGATCCCAGAAGACGGAGAGCCTTGGCTAGCCAAACGGGCAATGGGTTCAACGATGGCATCGCAAGCCGCGACCAACAGATCGGCCTTGTTCTCAATATGCCAATAGATGGCCCCAGAACCAGTATTCAAATGCTTTGCAAGCGCCTGAAACGTCAGCCCGTTTTCTCCGTTCCTATCCAGAATCTCGACGGCTGCATCGATAATCTGCGCCCTGGTGAGCATATCCTGTCTGCGTCTACCATCTTTTCTCATAGCCCTTCTTGACATGAATGGAATGATATTCCAACTATGGAATGACATTCCATTCATGGAGAAACGATAATGGATATTGCAATCGTCGGCGGCGGGCTCGGCGGACTCATGCTCGCACGCGTTCTTTACGTCAACGGCATTACGGCGACGGTCTATGAAGCGGACCCTTCCCATGATGCCCGACCGCAGGGCGGCATGCTCGATATCCACGACTTCAATGGCCAGCGCGCGCTCCATGATGCCGGCCTCTATGAGAGATTTTTGGAACTGGTCCACGCGGGAGGCCAACAAACCCGCGTGCTGGACAAGTACGGGTGTATTCTGATGGACAATCCGGACGACGGCACCGGAGGCCGCCCGGAAGTGCAACGTGGAGAACTGCGGCGCATCTTGCTGGAAGCGCTTCCGCCGGAAACCGTTCGGTGGGGTCACAAGCTCAGAAGCGTTGAGCCGCTCGGTATGGGACGGCATCAGCTGACCTTCGAGAACGGCTCGAGCGTGGCGGCAGATATTCTGGTGGGCGCTGACGGCGCTTGGTCAAAGGTGCGATCGCGCCTGTCGGACGTTAAGCCAACCTATTCTGGAACGACTTTCGTGGAGACATGGCTCTATAACGTGGACGTTCGTCATCCAGCCACGGCTAAGGCGGTCGGTGGTGGTTCGATGTTTGCTCTTGCGCCTGGTAAGGGCATAACGGCGCATCGCGAGCCTGGCGGTGTTTTGCATGCCTATGTGGCGCTCAACAAGCCCAAGGACTGGATCGAGCGGATCGACTTTTCCAAGCGCGAAAGCGCGATCGCAACGATTGCCGCGGAATTCGATGGCTGGGCTCCTGAGCTCAAGGCACTCATCACGGAGAGCGAGACGCCCCTGGTTGCGCGTGTCCTTCATACATTGCCGGAACACTATAGCTGGAAGAGAGTTCCGGGCGTCACCCTGGTCGGCGACGCCGCGCATCTGATGGTGCCGTCTGGAGAAGGCGCCAATCTTGCAATGTTCGATGGCGCAGAGCTTGGTAAGGCCATCGCTGGAAGTCCAGGCGATATCGAGACCGCGCTCAGCAGATATGAGACGGAGCTTTTTCCCCGGAGCCAGTTGGCCGCGGTGGAGTCAACAGCGCTTGTGCGGTTGATGTTTGGCGAAGACGCTCCTCATAATCTTGTCGACGCTTTTGCGCAGGATCGGATGGGAGCGCTTGGGGAAGAGGCCAAGCGCACCTGATCGCAGTCATCGAACTTGATGACGGATTTACCGCTTGCCCAATCCGTCACAAGCCGCGACAGCCTGCCCGATTATGAGCAACGCATCGACGTCTCACAAGCCATGATCCACCATGCTTTCGGAGCACTCCTTAGCAGGCGTTTGCTCTCTAAAATTAACTTGCTTAAATTTGTTAATAGTTCCGAGCTTTGAATTCATGTGAAAATTGGTAATGAATACAAACAAACTTTATATAGGGATAGAATTTTTCTTTAAAAAATAATACTGTTTTGAAATACTGATAATCATCATTTGATAAAAATTTTAACAAAATATAATATATAATGGATTAATATACAAAATGTACAATCAATTTCGTATGAGAAAAGATATAGAAACAATAGGAATACGTATTTTTCAATATGAGGAATATGAAGATATTAATGAAGAACTACGCAGTAAATTTATTTACGGTCGTGGTCGGAAAAATATTGTTAATGATTTAACGGAATATTGCTGGCAGGTATATCAGAAGGCAAGATATGCATCAGGGCCCGCGGAGATCGGACGCGTGTCCGATTTATGGGTGGAGCAGAATTTCATAAAGTATAACATAATAAATAAAGAAGATACTTTATGGCATCCCGATGTAATGGGAAATATACTAAAAATAGACAAATGGGCATGTATCGTTAACGATTCGTGGGTGCTTGGAGGCATTCACCGGCACGCTGATTTTAAATTATCCTCAAATCTAACTCCTGATAATTTATGGAATCATAAAAATAAATATCACATTGTATTAGCAAGAGAGATTATGGGGCTTTTGGAATTCGGCTACGAAATGGTAGAAACTAAAAATCATACAGAATTTATATGCAAAAATTACCAGAATGCCGATAGATCAGACCTGCCTAGCTATGATTCCTTGATGAAGGGAAAGCAACTTGAAGGATTCACATCAATAAGAGCATTAATACTTAATTCACAGAGAGAAGCATTACTTAATGATATTAAGAGAAAATCTCATAGTAAATTAAATACTAAATAATTTTCATTGTCGATTTGCCGCGCGTCAGATCCATCACAAGCCGCGACAGGTCATCCTGCGCGGCAATGGGCATTGCGCCGGTTATTTCCACGCCGTTGGCGGTGAAATTTTCCTGCGCAATCACGACATGATCCACAGCAGTCAACCGTGCTTTCAAAAGCGCGTGGTCGGAAAAATCGCAGGCGAAGGCAAAGCCGATCATCGGGATCACTTCGGTCTTCTCCGCCCGTCGCAGACAGGTCGCCGCCGTGCCGCCATAGGCGCGCATCAAGCCGCCGCTGCCAAGCAGAATGCCGCCGAACCAGCGGATCACAACCACAGCAATATTGTCGAGCTGCTGGCCATCTATCGCTTGCAGGATCGGCTTGCCCGCCGTGCCGCTCGGCTCGCCGTCATCGCTGAAACGATAGTTCTGCCCCATGCGCCAAGCCCAGCAATTGTGGTTGGCTGCAAGGTCCGAATGCTCGCTTAGGAAATCCTTCGCCGCCTGCTCGCTCGCGACAGGCGCAGCAATTGCCAGAAACCGACTTTTCTTGATTTCCTGACTATAGGTTTCGACGCGACTGATCGTGAACATGACAATCCTGCAACTATGATTTTGCGGCCTATCACGTTCCTGTGCAGATGACGACCCCTTACGCATTGCCCGGCATTGCGCGTACGGCGCGGAGGGTATAAGGCATTTTAGAAATGTGCTGTTTTTTTGACAGCCTTGATCTTCCCGCAATGAGTTAAGAGGCCTGCCGATGTTCGATTTGATTGTGAGAAACGCTAATCTCCCTGACGGTCGCGAGAAGCAGGACATTCTGGTCAAGGACGGCAAGATTGCCGATATAGTGCCGTCAAAGGGCGAGCATCAGGCCGCGAAGGAAATCGACGCGTCCAACCGTCTCGTGACGCCGCCTTTCGTCGACCCGCATTTCCACATGGATGCAACGCTGTCCTTGGGTCTGCCGCGTCTCAATCGTTCCGGCACGCTTCTGGAAGGGATTGCGCTTTGGGGCGAGCTGAAACCCATGCTGACCGTTGAAGCCATGGTCGAGCGCGCCTTGCGCTATTGCGACCTGGCCGTCAGCCAGGGCCTGCTGGCCATTCGCAGCCATGTCGATGTCAGCGATCCGCGTCTTCTCACTGCTGAGGCGATGATCGAGGTTCGCGAAAAGGTGAAGCCTTACATCGACCTGCAACTTGTTGCCTTCCCGCAGGACGGCTATTATCGTTCGCCGGGCGCGGTCGATCTCGTCAATCGCTCGCTCGATATGGGTCTGGACATTGTCGGCGGCATTCCGCATTTCGAGCGCACCATGGCCGATGGCGCGGCATCGCTGGAAGAACTGTGCCGCATTGCCGCCGAGCGCGGCCTGCCGGTCGATATCCATTGCGATGAAACCGACGATCCAATGTCGCGTCATGTGGAAACGCTGGCCGCGCAAACCGTGCGCTTCGGTCTTCAGGGCCGCGTGTCCGGTTCGCATCTGACATCCATGCATTCCATGGATAATTATTACGTATCCAAGCTCATTCCGCTGATCGCGGAAGCGCAGATGAACGCCATTCCCAACCCGCTCATCAACATCACGCTGCAGGGACGTGCCGACACCTATCCGAAACGTCGCGGCATGACCCGCGTGCCGGAATTGATGGCCGCTGGCGTCAACGTTGCCTTCGGTCATGATTGCGTTATGGACCCATGGTACTCGATGGGCTCCGGCGACATGCTGGAAGTGGGGCATATGGCGGTCCATGTGGCGCAGATGACGTCCATCGAAGGCAAGCGCCAGGTCTTCAACGCGCTGACCGTCAATTCGGCCAAGGCGCTTGGTCTTGAAGGCTATGGTCTCGAAAAAGGCTGCAATGCAGATTTCGTCGTATTGCAGGCGCGGGACCCGCTGGAAGCGCTGCGCCTCAAGGCCAACCGCCTGACGGTCGTGAAGCGCGGCAAGATCATTGCGGAAACCCCGCAACGTGTCAGTGCGCTCAATCTCGATGGCCGCCCGTCTTCGGTCGATGGCGCGGATTACGCACCGATCGGCTAATGCAGCAACAAACCGGTGCCTATTTTTCAAGCGAGCAATAAAAGCGCTTGAATTAAAGGCAGATTAGTCGGAAATACGAGACATTGCTTATGCTCCTCGTGAGGAGCAAGGCAATCCGTCGCGCATGGAAAGCACGCACAAACACCACCTTAAGAGGGGTCCAAATGGCCAAATTATCGAATTTTACCCGCCGCGACATTCTTGCGATGTCTGCGGCTCTCGGCGCAACTGCGATTTCCACGCGCGTTTTCGCATCGGTCGAAAAGTTGAAAGTTGCAGGCATTCACGCCTCGCCGGTTGAAAACGCCTGGAACTCCCGCCTGCACGAAGCACTGAAGCAGGCCAATGACGAAGGCGTCATCGAATATGTCTTCTCCGAAGGCGTTTCGGCGAGCGACTATCCCCGCGCCATGCGTGAATATGCCGAACAGGGCATCAAGCTGATCGTCGGCGAATCCTATGCCGTCGAGCGCGAAGCGCGTCAGGTTGCTGGCGATTATCCGCAGACGACTTTCATCATGGGTTCCTCCGGCAAGCCGCAGGGCGACAATTTCGGCGTGTTCGGCACCTGGAATTTTGAAGCAGCCTATCTTGCAGGCATGCTGGCAGGCGCGATGAGCAAGTCGGGCACTTTCGGCTCGGTCGGTGCTGTGCCGATCCCGGAAGTCAACATGCTGATGAACGCTTTCCAGGACGGTGTGAAGGAAACCCGCCCGGATGCGAAATTCATTGCATCCTTCATCGGCACCTTCTTCGATCCGCCTAAGGCGCGTGAAGCCGGTCTGGCCCAGATCGATTCCGGCGCAGACATTCTGTTCGGCGAGCGCATCGGCACCGCCGACGCTGCGAAAGAACGCGGCATCAAGGCAATCGGTTCGCTGATCGACTATACGCCGCGTTACCCGGACACCATTTTTGCTAATGCAATGTGGTACTTCCGCCCGATCCTTAATGCGGCGATTACAGATGTGAAGACCGCTCAGCCGACCGGCAAGGACTACACGCCATTCAGCCTGATGAAGGAAGGCGGCAACGACATCGTCTACGTCAAGGGCGTTGCACCGGCAGAAGCGGAAGCCAAGATGGAAGCGCGCCGCGCCGAGATCAAAGCTGGCAAGTTCGAATACAAGCCGAACGCGACTGAACCGAAGTAAGACAGCAGCAATACAGGGCGGCGGAAAGTGGCATTCGATAGCAGGCATCAGGACGCAACTGCACTCGCTCAAGCGATTGCCGGAGGCGTTTTAAGCGCGCGAGAGGCCATGGATGCCGCCCTTGAAGCCGCAGAAAAATGGCGCCCTCTGGGCGCCATTGCATATCTCGATCCTGAACTGGGCCGCACCAACGCCGCTGCCTTTGATGCAAGCGCGGACAAAGCCCCGTTTGCGGGCGTTCCATCGCTGTTCAAGGATCTGGGCGGACCTTGCGTCGGTCTGCCGATCCGGCTTGGCTCGCGCGCCTTCGAAAATGCTTCGCCGCAAATGGATTCCGAGCTTGCCAGCCGCCTGCGCAAAGCGGGCCTCAATTTCTTCGGCACCACCACCGTGCCGGAATTTGGCCTTGCGCTCGCCAGCGAACCGGAAAGCGGCCCAAAGGCGCGCCACCCCTTTGACGAAACGCTTTCGCCTGCTGGCTCATCCGGTGGCGCGGCGGCAGCCGTCGCAGCCGGGATTGTCGGCATTGCCCATGCGACCGATGCAGGCGGCTCCATTCGCGTGCCAGCCGCTGCCTGCGGTCTTGTCGGCCTGAAGCCGAGCCGGGGCGCGATGCCTGCCGGACCGCATTTCGGCAACTATCTCGCAGGCATTGCCAGCGAGTTCGCATTGTGCCGTTCGATCCGCGATGCGAAGACGCTGCTTCCGCTCGTTGAAGGCAAAACCGAAGGCTTCCTGCCCGACCCAGCAATGAGCACCGGGGAAATGCCAGAGCGCCTGCGCATCGGCTTTGTTACCGAAGACCTTGTCGCCTATCCCGTTACCGCGGAACGTATGCAGGTTGTGACCGACGCCGCCCGTTTTCTGGAGGCGCAAGGCCATGCAATCCGCGAAATCCCCGCGCAGGATTTAAGCCCGCTTATCGCTTCCAGCGCGCGGGCATTCGACCGTATCATTTCCGTCAATCTGGCCGCCGCAATCGACTTTCTGGCGATCGATCAGGAAAAGCTCGAACCGCTCACCCGCGCGGTTGCTGAGCGTGGACGCGGGTTTGACGCAACCGCGCTCTATCGGGCAATGAACGGTGCCGTCAGCGCGTCCCATATGCTATGGCAGATTTTCCGCGATATTGATGTGCTGATAACCCCGATGCTTTCCAGAGCGCCCTTGCCATTGGGCTCGTTTCCGATGAACCATGGCGATGTGGACAATCACTGGCGGAAGATGAACGAATTTGCGCCCTATGCGGCGCTGGCCAATATTTCCGGATTCCCGGCGCTTTCTCTGCCTCTCGGAGAAGATGCCGAAGGAATGCCGGTCGCCGTGCAGCTTATCGCGCCGATGGGCGCCGACAGGCTTCTTCTGAATGCCGGTCAGCGACTGGAGGAGGACGGTCGGTGGCAGCATAAATTTCCCGTTGCGGGGTTGAACCAATGACGACGACAACAGTTCTTGAACTGCAAAACATTACCAAGCGCTTCGGTGCACTGACCGCCAATGACGATATTTCGCTGAAGCTGCAACGCGGCGAAATCCTCGCATTTCTCGGCGAAAATGGCGCGGGTAAAACCACGCTGATGAACATCCTGTTTGGCCATTATGTGCCGGATGAGGGACGCGTCTTTGTGAAAGGCGTTGAAATCCCGCAGGGCAAGCCGCGCGCAGCCATCAATGCGGGCGTCGGCATGGTGCACCAGCATTTCACGCTTGCACCCAACCTCACCGTTCTGGAAAACATCATCACCGGCACCGAAAGCCTCTGGAAGCTCAAATCCTCGCATGGCGCAGCGCGAGCCAAGATCGCGCAGATTGCCGAGCGTTTTGGCCTCAAGGTCGATCCAGATGTGCGGCTTGGCGATCTGTCGGTCGGCGAACAGCAGCGCGTGGAAATCCTGAAAGCGCTCTATAACGATGCCGATGTGCTGATCCTGGACGAACCGACCGCCGTTCTGACGACGCAGGAAGCCGAAGGCCTGTTCGCGACGCTCAAAGAAATGGCGCGGCAAGGCCTGTCGCTGATCTTCATTTCGCACAAGCTGCATGAGGTTATGTCTGCCGCCGACCGGGTGATCGTGCTGCGCGGCGGCAAGCTCGTCGCCGAACGCAAGGCCTCAAAAACTTCGAAGGAAGAACTGGCTGAACTGATGGTGGGACGGCGCGTCTCGCGCCCTGCCCGCGCCGCGGCGACGCCCGGCGAAACGCTGCTAGAAGCCAGTAATGTCACTGTCGTGGAAGATGGAGTCGCCCGCCTTTCGGAACTGAATTTTCAGGTTCGTGCTGGCGAAACGCTCGGCATCATCGGTGTGTCTGGCAATGGGCAAGCAGCACTCGGACGGCTCGTTTCCGGCCTGAGCCAGCCTGCAAGCGGCGCGCTCGTCATGTTCGGGCAAACGGTCACGAAATTCGATCCGCGTCGCTTTGTGGCGGAAGGCGTCGGGCGCATCCCGGAAGACCGGAATGCGGAAGGCGCTATCGGCGATCTGACTTTGTGGGAAAACGCCATTCTGGAGCGCGTGCGCGATCCAAAATTCTCGAATGGCCTTCTGGTCAATCGCATTGCGGCGCGCGAATTCACCGACCGCATCATCAAGGATTTCGATGTGCGCGGCGGCACACCGGACAGCCGTATCCGCCTGCTTTCGGGCGGCAATATGCAGAAGCTCATTCTGGGCCGTAATCTGGAGACCGCGCCGCGCATTCTCATCGCGGCGCAGCCGACGCGTGGACTCGATGAAGGTGCGGTCGCGGCAATTCACACCCGCATTCTCGAAGCGCGCGCCAAGGGCGCTGCCGTTCTGCTGATTTCCGAAGATCTGGATGAAATCATCGGCTTGGCGGACCGTGTTCAAGCGATTGTTAAAGGCCGTCTCTCCCCTCCCATCAACGCAGAAGAAGCCAATGCGCAGAGACTGGGCCTCATGATGGCTGGCGAATGGCAGGCAAATACCATGAAGGGGCTGAATTGATGCGTATTGAACGACGCGAAACACGGCCCATGGTATTGGTGACCACAGCACCGATCATTGCGGTTCTGACCGCCTTCGTGCTTGCTGGCCTGCTGATCGCTGCTGCCGGTGCACCGGTGATCGAATCCTTCCGCCAGATCGCCATTGGCGCATTTGGCAACAAGCTTTCGATCAGCGAAACGCTGACCCGCGCCACGCCGCTGATGCTAACAGGCCTTGCCGCCGCCGTGGCCTTCCGCTCCAAGCTCTGGAACATCGGTGCTGAAGGGCAGTTCTATATGGGTGCGCTGGCGGTTGTGGCCATGGGCACGCAATTGCAGCTGCCCGCACCGCTCCTCATTCCGCTGCTGCTGATTGTCGGCGCAATTGCGGGTATGATTTTCTTGGCTATTCCGCTCGGCCTTCGTTTGCGCTTCGGCGTCGATGAAGTGGTGACAACACTGCTTTTGAACTTCGTTGCGGTGCTGTTCGTCTCCATGATGATTGAAGGGCCGATGAAAGACCCGCTGGCCTTTGGTTGGCCGCAGTCTGAACCGGTTCCGGATGCCGCCGTGCTGCCGAAAATCATGTCGGGTATGCGGCTGCATATCGGCATTCTGATCGCCATCGCGCTTGCGCTGATCGTCGCCTATGTACAGAAGCGCACCGTGTTCGGTCTTGAGACCAAGGCTGCGGGCCTTAACCCGCAAGCCGCACGTTTTGCAGGTGTTCCACTTGGAAAAACACTGGTGAAAGTCGCCTGTATTTCCGGCGGCCTTGCCGGTCTTGCAGGCGCGATCCAGGTCATGGGCGTGAAGGGCTATGTGACGACCGACCTTTCGCCGGGCTTCGGCTATTCCGGCATCATCGTCGCCATGCTTGCCAATCTGAACCCGATTGGCGCGATCTTCTCGGCGCTCTTTGCCGCCGCCATGTTCGTTGGCGCAGACGGCATGAGCCGCGCCATTGGCATTCCGAGCTTCATTGCAGATGTGACTGTGGCGCTGTCGCTCCTGACTATGCTCGTCGCTTTGTTCTTCACCCAATACAGGATCGCCCGATGAACGAGTTGATGGATATCCTGCTCTCCGCTGGCCTCTGGGTATCGGTCCTGCGCATTGCAACGCCGTTGATTTTCGGTACGCTCGGCGCGCTTTATTGCGAACGCGCCGGCGTGCTCAATCTCGGCATCGAAGGCATCATGACTTTTGGCGCGATGATTGGCTGGCTGACCGTCTTCAACGGTGCGGACCTCTGGATGGGCGTGCTCGCGGCGGCGGCTTCCGGCGCATTGTTCGGCCTGCTGCACGCAGCGCTTACCGTCCCGCTCGGCCTGTCGCAACACGTGGTCGGTCTTGGCATCACGCTGTTTGCTTCCAGCCTCAGCTATTTCCTGTTCCGCCTACTGGTGCCACTGTCTTCAACACCGCCGACAATCACGCCATTCCAGCCGGTGAACCCGTCCTTCCTTACCGATGTGCCTTTTATCGGGCAGGTATTGGGCACACAGACAGCGTTGACATGGATCGCCATTCCGCTGGCGCTGCTGCTTGGCTATGTGCTTTTCCGCACGCCGCTTGGCCTTGCTATCCGCATGACAGGCGAGAACCCGCATGCAGCCGAGGCGCAAGGTATCAACCCGATCCGTGTGCGGGTTTTCACGATCATGTTCGGCAGCGCATTGATGGCGGTTGGCGGCGCATTTCTGACGCTTTCGGCTTTCAACTCGTTCTTCCCGACCATGATGCAGGGACGCGGCTGGGTGTGTATCGCGCTCGTCGTTTTCGCATCGTGGAAACCCGTCCGCGCATTGCTGGGCGCATTGCTGTTCGCGCTGTTCGATGCGTTTCAGCTTCGCCTGCAAACGGTCTATGGCAAGGCGGTTCCTTACCAGCTTTTCCTCATGATCCCTTACATCATGTCGATTATCGCGCTGATCGTCATGGCGCGCCGCGCGCGTGTTCCTCAGGCACTGATGCAGCCTTATCGGCGCGGAGAGCGATAACCGCTTTTATCAACACAACACTGGAAACAAAAACGGCGCCCGAAGGCGCCGTTTTCTTTTATGTTGTCGAACTTATGCAGCGCTCGACTTGCTCTTTTCAAAGCGCTTGCGCTCATTCGGATCGAGATAGAGCTTGCGAAGACGGATCGACTTCGGCGTCACTTCGACCAGTTCGTCGTCCTGAATCCACGACAGGGCGCGTTCCAGCGTCATCTTAATCGGCGGGGTGAGCTTCACAGCTTCATCCTTGCCTGCGGCGCGGATGTTGGTGAGCTTCTTGCCTTTGAGCACGTTGACTTCGAGATCGTTGTCACGGCTATGGATGCCGATCAGCATGCCCTGATAGACCTTGACGCCAGCGTCGATAATCATCGGGCCGCGATCTTCCAGGTTGAACAATGCGTAGGCAACTGCTTCGCCCTGATCGTTGGAAATCAGAACGCCGTTGTTACGGCCAGAGATTTCGCCCTTGTATGGCTGATAATCGTGGAACAGGCGGTTCATGATCGCCGTGCCGCGCGTATCGGTCAGAAGTTCCGACTGATAGCCGATCAGGCCGCGCGTCGGCGCGTAGAACACCATGCGCACGCGGTTGCCGCCGGAAGGACGCAGCTCGACCATTTCGGCCTTGCGTTCAGACATCTTCTGAACAACGGTGCCCGAATATTCCTCATCCACGTCGATGACGACTTCTTCGATCGGCTCAAGCTTCTCGCCGTTTTCGCCGTCTTTCATGACGACGCGCGGGCGCGAAACGCCAAGTTCGAAACCTTCGCGGCGCATGTTTTCGATCAGAACTGCAAGCTGCAATTCACCACGACCGGAAACGAAGAACGAATCTTTTTCGTTCGATTCTTCGATCTTGAGCGCAACATTGCCTTCTGCTTCCTTGAGCAGACGGTCACGAATAACGCGGCTCGTCACCTTGTCGCCTTCCGTGCCAGCATAAGGGCTGTCGTTGACGATGAAGGACATGGTCACGGTCGGCGGATCGATTGGTTGAGCAGCGAGAGGCTCGCTGACCGAAGGATCGCAGAACGTGTCAGCAACCGTGCCCTTGGAAAGACCGGCAATAGCAACGATGTCGCCTGCCTGTGCTTCGTCGATGGCCTGACGCTCAATGCCACGGAATGCGAGGATCTTCGAGATACGGCCGGTTTCGAGCAGCGAACCGTCCTGACCCAGAACCTTGACGGCCTGGTTCGACTTGATCGAGCCGGAATGAATACGACCGGTGATGATACGACCAAGGAACGGATCGGCTTCGAGGATCGTACCGATCATGCGGAACGGGCCTTCGGCAACCTTGGGCGCCGGAACGTGCTTGAGCACGAGGTCGAACAGCGGAGCCAGACCTTCGTCCTGCGGGCCTTCCGGGTTCAGTGCCATCCAGCCGTTGCGGCCAGAGCCGTACAGGATCGGGAAGTCGAGCTGTTCGTCGGTCGCGTCGAGATTGGCGAAAAGGTCGAAGACTTCGTTGATGACTTCTTCATGACGGCCATCAGGGCGGTCGATCTTGTTGATCGCAACGATCGGACGCAGACCAACCTTCAGCGCCTTGCCAACGACGAACTTCGTCTGCGGCATCGGGCCTTCAGCGGCGTCGACAAGAACGATAGCGCCGTCCACCATCGAGAGGATACGTTCAACTTCACCGCCGAAGTCGGCGTGGCCGGGCGTGTCGACGATGTTGATACGGGTATTCTTCCAGACAACCGAGGTCGCTTTGGCGAGAATGGTGATCCCGCGTTCCTTTTCGATGTCGTTGGAGTCCATCATGCGTTCTGCAACGCGCTGGTTGTCGCGGAACGAGCCGGACTGCTTCAGGAGTTCATCGACCAGTGTGGTTTTGCCATGATCGACGTGTGCGATAATAGCGATATTACGCAATTCCATATGGAGATCACTTCTATATGAGTTGGGAGCCGCGCCAACAGACCCGCGCGGAAAATCAATGCGGCGCTCTTACAGGTTTTTTTGCGTTTTAGAAAGGGGCAGCGCGACACTGCCCCTTATTTCTCGCGAAAAACCGTTGTTTAGCGGCGTTTTTACACCGTCATTCTGTCAGTTTTTTGTCAGTATCAGCACCATGTTGGCGCTGGGCGTTACAACAAAGTGCCGGAAAGAATGACAATGGCGACGCTGAAATAAATGACCAGACCGGTCACATCGACCAATGTCGCCACGAATGGCGCAGATGCACTGGCAGGATCAAAGCCCAGCCGTTTCAGCACAAAGGGCAGCATGGAGCCGGTCAGCGAACCGAACATCACGATACAGACGAGCGCCATGCCGACGGTTAGAGCGACCAGCATCCAGTGCTCGCCGTAGTCATAGATGCCGATCATCTGCCACACGGCAATGCGGACAATGCCGATCAGGCCGAGGAAACTGCCAAGCGCAAGACCTGTGGGCAGTTCGCGGAGCGCGACACGCCACCAGTCCTTGAGTTTCACTTCCTGCAAAGCGAGCGCACGGATGATCAGCGACGTTGCCTGCGAACCGGAATTGCCGCCCGACGACATGATGAGCGGAATGAACAGCGTCAGAACGAGCGCTTTTTCCAGTTCCATTTCGAAATGCTGCATGGCGCTTGCCGTCAGCATCTCGCCCAGAAACAGAACGCCCAGCCAGCCAGCGCGTTTTTTCAGCATTTCACCAAAGCCGATGCGCATATAGGGCTTGTCCAGCGCCTCCATACCACCGAAACGATAGGCGTCTTCGCTGGCGTCTTCGGTAATAGCGTCAAGCACGTCGTCCACCGTCACAATGCCGATGATATGGCGGCTTTCATCCACGACAGGCACGGCCAGAAGGTCGTGCTTGCGGAACAGACGCGCGACATCTTCGCGGCTGGTGAGCGGCGAAATGGTGATCGGCTCTTCATCGCGGACAATCGACAGAATTGGCTCTTCCGGCTGACGGATAATCAGGCGGCGAAGGCTGACCACGCCTTCCAGAGCGCGTGTCTTCGGATCGACCACATAGATCGCATAGACGGTTTCGCGTGTGCGTTCGACCTTGCGAATGTGATCGAGTGTCTCGGCCACATTCCAGTTCGATGGAACGGCGATGAATTCGGTCGTCATGAGGGAACCTGCCGTATTCGGCGGGTAGCCCATGAGTTTTTTCAGATTGGCCTTGGTTTCCGGGGCCAGAATAGGGAACAGACGCGCACGGTCGCTCTCGTCGAGTTCCTGAAACACGTCCGTCGAGCGGTCGGCTGACATGCCGTCCAGAAGGAGGCTCGCAAGCCCCGGCGCAAGCGCCGCTACGATTTCGGCAGTACGATGCAGCTCCGGCTGGTCGAGCAGGCGGATGGCATCTTCATGGGTGAGCTGTCCGAAGACGGAGATTGCGTCATCATCTTCGAGCTCGTTCAATAGCTCAACGGCATCGCCCGTATGCATATCGGCGATACGCGCAGCAATTGCAGCCGCCGGGAGGTCGGCGACATCGAGCACTTCCGGAGAGAAGTTGGTGTCGGTCATTAAGCTTGCCTTTCCGTCGATCCGCCGTCAAAGGCAGATCGTGCAAGCTGACCTCAAGCGATCAGTACACGGCTACCTTGACGGCTGACACAATCGACTGTGACTGTCGCTGGGCATAAGAGAATAAAACTCCGGTTGAAGATTGCTGCCGCAAAGAGATTTCGGACAGCCAGCGTGATGTGCGCTTGGTCGCCCCTAAAGTCAAGCCCCACGCGGCAATCTGAAGAGGTTTTTGCGGGCAAGGTGTCCAACGCAGTCGTCTGGCATCTGAGCCGTAAAAGCCGGTCGAACACCCTTGCTCACCCGGCATTCACATCCTAAGTCTGGATGATCGAATTCATTTGATCCGGAGTTACATGATGTCCGACAAGCCCACCTATAATCACGCGCTCACAGACTGGAACGGACCGCTGGGCCTGCCGGATTTCACCGCATTCGAGGACGACGATTTCGCGCCCGCTTTCGATGTTGCGCTCGCCGCCGATCTCGCCGAAGTGGAAGCCATCGCCAACGCGACCGGCGAAGCGACCATCGAAAACACGTTGAAAGCCTTGCAGCTGACAGGAAAGGCGCTGGACCATGTGTCAGCCATTTTCTGGATGCGGGCAGGCGCCCATAGCAACGACGCGATTCAAGCGCTGGAGCGGGAAATCGCGCCGAAAATGTCGCGTCATTATTCGCGCATCATGATGGACCCTGCCCTCTTCGCCCGTATCGACGCGCTTTATGACAATCGCGATCTGCTCGATCTCGACACGGAAACCAAACGCGTGCTGGAAAAGACCTGGAAGGGTTTTGTCCGGTCCGGCGCGAAACTCGATGAAGCAGGCAAGGCTGAACTCGCTGGCATCAACGAAAAGCTTGCCGGCCTCGGCGCACGCTTCGGCCAGAACGTGCTGAAAGACGAGTCGAGCTGGGCGCTGTTCATTACCGATGAAGCTGATCTGGCCGGGCTGCCGGATTTTCTGAAAAACGCCATGCAGAGCGCCGCGAGCGAACGCGGCAAGCCAGATGCTCATGCGGTTACGCTGTCGCGTTCCATCGTCGAACCCTTCCTCACCTTTTCGGAAAATCGCGCCTTGCGCGAGCAGGCCTTCAACGCCTGGGCCAAGCGCGGCGAGAATGGCAATGAGTCTGATAATGGCGAAATCGTGCGCGAGATGGTCGAGCTGCGCGAGCGCAAGGCCCATCTGCTCGGCTATGCCAATTTTGCAGCCTACAAGCTGGACGACACCATGGCCAAGACGCCAAAGGCGGTCATGGACCTGTTGGAACCGGTGTGGGACAAGGCGCGCGCCAAGGCTGCGGAAGAACAGGCTGAACTTGAACGCCTGATTGCTGCCGATGGTGGCAATCACAAGGTCGCGCCGTGGGACTGGCGTTTCTACGCAGAGAAGCTGCGCGCTGAACGCTTTGCCTTCGATGAGGCCGAGCTGAAGCCTTACCTGCAACTGGAAAAGATCATCGAAGCGAGTTTCGATGTCGCCACCCGCCTCTTCGGCATTCGCTTTGAAGAAAAGAAGGGCATTGCCGCCTGGCATCCCGACGTGCGCGTGTTTCAGGTTTTCAATCCGGATGGCAGCGAACGCGGCCTGTTCCTCGGCGATTATTTTGCCCGAACATCGAAACGTTCAGGCGCGTGGATGAGCGCGCTGCAATCCAGCCACAAGCTCGACGGCGGCCAGAAGCCAATCATCTACAATGTGATGAATTTCGCCAAGCCCAAGGCCGGCGAGCCTGCTTTGCTATCGCTTGATGATGCCCGTACGCTGTTCCACGAGTTTGGCCATGCGCTGCACGGCCTTTTGTCGGATGTGACGTGGCCTGCCGTTTCCGGCACTGCCGTATCGCGCGACTTCGTGGAACTGCCGTCGCAGCTTTATGAACATTGGCTGACCGTGCCTGCCGTTCTGGAAAAATATGCCGTGCATTACCGCACCGGCGAAGCGATGCCCAAGGCGCTACTCGACAAGATTCTGGCGGCGCGTTCGTTCAATGCCGGGTTCAACACGGTCGAATTTACCGCGTCTGCTCTGGTCGACATGGCGTTCCATACCGGCAACGAAAAGATCGCCGATCCGCTTTCCTTCGAGGCAAAGACGCTCGAAAAGCTGTCCATGCCTGACGCGATCATCATGCGCCACCGCACGCCGCATTTCACGCATGTGTTCTCCGGCGACGGCTACTCCGCCGGTTACTATTCCTACATGTGGTCGGAAGTGCTGGATGCGGATGCGTTTTCGGCCTTTGAAGAAACCGGCGACGCTTTCAACCCGGAACTCGCTGCCAAGCTGAAGCAGCATATTTATGCTGCGGGCGGCAGCCGCGACCCGGAAGATCTGTACAAGGCATTCCGCGGCAAGATGCCGACGCCGGATGCGATGATTGAAAAGCGCGGATTGAACTAAAGAAAAGGGCCGGGAAACCGGCCTTTTTTATCACTAATGACTGAGAATATTGACCAGCCGTCCATAGGGATCGCGGACAAAGAATCGGCGAACGCCCCATTCCTCGTCAGCTGGACCATATGCGATGGCAAACCCGGCTGTAACGCAACGCTCTAGCGTGGCGTCCACATCGTCCACCTCGATGGAGAGATCTGGCACCGGGGTCCCCGATCCGCCTTCGGTCGCGAACGCGACTTGCACGCGCGCCTGCGCGTCGGCTGCATAGGTAACAATCCAGCCGTGATCCATCACCACATCGAGGCCCAGAACCTCGCCATAGAACCGCTTGGCCGCAGCCGGGTCATCCGTGGCGATATTGGCAACGATGCGGCGGACAGCCATCAGTATTCGCCGAGCTTGATATCCGGCGTGTAGTCAACGCCGTCGACTTCCTTCACGACCGGCTGGCCGCACTGCATCACGCCTGTTGCCGCGTTGAAAGCATAAGTCGGCGAGCCATAGAGCTGCCAACCCTTATTGAGCGCCGCCGTAACGCGATGACAAAATGCGGAATCATCCGGTCCGGTGATGAAACGATAGAGCTTCATGGTCAGTCTTCCTTTGTTAAATTTTTAGACCCGCTTGAGTTCTTTGGTATCACGCATTTCCAAACGCAAAACCGTTTCAGGCCTTTGCTGGAAATGCTTTCGCGAGCAGTTTTTCGGCCATTTCCAGATGCAGGCGTTCGATCATCTGGCCATCGAGCGACACAACGCCCTTATCCGCATTTTCCGGCTGCGCAAACAGTTGCACGACGGCTCGCGCATGCGCCACTTCCTCATCCGTTGGCGAGAAGGCGCGGTTGGCCGCTTCAATCTGGTGCGGATGAATCAACGTCTTGCCATCAAAGCCCATCGCTGCCCCCTGCAGACATTCAGCCTCGAAGCCGACAGAATCGCGAAAATCGTTAAAGACGCCGTCAAGAACGGTAAAACCGCCAGCACGCGCCGCGAGAATGATCTGCATCAGCCACGGCACCAGATAAGGCCGCCCGGGCTGCAGACGAACGCCGGTTTCGCGCGCAATATCGTTCGGGCCGACCACGAAACAGGCGAGCCGTACTGCCGAGCGATGGCCGAGCATGGCAATCTCGTCGGCATTCAGGATGCCGCGCGGGGTTTCGATCATAGCCCAAACGCCGACAGTTGGGTCGGCATCCTTGCGGTCAAGCCGGTTGGCTGCATCGATAATGTCCTGCGGGCGCTCCACTTTTGGCAGAAGAACGGCGTCGGCACCCATGTCGGCGGCAGCCGCAACATCATCCTCGCCCCATGGTGTCTCGCCGGAATTAACGCGAATGATCCGCTCAAAGGCCGCTTTCGGATGCGTGGCAAAATGCGCGGCCAATGCCTCGCGCGCCGATTGCTTTGCCTCTGGTGCGACGGAATCTTCCAGATCGTAAATCACGCAATCTGCGGCAAGCGTCAGCGATTTCTCCAGCGCGCGTGCATTGGCAGCGGGGACAAACAGAACGGAGCGACGGGGGCGAGCGATTGTTTTCATAGCCGATTTGTGCACGGAACCGCGCTACGGTGCAAGCCTCCGACGCCGGTTAAACACCCCTCCAAAGCAGGGGCTTGAAATCCGGGCCCTGCCCTCCTATTTTCCAGCCTTCGGTTGAATGCGCCAGCCGCCCGCAGGTTTCAAGCCACGGTAAAGCATTCGTAGTAAACGTTCCTGTCCCGTGACGGCAGAAACGGCAATGCGGGCACCCGTTCATGAAAACGCCGCTCACAATCAGGAGCGAAAACAATGACCACAGCTATGACCGCTGGGCACACCACTATTGACTTCAAGCATCAGGCTCGCCGCTTGCGGCAAGCTTTGAGCGAGGAAGGTATCACCATCAGCCACGGCAAGGCGCTCGATCTCGTGGCCCGCCAGTCGGGCACGCGCGACTGGAACACACTTGCCGCCACCGGCAGCAAGGCGGATGCCGCGCCGGTTGCCGCTCAGGACGACACTGCACCCTATCGTGTCGGCCAGCGCACCTCCGGCATGTTTCACACCACGCCCTTCGACGCGCGTATCATCGGCGTCGAGGAAACCATCAAGCCCGACCTGTGGCGGATCACATTGCAGTTCGACCCGGCGATCGATGTCGCCGTTTCCCCGAACCTGTCGATGCGACGCAGACGCTTTACGATTGTTGTCGGCGGCGACGGAAAATCCCGCCGCCTGACCGGCAGCGAGAGTGGCGGCGTGGTGTTGAACGTCCAATAATTGCGGATGCGGCATTTGCAGCGCATGATTCAGAAAGGTTGACGCGCTTTTCCGACAGGATTATGCGCATCAATCAATAGTCGAACCATCCGAACCCCCTTAAAACTGTCTGGATGGTTCGATAAATCCGCCGGAGGTTGCGACCTATTGGGCAGTTTGGGCCTGAAAACGTTGACTCTCGGCAATGCTGATGTAAACCAGTTCGCACTATAGCTAATACCCAACCGACAGGTTCAGGACATGGATAAGTTCACCAAGCTCACCGGCGTCGCCGCTCCCCTGCCGATCGTCAACATCGACACGGATATGATCATTCCGAAGGATTACCTGAAGACGATCAAGCGCACGGGCCTGAGCAAGGGTTTGTTTGCGGAAATGCGCTTCAATGAAGACGGTTCCGAAAACGCTGATTTCGTTCTGAACAAGCCCGGCTATCGCAACGCCCAGATTCTGGTGGCTGGCGATAATTTCGGCTGCGGCTCCTCGCGCGAGCATGCTCCTTGGGCTCTGCTCGATTTTGGCATCCGTTGCGTGATTTCGACCTCCTTCGCCGACATCTTCTATAATAACTGCTTCAAGAACGGCATTCTGCCGATCAAGGTCAGCCAGGAAGATCTCGACAAGCTGATGGACGACGCTTCGCGCGGCGCTAATGCAACCCTCACTGTCGATCTCGAAGCAAAGGAAATCCATGGCCCGGACGGCGGCACGATTTCCTTCGACCTCGACGACTTCAAGCGCCACTGCCTGCTCAACGGTCTGGACGATATCGGCCTGACCATGGAAAAGGCAAAGAGCATCGACACGTTCGAAGCCAAGCGCGCCGAACTGCGTCCCTGGGCCTGATGACACAGAATACATTTTACGCGGTCTCCAAGCCCGGTGGCCTGAGCCATTGAATAGGACACGATTGGCTGGAATGGCCCGAGAAGATCAAAGCGGCGACTGGGCGGGACGTTTCTCGCCCTCGCTGGACGAAGTTGAATCCATCGCGATTGAAGCTCTTGCGCATCTGCCGCAGGAGTTTCGTGCGTTGTGCGGCGATATCATCATACAGATCGCCGATTTTCCCGACGACCAGATCATCGAAGATATGGGGCTGGATACGCCGTTCGACCTGCTCGGACTTTTTGAAGGTCGCGGCATTGGCGAACGTTTCAGCCTGCAGACCGGCGATGGTCCGAACCGCATCACGCTCTATCGTCGCGCTATTTTGGATTACTGGTCTGAAAATCAGGAGACGCTGGGCGATATCATCACCCATGTGCTTATCCATGAGATTGGCCATCACTTTGGCCTGTCGGATGACGACATGGAAGCAATCGAAGCCCAGGCAGAATAGTACCCAGCGCATATCAATTGAAAAAGGCGCCCTTGTCGGGCACCTTTTTGTTTGGTGTCAAGCAACGCTCAGGCGGACGTCGATATTGCCGCGCGTGGCATGCGAATATGGGCAAACGATGTGAGCGGCCTGCACCAGCTCTTCCGCTTTTGCCTTTTCGACACCCGGAAGCGACACTTCAAGCGCAACATCGAGACCGAAACCGGTGCCGTCTTCGCGCGGGCCGATGCCAACAGTTGCTGTGACCGTGCTGTCGGCAGCAATGGCGACCTTTTCCTTTGAAGCAACAAATTTCAATGCGCCAAGAAAGCATGCAGCATAGCCGGACGCAAAAAGTTGCTCGGGATTGGTACCCTCTCCGCCCTGACCGCCAAGCTCCTTCGGCGTGTCGAGCACGACACTCAAGCGGCCGTCTGCGGTTCTGGCGTTGCCGGTACGTCCGCCGGTTGCTGTGGACTGAGTGGTATAGAGAATAGCCATTCGATTTCTCCTTCGGTGATAACTTGTCTCCGAAGACAAGCTATCGGATATTAAATTGCGCGCAATCTAATTTTGCAAAATCATTTTTCACAATTAAATGATGCGCAATGCAATTGCGTATAATTTATGGTATGAAAGCTATGCACGGGAACGGCGCTCGAAGGAATTGGTGCATGACACAGGACTCTTTTCTCAAACTATCAAACATGTTCTGCTTTGCGATCTATTCGACCGCAAATGCGCTGACGCGCGCATACCAGCCGATTCTGAGCAAACTGGACCTGACCTATCCGCAGTTTCTGGCGATGCTGGTGCTGTGGGAAAAGGACGACCAGACGGTTTCCGAAATCGGTGCAAAGCTCAATCTCGATTCAGGGACACTGACACCGCTCCTGAAACGGCTTGAAACGGCAGGCCGCATCACGCGCCGCCGCGATCCACAAGACGAACGGCAAGTGCGCATTACACTCACCGACGAAGGCCTTAAGTTACGGGAAGCGGCGGAATCTGTACCGGATCAGATTTTCTGTGCGCTCGACCGGCCAGTCGATGAACTCAATGAATTGCGCTCTCGCCTGCTCGACATTCGCGGCAATCTTGCCGAGAGCGTGGGGCGGTAGAGGTCATTGCGAAAATGTGGATTTGAACCTCACCCGAAGCAAGGATTTCTGGACCTTGCCCATAGCGTTTCTGGGCAGTTCTTCCAGCAACACCAGTTTCTTGGGCCTCTTGAAATTGGCAAGGGACGCTGAAACTGTTTGGGCAATCAGTTCCAGATCAGGAGCGACGCCCGGCTGAGCAACGATAATTCCAAGCACGGCTTCGCCGAAATCCGAATGGGGAACGCCCACAACGGCGCTTTCGACAACGCCGGGCTGCGCATCGAGAAGCAGTTCTATTTCTTTTGGGTAGACGTTTAGCCCGCCCGAGATAATCAAGTCCTTGGCTCTGCCGACAATATGTACGTAACCATTGGCATCCAGCTTTCCGATATCGCCCGTGATGAAGAAGCCATTCTTCCGCAACTCCGCTTCGGTCTTCTCAGGCATCCGCCAATAACCTGCGAAGACACCGGGACCGCGCACCTCGATCATTCCGGCCTCGCCCTTCGACAAAGGTTCGCCCGTTTCGGGGTCGGTGATTATCAGTTCCACACCCGGCAGCGGCAGACCCACGGTTCCGGCACGGCGCTCTCCATTGTATGGATTGGATGCCGTTATGTTCGTTTCGGTCATACCGTAACGTTCGAGAATTCGGTGACCTGTACGTTTTTCAAACGCATCGAACGTCTCCGAACGCAATGGCGCCGAACCCGATATGAATAGTCGCATGCCCGCAACTGCATCACGCGTCAGCCGGTCATCGTTGAGTAGACGATCATAGAACGTTGGCACGCCCATCATCGATGTGGCTTCAGGCAGCATTTCGAACACCTGGTCCAGATCGAACTTCGGCAGGAACAGCATCGCACCGCCAGCCAGCAGCATGACGTTGCAGGCGATAAACAGCCCATGTATGTGGGATAAAGGCAAAGCATGCAGCAAGACATCGTCGCTCGTAAAGTGCCACAACTGCTTCAATGCCTGCGCGTTCGACAGCAGATTGGCATGGGTGAGCATTGCCCCTTTCGAACGGCCGGTCGTGCCGGATGTATAGAGTATAGCAGCCACGTCATTGGGCATACGATCCGCAACCGAGAACTGTCTTGGTTGCCGCCTCGCCTCTTCCATGAGAGTGCCGCTCCCATCCGCATCGAGCGTAAAGATCGCCAGATTGGGCTTTCGGATCGCATCCTGCATTGAAGACGCCGTCGCGGAACTGCAAACGATCCCGCGAACGTCTCCATCGTCGATGTAATAGACCAGCTCGGTAAGCGTATAAGCCGTGTTCAGAGGGACAAGCACAATGCCCGTCATGATGCAGGCAGCATAAAGCCCCAGCGCTTCAAAGCTTTTGTCAGCCTGCACAATAAGCCGGTCTCCTGGCTTCAAACCCTTCTGGGTGAGCGCATGGGCCTGAGAACTCGCCAGTTTGAAAAACTCACGATAGGTGATGGACTTGCTGTCCAACCCTTTCAGGAAAAGGCAATCATCATTGAAGTGGGGACTCAGTAGATAGTCGTACAAATAATTGGGCATGAATACCTGCCGCGTAAATATTTAATTTAACTATATTGACATAAATAAATACAGCAGGCCATCCATATTTATTACGATCTGTTGTTTCTGAAATAATGGAAAATTACTACAAAGAATATAAATTCAATCGTTGTTCTCTGAGTGAGCACAGCGTCCAAAAAGGCAGAGTGTTCGCCCGCATTCTACCCACACAGAAAATGCGAAAGCGCCGGTTTCCCGGCGCTTTCGCATTTCTTAAAAGGACAATTTCTATCAGGCAGCCAGTGCCTTCGGCTTGATCAGGCCGCGAGCGACCAGCAGTTCGGCAATCTGGATCGTGTTGAGCGCTGCACCCTTGCGCAGATTGTCAGAAACGATCCACATGGCCAGACCGTTTTCGACCGTGATGTCTTCACGGATACGGCTGATATAGGTCGCGTCTTCGCCAGCGGATTCATATGGCGTGATGTAGCCGCCGTCTTCGCGCTTGTCGATAACCTGGCAACCCGGCGCTTCGCGCAGGATTTCGCGGGCTTCTTCCGGCGAAAGCGGGTTTTCGAATTCGATATTCACAGCTTCCGAATGACCGATGAAGACCGGAACGCGCACTGCGGTCGCCGTCAGCTTGATCTTCGGATCGAGCATCTTTTTGGTTTCGGCCACCATCTTCCATTCTTCCTTGGTGTAGCCGTCTTCCATGAAGACATCGATATGCGGGATCACGTTGAACGCGATGCGCTTGGTGAACTTCTTCGCCGTGACGGGATCAGCCACGAAAACAGCCCGCGACTGTTCGAACAGTTCATCCATGCCTTCCTTGCCCGCGCCGGAAACCGACTGGTAAGTCGCAACGACGACGCGCTTGATCTTGGCGGCGTCATGCAGCGGCTTCAAAGCCACAACGAGCTGCGCGGTCGAGCAGTTCGGGTTGGCAATGATGTTCTTCTTGGTGAAGCCCTCGATGGCATCCGGGTTTACTTCCGGTACGATCAGCGGCACATCCATGTCATAACGCCATGCCGACGAGTTATCGATGACGACGCAGCCCTGCTTGCCGATCTTCGGCGACCATTCCTTCGAAATCGTGCCGCCGGCAGACATCAGGCAAATGTCCGTATCGGAAAAATCGTAAGTGTCGAGCGCGCGAACTTTCAGCGTCTTGTCGCCGTAGGATACTTCCGTGCCCTGGCTGCGGCGCGATGCAAGCGCCACAACTTCATCGGCTGGAAAACCACGTTCTTCGAGAATATTGAGCATTTCGCGCCCGACATTTCCGGTGGCGCCGACAACTGCTACCTTGAAACCCATTTTTCGTCTCCTGTCCCTCTCCGCTTCCAGATCCGGAACCCCGCAGGCCACGCGGGTTATCCGTCCCCGGGCCAGACCCGGGGAGAGGGCGAGCAGGCCAAGGGATCAGACCGTTTTCGTGGTCGTTTTAGTGATGGCCGTGAGTTTTTTGGTAATCGAAGGCATGCGCGCTGCCCCGGCAAAAATGCCGGCAGTCCCATACGAAACTGACGCTACGTTAACGCGATCCACGCGAGTTCTCCTTCGTTCGGGATTGCTTTTACGCGCTTTATGAATGGAGTCAATTCTCCGCCGCCGCCGCCCTGAATTTTTTTGCGTCGCAAGTAACCACGTCCGGCGTCAAGCTGTCCTTTTTGTCTCATACTAAAGACTACTGCCCGAATCTCCTTTTTAGGTTCATCATAAAATCGTGAGGAGAGCGCCCTCTTGTTGGGAGACAAGTCGGCGCGTCGGACCGGCTTGCATTTGTATGGCAAATGAAGCGCGGTCTTGTATTGCCCATCAGGGGCTCTGTTTGGGAGGACAGATTTATGGCAGTCTCGTCAAGTGCCGACGTCGGCACGCAGAAAATGACGGGCGAAGAACGCAAAGTCATCTTTGCATCGTCGCTTGGTACCGTTTTTGAATGGTACGACTTTTATCTTTACGGAACGCTCGCTTCCTTTATCGGCGCGGCGTTTTTCAACGAATATCCCGAAGCAACGCGCAATATCTTCGTCTTGCTGGCCTTTGCGGCAGGCTTTCTGGTGCGTCCGTTCGGAGCGCTCGTCTTTGGTCGCCTGGGCGATCTCGTCGGACGCAAATACACCTTCCTCGTCACCATCGTCATCATGGGCGCATCGACCTTTCTGGTCGGCCTTCTGCCCGGCTCGTCCACACTCGGCATTCTGGCTCCAATTGTCCTGATCGCGCTGCGTATGCTGCAGGGTCTCGCGCTCGGCGGCGAATATGGGGGTGCAGCGACATATGTGGCAGAACACGCGCCGAACAATCGTCGCGGCTTCTTCACCTCGTGGATTCAGACCACTGCAACGCTCGGCCTGTTCCTGTCGCTGCTGGTGATCCTCGGCATCCAGACGGTCATGAGCAAGGAAGCGTTTGCGGCCTGGGGCTGGCGTATTCCTTTCCTCGTCTCGATCCTTCTGCTCGGCATTTCCGTCTGGATCCGCATGCAGATGAGCGAGTCGCCTGCGTTCAAGCGCATGAAGGAAGAAGGCAAGACCTCAAAGGCGCCGCTTTCCGAAGCTTTCGGTCAGTGGAAAAATGCCAAGATCGCGCTTATCGCGCTGTTCGGCCTCACTGCCGGTCAGGCCGTGGTGTGGTATTGCGGCCAGTTCTATGCGCTGTTCTTCCTGCAGAACGTTCTGAAGGTGGAAAACCAGTCGGCCAATATCATGGTGGCCATTGCCCTTCTGATCGGCACCGGCTTCTTCGTTTTCTGGGGCTGGCTGTCGGACAAGATCGGGCGCAAGCCAATCATCATGGCCGGCCTGCTTCTGGCTGCGGTGACCTACTTCCCGCTGTTCAAGGCCCTGACCAATGCCGCTAATCCGGCACTCGCTCAGGCCGAACAGACCATCAAGGCTACTGTTACTGCAGCGCCTGGCGACTGTAACTTCCAGTTCAACGCCACGGGCACGTCCAAGTTCACCAGCTCCTGCGATGTCGCGACCAGCTTCCTCGCAAAAAGTTCGGTGCCTTATGAAGTCGTGCAGACCGCTGCGGCTGGCACGCCTGCAACCGTTACCATCGGCGATGCAACGATCACATCCTTCGACGCTGTTCAGGCGGGAGCGGGTGCAGCGGCCAAGCAGGCTGAACTTGCCCACGGCGTGAACCTCGCTCTTCAGAAGGCAGGCTTCCCGCTGGTTCGCGATGCTGCGAAAGTGCCGGACAGCAAGCTTGATGGATTCCTTGCCGCCAATCCGGAACTTCAGCTCAATGCCGATGCTGTCCGCGCTGGCGACAAAGCGATGGTTTCTGCCGCCGATCTGGTCAAGCAGAAGCTTTTGACCCAGACGGAGGCCGAAGGTCTCGGCGTCAGCACCGATCAGGCTGTCTACACCATTCCGAATGCAGGCGCATTCAAGATGGTGGCCGACCCTGCCAAGGTGAACTGGGTCATGACGATTGCGATCCTGACCATCCTCGTCATCTATGTGACGATGGTTTACGGCCCAATCGCTGCGATCCTGGTTGAAATGTTCCCGACCCGCATTCGTTACACCGGCATGTCGCTGCCTTATCATATCGGCAACGGCTGGTTCGGCGGTCTGCTTCCGGCTGGCGTGTTCGCACTCAGCGCGGCCAAGGGCGACATCTACTATGGCCTCTGGTATCCGATCGTCATCGCCTCCATCACCTTCGTGATCGGCATGATCTTCGTGAAGGAAACCAAGGGCGTCGATCTGCACAAGCTCGACTAATCCTGTATCAACGACAATGCGAAACGCCGCCCTTTAGGGGCGGCGTTTTAGAGCATTTCCAGCAAAAGTGCGTAGCGCCTACGCGGGGATATCAGTCCACTGGACTGATTTCTAATCCCGCTTCGATGCGTCGGATAATGCGTAATAACAAATAGATAGAGCGGTTCCACGATTCCGTTTTAACCGGAACCGCTCTAGCGTCTGCACGCAGAATTTCAGCGATATTGCGCTTCGATTTCGATCAGTTTCTGCTTGCGCCAGAGACCGCCGCCGTAGCCGGTCAGCGACCCGTCGGCACCGATCACCCGATGACACGGGATGATAATGGCAATCTGGTTGGCACCATTGGCCCGCGCAACAGCCCGGACGGCGAGCGGCTTGTCGATAGCCTGCGCAAGCTCGCTATAGCTGCGCGTTTCCCCTGCCCCAATTGTCTGGAGCCCACGCCACACGGCCTGCGTAAATGCGCTGCCATGTAACACCATCGGCAAATCGAAAGTCGGCGACCGCCCCTCAAAGAAGGCGTTCAGCTGTCGCTCGACCAGATCATGCGTGCCGAAGCGACCAATGCCGATATCGCCGCGGCAGGTGGCATAAAGTTTCTTCAACTCTGTCGAAAGCGCCTTGCGGTCTGCAAATTCCAGCAGATGCAGGTTCTTCGCATCGCAAATGGCGATCATCGTTCCGAGTGGCGACTTGATCCAGTCGGCGCGCAACAGACCGTCACCGCGCAGTTTTCCGGGAGGAAGACCTAGAATACGGGCAAAGGCGCTGCGAAACGCTTCCGGCGATTCAAAGCCCGCATCAATCTGCGCGTCGATGACCCGGCCTCCGTCAGCCAATGCCTGAAAACCATGGCGCAAACGCTCCTGCCGCGCCATTTCCAGAAATGTCATGCCGAAATGTCGCCGGAAACTGCGCCGCACCGTGGAGAGATCAAGCCCCATCCGCACGACATCGTCTTCGCTCCAGCGTCGTTCGGGATCGGCTTCCAGAGCGTCGAGCAATCTCTTGATGGAAGGCTCTGCTTCTGCTGCGGGCTGCAATGGATGGCATCTTTTGCAGGCGCGAAAGCCATCCGCCATGCATTCGGCTACCGTAGCGAAAAAGCGGCAGTTTTCCCGGCGCGGTTTCCGCGCAGGGCACGTCAGGCGGCAGAAAATGCCGGTCGAGACGACACCGACATAGGCCCTGCCCTCATATGAGGCATCACGGGCCAACAGCGCGTCGTAAAGTTTGTCTTGGTTTGGGAGCGTGAACAACATGACACGCATTCTTATCCATCTATCCGGAAATTACAGCCTCAAATCGGGCATCTATTTTCCAAAAGAAAAGCCCGCTGGGACGATCCAGCGGGCTTTCCCAATTTGCAATTTTTCAGCGGGTGATCAAGCCGAGAGCGCCTTGAACTTGGCGAGGATCGCATCGCCCATTTCGGTGGTACCGACCTTGGTCGTGCCTTCCGACCAGATGTCCGCTGTGCGGATGCCATCGTCGAGAACACCAGCAATCGCAGCTTCCAGACGGTCAGCTTCGGCAACCAGATTGAACGAATAGCGCAGGCACATGGCAAGCGACGCGATCATGGCGATCGGGTTTGCAATGCCTTTGCCAGCGATATCCGGTGCAGAGCCGTGAACCGGCTCGTAAAGCGCCTTGCGCTTTCCGGTCTTGGCGTCGACCGCACCGAGCGAAGCCGATGGCAGCATGCCGAGCGAACCGGTCAGCATGGCAGCGACATCGGACAGCATGTCACCGAACAGGTTATCGGTCACGATGACGTCGAACTGCTTCGGCCAGCGGACGAGCTGCATGCCGCCAGCATCGGCCAGCATGTGTTCCAGTTCCACGTCGGAATGCTTTTCCTTGTGACGCGCGGTGACGACCTGATTCCAGAGCACGCCCGACTTCATCACATTGCGCTTTTCCATCGAGGTGACCTTGTTGCGGCGCGTGCGCGCCAGCTCGAAAGCCACGTCGGCGATGCGTTCGATTTCGTAGGTGTCGTAGACCTGCGTATCGATGCCGCGCTTCTGGCCATTGCCGAGATCGATGATTTCCTTCGGCTCGCCGAAGTAAACGCCGCCGGTCAATTCACGCAGAATCAGAATATCGAGGCCTTCGATCACTTCCGGCTTCAGCGAAGAGGAATGTGCGAGCGCCGGGTAGCAAATGGCCGGACGCAAGTTTGCATAAAGCTGCATGTCCTTGCGCAGACGCAGGAGACCGGCTTCGGGGCGCACTTCATAAGGCACGCTATCCCACTTCGGGCCGCCAACAGCGCCGAACAGCGTGGCATCGGCGGCCAGCGCCTTCTCCATATCGGCATCCGAAATCGCCTGACCATGCGCGTCATAAGCGCAGCCGCCAACCAGACCTTCCTCGGTTTCAAAGCCGAGCTTGAGGTCCGAATTGAGGAAAGCGATGATCTTGCGGACTTCCGCCATGGCCTCGGGACCGATGCCATCGCCGGGCAGGAGAAGAAGTTTTCTGGTTGCCATAATGCCAAGCCTCTGTTTTTCAATGCACAATTACGAAAAACCAGGCGTCTTCCGAAATTGTTTTTCAAAGTTCCGGGAGGGTTATAGAGCCCTGTTGCCTGGCAGGCAACAATCAGCAGGCATGAAACTTATGAAAAAGATCAAGGCTTGTGCAGAAATTAAATAACCAACGGTGGGGGTCAGTCCGTGAGCGTCCGCGCTTCGGATGGCAGCATGATCGGAATGCCGCCACGCACCGGATAGGCAAGCTTTGCCTTGCGCGAAATCAGTTCGCTATGCTCCGCGTCATATTCCAGCGGCCCCTTCGTCAGCGGGCAGACCAGCAGCTCAAGAAGGCGCACATCGATGCTGCCGGTATCGGTCGTTTCATTCACCATCTCATATCCTCCGGATCATTGCAGGCGCGATCCGTAATCATCGTCTTTCACTTTCGCCAGCACCATTTCCGTAATGGCGATCAGCGTCGCGGCGCGCGTCTTGAGGTCGGGCGCTTCCAGCAGCGCCTGTTTTTCCGCAGGGCCAAAGGGCGACATGATCGATAGCGCATTGACGAGCGTTTCGTTTCCGGCGCGCGAAATGCTTTCCCAGTCGGCTTCAAGATTATGCGCTTCCAGATAGTCGCGGAAGGCGCGAAGCAGCGCTTCGCGGTCAATGTCTGCGGTATCGCGCGCCTCTTCCAGATCGGCCAAAAACGGCATGATGCGGCATTGGCGATAGGGTTGGCGGCAATTGACCTCTTCCTTGACGCGGAAACGGCAAATGCCCTGAAGCGTGATCAGCAATCGACCATCACCGGTCTCCGCATAGGTCGTGATACGGCCAAGGCAGCCGACGCTGCTCAGCGGCGGACGCAGGCTTTCATCCAATTCGTTGATGATCTCGTCGTCGTCTTCCTCATCGATCTGTGGCTGGATCATGCCGATGATGCGCTTGCCGGCGAGAGCGCTTTCAATCATCGCCAGATAACGCGGCTCGAATATATTCAGCGGCAATTGGCCGCCGGGCAAAAGCAGTGCACCTTTCAACGGAAATACCGGAACCAGATCCGGTATGTCGGAACCCGTTCTATAGCGGGCATTACCCACTTGCATTGCAACCTCCTTTGGGATGCTCAGCGCAAGGGAGGCGCGCAGCATCCCGACACTCAGATTTCCCGCCCCTCGCTTACGAGAACAACAGCGAAGACAGTTTCCGGCGCGCCGAAAGCGTCGCCGGATCCGTGTTGCCCCATGCTTCGAAGAATTGCAGCAGCTGCATGCGTGCACCGTCTTCGTTCCAGCTGCGATCAGCCTTCATGATGGTCAGCAATTCATTGGCGGCATCCTCGCGACGGCCCTGCGCGTTGCGCACCTGCGCCAGATCGAAACGCGCCTGATAATCCTGCGGATCGGCCTGAAGTCGCTTTTCCAGTTCAACCGGATCACCAATCAGCTTGACCTGATCGGCAAGCGCCAGCTTGGCTTCAAGCGCGCGCACTGATGCGGCATTCTGCTTGTCGGCAGGAACGGTGGCAAGAATTTCGCGCGCCTGTTCCGCATCGCCTGATTCCAGAACGCAGGATGCCAGACCGACAATCGCATCGACATTGTCGGGTGCAGCCTGAAGGATGGAATTGAAAATGTCGCCAGCCTGCACGTAATCGCCGGACTCAAGCAGTTCCTGTGCGGCAGTAACCGCCTCTGCAATCGCGTTTTCCTGATCGCTCGGGCCGCCGATCTTGGCGATGAATTCCTTCACCTTCGATTCCGGCAATGCGCCCATGAAACCGTCGACCGGCTGACCGTTGACGAAAGCGATAACCGCCGGAATGGACTGAATGCCGAGCTGGCCCGGAATGGACGGATGATCGTCAATGTTCATCTTGACCAGCTTGACCGCGCCGCCTGCTTCCTTGACGGCCTTTTCGATGACCGGCGTGAGCTGCTTGCAGGGTCCGCACCAAGGGGCCCAGAAATCGACCAGAACCGGCTGCTGGCGCGATTCTGCCAGAACGTCGGTCTGGAATGCCGCTGTCGTCGTATCCTTGATCAGTTCCGAGCCGCCTGCTGGCGCTGGTGCCGAACCGAAAGAAACATTTGCCATCATCTGGCCGCCCGTATTGGCGTAAGGATTGTTCTGGCTGGTCATGGAATATTCCTCATATCTTCCGGCTCGTTCATGCACCCCGCATCACAGCCGGTGTCGATCTTTCAGTTCGTGCCAATCAATTTGTATCTGTTCGGGCGGATTTCAAGACGCGTAGTCTATACCGTTGCGTGTGCCTTCGCACCTTCTGATACTGCGAGGATACGCGGTTCGTGACCGGTCGATTTCAGGAAGGTGATTAGGTCTTCACGCTGGATCGAGGTGGTCGCCTCATTGGTCAGCGGGTGCCCATTGATGACATCATATTTCATCAGATCTGCATCGATAATGACCTGAACATTGTGATCACGGTCATTGATTGCGCCGAAGACGGTCACCGATCCCGGAATGACGCCCAGATATTCCAGCAGCTTCTCCGGTTTGCCGAACGAAACGCGGCTTGCCGCACCGATCACCTGATGGATCGACTTCAGATCCACCACGGCATCTTCTTCTACTGTCACGAGGAAGAAATTGTCCTTCTTGTCCTTCAGGAACAGGTTTTTGGTGTGGCCGCCGGGAATTTCGCCACGCAAGCCTTGAGAATCCGCAACCGTGAACATAGGCGGGTGTTCAACGGTCGTCACCTCGATACCGAGATTTTGCAGATGATCGAGAAGCTCCTTCGGCGACAAAGCCATGATTCCACCCATTTCTATTCGATATTCAAATTGTTCCGTAGAGGCTTATAGACCAAGCGCTCGATAGCTGTAACCATCCGAATGGAACTTTGGACAATCTCCGGAAAACGACATTTTATTGTAATTTCCCTGTTGCATTCCGAAAAGCCTTAGTCCATATACCGCCTGCCTGACGGAAACGACTTCCTTCGGAAGCGCTTCAGGTCGAAACTGGCGCGAGCGGGTGTAGCTCAGGGGTAGAGCACAACCTTGCCAAGGTTGGGGTCGAGGGTTCGAATCCCTTCGCCCGCTCCAGTTTCCAGCAAGGCACCATCAAAATCCCGGCTTTGTCCGGGATTTTTGCTTTTCTGGGATTTTTTCCAACAGATTCACCGCCCGCTAGCAATACTGAGCTTGCGCTCAGTTGCCGACAAATTCGAACTTGTCCACGTCCACCAGACCGCGATCCGTGATTTTCAGGTGTGGAATCACCGGCAGCGCGACAAAGGCCAGTTGCAAGAACGGTTCTTCGAGAACCGAGCCCAGCTCTTCGGCTGCATGGCGCAGCTTGCGCAATTCCTCGCGCACCACCTCATAGGGCTGGTCGCTCATCAGCCCGGCGATGGGCAAAGGCAGCTCGGCCAGCACCTTGCCATCGCGAACCACCACGAAACCGCCTTCGATCTCGCTAAGCCGGTTGGCGGCGACAGCAATATCTTCGTCCGATGTGCCAACGACACAGATATTGTGGCTGTCATGGCTGACCGTCGACGCAATGGCTCCTGCTTTCAACCCAAAACCATGCACAAAACCGGTAGCAATATTCCCATTCTTGCCATGACGCTCGACCACCGCGATTTTTACAACATCCTGTTCCAGATCGGGTTCAACGCCCTTCGGCCCGACTTTCAGTTCGAATTCGAGGCTTTCGGTGATGATCTTGCCGGGAATGATGCCGATGGCGCGCGTCTTGCCGCTGTTGGAATGCGAACGAAAATTGGCCGCACTGACGCGCTGCGCCTTAACGCTGTTGCGCCCCACTTCGGCGATTGTCTTGCGCTGGGCAAACAGGTCTTCCGAAACCACTCGCCCTGCCGAGAGGACAATCTCGGCGTGACAACCTTCCAGACTATCCACGATCACGAGATCGGCGCGCTGTCCCGGTGCCACCAGCCCGCGATCGAACAGGCCGAAAGCGCGGGCTGCAGAAACACTGGCCGCGCGATAGATGGCCAAAGGCGACACGCCACCGGCAATGGCGGTGCGGATCAGATAATCCAGATGACCCTGATCGGCGATATCGAGCGGATTGCGGTCGTCAGTGCAAAGCGCCAGAAACTGAGCATGACGCTCGGTGATGATCGGCATCAGCGCCTTGAGGTCTTTGGAGACAGAGCCTTCTCGGACCAGAACATGCATGCCCTTGCGCATCTTTTCGAGCGCTTCTTCGGCGCTTGTCGCCTCGTGTTCGGTGCGAATGCCGACGGAAATGTAGCCGTTCAGATCCTTGCCGCGCAGCAGCGGTGCATGACCGTCGATGTGTCGCCCCTGAAATGCGTTGAGCTTGGCCATGCATTCGGGGTCCTTGGCCAGAACACCGGGGAAATTCATGAACTCGGCCAGACCGATCACCTTTGGATGATCCGCGAAGGGTAGAAGATCGCCGATCAGCAGTTCCGCACCTGCCGTTTCCATATGGGTGGCGGGCACGCAGCTCGACAGCTGAACGCGAATGTCCATCACGGTTTCCAGCGCGCTGTCGAGGAAGTATTTGATACCTTCCGCGCCCAGAACATTGGCGATTTCATGCGGGTCGCAGATCACCGTCGTCACGCCTTGTGGCAACACGCAGCGATCGAATTCATGCGGTGTGATATGCGAGGATTCGATATGCAGATGCGTATCGATAAAGCCCGGAACAACAATGCGTCCCGTAATGTCGATTTCCTGCTTGCCTTGATAGGTTCCGAACGTGCCGACAATGCGATCGCCACAGATCGCAATATCGCTTTCCACGAGTTCGCCGGTTACCAGATCGAGGAAGCGGCCACCCTTCAGCACGATATCGGCAGGCGCGCGGCCCACGCCCTGATCGATCATCCGTTCCAGCATCTCGTACTCCGTTCGCACCTGAATCAATTGAAAGAGGTTATCATAATGCAAGACGCGGCGGTAAGGTCGCCCTTCCGCCGCGTCTGCGATAACAATACCGCGTTGTCAGCGGCGATATTCCATCATGCGGCTGCGGCTCAAAACCAGTTCGAGACGATTTTCGTCGAGCTGGTGCAGACAGACGCGTCGCGCCCACGGGCCGTCTTGCAGCGTGAAGAGCGCGCGCCCATTGCCCATGTCTTCCAGCGGTATGGCGCGGCGTGTGGGACCGATGCCCCATATCACATGCCCGTCCCTGATGTCGAAACTGGCACCATAGGCCGATGCCTGCCAGTGGCCATCCAGTTCTCTTCCGGCAGGCGTCACCGATGCCGGTTTCAGGCGGCAAGGAGCATAGCCGATTTCACCTTCTAGCACCTCGCCCGTCCAGCGCAGCTTGACCGGCGACGACGCGGAAAGCGACGAGAACCAGCCATCGCCAACGCTGTAGAGCGTTTCCTGAGCATCAAGGCAATTGGCGACACCGTTGCGCATTTCCAGCCATAGCGGCCCGGTCTCGGCGATGTACAATCCGTCGGGGATCGTGCAATCGGTATCGGGCAGCTGCAAGCTATAGAGGGCGACCATACAGTCGCGCGCAATCTTATAAGTGTCGGCGTCCTCGCGGTTGGACACAACAACCATGCCGCTTTTCGCAACCGGATCGAGCAGAAAATAGCTCTTGTACCCGGGATGCGAACCGCCGTGTCCGACAAATGCCTTGCCGTCGATCCCATTCCAGCGCAGGCCGAGACCATAGCCCGTCGGGCGTCCGTTCGAGAGGGTGCGTTCCGCAGACAGTTTTGCGAGCAATCCCTTGTAGGCGCCCTCGCCCTCCAGAAGCGCCTGCGCCCAGATGGTCAAGGCCATGCCACTGCCGACTAGACAGCCCGAAGCGGAAAGATGCAAGCCAGCAGCGCTCAATTGCCATCTATCGTCCGAATGCCAGTAACCCGGCGCCAGTCCCTTGATAGGATCGTTCCAGAGGTCAGGCGCGTCGATGGAAAGGCCAAGCGGCGCCGAGATTTCTGACTGTATGAAATCGCGGAAGCGCAAACCCTTGCGCTCCAGCGCGGCTTCAACAAGCCGATAGCCGGTGTTGGAATAGGAGATTTCGCTACCCGCTTCAAAATTGAGCCGCGTCAGCGAAGCGAGAAAATCGAGAAGCTGGTTCGCTTCGGTCTGGGTGTAGACGGAAAGACCAAGCAATGTCAGGCATTCGCGCGCATCGGGCAAACCGCCAGTCATGTCGAGCGCGCGGCCCACAGTCACATCGGCCAGTGGACTTTGCAGCTCCGGCAGATGATCACCGAGGCGATCATCGAGGCTTATGACATCGCTATGGCTGAGAACCATGGCGCAGAACAAATGCTTGGTGATGGATGCGTAGCGCACGACCGTATTGGCCGTAAAGGGAACTCCCGTTGCGAGACTTTCCAGGCCGCCCGCATAAGCGAATTTGACCCCGTCCAGATCAAAACCGATAATCACACCGCCGGGCTCATCCTTCGCCCAGCTTCTCGAATAGACCTTCGCAGCCTGTGAGCCAGCGTTCCAGTCCGCATGCATTGGCATAAAATCTCCGTCAGACAGCTCTTGCATTTCAACGCTCCATGCATGCGCAATTCCCCCGCCGCCGAGCTGTTCCACGATCCCGGATGCCGAATGTTCACTGTCTCAAGAAACATTGCGGCAGCATTCCATGGGATAATGGCCGACCGCAGATAAATGGGATTCTCTTGTCCACGCAAGACCGCCACACTGTACGGTGTGAGACACATGTTGCAGAAAACTCGTTTGCAATTTGCCGTCTGCGGGTCCACTACGCCCTTGAACTGAATGATCAGCGTGAAGGAAAACTCCCAACATGGCGACAGAACAATTGATTCCGGTATTCGATGGGCACAATGACGTTCTGCTGCGCCTGTGGTCTTCCAACAAGCCCGCGCCTGAAAAGCGCTTCCTCGAAGGCGAAGATGTTGGACATATCGACCTGCCCCGCGCCCGCAGGGGCGGTCTCGGCGGCGGACTATGCGCGGTCTATGTTCCGTCCCCCTCCCATGCGCTGGATAGTGACGGCAATCTGCCGACGCCGAGCCAGCCGGACGCCATGAAGGCGACGCTGGGCATGGCGGCTATCCTGCAAAATATCGCGCGCAAGTCGGAAGGACAGGTTCGCATCTGCCGGACGGCTGCGGACATTCGCGATGCTTTCGCCAAGGGCATCTTTGCTTCTGTCTTTCATATTGAAGGGGTGGAAGCTTTCGATGAAAGCCTCGACGCGCTTTATGTGCTGCATGCGGCGGGCCTCCGAACACTCGGCCCGGTCTGGAGCCGCCCCAATATTTTTGCCCATGGCATCCCGTTCCGCTTTCCTTCGTCGCCGGATATCGGACCGGGCCTGACTGATCACGGCAAAGCGCTCATCCGCACCTGCAATGAATTGAAGATCATGATCGATCTTTCCCATATGAATGAAAAAGGGTTCTGGGATATCGCAGCGCTGTCCGATGCGCCGCTGGTGGCATCGCATTCCAACGCCCATACGCTTTGCCAGCAGAGCCGCAATCTCACAGACCGGCAGCTTGACGCCATTCGCGACACTGGCGGCCTTGTCGGCCTGAATTTCGGCGTCGGCTTTCTGCGCGAAGATGGCAGGCGCGACCCAAATACCGATCTGAACGAACTGGTGCGCCATGCTGACTATATCGTCAATCGCATCGGCATCGACCATCTTGCACTGGGTTCGGACTTCGACGGCACGACGATCTCTAACAGACTGCACAGCGTCGCCGACCTTCCGCGCGTGATCGAGACCTTCCGCGCCCATGGTTATGACGATGCATCCATCGTCAAACTGGCTCATGGAAACTGGATCAATGTGCTTGAACGCACATGGGGCGCATAAGTCCCGAACAGTCCTGTAAACCCCAACACCGTATAAAGGAGGCCTTCTACGCCTCCTTTCTTTTTTCACTCAAGTCAGCCGCGGTGGTCTCCGCTACTGTTCCGCCCTCCTTCTATCATCGGCATCAAGCCTGTAGATAATCCACAGCCCTTCACAATTTTTCGCGAGGCTTTCGATTTTTTTCTTTTTTAGAGCTACTATTTTCGGGTTTACTCTGGCATTGGGAAAATCGAAGGTTGATCCTTCACGAAAAATTGCATTCATATAAGCGCTAGATAAAAACAGGGTTGCGCAAACCGGATACGCCGGGATCGGCCACGCCAGAATGCAGCCAATCAGCATGAGGAGGAAACATGCTTACCCGTCTGATCTCGACTTCCGCGCTCACAGGCGTTCTTGCTCTTTGCATCGGTTCGCAGGCATCTGCCCAGACCGAATTGTCCTGGTGGCACGGCATGACCGGCGCCAATAACGAAATGATCAACGAACTCACCAAGGAGTTCAATGAAAGCCAGAGCGATTACAAGATCGTTCCGGTCTATAAGGGCAGCTACCCTGAAACGTTGAACGCCGGCATCGCTGCGTTCCGTTCCAAGCAGCCGCCGGCAATCCTTCAGGTTTTCGACGCTGGCAGCGGCGTGATGATGGGTGCAGAAGGCGCCGTGGTTCCAGCCGCCGAAGTGCTGGAAAAGGGTGGCTTCAAGTTCGACAAGTCGCAATATCTGCCGGGTATCGTGGCTTATTACTCCAAGCCGGACGGCACCATGCTGTCCTTCCCGTATAATTCCTCATCGCCGATCCTCTATTACAACAAGGATGCCTTCAAGAAGGCAGGCCTGGATGAAAACAACCCGCCAAAAACCTGGCCGGAAGTGTTTGAAGCCGCCAAGAAGATCAAGACGAGCGGTGCTGCCCCGTGCGGCTTCACCTCGACCTGGCTGACCTGGATTCAGACCGAAAACTTCGCAGCCTGGAACAATGTGCCCTATGGCACCAACGAAAACGGTCTCGGCGGCACCGATGTGAAGCTGGAAATCAATTCACCGCTTTACATCCAGCATTTCCAGTCGATTGCCGATCTCGCCAAGGATGGCGCATTCCGCTACGGCGGACGCACGTCGGAAGCAAAGCAGCTCTTCACCTCGGGCGAATGCGCCATGCTGACGGAATCATCCGGCGGTCTCGGCGATGTGGTCAAATCCGGCATCAATTACGGCATCGGCCAGTTGCCTTATTATGAAGGTCATGGGCCACAGAACACCATCCCCGGCGGTGCGGCGCTATGGGTTTTCGCTGGTCTCAGCGACGACCAGTACAAGGGCATTGCGCAGTTCTTCAACTTCCTGTCGCAGACCAAAATTCAGGTCAAGCTGCACGAGAAGTCCGGCTATCTGCCGGTAACGCTGGCTGCTTATGAAGAAACCAAGAAGTCGGATTTCTATGAAAAGAATCCGGGCCGCGAAACGCCGATCCTTCAGATGATGGGCAAGGCTCCGACCGAGAACTCCAAGGGCGTACGCCTCGTCAACCTGCCGCAGGTGCGTGACATCCTGAACGAGGAGTTCGAAGCCATGCTTGGCGGCAAGCAGGACGCGAAGACCGCGCTTGAAAACGCCGTCAAACGCGGCAACGAAGCGATTGCAGCCGCGCAATAAGTTTTAAATCAAGCAATGCCGCCTGCTCATGATTGAGCGGGCGGCTTTGTTTCCTGCAAGGAAATCGCCCGTGCAGAAAGTCACGTTCCCCAACAAGATCTTACCCTATTTGCTGCTGGCGCCGCAGATCGCGCTGACGCTGGTGTTCTTCTTCTGGCCGGCCAGTCAGGCCATCTATCAGTCCTTCATGCGTGAAGACGCGTTCGGCCTGAAATCCACCTTCGTGGGACTGGCAAATTTCAGCGCGGTTCTCTCGGACCCGAACTATCTGCATTCCTTTAGGGTCACGATTGTCTTCAACGTCCTGACCGCACTTCTTGCCATGGGTGCCGCCTTGTTGCTGGCGACTGCGGCTGACCGCGTCATACGCGGCAAGACCCTTTATCGTACATTGCTGATCTGGCCCTATGCGGTGGCGCCTGCCGTCGCCGGTATGCTGTGGCTGTTCATGTTCAACCCGGCTATGGGCACGCTTGCCTATATATTGCGTCGCAATGGCGTTGCTTGGGATCCGCTTCTCGACGGCAATCAGGCCATGGGCCTCGTTGTTTTCGCCGCTGCATGGAAACAGATTTCCTACAATTTCCTGTTTTTTGTCGCAGGCTTGCAGGCAATTCCTAAGTCGTTGATCGAAGCGGCAGCCATCGACGGCGCGCGCGGAGCGCGGCGCTTCTGGACCATCGTGTTTCCGCTGCTGGCCCCAACCTCTTTCTTCCTGCTGGTGGTCAACACGACTTATGCCTTTTTCGACACGTTCGGCATCATCCACGCCGTCACAGGGGGCGGTCCTGCCAAGGCCACGGAAACGCTGGTCTACAAGGTTTATAATGACGGCTTCGTCAATCTGAACCTCGGCTCGTCGTCCGCCCAGTCGGTCATCCTGATGGCCATCGTCATCGCCCTGACTGCTTTCCAGTTCCGCTTCGTCGAGAAGCGCGTACATTATTCGTAAGCGAGGCGGTCATGATCGAAAAACGCCCCATCTCCAATCTGATTGGCCATCTGATCCTGATCATCGGGATCATCATCGTCGCCTTTCCGATTTATTACACCTTCGTCGCCTCGACGATGAGTTCTTCGGAAATCATCCGTCCGCCGATCTCTCTCCTGCCCGGCAATCACCTTGTCGAGAACTATAACGACGCCATATTCGGCGGCGTGGAGCGCGTTGTCGGCGTCAGCCTTGAAAGGCTGCTGTGGAACTCGTTCGTCGTCGCGATGGCGATTGCCATCGGCAAGATCATCATCTCGTTCATGTCGGCTTTTGCGATTGTCTTCTTCCGCTTTCCGCTGCGCATGTTCTTCTTCTGGATGATTTTTGTGACGCTGATGCTGCCGGTCGAAGTGCGCATCCTGCCGACCTACAAGGTCATCGTCGATCTCGGCATGATCGATACATATGCAGGGCTGACACTGCCTCTGATGGCATCGGCGACCGCGACATTCCTGTTCCGGCAGTTCTTTCTCACCATTCCAGGAGAACTGGTCGAAGCCGCTCGTATCGACAATGCAGGGCCGTTCCGGTTCATGCGCGATATTCTCCTGCCGCTGTCGAAAACGAATATCGCGGCGCTTTTCGTCATTCTCTTCATTTACGGATGGACCCAGTATCTCTGGCCGCTGCTCGTGACCAATGACGCGAAAATGAACACCATCATCATCGGCCTGCGCCGCATGGTCGATTGGGCCGACGCTTCCACCCCGTGGAACTATGTCATGGTAACGGCAATTCTGGCCATCATCCCGCCGATCCTCGTTGTCGTGCTGATGCAGCGCTGGTTCGTCAAAGGTCTCGTGGAAACGGAAAAATAATGAGCAAGATCGTTCTTGATAATGTCCGCAAGAGCTATGGCGGCAATATTGAAGTCATCAAAGGCGTTTCACTGGATATTCAGGATGGCGAATTTGTCGTTCTCGTCGGCCCGTCCGGCTGCGGCAAGTCCACGCTTCTGCGCATGATTGCAGGACTGGAAGGCATCACCGGCGGCACGATTGCCATTGGCGACCGAGTGGTCAACGATGTCGAACCAGCTGAGCGCGACATCGCCATGGTGTTCCAGAACTATGCGCTCTACCCGCATATGACTGTGCGCGACAACCTCGCCTATGGCTTGAGAAACCGCAAAACGCCGAAAGACGAGATCGAACACCGGATCGCCAAGGCTGCCAAGGCGCTGGAGATCGAGCAGTTTCTGGACCGCAAGCCGCGCCAGCTTTCGGGCGGGCAGCGCCAGCGTGTCGCCATGGGCCGCGCCATTGTGCGCGAACCGGCGGCATTCCTGTTCGATGAACCGCTGTCTAATCTCGATGCCAAGTTGCGGGTGCAGATGCGCGTCGAGATCAAGCGTCTGCAGCGCTCGCTCGGCACGACTAGTGTCTATGTGACCCATGACCAGATGGAAGCCATGACCATGGCTGACCGTCTCGTGGTGCTGAATGCCGGGAATATCGAGCAGGTTGGCACGCCCATTGAGCTTTACGAGAAGCCTGCCTCGACCTTCGTTGCGACCTTCATCGGTTCGCCGTCGATGAACTTGCTGGAAAGCGGCGTAAGCACGCTCTGGCAGCCGGGCAGCGCCATTAGCGTCCCGTCGAGCAGTTTCACGCTCGGGGTACGTCCGGAAGACATGCGCATCATCGAAGCGGGGGAACCGGCAGCAGACGGTTTCAACGCCGATGTGCGCATCGACGCGATTGAGCTGGTCGGCGCGGAAAGCTTTATCCATGGTTCGCTTTCCGATGGAAAACCGCTGGTCTTCCGCGTAGCCGGACGCTCGGGTCACGCAATCGATGAAGTCGTGAAGGTCGGCGCTTCGGCCCAGAACGTGCATCTTTTCGATGCGAATGGCCGCCGTATCGGTGACTGATTGGAACAGTCTTGCGCTCTGCAACCAGAGCGCAAGACGACCTGTTTTCTGCAGCGCGCAATATTTGCACTGCCTGAATAATCAATTTCCGTTTGAAATTTTATGCGTTACACAGAACAGGAATAATTTTCTCATTTCTGGAATGCGTGCTGAATGACTCATCAACAGATACTGTCCTTCACTGTGATCATACTCATGATGGGGGCATTTATCTGGGGCAAGTTTCGATATGACGTTGTAGCGCTTTGCGCGCTTCTGCTCGCCGTCGCGGTCGGTGTCGTCCCCTATGATCAGGCGTTCAGTGGTTTCAGTGACGACATCGTCATCATTGTGGGCAGCGCACTTGTCGTTAGCGCGGGCGTTGCGCGTTCCGGTCTGATGCAGCTCGCCGTCCAGCGGTTTTTGCCGGAAATGAACAGCGTTCGATTGCAGCTTGCCGTGTTGGTCGCCATCGTGACGGTCCTTTCGGCTTTCGTGAAAAATGTCGGCGCGCTGGCGATCATGATTCCTGTCGCGTTTCAGTTTGCCCGCCGCTCCAATGTCTCGCCCTCGACATTTCTGATGCCGATGGCCTTCGGCGCGCTGCTCGGCGGGCTGATGACGCAAGTGGGCACCTCGCCCAACATCGTCGTTTCGCGCATTCGTGGCGAGATGGTCGGCGAGCCTTTTACCATGTTCGATTTCACGCCGGTCGGCGCTGTGCTTGCGGCTGTCGGTCTTGTCTATCTCGTGTGCTTCTACTGGCTGGTGCCGCAACGCACCCGTGAAAATGTTTCGCTTAACGAAGCCATCAAGATCAAGAACTACGCTTCGGAAGCCCGCGTTTCTAAATCCTCTCCGCTGGTCGGCAAGCAGATATCAGAACTTATTCGCCCCGCCGAAGGCGAAGCCATGGTCACAGCCATTATCCGCAAGGAAGGGCGCATTACGCCCCTGCCCGACACGGTCCTTGCCGAAGACGATATCGTCATGCTGGAAGGCGACCCGAAAGCGCTGGATACGGTCGTCAGCGCCGGAAAGCTCACGCTCTCGGAAAATCGCGATCCGAACGACACGAGCGGATCCACTGATATCGAGGTGGTAGAGGCGGTTTTTGGCAAGAAATCGCATCTTGTCGATCTATCGGCGCAGCGGCTGGAGGTTTATGCGCGCTATGACGTCAATCTTCTCGCCGTCAGCCGTCCGGGCGAACGCATCACGGAACGATTGAGCGAAGTGCGCCTACGCTTTGGTGACGTGCTGGTACTGCAAGGCAGACAGGCCAGCCTATCCACCTTCCTGCCCGAATTCGAACTTTTGCCCTTGGCGCGGCGCAAGCTGATGCTTGGAAATGTCCGCAAGAGCATGATACCGCTGGCAATTCTGATTGTCGCCATCGGCGCAACCGCTTTCAGCCTCGTGCCGGTTGCCGTGGCGTTTTTCGCAGCTGCGGTTGCGATGCTGCTGTTCAAGGTGATCCCACTCAACGAAGTCTATGACGAGATCGACGGCCCAATTCTGGTGATGCTGGCCGCACTGATACCGGTTTCGGACGCGCTGAGAACCACAGGCGGCACGGATCTAATTGCGGAAGCGCTTGCCACCCTAGGCCACCAGCTACCACCCGCTGGTGCGCTGGCGCTGATACTGGTGGCCGCGATGATGGTAACGCCGTTTCTCAACAATGCAGCCACGGTTCTGGTCATGGCGCCCATTGCGACCAGCTTTGCCGCTGGCCTTGGTTTCAAGCCGGAAGCTTTTTTGATGGCGGTCGCCATCGGCGCGGGGTGCGATTTCCTCACGCCCATCGGCCATCAGTGCAACACACTGGTTATGGGACCGGGCGGTTACAAATTCAGCGATTACCCGCGTCTTGGACTGCCGCTTTCTATCATCATCGCCATCGTGACTGTGCCGACACTGATGTTCTTCTGGCCGCTCAGCTAAAGCTTCTGCGCGCGAATATCCAGGCGAGGCTTTCCGCCACGATCTTCTCGACGGTATCGGCCACATCGGCCCGAAAAACAAGCGGCTCACCCAACGGGCTTTCCAGCGTTGCGATCTGGCTTTCGAGCATGGCGACCGGCATGAAATGGCCTGTCCGATGCCCCATATGCTCATGAAGAACTTCGAACGTTCCATCGAGGAAGATAATCAGAACCGGCGCGCCGGCAGCGGCGCGCAAACGATCCCGATAGACTGCTTTCAGCGCCGAACAGGAAACGACTATGCCATCATTTGCTGCGGCCAGCTGTTCGCCGATCTTGTCCAGCCACGGCCAGCGATCTTCATCCTGAAGCGGAATGCCCGCCGACATTTTATCGACATTAGCCTTGGGGTGTAGCGAATCCCCTTCCAGAAAGGGCAACTGCAATTCGGCAGCAATCTTCTCGCCGACAGTGGACTTTCCGGACCCCGAAACGCCCATTACAATTATACGCAGCATCAATATCCTCACAGGCTCGCCGACACGCTGGCATCGGCATGCGAAGTCAAAAGATCTTCGCAAAAACAAAACGGATCACGCAACGCGAGCGATGTGCCGCGTAACCCGTCGACCTGTCAAGCTTCAGTTAAAATAATGTGGCTCAATTGAGCGGGATCGCGTTACCATCCTTCTGGGACTGATATGCGCCGGACATCGCGTCGTATTTGGCGCGAATGGCATCAAGACGCTTTTCAAGCCGCGAACGATCAGGCTCCGGCAGAGCTGCGACCAGCTTGGGCAGGGAATGGCTATGCCAGAAGGCATTGTCGCGATTATAACCGCCCGGCTCCAACGTGAAGACTTCCTTGAGAATTTTCAGATCGTGCGGGATGGAAAACGCATCGCGCGAATCTTCATGGCTGAACAGATAATAGAAATTGTCGAAGCCGCTCCAGGTGATGGCCGAAAGGCACATCGAGCATGGCTCATGGGTTGAAAAGAACACCATATCCCTGGTGTTCGGTCTGCCCTTTTCCGGCATTTCATAAAAGCGCTTCAGCGTGTGTACTTCACCATGCCAAAGCGGGTTTTCCGTCTCATTGTTGGTTTCCGCCAGAACGAGTGAAAGATCGGACTTTTGCAGCAGCGCTGCACCGAAAATCTTGTTGCCAGCGGCAACGCCTTTTTCCGTCAGCGGGATGATATTGTTCTCAAGGACTTCGATCAGTCGTTCCAGAAGTTTCAGATCGTTCGACTGCAAAGGCTCTCTCCTCATCTCTTATCGGAAATACGCCGGGCGCGAACGCCCGGCGTTCCACGACTATTCCGCGAAGAACGCGAAGCGGATCACGAACAGGGCCGCGACCAGCCAGGTTGCAAGGTGAACCTCACGCGCCTTGCCCGTAAAGGCCTTGAGCACGACATAGCTGATGAAGCCGAAGGCAAGACCATTGGCAATCGAATAGGTCAGCGGAATAGCCAGTGCGGTAAGCGCAGCAGGCGTTGCTTCCGTAATGTCGTGCCATTCGATTTCGGTCAGTTCGCGCATCATGAGGCAGGCAACATAGATCAGCGCTGGTGCGGTTGCGTAAGCAGGGACCGAACCGGCAAGCGGCGAAATAAACAGGGCAGCCAGAAACAGCAGCGCGACGACCAGAGCCGTAAGACCGGTGCGACCGCCTGCCTGCACGCCGGAGGCGCTTTCGACATAAGCCGTTGTAGATGAGGTGCCCAAAAGCGAGCCGCCGAGAATGGCCGTGCTGTCGGCAAAGAGCGCGCGACCGAGACGGTTCGGCTTGCCCGGTTCGATCAGGCCGCCACGCTTGGCGACGCCGATCAGCGTTCCCGTGGCGTCGAAAACTTCCACCAGCACGAAGACCAGGATCACGTGCAGAATGCCGGTATGGAGCGCGCCCATAACGTCGAGCTGCAGGAAGGTCGGCGCAAGGCTTGGCGGGGCGGAGAACACGCCGTTGAACTGGCTGATGCCAAGCGCTATCGACGCAATCGTAATCACCAGAATGCCGATCAGGATCGAACCGCGAACCTTGAGCGCATCCAGAACCGCGATAATGAAGAAACCCGCGATAGCAAGCAGCGTACCGGCTTTGGTCAAATCGCCAAGGCCGACGAGCGTTGCTTCATTACCGACCACAACGCCTGCGGTTTTAAGGCCGATGAGCGCCAGGAACATACCGATACCGGCTGCAATAGCGCTTCGAAGCGAATGCGGAATGCCTTCCACCAGCCAGCGGCGGATACCCGTTACCGTCAGAAGGAGGAAGATGACGCCGGAAATGAAAACAGCTCCGAGCGCCTGCTGCCAGCTGAAGCCCATGGCTCCAACCACTGTGAACGCGAAGAATGCGTTGAGGCCCATGCCGGGCGCCATGCCGATCGGCCAGTTGGCGACAAGCGCCATGATGATCGAGCCGAGCGCAGCGGCGAGACAGGTCGCCACAAAAACAGCGCTTTTATCCATGCCCGTGGTGGACAGGATATCCGGGTTGACGAAGATGATGTAAGACATCGTCAGGAAGGTCGTCACGCCGGCGATGATTTCCGTCCGCGCGTTGGTGCCGTGTTCCTGTAACTTGAACAGCTTTTCGAGCATCGTTCCTCCGAGGCAAGTAGGCCCGTTTCTCGGGTGCCCACGCCAATTCCGCCACGGACAGATCTGCTGCGCCGCCACGAAATACAGAATGGAGCAACCCATCGGGATTGCCGAAATGTTAGACGCCGCCGCATTGTGCACGGACGGACTGGTTCCCCATACACCTCATTGCAGGCAATGCACAGTTCTCTACACGATCTGCACACAATTCTGCCTTGAGAATGCCTATTTATTGACTTGATGAAGTGTGGACTGACTTGTCCCCGAACGCCAGTTCCCCATTTGCGGGGAAATATTTGAAAGTGCTTCAAAAAAAGCGCCCACCTCGGCGGGCGGGCGCAGTTTTCAACCTGTTGATTAGAAAACGCTTTTCAGCAAAAGCGCAGTCGCATACATGCCGAGCGCAAAAAACGTATGTGCGACGAGGTTCATAATACGGACATGACGCGCATTCGGCAAACGGGATGCTGCCCAACCGATTCCAAGCCCCGGCTGCAACAGAAACCAACCAGCGGCGACCGTTAATATGCCGAAGATCCAGACGGGGAGAAAGACAGGGTCTGCGAACCATTCAGCCCCGCCATAAAAAGCGAAAATCACGCCATAAAGAATGCCGACACCATAATGGCCGATCCAACCAAGCGCGACTTCGTGCTTATAGGGCGTAGCCTTGCCGATGTCGTCATGAAAAATCTGGCCTTCGCGTAAGTGCCAGAACCAGCGACCAACCCGCCCCCAGTTTGGAGCCGACTGTCCCGGTATGGCAGCCAGCACGATCGCCCAGATATCCATCACGACCGTCGCACCAATCCCAATCAGGATACCGCGCCATAAGAGATCTATCATCTTGCGAGCCCCATCCTCTTGCGAACGTTTGTGTCATCGGGCGATCAGTTAGCAATCTGATCGCCCGATGCGCAAGGATGCCAGTCTCAGTATAGATGTTTGCACACAATATTACGGCTAAGCCGCTGTAATAATCGTTTGAATAGTCATTGCTCTGAAAAGAGAGCGACGATGAAGAAGCACCCAAAGCCTGAACATCTCAACCTTGAAATGCTCTTCATCATCTGCCCCCACGAGATTGAGTATATGAGGGGCAGCGTAAGAAACAATTCGAACTTGTCTCAAAACGGGATCAGAATTGTCCCAAATGCAAAAGAATCTCGAAAAAACCGGCAAAAATAGAACTAATCCCACAAGGAAGCGACAGACATGTGACAGCCATCTCGCGCGCTGGCAAGTTCAAATCTTCAATGAATCGGAGAAAAAGGTTGTCAGCTGGAATGCGCTGATCAAGAAAGAAATCGCTAAAATACTTAATAGAAATGCAGAAAAAGCAAAAGCGCCGGGACTGGAGACCGACGCTTTATCACTTTATTTCAGTTATACTCGATGGGTGGTCCTTCGAAAGACTCTCCATAAGCACTTAACGACCGAAGACGGCGCTCTGGATCTGCGAACGCGAAACGCCGATGTCGGCAAGAAGATGGTCGTCCATTGCACCGAGTTCACGAACTGCACGGCGACGGGATACATATTGCTGGAATTTCTGACGAATGTTCATTTGCTCTCTCCTCGTTTGGATGAGCATGAAATAGGCGTTTGTCTAAATTTCCACCACGGATATGATTGCAAATGAGGCATGCGTTTTCGCGGGAGCTCTGAGCCTTGAAAAAGTCGAAATCGCGCCTGTCGATTTATACTGGCCCAGCCATGGTTTTACTAAAATGTCTTTTGCCAATGTGTCTCCAATCGATTAGAGGATCGGAAAAGAGCCTCCTCCCCTCTCTCTTTCGGCCTCGGCGGTTTCGGACCCGTCTTTACGGACATAGTCATGCTTTACGGAATTTTCCTCGCGTTTGCTTCCTATGCTGCATTCGCTATCAGCGACGCCTGCGTCAAGTTTATTGACGGCTCGCTATCTGCCTACGAAACCGCATTCTTCGGTGCTGTGCTTGGTTTGCTTGCCGTTCCCTTCACCAAGAAAGCCGGTGAGAGCTGGATCGACATGTTTCGAACCACCAATGTGAAGATGTGGCTTCTGCGCATGGTCACGACAACGATGGGAACCGTAGGCAGCGTTACCGCCTTTACACATCTTTCCATGGCGGAAGCCTTCGCACTGATTTTCCTGTTGCCCGTATTCGTCACCATATTGTCCGTCGTGTTCCTCAAGGAGCAGGTCGGCTGGCGGCGCTGGCTGGCGGTCGCCATCGGCTTTGCGGGTGTTATGGTGGTCCTGCGCCCCGGTTTCCGTGAATTGTCCATCGGCCATCTCGGTGCCCTCGCCGCCGGTATGGGTGGTGCGGTCGGCATCATCATTTTCCGTGTGATGGGCAAAAAGGAAAAGCGCATTTCGCTCTATACAAGCGGGCTTATCGGCCCCATCGTGATTTGCGGAGCGCTGATGCTCCCAACCTATCAGGCCCCGGATACGATGCAATGGGTCTATCTTGCAGGATATGGCCTACTGGCAGCGCTCGCCAATATTCTGCTGATGCTGGCGGCACATCACGCGCCCGCCAGTGCGATTGCCTCACCGCAATATAGCCAGATGATTTGGGCGATCCTGTTTGGCTATTTCGTCTTCCACGACCATATCGATGTGGCGATGCTGATCGGTATCGTTTTGATCGTCATCTCGGGGATGTTCACATTCATCCGCGAACGCCAGCGCGGCGTCGAAGGACCACCCGCGGTCGCCACGTCCGACCCAACCCCGGCTCTGGTTGAAGAAAACCCGCCGCAATAGCGTCTCATAGCTATTGTCATCAGCGCAAACGTGGCAGGCTTTGATTATTCAGTTGCCACGATGCTGAAACATGATAAATATACTCATATTAAATTGGGGTGTGCTGGCTTTTTCCTGACGGCAGGATATCCCGAAAGCATTTCTGCCCCTTTGGAAAAGCACCTTTATCGCGGTTAAGAGGAACGATTCCGACATTGAGCTTCTGGCATTCCATGACCTGGCACGCAGAAGGCATTCGGGTGGTCGCTCCGGTCAAATGGCGTGTGTTCGACGGTCTGGTCAGCGCGTTTTGGGAAGCAGAAAGCCAGACCGGCGCCACAGGCTATTTCCTGTCCGACGACCCGCGCATCATGATCTTCTTCAACGATGTGTCGTCGAACATCAGCATATCCAATATGCAAAGCACGCTCAAACAGCATTACCGTCCGATGATGCGTGCCATCTATCTACCGGCAGGTCTGCCGCTTTGGACGAAAACGGTCTCGATGCACCGTTTCTCCCATCTGAACCTGCACTTTCATAAAGATCGGCTGCTCAAATTCCTGACACCGGCGGTAGGCACTTCCGCTGCAATGACGGCCTTGCGAAGTCCGGCGGAAATTCAGGACATCGGAGCGGTCGAAACGCTGGCCAGACTACTGGTGGATGAAACGGCTAACCCCACCAAACATGCCCTGTTCGCGGAAAGCCTTGTCGGCAGCATTCTGGCCAGTCTGCTCGATATCTCTGCGGACGATAGCGGTCATAGTTATGGCCGTCTCACCCAGGCCCAGATGAACAAACTTCATGCCCGTTTCAATGCATGCGGCGACGGACGGCTCAGCGTTGCTGAAATGGCCGCGACTGTAGGGCTCTCCGAAAGCTGGTTTTCCAACGTCTTCAAGCAGACGACCGGAAAGACCCCTTTGCAATGGCAGCTCGGCAAACGCATTGATCTCGCGCAGGACCTGCTGATCGGCGGCAATGTGACGGTCGCAGCTGTGGCTGCTCAACTTGGCTTTACCGATCAGGCACATCTCACCAAAGCTTTCCGACAGATTGTCGGCGAGACCCCGGCTGCTTGGCGCCGTTTGCAGCAGCGCCGATAAGGCCGGGTCTCACCAGGTCTGACGAAGCGTTGCCGTGATCTCACGGCCCGGATTGTAGAAATACGCACCGGAACCGCCGTTGGCGACATGCTTCTCATCGAACAGATTGCTCGCATTTACCTGAAGCGTGGTGTTTTCTTTGATGTTGTAGCTGAACGAGGCATCGACCACGACGCTGGACTCGCCCATGCCTATTTTTGGTGTCGGGTTATTCGCATTGCCCAGATAATATGAGCCGATGTAGCGCGCGCCGAGGCCGAAGGTCATGTCGCCACGCGCACCTTCGCCTTCCAGCGTATAGGTGCCCCAGATGGACGCCATGTGTTTTGGAACCATTGCAAGGCGATTGCCGTCGTAAATGCCGCCCGGTTCTTCGATCTTGGAGTCGATATAGCTATAGGCGGCGATTACATTGATGTTACGCGCAACTTCCGCCTTGGCCTCAAGATCGACACCGCGATGCCGCACTTTCTCGACGCTGGAAGGCAGATAAGTCACGCTGTCATAGACGGTGAAGTTTTCCTTCGTCAGGTCGTAGATCGCAGCGCTGAACAGCGCCGGAAATGCATCCGGCTGATATTTGACGCCAATTTCGTACTGCTTGCCGGTTGTGGGCTCGACGCCGACTTCAGTCGGTGCGACGGATTCCGCGTAGCTTACATAGGTCGCGACTTCGTCCGTAATGCGATAGGTCAGACCGAAGCGCTTGCTAAAATCGCTATGATCGCCTTTATCAGTCACGCTTGTCAGCCGGTTTTCCTCGGTGAGGTCCAGCCAGTCATTGCGCAGCCCCATGGAGAAGATCAGCTTATCGTAGAAGACCAGATCCTGCTGTAGATAAAGCCCCGTCGTCTTCTGCTTGTCTCGCGTGCTCGTATAAGGCGCGGTTGATAGCGGCCCGCCTGTGTAAACGGGGTTTGTCCAGTCAATGCCGGGAGCCGCTCCCCACGATGTGGCATCGCTCGACTTATAATTATTATACTCTAGCCCCACCAATGTGCGGCTTTCGACATTATCGAAATTCGCTTCATATAGAAAATGCGAGTCGATGATGAATTGTTCGCTGGAGCTTTCATTGCCGAAGAAATAGCGATCCGCAATGGTCGAACCATCAGTGGGTGTACCGCCAATATAGGCATAACCGAAATCGCTGTCCGTTTTGCTGTAACGCGCATTGGAGCTGAAGCTCAAACCATTGCCGAAGTCATGATCGAACATGGCACTCAGCGCGTTTCGCTTCGTACCGCGGAAATTATAGTCCGGCTCGCCGAAAAAGCGGCTACGGCTGAAATCCGTGCCGATGGGATGGCCGCCGCCGCCGGGTGTACCGTTCCTGTACAGGTGATCGTAAACCACGGTCAGACTGGTGGCCGCGTCGGGGCGCCAGGTCAGGCCGCCCATGACGAATTTATCGTCATTGCGCGAATAGTCATATTCGGCGTTGGCATCCTGAAATTTGCCGGTGAAACGGTAGGAAAGCGTGTCGTCCTGGGTGATATTGTCGCCAAAATCAACGCCGACTTCCTTATGTTCGAAAGAGCCGCCAGTGATATATGCTTCCCCGAAGCGCTCGCTTCTCGGGCGCTTGGTGACATAATTCACGGCACCGCCCGGTTGGGAAACGCCGAAGCCAGACGAGTTCGATCCTTTCAGAACTTCCACACGCTCATAAGCGAATGGTTCCTCGCGAATGCCGCCAAAAGGCCGTCCAATGACCAGTCCGTCACGATAGGTATAAGCGTCGAAACCACGAATCTTGAAATAGTCGAAGCGGTCGTCTGAGCCGTAGAAGTCGGTGTTGACGCCTGAGGTATATTGCAGCACCTGCTCAACAGTTTGAGCATTGCGGTCCTGAATCTCCTTCGCCGTGATTACGGAGACCGATGCGGGCGTATCGAGGATTTCGGCTGGAATTTTGCCGCCGATTGTCGTCTTGCGCGCAACGATGGACTTGGAATCGTCATCGCTTCCGCCCGCGCCGTCGACGGTAATGGTCTGAAGAACAGTCGTAGAACCAGACGTCTTCGCCGCATCCTGAGCGGAAGCCACGCCCGGCATGATGAGCGCCAGCGCCGTACAGCCCAACAAAGCGGCGTTGCGGTAACGGATTCTGGTTTGCCTGTTGTTATCCAATGTCTTTGCGATGTTCATGCTCACGTTCCAGAATCCGGTTATGCGAAAAAAGGCGGCCAACTTGACCGACAGCGTCAAAAGGGCATTAACTTGATAAACATTGTCCAGTATTGTAAAAACCGGTTTTTTTGTAAAAAGCCACGGATATTTCATATCGCTTCGGTCAAGCCTCCCGGGTCGCACTTGACGGCGTATATTTAACCTGAGAGTAAAAGGCCACTTTTAAAGAACCTGAAAGCAAGGAGAATGCGCCCATGTTGCGGTTCATTCGCTCACCGCTGATGTTCGTCGCATCGCTTCTCGTTATATTTTGCATGATAATGGTGGCGGGCGGTTCTGCTTCAGCCGACGAAAGCCAGACCTATCCCATTGTGATCAAACATGCTTTCGGCACGACCACCATCCCCGAGAAGCCGAAGCGAATAGCGACCGTCGCATGGGCGAACCATGAAGTACCCCTGGCTTTAGGCGTGGTGCCGGTTGGCTTTGCGGCGGCGAATTTCGGCGATGACAATGGCGATGGCATGTTGCCATGGGTTGAAAAACGACTGAAAGAACTGGGCGCGGAAAAGCCTGTCCTGTTCGATGAGGGCGATGGTATCGATTTCGAAGCCGTGGCGGAAACCAAGCCTGATGTCATCCTCGCTTCCTATTCGGGCCTGAGCCAGTCGGATTACGATACGCTGAGCCAGATCGCGCCCGTCGTGGCCTATCCGGAAGCGCCATGGTCCACGGACTGGCGCGACATGATCCGCCTGAACAGCGCGGGCATGGGCATGGCTGCCGAGGGTGAAGCGCTCATCAGGAAAATCGACAGTGAAATTGCCGATGCTGTGACTGCCTATCCGCATCTCAAAGGCAAAGCGGCGATGTTCGTCACCCATCTCGACGCGACAGACCTCAGCACGATCAATTTCTACACGACGAACGATACACGGGTGCGGTTCTTCAACGATCTCGGACTGGTATCTCCCAAGAGCGTTGTCGATGCATCCAAGCCCGGCCAGTTTTCCGGCTCCGTCAGCGCCGAACAGATCGATGCATTCGATGATGTCGACATCGTCGTTACCTATGGCAGTGAAGAATTATACAATGCCATGAAAAACAATCCGCTGATGGCCAAAATGCCGGTGGTCGCCAACAACGCTATCGTCATGCTCGGCAGGAACCCGCTCGGCACGGCGGCAAATCCCACGCCGCTCTCGATCTCCTGGGTACTGAAGGATTATGTCGGCTTGCTTGCGCAGGCGGCTGACAAGACGAAATGACAGCCCACAGCAGCCAGATCGCCCCTTACAAACCGCAATTCGGCAAAACGCATCGCACAAGAGCAATGTGGCTGGTGGTCGTCATCGCCTGCCTTGCCCTTCTTTGCTTCCTGTCGGTTTCGCTAGGCACCCGCAACGTGAGTTGGGCAGACATAGTTGCGGCGCTCGGCGGTCAGGTTGATACAATCGGTCAGGCGGCGGTGTCACTTCGAATTCCGCGTACCTTTCTTGCCCTTCTGGCTGGCGCAGCGCTTGGACTGTCCGGAGCGGTTATGCAAGGTGTGACACGCAATCCGCTCGCGGATCCGGGCATACTGGGCGTCAATATGGGTGCTTCCCTTGCCGTGGTCATTGGTGTTGCATGGTTTAACATAGCATCATCGCAAGCCTTCATCTGGGCCGCCATTCTCGGTGCGGGATGTGCAGCCACGTTCGTGTATACGATCGGCTCGCTCGGTCGCGGTGGTGCGACACCGCTCAAACTCGCGCTCGCCGGGGCTGCCACATCCGTCGCGTTCTCGTCGATGGTAATTGCCGTCGTGCTCCCCCGTAACGACATAGCAGGTGGTATACGGTCCTGGCAGATCGGCGGGGTCGGCGGAGCAACATTCGACCGAATTTCCCATGTCCTGCCTTTTCTCGCTGTCGGCTTTCTCGTCAGCCTTTTGTCGGCGCGTAAACTCAATTCACTGGCGCTCGGCGACGAGCTTGCCGCTGGCCTTGGCGAAAATGTTGCTGTCGCGCGCGCCATGGCGGCGCTCGGTGCAATCCTTCTGTGCGGCGCGACAACCGCCATCTGCGGTCCCATCGGCTTTGTCGGCCTCATTGTTCCGCATCTCTGCCGCCTGCTTGTCGGTGTCGATCACCGCTGGCTCCTGCCCTTTTCTGCCCTGATCGGCGCGTGCCTGCTGGTTGGCGCAGATGTGGCTGGTCGCCTTGTCGCACGCCCGGCGGAACTTGATGTCGGCATTGTCACGGCTTTTGTCGGTGCGCCGTTCTTCATCTGGATCGTGCGACGTCAACGGGTGCGGGAGCTGTGACCATGGTATCGCCGACCGTAGCCATCATTGCGCAAAACCGTCGCTTGCGCGCCCGAAAGCGCGCCGCCATTCTCGCCTTATTGCTGGTGCTGCTCGCCGCGTTTTTCGCGCTGGCGCTGATGCTCGGTCAGTCCTTTACGCCGCCATCCGACGTGGTGCGCGTATTGCTCGGCGAACATGTGCAGGGTGCAAACTTTACGGTCGGCCAGCTGCGCCTGCCACGTGCAGTCCTTGCGGTTCTGGCCGGATTGAGCTTCGGACTGGGAGGCGTTGCCTTTCAGATCATGCTGCGCAATCCGCTGGCGAGCCCCGACATTATCGGGATCAGTTCCGGTGCAAGTGCAGCTGCCGTTTTTGCCATCGTTGTGCTTTCCATGAGCGGCCCGGCGGTTTCCATCTTCGCTGTGATCGCAGGCTTGGGTGTTGCCTTGCTGGTCTATGGCCTGTCGTTTCGAAACGGTGTTGCCGGTACTCGGCTGATCCTTGTCGGCATCGGCGTTTCGGCGATGCTGGAGAGCTTCATCGCCTACATCCTCTCCAGCGCTCCAGCGTGGAACCTTCAGGAAGCGATGCGCTGGCTGACGGGCAGCGTCAACGGTGCCCGTCTGGACCAGACACTGCCGCTGCTTCTGGCTCTTTGCGTTTTCGGTGGCCTGTTGTTGAGCCGCAGCCGCGATCTGGAGGCGCTACGATTGGGCGACGATACTGCCGCAGCACTTGGCACACGCGTCGCCACAACCCGCATCATCGTCATCATCGCAGCCGTTGGTATGATTTCTTTCGCGACGGCTGTTACAGGACCCATTGCTTTCGTAGCCTTTTTGTCCGGGCCAATTGCTGCGCGCATCATCGGCAATAACGGCTCGCTACTAATCCCGTCAGCACTCATCGGAGCCGCGCTTGTGTTGGTCGGCGACTATAGCGGACAATACCTGCTACCAAGCCGATATCCCGTAGGCGTCGTCACCGGCGCACTCGGCGCGCCTTACCTGATCTTCCTCATCATACGCGTCAACCGGACTGGAGGTTCGCTATGACCACGCATAGTCTCGCCATAAACCAGCTTTCGTCGGGATATGACGACACGCTCATTCTGAACGATCTCGATCTGGATGTGCCGTCCGGCAAGATCACGGTGATCGTCGGCGCGAATGCTTGCGGCAAGTCCACCCTGCTGCGTACCATGTCGAGACTGCTTGCACCGCGCAAGGGACAGGTGCTTCTCGACGGAAAATCCATTCACAAAATCCCCTCCCGTGAGTTGGCGCGAACCCTGGGGCTGCTCCCGCAATCGCCGATCGCGCCAGAGGGCATTACTGTTGCCGACCTTGTCAGCCGCGGTCGCAACCCGCATCAGAAGATGTTTGCGCGCTGGACACGTGAAGATGATGAGGCTGTCGCCGCAGCCCTGAACGCGACCCAAACCGCAACGCTTGCCGAACGGTCCGTCGATGAACTGTCCGGTGGCCAGCGTCAGCGCGTCTGGATCGCCATGGCCTTGGCGCAGCAGACCGAAGTTCTGCTCCTAGACGAACCGACGACCTTTCTCGACATCGCCCATCAGGTCGAGGTTCTCGATCTTCTGACAGACCTAAATCGGGAACGAGGCACAACCATCGTCATGGTGCTGCACGATCTCAACCTTGCTGCACGCTATGCCGATTTTCTCGTAGCGATGAACGGCGGTCGTCTGCATATGGCCGGCGCGCCGCAAGACGTGCTAACCGAAAAGATGGTTACAGAGGTCTTTGGCCTCGAAAGCCGTATCATCAATGATCCCACTTCCGGTCGGCCGATGATGCTGCCGATTGGCCGCAATCGCATGAAAGCCGATATCGGGCAGGAAAAAGCCATCGCCTGATCGCGATGGCTGCCACATGCGCTTGCTGCATGGCAGACATGCAAGGAATTCTATTCAAAACCGGCCTTTCCATCGCCATCTAACAATCACGGACGAAGAAACTGTCCGTAATGGAGATGAAAATGTTTGCCCGTTTTAACAATCGTTTCGGTCGTGCATTCGCGCAATTTGGCAGCGCTGTCCGCGCTTCTGCTGCAATGCGGGTTGGTCATCAACCTGCTGCGAAAGACCTTGAGACGCTCGGCATCGATGCAAAGCAGTTCCGCGAAATCCACGGATAATATTCGTGTAAAGAGTAATCAGTATCCGCGTTATGGACAGCCCCGGCAAAACCGGGGCTGTTTTGTTTTCATCAGTCTTCGTCGGTTGCCATCTGCGCCAACAGAGCACCTTTGCCGCGCTGTCGCATGATCATCGGCACCACGACAGCCGCGATTGCAAGCGCGATCAGCACGACCGACACCCACGAATGGACAAGCGCCATCGGGTTGCCCTGGCTGATCTGCAATGCCTGACGAAGGCTCTTCTCCGCCATCGGCCCGAGGATCAGGCCAACGACCACAGGCGCAATCGGATAGGAAAAGCGTCGCAGCACGTATCCGAGAAGACCGAATGCCAAAAGCAGGCCTAGTTCGAAGGAAACCGGCAGCCCGAACAACATCGATGTTGAGGCATTGGCGCCAATCGTGCCGAGCGTCGCGAAGACCAGAATGCCCGCATAAAGCCAATGGCGCGGGATGGTGAGCATCTTCACCCACAGGCCGATCAGCGGCAGGTTCAAGATGAGCAGCATCAGATTGGCAACGAGCAAGCTTGCTACCAGTCCCCAGACCAGTGAGGCATTGGTCACGAAGAGAAGCGGCCCCGGCTGCAAGCCGAACTGCTGGAAACCGGCCAGCATGATCGCCGCTGTCGCCGTGGTCGGCAGACCGAGCGTCAGAAGCGGTACAAGCGTACCGGCGGCGGAGGCATTGTTGGCGGCCTCCGGCCCGGCCACGCCTTCGATTGCGCCCTTGCCGAATTCTTCCGGGTGTTTGGAGAACTGGCGTTCCGCCGAATAGGACAGGAAGCTCGACACATCCGCGCCGCCCGCGGGCATCGCGCCAATCGGGAAGCCGATGGCCGTGCCGCGCAACCACGGCATCCACGAGCGTTTCCAGTCGTTCTTGGTCATCCAGACCGAACCCTTGACCGCGATGACTTCATCGTCGGGGCCAAGCTTCTTCGACACGACCGCCAGTGTTTCACCGATGGCGAACAGGGCCACCGCCAGCGTCGTGACATTGATGCCGTCGAGCAGGTTCGGCGTGCCCATGACAAGCCGCGCCTGTCCTGACAACTGATCGATACCGATCAGGCCGAGCGCAAGCCCGATGAACAAAGATGTGAGACCGCGAAGGGTTGAATCGCCGAAAGCCGCCGAGACGGTCATGAAGGCAAGCAGCATCAGCGCGAAATATTCGGATGGGCCGAAGGACAGTGCAAATTTCACCACCCATGGCGCGACGAAGGCAAGCGCCAGCGTGGCGATGAGACCCGCAACGAAGGAGCCAATGGCAGCCGTGGCCAAAGCTGGACCGCCGCGCCCGGCCCTTGCCATTTTGTTGCCTTCCAGCGCCGTGACAATGGAGGCGCTTTCACCCGGCGTATTGAGAAGAATGGACGTGGTCGATCCGCCATACATGCCGCCGTAATAAATACCGGCAAACATGATGAGGGAGCCGGACGGGTCCAGCTTATAGGTGACGGGCAGCAGAAGCGCGACCGTCAGCGCCGGGCCGATGCCCGGTAGAACGCCGACCGCCGTGCCAAGCGTCACGCCAATCAGCGCGTAGAGAAGGTTCGATGGCTCCAGCGCTACCAGCAGTCCATTGGCGAGAAGTACTACAGTATCCATAATATGCTCTTCCCGTTAGACGAAACGTTCAAGCCAGCCGGACGGCAGCGACAGCTGAAGACCACGCGCGAAAATGAACCAGATCACGAAGGCAAAGACGATGCCTGCCGGAACGCTGATCCAGAACTTGCGATAGCCAAAGCCGCGCGCCGTTGCCGCGAACAGCAAGCCGGTGGCGAGCGAAAACCCGGCAGTCTTCATCGTCAGCATCTGGATAGCCAGACCGCCGATGATCCACGCCATGGGGGCAATTTCCTGATGCTCTCTTTCGGGAAAATCACCGCGAAGCGCTTCGATAACCGTCCAGATCGCAAGGCCGAACAATCCGGCTGCAACGACATAAGGAACGGTCTTCGGGCCAACTGGCGAATAGCTCGTCACATCATTGCCGTAAGCCGTAGACCACGCAATGGCGACGGCGACGGCACCAAGAATGAAAGCGATGACAAGAGCGGCAAAATCCGGCGTCGCCCCTTCAGGGCGACGCTCTTCCTGCTGTTGAGATCCTGTCATTTGACGAGGCCGATTTCCTTGAGGATCGTTTCGGTCGCAGCCACATCCTTGGCGAGCTGCTCCTTGAAGGCCGGACCAGCGAGATAGGTATCCGCCCAGCCCTTATCCTTCAGCGCCTTCTGCCAGGATTCAGATTTCACCAGCTTCTCGACATCCGCGTTGATGGCGGCTTCCTGTTCAGCAGTGATGCCCGGAGCGGCTGCGACCATACGCCAGTTCTGGATGGACACATCTACGCCGCCTTCCTTGAAGGTTGGCGCATCGATGCCATCCACGCGATGATCGCTGGAAATGCCGATGATACGCAGTGTGCCAGCCTTGATCTGCGAGTCGAACTCGCCGTAACCGGAAATGCCGACCGTCACCTGATTGCCGAGAATTGCCGCGAGAGCTTCACCGCCGCCCGAAAACGCAATGTAGTTGACCTTGGTCGGATCGACACCCGCTGCCTTGGCGAAAAGGCCAGCCGTGATGTGATCGGTGCCGCCGGCCGACCCGCCCCCCCAGGAAACAGAACCCGGATCAGCCTTCAGCTTGGCGACGAGATCGCCGAGATTCTGAATATCGGATGCAGCCGGAACCACGATCGCTTCATATTCGCCCGTCAGGCGCGCAATCGGCGTCACCTGATCGAGCGTCACCGGCGACTTGTTGGTCAGGATCGCGCCGACCATCACATAACCGCCGACGATCAGCTGGCTGGCATCGCCCTTGTTCTGATTGACGAACTGCGCCAGACCGATGGTGCCGCCTGCACCCGGCACGTTAATGACCTGTACGCTGCTGGAAATCTTCTCGTCTTGCAGCACGCTCTGCATGGTGCGTGCCGTCTGGTCCCAACCGCCGCCCGGCGCAGCAGGCGCAAGCAGTTTGTAATCTTCCGCCGAAGCCGAACCAGCGAGCGCCAATGCAGCGACCGACGTAACGGCCAGAATAAACCTACGCATATGTCCTCCCAAAATAGACGCAAAGCCGCCTTGCGACGGACTTCCCCATTGCCCGCTTCCTCTAGCGTGCTCAAACTACATGGATATCATAAAAAACAATTTCAATAGACCCTGGAGAAGCAATATTTGCTTTTGCGCGTAACAGGGCGAGACTCGCTCATCTCCATGGCAACCTGTACATTTGCTTCGAAACATCCGATTCTTCTTGTAATCTTTGCTCTTCCCCACATTTTCGCCACGCTTGATGCTGGCAACTGGCAAGGAAATAGCCAATGGCCGTCGCTGAAACTGCAACCCATGCCGCGGAGGCTGCGCATCACGGCGGCTTCGATCTTGTTCCCATCGTCGTGCTTTTGGGCGCAGCCGTCATCGCAGTGCCTTTGTTCAAACGGCTCGGCCTCGGCTCGGTGCTCGGCTATCTCGCAGCCGGACTGGTCATCGGACCGTTCGGCATTGGACTGTTTTCTGATCCGCAGGCGATCCTGCATGTTGCAGAACTCGGTGTCGTCATGTTCCTGTTCATCATCGGACTGGAAATGCAGCCTTCGCGTCTGTGGTCGATGCGCGGCGAAATCTTCGGCCTTGGTTTGGCGCAGGTTGCGCTTTGCATTGGCCTTCTCACCGTCGTCGGCCTTGCGCTTGGTTATCCTATCGCGCAAAGCTTTGTCGCGGGCACCGGTTTTGTGCTCACCTCCACCGCAATTGTCATGCAAATGCTGGAGGAACGCCGCGCCCTGGGCCTACCGAAAGGACGCCGCATCGTCGCAATCCTGCTGCTTGAAGACCTCGCCATCGTGCCGCTTCTGGCGCTGGTTGTATTTCTGGCGCCGGGCGGCGAAGAAACCACAATCGCTGACCGCCTGACCGGCGTCGCCATCGGGCTTGCGTCCATCGCCGGTCTGGTACTGGCAGGTCGCTATCTGCTTGATCCCCTGTTCCGCATTCTCGGCAAGGCCAAAGCACGCGAAGTCATGACGGCGGCGGCACTTTTCGTCGTATTGGGTGCGGCACTTGCCATGCAGCTTGGCGGACTATCCATGGCGATGGGCGCATTTCTTGCTGGCGTGCTGCTGTCGGAATCCTCATTCCGTCATCAGCTTGAAGCGGATGTGGAGCCGTTTCGCGGCGTGCTTCTCGGTCTGTTCTTCCTCGGCGTCGGCATGTCGCTCGACCTTGCGGTGATCGCTGCAAGCTGGCAACTCATCATTGTGGCCGTCATTGCCTATATGCTCTTGAAAATGATCGGAATTTACGCCGTCGCCCGCCTGTTTCGCGCCAGTAACCGCGAAGCTGTCGAGCGTGCCGTGCTGATGGCGCAGGGGGGCGAATTTGCCTTTGTCCTTTATGCCGCCGCCACTGCGGTCAACATCATCGATGCCGAGGCCAATGCCATCCTGACGGCGACGATCATCGTCTCCATGGCGCTCACCCCAATCATGATCATTCTGCATGACCGGCTGATGCCAAAACCCGCGCCTTCTATGGAAGATGTGGAGACGGCGGACAATCTGTCGGCCAGCGTCCTCTTGATCGGCTTTGGACGTTTCGGACAGATTGTCAGCCAGCCGCTTCTTGGAAACAGCTGTTCGATTTCCATCATAGAAACCAGCACCGACGCCATCCGCAATGCGCGCGACTTCGGCTTCAAGGTCTATTTCGGCGACGGCTCCCGCCTAGACATTCTGCATGCGGCAGGTGCGCATGATGCGCGACTGATCGTCATCGGCGTCGATGACCGCGAGGCGAGCCTCAAGATCGCCGAACTCGTGAAGGCGGAGTTTCCGCTCGTTCCGGTATTGGCGCGCTCGTTCGATCGCGAACATGCCATCGAACTGATCCATGCCGGTGTGGAATATCAAATCCGGGAAACCTTTGAATCGGCGCTCGCACTTGGCGAAAAAGCGCTGGAACTGCTCGACGTGGATGACGAGGAACGCCAGCGTGTCATGGAAGATGTGCGCCGTCGTGACGGCGACCGCCTTACAATCGAAGTGACCGGCGGCCTTTATGCCGGGCGTGAACTCATTCACGGCAATGCGCCCATCAAGCACAAGAAGGGCGAGCCGGGCAGCCTCGCATGATTTCGCAAAAATTGCGGCGGGGCTGGCCCACCCAACGACGCGGCTCTTCCTAGTTTATAGTTGGTACAATGTTATCATTCGTCCAACCAAGGAGAAGCCTCATGACAAATTCTCTGTCCTGGCATGCACCGAAGTTCATCGAAGTTAGCTGCGGCATGGAAATCAATCGCTATGCACCGGCAGACGGTGACCAACCGATCCTGTTCTGAAACGCCGCCCGAGACGCGTCAACAGTTTTATGACGGAGTTCCGCGCAATCGTGATCGGGGCCGCCGCCGGCGGCGGTCTCCCGCAATGGAATTGCGGCTGCGAAAACTGCCGTCTGGCGCGATTGGGTCTTCCGGGTGGAATTGCGCAGCAGACCCAATCATCGCTGGCTGTCTCATCGGACGGTGACAGCTGGGCGCTGCTCAATGCATCACCCGATATACGCCAGCAGCTCATCAACACAGCCGCACTGCATCCGCGAGCGTTGCGTGACAGTCCTATCAAGACTGTTCTCCTGACAAATGGCGATATCGATCACATGGCCGGTCTTTTAACGCTGCGGGAGAAGCAGTCATTCCGGCTGGTGATGACTGCCGCTATTCGCGATATCCTCGCCGGGAACCCGATTTTCAACGCGCTTGATCCAGCTTTTGTAACACAGGAAATCGTGACGCTGAATGAACCCTTCATGCTGGTTCCCGGCATCGAGGCGCGGTTGTTTTCCGTGCCCGGAAAAGTACCGCTCTTCATGGAAGGCGAAAACCCGGACACGGCGCTTGAGGGCGAGCAGACAGTGGGCGTCGAACTCATCACGGTCAGGCACCGGATCTATTACATTCCGGGTTGCGCTGTGGTGCGCGACGACCTCAAGGCGCGGATCAGCGGCGCCGATATTCTCTATTTCGACGGCACGCTTTTCAGCGATGACGAGATGATCCAATCGGGCACCGGCATCAAGACCGGCCAACGCATGGGACATATTTCAATGTCCGGCGACGATGGCAGCCTGAAAGCGCTCGCCGATGTTGCTGTGGATCGCAAAATATATGTCCATATCAATAATACAAACCCGGTCTGGCGTAACGGTCCCGAACGGAGGCTGGTCGAAGACAGCGGATTTGAAATCGCCTTTGACGGCAAGGAGATCGCTCTATGAAAGACACTGCCGATAAGGAGGCATTCCACGCCCGCCTTCTGGCCATCGGTCACGAGCGCTATCACGACAAGCATCCGTTCCATATCCGGCTGCATGGCGGCGAATGCACCATTACGGAAGTGCGCGCCTGGGTTATCAATCGCTATTGCTATCAAAGCAGCATTCCCATGAAGGATGCAGCATTTCTTTCGCGCTGCGAGGATGTGGACATGCGTCGCGCCTGGCGTTCGCGGATCGAAGACCACGACGGCGGCACCCATGAAGGCGGCGGCATCCGGCGCTGGCTCAAGCTGGCCGAAGCCGTCGGCCTTGATCCCGACTATGTGGCGTCCGGCAAGGGCATTCTGGCGGGAACACGCTTTGCGGTCGGTGCTTATGTGCACTATGTCCGTGACAAGCCGCTTCTGGACGCAGTTGCGTCCTCCCTGACTGAACTCTTCGCACCCAAAATCCACAAGGACCGCATTGCGGGCCTCCTGAAGCATTATGCCTTCGCCGACGAGGAGGCGCTGTCCTATTTCCGCCAAAGGCTCAATGAAGCGCCGGTTGATGTCGAATATGGTCTTGCCTATGTGCTGGAACACGCCGACACTCTGGAAAAGCAGGATGCCGTCGCCGCTGCCCTGACCTTCAAAACCGATGTGCTGTGGGCGCAGCTTGATGCGCTTTATGCGGCCTATGTGGCCCCCGGCATGATCCCACCCGGCGCATGGGACGGCAGACAAGGCGTGAATGCCGATTGGGACAAGGCTCTGGCAGAAAAGAAGGTTTCCGCATGAGCGAGCCAGGCAGCGTCACCATCAAACCGGCCGATATCGTTACGCTTGCGCGTGGCGTGAGACTGCGCGTCGATGACGTGCGCGGACAAACCGTGCTTCTAGCGCCCGAGCGCGCCATGGCGCTTGATGACATGGCGATCCTGATCGTGAAGGCGCTTGACGGTGTACGCAGCATCGATGCGATTTGCGATGCTTTCGCGTTGGAATTCAATGCGCCACGCGAACAGGTCGGCAGCGATGTGCTGGTCTTCGTTCAGGAACTCGCCAACCGCCGCATGATCGAGGTCCAGACATGAATCTGGCAATTCAGGAAGCAAAGCTGAAGCGGCTGACACCGCCGCCAATGGCTCTGCTTGCCGAGTTGACGCATCGCTGCCCCCTTGCCTGTCCTTATTGCTCCAACCCGCTGGAACTGATTGGCGCAAAACAGGAACTTTCCACGGAAGAGTGGATAGAGGTCTTTCGGCAGGCCGCGAAAATGGGAGTATTACACCTGCATCTGTCGGGTGGAGAACCGGCGGCACGGCGGGACCTTCTCGATCTGACCGAGGCTGCCGTCGAGCTTGGGCTCTACACCAATCTGATCACCTCGGGCGTCGGCCTCACGCAAACGCGTATAGAGGCGCTTGGACAGGCAGGCCTCGACCATGTGCAACTTTCCATACAAGGAACCGATGCAGCATCGGCAGACCGTATCGGCGGATATAAAGGTGGGTTCGAACGCAAGATGGCCGTGGCCAATTGGGTCACGACGGCGGGCATCCCGCTTACCGTCAATGCCGTCTGCCACAAGCAGAACATGGACCAGCTTGATGCGATGCTCGAGTTCGCCCTGAAACTCGGCGCGCGCCGCATCGAAATTGCAACCGTGCAGTTTCACGGCTGGGCGGAGAAGAACAAGGCAGCGCTTTTGCCGACCCGCGAACAAGTCGTCAAAGCCAACCAGACTGTCGCTGAAGCGCGCAAGCGTCTCGAAGGCTGGCTGGTGATCGACTATGTTCCGGCTGATTATTATTCGTCCTATCCGAAAGCCTGCATGGGCGGTTGGGGCCGGGTTGGCCTGAATGTCACGCCCGATGGGCGCGTGCTGCCCTGCCATGCGGCAGAAACAATTCCTTCGCTGCGCTTCGACAATATTCGCGACAAGGGGCTGGCCGATATCTGGTATGACGGCGAGGCATTCAATGCCTATCGTGGGGATGACTGGATGCCCGACCTCTGCCGGAGTTGTGAGCGCAAGACGATAGATTTTGGCGGCTGTCGCTGTCAGGCGATGGCGCTGGCCGGTAATGCGAGCGCGACCGATCCGGTCTGTGTACGCTCACCGCTCCGCGATATGGTAACAGCAATAGCGCAGGAAAACGCCGCGGCTCCCATCCCGGATAGCTTTATCTATCGCAAGTTCTAACGCCTCACGGGCAAAAGTGCCGAAAAACCCGTCGAGCAGGCGAGCCCGCGACAACGAAAGGCAGACTGCCCTACACTTACATTTGCGGGAAATTCTGTCCGGAGTAGAGCAAAGATGCAGACGAATGGGCGGCGGCCAATTGGAAGGCGCTCAAATCGTCAAACGTATTCGCTATTATCTGCATACCGATCGGCATATTCTGGGGGCCCAGCCCTACGGGCACCGAAACAACCGGATATCGATTCAGCAAATTCCAGGGCCAAGTAAACACAAAGCCCAAGCCCTGGACCTGTTTATCGCCAATTGTTACCGTGTCTTTTTCGGGATTCAAGCCGTGTTCGGCTGGAATGAATGGGGTCGCTAACGTGGGCATAAGCAGCGCCTTGTAACCCTTACCAAAAACATTTTCCTGTACCCGCTTATGGTACTTATTCAAATCTTCCTCAGCGGTCGCCAAAGCATCTGGACCGAGTTTACCCTCTACGCGCTTGAGGACTGCCTTGACGTATGGGGTCAACTTATCGGGCTGGGCGAGCGCAGGTGTGAGCATTGCACCCATAGCAGTCGAGAACAGGCCCGAAAAAAAAGCATCAACGTCACTCGGCTGAAAGCCGATGTCTATCGTTTGGACTTCAGCGCCGAGCTCTCTAAAATGCTTCACTGCATTGTCCATGGCAGCCCTTACTGCAGGATCGATAGGTGCCAGACTTGTTCCATAGTCGATCGCTATTTTCCAGCCAGCGACTGCGTCATAGGTTGCAGGGAATTCGAGGCGGGGGTTCAGCGACGAATGCACATCGGGATGAGGCCCAACCATCGTCTGGGCAAAAAGATTGAGATCGCCAAATGTTCGAGCCATTGGCCCGTCGGTTTCATAGGCAATCTCGCTGGTCGGTATCCGCCCAAAGGGCGGTTTGAACCCATAAAGGCCGCACTGCGAAGATGGAATTCGGATCGAACCTCCCATATCGGAACCAAGAGCCAATGTCGTAAAGCCAGCAGCTAAAGCAGCACCTGATCCTCCGGACGAGCCTCCAGGCGTGTATTTCAAGTTCCACGGATTACGCGTCACGCCCCAAAGGCGTGTTGCAGTTGTCCCCCAACTGTAAAATTCTGGAACTGTTGTCTGAATGTGAAAGATAGCACCAGCCGCGCGCAGTCGTTCGGCAATCGGACCATCAGCAACTTCCGGCGGAGCGTCTTTCAACAGGAGAGATCCCATCGTGGTTACCCAGCCCTTCACCGCGTATTCGTCTTTGACAGCAACGGTTAGCCCGTCCAGAAAACGAGGATTGCCAGCTCGATAACGCTGTTCCGACTCCCGCGCGGCGGCGCGCGCCTCATCAAAATGCCTATACGTAACGCAATTTATTTCTTCGTTTAAACTCTCGATCCGCCTGATTTGAGCCTCGAGCACATCAACTGGGGATAGTATGCCTTGTCGAAATTTCGTCAATAATTCGGTTGCAGGCAGATAGGACGGATCATTTTGATCCGTTGCTCCCATCGCAACCCTCGGAAGTACTGTGGTAAAAGCCAACTGTCCGCATAGTTTCAAAACATCACGGCGATTCATTACTTCGCACCCCTGTGTTCAATTATGAAACAATTGATATGCGTTACAAAATTTCCGTTTATTTTTACTGAAATTAAAGCATAACATATATATTAATTCAACCGCTATAGTAAGACAGCTTTCCATAACGTTGACGCCCTGTTGAAAAATTTGAATGGTTTTTTCCGGATTGCGATTCAAGCTTCTGAGAGAGAGCCGCCGAACCAAAATTTTACATCATCGCGCTGGTGTAAATCCATATTCTACATTTGGTCCCGACAGCGGATATTATCCTTTAATCTTCGATCGAAGCGAATATCCATTTAATAAAATAATGGTTTTTACAGAAACCTCCCACAAAATCCGAAGTCTATCAAACAACGCCACGAAATTGTCGGATTACCGAAATTCTTTCAATTGCAAATAGTCACAATATCGCACGTAAAGTATTTCCAGCAAGAAAGTGCAATGGCCTTGTGTGGCGTAATACGTAACAACTTATCTATGAAGCAATCGCAGCAACCATCAATTCAAATGGAGAACCGCTCCGCAAGCTGCTTTGACATGACTACGCAATGACGAGAGGATGACAGCCATGGTCAGCAATGCGAAGACCAATCGCGTTCAAGCGCAGAAGGCTCAGCCTCGCACGGGAACCAAAGCCCCCAGAACGCGTGGCCCCAGCCCGGAGAAGACGGCGCGCACCCGTAAACAGATCATCCGGTCCGCAATGCGGGAGTTTCTCGACAAGGGCTACGCGAATGCGACCATGGCGGGCATCGCCGAGCGTGCGAGCCTCGCCAAGGGGACGGCCTATCGCTATTTCGACACCAAGGAAGATCTCTTCGCGGGCATCGTCCGTGATATCGTGACCAACCCCCTCGGTGAGATTGAAAATTTTCCAATCAGAGCGGATGAGCGCGTGTCCGACTATTGCAAACGAACGATGATCCCGGTGATGCGGACCATTGAGGACAAGGGGCGTGCGACCGTCGCGCGGCTTGTGCTCGCCGAAGGCCATGCCTTTCCTTATCTCACGGAAGTTTATCGCACCGAAGTCTACGAGCCTTTTCTGGATCGGATACGATGGTTGATCGACGTCGCCGCCGAACGCGGGGAGCTAAAAGACACGATCCTGAAAACCTATCCGCATCTGCTTACGGCGCCCGTATGGATGGGCATCGTCCATAACGGCCTTCTCGGGCAGGACAACCAGATCGACACGGCCACCATGTTCGAGGCGCAGGTCGATCTCCTGTTCATGTGACGGACGGGAAGCGGGTCCGCCCGCTTTCAAACATCAACCGGGTCCAGTCCCGGCAAATCAGGGCCAAGCGGCACGATACCTGTGGGATTCAGCGCCTTGATGGAATAATAGCCGCGCTTGATATGATCGATATTGACCGTTTCGCGAATGCCGGGAATATCCAGAATGCGCGTCAGCCAGGCATTGAGTGCCGCGTAATCAATCAGCCGACGCAGATTGCACTTGAACAGGCCATGATAGGCTGCATCGAAGCGAACCAGAGTAACGAAGAGCCGAATATCGGTTTCTGTGAACTGTTCGCCGAACAGGAACGGCCCATTGCCCGAAAGCCTCGCCTCAAGCTCATCAAGCGTCTGGAAAACATCACGGAAAGCTTCGTCATAGGCAATCTGGGTGGTGGCGAAACCTGCGCGATAAACGCCATTGTTCAGGCTTGGATAGATATGCTCGTTCAGCGCATCGATGTCGACGCGCAATGGCTCTGGATAAAGGTCGATATCGTTATTGGCGAGATCGCCAAAACCGGTGTTGAACATCCGCACGATGTCGGCGGATTCATTGTTGACGATGGTTTTCGTCTGCTTGTCCCAAAGCACCGGCACGGTGGCGCGTCCCGTATAGTGCGGATCGGCCTTCGTATAAAGTTCGTGCATGTAGGTTGCACCATTGAGACTATCGCGGTTGGACCCGGGATAGTCACCAAAGCGCCAGCCTTGATCGGTCAGAGCAGGCTCGACGACTGAGATCGAAATGAGCTTGTCCAGCCCTTTCAGCTTGCGCGCGATCAGCGTGCGCGAGGCCCAGGGGCAGATATAGGCGACATAGAGATGGTAGCGGTCGGCTTCCGCCTTGAAACCCGCCGCGCCGGTCGGTCCCGCGCTACCGTCCGGGGTGACCCAGCTGCGGAAGCCGGAAATCTGGCGCACGAAGCCGCCTTTTTCATCCTTGGCCTGGACTGGCTGCCAGTCTTCAGTCCATTTTCCATCTACCAGCATGCCGTCTATCCTTGATGATCTCATGAAGCGTGGGGAGCACAATCAGGCCACGATCTGCAATTCCGTACAGATACGGTTGCGCCCCAAATCCTTGGCGCGATAAAGCGCCGCGTCGGCGCGACGGAACACCGTCTCAAACCCGGCATCTGCCGCCGTGAGAAAGGCGATACCCGCGCTGGTGGTGGTGCTGAATGGAGCTTGCATCGTGTCGAACGAGGCAGAAGCAAAAGCCTTGCGTATTTTGTCGGCGAGCGCGAGAACATTCACATTGGAAATCTGTCGCAGAATAAGCACGAATTCCTCGCCGCCTATGCGGGCAGTCAGCGCCCCTTGCCCGGCATGGGACCGAATGATGGCCGCAAATTCGAGCAATACACGATCTCCCACTGTATGACCGTGGTTATCATTGATCGACTTAAAGGCATCCAAATCGAACACAACGACGGAATCGCCGATGCGCATCACGTCGACCGCCAGACTGTCGTAAAGCGCCCGGCGATTGAGCAATCCTGTCAAGCTGTCCGTGCGCGCTTCGTTGGCATGGCGGCGGGCCACCCGCGACTGCGTAAAGGTCAGCGACAGTGCCCCAATCCCCGTAATGCCGATGATCGCCATGATGGCGTTGAAATCTTCAGCCAGATTGCTCGGCAGGCTGATCATCGTCCATTGCCGCCCAAAAACGATGACGGAACCGCATAGTAAAAACGATATGGCCGTCAGCAGATAGAGCGTCATCATCCCGACCACAGGAACAGGCGCTTCCTCATAGACCGATACGTATTCCCTTGCTGTAATGAGCAGCAAGAAGGCCGAAACAAAGTTAAACAGCGCGATGCCAACACCGGCAGAGCCAGAGACAATCGGCACCAGAACTGCAGTAATCGCTATGACCGAAAACGCGACGAGATGCTTCTTGTTCACCGGTCGGCCAGATATCTGCCTTGCCCCGAAAAACAGCAGAACGAAGCCCACAGTCATGACGCTGAAAGCGATCACCAGTGACGGAACCAGAGCCAGAAGACCCGAATAATTGAGCACGGCACCCGCGCCGAGCAAAATCATGCCCAGGCAGCCCCAGAGCAGGAACTTGTCCATCCGGTTCTGATACCAGACGCTCAAAATCGTCAGCGCCACCGCAAGCAAACATAAGCCCGCCGCGAAAAATAGCGTGTTCTGGTCTAGCTCCAAGATTAGCTCTGCCCCCTTAAAACGCTTGTCGATCCGACAATGTCGGATCAGCGCCTCAACCATTTATTTTCACGCACAGTCTGCCTGAAATCCGCGTTTTGCAGCGTTCGACATGTGCTCTTGCCCATATTGGGCGGGGAGTTTAGCGGCAGAATGGCAAAGAATCGATACTTACTTATTTAAGTTAAGATCAAATTCTTAAGCCCCGCGCACGCCACGTGGAAATTCTTTACTTCTCCGCGCAAGCCACTCCTGCATAAACAGAGCGTAACAACTGCTTTATCTTCAATCTTTTCAATGAGTTTCAGCGCTCAACAAAAATCCTCTTGCCTATAAATTTACGCAAAGAGGCTTTTGCCATAACCGCTTATTTGCCCCGCATCTGCTCGCCAGCATTCTTAGCAAAGCGCAGGTTCCAGAAGGTTGCCGTCAGCGAAATGCCGGTAACGACAAGAAAAGCTGTCGAAAAATCGGACATGACGGGCACTTCGCGGGCATGCAGATTCATGGATGCATGAAGAACGAGCGCCGCCACGCAAACCCCGACTGAAAGCATGAGCTGCTGGAAGGTCGAATAGAAGCTGTTGGCCGAACTCATGCGCTTTGCATCCACCCGGTCGTAGGCCACCGTGTTATAGGCGGTAAACTGGAACGACATTGAAAACCCCGACATGGCAAGCACGATGAAGATCAGCCAGTGCGGCCATTCCGGGGTAAAAAAGGCGCAGATCGCGTAGCTGCACGCGGAGAAGATGCCGTTGACCACCAGCGATGTCCGAAAACCAAATCGCCGGATGATCCGCGGTGCAAAGGCTTTCATTGCCAGCGCGCCGAGCGCAGTCGCAAGCACCATATTGCCCGCCGCCACCGCCGACAGGCCGAAACCGATCTGAAGCATCAGCGGCAGCAGGAAAGGATGCGCGCCCTGCGTGATGCGGGTGATCGACCCCGCAATCATCGATGTCCCGAAGCTTTCAATCCGCATCAGCGAAAAGTCGAGCATCGGCGCAGGATGACGGCGGGAATGAACGATGGTGGCAACACCGAAGACCACACCGACGACAAAAAGTTTCAGCGCAAAATTTCCGCCCTCGGGATTGCTCGCCGTTTCCAGACTGAACAGCAAGGCACCGAGCGCGATCCCAGAGAGGATCAGACCCACGAAATCGAACGGTTCACGCGTTTCGCTTTTATATTCGCCGATGTAGAGCGACACGAAAACCATGCCGAGAATGCCGATGGGGACATTGATGTAGAAAATCCAGCGCCAGTCCAGATATGTCACGAACAAACCGCCAAGCGGTGGCCCAAGGATAGGTCCCATCAGGGCTGGCACCAGCATCCAGGACATGGCAGCAATAAGATCCTTGCGCTCAACAGAACGGATCAGCACCAGACGCCCAACCGGCAGCATCATCGCGCCACCAGCGCCCTGCAGCAGTCGGGCCGCCACGAGACAGGGCAAGTTCGGCGCCTGCGCGCAGAGCACGGAGCCCAGAATGAAGATTGCAATCGCGAACCGGAAAACTGTGCGCGTGCCGAAGCGGTCGGCGATCTTGCCGCTGGCCGGGATGAAAATTGCAAGGCTGAGCAGATAGGAGGTCAGGGCAACGCTCATAGAAGGCGCGCCGACATCGAAATCGCGTGCCATGGTCGGCAATGCCGTGGCCAGAATGGTCGCGTCGAGCTGTTCCATCAGCATGGCGCTGGCGACGATCAGTGCAATGATGCGAAAATTACTCTTGCCCTCCGAAGCGGTGGCTCCGGCGGTTGAACTCTGGCTCTCGAGGCTGATACTCATGGCTATTCCAGCTCAGCGGCAATAAACGGGCGACCGCCGTCAAACATTGATGGCGGAAATTCACGAGCCTGGCTTATTCATCCGGGAAAGGTGGTGCGCGCCTTTGGGAGATATCCATGCCGCAAATGACGGTCGGCTCAAAAGAAACTGCGAGCAATAAACAATCTTGCTGACCGTCGAGGCATATATCACAGATCGCGGCGAAACAAAGCCGCTCAAGAGAATTTGACCTCGGATTCATTTTTGGATCAGGGCGTCGTCGCGCTTGCGGTGCGCTTGAGCGACAGGCTTCGCTCACGGAACATAGAGAACAGGCCAGCGCCAACGACGATAAAAGCACCAGCGATAACGTTCCATGTCAGTGTTTCGTGGAACACCAGCGTTGCAATAAAAGCGGTTATGACCAGCTGGAAATAGGTCAACGGCTGCAATTCGCCGGCTTCAACAGTGTGATAAGCGCGAATGAGGCAATAATGGCTGGCAATGCCGCAGATGCAGAGCGCTGCCAAACAGAACCAGTCATGCGGCGCGATGGGCACAATGAAAAAGACGCCGACCGCAGTCAGCACCACGACGCCGCCGATCCCGGTGTGGAAGAAGCTGGTCATGGCGCCGTCGTCGCGGCTGACCGCGCGCGTTGCCACGACATAGATTGCCAACAGCGAGGCCGAGGCCACGGCGAACAGAACATTGGCGTTGAAGTGCGCATTGGCCGGATTGATGATCAAAAGCACGCCGCATAAGCCAAAGATGACCGCTATCCAACGCGACCAGCCGACATTTTCGCCTAGAAATAGCGAGGCAAGCATGGTGACCAGCAAAGGCGTACTCTGAAAGATCGTCTGAGCAATAGCTAAACCGGCCCGGCTCAGACCAAAAATGGCCGTAACAACACCCGCAGCCAGTATGACGCCACGAGCAATCTGGAGAAAGGGACGCTTCGTAGACGCCACCTTGGCAATCCCTCCGGACCGCATGGCCAGCAGAATGACGACCGCCGCGAACACCCAATAACGGACCATCGCGATGAAGATCGGTGAATAAGCCGCGCCAAGATGTTTCGACAGGCCGTTCTGCACCGCAAAGATCGCCACGGAGACGATCTTGAATAAGTAACCTTGGCTCTGGGGGGACATACGCTACACTCAAAACCGCCCGCAACAGGTGAAAATTTGCCTGAAGGAATGAGTTTGAGTAATCCCTAAATAACCGGATTGATACAACAAAACCCGTTATTTTTCGCAGTCGAAAGCGTAGGAATTTGAATTCATCTATGGATCACGGCGTTGTCGCGCTTGTGGTGCGTTTAAGAGACAGGCTCCGCTCCCGGAACATGGAGAACAGACCAGCGCCAACCACAATGAAAGCACCGGCGATCACGTTCCATGTGAGAGTTTCGTGGAACACCAGTGTGGCGATAAAGGCGCCGATGACCAGTTGCAGATAGGTCAGCGGCTGCACGTCGCCCGCTTCGAGAATGTCATAAGCGCGGATAAGGCAATAATGGCTCGAAATGCCGCAAACACAGAGCGCCGCCATCCAGAACCAGTCATGTGGCGCGATGGGGACGACATAGAAGACACCCACTGCCGTCAATACCACGACACCACCGATCCCGGTATAGAAGAAGCTGGTCATAGCATCGTCATCGCGGCTGACTGCACGCGTCGCCACGGCGTAGATCGCAAACATGAAGGTCGCGGCGACGGAAAACAGGATGTTTGCATCAAAATGTGCATTGACGGGATTGATGATCAAAAGCACGCCGCACAGGCCGATAATGATCGCGGTCCAGCGACGCCAGCCAACCTTTTCGCCGAGAAAGGGTACGGAAAGCATGGTGACCAGCAAAGGCGCGCCCTGAAAGACCGACTGTGCCATGGCCATTCCGGCCCGGCTGAGGCCGAAAATAAAGGTGACGATTTCCGCAGCCAGTATCACACCGCGGACGATCTGCAGAAAGGGACGCTTCGTGGAAGCGACCTTGACGATACCGCCGGACCGCATGGCCAGCAGAATGACGAATATAGCGAACACCCAATAGCGGATCATCGTGATGAAGATCGGCGAGTAATGCGTGCCAAGATATTTCGATATGCCGTCCTGCGCCGCAAAAATGGTCACCGCGAGGATCGTGAAGAAGTAGCCTTGGCTCTTGGGGGTCATACGCCATACTCTAAGCCGCCCGAAACGGGTGACTGTCTGTCTTGAGGGGAATGAGTGTGAGTAATCCGAACTGCGCCCGATTACTATAACAAAGCCCAATATTTTTTGCCCGTAGCAACGGAAACCCGATTTCACCTACCTTTAACGTCGAGGAAGCATCACGCGCCTAGCTTCCTGTTTGCTTGCTTTTTTGCACGTTCCGGCCACCAGCGAGGGGCCGAATATTGCAGCCTGTCGCATGTTGTGCACGCCGCATAGGGAACAGATTGCCCGTGTACAGGTTTATCCACCGCTGCGGGGCAAGACAGAAAGTGAGACTATGCAATGAAAAAGGCTCTTATTCTTACAACGGCGGCGTTTCTTGCAACAACCGGTCTGGCCGTTGCGCAGGATGCTGTCATCATCGAAGTGCCCCAGTCTGCACGTGATTATGTCATCGCTCATCCGGTGGATCCGGTTGTCATTCCGGACGATATCGCTGAAGGCTACGTGGTGCCGGAAGCCGTTGTCGTGCGCCCCATCCCGGACAATCCCGACTTCGGCTATATCTATGTTAATGGCGAACCGGTGATCGTTTCGATGCAGAACCGGCAGGTCGTCTATTATGACGAAGCGCCCAATGCGGGACCACCCGTGCCCGTTGTGCCGGATGATGTCGTGACCTTCGTCGAGAGCCATCCGACCGACCCGATCACAATCGAAGGCGATGTGACGGAAGGCATGGTGATCCCGGAGGACGTGCCGCTTGTGGCCGTCCCGGACCAGCCGAATTATTCTTACGTCTATATCGATCAGCGTCCGGCACTCGTGGAGCCGCAGACGCGCCGCGTTATTTGGGTGAAGTAATGCCCTTTGATCCCCGCGCTTCAATGCGCGGGGGTTTTCCGGCTTCAGCCTGCTGGCTGATTCCTGTACCTTCCGTCAGATCTTCGCTGCTTTCGTCGCGTTTCAGGCCGTAGCCGGTGCAAGCCGCGCGCGCCCTCCTGCCGACCGGCTTTTTTCTTCCCACGGAATACCTTCCCCCACGATACAATCATTAGCGACTTGCGCAGTCACGACCTCATAAAATATAGATAATTTCGGAATCATATCTATTAAAAGAGGGATATTCGGCTAGATGATTGAGATTAATGAGATAATTCGCAAAAATCCGGACAATGATTCAAGCGGGAAACAGTGCGAGTCGCACAATCTTGCTAAAATTATCTATAATTTACCGTTCATACAGCTGATCTTCCGCGCGCAGGAAATTCACCGGCAGCATTTTGACCCCGACGCCATTCAGATGAGCAGGCTGCTTTCGATCAAGACGGGCGGTTGCGCGGAGGATTGCGGCTATTGCAGCCAGTCGGCGCATTATCCAACCGGATTGAAGGCTTCGAAGCTGATGGAGGTTGAGCGCGTGCTTGCCGAAGCGCGCAAGGCGCAGGAAGGCGGCGCGACACGCTATTGCATGGGAACGGCATGGCGCAGTCCAAAGGACCGCGACATGGACATGCTTGTCGCCATGGTCGAAGGCGTCAAGGCAATGGGCATGGAAACCTGCATGACCCTTGGCATGTTGACGCCTGAACAATCGGTCCGCCTCTCCGACGCCGGGCTTGATTATTACAACCACAATATCGACACGTCGGAACGCTTCTATCCCGAGATCATCACCACCCGCACTTTCGAAGACCGGCTGGAAACACTGGCCAATGTCCGCGATGCGGGCATCAAGGTCTGCGCGGGCGGGATTCTCGGCATGGGCGAAACCGTAGACGACCGCATTTCGATGCTGGTCACGCTGGCCAATTTGCCAACACCGCCCGAAAGCGTACCGATCAACATGCTGATCCCTATCCCCGGATCGCGCCTTGCCAATGCCGAGCCCATCGACCCGTTCGATTTCATCCGCACCATCGCGCTGGCCCGCATTCTCATGCCGACATCTTATGTGCGGCTTTCCGCAGGGCGCACCGATATGAGCGATGAAATGCAGGCGCTTTGCTTCTTTGCAGGCGCCAATTCTATCTTTGTCGGCGACACGCTTCTGACCGCCGACAATCCCGGCGAAGACCACGACAGCGCGCTTTTCCGGCGGCTCGGCCTAAAGCCGATGTCCCTGGAGCAGTCGCGTTGAGCCGTGCCGCCATGGGCCGTTATCAGGCGACGCTGGAGGGCCTCGCGCGGAAATCGCGCCTGCGCAGCCTTTCCCCGCAACAGGGCGTCGATTTTACCTCAAACGACTATCTGGGCCTCGCCAATTCGCCCCGCCTCAAGGCCGCTATCGCTGATGCTCTCGACCGCGGCGTTCCGGCGGGCGCTGGCGGATCGCGGCTGCTGCGTGGCAATCACCCCGAGCATGAAGCGCTTGAAAGTGAAGCGGCTGCCTTTTTCGATGCGGAAAAGGTGCTCTATTTCGGCAGCGGTTTCGCGGCCAATACGGCGCTTTTCGCGACCCTGCCGCGGCGCGGTGACCTGATCGTCTGTGACGCACTGATCCACGCCAGCGCCCATGAAGGGATTTCATCCAGCAAGGCGGACGCGGTCTTCGTACGACATAATGATGTCGATGCTTTCGATACGGCAATCACGGACTGGCGGCGCAAGGGCGGCAAAGGCCATCCGTGGGTTGCGGTTGAAAGCCTCTATTCCATGGACGGCGATATGGCCCCCATCGCAGAGCTGGCCGCACTGGCAGCCCGCCATGACGGATTTCTGGTCATCGATGAAGCTCACGCCACGGGCATTTATGGCTCGCAAGGACGTGGGCTGGCGGCAGACCTCGAAAATCGCGACAATGTGCTGGTGCTGCATACATGCGGCAAGGCGATGGGCCTGTCCGGCGCGCTGCTTCAATTGCCCGCCATATTTGGCGATTATCTGGTCAACCGCGCCCGCAATTTCATCTACTCGACTGCGCCGTCGCCCTTGATGGCAGCCGGTGTGCGCGAAGCATTGCGCGTGATCGCAGACGAACCACAGCGCCGCCAGCAACTGCAAGACCTGACTGGCCTCGCCGGGTCGCCGGTCGTTTCGCTTCTGGGTCTGAAGTCCAGTGGTTCGCAAATCGTGCCGATCCTGATCGGTGACAATTGTCGCGCCATGCGGATTGCCGAAACGATGCGCGCCGAGGGGTTCGATATCCGGGCGATCCGCCCTCCCACCGTGCCGGAAGGAACCGCACGGCTCAGACTATCCATCACGCTCAATGTCAATGAAAGCCAGATTAGCCAGATGTTCGAACGGCTTTCCATAGCAATCGGGAAAGACAGATCATGACAACGCGCTTCGTCGTCTCCGGCACGGATACCGGCATCGGCAAAACGGTCTTTTCAGCCGCGCTCACCGCCGCCCTCGACGGCTCTTACTGGAAACCGGTGCAGTCCGGTCTCGACGCGGAGACCGACAGTGAAGCGGTAGCAAAGCTCGCCGGCCTGCCCCAAAATCGCATTTTACCCGAAGCCTATCGGCTCTCTGCACCGCTTTCGCCCCATCAATCGGCAGCGCTGGACAGCACGGCAATCTCCGCCGACGCACTCACTGTCCCCGAAATCGACGGACCGCTGGTGATCGAAGGCGCAGGCGGGTTGCTGGTGCCGCTTTCGGATCAGCTGGTTTTTGCCGATATATTCGCGCAGTGGCAAATCCCGGTCATTGTCTGCGCCCGGACCAATCTCGGCACGATCAATCACACGCTCCTGTCCGTCGAAGCGCTGAAGCATCGGCGCACGCCCATAGGCGGCATTGCCTTCATCGGTGATGAAAACCCCGAAACCCAGCGCATCATTGCTAAAATGAGCGGTGTGCGCGTTCTCGGTCGTCTGCCATTGCTTCCGTCACTCTCCGAAGGCGCATTGATGCACGCCTTTGAAGAGAATTTCGATCTCGGCAGTTTCGCAGAGGTGTGCGCATGAAGCGGCAGACCGTCTGGCACCCCTTCACCCAGCATGCGCTGGAACCGGAGATGCAGCGCATCGTCTCGACGGATGGCGTTTATCTGATCGACGAGAACGGCAAGCGCATTCTCGATGCAATCTCCTCCTGGTGGGTCATTACCCATTGTCACCGCCACCCTCTAATCATGCAGGCAATCCGCGACTCCACGGAGAGCTTCGATCAGATCATCTTTGCCGAATATTCCCATGCGCCTGCCGAACAACTGGCAGAAGGGCTGATTGAAATCGCGCCGCCCGGCCTGCAGCACGTCTTTTATTCGGATAGCGGTTCGACAGCGGTAGAAGTCGCGCTGAAGATGGCGCTCGGCTATTTTCACAATACGGGCCAAGCACGGGACCGTATCGTCGTGATGGAGCACAGCTATCACGGTGATACTATCGGCACCATGTCCACCGGCGAGCGCGGCGTGTTCAATGCCGCCTACGAACCTTTGCTGTTTGGCGTCGACCGGCTGCCCTTTCCCGAAAAGGGCAACGAGCAGCGCACACTGGACATGTTCGAGCAACATTGCAGGGCGGGCCACGTGGCGGCATTGCTGATCGAACCGCTTGTCCTCGGGGCGGGTGGCATGAAAACCTATCGCCCGGCGCTCCTGACCGCTCTGAAAGAGATCGCCGAACGCTTCGACTGCCTGCTGATCGCCGATGAGGTGATGACCGGCTGGGGAAGAACCGGAACGCTGTTTGCCTGCGAGCAGGCGCGCATTACTCCGGATATTATGTGCTTATCCAAGGGGCTGACCGGCGGTGCCTTGCCACTGGCCGCAACGCTCTGCACCCCGGCGATCTTCGACGCGCATCTATCGACCGACCGCCGAAAGAGCTTCTTTCACTCTAGCTCCTATACCGCCAATCCGATTGCCTGCGCCGCCGCCGTCGCCAATCTTGATGTCTGGCGACAGGAGCCTGTCTTAAGCCGCATTCGCTCCATTGAGGAGTTTCACGAACACAATCTGACGCGCTTTGCAGGCGACCGGCGTTTTGCGAATATCCGGCAGGCGGGAACCATTGCCGCGCTCGATATTGTTGTGCCCTCCGGCGGCTATCTTGCAGAAATCGGCCAGCATATGCGCAAGCTATTCAGAGAGCGGAACTTGCTGATCCGTCCGCTTGGTAATGTGATCTATCTGATGCCGCCCTATTGCGTGACCAGCGAGGAGTTGACCACGCTTTACGACGCGATTGACGAAGTGGCATCCATCGTGACGGGGCAGCCACAATGAGCCCGTGCCGCTCCTCGCGCATGGCAGGCTTCGGCCACGCCGTGCCCGAACGTTGTGTGGAGAACCGAGAGATCGAACAACAGCTCGGTCTTGAACCGGGCTGGATCGAACGTCGCACGGGCATCCGCTCGCGCTATTGGGCAGGCGATGGCGAGACCTTGAGCGGGCTTGCGGCCATGGCGGGAGACAAGGCGCTGAATAATGGGGGCATCGCTCGTGAAGAGGTCGCGCTGACATTGCTTGCCACCTCGACACCGGATCATCTGTTACCGCCGTCAGCTCCGCTGCTGGCTCACAAGCTCGGCCTTGCGCGGTCAGGTGCCATTGATCTGGCGGGCGCTTGTGCGGGTTTTCTTTATGCCCTTACCCTCGCTGACTGCTTTGTACGCACGCATGACCGCCCCGTGCTTGTGGTCGCCGCCAATATTCTGAGCCGCCGTATCAATCCGGCTGAGCGCGCAAGCGCCGTCCTCTTCGCCGATGCAGCAGGAGCCGTCGTACTGGTGCCGGACGAAGACCCGCAACGCGGGCTCCTATCCGCTGATCTGTCGTCAGACGGAAGCGGCTATGACCTGATATCGATCCCATCCGGCGGCAGCAATCAGCCTTTTTCGCCCAGCTTGGCACCAGAGCAGTTTCTGATGACGATGCGCGATGGTCGCGAGGTGTTTTCCCGCGCAGTCGATCTGATGACCGCGACTTCCAGAAATGCGCTTGAGAAAGCAGGAATCGAATCGGCACGCATTGATCACTTCATCCCGCATCAGGCCAATGCGCGTATGTTTGATGCGGTCGCCCATAATCTGGGAATCGACCCGGCTAAAACAGTCAGGACAATCGCAACCTTTGGCAACTCCTCCGCCGCGACGGTTCCACTGTCGCTATCGATTGCCAATGAAAGCCGAGCTTTTGCACAAGGCGAAACGCTTCTGCTCACCGCCGCAGGCGCTGGTATGATGGGCGGCGCAGCGGTATACGTCGCTTAATCCCGGATTTAACCCACCCACCTCATGGCCCGACAGACTGTGAGTTAATTATTAGCCTTCAACATATTTGACTTTACAGTAAAGTGAAAATATCTTCTGTAATATCAGTCTCTTGACGAACGCATGAGGCGTGGGAGGGCCTGAGAAACATGGATAGAAAATTGAATGTGAGTACCGAAACGGTGCTCGACGCCACACGAAAAATGCTGTCCCAGCACGGTTCGGCTGTCAGCCTGGAACTGGTGGCAGCAGAAGCAGGTCTGACACGCCAGACCCTTTATAACCGGTTTGGCAGCAAGCAAACCCTTCTGCGCGCGGCTTTCGACGATCTGCGCCAGCAGATTCATACGCGTTTGGACAATGCACCTTGGGAATCAGAACCCGAAGTTCTGCTCCCGGTGATCGCCCGCATCGTGGCGGACAGTTTTCTGGATCTGGCAATGGCTAAATTGCTGCGCGCCATGATTCAGGCTGTTGAGGACATTCCGGAAATCAGCGTCAGTCTCAGGTCGGACCAGACCGGACAGGTTCTGAACAAAATGATCGAATATCTGCAGGAAAAAACCCAAGCTGGCGAATTTTATGTCACCGACCCGGAAACACAGGCCATGCTTTTCCTGGGCAGCATAAACGGCTTTCTATTCCCACGCTTGCTGCTTGGGATCGTCCCTCCCGACGAAAGGGTCAATCAGAAACTCATCGATGCATCCATCGAAAGTTTTCTCCGCATCTGGCGAAGCCCGGAATAATATTCTTTCAACCTGCCCGCTTCCCGCTTGTTTCCACCGACAAGCGATCCTACGATATCGCAATTCACCGGCCCACTGCGCCCTTCCCACACAGATCAGCAGCAGTCTACAGCGTATCACGCTCGCCGGTGCCATGGGTTACCGTCGGAAGACAAACGAATTAAGGACTTGAGAAATGACCGACAAGCAGGCCTCGAAAGCAATGTGGACCTATTACAAGGGCGAGTGGCGCGAAGGCGACGTGCGCATTCTGGGTGCGGCATCGCACGCGACCTGGCTTGGTTCTGCAGTGTTCGGCGGCGCGCGCCTGTTCGAAGGCGTCACGCCGGACCTTGACCGTCACGCAGCTCGCGCCAACGATTCCGCCCGTGCGCTGGGGCTGGCGCCGACGCTTTTGGCCAATGACATTGAAGCACTGGCCCTCGAAGGCCTGAAGAAATTCGCGCCCGGCACTGATGTCTATATTCGCCCCATGTACTGGGCCGAAGAAGGCGACAGCAGCACGGTTGCGCCGCTCGCCTCCTCGACCGATTTCGCCTTGTGCCTAGAAGCCATTCCGATGGTCGAGCCGAAGGGCTTTACCATCACCACGACCTCGTTCCGGCGTCCTTTTCTGGAAGTCATGCCGGTCAACGCCAAGGCGGCCTGCCTCTATCCGAACAACGGCCGCATGCTGCTCGAAGCCAAGGCCAAGGGTTTTCACAATGCAATCGTGACCGATGTGCTGGGCAATGTTGCGGAAACGGCAACCTCCAACATCTTCATGGTTCGCGGCGGCGAAGTCTTCACGCCGGTGCCGAATGGCACCTTCCTCAACGGCATCACCCGCCAGCGCGTCATCAAGCTGTTGCGCGCTGCTGGCGTGACCGTGCACGAAACAACGCTCAGAATAGAAGATTTCCGTCAGGCCGACGAAATCTTCTCAACCGGCAATATGAGCAAAGTTGTGCCGATCATCGGCTTTGATGATCGCAAGCTCGATTACGGCGCTGTCACCAAGCGCGCCCGCAGTCTCTATTGGGAATGGGCGCACGCCTGATTTTCTGCCACGAACTCCTCGCTCTTAACGCTCCGGGCTGTCCTGCCCGGAGCCAATCCCTGACAGCGGCTGGCGCATGATCGAACATACCCCCCTCTATCTGGCAGTCGCTATTACGGCGGCATTTCTGGTCGGCATGTCGAAAGGGGGCCTGCCCTCGGTCGGAACGCTCGCCGTGCCGCTGATGGCGCTCGTCATCTCGCCTGTCACCGCCGCCGCGTTGTTGCTGCCGATCTACGTTATCAGCGACATGTTCGGGCTTTACCTCTACCGGCATCATTATTCAGCGCGCAATCTCGCCATTCTCACGCCAGCAGCCATCGTCGGAGTCGGCATCGGCTGGCTGTTCAGCTCGCACCTTTCCGCCACCTTCATCGGCATGCTGGTCGGGCTGGTCGGCATTCTGTTCTGCCTGAATGCCTGGGTTGGCGCACGTTATCGCCGAAAGGCCCGTAAGGCCGATGTTCCGGGCGGTATTTTCTGGGGTATTCTCACCGGCCTTACCAGTTTCGTGTCGCATTCCGGTGCGCCACCCTTTCAGATGTATGTGCTGCCACAGCATCTGGAAAAGCTTGTCTTCGCGGGCACATCGACGATCCTCTTCGCCATCGTCAACGCCGTGAAGCTGGTGCCATACTGGCAGTTGCAGCAGTTTTCCAATCTTGATCTGTCGATGGGCCTCTGGCTGATCCCTTCCGCAGTGATCGGCACTTTTGCCGGTGCTAAACTGACCCGGCTTCTGCCTGACGGTCCCTTCTTCCTGCTCGTGCAACTGACGCTGTTCGGGCTTTCCATCAAGCTGATAGCCGATTGGGTCATGCCGTATTTCTTTGGTTGAGGGTCTTGCGCCAGTTCTTGCCAGATGCCTTCGCTTCCGCCACCATGCGCACAAAATGCGGGGAGGAATACGGGAATGGCTGATGCGGATGCGATCATTATTGGCGCGGGGCTCGCGGGCCTCGCCGCAGCGAACGAACTGACCAGCGCGGGCAAAACGGTCATCCTGCTGGAGCAGGAAGGCGAAAACTCCATCGGCGGTCAGGCCTTCTGGTCGCTGGGGGGCCTGTTCATGATCGACACGCCGGAGCAACGCCGTCTTGGCATCAAGGACAGTTTCGATCTTGCTGCGCAAGACTGGTTCGGCTCGGCGCAGTTTGACCGGCCAGAAGATCTCTGGCCCCGAAAATGGGCCGAAGCCTATCTGCAATTTGCCACCGGTGAAATGCGCCCATGGCTGCGCAGCCTTGGCATGCGCTGGTTTCCCGTGGTCGGCTGGGCCGAACGCGGCGGTGCGCTCGCTCATGGGCACGGCAATTCCGTACCGCGTTTTCACGTCACCTGGGGGACTGGGCCGGGTGTGGTAGCACCGTTTGAACAGCGGCTGCGGACCGCAATGGCGAAGGGCCTTGTGACCCTGAAATGCCGTCACCGTGTCAATGAAATCACCACCGAAAACGGACGTGTCACCGGCGTTTTCGGCGAAGTGCTGGCCCCTTCCACGGTAGAGCGCGGGCAACCATCTTCCCGAGAGGTGATTGGCGAATTCGCATTTGGCGCTGACAACGTTATCGTCACGTCCGGCGGCATTGGCGGCGATCCCGAACGCGTGCGCCGCGCATGGCCGCGCGAAAGGCTCGGCAACCCACCGAAAGAAATGGTGCTTGGTGTTCCGGCCCATGTGGACGGGCGCGGCATCGATATGGCGGTCGAAGCGGGCGGGCACGTCATCAATGCCGACCGCATGTGGCATTATACCGAGGGTCTGCGCAACTGGAACCCGATCTGGCCCAATCACGGCATCCGCATCCTGCCCGGTCCATCGTCCATGTGGTTCGACGCTCGCGGCAACCGTTTACCGGCCCCCTATCTGCCCGGCTTCGACACCCTCGGCACACTCAAGCACATTCTCTCCACCGGCTATGATTATTCGTGGTTCATTCTGACCGAAAAGATCATTCGCAAGGAGTTTTCGCTTTCCGGTTCCGAACAGAACCCGGACCTGACCGGCAAAAGCTGGAAACTGCTGCTGAAAAGCCGCCTCGGCAAAGCCCCGCCGCCGCCCGTCAAAGCTTTTATCGACAACGGCGCCGATTTCATAACCGCCAAGACGATTGAAGAGCTGGTCGCAGGCATGAACAATTTGAGCGGTGAGAAACTGCTCGATATGCGAAGCATTCGCGACCAGATCGAAGCGCGGGATCGTGAAGTGGTCAACCGCTACACAAAGGATGCGCAGGTCATGGCGATCCATAATGCACGCGCCTATATCGGTGACCGGCTGACACGCGCTGTACCGCTTCACGCGCTGCTCGATCCGGCCAACGGCCCGCTGATCGCCGTCAAATTGCATATTCTGACCCGCAAGACGCTGGGCGGTCTGCACACCAATCTTCAGTCGGCAGTTCTGGGCGAGAATGGCGAGCCGGTTCCCGGCCTTTATGCGGCAGGCGAGGCCGCGGGTTTCGGCGGTGGCGGCTATCACGGTTATAACGCGCTGGAAGGCACATTTCTTGGCGGCTGTATATTCTCCGGGCGGGCGGCAGGCCGGGCAGTCGCTTCAATCTGAATTGCCAGATAACTTCTGAAAAACCAGCAACCAACTGATTTCAAAAAATTTTCAACCGAATTTCTGCCCGCGAACCCATGGCGCGCTGTCCCGTTTTCTATATGAGATTTTTATATCGCGGCCCGTTTCCCTGTCTCGAAACCCTATGCCGTAAGGTCACATAATCCCTGCATGGCAAAAGCCTTCACAACAGGGAGCCCCGCAAGGGGACGACATTATGGACATCGCCGTCCTGGCAATCGGCATCGGCTTCTTCGTTCTGCTCTTCGGCTATCTGCGCATCTGCGAAAAGCTTTGAGGCCGTAACATGCTGATCGAATATATCGCTGGCGCTTTGGTCGCCATCTTCATCGCGATCTATCTTCTTTATGCGCTCATTCGCCCAGAGCGGTTCTGACCGACCCGCGAATAGCGGCCCTATAGGGGCTTGGGAAAAACCATGACAATCAATGGATGGATACAGATCCTCGTTTTTTGCGGGATCATCATTCTGCTCGTAAAGCCGCTTGGCTTCTATATAACGCGTGTCTTCAACGGTGACCGGACATTCCTTTCGCCGGTTTTCGTGCCTGTCGAACGCGGGCTATATCGTCTTGCGGGCACTGGCGAGCGCGAGGAACAGCACTGGACGAGCTACACCGCCGCCATGCTGCTGTTCAATCTGGCCGGGTTCCTTCTGCTTTATGCGATGCAACGGTTTCAGGGCGTATTGCCCTTCAACCCCATGGGCATGAGCAATGTGCCCGCCGACCTCGCCTTCAACACCGCCACCAGTTTTGTCACCAACACCAACTGGCAGAATTACGGCGGCGAAAGCACCATGTCCTATCTGACCCAGATGGCCGGACTGACGGTGCAGAACTTCGTCTCTGCTGCAACGGGCGTTGCAATCGCGATGGCGCTTATCCGAGCTTTCTCGCGCAAATCAATGAAAACGCTCGGTAATTTCTGGGTCGATCTCACGCGCTGCACGCTCTATATCCTGCTGCCGATCTGCATCGCGATCACGCTCGCCTTCGTCGCGCTTGGTGTGCCGCAAACGCTCGGCGCTTATGCGCAGGCCACGACGCTGGAAGGCGCGCGGCAGGTCATCGCGCTTGGGCCTGTTGCCTCGCAGCTGGCAATCAAGATGCTCGGCACCAATGGCGGCGGCTTCTTCAACGCCAATTCCGCACATCCGTTTGAAAACCCCGACGCCATCTCCAACATGATCCAGATGGTCGCGATCTTCGCCATTGGCGCATCGCTGACCAATGTCTTTGGTCGCATGGTCGGGAATGAAAAGCAAGGTTGGGCGATCTTTGCGGCCATGGGCGTGCTGTTCGTTGCAGGCGTAGCCATCTGCTATTGGGCAGAAGCAGCCGGCAATCCGCTGATCCACGCACTCGGCATCGACGGCGCGAATATGGAAGGCAAGGAAGCCCGTTTCGGTATCGCCATGTCCGCCCTTTTCGCGGTGGTCACGACTGCCGCATCCTGTGGCGCGGTGATTGCCATGCATGACAGCATGATGGCGCTCGGCGGTATGATCCCGATGATCAACATGATGCTCGGCGAAATCATCATTGGCGGTGTTGGCGCAGGCTTCTACGGCATTATCCTGTTTGTCATCGTGGCGATTTTCGTGGCTGGCCTGATGGTCGGTCGCACGCCTGAATATCTGGGCAAAAAGATCGAGGCCAAGGAAGTCAAGATGGCGATGCTGGCCGTCCTCTGCCTGCCGCTGTCGATCCTTGGCTTCACGGCAATCGCTGCCGTTATTCCGGTAGGCTTGAGTTCGATTGCCAATCCGGGACCCCATGGATTTTCGGAAATTCTCTACGCCTATACGTCGGGCACCGCCAATAATGGCTCGGCCTTCGGCGGCCTCTCCGGCAACACGCCCTGGTACAACATCACCATCGGCCTTGCCATGCTGATGGGACGGTTCCTCGTCATTGTTCCGGCCATGGCCATCGGCGGATCGCTGGTCGCCAAGAAAATCGCCCCGCAATCGGCAGGCACCTTCCCGACCCATGGTCCATTGTTCGTGGGCTTGCTGATCGGCGTCATTCTGGTTGTCGGCGGGCTCATCTTTTTCCCCGCGCTGGCGCTGGGACCCATCGCCGAACACCTCGCCTTGATCCAGGGAAAGACCTTCTGATGCTGAAACCGTCGAACTGCATTCTGTCGATCCTTGCCGTGATGTTCATCCTGTTTCTCGCCATCCGGCTGATCTGAGCGTCCGCTTCGCAAAACATCTACTGGAGCCTCGTTATGAGCCAGTCCAAATCTGCGAGCATTCTCGATGCCCGCATCCTTATCCCGGCGGTTGGCGATGCCTTCCGCAAACTGAACCCGAAAAGCCTCGCCCGAAACCCGGTCATGTTCGTCGTGGCCGTCGTTTCGTCCCTCACCACGGTGCTGCTTGCAAAAGATATCGCGACCGGTGGGGCCAGTGTCGGCTTTTCATTCCAGATCGTGCTGTGGCTGTGGTTCACGGTGCTGTTCGCCAATTTTGCCGAAGCGGTTGCCGAAGGGCGTGGCAAGGCGCAGGCGGAATCCCTGCGCCGCACGCGCACCGAAACACAGGCCAAACTTCTGAACGGCGACAGCAAGACCGATTACAAAACCGTACCCGGAACCAGCCTCAAGGTCGGCGATATCGTTCTCGTTGAAGCAGGCGACATCATCCCCTCCGATGGCGAGGTGATCGAGGGTGTCGCTTCGGTCAATGAAGCCGCCATCACCGGCGAATCCGCGCCCGTCATCCGCGAATCCGGCGGCGACCGTTCCGCCGTCACCGGCGGCACGCAAGTCCTGTCCGACTGGATCAGGGTGCGTATCACTGCGGCTCAGGGCTCAACCTTCATCGACAAGATGATCAGCCTCGTGGAAGGCGCTGAACGTCAGAAAACCCCGAACGAGATCGCGCTCAACATCCTGCTGGCAGGCATGACACTGATCTTCGTTCTGGCCGTGGTGACGATTCCAAGCTTCGCGACCTATGCGGGCGGCTACATCCCGGTCATTGTTCTGGTTGCCTTGTTTGTAACCCTGATCCCCACCACCATCGGCGCGCTGCTGTCGGCTATCGGCATTGCGGGCATGGACCGTCTGGTGCGCTTCAATGTGTTGGCCATGTCGGGCCGCGCGGTGGAAGCAGCAGGCGATGTCGATACTCTGCTTCTCGACAAGACTGGCACGATCACGCTCGGCAATCGTCAGGCAACCGCCTTCATGCCGGTAACCGGCATCAGCGAACAGGAACTGGCCGACGCAGCACAACTGGCCTCGCTTGCCGATGAAACGCCAGAAGGTCGTTCCATCGTGGTGCTGGCCAAGGAGAAATATGCCATTCGCGGTCGTGATATGCAGAACCTCCATGCGACATTCGTGCCCTTCACGGCGCAGAGCCGCATGAGCGGCGTCGATATTGACGGCTCGTCCATCCGCAAGGGCGCCGTGGATGCCGTGCTGAAACACGCGACTTCGGATGTAAAAGACGTTCACGAACTGCAAGCCATCGCCGACACCATTGCCAAGGCTGGCGGCACGCCGCTTGCCGTGGTCAAGGACGGCAGGTTGCTTGGCGTCATCCATCTGAAGGATATCGTCAAGGGCGGCATTCGTGAGCGTTTTTCCGAATTGCGGCGCATGGGCATCCGCACGGTCATGATCACCGGCGACAATCCCATGACCGCAGCGGCAATCGCGGCGGAAGCGGGCGTGGATGATTTTCTGGCGCAAGCAACGCCAGAGAACAAGCTAGCACTAATCCGCGAGGAACAGGCCAAGGGCAAGCTTGTCGCCATGTGCGGCGACGGCACCAATGACGCGCCTGCCCTTGCGCAGGCCGATGTGGGTGTCGCCATGAATACTGGCACCGTGGCGGCCCGCGAGGCCGGCAACATGGTCGATCTCGACAGCGATCCGACAAAGCTCATCGAGATTGTTGAAATCGGCAAGCAGCTTTTGATGACGCGCGGCGCGCTGACGACCTTCTCCATCGCCAACGATATCGCCAAATATTTCGCGATCATTCCGGCCATGTTTCTGGCTTTCTATCCGCAGCTCGGCGCGCTCAACATCATGAACCTCGCCACCCCGCAAAGCGCCATTCTCTCGGCCATTATCTTCAATGCTCTCATCATCGTGGCGCTGATCCCGCTTTCGCTGAAAGGCGTGAAGTACAAGGCCGTTGGCGCAGGCGCCCTACTCTCGCGCAACCTGCTCATCTACGGCCTCGGCGGCGTTATCGTTCCGTTCATCGGCATAAAGGCCATCGATATGGCCATTATTGCCCTTAGCCTCGCATAAGGATTTTCACCCATGTTGAAGCAACTTCGTCCGGCCTTGGTCATGATCGTCGCGCTGACCGTGGTTACCGGGTTCATCTATCCGCTCGGCATGACAGGCCTCGCGCAGGCAATCTTTCCGCAGCAGGCCAATGGCAGCCTGATCGAGAAGGACGGCAAGGTCATCGGTTCTGAACTGATCGGACAGAATTTCGCCGGTGACCGTTATTTTCACGGTCGCCCATCCGCCGCCGGCAAGGATGGCTACGATGCGTCCAGCTCCGGCGGCTCCAATCTCGGGCCAACCAATCCCGCTTTGATCGAGCGGATCAAGGCCGAGGCAGAAACCTTGAAACAGACAACGCCTGACACAACGATCCCCATCGATCTCGTGACCACCTCGGCCAGCGGCCTCGACCCGCATATTTCGCCGGAAACAGCGCTTTATCAGATACCCCGTGTTGCCAAGGCGCGGGGCATCAGCGAAGCCGCGCTGCGGGGCATTGTCGAACAACACGTGGAAGACCGCGAGCTCGGTTTTCTCGGCGAAGCTGTGGTCAACGTCCTGAAACTCAATCTTGTTCTGGACAGAACCGCAGCTAAATAAAGTAGAATACGGGCGGCACAAACGATGCCGCCCGCTTCGCAGGAGCATTATCAGTAATGTCGGACGACAGTCGCGCTGACAACACCCGGCCTTCTCCCGATGCCCTGCTCGAACAGGCGGAGCGCGAAACGCGTGGCCGCCTCAAGATATTTCTGGGCGCAGCGCCCGGTGTCGGCAAGACCTATGAGATGCTGATGTCCGGCAGGGCGCGCAAGGCCGATGGCGTCGATATCGTCATCGGCGTCGTCGAAACCCATGGTCGCCGCGACACTGAAGCCCTGATCGACGGGCTGGAATTGGTCCCGCGCGCCCGCGTCGCCTATCATGGCCATGAACTGGAAGAGATGGACATCGACGCCGTGCTGGCGCGCCGTCCACAGCTGGTTCTGGTGGATGAACTCGCCCACAGCAATGCGCCAGGCAGTCGTCACCCCAAGCGCTATCAGGATGTGGAGGAAATCCTCGGACAAGGGATAGACGTTTATACCACGCTCAACATCCAGCATGTCGAAAGCCTGAACGACGTGGTGGCGCAGATCACACGCATTCGCGTTCGCGAGACGGTGCCGGACAGCATTATCGACCGCGCCGACGATATCGAGCTGATCGACCTCACACCCGGCGACCTCATCAAGCGGCTCAATGATGGCAAGGTCTATCTTCCCAAGACAGCAAAGCGCGCAATCCGCAATTACTTTTCGCCCGGCAATCTGACCGCGCTGCGTGAACTTGCGCTGCGACGCACCGCGCAGCGGGTGGACGAACAGCTTCTCACTCATATGCGCGCCCACGCGATCGAAGGTCCATGGGCTGCAGGCGACCGCATTCTCGTTGCGGTTGACGAAAGGCCGCGCAGTGCATCGCAGGTGCGCTATGCGCGCCGTCTCGCCGACCGGCTGCGCGCGCCCTGGGCGGTCATTCACATTGAAACGCCACGCTCGGCCAATATGTCGGAGGATGAAAAGGATCGGCTGTCGGCGACCATGCGCCTTGCCGAACAGCTGGGCGGCGAGCCGATCATCATTCCCGGCCAGTCGGTGGCCGAAGACATTATCCGCTATGCCAACACGCATAATTTCACGCAGGTTGTCGTCGGCAAATCGGCCAAGCCGCGCTGGCGCGAAATTGTCGAAGGCTCGGTCGGGCACGACCTGATCCGCCGGGCGGGCGCCATAGATGTGCACATCACGGCAGGCATCGATCAGGATGCGGTCAGCACCGCCCGCAAGGTCAAGACTGCCGCGCCATCGGCAAGCCTGCAAATTTTGCCCTATGCGATTGGCACGGCAGTCGTCGGAGCCGCGAATGGCATCGGGCTGCTGCTCGACCAGTTTCTCGATGTTCGCAGCATAGCGCTGGTCTTCGTGGTCGGCGTGCTTGGCGTCGCGGTTACGCTTGGTCTTTGGCCTGCGCTGTTCGTTTCCATCATCAGCGCCTTCGCCTATAATTTCTTCTTTCTGCCGCCGCTTTACACGCTGTCCATCGCGGACCCGGAAAGTGTGGTGGCGCTCGTCTTCTTCCTCCTTGTCAGCTTTGTGGCCAGCAATCTGGCAAGCCGCGTGCAGCGTCAGGCGGCATCGGCGCGCCAGCGCGCGCGTATGACAGAGGATCTCTATCTTTTCAGCAAAAAGCTGGCGGGCACCGGCTCGCTGGACGATGTGCTTTGGGCAACAGCCTTTCAGATCGCATCCATGCTGAAGGTGCGTGCGGTCATCCTGCTGCCGGAGCGCGAGAGCATAGCGGTGCGCGCCGGATATCCGCCGGATGACACACTCGATGATGCCGATATTGCGGCCGCCCATTGGGCTTGGGAGCACAATCTGCCCGCGGGACGTGGTGCCGATACGCTGCCCGGTGCGCGCCGTCTTTACCTGCCGCTGCGCACCGCGCGAACTTCAGTCGGCGTCATCGGTCTCGACAATGACCGTCAGGGACCGATCCTCACGCCCGAACAGCAAAGACTGTTCGAAGCGTTGGCCGATCAGGCCGCCATCGCCATCGAGCGCGTGCAGCTGGTGGAAGATGTCGAGCGCGCAAGACTTGCCGCAGAAACCGACAAGCTGCGCTCTGCACTCCTCACCTCGATCTCGCACGACCTGAAAACGCCGCTTGCGGCCATCATGGGTGCCGCCACCACATTGCGCGAATATCACGGCTCTTTGCCCCCTGAAGATCAGGCCGATCTTTATCAAACCATCGTGGATCAGTCGGAGCGCCTCAATCGCTTCATCGCCAATCTTCTCGACATGACCCGTATTGAAGCGGGGGCAATGGAGCCGAACCTGTCTCCGCATTATGTCGGCGATATTGTCGGCGCTGCCCTGCACCGCGCCGCCAAAATTCTTGCGCGTCACGCGGTGCGCGTGTCTGTGCCCGCCGATCTGCCGATGCTGCGGCTGGATGCGGTTCTGTTTGAACAGGTTCTGTTCAATCTTCTCGACAATGCCGCGAAATACGCGCCGGAAGCCTCTGAAATTGCTATCGAAGCCCATATCAGCGGCACGCGGCTCATTCTAGAGGTCGCCGATCAGGGGCCGGGCATCCCCGCCGATGACCGGGAACGGATTTTCGACAGCTTCTATCGCGTTCGCAAAGGTGATCACGTACAAGCAGGCACAGGCCTTGGCCTCTCCATCGCGCGCGGCTTTGTCGAAGCAATGGGCGGCACTATCACAGCTCGCAATCGCAGCGACCATGACCACAATCGGTCTGGCGCAGTCTTCGTCATCTCACTGCCGCTTCCATCCGGCGACGCTGAAACGGAAACAACGCAATGAATACGCAGAGCGTCAAAGTGCTGATCGTCGATGACGAACCGCCAATCCGTAAGCTCCTACGCGTCGGACTGACCACCGAAGGCTATACGACCGTTGAGGCGGCCAATGCAGCCGAAGCGATAGAGAAGCTCGAGGCTGAAAGCCCTGACCTTGTGCTGCTCGACCTTGGTCTGCCGGATATGGACGGCCACCGGCTCTTGCTGCAATGGCGGCAGGAAGGGCGCAACCTGCCCATCCTCATTCTTTCAAGCCGCACCGACGAGTTGGGTATCGTCAAGGCGCTGGAACTCGGCGCCGATGATTATGTGACCAAGCCCTTCGGCATGCGCGAACTAGCAGCGCGCATCCGCGTGGCACTCCGCCACAAGCTGCAACAGCAAGGCGAAAAGCCGATTTTCCAAAGCGGCGGACTTTCGGTCGATCTGGTACGCCGCATCGTGAAAGTCGATGGCAACGACATCAAGCTGTCGCCCAAGGAATACGATATTCTGCGCCTTCTCGTGCAATATGCGGGTAAGGTTTTGACGCATCAATTTATTCTCAATCAGGTCTGGGGTCCGGCGGCAGATGTGCAATATCTGCGCATTTATGTGCGCCAGCTTCGTCAGAAGATCGAAGCCCTCCCCGACCAGCCGCAATATATTCTCACCGAAACCGGTGTTGGCTATCGCCTGCGCGAAGCCGACGCCCTATAATCAGAAAGACACTGAGAAGGCCGGTAACGGAGGACATTCGATGGTCGAGTTGACGAATAATCTGGAGAATCTGGAATTCATCATTGCCAAGGCGCGCGAATATGACGTGCAGGTGCCAGCGGTGGACGAAGACTCCGGTTCCAATCCCGGTGACGACAGAGATGTCGATATTCTGGATGCCTCGCTCGACAATCCGACCCGAAAAGAGCTTTTCGCGGCCATTCGTTCCCTCAATGAAGACCAGCGCATAGAATTGCTCGCCTTGATGTGGGTGGGACGTGGCGATTTTTCGCCCGAGGAATGGGACGACGCCCTGTCCACCGCAAGCGAACGCCATAACGGGCGCGAGGCAAAATACCTGATCGGAACACCGCTTTTGGGCGATTATATCGAGGAAGGCCTTGTGTCGCTCGGCATCGATGTCGAAGCCTACGATAATGAATAAGAAAAATTGATGATTCCATCCGTCCTTCTGTTTTGACGCTGCCATATCCGGGCATTAAGGTTGCCCGCAAATACGAGCCGGTTCGATTTGGATCGGCTTGCAGAACAACATATGGGAATTCAAAAACGACGGAGGAAAGCGCCATGCTTCAAAAGAACTTGGTTCAGAAAACGGATTTTTACATCGACGGCGCTTGGCGAGCTCCAATTGAGGCCAAGAGCATTGAAGTTGTAAATCCGGCCAATGAAAAGCCCTATGCGGTGATCTCGGGTGGTTCGGCTGGCGATATAGACCTCGCCGTGGCTGCTGCGCGCAAGGCTTTCCCGGCATGGGCCGAAACGCCAGCGAAAGAGCGTATCGCCTATATCCGCCGCATCGCAGAAGTCTACGATTCCCGTATGGAGGAAATGGCCAAGGCCATTTCGCTCGAAATGGGCGCACCGATCACGCTTGCGCGTGAATCACAGGCTGCAGTTGGCGTGTCGCACATCAAGGCTTTTGTCGCTGCCTTCGAGAATTTCGAGTTCGAAGAAATTCTCTCTCCGAAATTTCCAAACCAGACCATCGTGCATGAACCTATCGGCGTTTGCGGGCTGATTACGCCCTGGAACTGGCCGATGAACCAGATTGCGCTGAAGGTCATCCCGGCGATTGCGGTTGGCTGCACGGTCGTGCTCAAGCCATCCGAAATCGCGCCTATGTCGGCGATGCTGTTTGCGGAGTTCGTCGATGCCGCCGGTCTGCCAAAGGGCGTATTCAACCTCGTCAATGGCGAAGGTCCCGTGGTCGGTGAAGCGCTGTCGCAGCACCCGGATGTGGACATGATGTCGTTCACCGGCTCCACGCGCGCGGGCACGGCGGTTTCTCGCGCCGCAGCGGCGACCGTCAAGCGCGTTTCGCTGGAACTCGGCGGCAAGTCGCCCAACATCGTCTTTGCCGACAGCGATCTGGAAAAGACCATTGAGCGCGGCCTTGCCCATTGCTTCGAAAACACTGGTCAGTCCTGCAATGCGCCGACGCGTATGCTGGTCGAGCGCTCGGTCTATGACAAGGCCGTCGAACTCGCCAGGAAGGTGACCGAAGGCACCAAGGTCGGGGATCCGGCGGAAGAAGGCGATCATATCGGGCCGCTTTCCTCGTCGATCCAGTTCGAAAAGGTACAGAAGCTGATCCAGAAAGGCATCGATGAAGGCGCGCGCCTCGTTGCTGGCGGCACGGGCCGCCCGGATGGCTTCACGGAAGGCGACTTCGTCAAGCCGACCGTCTTCGCCGATGTGAACAACGACATGACCATCGCGCGCGAAGAAATCTTCGGGCCGGTTCTGGCCATGATCCCGTTTGAAACGGAAGAAGAAGCCATCGCCATCGCCAATGACACGCCTTACGGCCTTGCCGCCTATATCCAGACCGGCAGCCCGGAACGCGCCAAGCGCGTTGCGCGCAAGCTCCGCGCCGGCATGATCCAGATCAACGGCACGTCCCGCGCTCCGGGCAGCCCGTTTGGGGGATACAAGCAGTCGGGCAATGGTCGCGAAGGCGGCAAATGGGGTCTTGAAGACTTCATGGAAGTGAAGCTCATCAGCGGCTGATCTGAACCAGCAGATGTTAAACATGAAAAAGCGCCCCTAAACGGCGCTTTTTTCTTTATAAAAGCTTGCTCTTCAAACCGGACAGCTCAAGCAATCGGCGTGGATGGCAACAAGGCCTGCAAGGCATCGTAACATGCCAGCACGGTTTCCATTTGCGCGGTGTGGCCTTTGATAAAAGCGTCCCCATAGATTGTTTGATCGGGATATTCCGTGATGAGCGTCAATGGCACCCTGTGGCGGTCATCGACGCCGACGAGGCACGGGAAGCCGTTGATGATGCGGAAGCCCGTTTCGCCAGCATGTTGCTCGAAAAGCTTGATCCGCGCGTTGTTATAGGCAACCAGCCCGTCAGCCGCGGCCAGATGTTTCGTCACGCGGTCGATCAGTTCTTCTGCTTGCCTCTCCCAGGAGGCATGGTGGCGGATGATCAGGAAAAAGCCCTTCGGCAGCGTCCACATGGCAAAGGAACGCGGCACATAGCCGGAAAGCGGACGCGTCCATTCATGCGACGGATAACCGTGCAGGTTGACGTGCAGTTTCGCATCAGTCCGCTTTTCCGCCTCGACACGACTGGCCTTTTCGTAAAGCCCTTCGCCGCTGCGATATTCCAGATCATCACCGAACGCCGTATAGCGCGCCGCATGATGCATATGATGCGGCTGAAGCGCGCAAAGCCGCTTGTGTATCTCGTATCCGTCGGGATTTTCCTGAGGGGAGATCGTGAAATGCGCGCCTTCGCGCGCAGCAAGCCGGTTGGCTGCGCGCAACGCGCCGACAACGCCCGTCGTCTCATTGGCATGCTGTCCGGCACTGATCATCATCGCGGCATCGCTTCCCTTAATATAAGCCGCGCGCACCGTTCTGCCCGAACGGGTTTTCGCCTCAAAGGACTCACCGCCCAGACGGACGATTTCACGGCGGATCTGATGGGCGGAAAGCGGTGCTTGCGCTGTCTCCAGAACCTGTTCCGCAGTCAGCATATCATCGGTTGAAAGCGGGCGTGTTTCCACTTTGACCGAAGGTTCAGCATAACGGAAGCGGACTTCCGGCACAATCTGGCCCGGCTGCAAGCCACGGTCGCCAAGGGGGCGACCGGACTTTTTCTGAAAGACTTCGAGCAGCGAGAAATAAATATCCTCATGCATGGCCTCGGTCAGGCTCAGCGTCTCCTCATCGTGAGGCAGGCGGCGGTCGGTGATCGGCAGACTGACGGCGATGTTCAGCTCATCGAAATAGGGTTCGCCACGTTTCCAGTCATGGGCGGCGATGGTTGAGACAGTGTCATGAAACAGCTTTTCATACGAAGTCTCATAGCGCGCGCTTTCTGTCTTGCCGTCCTGCGTGACAGTCAGCCAGCCGGTTGGCGAGACCAGCGTTTCGCCGATGAAATCCACATGCACGCGGTTCGGCGCAAAAACGCGATGGTTCTCGCTACGGCCATCGGCAAAGACCAGATCGACGTCATAATGAAAATCGTCTTTGCCCGACCCGGCGAAAGTCACCTCCATTTTCGGCAGCAACGCAGACAAGGGATAGGTTTCGAGCAGGAAACGGTTCTGTACGCAGGCCTCATGACGCGGATAGCGGATCACAGCCGACTTCAGCGCCCCGCCATCCACTTCCTCCAAAAAGAAATGCAGAAGCGGCTTGTAAGCCGAATAGAGTCGCGCCTCGACGCCCGCTTCGCGCAGCTTCGTCTCAGCGGCAAAGCGGCTCGGTTGATCATCGAACAACCAGGCTTCCACCTTCGCGCCGCGCATTTCCGGTTTCAGAAAGTGCTCGACAAGCGCATGAACGGTGCGCTGATAGGTTTTCTCAAAAAGCACGCTCATCGGGACGTCCTGCCCATGGGATCGAATTGGGGACGAGGCTGTCACACAGCCAGTCGCCAAGAAGATTTTGGAATATAACCCGAAAAGGGTGAAACGGTTTTCGGGATGTGCGTATAAACAAATACTGAGAGCACGTCACGCAAACAGCTAGAAATTTGTGTAAGGGAGCCAGCAATGAGCGGAACGGAACGCGGCGTATGGGACTTCTGGATCGACCGCGGCGGTACGTTTACCGACATCATCGGGCGTGATCCGCAAGGCCAGCTCCATGCACGCAAGGTTCTCTCGGAAAATCCGTCTGCCTATAAGGATGCCGCCGTGCACGGCATTCGCCTGCATCTTGGCCTCGAGACCGGCGAGCCAATTCCTGCCGGTATCATCGGCGAAGTTCGCATGGGCACGACGGTTGCCACCAACGCGCTTCTGGAGCGCAAGGGCGAGCGGCTGGCCCTTGTCACCACCAAGGGTTTTCGGGACGCGCTGCGCATCGGTTATCAGGAACGCAAGAAGATTTTTGCGACCGAGATCATCAAGCCGGAAGCGCTCTACGAACAGGTCGTGGAGCTGAACGAGCGCGTTCAGGCAGACGGCACGGTTGAAACGGCGCTCGATCCCGCCGAGGCGGAAGCCGTACTGGTTGCGCTGAAGGAACAGGGCTACAAATCCGTCGCCATCGCCCTCATGCATGCTTATAAGTTTTCCGCGCATGAGGCTGAAATTGCCCGCATAGCGCGCAGTCTCGGCTTCGAACAGGTCTCCGTCAGCCACGAGGTTTCCCCACTGATCAAGCTGGTCGGGCGTGGCGACACCACGGTCGTCGATGCCTATCTGTCGCCGGTCCTCCGCCGTTATGTTGCTCAGGTATCCAACGAGCTGGACGTCGAGCGCACCGGTGCGCGTGTCATGTTCATGATGTCGTCGGGCGGTCTCACGGCAGCCGATCTGTTCCAGGGCAAGGATGCTATCCTGTCGGGCCCGGCAGGCGGTGTTGTCGGCCTCGCCCGTACCGGCGAAACGGCTGGCTTCCCGAAAGTCATCGGCTTCGACATGGGAGGCACTTCCACGGACGTTGCGCATTTCGATGGCGAATATGAACGCGCTTTTGAAACGGAAGTGGCTGGCGTGCGCGTTCGCGCGCCCATGATGCTGATCCACACCGTTGCCGCAGGCGGCGGCTCGATCCTGCATTATGATACCGGGCGTTTCCGCGTCGGCCCGGATTCCGCAGGCGCCAATCCCGGTCCGGCCTGCTATCGCAATGGCGGACCGCTCGCTGTTACCGACGCCAATGTCATGCTGGGCAAGCTGCTGCCGGATTTTTTTCCCGCGATCTTCGGCCCCGAGCAGAACCAGACGCTCGATGTGGAACGGGTGCGCGAACTCTTTTCCGCGCTCGCAGCCGACATTGGCGATGGCCGCTCGCCGGAAGCGGTTGCCGATGGCTTCATCCGCATTGCGGTTGCCAATATGGTGGAGGCGATCAAGAAAATTTCCGTCCAGCGCGGCTATGACGTGACGCGCTATGCGCTCAACTGCTTTGGCGGTGCAGGTGGTCAGCACGCCTGCCTCGTGGCGGATGCGCGTGGCATGAAGAATATTCTTCTTCATCCGATGTCGGGCCTGCTTTCGGCCTATGGCATGGGGCTGGCCGATATTCGCGCAACCCGCCAAAAGGCGCTTGGCGTCGCACTCGATCCGGCTGCCCCCGCAGCCCTGAAGGAGTTGGGCGAAGAACTGGCGCAGGAATGCGTTGCCGAACTTCTGACCCAGGGCATTGAGGCCGCCGCCGTACAGCGTCATCTGCGCGCGCATATCCGCTATGCGGGCACCGACACGGTGCTGTCCGTTGAAGCCTCCTTCCCCGCAGAGGACAATGTGAACCGGCTTCGCGCCGAGTTCGAGGCCGCCCACAAGCGTCGTTTCGGCTTCATTGCAGAGAACAAGGCTCTGGTTATCGACGCTGTGGAAGTCGAAGCCGTGGGCGGGGGCGCAGGCGAAACCGAAAGCGCCCAATCGCTCGACAGCGATCTGGAAGCTGCGACCGCCAAGCGGACCCGATTCTTCTCGCAAGGCGAGTGGCACGATGCGGGCGTCGTCCTGCGCGAGCAGATGCAGCGCGGCCAGACCGTTACCGGCCCGGCGATCATCATCGAGACAAACCAGACTATCGTTATCGAAGATGGCTGGCAGGCCCGCCTGACTGCCCATGACCATGTGGTACTGACGCGCATCAAGGCGCTGCCTGCCCGCTCGGCCATCGGCACCGAAGCCGATCCGGTCATGCTGGAGATTTTCAACAATCTCTTCATGTCGATAGCCGAGCAAATGGGCGTCACGCTTCAAAACACCGCCTATTCGGTGAATATCAAGGAAAGGCTCGACTTTTCTTGTGCGGTTTTCGACGCGGCCGGCAATCTCGTCGCCAATGCGCCGCATATGCCCGTCCATCTGGGCTCCATGGATGCGTCCGTTGCCACCGCCATCCGCGAAAACAGCGACATCAAGCCGGGCGACGTGTTTCTCATCAACGCGCCTTATAATGGCGGCACCCATCTGCCCGACCTCACCGTCTGCACCCCGGTTTTCGATGACGACAATCGTGAAATTCGCTTCTGGGTGGCAAGCCGTGGTCACCACGCGGATATTGGCGGCATTGCGCCAGGCTCCATGTCACCGCTTGCGGTCAATATCGAGCAGGAAGGCGTCTATATCGATAATTTCAAGCTGGTGGATCGCGGCGCCTTCCGCGAGGAGGCGCTCGCCGCTCTCCTGACCGGAGCCACCTACCCCGTCCGCAATCTGACGCAGAACGTCAATGATCTGAAGGCGCAGATCGCCGCCAATGAAAAGGGCGTGGCCGAGCTGAAAAAGATGATCGGTCTTTTCGGCGAGGATGTCGTGAAAGCCTATATGGGCCATGTTCAGGACAATGCCGCAGAAAGTGTGCGCCGCGTGCTCGACAAGCTGCCGGACGGCCATTTCACCTATGAGATGGATCAGGGCTGCCAGATCGAGGTGCGCGTCACCATCGACAAGGAAAAGCGCGAAGCGACTGTCGATTTCACAGGCACATCGGAACAGCGTTCCGACAATTTCAATGCGCCGGAACCCGTGACCCGCGCGGCTGTGCTTTATGTCTTCCGCGTGCTGGTCGAAGGCGACATTCCAATGAATGCGGGCTGCCTGCGACCAATCAGGATCGTTGTGCCGGAAGGATCGATGCTCTCGCCACAGTATCCGGCGGCGGTCGTGGCGGGTAACGTCGAGGTCAGTCAGGCTGTCACCAACTGCCTGTTTGGCGCGACCAAGGCGATGGCCGCAGCACAGGGCACGATGAACAATCTGACCTTCGGCAATGACGAATATCAGTATTATGAAACCATCTGTTCCGGCGCGCCCGCCGGTCCCGGCTTCAACGGTGCGGATGCGGTGCACACCCACATGACCAATTCGCGTCTGACCGACCCGGAAATTCTGGAAACCCGATTCCCCGTCTTGCTGGAAGACTTTCATATTCGCAAAGGCTCCGGCGGCAAGGGCAAATGGCATGCGGGCGACGGCACCAAGCGCACCATCCGCGCGCTGAAGACGCTTGAATTCGCCATTCTTTCCGGTCATCGCCGCGTAGCGCCTTTCGGTCTGGAAGGCGGCGAAGCCGGTCAGACCGGTCGCAATGAAGTGCGCCGCAAGGACGGTTCCATCGATGTACTCGGCAACTGCGACCAGACTGTTCTGGAAGCGGGCGAAGCCTTTACCGTCATCACGCCGACGGGCGGCGGATTCGGCAAGCCTGAGTAAATCGGGTAAAATCAACGCTGGAGCAACAGGCAAGCGAACGCTTTTTCCACCCTACCGATCCACGTCGGAGAATGATAGAATTATCAACCCGAATTTGACATATAATTAGCAATTCATCCTAATAATTGTGCCTTAACGGTCGTTTTGGACGCATCTTTAGAATTAAATTTCTGCGATCAATAGAACATCAACCAGTTCACGGATACCGAACATGAAATTCGCTCAGATCATCGCTACCGCAGGCATTATTCAGGCAGCTCTCTTCACCGGCGCAATGGCCGGAGAAAATCTCGACGCCATCAAGTCGGCGGGCGTTCTGAAGATCGGCACCGAAGGCACCTATGCGCCCTTCACCTATCACGACAAGGACAACAAGCTCGTCGGCTTCGACGTGGAAATCGGTGAGGCCGTGGCGGCCAAGCTCGGCGTGAAGCCGGAATTCGTCGAAGGCAAGTGGGATGGCCTCATCGCCGGTCTCGACGTCAACCGTTATGATGCCGTCATCAATCAGGTCGGCATCACCGAAGAGCGCAAGAAGAAGTTCAACTTCTCCAACCCTTACATCGTTTCCAAGGTTGTTCTGATCGTCAACGACAAGAACGACACGATCAAGGATTTTGCCGATCTGAAGGGCAAGAAATCGGCACAGTCGCTGACCAGCAATTACGGCAAGCTCGCCAAGGAGGCCGGTGCGGAACTCGTCGCCACCGATGGTTTCGACCAGTCGATCCAGCTCGTTTTGACGGGTCGCGCCGATGCGACGCTCAATGACAGCCTGTCCTTTCTGGACTTCAAGAAGCAACAGCCGAAGGCTCCAGTTAAGATCGTGGCCGAGAAGGAAAACGCTGACGCTTCGGGCATCATCGTTCGCAAGGGCGACGACGATCTCGTCGCAGCCATCAACAAGGCGCTGGACGACATCAAGGCCGACGGCACCTACGACAAGATCGCACAAAAGTATTTCGGTCAGGACGTTTCCAAGTAAGCTCCCGAACGCCGGAAATAGAGAAGCCGGAACCCCGTTCCGGCTTCTTTTATTGTGGCGATAAACAATTACTTCTAGGCTAAGCGCCGCTTTTAGTGTCTGAATCAAAAAGCGGCAGGCCGTGGCGAAAAATGGTGATTTCGAGAACCGGAGCGCAGCGTACTTTTGGGTACGTGAGCACCGGAAGCCCCGCATAATCCCGAAAAGTTGCAGACTTTTCGGATCAGATTATGCGAATACAAAACTCAATTGCCATTTGCAGACCGGCGTGGCGACTTTTGGATCAGACACTCAGCGAAGGAGCCGAACTAAGTGCCTGACTGGCTACAACTCATGATCGAGTCGCTACCGACCCTTCTCTGGGCGGGGCTGATCTTCACCATTCCACTGACCTTGCTGTCCTTCATCTTTGGTCTGGCGCTGGCGCTGTTGACAGCGCTCGTCCGGCTTTTCGCACCGGTCTGGCTCTCGTCCATTGCGCGCTTCTATGTCTGGATATTCCGTGGCACGCCGCTGCTGGTGCAGCTTTTCGTGATTTTCTATGGCCTGCCGAGCGCGGGCATCTATCTCGACGCCTTCCCGGCGGCGCTCATCGGCTTCACGTTGAATGTCGGCGCCTATAGTTCAGAAATCATCCGCGCGGTGATCTCGTCCGTGCCCAAGGGCCAGTGGGAAGCCGCCTATTCCATCGGCATGAGCTGGCGTCAGGCGCTGACCCGCACCGTGTTGCCGCAGGCGACCAGAACAGCCGTGCCGCCGCTTTCCAACACGTTCATTTCTCTTGTGAAAGATACGTCGCTCGCCGCAGCCATCACCGTGCCGGAGCTTTTCCAGTCGGCGCAGCGCATCGTCGCCACGACCTACGAACCGCTGATCCTCTATATCGAAGCCGCGCTGATCTATCTGGCGCTGAGTTCGGTTCTGTCTGCCCTGCAGATACGGCTTGAGCGACGCTTCGGGCGTTACGGCGGCACGCTGGAGACAAACGCATGATCGAGCTGAAACATATTGTAAAGCGTTTCGACGACGCCGTTATCCTGAACGACATCAATGTCACGATCGCGGAAGGTTCGGTGACGGCTCTTGTCGGGCCGTCAGGCGGCGGCAAGAGCACGCTCCTGCGCTGCATCAACCTGCTGGAAGTGCCGACATCCGGCACCTTGTCGCTCGGCGGACAGACACTGACCTTCGAACCGGGACGCAAGCCAAGCTGGCAGGCCATTCAGTCCATCCGCCGCCAGACGGGCATGGTGTTCCAGAATTTCCAGCTGTTTCCGCATCAGACCGCGATCCAGAATGTCATGGAAAGCCTCGTCACCGTGCTGAAATGGCCAAAGGCCAAGGCCCGCGAGCGCGCCATGGAATTGCTGCAGAAAGTGGGTATGGCGCACAAGGCCGATGCCTGGCCGTCGACCCTGTCCGGTGGACAGCAGCAACGCATCGCCATTGCGCGCGCGCTGGCGCCTTCGCCACGCGTGCTGCTTTGCGACGAGCCCACCTCGGCGCTCGATCCCGAACTTGCCTCGGAAGTGGTGGACGTGCTGAGCAAGCTTGCCAAGGAAGGCACGACGATGGTGATCGCCACCCACGATCTGCGCCTTGCTTCCAAGATTTCCCGGAATGTCGTGTTTCTGGAGTCGGGCAATATTGTCGAAACCGGCTCTGCGCATGAAGTTTTCACGCGCCCCTCGCGCGAGCGTACCAAGCAGTTCGTCGCAACCATCAACGCCGCGCACACTTACGACATTTGACCGACCATTTTGCTTTCAAAAAATGGGCTTTCGCGTCTGCGGAGGCCCTTTCAATTTTAGCGTTATCGCAATTCAGTCGTTGTTTTCAAAATTTTCCGCAGAGTCTCACCGGCCTGCCCCTTGGTAAAAGAGGAAACCGCTGTTACATTAAGGGCAACGTAATAATTGAAGTGTCCAGCTTGCGTCCTCACGGTTCGCGCGGCGCTTATAAGGATCAGTACCTTGAAAAACCCCGAGGAGCGCCCCGTAGAAAAGGCGCATCAAGGGGCGTCCGGCGGACAATCGGGAAATGCTCAGGCCCGAAATCCGTCTAATAACGGCAAGCGCAAACCGCGCAAGGCAGCCGTTGCAGAAGCGGGCAATGCGCGTAGCGCACCCGATTCAGGACGCCCAAAGCCGCAAAGTGAAGCGGATGACAAGGGTTCCGGCAGCCAGCGGAAGCGTGCGCGCCGTCGTCACCGTGGCAAAGCGGGACGGCGACCGGAAGCAGCCATTGCGCAAAAAGCTGCCGAAGAAACTGCGCTTCAGGAAGCAAAGTCTCCCGGTAAAATCTCGAATCGCCGTAGGCGTGCCCGCAAGAAGAAGCAGGCGCAGCAGCAGAATAATGCCGCGCCGCGGGCCGCTGAACACACCACCAAGCAAGGCCATGAAGCGCCGCGCCGTGACAATCACGCGCAGGCGTCGTCTCAGTCCAAGCGCAAGAACGGCACGGCACAGCCGCCACGCCACAACCACGCCGAAGCGCCGCTTTATGCAGCACTTGACCTCGGCACCAACAATTGCCGCCTGCTGGTCGCATCGCCGACCCGACCGGGCCAATTTCGCGTTGTGGATGCATTTTCGCGGATCGTGCGTCTCGGCGAAGGCTTGAGCGCAACCGGCAGACTGAGCGACAACGCCATGCAGCGCGCCATCGAAGCGCTGAAGATCTGCCGCGACAAGCTGGCCGGAAAGAAAATCCGCCGTTCGCGGCTGATCGCGACGGAGGCTTGCCGCGCGGCTTCGAACGGCGAAGAGTTTCTGGTGCGGGTGCGCGAGGAAACCGGGCTTGAGTTGGAGATCGTCGATCGCCAGACGGAAGCGCGCCTTGCCGTTTCAGGTTGCGGAACCCTCGTTGCGCGCGAAACGGAAGCGGTCGTTCTGTTCGATATTGGCGGCGGTTCGTCTGAAATCGCGCTGATCGACGTTTCGCAGCGCCGCTCGCCGCGCCTTGCTGAACATATCATGGCCTGGACCTCCCTCCCCGTGGGCGTCGTCACGCTTGCCGAGCGTTTCGGTGGACGCAATGTCACGCAGGAAAGTTTTGAGGCGATGGTCGGTCATGTGACCGAACTTCTGTCCAGCTTTGCCGAACGGCATTGCCTTGGCCAACTGGCTTCAAGCCCGCGTTTCCATTTGCTCGGCACATCCGGCACCGTAACCACGCTTGCGGGTATTCATCTGGGTCTCGAACGCTATGACCGTCGCAGGGTCGATGGCATGTGGATGGGCTCGGACGACGTGACGCAGATGACAAGCCGGCTTCTCTCCTGGGATTTCGATGCGCGGGTGGCAAATCCATGCATCGGCGCGGACAGGGCCGATCTGGTTCTCGCGGGCTGCGCTATTCTCGATGCCATCCGCAAGGTCTGGCCGAGCGAAAAACTTCTGGTGGCGGATCGTGGTTTGCGTGAAGGCATTTTGACCGAACTAATGTCGCGCGACGGCGCATGGCGGCACAATCGCGCGCAATTGCGCCAATAAATGCGCTGTTGGCGCTAGAACAGGCAACTGAAAATGAGCAAAGCAGGCGGAAACAAGGGCGGCACGAAAACGGGCGGACGCGGCGGTGCGGGCACCAGCAATCTGCACGTGCGCGTGAAGAAAAAGGCAGGCACGATCAAGGAATCCTCGCGCCGCTGGCTGCTGCGTCACCTGAACGACCCCTATGTACACAAGTCCAAGCAGGACGGCTATCGCTCGCGCGCAGCCTACAAGCTGATCGAAATCAATGACCGCTACAATCTGCTCAAGAAGGGTCAGAAGATCATCGATCTTGGGGCGGCGCCAGGCGGCTGGTCGCAGATTGCGGCCAAGATTGTCGGTTCCACTGACGAAGACCCGCATGTTGTCGGCATCGACTATCTGCATGTCGATCCGCTGCCGGGCGTCATCCTGCTGGAAATGGACTTTCTCGACGATGAAGCGCCGCAGAAACTTATGGAAGCGCTTGGCGACAAGCCCGATATCGTCATTTCCGATATGGCGGCACCAACCACCGGTCACCGTCGCACCGACCATCTGCGCACGGTGCATCTGTGCGAAGTAGCGGCTGATTTTGCGGTTTCCGTGCTTAAGCCCGGCGGCCATTTCCTGACCAAGACCTTTCAGGGCGGCACGGAAAACGAGCTTCTGGCTATGCTGAAGCAGAAATTCCGCTCGGTTCATCACGTCAAACCGCCCGCATCGCGCGCGGAATCGGTCGAGCTCTATCTGCTCGCACGTGACTTCAAAGGCTGATTTTCAAACGAAATGCAAAGTCACGACAGGGGCCACCACGGCCCCTTTTATTTGCCCGCTGACGAGTTTGCCGCTTCGACTACGGCACGCTCCGTGCTCTTCGGTTTAACGACAGTCGGCCCGGCCAACTCGTGACCGGCATCGGGCGAAAGTCGCGCAAACCAGAAGAATGCGACAGCAGACACCAAAGCAACGACGATGAATCCGACATGGAAGTCGACTAAGGCGAGCGGCGCGCCGCGCACGCCGCTACTGATTTCCAGCACGCCGCCAGCAAGGGCAACACCAATCGCCAGCGAAACCTGCTGCGCAACGGCGGTAATCGGCGTCGCCTGACTGGTCTTTTCATCTGGGATTTCGGCATAAGCCAAGGCATTGACGCCCGTGAAGAACAGGGAGCGCGCAAAGCCGCCAACCAGCAGGAAGCCGAGAATGATCCAGATCGGCGTCATCGGCGTGAACAGGCTGTTGACCGCAATGAAGCCCGCCGAAATGATCGAGCCCGACATCAAAGCGCGCCGGAAGCCGATCCGCGCGAAAATCCGCTTTGCACCGAACTTCATGCTGATCGCACCGATGGCCGACACGAAGGTTATCATGCCCGACTGGAACGGTGTGAAGCCGAAGCCGAGCTGGAACATCAGCGGCAGCAAAAACGGAATTGCACCGATGCCGAAGCGGAAAATACTGCCGCCGAACACAGCCGAACGGAACACCTGATTGTCGAACAGCCGCAGATCAAGCAGCGGATCGGCGCTGCGCCGCGCATGGATGATATAAAGTACCGAACAGACGATACCGATGGCCAGAGTGACAAAGCCGACAGCGGGCGGCAGCGCAGGCAGGCTCACAACCGACAGGCCGAAGACCACGCCGGACATGGCAAAGCCGGATAGGACGAAACCCGACCAATCGAGGCGTTTCACGATGCGCTCGTCATTATCGGGCAAATAACGCGTGGCAAACCAGATACCAACAGCGCCGATGGGCACGTTGATCAGGAATATCCAGTGCCATGTGAGAAAGGTCGTGATGAAACCGCCGACCGGAGGGCCAACCAATGGGCCGACCATGGCGGGGATCGTCAGCCACGCCATTGCGGAAACGAGTTCGCTGCGCGGTGTTGAGCGCACCAGCACGAGACGGCCAACCGGCGTCATCATGGCGCCGCCCATGCCCTGCAAGAAGCGGGCGATGACGAAAGCGGTCAGAGAGTTTGCCGCCGCACAGGCAATCGAGCCGACGACGAAGACGGCAATTGCGGCCCGGAAGACATTCTTGGCGCCGAAACGATCAGCCATCCAGCCGCTGACGGGAATGAACACCGCTAGCGCAACGAGATAGGCCGTCAGCGCCAGCTTGAGCGCAATGGGACTGGTGCCGATATCGGCGGCGATCGCTGGCAAAGATGTCGAAATAACATTCGAATCCATCTGCTCCATGAAAAGAGCAATCGCCAGCACAAGTGGAATGATGCGGTTCACAATGAATATCCGAATAAGCCGTGCTTTTTAAATAAAGCCCGGCGAAGCTATGTCGAGCTTATAGATAGATTGCTAGCCAATTTTTTCTCACATTGTGTTGACTTGGGACCAATTTTCTCGGTTCGCCGGATCAAAAACACAGCGACAGCATTTATGTGAACAAAACCGCTCGTTCTCTCACGGCAAATTTCAGTCGTTCACATTTGTGTAAAGCGGGGTTGCGCTCACCGTAACGGACTGTTACATTCGGTAACAGTTTCACGAAGCTTCGAGTCTGGAAGGGGGATCCCGGCTCAAGGAGGTAGGAAATGAACGATATTACGAGAACTGCACTTGTTTATGGCATGATGATCATTTCGCTGAACACGGCACTTGCAATCGGTCTGTTGGGACTTGATTTCCTGCGCTAACTTGGCCGCCACATGAGGCTGGGCCAGTGTTTATGATGATCCCATATCGAATTTGATTTTGCCCTCCAGGCAAATTATGAAAAAGAGCGCTTCCGATTTTTCGGAAGCGCTCTTTTCAGTTTTAGAGGCCTTCGCGCTTTTAGAAGTCAATCACGCGCCTTTATCGTAGACAAATTTCAGGCCTTCCCCGAGCTTGCATTTGAAGATTCTGGTTTCTCCAATTTGGTCATGCGTCTTTGCAGAGAACCTCCAAATGATTATGTTCGCTGTTTCATCGGGCAGAACCCGATAACGGACAAACTGTTCAACCGGAGTGTCGTCGCGAACAGTCTCACGATTATACGCATACACAATTGCTTCATCCGGTGCAGGTCTGCTTAAAAAGGCGTCGATGACTAACCCACCGGTAAAGCCCTCAGGCTTTAACTTCATGCCCGATGTCTGCTCACACTTATCCAGCTCTAACAGCGATGTTGTCCGCTGCCCGGCGAACAGATGCTGTTTCAGCATTCCGAACTGATCAATGGCTTCTACGGCATGAGCGGGACAGATCCCGCTCATGCCGATAACCATCAGTAACATACCGATCTTACAGCGCATCTTGTGACCTTTCCTTTGATCATGATGCGCTCAAGGCTAAACCTCTCATAAACAAACACTATTCCAATAATTAGCTTACTAATTGTACCTCGATCAGAGTATACGCCCCTGACTGGTCGGGTCGAAGAACACCGCCTTGTCGAGATTGAAGGCGAGCCGCGAAGCTTGCCCGGCAGCAATACGCGCATCGGCGCGCAGGCGGGCAACCACATGCTTGCCGCCGAGACGGGTCACCGCAAAAGTGTCCGACCCTGCCGGTTCGACCACATCGATCAGGCAGTCGCCCTCCACAACCGCGCCTGCATTGCGATCCGCACCGTCGGGATCAGTCAAGGCTTCCGGGCGAATGCCGAAGACAACCTGCTTGCCCACATAGTCGCCAAGAGCTTGCGGCGCGTTTTTCAGCGGAAGTGTCAGAGCCTGACCGTCACCGCGATCAAGCGAGATTGCATAATCGGCGCCATTCTTCTCGACAGCAGCCGTCAGCAGGTTCATCGCAGGCGAACCCATGAAATCCGCCACGAACATATTGGATGGATTGTTGTAAATCTCCGCAGGCGTACCGAATTGCTGCAACACGCCGTCTTTCAGCACAGCGATCTTGGTCGCCAACGTCATGGCTTCGATCTGATCGTGCGTCACATAGACGATAGTTGTCTTCATGCGGCTATGCAGCCGCTTGATTTCGGTGCGCATATCCACACGCAGCTTCGCATCGAGGTTCGACAGCGGTTCATCGAACAGAAACACCTGCGGATTGCGCACAAGCGCCCGCCCCATCGCGACACGCTGGCGCTGGCCGCCGGAAAGCTGGCTCGGCTTGCGGTCAAGCAGATGGCCAATCTGCAACATATCGGCAACTTCCTGAATAGCCTTGTCGCGCTCGGGCTTCGGAACTTTACGGATTTCCATGCCGAATGCGATGTTTCCGGCAACCGTCATATTCGGATAAAGCGCATAGGACTGGAAGACCATGGCGATATCACGTTGGGACGGGTGCAGGCCGGACACCGATTTGCCGTTGATGGAAATATCGCCGGACGTGATCGGCTCGAGCCCCGCAATCGTGTTGAGCAGTGTGGACTTGCCGCAGCCCGAAGGACCGACGAGAACCAGAAAGCCGCCTTCCTCGATCTCGATATTGATGTTCTTCAGGATCGAAACGGTGCCGTAGGACTTGTAGAGATCGGTAATTTTCAGAAACGACATAGTGAACTTATCCCTTGACGGCGCCGGACATCAGACCGCGCACAAAGTAGCGGCCGGATACGATATAGACGATCAGCGTCGGCAGAGCGGCCAGAATGGCGGCTGCGAAATGAACGTTATATTCCTTGACGCCTGTGGAAGAGGAAACGAGGTTGTTGAGCGCCACCGTCATCGGCGTGGAATTCGCGCCGGAGAAGGATGCGCCGAACAGGAAGTCGTTCCAGATATTGGTGAACTGCCAGATCACGGACACGACGATGATCGGCCCAGACGAAGGCAGCAGAATACGCCAGAAAATCTGGAAGAAACTGGCCCCGTCAATCTGCGCAGCGCGCACCAGTTCGGTCGGGAACGCTTCATAATAGTTACGGAAATACAGTGTCGTGAAGCCTAGACCGTAAATGACGTGCACCATGATCAAGCCCCAGATCGTTCCGGCAATGCCGAAAAGACCAAGCATCCGCGCCATGGGGATCAGCACGATCTGGAACGGAATGAAGCAGGACAGCAGCAGCAGGCCGAAAAAGACATTCGAGCCGCGAAAGCGCCATTTGGTCAGCACATAGCCATTCAGCGCACCAACAATGGTGGAGATCGCCACGGCGGGAACGACCATCAGAATGGAATTGATGAAGAACGGCTTCAAGCCGGTCGGCTGCACGCCGATCTGCGCCGTCGACCATGCCGAAAGCCAAGGCTCGATGGTCCATTGCTGCGGCAGGTTCAACATGCCGCCCTGCCGGATTTCTTCCAGCGGCTTGAACGAGTTGACCAGCATCACATAGAGCGGCAACAGATAGTAGACGGCGAAGAGCAGCAGCGCGGTATAGATCAGCGCACGCGTCAGCTTGCCGCTGTTGATGGCGTTATCTTGCGACTGGGCGCTCATGACCGCGACCCTCCGCGAATTTCCGAATAAAGATAGGGAATAATGATCGAGAAGATCATCGCCAGCATGATGATCGCCGACGAAGCGCCGATGCCCATCTGGTTACGAGTGAACGTATAGGAATACATGAATGTCGCCGGAAGTTCGGTGGCCTGCCCCGGCCCGCCGCCGGTCAGCGCGATGACAAGATCGTAGGCCTTGATCGCCAGATGGGCCAGCACCACGAAGGCCGACAGAAAAACCGGGCGCATCAAGGGAATGATGATGCGGCGATAGATCGTGCCGGTCGAAGCCCCGTCGATCTGGGCGGCCTTGATGATTTCATTGTCAACACCGCGCAGACCCGCAAGGAACATGGCCATCACGAAACCGGACGATTGCCAGACCGCGGCAATCACCAGACAGTAGATCGCCATGGTGTTGCTCTTGATCCAGCCGAAGCTGAAGCTCTCCCAGCCCCACAGATGCATGGTATTTTCAAGCCCGATGCCGGGATCGAGAAACCACTTCCATGCCGTGCCGGTCACAATGAAGGACAGGGCCATCGGATAAAGATAGATCGGACGCAAAAAGCCTTCGCCACGGATCTTCTGGTCAAGCAAAATGGCCAGAAACAGACCGATCACCGAGCAGATGATGATATAGAGCGACGCGAAAATCGCCAGATTGGTGATCGCCCGCCACCAGTGCGGCAGCGCCCAGAGCTTCTCATAATTGGACAATCCCACGAAGCCGTAGGATGGCAGCATGCGGCTGTTGGTCAGCGAAAGCACGCCAGTATAGATGATAAACCCATAGACGAAGACGAGGACGATCAGGAAGCTTGGAGCCAAGACCAGCTTGGGGATGAATTCCTGCAATCGGCTGTTACGCTGCATATTTGCGCCACCCAGTTTGCGCCGCTCGTAATGCCCGATGAACAGGCATTCGAGACGATCGTTTCAGCGGCATTTATGCATGACCGGATAACGTCCCGGCTGCTAAATGCGTTGGTCCCACGATGCCTTCACTGGTTCCGATGGAACCATGCGCGACAACATCATGCAATGCTTGTTCTAAATTCCGAGATTACTGATCCGGCGCGTTGCAAGGCCCGCTCTGGAACCCTGGGGCCGGATAAAAAACGTCCGAGAGGTTTAAGCTCCCGGACGCCTGTTCAGCGTATTACTTCGCAGCAGCGACAGCCGAGACGAGTTCCTTGACAGCATCTTCAGAAGAAAGCTGTCCGTTGAACTCGCGGGTCACCACGTCGTAAATCGCGTTCTTGACGGCTGCCGGATTGGCATAGCCATGCGCCATGGAGCCCAGCATCGTGCCCTTGCCATCCGCTTCCTTCAGGTCGGCGATGGCCTTCTTGCCGCAAGCGTCGAAAGCAGTATCCGGCACGTCGGTACGTGCAGGCGCCGAGCCCTTGACCACGTTGAAGGCGGACTGGAAGGTCGGGCTTTCGACAGCCGAGGCCATTTCCATCTGAGCCGGGATCTTGTCATCGGCAACCTTGAACATCGCGAACATGTCGGAGTTGAAGGTCACAGCGCCCTGCGTGCCCGGATAGCGCATGCAGACGAAATCTTCGCCCGGCTTCTTGCCAGCCTTCACGAATTCGCCCTTGGCCCAGTCGCCCATGAACTGCAGACCGGCCTTGCCTTCGATGACCATGGCCGAAGCCAGATTCCAGTCGCGACCAGAGAAGTTGTCATCGACATAGCTGCGTAGCTTGGTCATGCGGTCGAAAGCCTGCTTCATCGTATCGCTGCCCAGGGTTTCCGGGTCGAGATCAATGAAAGCCTTCTTGTAGAAGTCGGTGCCGAACGAAAGGACGACGGCGTCAAAGATCGTCGCATCCTGCCAAGGCTGGCCGCCATGGGCGATTGGCGTGATCCCCTGTTCCTTGAACTTGTCGAGAAGCGCAATCAGCTCATCCCAGTTTGCGGGTTCCTTGCCGCCTGCCTTGTCGAGCGCGGCCTTGTTGATCCACATCCAGTTGGTGGTGTGGACGTTCACAGGCGCGGCAATCCAGTGATCTTCATACTTGGCGAATGCCTGCAACGGCGCTGGGATAACCTTGCCCCAACCTTCCTTGTTGGCAACTTCATCGAGATTGCCGAGTGCGCCCTGCTCGGCCCAGTCGCGAATGTCGAAACCGAGCATCTGTACGGCGGCCGGTGCGTTACCAGCAGTAACGCGGGCGCGCAGAACGGTCATGGCTTCGGTGCCGCCACCGCCTGCAACAGGCATATCGGTCCAGCTGATGCCCTTCTTTTCGAGGTCCTTCTTGAGAACGTCGAGCGCGGCAGCTTCACCACCAGCGGTCCACCAGTGCAGAACTTCAACATTCTGCTTGGCATCAGCAGCGTTTGCGACAGGTGCCATTCCGGCGAGCAAAGCGCAGGCGGCGGTGCCCATAGCGGCGAGTTTCAGAAGTTTATGCATGTCTACCTCCCGTAGAAACAAACGAAACTTGTATTTTCATCGTCCGCGCCTGAAGGCGCAAACCGAAGCCGGTCGTTGCATAGACCCAGCCCCTCCTCATTCACTGCCGCAACCCGGTGCAGAGAAATGATCTCCGCCGGATACCCCGGCCAACTGACGCGACGCTCTTCGATGTCCTCCATGCCATCTTTACGCCGCCTCACCCCGACTGACAACGTTGTCTTTTATGGATGAACCACATCCAGACGACAAGATGTGCCTCTAGGATAGGCTGAAACCGGGGATAGGTGTCAATATCCCCGATATGATAAATAGCGAGAAATTTAATCGATTAAAATTTGCAGTCTAATTCTGCGGGCTATTTCTCATGATAAATGAAGCGTTTAGTCCCTTTTCTGCTCGCCTCGCAACCATCGTCTAAACCCTCGCGTGACAGTAAATCGGAAATGCCGATACATCCTGTTTAATGGGATAAAAATCCTGTGAAATGGCTGGACAAAATCGCCTCGCCCACTTAATTTGAAGCCGCTTACGCAATAGTGCGTGGGCTTGTTCTCGGGGCGGGGTGAGATTCCCCACCGGCGGTATGGAAAGCGATTTCCAAGCCCGCGAGCGCCTGAAAGGCGGAAGCTGATTCGCTTCTCCTGTCAGGGTCAGCAGATCCGGTGAGATGCCGGAGCCGACGGTATAGTCCGGATGAAAGAGGGCAAAAGAGCGTGACGATTTGCGTCTCCCGACGCGAGCAATGCGTTCCTTTGTGCGCCCTGATTCTAGTTTCTTGAGGAACCTATGAACCAGAGCTATCCGAACAAGACTTCCTTCAAAGTAGCATTCATTCAGGCCCGCTGGCACGCCGACATCGTCGACGAAGCCCGCAAGAGCTTTATCGCCGAACTCGCCGCCCAGACCGGCACCAATGTCGAAGTCGAAGTCTTCGATGTTCCCGGCGCATATGAAATTCCGCTTCATGCCAAGACGCTCGCCAAGACCGGCCAATATGCCGCCATCGTCGGCTCGGCTTTCGTCATCGACGGCGGCATCTATCGTCATGATTTCGTGGCTACTGCCGTCATCAACGGCATGATGCAGGTGCAGCTGGAAACCGAGGTGCCAGTGCTGAGCGTCGTTCTGACCCCGCATCATTTCCATGACAGCAAGGAGCATCACGACTTCTTCTTCAACCATTTCAAGGTGAAGGGCGTCGAAGCTGCTCATGCGGCCCTGCAGATCGTCGGCGAGCGCAGCCGTATCGCCGCATTGGTCTGATCATTTACAGGAACGGCCCCGCCATGCGGGGCCGTATCTCAGTCGGCTACAATACGCTCGCCATGGGTATAGATGTCGAATTCCTCGCCGCGCACGATGGCGACCAGGGTGAGATTGGCCTCCTCTGCCGTGCGAATGGCAAGTGCCGTGGGCGCTGAAATAGCCGCCAAAACCGGCGCACCAAGCTTCACTGCCTTTTGCACCATTTCAACGGATACCCGGCTCGTGATCACGGTGATGCCGTGTTCGGTCTCGACCTCGCTGCGCGCCAGAGCGCCAACGAGCTTATCCAGCGCATTATGTCGGCCAACATCCTCACGCGCAGCAATCAAACCTTGCTGTGGCCTGTAAAAGCCTGCGGCATGAACGGAATGGGTGATCGCATTCAATTGTTGTTCGCGTCCAAGCGCCGCCATCGCCACAGCAATGGTGCTCGCCGAAAAGCGCTGTTTGTCGGCCTTTAGCGGCGTTACCGGGCGCAAGGCCTGCTCGATGGAATCGATGCCGCATAGTCCGCACCCGACCGGGCCCGCCATGAAGCGGCGACGCGCCGCCAGCCGCTGTTCGGGCAATTCAGCAAGGCACATCTGCACGTCAACGCCTTGCGCGAAAGCGACAAGCTCGATGCTTTCAATCTGGCTGGCGTCGTCGATAATACCTTCGGTCAAACTGAACCCGACAGCAAAGTCCTCCAGATCGGAGGGGGTCGCCATCATCACAGCCTGTGTCGAGCCATTATAGCTCATCGCGATGGGCACTTCCTCTGGAACCGCGCGATGCCCTTCCTGGAAACCCGAGACGCGATGTGCAAGGCGCGCCACATCCTGACTGATTTTGGGTATCGTCATGTCACTCGCCTGCTGTTTTCGCATCCCGACATATTGCTACAGTTTGATGTGGCATCATATCGGGTTTTATGTAAGGTGCCAGCGAACAGGCATGCAGCACAAAGCAATTCGGCCACGGTCGATTACGTATTTGTGTATGAAAAGCAGCGCCGATAGCGAGGATAAAATGGATATTCGCCAGATCGACGACAATTACTCAGTCTCGGGCCAGATCTCGCCCGACGACGTGCGCGACATTGCAGCAGAAGGCTTTCAGACGATCATCTGCAACCGTCCGGACGGCGAAGGCGGCCCGGAACAGCCGGATTTTGCAGAAATTGCGCGTGTTGCAGAGAAAGCTGGCCTCGCCACCTATTATATTCCGGTGGTTGGCGGCCAGCTGACGCAGGATGATGTCGATGCCATGGCGGCGGCTCTTGACGGGGCGGAAGGCCCTGTCTTCGCCTATTGCCGCTCGGGCGCCCGTTCTACGAATATTTACGGGATCGTACAGAGCCAAAAGCGCGGATAAAGAACGAACGCAGGCTATAAGGGCGGTGAGTGCGCAAGGGCATTGTTTCAGTTTTTGCAAACATGAGGCTCACCGTCCCGAAAGTCGCGTGCGGCGACCGAAGACGCCCTGCTGGTTATGGGCGCAATACTGACGATAATAGGAAAGACCGGCGCGAACCACAGTGGCGGCAACGCCACCGGCGACGAGCATCCAGCCGATTGCCTGCACCCAGTCGAACGTATCCAACCCGCCGCTCAGCGCGACGACCACGACACCGGCCCACAGAAGGGCCGCCGTGCGACGCCAGAACACCGGGTTGAGTTCATCGAAAACCGCCTTCCACAGCGAGTGGACGAGGCAGGCGAAGAAAAGAGCCGCGGCCAGCCCGATGTTGAGCAATTCGACCGGGAGCCATTGCTGCGAAGTAAGCATAGTATCTATCATCCAACTTAAGCCGCGATACGTCAGGTCAAAAGCCGCCACATGGCTTTTCCTTCCGAACCGAAGGTATTGTTTGCGTTCCTTTGCACCGTGCTTTTCAAAACGATGTCGTTTCTTGCCCGATGCTTCAGCCCATTGAGCTGTCAATTTGTGGCTTCAACGTGTTAGAAGCACGGAAAGCTCCACGTAATAAATTCACTTATTATTGCGATCACGCGAAATATCGTGTTGAAAACATTATACTATCCCGGCTCCCTTCCGAAGCGAAAAACGCCCCAATCCCCTTGATAGTCTTGCAGAATCCGCTTTCACGCATTGCGTGTGCAGGCCCCCACCCACGCTCCAAAAGCGCGTCGCGCTACTATCCTGTAACAGGGTTGTAACAATTTGGCAGAGTATTCAGCCCCGCCGCAGGGGGCAAAACTTGGGTTTATTCACAACACCAAGCAACGAGTTATGGTATCACTCGTCCACAAATTTCTTGTAAGGAACCATTTCCGATGGGTCGGTCGCGCCGGGTGCGTGGGCAGGACGCCCGAACAAAAACCCTTGCACCTGCGCGCAGCCCTCTTCGATCACCATGCGGTGCTGATGAAAGTTCTCGATGCCCTCGGCAACGACCGGTAGGTCGAGGCTACGTCCGAGCCCGACGATTGCCCGCACGATAGCGTGGGAGCTTACATCGGTTTCCATCGTATTGATGAAGCTGCGGTCGATCTTGATCTTGTCGAATGGAAAACTCTGGAGATTGTTCAGCGACGAATAACCCGTGCCGAAATCGTCCATCACGATGCGCACCCCGAGCTTCTTGATGCGGCGCAGCAATTCCAGCGTCGTCGGCCTGTCCTTGATGAGCGCCGCCTCCGTGACTTCCAGTTCCAGCCGGTAGGCCTGAAGACCGGTTTCCTCCAGAACGGCGGCAACCGTTTCCGGCAGATTGGTCAGGCGAAACTGGATGGGAGACACATTGACGGCAACCGTCAGGTGCCGGTCCCAACTCGCCGCCGTCCGGCATGCTTCCCGCAGCACCCATTCTCCAAGCGCGATGATCACGCCGGTTTCCTCGGCAATCGGAATGAACACTTCCGGCGGAATCGTTCCGCGCTCCGGATGGGCCCAGCGCAACAATGCTTCATAGCCTTTACAGGAACCGTCAGCGGTTCCGATCAGTGGCTGGTAGGCGATGGATATCTGCCCGCGTGACATGGCCTGGCGCAGATCGGCTTCCAGCTGCCGTCTCTCGGTGATCTCGCGATCCATTTCAGGCGAATAGAACGCAACCATGCCCTTGCCGCTGGTCTTGGCGCGATAAAGAGCGACGTCGGCTGCATGGCGAAGCGTTTCAGCATCCCGGCCATCGGTGGGGTAGATTGCGACACCGATGCTGACGCCCACCGCCGTCTGATCGGCGATCATGTTCATTTCCTTTTTGAATTCATCCAGTATCCGCTCGGCAAGCTTGCGCGCGCCGGATGGCTGCGGCACGCCGACCTGCAGGATCACAAACTCGTCGCCGCCAATGCGCGCCGCGGTGTCGACGCCACTGATCGTGCGGCGCAGAATATTGGCAACGGTTTTCAACACCCGATCGCCCTGCGCATGGCCGAAAATATCATTCACGGCCTTGAACCGGTCGAGATCAAGCGCGAAGACGGCGCAACGCTGCTGCGAGCGCCCGCCGACCGCATTGGACAGGCGCTGTTCGAAAAAGGCGCGATTGGGCAGGTCGGTCAGCGCGTCATGGTTCGCCATATGCTCGATCTGGCGTTGCGCGGCGCGCTTTTCCGTTAGGTCGCGCACGGCAAGAACCTCGCAAGCCTTGCCCTGATATTCAATCGTATGGACGGCGAGTTCGAAAATCCGCTCGTCATTTTCCTGCCGGGGTGTTGCCTCAACCGCAGTCGTGCGCGGCGTAGCGGCGGGCAAACCATCCGCCGTCAGCAACAAATCTTCCGGCGAACGCCCGATCAGTGCCCTTTCGGTGCTGTTCATTAGTCGGGAGAACCGCGCATTCACTTCGACAATCCGGTCATCGCGAATGACTGCAAGCCCATCCAGAGTGGCATTCGCAAAGCCCTTCAAATCCGTCATGTAACGGTCGATGAACACGGCTGCGACCGTCATGAAGGCGATGAAACAGGAGACTGTCGCAACCGCACCAACGATCCACATGCGGCCCGTGTCCAGCGGATCGGCCGCAGGCAGGCTCGGGTCGGGTATCAGAGTGCTGGACGACATGGTTGTGAAATGCAGGACGCAGATGGAGCTCACACCGAGAACCGTGGCCAGGGAGAGACGCATCCAACGACCTGAGAGGCGCATCACCTCGAAAGCTCCAGCCAGCAACAAAGTGGAGACGACCGCACCAACAATGATCGGCACCGTGTCGAATTCAATGGTCGCAGCGGCTTTGACAGCAGCCATGCCGGTAAAATGCATTGCCGCGATCACCAGCGCACCGCAGAAACCAGCCAGCAGATTTGTTTTCATGCTGTTGAAATCGAACAGGCGCAGCACGACCCAGAAACCGGCAATCGCAATAACGGCTGAAAGGGTGGTGATGATGAGATCAAACTCTATCGCCACCGTGCCCTGATAGGCCAACATCGCCACGAAATGCGTGGCCCAGACGCTCAAGCCTCCCGCAAAAGCGGCGGTCGCAAGCCAGCTCTCACGGCGATGATCAGCGCATTCTCCAGCTCGCGCGAGGAGAAGGAAAAAGGCAAAGACGCCAATAAGGGAAATGACCGCAGCCAGAACGACGATGGGTCTGTCATGTTGTAAGGATATGCATTCGATAACTTTGAACATAACACGCCCCCGCTTTCGTTTGTGCAAGGCCGCCGTCGGCCCTGACCGAAGCATTTTTGTGTTTTTGTTATACAACACATAATTGTTTAGCGCACACTACTTAAGCAATTATAAATCAGGCCTGACAGTTCATCCGAACCAAAAGTGTAAAGTCTATACTTAATTTGTTTATTATATTAGACCCTAATAATATTATTGAACTTGTTTGCCAGACCTGCGCCCCACACGCGCGAGCAGGATCACCGGCACAATGCCGATCACCACAATTGCGAGTGCGGCAATCGACGCTTCTTCATATGTACCGCGCGCCGCTTCGCCGTAAAGATGCGTCGCGAAAGTTTCCATATTAAGCGGGCGAAGAAGCAACGTTGCTGGCAACTCTTTTACGCAGTCCACAAACACCAGCAATCCAGCAGCAACAATTGCCGTCTTCGAGAGCGGCAGATGAATGGAGCGGAATGTCGCTGTCACGTTTCGTCCAAGCGTGCGCGATGCGTGATCGAGCGATAGCGGAATGCGCTCCAGCCCGGCATCGATACCGCCTGCGGCGATGGCCATGAACCGCACGGCATAGGCATAGACAACCGCGGCGCCCGAACCGATCAGGATCAAACCGGCGGGCACGCCGAAAAAATATCCCGCCAGCTGGTTGAAGACATGATCGAAGCTGCCGGAAACGACCAAAATACCGATGGCGATCACCGTACCGGGCGCGGCATAGCCCATGGTCGAAAGGCGGTAGAACCAGCGGGAGGCCGCGCCTGGAAACAGACGCACCGCATAAGCCACCATCATGCCGCAGACGAGCACGATCGCCGTCGCAATCGACGCCAGCACTATTGTGTTGAACGCTTCCCCGGCAAGACGCGGCGATATGCCTGCGAAGCGCGCACGCTTGGTCGCTTCAATGAGCAGATAAAGCGCCGGTCCGACAAAGCCTATAACGACCGGCAGCGACCCAGCAGCAAGAAGCCAAAGCCCCTTCCCTGCGGAGACTTTCGACGGCTCGAAACCGCGCGAATGGCGGATGTTGGAGGCAAAGCGTTGCTTGCGCCGCGCCCAGCGTTCCAGTGAAACCAGCGCGACTACAATCAGCAACAAGGCCAGCGCGAGCTGTGCTGCGCCCGGCAGATCGGACCGCGTGATCCATGTTGTGTAGATGGAGACGGTCAGCGTGCGCACGCCGAGAAACTCGGCCGCACCGACATCGTTCAGCGTTTCCATCAAGGCGAGGCTGACACCAACCGCAACAGCCGGGCGCGCCAGCGGCAGTGCCACACGCCAGAAAATACCGCGACGACTGACGCCAAGCGTCCGCGCCGCATCCATCAGGCTCGCCGACTGGGTGAGAAACATCGCCCGGGTCGGGATATAGACGTAAGGATAGAGGACAAAACCCAGCAGCAGAATGCAGCCGGTCATCGAGCGAATATCCGGCAAGCGAAACTGGCGCGGGCTTTCAAAGCCCAGCACATAGCGGATTGCCCCCTGCACCGGACCTATCGGATGAAGAATATCCAGATAGGCATAGGCGACGATATAGGTCGGCACCGCCAGCGGCAGCAACAGCGCCCATTCCAGAACGCCGCGCCCTCGAAAGTCATAGGCCGTCACCAGCCACGCCATCGACGTTCCGACCAGCGCCGCGATACAGCCGACGCCGAGCAGAAGAATGATCGTATCTGCAAAGGCTGTCGGCAATAAGGTGGAGAGCAGATGCTGCCACAGGCCTGCCGAACCCTGCAAAGCCTCGCGAGCGAGCGCCACAACCGGCAGGAATACGAGAAGCGCGGTTACCGCGGCAGCCCACAGCCAGACGCGCCCCGCCCTTGATGGCCGGAAAAGCGAATGTCGTGCTGTGGCGGGCATATTTTTCATGGTGCTCGTCATAATGAAACGCCGGCGCATGAAGCACCGGCGCTTTGTTCATACAGTCATTCCGGTTTTAATTGTCGAAACCAACCTTATCAACCAGTTCGCTCGCTTCCTTGCGATGGCTGACGATTTCAGCCAGCGGAACCTTGTCGATCTTCAATTCGCCGAACGACTTTACAATCGCATCGACCGGAGCGCCGGGCTTCACCGGATATTCGTAATTCGCCTCGGCATAGATCTTCTGTGCTTCGTCGGAAACCAGATATTCGAGAAGCTTGACGGCCTCTTGCTTGTGCGGGGCATTCTTGGCCACGGCTGCGCCGCTGATATTGACCTGCGTGCCGCCGTCCTTGAAGGTCGGGAGAATGACCTTGATCCCCTCGCCCCACGTCTTCTGCTCATCGCCGCCCTTGCCCGAACGCATCAAGCCGACATAATAGGAATTGGCAACGGCGATATCGCAAATACCGCCGACAATATCCTTGGCACCATCGCGGTCACCACCCGCAGCCTTGCGGGCCAGATTGGCCTTCAGGCCGGTCAGCCAGGCTTCGGTCTTTTCCGCGCCGTAATGCGCAATGTAATCGGCGAAAAGCGCGGTATTGTAAGGATGCTGACCGGCGCGGATGCAGATCTTGCCTTTCCACTTCGGGTCGGACAGGTCTTCATAATTGATGGCGTCGAGTTCCAGATCCTTGGCGGCATAAACCACGCGGGCGCGCAGCGACAAGGCATACCAGTTGCCCTTGGCGTCTCGAAGCTGTTCCGGCACGGCTTCATTCAGGGTCTTGGATTCGACCGGCTGGGTCAGCCCCTTTTCCGCGAGATCGACGAGATTGCCCGCATCGACCGTCATCAGAATATCGGCGGGAGAGCTTGCGCCTTCCCATGCGACGCGTTCCGCCAGACCGTCCTTCAGGAACACGGTATTGACCGTGATGCCCGTCGATGCCTTGAACGCATCAAGCAGAGGCTGAATGAGGCCCGGTTCGCGCGTCGTGTAAATATTCACCTCATTGGCGGAAGCAGCTCCGGATAGAAATGTCGCTGCAACGAGAGCAAGGCCGGCACGCGCTAAAATGGGCATATTACCTCCGTTTGGAATAGTTCCAAATTAAATGATGAGTGATGCAATCAACTTATATTAGCTGTTTCTGGTTCGGTCAATCGCCACGCCGGGCAAAAGAGAACCAATCGAAATCAGCTGTGGAAGATCAAGGCTTTATCGCGGTTGAAACGAACAAACACATGCGTGACGGTGCCTGGCACGTGAATGGGCGTGCGCAGACGCAAGCGCAAGGGTGCGGCGGCGGCGTGGAGCACCAGCTCCTCCGTTTCACCCAGAAAGCTGCGCATCTCGATCAGGCAGCGCAGATCCGCGGGACCGGCCTCTTCGTCGGCTACGATATCCAGATCGCTGGGCCGCAGATAGACGGACACGTCTTTGCCGGATTGCAGTGCTTTCGGCGCCTTGAAAGAACCGAAAGCGGTTTCAACCGCGCCATCTTGCAACACACCGGGAATGACGTTGAAATCGCAAAAGAAATCCGCCGCATAACGGCTTTCAGGCCGATCATAAAGATCACGCGCCGTGCCGCTTTGGACAATCTCGCCCGAACGCATCAGCACGACGCGATCACCGGTAGAAAGCGCTTCTTCCGCCTCATGCGTCACGATGATTGCCGTGGTGCCAAGCGCGCGCAACAGGCTGACCGTCTCGCGGCGCACCTTTGCCCGCAGGCCCCGGTCCAGATTGGAAAACGGCTCGTCCATCAACAGAAGATGCGGCTTCGGCGCGAGCGCGCGTATCAGCGCCACGCGCTGCTGCTCGCCGCCCGACAGCATATGCGGATAACGGTCGGTCATATGCGACAGGCCGACAAGGTCAAGCAGCTCGCGCACCCGGTCCTGAGCCGCATCGCGGCGCATCCTGCGCAGACCGAACAGGACATTGTCGCGCACGGTCAAATGCGGAAACAGCGCGTAATCTTGAAAGACCACACCGATATTGCGCTTGTCGGGTTCCACAAATGTAGTTGGAGAGGCCAGCACCTTACCGCCCATGGCCAGCGAGCCGCCATCTGGCGCGTCGATACCGGCGATAATGCGCAGCATGGAGGTCTTGCCGCATCCGGAATGGCCGACGAGACAGATGATTTCACCGGCCTGCACGTCAAGGGACACATTGTTGAGCGCAAGGACAGAGCCAAACTGGCGGGTAACGCCCGAAAGCGTCAGTGCCGGACCAGACGCTCCCGCGTCTTCCTTCAATTGCTCAATCTGATTTCGCGCGTCCATGCCTGACCGGAATCCCCTTGTCCATTCCGACGCATATAAAGCGAGTTTGCTGGCTTCGCCACTAAAACCGGACAGAATGCCTCAAGAACCGGATAGCCGCCCCATCTTTTTCGGATTTCGATATTGCTTTGGGTATCAACTTGGTTGATTGCGAGCAAAAAGCGGAGCATGTTCCGCACACTTCCGCATGCCCAATCACACTTCAGGAGAATGACCATGGGGCCCGTCACGGACAAGGTCGCGACCGCCGAACGCCTGCCGCAAGAAACGAAAATCGCCATTATCGGCGGCGGCGTTATCGGTGTTTCTACTGCCCTGTTTCTGGCCGAACGTGGCATCCCGGTTGCCCTGTTCGAAAAGGGTGAGATCGCGGGCGAACAATCGAGCCGCAACTGGGGCTGGTGCCGCCGCACAGGCCGCGATACCCGCGAAATGCCGCTGATTGTCGAAAGCATGCGCCTGTGGGAAAGAATGAACCAGCGCACGGGCCGTGAAACCGGCTTCCGCATCACGGGCATCGCCTATGCGGCGGAAAAAGCCGAACAAATGGCGCTCTACGAACAATGGATTGCTGCTGCCCGCGAGCACGGTATCGAAACCAATATTCTGAATAGCCAGCAGGCCGAAGCGCTGGCGCCGGGTCTGACCCGTCGCCTTGCAGGCGGAATGATCACGCCGCTGGACGGTCGCGCCGAGCCACAAAAGGCCGTACCCGCCTTTGCCGCCAAGGCACAGGAAGACGGCGCAGTCATCATGCAGAATTGCGCGGTGCGCGGCATCGAGACAACCAATGGCCGTGTGACTGCCGTTCTGACAGAAGGGGGTCGCGTGCGCTGTGAGGCTGTTGTGGTGGCTGGCGGCGCCTGGTCGCGCCTGATCATATCGGAGTTCAATGCCCGCTTGCCACAGCTCAAGGTGCGCTCGTCGGTTTTCCGCACCACGCCGATTGAAGCCGGTGTAGAACCGGCCATCGCCTATTCGGATTTCGCGCTGCGCAAGCGGCTCGACGGTGGCTATACGGTCGCCAGCCTCGGCGGCTCGATTGCCGATATCGTGCCCGACAGCTTCCGCTATCTGAAGGATTTTCTGCCTTCCCTGTCGAGCGGCGAGTGGTTCAATGTGCGCTTTCGTTTCGGACAGCGTTTCTTTGAAGAAGCCTTCCAGTGGAAGCTGCGCCCTGCCGATCAAGTCTCGGTCTTCGAGAAAATCCGCACGCTGGACCCGGAACCGCACCGCGCCGCTAATGCGGCCATTTTGGCAAAGCTGAAACAGGCGATCCCCGCCTTTGCATCGGTCTCGATTGCTCAGGAATGGGCCGGAATGATCGACACCATGCCGGATATCATTCCGACAATTTCCCCGATCCCCGGCGTTGAGGGCCTGATCGTCGCGACCGGCTTCTCCGGCCACGGCTTCGGTATCGGCCCCGGCGCTGGCCGTTTGGTTGCGGATATGGTCAGCGATGAAACCCCGGTGGTCGATCCATCGCCGTTCCACATTTCCCGCTTTTCCGATGGGTCAAAACTGCGCATCGAAACCTGGGGCTAGAGCATAAACCGCTTTCCCCGAAGCCGACAGCTCCGGGAAGAGCGGTGCGAGTTATTCAATCACGCCGCAGGCAAAGCGTGCGCCGCCGCCGCCAAGCGGCTTCGGTTTATCTGCATAATTATCGCCGCCAACATGGACCATCAGGGCGCGACCCTTGATCTCATCCAGCGATTTGAGACGCGGCGAAACCACGCTGCCCGTTACCTTGCCGTCCGCATCAGCCTTCAACAGTGGCAGGTCGCCCATATGACCCTCGCCTTCGGGGCCCATATGGTGCTTGGTATGGCCGGGGTCGTAATGCCCGCCAGCCGCCTCTGCGGGAGCGGTCTTGCCGTCCTTTTCCGCCGGAGCGCAGCTGCCCTTCTCATGGACATGGAAACCGTGTTCGCCCGCAGCTATGCCATGGAGATTGGGGGTAAATTGGAGTCCCTTCGCGGTTTGCGAAATCGTAATCGTACCCAGTTCCTTGCCCTGCCCCGTGGGCAGCGCCTCGAACATTTTCACGCTCACACCGTCCGCAAAGGCGGGCATGGTCGCAAGCGCCAATATCGAACCTAAAATCAAGCTGCGCATCGTCTCCTCCATCCTCAAATTCGTTTCGGGATAAAAACTAACGTATGGATCGGCAAATTGTTCGGTTTACAAAGTTTGCAAATGATTGCGCAGCAGTGGCCCACCGCGCAATCCGGTATTGGGTCAGACCGTTACGAACTGCCCCATCATGCCGACATCTTCATGCTCCAGCACATGGCAATGGAACATGAATGGATGACTGCGCACCGCTTCACGGTCGAAGTGTACCAAAAGTTCGGCCTTGCCATCAATCAGCGCTGTGTCTTTCCATCCCGACTGATGGGCGGGCGGAGCCTTGCCGTTCAAGGTCAGGATACGGAATGAGGCCCCATGGATATGGAACGGATGCGCCATTTCCTTCGTGGTAAGCTCCCATATTTCCCAGGAACCCATCTTGGCTTCGACATCGATGCGCTTCATGTCGAAAGGCTCTCCCGCTATCGCCATGCGTACGCCGGATGTCAGCGCCTCGACCGCAGGACCGATATCGGCTGATGTTCTTGTGCCATGCGCCATGTCGTCATTGGCTTGACTGCCCTGCATGGCACCCATATCCATATTGCCCATATTGTGGCCAGCATGCGGGTCTGCGGCAGGCATTTGCATCATCAGCTTCGAATTCTCAGCCAGGCGTTCATCGAAAAGGAATGAACGCCTGCGCACCGATTGTTTAGGGTCTGCCGCTTCCGGCGCTTCAATATCTGCCGGTATGTCTTTGACGCCTCCCTCAAGAGCGCTATCGACACTGAACCGCATCAGCATCTGGTCTTCGCCGCCGCTATCATCGCTGGCGGTTAGAAGTTCGACATCCTCGCCCCCTTTCGAAAAATCGACCAGCGCCTCGTAGCGTTCGCCGGGGCTGATCGTCAGGCGCTCGACGGCTTCCGGTTTGCCGGTAAAGCCGCCATCCGAAGCGAACACATGCAGCGGACGGTTATCGCTGAAACGCACATGGAAGTTGCGCGCATTGGCGCCGTTGAGAATGCGCAGGCGCACCACTGCCGCGGGCACCTTCGCTTCCGGCGAAATAACGCCATTGACGATCAGCCGATCTCCGCGAAAGCCATGCATCAGATCCATGATATCGGGCTGATACACCTTGTCCCCTTCGATGACACGGCGGTCCTGAAGCACCAGCGGAATATCGTCCACACCATAGGTTTCCGGCAGGCCGCGCTCGGCATCCTTGCCGTCGCTCACGATCATCAGCCCGGCAATGCCCATATGCGCCTGACGGGCAGTGCCGCCGTGCAGATGCGGGTGAAACCAGTTGAATGAGGCTGGCTGGTTGACCGTAACTTTGGGCTCCCAGCGCCCTCCCGCCGCAACGAGATTGTGCGGCCCGCCGTCGAGGATGGACGGGACGAACAGTCCATGCCAATGGAGGGTTGTCTCCTCATCCATGCCGTTTTCGACGGCAAGCGTGACGCTTTCGCCATTCTTGAGGCGCACGACGGGACCGAGATAGGTTCCGTTGATACCGGCGGACGCCGCCTCGCTGCCCGGCGCAAACGAATGGCGGCCTTTGCCAATCTTGAGCCTGACGACGCCCGCGGCATCGGGTTCCAGCAAGGGCGGCATGGGCAGGCTCTGGCCCTTGGTTACCGGGACCATTTCCATAGCGCCATGGCCCATAGTCTGATGCGCATCCTGCGCAAAGCCGGTCAAAGGGCGAATGGCGGCAAAGCTTGCCGCGCCCGCGCCAAGCGCGAGCAAGCGGCGGCGAGTTAATCCACGCATGGTGAAGTCTCCAAATAAAATTCCAGACAATAATCCTGTCGCCGCCGATGGATCGACAGCGTTCTGAGCGATTAAACCGGAAGTGCTATTGGAGGTCGCAGAAGGTCGTGACCGGGATGGCTGCTCAGTGCGGCAACGAGCGGCGGAAGACCGAAATCCTGTGACGGTGCCAGCACGCCGATATCGGCAGTCAACTGAACAATACAGCCGCAGGTCATCATCACACAGGCGGGGGGCGCTTTCGCACCATGATCCGTGGGCGCTTGCTGTCCAGCATGGTTCGACGCGACCATAGCACTGGCAGCGGATTGTTGTTCACTCACGTGGCAGCCAACGGAAACGCCTGCCGTCGGCATATCGTGGGCCATCGCATAGCAAAGCTGCGTGGAAACCAGAAACAGCAGCGACAGAACGGCAACCAGCATACGCGACGGCACGTGCAGGACGGAAAGCCCCCACAAGTTACGTCTACCGCTGATGTTCTGTTTCAAGAACTGCATATCCGCATCCGAATTGATGCCCAATTGGTACCGACCCGAATCTAGGGATGCTGTGCGACAATTGAAAGGCCTATTCTTACCTCCCATGATTTTGATAGCACTTTCACTTTTCTTTCGAAAAGAAGAGTTCCGCGTTCATAAAATTACGCAAAACCCCTTTTCTGCTTGCGATTCCGTATCACACGGTTTTAAAGAACCGCATCGAGGCTGCTCCCAATTATAACGGCCCACAAAAACGGATAAGAAAATGACTGTCGCTCAAGCGGTTGTTCCGCAGCAAAATTCCGCGCGCCGCGTTCTGGCCGCAAGCATGATCGGCACAACGATCGAATTCTTCGACTTCTATATTTATGCAACGGCCGCGGTGATTGTATTCCCGCATCTGTTTTTCCCGGCCAGCGATGGTAATTCGGCGCTGCTTCAATCACTTGCCACTTTTGCTATCGCCTTCTTTGCCCGCCCGATCGGCGGCGCGCTGTTCGGTCATTTCGGTGACAGGATCGGCCGCAAGGCAACGCTGGTTGCTGCACTTATGACCATGGGTATTTCCACGGTCGCCATCGGCTTCCTGCCGACCTATGAATCCATCGGCGTCTGGGCCGCTCTCCTGCTGGCGCTGTGCCGTCTCGGCCAGGGCCTCGGTCTCGGCGGTGAATGGGGCGGCGCAGTGCTGCTCGCAACCGAAAACGCACCGGAAGGCAAGCGCACCTGGTACGGCATGTTCCCGCAGCTTGGCGCGCCGGTTGGCTTCATTCTGGCAACGGGCATTTTCCTGTTTCTGGCCGAAGTTCTCACCGAAGAACAGTTCTTCGCCTTTGGCTGGCGCGTTCCGTTCATCGCCAGTGCAGTTCTCGTCGCGGTCGGCCTCTTCATTCGCCTGAAGATCGCTGAAACGCCGGAATTCCAGAAGGCCATCGACAAGGCAGAGCGCGTTGAAGTGCCGGTTGCCACGCTGTTCAAGCAGCACAAGCTGAACCTTTTCCTCGGAACCATCGCGGCGGTCGCAACCTTCGTGCTGTTCTACCTCATGACCGTGTTTTCGCTCGGCTGGGGCACGCGCGCGCTCGGCTATAGCCGTGAAGAATTCCTCGTCCTGCAGATGATCGGCGTCGTGTTCTTCGGCTTGACCATTCCGCTGTCAGCTATCCTGTCCGACCGCTACGGCATGCGCCCGGTCATGGTCATCGTCACGATGCTGATTGGCGTCTACGGTCTGATCATGGCTCCGCTTTTCATGGGCGGCACGGCTGGCGTTCTAGCCTTCCTCATCATCGGCTTCGGCCTGATGGGCATGACCTATGGTCCAATCGGCGCAGCCCTTGCCGAACCGTTCCCGACGTCGGTTCGCTATACCGGCGCATCGCTGACCTTCAATCTGGCCGGCATACTCGGCGCATCAGTCGCGCCCTATATCGCGACTTGGCTCGCCACCCATTATAGCTTCGACTATGTCGGCTATTACATGGTGGTTGCTGCCCTGATCTCGCTGATCGGCTTTGCCTTCATCTCATTCAAGCGCGGCAGATAAGGCCACGCCTGAAAGCAAAAAAGCCCGCGTGGAGCGATCCACGCGGGCTTTTTTCATTTCCGTTTGCCGAAAACTTATTCGACGTCGGCAGCTTCCAGCGCAATCGACACCGACTGGATGATCGCGGCAAAACGCGCCGCTGTCTGGATGACTTCCGTCGTCACATTGGCCTTGCGCAACACATCTTCATGCGCGTCGATGCACATGCCGCAACCATTAATCGCCGACACCGCGAGCGACCAGAGTTCGAAATCGACCTTGTCCACGCCCGGATTGCCGATCACATTCATGCGCAGCTTGGCTGGTAGTGTGCGGTAATCCTTGTTCGAAGCCAGATGCACGAAGCGGTAATAGACATTGTTCATGCCCATGATGGATGCAGCCGACTTTGCAGCCTGAATCACTGATGCGTCGACCTTGCCCGCGGCTTCGGCGGTCAGCGCCTTGCGCACATCCGCATTGCGCGAAGCGATGCCACAGGCCACGAACAGACCGTATTTCTGCTGCGGGGTCAGCGTTTCGTCGCTCGCCATGGACGACAGGTTGAGGCGGACATCCTTGGCGAAATCCGGGATTTTTGACTTCAGGTCGTCAATCGACATGGAACCCTCTTATTGCTTATTGCTGGATAAAAGAAAGGCGGGCCTGAACCCGCCTTTTGATTGCAGTGCGTAGCAGATCAGGCTGCCTTCAGCGTCTCGCCACCGACTTCGCGGTTGCAAGGGCATAGTTCATCGGTCTGCAGAGCATCGAGAACGCGCAGCGTATCCTTCGGAGCGCGGCCAACATTGAGGTTGGTTGCGTAAACATGCTGGATCGTGTTGTCCGGATCGACAACGAAGGTGTAGCGGTAGGCAACGCCATCCGGCGAACGAACGCCGAGACCGTCAACCAGCGAACCATTGGTGTCGGCAAACGACCAGATCGGCAGCTTGTCGAGGTCCTTGTGGTCGCGGCGCCATGCGAGCTTCACAAATTCATTGTCGGTGGAACCGCCGAGGACAACAGCGTCACGGTCTTCGAAATCCGAAGCCAGGCGGGCAAATTCAGCGATTTCCGTCGGGCAGACGAAGGTGAAATCCTTCGGGTAGAAGAAAATGACCTTCCACTTGCCTTCGAAGCTCGTTTCCGTCAGCTCTTCGAATGCCGAAACGCCGTTTTCTTCATGATGGTTGAAGCCGGGCTTTACGCCGGTGACCTTGAAAGAGGGAAGCTTATCGCCAATACCGAGCATTTTAACACCTGCCTGTAGATTCTATAACTATTCAGAAAATTCAGAATTTTCAGAACTTTCTGCTTGCGAGTCATCTATAGTCGGCTTACCCCTATCGGTCAAAGCGATTAAAGCGATTGTTCATATCGATTATAACGATAAGCCCTTCATTTCATGCTCAATATCAGCGTCCGCCAGCTCCACTATTTTCTCTCGCTCGTACAGGCAGGGTCGTTTTCGCGCGCCGCGGATGCCGTCGGCGTCACCCAGTCAACCTTGAGCGCTGCTATTCAGGCGCTGGAAGCGGAACTGGGCGTCACATTGATCGACCGGACGGGCCGACGCATGCAGCTACTGCCTGCCGGAGAAGATTTTCTGGCCCGCGCCCGTGATATTGTTGCGCGCATTGAAGAATTGCCCGCACATGCCCGTCAGGCCGAGCGCCCGCTGACCACGCGCCTGCGGCTGGGTGTTATTCCATCTGTCGCACCGTTTTTCCTGCCGAAAGTCCTGCCTGCGACAGCCAAGGCCTTTCCCGAGCTGCAATTGACCGTGCGTGAAGGGCTGACGCGCAGCCTGCTTGAGAGTCTGCGCTCCGGCACGCTGGATGTGGCGCTTGTGGCGCATCCCTATGATCTCGACGAGTTCGAAATGGCGGAGATCGGGCGTGACCCGTTCTTTCTGGCCGTGCGCCGCGACCATGCGCTTGCCAACAGGGACCGCGTCGATGCCGACGATCTGCTGGACGAACCTTTCCTGCTTTTGGAAAGCGGCCATTGCCTGCGTGAACATGTGATGGCGGCCATCGGTTCGAAGCCTGCGCAAAGCGGCGGCGATGTGCATGCCACCAGCATCATGACGCTGGTTCAGCTCGTGCAGTTTGGCATGGGTGTCACGCTGCTGCCGGAGTTGGCGGTCAAGGCCAATGTGGCGCGGGGCACTGATCTCAGCATTGTGCCCTATGAGGGCAAGAACAATTTCCGCTCGCTGGTTCTGGCGTGGCGGGCCAATGCCGCGCGGCGCAACGAATTCCAGTTATTCGCCAACCATCTGCGCGACAACTGCATGGGCAACGAAGCCTGATGGTGACTACAACACGCCCCAGGCGCGAAAGCGGCCTCGCCCGGTCATTTCCCGCACATTGAGCTCGCCGATCAGCTTCAACGCGCCCTGCTGCGTGACTTGCAGTTCCTTCTCGATCATCTGGCTGGAAACCAGCGGATTGCTCAGGATCATCTCCATCAATTGCGGCAAACGCGAATTGGATCGGCGACCCTTCAGCTTGCGATGCATCTGCTCGCGCGCCAGCATGAGGCGGTCATGCTCCTTCATGCCCGCTTCGGCAGCCTCTTCGATTGCCGCCAGAAAAACCTTGAGGCGCATAAGCCGGTTTGGCGAACGGCGTTCGTTGGGCTTTTTCGTCTGCAATCCGACACTGATCGCTGGCAGGTGATTGGCGGCAATGCCGGACTGGCGTAGAAAGGAAGCCGTCAACAGACGGCCAATCCACGACGAACGCTGCACCACCTGCATGGAAAACCAGGCGTCATGCATGATTGCAGCGCGCAAGAGCGGCGGCAGATGCCGGGTTGAATCGAAGATAGCGCGCCATTCCTGCAGACGCTCGGCTTCGTCCCAGTCGTCCTCATAGATCAGCGTATCGCGCGGCAAAGGCTTGGGCTTGCGCGCTTCACTGGTCACGCCTTTCAACAGGGCGTCCGTTCGCGCCAGAAGCGCATCGATATCATCGAGCAGCGGATCGCTGTCGTCATCGTCGGACAGAGCGGATGGCTCCGGCTCTGGTGTTTCAGCGACGTCGGGGTTAAGCCCCAAGAGCTGCCGCATACCGGCGGGGCTTAACGCCCAACCTGCCGCACGGCCTGCAATCTGGCGGCGCATACGCAGCACCGCATGGGCGACGGTCAGGGCATGGCTGGGCGTGCGGCTGTCCATCAGCGCATCATGGAGCACCAGATCCTCCAGATGCACCAGTTCGCCTTCCAGCCACATGGACGAAACGGCGTCCTGCATATGCATGCGCCGTATCAATCCGTCACAAATGGGCGAACGCGCCAGCCGCTCGTCCAGCCGTGTCAGCGCGGCAGTCGCGCTGGTCACGGCAAGGAAAAGCTCCTCAAGCGGCAGGTCATCGATTTTGTAAGCCATATCCGCATATCGCAGCCTCGCGGCGGGAAAGGCAAACGGAAATCAACGCTTAAGCGAGAACGTCCGCAACTTTCACACGGCGCCCCTCTTTGACCGAGCGCAATGCCGCCTCGGCCAGAGCAAGGGCCCGCAAGCCATCCTCGGCGGAAGGCGACGGCGCTTTGCCGCTATCCAGCGCATCAATGAAAGAAGCAATTTCCGCCGCATAGGCCTGCGTATAGCGTGTCATGAAGAAATCATGCAGCGGCGGGCGGGTATAACCATCCTTCGAAGCGATTTCTATCGACACCGGACGCTGGTTTTCCGCCGACGCAGCGCCCAGCGAACCATGCACTTCGATGCGCTGATCGTAGCCATAGGAGGCGCGGCGCGAATTGGAAATTACGCACTGACGGCCAGACGCCGTGGTGAGGATGACGCTGGCGCTATCATAATCGCCGAGCTCACCGATCTTCGGGTCCACCAGCACCGAGGCCGAGGCCGACACATTCTCGATTTCCTCGCCGAGAAGAAAACGCGCCATGTCGAAATCATGGATCGTCATGTCGCGGAATATCCCGCCTGAAACCTTGATATATTCAGCTGGCGGCGCGCCCGGATCGCGGCTGGTGATCGTCACCATTTCGACCTTGCCGATCTGGCCATCGTCAATCGCCTTGCGCACGGCGACAAAATGCGGATCGAAACGGCGGTTGAAGCCGAGCATCACCTTCGCGCCGGGTTCCTCGATGACTTTTAGACAGGCGCGCACGCGGGCAATATCGAGATCAATCGGCTTTTCGCAGAACACCGCCTTGCCAGCCCGCGCAAAGCGCTCGATCAGGTCGGCATGGGTGTTGGTCGGCGTGCAGATCAGCACGGCGTCAACATCATCCGACTTTTCGATCTCCTCAATTGTGCGGACTTCCGCACCGGCAGCGTCGGCAATAGCGTGCGCTGCCGCTTCATTGGGGTCAGCAACTGCGACCAGTCTCGCGCGCCTGTCCGACGCTATTGCGCCCGCATGAACCTTGCCGATGCGACCTGCGCCAAGCAGTGCCAGACGTGTCACCATTGCCTTATCCCTCCCAGGAAACCGCCGTTGGACGGCTACAAAAATGCTTGATATTCCAACCGATGCATTTACCGCTAGAATGTCCCGTTTATTGGGGATCGCGCGCAAGACATATTGGAATATTTATTCTATTTTGCTAGAATGTAGTATAAAGATTGTCAAGATACCGTTTTTGGAAAGTCCGCAATGGATACAGTTTCCGCTTCATCCCCAGCCCCAACCACCGTCAAGGAATTCGAAGCGCGCCTGCTGGACGTTTCCGACCGTCTGCCGAAACGGCTGAAGCAATGCGCGGATTATGTCGCGGCCAATCAGGACCGCATCGCGGTTTCGACGGTCGCGGAAATGGCCGATGGCGCGGGCGTGCAAAGCTCGGCCTTCATGCGGTTTTGCCAATTGCTGGGCTTTTCCGGCTTTTCGGAGATGCAGAAGCTTTTCCGCGAATCCTATGCCGGCGGCTGGCCGGACTATTCGACCCGTCTGGAGCATTTGCGCGAGACGGCGGCGAACAGTGCGCCTGCCCTGCTGGCGGAATTTGCCGAAGCGGGCCGCACATCGCTCGAGGGCCTGCTCAAGACCATAGAACCGGAAGCGCTGGAAAGGGCCGTCGAGATTCTCGCCCGCGCCGAGACGATCCACCTCGTCGGCATCCGCCGCGCGTTTCCGGTGGCAAGCTATCTCGCATATGCGCTGGAAAAGATGCAGGTTCCGGCCATGCTGCACAGCGCCGTCGGCAAGCTGGAAAACTTGCACGCAATCCGCAAGGGCGATGTGCTTTTGGCAATCACCTTTTCACCCTACTCCGCCGAGACCATTGAAATGGCAGAAGCCGCTGCCGCGCGCAGCGTCGATGTGGTAGGCATCACGGATACCATCGTCAGCCCCCTGAGCAAGCTATCACGCCAGACCCTGCTGGTGTCCGAAGTGGATTTCGGCGCGTTTCGTTCCCTTTCCGCCACTCTCTGCCTTGCTATTGCGCTTGCGGTTGCCGTCGGCACGGCTCGCCAAACGGGCTAATTCTATTTTTAAGTTGAAATAGAATAATAAATCCATTTTAATCAGAAATGGAATAACTGCTATGCGCACAGAATCGCATTGCGGTCATCGTAAGAGATGCCGAGGGAGGAAGCGCATTTCATGGAGAAGCCGCTCGACTTGATAACGATTGGCCGGTCTTCAGTGGACCTCTATGGCGCGCAGATCGGCGGCCTTCTTGAAGATATGGCTTCCTTCAACAAATATGTCGGCGGCTCACCGACCAATATCGCGACGGGCACCGCCCGGCTCGGCCTCAAATCCGCGCTGATCACGCGGGTCGGCGACGAGCATATGGGGCGTTTCCTGCTGCGCGAGCTGGAACGGGAAGGCGTCGATACCCGTGGTATCATCACCGATCCGCAGCGTTTGACGGCACTCGTCATTTTGGGCATCCGCGACCAGCAGCATTTTCCGCTCATTTTCTACCGCGAGAACTGCGCGGACATGGCGCTCTGCGAAGATGATATCGACCCAGATTTCATCGCTGAGGCCGGATGCGTACTCGCAACCGGCACTCATCTGTCGCATCCCCGCACCGAAGCCGCTGTCCTGAAGGCGCTGCGCCTTGCGCGCCAGAATGGTAGCCGCACCGCGCTCGATATCGACTATCGCCCCAATCTCTGGGGTCTGTCGGGCCATGGCGACGGTGAAAATCGCTTCATCGAATCTGCTGCCGTCACGGCCAAGCTGCAATCGAGCCTGCCGCTTTTCGATCTCATCGTCGGCACGGAAGAAGAGTTTCACATTGCAGGCGGCTCCACCGATACGCTCGCTGCCCTCAACGCCGTTCGCAAGATCACCGATGCCGTCCTTGTCTGCAAACGAGGTCCGATGGGCGCGGTGGTTTTCGAAGGCGATATTCCGGACGATCTCGACAAGGGACAGAGCGGAGAAGGCTTTCCCATCGAAGTTTTCAATGTGCTGGGCGCAGGCGACGGCTTCATGTCCGGCCTGTTGCGCGGCTGGCTGAAAGGCGAAGACTGGCCGACCAGCCTGAAATTCGCCAATGCCTGCGGCGCATTCGCCGTCTCCCGGCATGGCTGCACGCCCGCTTATCCAAGCTTCGAAGAAATGCAATATTTCTTCCGCACCGGCATTCGCAATCAGGCGCTGCGCAAGGATGCGCAACTGGAACAGGTGCACTGGTCCACCAACCGCAATGGTGACTGGCCGCATATGCGGGTTTTCGCTTTCGACCATCGCATCCAGCTGGAAGAAATGGCTGCCGAGGCTGGCGTGGATAACGCCAAGATCGGCGCGTTCAAACGTCTCTGCCTCGACGCCGCCTTGCAGGTTTCCGGCGGCAGCAGCGGCTATGGCATCCTGTGCGACGGCAGGTTGGGCCGGGAGGCGCTCTACCGTGCGGCTGGTTCCGGCCTGTGGATCGGGCGACCGACCGAATGGCCGGGATCGCGTCCGCTAAAGCTGGAACCGGATCTCGGAGCCGATTGCGGCGGGCTGGTGGAATGGCCGGTGGAACATGTGGTGAAGCTCCTCTGTTTCTACCATCCGGACGATACGGCGGAGATGAAGGCCGAACAGGAAGCGACCGTCCAACGGTTGTTTACGGCGGCGCGCCGCAACCGGCTGGAATTTCTGCTGGAGGTCATTCCGTCCAAGGCAGGCCCGGTCGATGACGAAACTACCGCCCGCGTCATCCAGCGTTTCTACGATATCGGCGTCTATCCCGACTGGTGGAAGCTGGAACCGATGAAGACCAAGGCGGCCTGGGCCAATGCCTGTGAAGCCATCACCCGCAACGATCCATACACGCGGGGTATTGTCGTTCTTGGGCTTGATGCGCCAGCGGAGGAGCTGGAATCGAGCCTCGCGGTAGCTGCGGGCTTCGATCTTGTGAAAGGCTTTGCCGTCGGCAGAACCATCTTTGGTGACGCAGCGCGCAAATGGCTCAACGGCAAGATCAGCGACGATGAGGCCGTTGCCGAAATGGTCGCGCGCTACAAAAACCTGTGCGATGTCTGGGACAGAGTGCGCAGACACTGATTCATATCTCGGGAGGAGACATGACAACCGTTCGACTGACCGCCGCGCAAGCGCTGGTGCGTTATCTCGCGAACCAGATGACGCCGGAAGGCGACACATTTATCGCGGGCGTCTGGGCCATTTTCGGTCATGGCAATGTGGCGGGGCTGGGCGAAGCGCTCTATGGCATCCGCGAGCAGCTGCCGACATGGCGCGGCCATAATGAGCAGACCATGGCCCATGCGGCCATTGCCTATACCAAGCAGCTTGGCCGCAAGCGCGCCTGCGCCGTTACATCCTCCATCGGCCCCGGCGCGACCAATATGGTGACGGCGGCAGCACTTGCCCATGTGAACCGCCTGCCCGTTCTGCTTATTCCCGGCGATGTTTTCGCCAATCGCGGCCCTGATCCCGTGCTGCAGCAGATCGAGGATTTCGGCGACGGCACCATGACCGTCAATGACTGTTTCCGCCCGGTGAGCCGCTATTTCGACCGCATCACCCGGCCGGAACAGCTCCTCACCGCCCTGCCCCGCGCCTTCCGCACCATGACCGACCCGGCCGATAGCGGCCCGGTGACGCTCGCCTTCTGTCAGGATGTTCAGGCGGAAGCCTATGACTGGCCGCTGGAATTCTTCGCGCCGAAAGTCTGGCATTGGCGTCGCCCTCCACCGGATGAGCTGGAACTGGCAACCGCCATCGCCGCCGTCCGCAGCGCGTCCAAGCCTGTGATCGTCGCGGGCGGCGGCGTGCATTATTCCGGCGCGCACGATGCATTGAAACAATTCGCCGAAGCGCACGGCATTCCCGTCATCGAAACGCAGGCTGGCAAATCCGCGCTGCCATGGGATCACGCGCTCAACTTTGGACCCGTCGGCGTGACGGGTGCCGACAGCGCCAATGCCATTGCCGCCGAAGCGGATCTGGTGATCGGCATTGGCACCCGCTTTCAGGATTTTACCACCGGCTCATGGGCGCTGTTCAAGCATCCGGGTCGCAAACTGCTATCGCTCAACGTTCAGCCCTATGACGGGTCGAAACACAATGCTTTGCCACTAGTGGCAGATGCGCGGATCGGTTTGCAGGCGCTCGCAGCCGGGCTTTCAGGCTACAAGCGCCAGCCGGTCGACACGCGCTTGAAAGACAAATGGTTCGCCGATGCCGACCGTATCACCGCAGCACCAGCGGAAGGCAATGCCCTGCCGACCGACATGCAGGTCATCGGGGCCGTGCAGCGCCAGTCACGCGAGAACACGGTCGTCATGTGCGCAGCCGGCACGATGCCGGGCGAGTTGCATCAGCTCTGGAAGGCCGGGCGCGCCATGTCCTATCACATGGAATATGGCTTCTCCTGCATGGGCTATGAAATTGCCGGCGGCCTTGGCATCAAGATGGCGGAACCGGATCGCGACGTTATCGTCATGGTCGGCGACGGCTCCTACATGATGGCGAATTCCGAACTCGCCACCGCCGTCATGCTGGGCCAGAAAATCACCGTTGTCCTGACCGACAATCGCGGCTTTGGCTGCATCAACCGGCTGCAAATGGCGACAGGCGGCGCAGAGTTCAACAATCTGCTCGACCACGCCGCCCATGTGAATCCGTTGCAGATCGACTTTGCCGCACATGCCCGCGCCATGGGTGCCGACACGCGCAAGGTTACCTCCATCAAGGAGCTGGAAGCGGCCCTCGCCGAAACACGCGAAAGCCCACGCACAAGCGTGATCGTCATCGATACTGATCCCTACCCGACGCCCGACACCGGCGGCTGGTGGTGGGACGTTGCCGTGCCGGAAGTATCGGAGCGCGAACAGGTGCGCGCTGCCCGCCGTGACTATGAAGCCCAGCTGAAAGAAAGAAACTGACCGATGATCCTTTACGGCACCAATCCCATTGCCTGGTCCAATGACGATGACCGCAGCCTTGGCGCGCATATCACACTGGATCAATGCCTTGATGAAGCAGCGAGAATCGGCTTCGACGGCATAGAAAAGGGCCATAAATTCCCGCAGGAACCACAAGCGCTCAAGGCTGTGCTGGAACCGCGCGGGTTGCGTTATGTTTCCGGCTGGCACTCGCTCAACCTGCTTGTCAATTCGGTCGAAGACGAGAAGGCCGCGATGCAGCCAGCGCTCGATCTTCTGAAGGCCATGGGCTCAAAGGTGATCATCGTCTGCGAAACCTCCAACGCCATTCATGGCGACAACGACAGGCCGCTTGCCGAACGCCCCGTACTGGAAGAGGCCCGGTGGGCAGCTTTCGGCGCTGGCGTCGAGGCTCTCGCAGTCCATGCGGCTGCACAGGGGATCGCGCTTGTTTATCACCACCATATGGGCACGATTGTGCAAAGCGAGGACGAAATCGACCTGCTGATGCAGCATACCGGCCCGGCGACCAAACTCCTGCTCGACACCGGGCATTGCCTGTTTGGCGGCGGCGATCCTGAGCGGGTGGCGAAAAAGCATATGGCGCGCGTCGGCCATATCCACGCCAAGAATGTTCGACCGACCATCGCCACCGAAGTCAGCGACCAGAGCCTTTCCTTCCTTGAAGGGGTGCGTCGCGGCGTTTTCACAGTCCCCGGCGACAAGGATGGCGCGGTCGATTTCGTGCCCGTTTTGGCGCAAGCTGCCAAGCACAACTATAGGGGCTGGCTCGTCATCGAAGCCGAACAGGACCCGGATATTCGCAATCCGCTCGAATATCAGACGCTGGGGCTGAAATCGCTCAAAGCATTCGCCAGGGAAGCAGGGCTCGACAAGGGAGACTGAGACATGGCCAATCTGTTACGCAAGCCGCAAGGCACGCATGGCAAAGTCCACGACATTACGCCGGAAAGCGCCGAATGGGGCTATGTCGGGTTCGGTCTCTACCGGCTGAAACCGGGCGACACGGTCTCCGAACGGACCAACGCCACCGAGGTCATTCTCGTGCTCGTGGAAGGCAAGGCCAGAATTACCGCATCGGGGGAAGATTTTGGGGAGATGGGCGAACGCATGAGCGTGTTCGACAGGCTGCCGCCGCATTGTGTCTATGTCCCGGCGGAAAGCGATTGGATCGCGATAGCAACGACCGATTGCGTTCTGGCCGTCTGTACGGCCCCGGGCAAACCCGGCCGCAAGGCGCAGAAACTCGGGCCCAAGGGCCTGACGCTGGAACAGCGCGGCAAGGGCGCCAACACGCGCTACATCCACAATATCGCGATGGAAGGCCGCGATGTCGCCGACAGCCTGCTGGTGACGGAAGTTTTCACACCGCAGGGAAACTGGTCGTCCTACCCTCCGCATCGGCATGACGAGGACAATTATCCGGAAATGACTTATCTGGAGGAAACTTACTATCACCGGCTCAATCCGGCGCAAGGCTATGGCATCCAGCGCGTCTTTACCGAAGACGGCAGCCTTGATGAAACCATGGCCGTTTCAGATGGCGATGTCGTGCTGGTTCCGAAGGGGCACCATCCTTGCGGCTCGCCGTATGGCTATGAGATGTATTATCTCAATGTCATGGCAGGCCCACTACGCAAATGGCGCTTCAAAAACCACCCCGATCACGACTGGATTTTCCAGCGTGATAATCCAAGCTCGTAGAAGGTGAGAGTAAAAACCGTAAGACTGTCAGCTTGATCAAAAAGCCTGAATTCCTCAAATTGAAATAGATATTATTTTAATCATTGAGGAAAAACATGCCTAAAGTCGTAGCTATTTTTAACGAGACGGTCGGAACGCATATGATGTGTCTGCATGAACCTCTAGCGGATCAGACCTACGCCGTTATGCATTTAGACTTATCAGGACAAATCCATCACGAAGGTTACGATGATTGGAATATGTATATAATCGATGAAACGAGTGTGGATTCTAAAAATCAAATCGTTTTCAGCTTAGTGATGAACCCGCGCGAAGCCAACCTTGTCTTGCGGCACGATTCAGACCCCACCAACCCCACTGGCGCGGCTAGAGCGTGGGCCATTAATACTGGCATTTCGATTCCTGCACCTCTTACATACAACGAAGACGCAGGGACGATCACTACAGGTTCCGGAACGAACTTACTGTATCTTAGCACCAACCGAAGCGACCCCTACGATAAGTATGTTTATTTTACTAAAACGTCGCCGGACCGCTGGAAAATCGAGTACCTCAGACCCTGAATCATAATGTTGGAGCGAATTCAACGGGTTAAAAAAGCACCTCAAAAGCTCTACATCGCTCCATCTCGCCTAACATCGGGAGTGTAGACCCGGTACCGGAAGGAAGCCGAAAGCTAACGTATTGAAATCTCTCTATTCATTTTGGAACAGGCTCTCAGATAGCGCAGAAAAGGGCGGCTCGAAAGCCGCCTTTCCAATTTCCAGAACGAGACCGATCAGCCAATTGCCATCAGGCTGGCATTGCCGCCCGCAGCGGTCGTGTTGATCGAGGTCGAGACCTCTTCCAAAAGCCAATTGAGGCAGTAAGCGTCGTCTTTTGCGGCCAGTTCTTCCGTCGATGCTGCCTGCGTCAGAACCAATGGTCCCGGCAGAGCTGCGATCTTCTGGTTGACCTCAAGAATGCGCGCGCTGTCGCCTTCGACAAGCGCACCGGCGAAAGGCACATCCGCCTGCCAGTCCTTGCTCCAGCTGATGCGCGCAGCGACGCTGGCGGGCAAGTCCTTCAGGCTTGCCTGCAAGCCGGAAGCTGCGTCGATTGCCACCGTGTTGCCGGTGGCGAGCGCCGCCGTCAGCTGGCGATAGAGACCGATCTCGGTCTGCGGTACCAGCAGGATGCGCCCACGCGGATGCAGCGCATAGAGATTGCGTTCGCCGACCGGACCTGGCAGCTCGATATCGAGACCGAGCGCCGAATTGCTTCCGGTCTCACGCGCTGCCTGCGCCAGATCATTCATGCCGCGCTGGCCGAGCCACTTGGCGAAATCCTTGAGCGCGGCATCGGTATGGACCGAGCTGTGACGCGGCGGGATCGGAGCGGTATCGACCAAGCGTCCGAGATAGAGCGGACCACCCGCCTTCGGACCAGTGCCCGAGAGGCCGCGCCCACCAAATGGCTGCACGCCGACAATCGCACCGATGACGTTACGGTTGATATAGATGTTACCGACGCGGATGCGGTCGGCGACATTGGCGATGGTTTCATCAAGACGCGTATGCAGACCGAAGGTCAGGCCATAGCCCGTCGCATTGATATCGTCGATCAGGCGCTCCATGTCGTCGCGCTTGTAGCGGACCACATGCAGAACCGGACCGAACACTTCACGCTTCAGATCGCGCAGTGTTTCGATTTCGATGATGGTCGGCGCAACAAAGGTGCCCTTGGCCGTTTCCGGTCCAAGCGGAAGCTGTTCGACCTTGCGGCCAAGCTCACGCATGCCCTGAATGTGCTTTTCAATGATGCCCTTGGCTTCCTCGGTGATGACCGGGCCGATATCGACCTTCAGCTTGTCGGTGCGTCCGATGGACAATTCGCGAAGCGCGCCCTTGAGCATGGTCAGAATGCGGTCCGCCACATCTTCCTGCAGGCAAAGCACACGCAGCGCAGAACAGCGCTGACCGGCACTGTCGAAAGCGGAAGCGATCACGTCGAAGACGACTTGTTCGGCCAGAGCCGAAGAATCGACGATCATGGCGTTCTGGCCGCCGGTTTCGGCGATCAGCGGGATCGGCTTGCCATTCGGCAGCAGACGCGAAGCAAGCTGCGCCTGAATGAGACGCGCAACTTCCGTCGAGCCGGTGAACATCACACCACAGGTTTCTGGTGCTGCAACCAGTGCCGCACCGATACGGCCATCGCCGGGCAGAAGCTGAAGCGCTTCCGCCGGAATACCGGCTTCATGCAGGATGCGCACGCCCTGCGCGGCAATCAGCGGCGTTTCCTCGGCAGGCTTCGCCAGAACCGGATTGCCAGCGACAAGGGCTGCGGCAATCTGGCCGGTGAAGATGGCGAGCGGGAAGTTCCACGGGCTGATACAGACGATTGGCCCCAGCGCCTTGTGGGCAGCGCCGAATGTGCGGCGCGTTTGTTCGGCGTAATAGCGCAGGAAGTCGATGGCTTCCCGCACTTCTGCAATGGCGTTCGGCATGGACTTGCCGGCTTCGCGCATCACGAGGCCGAGCAGTTCAGGCATGTCGCGCTGCATGATGTCGGCGGCGCGGTCAAGGCAGGCGGCGCGCTCGGCAGGCGCGACAGCCGACCAACTTGCAGTTGCTGTCTTCGCAACAGCCATGGCCTTGGCCACATCGGCGGCATCGATTTCCGTGACCGTGCCGACAACGTCTTCGCGGTCGCCAGGGTTCAGCACCGGACGGCTCGCGCCCTTGACCGCGATGCCAGCAATCTGCGGCTCGGACGTCCATTTGCGATCAGCCGTGGCTTCAAGCTTTTTGCTCAGTGAGGCGAGCGTCACTTCGTTGGACAGGTCGAAACCAGCGGAATTCTGGCGAGCGCCATAGAGACCTTCCGGCAGCGCAATCTGGTCATGACGCGCACCGACGACAGCCATGGAGCGCACGACCTCAACCGGATCGGCAACGAGTTCATCGACCGACACGTTTTCATCGCCAATGCGATTGACGAAGGACGAGTTTGCGCCGTTTTCGAGCAGACGGCGAACCAGATAGGCCAGCAGCGTTTCATGCGTGCCAACCGGCGCATAAATGCGGGCCGGACGGCCAAGCTTGGACGGGCCGACGACTTCGTCATAAAGCGGTTCGCCCATGCCATGCAGGCACTGGAACTCGAACTGGCCGGTTTTGAAATCCTGCCCGGCGAGGTGATAGATCGTCGCCAGCGTCTGCGCATTGTGGGTGGCAAATTGCGGGAAGACGGCATCGGTTGCCGCCAGCAGCTTGCGGGCGCAGGCGATATAGGAAACGTCGGTGTGCACCTTACGGGTATAGACCGGGAAATCTTCCAGGCCGTCCACCTGCGCGCGCTTGATTTCGGCGTCCCAATAGGCGCCCTTGACCAGACGCACCATGACGCGGCGCTTGTTACTCCGCGCCAGATCGATGATGAAATCGAGCACGAACGGGCAGCGCTTGCCATAGGCCTGCACCACGAAACCGATACCTTCCCAATCGGCCAGATCCGGATCTTCGATCAGGCTCTGCAACAGATCGAGCGACAGTTCCAGTCGGTCGGCTTCTTCGGCATCGATGTTGAGACCGATATTGTAGGACTTAGCAATGGCCGCGAGCGCCTTCACCTTGGGCAGCAGTTCACCCATGACGCGTTCGCTCTGCGAGCGGACATAACGCGGGTGCAGCGCCGAAAGCTTGATGGAAATGCCGGGACCGTCATAGATGCCGCGACCGGCGGAAGCGCGGCCAATGGCATGAATCGCGGTTTCGTAATCCTTGTAGTAACGCTCGGCATCGGCAGCGGTGGTCGCGGCTTCGCCCAGCATATCGTAGGAATAACGGAAGCCGCGCTCTTCCAGCGGCTTGGCGCGCTTCAGCGCTTCGTCGATGGTTTCACCGGTGACGAACTGCTCGCCCATCATGCGCATGGCCATATCGACGCCACGGCGGATGACCGGCTCGCCGCAGCGGGCGATAAGGCGCGTCAGCGCAGCCGAAAGGCCGCGATCATTGACCGTGTTGGTGAGCTTGCCCGTGACGACGAGACCCCAGGTCGCCGCATTGACGAACAGCGAGCGACCGCCGCCAATGTGAGACTTCCAGTCGCCATTGGAGATCTTGTCGCGAATGAGCGCGTCGCGGGTCGCCATGTCGGGAATACGCAGCAGCGCTTCGGCAAGGCACATCAGCGCCACGCCTTCCTGGCTCGACAGCGAATATTCATGCACCAGACCTTCAACGCCGGTGCCTTTGTGCTTGGCGCGCAGCGCCTCGATCAGCTTGCGCGCCGTTGCGCGCACCGCTTTGCGGGTTTCTTCCGGGAGCGTCGCCTGCTCCACCAGAGCCGTTACGCATTCCGCTTCCGAACGGCGATAGGCGCTCGTAATGATCTGACGCAGAGCGCTCTGCTCGCGGATCGGCGGCGCGAAATTCTGGAAAACCGGATTTTTGGGCGCGGGAATTTTATCGGTCATGGTGCAAGGCTCGCAAAAGAGAACAGGCCCGGGCATATAGGCCCAGTTTACCTCTGTTTTATTTGGGCGCACACTATCATCGGTGCAAATTGCATTCTGCCTTGATTTGAACCATATAGAGGAAAAACGATCTTATTATCGCGATCTATAAAGGCAAAATGAATGCGAAAAATAGAGTCTGTAGACGATCTGGATCAGTTCGACCGGCGCATTCTGGAAGTACTCAGCGAAGACGGCAGAATTCCGGTGACGGAGTTGTCGAAAAAGGTCGGCCTTTCCAAGACGCCATGTCAGGCGCGACTGAAAAGACTGGTCGATGAAGGCTATATACTGGGCTTTCGCGCGGCGATTGATCCGGAGAAACTAGGGATCGATCACATCGCCTTCACGACGGTCAAACTGTCGGACACGCGCGAGGCGGCGCTCGACGCTTTCAACACCGCGGTCCGCAAGATACGCGAGGTTGAAGAGTGCCACATGATCGCAAGCTCGTTCGACTATCTGCTAAAGGTGCGCACGCCCAATATCCGTCGCTATCGCGAAGTGCTGGGCGAGAAGATTTCCAGCCTGCCCAACGTGGCAAGCACATCGACATTCGTGGTGATGGAATCCGTCAAGGATAATCGGCCAGTGAGGGTCTATCCGGGCGCTATTTAGAGCGCGTTTCGATCTGATTGGATCGGATCGGCGCTCTAATTCTTTGTTTTAACGCGCATCTTTTCCGAAAACCGTTTCACACTTTTCGGGATGCGCTCTGACCAAACGAAAATGGCGGGCAATGCCCGCCATTCCATTTTCCATTGCTGGAAGTGATTAGTTCAGGCCGAGCGTACCGCGCAGCGTGGACAGGTCTTCGGCCAGCGTCGTCACTGGACCAGCCAGCGCCTTGCGGTCGTCTTCCGACAGCTTGTCGTAGGTCTCGTAACCGTCGCCCTTCTTGTACTTGGCAAGAATATCGTCAACGGTCTTGAAGTTGGCTTCGACCTTTTTGATCAGGTCCGGATTTTCCTTCTCGATCAGCGGCTTGAACAGCTCGACGATCTTCTGCGCGCCATCGACATTGGCCTTGAAATCCCAAAGGTCGGTGTGGCTGTAACGGTCTTCCTCACCGGAAATCTTGCCAGCGGCCACTTCTTCCATGAGCGCGGCTGCACCACCCACGACCTTTTCAGGCGGAACGGTCAGATCCTTGACGCGCTTCTGGAGTTCCAAGACGTCGGCATAGAGCTTGTCCGCAAAAGGCGTCAGACCATCGGTCGTGTTCTGCGCGAACAGACCATATTCAAGACGGTGGAAACCGGTGAAGTCTTCCGACTTCTCGCCATTTTCATGGTCGTCGGCGCGGCTGTCGATGGATGCATCGAGATCGGCGAAAAGTTCGGCAATCGGCTCGATCTTTTCATAAGAGACGCGCGAAGACGGATAGAGTTCCTTGGCCTTCGCCAGATCGCCAGCCTTGATCGCATCCGTGAAAGCCTTGGTGTCCTTCACGAGAATGTCGAGGTGCTCCTGCACATAGACCTTATAGTCGGCAATCGGCTGAACGAGGTCGAGCGGCGAAACCTCGGCCTTGGCAGCGCCGAAGCTGAGCGAGAGCGCGACGGCGCAGGCCGATGCTAGTAATGGCAGACGATACTTCATATTGAGTCTCTCCATGATGATATTACATTACCCTCCGGCGTTTTGCGGCCCGCTCGCCGCAAGCAATCCGCGTGCGTAATAGTCCTGATCGTCCTTCACGCCCGGCAGCGCGAAGAAATATCCGCCGCCGATGGGCTTGATATATTCTTCCAGCGGCTCGCCATTGAGACGGTTCTGGACGGTGATAAAACCTTTTTCGAGATCGGCCTGATAGGCGATAAACAGAAGCCCCATATCGAGCTGACCCGACTTGGTGACGCCGTTCGAATAGTTGAACGGACGGCGCAGGATCAGGTTTTCATGCGCCTTGGCGTCACGCGGATTGGCCAGACGGATGTGCGAATCCATTGGCGTGACCTTGCCGTCTTTATCCTTGGCGTAATCCGGCACATCGGTTTCGGTCTTGCCGTCGAATGGCGCGCCGCTATCCTTGCGGCGACCGAAAATCGTCTCCTGCTCCTGCAGGGGCGTGCGATCCCAGCGCTCCACCATGTTGCGAATGATGCGCACCGCGACATAGCTGCCATTGGCGGCCCAATCGGGTTCATCGCTTTCCTTCTGCACCCAGACGACCTGCTGCATCAGCTTTTTGTCGGACGCATCCGGATTGGCCGAACCATCGCGGAAACCGAGGAAGTTGCGCGCGCTTTCCTTGGCTTTTGCCGAATGCGGCGGCTGCACCGGCACGGTGCCTTCCTGCTTCCAGCGCACCATCAGCAGATCCGGCATGTTCTTCATGATATCGCGGAGCGCATGAATATTGGTGTCCGGCGTGTTGGAGCAGAACTGGATCATCAGATCGCCGTGGCAGAGATCTTTCTGCAAGGCGTCATTGGGAAAGCCGGTCATGCGCTGCAGCCGCAGCGGCTTCACCGGCTTCAGACCGAAACGGTCGTCGAACAGCGAATGGCCGAGAGCGACCGTCATGGTGAGATTGTCCGGCGTCACCGTCGGGCCAAGAATGCCTGAATCCGCTGGCGGAAACTTTGCATCGAGCTGCTGCGGCTCGCCGCCCTTCATCAGAAAGGCTGCGCGCTCGGTCAGGAGCTTGAACATCCGCTCAAGTTCACCACGATCCCGCGCCAGAACGTCGAAGGCGGCAACCAGACCAGCCGCCGGTCGCGCATTGACAATGCCCGGCTGGTGAACGCCATGGAAAGGCTGGCTTTCATGCATCTTGTCGCTTTCCGGCGCATTGGTCACACTGTCTGAAGACAGCGCATGGGCCGGTTGCGGGTTCAACACGCCTGCCACGGCGCCGGCAACGCCGGTCGCCCCGGCGCCAAGCAGCAATGCGCGGCGTGAAGGTGAAACAGGATTATCAGTTTTCAAAAATTTCTTGGTCATTAATCCACTCCCAATTGATCGCGGAGTTTAGAGAATTGGGCGGCGAGCGAAGCGGTGCCGTCCTTGATCTTCGTCTTTTCATCGGACGAGAGATTGTCATAGGCCTTGAAACCATTGCCTTCGGCATTGGCGCTCAACAGAGCCTTCACGGTAGCCAGTTCCTTGTCGATGCCTTCAAATGCCTTCGCATCGACCTTGTCCACGATGGGACGCAATACATCAGCCGTCTTGGCCGCGCCGTCTATGAGCCCGGCAAAAGCCCGTAAATCCGTGTGGGCATAGCGGTCCTCACCCGTATCGCCCGCCGTGGAGGCGAAGCGATCAAGCGCCGATGCGGTGCCTGCCAGCATGCGATCCGGCGAAATACGCAGGGCGCGAATACGCTCCTTCAGCGCGCCCGCATCCTGCACCAGCTTGTCGGCAACCGGGGCCAGACCTTCCGCCGATTTCTGCTCGAACAGGCCATATTCGATACGATGCAGGCCACCGAAAGCCGCATCCTGCTCACGCTTTTCGAAATAATCAGCGCGGGCATTGATGGCCGTATCCAGATCGGAGAACGCTTCCGAAACCGGTGCAATGCGGGCATAGGCGGCGCGGGCTGGAGCATAGGCGGCCTGCGCGGCTTCGAGATTGCCGTTAGCAACCGCAGCCGAAAGATCGCCAGTCGCCTTCTGGAATTCCGCTACTTCGGTTGCAAGATAGATTTGATATTCCGCCAGCGCGCCGATGAAGGCGGTCAGCGGCAGTTTCTTGCCTTTTTCGGCATCGCTTGCAGCGGACGGCGTCACCGTCAGCTTGCCGCGCGGATTGGACAGCAGGCCGCAGGTAATCTGATATTCGCCGGGTGCGAGTTTCGCGGTGATGGTCTGCTTGAAACCGGGCGCAATGTTTTCGCGCTCTTCCAGCACCATGACCCCATCGAGAATTTCCCATTCAACAGTACGGTCGGACTTGTTGACGATCTCGAACACCGAGCGGCCCGCAGGAACCGTCAGCTCGTTCGGCTCGCAATTTTTCGCGTTGATCGCCACCTGAATTTTGCCTTCGGCATCGGCATGGCGCGCCTTGTCGGAAACGCGCGAAGCGTAGTAAAAGGCCGCGCCCGCCACCACGAGCAGCAGCACGGCCAGCACCAATCCGATACGAACCAAATTGCGGGAAAACGGTTCGGTGGCTTTTGAATTCGTCATGAAAATCTCTTTGACTAGGCGCTATGCTTGGCCGGTGTACCCTGAACAGGCACAGACGACGGCATCAGGAAAAGAATGAGCGCGGGAACGAGGAAGGCGACATAAGCCACGACCTCGCTCACCGTCGGCGTGGCGATGTAGCCGAAGATACCGGCCAGAACCGAACCGAGCGCGCTGTCGAGCGGAAGGATGTCGCTTGCGTCGAAAACCACTGCCTGCAAGTGGTTCCAGAGACCCGCTTCATGCAGCGCCATCACCGAATTGGCCAGAATACCGGCGGCGATAATCAGGATGAGAACGCCTGTCCAACGGAAGAAACGGCGCAGATTGAGCCTCAGGCCGCCCTTATAGATGGCATAGCCGACGGCGGCGGCAAGCAGCACGCCCAACAGCGCGCCCAGCGGTGCTGCGGGTCCTTCGCTTTGCTGGAACGCGGCCAACAGGAAGAACACCGACTCAAGTCCCTCGCGGGCGACCGCGAAGAACACCATCAGGATAAGACCAACGCCTTTATGCGTCGGCGTTTCAAAGGCTGCATCGATGGAATGGTGCAGCTCTGCCTTGATGGAGCGCGCAGCCTTGCGCATCCAGAACACCATGGAGGTCAGCACGAAAACGGCGATCAAGCCGATGGTGGCTTCGAAAAGCTCCTGCGCCTTTTGCGGAAACTCCGCGCTCAGAATTTGCAGGATCGCGCCAACGGTGAGCGACATGGCCAGCGCCAGAAGAATGCCGATCCAGACAACGGGCATCCAGGCGCTGCGTCCCGTCTGATGCAGATAGCTCGCGATGATGCCGACGATCAGCGCTGCCTCCACGCCTTCGCGGAACATGATGAGAAACGGTACGAGCATTTCGATCTATCCAAACAGACAGAGAAACCGGCCCACCCCTTTGACCTGTTCTCGATCGGCCTAAGCCTTCTTCAATTGGTCACCTTTTATAATCAGCAGGATGCCACTGCAAGAAAAATGAACATGACTATGTTAGGAATGTTTTAGAATTATTCTAATGATTTCATGCATTTATGGGAGCAATTCAGGCAAGCCCAATGAAATCCCTGATTTGGCCCCAGTCGACTCAGGAGCTATCCTACGGAAAAGATTTTGCATTTTAGCGACCGCAACCTGATCCGAAATGAAACACAACCCTCGTTTGCATCGTTAGCCGCGACCATAAATGGGTGAAAAAGTTCATAATCTTTCGAAATCGTCAAAAAAAAGCGGCTAAGGGGTTGAACAATGAGGCGGACTGATCCATATCGGGGTTACTTACCGCTGTGCCTCCTCCCATTGCGCGCGGTAAGTGTTCCCCTCTGGAGGTTTGCCCAAGTGGCACCTTCATAACTAAGCCGGACTTCTTAGTCCGGCTCTTTTTTTGTCTAAAACCCAGATAGCTAGGCATCTACGGAGTTTATTGCGCAAAAAAAAGCGCCGCATTTCTGCGGCGCTTTCGAATTTTTACACGCCAGATGGCGATCAACCATAGGCTGCAACTGGCGGGCAGGAACAGATCAGATTTCTGTCGCCGCCCACATTGTCCACACGGCTGACCGGTGGCCAGTATTTTGCTGTCGCGTCGAACTCGCCGCCAAGAGCAATGGCCGGGAAAACAGCTTCCTCACGGGTGTAAGGGTGCGTCCATTCGCTGGCCAGCGTATCGCCTGCCGTGTGCGGCGCATTGGCGAGCGGATTGTCATCCGCAGGCCAGACACCATCGGCAATCTTCTTTGCCTCGCCCGCAATGGCAATCATCGCATCGCAAAGACGGTCGATTTCCGACTTCGGCTCGGATTCCGTCGGCTCGATCATCAGCGTACCGGCAACCGGCCACGACATGGTCGGCGCGTGGAACCCATAGTCGATGAGGCGCTTGGCCACGTCTTCCACAGTCACGCCCGCGCTGTCCTTCAAAACACGCGTATCCACAATGCACTCATGCGCCACGCGATCATGCGCGCCCGTATAAAGGATTGGATAAGCGTCCTTCAGGCGATGCGCGATGTAGTTGGCGTTGAGGATCGCAGCTTCAGTCGCCTTCTTGAGACCCGCGCCACCCATCATGCGGATATACATCCACGTAATGACCAGTATCGACGCGCTGCCGAATGGAGCTGCCGAAACGGCGTGCTTGGAACCGAGATCGACATGGCCCGGCAGATAAGGCACCAGATGCTTGGCAACACCGATCGGACCGACGCCCGGACCGCCGCCGCCATGCGGAATGCAGAACGTCTTGTGCAGGTTCATGTGGCAGACATCGGCGCCGATGTCGCATGGGCGCGCAAGGCCGACGAGTGCATTGAGGTTTGCGCCGTCGAAATAGACCTGACCGCCATTGTCATGGACGATTTCGCAGAAAGCCTTGATGCCTTCTTCGAATACGCCATAGGTCGACGGATAGGTGATCATGAAGGCGGCGAGATTATCGCGATGCTTCTCGGCCTTGGCCTTGAGATCGTCGATATCGATATCGCCATCCGGACGGCAATTGACCACGACAACGCTCATGCCTGCCATCGATGCGCTGGCCGGATTGGTGCCATGCGCCGACGATGGGATCAGGCAGATGTTGCGATGACCTTCGCCACGCGACTGATGATAATGGCGGATGGCCAAGAGACCCGCATATTCGCCCTGACTGCCCGCATTCGGCTGCAGCGAAACGCCAGCAAAGCCGGTGACCTCGCAAAGCCATGCTTCGACGTCGGCCGTCATCTTCGCATAACCTTCGGTCTGTGCCGCAGGCGCGAAGGGATGCAGATTGGCAACCGTGTTCCAGCTCACCGGCATCATTTCTGCCGCCGCATTGAGCTTCATGGTGCAGGAACCAAGCGGGATCATCGCGCGGTCAAGCGCCAGATCCTTGTCGGCCAGACGACGCAGGAAGCGCATCATCTCGGTTTCCGAACGGTGCGAATGGAACACATCCTGCGTCAGGAAGCCTTCACCGCGGCCATTGCCCGGAACGAGAACCGTGTCGCCTTCAACAGCCTTCGCGCCGAACAGAACAGCGAGTGCGGCCAGATCGTCTTCGGTCGAGGTTTCGTCGAAAGTCACACCAACCGTGTCGGCATCGATGATGCGCAGCAGACGACCGCCCTTGTCGGCTTCGTCGGCGATCTTCGCAGCCTTGCCAGCCACCTTGATCGAAACCGTATCGAACAGGCTGTCACCGGCGATTTCGACGCCAGCGGCCTTGAGGCCAGCGGCGAAGCGGGCAGCAAGACTCGCCACACGTGTTGCAATCGCCTGCAAGCCTGCCGGACCGTGCCAGATGGCATAGGATGCCGCCATATTGGCGAGCAGCGCCTGCGCGGTGCAGATATTCGAGGTCGCCTTGTCGCGGCGGATATGCTGTTCGCGGGTCTGGAGCGCCAGACGATAGGCCGCGCGGCCATGCGCATCGACCGACTGACCGACGATGCGGCCCGGAATGATGCGGGTGAGCGGCTCGGACACGGCGAGATAAGCGGCATGTGGGCCGCCAAAGCCCATCGGCACGCCGTAGCGCTGCATGGAGCCGACAGCCATGTCGGCACCCCACTTGGCAGGGGCTTCCATGATCGTCAGCGCCAGCGGATCGGCGACGGCGATAACCAGCGCACCCTTGGCCTTTGCGTCGGCAATAACGCCGGAGAAGTCGCCATAAACGCCCCTGGTATCCGGCCATGGCACGATGACCGCAGCGGTGTTGTCGTCAACGGTGCTGCCAGCCTCGACAAGCCAGCCAAGCGGTTCGGCGCGCGTATTGACGACATCGACAGTCTGCGGATGCAGATCGCCCGCCAGAAGTACGCGGCTGCGCTTGTCGCGGTGATGACGGCACGCAACCCCGACCGCTTCCGCAACAGCCGTCGCTTCATCCAGCAGCGAAGCGCAGGCAACCGGCAAGCCTGTCAGTTCGGCAACGAGCGTCTGGAAGTGGAACAGCAGCTCCAGACGACCTTGGCTGATTTCCGACTGATACGGCGTATAAGCCGTGTACCAGGCCGGATTTTCAAACAGGTTGCGCTGGATCACCGGCGGCGTATGCACGCCATGATAGCCCGCACCGATGAAGCTCTTCTTCACCACGTTGCGGCCCATGATTTCATTCAATTCGGCCAGTGCCGCATGTTCGCTCAAGGGTGCTGGCAGATCGAGCGGGCGGTTGAGGCGAATGGACGCCGGAACGGCCTGCGTGATGAGGGTTTCTATGGACGGAAGGCCGAGCGCGGCCAACATGGCGCGCTCGTCTTCAACTCTTGGCCCGATATGACGGGCAACAAAGGGAAGAACCTGCTGGGTCATCGCTTTATCCTACCAATGCGTCGTAACCGGCCTTGTCGAGGAGACCGGAAAGCTGGCCTTCATCCGAAAGCTTCAGCTTGAACAGCCAGCCATCGCCTTCGGCAGCCTGATTGATCAGAGCCGGATCGGACGACACGGCTTCGTTGACTTCCACCACTTCACCGTCAACCGGCGCATAAACGTCGGAAGCGGCCTTGACCGATTCCACAACCACAATGCCCTCGCCCTTGGTGGCGGTGCGACCGACTTCCGGCAGCTCGACGAAAACGAGGTCGCCCAGCTGTTCCTGTGCGTGGATCGTAATGCCGACAGTGGCGACGCCGTTTTCGACGCTGATCCACTCGTGATCTTCGGTGAACAGGATTTTGGCCATGGAAATTATCCTTTGCGATAGCGATGCGGTGTGAAGGGAAGAGCCGAAACGTCAACGGGAACCTTGTTGCCGCGAACGTCAGCGAAAACACGTGTGCCGGGGGTAGCGAGGCTGGCCTCCACATAACCCATGGCAACCGGGAAACCGGCGGAAGGACCGAAACCGCCCGATGTGACCGTGCCGATCTGGCGGCCGCTTTCATCGAACAGGTCTGCGCCGCCGCGTACCGGCTGGCGGCCTTCCGGCTTGAGGCCGACGCGCTTGGCGGCAGGCCCCTTGGCAATGGTGTCGAGCACGGGTTTGGCGCCGTTGAAGGCAGCCTTCTCGCGCACAGGCTTGGTGATCGCCCAGGTGAGACCAGCGGAAACCGGGTCGGTTTCCGGTGTAATATCCTGTCCGTGCAGGCAAAGCCCGGCTTCAAGGCGCAGGCTGTCGCGGGCGGCAAGGCCGATCCACGCAACGCGCTCATCGGCGAGAAGCCTGGTCGCCAGCGCGCGCGCCTCATCGGCAGGCAGGCCGATTTCAAAACCGTCTTCGCCGGTATAGCCCGAGCGGGTCATGAACCAGCCCTGCTTCGGCTCAAAGCCACTCATAAAGGCAAGATCGGCAGCGCCGGCCAAACCGGCATCGACGATAACGCTTTCGGCTTCCGGGCCCTGGATGGCGAGGAACACGCGGTCGAGCGGGTTGACCGTGACCTGCTTGGCCGAAGCAGCTTCGTTCAGATGCTCGATGTCGGCATCGGCATTGCCCGCATTGGCAACGACCATGAAGCGGTCTTCACCGAGGCGTGTGACGATGAGATCATCGAGAATGCCGCCCTTGTCATTGAGGAAGAAAGTATATTTCGACTGGCCGGTTTTCAGCACGGTCGGATCGAGCGGGCAGGTTTCCGCCAGAAGGGCTGCGGCATCGCTGCCGGAGACTTCGACCAGCTTCATGTGGGAAATGTCGAAAAGGCCCGCATGGTCACGCGTATGAAGATGCTCCTTCATGACGCCCAGCGGATAGGTGATCGGCATGTTCCAGCCTGCAAAGCCGCCGAAGCGCGCGCCAGCCTGTTCATGCAAATCCTGCAAAGGCAGGGTATTCAAATGTGCGGTATCGCCCATAACAACTCCAGAGTCGCACGTATGCCTTCCGCAAAATGCGGTAGCTTCGTGCCCCTCTGTCTCAGGCCTGAGAGACTCGCATAGCAAAGCGCTATACTTACACCTTCGGCGCGGAGTTTCCCCCGACTTTCCAGAGTTGTCTTACCCGTCTGCGGTTCCTTGTACCTGAGAGATTTCGGGCGATTTCCCCTTCGGCGGCCAGTTGGCGCTCTCCCGCAGACAGACAGTGAAAAAGCATTTGTAAAACCTATGCTTCGGCACCCGACACAAATCCCTTAGCTTAATCCGCTTTGGGAGTCATGTAGAATTGTGGTCTTCAACCGACAATTTCCAGAAGTTTTGCGACAAAACTTGAGCCGCTATGCCTCTCGCCTGAGGATTGGCCATCCTGCATGTATAAATCGGAGATTTTCACTAGCTATGCGAAAAATGATAGCGGTGAAGGCTCCGTGTAGCCTGGAATGTGGTGATTTGGCCAAAGGGAACGGTAATTGTGATAACATAATGACCGATCTGCGTAAAAAACATGCAATCTCCAAGCTTAATTGCACATCAGCTATGCAAATCTGGCTCTCCTTTTTCAGAACGCACAAGCCTATATGCTGTTTGCAACACAGAGAGATAGATTTTACTAGGTGAGAGAAATGAACCTGATCCGCTCGTACAACAATTGGCGCCGTTACCGTACAACCGTAAACGAACTGAGCCGCCTGAGCCCACGTGAACTGAACGACCTCGGCATCCTGCCTTCGGAAATTCCGTTCGTCGCACGCAAGGCTGCTGCTCGCTAAAAAGCCGAGAAAAGCGCCATCAGAAGGCATCAGCCTTCTTTCAGGATCGCGACCTCCAAACCGCGCGGTCCTTATGGTTTCCAGAGCATTCAATTGCTCAAACAAGTTATCGCCGGGGTTTCCTCCTCCCATTTTTCCCTGGCGATCAAAAGACCGGACGTCCTCCTCCCCCTTGTCCGGTCTTCCCCATAAGCACCCGTCGCTCCTCCCGCGACGGGTGTTTTTGTTTATGCCGTCTTGTTCAGCTTTCCTGTGAGGCAAGCTCTGTCGTGCCACTGCGGTCCAGCAGCATTGAAATGCCGAACACAACCAGACCGGCCAGAGCCAACAGCGCGCCGACCGTGCCGGTCGATGTCCAGCCATAGCCCCATGCAATCGCCAGACCGCCGAGCCATGCGCCAATTGCATTGGCGAGATTGAGCGCTGAATGGTTGAGCGCCGCCGCGAGCGTCTGCGCATCGGCGGCCACGTCCATCAGGCGGGTTTGCAGTGCAGGCACCAGCGCAAAGCCGCCGCCGACCAGAAGCACATTGAGAAAAGCGGTGAGCGGATGCTGCATCAGCAGCGGGAATGCCAGCATCACCGCCATGTCGTAAAGCAGTACGATCCCGACGGTTCCCATGACGGAACGGTCAGTCAGCCGGGAGCCGACAATATTGCCCAGCACCATGCCAAGACCGAACATGACGAAGACCAGCGGCATCCATTTCACATCGATATGCGAAACTTCCGTCACGGTGGCGGCGACATAAGAAAAGACCGAGAACAACCCGCCTGTGCCGATGGCACCAATGGCAAGCGTCAGCAGCACCTGTTTGCGGCGCAGCGCGCCCAGTTCACGCAGCGGCGACGCGCCTTCAGCGGCGGGCAGCTTTGGCACATAAAGCGGCACCATCACCATGGTCAAAATGGCAATCAGACCGACAGAGCCGAACAAGGCGCGCCAGCCGGCCACCTGCCCCAGCCATGTCGCCAGCGGCGTGCCGCACAACGTGGCGATCGTCAGGCCCATCATGACGCGTCCAACCGCCTGCGCCCGCTTGCCGGGTTCCGCCAGCGATGCGGCAACCAGCGATGCGACGCCGAAATAAGCGCCATGCGGAAAGCCTGCGATGAAGCGCATCATATAAAGGCTGGAATAGTCCTGCATGAAAGCGCTGGCGAGATTGCCGAAAGCAAACAGGCCCATCAGCAGGAACAGGAGCTTGCGGCGGTCCAGCTTCGCGCCGATGACGGCCAGCACCGGCGCGCCGATCAGCACGCCCAGCGCATAGGAACTGATGAGATGCCCGCCCGGGGGGATCGAGACATTGAGACCGCGCGCAATACCCGGAAAAAGCGCCATGATGGCGAATTCACCGGTGCCGATGCCGAAACCGCCAATGGCAAGCGCGAGTTCCGCCATGCGCTCGGACGAGCGCGGCGAAGGTTCCCGCATCGCAGCGGAAGACTGAAATTCTGACATGAATGGGCCTGAAGGGAGTGGAGGAGTTCCACACACCTACCACCCATTTCATGCGAAGGCGATACGCCTTCTTGTCACGCGTAAAGTTCGAAAGCGCGTCCCGAAAAGTGCGAAGCGGTTTTCGGATAAGATGCGCGCGATAGATCAACCAGCGGCGACGACTTCGATTTCGACCTTGAATTCCTCGCGGGTAAAGCCGGAAACCATCATCAGCGTCGAGGCGGGCGCTGGCTGCGGAAACAGCCGGTCGCGCACGTCCATATAGGCGCGCATATAAGCGCGGTCCGTTACATAGGCGTTGATGCGCACGACATTGGAAAGCTCCATGCCGCCATCGCGCAAAATGCGACGGATATTCTCGAAGCAAAGCTCTGCCTGCGCGCCTGCATCTTCCGGTACGCTTCCGTCCGGCGCGATACCGAGCTGGCCGGAGCAAAACACCAGTTCGGCACCGGCTTTCACCTTCACGCCATGGCTATAGGCGGCAAAGGGCGCCGCCATGTCGGCAGGCAGCAAATGTTGCAATGTGCTCATCGAATAATCCTTATGATTTGGAGGCGCTGGCCAGAAGTTCCTTCAAGCGCGGCGCGCCCGCTGCAATATCGGCTTCGGTGGGATTGATCCCGGATGCCAGCAGGCGGCGGGCAATCATATGATCCGCCGGGCGATTGATGGAATCGACCGCCACCAGCCTGTCACCGGCAAAATGGAAAACCGAAAAGGCATTATCGTCGGGATTGCCTGACAGAATATGACGGTCGACTTCGAACGACAGGCCTGCCGTCTGAAGCTTCATGTCGCCCTGATCGGACCAGAACCAAGCCACTTCGCGGAACGGCGTGGCGCGACCGACAATGCTGCGGGCCACATGCTTGGCTTGATCGGTCGCATTCTGCACCGATTCCAGCCGCACGCGACGACCGGCATGGAAATGATCGTAGCTCACACAATCGCCGATGGCGTAAACATGATCCACAGATGTGCGCATATGCTCGTCCACGACAATGCCGTTGTCGATGGTGAGCCCCGCGGCAGCGGCAAGTTCCACATTCGGCAGTGCGCCAGTGCCGATCACCACGATATCCGCCGGGAAAACGGTACCGTCACTGGCCTTAACGCCCGTGACATGGCCGTTTTCGCCCTCAATTGCCATCACACCAAGTCCGGTATGCAGCGTGATACCGGCGGCGCGACTGCGCGTTTCGACATGGGCCGAGATTTGCGTCGCCACCGAGCGGCCCAGCACACGCGGGGCCGCCTCGATCAACACGGTATTTTTGCCGAGCGAAATCGCGCTATGTGCCATTTCAAGCCCGATAAATCCGCCGCCGATGATCACGACATTTGCAATCGTCGGCATCAGATCGGCGATGCGGCGTGCATCTTCCATGCGGCGCAGCGTGACCACGCCGTCAAGATCGACGCCCGGCATATCGGGAATGCGCGCGCGGGCACCCGTTGCAAAGACCAGATCGGACCAGTTCAGCACACGACCGTCGTCGAGGGTCACCGTGCGCTCATTCAGCGATACGCCCTCGACCCGATGCCCGAACAGCATCTCGATATTATTGTCGCGATAGGCGCTTTCCGGACGCAGCACCAGAGCGCCATGTTCCGGCGCTTTGAGATAAGACTTGGAAAGCGGCGGCTTATGATAGGGAATATCCGCCTCATCGTTGATGAGGACAATGTCTCCGGCATAGCCTTCCTGACGAAGGCTGATCGCGGCCTGCGAGCCCGCATGGCCCGCGCCTATAATAATGCATCTCTCGTCCATAGGACCTCCGGAACTTTCCGCGCATCATAGTCATGTGCTGGTCTGTCGCGTGGCGCATCTACCACGGATTCACATCTTAATTGCACGCCGCTCGCGATTTTTAAACATTTAGTTTGACCAATCGGTCAGATTGTTTAGTAAGGTTCCTGCTTCAATACGCCAAAAGTGCATCCCGAAAAGTGTGAAGCGGTTTTCGGACAAGATGCACTTCAGAACCAACTTGGAGCGCCGCCTTGAAACGATATTGGTCCGATTACACGAGCGAGGCGTTTTCGCGTCTCGAGCGCGACAAGCTCGTGGCGGTGCTGCCCGTTGGCGCAATCGAGCAGCACGGACCGCATCTGCCGATGTGTGTAGATGCCGCCGTCGCCGACGGCATGGTGGCGGAGCTGATCAAGCGGTTGCCCAACACAAGCAATGTTCTGTTCCTGCCGACACAAGCCATCGCCAAGAGCAATGAACACAAGCGCTATCCCGGTACGCTGACCTTTTCAGTCGAGACCGTCATCCGCATGTGGTGCGAGATCGGCGCCTGCGTGGCGGCAAGCGGCGTGCGCAAGATGGTGCTGTTCAACAGCCATGGCGGCAATATTCCGGTGATGGACATTGTCGCCCGCGAATTGCGCGTGCAGCACAATATGATGGTCTTCTGCCTCAACTGGTTCGGTCTTGGCATGCCCGATGGCGTTTACAATGAGCATGACCTGAAGCATGGCATCCACGCTGGCGACATGGAAACATCGGTGATGCTGGAAATGCATCCGGATCTTGTGGCGATGGAAAAGGCGCAGGATTTCCGCACATTGACGGAAGTTTTCGCCGACGACTACAAGCATATCAGCCTCGGCGGCGGCGCCAAGCCCGCATGGCAGATGCAGGACATCAATGCCTATGGCGCAGCAGGCAATGCATCGATTGCGACCGCCGAAAAGGGTCGCAAGACCATCGATTTCGCCGCTGACCGGCTGATTGAAGCGCTGGGCGAGATCGAGCGGGCGCCGCTCTCCTGGCTCGACAACAATCCCGCTTGGTAAGGACGATGAGCGTGGCCCCCAACTCGCAGAACCAGCCGCCCCTGATCGACATCAACGGCGTCTATAAGCAGTACGGCACCGGTGTTATGGCCGTGAACGACATGTCGCTCAAGATCGAGCAAGGCCAGTTCGTGAGCTTTCTCGGGCCTTCGGGCTGCGGCAAGAGCACGGCGCTGCGCATGATCGCCGGACTGGAATCGGTTTCCGCTGGCGAAATTCGCGTCAATGGCCACGCCCCGGGCAAAGGTTCTTCCGGTGCGCAGGACATCGGCTTCGTGTTTCAGGAACCGACGCTGATGCCTTGGGCCAGCGTTTATGACAATGTCTATCTGCCGCTGCGGCTTTCCGGCGTTTCGCGCAAGGAAGCCACGCCCCGCATTGAAGAAGTGCTGACACAGGTCGGCCTGTCGCGCTTTGCCAATGCCTTTCCGCGTGAGCTTTCGGGCGGCATGAAAATGCGCGTTTCCATTGCGCGCGCTTTGGTGACGCGGCCGCGCCTGCTTTTGATGGATGAGCCTTTTGCCGCGCTCGACGAGATGACGCGCTTCAAGCTCAATAATGACGTGCTGCGCCTTTGGCAGGAACACGGGCTGACCGTCATCTTCGTGACCCACAGCGTTTACGAGTCAGTCTATCTTTCCAACCGCGTGATCGTGATGGCGGCGCGTCCAGGCCGTGTCGTGGCCGACATTCCCATCATCGGCACTTATCCGCGGGCTGAAAACTACCGCACCACGGATTCTTACGCGAAATATTGCGCCAAGGTTTCCGATACGCTGACCGCGACGCTTTCCTCTGAAGATATCGATCATTGAGGACCAGCAGATGAACCAGATGCAAAACGAACTGCCAGTCCTCAATTCCGAACAGGATCGTCTCGCGCGGCGCGAGCGCACTCTGCGCATTCTCATGCCGACGCTGGCGATCATCATCGCGCTCGGCATATGGGAAGGTCTGGTGCGCTTCTATGAAGTGCCGCATTACCTGATCCCGGCCCCGTCACTCATTGCCGAAACGCTTTTCAAGGACGGTCCGTCGCTGATGGCCTCCATGTGGTTCACCGTCAAGCTGACGCTGATCTCGCTTGCCTGCGCTATTATTGGCGGCGTTCTGCTCGGCATGGTGTTTGCGCTCTCGCGCCCGATTGAAATGGCTTTCTTCCCCTTCGCCGTCATCCTTCAGGTGACGCCGGTGATCGCCATCGCACCGCTTATCCTGATCTATGTGCGCGATACTTTCTCGGCCCTGCTCATTTGCGCATGGATTGTCGCTTTCTTCCCGATCCTTTCCAATACGGTGATCGGGCTGCGCAGCGCCGACCACAATCTGCGCGATCTGTTCAAGCTCTATCGCGCCTCGCCGTGGCAGCGCCTGCGCTATCTGCTCGCGCCAAGCGCGCTGCCCTATTTCATGGCGGCCCTGAAAATCGCAGGCGGCCTGTCGCTGATCGGCGCTGTGGTGGCTGAATTCGTCGCGGGCACCGCAGGCCAGAGCACCGGCCTTGCCTCGCGTATTCTCGAATCGAGCTTCCGCAATGAAATCCCGCGCATGTTTGCCGCGCTCTTCCTGGTTTCGCTGCTCGGCATCGTGATCTTCCTGATCACCAGCTGGCTGTCGCGCCTTGTCCTCGGACGCTGGCACGAAAGCGAAATTCGTAGAGAGCGCTGACATGTTGAAAGGCGTTGCCATCGCGGGCCGTCCGGGCCGATATGACCTGCATGTCGAGCATGGCCGCATTGCCGCAATCACGCCGTCGCAGGCGACCGACGGCGGTTTCATCACGCCGCTTTTGGCCGATGTGCATGTGCATCTCGACAAGACCTTCACGATCCAGCGCATTGCGCAAAATGGCGACACGAAAGTCGAATGCCTGTTCGACGCCATCGACCTGATGAACACCGACCGCCAGAACTGGCACGCCGAAGACATTCGCGCCCGCGCCACACGCGGCCTCGAGGCGGCTTTTGCGCAGGGCGTCGGCGCTATTCGCAGCCATGTGGATTGGACGAGCCCGGAAGTTCCGACTGCTTGGCCTGTTCTCAACGAACTGCGTCAGGAATGGAAAGACCGCATCGACCTTCAACTCGCGGCCCTCGTCCATGGCGATCTGGTGCTGGAAGCCGGTCGTGATATCGCGGCCCGGGTCAAAGCCGATGGCGGCGTGCTCGGGGCGTTCTTCTATCGCAATGCCGATCTTGCAGCCAAGATTGAGGCAATGTTCTGTCTCGCCGTCGAAAACGATCTCGATCTCGATTTTCACGTCGATGAAGGGCTGGATGTTGAAGCCGACGGTTTTTCGCTGATCGTCGATGCTGCCCATCGCCATCACATGGCGGGCCGCGTGCTGTGTGGCCATGCTTGCTCGCTTTCGCTGCGAACAGCGGAAGAACTCACGCGCATTCTCGATGCCGCCGCGCAAGCGGGTGTCGCGCTTGTCTCGCTGCCCACCACCAATCTCTATCTGCAAGACCGGATCGGCGGAAAATCGCCGCGCCTTCGCGGCGGGGCTCCGCTGAAAGAAGCACGTCTGGCCGGTGTGGAAACCATGCTCGGCTCCGACAATGTGCGCGATGCCTTCTACCCCTATGGTGACTATGATCCGCTCGCGATTTTGCGCCTTGCGGCCCCTGTCTGTCATCTGGAGCCGGACGCTTGGCTTGACAGCATCACCACCCTGCCCGCGCGCCTGATCAGAAGCGAGCGCGTGCAGGCGCTGTCCCCAGGCGGTGCCGCCAATTTCATCTGGCACGACGCCGAAGACCTCAATGATCTCATTAGCCGTCCGCAAGCCCTCCGCCGTGTCTGGCGCGACGGCATTGTCTCGGACCATGTTTACGGGAGAAACCCATGAATTCTGTCGCCCCGCAGCGCATCTATGACTGGGCCGCATTCCGCGCCGAAATCGACGGCATCCGCATCTATGACGACCCCAAGCAGGTCGAGCTGCGCTCCCGCGATTATTTCTGGTACAGCCCGATCCTGACCGAAGATATCGGCCATTATGTCGGCGATCTGGTCGTCATTCCGAAGGATCAGGACGAAGTGCGCCGCGTGGCGGCAGCAGCTGCGAAACTGCGCATTCCGATCACGGTTCGTGGCGGCGGCACCGGCAATTACGGCCAGTGCGTGCCCCTTGAAGGCGGCGTCATTCTCGACATGACCAAGATCGACCGCATCATCGCCATCGAGCCGGGCAAGGTGCGCGTTGAAGGCGGTGCACGCATTTCGCGTCTTGATGATGCCGTGCGCGAAACCGGACAGGAACTGCTGATGTATCCGTCCACCCGCCGCATTGCCACCATTGGCGGCTTCTTCTCCGGCGGTTCGGGCGGCATCGGCTCGCTGCGCCACGGCATGTTGCGTGATGATGGCAATGTCTATTCGGTCAAGGTTCTGACCGTCGAGCCGGAACCGAAAATTATCGAGCTGACGGGCCGCGACATCCACAAGGTCCAGCATGCTTATGGCACCAATGGCATCATTCTGGAACTGGAAATCGGGCTGACCAAGGCGACCGACTGGATCCACACCGCAGCACTTTTCGACAGCTATGAAGCGACGCTGAACTTCTGCCTCAAGGCGCTGGAAGAAAATCTGGATTGCTATCTTCTGACCACCGTCGATCGCCGCTTCGCCCGCTTCTACACCAAGTTCGGCGATCTGTTCCCATCCGGCAAGGATGCTGTTTTCGCCATGATCGCGCCGGAGGAGCGCGAGCGCTTCGCAGAGCTTGCGACCGCGTTCAACGGCGAGGTGTCATTCTCCATGACGCTGGACGAATTGCACAAGGCTGGTCTTCAGCCTGCCTATGAATGCGGCTGGAACCACACCACGCTTCAGGCCCTGAAGGCGGAACCGGGCTGGACCTATCTTCAGGTTGCCTATCCGCGCCCCTTCGACCCGGCATTGGTCAATCGCCAGATCGAGCGCTATGGCGACACGCAATATATGCACCATGAAATGGCGCGCCTTGAAGGCGAAGTGCAGATTTTCGGCCTGCCGCTGGTGCGCTTCGAAACCCGCGACGCGATGTATAAGCTCATCGGCGAGCTGGAACAGGTCGACGGTTGCGACATTTACGATCCCCATGCCTATACCATCGAGGATGGCGGCATGAAGGAAATCGACAGCGTGCAGATCGAATTCAAGAAACTGGCCGACCCTTATGGTCTGCTCAATCCTGGTAAAACGCGCGGCTGGACCGCCGATATGGCACTTTCGAACTGATAACAGGGGAACAACACCAATGAAAAAAGCACTCTTTGCGGCAGTCGCCGCTTTCTCGCTTGGCCTTTCCGCACAGATGGCCTTTGCGCTCGACAAGGTGACGCTTGGCACCAACTGGCTGGCACAGGCCGGTCACGGCGGTTTCTATCAGGCGCTCGCCGACGGCACCTATGAAAAATACGGCCTCGACGTGAAGATCGAGATGGGCGGACCGCAGGTCAATAACCGCCCGATGCTGGCCGCAGGCCGCCTCGACTTCCTGCTCACCGGCAATCTGCTTCTGTCCTTCAACAATGTCGCCAATGGCGTTCCGACCACGGTTGTGGCTGCCTTCTACCAGAAGGACCCGCAGGCGCTGATGGCGCATGACGGCGAATACAAGGATTTCAAGGATCTGGTGAACGCACCGACCATCCTGATTTCCAAGGACGGCCAGTTCTCGTTCTGGCCCTGGCTGGTGAAGGAATTCGGTTTCAAGGACGAACAGCTGCGCCCTTATGGCTATAGCCTCGCCCAGTTCCTCGGCGACAAGAAGACCGTGCAGCAGGCCTATGCGACTGCCGAACCGCTTTATGCGGCCAAGGAAGGCGCAAAGGTCAAGACGTTCCTGCTCGCCGATCAGGGCTACAACACCTATGCGAACACCATCGAAACGCGTCAGGAACTGGTCGAGAAGAACCCCGACCTCGTGCAGCGTTTCGTGACGGCTTCGATCGAAGGCTGGGTCAACTTCATGTATGGCGACCACAGCAAGGCCTATGAGATGATCCTCAAGGACAATGCGGATATGAGCAAGGAAACGCTCGACGCCGAATTGGCCAATCTCAAGGAATTGCAGCTCATCGACAGCGGCGACGCTCTCACCAAAGGCATTGGCGCCATCGACATGAGCCGCGTCAAGGCGTTCTACGAGCTGGCGCGCAAGTCCGGCATCGTCAGCGGCGGAGAACTCGACATGAGCAAGGTTGCAACCGACGCCTTCGTCAACAAGAGCGCTGGTCTCGACATCAAGAAGAAGCTCGGCCAGTAAGCCCCAACGAAAACGGAAAGCCGCCTGCCTGTTTGAATGCCCGGCGGCTTTCCCTCCCGACCACGGTTAGAGACATGGCTATCGACGACGAGAATGACGACATCGAGCCGACCGGACGAGACAAGGTTCTCGACCGCCGGCGGCGCATTCTCGGCGCTATCCGCACCGCCGCGATTGACGAATTCGCGGAAAAGGGTCTGGTCGGCGCGTCCACGCAGGGCATTGCGCATCGCGCCGGTCTGACCAAGCCGCAGCTGCATTATTATATTTCCAGCAAGGAAGAGCTCTACGAAGACATCATCGTCTTCATTCTCGACCAGTGGGAAGATATTTTCCTCGATGCCAGCGCTGAAGACGATCCGGCCAAGGTGATCCGCCAATATATCCGGGCCAAGCTCGCCTATAGCCAGAAGAACCCCAAGGCATCACGGCTTTTCACCACCGAAATCGCCAATGGCGCGCCTTATCTCAGTCGCCACTGGAACAAGCATGTCGCCGCCACCCATAGCGCGGTCAAGCTGATCCAGTCATGGGTGGATGACGGGCGTATCAAGCCGGTCGATCCGCTGCTGTTCCAGATGCATATCTGGGCGGTGACGCAGCATTATGCCGATTTTGAAACGCAGGTGCGCAGCATGATGGAAGTGGGCCAGGACGACCCGCTGGATTTCGAGCGCATTGAAAAAGAAGTCTCGACGCTGTTTCTGCGCGCCTGCGGGCTGGAGTAGCTATCGCAGTCCTTCCAGTTCCGCGATGCGTGCCGCGCTGTCCTTTTCCAGCATCCGCGTCATTTCACGAATGAGCGTTTCAGCCAGCACGAACAGGGCCGCCGACGAATCCCAGGCGGAAGGCACCGCCGTGCGGCCCGCCAGAACGTGGCGCGCAACGCGGGCAATCGGTGATAGCCACTGATCGGTCACGAGAATAACCTCCACACCCCGCGCCCGCGCCTTTTCCGCAAGCTTCAAGAGACTTTCCTGATAGCGGCGAATGTCGAAGACAACGAGCACGTCGCGCTTGCCCATATCGAGCAACCGGTCGCGCCAGATACTTTCCTGACCGCCGAGATGAAACACATGCGGGCGGATGATGGTCATATGTGCCGTCATATATTGCGCTATCGGGTCAGTGAAGCGGCCGCCGATCAGATAAATATTGCCCCTGGCATTCGAAAGTGCCGCCACCGCCTGCCGCAACTGTTTCGCGCCAAGGTGACGGAACGTCTCGCGGATATTTTCCTGCGTGTGCTCCACCGCGGGATAGGCCGCGTCCGGGCTCTTGTCCGAGTTTTCATTGCGATGGTGCGGCGACTGCAATTGCGCGGCAAGCTCGTTTTGCAGATGCGCCTGAAACTCGGGATAGTTCTGGAAACCGAGCCGGTTCACGAAACGCAGGATCGTCGGCGAACTGACGCCAGCCTGCGCGGAAAATTCCGCCACCGTCTTCAAACCCAGCATGGGATAATTGGCGATCAAGGTCTGCGCTGCGGCACGTTCCCCGGCGGGCATCGTATCAATCCGTTCATTGATGCGTTCGGCGACGCTGGCGCTTTCCGACAAGACGTTTTCCATTCCAGTTTTGGCCCGACAACACTTGTGCATTGCGAGCCAAATTATATTTGACAAATTATCATACGGCGTATCAAATAATCCGCAATAGCGCAGAATTTTAAAAAACGTAACATAAGTTACAGCGCGGGGAACAAACCAATGGCGGACGAGCGAGAGAGACGCCCAGCTTCGCATGAGCCGGTTTTTGTCGTCAACGAAACAGGGGCAAGCCCCTGGCTTTTCGTTTGCGAGCACGCTTCCAATTATGTGCCGGAACGTTTCGACGGTTTGGGTCTGGGCGAGGATGCCCTGCGCGCCCATATCGCCTGGGACCCCGGTGCGGTTGAGGTTGCACGGCATCTGAGCGCCGCGCTTGACGCGCCGTTGGTTGAGTCGCGCCTGTCACGCCTTTTGATTGATTGCAACCGTCCGCTCGACGCACCGGACCTCATTCCGGAAGTCAGCGAGATGACCGTCATTCCGGGCAATCACGAGCTGAACTCGCTCGAACGCACGGCGCGAATCGACATGTCGCATCGCCCGTTTCATGCGCGCATCGAACAGTTGATCGCGGCGCGCGCGGCACGCGGCCTGCCGTCGTGGATCGTCACGATCCATTCGTTTACGCCGGTCTATCGCGATGTGGCGCGGCCCTGGCAGATCGGCATTATTCACGACGCAGATGACCGTGTGGCCGCACCGCTGATTGAAGCACTCAAGCAGGATTCCGCGCTCAATGTCGGGGTCAATGAGCCTTATGCGCCCTCCGACCGCGTTTACTACACGCTGGAACGCCATGCGCGCCCGCGCAATGCGCCCTGCGTCATGATTGAAATCCGCAACAACGAAATCGCCGACGCAAAGGCGCAGACCGCATGGGCTTCGCGGCTTGCGGAGATCTTCCGCAACCTGAAAGCCTGATCAGGTTTTATGACAAAAGAAGAAGACTGAAAGTACCATCCGCATGAGTGAGTAGAGAGCAGAAATCAAAGGGGAACAACCATGAGCTCAGATTACTCCGATAAAGACAAAAGCGAGGACATCAAAGTCCTGCATGGCATGGGTTACGCTCAGGAGCTGCAACGTTCCATGAGCCGATTTTCGAACTTCGCAATTTCATTTTCCATCATCTGCATCCTGTCTGGCGGCATCAACTCCTTCGCCCAGGCCATTTCCTCGGTCGGCGGCGCCGGCGCAGGTATCGGCTGGATTGTCGGCTGTCTGATTTCCGGCATGTTCGCCCTGTCGATGGCGCAGATCGCTTCGGCCTTCCCGACCGCCGGCGGCCTCTATCACTGGGCATCCATTCTCGGCAACCGATTCACCGGCTGGCTGACCGCATGGCTCAACCTGCTCGGGCTGATCACGGTTCTCGGCGCGATCAATATTGGCACGGCTTTCTTCTTTCAGGGGACATTCGGCCACCTGATCGGGATGGATACCTCCGCCGGGCATATTGTGCTCTTCGTCACGATTATCACCATCGGTCAGGCCCTGTTCAACCATCTCGGCATCAAGGTCACGACATTCCTGACCGACATTTCGGGCTATATCATCTTCCTCACCACCGCCGTTCTGGTGGTCGGCTGTCTGGTCTATGCGCCCGCGCTGGATTTCTCGCGGTTGTGGACCTTCACCAACTATTCCGGCGCAGCGGGCGGCGAAGTCTTCCCGCAGAGCGACAATATGGGCTACCTATTCCTGCTCTGCCTGTTGCTGCCGGTCTATACGATCACCGGTTATGACGCCTCGGCGCATACGTCCGAGGAAACCATCAAGGCAGCCCATACGGTTCCGCGCGGTATCGTATCGGCAGTGTTCTGGTCTTCGTTGGTCGGCTGGATCATGATCTGCGCCATCACGCTGGCCATCCCGGACATGAATGCAGCAGCTGCGCAAGGCTGGGGCATGTTCTTCGGCACCATGGACGCCATTCTGCCCGGACCGTTGAAGAATGTGATCTATTTCGCCATCGTCATCACGCAGCTACTCTGCGGTCTGGCGACGGTAACCTCCGCATCGCGCATGTTGTTTGCCTTCTCTCGCGATGACGGCATGCCGATCGGCTCCAGGACGCTGGCTAGTGTTTCGCCAAAATACCGCACGCCTGTTGCCGCGATCTGGACTGCTGCCTTTCTCGAAATCATCTATGTTTTCGCGGCGCAGTTCGTCTCCATCGGCGGCACCAATCTCTACACCATCGTCGTCAACTCGACGCTCGTCTTCCTGTTCCTGTCCTTCACCATTCCGCTCGTGCTGGCGATCTTCGCCTATGGCACGCCGAAATGGCCGAACCCGGGACCATGGGCGATGTCGGGCGGTCTCTACAAGCTGGTGACGTTCCTGTCGGTCGTCGGCATGGCGGTGATCTTCTACATCGCCGTGCAGCCGCCAAATGACAAGGTGCTGTGGATCGTTGTCGGCTTCGTCCTGCTTGCCGGTGTTCTCTGGCTGACCGTCGAGAACAAGCGCTTCCAGGGGCCGCCGGTCGGCGACCGGATCGCCAAGCGCGCTGCTGAAATCGCAGCCGCGGAACGGGCCGTGGGCGAGACTGCCCACTAACCAGCAACTCTGGCCGGTTCACCCGGCCAGAGCTTCCCATCGGATAATTTTTGGAGAGCACAAGAATGGCTGGATCCCTATCGTTTGAAGAACTCAAGAAAGCCGTTTCCGCCGGAGATATCGATACGGTTCTCGCCTGCATCGTGGATATGCAGGGGCGCCTGATCGGCAAGCGCTTCTATGCGCCGTTCTTCGTGGAATCCGCCTATGACGAAACCCACGGCTGCAACTATCTCCTTGCCGACGATATCGACATGGAGCCGGTGCCGGGTTACGAGGCCGCAAGCTGGGACAAGGGATATGGCGATTTCGTCATGAAGCCCGATCTTTCCACCATCCGGCTTGCGCCATGGCTGGAAAAGACCGCCATCATCCTTTGCGACGTGCAGGATCACCACCATCACGACCTGGCGCATTCGCCGCGCGCTATTTTGAAGAAGCAGCTCGCCCGCCTGCATGAGCGCGGCTATCGCGCCTATTTCGCATCCGAGCTGGAATTCTATATTTTTGACGAGACCTACAAGACGGCCCGCAACAAGCATTGGCAGGCCATGGAAACGGCCTCGCCCTATATTCAGGACTATGTGATCCACCTTACCACCAGAGAAGAGCCGGTTCTGCGCGCCATGCGCAATCAACTGGCTGCGGCAGGCATTCCTGTCGAGAATTCGAAGGGCGAATGGGGTCCGGGCCAGGAGGAGCTGAATGTGCGTTATGCCGAAGCGCTGGAAATGGCCGACCGGCATGTGATCATGAAGACCGCGATGAAGGACATTGCCGAGCAGCACGGCAAGTGCATCACCTTCATGGCAAAATATGATTACAACAAAGCGGGCAGTTCCAGCCATGTGCACAATTCGGTCTGGAGCGCTGACGGCAAGGAGCCGCTCTTCTTCGACCCGAAGGCGCCGCATACGATGACGCCGCTGATGCGGTCATGGGTGGCTGGACAGCTGAAATACGCGACCGACTACACCTATTTCCTCGCGCCTTACATCAATTCCTACAAGCGCTTTCAGGCGGGCACCTTTGCGCCGACCAAGATCACGTGGAGTGAGGATAACCGCACGGCGGGCTTCCGTCTCTGCGGTGAAGGCACCAAGGCGATCCGCATTGAATGCCGTATCGGCGGGGCAGACCTCAATCCTTATCTCGCTTTCGCCGCGCTGATCGCCGCCGGGCTTCAGGGCGTGGATGAAAAGCTGGAACTGGAAGAGCCTTTCGTGGGCGATGCCTATGGCGCGGTGAAACTCAAGGAAATTCCCTATACGCTGCGCGAAGCAGCCCTTGCTCTCAAGAACTCGTCTTTCCTGAAAGAGGCGCTGGGTGAGGATGTGGTCAGCCATTATGTTCACACTGCTCATTGGGAGCAGATCGAATATGATCGCCGCGTGACCGATTGGGAACTGCATCGCGGCTTCGAACGCTATTGATCAGCCCCGGATATAGAATGACATATGAAGGACATGCCCGATGAGCGGCACCGCAAAGATCATCTCGCCTATCGACGGGTCGGTTTATGCCGAGCGCCCATTTTTGAGCGAAACCGCCATCCAGTCCACCGTTGCTGCCGCGCGCGCGGCGCAAACCACCTGGGCTGAACTCAGCATAACGGAGAGGGCGCGCTATTGCCGTGCCGCGCTTGCAGCGCTGGCCGCGCTGCAGGACGAAATCGTGCCGGAGATTGCCTGGCAGATGGGGCGACCGACGCGCTATGGCGGCGAAAATGGCGGCGTGCAGGAACGCGGTCAGTACATGATCGACATTGCCGGGGAAGCGCTGGAACCTTATCTTCCCGCGCCAAAAGACGGTTTCCGCCGTTATGTCAAGCACGTGCCGCTTGGCGTGGTGCTGGTGATTGCGCCGTGGAATTATCCCTATCTCACCGCCGTCAATACCATCATTCCGGCCCTGATGGCGGGCAACAGCGTTATCCTCAAACACGCGACGCAGACGCTTCTGGCTGGCGAGCGCTTTGCGCAGGCTTTTGAGAAGGCCGGGCTTCCCAAGGGCGTTTTCCAGAATGTCGTTCTGGATCATGCCTCCACCGAAAAGCTACTGGCATCGGGCGCGGTCGATCATGTGAATTTCACCGGATCGGTCGGCGGCGGACGGGCCATTGAAAAGGCTGCCGCAGGCACATTCATGACCATGGGGCTGGAGCTTGGCGGCAAGGACCCGGCCTATGTCTTGCCCGACGTCAATCTCGACCACGCCGTGGCCAATTTGGTCGATGGCGCCTTCTTCAATTCCGGGCAATGCTGCTGTGGTATCGAACGCATCTATGTGCATGAAGATGTCTATGATCGTTTCGTCGATGGCTTCATTGACCTCACCCGGCAATATGTCGTCGGCAATCCGCTGGATGCGGGCACGACGCTTGGGCCGATGGCGCAGGCGCGTTTTGCCGATCTGATCCGTGAGCAAAAGGCGGAAGCGCTGCGCAAGGGCGCCAAGGCGCATGTGAACATGAAGGTCGAAAATGACAGCGCGGGCTCGCCCTATATCGCGCCGGAAGTGCTCACCCATGTCGATCACCAGATGAGCGTCATGCGGGAGGAAAGTTTCGGCCCTATCGTCGGCATCATGAAGGTGCGCAACGATCAGGAAGCGCTCGCCCTGATGAATGACAGCATTTACGGCCTCACCGCTTCGCTGTGGACCACAGATACGGACCGCGCCGCGGCTTTGGGTGATCGCATTGAAACCGGTACGGTTTTCATGAACCGTTGCGACTATCTCGATCCGGGCCTTGTCTGGACGGGTGTCAAGGATACCGGCAAGGGCGCTTCCCTTTCGCCGATTGGCTACGGCAATCTGACCCGACCAAAATCCTTCCACCTGCGTGAAAAAATCTGAACTGATCCCTGTTCTGCCCCACTTTGAAAGCAATTGATATGACGACACTGACCGCGAAATGGAACTTCCCGACCACCGTTCTCTTCGGACCGGGGCGCATCAAGGAACTGCCGGCCGTTTTGAAGGCGGCAGGCATTGCGCGCCCGCTTTTCGTCACCGATCCGGGTCTGGCGAAACTTCCCGTGGTCGCGTCCACGCTGGCCGTTCTCGATGCGGCAGGCGTTCAGTATGGGGTGTTTTCCGATGTGAAGCCCAACCCGGTCGAAAGCAATCTCTATGCGGGCGTCAAGGTTTACCAGGACGGCAAGCATGATGGCGTCATCGCCTTTGGCGGCGGTTCGGCGCTCGACCTTGGCAAGCTGATCGCCTTTCAGGCGGGCCAGACCCGCTCGGTCTGGGATTTCGAGGATATTGGCGACTGGTGGACCCGCGCCGACAGCAACGCCATCGCTCCGGTGATCGCTGTTCCAACCACCGCCGGCACTGGCTCGGAAGTGGGCCGCGCAGGCGTGTTGACCAACGAAGCCACCCACACGAAGAAAGTCATTTTCCACCCGAAAATGCTCCCCGTTACAGTCATCGCCGATCCTGAACTTTCCACCGGCATGCCGCCTTTCATAACGGCTGGCACCGGCATGGATGCGCTGGCCCATTGCCTCGAAGCCTATTGCGCACCGGGTTTTCACCCGATGGCAGATGGCATCGCGGTTGAAGGCATCCGTCTCGTGTTCGAAAATCTGCCCAGGGCCTATGCCGACGGCAACAATATCGAGGCCCGCGCCAATATGATGGCCGCAGCCGCGATGGGCGCAACCGCCTTCCAGAAAGGTCTCGGCGCGATCCATTCACTGTCGCATCCGATTGGCGCGCTCTACGACACCCATCACGGCATGACGAATGCCGTCTTCATGCCCTATGTGCTGCACCACAACCGCGCCGCTATCGAAAAGCGGATTGAACGGCTTGCGGATTATCTGGGCATCAAGGGCGGTTTCGACGGCTTCGTCGCTGCCATCGTAAAACTGCGCAGGGACCTTGGCGTGCCGAACACATTACCGGAATTCATCAAGGGGCTGGAGATGGACGATGCCCGCAAGGATCTGATTGCCGAGATGGCAATCGTCGACCCGACAGCTGGCGGCAATCCGACCGAACTGACAAAACAGGATGCCTTGAAGCTTCTTGAAAATGGCCTGCTTGGCAACGGTTGAGAAGGGCGCAAATTTCCGCAAAACTGTGTAATGTTTTGCTTGCAACAAAAATATAGAAAGCTAATAGTTAGTCTGGCAAAACACGCATCGCACCGAAGCGGGGGGCGATGCATCTGGAGAGCGGGTTCTTGGGGAGGAGCCCGCTCTCCTTTATTTTAGTGCTAGAGCGGTTCCTGTAATGACGGAATCGTCGGGACCGCTCTATCTGTTTTTTTCCCATTTTCCGACGCCAAACCGCTTCGCACTTTGGCTGGAAATGCTTTAGTCATTGGATCGATAGTCAGCGCGGGTGATGCCGTGCCGCTGCATCTTGTCGTAGAAGGTCTTGCGCGGAATGCCGAGCGCCTTGATCGTTTCCTGCACATTGCCGCCGTGGGCGGCGAGCGTCTCGCGGATCAGCGTTTCCTCATAACGTTCCAGACGCTTCGGCAAGGGCTCGTGATCGTCCGACGCAGGGCGACCCACGCCATTGGCGGCGGCTACGCCAAGCGCCACCCGGTCGGCAAAATGCGACAGTTCGCGCACATTGCCTGGCCAGACATGGCTCATCAGATGACGATGTGTGGCGGCGTCGATCTCTGGCACATCGCGATTGAAACGCTTTGCCGCGCGCGTCAGGAAATGCGCAAAGAGCAGCGGAATATCCTCGCGGCGCTCCCGCAGCGGCGGTATAGAAAGCGTCACTACATTGAGCCGGTAATAGAGGTCCTCGCGAAAATCGCCGCGCTGCGCCGGATCGCCAAGATCGATCTTGGCGGCTGCCACCACACGCAGATTAACCGGGCGGATTTCATTGGTGCCCAGTGGGGTGATCTCGCGCATTTCAAGCACGCGCAGCAATTTCACCTGCGTTGCCGCGGGCATGCTTTCAATCTCGTCGAGAAAAAGCGTGCCGCCGCTCGCATGTTCGATGCGCCCCATCCGCTTTTTCTGCGCGCCGGTAAAAGCACCGGCCTCATGGCCAAACAATTCGCTTTCAATCACGGTTTCCGGCAGTGCGCCGCAATTCAGCGCAACGAAATTGCCTTTGCGACGGCGGCTCCAATTGTGCAGCAGTTGCGCTACGACCTCCTTGCCGCTGCCGGTTTCGCCTGCCACCAGCACGTCCACATCAGTATCCGCAATGTCGCGCAGCGTCCGGCGCAGGTTTTCCATTGCGGGCGTCTGACCGATCAGCGGCAGATCACCTTCGGCATCGGCTGCAGCCGCGCGCAGCGCCCGGTTTTCGAGTACAAGCTGACGCTTTTCTCCGGCGCGGCGAATGCTGTGCACCAGCCGGTCGGCTGCAAAGGGCTTGGCTATAAAATCATAGGCGCCGTCCTGAATGGCCTGAACCGCCATCGGAATATCGCCATGGCCGGTGATGAGGATTACCGGCAGATCGGGATCGACGGCCTTGATCCGCGCAAAGAATTGCAGGCCGTCAATCTGCGGCATCCGCACGTCGGAAACGATGACACCCTCAAAATCCGCTGTCACATCTGCCAGCGCATCCACGGCACTGCCGTAATCGGTGACCGAAAAACCGGCAAGCTCCAGCGTCTGCCGCGTGGCGCGGCGCAAGGCCTTGTCGTCATCGACAAGGATAACGGAGTGAGAATGGTCCATCATGCTTTTCTCAATTCGACACGGAAGACCGTACCTTCGGCACGGCTTTCCGCAGATATGGTCCCGCCATAATCGGTGACGATTTCCTTGACGATCACCAGACCAAGGCCGAGGCCCTTTTCTTTTGACGTATTGAAGGGCGAAAACAAGTTGTCCCGAATATGTTGCGGCATGCCCGGCCCGTTATCGGATACGGTGATCAGCACCGTGTCGCTTTTCTCCAGGGCGCGCACCTCGATACGCCCGTCATTGCCTTTGACTTCAACCGCCTCCAGCGCATTCTGAAACAGGTTGATGAGGACCTGTTCCAGCCGAAGCGAATGCCCGACGACGCGCAGATCGGGTGGTGGCAATTCAATATCCAGCTGATCCATACGACCGGAAAAACGGCTGCGCAGCAGCACAAGCGCGCCCGATATGACCTGACTAAGCGGTGTTGGTTCCGAAGGCGAACGCCCCTTGCGGGCAAGGGCCTTGAGGTCGCCCGTGATGGTGCCGATACGGTCGGTCAGTGCGGCGATTTCATCAAGATTTTCCGTGGCTGCATCCAGTTGCTTCCGCCCGATGAAGGTCTTCGCATTGTCCGCATAGGCCCTTATCGTCGCGACGGGCTGATTGATTTCGTGCGCAACACCCGCCGCCACCTGCCCCATGATCGCGAGGCGGTTGGCGTGAACCAGATCCTGCTGCACGCCCTGCAACATGGTTTCCGTGCGGTGGTGGTCGCTGATTTCGGCTTCGAGCCGATCTCTTGCCAGACTGAGATCGCGGGTTCGTTCCTCGACGCGCTGCTCCAGCTCCAGTTGTGTGCGCGCTGCGGCTGCGATACGCGCCACCACCTTCTGCCGCCTGCGCAGCAGCAGCCCGGCAATGGTCGCAATGGTTGCCAGAATGATGAAGGCAACCAGCCGCGCCTCGCGCACCGCTGCGGGAATCTGAGGTTTCGTCGGGGCCATGCTGTACATCTGCCAGGGCGTAGACGGCACTGTGGAATGAATGGCCAGAAACTGCGTGCTGCGCCCTTCGCCCGGCAGTTGCGCATTCATCAGCAACACATCGCCCTCACCCACCGGGGTCATGGACAAGGGCAGGGGTTGCAGCGGCACATCGCCAAACTGAAGGCTGTCACGGATGGATTGCGATTGTTCCGGACCGATCCGACCGATGGTCATGAAACGCCATGACGGCAGACTGGTTATGAGTGCGATGTTGCGCTCGTCCGTCACGAATGTGGGACGGCCCGCATTGCGCCAGTCCTGTTCCAGATCGTCGAATTCCAGTTTGACGACGATGACGCCGAGCGGCCCATTTGGGCCATCAACACGCCGCGAGATATAAAGGCCGGGGCGAAAGCTCACATTGCCGAGCGCAAAATACTCGTCGCCGCCATTGGTCAGGGCATCCCGAAAATAGGGCCGGAACTTGTAATCATTGCCGACAAAGCTGACCGGTCCACGCCAGTTGCTGGCCGCAATCGCGATGCCGTCCATCCCCACCAGATAGATCACCGCCGCCTGCGTGCCCTCCGCAAGCGTTTCCAGTTTCCGGTTTGCGGGGTCTATCTTTGCAACCGTCTTCTCCTGAAGCGCCGATGCGAGCTCCTGATCTTTCGACAGGACAAGCGACAAGGCACGCTGCTTTTCAAGCACCGCCCGCAGCAGCGCCGTGTTCAGATTGGCGTCGATGCGCGTCTGTTCGCTCAGAGCCACAACGGCCCGCTCATGGGCCGTGTTGCCGACCAGCCAGAATGCGAGCGCGAAGAACATAGCGCAGATGAGCGCAAACAGAGCCCACGCCCGGCGATTGGCGGCTCGAAGATCAGCTTCGTCAATGATGGGCGGCACAAGCTTGTTCATCAAAATTAGTGTGCGATATTTCGCACAAAGAGAAAAGGGAAATGTGTAAAAGTTCGCACAATATTGGGTAAGCTCAACACTGCATTTCTAATAATATTTATATTATTCAATAGGATAATCGATGCCACACAAACTGGCACGGACATTGCAATTAGAACCTCCAACAGCGGTTGAGCGCCGTTGAAATCCCAGACTGAAAGGCTCGGGAGGCTGGATGGAATCCGGACTGAGCCACACGGAGGACACTATGATTGCAGTTCCGACTGGCACGGCGGATGAACCGCGCGGCCGCATCCCGCTTTATCGGCATCTCTATTTTCAGGTTTTGGTCGCGATTGCCGCGGGTATCCTGCTCGGCCATTATTATCCCGAGCTTGGCACACAGCTAAAGCCGCTGGGCGATGCCTTCATCAAGCTTGTGAAGATGATCATCGCTCCCGTCATCTTCCTGACGGTTGCAACCGGCATTGCCGGAATGACCGACATGAAGAAGGTCGGTCGTGTTGCCGGCAAGGCGATGATCTACTTCCTGACCTTTTCCACGCTCGCGCTGATTGTCGGCCTCATCGTCGCCAATGTCGTGCAGCCTGGGGCTGGCATGCATATCGACCCGGCCTCTCTCGACCCCAAGGCTGTGGCAGACTATGCCACCAAGGCACATGAGCAGAGCATTACCGGCTTCCTCAGCAACATCATCCCGACGACGATTGTCGGCGCTTTTGCTGAAGGCGACATTCTGCAGGTGCTGTTCTTCTCGGTCCTGTTCGGCATTTCGCTTGCACTCGTTGGCGACCGCGGCAAGCCGGTCACCGACTTCCTGCATGTCCTTACAGCGCCAGTTTTCAAGCTGGTTTCGATCTTGATGAAGGCTGCCCCCATCGGTGCCTTCGGCGCGATGGCTTTCACCATCGGCAAATATGGCATTGGCTCCATCGCCAATCTCGCCATGCTGATCGGCACTTTCTACCTGACCTCACTGCTTTTCGTGCTCGTGGTCCTGGGTGCCGTGGCGCGTTATAACGGCTTCTCCATTCTGGCGCTGATCCGCTATATCAAGGAAGAGTTGCTGCTGGTGCTCGGCACCTCCTCGTCGGAAGCCGCCCTGCCAGCCCTCATGAACAAGATGGAGCGGGCCGGTTGCAAGCGCTCGGTGGTCGGCCTCGTCATTCCAACTGGCTACTCGTTCAATCTGGACGGCACCAATATCTATATGACGCTTGCCGCCCTCTTCATCGCGCAGGCGACAGACATTCCACTGTCCTTGAGCGACCAGATCCTGCTGCTGCTGGTGGCAATGCTCAGCTCCAAGGGTGCGGCAGGCATCACCGGCGCGGGCTTCATCACACTGGCCGCGACCTTGTCCGTTGTTCCGGCTGTGCCGGTGGCCGGCATGGCGCTCATTCTCGGCATCGACCGTTTCATGTCGGAATGCCGCGCCCTGACCAACCTTGTCGGCAATGCCGTTGCTACCATCGTCGTTGCACGTTGGGAAAACGAGCTGGATCAGGACAAACTCGCAGCTGCATTGGCTGGCGCGCCGGTCATCACCGACGCCATGCCGCAGCTGGAGCCTGCGGAGTAGACCTTTCCTCCCCCCAAGCAGAAACGGCCCGCTTCATGCGGGCCGTTTCTTTAGAGCCTGAATCAAAAAGCGGCCTGTGTGTGCGAAAATGGTGATTTTCGAGTACCGGAGCGGAGCGTACTTAAGGTACGTGAGCAGCGGAAGCCTCGCATAATCCCGAAAAGTTGCAGACTTTTCGGTTCAGATTATGCAAAAGCAAATCTCAAATTGCCATTTGCAGCCACACAGAGCGGCTTTTGGAACAGGCTCTTAGATACCGCCGCCCTCGCCGAGCGAACTGAAATGCTCGATCATGCGGTCGACTTTCGGCGTCACGCCAGTGAACAATTCGAACGCGCCGACGGCCTGAAAGACGGCCATGCCTCCGCCATTCACGACACTACAGCCGCGCTTTGCCGCTTCGGCAAGAAGCTGGGTCTGAAGCGGGAAATAGACAATATCCGCCACCCAATGGCGGGGCAGCAGAAGACTTGTATCCAGTGGCACGCCGGGATGTTTGGCCATTCCGGTCGGCGTGGCATGGGCCAGCCCATCGGCAGTCTCCAGCGCGGCGGCGATATCGTTGCCCGATTCAAACCGGCAGGTTTCATGCCTCGGTGCGAGTTGCGCAATCAGCGCTTCGGTTCGGGCCGCATCCAGATCGAAAACCTGAACGGTTCGCGCGCTCATCGTCGCCAGTGCATGGGCAACGGCCACTCCCGCCCCGCCCGCGCCGATCAGCACGACGTTATCGACGGGGGCATCAGGCAGCGCCTGCCGGAAACCCTGCGCAAAGCCCCACCAGTCGGTGTTGTAGCCCGTCCTGCGACCGTTTTTGAATGTCACCGTATTGATCGAACCGAGAGCCGCCGCATCCGGCGACAGTTCATCGACAAACTGGATCGCCGCCTGCTTGCAGGGATAGGTGATATTCAGCCCGGCAAAGCCGTCTTTCTCCGCCTGATCCATCAGTTGCGGCAGCGCTTCCACGCCCACGCCCAGCACCGAAAGATCGAACCGATCATAGCGGTAATCGATGCCGTTCATGCGTCCTTCATGCATATGCATGGCAGGCGTGCGAGAGGCGCCGATGCCGCTGCCAATCAAGCCCACGCGAACCGACCGCGCCACTGTTTCCGTCACGGAATTTACACTCCCCCCCTACCGTCCCGCCATTTTCGCAAAGCAGGTTTCCGATTTCAGAAAATGTACGAACTGGTTAGTAACGTCAATCGAATAGGACGACTATTTTTGCGAAGCGCGCGGAAATGAAGGCAGTATTCGAGGCGCTCAGTCCGAATCATAAAGCGGCAGGCCGCGCCCAGCTTTCACGACCTCAGATAAGCCAGGATCATATCCGCGATCAGCTGGCGATGGCGCGTTCTGTATTCGTCAGCCATCAGGTCCCGGTCGAAAAGCGCGCCGAATGTGTGCCGGTTGGCAACCCGGAAAAAACAGGCGGCGCTGATCATCTGGTGCAGGTCCACCGGATCGACCTTCTGCGTGAAAACACCGCTTGCCTCGCCGCGCGCCAGAATCTCGGCAATGATCCCGATCACGCCGGAATTGGTGCGTTGGAGAATGCTGGAATTCTTCAGATGCTCGGCGCGATGAATGTTCTCGATGCTGACCAGCTGGACGAAATCGGGATTGGCGTCGTCATGATCGAATGTGGCCTCGATCAATCGCCGCATCGCTTCTTCCGGCTCGAAATCCTGAAGCTGAAGGCGGCTTTCCAGCGCCCTGATCTTGGCATAAGCGCGCTCCAGGACGGCGAGATATAGCCCTTCCTTGTTGCCGAAGTAATAATAGAGCATCCGTTTCGACGTCTTGGTCTTTTCGGCAATCGTATCGACACGGGCACCCGAAAATCCCGCATGAACGAATTCCTCGGTCGCGACTTCGAGGATATTTTCCTTGGTGCTGTCGGGATCGTTTTTCCGTCCCGCACGGTCCTGTGCAAGCTCCACTGCGCTGTCCATCGTGATCGTCTGGCTGCTTTCAAAATGTACGAACTGGTGCGTTATATAGGCGCATAGCGTCACAAGGGGCAAGCGCGAGGCACTCACGGCGTGCCCTACAGCATTTCCAGCAAAAGTGCGTAGCGGTTTTGCTTAGGATAATGCGTAAAAGAAAAGGAGCCGGAAAACCGGCCCCTTCTCAAAGTTCGACAGGCTAGATGCAACTCTATTTGCCTGCCGCCTGCGCGGCATAAACATAGCTGTCATAGGTATATTCAGCGACGCGGAACCACTCAAAACCCTCGTCGCGGAATTTCTTCCAGCTTGGATAGATCTTCGCCCAGGCTGGATTCTTTTCCATATACTCGGCATAGAGTTCGAAGGTGACCTTATATGCGGCATCCAGCACATCGCGCGGAAGAGGCCGCAAATTTACGCCCTTCGACACCAGCGAACGGATTGCAGCGGTGTTCTTCACGTCATAGAGCGAAATCATGTTCTGCGTTGCGGCTTGGGCAGCGCTGTTGAGCGCCACCTTGTAAGCTTCCGGCAGGCTTTCATATTGCTGCTTGTTGACGAAGAAATGCACCGAAGCGCCGCCTTCCCAGAACGCCGGATAGTAGTAGTAAGGCGCGATCTGATAAAAGCCGAGCTTCTCGTCGTCATAAGGGCCGACCCATTCGGCGGCATCGATGGTTCCGCGTTCGAGCGACGGATAGATGTCGCCGCCCGGAAGCTGCTGCGGCACCACGCCAAGGCGCGACATGACTTCACCGGCAACGCCGGCAATGCGCATCTTCAGACCTTTCAGGTCTTCGAGGCTCTTGATTTCCTTGCGATACCAGCCGCCCATCTGCGCGGCGGTGTTGCCACCGACGATGCCGACAACGCCATAGTCAGACAAAAATTCATTATAAAGTTCGTTGCCGCCGCCATGATAGAGCCACGCATTTTGCAGGCGCGTATTCATGCCAAAGGGAATGGCGGTGCCGATGGCGAAAGCCGGGTTCTTGCCGGTGAAGTAATAGCCGCATGTATGCGCGATTTCGACCGTATTGGCCTGCACCGCATCGATCGCCTGCGGGCCTGGCACCAGTTCGCCTGCCTGAAACACCTGTATCTGGAACTTGCCGTCCGTCATCTTCGACAGGGCATTGGCCATATAGACGGCGCCGCCATAGATCGTGTCGAGATTGTTCGGGAAGCCCGATGTCAGACGCCAGCGCAGCGTCGGCAGTTCATCAGCGATTGCCGGTGTGGCAAGCGCCGCACCGCTTGTTGCGGCGGCGGCGCCGATGGCCGCACCCTTGGTCAAGAATGTACGGCGGTTCAAATCCTGTTTCATGTTTTCCTCCTCCAAAACTGTTTCACTTATAACCGGCGCGATAACTGGTCTCCCCCCTCGGTTACTGCGCTGGCTTTTCCGGTTGTCCGAAGCTTGGCTGCGGCGATCCGAATGATGGTGCGGGCAGCGGATCCTTGGACGGCGAAGGCGCACCGAATGGGGCGGGCGCAGTGCCGAACGGATTGCCGCCATCCGCGCCGGGCATCGGCACGTTGATCTGGATCGTCGACGGATCGGCGACCAGATGGCCGGATTTGTAATGCGTAACGATACCGGGAAACGCGATGATAACCGCGACCATCACCAGCTGGATCAGCAGGAACGGGATCGACCCCATATAGATCTGACCCGACGTGACCGGCTGGATGGTGGCACCCGTGACCTTGTCCTTATAGGCGCGCGATGGCGCCACCGAGCGCAGATAGAACAAGGAGAAGCCGAACGGCGGATGCATGAACGATGTCTGCATGTTCACGGCCAGCATGACGCCGAACCAGACGAGATCGATGCCGAGCGCGTCGGCAACCGGTGCCAGAAGCGGGATGATGATGAAGGCCAGCTCGAAATAATCGAGGAAGAAGGCCAGAAAGAAGACCAGAATGTTAGCGACGATCAGGAAGCCGACTTCACCGCCGGGAATCGACGTCATCAGATGCTCAACCCAGACGTGACCGTTGACACCATAGAAGGTCAGCGAGAACACACGCGCGCCAAGCAGAATGAAGATGACGAATGACGAAAGTTTTGCCGTGGCGTAAAGCGCCGAGGTCAGCATCTTCATGTTCAGGCGGCGATTGATGATGGCAAGCAACAGCGCGCCGACCGCGCCCATCGCGCCGCCCTCGGTCGGGGTGGCCACGCCGATGAAGATCGTGCCCAGAACGAGGAAAATCAACACCAGCGGCGGCACGAGCGAGACTACCACGCGCTGCGCTAGCCTCCATCCCCTCAAGGTGCGGGCCTGCGGCGGCAAGGCGGGAACGGTTTGAGGCCGGAGGATCGACATGCCGATGATGTAAGCGCAATAAACGCCGACCAGCATCAGGCCCGGCACCAGCGCGCCCTTATACATATCGCCGACCGAACGGCCCAGCTGGTCGGCGAGAACAATCAGAACGAGGCTCGGCGGAATGATCTGCGCCAGCGTGCCGGAAGCGGCAATGGTGCCGCTTGCCACCTTGCGATCATAGCCGTAACGCAGCATGATCGGCAGCGAGATAAGCCCCATCGAAATCACCGAAGCGGCAACGACGCCGGTGGTCGCCGCCAGAAGCGCGCCGACGATAATCACAGCAAAGGCCAGACCGCCGCGCACGGGACCGAACAACTGCCCGATCGTGTCGAGCAGGTCTTCCGCCATACCGCTTCGCTCCAGTATCAGCCCCATGAAGGTGAAGAAAGGAATGGCGAGCAGCGTTTCATTCGACATCTGACCGAAGATGCGATCGGGAATGGCCCCGAACAGATTGACGGGCAAAAGCCCCATTTCGATGCCGACGAAACCGAAAGCAAAGCCGACAAAGGCAAGCGCAAAAGCCACTGGATAGCCGAGCAAAAGCACGACGATCAGCGAGAGGAACATCAGCGGGGCGAGATTTTCCGCGAAGAAAGCAACCATATCCGTCCCCCTTCAGAGCGCTTGTGCTTCTGCATCTTCAGCCGCCACCGTATCCGGCAGCCGCCCTTGCAGAATGGCAATGCGTTTGATGATTTCGGACAGGCCTTGCAACGCCAACAGTCCAAAACCGATGGGGATCAACGTCCAGACCGGCCAGAGCACCAGCCCGCCGGTATTGTTGGAAGTCTCGCCGCTGGAGAACTTCGCTTCCACGATGGGCCATGAAAGATAGATCGTGATGAAGCAGAAGGGCAGCAGGAAGATAATGGTGCCGAAAATTTCCACCAGCAGCTGGGTGCGGCGCGAATAACGGCTATAAAGCAGATCGACCTTCACATGCTCGCTGTGCAGCAGCGTGTAACCGGCGGCAATCAGGAAAACCGCCGAGAAAAGATACCACTGCGCCTCCAACCACGCATTGGAGCTGACATTGAAAAGCTTGCGCGAAACCGCATTGATGGCGCTGATCAGCACCGCTACGAGTATCAGCCAGGATACTGCTTTTCCGATAGAATTATTGGCCGCGTCGATAGCGCGCGACAACGCCAGCAAAACTGACATTGCTCCTCCCCTCTTGTTTCGGCCTCCTCAAGCCGTTTTCGGGGAGGATAAGTGCGCGGGAATCCACCCGCAAGCAGACGATAGTCGCATGAAAGCACAATTACCCACTAGTGGGTACTTTCGTCTTCCAGCGGCTAACTTTCTGAAAAGCCAAGCCGGTTTTCGATGGCATAACGGGTCAATCCGGCTGTGCTGGCGATGCCGAGTTTCTTCTTGATGTTCTTGCGGTGAGTCTCGACTGTCGCTTCCGATATGCCAAGCGCCGAGGCGATCTCCCGATTACTCCTGCCTTCAGCAACCAGAACCAGCACATCGTTTTCGCGTGCAGACAGGCCCTCCGCCTTCTTCTCCGCATTGTCGAGAAGCGCTTCAGAAACGCCGGAGGAAAAATAGGTTCCGCCGGATGCGACCGCATGGATGGCGGCGACGATTTCACTCGTCGATACATCCTTCAGCACATAGCCCGAAGCGCCGCGCATGATCGAGGTCGAGATATATTCGCGACTGTCATGCATGGAGAGCATCAGGATGCGCGCGCCGGGCAGCTGCCGCTTGAAAAGCTCGATGGCGTCGATGCCGTTGAGAAGCGGCATATTGATATCCATCAGCACGACGTCGGGCTTGGCTGACTGCGCCATTTCCAGCGCCAGACGCGCATTGGAGGCCGCACCAGCGATTTCGATATCGTCATAGGTTTCAAGCACGGCGCGCAAGCCATCGAGAACCAGCGGATGGTTATCGACCAGCAATACGCGAATCTTGCATTCTTTCGTCATGCGACTTCCGGTTCGGACATGGGCGGTTTCATCATGGATGGCTTCGTCATAGGTCTTTGGACTGCCGAGAGCGGCAGGCGCGCGGTCAACTGCGTACCATCAGTACCGGTTTCCACCAAGAGCACCCCGCCGAAATGTGCCATGCGTTCCTGCATATTTCTGAGGCCAAGCCCGGATGCTGCGCCTTTCAGATCGTGACCAGCAAAACCATTGCCATTGTCGGTCACCGTCATCGTCACGCGCCCGTTCGAATCCCAGAGACGCACCTTCACCGAACTAGCGCCCGAATGCCGCTCGATATTCGTCAGCGCTTCCTGCGCGACCCGATAGAGCGCCGTGCTCGGTTCCGGTTTCAGATTGACCCGCAGTGTGTCGGCCTCAAAGCGGGTCTCGATGCCTGTCCTTTCCGCGAAATGCTCGAAAAGCGCTTTCAGTGCCACCGTCATACCCAGATCGTCCAGAATGCGCGGTCGCAGGTCATGCGAAAGCCGCCGCACTTCCTTGATCGCGCCGTTCAGCACATCCGAGGCCTTCTCGATGGCCCTCGGTGCACCGTCGCTGCCCGTGTGCACCTGGCGGCTTGCCAGATCGATGGCATAGCGCACGCCGACCAGATTTTGAGAAATGCCGTCGTGCAGTTCCCGCGCCAGACGGGCTCGCTCCTCCTCCTGCGTATCGATGATGCGCTGGGCAAGCTCCTTGAGCTTGTTGTCCGCCATGCGCCGCTCACGCAGGTTCAGCACCATACACGTTGCGAAAACCAGCATGACCGCAGGCACGGCGATGAGGCTGACCACCAGAAAGGTGTTGCGGATATTGGCGCGAAAATCGGCATTGGCTGCCGCCGTCTGGGCATAGACATCATCCAGATAGACGCCGGTTCCGAGCATCCATTTCCACTTGTCCAGCCCAACGGCAAAGGACAGCTTGTCGGCCATTTCACCGCTGGACGGTTTTTCCCATTTATACTGGTGCAGCCCGCCGCCCTGCTTTGCTTTGTCGATCAGATTGGCGATGACATGGTCGCCATCGGGATCGACCAGATCGAGCCAATTCTGGCCGGGGCGAAAGGTCTGGCGCGGGTGCACGACATTGTTGCCGTCATAGTCATAGACGAAGAAATAGCCGTCGCGACCGTAATCGAGCGAGGTGAGAATACTCGTCACCTTCTGCATGGCCACAGTATCGTCGGGGCCAGCCTCGTCATAGATTTTCTGGATCGCAGACAGCGCCAGATTGGTGAGGTTCAGAAGCTCGGTCTCCTTCGCCTTCAGCATGTTCTTTTCAAAGGTCGCAATGCTGCTTTGCACGAGATTGGCCGATTGCCAAGTGATGAAGGCCGTGACCGTCAGGATAGCGACGATCAACGGCACAATGGCCAGAGCCAGAATCTGATATCGAAGCGTCACGCCTAGCTCCTCCCCACATCGCCGGACGGCTTTTGGAATAGGACTTTAATGCCCCGCTTCGAGGGACGGAAGGGGCGATATGCAATGCCAATTTGCGGCACATTGCCAAAGGGTAATATTATTTCGTATAGACTTAATTATGTAGATAGAATGCAAAGCGCGATCAGCTTTCCATTGCGCCTTGTTGCAAGAGCGGTATAGGAAAGGCAGAAATTGAACGTTCGCGCGCTTCATTCGCGACGTGCAGAACTCCCAATTCTGTTCGTCCAGCCCAATCCCCATCGTTGAAGTGCGCCTTCGGAGGAGTGAATATATGCAATATTGCGGCAAGGCGCCTCGCCAGCTTCCCAAGGAGAGAAGGCGATGAACGCCGAAGTAAAGCGCGGGCACTCGGGTGCAACCGACAAGCCGGCCATCGAGCTGAAAAATGTCCAGATTTCGTTCAAGCTGGTCGACGGCGGTCGCTTCGATGCCGTTGCCGAAAGCAATCTCACGGTCGCGGAAAACGAATTCGTCGCCATCGTCGGGCCGACCGGATGCGGAAAGTCGACCTTGCTCAATGCCGTGGCCGGTCTTCTCACGCCTGCCCAGGGCATTGTCGAGATCAACGGCCAGCGCCTGCAAGGGCTTAATCGCAAAGCGGGTTATCTCTTCCAGCAGGACGCATTGATGCCCTGGAAGACCGTGCTCGACAATGTCGCCATCGGCCTCGAAATCGCGGGCACGGCAAAGTCCGAAGCCCGAAGGCAGGCGCAGGAATGGCTTGCGCGCGTGGGCCTTGCAAGCTTCGGTGATCGCTATCCGCATATGCTTTCCGGCGGCCAGCGCAAGCGCGTGGGTTTGGCGCAGGTGCTGATCCGCAATCCGAAATATCTGCTGATGGACGAGCCATTCGGCCCGCTGGACGCGCAAACCCGCGTGATCATGGGTGATTTGCTGCTCGATCTGTGGTCGCAGGACAAGAAGGCCGTCATGTTCGTCACCCACGATCTGGAGGAAGCCATCGCGCTTGCCGACCGCGTCGTCATCATGTCTGCCGGTCCCCGTGCGCGCATCATGGCGGAATATCGCATTCCGCTCGAACGCCCCCGCGAGATTTCCGAAATCCGCCTCGACAACCAGTTTCACGAGATTCACCGGGAAATCTGGGGCGCGCTCAAGGAAGAAGTCCTCAAAGGCTACCAGCAGACGAGTGGAGAACGCGCCGGAGTACGTTCATGAAAAAGCCAATGCTGTTTCTGGCGCAGCTCAGTATTGCTGTCGCCGTTATTCTCGTGTGGCACGTCTTCACGGCCACGCATCTTTTCGGCAATCCCGCCAAGGCGAAGTTTTTCTTCGCCACGCCGGGCGATGTTGCCTTGCGCACCTATAAATGGTTTGCGGAAGGCACGATCTGGTATCACCTCGGCATCACGCTGCTCGAAGCCATGTTGGCCTTTGCCATCGGCTCGATTGCCGGTGTTCTGATCGGCTTCTGGTTTGCGCGCAAACCCATATTGGCCGCTGTTTTCGACCCCTATGTAAAAGCCGCAAACTCGCTGCCGCGCGTCGTTCTTGCGCCGATTTTTGCGCTGTGGCTTGGCCTCGGCATCTGGTCCAAGGTGGCGCTTGGCGTTTCGCTGGTGTTCTTCATCGTCTTCTTCAACGTCTATCAGGGCGTGAAGGAAGTGAACCAGACCGTACTGTCCAATGCCCGTATGCTTGGCATGAACGAGCGGCAATTGCTGCGCAATGTCTATCTGCCATCGGCTTTGTCGTGGATGTTTTCGAGCCTGCATACCGCCGTCGGCTTTGCCGTCGTGGGCGCGGTTGTGGGCGAATATCTCGGCTCTTCGGCAGGGCTTGGCTATCTCATCCATCAGGCCGAAGGTGTGTTCGATGTGACCGGCGTTTTTGCGGGTATGCTCGTGCTGACCGTCTTTGTGCTCATTATCGACTGGGGCGTTTCCCTCATCGAGGAACGCTTGCTTGTCTGGCGTCCGAAAGCGGCAACCCACAACGCATGAAGGCGCAGCAATTTATTCAGGAGGAAAATCATGAAGATTACTCGTAGAGACGCCCTGCTGGGCGCCGCAGCGCTCGGACTGGCTGGGATTGCTTCCCGCCTGCCTGCCTATGCGCAGGATGCATCGGCAACGCCTGAAAAGCCCGAACTGATGTTCGGCGTCGGCGGCAAGCCGCTATTCTATTATCTGCCACTGACGATTGCCGAGCGCAAAGGCTTCTTTGAAGAGCAAGGCCTGAAGGCGACCATCAACGATTTCGGCGGCGGTGCAAAGTCGTTGCAAGCCTTGATCGGCGGTTCGGTGGATGTCGTCACTGGCGCTTATGAGCATACGATCCGCATGCAGAACAAGGGCCAGGACATCAAGGCCGTCTGCGAACTCGGACGTTTCCCCGGCATCTGCATCGGCGTGCGCAAGGACCTCGCAGGCGAGATCAAGACCATCGCCGATCTGAAGGGCCAGAATGTTGGCGTCACCGCGCCGGGCTCATCGACCTCGCTGTTCTTGCAATATGCATTGATGAAGAACGGCCTATCGGAAGATGCCGCGTCGATTATCGGCGTTGGCGGCGGCGCAAGCGCGGTTGCAGCCATCAAGAAAGGCGAAATCGCGGCTCTCGTGCATCTTGATCCAGTGATTACCCGTCTCGAAGTCGATGGTGATATCAGCTTGCTGATCGACACCCGCACCGAAGAAGGTACGCGGCAGCTGTTTGGCGGGACCAATCCTGCCGCGACGGTTTACGTGCAGCAGAGCTTTATCGACGCCAACCCGATCACCACCCAGCGCGTCGTCAATGCTTTCGTCAAATCGCTGGACTGGATTCACAAGGCTTCAGCAGATGACGTTGCCGACGCTGTGCCGGAGGAATATCTGCTCGGTGATCGCGAACTCTACAAGACCGGCTTTGAGAAATCGCGCGCCATGTATTCCGAAAAGGGCCTGATCGCGGAAGAAGGCTTCAAGAGCCTCTATGAAATGCTGAAAGCGCTCGATCCCGAGCTTTCGAGCGCGGATATTTCATTCGCGCAGACTTTCGACCCGCGCTTTGTGCAGGCGGCAAAAATCTGACAAAAAGACCGGGATCGCTTCAGATCCCGGTCTTATCCTATTTATATTGCATTACGGAATTAAACGCCGTCATGGGACGGACGGGCGATATGTCGCTTTAGCAACGCGGCTGCGAACTCGAAATCCTCAGTTTCAATGGCCTGGAGAATCTCCAGATGGTCGGCGCATGCCTGACGAATCCGCGCTTCGCATAGACGGTCAAATTCACAGGATTCCGTCAGTCTGCGCAAATGGTTCTGCCAGCGGATCGCCTGGGTAAGAAAACGGTTATTGGCCCATGACACCAGCGTTTCGTGGAAATTCGCATTGACGTCGAACCAGAAGCCATCCGGAAAATCGGATATCGGGCGTTCGAGTATTTCAAGTTGTTCTCTTTGCAGCTCCTGCAGCTCGGACTGAACCGGGCTATAGTCGGCTTGTGTCAGCGCACCGCATTCGATGACCACCCGGAAAGAATAGCTTTCATTGATGGCGTGTTCGTTGTCGAGCGCTTCCGCAAAGCGCCAGCCATATCCGGGAAGTCTCTCGGCCAGCCCTTCGGCGGCAAAGCGCATCAATGTCCGGCGCACCGTTCCACGGGTCACTTCGAACTGCTCCGCCAGCGCGGCCTCTGAAATTTCCAGACCAATCGTGCCGGAAGCGCGCGCATTCATCAGCCTGTGATAGAGGTCTTCGAAATCGGATGGTGGCAAAATCTCGTTTGACAGCTCGTCCGGTTCTGGAAAACGCTGCAAGAGATAACCACGGTTCGGAGCCTGCGCGACGATGCCTCGCTGCACCAGAAGTTGCAGAACCTGCCGGACAGGCGAGCGCGAAACATGAAGCTCCCGCGCAATCGCAGCATCGGAAATGCGATCACCGATCTGCCAGCGCTCCTTGGTGATAAGCGCCAGCATCTTATGCGCAACTTCTACCTGAAGATTGCTCAAGCCGGTTTGCGCCACTGTTCCATCTGTCTGGGGTGCTTTCACGATGATATTCACGCGCGTAAATCCTCCATGACAAATTTATAACAAAAATCTGTACGCGCGGGAGATTCATTCACGCCCGGGCACACCAATGTGATCAGAGCGTGATGAGGCAATTGGATCGCAATTTTACTAATAATTACAATAATTTATGGCCGTCGAGCGACTTCGTTCGACCGGAACGGGCCCATTTCAATGCAGGAAACGGGCGCCCCAACAAAAAACAGGCGACAGATCGAAGACCTGCCGCCTGTTAATAACAATGGACTGGAGGTCACATCATTATCAGTCGATATTCCCAAGCCTCGTCAGACAACCCGACACGTTACTGCGAACATAAACCTAGACGAAACCTGTCTGGATACCGGGACAATGCCCCGATATCCGATCTTGATAAGCGATATTAGAACGAACGCTGGAAGCGAACGATACCACCCCAAGCGTCCTTCTCGACGACGCGGTCACGCCATTCGCCACCGAACTTGGTGTACGAAATTTCCGGGGTGATCGTGAAGCCAGGAACCAGCGTGTAGGCTACGTTAGCCGTAGCTGCAGTCTTGCCCCAATCGTCGTGTGCGCCCTGAATGTTGAAGACAGCCTTGTCGGTTGCCTTGAACTTCGCGCCGCCCCATACAGCCCAATCGCCGCCCCACTGGCCGTAGTTCTGCAGCGGGGATTCTTCCGAAGCGTAACCGCCCTGTACCCAAACCGAGAAGCGGTCGGTGATGTTCAGGTCGCCACGAACCTTTGCGGACCATTCTTCGATGACCGAGTCGTAAGCGGCGATACCGGCGATCGAGCCCCAGCCGCCCTCGTACTTCAGACCGCCGAGGATGTGCGGGGTGTAACCGTCGATAACGTAGCCCGAACCGCCTTCTTCAACAGCCAGGATAGCCGAGAAGCCGTTGCCGCCCTTGTAGGTGTACGAAATCTGACCGGTGGTGTAGGAGCCTGCTGCGATCACGTCATCGTTGATGACGCCGCCGAGGTAACCGGTGAAGGTGTGGAATGCGGATTCGTCGATACCGACCTTGAAGCCGCCGAGCTGGATGTAGCCGATACGGAAATCAACGCCCTGCGTCGTATAACCGTAATCACCATCTTCACGGCCATTGTTGGCGCCGTAGTTGAAGCGGGTTTCGGTGTAGGTCTTCAGGGTGCCGAGTTCGGTTTCCGAAGCGGTGTGGGTGCGCAGCGTGAAACGAGCGCCCTTGTCCCAGCCCTTACGGTCGAGACCGGTGTAGACGTCATCGCCGCCCTTTACGTCGTAACGGACATAGCCGCTGATGCGCAGGCAGGTTTCGGTGCCCGGGATGTAGAAGTAGCCAGCGCCGTAAGCATCGCAAACGCGGACGTATTCAACTGCTTCAGGTTCCGGCGCAACGATTGCGTCGGCGGCCTGTGCGCCGGAAACTGCAACGAGCGCTGCAGCGGAGCCGAGGAGAAGGCTCTTGATGTTCATTTCTGACCTCCAGGATCAAGTTGTTTGAAGTTTCGATTTTTTTACGAGTCGTTTTTTACGATTGCATAATACGATTTTCATTGATGGTTTCGTTAGTCAATGGCGTTTTTTTCCAATAAGATACAGACCGTTACTTCCATAGCGACCGTTGAAAATCTGCAACACCCGCAGAAACGCGCAACTGATCGATCCCCCACTTTTGCGGGAGTTTTGATTTTCACCTCCCGGTTGTCCGGGAGCACTGTTTTGAGGATTTCTGCACTTCACGATGGAACGCGTGCAGATAACGGAAACGGCTACATGCGGCGTGCAAGATCCGCGCATGCGAGCAACATCACGCACCGCATCCGCAGTGTGCAACCCATGGTCTCGACATTTCCGGTGGTAGCCAAACCCGCCATATTTCACCCCTCTCAAATACATCCCCGCAGCCGTTGTCCCCCAACGACCTTTGGAATGGACGGATGCTTCGCGCATTTCTGTTACAATCAGATGACGAACAGTGAGCGCTGCAACCAATATCGTTGTTTTAAATGATCGCGGGCAGAGTTCAGCTTATAATTTTTTATTATTTAGCGAGGGTTTAGCAAAATTCCCTACACACCCGCACTTTTTCTTCTATTGCCGCTGATTTTGGATTCACGCGGCTGGCAATGCCAGCCCGCCCCAAGCCATGTTTATCCCTTCGAAAGCGCAATCACCGGGTCCAGCCGCGAGGCATTTCGCGCAGGGAGATAGCCGAACACGACACCGATCAACGTCGAACACAGGAAGGCGGCCACAATCGACGTGGTCGAGTAGATCAGGCTGAAATTCGAGCTGAGCAGGCTAAACAGCAAGCCGAAGCCAAGTGCCGTCAGAATGCCCAGCACACCACCGATCAGGCAGACAAGCACGGCCTCGATCAGAAATTGCTGCAAGATATCACTTTGCCGCCCGCCAACCGCCATGCGCACCCCGATTTCCGAAACGCGCTCGGAGACAGTGACGAGCATGATGTTCATCACGCCGATGCCGCCGACAATCAACGAGATGATGGCGATTGCCGCCACCAGCAGCGTCAGCGTCTGGGTCGTGCTGGTGATCGTCTTGCGAATGTCGTCGGTGTTCAGAATATAGAAGTCCTTGGTGCCGTGGCGCTGCAACAAGAATTCAGTGACCGACTGCTCCGCCAGCGCCGTATCAATCCCGTCTTTGACCTGCAAGGTGATGCTGCGCAGCGAATTGCTGCCCAGAAATCGTGCCTGAACAGTCGTGTAGGGCAGATAAAGCGACAGATTCTGGTTGGAGCCGAAGCCGCCCTGCTGCGGCTCCATCACACCGACAATCCGTGCTGGAACATTGCCGATCAAAAGCACCTCTCCCACCGGATTGATATCGGCAAACAGGGCGTTCTTGGTGTTCTGGTCGATGACCACATCCTGCGCCGTTGTTCGCACGGCTTCACGATCAAAGAACTGGCCGTCGGCGATCTTGCTGCCCTTGGCGACAAAATATTGCTCGCTGACGCCGTTCACCAGCGCGTTGGACTCCTGCGAGCCGAAGCGCACCGTGCTGTTCGTCGAGACTGTTGGCGTGGCAGCAGCGACATAGGGCTGTTTGGATAATTCTATCGCGTCAGAAACCACCAGTGTGGTGATTTTTCCAGATCGCACATCGCCAAAATCCTTGCCTGCGAAGATTTCCAGCGTGTTGGTGCCAAGACTGGAAATATTGGCCAGCACCCGTTCCTGCGAACCGCGCCCCAGCGCGACCACACTGACGACGGAAGCAATGCCGATAATGATGCCAAGCATGGTCAGGAAGGTGCGCAGCTTGTGCGCCCGCATCGAGAGCAAAGCCATCAGAAAGGCTTCGCGGATCGACCCCATCAGCCCGTAAAGCGACAGCGAACGCTTGCGAGCCGATGCTGCATCCTGGGGGCTGAGGGCGCTTTCCACGATCTCGCTCTTTTCCACCGGATGGTCGGCGATGATCTCGCCATCGCTGATTTCGATGATGCGTTCTGCCTTGCTGGCAATCGACATATCGTGAGTAACGATGATGACCGTGCGCCCCTCGGCGTGCAATTCGCCCAGAATGCGCAGCACCTCTTCGCCGCTGTGCTTGTCGAGCGCGCCTGTCGGCTCATCGGCCAGAATGAGGCTGGCATTGTTCATCAACGCGCGCGCAATGGAAACACGCTGCTGCTGGCCGCCGGAAAGCTGACCGGGGCGGTGATGCAGCCGGTCGCCCATGCCCAGACGCGTCAGCAATGACGCAGCACGCTTGGCGCGCGTCGACGGATCGATCCCCGCATAAATCGCCGGTATCTCGACATTGCCGATTGCCGTCAGCTCGGGCAGCAGGTGATAACGCTGGAAAATGAAGCCGAAATGTTCGCGCCGTAACGCGGCCAGCTCATCGACATCCATGGCGGCGGTTTCCCGTCCGCCGATTTCGTAGCTGCCCGACGTAGGACGATCGAGGCAGCCCAGAATATTCATCAGCGTGGATTTACCAGAACCCGATGCGCCGACAATCGCCACCATCTCGCCTGCATTGATGGTGAGGTCGATGTCTTTCAGGACCGCGATGGAACTGTCGCCCGACGGATATTCGCGACGAACTTTTCTGAGGCGGATCAACGGTTCCGTCATGATCAGAAGCCCATCGGCGGGCCACGACGACCGGCCCGTGGAGCACTCGCCGCCGCACCTGCCGCCAATTCGCCGCTAATGACGCGTTCGCCCTCGTCCAGACCGGATTTCACCTGAACCATCACCTTATTGTTCAGGCCGATTTCAATCTTCTTGCGTGTGATCTCGCCCTTGTCATCGACCACGCGCACCGTATAGCGCCCATCAGCATCGGGCGCGCCCAAGGCAGAGGACGGAATGGTCAGGACATTCTTCTCCTGCCCGAGAACGATATGGACTTCCGCGGTCATATAAGTGCGCAAATGCCCGTCTTCGTTTGGGATGGTGAAAAGGCCGTTATAATAGATCGCTTCCGACGAGGAACTGCCCGAAGAAGAAGAGCTCGTGCTTGAGGAACTGAAGCTGCTGTCGCTCTTGATGGATTCTGGTGCTGGCTCCACCGATTCCAAGCTCGCTTCATAGCGACGATCCTGATCACCGAGCACGGTGAAATAGAGCGGCAGACCGGGTTTGACCCGGACGATATCGGCCTCGGAAATTTCCGTATAAACCGTCATCCGGTCAAGCTGACCGAGAATGACGATGGTCGGTGCGGATTGCGTTGCGTTGACCGTCTGGCCTTCCTGGCTGACGATGGACAGCACCGTCCCCTCAATTGGCGCAGTGATCTGCGTATAGCCGAGATTGGCTCTTGCAGTCTCGACGGCAACCCCAGCGGCCTTGATCTGCGCCTTGAGCGATTCAATCTGCGCCTGCGTGACATTCAGATCGGCGGCGGCCTTGTCGTACTCGGCCTGCGAAACGGCATGTTTGGCGAGCATGGCTTTCTGGCGCGACAGGGTTTGCTCGTTCAGCACCAGCGTCGCCTGCTTTTCCTTGAGCTGCGCGTGCATATTGGCAAGCGACGCCTCCGCCGTCCGCAGATTGTTTTTCTGCGTCGTGGAGTCGATCTCGGCAATCAGATCATTCGCCTTGACGGTCTGCCCCAGCTTTACTTTCACCGAAGTGATGCGGCCCGACGCCTGTGCGCCGACTGCAACCAGACGAACCGGCTTGACCGTTCCCGTGGCAAGCACCGTCACCTCGATGTCACTGCGCGTCACTGTCGCGGTCATCATTGATGGTGACTGTGACGACGATTGACTGCGCCAGTAAAAATATCCGCACACGATCACAGCGATGAGGACTGCGATCGTGACGACGAGACGTTTAAAGCGCATTCAGGGAACCTTGCGTTTTCTCGTGGATTGAATGTGACCTCTGAAACGGCCGAATGGTGCCGCATGATCAAGTGTCGGAATGGAAAAATCCACAAGAAATCTAAAACTGCGGGCAATCTTTTCAATGCCAGCATCGGCTGAACCAGCATATGAGACTGAAAGCAACTGCCGAAATGCGGCTGCCAAATCTTTGTGACCGGGATTGCGTTTAGCTGTTGGCGGCTGCCCGACGCGCCAGCGGATCAGGCTCTTTCACTGATGACGCGCCGCAAAAGATTATTGGCCGTGGTGATATCGGAATTTTCAAATTCCCTGAACAAATTCTGGTGCACACTGTCCAGAATAGTCTGCATGATGGAAACGACACGACGTCCCTCATCGGTCAGTCTGATCCGATTGGCCCGACGGTTGTTCTCATCCACCTCGCGGCGTGCGAGCTGAAGCGCTTCAAGCGCATCAATCATCCGCACCAGCGAAGCAGCCGTCAGCCCCATTTCCGTCGCGATATCGATTTGCTTGGCCCCATCGCCCACATGCGCGATCCAGAACAGACAGGCCGCGATCCCGGAATCCAGTCCAAGATCGAGTAATGCCTCATTGGCCAGCGACCGCCATATTTTTGCGGAGACAAGTATATTCGCCATCAAGTCGCGCAATAAAATCAATTTTTCTGCATCAATCGTCATCGACAAACTTCTTTTCCAATCACTCGCCCCAAAAGAACGATTAAGCCTCTCATTTTGAAATGCATGATTATACTATCAATTGAATTCGCAAAATCGCAACTTTTTGAAAAAACATGAGAAAAACACAATTAGTTATGCAATTATTTCATAGTTAAATTTCATGAAAATGAACATCTATTCTTATAAAATTAAAAATATAAATCAATATATATTATATAAATTGGTATCTCTTATGCAACATGCGTGCAATATCAACCTTAATTACTTTAACTATCGTTGAGACTTAAGTTTTGTCGCGATATAGATGGGCTATCAAAAGTTCACGCTGAATCGAGGCAACTCTTATGAAAATGAAGACCGTTCTGATCTCTTCGGCAGCAACGATGATGTCTTTTTCATCTTACGCTGCCGACACAATCGTCGCACCGGATCCGGAAGCCGTTGAATATGTGCGCGTTTGCGACGCCTATGGCGCCGGCTATTTTTACATTCCCGGCACCGAAACGTGCCTGCGCATTCACGGTTATCTGCGCTACGATGTGAACGGCGGCGACAATGTCTATACCGGCGTTGATCGCGAAGGCTGGGACAAGGGCGCGCGTTTTGCTCTTCGCACCTCGACCGCTTCCGAAACGGAACTGGGTACATTGCGGACTTTCACCGAAACCCGTTTTAACTACTGGGCGGATAACTCACGCAGTGAAGGTGATTACGGCGGCAGCAAGAAACCCAATGGTGAACGTGTTCGCGGTGGCGCCGGCTCGGACGTTGTCCTTCAATTCGCCTATATCGAATTGGGTGGCTTCAAGGTCGGCCTCGACGAGTCGGAATTCCACACCTTCACGGGCTATCTTGGCGACGTCATCAACGACGATGTGGTTTCTCCCGGCGCGTATCGCACAGGCAAAATCTCCTACACATTCGCAAGCAACAGCGGCTTTTCAGCGGTAATCGCTCTTGAGCAAGGCGGCGACAACGATAACGGTTACAGAAACCCTGCTGGCCACCATTATATCATTGACGGCTATATACCGCATGTCGTCGGCGGCCTGAAATATGCAGGCGGCTGGGGCTCGATCGCGGGCGTGGTTGCGTATGATTCCGTTATCGAAGAATGGGCCGCCAAGGTCCGCGGCGACGTCAATCTGACCGACCGTTTCTCGCTTTGGCTACAGGGTGGTTATGCTTCGGAAGACGACCCGGACCAGATGTACGGGCAGTGGGGTGGCGACTGGGCTGTCTGGGGCGGGCTGAAGTTCAAGGCAACCGACAATGTGGCGTTCAATCTGCAGGGCGCGCATGACGATTGGGGCAAGACGGCTGCTGCCGCCAATATCGCCTACCAAATCGTGCCCGGCTTCACCATCACGCCAGAAGTCAACTACACCAAATTCGGCGGCGACTGGAAGCGTTATGAAGCCTCAAATCGCAGCACCACTGTCAACGATGCCTGGGGAGGAACCGTGCGCTTCCAGCGGTCGTTCTAATGGCTCTCATGGCATTCACCAGCACCACCAGCTTGTGATGATCTGACCTCCAGTCGAAATGACATCACAAAGGGGAGCAGCGACAGAACCCGCATCTGTCGCTGCTTTTCCCAATAAACAGTCTCTATGCAGACAGCCGTCCATAACTGGCCAGTACTTCACGCAGCCTGTCGTGATCAATGGCCTGAACACGCAGGCGGTCATAGGAAGTCCCGCCCATATCTTCTGCTGCCAGCATGGCATTGACCACTGCCTCCTCTACGCCGTCGACCGCAGCGAGATAGAAGGGATCGAGCGGCTCGTCATTGACCACTTGCATCTGGAGGAAGGGCTCAGAGCGATGTTGCATCGGGCGCTGATTGGCCGTTGAGAAGGCCAGGAAAATATCGCCCGAATTGTTGCCGCCCGGTGTGCCGTTGCGACCGATCCCAATAGCAGCGCGGCGCGCCAGCCGCTGCAACTGATGCGGCATCAAAGGCAGGTCAGTCGCCAGGACCACGATGATGGAACCGCGTTCCTGCAACTGGCTTTGTGGGGTGCCGTCGCGCATATGCTGGCCAACCGGAACACCGGCAATCGTCAGCCAGTCGCGCTGACCATGATTGGCTTGCACCAGCGCGCCAATCGTAAAACTGCGGCCGCCGAATTCCACGACGCGCGATGACGTGCCCGTCCCACCCTTGAAACCATAGGTGATCATGCCCGTGCCGCCGCCGCAATTGCCTTCCTGTACAGGGCCGGAAGCGACGCTGTCGAGCGCCTTGCGCACATCGGCTTCCGTGACCGGAAAGCAGTTGATGTCGTTCAGGACGCCGTCATAGGTCTCCGCAATAACCGGCATGATCCAGAGAAAATCGTCAGTCTGGTAGGTCGAGGCATAGCGGTCCACCATCCAGCGGGTGGTGGCGTGATGCGCCATGCCGATGCCATGCGTATTGGTAATGACGACGGGTCCCAGAAAATAACCGCCATCCGCGATCCAGTGCGTGCCGGTCATTTCGCCATTGCCGTTGAAACGATGCACACCGGCATAGACCGGAACGGGCGTTTCCGACTGCATATGCGGCAGAATGGCGGTCACCCCGCTGCGAACGGGACGCTTGCGACCGGGACGCGGCTCGTTCTCGATGATCGTCTGAAAGCCAACGCCGACGCCATCAACATCGGTGATCGCATTGTGAGGCCCAGTGCGCCCGGTGAAGGGGATGCCAAGATCGCGGCCACGCGGTTTACAAAGAGGTATTTGTGAAGTCATGTCATTTCTGCCGGGAACGGGATGAAGATCGGCAGAAGTCGTAGCATCAACGCCTAAGATAAAGAAGAGACGCCAGCGATTGCCAGCTACGGACCATGACATATCAAACGATCTGTTCGTCCCTGTCGCTCCACGGGGCGGATTTCCCGAACGCCGGTAAAGCTCGCCTCAATGGACGATCCACAAATCATCCGAGAAATGCTCGAACCTTGCATCGATGCGGTATATCAGATTGTAACCGCAGTGCGAGACATGTATGATAAAGTACCGAATATCTGAGATATCCTTTAATGCGTTACGAATCCTCCAATGAGTCCATTGCTGAAAGCTGCTATCGCCGCATTCGGACCGATATTATCTTTGGGCGGCTGGCGCCTGCGCAGCGGTTGCGACTGGAAAGCCTGAAGGATTCCTACGACACCAGCGTCAGCACGCTACGCGAGATTCTGAACCGGCTATCGTCGGAAGGCTTTGTCGTCGCCGAGGGCCAGCGCGGCTTCGAAGTCGCCCCCATGTCGGATGCCGACCTCAAGGAAATCGCCGCGTTGCGTCTCCTGCTGGAAACCCACGCGCTCGAACAGTCCTTCGCTTTCGGGGGCATGGACTGGGAGGCGCAGTTGGTCTCCGCGCACTACAAGCTGGCGCGAATGGAGCAGATCATGGCGTCAGGAGACACCAGCCGGGCGGAAGAATGGAAGCGTTACGACTGGGAGTTTCATCAGGCGCTGATTTCCGCCTGCGGCTCCCGGTTGCTGATGGAAACCCATGCCACCGTTTTCGATAAATATCTGCGCTATCAGATGGTTGCGCTGTCCTATCGCGGCGACGTCGCCGAAAAGGAACATAAGCAATTGCTCGATGCCGCGCTGGCGCGCAATGCGACCGAGGCAAAAGCCATTCTTATCAAGCACATAGATGGCGGCGTCCAACATGCGCTGGCCGGCGGCACCCTACCCTGATGACCACTGCGTCGAACATGTCCGCCACGGAAAAGGAAACACCATGCTGCGGGAAGACAGTGCATCCACCGAAACCGTCAGCGATGTCGTTTTCCGGCAAATCCGCAAGGACATCATCTCCGGGACATTGCCGCCGCGGGCCAAGATAAAGCTGGAACAGGCGAAAGAGCGCTATTCGATCAGCGTTTCGTCGCTGCGCGAAATCCTCAACCGACTGACGACCGAAAATCTGGTCGTGGCCGAGGGGCAGCGCGGCTTTGAAGTCAGCCCAGCGTCCCGCAAGGAGCTTGAGGAACTGGCCGATCTGCGCGCGGTTCTCGAAACCCACGCCATTGGGCTATCCTTCGCGGTGGGCGATCTTGAATGGGAGGGGCGTATCGTCGCCGCCCACCACAAACTCGCGGCTGCTGAAAAGGTTTTGCTCGCGGGCGATGCATCGCGCACCATCGACTGGGTTCGTTACGACTGGGAGTTTCACCAGGCCATCGTGTCGGCGTGCAATTCGCAAACGCTGCTGACCACACTATCCTCGGTGTTCGACCGCTTTCTGCGCTATCACATGCTTGCGCAGACATTTCGCGGACGCCCTGTGGTCGACGACCACAAATTGCTGTTTGAACTGGCCGTTGCGCGAGATGTCGACGGCGCGCAAGCCGTCATACGCCGCCATATCCAGAGCGGCGTAGAGCATATCCTCAAAAGCGGACGCATCGTCTAAACCGTCATCCGCTCGATCACACCTGCGCGGGCGCGGGGCGTGAAAATACGTTTTATGCAAAATACAAAATCTCATATGATTTCGGTAAACTCGGTTGATTTGCCAAGCATCATCTGCCAAACATATACTCATACGGCCATCTGATCCACGGGAGAGGATCGATAGAGCGCCAGTTTTTGGGAGGAGGAACGAATGTTTAAATCGATGCTGACACGTCGCAATGTGATGCTGGGCGCGGCGGCGCTGGTTGCCGCTGCCGGGATGACCAAGCCCGCATCCGCGATTACGCCCGAGGAAATCAAGGCGCGCGGCAAGCTGATCGTCGGTATTCAGGGCGACAACCCGCCATGGGGTTTCGTGACGAGCGGCGGCCAGCAGGACGGTCTTGACGCCGATATCGCCAATCTGTTCGGCAAGGAACTGGGCGTGCCGGTCGAATTCGTACCGCTTGAAGTCAACAACCGCATTCCAGCCCTGACCACCGGTCGCGTCGATGTGCTTTTCGCAACCATGGCCATGCTGCCGGAGCGCGCCAAGGCCGTACAATTCAGCAAGCCCTATGTAGCCAACGCCATTGTGCTGATCGGCCCGAAATCCATGTCGATCAAGACCAATGAAGACATGGCCAATCTCACCATCGCCGTTGCGAAGGGCGCAGCGCAGGACACCCAGGTGACCAAGAACGCGCCAGCCAGCGCCACCATCCGCCGCTATGACGGCGATGCGCCGAGCGTTCAGGCTCTGGCTTCGGGTCAGGCGCAGGCCTTGGGCGGAAACATCTTCTATATGGACCGCGTCGAAAAAGCCCGTCCGGGCGAATTCGAAAACAAGCTCGAATTCCAGAAGCTCTATAACGGCGCCTGCACGCGTCTGGGCGAAAAGGAAATCAACGCCGCCATCAACAGCTTCATCGACAAGATCAAGGACAATGGCGAGCTGAAGAAAATTTACGACAAGTGGATGAAAGTGCCGGTTCCGGAATTCCCGGAAAAGCTGGAAGGCGTTTCCTTCACTGCCAACTGATCATTCCGCATTCCTGATTGCAGACGCTGGCTAAGAAGCATTCCCGGCAAAAGCGCGAAGTCGCTTTGCGTTCAAATGCATAAAAACAAGATTTGGATTGGAGCCGGGGGGCGCCAATCCGATCCAAAAATGCCAGCGTCTGCAACCGTTTCCTCCTGTCGTAAAACGGCCTGCCCGCCGTTACGGGAAGCACCATGTCCAGAACAATCTTCATCTTGAACGGCCCCAATCTCAATCTGCTCGGCGAGCGCGAGCCGGCGGTCTATGGCACCACGACGCTTGCCGATATTCGCGAACGGTCGATAAAAGTGGCCGAAACGCTGGGATTTACGGTCGATTTTCGCCAGACCAATTTTGAGGGCGAGCTGGTGGAAAGCGTGCATCAGGCGCGCAGAGAAGCCTGCGGCATCATCGTCAATCCGGCGGGCTATACATTCACGTCAGTCGCCCTGCTCGATGCGCTGAAAATGTTCGACGGCCCGAAGATCGAGCTGCATATTTCCAACGTCCATGCCCGCGAGAGCATCTACCACAATTCGCTCATTTCGCGTGTCGTGACCGGGATTCTGATCGGCTTCGGCGCGGATGGTTATGAGCTGGCTGTGCAAGCCATGGCAAAAATGGTCGACAGGGACTGACCGACAGGCTCTGGTCATCCGCCGGTCAATTGCAGCAAAGAGAGCAACGGCGATCTCGCCGCGCCTTGAAAAACAGACAGAGCGAACGATGAATTACACCCTGGATTTCACGCCGGTCATCGATGGCCTTCCCAACCTGCTGCTTGCCTGTCTGGGCACCTTTACCCTGGCCATATTCGGCATGTTGCTGGCAATCGTCATCGGTATTGGCGGCGTCCTGCTGCGCGGCTCGCGCTACTGGTTTCTGCGCTGGCTGGTCATCGGTTTTGTCGAACTGATCCGCAACACGCCATTTCTCGTCCAGATCTTCTTCATCTATTTCGCATTGCCGCTTGCCGGTGTCCGGCTCGATCCGACGCCGACCGCCATCATCGCGCTCGGGATCAATGGCGGGGCCTATGCCATCGAAATCATCCGCGGCGGCGTTCAATCCATTCCGAAAGGCCAGATCGAAGCCGGTATCGCGCTTGGCCTGCACAAGGCGCAGGTCTTCCGGCTCATCGTGCTGAAACCGGCCCTGCGGGCGATCTTCCCGTCGCTGACAAGCCAGTTCATCCTGTTGACGCTAACGACTAGCATTGCCTCGGCAATCTCGGCCTATGAGCTGACTTCGGTTGCCCAGCGCATCGAATCCGACAGCTTCCGCAGCTTCGAGGTCTATTTCACCGTTACGGCGTTCTATCTGGTGATTTCCTGGGTCATGATGCGCCTCTTCTCCTTCATCTCGGCGCGCTATTTCGCCTATCCGGTCAAGTAGGAGGTTTCCCATGGGCCACGATGAATTCGTCTTCCTGCTGATCGGATTGAAGTGGACAGTCGCGCTTTCCGCCGTTGGCTTCGTCTGCGGCTGCACGGCTGGCCTCGGCATCGCCTTGCTGCGCACATCGGGCTTTCCGCTGCTGGAGCGACTGACCGCCGGCTATATCGCGGTTTTTCAGGGCACGCCGCTTTTGATGCAGCTCTTTGTGGTCTATTACGGCCTCGCGCTCATCGGCCTGAAACTCGATGCGTGGCTGGCCGTCGCCATTGGCCTGACGCTGCATGCCAGCGCTTATCTTGGCGAAATCTGGCGCGGCTCGATTGAAGCCATTCCCAAGGGCCAGACGGAAGCTGCGAAGGCGCTCAGCCTTCGCTATTTCTGGCGCATGAAATACGTGATCCTGCCGCAGGCCATCCGCATTTCACTGCCTGCGACCATCGGCTTTCTGGTGCAGCTGATCAAGGGAACCTCGCTTGCCTCCATCGTCGGCTTTACCGAGCTGACGCGGGCCGGAAACATCATTTCCAACCAGATTTTCGAACCGCTCACCGTCTTCGGCATTGTTGGCGCGCTCTATTTCCTGATGTGCTGCCCGCTGACGATTTTTGGCGCGCATCTGGAACGTAAATTTGCCGCGTCGAGCCGCTGAGCCCGATAAATGCCCGAACGCACGCGCAAGTTTCTGGGCGAGCTATTGCATCACTGACGTTATTACAGCCTGCCTGTAGCAGAGCGGGACAGAGACGCGCCGGAGACATCGCGCAAGATCTGGATGAGCATTTGCAGCGCCCCGGAGCTCGCCGTATCCGTCCGCATTGTCAGGCCCACCGGGCCGGTGGTCTCGCTGGTATCGATCGGCAGCATGACCAGTTTGCCTTCCGCCACATCGCGCGCCGCCACACCTTCGGAAATGATCCAGATCGCATCGCTGTCGCGAACGAAAGCGCGCCCGAAGGCATCCGATACGGTTTCCACCTGAATGGGCAGCGCGCCGATGCCGTTGGCGATCAAAAGCCGCTCCACGAACGGACGGATGATCGAATTTTGCGTCGGCATCAGCACCGGATAATCCGCCAGATGATCGAAAACCGGTCGCCCGTCGGTCAGCGGATGCCCTGCCCGGACCAGAAACCGCACCTGTTCGGAATAGAGATGCTCGAAGGAAAAGCCGGTCATCTTTTCCGGCGCGGCCAGACGCCCGACAACGAGGTCAAGATCGCCCACGCGCAATTGCTCCAGCAGAACGGCATTCTCGCCCGTGACAATCTTGACCCGGCTCCCCGCCTTTTCCGCCAGAAACAGGCTCATGGCTTCGGGCATGATGCGGGTGGAAACTGTCGGCAAAGCGCCGATGCGGATGGGTGGGCCGGAACCGTCCAACTCATGCGAAACGGAATCCAGCCCCTGCCGCAAGGCCGTCAGCGCCGTGCCCGCATGGCGCAAAAATACCTCGCCAAAACGCGTCAGGCGAATGCCGCGACCGTCACGCTCCAGAACCGGGACACCCAGCACCTCCTCCAGTTCGCGGATTGTCTTGGTGACGGCGGGCTGGCTGATATTCAAAATCTCGGACGCCTTGACCACACTCTTCTGCCGCGCCACTTCAACGAAGGTGTGCAGATGGCGAAATTTGATCCTGTTCCCGATCACCTGTTCAATAACCTATAAGTTATGAGTTTGACTGATAATATCATTTTACTTAACCAATTGGAAAGCGCAACACTGCTGATCAAGAGGAGAAAGCCGTGCAATTCGCCAAGGTAAATGACGTCGTGCTTCACTATGATTTGCAGTGGCGCGGAGATGAAAAGCCTGTTCTGGTTTTCATCAATTCGCTGGGAACCGACATGCGCATCTGGGATGATGTTCGGGCAAAGCTCGGCAACGATCTCCCGACACTGGTTTACGACAAACGCGGACACGGCCTTTCCGATATTGGCAACACCCCTTACACCATCGCACTTCTGGCGCAGGATCTGATCGCGCTACTGGAAAAACTGTCGATCCGCCGCGTGGTTCTGTGCGGTCTTTCGGTCGGCGGTCTGATTGCGCAGGGTGTTTATGCCGCCCGCCCAGATCTCGTCGTGGGCCTGATCCTCTCCAACACCGCGCACAAGATCGGAACGGCGGATATGTGGAACGCCCGCATCGACGCCATTACGCAAAACGGTCTGGCCAGCATTCTCGACGGCACCATGCCGCGCTGGTTCACCGACGATTTCCGGAAGCCGGACAATGACGCATTCCGCGCCTATTGCAACATGTTCGTCCGCCAGCCGCTCGATGGCTATGCGGCCACCTGCGCGGCTTTGCGCGATGCGGATTTCACGCAAACGGCGAAGGCGATTTCCGTGCCCGTGCTTTGTATCGTCGGTGATCAGGATGGTTCGACGCCGCCAGCCCTCGTCAAGGAACTGGCAAGCCTCGTGCCCGGTGCGACTTTCGCTGAAATCGCGCATAGCGGCCACATACCCTGCGTGGAACAGCCAGACGCCTATGTCTCGCTGTTGCGCGATTTTCTTTCAACCCGCCTTTCAAATTAAGCTTCCAGGGAGAATAGCATGGGTGACACTGCCGAGCGCTCCGAGCGTTACAAGCTTGGAATGAGCGTCCGTCGCTCGGTTCTGGGCGACGCGCATGTGGACCGGGCATCGAATAGCGCCACGGGTCTCGATGCGCCGTTCCAGGAGCTTATCACCGAAACGGCATGGGGAACGGTCTGGTCGCGTCCGCAATGGACCAAGCGCGAGCGCTCCATGGTGACGATTGCGCTTCTGGCCGCACTCGGTCAGGACGATGAAGTTGCGATGCATATCCGCGCCACGAAGAATACCGGCGCGACCAAGGAAGACATCTGCGAAGCTCTGCTGCATGTTGCGATTTATGCGGGCGTGCCTGCATCGAACCACGCATTCAAGATCGCCAAACAGACCTACGCGCAGATGGAAGCGGAGGAAGCCGAGAAATGAAAAACACACCGCCGGAAACGACCCCCTTTTTCGCTCGCGATCTCGCCATGCATCCACCGGCCTATACGCCGTGGTACAAGACCTCCGTTCTGCGTTCGCCCACCCGCGCACTGCTGTCGCTGGAAGGCACCAAGAGCGAGATCACCGGCCCGGTTTTCGGCCATGGCATGTTGAACGAACTCGATAACGACCTGATACGCAATTATGCGCGCCCTGGCGAAATGCCGGTCGGCCCGCGCATTCTGGTGCATGGTCGCGTGCTTGACGAAAGCAATCGCCCGGTTCCCGGCGCCCTTGTCGAATTCTGGCAGGCCAATGCCGGCGGTCGCTACCGCCACAAGAAAGAAACCTATCTCGCCGCCATCGATCCGAATTTCGGCGGGGTTGGTCGCACCATCACCGACGAGAACGGCTATTACTGGTTCAAGACGATTCAGCCCGGCGCCTATCCCTGGCCAAACGGCGTCAATGACTGGCGCCCGGCGCATATCCATTTCTCGATCTTCGGCCACGGCTTCTCGCAGCGTCTGATCACCCAGATGTATTTCGAAGGCGATCCGCTGATCTGGCGCTGCCCGATTGTGAAGACCATTCCCGACAAGAGCGCCATCGAACGCCTCGTCGCACCACTCGACATGAATGCGGCCCTGCCGATGGACATGCTGGCCTACAAATTTGATATTGTGTTGCGCGGACGCCGCTCGACTTTCTTTGAAAACCGGCCGGAGGGCAACTGATATGGTACAGCCGCTGGGTTATCTCAAGGAAAGCGCATCGCAGACCGCAGGCCCTTACGTCCATATCGGATTGACGCCGAATTTCGTCGGCATCCATGGCGTTTTTGCGGAAGATCTCGGCTCGGGCCCGCTCACCAACGACAAGACGCTGGGCGAGCGCGTGACCATCAAGGGTCGCGTGATCGACGGCATGGGCGCGCCGCTGCGCGATGCGCTGGTGGAAATCTGGCAGGCCGACGCCAAAGGGCTCTACAACAGCCCTTCGGAAACGGGCGGCAAGGCCGATCCCAATTTCCGTGGCTGGGGCCGCTGCCCAAGCCACATGGAAACGGGCGAGTTCACCTTCGAGACGATCAAGCCCGGTCGCGTTCCCTTCCGGGATGGACGGCTGATGGCGCCGCATATCACCTTCTGGATCGTTGCGCGCGGCATCAATCTCGGCTTGCAGACGCGCATGTATTTCTCCGATGAAGCCGACGCCAATGCGGAAGATCCGGTGCTCGCGCGTGTCGAGCATCGCGCACGCGTCCAAACCTTGATCGGCCAGCGCGAAGGTGACATCTATACTTTCGACATTCACTTGCAGGGCGAAAAAGAAACCGTCTTTTTCGATATTTGACCCATGAGCATTTCGGTCTTCGAGCATCCGTTTCTGGCCGGGCTTTTCGGCGATGACGAAGAGATTTTAAGTCTCTTCACGGCTGCGGCTGATATCGCCGGAATGATCCGTTTCGAACTGGCTTTGTCGGATGCCCAGGCTTCGCTGGGGATTATCCCCGTTGAAGCTGCCCATGCGATCAGGCTTGCAGCCGAGACTTTCGAACCGGACCTGTCCGTTCTTGAAAGCGGGACCGCACGGGATGGCGTGATCATCCCGGCGCTCGTGAAGGAACTGCGCAAGGCAACAGGCCCGGAATTCGCTGCACAGCTGCATTTCGGAGCTACCAGCCAAGACGTCATCGACACAAGCCTGATGCTGCGGCTTCAGGAGGCAAGCACAATTCTGCGCGGTCGGCTGCAACATCTGTCCGACCGCTTCAAATGGCTGGACGCGACCTTCGGCAAAAACGGCCTCACCGCCTATACGCGGATGCAGGCGGCCATTCCCGTCACGGTTTCCGACCGGATCACGAGCTGGCGGGCGCCGCTCGCCGATTATGACCGGAAGCTTGCCGCGCTTTCGTTCCCGCTGCAATTCGGCGGAGCTGCCGGAACGCTGGAGAAATTCGGTGAAAAAGGCCCTGCGCTACGCGCCCTTCTGGCGCAAAAACTCGGCCTGCATGACCGCCCGCAATGGCAAAGCCAGCGCGCTTTCATCGCCGAATTCGGCAGCCTTCTGTCGCTGGTTACCGGCACGCTTGGCAAATTCGGGCAGGACATTGCGCTGATGGCCGAACTTGGCGCGGAGCTTTCGCTATCGGGTGGCGGCGGCTCGTCGGCCATGCCGCACAAGCAAAACCCGGTCGGCGCTGAAGTGCTGGTCAGCCTTGCCCGTTTCAACGCGGTTCAGCTTTCCGGCCTGCATCACTCCATGGTGCATGAACAGGAACGCTCGGGCGCGGCATGGATGCTGGAATGGATGATCCTGCCGCAGATCGTGACCGCGACCGGCAGCGCGCTCAATCTGGCCTCGGCACTCGTGGACAAGATCCTGCGCATCGGCACCGAATAGATTTCACAATCCACCGATCAAATTCTGACCCGATCACCGTCTGGAAACGGAACCAATTGTGTTTTCAGGCGTTTAAGTGTGTCATTCCATACGGAGGGTTGCACATGAACATCTTGAAAAAGGCGTGCGCGGGGACCTTGGCGCTGGTCTTTGGTATATCATCCATTGTTCCCAGCATGGCTGCGCCGATGAATCTTGAGCGTCCTGCTCTCAATCAGAACGTCGAGCAGGTTCGCGACGATCGCCGTCCGCCGCGCGCTCATGTCAACAGACCGGGCCGCCCGCCCAGCAATGCGCACCGGCCAGGTCGTCCGCCGCATCATGCCAACAGACCGGGACGCCCACCGAGCAATGCGCATCGCCCCGGTCGCCCGCCGCACAATTCCTACCGTCCTTCGAACCGTCCCGGCTACTGGCATGGTCATCATGGCTCGCGCTACTATCGCAACGGTTATCGCCGCCACAGCGACGGCTGGTGGTATCCGCTCGCAGCCTTCACTGCGGGTGCCGTTGTCGGTGGCGCACTGAACCAGCCGCGTGTTGTGTATAGCAACAACCACGTGCGCTGGTGCCAGAACCGTTATCGCAGCTATCGCGTTTCCGATAATACGTTCCAGCCAAACAGCGGCCCGCGTAAACAGTGCGTTTCGCCCTACCGGTAACGAGCTGTAGATCGGACAAAGGAAAGCGCCCTGTGGGGCGCTTTTTTTGTTGCCCGCCGTCCTGCTGAAAGCATTTTGACAACAGCGACCATAAAGCCGTCATAGCCGCACTCTTTCTTCTGGACGCTGTCTTCAAACAGGAATAAGCATCCCGGCGTCGGTCATGTACGCAGCCAAGAATTTCTATAATTCGATTGTTTTGCGACATGACAGACGGTTTCAGAACATGTGTTGCAGAAAAAATATGCTGATTTCCCTCTGCAACGCCGGTTTCGCCCGAATATAATCCGAGTTTGATAATGTCGCAGACGACAGCTCCAGAAAGTCCCGTAGCGGGCCCAACTCCTTCCAGCGCCCAGTCCTTCGGCCAGCGTTGGGCAATGCCCATTTTGGTGGCCGGTGGTTTTGCTATTGCCAGTTCGCCTATTTTCGTCCGTCTGTCGGAAGTCGGCCCGCTTGCAACCGGTTTCTGGCGCGTGGCGCTGGCGGTGATCCCGCTGATGCTGATGAGCGGACGCGACCGCAGCGACATCAAGGATAACAAGCGCCACACGCTCACGGACTGCCTGTTGCTGGCTGTGCCGGGCCTGTTCATCGCTGCCGATCTCGGCGCATGGCATTTATCGCTGCATTATACTTCGGTCGCCAATGCGACGCTTCTCGCCAATATGGCGCCGATCTTCGTCACGCTCGCCGCATGGTTGCTCTACAAGGCGCGTGTCAACCCGTCCTTTATCATCGGACTGGTTGTCGCCATTCTGGGCGTGGTCGTGCTGAAAGGCGGACCGGGCGAACTCCTGCATTCGCAATCGTCCGGCGATGCGCTCGCGCTGCTCGCGGCTGTGTTCTATGCCGGCTACATTCTGGCGGTCGGACGCCTGCGCAACCAGTTTTCGACCATGCGCATCATGCTCTGGAGCAGCGCTATTGCCGCGATTGTTTCGCTACCGGTGGCCTATTTCGCGGAAGGGCAGATCATGCCCACCACGCTTTACGGATGGCTTGTACTGGCTGGCCTTGCATGGTTCACCCACGCCGCCGGGCAAAGCATGATCGCCTATGCGCTGGCATTTTTGCCCGCTTCATTCTCGTCGCTTACCCTGCTGCTTCAACCGGTCGTGGCGTCGATCCTCGCCTGGACAATTTTGTCCGAACCGCTCGGCCTCATGCAGGGTCTTGGCGGCGCAATCGTCATTGCCGGTATCCTGATCGCCCGCAGGGGCTAAAAAGAAAGCCGCCTCGAAAGGCGGCTTTCTCATTAAGGCTGGACGCCGATTATTCGGCAAGCCATTCCTTGATGCGGTCCGGATGGTCGGCGATATATTTATCGACGGCCTTCTCGTAGGAGGTTTCCTGCGCATCGAACATCGCAGCTTCAAGTTCGCTGATCGGAATGCTGAATTTGGTCAGCAGCGCAGCAACTTTCGGATTGTCTTCCTTGAAGCCCTTGCGCGCAATGGCATTGATGTGTTCAGCACCGCCCAGCGCGCCTTCCGGATCGGCGATATAGCGCAGCTTGTACTTGCCGAACATCCAGTGCGGGCTCCATGAGGTCGCCACGAACCAGCCATTGGAACGCGTCGCACGGTCAACGGTTGTGAGCATGGCCGCTTCGCTCGAAATATTGAGCTTGTAATCAAGCCCGTATTTCTTGATCGCTTCTTGCGACAGACGCGTCAGACCGGCGCCCGGATCGATACCCTGAATTTCGCCTTTCAGCTTTTCCTTCACTTCCGGCTTCTTCAGGTCGGCAATGGAGCTGATTTCGCTTTCCGGAATATAATCCGGCACGATCCAGCCAAGCTTTGCGCCTTCATAAAGCGGTCCGAGATCTTCGACCTTGCCCTCGACGCGCTTGTAATAATCGGCGTGGGTTTCCGGCAACCAGGCCATCATCATGGCGTCGATATCGCCACGGCTGACCCCCTGATAAAGCGGCGCAACATCGGTCTGCACCAGTTCGACCTTCTGGCCGAGATTGTCCTCGATCAGCTTCTTCGCCAGTTTGGTGACGAATTCGGCATCGGACCACGGGGCCCAGCCGATCTTTACCGTCTTACCGTCCTGCGCAAAGGCAGCGCCCATTGTCATGGTACCCGCCACCACTGCAGCCAGACCGAAACCTGCAAGTTTCTTCAACATGCCTACTCCTTTTCGATTGGATTCAGTTCCCGTTATTGTTTCTTGTTGTCTCATGCTTCCTGCTTGCGAAAGGATGAGGCGGATTGGGTGTCCGCCGCCTTTCTCAACGATGCCAGCCGCTTGAAGAAGCCCGCGCCATTTCCCTTGCCAAAACTCTGGGTAATCCGGTCGAGAATGACCGCCAGAATGACCACGGCCAGCCCGCCTTCGAAGCCGAGCCCCACATTGAGGCGCTGAATGCCGGTCAGAACCGTGTTGCCGAGACCGCCCGCGCCGATCATCGACGCGATGACCACCATCGACAGGGACAGCATGATCGTCTGGTTCACACCGGCCATGATCGACGGCATGGCGTTTGGCAGCTGCACCTTGAACAGAAGCTGTCGCGACGTGCAGCCGAAGGCCAGTCCCGCCTCGACGAACTCCGAATGGACCTGCCGAATGCCGAGATTGGTCAGGCGCACCACTGGCGGCATGGCGAAGATCACCGTCGCAATTGTGCCAGGTACGGCACCAAGGCCGAAGAACATCGCCGCCGGAATGAGATAGACGAAGGCTGGCATTGTCTGCATCAGGTCAAGCACCGGACGCACAATCGACGCCACCATGTCGCTGCGCGCCATGGCGATACCAAGCGGGATACCGATCACCATCGCGATAACGGTCGATGCCAGCACCAGCGACAGGCTTTCCATGGTGCCGCTCCACAATTCCATGTGGATGATCAGCGCCAACGCAAGAAGCGTGAAAATCGCAAACTTCCAGCCGACGCGCCACAGCGCGAGCAAGGTGAGAATGGCCACACCGGCGACAGGCGGAATAGCGATGAGAGCGTTTTGAATACCATCGGTCACGAAACCGATTGTCGCTGCGATTATGTCGAGTGCAGGCGTGAAGTGGTCGAGAATATAATTGACCACCACATCAGCCGCACCACCAACACTGAAATTCAAATCCATGTTTTACCGTCCATTTCCGTATTTCTGGACTGGGCTAAATGCGAGAAAAATTTGGCGGCGGGCAATCAGCCCGCACGACCCAGCGTTTCAAGCAATGCCGACTTGCTGATCGCGCCGACATATCGGTTCTGCCGGTCGGTGACGGGCATCGGCCATGGGCTGGCGGCTACCTGCGTCAGGAGCCCCGACAGTGGCGCTTCCGCCTCGATGGCGGCCACATCGTCCAGCCGCGTTCCTGCCTCGACGACAGCGCCTTTGGCCAACGCATCGCGACTGACGAGACCGCGATAGGTGCGGTCGGCATCGACGAGTACGCCAAAGGTCTTGCCGCTGGCGTCAAAGCGCTCCAGCGCGGTGGCAAGCTGTTCGGGTTCGAACACGATCAGCTCATCCTCACGGGCGACATCGGCGGCCTTGAAGACCCGCGACACATCCACATTGCGGAAGAAGGAGCGGACATAATCATTGGCAGGCTCCGAGACGATCTCGTTCGGCGTGCCAACCTGCACGACCTTGCCATGCTGCATGATGCAGATACGGTCGCCGATGCGCATCGCTTCATCAAGGTCGTGGCTGACGAAGATGATGGTGCGGCTATGCTGGGCCTGAAGGCGCTTCAACTCATCCTGCATTTCCGTGCGGATCAGCGGATCGAGCGCCGAAAAGGCTTCATCCATCAAAAGGATGGTCGGCTCGCTGGCCAGCGCCCGCGCGAGACCCACGCGCTGCTTCATGCCACCGGAAAGCTGGTCCGGCATGCTGTTGGCATAGGGTTCGAGCCCGACGGCTGCAAGCGCGGTCAGCGCCTTGGCGTGACGCTCGGCCTCGCCCATTCCGGCCACTTCCAGGCCGAAGGCGGCGTTGTTCAGCACCGAACGATTGGGCAACAGCGCGAATGACTGGAAAACCATGCTCATGTCGCGGCGGCGAAGATCGATCAGCTCGCGCTTCGTCATTTTGACGATATCGCGGCCTTCCACTTCGATGGAACCGGCGGTCGGTTCAATAAGCCGATTGAGCAGGCGCAGGAGGGTCGATTTGCCCGAACCGGACAGACCCATGATGACGAATACTTCGCCTTCATAAATATCGAAACTGGCATCATCGACGCCTATTGTGGCCCCGAGATCACCGTAAATCTGCGCTTTTGACTTACCCGCGCGCAACGCTTCCATCGCACGCTTCGGGTCGTCGCCGAAGACTTTAAACACGCCATTCAAGCTTATCTTTGTCTTAGCTGGCGACTTCATACTTTCATCCTCGTATAAAATACCATGCATTAAGTTTAACCCCGCTGTGCTGGCGGACTTAATCTCCTTTTCAAGATTGATATAACTTCATTCCAGCGCAAACCGCGCGCACACAATCTGCAAACCGAGAACGGTTCGCACGGAATGATTAGTGAAAGATTGTCTGATTCTATATAGGTCATTTCCCGACATGTCCACCCACAGCCGTGAATTCATCCAAGCGCACCCATCCCCTTTAATGATTTTTTGAAAGGTTGCGCGACGAAATATGCAGGCTGGCCGGGGCATTATTGAAGTAGGTCGAAGTCGGCCAGCATGAGGACAATAGTAGTCCCCCACCACTCAATTGCACGAACGGCGTGCGACAAATATGCCATCAGCTGCGACATCCGGCTCATGATTATAGATTGAATATGGAATAGCTATAACTCTAGAAAAACAGTATGATTATACTATTAATCGGTATGTATTCGTCTATACATGAAAATAGGTGCAAACAGCCCTCATTTGAATCCCAAACGGCGTGAATCTGCTGTTTTTAGCGATATCTCATATAGCCAACGAAGCCTGTAATTTTCCAGCGCGCTTCGTCGCGACGGCAGAAATAAAGCGTCTGCCAGTTGAGGCGATCCACCGACCCATCTTTTTTCCCGATGGTGCCGTAAAATTTTTTCCGCGCAACTGCGACATCGCCCTTAATGTCAATAACGCTGAGATCAGTGGCGCGAAAAATGCCCTCTGAAAGAGATTCGGCATATTCCGTCGCGGCGCTTTCCGCCGCCTGCCGCAGCCACTCCTCGCGATAGTCCGCCAATGTTGGAAATCCAGCATCCCATTTATCGGGATCAGCTTCATGATGCGCATGAATGCCAATAAAGCGCATTTCGTCGAAATCATCGGCTACCAATGCCCAGTCCTGATGGACGAAAGCCTCTATGTCACGCCGCACCAGCATGTCCCAGATTTGCGCGCGATCCTGATCGCCTTCGAACGGATTGATCGTTGCCGTCATTTTCATCCCCTTGCCTGATCCTGCACGCGAAGCATAGAGCGGTCCTGTTAACACGGAACCGCTCTAAGCAAAAAAAAGGGAGCCAAACAGCTCCCCCTTGTCTCGAAAATGCGGCTTATTATGCCCGCTCGATCACGATTTTCAGCACATTGCGGTCGCCGTCCCAATAGGGCAGCGCCTGTTCGGCTTCCTCGAATGGAAACACCTTTGAGATCAGCTTGTCGGCGTCAGCGCCCAGCTTTTCCAGATGCGCGACCACCGCCTCGAAATCGGTCAGCGTCGCATTGCGCGACCCCATAATGTCCAGTTCCTTCAGGTTGAAGAACTGGGTCTGGTAGGTCACCGGCGCTTTCGAATAGCCGACATAGACCACGCGTCCCGCAAAGCAGGCAAGGTCGACCGCCTGCGTGAAGGTGATTGGTAGGCCAACCGCTTCGAAAGCGACATCCACGCCGTCGTCTCCGGTCAGTTCCATGACCTTTTGCACGACATCTTCGCCGCTCTCCAGAACATGCGTTGCGCCAAATTGCAGCGCCAGCTCGCGCTTTTCCGCACTCGGATCGATGGCGATAACCTTCGCGCCCCGCGCAACAGCGCCAATCAGCACGCCCATGCCGATCATGCCGCAGCCGAGCACCGCGACCGTATCGCCCGCCTCGACGCGACCACGCGCCACGGCATGGAAGCCGACCGAAAGCGGCTCGACCAGCGCCAGATGGCGCGGTTCCAGCGTATCGTTGAGGATCAGCTTTTCGGCAGGCAGCACGATCTGGTCGGCCAGACCGCCATTCTGCTGCACGCCGAGCGTCTTGTTGTAGCGGCACGCATTGAGACGCCCCTTGCGGCAGGACGAGCATTCGCCGCAATTCGTATAGGGCAGCACGATGACGCGTTTGCCCGCAGCATAAGCCGCATCGACGCCCGCACCAGCCTCGATGATTTCGCCGCCGATTTCATGCCCCGGAATGCGCGGCAGCTGCACCAGCGGATTAAGACCCTTGAAGGTGTTCAGATCGCTGCCGCACAGGCCGACATGGCGCACCCTGACGCGCACATGGCCGGGGAGCAGCGGCGCTTCGTCGATTTCGGCGAAGCGGGTAACGTTTTCGCTCTCGATACGCAGAGCTTTGACCATCGGATATTCCTGTCGGTTACAGATTGAAAGATGCGGATCAGGTGACGGCGCCGACCTGCCATGGCACGAATTCATTATCGCCATAGTCGTAGATTTCGCTCAGCGTCTTTTCGCCCGAGGCGGCTGCGATGATATATTCGAAGATGCGCGTGCCGGATTCCTCGATGGTCTCCTCGCCGGTGACGATGCCGCCGCAATTGATGTCCATGTCTTCCTTCATGTGCTCGTACATTTCGGAATTCGTGGCGATCTTGATGCAAGGGGCTGGCTTGAAGCCGGAAACCGAACCACGGCCCGTGGTGAAGCAGATGACATTGCACCCGCCCGCGACCTGACCAGTCACGGCAACGGGATCATAGCCCGGCGTATCCATGAAGACGAAGCCCGGCTCGGTGACCGTTTCGGCAAATTCATAGACGGCCTTGAGCGGCATGGAACCGCCCTTGGCGACCGCGCCAAGCGACTTTTCCAGAATGGTCGTGAGGCCGCCAAGCTTGTTGCCATGCGACGGATTATTGTTGAGTTCGTCGCCGTTGCGCGCGGTATAATCGCGCCACCAGTCGATGCGCTGCAGCAGCTTTTCCGCCACCGCAGGCGTCACGGCGCGGCGCGTCAAAAGATGCTCTGCGCCATAGATTTCCGGCGTTTCCGCCAGAACGGTCGTGCCGCCATTGCGCACGATCAGGTCAGAGGCATAGCCCAGCGCCGGATTGGCCGAAATGCCGGAATAACCATCCGAGCCGCCGCATTCCAGCGCCACTTTCAGCTTCGACAACGGCTGTTTGGTGCGCACCGCCGAATTGACCAGCGGCAGCATTTCCTTGATCTCGGCAATCGCATGATCGATGGTCTTGCGTGTGCCACCGTGCTGCTGGATCGTCATGGTGCGCAGGCGCGAGCCTTCTTCCATGCGGTAATGTTCGAGGATCGGCGCGATCTGGTTGGTTTCGCAGCCAAGGCCGATCAGCAATATGCCGCCGAAATTCGGGTGCTTGGCATAGCCCTGAATCGTGCGCGTCAACAGGCGATAGCCTTCCGACTTGGTGTTGAGCGCGCAGCCGCTGCCATGGGTCAGCGCGACGACGCCATCGACATTGTCGAAACCGTCAAGACCACCCATGCGGTTGAAATAGTCGGCAATATAGCGCGACACGGTGGCCGAGCAGTTCACCGAGGAGATGACGCCGATATAGTTGCGCGTGCCGACACCGCCAGCGCCGCGATCATAGCCCATGAATTGGCGGCGTTCGGCTTCCGGCAACATGCCGCGTTCTTCGATATCGATGGAGAACTGGTGTTCATGCTCGGAGGGCAGCATGGCGAGGTTTTGCAGATGCACATGCTCGCCGGGCGCGATGTCCTTGGTGGCGACGCCGATGACCTGTCCGTATTTCAGAACTTCCTTGCCTTCGGGAATGGCGCGAATGGCAACCTTGTGGCCGCGTCCGATCAGCTCACGGGCATGGATGCCTTCCAGACCGATGGGGTCGCCAGCGCGAACGGAAATGCGCGCCACCGCGACATCGTCGGACGGATGCAGCAGGATGACCGGCGTTGCAGTCGGGGAAACGGAAATATTCATGGGTCTGACCTCACTCCCAATTCATGTCGCCGCGAATGATCTGTCACGCGGCTCGTTATCCATCCAACGCTGTTTGGATTGCTCCAGATGCGTTCGCATGGCTGCCTGCGCCTGAAGCGGATCCCTCGCCTCCAGCGCCGCATAGATGATTTCGTGTTCCGCCAAAGCCAGAACCCAGGTATCGTTATTCTCAAACCGCGTCCTGATCTGCGACGTCAGCGGGCTATGCCGCTCGTCGAAGAGATCGCGGATAATTCGCACCAGCACCGAATTGCCCGCCTGTTCGGCCAGCAACAGGTGAAACTGCCGGTCAAGTTCCATCGCCCGGCGGTCGACATGCACATTGCCCCGCATCTCGTCGAGCGTGGCGCGCAACGCAGCCAGGGTCTCCCGCGTCATGCGCGCGCAGGCCATCACCGCCACGCTGCCTTCAATCAGCTCGCGCGCCTGCATGATTTCAAGCGGGCTTTCGCCGATGGATAGGCCTTGCGTCACAACGCGCTTTTCCGGCTCGGCGCTGACATAAATGCCGGAGCCCATACGGATTTCGACATTGCCGGCAATTTCGAGTGCGATCAGCGCTTCGCGGAGGGACGGGCGCGACACGCCCAGCTGCTGGGCAAGCTCGCGCTCAGCCGGAAGCCTGCTTCCCACCGGAAACTGACCGGCCCGAATGAGACTTCTCACCCGGTCGGCAATCTGCTGGTAAAGCCTGCGGGGTTCCGCTGTGGCCGCAAAGTCGCTCATCATCACTCCCAAATTGGCCTTACCATAGTTCCAGCGGGCGGGAAGCGCAATATGCCTGAATCGGTACAAAAATGCGGCAAATCGCGCAGCCTTGTAGAAAAATCCGTCGCTATTTCCGCAACCGAAAGCCTATTGGCTTGACCAATTTAGCGCAGTTCGCTTAGTTGTGCCGGCTAATTCGGGAGCATTCCATGCAAAACAAGCCAGCGATTCTTCAGTTCGGCACCAGCCGTTTTCTGCTCGCCCATGCCGATTTCTTCGTCGCCGAAGCGCTGGCGACAGGAGATGCTATCGGCACGATTGCGGTGGTGCAGACCACCTCCAATCCGCAAAGCGCGCAGCGCATTGCAGCGCTGAACGAGGGCAACGGCTACCCCGTCGTGATCCGCGGTCTGGTCGATGGCAAGCCTTCGGAAACGGAACACACCGCCAAGGGCGTAACCGCCGCCTATTCCGCGCATAACGACTGGGCTGAGATTCTCGATCTCGGCGCGACAGTTCAGGTGATCCTCTCGAACACCGGCGACAAGGGTTATGAGCTGGATGCAAGCGACGACGCATCGCTCATCGCCAATCCGCAGACCTTGCCGAAAAGCTTTCCCGCCAAGCTGCTCGTGCTTCTGCACAACCGCTGGCAGAACAACCCGGACGCACCGCTCTCGATTTTCCCCTGCGAGCTGATTTCCCGCAACGGTGACAAGCTGCGCGGCATCCTGATCAAGCTGGCGCAGGACTGGAAGCTGCCCAACGGCTTTGTCGAATGGCTGGAAACGCGCTGCATCTTTGCAAATAGTCTGGTGGACCGCATCGTCTCCGAAGCGATTGAGCCGGTTGGCGCAATCGCCGAACCCTATGCGATCTGGGCTATCGAACAGGCGCAGGACCTGACACTGCCATGCCGCCACAAGGATATCGTCGTCACCGACGATCTGGCGCGCTATGAGCGGCTGAAGCTTTATCTGCTCAATCTCGGCCATAGTTTCATTGCCGAACGCTGGCTGAAGGGCAATCGCCCGAAAGACGAAATCGTGCTGGAAGCCATGCAGGATGAAACCATCCGCAGCGAGCTGGAAGCCCTGTGGCGCGAGGAAGTGCTGCCGGTCTTTGCCGCAGATGGGCTTGGCGATGAGGCGGAAGCCTATGTGGTTTCCGTGCGCGAGCGTTTTCTCAACCCGTTCCTGAAGCACCGCATCGCCGACATTGCTTCCAATCATGAGGAAAAGAAGCAGCGCCGCTTTGCGCCGATCATCGCCCGCGCGCAAGAGCTTGGGCTCGGACTGGAGCAGCGCCGGTTGAAAGCTGCTTTAGGCTAGAGCGGTTCCTGTTTTGACGGAATCGTCGGAACCGCTCTAAGTCTTTGTTTTTACGCATTTCCGGACGCAAAACCGCTTCGCACTTTTGCTGGAAATGCTCTAACCCGCCCGCAATTGCAGCACCGGCGCTTCATGCCCATGCCCCGGTGCGCAATAGCGGATATGACAGCCGCTGGCGCCCATATGCTGGACCTCCACATCAACGCCGAAAATCGAACGGATACGCGCTGCCGTTAAAACCTCTCGCGGCGCGCCCAGCGCCGCCAGCCGCCCCCTATCCATCACCGCAATACGGTCGCAGAACATGGCCGCGTGGTTGAGATCGTGCAGCGCGGCCACCACAGTCAAGCCCATAGTCCGACTTTGACGCCGGACAAGATCGAGAAGCCCGATCTGATGGCCGATATCGAGATGATTGGTCGGCTCATCCAGCAACAGAATGCGCGGCTGCTGCGCCAGAGCGCGGGCAATATGCAGGCGCTGGCGTTCACCGCCCGATAGCGTGTGCCAATTACGTTTGGCGAGATGCGTCATATCCACATGCGCCAGCGCCTGATCGACGATGGCGTCATCTTCCCCAGACCATGGCGAAAGCGGACCGAGATAAGGCGTGCGCCCAAGCTCCACCGCCTGCCGGGCCGTAATGCGGTCCGTCGTTTCCGCCTGCTGTTCAACCAGCGCCAGCAAGCGCGCAATCTCGCGGCGGTTGAAACGTTCAATCGGCGCTTCTCCGAGATGAACCACGCCACCGCGCGGACGTTTCAGACCGGAAAGCAGCGAGAGAAGCGTGGTCTTGCCGGAACCATTCGGCCCGATAATGCCCAGAAACTCGCCTTCCACAACATCGAGCGAGACGCAGCGCAGGATTTCGGCACTGCCTGCCGACCATGAAAGATTCTGTGCCGAGAGCCTCATGCCCGCGCCCTCCTCTGCCCAAGCAGCAGCGCAAAGGCCGGAGCACCGACCAGCGCCGTGACAACCCCGATGGGCAGCACCTGCCCCGGCACGATGATGCGCGACACGATATCGGCCGCGATCATGAAGATCGCGCCGATCAGGGCTGATGTCGGCAGCAAAACGCCATGCCGCACGCCAACCACCATCCGCGCCGCATGGGGAATGACAAGGCCGATAAAGCCAATGGATCCGACGATGGAGACCATCACCGCCGTCATCATGGCGCTTGCGCCAATCAGCACGGCATAGACGCGCCGCACCGGAATGCCGAGCGAAGCGGCGGATTCCGCGCCGAATGTGAAGGCATCGAGCGCACGCGCATGCCACAGGCAGACCACCAGCCCGATCAGGCAGGCGGGCAGCGCCAGCGTCACATCGGGCCAGCGCACGCCGGAGAGATTGCCGAGCAGCCAGAACATGATGCCACGCGCCTGCTCGGCATTGGCGGCCTTGGTCACGATGAACGAAGTCAGAGCGTTGAAAAGCTGCGAACCGGCAATACCCGCCAGAATGATGGCGCTGTTGCCCCGCCCGGCCTTCAGCGCCAGTAGCGACACCAGCACAAAGGCGAAAATCGCCCCGATGAACGCGCCGAGCGAAAGCGTAAGAACGCCAGCGCCGATGCCAAGAATGGCGACGCTGACCGCCCCGGTCGAAGCCCCGGCGGAAATGCCCAGAATATACGGATCGGCGAGCGAATTACGCAGCAGCGATTGCAGCACAACGCCGGACAGCGCCAGTGCAGCACCGCAGCACGCCGCCACCACGGCACGGCTGAGACGATAGCTCCACACAATCCCTTCATCGATGGGATCGAGCACATAGCCCGCTTGCCACAGCCGGTTGGCGACGGTCTTCGCCACCACATCGAGCGGTATGGCGGTTTCACCAATCGCCGCGCCCAGCCACAAGGCGGCAAGCAGCAGGATGAGCGCCAGAAGCCCGGCGCTCACTTTATTGCTGAAAGGAAGCCTTCCTATGGCCACCAATGCCGTCATTTGTTGAGGTCCGAAGCAGCGATGGCCGCTGCCAGCGTTTCGATGCCCTCAATCACCCGCAGCGACGTGCTCATCGACTGCGCATCCATGTCAAAGACATGACCGTCTTTGACGGCAGGCATCAGGCTCGTTACCGGATCACTTTCGAGGAACTTGCGCTTCACTGCGATATCGTCCGCCGGATAGCGGCGACGATCGAGCTTCGCCGCCACGATCATCGACGGGTTGGACTTGGCAATCGTCTCCCAGCCGACAGTCGGCCATTCTTCTTCGCTATCGATCACATTCCTGATGCCAAGCGCCGACAGGATATAGGCCGGAGCGCCGAACTTCCCGGCGATATAGGGATCGGCATCGATCTGCGTGCTGGAGAACCAGACCGCAGCGGAAAGCTTGGCCCCGCTGGCGGCAATTTTGCTGCGGGCCGCTTCTTCGCGTCCTTTCAGCTCAGCAATCAGCTTTTCACCGCGATCCTGCACGTTGAAGATCGCGGCCAGCTCGCCGATTTCCTGATAGACGACATCCATCGTGAAGGCCGCCGTACGCACGCCGTCGCCTCCGCCGGAATTATCCTTGCCAACGCAATCCGTTGGAGACGTATAGGCCGGAATACCCAGTTCCTCGAACTGTTCGGGCTTTGCGACGATGCCGTTCGGCCCGACATGCCACTGAAAATCCGCAGTGACGAGATCGGGCTTCTGCGCAAGAACGCTTTCGAAGCTCGGATCGTTATCGGCCAGCCGCTTGACCTTGGCGTTGACCTCTTCAAAGCCCTTGAGCACTGGACCGAACCACACCGCCGTGCCGACGACCTCGTCGCCCAGACCAAGGCTGTACAGAATTTCCGTGCTGCTTTGACCGACAGCCACCGCGCGCGTCGGGGCCTGTTTGAATGTAACGTCGCGTCCGCAGTTCTTCAGCGTCAGCGGATATTGCGTTTCCGCCGCCTGCAGTGCTGGCGCGCCTGCGAAAAGAGAAAGAGCGCATAAAGCTGTGCGAAACGACATTTTGCCGTGCAATGTCATGAGAAACCCCGAAATGGTGAGAGAATGGCCACGTCAGCAAGCGACGGCGATAAAACACCGTGAGCAAACGGAGATATCCGGGGATATGGATGACGATGAAAGATAGCGCCTTGCAGCGCGATGTGCTGTCATAACCTGCTCCTGCTCCGGGCATCCCCGCCCGTGACAATGGATAATGATGGGCCCAAGGCCCTATGACGGCAGGTCTCCTGGCTTGCGGATGGTCGCTTCCATCTGCCTTCCCGTGTCTTTCAGCTTTCGCCGGTTCGAACACAGTGGCATGACGCCCGTCGGCGTCACGAGGATGGACAGCAATCCGCTTACAGTTGCGGGGGCAGCCACGGTCTTGGTCCCTTTTCGGGTCGTCCTCACCGTGTTCCCTATTAATCCCCTTCACTCTCGGTCGGGGAACCGTCGTAATACTATTACGTTCTGATTTCCGAACGGTCAAGTGGCCAGAGTCCAGATCGTGCGGGTTGGCCACACATAAAGCCATGGTTAACAAAGTATTAATATCACATTGATTTTATTTAATGTTTCGGAACACTGCCCATTCATCTTCCGTTCATTCGTCTCCCAATAGTGTCCACCCAACAGCAAAGGAGAACGTGATGTTCAAAAAAATTATTCTCGCAGCCGTAGCCCTTTCCTTCGTCGGCGCACCGCTGGCCGCCCAGGCGCAGGATTATCAGCGCAAGCCGGGTCCGCACCGCATGGACCAGAAGCCACGCCCGCCGCATGGCAAGGATTTCGGTCGCAACGATCATCGCGATCATGGCCGTCAGCATTGGTCGAAGGGCCAGCGCTACAATGATTGGCGCCGTCAACCGGAAGTGCGCGACTACAAGCGATATGGTCTGCGCCGTCCGGGTCCAGGCCAGCGCTGGGTGAAGGTTGACAACCAGTTCCTGCTGGTCGCCACCGCAACCGGCGTCATTGCTGGCATTCTCGCAGGCCGGTAAGCGCCGCACGCTTTAACCTCCAGCATTTAAAAACATTGGCCAGAGCCAAGCTCTGGCCAATGTTGTTTCCGATCCTAGAAACTGACTTTCACACCGCCGCCAAGCGTGAACGACTGCAAGCCAGCGCCCGCATCATCGGGGAAGCTCTTAACCTCCCCCGTTGCTCTGTTTTCCATCGTCGTGTCTCCCCTCATACGGAAATATTTTTCATATGCCGCGGAAAAATAAACCTGCGCGCGCTCGGTAAAGGCATAAGAAACTTCGGCCTCGGTATCCAGAAACGGCTGGCTTCCGAACGTATCAGTAAACCGCTTATTCCCACGCCAATGATCGTCGATGTCCTTGGCAGCGACAGTTGCCCCTACGCGTCCCAGCAGCGAGAAAGACCATTTTTCGAATGTCGAACGCCATTCGCCGCCCACGAACAGCGCTGGCAAGCTCTGCTCGTAGCTGATCCCCTTTCCAGAGAGGACGCCCGTTTTATCGCGAAAACCGTCTCTGCTATAGACATAGCGGGAGTTGCTGCTGGTCCATTTCACATTGGTATATTTGAAGCCGCCGTGCAGATTGAAAACGTCGTATTGATTGATATCGAAATCATGCCCGACAGCGATATCCACATTGATGTAACGATCCAGATCGGTCTCGTTGCTAATCGAGAGATCTGTCCAGTCGTCAAAATCATAGCTTTTTAAATGGGGGTACAACCAGTCATAGTCTGCCATCTGGTGACTGCCGCCCAGTCCGACTTTCGCCCGGCCAAACATGGTTATATTATTTATCGGTTCGGCCCTGAAAGCACCGGTCAGCACAGGCATCTGCGATTGCCAGAACAGATGGCTGATGCGATTTCCACCGCTATAGACGATTTCGTCCGCTTTGACCCAAGTATATCCAACGCCGCCAAGAAATGTGAAACTTTTGTCTATATTGGTATATTGCAAATCCGCTGGCTTATCCGCGGCGAATGCCAAAGAAAAATGTAAAAACATTAAGAATATTGATAAAACGATACGCCACATGCGTCTCTCCTATACAAAGATCACGCATAATTATATTTTAAGTTGTCAGAATAAAACGACCAGAGAGAGGTCGCTATTTCTGATTTCCCAGAAAAGCTTAACTGAAACTGGCGCATCAAACCCTGAATACCAATAGTGTATACGCATAAGAGCGTTACGCACTTTCAGCCTACCGGTTGCGGGCCTTCATCAATATCCAGATGAGTACAACCATCACCACAAGCCCGATGGCCAGACCAATAAGGCCGCCGTAAACAGCGTCGGAGCTTCCGCCGATCAATGCGCCAATGCCAGCCCCTAAAATCAGCAGAATAAGCGGCGGCATGCATCCAATCATGGCTATATCCTTGAAGTGCGCGCGTTTCTGGCCGCGAATGTAGCCAAATTGGCCGCAAGCGACAACGGTTTCACAGCGAGATTGCCCAATCCCGCAGTAAACTCAATGTGTTAGTGAAATGGCCTGAGAGAGAAATGGTACGGTCGGTTGGAGTTGAACCAACGACCTCAGGAGCCACAATCCTGCGCTCTAACCAACTGAGCTACGACCGCGTACCTTTGCCGGTGTGAGCGCCTTAACGCCGCCGACAGGGGGTCACATACGGAGAATCGATCCATATTGCAAGCGATTATAGCGCTCTTTTTTCAGAAATACCCAATTGTCGGATTCAATGTCGAATTCCACCGATAATCTAGACAGACTGGTAACCATTGCGGCGGGCGGGCTGTGAACAACCGAAATATTGGCCGCAACCTGTAAAATTGCCATTCCGGCATTAACTAATGAAACAGAAAATCGGGCTCATACCGTATGGAAATATGGACCCGCGGCCTCAGTGAGCTTATTAACAGGCGGTTAATGGCTACGACGGGCGGTCGAAAGAACAGATAAGGACCGGTATGTCTGGATCATACCCATTCATCGATATTGCCGCGCTGGATGCTATCCGCGAAGGCTTTGCCAAAGGCGATGCGCAGATCGTGCTGACGCGCGACCTGTCGGCTGTGCTTTGGGTGAACGGCGCTGGAGCCCGGCTGTTCGGCTTCGACCGTATCGAGGATATGATCGGCAGCGCAATCGATCTGCCTGTCGCCGCACGCCGTCAAATCGCAGCCGCCAGTGACGATAACAGCGCAGAACCCCGCGCTGTGTCCGTGCGTCTTGGCGGTGGCCTGCGTTCAGAACTGACACGTCTATGGATTTCCCATATTGTCTTGCCCGACGGCGTGGCCGGTCTGGCGATCACCACCAGCGGCGCATCGAGCGACGCGGAAGATATCATTGCCGGTCTGAGCGATGACGATACCCATGTCGCGCTGATTGATGCTGACTGCAAGGTCATCGCCGCAAGCCCGCGCTTCGCCGCGCTCGATATTTCCGCCGCAACGCTGGAAGATCTGGTCGTCGAAGCCGCCGACGCGCCGGACCGTACCGTCAAGCGCCGCATCCGCGCAGGTCGCCAGTCGGTTCCGGGCGCTATCGCCCGGCTGATCGACGCACCCGCTCTGCATCTTTTGTGCATCGTTGCGGAAGCCCCGGCACAGACAGCTACGGAACCAACTGCCCAGCCGCCTGAAGGCGCGGAAGAAATCCTTGAAGAAATGCTCCCTGAACAGGAACCGACTGTTGAGGACACGCCGGTCGCTGCGCCAGTGGCTGAAACGCCAAAGCCGCAGGGCTTCCAGTTCGACCGCGATGCACCGCCCGCCCGCTTCATCTGGAAAACCAGCGCTGACGGCGTGTTCAGCGAGATTTCGCCGGAGTTCGGCATCACAGTCGGCCCCAACGCGGCCGATGTGACCGGACGCCGTTTCAGCGATGTCGCCAATGTATTCGGCTTCGATCACGATGGCAGCATTGCCTCGCTGCTTGGCAAGCGCGATACGTGGTCAGGCAAGCGTCTGATGTGGCCGGTCGAAGGCACCAATCTGCGCGTGCCGGTGGAACTGGCCGCTCTGCCGGTCTATTCCCGCGACCGCGTGTTCATCGGTTTCCGCGGTTTTGGTCTGGTGCGCCCTGACGAAGCGGTGGAAGACCCGGAAGAAATCGGTCTCGCTCTGGCGGGCGGCATTCCGCAAAAGCGTAAGCCGGAAGTTCAGGAAGCCGCCAGCGCCGATGCTTCGGACGACGATGTGCTGGCGCTGACGGAAGAAATCGCCAATGACGACCATCCCGGCGATATTCTGCCGAAGCCGCCGCTCAATATCGCGCCGACAGCCGGACGCCGCGATTCAGACAAGGTGATCAGCCTTCTGAATGCTGCCGCCCAGGAGAAAGTCGCTGCCGATCAGGCGAAACTCCTGAAAGTCAGGGAGCGCGAACAGCGCCCCGAAGGCGGGCTGACAAAGACCGAGCGCAATGCATTTCGCGAAATCGCCGACCGCCTGCGCAAGCAGGGTCTTTCCAGCGCGCAGAGCGAGACGCCTGTCATCGCGCTGGAAGACGTGACCGCTGAAACGACGCCGGTTGCAACCGTTGCAGATATCCCGATAGCACACGTCGAAGAGCCGCAGGCCGAGGACGCCGTTCACGCACCGGCTGCCATCGACGAGACAGCCCTGCTCGCAAACCTGCCGGTTCCGGTGATCATTCATTCCGGCGACAAAGTGCATTATGTCAATCAGGCGCTGCTCGACCTCACCGGCTATGACGCCATGGAAGACATTCGCGATGCCGGCGGCGTGGAAGCGCTGTTCAACAGTGAAAGCGACGACCATGCGCCGCGTCAGGGCATGGTGCTGCGCCGTGCCGATGGCAGCGAACAGCCGGTCGATGCGCATCTCAATGCGATTGCATGGCAAGGCGGTCGCGCCTTGTTGCTGAGCCTCATGCCGGTTGCCGAAACGCCAGCCGCGCAAGCGCCTGTTGAAACAGCTGTGCCGCAATCCGTCACCGATGACGAGGACAAGCAGGCGCTTGAAGCCCATGTGGATGAGCTGAAAACCATCCTCGACACAGCGACCGACGGCGTGGTGCTGATCGACCCGGAAGGGCGCATCCGCTCGATGAACCATTCCGCATCCGCCCTGTTCGGCTATGACCGCGAAGAGACGGAAGGCAAGTTCTTCTCCATGCTGTTCGCCATTGAAAGCCAGCGCGCTGCGATGGATTACTTGAGCGGACTATCCGGCAACGGTGTGTTGAGCGTGCTCAATGATGGACGCGAAGTGATCGGTCGTGAAGCCAAGGGCGGTTTCATCCCGCTCTTCATGACCATCGGCAAGTTGCCGCAGAAGCGTGGTTTCTGCGCCGTGCTGCGTGACATCACGCAGTGGAAGCGCACGGAAGAAGAACTGACCAATGCGCGCAAGGAGGCCGAACGCGCCTCCAACCAGAAGACCGATTTTCTGGCGCGCATCAGCCATGAAATCCGCACGCCGCTCAACGCCATTATCGGCTTTTCCGAACTGATGGCCGACGAGAAATTCGGCCCCATCGGCAATGATCGCTATCGCGATTACCTGCGGGATATCAACCGCTCGGGCAATCATGTGCTGGCGCTCGTCAACGACCTGCTGGATATTTCCAAGATCGAAGCCGGTGCACTGGAAATGCAGTTCGAAGCGGTATCGCTCAACGATGCGATTGCGGAAGCCATTGCGCTGATGCAGCCGCAGGCCAATCGCGAGCGCATCATCATCCGCTCAAGCTTCCAGTCCAATCTGCCGGACATCGTGGCGGATGCGCGTTCGATCAAGCAGGTGGCGCTCAATCTCCTGTCCAATGCCGTGCGGTTTACCGCGCCCGGTGGTCAGGTCATCGTCTCGACCAGCTATGAAATGAATGGCGATGTGGCCATGCGGGTGCGCGACACCGGCATCGGCATGACCAAGTCGGAAGTCGAGCAGGCCTTGAAGCCGTTCCGTCAGGTCAACGCTTCGCAGCGCCGGCAGAGCGAACAGGCGCGTGACTGGCGCAATGAGGGCACCGGCCTTGGCCTGCCGCTCACCAAGGCGATGGTCGAAGCCAATCGCGCCCAGTTCGCAATCGACTCGACGCCCGGTCGCGGCACCGTTGTGGAAATTCTCTTTCCCCCGACACGGGTTCTGGCTGACTGACCAGTTCCATCCTGATTTCCAAAAAAAAGCGCCGGATAAAACCGGCGCTACGAGAATCTCAGAGACAAAGACACAAAAGCAACTTGCAAGAGGATGCCGGAAACGGCGGCTCTATCATCACCCGTTGTGTTAGAGCCTGAATCAAAAAGCGGCATGTGTGTGCGAAAATGGTGATTTTCGAGTACCGGAGCGGAGCGTACTATTAGTACGTGAGCACCGGAATGCAGAAAATTGCCATTTGCAGCCGCACAGGACGACTTTTGTAACAGGCTCTCAACGCTTTCTCGCATCATGCCGGTTAATGCGGCCTTAATTTCATCGTTCCAAATTTACACATTCGTAGCCACTGTAAAATCAGGGTTAAATTTCAGCACACAATTGATTAACCATAGTGCGTTGTCGGCAAATTTATGCCGCGCTCGTGCCCGAAAACAAATAGATAGAGCGGTTCCAGGCCGAATCTGCGAAGGCGGCTTTGCTTTGTGGCGCTGCTCGTTTAAACGAGAATGAGAGGGATTAGGGATCGGATGGTTGATGCGCTGGCCTAAATTCGCACGCCTTGTCATCGCGCTGGTCATTCTGTGTGCCGCGGCTGCAGCAACCTTGCTGGCCGTGGTGCCTTTCATCGTCTCGACCGATGCGATCCGCGTGCGCGTGGCGCAGGAAATCAGCGCCTGGACCGGCTATAGCGTCGAGCTACGGGAAGCCCCGCGCCTGAAAGTCTTCCCCGTGCTGCGCGCCTCGCTGAACGGCGTCACCTTGAGCAAGATGACCGAACAGGGTCAGAAGCCCTTCATGAGCGCGGCCCGCATCGATGTGGAATTGTCGCCGCTCGATGCGATCATGGGGCATATTTCCTTCTCCGAAACGCAGATCGTGCGCCCGCATGTCAATCTGGACGGGCCGGTTTCCAACTTCCCTGCCTTGCTCGACGCCATTGCCAGTTCCAACGGTCGGCTTGGCACGGCCATCCGCGCCCAGCGCGCCTTGCAGCAGCGTGGTGCGAACAACGACACGCAGGCGACGGAAGAAGCGTCGCAGCCTTTTGGCCGCGTGGTGGTGCGGGACGGAACAATTTCCTTTCCGCGTGCCGAAAACGGCGGAGACGCCGCCAAGGACGAGCAGCTGACCAATGTGAATATGACGCTCGAATGGCCCCAGACGTCGAGCGCAGCGACGCTGCGCGGCAGCGGCAAATGGCGCAATGAAGCCTCGCAATTCAGCATCACGGCGGCGCAGGCCCTGCCGCTTCTGGCGGGCGGCACATCGGACGTAACAGCGAGCCTCACGGCCAATCCGTTGAGCCTGACCTTTCAGGGCAAGGCCAATATCTCGAAAGACCGGTTCTTCGAAGGGGAGCTGAGCGCCAAGACGCCCTCTTTAAGCGGCGCAGTGCGGTGGCTCAGCCTGCCGCCCATCGCGGGCAGCTCGGAGGTTGGCGCATTCTCACTCGATTCCACCATCACCGCCACGCCGAAGCGCTGGAAATTTGCCGATGTGGAAATGAATGCAGGCGACAGTCCCGCCAAAGGCGTGATCGAGATCGGCCTCGAACAGGAACAGCCCGCCGTCACCGGCACGCTTGCCTTCGACAAGCTGGATCTTCGCAGCCTGTTTGCCGCTTTCGTGCCCCTGCCGGACACCACCGCGCGCGCGCCGAATGATCGCGGCGATGTCGACACCATCAATACCAGCTTTTTCGACCGTTCCGAATTCGACCTGCGCCTTTCCGCCCAGAACGCCACGGCAGGTCCCGTAGCGCTGACGGGCGTTGCGGCGGCGATCCAGATACGCGGTGGCCGCGCGATTTTCGACATTGGCGACGCCAAAGCCTTCAACGGCACCTTGCAGACCAATGTGCAGATCGTGCGCGATCTCAAGAGCGCTACGGGGGAACTGCGTTTCAATGCCAGCGACATTGAAAGCACGCAGTTCCTGACCGCGCTTGGTTTCGACAAGCCGTTTATCAGCGGCAAAGGCAATGTTTCGCTGTTCATGAAAGGGCCGGTCAATCGCTGGTCCAGCCTGCTTTCCGGCGCGCAGGGCAATGTCTCCGTGCAGCTGAACAACGGCCAGATGCAGGGCTTTGCCGTTCAGGATTTTCTGACCAAGGCGCAAAGCGAGCGCTTCTTCGCGCTGGAGCGGAAAGACAATGTCGCGCTGGCCTTCAACCGGCTCGACCTCAAGGCCAATCTTTCCGAAGGCGTGGCATCGCTGGAAAGCGCACGCCTCGATACATCCGACGGGACGCTCAATCTCGCTGGCATCGTGCCTTTCGTGGATCGCAGTCTCGCGCTGAGCGGCGAAGTGATCTTCCCCAACAGCCAGCCGGAAACACCGGAACAGCAGCCGCAGGCCGGAACGGAAGGCCAACCCGCGCCCGCACCAGCTGAAAATGCAACGCCCGCCAAGCCGCCGCTGCATTTCTTCGTTGGCGGTTCGTGGGATCGGCCCTTTATCTCACCATCGTCAACCGGATTGGGGCAGTAAAGCCCCAATCAGAGTCTACCCCATGCGGAATGCTGCCTGCTCATCGCGACGGCGCTGCACTTCGCGGCGCTTGTTGACGATGGATGCGATGATGACGCCTGTGGTCACCAGCGCGATCAGGATCGTACAGACCGCATTGATTTCCGGCGTCACGCCAAGACGGACCTGGCTGTAGATTTTCATCGGCAGCGTGGTTGCGCCCGGCCCCGAGGTGAAGCTTGCGATCACCAGATCGTCGAGCGACAGAGTGAAGGCCAGCATCCAGCCGGAAACCACCGCAGGCAGGATCACCGGCAGTGTGATCTTCATGAAGGTCGTGACCGGCGGCGCGCCGAGATCCATCGCCGCTTCCTCCAGCGAGCGATCAAAACTCACCAGACGCGACTGCACCACGACCGCCACGAAACACATGGCAAATGTGATATGCGCCAGCGTGACCGTCCAGAAGCCGCGGTCGAAATTCATCGCCACGAAGAGCAGCAGAAGCGACAGACCGGTGATCACATCCGGCATGACCAGCGGCGCATAGACCATGCCGGAAAACAGGATGCGTCCGCGAAAACGGGTATAGCGCGTCAGCGCCAGCGCCGCGAGCGTACCCAGCACGGTTGCAAGAGTGGCCGACAGGAAGGCGACGCGGATCGTCACCCATGCTGCATCCATCAGCGCCTGATTGCGGAACAGCTCAACGTACCATTTGGTCGAGAACCCCGCCCAGACTGTCACGAGCCGGGATTCATTGAACGAATAGATAACCAGCAGCACGATGGGCAGATAGAGGAAGGCGAAGCCGACAACCACCGATGCGATATTGAAACGGGACCAGTTGTTGTTCATCGCTTATCTCCCCTTTTCCTGCGCGCGCGCCTGCACCTGCTGGAAGATCACAATCGGCACGATCAGCAGGATAAGCAGCACCACCGCCACAGCGGACGATACGGGCCAGTCGCGGTTGGAGAAGAACTCGCTCCAGATCGTCTTGCCGATCATCAATGTCTGCGATCCGCCGAGAAGATCGGGGATCACGAACTCACCGACAGCCGGGATGAAGACCAGGAAGCAGCCTGCCAGAACACCGGCCAGCGACAGCGGAAAGGTAATTTTCCAGAATGCGGCAAACGGCGTGCAGCCCAGATCCTGCGCCGCTTCGATCAGCGAATAATCCATCTTTTCAAGCGACGAATAGATCGGCAGCACCATGAAAGGCAGATAGGAATAGACGATACCGATAAAGACCGCCGTATCCGTGTTCAGAATATTGAGCGGCGTATCGATGATATTCAGCCACATCAGAAACTGGTTCAGCAAACCTTCCGGCTTCAGAATACCGATCCACGCATAGACGCGAATGAGGAACGAGGTCCAGAACGGCAGGATCACCAGCATCAGCAGCGTCGGGCGGATAGTCGTCGGCGCGCGCGCAATGCCATAGGCCATCGGATAGGCCACCAGCAGCGTCAGGACCGTCGAAATGGCGGCAATACGGACGCTCGACAGATAGGCCTTGTAATAAAGCGGGTCATCCAGCAGCCAGAGATAATTGGCGAAGGAAAGCTGCTTGATCTTCTCCCAATTGGCCGCAAAGCCCTGCGCCAGATCGAAGGTCGGCATATAGGCCGGGATCGCCATCGCGACTTCCGACAGGGAAATCTTGAAGACGATGAAGAACGGGACGAGAAAGAATACCAGCAGCCAGAAATAGGGTATCGCGATGACGAGGCGGCTGGCGATGGAAGCGATCAGCTTCTGCATGGGGCAATCCTCACGCTGTGAGCACCAGACCGGCGTCGGTATCGAAGGAAACCCAGACGCGCTCGTCATAGGTCAGCGGATTTTCGGTCTTGCGCACGGCGTTGAGGCTCGCGGCCTTGATGGTGCGGCCATTGTCGAGCCGCACATGGAAAACCGTCATGTCACCGAAATAGGCGATATCCCACAACTCGCCTTCCACCGCATTGACTGAGGCTTCTTCAGGCTTGGTGCGCGAAATGCGGGTCTTTTCCGGGCGCACCGCATACCAGACCTTCTGGCCGGGATTGAGCTGTTCGCGCGTTTCGGTCTGGATATGGAAGCCGAATTTTTCGGTGGCGATTTCCGCCTCGCCATTGGCGGCCTTCACCACTTCGCCTTCGATGATATTCACATTGCCGATAAAGTCGGCCACGAATTTGGAGCGCGGCGCTTCATAGACTTCCGCCGGTGTCGCCACCTGTTTGATGCGGCCCTTGTCCATGACCGCGATACGGTCCGACATGGTCATGGCTTCTTCCTGATCGTGGGTGACGACCATGAAGGTCATGCCGAGCTTGACCTGCAGATCCATCAGTTCGAACTGGGTTTCTTCGCGCAGCTTCTTGTCGAGCGCGCCAAGCGGCTCATCCAGCAGCAGCACCTTGGGGCGCTTGGCGACGGAGCGGGCGAGCGCCACGCGCTGACGCTGGCCACCCGACAGCTGGTGCGGCTTGCGCTTGCCATATTGCTCCAGTTTCACGAGCTTGAGCATTTCGGCGACGCGCGCATCGATTTCCGATTTCGCCATGCCGTCCTGTTTGAGACCGAAGGCGATATTGTTCTCCACCGTCATATGGGGGAACAAAGCATAGGACTGGAACATCATGTTGACCGGGCGCTTATAGGGCGGGATGCCGCGCATATCCTGACCGTCCAGCGTGATACGGCCCGATGTCGGCTCCTCGAAGCCTGCCAGCATACGCATCAGCGTGGTCTTGCCACAGCCCGACGCACCGAGCAGCGCAAAGAATTCGCGGTTGAAAACATTCAGCGACAGATCATCGACAGCGGTGAAATCACCGAAGATTTTCGTCACATTCTCGAAAGAAATATAGGGCTTGGCCGCAGGATCGTTCCAAGGCGCAAATTTGCGGCGAAAGCTGCCAAAAGATTCCATACCGTTCCCCTATCCGATCTTCCCGGAGCCAAAAGCCTGCCTCAAAGCGAGACGGCTCCCGACGATTATGCAGTATTTACAAGACGTAGAGCGGCCCTCTGTCCAACAGTGAGCCGCTCTTCACAATGTCATCGCACGGGACCACGCCCGGCATAGAACGGTTCCGGCCAATACCGGAATTGTGGAACCGCTCTATTTATTTGTTTTTACGCATTATCCTGCGCAAAACCGCTACGCACTTTTGCTGGAAATGCTCTAGCGTTCGATGATTACTGGCCTGTGACAATCTTGGTCCAGACGCGGGTGACCACGCGCTGGGTCTTGGTGTCGTAGGGCGTCGGCACGAACAGTTTTTTCATGACGTCTTCGGTCGGGTAGATCGCCGGATCTTCCAGAATATCCTTGTTGATGAACTCCTGCGAAGCCTTGTTGCCGTTGGCATAGAACACATAGTCCGAAGCCTTGGCCGCCACTTCCGGACGCATGATGTAGTTTATGAATTCCAGCGCTTCCGGCACATGCTTGGCATCAGCCGGGATTGCCATCTGGTCGAACCACATCAAAGCGCCTTCCTTCGGGATCGAGTAGCCGATCTCGACGCCCTGATTGGCCTTTTCGGCACGATCACGCGCCTGGAAAATATCGCCTGAATAGCCGATGGCCATGCAGATATCGCCATTGGCCAGCGCATTGATATATTCCGACGAGTGGAATTTGCGGATATTCGGGCGGATCTTGAGATAGAGATCCTGTGCCTTCTGCAAGTCGTCCGGCGACGGCGAATTCGGATCGAGACCCAGATAATTCAAAGCCGGGCGCAGCATTTCGCTGGCGGAATCCAGAAGATAGATGCCGCAGCCTTTAAGCTTTGCCGACTTTTCCGGGTCGAACAGCACATCCCAAGAATCGATGGTATCGGTGCCCAGCGCTTCCTTGATCTTGGCCTTGTTATAACCGATGCCAGTCGTGCCCCACATATAATTGACCGAGTATTCGTTGCCCGGATCGTAAGTTGCGGCGCGGCTCGAAATCTCGTCCCACATATTCTTGAGGTTCGGCAGCTTGTCCTTGTCGAGCTTCAGGAACACGCCGGCAGGAATCTGACGGCCCAGGAATTCGCCCGACGGAACGACAAGATCGTAGCCGCTGCCGCCAGCCAGAAGCTTGGTTTCGAGGATTTCGTTGGAATCATAGACGTCATAGACAACCTTGATGCCGGTTTCCTTGGTGAAATCCTTGAGGATGGAATCGTCGATATAATCCGACCAGTTGTAGATATTGACCACCCGCTCCTGCGCGCTGGCGGAGAAAGCTGCGGCGACAACGCCGGTTACGACGGTTGTGGCCAGAAGGAAGGATTTGATCCCCATTATTTGCTCCATTCTACACGCTCATTTCCGGTGCAGGTACAGGTTTGGATATACTATTCCTTGATTGCACTTTTTTAGATTGCACCGGTTTCGTCAACCGCCTCCGGCGATGACGAACATAAAAAATTGCACCCTGAGCGTTGCCCGAGGGGCGATGAGATTTCGACTGTGCTGAGCCAAAATGGTGGGGCTTGAGAACCGGAGCGGAGCGTACTTCAAGCAAAGTCCCGAAAAGTTGCAGACTTTTCGGATAAGACTTGCGTAAAAGGAGCATACGTGAGCACCGGAAGCGAAAAGCCACGCCATTTGCAGGGCAAAGCACATCCCGAAAAGTGCGAAGCGGTTTTCGGAAAGATGTGCGTATAAAGAACTACACAGCCGAAATATCGCGCCTCTACTGAAAATCGAAGGCAGAAAGCCCCGCCACCATCTCATCCAGCCCCAGCGGGCGGGTCAAAGGCGGCTCGGCGCGGGTGACACAGCCTTGCCGCTCGCACAGACGACAAGCCGGACCAATCTCTGTGTTGCCCGCCTTTGCGATGGCAGCGCCGTAAACGGTCTCCTCCCCCGCCTCCAGCGCACAAGCCAACAGGATCGCGGTGCGGCGCGGGCGCTCGTTGAATGCGCCCTGCGGTCCTTCGAGCGTGCGCGCAATGGTCAGAAATGCGGTGCCATCCGGCAGTTCCATCGGCTCGACCAGCACCTGACCCGCCTGAGCGAAGGCCGCATAGACAGGGAGCTTGGGGCACTGGCCGCCGAAGCGCGTCGGAAAACCCTCGGCGCCTGCAATCCGCAGCCGATTGCCGGCATGATCGATTTCCATCACGAAAAACGGCAGCGCGCTCGCGCCCTGCCGCTGCAAGGTCGTCAGCCGGTTCGCCGCCTGCTGGAACGAAACGCCAAATCGCGAGCGCAATGCATCGACATCATAACGCATCCGCACAGCCGCATCGCGAAACTGGCGATAGGGCATCATCAGCGCCTGCGCGGCATAGCGCGCCAGCTCGAACCGGGCGATACGTTTTGCTTCGCCGGACGACAGTTTCAGCCCTTCCGTCTCCGCGCCGATCACCACCTGCATGCGGATAAGCGCCGCTTCCATGGCGATTTCCTGCAACTGATCGAAGGGCGACAAACGCTCGGAAATGAACAGGCGCTGCGAATGGCGGTCATAGCGCCTGCGCCAGTTGGGCATGGTCGCGACCGGCAGCGTGCGTACAGTAATGCCGTGCTCGCGCCGCAGCCATTCCTTCAAGGCTGCCGACAGATCGCCATCCGGCTTCAGCAGCGCGAAAAAGCTCTCCGCCTCTTCCTCGATCCGCGGATAATGATTGGGTCGCCGCGCCATCACGTCGCGCACTTCATCCAGCGGCAGGCGGGTGGCGGAAAGCTGCGCCGCTCTGCCCTCATGCGACAGCAATTGCGACAGGTCGGACAGGCGTTGCTGCTGCTCGCGATAGGCGCGGTAAAGCTTCATGATTCCGACGGCGGCGTTGGGCGCGGCTTCGCCGATTTCCACCAGTTCCTGATCGCCCGGCAATTCGCCAGTCAGAAGCGGATCGGAAAACACTTCCTTCAAACCGGTGATCGTCGCACCACTTTCGGCCTGCAGACTATCGAGATCAAGCTTGTAAACACTGGCGAGCCGCAACAGGAGCTGCACCGTCAAAGGCCGCTGGTTGCGCTCGATCAGGTTGAGATAGGACGGCGAAATGCCAAGCGCCTCGGCCATGGCCGTCTGCGTCAGGGAGCGCTCGTTGCGAATACGCCTGATGCGCGGGCCGGCAAAAATCTTGCGTTCGCTCAACTTGGTCCTCCCAAAACCGCAATGATGAGTTTTACAATTCATGACAAAATAGCTGCAAAGTCAGGCTTTGACAATATTTACAAATTTACAGAGTGCCTTCGTCAAATATCCGACAGCTTAACTTCAATTTTCAGGCGCATTTGCTGCTTTTTCTGGCCCTCTCCCCATAGCGAATGTAAATTCAGTCACAGACAGAGCAGCGACAAACGCTCTTCGAAAACCAGTGATAAGTATGAGGAGACACCGAAATGACAGATTTTTACAGCCTTATTCCTTCGGCGCCCAAGGGTCGTTTCGACGGTATCGAACGTGCGCATACGGCCGAAGATGTAAAAAGGCTGCGCGGTTCGGTGGAGATCAAGTATTCGCTGGCTGAAATGGGCGCAAACCGCCTGTGGAAGCTGATCCATGAGGAAGATTTCGTCAATGCGCTGGGCGCGCTTTCCGGCAATCAGGCCATGCAGATGGTTCGCGCCGGTTTGAAGGCGATCTACCTCTCCGGCTGGCAGGTTGCAGCGGACGCCAATACGGCATCGGCCATGTATCCCGACCAGTCGCTTTATCCGGCCAATGCGGCCCCGGAACTAGCCAAGCGCATCAACAAGACGTTGCAGCGCGCCGACCAGATCGAAACCGCCGAAGGCAAGGGACTTTCGGTCGACACCTGGTTTGCCCCGATCGTTGCCGACGCCGAAGCAGGTTTTGGCGGCCCGCTGAACGCCTTTGAAATCATGAAAGCCTTCATTGAGGCCGGTGCGGCTGGCGTACATTATGAAGACCAGCTCGCTTCGGAAAAGAAGTGCGGCCATCTTGGCGGCAAGGTTCTGATCCCGACGGCAGCGCATATCCGCAACCTCAACGCGGCGCGCCTTGCGGCAGACGTGATGGGAACGGCCACGCTGGTCATCGCCCGCACGGATGCGGAAGCCGCCAAGCTTCTGACCTCGGATATCGACGAGCGCGACCAGCCCTTTGTCGATTACGATGCGGGCCGCACGGCGGAAGGCTTCTATCAGGTGAAGAACGGCATCGAGCCATGTATCGCCCGTGCGATTGCCTATGCGCCTTATTGCGATCTGATCTGGATGGAAACGTCCAAGCCCGATCTCGAACAGGCCCGCCGCTTCGCGGAAGCCGTACACAAGGCGCATCCGGGCAAGAAGCTCGCCTATAACTGCTCGCCGTCGTTCAACTGGAAGAAGAACCTCGACGACGCCACGATTGCCAAGTTCCAGCGTGAGCTGGGCGCGATGGGCTACAAGTTCCAGTTCATCACGCTGGCCGGTTTCCACCAGCTCAACTTCGGCATGTTCGAACTGGCGCGCGGCTACAAGGACCGGCAGATGGCAGCCTATTCCGAACTGCAACAGGCAGAATTTGCAGCCGAAGCCAACGGCTATACCGCGACCAAGCACCAGCGCGAAGTCGGCACCGGCTATTTCGATGCCGTGTCGCTCGCAATCACCGGTGGGCAGTCTTCGACCACCGCCATGAAGGAATCGACTGAAACAGCACAGTTCAGACCAGCTGCTGAATAAAGCATTTCCAGCAAAAGTGGGAACCGGTTTTGCGTTCGGAAATGCGCAAACAAGCGGAATCCCGGCCACCAAACAGGAGGAACAGTTCCATGAACTCGCCAGCACGCGTCAAGGAAAGAGCAGAAGAACAATCGTCAAGCATGACCACGGATCAGCAGACCGTTATCCGCATGCTCGCCAACGATCTGCATCGCCTCAATTACACCGTCATGAAGGCGGTCGAGGCAGGCGTCTCGGTGGAACTGGTCCGCTCCGCCCGGCATCATGGCGGCGACGGCAACTGGGGTGATCTACTGATCCCGGTCATCGTCACCCACGACAAATGATGACGATCCTCGCCGCCGCCGTCGCCACCATGTTCTTTCATTTTGTGTGCCTTCGGCACCACGGGAACGGCGACGGCAACTGGGGTGATCTACTGATCCCGGTCATCGTCACCCACGACAAATGATGACGATCCCGACAATCGCCGTCGCCACCATGCTTATTCACTTTGCCGGTGGCGACGGCAGAAAACCCATCCCGGTCATTGCTTTCAAAAGGCCCTGACCACCCTCACTCAATGCCTTCTTCGTCTTCACTCCGTCCCCCGGCTGTCCCTCCAGCCGGAGTTTTTTCTGGTCGGAGGCGAACTTTTGCAGCCAACGGGTAAGCGTTAATTTCAGAAAACACCGTAATTTTTAAAATCACAATAATTGTGAATATAAATTTAATTCGATATTGGATATCGTAACAATATAAAATTTATGATTTCAATAAAGTGCAGATAAAATTGAAAAGGAGAAATATATGCGTAAGTATATCTTCATTCTCTCAATTGTTTCAAGCGCTTTAATTACAGGTGTAAACTATTCCATAGCCAGTGAAATGGTTGCAGAGGCTGGTCGAAATCAACAAACGCGGGGCCTTATCAACGATTTAATTTGCTTTTATGAGAATGGATTCCTCCATCTCAAATGCTGGGTTTCTTAAACGCCAGTCCCCTGAAAAGCCCTCGCAGGGGCTTTTATTCATAGTACGAGCGTGCCCGTACCCTCAAGAGACATAAGGATAGTCCTATGAATTCTCTCCTCATATTTCTGGCAACTGTGCTGATAACACTGGCATTCGGCTCAAAATATTCTTTTGTCAAAGATGCGAGCGGCAATGCCCTTGAAGCAAGGCAAGTATCAAATACGGATTCTACAGATTTCAAACTTCCCATATGCATTATTAATCGAGAAATATGCTTTCCGCGCGACCCGAGACTTTAAGAACAAATTGACCCAAACCATTCTTGTCGTCGACTGTCTGCGGGGTGGCGCATGAACATCCTCCCCGCACGCTCCTCGCAGACACACAAACCCGGTCGCCGGATCACCGCACGATCCTGTCTTTTCTGACCGTAGAAAGCCGCAACGATCCCGATCATCCTGCGCATTCAACAAAGCCATGATCACGCAGGATAGCATGACCGTTCAATCCCTCATTGACAGTGTCGCCTCGAAGAGCGGCATCGACCCTGCGGTTGCCGAACGCGTTGCAGGGATTATGTTCTCCGTCGTTCAGCACGAAAGGCCCGATCTTGCCGCCCGCCTGTTCGACAAAATTCCCGGCGCGGAAGAACTGGCCAACGCCAATGACGTCATGGCCCGCAGCACTGAAGGCGGCTTGCTCAGCTGGGCCGTCAATGCGGCGAGCAGCCTTGCGGGCGAGAGAATCGGCGCCTTGCTCAAAGGGCTTGCAGCCCTGAAAGCAAGCGGCCTGACCATGGAGGAGATCAAGCAGATCGGCCTGCACGCTCTAAGTCACATTCGGGAACTGGACGGCCTTCTCGCAGACGATATCAAAGAGCATTTTCGAAAATTAAAGGCCCGGTTCGGCCTTTGAGACTGCAGAGCCGCCGTCAGCCGCACCTGTTTTCCGGCTCCCAAAAAAGCCTGCTGGCCCATTTGTCAACGCCAGCCGACGCAGCTATCATGCACATATCGAAATCATTTTCTGGTGATGGATGTCTGCTGATACGACGGAAAAGAAGGTTACGCGTGCGCCGCGTCGCCGTACGCCTGCCTATGTCAAATCCCTGCGTGGAGTGAAGAACTGGAAGCAGGCAACCGAATGGCTGGCCTGGCGGGATATCGAAGACATCGAATGCATCACCCCCGATCAGGCGGGGGTCGCGCGCGGCAAGATGATGCCGTCCAAGAAATTCACGTCCAACACGTCGCTAGCTCTGCCGTCCGCCGTCTTCATGACGACGATTTCCGGCGACTATCCGGAAGACGGCTACGGCTTCCATTATCCGGAAGACGATGGCGACCTGAGATTGCTGCCTGACCTTTCCACCCTGTCGGCTGTTCCGTGGGAAAGCGACCCGACAGCGCAGGTGATCTGCGATCTGGTCTATCAGGACGGACGCGCCGTTGAATTCACCCCGCGCAACGTGCTGCGCAACGTCGTTGCCGCTTACAACAAGCGCGGCCTGAAACCGGTAGTGGCGCCGGAAATCGAATTCTATCTGGTGCGCAAAAATCCCGATCCGGATTATCCGCTGACGCCGCCGGTCGGGCGTTCGGGCCGCGCCATTGGCGGCGGACAGGGCTATTCGATTGCGGGCGTCAACGAGTTCGATGAACTGATCGACGATATCTACCATTTCTCCGAAGGTCAGGGTCTGGAGATCGACACGCTGATCCACGAGGAAGGCGCCGGTCAGCTGGAAATCAACCTGCGCCATGGCGACCCGGTTGAACTGGCCGATCAGGTTTTCATGTTCAAGCGCACGATCCGCGAGGCGGCGCTCAAACACGATATGTATGCCACCTTCATGGCGAAGCCCATTCAGGGCCAGCCGGGTTCGGCCATGCATATCCACCAGTCGATCGTCGACAAGAAGACGGGCCGCAACATTTTCACCAATGAAGATGGCAGCGAAAGCGAGGCTTTCCGCCACTTCATCGGCGGTATGCAGCGCCATGTGCCGAATGCGCTGGTGATGTTCGCGCCCTATGTGAATTCCTATCGTCGCCTGACGCCGGATGCCTCCGCGCCGGTGAACGTCAAATGGGGCTACGACAACCGCACCACGGCCTTCCGCGTGCCACGCTCTGACCCCAATGCGCGCCGTGTGGAAAACCGCATCCCCTCCTCCGATGCCAACCCCTATCTGGCGCTGGCGGCTTCGCTTGCCTGCGGCCTAATCGGCCTCGTCAACAAGATCGAGGCGGAACAGCCTGCAACGACCAGCGTCAACACCAAGGAAGTGGAGCTGCCGCGCGGCCTGATCGATGCTGTGGAACTGTTCGAGCAAGACACCGAACTGCGCAACCTCATCGGCAGCTCCTTCGTCACGACCTATGCCGCCATCAAGCGCGCCGAGTTCGAAACCTTCATGGAAGTCATCAGCCCGTGGGAGCGCGAGTTCCTGTTGCTCAATGTGTAGTTTAGGGGAGTAGGGCAGTAGGGCAGTAGGGCAGTAGGGCAGTAGGGCAGTAGGGCAGTAGGGCAGTAGGGCAGTAGGGCAGTAGGGCAGTAGGGCAGTAGGGAAAAGATACATGGGGGATCATGGCAGTCAATTCATACCGTGATCTGCTCGTGTGGCAGCAAGCCATGGAATTGGTAACTTCAATTTACCAGCTGACCAATAGTTGGCCCAAAGAAGAAATCTATGGGCTGACAAGTCAAGCTCGCCGGGCCGCCGTTTCTGTACCCGCCAATATCGCCGAAGGCTTCGGGCGTGAAAATCGCGGCTCTTACCAGCAGTTTCTGCGCATTGCTCAGGGTTCCCTGAAAGAACTGGAAACGCACCTGCTTATCGCCGAGCAGCTAGGCTATATCCAAAAAGAAGCAATTGATCCGATGATGGCTGCGAGTGAAAGTGTCGGAAAACTTCTGCGCTTTTTAATCAGAAAGCTTTCTGAGTAAAACATACTCCCCTACTGCCTTATTGCCTCACTGCCCTCTTCCACCGCGGAGACGCCGATGCCCTACCAATCCCCAATCTCCCCCGGCCTCTCGTGGTATGAGGCGAGTGTGCCGGAGCGGCCTGAATATCCCGAACTTGACGGTTCGCGGCAGGCCGATGTCGTCATCATCGGCGGCGGCTATACGGGACTGTCCGCTGCCTACCATCTGGCGAAACAGGGCGCGGATGTGGTTTTGATCGAGGCCGAGCGCTTCGGCGATGGCGCATCGGGGCGCAATGGCGGCCAGTTCAACACCGGCCAGCGCACATGGGCGGAAGACCTCGAAGCCGAATATGGCTATGAGCGCGCCAAGGCCCTGTTCGACGTGGCCGAAGAAGCGAAAGCCTATCTGCTGGCTTTTGCGAGCGAGCACCAGATCGACATGGACTATATGCCCGGACAAATCTCCGTCGTGCACAAGCCACGCTATCTCAAGCAATATGAGCGCCACGCGGAGCTGATGCAAAGCCGCTTCAATTATCCGCATATGCGTTTCATCGGGCGCGACGAGACCGCGGCCCTGCTGGGGTCCAGCCGTTATCACGGCGGTGTCTACGATGCGGGAACCGGCCACATACACCCGCTGAAACTGCTCATCGGCACGGCCAAGGCGGCAAAAGCGGCTGGCGCGAAGCTTTATGAAAACACCAAAGCGACAGGGATCAGCACTGCCAGCGGGCGCGTGGAAGTCGCGACGACACGCGGCACGATTGTCGCGAAAAACGCCTTCATCGCGGTCAATGCCTATGGCGGCACGCTGGAACCGATCAGCGCATCGCATGTCATGCCGATCCGCTCTTTCATCGGCGCGACCGTGCCGCTCGGCGACGACAGCCCGGTCATACCGGGCGGGGAGTCCGTCGACGACTCCCGTTTTGTGGTCCGCTATTTCCGCCGGTCGAAAGATGGGCGATTGCTGTTTGGCGGCCGCGAAGCCTATACAGCCGACAATCCGCGTGAGATCAGCACGCATATCCGCCGCCAGATCGCGGAAATCTATCCCGCTCTTGCCAATGTCGAGATCACCCATGCCTGGGGCGGCTCCGTCGGCATAACCATGCCGCGCCAGCCTTTTGTCCGCGAAGTGATGCCGGGCGTCATTTCGGCAGGCGGTTATTCAGGCCATGGCGTAATGCTGGCGAATTTCATGGGCAAGCTTTATGCCGACAGCATTTCCGGCAAGCGCGACAAGCTCAAACTGTTTGAAGAACTGCGCATTCCCCCCTTCCCCGGCGGGCGCACATTCCGCGCACCGCTCCTCTTCCTCGCGCTGTCATGGTACGCGCTGATGGATCGGATATGAAATGAAGGCGAGGCGCCAATGAGCGCCTCGCCTTTCTTCGACCTGCATTCTTGCAGGCCGCTCCCCTTACATTATTTGCTCCCCGGCCCTCAAAGCCAGACGCTGATAGGTTTCCTCCACCACATCGCGCATCGGCAACATGCGGCTCAAACACAACAAGGCGCGCATATGTTCGCGTCCGCCCTCATAGCCCATGATCGGCGCGAAGGGCCGCATGACAATATTCGGTTCGTCTGCATAAAGCTGCTCATACTCGGCAAAATTCAGGAAGCTCTTATAGCTGTCGCCAAGCAGCAGATAGGTTTCAACCGCAGCCCCTTCGGCGAATATTGCTTCATGGCTGTCGAGCAGAACATTGTAGTAATCGATGGATTGGTCCATCGCCACGCCGGTAATGGAACGCCCGTTGACGAGATCCTTGGCGCGGATCAAAACACCGTCGATGAAAAGCGCATGATTGGGCGATAGGTAAAGATCGCGACGCGGCGTCATGCGATCCAGCGCGTGACGTGCGATACGGATCGGCATCACATCCTCGCCCCATTCCGCGCCGCCCTTTCTGTAGCGTTGCCAGCCGACCCATTTCACCGGCACGACCTTGCAATTGGCGGTCACGACAAGGTCGCCGACGCCGAGGTTTTCCACGGCAACGGGCCCGCTCATTGTTTCAACCAGCGTGCCTTTCAAAAGGCAATTGGTGCCGCCGCTATCGCCGCTACCCGCATCCTCCCACCACTTGGTCCCCAAGGCGCGGGCAGGCGTTGTGAGCGACGACGCCAGAGCGCCAATTGCGGCAGCCCTTGCGGCGGCAGCGCTTGCCACCCCCAGAAAATGGCGTCGCGCTCGGTTGCGTGGTGAATGTCTGTTTTGTTTTTCTATCGACATAAATCCCTCCGCTCCATCTGTCTGTGACGACGCGCCACCCGCATGAAACGCCGCGCGCTTTTGCCGGAAATTCGTCGTTTCGATCACTTTGCCCCAAGACTACGGTTCTGATCTTAGCTGATCATTCCCCGCCGAATATTCCGGCAAAACGGACGAAATCCTCGATAAACAGGCGTAGCACCTACCTCCAAAGAGGAGGATTTTCGGCGTTCTTTCATGTGTCACAAAGCTTCGCGAACTGATCGAGATTAAGTGGCACCGCTCGCTGCTTGCGATTCTGCCGCTTGTCGAAACGCCAAAAATAGTATACCCCCCTATTTTATTAGGAGACGGCGACATGAGCACGCATCATCGACACGAGCAGCACCCTCATTCGCACCCGCGTCAGCTCGAAGCGCGGCACGAGCATGTGTTTCTGGGGGAAAACCACCAGCGCAACGAACGGCGGACCTGGATCGTCATCGCCATTACCGCCACGATGATGGTGATCGAGATTGTTGCCGGAAATCTCTATGGCTCCATGGCGCTGGTCGCCGATGGCTGGCACATGTCCACCCACGCGGCGGCGATGCTCATTGCAGCGCTCGCCTATCTCTATGCCCGCAAACACGCCAACAATCCGCGCTTCACCTTCGGGACGGGCAAGCTCGGCGATCTGGCGGGCTTTGCCAGCGCCATCGTTCTGGCCCTGATCGCGCTGCTGATCGGCTGGGAGAGTTTCCAGCGTTTCAGCGCCCCGGTGGCTATCGATTTCCATGAAGCCATTCTGGTCGCCTGCGTCGGCCTGGTGGTCAATCTCGTCTGCGCATGGTTGTTGAAGGACGATCACGCGCATCACCACCACGGACATGAACACGCGCATGACCATGAAAAGGGTCACGACCAGAACCTGCGCGCCGCTTATGTCCACGTGCTGGCCGACGCGCTGACCTCGGTACTGGCAATTGCCGCGCTCCTTTTCGGCAGTCTTTATGGCTGGCTATGGCTGGACCCGGCCATTGGCATTGTCGGCGCAGTGGTGATTGCGCGCTGGTCGTGGGGCCTCATTCGCGATGCGGGCGCGACCCTTCTCGATTACATCCCCGAGGGTGAGGATTTGCCCGAAGAGATCAGCGAAATCATCGAGAAGGAAGGCGGCGAAATCGCCGACCTGCATGTCTGGCAGCTGGGACCGGGACATCATGGCGCCATCGTGTCGATTGTCACGGCCACGCCAAAGGCGCCGTCCTATTACCGCAACAAGCTTGCAGCGATCCACGATTTGTCGCATGTGACGGTGGAGGTGGAAGCCCGCCCCGCCTGACCGACCGAACCTTCAGGAGCCGCCATGACCCACACCATCCGCGAAAAGCAAAAGCTCATCAACCGTGTGCGCCGTATTCGCGGACAGCTTGAGGGTGTGGAGCGGATGCTTGAGGAGGAAAAGGGCTGTGCGGAGGTCATGCAGGTAATTGCCGGTGTGCGCGGCGCGGTGAACGGGCTGATGGCGGAGGTGATCGAGGATCATATTCTGATGCACGTCGCCGATGGCGACCTGCCGCAGAAGGAGCGCGACGAAGGCGCTGGTGAACTTGTGGATGTGGTTCGCGCCTATTTGAAGTGAGAAGGGCCGGCCTCGAGCATCTCCAGCAAAAGTGCGAGGCGTCTACGCAGGGAAATCAGTCCACTGGACTGATTTCTGATCCTGCTTCGATGCGTCCGGAAATGCGTAAAAACATAGTCTTAGAGCGGGGAACCGCTCTAAAGCGGCATGGCAGAAGTCTGCTTGACGGTCTGGCTGGGCACATCCGTCTTGAGGTTCTGCACACCCTTGATGCGGCTTAGATATTCCGACTGAAACCGCCGATATTCCTCAATATCAGCCGCGACCACGCGGATCATCGCATCGTAATCGCCCAGCATGAAATAGCATTCGAGCACCTGCGGCAGCTTCAAGACCGCACGCGCAAATTCTTGAAGCGTCTCCTCATCCTGTCTGTCCAGCCGGATACGGGTAAAGAATGTCAGCCCCTTGCCGATCTTGGCCGGATTAAGCACCGCGACATAGCGGTCGATCCCGCCCGCCTCTTCCAGAAGCTTCACCCGCCTGAGACAGGGCGACGGCGACAGCCCGACCTCCCGCGCCAGATCATTATTGGCGATGCGCCCGTCGCGTTGCAGCACGCGCAGAATCCGTTTGTCGATCTCATCCAGCTTCATTGGCCACCAATTCCATTTTTGCCAAAATCATTAGCATTAGCTGCCAAATATTGTTGCAATTGGCCAATTTTTGCAACCCGATTGCGCATGATATTGGCTATATTGCCGTTCGCGCTCAAGCAAGCTCAAGCTGGAGCAACAGACAAGGGGCAGCCGCAAGTGGTCTGATTCCAACATTTGCATCCCTCGGTTCAAGCACTGAGCAAATGTTGGAATCAAAAAGACCACTAGCAAATATATGTATCTAGTGGATTTTTCGAATTTGACGTTTGAAACAGCATATGTGTCAGCCGGGATTCAAACGTCAAATTCAATCCACTAGACCCGCCAACAGGAATTTTATGGATATTTCACAGGCCTATGTGCCTCAACAAAGCAAATCCGGCCACAGATCAGAATTCTGGCGGGGTGCAGCCGCCGGACTGCCGGTTTTGCTAGGCATTATTCCCTATGCTCTGGTTCTGGGCGCGCAGGCTGCACAGAAGGGTCTCAGCATCATTGAAGTGCCGCTGATGACTGGCCTGAATTTCGCGGGCGGTTCGGAATTTGCGGCCATCCAGCTCTGGACTTCGCCGCCGCATATTTTACTCATTGCCGCGATCACGCTTCTGGTCAACAGCCGCCATCTGCTGATGGGCGCGGCCCTTGCGCCCTTCATCCGCCATCTGCCGAAGCGCAAGGCTTTCGCCAGCCTGTTTCTGATGTGTGATGAAAGCTGGGCGCTCGGCCTCGCTGATGCAAAGCGCCGTCAGGCGAAGGGCGTCAATCCCGCTCTCAGCCTCAAATTCTATGCGGGCGTCGCCATCCCGTTCTACATCGCTTGGGTGGTGTTCACCACGCTCGGCGCGGCTTTCGGCCCGATGATGGGCGATTTGCGCCCCTACGGTTTCGACATGGCGTTTCCGGCGGTGTTTCTGGTGCTGCTGGCGGGCATGTGGAAGGGCTTTAGCGCAGCGCGCCCGTGGCTGGTCAGCCTTGTCGTCGCCGCCGTGACCTATCTCACCATTCCCGGCGCATGGTATGTCGCCGCCGGCGCATTGTCCGGCCTCGTTGCCGCCTATCTTCTGGCAGGTGAAGAATGATCGATCCGTTAGCCGTTCTCACCATCGTTTTGATGGCCAGCGTCACCTACCTCACCCGCATCGGCGGTTATGTGCTGCTACGCAATCGCACGCTCAGCAAACGGGCCACGGCTGTTATGGAAGCCGCGCCCGGTTGCGTGCTGATATCGGTCATCGCGCCGGATTTCGTCTCCGACAAGCCCGCCGATCTTCTGGCGCTGGCGATCACCATTCTTGCCGCCACGCGCTTTTCCATGCTGCCGACCGTGATCATCGGCATCGGCGCTGCCGGTCTCTGCCGCTATCTGATTGGATAGCGACAGCGCAGCTCACTGCAGGTGCTGCAGCTTGTCGGGATTGCGGACGACATAGATCGCCGCAATCTTTCCGTCTTCAATATCGAGCGCCGTGGTCTGGATCTGGCCATCCGATTCAAGCGAGATGAAGCCTGGCAGGCCATTGATAAAGGTGGTGCGCAAGAGCTTCGAACCGTTGGCCCTGAAATAGCCGGCGAGCTTCTCGTGAATTTCCATGACATCGGTAAAACCGAAAATCGGCTTCGGGAAGGCCGGGCGTTTTCCGCCGCCATCCGCATGCATCTGCACATCGGCGGCCAGCATGGTGCCGAGCGCATTCATATCGCCGCTGCGTGAAGCCGTGAAGAAAGCCTGCGCCAGTTCGAGCCCGCGCTGCTTATCGACCTGAAAACGCGGGCGCTCCTCGCGAACATGTTTGCGTGCACGGGTCGCAAGCTGTCGACAGGCCGCCGCATCGCGCTGGATTGTCTTCGCTATTTCGTCGAAGTCGAGACCGAAGACATCGTGCAGCAGAAAGGCCGCGCGCTCCAGCGGTGAAAGCCGCTCCAGCGCCAGCATCAGCGGCAAGGTAACATCGTCGTCTTCCTCTTCCTCCTCGACCACCGGGTCTGGAATCCACGGGCCGAGATAGGTTTCGCGCTGCCTTTGGCCGGATTTCAGCCGGTCGAGACAAAGCCGCGTCACCGTCCGCCGCAGGAACGCTTCCGGTTCGCGCACCGCACTGCGGTCGGCGTTCATCCAGCGGATGAACGCCTCCTGCACCATATCTTCCGCATCGGCGACAGAGCCGAGCATCCGATAGGCGACGCGGATCAGTTTCGGACGCAGCGGATCGAAAATCTCCGCCGCGTCGTCATGCGCCAGCCTCCCCGTCATCAGGCGACAGCCTCGGCGGCAGTCTTCTGGGCGGTGGCTTTTGCAGCCGCCGGATCGAACCAGAGGCCGAAGCCGACGGCCATGCGGTTCCAGCCATTGATAATGTTGATCATCAGCGTGAGATTCACCTGTTCCCCCTCCGTAAACTGCGCCTGCAAGGCCCTGCGCGCCTCGGCAAGATCATGGCCCTGCGAGAGACGCGTCAGCGCATCCACCCAGCCCAGAGCCGCACGTTCCCGCTCGGAATAGCATGGCGCTTCCTGCCAGGCCGAGAGCAAATAAATGCGCTGTTCGGTTTCGCCCAGCGAGCGGGCTTCAATCGTATGCATGTTGATGCAGTTTGCGCAGGCATTGATCTGCGACGAGCGGATTTTGACCAGTTCGATCAGGCTCGGCTCCAAGCTGGAAGCGACGGCCTGCGAGGTGGTCATCCAGGACTTCATCAGGGCAGGAGCAACATTGAATGGGTTCAGCGTGGCAGTCATGGTCTCGTTCCTTTCGGGTTTGATTTGGTGGTTCGAAAGACATGACGAGCGAGCAAGGCTGAATGTGACATGCGGGTGAAAAAAATCTTTGCCCATAGACATTATTTTCCAAGTTCTCCCAGGATCCATGCCCGAAAAGCCCGGATTTTCGGCACGTTGCGGCGGGATTCCGGATAGACCAGCCAATAGGAACGGCCATCGTCGCAGAGAAGGTCGAAGGGCTGGATCAGCAGACCCGCCGCGACTTCCGCCGTGTGAAAGGCAGGGGGGAGGATGCCCATGCCAAGGCCCGCCGTGGCCGCCCGCCCTTCCAGATGCTGCGCACCCAGCCGGTTCTGCGTGTTGCCGCGCAGTTGCGGATCGGGAACGCCAGCGGCTTCAAACCACAGCCGCCACCACGGATCGCTGGCGTCGATGGCTGGCAGGCGCAACAGGTCGGCGGGCTCGCGCACCCCGCCAATGCTCGCTGCAAGCTTCGGGCTCAACATGGGTGTGAACTGCGCCTTGATCAGCTCATGACTAACCAATCCCGGCCAGTTGCCCGTGCCGGTGCGGATCGCCAGATCGACCTCGCTCTGCGTGAAATCGATCAGCCGGTCATTGGTATCGAGCCGCACCGCCAGAAGCGGGTGCTCCATCTGGAAAGAGCCGAGGCGCTGAACCAGCCAATTGGCTGCGAAAGTGGCGACCACGCTGATCGTGAGAACGCCTTCCGCATCCTCCCGCAACGCGGCGAAAGCCGTGCGCATTGTTTCAAAAGCTTCGGTGATGGACGGTGCCAATCGCTCGCCAAGCTCGGTCAGCTTCACTTGTCTCGGCATGCGCAGAAACAGAGGCGCTCCAACGCGCTCCTCCAGCATCTTGATCTGATAGCTGACGGCGGCCTGCGTCATGCCAAGCTCTTCCGCAGCCTTGGTAAAGCTCGCGTGGCGGGACGCGGATTCAAAGACGCGAATGGCGGATAAAGGGGGAAGCGATGACACCATGATACATAAGTTCTCCTTATGTATGGTAATCGACGTTCAATTGGAAAACAACAGCTTTTCCGGCCATATCTATAGGCACAGTTTAACTGAGCCGCCTCCCACAGTTCACAGAAGCAAAGCCGGAACCATGCAAAATATCGAGATGAATGCACCAGCCCTTGCAGGGGCCTGCGCTGCGTCTGGCCCTACCGACAAAGCAGCCTCTGGCTGGTATCGCCTTTTCAGCCGCCTGTTTCAGCGCAGACCAGCGACCTATGTCGTCAGCGAACACTCGCCCGACTATCTGCTGCGCGACCTTGGCCTCATGGAAGGGCGCACCTCCCACCTCCCGCGCGGCAGACACAAGCTGCCGGAGTGGCGCTAATTTAAGCGCTGATGACCGCAAAGCCGCGGGCCTTCAGGCCGCGACGGTCTTCATGCAAACTGCTGACGAGACGGTCGCGGCTACCGCCCAGATGGGCGCTTAACAGCCTTGCCGCCTCGTCCGCATCGCCATCGCGCACCGCATCAAGGATCGCGTGATGTTCGCGCCAGGCGCGGGCAAGTGCTGCTTCATCGCGCACTTCCAGCCAGCGCGCCCGCGACAGGCGCTGCATCGCATCCCGCACGCCACGGCTTAGAAACTCATTGCCCGACAGCCGCGCCAGTTCGATATGAAAATCCATGCCGACCCGATGCCATTCCTCCCGCGAGGTTTCGGCATCGCAACTGTCCAGCATCGCGCCAATCGGCTCGACGCCGCTGCGATCATCAAGCGCCGCAGTCAACCGGATAGCCGCCACCTCCAGCGCCTCGCGATAGACGCCGATCTGCTCGATTTCAGCAAGATTGATCGGCGAAACCGTCCAGCCGCGCCCTTCACGACACACAAGCCCTTCCGCTTCCAGCCGTAACAGCGCTGCGCGGATCGGCGTGCGCGAAGCGGCAAACTGCGCCTCCACCCATCGCTCGGTCAGGCGTTCGCCCGGCCCAAGCTCAAGCCCCAGTATCATGTCGCGAAGCTGCGTTTCCACTTCTTGCATCTGTGACATTGCCGACCGGTCTCCTAGAGCGGTTCCGGTTAAAACGGAATCGTGGAACCGCTCTATCTATTTGTTTTCACGCATTATCCGACGCAAAACCGCTACGCACTTTTGCTGGAAATGCTCTAGTTCACCACGCCGTCAATGCCTTGCTCCTGACGGGAGTTGACAAGGCGAAGCAACAGGCGCATGCATGTATACCGTTTTGGTATCCCAAAATGGCATACAAGACAATCCCATTCCCGCATCCGCATTTCATTCGCAGGACATGACATGAGCACGACCCAAGCTGCCGCCAGGGACGCTGTCGCTTTAGACGGCACCGCTGGCCCGAAACAGGCTGAGGAAAACCACGAGCGCTACTGGAAACAGAACCTCCTCATTTGCCTGATCGGTTCGTTCACCACGCTGATCGCCATGTCGCTCCTGCTTCCTTTCCTGCCGCTTTATGTGGAACAATTGGGCGTCTCCGATCATGCTGCCATCGTGCAGTGGTCCGGCATCGCCTATGGCGCCACCTTTCTCGCCGCAGCCTTCGTCGCGCCGCTTTGGGGCAAGCTTGGCGACCGTTATGGTCGCAAGCTGATGCTGATCCGCGCCAGTCTCGGCATGGCCATCGCCATGTCGCTGATCGGCATGGTGACAAGCGTCTGGCAGCTGGTCGCGCTGCGACTGTTCGTCGGTATTGCGGGCGGCTACTCCTCCGGCTCGATGATCCTCGTCGCCACGCAGACCCCAAAGGACAAGACCGGCTGGGCGCTGGGGGCGCTTTCGGCGGGCATCATGGCGGGCAATCTGGCCGGGCCGCTGCTCGGAGGCGCATTGCCGCCATTGATCGGCATTCGCGCCACTTTCTGGCTGGCGGGCGGCGTGATCTTCCTGACTTTCCTCGCCACGACTTTCCTGATCCGCGAAGAGCGCAAGCCGCCGAAACCGACCAAGGAACAGAAGGCGGAATCCATCTGGGCGGCTATCCCCGACAGAAAGCCGGTTCTGGCCATGCTGGTGACGGGCGTGCTGCTGCTCTTCGCCAATATGTCGATTGAGCCGATCATCACTGTCTATGTCATGCAACTGATGGACGACCAGACCAAGGTCACGCTGATCTCCGGCGTTGTGATGGCTGCGGCGGCGCTGGGCAGCATCCTGTCTTCGTCGCGCCTCGGGCGTCTGGCCGACCGCGTCGGGCACAGATATGTCATCATCGGCGCGCTGGCGGTTTCCGCATTGTTGCTGATCCCGCAGGCTTTCGTCACGCAAGCCTGGCAACTGATCGGCCTGCGCTTCCTGATGGGGCTGGCGCTGGGCGGTCTCCTGCCCTGCATCACCAGCGTTATCCGGCATAATGTGCCCGACCGGGTTGCTGGCGGCATCCTCGGCTATTCGGTCTCGGCGCAATATGTCGGTCAGGTCGCAGGCCCGGTGGCGGGCGGCTTTGTCGGCGGTCATTTCGGCATGCGCGCCGTGTTTCTCGGCACCTGCCTGATGATGGCCTTCGGCGCGCTTTATAACTGGATCGTGCTGCGACGCGCTTCACAGAACTGACGCAACCAAGGGATACTGGCTGTCACTCCATCACTTCCATGATTCTTGGGACATTGAATGACAGACCATATCTTCGCGCCCTTCGAAACGCTTGCTGCTGAACTTCTGCCGCATGCGCTGGAACATGGTGAGGACGGATCGCACGATCTGTCCCACCTCGCCCGCGTCTGGAAGAATGCCTCGGCCATTCACAGTACCGAAGGCGGCGACGCCGAAATTCTCTGCGCGGCGGCAATTCTGCATGATTGCGTGAGTGTGGAGAAAAATTCACCCGACCGGCACAAGGCTTCGCGGCTTGCAGCCGACAAGGCTTCCGCACTGCTGCGCAGCCTCGGCTGGAACGAAGAGCGCGTCGGTCGCGTCGCCCATGCGGTTGAAGCGCACAGTTTTTCCGCCTATATCGAGCCCGTGACCATCGAGGCGCAGACCTTGCAGGATGCAGACAGGCTCGACGCAATTGGCGTGATCGGCGCAGCACGCTGCTTCTATATTGCAGGCCGTATGGGAAGCGCCCTTTATGACTGGCGTGACCCGCGCGCTGACGACCGCGCGCTTGACGACAAAGCCTATGCGCTCGATCATTTCCGCACAAAGCTGTTCAAGCTTGCTTCCGGTTTCAGGACGGAAACCGGAAGGCGTATGGCTGCCGAACGCCACAAGCGGCTGGAAGCAATTTACGATGACTTCCTCGCCGAAGCAGGTTGCTAAATGGAATAGCCGCCGTCGACACTGAGCGCCGTCCCCGTCACCATCGAGGCGGCGTCGGATGCCAGCCAAAGGGCGGCTTCGGCCACATCGTCCGGCGTCGAAAACCGATCAAGCGGGATCGTCGCTTTCAGGGCCTGACGCGCGTCCGGCGTATCGTCTTCCAGAAACAGCTTCAGCGCTTCGCTATCGCTTTCCGCCGGGCAGATGCAGTTGACGCGAATGTTCTTCTCGGCCAGCTCCAGCGCCATCGCCTTGGTGGCGCTGATAATCCAGCCCTTGGATGCGCTATACCAGACCAGCCCCTTGCGTGGACGCAACGCGGTCGCAGAAGCGGTGTTGATGATGACGCCGCCGCCCTGATGCTCCATGATCGGCACGACGATCTGCGTCGAATAATAAAGCGCCTTCATATTGACGGCATTGATGAGATCGAAATTGTGCTCGTCCACCTCGGTCAGCGGCATGTTGCGATGGGTGAAACCGGCATTGTTGACCATGATGTCGATGCGCCCGAAAGCCTCAAAGGCCGCGCGCGCCACGCGTTCGACATCGTCTTTGCGCGACACGTCCGCCTGCACGGACAGCGCATTCTTGCCGATATGCGCCAGCTCATCTTCCACGCGCTTCACATTGACGTCGGCAAGCACGACTTTCGCGCCTTCGGCTGCAAATCGGTGCGCCATGCCTGAACCGAAACCCGATCCGGCGCCGGTGATGATTGCGACCTTATCCTGCAGCCTCTTCATGTCATTCTCCTTTGACAAAGCCGTTTCAGACTTTGTGAGCAAATCACTTGAAACAAGATTGTTTGTTCCAATATGGCTTTAAGATGAACATGTCATGTGTGCATAAGCGGTTAACCCGACAAAACCGACAGGCCGCCGTCGCGCGCGGCCTTATCCCTATATCTGACCCACATTTGGCGCCAAGTTCAAATTCGCGAGAATGCGGCAATCGGACGGTTGAATTTAAATCGATTAAATTATAAAGATGGGCCGCGCATATGGCACCGTTGTCATAGTAGGCTATGACTGACAGACTGATTTGCGCGAACGAAAGAAGAGAGCGACAGATGACCAGCCAGACTATTCCGGTAGAGCCTTTCGACTGCATCGTTTTTGGCGGCTCGGGCGACCTAGCCGAACGCAAACTGATCCCGGCATTGTATCAGCGGCAGCGTGCAGGCCAGCTCTCCGACCCGACGCGCATTATCGGCGCTTCGCGCAGCGCCATGACCGATGACGAGTATCGCAAGTTTGCGCGCGATGCCATTCATGAGCACGTCAAACCTGCGGAAGTCGACGAAAAGCAGGTCGAAGAATTTCTGAAGCGTGTCAGCTATGTTGCCGTCGACGCCAAGTCCGAAGAGGGCTGGGATGCGCTCAAGACATTGATCGGCAAGAAGCCGGAAAAGATTCGCGCCTTTTACCTTGCAGTCAGCCCGACCCTGTTCGGCGATATCGCCACGCGCCTGAAGAGCCACGGGCTCATCACCCGCGACACGCGCATCATCGTTGAAAAGCCGATTGGCCGCGATCTGGATTCGGCAATGGCGCTCAACGACACGCTGGGCAGCGTGTTCCGCGAAGACCAGATTTTCCGCATCGACCACTATCTGGGCAAGGAAACGGTGCAGAACCTGATGGCACTGCGCTTTGCCAATGCGCTTTATGAGCCGCTCTGGAACTCCGCCCATATCGACCATGTCCAGATCACCGTTGCAGAAGCCGTCGGCCTTGAAGGTCGCGCCGGTTATTACAACACGGCGGGCGCGCTGCGCGACATGGTGCAGAACCATATTCTTCAGCTGCTCTGCCTTGTGGCCATGGAGCCGCCATCCTCGATTGAAGCGGATGCCGTGCATGACGAAAAGGTGAAGGTGCTGCGCTCGCTGAAGCCCATCACCAACGCCAATGTCGAGGATGTGACCGTACGCGGCCAGTATCGCGCAGGCGCATCTGCGGGTGGTCCGGTTCGCGGTTATCTCGAAGACCTCGAAAGCGAGACCAGCAACACGGAAACCTTTGTGGCGCTGAAGGCCGAAATCGCCAACTGGCGTTGGGCGGGTGTGCCGTTCTATCTGCGCACAGGCAAGCGTCTGGCGACCCGCGTTTCGGAAATCGTCGTGACTTTCAAGCCGATCCCGCATTCGATCTTCGGGGAAAGTGCCGGCAAGGTCATTGCCAATCAGCTCGTGATCCGCCTGCAGCCGGATGAAGGCGTCAAGCAGTGGCTGATGATCAAGGATCCGGGCCCGGGCGGCATGCGCCTGCGTCACGTTCCGCTCGACATGAGCTTTGCTGCGTCCTTCAGCGAGCGCAATCCCGATGCCTATGAGCGGCTGATCATGGATGTCGTGCGCGGCAATCAGACCCTGTTCATGCGCCGCGACGAAGTCGAGGCCGCATGGCGCTGGATCGACCCGATCCTTCAGGGATGGGAGTTGAACGGTCAGCAGGTTCAGGGTTACACCGCGGGCACGTGGGGGCCATCGTCGTCCATCGCATTGATTGAACGCGACGGTCGCACCTGGCACGAAACGTTATAAAGGATCCTGAAAGGAACAGCATGACCATCGAACGGCACGATTTCACCAGCGGAACGGAACTGGCGCAGGCGCTCTCGGAGGCAATTGCAATCAAGCTGGCAGCCGCAATCGCTGAGCGGGGACAGGCCACACTGGCCGTTTCCGGCGGCACCACGCCGCTGAAACTGTTCGAGGTGCTGTCGCGCAAGATGATCGACTGGAACCTCGTCACGATCACCCTCGTTGACGAGCGTTTCGTGGCCACGGACAGTGATCGTTCCAATGAAAAGCTGGTCCGCGACCATCTTTTGCGCGATCATGCGGGCGTGGCGAAATTCGTCGGCCTTTATAATCCGGCGGCGACGGCAGAAACGGCAGCACTTGCTGCCGCAAGCCGCATCGATGCATTGCGCCGTCCGTTCGACGTGGTGGTGCTTGGCATGGGCAATGATGGTCATACCGCTTCGTTCTTCCCGAATGCCGACCGGCTCGACCAGGCGATTGACCCGACAACGCGGGCGCTCGTGCTGCCGATCCATGCGGAAGGTGCGGGCGAAAAGCGCCTGACGCTGACCCTGCCGCTCATCGCCGAGGCCGACATGCTGGTGTTGCACATCGAGGGTGTTGCCAAGCAGGCAACGCTTGAAAAGGCGCTGTCCGGCGACGATGAACTTGAAATGCCGGTACGGGCTGTCTTTCACCATGCCCGCACCCCCATCCAGCTTTACTGGACCAGTTAAATTCCATTCAGGCCAGATTGGCACAGGTGATACCCATGCCCATGCAGTCCGCTCACAAACGCATTAAGGAAATCACCGCGCGCATCCGCGAGCGCTCCAAACCAGCCCGCGAGGCCTATATTGGCCGCGTGCGTGAGGCGGCGCTGAAAAAACCGAACCGCACGGTTCTGGCCTGCGCTAATCTGGCACACGGTTTTGCGGCCTGCGGGCCGCATGACAAGGCGGCGCTGACTGGCGATGAAGTGCTCAATCTGGGCATCATCACCGCCTATAACGACATGCTTTCGGCGCATCAGCCGTTCGAGACTTTTCCGCAGCTCATCAAGCAGGCGGCCCGCGATGCGGGCGGCGTTGCGCAGGTGGCGGGCGGCGTACCGGCGATGTGCGACGGCGTGACCCAGGGTTTCGCCGGCATGGAACTGTCGCTGTTCTCGCGTGAAGTCATCGCCATGGCCGCAGCCGTTGGCCTGTCGCATGACATGTTCGATGCCGCCGTTTATCTCGGCGTCTGCGACAAGATCGTGCCGGGCCTCATCATCGGCGCGCTGACCTTTGGGCACCTGCCCGCGGTTTTCGTGCCTGCCGGTCCGATGACCACGGGCCTGCCCAATGACGAGAAGGCAAAGACCCGCCAGCTTTATGCGGAAGGCAAGGTCGGGCGCGCCGAACTGCTGGAATCGGAGTCGAAATCCTATCACGGTCCCGGCACCTGCACCTTCTACGGCACCGCCAATTCCAACCAGATGCTGATGGAAATCATGGGCCTGCATTTGCCGGGCGCATCCTTCATCAATCCGGGCACGCCGCTGCGCGATGCGCTGACGCGCGAAGCTGCCAAGCGGGCGCTGGCGATCACCGCCTGCGGCAATGAATATACGCCCGTCGGCGAAATGCTGGACGAACGGTCTTTCGTCAACGGCATTATCGGCCTCAACGCCACCGGCGGTTCGACGAACCATACGATCCACCTCATCGCCATGGCGGCGGCAGCCGGTATCAAGCTGACCTGGCACGATATTTCCGAGATTTCGGACGTGGTGCCGCTGCTGGCCCGCGTCTACCCGAACGGTCTTGCCGATGTGAACCATTTCCATGCCGCAGGCGGTATGGGCTTCCTTATCCGCGAGCTTCTGGACGGCGGTATTCTTCATGAAGATGTGCGCACCGTCTGGGGCGAAGGACTGCGCCCTTACGCCATCGAACCGAAGCTTGGCGCTGACGGCACCGTCATACGCGAACCGGTTCCCGAAAAGAGCGGCGACGACAAGGTGCTGGCGAAAATCCATGCGCCGTTCCAGCCGAGCGGCGGCCTCAAGGTGCTGACGGGCAATATCGGCAATGCTATCATCAAGGTTTCCGCCGTGAAGCCGGAGCGTCAAGTGATTGAAGCGCCTGCCAAGGTGTTCAACGATCAGGCCGAATTGCAGGCTGCCTTCAAGGCGGGCGACCTGACCGGCGATTTCATCGCGGTGGTTCGCTATCAAGGACCGAAAGCCAATGGCATGCCGGAACTGCACAAGCTGATGACGGTTCTCGGCATCTTGCAGGATCGCGGCCAGCGCGTGGCGCTTGTCACCGATGGTCGGCTGTCGGGCGCATCGGGCAAGGTGCCTTCCGCAATCCACGTCACGCCGGAAGCGCTCGATGGCGGCATCATCGGAAAAATCCGCAACGGCGATGTTATCCGCCTCGATGCCGTCAATGGTACGCTGGAAGTTTTGATCAATCAGGCGACACTCGACGCCCGGCTCGAAGAACGCCCCGATCTTTCCGCCAATGAACATGGCATGGGCCGCGAATTGTTCCGCGCCTTCCGGCAGATTGCCGGGCGAGCCGACGAGGGCGCTTCGGTGTTCTGAAACAATTAAGGCAAAGCGGGTTTTGCGCCGCTTTGCCTCTCAAATCGCATCAAATTGCGTGATAAGGCGCGAAAAGCGCCTCTCAATTGTGTCAAAAAACAGGCTTTTTTACGCCAGCACTGCGGCAGGCCGCCGTCAGCGTATTGGCCATCAGCATGGCGATGGTCATCGGGCCGACACCGCCCGGAACCGGCGTGATCGCGCCCGCAACCTTCTCCGCATCCGCAAAATCGACATCGCCGACAAGGCGGGTTTTGCCATCGCCCTTTTCCGGCGCCGGAATGCGGTTGATGCCGACGTCAATCACCGTCGCGCCGGGCTTGACCCAATCGCCCTTGACCATCTGCGGACGACCAACGGCTGCGACCAGAATATCCGCCGTGCGCGCAATCGCCGGCAGATCCTTGGTGCGGCTATGGGCAACCGTAACCGTTGCATTCGCAGCGAGCAGCAGGTTGAACATCGGCTTGCCGACAATGTTGGAACGCCCGATCACCACGGCGTTGAGACCCGAAAGATCGCGTCCGTGAACGCGCTCGATCATGATCATCGCACCGGCTGGCGTGCAGGGCACGAAAGCCGTATCGACCTCGCCAGTGCCGAGCTTGCCGACATTGATGAAGTGGAAGCCGTCCACGTCCTTGTCTGGCGAAATCGTCTGGATGACGCGGCCTGAATCGATGTGCTTCGGCAGCGGCAGCTGCACCAGAATGCCGTGAATGGCCGGATCGTTGTTGAGGCTCTCGATCAGGTCGAGCAGCTCCTGCTCCGAGGCTGTTTCCGGCAGATCGTGCTGGACGGAATGAAAACCGCATTCCTTGGCCTTGCGGCCTTTGGAGGCAACATAGACCTGGCTCGCCGGGTCTTCACCCACGATCACCACGGCAATACCGGGAACAACGCCGGTCGCTGCAACGAGCTTTTCGGTTTCGGTCTTCACCGTGGAAACCACATCCTCGGCGAGCTTCTTGCCATCGATCAACTGGGCCATAGCGAGCGCTTCTTTCTGTTCGAAATATCGGCTTTGCGAGATAACGGGGTGGAATGTCTGGGAGATACATCACATCCGTCGGGCATACATGCCAATAAGCGTCATGGCGCGCGATGACAATTACCGAATGCTCGACAAAGTGGAAATCAGGTCAGGATTTCAGAAGTTTCAGAACCGGGTGCCGCGATTTGCGCGGACATCGTCGATGGTACGCTGCAATTCATCCGCTTCTGCAACCGTATCGGCCCGATTGTTTTCGACTTCCCAGCGCTCATTCGCTTCCCGAATGACGGCGGCAAGCCGCGTTTCGCCATAGGTTTCAAGGACGTCTTCGACCTCGGCTTCGTCGGGCTCCCGTTGTTCTGCGGCAGGAACCGACCTGCTGCCAAACAGGCACGAGAAAAGGCCAAGCCAAAGGCCGCCAAGCAATCCGGCCAGAACGGAAGTCTGCAAGGACAGCCCATGCCGACCGGAAGACAGATTTGCCGGTGCGACGAGGCGCACCGTGGCTCCCGTCGCCGACAAGGTGCTCATATCGCCTTTCGCCGCACGCATTTGCGCATCGTCATAAAGCGCCTGCCGCGCGGCCAGATCGCGTTCCATTGCCTGCAGGCGATTGCGGTCTTCATCGCTCGCGGGCGCTGCATCCAGCCCTGTCATGGCCGATGCCGCCTTCTGCTCGTTTTCAACGGCTTTCCGCAGACCGGCCTGAATGAGGCTGCGCTGATTGGCAATTTCCCTATCGATTGCAGCAGCAACAGATTTAGCCGCCTCGCTTTTCCCGGCAGCGCGATATTGCTCGACGAGCGCACCCAGCACGCCTGACCGCATGTCTTCCGGCAAACCGTCCCGCAACAGGCTTTCCGCCGTCATGCTGCTCAAGCGACCAGCCTCGGCACCAATCCGCGCCGTTTCGGCCTTGGCCTCGGCGAAAGCCTTTTCAAGCGCCGCACGATCACCATCACCGAAATTCCGGCTGGCGCGGAAGGCTTCAACCGCCGCCTTGGCGGAAACCGCATCCGCTTCCAGAACCTGCAATCGCTCGGGCAGGCCGGCATCCGGCGCGCCCCCGCTGCCGGTCAGCTGATCACGGAAAGCCTGCGCAACGGCATTGGCAACGGCTGTCGCCGTTTGCTGTGTTGCGGCCTTGGCCTCCACCGTGACGATGCCGCTATCGAGCACCTGCGAAAATTCCAGATGCGGACGAAGCAGTGCTGCGCCCGTTTGCGCGGATTGCGTCGCGGGGGCAGCCTCGCCTTCCGCTGTGGTGAGCCGGTCAAGCGCGTGGCGTAGCTGGTCAAGAAGCGGCGGAGGTCCGAAATCCTGCGGCGACTGGATGCGCGCCAGTTGTGCGGCGCGATTCAGCACTGCTTCGGATGCTATCTCGCTGCGACGTTCGGAAGGAAACACCTGCAAGGATACCGACACATGATACTGTCGCGGCTCAAGGGCTGCATAGCCAAGCCCCAGCAACCCGCCCAGCATAGTGAAACCCAGAATGCGGCCCCAACGCAGACGCCAGCGCCCGCGCGGCTTGGCAGGTTGCGCCACAGCGGCTGGAGCGACAACGGCAGACACCGCGTGTTCCGGTTCGGCCTGCCTTTGCAGGTCCGGTGCAGGGGCCGCCGTTTGCGGGGCTGTTTCCGGCTCAAGCCGGGACTGCAATTCGGCGCGTATAGCGTTCATGCGCTGGCGCATATCGGCAGCAGGATCATGGACCGTTGAAGGGGCCGCCGGTGCGCCCTCCAGCATTTCCCGCTTGCGGCGCAAAAGCTCGTCACGCCGCCTGCGATGCTCGCGCTCGGCCAGCAATTCCTCGGCCAGTTCGGCTGTGGTCCTGGCCGATCCGGCATCGGGGGATTTGTCCAGAAACTCGGGAGCATAAGCCAATAAAGGGCGCAAAACAGCAGCTTTTCCCTTGTTGTTTTGCTCAACCATCGCTTTTCCCGATGCCTATCCAAGCCCATTTACCGGTCCTTCTTGCCGGACCATCCACCCATGATCATGCCCATATCACAGACCATAAGAATTATGGCATCAACCATGGCAAACAAACCGTTAAAATTGTAACTTTCCATAGTGATTGATAATGATGCGCGACTGGAGAAAACAACGATGCAAACCAAAATGGAACATCCGGTCGATATGGGACGCCTTGAGGGCATCATTCAGTTCATTCAGGCAGCAGAACGCCTGAAAAGCACATTGCGTTCCGGCCATACCGCCGAAGGCCGCCCGGAAAGTACTGCCGAACACAGCTGGCGGCTGTGTCTGCTGGTCACGCTTTTCGACAAGGAACTTGGAGACTGCGACCGGCTGCGCCTTCTCAAAATGTGCCTTGTGCATGATCTGGGCGAGGCGATTTCCGGCGATGTACCGGCCATTTACCAAAGCCTCGACGATGGCCGCGCCGAGCGGGAAAGGGCCGATCTTATAAAGCTCTGCGAACCGCTTCCCGACGATCTGCGTGCGGAAATTCTTGATCTTTGGGCCGATTACAATCGCGGCATTTCGCCGGAAGCCATCTTCGCCAAGGGCTTCGACAAGATCGAAACCATGCTCCAGCATAATATCGGGCTGAACCCGCCCGATTTCGATTATGGGTTCAATCTCGGCTACGGCCTCAAGCAGACCGAGCGCCACCCGCTCTTGCGCCAGTTTCGCACCCTTGTGGATGCGCAAACAGCGCGCAATGCAGAGCGGCAGAAGCGATCAGTTTAACGTCGCGAAGTGCCGCAGCGTGAAGACAATCTGGTAGACCAAGGCAAGTGTGGCAAAGGCCGCATGGTAACGCCGGTTGTCCCAGAACATGGCGATGACGCTGAAGACGATGAAACAGACAGTCTGGATCGGATACTCGATCCCATAGAGGTGATAGTGATCGACACCTTTCAACAAGGTATCGAGGACGTCCACCACATGGATCAGCGCCAGAATGCCGAAGAACCATTTGCGCCGCGACATGAAATAATCGCGATAGCCGGTATATTCCTCCATGTTGTCGGGGAAGAGCAGCGTGCATTGCAGGAAATAGAGCCCGGCATAGAAGATCACGAACAGATATTTTTCGAATGTCCATTGCGGAATGATTCTGAGGCCGAACTCGAACCACCAGAAATGCACCACCGACAGCAGCACGAAGGCCACCCAGGCCATATGCACCGGATAGATTTTCTGTTTGCCGGGATGCTGGATGAAACGCGCAAAGCCGGTGAGCAGGCGCGAAACGCACAAGCCCAAAATCATGCCGATGATGATGCGGACGTGACCGAAGGCTTCCGCAGGCGGAACGCCAGTCGTCAAAGACGGATCCATTGGCCCCTCATTCCAAGCGCGGATTAACTTAAAGAACCGCGATTTCCATGCGACTTTCTCAAGACATACTGGTCGATAATTTATGAGGCATCAATAAATTGCGGGCCGAAAAGGTATAATTTCCGCAGTTTTATGTTGTGACCGCCAGCAATGATCAAATATGGCCGCGCCACCTTGCGGATTGCGAAGGCGCGATTGTATACCGGGCGTCAACAACCCAAGCGCTTCAGCGCCGAAACATTCAGACAGGTGGAACAATCAATATGCAGGATACGGTCATTCTCGTCGGTTGCGGCAATATGGGCTTTGCCATGCTCAAAGGCTGGCTCGACAACGGTATTTTGAAAGCAGACGACGTTCATGTCGTTGAGCCGACGGATGCGCTTCGCGAGCGCGCTGCGGGCGCTGGCGTTCATGGCTATGCCAGCGTTGACGCCCTGCCTGCCGACCTGCAGCCGCGCATGATCCTCGTTGCCGTCAAACCGCAGGTGATGAACGCTGTTCTGCCAGCCTATAAGCGCTTTGCACCCGCCGCCACCTTTGTCAGCGTCGCTGCTGGCATTCCGGTTGCGCTGTTCGAAAATCATCTCGGCCACGACGCAGCCATCCTCCGCTGCATGCCCAACACGCCTGCCGCCATCGGCAAGGGCATGATGGTGACCTTCAAGAACGCCAATGTGACTGCTGACAATGAAGCTTTCGTTGCGCGCTTGCTCGCGACCTCGGGCAAGGTCGCAAGCGTTGATGACGAAGCGCTGATGGATGCCGTCACGGCGGTTTCTGGCTCCGGCCCGGCCTATGTGTTCCACTTCATTGAAGCGCTGACCGATGCCGGTGTCACCGCTGGCCTTCCACGCGAAACGGCGGCACTTCTTGCCATGCAGACCGTGATGGGTGCTGGCGCGCTTGCCGATGCCAGCACCGACACCCCGTCGAAGCTGCGCGAGCAGGTGACGAGCCCGAACGGCACCACGGCGGCAGCACTGGAAGTGCTGATGGGCGGCGACCGTCTCAAGACGCTGGTTGCCGAAGCCGTTGAGGCCGCGCGCAAGCGTTCGGTGGAGCTCGGCAAGGCTTAATCAGCCAGCCTCGGCACCGCTTCGATCAGCGCTCTGGTGACAGGCGCTTGCGGTGTCAGGATCAGCTCCCGCGTCGGGCGGTTTTCAACGATCCGCCCGCGCTCCATCACCGCAATGCGATCCGCCATTTGGGCAGCAACCGCTAGATCATGGGTAATGAAGAGATAGGCCGTCTGCTCGGCCCTTTGTATCTCCCGCAACAGGTCGAGAATGGCGCCGCGCACCGTCACATCGAGCGCGGAAACTGCTTCATCCAGCACGATCAGCGACGGGGATGTCGCAAGCGCGCGGGCAATCGCCACGCGCTGCCGCTGGCCGCCGGAGATTTCGTGCACGCCGCGCCGCGCAAGCGCCGGATCGAGCCCGACCTTTTCCAATAGAGCTCCAATAGCGCGCTTGATGCCGTGAATCCGCAGCGGTTCATGCAGAAGATCGCCAACGCTGGCGCGGGGATTGAAAGCGGATAGCGGGTCCTGAAACACCATCTGCATCCGCGCGCGGCGCTTTCGCAGCGCAGCACCTTGCCATGCCAGCCAATCCTCATTCTCAAAGCGGATTGTCCCGCTCTCCAGCGGCTGTAGACGCAGCAAAGCACGCGCAAGCGTGGACTTACCGCTGCCCGACGGACCGACCAGCGCCAGGGTTTCACCCTTGGCGATCTCAAGGCCGACATGGTCGAGCGCCAATGCACCGCCATAGCGCACCACCAGCCCATCAGCCTGCAACAATGCCTCAGCCATGGGGTGTCAACTCCAGTGCGGGCACGGCGGCAATCAGCGCGCGCGTATAGTCCGTCTGCGGGGTGTGGATGAGCGCCCGCGTGTCGCCGCTTTCCACAAGCCCACCCCGGCGAAAAACCGCGATACGATCCGCAAGTCCGGAAGCGAGCGCAATATCATGCGTGATGAAGATCAGCGTCATGCCGTCTTCGCGTACCAGCCTGTGCAGCAGCGTGACTATTTCCCGTTGGACAATCGTATCGAGCGCGCTTGTCGGCTCGTCGGCAATCAGCAAGCGCGGATTGGCGGCGATGGCGAGCGCTATGGCGATACGCTGCTTTTGCCCGCCGGAGAACTGATGCGGATAGCGGTAAAAACTATCCTCCACATCGGGGATGCGCACGCGCTCAAGCAGCGCCAACGCCCGCAGTTTGGCGGTCTGCCTATCCAGTTTTTCGTGGGCGCGAATGGTTTCGACCAATTGCGCGCCGGTGCTCATCAGTGGATCGAAGCTCGATGCCGGGTCCTGAAAGACAAAGCCGATATCGCGTCCGGGTTTCATCGGACCATCAGTCCAGTCGATGCGCCCCGAAGCCTGCGCATTGGCAGGGAGAAGGCCTGCAAGCGCCAGCGCCAGCGTGCTTTTGCCGGAGCCGCTTTCGCCGATGATGGCAAGCGTTTTGCCCGCTTCTATATCAAGCTGGACGTTGCCCAGCGCCATTTCGCGCCCATAGGTGACAGAGAGATTTTCCAGCTGCACGAGCAGGCTCATGATTGCACCTCGCGGCGTGTAGCGGCGGCAGTCATACCCTCGCCCGCCAGATAGACGCCGACGACGGTCAACGCCAATGCCAGTCCCGGCAAAATTGAAAGCCACGGCGCGGAGCGCAGAACCGTGCGGCCTTCCGCAATCATCCCGCCCCAGGTGACGCGGTTTGGATCGCCCAAGCCGAGAAAGGATAGTGCCGCTTCGATCAATATGGCGGAAGCGACAATCACCGGCACCAGCGCCAGAACCGGCGGCAGGGCATTGGGCAAGATCTGGCGAAAGGCGATCTCCAGCGGATGCATGCCGATGGTGCGAGCCGACGCCACATAGTCGCGTTCGCGGATCGATAGCACCTGTCCGCGTGTCAGCCGTGCGGCCTGCGTCCAGCTTGAAAGCACGATGGCCGCCACCAGAACCGGCAATGACGGCCCGGCAAGACTGACCAGCGCCAGCGCCAAGAGAAAGCCCGGCACCGTTTGGAACGCTTCGGTGATCCGCATCAGGATTTCATCCACGATCCCACCTGCAAAGCCTGCCAGCACGCCGACCGTGCTGCCGACGAGGATGGAAGCGAAAGCCGCCGCAAGACCGACAATCAGCGAAGTGCGCCCGCCATGGAAAAGTTCGGCCAGCACATTACGACCGAGTCGATCTGTGCCGAGCGGAAAAGCGCTGTTTTCGAACGGCGCCAGCAAGGGAGAGGCGACGATCCGCAGCGGATCGCCGGGAAAGAGAAGCGGCGCTAAAAGCGCTACTGCGACAAGGATCGTCAGGATGATCACCCCCGCCAGACCCTCGCCGGTTCTGAGACTGCGCAGAAAAACCGTCATGCGCTGGCCTTTCGTGCCGCCCGCTCCGCAATACGCGGATCGAGCCAGACATAGAGAAGGTCGATCACGAAATTGACCACGATCACCATGATCGCGCTCGTCAGAATGACGCCGAGAAGCAAGGGCGTATCGCGGCTTGCAACGGCCTCCTGCGCCAATCGTCCGAGACCGGGAACCGCGAATACGCTTTCGATCACCACGCTGCCGCCCAACATGCTGGCCGCCTGCAATCCAAGCAGCGTGACGAGCGGCAACAGCGCATTGCGCGCCACATGGCGCAACACGATGCGCGGCCGCGAAATGCCCCGCGCCCGCAAGGCCCGCACAAAATCCATCCGCCATATGTCGGCCATCGCAGCGCGCATGACCCGCAGATAGAGCGCCAGATAAATCAGCGCCAGCGACACAACCGGCAGCACCAGATGACGTGCGATATCGCCTGCCCGCGCCAGACCCTGCTTGCCCGATGTGATGGTTTCAATGCCGCTCGATGGCAACCAGCGCAGCCGGATGGAAAACAAAATGACCAGCACCAGCGCCAGCCAGAAACCCGGAATGGCGTAGAGCACCAGAGACGTAACCGACAGAAACCGATCCCGGAAACTGCCGGGTCTTGCGCCGGCGACAAGCCCGAGCAAAGTGCCGATGGCAAAGGACAGCGCCGTCGCCGCACCCATCAGCAGCAGCGTATTGGGCAGCCGTTCCAGAATGACGCCGAGAATGGGCCGGTTGAAACTGACCGACCAGCCAAGATTGCCCTGCAGGAGAGAGGCGAGATAGGCGGCAAGCCGATGCCAGACCGACTGGTCCAGCCCCCAGCGGGCGCGCATGTCCGCAATCTGCGTCGCATCGCCGCCAAAGCTGACGGCATAGGCGTCAACCGCATCGCCGGGGGCAAGTTCCAGCACCAGAAAACAGCCGACAACGACAATCAGCAGCACAAGACTGCTGCCGATCAGACGTTTCCGGAGAAGGGTTAGAATCTGCGCCACCCCGCGACGATACAATCAACGCGATGTTTCGTCACCGTTCTATCGCGGTTCAACCCAGGTATCGGCCCAGTTGGACACCGCCCAGCGCGGATTGTTGGAAACATTCTTCACCCGCTCATTGGCAACCGTGATGAAACCCCATTCGGTAACATTGATCAGCGGCAGATCCGCTTCAACTTTCTGCTGGAACTGATGGTAAAGCGCCGTGCGTTTCGCCTCATCAATCTCGCGTGCTGCGGCGGCAATCAGGGTATCCAGTTCTGCATTGGCATAGCCGCCCTGATTGGAGAATGGCACACCCGCCGGAATGCCGCTTTCCACCAGAATAGTCGTGGAGATGGCCGGATCGCCACGATAGACGGTCGGCGCAATGGCGAGGTCGAAATCGTGGTCGGTATAGACCGCCTTTTGATGCGCTGCCGCGTCATTGTTGACGATGCGCGCATCAATACCAATCGCGGCCAGCGCCTGACGCAGATAATCACCAAACTGTCTGGTCTCGTTGAAATAGGGCGCGGGCAAAAGCTTCAGCGCGAAGCGCGTTCCGCCCTCGCCCCGCTTGTAGCCCGCCTGGTCCAGAAGCGCATTCGCCTTGGCCACATCGAACGGATAGGACGGCACATCTCCCGTATAGAACTGGCTGTCATAGCGCGGCACAGGGCCGGTGGATGTCTTGGCATAGCCGAGGAATATGGTCTTGACCACGAAATCGCGGTCGATCGCATGGGCAATCGCCTGACGAACCTTGAGATCGGCCAGTTCCTTGCGGCGATGGTTGATTTCCACCACCAGCTGATAGGTCAGCGCCTCATAGCCCTTGGAAACAACCGTCAATCCCGGCACTTTCGAAATGCGCTCAAGGTCAGCCAGCGGCACGGCGGAGAAAGCCGCCAGATCAATCTCCTCTGCCTCCAGCGCTCCGGCTGCGGCAGCCCGGTCGGGCAGAACACGATAGACGATCTCATCGAGACAGGGTTCGCCGTCGCCCCAATAGGCGTCGTTCCTGACCAGCCGGTAATATTCGCCGGTCTTGTGTTCTGCGTATTTGAACGGTCCAGTGCCAATGAGCTTTTCATTGGCCGGATTGGCCGCAATATCCGTCCCCGCAAAAACATGTTTCGGCAGAACGGCGGTCAGCGCGGGCAGAGCGTTGCGCACGAGCTGGAACGGCGTCGGCTCCGAGAAATGAAAGACGGCGGTATGATCGTCCGGCGTTTCCACCTTTTCCAGCGCCTTGAACACGACGCGGCCAAGATTTTGCAACGGTTTCCAGACTTCCAGCGCGGAGAACGCCACATCTGCCGCCGTAAACGGCGTGCCGTCATGCCATTTGACGCCTTCACGCAGGCGAAATGTTACGGTCCGCCCGTCCGCCGAGCCTTCCCAGGCTGTGGCGAGACGCGGGCTCAGACCGTTTTCGCCGTCGAAAGAGGCTTCGGCCAGCGGTTCGACAATCTTGCTTGCAACGAAAAACACGCCATTGGAGGCGACGATAGCCGGATTGAGATTACGCGGTTCGGAATCCGCTGCCACCACAAGCCGTCCGCCCTTTTGCACGCTGCCCTCCGCCCGCACCCCTTTCGGCCATGCGACTGACGCAGCCAGAAAGGTCGAGCCGACCAGAAAACCTCTTCGCGACGCAATGAAACGAGACATGACCCACCTGCCCTGCAATTTTATACCGACGGGCATATTTCTATCGCAGCCGCCTGTAAATGACAGGGTCAAAACCTGTCACCACGACAATAAATATTGAAAATCATTTCCTTTTTCGGAGATTTTGACCAACAGATCAACGCAGTATATTCCAATTATATGCTCACTGATTATTCAGTATTTCGCAGAATATTGCTGAATTAATTTTTTACAAAATCGCCATCTAAAGAAATTCTCCCCTTGCCAAAGGGCCGCCTTTGCATAGATCATGGTTAATTATGTGTTGTCGTATTTCGTGAAGAGAGAGAAACGGATAGGACGAGCACATGACGACAGGAGAACGCCCCCGCTCCTGTTTCACCCACTTGCAGGCCCGACCAAGCAAATCCGGCTGCAAGTTTGAAGCTGAACCACATTGGAAGAGAGGAAACAGAAATGTCTAGTTTGCTGCCCCCGCTTCATGACGGTCACGCACCGATCTATCTTCATCATGCATTTCAGGATGCAGTGGACGCTTATGAAGATTGGACTTTGGAATCGGCCGAGCCGGTTGTTCAGGTCAATGGCAAGATTACGCGTATCAGCGTTGTCTTTCGTCGCCTGTGGAACTGCACCGACATGGTGCCGCGCCACACGCTGGAAGCATTGAAGGATATCGTTCCGTCGACACTGGTGCATGCGGAACGCTGGAAAGAAAACGCAACTTTTTCGGAAGCTGCCCGCGTGATGCGCGCGGCTTTGGAACGGCGTAAGGCACGACGGCTCCCTGTCGTGTGCTGATCGCGTGTAACCGGACAGGCGGGCGGGGTCATCCCCGCCCGCTTTTTTGTGCACGAAAGGCCGAAACCCGCCTGTATGACCTTTTTCAGCCGGGCCTCTCGCTCTATGAAACGGCCAATGAAATAAACCTCCCAAGTCTCAAACAAATTATCTCAGGAGTTCCGATGCGTAAGCTGCTTACCGCCGCCCTTATTCTCGCTTTCTGCACAGCCGGATCGGCGATGGCAAAAACCATACGCGTCGGCGTTACACCCGGCCCGCACGCTCAGATCATGGAAAAGGTCAAGCAGGTGGCCGCCGCCAAGGGTCTGGAAATCGACATTCAGGAATTTTCCGATTACGTCATTCCGAACATGGCGCTGGCCGATGGCGCGCTGGAAGCCAATTCTTTCCAGCATCAGCCCTATCTCGACAATCAGGTCGCCGACCGCAAGTTCGATATTGTCAGCGTCGCCCAGTCCGTCAACTTCCCGATGGGCATGTATTCGAAGAAGCTGAAGAATATCTCCGAACTTGCCGATGGCGCGACGGTGGCGATCCCCAACGACCCGACCAATGGCGCACGCGCGCTACTGGTTCTGGCCGATAACGGTCTCATCAAGGTCGATCCGGCCAAGGGTCTGCGCGCCAGCGTGATCGATGTGACCGAAAACCCAAAGAACCTCAAATTCGTCGAACTTGATGCCGCGCAGCTGCCGCGCTCGCTGGACGATGTCGAGGCCGCCGTCATCAACACGAATTATGCCATGGAAGCCGGTCTTAACCCGGCCAAGGACCCGCTGATCCGCGAAGGCGACAAGGCGCCCTATTTCAACGTCATTGCCGTGCGCACCGCTGACAAGGACGCCGATTGGGTCAAGGAACTTGTCGGCGCCTATCACAGCGCGGAAGTGAAGACCTTCATCGAAGAAACCTTCAAGGGCTCGGTTCAGCCTGCCTGGTAAGCCTATCTCGCAAAATAAAAAAGCCGGTCCGAGATAATCGGGCCGGCGTTTTATATGAATTGAATGACAGGTTCAGAGCTTGCGGAAGCGCACCCGCGCACTGCGCTCAATGGCGGCGACGGTCAGCTCGTCCAGCGTCCAGCGGTCGCGCAGCATCTGGAGAAACTCCAGCTCTTCCTGCTCGACATGCAGATCGGCAGCGGCCACTTCGACCGCCAGCGCGTAGGCCGTGTCGTAGAGCTTTTCAGGCAGTGCGTCATGGGCGAGGTCGAGGATCTTTTCCAGCCCGTCTTCGTCGGCCAGCAGCGCATAGCACGCATTGGCCAGGCGCGGCAATTCCGCCGTATCGAAGCCGCGGAACACCGGAAGGCGCGTCACCACATTGCCGATGGACTCCAGTTCGGCATCGGACATCGACGTATCGGCAGCCGACGTCGTGATCATGATGTAGACGAGCGCATCCTGCGGCGAGATTTTCTTCATCGGGTACTCCTCAGCAACACGAGAGCATTTCCAGCGCTATCAACGGAATCAGCTTTTCCGGTTACACTTTGCCGGAAAGTTAGGAAGCTGCTTGCGGTTAGGCAAGGAAATTCCGCACCAGCCGTTGACGACATCGGGTTGTCGCGCCATAGAGCATGAGCACGCAAGCGTGCATCGTTTTTCAAGAATAACGCCCTTCACAGGATATCAGGACAAAACCATGACCTCGCATCGTCTGCCCGAAATAACGCTGACCCCGGAACTGACCGCGGCGGCTGCGGACGCGAAAGCATGGCCCTTCGAAGAGGCGCGGAAAATCCTCAAACGCTATGCCAAGACCGGTCTGCCGGACACCGTGATTTTTGAAACCGGCTATGGCCCGTCGGGCCTGCCGCATATCGGCACCTTCGGCGAAGTGGCCCGCACCTCGATGGTGCGCCACGCCTTCCGTATTCTGACCGAAGACAAGGTGAAGACGCGCCTCATCTGCTTCTCCGACGATCTCGACGGTATGCGCAAGATTCCGGACAATGTACCGGACAAGGCCGCTCTTGAGCCTTATCTGCAAATGCCGCTTTCGTCCGTGCCGAACCCGTTTGGCGGCGAATATAAGAGCTTTGCCGAGCATAACAATGCCATGCTCTGCCGCTTCCTCGACACTTTCGGCTTCGATTATGAATTCGCCAGCGCGACGGAATATTACAAGTCCGGCAAGTTCGATGCGGTGCTGCTCAAGGCCGTCGAGCGCTATGACGACATCATGAAGGTCATGCTGCCGACGCTGGGCGAAGAGCGTCAGGCGACCTACAGCCCATTCCTGCCGATCTCGCCCAAGTCGGGTCGCGTGCTTTACGTGCCGATGAAGAGTGTCGATGCCAAGGCTGGCACGATCACCTTCAATGATGAAGACGGCGTTGAAACCACGCTTTCCGTCAAGGGCGGCAATGTAAAGCTGCAATGGAAGCCGGATTTCGGCATGCGTTGGGCGGCACTTGGCGTCGATTTCGAAATGTTCGGCAAGGATCACCAGACCAATGCGGGCGTTTACGACCGCATTTGCGAAATTCTGGGCGGACGCGCGCCGGAACATTTCGTCTACGAGTTGTTCCTCGACCAGCTCGGCCAGAAGATTTCCAAGTCCAAGGGCAACGGCATTTCGATTGACGAATGGCTGGCCTATGCCCCGACCGAAAGCCTCGCGCTTTACAATTTCCAGAAGCCGAAGACCGCGAAGCGTCTTTATTTCGATGTGATCCCGAAGGCGGTGGACGAATATTTCACCTATCTTTCGGCCTATGACCGTCAGGAATGGAAGGACCGGCTGAACAATCCGGTCTGGCACATTCATTACGGCAACCCGCCGAAGGTTGACCTGCCGGTCACCTTTGCGCTGATGCTGAATCTCGTCAGCGCATCGAATGCGGAAAACCCCTCGGTCCTGTGGGGCTTTATCTCGCGCCATGCGCCGGGCGTCACGCCGGAAAACAATCCGGAGCTCGATGCGCTCGTGGGCTACGCGATCCGTTACTTCAACGATTTCGTCAAGCCGACTAAGCAGTTCCGCGCACCGGACGATGTGGAGCGCGGCGCATTGGAAGCGCTGGACGCCAAGCTTGCGACCCTGCCTGCCGGGACCGATGGCAACGACATCCAGAACGCCATTCTGGACGTCGCCCGCGCTATCGAGCGCTATCAGGATCACACCAAGAAAAGCCCGGAAGGCGGACCCGGCGTGTCGGTTTCCTTCTTCCAGATGCTCTATGAAGTGCTGATCGGACAGGAACGCGGACCCCGCTTCGGCTCGTTCGTCGCACTTTACGGCATCGACGAAACCCGCGCCTTGATCAAAAAGGCGCTTGCTGGCGAACTGGTCTAGAGCATTTCCAGCAAACGTGCGAAGCGGTTTTGCGTGCGGAAATGCGTAAAAACAAAGACTTAGAGCGGTTCCGACGATTCCGTCAAAACAGGAACCGCTCTAAGCCGCTCAACAGCCAAACCAAAACAACAAGCCCCGCAGCCACCTGGCGCGGGGCTTTTTTGTGCTTGAAACGCTGTCACATTCGTTCCAATTGACTCTGCTCCTCATAGTAGGTAGAACGACCTACCTACTGTGAGGGTTGCTGTGATGAAGACCGTTCAGACACCATTTCCAGCTTCGACGGAAAGCGCGCGCGAAAAGCTGCTTAACGCCGCCGCCGTGCTGTTTTACGATCACGGCATCGGCGGCACCGGCATCGATGCGATCGTTCAAAAAGCGGGCGTTGCGAAGAAGAGCCTCTATAACAATTTTGCGTCCAAAGCCGATCTGGTGAACCAGTATCTGGAGGTGCGCCATGCGGAATGGTTGGGCCTTTACGATGCGCGCTTGCAGCAGGCGTCCACGCCGCTGGAAAAGGTTCTCGCGGTTTTCGACGCCTATCAGGACCATGCCGAATTTGCCTATGAGCACGGCTTTCGCGGATGCGGTCTGCTGAATGCTGCCGCCGAACTGACCGCGGGCGATATCGGACGGCAGGCCGTGAAAAACCACAAGCGCGAAGTTGAAGCCTTGCTGGCGGGGCATCTGGCAGAACTGCTACCGGGCGCCCCCGAAAAAGCGGTGACGCTCGCCCGGCAATTGTCGTTTCTGCTGGAAGGAGCGATGTCGCGTGCGGGCCTTGAGGGGAACAGCGCCTGCATTCAGGAAGCGCGGGCAATGGCATCGGACATGTTGGGGGCATTGTGAACACATCATCGCGCAATTATGCGATTGGCGTCGCGGCCATTCTGTTTTCCTCCGCCGTATGGGGCACGACCGGCACAGCCGCCACCTTCGCCCCGGACGTGGGGGCAGCCGCAATCGGCGCAGCCGCGATGGGTGTGGGCGGATTGATGCAGGCAGTTCTGGCCGGACGCGGCATCCGACGCGCATGGCCGCAACTGGCCCAGCACTGGCGCAACCTCGTCCTCGGCGGGCTGGCCGTCGCCATCTATCCGCTCGCCTTCTATGCCTCGATGCGGATGGCTGGCGTAACCATCGGAACTGTCGTGACGCTCGGTTCCGCGCCCCTGCTTTCCGCCCTGATCGAATATATATTCGACGGTTCCCGCCTGTCGCGGCAATGGTTGTGGGGGGCCATGATCGGACTGCTCGGCATGATCCTCATATCAGTGGCCGAAGGATCGGCGCATAGCGGCATTCAAACCGAAAGCTCGGTGCTGATTGGCATCGGTCTTGGACTGGTCGGCGGTCTGACCTATGCGCTCTATTCCTGGACCGCGCGTGGACTGATCCTGAGCGGCATCCATTCATCCGTGGCGATGGGCGCGACATTCGGCATTGGCGGTCTGCTGCTGATGCCTGTCCTGCTGATGACTGGCGCGCCCTTCCTCGCCTCGTGGAACAATGCTGCCGTCGGCATCTATATGGCGGCGGTGCCGATGTTCCTCGGCTATGTCTGCTTCGGCATCGGCCTTGCGCGTGTTCCCGTCAGCATGGCAACGACGATCACATTGGTCGAGCCCGTCGTCGCAGCACTGCTGGCCGTGGTCATCGTGGGAGAGCGTCTCCCAGCCATGGGCTGGCTCGGAGTCGTGCTGGTTATCGCGTGCCTGATTGTGATCACCGTACCGCTGAAATCAGCGACACGTAGAAACCCGAAGGCAACAGCGCAAGCTTAATTGGCCGGTGCTGGCGCCACCGGCGCTGGCGGGAATTCACCCTGCTGCGGAGAGGGCGCAGAGGGTTGCGTTTCCGGTACTGCGGGCGAAAGATCGTTCAGGCCATTGCCGGTATCAGGCTCAAGGCTCTGCAAGGAAACATCCGGCTTGTCACCAAAAATGCCAAGACGCGCCTCTTCCGCCTTGCGGCCCGCATCGGCGTAGGCGCCGTCCGGCGTCGCCTTGGCCCAGCCATTCGTCACCAGCCATTCGGCCGCATCGTCATTGCCCAGCTTGCACCCGGTGGCAATCGCGGCACCGCTATCATTCTGCGGCAGACGGCACATGATGGCGCGCGAGCGCAGCCACTGGCGGAACGCCGTCCGCGCCTGCATGCCGCAAGGCCAGCTTTCCCCGGCTGCGTTCTGGCACGTCTGCTCGACCGGGAGTACCTCAATGCCCTGCAGATCGATCAGGCGACCCTGACTTTCAAGCCGCCCGGCAGCAATAGCAACGGGGCGTTGCAAAAGCTGCATATCCTCATTCTCGCCAACCTGCGTCGCCGGCGGGGTGTTGGCCTCAGTCCGCGCGACGGGTTCCGGCGGCTTTGGCGTCGCCGCAAGACCGAGATCGCTCAGCGGCGGGCGTGGCGCTTCGCGCTGAAGCCCGTTTGCCGCATCGCTGGAATTGCCGGACTGGGCGTTTTGCTGTTCGTCCGCAGGCGGGGTCTGTGTCTTCGCTGCGACGTTGCTGTTCGGCTCGTCATAATCGAACTGTTCCACCACGATGCCGTTGCCCGAACCGCCATTCGGCTTCGCTGCATCGCTATCCGACGCGACCACTGGCACAGGCCCATCGAGAGCGCCATAAAAAGGAGCGATGAAAGCCGCGGCCAGCAGCGCGCCGGTCAATCCGGCAAGACTGCCATAAACGACCCGCGAATGGCTTCTTGTCTGCGACTGCGCCATTACTGGCTGGCCCATAGAATTCTGGCGATCCATTCCACATCCTTGGTTTCAAAGCTGCGGTTTGAATGCTCGGGGTTAAGCGAATGCAATTCGATTGTCCGTGGTGTCTGGCGATGAAGGATTTTGGCCATGACTTCTCCGTCCTTGGTTCGCACCACCACGCGGTCGCCGCGACGCACCGGCGCATTGGGCGCGACAATCAACGTATCGCCGTCACGGTAAAGGGGCAACATGCTGTCGCCCGAAACTTCCAGCGCATACACCCCTTCGCTGGTGCCCACCGGAAATTCCACAATGCCCCAGCCCTGCCCCGCCGGAAAACCGGCATCGTCGAAATAGCCGCCTGCGCCCGCCTCCGCCATGCCGAGAAGCGGGATCGACTGCGGGTCCTGCATATATTCGCCGAAACCCTGGTTCGCATTCCCGCCGCCCATCAGACGTGTGAGTTCTTCAAAAGTCGCACCGGTAGCTTCCATTACCTTCGCCAACGACTCCGTCGAGGGCCAGCGTGCACGCCCATCGGCAGCGTAACGCTTCGATTTGTTGAAGGTCGTGGGATCAAGACCCGCGCGGCGGGCAAGCCCCGACGCGCTCAAGGAATGGCGCTCGGCCAATGCGTCAATCGCCGCCCAGATGCTGTCATGAGAAAACATGTTATGATCCGTCAATTCAGGCAAGTCTCTTCCCACGACGAACTCGGACCGAGGAACGAGCTATTTAGGATTTTAAACCTACAACTTGTGGCGACTTGTGCCAGAACCTACCGAAAATTGGGGTTTTGCGCAAGATGCATGATTTGACAGGGAAAATTTTCTTATCTGAACATCGCGAAACGGGATGACAAGAAAGCGCGGTGTTTTCACACCGCGCTTTCTAAATTTTCAGCCTTTGTGGATTAAGCTGCTTTCTTGGTTTCGCCCTTGTAGGGATTGAAACGCTGATAGAAGCTTTCGCCATTCTCGGCCATGTCGAGAAGCAGCTTCGGCGCCTTGAACTGCTGGCCGTATTTCTTCTGCAACTCCTTGGCAAGCTTGACGAATTTCTTCGCGCCCATGCCATCGATATAGGACAGCGTGCCGCCCGTATAAGGCGCGAAACCGAAGGCGAGGATCGAGCCGACATCCGCTTCGCGCGGATCGGTTACAATGCCTTCTTCCATGACGCGGGCCGCTTCGAGAGCGATGGTGACGAGGAAGCGTTCTTTCAGCTCCTTCACGTCGATCTTGTCCGGGTTCTGCTGCGGATAGAGATCCTTGAGACCGGCCCAGAGATGCTTCTTGGCAGGTTTGGCCGGGTAGTCGTAGAATCCCTTGCCATTCTTGCGGCCCTTGCGGTCGAACTCGTTGACGAGCCTGTCCACCAGTTCGACATGGCGCGGATCGACAGCCTTATCGCCCAGATCGGCAAGCGTGGCTTTCAGGATCTTCTGCGACAGATCGATTGCCGTTTCGTCGTTGAGCGCCAGCGGACCAACCGGCATACCGGCCATGCGGGCGGCATTTTCGATCATCGCCGCCGGGACGCCTTCGACCAGCATGTTGTAGGCTTCCGACATATAGCGCAGCACGCAGCGATTGACGTAGAAGCCGCGCGTGTCGTTGACGACAATCGGCGTCTTCTTGATCGCGCGGACGTAATCGAGCGCGACGGCCAGCGCCTTGTCCGAAGTTTTCTTGCCGAGGATCACTTCCACCAGCATCATCTTATCGACCGGCGAGAAGAAGTGGATGCCGATGAAGTTTTTCGGACGCTTCGAGACCTTGGCAAGACCGCTGATCGGCAGGGTCGAGGTGTTGGACGCGAAGATCGCCGATGATTTCAGCACTTCCTCGGCTTTTTCGGTCGCGACACGCTTGACGTCGCGGTCCTCGAACACGGCTTCGATCACCAGATCGGCACCTTCGAGAAGCGCATAATCCGGGGTTGCGGTGATGAGCGACAGGAGCTTTTCCTTGTCGGCCTCGGTGGCGCGGCCCTTCTGCATTTCCTTGGTGACGAGATCGGCGGTATGGGCCTTCCCCTTGTCGGCGGATTCCTGATCGCGGTCGATCAGCACCACAGGAATGCCGGCCTTTGCCGTCACATAGGCAATGCCCGCACCCATGAAACCAGCGCCGATGACGCCGATTTTCTTGAGCTTGGTCGGCTTTTCATCCGCCGGGCGGCGCGCGCCCTTGTTCAGCTCCTGCAACGACACGAACAGCGAGCGGATCATCATGCCCGCTTCGGTCGTCTGAAGGATTTCGGTGAAATAGCGCTGCTCGATCTTAAGGCCGGTATCGAACGGAACCAGAAGGCCTTCATAAACGGACTTTAGAATGGCCAGCGCCGCTGGATAATTACCCGACGTTTCGCGGCGCAGAATAGCGGTTGCGGCAGGCCAAAGGTTCGCGCCGGCAGCCGAATAGATCGCGCCGCCCGGTAGCTTGAAGCCCTTTTCATCCCATGGCTGAACCGGCTTGAGGCCGCCCTTGATGAGCTTCTTGGCGGTTTCGACCAGCTTCTTTGCCGGGGCGACTTCCGTAACGAGGCCCATCGCCTTGGCGCGCTGCGCCGTCAGGCTGGAGCCGGTCGTCATCATTTGCAGCGCATCCTGCTGGTTGGCAAGACGCGGAACGCGCTGCGTGCCGCCAGCGCCCGGGAACAGGCCGACCTTCACTTCCGGCAGCGCCAGCTTCACGCCCGGCGCATCCGACACAACCCGCGCATGGCAGGCAAGCGACATTTCAAACGCGCCGCCCATGCAGGTGCCGTTGATGGCCGACACCCACGGCTTGCCGCTGGTTTCAAGCTTGCGGAACAGACCACTCATCTTGCCGACATTGTCGAAGAGAGACTGAACCGCGCCCTCGGGGTCCTTGGCCTTCTGCTTCTGGAACGCCTTGAACATGCCTTCCAGCATGGTCAGATCGGCACCGCCAGAGAAGCTTTCCTTGCCGGACGTGATCACCACGCCCTTGATCTTATCGTCGGCAACCACCGCATCGATGATGGCGTTCAGTTCCTGCATCACCTCGACGGTGAAAACATTCATCGACTTTTCAGGCATGTCCCAGGTGACGAGGGCAATGCCGTCGGCGTCGGTCTCAACTTTGAAATTCGTGTAAGCCATTCGTAAAACCTCCCTCGCCCTTATACGCGCTCGATGATCGTCGCCGTGCCCATGCCAGCGCCGATGCACAAGGTCACCAGCGCGGTGTTGAGATCGCGGCGTTCCAGCTCATCCAGCACTGTACCGAGGATCATCGCGCCGGTTGCGCCGAGCGGATGGCCCATGGCAATCGCGCCGCCATTGACGTTGATCTTGTCGTGCGGAATGTCGAAAGCCTGCATATAGCGCAGCACCACAGCGGCGAAGGCTTCATTGAGTTCGAACAGGTCGATATCCGAAATCTTCAGCTTGGCCTGCTTGAGCAGCTTTTCCGTCACATCGACCGGGCCGGTCAGCATAAGCGCCGGTTCGGAGCCGATATTGGCGAAAGCGCGTATGCGCGCACGCGGCTTGATGTCGAACGCCTTGCCTGCCTTTTTGGAGCCAACCAGAACGCCCGCCGCGCCATCGACGATACCCGACGAATTACCGGCATGATGCACGTGATTGACCGTTTCGATTTCCGGATGGGCCTGAATGCCAACGGCATTGAAACCGCCCATTTCGCCCGGCATCACGAAAGACGGGTTCAACTGGCCCAGCGCCTGCATGTCGGTCGAAGGGCGCATATGCTCGTCATGATCGAGAATGGTCAGGCCATTCTGATCCTTGATCGAGATGACCGAATTCTTGAAATAGCCCTTTTCCCACGACTTGGCGGCGCGCTTCTGGCTTTCGACAGCATAGGCATCCACATCATCGCGGCTGAAACCGTATTTGGTGGCGATCAGATCGGCGGAAACGCCCTGCGGCATGAAATAGCCGGGAAAGCCGACCGATGGGTCCATGTACCATGCGCCACCCGACATGCCCATGCCGACGCGCGACATGCTTTCCACACCGCCCGCAATCACCAGCTCGTCAGAACCGAACGCGACCTTCGCGGCAGCGAGGTTGATCGCATCGAGTCCGGAAGCGCAGAAGCGCGAAATCTGGATGCCGGGGGCCTTGAAGTCGTAGCCGGCTTCGAAAGCGGCGGAGCGCGGAATGACCGCGCCCGCTTCGCCAACTGGATCGACACAGCCGAAAATAATGTCATCGACCTTTGCGGTATCGATGCCGTTGCGATCGCGCAGGGATTCCAGAACCTTCGCGCCCAGACGCACGGCAGGCACTTCATGCAAGGACCCGTCCTTCTTGCCGCGCCCGCGCGGCGTCCGGACGTGATCGTAAATATAAGCCTCAGCCATTTTTTCTCCTTCCCGCCGGGTCCGAAGAACCCGGCCTAACCTTTAAAATATCGGCAGAAAATCAGAACGCATCCGCAGGCAGCGCCATCATGCTATCCGCACCCGACTGGATGCGCGCCAGATGGGCGGCACTTTCCGGCATGATACGCTCGAAATAGTACCGGGCAGTGACAAGCTTGGCTTCAAGGTAAGCCTTGTTGCCTTCGCCAGCCGCCAGTTTTTCTTCCGCGACCTTGGCCATGCGGCCCCACATCAGACCCAGCGCAACCAGACCGAACAGATGCATATAGTCATTGGATGCGGCACCGGCATTGTCGGGCTTCGCCATGGCGTTCTGCATCAGCCACATGGTGGCGGACTGAAGGTCGTTCAGACCCTTCTTCAGATGCTTGGTGAAGAAGGACAGCTTCTCATTGTGGCGATTGGCTTCGCAGAACTCGCCCGCTTCCTTGAAGAAGGTCGTGACCGCACGCCCGCCGTTCAGCGCCAGCTTGCGACCCACCAGATCAAGCGCCTGAATGCCGTTGGCACCTTCATAGATCATCGCGATACGCGCATCGCGCACATACTGGCTCATGCCATGTTCTTCGATATAGCCGTGACCGCCGAACACCTGCTGCGCCATGACGGCATGTTCAAAACCCTTGTCGGTCAGAACACCTTTCAGCACCGGCGTCAGCAAACCAACCAAATCATCGGCGGCCTGACGCTCGGCCTCGTCGCCGGAACGATGCGCAATATCGGAATTGAGCGCCGTCCACAGGATGAGCGCACGGCCTGCTTCGTTGAAAGCGCGGATCGTCATCAGGTTGCGACGGATATCCGGATGCACGATGATCGGATCGGCCTTCTTTTCCGGCTCTTTCGCGCCCGAAAGGGCCCGACCCTGAATACGCTCGCGGGCATAGATGGCGGCATTCTGATAGGCGGTTTCGGCAATCGAAAGCCCCTGCAAGGCCACGCCCAGACGCGCTTCGTTCATCATGGTGAACATGGCGCGCAGACCCTTATGCGCCTCGCCAATCAGATAGCCGGTCGCCTCGTCATAATTCATGACGCAGGTGGCATTGCCGTGAATGCCCATCTTCTCTTCGATGGACCCACAGGAAACGCCATTGCGCGCACCCGGATTGCCGTTTTCATCGAGAATGAACTTCGGCACGATGAACAGCGAAATGCCCTTCACGCCTTCCGGTGCGCCGTCGATACGGGCCAGCACCAGATGGATGATGTTTTCCGACATGTCATGTTCGCCAGCAGAGATGAAAATCTTCTGGCCGGAAATCTTGTAGGAGCCATCGCCCTGCGGCGCAGCACTGGTGCGCAACAGGCCCAAATCCGTGCCGCAATGCGGCTCGGTCAGGTTCATGGTGCCGGTCCAGGTGCCTTCCACCATCTTCGGCAGATAGGTATCCTTCTGCTCATCGGTGCCATGGGCGAGGATCGCGGCAATCGCGCCCTGCGTCAGACCTGGATACATGGTGAGCGCCATATTGGCCGACGACATATATTCGCCGACCGCCGTGTGCAGCAGGTAGGGCAGGCCCTGCCCGCCATATTGCTCCGGCACGGCAAGACCGAGCCAGCCACCTTCGCGGTAAAGATCGAAGGCTTCCTTAAAACCCTTCGGCGTGGTGACGCTGCCATCGGAGGCGCGCTTGCAGCCTTCGCGGTCGCCACTATGATTGACCGGAAACAGGGTGCCCTCAGCGAGCTTCGCACCTTCCGACAGGATTGCCTCGACCACGTCGGGCGACGCGTCGGCAAAGCCCGGCAGATTGTTGTAACGCTGATAGTTCAGAACGTCGTTGAGCACGAAATTCGTATCTTCAACGGGCGCGCGATAGCTCGGCATCAAAATCCTCCAAATTCATCACCTGAGCCAGCCCCGCGAAAGACGGATACCGGCTCCAGACCGCGTTTCACACCTGCTGTGTGCTTTATGAGCAAAAACACTGTGACAGCCTGCATGTTGCAACAAAAACAGACGTCCTCACTCGAAAACTTGCCATTTTTGCAGCATTCTGGCCAGCCTCAACCAAAATGAGGTCGCGGGAGACCAGTTCGGACTCGAAACTAGCGCAGTTTGACGTTTCCGTAAACGTCAAAATTTCGCGATTAAATACGAGGCATGGAAAGGTCACGATGAAGCGCCGCGTCATTCCCGCTAAGGTATTGTCAATGAAGGGCGATACCCATGTATTATCTACAAATATACGGCATTTGCCGTATTGAAGAGGTTTAGGCATCTCAATAAACTACCGCCTCATTTATGGGGCGGGGCACGTATTTTGGACAACAGTATTCATTCGGCGGCGTCCGTTTTTTTCACGACTCCTCGATCATTGGACAAAAATCGCTTCAACAATCGCCTCCTGAATGGAACCGCCCTATTGCCCATGCGAAGCGCACTGCGATTGGCAAGCGTCGCGGTTGCCAGCGGATTGACGCTCACCACAGCATCTGCCCAGATGATAACACAAGGCGGTGGAAATGGCGGTTTTGGCTCAACACCCGCCGGTTATACCACGACCGGGATCGGAAGGGGCGGCTTTGCTTCGGGTGGAGGCGGTAGCGGCAGCGGCGTCGTTATTACAAACGGATGCTGCGACATTTATGTCCTTTTGGGTGGATATGGTGGCGATGCCGCTCAAATCACGGGACTTGATCTGGAAGCAGCAGGCAAAAACGGAAACGCCGGTGGTGTGGTTGATCCAGTTACACGCTCCCTGACAGCAATAAACAATTATGGCACCGCAGCGCCGATTGGCGGAGCAGGCGGGGGCGGGGGCGGCCTCCTTTTATCGACCGACACATCTCTCATAGGCAACTATGGCGGCAACGGAGGCAGTTCTGCTTCCGGGCTGAATAATGCTGGCACCCCCCTTGCCTTACCCAATAGCAGTGGGGGCGGTGGCGGTGGCGGCAATGGCCACTATGAGATCATTTCGACCTACGCGACGATCTCAGGACCCACTCCATTTAACGGCTCGAACGGGGGAGATGCATATTGGAACGGCATTGATATTGACCCCGAGCTCGCAGGCGGCGGAGGCGGTGGCGGCGTTGGATTGGCACTCATCGTTGATCGTGACACTGTCCCCATTGCCGTGACTATCAATTCTGACGCCACTATTACAGGCGGGGCTGGCGGAACAGGCGTTAGGGGCGGCGACGGCGGCGCGGGTCTGTTCTATTACTTTGACCGCGTCGATGATAGTTTTGTCAACTACGGGAAGATAACCGGCGGAAGAGGTGGAATTTCCTTACGATCGAATCTTGCCGGAGGAAATGGCGCTGCGGGTTTGTTGATGAACCTGAACGGGACGGCTACCAATAAAGGCACGATCATTGGTGGCGATGCCGGACAGGGGTACCCCGGAGCCCTGAACGGTGCTGGTCTTGAGCTGTATGGCTCGGGAACGTTCAACAATGAGGGAACTATTCGCGGCGGCGATCCGATGATCAGTGCTTCCTGGTCGGGACTCGATGTCGTCATTCGCTCTGGATCGAATAACGGGAGCTTTATCAACCGACCTCTCGGCGTGATTGGAGACTACCTTTCTCAAACTGCCGTTCAGATCGACTCGAATTCTTATGATTTTACCAATTACGGGCGTATCATTGGCGACGTTATAATAGCCGGAAGTAACGTCGGATTTACTAATAACGGTCGCATTAACGGAACGGTTTATATCACAGGAGAGGATTCTTTTGTAAACGAATATTTAATTGTGTTCAATAATACTAATTATAACGTTTCGGCACAAGAGAGCCATTTAACTCTATTCCAACTTACAGACGTAACGTTGCATACAAGAGATTATAATCTTGACATTAGCAACACGAAGCGATTTTCTAATATAGCAATTATTGGTTCTCCGCTGGGCGAGTTAACAATCAATGGCGATTTTGTTGCTTCGCCAACGCCCAATCGTACTTTTATATATTCGGCAAACATTAAGGCGGAAGCTTTCTCGACATGGAGTGCGCCTCTTGCCTTATATAGCACCACGATAGATTTTGACGTCCCGACCACTGCTACTGTCGCCAGTAACCTGTTTGCAGCGATCGACACCAAGCTGATCAAAAGTGGTGTGGGCAGTCTTCTTTTTGATAGCGAGCCTGCGCAGGGGACATATGAGACACAGGTCAAGGAAGGAACCCTGACATTTTCACCTCGCTTCAAGTTGGGGGGCAATGTCGACATCCAACAGGGCGCAAAGCTGATACTGGAGAGCACCACACTTGATGTGCGCACGATCAATACGGTTATTTCAGGTGATGGCAGCGTCACGATCGATCAGAGTTCGGGTGGCCAAACTGATTTCACTGTGAACCAGCAATATACCGGAGACACGGTTGTAAAGGGTGGTTCCGTTTCATTAAACAATGCCACTTTGCAATCCGGAACAATGAGCCTCGCCGGGGCCACAATGTCCGGTCGCGGGACGGTTAACAACCTCGTTCTCAATAACAGCTCGCTTGATAACCGTTCGACGAGCTTGAATATAAGAGGCGACCTGACGCTTACCGATTCCGCAATCAATTTTTACATTGCACAGAACAATGGCACCGCCCCCACACAACGCCTTACGGTAGATGGCGATGTGAACTTCAACGGCTCCAACCAGCTGAATATTTCCTCCCTCGACCCGCTTGGGCTTTTGCCGATCGGCTACTATCGCTTGTTCGACTATGGGGGCAACTTCCAGCGGTCGAATTTCACGGTCAATGTAACCGGACTGACTGACCCGCACCAACTGGTTTATGGCCAAGATTACGTAGACTTTGTGGTTGGAACAATTGGTTCAACAAACCAGCTCCAAACCTGGGCAGGGTCTTCTTCATGGACCGCATCATCAATGAACTGGCTGAATGATGGCGGCAATGTCCCTGTCGTCTGGGGCGGCAATCATGCGGTATTCAAGGAACCTTCGGCTGGAACCACCCATTCCATTACCATTGACGACCAGATCGCGTTCAACAGCCTGCAATTCGTGGATGAAGGTTTTAGTCTCGATGCCGGCAGCGGCGCTTTGGTTCTGGATGGCAATCTTCCAAACGGGCTGGCGGAAGTCCGGGTTCTTGCAGATGTCGCGACAATCAATGCGCAGATCACAGGCAATGGCGGGTTGGCGAAGACCGAAGCAGGCACATTGGTGCTGACGGGGAACAACACCTATACCGGCGGCACGACCATTTACAACGGTGCGATCCAGATTACTGACGAAGGCAATCTCGGCGCAGGCGCACTGACCCTCGATGGGGGCAATCTGAACATGATTGCCGACATGACTGGTGGTCGGACGATTACAGTCGCAAGCATTGGCGCACTATCAGTCGCCCACAATGCCCAAGTGACCTGGACAGGAGCAATCGACGGCGCGGGTACACTGGCGAAGGACGGCGCAGGTTCCTTGTCGCTTGGAGCCGCCAACAGCTACGCGGGCGGGACGCTTCTGCGCGGCGGCAAATTGATCATCACGGCAGATAATAATCTCGGCGACGCAAGCGGCTGGCTGACATTTGCAGGCGGTGAATTGGATATCGGTGCTTCAATGACTTCCAACCGGAATGTCAATGTTGCGACTGAGGGCACCCTCGCTATCGACGATGGTTATCAGGTTCGCTGGAATGGCCAGATCAATGGCAGCGGCACGCTCACCAAAACAGGCAATGGTGCGTTGACACTTGGTGGCATCTCATCGGCAAACTGGAACATCCAGAATGGGTTAGTGGAGACCATCGCTTCAAATCTGCGCGGCAATGCTGCCATCCAGACAGACGGCACCCTGATCTTCGATCAGCCTGAAGATGGTGATTATTACGGGCAGATCTCCGGCAATGGCCATTTGATCAAGAACGGCGCAGGCAAGCTTACTGTCGCGGGAGACAGTTCCGCATTTTCCGGCCTGTTGATAGTTGCCGGTGGTGAACTCGACACCGGCACAAACAAAGGACGCGGCTCCATCGGTGGCGACATGCTGATCGCAAGTGGTGCAAAGCTTTCCGGCGTGGGGACCATTGGCAGTGGGGCCAACTCCACGATCACTGTTTCGGACCAGGCTATCCTAGCACCAGGTAATTCCATCGGCACACTGACCGTAAATGGCAATCTCGTGTTGGAACAGGGTTCCATTTACAATGTCGAAGTCGATCCCTCCGGTCCCGACAGCGACGTGATGAATGTGACCGGTAACGTGACCATCAATGGAGCGGCTGTAGCGCATATCGGTTATTCAGGCGAATATGCGCTGCATTCTGTCTATACAATCCTGAAGGCCGACGGCGCACTGACGGGCGCGTTCAGCACAGTGACATCCGAGTTCGCTTTTTTGAATCCGACATTGCTTTATGACTATGGCAAAGGCACCGTCAGTCTCGAGCTCAACCGCAATGACATTCGTTTCGCCGACATGGGAACGACGCGCAATCAAGTGGCCGTCGCCACCGCTGTGGAGGCACTTGGAAGCGATCATGCGATCTACGGCGCGGTTTCCGGCCTCCCAAACAACAAGACGGCCATCGGTTATGCGCTCGATAATCTGTCGGGCGAAATATACGGCTCCATTGCCTCGGCCTTGATCGAGGATTCTGCGTATATCCGCGATATCGCCAATAATCGTATGCGCGCGGCGCTTGGCGGCATTGCCATGCCGAAGGATGGCACAGAAGCACCGCTGGATAGCAAGTGGAGTGGATGGGCAGCGGCTTATGGCGGCTGGAACAAAATCGACGGCAATGGCAATTATGCCGATGTAAGGCATTCTGCAGGCGGCTTTGTCGTCGGGGCCGATACAAAGCTGGAGAGTGACTGGCTTGTGGGTGCTCTTGCGGGTTACGGCATCACATCCATAAAGGCCGATAACAGACAGTCTTCGACCTCAGTCGATAGTTTTCATGTCGGAGCATATGCAGCCAGACAGTGGGACCATATTGCATTGCGCGCAGGCATTGCGAATTCATGGCACCAGATCGACACTGATCGTAACGTGGGTTTTGTGGGGTTGGGGCCAGAGACTTTGACAGGTGATGGCAGTGCACGCACATTCCAGATATTCGGAGAACTTGCCTATAAAATCGACACCAGACATATGATGTTCGAACCCTATGCCAACCTCGCTTACATCAACCATCATATGAATGGTTACGATGAAACCGGCGGAGAAGCGGCACTGCACGGCTATAGCTCGAACACGAACGCCACCTTTGGCACAGTGGGACTGAGAGCCAAGTCCGCAATACAAATCACTACCGCAACAACTGCCAATGTCACCGCAGGCATTGGATACCGAAAAGCCTCAAATGGCATCAATGGCAATGCAAGGCATTCCTTCGACGGCGGCGAAGCGTTTTCGATCACCGGCGCGCCAATTGCAAAGGATGCCGCGATCCTTGAGGCCGGTCTGGAAATTCCCGTCTCCAGACAATCAAACTTCAATGTGAACTATCAGGCTCAGCTTGGGGCCAAGTCAACGCAACACACTTTGGGTGCAAAGTTTTCACTGAATTTTTGATAGCCGGAGCTGGCACATATTGTTTGTTGGATTTGTAGGAATAAAGCGCCCAAGCTGGCCTACCCCGTGCAGTGTCCGCAATGGACGCTCGTAACTTGAAGTAGCACCCAAAAATAAATCCCATACAAGCGATCGCTAATATTAAATTGCCAGCGACCCTTTGCTGTTTCGTAAAATTATAAAATACCTCAATAATAAGCTGCCTTCATATTAAGGCACATTTCAAAAATTGGGAGAAGCAAAATGCATACTACAAGCAAACCTGTGAGCACAGCTGCAATCGCCTTTGAAGATGTATTAAAGGGTCTTTCTGCATCCATCAGCCCCGGCAATAATTCTAATGGTTGCCCAGGATTTGAAAAGAAGAAGTAATTAAAATTCTGCTTAAGCTCAATACTAAACTCTGGATGGAGATTAGGGGGTAATTCACCCCCTAATTTTTTAATTGGAAGGATGACTTTTATGACGCAGCACTTTGAAACACCGGTTATCTTTTCGCTTGCTCCAGAAGCAGCACATAATTTCTGCGATCAGTATCTGACGAAGAACGGCATCATGCTCTCGCTCGCAGACTTGCGTGACAAAGAGCTGACAGCGGATCTCGCAAGTCAGGCTGCATACGCCTTCGCCGATTTGGTCACAGACCTGCAATTTCAGTTGGACAGTCCCGAAATCGGGATCGTCGCAGTCGATATTCCAACCATCTTTGAAGATGCCACATTAGACGCCACTGCTGGAGCGCTGTTAGGTATCTCGCTGGTTCAGGCGCTGATGCCGACCCTTTATGACGGGAAAAACCACACCCCGTTCTCAGTCTTTACAACCTCCGCGGATAGCCGTCTAAAACTGGAGCGCGTTGGCTTGCAGGATCTGGTTCCGTTAAACCGGTTGGAGTTTCACTCTGACAGCTCTGTCACAGGGAAGAGCGTAGCCGTTCCCCACTATATAGCGCTTTATAACATCGCCATTAACTTTGAAGAACGCGGCTGCTTTCACTGGGTGCCGACATGTAAAATCGACGGTATCTTCGAGCTTGTGAACAAGGTTGGCTTATCGACGGAATATTATTTCAAACTCAATCCTGCCGTCTACGAAGATGGGCGGAATGACGTGATGATCATAGAGCAGCGGGTCAAGGCGACCATTTTCAACCATGCCCAAAACGGCTCGATTACAACTTATATGAGCGGCCAGTTTGACGGGAAGGTAGGCGAGGAGCATACCCAATCCCACGATATTGTCGCCGACATAGTGAAAGCCATATCAGAAAACAAATTTCGCTATTCCATCCCGCAGGAAAATCGCAGGTTGCTTATAATGAACAACGCAAATGGCTTTCATGCCCGCGACGCCCTTGAAAAACCCCTGCCCGGCGTCTCCATGAACAGGGCCTATCTCCGCTGCACATCGGTGGCTGGCAAGATTGTCGGTGAAGTTTTGGACGACTGATGAAGCTTTTTTGCCAAATCGATACTGGCTGGGTTCAATTGCTCAGCAGCGTTTGCATCCGATCCTGATTGCGCAGCCCCACTTCCCGCACGATCTCGGCAATTTGCTTGAGTTGAGACGACAGCGGATTGCTCTTGCGCCAGACCAGACCGATGGTTCGCGACGGGCGCGGCTCGGCCAGCCGGAACATGCAGACATTCGCGGCAAGCGTTTCCGTATAGACCGCCATCTCCGGCACAAGCGTAATGCCGATGCCAGCACCCACCATCTGCACGAGAGTGGAAAGCGAACTACCCTCCATCAATTCGCGCGGTGGCGCATTCGTAATATTGCAGAAGGACAGCGCCTGATCGCGAAAACAATGCCCTTCTTCCAGAAGAAGCAACCGCATTTCGTGCAGTTTTTCCGCACTTGGAACCGGCTTGCCCGCATCTTCAAGCGGGCGCATCAGCACGAACTCCTCATCAAACAGCGGCACTTCCTGCAAGGCAGGTTCGGAAATCGGCAGAGCGACAATCGCCGCGTCCAGCCTCGCCTCCAGCAGATCGTCGATCAATCTCTGGGTAATCGCCTCACGCGGGCGTGGTTCCAGCCCCGGATAACGCTGAGTCAGCGTCTTGATGACTTCCGGCAGAAGATAAGGCGCAACAGTCGGGATCACGCCCAGACGCAGACGACCGGTAAACGGACCATGCGCCGCCCGCGCCAACTCTTCCAGCTCGTCAACCGAGCGCAAAATGCCGCGCACCCTTTCCGCGAATTCCTCGCCGAGCCCGGTCAGGCGGATTTGCCTGCCGCCGCGTTCCACCAGAGGCGCGCCGATCAAATCTTCCAGTTCCTTGATCTGCAAGGACAGGGCCGGCTGGGAGATGGAACAGGCCGCCGCCGCGCGCCCAAAATGGCTCAATCGCGCCAGTGAATCGAAGTAGCGGAGGTGTTTCATGGAAAGGCCAATCATAAGCTTAGCATATCGCAGCCTTTAGAATATACAATTGGAATTTATCGGAAGCATTGGTTAGGCTGCCTTTACTGACTGTTGGTTGCGGAGTGACCACATTCATATGCGGTCGCTTTGGAGTGCCAGTGTCAACCGCTCGTTCAATTTAGCGAAAGCCATCTTTGGGAAAGCCATCGGAGAGCAATCATGGACGTTAAGACGAAATCGGCCGGAAAATGTCCGGTCATGCATGGCGGCAATACCGCGCTTGGCAATTCCGTGATGGAATGGTGGCCCAACGCGCTGAACCTCGACATTCTGCACCAGCATGACACCAAGACCAATCCGCTGGGCAAGGACTTCAACTATAAAGAAGAGCTGAAGAAGCTTGACGTGGAAGCCCTCAAGGCCGATCTGCGCGCGCTCATGACGGATAGTCAGGAGTGGTGGCCTGCCGACTGGGGCAGCTATGTCGGCATGATGGCGCGCGTGACATGGCACGCCGCCGGTTCCTACCGCACCTCCGACGGTCGCGGCGGCGCCAACACCGGCAACCAGCGTTTTGCTCCACTCAATTCCTGGCCGGATAACGTCAATACCGACAAGGGTCGCCGTCTGCTGTGGCCGATCAAGAAGAAGTACGGCAACCGGATTTCCTGGGCCGACCTGATCGCGCTCGCCGGTACGATTGCCTACGATGTCGCTGGTCTCAAGACCTTCGGCTTCGCCTTCGGTCGCGAAGATATCTGGGCACCGGAAAAGGACACCTATTGGGGCAATGAAAAGGAATGGCTGGCGCCAAGCGACGGCCGTTACGGTGACGTGACCAAGCCCAACACGCTGGAAAATCCGCTGGCAGCTGTCCAGATGGGCCTCATCTACGTCAACCCGGAGGGCGTCAACGGCAAGTCCGACCCGCTGGCAACGGCGGCGCAGATGCGCGAAACCTTCGCCCGCATGGGGATGAACGACGAGGAAACTGTAGCGCTGACCGCCGGTGGCCACACCATCGGCAAGAGCCATGGCAATGGCGATCCGGCCAACCTCAGCCCTGATCCGGAAGATGCAGGCCCTGAATATCAGGGGCTGGGCTGGATGAACACCAAAGGCCGCGGCATCGGTCGCGACACCGTGGTTTCGGGCATTGAAGGCGCGTGGACCACGGAACCGACCAAGTGGGACAACGGCTTCTTCCAAATGCTGTTCAAGCACGACTGGCATCTGGTGAAAAGCCCGGCAGGCGCGTCGCAATGGGCGCCCATTTCAATCGCCGAGCAGGACAAGCCGGTTGACGTCGAAGACCCATCGATCCGCCTGAGCCCGATGATGACCGATGCGGATATGGCGCTGAAGGTGGACCCGATCTACCGCGCGATTTCCGAGCGTTTCATGAACGATTTCGACGCATTCTCGGATGCATTTGCCCGTGCATGGTTCAAGCTGACCCATCGCGACATGGGTCCGAAAACCCGTTACATCGGCCCTGACGCGCCGACCGAGGACCTGATCTGGCAGGACCCGGTTCCGGCTGGTCGCACCGATTACGACGTGAAGGACCTCAAGGCCAAGATCGCCGTTTCCGGTCTTTCCGTTTCCGATCTGGTTTCCACCGCCTGGGACAGCGCCCGCACCTATCGCGGTTCGGATTTCCGTGGCGGCGCAAACGGCGCTCGTATCCGTCTGGCTCCCCAGAAGAATTGGGAAGGCAACGAGCCGGAACGTCTGGCCCGTGTTCTCCAGGTTCTGGAACCGATAGCAGCGGCGTCTGGCGCAAGCCTGGCCGATGTGATCGTGCTGGCTGGCAATTACGGTGTGGAACAGGCCGCCAAGGCCGCCGGTTTCGACATTGAAGTGCCTTTCGCACCGGGACGTGGCGATGCAACAGCCGAGCAGACCGATGCCGAAAGCTTCGCTCCGCTTGAACCGCTGGCAGACGGTTTCCGCAACTGGCAGAAGAAGGACTATGTGGTCAGCGCCGAGGAACTGCTCCTCGACCGGGCACAGCTCATGGGCCTCACCGCCCCTGAAATGACGGCCCTTGTCGGCGGCATGCGCGCCATTGGCACCAACCATGGTGGCACGTCGCATGGCGTCTTCACGGACAAGGTCGGCGCTTTGACGACAGACTTCTTCGTCACGCTGACCGACATGCGCTACACGTGGGTTCCGACGGGCGAAGGCCTCTACGAAATCCGCGACCGCAAGACCGGCACGCCGAAGTTCACCGCAACACGCGTCGATCTCGTTTTCGGTTCGAATTCGATCCTTCGCGCCTATGCGGAAGTCTACGCCCAGGACGACAGCAAGGAGAAGTTCGTAAAGGACTTCGTTGCCGCCTGGACCAAGGTGATGAACGCCGACCGTTTCGATCTGGCATAAATACTGCTCTGACGAAAAGCCTCCCCCGAGTGTTCGGGGGAGGCTTTTTTTACTTCGCCACGTCGATGGCGGCGCTCAGTTCTTCCACAGCCTGATCCGCCGTCAGCTGACCGTTGAACTGGCGGGTGATGACATCGAACATCGCATTCTTGATCGCGGTCGGCTGTGCGTGCGACTGCGAGAAGGAACCAAGCAGCGATCCGCTCTTGTCGGCCGCGGCCAGATCCTTGATCGCCTTCTGTCCGCATTCATCGAATGCCGTGGTCGGCACATCGGTACGCGCTGGCGCCGAGCCCTTCACCACATTGAAGGCCGACTGGAAGTTGACGTCTTCCACAGCGGTTGCGAGTGCAAGCTGCGCCTTGCGCTTGTCTTTACCCACTTCAAAGACGGCGAACTGATCGGCGTTGAAGGCCACGGAACCTTCCGTTCCGGGGAAACGACCGCAAACGAAATCCGCACCCGGCTTCTTCCCGGCCCTGGTGAATTCGCCCTTGGCCCAATCGCCCATGAACTGCACGCCCGCCTTGTCATCAATGACCATGGCCGAGGCGAGATTCCAGTCGCGTCCCGAGAAATTGTCATCCACATAAGTGCGCAGCTTCGTCATCCGCTCGAAGACCTGCTTCATCGTATCGCTCTTCAAGGCTTCCGGATCGAGATCGATCAGCGCCTTCTTGTAGAAATCCGGCCCGAACGACATCACGACACTGGTGAAGATAAGCGCTTCCTGCCAGGGCTGGCCGCCATGGGCAATCGGCGTGATCCCCTGCTCCTTGAACTTGTCGAGCAGCGCGACAAGTTCATCCCAGTTCTGCGGCACTTTTCCGCCCGCCTTGTCGAGCGCAGCCTTGTTGTACCAGGCCCAGTTGGTGGAGTGCACATTGACCGGTGCGGCGATCCAATGGCCGTCATATTTCGAGAAGTGCTGGATGGCAGGCGGGATAACCTTGTCCCAGCCTTCCTTGTCGGCAACTTCATCCAGATTGCCGAGCACACCCTGCTCTGCCCAATCCAGAATGTCGAAACCCTGCATCTGCACGGCGGCAGGCGGATTGCCCGCCGTCACGCGGGCGCGCAAGGTCGTCATTGCGGCCTCACCCGCACCACCGGCAACCGGCATATCGACCCAGCCGATACCCTGTTTCTGAAGATTTTCCTTCAGGAGATTGAGCGCTGCCGCCTCGCCGCCCGAAGTCCAGTAATGGAGAACTTCCACACTTTCCTCGGCTTGCGCGAAACTTGCCCCACCCAAAATGCTGACACCCGCCAGCAGCATTCCCATCATCAAGCGCATTCTCATATCTCCTCATTAAGAATGAGGCAGCTTATCATGGACTTGCGCGAACGGAATTCACTATCGCGTTGGCGTGAACATGCCGCGGCATTCCAGCTCACGCTTCATCTTTCAGCGTTTCTTTCTGCGTAATCAGACGTGCCGAATGCTGCCCGGAAATAAACACCCAGAGCCAGCTGAGCGCCACCGCCAGACGGCTGCGCGTGCCGATGAGAAAATAGATATGGGCAAGCCCCCATATCCACCAGGCGATCCAGCCCTTGAGCCGCAGCGAGCCGAAATCGATCACCGCTGCACTTGGGCCAATGGTGGCCAGATTGCCAAGATGCCTGTAACGGAAGGGACCGGGCGCCGTACGATTGGCAAAGCGCGCCTTGATCACCTTCGCCACATATTTGCCCTGCTGCTTGGCGGCAGGTGCAATGCCCGGAACCGGCTTGCCATCAGCGGTTTTAACGAGAGCCGTATCTCCAACGATGAAGATTTCGGGATGACCTTTCACCGTCAGGTCCGGCTCGACCACGGCGCGCCCGGCGCGATCCTGTTCGGCGCCCACCCATTCGGCGGCTTTCGATGCCTGCACGCCCGCCGCCCAGATTACCGTGCGGCTCGCGACCTGTTCGTCACCGATGGAAATGCCCCTGGCATCGCAGGCCGTGACGGGCGTTCCGGTTCTGACCTCGACGCCCATTTTCGTCAGCGACTTCTCCGCATAGTCCGAAAGCGATGGCGGGAAAACCGGCAGAATGCGCGGCCCCGCTTCGATGAGAATAATGCGCGCTGTGGATGTATCGATAGTGCGGAATTCCTTGACCAGCGTGCGGTGGGCCAGTTCGGCAATGATCCCCGCCAGTTCCACGCCGGTCGGCCCCGCGCCGATAATGCTGAATGTCAGCAACGCCTTGCGAAGCTCGGGATCGGTTTCCAGCTCGGCCTGTTCGAAAGCCAGCAGGAGACGGCGGCGAATGGTCGTCGCATCTTCCAGCGTCTTCAGACCCGGCGCATAGGGCTCCCACTCGTCGTGTCCGAAATAGGCGTGCCGCGCACCGGTCGCGAGCACGAGCGTGTCGTAGTCGATGCTGGGCCCATCCCGAAGATGGACCTTGCGCGTCTCGGTATCCACGCCGGTCACTTCAGCCAGCAGCGTGGAAACCTCCTGGCGATTGCGGAAAACGGAACGGATCGGCCATGCGATTTCCGATGTGGCAAGCACAGTCGTCGCAACCTGATAGAGCAATGGCTGAAAGAGATGATGGTTTCTGCGATCGATCATCGTGATCGATATATCCGGACTTTGCAGGTCTTTCGCCAGCTGCAACCCCGCAAAACCGCCGCCGACAATCACTACGCGATGCTGAGCCAATGCGCTTTTCCTTTCGCCGCCTGCTAACCGTCGAGGACACCATACACGTGCTCGCTTGCTCTGCCTTTCAAAAACCGTCGCAAGCGTGGGGAATGCCCGCTCCCTGCAATAGGTAGCGCTTTGCGGAAAAAAGTCAGCCCGCAACCGATGCTCGGATGCGGGCTTTTGAGATTACGAAAAGCATTGTGCGGTCGTGAAGCAAGGCTTCAGCGCAGCAGATAGGCTGGTGTTTTGGGATCGAAGCCGACTATGCGCTGTCCCTCAGCAAAGGCCGAACGCAACGTCTCCCGCAGCGACAGTCGCGCCGCCATGGCAGCCGCCGGATCTGTCGCAAGCAGCTGATCGATATCACCGGGGAATTCCACGCGACGAATATCGGCAGGAAACTCCGGCTTCTGCCCTTGGGAACGGGCCTCAACACGGGGATTGTCCAACTGCCAGTCGGCCACGATACGATCGGACGGAAGGCCCGCATTGATGCCGACCATCGGACCGTAATAGTCGATATGATAGGTGCCGGATGTGGCGCCAAGGCTTGCAATATTCAACCCGGCATTGACCGCGCGAATGGGATCATAGGTCCAGCGCACGAGCGTCACACCGCGCGCAAGGCACCAGTCGCGCTGGAACCACTTCATGCGCGCGCCAAGCTTCAGGCCCCGCGCTTCCGGCAGAACCGCCAGACGATGAGAATGCTGAATGCCCGGCGTCGCACTCGGGAAACCGAAGATGAAACCCAGCATCTTCTCACCGTCGAAGGCGCCAGCGACAAGCCCGCCCTCATGCTGGATGGCGAGCAACAGATCGGAGGCATCGACCGGATCGTCGTCGCCCCAGACAAGGCGCTGCACGGTCTCCGAATCCTTCATTTCGGCGAGCGATGCGAGTTCGCGGATGACGATTTCGCTCATGCGGCAAACTCCTCGCGATGGTTCGTCACCGTATCGAGGAAGGCGCGGTCGAGCGTCACACCGATACCCGGACCGTTTTTCGGAACGGCCATGCGGCCATTCTCGGCTTCAAGCGGCTCATTGACGATGTCGCGCGGGAAGTAGCGGCTGGCGGATGAAGTATCCCCCGGCTTGGTGAAATTTGCGAGCGTCGAGAGATGGATATTGTGCGCCCGCCCGATGCCTGCTTCCAGCATGCCGCCGCACCACACAGGCACATCGAAAGCCGCGCAGACGTCATGAATGGCCCGCGAAGCGCTATGGCCGCCGACGCGCCCGACCTTGATGTTGATCACGCGGCAGGCGCGTGCAACGAGCGCCTTACGCGCATCGACTGAAGAGCGAATGCTTTCATCCAGACAGATGGCCGTCAGCAGTTTTTCCTGCACATGCACATGATCGGTAATGTCGTCAAACGCCAGCGGCTGCTCGATATAATCGAGCGCGAACGCATCCATGGCTTTCAAAAGCGGCAGGTCGGACAGGCGATAATCCGTATTGGCGTCAACGGTCAGCTTGGCATCCGGGAAGCGGTCGCGCACGGCTTGCAGCATCGCAAGATCATGGCCACGCTTGATCTTGAGCTTCACGCGCTTGTAACCAGCGTCGAGCGAAGCCGCGACGCGGTCAATCGTCGTTGGAATATCGGCAATGCCAAGGCTGACGCCGACATCGATGGCATCGCGAACGCCGCCAAGCGCGACGCTCAATGGCAGGTTCAGCGCTTTCGCCCACAGGTCCCACACGGCCATTTCAACCACGGCCTTGCTCATTCTGTGCCCGCGCCACGGATCGAGAATGGCGGCGAGATCAGCCGGTCCATTGAAGCGTTTTCCGACGATTTGCGGCAGCAGCACATCGCGCAGGAAGGAGAGCGAGCCGGAGATGGTTTCTTCCAGATAATCCGGCAAGGGATCCATCACGCCTTCGGCATAGCCTTCGAGACCTTCCGCCTTCAGGGTGAGGATCGGTATGACCTTTTCGGTCATCGTGCCGGTGGAGATCACGAAAGGCACAAGCAGCGGCAACCGGATAACCCGTATTTCAGCCGCCTCGATTTTTAATCCGGCGAAAATTGGCGCTGTCTGCATCGGATACTCCATCCGTGGTCATGATTGATAATGTCAGATCGAAACGGTTCTAGAGCGGTTCCGATTAAAACGGAATCGTGGAACCGCTCTATCTATTTGTTTTACGCATTATCCTACGCAAAACCGCTACGCACTTTTGCTGGAAATGCTCTAAATTCCCTGTTCGCTGCCAAAAGTCCAACAGATTCAGCTGGGCCTTTCGCTGATGGTCTCAGTCGAGCGCATCCAACGGGAAAACCGGACGCCGCAGGCGCGAATAGGTGCGTCTCGACAAATCCGGAGAACTCAAACCGCCTGCATCGGTCACGATGATCTGCGTTGCAATCGGACCGAAAGCCCCCTTGAAATGCTGCATCGACTTGACCGCAACAATTGCCTTTTCCTTCGGCTCGATACCGACAACCCGAAAAATGTTCTGATCAAGCATCTGCATCCGTTCGGAAACGATCATGATGTCGATCCCCTCTACGCGCAGGCACACGGATTTTCCGGTCGTTCCGGGCAGGCCCGTAAACATCGGGCCTTCGAAAACAAAACTGCCATCGCTGATCGCCATGACACGCCCCGTCACCGTCAGCGGACCGCCGCCGACCGATGGATCGGACTTGCCGCCAATCGTCACCGTGACGGTCTCACCCACCGCCTTGGCTGCAATCTCGGCCACCGCTTCCGGGTCGAGCAACGCGCCCGCGGCGGCATTGGTCACACCGGCGTCCAGCATCGCCGCAATCAGCGCAGTGCAATCGCTATAGGCGCCAGACCCGGGATTATCGGAGAAGTCCGCAACGACTATCGTGCCCTTAGCACCGCGCGCCTCTTTCAATCGCACGATGCAATCATCGAGAGGCAATGGCTGCGTCCACTGATCCTTATAGGCCCAGATTTCATCGCACATCTTGCCCGCGACATCGAAAGCGGCCTGCCGTTCAACGCTTTTCGCATCAAAGGTGACGATGACGCTTGGGCCCGCCGCCCAAACATCTGCATCGGTGAAACCGGCATTGATCGCGACATTCAGGATGCCGGGCTGCTGCATCTCACGCGCCGCGCTTTCAAGCAGACGGCACATCGGGCCGTTATCCGTCGTGCGACCGTCGTCGCAACCAAGCAGCATCGGCGGACGCGCGATGGCGAGAGCAGGTGCGATTTCACCTCCCATCGCCCGGTCCAGCAGCGAACAGGCCTCAACGCCAACCTCGTTCATATCGACATGCGGATAGGTTCGGAATGAAACGGCGATCTGCGCCAGATCGGCCAGTTCGTCAAAAATATTCGCATGAAGATCGAGCGTAATGGCAATCGGCACATCATACCCAACCACCGAGCGGATTTCGCGCAGGAACTGGCTGTCGCCGTCCTGATCCGTTTCCGTCACCATTGCGCCGTGCAGGGCAACGAATAGTCCGTCGAACGGTCCGGCCTCCTTCAACCGCCGCAGGCACTCATTGGTGATTTCCAGACGCGCGCTTTCCAGCACCGTGCCGTTCGGTTCCGCATGGGCGGCGGTGATATAGACAGGCGCCCACCCCTTCTCGTCCGCGACCTTTATCGCGCCGCCGACCTCCGAACCCGTGCCAAGGAAATTGGCCGGGATCTCATCACTCTTGAAATAGTGGGACGCGTGGAAATCGCTGATGCTCGTGCGATTGAGCGTGAAGGTATTACTTTCATTGATGAGTTCGATGATCGCAACGCGATAGGACACGGGTCCACCTTTCTTAGAGCGGTTCCGGTTAAAACGGAATCGTGGAACCGCTCTATCTATTTGTTTTTACGCATTATCCTACGCAAAACCGCTAGGCACTTTTGCTGGAAATGCTCTATGTCGGCGAAGACCAGTCTGGATTGGTCGAGAATGAAACAGCTGAAGCCTGATTGAACCGCCGGAACCTTGCGCATGGCACAAGGCGGGCACCTGATCTGATGTGGTGCTTCAGATCAGGCGCCCATTCGGAACGAATTATTTTGCGAAAATCTCGCTGGCGAATTTCGGCTTTTCTCGAATGTCGAAGTCGAAATACTTGGCGCGGATCTTGTCGTAGGTGCCGTCCTGGATGATTTCTTCCAGCGCCTTGTTGACGCGCGCGCGCAGTTCTTCATCGTCCTTGCGGAAGGCCATGCCAGCACCCAATGTGCCATCCAGCAGGAACTCGTTGCCGACGAACTCGCAGCAGCTCGCACCTTTCGAGATCCAATCGCTGAGTGCAAACTTGGATTCAAGCACGAGGTCCACGCGGCCGTTTTCAATGTCGAGAAAAGCTTCTTCCAGCGTCGGATAGAGCTTCACTTCATTATCCGGGAAAAAGCGCTGCAAAACATCAACCGCGATGGAGCCGGTCTGCGTGCCGATCACCTTGCCCTTGGCGCTTTCGGGCGTCACGTCCTTCAGGCCAAGCTCCTTCAACGCCACAAACCGCATGGTGTTGTAGTAATAAGGATCCGAGAAGTTGACCTGCTTCATGCGCGATTCAGTGATGGCCATGGACGAGGCCATGACATCGAATTTTTTCGCCTGCAGCGCAGGGATGATACCGCTCCATTCGTTGGCGCTCCACACGCAATCCGCTTTCAGCTTTTCGCAGATCGCATCACCGACATCGATATCGAAGCCTTTCAGCTTGCCGTTGGGATCGAGATAATTGAACGGCGCATAAGCGCCCTCGGCTCCCATGCGGATTTCCTCGGCATGGGTAGGAAAAGCACCGAGCACGGCAATAGCCGCGGCAATCATTCCCATTTTGATTTGCTTATGCATGTTCCGATCTCCTGTTATTGGCCCTTGCCGGCAATGCCAACCAACGACGATCAACGTCATCTAAGATCGTCAGCCAGTGGGAATAATTCCTTGGGCAGCTTTATTGATTGACGATTATGCTTGTGCTGGCGGTCGATCAATGCAAAAGAACTATTCAACACTATTAGAAAAATTCATGAGAAGATGAATTTACGGAGCGGGCGAAGAAGACTTCCAAGCTTGAAGGCTTTGCGGGCTTTTGAAGCGGTGGCACATTGCCAGAGCTTTACCGCCGCAGCGGAAGAGCTTGCAGTCAGCCAGGGCGCAGTCAGCCATCAGGTCAAGCTCCTGGAACAGGCCTTGGGTTGTCAGTTGCTTATTCGCGGCCCGCGCGGCGTCACAGTTACTTCGGAAGGTGCGCTGCTGGCTGAGGTCTGCGGACGCGCCTTCGATGAAATCGGCGCTGTGACAACCCTCATAAGCCCTGACAACAGGGCCCAGATTCTCCGCGTCCGCGCCGGGCCTTTCTTCTCGATGGAAGTGATCGCGAGCCGCATTGCGGGATTCCTGAAACAGAACCCCGGCATCCAGCTGCATCTGAATAATCTCGACATCGATTCTATTGCGCATGACAGGGAAGACGCGCAGATCAAATATTGTCTGAACGCACCTATCGGCTCTTACAGCATCGACCTGTTGACAGAAAAGCTGGTGCCCGTTTGCGGTCCAGCACTTCTCGAAGGCGTCGCAAACCCCGAGGACCTCCTCACAAATCCGGACATTCCGCGCCTGCATTACCGCGACATGAGCGATTGGAAGCGCTGGATCGCGCAACACGGTCTTGGCGACATAGCCGCGAATTCGAACCTGTTTTTCGATGACCAGCACACGCTCCTTGCAGCAGCGCGCTCAGGACAGGGCATTGGTTTTTCTCATCGTCCACTTCTCGAGGCAGATATACAGCGCGGCAGTCTGGGCATCGTTTCCGAGAAATACTTCCAGCCTAAAGAATCCTACAAGTTCATTTGCAGCCATGAGAGCATTGCATCCAACGCGGCATTGCAGCTCTTCCGCGACTGGCTCATCGTGGAGGTTTCGACAATCTGCTAGGTGGCACGAGTTTTTGAATACGTGTCCCTTCGACGCCCACTTTATTGGCGGCGCTTAAACGCCAAAAGCCCCGCATTTTGATGCGGGGCTTTTGTATTGATTTTGGTTGCGGGGGCAGGATTTGAACCTGCGGCCTTCAGGTTATGAGCCTGACGAGCTACCGGGCTGCTCCACCCCGCGCCAGGGTGTTTAATTTATAACCGGTTGGGTATTTTGAGCGATTATCGC
>NZ_JAELXQ010000046.1 GCF_016427605.1 Ochrobactrum sp. Q0168 | reverse complement strand
CTTCGGCCAGGCCCAGCACATAGCCGGTGATGATGGCGCCGAGGATCGAGCCCATGCCGCCGACGACCACCACGGCAAAGACCACGATGATGATGTTGGAGCCCATCAGCGGGCTGACCTGATAGATGGGAGCCGCCATGATACCGGCGACACCGGCAAGCGCTGCACCCAGCGCATAGGTGAAGGTCAAAAGCAGTGGCACATTGATGCCGAAGGCCTTGACCAGTGTCGGGTTTTCGGTGGCGGCGCGCAGATAGGCCCCAAGCTTGGTCTTTTCGATCAAAAGCCAGGTGCCAAGGCAGATGATCAGCGAGGCCACGACCACCCAGGCGCGATAATTCGGCAGGAACATGAAGCCGAGATTATTGCCGCCAGCAAGCGACGGCGGCACGGCATAGGGCTGTCCGGCAGCGCCATAATAATAGCGGAACGTGCCTTCGATCACGAGCGCCAGGCCGAAGGTGAAGAGCAGGCCATAGAGCGGATCGAGGTTATAAAGCCGTGACAGCGCCACGCGCTCGACGATCGCGCCGCCGAGACCGACGATGATCGGGGCCAGAACAAGCGCTGGCCAATAGCCGATGCCAAGCCAGCTCAACAGCAGATAGCCGACAAAAGCGCCCAGCATATATTGCGCGCCATGGGCAAAGTTGATGATGCGCAAAAGCCCGAAGATGATGGCAAGGCCAAGGCTCAGCATGGCGTAGAACGAGCCATTGATGAGGCCGACCAGCAACTGCCCGAGAAGCGCCTGCAAAGGGATTCCAAAAATCATTGTCATGTCAGACTCCC
>NZ_JAELXQ010000048.1 GCF_016427605.1 Ochrobactrum sp. Q0168 | reverse complement strand
CTTCGGCCAGGCCCAGCACATAGCCGGTGATGATGGCGCCGAGGATCGAGCCCATGCCGCCGACGACCACCACGGCAAAGACCACGATGATGATGTTGGAGCCCATCAGCGGGCTGACCTGATAGATCGGGGCGGCCATGATGCCGGCAAGACCTGCAAGCGCTGCACCGAGCGCATAGGTGAAGGTGAGAAGCAGCGGCACATTGATGCCGAAGGCCTTGACCAGTGTCGGGTTTTCGGTGGCGGCGCGCAGATAAGCGCCAAGCTTGGTCTTTTCGATCAAAAGCCAGGTGCCAAGGCAGATGATCAGCGAAGCCACGACCACCCAGGCGCGATAATTCGGCAGGAACATGAAGCCGAGATTATGCCCGCCTGCAAGCGATGGCGGCACCGCATAAGGCTGTCCGGCAGCGCCGTAATAATAGCGGAATGTGCCTTCGATCACGAGCGCCAGGCCGAAGGTGAAGAGCAGGCCATAGAGCGGATCGAGATTATAAAGCCGTGACAGCGCCACGCGCTCGACGATCGCGCCACCGAGACCGACGATGATCGGGGCCAGAACAAGGGCTGGCCAATAGCCGATGCCAAACCAGCTCAACAACAGATAGCCGACAAAAGCGCCCAGCATATATTGTGCGCCATGGGCAAAGTTGATGATGCGCAGCAGCCCGAAGATGATGGCAAGGCCAAGGCTCAGCATGGCGTAGAACGAGCCATTGATGAGGCCGACCAGCAACTGCCCGAGAAGCGCCTGCAAAGGGATTCCAAAAATCATTGTCATGTCAGACTCCC
>NZ_JAELXQ010000047.1 GCF_016427605.1 Ochrobactrum sp. Q0168 | reverse complement strand
ATCTATCAGGTCAGCCCGCTGATGGGCTCCAACATCATCATCGTGGTCTTTGCCGTGGTGGTCGTCGGCGGCATGGGCTCGATCCTCGGCGCCATCATCACCGGCTATGTGCTGGGCCTGGCCGAAGGGCTCACCAAGGTCTTCTATCCGGAAGCTTCCAGCATCGTCATCTTCGTTATCATGGCTATCGTCCTTCTGGTGCGACCCGCCGGACTGTTCGGGAAGGAGGCCTGATATGGCTGATACCGCTCTTAAAGCAACGGCTGCAAGCCATAGCGCCACCCCGGCCCGCAAACCGGCGATCAACAGCCTGTCGGTCGCCATCCTCATCGTCGCCATCGTCGCACTCGCCGCAGCACCCTTCGTGGTCTATCCGATCTTCCTGATGAAGATGCTGTGCTTTGCGCTGTTTGCCTCGGCCTTCAACCTTCTGCTGGGCTATACCGGCATTCTCTCGTTCGGCCATGCGGCCTTCTTCGGCGGCGCGGCCTATATCACCGCGCATACGGTGAAGGAATGGGGCGTGACGCCGGAAGTGGGGCTGATCCTCGGCATTCTCGCCGCTGCGGCGCTTGGCCTCGTCATCGGCTATCTGGCCATTCGCCGTCAGGGCATCTATTCGACGATGATCACGCTTGCGCTGTCGCAGATGTTCTTCTTCTTCTGCCTGCAGGCTTCCTTCACCCATGGCGAGGACGGCTTGCAGGGCGTGCCGCGCGGATATCTGTTTGGCTTCATCGATCTCAACAATCCGATGAACATGTATTACTTCGTGCTGGCGCTGTTCGTGCT
>NZ_JAELXQ010000045.1 GCF_016427605.1 Ochrobactrum sp. Q0168 | reverse complement strand
GCGTGCGCAAGGTTCTGCTGGCTGAAAGCGATGCGCTGGAAAACCGTCTGGCTGAGCCAACGGCAGCGCTCATCGTTGAACTTGCCGCCAATTACGACACGATCCTCGCACCGGCGACGACCTCGGCCAAGAACATCCTGCCGCGCGTTGCAGCCCTTCTCGATGTGATGCAGTTGTCTGAAATCATGGAAGTCGTCTCGGCGGACACGTTCAAGCGTCCGATCTATGCGGGCAATGCGATCCAGACGGTGCAGTCTACCGACGCCAAGAAGGTGATCACGGTGCGCACCGCCTCCTTCTCCGCAACGGGCGAGGGCGGTTCGGCTGCGGTTGAAACTGCAACCGTGCCTGCCGATCCGGCGCTATCGAGCTTTGTTGGCAATGCGCTGTCGGCTTCGGATCGTCCGGAACTGACCTCGGCCAAGATCATCATCTCGGGCGGTCGTGCGCTTGGTTCGGCTGAAAAGTTCCAGGAAGTGATCCTGCCGGTTGCCGACAAGCTCGGTGCGGCGGTTGGCGCCAGCCGTGCGGCAGTCGATGCGGGCTATGCGCCAAACGACTGGCAGGTTGGCCAGACGGGCAAGGTTGTTGCACCAGAGCTTTACATCGCTGTCGGCATTTCCGGCGCGATCCAGCATCTGGCAGGCATGAAAGACAGCCGCGTCATCGTCGCCATCAACAAGGATGAGGAAGCGCCGATCTTCCAGGTTGCCGATTACGGCCTCGTCGGTGATCTCTTCACTGTGTTGCCGGAGCTGCAGAAAGCTCTCTGACACATTCAAAAAACATCCCTAT
>NZ_JAELXQ010000044.1 GCF_016427605.1 Ochrobactrum sp. Q0168 | reverse complement strand
CCAGAGCTGCGCAAGTTTGTCATTGAACAATTGGAAGCCCATTGGTCGCCGGAACAGATCTGCGGTCGATTGGTTAGCCATGGTGTGAGCGCGATACGTCTGTGTGCAGAAACAATCTATCGCTTCATCTATTCAAAGGAAGAACACGCTCTGAAGCTGTATGAACATCTTGCCGAGATGCGAACAAAACGCTGCCCACGCGGCACCAGACGATCGCGCAGTTCCCGCATTCCAGAAGCGTTTCGCATTCATCAACGCCCTGATTTCATTGGCAGTCGTCTGCAATTTGGGAACTGGGAAGGTGATTTGATTATCTTTGAGCGAGAGCTTGGAGAAGCCAATGTCATGACGCTTGTTGAACGCAAAAGTCGTTATTGCGTCATCATCAAAAACAACAGTCGGCACTCAAAGCCTATCATGAACAAAATCATTCAGACCTTTGCTGCACTGCCTTATCACGCACGCCGCAGTTTTACCTTTGATCGTGGTTCCGAGTTCATGGGGTATAGGGCTTTGGAAGATGGAATGGGGGCCAGAAGCTGGTTTTGTGATCCAAACTCGCCATGGCAAAAAGGTGCTATTGAGAACATCAACAAGCGCATCCGACGCTACTTACCCAGCAACACTGACCTGACGCAGGTCAACCAGGCGCAGTTGACTGCCCTCGCCCATGATCTCAACGCAACCCCGCGCAAGTGTCTTGGATTCAAGACACCCGCTGAAGTGTTCGCCTCCCTTTTGCAGGAACCAGCATAATCAGATATGCCTCATCAACGGCATGATGCACTTGGGATAGCTTTTCCACCGGG
>NZ_JAELXQ010000043.1 GCF_016427605.1 Ochrobactrum sp. Q0168 | reverse complement strand
GAACGCGGGAGAAATGAGTTTTTCAGCAATGCGTCGCGATGATGATGAGGAAGATAGCGAACCGCGGACCGCGCAGAGAGCTTTTCCAAGCTGCTGAATAAGCCGTAGGCCGGTCGTGCGTTTCTCCCGCACCCGGTTCCCCGTTGCGAATGTAGAGAAAAGTATCTACATTAAAGTGAAGATTTATCTACATGGAGTGCCAGCCATGGCAATCAATGTCACAAACGAAACCGCCGACCAGTTGACGCGCAAGTTCGCAAAGATCGCAAAGGTAAGCATTTCTGATGCGATTGTCATTGCCATGCGCGAAGCGATCGAGCGCCGTCTGAACGTCGAAACTCCGGCCCAGACCGCGGCGCGTCTGCGAGAAAAATATCATGTTGCAGGCAAGGAAGCAGCAAAAAAGCCTCTACCGAAGGAAGCCTACGACGAAATGTGGGAATCGTGAGCGGCATGTTTATTGACGCTTGCGCCCTCGTCGCTGTTCTGTCTGACGAACCCGAAGCCGAACGCGTTTCTATCGCGATCATGAATGCCAAAAAGCGCTTTACATCACCACTTGCCGTTCTGGAAACCGCCCTTGCCCTATCCCGGCCAGACAAGTTCGATCTTACAATCGATCAGGTTGAGCCAATTATCATGGAGTTTCTGGACGCTCGCGCCATCGAGCTTCGCGACCTGCCGCCAGCAGGACGAACCACGACGCTTTCACTCCACGCGGCCAATACCTACCGGAAAGGCCGCCGCGGTCTCAATCTGGCAGACTGCATCCATTATGCGTGCGCGAAATACTATCGTGTGCCCATCCTGGCGACAGATAACGAATTTCGCGAAACCGACCTTGAAACAGTTCCGTGAGCGGAC
>NZ_JAELXQ010000042.1 GCF_016427605.1 Ochrobactrum sp. Q0168 | reverse complement strand
AGCCTAAGAGCCTACGCGAAAATTAAGTTGAGCGATTTCAGTTGTTTATGGTTCTCTGTGGTTTACCAAGACTACCTGGACTGAAACCGCCCGTCACGGCTATGCCAGAGGAGGCTTACGCTATGCAAGCGACTGCACCGACGATGAATGGTCTGTCGTCGCGCCGCTTTTGCAGCCGATGAGCAAGGTTGGACGTCCACGCGAGCATGATGATCCACGTATGTTGTGGAATGCCATCGAGTATATGGCGACAACCGGCTGCCAATGGGCGCAGTTACCGAAGGAATTCCCGCCGCTCACGACAGTGCAATATCATTGCTACCGGATGCGCGACAGCGGCTTGCTTGATCTTATCAATGAAATGCTGGTTGCAGTGACACGGCTGTCCGAAGGCCGCAAGGCGGAGTCGACGGCAGCTATTATCGATAGCCAGTGGGTGAAGACGACAGAAGCTGGTGGTCAGCGCAGCTATGATGCAGGCAAAAGGATCAAAGGGCGCAAGCGCCATATCGTAACCGATATGGTCGGCAACATGTTGTAAGGCATCGTGCATGGCGCGGATGTTCAGGACCGCGACGGCGCGCCCAATCTGATCAAGCGCGCCTGCCAAAATTACCCACGGTGAGGAAACTCTTTGCCGATGGCGGATATGCTGGCGAAAAGCTGACAACTGCTGTGGCACATATCGAAGCGCTGGCAATTGAAATCGTTAAGTGCTCCGATCAAGCCAAAGGCTTTGTAATTCTGCCCAGGCGGTGGATCGTTGAGCGAACCTTCGCCTGGCTTAATCGTTGCCGTCGGCTGGCTAAAGATCGGGAAGCCTCTATCGCATCGTCAGAGGCATGGATGTTCATCTCCTCAATCAGACGTATGACACGCCGCATTGCTAG
>NZ_JAELXQ010000041.1 GCF_016427605.1 Ochrobactrum sp. Q0168 | reverse complement strand
AGCCCGAAGATGATGGCAAGGCCAAGGCTCAGCATGGCGTAGAACGAGCCATTGATGAGGCCGACCAGCAACTGCCCGAGAAGCGCCTGCAAAGGGATTCCAAAAATCATTGTCATGTCAGACTCCCAGCGCTTCGTTCAGGGCCGCCATGCGGTCGGGCAGCTCGGCGGTCGGGAAGTTTTCCGTCACCACGCCATGATCCATGAGATAGAAGCGGTCTGCGACCTTGGCGGCAAAGCGGAAGTTCTGCTCGACCAAAAGGATGGTCATGCCGCGCTTCTTCAGTTCCACCAGCACATCGCCGATGCGCTGCACGATGACAGGCGCCAGACCTTCCGTCGGCTCGTCCAGCAGCAGCACCTTCACGCCGGTGCGCAGGATGCGCGCAATAGCCAGCATCTGCTGCTCGCCGCCCGACAGTTTGGTGCCCGGGCTGTTGCGCCGTTCATGCAGGTTCGGGAACAGCGCATAGATCTCATCGAGCGACATCAGGCTCTGCTCGCCTTTGGCGACGACCGGCGGCAGCAACAGGTTCTCATGCACGCTTAAGGTGGCGAAGATGCCGCGCTCTTCCGGCACGAAGCCAAGCCCCGCATGGGCAATGCGATGCAAGGGCACGCGCATGATGTCCCGGCCGTCCAGCGTGATCGTGCCGGTGCGCTTGCGGATGATGCCCATGATGGCGCGCAAGGTTGTGGTCTTGCCGACGCCGTTGCGGCCCAGAAGCGTGATGGTTTCGCCCGGCCAGATGTCGAGATCGACGCCATGCAGGGCATGGCTTTCGCCATACCAGGCATTCAGTCCGCGCACGGACAGGAGCGGTTGGCCTTTATTCATGTTCGGTTCCCATATAGGCGGTGCGCACGCGCTCGTCCTTCGAGACGTCGGCATAGCTGCCGGAGGCGAGGATCTCGCCGCGTTGCAGCACCGTGACATGGTGGGCGATATCGGCCACCACCTTGAGATTGTGTTCCACCATCAAAACGGCGCGATCCTTCGCGACATCGGCAATGAGGGCGGCGATGGTGTGAACGTCTTCATGGCCCATGCCGGCCATCGGCTC
>NZ_JAELXQ010000040.1 GCF_016427605.1 Ochrobactrum sp. Q0168 | reverse complement strand
TTCTCAAACGGGAAATCTGTTTCAGACAAGGCGGCGGAAGGCAAAATCAGCCAATGACAACAGGTGTCCACCGCGCTGACCGATGGACGGGTGCATTTTGCTCGCTAATCGTCCCTCTTGACGCGCGATCAGAAACTAACACTGAGCTTCGCGTTGAAACCATTCTGTTTGGCGCCGGATGCAAACTGGCCGTTATAGGAGATGCCGAGTGTGGCATCTTCGGTCAGCTTGAAATCAAGTCCTGCGCCGACGAGAGCTGTATCTTCGGCGATTGGAAGACCGGAGATAGGGAAGGCGTCCGAGTCGATGAAGCTTGCAGTGGAAACCGGCGTTATGTCGCCATAGGCATGCCGCCAGCCAAGGTCGGTTCGCGCGGTTGCCATGATGCTGCCCAAAGCAAACTCTGTCGATGCACGGAACCCGAGCGTCGAGAAGCTGGTATCCGTCGTGCCGGAATGAACGGATAGGGCGGCCGCTGTCTGGCCCTTCTCATTAAATCCATCGGTTTTCAGGCGCAAATAGGAAAGGCCCGCATAAGGCTCGAACAGGGCTTTGCCGTAGTGGATCTTATAGCCAAGCTCGCCAAAGAGCTGCAAACTTCCCGCATCGTAATCGCCAGTCAGATTATCGACAAAACCGGGGAAGGCGACAGAACGGTTCATGTCGACATTATGCCATGAATAGGCAAGGCCGGACCGGAATGCCAGGGCATGGCCATTATTGAGCGTCCATTCGTTTCCTGCATAGGCGCCGAGTGTATAATTATCGCTGCTGCCGGATGAAGCGCGATCCTCCACATCAAAACTGGAATGGCTGTATCCGGCCAGAAGGCCGAGACGCCATGTGTCGAGGATGGTACCGTCGATACCGGTGACAAAACCGCCAACAGATGATTTTACCGCTCCCGCATTGCTATCACCATCCTGCCTCGTCCATGCGCCATAGGCATAGCCCCAGGCGGTATATAGATTTTGAACAGGAGCGATGCTGGCTGGAGCCACGGCGTCAATGGCTGAGGCTGAAGCCGATATATGCCTTTGCGCTCCGGCATAGGACAGCGCATTGATCGGCGTTGCCGGAGCGCCGCCAAACACCTGCTGCAAACGACCAAGGGCTGCATTGCGAATAAACTGGCTGTCGTTGATCAGCACGCCCGCGGCTGAAGCATAAGCCTCACCGGAAAGACTATCGAAGGCCGCACGCGCCTCATCGGCCGACAGCATCAGCAGGCTGTTATAGAGCGCAAGCGACGAACCTGTCTGCGCCAGACTATCCAGTCCGCCGGCCGTCGCATATTGATTGCGGGTCTGGGCCACAGTTGTGAAGAGGGCAGGGGAGGGCT
>NZ_JAELXQ010000003.1 GCF_016427605.1 Ochrobactrum sp. Q0168 | reverse complement strand
CGCCTTGCGACAGAACAAACACCGTATCGCGCATGATGAGCGGCGGTTCTGCCGGGTTGAGAATGATCAGCGCCTTGCCGCGTTCAGCACCACCCAGCTCGCGGATCGCCTTCGACGTGGTTTCGGTAAATTCATCGATATTGGCGCGGGTGCCGGGGCCAGCGGAACGCGACGAGATCGAAGCGACGATTTCGCCATAGACCACGCGGTCGGTCGCGCGCTTGACGGCATAGACCATCGGGATCGTCGCCTGACCGCCGCATGTGACCATGTTGACGTTGGGCTCGTCGATATTGGCATCGCCATTGATGGCGGGAATGGTGAAGGGGCCGATGGCGGCAGGCGTAAGATCAATGACCTTCTTGCCGTCCTTCTGCAACAGCGCGTCATTGTGCAGATGCGCCTTGGCCGAGGTTGCATCGAACACGATATCGATATCGCGATATTCCGGCATGCGCATCAAACCGTCGATGCCTTCATGGGTGACCGGCACGCCGAGCCGTGCGGCGCGCGCCAGACCATCCGAATTCGGATCAATGCCGACCATTGCGCCCATCTCGATATTCTTCGACGTGCGCATCACCTTGATCATCAAATCCGTGCCAATATTGCCGGAACCAATGATCGCGCATTTCTTCTTGGACATAGCGGGTCCTTTCTGATCTTCCAGCCGGTTACTGCACACCTTGCTTAAAGTTCAACAGCAGCCAGTTCCTGCAAACTATAGCTTGGCTCAACGGCAACGGTATTGCGCAGAGGATGGCCAAACCCTTCAGCCATGATCTCGAAAACATCGCCTAGTTGGGTGTGAATTTTATCGGCAAATGACAGCGTGGCTGTGCCGAACATATGGACATGAACATCGCCCGGCTGTCGGAAAATCCCGTATTTGAAATGGTGATATTCGAGATTAGCAATCGTGTGGGACATGTTCGCCTCACCAGACAAAAACGGCTTTTCCCATAAAACTCTGCCGTCACGCAAAATGCGACTAGTGCCCCGAATATCCACAGGCGCAGCACCAATCCGGATTTCCGGTCCCAAGGATGCAGGACGCAGCTTGGAATGGGCAAGCCAGAGATAATTGCCCCGCTCCGTCACATGATCGGAGAACTCATTGGCCACGGCAAACCCCAAGCGCATCGGGCGACCGTCATCTGCGATAACGTAAACTCCCGCTATCTCCGGCTCTTCTCCGAAATCCTGAGCGAATGCCGGCGAAACCAATGCCGCGCCCGGTGCGGCTAGCGTGTGGCCGTTGCCTTTGTAAAACCACTCTGGTTGCACGCCTGATTCACCTGCCAACGGTTTGCCGCCTTCAAGGCCCATACGGAACATCTTCATGGAATCCGTCAGTTCGGCTTCTTCTGTCATGACCTTGGCATGCATGCTGTCACGGGTCGCAGCCGATCCCAAATGGGTGAGCCCCGTGCCGGTCAAATGCAAATGTGCCGGATCGAAATGAGTAATCGGCGGCAGGTAGAGGCCATCGACGGCCAGTCTCTCGGGTTCAACCTGCGCTCCGAACCCCTGCCCCTTGATCTGATCGACGAGGCCCCTGCCACTTCGGGCCGCAGCAGGGGCCAGCTCGCGCACACCCGCCGCGCCAAGGACTTCGCGCGCTGGTTCTCCGTCCTCCCGTGCAAGAACGCGGATCGTTCCGTTCTCTTCTTGAATTTGAGATATCAGCATTTCCAAACTACCTTTTGCTGGAGCGTTACATGCTCAGGATCAGCTTGCCGAAATTGTCGGCTGCTTCCAGCATGCGATGTGCTTCCATTGCGTCACTGAAGGGTAAAACCGCATGGATGGTCGGCGCGATTGCGCCCGATTCGAGAACCGGCAACCAGCATTGGCGGAAACGCTCGACAACTTCGGCTTTCTCGTCTGCCGAATGCGGCCGCAGGGTAAAACCACGTAGCTGCAGCATCTTGGTCAGAATGGCGGGCACATCAGCCCCAGCCTTTCCGTCGCTGAGCAGTCCTACGAATGTCATGCGTCCTCGCCCGCGTAAAAGCGCAATATGACGCGCCAGATATGCGGGGCCGACGAAGTCTTCGATCACATCGATGCCATCAGGGTAGATCTCGCGGGTTGCCTCGGCAAAATCGACCTCGCGATAATTCAGAACATTTGTTACGCCCCAATCGCGCAGGCGACGGGCCTTGTCCTCACGCCCCACCGTTGTAATGATTTCTGCCTTTGCATGTTGCGCCATGCGGATCGCAGTACTGCCGACGGCGCTACCGCCCGCGTGAATCAGTACTCGCTCACCTGCCTTAAGGTGCGACAATTCGAATAAGGTCTCATGGGCCGTACAGAATGTTTCAATGACCGCAGCTGCCTGCACATCATCCCAGTCTGAGGGAACTACAACGACATGCCGCCAGTGGGCGACAGCATATTCTGCATAACCACCGCCGGAAAGAAGCGCTGCAACCCGCTTGCCGCGTATATGATTTGGTACGTCGCCGCCCGTTTCGACAACCTCACCACCACATTCAACACCCAGCACGGGATTTGCGCCCGCAGGTAGTGGATAGACACCTGCTCGCTGCATAGCATCAAGCCGATTGACCCCAATAGCGCCAACACGGATCAGCACCTCATTCGCAGTCGGCATTGGGCGCTCCACTTGCATAAAACGCAGCGCTTCCGGCCCACCCGGTTCCGGAGCATGACAGATTTTCATCATAGACACCGATCAGTTTCCTCCAGTTTGCTCGGCAGGCTTGTGCATCTCTGCATGAAACCATTGTTCCTGAATGAAGCGATACTCCCCTTCATATCCACGCCTGACACGAGCAAAGCCGGGAAAGTGGATATGCATTCCGCCAACAAGAAGGTCTTCATCGACGCAGCGCTGCAGAATCCTGCGACGCGACAAAGCAGCGGCAGGCGTATCGGTGTCGAAAATCATCCCAACATCAGGATCGGCAAGCTGCACCTCGGGCACATGAACAGTGTCGCCCCAAATGATCATTGCTTCACTGCGGGAGCGCAGAATGTAGCAGCTGTGTCCCGGCGTATGTCCAACGGATGGAACAGCTGCGATCCCAGGCAGAACTTCGCACTCAGTATTGAAAATGTGCACGCTATCAGCGAGATAAGGCGTTATCTGAATGCGTCCAGCATCAAAGTAAACGCGCTTCTGGCGCTCCGTAGCGCGAGCTTTTGCCTCGTCATCGAACCAATGCTGAACTTCCGCCTCATGAACATGAACAACCGCTCGCGGAAAGAGTTTAGCGCCGGTTTCCGGATTGGTGAGACCATTGGAATGATCTGGATGGATATGGGTCAAAAGCACGTCAGTGACCGCTTCTGGCGCGATATCCAGCCGTGCGAGAAGTTCGGGCAATCGCCCGCAAGTTGGCCCCATGATGTCGCCCGAACCGCAGTCGATAAGGATAACCCGGCTTTCATGCTGGACAAGAAACGCGTTGATCGAGACAACTGGAGGTGCAATCCGTGTCTCGGCGGTCAGAAACTGTTCCAGCCGTGCAGCATCGCCATCACGGAAAATATCGAAAGTGTCGTAGGCGACGTAGCCGTCGCAAAGCGTTGTGACCAGCATATCGCCTAGCGGGCGATGATAAATAGCTGGTATCTGTTCGAAGCCGCTCATATCTGCCTGCCTTTCCCGACGAGTGCCGGTTGCGGCGTTTCAATGAGGTCGTAAAGCTCCGCAAGCCGGCGGCGCAGTTCGGCGCGTGACAGTTTGCCGATTGCATTGCGCGGCAACTCATCCATGGCGACAAAAAGCCTTGGCCGTTTGTAAGAGGTCATGCTGGCCAGCGCGGGGGCAAGACGCACCTGCCAATCCGATGGTGGACATTCGGCAACCAAAGTGACTATTTCACCCCAATATTCCGACGGAAAGCCAAGCGCGATTATTTCGGTTTCGGGAAGTGCGGCGGCCAGCGCTCGCTCTACCTCATCGGGGGCTACTTTGTAGCCGCCGGTTTTCATCATGTCGGACTGGCGTGCCACGAGAAAAAGACGGCCCGTCTGGTCAATCCTTCCTAGATCACCGGTATCGTGAAACTCCCCAGGCGCAAGCATCTTCAGGCCGTTGACTGTGATGTAGCCCCGAAACATATGTGGGCTATGCAGGAAAATATGCCCCGGCTCGCCGTCTCGAAGTACGCGACCTTCATCGTCGCGAATTTCAATCCGCACGCCCGTTGCCGCCCAGCCGACGCACAGCCCCTCATGGGTGCTGGCGTTTCCGGCATAGGCTTCGGCGGTCTCGGGAGGTGAAAGCACGGTGATGGGATTGAACATCTCGCTTTTCCCGTAGGTGACGCGGATGATCTCACCAAATTGCTCAACAGCCTTGTGATACAGCATCGGGGACAGAGGCGCCGTTCCTGTCAGTATCGTATGCAATTGCGGCTTGGCGCTGTCGGTCTGTTGCAACGCCTCGGTCAACTTGGCGAGCACTGTCGGCGGTGCAAACATTTCAGTGATCGAACCTGACGCCAGAAGCGGCAGAACGGCGGCTGTATCCACACCATGCATCAGATGCACGCTCGCGCCTTCGGCAAGATAAGCGAAGGTCAGCAGTGAACTCCCATGCGAAAAGGGCGTCATCAAGAGGATACGGTTTTGCGCGCCCGGACGAGTGGGAAGAACCGAACGCAAGAGAAGCCCCGCCGTCCAGCGTCCGAGATGCGTGTGGATAGCACCCTTAGCGGGCCCCGTGGTGCCACTTGTGAAAACGATGCGACTCGGCGTTTCCGGCTCCACATCCGGCCAACCTTCCGCCGTCAGCGGGCGCGGTGCGCATTTGCGCACATCCTCCACCGCAACGGACGGCGTCAGCGACATCGTTGTCGCTCGGTCGAGAAGCACAATCCGAGTACCCGTGCAGGAGAGCGCGTGATCGAACTCTTTCTGGCTGAGTACGGGATTAATCGGGACCTCTGTCGCTCCAGTTAGCGCAACGGCATAGCTTGCCGCCGCTGCCAGCATCGAATTTTGAAAAACCGTTGCGATAAAATCGTCGGGACCAAAGCCAAGCGCAATCAGACGATCGGCAATGCCCGCCGCGCGGTCAACGATCTCAGCGATTGTATGGCTACCCTCAGCATCAATGATGCCGACACGCTGACCATAGCGTCCACGCATGGTCGCAAGTTCATTTCCCCAATGCATTTGGTCCTCCCGTACTCACAGTACTTCTTCGGGAAAATGTTCAGGCCCGAGCGGGTCCTCATTGTTCGCCGCCAAGGCCCGAGACCATTTTTCCAACCACCAACCATAGGGTTCAGGCCAACTGGAAAAATCGCGTTCCACTCCCATCTCCCAGGCCACGTGGCGCACCCAAAAAGGGTTGAACAGCATCTGACGGCCGATACAGATCAAATCGGCCTTGCCCTCGCGGAGAATGGTTTCGGCATATTGACCCGTGCGGATCATACCGACAGCGGCGGTTGGTATTCCTGCTTCGCGACGCAGTCTTTCAGACAGTGCTACCTGATAGCCCGGCCCCCGCGACAGGTTCGAGTTGGTCGCGCCAGCACGCATATTGCCGCCGGAGGAACAGTCGATGAGATCGACGCCCGCAGCCTTCAGCGCTCGGGACAGCACGACACTTTCGTCTTCGGTCCAGCCGCCGTCGATCCAGTCCGTCACCGAAAGCCTTGCAAAAAGCGGCATCGAATCCGGCATAATAGAGCGAAGCCGATCAACCACCATGAGGGGCAGGCGCATTCGGTTTTCAAGATTACCGCCAAAACGGTCGGTGCGCTGATTGGCCAATGGCGAAAGAAAGCTCTGAAGCAGATAGCCATGCGCCAAATGTAGTTCGAGCAAATCAAACCCTGCGAGAATAGCCCGACGTGCACCCGCTGCGTAGGCATCAACGATACCACCAATCTGCTGTTCGCTCATTTCGACAGGCGTTAGCCAGTTTTCCGATAATGGAATAGGTGAAGCTCCCATCGGATAAAGCTGAATATCCCCCGCAGCCAGATTGCGCTCCGAAATCGGACCGTTACCTTCGTGCGCGCGCTGTTGCCCGCCCTTGCGCCCGCCATGACTGATCTGGATTGCAGTTTTCGCGCCATAGCGTTTCATCTCGGAGACCAATCGCGCCATTGGCTCGATATGGCTGTCGGACCAAAGACCGGGATCGCCGTTGCTCACACGACCGGCGCGGGTCACGAAAGTCTGCTCCATGATGACAAGACCCGCGCCTCCCATGGCCATGCGTTCATAATGCGCGAACTGAAAGGGCGTCAGGCACCCGTCTTCCGCCGAATAAGTACCCATGGGCGAAACGACGATGCGATTTTTCAGAGCCACGCCGCGCACATGGTAGGGATGGAATAGAAGTGGTCCTTTTGTCATCTGGTATTCAGATCCTATCGGTTACCGGTCAGTGCGAGCGTGTCACGCAAAACGTCGGCAATCGCAATATTCGCCCCGTCATCAAGCGCCGCGAAGAGTTTCGCGGCGTGATCACGCGCAACTCTTCGCGGCGCTCCAAGCTTGGTCAACCTGCGCTCGAACACATCCAGAGAACGTTCCTGTGTTTGATAGATCAGATTGCGTGGCATTTCCTGAGAATGCGCTTCGCGTTCACTGCCATCCTTCATGGTCACCGTCAGCAGCGAATCCCACGCGCCGTTAACCGCGTCGGGGATAACAGTCGTCTTGGCGATCAGATCGAGGACCAGCGGATCGTTGCGCAGCTCATTGCCCATGTCATAGGTGATGTCACCTTGCGACAGCATAGTCGCCACTGCAAAAGCGGTGCTTGCCTGCGTCTGAACCAACCGTTCGTAAGGACCCTTAAAGTTGGTGCCTGGATAGGCCGTGAATGGCTCCCAGAGCGTCACCTTGATGTCAGCAATCTCGCGCGGATCGATTTTGTCCAAGTAGAGCTTCTGCGCCGCCATGGCTGCTGCCATATTGTCCCCGAGTGTGGCGTAGGGCTTCGCTTGTATTGAGTTCATGATCGCCGGATCGGGTGGCAGAGACCACACTTCCGGGGTGGCATCCATACCGGCCACTGTGGCCAGAAAACCTTTCGGACCATCAAGAGCCTGCGGCGCGCCCGTGACGCCTGCCTCGGCAAGACAGGCTGCAATCAGCCCGCCCTGTGCTGCGCGGCCATTCTGTACACGCCATTCATCGGCACCAGCACGAACCGGTTCTAACGTGCCTGCGGTGGTGGATGCAGCGATCGAAACAGCGGAGCCTGCTTGTGTCGCATTTAGTCCGAGAAGAGCAGCACTACCGGCAGCAGCAGCGATAGTGCCGAAGGTTGGGCTGGTGCGAAATCCGCGTGCAATCAATTTTCGCGCGACGACTTCATCACGCCCGAGCCAGTTGATCACACTATAACCAGCGACCAGCGCCCGGAGCACATCTTCAAGCGTCGAGCCCTTGCGCTCACCAAGCGCGACAACAGCAGGCGGCACAAGCGAGCCGGGATGTGTCCAGGATTCATGATCCGTGTCATCCTGAAAATGCGCATGAACCGCGACGCCATTGGCGAAGGCAGCTTCACTTGCCGAAAAACGTGCGCCGGATATCCAAGCGGTCGCGGAGTTGGGGGCACCCTCACCCAGCGGATATGACAAAGCAACCGCAGCCCGCGCAGTGGGTTCTGTGCGCGCCGAAAGTGCCAAACCCAATGCATCGAGCAGGCAGATCAAAGCCTTTTCTCGAACGGAACGTTCCAGTATCAATGTGGAATAACTGGCAAGGTAGTCGCCAAGAATCTGGCTTGCGATTTTCATAGTGTCCTTCTCCCAAAAGACGAATTTTTTATCGCGGTGGGCCCTACCGCCTATCCGCGGCTGTAAAGCCAGGCACGGCTGGTTCCCATACCGGCCTTGCGCAGGCGCACGAGGCTCAAGGCATGGCTCCATGCCGCAGCGAAAACATCCAGCACTGTCGCTTTGTCGATCTGTTTGAGGCCTTCGCGTGCCAGAAGTTCCGCCATCACGCCCTCGGCTGGAACAATAACTTCCGCCCCCCGCGCAATTAGCTCCCGCGCAGTTGCCGTAAAAGTTTCAATTAATTGAGCGGGCTCGTCGCGCGCTGCAATAAGCTCATATTCGTCCATGCCGGGCGATAGCGCCGTGATCTCCAGGACCCGTGTTTCCAAATGGTGTTTGGCCACCGAGAGCTTGGTCATGTAGGCAACATTCGGAGCGTTCGAAATCAGACCAATTTGTCCACCAAGCGAACAACCGGTCAGCAGCGCAGCTTCCGTCAGCGAGACAACCGGAATATCGACAGCCGTACGCATCTCTCGCAGATATGGTTCGCTGAATGACCCCATGATGAAGGCGTCATAGCCCTGCTTCTCCGCCTCGACAGCCTGCTCTACGATAGGTGCAAGCACACGATGATAGAGATAGGCGTTGCCAAGAGCATCGCTTGGGCTCTGGTCGCCGTAAGTACCCTCCGGTAAGCCTTGAACATGCACTTCAGCCTCGCCATCCAGCAAATTGCTGGCATGGGCTTCTATACCGCGCTTGTAGGCGTCAATTCGGCTCAACTCATTGACCGATTGGTGCCAGAATTTCATTGCCATGCTTTTTCCTCCCTAAGTTCTCCCGTTCAGGCAGAAGCTTGGCTCTTCACAGCTGCGGCGGAGGGAAACACCTCCGGACCCATCGGCTTTTCGCCGTTGGACGAAAGTGCCCGACCCCATTTTTCGAGCCACCAGCCATATTGCGGCGGCCAACCGGAGAAATCGCGATTAACGCCTAGCGCCTCGGCCGCATGATGTGCCCAGAACGGATCAAACAGTGCCTGACGACCCAGGCAAATCAGATCAGCGCGGTCTTCCTGCAATATGGCTTCCGCGAATTCCGGCGTCCGGATCATGCCGACGGCGGCAGTTGGAATGCCAGTTTCCTTGCGTATCTGCTCAGCGAAAGGCACCTGATAACCCGGACCTCGACCAAGGCTGGAATTGGTCGCACCGATGCGCAGATTGCCGCCGGAGGAACAGTCGACAAGATCGACACCCGCGTCGGACAATGCGCGCGCCAGAACGACACTTTCCTCCATCGTCCAACCGCCATCGATCCAGTCTGTGGCAGAAATGCGCGCGAGGAGCGGCGTGGAATCAGGGATGACCTGCCTCACGGCCCGCACGACTTCCAGCGGAAAGCGCATACGATTTTCGAGACTGCCGCCATAGTCGTCAGTGCGCTGATTGGCGAGCGGCGACAGAAAGTTCTGCAAAAGATAGCCGTGCGCCATGTGAATCTCGATGAGGTCGAAACCTGCAAGCATCGCGCGTTTTGCTGCGGCGACAAAAGCCGACCGAAGGCCGTCAAGGTGATCGAGAGAAATCGGTTCCGGCGTCAGCCAGCCCTCGCCGAGCGGTAGCGCCGATGGCGCCAGCGGCACCCATTGTTCTTCACCCATCGCCAGATCACGTTCGGTCAAGGGTCCGTTACCGCGAATTGCGCGCTGCATACTGCCCTTGCGCCCACCGTGATTCAGCTGAATGCCGGTCTTCGCACCATAAGATTTCATATGACTGACAATCGACCGCATTCCAGCAATCTGGCTGTCATCCCACAGGCCCGGATCACCATTCGTCACGCGACCACGTCGGGTGATGGAGGTCTGCTCCACCATGACCAAGCCAGCACCACCCATGGCAAAATTCGCGTAGTGCGTATGGTGAAAGGGCTGCAGTTGCCCGTTCTCCGCCGAGTAGGTTCCCATCGGCGAAATCACGATGCGGTTTTTCAGCGTCACACCACGCAGTTTGAATTCGGAAAACAATCGGACATTCGTCGGCATTTTTGCTCCTCCACAAATTTCCCGGCCATGCCTGTAAGAAGGCATGGCTCTCCCGTTCCGCGACCATGCGAGCGCGGATTGCATCATTCCCTGTTGGCGATTGCCGGTTATTTCGGCGTCAAATCCCCCACGAGCGGCGGCGTGCAGGACGCCTGCGCATTGAACGTGGTGGGAATGATGACGCGACGTGGCTCTTCCCTTTTCCCGTGCGCAATCAGATCAAGCAACAAGGCCGCGGCCGTTGCGCCCACTTCGTTTTGATCCCAGCTAACGACAGCAATCGGCGGCTGATGCAGATCGGCCAGTTCGCTTTGCCCCGACCCCACGACCGAAATATCCTGCGGAATGCGCAGTCCCCGCGTGCGAACCGCCTTCAACACGCCCGCGAGCATATCGATGCCGCCTGCAATAATGGCTGTCGGAGGATGTGACATTCCGAGCAGGGAAGACGTCACTCGATAAGCCTGATCGCGTAAAAAGCTCTCTGCAATAATCAGTTCCGGGGCTGGTTCCAAACCGCGCTCCTTGTAAGCACGCATGAAGCCGCGAACGCGTGCGCCACCCGGGTGCAATCTGGTCGGGCCTGTTAAAAGTGCGATGCGACGATGACCAAGATCAAGCAAATGGCCTGTCGCCTGAGCAATACCGGCCTCGTGATCGGCATAGACGGCGTTGCACCATGACGGTTGATCGCGGTCAATCATCACGAACGGGACAGGTAACGTGCGCAACAGCTCTTCGAACTCGCCCTCTATCGGCGTATAGGGACCCATCAATACACCATCGACCTGCCCGCTCGAAAAGCTGCGCAGCAATTCAACCTCGCGGTTGCGGCGACCTTCGGAATTTGCGATCAGCAGTGCATAACCGGACTCGTTGAGCATGTTATGTGCCGTGGATACAAACCCGCCCAGCTGCGCAATATTGATTTCGCGCAGGATGCAGCCCACCGTCTTTGTCCGACCCATGCGCATCGACTTTGCCGCGGCATTGGGCACATAGCCCAATTCCGCAATCGCGCTTTCAACCGCCTTGCGTATCTGCGGACGCACATCGGCAGCATCGTTGACCACGCGCGAAACCGTACCGATCGATACGTTAGCGAGCAAAGCGACATCGCGTATGGTAGGGGTTTTGGCCATGTTCAATCCGTAGCGAAGCCTTTCAGATTTCAAAGTTCCATTGTTCAGTAGCGACCCTATATCCGGTTCCCTGCCGCACAAGCCAGCCGAATCCGGGAAAATGAATATGCATTCCGGCAACGAGCATGTCCTGTTCGAAAATCCGCGCCAGCAAGTTTGTGCGGTTACGAGCCGCCATATCCGGATCATGATCAAAGCTCATTGAAACTTCGGGGCGGGCAACCTGAATTTCGGGAACATGCGCAAGATCGCCCCAGACAATCATCTGCTTGCCTTCCGAATTCAAGAGCCAGGTACTGTGGCCCGGCGTATGGCCCGCGCATTCCACAAGTGTAATGCCTGGCAGCACTTCTTCGCCGTCGTCAGCAAGTCTTAGTCGCCCGTCACGATACGGGTCCACCTGCTCACGTGCCCAACCGAAATAACGAAGCCGCTTACGTTCGTCTGCTGCTTGCATTTCGGTATCAGAGTACCAATGCTCGATTTCCTTGCGGTTGGCGATCACCGTCGCATTCGCAAACAATCGTTCACCCGTCACAGGATCGGTCAGTCCACAGGAATGATCCGGGTGACAATGCGTGAGGAGAATATGGTCCACCTCCTCCGACCGCACGCCAGCTGCCTCAAGATTTTCGAACAATTTCCCCGCCGTCGGGCCGAATTTTTCGCCGGAACCACAATCAATCAACACGGTGCCGGCAGGACCGCGCAGAAGGAAACAATTAACCGAGATTCTCGGCGGTGAAACCCGATGATCCCGCGCCATCATCTCGTCGACTTCATGCGGTTCGAATTCACGGAAAATATCATAACCCATCTCAACATAACCGTCGGAAAGGGCTGTCACGAGAAAAGAACCGAAGCGACGGTGATAGACGCCGGGTATCTGTCGGTTGGGCAAGCTGTTCATCACAAATCGTTCCAGATCAAACATGTATGCATTTCGTATCGGGCCGTTGTTTCGTCACACCAGATCAAGCTCGCGCAGATCTTTCATTTCCTCGATGCGGTATAGCTTTTCAAAAAACGGACCCAGCTTTTCTTCGGGCAGGAGAATGCCCGCGCAATCTTCGAATTTTTCCTTCAAAGCTTCACGGTCAAGCTGCATCTGCCAGCTTCCACGTGCATGTTCCACCGGTTCGTGACGCAGCACTGTGCCATCTTTCAGGGTGATCCAGACGAGATCGAACGGTGCAAACGGTAGATCTTCGCCCGCTTCTTCTTCATTGACCGTCACCTCGACACGCTCCAGCATAGACTGCACGTCGCTGCGACTGACGAATTCATCTGTCAACTCCTTCAGCCCCACTCGTCGGGCCACGACAGCACTCGCCATTGCGAACTCCATCGAGAATTTGGCTGCCAAACCGGTCTGCGGGCGAGCGTTGCGCAACATGAGTTGCTGGGTCACACCTGTATGAACATTGATTTTCGCGATTTCGGATGGAGCAATATCATTTTCATCAACAAGATCGAGCATGGCATCAATAGAACGATGGGTCGCGTAGCATGTGGGATAGCGTTTAATATTGACGCCATAACGCGCAGCCATCGATTCCTCACCGATTCTGAACGCATCGGCACTCAAGATCGGAGCCCCTGACGGTGAAAATGATTGCAGGAAACCCACCCGGTGCTCAAGCGCATCAGTGCTACCAGTGTAGCCTGTCTTGGCAAGTCGCGCCGCCTGAATGCCTGATTGCGCCGTTCGTCCGGCATGCAGCGACTTGGTCATCGAACCAAAGTTTGCAACCAAACCAGCCGCCAGCGAAGCAGCAATAGCCAACGCATGTGCGGTTTCTTCAGAAGAAAGCTTGTTGAGCTTAGCAGCACCAGCAGCACAGGCCAGCGTTCCCATGACCGCGGTGGGATGGAACCCACGGTCATGTAAGCGTCCCGTCTCGAGCGCTGCCAGATGGGCCCACAATTCGTAACCGACGAGATAGGCTTCCAGCGCCTCCTGGCCAGAGGATTGCAACGCATATCCTTCCGCCAAGATCATGGGCACCAGTACCGCACTGGGATGACCGGCAAGCGCCACATCATCAAAATCCAGAACATGAGCCGCCACGCCATTGACGAGTGCGGCATCCGCCGCACCATATCGCTGGCCGTTGACGGCGCCGGGTGCGTCATTGCTCCCACGGGCGGGCGTTGCAATCGTCGCGACGAGTTGGACCGCCGGTTCGCGCGCGCCGGCAAGCATAGTGCCGACACAGTCCACGATACCGATGCGTGCGGCGTGAACCGCCTCTGCCGGAACATGAGCGAGGTCGAAATCCCTGATGAACTCCGCGGCCTTGATCGTGATGCTATCCATGATGGACCTCAATAGGATCGTGGGAGACCCAACATGTGCTGACTAACATAGGCCAGGATCATGTTGGTCGAGATCGGCGCAGTCTGATAAATGCGGCACTCACGCCACTTCCGTTCGATGCCGTATTCCACTGCATAACCGAAGCCACCAAACGTCTGCAGCGCAGTATCAGCTGCTTTCCAGGTCGCCTCCGAGGCAAGCAGTTTGGCAATATTGGCTTCGCCACCGCAGGGCTGGTGCGCGTCGAACAAGGCAGCAGCCTTACGGGCCATAAGATCGGCGGCTTCAAGTTCCGCATGGGCGCGAGCAATGGGGAATTGCACACCTTGATTAGCGCCGATTTCGCGATTGAAAACGCGACGTTCCTTGGCATATTCCACCGCGCGGCGGACCATATAGCGGCCATCGCCAACACATTCCGACGCAACGAGAATGCGTTCTGCATTCATGCCATCCAGAATGTAGCGGAAACCTTTGCCTTCCTCACCGATCAGCGCTGACGCCGGTACGCGTAGGTTTTCGATGAAAACTTCCGTCGTGTTGTGGTTGATCAATGCGTTGATCGGGCGAATATCAACACCGTTTCCACGCGCTTCGCGCAGATCGATCAGGAAAACCGAAATGCCGTCCGTTTTCTTGGCAACCCGATCAAGCGGTGTGGTGCGGGCTAGAAGCAGAAGGAGATCAGAATAAAGCGCGCGCGACGTCCATACTTTCTGGCCATTGATCACATAGTGATCACCGTCACGCACGGCTCGGGTTTTGAGCTGCGTCGTGTCCGAACCAGTCGTCGGCTCTGTCACGCCAAAGGCCTGGAGGCGCAGCCGTCCAGCGGCGATCTCAGGCAAGTAAGTGCGCTTCTGCTCTTCTGAACCGTGGCGCAGCAATGTGCCCATGATATACATTTGCGCATGTGCAGGGCTCGCCTGACAGCCACAGGCATTGATTTCTTCCAAAATCACAGCCGCAGCGCGCAGTGGCAATCCAGCTCCGCCAAACTCTTCCGGGATGAGCGCCGCCAGAAAGCCTCCATCCGTCAACTCTTGTACAAATTCAGACGGGTATCCAGATTTTTCATCAAGCTTTGCCCAGTAATCGAGCGGATAGTTTTCACAAATACGACGGATCGATTCACGCAGTTCCGGAAAGTCTTCGCCCAGTTCCATGGTAGCGACAGTATTGGTCATAGCGTAGTCTCACTTTGCAACTGAAAATGTTTTGGGAAGACCGGCGCGTGCTATCGCGCCGCTGTAGCGTTCTTCTTGGCCAAGCCACGCTTCGACATCGCGGCGGATATCCAGCAGGGCGTCAATGTCAACACCAGTAGAAAAACCCATGCTTTCAAGCATATAGGCTGTATCCTCCGTGTTGATGTTACCTGTTGCACCCGGTGCAAATGGACATCCGCCAAGTCCGGCCAGCGAACTGTCAAACACACGGACGCCTGTTTCCAACGCGGCTGCTACATTGGCGAGGCCGAGGCCGCGCGTATCGTGGAAATGACAGATGATGCGGCGTCCATCTGCGATCTCGACAATCGGCGGCAGGATTTCGTGGACCTGCGCCGGATTGCCGTAACCGACCGTATCCGCCACAATCAGCTCGTCTGCCCCCATATCCGTCACACGGCGGGCAATCTCGAACACGCGTTCCGGCGCGACATAACCTTGCAGCGTGCACCCAAAACTGGTTGCCAGCCCACAGGCGAGCACCATATCGCGACCGGCCTCCGACTGTTTCAGCGCCACGATGCGTCCGAATTCCACGACCGCCTCTTCCGTAGAACGACGGACATTGGCCTGACTATGGGCTTCAGAAACTGAAAGCACGTAGTTGATATGGCGAAAGCCAGCGGCAAGCGCCCGCTCGGCGCCTTTGAGATTGGGCACCAGTGCTGAACAGACCGCACCAGAAAAGTCAGGCAAGCTCGTGGCCAAAACGTCTGCATCAGCAAATTGCGGCACGATCTTTGGCGGTACAAAAGAAGTCAGTTCGATTTCGCGGACACCAGCCGCAATAAGTCGCCTTGCCCATTCGCGTTTGCGATCGGTCTCGAGAAAGCGTTTTGCCATCTGAATTCCGTCGCGAAGTCCCACTTCGCGCAAGGTCACATGCTCTGCCATGACCTAAACTCCCCTGAAGACAGGTGGGCGTTTTTCATTGAAAGCGCGCACGCCTTCGTGACGGTCCTCGGTCGACACCATGCGGTTGTAGCATTCGATCTCGAAAGCCAGACCGTCAGCCAGTGACATTTGCAAACCGCGATGAATAGACTGCTTGGCCTGGCGCACAGAAATAGGCGCGTTGCCCGCTATGCGACGCGCAGTGGCAAGTGCTGCACTAAGAAGCTCGGCCTGCGGGAACACACGATTGATAAGCCCCCACTCAAATGCCTCTTGCGCCGTGAAAGGCAGGCCAGTGAGGATAACTTCCTTGGCGCGTCGTTCCCCCATGGCGCGCGGCAGGTTCTGCGTACCACCCGCACCCGGCATGATGCCGAGCGTTACCTCGGTCAATGCGAAACGCGCATTTTCAGACGCATAGGCAAAATCAAGAGCTGCCGTAATCTCGCAGCCCCCACCATAGGCCGCACCATTGATTGCACCAATCAGCGGCACCGGACAGGCAATTATTGCGCGGAGCATGCGCTCAAACATTGCATGCTGGCGCAACCATTGCGCATCGGTCATACCATTGCGTTCCTTAAGGTCACCGCCTGCGCAGAAGGCCTTTTCGCCGGAACCCGTCAGCACAATCGCGCGCACGCCTTCGACATCGATCTGGAACCTCTCGAAAAGGTCCATCAGTTCCTCGCCCATCCGGGTGTTCATCGCATTGGCTGCTTGCGGCCTATTGAGCCGGACCAACAGCACATGGTCATCGATGCGCTCCAGTTCGAGCGTTTCATAGGTGCGTTCCATCAGCTTTCCTGTCGAATTGTCTGGTTGTGCGCTCCAAGTGTGGGCGCTGAACCGCCCGACGTTGGGCGAGCGTCGTCAATGGTGAATGGGAGGCCGATCCATTTCTGCCCGTCAGCTTCCGCTACAATACCGACAGCCTCGGTCTGCGGATGGGTCCAAACCTTGTCGATGGTCAAAAGCGGGCAATTCGGCACACTGACAGCATCGAGTTTTTCGCCGAGTTCGCTGACCGTGAGTTTCGCCACCGCGGCCGCGATCTGTGGTATCAACTCGTCGCGCAGCAACACTCTGTCGCGGTTTTGCGCAAACCTCTGATCTTTAGCCAGATGCTCCAGCCCCGGTAACGCCTGGCAGAGTTTTGCAAACAACCGGTCATTGCCCGCTGCGATCATCACCCAGCCGTCATCTGCCTCGAACGCCTGATAGGGCACAATTTCAGCTAGGCCGGAACCATGAGGCTTGCGCACTTCGCCTGCAACCGCATGCGCGGCAAGCGGAATGGTCATCCAGGCAAGCCCGGTCTCAAACAGAGAGGTTGCTATATGTGCGCCTTCGCCATTTTTATTGCGCTCAAGAAGGGCTGCCAGCAGGCCGATGACGGTCCACATCCCCGACCCCATATCCACGAGCGACACACCGACCCGGACGGGAGGACGATCCGCCTCGCCAGTGATGGACATGATGCCAGACGAAGCCTGCGCCAGCGGATCATAACCAAGCTTGCGCGACAGCGGGCCAGTTTTGCCAAAAGCGCCGATATCACACCAGATCATACCAGGCGCCTGCCGCCGCATCTCGTCGACATCAATACCAAATTTGGTAAGCAGACCAGGTCTCAGGTTCTGGATAACAGCATCAGCTCCAAGGATCAGCTTCTTGAGATGCGCACATTGTTCTGGGTCTGAAAAATCGAGTGTGAGACTTTCCTTTCCCCGGTTTAGAGCGTGAAATGCGGTGGCGTCTTCTTTGAAGAAGGGGGGACCCCAACCGCGCGCATAATCCCCAGTGGAAGGGTTTTCAATCTTGATTACCCGTGCTCCCAACTCTGCCAGAATAAGGCCTGCATAGGGAGCGGCCACGCTGTGCCCCAGCTCGAGAACGGTAAGACCGTGAAGTGGTGCGGATTTACCCAAAATAATTCTCCTGTCGAATTTCGGAGACCAAACGGATCAGAGATATTCTTCCGCCAGTGCGGCACCTCTGATTTCATTGGTCGTTCCCGAACGGCGGATGAGACCGCCGCGCATGATGTGTCCGCTATGCGCAAGTTTGAGTGCTGGCCGCGCCATCTGCTCGGTCATGAGCACTGCGATACCGTCCTCTTGCATCTGACGTACAGCGGTCGAAATCTGTTGGATCCAGACCGGGGCGAGACCCAGAAACGGCTCATCCAAAAGCAATAGTTTCGGGCCACCGCACATCGCTCTGGCAATCGCCACCAATTGCTGTTGGCCACCCGAAAGTTGACCTGCTGGCTGGGCCTGACGTTCAGCCAGAAAAGGGAAACTCGCCACAAGACGATCCCAGGCCTTCGACTGATCACGTGTGCCAAGCGAACCGGCGCCAGCCAGCACGTTGTCCTTGACACTCATGGTTGGAAAAACGCGTCGTCCCTCGGGTGAGTAGCCAATACCAAGCCTGGCGCGCGCGTCACTCGAAAGTCCGGAAATATCACGGCCATCGAAACTGATCTGGCCACGAGTCGCTCTGACGAGCCCGATAACAGCATTGATCAGACTGGACTTCCCCGCACCATTGGCCCCGATGAGAAGTACTGTCTGGCCGGCTTCGACTGCGATATCGACACCAGACAATGCGTGCGTGCCGCTATAGGTCACATGCAAATCACGAATGCTGAGCATCGTCTTCCTCCTCATCGCTGCCCCCAAGATAGGCATTGATTACATCCGGATTTGTCAGCACCGTTTCCGGCGGCCCTTCTGCAATGAGCTTGCCGCCATCGAGAACAATGACCGACGGACACAGACGTTTGATCAACTCCATATCGTGCTCAACCAGAAGCACACCGCAGCCGAAGGCTTCTTGAGCGAAACGCACATATGTATCGATGTTGGTGCGCTCGGATTTTTCCAACCCTGCCGCCGGTTCATCGAGCAGAAGCACCTTTGGCTGTGTTGCAAGTGCCATGGTGAGACCCAGCATCTTCTGAAGTCCGTAGGGAAGAATTTCCGCACTGCGCGTCCAGTTTTCGACGAGACCAAACTGATCAAGCAGCGGAGACAGCTGTTCGAGTGCCGACCGCCCTCTCTTTGAAAAGCGGAGCGCCGAAAGAAGATTGTCCTCGACGGTGTAGCCATTGAAGGTTGCGGTCTGCTGGAAGCTGCGCACCAGACCTCGACCAGCATTCTCATAGACAGGCTTGCCGTCGATCTGCGTGTCGCCAAGAAGAACACGGCCCGAGCTTGGCTTCAGTCGACCCGAGATGATATTGATCATCGTGGTCTTGCCAGCACCGTTCGGTCCGATGACGCCGAGAAGTCCGCCAGCTGGCAAGGTGAAACTGACATCGGTGAAGACCTTCAGTCCGCCGAATGCCTTGGAGATGCGATCCGCTTTCAGGGCATCTGTTGAAGTTTGGTTCATCGACCATTCTCCCCAATAGCAAGATTGCCTTCATGCACCGCCGCTTTAGTCCGATCTTTCCCAACCGAGCCACCATCTGTGCCGCGCAGACGCTTGATGAGCGTGATTGCGATACCGACCAGACCGCCGCGCGCCACAAGCGTCACAACAATGATCAGCACACCGAAGAGACCAGGTGACAGTTCACCGGAAAGTGCGAAGTAATTGGTCGCCGAGACCAGAACGATAGCACCCACAAGCGAGCCCAAAATGGTCCGCTTTCCACCAACGATCGCGTAAGTGATGTAGGTGATTGATGACATTGGAGCGAAGGACGTGGGATGGGCGGTCAAGAGCATGTTGACGAGCGCAAAGCCTGCGAAGCCCGACACGCCAGCTGCAACGCAGAACGCCATCGCCTTATATTTCCAGACCGGGAGGCCGAGGCTTTCCGCCAGCACATCGTTGGTCTCAATGGCTGCAAATTCGTAGCGATACCAACGTGTGAAGGCGGCAGTGATCAGGAAACCGGCGAAGGCGAGTGCGCAGGTGGTGAGCACAACGTGGGAATTGTCCCACAGGTCCATGCCGAATAGAGTCACCGGTGACATGCCGACGAGTCCGTTTGCTCCACCCGTCAACGGCTCAGCTTCAAACAGCAGGAGCTGGACGATTTCGGTCAGCACAAAAGTGACCAGCACGAAATAGACGCCCTTTAATCGCAATATCAACGAGCCGAGCGGAATTGCACAGAGCACCGGCACGAGAAAGGCTGCGACCGAGAGGACAAAAATGTCGGTAATGCCAAGCCTCAGGCTCAATATGGCAACGGTATAGCCACCGACAGCCATGAAAGCTGGAACGGCGAAGCTCATCAGATCGAGCCGTTGCATAATATAGACGCCGAGTGCCGCCGTTGCCGCGATCAGGATCAAATTGGTCTGAGACAAGACCTGCGGATTGGTGCTGACAAGTGGCACGATAAAGGACAGAAGCACCAGGCCGAGTGTAATCCAATCAGGAATACTGAAGAATGGCTGACGTCCAATGGTGATGTCTGAGGAAATGGTGGTGCGGCTCATGAACGGCGGACCTCCTTGCCGAAAAGTCCCTGTGGGCGAACCACAAGCGTCACCATGACGATTGCAAAAAGCGTGAGCGCACCTTTAGATCCGCCGAGATAGACGGCAGCATAAGCTTCAACCATACCGACAATGAAGGCAGCGACGGTGGCGCCGGTGACACTCCCAAGGCCACCCAGAATGACGGTAATGAACGAATAAGCGAGCGTCGCATCTCCAACATGCGGTGCGAGTGACAGGATTGGCGTGACCAGCGCACCCGTCACCCCAGCAAGCCCGGTGGCGAGAGCAAATGCAAAAGGAAAGAGCGCCTTGGTCCGCATGCCGAGCGCGCTGGCTACCGCCCGGTCTTCGGCCATTGCTCGCATACCACGCCCGACATTGGTGCGATAGATCAGCCAATAGACCAATGCGATAGCCACGAGACATGCGGCGAGCACGATCATATTGGCATAGGGGAAATAGATGCCACCAAAACGCCAGACCCCGGTTACAGGGAAAGAGAATTGCGGCGATTCAGCCCCGAAAATTACTAGGATCGCAGTGGCCAGGACGAGATAGAAGCCCATCGTGACCATCAATGTCGCCTGATGATCTTCAATTACTCTTTCAAGAATGATTACTTCGAACAACCAACCGAGCGCTGCCGTCGCCACAAGGGCTATCAACACCGCCACAGGATAAGGCAATCCGAGCATTGTAGTGCAGTAATAGGCGACGTAGCCGCCCATTACATAGAAGCCGCCGTGAGCGAAATTCACCACGCCGAGGATCCCGAAAATCAGTGTGAACCCAAGCGCAAGCAAAGTATATTGTGAGCCGAGACTGATACCAATCAGCCCCGTCGTGATGAAGCTTTCCATGATACGGTGCCTTACTTTTCGCTGACTGCTTCCGCGCGCAGCAGAGGTTGCTTCTTGCCATCCTGAACGATGCCGATAGCGAACGGATAAGACATTTCCTGATTGATACCGAAGAAGGACTGGCCGATCCAATGACCCTTGCCAATGTTCTCGTCTTCCACGGAAAGCTTGCGCATTTCGGCAGCGATCTTCTCGGAATCATCGACAGAACCGGCAGCTTGCGCAGCTTTAATCATCATGCGGGCAGCAAAGACCCATCGGAAGAAGTCGCTATTTTCCGGGCGTGGTGAACCCATCAGCTTCTTGTACTTGTCTTCCAAAGCTTGCGTGTTCTCGTCCATATAGATCGGCTCGTACCAGAGGAAATCCTTCAGCACGTCAACGCCACCGGCTACGCGGGCAATTTCATCAAAACCAGGACCACCCAGGCGGAAAATAGGTCCCTCGAAGCCAGCCTGACGCAATTGTTTTACGATGATGCCAGCATCGCCCGCTGGCGATGAAGCGAGATCCAGAGCCCCAGGATTTGCGCTCATTATACGCGTGACGATCGGCGCAAAATTGCTGGTTCCGCGCTGGTAGTATTCTTCGGAGACATTAACGCCCTTCTCCTTGAATATCTGCGCATTCACGCCAGCAACATCGGTACCACCCTGATCATTCGGAGCCACAATCGCTACGCTGTCGAACTTGAAACGCTCGCGACCGGCATCAATGATGGGACCGGCCCAACCAGACGGTCCGGGACCGATGTGGAATATGCTCGGCCATTGAGGACCAATTGCGTTCTTGGCGAAACTATCAACCATAGCAACCATGCGATTGCGTGCTGCAACAGGCTTCATACCGGTCACTTCCGGCGAGCCGACACTCCCCACAATGACCTTGATCCCCTGAGCAGCAAGCTGATTCATCGCCGACGCTGCGCCTTCAGCTGTATATTTGGAGTCAATCACAACAGTGGAAACCGAACAGGGAGCTCCATCAATAACCAGACGCTTTTCGTCGGTTGTTTCCTTGGCGACAAAATTGACGGCGTCGCGCAAGGCAATGCCCCATTGGGCTGCCGGACCCGACAAAACGGCCGGGGTACCGATCTTCAGTTCACAGGCAGCAGACGCCACGCTCGTATACGCTGCAGACGCAAGTAGAACGCCGCCCAAAAGGCGACCAAGACGCAATGACATGTTTTCTCCTCCCATTGTGTAGCCGCATCGTCGCTTCGCCTGTTACCAACGCGAAGTCTCCTCCTGACTGCCAGCTACCTTGTGACCATAACTGCGAGGGAAGCACCTGTCAATAAAACGTTTCATCAAAATTTTTTCATTCTTATGGGCGCTTTATCGACCCTCTTTTTGTTATTTTTCAACAGTTTAAACGTCTTAATCTCTGAGCTTAACCGATGATCTACAGCGTCATCAATCCAGACTAAAGCCAATAGGCAGTGTAATATGAATCGTTTTTACAGTTCTCGGACACGCCATGAATAAACATCAAGCCGATCTGATACAGCTAAATCACGGATGAAGATTGGAACATTTTTCGGAGCCACATCCCCGCAGACCACTGCTCAATTGACAGTTGATTTTTTAAAGCGACACGGGTTTTAGTAGGCTCTACGGAGCTAATTAGATGACTAATCAGACTGGCACCGAGGACACATTGATTTTGGCGCTACCAACAGAGATGGCTCTGTTTGTCCGAAGAGTTTCTGGCGTTTTGCTAAGTGGATTTCCGCCTCGATTATGCCGCCACTATCATCGGCGTCAGCGCGTTGAAGTAGACCTGATCTGGTGTCTGCCGGTCAAGAGATGAATGTGGGCGTCGGCTATTATAAAAGCTCAAATAGCAGCCAATTCCGACGCGAGCCTCCGACACGATCTTGTAGGCGTGGAGGTATCTAAGCCGAGCTCAGGTAGAAATTCCAATTATCCTAGCTGTACAGATTTCCCGAGCCACCTCTCACCTCATCCGTGGGCCGCGATGGAAATTTCGCTTGCGGCCTCAATAAGTCGGGCTTCCAACCTCTGGCGCTCGACCTCCGACAAATCGATGGGCAGAACGAAGCAGATCGTCGCCTCCACCGCACCACGCGCATTGACCAAAGGGGACGCCAGACATTGCGTGAAATTGTTGATGGCACCGACGGTGCGAGCCAGTTGCTGTTTGCGATGCGCATGGCACTCGGCGATGAAGGCGGTGATATCTACCGCGTGTCCATTTGGTTGCAGACGGTCTTCGGCCTCCAGCACTGTTTCGATTTCTTCCCCCGATAAGTCAGATAGCATCAATCGACCCGAAGCCGTCCACGGGATCGGTATCTGCGACCCGACTTCCGAGCTGATACGCAGCGGTCGAGAGCCGGGCCGGGCATGGATGATGACCTGCTTGCCTCGCAGGCGGATGCAGAGTTCGCACGTCTCACCCGTTTCCTTGACCAGTTGATCCACCATCTCGCGACCGCGCGCCACGATATCGTTGGCGCGCAGGTAGCTCGCGCCATAAAGTTGCATTACTTTGCCGAAATAGACCTGCGCGTCCCTGATTTCGAGCAGGCCCGCCTCGCTCAGAATATTCACCAGATCGTAGATCGTAGATTTCGGCGCGTCGAGCGCCCTGGGCAAATCCGCCAGGCGCGCAGGTCCGCCATGGTCCTGTAAATATGAAAAGAGCTTGAGAATGCGGTCTATCCCGCGTTCGCGCCCTCCCCGTGCCACGCGTGTGCTGGCTGCAATCTCCACGGAACTCATGCCTTGGTCCTTTCTGGTGCCATGACGGTTGCCAAACCGCATGTCTTATAATATCGTCCTAAATATAAGATTGTAGTCCAATATATAAGACTACAGCAGATATCAAGGGAACAGATAGACAAACTTACGTGGAGGCAACAATGACTGCAGGTAATGAGCGGCGTGAATTTCTTAAACTCGGCCTGGGTGGAGTAGCGCTCGGAGCGGCTGCCGCCGTGACGCTGAATGCGAAGGAAGCGGCAGCGCAGTCGGCGAGCGACAGCCTGCTGCGCACCGTTCTGGATCGAGGACACCTGATCGTCGGCACCGGTAGTACCAATGCTCCGTGGCACTTCGAAAACGACGCCGGCGAATTGGTCGGCATGGACATCACCATGGGCCGCATCATCGCCAAGGCCCTGTTTGACGACCCGACCAAGGTCGAATTCGTGAAGCAAGACGCACAGCAGCGCATTCCCAACATCGTCACCGGCAAGGTCGACATCACGCTCCAGTTCATGACAATCTCCGGCGCACGCGCCCAGCTCATTAATTTCACGCGTCCCTATTACGTCGAAGGCGTCGCCCTTCTGACCAAACCGGACGCCGCAGCCAAGACATTCGATCAACTGAAGGCCAAGGGAAGCGGCGCGCGCATCGCGATCCTGCAAAATGTGGACGCAGAAACGACGGTACACGCAGTGCTGCCGGAGGCGCAGGTCATGCAGATCGACACGCAGGCCAATGTGTTCCAAGCGCTGGACTCCAATCGAGCCGATGCCTCCGCCGTCGACCTGTCAAACGTGCGCTGGCTGGTCGCCAAAAACCCGGACCGTTATTTCGACGCTGGCAAGCAATGGAACGCCATGCTCTACGGCGGCGGTGTGCGCCAGGGCGACATCGACTGGCTGACATTCGTAAACACCGCTTTCTCTATTGCTATGTTCGGCCATGACAACGCCTTGTACGATGCTGGCTTCAAGGAATATTTCGGCATGGAGCCGCCAGAACGCAAGCCGGGCTTCCCGTCCATCTGAGTCCGGAGCGCCCGACCGTATCCGCGGTCGAGCATTTTGGGGCGCGCCCCCCGCACATTGCGATCCGCGTTCCCGAAAGGAGCTGGAACGGAAAGCGGTTTGCACCCGAAACCATCCTGATTCAATGCGCCGGGAGGCAAGCGCCCGCCCATGAACTATCACATCAATTTCAACTTGATCTGGCGACATTTCGACAAGCTGTGGCAGGGCCTTGTACTCAGCCTTGAGCTTGCGGTGTTATCGATCCTGATCGGCGGGATCATCGGGTTGGCGCTCGCCATCTGGTATGTGTCGGCCGGCAAGGTCGCGCGCGCGCTGATCTCGGCCTATGTTGAGGTTTTGCGCAACGTACCGCTAATCCTGCTGGTCTATATCGTCTTTTATGGCATCCCTACTGTCGTCAACATCGCCTATAGCCCGACCGTTTCCTTTGTCGTCACGCTGTCGCTTTATGCCGGGGCTTATTTGGTTGAGGTATTTCGCTCTGGGCTGGAAGCGGTTCCACGCGGCCAGATTGACGCCGGCAAGGCCATCGGCCTGACGCCATGGCAGCGGCTGCTTTACGTGCGTCTGCCAACCATGACGCGCATTACGCTTCCCGCTCTGTCCAACACCTTCATCTCGCTGTTTAAGGATACGTCCGTGGCGTCGGTGATCGCCGTGCCTGAACTCACCTACGGCGCGCAGTGGATCAATTTCAATACGTTCCGGATCGTCGAGGTCTATATCGTGACGACGGTGATGTATCTCATAACAGGATATGGCATTCTACTCGGCCTACGCCAGCTTGAACGCCGCTTCAGGGCGGAGCGCTGAACCATGTCATCCATCCTCTACGCCCTTCCCTTCCTCGGCAAAGGTCTCGCAATCACATTGCTCGTGTCCGCGCTTGTCGTCCTTTTTTCGCTGGTCTCCGGCGTCATCCTCGGCGTCGGGTTAATCTATGGCCCACGCCCTCTACAATGGCTCATACGCCTATTCAGCGACTGCATACGCGGCATTCCGATCCTCGTTTTGATCTTCGTGGTCTATTACGGTTTTCCGCCGCTCGGCGTTTCGATCAATTCCTTTTGGGCGGGTGTGGTGGCGCTGACACTATTCAAGGCCGCGCAGGTCATCGAATATGTGCGTGGCGCCATTGTCTCGATCCCGAAGGGGCAGATGGAAGCCGCCAAGGCTATCGGCCTGACCTTCGTATCACGCCTGCGTTACGTGATTTTCCCGCAGGCCATCCGCCGCTTCTTACCTCCATGGATCAACGGCGTCACCGATGCGGTCAAGGGTAGCGCACTTGTTTCGCTCCTCGGCGTGGTCGATCTCATGCAGTCGATCAACGAAGTCATCGGTCGCACTTATGAGGCCATGGCGCTCTACCTGCTCGGCGCGTTCATTTATTTCGCAATCAATTATTCACTCTCGCTGGTCAGCCGCTCAGTAGAGCGACGCTACGCCTATATCCGGGACTAAAGCCATGACTGCAATTGACAAGCCGCTTCTCAGAATTGAGCGTCTGGAAAAAGCCTTCGGCGCCGTATCGGTGCTAAAGGGCATCGACATGCAGGTGAAGAAGGGAGAGGTCGTTGCAGTGATCGGCCCGTCAGGCAGCGGCAAGACCACGCTGCTGCGCTGCGTGAATTTTCTGGAGACTTACGATACCGGATCGATCCAAATCGAAGGGCGGGAAGTAGGCTATTCTGACACTGGCAACCGGAAGCGCCGAGGCGAAACCGACCTTGCCCGGATGCGCGCCGAAACCGGCATGGTGTTTCAGGGTTTCAACCTCTTTCCCCACCTGACGGCGGCGCAAAATGTCATGCTGGGCCTGACGAAAGTGCGCGGGAAGCCGAAGCCGGAAGCGCGCGCCATCGCCGAACACTGGCTCAAGCGCGTCGGTCTCGGTCACCGCATGGACAACCTGCCGTCCGAACTGTCGGGCGGCCAGCAGCAGCGGGTGGGCATCGCCCGCGCAGTGGCCATGGAGCCGAAAATCCTGCTGCTGGACGAAATCACCTCGGCGCTCGATCCGGAACTGGTCGGTGAGGTGCTCGACGTGGTGCGCCAGCTGGCGCAGGAGGGCATGACGATGCTGATGGTGACCCACGAGATCGCCTTCGCCCGCGATGCCAGCGACCGCATCGTCTTCATGGACGAAGGCCGGGTTGCGGCTGAAGGCGCCCCTGCGCAACTGATGGCGCAGGCTGGCCAGAACCACCGGCTGAACACCTTTCTGTCGCGTTTCAGAACCTCTCATTTCAACTAGGACCCGCGAGCGCATGCCCCGTTATCGCCCCAACGCCGCGCTAGAACGCGAGCTTCCCTCTGCTCCCAAACCGATTGGCACGTTTCGCAACGTGCTGGAGGTCGGTAACATGCTCTATATTTCCGGTCAGGGACCGATGGACCATGAAGGAGTCCTGCACAAAGGCAAGGTTGGCCGCGACGTGAGCACCGAAACGGCGAACCAACACGCCCGTCTTGTCGGCCTGAACCTACTCGCGGTGCTGACGGCGCATCTGGGCGACTTGCGACGCGTGAAGCGGGTCGTGAAACTGTTCGGCTTCGTCAACGCGGTCGACGATTTCGAAGAACATCCGCGCGTCATCAACGGCTGTTCGGATTTTCTGGTCGAGGTCTTCGGCGACGACGGTGTGCACGCCCGTTCGTCCATCGGCGTCGCCTCGCTGCCCAACAACATCACGGTCGAAATAGAAGCGATCGTCGAAATCTTTCCTAAAGAACACGATGAAAGACACGGCAATGGATAAGACTAATCCTCCACGTCCCAACCAGACGATCCGCGAACGCTTCGGCCTGCGCCCAATCATCAATGTCTCCGGCACGATGACAGCGCTTGGCGCGTCCATCATCGTTCCTGAAGCCATCCGCGCCATGGCCGAGATCGCGCCACAATTCGTTGAGATGGACGACCTTCACCGCACCGCGAGCAACGTCGTCGCGCGACTGACCGGTGGCGAAGCAGGCTTCGTCACCGCGTCCTGCGCCAGCGGCATATCGCTGGCGCTGGCTGGCGCGATCACCGGAACCGATCTCCTCGCCATCGAACGTCTGCCTGACGTCGCTCCCGGCGCTAAGGATGAGATCATCGTCCAGCTCGGTCATCTTGTGAATTTCGGCGGCAATATCGACCAATCGATCCGGCTTGCGGGAGGCAAAGTCATACAAGCTGGGACCGTCAGTGTCACACATGATTACCATGTCGCGAACGCAATTACCGACAAGACGGCGGCGGCCCTCTATGTCGTCTCCCACCATACCGTCCAATACGGCATGCTGTCGCTGGAGCAATTCGCCGAAATTTGCCACCTCAAAGGCGTGCCCGTGATCGTGGATGCGGCCTCCGAATACGACCTTCAACGGTTCCTCAAGGCGGGAGCCGATATTGTCATCTATAGCGGCCACAAGTTTCTGGGCGGACCGACCACCGGCGTCGTGGCGGGCCGGAAGGATCTGGTGCGCGCGGCCTTCTTGCAAAATCGCGGCATAGGCCGCGGCATGAAGGTCGGCAAGGAAAGCATTGCCGGAGTGATCGCAGCGCTGGAAGCCTGGGAAAGCCGCGATCACGCGGGCATCCGCGAACGGGAAACAGCGGCGCTGAAGCTCTGGCGCGCCACACTCGAGGACCAGAAGGGCATCAAAGCCGACATTGTGCCCGACCCGACCGACAATCCGCTCGACCGACTGGAAATTCGCGTCACGCCCGAATCCGGCTTCTCGGCGGCGGGCTTCGCAAAAGCGCTGTCGCTCGCCGAACCGCCGATCATCGTGCGCAATCACGAAGTCGAGCGCGACCATTTCTATCTCGACCCCTGCAACCTGCATGAAGGCGAAGCCGAAATCGTCGCAGAAGCACTGAAGAAGACGTTGGCGGACACACGGCCCGATTATGCGCTTATGCGGCCGGGAAAGAGCAGTTCGTCGGCGTTGGCTTGGCCTGACTGACAGACAACCAAAGCAATTCCTGCATAGTGGAGACCTTTGATGAGCCCTATCAGAGAGAGTATCTCCGGTTGTTCAGGCAAACAGCGTTTGTCGACAGGCTGGCCAGCGCTCGTAGACAAAGAGTATCCACAGTTTGACTGCAGCGATTGCGACGAAACCGAGGTAGGATTCCATTCTCTTTTGTTGTGGGATGGCCACCTGCCTCCGGTTTTTGAGCTTATTGCAAGGCACTCAAAAGCGAGTCGATTTCTTTAAAGATCGCCAATCGGGAAAAGCTACCGCTAAATCGATTGGGCAATGGAAGACGACTTCGTGACATATGGCAAAATGGGGTTTTTGCCATATGTGAGACTGGGATAGAACAGCGAGCTTATCTGAACGCGGATATAGATTCCTTTTTTGAGATTCGATCTTCAGTAAGATTCATCAAGAAGACAATTAACCCAGAACTCCGAGACGCTTGCGCTGTTTGGTAAACCAACGATGTGCACTATAGAAGTTGCGATATCTTCCGGGCGGGTTAGTTCATCGGACTTCACTGCGAGGGCATTACCCATGTCGGTCGCCACCAGTCCTGGACAAATTGCAGTCGAACGTACCCCGTGTTCAAAACCTGCATGACGTATCGCATGGGACAAGCCAAGTGCGGCAAATTTAGAAACCGAGTATGCACCGGAAGCAGCCGACTTCACACGTTTGCCCGATAGGGAAGAAATGATAATAACTCTTCCCATTCCTGTTTTAACCAGTTCACTCCAACAAGCTTTAACAAGCCGTCGCGGCGCACTGACATTCACGTCTATCAGAGCAGAGAAATCCTCATCGCTGGCCTCAACGACGGATGTCCGTATCATAATTCCGGCATTTGCTACGACCGCATCTATCCGTCCAAAGCGCTCAACTACGGCCTTGGCCCATAAATCTGCAATTTCCGGATCACTGGCATCATAGGTGTGAATGTGCGTTGCGGTCTCATCAGCCCAGTGGGGCGTCTCAGGATTTCTCATACCAAGTGACACATTCCAGCCAGCCGCCAGAAACGCCTTTGCCGTTGCTGCGCCGATGCCGCGATTGGCTCCGGAAATCAAAACCGTTCGTTTCTTTTCCATGTCGTATTTTCCTTGATCTCAGGCATGAGGGGGAAGAACCGCGCCTTCCTTGCGGGCGGCACGCGTGTCGCTAAATCGGAAATAGCGCAACTGCATCTGGGGCGCGAAGGACATATAAAACGGTGCCCGATGCAGCGGCTCAAGCTTCAATGACAACTCGCGATCCGGCTTACCCAGAGCCCATTCGGACAGAATGCCGCCAAGCATTGAGCCCGTCGGCACGCCGCGTCCTGACAGCCCGGTGCAGGCGACAATGCCCGGCGCAAGATCGTAAAGGCGCGGAACCGTTCGCTGCTGCATATCGAGCTCACCGAACCAGAAATATTCCCAGCGAATTGGCTCTTTGATTTGCGGATGCAGAAACGTGAGGCGGTCGGTCATGACCTGACGGGTATAGACAGGATCGACACCGCGCTTCCCCATCGGAAACATCGAAGCAACAATGCGCCCTTCTCGGTTGTATTTGTAAACATAAATATCGCCGCGCCCATCGTGCATGGTTGTGTTGTTCGGCAGAACCTGTCTGCGTGTTTCGGGCTCAAGCGGCTGCGTGGCTGCCACAAAGACCTTCATGATCCGAAAACTGCGGTCTAGGTTTTTCCACCCGCCCACAGTATAGGCACCGGTTGCGAAAATGACCTTATCGGCCATCACGGACCCACTACCAGTTTTGACCACCCACTTGCCATTCCTCCGACTGACGTCCCCAACAGCGGAACCAGTGTAAATGCGACCGCCCTCCTGTAACACCGCTCTCGCCAACCCCCTCGCATAAGATAGCGGATTCATGTGCCCGCCCTCTGCGTGGTACCAGCCACCATAAAATCTCTGGCTGCCCGTCATAGCCTCGATCTCATCTTTGCCCAGCACTCGGCACTGGGCGCCGACTTCAGAATAGATTTGATTTTTATATTCTATTCCCGCCATTGCACCGGGCCGCAACGCCCCCATGACGTAGCCATTCTGAACCCACTCACAATCAATGTTATAGCGCGATATAATATCTTTAACCCGATCATTGGCACGGGTTTGCCGTTCTATCAAACGCTCAGCCCAAGGTTCACCGAGCATCTTACGAAGCTTGGGAAGACTGTAGTAACTGAAGGTCGGTGTACAGTGACCTGCATTTCGCCCCGAGCCACCAAAGCCAGCCTCTTGCGCCTCAAGTAAAACAATACTCATACCTTCGCGCGCTAGCTCCAGCGCTGTTGTTAAACCTGTGAAGCCGGCACCGACAATACAAACATCGGCTTGAATCTGCTCCTGTAAGCGCTGTGTTGTTGGAGCGCTTGCCGCTGTAGCGAACCAAAGCGTGGTATCAAATGGCGAGAATTTACCCATTGCGTTTCCCATCCGGCCTGCACCGGCCCTTTCAAGAACCTGCTTCGGCAGATCCGATGATTATTGGTTATTTCCAGCGACCCCTCGTCGCGATTTTCAGCTTTAGATTCCGCCGCAAGACCGACATAGCCTGGCCCGCAACGGCACTTCCGAACTTATGTGCTCGCTCCACTCTTAAAAAAATAGTTGTGTTTGTCCATTATAATAGTTGCATTTATCCACTAAATGTAATTAGCTGATGGAAACCGAATGGAACATCTATAGAAGAATAATAGAATTGGGGAATTGAGTGGCAAAAAAAGCTACCTCAAAAGGATACGTTGCGCCTCCAACCGAAATAGATCACGTTGATATCGATGTTCTGGAGAATACTCTGAGCTTCTATATTCGCGTTATAGATTCTTCTGTTTCGCGTGATCTTGATGAACGCCTTGAAAAACTCGAGGTTGCGAAAGGAAAAGGGAAAATAACGGCTCTTTTTCTTATAGACAGTCATCCCGGCATTCGCCCCTCTGTCGTGGCCGAACTTGCGATGAAAGATCGTTCCGCTATGGGGCGCATTCTTGATCATTTCGAAAAGCAGGGTTTGATCGAGCGAAGAACATCGCAAGAAGACAGCCGTGCACAAGAACTTTACGCGACTGAAAAAGGCGCCGCGCTTGCGCAAAAAGTGCGCACCATCGTTACGCAGCAGTCGGAAGATTTCTTCAAGATCATTCCCGAAAACGAGCAGAAGATCCTCATGGACATCCTCAAGCGCGCCTACATCCGGCTGCGCGAGAATTGGAAATGACAGCACTTTAACGCACTCGAACGACGAACCGGCGCCCGTGCATAGAAAAAAGCACATTGGCCACGTTCTATTTGACAGCCCACATAAGAGAGTTTTCAGATGCCGGGACCCTTTATTGTTCCATTTCATGGAGATACCGAACTTCCTTCGGAAGTCGATGTCGTTGTCATCGGCGGTGGAATTATAGGTGCTTCCACCGCGCTCGAACTTGTCGACAGTGGACTGCGTGTCGCACTTTGTGAAAAGGGTGGCATCGGTCACGAACAATCAAGTCGCAACTGGGGGTGGGTGCGCATATCACGCCGTGATCCGCGGGAAGTGCCACTGATGGCAGAGGCGATCCGCATCTGGCAAACGCTCGATAAACGTATCCAACGCGACACCGGTTACAAGCGCGCCGGTATCATTTTTACCTGTGCAACCGATCAGGATTACGCCCAGCACGAACGCTGGAATGAGAATCTGCAGGGCTATCAACTTGAATCGCGCATGATCTCACGCCAGGAATTCGACAGGATGTTCCCCGGCTCGAAGCTTTCCATCAAAGGTGCGCTCTATACGGCAGCCGATGGTCGAGCTGAACCGCAAAGGGCAGCGCCCGCGATAGCGGAAGCTGCACGTGATCGCGGTGCGCACGTCATGACCGAATGCGCCGTGCGAGGTATCGACACCGCCGGTGGCAAAATCTGCGGCGTTGTTACTGAACGCGGCTACATCAAGTGTCAGGCCGTTGTTCTTGCCGGCGGCGCTTGGTCCAATCTTTTCCTTGGCAACAAAAGCATCAGCCTGCCGCAGCTCAAAGTCATGAATTCGGTCCTGCGCACCAAGCCGATCGAAGGTGGACCCGAGCAAGCCATCTGGTCCAGCCACTTTGCGTTACGCAAACGCCAGGACGGTGGCTACACCATTGCTTCGGGCCATGAAAACGTCGTTCCCATCGTGCCAAAATCCTTTCGATACGCTTTGGATTTTCTTCCGGCACTCAAGAAGGAATGGCGCTCGCTCAATCTTCGCCTCGGTTACCGGTTCCTCGACGAGGCGCGGCTCCCCAATAAATGGGCTTTGGATGAGCCAAGTCCGTTCGAATACAATCGCGTGCTCGATCCAAAACCCAATCAGCGCCTTTCAGACAATGCGCTGTCCCACGTCAAAAAGGCATTCCCGGCATTCGAAAAGGCTGAGATCGCCCAACGCTGGGCCGGATATATGGACGTCACGCCCGACGCCGTGCCTGTCATTTCTCCGCTGGAACAGATTCCGGGCTTCTTCATCGCAACCGGATTTTCGGGTCACGGCTTTGGGATTGGACCTGCGGCAGGAAAACTGATGGCCGACATGGTGCTCGGTCGTCCTCATCTGGTCGATGCCAAAGACTTCCGTTTCAACCGGTTCTCGGACGGTTCGAAGATCGAACTCATCAGCGGATTTTGAGTGTGAGTGCCGACCGTTGGGCAGGGACGGTCAAGTGAAAACCATGCCGAAACCGCCAAAAATAACGGCAGAACAGCGAAACAAGGGGAAATTAAATGTCAGAAAACAATAACAGTTTTACCCGACCGACCCGGCGCCAAGCACTGATGATGCTGGGTGCAGCGGGACTGGCGACAGTTGCGACCCCCGGCCTCTTTGGCAGCAAAGCGCTGGCGCAAGAAGCCCGAAAAGGGCAGGTCGTCGTCGGGTTTTCTCAAGAGCCAACGGTCTTCAATCCACATCTTCTTCATGTGGAAGTAGATGAAGGTGTGCATTTTGCAGTCTTTGACGCACTCTTCGACGTAGACGCCGAGGGCAAATTTTATCCGCTTCTGGCGAAGGAAGTTCCGACCGTTGAAAACGGCGGCATTTCAGCTGATGGCCTGAACTGGAAAATCACGCTTCGTGATGACGTCAAATGGCACGACGGCAAGCCTTTTACTGCAGAAGATGTGAAGTTCACCCTCGAACTTTTGACGGATAAGGATTTCCGCAGCTGGCGCCGTACAGGACACGAACTAATCCGTGATCTTACCGTTGTATCGCCAACCGAAATTACCTGGCGCATGGAGAAGCCTCTCGCGCCCTATGCAGCAATTCTGGCATCGACCTTCATCGTTCCCAAGCATGCGTTTGACGGGGTCGCGGACAAGAATACAGCTCCATTTAACAACGCGCCCATCGGCACGGGCGCATTCAAATGGAAAAACCGCGTTGCTGGCGACAATATCGAACTGGAAGCCAATGCCGACTATTTTGGTGATGGTCCATATTTGGAACGAGTCATCATCAAGTACATTCCCGACCTGACTGTTCTGTATACTCAGTTCAAGACCGGTGATATCGACGTTGCAGGACTACAGTGGATCACACCCGACCATTATGCAGAAGCAAAAGATCTGCCGGGTAAAAATGTCGAAATATTCGGAACAGCTGTCATCGAGTCGCTGACCCTCAACATGGATCGGCCATTCTTCAAAGATGCTGCCGTTCGCGAGGCCATGTATTTCGCCCTCGACAAGACATCCATCATCGATGCGCTTTATTATGGCTTGCCGCAGGTCACCGAGTCCTACATGCCTAAGGAATCCTATTACTACAATGGCGATCTGCCGGCGCATGAATACAATATAGACAAAGCCAAGGAATTGCTCGACCAGGCCGGTTGGAAGCCAGGTGCGGACGGTATCCGCGAAAAAGATGGAGTACGCTTGGCATTCAGCAATTCGACCACATCCGGCAATCATCTCCGTGAGCAAGCTCAGCAGTTCATTCAGCAATCGTTCCGGGAAATCGGCATTGATATGAGCATCAGCAATCTGCCCCCAGCTGTCATGTGGGGCGAATATTGGATGATGTCGAAATTCGATTCCGTGCTGGTGGGACTAACACCACTAACCGGGCCAGATCCGGACTGCTCCGACTTTTTCCGATCCACAGCCTCGCCAGCAAAAGGCGGTACGGGTCAGAACACCTGGGTCTATTCCAACAGCGAAGTTGACGCCTTGCTCGATAAAGGCGGGCAACTGTTTGTCCCGGAAGAGCGCCGCGCGGTCTATCTCAAGATCCAGGAACTGATCCGCAAGGACCTCCCGATGCTGCCGATGTTCCAATATGCAACCGTTCGCGGACGTAAAGCTGGCATGGAAGGTTTCCAGGGCAACATCAATAATCGCATCGACACCTGGAACATCCGCAGCTGGCGCTGGGCCTGATCCTTCTCACCGCGCCTTCATTGCTTCGGAGCATGAACACACCGTTTGTTCATGCTCCGGCAAGAATAACACCAAGCGACCCGGCCCGCCCCCCGACCTATTAGTCGACGTGCCGGATAATTCGCCCGCTTCCGGCGGAGGTATCTATGTTTTTTTACACTCTACGACGACTCTGGCAGAGCTTGATACTGCTCGTCATCGTTTCTGTCATCGGCTTTATGGTGCTTAATCTCGCACCCGGCGGTCCCCTGTCACAATACACACTGACACCCGGCATGACCAAGGAAGCTCTGGACAGAATTGCAGAACAGATGGGACTAAACCGCCCTCTTCCCGTTCAGTACCTAGACTGGCTGTGGAGACTTTTGCAGGGTGATTGGGGCAGTTCTTATCGCGATGGCCGACCCGTGCTTCAGATCATAACCGAACACCTTTGGGCAACCTTGCTGCTGATGGGTGGATCGACCCTTCTCTCTATTCTGATTGGAACATGGCTAGGCGTTCACACGGCCCTCAAACGCGGCTCGGTCTTCGACTACATCGCAACCATTGCGGCGATGATTGCCCTGTCGATTCCGACTTTCTGGTTCGGTCTTGTGGCGATTTATATTTTTTCGCTGAAACTGCAATGGTTGCCGGCCGGCAACATGTTCACTATCGGTGACGGATCGTTTCTTGACTACGTCAAGCATCTGATCTTGCCCAGTTTGGTATTGGCACTCGTCAATGTGGCGATTTGGAGCCGCTATATGCGCAGCGCCACGCTAGATGTCATCCACCAGGACTTCATTCGTACCGCGAAAGCCAAGGGCCTGACGTCCCGACGCATCCTGATCAAACATGTACTCGGCAATGCCATGGTTCCCATGATCACCCTTGCCGGTGTTCAGTTGCCCACCATTCTGGGTGGCGCACTGGTTACCGAAACCGTGTTCACATGGCCGGGTATGGGGCGTCTATTCCTCGATAGCCTTGGATACAACGACTACCCGGTCGTGATGGGCTTGCTGATGTTTTCAGCCGTTCTCGTTCTGATCGGCAACTTCGTCGCCGATCTGCTTGTGGCCTTTGTCGACCCGCGCGTCAGACTGGATTGAGGGAACACAATGAACACATCAGTACAAGCCATTCCCAATCTCGATCATCCTCGCTGGTGGAAAAGCCGCGTGGTTCGGCGCTTTATGAAGAACAGATTGGCTCTCGTGGGCCTTGGCATGATCTTACTGCTCACGCTTGCCTGTATCATCGGGCCTTATCTGTTACCGTTCGACGAACTCTACATTGACTTGAGAGCGCGCTTCGCCCCGCCCGGTACAGGTGCACATATTTTCGGAACAGACCCTCTCGGGCGCGATATAGCCGCACGACTATTTCAGGCAGGACGAATATCGTTACTGGTCGGCTTTTCGGCAATGGTACTCTCAACCTGTATCGGAGCCGTGGTCGGAGTCGTTTCGGGCTATTATGGACGGTTTTTGGGAACGGCATTAATGCGCGTCGTCGATGCCTTCCTGTCCTTCCCTTCCATATTTCTACTGCTGGCTCTCGCTGCGTTCATCAAGCCAAGCCCACTGATGATTACCGTCATCATCGCAGTAACCAGCTGGATGGAAGTTGCACGTATTGTGGAAGCGGAAACGCGCTCGCTGCGTGATCGCGACTTCATCCTCGCGGCCAAAATGCTGGGGCTGCGTGGACGCTGGATCATGTTTCGGGAAATTCTGCCCAATATCGTCGGGCCGATCATCGTAGCCGCAACACTTACCATTGCGCGGGCCATCCTTCTGGAAGCTTATATCAGTTTCTTGGGTTATGGCATTCAGCCTCCCCTTCCAAGTTGGGGCAACATGCTCAATGGCGCACAGCAATACCTTACCTCGGCGCCATGGCTCGCAATCGTGCCGGGTGTAGCCATCACTGTCGCCGTTGCCGGTTTCAACTTTGTCGGCGACGGGCTGCGAGACGCATTGGATGCGCGTTCGGACCAGGGCTGAGACACTTTCAACCACCAATCAACCAAAGGACTGGATTCATGCGCCTTACAATCTCCCACACCGCCGATGACATCGATTTCAAACCGAGCCGCCCTGCGGAAGGTCGCGATAGCGGTTCCGATGCGCGTATGATTTGGGAAGACGATATCGAAAACGGCACCAAGGTCGCTGTATGGAAGGCGGAGCCCGGACTTTACGCCTATCCAGCGCGTGATCTTGATGAAACATTCGTCATCATCGAAGGCGAAGCCATGTGCAGCCTCGACGGTTCTGAACCGGTCAAGGTTTCAAAAGGCTCAATCGTGCGTATCGCCAAAGGTGTGGCCATAACGCTCGACGTACTCACCCCTCTGCGCAAGGTGGCAACCGTCGTTCCCAAGCCCTGACCTGTGAGTTTTGAGTCCCGGCAGATATGCAAAGATCTACCGGGACTCAAAGCAGTGTCGCTTAAAACGACCAGGCAGAAGACTAATTCTCTGGAGGAGTTCAATCATGGCATCCAAACGATCTGTTTCCGCAAATTTTTCCTCGCAGCCTCTCGATTATCAAAACTATGTCGATGGTGCCTTTACTGGCATCGCCGACAATTACATCGATGTGTTCAATCCCGCGACGGGCGACCTGCTGGGGCGCGTTCCAGATGCATCGGAAGCTGATGTCGATCACGCTGTCAAAGCGGCCCGCAAGGCGCTAACCTCCTGGGAGAAACTTCCCGCTATCGAACGCGCTCAATACCTGCGCCAGATTTCGGCGAAGATTCGGGAACACCGCATTGAGCTTGCCGATGTCATCATCAAGGAACAAGGCAAGACGGCTGGCCTCGCCCAGGTCGAAGTTGACTTTACCGCCGACTATATCGACTATATGGCAGAATGGGCACGCCGTCTCGAAGGCGAAATCCTGACCAGTGATCGCCCGAACGAGACAATGCTATTGCTGCGCAAGCCAATCGGCGTGGTCGCAGGTATCTTGCCCTGGAACTTTCCGTTTTTCCTCATCGCGCGCAAACTGGCCCCCGCGCTCACTACGGGAAATACGATTGTCATCAAGCCCAGCGAAGAAACGCCCATCAACGCCTTCATCTTCGCGCAACTCGTGGCCGAAACCGATCTGCCCGCGGGTGTGTTCAACTTGGTGGGCGGTCGCGGCGCATCTTCGGGCGAAGCGCTCGTCAATCACCCGGACGTGGATCTAATCACCTTTACTGGCAGCGTTGCGACCGGTTCGCACATCATGCAGGCCGCAGGAAAAAATCTGACACGCGTTAATCTCGAACTGGGTGGCAAAGCGCCGGCGATTGTTCTGGCCGACGCCGATCTCGATCTCGCAGCCAAAGCCATCTACGCTTCACGTGTCATCAATACCGGACAGGTTTGCAACTGTGCCGAGCGGGTCTATGTGGAGCGTCCGGTTCACGACGCGCTGGTGGAAAAGCTCAAAGCTCTCTTTGAAGCCACTCGATATGGCGACCCATCACAAGAAACCGACCTAGAGATGGGCCCACTGATCAATCAGGCCGGTCTCGACAAGGTTTCCCGAGCCGTCGAAATAGCGGTAGCTGATGGTGCAAAAATTGTCACTGGCGGCAAGATTGCAGACCGCCCGTCAGGCTTCCACTACGAACCGACACTGATCGTCAACGCACAGTCCCACATGGACATCATGCGAAAAGAGACGTTTGGCCCCGTGCTGCCAATCCAGATCGTCGATAGCCTAGATGAAGCAATCGCGCTTGCCAATGACTCCGACTATGGCCTGACTTCGTCCATCTACACATCCAATCTCAATGCCGCGATGAAGGCCAGCCGTGAACTCAAATTCGGTGAAACTTATATCAATCGCGAAAACTTTGAAGCGATGCAGGGCTTTCACGCGGGTCGCCGCAAATCCGGCATAGGTGGCGCCGACGGCAAACATGGCCTGTATGAATTCACTGAAACGCATGTGGTCTATATTCAAGGCTGACAGCATTCACGACGCGAGGGCCGCAAATTTTGCGGCTCTCTCCAGGATGCAAAGCATCCCAACAAAATGAGGCTTCCAAGCCCCTCGCACTACAATTGATTTTCGGGAACAACGATGATGCAGAGCACAGGTTCAGCTACGGACAACAGCAAGTCGGTCAATGCTATTTTATCAGTGCGTAATTTAAGCATTGGGCTGCCCAAGGGCATGGACAGGCAATTCGCTGTTCGCGATATTTCCTTCGAGCTCCGGGCTGGTGAAATCCTCTGCATCATCGGCGAATCCGGTTCTGGAAAATCAGTCACCGCAAATACGATCATGGGGCTGCTACCATCCACCATGCAAATTTCAGGAGGCGAAATCGACTTCAGGGGGTCGGACCTCCTCAAAATGCCTGAGCGCCAGCGCAGGCTGTTGCGTGGAAAATCCGTATCGATCATATTTCAAGATCCTTTGTCGTCCCTCAACCCATTGATGACTATTCGCGACCAGATCGAGGAGGTTCTTGTCGCCCATGATTATGGTGACGCTGCGAAACGCAAGGCCAAAATTGTGGAACTTCTGACCGAAGTTGGACTGCCTGACCCGGAGGTCATTCAACACCAATATCCGCTCCGACTGTCAGGTGGACAGCGTCAGCGTGTCATGATCGCAATGGCTTTGGCGCTCGACCCCGATGTCCTGATCGCTGACGAACCCACGACAGCACTCGATGTTACGACGCAAGCGCAGATTTTGGACCTCATACGCAAGATTCAAAAACGTAAAGGCATGAGTGTCATGTTTATCACGCACGACTTCGGCGTGGTTTCTGAAATCGCCGACAGCGTGATCGTGATGGAAAAGGGCAATCTGGTTGAACAAGGTTCTGCCGCAGACGTGCTCGTGAACCCGAAGCACCCTTACACCCAGCGTCTCATCGCAGCCGTTCCTCATATGCGCGAAGACGATAGAACAGCTGCCGGACAATCAGATATTATACTTGAAGCATCCAAACTGACGAAGACCTATCACGTTGGTTCAGGCATGTTTGGCCGAAAGCGTGTCGTCCCAGCACTTCAGGAAGTAAGTTTCACTTTAAAGCGGGGACAAACTCTGGGTGTCGTTGGCGAAAGTGGCTCAGGAAAAAGCTCTCTCGGACGCGTTCTCATGAAACTGACGGACGTCGATTCCGGAAACATTTTCTTCGAGGAGAAAGATATTGCTCCACTATCGGAAGCGGAGTTTCGTCCGCTTCGCCCCCGCATCCAAATGGTATTTCAAGACCCCTTCGCTTCCCTCAATCCGCGTCATACGATCGGCATGTCCCTGATGGTGGGTCCTGTCACCCATGGGCAAGAACCCAAAGAGGTTCGCAAGCGTGCACTGGAAACACTCGAACTGGTCGGTCTTGATCGCGGTGCCATGGAACGATTTCCCCACGAGTTCTCAGGCGGGCAGAGACAACGCGTCGGCATTGCACGCGCCCTTATGCTAGACCCAGAAATTCTAATTGCCGACGAAGCGGTTTCTGCTCTCGACGTCTCGATACAGGCCCAGATTCTTGAATTATTGCAAAAAGTGCAGAAGGACCGTGACCTTGCGATTATCTTCATCACGCACGACTTGCGGGTTGCCAGCCAAATTTGCGATGATGTTTTAGTCATGCATCGCGGTACAGTCGTGGAATCTGGTCCGCCGAGCCGAATTTTCGGCAATCCGGCCAATGCCTACACTCGCAGTCTGGTTGCTGCGATTCCTGGACTTCACTAAGTCAGACGCCGGCCGAGTGCTACACTTGATAGCACCCGGCTATTTTCCCCGCAGTTCGATAATATAGGCTTATAAAGTTTTAGCCCCAGTCATGATGGCGACTGCATCGGACATGGAAATCTCTGATGGTTTCACGACAGCCGCGCGTTTTCCAAGCCGCTGAATATGAATACGGTCGGCAACTTCAAAAACATGCGGCATATTGTGACTGATCAGTACGATCGGCAGCCCGCGTTTCTTAACATCCAATAGGAGGTCGAGTACTTTGCGCGACTCCTTCACACCGAGAGCGGCCGTCGGTTCATCAAGAATGATAACTTGCGAAGCGAACGCGACCGAACGGGCGACCGCGATTCCCTGTCTTTGCCCTCCTGAGAGCCCTTCCACCGGCTGGTCAATATTCTGGATCGTCATCAATCCCAGTTCGGAGAGCTTTTCGCGAGCGACTTCGCGCATTTTTTTGCGATCAAGGCGACGAAGAAATCGGCCTGAAAAGCCAGTTTTACGGATTTCGCGTCCAAGAAACATATTATCCACAATGGACAGAGCCGGGGAAAGCGCCAAATTCTGGTACACAGTTTCAACGCCCGCTTCGCGCGCTTCCAGTGCTGAACGGAAATGAACTGACTTTCCCATCAATTCGATCTCGCCTGCATCTGGTTTCGTCGCGCCAGAGAGAACTTTGATTAATGAGGACTTACCCGCACCATTATCCCCAATAACCGCGAGGATTTCGTTAGGATAGAGATCGAAATCCGCTCCATCCAGTGCCACAACATGGCCGTAGCGTTTCGTCAAACCACGTGCTTTGAAAATCGGATTTGCAGACATCACAGATTGACCTTTCTCAATCCTTGGTCAATGGCAACGGCGACAATCGATAGAACGCCGATGAGCAGGTAAGTCCATTGTGGATCGGCTCCAACCAGCCGTAACCCCAGCGAAAAACAACCTACCGTAAGCGCACCGAAGATTGTGCCAAGGATGGAACCTCGCCCGCCAAATAACGATGTGCCGCCAATTACAACCGCAGTGATCGACTCAATATTGGTGAACTGTCCAGCAGTCGGCGTGACAGACCCAAGACGGCCTATCAAAACCCAACCCGCAAATGCACAGATGACACCGGAGAGAATGTAAACGCTTATCAACATGCGGCGAACCCGAACGCCTGCCAGTTCTGCCGCAGCCGCATCGTCGCCCACGGCATAAACATGCCGCCCCCATGCGGTATGATTAAGCACATACCATAACAAGCTTATGAGTAACACCATGGCAATCACACCATAGGTAAAGACTGCCCCCCCAAGCTGCACTGATTGTCCGAAAAACTGCAGCAATGGTGCCGTTTCCGATATTCGCGCACTGGGTATGGTCTCATTGCCCGAGTAAATGAAGTTGCTGGCTAGGAATATCTGCCATGTACCAAGCGTCACGATAAAGGCTGGTAGCTTCACAACGGAAACAAGAATGCCGTTGATGTAACCACAGAAAGCACCAAGAGCCAGCCCAATCAAAATTGCCACTGGCGCCGGAAGGCCATAACGAAAAACACAGGCCCCCATCACAACCGACGTGAGAACCATGATTGCACCAACCGAGAGATCAATGCCTTTGGTGAGAATGACTAAGCTCTGCGCGGCAGCGACAATTCCGACGATCGCTACTTGTTGGAGAATAAGGGTCAAAGTGAAAGCCGAGAAAAACCGGCCACTCGTCAACAGGCCGAAGCCGGTAACGGTCAACAGCAGAATCAATAACGGGATAATTGCTGGATTGCCGTGGACGCTATCTTGAACAAACCGTCCAAAGGATCGCTTTGATTGGAATTTTGCAATGCGTGTATCACTGTTACGTATCACGCTCTCAAAGTCGTCTACTTGTGTCATGATCTTGCCCATGAACTCTTCCAGCGCGGAGCCAATTTGACATTGGTCCTATCAGAAAGCTGGAACTACGTGGTCCCATGAAGACCCGATGCCACGCCCGAATCTTCTTGGATAGCGAAGGTTTTTCAGCCCCAGCACTTCTCCAGGGCTTCTGCAACGCTGATTGAAGAGACACCCTCAACCGCATCATCGGTCACAAGCGAAACGCCCGTATCGAAGAAATGTGCACCGTCTTCAAGCTTCGGCTTCTCGCCAGTATCAACCCATTTGCGAATTGCCTGAATTCCCAGGATAGACATTCGGTCTGGATATTGCTGTGACGTCGCAGCAAGTGTTCCAGCCTTAATATTCTTCACACCCTGACAGCCACCATCAATGGAAACGAGCAAAACCTTATCGGACATGCCGAGCGACTTCAGTGTTTCAAACGCTCCCGCAGCAGCAGGTTCATTGATCGTATAGACCACGTTGAGAGACGGATCGCGTTGGAGCAGATTTTCCATAGCAGACCGGCCACCCTCTTCATTACCATTCGTAACGTCGTGACCGATTATCCGCTTGTCATCTTCATCGCCGATGACATTAACGTTTTTGGTGTCAATCCCGAAGCCGGTCATGAACCCTTGATCGCGTTGAACATCCAGCGTCGGCTGGGAGGCATTAAGATCAAGAAACGCAATACGCGCATTGGAAGCTTCGTCCCCGAGCTTCGCCTTGACCCATTGGCCGATCAATTCGCCTGCCTTGAAATTGTCGGTAGCAAAAGTGGCATCCACTGCATCATAAGGTTCAACAGGGCTGTCGAACGCAACAACCATGATACCTGCTGCGCGAGCTTTCTGGATGGCCGGAACCACTGCTTTGCTGTCCGATGGGTCGATCAGGATGCCCTTCACGCCCGCGAGAATGCAAGTTTCAAGCGCTTCGATCTGGCTGATACTGTCACCATCATCGCGACCGGCATACATTGAGAGCTTGATATTCTGCTTCTTGGCTTCTTCGATCGCAGCATTTTTCATAGTTATGAAAAACGGATTGGTATCCGTCTTTGTGATAACGCAAGCACTAGCCGGTGCTTGTGCGCTTGCCGCAGTCAAACCTGCCGCGGATGTCACTGCAATCGCAACAAGCCCAATCCCTAAACGGCGTGAAAACAATCCCATTTCAACCTCCCATTGCCGCCCATCTACACCGCCCCGGAAATGGCTGCGGTATATAAATCGTCATAAGTGTAGTAAATATTCATAATAATAAATGTCAACGATATTATTTGGCGTTTTCTAGACAAATATCTCTTCAATAGTAAAATAATGCGTATTAAAATTACAAAAAGATGGAAAACAAAGTAAAAGTTTCTTCTAGGAAACGCCGATAGTGCCGCCGGCTTAGCCAATGACACCATCGAGACTTGACCAAGGATTCCGACTTACCGGATTTACTTGATTTAGCTATTTATAGTCTTCTCATGGAACATGATATGATCATTCCATGACGTAAAGATTAGCGGCGTCTTTTTACAGACAACCAGTATGAAAGCCACCATCTACGGGCAGTGTGACACCAGTGATGAAACAAGCCGCAGGCGACGCAAGGAATAGAGCTGCGCCAACCAAATCCTCTGTTTCTCCCCAGCGTTTTAGGGCTGCGCGCTGCGCGATAGGCTTCTCGGTAGCTGGGTTTTCCCACAGAGCACGCGTCATATCCGTGCGATGATAGCCCGGTCCGATAGCGTTCACGCGCACACCATCTGGACCAAACTTATGCGCAAGAACGCGCGTAAGCCCAAGAATACCGGTCTTGCTTGCGGTGTAAGCTGGCACACCTGTATCGGCGAGATAGCTCAACATCGAAGCGATCGCGATCACCGATCCCTTGCTTTCCTTCAGCTTTGGATATGCGGCCATGGTGAGGCGGAAAATGCTGTTCAAGTTGATGTCCATGACATCGTTGAACACATCGTTCTCCCATTCTGACGTGTCACGGGCAACGCCCTGCGCGTTGATCAGCACATCGATCCGTGTCTGCTTCTCCATGAAGGCAATGGCATCGTCATTGCTACGTACGTCGAGTTCATAGAACTCAATGCCCTTGTTGGCATCGTCTTTCTCAGCCTTTTCGATCTTGGCTACAGAGCTTCCGCTGGCCGCGACAGAAGCACCAAGCGCTGCAAACCCGCGCGCCATTTCAAGACCGATGCCACTCGTTGCGCCCGAAACCAAAACACGCTTGCCTGCAAACAGGTCTTTGGCGAAAGACGAAATAACTTCCTGCATGATAACCTCCCGATAAACGCTAGATGAGCTGCTTTAATGCGGCGACGACCATATCCGGCGTTACCTTGATCGGCTCATTGTGAATGATTTCACCGGCGCGGCAGGCGCGCTTGGCGACGATTTCCAGTTTCTCGTCCGTCGCGTCTTCGATGCCGATATCGGCAAGACGGGTTGGTAACCGCACGGAAAGACAAAATTCGCGAACCTTCTGGAATTCTTCTTCCGCACCGTGCAGCTTGAGGCCAGCGAGAACACCGATGGCGACTTTTTCACCATGTAGATGGTGATGAACATCATCCAACTCGCAAAGGCCATGATGAATAGCATGAGCAGCCGCCACCCCGCCTGATTCAAAGCCGACGCCCGAAAGCAGGATATTCGCTTCGATCACGCGTTCCATCGCTGGACCTGCCTGCTTGGCGTCGCACTCCTTGAGCGACGCTGCGCCAAATTCAAAGATCGTATCGCGGCAGAAACGTGCAACTTCATAAGCAAGACTGACGCCTTGCATTTTCATGCAGTTGAAAGCGCCGGACTGGCGGCAGGAGTCTGCTTCATAAAAGGTGGCAAGTGCATCACCGATACCAGCAGCGAGGAAGCGCGCCGGAGCCTGTGCGATCAGCGCTGTATCGACCAGAACCAGATTAGGGTTGCTTGGCAGAAACGTATCATAAGCCACCGAACCATCGTCATTATAGACAACGGCAAGCGCGCTGCATGGGGCATCGGACGCCGCAATGGTCGGGAAGATGATCGATGGGAGGGCAAGATCGCGCGCCGCAGCTTTCGCCGTATCCAACGCCTTGCCGCCGCCAACCCCGATAACGACTTTCGCGCCTGCTTCACGGGCTTGTGCAACGAGAGCCGCGATTTGGCTTTCGGAGCATTCGCCGCCATGGCGCACGATGCGCGCCTCTGGACCAGAGGCAAAAGCCGCATCGACCTTTGGCTCCAGGATGTCAAAAATACCATTATCGAGAAGAACGACTGCCTTATCGCCGAAGCTTGCTGCCTCTTCTCCAAGACGCGCGATAACGCCTGCGCCTTGAATGTACCGACCGGGAAAGCGCGCACCGCGCACGGTTGAAACTGCATTTACCAACATACATAGCCTCCATCGGCCAGAACGATCGAGCCGGTCATGAGGCTTGATGCCTCGCTTGCAAGGAAAAGAATGACAGAGGCGACTTCGTCCGTGCGCCCAAGACGGTTCATTGGTGTGCCACCAACCCAATGACGATACATTTCAGGATCATCATAGACATATTTGTTCATTTCTGTGTCGATATAGGTCGGCGCTACCGAGTTGACGCGAACCCCACGTGCGCCCCATTCAGCAGCCAGCGAACGTGTCAGGTGGTGCACTGCGGCCTTGGATGCGTTGTAGTTCGCCTGTTCCTGCGGGCGGTTGACCACGAAACCGGACATGGACCCCACATTGACGATATTGCCGGAGCCATTTTCCAGCATCGACTTACCGAACGCGCGGCAGCACCAGAACACGCCATTCAAATTGACGTCGATCACCTTGTTCCAGACATCATCGGCCATGGTTTCAGCAGGATGATTGCTGATCGCGATACCGGCATTGTTGACGAGGATATCGACGCGGCCATGTCGCGCAATAATTAAATCATGCACGCGCTGAACGCCTTCAACATCCGTAACATCCAGCAGTTCGCCCTCGACGCTGTAGCCCTTGGCGGCGAGTTCAGCGAGAGCCTTGTCCAGCAGTTCCTGGCTCATATCGGTGAGCACTACCTTCGCACCAGCTTCCGCCAGCGCTTCAGAGGCAGAAAGGCCTATGCCGCGCGCGGCGCCCGTGACGACCGCAATTTTGCCGTCAATTCTGAACTTTTCGAGAAACATGGAAATGCTATCCTTGTCTGGCTTGCTATTGGGCAACCGCGTTTAAAAGCGGCTGCAAACTGGAAAGAAGGTTTTCAGGATCGGCGGTTACAACGCCGTTCGGGAAAATGAGATCAGTGCGGTGCGGCTCTGGCCACCCGATAACAGTCATGCCGGCAGCAAGACCTGCATAAGCGCCCGGCACGCTGTCTTCGACAACGATGCACTGCGACGGCTCGATGCCAAGCAGATAAGCACCGCGCAAATAGGGCTCCGCCGCTGGCTTGCCTTCACGAACGTCATTGCGCGATACACTGATGAAATCAGGGCGCTGCAACCCGACTGCCCGCAAATTTGCGTCCATAAGCATACGGTCCGAATTGGAAACAATCGCGTAAGGAATGCCCGCCTCATCGAGATAGGCCAACACCTCCGCCGCGCCAGCGCGGAGTTTCAAGCGGGTCGCTCCACTGACATAAGCTGCATATTTCGCTTGGATAAAGGCTCCCAGATCGGCCGTCATACCCGTCTCATTCCGGAGCATGGCATGGCAATCGGCGATAGTTGTGCCAGTTACGCGGTTTTCGAAGTTCTCCGGAACCGTGCCTGAGAGGGCGTTAATCGCCCCTAGAAGCGTTTCATAGTGAAAGGGCTCACTGTCAATCAGTGTGCCGTCCATATCGAACAGAACCGCATGCGCACTCATTGCGGCAACCCGTCGAGATCGTCATAGAGCGATTGGCTATGCGTATAGAGTTTCTCAAAGAAGGCCTGCATTGGAGCATAGACTTCTGACCATCGCGGATCTGGCCTGATCTCGGTCGAATATTGCACAAGCGCGTCGGCAGCATCCTCAACACTTGAGTAACGCCCCGTTGCAGCTGCTGTCATGATCGCACAACCGACCAGACCGCACTCGGCCTCCTTCGGCACGAGAATGGGAATACCATAGACACTTGCCTTGATTTTCAGCCACAATTCCGTCTTCGCACCACCACCAGAGGCGATCACGCGCTCAAGCCTGGAGCCGGAAATACTGTCGAGAATATTGATATGGCGTTTCACGGCAAAGGCCACGCCCTCCAATACCGCGCGATGGAGATGCGAAATACCATGAGCAGCACCAATGCCAAAATACTGTGCGCGCGCGTTGCGATGTTCGCCAAGGCGCTCGCCCGTAAGATAGGGCATGAAGAATAGACGGTCGGAGCCCGCAGGCGCCTCTGCTGCCTTGGCCACGATTTCCTCGTAGGAAATCTGTTTGTCGTGGAACGCGCGGCGGGCCCAGCGCATTGCATCGCCGCCGGATTCAAGCAACATGAACGCGCCCCAGTTTCCTTCTACCGTACCGACATTGCAGACAGATGGGTCGAGCAAGGGCTTTTCCGCAATCGCCGTGATAATGGCAGAGGTGCCCATCACTTCCGAGCCGACGCCCGGACGGCAAACACCGGAACCAAGCAAGGCGACCGGATAATCCGCTCCGCCAACCAGAACCGGCGTACCTTCACGAAGACCTGTCTCCCGTGCTGCTTCTGCCGTAACACTGCCGAGAATCTCAGTGGGGTTTCGCAATGGTGCAAGCTGCTGGCGATTTAGGCCAAGCAAGTCGACCATATGTTGCGACCAGTCACCCGTCCGTGGGTCCATCAGGAAGCTGGCGCCACCATCATTGCGGTCCATCGCAATTTTGCCAGTGAGCTTCAGATTGATGTAATCCTTAGGCATCAAGACGGCGGCGGCGCGCGCGAAGGCCTGTGCGTCGTGATCGCGCAACCATTGCAATTTGAAGCCCGGCCATGAGGGCGCTGCGGGATTGGCGCTGTGCTCCAGATAATCTGCCGGATGATGCTTTGCTTCAAAGGCAGTTACATAATCGACGGTCCGCTTGTCGTTCCACAAGGGGGCAGTGTCGCGCACCAGTTCACCCTTATCACCAACCAGCACCGTTCCATGCATCTGCCCACAGGCAGCGACGGCTACGATCCTGTCGCGCGCGTCCGGCACCCTGTCCAGTACATCGCGGATCGACGCGATCACGCCCTGCCACCAGTCAGCTGGACGCTGCTCCGACCAGCCAAATTGCGGCACAATCTGTTCGTGCTCACGGGCGGCAACCGCGACTATCGTTGCACGGCTATCCATGAGGGCAGCACGTACGCTGCCCGTTCCGACGTCGATTGCAAGTGAGAGTTCATTTGGCATGGAACACGTCATCAAGTTTTGGGAGGAAGGGTGGTCGCCTTACGACTTGCGCAGCCAGCTTGACGCATATTGCAGAAGCATCGCGCCAATGATGATGCAGCCCATGAAGACCTGCTGATGATAACCCGGAACGCGAGCAAGGTTCATCATATTTGCGATTATCCCAAGAATGATGACGCCGATGAAGGTGTTAAACGCACCGCCGCGACCGCCCATCAGGCTCGCGCCACCGATAACAACCGCCGCGATTGCATCAAGCTCGGCACCGACGCTGATATTGGCCGACCCGATACCGGTACGACTTGTGGAGATGATACCGGCAGCAGCAGCCAGAACTCCGGAAATCACATAGACCGACAGCGTATAATAAGAGACCGAGATACCCGACAGGCGTACGGCCTCAGAATTGGAGCCTATGGCCTTAACCAGGCGACCAAAGCGCGTAAAGGTGAGAACCGCACCGGCAATCACAAAAACAACGATCATGAGGATGACCGGATATGGGATGCTGCCCAGCGTACCTGAACCGAAGGCTGTTACCGCCGAACCGGCCTCACCCATCATGATCGGCTGGCCGGAGGAGAAGATGAATGCAAGGCCGCGCGCGATGGTCATGACCGCAAGGGTGGTCACGAAAGGCGGCAGCTTGAGATAAGCCACCAGAATACCGGATACGAGACCACATGCAGCACCGGCAAGTAGTACACCGCCGATAGCCATTCCTGTTCCATATTGCTGGATGAGTATGGCAGACAACACACTGCCCAGTGCAGCCACAGACCCGACCGACAAATCGATCCCCCGCGTCAGAATGACAAACAGCATCCCCACCGCCATAAGGCTCGGGCCTGCCACCTGACGCAGCACATTCATAATATTGCGTTCAGTCAGGAACACATTCGACAAGGACGCAGCAACGATCAGAACTGCAATCAGAATGGCAACGGTGCCATACCGGTTGAGAAGAGCTCCGGCATTGAAGTTTTTCTTCGGCGTTTCAACAACTTCGGTCACAGTTTTACCCAATCAATTAACTGCTGCAGAAGGCACAGTTCTGGCCGTATTGACCATGGCAAGCTTCAACAGATTTTCTTCAGAGTATTCCTCCGGCTGCAAGGAACCCGTCACGGCGCCTTCGCGCATGACCACGATCCGGTCGCAAAGACCGAAAAGCTCAAGATGTTCGGAGGAAATCACCACGACCGCCCGGCCCTCAGCCGCAAGCGATTTGATGAGCGAATAGATTTCCGTCTTGGCGCCCACATCGACACCACGGGTGGGCTCATCGAAAATCAGCACGTCGCCATCGGCATGAAACCACTTGGCAAGAACAACCTTCTGCTGATTGCCGCCCGACAGGCTCGATGCCGGGTCTTCGATACTGCCCGCCTTTAGACGCAGACGTTTTGACAGCGCCTCAACGGTGGAACGCTCCGCGCCGCCCTTTACGAAACCAAAAAAGTTCACCAAAGGGGCAAGCTTCGCCATGGTGGAATTAACGCGGATCGGGAAGTCGAGGATCAAACCCTGATCCTTGCGACTTTCGGGTACAAGACCGATACCAGCCTTCACGCCTTCACGCGGATTACGAATGATTTTTTCTTTGCCGTGGATGAAAATCCGTCCCGATTTCGCGCGCTCCGCACCGAAAACCAATCGCATAAGTTCTGTACGCCCTGCCCCGACCAAGCCCCCGAGACCGATGATCTCACCAGCCTTGACCGTCAGTGACACGCCCTTGATACGGGAGCCGTCCGAGAGCTCTTCGATGCGCAGAACTTCATTGCCAACTTTTCGCTCAATATTCTCACCGAAAAGCGCCTTCAGCGGGCGACCGACCATAAGACGAATGACATCATCGACCGTTACAGACGCACATTCCGTCGTGGTGATGGAGGCGCCGTCCTTCATGATCGTAATACGATCGGCGATGCTGAACACTTCATCGAGGCGATGCGAGATATAAATGACGCCGACGCCGCGCTCGCGCAGTGTACGGATGATGTCGAGGAGACGATTTGCATCGCGCGCGGACAACACCGCAGTCGGCTCATCAAACACCATCACGCGGGCATTGCGCGACAGGGCTTTCGCGATCTCAACTACCTGCTGATGCGCGATGGGAAGATCGCCGACAAGAGCACTGGGAGAAATGGAAAATCCAAGGCTCGTAATAAGTTCTTTGGCACGGCTGTTGAGATCGGGCCAGGAAATGACCGATGGCAGCATCCACATAAAGATGTTCTCGGCAACGGTCAGATCGGTTGCCAGCGCCATTTCCTGATGGATAACGGCGATACCTTTGGACATCGCATCCATAGGTCCGCGAAAATGCTGCACTTCGCCCGCGACTTGGACTTCGCCACGCGTGGGCGAAAACTCCCCGCCGAGAACGCGCATCAATGTCGATTTGCCGGCACCATTCTCACCGAGCAAAGCATGAACTTCACCTGCGCGAAGCGCGAAGTCGACACCACGAAGCGCATGAACGCCGCCAAAAGACTTCGCTATGCCGGACAGCTCTACAAGATTTTCCATTTCAATCATTCCAGATCTTCAAGACCCAGGACGCTCCACCCGAATTTCAGTTCAGTCCGTAAGAAATGGTCACCTCGCGACCGCTTGCGAAACCTGCCAGATGCCATGCATCGGACTGAATCGCCTTCTCGGACAATCCCATAGTGCAGCCAGACTTTTACGACCAGACTGGCTGCACTATGAAGGCAGATAATCTTAGAACACCGCGTCTGGCTTGTAATACTTGTCCACGTTGTCCTTGGTGATTGCGACAGGCGTCGTATAGGTGATCTTCGACGTATCAGCCGGCAAGGTGCCATCAACCGCCTTCTTCGCAAGGTCAACAGCGGTCGCAGCTACGAGTGCCGGATCGTTCAGACCGGTTGCACCGTATTTACCTTCCTTGATCATCGCCATGGCTTCTTTCTGACCATCGGCCGCTGCGAGAAGAAGTACACCATCGAGCTGATTGGACTGTTCCAACGCCTTACGCGCACCAAGAACCATCGAGTCATTCTCACCAAGAACCACATTGATATCGGGATTGGCCGTCAGAAGATCTTCCATGGCCTTTAGGCCGCCTTCGTTGTTCCACATACCCCAACCCTGGCCGACAACTTCAAAGCGGACGCGGCCTTCATTGCGCAACTGGCCTTCAACGAGACCGGCCAGCACGCCAAGCCGACGTTCCTGACCAACTTCATTGCCCTTATCGCCCGAGATCAGAGCGATCTTGAGGTCTTTTCCCTTGGTCTGGTCTGCAAGCCACTGACCGACAAGCTGACCGTTGTTTGCATTAGATGACTGAACCAGCGTGACGAAATTGGCCGACGGATCAAGCGTGGAATCAACCACGAAAACTTTTACGCCAGCTGCAGTCGCAGCGTTCACAGCCGGAACAAGCCCCTTGCTGTCACGCGGATTGATAATGAGCGCGTTGATACCTTGCGCAACCATATCCTCCACATCCGAAACCTGTTTGTTGAGATCGTTCTGCCCGTCGGCTGTCAGGACTTCGCAACCCAGCTCTTCCGCCCGCTTCTTCGCCGAAACTTCCTGCGCTGCAAAGTAAGGCGCATCGAGCGTCTTCATCGAAATGCCAATCTTGCAATCGGCCGCATGCGCAACCGAGAGCGCCAACAGTGACGACGCCGCAACAAGCGCCATTTTCAACGTTACGGATTTCAAGCCCTGCATTCGGAAATCTCCTCCTGGAATGATCGGCTCCTACCGACCTTATTAGATATTTGGGTAGCATAATTACACAAATTTGCATCGTCAATAATTATAACGACATTTTTGTAACGTTTTTACCGAAAATTTATCCGTCATTACCCACTTGATTGTGCTCATATCATATTTTATGTAATTTCACTACGTAATGGAGGAATATATGTTACGCGAACCTGTAGTGAGCGTCGTCAATCCGAAGTCTGGCGGCATGAGCGGCAATACCGGCCGCTACGAAAAGCGCCTGAATGATCTCGTAGGGCTCTACGGCGACGCGAAGGCTTTCGAAGCCTTGCGCGAAACGCACGGAAACACGGTGGTTTATGACGTTGAGGACTTTAAACCGGGCGCTCATAGCGGCGATCTGATCTATGGTGTCACCCGCATGAATCCGGGACGTGTCGGGAATGAATTCTTCCTCACCCGCGGTCATATTCATGCCAAGGCGGACCGCCCGGAAATTTACTACGGCCAAAGCGGCCAGGGCTTGATGCAGCTCGAATCACCAGACGGCGAAACCCGGATCATCGAAATCACCGCTCAGACGATTTGCTATGTTCCGCCATTCTGGATCCATCGTTCGATCAACGTGGGCGACACCGATCTCGTGATGGTCTTCGCCTATCCATCCGACAGCGGCCAGGACTACGGAATCATTGAGAAGTCCAATGGAATGCGCCATCGCGTGATCGCCAAGACAGGCGGCGGCTGGGAGCTCGTCGAAAACCCCCGCTACAAACCGCGCGATCCAGCAACCGTCGATGCCGTCATGCGTGAATATGCCTGAGCACGTGAAAACAATCAGTGGAAAATTCAATCTGAAGGATGTTGCCATGAGCAATCCTATTGACCTTATCGCTAGCCTTGGCGTCGTTCCTGTTATCGCAATCGAACGCGCGGAAGACGCCGTTCCTCTCGCCGACGCTCTGCTTGAGGGCGGCTTGCCGGTTGCAGAAATCACCTTCCGCACGGAAGCTGCTGCGGAGGTACTGGCTGCAATCCGCGACGCACGACCAGAACTTTGCATTGGTGCGGGCACGATTCTTGACACTGCCAATCTCGACAAAGCTATCGAAAGCGGCGCGCGCTTTGGTCTGGCGCCAGGTTATGATCCACGGATCGTCGAGGCAGCATCCAAAGCTGGTCTGCCTTTCTGCCCCGGCATCATGACGCCAACGGATCTGACGCTCGCCACAGCACAGGGCGTCCGTCTGGCAAAGTTCTTCCCGGCAGGGGTTGCAGGCGGCCCGAAAGCGCTGTCGGGTATTGCCGCGCCATTCGCACATCTCGGCGTGCGTTTCATTCCGACCGGCGGCGTCACCCAAGAGACGATCGGCGACTGGCTCGCGATCAGGCAGGTTGTGGCCGTCGGCGGCACCTGGATCGCCAAGACCGACGACATTCGCGAGGGCCGCTTTGATATAATCAAGAAAAATGCCGCCAGCGCTGTGAATGTGGCGCGCCAGGCGCTGGAGAAGCGCGCATGAGCAAGTATCAGCCAGCTACGCAGCCGACGCTGTACTTTATCGGCGTAACCACCGGCAAAAGCTCGATCATGAAGGTGTTTCCGGCCTGGGCCGAGTATCTCGGCCTTGAAGACGCTGTCATCAAGGGTATAGACTTCAAGTTGCACGACGATCCGGAGGCTTACCGCGAAGCGGTTGAGTTCATTCGCAACGATCCGCTTTCGATGGGTGCGCTTGTTACCACACACAAGATCGATCTCTTCCACGCCTGCCGCGATATGTTCGACGTGATCGACCCGCATGCGCTGCTGATGGATGAGACGAGCTGCATATCCAAAAAAGACGGCAAACTCATCTGCCATGCAAAGGATCCGATCTCCTCGGGTCTCGCGATAGATGGTTTTTTGGGCGCAGACTATTTCGAGCGCACCGGGGCAAATCTTTTCTCGATGGGCGCAGGCGGTTCCACCATCGCGATCACATGGCATCTGATGCGCAAGTCGCGCGGCAAGAATGTGCCGGGCCGTATCATTGTTTCCAATCGCAGCCAGCATCGTCTTGATGAAATCAAGCGCATCCATGCGGAAGTCGCGAGCGACGTGGCGGTAGAGTATATTCTAGCTCCACGCCCCGAAGACAACGACGCGGTTCTCAACGGGCTCAAGCCTGGTTCGTTCATCATCAATGCGACCGGCCTCGGCAAGGACGCGCCCGGCTCGCCTTTATCCAATGCAGCGGTCTTTCCTGAGAAGGCGGTGGTCTGGGACCTCAACTATCGCGGCAATCTCGTTTTCCTTGATCAAGCGCGCGCGCAGGAACAGGCCAAGTCGCTCAATGTGGTCGACGGCTGGACCTACTTTATCCACGGCTGGACACAGGTCATCGCGGAAGTCTTCCATATCGACATTCCAACGAGCGGGCCTGCTTTCGACCGTATTTCGGAAATCGCCATCGAAGCGGCAGGACGGTAGCAATGGGACAGCGTATTCTCGTTACGCCACGCTCGCTCACAGCCGAGCCGCATCCGCATATCGAAAGCCTGCGCAATTCAGGTTTCGAAATCGTCTACTCCACGCCGGGTAAAACACCGGACGAGGATGAGCTTGTTCGTCTCGTGAGCGATGTTTCGGGCTGGCTCGCCGGTGTTGAACCGGTCTCACCGCGTGTCATCGAAGCCGCACGAGCGCTTAAAGCCATCAGCCGAAACGGGGTGGGCACCGATAATCTTCCGGTTGAATTGCTCACCGAGCGCGGCATCAAAGTGCTCATTGCAGAAGGTGCAAACGCGCTGGGGGTTGCCGAATTGGCGATTGGCCTGATCTTCAGCGCGCTACGCTCCATACCCCAGGCAGATACCGGTATCAAAGCCGGTGGATGGCCACGCCAGCGCGGCATCGAAATTCGTGGCCGCACCGTCGGCGTGATCGGTTGCGGTGCGATTGGCGGCGAGGTTGCGCGCATGCTTGTCGCGGTCGGCGCAAGGGTTCTGGGCTATGATCCGCTCAAACCCGACCTTGGCCTCTCTACAGGCGCTTTCAGTTTTGCCGAGGTGGATGATATCATCGCGCAAGCCGATATCATCACGCTACATTGCCCTGCACCTCGCGACGGTTCGACCCTGATCTCGCGCGAGCGGTTGGCCGCAGCAAAACCGGGTCTCATCCTCGTGAATACGGCGCGCGCGAAACTGATCGACGACCGCGCCGTTATCGACGCCTTGCACAGTGGCCAACTGTCAAACTATGCAACGGATGTGTTCGAGCAGGAGCCGCCGCTCTCCCTGGAGCTAGCTGCGCATCCAAGGGTCATAGCAACCAGCCATATCGGTGGTTTCACTGCGGAAAGCGTAGACAGAGCCACCAAGATTGCAGCGGACAATCTGGTCGCTGCACTCAAAAACTAAAGGACTTCGAAATGCCGGGATGCTTGCAGGAAATTGCCGAAACGCTTCCACTGGAGGATTATCTGCGCCGACCCGCTACACCCGGCATCCGTATTCTATGGCTGGGACAAGCGGGCTTTGTTCTTGAGGCTTTCGAGAAACGCATTGTCATTGACCCTTATCTTTCCGATAGCCTGGCCGAGAAATATAAGGGCACGAGCAGACCGCATATACGCATGATGCCCCCTCCCGTTGCGCCGGACGGCATTCATTTTGTCGATCTCGTCGCATGCACACATGCCCATACCGACCATATGGATCCCGGCACTTTGCCTGCGCTTCTCACGCAGAACCCGGACGCAACCTTGCTTGTTCCCCGGGCGACGAAAGAACAGGCTCTAACGCGCTCGGGCGTCGACGAAAAGCGCCTTGCATTGATCGGCGCTCAAGAGACATATTTGCTGGGGCCAATCAAGATTGCCGCAACCCGCGCGGCCCATGAGGCGCTGGAAACAGACCAGAACGGCGATCATAAATTTTTAGGTTATGTGTTTGATTGCGGAGCACTACGCATCTGGCATTCTGGTGACTGCATACCGTTTGATGGATTGGAAGCCGAAGTTGCCGCTTATAATCCCCACGTGGCATTATTACCGGTAAATGGCCGCAGTCCCGAACTTTCGAATAACGGTGTTCCAGGCAACTTCACACTTGCAGAAGCAATCACGCTGGCACAGCAGATAGGCGCTACGGACCTGGTCGCGCATCATTATGGATTGTTCGACTTCAACACCGAAGCGCCGGAAAACATTGACGCTGCGGCTCGATCTGGTGGTGATCTGCATATACACCGTGCACGCATTCAGGTCGCTCTTGTAAGCAGTGCTCTAACCTATTGAAACCATGCGTGATGCTTGCCAAAAATCGATTCCGGTTTTGGAGCCGATACGCTAACATATTGAAAAAGCGATCCGGCTCTTGAGCCGTCAGAGGGATTTTCTTGAATGGATAATGATGCGCGTAGTGAAACGCGTGGCCTGAATGGTCGCAATATTATTGAAGTCATTCGCACAATGCGCCCGGAGCTGCGGAAATCGGATCGCAAAGTCGCGGACGTTGTCCTTGACGACCCTCACCGCATCATGAATGCAACCGTCAGCGAAACTGCAACGCTTGCCGACGTCAGCCAGCCAACGGTATTGCGTTTCGCGACGGCCATCGGCTGTTCCGGCTTCCAGGATCTGAAAATCAGGCTCGCGCAAAGTCTGGCGCTCGGTACACCCGCCACGCATTCCGTGCTGGTTGAAACGGATGAGCCAGAAGTGGTGGCGGAAAAGATTTTCGATTATACAATGACCAGCCTCGACTGGGCGCGGTCGCGATTGGACAAGGAAGCTCTTCACAAAGCAATCGATATCCTGACAAAGTGCAATTCAATTGTGTTTTTCGGTTTCGGCGCTTCGGGCATCGTAGCACGCGATGCACAGCAGAAATTTCCACTATTCGGTGTGCCATGCGGTGCCGAGCTGGATTCGCACCAACAATTGATGGTGGCATCGATGATGAAGCCGGGCGCAGTCGCGTTCGTCATCTCCAATACTGGTACCACACGTTCAATCATCGAAATCGCCCGCATCGCCCGCGAAAACGGTGCTTCTGTCATTGGGATGACAGGTTCAGACTCGCCGTTGACTAACTATTGCGATGTTTCGCTTATCGTTGAGACACTTGAAAACACCAATATGTACACCCCGACCATCTCGCGTATCGCCGCTTTGGTTGTTATCGATATTCTCTCCACCAGCGTTGCTATGCGCCGTCCAACGGACCAGCATGACCGTATTCATCGCATGAAGCGCTTGCTCAGTGATATGCGCAAGATGCAGCCGATCTAATGGATAAAAAAATGCCGGAATTGTAGGAGCAATTCCGGCCAGCATTTCTCCAGGCAGAGAATTCTCAAAGTGTCTTGAGCATACCTCCATCGACAAAATAGGTTGAACCAACACTATAGCTTGCACGGGGCGAGCATAGGAAGACAAAGAAATGCGCGAGCTCTTCGGGCGTACCAAAGCGCTTGGCGGCAGCATGTTCGTTGGCGACGTCCTGAAGATAGCCTTCCCAGTTGCCGCCCTTATCGGCTGTGAGCTGCTTGGCAGTCTTCACCCAATCAGGCGTTAGGATTAGACCTGGGTTAACGCAGTTGACGCGAATATTGTCCCCAATGACTTCGGTGGAAAGCGTCTTCGAGAACATCATCAAAGCGGACTTGGTGACGTTGTAAATCGGTTCATACCAGAGCGGTTGTACAGCACAGATCGAAGCGTTGTGCAGCACTACGCCGCCACCTTTGGTCTTCATCTGTGGCACCAGTCCACGCGCAAGGCGCACAGCCGCCATCACGTGCAAATCCCAATAGAATTGCCACTTTTCGTCCGGCGCATCCATGATGGTCTCGTTTGAACCAGTACCCGCATTGTTGATGAGAATATCGGCGCCGCCTGCGGAAGCTGCGGCGGCGATAACAGCGTTAGTGCCTTCCACGGTCGACACATCTGCCGCCACACCGATAGCATTGACGCCATACTGTTCAGCAATGCGCTGCGCTTCAGCTTCTACACGTTCTTTGCCACGCGCTACCAGCACAAGGTTCGTACCTTCGGCCGCCAATCCTTCCGCAATGGCCAAACCGATCCCGACCGACGCGCCGGTGATTACGGCGGTCTTTCCCTTCAATTGCAGATCCATAATAACTCCTGCGATACAGCCGCACGGCTGCTTATTTTGCGATGAGGATGTTGTCGCGATCCATGGTGACAGCGACGGGGAGAATGAGAACAGCGCCGAAGACGATCTGCTGTGCGAAGATGTCGATACCGACAAATGTCATGCCTATACGCACGACCGACACGATGAGCGCTCCGACCAGCGTGCGTCCGACGCCGCCAAGCCCGCCGGTGATCGGTGTTCCGCCAACGAGGACAGCGGCGATAGCTGGAAGAAGCAACTGGCTAGCGCCCGTTGGTGAACCGCTTGTCATGCGCGCTGCAAGCATGATGCCCGCAACTGCTGCGTAGAATGCAGACAGGACAAATGCATAGATTTTCTGACGATCCACGTGAATACCGGCCGCAATTGCCGCAGGCTCACCGGCACCAATGGCATAGCAATAGCGACCAAAGCGCGTATAGCGCTGGATATATATGCCAATAAGGCACATTAGTAGCCCGACAAGAATGATGTTTGGTATTCCAAACGTCGTACCGGCAATCCAGTTAAGCATTGGACGGTCGACCGCGCTGATGCCGATGCTACGTGCTTTGGAGATATAAAGCGCGATACCGGAAACCACACCGCCAGTCGCAAGTGTTGCGATAAAGGACGGAATTTTTAAGCGCACATGGACAAGGCCACTGAAAAGACCGGCAGCAACGCCGCAGAGAAGCGCAACTGGAAAGGCCAGTAGCCCAATTTCTGGCAAAAGCATCGCCGTCACCACGCTTGCAAGCGATGCGACCGCAGGCAAGCTCAAATCTATGCCACCAATCACAATGACAAAAGACAGACCAGCAGCAAGTGTGAACAGCGCCATGGTATCTGCTAGCAGAACCAGCCCAGTATTGACGCTGGCAAAACCCGGCGAGTAGGCCGAGATAAGCACCACCATAACGACCAGAAAGGCAAGCGGCGCATATTGGCGTAGCTGCGCTGCGTTCAATAGACGGGACGCGCCGGAAGCGTTGGGGAGAGCGGTTTTCTCGTTCATGATCAGACCATATGTTCAACGAGCTGCACCTGAGACGGCTTGGCGCCAGTCGGAGCAGGAATGCGTGCGGTAATTTCGCCATCGCGCATGACAAGAATATTGTGCGAAAGGCCGATGGTCTCTTCGAGCGTGTCAGCGATGAGGATGATCGCATAGCCCTCGCGGCTTAACTGACGCATCAGACGGAAGATTTCTTCCTTTGCGCCCACATCGACGCCGCGCGTTGGATGATCAAGGATCAGAATGCGCGAACCAGCTGTCAGCCACTTGGCCAGAACCACCTTTTGCTGGTTGCCGCCGCTCAGTGCCTGACACACAGCATGAGGTCCCGGCGCCCGAATGGAGAGTTTCTTGATCCAGTCTTCAGCCAGAGCAGTCTCGCGACCATGCTGGATGCCAAGGGGACCTTCGACAACATCCAGGCGCGACAGCGTAATGTTCGAAGCAATCGGCATCATCATGACGAGGCCTTCGAGCCTGCGCTCACTTGGAATATAGCCAATGCCTCGTGCTACCGCTTCTGTCGGATTGGCAAGTTTTACCGCCTTACCCTTCAGCAGCATCTCGCCGGATGTCGGGGTCTCAAAACCGAAAAAGCTGCGGATCAGTTCTTCACGCCCAGAGCCAATGACGCCTGCAATGCCAAGTATCTCGCCCTCGCGAAGCGTCAGATCGATATTATGATATTTGCCGGTGCAGGACAGCTTACGTGCTTCAAGCGCAATCCGCGTACTGGGTTCGGTTTGCTCCGACTCCAGATAATATTCGGTGTGCATCTCGCGACCAACCATAATGCGGTGAAGATCAGCGCCGTTGACACCCTCCGCATCCATCGTGGCAACGCCCTGCCCGTCTTTCATCACATAGATGCGGTCGCTGATTTCCAGCACCTCATCGAGGCGGTGCGAAACAAAGACGAAGCTTGCGCGTGATTTAAGCGCCCGAACACGCTCAAACAGGATGTCGATTTCTGATTGCTCCAAAACCGATGTGGGCTCATCGAGCAAAATGATCAGATCGCCTTCAACGCGATCCGCCCATGAAAGCGCCTTGGCGAGTTCCACCATTTGACGCTCGGCAAAAGAAAGATCACCTGCGAGCGTCGCCGGATCAGCACGAATACCGACCTGCTTCAAATGCTTGACGGCGGCTTCATTCATCTTCCGCCAATTAACCAGACCAAAGCGGATGAAACGCTGCTCTTGCCCTAAGAATATGTTCTGCGCGATGGAAAGATTCAGCAGCAACGACTGCTCCTGAAACACCATTGCAACGCCTTGCTCATTCGCCTGTTGCGGCGAGTTGACGGCAAAAGGCCTTCCGTTACGGGTGATCATGCCTGTGCTTGGGCGCTGTGTGCCGGCGAGAATACGCATGAGCGTGGATTTACCCGCGCCGTTTTCGCCTACAAGCCCAACCACTTCGCCCGGGCGAATTTCCAAATCCACGCCCTTAAGGGCATGAACACTGCCAAAAGATTTTGTCAGTCCGCTGATCGTCAACATGGCTTATTTCACAATCTTGAAGCGTGTGCGGCGTGTGGCATAAGCAACGGCTCCGATGATCATCAGACCGAGAAAGGCCTGTTGCAGATATGGCGGAATGCCGAGCAAAACCATGCCGTTCGCAAGAACAGAAACAATGAGGACACCGATCAAGGATTGCAGGACACCGCCCTGCCCTCCCAAAAGCGAGGTTCCGCCAACAACGACCGCCGTAATCGTCGTAAACAGCCGTCCAGTGCCGATATCGGCATTGCCCTGGCCAAGTTGGGCTGCAGCGAGCACTGCGCCAAGTCCGTAAAATGCACCTGCCATTGCAAAGACGAGCAACTTGGTGCGTAGCACGGATACGCCGGACAGCACCGCGATATCCTCGCCGCCGCCAAGCGCATAGATGTGGCGACCGAGACGCGTGTGGTTCTGCACGACCCATGCCACGAACAGAGCAGCAAGTGCAATCCAGACGGTGAAAGGAAGACCGGCAAAACGTTCAAGAGCGAAACCGCGGACCGCCGCTTCGCGAATAGCAATTGTGCCGCCGCCGACCATCAAAGTGGCAATGCCAAGCCCGATGAACCACATGCCAAGCGTCACCATGAAAGATGGTATGCGCAGGATGACATGCAGCAGGCCTGAAAATGCTCCCATTGCAGCACCAATAGTAATTGCCGCAATCACGCCAAGCACACTGCTAAGCCATGAGCTATCGGCCGCAACCATGGATGCCAGCACTACGCCCGCCAATGCCATGACGCCTTCTACGGAAAGGTCGATGCTGCCAAGCAGGATCACGAATGTTGCGCCCAGCGTCAGCACGACCGGGATAGCCGAAGCTGATGCGATACGGGCGAAATTATTGACCGAGAAGAAGTTCGGGCTAATCAGTCCCAAACCTATGCATAGCACGAGCAACACGATGAGCGGCGCGAGCCGGCGCATCAGCCCTGGCAATCGGCCTTGAACGCCGTTTTTAGATATGGCTACGCCTTTAGCGTCAGCCGGACTGAAATCCTGGCTCGCAATTCTCATCTGCTCTTCCTGTCAGGCAATGTTCCGCCGAGTATGACGGGAGACTTCAGACCGCGGGGCGTATCAGCCCTCGCGAATCTGTCCGCTTGCACGCCCCCAAAGGTCCTTGAAATCAAGATTTGGGGTATTCTTGATATTGTTTTCGTAGAAATCTTCGACATTGTCCCTGGTCACGACCAAAGCCGTGCCGTAGAACTCGCGATGATCTTTGGGCTCTTTCGATGGATCAAAGACGCCGGCCCGCGCGCTGTATGGAATTGCCAGCCCCATAGCGCCCTGCCAGAACGGATCGGACGATACAGTCGCTGCAAATTCACCATTCTTGACGGCTTCGACCGCTGTTCCGATACCATCAACGCCTGTGATGGGTATCTGTCCGGCAAGACCTTCCGCACGCAGTGCTTCCAGCGCACCGATGCCCATATCGTCATTGGCGCACCAGATACCCTTGATGTCATCACCAAAACGGGTCAGCCACGCGCTCACAACATCAAACGCTTTGCTCGACTGCCAATCGGCAACCTGAAAATCAAGAAGCTGTACATCTTGGTGAGCTGCGAGAGCCTTCTCCAGACCTTGACGACGATCGATTGCAACGGTGTTCGACAGCGTTCCACCCAGGGCCAGAATTCCGCCTTTCCCACCAATAGACTTGATCAGGATTTCAGCGGTTTCTGCGCCATAGCGCTGCCCGTCGAAGCTCACATGAGCGACGTAGTATGGATCGTGATCCCACGGATGCAAATCGGCAGGCTTGTTCCATTGTGTCAGCACGTGAGCCTTGGCGGCTGCGCAAGCTTCGACGATTGGACGTGCATCGGCAGCGTCGTTTGGATCGACATTGATAACCGCATTGCCGCCGGTGCGTGCCAAAATTGCGCGAATATCCGCAATGCCCTTCTCGCTATCGCCTTCTGTAACAAGCGTCACATATTCGAGACCAAGCGCCTTGGCAAAAGCCTCGCCGCCTTTGTTCCATGCGGCGTGATACGGATTTGACAGCGAACGAATAGCATTGACCAGCGTCGGCTTCTGCTCGGCAAGCGCACGCAGCGAAGACAATCCACCAAAAGCTGAGAGAGCACCAAGTCCTGCAGCACCCTTAATAAAGGCCCGCCGGCTGAATGGCGTCGTACGAATTAGGCTCATGCGTTTTTCCTCCCAAACACGCATTGACTAGCTAGTCACTAGTATTGCATAGCTATGCAGAGAGATGATCCATCGTCAATAGAAAACTTTTGGAATTTTATCCTGCGGCTCGAAAGCGTGTTCAAATCCTTGAAAGCGTTCGGGCATAATGGCAAAACGAAATCATATGATTGTTCAGAAAACTGGACATGAACCACAAAGGATATGGAATGAAACGTGACAAGCCCTACGCATCCTCTACAGATGTGGCAAGATTGGCGGGCGTTTCGCAATCCGCGGTTTCGAGAACCTATAAGCCAGGGGCTAGCGTGTCTCCTGAAACACGCAAAAAGGTCATGGCAGCTGCGGAAGAGCTTGGCTATCGCCCAAGCTTTATCCCAGGCATCATGTTAAGCCATCGCTCGCGCCTGGTCGCGGTCGTGATAGGTGGGCTTTACAATCCATTCTACACATCAGTACTCGAAACCTTCTCCAAAATGCTTCAAGCGGAAGGCTGGCGCATTCTGCTGGTACATGTCGAAAGTGGCCACACCTTCGATGACATAGTACCCATGCTTGCAGGGTACCGGGTCGATGCAATCGTCAGCGCACTCGCAGTTCTGAGCCCGGAGGCGCTAGAGCAGCTATCGCAATTGCGTGTACCGGTTATTTCCTTCAATACCCGCTTTTCTGGTGATTGGGTTTATTCAATCAGCTGTGACAGCGTGGGCGCATCGCGCGTCATGGCAGAGCACTTCATCGCGCGCGGCGCACACAAATTTGCCTATATAACTGGTCCAATTGACAGTCAGGCCAACATTGATCGACAGCTTGGTTTTTGTCAGCGCCTTGATGAAGCAGGATTTGAGGCACCGTTCATTTTGGAAGGCGACTATCGCTACGAAGCGGGTTACGCCGCAATTAGACAGCTGAAAGACATGCTAGGCTCAGCAACAAAACTGCCAGATGCAATCTATTGTGCAAACGATCTGTTAGCGCTTGGCGCCATGGACGCATTACGTCAAGAAGTGGGCGTTCGTATCCCCGATGACATCATCGTTGGTGGTTACGATAATATAGCGGAAGCGGGTTGGGCCGCTTACAATCTTACCACTCTCGTGCATGACGGCCAAAAAATGGTCGAGCGAGCAATAGAGATACTGACGATGAGTGAAATGGGACAGCTTCTTGATTCGGACCAGCAGTCTGTCATCGAATCGCCGTTAATTGTCCGAAAGAGCACCACGATTTAAATCTCGCGAGAGGAAGTGGGATTACTCTCCCATTTTTTAGTAACGCTAAGGTCGCAACTCATCATAAATTTGGTTTAAAAGTTGAAAACAATCAACAGATAGCGTGATAATTAAAGTTGAGAGCTAACGCCGGTCTGTGCCAAAGCTGCCGCCGCGCCACATTGTCGCCTCGCTGAACCCGCCGCGCCATTTGAATGGCTTCGGAACGTAATCCAAACACGTTCGTTTAATGAGGCCGTCACCTCTAAGCGAACGAGAAACATGGATCAGCTCCAAACCGCACTTCAAGAGGCGCTAAAGTCCGACAATTTCAACGTTTGGCCACACGTCATCGCGTTGGCAGCCGCGTATATTCTGGCACTGCCGATAGGTTGGCATCGAGAACGAGAAGAACGAAGCGCTGGCCTTCGAACATTTCCCCTCGTGGCAGTAGCCAGCTGCGGCTTTATCCAGGCAACAGAAGGGATTACGACCGACAATCCTGAAGCGCTCGCCCGCATTATTGAGGGCGTCATCACAGGCATGGGCTTTATCGGTGGAGGTGCCATCCTTCGTTTAAGCTCATCGGTGAAGGGTACCGCCACCGCTGCCAGCCTTTGGGCGACAGGCGCCATTGGCATTGCCTGCGCTGTAAATGCCTTTGACGTTGCAGTTATTGTGATGGCCTTTGCGCTGCTTACGCTCATTCTTTTCTCGAACGGAAAATCGATCGCCCCACAGGGCGACACTGGGGATAAGCAATAACAACAAGGCCGTCTTCCCGTTATCTTATCTCAGATTTTCACCGCGCAGGGTTTCATGAGGCGTTCATATAATGTCCGTTCAAGAGAAACAATTTGGCGCCAGCGGTGTTGTAACAACGAGCTTTGCGGCGTGTTGGGACAACAGAACGATCAAGTGTGTACAAGCGCCTTGGAACATGCGGGAGCGGATAATGGCTCAGAACAGCAGGCCAGAGGGAAGAATGACAACCAGCTATAAAACATTGAGATGCGGGAACGGCACTTGGTCAGTGGTGGATGGCGCAACCCAGCACCCCATCACATTCAAAGGTCGGCTGCAAATCGCGTTAACTGAGGAGGCCGCCAAGCGGCCTTTACGATCCTTCGGCGAGTTCAACAAGAAAAAGAGCTACAGGCACAGGACGGGCGGCAGATGTAGCGAATGGAGGCACCCCATGATTGAAAACGGTTTTGATGTTCGGCGGGAGCGCGACGGCACTTGGTCCGTTTTTGATAAGTTCAGCGGTGAAGTTGTTTCAATCGAAGGTCACGTTCAGGCGCGCTTGACGGAGACGGAGGCCAGAGATGCGCTCGATCTGCTCATTCGCAAATATATGGTCCGCCATCACGAAGATGGCAGCGGGCGACTACCCTGAATGTCAATTTGCAGGAGGAGAGAAACATGAGTGGCGAACTTGAAAAGCAGCTCGAGATTGAAGAACTCGCGAAGCAATTGTTTGATCGCGAAAATCCGGATCTCGATCTGGACTGGGATTCAACCGTTGGCAAAATCGTCAGCGGTGCCAGTGTGGGCGGCGGTGTCTCCGACGAAGTGAAAGACAACTACAGAGCAAGAGCTGTGCAGATACTCAGGGATCAGGCAGAGCACAAAGACGGCTAGGTTTACCTAACGATTAGTGCTCATCTGATAGTGCCCGGCCAGTTTTCCACCACCCGTGGCCATGGCCAAACGCAAAAGGCGCACTAGTTTAGGAACGGCAATCCCATTGGCAATTTGCTAGATTCATCTGAAGCCAAAGCAGAGGAAATCGCTATGCAGCACAGAATTCATGAGAATATGGAAGTAATCGGCGCAGACGGTGTGCATGTCGGGACAGTGGATCGACTCGAGGGAAACCGAATCAAGCTGAAGAAGAGCGATAATTCCGGACAACACAGCGACCATCATCACTATATCGAGCTGGGCTTCGTCGCCGATATCGAAAGCGAAAAGGTCAGGCTTTCGGCGAATGCCGATGTCGCCGTTACGCTTGAGGAAGAAGCCTCAGGCCGCCCCGTCGATTTGTAAGCTCCATGACAGAAGAAGCCGGACGAGATGCCCGGCTTCGACCTGATGCTAGCCGCGTGGAAAACGCTGGTTATTCTCCAGCACGTTCAGGTCCATGTGGTTTCGCATATAGCGTTCGGATGCCTTTTGCAGCGGCTGGTAATCCCACGGGTAATAAGCGCCGTTGCGCAGGGCCGGATAGACCACATGGCGGCGGGCTTGGCTTGCGCGGACATTTGCATCATAGAGACCAAGGTTCCAGCGCCCCCGTGCCTTGTCCGTCAGTTGTTCGAGCATCGCGCGATGCTCCGGGCGCTCCGCCAGATTTTGCAGCTCATCCGGGTCGTCAGCGAGATTGAACAACTGCGGCGGATCAACAGGACAGAGATTGATCTTCCATTGTCCGTCGCGCAGCGAAACCATTGGCGCGACCGTGCCTTCAGCCGCATATTCGCATGGCACCGCGCCGCGTTCCTTGGTGCCAGCCGCAACTTCCAGCAGCGAAACGCCATCCGTCCAGGGCATGATGCCGTTCAGGTCGATGCCGGCCAGATCGGCCAATGTCGGCAGCAGGTCCAGCGTTGATACTGGCGTAACGATCAGGCCTACGGGCATTTGCGGCGCGGCGATCATCAAGGGCACACGTGCAGAGCCCTCAAAAAAGCTCATCTTGAACCACATGCCGCGTTCCCCCAGCATGTCGCCATGGTCGGACGTGAAAATGACGATTGTATCATCCGCCATGTTGCAGCGCTCGATCACGTCCAGCAGACCGCCGATTTTCTCATCGACATAGGAAATATTGGCGAAATAAGCCTGCCGCGCCGCCCTGATCTGATCGCGCGTCAGCTCATAGTCCTCAGCTTTGCAGGCACGAAGCAGCCGCTCGCTATGCGGATCGATTTCGCTTTCCGGCAGAGGACCGATCTTCGGATCGAGTTCGGGAATATCCGCATAAAGGTCGAAGAAGCGCTTGCGCGCCACGTAAGGATCGTGCGGATGGGTGAAACTGACGGTCAGACACCACGGACGCTCATCATGGCCCCGCGCCAGATCATAGAGCTTCGCCTCTGCCTGATAGGCGACTTCATCATCATATTCGAGCTGGTTGGTGATTTCCGCAGAACCGGCCCCGGTGATGGAACCCAGATTGTGATACCACCAGTCAATGCGCTCTCCCGGTTTGCGATAATCCGGCGTCCAGCCAAAATCGGCGGGGTAGATATCCGTCGTCAGACGCTGCTCGAAGCCGTGCAACTGATCCGGGCCGACGAAATGCATCTTGCCGGAAAGCGAGGTCTGATAACCGGAATTGCGCAAATGATGCGCATAGGTTGGAATTTCGGACGAGAATTCGGCTGCATTGTCATAAACGCCGGTGCGGAATGGCAATTGGCCCGACATGAGTGAAGCGCGCGCCGGAGCGCAAAGCGGGCTCGCCGTGTAGCAATTGGCAAAACGGGTGGAGCGCTCGGCAAGCTTGCGCAAATGCGGAACATGCAGAAAGTCGGCTGGACCATCCGGGAAAAACGTCCCGTTCAACTGGTCGACGATGAGAATGAGGATATTCGGCTTTTTCATCTGGGCGGAACCATCTGGCATAAGTGAAACGCGAAATGGCGGGCATCGAAATGCCCGCCTTGCAACCTTTACTCTGACGATCAGAGACCGAGACTTGCCTTGACGGCGGCAGCGCCGGGTTCGCCCTTCAGCGTGGTCACGCCGGTCAGCCACTTGTCGATCTGTTCTGGATGGGCTTTCAGCCATTGCTTCGCAGCCGCAGGGCCTTCCGCACCATCCTCCAGAATCTTGCCCATCAGCTCGTTTTCAATATCGACGGTGAAGGTGAGATTCTTGAAGAAAGTTGCAGCATTCGGGCAATTCGCCGACCAGCCGGTGCGAGCCAGCGTGTAGACTTCGGCGCCACCATAGTTCGGGCCGAAATAATCATCGCCACCGGACAGATATTCAATCTTCAGCTTGGTGTTCATCGGATGCGGAGCCCAGGCAAGAAACACGACCCAGCCCTTGTCCTTGTTCTTGCGGTCCACCTGCGCCAGCATGGCCTGCTCACTGGATTCCACGATCTTCCAGCCGTCAAGTTTGAACTTTGGATCTTCGATGATCTTCTGGATATTCTGGTTAGCAGGAGCGCCCGGCTCGATGCCGTAAATCTCCTTGCCAAATTTATCGCCATGCGCGGCAAGGTCGACGAAATCCTTGATGCCTTCGCTCGCGACATAATCCGGCACTGCGAGCGTGAACTTCGCGCCCTCCAGATTCTTGACGATCACCTCAGCCGCTTTGGCCTTGTCGAGATCGTCGCGGAATTTCTGCTGTGCTGGCATCCAGTTACCGAGGAAGACATCGAGATTGCCGGTCTTCAGCGCTTTATAGCCTATGGGGACCGACATCGTCTTCACATCGGGCTTATAGCCAAGCCCCGTCAGCAGCACGCTCGCGATGGAATTGGTCGAGGTGATATCGGTCCAGCCCGGATCGGACAGGCGGATGGTTTCGCATGCAGCCGGGTCGGCAGCATAAGCCGTTCCCGCCAGCCCCGTGAACGCCGCAAACGCCAGTGCAGTCATCGCCAAATAACGCATCGGAGACCCCTCGTTGATGGATGCATTCCGCATCTCGTACAATCAAAAGCCGTTATGGCTTTCATTTCGACTTTCAGGAAAACACCATTTGCGCTAAGGAAAAACCCATTCATTTTTTATCGAAGATATAAAGGCTCTTTATGATTTCTCCATCTTGGGATCTTGGCAGCCTTGGCGTTTTCGAAGCGGTCGGGCGATTGGAAAATCTGACCCTTGCAGCGCGTGAACTCGGCATGACGCAACCTGCGGTCAGCTATCAAATAAAACGCATGGAGGACCGTTTGGGCGTCACATTGTTTGCACGGCGGGCGCGGGGCGTTGAAATTCTCCCCGACGGGCGGATCCTCTATGCGGCGGTGCGCGCGGGTCTGGATGGAATCGAAGACGCCGTGCAGCAGATTAGGCGCAGGCAGCGCTCGCCCGGTTTGCGGATCGCAACCGATTACGGCTTTGCTACTTTCTGGCTGATGCCGCGGGTGGCGCAGTTCAGGCCGAAGCATCCCGAGGTGGATGTGCGCATCACGGCATCCTCCATGCTCCAGCCGCTGGACTATCGCGAGGCTGACATTGCAATCCTCTTCGGCGGGCGCAACGATTTCCCTGAAGGTTCTGTCCCTTTCATCGGTGAAAAGGTGGTGCCAGTCTGCTCACCCGCTTTTCTCGAAAAATCCGGCGGTTTTCCCTCCGGCAAGGGGCTTGGTGCTGCCTCGCTCCTGCATCTCGATACCTTGCAGGGCGACCGCTGGTTCACCTGGCAATCGTGGCTGAACGCCATCGGCGAGGAAATCGATGACGGCAATTACGGCCTCGTCTTCAATACCTATAATCTGGTGATCGAGGCAGCGATTGCCGATCAGGGCGTTGCGCTCGGCTGGTCCGGGCTGATCGACGGCGCGGTGCAGCGCGGGCAGCTCATTCATGCCTGCGATATATCCTTGACGAGCGACAATGGTTATTGGCTGGTCTTCAATCCCGATATTTCCGACACGGCGCGAGTACTTGCCATGGAACTGATCAAGTCGCCCGACAACAGCTGACGCGGCGGCAAGCGCTATTCCACGAAGCCGACAATCGGGCCAAAACCACCATGCCATGATATGTCGTTGCGACCCATGGCAGGATTATAAATCCCAGTGCCGTTCCCGCCATCGAGAAACAGCGCATTCGGACATTTCAGATGATCCCGAAACATGCGCGCGAAATCATGGAAATTCACCGGGTCTTCGCTGATCGCAAAACGCACGGCACCGTCCTCGCAAACACCGACGCCGCTGCGGCGCGTGCGATCCGTCGAACCAAAAATGAAAGCCGGGTGCAATTTGTTGCGGATGACCAGCATCGGCCCGGACTGGGTGGCAAAACTGACCTTTGGTTTGCGTTCTAAGAACGTGTCGGTGGGGAGAATTCCCGCCGCCTTGTCATCCCAGAAGAAAACACCATTCGGCTTCTTGTAGAAATTGGGCAGAGGACCGCCTGCGCTTTCGCCTTTCTGCCTGTTGGCGGGACGCAGTTCCTGTTCGTTCTCGACATAAAGGCCGATCGGCGCAAAATCCGGCCCATACATTCCGGCATTCATCGCGAAAACAAGTCTATGGCCATCATCGCTGAGAGCCTTGGCTGCGCTGGAGAATGTCCGATAGGGCTTGTCATCGGGTCCTTTCCAGAACAGCCTCAGCCCCGCAACGCCGTTGGCGGGCTTACAGATGATATATTTCGTATCCTCGAAACTATCTGTCTCACAGATGCCCGGCTTGCCCGTTTCCTGTGCATGAACAGGACAAGACATCGCCGCCACGAGCATCATGGCCACAGTTGATAATCCGCGCTTCAGATAGACCGTTAATGCCGCTGCTTCTTTCTTCATCTTGCCACTATGCAGAAATTGGGAGATTCGAAGAAGCCCTTGTTATCAAGCGATCTCCGATGCCTCGTTTCGTGCCGCCTTGCGCATCGCATAAATGAAGGCGGCGGCGAAAGTCATTGAAAGCAAAAGCACAATCGTGGGCGCCGGCGCGCTGTCGATGAAGAACGACAGATAGACGCCCGTGAAAGAACCCACCGCCGCGATGACCGCAGCCAAAACCAGCATGGTGCTGAATTTGCGTGTCAGCAGAAACGCAATGGCCCCCGGCGCGATCAGCATCGCAATAGCGAGGATGATGCCGACCGCCTGCAATGCACCCACAATCGTCAGCGAGATGAGGCTGAGCAGCCCGTAATGCAGGAGGTTGACCCGAAGACCTACGGCCCTCGCCTGCGCAGGATCGAAGGCGTGCAAAAGGAAGTCTTTCCATTTGATGCCAATGATCGCTACCGTGAGGAGTGCAATGAGCCCCGCCTGCCCGATATCGAACCACGAAACACCGAGCATATCGCCAAACAGGATATGGTCGAGATGCACATCGGGCCGGACCTTGACATAGAGCACCAGCCCCAGCCCGAACATGCCGGAAAATACAACGCCCATGACCGTATCCTGCTTGATGCGGCTGTTATCCTTCAAGAAGCCGGTCGCGATAGCGCAAAGCATGCCCGCGACGAAGGCACCGACGGCATAGGGAAAGCCCCCAACATAGGCGATCACCACACCCGGAAATACCGCGTGACTGATCGCATCGCCCATCAGCGACCAGCCTTTCAGAACCAGGAAACAGGACAGTAGCGCCATGGGGATAGAGACTGTAACCGAGATCACCAGCGCATTGACCATGAACGGAAATTCGAATGGCGAAAGAAGCGTGTCGATGATGCTCATTGCGACGCCTCCTGCGCCTGTGTCTCAGCGGCGCGGCGGCGGCTCGCAAGCATGCCATGCTTCGGGGCGAAGAAGAATGCGCTCAGGAAAATGGCCGTCTGCAACACGACAATGATGCCACCTGTTGCCCCATCGAGGAAGTAGCTTGCATAGGCCCCGACAAAACTGGTGGCAGCGCCAATCATTACAGCGATGACCAGCAGTCGCGGAAAACGATCCGTCAGCAGATAGGCCGTGGCGCCCGGTGTCACCACCATGCAAATGACAAGGAAAGCGCCAACCGTCTGGAGCGCCGCGACGGTCGATGCGGAGAGGAGCGTGAAAAACATGATCTTCAATGCGGTCGGATTGAGGCCAATCGAACGCGCGTGCGTCTCGTCGAAGAATGTGACCATGAGGTCTTTCCATTTGACGAGCAGAAGGGCGAGCGACACGAACCCGATGATCCCCAGTTGCAGCTTGTCACCGGGCGTAATCGCCAGAATATTGCCAAGCACGATGGTCTGGATGTTGACCGACGTTGGCGAAATCGACACCATGAACAGGCCAAGCCCGAAAAAGCCGGAGAAGATCAGGCCGATAATGGCGTCTTCCTTGAGCTTGGTCCGCTGGTTCAAAAACAGCATGACCGCCGCCGCCAGCCCGCCCGAAAAGAACGCGCCAATGGAAAACGGCAGTCCCAGCATATAGGCCCCGGCAACGCCGGGAACGATGGAATGGGACAGGGCATCGCCGATCAGCGACCAACCTTTCAGCATCAGATAACAGGACAGGAAAGCGCAGACACCGCCAACCAGCGCCGACACCCACATCGCATCAAGCATATAGCCATATGTAAAAGGTTCGAGAAGTGTTCCCATCATTCCCGCTCGCCCTCTGTGTCGCCAGCGTTGCGAATGGCCGCTTTGCCGCCCTGGAGGATCAGCGGACGCTCATCGTCGGTAATCACACCGATGGAGGCGGAAGCTCTGGCTTGCGTTTCGTTCAAAACGAAATGACGCAGAACACCGCCAAAGGTCTTTTCCAGATTTTTCTGGGTGAATGTGTCGGCGGTCAGACCATAGGCCAGCACAGTGCCTTTAATCAGGATCGTGCGGTCGCAGAACTCCGGCACAGAGCCCAGATTATGCGTCGAGACCAGCATCACGCGGCCTTCGTCGCGCAGCTCGCGCAACAGCGTGATGATTTGCTCTTCCGTCTTCACGTCGACGCCCGTAAACGGCTCGTCCAGCAGAATGACGCAACCGTCCTGCGCCAGTGCACGCGCAAGAAACACGCGCTTTTTCTGTCCGCCCGAAAGCTCCCCGATCTGCCGCTTGCGAAACTCGCTCATATTGACGCGGGCAAGCGCATTGGCCACCGCTTCATGATCGGCGGCTTTCGGTATCCGCATCATGCCCATATGGCCATAGCGGCCCATCATCACCACATCCTCAACCAGAACCGGAAAATTCCAATCCACCTCTTCCGATTGTGGAACATAGGCGACGAGGTTCTTGCGCAAGGCCTCCTCAACCGTCATGCCAAGCACCCGGATTGAGCCGCGCGCAAGACGCACAAACCCCATGATCGCCTTGAACAAAGTTGATTTGCCCGACCCGTTGACACCGACAAGAGCGGCAATTGTGCCGGTTGGGATGCGAAAACTCGCATCGCGTAAGGCCATCAGACCGTTGCGATAAGTGACGGTGGCGCCATCGACGGAAATGCCGCCATCTTCAGAACCGGAACCGAAATGGCTCTGCCAGTCGGGTTGAGCATTCATTGGATATCTCTTTCATAAGTATCGCATGCATGCCCGCCGCGATGGCGGACACCGGATTTGCGAAGATCAGGACGGATCGGCCAGTCCCTTGACGATTGTGTCGGACGTGACACGCAGGAGGTCGATATAGGTTGGCACCGGGCCGTCCTTGTCGGTCAGGGAGTCCACGTACAGCACGCCGCCATAGCGAGCGCCGGTTTCGCGGGCCACCTGTTCAGCAGGAGCGGACGAGATCGTGCTTTCAGAGAAGACAACGGTGATGCCATTCTTGCGCACCGCATCGATGACCTTGCGCACCTGCTGCGGCGTACCCTGCTGGTCGGCATTGATCGGCCACAGATAAAGCTCTTTCAGACCGAAATCGCGCGCGAGATAGGAAAACGCCCCTTCGCTCGAGACGAGCCAGCGCTTGTCTTCCGGAACAGCGGCGAGTTTCGCCCTTATCGGCTCGATTGCGGCACGGATCTTCTGCTTGTAGGCCTCAGCATTCGCCTTATAGGTATCGGCGTTGGCCGGGTCATATTTAACGAAGGCATCGCGGATATTATCGACATAGATCAGAGCGACCGTCGGCGACATCCAGGCATGAGGGTTCGGCTTGCCGCTATAAGGCCCTTCGGTAATACCCATCGGCGCGACGCCGTCAGACACCACAACGCTCGGCACGTTCTTCAGATGGTGAAAGAATTTTTCAAACCAGAGTTCGAGGTTAAGCCCGTTCCACAGAACAAGCTGCGCGCCTTGCGCCCGCTTTATGTCACCAGGTGTGGGCTGATAGTTATGGATTTCCGCGCCCGGCTTGGTGATCGATTCAACCACTGCCGCATCCCCTGCAACATTGCGAGCAATATCCGCAATGACGGTGAAGGTCGTCACAGCCTTGAGTTTTTCTTGCGCAACGGAAGGTCCGACAGCGAACACAGCCGCCAGCACCGCTCCCGCCATTCCGGTCAGGATCAATCGTCTCACTCTGTTGAACATCTATTCCTCACTCTTGCTCTTAAGAATTATTTGCAACTGAACCGTAGGCGACGGCCTTCATATCCGATTGCTGCAAACTGAAATGGAATCCTCGTTATTATCTATTCTGCAATTGCAAATGAATTGCAATAAGGAATTGCTAAAATTTCTAGCAACTTGCGTGCATATCAAAAAGCATGAATCGAATTTTGAGACAGGTGCACGTTAAAACAATTATTTAGCCAGGAATCTTGATGCGTCAATCAAAGCCGCTCCAGTGAGAAAGTGAGCTTTGTTTCCGTACACTATACAGTTGCGCCCCGCAGCCGACCCTCAGGCCAGATGCGGAGCGCTCAATTTCAGACCGGCGTGGTATTAGCCTCTACTCCTTCACTGCGCCCGTCATCGACGACACGTAGTAGTCAACGAAGAAGGAATAGAGGATCACCACCGGCAGAGAACCGAACAAGGCCCCTGCCATCAGCGCGCCCCACTCGAAAATATCGCCGCGCACCAGTTCCGTCAGCACGCCCACGGGAACGGTCTTGTTCTCGGAAGACTGAATGAATGTCAGCGCATAAATGAATTCGTTCCAGGAAAGCGTGAAGGCGAAGATGCCTGCCGAAATCAATCCCGGCACTGCCAGCGGCAGGATGATCTTGAGCAGAATCTGCCAGCGATTGGCGCCATCCACCAGCGCACTTTCCTCTAGCTCGAAGGGGATCGAGCGGAAATATCCCATCAGCAGCCATGTGCAGAAAGGAATGAGGAAGGTGGGATAGGTGAAAATCAGCGCCAGACGCGAATCATAGATGCCAAGCTTGAACACGATGAAGGCCAGCGGAATGAACAGGATCGACGGCGGCACCAGATAGGCCAGAAAGATGAACAGGCCAACAGAGCGCGAGCCCGTAAACCGGATGCGTTCAATTGCATAAGCCCCCAAAACCGAAGCAATCAGCGACAGGAAAGTGGAAGCCGTCGCCACGAGCATCGTGTTCCACAACCAGCCGGGGTAAGAGGTTTCGAACAGCAGATATTTGATGTGAGCCAATGTCGGTCCCACCACCCAGAAGGGACTGAAATTGTCATAATCCGTCAGCTGCGCGTTCGGTTTTACGGCAGTGATCGCCATCCAGTAAAACGGAAACAGCAGCACGAAGACGAACAGCGCCATGGGTATGTAAATCGTCACCACCCGCCGCGGCAGGCGATTGAGATAGGACATGCCCTGGCTATCGTCCTTCAAAGCGGCTTCATTGGAAGGTGCCTTGGACTTCATGGTCATCTCCATTGTCAGTCGCTCCTGCCCTGCTGCCATTTGCGACGTTGCAAGCCGAAGAAAGAAAACATGATGGCGGCAAGCAGGAACGGGATCATCGCGACCGCAATCGCCGCGCCCTCACCCAATTGGCCACCGGGAATGGCGCGCTGGAAAGAGAGCGTCGCCATCAGATGGGTTGCGTTGACCGGGCCACCCTTGGTCAGAACGTAGATCAGCTGGAAATCCGTGAAGGTGAACAGCACGGAGAATGTCATCACCACCGCGATGATCGGGGTCAGCATCGGCAAGGTCACATGGCGGAAGCGCTGCCAGCTCGATGCACCGTCAAGCGATGCCGCTTCCTGCAACGAAGCCGGAATGGTCTGCAAACCGGCGAGAAGCGAAATCGCCACAAAGGGAATGCCGCGCCAGACATTGGCCGCGATGACGGAAAGCCGCGCATTGGTGGGATCGCCAAGGAAATTGATCGGTTGATCGATAATGCCCATTTTGATCAGCGACCATGAAATGATCGAGAACTGGGAATCGTAGATCCACCAGAATGCCAGCGCAGAAAGCACGGTCGGCACCACCCACGGCAGAAGCACGATGGCGCGGAAGAACGATTTGCATGGCAGATTTTCGTTCAGCAACAGCGCAAGCCAGAGGCCGAGACCGAATTTCAGCACGGACGCGACGGTCGTGTAGAGAACCGTATTGAACACCGAGAGCCAGAAGACGCTGTCATCCCAAAGGAACTCGTAATTTTCCAAGCCGATGAAAATGCCATCGCGGCCAATCTTCGTGTCGGTAAAGCCGAGCCAGACGCCGAGACCGAGCGGATAGGTCAGAAAGCAGACCAGAAAGACCGCTGCGGGCAGCATGAACAGAAAGCCTAGCATGTTGTGATTATTCGCCAGGCGAGACAGGACAGGCCGTTTTATCGTACCGGGGTCACCGGATGCTCCGGCTCCGGGTGAATTGGTCATCGTCATGGATACACATCTCCAGAACCCAAAAGAAATGAGGCGTGAAGGTAACCCTCCCGCCTCAACTCTATCGACTAGACGCGATAATAGCGGTTGGCGCGTTTTTCGGCGCTCGCGACAGCCTCTTCCGGTGTAGCAGCGCCGGTCACCGCCGAGGCAAACATATCGACCAGGACATAGTCGGCCATGACGGCTGCCGAAGCATAGCCGAGCGGACCGGCATAGCCGTTGGGACGCAGCGTTTCCGATGCGCGAGCATAAGGCGCGTGGATCGGATTTGACTTCCACACCGGATTATCCGCAAACGCCTTGAGCGGCTGGCAGCAATAGGCGCTGGAGCCTTCGAGCCAAGCATTCATCTGGTCGGCTTCCATCATAAATTTGATGTAAGCCTTGGCCGCTTCGGGATATTTCGAATGCTTGAACAGCAAAAGCGAGCTGGTCTGGTGCAGTTCGACGCTCTTGCCGACCGGACCGATCGGGAAGTTCGTGCTGCGCATGTCAGCGGCGAATTCCGCCAGTTTCGGATCGTTCTTCGCGGCGTAATAGATGGAAACGCCGTTGGCCGTCAGCGACACCTGACCGGCGAGGAACGCACGGTTGTTGTTAATGTCGAGCCAGCTTTCCGTGCCCGGAATGAAGGTCTTGTAAAGCTCCTTCGCATAGTTGATGGCAGCAATGGTTTCCGGCGAGTTGATCGTCACCTTGCCGCTTTCATCCACCATCTGCGCGCCATGGCTCCAGAGCAGCCAATGCGCATAGTTGTTGCCGTCGCCGACAGCCTTGCCATGCGGGAAACCAGCAGGCGTTCCCTTGGCCTTCATGGCCTTGCACAGCTCAAGGAAGCCTTTCGTGTCCTGAGGGAATTCGCTGAAGCCCGCCGCTTTCATATGGCTGTCGCGATAGACAATCGCGTTGCCGATTGCCGTCAGCGGCATGGCGATGAATTTGCCGTCGCGGGTCGCATAGCCCTTGAGGCCGTCATAGAAACCGCCATATTTGCCGTCGAGATAGGTGCCAAGCTCGGTCAGATCGACCAGCTTGTCGGGATATTGATGGGCATCGTCGAACCAGCACATCACGATATCGGGGCCGGAGCCCACATTGGCGGCAACCGCAGCCTTCGGACGAATATCTTCCCAGCTTTCCTTGTCGATGCGCACTTCGACGCCGGTTGCTTCGGTGAACTTCTTGGTATTGGCGAGCCAGCTGTCTTCATCGCCCTTCACGAAAGGCGTCCAGCGCAACACGCGCAGGCTCGCGCCCGCTTCCGGCTTATAGTCCGGTTCGGCTGCAAAAGACGGACGAATGCCAAGGCCCGACAAACCCGCCGCGCCAACAAGACTTGCCGTTCCCGTCAGGAATGTTCTTCTTCTGATAGTCATTATGCTCCTCCTCCAAAAATGGGACTTGGTTACGCCGCATTCGCTATCCCTGCAGGCGAAAACGGGTATCTGGCGAAATTCAATTCCCCAGAAAAGGCACGCTTCGGGCTCTCCCCTCCTTCAGCGTGCCTTGTATAAATTCAAGCAATAAGGCGAATGCCGCTCTCTTGGTCGAAGAGGTGAACATTGCCGGGATCGATCGAAATATTAATCGCCTCGCCGGGGCGCACATCGACGCGCTCGCGGAAAACACAGGTGACTTCGGTACCGCCGAAATTCACCACCATCTGCGTTTCGTAACCGGTTGGTTCGATCACCACCACCGGCGCCGCCAGACCCGCACCGTCAAGCCGGATATATTCCGGGCGCAGACCGTAAACGAGGTCTCGTCCCGCCGCCTGCGGATAACTGCGCGACAATGGCAGCCTTGTGCCGTCGGTAGCCACGAACACCTGCGGGTTTTGCGGATCGAGCGCGCCCTTGATCATGTTCATGGCTGGGGAACCGATAAAGCCAGCTACAAACAGATTGTTCGGATTGTCATAAAGCTCCAGGGGTGAACCGACCTGCTCCACAATGCCGTCATGCATGACGACGATCTTGTCGGCCATGGTCATGGCCTCAATCTGGTCGTGTGTCACGTAGACAGTGGTCGTTTTCAATCGGTGGTGCAGTTCCTTGATCTCGGCGCGCATCGCCACGCGCAATTTGGCGTCAAGGTTCGACAAAGGCTCATCGAACAGAAAGACCTGTGGATCGCGAACGATGGCGCGGCCCATGGCCACGCGCTGGCGCTGACCGCCGGAAAGCTGACGTGGATAGCGGTCAAGCAGATTGGTCAGGCCCAGAATCCCAGCAGCATAATTCACACGCTTGTCGATTTCCGCCTGCGGTGCCGAATTCAGCATCAGCGAGAACGCCATGTTCTTGGCGACGGTCATATGCGGATAGAGCGCATAATTCTGGAACACCATGGCAATATCGCGTTCCTTGGGCGGCAGATTATTGACCGGCCGGCCGCCGATGCGGATTTCGCCGCCGGAGATATTCTCCAGCCCGGCAAGCATCCGCAGCAGGGTCGATTTTCCGCAGCCCGAAGGGCCGACGAGAATGACGAACTCGCCGTCTTCAATATCGATATTGACGCCTTTGATGACGGGGAAATTGCCGAAAGACTTTTTCACTTCGGCGAACTGAACAGTGGCCATGCATCTCCTCCCAGACTGCATTCTGTATTTTCAGAAGATGTGAATGCCGGCTCCTCACTTCCGACGCCCAGATCTTTCGCGAATATTCTCCTTGCTTTTCATGCTCTCCGCACCGGATTCCTCTTCCGGCGCGCATTCCTGTTTTATTTAACCCCGGCCCACATAGGGCATCTTGGTTGCCATGACGGTCATGGTCAGCACATTGGCGTCGAGCGGCAAGCTTGCCATGTAAACAACCGCATTGGCGACATGCGCCGGATCAATGGTCGGCTCTGCGGCTATGGTCCCATTGGCCTGAATGACGCCGGTGGAAATCTTCTGCGTCATATCGCTGGCGGCATTGCCGATATCGATCTGGCCGCAGGCAATATCGAAGTTGCGACCATCGAGAGCGGTCGACTTGGTCAACCCGGTAATGGCATGTTTCGTCGCCGTATAAGGTGCTGAATTGGGGCGTGGGGTGGTGGCCGAAATGGACCCATTATTGATGATGCGGCCTCCGCGCGGGTTTTGCGCTTTCATCACCCGGAAAGCCTGCTGCGTGCACAGAAATGCGCCCGTCAGATTGGCGCCGACAATCGCATTCCAATCCTCGAATGTGACCTCCTCAAGCGGTACGCCCGGAACAAGAACGCCCGCATTATTGACAAGGAGATCAAGCCGCCCAAATTTTTCGACAATCGCGTCGAACAGTTTACGAACGGCGACCGGATCACCCACATCTGCTGCAATTGGGTGGAAGCTTCCGCCGGTTTGCGACGCAAGATCGGACGCCGCCTTTTCCAGCACATCAAAACGACGACCGGAAATGACAACATGATAACCTTGTGCGCCGAGGGCCTTGGCGATAGAGCGTCCCACACCTGTACCGCCGCCGGTGACAAGCGCAATGGCCCCACTTTTCGCAACCGCTGCTTCACTCATCAAAGCGTTCCTCCGTGCTTTGTGCCTGCCACCCATTCAAAACCGCATTTGATCGATCCAACTGGTAAGGTGAGCGGACCACTTGTCCATTGTTGGCCGGTCAAAGGCCGTGAGTCAATCGCGTTTTGCCGCAATCCCGAAACATTAGCTAAAGACGTAGTGCGCGCCCCTGACCTCATCACAAAGCCTTCAAGCCAGACAGCCATGACAGCCCCGCATCGGTCGTGGTTTTCGGGCGATATTCGGCGCCAAGCGGCTTTGCATAGCCGAGACTATCGAGCAACTGTACGATATGCCGGTAATCCAGCTCGCCATGGTCGGGCTCTGCCCTGTCCGGCACGGCGGCAATCTGGACATGTCCGATATGCGGCTGCAACGCTTCCAGCCGCTTGCTGATATCGCCTTCCATAATCTGAAGGTGGTAGCAATCGAACATCAGTTTCAGATTGCTTGCAGCCACTTCTTGAATGATCGCAATGGCTTGTTCTGATGTCTTCAGAAAATATCCCGGCGCATCGCGGTGGTTCAGCGGCTCGATCAGGATCGTTATGCCATGTGCGGCGGCCTGTTGGCAGGCATAAGCGAGATTGGCGATAAATGTGCGACGCGCCGTCTCGCCTTCCGCCTTTCCTGCCATGACATGGATATTAAGCGCCCCGATGGCGACGGCGTAATCGACTGCCTGCCGAATTGCTGCCTGCGACTCGTCTTCCCGTCCCGCAATCGCCGCCAGACCGTTATCGCCAGCCTCGACATTGCCGCGACTTGTGTTGAGCCCGAGCATGGTCAGTCCGGTTTCGCGCAAGGCGGCAGCGACATCGGCGGGCTCGAATTTATAGGGCCAATGGCATTCCACGGCATCGAAACCAGCGGCCTTTGCCGCGCGAATAGCATCAGGCAGCGGCAGTTCCTGCCAGAGAAAGCCGAGATTGGCTGAAAAACCGGCCATCAATCCCACTCCACATCAAATCTATCGACGATCTGGCGAATTTGCGCCTCCGTCAGCATGTTCGGTTTCAAGCCGCGCGTGAGCATGGCGAGCTTTGCCGTTTCCTCAAGTTCTTCAACGGCATAGACAGCCGCTTCCAGATCCTTGGCCGCAACAACCGGCCCGTGATTGGCCAGCATTACGGCGCTTCGTTTGCCAGCCAGACCGCGGATCGCGTCGCCCATGGCGGGATCGCCGGGGATGAAATAGGGAAGCAGCTTCACCTTGCCGAGTTTCATGATCGAATAGGCGGTCAGCGGCGGCAGCATATTGTCGGGGTCTACATCCGGCAGCATGGACAGCGCGACGGAATGGCAGGAATGGAGATGCACGACCGCGCCCGTCTTGGCCGCCCGTGTTTCGTAGAAAGCTGCATGCAGCGGCATTTCCTTGGTCGGCTTGTCGCCACTGATGAAGTTGCCTTCACTGTCGAACAAAGACAGCCTTGCCGGATCGAGCCCACCGAAAGAACTGCCGGTTGGGGTGACGAGCAGCCGCCCGTCCGACAAGCGGGCCGAGATATTGCCCGACGACCCGCCGGTTAGCCCTCGGTCGAAGATGGACTTTGCCATCAGGCATACGCTTTCGCGGAGTTTGGCTTCTTCGCTCATGCAGCCTCCAGCTTGCGCAGCGCTGTTTCAAAGAAGGTTTCAGAGCCAAAATTGCCCGATTTGAGCGCAAGGGCGACTGCACCGCCTTCCACCGTGGCGAAAGTCCACGGGACGCCGGGGGCGATCTCCTGCCCCACCATCACGCGGGAAACACCAAGCGCTTGCGCGACAGCGCCGGATGTTTCACCGCCGGCCACCACAAAACGGCGAATGCCGAGACTGAAAGCCTCGCGCGCCAGCGCAGCAAGCGTCTCTTCCACAATCTGGCCTGCGCGCTCCACGCCCAGCTTTTCCTGTGCGCCCCGAACCGAAGCCGGATCGGCGCTGGCATAGATCAGCTTCGGCTCGTTCAATGCGCGCTGCCGGAGCCAAGTCATGGCCTCGCCTGCGCCATGTTCCGCCAGCTCCAGCGGATCGAGACGATAGCTCGCCGCCTTATCCTTATAATGCGCAACCTGTTTCAGCGTCATGGCCGAACAACTGCCGGAAAGAACGATCTTGCCTTCCCCAACCACAGGCGCTAGCGCCTCTTGTCGTCCTTTCTCCAACTGCCCTGCTTCCGCCAGAAGGCGCGGCAATGGCATGGCAAGCGCGCTGCCACCGGTAAGCAGCGGCAGATCCAGCGTCGCCTCGGCGATGATTCCGAGATCTCCATCGGCAACCGCATCGATGATGACATGCGCCACCCCCTGCCCGGCCAGTTCCGCAAGGCGCGCCTTCAAGGCATCGGAACCGCGCGCCACGACAAGCCGATTGGCCAGCCCGACCTTGCCTTTGACCTGCGGTTGCAGCAAACGCACCAAACTGGAATCGCGCATAGGTGTGAGCGGGTGATCCTTCATCGGGCTTTCATCCAGCGGCTGTTCGCCGACGAAGAGATGCCCCATGAAAATGCTGCGGCCGTTTTCGGGAAATGCCGGACAATAGATCGTCTGCGACGTGCCGATATCGGCCATCAGAGCTTGCGAGACCGGCCCGATATTGCCCTCGGCAGTGCTGTCGAAGGTCGAGCAATATTTCCAGTAGAACCGCTGTGCACCGGCTGCTTTCAGCCACGCATATGCAGCGCGCACCTGAGCGACGGCCTCATCAACAGGAATTGTCCGGCATTTTAGGGCAATGATCTCGAAAGGTGCGCTCGTCTCGATATTCGCGGCCTCGGTTTCGTCGGGCAGCCCGAAACGCAGGGAAACCGGATAACCGCTACGGGCCAGCAATCCGGCAAGGTCCGTGGCTCCGGTGAAGTCATCGGCAATAGCACCCAATACGATAGCCATCAGTTATTTCTCCATACCCGGCAGGGCAATGCCGCTACGGGCGGCCAGTATCTTGGCCACGGCAGCATCGTCTTCGAGGCCGAAACCGGCCTCGGATGCTTGTCTGAACAGAGCCAGCGCTGCTTCGCTGAGCGGCGTGGAGCCGCCTGCATCAGACGCTTCGCCGGTCACGATGCCCATATCCTTGACGAAAATATTGACCGCTGAACGCGGCGTATAATCGCCATCAACGATATGCGGCCCGCGATTTTCGAACATCCAGGAAGAACCGGCCGAAACGCGGATGACATCGAACACAGTTTGCAGATCAAGGCCAAGTTTGGCGGCGAGCGTCAGCGCTTCCGCAGCGGCAGCGATGTGAACACCTGCCAGCAACTGATTGATCATCTTGACTTTTGAGCCAAGGCCCGGCTCTTCGCCAAGCCGGAACACTTTGGCCGCAACGGCGTCCAGTGCTGTGGCAGCTTTGGCGAAAGCCGCATCCGCGCCAGAACCCATGACGGTTATTTCGCCGGTCAGGGCCTTTTGAAAACCGCCGGAAACCGGCGCATCGATGACCGCCATGCCAGCCGCCTCAAGTTTGGCTGCGATCTCAACCGTCACGCTTGGCGCCATCGTCACGCATAGGAGAAACACCGTGCCGGGCGTGGCGGTGTGCACTGCGCCTTTCGGGCCAAACAGCACGTCCTTGGCCTGATCGGAATTGACCACGAAGACAAAGACGACATCGCTTTTGCCCGCATCAACAGGCGCTGAAAAAGCTTCGCCGCCTTCCGCCGCAAACCGCTTCAGCACGTCGTCCCGGATATCCACGCCCTTGACGTGAAAGCCCGCGCGCAGCAGGGATAGGGCAGCGCCCCACCCCATCGAGCCAAGACCGATCACGGTTGCCGTATTGCCCGGCGCCATGCGAAACCTCCCGTTATTTCTTTGCGTTACCGCTTATCGATACCGATGCCGTTCAGGCTTTTTCCAGCTCATCCTCGATATGGATACGGATGATTTCATCGAAAGATTTGTCACCGACAAAGCCGAGCGCAATGGCGCGGCTTGCATCGAAATCCTGCGCCCATCCGGCGACGATGCCTTCGATCAACGGATCGGACTCCCGGCGAATAAGCGCCACCGCCTTGTCGCCAGCAACACGGCGCAGGGCTTCGATCTGTTCGCCGACAGTCGCCGACAAACCCGGCATATTGAGAATGCAACGATGCCCGACTTTAGCCAGATCGATGGTTGCGGCATGACGAAGGAAGCCGACCGCGCGACGCGGGCTCACATGCCAATGGCGCACCGATTCATCGACCGGCAAGATCGCTTCTTGTCCGACCAGAGGTTCACGGAGGATATTGGAGAAGAAGCCCGATGCCGCCTTGTTCGGCTTGCCGGGGCGAATGCAGACCGTCGGCAGGCGAATGCCGATGCCGTCCAGAAAGCCCTTGCGGGCATAATCCGCCAGCAGCAATTCGCCGATGGCTTTCTGCGCGCCATAGCTGGTGCGGGGCGTCAGGAAAAACTCGTCGTCGATCTTTTCCGGGAACGGTGCGCCGAACACGGCGATCGAGGAGGTGAAGACAACGCGCGGCTTATAGGGCGCTTTTTCGCCTTCCTTGCGGATCGCTTCGAGCAGATAGCGCGTCCCGTCGAGATTGATCGCATAGCCCTTGTCGAAATCGAGTTCCGCTTCGCCGGAAACGATGGCCGCGAGATGAAAGATAAGGTCCGGACGCTTGACAATCAGCGCGCGCGTGACGGCAGGATCGGAAATATCCCCAGCGCTCGCATGGATCGTACCAGTAAAGCCCTCGGGCGGGGTCGGCGCGATCACATCCACCAGCGTCAGCTCATGGACGGGCTTTCCGTCAATGCCGCCCTCACGGGCGATTGCTTCGGAAAGCTTGCGGCCAACCATTCCTGCTGCGCCGATAATCAAAACATGCATGCGATTTTGCCTTTCTTATTCATGGATGCAGCCCGCATCCAACGCCCTCAGCTGCGCTTCTCGCGCACCTTGGCAAGCAAGTTTTTCGTTGAAACGTAGATCCGCTCTTCATGCGCGGCAAAGGCCGCCATGGCCGCCTCGCGGTCGCGCTTTTCCAGCGCCTGCAAGATCGCCTGATGGTCGGCAAAACTGCCATCAATCGCGCCGGGCTGCGCAACGGCGCGCCGGCGATGCTCAAGCATATAGGTGTATAGATCGGTGACGATGTCGGCGAGAAGCGGATTTCCGCATTCGCGATAGATGGTGACGTGAAACTCGCGGTCGCAGATCAGAAAGCGGACGGGGTCGCTCAGGCAATCGAGCTGCGCCTTCAGTGAGCGACGCAAGATGTCCAGCGCTTCGTCGGAAATGCGCTCGGCGGCATCGCCGACAATCTGCTGCTCAACCAGAAGCCGCGCTGCATGCACGGCATCAACATCATAAAGATCGACATTGAGCCGCGAAGTAATGCCAACCGCCATGCCGGACAGATCGGCCTTGGCAACACGCGTGCGCGACCCGTGCGAGACTTCCAGCACGCCACGGGCAGCGAGTGTCTGAATGGCGCTGCGCACAGTCTGCCGGCTGACCGAAAGAGCTGCTGACAGTTCGCGCTCGCCCGGCAGTTCGTCCCCTACCGCGAGCAAACCGGAAGCGATGAGAGCTGCAATCTTGTCGGCAATCACATCCTTGATGGTGCGCCGCTCAAGATTTCGTCCCAGCCCCGTATTCTTATCGAGCAGAAGATTATGTGCGACGATCAACGCAGTTCCCACTGACCCACTGGTCTTTCCACTAGTCCAGTTGGAATTTATCGATATCGCAGTTGCTGTCAAGAGCTCACGAGGGTTCGCGCCGCGATCAGTTCAGGTCGCAGCGACACCAAATCGTTTTTTGTGGAAAAAGCCGCTTAGAGCCTGAATCAAAAAGCGGCATGTGTGTGCGAAAATGGTGATTTCGAGTATCGGGGCGGAGCGTAGTTTTGGGTACGTGAGCCTAGGCAAGCCTCGCATAATCCCGAAAAATTGCAGACTTTTCGGTTCAGATTATGCGAATGCAAATCTCAAATTGCCATTTGCAGCCGCACAGCGCGACTTTTGGAACAGGCTCTTACACTGCGTCCAGAATCTGCTTCTGCAGATCAATCGCACGGGCGTCAGCGAGTTCGCGTCGCGGGCGCTCCAGATCGATGTCGATATCGAGCGCGATGGACCCTTCGCGCAACACGATAACGCGGTCTGCGAGGGCAACGGCTTCCGACACATCGTGGGTAATCAGAACCGTCGTAAAGCTGCGGTTCGTCCAGATGCGCTCCAGAAGACGGTGCATCTCGATGCGTGTCAGCGCATCAAGTGCGCCAAAGGGTTCGTCCAGCAGCAGAATTTTCGGATCGCTGACCAGCGCTCTTGCGAGCGCCACGCGCTGGCGCTGGCCGCCGGACAGAACGGAAGGCCAGTCATTGCCGCGCCCTTCCAGCCCGACATCGGATAAAACCGACAGGGCGGCCTCGCGCCAGTTCTCGCCGCGCGCTATGCCGACATTTTCGGTCACGCGTTGCCACGGCACCAGCCGCGCTTCCTGAAAAAGCAGACGCACTGACGGGCTGATGCCCCACAGCGTTTCACCACCAACGGCCACACGACCGCCATCGGGCAGGTCGAGACCCGAAATCAGGCGCAAAAGCGTGGACTTACCACCGCCGGAACGCCCGACGACCGCCAGAAACTGCCCGGATGGCACCTCCAGATTGAAGTGCCGCAGCACTTTCAGGCTGCCGAATGTGCGGTCGACATGGGAAAGCGAAATGGGCAATCCGCCATCAACTGCCGCACCGCGAGCGGTCGTTTCAACATCATATGTGCCCTGAACCGCCGCCATCAGCTTTTGCCTTTCTCCGGCTGATAGGCCGGATGCCAGACGAGCACACGCTTTTCGATGAGACGGGTGGCTGTGTCGGCCACTTTGCCGAGAAGCGCATAGATGATGATGCCGAGCAACACCACGTCGGTCATCAGAAACTCGCGCGCATTCATGGTCATATAGCCGATGCCGCTGGTGGCGGAAATTGTCTCCGCAACGATCAGCGTCAGCCACATGAAGCCCAAAGCATAACGCAGACCAACGAGAATAGACGGCAGTGCGCCGGGCAAGATAATGCGCTGGATCAAAGCCTTTCGATCCAGTCCGTAAACGTGCGCCATTTCGATCAATTGCGGGTCGATGGTGCGCACGCCGTAGAACGTGTTGATGTAAATCGGGAAGAACACGCCGATGGCGACGAGAAATATCTTGGCGGTTTCGTCAATGCCGAACCACAGGATAACGAGCGGAATAAGCGCCAGATGCGGAATGTTGCGCAGCATCTGCAAGGTGCTATCGAGCAGTGTTTCGGCTGGCTTCCACAGACCGTTGACGATACCGGCGATAAAGCCCAGCCCGCCGCCGATAACGAGACCGATCAGGGCGCGCTGCGTCGAAATATAGGTATGATAGACCAGCGTTCCATCCAGCAGCGATTTCCAGAACGCCGCCGCCACCGTGCTGGGTGCTGGCATCAGTCGCGCCGTGATCAGGCCCGTGCGTGCGGCAATCTCCCAGACGATCAAAAGAACGATCGGTAGCGCCCATGGTGCGAGCGCCTTTCCAAGCGATTTGAACCACGGGACAGTGCTTGTGTTGCTCTTTCCAGCAAAGCGGGAAATGCCGGAAATGCTTGAATCCGCCATCAGGCCGCTCCCTTGCGCGTCACCTCGGCAATGGAAATTTCCTTCGGAATGAGGCCGAGCTTGAAGAAGGTGTCTGCAATTGCCTGCTGCTGGGTAATAACCGCTGCATCCAGCGGCTTGACGCCGTAGGACTGGCGTTCGACGGCGCGGACAAGAACATTCTCCGCAATGCCGACCGAAGGCGCGAGTTCTGCCGCGACTGCCGCCGTATTGTTCTTGATCCAGGCATCAAGCTCGGCAATCGCGTCGACCACGATATCGATGGCTTGCGGGCTCGCGTCCACGAATGGTTTTGCACCGAGATAGAACTGGTGATTGGGAACGAGCCCTTCGCCATTGCGCAGTTCGCGCGCTTCAATGGCAATTTCCGCAGCTGCCTGGAACGGGTCCCAGATCACCCAGGCATCGACAGCGCCACGTTCGAAAGCGGCGCGCGCATCCGCTGGCGGCAAAAAGGTCGTTTTGATGTCGGTGTAGGCAAGGCCCGCCTCTTCCAGCGCCTTGACCAGCAGATAGTGAACATTCGAGCCCTTGTTGAGCGCGACGTTCTTGCCCTTCAGCTCTGCAACCGTCTTGATGGGGCTGTCTTTCGGCACCAATATTGCCTCGCCGGTCGGCGCCGGCGGCTCATGCGCAATATAGACAAGTGGCGCACCCGCTGCCTGCGCGAAGATCGGCGGCGTTTCGCCGGTGGTGCCAAAATCAACCGCACCAACATTCAGCGCTTCCAAAAGCTGCGGCCCAGCCGGAAACTCGGTCCAGCGCACGTCAAAGCCGATTTTCTTCAGCTTCTCTTCCAGGATACCGCGCGCCTTCAGCAGAACCAGCGTGCCATATTTCTGGTAGCCGATGCGAAGCACTTTTTCCTGCGCGAAAGCAGGCACACTGCCAATCAGTGGTAATGCAGCCGAACCGGCGAGAAGACCTGCAAATTTACGTCTTGTAATGCGCATCAATACTGCTCCTGAACAGACCGGTTGCCTCTTCTTCTTATGTTAAAGGCAAAAAGGCGCAGCCACAGGAACGAACGTCTAACCTCACGCGGTCCAGGAGAAATTCTTTACTTCTCGAACGCCATTGCGGTGCAAGACGGTGCACGGCGTATATCGCAAAGCCTGCTGCATCAATCGCGCCCCGCCCAGGGCACCAGCACGGATTCAAGCTTGCGCAGCGACAGTTCAAACGCGAAAGCGATCAGCGCAATCACGATAATGCCCATGATGACCACGTCGGTCACAAGGAACTGCGCAGCCGACTGGATCATGAAACCAAGGCCTCTGGTGGCTGCAACCAGTTCTGCGGCGACCAGCGTGGTCCAGCCTGCGCCGAGTGCAATGCGCACCCCTGTGAAGATCGAAGGCAGCGTATGCGGCAGCACAACGAAACGCACCAGTTGCCAGCGGCTTGCATCGAAGGCGCGGGCCGCATTCAAACGCTCCTGCGAAACACTGCGCACACCGGATGCAGTCGAAAGCGCAATCGGCGCCAGCATCGCCAAAAAGATGACCAGCACTTTCGACGTTTCGCCGATGCCGAACCAGATCACCACCAGCGGCAGATAGGCAAGCGGCGGGATCGGGCGCAGAAATTCCAGAATAGGGTCGAGAATACCCCGCCCGACCGGGCTGAGACCGATGGCAAGGCCGACCGGCACCGCAATGACAATCGAAACGACCAGTGCCGCAAAAACGCGAGCAAGGCTCGCGGCCAGATGCTGCGCCAGCGTCGCATCGACAAAGCCGTTTTGCGCCACGCTGAAAAACTTGGCCAGAACCTGTGCGGGCGATGGCAGGAAGACCGGCGAAACCAGTTTCAGGCTTGCCGCCAGCCACCAGACAACAATGAGAGCAACAATCGTCGCCGCACTGATTGCACGTGTGCCGGAAAACAGCGACGCCCAAGGCCGCGAACCAAGACGGGGCGTATCGGTGGAACTCACCGGTTTGCTTTGCGCAATATCGTCATAGCTGCGCGTTTCTGTCGAAACACTCATGCCGTCTCTCCCTGGAATATGGCATCGGCCAGTTCGCCCCGCGCTTGCAGGAATGCCGGGTCGGTCTTGATGGACCGCACCGGCTCGCCCGCCAGATAACGCCTGCCGAAATTCACATCGAACACGCGCTCGATCCGGCCCGGATGCGGCAGCATCACGACAATTCTGGTTGCGAGCAGCAATGCTTCCTCAATGCCGTGCGTCACCATGAGAACGCCCGCCGCGTTTTTGCCCCATATGTCGAGCAGCAGCGTCTGCATGCGTTCTCGCGTCAGCGCGTCGAGCGCGCCGAGCGGCTCGTCCATCAACAGAAAATCCGGTTGCGATGCCAGCGCCCGCGCCAGTCCAACGCGCTGGCGCATACCGCCCGACAATTCCCAGACCGCCTTGTCACCAGCACCTTCCAACCGGACCTGCGCCAGCAATTCATCGGCGATACGGTGTCGCTCGCTCTGGGGACTGCCCTTCAGGCGCAAGGCAAAGGCGACATTGTCGCGGGTGTTGAACCACGGAAACAGCGCATCGTGCTGAAACACCACCGCGCGTCCCTGTCCGGCGCCCCGCAGACGAACACCGTTGCGCGTCACCGCGCCGCTTTGCGGCTGCAACAACCCGGCAGCGACATTGAGCAAGGAGGTTTTTCCGCAGCCTGAACGCCCGGTGAGCACGACGAATTCGCCAGCCGAAAGGTCGAGCGATACATTGTCGAGCGCCGGTATCGCAGTGCCGCCATAGTGCAGGCTGATCTGACTGAGTTTGAGCTGGCTCATTTGCCTACCTGTTACCGCAAACGCCCCTGCCCACCGGATTGCCCGGCGGACAGGGGTCTGTTCGATCTGAAACCCGCGCAATCAGTTGCTGGCGAGCGCATCCGTCACAAATTTCGTGGTGACGTAAGGCGCATAATCCGGCAGCGCGTTATCGATCTTGCCCTGCTCCTTCAGGAAGGCCGACGTGTTGGCAATCGCCTTCACGGTTGCGCCGCCCAGATAGTCGGCAGAAGCCTGATCCTTCAGCGATGGATAGACATAGCCTTTCAGGAGTGCTGGAACTTCCTCCTGCTTGGCGCCGGTCAGACGGGCGATCTTTTCCGCTTGCGGTGATTTCGCATCCCAGGCATCCGGCTTGGAATTATAAGCTTCATAAGCCTTGCCGGTGACTTTCACGAAATCCCGGACTGCTGCCGGATGCGCGCTAGCAAAATCCTTGCGGACGATCCATGCGTCAAAGGTTGGCGCACCCCATTCGGCAACCTTGGCCGAATCCAGAATGACTTTGCCCTTGGTCTTGATCTGGCCCAATGCCGGGTCCCAGACATAAGCGGCGTCAATGTCGCCGCGCTCAAAGGCGGCAGCGATTTCCGGCGGGCGCAGATTGAGGATTTCGACCGACTTGCTATCCACGCCCTCATGCTTGAGCGCGGCAAGCAGGCTGTAATGCGTGGTCGAGACAAACGGCACGGCAACCTTCTTGCCGGCGAGATCCTTGACCGAGGCGGCATCCCGGGCGACCAGCGCCTCGGATTCACCGATCAAGCCCACGATGAAAAATGTCTCAATCGGCAGTTCGCGGCTGGCAGCGGCAGCCAGCGGGCTGGAGCCGACATAACCGATATCGATATCGCCTGAAGCCACAGCCGCAATCACATCCGCGCCTGAATCGAACTTACGCCAATTGATGTCGGCCTTAGCCGCCTTTTCATATTCGCCATCGGCCTGCGGAACCTTCGAGGGCTCGACCACCGTCTGATAACCGATATTGATTTTTACATCGGCGGCCAAGCTTGCCCCCGCGGCCACCACCCCAATCACAGCCGTGGAAGCGGCCAGAAAAATACGTCTCGTCAGTATTGTCATCTCACGCCTCGTTCGAGCTGTTGATCACCCCGAAAGCGCCAGCCTTATCCCTCGGCCCCAAGCGCTTCCAATACCGACAATGATCGAGCAACGCGCAGCAGTTGTAGAGGAACGGGATACCAATTTTGCGTGCAAAGAAAAAATATTCTCATCGCTGACAATAAGCGACTATGCACCCAAAAGAGGACTATTCGTCCGCGCAACAGGAGCTACATTGCGATTGACGCATGGGGGACGTTATGGGAGGTGTTTTTGATGCATCAGACAGCAAATATCGGGCATCATCATGTATGATTATTGTCTCGTCGGGGGCGGTATTGTCGGCCTTGCCACGGCGCTTACCATTGTCCGGCAGGAACCTTCAGCCCGCATTCTGGTGCTGGAAAAGGAAAACGCCGTTGCGATGCATCAGACCGGCCATAATAGCGGTGTGATTCATGCGGGCATCTATTATCAGCCCGGCAGCTTCAAGGCGGAACTCTGCCGCGCTGGCGAGCGCATGACGAAGCAGTTTTGCGACGAAAACAACATTGCCTATCGCGTTCCCGGCAAGCTTGTCGTGGCGACGAACGATATGGAAGTACAGCGCCTCGCAGCGCTGGAAACCAACGCCGCCGCAAACGGCATCACCTGCCGCCGTCTCAGCGGTAGCGAATTGCGCGAATTCGAACCCGCTGTGACAGGACTTGCCGCTTTGCTCGTCGAGCAAAGCGGGATTGTCGATTATCGCGCGGTGTGCCGCGCCATGGCCGATCTCATTCGCGCCGCTGGCGGCGATATCGAGTTCAATGTCAGTGTGGACCGTATTGAAGAACGGGCGGACGACGCGCGCATCCATGCGGGTGGAAAAGTCGGGGAAAGCAGGCAGGTCATCGCTTGCGCCGGGTTGCAGGCCGACCGCCTTGCCCGCCGGTCCGGTGTCGATATCGACTTCCAGATCGTGCCCTTTCGCGGCGAATATTACGCCTTGCGACCCGAACTGAACAAACTTGTCGAGCGCATGATCTATCCGGTGCCGGACCCTTCAATGCCGTTTCTCGGCATTCATCTGACGCCGATGATCGATGGCAGTCTCACTGTCGGGCCCAATGCCGTTCTGGGTCTTTCTCGCGAGGGCTATCCCAAATTCTCGGCCAGTCTGCGCGATATGGCGACCTATGCCGCCTTTCCCGGCTTCTGGAAGGTGATAACCGCCCATCTATCGTCCGGTTTCGAAGAAATGAAGGATAGTCTGTTCAAGAAGAGCTATCTGGAAAAATGCCGGAAATATTGCCCTTCCTTGCAAGAAAGTGACCTTCGGCCTTACCGGGCGGGGATCAGGGCGCAGGCCGTTTCACGAGACGGCAAGCTCATTCACGACTTCAAGTTCCATCAGACGAAACGTGTGCTTCATGTCTGCAATGCGCCGTCTCCAGCAGCCACATCGGCCCTACCCATCGGAAATCTGATCTTTCAACGCTTGCAAACAGGCAATTGAACAGGCGTTTTCCACCATCATAAAAGTAAACCCGCATCATCACTGATGCGGGTTTTTGTTTGTCCTTTGAAAAAGCTCCGTATCAGCCGCGACCGATCGAGGCGGCGACTTCATCCAGCGCCTTCTTCGTTGCCGCAACAACATCATCGACCTGCGCAGGCGTGATGATCATCGGCGGGCAGAATGCAATCGCGTCTCCCATGTTGCGCGTGATGACGCCGTTGCTGAACATCGCCGCATTGGCAAGACCGCCGAGCGCACCGACCTTCTCATGCGGCGCTTTGGTGGCCTTGTCGCCAACCAGCTCAAGTGCCGCAATGAGACCAACGCCGCGCACTTCGCCGACCAGCGGATGATCGGCCAGTTCGCGCAGGCGCTTTTGCATATAGGCGCCCGTTTCACGCGCATTGGTGACCAGATCGCGCTCTTCGATGATCTTGAGGTTTTCGACCGCAACCGCAGCTGCAACCGGGTGGCCCGAACCCGTATAACCGTGACCGAACACGCCAAGACGCGCGCTTTCATCCGCCACCGGCTGATAGACACGATCATTGAACATGAAAGCCGAAATCGGCAGATAAGACGACGAAATCTGCTTCGACAGCGTCATGACATCCGGCTTCATGTTGAAGGTCTGCGAACCGAACATATTGCCGGTACGACCAAAACCGCAGATCACTTCGTCGGCGATCAGCAGAATATCGTATTTCTGCAGCACGGCCTGGATCTTTTCCCAGTAGCCTTCGGGCGGCACGACAACGCCGCCAGCGCCCATCACCGGCTCGCCGATGAAAGCCGCAACCGTTTCCGGTCCTTCGGCGAGGATCATATCCTCCAATTCCGTAGCCAGACGCGTGGTGAATTCATCCACCGTCTCGCCCGGCAGCGCATCGCGGTAATAATGCGGGCAGGTCGTGTGCAGGAAGCCCGGCAGCGGCAGATTGAACGAGTTGTGATTGACCGGCAGGCCGGTGGCGCTGGCCGATGCAATCGTCACGCCATGATAACCGCGCTTGCGACCGATGATCTTGGTGCGTTGCGGCTGCCCCATGGCATTGGCGCGGTACCACAGCATCTTGATAATGGTGTCGTTGGCTTCCGAGCCGGAATTGGTGAAATAGACCTTGCTCATCGGCACCGGCGCGATGCTGATCAGCTTTTCGGCCAGTTCGATGACGGGCTGATGCGACCGATGCGTGAACGTGTGCGAATAAGGCAGCTTCAGCATCTGCTTATGTGCTGCATCGGCCAGACGCTTTTCCGAAAAGCCGACGCCGACGCTCCAAAGCCCAGCCATCGCCTCAATGTAGCGCTTGCCGTTATTGTCTTCGACGTAAATGCCATCGCCCTTCTCAATCACCACCGGGCCGATTTCTTCATGACGGCGCGCATTGGTGTTTGAATGGAAATGATAAGCGATATCGCGAGCTTCAACGGAATTGGGCTGTCTGGTCATTCGAATTCCCCTTTTAAAACCGATCAGAGCAGCTTTAACGCATCCATAGCCGCTTCAACGGCAATATTATCCTGCCAGCGCCCGAGATGCGGAAAACCACTTGTCGTTAGGATCGAAGCTATAAACAAATAATCTTCCGCGCAACGAGAACGAAAACCGTTTTCAAGAAAATCCGGGCTGCCGAGGAATAATGCAGTCACTCGCCAGCTTTTTCCATCTGCGGACTCTTCTTCTTACGCGATGACAGAACCGAATCGCTCTGCCTGACCACAAGGTCAGCGCCGACAAGCACCTTGACCGCAGGCTGTTTTTCCGCCGCATTGATCAGATCGTCCAGTATCGACACCGCCAGATTGCCGATCTTGCGCTTGGACACGTCAACCGTCGTCAGCATCGGTTCCATGGTGGCGCTTTGCGGCAGATTGTCGAAGCCGATCACCGAAACATCTTCCGGAATACGCACACCGCTTTCCTTCAGCGCCCGGATGAAACCATAGGCGATGATGTCGTTGGTGCAGAAATAGCATTCGGCAAGCTCGTGCCCCGCCTGCAGCAATTCGCGCGTGTCGCGGTAAGCGCCTTCATAGGTCGATTCGACCGACAGAATATCCTCGGCCTGAACCTTGAGGTTCAAACGCTGCATATTCTTCAAATAAGCGTCGCGGCGCAGACGGAAATTCATCGTCTCGGTGGGGCTGGCGACAAAGCCGATGCGGGAAAAGCCGGACTGCTTGAAGTGCGACAGCACCTTGAAGACCGCGTCTTCATTGTTCATGTCGACAAAGTTAGCCTCAACGACATCGTAGAACGTATCGATGAAAACCGTGGGCAGACCCATGCCCTGAATCATATGGATATCGACCGCCGACAATTCGGTGCCGAGCGCGATGACGCCACGAACGGGTGCGCCTGCCAGCGACTCCGCCACGGCGCTGACCGGCTGCCCCTCGAAGCTCGCCACCTCCAGCGTGTAATTGCGGCGGGACGCTTCCGACGACATGCCGTCGATATAATCCGAAACGAACACGCTGTGGTCGCGATTGACCGTGCCGCCATGTTTGGAAATTTTCAGGAAGCGAATCGTCTCGCCCGGCCCCGTGGCGCCATTGCCGGTCTTGGCGACGCGCGGCACGTAATTCAGCCGTGACACAGCTTCAAGAACACGCGTACGGGTCTCGCCAGAGATTTCTCCCTTACCGTTGAGTACAAGCGAGACCGTGGCGGGGGAAACACCCGCATTCTCGGCAATATCTCTGATCGTAAAAGATTTCTTTTTTTTCATACGCTCCGCACGGCTGCCGTCTTCAGCACGTCATTCCCCTCTTTGCCCATTCGGCCCCACTGCCCCCTCTGGCAGAGCCAGAATGACGGGCTGGAATCCTCTTCAATGCGCATCTTATTCGGAAATCCGCATCATGCTACTCAGAAAGCACAACGATAAAACACAATTTGTTTAGTAAACACAACAGTCGTGTTTTAAAACGATTAAGCTGATAACCGACGCAAATCAACGGAATTTTGAGCAGCATGCGCTTGACATCGCTGTTATCCAGGCAATAGGTTTAGTGAAATAAGATTTTGTTTAGTAAACGATGCAGGAGGAGACCATGCAGAGGACAAGCAACCCGCTTGCCATGCTTGTTGTCATTAATGTGGGATTGCTCGCGCTTGGCGCGTACATCTCCGGCGGGTCTTTTCTCTCCCTGTTCAACTTGCAGTCCATGGCTGGCCAGGTGCCTGAAATCGGCCTTCTCGCCATCGGCGTGATGCTGGCCATGTGCGCCGGTAACGGCGGCATCGATCTGTCGGGCATCGCGCTCGCCAATCTGGCAGGCGTGCTCTCAGCGGTTGTCGTATCGTCCTTCGTGTCAGCCTCTGCGAACCCGCTGGGCTTCAGTCTTGCATTCATCGTGCTTGCACTGCTCATCGGCCTTGCAGGCGGCATCATCAACGGCATCCTGATCGCGCGTTTCAATATCACGCCCATTCTCTGTACGCTCGGCACGCAGATGGCCTTCATGGGTCTGGCCGTGGTGGTCTCGGAAGGCCGCGCTGTAATGGTCGGCAGCCCGGACCTCCTGTCGCGCATCGGCAATGACATGTTCCTGGCCGTGCCGATCAGCTTCCTGATTTTCCTGGCGATTGCCCTTTTCATCGGCGCCGTGGTCCGCTTCACACCTTTCGGCGCCTGGCTGATGCTGATGGGCACCAATCCGAAGGCGGCAGTCTTTGCCGGCTTCCCACGCGCCCGCGTTCTGATCGCCACCTACGCGACGAGCGGCCTGCTGGCTGGCATTGCAGGCGTCATCATCGCCGCCCGCAACGTCAACGTGAAATATGATTACGGCAGCTCCTATCTGCTAGTCGCCATTCTCATCGTCGTGATGGCAGGCGTGAAGCCAGAAGGTGGTTATGGTCGCATCATCTGCGTGGTGCTGAGCGCCATCGCCTTGCAGCTCATGTCGAGCCTGCTCAACTTCGGTGGACTGTCCAACTTTGTTCGCGACTTTGCCTGGGGCCTGCTGCTGCTCGCATTCCTCGCTGTCGGACGCTACGACGTCGCCAGTTTCTTTACCTTGGGCAATCGCACCAAGGCACCCATTGGTGCTCAACCCTCTGGCACCAAACCGTAATATTGAGGGACCTTTCTGAGGAGGAAGTCATGAAAGCTAAGACGAAGAAGCTGCTCACTGGTGCGCTCATTGCTGCCACTGCACTCGCAGGCGGCGCAGGCACTCTGGTCGCGCAGGAAAAGCCGGTCATCGCAACCGTCGTCAAGATCAGCGGTATTCCGTGGTTCGACCGCATGAACACCGGCGTTGAAGCCTATCAGAAGGCCAACCCGGATGTGGTTGCGACCCAGAGCGGCCCGGCAACTGCCGACGCAGCACAGCAGCTTCAGATCGTTCAGGATCTGGTCGCCAAGGGCGTCAATGCTCTGGCTGTCGTTCCGATGGACCCGGCCGTTCTCGAAGGCACGTTCAAGCGCGCCATCGAACGCGGCATTGTTGTCGTGACCCACGAAGCCGACAACCAGGTCAACACCATGGCCGACGTCGAAGCATTCGACAATGCCGACTATGGCAAAGCTCTGAACGAACGTCTGGCACAGTGCATGGGCAAGAGCGGCAAGTGGACGACCTTCGTCGGCTCGCTCGGCAGCCGCACGCATATGCAGTGGGTTGGCTCGGCTGAAGAAAACGCCAAGCAGTATCCGGACATGCAGCTCGTCGACCCGAACAACGAATCCTTCGACGATGCCAACGGCACCTACGAAAAGGCCAAGGAAATCCTGCGCAAGCATCCTGACCTGAAGGGCTTCCAGAGCTCGGCTGGCAATGACGTTCTCGGCATTGGCCGCGCGATCGATGAAGCTGGTCTGAGCGGCAAGGTCTGCCTCGTCGGCACCGGCCTACCGAACCCATCGGCTGACCTTCTGGAATCCGGCGCCATCACGGCTATCGGCTTCTGGGATCCGCAGAAGGCTGGTATGGCGATGAATGCCGTCGCCAAGCTTCTTCTGGAAAAGAAGGAAGTCAAGGACGGCATCGACCTCGGCGTTGAAGGCTACAACAAGGTTTCCGTGAAGAAGGGTGCAGGCGAAGGCCTCCTCGTCATCGGTAACGGCATGGTTATCGCCGACAAGGATTCCTACAAGGAACACCTGTTCTAAGAAGCCTTGGAAGATCCGACTGCTAGTGGCGTGGATTCCGTTCACCCCCGCCATATAGCGTCAAAGCCTCGGGTGCTTTCCGCGAATGGAAAGCATCCGGGCAACCAACCCCGGTTGATTTTGCCGCCAGCCAGCCGACAGCGGAACCGTTGCGCGCAAGCGCAATGATGCACTGTGGCAGAGGAATTAACGTGTCAACGACGATGAACAATAAGACGGAAAACGGCCGGACACCGGAGCGCTTTCTCGAATTGCGCAACATCCACAAGCGGTTTGGCGGCGTGCACGCATTGCGCGGCATCGACCTCACGCTCAATCTCGGAGAGGCCTATCACCTTCTCGGCGAGAACGGATGCGGCAAGAGCACCGTCATCAAGATCATGTCCGGCGCGCATGGTCCGAGCGAGGGTGAAATTGTTCTCAATGGCAAGACCTATAAAGAACTCGATCCGATCCAGTCGCTGGCGGCGGGCATCGAAACCGTCTATCAGGACCTTTCGCTGATCCCGAACCTCACGGTTGCGGAAAACGTAGCGCTTAATCAGCAGCTCGTCGAAGGCAATGGCAAGCTCTTACGCCGTTTCGACCGCACCAAGCTGCGCCAGACAGCGGAGCGCGCGCTGAGTACAGTCGGCCTGCCGACAGACCGCGCCTTTCTGAACACTATCGTTTCCGAACTGCCGCTTGCCATGCGCCAGCTGGTTGCCATTTCGCGCGCGATCGCTACCAGCGCCAAGCTGGTCATCATGGACGAGCCGACCACGTCGCTGACGCGCCGCGAAGTCGATAACCTCATCGAAGTCGTCAATCGTCTGCGCGCCGACAATGTCGCCGTCCTCTTCGTGACCCATAAGCTCGACGAATGCTATCGCATCGGCGGCAATGCCGTGGTGTTCCGGGATGGCCAGTGCGTGGCGCAAGGCCCGATTGAAAACTACACAAAGAAGCAGCTTTCCGAGCTGATGATCGGTCGCGAAATCGACGCCGAACGCTATCGGACCGGCACGCAGGGCAAAGAAGAACTGCTAAAGCTGGACGGCCTGTCGTCGCCGGATTTCAAGAATATCAACCTGACGCTTCGCAAGGGTGAAGTGCTCGGCATTACGGGTCTGGCCGATTCAGGCCGCAACGAGCTGGCGATGGCGATCACCGGCGTCGATCCCGCATCCAACGGCGCAATCACGCTCGAAGGCCGCAAGATCAACGTCAAGAGCCCTGCCGAAGCCATTGAACTTGGCATCGGCTATGTGCCGGAAGATCGTCTGGCCGAGGGGCTTTTCCTCGACAAGTCGATTTTCGAGAACGAAATCGCGCTGATCCTGACCCGTCTCAGCAACAGCCTCGGCGTCATCAACCAGAAGAAGGGCCGCGAAATCGCCGCCTCGCTGATGGAGCAGATGCGCCTCAACACCAAGAACCTGGATTTGCCGGTCGGCGCTCTTTCGGGCGGCAACCAGCAGCGCGTTCTCATCGGGCGCTGGCTCAGCATCGGTCCGAAGCTACTTGTGCTGCACGGACCGACCGTCGGCGTCGATGTCGGATCGAAGGATACGATCTACCGCGCCATCCAGACACTGGCCGAAGCGGGCATGGGCCTCATCATCGTCAGCGATGACCTGCCGGAACTGCTGCAAAACGCCGACCGCATTCTCGTCATGAATGCGGGAAGCATCGTCAAGGAATTTGACGCCGCCGAGGCGACGGAAGACCAGCTCTACCAAGCCATGATGTCGTCGCAAAAGGAGCTACCGCAATGAGCGCGTCGCAATATCAGCAGGAACTGGGCCAGACCCGTTCCTTCAAGCTGGGTGACTTCATTCGCAGGCGCCCTGAATCCATCACCTTCTTTCTTCTGGTCGCGATCTGCGTGATCGTGTCGATTGTCAATCCTGCATTCCTGCAGGCTTCGACGCTGATCGATATCGGTCGCGCCAGCGTCGTGATGGGCCTGTTCGCGCTTGGCGTCTTCATCATTCTCGCAGCTGGCGGCATCGATGTGTCGTTCACGGCCATTGCCGCCTGCACGGTCTATTCGCTGACGCTTCTGGTGCAGGCCTATATGCCGACGCTTCCTATCGTCTTCGTCATCCTGATGGCGATTGCCGGCGGTGTCGTTCTCGGCCTGATCAACGGCGTTCTGGTGCATAGTCTGAAAGTTCCGTCGCTGATCGTCACCATCGGCACGCAATATCTGTTCCGTGGCTTTTTGCTCGCATTCGTCGGCACGGTCTGGATCATGTCACTGCCGCCGACGATGGGCGCTTTTGGCCGCCTGCCTTTGTTCCAGTTCGAATCTGCCAATGGCGCAACCATCACCATGCCGTTCTACTTCCTGATCCTGCCCGCGGCAGCGATCCTGACCTGGTGGATCTTGAACCGCACATTGATGGGCCGCGCCATATTCGCCATGGGTGGCAATAGCCAGATCGCAAGCCGCCTTGGCTATAATCTGCGCACCATTCATCTGTTCCTGTTCGGATATGCCGGTGGTCTCGCTGGTCTTGCGGGCATCATCCATGTTTGCGCCAACCGTCAATCGAGCCCGTTCGACTTTGTCGGAACCGAAATCAGCGTCATTGCCGCTGTGGTTCTGGGCGGCGCACGGATTACTGGCGGCACGGGCAGCGTTTTCGGCACCATTCTGGGTGTCCTGCTTATCACCGTCATCAACAGCGTTCTGGTCCTGGTCGGTATCCCCAGCACGTGGCAGCGTCTCGTCGTCGGCTGCTTCATTCTTCTGGCCGCCGCCTTCTTCGTCACCCAGCAGCGCAAGAAATAACCCGATAATCTCAAGAGGAAATCATGAAGAAATTCCTGAACGATCCAGTCAATTTCGTTGATGAGATGCTGGAAGGCATCTATCGGGCGCATCCCGAACTGACCTTTGTCAATGACGACAAGCGCTGCATGGTCACAGCCAAGCCAAAGGCTGGCAAGGTTGGCATCGCAACCGGCGGCGGCTCGGGCCATCTGCCGACCTTCCTCGGCTATATCGGCGAAAACATGATCGACGGCGCAGCTGTCGGCGGTGTGTTCCAGTCGCCAAGTGCTGAACAGATGTATCAGGTCACCAAAGCCATCGATCAGGGCGCAGGCGTGCTCTACATCTATGGCAATTACACGGGCGACATCATCAATTTCGACATGGCTGCGGAACTCGCAGATCTCGACGGCATCACCGTCAAGCAGGTTGTCGGCAATGACGACGTTGCCTCGTCGGTCGTCGGTGAGGAGCACAAGCGCCGCGGCGTTGCGGGCATTTTCTTCATCTACAAGGCAGCCGGTGCGGCAGCAGCCAACGGCCTGTCGCTCGATGAAGTAACGCGCCTCGCAGACAAGGCCCGCCTGCGCACCCGCACGATGGGGGTTGCCCTGTCGAGCTGCGTTGTGCCGGAAATCGGCCATGCGACCTTCTCCATCGGCGACGATGAAATGGAGATCGGCATGGGTATCCATGGCGAACCGGGCATCAGCCGCACCAAGCTTGCCCCGGCTGACTCCGTTGTCGACCAGCTTCTGGGCCGCATCTTCGCCGAGCAGGATTATGCCAAGGGCGATGAAGTTGCCGTTCTTCTGAACGGTCTCGGCGGCACGCCGCTGGAAGAACTCTACATCATGTTCCGCCGCGTGGCGCAGCTCTTCGACGAGCGTGGCGTCAAGGTAAAGCACATCTGGATCGGCGAATTCGCCACCGCCATGGAAATGGCCGGTGCATCGATCTCCGTGCTGCATCTGGACGATGAACTGGAGCCGCTGATCGCTGCTTCGGCGAACACGCCGTTCTTCAAGCACATTGCCGGTTGAGGTGACGCCATGAACTCCATCAAGGCTTCCGATCTCATCAATCTGTTCGACAGCTGGAAGCAGCTTTTCGCGGAACAGCGCGACTTCCTGATCTCGCTCGACGGCAAGGTCGGCGATAGCGATCTGGGCATCACCATGAGCAAGGCTTTCGCAGCTGCTGCAGAAGCAACCGCCGCAGAAGGCGAAGCTGCCGGCATTGCGAAGCTGCTGCGTCTCGCTGGCGCCACGATGGCGCGCGTCGCCCCGTCCACCATGGGAACGCTGACGGCAACGGGCTTCCTGCGCGCAAGCAAGGCGACCGAAGGCGCCGAAGAACTGGGCACAGCGGAAGTCGCCGCCTTCTGGCGCGCTTATCGCGACGGCGTTGCAGAACGCGGCAAAGCCAAGGTCGGCGACAAGACCTTGCTCGACGTCCTCGACCCGATTGCTGTCACGCTTGAAGCACAGGCTGCCGCCGGTGCTTCCCTGCCCGACGCGCTGGCTGCGACGGCCAAGGCGGCCGAAGACGCGCTGGAAGCAACCAAGTCTCTGGTTGCCCAGCACGGCAAGGCAGCAGCTTTCCAGGAAAAGACCATCGGTCTTCAGGATGCGGGTGCGACCGTCGGCACCTTCCTGATCGTCAGAATGTCGGAGTTCGTATCAGCTCATTCCTGATACGTCTCCACACATGTCGAAGGCCGGAAGCCCGCCAGGTTCCGGCCTTCGATGCTTTTTAGAGATAAGCTAGCGCCACAATTTTCGGCATGCGGCAAAAGGCGACCCGGACCGTTCTGCCCGTCGTGGTATGTGCATGACCTTGCAGAAGATCGACGATAATGTCGTCATAGTTCAGTACTACGCGATCTAGCGGATAGACCGCCTTGTAGACCGCTTCCTTGGCGCAAAACAAAATACGATCTGCATCGGCTGCGCCTTCAGGCAAGCGGTCACCCGGCTGCTTCACCAGCGCGGCAATATCCTCCGGCAGGGGAACAGCCGGTTCCACATCAATCCCGACCAAGAGAAAATCGGCACTGCTTGCCACAGCCGCGACGGCCATATCGTCGTCATGAGCGAGGGAGCCAACAATGCCCGCTGGCCAGATCGGCTCACCGGAAGCACCGCGCAAAATCGCAAGATCACCTTTGCCATGTATTTCAAGCAATTCACGCGCTGCAATGCGTGCCGTCCCGCTGGCACGACGCTGACCGGGATTTCGTGTCGGAAGCGCTGCGTTCTCATCGGCAAGCAGGTGTGTTTCATCCCCAGGCTGAATGATCCGACAAGCGATTGAAACGCCCTGCGGCGCTATCGCCTGCATGGCCTGGTTCAGCGCAATTTCCAACGGATCGATGCGCGCCATAACCGTTTCATCAGTCCCGAAGGTCGAGATGAGCGATCATCTCGCCATCTTCATCGATACCATCTTCAACAAAGCCTGCCTTGGCATAAAGCTGGCGTGCGCCTTCGTTTTCCGGCTCGTAGCAGATGGAAACGCGACGTATGTGATCGAGCGCCTTGATCTCGGCCAGCACCAGCTGCAATGCGGCCTTTCCATAGCCGCGCCCCTGAAAAGCGCGGTCAATCATGAAGCGATAAATCTGCGCATTGTCGTCATCGCTCGTCGCATCATACATGAGGAATCCGACCAGCTCGCCATCTGCAAAAACAGCGCGTGGCCGGGCATCTTCATCCTCGTCGGCCTCGTCCAGCGAGCATGCATTATCCGCGACAAGATTTTCCTGTCCAGGCGCAAGCTCCAGCGCGGCAATCCGTGACCGCAACTCGTCGGTTACGGATTGGAGCCGCACAGCGCCAGCGCTTGTGACAGGATCGGTCAAGTGGCTGCCTCCGCCGGGCGAAGAGCGGCAGAACCTGCCGCCTGTTTGACATTGGCCAGCACCGTTCCGTCCTTCGTCACCGGGACGACGAAACGGTTGAGCTTGGCCGGATTGCCACGCCAGACGGAATAAGGCTCAAGCACCTCACCCTTCATCACGAAGGAATCGACATCCACGATGGAGCCATCGCCCATCACCACACCGTAATGCACGAATGCCGATGGTCCGAGCGTGCAGCCATTGCCGATACGGATGAAGTCGGACTTGAAAGCGCCCTCCTCCAGCGAGTGCGGCTGGATCACGCAACCTTCATTCAGGGTCGCATCGTCGCCGATTTCGACCAGCGAACGTTCGGTCAGATTCGCGCCACCGTCATAAACGCGGCGACCGACCTTCACGCCGAGGCAGCGCAGGATCATCGGGCGGAACGGCGTTCCGGCGAAAAGCTGCGTGATCGGCGAATCCGACAGTTTCCAATGGCGCTCATGCCGCCAGAAGGCTTCATCATAAATCGTCGTCATGCGCGGCTTCAGCCTGCCGAAGCCCAGCGAAAGGCGTTCGATGAAGATATAGAACGGTATCGCAATGCCCGCCGTCAGCACCACGGCGACAAAAAGCGCGTTGTACTTCCAGTCGTCATAATAGTTAAGAGCACGATCCCAGATCGCCAGCGTTGCAAACAGCATCAACCATTGTTCCGCCAGGAACATCAGGCCGGTGCGGAAATTATGGAAGTTCTTGCGGCGCAAACGGCGCAGGCGGTCATCTTCCTCGATATTGGCGATCAGCTCCTTGTCGCGATTGACCATGCGTGGGATTTCGAAGCAAGGCGACCCCAGAAGCCCCACATTCTCGCGCACAGGCCCCTCAATCGGAACCATAACCTTGGTGCCGAGCAAGCAGTTATCGCCGGTCCGCCCATCGGATGGATAGAAGATGTTATTGCCGAAATAATTCCGCTCGCCGACCTTTGTATGTTCCAGCCGGAACGTGGCCGCCGATTTGTGCGTGTTGATCATGAACAGACCATCCGACACCATGGTCTGGCTGCCGATTTCGCACAGAAGCGGGTTTTCATGCTGCTGATTGGTGCCGAAATTGGACCCGGTCTGTACCACCTTGTTCAGGTTCCAGCCAATGGCACGCATATAATGCACCACCGCCGAGCTATCGCCGAACAGCAGATTGAGAAGGCGTGAATTGCTGGCCAGTTCCACCATCGACTGGAGCCAATAGTGAAAACCGTAAAGCGTATAGGTGCGGTTCGGCTTCAAGAACAGGCTGGCCAGACGAGGAACTGCAACCGCTGCAATGAACGAGGCCGCGAGCAGGCCAAACAGTGTGACGGTCGTGCCAATCGCCACGATGCCGATGGTTTCCTGATAGTCGTCGCCGACATTCTGCCAGTAGCTGTGAAACAGGAACGGGAACGGCGTGACCAGCATGAACAGCCCGACCAGCTGCACGATCTCGAAGATGATGCGCCGGGTTTTGGACAGGGTGATGCTGCGCACCTTGCAATAATCCGCCGTGGTCGGTGCGGCGGGCGAGCCATGCCAATGTTCGCCATCGGGAATGCTTTGACCGCGCTGCAAGGACGACGCATGGCCAAGCTGCGCGCCATTACCGATTTTGGTGTCAATATCGATGGTGGAGCCGACGCCCACAAAAGCGCCGTCGCCGATGGTGATCGAGCCGGTGTGGATATAGCCGCTTTCCGCTTTGAAACCGAGAATATTGGATTCGCGACGCAAAATGGAATTCTCACCGATGGAAATCAGGTCGGTACAAACCGGAATCGCCCGGCATTCAATGGCCGTGTTGCGGCCAAGCTTCGCGCCGAGAAGCCGCAGATAAAGGCTATAGAGCGGATTGCCGCGAAACAGGACCACCGGCGCAGTGCGGATCAACGTCTTCACCACCCAGAAGCGGTAGTAACGCAAGCCCCAGATCGGGAAGCTTTCCGTCTTCCACCGCCCGATCAGCACCCATTTTGCAACAATGGCAAAACCCGTCGTCGCGAAGAAGCTTGCCGCCGCCAGCACGACGCATCGGAAATAGAGCTGAAGCGGGTTGTCGAGCGCATCGTAAACCCAGTCGAGACCGCCATCGAAGAAGACCAGCGCGATATAGGCGTAGACCCCATAGAAAGCGAGCTGTGCCAAGCCGCAGGCCCAGTAAGCGAAATTGGAAGCCTTGTGGGTGAGCTGGCGCTCGACGGTCGCCGCCGTTTTCTGCTGCGGCGCATGGAGATGCGTGGCGAGGCTTGCAATGGTCGGATGCAGGTAGATATCCCGCATCGACGCTGTTTCCCAGCCCTGCGCAGTGCGCACGCGGGCGCAGAAACGCGCCATGAGCAGGGAATTCGCGCCCAGATCGTCGAAGAAATGATCCTCGACCGATACCTCATCCAGATTGAGCACTTCCGCCAGCGCGTCCGCCATGAAGCGTTGATCGTCATTGCTCGGCGGCACGATTTCCCGCTCCGCCGACAGACGCACATTGGTGGGCTTCGGCAGGCGCTTTAGATCGGCCTTGTTGGAAACCGTCATCGGAATGGCCGCCAGCTCTTCGAGATAGGCGGGAACCATGTAGGACGGCAGGCGGCGCTTCAGCTCGCGCGCAATATCTGCGCGCTGCAGCGGGGGCACGCCAGACTTCGGCGCATAATAGGCGACCAGTTCCACGCGGCCCGGCTCGATTTCCCAGGTGGTGACCGCGGCCTGTGCAACGCCCGGCTGATCAAGCAGAACGGCTTCGATCTCGCCAAGCTCGATGCGGTAGCCACGGATTTTCACCTGCGTATCGATACGCCCGTGATACTCGATCTCGCCCGCGGCATTGATGCGTCCCAGATCACCCGTGCGGTAGATGCGGGCGGACGGGTTGTTGGGCAGGCCGATGAAATCGGGGATGAATTTCTGATCGGTCAGATCCTGCCGGTTGAGATACCCGACCGCAAGCCCGATACCGGCGATACCGATTTCGCCCAGCTCATCCGGGTCGGTCAGCTTCGGCTCTGTCGGCTCGATGATGACAATCGAATAGGTCGGCAGAGGCGCGCCGATAGTCACCGGCTTATCAGGCGTCAGAACACCCATGGTGGCCGTGACGGTCGCTTCCGTCGGACCATAGGTGTTGAGAAGCAGACGCCCCGGCTTTGTCCAGCGCGTTACCAGATTGAGCGGGCAGGCTTCGCCGCCCACCATCAGCAGGCGCAGCTTCGGCACATCGGTTTCAATGGAAGACAGCAGCGTCGGGCTGCACGCTATGCAGTTGATGTCATTCGCCCGCAGAAAATCGGCGAGCTCTTCACCCACCAGCGTCATCGGGCCCGGTGCGGGCACCACGGTCGCGCCAGCGGTAAACGGCACCCAATATTCTTCCGCCGAGAAGTCGAAGGCGATGGTCATGCCGTGATAGACACGGTCTCCCGGCTTGTAGCCATAAGACATCGCCGCGACGCGCAGGAAGTTGCAGAAGCTCTGATGCAGGATCGCGACGCCTTTCGGCCTGCCCGTCGTTCCAGATGTATAGAGGATATAGCAGATCTGATCCGGATTTGCCGCTCTCGCATCCTTGTCCAGCGGCGCAACCGACTGTTTTGAAATTTCCGCGCCCGCCCCATCAATGAGCACATGCGGCACGGGCATCTGTGCGACGCGGGCCGTATAGGCTTCAAGCGAAATGACGAGTTTTACATTGGCATCCTCGATGATGAGGGCCATGCGATCTTCCGGAAAAGCGGTTGCCAGCGGCACATAGGCCGCGCCCGCCTTCATGACAGCGAGCAGCGCAATGTAAGTGTCGGCGGAGCGGTCCAGCAGCAGGCCGATGCGGTCGCCCGGACGAACGCCGCGTTCGATCAGCAGACGCGCAAACTGGTTGGCACGGTTGTCGAGTTCCTGATAGGTCCAGTTGCGCCCGTCGGAAACAACGGCGACCGAATCCGAAAACTTGTCGGCCAACTGCTCAAAAAACAGGTCCAGCCGCTCGCCCGGCTTTCCCGGCTCGGCAAAATCGGCACCGGTCAGAATCTGTCTGCGAGCGGGGAGATGATCCGCCTCGGCCTGCGCCCTTTTTACCTGCGCATTGTCGATGGGCAGCCCCTTATCGCTTGTCGTCGCTGCGGCTTCGCCGTGACCAGCGCCACGATTTTCATAGTTCATTTTTAACACTCACTGACCAAAGGTCGAGCATCAACGGGCAATTATACGCGTTAGGCGGCACGCTTGCCTGCAATGAGGCATTATCTGTCGTCGAACCGTTCACTGCGGGTGAAGAAGACCGCTATTGGCGCAGGCCACTACTCAAACTGGTTGAAATAAGAAAGTGAATTTATTTTTATTTTAGCTGTTCATCCATCAGTGTTGCAAAACTAGCATACAACGCTAGCCAATTCACCCGCTTTTAGTTCCCTATCCACCACTCTTGCAATCCTTCTCTGGTCACGGTTAACTGCCGAAATGGCGTTTACATTAAGGCAGTTACAGTATTTCGTTGCAGTTGCGGAGCAAGGGTCCGTCACCCGTGCGGCGCAAAAGCTGTCGATTTCACAGTCTTCTGTCACGGAAGCGATCAAGGAGCTGGAAACCGACCTCAATGTCGAGCTTTTCGAGCGCCATCCGCGTGGCCTGACAGTGACTCACAACGGCCATCAGTTTCTGCGCCATGCCACCAAGATTTTGACCGGCGTGTCGGACGCCCGCCGCTCTTTCGCCGACCAGCGCATTCAGGAGAAGGGCAAGCTCAATCTGGGCGTGACATCGCTGGTTGCGGGCTATGTGCTGTCCGACCTGCTCGCGCGCTATCGTCGGGCTTTTCCGGGCGTCGAAATCAGCGCCATTGAAGACAACGGCTCCTATCTGGAACATTTGCTGGTCGGTGGTGAACTGGATGTGGCGGTGATGGTGATTTCCAACCTGCGCGACCGCATGGCGCTGCATGCGGAAATTCTCGAAACCTCGCCCTATCGGCTGTGGTTACCCCTCGGCCATGAACTCGTCTCCATCGACAGCATTTCGGTGAGCGATATCGCAAGAGAACCGCTGATTATGCTGACGGTGGATGAAATCGAGGAAAACACCGGCAAGCTTCTGGCCGCTCTTGGCGCGCGCCCGCATGTGGCCTTTCGCACCCGTTCGGTGGAAGCCGTGCGCAGCCTCGTCGCCACGGGCGCGGGCATAGCCCTCCTCCCCGATCTTGTCTATCGCCCATGGTCGCTGGAAGGCGACCGGATCGAAAGCCGCGATGTTTCGGGATCGTTGCCCGTCGTGCAGATCGGCATGGCCTGGCGCAAGGGGTCCAGCCTGCCGCAATCCGCACGGGACTTTATCGGCATTGCTGAAGCCGCCCGCTCTGGCCGACTGCGTTAACCTCCGATATCGGAAAAATCGATACCAGCTTTCCGATAAATGAATTTGCGAAAGGCAGGGTTTCAGCACACCATCCGTTCCGGGAACAAAATCACTGAATGTGAATAAAACGGGAGTGGTCGATGAGAAAATTTCTGCAATCCTGTACCGCTTTGATGGCCGTCGCGAGCTTTGCCACGCAGGCCATTGCCGCCGAACCGCTGAAAGCAATTGGCGAAGGGGAAGGCGCGCTGAGCATCGTGGCCTGGGCGGGCTATATCGAACGCGGCGAAACCGACAAGAATTACGACTGGGTCACCGATTTCGAGAAGGAAACCGGCTGCAAGGTCAGCGTGAAAACCGCTGCCACCTCCGACGAAATGGTGGCGCTGATGAATGAAGGCGGCTTCGACCTCGTCACCGCTTCCGGCGACGCCTCGCTGCGCCTCGTGGCTGGCAAGCGCGTGCAGCCAATCAATACCGACCTCATCCCCAGCTGGAAAACCGTGGACGAACGGCTGCAGAATGCGCCTTGGTTCACCGTCAAGGACGTGCATTACGGCGTGCCCTATCTCTGGGGACCGAACGTGCTGATGTATAATACCGACGTCTTCAAGGGCGAAGCGCCGAAGAGCTGGAACGTCGTATTCGAAGAACAGACCCTGCCGGACGGCAAGTCCAACAAGGGCCGCGTGCAGGCCTATGACGGGCCAATCTATATCGCCGACGCCGCGCTTTACCTCATGAAGCACAAGCCGGAACTCGGCATCAAGAACCCGTACGAACTCAACGAAGACCAATACAAGGCAGCGCTCGATCTTCTGCGCGGGCAGCGCAAGCTCGTCAGCCGCTACTGGCATGACGCCATGATCCAGATCGATGACTTCAAGAATGAAGGCGTCGTGGCTTCCGGTTCCTGGCCGTTCCAGGTCAATCTGCTGAAGTCGGAAAATGCCAAGGTCGGCTCGACCTTCCCGGAGGAAGGCGCGACCGGCTGGGCCGACACCACTATGCTCCACGTGGATAGCGAGCACCCCAATTGCGCCTACAAGTGGTTCGAGCATTCGCTGAAACCGAAAGTTCAGGGCGACGCCGCCGCATGGTTCGGGGCGGTGCCATCTGTTCCGGCGGCCTGTAAGGGCAATGCGCTCCTGACCGACGAAGGCTGTGCCACCAACGGTTACGACAATTTTGCCAAGATCAGCTTCTGGCGCACACCGACAGCCAAATGCGAAAGCCAGGGCGAATGCGTGCCCTATCATCGCTGGGTGTCGGATTATATCGGCGTCATTGGCGGTCGCTGACATCGACTATCATAAGCACGAAGATCATTCCCCTTCCTTCAGCTGAAGGAAGGGAACGGACAGATGCGACCGCATGGCAAACAAATGCAGGCGCTCTCCACGATGGATAGAACCATGACAGCAGCAGTTCGTTTTGAAAATGTGAGCCGGCACTTCGGCGAAGTACGCGCCGTCGATCACGTCAACCTGACCATCGCGCCCGGCGAATTCTTTGCCATGCTCGGCCCTTCCGGTTCCGGCAAGACGACCTGCCTGCGGTTGATCGCAGGCTTCGAACAGCCGACCGATGGCAGAATAGAGATTTTTGGCGAAAGCGCTGGCGGCGTGCCGCCCTATCGTCGCAACGTCAACACGGTGTTTCAGGATTATGCGCTGTTCCCGCATCTCAGCATTCTGGACAATGTGGCCTATGGGCTGATGGTGCGCGGCACTGGCAAGGCCGAACGCCACCGCGCCGCCGAGGACATGCTGGAGCTGGTCAAACTGCCCGGCTATGGCGCGCGCAAGCCAAGCCAGCTTTCCGGCGGGCAGCGGCAGCGCGTCGCGCTGGCGCGTGCCCTCGTCAACAAGCCGAAAGTGCTGCTTCTCGACGAGCCGCTTGGCGCGCTCGACCTCAAATTACGCGAGCAGATGCAGGAAGAGCTGAAGAGCCTGCAAAAAGCGCTCGGCATCACCTTCGTTTTTGTGACCCATGATCAGGGCGAGGCCTTGTCCATGGCCGACCGCATCGCGGTCTTCAACAATGGGCGTATCGTTCAGGCCGGAACACCGCAGGAAATCTATAACCGCCCACAAAACCGCTTCGTTGCGGATTTCGTCGGTTCGTCCAATGTCGTCGCACCCGAAATCATGGCCGCATTTGGCGGCGAACGGCGCTGGGCCAGCCTCCGACCGGAATCCATTCGCCTTGCAGACAAGGGCGATAAGGTGGGCGTTGCAGCGCGGATCGCAACCGCCAGTTTTCTGGGTTCCGCCACGCGTCTCGGTGTGGAAGCCGAAGGCACAAGACTGCATGTCATGCTGCCCGCTGGCGCAAGCGTCCCGGAGACCGGATCAGATATCCGAATCGTCTGGAATCCGATTGATGTTCATTACATGGATCAGGCAGCATGAACGGCGCGCAGGCTTCCACACTCGGAAATTCCGGAGCAAACCCGACCTCCATCATGCCGCAGCGCGGCGGGACGCTCGGTCGCCTCTCCGACCTGTTCTGGCGTCGTCCGGGACTGCTCTTGTTTCTCATGCTCACGCCGCCGCTTTTGTGGCTGGGCATCATCTATATCGGTTCGCTGATCGCTCTGCTCTTGCAGAGCTTCTTCTCGGTCGACGATTTTTCCGGGCTGATCGACTATAATTTCACGCTCGCCACCTATGCGCAGCTTTTAAATTCCGCCAATCTCGACATCATCATCCGCACGGTGCTGATGGCGGCGCTTGTGACGGTTGCATCTGCCTTCGTCGCCTTCCCCATCGCCTATTATGCCGCCCGCTATGCACGCGGCCGCTGGAAGGCGCTGTTCTATCTCGGCATCATGCTGCCGCTCTGGTCGAGCTATCTGGTCAAGGTCTATGCCTGGAAGCTGATCCTCGCCAAGGAAGGCATCCTGACCTGGATCTTCGCGAAACTGCATCTGTCCTGGTTGCTCGACGGCGTTCTGTCCCTGCCAATCGTTGGCGGCAATTCGCTGTCGGTCAGCTATCTCGGCACCTTTATCGTCTTCGTCTATATCTGGCTGCCTTATATGATCCTGCCGACACAGGCAGCACTTGAGCGCGTACCGGGCAATCTGGTGGAAGCCTCGTCCGACCTCGGCGCAACACCGGCACAAACCTTCCGAACTGTGCTGATGCCGCTCGCCATGCCGGGCATCATCGCCGGCTCCATCTTCACCTTTTCGCTGACGCTCGGCGATTACATCATTCCGCAGATCATTGGCTCGTCGCGCCTGTTCATCGGGCAGGCCGTCTACACCCAGCAGGGAACGGCGGGCAATGTGCCGCTTGCCGCCGCCTTCTCCGTCGTGCCGATCGTCATCATGGCCATCTATCTCTGGATCGCCAAGAAACAGGGGGCTTTCGATGCGCTCTGATCGCAACAACCGCGCTTCCATCGGATTGAAGCTTGCTGCCGGACTGGGCCTCGCCTTCCTGCATCTGCCGATCCTGTTGATCTTCGTCTATGCCTTCACGACGGAAGAGAAGAGCTATCAATGGCCGCCGCCGGGCTTCACGCTGCAGTGGTTCGCCGTGACGTGGAACCGCGCCGATGTATGGTCGTCGCTTGCGCTCTCCGTGCAGGTGGCCACGATTGCGACCGTGATCGCGCTCGTGCTGGGAACGCTTTGCGCGGCGGCTGTCAGCCGGACCCACTTCTTCGGACGCGAAAGCATTTCACTGCTGGTCATCCTGCCTATCGCTCTGCCCGGCGTTGTCACCGGCATCGCCCTGCGCTCGGCTTTCTCGCTGTTCGACATTCCGTTTTCGATGTGGACCATCGTGCTCGGTCACGCGACCTTCTGCGTGGTGGTCGTCTACAATAATGCCGTGGCCCGCTTCCGGCGCACCTCCGGCTCGCTGATCGAAGCCTCGATGGACCTTGGCGCAAACGGGTTTCAGACCTTCCGCTATGTGATCCTGCCCAATATCGGAACAGCCTTGCTCGCAGGTGGCATGCTCGCCTTCGCATTGTCTTTCGACGAGGTGATCGTCACCACATTTACCGGCGGCCAGCAGATGACCCTGCCGATCTGGATGCTGCAGGAACTGATCCGGCCCCGCCAGCGCCCCGTCACCAATGTGGTGGCCATGGTGGTGGTTCTGGTGACCTTCCTGCCCATCCTCGCCGCCTACTATCTCACCCGCGATGGCGATCAGGTCGCCGGTCACGGGAAATGACACAAGGGAGAACGACATGAACACCGAAATGCTGATTGGCTCACGCTTTGAAGCTGGCACGGAGACCGAGGAAAACGTCCTCAATCCCAAGACCGGCGAAACCGTTCTCAAGCTGCCGGAAGCTTCGCTCGGCCAGATCGACGCCGCCGTGGCCGCTGCCGACAAGGCATTCAAAAGCTGGTCGCGCACCACGCCCGGCGAGCGCTCCAACTATCTTCTGAAGATCGCCGATGCCATTGAGCGCGATGCAGAAGCTTTTGCTACGCTGGAGGCGCTCAATTGCGGCAAACCGATCAATGCCGTCATCAATGATGAAATTCCCGCCATCGTCGATTGCTATCGCTTCTTTGCTGGCGCAGTGCGCAATCTTCATGGGCCCATTGCCGCGGAATATATTCCGAACCATACATCGATGATCCGCCGCGATCCGGTTGGTATTATCGGCTCCATCGCTCCGTGGAACTATCCGCTGATGATGATGGCGTGGAAGCTGGCGCCAGCCATTGCGGGCGGCAATACGGTGGTTTTCAAACCATCCGAACAAACGCCGCTCACCGCACTGAAAATGGCCAGACTGCTGGCGGATATTCTGCCGGAGGGCGTCGTCAATATCGTGCTGGGACGCGGCGAAACCGTCGGCAACGCGCTGATCAATCATCCACGTATCGACATGGTGTCGATCACCGGCGATGTCGCAACCGGCAAGAAGGTCTTGCAGGCGGCGGCCAAGAGCGTGAAGCGCACCCATCTGGAGCTTGGCGGCAAAGCGCCTGTCCTTGTCTTCGACGATGCGGACATTGAAGCTGTCGTCAACGGTATTCGCACTTTCGGCTACTATAATGCCGGTCAGGACTGCACCGCCGCCTGCCGTATCTATGCCGACGCACGTATCTACGACCGTTTCGTCGCAGATCTGTCCTCCGCCGTATCCAGCATCCGCTACAATCTGGAAGACGACAGCCAGAACGAGATAGGACCGCTCATCTCCCGCCGTCAGCGTGATCGTGTTGAGAGTTTTGTCGCCCGCGCCCGCGAGCATAAGCATATCGAGGTGACGACCGGCGGAAAAACAGCCGGGGCCAACGGCTTCTTCTTCGAGCCGACGGTTATTGCCGGTGCGACACAGGATGATGAAATCGTGCGCCGCGAAGTCTTCGGCCCCGTTGTCTCGGTCACACGCTTCAGCGATGTCGATGAAGCCGTGCAATGGGCGAACGACAGCGATTACGGTCTTGCCTCGTCGGTGTGGACCAAGGATGTCAGCAAAGGCATGCAGGCCGCCGCCCGCCTGCAATATGGCTGCACCTGGATCAACACCCATTTCATGCTGACCAATGAAATGCCGCATGGCGGATTGAAACAATCCGGCTATGGCAAGGACATGTCGATCTATGCGCTGGAGGACTATACTGCCGTGCGCCATATCATGATTGCGCATTGAGCAATCGCCACCGTTATGACGGATTTGGAATGGCAGCAGATTTGCCGCCATTTCCATTTGTTCTCAAAGCTTTCCTTCTGGATGTCAGCGCAACTGGAGCCCACCCTTTGCCCCATTGTTGCCATTTTGACATAGTGCGCTTCTTTCTATCATCGGCGCCCCTTGACAACGTTTACCCGGACGCGACTCATGCTATTAATCTCGTGTCTCGCCATTGGGGGCTTTGGCGGAGATTCACCGCCCTAGCGCGTTTATTCGCGGCTGGGGCGGTTTCGTTTTGGGGCGCAGTTTAACGCCTTGCAAAATACGCATATCTCGGTTGCAGGATCGGTTGTTGTAAGGGGCGACCCACGGTTCTATTTTGGCCTTGTTCGGTTTTACTCCTCCTCCCAAAAACCGAACCTGAAGCGCGATACTCCTCCTCCCAATCGCGCTTTACCAATCCGCCCGCAGCAACTCCTCCTCCCATATTGCTGCGGGCGTTTTGCTATACAGATTTCCCTTTACGAACTTTTCAACCAGCGATCTTTCCGCCTGTCATAGGCGCAGGCACGCCCGTAGTGCTTGGGAAGCTGATCGGCAGGCCCCGCAAGGCCCGCACGGCGAGAAACGCAAAGCATTCCGCCTCGACGGCATCGCCCCGCCAGCCCAAGGTCTCGACCGGCACAAGCTCGACACTGGCGCGCTCGACCAGCATACGCATCATCGTCGGGTTATGACGCCCGCCACCGGACACGGCCAGCCGTTTCGGTCGATGTGGCAGAATATCAAGCGCCTTGGCCACAGCCGATGTTGTGAAGGCGGTGAGCGTCGCCGCGCCATCTTCATCGCCGAGGCCGTCAGCCATAGCGGCGGTAAAATCAAACCGGTCGAGCGATTTCGGAAAAGGCGCGGTCATATAGGGATGTTCAAGCAGTTTGGCGAGACGCGCTTCATCCACATGCCCCCGGGCGGCCAGCGCACCGTCGCGATCCATCTCACCCAGACCACGCGCTTTCATGAAATCATTGATCGGCGCGTTGGCCGGGCCGGTATCGAAGGCGACCAGTGTGTCGCCACCGTCCCACCAGGTAATATTGCCGACACCGCCGAGATTGAGAATTGCCGTATCGCCACTGGCATCGGCGCTGCGCAGCAAAGCCGCATGATAGATTGCGGCCAATGGTGCGCCCTGCCCGCCAGCACGGATATCGGCGGTTCGAAAATCATAGACGACCCTGGTGCCAAGCAGCTCGCTCATCAGCGCACCGTCGCCAAGCTGGCGCGTATCGCCAAGCCGTCCCGGCTGTGGCGCACGATGCAGCACGGTCTGACCATGAAAGCCGACGACGCCGATATCGGCCATGATCAGCCCGCTTTCTTCCACCAGCTCGCGCACGGCGGCAGATTGTGCCCGGGTCAGGGCATCTTCCGCCTTGGCAAAAATCGCCGGTTCCGGACCTTCGAAATTCCAGACACGCGCCTCGGACTGGGCCTGCTGCAGAAGTGCGAGGATACCGTCTGGATAAGGCTTCAGCGCATAGGTGCCGAATATATCGACCGTCTCGCCGTCCGTTTTCAAAAGCGCGACGTCGATATTTCCATCGAGAACGGTGCCGGTCATCAGACCCACGGCCCAGATTGGCTGCATGAAGCCCTCCACATTCCTGAATTTCAGAGAAAGTGTTAGTGCAATTCGGCGTTAAAAGGAAATACCAGAAAAATGCCCGAACAAAAACAAAGAGCGGCTTCGACATAGCTGCCAAAACCGTTCTTTGAGATAATCCGTATCGTGTGGGTCAGGCGCTGACGCGCATCCCCTTTTCCGGTTCAAAGATGTGGCTCGTCGCCGGATCAATGGCAATCGGCAGCACGTCACCCGGACGCACGGTCAGACGTTCGCGGAACAGGCAAGTAATCGGCTGTGTGCCGAGCTTGCCCATGACCATGATTTCCGAACCCGTCGGCTCGACGATTTCAGCCGTGACCGGGACGCCGCCTTTGGCGATCTTCATATGCTCGGGACGCACGCCATAGACAGCCTTACCGGACAGGCTGGAATAGTCGCCCTGCGGTAGTGACAGACGGAAGCCGCCATCGGCCACGAACGAACCTTCCTCGATCTTGCCATTGATGAAATTCATCGACGGGGAGCCGATGAAGCCCGCAACGAACATATTGGCCGGACGATCATAAAGATCGAGCGGCGCGCCGATCTGTTCCACCAGGCCATCGCGCATCACCACAATCTTATCGGCCATGGTCATGGCCTCGATCTGGTCGTGGGTCACATAGATGGTCGTGGTTTTCAGGCGCTGATGCAGGCCCTTGATCTCGCCGCGCATCTGCACGCGCAGCTTGGCATCGAGGTTGGAAAGCGGTTCATCGAACAGGAAGACCTGCGGATCGCGAACAATGGCGCGGCCCATGGCCACGCGCTGGCGCTGACCCCCGGAAAGCTGGCGCGGAAAACGGTCGAGCAGCTTGTTGAGACCGAGAATTTCCGCCGCGCGCGCAACACGGTTTTCACGCTCTTCCTTCGGCGCGTTCTTGAGCATCAGCGCGAAGCCCATATTGTCGGCAACCGTCATATGCGGATAAAGCGCATAGTTCTGGAACACCATCGCGATATCGCGTTCCTTGGCGCGCAGGTCGTTGACCACGCGCGGCCCGATGGCGATTTCGCCGTCGCTGATTTCCTCAAGCCCTGCGATCATACGCAGAAGCGTGGACTTGCCGCAGCCGGAAGGGCCGACGAGCACGACGAATTCGCCGTCTTCGATATCGACCGACACGCCGTGCAGAACGCCGACATTGCCATATTTCTTGACTGCATTACGGATGGATACAGATGCCATCTTGAACCTCAACTCTTATTTGACGGCGCCTGCGGTCAGACCTGCAACGATCTGGCGCTGTGCGAAGACGGTAAGCAACAAAACAGGCAGCGTGACCACTAGTGCGGCGGCAGCAAGCGGCCCCCAGCTCACCTGTTCGAAGGAAAGCATGTTGTAGACAGCGACCGGCAGCGTGCGCGTCTCGCGACTTGCCAGCACGATCCCGAACACGAAATTGTTCCACGAGAAGATCACCGCCAGGATGAGCGACACCACAATGCCGGGCTTGGCAATGGGCAGCGCCACCTTGAGAAACACCTGCAACGAGGACGCGCCGTCGATTATCGCCGCCTCTTCCAGTTCCATCGGCGTCGTTTCGAAATAGCCGATCATGATCCAGATCACGATAGGAACGGTGACGACCAGATGGATGATGATCTGTGGCCAGAGCGTGCCAAGCAGGCCCAACGTCTGGAATAGAAGGAACAGCGGGATCAGATAGGACAGACCCGGCGTCATGCGGGCGATCATGATGACAATCGCCGATTTATGCGCCTTGAGCCGGGCAATGCCGTACCCTGCCGGAACACCGACCAGAAGGGCGAGCAGCGTCGCCATGCCGGTCACCAGAAGGCTGTTCCAGAAATACAGCAGAAAATCATTGGCTTCGAAAATCTGCGTGTAGTTCGACCAGGCGAAACGCTCCGGGATCAGGATCGGCGGATAAGCGCCGTTGTCGATTTCGTATTTAAGCGAAAGCGACAGCATCCAGATGAAAAAGAAGAGCGCCGGCGAAACGATGATGAAAACAAGAAGCGCAGTGCCGAGCTTCGACAGAATTGACTTGCGTGCCATGAGCCGGTCCTCAAGCGTTCCATTTGGTCCGCTGGCGAAGCGCCAGCAGGATCATGGACATGGCGATGATCACGATGAAGAACACAACGGCAATCGCCGAAGCATATCCGATGTCGTAATAGGAAAACGCCACATTATAGAGATAGATGTTGATGGTTTCCGATGCCGTGCCGGGGCCGCCCTGCGTCATCGCATAGATGATATCGAAGCTTTTCAGCGCATCGATCGAGCGGATGATGACGGCCACCATGATGAAAGGCAGGATCATCGGAAGCGTGATGTAACGAAATTTCTGCCAGCCGTTTGCGCCATCGATTTCAGCACTTTCAAACGGATCGCGCGGCATGGAGGCAAGGCCGCCCAGCACGATCAGCATGACCAGCGGCGTCCATTGCCACGTCTCCACCGCAACCAAGGACGGAATGACGGTGTTCTGATTGAAAATCCATTCCTGCGGGCCGATGCCGACCAGCGACAGGAGATAATTCAGCACGCCGAGCTGCGGGTGATACATCATCGTCCAGACCAGCGCGACCGCCACCGGCGTCGCCATCATCGGCATGACGAAGATACCGCGCAGCAGGCCCCGCATCGGCAGCTTGCTGTCGAAAATGAGAGCGGCAATGGTGCCGAGCACCATGGGTGCCACCACGGACAGAACCGTATAGACGGCCGTGTGCCACATGGAATCCCAGAAGCGGGCGTCGCCTGCCAGACGAATGTAATTGTCGAAGCCGACAAAGCTGATACCTCCGCCGAGCTGCCATTGATTGGCGCTCATCCAGAGGGTGAAAAGCCAAGGGAAGACGATCACCGCCCCGACGGTGATCAAGGCGGGAAGCACAAACGGCCAGTAACTCGGTTTCAGGCGACTTTTGCCAGACTTGCCACCGGTGCTGGTAGCGGAAGCCGCCTTTGTGGCGGCCTCCCCATTCATGCTCTTTCTTGCTCCTGTCGGGGCGGCAGATGTCATTTTCCTTCGCTCCGTGCGAGGACCGGACGGAATTCTTCCGTCGCGCGCTTCATTTCAGCTTCCGCTTCGGCACCATTCAGAAGATTGGTGAGGCCAACGCCCATGATGTCGCGGAACTCCGTGACCGGGACGATAACCGGCAGGCAGAGCTGGCTGATCGGTGCGGATTTTGACAGAGCTTCGACCCAGCCTTCCGGCATGGTCACGCCCTTCCGTACGTCCGCGTCATCGATGACCGACTTGCGGAATGGAACGCCCGAACCCGTCTGCAGCAGACGTGCGCCCATTTCCTTCGAAATAGCCCACTGGCAGTAAAGATAAGCGGCTTCCTTCTTGGTCGAGGCTTCGGTTACGCCAATACCATCGCCGGTCGTCGGTGCGGCCTGGGCCTTTGGTCCAGCCGGGATGACGCCATAGCCGACCTTGCCGACAACGCGCGACTTGTTCGGATCTTCGAGCGGCGGCGCAAAGCCGATACCGTCGAGCCACATGCCGACCTTGCCCTGAAGGAAGCTCGACTGGCATTCCGCCCAGTTGAAACCGGCAACACCGGGAGGTGCGGCTTTGGTCATCAGGCGCTGATAGAGCTTGGCGGCTTCGATGGCTTCTGCCGAATCCGTCTTCAGATTGCCGTCGGCATCGACCGCGCTCTGGCCATAGCCGAGCATCAGGCTCGTCCAGACCGGAACATTGGCGTTCTTCATGCCGCGGGCCACGAAGCCGTAGGTGTTCGAAGACGGATCGGTCAGCGCTTCCGCAGCCTTGACCAACTCTTCGAAGGTCTTCGGATATTCGATACCCTTGGCAGCGAACAGGTCCTTGTTCCAGTAGATGATCCAGTAATCGACCGAGAACGGCAGCGCGCCGAAACGGCCATTGGCATCCTTGGCAAAGGTCAGACCAGCGCTTGCGAAATCGTTTTCCGTCAGCGAGGCGTCGGTCAGCGTCGGGTTTTTCAGGAACGGGTTGAGATCGGCAAGCCAGCCGCCCTTTTCGAACTGACGCTTCTGAACATGATAGCTGATGTGAATGACGTCGAAGCTCGGGCGACCCGAGGTCAGCTCGATGACCGCCTTCTGGCGCTGCTGCTGCTCCGGCATCTGTTCGGAATGAACCTTGATGCCCGTCAGCTCTTCGAATTCCTTCTGATGTTTCTGAAGGATTTCGCCGCGCGGGCTCTTGATGAGGTTCACCTCAAGCGTGGTGCCCGCATATTTCTTCCAGTCAACCGTGGACGCGGCGAAAGACGGGCTGATACCTGTCACGCCTGATGCGGCGATTGCCGCAGAACCCGCCAGAAACTGGCGGCGTGTTGGATGAAATAGTTTCATGCTTCTCCTCCCCTATGTTCCAAACCTGGCAACTCCTCTCGCCAAGCTCCTGATTCCATTTATCTAAATTTGCAATGCCAGCGCCCGCGCATTGTTGATGTGAACGGCAATCGCATCCATGGCAATTTGCGGGTTGCGGGTTTCAATCGCCGAAAGAACCGCGAGATGTTCCTGCATGACCGGAATGACGCGCCCGGTGATCCGGAAACGCTCCTGATTGATCAGGCGCATCTTGATCGTATTCGTCTGGTAAGCGCGCCAGATGATTTCGTTGTCGAGCGAGGCGACAATGGTATCATGCAGGCTCCAGTCGATATTCTGCGCCTGTTGCTCAAGCTCCGGCGTCTCGCCTTCGCTCATGGCCCGGTTCAGCGTGTCTTCATGCTCGGCCCGCAGCGAACGAAGCAGTTCATCGGAAGCCGACTGGCAGAAAATCGCGACCGACTCCTTCTCGATGAACAGGCGAAACTGGAATGCCTCGCGGATGAGATTGAGATCGATATGGGCGATCTGAAGCCCGCGCTGCGGCACGGTCTTGATCAGGCCTTCCGCCTCAAGGCGAGGGATCAATTCACGGATAGCACCAAGCGGCAGACCCGTCATGGTCACCAGCTGGCGCTGCGAGACAAACTGGCCCGGATGGAAATCACGCGCCAGCAAATGCTGGGTAAAGCTCTGATAGGCCTTGTCCCGCAATTTCACCGGCTCGTTGTGATCTTCCGCCAAATCCGTTCCCCCTCTATCCTTCCAGGCTTATGCCCGGCTCAGGCGGCCTTTGCCATATGCAATCCGTCAAATACACTGCCAATTGCATCGAAATCCGCATCATTCAGCGCAACCAGAGGTGCTCGGACACGGCGCCATTCCATATCGCCGGTATGACGCGCCACCAGCGCCTTCACCGCAGGCGTTACCGGATAGTTGAGAAGCTTGCGCACGGCATCGACCAGTTCGGCATCGTCCTGCCCGTCATTGATCATGCGTAGGAGACGATCCGGGAACAGATTGGCCATGCCTGAAATCGCGCCCTGCCCGCCGAGGCGAACACCGGCTGCGAGATCGCGCTCGTCACCGATCAGGATGGCAATGTCCTTATGCGCGGCGAGAAGCTTCTCGGTATAAGCCCAGTTGCCCGATGAATCCTTCACACCGGAAATGACCGCGCCAAAAGCTGCACGCAGACGACCGATCAAATCGACTGAAAGCTCAACCGCCGTCACCGATGGGATGTTGTAGAGAATAATATCGCGCGCATCCGAACCAAGACCCTTCAACACGGCGGAGAACCAGTTGAAAAGGCCATCGTCGGAGAGGTTCTTGAAATAGGACGGCGGCGCCAGAAGAATGGCCTTGCAGCCGCGACGCAGCGCGTCGCCAGCCTGAAGCACCGCATCGGCAACCGAATTTTCCATGACGCCGACAACGATGTTGGCTGCCGGAAAGCCCTGCGCGATGAATGCATCGAGAAGCGCGGCACGCTCCGCATCGCCAATCGAAGATCCTTCGCCCGTGGTGCCGAACAAAGTGACGCTGGAACAGCCATGATCGAGGCGGGCATGGGCGTGCTTGAGCGCACGGCTGACATCGATTTTGCCATCCGCATCGAATGGCGTGGTGAGCGCTGCTGAAAGCCCGAAGCGCTTCCGCGCAGAATTATGTTGCGGCCCAGAATCTATTGGCAAAGCCGTGTCCTCCCAAATTGAACTATAAGCTGGCACATACTAACATGTTAGTAAATAGTCAATTCGGGATCACTGTGCATTTATGCAGATTTGGGATTGGGGATTTAAACCGGAAGCTGTCCGCTATCGATAAATGCCTGCACTTCTGCCCGGCTTGGCGAACCCGAGCGCCCACCAAAGCGCGCGCATTTGATGGCAGCGGCGGCGTGGGCAAAATGAATGATGTCGTGCATCGGCCAACCTTCGACGAGACCGAGTGTGAAAGCGCCATGGAACACATCGCCAGCAGCGAGCGTATCGACCGCTTTTACCGGAAACCCGGCGACATGCTGCACCGAACGCCCAGCCCGTTCGGTCCAGAAACATCCGTGCGCACCGGCGGTCACCGCTGTGAAAACATCGTACCGGCTCGCCAGTATCTCGACGCATTCGCTCAAATTCGCCGTACCCGTCAGACTGATTGCAGCGGGCTCAGACGCGACGATATGCGTTGCAAGCGGCAGCAATCTTTCGAGGAGTTCGACCGGGGCCGTATCGGCGTCGAGAATCGCCGGAATACCAGCGCGACGCGCGGCCTTAAGACCAGTTTCGGCAGCCCATGCCCAGCGGACATCCGCCATCACTGCCGCAAACGCACCCGCCTCGACAGGCGGCACGACGGAAGCCGGGCTGCCCAGCTGCGGATCGTAAAACGGCATAATAACGCGCTCACCCGATGGATCGACCAGAATGGACGAAAAGGCGGTGCGGGCACCCGCCAGCCTGCGAATATGGCTGCAATCGATTCCTTCTGCGCGCAGTTCCGCAATCACACGCTCACCGGTGGCGTCGTCGCCCGTGGAGGCCCAAAGCGCCACATCGCCGCCGAGGCGCGCGATGGCGGCCGCGGCACTCGAGGCCATACCGGCTGCGATCTGCACCGCTTCGCTGGGGAGATATTTCCCGGCTTTTTCCGGCAATGCGTCAAGTCGAAGGATTGTGTCGAGCGTCAAAGCGCCCAGGCAGAGAATTGTGCGGCTCATACTATGCGATCCAGAACTTGCAACGACATGCGTAACTGACAGCGTCCTCCCCGGATCGCCCTGCCTTCGCCATATCACGTTTTCGTTCGTTGCAAAGCGACCGATTTAGGGTCGCATGACCTCTACGCTTCAATATTGCAACTTAAGAAAACCGTTTAACCAATTGTTCCAAAAAACTTCTGAGACAAAGCTGTTATGCAGATTTACTGAAATGGCTCCGCAACCTTTTCTTCCCAAAAAGTCGCGCTTCACAAAAAAGGCATCAAAGAATTTCGCTAAAATACAGCGCGGTTTGATCTCGACAATGCCCGAGATGCAAATTACGCTTTTTCTCATGAATCAGTCGGTCCAGCGGCGTGCCGTATTCTTCATTGGCGGGTATGATCCAAAAACGCCGGACGCTTTTTTCAAGCGGCTGCGTAAGGAAATTGTCCGTTTCGATACACTCTGGAGTTACCAATCGACGGTATCTACCGTCGATGTCACGCCTGACCACGAGATCGGGCTTGCGACGATTGAAACCCGCGCTGCGCGCGAAGACTGGTCGACGACAACCGACTTTAATTTCCTCGCCCTCGATTCGATCGTGCTCACGGATTTCGCCCGCCCCCTGCCCGTGCGGCTTGGCAAATATCTGCGTGCCTTTGCCGACTTCGTCTTTTCCGGCACGGCGCTCCATTTTTTTGCCAAAGCGTGGCGCTTCGGGCTTTATTTTCTCTATCCTTTTCTCGCAATCGTCCTGTTTGCTCTGTTGGGTTATGCCGCCGCTCGTCTCACGGCGCATTGGCTGGGCGCACTGAGCTGGATCATCGGACTTGCCGTATTCTCCGTCACGCTGACGGTGCTGGGCAAACGCTGGTCCACGAACCACCTGATGGACCTTTGGTCCTTCTCGTTGAACTTCTTTCGCGGCAGACGACCGGATGCCGAAACGCTGATGCAGCGTTTCGCAGAAGGCATCGTGGAGCGCGTTGCAGCAGGCAAATATGACGAGGTTATCCTGATCGGCCACAGTACCGGCGGCATGCTGATGCTGGACGTCGCGGCCCGCTGTCTGGCCATCGACACCGCGTTTTCTAAGCGTGCGTCAAAAGTCGCCATTCTGACGCTTGGCTCCACCGCGCTCAAGGCCGGCTATCACCCCGCCGCCACGAAATTTCGTGAAGGTGTGCAAAGACTTACCGATGATGGTACGCTTGAATGGGTTGAAATCCAGTGCCTCACCGACGCCATCAATTTTTACAAGACCGACCCGGTGGCGGAAATGAAGCTCAAGCGTGCAGAGAGCAGAAATTTCCCTTTCGTGCGTCGGGTACGCATTCGAGATATGCTGCAAGCCGAGACTTATAAGCGGATTAAGCGCAATCTCTTTCGCGTGCATTATCAATATGTGTTCGGCAATACCAAGCCCTATTGGTATGATTTCTTTCAGGTCTGCTGCGGTCCGACCTTCCTGTCAGACCGCGTGAATGACCATATTGTCGGCGGCTTATCGCCAGAAAAGGTAGCTTCCGAATGACGCCCACCTTCGCAATGATCGTTTGGGCAATCGGGCTTGTCGCCTGGGTAGTCATTCGGGTGCCGCACCAGCGTCGTGCCCGCAAGATCAAGGTCACGACCAATGCCAAGACGCTACCCGACCGCCTTGCGCTGGGCGCAGCAAGCGTCGGCCTGTCGCTAATCCCGATCATCTATGTCGCCACGGGCTTTCCAGCCGTTGCGGATTATACCTTTCAGCCATGGCTTGGCTGGATCGGCCTTGTGGTCGAACTCGCCTTTCTTTGGCTGTTCCATGCGAGCCACCGCCAGCTCGGCAAGAACTGGTCGGTCTCGCTGGAAATCCGCAAGGAACACAAACTCGTGACGGACGGCCTCTATAAATATGTCCGCCATCCGATGTATTTATCGTTCTGGCTTTGGGCGATAGCGCAGTTTTGCCTGCTCCCCAACTGGTTCGCCGGTCTGGCGGGCATCGTGGGTGTCGGCATTCTCTATTTTTATCGCGTGGGTCATGAAGAAGCGATGATGCGCAAGGCATTCGGCGCTTCATATGATGAATATGCCAAGCGCACCGGACGTATTATTCCGAAACCTTGGCCATAACCTTGGTATATTTACATGACGAACAAATCAGTTACTTCGGCCAATTATTTCGTGAGCCGCCGTTCTCTGCTGGCCTCGGGGCTAGCCACGGGCCTTATGCTGGCTGGAATGCCGCTCGCGGCGTTTGCCAAACCAGCCAAACCTGCCGCGCCATCTGCCAACGCTCCCGATACAAATAGCAAGCCGGGGAATGCTGCCCAGCCCGGACGACCGGATGTCTATCTTCTGCGCGGTTTCGCCAACATCTTTTCAGCAGGCATCGATGAAATCGGTGCAGACTTGCAGGCCGCAGGTGTCGATGCCCATGTTGAAGGCAATGCCGCGTGGCGGCTCGTCGCCAACCGGATCATTGCCGACCGGCAGAAATACGGCCCGCAGCCGGTCATTCTCGTCGGCCATTCGCTGGGCGCCAATGCCATTATTTCCATCGCGGAAATCCTTGAGAAAAAAGGGATTCGCGTGGATTACATGGCGTCGTTTGCCGCAACGGCGCCCGATCCCCTGCCCGGAAATATCCGCCGCGTCGTGAATTTCTATTTCTCCCAGAACGGTTGGGGGCTTCCGCTGGTGCCCGGCCCCCGTTTCAAGGGCAAACTGGACAATCGCGATTTCTCGGGCGTGAAGGAAGTCGGTCATTTCAATATCGAGAAACAACGCCCGCTACAGGCGGAAGTGGTGCGCGATATTCTGCGTATTCTCAAATAGCGGCCAGCAACAACATGCGTTTCTGCTAATAATGGCGTCACTCATTATCACGAACTGAACAACTGTCGCTCTCAATCAATTTAATTGCCGGGCGGCACCGTTGTGTTAGCGTTCGGATAGCCGGTATTGCGGCGTATCCCTTCGTTGACAGGAGCGTTGAGTGAAGCGTTGGGTTGTTTGGGGTGTCCCAATCCTATTGGTTGCAGGTGCCGCTTATGTCGGCTGGCAACATGCCACGAAACAAAACGGCGCCAGCGCTCCGAACACAGTTCAGACAGACAGTCGGAAAGGTGGCAATCGCTCGGCCAATGCCGAGCATGCCGTCAAGGTCGCCGTTGCGACCGCTGGATCGCTACCGATCCAGCGCAGCACCATCGGCACAGTTGTCGCCGTCGCCTCTACGGCGGTCAACAGTCCCGAGCCGGGCAATGTGGCTATTCTCAATGTCAAAGACGGGGCCATCGTCAAGAAGGGCGAACTGATCGCGCAACTGGATGATCGCGCCATTCGCGCCACGGTCGTGAAGGATCAGGCTTCCGTCGCCAAATCGCAGGCCACGCTGAACAATGCGCAAATTCTGCTGACGCGGATGCAAAACCTTGTCACCAAGGGCGTCAGCACATCGCAGGCTGGCGACGACGCCATGGCCGCTCTTAAAGTGGCGGAAGCCCAGTTGCAGGTCGATCAGGCACAGCTGGCGGCCGATCAGGTAACCCTCGACAATACACGGATTATAGCGCCTTTTGACGGCCAGCTTGGCGTCGTGCTCGTCTCGGCTGGCGCTTATCTCTCCGCCGGTTCCCCGGTTGCAACCATCACGCAGATGAAACCCGTTTATGCGGATTTCACCCTCCCCGAAACCGACATTGCGCTCGTCCGCGAAACGCTTGCCACCGGCACGCTGAAAGCGACCGCTTCCGCCGTATCGGCTGATGGCAGGGATATTTCAGAAAGCGGTCCGGTCAGTTTCCTCGACAACACAATCGACGCGGCCAGCGGCACCATGCGTCTGCGCGCCACGCTGGACAATCAGTCGGGTAATTTCTGGCCCGGACAATCGTTGCGTGTTTTGGTCGAAGCCGGTCAAATGGACAATCTGGTCCTCGTGCCTGGCGTTGCCGTGCAACCGCAGGAAAATGGCTCGATCAGCTATGTCGTGAAAACGGACAACAGTATCGAGGTACGTCCTGTTACGGTTGCGGTCCGCGCCAATGGCATGGCCGGTCTGAGCGCGGGCCTGCAACCCGGTGAGAAAGTGGTGACGGAAGGTCAGGCCTCGCTTGCCAATGGCAGCAAGGTGAAACTGACCAGCACCGATGTTGAGACCAACGTCTCGTCCAATTGAATCAAGGCATCTAGCCGATGAACATTTCGGAAGTCTTCATTCGCCGCCCGGTTGCAACGATCCTCCTTGTGATTGGCGGATTGATCGGCGGCATTGCGGCTTATCTCCAGCTTCCCGTCGCGGCTCTGCCGGAAGCAGATTTCCCAACCATCAACGTGTCGGCGCAGCTGGCGGGCGCGTCGCCCGACACGATGGCTTCATCAGTCGCAACCCCGCTCATCAAGCAGTTCGAAACGATTGCGGGTATCGATACGATCAGCGCCACCTCGTCGCTCGGCAACACATCGATCACCCTTCAGTTCAATCTGTCCCGGAATATCGATGCTGCAGCCGCCGACGTGCAGGCTGCCATCACCCGCGCCCAGCGCCAGTTGCCCAACAATCTGACCGCCCCACCGAGCTATCGCAAGGCCAATCCCGCCGATGCGCCGGTCATCATTCTTGCGCTTACCGGTGACGGCGCGCGCCTGACGCAGATGGATGACATTGCGCAGAATATCATATCGCCTGCCCTTTCCACCATTTCGGGTGTGGCGCAGGCGCAGGTCTACGGTTCCAAAACCTATGCCGTGCGCGTCGAGGTCGATCCCGACAAGCTCGACAGCCGCAATCTGTCCTTGTCAGGCCTCGGCAATACAATCGCCGCCGCGAACAGCCAGACGCCCGTCGGCACATTGCAGAACGGGTCGCAGGCCCTGACCGTCAACGCCAAGACGCAACGCACCAATGCCGACGAGTTCAAAACCCTTATCGTCTCGGGCAGCGGTAACCGCGTGGTACGGCTATCGGATGTCGCCACAGTTCTCGACAGTGTGGAAAACGTCAATCAGGGCAGCTGGCTTGACGGAAAACAATCTATCGCGCTTGCTGTTCAGCGCCAGCCGGGTTCGAACACAGTTGCCGTGGTCGACGCCATCAAAGCCAAGCTGCCGGAGATTGAAGCCGCCCTGCCCGCGCAAATGCATATTTCTGTTGTGAACGACGTATCCCGGTCGATCCGCGATGCGGTTGCCGATGTTCAAAAAACACTCGGCATTACAATTGCGCTCGTTGTTCTGGTCATCTTTCTGTTTCTCGGCCAGTTCTGGGCGACGATGATCCCGGGCCTTGCCGTGCCGCTCTCACTGGTCGCGACATTTGCCGCCATGTATGCGTTCGGCTTTTCCATCGACAACATTTCGCTTCTGGCGCTCACACTGGCGGTCGGCCTCGTGGTGGACGATGCCATCGTGATGCTCGAAAATATCGTGCGCTATACAGAACAAGGGATGCCCCCCTTTGAAGCTGCCATCAAGGGCAGCCAGGAAGTAACCGGCACGATCATCTCCATGTCGCTGTCGCTGGTCGCGGTTTTCCTGCCCATCCTTCTGATGGGGGGCATTGTCGGACGCGTGCTGAACGAATTCGGCATGGTGGTGACACTCGCTATTCTGTCCTCAGCGCTCGTGTCGCTGACCGTGACGCCGATGCTTGCCGCACGCCTGCCGCACAAGGAAACCAGGCCCGGCAAAATCGCCCGCCTGTTCGATCAGGTGACAGAAAGCTATGGACGCGCTGTCGGCTGGTGCCTCAAGCATCGTGCGCTGGTGTTGCTCCTGTTCGGCCTCAGTTTCCTCGGTTCGATCTGGTCATTCACGACCCTGCCGCGCAGCTTCTTTCCGCAGGAAGATATTGGCCTTCTCACCATTTCCACGCAGGCGCGGCAGGATATTTCCTATCAGGCGATGCGCAATCTTCAACAGCAGGCCGCAGCCATCGTCTCCGAAAACCCCGCCGTTCAGCACGTGACGGCTTCGCTCGGCAGCGGCCCCGGCGGTTCAACCTTCAATACCGGGTCGCTGCTCGTGCAGCTGAAAGCACGTGACGCCCGCCCGCCGCTCGACCAAACCTTGAGCACGCTGCGCAAATCGCTCGCCGCCCTTCCCGGTATCACCGCCTATATAACGCCAGTGCAGAATTTGCGGTTCGGCGGGCGCAGCACGCAGAGCCAGTATCAGATTGTGTTGCAATCGCTCGATGCCGACGAAGCCCGGTCCTGGTCGGTGAAACTGGCTGACGCCATGAAAGCTGAGCCGCAAACCTTTGTCGATGTGGCGTCCGACCTGCAAAACAACGCGCTGCAAGCCAGTATCGAAATCGATCATGACAAGGCTGGAAGTCTCGGCATCTCTTCACAGGCGATCCGCAGCACGCTGGAAGCGGCCTATGGCACACTGACGGTTTCGCAGATCCAGACCACCGGCAACAGCTATGATGTTATTCTGGAACTTGACCAAAGCCGCCAGTGGGATGAAACCCAGCTTGGGGCGCTGCGCGTCCCATCGTCATCAGGGACGCTGGTTCCGCTGGCCAGTTTTGCCAGCATCAAGCGCACCAACGGGCCGGTGACCGTCAACCAGTCAGGACAGCTTGCTTCCGTCACGCTGTCGTTCAACCTGCCTGCGGGCGTTTCGCTTGGAACGGCCACCGACCGCGTGACAGCACTGCAAAGCGAGATCGGAATGCCGGCATCCGTATCGGCGCGACCATCAGGCGCGGCGCAGATTTTCGCCCAGTCGACCGGCAATATGGGCCTGTTGATCCTCGCCGCGGTGGCAACGATCTATATCGTGCTCGGCGTTCTCTATGAAAGCTTCGCGCATCCGCTGACCATTCTTTCCGGCCTGCCATCAGCCGCCTTTGGCGCGCTGATCACGCTCCAACTATCCGGTTTTGACCTATCGATCATCGCGCTAATCGGGCTTCTGATGCTGATCGGCATCGTCAAGAAGAACGCGATCATGATGGTCGATGTCGCGCTCTATCTGAAACGCGAGGGAAACCATGCGCCGGACGAAGCAATCCATCAGGCAGCAATCCGTCGCTTTCGGCCTATCATGATGACGACATTCTGCGCGCTTCTGGCAGCCGTTCCTGTTGCCCTTGGCGGCGGTCAGGGGTCTGAGCTGCGCCAGCCGCTTGGCGTCGCCGTGGTGGGCGGTCTTCTGCTCAGTCAGGTGCTGACGCTGTTCATCACGCCGGTGATCTTCGTCGAGATCGACCGTCTGGCCGGCGCCCGCTGGTTCCGCAGGTCGAAACCCGCCCGGCATACGGCCTGATAGCGAATGCTCGAGCGGTTCCAGATAAAACGGAATCGTGGAACCGCTCTATCTATTTGTTTTTACACATTATCCTACGCAAAACCGCTGCGCACTTTTGCTGGAAATGCTTTAAAAGCCTCCCGCGTGATTGTTCTTCCACGCGTGAGGCTTTGCTTTTGTTGGTGATCTTACTTGGCTAGAACAGAAATGTCCGGAGAGGCTTTGACCTCATCTGCGGAGGCGCAGAAGCCCGCTTTGCTGTCGTCACTACCTTCGGCCAAAAACAGACCAAAACGCGCACCAAAAGCCACGAGAACGGCCGCTTCGCGCAAGTCGGCCTGCTCGTCGCTGAGCTTTTTATCGGTGTCGTTAATGACGTCCTCGATTTTATTGCGGAAGGCCTCATGGTCAAGCTCATGCCCATCGCAGAGCCTGACGATTGCGGCCTGATAGGCCAGGTTGTTCAGGCTCGCGAATTGCTTCGATGTGAGAAATTCGCCCTCGCCTTTGGCCAAAGCATCCCATGCGGCGTGAAGCCGAGGATTGGATGCGTCTTCGGCGAAGGCTGCTTTTGGAAAGGCTGCAAGCAATGCCGCGCCCAGCAAGAAGTGATGAAATTTCATAATCGCCGTATTTCCTAATTGCCGAACTGCGAATGGGTCGTAATGCCCGCATAGTGCCCGTTTGGAAGGTAGCAGGCCCTCTGCGCCGGGTAACAGGTGATGCCCTGACTCAGACGATAAGGGGGTGGCGGCGCATAATAAGGTTGCGGGGGCGGTGCATAGACGTCGTGTGGGCGGTTGCTGCCATTGTCGGCAACCGCAGCAGCAATCGCCAGACCGAGGATGCCTGCCGCAACAGCTGCACCAGCATGGTCGTGATGATGATGAAAATCATGATCATGGTCATGACCAAAGGGGGGAAAATCGTGGTCATGATGCCAATGATCATGGTCCCAGTCATGGCTAAATGCCAGCTGCACCGGCGAGGCAAACGCCAGCGCCACCATGCATGCGAGCAACTGTATTTTTCGCTTTACGATCATTATCGATCCTTTCTGATAAAGCGGTTTATTGCAAAAGGAGAAATCGGGATCGTAACGGTCCACGCATTCCTTATGCTGAGTGCGACGTGATCGAACGGCGGTAAAAGCGTCGGTTGTCACCAATGAGGAACGAAACTTGGCGGGGGATAATTTCGGCGATAGGTCAACAGTTGCGACTTCGCCGTGTCGCAAACAGAATGAAATTTCGACAACCCTGAATTGCCATCGCCGTATAATTTATTATCTCCGCCAAATATATCTCGTCAGCATCAAGAAATATTCAACCCAACGATCGACTTTCCTCAGAATTTTCATCCAAAACTGATAACTATACTCGAGTATATATCAAGAAAATTTTGTTAAAAACCCGAATTTGATTGAATCATTCGATATTTCAACAAGCTCTAAAAATAATGAATTCCAATACTTAGAAATAGCTCACGAAATTCTGATGACAATACATGTATGTCCCTAATATGCGGCAACTTTATCCCATATTGCGTGTTGGGGGACAAATTTGATAGATTAGGTCTGGGCTTGGGAGTAATTGGAAACAGTTGGAAACTTATCACTTGCGAAAACATATTCGCTTGCAAAGTTGCCAGCTGATATTTGTCGCGGTTGGGGGCACATGAAGAGCGGCCATTATATATCGGCAGACATGGTCGACGAAAAGAACCGCAACGATTTCTGGCGGGAGACGTCGGCCATCATTTACGAAGTTTCGCCGACGCTTGAGCACGGCGAAAAGGTCATGAGCGGCTCCGTCCGCTCGCGCCTGTTCGGCGAGATGGTGGTTGGTAATACCACTTTCAGCAATCAATTCTGTGATCGGACGCCGAAAATCATCGCGAGAACCGACCTCGACCTCTATCTGCTGCAGCTTGTCCTAGCTGGCGATTATCGCGGTGACTTCAACGGGAAAAGCGTCGATGTGAAGCCCGGCGACATTTTCATTCTCGATCTGACACAGGTGATGACCAGCAGGAAAGAAGCTGGCGCCCGCGTGACGCTGGCCATTCCGCGCAAGGAACTCAACAAATTCTTTCCGGGTAAAAACCTGCATGGCTTGGTGCTTCCCTCGAATATCGCAACCAACAAGATCCTGTTCAATTTCATTCTGACACTCGACCGGATCATCGATACGATTGATCAGAACGATTATCCTGAAATTCAGGAATCCCTGATGGTTTTGCTGAAAGCAGCCATCAACAGGCAGGCTTTCACCCTCGAAGAATATCTTGTGGTCAGCCAGCCACTACGCCAGCGCGTGCTCGACCATATCGACGCGAATCTGGCCGATCCAAACCTTTCGCCAAAAAGCATCATGCAACAGTTCAAGCTGTCGCACTCGCATCTTTATCGTGCATTTGAACCTGATAGCGGTGTCACAAAGCTCATCCGCAACAAACGGCTAGATCTTGCCTATCGACGCCTCATCAATGACGGCGGACGGCGGCTCAGCATGAAGGAAGTCGCCTATGCCTGCGGCTTCTCCGACCGTGCGCAGTTCACCAAATTTTTCAAGGAACGGTTTGGCATTGCGCCGCAGGATCTCAAAGGCTTTCCAAAGGCACCGGATCACAACCCCGCAACCTCCTTCACGCTGCATAGCTATGTTTCCGAGCGCATCCGTCAACGGCTGCCAGAAGACCAATCCTGATCAACAATGTCTGGCGCTTATGCGCCGGTCAGCAGCTTGAATGCAATTGCCCACATCACAAATGCGATCACGCCTTCGAGTACGCGCCACGACGACGGCCTGGCAAAGACCGGCCGTAACCAGCGCGCGCCAAATCCCAGCGAAAAGAAAAACACGAACGAAGCCGTAATCGCGCCCATAGCGAACGCGCCTCCCAGCCCCGGAAACTGGGTCGAGATCGTGCCCAGCAAAACAACTGTGTCAAGATAGACATGCGGATTGAGCCAGGTCAGAGCGAGGCAGGTGCCAATCGTCTTCCAAAAGCCCGTCGCCGGACCATTGCCGGTCGATAGCGCCGTTGACGATGTGATTGCCGCATAAAGGCTTCGCGCTCCATACCAAATCAGAAAAGCCGCACCGCCATAGCGCATGATCGGATCAATGGCAGGCAGCGCGACCGCGATCTTCTGGAAGCTGGTGATCCCCAACGTGATCAGCGCCGCGTCGGATACCGCGCAGACAAGACTGACTGCGAAAACATGTTCGTCGCGCAGCCCTTGCCGCAGAACGAAAGCGTTTTGCGCGCCTATGGCGACAATCAGGCTGAGGCCCATGGTGAGGCCCGTCAGATAAACGGAGAAATTCATTACGACTCTCTACGGAGCATGGCGCTGAATGCCACACAAATTGGAATGGTTGATAGCGCTTGGATATAGGCCCAGCCCGGATTAGTATATTTAAAGATACTAACGACAATTAAGATAAACTAATGATCGATTATTCCGCACTACGTGCCGTCGCGATGGTGGTTCAAACCGGCAGCTTCGAGAAAGCGGCCCGCGCCCTCAATGTCACGCCATCAGCGATATCTCAGCGGGTGAAGCACCTGGAAGAGCGGCTCGGCACAGTGCTTATTTCACGCGGCACGCCTTGTACCGCGACAGAGAAAGGCGACTGGCTCTGCCGCCACATCGAACAGGTGGGGATGCTGGAGCGCGAATTGCTTGAAGAGCTGCCAGCCCTTGCAGGAGCCGATGATCGTAAGCAGCGCGTCACGCTGAACATCGCCACCAATGCCGACAGCCTCGGCACATGGTTTCTGAAAGCCATCTCGGCCTTTACGAAAGGATCCGACTTCCTTCTCAACATTGCCGTAGACGACCAGGATCACACAGCCGCATGGCTCCAGCGCGGGCGCGTGCTGGCGGCTGTGACATCGCACGCAAAGCTGGTGCAAGGTTGCCGGATCGTTCCGCTCGGTACGCTACGATACCACGCGACAGCATCGCCGGATTTCGTGGAACGATACTTCAAGGCTGGCGTGACACGCGAAGCGCTGGCCGCCGCGCCAGCCTTGACCTTCAATCAGAAAGATCGGCTGCAGGAGCGTTGGATCAAGGAAAACCTGAAGGCGGACATCAATTGCCCGACACACTGGTTGCCATCCACCCAAGGGTTTGTAGAAGCGTGCCTCGACGGCATGGGCTGGGGCGTCAACCCAAACGTGCTGGTTAAGGACCACCTTGCTTCGGGCAAGCTGGTCGAACTTGTTCACGACACCCCGCTCGATGTACCGCTCTATTGGCAGGTCAATCGCCTCGCGGCAGATCGGCTCTCGGACTTGACGCAGCAGGTTGTTGCGACTGCGCGGCGCGAACTGCTCCAGAACGCCGCCTGATCCCTTCCCGGCCCCTCGCACTTCGATCACCATCAGTTTTATTGAACGTGAGCGGAGATTGAGCGAATGCTATTATATGAAAATTCTGGCTCTCATAGCGGCTGCGGTCGTGCTTCTGCTTCTCGGCTGCTACTTGCAGATGCATTTTGCCGTGCCGTGATAAAGGCGTGAGCCAGCGAAAAAGGCAGGATCAATGATCCTGCCTCGTTTGCGCTACGCCTGCCGCCTCCTCGCAAACCCTGACATGTTCTGCCAGAGCGTCGAGAGGTAGAAAGGCACTTACCGTACAGATATCACGCTTCTGAAACTTAGGCAGTTCCTGAAGCTCTTTCAGACGGATAAGAAGTGTGCCGCGGTTCATGGAAATATTCCTCCATTATCGCCCCCGCACGTTGTATTGAGGCATTCCCAGACACGACGCATTCAAACGTCGCTGCGGGAGATGCTTTGAAGATCAGGCTGCCCGCACCTTCTGCTTCAAGGGAAGTTCGATATCGACTTCGAGTGTCGACATCTGATCTCCCCGATCCATCTTCACGCTGACCTTGTCGCGATCGATTTGGATATGCTTGGCGATCACCGCGAGAATTTCTTCCCTCAGCACCGCCACAAGATCGGAATGTCCCTCGGACGCTCGCTCATGCGCCAACAGAACTTGCAGACGTTCGCGCGCCATGGGCGCGGAAGCCTGCTTGGTGAAGAAACGAAATAGGCTCATGCCGCTCTCCTTCCGAAAATTTTGCCCAGAAGGCTGCGCTTTTCGGATGGGACAGTCATCGGCACTTCTTCGCCCGCCAGGCGGCGCGCTGCATCCAGATAGGCCAAGGCCGGCGCACTGCGCTGGTCGGCAAGCGTCACTGGAGAGCCGATATTGGATGCGCGCAGCACATCTTGGCTTTCAGGGATGATGCCCAGAAGCGGGATAGACAGGATTTCAAGAACGTCTTCGACTTTCAGCATGTCACCGCGTTCGGCGCGGATAGGGTCGTAGCGCGTCAGCAGAAGGTGCTTTTCCACCCGTTCGCCGCGCTCGGCCTTGAGCGTCTTGGCGTCGAGAAGGCCGATGATGCGGTCAGAATCGCGCACCGACGACACTTCCGGATTGGTCACTACAACGGCCATGTCGGCATGGCGCATGGCCAGCGTCGCGCCCCGCTCGATCCCGGCCGGGCTGTCGCAGATGATCCAGTCGAATTCCTTCTTGAGGTCTTCGATCACGCGATCAACGCCCTCGGTGGTGAGGTTGTCCTTGTCGCGGGTCTGGGAGGCGGGCAGCAGATAGAGCGTGTCGAGACGCTTATCACGAATAAGCGCCTGTGGCAGCTTTGCATCGCCTTGAATTACATTCACCAGATCGAACACTACGCGGCGTTCGGCACCCATCACCAGATCTAGGTTACGCAGACCGACATCGAAGTCGATAACGACGGTCTTTTCGCCACGCTGCGCGAGAGCGGCGCCGATGGCTGCAGTGGATGTCGTTTTGCCAACGCCACCCTTGCCGGAAGTTACAACAATTACTTTTGCCATATTGGTCTCCTGTAGCTCCCGCACGCCTTATGAGAGTATTGCCCGCCCAACCGGGCATGATTTCTTTTCAATAAATTCGATCAGCCGAGCGTTTCGGCCATCATGTAATCGCCATCGAGCCAGAGCTGCACCGCCTGCCCGCGCAGTCTGGCTTCCATGTCTTCCGCCGTCTTATAGAGACCGTCGATCGCTACAAGCTCGGCTTCCATCTTGCGGCAGAAAATGCGCGCATTGGAATTGCCCGCCGTCCCGGCCATCGCACGACCACGCAGCGCGCCATAGACATGGATCGAACCGCCCGCGACCACTTCCGCACCGGAAGCCACCGAACCGACAACGGTCACATCGCCATCCGGGAAATAGATGGACTGGCCAGAGCGCACAGGTTCCGTTACCACCATCGAGGGCACGGCCTTCACCAGCTGCACATTGGGCTGTGCTGCCACCGCAACCGGCTTTGAAGGCGCGGCAGGCTCGCTCACCTCCGGATTGAAATCTGCCGCGGCCTGTCCGCCACGCAGCGCCGGCGGCATGCCGGGACCGAGAAGCGAAGGACGGGCATTTTCAAAACCCGTGATCCAGACACCGCGACCTGCAAGATCTTCCAGTAGCTGAACCAGCTGCATCCGTTCGATAACGAGATTCTCAAGATCAAGCACGACCGGACGGTTCAGGAAGAACCCCGCCGAACGCGCGGCAAGATCGTCCAGCCTGTCAAGCCAGCCGTCCAGCGGCAGTTCAGGCGAGAGCACCAGCGCAAGAAAGGAGCGCCCTTTCAAACGGATCGGACGGGATTGTGTTAGCACTTGATTCATCTTGGTTAAAAAACGGTTTACTCGGTCTATATGCGGAATGGTTAACAGATGGTTAATTTTTGGCTGGCGTCCGGTCATGCACGCCGGTTGGCGAAGCAAAAGCGCTCAGACATGATGCCGCCTTCTGCTGCATACATTCAAAGCCGAGACGCGCTTCAAAGCACCAATCGACTCAATTCGCTTAAACGTAGCCGAAGAATAGGGCATCAGCCGGGCTTTTCGGCGTCTTCCACAGAAGAAAGCGGTTCGGATTTACGATTAAATCCCAATCAAATGTGACGCTGCGTTACGTCTTAAAACGTGACTGCGATTTTTATACAAAGCAAAGCGCAAAGCGCGTCGCAGCTCGAAATGCGCAGATCGAAGCCGCCCGATTCCGGCATAATGGACTGATTACGATTCTTGGAAAAAACAGGAGGTCCTTGATAAGGAACCGCCTCGCGTTTGGGCGGGGGGCTTAGGGGCGCGAGGCGGGCGAGCTCTCAGGAGTGCACGCAGGGAAAAAATGGCGGCTAAAGACCGATTCTAAAACCAACAAAGGGTTCCAGCGTGAAAGATTACGTGATCGGAATGGATGATTTACCCAAATAATTGGGAGAACGATCTGGTTAAGTGACTGAAATTATGAGCCTTTTCTGAAACTCACCTTGAACCAGAGTTTTTTATAGCCCTGTCTAAAATTCCTTTGCACAGGCCTATCGAACCGCGAATGTCGAAAACTGATTCCTTAAATCAGTCGACACGAACCTAATCATACCTGTTCCAAAATGGAAATAGCAATCTCTGAGAATTGCGGGGTACAACCGCGAAGCGCACTCAAATGGCAGCTTCGCGCAGGTGCCGGGGTTGCGCACCGCTTCGCGGCAGTTGGGTAATCCATAAAATATATCAATATTAGCCAAAGTTTTGTTGAGCGGGCAGTCACGCATTGGGGGCGAGTACGATCCGAGATTAGTCGAAACTAAACCAGTCATCAGCAGGAGATCAGGTAACTGCTCAATAAGCTTCATGAATTTCAGTATTTTCTGAAATTTATAGAGTTTTATCGGGGGCTTGCTTTTAGCAACTCCCACATTATTGTGTGCTCCACTTGGAGGAGGGAGTGACCGCCCCAGCGCGCTAAACCGCTGCGGGGCGGTTTCTTTTTTTAGCCCTTTAAAAAATGCATAGCTGCCGTGCAGCATGTCCTCTTGTAAACCTCAGATCGCGCACCTATTTTGGCGTTGTTCGGTTTCACTCCTCCTCCCAGAAACCGGACACGAAGCGCGATACTCCTCCTCCCAATCGCGCTTTACCAATCAGCCCGTTGCGCACTCCTCCTCCCAGCGCAACGGGCTTTTTCGTATCTCCAGACATAGCTAAAACAGACGCAGCTTGCGCATATGAAACGCTTCGGCGTAGGTTTCCGGCGCGCGACACTCCATGCCGCGCAGTCGCGCCAGTCCGCGAAATATTTCCGGGTCGAACCAGTCCTTCGAGCGTTGCGTGCCGAAATGCTTCATCAGAAGCTCGACCTTGTGTTCCATGATAACTGCCGAAAGGGCTGAATAGGCGTTGGGCTGACCGAGATCGCCATCCCATTTCGGGATTTCATATTCGAGGATCAACTGGTCGCGGAAAAGATTCCATGTCAGTTCGTTGACTGTACGGTGATCCTGATGTGCATCGCCCTGGCGATGGGTGAACACGATATCCGGCGTCTGGCGACTGCGCTGCTCGATCAGCCATGCCTTGATCTCGCGCATCTGCGCAGGAAAGTAGCTATCCTCGAACATTGTAAGAAGGATGCCCGGATTTTCCGTACCGCGCAAAAAATCGCGCGCCGAAGCCTCCGCCTCGACGCGCCGTTCTTCATTGCCTGACAGCACACACCATTCGATGTGCATCGGCGTTCCTGCTTCGATGAGGCTGAGGAGCGTTCCGCCACAGCCAATTTCGATATCGTCCGAGTGCGCGCCAAGACACAAAACCTGAAGCGGTCTGCCCGGATTGGCGAGAGAACGCAGGTCGATCATAGCGCTATGGCTATGTTGGCAGCGCGCTGCTCCGCCTTGTGTTTCTTCCAGGGCATATCGCCCTTCTCGACCATGTCTTCCAGCGTCTGCCAGTCGCGCAGCGTATCCATGGACCGCCAGAAGCCTTCATATTTGTATGCCATCAGCTGATTGTCGGCGATAAGACGGCTGAACGGTTCCAGCACCAGCTCTTCGCCCTCCCGCATGTAATCGAAGATTTCCTTGCGGAAGAGGAAATAGCCGCCATTGATCCAGATATCGGAGGTGTTCGACGTCCGGAAAGCCCGGACGTCCCCGCCCTCGGCGATATCCGCCAGATGATAGGTCAGTGGTGGGCGCACAGCGAGGAAACAGGCGACCTTGCCGCTTGCCTCAAAACGCCGCGTCATGTCGTCAAGATCAACGTCACTCAGACCATCGCTGTAATTGGCGAGGAACATGTCCTCTTTCTCGACATGGGCGCGCGCGCTCCACAGGCGTTCGCCAATATTGCGCCAGATGCCGGTGTCGAGCAGGGTCACGCTCCAGTCGCGATCCACCTCCTCCAGCAATTCAACATTGCGCCCGCCATTGGAGACCACGCAATCCGCAAAAGTCTGCGGGCGTATCGTCAGGAAGAAATCCTTCACGACATTGGCCTTGTAGCCAAGACAGAGAACAAAATCGTTGTGACCGTAATCGCTGTAATATTCCATGACGTGATGCAGGATCGGCTGATGGCCGAGCGGGATCATCGGCTTTGGCACATTTTCTGAATATTCGCGGATTCTGGTTCCAAGACCGCCGCAAAACAGAACGACTTTCATGGCTAACGCTCCTCTGTAATCAGAGCTGGATCGATCAATCGGACATGAGGAATGGGGATGATGAATTTCGCGCCCCATTCGACCACATGCTGCATCTGCCGGATGATCTCATCCTTGAAGTTCCAGGGCAGGATGAGGATGTAGTCCGGCTTGTACTTGTCTATCGCCGGTACGTCGTAGATGGGGATATGCATGCCAGGCGTATAGCGCCCGTGCTTGTAGGGATTGCGGTCCACAGTGAAATCCAGAAAATCCGTGCCGATGCCGCAATAGTTGAGCAACGTATTGCCCTTGCCAGGCGCGCCGTAACCGCTGATGCACTTGCCGGAATTCTTGGCTGCAATCAGGAAGGACAGAAGATCGCGCTTGGCGTGGCGGGTCTTTTCCGCAAACTGCTCATAGGTCGATATATCGTTGAGGCCGAAGCTCTCTTCCTTCTTGAGAAGGGCCGCCACCCGGGGCGACGCCTTGCGCTTGCTGCCGGTGCGCGCCAGATAGACCCGCAACGATCCGCCATGGGTCGGCAATTCCTCGACATCGATGATCTTGAGATGGTGCCTGTGCGCCATGAAGCGAATGGTCAGAAGCGAGAAATAGGAGAAATGCTCGTGATAGATCGTGTCGAACTGGTTGAACTCGATCAGATTGGCAAGATGCGGGAACTCCAGCGTGATGACACCTTCCGGCTTCAGCAGAAGCTGCATACCGCGCACAAAATCATTCAGATCAGGCACTTGCGCTAAAACATTGTTGCCGATGATGAGATCGGCGCTTTGACTGTCACCCAGCATTTCCAGCGCCAGTTTCGCGCCGAAGAAGTCAATCCGGGTCGGCACGCCTTTGGCGATTGCCGTTTGCGCCACATTCGCGGCGGGTTCTATGCCCAGAACCGGGATGCCCTTAGGTAGAAAATGCTGAAGCAGATAGCCGTCATTGCTGGCGACCTCGACAACGAAACTATTTTCGTCCAGCTCCAGCCTTTCGGTGATCGCGTCGCAATAGGCTCTGGCGTGATCCACCCAGCTGGTCGCAAAGGACGAGAAATAGGCATATTCCGTGAAAATCTCTGCGGGCGAAAAATACTCCTTCAGCTGCACGAGATAGCAATGATCACAGACCAGCGCATAGAGCGGGTAATAAGGCTCCATGCGGTCCAGCTGATCGGCGGCAAGGAAGCTTTCGCAGGGCGGCGACATGCCGAGATCCACAAATGTGTGTTTGAGCCTCTTACCGCACAGACGACAGCCGGTCCGCTCTTGCGTCATGCTTTTGCTCCGCGAAATATCCGGTGTCTGGATGGTCATACACACCCCCCTCCGCTCTGGCCGTTACAATGGCCACGACTACTCTGGTCCCAAAACTACTAAGCGGTCTAAAGATTGCCGAGACTGCCATCTGGAGCGCGACGCACATACCATTGGGCGCAGCCATCGCCGTAGGGATGTTGCCAATCCTCACCCGCCTTGCGTCATAGGGCGAGCAAGGGCGTAGGCGGCTCACCTATCGGGAGGAGGCATCTACCCCGGAAGGTGAAGATCGTCCCTCGAAGAAGGCTCTACCGGGCTTTGACCACGCTGTCAGAATATTGGCAGGCGGAAACGGGGCAAATAGATGCGGTTTACTTCTTTAAACATCGATGGCGCTTGGTCTATCGAGCCGGACCGGCTTGAAGATGAGCGCGGCTGGTTTACACGCGTTTATTCCGAAGCAGATTTTGCCGAACGGCAGATGGAAACCCACTATCCGCAACACAGCCTTTCCTTTTCGCGGGAGAAAGGCACCTTGCGCGGTTTGCATTATCAAAACGATCCGCATTCTGAGACGAAACTGGTGACCTGCCTGCAAGGCACCGTCTGGGATGTATTGGTGGATATACGGCCCAAATCGCCTACCTATATGCGCTGGGTTGGCCTGGAGCTTTCAGCGGAGAACGGCCTGCAGCTTTATATTCCGGAAGGCTGCGCCCATGGATTTCAGGCGCTTACCGATAATGTCCTCATCCGCTACATGATCTCGCATCCCTATACGCCGGATCACGCAACGGGCCTGCGCTATAACGATCCGGCGCTCGGCATACCTTGGCCGAACCAACCCAGCGTCATTTCGGACAAGGATCGTTCTTGGCCACTAATTTAGGGCCACTACTTCAACTCGATCAGCAATTCCGCATCGCGCAATCTGTCCGCAGCAACGGCGAGCGTTGCGAAAGGCAGTTTCGACCGCTCGGCCATATCGAGAAGCGACGCGCTGCCGTCAGCCAGATTGAGACCCCAAAGCATGCCCATCGCTTCCGGCGCGGCCCGGCTGCCCCCGCCGGTCTTGCCGTATAGCCCACGGCGTCCAAGCTGCGGCTCGCCCTTGGGCGAGGTGTTGAGCGGAACCCAGTTTCGTTCCGCTATTTCAATAGCCTGCATGATGAGATTGAAGGATTGCTCAAGACATTCCGGCTTGATGAAATCCAAATTGTCCGCAGAGGTGTGATATTCAGGGAAAGTGCCATAAAGGCTGCGCTGGAACATGCCGACCGGCAGGTTGAATCCTGGCGAACAGAACTGCCTTTCATCATAACCATAGGGCCAGAAATCATGCATCGTCGCGCCAGCCAGACCGGATTGCGCGAGCACCTGTCCCATGATCCGGTCGATCGTCGCATTGCCGCGACGGCTGCGCTTGTAATTCGGCCCGCCATCATCCCCAACGCAGGACAGGACCATGCCGTGGCTGACACGATCAAGATTGGGCTCGTTCTGGCACAACCACGCAAGCGCGCCGAATGTCGCCGGGCCGAACAGAAAGCGATAAGTCAGCCGCGTGGAGCGAGCTTTCAGCGCCGCCCCCAGAAGCGTCAGCAATGCCAGACCGGAGCAATTGTCATTGGCAAGCGAGGGGTGGCAAAGATGCGCGGAGATAAGAAAAATCTCGTCCGTTGTTCCGCGATGGGTGAACTCTCCATAGACAAGCGCGCCGTCGCGCCGCTCGGCGTCGATAACCACGTCATATTCGCCTTCGGCCATTGCCAGAAAGTCAGTATGCGCCATGCAGAAACCCCAGTCCTCCGCATGATAACAGGTGCGATAAGGAATGAGGTCGGGCTGATCGGGCAGCGTGTGAATGTGGATCTTCAAGGCTTCGAGCGAAAGCCTTGTTCGCACAGGCATACTGAAATTCACCACATGCAGATTGTGCCGCGCAAAATCGACGACCCGCTGGCCGTTGTTATCTGCAATATAGGCTTCGCGGATCACCCATTCCTGCGGCGCTTTCCAGTCGAAAAGCGGGGTGCCGGTTGGCACCTCATGAATCTCCAGCGGCAGATATCCACCGATAAGGGCGAGCGTTTCCCGCACGCCTTCGCCCGTCAGACTGCGACAGATCGGATAAAGCTGCGCGGCCAGATCATAGATCGCCTGCCCGTCTGGAGACCGGTGCATGTCCATGATTGCTGGCCGCGCATCCATCATGCGATTGCTCTGAGTGGCGGCTGCATAAGCTCGACGCGCCGCAAATCGCTGTCGAGAACGCCCTCCTCCAAAAGCTTGCGAATATGGGCGATGCGCTGGAACCTTGGCCCTTCGAACTCCTCAAGAGTCAAGGTTGAGCGGCTATAGGCTGCGAGCAATTCTTCAGCACCAGCCGCCGCATCCCATTGCGGCTTTGCATGGGGCAGAACCCGCGCCAGTTTCTCGAAGCTCACGCGGTAGGAGCGTGTATCCGGCCCGGCATCTTCCGCGAACTCAATTCGGCAATCGGGCACCGTCGCGGCTACAATGCCTGCAATATCACGAATACGGTAATTGTGTTCGGTAGAACCAACATTGAAGGCTTCATTGAAGACCTTCTCGCGTGGTGCTTCCATGGCCGCCATGAAAGCACGGGAAATATCGCGAATGTGCACGATGGGCCGCCATGGCGTGCCATCTGATTTCAGATAGATCAGCCCCTTAGTCACCGCCCAGGCAACGAGATTGTTCAACACAATATCGAAGCGCAGGAAAGGCGACACGCCATAGGCTGTTGCGGGCCGCAGATAGACCGGGCAGAAATCTGCATCAGCCAGTTCACGGATTTCCTGCTCAGCGCGCACCTTCGAGCGGCCATAGGCCGTCACCGGCTTCAGCTCGCCGGTTTCGTCGATCAGGTCGGCATCGCTGATGCCATAATTGCTGCAGGACGATGCGAAGAGAAACCGCCCCACGCCCGCACGCTTGGCGGCTTTCGCCATTGCCACGCTGGCGCGATGGTTGATATCATAGGTCAGTTCTTCATTGAGATTGCCCAACGGATCGTTCGACAGCGCGGCCAGATGAATAACTGCATCGAAACCTTCCAGATCGCGCGGCGACACATCGCGCACATCCTTGCGCAGCGTCGGCACATGAAGGACCGCGCCACCTTCTTCGAACAGGCAGTGTTCGTAAAGACCGATATCGTAGCCCGACACCTCGTGGCCCGCATGAATAAGGATCGGCACCATGACCGATCCGATATAGCCCTGACTTCCGGTAACCAGCACTTTCATAGTCGTTTCCTCTGCATCCCCAATAATCCAAGTTAATCACGCAGCAGTGGGGGTAGCGATTTGACCGAAGGCATATCCGGTTAAAGACAAGCGGGGAGCACCGCAGCGAAAGGGCGTAGCGCCTACCCCTTTCGGTTAAGCGCAAACTGGCCCGGCTTGCCGATCAGCAAAATCCAGTCGCCATCGCCTCCAGCATTCTTTTCTGCGGGGGCGCGGAACGTCAGCGTCTGGTCGTCTTCGTGCGGCGTGGCGGCTTGCGTCCCAACCCCGGAAGAAGGGTCGATCCATGTGACATCAAGGCCTGCCTTCACCACGGCTTTGCTAACGGAAAAGCTGCCTGCCTCGCCATAGATCACGGCCCCTGTTCCGCCTGCAAAAGAAGCGGCGTAAAGGTTTTGCGCAGCCGTAATCTGGCCGCTGCGGTCAGGCTGAAGATCGGTCCATGGCAAGACAGCAAACAGCTTTCGCAGAACCGTCATCGACCGCGCGCCGGGGCTGTCCAGCTCTTGCCGCCAGTCACGATCAGAGTCGAACACGCCCGGGCCGCCAAAGTGCCAGATCGGACTATTGCCGAAGAACTGCCCGACCGCTCCGGCCAGCAGCGCGCCATAGGCGTTCTGGCGGATCAACTGCGCCTTTGTGCCATGCTCATTCTCGTAGAGCGTCTCAATCAGAATGACCGGCATCCGGTTATCTTTGGTCCGGGCAAGCACAGAGCCATGAACGTTGTCATAGTCATAAACAGTGTCGATGGAGAGCCACTTGGCGTCGGACCAAATCTCGGCTGTCTTGCTATTGCGCCGCGTATGCACGGTTTGCAGCGCATTCGGCAAAACCGCAGCGATACCATCCGCCAGACTGGACACCAGCCGTTTATCCGGCGCATCAAAATCGCCGCCCAACACCCAGACAATGTTGGAATATTTGAAAAAGCGACGTGCTACCGCCTCGCCATAGGCGCGCATCCGTGCCGGTCCTGCGGCTTCGATTTCCAGATACCAGCCCTGCCCACCACCATTTGCGCCGAGATAGGCCGGGGCCAGCAAGACCACAAAGCCGAGCGCCTGCGCCCGCTCGATCACCCATGCGGCATGATCGAAATAACGCGGATTGATCGCGCCGAAAGCGGCATCTTTAAACGGCTTGTCGCCATAGGCATTGGCAGGCGGATTGCTGGAAAACTGATGCTCCAGAAGATTGACCAACAGGGTGTTGAAGCCGCGTTTGCGACGGTCTTTCAGGTAGAGCTCAACGTCATCGCGTTTCAGCTGGACGATCAATGACCATGCGGTGTCGCCCTGCATCAGAAATGGCTTACCCGATGCATCTTCAAAATAGCGGTGGCTTTCGCTGACATGGATCGGCAGCTTGACCTCCGTCGCGGCTTGCGTCGCCCCATTCAGCAACACAAACGCAAGCAAACCTGCCAGCATCCCTCTCATAGCGTCGCGGGCGGACATGCATTCACGTTTTCATTGAAGCGGCGATAGACCACCTGCGATGGACGTCCTGTCAGATAGGTCTCGACACCGTCATTCAGCGCCCGCGCATAGATAGCAAGAGCGCCGTCAATCGCATCGACCGTCTTCGCGATATCATCATCGCTATGGGTATAACTAAGCACCAGCGAAGGCATCAACACACCACGCCGGATGGTCTCCTGAAGAAACAGGGAGCGGAACGCCTGCGATGGCGCGCCGGTTTCGTCCAGCGTCGCATAGGCGAGGCAACTGTCGCGTCCAACCGTGCTGACATAGTTGCTTAAGCCGTGGCGGGTGATCGCCTCGTTCATACCGCTCGCAAGCTTGGCCCCCTGTTCATACAGGTGCTCGATAACCGGTTCATCGCGATAAACCGCCATTGTCGCCATAGCGGCTGCCAAGGCATGGGTTTCAGCGCCGTGCGTGGTGGACAGTAGGAACACACGCGGAAATTCCGTCTGAATGAGGCCGCCGAGCTGCATATATTCCGCCTTGCCCGCAAGCGCCGAAATGGCAAAACCATTACCGAGCGCCTTGCCGAAACAGGAAAGGTCCGGAACAATATCATAGAGTTTCTGCGCGCCCTGCCTGTGCCAGCGGAAGCCGGTAATCATCTCGTCAAGCACGAACAGCGCACCATTTTCATGGGCGATGCGCATCGCTTCATGCAGAAAATTGTCCTTCGGATCATCGGCCCGCGCCGGTTCCAGAATAATGGCCGCAATGCGCCCGGGATAATCCTCGAACAGAGCCTTTACGCTGGCAAGATCATTATAGCGGAAGGTCGCCGTCAGGGTCGAAACGGATGCCGGAATACCCGCATTCATCTGCGTCGTGCCGATAAACCAGTCATCAGTGGAAAAGAACGGATGATCCGCACAACAGGCGACCATGTCGCGTCCGGTATAGGCGCGTGCCAGACGCATTGCGCCGGATGTGGCGTCCGAACCATCCTTGCAGAACTTGACCATTTCGGCAGTGTCGATCAGTTCGAGAAAGCGCTCCGCGCAATCCACCTCGATGGCGCTGGGGCGCGTGAAGTTACACCCATCCTCCAACGCATCACGCACAGCCCTCAAGACCGGCGGATAGGCATGGCCCAATCCCACGGCTCGGTTGCCCATGCCATATTCGATATATTCATTGCCATCGACATCGAAGACATGCGAACCGCAACCGCGCTGGATGAATCCCGGCGCCAGAACCGGGTATTGATCGTCGCCCTTGGCATAGGTGTGGCAACCGCCGGGTATAAGCGCATGGGCCTTGCTGCCCAGCAATTGGGAATTGCGAAACTGCGATGTGAACAGATTCATAGCGAAATCCTTCGATTGCTCGGCAGCCGGTCAGGCTGCGGACCATCCCGCATACATTCGTTCCCTTATCCGGCGCAGCCAGTTCTTGACCGGCTGCGGCAGGCGGCTGCGCAAGTTCTTATGCAGCGCATTCGGCATGGACCATTGCGACAACGCCAGTGGCGGCGCGATTTCCGGCCGGTCCCGGTGCAGCTTTTGAAGCAGATTGACGTAAGCGCCTCCGACAATATCGCTGTCGAAAGTCGAAGTGACTTTCCGCACCGCCGCTTCCGCCATGCGGTTGCGCAATTGCGGATCACCGGCAAGCCGGTCAATCTGTGCCGCCGCCCGCCCGCAATCGCCAATCGGGAAGAGCATCCCGTCTTCGCCATCGGTGACGATCATATCCGTCACACCTGCAATGCGCGATACGATGGCCGGGCAACCCTGGCTCATCGCTTCCATAAGCGTCATCGGGCACCCCTCATAGCGGGAGGGCATGACCAGCGCATCGTGCTGACTGACCAGCCATGACACATCGGAAGGCGCGACCCATCCGGTAAAGCTGACCTTGTCGCCGAATGGTTCCAGCTTGTGGCGCAGCGCTTCGAGGTCCGGCCCATCGCCTGCAATCGTCAGATGATAATCGCAGCTGAGCCGCCGCAAAATACCGGGCAGCCAGAACACACCTTTGGAACTGTCGTCGATACGGCCAAGATGTAAAAGCCGGATTGGCTTTCCGTCAGCGCTGCGCGATGGCGCGCGCCCGACATGGGGATCACGGCTCAACCCGTTCGGGATGACCAGCGTTCGCGCCACATCGAAACCGTAACCGCGAACAAGATCGTCGCGGCAGCGGTTGGACACGCCGACCGTCGTATGAACATGATCGCGGATTGCCCGTGCCGCCTCATAAGTGCCGGGCGTGATGCTGTGGACGATCATAACGCGCAGAATATCGGCGGGCAGATAGCGCACGAGATTGGTTTCAAAGCGCTGCGACAGCACATTGACGAAGACAGCATCGAACCGATTATCGCGCAGAAAATCAACAATGCGCTTGGCGCGGGTTTCTTCATCGAGAACACCCATTCGGTCAATGGCATCACCCTGCCGCTCGGCATCCTCCAGCCCCTGCCCTTCAGGCACGCTGACGGTGTCGCCCGCAGCCCCCGTCGCAAGCCAGCGCAGCTCAATGTCCGAGCGCGCCAATGACGCGCGCATCCGCGTGAACACCGAATAGGTCCCGCCTATGTGCGGGCGCACGAAGTAGGCACATTTCATCGTAAATACCCCCTTTAGAGCGGCTCCATTTCACTTGAATAGGGGTGCCGATCTAAATGTCTTTTTGTCCGCATTTCCAACGCAAAACCGCTTCGCACTTTTGCTGGAAATGCTGGTTTTCCGTCGCATTATCCCGCGCAAAACCGCTTCGCACTTTTGCTGGAAATGCTCGGACCCCGGAAACCAGACTTCGAGGGAAAATGTCCCTCGAAGCCTTGTTCCGGTATATCGAGGGGGCAAGTTGATATACCGCTGCCAGTGTATCGAATTTGCAGGCGGACGCATTCTGGCCATGTGGGGTAAGAGAGGTATGCACCCTCCTACATTAGACGATGGGCTTCCCCCTTCTGCCAGTTTTCCCGCGCGATAATCCAAGAGTACCGTGCATTGGGCGCTTTGGGGGCGCTTTGGACGCGCTTGTGGAGACACCCGCATGAGAATAGGCCTTTTCGGACAGTTCGGTTCCGGCAATGCGGGCAATGACGGCTCTCTGGAAGCCATGCTGCAATTACTGAAACGCAACTGCCCCGATGCGGATTTGCTTTGCATCTGCGCGCGGCCCGATATCATTTCAGAAAAATACAATGTCGCTACAGTGCCGGTGGGAAACCCCGCGCTCGAAAGCGACCTGATCCGCCTGCTCGACAAGGCGCTGCTTCAGCTGCCACGGCGGCTGGCCGGATTTCTCACCGCCATTTCGGTTGCACACGGTCTCGATATCATCATCGTGCCCGGCACGGGCATTCTCGACGATTTCAACGAAGGTCCGTTCGGCTGGCCGTTCGTCATCTTGCGCTGGTGTCTGGCCGCACGTCTTGGTCGCGCCAAACTCGCATTCGTATCCGTTGGCGCCGGGCCTGCCGATCATCCGGTCAGCCGCTTTTTCTTCCGCAAGGCCGCACTCAAGGCGGCATTCCGCTCCTATCGCGATGAAATCTCCCATGACTTCATGAAGTCGCTCGGGGTCAGTTCGCAGAACGATGTGGTGAGCGCAGACATAGCCTTTGCGCTACCACCCGCCAGCAGCAGGGCATATGACAGCGTTGGTGGTCGCGTGGGTCTCGGCGTCATGACCTATCGCGGCTGGAAACGGCACGAAGCCAACGCCTCAGATATCTATGAAACCTATCTCGGCAAAATCGCCGCACTAGCCGACAAGCTTCTGGCCAGCGGGCGCGAAGTGCGGCTGCTCACCGGCGATAAAGGCGACGTTCAGGCCATCGGGGATCTGATGGCGCGGATTCAATCGCCCGATGCCACGAAGATCATAGTGGAGCCCGTCGCATCCCTGCATGAGCTGATGCAGCAGATCGCACAAACCGATATCGTGGTTGCCAGCCGCTATCACAACATCGTCTGCGCGTTGGCCATGGGACGCCCTGCGATATCGCTCGGTTATGCTTCAAAAAACGAAGCGTTGCTGCACGATACCGGCCTTGACGGCTTTGGCCATCATATCGAGCGGTTCGACACGCAAACCATTCTGGCCCAAATCGATGATATGCTCGCCCGGCGTGAAGAACTGGCCGAAAAGGTCGAAGCCGGCGTGGCGCAATACCGGCTGAAACTTGCCCGGCAGGAAGAGACCTTGCGCACGCAACTTCTCACAAAGCGGAAAGGTCTGTCGTTAGCGCTGCCCCGTCGCCGCCAGAGGGCGAGCTAACCAGCTATCGACATAGCTGCGAAGCCGCCGCTTGGTATCGGGCCGATGCAGGAGGTAATTGATCGGCGGGATAAAGGCCGTCTGCGTCCGCTGCGCCACCGCAAATTTCAAAAGCTGCCACCACGCCGGATCCCCACGCAACAGGTGGGATATGGCCGACCAATAGGCCCGTTCGGCGATGCCCCGGCGCGCCATGCGATGCAAGGTATCGCAATCAGGCAAAACACGCCCTTCACGAGCGAAGAAATACTCGCCCGCATCCGCCGTGTGCTGGATATGCAGCAGATGCGTGTCGCGCAATTGCTGCGAACGGTTCTGCCCATGCGACCGCGTACCGCCCTGAACACAGTCCAGTTCGGCAATCCTGCCCTGCAATCCCAGCCGGAGCCACATGTGATAATCGTCGCTATGCGGCAGCGCCTCGACATAGTGTCCCGCAGCTTTCTGCGCCGCAGTACGGACAACCATCGCAGAACCCGGCAACTGAAACACGCCGAGCCGACAAAAGCGCTCTATGAATGCGATACCAGACTCGACGCGGCAAGGCACTTCGCCCTGCTGGGACGGAATGGCGGGGATCGGCGCATCGCCATTCACAGCAACGTCGCGTCCATAGGAAAAAGCAATCGTCGGATCGGGTTCCATGACAGCGAGCGCCCGGCGCAACGCGCCGGGAACGATGAAATCGTCGGAACACAGCAGAACGAAATAGTTGCCGTCTGCCCAATCGATACCATCATTGAAGGAGGCGTGTTGCCCCTTGTTGACGGGTCTGAGCAATAACTCCACCCGCGCATCTTCAGCAGCCAGCGCCCGCGCCACATCGGCGCTGTCATCGGTAGAGGCGTTGTCGATAATCAGCACCCGCAGGTTTTCGATATCCTGCGACAGCACGCTTCGAACGCAGATACCGAGATAGCGTCCGTAATTATAGTTCGGAATGACGACATCGACACGTGGCTGCCCCATCCTTGATCTCCTTATTCAGCTGGCGTGGAGGTGGGAAAGCGCCCGCGCCCAAATCGGCCAAGACGACCTGAAACTTTGCTGCGCGCCCATCCAAGGATCGGTGAGATTTCCGATGCAAAAGGATGGCGCGTGATCAGCACAGCGCCCATCCAGCTTACGACACCAGCAAGGCCGATGGCAAAACCCAAGCCCCAATGAACTTCCAATGTGCCAGCAGCAGCAATCATTGCGAACGGAATAGCCAGGGTTAACAGCGTGACAAAACCGCTGCGCAATAATTCTGCCCCCAGCATCCGGTAGGAAAACGGTACGTGCTTGCGCACATAGACCACGGAAACAACCATCTGGAATGGTGTGCTGATGAACAGGCTGAGCGCCACTGCCATCAGGCCATGGTAGGCGGCGACGCAAAGAATGACCGCCGTCACCATGCGAGAAATCAGATTGGATATGAAGGCATCACGATTGGCACCTAGCGCCATCAACAACGGATAGGTCAGCACCACCGAAAACCAGAACATGCTGGATAGGCACATGATGGCGACAATTGATGTCGCTCCATACCAGTCGGGCCCAAGAACGAGATGGACCGCCGGAAAGGCCAGCAGCGCCAGCAGCGCCTGCGCGGGCCAATAAACAACGGAAATATAGGACAAGGCACGCACATAGGATTGCGCTATATCCGCCCCCGCCCGCACCTGATCGGAAAGCATCGGAAAAGCGACCGTGAAGATCGCCGACAGAAACACCCGGTCGGGCAAACCGCTCAATGTGCTGGCGCGATTATAGATACCGACGGATGCGGCGGGCATGAAGCGTCCCAGCATAAGCTGCGGAAACGTCTCGCAAATCTTGCTCAACCCCGCACTGCTGCCGAGATACATGCTGAATTGCCATGCCGTCCCGATGCTGGCAAGCGACGGGCGCAATAGGCGGGCCAATGGATAGAGCGCTGCCGCAAACGCGGTGGTGACTGCCGCCGCAGCCAACGATCCAAATGCGAAGCACATATGACCGAAACCCCACCAGGCCATTGCGATCGTGACGACTGCGCCGCAAACCGAACCTGCCGTGCGAATGCGCGCCAGAGCGCCGAAGGCCATGTCGCGGCGCAACAGCGCGACAACCGGCAATGAAACGCTTTCAATCACCGCCGCGATGATGGTGACTGTGAGAAAGAGTGAAAGCATGGGGTCGTGATAGGTGACGGCGAAATAGTCGCGCGCCAGAAAGAGCGCTGCGGCCAGCACCAGCGTCACGCTCATCAAAAATGTGAATGCCGTCTGGATATCGCGATCCTCGACCTTTTCTATCCGGATCAGGAATTCGGCGCTCGCAAATTCGCGCAGCGAAAACACAATCGCCGCGACACTGAGGCCCACAATGCCCATGCCGGTCTCGGACGGGCCCAGAAAACGCGAAACCGCAACGACAGTCAGAAAATTGCACAGCAGTCCGGCATATTGCTCAAGCGTGGCAATCACGAAGCCTCTGCGATGGTTTTTCATGATCGGCTCCGTGTAACGAAGGACACCGGGAGCGCCAACATTTTCGTCAGACAGTTCTTCAAGATGCGATACCCCCTCGCAACCGTGCCGGGCGGAAAGTCCACCCGGTTCCCCGGCACCTTTCAGAATAGCCTTTCGCCTGCCGTGGGAAATGTCACCGATGGTATTAGCGCCTGACCTGAAAGGGGTATGGCGCTCGCTCTAAAGCCAAGTCGTGGGACCCCATCTGACCGGGTAAAAATTCCAGAACATCCCAAATGGATTCGCGGCGCGGTTTTGTTGGGAAATTACAGCAAGGAAAAAGAACGGTAGACCCGCTTTCGCGCCTCGGAGGAGACATGAGCAATCTTTCCTGGATCACGCTTCTGGCCTTCGTTCTCTCGGTCGCCTTTTGCATCGGCTTCCGTGAACTGGCCCGCGAATGGTATCTCATCGACATTCCGGACGACCGAAAGCGGCATGAGGGTGCAGTGCCGCTTTGTGGTGGCATCGCGATTTTTCTGGCCTTCGCCATCGCCGCCTCGATTGTGCATGGCGCGTCCCAGCAAGCCAATATGCTGCAACTGCTGCCCGGTCTGGCGCTGGTTCTTGTAACAGGCGTGGTGGACGACCGGTTCAACCTGCCCGTCACGCCACGTCTGACTATCCAGCTTTTGGCTGCGGCGCTGATCATCGGCATGTCCGATATGGAGCGGCTCAGTCTAGGCACGAATATTGGCTGGCCTTCGGGCCTGACCGCAGACGGCGGCAGCGTCTTTCTGGTGGGGCCTCTTTTCCTGCTGCTGGCACTGGCTTTCATCGTCGGCCTTATCAACGCGGTCAATATGAGTGACGGCGTGGATGGGCTGGCAGGCGCATCCAGTGCCGCCGCCTTTTTCTGGCTTGCCGTAATCGGCTTCGACTTTGGACAGCATCGGCTCGGCCTTCAGACGCTGGCGCTCGCGGCGGCGTGCCTCGGCTTTCTCGTCTTCAATATGCGTCACCACTGGCGCACGAAGGCCAGCCTCTTCCTAGGCGATGGCGGGAGCACCCTTCTGGGTGCGGCCCTTGCGGGCACAACCCTCATCCTCGCAAGTGGAGAACCCGCCATCGCCTTCCCTGTTCTGCTGTGGGTCGTCGCCGTTCCCGTCATCGATACGCTGAGCCTTATCATCCGCAGGCTCGCCGTGCGACGCAGCCCGTTTTCCGCCGACCGCCAGCATCTGCATCACCTGTTGATGGATGCGGGGCTGAGCTGCGGGCAGACGGCCATGGCCGTGGTGGCGCTCAATCTGCTTGCCGGAGCCGTCGCCTATATCGCGATCCGAACCGGTGTGCCTGCATGGGTCATGCTGGTTTTGCTTTTGCTGCCAGCGGTACTGCACACGCTCTTCGTGCTGCGCATGACCCGAGGCCCACGTCCCGCTGTCGCCGTTGCCGCGACAATCGCCGAGACAGCCAAGACGGCCAAAACCAATCTCACATTTCCGGGGACCACGACATGACCGTTTCCGCGCTTATCATGACATTCAACGAGGAAATGAACCTGCCCGCTTGTCTGGAATCGCTTGCCTGGTGCGACGATATCGTGGTGCTCGATTCATTCAGCACCGACCGTACCGTGGAAATCGCCAAGGCTGCGGGCGCGCGCGTCTACAGCCACGCCTATGACACGGAGGACCGCCAGCGCATGTATGGGCTGACGGAAATCAAGTTCAAGCATGGCTGGGTCTATACGCCTGACGCCGATGAAATCACGCCGCCGGACCTGCGCGACGAAATGCTGGCGATTGCCGCCGACCCAGACCGACCGGAAGTGTTCTTCAAGGCGCGCTACAAGAACATGTTCATGGGGCGCTGGATCCGCCATGCGAGCCTTTACCCGACATGGATAACCCGCCTTGTCAGACCCGACCGGGTCCGCTTCGAGCGCTCGGTGCATTCGCGCGCCAGCGGCGGACCGGGCGGCGAATTGCAGGCGCATTTCATCCATTACAGCTTCAACAAGGGGCTGGAAGCCTGGTACGCGAAACACAACCGCTACTCGTCTGTCGAAGCCGACCTTTCTGCGGCGCGCCTTCTGGAACGGCGCATCGACTGGGGCGGAATTTTCTCCACCGAGCCGGAAAGACGGCGGCGCGCGCTGAAATCGCTTTCCTACAACATGCCTTTCCGTCCAAGCCTGCGTTTTTTCTACATGTATGTGCTGCGGCGCGGTTTTCTCGATGGCAAGCCCGGCTATCTCTATTGCCGCCTGCTTGCAGCCTATGAGTTCATGATCGTCGTGAAAATGGAAGAGCAGCGCAGTCGCCCGAATGCGCAGGCCGCCCGCGCTTCGGTCCAGCAGCGACCGCTGGACGCGAACGAACCGGAGCGACATATGGTATGATGTTGCTCGCCCTTCTGCCCTGCGCCGTGTTCTTTGGACTGGCCGCCCTGTTCTTCTCAGAACCGTTGCTGGCACTGCCGGACGATGGCAGCCGGGCGGACGTGATCGTCGTGCCGGGCGGTGACGGTCCCCCTCGCGCGGAACAAGCGGCACGATTTTGGAAGGAAGGGCGCTCGCCCTATATCCTCGTTACCGGCGACGGCGATTGCCTGTTCAACAAGCAGATCATGGTGCGCGAAGGTGTGCCGCCATCGGCCATTTTCGTGGAATGCTATTCGGGCAGCACCTGGCAGAATGCGCGCTATTCCGCCCCGATGATGCGTGAAATCAATGCGAAGAGCGCGCTTATCGTCACCAACTGGTATCACTCGCGCCGCGCGATCGCGAGCTTTCGCGCGGTTTGCCCGCAAATGCATTTCGTGTCCGCGCCAGTCAATGACAGCGACGAACATATCGGCTTTCCCACCACGCGCACCGATGTGGAGGTCATCGCCAAGGAATATATAAAGCTTGGCTGGTATCTGCTGTCCGGCCGAATCTTCCCGCAGGATCTGACCGGGCACGGCCCGCCGCTTGCCACGTCAGCAATCTGTAAATCGACGGGGAGCGGGCTGTGAACCTTTCACTGACTTGGATTTTCGTCCTTCTTGTTGTGGCATTTCTAGCTACCGGCTTTCTGGGACGGCCTGAACGCATGTACCAGTTTCCTTTTCTGGCCGGCGTAATGACCTTCGGTTTCATCCTGCCGCAAGTTCCAGCACTGGTGTATGACCAGTTCATACCCGCAGGCGCCTATGCGAAAACCATGGTGATGGGCATATTGGCCCTGCTTGCTCTGGCGCTCGGCTGGCAGATGGGCAACCGTCCGATAAAATTCCTGACCATGAGCTTCAGCGAAAGGCGGCTTTTATGGGCTGCTGCCGGGCTGTCGGTGTTCGGCGCATCCTTCTATTTCCTTCTGAGCCGCCTACCGGGCGAAGTGTCCATCGGCGTGCAGATGACCGGGATGCCCGTTATCTGGCTCTTCTTCGCGCAGCTCATGCCCTATGGTCTCGCAATTGCGCTGCTTTGCTTTGCCCGGCGCAGCTCATGGCTTGCATTGGGCATCATCCTGTTCGATCTGGTGTTTTATCTCGACCGCATTGTCGTCACCGGCAAGCGCGCCGAGGCTATCCAGCTTCTGTTGATGTTTCTGCTTGCTTTCTGGTTCTACCGGCGCTGGGTTGTGCCTCGCACATTGATGTTCATCGGCATTCTTGCAGGCACATTCCTGATGACCAGCATGGGCGATTACCGTCAGGTGACGCGTGCCGCATCGGGCTTCGTCCTCGACCAGATTCTCGATATCGACTATGCAGCCAATTTCGAGGAAACACTGGAACGCGGCGGTCCTGAAATGCGCAATGCCGTGCTGCGTATGGACGAGATCGACAGGCGACTGGAGTTCGATTACGGCAAGTTCCACTGGAACCGGGTGGTCTTCACCTATGTGCCCGCGCAGTTTGTCGGCGGCCAGATCAAGGACAGCCTTTATCTGTCCACACCGAAGCCCGACCGTAACTACAATCCGCTGACCGGCACGACCGAAACCGGGCTGATCGACGCCTTTTCATCATTCTGGTATTTCGGCGCGCTGAAATTCCTGCTGCTGGCCTGGGTAATACGACGCCTCTGGGAAACGGCCATGGCGGGCGAGATGCTCGGACAGCTGGTCTATATGTTTTCCATCGTGCCTGCCATGCATGCTATCTCGCATCAGACCGACTGGGTGATCACAGTGTGGATACACATGGCCCTGTTTCTCATTCCCATCCTGTCCGTCTGCGTCATTCGCAACCGCTCCGTCCACTTGCCGGTATCGCCTTCCGGGTCGATACCGCAACTCATCCGGGGATGACCCATCATGACCGTCATGCCCAATCACCCCCGCTCCCGATCCGCAGCGCCCATCGTGGGACGAAAAGATGCCTCGCGTCCGCTGGAAGGCGGAGCGACATTCACTTTGCAGCATCGACTACAGCGTCTTGGCTGGCAAATGACGTGGCTGGCGCTCGCCGCTTGGACGCCCTCGTTTCTCTGGCGCTGGCGCGGCATGGTGCTGCGGCTGTTCGGTGCGAAAATCCACAAGACAGCGATCGTGCGCGGCAGCGCCCGCATCTGGTGGCCGGGCAATCTCATCATGGGCGCGCATTCCTCGCTTGGTCCCGGCGCGCAGTGCTACAATGTCGCCAATGTCACGCTGGCGCCCTTTGCCATCATCTCGCAAGGCGCGCATCTCTGCACGGCGGGCCACGATATCGATCGCGCCGATTTTCTGCTCACCGCATCGCCGATCCATATCGGCCCGCATGGCTGGATCGCCGCTGAAGCGTTTGTCGGCCCCGGTGTGACTGTGGGTGAAGGCGCAGTGCTTGGCGCGCGTGGCGTCAGTTTCCGGGATATGGAACCATGGACCGTCTATGCCGGAAACCCGGCAAAGGCCGTGCGGCAAAGACGGAAAACAGTGTGATGATTGCCGGTTAAACCGGCCCCATCCGACGTTCGCGGATGAGGCCATAGCCGTTGCCGCCCATGATCGAGCCCGTCTTGCGCTTTTGATAGGACTGATAGGCGTCGATAGTTTGTGCCGCGATACGCGGCCAGGTGTAGTTGTCACGCACCAGCTTGTGGCCCGCCTCACCCATCCAGACCGCCCGCGTGGGATCGTCCAGAATCTGCATCAGCCCAGCCGCAACGGCCTCAGCATCAACAGCGCAGACCACGCCAGCTTCCGCCTCGGCGACTTCCGGAAAATGACAGGCATCCGTGATCACCACCGGCACCGCACAGGCGAGCGCTTCGGTTATGGCCAGGCTGAACCCCTCCTGCCGACTGGGCAGACAAAAGCAGGCCGCCCGTTTCAGCGCTGCGATCTTGTCTGGACCATAAAGACCGCCTACCAGATGCACACGCTTTCCCAGCCCATATTGGCGAATCTGCTCGCGAAAATCATATTCGGCACCACCATCCGGTCCTGCAACCACCAGATCGACATCCGGCAGGATCGGCGCAATCCGGCGATAGGCATCGGCCAGAATGTCGAGACCCTTCTTGTAATGCAACCGCGACAGAAACAGAATGAAGCGCCGGTTTGGCAGTTTCGCCACTGTTGCACTGTTTGCGCCGCTGACGTCGCCCTCAACTTCATTGAGAAAAATGCCATTCGGAATGATCAGGCTTGGCGGCTTCAGCCCTAATGGCCGCATCAGCTCGATTTCATCGCGGTTGAGCGCCTGAATGAAGGACGCACCATCCAGCATCCGGCGAAAGGCCAGCGCCAGCGCCAGCTTTTTCTTCCAAGACCGCTGTTGCATGCTCCACACATCGAGCATGCCGCAACAACAGATGCAGTAAGGCACACCAAACCGCCGGCACAGCATGGAAGCCCGCAGCAGATTGGTTTCCCAAACGCCGTGAAGATGCACAATATCCGCCGAGCGGATCAGTTGCGCCATGGCCTTTGCCGAGCGACTTCCCAGCAGCATTTCCCGCAAATCGGGCATGGGCAACAGAAGGGTATGGACCTTGTCGAAATCCGGTATGGTTTCGGCGGCCCTCGCGGCGCGGCGGTTCACGTCTTCGTCGCTATAGCTGACGATTGTCACTGTGTGCCCAAGTGCTGCCTGTGCCGCCGCCAGCCTGACAATCACGGCCTGCGGGCCGCCTTTGGCGGGATCGTAGGAACCGATGACGTGAACGATCTTCATGCCGCCAATCTCCGTGTGTGCTGCGAAAGCGCTGCAACAAGGCGCTCGCCATAACGCGCAACCGTATAATCAGCTGCGCGTTCGCGCGCGCTGTCGCTCATCCGTGCCAACATGGCCCGATTTCCAGCCAGTTGTTTGAGAATATCCCCCGTCTCGGCCACATCGCGTATCGGCACGATGTAGCCATCCACGCCGTGCCGCACAACGCTGCCGGTATTGTCCGTGCAAATGACCGGCAGGCCTGCAGCCAGCGCTTCATAGACGGCAGTGGCTGACCCTTCGCAGAGCGACGGCAACAGGAACACATCTGCCCATTCGAACTGCGCCTGCATTTCGCTGCGCGGGATCGGGCCGGTCAGCTCCACGCTAGCCGACAGGGCCGCTACCGCCTCCGGCTGCACATCAATCGGCCCGACCATGCGAAACTGCGCGATGTCCCGCACCGCCTTCGCAACAGCGCCGACATAAGGCGAGCCTTTGCGCAGTCCCACCGCGCCAACCGTCAGCACCCGCAGCGGCCCCGGCACGCGTGGCGACGGATCGAGCGGAAAGCGCTTGTCTACTCCATAGGGCACGACCACGACCTTATCCGGCTGACATCCGGCCTCGATCACATGGCGCGCCACAAATTCCGACGGACAGACCACAACGTCGGCAACGGCCCATTCGGCCCTTTCGCGTGCTGCAAAATCATCGGCATGCACATCGTCGGCAGCGGACACATGCCAGCCAGGATTAAGCACTTCCTCTTCGCAGGCCAGTTGATCAACCACGGTGCGCGGCGCAATCATCTGTTCCACGGCGGTCCATAGCCCGGCCTGCCGCGCGGCGGTCAGTTGTTCCAGCGCTTCGCCGCTGAAAGCATAAACTCCGCTCGCCCCGTGGAACCCGCTCCCCGCCACCAGCTGGCCGAACCTTTGCCCAGCCCATATGGCGTTGGCGGTTGATTTCGGCCCAGTTTGATTGGCAAGCCTGCGCACGGCCGAATGCAGGCCGAAGCCTGGAAAAGTCGTCATCCGCTCCTGCGGGATGCCTTGTGGCGCGCGTCCAATCAATCGCCGTACGGCAGTGGGAAGCATGGTTGGTGGCAACCCGTTCAACAGACGCGGCCAGCCCTGCAAGGCGCAAATGTCCGTATAAAAATGCGCGAGCCGCTGCCGGTCGGCAAAAATGCGTGGTACGGCATAATGCATACGCGCCCCAAGCTGGCTGACGACGATCGAACCATCCATCATAGAAGCTCTCCCGACTGGAATTTGCGATCCAGAACCGGCATTGCTGCTGGCACGCTTTTCTCTTCCAGCCGCCCCACCGCCGTTTGCCACATAGCCGCGCCATATTCGCGGGAATAGGCGGTTTCCATCAGATAGCGCGCATTGTTACCCATGGTCATGCGACCAACCGCCGAATGGCGCATATGCAAAACGGCTTCAACCAGACGATCCACTTCGCCCGGGCGCAGTGCTGCGCCACATTCGAAATCCCGAACGATGGAGCCTATCTCGCCATCGGGGTCGCCGATGAAGATCGTCGGACGCCCTGCAGCCAGAACACCGTAGAACTTGCTCGGCACGATACAATGTTCCAGTTCCGGCTTGAGCGAAACCAGATGCACATTGGCGGCACCGAGACTCTCGGAAAGTCTTTCGACCGGCTGAAACGGCTTCATCATCACATTTGTCAAACCGCGCCGTTTGACTTCGCTTTCGACAAAACCCCGTTGCTGCCCTTCACCGATCATAAGGAAAATGATGCTTTTCATATGTTTGAGCCGTTCGGCAGCATCGAGAACGGTCTGGAATTCATGGGCTCGCCCGAAATTTCCAGAATAGCCGATGACGAATTTGCGCCCCAGTCCCCATGCGCGGCGCAGCGGATTTTCCGAAGGCGCCACCGGCATGATCTCGTTGCGATCCGCCCAATGATGTACAACGCTCAATTTCTCGCGCGCTATGCCCGTTGAAGAGAGATAGCGCGACATGCGCTCAATCGGGCAGATCGTCAGCGCCGATTGGCGCATGGACCAGTTGCGCAGCGCCAGGGCCAGCCTTGCCGAAGCGCTGCCCGGTTTGACCAATCCAAGCTCGATCGCCGTTTCCGGGAAAAGGTCCATCCCCCAGTTGACGAGCTTTGCCCGCCGAAGCCGGATCGGCAGCGCCGCCGAAACCGACAGCAAGGGCGGATCGGTGCAAATCACGCAGAGATCGTCCTTGCGGGCATGGGTCGCGAACCAGGCTGCGGCGGAAAGATGGAACGTGGCATAGTCGCCCGCCCGTCCCGCTAGTTTCCCGCGGCCGAAGCCGGAGGTCCAGATGCGATGCACATCGACGCCGTCTATCGTCTCGCGCGCGGGCAAGGTCTTTTTGCGTTTGTCATGGAAACTGCGGCTGGCCAGAACCGCCGTTTCAATGCCCTCCCCCACAAGCGTCTGCGCGAGACTGGCGACCATGCGGCTTGTCGCCGACTGGTCCGGATAAAAATAGCGATTGGCAAGCACAACGCGCATCAGCCCCGTCTCCCGGCTTTTCGACCTCATGGAACCAGCATCGCAACAGCGGGTCGGTCATCGCAAGGAACCCAAAGGCATGGGCGGCACGCCAAGCGGGCGAAGTCCCTACCTCTTTGGGTGCATCGGCGCATAGCGGACGCCATCGCCGCTTCACCCGAAGAGGGTTCGGCGCAGCCGTTCTTGCCGTTTTGGAGCCGTTCTGCCGCGACACGAAATCGGTAAACATGCTCTCATGGATATTCTGGACGGAGGGCAGTCCCTTGAATGATAGATTGCACGATAGCTTGCATGACAATCAGCGTGAGAAAATCGCACTCATCATCGGCGTCACCGGCCAGGATGGCGCCTATCTGAGTGAGCTTCTGCTCAAGAAGGGCTATCACGTTCACGGTCTCAAGCGGCGTTCGTCCTCGTTTAACACCGCGCGTATCGACCATCTTTATCAGGACCCGCATGATGAGGACGTACGTTTTCGCCTGCATTTCGGCGACCTGACCGATGCCACCAATCTGTGCCGCGTCATTCAGGAAGTACGCCCCGACGAGATCTACAATCTCGGCGCGCAAAGCCATGTGCAGGTGAGTTTCGAGACACCGGAATATACCGCCAATACGGACGCACTCGGCACGCTCCGCCTGCTTGAATCCATACGGATTCTCGGCCTCGGCAAAACCTGCCGTTTCTATCAGGCTTCAACTTCCGAACTTTTCGGCAATTCCTCGCCAAATGCGCAGAACGAGCATACGCCCTTCACGCCGCAGAGCCCTTATGCGACGGCGAAGCTCTATGCCTATTGGACTACGGTGAATTATCGCGAGGCCTATGGTTTCCACGCCTCGAACGGCATTCTGTTCAATCATGAAAGCCCGCTGCGCGGCGAAACCTTCGTCACCCGCAAGATCACCCGCGCCGTCGCGGCCATCGAGCGCGGTTTGCAGGACAAGCTCCGGCTCGGCAACTTGAACGCCCGCCGCGACTGGGGCCACGCCCGCGATTACGTGGACGGTATGTGGCGCATCCTGCAGGAAGAGACCCCGGATGATTATGTGCTCGCCACCGGCGAGACCCATACGGTGCGCGAATTTGTCGAACATGCCTTCAAGGCTGTCGACAAGCAGATCGAATGGAAGGGCGATGGCGTGGAGGAAATCGGCATCGACCGGAAGACCGGCAATTGTCTGATCGAGATCGACCCGCGTTATTTCCGCCCGAATGAGGTGGATTTCCTGCTAGGCGACGCATCGAAAGCCCATAGCCGCCTTGGCTGGCAGCACACGACCGGCTTCGACAGCCTTGTTGCCGAAATGGTGGATTGGGATTTGCGCAATATCATGCGGGAGGCTGGGCGCAATGACTTCTATGGACAATGACGTAACCACGGAACCGGTCTATTCACTGGCCGGCAAAAAGGTCTTTGTTGCGGGTCACACCGGCATGGTCGGTTCAGCCATCCTGCGCCGTTTGCACGGCACGGATTGCGACATCATCACCGCCGCGCATAGCGCGCTGGACCTGACGCGTCAGGGACCGACGGAAAACTTCATCACGGGTCGCAGGCCAGACGTTATCATCATCGCCGCAGCCCGTGTCGGCGGCATTCTCGCCAATGCGCAGTCACCCGCCGATTTTCTCTATGACAATCTCGCCATCGGCATGAATGTTATCCACGCGGCGCACCAGACTGGCGTTGAACGCCTGCTCTGGCTCGGCTCCAGTTGCATCTATCCACGCGACGCAGCGCAGCCGCTGACCGAAGACGCCCTGATGACCGGGCCGCTTGAAGCGACCAATGAGGCCTATGCCATCGCCAAGATTGCCGGATTGAAATATGCCGAAGCCTGCGCGCGCCAGTTTGGTGACCGTTTCATCACGGCGATGCCGACCAATCTCTACGGCCCGAATGACAATTTCGATCCGAAGACTTCGCATGTGCTGCCAGCGCTGCTGCGCCGAATCCATGAAGCCAAGATCATGGGCGTCGAACAGGTGAGATTGTGGGGCAGCGGTACGCCGCTGCGTGAGTTCCTGCATGTTGATGATCTGGCCGACGCCTGCCTCCATCTCTTGCAGTTTCACGATGGGTTCGAGCCGGTCAATATTGGCTCCGGAGAGGAAATATCCATCAGGGATCTGGCGCTGCTGATTGCCCGTGTCGTGGGCTATGAGGGCCGGTTCGAGCATGATCTGAGCAAGCCGGATGGCACCCCGCGCAAGTTCCTCGATACATCCCGCATGGCCGCACTCGGCTGGAAGCCGCGTATCAGCCTCGAAGACGGCCTACGCGCCGTCTATTCCGCCTGGGTGGAAGCAAACGCTGAAGCGGTCGCGGCATAGAGGAACCATTTCCTCCATGATCGCCAAATGCTGAGGAGGCGCGCAGCGCCGTCTCGAAGCACGAGGGTTCCAGACGTGAACTGACTTACGACGGCGACGTGTTGATTTTGCTCATATCGAGTTCGATACGCAGAATATCGCCCGGTTTGATTTCCGTCCGCTCGTTGCCGACGATATCCTGAAACGCACCGTTCACGTTGCGGCTGATCGTGAAGATCAGTTTCTTGCGCATATCGGCTGACGAAATATTGCCGGAAGACTTGGCGATTTCCGCCATGGTTTGGATTTGCGCGCCGCTGCGCCGCTCCATCCGCGCCAGATTGAGATCGACTTCCTGCAAGCTGGTTGCCGCATCGCTGCGCCGGACTTCTTCCAGATTGGCGATGCGCTGCTGCACGGCGAGCTGGTTTTGCCGCGCCCGCGCCAGAAATGACGCCAGCTCCAGCGCATTACGCCGCGTAGCCGAAAGATCGCGTTCCTGATCACGCAAATTCGATTTGGCTGCGAGGCCGCGGTCGACCAGAGACCGGCTGGAATCGACATTTTCCTGCAATAGCTGGATTTCGGTATCATGCAGCTTGATGCTTTCCTGCAAGGTGCGGATTTCGTCGCCATAGCTTGCGACCTGCGCTTCCAACGCCTGCCGTTCGGCTTTCATATTGTTGCGGCGCACATCGAACAGTGTGCGCTCGCCCTCCAGCATGTGCTGCACCAGCCCTTGATCGTCTTTCGACACGTTCGACTGCTGCGACGGCGTATAGTCGAATTCGCCTCCCTGCAATTCCGCTTGCAGACGCGCCCGGCGGATAGTCTGGGCCGAAATCTGCAATTGCAGATCGGCATATTCCTGCTGGGCGGCGATCAGCTGCATACCGGCGGTCACGGCGGGCGCCTCGCCCTTGCCCGCGCCGCCGCCGAGCGCCATCAGTTCCAGCGCGACCATACCCGGCCTGTACTCATATTTGCCGGGCGTTTTAACATCACCAACGACAAAGACCGGCGCATATTGGTTGATTGTCGCCGTCACCGTCAGGCCCGGAATATGCTGCGACAGGGATGCGGCGATCCGCTCACTGATTTCAATCGTCGTCAGTCCCCGCACGGAAATGTTGCCGACGACCGGGTAACCAATATTGCCATCGACATCAACCGGATAAAGTCCAGTCAGGGAAGGCTGTCCATAAACGGTAACTTGCAGCACATCATTGGCTCCGACGCGGTAAATCTGCCCCTCGGCCAGCGCCATGCTGCCCGCACCGAGCAAGAGCATCGCGGAAAATACCGATGCGTATAAATGGCGAGCGATACGACGCCTATATGTGATCTTCGGCATAGCCCCTCTCCTATACCTGCCTTTGGGCCGAGTCCGGCGCGGGCTGGCGGCGGCGTTTGAAGAGCCCGGCCAGCAGGGCGCGACCCGTCGCCAGTGTGCTTGTCACCCGCCCGGCATAGATAGCCGGGGCTTGACTGACGACCGCGAGCGCGGGCTTACGCCCAAACGATGCCAGCGTCTGCACCAGCGCATTGGTTGCGCTGGAATCGCGCCGGTCATCGCTGACCACGAGCAGCGCCGTATCCGTGGCGCGCGACATCAAAACGGACCGCTTGTCTTCCTTGAAGGGCGGCAGATCCACCAGAATAATCTTGTGATCGGCGCGCAGCTGCCCGATCAGCCCTCCCAGCCAGTCGCCTTCCGGCGATGGACGGTGCGGTCTGATGATATCGATACCGGAGCCATGATCGTGGATCAATGCCGCGCCACTCAGCTTTTTGGCCGTAGCCGGTGGCTGCAAATCACCGATAGGCAACCCGAAAGCCGCGCAAAGACCAGACTGGCCGTTGGTCGCATCGATCACCGCTATCGATACACCGCTCGCGGCAAATTGTTGTGCGAGCGCGGTGATGACCAGAGTTTTACCATCAGCTTCGGACAGGGAAATCACCGACAAGGCAAGTGAATCGCGTCCCCGCGTCAAAACGCGCAGACGATCATGCACCGACTTGATCGCACGACCGAAGGCGCTGGCCGGGTCCAGCCCGCCATTGATCAGCAAAGGTACGGTCAGGCGCGGTGTATTGGGCAGCAGGGTTGCCGCCGGAATACCCGGCAAGGCCAGCGATGAAGTCTGCGCGGGTCTGATCCGGTCGAAGGTTTCCTTCAGCATCGTACCGGCAACAGCAAAAAGCCCGCCCAAGCCGATGCCGAGCAGCAGCCAGTTGATCAGTTTCGGGCTGGCCTTGGCCATGGCGGGTTCAGCGCTGGAAATAAGCTGCGCTTCTGCCGAAGCGATACCGTCCTGCTCGATCAGCTGTTTGTACCGCGTCAGATAACTTTCATAGACAACGCGACTGGCATTGGCTTCGCGGTCGAGCTGCGCTGCCGTCACCTGCGCCTGATTGGCGCTGGCAAGATCCGCTTCAGCGGCCTTCAACGCCTGTTCCAGACTGGACCGCCTTTGCCGGGCGATCTGGATTTCATTACCAAGGCTCTGCACGATCTGATCGACCTGCCCGGCAATCTGCTGTCGCAGGGCGTCGCGCTCTGCCGTCAAGACAGGAATCTCTGCGCTTTTCAAAGCGCCGTTCGATTGCAACTCCCCGAGCTGGCGCTCAACACGCGCCTCTTCATTACGCAATTGCTGGATCGCTGGTGAGGCCAGAACTTCTGCAAGCGCTGGCGCATCGCTGCTGCCTTTCAGCGCCTGCGCGGTTTGCAAGCGGGCTTCTGCGGACGAGACGGCCCCAGTTGCCGCGACAATCTCCGTATTCAAAGCCGCAACGCGCTGTGCCTGAAAGGTCATCTGTCCCTGATCGCCCGCCAGACCGGATTTCTGTCGGAAATTTTCAGCCGCCCGTTCGGCGGTTTCCAGATCGTTGCGCAATGTGACGAGCTTTTCGCCCAACCACTCACTGACGCGCTTGGCCGCCGATTGCTGGACATCGACCTGATGGTCGAGATAGGCATTCGCAAACGCATTGGCGACCTTTGCCGCATAGACCGGATCGGATGCTCGATAGGATATGAAAATCGTGTAGGAGCGACCGTCATTCGTAACCTGCAACCGCGAAAGCAGGAGATCGATCTGATCGCGCTCGCGCGCGGTCGCATCGCTATTCGGCGTGGCCGCTGGCGGCACCGTGACGCCATCCGCCTGCAGAATGTCGATCACCTTGCGCGCCATCATCCGCGAATTGATGATATCAAGCTCCGAGCGCAAAACCGGGCTATCCTGCGGCAGCGGTGTGATGGCGCTTTCGCTTGGAAGCGCTTGCAAGCGCCGCATGTCCAGAACAACCACCGCCTCCGAAACATAGGAGACGGGGGCATTCATATAGCCAAGGCAACCAGCCCCTATCCCCACCAGAACGGGTACAGTCAGCATCAGTTTTCTGCGTCTGACAGTATCCAGAAGGTCGGCAACCGGCTGCCGCGCGCTTCCTGACGAAACGTCGGAGATTATCACAACAGTGCTCCTTCACGGGAAGATCAGCTAGGACTTAACGTTGCCTACAGTTCGGAAAATGAGGTTTCCGAAGGGAAAAGCTCATTAATGATACAGGCGACTTCCGTGCGGTTGGTGACCTTGAGCTTCTTCATGATATTGCGAATATGCACTTTCACCGTGCTTTCCCGCAGTTTCAGCTCATAGGCGATGATCTTGTTGGCCTTGCCGCGGCGCAACGCATTAACCACCTCGGCCTGCCGCTGTGTGAACATGCCGCCCAAGGGCTGAATACGCTGCGCACCCGTTTCTGTTGCATGGCGCAACGCCAAAACACTGCTCGCTGGAACGAAGGTTCCGCCCGCCATGGCGAGCCGTAGCGCCTCGATACAGACATTGAGGTTGACCGACGTCGGGATATAACCCTTCACGCCATGCTCAAGCGCGCGGACGACCTGCGATATTTCTTCCTTGTCGGCAAGGATGATTACCGGCGCAGGCGCGCATTCGGCGACCAGAGATTTCAGATAATTGCCGACCGCCGGGTCGGATACTTTCTGCCCACCCACATTGAAGAGAACGGCGGACGCGGTCCGGCTGCGGCGCTGATGTTGCCACTGCTCGAAAGAACTGAAGGTTGCAATAGCCATGTCGGCGCAATTATTAGTGAGTCCATGCGCCAGACACTCACGATCCAACGCGCGGCTGTCTATGATGACAACCAGAGACTGTTCCCGTTCCTTGGTATAGTCACGCTGATCAGCAACGCGGCTCGCATACATGTTGCGAGAGTTGAGGCTCTCTTCCTTATCTTTGAACTGTGCAGAAATATTCATTTTAACGCCCTCTGAATCTTTTAAGAACGCAACCCTCTTCCATGCTTAACCTTCATTAAACACAGGGATTACATCATGTTCTATTTTATGATTGTATTCAGTCGCCCTAAGTTCTTTTATATATCTTATTTTCCTAAATTATTGCCGAACTCCCCTAGGCTGTCATTAACCTAGATTAACGGGCGAATAGAAATATGGTTTAGAGTGTATCCGTTATTCTACCCAATTAGTGGTAGAAAATGCCCCCTTGCCAAATTAGTGCCCCTCACGGAAGCTTGGTCACCGAATATGCTGCTTTTCGTGCAGGATGAACCGGGCAATCATCCTGATATCCAAACCACGCACCGGGCAACACCGATGGGGCTGAATAACGACGACAACACGCTGCTCAATCTTCTCAAGAAACCACCCATCGATGCGACCTTCGAGGCCAATGACCTCAATGTCTTGCGATCGATGCCGGTTTCGACCAGACACTATTCACCGCATACCATCATATCCAGACAGGGGGACTGGACGAATTCGGTGCTCATTATTAATAGCGGCTGGTGCTGCATCTATCGCGATCTGCCCAATGGCGACAGGCAGATTCTCGACTTTCCGATGAAGGGCGACCTGTTAGGTTTCCGTACGGGATTGGGCTTCAATTATTATACGCTGTTTTCCATCACCGATATCTCGGTATTGGAAATCAATCTCGATACATTGGTCGAAAACATGCTGAAATCGGCGCGACTGGCCATGGCCTTCATGGAAATGACGGCGCGTCAGCGCACCATCCTGCTGGAACATCTTATCAGTCTGGGACGGCGCGCTTCGGTCTCGCGCGTTGCGCATCTTCTTCTTGAACTTGGCTATCGTGCGCGGGCCAATGGCACCGGTGATGAAAACGGCTTTTATTGCCCCATCACCCAGAGCGAGCTGGCCGATGCGCTTGGCCTCACGCCGATCCACACCAATCGGATGCTGAGGGAACTGCGCGAGGATAATCTGCTGACCTTCCGGAACAATGAGGTGAAGTTCCTCAACCGGACGGCGCTCATGCAGATTTGCAGTTTCGATGAAAGCTATCTCGCTGCCAATATCTTTGCGAGCATTCACAAATCCAGCCGTTGATTAGCTTTGTCCGCCTTTCCGTCAGTCGTATTATCGCTCCTTTTTCTGACTGCGCGCACGCAGCCAGAAAATGACGAAGAAACCCAGCACGAAAACCACTGCGAAGATCGCTGCGGCAACATGCGAGCGCGCGCCCAATGCCAGCATGATGCTCGGCACAAAATAAGCGAGCACACCGAAGCCGATCAGGATGACGGCGGCGGCAATGGCCGGATGGCTTTTCTGCGGTTCAGCCAAGATTGCGGAACTCCTCAAACCTCTTTATCTGCTGGCCGTCACTATCAAAGTTTTCCGGTGCAAGCCATGCCTGATAGGCTTTCTTCAGTGCTGGCCATTCGCTGTCGATGATCGAATACCAGGCGGTGTCGCGGTTCTTGCCCTTGGCCACCATATGCTGGCGGAAAATGCCCTCGAACGTGAAACCGAAACGCTCTGCCGCACGTTTGGAAGGCGCATTGTCATTGTTGCACTTCCATTCATAACGACGATAGCCAAGCTCGTCGAAAATATATTGCATGAACAGAAACTGCGCTTCCGTTGCCGCAGGCTTGCGCGAAATCAGCGGCCCCCAATAGATATTGCCGATCTCGATCACGCCATGCGCGGGATCGATGCGCATCAGGGTCTGGCGACCGGCTACCTTGCCGCTGGCCTTGTCGATGACGGCGAAGAACAGCGGGTCCTCGCTTTTCGACACTTTGTCCAGCCAAGGCTCGAACTCTGCGCGGGTTGCGGGCGGAAATTCGAACAGCCAGGTAAAACGCTGGTCAGCGTCAGTCACCGACGACGCAGCAAAAAGCTCGTCGCCATGCTTTTGCGGGTCGAGCGGTTCAAGGCGGACATAGCGGCCTTCCAGCACTTTGCGTTCAGGTTTCGGGCGTGGCGTCCAGTTCTGCAAATCAGTCATATTGTTCTCCCAGTCCGCATGACAGGAGCATAAAAGCGGCGCCACGCAAACCAGATTATTGTAGCCGTTTCATTTTTCCCGAATGGCGGCGCGCTCGACCGAAACGGCCTTGACCAGCGCAACCATGCGGTCGCCTGCCCGCAAGCCGAGATCGTCCACCGAGCGGCGCGTCAGACGCGCTTCGAGATGCCGTCCCTGAAAATCAAGGAAGACCTGCGCATTTGGCCCCTCGCCTGCCTCAATACCTGTGATGATGACCGGCAGCACATTGCGAATGCTGATCGCATCCGGTGGCGTTCGCGCCAGCGAAACGTCGCGCGCCCGCACGCGCAAGCGCACATGCATACCCTGTTTCAGCCCCGTATCCGTCAACTGGAAAGAAGCCCCGCCAAGGTCGATTTCCGCGAGCTTGTAGCTTTCGTCATAGGACGCGACCGTGCCTTCCAGAAGCACGCCTGCTCCATCGCCTTCATCGATCAGCGGAAATATTGAAGCGGCCTCGCCGCTTGCCGTCACCATGCCGCCGGAAAGCAGCACGATCTCATCGGCAAGCCGCGCTACTTCATCGATCTCGTGGCTGACATAAACAATCGGCACATGGCTTTCGTCACGCAGCCGTTCGATAAAGGGCAATATTTCCTGTCGGCGCGCATGATCGAGCGAGGAAAGCGGTTCGTCGAGCAGCAATAGCGCCGGATCGGACAAAAGCGCCCGGCCAATGGCGACACGCTGGCGTTCGCCGCCCGATAGCGTCGATGGGTGGCGGTCGAGAAGCTGTTCGATGCCGAGAAGCGCCACCACCTCGTCGAAGTTGCGCGTGGCCTGTCGTTGCCCTGCCCAGCGCGCATAGGTCAGGTTGCGCTTGACGCTCATATGCGGAAAGAGGCGCGCCTCCTGAAAGACATAGCCGATGCGCCGTTTTTCCGGCGGCAGATCAATGCCCTTATCCGCGTCGAACAGCGCAAAATCGCCGACGGCAATACGCCCGCTTTCCGGGCGCAACGTTCCGGCAATCATCTTCAAAAGCGTGGTTTTGCCCGCCCCCGAATGGCCAAATAGCGCGGTCACCCCGCCGCCCGCTGCAAAATCGGCTTCGACGGCGAATTGGCCATTGCGGCCCTTGATGGAAACAACGAGCCCGCTCATTTGGCGTCTCCGGCCAGCCTGCGCTGCAACCATTCGGACAGCACGACAGCTATGATGGAAATTCCAGCCGATATGGCAATCAACCGGACGGCTTCAGCATCGCCGGATGGCGTCTGCATCAAAGCATAAATCGCAAGCGAGAGGGTTTGCGTCTCGCCGGGAATATTGGAAACGAATGTGATGGTCGCGCCGAATTCGCCGAGCGCCTTGGCAAAGCCAAGCACGGCACCGGCGAGAACGCCGGGGAGAAGCGGCGGCAGAATCACGGTGAAGAAGGCTACAAGCCTGCTGGCGCCCAATGTGCGCGCCGCTTCCTCCAGCCCGCGATCCAGCCCTTCGATCGACAGACGGATCGGACGGACGAGCAGCGGGAACGCCATGATACCGGCGGCAAGAGCGGCACCCGTCCAGCGAAAGGAAAAGGACAGGCCGAACCATTCCTGCAAGGGCGCGCCAAGCGCCCCTCGCGCACCGAACAGGATCAACAGCAGATAGCCCGTGACCACCGGCGGCAAAACCAGCGGCATGGTCACAAGCGCCTGCGCCAGAGACTTGCCCGGAAAATCGAACCGGGCAAGAAGCCATGCGACAAGGAACGCGACTGGCAGAGCGACGATGATGGCACTTCCGGCAACCCGCAGTGACAGCAGCACTATCGGCCAGACGCCAGCGTCCATCATCACTTAACCGCCTCCGCAGCGCCGACAAAGCCCTTGTCCTTGATGATCGCCTGACCGGCATCGCTTTCAAGGAAGGCAAGGAAGGCCTTGGCGGCATCGTTTTCATTCTTTTCAATCAGCGCAGCCGGATAGACAATCGGCGCATGGCTAGTTGCCGGGAACCGGTAGGCTTCTACCAGATCCGGCGCGGCAGCGCGGTCGGACGCATAGACGATGGCAGCCTTCACTTCGCCACGACTGACATATTGCAGGGCCACGCGCACATTCTCGGCGAACACGGCATTTTTTCCGACGTCTTTCCAGATATCGAGCTTTTCCAGCGCGGCCTTGCCGTATTTACCGGCAGGTACGTTGGATGGATCGCCCATAGAGAATCTGCCAGCGCTCAACAGTTCTCCGGCATCGGCTTTGGCCGTGTCCTTCTGCGTGGCGATCACCAGCGCATTGCCCGCGATCACCTTGCGCGACGCCTTGTCGATGGCACCGGCCTTCTCGACATAGTCCATCCAGTCGAGATCGGCGGAAATGAAAATCTGTGCCGGTGCGCCCTGTTCGATCTGCTTCGCCAGTACTGACGAAGACGCAAAGGAAGCGACCACTTCCGTGCCGTCCTTGTCCTTGATCTGCCTGGCGGCTTCTTCGATCACATCCTTCATGCTCGCAGCGGCAAACACCGTCACCTTTTCGGCGGCATGCGCAACCAAGGGGGTGCCAGCAGCAACTGTGATGAGAAATGCGGCTATAAGTTTTTTCATGACTACCCTCCATATTGCCCGCTTGAACGGACAAACACCATCATCCGCCGGAACGAACCGGCGTGCTTTTCCTTGCGATGATGGGTGTGATGGAGGCAAACGCGACCCGGATGCCGTCAGACCCTTGGCTCACACGGGCGTCCATGCAAAAGCCGCCCAAAATTCCGTAGCGAATTCAGATCGTTCCGAAATCGGAGCAACCTTAATGCAGTGCAAATTATTTGGCTAGCCCTTAAGACCGTTCAACTGCCGATATGCTTGCGCTGTCCACGTGCTTTGGCAAGCCCGATCTGCTTCTGGCGCTCGGCAAAACGGGCGCGGTCTTCCGGCGTGCGCTCGTCGTAGCAACCGGCGCAGGAAATGCCTTCCTCGAAAAACTTCGAGAGCTTGTCTTCCGGCGTGATCGGACGACGGCAGGCGCGGCAAAGCTCCACGTCACTTTCGATCAGGCCATGGCCAACGGCAACGCGTTCGTCAAAAACAAAGCACTCGCCGTTCCACATGCTTTTTTCCTGTGGGACTTCTTCGAGATATTTGAGAATTCCGCCCTTCAGATGGAAGACATCGTCAAAGCCGAGGCCCTTCACAAAGGCCGTCGCCTTTTCGCAGCGAATGCCGCCGGTGCAGAACATGGCGATCTTCTTGCCTTCCAGCTTGTCGCGGTTCTGCTCCACCCATCCCGGAAACTCGCGGAAGGTCTTGGTCTGCGGGTCGAGAGCGCCTTCGAACGTGCCGATCGCATATTCATAATCGTTGCGCGTATCGACAACGACCGTGTTTTCGTCGGCAATCAGGGCATTCCAGTCCTGCGGCGCGATATAGGTGCCGACGCTTTTCAAAGGATCGATGCCATCGACGCCCATGGTAACGATTTCCCGCTTCAACCGCACCTTCATGCGATGAAAAGGCATTTCGCTGGCATGGGAATATTTCAGTTCGGGCTGGCTGAGCCCCGGAATGGCAGTGATATGCTGGACGAGCTTTTCAATCGCCTCGGCTGTGCCGGCCACCGTACCGTTGATGCCTTCGGCAGCCAGAAGCAGCGTTCCCTTGATGCCATTTCCGCAGCAAAGCTGAGCCAGCGGTTCACGCAGGCTTTCATATTGCGGCAATGGCGCAAAGCAATAAAGGGCGGCGACGGTAAAGGGCAAATTGCTCATCGTTTGTGTCTTCTTTGAAAATCTACCCCGCAACTAATCCCCGAGCACCGATAATTCAAGACTACTTTATCCTCATGCCCTCCAGATGCGGCGAAAATCCCCTCGAAGACCACCGTCGAAGAGGAGAAATGCATGTTTGACAAACAAACCATAGACGCGATGACTGCCATGGCGAAACAGGCGCAAATCGAACCGGCAGCGTTGCTGGCGGTTGCGGAAGTGGAAAGCTGCGGTCGCGCGCTTTACGATGTGGATGGACACAAGGAACCCGCCATCCGCTTTGAAGGGCACTATTTCGACCGCAGACTTTCCGGGCGTATTCGCGACTATGCCCGCAAGAATGGCCTGTCCGCACCGGAAGCTGGCAAGATTGCCAATCCGAAATCGCAACGCGATCGCTGGGTTCTGCTGGAACGCGCCATGGGTCTCGACAAGAAGGCCGCGCTGGAATCCACGTCCTGGGGATTAGGTCAGGTGATGGGCGCGCATTGGGAATGGCTGGGCTTTGCTTCGGTCGATGCGCTGGTGGCTGAGGCACGCGGATCGGTTGCCGGTCAGGCGCGGTTGATGCTGCGCTTCATCGAAAAGGCGGGTCTCGTAGACGTCATGCGCGCCTGCGACTGGCGCGGCTTCGCTAAACGCTATAATGGCCCTTCCTTCGCCCGTAACAATTACGATACGCGCATGGCCGCTGCCTATCAGCGCTGGCAGAAACAGCTGGGCACTTTGCAGACTGCAGCGTGAAAACAACTTGTCCCGGCTGTGGACAAGTGAGCCTCATATATTTAAATCGATTTATCGAATTCCATGCATGTCCATTTTTGCGGAATCGTTGCACATTCCGCAGAATATGCCGAAATACTCTAACAGCCGAGCGAGCCGATGCCCCAGAAAACCGATCTTCTCGTACCTGTCATGAAAGGCCAGCCGGTTATCCCGGTGCTGCTGATCGACAAGGTTGAACATGCCGTACCGCTGGCGCGCGCACTGGCCAAGGGCGGTCTGCCCGCCATCGAGATCACCCTGCGCACGGCTGCGGCTCTGGAAGCCATTCGCGCTGTGGCGGATGAAGTGCCGGAAGCCATCGTGGGTGCCGGGACGATCCTCAACGCAAAGCAATATGAGCAGGCGGCAAAGGCCGGTTCGCGCTTTATCGTCAGCCCCGGCGCGACGAGGCAGATCATCGACGCCGCCAATGATAGCGATGTTCCGCTTCTGCCTGCCGCCATCACGCCGAGCGAAATGCTGACGCTGCGCGAGGAAGGCTACACGCATCTGAAATTCTTCCCCGCCGAACAGGCAGGCGGCGCGCCTTTCCTGAAAGCGCTCTCCTCACCGCTGGCCGGAACCTCCTTCTGCCCAACGGGCGGCATCAGCCTTGCCAATGCGAAAACCTATCTCTCGCTGCCGAACGTTGTTTGTGTCGGCGGATCGTGGGTTGCACCGAAGGAGCTCGTGGAAGCGGGCGACTGGGACGCCATCACCGCGCTTGCAAGCGATGCTGCGCGCCTGAAAGACTGAGCCTCAAAATTGACCATTAGAGCGCGTTTCGATCTGATTGGATCAAATCGGCGCTCTAATTCTTTGTTTCACGCGCATCTTTTCCGAAAACCGTTTCACACTTTTCGGGATGCGCTCTAAAAAAAGGGGCCTTCGCGGCCCCTTTTATTTGATCTGTTATCGTTGATCAGTTGGTTGCGGTGAATTTTGCGACCGTCAGGAAGGTCACCGCATTGCCGCTGAACTTGTTGGCGCGTTCGCTTGGCAGGTCGCCCTGCTGGAAGCCAGCCGTGTAGACCATTGCCGGAGCGGTACGCAGCGCATCGTTACGCAGAACCGGGTTGGTGACCGGAGCCTTCTGCGCCATGGATTCCGACGACATCGCCATTTCCGCATTATGCACCGCTGCCGGCTGAACCACGACACGCGGCTTTGCCGAAGACGCCTTGGCAACACGACGCGCACCCTTGGCAGTGGTGCGAACACCGGTATCGACCGCTTTGCCAACCGCGACCGGCTGCTTTGCACGAGCGACGGCAGGTTCAACCGGCGCTGCGACTGGTGCCAGAGATGCTGTCTGAACCGGAGCTGGCTTCAACTCCACCTTGGCGACCGGCTCGGAGTCGTAATCGTCGCTCGGCGGCGCGATCAGTTCGCCGATCTCATCCTTTTTGGACAGCATTGCGAGCTGGGTATCAGCCTCGACGCGCGGAGCCTGCTTCGGAAGCGGCAAAGCGCCCACCTCACCAGGATTCGTTGGCGAAGAACCAGCACCGGCGGCGGCCACGGCATCGTTCTCATGATTGCTGACCAGAGCAGCTATGGCATCCTGACCGGAAGCGGCAGGCTGTTCGCCCGGGCGTTCCGGACGCTGCGACGGGATGACCGAGGCCACAAGCTGTGCCTGTGCATCGTCACCTTCAAGCTGCGGACGCGCTGATGGGATCGGCACGAAACCGTTCATGAGCGGCGAAGCATCGGCCACCTGCGTGGCATCGGGATTGGCGGCGGCAAGCGCCACGGCATCCTGCGGCGCCATTTCAGGCTTGCGCGCCGGGATCGGCACATTCATCGCCACAACAGCAGCGCCCTGATCGGCAACATTGCCGGTCTGCGCCTGAGCTTCGAGAGATTGCGGGTTCAAACCAGCTTCAGGACGCGGAGCTTGCATCGGAACCGGCGCTGCACGTGGCGGCAATGCAGCCACCATCGTTTCGGTCGGCTGGGTTGGGGCTTCTTCTTCCGGCGCAGCGGCTGGAGCCTGCTTGGCCGGAGCCGTCGCGCGGGCCGGACGCGCCGTCGCCGGAGCGGCGACATCGCCATTATCTTCTTCTTCGTCAGCGCCGCCGCCAAAGAGCGCGCCAAACAGCGTCTTACTCTTGCGTGTCGACGTGGAATTGCTGGCGACCATGATGTCACCACCACCGCCGGCCTTGCGCTTCTCGATCATGGCCAGAGCCTGCTCATAGCCCGGCAACGGCTTGCCATCTGCAGGGAGGTGAGCGGTCTTGCCATCCGGGAACAAGGCCAGCAATTCGCGACGGCTCATGCGCGGCCAGGAGCGGACATTGCCGACATCCATGTGCACGAAAGGCGAGCCGGAGCGTGGATAATAGCCGACGCCGCCGATCTGGTAGCGCATGCCGATGCCGCGCAGCTTAGCCAGATTGACGCCCGGAATGTAATAATCCATGGCGCGGCCAAGCATATGCTGGCTCTTCTTGGCGACGCCGCGCGTGCTGGAACGCAGCATGGCGTTGGTCGCTGGAGAGCGATAGGCCGATACGACATTGATATATTCGCGCGAGCCGGTGGACTGATAGACCTGCCAGACCAGATCGAACAGGCGCGGGTCCATCTTGGTCGGCTCATTGCGACGCCAATCACGCAGGAAGACGTTCAGGCGCTTCAGACCTTCGGGCACGTAGCGGCCGTTCTTCTTGAAGACGATTTCCGCCTTTTCGCCGGTATGGACGTAATAAAGCTTGAGGGAACGGGTTTCAGCCGAAGCCTGCGTTGGGCTACCCATCAGGGCAATTGCCGCCGCAACAAGGGAAAACGAGAGAGACAGACGCGCCTTCGCACCAATCCGGGTTTTATTCCAGACATTCGCGAAACGCGCTTTCATAGTCGATATGCTGTTCATCGAATCGTATCGCCTTACCGTTTTGTCCGCCCCCAGAGGCTACAAGTTCGAAACTCGCGGCAACTGTCAGTCACGACAGTTGCAATTGGTCTCGTCCGCAGCTCTCTTTCCAAGTGACCTTTTCTGAGCGCCGCACGAAATCCGCTTCGTTCCGCCATAGATCCAATTGTCGGATTTAATGGTTAATGGACGCTTAGTGAACAACAAATGCGGAGACACCATGGCAAAAAAGACACAGGAGCGCATCTATTTTCGCTATGGTAAAAAAATTATTAACAGTCTTTAATCGGCAACAGTCGACCTGACCTCAAAAGAGAGAGGATTAGAAGTTTATAAAATTCAATAAGTTAAGCTGATTTTACTATCCTGCAGTACGCCTGAAAGGTGCATTAACCCCATCATGGCCGTCATCGAATCCCTTGCCGGATATGGAGGTCACATCAATGCCATATTCCTTGAGCTTGCGGTAAAGCGTGGTTCTTCCGATCCCCAAACGACGTGCAACTTCACTGATTTGCCCATCGTAATGCGCCAGTGCGAAGCGGATCATCTCTTCTTCAGCAGCAGCAAGCGTTCGCACTTCGCCTTCGGCATTCATGCCGCTGATAACACCGGGGGTTGCGATGGCGGATACGCCACCGGCATGCGTCAGCACCCTGGGGCCCGCGTGGGATGCACCCGTCCAGCCCTCAGCATTGCCCATCAGCTCGGCGAAATCGGCCATGGTCAGCTCGCGGGTTTCACACAGCAAGACGGCCCGAAACACCGCATTCTTCAGTTCGCGCACATTGCCAGGCCAATCATAGACCCGCAGCCGTTCCAGCACATGGGGCGCAATGCCAGTGATATGACCGCGCCGCTCTTCGCTTGCAAAGCGCATGGTAAATTGATGCAGCAGGATCGGAATATCCTCCGGCCTGTTGCGCAAGGCGGGAACCGGCAGCGTGAATGACGCCAGCAATTGGCCAAGTCCCGGATGGAACCGGCCCATATGGACCAGATCATTGAGCGGCTGCGTCGTGGACGCCATGACCCGCGCATTGAAAGGGTATTGAATGCCCGCCGCCTCGAACTGTCCCGTTTGCATGGCCGAATAGAGCCGCATCTGGGCATGGCGCGGCAGAAAGCCGACCTCATCCAGATAGAGCGTGCCGCCATCGGCACTCGCCAGCTTGCCGAATACGCCATCCGGCCCAGCGATCGCAGAACCGCCCATGCGTGGCTTTTCAGGCGCACCGAACAGGATCTGCTCCACATTGTCCGATGTCAGCGTGCGGCAATCGACGGTGATAAATGTTTCGCGCCATCGCGCGCCAGCGCTGCAAATGGCGCGGGCCAGCGTTTCCTTGCCGCTGCCCGGTTCACCGTCCAGAAGAAGCGGCGCGTCGAGCGCAGCCGCCCGTCTTGCGGCGACCATCGCCCGCTCCATATCCGGGCTTCTGGCAATGATGTCGGAAAGCGGGAAATGCGTTCTGAGCGAGCGGTTGCGCCGCACTTCATGGGCAAGCGCATCGAGTTTGAGCGCGTTGGAAATGGAAAGCTGAACGCGCTCAGGCACCACCGGCGTGGTGACGAAATCCACCGCACCAAGCTTCACCGCCTGCAAGGCCCTATTCAGGTCTTCGCCCTGGACCAGCACGATCACCGGAATAGTCACGCCCGCATCACGCATTTTGGCGAGGACGCTGAGACCGTCCATGTCCGGCATGGCCATGTCGAGCAAGATCAGCGCAATATCCTTGCGCTGCGTCACGAAGCCAAGCGCACCACTGCCCCCGTCGGCCAGGATCGTGCGATACCCCATGCGCTGGACCATCGCTTCAATATTGCGTCGGTGAATCGGATCATCATCCGCTATGAGAATGCGCGTGCCCATTAAAAGCTTTATTCAACCTGTGGAGTTCCCGCGCCCGGACACATTAAACAGTTTAAAAATAGAACAAAGTTTTACGCTCCAGGCGCGCTATTTGGAACCAGACCGCTAACAATTGCAAGACCTTAAAACAGTATCTGACGTTAGGTTCACAAAATTTTTGGCTAGAAAACACTCATTGCTTGAAGCGCACAAAAAGTAATCGCGGAAGTTACTGGCATTTTATTGGTGTCTTACATAACCCCGGCCACACCGCTTTATTGTGCCTCTTGGCGTGTCCGACAAGACATGCGAGAAGAAGGCCAATAGGAGAATGCAATATGACCCGCTTTTCAAAATCTGTTTCGTTCGACGCACTTCTTCACCAGGCCGTTCTGACACCGTCCGGTGACAGCGCCGCTGCCGCAAAGACCGATCTCGGCAAGTTGCCGGAATGGAATCTGGCCGATCTTTACCCAGCGCCGGACAGCCCGCAGCTCAAGGCCGATATCGAAAAGGCCATGAAGGATTCGGTCTCGTTCGAAGAACGCTGGAAGGGCAAGCTTGGCGCGGAAGCCGCCAAGGCAGACGGTGGCAACTTTGCCGATGCGATCAAAGAATTCGAAGCGCTGGACGAGTTGTTGGGGCGTATCGCCTCCTATGCCGGGCTCTATTATTACGGCGACACGACCGATCCGAAGCGCATGAAGCTTTTTGGCGACGTGCAGCAGAAGTTGACCGATGCCAGCACGCATCTCATCTTCTTCAGTCTCGAACTGAACCGCATCGAGGACGCAATTCTCGACAAGGCGATGGATGCCAATGCGGCCATCGGCCATTATCGCCCGTGGCTCACCGATCTACGCAAGGACAAACCCTATCAGCTGGATGACAAGCTGGAACAGCTTTTCCATGAAAAGTCGATCACCGGTTTCGGCGCATGGAACCGCCTGTTCGACGAGACGATGTCGGGCCTGCGCTTCGAGGTCGACGACCAGGAACTGGCCATCGAGCCGACATTGAACATGCTGCAGGACGCCGATGGCGCGGTCCGCAAAAAGGCTTCCGAAGCGCTGGCCAAGACATTTGGGGCCAATCTGCGCACGTTTACGCTAATCACCAACACGCTGGCCAAGGACAAGGAAATCTCCGACCGCTGGCGCGGTTTTGAGGACATTGCCGACAGTCGCCACCTCGCAAACCGCGTCGAGCGCGAGGTTGTGGATGCGCTGGCCAAGGCGGTCGAAGAGGCCTATCCGCGCCTTTCGCACCGCTATTATGCGCTGAAGGCCAAGTGGCTCGGCCTCGACAAGCTGGAAAACTGGGACCGCAACGCGCCGCTGCCGGAAACCCCACAGGCGCTGATTTCGTGGGATGAAGCGCGCGATACCGTGCTTTCGGCCTATGGCAATTTTGCGCCGGAAATGGCAGCGATTGCCAAGGAATTCTTCGACAAGAACTGGATCGACGCGCCAGTTCGTCCCGGCAAGGCGCCGGGCGCTTTCGCGCATCCGACCGTACCGTCCGCGCATCCTTATGTGCTGCTCAACTATATGGGCAAGCCGCGGGACGTGATGACACTTGCCCATGAGCTTGGCCATGGCGTGCATCAGGTGCTGGCTGGCGGTCAGGGCGCACTGATGGCGTCAACCCCGCTGACGCTCGCCGAAACCGCCTCGGTCTTTGGCGAAATGCTGACCTTCCGCTCCCTTTTGGAGCGGACGAAGGACAAGCGTGAACGCAAGGCCATGCTGGCCCAGAAGGCCGAAGACATGATCAATACGGTCGTGCGCCAGATCGCCTTCTATCAGTTCGAGCGTCGCGTACACACCGAGCGCCGCGAAGGCGAATTGACGTCAGAGCGCATCGGCGAAATCTGGATGGATGTGCAGCGCGAAAGCCTTGGCGATGCCGTGCGGCTCAATCCGGGCTATGAAACCTTCTGGACCTATATTCCGCACTTCATCCATTCGCCATTCTACGTCTATGCCTATGCTTTCGGCGATTGTCTGGTGAACTCGCTCTATGCCGTCTACCAGAATTCCGAAAAGGGCTTTCAGCAGAAATATTTCGACATGCTGAAAGCGGGCGGCACCAAGCATCACACGGAACTGCTGGCGCCGTTCGGTCTTGATGCAACGAACCCGAACTTCTGGAGCAAGGGCTTGTCGGTGATCGAAGGCATCATCGACGAACTTGAAGCCATGGAAGACTGAGGCGACAGTGACCCGAACGGGTAACACACCGCTGATCCTGTTTCGGGACGACAAGGCGGGCCGCGACGTGCTTTTCGCGGCCCCTTCGACCATCATCCGCGCCGACGAGCCGGATGAATTCGATGCGGCATGGGAGGCGATGCAGCGCGCCCATGCGGACGGAAAATGGCTGGCGGGCTATCTTTCCTACGAGGCCGGCTATCTGCTTGAATCGAAGCTGAAGCCCCTCCTGCCAGACGGGCGCAAGGCGCCTCTGCTGTGCTTCGGCGTCTTCGACGGCCCATCGGACGACGATTTGCATCATCGCGGCAATGATAATGCGACTTATCTGCGCGATCCCGTCGCCGAATGGACGCCAGCCGAATATGAAGCGCGGTTTCAGCGGCTGCATCAGCACTTGCGCGAGGGCGATTGCTATCAGGGCAATCTGACCTTTCCGGTTCATGCGGAATGGGGCGGTGATCCGCTGGTTCTGTTCAACGCGCTCGCCGCGCGGCAGCCGGTACGCTACGCGACCTATTGCGATCTCGGCGGCCCGACTGTCCTGTCGCGTTCACCGGAGCTTTTCTTCGAGCTGGATGCGGACGGGTGGATCGAGACCCACCCTATGAAAGGCACCATGCCGCGTGGGGCAACGCCCGAGGAAGATGAAGCAAACCGCACCTTCCTGATGAACGATCCGAAGAATCAGGCGGAAAACCGCATGATCGTCGATCTGCTGCGCAACGATATTTCGCTCATCAGCGAAGTCGGCTCGCTGGAGGTGCCGGAGCTTTTCCGGGTTGAAACTTACCCGACGGTACACCAAATGATCAGTCGGGTACGAGCAAGGCTGAAAAGCGATATTCCCCTGCGGTCGCTCTTTGCAGCCCTTTTCCCCTGCGGTTCGATTACCGGCGCACCGAAAATCAGCGCCATGCAAATCCTGCGCAAGCTGGAACCCAACCCACGTGACATTTATTGCGGTTCGCTCGGCTGGATTGAGCCAAGCGGACGAATGCGCTTCAATGTCGCCATCCGCACGATCTCGCTTCTCGACGAAAATCGTGCAATCTTCAATGTCGGGGGCGGCGTGGTTTTCGATTCCACGGCGCAAGCGGAGTATGAGGAATGCCTTCTGAAAGCACGGTTCGCGACGGGGCACAAACCGTCAGTGCGGAACCAGAGTATCAGCTAATTGAAACCATGCGGTGGGAGCCCCTGTCCGGGGTTTTGCGTCTGCAATTGCATCTGGCGCGACTGGAACATTCGGCGCGTGCGCTTGGTTTCTCCTGCAATATGGACGCCATCCGCCAGCAGATCGAAAACGCAGGCTCCGGCGATCGCGCCCTGAAATTGCGCCTCACGCTGGCGCCGGACGGCGTTGCCAATGTTGCGGTCTATAAATATGAGCCGCTGCCACAGCAAACGACATGGCGCATAGCGATTGCACGCACCCGGCTCAAACACGACGATCCCCTGCTTCGACACAAAACCACCTGCCGTCAGGCCTATATCGCCGCGCGTGAGGAATATTCTTCCGCGGAAGTGGACGAGGTTATCCTGCTCAATGACCGCGACGAGGTCTGCGAAGGCACCATCACGTCGATTTTCCTCGATATTGGCGGCGCGACCTGTGTGACGCCTGCCCTATCCTGCGGGCTGCTGGATGGCGTTCTGCGTCGCGAGCTTTTGAACAACAGTGTGGTCGCGGAGGGGATAGTGTCCGTCGATGACCTCAAAAACGCGCGCAATATTCTGGTCGGCAATTCGCTGCGCGGCATGATCCGCGCGAAGCTGATTGAGCTGTAGATTCAAAGCCCAATTCCTAAAATGCGTTAAACACGTCTGCATGTCATAGGGGTGTGACGTTTCTTTCTTTGTATGAAGTTGTGCTATCGTTGCGGTTTCAAAGCTGCCGTCGAACGGTAACAAAGCAAAACGCCGCAATTTCTGCGGCTCACACAGAGGAAGAAAATGGCGAAAGCGAAATGGCAAGTCTATAGCGAGATCACCGGCCCCGTAATCATGATCGGCTTTGGGTCGATCGGGCGCGGTACCCTGCCGCTGATAGAACGCCATTTCAAATTCGACAAATCGCGGATGGTCGTGATCGACCCGCGCGAGAAAAACCGCAAGATCCTCGACGACAAGGGCATTCGTTTCGTCAAGCAGGCGATTACCAAGGACAATTACGCAGAAGTGCTGGACCCGTTCCTTAAAGGTGCGGAAGGGCAGGCCTTTGTCGTCAATCTGTCAGTCGATACCGGATCAGTCGATCTGATGCGCTATAGCCGCCAGAACGGCGCGCTTTATATCGATACTGTTGTGGAACCTTGGCTTGGCTTTTATTTCGACGCCAAGGTGGATAATGCCGCCCGCACCAATTATGCGCTGCGCGAAACCCTTTTGGCTGAAAAGCGCAAGAATCCCGGCGGCCCCACAGCAGTTTCGTGCTGCGGTGCCAATCCGGGCATGGTGTCGTGGTTCGTCAAGAAAGCGCTTGTCGATCTGGCGACGGAACTCAAGCTCGATTTCACCGAACCGGCGACCGATGACCGCCAGGGCTGGGCCAAGCTGATGAAAAAGGCTGGCGTGAAGGGCGTGCACATCGCCGAACGTGACACGCAGCGCGCCAAGGAACCAAAACCCTTCAACACGTTCTGGAATACCTGGTCCGTCGAAGGTTTCATCTCGGAAGGCCTGCAGCCTGCCGAACTCGGCTGGGGCAGCCACGAAAAGTGGAAGCCAAAAAATGCACGCAAGCAGAAGAAAGGCACGAAGGCGGCGATTTTCCTCGAACAGCCCGGCGCCAATACGCGCATCCGCACCTGGTGCCCGACGCTCGGCGCGCAATTCGGCCTGCTCGTCACCCATAACGAAGCAATCTCGATCTCCGATTACTTCACCGTGCGGGACAAGAAGGGCAAGCTCGATTACCGTCCGACCTGCCATTATGCCTATCATCCAAGCAATGACGCCATTCTCTCGCTGGACGAAATGTTCGGTGCGGGCGGCAAGGCCCAGCCCGTCCAGCATGTGCTGGAGGAGGCAGAAATTCTCGACGGTTCGGACGAACTGGGCGTCCTGCTCTACGGTCATGACAAGAACGCCTACTGGTACGGCTCGCAGCTGACCGTCGAGGAAGCGCGCGAGCTTGCGCCCTATCAGAATGCAACCGGCCTGCAAGTTTCTTCCGCCGTTCTGGCTGGCATGGTCTGGGCGCTGGAAAACCCGACAAGCGGCATCGTCGAAACCGACGAAATCGACTACCGCCGCTGCCTTGAAGTCCAGATGCAGTATCTTGGTCCCGTGAAAGGCTATTACACCGACTGGACGCCGCTTGAAGGTCGCGGGCATCTGTTCGAGGAAGACCTCGACACCAAGGACCCATGGCAGTTCCGCAACGTTCTGGTGCGGTGATGAAACAAGCAAGGCCCGGCATCGACCGGGCCTTTGCGCCTCAGCGCATCCGAACGAAACTGATGTGATTTTCCAGACATGTACGGTCAATTAAGGCGCATAGCGGCAGACCGCTTTCCCGATCTCGTGGCCCTGCTCTGCGGCCTGCTGGTCCTGCCGTGGATTCTGGGGGTGCCGGGGCATCCGAGCCTGCTTGTGCAGGCGGGATGGACAATGGGACTTGTCTCAATGGTTGTTTATCTGGCGCTCTACCAGACCGCCAAGTCCCTCGCAGCACGTCGTACCGTCAAGAACAATCGCTCCCGCATCGCCCTTATCAGTCGTGCGCTAAAATGGTCGGCGGGTCTGCTTATCCTGCTGATGCTTATATCTTTCGGGCTGATATTCACGGCATAAAGCCGTCATCTGCGCGGCGATTTTGCATCATTACCAATAAATTAACAGATCCGGCGGCCAATCCTCACATTGGGGACTTGTTTTCGTGTAAATTTCGATTCATCACAAGTCATTATCCCCATTGGAGAGAGAATGGACATGAAAAGCTTCCGCATCGTTGCCCCACTCGCCGTCATGTCGCTTGTGCTGGCGGCTTGCGAAACGACCGGACCGGTCGGCGGCAATGTCCCAACTGTCTCCCGCGCACCAAGCGGCATCGAAGGCAGCTGGGTCGATCCGAACGGCATTGTGTCGTCGTTCAATGGCGGCATTTTCGAAACCCGCACCACCGACACCAACGAACGACTGGCGGAGGGCAATTATCGCTATCAGTCGCCGCAGCTCGTTGAAATCGATATGCGCTCAATCGTGCGCGGCACGTCGTCCAAGGTCAATTGCGCACTGGTTTCGCAAAACCAGCTCAACTGCACCTCTTCGGCAGGCTCGCGCTTCTCGCTGACCCGCCGCGCAACCAGCTAAAGCGAAACATATTATCCATTCCCCTTCAAGCGGCGCGGGCTATGCTCGCGCCGCTTGAATTTTTTGTTGTCTGCAATTGTCAGGATTGTAATTTATTGCTTTTTCTGGCCTTTGCTTACTGCGCGTTTCCCGCGTAAAACCGTTTCAAACTTTTGCTGGAAAATGCTCTATTTTCCAGCGGGATAGGAGTCGGCTCATGAGTAAGATGGACACTGTGCACCAGAATCCAGATCAGCCCGCGCAAGCCAAACTGCCCAAAGTCGGGGTTCTGCTGGTCAATCTGGGAACGCCGGACGGGACGAGTTACGCCCCGATGCGGCGCTATCTTGCAGAATTTCTGTCCGACCGCCGCGTGATCGAATGGTCGCGCCTGTTCTGGTATCCGATTCTCTATGGCATCGTGCTCAACACGCGCCCCAAGCGTTCCGGCAAGCTCTATGACCGTATATGGAACCGCGAGAAGAATGAATCGCCGCTGCGGACCTATACCCGCGCGCAAGGGGAAAAGCTTGGCACCGCGCTCGCGGACATTCCCAATGTCGTCGTGGACTGGGCGATGCGCTATGGCCAGCCATCCATTGAAAGCGTGACTGATCGCCTGTTGCAACAGGGCTGCGAGCGTATCGTCGTGTTCCCGCTCTACCCGCAATATTCGGCCACCACGACCGCGACGGTGAACGACAAGTTTTTCGAAGCGCTGATGAAAAAGCGTTTCATGCCTGCAAGCCGCACTATTCCGTCTTACGAGACGGAACCGGTCTATATTGAAGCGCTGGCACGCTCCATCGAAAGCCATCTCGCGACTCTTTCCTTCAAGCCGGAAGTAATCCTCGCTTCCTATCACGGCATCCCGAAAAGCTATTCCGACAAGGGCGACCCCTATCGCGAGCAGTGCCTGGAAACCTCGCGCCTTCTGCGCATCCGTCTCGGTATGGACGAAAACCAGTTCCGCTCCACCTTCCAGTCCCGTTTCGGACCGGAGGAATGGCTCCAGCCCTACACAGACGAAACCGTGGAAAATCTGGCGAAACAGGGCGTCAAATCCGTGGCGGTTCTCAATCCGGGATTTGTCGTCGACTGTCTGGAAACGGTTGACGAGATCGGCAACGAAGCTGCCCACCTTTTCCATGAAAACGGCGGCGAAAATTTCAGTCACATCCCTTGCCTCAACGACAGCGAAGACGGCATGAAGGTCATCGAAACGATGGTGCGACGCGAATTGATGGGATGGATTTAGGGCAATAGGGCAGTAAGTGAGTAAGGCAGTATGTCTGAACTGTGGTAATTTCCAACCTACTGCCCTACTGCCTTATTGCCCTACTGCCATATTACGAGGGTTAGACAATGACAGGTTTCGACATCACGCTGCTCATTCTGGCTGCGCTGGTTTTGGCGACGCTCTTCGCCGGCATCAAGACGGTGCCGCAAGGTTTCAATTATACGGTGGAACGTTTCGGCCGCTATACGCGCACGCTCAATCCGGGCCTCAATCTGATTGTCCCGTTTTTCGACCGCATCGGCGCGCGCCTCAACATGATGGAGCAGGTGCTGGATGTCCCGACACAGGAAGTCATCACCCGCGACAACGCCATTGTCGGCGTTGACGGCGTTGCCTTCTATCAGGTGCTGAACGCCGCGCAGGCTGCTTATCAGGTCGCCAACCTGCAATATGCGATCCTCAATCTCACCATGACCAATATCCGCACGGTCATGGGCTCGATGGATCTCGACGAACTGCTCTCCAACCGCGATGCGATCAATGATCGCCTGCTGCGTGTCGTGGATGATGCCGCCCATCCTTGGGGCATCAAGATGACCCGCGTTGAGATCAAGGATATCAATCCGCCGGAAGATATCGTCACCTCGATGGCCCGCCAGATGAAGGCGGAGCGCGACAAGCGCGCACAGGTTCTGGAAGCCGAGGGCGACCGCAATGCGCAGATTCTGCGCGCCGAGGGCCAGAAGCAGTCGCAAATTCTTGAAGCCGAGGGCAAGCTGGAAGCCGCCAAGCGCGAAGCGGAAGCCCGCGAGCGTCTGGCCGAAGCGGAAGCCAAGGCCACCACGCTGGTCTCGGATGCCGTTGCCAACGGCAATGTGCAGGCGCTCAATTACTTCGTTGCCCAGAAATATACAGAAGCGCTGAGCAACATCGCCAGCGCCAAGAACCAGAAGGTCGTGCTGATGCCATTGGAGGCAAGTTCGCTCATCGGTTCGCTCGGCGGCATAGGCGCCATCGCGCGGGAAGTGTTCGGCGATGGCCCCAAGCCAGTTGATCCGACACCGCCATCGCCGGGCCTGTCGCGTCCGCGCAGCGTTCCCCCGACCAGCCGCAGCTAAAGCAAGGACGGAGCGCCATGATTCTCGAATTTCTGTCCGAACTTGGCATATATAGCTGGCTGGTTCTTGGGCTGGTCCTGCTTATTCTGGAAATTCTGGCGCCCGGCATTTTCTTCATCTGGTTCGGCCTGGCCGCACTGGTGACGGGGGGGATAGCGTTCCTCCTGTCATCGACCACAGGCTTCGGCTGGCAGTTCCAACTGGTTGTCTTTCTTGTGCTGGCGATCGTTTTTGCACTAGCGGGCCGCCGTTTCTTCGGCTCGAAGAGTGACAATCAGGACGAACCTCTGCTCAACCGGCGCGGGGAACAGCTGGTTGGCCAGCGCACGACGCTGACCGAGCCCATTATCAATGGGCGCGGACGCATTCGCATCAACGATACGACATGGCGTGTGAAAGGGCCTGACCTGCCCGCAGGAACCGAAGTTCGCGTCGTGGCCTTCGATGCGGTGACACTGGAGATAGAGGTGGCTGTTTAGGGCAGTAAGGCAGTAGGGGAATAGGGCAGTATGTTACGCCCTAATTTATACCTATTGCCCTACTGCCATATTGCCTTACTGCCCTCTTAAACGGCCCCAATCCGCAGCAGATCGTGGAAGTGCACGAGACCGACCGGGCGATTATTCTCGACCACGATCAATGCGCCGATGTGGTTTTCGTTGATCGTATTGAGGGCGGCCGTCGCCAGCATGTTCTGGTCGACCGTCTTTGGTTTGCGCGTCATGATGTCATCGACCGCCAGTTCCGCCAGATTGCGATGCAGATTGCGCGAAATATCGCCATCCGTCACGATACCGGCCAGTTCGCCACTCTCATCGACCACGACTACGCAACCGAAACTCTTTTGCGCCAGAACTTTCATCGCAGCTGGCATGGCCGTTCCAGCCTGGACCAGCGGAATGCGGTCGTCGCGATGCATGATATCGCGGATATGGATCAGACTCGCGCCCAGCGAACCACCGGGATGGAAGGTCTTGAAATCGCTGGGCGTAAAACCGCGTGCTTCCAGAAGCGCGATCGCCAGCGCATCGCCGATAGCAAGCTGCAGCATGGTCGATGTCGTAGGCGCCAGACCATGAGGACAGGCTTCCGTTGCCTTGGGCAGCTGGAGCACGACAGTGGCGGCGCGACCGAGCGCTGAATCATCGCGCGAGGTGATTGCAATCAGCGGAATACGGAAGCGCTGCGAATAATTGACGACGCCCTTCAGCTCTGCCGTTTCCCCAGACCAGGAAATCGCCAGAATCACATCATCACGTCCGATCATGCCAAGATCGCCGTGATTGGCTTCCGCCGAATGCACGAAAAAAGCTGCTGTTCCCGTCGAGGCAAAAGTGGCGGCAAGCTTTGCACCGATATGGCCGCTCTTGCCGACGCCGGTGACGACGAGACGCCCCTTGGCAGCAATGATCTGCTTCACGGCGTCTGTGAAGGGGCCGGATAAGCCATTGCCAAGCACTTCTTCGAGCGCGGCGAGGCCTTCGTTTTCGGTTCGGACGGTCCGGAGCGCCGAAGCGATGGCCGCTTCCGCACCCGTCGAAATCTGGGTCTGATCGAGCTTTTCCATGGCCGAAATCGTTAGCTCCTTCCCCGTCCCTTGTCCAAGCTTTTATTGCCGATAAATAATTGTTTGCGCTGCGCAACACCGACGATGGCAACCAAGAATTAACCATGTGCCTTTACCGTTCATCCACCACGTTGCAACGGTTTGAAATCACATATGCCATTTGCCATGCCTCTATCCGGCGGTTCGACGCCCATTGCCCGCAGGCTGAGAAGCCTGTTTCTGGCGAGTGTCACGATGGCAATGGTCCCTTCCCTCTCGCATGCCCAGGATGCCTATCTGCGCGGCAGCGTTCCAGAAGACGTGCTTTCCGCCTCTTCGCCGGATACGCTCGCCACGCGGGGGTTGGCAGCGCCCGGCCGTTCTGATCGCACCGCGGGAAGCGATGACGGTTCTGACGCATTCTATGCGCCAATACAGGACAATGCGGTTGCGCCCGATGCCCAGCCCCAGTCAGCTCCGGCGGTTGCGCTCGAGGAGCAACCGCTCGACGCCATGCGGGTTGGCGCGATCAGAGACGAAGCGGACAGCGATAGCGGACGCGTACAGCGCGAAAACATGCGCCAGTCACCCGAACAGGGGCGTGGTCCGGCACAGGAAGCAGACCCCTTTGCGCCCGTTGGGATGCGCGCCGGATCTTTCGTTCTGCGCCCTTCGCTGGAACAGGGCATTCGCGCGACATCGAACGGCGACAATAGCGCGTCCGGCTCCAGTGCCGTGCTATCGGAAACCACGCTGCGCCTCAATGCGCAATCTGAGTGGGCGCGGCATCAGGCGACGCTCGATGCATCGGGCACGCTGAGCAAATCCATTTCCGGTCAGGATGTGAACGAACCGCAGATCGACATTCAGGGCAATCTGCGCCTCGATCTCACGGATCAGACAAAGATCAATACCGGCGCGGGTTACCGGCTGCGGCGTGAAAGCGCCTCCAATCCAAATGGCGTCGTCGACGCGTTGAAGCGTCCGCTCGTGCACACCTTCAATGGCAGCCTCGGCGTCGAGCACGATACGGGGCTTGTGTTCGGGCGCGCCACCGGTCGCGTCGAACATGATATGTATGGCGATGCTGAACTGCCCTCCGGCGGCAATGTCAGCCAGAAGGACCGTGACAACACCTACGCCAGCATCACGCTGCGCGGCGGTTTTTCCATGTCGCAGGCTCTCAAGCCATTTGCCGAAGTGGAACTCGGCAAGCGCATTTTCGACGAACGAGTGGATAGCAACGGCTATGAGCGCAGCGGCTCGCAATTCGCGCTGCGGGGCGGCCTTATGGTCGATATGGGCGAAAAGCTGAACGGCGAGTTCGCCGCAGGCTATATGCGCGCCACCAGCGACGACGACCGGCTTGGCGCGGTCAGCGGACCGTCAATCAATGCCGCGCTCAACTGGTCGCCGTTGCGCGGCACCGATGTGCGGCTCTATTCACAGACCACCGTGGATATGTCCACCACGCCGGGCGTTGCGGGATCGCTGCTGCAATTTGCGAGCCTCGACGTCACGCATCGCATCCGGTCAGATCTCAGCCTCAATGGCAGGCTCGACGCGCTCATCCGTGCGAATAAGGACGGCACGGGCACGGATTATACGCTGGGCGCGCAGATCGGCGCGACTTACTGGATCAACCGCTTTGTAGGACTTGACGCGCGCTTGCGTCACGAATTCCTGACCAGTCAGGTTTCAACCCGCGAGTATAACTCCAACAGCATTTATCTCGGCGTGAAAGTACAGCGCTAAAAATCTGGATGCAAAAAACCGCCTTCATGACTGAAGGCGGTTTTCAATTTTCAGCCAACGCTCTCAGGCAGGCTTGATCGTTTCCAGCAATTCGCTGATCGAAACTTCCACCGACGGGCGGATATCTTTGCGCCACAGCGCAAAGGCGACATTGGCTTCGATAAAGCCGGCCTTGGAACCGCAGTCGAAGGTGCGGCCCTGATAGTCGAAGCCGTAGAATTTCTGCGCATCGGCCAGCTTCAGCATCGCGTCGGTGAGCTGGATTTCGTTGCCAGCGCCCTTTTCCTGCTTGCTGAGAAGCTCGAAGATTTCCGGCTGCAGAATATAGCGACCGTTGATGTAGAGATTGGACGGTGCGGTGCCCTTGGCGGGCTTTTCGACCATCTGGGTAATCTCGAAACCGGAGCCGATTGCATTGCCCTTGCCGACGATACCGTATTTATGCGCCTCTTCCGGGTCGCATTCCTGCACCGCGATGACATTGCCGCCGGTCTTTTCGTAAAGTTCGACCATTTCGGCCAGGCAGCCCTTCTTCGACTGCATCACCATGTCCGGCAGCAGAAGCGCGAACGGCTCGTCGCCGACCAGCTCACGTGCACACCAGACCGCGTGACCAAGGCCAAGCGGAACCTGCTGGCGGGTAAAGCTCGTCGTGCCCGGCTGCGGCTGCAAATCCTGAAGATGATCGAGTTCGGCCTTCTTGCCGCGTTCGGCAAGCGTGGCATACAACTCGACCTGCGCATCAAAATAATCTTCGATGACCGCCTTGTTGCGTCCGGTGACGAAAATCAGATGTTCGATGCCGGCCTCACGCGCCTCATCGACCACATACTGGATGACGGGCTTGTCAACGACCGTCAGCATTTCCTTGGGGATCGACTTGGTGGCTGGAAGGAATCGGGTGCCGAGACCGGCAACGGGGAAAACGGCCTTGCGGATTTTGCGGATCGAACTCATTCGTCTCCTCGATTTTCACTAATGCAATCTTGCTATCAAAGCATTGAAGCAACTGGATTTCAAATAAGGCTATTTCATTAAAGAACGACGAAATTACATGGACCATACCATCACATTAAATGAACCATTCTTAATGTTGCTTGATTCAAAAATTTCTCCAATTTTTTGGCAAATTTTGCCTCAACGCGCCCATGGTAAACCAAATGCTAACCGACAGACTATAATCTGAACGTTCAACTGGTCGATGCCCAATTTTACACTGCCAAATTGCAACAGTGGATGGTATTAGTAAGCGCATGCAATCTGAACCGAGCGGGATCGACATTCTTAAGAAACGCGCCGGAAGGAAAGACGTTCCGGCATGAAGATTGCAGAAGGGAAACACAGAATGCTGCGATTTCCATTCACACTGGGACAGACGCTGAAGCTCAAGGCAACCGCGACGGTTGCCATTGCGGTACTGGCGTCCGCCCTTTCGACCGGTTCGGCCTTTGCCGACGCCAAGTTTCGCCAGTGGGTGGCGAGTTTCCGTCCGGTTGCCATCAATGCCGGCGTTTCGCCGTCAACCTTCGACCGCGCATTTCGCGGTGTCGACGCGCCTGATCCTGTCGTGCTGGAGAAGGCCCGTTATCAGCCGGAATTCACCGAGCCTGTCTGGAATTACATCGACAATCGCGTGAACGAGGATTCCACTGGCGTCGGCCAGAGCATGGCACGCAAATGGGGCCCGTGGCTGCAACGCATCGAACAGCGCTTTTCGGTTGATCGGAATATTCTGCTGGCGATCTGGTCGATGGAAAGCAATTACGGCGAGATTCTCAAGCGCGACGACGTGATGCGGGATGCGGTTCGTTCTCTCGCAACGCTGGCTTATGCCGATCCAAAGCGCGCCAAATACGGCCGCACTCAGTTGATCGCCGCGATGAAAATCCTCCAGACCGGCGATATTGATCGCGGGCATCTTTCCGGTTCGTGGGCAGGCGCCCTTGGCCACACGCAGTTCATCCCGACCAGCTATCAGGCCTACGCGGTCGATATGGATGGCAACGGCAAGCGCGACATCTGGAATTCGATTCCCGATGCGCTTGGCACCGCTGCCAACCTCCTCCATCGCAATGGTTGGCAGCCGGGCCGGACATGGGGTTATGAAGTGGTGCTTCCGGCAGGCGGGAAATTCCCGTCCGGCTCGTTGAGTGTCGCCGAATGGCAAAAGCGCGGCGTTGTACGCGCCAATGGACGGGCATTCCCCGATCCAAGCGAAATGGTCACGCTGAAGGTGCCGGATGGGCGTCAGGGACCGGCATTCCTGATGACCAAGAACTTCTTCGTCATCAAGCGCTATAACAATGCCGACAAATATGCGCTGGCTGTAGGTCTCCTCGCCGACCGCATCAGCGGTTATCAGGGGCTGCGTCAGGACTGGAACCGTCCCTTTACGCCGATTACCATGAACGAACGTCAGGAATTGCAAACGCATCTCAAGGCGCTTGGCTATTATGACGGCAATATCGACGGCAAGATCGGCTCTACCTCCCGCAAAGCCATCGAAGCGTTCCAGCAGCGCAACGGTTTGCAGCCGGATGGACATCCCAGCAAGGAAGTACTGTCTGTCCTGCGCCATCGTTAAGACAACAGGCCGATTTATCGGAGCGCGTTTCCCATGAAGCGCGCTCCATTTTCTTTTTGCGGCGGGCCGGGTTACTGTGGCTTTGCAACGAAAGCGGAATTGATGCGCAAACCTCGGATTGCAGGCGACCTTTTGAAAGCAGTTGCTGTCATGCTGGCAGCGCTGGCGCTGCTGCTGTCCGGTTTGGTCACTGCGTCAGCGCAGGAACGGCCACGCACGCTTTTCGACCTGCTGTTCGGTTCGCGGCAGCCCCAGCGCCAATATGAACAACCTCAGCCCCGGCAAAGCCGACCAAAACCCAAGCGCGCGCCCAAGACGACCTCCCCCGTGGCCCGAAAACCAGCTCCGGAAGTAGCAGCGCCTGCAGTGCCTCTCGTCGAGAAAAGCCCGGACGCAAAAAAGGTTTTGGTCGTGGGTGATTTCATTGGCAGCGGGCTGGCCGAAGGCCTTGAGGTTGCCTTCGCGTCCGACCCGAATCTGACGGTTGCGAGCCGTATCAACGGGTCGTCGGGTTTCGTGCGCGAGGACCATTTCAACTGGCCCGAAAATATCGCCAAGATACTGGACGAGGAGAAACCCGCTGCAGTTGTCGTGATGATTGGTTCCAACGACCGGCAGGCGATCACGACCAACGGCGCCAGCCTCGCCGCGCGTTCGCCGGAATGGACTGCGGAATATCAAAAACGCGTAGACCGGTTTGTTAAAGCGATCAATGAGCGCCACTATCCGCTGGTTTGGGTCGGGCAGCCCCCCTTCCGTCCGAAAGGCATGTCACAGGATATGCTGGCGCTGAATGAAATCTACCGCAACACCACAGAAAAGGCAGGCGGGAAGTTTGCCGATGTCTGGGACGGTTTCATCGATGAGGAGGGCAACTTCACCCAGACCGGCTTTGACATTAACGGCCAGACGGCGCGCCTGCGCGGCAATGACGGCATCAACATCACTTCAGCGGGCAAGCGCAAGCTGGCCTTCTATGCGGAAAAGCCGCTGCGCGCCTATCTTGGTGGCGGCAAGGAGGAGGGCCAACCCCTCCCGGCTGCCGGAGCACAAGACCCATCCAAGCCGGTTGACCGGATCGCGCCCGTCAGCCTGCGCGACATCAACAAGGACGAGAGCGGCGTTTTGCTCGGCGGCAATCTTGGGGTGCGTCCGCAAAATCCGCGTCCGGTGCCAGCCGAGAAGAGACCCGCACCCGGTCGCGTCGACGATTTCTCATGGCCGCGCCCAAGCGCAAATCCCTAACTGATAGGCAACTGCTGGATATATCATTCTATATTAGCGCTACGATTAGCGGTTTTCTCGTCGGTTATTAGTCTAATTATTATATTCCGCGCTGTTCCCATCACCGTTCTCATCGTTTATCAAAAAACACTGTTCGCCTGATCCGGCGGCCAATCGCGGATGCGATTAACCGGCATCCGCCTGATAAAAAGAGGCGTTTGAATGAACATTGCATCCAAACCTTCTGTCGATTCCGATCGGGAGGAGGAAACTCACCTTGCGCGCAATCTTTCCAACAGACATCTGCAACTGATCGCCATTGGCGGCGCGATTGGCACCGGCCTTTTCATGGGTTCGGGCAAGACGATTTCGCTCGCTGGCCCTTCCATCCTGCTCGTCTATGCTGTAATCGGCTTCATGCTGTTCTTCGTGATGCGCGCGCTTGGCGAAATTCTGCTCTCCAACCTCGAATATCGTTCCTTCGCGGATTTCGCGGGCGACTATCTCGGCCCATGGGCGCAGTTCTTCACCGGCTGGACCTACTGGCTCTGCTGGATCGTGACGGGCGTGGCGGACGTGGTGGCCGTATCGGGTTACGTCTCGTTCTGGTTTCCGGAACTCGCGCTCTGGATACCCGCACTCGGGCTGATCTTCACGCTTCTGGCGCTCAATTTGCCAACCGTGCGCAATTTTGGTGAAATCGAATTCTGGTTCGCACTGATCAAAATCGTCGCCATCGTCGGGCTGATCGTTGCGGGCGTTTATATGCTTGCAACCGGCTTTACCCTGCCGAATGGCAGCCAGGCATCGGTTGCGCATTTGTGGAACCACGGCGGGTTCTTCCCCAACGGTTTCCTCGGTTTTGTCGCCGGTTTCCAGATCGCGGTCTTCGCCTTTGTCGGCATCGAACTGGTCGGCACCGCCGCCGCCGAAACCAAGGACCCGGTGCGCAATCTGCCGAAGGCAATCAACTCGATCCCGATCCGCGTGGTGCTGTTCTATCTCGGCGCGCTGTTTGTGATCATCACCGTGATCCCGTGGGATCAGGTCGATCCAAGCTCCAGCCCGTTCGTTGCCATGTTCTCGCTGGCCGGTCTCGGAATTGCCGCGCATGTGGTCAATTTCGTCGTGCTCACCTCGGCAACGTCGAGTGCGAATTCCGGCATCTACTCCACCTCGCGCATGATCTATGGCCTTGCCACTTCGAAGCTGGCGCCAAAGGCGCTCGGCAAGTTGAACAACCGCAAGGTGCCGGTCAACGCGCTGTTCTTCTCGTGCATCTTCCTGCTGGCAGGCGTGGTTCTGCTTTATGCGGGCCAGAGCATCATCGAAGCCTTCACGATTGTCACGACGATCTCGGCCCTGCTCTTCATCTTCATCTGGTCGATCATTCTGGCGTCTTATCTGCAATATCGCCGCAAGCGCCCTGATCTGCATGAAAAGTCCACGTTCAAAATGCCGGGCGGACGTGCCGCTGTTGTCATGGTCTTCGCCTTCTTCGCCTTCATTCTGTGGGCGCTGGCGCAGGAACCAGACACCGCGGCAGCGCTGAAGGTCACGCCATTCTGGTTCGTGTTCCTCGCCCTCGCCTATCTGGTGATGAAAGGGGGACGGCGCAGCCAAAGCTAGACCGGCGATCAATGCGCATATCGAGGCCGGAGCATTCCGGCCTCGATATCTGTCGATCAAAATCGATAGGTCACGCCCAGAACGGGCCCGTTGAGGCGTGAATCGAACACATAGCCGTCGCGGTCGTAATCAACATGCAGCGCCTTATAACCTGCCGAAACCGACAGGTGATCGGTGAGCACATAATTGACCGTACCAAGGACCGACCAGGTCAATTCAGACCCTGCACCAAAGCCGCCAATATCTGCCTGCGCCTGCAAGGAAAGCTTGTCCGTCAGGCGCAGGAGCGCCCGCGTACCTACAACCGGATCGACCCAGTTGAAGCTTTCGCCATAACTCCGAGTCAGGCCGAGCGCACTCACCGTCACATCGTTGGAAATGTGCCAGAAGCGAATGCCGCCCAGCGCATCGAGCGTGAATTTCGGTGTGTCGACAACGCGATAACCGGCCTGCAACGTGGCCATGAACTGCTTGCTGTCCACATCGCCCTTGACGACCGTGCCCGATGGAATAGCAATCGGCAGCGGCGGCAGGTTGCCATAAGCATGGCTTTCCGTGGTGTCGACATACATCATGTCGCCCGAGACGACGAAACGGTCGTAGCGGCCCCAGACATTGACGAAGCCGCTGAAATTGAGATCGCTCAACACATCGGAAAAGGACTTTTCGATGCCGATGGTCGGTGCGCGCTGGAAAGGCGAAATATCGCCCTTGAGACCCGCAGCCCAGACATAGGGCGTGATTTGCAAGGCCCAGCGCTGGCTTTCCACGACGGATGGCACCTCCGGCGGAACCGTAACCGCATCGGCAGCACTGGCGGCCTCTGCGCAAAGGGACAGGACAATGGCAACAGCATAGTGACCGAGTCTCTTCAAAATGCGCCCCCTCAGGCCGAAAGCGTGTTTTTGTGAATGCGCCCATCCTTCATGATGAGCTTTATGGTGCGGTCCGGATCGGCAATCAATGAGATATCATCGAGCGGATTGCCATCCAGCACCAGTATATCCGCATAGGCCCCCGCTTCAATGCGGCCAAGCTTAGCCGGATAAGGATTGCGTGGCCCTGAAAGCGCGACCAGATCAGCATTGCCGCTGGTCAACATGCGCAGCACTTCCGCGTTGTCATACCAGCGCGCGAATTTCGCGAGCTGCTTGCCCTGCGTCGCCGTGCCCTTGGGGTTGAACAGAATATCGGTCCCGAGCGCCATCTTGACCTTGTACTTCCGGCCAAGCTCGACGGCCCGCACAGTACCGTCGGAAATCTGCTGCTGTTGCTGGCGCTGCACCGGGTCGGATTTCGGATTGGCGTCTTCGTCGGCGAGAAACGGCTGGATGCTCCACCACGCATCGGCATCGGCCATGCGCTTGACGGTTTCCTCATCGGCAAGCTGGCCATGCTCGATGGATTTCACACCGCAATTGAGCGCCCGCTGAATGCCGGCGGATGTGTAGGTATGGATGCAGACATAGGTGCCCCAGTCGGAGGCCGCTGCAACAGCCGCCTTCGTCTCGGCTTCGGTAAACTGGATGCCGTCGATCGGGTCGTAAGACGAAGAAACACCGCCGCCGCCCATGATCTTGATCTGGCTTGCCCCGAGCATCAACTGCTCGCGCACGCGGCGCAGCACTTCCGCTTCACCGTCGGCAATGGCCGATATGCCTGCCCGTTCCGCCACGCTCAGATCGCTTTGTGCGCTTCGCGGCAGATCGGTGCGCATGCGAAAATCACCATGACCGGAAGTTTGTGAGATCATCGCGCCTGAGGGGTAAATGCGCGGGCCAATAACGCCGCCCTCATCGATGACGCGCTTGAGCGCGAAAGACGGCCCGCCGACATCGCGCACCGTGGTAAAGCCGCGTAGCACCGTGCGTTCCGCTTCCTGCGCGGCGACCAGATGCACATAGGGAATATCAGCCGTCATGGCCGCCAGCTGCGAAATTCCAGCAAGAATGGAGTGCCAGTGCGCTTCGATCATGCCCGGCATAAGCGTGCGGCCGCCGCAATCGATCACGTCCGCGTCTGCGACCGTTTCCTGCGCGCCGACCAGCGCCTTGATGAAATTGCCTTCCACCAGAACATTCTGGCCTTCAATGAGCTTTGCGCCCGTGCCGTCGAAAATCTTTACATTGGTCAGGAGGACCGGCTTTGTCGGGGCTTTGGTCTGCGCCATCGCCGTGCCGGTTAGGCCCAAGGCCGAGACGGTGAGCGTGGCTGCTGCAGCCTTGAGCAAATTGCGGCGCGACAGCTTCTTTTCCATCCGCGCCATCAGTTGCAAGGCCTGAGGGCTGTGACAAGCGCAGTTCCATCCATGAATGAGGTGCCCGTATTTTTGGCCAATTCGTATCGACAAGACACACCCCTTCTTTTCATTTGCGAACTATAGCGCGCAGAAAGCTTCAGGAAGCCGAAGCGATAAGTTTCATGTTAGAGGATTCTTCAATAAAAACATCCCGAATTTGCCGGTTTCATACATTCTATGTATATATTTTCCATCCTGTGCTTCGCGAATAAAATGTCGAACGAACCTCCCTGCCTTACCGCCGATTTGATGTTTAGTTTTGGAGTAAAAATTGCGCCGTGAACAAACTGTCCTTCAAGTCTCGATAGGTGTTACTCTCCTTGTCGCCGGTTTCGGCGTCGTATTCGGTCTTTTGTCCGGTTCATTCTCTATTGTATTCGACGGTGTCTATATGCTGGCCGATGCGGCCATGAGCGGGCTGGCGCTCATCGTATCGCGGCTGATCGCGCTTTCCGCCTTGCCGGAGCGGACCAACCGCAAACTGCGTGAACGTTTCACCATGGGTTTCTGGCATCTGGAGCCGATGGTACTGGGCCTCAACGGCATCATGCTGACCGGCGTTGCAATCTATGCGCTCATCAATGCGATCGCCATCATCATGCAGGGCGGGCGCCATCTCGAATTCACCTATGCCATTTTCTATGCCGTGGTGGCATTGATTGCCTGCCTCGGCATGGCCTGGTTCGAAATGCGCGCCAATCGCAAACTCAAATCGGATTTCGTGGCGCTGGACGCCAAGGCCTGGATCATGTCGGGCGGCATTACCGCCGCGCTGTTGGTCGCCTTTCTGATCGGCTATCTTCTGGAGGGCACAGCGCTTGGATGGATTGCGCCCTATATCGACCCGACAGTGCTGGCTGTGGTGTGTCTCGTCATTATCCCGATGCCCATCGGCACGATCAAACAGGCGCTGGCCGATATTTTTCTGGTCACGCCCGCCGATCTCAAACAGCATGTCGACAGCGTGGCGCAGGACTTTGTGAAGCGCCATGGCTTCGTGTCCTATCGCGCTTATGTTGCGAAAGTCGGTCGCGGCAAGCAGATCGAACTTTACTTCATCGTCCCGCCCAACCTGCCGCCCCGGCGTCTGGAAGAATGGGACGCCTTGCGCGATGAAATCGGTAATGCGCTGGGCGAGGAAAGCCCGGACCGCTGGCTCACCATCGCTTTCACCACCGATGTGGAATGGGCGGTGTAACAACTGCCTTATCCAGACAGCTTCTTCGCCTGAATTTTCTGCGATGACGCTTCAACCGTCACATCGTAGTGGTCGCCCTGCACCACATCGAGAATGCGGTTTGGGCGAAAAGCGGCGATGTTGATGCCGCCCTCATGACGCAGGCTGTCGAACAGGATGCCGGTTTCTCCGGCAGCGCGCATGTCCTCACCGAATTGCTGCGATGCGCCATAATGGTCGGATGCGTAGACTTCCGGCCTCGCCGCCTGTTCGCCGCATATATCAACGAAATCGCCTTCAAGCCGCGCGCTATAGACGCGGAATGTTCGGGAAAGTGTTGCCTGCCCCGTGGCGACCGCCTCGCGGCGCATATGATGCGCGATTTCCACCACGGAAGTGGTGAGGCTGGCGGCGGCATACCACGCGCCAAGCTCTGGCCCGTTGAACCGCATGCCGCCGGGCGCGACATGCAGGAATGTCGCCATGACCACGCTGGAATTCGGCCTGCCGAACACCCATTCCTCATGCGGCAGCCTTTGCAGGCGCTCGACCAGAAGCCGGTCATTGGTCCAGCCCGCCAGTTCCATCACCGCTTCCAGATCGGCAGCGGTCGCCACCGTGTCGAAAAGTCCGACCGGCGGAAAACGCGACGGAATAAGCCGGTAGCTTGGTTGCGGCGCGGGATTGCGCCTCACGAAAACACCACGTCGGAATCGCGATAAGGCGTGAACGCGCTGTCGATTTCGTTTGGTTCCATGAAGTGGCCGCCACGCGCCGCATCGAGAAACCGCCGCACGGTCAGCAATCCGTCCTGTGTGCCACCTGTCACCAGCCTCAGCGGCGCATGACCGCCAAACACCGTTGCGCGATTGGGCGTCTTCAGCCAGCGCACGCCCGCCATCTCATCCGCATAGAGAACGCCCAGCGCCTGATGGATGCCCAGCACGGCGGACAGGCGCGTTAGCACATCGACATCCAGCGTGATATCGCGATGCTCGCGCACGGCCTTGACCCAGTTATAATAGGTCGAGCGCGACGGAAGACCCAGCACCAGCAGGCGCTGCTGCTCGTCCAGCCCCCAGAGATCGGCAATGGCCAGAAAGGTGCGCAGACCGGGCGCGCTCAACCGCTTGCGCGACAATGGGCTGAAACGGCGCGGATCGAGAACATCCGGTCCTTTTTCAATCCCTGTCTTTATTGCCACATTGCCACGAGCCATGATTGTCTCCATTCATCCAGAATGGAATATAGTCCAAATTTGGACTTTTACAACCCTGCGTTATAGACAGCGATTATTCAGCCGCGATGAGCGGGGCATTGGCAGTACCCGGAAGATCGAAATGGACCGGACGCAGCGAGACATAGCCATTGCGGATATCCAGCACATGGGAATAGACCTGCGCGCCGTTTTCGAGCAGCGGCAGCTTTTCCTCATGCATGATACTGATGACGATGGCATCGGGGCAGCGGGTCTTCAGGGCTGTATGGAAGCGTGCCTTTGCAGCTGGATCGAGAGCGCCTGTGGCTTCGTCGAGGAAGATGATCGAAGGCTTGTGCAGGAGAATGCGCGCCAGCACGATCTTCTGCTTCTGCCCGCCGGACAGAACCATATCCCAGGGCGCGCCACCGGCATCGCTGTCGTTCATCCGTTCGATGAATTCGCCGAGACCCGCTTCATGCAGGACGGCTGCCACGGCAAGATCGCCAAAACTTTCGGCATCGCCCGGCAGGCTGACAAGCTGCTTCAGCGATACGGACGGAAACTTCGCATCCTGCGTCGCATAGAGCGAGGTCGCATTCAGCGGATAGATGATATCGCCGGTGCCATAGGGCCAGAGCCCGTTCAGCGCCTTGACGAAAGAGGTTTTGCCCGAGCCCGATTCACCGCGCATAAAGACCCAGTCGCCAGCACGGATATTGATCACGCCGGAGCGCAGGAACGGCGCCTCGCTGTCCGGCCCCTGCATCAGTGTGAGGTTGCGGACAGACAGGCCGAAGCGCGGATGCTGACGGGCGAAAGCAAAGCGATTGACGCCCGAGCGCGCATAGAATTCCGTCGGGTCCTGCACATTTTCCATAGCCTGAGCCAGCCCGGTCACGCGGTTTGCATTGGCGCGCAGATTGGCGATTGCAGGCATAACCTGAATGAACCACGAGCAATCATTGATCATGGCGGCAACCAGTTCCGCACCCGTGACATAATTACGGAAGCTCACCGATCCGCTCATATAGGGCAGGAGACCCGGAATATAGGCGACGATGCGGTTGGACAGGAAGCCATAGGCCTGCGAGAAAGCCAGATAGGCCGCGTCAAAACGATTGAGCTTGTTCCACGTGCCGTCGACATCCTTGTAGAGACGTTCATTCACCGAACGCTGGACGGCCTCGCCATTGGAGGCGGAAATCTGGAAACTGCGACGCAGAAGGGTCGTCCACTCGCCACGATAGGAACCTTCCGCCTGCTGAATGCCGAGGTTGAGGCGCTCCAGACGGCGACCGATCTTAATGGCGACGAATGTGCCAAGCGGCACGTAAATCAGGATGGCGGCGAAGGCGAGAACCGCGCTGCCATAGGAGCCGAGGACTTCCAGCCCTTCCACATCCGTCGACATTTCAATGAGCTTCTGGCCGATGAAGAAGGCCGACAGAACGACGCCGACAATGCCCATTACGAGGCCGATGGCCCCGCCTGTCATGCCCTTGATGGATTCCTGCAGGCGCTGATCGACATTGTCGATCTGGTCCTTGCCTCGGCCCTGTTGCAAATGGAAATGCGTGTGCCTGCTATTGAGAAGCGCTGCGGAGAACTGGTCGTTCAGCCACTTGCGCCACTTGCGATGCAAAGTGGTGGAGAGGAAATGGCGCGAGCCGACCAGCATCCCATCCTTGGCCAGCATCAGCAGGATCAGGACACCGGCATTGGTGGAAATCGCAATCAGCGGGTTTTGAACCGGTGCCGTGTTCACATTGACGATGGAGTTCATCAGATGGCCGGAGGCTTCCGCCACCCAGACCGTCGTCTTGCTGACGAAAGCCGTCAGAAGAAAAATCGCGGCGGTGAGCGCCCAGGCTTCTTTCCAGCGGTCGGACACCCAATAGGCGCGCATCAAGCCCCAGAACGAGGTCATGCTGGCCACGGCAGACTTGTCCCCTTGGTGCAGGCTTGCCTGCCGGGACTGTCGTTCTATCTGCCGTACTCCTTTCAATCCGCACCTCGCTTCCAGTTCACCGATTGTAACTCTGTGTAACACATTGCAACAAACTGTGGTTAACGCAATGTTAACAGTCAATACAAAACGAGAGCACGTATTCTTGAAAAGCCGGGCACGCCATCTCAAGAACCTGAAATCGTTCAGCTATTGGATGTGCTAAATTTTATGGGAAAGCGCCGTTTTATGCGGAAAACGGACGCTTAGAAGCAAATATGCAACATGATTCGGCGTGACCGCCGCGTCACAGGGCGAGAAATGCCTGCAAGCGCGGCACTGCGAAATCCAGAAAAACCTTCACGCGCTGGGGCAGCCGCGCGCCGCCGAGGAACACGGCATTCACCTCTTCCTCATCGCTTTCGATGACATCCGCCAGTACCTCGACCAGCCGTCCGGCAGCTATATCGTCGCGCGCATGGTAATGTGCGATGCGGGCCAGTCCCACCCCGGCGACAGCCATGCGGCGCACCGTTTCACCATTATTGGCGAGCAACGATCCATAGACGGCGCGGTCGACAATGCGACCACTTTCCTTGAGCGGCCAGACCGGCGCAACGCGGCGAAAGTTGAAGCCGATGCAATTATGCTCGGCCAGATCGTCAACCGAGCGCGGCGTACCGCAGCGCTCCAGATAGGCGGGGGCCGCCACGATCTTGCGCCGCGCCAGACCGATCTTGCGCATCATCATGCTGGAATTTGCAAGCTTGCCGGTGCGAAACGCCACATCGGTCCGGTCGCGATAGAGGTCGACAATCTCGTCATTGAGCGACAGGTCCACCACAATATTCGGATAGGCGCCGAGAAATTCCGGCAGCACCGGCTCCAGCCCCAGTGTGCCCAGCGCAACAGACGTGCTGATACGCACCGTGCCGCCGGTGCTGGCCGAACCTTGCGACAGTTCGCGCTCGATCTCGTCGAAGTCGTGCAGCAGCCCCTGGCTGCGCTCATAATAAATGCGGCCCTCAGCGGTCAGCGAAAGGCGGCGCGACGACCGTTCCAGAAGCCGCACGCCAAGCCGCGTCTCGATGCGGGAAATCAGCTTGCTGATCGTGGACGGGTTCATGCGCAAAAGGCGCGCAGCCTCGGAAAAGCTGCCCGCCTCCACGACCCGCAGGAACACCTGCATCTCACCGGCGCGATTGTCCATTCATGACCCCATCTGTGAAATCGTTTCATAGATAATGTGGAACGCAAATGCATTTTCAAGTGGGAATGTTGAGCCTATTTCTTGGGGCATCACAGGATTCTGCAAGATGCCTGACTGGAAGCGTCTGCCTCCCAAGCTTCGTGTGCTCCCCGCGCGAAACGCCTCCAGCCAGCCAACAGGAGTTACCATGAAGATCGTCAACGCACATGGCGCGGCCATTCCCGCGCTCGGTTTCGGCGTTTTCCGCATGTCGGACGCCGAAGTGGAAGCTGTCATTCCAGCCGCACTGGAAGCAGGTTTCCGCCATTTCGATACCGCTCAAATCTATCAGAACGAAGCAGCCCTTGGCCAAGCCTTGCAGAAGGCTGGCGCGCGTCGCGACGATCTGTTCCTGACCACCAAGGTCTGGGTCGATAATTATAGCGAAGAGAAGTTCACCTCGTCCGTGACCGAAAGCCTCGACAAGCTGCAAGTCGATCAGGTCGATCTGCTGCTTCTGCACTGGCCAGCCCACAAAGTATCGATTGCTGAACAGGTCGACTTGCTGAATGCGGTTCAGGCTTCAGGCAAGACGCGCTTTATCGGCGTCAGCAACCAGAATATCGCGCAGATGAAAGAATCGATTGAACGCAGCCCTGCGCCAATCGTGACCAACCAGATCGAGGTTCACCCTTATCTCGACCAGAACGCGATTACTGCTGCCGCCAAGGAAGCTGGCGTTGCCATCACCGCCTATTTCGGCATGGCCGATGGCGCGGTTCCGCGCGATCCGGCTTTGCAGGCCATTGGTGCAAAATACGGCAAGACCGCCGCACAGGTTGCGCTGCGCTGGCTCATCGAACGCGGTTTCATCGCGCTTTCGAAGACCGCCAAGCCGGGACGTGTCGCGGAAAACTTCGATCTGTTCGACTTTGAACTCAATTCTGAAGACATGGCAGCGATTGCAAAGCTCGCCCGTCCCGACGGACGTCTGGTCAGCCCTCCCGAGCTGGCGCCTGTCTGGGACAAGTAACACGGAGATTCCGCTATGAGTGCTTCAAACGCTCAAGACAGCGCAACCAAGGCGGCCGGTTTCAACTGGCCGCTTCTTGCGCTCGCAATCGGTGCCTTCGGCATCGGCACAACCGAATTTGCGCCAATGGGCCTGCTGCCCGTCATCGCCGACGGTGTGAATGTATCGATCCCGACCGCAGGCCTGCTGGTCAGCGCCTATGCCATCGGCGTGATGGTGGGCGCGCCAATCATGACTTTGGCCTTTGGGCGTTTCGGCAAGCGCACCGCGCTGATGCTGCTGATGGCGATCTTCACCATCGGCAACATTCTGTCGGCCTTCGCACCGGATTACTGGACGCTGCTGGCCGCACGTCTGGTGACGAGCCTCAACCACGGCGCGTTCTTCGGTCTCGGCTCCATCGTTGCAGCAAGCGTCGTGCCGCCGGAAAAGCGGGCGAGCGCGGTTGCGACCATGTTCATGGGTCTGACCATTGCCAATATTGGCGGCGTCCCGGCAGCAACCTGGATCGGGCAGCAGATCGGCTGGCGCATGTCATTTGCCGGAACTGCGGTTCTCGGCCTCGTCGCCATTGCCGCCCTGTGGCTTTCGCTGCCGCGCGGTGAAGCGGGCAAGATGCCCAATATCCGTCAGGAGCTGGGCGTTCTGATACGTCCAACCGTGTTGAAGTCGCTGGCGACAACCGTGATGGGCGCAGGTGCGATGTTCACGCTCTACACCTATGTTGCCGCCGTTCTGGCTGATCGCACCGGCGCTTCGGAAGGTTTCGTGACGCTGGCGCTCGTCATGATCGGCGTGGGCTTCACCATCGGCAATGCGCTGGGTGGTCGTCTGGCCGACTGGTCGCTCAATGGCGCAACGCGAATCTTCCTCGGTCTCCTCGCCATCGTCAGCTTTGTGCTGCCGCTCGCCCTCAACAGCCATGTCGGCGCGCTCATCAGCCTGCTGGCCTGGGGTGCTGCGGCATTCGCCATCGTGCCGCCGGTTCAGATGCGCGTGATGCAGGCTGCAGCGGAAGCACCGGGACTGGCTTCGTCGATCAATATCGGCGCATTCAACCTCGGCAATGCCGTGGGCGCTGCTCTGGGCGGCGCGGTGCTGAGCGCGGGCTACGGCTATGCGGCCATCCCGGTGGCCGGTGGCCTTCTGGCAGCGGCTGGTCTGCTGTTCACGCTGTCACGCCGCCCGAAGGTGGCACTTGCCCCTTCGGCATGCTGATAAAACTTGCCCCGGCGCACGCCTGATCAATCGAGCGTGCGCCGGAAGCGCAACAGAGCCATCGTGGCAAAAAGAACAACAAACAGGATCAGTGCATTCACCTCGCCGGCAATATCGGCAAGGGTTGCGCCTTTCAGCATGACGGCGCGCACGATACGCAGGAAATGCGTGAGCGGGAAAATCTCGCCCAAGGTCTGCGCCCAGTCGGGCATACCCCTGAACGGAAACATGAAACCCGACAGCATCAGCGACGGCAGGAAAAAGAAGAAGGTCAGCTGCATGGCCTGCATCTGCGTCCGCGAAGCGGTCGAAATCGTATAGCCGAGCAACACCAGCGACAAAACGAAGATCAGCACGCAAGCCAGAAGCAGCGCCAGCGATCCGACGAACGGCACGCTGAACAGAAGCTTTGCCGCAACCAGCACGACCACCACCTGCACCGCCCCCACAGCAAGAAACGGCAGCACCTTGCCCAGCATGATCTCGGCAGGCGTGGCAGGCATGGCCAGCAGGTTTTCCATGGTGCCGCGCTCGGTTTCACGGGTCAGCGCCATGGCCGTCATCATCACCATGGTCATTTGCAGGATGACACCGAGCAAGCCGGGCACGATATTATATTGCGACACGCCTTCCGGGTTGTACCGACGATGCACGATCACCTGTAGCTGGCTGCGGGCGGCCTCCGTCGCTTCGGCCTGTTTGCCCTGCTCGCGCAACAGCGCCTGACTGGCCACAGTGCTCAGCGTCGAAATTGCCCCGCTTGCCACAGAAGGGTCGGTCGCATCGGCCTCGATGAGAATTTGCGGTGCATCGCCCGCATCCACCCGTCGCGCAAAGTCTGACGGGATGGTGACGACAAAGGAGACCGTGCCGTTGGCAATCAGCGCTTCGGCTTCGGCGGCGCTTTGAACCACATGATCGAAGCGGTAATAGCCGGTGGTTTCCAGCGCCGAAATCATCGCCCGGGTGTAATGGTCGTGACTTGTGACGACCACGGCGCTCGGCAGGCTTTTCGGGTCGTTGTTGATGGCAAAGCCGAACAGTAAAAGCTGCATCAGCGGCACCACGAGCATCATGGCGAAGGTGATGCGGTCGCGCCGCATCTGGATGAATTCCTTCATTAGCATCGCGCCAAGACGCTCGAATGAGAACCAGCTGCCGGTCATGCCTTACTGCTCCCGGCCTTGCTGCTTCCGTCGATTCCCGCTTTCGACATATTGTCCTGTGCATTGGCCATGAACTGGATGAAGACATCCTCAAGGCTGGTTTCGCCCGCCTCGACGGTAATCCCGTCTCGATGCCTGATCTTGTCGAGCGCCGTTTCAAGCTCGGCCCGGTCGGAGCCGACAACATGCAGTGTCGCCCCGAATGGCGCCACCTGCTGAACGCCCGGCTCGTTCTCCAGTTCGCGCGCTACATCGCCCAACCGCTGGCCGCTGACGATGAAAGTCGTCAGTCCCGCCTCGGCGATCACATCCTTGACCGTTCCCGTCGCCAGAAGCTTGCCATAGGAAATATAGCTGATGCGGTGGCAGCGCTCGGCCTCATCCATGTAATGGGTTGAAACCAGAACCGTCAGGCCGCCATCGGCAAGGCGGTGGATCTCGTCCCAGAAATCGCGGCGCGCCTTGGGGTCGACACCGGCGGTCGGCTCATCCAGCAGCAAGAGCTTCGGCTTGTGCATGATGCAGGCGGCAAGTGCGAGCCGTTGTTTCCAGCCGCCGGAAAGCGTTCCGGCCAGCTGATTGCCGCGCGATGTCAGCCCAAGCTCTTCCAGCGTACGCGCCACATGGTCCCGCACCGGCTTCAACCGATAAAGCCGCGCCACGAATTCAAGATTTTCGGCGATGGTCAGGTCTTCGTAGAAGGAGAAGCGCTGCGTCATGTAACCGACCTCGCGCTTGATCTTCAGCCCTTCCGTGCGCAGGTCAAAACCCAGCACCTGCCCCTCGCCTTCGTCGGGGGTCAGCAGGCCGCACATCATGCGGATGGTCGTGGTCTTGCCGGAACCATTCGGCCCCAGAAAGCCGACAATCTCGCCTTCCGCCACCGACATGCTGACATGGTCGACGACGGTTGCGTCGCCAAACCGCTTCACCAGACCTTTGACATCGATGGCGTTCGACATAGTCGCCTCCGTTTACCGGGCGGCCAGATCGACATCGACGATCTGGCCCGGCTGGAGCGGCGAATCCGGATCGACCGGATGCGCCTCGACGAGATAGACAAGCTTCTGGCGTGTTTCGAGCGAATAGATCACCGGCGGAGTGAATTCGGGGTCGGGCGACACATAGCTCACCTTCGCCTTGAGGTCGGTCGCGCAGCCGTCGCAACGAACCGACAGAAGGTCGCCCAGCTGCACGGAGGAGAACTTCGCTTCTGGAATGTAAACTTTCAGCTTCACCGCACCGTCCGGCAACATCGTCAGCACCGGCGCGGTTGGACCGGCAGTATCGCCCGGATTGCGAATGACATCGGTGATCCGCCCCGCAGCGGGCGCGACGATGGTGCGCTTGGTCAGATGCCAGCGTGCGGAATCGAGCTGCGCGGCGGCGCTCTTGACCGCGTTTTCGGCGGCCTTGATTTCTTCAGGGCGGGCGGGCAAGCGCCCCACAGCCAGATTGGCCATGCTCTGATTGATGGCGGCCTCCGCCACTTCCACACTGGTTTTAGCGTCGTCCAGCTGGGCCTGTGTCATCACGCCGCGCTTTGTCAGGTCCTGCGTGCGCAACAGCGTGCGCCGCGCATCATCGGCCTGCGCATTGGCGGTACGCACCGACGCTTCCAGGACCGCAATTTCATCCGGGCGCTTGCCAACCTGCAAATCGGCAAGCTTTGCCTCGGCCTGCGCCAATGCGGCTTCTGCCTGCGCAACGGCGATCTTCGCATCCGTCTCTTCCGTGAGCGCAATCGGCTTGTCTGGTTCCACACGGTCGCCGCGCTTCACCATGACGGCTTGCACCTGCGCAACTTCCAGCGGGGCGAGCTGCACGAACTCGCCTTCGACATAGCCGACGGCCAGCGGCTGGCTGCTGCATGCCGCAAACAGATAGGACGCGAAAGGAACGATACAGAGAAGGCTCATTGCACTTCGCCCTTGTTGTGCTGTTCATCACGGGTAGCAAGAATGGCAAACAGATTTTGCCGCGCCACAGCCGCGACCGCCCTGGCTTCATCGGGACCGAAAGCCGCCCAGCCCATGCGCCGCTTCACCGCCTCCTGTCCGATCCGGAAATAGACGACCTGCCCAAGCAGCGTGAAAACGGTGAGCCGCGTCTGCTCGCTTTCCGCCGGCTCGCCCGTCGCCGCCTCCCACACGGCGCAAAGCCGCTTGTGGGTCGGCTCGAAAACGCCGGAATAGATGCGGTCGAGCGCCGCGGTCGGATGCGCCAGTTCGCGCAACAGAAACTGAACGATTTCGCCGGACGCCGGTTGCGCGACAATGAACTGAACCATCCGCTCCAGCGCGAAGCCCAGCTGCTGGCGCGCGGCTTCCTTCGTCGTCGCAGGCACGCCGATTGCTCCATAATGGCCGAGCGCCTGACCGGCAACGCCCTGTATCGTCTCGACAATATAGTCGGCGGCGGCAAGCCGCAGCCCCTCCTTGCCCCCGAAATGATAGGCGATGGAACCGATATTCGCTTTGGCGAAAGCCGCGATCTCGCGTGTCGAGGTGGCGTCGAAACCTTTCGACCCGAACAGCTGCAATGCCGCATGGATCAGCGCCATGCGCGTCTGGTCGCTGGATGGCAACGGCTCGCTTGGGGCGGGGTTGGTGTCGGCACCGATATTGCGAGGTTTTTTCATAATCAGATTTAATCAATCGTTTGATTAAATGTCAATCACGTGAAAACTGCGGGAGCAGATCGCGCAGTTTTCGGTAGAGTTCATTGGCGGTTTGGCAGGGGGCCTCGCCCGTCATTTCACGCTGGCGATGACTTTCTCCAGCCGGGTCTGGACGATCTTCGGCTTCTTTGCGGCGACGATCTGATCGAGATTGGCCGGATTGTCGCCAACTGCAATCACCGCAACCATGCCCATGGCGAAGTGCGGCGTGCATTTGACGAGATAGGCGCCGGGCTCTGTGACGGTCAGCACGTAGTTTTCGTTCATCTTGCTTTTGAACGGGGCAACGCCTGCCGGGAGCATATCCTTGACCGACTCGACATAATGTCCCTTGTCCACCGAGATGAAGGTTATCGTGTCGCCCGGCTTTGCCTTGATATAGGCCGGTTCGAACACCATGACGCCTTCAGCGCCCCTGTTCAGCATGTGAACTTCAATATTCTCAGCAAAAGCGGGCGCAGCAAGCAGGCCCATGACACCGGCGGCAAGTCCCAACGCGGTCATACGCATTTTCATCTCGATCTCCATCGCGAGCGCTGCGGCTATCCACCCGGACAGGCCGAAAGCGCCCAAACATGCGAGCAAAGCAGCCCGCAATCGGAAATCTAGTCCCGCTGTTTCAGGTTTTCCTTGATTGCGATCAAGGAAACTTAAAACTACGCGCCGACGGGCATGACCATTTCATTGAGTATCTGAACAGGATGCCGGATGGACCGACTTTCAATCGCCTTCACCTGCGAGCGGCAAGAATAACCGGTTGCCATGACGATATCCTCCTCACCGGACGATGCGAGAATGCCGCTCCAGCTCGCAGCGTACAGCTTTTCCGAAATCGGACGATTGCGGACCTCGTGGCCAAACGTGCCCGCCATGCCGCAACAGCCTGTTTCCGGCACATCCAGCTCTACGCCGATCTGCTGGAACACGGATTTCCATTGTTTCATCGATGATGGAACATTGCTGCGCTCGGTGCAGTGCCCGAGCAGACGCAGACGCTTTTCCTGCGCCGCATTGCCCAGCCCGCGCAGGCGGTCGCGATTGGCGTCCAGCCATTCCTGCACCAGATTGACCTGCGCCTTGATCCGCGCCGCTTCGACAGCCTTATATTCGCTGCGATAGGTCAATGTCATGGAAGGGTCTAGACCGACCAGCGCGATGCCGATCTCCGCCAGTTCATTGAGATAGCAGATGGATTTCGCCGCGGTTTTCTCGAAAGCGCCGAGATAGCCGTGAACATGCAGAGCCTTGCCGTTCTGGTTGGGTGCTGCGAGATAGGGCGTGAAGCCCATCTTGCGGGCGAGTTGCAGAGCGGCCAGCCCGACAGCCGGATCGAAATGAGCCGTGAAGGCATCGAGAACAAACACCACCGCCTGTTGCCGCTGGGCATCCGAAAGTTTGCGCATCCGCTCTGGCGTTGCGATAGCCACGCCCATGCGCCGCGCTTCCCGTGTCAGCGACAGAGCGGGCATTTCCGGCAAGGCCGTCAGCCCGGCCCGACGCATCAGCGCCTTGCCCAGACCTGACCCCACCCATGCATTGTAAGCGGGCTTCAGCCCCGCGAACAAAGGCAGCGTGTTCTCGATGCTCGCCACCATCATATCCTTGATCGGGCGGGCATAGCGTCCATAATAGATTTCAAGGAACTTGGCCCGGAACGCCGGAACGCTGACCTTGACCGGACATTGCCCGGCGCAGGCCTTGCAGGCGAGGCAGCTATCCATCGCTTCGCGCACTTCATGCGAGAAATCGTTGCGATTGGCGGGGTTGATCGAGTTCCACAGACGCGCAGGCAGCGTGCGGAGCGCACCGGCGCTGCGGGCCTGTCCGGCTTCCTTGCGCGGGTCTTTTCCGCTCTCCGCCATCAGTCGCAGCCATTCGCGCATCAGCGAAGCGCGGCCTTTCGGTGAATAACGACGGTCCCGTGTTGCCTTGTAGGACGGGCACATCAGGCTGGCATCGTCGAAATCGAAACAGGCGCCATTGCCGTTGCAATAGGCGGCGTTGTCGAAAGCCTCGCGGATTTCCAGACCGATGATCCGGTCGAACTGGCCACGCAGCGGCACTTCATCGATCTTCAACAACGCCTGCGAAGACGGCGTTGCGATCTTGCCGGGATTGAGCCGGTTGCGCGGGTCGAACAGACCCTTGATTTCCTGCAGGCTCGGATAAAGCGCACCGAAGAATTCGGGCACATATTCCGAACGCACACCCTTGCCGTGTTCGCCCCACAACACGCCGCCATATTTGCGCGTCAGCGCAACCACGCCATCACTGATCTTGCGCACTAGCGGCTCGTGATCGGTCCGTGTCAGATCAAGCGCCGGGCGCACATGCAGCACACCTGCATCGACATGGCCGAACATGCCGTAGCTCAAGCCTTCACCGTCCAGAAGCGCCCGGAACTCGCGAATATAGGCGGCAAGATTTTCCGGCGGCACCGCCGTATCCTCGACAAAAGGCACCGGACGCACCGGCCCGTCGACATTGCCAAGCAGACCGACCGAGCGCTTGCGCATGGTCCAGATCGCCTCGATGTCGTTGGGATCGCGCGCAATGGTGTAAGGCTTGCCACCATCGGCCTGATCCGCATCGAGCGCTGCGGTCACCTCGCGGAACTTGCTCTCCAGCTCGTCCGCGCTGTCGGCTACCAGCTCGACAATATTGATGCCATTGGTGGGACTACCGGCATCATCCGGGAAGAAGCGCGCAATGCCGGGCCAGACAATATCCTTCTTGGCGAGACCCAGCACCTTTTCGTCGATGGTTTCGACAGAGGCGACCTTCAGCGCGACCAGCGCGCGCGCGTGTTCCAGCGCCGTGTTGAAACTGTCGTAGCGGATATTGATCAGCAGCGCATGCGCCGGGATCGGCAGGAGATTGACCTCGATCTCCGCGATCATGGCCAGCGTGCCTTCCGATCCGCATAAAATGGCGTTGAGGTCGAAACGACCATCCTCGCGCCACAGATGCTTCAGATCATAGCCCGTCATATAGCGGTTGAGATTGGGGAAAATCTCGTCGATCAGCGCCCGCTTCTCGGTCGCTATGCGTTCGACGGCGCGATAGATCTCACCCACACGGCCGGGCTTCGCCTTGGCTTCTGCCAGCGCTGGCCCGTCGAGCGGGCGGGACCACAATTCTTCGCCATTGGTCAGGACGACATTGAGCCCCAGAATGTGATTGCTGGTCTTGCCATAAAGACACGACCCCTGCCCGCAGGCATCCGTGCTGACCATGCCACCAATGGTGGCGCGGTTGGAGGTGGAAAGCTCCGGCGCGAAGAACAGGCCATAAGGCTTCAATGCCTTGTTGAGCTGGTCCTTCACCACGCCCGACTGGACACGGGCCACGCGCCGTTCCGTATCGATTTCCAGAATGCGGTTCATATGGCGCGAGCAGTCGACCACGATGCCAGACGTGAGCGACTGGCCATTGGTGCCGGTGCCGCCGCCGCGCGGCGAAATCACCACGTCACGAAATGCAGGCTGTTCCAGAACCGTTGCAAGGATTTTCAGATCGTCGGTTCCCTTGGGAAACACGATGCCGGTCGGTTCCACCTGATAGATGGAATTGTCGGTGGAATAGACGGTACGCGAGCTGTCACCGATTTCCACTTCACCTTGAAAGCCCGCCTGGGCCAAGTGTTGCGAGAGTTCGAGTGTGAGGCCGTTGAGGGGCTGTTTCCTGATCAGGGACGGTATCATGCGGGACTCAAAAAATCTGCATCGCCATGGGCGGCACGCCGCATGCCGGAGCGGTCCCACTACGCTATATGAAAAGCAATGTCGAGGCTCTCCGATGCCGCGATTGCCGCAGGCGTCACCTAAACTCGCTCGAGTCTCACGTGAGGCAAAGGTGGCAGTTCGACCTCGATCGGATCATAGGCGCGCACATGCCCGCCAGCGATAACGATGGTCATGACGCCGGTTTTGCGGATCACTTCGCCATCCGGCGTCTTGTCGAGCACTGCCGAAAGAAGGCCCTTCTGGAAGTTTTCGATCTGCGGGCACGGATTGCGCAAGCCCGTCACCTGCAACACCACATCCTTGCCGATTTTAAGCAAAGCGTCTCTCGGCAAACCCAGCAAATCGACGCCGCGCGTGGTAACATTCTCGCCAAGATCGGCAGGGGCAATGTGAAAGCCTTTTTCCGCCAGTTCGTCGAAAAGTTCAGCCTGAATGAGATGCACCTGCCGCAGATTGGGCTGGGTCGGGTCCACCTTCACGCGTGAGCGGTGTTTCACCGTTGTGCCCTGATGCGCATCGCCCTCGACACCAAGTCCGGTTAGGATATGGATTTCCGGTACGGACTGCTTGGAAAAGCGATGTTCGCCATCGCGTGCAACGGCCACGACAAATCCACCACCCATGATCCTCATCCCATCTGTTGTTCCGGCCATCTGTTGTTGAGTAGCCAAATTACTGTTCAGGAAAGCCTTTCTCAAAAGGAAAACCCTTCTGGCCTGCTATCATAGGTTATAAGACATTTATGTGAACGCAGGCAGGACGAGGCGCAGATTGCAACGAAAAAATGCGACGGGCGAGTTTCGCTGGGGGATATGGGGAACGGGCGCCATTGCCGGCGCCTTTGCAGCCGATATAGCCGCCGTTGAAGGTATGGGCGTTTCCGCCGTCTGTTCGCGTACGCTGGAAGCGGCGGAAGCTTTCGGCAACCGTATCGGCACCGCCAAGACCTTCAACACGGTCGGTACATTCCTTGCAGACCCGGATATCGATGCGGTCTATATCGCAACGCCCAGCGCCATGCATGTCGCGCAGACCTTGCAGGTCATTGCCGCAGGCAAGCCCTGCCTGACCGAGAAACCGCTGGCGCTTGATGCCGCTGGCGCGGGGCGTCTTTCGGCAGCCAGCGAAATCAGTGGGACTTTCGTGATGGAGGCGATGTGGTCAAGGTTTCTTCCCGCCATACAGGCAGCGAAGCGCCACATTGAGACCGGCACTATCGGCAAAGTCACGCGCATCGAGGCAGACCTCTCCTATCTTCGCGCCTATGATCGACAGAGCCGCTTCTTCGATCCCGAACTTGGCGGCGGGGCGGCCTTCGACCTCGGCGTCTATCCGGTCTCGCTGGCGCTGTTCTTTCTGGGTCAGCCGGAGCGCTCGCAGGGCCGCTGCAAACGCGCGGACAATGGCGTCGATCTGCGCACGGAGATCGAACTGTTCTGGCCCGGCGCGGAAGCCCGGCTTTCCTGCGGCTTCGACCGGGATGGCGACAACCGCATGCTGATCACGGGAACCAGGGGCGCGCTGTTGTTGCACGGGCCTTTTCTAAAAGCCCAGCGCCTGACCGTCTATTCCGCTGGCGCTTTGAACTCGCCTTTCGGTCCGGGGAAAGGCTCCGGCCTGATCGGCAAGATCATCAACCGACTGCCGCTGCCGGGTCGCAAAATCGAAAACCACACCTTTTCCGGCAACGGGCTTCAGTTTCAGGCAATTGCCGTGCGCGATGCCGTGCGGAACGGTGCGATTTCAAGCCCCGTGATGCCGCTGGCGGACAGTACAGCCGTAGCGGACATTCTCCATCGGATCGTATCGAGGGATTAGAAACTGCTCTTCATCCTGTACGGCACCGCTCTGTCGCCAGCATTGTTGAGCGCCAATGCAATTTCGGTGATGTGCAGCGCCACATCACCGGAAAAGAATGCCGTCTCGCCCGTTTCGATGGCTCGCGCCTGATCGGCGATCCCACGCGCAAAATCGATCTGCGACGGATAAGCAGGCAAAGCGGATTTGCCGCCCTTGGGATAGGGCAGTTTCTTGCCCGCGACGGGCTTCCACGCCAGGAATTTGCCGATCCGCACTTCCAGAATGATGAAGAGCCGCGCCCAAAACCGCGTCCTTTCATCCGCCTTTTCGAGACGCACGGCGGAGCGGTTGTCCCACAGATCGTCGACGCTGATCGAGCCTTTATCGCCCACCACCGTCAGGCTCCGGTCGCGCGGCATGGCGAGACCCGATGTCAGCCGCGCCACGAGGCCCGATTTGAAACGCAGGCAACCGACCGAAAAATCGGGAGCCATCTGAAGATGCTCCGTGCCCGGCCCCTTGTCGGGAAAAGTGATCGCAGAGAAGGCCGTGACGCTTTCCACCGGACCGAACAGCGAAACCAGCCATGACAGCGCATAGCCTGCATGTTCGAGTGTGCAGCCGATTTCAAATTCGTGCAGGCCGGGCCAGACCGCGCCGGACTGCGAGCGCCATGTCGACCATTTGTCGCGAAAGACAGGACCGTCTTCCATCTGCGCATAGACGAGGCGCGGCGTGCCAACAGCGTCGATTGTGGACGAAACCAGCTTCTGCGCATCGCTGAGACCATTGGCAGGCGCTGCGGCCAATGTCAGGCCGCGACTGGCGGCAAATTCGACCAGCGCTTTGGCCTCATCGAAACTCATGGCAAGCGGCTTTTCGGAATAGACATGCTTGCCCGCCGCCAATACCGCCCGCGAAATCTCGTAATGGCTTTCCGGCGTCGTCAAATTGATCACAATCTGCACGTCCGGGTCTGCCAGAATGGCGTCGAAACTATCATAGGCCTTTGCACCATAATGCGCAGCAAAAGCCTTCAGCCTTTCCGGTGACCGATCATAAACGCCACGCAGCACAAGCTCGGGGTAATTGCGCAACGTGGTCATGTAATAATCGGCAACGAAACCCGTGCCGACAATCGCAATATTCATGAATAATCTCCGATAGGGACGGCACGCATTATCAATCCAGCCTTTTCGGTATGCTGATTCTGGATGTCAGACGCAGCCCGAAAATCCCGAACAGGGTGGTCAGCCAGACCGGATCAACACGTCGGAAGAAGAAACTCTCCATCATCGCGTTCAACGTGCAGAAGAACACGATCATCAGGAAGTAATCGGCAAGAAGCAGGTTTTCGCGCTGCGGTCTGCACCGCATGTAATTGACCAGTGGCATCACGATGATCACCGCCACGCCGCAGATCAGCCCCGGAATGCCCATGGCGATGACTAGATCGAGATAGCCATTATGGGCGTGGACCATGTTGCGCACGTCCCAGCCGAGATAATAGGGCCTCGCTGCTTCCAGCGCGATGGGTGATTTCCAGAAGCTTTCATAGCCGTAGCCGGTCCATAATCGCCCCGGCAGATTTTCGATCGCAAATTGCCAGATCGACACGCGGCCCGTGAAAGTGGCGTCAACGCCGAGGCTCTCGACAAAAGTGCGGATCGGCTCGAACAGCACTGTCCCGAAAGTGAGGAACGCGAACATGAACTGAATGGAAAAGATCGCCGCAACGGTCAGAAACCGCAGGCCGAATGCACCCGGCACCATCACCAGCAACATGGCCATCGGCACCAGCGCCATGGTGGTTTTCGAGCCGGTTTGCGCGACGAAGAACAAGGCCGACAGGCCGATCAGCAGGCCGCTTGTGCGCCAGCCGCGTCGCCAGAGATAAAGCCCTGAAAAGGCGAAAGCCGCCATGACCGGCCCGGCCACATTCTTGTGACTGAAGACACCGCGCCAGAGATAGGAATTCTGCGGTTCGATCGGGTCTGCCCCATGTGTACCAAGCGATGGCAACAGCACCACACCGGCGTAGGAAATGACCAGCACGACGGAGGCGACCGTCATCAAAAGCCGGGCATAGCCTTCACCGTCCTGCGGCAGAGCAAGCACCGCAACGACACAGCAAACGCCGATCATCGTGAAAATGGCGCCACGAATGACCACAGCCGGATAGATGCTCTGCATCAGCGACGCGAATAGCAGGAGAAACATCAGCGACCAGCCGAAGCCGACAATCCGCGCTACCTTTCGCGGGTCGGCCAGTGTGGCAAGCGCCAGCATGGCCGTGACACCCAGAAGGCTGAAACCGAGCTGGTTGATAATATCGCCGCCGCCACCGCCATCGGTTTCCGGCTCGGCCATGAAAGGACGAAACGAGATCATCAAAATGCACATGATGATCATGGCGGCAGCGAGCGCTACCTTCCGCATCTGCGCACGGTGCGCCCCCGCAACCCCGGCTGCAACAGCGCTGGGGGCGCGGTCGTCAGTTTTTGTCGGGGTTGCGATACTGCTCATTCTCATATCCAAAATGCGCCATGACCCGGCCCAATCCGACATGGATATAATAGGCGCCGACGGAAACCCATCGCGCCTGAACCGCCTTGTAGACCGCCTTGAACGGCGAGAAGCCCAGCAGAAGCGCGCTCTTGAGAAAGACCCGCGCTGCACTGAACGGTTCGTCCTTGCGCTTGCGCCGCTCCATCATGGTGGAAATCATGCCATTGCGCAAACCGCGTGCGCGGATCCAGTCGCCTTCCAGCCGCCGCGCCGGGACGGTTTCGCGCACCGGGGCTTCCGCGCACCAGCCCGTCTTGAAACCCTTGGCGACGGAACGGCTGATGAAATCAGAATCGCCGCCGCCGGTGAAGTTGAACATCGGATCGAGAAACGGAAAACCCGCCGCTTCCAGCACAGGCCGGGCCACGGCCAGATTGCCCGATGAATAAAGTGTTGGCACCGGTCCGCTCTGCTGATATGTCGGCAGGAACACCGGATGCCGCGCCCAGGCCTCCGAACCCGGCCGGTCGAAAACCGGTACCTGCGGACCGCCCACCAGATCGACGCCATAGCGTTCTGCCGCCGCCATCATGTTTTCCAGCCATGACGGGTCGGCCAGTTCGTCATCATCGATCACCAGCACATGTTTCATATTCGGGAAATAGCCAAGCGCTGTCAGCCAGGCGGCATTATAGGCATTGCAATTGCCGCGCTGCGTTTCCACGATCACCAGACCGCGATAGGTTCCAGCCGCGAAAAGTGGTGCTGCGACCGCCGCACCCGCTCGTTCCTCCGCCTCGTTTTCCACCACGATGATCGCGAATTGCCGTCCGGTCACCTGCGCCTTCACGCTTTCCAACGTGCGCAGGAGATGTTCGGGGCGGCGAAATGTCGGCAGCGTCACCACCACCTCGACACTTGCAAAATCCAAATGGGGAGTTTCAGCAATGACTTGAATATGATCGGGAAGCTTCGGCGTCCTGTTGTCCATTATATTTTCAACCGCCGCCCTATTTCCCAATGCAAAACCAATTGGCACTTTTGCCGGAAATGCCCTATTTTTGACACGTAAACTTCTCTATGCCACATCAATTCTTAAATCGGTGCGGTTCTACTGAAAAACAGCGCTCCATCCGATTCAACAAATTGTTTTCAAGCCCTTATTACCAGCCGAGCGTTTAAGGATCATTTACACCGCGCGGCTAAGAATCAGGGAATAAGAAATACGGCATATCCGCAGGAGTCGAATTGCAACCGTTGCGTCTTGTCTTCGTGACATCCCTCGTACCCCACGAAGATGCTTCGACTGGATATGAAGTCGCCAATGCCGCCGTCATTAACGGGCTGCGCCGGGCTGGTGCACATGTCACGGTCATCGGCTTCACATGGCCGGGGCGCAAGGCCGCAACCGACCGTGATGTCGTCGTGCTGGGCGAAGTGGAAGTGCGCACCGAAGGCGCAAGCAGCGCGCAGAAAATCGGCTGGGTGGTCAAATCCTTCCTGACCGGGCTGACGGTTTCCTCCGCCAAGCTGCGGGTCATTCCGCCGATGAAACTGCATGAAGCCATTGCGGCTTGCGGCGATTTCGACGCCTATGTGCTGAATGGTGTTGCCCTGCCGGGCGCGTTCGAAACGGTATTTCGCGACAAGCCATCGCTTTTTGTCGCCCATAATGTGGAACACCGTTCGGCGCGCGAAAATGCCGACGACGCCAGGGGCATCATCCAGAAGCTTCTGTTCGCCCGCGAAGCCCGCATTCTTAAGCGGCTGGAAAAGCGGCTCTGCGACAATGCGAATTTCGTCTTCACCTTCGCCGAGGATGATGCGCCAGCGCTGGGCCTGTCGCAGACAAAAGCCGCAACCTTCCCGCTGGTCATGCCAGCCGGGCGCAGATCGGCCAAACGCGATATCGCCTATGACCTCGCCTTGATCGGCACCTGGACGTGGCACCCGAACCGGATTGGCCTTGAATGGTTCCTCAAAGAAGTGAGGCCTTTGCTGCCTGCGGATATATCCATTGCGATTGCCGGCAGCACGCCTGCCGATCTGATTGCCGCATGGTCGGGCGTGAATTTCGTCGGCAAAGTACCGGACGCTACCGCCTTCGTTGAAAGTTGCGCCGTCGTGCCGCTGATCAGCCGCGCTGGCACCGGCGTACAGCTCAAGACCATCGAAACCTTCGAGCTTGGAATGCCGAGTGTTGCTACCGCGCATTCCTTGCGCGGCATCGCGCGCATTCCTGAAAACTGCACCCTTGCCGACACGCCAGCGGCATTTGCAGCGGCGATCAAGACGCGTGTTGCCCAAGCCCGCGCGGGCGAGCGTCAGATGCTTGACGGCAAGGCGTTTACCCGCTCCCAGATCGACGGCATGGATCAGGCGCTTTCACGCGGGCTGGATGCGCTGCGTCTCGCGCCAAAGCGTGCGGTCGGAGCGCAGTGATGCCGCAACAAAACCCCGCTCACTCCCGCAATATTCTCGGCGTCGAGGTCACCGGTTTCAACTGGGACGAAGCACTCGATTTTTTCGACCAAGCGCTCACAGACGGACAATTCCAGCGCGTGGCGTGGCTCAACGCCCATTGCGCCAATGTTGCCCATGCGGATGCGACCTATAGGCAGGCCTTGCAGAATTTTCTCGTGCTGCCCGATGGTGTCGGCGTCGATATTGCAAGAAAGATCGCCTAGGGGCAAAAATTCCCCGCCAATCTCAATGGAACGGATTTCGTGCCGCGCCTTCTTGGCCATATCAAGCGGCCCCTGCGCGTCGGGCTGATCGGCGGGCGGCCTGGCATTCCCGAACAGGCTGCCGAGGCTTTTCGCGCCCGCGCGCCGCAGCATGACTTTCGGGTCTATGCGGATGGGTTTTTCGCATCCGGCCAGATGCCCGTAATCCTCGACCGACTTGCGGGTGACAGGCCGGATATCCTGTTGGTCGCCATGGGCGTGCCGTTGCAGGAATTGTTCATTCGCACCCATATCACGGCAGCGCATTGCACCATGGCGTGTGCGGTTGGCGCCTTGTTCGATTTTCAGGCGGGCGCAACCGAACGTGCGCCGCAATGGGTGCGTGACATGCGCCTTGAATGGGCCTACCGGCTGATGCGCGAGCCGGGCCGGCTGGCTGGGCGCTATCTTGTCGGCAATCCGCTTTTCCTGTGGCGGGTCATGCAGCACGCAGTTTCGCGATATTTCAGGCAGGACAAGCGATGAAGACGGCACTGATCACGGCAAGCTATCACAAGGATTTCGAGCGCTGCAAATTGCTGTGCGAGACCGTGGACCGCCATGTCAGCGGCTTCACCAATCACTATATCCTGGTCGAACCGCGCGATGTTGCGCTGTTCCGGCAGCTGGCCGGGCCGCGCCGCGTCATTATCGACGAGCGCGAACTTTTGCCGTCATGGCTGCGCGTGTTTCCCGACCCGACATCGTTCGGCAAGCGCCGCATCTGGCTCTCGACCAAAACAAAACCGCTGCGCGGCTGGCATGTGCAGCAATTGCGCCGCATCGCGGTGGCGCAAGTGCTGGAGGAAGACAGCTTTCTCTACATGGATTCCGACACGATTTTCCTGCGTCCATTCGATTGCGACAGCCTGTGGCATGGCGAGCGGCTGCGCCTCTTCGTGCGGCCCAATGCGCTGGCCGATCCGAAATGGACGGAGCATCCGTTCTGGTCGGCCAATGCGGCAAAAATTCTCGGCATTCCCGAGACGAAAACCTCGCTCAATGACTATGTCGGCCAGTTGATCGCCTGGCGGCGCGACACGATGCTTTCCATGTGCGAGCGCATCGAACAGCAGACCGGACGCCACTGGGTGGCGGGCATCGGGATGAACCGCCGTTTCTCGGAATGTTTCATCTATGGCCGCTATGTGGAAGATGTGCTGAACGGGGCCGGTCACTTTACCGACACGCATGATCTGTGCCGGGTGATGTGGTTCGAGCCGCCGCCGACCGAAGCGGAATTCCGCGCTTTCATTACCGAAATGGAACCCTATCAGGTTGCCATTTGCATGCAGTCGTTTCTGGGGCTTTCAGCCGACGATATTCGCCGCATCACCAGCGGCTGAACTTAAATGCGTTTGGCGGGCAGCCGCAGGCTCGCATAGGTGAAAACCAGCGACAGGATATAAAGCGCGCCGAAGACAAGATTGAGGCCCGCGATCCAGTCATTGCTGCCAACGGAATGGCGCAGCAGCAGCCAGACAAACAAAGCCTTGGCGGCCGTCATGATAACGAGGCTGAGCGTCCGCAGGCCCGACTGACCGCGCGCATAGAGAAGCTCGGTCTGGTATTCGATCAGGTTGCGGAACCCCGGCACCAGCAACACCAGCGGTAGCAGGCTGACAATCGCCGCGACATTGGCGCCGAGCGCATTGGGAAACACCCAGAGGAAGATCGCGAGCGCCGCAAGCCCGCCCGTTGAAACGGCAAACACCGCCGCTTCCAGTCCGGCTCGCAGACGCAGGCTCGACAGCATGTCCGGCTTGCGCATCAATTTTTGCACCAGCATCATGTTGAAGGAACGCACCGGCAGCGCCGTCAGATCAACGAGCCGCATGACGATGGCATAAAGCCCGGCAATTTGCGGCCCGCCGACACTCAGCACCAGCAACTTGTCCAGCTCGCTTTGCACATAGAAAAGCAGTTCCGCCCCGGCGACCGCAACCGAGTCGGCGATGCGGCGCATATAGAGTTTTGGCCGGAAACGGATTTTCCGTCGCGGATAAAAACAGATCGACACGGCAAGCGCTATCGAATTGGCGGCAAGATACCACCATGCCCAGTGGGCGACATCGTGCACCGCCGCCATCCAGGTGAACAGCACCGCTGCAACTGCCCGTGTGACCGTGCCGAAAATGACGAGGCTTGCGGAAATACCGAACCGGTTGAGGCCGTTATTGACAATGATGATGACCTCCGCCGAGCGCCAGAACAGGGCTTCCGCCACGATGATGACGGCGAAGGGCAGAAGCGTGATATCCCGGCTGAAGAACACCAGATAGACCAGCCATGAGCAGATGGCGAAGAGCGGCAGCGATGCCACCACCGCCATAAGATAACCGCCGCTATAGGTGCCGAGCAGATGCGGCTTGACGGTGGCGATGCGATAAAGCGGCGAGGTAAAGCCCAGCGAAACGATGCGCGACAGCATGACGCCGGTGCCCGATGCGGTTGCGAAAATGCCGAAATCGCCGGTCGGCAGCGTGTTGGCGAGCGCGATGAAATAGACCAGCGAAACCACAAGCCGCCCGACCGAACCGGAGACGAGCGACAGATAATCCCTGAACAGGCCGGACTTGAGACCAGATTTCAGGCGATCCATTTTTTGAAATGCTTTCGCTATCACCAACGAGCCTTTGTCTTCGCCGCATCGCTCACAATCTGGCATGTTTCACGGGCCGAAGCGAAAAGCCAGCGCAAAACCAAGCGTACAATATTGAATGGTTAACCGGTTGCATTTTCCATCGGGAGAATTGCAATAACATTAACCATTTTTTTCCCGTAGGGACTTACAGTCTCAACCCAAACGGGTTTTCAGAGTTCGGATATTTCAGGCAATGAGCAGCGATGATAAGCGTCATAAAGAGGAGAGCGGGAAACCCCTTCTCTCATTCTCCGACGCGCCCGCTGCCGTAAGCCGGACGCCGAACGCTCCGACCCCTCCCCATACGCCCCCATGGACTCCCCCCGCTTCGAAAGAGGAGCGTGAGGATTTCACCCGCACGCACGACCTCAACCCGGAGCGGCTGACCGAGGAAGAACTCGAAGCCTTGCAGGAACGCCTTGCAGCTATCGAGACCGAGCTAGACCGCAAGCTCGTCGCGCGCGAGCGGCGCAAGCAGGAACTGGTCGAGGACCAGCTCTCGCCTCAACCGATGCCCGAAACTGCGCAACCATTGGCGGAAGCGCTTGCCTCCACAGATCGCACGGCAAAAACGCCGGATATGGATCACGCCGATGACAATAGCTGGCGTCCGCTGATCGACCCTTATGCGGCAATCGACGTGATCAAGGGATCGCGCAGGCTTCTGCTCATCACGACCGTTCTTGGCGGCATCGCCGGTGTGCTGATCGCGCTTTCCGTGCCGACCATGTATGTCGCGACGACCGATGTTCTGGTCGACCCGCGCAACATCAAAACCGTTGGCACCGAGCTGACGCCCGGCCAGTTGCCGACTGACGCTTCGCTGGCGGTGGCGGAAAGTCAGGCGCGCATTGTCGGTTCCAGCAGCGTGCTTTTGAAAGTGATCGACCAGACCAAGCTGACCGAAGATCCCGAATTCAACGGAACGCTGGTGCCGACCGGCGTGGCGGGTTTCTTCGCGCAGATCCGCGACATGCTGTCAGCCAAGAAGACGAGCGACGGTCAGGCGTTGGAAACGCGGGTTCTCTACAATCTTTACAAGGCGATGAAGATCGACCGCGATGCCAAGACCTTCATCTATTCGATTTCGGTCAAGACCCGCGACCCGCAAAAATCGGCTTCCTTGGCCAATACGATCAGCACGGTGTTTCAAAACGAGCTTGTCTCGATGCAATCCGATGCGACCCGTCGCACATCGGAAGAACTGTCGACCCGGCTTGCCAGTCTGCGCGCAAGCGTCGAGCAGGCGGAAACGGCGGCAGCCGATTTCCGCGCCGCGCACGATCTCGTGGATGTCGACGGCAAGCTGATCAGCGACAGCGATCTCAGCTACCTCAACCAGCAGCTTTCCAACCAACGGGCCGAGACGATGCGATTGCAGGCCCGCACGCAGGTGATGAACAGCGCGACGTCGGACAATGTGGTGGCCGGTACATTGCCGGAAGAGTTGCGATCCAACACGCTGACCACCTTGCGCGCGCAATATGCGCAGGCAAGACAGGCCGCGAACGGCATGTCCTCGCAGCTTGGGCCCCGCCATCCGCAACTGATCCAGGCGCAATCGCAGGCAGGCGCGATCCTCGGCGATATCGACGCCGAACTGCGCCGCGTGCGTTCCTCGCTTCAGGTCGAGGTTGAGCGTTCGGTTCAGCAGGAAAAGGAATTGTCGGCCCGGCTGGCGCAGTTGAAATCGCAACAGGCCAACAATAATGGCGATCTGGTCAAGCTGCGCGAACTGGAACGCGAAGCGGCGGCTCGCCGCTCCGTCTATGAGGCATTCCTCCTGCGCTCGCGCGAAACCGGCGAACAGGAAGGCCTCAACACGGTCAATATCCGTGTGCTTTCGGAAGCGCGCCCGCCGCTCGATCCTTCAGGCACATCGCGCAAGCTCGTGGTGATTGCAGGATTGATCGCCGGTTTGCTGGCGGGGCTTGCCATCACAGCCGTCCGCAACTTCGGACGGCTGCTGCGCCTTTCAAGGTGAAGTCAGGCGACGCGCGGCACCTTGCGGCCACTCGCGCGCAGAACGCCGTGCGCGCCGTCGAGATGACCGGGCTTCAATTCCAGCGCCAGAAAACGACGCTTCTCATAAGGGCCGGGCATGGCCAGTTCGCCGGTCTTTTCCGCCGTGAAGCCGAAACGCTCGTAATATTCCGGGTCACCCACCAGCAGGATCGCGCCATGACCAAGCGCTCTGGCCTCGGCAATCGCATGACGCATCAGGGCCGAACCGATACCGCAACCGGTAGCCGACGGATCGACGGCCAGCGGCCCCAGCAGCAGCGCGGCAACCGGAAAGCCGAAGCCATCGATGCCAGCCTGCACATTCCACAGGCGAACGGTGCCAGCGAGAGCGCCATCAGCGCTTTCGGCAGCAAAGGCCAGCCCTGCGGCGGGAAGACGACCGCGACGCAGCTTTTCCGAAGACTTTCTGCGACGGCCTTCACCCATGGCGCGGTCGAGCAGCGCCTCACGCGCCAGCACATGCTCTACCGTCTCGCCCGCTATCGCAAAAGCAGGCGCAGCAACGGGGACAAAGCCCGGCACGAAGCCAGCGGCATCATTGTCCTGAAAATCGAGAATTGCATTCATCACATCTATCCCCGCAAAGCGGCAGCAGCACACCCTGTCCAGTGCCTTGCGGCACCAGACAGATTGAGAGGATCCTCAGGGTTAAACCTGAAAGATCAGATGACGTAGGATCGGAGCGGTTCGAAGCCGTTGAACGCCACCGCCGAATAGGTGGTGGTGTAGGCGCCCGTCCCTTCGATGAGGATTTCGTCCCCGATGGTCAGCGAGATCGGCAGCGGATACGGCGTCTTTTCGTAAAGAACATCCGCACTGTCGCAGGTCGGGCCGGCCAGCACGCAAGGCTCGGTTTCGCTGCCGTCATGCGGGGTCACGATCTGATAGCGGATCGCCTCGTCCATGGTTTCAGCGAGACCGCCGAACTTGCCAATGTCGAGATAGACCCAGCGCACATTGTCGTTGTCCGCCTTGCGGGAGACCAGAACCACTTCGGTCTTGATCACGCCTGCATTGCCGACCATGCCGCGGCCCGGTTCGATGATGGTTTCCGGGATGCGGTTGCCGAAATGCTTGGACAGCGCGTCGAAGATCGCCATGCCGTAAGCCTGAGCGGTCGGCACGTCCTTGAGGTAACGGGTCGGGAAACCGCCGCCCATATTGACCATGCGCAGCACGATACCTTCATCGGCAAGGGTGCGGAACACCGATGCCGCATCGCCAAGCGCGCGGTCCCAGGCGGAGAGGTCCGTCTGCTGCGAGCCGACATGGAACGATACGCCATAAGCGTCGAGACCGAACACCTTGGCATGGCGCAGCACGTCCACGGCCATGGCAGGCACGCAGCCGAACTTGCGCGACAGCGGCCATTCCGCACCTTCACCGTCGGTCAGCACGCGGCAGAAGACGCGGCTGCCGGGAGCGGCGCGCGCGACCTTCTCGACTTCTTCCACGCAATCGACCGCAAAGAGACGGATGCCCAGCTCGAAGGCGCGCGCAATATCGCGCTCCTTCTTGATGGTGTTTCCGTAGGAGATACGGTTCGGCGTTGCACCGGCTTCCAGCGCCATTTCGATTTCGGCAACCGAAGCCGTATCGAAACAAGAACCGAGCGAAGCGAGCAGGCGCAGGATTTCCGGCGCAGGATTGGCCTTCACCGCATAGAAGATGCGGGAATAGGGCAATGCCTTCTCGAAGCTCTGATAGTTCTCGCGGACAACATCCGTATCGACGACGAGGCAGGGACCGTCCGGGCGACGGGTGTTGAGGAAATCAATGATGCGCTGTGTAGCCATGGTCGTTCTCCTGCGGCGACCCTAACCGGGCCGTTTTTGGTGCACAATTGCGAAAAGTTGCTGCCTCTTCTGCAAACTGCACATAAAAACAAATACTTAGAGGACCATTCCTGTCTTATGGGAATGAAAGTTCTCTAAGAGACAAAGGTGCATGAGACCCTCGCCGCGAAGTCAGCCTTTGGAGGCGCTGATATCACACGAAAGAACATGCGGCGTTGGAACAACGCTAGATCCGCGTTATTCCGCTTTGTCTGCCTTGGATTGGAATTGGAGAACCGCATCCGCACTACCGGCAATGAAGGTGTGCCTCTTCAGTAATTTCGGCTTTTGGACAGCCGAAAGACACTAGAAAGGCCCGCACCGTCGTTGCTTCAAGATGTCCTCGATCTGGCGGTTGGCCAACAGATCGACTGGAGCGGTTAGGTCCAGGTACCGTACCGAATTCCTCACCATTCGAGGATCGGCGGACACCCACAGGCACGTGCGACTTTGGGCAAGGGCGATATAAGCGCAAAGCCGTGACCATTCAATGACAAATCTTTGTCGAAACGAATTTATTTTTCCGCTGTTTCAGCGGCTCTGCGTGCTTGCCATTGTTCAGCAATAGTGAAACATTCCACCGGAAATTTTCACTTTCTATTCAGCATAATGGCAGATTTCTGCATCTAGCGGTGAACAATGACCAGCTTCGATCCCTTCAATGCGATCATCGCGAAACCCCAAAATCCCCTTCCCCACGCGGAAAATGGCCCGCTTTTCGGCGAGCGGCTGGCGGTCAAGGACATCTATGATGTGGCAGGAATGGTCACCGGATGCGGCAATCCGCAGATTCTGGCCGAATCAGTCCCTACTGAAAAATCCGCGCCCGTGGTCGAAAAACTGCTCGGAGCCGGTGCCTCGGTGATCGGCAAGGCACAGACGGACGAGCTTGCCTTTTCGCTGATGGGGCAAAACGCGCATTATCCTCACCCGATCAATCCTGCCGCGCCGGATCGCGTGACCGGCGGATCGTCATCCGGTTCGGCGGCAGCGGTCGCCGCCGGGATCGCGGATATTGCGCTCGGCTCCGATACGGGCGGCTCCATCCGCGCGCCTGCTAGCTTCTGCGGCCTTGTCGGCCTGCGCACCACCCATGGCCGCATCCCCCTTGAAGGCCTCATGCCGCTGGCGCCATCGTTTGATACGGTTGGCTGGTTTGCCCGCGACATCGTGCTTTATGAAAAAGTGGGCGCGGTCCTGCTCGGCGAAGACAGCCAGTCGTTTCAGCTGACCCAATTGCTCTATATGCCGGTGCTGGAGCAGCTTCTGTTCGGACAGGACGAGACCGACGCCTATCGCGCAATGTTCGGGGCGATCCGTCCGCATTTCTCCGGCCTGAAGGCGGCAAGCCAGCCGACCTTGTCCATCGACGAGCTTTATCTCGCTTTTCGGCAGATACAAGGTGCCGAGGCATGGGCGAGCCACGGCGCATGGATATCGTCAGGCGAACGCAATCTCGGCCCGGGCGTCATTGATCGCTTTACCTATGGATCCCAGATGACACCCGATATCGTGGCGCAGCAGCGGACACGTCGGGCGCGTTTCACGCAGGAGCTTGAGGCGATCATCGGCGATCATGCGGTGCTCGCTTTGCCCACCGTACCGGGAGCGGCACCGCTCGCCGACGAACCTTTCGAGGCCTTGCAGGCCTATCGTGAACAGGCACTGCGCCTCCTCTGTCTCGCAGGGCTTTCGGGCCTGCCGCAGATCACGTTACCACTTGGGCCGCTGGGCGAAGTACACGGCGCACCTTTCGGCATTTCTCTCATCGGACCACGGGGCAGCGATCGGGCGTTGATCGCGCTTGGCAAAACCATTCTTGAAACGGGGGGCTAGACCAGATGGACACGCTGACACGTATGCGCGCCTTTATCGACGTGGTGGAGGCGGAAGGATTTTCCGCCGCAGCGCGAAAAATCGGGCGTTCCAAGGCGCTTCTGTCCAAATATGTGCGCGAGCTGGAAGACGAGCTGGGCGCGCGCCTCCTCAACCGCACCACCCGCCAGTTCTCGCTGACCGAGGCGGGGCACACCTATTATCACCGCGCCGTGGAAATCATCCGCGAGATCGACGCGCTTCAGGATGCCGTCAGCGAAACCAGCTCTGACGCGCGCGGGCGAATAAAACTGTCCGCGCCGCGCACCTTTGCCGATGCGGTAATTGGCCAGTCGCTGATCGATTTCTGCCTCGCCCATCCGGAAATCGTGCTCGACGTGCGGCTGGACGACCGTTTCGTGGATTTGGTCGAGGAAGGTTTCGACCTCGCCATCCGCATCACGCGTTTGCAGGACTCCTCCCTCATTGCAAAGAGGCTGTCGCCCTTCCATTCCATCCTGTGCGGCGCGCCGGAATTGATTGCCCGCGTCGGCAAGCCCGAACGCCCGGAAGATCTGACCGAACGCCCCTGCATCATCGACACCAACGCCCGCTCACGCAACAACTGGCACTTCCGCAACACGGACGGATCGATGATGACTGTGCCGGTCAATGGTCCCATCGAGGTCAACAGCCCGGTCGCCACCAAGAATGCGGCACTGGCGGGCCTTGGCTTCAGCATGCTGCCGGTCTTCATTGCAGAAGAGGAAATCGAGCGCGGCAGGCTGGTCGCCTGTCTCGATGAGTTCATCGTCAGGGATGGCGGCATTTACGCGGTCTATCCGCATCGCCGCTATCTGCCGGCGAAAATCCGCGCGCTCGTGGATTTTCTGACCCAATGGTTCAAGGACCGCGAACAGTCTGCTTCCACAAAGGCTCAGACTTCATAAAACTATAGGCGTTTTGGGTCAGCGTCCCACTTTCGCCGTCTTCGACTTTGAGCATTAGATAATTCTCACGGAAAGACGATATGCAGGCTTCGTCATCACGGTTTAAAGCACACTTCGCCCGTACCACGGCAACAGCACTTTTGGCTGTCTGTTTTGTGCCGACGGTGGCGCTTGCTCACCCGCATGTCTTTGCCGAAGCGCGTCTGGAACTCACCATCGCGCCGGACGGCACGGTTCAACAGCTCGCCCATGTCTGGCGCTTCGACGATGTGTTTTCCTCCACCGTGCTGATGGAATTCGACAAGAATGGCGATCTCAAGCTCGACCAGAAAGAGTTGATCGACCTCGGCCACGTCATCAATGAATCCATTGCTGAATTCAAATATTTCCAGACCGTTCTGGAAGACGGCAAGGACGTCGCGATGGTAAGGCCAAACGATCTTGCCGCCGACTTCACCGAGAACCGCCTGCTTATCGTCTTCACCAGCAAGCCCGCCAAGCCGCTCAAGCTGCAACCCGGCCATAAGGTGAGTTTCGGCGTCTATGACCCGACATTCTATACCGCGATCGATTACGTAAGCGACAAGGATCTGGTCGTCAAAGGATTGCCCAAGGGTTGCAAATCGACCGTGGTGCGCCCCGATCCCGATCAGGCTATCGCGCAAAATCAGGCAACGCTGACCGAAGCCTTCTTCAACGATCCGGCAGGCACCAATATGTCGAAGATTTTTGCCACCCGCCTTGAAATCGACTGCGCAGCGAAAGGATAGACTTGCCGATGAAGAGAACGGCCACGCTCATACTTACCTCTTGCCTCATGATCATTGCTGCGCAGGCGCTAGCGCAATCGTCTCTGGGCATCGGTGCAAATGAAGTGGCCATGAAGCCAACCGGACCGTTTGCGCATATCATTCTCTGGATGAATGAACAGCAGCGCTCGTTCTATCTGGCCATGACCACCGCGCTGAAAGCCATGCGCGAAGACCCGTGGCAGGCTTCCATTCTCATCGGCCTTTCATTCATCTATGGCATATTCCATGCTGCCGGTCCCGGCCACGGCAAGGCGGTAATCTCGTCCTATATGATCGCCAACGAAACGGCGCTGCGGCGCGGTATTTTCCTGTCCTTCATCTCGTCGCTGCTGCAGGCCATCATGGCGATTGTCGTGGTCGGCCTCGCATGGCTGGTGCTGCGCGGCACCGGCATTTCGATGAACCAGACCGCCCGCTATATGGAGATTGCGAGCTTTGCGCTGGTGCTGTTCTTCGGCCTGTGGCTTCTGGCCCGCAAGCTGCCGCTTCTGTTCCGCAAGTCCAAAACAGGCGCAGTCGAAGCGAGCCCCGCAGCAGCACTTTTTGCGAGCGCACCGCAACCCGCCATGGCGAGCGGCCCGGCATGGCAGGGCAGCATTTCGCAGACGACGCGCGCGGCGGCGGGCGGCAGTACGGTCAAGCTCAATTACAAGCCCGCCACAGCGGCGGCGGCGGTGGCAGACCACGTCTTCATTGGCGACAACGATGTCTGCGCCGCCTGCGGCAATGCGCATATCGCCGATCCATCGACGCTTGGCGACGACTTCAACTGGACGACAGCCTGGTCGGCCATTTTCTCGGTCGGCCTTCGCCCATGTTCCGGCGCGCTGATCGTGCTGACCTTTGCGCTGCTCAACGGCTTGATGATGGGCGGACTGCTCTCGGTCTTCGCCATGGCCTTCGGGACTTTTATCACCGTGGCTGTGCTCGCCACGCTCGCCGTCACGGCCAAGAATGTTGCTTTGCGTTTTGCGGGTAGCAACGCCATGTCAGGCAGGCTGAAGGCAGCAGTGGAAGTCTGCGCCGCCCTCTTTATCGCACTTACCGGCGCACTTTTGCTCAGCGCAGCCTTAGCTGGTTAGATAGAGACCCGCGGCAGGCATGCCATCATTGCTGTGCCGGAATGATTTTGCCGACACAAGCCCGAAGCCGATGCGACAACCATTTTCTCTGGCTTCCGCATAAAGGCTGATCTCGTCACCGTCTTCGATAAAAGTGCGCCTCTCGCCATTGATCGTAACCGAGTTTTTGCCGTTCTGCTTCATTACCATAAGAGCGCGGGTCTGATCGAGGCTCGGCCTGAAAATCGCACCGACCAACCAGATTGGCAAGGAATTTAAAGAGGGGAGCGTGTGAGCTAGAACCGTTTATGTCTCTAACAAAAACCGCATTTGCATGCGGCTTTTGTTCCCAGTTTTCTTAGATTCAGTCCGAGTGGACACCCTTCTGACAACTCACGGCTAACGCGGCAAAACCGAGCTACCCATCAGGTCAGCATCGATGGCGTGTGCGGCCTGACGCCCTTCGCGAATCGCCCAGACAACCAGCGACTGACCACGGCGCACATCGCCCGCGGCATAGAGCTTGTCGACATTCGTGCGATAGTCGCGCTCATTGGCCTTGACCGACTTGGAGCCGCGGCGATCGGTTGCCACATCAAGCTTATCGCCCAATTCCTTGACCACGCTGTCCTCGCCCGGACCGGCAAAGCCGATGGCGATGAATGCGAGGTCAGCCTTGATGAAGAATTCCGAACCGGCAATCGGCTTGCGCTTCTCGTCGACCTGACAGCACTTCACATGGGTCAGGCGACCTTCTTCGCCGATGAATTCCAGCGTTGCGACCTGAAATTCACGCGAAGCGCCCTCAGCCTGGCTGGAAGAGGTGCGCATCTTGGTCGCCCAATAAGGCCATACGCTCAGCTTGTCTTCCTTTTCCGGCGGCTGCGGGCGAATGTCGAGCTGCGTGACATTGACCGCGCCCTGACGGAAAGCTGTTCCCACACAGTCCGATGCGGTATCGCCGCCGCCAACCACGACGACATGCTTGCCGCCCGCGAGGATCGGAGCCGAAGCCCATGCGACGGATTCGATGTTTTCGCGACCCACGCGGCGGTTCTGCTGCACCAGATAAGGCATGGCGTCGAAAACGCCTTCCAGATCTGCGCCGGGAATGCCAGCCGGGCGCGGAGTTTCGGAGCCGCCGCTGTAAAGCACGGCATCATAGGTATCGAGAAGACCACGGAGCGGCTTGTCGACGCCGATATTCACGCCACACAGGAACCGCACGCCCTCACCTTCCATCTGCGCCACGCGGCGGTCGATGAGGTGCTTTTCCATCTTGAAATCCGGAATGCCGTAACGCAGCAGTCCGCCGGGGCGGCTTTCGCGCTCATAGACGTCGACCATGTGACCGGCACGCGCCAGCTGCTGCGCAGCCGCAAGGCCAGCCGGGCCAGAACCGATGATCGCGACCGACTTGCCGGTCTTGTTGGCGGCAGGCTGCGGCACGATATAGCCCAGCTCATAGGCCTTATCACCCAGCGCCTGCTCGACCGTCTTGATTGCAACCGGTGTATCTTCGAGATTCAGCGTGCAGGCTTCCTCGCAAGGTGCGGGGCAAACGCGACCGGTGAATTCCGGGAAATTATTGGTCAGATGCAGGTTGCGGATCGCTTGATCCCAATTGTCGTTATAGACCAGATCGTTCCAGTCCGGGATCTGGTTGTGCACCGGGCAGCCCGTCGGCCCATGGCAGAACGGAATGCCGCAATCCATGCAGCGCGCGGCCTGCTTCTGCACTTCACCATCCGTCATCGGAATGGTGAACTCGCGGAAGTGGCGGATACGATCCGACGCCGGCTGGTACTTTGCCACCTGACGGTCGATCTCTAGAAAACCAGTTACCTTACCCATTCTTCTACTCCCCTCGGCCTGAGACCAGCGCATGATCTGCTTTGCCGGAAGTTGCCCTGTCCGCCGCGCCATTCTTGAACGCGCAGGCATGTCAGAGCGTTGTTATCTCTTCATGTGGCGAAGGGCGCCCGACCCGAAGGTCGGGCTCCACTTGTCAGGATCACTCAGCCGCGACACCGATCTGCATGCGCTCCATCTCTTCCAGAGCGCGACGGTATTCGACCGGCATGACCTTCACGAATTTGGGACGATAGCTCTCCCAATTGTCGAGAATGTCCTTCGCCCGTGTCGAGCCTGTGTAATGCAGGTGGTTGGCGATCAGCTGCACCAGACGTTCCTCGTCATGATGGGTCATATTGGCCGAAACGTCCACACGGCCCTTATGCATGAGGTCACCGCCATGGTGATGCAGCTTTTCGAGGATGTCGTCTTCTTCCGGAACCGGCTCCAGCTCGACCATCGCCATGTTGCAGCGCTGGGCGAAATCGCCTTCCTCGTCAAGCACATAGGCGACACCGCCCGACATGCCCGCCGCGAAATTGCGACCCGTCTGACCGATAACCACGACGACGCCGCCGGTCATATATTCGCAACCGTGATCGCCCACGCCTTCGACAACCGTGACCGCGCCGGAGTTACGGACGGCGAAACGCTCGCCTGCAACGCCGCGGAAATAGCACTCGCCTTCAAGCGCGCCGTAGAGCACCGTATTGCCGACGATGATGGAATCTTCAGCGACGATCCGCGTATCTTCCGGCGGGCGGATAACGATGCGGCCACCCGAGAGACCCTTGCCGACATAGTCGTTGCCATCGCCGATCAGCTCGAACGAGATGCCGCGTGCGAGGAACGCGCCGAAGGACTGGCCGGCCGTACCGCGAAGCGTGACGGCGATGGTGTCATCCGGCAGGCCCTTGTGGCGGAACCGCTTGGCAACTTCGCCCGACAGCATAGCACCAGCAGAACGGTCGACGTTCTTGATGCCGATGTCGATCTTGACCGGCTTGCGTTCTTCGAGCGCAGGCATGGCCTCGGCGATCAGCTTGCGGTCCAGAACGTCCTCAATCGGATGATGCTGACGCTCGGTCCAGTAGATCTCGTGCTTCTCAGCCTCAGGCTTGTAGAAGATGCGGCTGAAATCGAGACCCTTGGCCTTCCAATGGTCGATCATCGCCTGCTTTTCCAGAAGCTCGGTCTCGCCGATGATCTGTTCCAGCTTGGTGAAGCCCATTGAAGCCAGCAGCGCACGCACTTCTTCCGCCAGATAGAAGAAGAAGTTGATGACGTGTTCCGGCGTGCCCTTGAAGCGCTTGCGCAGAACCGGGTCCTGCGTCGCCACGCCGACCGGACAGGTATTCAGATGGCACTTGCGCATCATGATGCAGCCAGCAGCAATCAGCGGAGCCGTCGAGAAACCGAACTCGTCGGCCCCCAGCAGCGCGCCGATGACCACGTCGCGACCAGTCCGCAGACCACCATCGACCTGCAAGGCCACGCGGGAGCGAAGCCCGTTCAGCACCAGTGTCTGGTGGGTTTCGGCAAGGCCGATTTCCCATGGGCTACCGGCATGTTTCAGCGAGGTGAGCGGCGAAGCGCCCGTGCCGCCGTCATAACCCGACACGGTAATGTGGTCGGCGCGTGCCTTAGCAACACCGGCGGCAACCGTGCCGACGCCCACTTCCGACACCAGCTTGACCGAAATATCGGCAGCCGGATTGACGTTCTTCAGGTCGTAGATCAGCTGCGCCAGATCTTCGATCGAGTAGATGTCATGGTGCGGCGGCGGCGAAATGAGACCAACGCCCGGCGTCGAGTGACGGGTCTTGGCGATGGTCGCATCCACCTTGTGACCCGGCAGCTGGCCGCCTTCGCCGGGCTTTGCACCCTGCGCAACCTTGATCTGGATCAGGTCGGAGTTCACCAGATATTCGGTCGTGACGCCGAAACGGCCCGATGCAACCTGCTTGATAGCGGAACGTTCCGGGTTCGGCGTGCCATCCGGCAGCGGATAGAACCGATCCGGCTCTTCGCCGCCTTCGCCCGTGTTCGACTTGCCGCCAATGGCGTTCATCGCCCGCGCCAGCGTGGTATGCGCCTCTCTGGAGATCGAACCGAAGGACATGGCCCCGGTCGAGAAGCGCTTGACGATATCGACCGCCGGTTCAACCTCATCGATGGAAACCGGCTTGAGACCGCGATCTTCGGCAAAGCGAATATCGAACAGGCCGCGAATGGTCTTGGCCTGCGCCGACTTGGAGTCGAGCATGCTCGTATATTCAGTGAACGTATCCGGGTTCGAGGTGCGCACTGCATGTTGCAGCTTGGCGACCGCGTCCGGCGACCACAGATGTGCTTCACCACGCATGCGGTAGGCATATTCGCCGCCGACTTCGAGCGCGGTCAGCAGAACCGGGTCGTTGCCGAATGCATCGGTGTGACGGCGCACGGTTTCTTCCGCGATTTCGTCCAGGCCAACACCTTCGATGCTGGTGGCCGTGCCGAAGAAGAACTTGTCGACGAAGCTCGACTGCAAGCCGACAGCATCGAAAATCTGCGCGCCGCAATAGGACTGGTAGGTCGAGATGCCCATCTTGGACATGACCTTGAGAATGCCCTTGCCGATCGACTTGATGTAGCGCTTGACCACTTCATACTCGTCAACTTCCGGCGGAAATTCGCGGCGGCGATGCATGTCGAGCAGGGTGTCGAAGGCGAGATACGGGTTGATCGCCTCCGCCCCATAGCCTGCCAGGCAGGCGAAATGGTGCACTTCGCGCGGCTCACCCGATTCGACCACGAGGCCGACCGACGTCCGCAGCCCCTTGCGGATCAGATGGTGATGCACGGCAGCCGTCGCCAGCAGGGCCGGGATCGGAATCCGGTCCGGGCCAACCTGACGGTCGGACAGAATAACGATGTTGTAGCCGCCATGAACCGCCGCTTCGGCACGGTCGCACAGACGCTCGATGGCGCCATGCATGCCGGCTGCGCCCTCACCCGTATTATAGGTGATGTCGAGCGTTTTGGTGTCGAAACGGTCTTCCGTATGGCCAATGGAGCGGATCTTTTCCAGATCGCCATTGGTCAGGATCGGCTGGCGCACTTCCAGACGCTTGCGGCGTGAATTGCCGATCAGGTCGAAAATATTCGGGCGCGGACCGATGAAGGAAACAAGGCTCATCACCAGTTCTTCGCGGATCGGATCGATCGGCGGGTTGGTGACCTGCGCGAAGTTCTGCTTGAAATAGGTGAACAGTAACTTCGACTTGTCGGACATGGCCGAAATCGGCGTATCAGTGCCCATCGAACCGATAGCTTCCTGACCGGTGGTGGCCATCGGCGCCATCAGAATCTTGGTATCTTCCTGACTGTAGCCGAAGGCTTGCTGGCGGTCGAGCAGGCTCACATCCTTGCGCAGCGCCCGCGGTTCGACCGGGTTGAGGTCTTCCAGAATGAGCTGCGTGTTGCCAAGCCACTGCTTGTAGGGATGCTTCTGCGCGATCTGCGACTTGATTTCGTCGTCGGAAACGATGCGGCCTTCTTCCATATCGATGAGCAGCATGCGCCCCGGCTGAAGACGCCACTTCTTGACGACCTTCTTTTCGTCCACCGGCAGAACGCCCGCTTCCGAAGCCAGAATGACGAAATCGTCATCGGTCACGATGTAGCGGGCCGGACGCAGGCCGTTACGGTCGAGCGTCGCGCCGATCTGACGACCATCGGTGAAGGCCACGGCAGCAGGGCCGTCCCATGGCTCCATCAGGGCCGCATGATATTCGTAGAAGGCGCGGCGGTCATCCGACATCAGCTTGTTGCCGGACCAAGCTTCAGGGATCAGCATCATCATGGCATGGGCGAGGCTGTAGCCGCCCTGATACAGGAACTCCAACGCATTGTCGAAGCAGGCCGTATCCGACTGGCCCTCGTAGGAAATTGGCCAGAGCTTGGAAATGTCGTTACCGAACAATTCGCTATCGACCGAAGCCTGACGCGCCGCCATCCAGTTCACATTGCCGCGCAGCGTGTTGATTTCGCCGTTATGCGCGACCATGCGATAGGGGTGAGCCAGACGCCAGGACGGGAAAGTGTTGGTCGAGAAACGCTGGTGAACCAGCGCCACCGCGCTTTCGAAGCGGGGATCGCGCAGATCCTGATAATAGCTGCCCACCTGATAAGCCAGGAACATGCCCTTATAGACGACCGTGCGCGCCGACATGGAAACGACGTAGAAGCCGTTATCGTCGCCATCGTTTTCCTGATAGATGCGGTTGGAAATGACCTTGCGCAGCACGAACAGGCGACGTTCGAACTCGTCGTCGGTTTCCAGCATCGGGTTGCGACCAATGAAGACCTGAACATGGAAAGGCTCGGTCGCGGCAATATCCGGCGCCTTCGACAGCGACGAATTATCGACCGGCACTTCACGGAAGCCAATGAACTGCTGGCCTTCGGCAGCAATCACTTCCTTGACGATTTCTTCGGCATGGGCACGCAGCTCAGCGTCGCGCGGCATGAACAGATAGCCGACGCCATAATGGCCCGGCTGCGGCAGGTCGATGCCCTGTCGCGCCATTTCCTCACGGAAAAAGCGATCTGGAATCTGTACGAGAATGCCTGCGCCGTCGCCCATCAGCGGATCAGCGCCCACGGCGCCGCGGTGGGTGAGGTTTTCCAGCATCTTGAGGCCGTTTTCCACGACCTCATGCGACTTCTTGCCCTTCATATGGGCAATGAAGCCAACGCCGCACGCATCGTGCTCGTTGCGCGGATCGTAAAGACCTTGCGCTGGCGGGACACCCGCCGCCTTAGTTTTTCGCGTCGTTCGGGTGGAAGCGGTCGTCGCAGCTTTGACGTTTTCGTTCTGTACGTTGTGAGAAACCACATTCGATACAGATGGCGTCAAATGCGTCATCGTCATTCCCTCCGTTTGGCCCTCTTCATGAGGCGCGCGATCAGTATATACCGAGATAGTGACAACCATCTCGCTGGTGTATTCATTCTATGGAAAGCCTTATCGACAAGGCGTTGGACGAGGTTCCGGGCAAATGGCAGAGCCAAGCGGGCAAAGCCGGTGCGAGGAACGATGTTTAGCGCCTTATTCTCATCAGGCTCGGACAGACGACATCCAGCCCGCCAGATAATGGCGCACTCGAATCTCCCCTGTCACAGTCGGAGCGCCGGTGACCGTCAGGCCAATGACCTGCCAGCACAGCGCTTTCATTTCTGAAACCGGCGGCGCGGGGTTCAACCCATGTTCTCCGTCTGCCTCAGCTTTTAATTGGACAGTATTGCTGTCCTAATTACGTATGACAGAATTCAAATTGCCTCACAAGATGGAAACGCAATTTTTCTCAGGCGCTTCCGTAATAAAATGTCGCATGTGTCCATCATTATGACTTTTAATTACGTATCAGGCGGATTGCGTCAGTTTGGCGCGGCTCAAGGTCAACGCCCAAAGCATGGAAAAGTGACAGGCCGCGTCCGTTTTTTCATCATTTTCGGTATTATCGCCTTTCTCAAGTCCCGTTATAGAAAGTCGGCAACAGCTGTCGCTGACACACTGGAATCGTTGCGAGTGGAGACAACCGTGCATTTTGCTTCAGACAACTGGGCGGGCGCCCATCCGAAAATCGCCGAAAGCCTTTCGCTGCATGCAGCCGGTTTTGCCGCCGCCTATGGCGCAAGCGAACTCGACAAGCGCGTCGAGCAGCGCTTCAACGAAGTGTTCGAGCGTGAAGTGGCCGTCTTCTTCGTCGGCACCGGAACGGCCGCCAACTCGCTGGCGCTGGCCAGCGTCAACCGTCCGGGCGGCGTTTCGCTGGTGCACCGCGAAGCGCATGTCATCGAGGATGAATGCGGCGCGCCTGAATATTTCACCGGCGGCGCACGATTGCATCCGATCGACGGCGCACTGGGTCGTATCGACCCCGAGCTTCTCAAGCGGGAACTGATGCGCTTCAACCCGGCCTTCGTCCATGCCGGGCAGCCAATGGCTGTCAGCATCACGCAGGCTACGGAAGTCGGTACGCTCTATCAACCGCAACAAATCGCCACCATTTCCAAAATCTGCCGCGATGCCGGTCTGCCGTTGCATATGGATGGTGCACGTTTTGCCAATGCTCTGGTTACGCTCGGCCTGACACCAGCCGAGATGACATGGAAGCAAGGTGTCGATATCGTTTCCTTCGGCGGCACCAAGAATGGCTGTTGGTGCGCGGAAGCGCTGGTCTTCATGGACCCGGCCCGCGCAAAGGACCTGCCGTTCATTCGCAAGCGCGCAGCGCAGCTTTTTTCCAAGACCCGCTTTGTGGCAGCCCAGTTCGATGCTTATCTGCAAGACGATCTTTGGCTGGACCTCGCACGTCATTCCAACGCGCTGGCGAGCCGCCTTGCGGACCATATCAATGCATCGAGCCAGATGCGGCTTGCCTGGAAGCCGGAAGCCAATGAAGTCTCCGCCATCATGAAACAGTCGGTCTATGATCGCCTGCGCAATGCCGGTGCAATCTTCTACGACTGGAACCCGCCGCATTCGGAAGAAAACCGCATCAGCGAGGGCGAGATTTTCGCCCGCTTCGTGACTAGCTTCGCCAATACGGAAGAAGATATAGACCGCTTCGGGGATATGATCGTTTAAACAAAAAGGGCGGCGCTTTGCAGCGCCGCCTTTCTCATATCTATAGGCTTATCCGCGATTAGTGCGCGGTTTTGGCTTCGATCTGCTGAGCGCTGTCGGAACCGGCCTTGGCGACTTCGATCTTGCGCGGCTTCATCTGTTCAGGAATCTCGCGCTTGAGGTCGATGTGCAGAAGGCCGTTCTTGAGGCTTGCACCAGCGACTTCGACAAAATCGGCAAGCTGGAAGCGGCGCTCGAAAGCACGCGAAGCAATACCGCGATAAAGCACTTCACCGATATCGGACGCCTTTTCGTCAGCCTTCTGACCCTTCACGGTCAACTGATTGCGATGGGCTTCGATTTCGAGTTCGCTTTCGGAAAAGCCCGCAACGGCCATGGTGATGCGATAGGTGTTTTCACCCGTGCGCTCGATATTATACGGCGGATAGGACTGGGTGCCTTCCGGCGAAGCGAGCGAATCAAGCATGGTGAAAAGCCGGTCGAAACCAACCGTGGAACGATAAAGCGGGGAAAAATCTACGTGACGCATGTGTTAGCCCTCCTTTAGAGCGACATGATGCATGGTTCGGTATGACCTTTACCGAATAACCGTGTTGCGGCCTGCGGGGTCATACATGGCGGCGAAACTCCCTTAATGGCGAATTCCCTGGTGCCGACGGCCCCTTTCTGGCGACCGCAAAACTCATTTGGGAATGGCTGTTTTGCTTTTCAAGACCGTTTTTCAAACATCGATCCCCCAACGATCCCCGCGTCTTTGCCTACACGGCATATCACTTCACGTAACAACTCCTGATCTATAGGGGGCTACATTTTTGGGGGCAACGCCCGATGTGAACCCAAAATGAACATCATCTTCCAAGAGCGTTCATTTGCTTGGGGCTAATGTCCCGTCATGCCTGTCACTCGACAGGTTCTATTAAGGATCACGGTTATGAAAAAAGCTGTTCTCGCTTTTGCCGCACTTGCCACCGTCGCTACCGGCTTTGCGACCCCCTCCCTTGCGGACAGCACGGGCTTGCGCGTCCAGGTTCAGTATTACGACAACAATGATGGCTATCGCCCACGCCCGCCGCGCCCGGATGCACCGCCTCCGCCGCCAGGCTATGGACGCCCGGACCGCCGCCCTGACTGGGGTGATCGCGATACGCTGCGCCCGCGCGAAGTAACCCGTATGCTGGAACGCCGCGGCTATGCGGTTGGCGACATGCGTCGGGACCGCGACACCTATTTCGTCCGCGCCACGCGTCCGAACGGTCGTCGCGTCATCGTTATGGTCGACGCCTTCTCCGGTCGTATCGTCGGCGAACGCCGCCCCGGCGGTTACTAAAATTTTGAGAAGCGGAACGTCTGGCCGCAACGTCCCTTGCGCCTGACGATCCTTTGGCCGGAAGTTCGTAAGCGAACTTCCGGTTACTTTTTGTCATTACTTCGCCCATAATACTCGAGATGATCACGGCTTATCGTTCGGGAAAGGGTGCGCAACGGATGTCGGAACTGCTGTTCGAAACCGATGCGAATCCGATTCCGCACGGCATAAGGTCGGGCTTTTTCACGAGCCATTCCGATTATCCCGATAGAACCCTGCGCTACAGCATCCTGAAGCCGGAAACTGGCCCGGTGCGCGGCACGGTGATCGTGCTGCAAGGCCGAAATGAGTTCATCGAAAAATATTTCGAGACAATGACCGATCTGACGGCACGTGGTTTTGTCGCCGCCACTTTCGACTGGCGTGGACAGGGCGGCTCACACCGGCTGCTGCGGGACAGACTTCGCGGCTATGTCCGCAGTTTCGAGGATTATCAGGAAGATCTCGATCATTTTCTGACCGATATCGTTCTGCCTGATTGCCCCCCGCCCTTCTATATTCTCGGCCATTCTTCCGGCGCCATGGTGGCCTTAGCCTCGATGGGCAATCTGTCCTCCCGCATCACGCGCATGGTGCTGTGCGCGCCCTTCATGGGGCTTCCCGCCCAAAAACTGAGCGATGATGTCGTGCGCCGTTTGGCTGCCACGCTGGGGCGTATCGGGCTTGGAACGCTCTATGCCTCCGGTGGGAAAAGACTGACCGCACGACCCTTTGCCGGAAACCCGCTCACCAGCGACCCTGCGCGTTTTATGCGCAATACGGAAATCACGCGCCTCTTTCCCGATCTGGCGCTGGGCGGACCGACAGTGCGCTGGGTGTGGGGTGCGCTCGAAACGGCGCGCCGCATCAATCAGCCGGGTTTTTATGAGGAAAGCCCCAGCGTGCCCGTGCTGGTTATAGCGGCGGGCGACGAACGTGTCGTTTCAACACCGGTGCTTGAGCGCTTTGCGGCGCGCCCGCGCAATGTTTTACTGATTACCATCGACGGCGGACGCCACGAATTGTTGCAGGAAGCCGATTTTTTTCGCGAGCAGCTCTGGGCCGCATTCGACGCCTTCATTCCCGGTTCGTCAGATGTCGAAACCATGCCGGAAACCATCGAGCCGGCGTTTTCGGGCGTCTGACAGGCAGAAACGGGGAATCGGCCTACTAGGCCAGTTCCCCGCAGTTTTTTAGCCATTCAGCAAATCAAGCGCGGCTTTGTGCAGTTCAGGCGTTGCGGCTGCAACAATATCGCCAGCCTCTTCGGCAGGCCCGCCATCGCGGCGGGTGACGCCCCCGCCCGCCTGTTCGATGATGGGAATGAGCGCCACAATATCGTAAGGCTGCAAGCCGGACTCGACGACGATATCGACATAGCCGCCTGCAAGCATGGCAAAGGCGTAGCAATCGACACCATAGCGCGACAGGCGCACGGCGCCTTCAAGCCGGTCGAAACCCCTGCGGCTCTCTTCCTTGAACAGGGCGGGCGTGGTGGTGAACAGCGTTGCATCCGCCAGCGTCGCGCTCTTGCGCACCGAAAGACGGCGCGGCTCATCAGCATCGCCTTCGCGCAGCAAATAGGCACCCTCGCCGTCGCTATAGAACAACTCGCCTGTAAACGGCTGCGACATCATACCGGCGCGGGCATCGCCATCGACCGTTAGGCCGACCAGCGTGCCCCAGACCGGCAGACCCGATATGAAGGCGCGTGTACCGTCTATGGGGTCGATGACCCAGACATGGCTGCGGTCGGTATTTTCCGGGCCATATTCCTCACCCAGAATACCGTGCTCCGGATAACGATGCCCGATGACGGCACGAATCGCCCTCTCCGCAGCGCGGTCCGCTTCGGTAACAGGGTCGAATCCGACACTGTATTTGTTGTCCACCGCGTTCAACTGACGAAAACGCGGCAATGTTTCAGCCGCTGCTGCCACAGCCACTTCGGAAAAAAATGCCTTGTCGATGAGCAACCCCATTCTCCTGTTTCCAAGACATGGCTGCAACTTGTGCATCCATGCTAATTTTGCTCAATTATTGAGCAAGAAAAAATTCGCCCAAAAAAGATGCGCATTTTCTTGACGCAACCACCTTTAGCGCGTAGCTTAAAGATCAGACAGGTCTTCCTGTCGATGCCTTTCGGGGCATTTCCTCCCTAGTCTTTGGCCGCGTTCGTATTGTTCGAGCGCGGCTCTTTTTATCTGCATGGTGGTTTGAGATTTATCAGCCTTACCATAGACTTGTCGCTCATTCAGCGGCAAGTGGCGGCGCGATGAACAGATCGTCCGGCAAGGATGTGAGATCGCTCAGAAACTGATGCAGATCGCCGCATAATGTCTCGAAGCTCCCAAGCTTGTGCAGCGATTGCTCGTTTACATAGAGGCTACGATTAATCTCTATTTGCAAGGCGTGGCACGCAACGGCTGGCCGCCCGTAATGCTCCGTGATGAAGCCGCCCGCATAGGGCTTATTATGCGCAACCGAATAGCCGAGATCCCGTAATAGCTCTATAGCCGCCTGCGTGAGACGCTCGCTGCATGAGCGTCCGAACCGGTCGCCGATAATGAAATCAGGGCGCGAAGCCACTTCCCCCGGACGCACGCCGCCCGGCATGGAATGGCAATCGATCAGAACCGCATAGCCAAACTGCTGGCGGGTCGATTGCAGCAAGCCTTCGAGTGTGCGGTGATAGGGCTTGTAGAGGTCTTCAATACGATAGAAGGCTTCAGCAAGCGGGATTCGCCCCGCATAGATCATCTGCCCTTCCCCCACCAGGCGCGGCACAGTCCCAAGCCCACCAGCGACCCGCGCCGACTGACTGTTGGTGAAAGGCGGTAACGCCTCGATGAACATGCGCGGATCGAGCTCATAGGCTTCCCGATTCACATCGAGAAATGCGCGCGGGAAATGCGCTTTGAGCAATGGCGCACCGAGTCGGACGGCGGAAGCGAACAACTCATCGACATAACAGTCCTCTGAATGGCGGATGCTGAGATTGTCGAGACGGGATAACTCCAGAAAGGATTGCGGATAATAGCGACCGCTATGCGGCGAGTTGAATACGAACGGAATTCGTTGCTCTGCCGGAGCATTCACCTCGAAAGGCGGTATCAGGCTGAAATCACGTTCCAAACTCATGTTTTGATCCGTCTATGCATGTCATCTTTGCGGTGACTGGACACAGCACGCCGCCGGGCTCGACAAATTACGTCAACCGATGCGCTGGTGCAAATACCAACAAGGAACGTCGAATTCGATCACGAACTGAAAACTGCGGCAATCCCGTCACAGATGACAGGTTGTTGCCAAATGCATGCCATAACAATTAACATTCGCGCGAGCATTCATTTCATATTTACCAAAGAAGCGTTTTCTAGAGTGGAAAATTGAATCGTTCACGCTGCCCGAGCACTGGAGCGAACGATGGGAAATTCGGACGGACCAATGAAAAGAATTCTTCTTGCTGAAGACGATAACGATATGCGCCGCTTCCTCGTGAAGGCACTGGAAAAGGCTGGATATCACGTAACACACTTCGATAATGGCGCCAGCGCCTATGAACGACTGCAGGAAGAGCCGTTCTCGCTGCTCTTGACCGATATCGTGATGCCGGAAATGGACGGCATCGAACTCGCGCGCCGCGCGACGGAAATCGATCCAGACCTGAAAATCATGTTCATCACGGGATTCGCTGCCGTTGCTTTGAACCCTGATTCTGACGCTCCTCGCGATGCGAAAGTGCTTTCCAAGCCATTCCACCTGCGCGACCTGGTGAACGAAATCGAAAAAATGTTGATCGCCGCCTGAGGCGATCATCGGCCAAGGCGCGGTTTTCCGGGCTTTTGAAAAGTCTTCAACAAAAAGACGAAAAAACTTCATAAAAGGGCATTGACGGGCGCAACGCGATATGGTGTATGCGCCACATCGAATGGGCGTATAGCTCAGCGGGAGAGCACTACATTGACATTGTAGGGGTCACAGGTTCAATCCCTGTTACGCCCACCATTCGATCTCCAAGCAAATCAATAGCTTACAGACTAAAGGCATTACACAAAAGTGGTGCTCTTGAGGTTCGCTGAATCTGTCATCGAGCTAGCTGTTGGTGCTTCCATGAGTGATTAAAAGAACGATAGAATCACCCTTCAAAGGCGGAAAGCTCTTTGAGCACTCTTACGATATGAATGATTGCAAGGTGTGGGGATCGTTCGATTATAAGACCGGCACGGCCCAAGCCTGGTTTTGCCGGGAGCACAAGCAGGAAGGCGAAGATGCCTTGGCTGGTCGGCGCAAATGAGCGTTTGCCTCGCTTACGCGAGGCAAATCACTCAACCACCGAAAAATGATGATTTCAATCCGCGAGTCGATCCAGAGCTTAAGCCAGGTTTTTTATTGCCGCTCGCGACAATGGTCGCGGTCGATTTACCGGATTTCACGGTATGCGTGTCTGTGTTTCCATTCGCTGGCACGGATGCGAATGCAGTTCCTGCCATCATGAACGCACCAACGGCTAACAAAGCTATGGTCTTCATCGTTCCTCCTTCACTGGTCTCGCCAGCTGACGCCGAAAATATGATGCGATCATGCGGGCGTAGACGCACAATCCAACGTTTAGAAAACGCTAAATTTCACCTCAAAGAAATACGGCACTTGCCGTATTTCGAAGTGGCTAGACGGAAACGATACGCGTTCTAGATTTTCAGCAACCGTGAGGCACGAGCACGACTCGCAGTCAAAGATTATATTGTTGGCGAGCGATAGCCCCGAGACCTGCCTTATCAAGGTTTGTCAAAGGCGCCAAAAAGGTCACTTGAATCACGCCCGGATCGCGCCCGATTTCGATAGCTCCGTTGATCGTAGCGCGGTTGCGCACTTCCGAAACGGTCATATCAAGCAGTTTCGCCGCTCTTTCCAAGCCATTGAGAATCGCCGCGTTCATGTTGGCAGCAGTGCCGATAACGGAGATCGGTGCTACCTCTTCCACGGCTTTGACACCCCATTGTTGAGCCAACTTCGCGCCGCGCTTCTTTTCTTCCTCCGTGAAGGGCTTTGCCAATGGCGGCAGGTCTTCTAGCAACGGAAACAGCACCGGCCCGTCATTATTATAGCTCTTCAGCACTTCGACCTGAAGGGTAACACTTCCTGCCACATCCATCGTGTGACCCGCGATTTCGCCATCCCCCTGCGCTGCATGCATGTCGCCCATATAGACGCCAGCGCCCGGAACCTTGACTGGGCAAACCAGAACGGCACCCGCACGCACGGCATCAATGTCCATGTGCCCGTCGGTCTTGTGTTTCTGCAATTCCTCCTCGGTCAAGGCATAAGGATGTGGAGCGCCGACAAGGAAAGCGCCAAAATCACCAGCATTGTGAGAATCCGGCATAGCCTTCGAAGGTGTTGTACCCAATTGCCCCAGGAATGGCCGCATGCGCACAATGGCCCCGACGAGATCGGTCGGGGCGTAGTTCAAAACGGAATGTTGCACGGATTGATCGGGCAGCGACGCATAGTGATTGGCATTCTTGGCGATGCGTTCGGCCGCGTCCTTGTTGACGGTCAAGCCAACATCCTGGGCTTCGTCGAACACCACCGTGTAACCGTGCACAATCTCGAATGGCTTGATCGCCGTTCCGCATTTATTGCAGCGTACGGAATCCTGCCCAACACCTTCGATATGTGTTTCTGGCCAAACTTCTTCACAGACAGGGCAGCGCGCCGCGACAAAAGGATCGCCCAGACAATATTTGTTTGACACAGCGTCGTGACCGGAGGCCGTTGCCAATGAGGTTACGGAAATATCACGAATGCGGATCACAACGCCATCGCCAACCTCTGCGCCTTCAATATAGACGGGTTTGGTCACTTCGTGCCCACCGCGAAGACGCGGCGTGATCATCGGGCCCCAGCACCCCGGTGCGGTATTGGCAATGATCGTACCGCCATTCTGCAGCGGCCCCATCATCGGTTCGGACGGGTCCAGGACGCTATTGGTGAAACCGTCGACGACGACGCTCCGCTTCGCAATATATGATGGTGAATCTGCCATAATCGTCTCCCGCTGGTTTGGATTGAAGCCCAATCATAGCTCCAACAGTCCCAACCACAAGGAAAGAACGCCAAGGCCTTTCAGGGCCGTGCATGAAATAGTCCCTCTCCGTCTGCCACGAAGAAACAGGATAAGCGCAGAAACCTCTGTTTGTTCGCGACCGTCACGGGCGTGGCGCAACTTGCGCTCACCTCCCGTTTCAGCCATCACCCCCTCTTCAATGGGCCAGCCGCGACTGCACGCTCCACCCCTCAATAGGAGAGTGTTTTCGTCACCCCGAAGCCGCCTATGGATGAATTTGCCTTCCTTCCAACCGAATGGTCATTCAAATCCAAAATTTCGATCGCAACCTAAAGATGATTTATCTGCGCCCTGGTTGTTCATGAAATAAGTTGTAGCAGCCTTAATTCTGCTATTAACGTTCATCTTTATAAGGATAGATTCTATATGTGACTTCACTGTTCCGGGACTAATATTCAAAATTTTTGCAATTTGCTTATTTGTGCAACCATCCAATACCAGTCTAAGTATCTCTTCTTTTCGATCACTTAACAATCTGGAATTCTTGCGCCTACCCCCTAACGAATTTATTTCATTCGAGTAGCATGTAAATCCAGAATTAATAACGGATATTACATCGTGCAAACCGTCTATCGACGTGCTTCTCTTGATAACCGATTTTATATTATAATCATCAAATCCACTGCCTCGAAAGCAACCGTCATCCCCAACCATCAATATTATTGGCACGCGTGGAAGTGTATTTTTAATCTTATCGAGTGAACTCGACAGAACTGACGGAGAGCCATCACTGGCGATTATCACCGCCGATAATATTAAATTTTCTATGTCTTCCGACCACTCTGAAATTGAATTGCAACCGTAGATGCAATAATTCTTGTCGATACTCTTCAAGCCATGCATTGTCCCTCGTAAATATATATCATGGCTGTCTATAATCAGCAAATTCATTTTATTATCCACTTAAAATAGACCAGTTAATTTATAAAGTATATATAAAAGATAAATATCATTATGTAGCAATTATTTCTAAAATGTACGCGTTATAGATTAAACATTGTTTATTCCATATAGTTTAAATTATATAAAAATATCTCGATTAATTACTTCCCTATTCTAAGGGATATTCAAAAATAGATCGCGCTCGGCGGCCCGTCTGCGCGTTAAACCGGGCATGGCCATTCCACCCGCCTTGTTCCATCGCAAGAATTGTTCCGCTGCTTCTGAATATTTACCTTGGTTGAGGAGCCGAAGCTGTGTCGAGCCTTTCAGATTGGCGAGCCCTAGATTGAATGCGAATGACACGAGAGCATCGAACTGATTTTGGCTTATACGGGCGGTAACATACTGGATGATACCTCCTTCAAATTTCCTCAAATCACTTTGAAGCAAATCCTCTGCCTCCGATTCCGTTAAAGGCCTTTCAAATCGCTCTGAAGGCAGAATTAAATGCCCATAGCCGATAGTCCATTTTCCAACGGCGTCTTTGTATTTCTCGAGTCTTAAACCTTCAAATTCTTTAATCAAATTCAGACCAGGTCGACCTATTCTTCGATGTTGCTCCATAATGATGCCCTCACAACTGACGAATAGGTTGTATGTGGCGTGTGTATTCTTCGATGAGACGCATCACGCTTTCGGGAGGCTCAAATGATCTAAACTCCATCTCGATATCCACGTGGCTGGGGCTGCGCCCATTTTTGTCATGCGCAGTCGGCGAAAGGCTGACGATAAACCGGTTCGTGGTTTCTTCCGTAGAGTTTGTAGAGACATCCATGGGTTCGATGGCTTCTGTACAGACGGTCAAGAATACCTTCATCTTTTCCAGAAGAAGCCCGCGTGGTGTAGACATCGCCACCAAGGGGATTTTGATTTGATGGTCGTTATCCAGCTCGATATCAACAACTTTAGGCTTGAGGCGACCGTCGCCGATGTCTTCAAAGAAAGGCTCCATAGCCTGCAAGTATTGACGTGCGATCAATCGGTTTGCCGCCATCGCTGCGTGCTGCATGCCGAGTGCGATTTCATCTACTGATAATACTGGTCTATTATTTTGCGAAAAATTACATCCACGATCTTTTGAATCTGTATCAGAATTTTCATTTCCGGGCTTTTTATAGAACCAATCTTTTATAGACATAAGAATACCTTCCAGATAAGAAGGTCGCTTAGCGACCTTCTCAACTCGATTATATTTTAAAATTCTTGATATAATTTATATATACATATAGTTATTTCTATTTTTTGTCGCCACCTTGTTCATCGGTTTTGCCGCCACCTTGATCTTTGCTTTTGCCGCCGCCGCTCTTATCAGTGGGCGGGAAATCGCCCGGTTTGGCGTCTTTTAGCTTCACAGGCTTGATGGCAGCGTCTGTGAGGAAATCGATGACTCGCTGCAGCGCTTCCGGTGCAGGCTGACGCTTCACCTGGGTATGAATGCTATACTTCGCTCGCGTATCCGTGGATCGCGTTTGCTCCGATTTGTGCGATACGCGACCCGACATTTTAACGCTGAAGGGCCCCCAACCAATGCTGCCTTCGGCCTGTGCAGAAGCATCTGTCGAGCTTAGGGATTTTTCGGCCTGACTGACTTCCAGCTCAAAATCAATAGTACCCTCTTCAATGCAAATATTGGGGTGAGCAATAACTGCAAGCAGAGGAATACGCATGGTCTTTTTAAGCAGAGATGGAGTACCATCTTTCTCGTCGACCACAGTTTCTTCGTAATCGAACTGAACGGCGTGCGCGACGCCGTCTTTAATACATACCTGTAGTAGAAAGTCTGCATAACTGTGGCTCGCCTGCAGCTGAGCCTTAATCATGGCCTGCAGCGGGCCGCCGATCATATCTTCGACCGGTAGGGCTTGAATGACAGAACCAATAAAACTCGTATCCATTTGTATAATCCTTAATGAAATGAATTAATGTGTTGGTGAGGATCCACGGAAGATACAATAACGAAATCGGTGGATACTAAAATCCGCTCCATAGCCGTGAGCGTCATGGCCCAGTTTCACTGCCATCAGACATATGTGGAACAGCATAATATGTAGTTGTGGGGTCGCGTCAGGTTCGTGATTACGCGTGTGCGTAACAGGAGGAGCAGGGCATTCAACTTCTCTGACCACCACGTTCCAATGAACCTGGGTGTTATTGCCCTTCACTCAAAGGCGAGCCTATACCTTTCACACGCGTTGCCTATCATTTGAGGGTTCGGACAATCGCAGCTTCGGTGGTTCTCCATCCCCAAGACAGTTGATCACAACGTCAATGATCTTGGAGGCAACAAAGTCCGCCTGTATTCTATTTTGAAGTTCAGCGTTTTCTTTGTTCTCTCCCATCTCTTCAGGCGACCATATGGCAACGCCGATCAAGGCATCTGGGTTGAGGCGCCTCAACCTGCGGATAGAGAACCTTCCGCGTGTTGCAGATTCAACATTCAGATAACAAATCACGATAGCCGAGGCCTCGGCGACCGCTTCCCTTTTTAACTGGCTTGGCAACAATCCCGCATGGTCGATGACAGTGGCGCGCGCACCCTGAACAGACAGGACCTGCGCCACCATTTCGGCGGTTATGTCGTCAAGAGCATCATGGCCGCCGATACAAACGATGGTTCTTCCATTTCCAGATGGAAGTTCGACCTTGGCTTTTTCCTTAGTGGTCGCATCGACTGTCACATCTTCGTCATTGTCCAGTTCTTCGTGTGCAATCATGCGAAGATTGGCAACGAGCATGTTCGCGCTGCTGGTAACGTCTTTCAACTGCTTTTCATTCAGCGCCCCGCGCGCCCTGTCCTGCTCGGCAAGAAGAAGCGCGGGAATGGCGACGGCACCATAATATTCGACCAGAAACTTCTCTTCCAGGATTTCTTCCGCGTTATCTGTAGCCTCGATAGGGTCTCCAGCAAGCAGGCGTTGATAGAGCCTCTCCTCGGGGTCAAGGACAGGTTCGTCGCCGAACAGTATCTCGAAGAATTCAAACTGCGGCACGTGCCGGCCTAAGACAACCAGACAAACCGTCAATGGCGTTGATAGTACCAGCCCCACAGGGCCCCATAGCCACGCCCAGAAAATTGCAGATACGATGATTGCAAGAGGCGACAGCCCTGTTCTGGACCCATAAAGCCACGGTTCGATGACGTTGTTGCTGATGAGCTCCACAACGATGAAAAGCGCGATGGTGCAGATGAGCAATGTCCAGCCGGGCGAAACCGCAAAGGCCAGGAATATCGGCATGACGGCTGCAATGACAGGTCCGATATAGGGGACAAATCTCAAGACAATGGCGAGCATGCCCCACAAGAGGGCATTGGGTATACCAAGCAACCACAAGCCGATGCCCAATGGAACACCATAAGCGATGTTGACCATGAGCTGCGTGAGCAGATATTGGCCAACGCGACTACCAGCTTCCTGAAGGGCTTCGGTAGTTCGATGCAAATCGCCATAGCCAACAAGCCGGATGAACCTGTCGCGCAGCTCCTCCCTTTCAAGCAGCATAAACACAACGACCACGATCACGAGACCAGTTGTAGCCAATGGGCTGATCAGCGGCCCTATAATGTTTTCCAGCGTTTCGATTGGGCTGCGACGCGAGAATATCTCGACCAGAACAGGCTTTCTCTGCGGCTCTGGATCGATACCCGGAACCTCCGGCTTTTCTTGCGGACTATTGATCTCGGCTCCCACCCTTTCGGCGAAACGGTTCAAACGGTCGATAATCCCGCCTTCCGTGCCTGCCTTCTTCAGGTTTCGGATCTTTTCAATGATATTGTATTGGTAGGTCGCAATGTTCTGCCCGACCTCCGTGACCTGAAAGGCCAGGATCGCGCTGAAAATTGCGATGATCAGGAAGCCCCCGGCAACGCTGGTGATAATTGCCACCAACCTCGGCAGCCGCAGCCGCCGAAGAAAGGCGACAATCGGCGCAAGCATGAAGGTCAGCAAAATCGCTATGGCCAGCGGCAGGAAAACATCTTTTGCGAAATAGAATACAGCAATAACTCCGGCCATCACGGCCAAAGTCTGCAACCTGGAATTCGCTGCGTTCAACGGCAGATTTCGATTAGGAACCCCACCATAACGGTCCATAGTGCATCCGGCTAATAATTGCTCACCTTATAAATGGAGCTATCCAACTTTTGTTCCCTGAAATGAAAGCGATAAGCGGCATACAATAAAAGCGGCCATCCGGCTGCTTTTATCAGAACTTCGCACCAACCCGCAGGGCAAAGGCGTGATCGCGCGCGCCAGAACCGCCGAAGCCGGTTCGATATTCGAGGCCGGTGGTCCAGGCATTCTCGAAACTGAAATCAAGCGACAGACCGACGTTTCCGCTGTCGCTGCTCTCGCCTTCGATGTCGAGCGCATAAGGAAGCCCGCCAAGCGCGCTGTATCCGATGGCGGCCCGGCTGGAACCCTGAAAATCATGCGCGTATTCTGCCCGCACACCGGGTGTCAAACGGCCCCAGTTGTAGTCGATGGCATAATTGGCACGCAGACCAATCACACCCGTGACAGTGTCCACGGTCTGATCGCCATAGGTCAGCCGGTAGATGCTGTCTCCTCTTTCGGCGTAGCCATCAAGCCAGGATCGCGACATTTCCATCCGGCCATAGGGTGAGACAAGCCATGTCTCCCGACGAAATTCGTAAGCAGCCGTCAAGGACCCGAACAACTGATTGCCGTCACGTTTGCCGTCGGTCAAACTTCCGTCTGTCGTGATGAAACGGGTTGCGTCAAAATCCAGAATGCTGCCGCCGACGAGCGCATCGATAAAGAAATTGTCGATCGGTTTGAAACTGCCATAGACAGCGGCGCTATAGGCATTGGCGCGGCTTTCGGTGCCCTCGTCACCAATATCTGTGCGATCCCGCCCGTATCCGACACCAAAACCCGCCACAAAGCGTTCCGAGAACCGGTAGTCGATGCCGCCGCTTACACCAACAAGCGTATAGTCCAGATCGAGCTTGCCGCTATCACGCTGACCGAAATTCACAAAACCACTGCTCCACAAGGCGAATGGTCCCAGGTCTGGGTCTATAGTCGGCGAAGGCTGCTCCGGCTCTTTCAAGCCGATAGCCTTGCCCGGAAAACTATTGCGCTTTTCGGGGGCATAACCGAGAGGCGAAATCCCTGTCGACGATGCTGACGAAGAGGGATTGGTTGGGTCTTCCGGTTGCGGTGTGGACGAGGGACCGCCCAGTCGCACGCCGAGGCTTGATTTTCTCCGGTCGCCTTCGTCGTGCAATTGCTCAAGCCTGTTTTGGAAATTCCGGGTTTGAACTTGCGCAAAACGTCTCGCGGCACTTGTCTGTGCGTTCAACAAGCCGATTACGTTCGGATCGAGTGTCGGGTCGGGGAAAACCATGGCCGCACGGTTGACCACGACCGTATAGCTGCGACTGGCGCCGCTCGGCGCAGTTACATCAATCGAAACTGTGTTCGACCCGATAGCCAGCCCTATGGGACTGCTTGAACTTCCAGACGCAACGCTGCTTCCTGCAACGCTTACCCGGGCGGAAGGCTCGGAAACGGTTGGCGCGAAGGAAATGCTCTCGACACTATTCTCGACGTTCACAGAATAGCTGAGCGTCTCCTTGTCAAATGCCGGGTCGAGTGATCCGACGCTCGGAACAAGGCTAGCGAGCGTTGCATCCGCCGACACAGCGCGCGTGACATTCACCGTATAGCTGCGTGTTGTTCCATTCTGCGCCGTGACGACAACCACCAGGGTCGTATTGCCGATACCCAATTGCAGTGCGCTGCTTGCGCTACCAGAGGACACGGCTGCTCCATTGACCGTGATGGTTGCTGTCGGGTCAGCCGAAGTGGGGGTCAGTCGTAATGACGCTGTTTCGGTTGGAACCGCCAGCGCGTAAGTCGTCGCGTTCGGCGAAAATGCAGGGTCAAGGCTTCCGGCACTTGGAACAAGCCCCACCAGATCGGCATTGCCGGACTGCGCGCGGATGACATTGACCGTATAGCTCTTCGTGGTGGTTCCATCCTGCGCGGTTACAGTCGTCGTAACCATGTTACTCCCGACCACCAATGGAATTGCCGCGCTGGCGGTCCCATTGGGCGTTGAAACCCCATTTACGACAGCCGTTGCGTTGACATCTGCAAGGGATGGCCTGAACGAAATGTTCTCGACATCGTTTGCGACATTCAACGTGTATGCGTTTGTGTTGGGAGCAAAGGCGGGCGTTAAAGTACCTGTGCTGGGGATGAGACTCTGCAAATCTGCGTTTGACGATCGCAGTATAGATACCATCAATGTTAGAGACGGATTGTTGGGATTTCCATACTTACTTTCGACAACTCCGACTGGCAAGTGCACGCTCAGAGAACCGCTACCCGTTACATGAACGTCAAAAGCATAGACTACATTGTCGCTTGTTACCAAATTGCTAGCGATTGCCGCAACAGTTCCCGTTGGGCTAAGAACAAAATCGTTTAGCGTCAGCCCGGTGACCGCCTCAGAAAATGTCACAGTAAAACGTTGAACAGGATCGGACGGTATCGACGAAGTCGAAATTACCACTGTGGGTCCTGCGGTGCTGACCAACACCCCAGATGTGGCGCCAACATTGTTGAGTGTAAGATCGGCTGGCTGCCCCGCGTTGGTCTCGATTGTCCCGCCGTTCAAAACTATCGCGGGCCCAATGCTAATCCCGTCTGTGTCAATGTCGCCAGGCTGGACAGTATACGAGAAAGTTAGGGTATTGCTGCTTACATTTCCTGATGCAGAAACCGCATTTCTCACGGTTGTGCCTATAACGATTGGTATATACGGAGTTCCTGTTACGGAAAAGAAATCATCAAAATTCACGACGAAGTTCAACTTGTCGCCGGCTTTGTAGTAACCGGGTCTCGGAACGGTTACCGAGGTTACTGTCGGAGTTTGCCCCAATACGGTAATTGTTACTGTATTTGAAGCACTTCCAGTATCGTCCGTTACTCGGTACGTGAATATATCAACACCCGTGAAATTTATTGCTGGTGTATATTGATAATTTCCACTGCCAGAATCCAAAGTAATGGTGCCGTGCAGCGGGGCCGATTCAATCGAATAACTTACGGCTCCGCTTCCAGTCGCCGTAAACATGCCAACGATAGACATATTCATATATATGATGTGTCTTACCGGGTCGACCGTCGGTGCGGACTGAGCAGCCACCGAACTGGATAACAAGGCAAAAAGCCCCAGCAGCATCGCACAAAGATAGCGCCATCCCGACGCGCTAAGCGCCCCTGCGAATGTCCCCAACCGCACAACGTCCCCCTTGCCCCGAACCACTTAGTTTATTTGTCACTAAAATGTATTGGCGACAAGAGAACATTGAATAGACATACAAGAACTTTTAAAAAATACGGCATATGTCGTATTTTACACTATCTTCATAAGACAAATTCTACCCTTGCATGAAAATTCGAATATTACTGCGCGCATGAGTGGAAGGCCGTTGTAACCGAGTCCTGTCACGAACCCTGATCAATCGATCATTATTTTTGACATGACATTGCCCCGCTCCGGGAGTAACTGCTCGCTTGATAAACACGGGTTCGGCGGGTCATTATGTCAACGGGCATGCAGGAAACAAAGCCGCTGGTCGGGATAGCGCTGGCATCGGCTGGCTATGCCTGCTTTGCCTTGCAGGATGCGCTGGTCAAGTGGCTTGTTGCCAGCTACGCAGTCCCGCAAATCCTCTTCATGCGCAGTCTGGTCATTGTGGTGATTACCGGCGCTCTGGTGCGCTATTATCGTCACCCGTCAATCATGCACAGCCCCTATCGCGGCACGCTTGTGCTGCGCGCCGGACTGATGCTGTTGGCATGGCTGCTGTTCTACAATGCAGCCAAGTTCCTTGGCCTTGCTGAACTGACCACGCTCTATTTTTCTGCGCCGATCATGGTCATGTTCCTGTCCATTCTCGTTTTAAAGGAACGCATTGGAACTGGGCGCTGGATCGCCTGTTTTGGCGGTTTTGTCGGAGTGCTTATTGCGGCCAATCCGGGCCATTCGCCCAACCTGATACCTGCCATCATGTGCGTGGTAGCCGGCTTTTGCTGGGCATGGAGCACAATCCTGATCCGGCTCGTCAGCCGCAGCGAGACAACGCTGACACAGATGTTCGCGACCAGCCTGATCTTCGGCATCGCCTGTGCAGTTTCCTTTCCGTGGATATGGCAATGGCCGGACGCGATGGGCTGGGCGCTCATGTTTGGCCTCGGCCTGATCGCAACGCTTGGCCAATATCTTCTTTATGAAGGTTTCCGCCACGCACCCGCATCCGCACTTGCGCCTGTGGAATATACCGGCCTCATTTGGGCCTTTATCTATGGCTATGCCATCTGGGCGGAAATCCCGGCTGCAAACGTCTTCGTGGGCGCCCTGCTGATCGTGGCTTCCAGCTTTGTCCTGGTTGGATGGGAACGCTATGAGATAGCCGTGAAGCGCAAACATGCGCTTTCGCTAGACTGCGAGAATATACAGCCAGAAGGACATGGTGACCGCTGAAAGCACCGTACCGATGAGGATAGCATTGGCCGCCACACCGGAGGCGCGGTTATAATAGGTCGCGAATATATAGATATTCACACCGGCAGGCATGGCGGCCAGCAGCACGCCATAGCGCGCGGTTTCCACTGGCACCTTTAGCACCCAAATCATCAGGATATAGGCTAGCGCTGGATGCACCATCAGTTTGATGATCGATGCAATGAGGGCCTGTTTCCAGTTTTCCGACAGCTTGAACTGGGTCAGCGCGCCGCCGATGCCGAACAGCGAAACCGGCACAACCGACTGCGCCATCATCGAGAAAAACGCATCCGCAGGCTCTATCAGCCGGAGGCCAACGCTTGAACCGATAATGCCGGTGGCAATACCCCAGATGAGCGGGTTGGAGCCAATACGGCGCAGAGCGACAATGATTGTCTTGCTCAAAACCTCACCGTCGCGGCGCACCAACTCCATCGTCATCATGCCGACCGTCAGCAGGGTCGCCCCGTGCAGGCCGATAATGGACAAGGTGACTGGCAGCGCCTGATCGCCATAGGCGCGTGTCATGATCGGCAGGCCGATCAGCACTGTGTTGGTGAATGTGCCGGAGAAACCGACCGACACGCTCTCGCCCGGACGATTTGCATAAACTTTGCGGGCAATGGTAATGCCCAGCACAAAACAGATCAGCGCCGCCGCATAAAACGGCCCGATGATCTTGAAATCGAAGGCCGAACGAAAGTCGCTGGTGGTGATCGAGTAGAACAGCAGACAGGGTGTGGCAAAATTATTCACGAAGGAAATGAGACTGCCGACACCAGAAGCGGGAAAGAACCCCATTTTCACAGCAATAAAACCAAATGCCATGAGCGCGAATATCGGCGTTATAACGTAAATGATATCGATCATTTCAAGACTTCATGGACATTAAACTTTCGCAATTCTCTTTTTATTATCAAAGAATATTATTAGATCAATAAGAGAATGCGAATATCCACGTTCTGAATATCGATAAATTTAAAACAAGCATCCATATAAACTAAATTTTTGCTTCGAACCTGCCTTTATGGCCAGACTCCACCCGCGAAGATCATTAATATTTAACTATATGCGACGCTTTGCATATTTGACCGGGAGCCGCCCCGTCCTGTCAACATAATATAAAGGCTTGCCGGTACTAATATCGCCTCAAGCAGGGGTTGCAGACCTCAAGAGCTATCAGAGGCAAAGGTGGGCGGGTGAAGACGCTTGCGTCGGCGCGCGCACCAAGAGCGGGGAAATGAATCATGAATGAATCCATTCGGGAAATTCTGGCAAAGGTGGGCGGATTGCCCATAGCTGTGACGGAAATCGCAGACGATGCCGATCTCTACACGGCGGGCCTGTCGTCCTTTGCCTCGGTGCAGCTGATGCTGGGCCTTGAAGACAAGTTTGACATCGAATTTCCGGACCAGTTTCTCAATCGCAAATCTTTTGCGAGCATCAGCGCGATTGAACAGACGATCACCACTATCCTCAAGGATAATGAGGCCGCGTAATGAATGCAGGCGGGGGGAATAGTCTTTCCGAGCGTGCGGGTCGCGTAGCAGCCATCGCCGGAAAATTTGCCGATAGCGTCGACAAGGAAGGGCGCTTTCCGCAAGAAGCCATCGATGCGATGAAAGCCGAGCGATTGCTGGGCATTCAGGTGTCACGCGATCTGGGCGGCGAAAGCGCGGAGATCGACCAGATTGCGGAACTCTGCTGCATTCTGGGGCAATCCTGCGCTGCAAGCGCGATGATCTTCGCCATGCATCACATCAAGCTGTCCAGCCTTGTGGAGCATGGGCAATCTGTCGATTGGCATCGCAATTTCATGCGTAACGTCTCGGACGAGCAGTTGCTGCTCGCCTCGGCGACCACGGAAGGCGGCATTGGCGGCGATCTGCGCAATTCCATATGCGCGATCGAAATCGACGGCGACACCTGCCGTCTGGAAAAGAATGCCACGGTTATTTCCTATGGCGTTTATGCCGATGCCATCCTGATCACCTCGCGCTCCCACAAGGATGCGGCCTCGTCCGATCAGGTCATGACCGTTTTCCGGAAAGACCAGTACACGCTGGAAAAGACCAATGAATGGGACACGCTTGGCATGCGTGGCACCTGTTCGGAAGGCTTTGTGTTCCGGGGCGAAGCGGACAAGGTGCAGATCCTGCCGCATCCATTTGCCGAGATTGCCGCGCAATCCATGCTGGCCCAGTCGCACACATTGTGGAGTTCGCTCTGGTACGGCATCGCCGTCGATGCGGTGAACCGCGCACAAGCTTTCGTGCGTGCCGCGGCGCGTCGCAATCCGGGCGCACCGCAGCCGGGCGCTTTGCGCGTCGCGGAGGCCTCCAACATGCTGCAAATGTTGAAATCGGAAATCGTCGCCTGCCTCAAGACCTATAAGGACGCGAAGCACGACGCCGACAAGCTTGCCTCCATGGGCTTTGCCATCGCGATGAACAATCTGAAGATTGCCGCATCGCAGACCATTCTGCAGGTCATCAACCACGCCATGCTAGTGTGCGGCATTATGGGCTACAAGAACGGCACGCCCTACAGCCTTGGCCGCCATTTGCGCGATGCGCATTCGGCCCAGTTGATGATTTCCAACGAGCGCATCCTCGGCAACACGGCGACCATGCTGCTCATTCACAAACAGAACACAAGCCTCTTGGGATAACGCCATGGACGCGCAAAGATCTTTTCTCAACCGGCTTTTCGATGCCGGACTGCTGATCGAAACCGGCGTGGACGGCCTTTACGGGCGCTCCGGCCAGTTTGAAGATGTCATCGTGGCTTTTGAGCGCCTCATTGACCGCACTGGCGGCGGTGATGGCGCGGAAGCAATCCGCTTTCCACCCGGCCTCAATCGCGCTTACTTTGAAAAAAGCGGCTATATGAAGAGCTTCCCACAGCTGGCCGGCACGGTGCACAGTTTTTGCGGCTGCGAGCTCGACCATATCAACCTCATCAAATGCATGGATGAAGGGCAAGACTGGACGCTGGAGCAGAAGGCAACCGATATCGTCCTGACGCCCGCCGCCTGCTATCCGCTCTATCCGACGATTGCCAAGCGCGGTCCGCTGCCGCAGGGCGGCGGCCTCTATGACCTGCAATCCTATTGCTTCCGCCATGAACCATCGGTGGACCCTGCCCGTCAGCAGCTGTTCCGCATGCGCGAATATGTGCGTATGGGCACCGAAGCCGATGTGATGGAATTCCGTCAGCTCTGGATCGAGCGCGGTACGGACATGATGAAGAAAGTCGGCCTGCCGGTTGAAATCGACGTGGCGAATGATCCTTTCTTCGGACGCGCGGGCCGTTTGCTGGTCAACAACCAGCGCGACCAGAACCTGAAATTCGAACTGCTGATCCCGATCACCAGCACCGAAAAGCCGACCGCCTGCATGAGCTTCAACTATCATCAGGACCAGTTCGGCGTGAAATGGGGCCTGTCGCAGCACGACGGTGAAGTTGCGCATACGGCTTGCGTCGGCTTCGGACTGGAGCGCATCGCCCTGGCGCTGTTCCATCATCACGGTCTCGACGTCAAAGCTTGGCCGGAGAGCGTGCGCAACGAATTGTGGGGTTAAAGCATAATCCGACCGGAGTGAAACGAGGATCGATTAAGGTTATGCAGGCAGTTTTTCCGCATATCTCGCCAGAAACCTACGCGCCGCATGCGCTGCATGCGCAGACACGCATCTGGCCTGAAACCAATTGCTATGTCGATCTCTGGATCGAAGTGCTGGCGTCGCTTCGGGTCGCCCCCGAAGCCATGCTGGGCTTTACGCTGACGCAGGATTTCGAGGGCGACCAGTTCACCTTCTTCAAGGTGCCGCTGGAAGACCTCGAAGCGCTCTATGGCGTGCGGGCGACGGAACTTGCGATCTTCGACAGTGTGGAAGGCCATATCGCGGAGCAGATTGCGCGCGGGCGGCTCTGCATGGTGGAGATGGACAGCTATTTCATGCCTGATACGCATGGCGTCAGCTATCGCACCGAGCATGGCAAGACCACCATCGCGATCAACCGCATGGATGTTGCGAACCGCTCGCTCGATTATTTCCATAATGGCGGTTTCTACCATCTGGAGGGGGATGATTTCGACGGTGTCTTCCAGCGTCATCTGACGGAATCCGACCTGCCCTTCCTGCCCTATACGGAATTTGCCAAATTCCCGAAGGATGTGCCCGGTGAAGCGCATCAGCGGCGCGTGGCGGAAATTCTGCTGCCGCGCCACTTTGCGCGCAGACCCAAGGACAATCCGATCCGCGCCTTCGCCGCTGTGTTTCCGGCACAGGTGGAAGCCATTGCGGAGCGTCCCTTCGGCTTCTTCCACAAATATGCGTTCAATACGCTGCGCCAGCTTGGCGCGAATTTCGAACTGGCCGCAAGCCATCTGCAATGGCTGGGTGAAGGCAGGCACTTTGCTTCGGCGAGCGCCGATGCGATCCAGATCGCCGAAACCGCCAAGGCCGTGCAGTTCCAGCTTGCCCGTGCCGTGATGCGCAAGAAGTTCGATACGCTGGCAAATGCACTGCTACCTGCTGCCGATGCATGGGATCGCATGACCGGAGCGCTTGCAACAGAACTTGGTCGCGATGCTGCCTGAACAAGCCGCATCAAGCCGCATGCTTGCTGAGGGCTGGCGGCTTTTCCTGACCGCAGCCAACGAGGCCGCAACGCCCGCTGACGTACCGCGCAACGGGGGCCATCTCGATGCGCCCGTTCCGGGCACGGTGGCGGAAGCACTTGAAAAGGCCGGGCAATTCAATCGCGCTTCGCCGACACCGCTGCACGATCAGGATGCGTGGTATTTCCTCGACTTGTCTGAGCCGCCCGGTGAGGCGGTGCTGCATTTTGCGGGTCTTGCTTCGATCTGCGAAATCTATCTGAACGGCGTTTTGGTTCACACTAGCGACAGCATGTTCCTCGCCCACGACCTGCCAGTCACGCTGACGGGTTCGGACGAACTGGCGCTTTGTTTCCGCGCTCTTGCCCCCCGGCTGGAACAAAAGGGACCGCGCGCGCGCTGGCGCACGCAATTGATGAACACGCAAGGCTTGCGCCTGATCCGCACGACTGCGTTCGGCCACATGCCGGGCTGGTGCCCGGAAGTTCATGCCGTCGGCCCATGGCGTCCGGTGACGATCAGCCGACCTGATGCAGAAGCCGTCAGCCATATTTCCATCCAATCCACGCTTCGTGAAAGCGGCGACGGAGAACTTACTGTCAGTTTTACCTATGACGGTAGGGCCCAACATCTGACCCTGCATTGCGCGGGTGCGCAGGTCGCCTGCGAAAGAGACGCCGATGGTCACTGGCAGGCAAAACTGACCATCCCCGCCGTGGAGCCATGGTGGCCGCATACTCATGGCACGCCAACACTCCACGATGTGGAATTGTCGCGCGATGGCGAAATGCAGCGGCTTGGCCGCACCGGCTTTCGACGCATCGGCGTTGATCGCGGCGCGGACGGAAAATACTTCGCGCTGGTGATCAATGGCGAGAAAGTCTTTTGTCGCGGCGCTGTCTGGAGTTCCGCCGACATCGTTCGCCTGCCAGGCGCACGCGCGGACTATCAACCGTGGTTACAGCTCGCGCAGGATGCGGGCATGAACATGCTGCGCATCAGCGGCATTACGGCTTATGAGACGCCGGACTTTTATGCCCTTTGCGATGAACTCGGCATCATGGTCTGGCAGGACTTCATGTTCGCCAATTTCGACTATCCGGTGAAAGACGAAGGCTTTGTCGCGAAAGTGCGCACGGAAGCCAAACAACTCCTTGCCGCCGTTCGCCATGCACCTTCGCTGACTGTGTTATGCGGCGGCAGCGAAATTTACCAGCAGGGCGCCATGATGGGCCTGCCCGCGACAATCTGGAAAGGCGCGCTGACCGAAGAAATTCTGCCTGGCGTCGTGCGCGAGTTCTGCCCCGAGATTCCCTATGTGCCAAACTCGCCTTGCGATGGGGCGCTGCCCTTCATCAGCAATGAAGGCGTCAGCCATTATTATGGCGTCAGCGCCTATTGCAGACCGCTGGACGATGCGCGCCGCGCCGAAGTGCGCTTTGCGACCGAAAGTCTGGCTTTCTCCAATGTTCCAGAAGCGCGCACGCTCAAGGCGCATCTCGACGTGCCCGCCGTCCATGATTCGCGCTGGAAAGCGCGTGTTCCGCGTGATCGCGGCGTCTCGTGGGATTTCGAAGACGTGCGCGATGCCTATCTGGAAATGCTCTATGGCTACGACCCTGCCCGCTTGCGGCGGGAGGACATGGAGCAATATCTCCATCTTTCCCGCGCTGTTACGGCGGAAGTGATGGAGGCGACCTTTGCCGAATGGCGGCGACCGGCAAGCACTTGTTTCGGCGCTCTGGTCTGGATGTTTCAGGATGTGTTGCCGGGTGCAGGCTGGGGCTTGGTCGATGCGACTTGCGAACCGAAACCCGCATGGCATGGGCTGAAACGCGCTTTTCGCCCGGTACAGGTTGGCCTGACCGACGAAGGCGTCAACGGGCTTGCCATTCACGTGCTCAATGAACAAGCCCGTGCCGCCGAGCTGACACTGGAACTCACCTGCCTGCGCGCCGGGGCGCAAGCCGTCGTGAGCGGTCGGCGCGATCTTTCCCTGTCGCCGCGTTCCGGCGTCACCATACCAGCGACCGAATTGTTCGGTGCATTTTTCGACACCACATACACCTACCGCTTCGGCCCTCCGGCCCATGACGCGACGGTTGCCCGATTAAAACGCGGCGAAGCCACGATTGCCGAGGCCTTTCATTTTCCGCAGGGACGCACCAAGGCCTTTCACGACGCCACAATTGAATGCAGTGTCGTGGAAGAGAACGGCAACTGGTTCGTTGATCTGAGCACATCCGTGCTGGCGCAATCGGTCAGCATCGACGCGGAAGGCTGGCGGGCGACGGAAAACTGGTTCCATCTCGCTCCCGGCGAGACGAAGCGTGTCGCGCTTCTCCCCCGCCAAGGTTTCGAAGGCAGACCATCCGGCGAAATTCGCATTGCCGGATCGGCGCGCACCGTCTGGTTCTAAGGCGTTTTCAAAGCCAGCGAGCGGATAGCGTCGATATAGATCCTGCGCGCATGTTCCGGCGTCAGATTGTGATCGGCGTCCGGAATGACCGCGACTTTCACATTGTCAAAGCCCTGTACCTTGTCGCCTGCCTGATCAAAATAGTAATTGAAATGCTCGCGACCGCTGTCCTTCTCGGCATAGACCAGCGTCAGCGGCACCTGCCGCAGCTTCAATTCGTCGAAAGCGGAATAGATCGCCCTGCCTTCAACCGTGCGACTGCGCAAAAGCTTGCGCGCCAGCCCAAGCACCCGTCCGCCGACACCCCGCGCAAGGTTGCGCAGGATAGCGCGAATATCGAGTTCTCCACGGAACAGACGCTTGAACGTATCGAGACGCATGGCGCGGCTGCCGTAATCTTCCAGCGTCCGGTTGCCCTCCCGCACGACATCTTCAACCAAAAGCTCCGGCGACCAATAGAATGTCACCGGATTGACCAGCACGGCACCTGATACCCGCTCATCCAGCACTGCGCAATGCAGCCCGAGGAAAGCGCCGCTGCAACGCCCGGCCAACACCGGACGCCCCAGCCCGATTCCGTCCAGATAATCGAGCGCGTCAGCGACATCGGCCTCCGGCCCATGGGAATAGAGCACCTGCTCCGGCATGCCCGGATTGGGCGGGCTGTCGCCAGCATTGGCGATATCGAAGCGCAGCGACGGCACACCGTCCCGCGCCAATCTGCGCGCCATATCGACGGTGGTTCGCCCCCATCCTACGCGCCGATCATAAGAGGACGACAGAAACAGCACCGTCTGTCCCTTTCTTTCGCCTAAGGGTTTGCACAGCACACCCGACAGACGATTGTTGGGGCCGAAGGCCAGTGGCGTTTCGACAAAGCCGTCGTCCGCAATCTGCCCGCCGAGGCTGGTTTCATCGGCACTGTTTCGGGCGGGCCTGGAACCCGCAAGCGCCACTGCCCAATCGACCAGTCGATCCGCGACATTCAACGGCAGGTGCGAAATAACCGGGTTGGAAATCAGCTTGTCGTAATCGGTGAAGGCTTCAACCGTGACTGCCACGCCGAGCTTTTCAAGATGCCCGGCCAGTTCCGCGTCGTTCGGGCGGTCAGCCCTTGCAAGCAGAAGGCACGTGTCCGCAGGCTTTTCAGCCAACGACAGGAGATTGATCTTCTTCACTTCAGTCGCAATTTCCGGCGTCATCGTCAGGGATGCGATGGAAACGGCCCCCTTGATCCGCTGCGCGTCGGGAAGGCCAAGATCGGCATCCACCATGCTCGACCACACCGCGAGTTCGCGGGTGTAAAACCGACCGGAAATCACCGATGCCAGCAGCGCCATCGCTTCCAGACCTTCGATACGCGGTCCGGTTTCAGCGGCAACCGCCGCACCAAGGCTCTGCCCGATGACCACCACGCGGCTTGCGCCCGACAAAAGCCGCGCCTTGTCGGCTGCTTCGATCAGCGTCTTTCGCCAGAGTTCCAGGCCGGAAGAAAAGTCGATGCCGTCGCGCCCGTCGCCGGTCCCCGGCCAGTCAAAGCGTAGAGATGCGATACCGCGGCTCGACAGCCTGTCGGCAATGATCCGCCAGAACTTCCGCGTGGTGCAGAGTTCTTCCAGCCCCCAGGGGCTTGCAAACACGACAACCAAATCGAGACAGGGGGCGGCAGCGCGCTGAAACAGCCCCAGAGTGTCGGAAAAGACAATCGGGCTGGCCGCCGCCATACCCTCCAAAGGCTTGGAAGATGGTATCGTTTCCATGCCGTCGCCCATGCCCGATATCCCCACTATATCAATGATGCCTGCAATATCGGAATTTGAGCGCAGAACCAAGAGGCTGTCACATTTGTCAGTTTCGTATAACATTCTTGTGAAAATTGTCTTGCGATCACAATCTTGATATTCGCGTTAACCGCTAATCAGGAAATACTATGCAACCAAGGGCTACTGAGATTGGGGCTGGGTCCGGCTGGGGTCAAGATGTGTTACGCGATCATGATTTGCCGCCATACGTTGATAAGGCGAGAGCATATCGGCTGCTCTATCCCCGTTCAGTTTCTGCATTTGTAATGACCGACCTTGCACAGCCAGGTTTCTCTGAGGGATCGTAATTGACCGACTGGAGGCCAAGCCAATCACTTTGGGCAGTCCAGTGCCCTGACCAACAGGCTATCGGGGCCATTTCATTCCATGATGACAGTCCTCAATTCCATTGCCACGCAGCACGACGCGTGGTTGACAACGTTGGCAGCGCTGATCTGCCTCGTGGGTTCCGCGATCACGCTCAATCTCGTCTGCAAGGCCGCCCTATGTCATGGCATGGCGCGCTATGGTTGGCATTTTCTGGTGGCAATCGCATCCGGCTCGACGGTCTGGTGCGCGAATTTCGTCGCCATGCTGGCCTACGAGCCGAGCGCGCCGCTGGTCCTGCTGCCCGACCTGACCATCCTGTCGCTGGTGATCGCCGTTGTTGGCACCGGGATCGGCTTTGTGGTCATGACTGGCGGCTTTCCGCGCTTCGCCCCCGTCATCGGCGGCGCCATGGTTGGCGCTTCGATTGCCGCCATGCACTATATCGGCATGCTGGCTTATCGGGTCGACGGGCTGATCGAATGGAACCTGCATTACTTCTATGCCTCCATCGCGCTTGCCATCCTGTTTGGGTCGCTCTCCGGCCAGGTTTTGATGCGTCTGCGCCATCCGATCTCATACCGTCTGGCGGTTCTGGCGTTTGCCACTGCCGTCGTCAGCATACATGTCACGAGTATGGCCGCGCTGACCATGACGCCGGCGGTGACAAGCTATTCTGCGAGAGTTCAGTCCGCATGACCGAACATCTGGAAAGCGGCAACAGTGAAGGCGCGGGGCGCTATTACCGCGGCGTGCGAATCTGCCTATAATCGCCCCATGCCCATTCGACACTTAAGCGAAACCATCATCAACCAGATCGCGGCAGGCGAGGTTATTGAGCGCCCCGCCAGCGTGATCAAGGAACTGCTCGAGAATGCCATCGACGCTGGCGCAACCCGCATCGAGGTTGTGACCGGCGGCGGCGGCAAGACGCTGCTGCGCGTGACCGACAACGGCTCCGGCATTCCCGTCGACGAGCTGCCGCTTGCGGTTTCCCGCCATTGCACGTCCAAACTTTCCGATGATGTGCACGATATTCGCGCACTCGGCTTTCGCGGCGAGGCCCTGCCCTCCATCGGCTCGGTCGCGAAGCTGACTCTGAAATCGCGTCCGCAGGACGCGGATGCTGGTTTTGAGGTTTCTGTTTCCGGCGGGCATCTCGAAGGCCCGCGCCCCGCCGCACTCAATCGCGGCACGATTGCCGAAGTGCGCGATCTCTTTTACGCAACGCCTGCCCGCCTCAAATTCATGAAGACGGACGGGGCCGAAGCTTCCGCCATTACAGATGTGCTGAAGCGCATCGCCATCGCCTTCCCGCATGTGCGCTTTTCACTGGCGGGCACCGACCGTTCGCCCTTGGAAATGCCCGCGACCGGCACCGGCGCAGACGCAACGCTGGAGCGGATCGGGCAGGTTCTGGGTCAGGATTTCGGCGAAAACGCGCTTTCCATCGATGCCGAGCGTGACGGCGTGCGGCTTGCAGGATTTGTCGGCATCCCCTCCTATAATCGCGGCAATGCGCAACACCAGTTCGCTTATGTGAACGGTCGCCCGGTGCGCGACAAACAGATTTTCGGCGCGCTGCGCGGGGCCTATGCCGATGTCATTGCCCGTGACCGCCATCCGGTCGCCGTGCTGTTTCTGACGCTGGATCCCGCACTTGTCGATGTGAATGTGCACCCGGCCAAGGCCGATGTGCGTTTCCGCGATCCCGGTCTGGTGCGGGGTCTCATCGTCGGCGCGATCAAGCAGGCGCTGGCGCAATCCGGCATCCGTCCGGCAACCAGCGGCGCGGAAGCCATGTTACAGGCTTTTCGCGCAGAAGGTTTCCAGTCGCAGCCTTCACCGGCCGCGCGCACTGCCTCCAGCAGCTATGCCTCCACCAGCTGGCGGATTGATAGGCCAACACCTCGAAGCGAATGGTCGCCGCAGACCGCGCATCCAGCGCATAGGCCGCTCGATTTCGGCGGCGCGTCCGCGTTTCACGAAAGCGAGCAGGCAACCATCGACGTCGTAAATATACCGACAGCCGATGCGCGCGCGACCATGAGCGAAGCCCCGGTCGAGTTGCAGCAAAAGCCGCTGGGTGCGGCCCGCGCGCAGATCCACGCCAATTATATCGTCTCGCAAACCGAGGACAGCCTCATCATCGTAGACCAGCACGCAGCGCATGAACGGCTCGTCTATGAGGCACTCAAAAACGCGCTGCATTCCCGTCCGATCCCCGGACAGATGCTGCTGATCCCGGAAGTGGTCGATCTGCCCGAGGAAGACGCCGAGCGGCTGGCAAGCCATGCCGAAACGCTGGCAAGGTTCGGGCTGGGGGTGGAGCAGTTCGGGCCGGGCGCCATCGCCGTGCGCGAGACGCCGGCCATGCTGGGCGAAATGAACGTGCAACAACTGATCCGCGATCTGGCCGACGAGATTGCCGAGCATGAAACCTCCGACGGGTTGAAAGCCATGCTCAACCACGTCGCGGCCACCATGGCCTGCCATGGATCGGTGCGTTCCGGGCGCCGTCTCAAGCCGGAAGAAATGAACGCCTTGCTGCGCGAAATGGAAGCAACGCCTGGTTCCGGCACGTGCAATCACGGACGCCCGACCTATATCGAGCTGAAGCTGAGCGATATCGAGCGGCTTTTTGGCAGACGCTGACAGAACATACATTCGCCTGTCGGCCCCGCTGGACGCCGGGGTCCGCACTTGCTAGAGTCCAGCGCAAAGGTTTTACACATATGAACAGATTTGAATCGCCCCGCTCATCCTCCGAAGCTGTCCTGCGTTATCTCGACGGCGACTATGAAATCGTCAAGCACGGTTCCTATGTGCTCTGTGCTGTTACCGGCGCGCAAATTCCGCTGGACGAGCTGAAATACTGGAGCGTTGCGCGGCAGGAAGCCTATGCAACCGGCCACATTTCCTTCGAGCGCGAGCTTGAGTTCAATCCGGAAATGCGCAGCCGCAAGAAGGCCTAATTCGCTTATAACGACCGGCTTTTAAAGCGCTCGATTACCGTATCGAGGATATGATTGAGCGCGTCTGTGCGCTCGAATTTCAGATCGATATCGAGAACCGCCAGTTTCGACAAAAATTCAGCCGGCACACCGACCATTGTGGCGAGACGCACCTGGTCCTTTGCCGTGGTGATCAGCCCTAGCCCCTGCCTGCGGGCCGTATCGATCAGGTCGCGGATTTCATCAGGCTCAAAGCTGTGATGGTCGGGAAATGAATGCGTTTCCGCGATGATGCCGCCAGCCTGCGCGAGACTTGCATAAAACTTGTCGGGATTGCCGATACCCGCAAAGGCCAGCCAGCGCTGCCCCGCGACCATTGCCGATGACGACGGCATAAGCTCGGCCTCATAGATCGGTCGCCCGGCACGGGCCGCCTGCCTGATCACGAAATCCGCCGCGTCGCCCTTGCCGATCCGCAGCAGCGCATCGGTCTTGCGCATCTGGTCGGTCAGCGGCGCACGCAACGGACCTGCCGGAATAACACAACCATTGCCGATGCCACGCCCCGCATCCACAACCAGCAGCGCGAAATCGGCATAGAGCCGGGCGCTCTGGAAGCCATCATCCATGATGATGAAATCGCAGCCAAGCGATTGCAGATGCTGCGCCGCTTTCACCCGGTCGGGTGACAGCGCCACCGGCGCATGGCGCGCAAGCAACAGCGGCTCGTCACCCACATAGCGGGCGCTGTCATGGCCGGGGTCAACGACATGCAACCCTTTATAACTGCCGCCATAGCCGCGCGACACGATGCCGGGCTTCAGCCCACGCGCCTTTGCGCCCTTGGCAAAGGCGATAGCGGTCGGCGTCTTGCCCGCGCCGCCAACAGTAAAATTACCAATGCAGAGAACAGGCAGAGCAATCCGTGGTGGTTCCGACCGGATCAGACGTCGCCCGGCTATTGCGCCGTAAATCCACGCGGCGGGAGCAAGCGAACGGGCGCGCCAGTCAGGCTTTTCCCACCAGAAAGGCGGCGCTTCACTCGCCATCAGATGCCGCCGTGAATATAGGCAACCTCGTTGCGATTGCCAGGGAACTGCGCTTGCAACACAAGCGGCTGGATGAAAGGCTCCAGCGCGACAAGCGTGCGATCAAGCGCGCCGCGCATATCCTTGACGGTGTTGACCCCTGCATTGATCATGCCGCGCAGATGCTGCGGATTGTTGAACAGGAAATTGATCGCCCCGGCGAGCATGTTCCGGTCCTTCACGATGCGCGCGCCGCCATTCTTGATCAGGCGCTGAAAGGACTCGCGGAAGTTCTGCACGTTCTTGCCGGTCAAAACGGCTGTACCCATCATCGCCGGCTCCAGCGGATTGTGGCCGCCTTCCTTGGTCAGCGAATTGCCGATGAAGGCGATCTCGGTCAGCTGGAGATAAAGCCCCATTTCGCCAATCGTATCGCCCAGTAGGATATCGGTATCGGCTTCAACGGCCAAGCCGCTGCTGCGTTTGGTGACCTTCAGCCCCTTTTCCGCCAGCATCGCTTCGATGGCAGGCGTGCGGTCCGGATGACGCGGCACGATGATCGTCACAAGATGCGGATAGCGCACCTTCAGCATCTGGTGCACTTCGGCGGCGATTGCCTCTTCGCCGTCATGGGTGGAGATCGCCGCCCAGCTGCGTCGTCCGGCGATCTGCCGCTGCAACATGGACAGTGCCTGCGGATCGGCGGGCGGAGGCGCGGTATCGACTTTCAGATTGCCCGATACACTGACCGGGCGCGCACCGAGCGCACGGAAACGATCGCCGTCAAGTTCCGACTGGGCCACGACATGGGCGAAATTTTCAAACAAGGCTTCGGCCAGCTGAGGCCGCTTCTGCCATGCGGCAAAGGAGCGATCCGACATGCGGCCATTGACCAGCACTTGCGGAATATGACGACCGCCGAGCGACAGCACCGTTGCGGGCCAGATTTCAGATTCGCAGCCGATGGCGAGGTCCGGCTTCCAGTGATTGAGAAAATTATTGACCGCCGGCTGCAGGTCGAGCGGCGCATATTGATGAATAACCTTGGAGCCGAGCTGATCGGCCACAAGCTTTGCGGATGTCACCGTGCCGGTGGTCATCACGATATGAATGCCGGTTGCGGCAATGCTTTCGATCAGCGGCGTGATGGCGACGCTTTCGCCAACGCTGGCAGCATGGGCCCAGATGACCGGTCCCTGCGGGCGGGCGATGGATGACTTGCCATAGCGCTCGCCACGGCGCTGCCGCTCTTCCTTGCCGCGCGATGCGCGATAGGCGATATAAGGCCCCATGAAGGGATAGGCGGCGGAGCCGAACATGCGATAGGCTGACAACAGATTGCGCGCCCAGCGTTCGCTCATTTCGCTTTCTCCAATGCCGCATAGGCCCGCACCGTGGCGTCATTCAGCAGGCGCGTCAGTTCCATGCGTTTTTCTTCCAGTTGCGTTTCATCGGCGTCGGCATCTACCCAGACATTGTCGGCGCGCACAACAACGGACCGTCCAAAAGGCAGTGGAATCGTCGTCTTGTCCCACGACTTCTCCAAAACATGATTTCTCGAGAAAGCATAAGCAACCGGAATGATCGGTCGCCCGGACAATTTCGCCAACAAAATGATCCCCTCACCCGCCTCACGCGGCGTGCCATGGGGAATGTCGGCGATGATCGACGCCGACTGTCCCTTCTTCAGCGCGTTCTTCAAGGTGAGAAGCGCGCGCGCACCGCCCTTTTCCGGCTTCGCACGCGAACCGCGACCGCCGGACCCGCGCACGGTCATGAGACCAAGCTTTTCCGCCACGCGGGCATTCAGCTCGGCATCGGCGCTACGCGAGAACATGGCAACCAGTTCGATCCCTTTGGGACAGATGAATGGCCCCATGAGATGCTGGCCGTGCCAGAAGGTCACGATGAAAGGATCGTCCTTGCCGACCAGCGCTTGCGGGTCAGCCGAGCCTTTCAGCCGCGTATTGGTATAATAGACGAGCTTGAAATAGCTGGTGATCAGCCAGACCAATATCGATTTGACGACAGCCGACTGCGCCAGCGGCCCGCGCACGCGCTTCCAAAGACGCTTGGCAAAGCCGTCTTTTTTCTTGCGCCTGACGGGTTGAACCGCCGACTGGACCGGACGCTCTTCGCCTTCGGTTATGTGTTGGTCTGGACCGGGCAAACTGCTCAGTCCGCCTGCAGCGTCACACCTTCGGGATCGAGCAGCCGATGCAGGTGCACGATGAAATAACGCATATGGGCGTTGTCGACGGTCTGTTGGGCCTTGGCCTTCCAGGCGGTCTTTGCGGATTCGTAGTTGGGATAGATGCCGACAATATCAAGATTTTCGAGATCGCGGAACTGTACGGTTCCAAGCTTCGACAGCTCGCCGCCGAACACCAGATGAAGAAGCTGCTTTTTGTCGCCTTCGACAGTCATGACAGTAATCCCTGAACAATTTTGGTTCGCGGCATGATTAACCCAACGGTCACTCCGCGACAACACTCAACATTTCACGCAGCAAATTCCCACTGGCCGCGACAAGAGCCCCATGGCTCCGCGTCGGACCGCCATAAATGAGCGGAAGAGCATCGTTTGTCAGAATAGCCCCACCCGACTCACTCAAGATGAGATCGGCTGCCGCTAAATCCCAATCATGCGAATTTGGCCGAATGAAGGTGCCCGCGATCTCGCCCCGCGCCACCATCGCAATACGATAGGCGAGCGACGGCACATAGGCGTGCAGCTTGACCCTGTCACGCCATTGTTCCGGCAAAGCCGCGGTCATGTTACGCGCTGAAGCGATGGTGACCTTTTCGCCTTCCGGCGGCAATTTCACCTGGATCGGCGCATCGTTTTGCGCCGCGCCAAGACCAAGCCCGGCCTCTATCAGTTCTTGACGAACAGGGCATTCCAGAACCCCGGCAATTGGTCTGCCGTCCTCGACAATGCCGATGCTTACGCACCGCTGATCCTGTCCGGCAATATAAGCGCGGGTGCCATCGATGGGATCGACGACGAAAGCCCGCCGACGTTTTGCCTTGGCGCGATCATCTACGGTTTCTTCGGAAATCCAGCCATAATCAGGACGCGCCGACAGCAGTATGTCTTTCAGATAGCGGTCCACCGCAAGATCGGCCTCGCTGACTGGCGAATGGCCATCCTTCAACCAGACTTCAGGCGAGCGCCCGAAATAACGCATGGCGATGCGTCCCGCCTCGCGGGCGGCATCGCGCAACAGCGCGAGTTCTGCACGGGTTTCGCTGTGTTTGTCAGTTTCCGGCAAGGGTCATGCCTTCGATTACGAGGGTCGGCGCGGTCATTCCGAAATTGCGGTCGATATCCGATGCGGGCGTCATATTGAGGAACATGTCCTTCAGGTTCGACGCGATGGTGACTTCACTGACCGGATAGGCAAGTTCGCCATTTTCGATCCAGAAACCGGAAGCGCCGCGGCTATATTGCCCGGTGATCATATCGACGCCCTGGCCGAACACTTCCGTCACATAGAAGCCCGTGCCGACAGCGCGGATGAGGTCTTCCGGCGACTGCGTGCCCGGCTCAATGGCAAAATTGGTCGAGGCAGGCGAAACACCGGAACCCGAGCGCACGCCGCGTCCGTTGCCCGTCAGGCCCAGTTCGCGGGCGCTGGAACCGGACAACAGCCAGTGTTGCAGCACGCCGTCTTCAACCATGGTCAGCGGCTGCCCCTCAATGCCTTCCCCGTCGAAGGGACGGGACGATGATCCGCGCATGCGCAGCGGGTTGTCTGTCACCGTTACTCCCCGCTTCAATATCTGTTTGCCCAGACTGTCGCGCAGAAAGCTTGTCTTGCGCGCGACCGAAGCGCCATTGATAGCGCTGGCCAGATGCCCGGCAATGCCCCGCGCCAGCCGCGGATCATAGACCACCGTGACCGGGCCGGTCTTCGCCTGCCGCGCGCCAAGCCTGCGCACTGCGCGCTCCCCGGCGCGACGCCCGATGGCGTCTGGCTCATCGAGATCGGCAAAATGCAGCCGCGAGCTGAAATCATAGTCGCGCTCCATCTTGGTGCCTTCGCCCGCAATGGCCGAAACCGAGCGCCCGAAACGGGTGGCGGCATAATGACCGGCAAAACCGGTGGAGGTGACGAGCACCAGCCCGCCAAGGCTGCGCGATGCGCCCGCGCCGCCGGAATTGGTCACCCCCTTGACGGCGAGCGCCGCGGCTTCTGCCACCAGCGCATCCTGCGTCAGACGGTCGGTATCGATTTCGGTCGCGTCGTAAAGCTCGAGATCGCGCGGCGACTTCACCAGCAGCGCCGGGTCGGCAAGCTGCTCATAGGGATCTTCCGGCGCAACACGCGCCATGGCGACGGCGCGCTCGGCCAGACGGTCTGGATCGGCGCCCGCATTGGCCGAAACGCTGGCGATCCGCCGTCCGACAAAAACGCGCAGCGCAAAATCGTCGCTCTCCGACGATTCGGTTCCCTCAACCTTGCCAAGTCTCACCGAGACGCTGACAGAGCGGGCACGCATCACGACAGCGTCAGCATGATCGGCACCCGCACGTTCGGCAGCTTTCACCAACTGGGCCGCGCGCTCGACCAGTTTTTCCGCCGAATTATCTGAAATCATTGCACAATCCCGCTTTGGCAAGCTCGCCTCCGCCTGACCGGACATTGCAATGTGCAACGGGTCGTGACCGGGACTTGCTAAAAAAATATCGTCAATTTGGTCGACATCGGGCTGATTGCAGCCATATCTTGTTTCTATATTGCCGAAATCGGGGGGCATCAAGGCACGCCCGTCCACATTTCTCCAAATCCTCAAGTCGCGAGACCCGTCCGTCTCCGAACCACAAGAGCGCGCAGCATGATCCCGACCGGTGGAAATCTCTACCTACAGGCCCTAATGATTCTCGGCGGCGCCATCATCGCCGCGCCGCTGTTCAAGCGTCTGGGGCTTGGCACAGTGCTGGGCTATCTGGCTGCTGGCATCACGATTGGGCCGGTGGCACGTCTCATCGCCGATGGTGAGGAATTCCTGCACTTTTCCGAGCTTGGCGTGGTGTTCCTGCTCTTCATTATCGGCCTCGAACTGAAGCCATCGCGGCTCTGGGCGCTGCGTCATGCGATCTTCGGACTGGGTGCGGCACAGGTTCTTTTGTGCGGCGCGGTTCTCACCGGGCTTGGAATTTATCTGGCTGGCCTCAACCCGGAGGCGGCAATCATCATTGGTTTCGGTCTGGCGCTTTCCTCGACGGCCTTCGCGATGCAGGTGCTGGAGGATCGCGCCGAGACCAACCAGAAGCATGGGCAGCGCGCCTTTGCGATCCTGTTGTTTCAGGACCTCGCTATCGTTCCAATTCTGGCGATCATCCCGGCTCTGTCGCCGAACGAGCCATCGCAGGCCAGCGCAGGCTTTCATCTGGCAACAGCCGTTGCGGCAATCGCCGCACTCGTCGTCGCGGGGCGTTATCTGATCAATCCGATGTTCCGGATCATCGCCAATACCGGTGCGCGCGAGGTCATGATCGCTGCCGCCCTGTTCGTCGTGCTGGGATCGGCAGGATTGTTGCAGGCAGCCGGTCTGTCCATGGCCATGGGCGCTTTCATCGCTGGCGTGCTATTGGCCGAGTCCTCCTATCGCCATGAGCTGGAAGCCGACATCGAACCATTCCGCGGTATTTTCCTCGGCCTGTTCTTCGTCGCTGTGGGCCTGTCGCTCAATCTCAGCGTGATTCTGGAATATTGGAAGACGATCCTTCTGGCCGTGCCGGTCTTCATGGCGGCGAAGATCGCCGTCATCTATGTGCTCTGCCGCATCTTCCGTTCCAGCCATAATGACGCCGTGCGCATCGCCTTCCTGCTACCGCAGGGCGGCGAGTTCGCCTTCGTCCTGTTTTCGGCCGCTTCCGCCGCAGCGATCATCTCAAGCGCTCTCGGCTCCGAACTCGTGGCGGCTGTCACCGTGTCCATGGCGCTGACCCCTCTTTCGGTGGCCATCGGCTCGAAACTTCTCATCAAGGACAAGCCCGTCGATGAAATCGAAGAGGATTTCGAAGGCGCCGGTTCCGACGTGCTGATGATCGGCTTCTCGCGTTATGGTCAGATCGCATCGCAGATCCTGCTGGCTGGCGGTATCGACGTGACGGTGATCGACAAATCGCCCAACCGCGTGCGCGCGGCTGGCAAGTTCGGCTTCCGCATCTATTTCGGCGACGGCACCCGCAAGGACGTGCTGGAAGCCTCCGGTATCCGCAAGGCGAAGATCGTCGCGGTCTGCACCCATAACAAGGAAACGACGAACCATATCGTCAACTTGATCCAGTCGGATTATCCGGATGTGCGCCTGTTCGTACGCTCCTATGATCGCGAGCATACTTTGCAGCTGCGCGCGCAAGGCGTTGAATACGAACTGCGCGAAACCTTCGAATCCGGTCTGCTTTTCGGGCAGCGTACGCTCGAAGGTCTCGGCATGGCGGAAAACAACGCCTATGCCATTCGCGAGGATGTGCGCCAGCGCGATGAGGATCGCCTCCATGTGCAGGCCTCTGAAGGCATCATGGCGGGACGGCATTTGCTGTTCAACAAGCCGGTTACGCCTGAACCTCTGGTCAAGCCGACCCGTGAAGGCCAGCGTATCGACAAAACAGTCGATGCGCCTTCCCCTGCCGCCAATGACGATACGATGGAAGATGCAATTCCCGCCGAATAAAGCGGAGGTTACATTGGTGTCGGAAGATTATCGCCCTCGATGACGCGATCGAGGGCCTGTTTCAGCTCTTCACGAACAGCTGCGCTCTGGGTGAGTATCTGTTCGAATTTCAGGAAGTCGAGCAGCCCGATCCGCCCGACATCGGGTCTCAGGAAAATATGCGGCGGGCGAATGCGGAACTTGTTCTCGATGATCGAACACATGGTCAACTGATTGCCGCCGATAACCGCTTCGAATGTCGTCGGCATGTAATCGTCGTCACCGGGCGGCGTTCCAACGACATCGATGCCGATGACGATATCGGCCTTGTCAAAAAGGAGATCGAACGGCACCGGATTGAACAGGCCGCCATCAACCAGAATGCGACCATTGCGACGCACAGGCGCAAAGACCGGCGGGATGGCGCAGGAGGCGGCGATTGCAGAACGCAAATCCCCATCGATAATCTGAACTTCCTTCGCGGCGTGGAAATCTGCGGCGGTGATGCTCATCGGAATCTTTAGGTCTTCGACCTTGTCCGGCAGCGATGCGGGCAGAAACACATCGATGATTTTCTCGATGTTGAACTGGCTGACGCGAAAGCCGCCTTTCAGCAGTTCGACCCAGCGGGAAGGACGCGTCTGCCACATGCGGCGCGCAACTTCTGAACGGCGATTGAAAATCGCCGCCATATAGTCGTGGATTTCCTTGCCGCTCATGCCGTTCGCCATGCCGGAACCGACAATCGCCCCGATGGACGATCCGGCAATAGCGACGGGCTTGATGCCCAGCTCGTCAAGGGTTTCGATGATATGCAGATGCGCAATGCCGCGCGCGCCGCCACCGCCGAAAGCGACGGCAATGCGGGGCGATGACGGCATGGCGTTATCCAACACTCTATCCCCTTGAGAGGAATCTTCGGTTTTTAGGCGCCCAAGGCTCTGATGAGATTCGGGCTATGGGGAACCGAAAATGGTGGGGTTTGAGAACCGGAGCGGAGTGTACTCAAAGTACATGAGCACCGGAAGCACAAAACCACGCCATTTGCAGGCCGCCATTGCCCGAATATCGCAGAGCCTCAGCTTTTAGCAGGCCCATAAATCAATATTGCCGGTTCGGCTTCGAGCAGCTTTTTGGCAATAGCCTTGATTTGATCGAGCGTCACGGCATCGATAAGCTCGGAGCGCTTGTCGATGTAATCGCGCGGTAGCCCTGCATCCTGCAGGCTGACCAGCGTTTCGGCAATAGCGCCCGAAGAATCGAGATTGTTTACGGCATAGGATCCCTTGAGGAAGCTCTTTGCGGCGGCAAGTTCGGCTTCCGTCGGGCCGTCGCTGGCCATGGCGGCCACCTGCTCGCGAATGATCTTGAGCGAGTCCTGCGCTTTTTCCGGGCGCGTCGCGGTGGAGATTGCCAAGGCGGACACTTGGTCGTGCAACACCAGCTGTGACGAAACCGAATAAGCCAGACCGCGCTTTTCACGCACTTCGGCATAGAGCCGCGAGGTGAAGCCGCCGCCCAGAATGTGGTTCATCAGATAGGCTGCGAAGAAATCCGGGTCCTTGCGCGGGATCGCCGGATAGACAAACCGGATCGCGGTCTGCGGCATGTCGAAGGAGAGGCTGGTGGTGGTGCCGAGCGCGAGCTTCACATCGGGCACCGGAACGAGCTCAGCCGCTGCGGGCAGATCGCCGAACACCTTGTCCAGCATCACGCCAAGGTCCTTGGCATTGATGGCACCGACCACGCCGATGGTCAGCCGGTCGCGGGCGAAATTCTTGCGATGGAATGTCGCGAGATCGTCGCGGGTGATCGTCTGAAGCGATTTCGCCGTGCCTTCGTCGGGACGCGCATAGGGATGGTTGCCATAAAGCACTTCCGCGAAACGACGGGCCGCAATCGTGCCCGGATTACGCTGCGAAGCTTCGATACTCGCCACGACCTGACTGCGAATGCGATCAATGGCGGGTTGGTCGAAACGTGGCTTGTTGACCGCCAGCGCCACGAGATCCGTCACCGCGTCGCGATTTTCCGCCAGCATGCGAACGCCGCCGGAAACGGCATCCTGCGTGGCGGTGAAGCTCATTTCGGCGCCCAGATTATCGAACCGTTCCTGAAATGCATCGGAATCGAGATCACCGGCACCTTCATCGAACAGGCCGGTCATCAGATTAGCGAGGCCTTCCTTGCCAGCCGGATCCTGCGACGTGCCGCCCTTGAACGAGAAGCGCATGGATACCAGCGGAACCGAATTGTCCTCCACCAGCCAGGCATGGATGCCCTTTGGTGAAACGACTTCCTGTATCTCGATGGCGCGCGCAGGCAGCGCGCAAATCACAAGAAGCGCCATGGATGCGACCAGAACGCTTGCGAGCGAACGCGGACCGCGAGAGGCAAAAACGCGTTTGAAGTTCAGCATGATCAAGGCCTTCACTGGATCGCTCCCTCTGCACCATTGCCGCTGGCACCGCTTGCAGGCGCATTGGGGTTCTCACGGGCATTTTCCGGATCGGCGTCGGGTGGCAGAAGATAGCTCGTCACCGACTGGTCCTTGACGAGATACCGCTCGGCCACATCACGAATCTGATCGACCGTTACGGACTTGATGAGATCTGGCCATTTCTGGATATCTTCCACGGACTGGCCGACGGAAAGCGTCGAACCGTAAATGCGCGCCATGCCAGCCTGACTGTCACGGGCGAAAATCACCGCCTTCAGGAAGCGGTTGCGTGCCTGGTCCAGCTCGGTCTGGGTCACCCCGTCCTTGACGATGCGCGCAAGCTCGGCTTCCACTGCCTTCTCGACATCGCCCAGCGTCGCGCCGTCGCGCGGCGAACCATAGACCGAGAAAGTACCGTCATCGAGCGCATCGCCGCTATAGGTTGCGCCCGTATTGGCGGCGATGCCATTTTTGACGATCAGCGTCTGATAAAGGCGCGACCGGGTCGAGCCGCCGAGAATTTCACTCAGCAAATCGAGTGCTGGCGCATCACCCTGTTTCATGCCGGGGAAACGCTTTTCATTGGCATAGGACGGAACCAGCCATGACATGCGGAAGGAAGGCGTGCTGATGCGTGCGTCATGCAGCGTCACCACGCGGGCGGCATGTTTTTCAGGCTCCTGCGGGCGGTCGCGCGGCAGAACTTCAGCGCGCTTCGGCACACGGGCCCAAGTCTTCAGCGTCAATTCACGCACGCGTTCCGGCGTCACGTCACCGGCGATAACCAGCGTGGCGTTGTTCGGCGTGTAATATTGCTGATAGAAATCGATGGCGTTCTTCAGGCTCAGCTTTTCCATTTCTTGCCGCCAGCCGATAACCGGCTTGCGATAAGGATGGTTGTAGAACAACACCGCATCGGTATTTTCATTAAGCATGGCTGCCGGGGTGGAATCGACGCGCATGCGGCGTTCTTCCAGAATGACCTCGCGCTCGGTTGTCACCGCTTCGTCGTTCAGCACCAGATTTTCCATCCGGTCCGATTCGAAATCCATGATCATTTCCAGCGCTTCCGGCGAAACGCGCTGGAAATAGGCGGTATAGTCATAAGAGGTGAAAGCGTTCTCCTCGCCGCCGATCGAGGCGACCTTGGACGAGAACTCGCCTGCCGGATGGTTCTTGGTGCCCTTGAACATCAGATGTTCAAGGAAATGCGCGATGCCGGAAACACCCGGCACTTCATCTGCCGAGCCGACATGATACCAGATCATCTGCGTCACCACCGGCGCGCGATGATCGGGAATGACTACAACTTTCAGGCCATTGGGCAAGGTGAAACTGCTGACACCGTCGGACTGGGTGATCTCGGGCAGTGCGGCCTGATTGCCTTGCGCCTGTGGCGCGGGCTTGGCGGCATCCGTTTGGGGGGCTGGTTGATTTTGAGCTTCAACGGAGCCGGTTGCGAGCGGCAAAGCCAACGCGAAACCAAGAGCGGTCGATAAAAACAGGCGTCGGAGGGAGGTGTTATTCACCAAGCGACATCTCCAATCGGTTTCATTTCCGCCCGGCCTCTCCGGGCGGCATGCCTCAAATCAATATCGGCGATGCTATCGCCGACCAGAAAGAACGCGGCGGCAAACACCGCTGCAAATCATCTCAATCGGCTTTGAGTTGGATGAGCCGAATGATTGTGCCGCCGTAGTTGCGCTCGTCAAGCACAACATATTGTTCATCGAGCTCAAGCGAAGCTTCAGCTGCCTCTTCAAGCACCAAAAGTGCGTCAGGATTAAGCCAGCCGCCCTGAAGTGCCGATAAAAATGCTTTTTCTCCCATGCGCCGCCCATAAGGCGGATCGGCAAAGATCAGATCGAATGGCTCCATCGTGCCGACAATGCCAAGGTGGCAGGCGTCACGCCGGAGAATCTTTGTATGACCTTGCAGGCCAAGCGCCTCGACATTCTGGCGCAACAGCCCACGGCCCTCCGCGGATTCCTCCACGAAGGTCGCATAACGCGCGCCGCGCGACAGGGCTTCAAGACCAAGCGCACCGGTGCCTGCAAAAAGGTCGAGCACGCGCGCGCCTTCCACCTTATCGGGAAAGCTGTGCGCGAGAACATTGAACAGGCTCTCGCGCGTGCGGTCCGTGGTGGGGCGAATGGCGTTGGTGGACGGCGTTACAAGCGGGCGACCGCGAAACTTACCGCCGACGATCCGCACCGCCGCCTCCCGATCTGCCACCGCCGGGCTTTCCGCCAGTGGGCTTGCCACCTGGACGTCCGCCTGGCTTGCCACCCGATTTACGTGCTGGCTTACCGCCGTCAGGCCCACGACGCGGGCTATCGCTGAAACCGCGTGGACCGGCACCGCTGCGTGCGCCCGAACGCGTATCGCGATCGGAACCGCCGAAGCGACCCTCGCCGCGTGCACCGCCCGGCTTGTCGGACTTATATGGCTTGTCGGATTTGAACGTCTTGCGCCCCTCAAAACCGCCCTGCGAGCGCTCGCCGGAAGCGGCATCGCGCAATTCTGCACGTTCACGCTTGCCGGGGCGACGTTCCTTATGGCCGTCCTCCCGCTTTTCCGACCGCCCGCCTTCATAGCGCGAAGCTTCGGCTCGCGCGCCGTAAGAGCGACCTTCCGCCCCCGGCTTTCCGCCAGCACGCGGACCGCTTGAACGCGGGCCCTCGGAACGCTTGTTGTAACGGCGCTCACCGCCCTCTTCGCGGCTCTGGTCAGCATCATCCGAACGGCGCGGACGCATCTGCATGTCGCCGCTGAACTTTGCGGCGCGATGCGGCGCCTGATGCTCCACGCGGGCGGGCTTGGCAGCGGCCTTCTCGCCCTTAGGACGCGCACCGGGCGCCATCCATACATTCGCATTGCCGCGGCGGCGCGGCTCCACCTTCTCCGTCTTGTCTTCGCGTCCGCGACGGCGTTCCGGACGGCTGGAAATCCATTCGCGCTCACGCGGGGCGCGGCGGTATTCGCCTTCCTGATCCGGCTGAGCTTCTTCCATCTCGCGACGGGTGCGGCCCTGCACGGCGGCATTGGAGAACTCGTTGAAGATCGGCGCGTCGAAATCGGCACCGGAATCCTCAACCAGCTTATCGCCAAGCTGGTCGCGCAGCGTGCGGCCCTTGATTTCGCGCACAGCGCCTTCTTCTAGATCGCCAAGCTGGAACGGGCCAAAGGACACGCGGATCAGACGACCAACGGTCAGACCGAGCGCGCCCAGAATGTTCTTCACTTCACGATTCTTGCCTTCGCGCAGACCGATATTAATCCAGACATTCGCGCCCTGAACACGCTCAAGCTCGGCTTCGATGCTGCCATAGAACACGCCATCGACAGCGATACCGTTCTTTAGTTCGTCGAGCTGCGGCTGCGTGACCTTGCCATGGGCGCGCACGCGATAGCGGCGCAGCCAGCCAGTGGAGGGCAGTTCCAGAACCCGCGACAGCCCGCCATCATTGGTGAGCAGCAGAAGCCCTTCGGTGTTGATGTCGAGACGGCCAACCGATAGCACGCGCGGCATTTCAGCCGGTAGCGCGTCGAACACGGTCGGGCGACCTTCCGGATCACGATTGGTGGTCACGAGGCCCGCAGGCTTATGGTAGAGCCAGAGGCGCGTGCGCTCGGCCTGCTTCAGCGGCTTGCCGTCAACCGTGATAACGTCGGTGCGCTTCACATTGACCGCAGGGCTGTCCAGCACCTTGCCGTTGACCGCGATACGCCCGGCGGCGATCATCGTTTCCGCTTCGCGGCGCGAAGCGATGCCGACGCGCGCCAGACGCTTGGCGATACGCTCGCTCGTATCTTCTTCTGTTTCCACATCGCGCGGGGCACCCCGGCGCGGACCGGCGCGGCGCGCATCGTCCCGGTCGCCTTCATCGCGGCGCGGGCGGCTGTCACGACCGGGGCGGTCGCCGCCGCGTCCAGCCGGGCGTCCGCCCGAACGTCCTTCGGGGCGTCCGTTACGGCCATGAGGGGGCTTGCCGCCCTTGTTATCGTCGTCTTTGGTCATTTGGTATTGGCCTCTCAGCAGCGGTTCCGCGTCACCTTGCACCGTCGAAAGCAGGCAAAGGAATGTCTGGAACGAAAACGCCGTATAAATCTGTTCGCAAATCGGTTTCGATTTCGAGAATTATGCAGTAACAAATCGCTCCAGTGCTTGCGAGCGAAATTTCCCGATAGATGCACGAAATGGAGTGCGCATGAAAAAGCGGGCACCCGCAACCATGACCGACACGGCAACACCAATGGATGCCGCGCTGGATGAAGCGCGCGCAGCAGGCGCGCGGGGCGAAGTGCCGATTGGTGCCGTTGTCGTCCATGAAGGGCAGATCATCGCCCGCGCCGGAAACCGCACGCGGGAACTCAATGACGTGACCGCCCATGCCGAAGTGCTTGTCATTCGGCAAGCCGGTGAAGCCCTGCAATCGGAACGGCTTATCGACTGTGATCTTTACGTAACGCTGGAACCCTGCGCCATGTGTGCGGCTGCGATTTCCTTTGCGCGCATCCGCCGTCTTTATTACGGCGCATCCGACCCCAAAGGCGGCGGCGTCGAACATGGCCCACGCTTCTACACCCAGCCGACCTGCCATCATGTGCCAGAGATCTATGCTGGCTTCTCGGAAGGCGAAGCACAAAAAATCCTCAAGGATTTTTTCCGCGAGAAGCGCTAGCCTCTCGCCTTATGTCCTGTCATATGGCGCAAAGTATCATCGCGCAGCGCGAAATGATGGAAAAGCGCCATGAACACATGGCAGACCACGACCGCCAGCAAAACCCAGCCAAGTGGACCATGGAGAGCGCTGCCAATGCCGTTCAGCGTTTCATTCTGCACGCCAGCCGCGTCGAAGATGGGCATGCCGAGGAAGGAAAAGCTTCGTCCCCGACCATAGGAGCGGATGAGCGCGAGCAGCGGAACGGCAAACATCAGTGCATAAATGGCCAGATGACCGAGCGATGCGGCTTTCCCCATCAGGCCATCCGTATGCGGGCGGCGGCGCATATTGAGAAGGCCCCACACACCCCGCAGCAAAACCAGCACCAGCAATGCAAAGCCAAGCTGCTGGTGCGCGGACCAGAAAAACGTGAAAACCGCACTATCCCGCGCGACGACGCGCAGAACAGCCGACAGGAACTGCCATAGAAACAGCAACGCCATCAGCCAGTGAAAGCTTCGGGAGACCACGCCGTAACCGTTGCGGCTGTCCCATATCGTGTTTGCGCTGCTCATTAAACTATACCTTTAAATCCGATGCCTTATCATGATCCATACAGACAGAAAGTCTTTGATCGAAATCAAATAGAAGTCATGATGCTTAAGATTACAAATTTGTAATATCTGCCCCGAAAACCTTCACACTATACTCAAAATAAAACAGCCACAGCGTTTATACCGCCATGGCTGCTTAAACTCGTACAGATTATTCCCGAATTAGTTCCAGGGGAGATAATCGCGCCAGCCCTTGGACTTGCCAGCGGCCTTCTTGCGTTCGCGTTCTTTCTGCGCCTCGTCCTGACCCAACTCGCCGGTAGCGGCAGTGGATGCCGGTTGGCGATAGGCCAGCGGCGGCTCGCTCAGATATTTGCGGTTCGTGGCCGAACCCTGCGCCTGCTGAGCGCGCTCTGCCTTGATAGCTGCCATCTTCTTCGGATCGACGGTTGGCAGACGGGAATCATATTCTTCACGGCGGCTGTTACCGCCCGGCAACGCGGTCTGCAGGTTGCTTGCAACCGGACCGTCAGCCTCAACCGGCGAGACGAAGTTCGGATTGTCGCGGTTGGCGGTGATCTCATCACGCAGGCGCTTTCGGCGCTGCTCCGGCGATTCCGGCCAATTTGCACTGCCCGCGCTGGCAACGCTGTCCTGCGGCGCTGGCAACTGCCCCTTCTCGCCAGGGGAAGGACGCACAAGATCAGGACGCGGCTTGTAATCGATACGCTCTTTCTTGTTCTTGCCCTGACCGAAGCTCGCCATATTGGAAACGTCGTCGAAGAGCTGCGCGCCCGATGACTTGTCCGTTCCATAGGTTGGCGAAGACACGCAGCCCGACAGCGAAAGACCCGCTACAGCCGTCATAAGTATCAGAACTCGTCCGTCAATCTTCATTAGCGCCACTTCTTTTACGCCTGTCGATTCTCTGTTCGCGAGGCTTGCTCCAGCGTGCCTTGCCTCAAAAAACCGGCAACTCCAAGGCAGATCGTAAATTTATTCGAGGACTGCCTTGTACATGAGAGGAACCCATGCGGCAATCCGGCATTAACCGCTATTTCACCATGTTCACGCGCCTGATCGCAACCCTGTCGCGCAAACAAACAATCCGCCCCGGACGAAACCGGAGCGGATTGCGATCTGTGCAATCAGGCGTCGAGCTTGCCGAGCGCCTTCAATTCGCGCAGCGCCGCCGCATCGCGCGCCGACACGTCCGGGAATTCCGGGTCGGAACCCACATCCGTGGTATAGCGCCACGAACGCGCGCATTTTTCGCCTTCGGCGCGGGCTGGCACGACGGCCACGCCCTTCACATCGCCAAGCGTGAAAGCGCCTTCCGGTGCTGCCGCATCGCTGAACGAAATGCCGCTGGTGATGCAGATTTCCGCAAAATCGAGTCCATCGAGCGAATCGCTCAGGCTCTTGTCGGAGATATGGACCACCGGCGCTGCTTCCAGTGACGAACCGATGCGCTTGTCAGCGCGTTCCAGCTCCAGCGCGCCGGTCACGACGCGGCGAACCGCGCGCACCTTGCGCCACTTTTCAGCCAGCACATCATCGCGCCACTCGGCTGGCGTCGGGCGGAACTGTTCGGCATGGACCGAAACCGACTGCGGATAGCGGTCGAGCCACGCTTCTTCCATGGTGAAAGGCAGCATCGGTGCAAGCCAGGTTGTCAGGCGGTCGAAGATTTCGCGCACGGTCTGCAACGCGGCCTTGCGGCGAACGCTCGACGGCGCATCGCAGTAGAGCGCGTCCTTGCGGATGTCGAAATAGAAGGCCGAAAGCTCGACATTCATGAAATCGATCAGCGAACGGGCGATGCGCTTGAAGTCGAATGCGTCATAGCCGGAGCGCACAACCTCATCCAGCTCCGTCAGACGGTGCAGCATCAGGCGTTCCAGTTCCGGCAGATCGGCATGAGCGACGTTTTCGCCTTCGTCATGGGCCAGCGTGCCCAGCATCCAGCGGATGGTGTTGCGCAGCTTGCGATAAGCGTCGATATTGGTCTGGATGATGCTCTTGCCGAGGCGCTGATCTTCCCAATAATCGGTCGTCATGACCCACAGACGCAGAATATCCGCGCCGGATTCCTTGATGACGTCCTGCGGCGTTACCGTATTGCCGAGCGACTTCGACATTTTCTTGCCGTGCTCGTCCATGGTGAAACCATGGGTCACGACGGCATTATATGGCGCACGACCGCGCGTGCCGCAGCTTTCCAGAAGCGACGAATGGAACCAGCCACGATGCTGGTCCGAGCCTTCGAGATAGACGTCTGCCGGCCATTTCATGTCCGGGCGGTCTTCCAGCGTGAAAGTGTGGGTCGAACCGGAATCGAACCACACGTCTAGAATGTCGCGCACCTGCACCCATGGCTCATTGGCGCGGTCGCCGAGGAAACGCGCGCGCGCGCCTTCGGCAAACCATGCATCTGCGCCTTCGGCCTCGAAAGCATCGAGAATACGCTTGTTGACCGCATCGTCCTGAAGGATGTTGCCTTCCTCGTCCACGAAAACGCAGATCGGCACGCCCCAGGCGCGCTGACGCGAAAGCACCCAGTCCGGGCGGCCTTCGATCATCGAGCGCAGGCGCGTCTGACCGGCGGACGGGACAAAACGCGTGTCATCGATGGCTTTCAGCGCGCGCGAGCGCAGCGTGGTGCCGTCGCCGAGGTTCTTGTCCATATAGACGAACCATTGTGGCGTGTTGCGGAAGATGACCTGCTTCTTGGAACGCCAGGAATGCGGATAGGAGTGCTTCAGGCGACCACGGGCGAAGAGCTTGTCACGGGCGATGAGCTGATCCATCACCGACTTGTTGGCATCGCCCTTCTTGCCGTTGTCGTCGATGACGCGTGCGGGGCCGCCTTCGCGATCCGGTCCGAAGCCCGGCGCGTCCTTGGTATAGTAGCCGCCATCATCGACCGGGAACGGGATGCTCGGATCGATGCCGCGCGCTTCCAGTTCGCGAACATTATTCATCCAGGCTTCAAAGTCTTCGCGACCGTGGCTAGGCGCAGTGTGGACGAAGCCCGTACCCGCATCATCGGTCACATGATCGCCGTCGAGCATAGGAACGGCAAATTCATAGCCGCCGCCGAAACCTTTCAGCGGGTGATCGAGCACGATCTTGCCGAGTTCCTCTGCCGAAACACCGTGCAGGCGCTTGAACTGAAGCTTTGCCTTGGCGAAGCTTTCTTCAGCCAGTTTATCAGCGAAGATAAGCTTTTCGCCCGGACGGGGGCCAAAATCGTTTTCAGCTTCCGTGACTTCATAAAGCCCGTATTCGATGCGCGACGAATAGGACACGGCGCGGTTGCCGGGGATCGTCCAGGGAGTGGTCGTCCAGATCACCACGGCGCTGCCAGCGAGATCGTTCTGACCGGCGACCGGGAACTTGACCCAGATCATATCCGACTCGACATCGTGATATTCGACTTCCGCCTCGGCGAGAGCGGTGCGCTCGACAACCGACCACATCACCGGCTTGGAGCCGCGATAAAGCTGACCGGAAGCCGCGAACTTGAGAAGCTCGCCGGCGATACGCGATTCAGCGTGGAAGTTCATAGTGGTATACGGGTTTTCGAAATCGCCGAGGATCGCTAGGCGCTTGAACTCATCCGTCTGGACCTTGATCCAGTTGGCGGCGAATTCACGGCATTCCCGGCGAAATTCGTTGATCGGCACTTCGTCCTTGTTCTTGCCTTCGGCGCGATATTTTTCCTCGATTTTCCATTCGATCGGCAGGCCGTGGCAATCCCAGCCCGGAACGTAGTTCGAGTTATAGCCGCGCATCTGGAACGAGCGGGTGATGACATCCTTGAGAATCTTGTTCAGCGCATGGCCGATATGGATATTGCCGTTGGCATAAGGCGGGCCATCATGCAGCACATAGAGCGGGCGGTCCTTCGCCTGCTCGCGCAGCTTCTTGTAAAGGTTCATCGCCTCCCAGCGCTCGACGAACAGCGGTTCGCGCTGGGGCAAGCCCGCGCGCATCGGAAATTCCGTCTGCGGCAGATTGAGGGTTTTAGAGTAATCGATCTTGGTCGTCTCAGTCATGATCGGTATTCGCCTGTGAAGCCTCGGCCAGAAATGGCGGGCATGTGGATCAACGATAACAGGGGGACTGTAAGAGCACAGCCGGTCGTTCCCGGACCTCCGCGCCAGATATTGCCTGGCAAAACAGCCATTCAGGCAAAGCGGGAGGCCGGGCCAATAATTCGTATGGCCGTCATGATAAGCCGAAAATCCGTCATCATGGGCACGCTTTTAGCAATGAGCTTTGCAGGAATAAAGAGGCCAGGGGAACAAAGACGCAATAAAACTGCATCCCTGCCCCTGAATATCTTCACAGTAGCATCGGCATTGGCTGCCGAAAGGCCTCAATCCAAAGAGAAGTCGAAACGATAGGTCGCGGAGATGCCCACCATAAACTGGTTGGGCGAGCCGCGCTCCTTGACGATGCTCGAATCCTTGGCCGGGCCTTGCAGGCGGGTATATTCGCCAAACAGGCTGGTATCGATCTTGTCGGTCGCCTTCCAGTTGATGGCGCCGCCAAAACCGGCCGATTTAAAGCCGCCGCCGGGGTTATATTCCGACAGGCCGGACGCCGCCGATTCCTGCGCATCGACGCCGTAATAGGTCTTGAAGTAGTCCTTCGACGCGAAGGTCGCGCGCGGCCCCGCCGAAACGCGGATGACCGGCGTGACATCATAAAAGGCGTCGGCGGAGATATCGGCGACCACACCCTTATGCGCGCGAATGCCCTGACGCACCTCGCCGCGCACACGCAGCCAGTCGGTCGGATAGACCTCGGCAAAGCCGCCCACTTCACCGCCGAACTTGGTGTCCTTCAGGCCGTGAATATCATAATCGCGTTCAAAAAGCAGCTTGCCCGCCAGACCGGCGCGGATGCGGTTGTTGTCGATCAGCGCGAAGGAAACATTGTCGTTGCGCGAGGAAAACCGCGTCGCTTCGCCCTGACGGCCAAGCGAAATCAGCGGCTGCGCGGAAAAGCGATATTTGTTCGAGCCTTCGAATTTCGGCGCAACCAGCCCAGCAGCGCCGACCTTCAGATACCAGTCGCCTGACCAGAAATGCTTGCGGACCGGCTGAACCGTCTCCGCCGCATAGATATCGGTCTGCTGCACATCGGCGGCATAAGCGATGGAACCGGTGATGGGAATAAAAGTGCCTGCAACGAGGGCCAGTGAGAGAATACGCAAAACAAGATCTCCGACAAACAGCACCTCGAAAATGCGCAAGGTGTTTAACACTCTCTGTCGGAAATACGTAAAATTTGACTTAAATCTTAGGTAGAAAAATAATCCGCTACACTTCACTCAAAGGAAAGCACACGATCCAGCTCTGAAAGCGGGCGAGCACCGGCCAGCAAGGCGCGGGCTTCTTCTTCGTCGCGTTTCATCTGCACGATCAGCGCATCCAGCCCGTCGAACTTCACTTCGCCGCGCAAAAAGCCGAAGAACGAAACGCAGGCGTCCTCGCCGTAGAGGTCGCCGGAGAAGTCGAACAGGAATGTTTCGAGAAGCGGTTTGCCGTCGCTATCCACCGTCGGGCGGCGGCCAAAACTGGCGACCCCGTCATGCAGGCTACCATCCTGCCTGCGAAAGCGGACGGCATAGATGCCATGCTTCAAGCTGGTCTGGGCACTGACCTCCATATTGGCCGTGGGGAAGCCCAGCGTGCGCCCAAGTTTCTTGCCATGGATGACCTCGCCGCAGACGGTATAGCGATAGCCCAGCAGTCCTGCCGCGCCGGCTACATCACCGTCGCAAAGCAGATTGCGCACCCGTGTGGACGAAACAAGATTGTCGCCTTCATCGGTAAAGGCATCGACCAGCGTGACGTGGAAACCAGCGCCATCGCCTGCCTGCAGCAGAAACTCCGGCGTGCCGCGCCGACCCTTGCCGAAATGGAAATCATAGCCGGTCACGACGCGGCTGGCATGAAGCTTTTCGACCAGAATATGCTGCACGAAATCTTCCGCCGACTGGCTGGAGAATTCGGCGGTAAAAGGCTGCTCCACCACGGCATGAAAGCCCATGTGCCGGAGGATCGACGCCTTTTCCCGCGCATCGGTGAGGCGATCGATCGGCTCGTCCGGCTTGAAGAAGCTCCGCGGATGCGGCTCGAATGTCAGCACCACCGCAGGCAGGTTTTCCTTGGCCGCAATTTCCAGCGCCCGTTCAAGCACAGCCTGATGCCCACGGTGGACGCCATCGAAATTGCCGATGGCCACTACGCAATTGCGCAGGCGTTCCGGCAAGGTGTCGGTTCCCGAAAGGCGTTGGAAATCAGAGTTCGTCATGGTGTGCCTGAGTCTTCACTGGCTTTATATGAGGGCTTGTTGATCAGACGAGTGCGTAAAGCTCCGCTACCGGGCGATGGCCGTGTTTCTCCAGAAACGCTTCCATCTTCGCAAGATCGACGGTCCCGTTATCCGCATAATCGGCAGCGTGCACGCCGCCCGAAATATAGAGCACATCGAGACCGAAACCGGCAGCGCCCTTCACATCGGTCAGCACACCGTCGCCAATGCCAAGAATACGGCTTTTGTCGACGGCCCCGCCGCGAATTTCTTCCGCCGCATGGAGCGCCGCCTCATAGATCGGGCGATGCGGCTTTCCGGCGATCAGCGTGCGGCCGCCCAACTGGCCATAATCACGGGCAAGAGCGCCCGCACACCAGACAAGACGCGGACCGCGCTCGACCATGATGTCGGGATTGGCGCAGATGAAAGGCAGATTGCGCGAACGCAGACGCTGCAGCAGATCGGCGTAATCGGCGGGCGTTTCCACATCGTCATCGGCAAGACCGGTGCAAACAACACCATCTGCCTCGAATTCTTCCACCAGTTCCACATCCAGCCCGTCATAAATTGACAATTCGTTGTCGCGGCCAATATGCAGAACCTTGCGCGGGCCTTCGGCGATCAGATCGCGGGTCACGTCTCCGGAGGTGACAACACGGTCATAGGTGTCTGCAGGCACGCCCAGCATTTTGAGCTGCGCCTCGACGCCCGGATGCGGGCGCGGAGAATTGGTAACGAGAATGACCGTGACGCCTCTGGCGCGGGCGCGCTTCAGCGCATCGACAGCAGCCGGGTGAGCAGCAACGCCATTATGCACCACGCCCCAGACGTCGCAGAAGAACACGTCATACTGGCCGGCCAGGTCGTCGAGGCTTTCAAGCTGCTTCATAGTCTTCCTCTTGATATTCCATTTCGGAGGCGAGCATTGCCCGCTTTATCTGCGCTGCATGGGCTCCATCTAGCGCAGGCGATCAAAACTGTCACGAGCTTTACCGCCAATAAGCCGAGAAAGCGCCGCGTCCAAACACCCCATAAGGAACACCTCAACAGGTTTTAGAGCGGATTCACCGATCATTTACCGCACTTCGTGACCGACTGTTAGAAAGATGCTGCTAGGAACAGCGCACAACCTTTCGGTTTAACCAAAAACAACACAACCTTTCGGGCGGGCGTGGATTTGAACAACTGGAGCGGACCAGCAAGGCGGCTCATTGCGGCCTGCGTGACAGGCTTTGCACACAAGGCCAACCTCGGAAGCCTTGCCAAAAGCGCAAACCGGTTTCGCTGGGATGAGCGCGGCAATTTCGCCATGATCACCGCGATATTGCTCGTGCCGCTGTTGCTTGCGGGTATGGTGGCGATCGATGCGACCAATCTCATGCGCACCCGCAACAATGTGCAGGCCGCGCTTGACGCGGCGGCGCTGGCGGTCGGCAAGCGCTTTTCAACCGGGGCGAGTGAAGCCGACATGCAGGCCTATGGCAGCAAAGTCTTCAATGTGAACCTGACCGCCCTTGCAACAGATCGCGTCGCCTTTGCCGTCACCTTCCCGCAAACATCCAACGACAACCAGCAGATCGAAGCAACCGCGAGCTTCCGTTATCCCTCTCTGTTCGGCTCCATCGCAGCGCGTCTTGCCAATTCGGCCGATGACTGGGACAACAAGCAATATGCGATGAGTTCCTCCGTGCGGCTGAAGAACACTGTCGAAGTAGCGCTCGTGCTGGATAATTCCGGCTCGATGACCACGGTTGGCTCCGGGTCGAACAAGCAACGCATGCAGTTGCTTAAAGATGCAGCCACGCAGCTTGTCGACACCATGGCTGCACAATCAGCGCTGATTACGCGCGTTGAAAAGCCGATCCAGTTTTCGCTGGTGCCGTTCGCTGGCTCGGTCAATGTCGGACCAAACTATCTCAACGCAACGTGGATGGACCCGAGCGGCATTTCCCCGGTGAATCTCGAAAACTTCACACTGCCGATTAAAATCGACAACACGCGCAGCATCGTCGAAAACCCTGTCGGCAGCGGCCTTTACATCAAGTCGGGCAGCGGCTGGGGCGCTGATAACGGCAAGCCCTTTTCCCGTGCCGCGCTCTATGCCGACCTTGCCAAGCGTTCGACCGCCTCATGGATACCCTGGGCGGGATGTGTCGAGGCGCGCCCCGGTGCCCTAGCGCTGGATGTGACGCCGCCATCCGACGGCAAACCGGAAACGCTATTTGTGCCGATGTTCGGCCCGGCGGAGTATTACGACGTCGATTCGAAGAACAGTCCCACAAATCTCACACTGAACAGTTGGTGGACAGACGACCTGAGTTTGACCGGACAAGCCCGCCAGAACGATCTTAAGAAATATTATCTGAACAATGTGCTCCCCAAGCAGTCCGACGGTGGCGGGCCCAATTACAGTTGCACGACCACAGCGCTCACCCGCCTGACCGATATCACCACAGAAACCGGCAAGACGTCGATCAAGACGGCCATCAAGGCCATGCAGCCGAGTGGCGGGACGAATGTGCCGGAAGGCATGGCTTGGGGATGGCGCACGCTCGTTCAAGGTGCGCCCTTTACGGAAGGTCGTCCGGCGACGGACCGCGGCAACGACAAGGTCGTCATCGTGCTCACCGACGGCGCCAATACGTATTACACGTATAATTCGCTTGCAGGATCGAACAGGGATAAGGCCAGCAATCTGTCCTACTATTCGGCGCATGGCTATACGAACCGTATTACGAAAGGCTACGGCCAGACTCGCCTGTTTCAGGAAAGCGGTGTGCCTGTCTCGCAGGACAACAGCGTCTACACCAAAGCGATGAATGCCCGCTTTGCCAAGCTTTGCAACAACGCGAAAAATGCCAACATCATCATTATGACCGTCGCGCTGGACCTGAACAAAAGCAAGACAGACGAAAAAGCCCAGATCGATCTGCTGACAAGCTGCTCGTCCGATTCCCGTGTTCGCTTGGATGGAGGCAAGCCCGCCAAGCTGTTCTGGAACACGACGGGCGGGGAATTGGCGGACACCTTCCGCCAGATCGGCGACGAGCTGTCAAATCTGCGCATCTCAGGTTGATCCTGCGAACCCAATCACCATATGCGGAGCGGGCCGCCCGGACCTCCGCATATCGGACCGCATGATCCTTTCGCGAACGGTGCAAATTAACCATCATTCGCCTGTCAAATTTTCCAGATAATCTTGACAAGAAACGATGCGGCGTCTATCTCAAGGGCACGTTAGCACTCTGGAAGAGTGAGTGCTAACAGCGCGGATCGGTTCGATCCGTATAACAGGGTTCAACGTCTATAACACCAAGGGTTATACCATGGCTGATATCAAGTTCCGCCCGCTTCATGACCGCGTCGTCGTTCGTCGCGTTGAATCGGAAGCAAAGACCGCTGGCGGGATCATTATCCCTGATTCCGCTAAGGAAAAGCCGCAGGAAGGCGAAGTTATCGCTGCTGGCGACGGCGCTCGTGACGAAGCTGGCAAGCTCGTTCCGCTGGCTGTCAAGGCTGGCGACCGCGTTCTGTTCGGCAAGTGGTCCGGCACCGAAGTCAAGATCGGCAACGAAGACCTGCTGATCATGAAGGAATCCGACATTCTGGGTATTGTCGGCTAATTCATTTAGCCCGGAGCATTTCCAGCAAAAGTGCGAAGCGGTTTTGCGTAGGATAATGCGAAAAACAAAGAGACAGAGCGGTTTCGCTCTTACCAGAAAACCAATTCACCATACCTGACCGGGATATTCCCAGGAGAGTAAAATGGCTGCAAAAGACGTAAAATTCGGTCGCTCTGCGCGCGAAAAGATGCTGCGCGGCGTCGATATCCTCGCTGACGCTGTTAAGGTCACGCTCGGCCCGAAAGGCCGCAATGTCGTGATCGACAAGTCCTTCGGCGCTCCGCGCATCACCAAGGACGGCGTTTCGGTCGCCAAGGAAGTCGAACTGGAAGACAAGTTCGAAAACATGGGCGCACAGATGCTGCGCGAAGTGGCTTCCAAGACCAACGACACTGCCGGTGACGGCACCACCACCGCGACCGTTCTCGGTCAGGCTATCGTTCAGGAAGGCGCCAAGGCTGTTGCCGCTGGCATGAACCCGATGGACCTGAAGCGCGGTATCGACCTCGCGGTTTCGGAAGTTGTTGCTAACCTTCTCGGCAAGGCCAAGAAGATCAACACCTCGGAAGAAGTTGCCCAGGTCGGCACGATCTCCGCTAACGGCGAAGCCGAAATCGGCAAGATGATCGCTGAAGCGATGCAGAAAGTCGGCAACGAAGGCGTCATCACGGTTGAAGAAGCCAAGACCGCCGAAACCGAACTCGAAGTCGTTGAAGGCATGCAGTTCGACCGCGGCTACCTGTCGCCATACTTCGTCACCAACCCTGAAAAGATGGTTGCTGACCTCGAAGACGCTTACATCCTTCTGCACGAAAAGAAGCTCTCGAACCTCCAGGCTCTTCTGCCGGTTCTCGAAGCTGTCGTTCAGACCTCCAAGCCGCTCCTCATCATCGCTGAAGATGTTGAAGGCGAAGCTCTTGCTACCCTCGTCGTCAACAAGCTGCGTGGCGGCCTGAAGATTGCTGCCGTCAAGGCTCCTGGCTTCGGCGACCGCCGCAAGGCCATGCTCGAAGACATCGCGATCCTCACCGGTGGTCAGGTTATCTCCGAAGATCTCGGCATCAAGCTCGAAAGCGTTACGCTTGACATGCTGGGCCGCGCCAAGAAGGTGTCGATCTCCAAGGAAAACACCACGATCGTCGACGGTGCAGGCCAGAAGGCCGAAATCGACGCTCGCGTTGGCCAGATCAAGCAGCAGATCGACGAAACCTCTTCGGACTACGACCGTGAAAAGCTTCAGGAACGCCTTGCCAAGCTCGCTGGCGGCGTTGCCGTGATCCGCGTTGGCGGTGCAACGGAAGTTGAAGTGAAGGAAAAGAAGGACCGCGTTGACGACGCCCTGAACGCAACCCGCGCTGCGGTTGAAGAAGGCATCGTTGCTGGCGGCGGCACCGCTCTGCTCCGCGCTTCGGTTCAGATCAAGGCCAAGGGCATCAATGCTGACCAGGAAGCTGGCATCAACATCGTTCGTCGTGCGATCCAGGCTCCGGCCCGTCAGATCACGACCAACGCTGGTGAAGAAGCTTCGGTTATCGTTGGCAAGATCCTCGAAAACAGCTCCGACAACTTTGGCTACAACACGGCCAATGGCGAATATGGCGATCTGATCGCTCTCGGCATTGTTGACCCGGTCAAGGTTGTCCGCACGGCTCTGCAGAACGCAGCTTCGGTTGCTGGCCTGCTGATCACCACGGAAGCCATGATTGCTGAACTGCCGAAGAAGGATGCAGCTCCGGCTGGCATGCCTGGCGGCATGGGCGGCATGGGCGGCATGGATTTCTAAGAAATCCATAAAGCACGCCCATGATCAGATAAGCCTGCGCCGCAAAGCGGCGCGGGTGGCGGCATGGACTTCTAAGAAGTCCATAAAGCACTACTTTAAAGAGAACCTCCGGCTGAAGCCGGAGGTTTTTTTATGCTCACAAGAACGACCCACCGCCCAATAAAGCGCCCGATCCTATGCGGGATAGCAATCGGTGGCTGCTTTTCTATTACGCAGCGTAACCAACTGTGATTTATAAAAAATTTACCGTTCAGCCCCTTTGCCCAAGATAAAATTCTATTTTAGAAAGTTCTCATTGACTTGAGGCAACCATTCGTGGTCAATCCGGTTGAAATGAGATGGACTTCCAGTTTGCCCCCGCACCCCGGAAGTCCTGTCTCAGGCGACAGGAAAGGCAGGCTTCGGCCTGCCTTTCCACTTTCAGATGCTTCTTTCACAAATTTCCGGCCCTCGTTGAAGTGCGCATTTTCTAATGTGGGCCGCTCCTGCTTTGCCCGACGCGCTTCAACTTGCCTCCCGCCGATTTTGCCCTATCGTTATCGCAACGGAAAGAGGACGAAAAACTCATGCGCAAGGAATTGCCAATCGATACTGCCCCCAAAGATGGTCGCAAGATTACTGTCGTGTGGACCGACGAAGACGATCAGCGCAATGAATCCATCGCGCAATATCGTTCGCTGGCGCAATTGAACGCTGGCGGCGGTCAGTGGGACGAGACCGATACGGGCTGGTGGACCTTCACCGACAGCAAAACCCAGCGCAAGATCGAACCGACCGCGTGGATCTCCGAAACCGAGGGCGGTGACGACGAGAACGAGGAGAACTGACTGGCGCGGCAGTTTGCGCTCAAATAAAGTTGAATTTTATAATCATATTTTGTCAAATAGCTGAATAAGGAGCTATCAATTCGCAGGTAGTGCTATATTCATTGCTATAGACGCCCGGTCGCGGGCTGAAAGCTAGCCGGAGACATGAAATGACCGCCACGCGTACCGAAACAGATACTTTCGGACCGATTGATGTTCCCGCCGACCGCTATTGGGGCGCACAGACACAGCGCTCGTTGCAGAATTTCAAGATTGGCGGCGAGCGCATGCCTCTGCCGCTCGTCCACGCGCTGGGCGTCGTCAAGCGGGCCGCAGCGGAAACCAATATTGCGCTCGGCAAGCTCGATCCGGTGCTTGGTCAAGTAATCGCGGTTGCGGCTTCCGAAGTCATCGAAGGCAAGCTTGACGATCATTTTCCGCTCGTCGTCTGGCAGACGGGTTCCGGCACGCAGTCGAACATGAACGCCAATGAAGTGATCTCCAATCGCGCCATCGAACTGCTTGGCGGCGAGAAGGGTTCCAAGAAGCCGGTTCATCCGAACGACCACGTCAATATGAGCCAGTCGTCCAATGACAGCTTCCCGACGGCGATCCATATCGCCACGGCGGTTGAAGCGGCCAATCGCCTTTACCCGGCACTGGAGCATCTGACCAAGGCGCTCAAGGTCAAAGAAGAAGCTTTCAAGGACATCATCAAGATCGGCCGCACCCACACGCAGGATGCAACACCGGTCACACTGGGTCAGGAATTTTCCGGTTATCGTGCAGCGCTTGAATATGCGCGTCATCGTATCGAGCAATCGCTGGCCGATGTTTTCCTGCTCGCGCAGGGCGGCACGGCGGTGGGCACTGGCCTCAATGCCCCGATCGGTTTCGACAGCGGCTTTGCTGATGCGGTCAGCGAAATCACCGGCCTGTCGTTCAAGACCGCGCCGAACAAGTTCGAAGCGCTGGCCAGCCATGGCGCAATTCTCAACTTCCATGGCAGCCTGAACGCGCTGGCGGCTGATCTGTTCAAGATCGCCAACGATATCCGCTTCCTCGGTTCCGGCCCGCGCTCCGGCCTCGGGGAATTGTCCCTGCCGGAAAACGAGCCCGGCTCGTCCATCATGCCCGGCAAGGTGAACCCTACCCAGGCAGAAGCCATGACCATGGTGGCAACGCAAGTCTTCGGCAACCAGACCACCGTGACCGTTGCCGCCAGTCAGGGCCATTTCGAGCTGAACGTGTTCAAGCCGGTCATCGCTTACAATGTCCTGCAATCGATCCGCTTGCTCAGCGATGCCATGGTTTCCTTCGCCGATCACTGCGTGGACGGCATTGAAGCCAACGAAACCCGCATCAAGGAACTTCTGGATCGCTCGCTGATGCTGGTGACCGCGCTGGCGCCGGCCATCGGCTATGACGGTGCGGCAAAGATCGCCAAGACCGCGCATAAGAACGGCACGACACTGCGCGAAGAAGCGCTGGCGAGTGGGCTTGTGAGCGCCGAAGACTATGACCGGCTCGTCCGGGCGGAGCGCATGATCGCGCCCGAATGATCAGGCGCGGATAATCGTCTACATGCAGTGAACGAACTGTCGAGAATTATACGACTTTTCTTGACAGTTGTTAGTCGATAATTGATGACAAAGTTCAACAGGAGAGAGTTCCCCCATGTCCTCGATTACCCCACAATCCAACGGCGCTGTAACACTCATCGCCCGCGTGTTCCTCTCGATCCTCTTCATCATTGCCGGTTTCGGCAAGCTGACGGCTATTTCCGGCACGGCTGGTTATTTTGCAGGCCTCGGCCTTCCGCTTCCGACGGTTACGGCTGTGGTAGTCGGCCTCGTTGAATTTGTAGGCGGCATCGCAATCCTCGTCGGTTTCCAGACCCGTATCGCAGCCGCCATCGTCGGCCTGTTCACGCTTGGTGCAACACTCGTTGCGCATATGGACTTTTCTCAAGGCATGAACGCCATGATGGCGCAGAAGAACCTTGCCATCGCTGGCGGTCTCTTCCTGCTCGCCTTGCATGGCGCAGGTTCGCTGTCGATCGACGCCAAGCGCGGCTGATCAAAGCCTGAAAGATAACGACCGCCTTCGATAGTATCGGGCGGTGCGTCTTAATAAATTAAAGCCGCGTCCGCATGAAACATCGGGCGCGGTTTTCTCGTTCTGCTTTCTGCCGCCTTTGACGACCAACACGAAATACAATTTTCATCCGAGAGGCTTGTCAAAATCTTCTTCTGATATAGTTGAATTTTGGCAAAGCATCCGATAATTGAAACTCCTATTTTAGCATTTACTGAGAACCGCTTCGCAAAACGATCCACTGCATTTAGAATTTCCTCCCAAAGCATAGATTGTAGAGAAAAATGACTGTTTCCCCCGCGACCAGCAGCCAGTCTCCTACTGGCTCTACCCCTATCGGAAATTTCGGTTTCGCGCTGACCAGCCTGACCGTTCTGTTCTTCATGTGGGGCTTCATCACCAGCCTCAACGACATTTTGATCCCGCATCTGAAGAATGTCTTCCAGCTCAACTATACCCAGTCGATGCTGATCCAGTTCTGCTTCTTCGGTGCTTACTTCATCGTTTCGCTGCCCGCCGGGGCGTTAGTCAAAAGGATTTCCTACAAACGCGCCATCGTGGTAGGCCTTGTGGTCGCCGCGATTGGCTGCGCGCTGTTCATTCCGGCAGCGTCTTACCGGATCTATGGGCTGTTTCTCGGTGCGCTGTTCGTGCTGGCGTCCGGGGTCACGATTCTCCAAGTCTCGGCGAACCCCTATGTCACGATCCTAGGCAAGCCCGAAACAGCCGCCAGCCGCCTGACGCTGACACAGGCGTTCAACTCGCTCGGCACCACGATTGCACCGCTCTTCGGCGCAATGCTCATCCTGTCCGCCGCAACCGGGGCCGTCAGCAGCACAGCGGAAGCAGATGCGGTCAAGTTTCCCTATCTTCTGCTGGCATTGGCCTTTGTCGTTCTGGCCATCGTCTTCGCTCTCCTGAAGCTGCCGGATGTCGAAGCCGAAGAAAGCACAGTCGCGGATGAAGGCTCTGCCTGGCAGTACCGGCATCTGGTGCTGGGCGCTATCGGCATTTTTGTCTATGTGGGCGCGGAAGTCAGCGTCGGCAGCTTCCTCGTCAATTTCCTCAGCGACCCGAGCGTGGTCGGATTGTCGGAAACCGATGCGGCGCATCATGTCGCCTATTTCTGGGGCGGCGCCATGGTTGGCCGCTTCATCGGGTCGGCAGCGATGCGCTACATCGATGACGGCAAGGCGCTGGCCTTCAATGCCGTCGTGGCGATTCTGTTGCTGCTGCTCACGGTCGCGACAACGGGTAATGTCTCCATGTGGGCGGTTCTGGCCATCGGCCTGTTCAACTCGATCATGTTCCCGACCATCTTCAGCCTGGCGCTGCACGGCCTTGGCAAGCACACGAGCCAGGGCTCCGCGATCCTCAATCTCGCCATTGTCGGCGGCGCGATCATTCCGCTCGTACAGGGCGCGCTGGCCGATACGGTCGGCATTCATCATGCCTTCCTGATGCCGATCATCTGCTATGTCTACATCGCCTTCTATGGCCTCGTCGGCAGCAGACCGAAACGCTAACCCTGAAAACGACAAAAGCCGGTCTGAAACCAGACCGGCTTTTCACACATTTTGGGATGCACTCTGTATCAGCCCGCCGAGAATGTGGCCGGGTTCGGGCCGATGCGGCCATCGGGCTTGTCCAGCTTGGTGATGGCATCGTGATCGGTGCCGTTGAGGCTGAAATCGAAGATCTCGAAATTTTCCTTGATGCGGGCAGGCGTGACCGACTTCGGAATGACGATATTGCCGGTCTCGATGTGCCAGCGCAGGATGACCTGGGCGACGGACTTGCCGTGTCTGGCGGCAATCGCCTTCAGCTTTTCATCCTCCAGAATCTTGCCCTGCCCAAGCGGGCTCCAGGCTTCCGTGGCGATGTTGTGCTTGCCATGGAACAGGCGCAGCTCGTCCTGCTGGAAATGCGGGTGCAGTTCAATCTGGTTGAGAACCGGCGTGACGCCGCTTTCCTTGATCACGCGTTCAAGATCAGCAGTGCGGAAGTTCGACACGCCGATGGACTTCACGAGGCCCTCTTCCTTCAGCTTGATGAAGGCGCGCCAGGTTTCCATAAACAGGTCTTTGGAAGGCATAGGCCAATGGATCAGATAAAGATCCACATAATCCGTGCCGAGCTTTTTCAGGCTGGTCGCGAACGCCTTCAGCGTCGACTCATAGCCTTGCTCGCTGTTCCAGAGTTTCGTCGTCAGGAAGATGTCGCCGCGTGCAATGCCTGACGTGTTGATGGCTTTGCCCACGCCTTCCTCATTGCCATAAATGGCGGCGGTGTCGATGTGCCGGTAGCCCGCTTTCAGCGCTTCGCTGACCGCTGTAACCGCTTCATCATTGCCCACCTGCCAGACACCGTAACCGAGCTGCGGAATATGGTTGCCGTCGTTTAGTTTTACGGTCGGTACGGTCATGATCTATCCTTTCCCTCCATCCAAATGTGGCGCCGGCACCTATTGCCAGTACGGCCGCATCAGGGGCCGCCCTCTGGCGACGCCGTCCATGTTTTTTCAAATCATCACTGGCAGCATATGGGTGTTCGCGGGAAAAGCAAAAGCCTTTTCAGGTTGTTTTTGGGCCTGTGGCAGGTTGATTTCATCAAAAAATCCAATGTTTCATGATTATGAATTTAAAAAAGCCGCCCGGCGAAGAGGGCGGCTTTGTTGGACTGCAAAATTGTTCCGGAACGGGTCAGCGAACCACCACGCGGGCGCCGATGGGGACCCGTTCATAGAGATCGGTCACATCCTCGTTGCGCATGCGGATGCAGCCGGAAGACATGGCCTTGCCGATGGTCCATGGCTGGTTGGTGCCGTGAATACGGTAAAGCGTGGAGCCGAGATAAAGCGCGCGTGCGCCGAGCGGATTGTTGACGCCTCCATCCATGCGCGCGGGCAGGATGCGGCCCTTACGACGCTCGCGGGCGATCATTTCCTTGGGCGGCGTCCAGGTGGGCCATTCGGCCTTGCGGCTGATGCGCTGCGAACCTTTCCAGCTGAAACCCTGCTTGCCCACGCCGACGCCGTAACGCATGGCCTTGCCGTCGGACTGGACGAGATAGAGAAAGCGCTTGCTGGTATCGATCACGATGGTGCCGGACTTTTCACTGCCGGAATAGGACACGACCTGCGGCAGATAGATTGGATCGATCTGGTGCTTGGCGGGCGCGGCGGCTGGATTGCTTGCCGGGCGCTGGTAGGAAACCGCACGATAATTCGCCTTCGACTTCTGCTTTTGCTTCACCGTCGTGCGGCGCACCGGCTGCTGGACGGTGCCGTCCGGCATCTGTACGCGTGCAGGCTGGCCGTGCAGCTGCGCGACCCACGGTGCGGAAAGGTCGGGACTGACGGCGACCGGCGGCAAGGTCGCGTAACGGTCATTGGCAAAAGCCATGCCCGTGCTGACGATGGAAACGGCAATCGCCGCAAGCGATCCGATCAAAAGAAGATGACGTGGTTGCATGGTCCAGATCCGTCTCTCTTTGCGCCATCATCCCGTTTGCTTCACCTGTCTGGGTCCATTGGCGCGGTTGCCTGTCTGCAGCTCCTGACATGTGCTGTCAGGAGAGCAGCCCTTTATTTCATGACGGGATTGTGCGCCCCAATGGAATCGGAAAGGTAAATTTCGGTCGCGTGATCTGCCTGCCTGAAGCTCTAAGTAGAGTTGTGGTTAGCGTCGGGTTGCGTCACATGTTTAATGATCGATGAAGCTTTGCGCATGTCCCCGAAAAGTGGGAAACAGTTTTCGGATAGCGTCATGAGCAGCAAATGGAGGCGGGAAAATGAGTGATGTTGCCGAGGTCAAGACAGGTTTGATCGTCAGCGAAGATGGCAAGACCCGCTGCTTCTGGCCGGGCGTATTGCCGGATTATCTCGCCTATCACGACAATGAATGGGGCGTGCCGGTTTCCGATGATTTCCGGCTGTTCGAGAAGATATGCCTGGAAGGTTTCCAGTCAGGCCTGTCCTGGCTCACCATCCTGCGCAAGCGCGAAAATTTCCGCGCGGCATTCGATGGCTTCGATTTCCACCGTGTCGCGCGCTATGACGAAAAAGACGTGGAACGCCTGCTGGCCGACAAGGGCATTGTCCGCCATCGCGGCAAGATCGAATCCACGATCAACAATGCCAAACGCGCCATAGAACTCGTCGCGGAAAAGGGCTCGCTCGCAGCCTATTTCTGGTCGTTCGAACCGGGTGCGGAGGACCGCCCTGCCGTCGTGGATTATCCGACCCTGATCGCTAATCCGAAAACCGAAACCTCCATTCGTATTTCCAAGGATTTGAAAAAGCGGGGCTGGTCCTTTGTGGGGCCGACGACGGTTTACGCTTTCATGCAGGCCATGGGTCTGGTCAACGACCATATCGAAGGCTGCCATTGTCGCGCCCATGTCGAAAAACTGCGTCTGGCATTTCGCCGACCCCAATAAGATGGGATCCAATTAACGGGGATTGCTAAGCAGCAGTCTTTCTGCCAGAAAAACCCGCTTGTTCGGAGAACCGATTATGGATTTGACGTCGCTCATTGCTTTCGCGGGTATTCTGGTTGTTGCCGCAGGCACGCCGGGGCCGAATGTCGGTGCGCTGGTGGCGCGCGTCATCAGCCGTGGGCACAAGGGCGTCTTTCCATTCATGTTCGGCCTTTGGCTTGGCGACGCCATATGGCTGTCGCTCGCCGTCTGGGGGCTGTCCGCTCTGGCCAACAGCTTCCACACCGCGTTTCTGGTGCTGAAATATGCGGGCGTCGCCTATCTGATCTATCTGTCGTGGAAAATGTGGTTTGCACCGGTCACAGAGGAAGCGGATGAAGACGCCATTCCGCGTCATGGCGAAGGGCGCAAGCTTTTCCTGAGCGCACTTGCCGTCACGCTCGGCAATCCGAAGATCATGGTCTTTTATATCGCCATTCTGCCGACGGTGGTGGACATCACCCACGTATCGCTCACGGGCTGGGTAGAGTTGCTCGCTGTCATGTTTGTCGTTCTGGCAGCGGTCGATACCGCCTGGGTAGTGCTGGCCGCGCAGGCGCGGCGTGTTTTGCGCAGCCCGCGCATGATGCGCATCGCCAATCGGACCAGCGCTGGCGTGATGGCGAGCGCCGCCGTCGCCATTGCCGCACGTTGAACACGCTTCCTGCACTTGCCGCAACGGACTTGATCGGTTAGGAAACCGGCAACGGGTTTGCTGCCGGTTTTTTCCGGCATGTATTGTATATATTTAGCGATCAGGCAGGAAAAATGGCCGATAAAGCGGACAAGATGAAGGCGCGGCTGCCGCGCGGGTTTGTCGATCGGGTTCCGGACGACTTGCGCGCCGCCGAAAAGATGATGGCGACGATCCGCGAAGTCTATGACCTTTATGGTTTCGAGCCGGTGGAAACGCCTCTGGTGGAATATACGGACGCGCTCGGAAAGTTTCTTCCGGATCAGGACCGCCCGAATGAAGGCGTGTTCTCCTTTCAGGATGATGACGAGCAGTGGCTGTCGCTGCGCTATGATCTGACCGCGCCGCTGGCGCGCTATGTCGCCGAAAATTTCGAGCAGCTGCCAAAACCTTATCGCAGCTATCGCAATGGCTGGGTGTTCCGCAACGAAAAGCCGGGCCCAGGCCGCTTCCGTCAATTCATGCAGTTCGACGCCGACACGGTTGGCGCGCCGAACGTCTCCGCCGATGCCGAAATGTGCATGATGATGGCCGACACGCTGGAGCGTCTCGGCATTCGTCGCGGCGATTACGCGATCCGCGTCAACAACCGTAAGGTTCTGGACGGCGTGCTGGATGCCATCGGCCTTGAAGGCGAGGGCAATGCCGCCAAGCGCCTGAATGTACTGCGCGCTATCGACAAGCTCGACAAGTTTGGACCCGAAGGCGTGCGCCTTCTGCTCGGCAAGGGGCGCCTCGACGAAAGCGGCGATTTCACCAAGGGCGCAGAACTGACCGATGCCGCAATTGAAAAGGTGCTGGCCTTCACCGCTGCCGGTGGTGCGACGGGCGCCGATACGATTGCCAATCTGCGCGCCGTCGTTGCAGGCAACGCCAAGGGCGAAGAAGGTGTCACTGAACTTGCCGACATGCAGGCGCTGTTCTCGGCAGGCGGCTATGATGGTCGCGTGAAGATCGATCCTTCCGTGGTTCGTGGTCTCGAATATTATACTGGTCCAGTTTTCGAAGCCGAGCTTCTGTTCGACGTGACCAATGAAGACGGACAGAAGGTCGTGTTCGGTTCGGTTGGCGGGGGCGGTCGTTATGACGGTCTCGTGTCGCGCTTCCGTGGCGAGCCGGTTCCGGCTACGGGCTTCTCCATCGGTGTTTCGCGCCTGATGACGGCGCTGAAAAATCTTGGCAAACTGGATGTATCCGATGTCGTCGGCCCGGTTGTCGTACTGGTGATGGACAAGGACACGGAAAGCCTGGGTCGCTATCAGAAGATGGTCTCCGATCTGCGCCAGCAGGGCATCCGCGCTGAAATGTATGTCGGCGGCTCCGGCATGAAGGCGCAGATGAAATATGCCGACCGTCGCGATGCGCCCTGCGTGATCATTCAGGGCTCTCAGGAGCGCGAAGCCGGTGAAGTGCAGATCAAGGATCTGGTCGAAGGCAAGCGCCTTTCCGCCGAGATCGAGGATAATGTGACCTGGCGCGAGAGCCGTCCGGCGCAGATCACCGTCAAGGAAGACGGTCTGGTCGAAGCGGTTCGGGAAATTCTCAGCAGTCAGGCGCAGGACCGCGCTCAAGCCGCAAAGTGATCGGAACCATGGCCGCAACGCGCACATCGCCGGTTTTCAACGCGCTTCGCACAGAGCTTGATGCGCGCGATGCCGATCTGGTGGAAATACCGCTGATCCAGCCTGCCGATCCATTTCTGGATATGGCGGGCGAGGATTTGCGCCGTCGTATTTTCCTCACCGAAAATGAAAATGGCGACAGCCTGTGCCTGCGGCCGGAATTCACCATTCCCGTCTGTCGCAACCATATCGCGCTCAATGCCGCAACGCCGAAACGTTATGCCTATCTCGGCGAAGTGTTCCGCCAGCGCCGTGACGGCGCGGCTGAATTTCTTCAGGCCGGGATCGAGGATCTGGGTGCTGCCGATGAGGCGGCTTCGGATGCGCGCTCGATTGCCGATGCGCTGTCCTGCGTCCGCTCTGTCGCTCCACAGGCCGGGCTTGAGATCGTGCTGGGCGACCAGTCGGTTTTTGCCGGTATGCTCAAGGCGCTTGGTCTGCCGCAGGGCTGGCGCAAGAAGCTGCTGCGTTCCTTCGGCGATGCGCATTCCATGCAGCTGGCTCTGGCCGAGCTGACGGGTGCCAAGCCGCGCGATTCCCTGCCGGAAACGCTGGCCGTTCTCGTTGCCGAAGGTGACGAAACCGGCCTTGCGCGGATGCTGGAAGCAGAAATGCTGGAAGCTGGCATTTCGCCGGGCGCTGGCCGTTCGCCGGCCGAAATCGCCCGCCGCCTGATCGAAAAGGAAGATCTGGCCGCGACACGCTTCCCTGCATCGGCGCTCAATCTGCTCAAGCAGTTTCTGGAAACCCATGTCACGCTCGATTCCGCATCGGTCACCTTGCGCGCTTTCGCATCCGAAAATGCGCTCGATCTCGGAGCCGTACTTCAGAAATTCGAAGCTCGCGCCGAGGCGATTGCTGCGGCTGGCATCAAGACCAGCGATATCGTCTATGACGCGTCGTTCGGCCGTCCGCTCGATTACTACACCGGCCTCGTCTATGAAATTCGCGCCGCTGGCGTGGAAAAGGACGCGGTTCTGGCAGGCGGCGGCCGTTACGACCGGCTTTTGACCATGCTCGGCGCTTCCGAAAATATTCCCGGCGTCGGCTTCTCCATCTGGCTGGACCGGCTTCAGGCATTGGCGGGAGCAACGAAATGAGCGTCACACTGGCATTGCCGTCCAAGGGGCGGCTGAAGGAACAGACGCTCGCCGTTCTCGAAAAGGCCGGATACAAGGTGATCCTGCCGGATGACGACCGCAATTACCGCGCGCGCGTCGAAGGTGAAGACGACCTCGATATTCTGTTCCTGTCGGCTTCCGAGATTGCCCGCGAGCTGGGCTATGGCAGCGTTGATATGGGCGTCACGGGGGAAGACCTCGTGCGCGAAACATTGGCCCATGCCGATGAGCGCGTGGCCATCGAGGCGCAACTTGGCTTCGGTCACGCCGATGTGGTTGTTGCCGTGCCGGAAGTCTGGCGCGATGTGACCAGCATGGCCGACCTTGATGACGTGGCTGCCGATTTCCGCCAGCGTCATGGTCGCCGCCTACGCATCGCCACCAAATATTGGCGTCTGACACAGCAGTTCTTCTCGCAGAAGCACGGCATTCAGGTTTACCGCATCGTGGAAAGCCTTGGCGCGACCGAAGGCGCTCCGGCGGCAGGTTCTGCCGACATGATTGTCGATATTACGTCGACCGGTTCCACCTTGCGCGCCAATCGCCTGAAGGTGCTGGAAGATGGCGTGATCCTGCGCTCGCAGGCCTGCCTTGTTTCGGCGCGCCGCAGCCATGGCAATGCCCGTATCGCGGAAATTGCCGAGCGTATCCGCAAGGGTCTCGCGGCCTGACGCTTCTGTGATATTATGACATTCCATAAAAGCCGGTCTGAATTCAGACCGGCTTTTTGGCTTTCCGTTGCACTATGCCGCGTCAGTGAAGACGGGAGCCTCAGAGAGCGACCGGCTTTGGCCCGCCATAGGCCCAGTCGATCAGCTCCACCGTGTGGACAATCGGCAATTTGCTGCCAGTGGCAATCTGCGTCATGCAGCCGATATTGCCGGTTGCAATAAGGGCGGCACCGGTTGCCTCGATATTCTTCACCTTGCGGTCGCGCAGCTTGGCGGCAATCTCCGGCTGCATGATGTTATAGGTGCCAGCCGATCCGCAGCACAGGTGTCCTTCCAGCGGTTCCTTCACCGTAAAACCCGCCTTGGAGAGCAGGTCTTTCGGCTGTCGCACAATTTTCTGCCCATGCTGCATCGAGCAGGCCGAGTGATAGGCGACCGTCAACGCCTGCGGCGCATCGGGTTCCGGCAGGTCGATGAGGGTCAGATATTCGGTGATGTCCTTTGCCAGCGCCGAAACCCGCGCAGCCTTGTCCTGGTAGGCCGGATCGAGCCGCAGCATGTAGCCATAATCCTTTATCGTCGTGCCGCAGCCGGATGCCGTGACGATGATCGCATCGAGACCGCCTGCCTCAATCTCGCGCATCCAGACATCGACATTGTGCCGCGCCTGTTCCAGCGCCTGTTCTTCACGGCCCATATGGTGAACCAGCGAACCGCAGCAGCCTTCGCCCTTCGGCGTCACCACTTCGATGCCGAAGCGGTTCAAGAGCCGCAAGGTGGCGGCATTGATACCCGGATTGAGCACGGGCTGCGCACAGCCGTTGAGAATCGCCACGCGACCGCGCCTTTCGCCTTTGGCGGCGCTGACGGTTTCAATAGGGGCCGCCGCTGGCAAGTTTTGCGGCGCGAGATCAAGCATCGCCGCCATGGGTTTCAAGGCATCGCTCTTGCGCAAAAGCGGTGCAAACGGCTTGCCGAGCTTTGCCAGTTTCAGTGCTGCGCGGAACCGGCCCGGATAGGGCAGAACCTGCGCCAGAACCCCGCGCAGAAAACGGCTCATGAAGGGGCGCTTGTAGGTTTTCTCGATATGGGCGCGGGCATGATCGACCAGATGCATGTAATTGACGCCCGAAGGACAAGTCGTCATGCAGGAGAGGCACGACAGGCAACGGTCGACATGGCGCACGACCTCCTCATCCGCCGGACGGCCGTTTTCCAGCATATCCTTGATCAGATAAATGCGCCCGCGCGGGCTGTCGAGTTCGTTGCCCAGCGTCACATAGGTCGGGCATGTGGCCGTGCAGAAACCGCAATGCACGCATTTACGCAGGATTTTTTCCGATTCCTGAACGCCAGGATCGCGAAGCTGGTCGGGGCTGAAATGGGTTTGCATCGTGTCACGCTCCAACCTGATAAGAATGCATACGTCCGGGATTGAGAATGTTTTCCGGATCGAATTGCTGCTTCAACCGCTGCGACAGGGCGGCAAGAGCTGCGGGCTGCGGTTCGAACACATCGATGCCAGCCCGGATCGCGTCGGGCGCGCGCACCAGCGTCGCGTGACCGCCGCCATGTCTGGCGATGAGTTTGCGCAAGACCTGCGCTTCGGGGTCGGCCTCCATCCGCATCCAGATCAGGCCGCCCTGCCAGTCGTAATAGGCATCCACGCCCGCGTGACGGCGGAACTCGTCCACCAACTGCCAGCCTTGCATCGGCGTCATCGACACACGCCAGACAGCACGATTGTCGCCCGCATTGGCATAAGGCAGGACATCGCGCACTTCGCGCCAGAGCTGCTGCGATTGCACGCTGTCCAGCACTTCCACCGTGCCGGTCCGGCTCAACAGCGCCTGCAATTGGCGGCTGCGATGCTCTACCGAAGGCGCAAAGCCCTCAAGCCGCAACACGGTCGCCGCTTGCCAGCCCAGCTTTCCGTCAAGGAAGCGATTGGCAACCGTCGGTGGCAAATGCGCTGCGGAAGCGACCTCCTCGCGCGATCCCATCGCCATCGCCATGACGCGCGCCGCCTGTTCGTCGGTCAATCCGCGCACGGCGAGCGTGGCCGCCGTTTCCGGCTTCGGCAGAACCTTGAACGTCACCTCGGTGGCGACGCCCAGCGTGCCCCAGGAATTGGCCATGCCCTTGGAGAGATCATAGCCTGTCACGTTCTTGACCACGCGACCGCCGGATTTGAACAATTCGCCTCGTCCAGACACAACGCGCACGCCGAGCACATGGTCGCGCGCTGCGCCCGCCTTGAGACGGCGCGGACCAGACAGATTGGCGGCAAGCGCCCCTCCGACTGTGCCGCGACCAGCCTCGCCCGACAGCAACGGGCCGTAATCCATCGGCTCGAAATGAAAGCACTGATTGTTGTCAGCCAGAAGCTTTTCTATCTCGACCATCGGCGTTCCGGCCTTCGCAGAGAGCACCAGCTCGTCCGGCTCATACAGGGTCACCCCCGCAAGCCGTGACACGTCGAGCACGCGCCCGGCATCGACCCGGTGCCCGATGCCGCGCTGGGAGCCATGGCCGATGATTTCCAGCGGGGTGGAACTGGCCAGCGCATCCTGCACAGCCTCCAGAACACCCGCCTCATCCTGCGGCTTTAGAATATTTGCATCGCTCATGATCAAAACCACAACTCAGAATCGGGGAATATCCGGGAAGGCCAGCTCGCCGCGATGCACATGCATGCGGCCAAGCTCGGCGCAGCGGCGCAATTGCGGAAACACCTTGCCGGGATTGAGCAGATGTTTGGCATCGAAGGCACACTTGACGCGCATCTGCTGGTCGAGGTCGATGTCATTGAACATTTCCGGCATCAGATCGCGCTTTTCGATGCCGACGCCGTGTTCGCCGGTGAGAACCCCGCCAACTTTCACACAAAGCCGCAAAATATCCGCGCCGAAGTTTTCGGCGGCTTCCAGTTCACCGGGGATATTCGCATCATAGAGAATCAACGGATGCAGATTGCCGTCGCCCGCATGGAACACATTGGCCACCCGCAATCCGTATTTTTCCGACAAGTCGCGCATGCCTGACAGCACACGCGGCAGCTCCTTGCGCGGAATGGTGCCATCCATGCACAGATAATCGGGCGATATGCGCCCCACCGCCGGGAAAGCCGCCTTGCGCCCGGCCCAGAAAGCAAGGCGCTGCTCTTCCGACTGCGACAAAATACAGGTCGTGGAACCGTTGCGCAGCGCCAGCGCTTCGACCCGACCGATCAAGTGATCGACTTCCACCGGCGGGCCGTCGAGTTCGACAATCAACAACGCTTCAACATCAAGCGGATAGCCGACGCGGACAAAATCCTCCGCCGCTTTGATGGCAGGCCGGTCCATCATCTCCATCCCGCCGGGAATAATGCCTGCACCGATAATATCCGCCACGCACTGGCCAGCCTGTTCGCTAGATGGAAAGCCGACCATGACGGCGCGCGCCGTTTCCGGCTTTTGCAAAATGCGCACCGTGATTTCCGTCACAACGCCAAGCAGGCCCTCCGAACCGGTCGTCAGCCCTAGTAGATCATAGCCCTCGCTGTCGAGATGCTTGCCGCCAAGGCGGAGCACCTCGCCGGTGATGAGCACCATTTCGATGCCCAGAACATTATTCGCGGTCAGGCCGTATTTGAGACAATGCACGCCACCAGCATTTTCAGCGACATTGCCGCCGATGGAACAGGCAATCTGCGATGATGGATCGGGCGCATAATAAAAGCCCTCATGCTCGACGGCTTTGGTAATGCCAAGATTGGTCACGCCCGGCTGCACCACGGCAACGCGATTTGGATAATCGATTTCGAGAATACGATTGAAGCGGGACATGCCGAGCAGCACCGCATCCCGCAGCGGCATCGAACCGCCCGACAACGATGTACCCGCGCCGCGCGGTACAACGCGAATGCCATTCTCGTGGCAATAACGCAGAACCTTGGAGACCTGATCGACCGTTTCCGGCAGCACCACCACCAGCGGCAGCGAGCGATGCGCGGTCAGGCCGTCGCTCTCGAACACGCGCATCGCGTTGACCGTATCGACCACGCCCTCCCCCGGTACGATGCCGCGCAGATCATCCACGATCTGCCCGCGCCGCTGCATGACGGACGCATCCGGCTCCGGCATAATCAATCCGCTCATTTGCTCCTCCACCAATTCCGCAAACACAGTGCACTCCACACCAAATTCGTCAAGTGGTAAATCATTTTTACCACTTGCGCGGTTCGCATAACAGTTTTCACGCTGTGGCATAATTGCTTGCCGAGCCTTGTAGCTCTCGGCTAGATGCAATTGAAGCGCAGGGCAATTCGGTGGGAGTGGATGACGCGATCATGATGAGCAGCAGTCTGGCCGATATGGAAATCTTTGCCCGCGTGGTCGCAACCGGCAGCATGTCGGCGGCGGCGCGCGATCTTGGCCTTTCGCCCGCCGTGGTTTCCAAACGTCTCGGGCGGCTGGAAGAGCGCCTCGGCACCCGGCTTCTGCAACGCACCACGCGCCAGATCGCGCTCACCGAGGCCGGTCATGGCTATCACGAGCGCGTCTTGGCCATATTGTCCAATATCGAGGAAGCGGAAGCTTTCGTCGCGCGGCGTTCCGCCGATGCGCGCGGCACGCTGAAAATCTCGGCCCCGACGACCTTCGGGCGCATGCATATCGCGCCCTATCTGGTGCCTTTCATGCGCGCCAATGCCGACCTGACGGTCAATATGCAATTAACCGACGAAATGGTCGATATTGTCGGCGACGGCTATGACCTCGCCATTCGCATCGGCGAATTGTCGGATTCGACACTAGTGGCGCGCAGGCTGGCGCCGGTCCGTCGCCTGCTCGTCGCCTCGCCCGGCTATATCGCCGAACGCGGCACGCCTGAGACTATCGAAGACTTGCAGGCGCATATCTGCCTTGCGCCGCACAATAATGACCCATGGCGCCTGGAAGGCCCGAAGGGGCCAATCGTCATTCGCCCGGTCGGTCCGCTCCAGACCAATTCCAGCGAAATGGTGCGCGAGGCCGTGCTGGCCGGTCTCGGTATTGCACAGCGCTCCACCTGGGACATCGGCCCGGAACTGGCGGCGGGCAAGCTGGTGCAGGTGCTGCCCGATTACACCGCGTCGCGCAATGTGGCCATTCACGCGGTCTATCCCTCGAAACAGTTCCTGCCTGCCAAGGTGCGCCTGTTCATAGATTATATCGCCGATCTTTACGGGCCTGTTCCCTATTGGGAGAGCGGCAGTTCTCCACAGGTCGCATCTCAAAAATAGACATCAAGTCTTTCGCTGGCTATGTAACGCACGCATTAGAAATGCGTGCATATACATGCGGCAGGGTATTTCCTCCCAAAATGCCTGCCGCATCGTTCAAAGCCTGAGGAAAGATAATGAACACTCCGATCCGTTTTATCCTTGCAATCATCGTTGCTGTTGTCGTCGGTTGCGGCTTCATGTTCTACGACAAGTCCCGCGGCGCGGAATGGGTCGTGTCCCCGCAGCAGATCGAACAGGCGAAGGCGGAAGGCAAATCCGGCGTCGAAAGCCGCCCGGGCACCGTGACCGTGCTGCCGATCCGCAGCGAAACTGCTGACGCGCTGCCGTTCAAATGGGCGATGTATGGCGTTGTCGCCGGTCTGTTTGTGCTGGTTTCGACGCGCAAGCGCAAAAAGGCTTAAAACGCCCCTCTTCCAACCATCAGAAAGCCCGGCTGGATCGCCAGTCGCGCTTTATTTTCAATATATTCCGTTGCCGGGTCCGTCCCTTGCGGCTACCTTGCCGCCGATACGCAAAGGGCTTGAACGGCATGGCCGAAACGATTTTCTCCCGCATACAGACGAGCCGCACAGCGGACGATGTCGTATACCAGATCGAGACGCTCATTCTGGAGGGCGTGCTGCGCGGCGGCGACCGTCTGCCCGGCGAGCGTGAGCTGGCGCGTCAGTTCGACATTTCCCGGCCCATCCTGCGCGATGCCCTGAAGCGCCTTGAAACGGCTGGTCTTTTGACATCCCGCCACGGCGGCGGAACATTCGTGGCCGATGTCATCGGGCAGGTCTTCAGCGCCCCCGTGGTCAAGCTTTTTGCCGATCATCGCAAGGCGACAGCGGACTATCTCGAATACCGTCGCGAGATAGAAAGCATTGCCGCCGAATATGCGGCACTTCGCGCCACGCCCGCCGACAAGGCGCTTTTGACCGAAATCATGCATGCGATGGAAACCGCGCATGGCGCCAGCGATTTCGACACCGAAGCACGCCTTGATGTGGAGCTGCATAATGCGGTCGGCGAAGCGGCGCATAATATCGTGCTACTGCACACCTTGCGCTCCTGCTACCAGCTTTTGAAGGATGGCGTATTTTATAACCGCAGCCTCATCTACAGCTATCCGGGCGTCTCCGACATGTTCCTTTCGCAGCATCGCGCTATTTACGATGCGGTGATGGCCGGCAACCCGCAGGCAGCGCGGGAGGCGGTGCAAAAGCATATCCGCTTCGTCGAGCAGGCGACGCATGACCGCGAGCTGAACGAAGAGCGCGAACGTGTCTCGCGGCTGCGCTTCCGCCAGCGGGCGGGCACCAATGCAGTGAAGGAAGTGAAGGATGAAGGCGAATGACCGGTGTGGTTTTCAAGGAGGCGTGCGGCCCGCAAAACATCCGCCTTTATGCCATTGGCGATGTGCATGGCCGCTTCGATCTGTTGCAGGACATGCATGGGTTGATCCGCGCCGATCTCGACCATCGCCCCGTCCACGACTGGCGCATCATCCATCTCGGCGATTATATCGACCGGGGACCGCAATCGAAGGAAGTGCTGGATTTTCTCATTGAGACGTCCGCAAATGATCCGCGCATCCTGTCGCTGCTCGGCAATCACGACGAAGGCTTTCTCAATTATCTCGCCACCGGCGACACGGCAGGCATCTTCGCCCTGCACGGCGGCGTGGAGACCGGACGCTCCTATGGGGTGGAACTCGATTTTTCCGATCCGGATAAAGCTCGGCGCAGCCATGAAGCGCTGGTGAAGGCCGTACCGCGGGCGCATATCGATTTCATACGCGCGATGCCGCGCTGGCTCTCGTTCGGGGATTTCTTTTTCTGCCACGCAGGCGTCGATCCGGCCCTGCCGCTCGAAGAGCAGGACGCCGACGATCTTATCTGGATACGGACGCTGTTTTTGAAATGGACCGATCCCCTCGCAAAGGTGATCATCCATGGGCATACGCCGCAAACTGTTGTCGATATTCAGCCCAACCGGGTCAATCTCGACACCTATGCCTGGAAGAGCGGCCTGCTCTCGGCAATCGCAATCGACGGCGTGGAAAAGCGCTTCATCGAAGCGAATTAATGAGCGCTGGAAATTCCGTAACCGTCGCTCGAAACCATCGTGTTACCGGCATCGACTGTGAAGATGCCGACTGCCATGAACACGATCGCGGAGACCATCAGGACGGTAAGAAGGGCGGCATGCTTGGCGGTCATGTTCGGAAACTCTTTCGACGGTTGCCGGATGAAATTCGATAAAACGAGCCGCCGTTGCGAGCATGGCGTGAAGCCCTGCCCGACCGATCATTGCCCGGGAGACGGCGTTCAGTTACACCCGATAAAAGTTACCCGCAACTGAACGGAAGCGTCGTTCACCGCGCTTTTTTCACAAAACCACGCATTGCTGACAGGATGTGGCAAAGCAGCAACGCGAAGTCTATCCGCAAGGTTAATGTTGGGTTTAAATCTGGTCGATCCAGGCTTTGGCGAGGGCCGCGCCCGCTCTGTCGGAAGAGCGGCCAACGCTTTCGGCCAATTGCGGAAACGCCTTGTCCCAACCCGGTGCGAATTCTTCAATCATATCTCCAAGCTGCGTATTCCATTCCTTCACCAGCCCGGTATCGGCCTCGAAATGGAACTGCGTGCCATAGACCGCCCGACCGATCCGGTAGGCCTGATTCTGCGTCATGTCGCTCGACGCCATATGCACGGCACCAGTCGGAAGGGTGAATGTATCGCGGTGCCAGTGGAAGATCGGAAACGCATGGCCTGCCGTCGAAAGCACCGGATCGCGCTGCCCTTCCTCGGTCAAGCGCACTTCCTGCCAGCCGAACTCCATCGGGCGGTCGAGAATATTCTCGCCGCCATAGGCGCGCGCTACCAGCTGACTACCCAGACAAATGCCAAGCACGGCCTTATCCTTGTCGCCAAAGCCGCGGATGATATCGAGCAGGTGCGGGAAATAGGCAAATTCGGCATCGGCCAGTGCATTCTGCTCGCCGCCCAGAACAATCAGCGCATTATGTTCGCTGGCATCGGCGGGTAGCGCATCGCCATTATAAGGGTGGCGCAGATCAATCGAATAACCGGCTTGCGCCAGGACAGGCTCGATCTGCCCCAGCCCCGCCCCGTCATAGTTCTGGACGACCAATACGCGCATAGACGACCCCGTAGATCTCTTTTTTCATTGGCTAACACGAAAAAGGCCCGGACAACAGCCGGGCCTTTAATCAGTAGGATGTCGATTATTCGACCACCGAAACGCTGACCGTTCGGCCTGCCACGAGATGCACGCCATCCGGCACCTCCTCCAGCTTCACCCGAACCGGCACACGCTGCGCAAGACGCACCCAGTTGAAAGTCGGCGTGACATTGGCAAGCAGGCTTGTGGTCGCCGTGCGTTCGCGATCCTCGATGCCACCGGCAATGCCTTCCACCTTGCCCTTGAGCTGCACCTTGCTGCCCATGACATCGACCAGAACCGGATCGCCGATCTTGATGCGCTCAAGCTTGTTTTCCTCGAAATAGCCCGCGACATAATAGGAATCCGTGTCCACCAGCGCCGTCACGGCAGAACCCGCGGTGACATAGTCGCCCGGCTGGAGCGAGAAGTTGGTGATGACGCCATTGACCGTCGCCTTGACCGAAGACCGCTCCATATTGAGGGCGGCCAGATCACGGTCCAGACCGGCCTGACGGTAAGCCGCTTCGGCCTGCATGGCCGTGGTTTCGACCTGTTCCAGCTTCTGGCGGGTTACGGTGGTGTCGTTGAGCTGGCGATAACGGACCAGATCGCGATTGGCCATGTCGAGCGCGGCTTTGCTGCTGTCGACCTTGGCTTCAGCGGTCTGCAGCGCCAGCTTGTAACGCGCCTGATCGATGCGGAAAATCACATCGCCCTTTTTGATAGACTGGTTATCGCGAACGAGAACCTCGCTCACCAGACCCGAAACGTCAGGCGCAACCCGCACCACATCGGCAAGGATCTTGCCGTCGCGCGTCCATGGCGCATTCATGTAATAATCCCAGAGTTGCCAGCCAAGCAGCCCCGCCATTGTGACCATGACGAGGGTGAGAAAAACCCGGCCAGTATGTGCGAAGAGCTTTTTCATCAGTCTATTCCGTTCAAGATAAGGGCGGCAGCGCCAAGAATGCAGAAATACATGGCGGCATCGAACAAGGGCCGGTGCCACACAAAACGGTAGAAACGCACGCGCGCCAGCAGGCGCTGCATGATCGTATTGAGGACATAGGCGCCAAGCGCCAGCACGCCCAGAGTCGGGATATAGATCCCGTATATATCGAGTTCAGGTCTCATGATTGTTCACATTCAGGTCTTCACGGGGCTGTTCTTCCGGCGGCTTTTCGTCAGGCAGCTTGCGGCAGCTCCAATTGCGGGCGCGGCGGCAAAGCGAAAGGCGGCGCCTTGGGAAACAGGTTGAAACGCAGCGCCACCAGCGCAAGCCGCGGACGGCGGGCAATGGCGGGCGAACCGCTCTCGATGATCGCCGCTATCGCCTTGTCGATGGAGGCGAGCAGCTGTTCGTCAATCCCCTGGCGCGACGGGCTGTTCGGTCCGCCTTTGGACAGGGCCCGATAATGCGCGCCGACACCGTCCAGCACCGCATCCACCGCCTCGCGGCAGGGTTCGGGCAGCTTGGCGCGATATTGCTGCAGGTCGATGGTGTTCATCCCGTTGCGCAGGTCGCGCAGCAGATCGACCTTGGCAACATCCGCCGACGGGATCAGCGCCAGACGCGGCGTCATCATGCCGATGCGGTCGATCATGCGCAGCAACAGGCGATTCATGCGCTGCCGGCGATGACGGCTCGGACCGCGTTCCGTGGCAGCAATGATATCGCGCCAGCCGGCTTTGACCAGACGCCGCACGCTCCATTCGGCGCCGACCGAGCGCACGATAGACGTAACCACGGCGGCCATGACGATACCGATAACTGTCGCCAGATTGGCATTGGCAAAACTGACGAAATCCGAGGTGGCGTGGCTTTGCAGCATGAGCATATTCGGCAGGTTCACACAGAGCACCATGCCCAACAGAAACTGCGATGGGATTGCCAGAAGCACACCGGCAGGCACCAGAAACAGACCCAGCACCAGCGCCAGCGGGAAGAAACCGTCCACCAGCGGCAGCAACGCAAATTCAAAGATGAAAGCGGCTGCGATCACGATCAGCAGCAGCCAGTTGAACTTGCGCATCACCGGCACGGGATCGTCCATCGTCGCGAAGATACAGCAGAAGATGCCTGCCATCATCGCAGCCGCACTGCCCTGAGACCAGCCGGTCGCGATCCAGAAAGCCGTCGCGACACAGGTTGCGAGAAAAGCCGAAAAACCCGACAGAAACGCCATGCCATAATCGCGGTGCGCCGGACGCCCCTTCAAATGAGCGTCGTAACGACGCCAGCGCAGCGCATGACCCCGCTTCGCACCCGACACGATATCTTGACGCAGCGTGATGCAATCACTCCAGATCTGAACCAGATCGCGCACGCGAGCGGCCAGGTTGAACGGCAGCAACTCGCCCCAGCTGGAAGCGTCCTTGCCGTGGCGATCAATCTCGTCAATCAGCTTCAACAGAACGGCGCGGCGTTCTTCGCTAAGGCTCTCGCCGCTTTCGAGCCAGTCGCAGGCTTCATCAAGAAGCTGCTGGACGGCGGGATGCCAGGGCTTTTCCCCCTCGCCCGGCTTCAGCACGATGACATCATGCAGGCTGGAAATGATCGGCAGCACGGCCACCATGCGCTGTTGCAGCACATGCAGCATCGTTCCGACCCCGCGGATGGACGAGGTGTCATAGGCCACATGGGTGGTCAGGTTGCGCAGTTCCAGCGCGTCGGCAGCCAGACGCTGGCGGTCGCGCAGAAATTGTGGGCTCGCGCCCTCGCCGCGCATGGTGGCGACGGCGAGCCGCGAGCCCTCACGCAGCCAGTTGTCAATACGACCGACCAGAACCGGCCCGCTGTGGCGCGGAAAGACGAGGCGATTGACCAGCGCCGCGCAGACAATGCCAATGGCAATTTCCTCGACGCGGCCAAGCGCATAATCAAAGGTGGTTTCGGGAACGGAAACCACGGCAAAACTTGCAATCGCCACCGTATAACCGGCGAGCATGAAGAGGTAACTACGCGGCGTGCCGTCAAGCAGGCTGATCGCCAGACAGACGCCCATCCACAAGCCGATGGCAACGGTCAGGATCTCTGGCGAATTGATCAGATGCGGCACGAAAAGGATCGTCACCGCGCCGCCGATGATTGTGCCGATCAGACGATAGATGCCCTTGGACGTGGTCGCCCCCGAAAGCGGATGCGCGACGATGTAAACGGCGGCAATCGACCAGTAGGGGTTTGGCAGATTGGCCATCAGCGCAATCCACAAGGCAAGCATACCGGCGGCGAACGTCTTTAAAGAAAAGACGACGTCCCAGAACTTCGGTGTTGTTTCGGCAGGCTTGGTCATGGTTTTCGAAGGCAGCGTTGATTTAGATGTTCAGGAATTTCTCATTCAGCTTGCGCAGTACTTCCATGGCGACATCGACCTGTTCGGCGTCGAAATCGCTTAGAAACTGCGTCCGAAGACGTGCCGCAGACTTTTCCACCTTGGTGGCGAGGGCGCGGCCGTCTTCTGTCAACTGGATGAGTTTGACGCGACGGTCGGCATCGTCGGCGACGCGCAGGATCAGGCCATCCTTCTCCAGCTCATCGACGACACGAACGATCGTCGCCCCCTCAATGCCGACCCGTTCAGCCAGCATACCCTGAGGGATCAGATCGCCATGCCGCAAGAGGGTCATCAGCGGAACGGCTTTCGCATCGGAAAGACCATGCTCCGCCATGGCCGCATCAAAGGCTTTCCGCCATCCTCTGGCAGTGCTTGCAAGAAGCGGCGCGAATTCGACCCAAGCTTGTTTCATCACTTCAATTCCATTCAAATAGATAGCTTCATACCTATATGGATACAATCTAATTAGATTCAACCACCAGACATTTCCCATCAATTGTTTGTGTAAGCTTTTCTTCAAGTGAGAGCTGTTTTCAATGCGAAGGCTGGCAGAACAGCCACACAAAGCGCTTGACCGGCGGGCTTGCCCTCTGCCATCGATGCGATCATGCGCGCAAATTACAGAATGCAACGACTTTATATCGAGGACGCTCTTGCCCCGGAAACGCCGGTCGAGGCCGCGCCGCAGGCTGCCCATTATCTCACTCACGTGCTGCGCCTGAAAGAAGGCGATGAAGTTCTCGTCTTCAACGGGCGCGACGGTGAATGGAAGGCCCGGCTGAAGCCGGAAGGCAAGAAGCGTGTTCTGCTCGTACCCGTTGAGAAGACGCGCCCGCAGCCCGCGCCGAGCGATCTCGTCTATTGTTTCGCGCCGCTGAAGCAGGGCCGCCTCGATTATATGGTGCAAAAGGCCGTTGAAATGGGCGCTGGTGTTTTGCAGCCGGTCGTCACCCAGCACACACAGGTGCCGAAGCTCAGCACCGACAAGATAAAGGCCAATGCCATAGAAGCTGCCGAGCAATGCGGCGTGCTTGCCATACCGGAATGCCGCGACGCCCTACGCTTCGACCGCTTTATCGAGCAGTGGGACCCGTCGCGCCGCCTGATCTTTTGCGATGAAGGCCACGAATCGGACGATCCGTTGAGCATTCTGCAAGGTTTGAAGCCCCAATCGAAGCCTTGGCCGATGGGGCTTCTGATCGGCCCGGAAGGCGGGTTTTCGGAAGAAGAGCGGCAGGTGCTGCATCGTCTGCCCTTCGTGACGGCCATTCCGCTCGGCCCTCGCATCTTGCGGGCGGATACGGCCGCGGTTGCGGCCATGGCCCTGGTGCAGGCCATTCTGGGCGACTGGAGAAATGCGGCATGATGTTCTCTAAATCGATCGTTCAATGAAATTGACTTGCGCGATTTGACAAATTTGTCCAATCACGCTGAAAAGCTGAAATACGACCAGGGATAGACTGTATGGCGCGCGATACGACTGACGAAACGGCACTGACGGGCGTTGAAGAACTGGCGATCTATCTTGCCGGGGGAAACAAACCCAAGGATGCCTGGCGCATCGGCACCGAGCACGAGAAATTTCCCTTCTATACGGCCGACAACAGCCCCGTGCCCTACGCGGGCCCGCGCGGCATCAAGGCTATTCTGGAAGGCATGCAGGCCATGCTCGGCTGGGAGCCGATCATGGATGAAGGCAACATCATCGGATTGGTGGAGCCGACCGGACAGGGCGCGATTTCGCTGGAGCCGGGCGGCCAGTTCGAGCTTTCCGGCGCACCGCTGACCACCATTCACCAGACCTGCCGCGAGATGAACGCGCATCTGAGCCAGGTGCGGGAAATCGCCGAGCCTCTGGGCATTCGTTTTCTCGGTGTCGGCGGCAGCCCGAAATGGACGCTGGCCGAAACGCCGGTCATGCCGAAGTCGCGCTACAAGATCATGACCAACTACATGCCGAAGGTCGGCCATGAAGGTCTGGACATGATGTACCGCACCTCGACCATTCAGGTTAATCTCGATTTCAGCTCCGAACGCGACATGCGCCGCAAGATGCAGGTTTCGATGAAACTGCAATCGGTCGCCACGGCGCTGTTTTCCAGCTCGCCTTTCACTGAGGGCAAGCCGAACGGCCTTCTGTCATGGCGCTCCAATATCTGGCGCGATACCGACAACCAGCGCGCTGGCGTACTGCCTTTCGTCTTCTCGGAAAATTTCGGCTTTGCGGACTATGTCAACTGGGCGCTCGATATTCCGATGTATTTTATCCTGCGGGATGGCCGTTATCACGACTGCACCCATGTCACGTTCCGCCAGTTCATGAACGGCGCGTTGAAGGGTGAAGTCAGCGATCCGGTGCCGAATATGGGCGACTGGACCAACCATCTCTCGACGCTGTTCCCGGAAGTTCGCCTCAAGCGCTTCCTCGAAATGCGCGGTGCAGACGGCGGTCCATGGCGGCGCATCTGCGCCCTGCCCGCCTATTGGGTCGGCCTGCTCTATGATGAAGAAGCACTGACGGCAGCCGAAATGCTGACCAAGGACTGGACCTACGAAGAGGTTCTGGCGCTGCGCAACGATGTGCCCACCAAGGCCCTCACGGCCCAATTCCGCGGCAAGCCGCTGGAAGGCATCGCTCGCGAAACGCTGAAGATTTCGCGTCTCGGGCTCAAGAACCGCAACAAGCTGAACGCGGAAGGCTTCGACGAAACCCACTTCCTCAGCCCCCTGGAAGAAATCGTCGCCGCTGGCATCACCGATGCCGAGCGCATGCTGAAAGCCTATAACAGCATCTGGGGCGGTTCCGTCGAGCCGATCTTCCTGGAATATGCCTATTAAGCGTTAAACGAAAAAGGGCGCGTACTTCGCGCCCTTTTCGTTTTTATCAGCTCGTGACCTGCTGACCTTTGGTCGGATCGGGGATCACGACAATCGTGCTGCCATCGCGCACATTGTTATAAAGATCGATCACATCCTGATTGAGCATGCGGATGCAGCCGGAGGATACGGCTTTGCCGATGCTCCATGCTTCCGGCGATCCGTGGATACGATATAGCGTATCGCGACCATCCTTATGGATATACATGGCGCGCGCGCCAAGCGGGTTCTTGAGGCCGGGGGGCATACCGCCATTGGCGATGCTGTAAGGCTGCAGCGCCGGCTGACGCGCCACCATCTCGTCCGGCGGCGTCCAGCGCGGCCATTGGCGCTTATAGGCCACCACAGCACGGCCCGCCCAGGCGAAGCCATCACGACCGACGCCGATGCCGTAGCGCATCGCACGACCGTTGCCCAGCACGTGATAGAGATATTTGTTCGGCGTATCGACGATGATGGTGCCCTTCACCTCGGAGGTCGGATAATCGACTTCCTGTCGCCAGAATTTCGGATCGACCTTGCTGATATCGACAGCGGGGAGCGGAAACTGCTCTTCCGGCATGGCCTGATACATGAGCGGCACCGGCTGCGACGGGGCGACCGGCTTGTTGACCGGCTTCGCCGGTTGCGGCGGCTGGGCGGTCGAAACACAGCCTGATAGCGCGACGGCGCTTGCACCGATCAGAAAGCTGCGGCGGCTGAACACCACCGTCTTCAAGCCGGAAAAGTTGGCGTCCTGGGAGTTTTTACGCGACATCCTTGAACTCTTCGTTGGACACGCTTCGCGGCGGGGAACGAGGGTCGTCGCGCCGGAATTGTGCCGATCATTTCGGATGTGCGAGAAAGAAAAGGCCAAGCTTAAGCCAGCCTTAAGAGAACAGCGGAGCTTGCGCTCGGCTTCTCAATTCGGTGTTCAAGACATTGCGAGTGTTGCTAAAATAGCGATCCCTGCCCGCCCGGACGGGATGATGCAGGCTTTTTCGGTGCGCTGGGCCTGGCTGGCGATTCGTCGTCAGTGCCGCCATCGGCAACCACAGCCACATCGCCATCGCGGAAGCGAAGCGATAGCGCATCGCCCGTAGCCACACTTGCAGCCTGCTTGACCGGATGACCGTCTGCGTCGAACACGATGGCGAAGCCGCGATCCAGCACGCTTTCATAAGACAGGGTGCGCATGAGGCGCTCCAGTTCCTGCCCGCGCCGTTTGGCCCGTTCGATCAAAAGCCGCACAGCCTGATCGCGCCTGCGATCCAGCTGCTCGACGGTCGATGTGGCAAGGCGGGTCCGCCGCAAGATCGGTTCCGGAACCAGCCGGTCGCCGCGATGCGAGAGCGCCGTGCGGCGTTCCCGCAAAAAGGCTTCCAGCGCGCGCGGCAGCCGCTGACCAAGCAGCGACATGGTGCGCTGCTGTTCCACGAAACGGCGCTGCAACAGGCGCGGCGACAATTGCCGGGCGCGCCCTTCGAAATGCACACGCTTCTTCTGCGTGTTGACGAACAGCGCCCGCGTCAGCCGCGAGGCGGATTCGTCAAAGCGTCGGCGCGGCAAGGCCAGCAACTGGTCGGCGGAAGGCAGCGCGCGCGCAGCCGCGCGATGCGCCTGCCGCTTGAGATCGATGAAGCGCGACATGGCCGAGGCCAACCGCGCCGATTGTCCGGCAAGCGTTGCCTGCAAATCGGCCCTGACCGGCACGGCCATTTCAGCAGCCCCGGTTGGTGTCGGTGCGCGCACATCGGCGGCAAGATCGATCAGCGTCCAGTCGGTTTCGTGGCCGACCGCCGAAATCACCGGAATATGCGATGCCGCGACGGCACGCACGACGATTTCGTCGTTGAAGCCCCACAGGTCTTCCAGACTGCCGCCGCCGCGCGCCACGATCAGCACATCGGGACGCGCGATCGCGCCATCTTCCGGCAAGGCATTGAAGCCGTTCACCGCAGCGGCCACTTCGAGGCCGCTCGTCTCGCCCTGCACGCGCACAGGCCAGACAATGACATGCAGCGGATAGCGATCAGAAATGCGGTGAATAATATCGCGGATCACCGCGCCTGTCGGCGATGTCACCACCCCGATCACCCGCGGCATAAAGGGCAGAAGCTGCTTGACCGCCGGATCGAACAGACCTTCCGCCGCAAGGCGGCGCTTGCGCTCTTCCAGAAGCGCCATCAGCGCACCGGCGCCCGCCGGTTCCATCTGCTCGATAACGATCTGATATTTCGACGAACCCGGATAGGTGGTCAGCTTGCCGGTGGCGATAACTTCCATGCCTTCTTCGGGACGAAAACGCAGACGGCCCATGGAGCCGCGCCAGATCACGGCTTCCAGCCGCGAGCGGTCGTCCTTCAAGGCGAAATAGGCATGACCGGATGAATGCGGCCCGCGATAGCCGGAGATTTCGCCCCGCACGCGCACATGGCCGAACACATCCTCGACCGTGCGCTTCAAGGCGCCGGAAATCTCGGAAACGCTATACTCGGCGACATTCGACGATGCGCCGGTAAAACTCGAATCGGAACCCATGCTCATCCCATCATAGGCCATCAGCCGGTACGGCTGGTCAAGAAGTCGCGTCTAAAATCATTGCATGCTTATCAACCGGCCTCACCAGCCCGGCAACAACTCATTGGCCCGCACCCTGCGCGTGCGAACCGCCGGAAACGACGAAATTTCCGGCGAACTCATCGCGCCGACAAGGCCTCCCGGCTGCGGCGACGAAATATTGTCGAGGCTTTCGATGATGTGCTGCGCCAGCGCATCCACCACCGCATTCTGCTTGTTATGGCCGCGCATGATGCCGATGCCGAATTCCGGCAAGGTGCCAAACCCGTCTGCCTCGCCCAGCACCCGCATCCCCGGACGCAACGCGCATTCCGGCAGCACCGAAACGGCAAGGCCGGAGAGAACCGCGGCCGCAGAAACCGTCGCAGACCAGCTCGTGATGATGATGCGATAATCGCGTTTCGCCGCTTCCAGCACTTCGATTGCAGCATGACGCCAGATGCAGGTCGGGCGACCCACCGCAAGCGGCAGTACGGCTTCCTCATGCACGGCATGATTGGCCGACGTGACCCAGAGCAGTGGCTCGGTGCGCACCACTTCCGAGCGGCGCTTGTCGTCGCACTGGGTGACCAGCGCGATATCCAGCGTGCCGCGACGGATCATTTCATCGAGATTGACCGTCGGCTCGCAGACGACAGAAAGCTCCACACGCGGATTGGAGCGGGCGAAACGCGCCATGATTTCCGGCAGGAAGCGATCGGCATAATCGTCGGGCGTTCCGATACGCACATGCCCTTCCAGCTGCGTATCATCGAAAGCGGCAATGGTCTCGCCATTCAGCTGCATCATCCGCCGCGCATAAAGCAGAAGCCGGTCGCCATCCTCTGTCAGACGATTGGAGCGCCCGTCCCGCTCAAACAGGGGCTTTCCGATCCGTTCCTCGAGCCGCCGCATCTGCATGGAAACCGCCGATTGCGTCTTGAAGATCGCATCGGCTGCACGTGTGAAACTGCCCGTATCAGCTATCGCGATGAAGGTTTGTAACTGATCCAGATCCAGCGGCGTGCTCATGGGCGCTATCCATCACTATTATTGAAGAATGACATTAGAAACATTCGTTGGAACAATCAATTCGATTGTTGGATAAAGCAGTCGTCGTAAAGGAAAGGAGCCGCGAAAGCGCATGACCCTGGCGATAAAAACCCCTTAGCACCGCTGATTAAAGGAGAGCGGACATGACAGCGATAAGCAAGACAACGACGACCTATTTACCGGCAACGCGCGCAGAGACCTCCACGCTCGCGCAAACGGTGAAAGCTGTGTTTACGTCGGCTCTGCGTCGCTGGATGATTTTCCGCCATCGCCAGCATGTGATGCGACTGAACGAGCTTGACGATTATTTGCTGCACGACATTGGTCTGCATCGCGGTGATGTCTATACGGCGACGCATTATCGCGGTCGCGAAAATCCGACGCGTGTTCTGCGCTCGCTGGCCGACGTGCAGCGCCGTATCGAGGCTACCCGCCATATCTGCTGAGGCTATGGCCTCAGCACCCTGCATCTCAGGCAGTTCGAGCCCCCCTTCACCGAACTGCTGATGGAACATCTGGCAGGCGCCACCTTCACAAGCCGGGTCCCCTCTCGGCCAGCCTGCCCTTTGCCCGGCCCGCTCCTCCGCTGGCCGGGCCTTTTTATTCTGACGCCCTGCGAACCGCCTGTCCGGCAAAAAGGCCAAGCCTTGCGGTTGTTTGCGACGATTGCCGCACGACAAATTGGGGACGGCCAAATTTGCTATTCTTTTTTTCAAAGAAAGGGGTTGCGTTCGCGGTTTGAGTTCGCTAGATGGAAGCCGTCGCGAACGAGCTTCATGCTTCTGTCGCAATTGCAAACGCTCGATAAGAGCATAATTTGCAATCCTTGCTGGGGAATAGTTTAAGGGTAGAACAACGGACTCTGACTCCGTTAGTCTTGGTTCGAATCCAGGTTCCCCAGCCAATATTTTCTTCAAGAAAATCAGTAGGTTGCGCAACGGGCTGTGAGTTTCCGCAGCAATTTTCGTATCACGCTTGCGTACAAATAGATTCCGTTAAATTACAACTAGTTACACAGAACCCCGGCGAATCCATGCGACATGGATTGCAACATGCTTGACTCCTAAACGACAACAGAACAAAATAGGAACAATGCTGGCGAAAGCCAATGGATTCCAACACAATTGGAAATGTGATGTCTGCTTATGAGGAGCACGGCAAATGAACGCGCTTGTGCAAAAAGAAGGTTACGAGAACGAGATCGACTTGGTTCTCGCCTACCACAATGGCGATATGCGAGCAGCTATCGAAGCCTTGCTGAAGGATCGTGATTTTCTGGTAAAGGAAATCGAATATGCGAGCCTTGCAATGTCGATGGGCTTTGCCCGCGGATGGAAGCCGACAGTCTTTACAAAATGATCCTCCGCGAACTGCGCGGAAGACCAGTCAACCGCCCGGAACCATCCAACATCGATTATTGTTTAAGCTATAGCTTGGACTTGATCGCAATCAATGCCCGTTCCGACTGGCTCTGCGAAGCTCAGCTAAAGCAAAGGAAGGAGACGTCATGTCGAACACGCCGCACACGCTTGGAGAAGAATTTCCAGGACAGATCGAAGCTATTCACGCCCTCAAGGCGAAGGATGCCCGCTTTGCGCGCATTCTCGAAGAATATGACACCGTCAATGATCGTATTCATCTGGCTGAAACGAAGATTACGCCCTTGAGCCAAGAAGAAGAGACCCTTTTGCGCAAGCAGCGTCTGGCTATTAAAGATACAATCGCAGAAGCGCTCGCTTCCGCATAATAGCGCGCCAACAACGCGCTGCAATAAAGCCGGCGAGTGAGAGAGACAGCACGTTCCCTCACTCGCCGCACGCCCCCGCGTCGACTGGCAACCCGCGCAAAGGTAAGCGTGGTTATCCGCCGAACGCGCTGCGTCCGCCCAAAAGGACACGCCCATTAGTGCGCTGGCCTCCGACTGCGATGATAGTCGCGTTAGTATCGGGCTTTGAGGCCGACGTCTGAACAGGTTCCTTGGTCGTCACTGGCGCGGATGCCCCAGCACCGCTTACGAAAGCAACCGATACTGCCGCTGCGATGAGAATGAACTTCATTTTATCCTCCAGTTGGTCGGCACCCCAACATGCCAATCAATAGTATGACCGTAATGTCATAAGTATAATTATCCTTTGCGCCCGATCAGGAACAATACGGCAAATGTCGTATATCGTGATGCGAGATCAATCTCCTGAAATCATCGGATAAATCCAGCCAAAGCCCGGTCAACGCCCGGCTTGACCTGCCGAGGTGTGCGTTGTCGCTGCTGGTGGAATGGCCTTTATCGCCTGCGTTGGGCAGTAGGCATCGATACTACGATATTCGACGTTCTTGAAACGCCACGACTGCACATCCATACCGTCGCTCGGCAATCTTAAGTTGTTTTATTGTTCAATCTACCAAACTATGCGAAATTCACATTGTTCATTACTTAACAATGCCGCTTTTCCGCCGCACAGATGGTATAAGAAAGCGGGCAAACTGAGAAAAATGAAAATAAAATACGCGACATGGCGGTCAGCACTTGACGAAATCCATGGGCGAGCGTCTACTATGCTATTGTTTTCATTTGTTATAAACGCAGACGAAAGATCACAGGCGTGAATCCGATTAAACCCGTATATGTTCGCAGTATTCACGTCGATTTAGGTAATTTGCTTTATTGACCGGCTATCTCAGGGAGAAATGCAATGAACCTTAGTCGTTTTTTTGTCTGTCTGGTCGTTTGTGTGACAGCCGTTTCCGGCGCATTTGCCGGTTCGCTGCCCAAACCGCAGGGCAAGCCCATTCTCACAATATCGGGCAATATCCAAAACAAGAACAATGGGGACACCGCGCAGTTCGACCGCGCGGGTCTGGAAGCCCTCGGTCTCAAGACCGTGGAAACCGCCAATCCTTGGTATGACGGAAAGGTCCGCTTCGAAGGCGTGTCTCTCGATCAGCTGATGAAACTGGTCGGCGCCGAAGGCAAAACCGTCACGGCGGTGGCGCTGAACGACTATGTAACCACCATCCCGCTCGATGATTTCAAGAAGTTCAACGTAATTCTTGCTTTGAAGCGGGACGGAAATTACATGGCGGTACGGGACAAAGGACCGTTGTTTATTATCTACCCGTACGACAGCGACCCTCAACTCCAGAATCAAACATATTACACGCGCTCCGCCTGGCAGGTTGCCAAGCTGATCGTTGAATAGAGGCGCGCTTGAGACGCATACTGGGTGTCATTATCTGCTGCTTTGTGGTGGCAACGGGCTATATCGCCTATGTCATCGCAGAGCGTCAGACGGCTTTGCAAAAATTTTCCCGGTACAATGATTCCTGGTCCATTGGGCAGACCGTATCTGAATATCTGCGGCTTGAGCACCGGCTGAGCGCGCTGGCGCTTGGCCTGCCCGATGTCGATCGGGATGAAGTGCGGCTTCGGCTTGATTTCATGGTCGGCCGTCTTGAAATGCTCCAGCAGGGCAATCTGCGCTCGTTCATTCAGGACGATCCGGGACGCCGCCAGCTTTATGTGAAGCTGAGCGACATCATCCACGAGTTGGATGTGAAATTCGACACGATGAGCACGGACGATATGAAAGCCGTGCTCGTTGCCATGAGCGCGCTGGATGCGCCGTTAACGACACTTGCCTCCACGTCGGTGGAGCATGATGTGGGTCTGATCGATGCCGCCCAAAGCGATGTCAAGCAGCTCCATTTCATCTATACGGCGCTGGCCGCTGGCCTTATTCTTTGCGGTGTCATTCTCGTCATCCTGCTTATTCGCCATAACAATCTTTTGGATCGCGCCCATGGGCGCATGCAGCGCCTTACCGCCGATCTGCGCGAGGCCACGGCCGAACTGCAATCGCAAAATTTCCGCCTCGAACATGACGCGCATCACGACGCGCTGACCGGTCTCCCGAACCGTGTGCTCTTCAGGCAGGATCTGGAAACGCGACTGACGGCAGCCCTTTCGGGCGGCCCCTCAGCCATTATCCTTTTGCTCGACCTCGACGGTTTCAAGGATGTGAACGACACGCTTGGGCACGATGTCGGCGATATTTTGCTGCAAGCCGTGTCGCGGCGACTGACGCGGTTAAGCCGCAAGGGGGATATTGTCTGCCGCCTTGGCGGCGACGAGTTTGCCGTATTGTCGACCGGAATGACCGAGGAAGAGTCGCTTGAATTTGCCGCTCGCCTGATGGATGAGATCAGCCGCCCCTACCGGGTGGGTGAACTGGAAATCAAGATCGGAACCTGCGTGGGCGTCGCCATATCGGAAGGTGAGCCGGACACGGACGAAATGTTCAAACATGCCGATCTGGCACTTTATGAAGCCAAGGCCGTCGGACATGGCCATGTCAGCGTCTTCAAATCGGACATGCTGACGCGGCTGCGCGAGAAGAAGTCATTCGAAGCAGATCTGCAGACCGCGCTTCAGAACAACGAAATGGAAGTTTATTACCAGCCGCAAGCAACGACGAACACACGGGAAATCTGCGGTTACGAAGCGCTGTTGCGCTGGACGCACCCCGTGCGCGGTTCGGTCTCTCCGATGGAGTTCATTCCGGTGGCCGAGAAAATCGGCACGATCATGCCGCTTGGCGAATGGGTGCTGAAGACAGCGTGTCGGGAAGCCACGCGCTGGAACAAGCCCTTGAAGATCGCCGTCAACCTTTCCCCGGTGCAGTTTCGCGACAAGGATCTTGTCCAGACCGTGAAGGCGGCGCTGCAAGAAACCGGGCTTGATCCCCGCAGGCTGGAGCTTGAAATCACCGAATCGGTCCTGCTCGACAAGAACGAGCAGACGCTGGAAACCCTGCGCGGCCTGAAAGCGCTCGGCATCCAGATCGCCATGGATGATTTCGGTACGGGCTATTCGTCGCTTGGCAGCCTCAGCGGCTTTCCCTTCGACAAGATCAAGATCGACCGCTCGTTTGTCCGCGATGTCACGACGCGCAGCGATGCGCTTGCCATTGTCGAGCTGGTCACCGGTGTTGGCCGCAGCCTGCGGATGATTACCATCGCCGAGGGCATCGAGACGGAAGAGCAATATGAATGCCTCAAGGGGCTGGGCTGCGATCAGGTGCAAGGCTATCTGATCGGCAAGCCAATGCCTGCAACAGAGCTCGCTTATCTGCATACCAAAAAAGGACGGGGAAGGATTGTTTCGGGCGGGAGATAACTGATACGAATACGCCCGTGGTAGCAATCAATTGGGTGTGGAAGTGTTGAATGTGCATGGGGTCGTCGTACCCATTGAACCGGGAGAGGTTTCGCCCGTCATCTGGCAGGCGCTGAGCAGCGGCAGCTATGAAGCCAAGGAAGCCCGCACGATCAAGAAGGCCGTGAAGGCCAGCGACCGGGTGCTGGAGCTGGGGTCCGGTATTGGCATTATTACCTCGCTGATCGCTCGGATCGACAATGTGGCCGTCTGGGCCTTTGAGGCCAATCCGGCAACCGCCTCGCTGGCGCGGCGCGTGCTCGACGCCAACGGCCATGACAATGTCGTTTTGTCGCAAGGCATTTTGAGCGCCGGTGAAACCGGCACTTTCCGTTTTTATGTCCGCAAGGATCTTTGGATGTCGTCCATGGACGAAAATCAGGGGCCTTACGAAAGCACTATCTTGATCACCTCGACCAATATCGACCAGTTCATCGCCAACCACGGCATCAATGTGCTGGTGATGGATATCGAAGGCGCGGAGCGCGATTTGCTCAAGCAGGCCGAACTGCCGGGTGTGGAGCGCATTTTCCTGGAGCTGCACGATCATCTTTACGGTCTGGCCGGCATTCGCGACATCACCCATGCGCTGGCCGAAAAAGGCTTTGCCTACGACCCACGCGGCTCGCATGGCCCCTGCGTGCTGTTCGCCAAGGATGACGGCGCCCGCGAATACGAACCAGAACCTGACGCGCCTGTGATGTAGGGCCATCGCAATCGATAAGAACAGCCCCGGTTCGATGACGAGCCGGGGCTGTTTTCATTTCAGCATGCTGATCGCGGTCAGAAATCGCGCAGCTTGCGCGCCGTGTCCTGCAACAGCGTGAAGGCCTCGAAACGGCGATCATGCCATTTTGCCCGGTCGAGATCAGGCTGATTGACCTCTCCAAGCTCCGACATGGCAGCCATCGCCATTGCGAGATCTGGATAGGCACCGCCGGCCACCGCGCCGAGCATGGCCGAGCCAAGCAGAACCGGTTCCGGCGAGGTCGAGGCCGCAATGACGAGACCCGTCGTATCGGCCAGTACCTGACGCACCAGATGCGAACGGGCCGCACCACCGCTGACGACAATCGTATCCGTCGCGATGCCCTTGGCTTTCTGCGCTTCAACGATCTGCCGCGCCCCATAGCCAAGCCCACAAAGACCCGCCAGATAAAGCGCTGTCAGGCTGTCGATGCCCGCATCAAGATCAAGCCCGGCGATGACGGCCCGGGCATCCGGGTCCGCGAATGGCGCACGATTACCGAGAAACTCCGGCACGACATGAATGTCGCCGATGATTTCAGCCGTTTTTGCGGCGCCGCCGCGGGCTTCCACTTCCAACGCAAGGCGGTCGGCGAGGCCCTTGCCTTCAGCCGCCGCCTGCTTTTCCGCTTCGCCGGCGAAGGGATGCATATGGATCAGATGATCGATGGCGGCACCTGCCGCCGACTGGCCGCCCTCATTGAGCCACAACCCCGGCACCATGGCCGAATAATACGGCCCCCATACGCCATCCACGAAAACCGGCTGTTCCGTCGTGGTCATGGTGCAGGCAGAGGTGCCGAACACATAGGCCATGCGCGACAACACCTTGCCAGCCTCGCCACGCGCGCCCACGGTGCCGATGCCGCCCGCATGGGCGTCGATCAGACCGGCGGCAATTGCAATCCCCGGCTTGAGGCCAAGTTCCGCTGCGGCCTGTTCGCTGAGAACGCCAAGCTTTTCGCCGCCCGCGCGAACCTCTGTGCCGATGCGCACAAAGGCCTCATCGGCGAGTTCGCCAAGGCCGACCTGACGGAAATAGGCATCGTCCCAGCGATTTTCATGGCTGAGATAGGTCCATTTGCAGGTGACCGTGCAGGCCGAACGCGCAAGACTGCCGCACGACTTCCAGGTGAGAAAATCGGTAAGATCGAAAAACTGCCAGGCGGACGCAAAAGTTTCCGGCTTGTTTTCCTTCAGCCAGAGGAGCTTGGGCGTTTCCATTTCCGGCGAAATGGTGCCGCCGACATAATCCAGCACCTTGGCCTTGGTCGCATTGATACGCTCAGCCTGTTCGACCGCACGATGATCCATCCAGACGATAATATCGCGCGCCGGATCGTTCGACGGGCCGACGGCGAGCGGCTTGCCGCCCTCGCCCAGCACCACGAGCGAGCAGGTCGCGTCATAGCCGATACCGGCAACGCTGGCCGGATTGATCCCGGCGGTCTTCACCGCCTCGCGCACGCTTTCGCAGACGGCCTGCCAGATATTGGCGCTCGACTGTTCAACAATGCTGCCAGCCCCGCGCCATATTGTAATGTCGCGCTTGGCGGAAGAAAGCATCGAACCTCTGGTGTCGAATACACCGGCGCGTGCGCTTCCGGTGCCGACATCGACGCCCAAATAATAATGAACCATGGTCTCCGACCCGTTCTAGAGCATTTCCAGCAAAAGTGCATAGCGGTTTTGCGTCGGATAATGCGTAAAAACAACCAGATAGAGCGGTTCCACGATTCCATTTCAACCGGAACCGCTCTACAAAAAATTACAGATCGAGGCTCTGTGGAACGATCACCAGATCGCGAATGGTAATGTTGCGCGGGCGCGTCAGCATGAACATGACCGATTCCGCCACTTCCTTCGGCTCCATCAGGCTGCCATTGGCCAGCGCTTCTTCCAGCTTGGCTTTTGGCCAGTCGCTGATCAGCGCGGTCACGACCGGACCGGGCAGAACACCGCCGACGCGGATGCCATGCGGCGCAACCTGACGGCGAACCGTATGCACAAAAGCCTGCACGGCATGTTTGGAGGCCGTGTAGATCGGCTCCCAAATCACCGGCACAACCCCCGCCACCGAGCTGGTCATGATGATATCGCCGGTCTTGCGCCCCATCATATGCGGCAACACAGCGTGAACCGTGCGGAACGCCGCATTGATGTTGAGGTTCAACATGCGATCCCAGGCATCCGGGTTACCTTCCCAGAGCGGACCGCCGATATAAGCGCCCGCATTGGCATGGAACACGTCGAGCTGACCGGCCTGTTCGAGAATCTGCGGCACCATAGTGGCAACCGATTCCGGGTTGAGCAGATCGATAACCAGCGGCTTTGCCTTATCGCCAAGCTCGGCGCATTTTTCGGCCAGCGCCTTCTCGTCGCGATCAACCAGAAACACGGTCATGCCTGCTTCGATCATATGCTTTGCGCATTCGAAGCCGATGCCGGAGGCAGCGCCGGTGACCGCTGCAACTTGTCCTTTGAGATCCTGAGCCATTTGGAGAATCCTTTTGTGTTAGGCGCGGCCGTGCGACTGGCGCGAGCGGCGAGCAAGAGAATCGACAATCACAGCAATTGCCAGCACGGCACCGGTGATCATATAGCGAAGCGACGACGACAGATCGAGCAAGGTCAGACCGCTGGCAATCGACTGTATGACGATGATGCCGAGCAGGGCCGACCAGGCGCTGCCGCGACCGCCGAACAGGCTGGTGCCTCCGATGACCGCTGCCGCAATGGCGTTGAGGTTGACGTCGCCCGTACCGGCCTGCTGGCTGGATGATGCCAGACGCGAGGCGGCCAGAATGCCGCCCGCTGCAGCCAATACCGAACAGGTGACGAAGGCAGAGATATAGATGAAGGTCACGTTGATACCGGCACGGCGTGCGGCTTCACGGTTACCGCCGACGGCCTGCATGGCGCGGCCCCAGCGGGTGCGGGTCAGCGCATAGTTCATGGCAACGACCAGCGCCACGAACAGACCGAACATCCACGGTACGCCACGCGACTGGTTGAGATAGAACACCGCGCCACCGACAATGAGTGTGATGACGATAGCCCTGAACGCTATACCTGCGACGGACGGAGCCGAAAGCCCGGCTTCGCGACGACGCTGCGCCGAGCGGAAGCCTGTGAAGAAGATCGCGAGACCGGCAATCAGCGCCAGCGCATAGGAGAGCGGACGCGGCATCACCAGGAGCTGGCCGAAGCTGACAAGCCAGGAGCCGTAAGGCAGGTTGATCGAGCCGGTATTGCCGAGGAGATAAAGCTGCAAACCGAGTGCCGCGAGCAGACCTGCCAGCGTCGAAACGAAGCTTGGCATGCTGAAGCGGTTATAAAGGAATGCATAGAGCAGGCCGATCAGTGCGCCCGCGCAAAGGGCTGCGACAATCGCCAGCGCCACCGGCCAGCCATTGTTGACCCACAGTACCCCGACGATAGCCGAGGCAAGACCGCTGACGGAACCGACCGACAGATCGATTTCCCCAAGCATCAAAATGCAGACAATGCCAAGCGAAATGACGCCGATGGTCGAGCAATCGAACAACAGGTTTACGAGGTTGTTGCTCGACAGGAAAACCGGATTCAGCGTCTGGAACACGGTCCAGATGATGACCAGGCCGACAATAACCGGCAGCGAGCCGAGATCGCCCGAGCGAACCCGGTCGAAGAAGCCGCGCAGCGCGCCCGAAATGCCTTCATCATGACGCACGCGGGCATCCTGCCGGTCGAGGGGGGTATTTCCGGTTGTCTGGTTCATTATGCTTCTCCCCGGTCATGGGCGTCATCGTGCTGTGCCTGACGTCGTTCGGCACGGCGGGAAACGGAATTGCTGGTTGCGCCGGTGATGGCGGCAACCAGTTCCTCGTTCGATGAATCCGGATAGAAAACACCGTTATTGCGACCAAGACGCAGCACCACGATGCGGTCTGCGACAGCGCGTACATCTTCCATATTATGGCTGATCATCAGCACGCCCAGACCGCGATCGCGCACGCGCTCGATGAGGTCGAGCACTTCCGCCGTCTGCGCGACGCCAAGGGCGGCAGTCGGTTCATCGAGCATGATGAGCTTTGGATCAAGCAGCAGCGAGCGCGAGATCGCGACGGTCTGCCGCTGACCACCCGAAAGCGAGGCGACCGGCTCGCGGACGCTGGGGATACGGGCGGAAAGCTCGTTCAAAAGCTTCCAAGCCTTGATTTCCATCGACACTTCATCGAGGCGGTAGGGGCTAAGCTCCCGGCCAAGGAAAATATTGGCCACGACATCGAGATTTTCGCACAGCGCCAGATCCTGAAAGACCGTCGCTATACCAAGGTCGAGCGCATCGCCCGGCGAGGACAGCACAACCTTCTCGCCATTGAATTCTATCGTGCCTGAACTCGGCTGGTGCACACCGGCGAGCGTCTTGATGAGCGTGGATTTTCCGGCGCCATTGTCGCCGACCAGCGCCACCACTTCACCCGGATAGACTTCGAGATCGATATCGGTCAGCGCGGACACCGCGCCGAAATTCTTGGAAATGCCGCTGAGGCGCAGCACGGGCTGCGACGATGACGTCACCGCTTTGTTTTCCTGGGACATTTTTCACTTTCCCCGACATATCGCACGATATGCCTTTGCGCACGAAACACAGCACATCCCGAAAAATGTAAAACGGCTTTCGGATGGGATGTGCGTAAAAAAGACGCCCGACCGGAAAACCGGCCGGGCGCATCGTTGAATTACTGCGTGATGCCGAGCTTCTTGCAGCCATCGGCATAACGATCGACGCACAGCGTTGCTGCGGGCACGATATTCTTGTCGATGATTTCAGCCTTGAGGTTTTCTGCCGTCACGACCGCCGGGACGAAGAGCTTCGATGGCGTGTTGTAGAGCGTGGTTTCAGCCTTCGGCGTTTCGCCGTTCAGCAGCTGAGCGGCAACGCGCGCAGCTTCCGAAGCAACGATTTCCGATGGCTTGTTGATGGTGTTGTACTGATCGCCGGAAATGATGAGCTGAAGCGCCGCAATGGTCGCGTCATTGCCGGTGATCGGCGGCAGCGGATCGATACCCGCAGCCTTCATGGCCGCAATCGCACCGCCTGCGGTGCCGTCATTGGCAGCCACAATGCCGACGATCTGATCGTTGAAGCGGGTGATCTGGCCGCTTGCCCACTGCTGCGCCTTGCTTGGCGCCCATTCCGGCGTGTCATATTCAGCCAGCGTCTTGTAGCCGCTGTCCTTCAGACCGGCATGGATACCGTTCTTGATGAGACCGGCAGCCGCATCGGTCGGCGAACCGTTGATCTGGAGAACGCCGCCCTTGTCGGCTGGAACGTTCTTGGCCTTCAGCTGCTTGACGAGCGATTCGGCAATCGACTTGCCGATGGCTTCATTGTCGAACGAGACATAGAAATCCGACGTCGCATCCGGGATCGGGCGGTCATAGGCGATGACCTTGATATCCTGCGACTGGGCGAGCTTCACCAGCGAGGCTGCCGCAGCAGTATCCACGGCATCGAGAACGATCACCTTGGCACCCTGCGAAATGACCGAATTAAACTGCTGCTGCTGCTTGGTCGCATCGCCATCGGCGTTGAGATAAAGCACCTTGCAGCTTTCGCAGAGCTTCTTCATTTCTGCTGCAAAACCTGGGAAATCGCGCTCTTCATAGCGCGTGGATGCCTGATCCGGCATCAAAAAGCCGACCACCGCGTCCTTGACTTCCGCATGCGCCGTCGTAGCGGCCATCATCAGCACGCCAGCCAGCGCGCCTGTCATCTTCGATACCTTCATGACACTCTCCTCCTGATTGTCTGTTCTTCTGGCATTCGACCGGGAATTTTGCCCGCAATTGACGGCTTTACACGCGCTGGAGCCAAGGGCTCACCTCTAAGGTTACATGTCGAAAGCGTGAAACGCCTTTCGGATGAAATACCCTCGCATGACCAATTAGAGCGTTGATCCGATTCAAACAGATCGGAACACACGTCAACCAGCCATTTTCAGAAACGCGCTTCGCATTGCCTCCACCTGCCAGCGCCGCCATCTCCCATCAGGCGGCGGCATCTCGTCCCCGGCCTCTTCCCGGTTGGAGATGCTGTAACTTTGCACAACAATTTGCACAATCGATTGTGCAACTCGATAATGCGCCAGCCCCCCAAATCTGTCAACACGATTCAGCGGTGTATGCGATGACGATGTCGGAGTGCTTGTAACAAAACGAGCTTGGAAAAACGCAGCGCGGTTCTGGCCAGAGCTGCGCCAGCAGCATGTATTTATTTGATATCTTTCAGACTATCCACCGGCAGCGCGATGGCCGAACGCGGCGCAATTAATCTGGGCATAACAAGATGCAGCTCTGGGGCGGTGACGTGCTTTTCCATCAGTTCGAAAGCTTTGGCGATCATGCCTTCCACATCCTGCTGGATTGAAATCACCGGAAACGACAGGAAAGAGGCAAAAGGGTCATAGTCGTAACAGCCAACCACAAGATCATCGAGCTGCTCGTGTGGGTGCTCGACCATATAGCGCAGCAGGCCCTCAAGATTGATCGAGGAATTGACGAACAGACCACGTGGCAACCGGCCGTGATGCTCGCGATATTCATCCAGCGCCCGCAATGTATTCGACGGCGAATAGCCGGTGTGGAATACGCAGTTTTCGGGATCGGAACCGAGAACCACCTGCTTGGCGTGGTGGAAACCGCGAATACGCTGGCGCGTGGATTCGTCGTTACGTCCGCCGAACAGACAAAGCTCCATCGGTCGTAAGGGCTTACGATCGGCAAAATGTTCGATGATCGCTTCCGTCAACATGCGGCCACCGGCGAAGTTGTCGGTGGTTACCGATGGAGCCTTCGCCCCCGGCAAATCGATATTCACATGCGGGATCGCTGCCTTTTCGCAGAGTTCATGCAGACTGTCCGGGTCTGTCGCACCGCAGATGAATAACTCATCAATGGAATAGGAAATCAGCGTTTCCGCCGTTTCGCGCTCCTCAGCCGGATCGCGCCCCGCGCTGACCACGACCGGGCAAAGACCACGTGCGCGGACATGCGCTTCGAATGTCTGTGCCATGGACGAGAAAAAGCGGTTGTCATGCAAAGGCAAAAGCAACCCGACAAGGCCCGAGCGGGAATGACGCAACCCCTGTGCCTGACGGTTGGCAGTATATTGATGCTGCTCGGCAAGACCCAGAATGGACTCCGCCGTCGCCTGACTGATCCTGCGCTTGCGCCACGTACCATTGAGCACGGCGCTGACCGTGGAAGGCGAGCTGCCCGACAGAACGGAAAGGTCATATATCGTCGCCTTCTTCTTGTCGCGGCGCATTCTGGCTCCTCTTTTCACTGTATAGAAATAGCGCTCAGGAGTGGAAATCGGAATAAGTTTCTCCGATTATCGATGCAAGACCCACAGAGTTGACGCTTTGCTGCTTATCCCGCCCCGCCCCTGAGACAACAGCAATCAAGTTTCGCAATAAAGCGGTCAAGCGCACCGATAAACTTCACCTAAGGCGCAGTTTTTAGCATCGCATTCCTTAAGTGCGCGATCTGCTCAGGTACAATATTCCCCAAACACACTGCGCTGCTGCAGGCCCCGATGGTATCCATCGGGCAATGCGCGGGCATATGGAACACTGGAAGAAAGGTCTCTCATGTCCGCCAATGGAAAGCCGCTCGATTTTCTCTGGTTCATCCCGTCTTCGGGCGACGGCACCTATCTGGGAACAGATGCGCTGAGCCGCCCTTCCGATCCCACCTATTTTCGGGAAATCGCACAGGCCGCCGACCGCCTCGGCTATTCGGGGGTTCTCATCCCTACAGGGGCTGCCTGCGAAGAGCCTTTCGTTCTGGCCGCCAATCTTGCCGCTTACACAGAAAAGCTGAAATTCCTTGTCGCGATCCGGCCCGGCGTCGCCTCTCCCGCTTATTATGCCCGCCTCGCTTCGACGCTCGACCGCGTGTCTCACGGCAGGCTGCTTCTCAATATCGTCGTCGGTGGCAGCCAGCAGGAACTGGCTGGCGACGGCATTTTCCTCCCGCATGACGAACGCTACGACCATGCCGATGAATTTTTCCAGGTGTTCAACGATCTGATCGAAACAGGTCATGGCAATCTCGACGGCAAATACATCAAGGCCCACGACGCTGCTCTCGGCCTGCCGCCCGTGCAGGCACGCCCGCCGATCTATTTCGGTGGTTCGTCGCAGGCTGGCATCGATTTTTCTGTCGGTCTTGTCGACAAATACCTGACCTGGGGCGAACCTCCAGCACAAGTCGGCGAAAAGATCGCCGCTGTTCGCAAAGCGGCCAAGGCCAAAGGCCGCGACGACCAGATTTCGTTCGGTATCCGCCTGCATTTCATCGTGCGCGAAACCGACGCGGAAGCCTGGGAAGCCGCCGACCGTCTGATTGCGCATCTCGATGATGAAACCATCGCCGCCGCCCAGCAGGTTTTCCTGAAGAATTCCGATTCTGTCGGTCAGGCCCGCATGGTCGCCTTGCACAATGGTCGCCGCGACAAGCTGGAAGTCTCGCCCAATCTCTGGGCTGGCATCGGTCTTGTGCGATCCGGAGCCGGGACCGCCTTAGTCGGGTCGCCCCAGACCGTTGCTGCCCGACTGCGTGAATATCAGGAACTGGGCATCGATACGGTGATCGCCTCTGGCTATCCGCATCTGGAAGAAGCCTATCGCGTTTCCGAACTCCTCTTCCCCGAATTGGGACTGGAAGGACCGCGCAACCAGCTCCGTTCGTCCTTTGGCAAAAAACAGGTCTTTGGCGGGGGCGGACATGGGGGTAATGTAAAGGTCGCTTCCGGCTCGTGAGATTTGAAATGCCGATCAATGCCCAAACCGGCACCGTCGCCATTATCGGCGGCGGTTTTACAGGCGCGGCTGTTGCGCTGCATCTGGCGCGCCAGCTGTCCCAACAAGGGCATGACGCCAACTGGCGGATCGTGGTGATTGAACCGCGCGAAAATCTGGGGCGCGGTCTGGCCTATGATACGCTGGAACCCGTGCACCGCATCAACGTGCCCGCCGACCGGATGTCCATCCTGCCCGACGAGCCACAGGATTTCAGCAACTGGCTTTTGGAAACCGGGATACTGGAAGGCGACCCGGATGCTTTCAGCAACGAGGGTGCGCCCTTCCCTGCCCGCACGGTATTCGGGCTTTATGCGTCCTCAAGACTGTCACCGATGATTGAAGCCGGACGTGTGGAACACCGCCGCACCCGCGCCATGAAAGCAACCAAGGATAACAGCTTCTGGACAATCAACACCGAAGATGGCGAACCTGTTGTTGCTGATATCGTTGTATTGGCCGTCAGCCATCCCGCTCCATCCCTGCCTGGTGTGCTTGCGCCGATCAGCGAGCATCCGGGGCTGATCGCCGACGCGACGCGTCCCGGCGCGCTGGAGAATGTCCAGCCGGATGACCGCGTGCTGGTGGTCGGCAACGGGCTGACGGCAGCCGATGTGATCGCCACGCTGAAAGCGCATGGCCATAGGGGGCAGATCGTTTCGATTTCCCGCCGTGGTCTTCGCTCACGCGGGCATCCCCGCACCGCCCATGACCCTTATGGCGACTTCACAACCCAACCATTACTCAGCGCTTCACAATTGCTGCAACGGGTCCGTGAAACCATCAAAGCCGCAGTCGCCGAGGGGTTGAGCTGGCATCCGGTTCTCGACGCGGTCCGCCTTCAAGGGCAGGATATCTGGCAGGCTATGCCCGTTTCTGAACGCAGACGTATCGCACGCCATGTGCGTCCTTTCTGGGATGTGCATCGGTTTCGCATAGCGCCCCAGGTTGAAAACGCGCTGGACCGCGCTGTCGCCGATGGCAGCCTGTCTGTCCGCGCCGCTTCCATCCGCAGCGCGGCTAGCTCCGGCGACATTTTACGCATCGGCCTGAAAGATCGCCGGAGAGACGAACTCGCTATCCTTGACGTGGACAAGATCATCGTCACCACCGGACCCGGTCATGGCAGCATTCTCAGATCGCAGCCCTTGCTGTCAGCGCTTGCCGAAGCCGGACATCTGGCTCTTTGCCCGACCGGACTTGGCCTTCTTTGCGACCGGCAAACTCACGCAATCTCCACATCGGGCTTCGCCGACGAGACCTTGCTGATTGCCGGACCGCTGGCGCGCGGGACCTTCGGCGAGCTGATGGGACTGCCGCAAGTTAGCGAGCACGCCGTTCTCGTCGCTGGCATCATTGCCACGTTGATTGCTGAACAAGACCGCGTCCTTGAAAAGGCTGCGGTCTGAATCTTCAAGATTTGGCTGGCTGTATACGCGTCAGGTGATCCTGGATATGCTGGTGCAAATTGGACGCCGACATCGGATCATGCCCTGGCACTTGTTTCAGTTCGCGCAGATCTTGTGGCGAAACATCGTACCGATCCTTGAACAATCGCGTAAACTGCGCGCGATCCGAGAAGCCGCATTTATATGCAATCTCTTTGAGGGTTTCCGCCTTGCCTTTGCTATGAATCAGATAGCGGTACGCCAGATCCAGACGTTTTTGCCGGATCAATTTGGTGATGCCATCATCCTGCTCGAATTGTCGGTACAGATGCGAGTGGGAGAGTTTGAAATGCGCCATGATCGTCTTGGGACTCAAGCGCCGGTCGCGGATATTCAGATCGATATAGTCTATCACTCTTTGTCGCATTGAGTGGTCAATGGCACTCGATTGCGCCGGAGAGAGCGCAACGCCGTTTACGGCTGCGACCAGCAGCAAAACAAGCGCTTCCTTGATTCCCGGTATTTCATTTTCCTGAATGAAATCCAGCGCACCATCCAGACTCAAAATGAAATCGAACAGCACCTGATTGATGTTTACATTCCGAGGCAAAACCAGTCCGTGCAGATCCTTCGAGGGGAACCACTTGTTCATCTCAAATCGGGGGATCGCCAAGGTCACACGCGCACCGGCTTCCTTGCGGCTGTCCAGCACTTTCGCCAGGTCCACAAAAAACATGTCGCCCGGCTGTACCTGAACCTGCCTGCCGTCGAAGTCGCCGGTATATTCACCCGACAGGACAAGTTGTAGTAGGCAGATATCCAGATTCGAACGCGCAATAATCTCCGGCGTGCGCCGACAAATCTGCTCGTTGAATGTCGTGTCGCCCAGAACCATACTGTCAAAAATCCGTGAGCGAATGGTGCCAATCAGTTCAGCCTGACCATTTTCGTCCACGGGGGAGACTTCGTATATAAGCTTCGATACTTCCTTCCAGAAGGCATTGCGATGTTTTTCATCCACCATATCGGTTGAGAGAAAAAATTCCGGCACGATTTACCAGCCTTTCTTCGAGCCGCGCACAAATATTGCGAGCATTTATTATTTTCGTTGATCACAGAATATCGACAGGATTTCTTCCTGCACGGCAAACCCTCTGTGATATTCATGAAATGCAGACAAAGATAGCCACTCTTGATCAAGCAATAATTACTTGACGCAGGAAACTCGCTTTTATTTTTCTCGATATATATATAAACCGACCGAATTTTATTTCCAAATAGAATCTAATATCTTTCGATATTTATTAGATAGGGATAATATTATATCCAATATGGGACAAAAGCGTATTGCCCCTCTTCAATTTTTGCATATAGCTCATGTTTGAAGAAAATAAATACATGTGTTTCATTATGAAACACATGAGCCCAACAGTGACGATCAAGTTTTTCCAAGGCTAGTTCTCAGTGCAATTGAAAAGTTCATACATTTCAAATGTCCGATTATTGCCTTTTAAAAATTGGCCAATCAATCCTTTCAAACACAGGATCTTGCGATGGACCACGAACTGGCAAGCCGGCTTAGCTTCTCACGACGTTCGTTTCTAAAGGTGGCAGGGGCTTCTGCGGCTTCCGCCGTTGTTCCCGAGTTTGCCTTTGCTGAGGAGAAGGCTTTTCCAGCTGGTTTCAAGTGGGGGGTGGCTTCAGCCGCCGCCCAAGCAGAGAGCCGCGCCGGGCGCGGACGTAGCAACTGGGATGTTTTCGCAGATATTTCGGGCAGGATCCACGACGGCTCAACCAACGAAACGAACACGCAATTCGAAACGCGCTACGGCGAAGAATTCGCCCTATTGTCAAAAGCCGGTTTGAATAGCTTTCGCTTTTCTTTCTACTGGTCACGCATCCAGCCCGAAGGGCCGGGGGCGCCAAGCATTGCCGCATTGGACCTCTATGACCGCATGATCGACGAAATGTTGCGCCTTGGGCTCGACCCCATGGCAACCATCGTGCATTTCGAGAACCCGGTATGGGCTGGAAATTTTCGCAATCGTGAAATCATACAATATGCCGCCGACTATGCGGAGATTGTTACCCGAAAGTTTGGCGACCGCATCAAGCTCTGGATCGCCATGAACGAGCCTGGAACCGTTTCCACCTTCGGCTATGGCTCGGGACGTTTTGCACCCGGATACATATCCCTGAGAGCGATGGGCGATGCAATCCATCATCAAAATGTCGCTCAAGGACTTATCATCGCCACGGCGCGGGCAAACCTGCCGAAAGACGCCAAAGTGGGCACCACCCTTAATCTCCAGACTGTCCGTTCCAAGTCCAACTTCCCGGAGGATGAAAAAATCATCCGAACTATGGATGCCTACTGGAACACGGCCTATCTCGATCCGCTGTTCGGCCAGGAATACCCAGCAGAAGTGCGCGCATTAGTTGCTCCCGTCATCCAGCCCGGTGATATGGAAATCATCGCCGCGAAACCTGACTTTCTCGGCGTGAATTACTACTCACGATTTTACGTCAAGGCCGAGCCCCACACGCCTCTTGGTTTCGTGCAGGACACGCCTCCAGATAACCTCAAGCTCACCAAATATTTGCCCTATGAACCGGATGGGTTTTCGGAAACGCTGCTCCGTGTCCACAACGGTTATGGTGCTCCCGACATTTACGTCACCGAATTTGGCTTCCCCGTTGACGAACCTAACACCGTCGACAATGGTTTTGTCGAGGACACAACGCGGGTTGAGTTCATCAAAGGCTACATTGAGGAAGCCTATAAGGCGATGCAAAAGGGTGTAAACCTGAAGGGGCTGGTTTACTGGTCTTCCACGGACAATTGGGAATGGAACGAAGGGTTCGCAAAGAACTTCGGTTTGATCAAGGTTGATCCTAAAACGCAGATAAGAACACCAAAGCGCAGCCTCGAGTATCTCGGAAAATGCTGTAAAACCAATGCCATTGCATAAGCATTTTCACCATTGAGAACGATCCCGACACTCGCCCATACCAATGTCATTAAACAGCGAATGTCGGGATCAAATTGCCGGCATTCTTTGAAAGAATATTGTTGCGTTTTCATCCAGCATAACGCTGTCAGCTTGACGAAATAGAGACGACGAATCGATCCGAGGGCATAAGCGTTAGCGTTCCGACCTGTACACATTGGAGGGCAAATGGCTCGCGGGTGGTATTTTTTGGTTGCCGGAGTAATTCTGGCTTCGTCTTTGGCCTTCGAAGCACGCGCCGAGGATACCAGTGGCAAAATTGAGTTGCAGCATGGTTGGCGTCTCATCCGTGATGACGACGCTGAAGCTGCGAAGATCACCGTGTTCAATACGCCTCTTGGCGACAAGGGCTACGCTATTCAGAACATGCCCTCCACCGTTCTGAATGCGCTCAGCAAGGCAAATGTCTACAAGGACATCTACTATGGTGATAACCTCGCCAATGTTGATAAAAATCTATGGACGCATCAATGGTGGTATCAGACCAGACTCAATGTTCCGGCAGGTCATGACCGTTACACGCTTATCTTCAATGGGCTCAACTATCGCGGTGAAATCTGGCTGAATGGCCAACAGATTGCAGGCCCCGATGCAGTCGTCGGCATGAGCCGCAAATATGAGTTCGATGTCACAAAGCTGGTCCACCCCGGCACGGATAATCTACTGGCCGTTAAAATCACCCCAGAGCAGCGCACCCCCAGCCTGACTTTGGGTGACAGCCTTAAACCGGGACAAGGCGAGGGTGTCGATTTGACCGACACCTGGATGGACTGGATCAATCTGAAATATTTGGGCGACTACGCGACAAAGACCTCCTTTATTCCTGATAAGGGCGCAGGCATCTGGCGCAAGGTCTATCTCACCTATGGCGGCAACGTTGCCTTGCGCAATCCTTATGTCAAAGCCGAGCTGACCGTACCGGACCTTAAGACGGCGAAGCTCGATGTATATGCCAATCTGGTCAATCACTCATCCGAACCCGTCACGGGGGTGCTGAGCGGCGAGATCACCCGGGAGGGCAAGCCAAGCATTCACCTTGAAAAGACTGTTACGCTGAAAGGCAACGAAACTCGGGAGGAAAGCTTCACCCCGGACCACCTGAAGGCCCTAACGGTAAACAAGCCTGATGTGTGGTGGCCCTATATCTGGGGCAAACCGAACCTATACAATCTGAAACTGACATTCAGCATCGGCGACAAGGTTTCCGATACCGCAACAACCGACTTCGGCATACGTAAAATCACCCAACACACAGACGACACGGCCCTTTTTCAAAATTTCACAAATCCGGGCAGTTTCTACATTAAAGTCAACGGTCGGGATTATCTGATCCGTGGCGCAGCCTACACGCCCGATCTCTTGTTCGACAACAATCCGCAGCGCGATCGCGACATCATTCGTTATGCAAAAGACCTTGGGGTCAACATGCTGCGCTGGGAAGGCAAGTTCGCCGATGACGACGTATTGGATCTGGCCGACAGAGAAGGCATTCCGGTTATGCGCGGCCTCATGTGTTGTGGGGCATGGGAACTGTGGAGCCATTGGGATGCAGAAGATCACGTCGTCGCTTCTGCCACAGTCCGGGATATGATCGCGGATTTCCGTTCGCATGCATCGGCGTTCATCTGGGCCAATGGTAGCGACGGACTTCCGCCTGCAGATGTTCTTGGTAATTACCATAACATCTTAAACGAACTCCATTGGCAGAACGCTGTTGTCGATACCGTTTCGGCACGCAACAGCAACTGGAGTGGCATTCATATGGCAGCGCCTTATTCCTGGCGCTCGCCCGCTTTCTGGTTCAAGGGCGGTATCACCGGCGCGATGGGTTCCGTCGCCGAAGCAGGCAATGACGAGACCGTACTGCCTCTGGATAGTCTGAAGAAATTCCTGCCGGCGGACAAGCTCTGGCCGATGAATGATTTCTGGTATATGCGCGCCGGCTCCGCACCGGGCAACAGCACGCTCGAGAGTGCCAAGGCCGCTATTGAAAAACGTTATGGCCCCGCGAACAGCGTTGAGGATTTTGCGCGCAAGGCCCAGCTCATTGCCTATGAAAATGTCCGTGCGCAGAACGAAGCCTATGGTGCGCTTGGCTGGGAGACCCACAAGATGACGATCTTCTGGATGCTCAACAGCCACTGGCCATCGTTTTTCGGCCATCTCTTCGACTATTATATGAAACAGGGCGGCGGGTATTTCGGTGCCAAGAAAGCCCTACAGCCGCTGAGCGTGGTTTTTGACGGCTATGCAACTGGCGACCATTCCAAAGCCCAGATTTATCTCGTCAATCAGACACTGGAAGGCTTCAAAGATCTGACGGTCACAGCGCGTCTCTACGACATAAACGGCAAGCTCAAGCACGAGAAGAACGCGACCATCAAATCCACCAGCCCAACGACCTCGACAGTTGCTCTGACTCTTCCACGTTACGACGACATGGGCACGGTCTATTTCGTCCGCTTGCAGCTCCAAAGTGCCAAGGATGAAGTGCTTGCAGAAAACACTTACTGGCAGTCGGCCAAGGACGACATTCCCGAGGACATGGATCCCGACAACATGATGGACGCCATGATCCTGAAGCAGAAACAATGGGCGGATTTCAAACCGCTTAGCACCATGCCAAAGGTGGAACTCAAAACAGCACTCACAGAGATCGAGCCGCAAGAAGACATGCGCCGATTCAAAATCTCGCTTATCAATCCCACCGATCACGTTGCATTCTTTGTGCGCGCCCAATTGCAGAAAGACAGCAGTTCCGGTGAAATTCTGCCCATCACCTATGACGACAACTACGTCACCATCTATCCCCGCGAGACGCGCGAAATCACCGCGGAAGTTTCCAGGGCACAGATTAACGGGCAGAACCCCTTTGTCGCCATCAATGGCTACAACACCAACTAACCGCCGTTCCAAAACCATTGTCACTGAACATCTGGATCAGAGCAGGCTTATGAAACTAGCGCACCGAACCCTAAAGCCTTTTCTCTGGTCCATCCCGGCGACCCTGCTCTGCTTTGGCGCGCAGGCCGCCGAAAACGGTCTCGGCTTCTACCTGCTGGGGTCCAAGGGGCCAATGGCCGCTATCTTGCCGGCACCGGGTCTCTACCTGCAGAACGACACCTACTTTTACCGCGCGAGCGCCGGTGCTTCCGCACCGCTACCGCTGGGCGGCGTCGTCGGCTTCGGCGTCGAAGCCAGAGCCGTGGTCGATCTGCCCACCTTCATATGGTCCACACCCTATGAAGTTATGGGCGGGCGACTGGCCTTCGGCCTGACCACGCCTTTCGGCTATCAGAATGTAGACGCCGATCTAGTCTATGGCCCATATTCCGGCGATATCGACAACAGTGTAACCAAGATCGGCGACCCCGTCGTCACCACGACAGTCGGCTGGAGCAGCGGCGACTTCCATTGGAGCCTCAATGGAATGATCAATGTGCCCATTGGAGACTATCAGAAAAACTCGCTCGCCAATATTGCCTTCCATCGTTGGGGTGCAGATCTTTCCGCTGCGGGAACATGGTTTGATCCAAAGCGCGGTCTCGACATATCGGGCGTTGTGGGCTTCACCTTCAATGGAGAAAATCCGGAAACAGACTATCGCACTGGGACCGAGTTCCATGTTGAGGGTGCTATCTCGCAATATCTCACGAAACAGTTTTCCCTTGGCGCCATCGGTTACTATTACCAACAGATCAGCGATGATAGCGGCAGCGGTGCAATACTCGGCGGTTATCGCGGACGTGTTGCGGCGCTGGGTGTAACTGCAAGCTACAATTTTGAACTGGACAAGACACCAATACAGGCACGCGTGAAGCTGCTGCGAGAATTCCATACCGAAAACCGCGTCGAGGGTACTTCCGCGTTTCTTACGCTATCGGTTCCGCTTTATGTGAACAAATGATAGAACACTTTTAGCCTATCATATCTGATACTCTCACTGTGAACAGCCTGCCGGTTTCAAGCTGAATCAAAAGCCAGTTTCATGAAACATTTCATGGCACGAGCGCTTCAGGGCGTCTTTTATAGAATAATATTAGCAACAATTAAATTTCGTATTACTTAATTAAATCAATTATTGTTGGAATTTGTTTCTATTATTACAAATATAATCTATATGAATAATCTTATTAAGTGATTCTACTCATATGAAAAGAGCGACTATGCCCGCAGACTCTCAGGTGCCAGTTTGCCTTGCGCACTCAGGATAACCAACCCTCAATATGCTTGTTGACCGTATCTTAAGCAAAGCTCCTGTTTCGCCGGAGCTATTGAGCAATACGCCTCAGCAAACGACGCACGTCGTGTGAGCCCAGCCCAATCACAAAGCAGATAATGGGACAGCGCTCCATCGTCGGAGATGCGCCCTCCAACACAACCAGCATTGGTTGCTCCCTAAAATCAGCAGGATAATTTGATGCGCACATACCCATTGCAAAGACTGGCGGCTCTTCTTTCTGCAAGCACGGCGCTTTTTGTATGTCTTCATACCGCAAATGCAGCTGATATCCAATATATAGGCCCATCAGTAAATGGTAACTGGGGGACAGCTTCCAACTGGAGCGGCGGTGTACTGCCAACGGCGGCTGACACCGTAATTATTCTGCCAGGCACTTCAAACATAACGACTAGCTCTGGGCAAACTTACGCTGTTGGCAGAATCGACGTTCAGGATGGCTCCACTTTGACCGCCAACGGTATTGGAGGCACGGCTTCAAGCAGCACACTGGTAATCTACGGTATAAATGGCATTGGGTTCCATTATGCCGCCAGTGCAGCAAGCGCAGTCTCTGGCCCTAGAAATTTTCAGCTCGCCAATGACCTTGCGTTCATTGTCGACAACCCGAACGGCAGCACTATCAGCATCGCATATCTAAGCAAAGCTAATTTGGCTGATAAAACATTGACCATCAACACGGTCAATGCAAACAATACGGTGCTTATGGGCGGAGCATTTTCTGGAACGGGCGGCATCATAAAAACTGGCGACGGATCGCTACAGACGGGCGTAGGCACCCACACTTATACCGGCATTACGGATATCCAGTCGGGAACGATGGGACTTTTTTCCTCAGGGAGCTTGAAGACATCCAGTCTCATTAATGTGGATGGCGTGTTTGACGTCAGCGCTATAACGGCGGCTTTCACGTCGATCCAAACTTTGACCGGCACAGGCAAAGTTGAGCTTGGCGCCAAGACCCTCGACTTCTCCAACGCAAGCACAACGTTTGCCGGCAATATCAACGGCACAGGCGGCATTACCATCAGTAGCGGAACTCTCGCGCTATCAGGTGCCAACAACTATAGTGGCGTTACAACGATTGCTGCAGGCGCCCGGCTTCAGATCGGCGCGGGTGGCGCAACGGGCAGTCTGGCGAGCCAGCAGATCGTCAACGACGGTGAGCTGACACTCAATCGCAGTGATGCGTTTGACTTCAGTGCGGACATTTCTGGAAACGGCGCTGTGTTCCAGAGCGGCACGGGCACAACAACCCTGTCAGGCATCAATACCTATGCCGGAAACACCAATATCTATGCTGGAACCCTGAAGGCCGGTGCGGCAAATGTGTTCAGCACATCATCCGCATTCGCAGTCTCGTCAGGCGCAACGCTTGACCTCAATGGCATGGACCAAACGCTGGCTTCGCTTTCCAATGGAGGCAATGTCAACTTCGGCACCACGACTGACACTATTCTCCACATCGCCGGCGATTATACCGGCAACAACGGCATGCTGACGATCAATGCGGTTCTCGGAGACGATACATCGAAAGCCAACAAGATCATTATTGATGGCGACACGTCGGGCACCACTCTCCTTCATGTCAACAATCGCGGTGGAACAGGTAACGCGACCACGTCCGGCATTGAGGTCATCACAGTCGGCGGCAGTTCTGACGGCGACTTCATACTGGATGGGCAATACCGCACGGGCGGTAAACCAGCCATCGTGATCGGCGCCTATGAGTATAGCCTCTATAAAGGCAATGCCCAGGGTCAGAACACCAATGACTGGTATCTGATCTCTAAGAAAACGCCCGAAGACCCCAAATCCGCTCCCAAACCGAGTCCGAGTACAGATCTTGAACCAACGCCGGAAGCCAAACTGCAAGCTGGCGCACCTGTCTATGAGGCCTATTCACAGCATCTGCTTGGCATGAACGAAGTCTCTTCGCTGCGCCAGCGCACCGGCAATCGTTTATGGGTGGGACAGACGGCATCACCTGACAAGGCAGCCTCAAAGGGCAACGGTGTCTGGGGCCGCATCGAAGGTGCACATAATCGCCTTGAGCCCGACCAAACGACGACCGGCACCCAAACCCGTCAGGACATCTTCAAGATGCAGGCCGGTATCGATGGCGCATTTCTGGAAAATGAACAAGGAAGCCTGATCGGCAGCATCTTTGGCCAGTATATGCATGGCAAGACCAGAACATCATCGCGCGACTTTGTATCCGGCGACATTTCGACCGATGGTTACGGGCTCGGCGGAACGTTGACCTGGTATGGCGAGAACGGCTTTTATGCCGACGCACTGACGCAGGCCACCTGGTACGACAGCGACCTGACCACATCAGCCGAAGGCGCATCGGCACTCGCCACTGGTAACCGGGCTTTTGGCTATGCGGTCTCGCTGGAAAGCGGCCAGCAGCTTTCTATCAACGACCGCTGGTCCGTCACGCCGCAAGGGCAACTGGTCTATTCGTCAGTGGATGCCGATAACTTCATCGACGGCTTCGGGAGCGCCGTCCGCTTTGATCGCGGCGAGAGCCTGCAAGGCCGTCTCGGTCTTAATCTCGATTACGCATCATTCTGGCAGAACGCTAAGGGAACCACTGACCGCGCCAATCTCTATGGCATCGCCAATCTTTATTACGAGTTCCGCGACGGAACCCGTGCCGATCTCGCAGGCGTCAGTCTGGCAAGCCGTCAGGACCGTCTGTGGGGCGGTCTTGGCGTCGGCGGCAGCTATGATTTCGACAATCAGCGCTATTCCCTGTTCGGCGAAGGACTGATCAATACCAGCCTGAACAATTTCGGCGACAGCTACACGCTGAGAGGCAATGTCGGCCTTCGCGTTCACTGGTAAGCACGCCACAGAGCGCCCCCGCGATCACGAGGCCGCTCTCAATTTTGTTACAGGACCGATTGAACCAAATCGCCAGAGCCGCGTTTATTAAGTATTCGTTAACCATAACGGAGGCTGTCATGCTCTGGTACTACAGACTGGAAAGCAGTTTTGCCGCCGCATTCGTGATCGCTGCGGCAATCACACTCTGGTTGATGTGAGTCGGAAGCCTTTACCGCTCACTTTACCCATTATCACAACAACGGAGGACCACCCTATGCAGTGGCTCCATTGGATTGCGCTTGGAATGATTGCCGCCATGCCAGTTGTCGTGTTCGGCATTACCTATCTCGAAGTCGGTCGCAAATGATCTTTTAAGGCATCATCCGTCTCCGACGGGTGATGCCGCGTCTGCATAATGTCGTTCTCTTTCATGAGATACCAAACCACAATTTCGGATGACTTCTTTGTGTGTAGCCCCTATGCACAGAAGAACGATTTTTGCTGGTTTTGCTGCATGAAAGGACATCACGATGAGCGACGCCATCCTGATTACGGTCGATGAACTGTTCGAACGCGTGAAGGACACACTCCGCAACGCCAAATTCAGCGACGACCATGCAGCCGCAATTGCCCGCACCATTGTCGCAGCGGAGCGCGATGGCTGCAAATCGCACGGCATTTACCGTATCGAAGGCTGCCTGCGCACCGTCAAGAGTGGCAAGGTGGTGACCAATGCCGTGCCGGTGTTGAGCGTCGATGACAGCGCCGTGGTGCGCGTCGAAGCCCATGGCGGCTTTGCCAATCTCGCTTTCGAAACCGGCAAACCGGCGCTGATCGAACGCGCGCGCAAGCTCGGCCTCGCCGCCCTCGTCATCAATGACTGCACCCATTTCGCAGCCCTCTGGCCGGAAGTGGAAGCGCTGGCCGACGAAGGCCTTGCGGCCATGGCCATGTGCCCAAGCTATGCGACCGTTGCGCCTGCGGGTGGCAGCAAGCCGCTGCTTGGCACCAACCCGTTTGCCTTCGGCTGGCCGCGCCCGGGCGAAAACCCCTATGTGTTCGATTTTGCGACCAGCGTCGCAGCGCGTGGCGAGCTGGAGCTTTATCGCCGTGCTGGCAAGCAATTGCCGGAAGGCTGGGCGGTCGATGCCGACGGCAAGCCGACCACCGATCCGGAAGCCGCCCTTGCAGGCGCGATGCTACCTTTCGGCCAGCACAAGGGTTCTGCCATTTCGACCATGATCGAGCTTCTGGCGGGTTCCATGATCGGCGATTTCAGCAGCCCGGAGGCTCTCGCCTATCTAGGCACCACGACGATTGCGCCGCGCCACGGCGAACTGATCCTCGCTTTCGACCCGACACGCATGGCTGGCGGACGCCTCAATCCGATCCAGCACGGCGAAATCCTGCTGGAAGCCATTGCCGGTCAGGGTGCGCGCCTGCCTTCGCAGCGCCGTTTCGCGGCCCGCCGTGAATCGCTGTCAAAGGGCATTTCGCTCACCCAGTCGGAAATGGATCATCTCGAAATGCTGCGCCAAAAGGGCCTCGACGCCATCGCGTAATTTCGAATTTCAGCCAAATAAAAACCCCGCCAAATGGCGGGGTTTTTATTTGTAAATTTTATAACATTCAGGCTGCGTATTTCGCGACCACGCCGCCCTGCTTGATCCAAGCTGCATACCAAGTCTGGAACAGCTTCAGCTGTGCTTCGCAATAACCGCGCTGGGCATCGGAAAGCTTGTCCGTTTCATTGAAATGCAGTTCGTATTCCGGGTTGCCGGTCACAACCATCATATGCTTGTAGAACAGAACGAGGTCCGGGCCTTCATCGAAGGATGACAGCACGCCGAGTGCAGCTTCCAGTTCAAGCGCGGCAACGCGAGCTTCGACATCGCCAGCAGCAGCGGCCTTCGACAGCGAAACCAGATGCTGAACTTCCTTCGGCAGCACATTGCCGATGCCGGTGATTGCACCCTTTGCACCGCAATTGACGAAGCCGTGGAACACGCCGGTGTCGACGCCAACCATCAGGGTCACATCATCATCAGCGCTGGTGATGTTTTCAGCGGCATAGCGCATGGCTTCCGCGCCGCCGAATTCCTTGAAGCCGATCAGGTTCGGATGCTCGGCACGCAGCGCGAAGAAGAGATCGGCGCGGGTGGCAAAGCCATAATAAGGGCTGTTGTAGATCACAGCCGGAAGATCGGGTGCAGCTGCCAGAATGGCCTTGAAATGCGCCTTTTGGGCAGAGATCGACGAGCCACGCGACAGAACGCGCGGGATGACCATCAGGCCCTTCGCGCCGACTTTCTGGGCATGGGCGGCGTGCGCGACAGCCGAAGCGGTATTGACCGCGCCGGTGCCGACGACGACGGGCACGCCAGCCTTGGTCAGCGCTTCGACACCCGCCATACGCTGTTCGTCGGTCAGAAGCGGCCAGTCACCCATCGAGCCGCAATAGACGACGGCAGACATGCCAGCAGCGATCAGTTCCTTGCCCTTGCGCACCAGCGCGTCGAAATCCGGCGTACGGTCTGGCTTGCACGGCGTCATGAGTGCGGGGATGCAGCCGGAAAAAATATCAGAAGTCATGGTCCTGTCCTTGAATCTCTTCAACGCGTTTTTCAATCAACCAGTATCTACAACCGGCTTCTGCAAGCCTTGTATGAAAACAAATATACACAATGTATTTTTCTTGTCGACTAAAATTTTAATTGCAACTACGATCTAATCACCATCACAAAGGGAGGTGCGCGCAGGCCAGCCCCCGGCC
>NZ_JAELXQ010000039.1 GCF_016427605.1 Ochrobactrum sp. Q0168 | reverse complement strand
ACGTCGATGATCATGTCTTCCTGGCCGCCGACCATGCGGCGCTTGCCAAGTTCGATGAGGATTTCACGCGTATCGACGCCATAGAGCTTCGAGGCGTTTTCCGCATGACGCAGGAAGCTCGAATAGACGCCCGCATAGCCGAGCGAGAGGCTTTCACGGTCCACACGCACCGGACGGTCCTGCAACGGACGCACCAGATCATCGGCGGCATCCATCAGGCCATAGAGATCGCAACCCGTATCGATGCCCTTGCGGTTGAGAACGGCGATCAGACCTTCAAGCGGCGCATTGCCAGCCCCTGCCCCCATGCCCGCAAGCGATGCATCGACGCGCACAGCGCCCGCCTCGATACCGGCAACGGCATTGGCAACGCCGAGCGTCAGATTGTGGTGGGTGTGAACGCCGATTTCGGTTTCAGGCCGCAGCGCATCACGCAGCGCCTTGACGCGAAGCGTATATTGCTCGGGCAACAGCGCGCCTGCCGAGTCGGTGACATAGACGCATTCCGCGCCATAGCTTTCCATCAGCTTCGCCTGTTCGACCAGCTTTTCCGGCTCGGCCATATGCGACATCATCAGGAAGCCGATCGTGTCCATGCCCAGTTCACGCGCAGCCTCGATATGCTGGCGCGACACGTCGGCCTCGGTGCAATGGGTCGCAACGCGAACAGAGCGCGCACCGGCATCATAGGCTTCCTTCAGATCGTGCACGGTGCCAATGCCCGGAATGAGCAGCACTGTGACGCGGGCATGCTCGCAGGCGTCGGCAACCGCGCCGATCCATTCGACATCGTCATGGAGGCCGAAACCGTAATTGAAAGTCGAACCGGCAAGGCCGTCGCCATGGGTGATTTCAATCGCGTCCACCTTGGCGGCATCGAGCGCCTTCGCAATGGCGACGACATCCTTCAGCGTGTATTGGTGGCGGATCGAATGCATGCCGTCGCGCAGCGTGACATCCTGAACATAGAGCTTATCGGGATTGGAGCGGGCCATTATGCAGCCTCCTTGACAAGCGCTTTTGCTGCCCAATGATCGGCGGTGACCAATGCAGCGGATGTCATGATGTCGAGATTGCCGGCATAGGCGGGCAGATAATGTGCAGCGCCTTCCACCTCGAGCAGGATCGTCGTCTTCAAACCGGAAATCAGCCCGATGCCCGGCACGCGAACCGGCGCATTATCGCCGATGACTTCGAACTGCACCTTCTGCTTCAGGCGATAGCCCGGCACATAGGCCTGAACCGTCTTGACCATTTCGGCAATCGAAGCTTCGATGGCTTCGCGGCTGCCGCCTTGCGACAGAACAAACACCGTATCGCGCATGATGAGGGGCGGCTCAGCAGGGTTGAGAATGATCAGCGCCTTGCCGCGTTCAGCACCACCCAGCTCGCGGATCGCCTTCGACGTGGTTTCGGT
>NZ_JAELXQ010000038.1 GCF_016427605.1 Ochrobactrum sp. Q0168 | reverse complement strand
GTTGATTGCCGGTCAGCAACAGGAACTGCCGCTGCCAATCCGGTGTTGGATTGGCAGCGGCTTTGTCGCAGTTCGAAACGAGATGGCGTGGGATTCTGCGCGATTTACGGCAACCCTGTTACCATTTCACGCGCAAGCCGACCTGTCCTTTGACGGAATAACTGTCGCCAAAGTTGTTCAGGCTGGTGTTGACCAGACCCTCGCCATAGATCGAATATTTATCATCATCCCAGTTATAGGTTCCGCCGATGCCCAGACCGCCCCATATACGGTCATTGCGGCTGGCAAAACTCACGCCCTGGACATCGACCCTCGTGCCCTCAAGGAACTCATAGTAGAGATTGGCGATGCCGTAGACATGGGTGCGGTTGAGCAAGCCCTTGTCATTCTGCCACGAGTTCTCATGGTCAAGCGTCAGGCCGAGACGGCCTTGCAAGCTTTCCCCCCGGTCGAGACTGACGCGAGCACCGAATGGATCGGTAAATGCATCAAAGTCGACATTCGAATAGACCAGCTGAGCCTGCGGCGTGACGGACCAGGCAGGATCGATGGCTATGCGCTTGCCGCTTTCCAGTGACAGCGTATAACCAAAACCGTCATTGCCATCGGAGAGATTCCTACGAGCGAGAATAGAGTCGAGATCGCTCGTGTACCAGGTCACCTGGCCCTGACCATCCAGATAGAAGCCATTCTCGCCATACCAGGTCAGCGTACCGCCAAAGCCATATCCGTCCGTCTTGATCTCACCATCACCGTAGATCGAATTGATGTCGGTTTTGCCATGGGCGTAATGGACTGTGACGCCGCCAATTAGCTTGCCGCTTTCCGTTTCAGTCAACAGCCCATCAATACCGGCCTGAAGCTTGAAGACATTCTGGTCGTAATCGGTGGCTGAGGTCGAGACACGCGGATCGATGCTGTTATGCGCGCCTTCGATACGGCCCCATACACCATTGCCTTCAATCGCAACGCCTGCCTCTTCAGGAGCGGCATATGGTGTGCCGACCGGATCGGCTCCCTGCGCCACCACCTTGTTGCCATTACCGGCCCAGAAGCGATTACCGACACGCTGCTGCAAGGTTGGCACGCCGTTCAGACCGAGCAATGCCTGCGGATATGCTTCATAAGTCGGAACACCGGCCTGATAAAGCGGAACCGGTGGCTCCGGCGGATTAGGCGGCGTTGGCGTTGGCGGTGTTGGTGGTATCAGAACAGAACGCAGATACCAGTTGTTATCGCCGCTATCCCCACCCACGCCACCGTAGTTCAGCGTATAGGCGTAAGCACCGCCAACGACCGCCTGCTCTCCTTGTTTGGTGACATAGTCGCCCTGAAGCGTGAATGCGGTCGGGACCGAAGTAGCGCCATTGATCGTATCCACCACCAGAATGCCGTTGGCTGTCGTTAAAACGCCGGGGCCGGTCGTATTCTTGACGATCAGGGTAGAATTTCCGGTGACGGTTCCACCGTCAACGATCAACCGGTCGGAGGGAGAACCGTCCCCGCCAAGATAGGTATTGAG
>NZ_JAELXQ010000037.1 GCF_016427605.1 Ochrobactrum sp. Q0168 | reverse complement strand
GCATGTGTGGAATTATCGGTATTATAGGCAAGGATGAAGTCGCGCCGCTTCTGGTCGATGCTCTGAAACGACTGGAATATCGCGGTTATGATTCCGCCGGTATCGCCACCTTGCAGGGCGGAAAGCTCGGCCGTCGTCGTGCGGAAGGCAAGCTGGTCAATCTGGAAAAGCGTCTGGCCGGCGAGCCGTTGCCGGGTGTGATCGGTATCGGTCATACGCGCTGGGCGACGCACGGCAAGCCGGTGGAGCGCAATGCGCATCCACATATCACCGAACGCCTTGCAGTGGTTCATAACGGCATCATCGAGAATTTTGCCGAATTGCGCGCCATGCTGGAAGCCGAAGGCCGCAAGTTCCAGACAGAAACCGATACGGAAGCGGTCGCCCATCTGGTAACGCGTGAGCTGGAGAAGGGCAAGTCCCCGGTCGAAGCCGTCCGCGATTGCCTGCCGCTGCTTCATGGCGCCTTCGCACTCGCATTCCTGTTTGAAGGCGACGAAGAACTGCTTATCGGCGCTCGTCAGGGACCGCCACTGGCCGTCGGCTATGGCGACGGGGAAATGTTCCTCGGCTCCGACGCGATTGCGCTGTCGCCTTTCACCGACACCATCGCCTATCTGGTAGATGGCGACTGGGCCGTGCTGACCCGCAAGGGCGTCACCATTTATGACGAGAGCAACAATCAGGTCGAGCGCACGATCCAGAAGACGCAGACGGCCAATATGCTCGTTTCCAAAGGCAATCATCGTCACTTCATGCAGAAGGAGATGTTCGAGCAGCCGGAAGTGATCTCGCATACGCTTGCCAACTATCTCGATTTCACCACCGGCAAAGTGCGCGAGGGCGCCATTGGCGTCGATTTCAGCAAGGTGGACCGCCTGACGATCTCGGCTTGCGGTACAGCATTTTATGCCGCATCGGTGGGCAAATACTGGTTCGAGCAGATTGCTCGTCTTCCCGTCGATAGCGATATCGCATCGGAATTCCGCTATCGCGAAATGCCGCTGTCGAAGGATTCGCTGGCGATGTTCGTTTCGCAGTCCGGGGAAACGGCCGATACGCTGGCGTCGCTGCGTTATTGCAAGTCGCAAGGGCTGAAGATTGCGGCTGTCGTAAATGTCACTGGTTCGACCATCGCGCGAGAATCGGATGCTGTGTTCCCGACGCTTGCGGGTCCGGAAATTGGCGTTGCCTCCACGAAAGCCTTCACCTGCCAGCTTTCGGCCATGGCGTCGCTCGCCATCGCTGCGGCCAAGGCGCGTGGCGCGATTGACGATGCGCGTGAGCAGGAACTGGTGCGCCAGCTTTCCGAAGCGCCGCGTTTTCTCAACCAAGTGCTGAAGCTGGAAGACCAGATCGCTGCGGTTTGCACTGATCTCGCCAAGGTCAATCACGTCCTTTATCTGGGGCGTGGCACGTCCTTCCCGCTTGCCATGGAAGGCGCGCTGAAGCTCAAGGAAATCTCCTATATTCACGCCGAAGGCTACGCCGCTGGCGAGTTGAAGCACGGGCCTATCGCGCTAATCGATGAAACCATGCCGGTCATCGTCATTGCACCGTCCGACCGTCTTTATGAAAAGACCGTTTC
>NZ_JAELXQ010000036.1:0-3745 GCF_016427605.1 Ochrobactrum sp. Q0168 | reverse complement strand
CAAGAGAAAGAACCAAGTTTGCGGACTTTTTAGTCTGCGTGTTCTGTATGAAATAGTGAAGAGAAGATGTAATCGGATCGACCGACAAAAAGGTTGATGTCGCAAGAGCTTGCTCAAGCCTTGCACTATGATTGATGTGTTTAACCGCCATCACCGATTGTATCTCGAGAAGCTGGTCTTTCTGCTGATAACGTCAGGCTGAGCATTTGCAGTCAAATGGCAACATTTGACGTCGCATAATGCGGCTTTTAAAAGCTAGTTTGATGGATATTGGCAATGAGAGTGATCAAGTGTCTTAAGGGCATTTGGTGGATGCCTTGGCATGCACAGGCGATGAAGGACGTGATACGCTGCGATAAGCCACGGGGAGGTGCGAATACCCTTTGATCCGTGGATTTCCGAATGGGGCAACCCACCTTAGATAACTAGAAAATCAGATGTGCCGATTAAGGCAATAGGGCAATACGGCAGTAGGGCAGTATGTGAGATAAACATATTGCCTTATTGCCCTACTGACCTACTGCCCTTTGATTGGGCGCATGTGGTTTCTAGTTATCGTAATAAGGTATCTAACACTGAATACATAGGTGTTAGAAGCGAACCTGGGGAACTGAAACATCTAAGTACCCAGAGGAAAGGACATCAAACGAGACTCCGCTAGTAGTGGCGAGCGAACGCGGACCAGGCCAGTGGCTTGATTGAGCAAAGTGGAACAATTTGGAAAAGTTGGCTAAAGTGGGTGATAGCCCCGTACACGTAAAGTGAAATCAAGTCCTTGAGTAGGGCGGGACACGTGAAATCCTGTCTGAACATGGGTCGACCACGATCCAAGCCTAAGTACTCGTGCATGACCGATAGCGAACCAGTACCGTGAGGGAAAGGTGAAAAGCACCCCGACGAGGGGAGTGAAATAGTACCTGAAACCGAATGCCTACAAACAGTTGGAGCCCAAGGTTCGTCCTGGGTGACAGCGTACCTTTTGTATAATGGGTCAGCGACTTAGTCTGACGAGCAAGCTTAAGCCGGTAGGTGTAGGCGCAGCGAAAGCGAGTCTGAACAGGGCGTTCAGTTCGTCGGATTAGACCCGAAACCAAGTGATCTAGCCATGAGCAGGTTGAAGGTACGGTAACACGTACTGGAGGACCGAACCCATATCTGTTGCAATAGATCGGGATGACTTGTGGCTAGGGGTGAAAGGCCAATCAAACTTGGAGATAGCTGGTTCTCCGCGAAATCTATTTAGGTAGAGCGTCCAGCGAATACCCCCGGGGGTAGAGCACTGAATGGGCTATGGGGACTCACCGTCTTACTGATCCTAATCAAACTCCGAATACCGGGGAGTACTACTGGGCAGACACACGGCGGGTGCTAACGTCCGTCGTGAAGAGGGCAACAACCCTGACCACCATCTAAGGTCCCTAAGTTATGGCTAAGTGGGAAAGGATGTGAGGATCCCAAAACAACCAGGATGTTGGCTTAGAAGCAGCCATCATTTAAAGAAAGCGTAACAGCTCACTGGTCTAAATAAGGGTCTTTGCGCCGAAAATGTACCGGGGCTAAAGCCATACACCGAAGCTGTGGATGCACATTTGTGCGTGGTAGCGGAGCGTTCCGTAAGCCTGTGAAGGGACAGTCGTGAGACATCCTGGAGGTATCGGAAGTGAGAATGCTGACATGAGTAACGATAAAGGGAGTGAGAGACTCCCTCGCCGAAAGTCCAAGGGTTCCTGCTTAAAGTTAATCTGAGCAGGGTTAGCCGGCCCCTAAGGCGAGGCCGAAAGGCGTAGTCGATGGGAACCACGTTAATATTCGTGGGCCTGCAGGTAGTGACGGATCGCGTGTGTTGTAAGGTCTTATTGGATTGATCTTGCAGCGAAGCGGTTCCAGGAAATAGCTCCTGCATATAGACCGTACCCTAAACCGACACTGGTGGACTGGTAGAGAATACCAAGGCGCTTGAGAGAACTGCGTTGAAGGAACTCGGCAAAATGCACGCGTAACTTCGGAAGAAGCGTGACCTCCATTTAGGCAACTAGGTGGGGGTGGCACAGACCAGGGGGTAGCGACTGTTTACCAAAAACACAGGGCTCTGCGAAGTCGCAAGACGACGTATAGGGTCTGACGCCTGCCCGGTGCTGGAAGGTTAAGAGGAGATGTGCAAGCATTGAATTGAAGCCCCAGTAAACGGCGGCCGTAACTATAACGGTCCTAAGGTAGCGAAATTCCTTGTCGGGTAAGTTCCGACCTGCACGAATGGCGTAACGACTTCCCCGCTGTCTCCAACGCAGACTCAGTGAAATTGAATTCCCCGTGAAGATGCGGGGTTCCTGCGGTTAGACGGAAAGACCCCGTGCACCTTTACTATAGCTTTACACTGGCATTCGTGTCGGCATGTGTAGGATAGGTGGTAGACTTTGAAGCAGTGGCGCCAGCCATTGTGGAGTCATCCTTGAAATACCACCCTTGCCTATATGGATGTCTAACTGCGGCCCGTTATCCGGGTCCAGGACCGTGTATGGTGGGTAGTTTGACTGGGGCGGTCGCCTCCTAAAGAGTAACGGAGGCGCGCGATGGTAGGCTCAGAACGGTCGGAAATCGTTCGTCGAGTGCAATGGCATAAGCCTGCCTGACTGCAAGACTGACAAGTCGAGCAGAGACGAAAGTCGGTCATAGTGATCCGGTGGTCCCGCGTGGAAGGGCCATCGCTCAACGGATAAAAGGTACGCCGGGGATAACAGGCTGATGACCCCCAAGAGTCCATATCGACGGGGTTGTTTGGCACCTCGATGTCGACTCATCGCATCCTGGGGCTGGAGCAGGTCCCAAGGGTATGGCTGTTCGCCATTTAAAGCGGTACGTGAGTTGGGTTCAGAACGTCGTGAGACAGTTCGGTCCCTATCTGCCGTGGGTGTAGGAATATTGATAGGATCTGTCCCTAGTACGAGAGGACCGGGATGGACGTATCTCTGGTGGACCTGTTGTCGTGCCAACGGCATAGCAGGGTAGCTATATACGGACGGGATAACCGCTGAAGGCATCTAAGCGGGAAACCCACCTAAAAACGAGTATTCCCTATCAGAGCCGTGGAAGACCACCACGTTGATAGGCCGGGTGTGGAAGTGCGGCAACGCATGCAGCTTACCGGTACTAATAGCTCGATCGACTTGATCACTCCCATTTACAATATCCATCAAGCGAAGCTTGATGGATATCAGTTTAGAATAGCGCTCACGGATCGTACGCGGCTTCGCCGCTGATCCTCCGCGAGGGCGGCCAAACGTGGCCGACGCGCGGTCGCGCTTGCGAAGCTTACGCTTCGAGGTTCTAGTTCTGATATCAAAGCATGAAAGACAAAAGAGCAGAGGACGCTTAAGGAAAACATACTCCCTTACTGCCTTATTCCCCTACTCCCCTAACCAGCTTCTCATTTTGTGTTCTTCGCCGACCTGGTGGTTATGGCGGAGCGGCTGCACCCGATCCCATTCCGAACTCGGCCGTGAAACGCTCCAGCGCCAATGGTACTTCGTCTCAAGACGCGGGAGAGTAGGTCGCTGCCAGGTCTGCCAAGCACACAAATCAAACCATCTTCTCAATATCCATACTTAACACTCCAATTAAGCGATAATCGCTCAAAATACCCAACCGGTTATAAATTAAACACCCTGGCGCGGGGTGGAGCAGCCCGGTAGCTCGTCAGGCTCATAACCTGAAGGCCGCAGGTTCAAATCCTGCCCCCGCAACCAAA
>NZ_JAELXQ010000035.1 GCF_016427605.1 Ochrobactrum sp. Q0168 | reverse complement strand
AAACAGATTTCCCGTTTGAGAAAAGCATCAGCGTGAGCAAAGCAAACGCCATAATGATGATGGCAACATCAAAGGCGTTTGCGCCGCCGTCTGGAACCGCATGCATGTTGTTGGCAACCTTGGTCCGAAAAGTACACGATTTTATTGGTTATCGTAGGTTATATGTACGAGGAACTTGTACGTGCTGTAAAACAATGGTATCAATGGCGTATGACCAATTTCGGAGGTCCCGATGCCCCAGACAAGCTACAAGATCAGCGAAGCCCGCAAGAATTTCGCCGAAGTCCTCGATCGCGCCAACCAGGGCGAAGAGATCGTCATCATGCGTGGCAACGAAGTTTACGCCCGCATCGGTCCAGCAGCTGACGGAGGCAAGCGCCCTTTTGGCCTGTTGCGCCATCGTGGCCTGCCCGACAACCTGTTCGATACAGTTGATGCAGAGCAGGCGGCGATCGATGCCGGAGACTGGAATGATGATACCGGCGTCTGGCAAGGCAAATCCAACAATAGCGAAAACACGCAATGAAAATCCTGCTCGACAGCCACGCCGTCTACTGGTGGACAATCGGTAGTGATCGCCTGTCCACGAAGGCACGATCGCTGATCGAGGACAAGGCAAATCCTATCCTCGTCAGTGCGGTCACGTTCTATGAGCTGGACAACAAGATGCGCCTGAACAAGCTTGATCTCAAGCCCCAGGAACTGCGGGCAGCCGTCACGGAAAGCGGCCTGCAAACACTAGCCATCACCGATCTGCATGCCGAACTTGCAGCAAATTTTGATTGGGAACATCGCGATCCGTGGGACCGGATTCTTGCCGCTCAGGCGCGGCTTGAGCACTGCACTTTCATCTCGACGGATCTGGCGTTCGACGCGATTCTGCATGAGCGCGTCTGGTAAGGGCAGTGGCTGTGAAGGTATTCGTGGACATTGCCGAGGCAGCGGAGCGATTTGACGAACTGATTGACTTCGTTTTGCGCGATGACGAGGTTGTCATCTGTCGAGCTGGCGATCCTATTGCCGCGATCATGCCAATTTCGCAGAACGGCCAGGGCACATGGGATGAAGTCTGGGCGCTGGCGCTTAAGGGAAGGCCTGCAAACACGCACCAGACTTCGAACCACGATGAACTATATGACGAGAACGGACTGCCGAAATGAGCAGCTCGTCGTCAGGTTCGATTGAAAAACGCACCGAGACTTTAGATACGATTGCAGCTGTTTTGCCGATGAACCGGCGCGACATGCTGGCTGAGATTTTGACGGATGAAGATGTCGAGACGCTGCGCCATCTGGTCAATGAAGGCATGGGCGAAAACACGCTGCGCGCCCTGACCTCGGATCTGGCCTATCTTGAAGCCTGGTCGATGGCTGCCACCGGTAGCCCTCTTCCCTTCCCGGCGCCCGAAGCCCTGTTGCTGAAATTCGTCGCCCATCACTTATGGCGGCCACAGCAACGCGAGATCGAACCCGATCACGGCATGCCAGCCGACGTGGAAGAGGCATTGCGCCGACAAGGCTTTCTGCGCGTGTCGGGACCGCATGCGCCGGCGACCGTCCGCCGTCGTCTGGCCAACTGGTCAACGCTGACCCGCTGGCGGGGGCTGGAAGGGTCGTTTTCATCGCCTTCCGTCAAATCGGCCATCCGGCTTGCGGTGCGCGCCCTGAACCGGCCGCGCAGCCGCAAGAGTGCCCATGCGATTACCGGCGATATTCTGGGCAAGTTGCTGGCAACCTGTTCCGGCGAGGATCTCACCGCACTCCGCGACCGGGCTATCCTGATGGTAGCCTTTGCCTCGGGCGGACGCCGACGCAGTGAAATCGCCGGCGTGCGGGTAGAACAACTTGTCAAACAGGCACCTGTCACCGCGAAAGACGGCTCTCCCCTCCCCTCGCTCGGCATTCATCTCGGCCGCACCAAAACCAGTGGTGCTGACCACGATGAAATCGTTTATCTAACCGGCCGACCCGTCGAAGCCCTCACCCGATGGCTGGAAGCAGCCAGGATCGACAAGGGCAGCGTGTTTCGAAAAGTCGATCGTTGGGGCAATGTGTCGGTGCGCGCACTGGAGCCGAGCGCCGTCAACCGGATCGTCAAACAGCGCGCGCAAATGGCAGGCCTCGATGCCACAGAATTCTCCGCCCATGGCCTGCGCTCGGGCTATCTCACCGAAGCGGCCAATCGCGGCATTCCGCTCCCCGAAGCGATGGAACAATCGCGTCATCGCTCCGTGCAGCAGGCATCTGACTATTACAACGACGCCAAGCGGCGCAGCGGACGCGCGTCAAGGCTATTGAGTTGATCACCTTCTGCCTCACTTCGTCTTTCCTGCTGAATGCTGCTAAGAGATTGATCAGCGGGTACCGGGACGTTCAACTATTGGCGAGTAATCACTGGCTGAAGGTGAAATCGCTCCCGCTCGCGCCCTTCCAACCCAGTCGTGGCGCGCTGCATTTTTCATTGAATGTCTGAGTGTACTTTGTAACGACACAGTCTGTCGCAGAAAGTTGAGATCTTTGACCCGAACTGGCGCAACCAGCCCCAACTACCATTACCGAAACAAGTATCACAATGTTGAAAGACTTCGTTACCATTATATAACTCTTACTTTGGCTTTCCGAATTCGAATAGTAAAGCGCATTCTAGGCGTTTGAACGCTTAGATTAGGCTCGCATTCTTCTTTGTTGACGATCTATACAAAATATGTGAGCCTTTACTCACATTGTCTACTCGTATTCGGAAATTGAGAATATGGCCATGCTCAACGCTACAAATCCCAGAAAAGCCGCCTCGCAAGAGAGGTCGAAAATGACCGTCGAGGCGATACTGGACGCCACTGCTCGCGTTTTGGTGCGCGATGGATATGCGCGGGCCAGCACAAATCGCGTCGCTGCCGTAGCGGGTGTGAGTATTGGATCGCTCTACCAGTATTTTCCCAACAAGGAGTCGCTTGTGGCTGCGCTCGTCGCAAGGCACAATCGTGAAATTCTGGCTCTGCTGGAAAACGCGATGCAAGAATGCGCGTCAGACGACCTGAATAGTGCCATGCGGGAGCTCGTTCGTGCTATGATTGCTGCGCACCGGGTTAATCCTGAGCTCCACCGCATCTTGAAAGAAGAAGTTCCCCGCATTGGAAAACTTGCCGAGGTGGAAGCCATCCGGAAGGACACGCTGCATCTGGTTCGGCATTATCTGGAGCAATGTAAGGACGACGTTCAGCTCAAAGACCTCGATACGGCTGCATTTATATGCGTCACGACAGTCGAGACATTGACCCATGCCATCGTTCTCAATGACTGTGGCCATTCCCTCTCGGACGAAGCCGATATTGTCGAGCACATCACCCGGATGATTGCGGGATATCTGGGCACTGTACCAATACCTATCCGTTCTATTTTGAGAGAAGCGGCCTGACCTCAATGGTTCAAGATGCGCGCTCCCACCAAACGCATCAAGCAGCGCACCGCGATTGCGGGATTGGGCCCGTCTTGGACTTCGGCCCACGGCCTGCGTTCCGGCTATCTCACCGAGGCAGCCAATCGTGGCATTCCATTGCCCGAAGCCATGGAACAATCGCGCCATCGCTCCGTGCAGCAAGCGACCGATTATTATAACAATGCCAAACGGCGCAGTGGACGCGCGTCGCGGCTGCTCGGCTGATCCACAAAGCCTTCTTACCCTCCCCCAAAAAATACGGCATCTGTCGTATTGAAGTCGGACGATTGTGCAGTTAATCGCGAAGATGTACCTTTGCCCCCATCGCTGTGGGGTCAGCGATTTGGGGGGCGATCATGGGACAGCAGAAATCTAAAACCAAACTTTCGCGCATGAAGGTTTCGCCGCGTCAGCGACATCTGTTATGGCTCTCATCCGCTGTCTTTGCCTCTGCACTGATGTTACCACTTCCGGGCGAAGCAGAAACTTGGCTCGGCGGTCCCGGGGACTGGGATTCTGTCTCTTCGTGGCAGGAAGGGACCATTCCGGATGGTATTGGAGTAGTTGCAACGTTCAATGCAGAATCGAGTTGGAGTTCAATAGTCCACTTGAACGGCCACCATACCCTGGGGGTATTGAACCTTCTTAGCAACTACGGCGGAGGCTATGGCTTCGCAGACGGCACAATCACCTTCTCTGCAAGTAGCGGTTATGCCCTAATTAATGTTACCACCAGCAGTGCATTTTCGGATTTTCAAACAACCGCATTCATTGAACTTGCATCCGATACCGTCGTCAACACATCCGGAACAGATGCAAGTTTAGCGAGTATAACCTCGATTTCAGGGCCAGGAGCGCTGATCAAAGAAGGTCCTGGTGCAGTTTATTTGTCCGCGCCGAATTCCTATACGGGTGGCACCCGCATTGAAAATGGCATTTTACGAGCTTATAGAGCGGGAGCGCTCGTCGACAACACCGCCTACATCGTCAATGGCGGCACCCTTGATCTGAATGGCATTGGCCTGACGATGTCGTCGCTCAGTGGCAATGGGGGCACCGTCAATCTGGGCAGTGCCGATCTGACAGTCCATCAGACCACAGATACTGTATTTTCCGGATCGATCTCGGGATCTGGGCGGCTAATCAAAAGCGGCATTGGAACGCTGTCTTTGAGTGGTAACAGTTCTTATGCCGGTCTTACCCAGGTGACTTCCGGCACCCTGATGATTGGGAACGGTGCTGCCGACACTGCCGCCGGCCTCGACAGTGATGTTTTGGTTGCAAATAGTGGCGCGTTGGGCGGTTTTGGTTCGATCAACGGGAATGTCAACATACAGAGCGGAGGCGAGCTGGCACCGGGAAAGCCGGAAGGTACTCTCACAATCAATGGCGATCTGTCGCTGGATCAGGGAAGCCAGCTTCTTTTTTCGTTCGGCGCTCCAGATGGTTATGGTAATCCCGGTCAGGGCCACGATGTGCAAGTTAATGGCAACCTTGCTATCAACGGCGCAGCCATCAACACAGTCGACGCCGGGAATTTCGGTCCCGGTCTGTATCGTTTGTTCAGTTATACCGGCTCTCTCACGACAACAAATGGCGGACTTCTTCCACCCGCAACTGGGTATACTATCCAGAATTTGACAGGCGCCAAGCAAGTCAATCTCATTACGACAGGCGGCATGTTCGTCAATTTCTGGAACAGCAATGGCCAGGCGAGTGCAACACAGTTGGGCGGTGGGATCGGTACTTGGGCGCAGCCCAACGCAAACTGGGCCGATGCTCAAGGAGTTCAAACAACGACCCGCCAGCCCATCAATGCCTTTGCGGTTTTTGGTGGTGAGGCCGGGATCGTCACGATTTCAAATGTCGGAAGTTCTCCGGTATCGGCGATCGGGATTCAGTTTGCCAGCGATGGCTATCGTCTGGTCGGTGATGCACTAGTACTTGATACAACGTTACAAAATTCGTTGAGCGAAGTCCGTGTCGGTGACGGCAGCGGAGCCAGTGCTGGTTGGACTGCCACTATCTCCAATGTTCTCGAAGGAAATGGTGTCCAAAAGACCGGCGCCGGGACGCTTGTTCTGGAAGCTGCCAATACTTACACCCGAGGCACAACGATTTCGGCGGGGACGCTCGTCGCCAATCACGCGAATGGTAATAGCGTCATCGACGCGTTGGGCACAGGTCTGATTACGCTCAACGGAGGACGGCTGCACTCGGCTTTCGGGAGTTCCACCCTCAACAGCTATCTCATTTCAGCTGGAACAACGGGCACCATCACTACTGCAACCGGCACGTCGCTGTGGCTCAACGGCGGAGCGGGGCAAAGCTTCTCAATTGACGGCGATCTGGTCATCGGAACCGATGATGCGAGAGGTGACGTGATTATGGACGTCATCGGTACGAATGCAGCTCCGGCTTCGACAATAACGGTCGCATATGGACGCCTTGTTGACGGTAATGGCACTTTGGGAAGCCTGACCGGCTCCGCAGGTGCAACACGCGTCGCCTCCGGCGCTACGATCGATTTCTCCGCACAGGGCGGAACAATTCGCAACTTGCAGGATGCAACGCCGGGCCATGGCGGTACAGTGTCCTGGGGTAACAATCAATTGCGCGTAAATGGCGGCAGTTTTTCCGGCCAGTTCGTGAATTCACCGGGTGGTGAACTCGTTAAGGGGAGTACCGATACGCTCCTCCTCAATGGCGATAATTCAGGCTTTACCGGCACGACGACAATCGCCGACGGCAGATTGATCGTTGGCGATGCGAACCACGGCAGCGCGATGCTCGGCGGTACCATCGACGTTTTATTCGGTGCCACTCTTGGCGGTTATGGCTCGCTCGGAGAAACGACGGTTCAGTCTGGCGGTATATTATCTCCCGGAAATTCCATCGGCACACTGACCATCGATGGCGATCTGACGCTGAAACCTGGCTCAGTTCTTGAAATCGAAATAGCCGGCAATGGTACTTCTGATCGCGTCGATGTGACGGGAACGGCTACAGTTTCCGGCAGCAATGTCTCGGTTGCCACCATCGATCCAGAAACCAGTTACCAGAATGGTCAGCTCTACCATATCCTGAAGGCGGACGGCAGCATCAGTGGTGAATTCGCAGGCGTTGTGTCGAACTCAGCCTTTCTCGATATGAGCCTTGCCTATGGTGACACGACGGCAGATCTGAAAATCTGTCTGAAAACCGGTTGCCCCAGGCCGGTTGACCCGGAGATCCCAGGTCCCGGCACGCCTGAGCCAGAAAAGCCCTCCCCTGCCCTCTTCACAACTGTGGCCCAGACCCGCAATCAATATGCGACGGCCGGCGGACTGGATAGTCTGGCGCAGACAGGTTCGTCGCTTGCGCTCTATAACAGCCTGCTGATGCTGTC
>NZ_JAELXQ010000034.1 GCF_016427605.1 Ochrobactrum sp. Q0168 | reverse complement strand
CGCGCGTCAAGAGGGACGATTAGCGAGCAAAATGCACCCGTCCATCGGTCAGCGCGGTGGACACCTGTTGTCATTGGCTGATTTTGCCTTCCGCCGCCTTGTCTGAAACAGATTTCCCGTTTGAGAAGAATATGAGCGTGAGCAAAGCAAACGCCATAATGATGACGGCAACATCAAAGGCGTTTGCAGCACAGGCGATACCGATAGCACCTGTTGCCCATAGACTGGCGGCCGTAGCGGTTCCTTTCACAGAAGAGCTTAACCGCAATATCGCCCCGCCCCCAATGAAATCCATACCCGTAATTACACCTTCCATAATTTGGGCAAGCGCTTCCGGGCTGTCTGTCGTAACCTCTTCGGTCGCCTGAATAAAACCGCAACTTGCCACTGCTACGAGTGGGAAAGTGCGAAGGCCAGCGCTTCGCTCCTGCCTTTCACGATGCCATCCTATCGGCAGAGCCAGGATATAAGCGGCCGCCAGCGCAATGACATGTGGCCAGACGTTAAAATTGTCTGAGTTAAGGGCTTCATTTAACGCTGCTGATAGCTGATCCACACTCATCTCTCCGGTTAAAACCAGGCCGTCATATTCGGCAGGCCTGAACCCAGTTGATAGCGATTCCCCACCACGCCAACCTCCTTTACAACTGTAAAGATCGCCTCTTAAAAACGTTGTTAAAACAGCAGGTTTGGGTATCTTTGACGGTTATGAACACTTTTTGCGTTTATAACCGCCAGAAGGGAATAATGCTCCAACTGAACAATGTCACCGTCAGCGACACCGCATCAAAGATCGAAGGCTATACTTCAAAGCTTTCTGTGGAACTGGGGATATGCAGGAGGCCTTTTACCCACCACAAGCACGGAAATCGTTTCGCGCCACTGGCTCATGCTCGCAACGCAAAGTCCATGTGCAACAGACGCCGCGATTGGCCAATGGTCTGTTACCTGTAACATCAGCCGGTTGGAAGATCGCCTTCTGATCTGTGACCCAACGAGCCTTGCAATTGTTTGGGCATGGTCCCTCTTCCAACATAACAGGATTACGGCTTTTTGTGATCGCCGCCATCGCGTCTCTGATCTGCAACTTTCCTAAAATATAACCGCGACAGGCGGGTCCTTGCTGATGTCATTTGTCATAGTCCCAGGCCTTGGATGAAGCGAGCGCGCGCTCGAATGACGAACGGCCTTGGTCCCCAAGCCACGCTTCAAACGTCTGGAGGCGCGGATTTAGCTGGCGCATCAGGCTGAAATCGGCGCGCCCGGCTAGGCGTCCGTCGTCCATCATAGCCGTAAGCTTTCGCAGAAACGGGTTCGATGCGAGGAGTTCGTCGCTGAAACGGGAGTACGGGATCGCCCGCCCCGCCGCAGCAGTGAAAAATTTCTCCAGGTCGGAACCCGAGATCGTGTCGCCCGCGATCTCGAAAGTCTGACCAGCGTACTTATCGAAGTCGTCGAACACGGCGGCAATGATCCTGCCGATGTCCTCTACTGCTATCACCTGCATCGTCTGCGCCGGTTTCATGAAGAATTCGAAGCGTCCTTCGTTCAAGCCGAAGCCAGGCATAGTCAGTAGTTCCATAAACGTTGCTGGGCGCACGATGGTTGACTTGATCGGGAGCGTGCGGATGTGTTTCTCGATTTCGGATTTCGTGTCAAAGTGCGCGACACCTGATGACTCCTCGCGGACAGCGCTGCCCGAAGAGTAAACGAGATGCTTCACGCCGCACTCCACTGCGATATCCGCGACAGCTATACCGTAGGACACCTCTTCCTCGTCGGTGACGGTCCCGCCAGGAGAACTTGGCTGGACGCTGAAGACGCCATGCACACCGCTCATTGCCTCCTTAAGAGACGCCTTATCTTCGAACGAACCGTGCCGCACCTCTACCCCGGCATCGCGCAAGGATTGAGCCTTGGTCGAGGCCGGAATACGAACCAGAGCCCGCACGGGCCAACCCAACTCCAGCAAGGCCGAGGCGACCGACCCGCCTTGCTGCCCCGTTGCACCAAAGACCAGGATTGGAGACTTATTATCAGTCATATTGTAACCCACCTATTGAACACGGGTTACCCATATATACCTTTGGGAGAAGGCCGGAAGACGGCACATTTTTTAGCCCCAGGCACAGGAATGATACCTTTGGAAAAGCAGATCCACGGTCGGCCATACGAAGAGAGAAACAACAAGCCATTCTTCAAGCCGTGCGCGCCCAATAGCGTGCTGGCCCGGTTGGGTGATAAGTGGACTATCCTCGTCATGTCGCATTTGGCCCTTGCGGAAGGACATCAGCTCCGGTTCTCGGAGTTGAAGAACGGAATCGACGGCATCACGCAGCGAATGCTGACGCTCACGCTGCGAAACCTGCAGCGGGATGGTCTTCTGGTTAGGCACTACTTTCCAGAGGTGCCACCGCGCGTGGAATACCAATTGACTGAAATGGGAGCCAGCATGCTTCCGGCACTTGAAGGCTTTACGTCATGGATTCGAGAAAACTGGCCTCGCATTGAGGAATGCCGACGAGCTCATGACGCTGCTGACGGGGACGAATTAGCCTGATTGCGTCGGTCGCGCGCGCAGGTGATTACATGGCTCGTCGGCCTCAAAGCTGAGGCCCTATGGGAAGGGAAGCGGCACGAAGATTCTTACACAGCCGAGCAAATACTTTTTATGGCTCTCCACACCAGTCTGTTTATTCATGGCGTCGATCACACTCCGGCCGCAAGACCGAGTTGGGCAACCAGTGCGCAGAGCGTTTCCGGTCTGCGCGAGTTGACGACGACGACGTGGTAGCGCGCTCCAATGCCGGCGCGACCAATCTGGCTGCCCACCTCCCTTGCGCCGATGACGCCCGTTGACGTCATCGCTTCTACTCCAGGTCTTACGCGCCGAATGCGCCGTCGATGGTGTGCATCGCCCCGGTTACGAAGCCCGCTTCTGGACCCGCAAGCCAGGCAACCATGCCTGCGACCTCTTCCGGACGTCCGTGACGCTTGATGGCCATGAAACTGTGTAATTTTTCTTTCATTGGGCCGTCGGCTGGGTTGGCGTCGGTGTCGATCGGTCCGGGCTGGACCACATTGATGGTAATGCTGCGGGGACCAAAGTCGCGAGCAAGTCCTCGCGCCAGTCCTTGAAGAGCTGACTTGCTCACCGCATAGGAAGCCATTCCAGGCACTGGCATGCGGTCGCCATTCACTGAACCGATGATGATGATCCGCCCTCCTTCGGTCATTTGGCGTGCTGCCTCGACCGAGGCGTGATAGGGTGCATGTACATTGATCTTAAACAAGCGGTCGATCGCGTCCGGATCCTGGTCCAATGCGTCGCCGAAGATTCCGATCCCGGCATTTACCACCAGAATGTCCAAGGGACCACTGTCACGGACGCGAGCTATAACCGCATCACGATCAGCGCTGTCCGTTTGAACAGCGGCTGCACCTGTTGCCGCTGCCAACTGTTCGGCGGCTTCCTGAGAGCTAGAATAAGTGAACGTTACCTTTGCCCCTTCTGCCGCGAAGCGCTCGACGATGGCCGCTCCGATTCCGCGGCTGCCGCCGAGCACAAGCGCTGATTTCCCTTGAAAGGCCGACATATGGAATTCCTTGTAAATTAATGTAGTCATTGTTACATAAATTTAGAATCTTCGTTGTCAAGGAATTTTGTAATAATGAGTACAAATAGTGCAAAACCGCGTGGCAGGCCCCGGCGCTTCGACCCGCAAGATGCGGTTTCCGTCGCTCAGGATCTTTTTCATGCTCGCGGCTATGATGCGGTCAATGTTACTGATGTCACCGAAGCACTCGGGATCAATCCGCCCAGTTTCTATGCAGTTTTTGGCAGCAAAGCCGGACTTTATGCCCGTGTTGTCGATCGGTGGTCGGAGACCGGGGCCATCCCATTTGCTAAAATCCTGCGGGACGACCGCCCAGTGGCCGAAGCGCTTGCGGAATTGTTGGAGGAGGCCGCACGGCGGTATTCCAAGAACAGGTCAGCGACAGGTTGTCTGGTTTTGGAAGGTACTCGCAGCAACGACCCGGAGGCGCGAGAGTTGGCGTGCATGGCCAATCGTTCGGCTGAAATGATGATTCGGGACTATGTTGCTGCTCGGTATAATGACGACGCCGACCAAATAACCGACTTCATGAGTACCACAATGTCTGGGCTTTCCGCCAAGGCCCGGCACGGACACAGTCTGGACCGGCTCCTCGCGTCAGCAAGGCTTGCTGGTACTGCAATCGCATCGGCTCTCCCTCCTCGCGGGAGCCTTAAGCCCCACTCGTAAAAGGCGGTTTTTAGGATTTATTAGCGGACAACAGATCCGTCTCGATGACGTCGAGAGAGGAATGAATGACTCTTTCACGCGAAGAGAATCCGATGATGATCCTGCTTTGCTCGAGGTACAGGCGATTATCAATGCGCCGATCCTAAACTTGGGCAGGGCCGCTGGATCGTGCGCCGTTTGCCCTCCTTTACAACTCCGGCGCTCGCGTCCGCAAGGCATAAGATCTTCGGGTAGGCGGGCTCATTTCGAGACCGCGCCCGTCCTTCATCGGCACCGGATCGCCGCGTCTCTGGACCGGAAGTGCGCGACATGATGCTGGAGACGGTCGAAAAGCGGTTCGCAGCAACGCGGGCTCCGCATGCTATCGAGCATTTCTCCGACAATGGTTCGGCCTACACCGCAAGGGACACGAGGTGGTTTGCCCAAGCCCTCAATTTGACGCCCTGCTTTACGCCAGTGGTTAGCCTGCAGTCTAACGGTATGTCGGAAGCCTTCGTGAAAATCCTGAAAACGGGCTACATCCGCATCTCCGCAACACTGGAGGCCGAAACTGCAGTTCAGCTCATCCACGGATGAATCGAAGATTGCAACGAAATACATTCCATGCCGCGCTCAAGATCGAACTATTGCACTATCGCCACGTGTTATCCCGCCAATCAACACGCGTCAGCAAGGACCCATGCCAGCTTTGGGGGAAGCGAAACCACTGGCTGGTCTACAAGATCGATGAAATCGAGAATTCTATGAAATTAATGTCGAGCTTTCATCAAAACAGTTTGAAAGCAACATTCGGATGGCTGCGCTATTTGCTGTCCCGCTAGGCTGCCATGACACAATGTACAGGAGAAACACGTCATGGAACTGGAAAACAAAACGATCATCGTCACGGGTGCAAGCAGCGGGATCGGCGCCGCAGCGGCACAGTTATTCGCATCTGAGGGAGCCAATGTGGTTCTCGGCGCGCGTCGAACCGGGGAGCTTGAGGCGCTCGCGAGGACAATCAATCGAACTCATGGCAAAGCTCTGCTTTTGGCAGGCGACGTAAAGGATGAGGGATACGCCGACGCGCTTGTTGACCTTGCCACTAAAGAGTTTGGCGGGCTGGATGGCGCATTTAACAATGCGGGCATTATTGGCGAGATGCAGCCCACTCCTGACATGAGCATCGACAACTGGACAAATGTCATCACGGTAAACCTGACCAGTGCCTTTTTGGCCGCCAAGGCGCAGATACCAGCAATGAGAGCGCGCGGACAAGGCTCCATTGTTTTCACTGCATCATTCGTGGGTTTCAGCAATGGTGGTTTGCCGGGGATGGGGGCTTACGCGGCATCCAAGGCCGGATTGATCGGCCTGACACAGTCGCTAGCATCGGACCATGCCGCCGAGCGCATACGTATCAACGCGTTGTTGCCTGGCGGCACCATCACACCAAGCGGCGGCGAAGGGAACCCAGGCGCTTTGGATTTCATTGCAAGTTTGCATCCCATGAAGCGAATGGCCGCTGCAAGAGAGATTGCGCAAGCGGCCTTGTTCCTTCTCTCAGATCGTTCCAGTTTCACGACCGGGAGCCCGATGATTGCAGACGGGGGCATCTCCGTTCGTTTGACATAACAAATTGAAGCCACTCCCCTTGCTGGGGAACCAGCGTCTTCGCTGTCAGAGCCAGCGGAGGGCGTCCCTTCTTCAAGGCACAACCGCCCTTCGACCAGATCTCCTTAAGCCTATTTCCCTTCATAGATCTCTACTCCCCGGAGTATGTACAGATTGCTTCACGACATTAAGATCTGGCTCAAAGCCGACTTCCGACCGATGGGAACCTCGAAGTAGCTTCAGCGCTTTTCTCCTTACTGAAGTCGTGCGAGAGCTTGGCCGATGCGCTCGATGGCAATTGTCAGGTTGTCTCGGGAGGTCGCAAACGACAGGCGGATATAGGGCTCGACGCCGAAAGCAGCCCCCGGCACGGTCGCAACCATGCCCTCAGTCAGAAGGTACGAAGCAAGCGCCGTGTCATTGGTGATGACCGTGCCATCCGGCGCCACCTTGCTGATATAGGGCGCATTTCGGGAAGAGATAGAAAGCCCCTTCCGGCGCCCTCACCTCAAGCCCCGGAGTGGCGGCAAAGCCCTTGGCGACGAGCTCTCCGCGCGACTTGCATTCGGCAACGGCGTTGGTCACGAAATCCTGCGGGCCGTTGAGCGCGGCAACGGCCGCAGCCTGCGTGATCGAGGACGGGCAGGTCGTGCTCTGCGACTGCATCTTGTTCAGAACCTTGGTCAGGTCCTCCGGCCCCGCCGCATAGCCGAGCCGCCAGCCGGTCATCGCATAGGCCTTGGAAACGCCGTTGATCAGCAGCGTGCGATCGCGTAAATCCGGGCAGGCATTGGCGAATGAGGTAATCGCGCACCAGACGAAGCCATCTGATTGCCAGTCAAGCATCGTTATCACGGCTTTATTCCCGCGATTGGTCACGATGAAACATCCCCATCGCCTGGATAACTCAGGCAATAGGGATGTTTTTTGAATGTGTCAGAGAGCTTTCTGCAGCTCCGGCAACACAGTGAAGAGATCACCGACGAGGCCGTAATCGGCAACCTGGAAGATCGGCGCTTCCTCATCCTTGTTGATGGCGAC
>NZ_JAELXQ010000033.1 GCF_016427605.1 Ochrobactrum sp. Q0168 | reverse complement strand
TCAACCCGTTTTTTTCAAGAAAATCACAATCTTATCAACCGTAACTTCCTCAAATCCAAAACCAGATTTCCATCCAGCTCCAGCCGCCCCAACTACTCATCAGCCAACTTCTCGTCAACCACTTTCACCAGAACTCAAGGACGAACCAACCTGCCGCTAGCAGCGTCGCCGCCCTCGTTGTGGCGCTATATAGGCCCCACACCACAAAACTGTCAACACGCATTCCAACAAAAATGCAGTTTTCTTTTCCACAAGGATAAAGACAGAAATTTACTCCTTATTAAGCCGAATGGGCACCCGATTCTGGGCAGCGCAAACAGCGTTGTTCATGACGGCATATATAGAGAGCCTCAGGAGCGCGCCAGCAACAGCCCGCTTTACCGGGCAGGAGCCAGAGCGACGGGATATTTCATCCTGTTTTGTTCAGTGATGGCCGAAACCGTACTCGCTTGTTCCCGTAGCCGGCAATTCATTATCCCTTGGTTTGCATCCCGCCGATGCGCTTTCTCCAAGTTCTTCTGCAGAAGACCGGAGACAAGCCTGTAGATGCAGAAAACGCCATGCCCAAAAGCGCCTCTCCGCTCGAATCCTTTCAGTCCCGGATATTCCGCTCGCTGTGGTCGGCAACTCTGGTCTCAAATCTGGGAGGGCTGATCGAAGGCGTCGCGGCTGGTTGGTTGATGACCAGTCTGACCACTTCTCACGGGATGGTGGCACTGGTTCAAGCATCGATGACCCTGCCCGTGATGATCTTCTCGCTCGCCGCCGGAGCTTTGGCTGACAATTACGACCGCCGTCGCATCATGCTGATAGCGCAGATGATGATGCTGTGCTTTTCGGCGATGTTGGCGCTGTTCGCCTATTCCAATGTATTGACGCCATGGCTGCTGCTCAGCCTCACCTTTCTGATCGGATGCGGTGGCGCGCTCTATAATCCTTCCTGGCAAGCTTCGATGGGCGACATTGTTCCCCGTCAACATCTGCCGGGCGCAGTGGCGCTCAACAGCATGAGCTATAATCTCATGCGCAGTATCGGCCCGGCCATTGGCGGCATCATCGTTGCGACGGCTGGTGCGGCCTTTGCCTTTCTTTTTAACGTGTTCTGTTATTTCGCTCTGATCTTCGCGCTTTTCCGCTGGAAGAAGGTGACGCCGCGCAGCCCACTGCCACGCGAATCCTTCGGAAGCGCCATGTCGGCGGGCTTTCGTTATGTGACCATGTCGCCCAATCTGTTGAAGGTGATGGTGCGCTCGTTCGCTTTCGGCTTCAGCGCTGTGGTGATTCTGGCCCTTCTGCCGCTCGTTGCGCGCGATCAGGTGCAGGGCACCGCCATTACTTATGGCATCATGCTCGGTTTTTTCGGGTTTGGTGCGATCTGCGGCGCGCTTTTGATCGGGCGGGTGCGCGATATTCTCAGTAATGAATGGGTGATCCGAGGGGCTTTCTTCGCGCTCGCCGTCAGCTGTTTCTTCCTCGCCATGAGCGACCGGGTTTGGCTGAGCTGCCTTCTGCTGATGCCAGCCGGCATGGCATGGGTGCAGGCTTTCTCACTGTTCAATGTGACTGTCCAGCTTTCGACCCCGCGTTGGGTCGTCGGTCGCGCCTTGTCGCTATACCAGACAGCAACCTTCGGCGGTATGGCCTTGGGAAGTTGGGTCTGGGGTCAACTGGCTGACCTGTACGGCGTATCGGGCGCGCTGCTCATCGCGAGCGTCGTACTGATCGCCGGCGGGCTGCTCGGCTTCATCTTGCGCCAGCCCAATTTCGAATCGCTGAACCTCGATCCGACCAACGCCTTCAGCGAGCCGCAACTGCAGCTTGACCTGCGCGCCCGCAGCGGCCCGATCATGGTGATGGTCGATTATTCCATCGACCAGAAAGACGTGCCGGAATTTCTCGCCACCATGGCGCTGCGACGGCGCACCAGAATTCGCGACGGAGCCAAGCAATGGGTGTTGCTGCGCGATCTGGAAAACCCACGCATCTGGACGGAAAGCTATCACGTGCCGACCTGGATCGAATATATCCGCCACAGCCAGCGACTGACCCATGCCGATGCGGAGATTGCAAAGCATCTTGATGAGTTGCATCGCGGCGACGGCCCTCCCCGCATTCATCACATGATCGAGCGGCAGACCGTCCCCACCCACGACGATATGCCCTTGAAACCATATCTCGATGCGACATAAAGAAAGCCGCCCGATTGGGCGGCTTTTTCGCAGTAAGAAATCGGGCGATTACTCGCCCCATGGGCCGTGGAAATCGCCGTCCTTGTCGATGCGCTTGAAACCATGCGAACCGAAGAAATCGCGCTGACCCTGAATGAGATTGGCCGTACCGAGCGATTGCGTATAGCTGTCGAAATAGTTGAGCGCGGAAGCAAGTGCAGGAACCGGCAAGCCAGCGATCGCAGCCTTGGAAACGATGTTCCGCAGGCCCTTGGATGCCTTTTGCATACGCTCGACAAAAGCTGGAGCCAGCAGAAGGTTACGGCTTTCATTTCCCTCGAAAGCTTGGGCGATATCGTCCAGCAGTTCCGAGCGGATGATGCAACCAGCGCGCCAGATGCGGGCTGTGGTGGCCAGCGGAATGTTCCAGCCATGCTCTTTCGACGCCGCTTCCATGACGGCAAAGCCCTGTGCATAGGCCGCGATCTTGCCAGCAAGCAGTGCCTGCTCCAGATCGGCAAGGAACTTGGTGTGATCCGCAACGTCGAGCGTGCGTGGCGAAGGCTTGTAGATGCTTGCGGCCTCCTCGCGCTCTGTCTTGAGCGACGAAAGCGAACGCGCGGCGACCGCAGCTTCAATTGCCGTTGCCGGAACGCCCAGCATCTGCGCTTCGATGGCGGCCCAGCGTCCGGTGCCCTTCTGTCCGGCTTCGTCGAGGATCATATCGACCATCGCCTTGCCGCTATCCGGATCGGTGGTTTTCAAAACCTTGGCGGTGATCTCGATCAGATAGGAATCGAGCGGGCCGGAATTCCACTTCTCGAACACATCGCCGATGGCCGGAGCCGAAAGGCTGAGTCCATCGCGCAGGATGCCGTAGATTTCGGCGATCATCTGCATGTCGGCATATTCGATGCCGTTATGGATCGTCTTGACGAAATGGCCCGCACCGTCGGGACCAACGAGGGCACAGCACGGCTCGCCCTTATATTTCGCAGCGGCCGCAAGAAGGATCGGCGCGATCCGCTCATAGGCTTCCGGCGTTCCGCCCACCATCATCGACGGGCCATGGCGTGCGCCTTCCGCGCCGCCGGAAACGCCCATGCCCACAAAGGTCGGATCATTTGGGCCGAGCGCCTTGAGGCGGCGGACCGTGTCACGATAATCGGAATTGCCCGCATCGATCATGATATCGCCCTTCTCAAGAAGAGCCTTGAGGCGGGTCGTTTCGGCATCGACGGGCGCGCCCGCCTTGATGAGGAAAATGAACGGGCGCGGCTTGCGCGCGTTTTCCGCCCGTTCTTCAAAAGTGGCGCAAGGGATGATCTTTTTGCGCAGCGGACCAGCTTTATCGAGGAAAGCTCTCAGCACCGGCTCGTCACGATCATAGACAGCAACCGTGTAGCCTTTCTCGGCTATATTCAGCGCCAGGTTGGAACCCATAACGCCAAGACCGACCATTCCGATATCTGCTTTTTTCATTTTAGGCCCTTCAGAAACGCAACCAGCTCGCCTGTCTCGTGGCATTGGGGAGGCATCCACTGCAAACAGGCTTGAACCCGGCATATTTGGTTGTCGCGGCATTTCGACGACAACGGCTGATAATCTGTATCGTATTCCTGGATGATCTAGGGCAAATGACACAAAGTTGATAGACCCGGCATCGGAAAAATCCGCGCGCGCTGCCGGTTGCCAACGTAGCCGTGCTACTGCAACAGTGAATTGAAACGAAAATCGCGGGCTGACCGCTTCTATCGGCGGTAGCGAACTTTCATCATGAGAATCAAATTGGGTATCGGTTCCAAGCTTCTTTTGTCGAGCCTTGTCAGCCTGATCGGCTTGCTGGTCATGGCCGCCGTGACGGTACATGCCCTGCGCGAACAGATGATCGATGACCGTGTCACCATGGTTCGCAACCTGACGGAAATCGGTCGCAAGATCATTCAGGAAGAATATGACCGTTTCCAGAGCGGCGAGATCAGCGAAGCCGCGGCCAAGCACAATGCCGTCGAAACGCTGCGCAAGCTGCGTTATGCCAATGACGAATATTTTTTCATTGATGATTTCGACGGCAATTCCGTGCTTTTGCCGATCCGGCCCGATCTGGAAGGCACCGACGCTTCCGCCTTGGTCGATTCCGAAGGTCGCCATTACGTGCAGATGCAGATCGACACGGCCAAGGCCGGTGGCGGCGTGGTGCGTTATGAATTCACCAAGCCCAATACGAATGTGAGCGGCGAGAAGATGGCCTATGTCATGCCGTTCGAGCCATGGCAGTGGTTCATCGCGACGGGCATCTATCTGGAAGATGTGGACAGTGAAACCAAGGCCGTGCTGCTACGCGCTGGCGGCATTCTCGCCACTATCGCCGTTGTCACCACGGCGCTTCTGATTCTCCTTTCGCGCAGCATCACGCGACCGCTCGGGCGACTGACGGCGGTGATCGGGCAGCTGACCCGTCGCAAATATGATCTGACCGTCAAGGATCAGGATCGTCGCGACGAGATTGGCGATATCGCGCGCGCTGTGGAGATTTTCAAGAAAACCGGCCAGGAATTCGAGGTTCTGCAAGCGAAGATGCGCGAGCAGGAGGCCAAGGCGCAAGCCGAGCGTGAGGCAGCGCTTGCCTTCGAGCGCGACAGCGCCCTGCGGCTCGAACAGACGGCAAGGCTGATTTCGATGGGCGAAATGGCGGTCAGCCTCGCCCATGAGCTGAACCAGCCGCTCGCGGCGGTCAGCAATTACTGCATGGGATCGGTGCGGCGGCTGGAGGCTGGCACCGATGATCGCGCAGCACTGCTCGACGCCATGAAGAAAGCGTCGCGGCAGGCAAGCCGCGCATCGGGCATCGTGTCGCGCATCCGCGATTTTCTGCGTCGCAGCGAACCGACGCCGCAGCCGCAAATATTGCGGGAGATCGTCGAGGAGACCGCATCCATAGCCGAGATCGAATCGCGCAGGCGCGGGTTCAAGATCAAGGTCGATATAGCGAAAGACCTGCCGACCGTGCTGGCCGACCGCGTGATGATCGAACAGGTGGTATTCAATCTGCTGCGAAACGCCATCGAGGCCACGACATCCGTGCCCGCTCCACGGCGCGATATCATCGTTTCGGCCAGAATCAGTCCCGACGGGCGGGAAGTGGAAACCACAGTGCTGGATTTCGGACAGGGCATTGCAAAAGGCGATTTCGGCAAGATATTCGACACTTTCTATACAACCAAGATAGAAGGCATGGGCGTGGGGCTCAATATTTGCCGCTCGATCATGGAGTTTCACCGGGGCAGGCTTTGGGCGGAGCCAAATCCGGAAGGCGGTACAGCCTTTCATTTCACGCTGCCCATCAGCGGCACGCTTGAGGAAAAAACAGCATGAGCGAGGCGGTCTATGTCATCGATGACGACGAGGCCTTTCGGGATTCGCTCGTCTGGCTGCTGGAATCAAGCCAATACACGGTGCGCGCTTTCGATTCGGCGGAAGCTTTTCTGGATGCCGCATCGCCGGATATGTCCGGCTGCGTGATCGCCGATGTGCGCATGTCGGGCATAACGGGCCTTGAACTGCACCGCCGTTTGCAGGCGCTTGGCGTCGATCTGCCCACGATCATCGTCACCGGCCACGGCGACGTGCCGATGGCCGTCACGGCCTTTCGCGACGGGGTGGTGGATTTCATTGAAAAGCCGCTCGACGACCAATATGTGCTGGAGCGGATCGAGTTCTGTCTCGCCAAGGCGCGGGAGAACGCAAGGCTGCGCCAGCAGGCGGACGATTTTGCCCGCCGTTACGAGAGTCTGACGCAGCGCGAAAAGGAAGTGCTGGAATATATCGTGGCGGGAAAACTCAACAAGCAGATCGCCGATCTGATGGATATCAGCATCAAGACGGTTGAGGTGCATCGCAGCCGCGTGATGGAAAAGATGCAGGTGACCAATGTTGCGGAACTGGTGCGCCAGAAACTATCCTTCAGCGAAAGCGCAAAAAAGAAGCCGGCATAGACCGGCTTCTTTCGTTTTAAGTCGATGATCAGTCGTCGAGACGCTGGCCGCTTCTGTCGGTCGTGCAGGCCACCGCGATCAGCGAGATGACGCCGCAAGCGCCGATGAACACGGCAATCGGCAGATAGCTGCCATTATACTTGGCAAGCAGAGCGGTTGCGATCAGCGGCAGCGGGCCGCCGACAATGGCCGCGCCCACCTGATAGCCGAGCGAAACGCCGGTATAGCGGACATCTGCCGGGAAGCTTTCGGCGAAGAATGTGCCAAGCACCGAACCATAGGTCGACCAGATGATGGCGAAGCCGATCACCACGGCGAGCGTTGCCAGGACCCACGAACCCTGATTGAGCAGCCAGAAGTAAGGCACCGTGTAGATGACCATGGCGACCGTGCCGAGCAGGAACACCTTCTTGCGACCGATGCGGTCGGACAGGCTGCCGAAATAGAGCATGACCGGAACGGCGATCAAGGCGGCGATCAGCACGGAATTCAGAGCGTGGACGCGCTCGAAACCCAGGCCCACGAGATAGGAAACGGTGAAGGTTGCGAAGAGGAAGAAGGTCGAGGTTTCGATGAACTTCGCACCAATCACGATCAAAACCGCGCGCCAATGCTTGGTCAGCGTTTCGAACAGCGGCACTTTCTTCGCGGTATTCGCCGCAGCAACGCGCTTGAAGGAAGGGGTTTCGTCAACCGTGTTGCGGATCCACATGCCGATGGCGACCAGCACGATGGACAGCACGAACGGAATGCGCCAGCCATAGGACAGGAACGCTTCTTCCGAAAAACCCAGAGCAAGGCCGGATGTCACCAGATTGCCAAGCGCCAGACCAAACAATGCGCCGGTCTGTGGCACGGCACCGTAAAAGCCGCGCTTGTTGCGCGGGGAATATTCCACCGCCAGCAGCACGCCGCCGCCCCATTCGCCGCCCAGCGCCAAGCCCTGCAACAGACGCAGCAGTGTCAGGATGATCGGCGCCCAGACGCCGATGGTGGCATAGGTCGGCATCAGACCGATCAGCACCGTCGATACGCCCATGATCGAAAGCGTGATGACGAGCGTCTTCTTGCGGCCGATACGGTCGCCGATATGGCTGAACACGATGCCGCCGATGGGGCGGATCAGGAAGGCCAGCGCGAAAGAGGCAAGCGCCAGAAGCTGGCTGGTCACCGGATCATCGGACGGAAAGAACAGCTTTCCGAAAACGATGGCCGACATGGTGCCATATAGGAAGTAGTCATACCATTCGATGGTGCTGCCAACCGCGCTGCCAATCAACGCGCGACGGCGGTCGCCATCGGTAATCAAAGTGTCTTTTTCTACGCGTGCAGAAGCCGCGCCCTCCAAGACGGTCATAGCATTTCCTCCTGAGTGGGCCGCTTATGCGGCCTTGTTTTTGAGAATGTCGAGCGCGACGTCGATGATCATGTCTTCCTGGCCGCCGACCATGCGGCGCTTGCCAAGTTCGATGAGGATTTCACGCGTATCGACGCCATAGAGCTTCGAGGCGTTTTCCGCATGACGCAGGAAGCTCGAATAGA
>NZ_JAELXQ010000032.1 GCF_016427605.1 Ochrobactrum sp. Q0168 | reverse complement strand
AGGCCGCCGCGGTCTCAATCTGGCAGACTGCATCCATTATGCGTGCGCGAAATACTATCGTGTGCCCATCCTGGCGACAGATAACGAATTTCGCGAAACCGACCTTGAAACAGTTCCGTGAGCGGACGAGGTTTTATGTTCAACCAGTTTCCTGACGACGCAGATGGCGGGCAATTAGTTTCGCTTTGATTGCCAGTCAGAATTTTATTATGCAGAACTTGAACGGCAGCAACGGGGCCGGGAGCGGACAGACAGGTTGCGGGTACATACGGCATCAAAGGGGCCGCGGTGGTCATGGTGCCAGCTTTCTGTGTCAGTGCCGATGTCCACGATGCGATAGACCCTTAGCTAAGGATAGTTCAGCGGCTCATCCCAGTACTGCCGGAGAAAAGCCCTTCCGTCAGGAAGGTCATCATCGCATGGCCCGCGCTCAGAAAAAGTGGCGTCCGCCCGTGCGTGAATGGGCGCGGCGGGTTCCCCTTGCTGCCGTGGGCGATGTTGTTCCGTAGCTGAGCAAACGATCGGGTGAGCAGCCGGCTCCAGGACTCAATCGGCTGCGCATCGCTGTCCCAGTCGAGTTTACCGTCGCCCCGCAACGTCAGGTACTGCGGTGGCTCGTTCCTGAAGATGTCGAATCCGCTGGAAGCGAAATCAAAAGTGGCCCAGGCAAAAGCCGCCTCGACCTTGCTTGCCACAGCATCCCACTGCACCCCCACCACTCTTTGCCCAGCATTCGTCTGAACGAATGCCGGGTCCATCCTCATGAGGAAGTACTCGAATTTGGAGAATCTCATCATGTATTCGGAAAGCTGCTGTTCCATCACAATCTGTCCTCAAGCGGCTTTGGACGCGGACGGTTTGTTGTCGATCCTGGCGTCAATCAGAACGACGTCGCGATGACCCTCAATGCCGAGGTCTCTCAGAATTGCCGTAACCCGCATCTTCTCTTCTAGGGTAAAATAGATGATCGCCTTGATGCCGCTTTCGGCGTTGCTGGCGGCTTGATAAATCGGCAGCTGCTTCTCGAGATTGCGCCGTAGGGCGGTGTTCTTGGCGAGCTTCATCTCAATTAGCGTCTTGTCAAAAGCGCCGCGCGAGATCTTGTAGTCAACCGGGCCTCGACCATCGTTGGCCTCAGCACCTACATCCGACGGGGAGCCGAACCAAATGAGGCGGGCTAAGACGTGCAGATCCTGCTCGCGTTGAATTGCCTTGCCGTTGTGCCAGAAGATCCGGTGGCCTCCCTTGGTCTCGATGACATCCTTTAGGAAGGCCAGCCGCTGGTGAGTTTCTTCGTATGTACCGCCGGGTAGGGTATAGAAGCCGGTCGTGGCGGCGAGGAGCTCCTGCATCGCCCGGACGTGCTCCTCGAAGATCAACCGCGTCTCACTGACTCGTTCCGAGCTTACGTCCACAGCCTTTTCGCCAGTCTGCTCCTTATGTCTGATGTAGTAGTCAACCAGCAGCGGAAATTTGATGAACGTCTTGGCAGCAGCCTCATCGAGCTGGCGCTGCGTTACTTCGCCATCTGCAGGCCGGGCGAGCTCCTGCTCGAAATATGCAAACACCTGACCGCGAAGCTCGGCGTCAGGAATGGCCAAAGGAATTTGGTCAAAATCCCGGATCATGTCGGTGCGGTTAATCCAGTTTTCCTCGCGAGTTAGAATATCTTTCGGCGTCAGCAGCACAAAATCGTTGTCGCGAGCAAGCCATGGAAGTGTGTACTGTCGGCGTTCCCATGACCCGGTCCGGTAACTGAACACGGCTTTATTCACCCAGACCTTCCGGAGCAGCTTGGGGTCGATATGGGCGACCGCGAAGGCTTCGGTGTAGCTGCAGAGATAGTCCATGATTAGGTTGGTCGTGAAGTCGCTGATGTTGTCGCGGCCGACGCCGTCCCGGACGAGACATACTTTCTCAAGGTGGCTGCTTTTCGAGACCTTTTCGGCGCCGAAATCCGCAAACAGGTCCGCGAGATTCTCGCTCAGGGCTCTTGCGAATTCGCGGCCTAGTCCCGAGCCGCCGTTTCCAACCAACGAGAAGCCCATCCAGTTCTGACGCACCTCTGGAAAGTGAAACCATGCCTTGATCCGATCCGCATTGACGCGGCCGGCGAGGACCTGGTCACGCAGAAACCTGATGTACTGGAGGATGGACTCGTGGAGCTTCTGATATTCAGGGGTGGCGCTGTGGAAGAGGAGGAAAGGGTCTATAAAAAGCGGGAGGTCGTTGATGATGGACACATTGAACGCCCCATAGTCATCCAGCGTATCACGACTGACGCTGAAGTAGTCATGGAAATACGTTGCCATTTTGCCTCCTCCGGCTAGCGTACCATCACTATACTGCACCATTCACACAAATCTCAACTGGACAGCCCTGAAGCGGAGCTCAGCGAACACTCGTCCCAATTGCGTTGTGAAGCGGGATTGCGATCAGCCTTGGTCGCCCCGACCTCTTGCAATGAGGATTCACTGTTCTTGGAGACGAAGCTTCAGAATGCCGAAGCTCCCAGGTAAAGTGTGGGCCGATAGAGGACAGTCCGCCCACCAACTTGCAGGTGGCAAAGCCGACTTCCTAAAGCCAGTTGCCGCTCCTAGAGCATCACTTCTATCTCGCCGGGCTCGAACCACTCCTGCCGTATCATCGCGTCGCATGCCAGCGTTGGATCCGCAGTGTAGTAGACAACGGCAAGGCTTTGCTCGGCGCGGCTGCAGGTCACATAAAACAGTCGCCGAGTCCGATCGATGCTTGTCTCCTTCCCGGCCGTTTCATTGTCGATATCCGCCTTACTCTTCGCCTTCGTCGCGAAAAGCTTGTCATAGGCGAACATGAAGCCACGCGCTTCATCGTCGCTCACGACAACCATTACCCTTGGAAACTCCAGACCTTTTACCCCTTGGTGCGTGTCGAACTGCGATACGCCACGCACGTAGCGATCATATCGCTCAATTTGGTCGAACGGAGCCTCAAGCGCCAGCCGCCAACCGCCCAATTCATTTATGACATCGGCTTCCTCTTCCTGGTTCCCGACGTCACCGGCCAAGTCAGCATCACCGTCTTGAACGATGGCGTCGGCGACGGAAAACGGGACTAACACCTCGGGGATGGTGAAGAGGCTCGTTTCGGCGACATAGCGCAAGACCGACCGCGCAGTCGGCTTCTCATCCGCATTCACCAAGGCCAGCAGACCGTCGCTGGCAGCCTTGACCTTTCTGAGAATCTCGACCTGCTTCTCGCCGGCAGCTTCAAGCGCTTTGCGCTCGAGGAGTGGCGATGAGCGCCGAACGACTGTCGCAACGCCAAACCGATCTCCCGCGCGCAGGGCCACGACCAGTGGCAATATCTCGCGTGTGAAAAGTCCGATACCCGCGCCTGTCCCTTGCAGAAAGCTCGTGCGGATGCGCTCGACCGCGTAAAGAGGCTCGAAGAACTGTTCAAAGCCAAAGCGGCGTGCGGACATCAGGTGCTCCAGCGCCAGCGTCTTGATCGCTTCGGCTCCCTCCGCCCAACTCGGGTCGCCGGTGATCTCCGCCATTCGTGCTGCTACGGATGCCTCGGCCGCGCTCTTGTCGGCAATCGCCTGCGAGACGATGAAAAGCCGAACAACGCCCTGCTCCGCATCGCTCCGCGGCTGCTGTTCCTCACCATCCTCCGCTCGCCTAATTTTGTTAATGAGCGTGATGACCCGTGTGGGACAACGATGGTTCATCCGCTTCCTCGGCCTAGCCCAAGCCTGCGGGATCGCATCCGCTAAACGCTCCTTACCGTCGGCGTAGATGCGCTGCATCGTGTCGCCGAAGAGCCCCAGGCAAAAGACTTCGCTGTATCCCGCCTCGACATCGAGCAGCGCGTCCATGAGCCTCCGGCTCGTATCCTGGCTCTCGTCGATCAGGAGGATGGGGAATCGGGTGACCAGAAGTCGGCGCAAGCCAGGCTTCGCGCCGAGGAAATCGGCGGTCATGGCGATAACCTCTGCGTGGCTCAGAGAGTCCCTCGTCCGGTTGTCGCCCGTTGGGCTGTAAACAAATCGCGTAATTTCGGGGAGGTTCTCGCGACGACGCCGCTTGCTTTCTAACGAGCGAGCGCGGTCCGATGCGGCTTTGCTGTTTGCCCGCCCCTTCGCCTGTGCTGCTTCCAGTTCTGCGATATCCTCTAGGAGCCGAGTCGACAGCCACCCTCGAATATCACCGTCGTAGCCGGCAATCAGCGACCACGCGAACGCGTGAATGGTCGAAACCTCCACGCGAGGATCAAACTCGAGCCGTTGCTTGATCTCGTCGCAGGCGGCATTAGTGTAGGTAATCACCCCGATCTTCTGACCGGATAGCGACAATCGTCGGCCCTGCTCCTTACACACAGTCCGGATCGCCTCAACGAGCGACCGCGTCTTGCCCGATCCGGCGCCAGCATAGAGAAAGAAGCTCCTCGGCTTCTCTATGTTTAGGCAAGCGAGGATCGTTTCATCGGCTTCGGAATCGAATTTGTCGTCGTCTACGCTCATGCGTCGGCCCCCTCGATTTCGGCGACGGCATGCTCTTCGGCCGGCGGGTTAGCCTTGGCCTCCTCCTCGGGCGGCACCTCTTTAACCAGAGGCAGGATCTCAACTTGCTTTTTCTTGAGCTGCGCGAGTAGCCATTCAAGTCCCTCGGCGATGTAGCGCGGCACGACGATCGTGTTGAAATTCTCGACCTCCATCATGTCAAGCGCAAACTCAGCCTTCTTGCCGTTCTTGAGAGCAAGGTACATTTTCCCGCCAATCGCGGTCGCCCCGCCACCACCAGCGATAGCATCGCGAAACTTGCGGACCAGGCCCGTCCCATTGAGTTCGGCGAAGAAGCTGAGGTTGTCGAACGCCAGCGCGTCCTCAAACGTATACGGATATGCAATCTCCGGCCCGATAATATTCGGAGACGTCAGACCCATTGGGATCTGATACGCGGCCCGCACAGCAAATAGCGGATCGTCGTCTTCATGCAGCGTCTTCGTCGCGCCATCAGCTAGCATCAGCTCATCGACGTCATCGAGCTTTGGCACCCATGTCTTCAACGTCGCATTATTAGTTTTCTGACCAGTGCCTTTCGCGGGTTGGACGGAGGCACCGCCCGTTTTATCCAGTGTGTCCAGGTCGGTGATGATCAGGGTAAGCAAGCCGAGGTGATCAATCAAAGGCTTGAGACGATGCGCGTGACTTCCTCCGATCTCAAGTATGGTGATGTAGCACTGGTTCAGTTCGTCGTAGTGCGCTCGGATGAAATTCGGGACGAGCATGCGTTCCGCCGGGCCCTCCACCAAAATGGCCGCGTCGGCGAAAAACAGATCCGCGTGCTGTGCCCGAAGATATCGGGTCACGAACCGCTCGGTCTCGCTACCCGGACCAAAAACCTCCGATAGATTTATGACGGTGGATACCGGCACTTTCGCGGCCATACCGGCAGGCAGCCGCCGGAAATAGCGCAGGCACGAGAACGACGTCTCGTGCGCGACATGGCTCGAATGGGTGCTAACAACCAACTGGGTGCGCAGCTTTTGGCTGTCGCCAAGGTCCTCGTGCGCACGCAGCACCGCATAAGCCTTCTTGATGAAGACTTGCTGGACTTGCGCGTGCAAATGGGCTTCCGGTTCCTCGACTAGGACGAGATGGAGAGGTTCGGTCGTAGTCACTGTCACGCCGGTTGACGCCTTTCCGACACGCATCCAGGCGTCACGAAAGCTCATCAAACGGAATATCATTGAGATCAGGTTCTGATAGCCGAGGCCGTTATTAGCCTCGGGTAACCGCAACACGGGCGTCGTCGCGCCGTCGTCGGCAATGACGTCTACCTCGAAGCTGATCGCCGCATTGTGGTTGAGACCGTCAATAGCTTTCAAGCGCGTCGAGACGCGCGGACGCGGATCAGTCACACCAGGGTATCCCATACCCTCGACCTCAGTGAACGCCGCCTTGAAACTCTCGGTCAGCCGCTTGTCGAAAGCGTCCTGGGCGGCTTCTATCGCCTGCAACGCGCCGAGATCCTTCGGATCAGGGCCCTTGGTCGGGTCGAGGTGTTTGGCGTAGTAGCTTCTGAGCTGGTCGGACAGCCGACTGCCGCTTGCCGACACTGGGGCATCCTCCTCCGAGGCCTGCTGTTCCTCACCGAAGCCCCTCTGTGCCGGTATGTCATGAACTCGGATCAAACCGCTCAGCGGGTCACCCTCGATCGGCCGAGATCCGCTAGGAAGGATCTGTGGACGCGCCAGAGATTTTGCAGGAGCGGCAAGCTGACCCGGATCCAGCGAATAAGCCCGAATAGTGAAGTGCGTCGACAAACGCTTGCTCAGGAAATCGATCAGACTCTCGGGCCAGATCGTCAGCTTGGGCGGATCAGTGTCCAGACTATCTGCTGCAGCGGCCGCCATGGCTGCCGCCCTCATCGTCTCGGCATCGCTCACCGCGCCCATGTACTCTTTGTACAAGAGCGCGAGGTCTTTCGGCTCGTAGCGTAGCCGGACACCAAGTTGTCCCCCCTCCCAATCCAAGGTCGGGATGAAATCACGAACGTGGTGCATCTCCCCCGCTTCGACGTGCAACCACAGATCCAAGGTCGGCAATGCGTCAACCCAGGGATCAACGACTAACTCGACGATTTCCTCCGCGTTCCGGGCAGCTATCCATGCCTCACCCAAGGCAATGATTGTGGGCCAATGGCACAACGTGAAATCGTGCATCTCGAATGGACAGCGTCGCGGCGACAGGAAGCGGCGTAGCGCAAGCATCGCCGACGTCTTGCCACTGTTGTTCGCTCCAACGAAAAGTGTGGTCGTGTTCGAAAGGTCGACCCGCGTCGACAACAACTTCCTGAAATTGGCGATTTCTAAGAATTCAATATGCATGACTAGCGCCTCCCACCCGGTATGGGTCAAGAATAACCATAGAGAGACATTACAATCTACGGGTGTTTTGAGCGACCGCTTCTGGGTAGAAACAAATTCTGCCTGAAAGTCCGTTGTGGGGGCGCAATGCAGTCCGACCGCTTTCACCCTTACAGTGGCTGACGCTTGCTTACGCGGGCGGATAGTTTGGTGACGGCGGCGTCGCGAGGGTGATCAGGTTGCCGTCGGGATCGCGCACTTGCGCCAGCGTTGAATAGTCGCCCGGGATGTCATCACCCAGCATGATCCCAACGCCCCGCAACCGTTCCCTTTCGGCGGCAACGTCGTCGACAATCAGGAAGATCGCCCCTCGCCCGAACAGTTTCGTATACCAGGCTTCGGCAGCTCCAAGGTCCGCGATCTGCAAGAACTTCTTGCTGTGACATTCGTCGTCTTCGCAAATGGAAGTGTCTTTCGAGCCTGCCAGCCTAACATAAAGCACCGCGGAGACCGAACGCCCCGCATGATTGGTTCCAGTTCGGCAACATGCGACGAGGCACGGCAGCCGACGGATGGACGCAGAAAATCACGTCACAAAGGGCATGATATCGACACCATCGCCTGGAAACACCGTGATATGCGGATGGTCTTGAAACAGCTTTGCCGCAGCCTCCGCGGTTTCAGCTTCCACCACCAGATAACCGCAGAAAGGATTTGTGGCTTCCGTTATGGCATGTTTTGTCACACGGGTTGTCTTCCCCACCATGCCGCCGCGATCCAGGATGACCGCGGCATGGCGTTGTTCCCATGCCGCCCATTGGGCTAATCCTTCCGCATCGACCGCGTCCTGCTCTGCTTTTGGCAACCGTCGAAAGGATGCGAGATCTTCAGGCTTCATCGTATAAACAGCCAGAAATTTCGGCACCGGTATTCCTCCCTGAACTTTAAACGCCATCAGTCTAGCTTTGCTGCGACTGAAATAACACCGTGTCGATGCTGACGAAGCAATGAAGCGCTGCGTGCCCTTGCATTGGGACTGCGGCTTGATCGAACAACGAGCCAACGGATTCCAGTAGTGGTTCCCGGATCCGGCAAAGGCCGTGAGGACTTCAGATAGGGAAGCAGCAGCCCATTCGCCGTCGGAAATTCCCGCCTCCCCCCTCGCCGGTCGGCCTTGGCGGCGCGATCATCTGTTCACAAGCTCACGCCGCCATTTCGCTCGACGCGCACCGTGCTATTCTTTTGGCCTGTCATTAGACAGGCCTGCATGAGATTCCGAACCGATACCCGAACACAGCGCAGTTCTGGTTCGGCATGGCCTTTTCGGTGGCTCCGATTGGACTTTCTGGCGGGATAGCACGACTTTTCTACAAGCTAACCTATTCAATAGGTTACACAAATTTCGATATACGAAACCGAATATAGCTCTTGCTTTCGTTACTGCGACGTTAACTATACCGGTTAATAACATCTGATAAGTACAGGTTATCGGAGGTTATAGATTTGAAGCCGCAAATCGGTGAAGTCGGGGCAAAAGGCAGCGGTTGAACAGGAGAAAAAGACGCGCAGGAACCTAATCCGAGCGCTGTGTTTGTCGGTGGCGGGCACTGCGCGCAAGCGCAACAAAACGTTGCCGGATCTCGGCAAACAGCGCCGGTGGCACCGGACCGTAATAGCCGGTATCACCATCGACAGGTCGCAGATCCGGTCCCGGCCAGACAAAGCGATTGCTTTCGCTGAGCACGATCCAGGAACGCTCATCGTCCAGTCCGAGGCGGCGTTTGGTGGCAGCGGGAATTTCAATCGCCTGGTCAGCCCGTTGCGGTGGCGTGTGGGTGACGGGCAAAACCCTGACAACCGGCGATCCGTCTTCCAGTGTCGTCGTGATAGCCAATACGAGAACAGGACGATCCTTGTCGCCCTCTTCCCGTCCCTGCTCGAACTGCCAGTGCCACAAATAGGAATATCTGAAAATCCAACCGACCTTGGGCTCACTCGGAATCATGCTATTTTTCGTTCAGTTCACGATCGAGATGCTCAAGGCCGGCTTCCATCGAGGCGGCTTCAACAGCCGCGAGATCGTCTTCGGCCAGCATACCGGTCAATTCGACGCGACGCTCGCGCCGCATCAAACGCAGATAATCCTCGTAAGCGAGCAGAACAGTGCGCGGGCGACCGTTCTTGGTAATAATAACCGGATCGCGCACGGCAGCGTCCTGGTAAGCGCCAAAATTCTTGGAAATCGCTGCGGCTGTTACTGTGGATGTCATGATCAACCTCCGTTTTCCGTAATATACGGATTCTCCGGGTTTTCCGCAAGTTTTTAAATCGAGAAGCATCGCGCAATGACCAGACCAGAGCGCTTGCCTTCTAATGTCCAGATCCGGGCGGAACAGCTCGATACAATCGCCGCTGTCCTGCCGATGAACCGCCGCGACATGCTGGCCGGGATTCTGACGGATGAAGATGTCGAGACACTGCGCCATCTGGTCAATGAAGGCATGGGCGAAAACACGCTGCGCGCCCTGACCTCGGATCTAGCCTATCTCGAAGCTTGGTCGATGGCTGCGACCGGCAATCCCCTCCCCGAAGCGATGGAACAATCGCGTCATCGCTCCGTGCAGCAGGCATCTGACTATTACAACGACGCCAAGCGGCGCAGCGGACGCGCGTCGCGGCTACTGAGCTGACCCGTAAAACCATTCGACCCTCCCGAAAAATACGGCATGTGTCGTATTGAAGTCGGCTTATTGCAGAGCTAATCGCGAAGAGGTAATCTTGCCCCATCGCTGTGGGGACAGCAAATCGGGGGCGATCATGGGGCAGCAGAATTCAAGAACCAAACTTTCGCGCCCACAGGTCTCGCAGTGGCAGCGGCATCTGTTATGGCTCTCATCCGCTGTCTTCGTCTCTACGCTAACGTTACCGCTTCCAGTCAAGGCAGAAACCTGGGTCGGTGGGGCCGGATTTTGGGATTCTGTCGTTTTTTGGCAGGAAGGGACAATTCCGAATGGTGTTGGAGACGTTGCAACTTTCAATGGCGTCGGGGATTGGGGATTCAGCGTTGCCCTGAACGGTCACCGGACCATAGGAGAATTGAATCTATCCTGGCTAACTCCTGGCATTAGTTCTGGGTACATTTTTTACACCGGCGCACTAACCTTTGCCGCAGCCAACGGAAACGCCGCGATCAATGTTGCGAACGGTGCCAGGATGGATTTTGCTCCAACCGTATCCATTGAGCTGGCGTCCAATACTGTTTTCAACACGTCCGAAGCTGATTCCTATGTATCGTCTAGCTCCTCGATCACAGGACCGGGAGCGCTCATCAAGGAAGGACCTGGCACAGTCGGTTTGTTCGCTCGGAATTCCTTCACGGGTGGGACCCGTGTCGAGGACGGGAATCTTTTTGCCGGCGCCGCAGGGCTTTCGTCAACAACACCGCCTATACCGTGAATGGCGGCGCGCTTATCTTAGGCGGTTTTGATCTGACGATGTCGTCGCTCAGCGGTAGCGGCGGCTGGGGTTCCCTGGGCAGCGCCGACTTAACGATCAATCAGATGCTCGATACAACCTATTCAGGCAGAATTAACGGGTCGGGAACCCTTGCCAAGTCTGGCTCTGGTACGCTGACATTGTCGGGCAGCAACAATTACACCGGCGGCACGACCATTTCGGCAGGAACGCTCGTTGCCAATCATGCGGACGGTAGCGGCGTCGTTGATGCGCTGGGGACGGGTCTGATCACCCTCAACGGGGGAAGGCTACATTCCGCCACGGACGGCACGATATCAAACAGCCTGTTTATGAATGCAGGAACGACGAGCACAATCAGTGCGGACACCGGCAAGACGCTCACGCTGACAAACGGACCCGGCCAGTATTTCTCGCTTATGGGAAATCTGGTCATTGGAGCAAATGATGCGGCCGGCACCGTGGTTATGGACGCCGTTCCCCTCAATATCAGTCCAACGGCAATCATCACCGTTGCAAACGGGCGACTGAGAGATAACACCAACGCACTTGGAGCCTATACCGCATCGGCTGCAGAAACGCGCGTTGCATCCGGAGCAACGCTCGATTTTTCAACGTCTGGCGGAACAATCCGTAATTTGCAGGATGGGGCGCTTGGGCTGGGAGGCGCTGTTGCATGGGGTAGCAGTGCGCTTGTTATCGACAGCGGAAGGTTCTCGGGAATCCTTGATAATCAGCAGAGCGGATCGCTTATCAAGGAAACAACGGGCACACTGGTCCTTAATGGCGACAATTCTGCTTTCACCGGAGCAGCCTTGGTGCGAGGCGGTGTGATGATCATCGGCGAGAGCGCCAATAGTTCTGCGATCATTGGCGGCGAGATCGATGTCGGTTCAGGCGCGACGCTTGGCGGACACGGCGCGGTCGGAAACGCGACCATTCTAGCAGACGGGATGCTATCACCCGGCAATTCCATTGGCACATTGACCGTCAATGGCAATCTGACGCTCGGACCTGGCTCAGCGCTTGAAATCGAAATTGCCAGCAATGGCGCCTCCGATCGCGTTGATGTGTCAGGGACTGCCACCGTTTCCGGCAGTAATGTCTTGGTCACGACCATCGATCCAGAAACCAGTTATCAGAACGGCCAACTCTATCATATCCTGACGGCGGATGGCGGTATCAGTGGTGAATTCGCAGGCGTTGTGTCGAACTCAGCCTTTCTCGATATGAGCCTTGCCTATGGTAACACAGCGGCAGACCTGAAAATCTGCTTGAAGACCGGCTGTCCCAAGCCGGTTGGTCCTGAACAGCCCTCCCCTGCCCTCTTCACAACTGTGGCCCAGACCCGCAATCAATATGCGACGGCCGGCGGACTGGATAGTCTGGCGCAGACAGGTTCGTCGCTTGCGCTCTATAACAGCCTGCTGATGCTGTC
>NZ_JAELXQ010000031.1 GCF_016427605.1 Ochrobactrum sp. Q0168 | reverse complement strand
CAACAAAGGACACGCCATGAGCAAAGCACCCTCCAGCCAATCGGCGAACCAGTCTGCGGGCCAATCCGCGGCCCAGTCAGCCGACCGCAAGAAGGGTTCCGGGGTGAAGATGGTCTATGATGTGCTGCGCGATGAAATCATCGATCTTTCGCTCGCCCCCGGCAGCCCCATCGATGAGAACCAGCTGGCGGAACGCTTTGCCATGTCGCGCACGCCGATCCGAGAAGCGCTGGTGAGACTTGCCAGCGACGGCTTTGTGACGACGCTGCCCAACCGCTCGACGGTGGTTTCGAATATCGACTTTCTAAGCCTGCCCGCCTTCTTCGACGCTATCACCCTGATGTATCGCGTCACGACACGGCTTGCCGCGCGCCACCGCACCAAAGCCGACCTCAAGATCATTCGCGCCCATCAGGAAGATTTTGCCAGGGCCGTGCGCGCCCAGAATGCTCTGGACATGATCTCGACCAACCGCGATTTTCACGCGGCGATTGCCGAAGCCGGACGAAACCCGTTCTATACGAGTTTTTTCGCGCGCCTTCTCGATGAAGGCCGCCGCCTGCTGCGCCTTTATTATTCGTCTTTTTCGGACCAGCTGCCGGAACAATATGTGACGGAGCATGAAGACATGATCCGCGCCATTGAGGAGCAGGATGTCGAAACGGCCGACAGGCTCGGCAAAGCCCATGGCGACCAGATCGTGCAGCAGATCCGCAAGCTGATCGCCGAGGACCGGCGTGACGTCATGGAACTCTGATTACCCGCCATTGACCAGCGCGAGCACAAGCTGCTGCACATTGCCGCCATTGCCCATCTCGACACGGTCGAAATCACGGCCCTGCGCGCGCTGCACGGCAACCAGATCGGTGATTTCCTTGATCAGCACCTTGCGTATTTTCTGACATTTCGGGTCATTGGGCACGGAAAGTCCGACCGTGCGGCGCACGATTTCGCGCGTCATGTCCTTGGCGCTGTCGCCATGCACCAGCTCGTGCTTGCGGATGCCCTCGATGAAAACGTCCCAGTTTTCGCGCACCGGTGACGGCAGCTTTTCCGACGGCTTCGGCAACGTATAGGTGATCTTCAGCTTCGGTTTGGCAGACAGGATCGTGCAGGCATTGTTGCTGTGATCGAATGTGCGATCCCAGGTCAGCACGTAGCTCGTATGGGCGATCACCCGTCCAATGCCGATCTTCGGCCCGCGCTGGCCTATGGACCGATAAAGGTCAATGCCTGTCTGCCCGGTAATGGCGTAAGGTTTGACCTCTTCGACCGCTTTCCAATCGTCCTCGGCATAAGCGGGGACAGCCGCGAGCAGTGCAAGAATTGCCAGTCCAACGATTTTCTTCACGACCACTCCGTCACTGAAATACCAGCGACAACTTACAGGACCGGATTGCTTTCCAGAAGCCATGCATTTTGTTTCAATAACCTATTGTCCACAGTGACGGAATTCGAAGGTGATTGACTCCCGCAAGCCGTCATCGTTTGATCGCACAATGCATGGGGGTTCTGCGGGCGGCATTTTGCCGGAGCAAGGAAAAACCATCTCACCAAACATAGAAACTGGAGTTGCGTTGTGCTCAAATCCACCAGACGGGGAATAATTCATCTTGCCTTTGCTCTTGCCGCCACCACGGCATTGGGCACTTTCGCCACGGCGGCGGAAGCCAAGGACAAAATCCTGCTCATCATCAATGGCGCGCTCGGCGACAAATCGTTCTTCGATTCCGCCGCCAAGGGCATGAAGATGATCAAGGACAAATATGGCGACGAGGTCGAGACCAAGATTCTCGAAATCGGCGACGATCCGACCAAGTGGGAGCCGGTCTTCCTCGATGCGTCCGAACAGGACTGGGACCTGATCATCGGCGGCACCTACCAGATGTCGGAAACCGTCGGTTCTGTCGCCAAGCAATATCCGGACAAGAAATACGTGCTTTACGATGCCAGCGTTCCTTATGAGGAAGGCGGCTACGACAATGTTTATTCCATCCAGTACAAGCAGAATGAAGGCTCCTATCTCGGCGGTATGCTGGCGGCTTCGCTGCTGAAGGACGGCAAGCTCGGCGATACGGGCAAGAATCTGGGCTTCCTCGGCGGCATGGATATTCCGGTCATCAACGACTTCCTCGCAGGCTACATCGCCGGTGCGCAGGCGATCACGCCGGATGTGAAGATCGCCATTTCCTATGCCGGTTCCTTCATGGATGCCGCCAAGGGCAAGGAACTTGGCCTCGCACAATATCGCTCCAACGTGGCGCTCGGCTTTGTGGTCGCGTCGCAGACCGGCCTCGGCCAGCTTTCGGCTGCCAAGGAAACCGGCAAATATGTTCTCGGCGTCGATTCCGATCAGGAAGCGATCTTCAAGGACAGCGACCCGGCCATCGCCAAGCAGGTTGTCAGCTCCGTTCTCAAGAATGTCGATGTCAGCCTTTTGCAGGCCTATGACCGCTTCAAGGCGGGCGACCTGCCCTTCGGCAAGGCGGAAGCGCTCGGCCTGAAGGAAGGTGCGGTCGGCATCGTGACGGACGGCAACATGGCCACCATGGCCAGCCAGGAAACCAAGGATGCCATCAAGAAGGCTTCCGACGAGATTTCCGAAGGCAAGATCACGGTTCCGACCGGTTTTGGCCTCAGCACCGAAGATCTCAATGCGATGCGCAACAAGGTTCGCCCTTGATCGTGTCAAACTCAGCTGAAAAACATGAAGGCGGCGATGCAATCGTCGCCTTCCGCGATGTGAGCAAGGTCTATCCGAACGGCACGGTCGCGCTCCGCGACGTGTCGTTTTCGATCCGCGCCGGATCGATCCATGCCATTTGCGGCGAAAACGGCGCGGGCAAATCGACGCTCATGAAAATCCTGTTCGGCATCGAGAATGCCACGGCGGGAGAAATCGTCATCGATGGCCAGCATATCGCGTCCTGGTCGCCGGAAGACGCCGCGGCACAAGGCATCGGCATGGTGCATCAGCATTTCTCGCTGGTGCCGACACTGACCGTGACGGAAAACATTATTCTCGGTCATGAGCCGGTGAAGGCCGGACTGATCGACCGCGTTGCCGCACGCAAAATGGTCGATGACCTGATGCAGCAATATGATCTGCATGCCGACCCGGATGCGATCACGGGCGCGCTGTCCGTGGCTGCACAACAGAAGGTCGAAATCCTGAAGGCGCTGGCGCGCCGCACCCGATTGCTGATCCTCGACGAGCCGACCGCCGTTCTCTCTCCGCCGGAGATCGAGGAACTGATGCGACGGCTGAAAAGCCTGCGCGACGACGGCATCACCATTCTTTTCATTTCACACAAGCTGAACGAAGTGCGCGAGCTGGCTGAAAGCGTCACCGTGCTGCGCGCCGGTGCCGTTACCGGTACGGAAAAGCTTGCCGACGTGCCGGACGACGCCATCATGCAGATGGTCATGGGCCATGCGGTCGACATCCCAAAACGCGCCCACAAGACCGGCCCGACCAGAACGGTCCTCGCCATGAGCGGCGTGACGACCAAAGCGCCCGATCCAGCCGACCGCATCAACGATATCAGCCTCACCATTGGCGCAGGCGAAATCGTCGGCGTTGCGGGTGTGGATGGCAGCGGCCAGCGCGGCCTCGTCTCTGTCCTGTCCGGTCTGGCGGAAGCTGCAAACGGCACTATCAGCCTGAACGACGCGGATATGCTGCGCGCCGATACCGCAAGCTGGCGCAAAAAGGGCCTTGCCTACCTTCCCGCCGACCGTTTTTCGCAAGGCGGCGCGCCGGGCCTGTCTCTGGCGGAAAATGCAATCGCCGGAACCGACCGCAATCCCGATACCGATAGAGGTCCTTTCCTGCGCTGGAACGCGATCAAGACGCGCGTGCAGGACATGATCAAGCGCTATTCGGTGCGCGCTGGCGCAATCACAGAGCGGCTCGATTCGCTTTCCGGCGGCAATGCGCAAAAGCTGATTGCGGCGCGCGAACTGGCAACCAATCCGAAATTTCTCATCGCCGATCAGCCGACGCGCGGCATCGACGTTTCGGCGGCGGCTTTCCTGCATCGCCGCATCGATGAAGTGGCGCAAGGCGGCTGCGCGGTGCTGCTGGTCAGCGCCGATCTCGACGAATTGCTGCGCCTCAGCGACCGGGTTGTCGTGCTCTTCAACGGGCGCATCGTCGCCCATCTGGAAAACGGGCCCGACATCACGCCTGCGACGCTCGGCCCCTACATGCTCGGAACCAAGGTGGCTGGCTGATGCATAGATTTCTGGCTTCCCTCGTTCCCTTCTTCCTGACCGTGCTGGTCATCGCCGTCATCATGGCTGTGCTGCTGGTGCCGCTGGCGCTGATGCAGGACGACCCGGTGGCGATCCTGAAGACGTTCTTCCTCGGCCCCTTCGGCAGCATTCGCCATATGGGCAATATGGTGGAAGCGGCAACGCCGATCATGCTGACCGGCCTTGCCATCACCATCATGTTCCGCTCCGGCCTGTTCAATCTCGGTGCGGAAAGCGGTTTCTTTCTGGGCGCACTCGGCGCGGTTACCGGCGCCGTGCTGATCCCGTCGCTCGGCTGGTTCTCGCTGCCTGTCGCCATTCTGTGCGGCGCGGTTGCGGGCAGCTTTGCCTGCACCATTCCGGCGGCACTGCGCCTGCGCTTCGGCGCATCGGAAATGGTGACATCGCTGGTTCTGAACTATGCCTTCCTGTTTCTCGGCCTGTTCGTGCTCAATTACGTCATCCGCGATCCGGCGGCGGGCGGCATGATGTCGTTGAAAATTCCGCCCGAGGCGAAGCTTGACCGGCTTCTGGCGGGCACGCGCCTCAATAGCGGCTCGATCATCGCCATTCTCGCCTGTATCGCTGGTGGTATCTGGCTCTACTGGACGCGCTCCGGTCTCGATATCCGTATTGCGGGCTCCAGCCCCGGTTTTGCCAACCATCTCGGCCTGCCGCTGAAAGGCATCATCATGCGGGCGCAGATCGTCGGCGGTCTAGTGGCGGGCATGGCAGGTGCGCTTGAAGTGCTGGGGCTTCATGCGCGCTTTTCGTGGCTTGATCTGCCGGGCTATGGCTGGACCGGTCTTGTCGTCGCCATTCTGGCGCGCGAAAATCCCTTCCTGCTGATTCCGGCGGCCCTCTTCCTCGGTTTCGTTCAGGTCGGCGGCGATCTTCTCGCCCGCAATGAATATTCCGACCGAAGTGGTGGGGCTCGTGACAGCGGCTATCATGGTGGGCTCGACCGCAAGCGTCATCCACAATCACCCGACCGTGCTGCGCCTGATCCGCAATTTGCGTAATCGCAAAGACGGGCAGGCCCAAGAACGACAGATTGGAGAACACGCATGAGCACAGTTCTCGCCCAAATTCTCGATCCGTCCTTCATCGGCACGATCCTGCGTGTGGCAACCCCGCTTCTGCTGGCAGCGCTTGGCGTGATGATTTCCGACCGCGCCGGTGTTCTCAACATCGGCATGGAAGGCATGATGCTTGTTGCGGCGCTCATCGCCGTGCTGTCCAGTGCCGCAACGGGAAGCCCCGCCATCGGCCTTCTGGCCGCGCTGATTGCTGGCGCGCTTCTCGGCTGGATCATGTCGGTTTCGGTCAACCGTCTCGGCACCGACCTCATCATGACCGGCATTGCGCTCAATATCGCGGCGGCGGCGGCAACCACGCTCGGCCTTTATCTCGCCACCGGCGACAAGGGCATGTCCGGCGCGTTGAAAAGCGGCACGCTGCCTAGCCTGCCGGTGCCTTTCATCGGCAATATCCATGTGCTGACCTTCGCAGCCCTTCTGGCCGTCCCGGCGGTCAGCCTTTTGATGATGCGCACCCGCTTCGGCCTGCATCTGCGCGCCACCGGGGTCGATCCCAAATCGGCGCGGGCGGCGGGCATTCATGTTGGGCGCGTGCAGATGCAAGCGCTGGTGCTTTCCGGCATCTTCGGCGGTGCGGCGGGTGCCTATCTCTCGCTTGGCTATGTCACCTGGTTTGCCCAGAACATGACCGCCGGTCGCGGCTTTATCGCGATTGCAGCCGAAGTGATGGGACAGGGAACAGCCTGGGGCACGCTTGCCGCAAGCCTTGTGCTGGCTGCTGCGGAATCGCTCGCCATCACGCTGCAAAGTCTCGGACTACCGTTCGAACTGATGCAGATGATCCCCTATCTCGTTCCGGTCGTCGTGCTGACGATCCATGCCGCCCGCAAGCAGCGGCGCGCACGGCAATTAAAGAACTCCTGACATGCATGAAAATGAGAAGAACATGAAGGCTTGGGAACTGACCCGCGATCTGCTGCGCGACACCAAACCCGTGGTGCGCACGGCGGAAGAACAGACATGGGATGCAAGCTCCGTCATGAAGGCGCAGGACGATCGTATGGCCATGTTCTGGAAAAGCAATGTACCCGGATCGGCAGCACCTGAATGCCTAATGGCAGGCGCGCTGCAGTCACTCGAAAACAAGGGCTATGTGCTGGAGCCTTATGCGGAGCTTCTCAGCGACGGGCTGGCAGCACTTGAGCGCGGCGACTTCGAAACGCTTTACCGCATCGATATGCGCCTGCGCGTGCTGATGCGGGCAGCAACGCCTGACCCGAACCATATCTCGCAGAAGACGGTGCGATATGCGTCGTGGGAGCAGTTCGACGCTGCGGTGCAATGGCCGGATGATGTGCCCTACGCTGTCCATTCCGACGATTTTCGCGACCGCACCGCAGCCGCATGGATGGCGCAGCTGGTGGGCGCGGCAGCTGGAACCGCACTTGAAGGCTATACGGCTGAAAACATCATGGCGGTGTTCGGCCCGATCCGCGATTATGTGCGCGAGCCCAACACCTATAATGACGATATCACCTTTGAGATCGCCTTTCTGGAAGCCTTTGGCGACAAGGGTTCCGCCGTCACCAGCCGCGATATTGCCGAACGCTGGACTTCATTGATCCCGCTTGGCTGGTCGGCAGAGGCCATCGCGCTTTCCAATATGCGCCGCGGCCTGACGCCGCCGGAAACCGGCACATCCGACAATCCGTTCGATGAATGGATCGGCGCGCAGATGCGCGGCACCATTTGCGGCATGGTCGTGCCCGGTCGCGCCCGCGAAGCCGCCCGCCTTGCCTGGATGGATGCGGAGATTTCCCATGCCGGTAACGGCATTCTGGGTGAGGTGTTCAACGCCGTCATGGCGGCGCGCGCTTTTGCGGTAAAGGACACGCGCGAACTGCTCGTCTCAACGATTGCGCTGTTTTCAACTGACACGGAATATGCTGCGGTTCTGGCCTTCGCGCTCGATGCCTGCCATTCCGCAGCCAGTTGGCAGGATGCATGGGCGAAATGCGATGCGGAATATGCCGAATATAACTGGATCCACGTCTATCCGAATGCGGCGGCGCAGGTCATCGCCTTGTGGTTTGGTGAAGGCGATTTCGACCGCACGCTCGAAATCGTCTGCGGCATCGGGCACGACGTTGACTGCAATGCCGCCCAGATCCTGAGCATGATCGCCATCCAGCACGGCTCCGGTATCATCGCCGAACGCTGGTCGAAGCCGCTGCTGGCCGACGACATCGTCACCTATATGCGCCGCCCGGCGAAAATCTCTTTCGAAGCGCTTGTCGACCAGACAGTCGATGCGGCGCGCAACGCTCTTTAAATCCCCTATTAGGAACCCTATCATGGCCCGTAAAATCATTATCGATACCGATCCCGGTCAGGACGATGCCGTCGCCATTCTGCTGGCCTTGGCAAGCCCGGAACTGGACATTCTCGGCATTACCGCCGTTGCGGGCAACGGCCCGCTGGCGCGCACGGAAATCAATGCGCGTACCATCTGCGAAGTGGCGAAAAAGCCGGACACCAAGGTGTTTGCGGGTTCCATCCGCCCGTTGGTGCGCCCGCTCGTGACGGCTGAAAACGTGCATGGCAAGACCGGCCTCGACGGCTATGACCTGCCCAAGCCGACCATGCCGCTGCAGGCGCAGCACGGCGTTGATTTCATCATCGAAACGCTGATGAAAGAGGAGCCGGGCACCGTCACGCTTTGCCCGCTTGGACCGCTGACCAACATCGCCTCCGCACTGATCCGCGAACCGAAGATCGCCGAGCGCGTCAAGGAAATCGTATTGATGGGCGGCGGCTATTTCGAGGGCGGCAACATCACGCCTTCAGCTGAATTCAACATCTATGTCGATCCGCATGCCGCAGCGGTTGTGTTCAAATCCGGCATCCAGATCACCATGCTGCCGCTCGATGTCACGCACAAGGTGCTGACCACCGAAAAGCGCATTGCCGCCATTCGCGGTCTCGGCACCCATGTCGGCGAAGTGGTCGCGGCATGGCTCGAATTCTTCGAGCGCTATGACGAAGCGAAATACGGCACCGATGGCGGCCCGCTGCATGATCCGAACGTGATCGCCTATCTGTTGAAGCCGGAGCTTTATTCCGGTCGCCACTGCAATGTTGAAATCGAGATCAATTCGGAACTGACGATTGGCGAAACTGTCGTCGATTGGTGGGAAGTGACCGACCGCCCGAAGAACGCGCTCTTCATCAAGGATGTCGATGCGGATGGTTTCTTCGCGCTTCTGACGGAACGTCTGGCAACGCTCTGATTGAAAAAAGCCGCGCTGGTCCAACCAGCGCGGCTTTCTGTTGGACGACGGAAACTCAGGCGCTGGCGATCAGTGCTTCCACTTCGTGCGCGGTCGGCGCTGCCGCACCAGCACCTGCCCGGGTGACTGCTATTGCGCCTGAGGCGGACGCAAACCGCACACAATCATGCAGCGACTTTCCTGCCGCATAGGCGACCGCGAAACCGCCATTGAAACTATCGCCAGCCGCGACCGTATCCACGACCTTGACCTTGAACGGCTCGAAATGTCGAACCTCATCCGCCGTGACCAGCAGCGCCCCACGACTGCCGAGCTTGAGAATAACGGTCTTGGGGCCGCGTTCCAGAAGATTGCGGCCTGCCGCTTCCGCCGAGGCCAGATCGGTCGGCTCGATGCCGGTGATTTCAGCAGCTTCTGTCTCGTTCGGTGAAATGATGTCGCAAAGCGCGATCAGGTCCGCCATGCGGCTGGCATCTCCAACCGGAGCCGGGTCGAACAGCACCTGCCCGCTTGAAGCCCGCACGGCTTTCGCAACCGCCAGATTGACTTCATGCGGAACTTCGCGCTGTAAAAGGGTGATCTTCGCTTTGGCAATATCGGCAGCATAGGCGTCGATATCGGCTGCCGACCAATGCGCATTGGCGCCCGCGCAAACCGCAATCGTGTTCTGGCCCGCCTCATCGACCTGAATGATCGCCATGCCCGTATCGACGCCATTCGTGATACGCACGCCATCCGTATTGAGGCCAAATTCCTGCATCTGCTTGACGGCGAGGTCACCGAAGGCGTCATTGCCGACCGCGCCGACGAAGCGCACATCGCCGCCAAGCTTGGCGACAGCCACAGCCTGATTGGCGCCCTTACCGCCGAGACCGATGCCATACCCCGATGCATTCACCGTCTGCCCGGGACGCGGCAGCGCCGCCATTCGCGCACTGACATCCACATTCACACTGCCGAAAATGAAAATCTCCAACGGCTTCCTCCATAGAAGTTTTCGGTACCATAACGGCCAAAGAAGGAAACTTCCATGGCGGTACTTCCGTCGTGCACAGACAGTAGGCACCGGGCATCCGGCAGCGTGATGTCATCATGATCGGACTGGAATATTTTTCCTCTATTCTGCGGGCAATTATGACGCTATTTTCCGGCGTCTTTTATGAGGGAAAAATGACCGACAATTCGCCCGTTCGCCGCAATATTCTTATCCTGACGATGGCGCAGGCGCTCGGCGCGTCGAGCCCGCCTATCGTCATCTCGCTTGGCGGCCTTGTCGGGCAGAAATTGTCGTCCGATCCAGCCCTCGTCACCCTGCCTGTCAGCCTGTTCAATCTGGGACTGGCACTCGGCACATTACCTGCCGCGTTTTTGATGCGGCAGCTCGGACGACGCAATGCCTATATGATTGGCGCGCTTGTCGGCGCGGCGGCGGGGCTTGTCGCAGCCGCGGGCATCTTCTCCGCCTCATTCCTGATCTTCTGCCTTGGCACGCTGACGGCGGGTCTCTATGCCGCCTATGTGCAGAGCTATCGCTTCGCCGCCGCAGACGCCGCCAGCGGCGACATGAAGGCCAAGGCCATTTCCTATGTGATGGTCGGCGGGCTCATCGCCGCAATCGTCGGGCCGCAGCTGGTGATCTGGACGCGCGACACGATACCCGACGCCATGTTCGCCGGTAGTTTCCTCAGCCAGGCAGTGCTCGGCCTCATCGCCTTGCCGGTCTTGTCCCTGCTGCGCGCACCCAAGGCTGTCAAAGCGGCCAATGCCAGCAATGACACCGGAAGACCCCTGATCGAAATTCTGAAAATGCCGCGCTTCATCCTGTCTGTCGCGGCTGGTGTCTGCTCCTACGCCCTGATGACATTCGTGATGACGGCTGCACCGATCGCCATGGTCGGTCATGGCCATTCGGTGGATCATGCAGCGCTTGGCATTCAATGGCATGTGCTCGCCATGTTCGGACCAAGCTTTTTCACCGGCAAGCTGATCGCCCGTTACGGCAAGGAAAAGATCACCGCGCTCGGCCTCGTCCTGATTGCCGGGGCGGCAGCCGTTGCACTGGGCGGGTTCGATGTCGGCCATTTCTGGATGGCGTTGATCCTGCTTGGCATCGGCTGGAATTTTGGCTTCATCGGCGCAACCGCAATGATCACCGACTGCCACACGCCCGCCGAGCGCGGCAAGGCGCAGGGCGCCAATGATTTCATCATGTTCGGCACGGTGGCCTGCGCGTCGTTCTTTGCGGGGTCCTTGCTGCACGCTTCCGGCTGGGAAACCATCAACTGGCTGGTTTTCCCGGTTGTCGCACTGGTGCTTGTGCCGCTTATCCTGCGCCTGAAGCCGAAGGTCGTGACACAATAGCCAGCTTTACAAATAAGCACACGAACGTGACTTGGACTTAGTTTCGCCAGAAGCTATCTATTTTACTGAAGAGCACCGATCCGATTCAGTTGGGTCGGTGCTCTATCTTTCTTTTTAAAAGCTATAACGCGACGCCGTATATTCGGGTTCTTGAGTGCCGGACGAACCGCTGGAACGAGACTATGATCAACGATCTGACTGACGAAATCTTCTGGCTGTTCACCATCGGTGTCTGCATTCTGTTCATTATCCGCCTGATCTCGCCACCGCCAGCGATGCGCAGCAAAGCATCCGGCCAGCCGCTTCCGCGCCCACGTTGGCGTTCGCGTCGCCGCGCTTTCCGTGAACGCTGGATGGCGCGCAGCAAGGCGGAGCGGCCTTAAAAGGCGGACAACGTCTCAACGCATAAAGATGAGCGCCATGCCGACGACGGCAAAAACCGCGCCAAGCCACGCGCCCGCGGCTGGGCGCTCGCCCGTCCTGAGCCAGAGCAGCGGCAAGATGATGACCGGCGTTGTCGCCGATATGGTCGAGACGATGCCCGCCTTGCCGCCCGACAAGGCAAAAAGCAGCAAGGTCATGCCGATGCCGAGCGACAGAAAACCAGTCAGCGCGGTTATCGCTCCTACCCGCCAGTTCAGCGGATTGCGCGGCTTGACGGCGGCGAAGGGCAACTGCATCAAAATCGACAGACATATGGCGGCAGTGCCCACCCGCAACATGGATCCGACAAACGGGTCTATGCCCGTTTCCATCACCGGGCGCGCAATGATCGAGCCAATGGCCTGACCGAGCGCCGACAGAAGCCCGAGGCCTATACCGACCCATAGCGATCCCTTGATCGTTTCCCATGGATGCAGCTGCGTTGCGCGCTTGCCGAAGAAAATCGCCAGCGAAACACCCAAAACCGTGATAATAATGCCGAGCACGGCGGTCAGGGACAGGGTTTCACCCAGCACCAGCCAGCCCAGCAATGCGGTCATTGGTGCGTTCATGGCGAACAGAATTCCAGAGCGGCGCGGTCCGAGCCTGTTCAGTGTGATGAAGAGCAGAGTATCGCCCAGAAAAATGCCGATAAAACCGGAAAGCATCAGGGGCAAGACAACATCGCCGCTCAGCTGCTGCCATTTTCCAGTCGCGATGACATAGATGGCAAGCAGGCTCGTCACGAATACTTGGCGCACGCGATTGAAGGCAAGCGCGCCCAGATGACCGGCTGGCCAGGCGGAGATGAGGCCCGTCAGTGCCCAGCAAGTTGCTGCGCCAGCGGCAGCCAGCTCATAGATCGGCATGTTATTCCTGCTATTTTCCCAAATCCGGCGTCTATTGCGCCGCTCCTCCGGCGCGCCAAACACTATGCCGCTTTCTATCGGGGCAGGTAAATGTCGTCTATTTCATTCTCGTGAACTGGCTATCACTGAAATCGAACAATGAAAGCAATGTTATTCTATATACGCAAAACAATTGCTTCTTTATGTGGGACTGCCTGTCTTCATGATGGTCTCGAGCAAGAAGTCACAAAATGCCTTCTGTTGAGCTAACGCCGATGTAGCGCCCATGGAGGTTTCGACAATCTGCTAGGTGGCACGAGTTTTTGAATACGTGTCCCTTCGACGCCCACTTTATTGGCGGCGCTTAAACGCCAAAAGCCCCGCATTTTGATGCGGGGCTTTTGTATTGATTTT
>NZ_JAELXQ010000030.1 GCF_016427605.1 Ochrobactrum sp. Q0168 | reverse complement strand
AAATGGTAACAGGGTTGCCGTAAATCGCGCAGAATCCCACGCCATCTCGTTTCGAACTGCGACAAAGCCGCTGCCAATCCAACACCGGATTGGCAGCGGCAGTTCCTGTTGCTGACCGGCAATCAACGTCATCTGGCACCAGGCGATCATCGGTGTGGACAGGCGCATCAATTTTTCCGATCGTTCCGCCGTGCGACGATTCATGGGATCAGATCTGTCGTCAAAATCGCGGGATGGTTCAGAAACCTGCCGTCACTTTGATCGGAAGAAGCGGTTGTAGACTATCAAAAATCTGCCATATCAATGTGCGACTTCCGTCTAATTCATATGAGGCTTCCAGTTATTTGCCTGCGGCCTAGGCTCATAAAGTGATACACCAGATGCATAATGCGATGAGTTTGATTGCAGCGAGCAAATTGGCAGGATTTTTATCGTAACGCGTGGGGGGATACCACGATAGTGTTTGATGCGATTAAAGAAGCGCTTGACCAGATTTCTCTGGCGATACACCCGTTTTGAGAACGCGAAGACACCCTTGCAGATGGCATCGGTGCCGGAAGATTTGTCCCCAGCGTGCTGCCTTCTTTGATAACTGCTTGTCATACAGGCAGAAGCAAACGGCGAAGCAGGCCGTTTCAACATGGATCGGCGCCACAGAATAAATTTGCCGGAATGTAGCAGATTTCAGTCGCCTGATCTTTGAGATTTCGTCCCGAAGCCGAGAAACTATAAGTGGCCGGTTCATATTCGTGCGTGCTGCGCGGAAGGCTCCGCCCCAATGCGATGCTCAGCGAAAGTGGATGTGCCGATGCCCTATCAGTTAAGCCTTCTCGACAAGAGCCCGGTAGCACAAGCAGTTAATGCTGAAACCGCTCTTGCGAATACCGTTTCCTATGCCCAGGCAGCCGAACAGGCGGGCTACAAGCGGTTCTGGGTTGCGGAACATCATCACGCGAATGAGCTGGCCGGGCCTTCACCCGAGGTGCTTGTTTCCTACCTTCTTGCATCGACAAAACGGATCAGAATCGGTTCTGGCGGCGTGATGCTTCAGCATTACAGCCCTTATAAAGTTGCAGAAAACTTCAACCTTCTGGCGGCCCTTGGGCGCGGACGCGTTGATCTCGGTGTCGGCAAGGCGCCGGGCGGACTTCCTTTATCAACCAAGGCGTTGCAGCAGGAAACAGGCAGCGAAAAGCGGCTCGATTTCAACAGCAAGCTTGAGCAGCTCAGCGCATTTCTCGGCGGTGACAGGATCGCTTCCGGGCCGTTTGAAGGGTTGGCAGCAACGCCCAAACCGCAGGTGTCTGCGGAAAAATTCCTGCTGGGTGCAAGCCCTGAGAGCGCTTTGCTTGCAGCCCATTCCGGCTGGGATTTTGTCTATGCCGGTCATTTGAACGGCGACACAGCCAATCTGCAGAAGTCTTTCGACGCCTATCGCAATGTGGCTGGAAAGGTGCCGGTGCTGGCGCTTGGCGCAGTGGTTGCGGCGAGCCAGGACGAGGTTGATGCAGCGGTCTCGAAAATCAAAATCTTCAAGGTTTATCTGGCTTCGGGGCAATCGGTCTCAGTCGGTACACAGGAAGCAGCCGCCGAGTTTGCGCGACAGGCTGGAGAGACCAATTATCGGGTTGAAGAAAAGCACCCAAATGTGCTCGCGGGTTCTGCAAAGCAGGTGAAGCAGAAGCTCGATGCGCTGCAAGAGCAATATGGGGTGGTAGAGTTTGTGCTCGAGTTTCCCGCAGTTTCACATGAGCAGAGATTAGCTGCCATCGAAAGCCTCGCAGACGAACGGCTGGCAATCGCTGCCTGATCCAAGGCCACTGGCTATAGGGAGAATTTGAAGTGAGTTCCAAGCAGATTAGATTCGGTGTGATGCTGCAGGGTGCAGGCGGACATATGAATTCCTGGAAACATCCATCCGGGCCCGCGGACGCCAGCGTGAACCTGCAATTTGTCATTGATACGGCACGCAAGTCCGAGGAGGCTGGTATCAGCTTCGCGTTCATCGCGGATGGGCTCTATATCAACGAGATTTCTATTCCGCATTTTCTCAATCGCTTTGAGCCTTTGACCGTCCTTTCGGCGCTCGCAGCGAACACGAAACGCATTGGTCTCGCAGGCACGGTTTCGACCTCCTACAGCGATCCGTTTACGATTGCGCGGCAGTTCGCTTCGCTTGACCTCATCTCCGGCGGACGTGCGGGCTGGAATGTGGTGACATCACCGCTCGAAGGATCAGGCCGCAACTATGGCAAGCCACATCCAGAGCACGCTCTGCGTTATGAAATTGCCGATGAATATCTCGAAGTAACCAAAGGTCTTTGGGATTCATGGGATGAAGACGCCTTCATCCGTGATCGCGAGAGCGGGCAGTTCTACAAGCCGGAAGGTTTTCATCGGCTCGACCACCAAGGGCGCTTCTTTTCGGTTGAAGGGCCGCTCAATATCCAGCGCTCGCCGCAGGGCCAGCCGGTCATCTTTCAGGCCGGTGCTTCCGAAGCGGGTGTAGGACTTGCGGGCAAACATGCGGACGCCGTCTTCACCAATGCGGGCACCATCAAGGACAGCCAGACATTTTATGCGCAGATCAAAGCCAGCGCGGTTGCCCATGGGCGCTCGCAGGACGATGTCGGCATTTATCCTGGCATCGGCCCCATCGTTGGGCGAACGGATGCAGAAGCCGAAGAAAAATATCAGGCGATCCGTAATCTCGTCAGCGTCAACGAAGCGCTCTCCTATCTCGGTCGTTTCTTCGATCACCATGACTTCACCGCCTACGATCTCGATGCGCCTTTCCCCGATCTTGGCGATGTCGGCAAAAACAGCTTTCGTTCGACCACGGATCGCATCAAGCGGGACGCGGCTGCAAACAAGCTGAGCCTGCGTGAAGTAGCCTTGAATGTGGCCACACCACGCACGTCCTTCATCGGCACCGCAGAAAAGGTTGCTGACGAAATCGTCCTTTGGAAAGAGCAGAAGGCGGCTGATGGTTTCATCCTCGGTTTCCCAGTGATTGCCGAAGGGCTGGATGATTTCATTGCCCATGTTCTGCCCATTCTGGAAAAGCGCGGATATCACGAAAGCAGCCTGAAACACGATACACTGCGCGAAAATCTGGGGCTGGTGCATCCGCAGAGCCGTTATGCGAAGACCGCTGAAAACAACGATGCCGGAAGTTCCCGAAAGGGTGCGGCATGAATATTCATCGGTCGCCAGACGTGAACCGGAAACTGGAAATCGAGGCGGGGCTTGCCGCGTTTATCGACGAGTTTATCGTTTTGCGTCGCGACATTCATGCGCATCCGGAGCTGGCGTTCCAGGAAACACGAACCTCTGCGCTGGTGGCGGCTTATCTCCGTCAATGGGGCTATGACGTCACAACCGGCGTTGGTGGTTCGGGCGTTATCGGTACATTGAAGCGTGGCAAATCCAGCAAGGCCATTGGCATCAGGGCGGACATGGACGCCCTGCCGATCACCGAAGCAACTGGCCTGGATTACGCAAGCAGCAATTCGGGTGCGATGCACGCATGCGGCCACGACGGACATACGACCATTCTGCTGGCAGCGGCCCGATATCTCGCTCAGTCCGGTCGTTTTTCCGGCACGTTACATCTGATTTTCCAGCCTGCGGAGGAGATTGGGGCAGGCGCCCGACGCATGATTGAAGACGGCCTCTTTGAGCGCTTTCCGTGCGATGCCGTCTATGGGCTGCATAACTGGCCGGGTGTTCCCACCGGAAGGTTCGGCTTTGTCACCGGCCCGGCAATGGCATCGGTGGACCGGGCAAAAATCCGCGTTAACGGGCGCGGCGGTCACGGAGCGGAACCACACAAGTCGGTCGATCCGGTTGTGGTTGCTTCATCGATTGTTCTGGCCTTGCAAACGGTGGTCGCGCGCAATCTCGATCCGCTCGACATGGGGGTGGTGACAGTGGCCTCCATTCATGGTGGCGATGCATTGAATGTCATTCCGGCTCATGTCGATCTTGGCATTACCATCCGCTCGTTCTCGCAAATTGTGCGCGAGGAATTGCGAGGACGGATTGAAACTATTGCGCGTTCACAGGCCGAAAGCTTTGGTGCTGTTGCCGACGTCAATTATCAATGGGGCTTTCCCGCGCTGATCAACGCAAAAGCCGAGACGGAATTTGCGCGACAGGTCGCGCTCGACACTTTCCCGACCGAAAGCGTTATCGAAGATTTTCGACCGCGCACGGCGAGCGAGGACTTTGCCTTCATGCTCGAACAGAAGCCGGGGACGTATTTCTTCGTCGGCAATGGCGACAGTGCTGGTTTGCATAGCCCCTATTACAATTTCAACGATGAAATCCTGCTTCCAGCCGCGCTGTTTTGGGTTCGACTGACTGAAGCCTCGCTGATCTGAGATTGCACGATTTCTTCAACATGGATGGCCCATCATGGCGGATGAATTTCTCTACACTTCGACGACCGATATTCGTGCAGTGCCATTGATCGAGGCGCTGACGATTGAGTATGACACGCGTTACGGCACCTATTTCAATGAAGAGGGTGCAGCCGCCGAAATGAACAGATATCCACCGGAAGCTTTTGCGCCTCCGCACGGCAATTTCCTATTGCTGCTTCGTGATGGCCAGACAATCGCTGGTGGTGCATTCATGCGCTATGACGATGTGACAGCCGAATTCAAGCGCATTTGGACCCATAGCGATTTGCGCAGACAGGGGCTGGCCAAAAAGGTGCTTGAAGAGCTTGAAGCGCAGGCTCACCGTCAGGGCTACAGCCGCGTTTATTTGACCACTGGTTTCAGGCAACCGGAAGCCAAAGAGCTTTACTTAAGAAACGGCTACACGGCGCTTTTTGATGTCTCGGCCGATCCCGAAATTTACGGGACTTTGCCTTTCGAGAAAAATATCGGACAAGTTGATTTTCACCATGCCGACATCGCACCAAAACAGACAGTGTTTGGCTAAGCGAATGCTGGGGTATTGGCGTGGGTGTTATGGAAAAAACATCCGCTCTAACCAGATTAAATAGACTTATTTGTTTTGAAACCCGATGCCTCATCTCCGAAACTGAGATTGAGTGACTTACATGACCGACGCGTCTGCGGTGAGTCATAAGTTGAATGGCAATTCGGAGCAGCGTTGATCATGGCCATTGCTACAGATTTTGCGGGTACGGACAGAGAGACAGGCTCTCGTGTAAGTCCCGGCGACTTCAAACATTATCGCATCGTTCCGGCGCGCTACCCGGCGCGTGTCATTGGTACAATCATCGCCGCAGGCCTGATTATCGCCGTGCTGCAATCGGTTCTGACCAATCCCAAATGGGGATGGCCAGTCTTTGCAGAATGGTTCTTCTCTGAGCCTGTTCTCGTTGGCTTGATGCGGACGCTGTGGCTAACAGCCCTTGCAACAGTGCTTGGATTTGCGCTGGGAACCGCGCTTGCGCTTGCTCGCGTTTCGCGCTCGCCGCTGCTCTCCGGTCTTTCTTGGGCCTATATCTGGCTGTTGCGCTCCATTCCGCTGATCGTGTTGCTTCTCGTTCTGAACAATCTCGGTTATCTCTATGAGACTGTCAGGGTAGGTGTCCCATATACGGATATCACTTTTGCCGAATATCCAACCGTTCAGATCCTCAGTCCGTTTGCTGCCGCCCTTTTGGGGTTGAGTCTCAATCAGGCTGCGTTCTCTTCCGAAATTATCCGTGGCGGTATTCTGTCCGTCGATCAGGGGCAGCTCGAAGCGGCTGCTGCTCTCGGCTTGCCGCGACGCAGACAAGCCTTCCGCATCGTGCTTCCGCAGGCCATGCGTACCATCCTGCCGACGGGCTTCAATGAGATCATCGGTCTTGCTAAAGGAACGTCGATGGTTTATGTACTCGCACTGCCGGAGCTCTTCTACACGGTGCAAGTCATCTACCGCCGCAACCTCGAAGTCATTCCTCTGCTGATGGTCGCGACCGTCTGGTATCTGATCATCATGACGGTGCTGTCGATTGCGCAATATTACATCGAACGGCATTTCTCGCGTGGCGCATTGCGCAATCCACCACCAGCTATTCTGACACGTCTTTTCGCTCGTTTCTTTCCAGCAGAAACCCCGGTATCGACCAAGGCTGAGACTGTTGCATTAAGCGAACGCGATGCGCGGATTAGCGAAACACTCGCTGTCGGTGGTTTCACCGCTACGCGGCGCGGCGCGGTGGACATTCACGGTGTATCGAAGCGCTTCGGCAACAATCTCGTTCTCGACGATGTCAGTCTGCATATCAAGCCCGGCAGTGTGACTGCGATCCTTGGTCCATCGGGTTCGGGCAAGTCGACATTGCTGCGATCCATCAATCATCTGGAACGTGTCGATGATGGCTTTATCTCGATTGATGACGAATTGCTGGGCTACCGCCAGAGCGGCAACGCCCTCTATGAGTTGAAAGAAAAAGACATTCTGAAAAAGCGCGTCGATGTCGGCATGGTGTTTCAGAACTTCAATCTCTTCCCGCATCTGACTGTGCTTGAAAACATCATCGAAGCACCGATGATCGTCCGTGGCCTGAGCCGGGAAGCCGCGACCGTGGGTGCCAAGCGTTTGCTCGCGCGCGTTGGTCTCAGCGAAAAAATCGATGCCTATCCGCGTCAGCTTTCGGGTGGTCAGCAGCAGCGTGTCGCCATCGCCCGCACACTGGCACTCAATCCCAAAGTCATCCTGTTCGATGAACCAACTTCTGCGCTCGATCCGGAGTTGGTGGGCGAAGTGCTGGATGTGATCAAGGAGCTTGCGCGTTCCGGCACCACACTTGTCATTGTAACCCATGAGATCGGCTTTGCGCGTGAAGTGGCGGATACGGTGGTCTTCATGGAAGAGGGCCGTATTCTCGAAACCGGCAGACCGGATCAGCTTTTCAATGCGGCAACGCATCCCCGAACCCGGGAGTTTCTCGCAAAAGTCCTCTGACGCCAGTACGCCCGTTTAAAACCACAATTCCCGACAATCACGATTGCCCGATGAGGGCAATCGACGGGGATTGTTTGTCCCAAATTCAGATTATTCTCAGGAGTCTTTCAATGAAATCAGGTAACTACAAGAACGCAATATTGAGCGGTTTTCTGGCAGCAGCAACACTGTTCAGCGCGCCGGCCTTTTCCGCAGCACTCGATTTGAGCCCGGAGCAGCCAAACCGTCTGCGCACGGAAAAAAGCGATGCCGTCATCAATGCTGTCCCCAAGGATTTCAAGTTCGTGCAGGATGGTAAGTTTGTCGTCGGCATCAATCCATGGGTGCCTCCGATCAGCACTTACGCAACGGATGCAAAGACCGTGGTGGCCTTCGATCCCGATCTCATTCAGCTGGTTTCTGATACCTTGGGGCGCGAGCTTGTGCTGGTACCGATCGCCTGGGCCGACTGGCCACTTTCGCTTGAATCTGGCAAGTTCGACGCCGTGATTTCCAATGTGACTGTGACCGAAGAACGCAAGGAAAAGTTCGACTTTTCAACGTATCGGAAGGATGAGTTGGGGTTTTACGTCAAGGCGGACAGCGCTATCACGTCATTGAAAGAGCCAAAGGATATTGCGGGCCTGAAGATCATTACCGATCCCGGCACCAATCAGGAAAACATCCTTCTGCAGTGGGACAAGAAGAATATCGAAGCTGGTCTGAAGCCTATCGAAGTGCAGTACTATGACGACGATGCGGTCAAGAGCCTCGCGCTTGAATCCGGTCGCGCGGACGCAGTCTTCAGCGTCAATGCCGTTCAGGCCTATGCCGCATCGCAGCACGGCAAAACCAAGCTTGTCGGCACGGTGAGCGGCGGCTGGCCGCAGACGGCGGAAGTGGCAATCACCACGCGCAAGGGCAGCGGTCTTGCGGACGCACTGACGCTCTCGCTCAATGAACTTATCAAGAATGGAAAATATGGCCAGGTGCTCGAGCGTTGGAGCTTAAGTTCGGAAGCCGTTGATGAGGCAAAGACCAATCCTGCCGGATTGCCGAAAAGCGGATCGTGAGGGGTTGGGTTGGCACATGAGGGGACGCATGTGCCAGCCCATCGGTACGTTACTTAAATGGAGAACAGTTTATGAGAGCAAGTGCTCTGTTAATAGCTGCATGGGCATTGGTAGGGGCTTCATCTCTTCCGGCCTTTTCGGAAGAAGATTTTGATCTGTCACCGGAACAGCCTGGCCGCATTCATGTGCAGAAAGATGCCGCAGCAATCGCGGCCATTCCAGCCGATTTCAAATTCGTCACGCCGGGCAATTTGACCGTTGCCGTGGCACCAGGCGGTCCGCCGCTGGCGGCCTATGCCACCGATGCCAAAACTGTTGTGGGTGCGGATGCGGACTATGCGTCCGCAATTGCTGAAAGCCTAGGGCTTGAACTCGAAAGCGTTCCCGTCGCATGGATCGATTGGCCGTTGGGTCTCGCCTCAGGCAAGTATGATGCCGTGATATCCAATGTTGGTGTCACGGAAGAGCGCAAGGAAAAGTTCGACTTTTCTTCCTACCGACAGGGCCTGCATGGCTTCTTCGTGAAAGCCGACAGTAGCGTTACGTCTATCAAGGAACCAAAGGATGCAGCGGGCCTCCGCATTATCGTCGGTGCCGGAACCAATCAGGAGCGCATTCTTGTCAAGTGGAGTGAAGAAAATGAAAAGCTGGGGCTGAAACCGCTGGAACTACAATATTACGATGACGAGGCTGCCAGCCTTCTGGCTCTACAATCGGGTCGAGCGGATGTGATTGTGCAACCCCATGCACAGCTCGTATTCATCGCCTCGCGTGACAAGAATATCAAACGTGTCGGTACGCTGAGTGCCGGCTGGCCGGATCGCTCGGATGTGGCAATTACAACACGCAAAGGCAGTGGACTTGCCAACGCGCTGACTATCGCCACCAACAGCCTGATCGCAAGCGGAGACTATGCTCGCATTCTCGACCGCTGGCATCTGAAGGAGGAAGCCCTGGAACATTCGGAGACCAATCCGCCCGGATTGCCGAAATTCAAATAAGCTTATCCGTGCAGTTGGAGCGCCTTGTGGTCCGATGGAACCAGATCGGTGCTCTAACTCTTTCTCGCATTATCCGACGCAAAACCGTTTCACATTTTTCGGGATGCGTCCAATATCACGGGGCATAGCGTGTCAAAAAATATCGATTATTTCTTTTCCATCGGCTCGCCCTGGTCATATCTTGGGCTTGATACGCTCGAGGAACTGGCAGAGCAGCATGTGGTCGAAATCAATCCCTATCTTGCCACGGTCATTGAGGAAAATGGCGGCATCTTCTCACGCAACCGACCGGAAGTACGCCGCGCTTACGGCACGCAGGATCTGAAGCGTTGGGCCAAGTTTCGTGGCAAGCCGCTTTTTATTGATGGCCGCCCAGCTTTAAGTGACCCTACGCCTGCTTCCTTCAGTGTGATTGCAGCCTATCTTGAAGGCCAGAACTGGCTACAGCTGACGCGGGTGTTTCAACACGCATTCTGGTCGGAAGCCAAGGATATTGGTAGACCGGAAGTCCGTAGTGCCGTTGCGAACGAATCCGGATTCAACGGCGATTACCTTGTTGGGCGTGAGAATGATCACGACGTTCAGGCCAAGTGGAAGTCAGATCGGGAACGGGCCATCGATAAGGGCGTCTTCGGTTTTCCGACCTATATCTATGATGGTCAGACCTACTGGGGACAGGACAATCTCGGGTTTCTTGCGAGCCATCTGCGAGAGGAAAGTCATTAAACGTACTCCACGGCCCCATCCTTCATACAGCCTTTCGGATGCCAGCCGAGGTGTCTGACCTTTGAACCAAAGTTGCGGGATGTGTGGGAACTTTCAAACCGAGATTGTCCCGCAATGTCGGGCCATCATAATCGCTGCGGGCAAGCCCGCGGCGACGTAGCTCCGGCAGAACAAGCTCGACAAAGTCTTCCAGACCTGCCGGAAAGATTGGCGGCATCACATTGAAGCCATCTGCGCCATAGGTTTCAAACCGTTCTTCGAGTGCGTCAGCCACGTCCCTTGCCGTGCCGACGATTTGCAGATGGCCGCGCGCACCTGCAACCCGCAGATAAAGCTCGCGAATGGTTAGATTTTCGCGACGGGCCAGTTCAAAGAGAAGCTCCTGTCTGCTTTTGCTGCCTTGGGTTTCCGGCAGTTCAGGCACGGGACCGTCGAGGTCAAACTGCGAGAGATCGGGACCAGACCAGCCGGCAGAGAGAATATTGAGCCCCACAGAGGGATGAATGAGGTTTTGGAGTTCGTCAAACTTGTCCTGAGCCTCTTGCCTCGTGCGGCCAACAACTGGAAAAATGCCAGGCATGATCTTGATATCGTTCGCATCACGGCCGTAACGGGCAGCGCGCTGTTTGACATCCTTATAGAATGCTGCAGCTTCCTCAACCGTCTGCTGAGCCGTGAAAACAACATCCGCACTTTTTGCAGCCAGTTCCTTTCCAGCCGCTGACGATCCGGCCTGCACCGTCACCGGATGTCCCTGCGGCGAACGCGGCACATTCAACGGCCCCTGGACCGAGAAATGCTTGCCCTTGTGATCAAGCACATGCCGCTTGGTCGGGTCAAAGAAACGTGCCTCTTCCTTGTCGTAAAGGAAGGCACCTTCTTCCCAGCTGTTCCACAGCCCCTTTACGACATCCGCGAATTCTTCCGCCCGTTCATAACGGTCGGCATGTCCATAATGGTGATCGAGATTGAAATTACGCGCCTCGAAATCGCTGGCTGACGTCACAAGGTTATAGCCAGCGCGGCCGCCGCTTAAGTGATCAAGTGAAGCAAATTTCCGCGCAATGTGAAAAGGCTCATTGAAGCTGGATGATGCCGTTGCAATGAGACCGATATGGGTCGTCACAGCCGACAGCGCTGACAGAAGCGTGAGTGGCTCAAACTGGGCTACGTAGCTGTGGGCTGTGCGGCTTAGAATTTCAAGATTGTCGCCGCGGGTTCCCGCACCATCAGCAAGAAACAGCAGATCGAATTTGGCCGTTTCTGCCATCGAGGCTATGTTGCGGTAGTAGGAAAAATTGATGCCAGCATTGGCAACAGAATCCGGGTGCCGCCATGCCGCTATATGATGGCCGACCGGGTAAACGAACAAACCAAAACGCAGAAAACCGTCACGCTTTGCCATTTCAAGCGCTCCGGACCTCAAAGGGTGTTCCAACAGATATCGGTGGCAGTTCCAGATTTGCGCGGAAGTCAGAACCGATATAATCCGTATCAATCAGCGACCGGCGACGCAGCTCCGGGATCAGACCATTCACAAGCAGATCTTCCTGATCCGGATTGCCAATGCCGTGCAGCGTGAGAACGTCAACAGCACCCGCACGAAAGCGTTCTTCAATCGCATCGACGAGTTGCTCCGGCGTGCCTGCAACGGACCAGTGGCCGGTTTCCTGTGCCTCAATGATTAACTGACGCAAGGTCAGACCTTCGCGCGCATAACGGCGGAAGACTTCTACACGACCCCGGCGACGGTTAATGCTCGCGACTTCCGGCAACCGGTTTTCCGGCAGCGGTTTGTCGAGCGACAGATCGTTCAGATCAATATGTCCGCCGAGCATATCGGCAAGCTTGATACGCCCCTGATCATAATCGATTGCCTCATGCTTTTCTTTCACGCGGCGAGCGACATCGGCTTCAGAAGAGCCAATCACCGAATGAAACGAGTTCATGATAAATGGCAGATTGTTGTTGCGGCCAAACTGTGCTGCACGACGGCGCAGTTCGGTGGCAAAGGCTACGGCATCTTCAAGCTTTGGCTGTGACGTATAGACAACCTCGGCGTAGCGCGCACCAACCGTGACGCCAGCATCGGACTGACCTGCCTGAAACTGAACCGGACGGCCCTGCGGCAGAGGTGGCACATTCAATGGCCCCTGGACGCTGAAATGCTTGCCCTTGTAGTTGATACGGTGAAACTTTTCCGGATGGACGGAGATAGCGCCCGACGCCTTGCGGGTAATCGCATCGCGCTCATTTGCATCATAGAGCGCGTTGACGATTTCAATAAATTCCGCAGCCCGTTCATAGCGCTCTTCGGGGCCGGGCAAATCACCACCAAAATTTTCCTCGCCGACGGAGGAGGTTACGGCATTCCAACCCGTTCTTCCACCGCTCAAGTGATCGAGCGTACCAATCTGGCGCGCGAGATTGTAAGGATGCAGAAATGTGGTGGAGACCGTCGCAATAAGCCCGATGTGGGATGTTGCATGTGCCAGCGCTGCAAGCGCGACCACCGGATCTTGTGTCCCGGTGATGCCTGCAAGGCCTGCCGGATCAAGCTGGAGAAGGTCGGCTGTAAAGAGCCCGGTGATCTTCTCGGCTTCAGCTTTTCTGGCCAGCTCTATCGCGCGCTTGAACCCAAAGGTCTTATCCTGATCATTGTTTGCGGAAACGACATTGCTGGCGCCGAACAGGGTTTTCAGCCGGCGGGGGCGTGTTTTGGTCATGGAAGTTTCCTCGTGCTTTCAAGCAGCGCTTATCGTTGGAGCCGCACCGAGCAACGCGCGCGTGTTAGGAGGTAATCTATGTTTTTCATAGAATATTAATCGAGCAACGATCTTCCAATATTTGCACGCTCATTAAACGTTCATGCCGTGCAAACGTGCGAGCAAAAAGGCACCGTTAAGGAGAGATACTGTTCGTTGGCAGCTTTTTGCTTCCACTCAGCGCAAGTCGTAAAGGTTTTGTTTCAGCGGAGGTTTCCATGGTTGATATTATTGTCCAGTCTTCCCCACTGGATCTGGCCGCACAACCGCTCATCGACGGGCTGGTTCATGAATATGACAGCCGTTATGCTCATTTGGATCGTCCTGGCGGCGCGCGCGCGGAAATTCTGCGCTATCCCACAGAGGCATTTGCACCGCCGCTGGGCGGTTTTCTGCTGCTTCTGCGCGACGGGGAAACGATTGCCGGGGGTGCCTATATGAGCCACGACGATGAAACCGTGGAGCTCAAGCGCATCTGGACGGCATCGCATTTGCGCAGACAGGGGTTGGCACGCCGCATTGTTCTGGCGCTTGAAGAAAGCGCAGGTGATTTGGGTTACACGCGTGCCTATCTGTCCACGGGTTTTCGCCAGCCCGAGGCCACCGCGCTCTATTTTGCGCTCGGTTATCGGCCGCTGTTCGACACATCTCTAGATGTTCAGCAGTATCGCTCGCTGCCCTTTGAAAAACACATCGGAGCCAAACGGGGACTGCCGGCTTCATCGCCGCTTTATCCCGCTTCGGCCTCATTTGAAGAGGCAACCCAGCGCGTGCAGGAGCGCAAGGCGGTACAGGAAGCAAAAATTCTCGCGCGGCTTCAAAGCTATCGCGAAACCGCTGCGTAAGAAGAGAAACAAACGATGCCCTTGTCACGTATTGAACATTTTGCCTTCCTCATTCCCGGCAGTCATCACGAGAATGATCCTGCGCGAGGGTTGGAGGATACGCTTCAGCTTTTCGAGCATGGAGAGCGACTTGGATACGACAGCGCGTGGGTGCGCCAGCGCCATCTTGAGCGCGGTATTTCCTCTGCTGCCACTTTTCTCGCTGCCGCGTCGCAGCGAACGAAACGCATCGGCCTTGGAACTGCCGTTATTCAGCTTGGCTATGAAAACCCGTTCCGGCTGGCCGAAGATCTGGCCACGGTGGATTTGCTGTCAAATGGCAGACTGAATGTCGGTGTTTCGGTCGGCGCGCCACCTTTCGCGCATCTGATCGCGGATTTTGCCGATGCAGCGCCAACTGCCGATTACAGCTACACGCGCGCGGAAAAACTGGCAAAGGCCCTCCGCTCAGAGCCGCTTTCTGACGAGACCGAAGCAGGCAATGCCGCTGGTGCGCAAATTCCGCGTTTAAGACCTTTTGCCGAGGGGCTGACCGACCGCCTGTGGTATGGTGGTGGATCGCAGAATTCCGCGCGCTGGGCGGGT
>NZ_JAELXQ010000002.1 GCF_016427605.1 Ochrobactrum sp. Q0168 | reverse complement strand
AAACAGACTACCGAAGGAGCGGCCGCGCGGGAAAAGAGCATACGAAGCGCAAGGATCATGATGAGAAGGCCGCACGCAAACAGAACGACGGGCATCTATATATTGAACACCGCGACGCCCCACTGCCCCACCCGAAGCCCGCCCGGCAGGCTGGAGAATGTGTAGAGGGAGGGCGCCCCGCCCCCCCCGCCCCCATAAATGGCAGCACCCCCAGCCCCGCCGTTACCCGTGCCTACCCCACCATATTTGGTTCCAGGGGTCGTGGGGCTGGTCCCCCCCTTGCCCCCCGCCCCGCCAATGATCTGAGCTTGGTTATTCGTCGTTATGCCGGGAACCTTCATCCAGATGCCAAGACCGCCGCCGCCGCCGCTGCCACCAAACCCTGGGCCACCATCGCTAGTCTGGTTCTGACCGAAAGCCATACCACCGTTCCCGCCATCACCGCCCTTACCACCGGTAATGAGCGCCTGGTTTCCGATCGTAACGACGCCGCCACCAGTCACGATCAAGGCATAACCACCGGCACCGCCGCCGCCACCGCTGCCGGCGACCAACGTTCCGTCATCCGTCACATCGGTACCATTATCGCCATTTAGCCCTGCACCACCTGTAAGATGGCTACTATAGGTCTGACCACCTTGGCCGTTCGCTTCGTCATGCGCTCCGCCCGCACCACCGGCACCACCCGCCATGACATGTTGGTTCCCTTGGTACCCCTGCCCGCCCGGCATGCTGCCTGCGCCACCGCCGCCGCCGCCCGTGCCCGGGATACCAGGCTTTGTTTGCTGAGTCCCATCACTTCCAGGATCGCCCGGTCCACCACCCGCGCCTGGCATCGAATCGACATTCTGGTCCCCTCCCCCATTCCCGCCGACCGTTTGCGCATAAGCAGTCGTGGTCGGCAACAATAGCAATGAGCTTGACAGGGCCAACGTCGACAGCGCAACGATCGAACGAAGCATTCCGCTAATAACTAAATTAGATGAATTACTCTTCAAATTCATAATAGTAGCTCTATACATTACAGACCTCGAATAAATATAATTTTTCTTTTTCTCTCACATATGTATAAAAAATCAATAAAAAAATATAATTTTCGATATCTAGTAAGTTAGTGATAAATATTATTAGTTTCCTCTGAATTAAATTTTAGATCATATCGAAATACCTTACTTCCTTGAGTATCTGGTATCGATAGATCCAATTTATATATAGAAATGGCGTTATCTTTCATTCGTCCACGTCCTGATGAACAGAGCACATCCTGGAGATACAGGCGGTCAGTCCAGGCGTGTCAAATGTCCGACCACAGCGGCGCCGCCGCGCACCAGCGCGCAACTGGTAACTTCAACAAATAATATGCCGCTCCCGCCAGTTGTTGGACGCCCGATATACCCTCATCCTTGCTGAGTATTGTAACCAATAAGGAACTTACAATGGTAACCCCAACACCTACGATTACTGTCAAACCGATATCCAAAAATTTCGTGGAACCAGCTGCTGATCCTCACGCCGTCCCGGCGAAAGGCCCGAATTCTATCGACATAGAACTAGAAACGAAATCGGGTGGAACGGCGGCATCTTTATGGGTCATCGTCGCCATGCCGGAACAAGATTGCTTTGTTGTAGCTGACGATGGCAATACCGTGGATTGGGCGGATACTACGAACTACAAGGGCTTCAGGATGAAATCTGATCCACAAGGCTCTTTAAAGTTTTCGTTCTTTGGTCGGAGCGAAGCCATTATCGAGCTCCATATTTACCCCGAGGGCTACCCCGATGCCCAGCCCACTGGCTTGCCGGACTATATCGGATTTATGTCTAAGGCACCCAGTACGGAAACTTTGGGAGAACTTTGGGTCGATACGAACGAATCTGGTGCCATTCCGGTTTCAAACTAGTCAGATCACATTACTGTTGCTGCGTCGTCATCTATTTATTCGGACTATGAGAAATACCCTCGAGCATTGGGGGCCCTTATGGTCAACGGGACGGCTTTTTACGTTTTGCCGATGCAAGAGGTCATAAAGGGAGGCTTTCAGGTTAAAAAAACAGACCTGCGTTTTGGCGTCGGCAACCCAAATACATTCAGAATGATGACCTATCACGACATCGTGGCTGCGAATAGTTTCTCTCTCAAAGTTGTTGCTGTAGAAGTCATAGGCCCATACAATCCGCCAGAAAATCCCCTGTATCGAACTCTACCTGAAATCGCCACTCTGGACCACAACGCGCGCCAGATAACCGCTGCGATCGATACGGATCTCTGGATCGTCCCCCCGGAAACAATGACGGCCCCCTGGAAGGTAGGTAGCACGGTTCGTTTTGAACTATATATTAATGCCTTCCAGCCGAACACTTTCGGCCCTGTCCCCAAAACAGATAAACTCGTTGCTGAAACGAGAGCGCTCGCGGCTGGAGACTTCAATAACAAAAAAACCCCCATTGTGGCCACGATTTCCGGGGACAAGCTGCAAGACTTTTGTGCGTATGGGGACCAAGTGGGAACATTTCAACTCGACTATTGGCTGATGGACGGTGCGGCACAGGTCGCCCAGCCCATATCGGTATTCAAGGGCCAGATAAACACGGGCTCCCCGACGCCTAAGAAAAAGTAAGCGCATTGTAACATTGCGCTTTCCAGCGAGAGGCCTGCCGCGGAACAGCGGGGCGGGCTATAGCAACAGCTATCCGCAAGTCGAGAACCACACCTGCTCTTGTGCCACAGTTCTATCAGCTTCCGGCACGCGCCCTTGGGTTATGCTGTTCATATAAAAGAGAATCCAATCGGATTGAATTGGATTTCTCTGTGCGAAGTGGCCAACTGCAGCACAGGGAGTGTCATTGACGTCAAGGCGCACAGACGCAGCCCAATTCTGGAAAAAGCCAAAACACATACTGCACCCATTGAATTGTCAGCTCGGCTGGAGCTGGCAAGTTTTTCCGTTTGTTCAAAATCAGGAGATCAGGATGAGACAGTTCATTCTCACTGAAAACAACAATAATCTGCATTGCATGGCCAGCACACCGGCGAATGGTTTTGCTTTTCCGGCGAATGAATTTGTCGATCTAGCCATCACCTATAAGGACCGCTTTCACACGCCACTTGCGGGAAAGAGTCTCGTTTGGCAATTGGTGGAGGGCGAAGCCACACTAAGCCGGCAGACAACGACGACCGACCGCGACGGCAATGGAACCAATTCCATCCAGGTCGCGCTTTCCGATCCATACGCAAACGCGACCATCCGTCTGGCTGTGTGGCCAGAGGACGAGCCGGATTCAAAGCTCGAATTCGAATGTCTGTTTGGTGCGCCGAGAGCTGCTCCGCCTTTAAGCGATAAGAACATACTGCAAATAATCTATCCCCGAGACGATAAGAATAACCAGGACCCGGTGAGCCTTACAGATTTATGGGAAGACGTGATGATCGTCGGTCTCTACGCAACGGGCTCCGGAGAACAGTTGCCGGACGATACGATAGATATCTTGTTCCGTGGTACCAATTCTTATTCCGATCAATTACCCGCCAAGATGTATGGCGTTTACGCAGCTCACCAACGTTTTGTAGAAGCTTGGAAGACGATGTACGATGTCGTTTTGACGGCGGATGGCACCTCCTCCTTATCAAATTGTTACTTCGACGACGGAATACCGATAGTTAATCGGGTAATGAATTTCTGGCCACCGGCCGGTTCCGTATTAGAGCCCGGTTATACTTACCCCTTGAGGGCAATTTGCGTGGACCAGTACGGAAGCGTTGGAGTGAATCTGAAATCTCATATCGCCTGGTCTGTAAAAGACGCTTCGCCCGGCATCCAGATACAGATCGATCCCAAAGATAACCCAATGAACGACGTTCAGATTGCAGTTTCCACGATCACATGCACCCATGCTTCGTTTGGAGCGGATGGAACGTTCACTCTGAAAGTCAGCTTGCAAGACGCGGAGGAAGGTGTCGACCTGAAATTCGACTACCCGACTTTCAAGGTCGGTGGACCACGTTTCACTTCTGTCAAACCACAGCCGGATGACACTATTTACGAAGCCTCAAAGGGCTGTCCCTTCGAGGTGATTGTTAAAGACGCCAACGGTGGCGCCCCCAGCGGTAGATTTGATATCGCTTGGGAAGCCTCTATGCAGGGGGGCGGCAAGGCCTATTTTCAACCGACCCCAACAAGCCTGAATATTAACGGTTTGGCGGGAAGTACTGTATTCTTCTTAGACGTACCCCAGGGCAAAGTGCAGAATTTCGATGTCACCATCACGCCCTCTGTCGGCGCGCCTTATACGGGTACGTACAAGGTGACCGCGAATGAGATCACTCAAGTTTCGCCAGTAAGTGACGACCCTTTACCGGTCGGAACACCGACAGCTGTACAAGTTTCCCTGAGCGATTATGGTGGTAATCTATTGGGGAATCAGAAGTTAATTGTCGCTCAAAACAACGAAATCACTGTGAGCGATTTTAATCCCGAAACAAATGGTGACGGCATCGCAACGATTTGGGTCACTTCCACCGTCCCGCGCACCACGTTCTTGTCGATTTCCGAGGCTGCTAATTGCGTTCCGACAACCATCCAACTTAATTTCTGCGAAAAGCAAAACAACATAACAATCAATCCTCCGACGACTGATATCCGATACGATTCCAGGGTGGCGTTAATCGCAACATATGTCGATGGCAGTGGCCTATCGGTCCCAGCCTTCCCCTTGGACATTGATTTCAAGTTGCTGGACGGCACACCTGTACCTCACCTAGCGTATCCGATGACAGTCAACACAGATCCTTACGGCAAATCCGCCTTCTGGTTCTACTATTCGACCGATTTGGGTTACCCCACATCGCTTGTCTCGATGATCGCGACCGTTAGCACACCAGAAGGTTCAGCTCCTCCTAAGTCCATACGTTTGGATTTTGTCGGTGGGAGCATTCACAATAGCATGACACTCATCCAGCCGACGCAGGGAGCGCCGTGGCCTGTCGGCACACCGATCGAAATCATCGTGCGCCTGACCAACGATGAGAACACACCACTATCGCACTACAGCCTCAAGTGGAATTTGCCAGCAGGTGTTTCTCCCTCCAATGAGCAGGATAAAACCGGCCCAGATGGTCAAGCCTCAGTCATGGTCACCGCACTTTCAGCCGGATTACTCAACTTTACCGTCGATGTACCGGATGCCAATATTATCGGTTATCCTTTTTCGATAAACTTCGGCGGTAAAGACATCTACGACGGGCAGTTGGTCAGCAACAAGATCTATGCACACAACCCTCCCGGTGCCACTTTGCCCGTCCATGATCCCGCAAAGGTGCCGCCGGTCGATCCGAGCGACGACAGCCAGGTCGTAACGTTTACATACACATACACCAAAAATGGTGTGCCTCAGCCTGGCGAATGGATTCGTTGGAAGACTCAGCCGATGTCAACATCTTTGAAGTTTTTCAAGGAAGACAACGCGCCTACAGACGTTCGTCCTGGTACTCTTAGCACTGACATTTTCACACAAACCGATCCACACGGCCGAGCCGTTCTGAAGGTCGGCGGCGTTAGCGCGTTTGTGGGCTCGATGGGCGCTTTTCCTGATATCAATGCATCAATCGGTACCGAGACATCAAACTTCATTATCAATACATTCGACGAAAGCGGGTTCGAAGACAATCTTGGTTATGTCACCTACACCCCTCCAACACTTGACATTTCTGAAGATTATTCGATCGATCGTCCCAATTTCAAATTATACGTCCCGGAAATGAGCCCGGAGCATAAGAATGATCGCGTCGTATTCTGGATTAAAAGTGGAATCACAAACCCGTCCCCCAGAGAGGTTGTCAAGCTAGTCGACATGCAGGCGGCTATTTCCGGTGTCGAGTTTCCATTTAACGACATTGTGCCTGACACTGATATGGGTCACTCCAATAAATTTTCCTTTATGCTCGTGCGTGTTGACGGCCAAGGCTATCGATCAGTCTTTGTCGTTCCCCCGGTAACGGGCGAGGTGCGGTCGAACCAGCCTCTTCCTGATCCGGCTCGATCTTTGAAAGCTCCACACCTCTTGCATGATACGCTGACCGTTCGTCCCGGAGACATCGCGAATGGTTTGGAAGTTTTTGTGGATTTCGATCCCATACATTGGAAGAAAGGAAAAATTATAAATCTTATAGTGTACCTCAATCATAAAGACGGGAGTTTTGGTGAGAATATTCAATTAAGCAAAACTGTAACACAAGCGGATTGCGACTATCAAAGAGACGTCTCATTCAATTTGACGTACCAGCAGTTAAATGGATATGAAGAAGGAAGTACTATGCAAGCAGACTATTATATCGATGATAATTGGTCTAATATACTAGAAACTGCTGAGTTCAACACATTAGATCCCTTCCAGGTTTAACCGACATGACTAAATTCATGGCTCCTCGCATATGGCGACACGAAGCCAAATTGATTTGCGGGGCTGGCCGCGAATTCTTTTGATTAACAGAGTCCTGCATTAGGCCGAAAAGACAAAAACGCTCAAGCATCACACCTGGTGCTTGAGCGCATCAATTTCGAATTATCTAGAAGATCGAATGATACTTAAGTAACGCGTGGATATCATTTTTTACAGATTAAAAATAACTTCCGAATTATTTAACGACTTTGTCTAATATCTGAATGGCCCAGAAGGGGCGTACAATATATTAAGCTATGCGATACTCGTTGGATTGGTTAATGCCCCATTACATCTAAGAAATTGAGTTATAACTAATTTAGTTTAATGATAAATATAATCAGAAAATAAAATTTAAATTGTTCGAAAAAATATTAAAAACTTGTAAAAGTATCAGTAATATGGTGGTATTGAATGAGTAAAGATAAATACAAACTTTACTAAAGTTCACATATGAGCATAACAAAAACATTCTTATTGGGTGTCTGCAATGAAATGGGAACAAATTTATGAATCAATGCAATCCGCTGATGACGCTGGGCAGCTCTTGGAGCACATAGACAGCTTTGCCAGACAGCGCGGGTTCGCACATGTGTCCTATGTCATGCGCGTTCCATTGCTCAACGGCATTGTGAAGTGGCTTAGCTTCGGCTCACTACCGCAAGAATGGACAGATCACTATGCGTCCAAGAAATACGCGGAAGAAGACCCGCTTGTTCGTAAGGCATTGAATAGCATAGAGCCAGTGGTATGGTCGGCGAAGCTGTTTGCGGATGCGCCTCAAATCTGGACGGATGCACAGAGTTTTGGCTTCAAGGTTGGCATTTCGCAGCCTTGCTGGGCCGCACAAGGCGTATTCGGCATGCTGTCTTTTATTAGAAGTGAGCCGCCCCTATCTTCGGGCGAAATAGCCACCTTACGCCGCCAGATGCAGATTTCGGCCAATCTGCTCCATCTGTCGATGTATGAACATCTTGATGTCCCGACCATGAACTGCGTTTCTGAAGTCAACTTGACTGCGCGCGAACGTGAAATCCTGCACTGGGCTAGTGAAGGTAAAACGTCTGAAATCATCGGCGCAATACTCAACATCTCAACTCGTACCGTTAATTTCCATATTAGCAACGTGCTAACAAAGCTTGTTGCCGTGAACAAGGTTCAGGCCGTCGCCAAAGCCCGCACCTTTGGGCTTCTCTAATCTTATTTCATCTCCTCAGTGCTTTCGGCGGATTGGCCCGAAGCACAACTTCAAAATCCCCCAAATTTTGTAAGAATATCTGCTGTCGAATTGAACAGGGCCGCCAGCCTGCAAATCGTGTACACAGATTTGAAAGTTCACTGGACAGATAGATCAATCACCCGCTCGATTCCGACGGCGTCGAGAAACGCCTGATCGTGGCTGACAACAAGTAAGCCGCCTTCATAGTCATTCAATGCAGCTTCCAGCGCCTCAATGGAATCGAGATCGAGGTGATTGGTTGGCTCATCCAAAATCAGCAATTCCGGCTTCTGTGTACCACCCAGAACGCAAGCGAGGGCCGCGCGCAGCAATTCGCCACCGCTCAGCTCTCCTGCTAACCGGCTCGCGCCTTCACCACGAAATGAGAAACGCGCCAGCGCTGCGCGCGCATCATTGTCATTCGCACCGGGATTGAGACGGCGGAAGTTCTCATAAAGCGTGGCTTCGCGATCCATCAGGCTCATCTGCTGGTCGAACATGGCTATCGGCACGAAACACTGCACGCGCCCGGTAACCGGCAGCAATTCTCCCGTGACGAGTCGCAGCAGCGACGTCTTGCCCGCGCCATTGGCACCCCGTATCGCGATGCGCTCTGGTCCGACAATCTTCATTGAAAAGTTCCAGATGACAGGCCTATCAGATCGCGGTCCACCCGACACATCCTCCATTTCCAGAAGAACACGCCCCGATGGCAACGCCGGACGCTCGACGCTGAAACGCATCGGCTTGACAGTTTCGACCAGCGCCTCGGCTTCTCTCAGTTGCGCCTCGGCCTTGTCCGCATTGCGATCCGCAAGCACCTTACCTTTGCCGCCGGTCTTCTGCGCCCGGTCCTCACGCGCATCGAGCAGCAGTTTGCTCATGCCAGCATCGGATCGGGAATTGCGCCCTCGCGCATCGCCGCGCGCCTGACGTTCGGCTGCGTCCTGCGCCTTGCGCTGAACCTGCTTCATTTCGCGCTGGGCAAGCTGAAGATTGCGAGCTGCATTGTCCCGCTCTTCCTGCTTTTTGCCGTGATAAAAATCCCAGTTGCCGCGGTAAAGATGGAGGCCGCCTTGCGAAAGCTCGGCTATGCTATCCATCCTACGCAACAGTGTGCGATCATGGCTGACGACAATCGCTGCTCCGCGCCACTCCGCCAGCATTTCCACTACCGCCTGACGGCCATCTTGGTCGAGATTGTTAGTCGGCTCATCGAGAAGGATGAGATCGGGCTGGTGGAACAGAAGCGCAGCCAATGCCGCGCGGGTCCGCTGCCCGCCGCTGATAGTTGCAAGGGGTGTCTGCGGTTCAAGCACCAGCCCGAAACGCTGCAAGGCGTCGACAAAGCGCTGCGGCAGAAGCCAGTCGGCTTGTTCGAAGTCGCTATCCGAACCCTGCCCGGCTTCAATACGCGAAAGCATGGCGAATGCTGCGGACAGATCAAACAGATCGGCCAGGGTCTGCCCACCGTCATTGGGAACGTTCTGTTGCAAAATACCGAGCCTACCGCTGCGCGCAACAGTGCCTGATGTTGGTGCCAAGGCACCGCTCATGATGTTGAGAAGCGTGGATTTACCCGCCCCGTTGCGCCCGACAAGGCCGATACGACCTTCGGTTACGCTGAAATTGACGGATTCGAAAAGCGTACGGCCATCAGCCGTGATGCAGGAAACATCCTGAAGTGTCAGAAGAGCAGTCATTGCGAACCATGGAAACATTGAAAACACTGGTCGGTCGATACAGTGCTGAATGATCCATCGTTCTTATCTCCTTGCTTTGACTGCTTCCTATATAGGGGCCGTTACCGGATCAATCCAGATCGAATGTCGCAATAACCGGGACATGGTCCGACGGTCGTTCCCAGCCGCGCGCATCGCGCAATATCTGGAGGTCCTTCATGTGGGCCTCCAGATCGGCGGAACCCCAGACATGATCGAGCCTGCGGCCACGGTCGGATTCATCCCAATCCTTGGCGCGATAGCTCCACCAGGTATAAATTTTCTGGTCCGACGGAATGATCTGGCGCATGAGGTCGCTCCAGCCGCCCTTGACGCGCAAATCTTCCAGCGTCTCGGTCTCGATCGGCGTATGGCTGACGATCTTCAAGAGCTGTTTATGCGACCAGACGTCGTTCTCCAGCGGCGCGATATTGAGATCGCCCACCAGGATCGACGACAGCCCATCCTGCCGGTCCGCCACAATGGCCCGCATTTCTTCCAGAAAGCCAAGCTTATGGGCAAACTTCGGATTGATTGCCGGGTCCGGCTCGTCACCGCCCGCTGGCACATAAAAATTATGGATGCGGAGCGTCTTGCTTCCAGCTTCGACCACCGCGCTCAAATGGCGACAATCGCCCATATCGCAAAAGCCGATTTTCTCGACATCGGACAAAGGACGGCGCGAGATGGTGGCAACGCCGTGATAGCCCTTCTGGCCGCTGATCGCGATATGCTCATAGCCAAGCGCGCGAAAACCCTTCGACGGAAACTGATCGTCCGGGCATTTGGTTTCCTGAAGACACAGAACATCGGGCTGGTAGTCGCGCAGAAACTGCTCGACCAGCGGCATGCGCAGGCGCACGGAGTTGATGTTCCAGGTAGCAACAGAAAAAGCCATGGGGGAAGGACTCGCAGCAACGAAAAAGATGCCGCGAACCTAACCATTTATCCCGCAAAAGCAAACAGCTTGCCGCAGCAAGGTGACAATTGCTGACCTTTTTGTGAAAGCCGTTTACTGGCCTTTGCGCTTCATGGCGATACGCTGATAGTCGATCTTGAACATATCGTCGGTAAAACGCACACCGCTGCGCACGTTGAAGATCATGACCGTGGTGTCGAGCTTCTGGGCATCGGTGATGGTCCACTGCTTCAGCTCATAGGACTTCGGATCGAACATCATGGTGATTTTCGAATCGCCGAAGATCGACTTGTCGCCGAGCACCAGCGTGGTCATGTCCGGTTCCTGCTTCACATTCTGCAGACGACCGCCGCCAAGGTCGATGCGGTCTGCCAGCAACAGCTTGAGCGGCGTCTTGGAAAGCGGATAGAGATCCCACGTATCCAGCTTGCGATTGTTGATGACGACAGATTCGCCATCGGAGATCACGCGGATAGGCGAGTTGTTGTAGTTGAAGCGGATCTTGCCGGGACGCTCGATATAGAAAGTACCGCCGGTCTGGTCGCCCTTCGGGCCGAACTGCACGAACTCGCCCGTCATAGTGCGCACCGATGAAAAATGATCGGCGATCTGCTGCGCTGCGCCTGCGCCGCCCGCGCCCTGCGCCATCGCGGCAACTGGCGTCAGCACCAGAGACGTGACGCCAAGACCAAGCGCTCCCATTCCCAGCACGGCGGCAAGACGGCCAGCTTTTACAAAGGCTGAAAAACGGGAAAACATCATCGGCATACTTTCTCTTTTCATCATTCTGTTTAACTACGCCGCCAGTTTGGCGCGAGTGTGGCGTGCTGCCGCCATAGAATCGGTGAGATTTTGGCTATGGCGTGGCGAAAATGGTGGGGTTCGAGAACCGGAGCGGAGTGTACTTCCGAGCATAATCCCGAAAAGTTGCAGACTTTTCGGACAAGATTATGCGTCGAAAAATGACACATGAGCACCGGAAGCACAGAACCAGGCCATTTGCAGGCCGCCAGAGCCGAAATACCCTGGCTTAGAATTCATCGTCACCGGTAGGCACCAGAATCTCACGCTTACCGGCATGGTTGGCGGGACCCACAATCCCTTCCTCTTCCATACGCTCGATAATCGACGCAGCCCGGTTATAGCCGATGCCGAGACGACGCTGGATATAAGAAGTGGAAGCCTTCTTGTCACGAAGCACCACGGCGACCGCCTGATCATAAGGATCGTCGGAATCCTCCAGATTGGAGGTTCCAGACGGACCGCCGCCGCCCTCGTCATCGTCTTCATCCTCAGTGATGGCATCGAGATATTCCGGCACGCCCTGAAGCTTCAGATGCTGCACGATGCGTTCCACCTCGTCGTCACCGACGAAAGGCCCGTGCACGCGCTGGATGCGACCACCGCCAGCCATGAAGAGCATATCGCCCTGACCGAGCAGCTGTTCAGCACCCTGCTCGCCCAGAATGGTGCGGCTGTCGATCTTCGACGTCACCTGGAAGGAAATACGGGTCGGGAAGTTGGCCTTGATCGTGCCGGTAATGACATCCACCGACGGACGCTGCGTGGCCATGATGACATGGATGCCAGCGGCACGCGCCATCTGCGCCAGACGCTGCACCGCGCCTTCGATATCCTTGCCCGCAACCATCATCAGGTCGGCCATCTCGTCGATGATGACCACGATATATGGCATTGGCGCCAGATCCAGCTCTTCGGTCTCGTAGATCGCCTCGCCGGTGTTGCGGTCGAAGCCGGTCTGCACAGTGCGCGCAATCGGTTCGCCCTTCTTCTGCGCCAGACCGACACGCTGGTTGAAACCGTCGATATTGCGCACGCCAACCTTCGACATCTTGCGATAGCGGTCTTCCATTTCGCGCACGGTCCATTTGAGCGCGACCACGGCCTTTTTCGGATCGGTCACAACCGGCGTGAGCAGATGCGGAATGCCGTCATAGACGGAAAGTTCCAGCATCTTCGGATCGATCATGATCAGGCGGCATTCCTGCGGCGTCATGCGATAGACGAGCGACAGGATCATGGTGTTGATCGCCACCGACTTGCCCGACCCGGTCGTACCGGCAACGAGCACGTGCGGCATCTTGGCGATATCGGCAATCACCGGCTCGCCATTGATGGTCTTGCCGAGCGCCAGCGCCAGTTTCGCCTTGGACTGCTCGAAATCACGGCTCGCCAGCATTTCGCGCAAGTAAACCATTTCGCGCTTCGGATTGGGCAATTCGATGCCGATGGCATTGCGGCCCGGAATGACAGCAACACGCGCTGCAATCGCACTCATCGAGCGGGCGATATCGTCGGCAAGGCCGATAACGCGGGAAGATTTGATGCCAGGCGCGGGTTCCAGTTCGTACAGCGTGACCACCGGGCCGGGCTTCACATTGATGATTTCGCCGCGCACGCCGAAATCTTCCAGCACGCCTTCCAAAAGCCGCGCATTCTGCTCCAGCGCGTCCTTCGAAAGAGCGGGATCGCGCTGAACCAGCTTTGGTTCGGCGAGGAAATGCAGCGACGGCATTTCAAACACGCCCTTGTCCTTGAGGAAGGACGACTGCGCCTCACGCTGGGCGCGAGCCCCCGGCTTGGGCGAAGGCGCTGCCTGTTCGACACGCGCCTTACGGCTGCGCTGAGGCGGCGCATCATGCCATTGCTGACCGGCCAGCGGCGCGTCGTCCATGCCGTCATCCATCGGGTCGTCCATGTCGAACGGTGCTTCATCCGGCGAAGGTCCGCCAAAGCCCGGTTCACGACGCCTGCCCGCTTCCGCACCATTGCGCGTTTCAGCACTGCGGCGCACAGCGCGCATATCGCCGAAATCCTCGTCGCGGGACTGGCGACGGCTAAGTCCGGTCAGACGCTTGAAATTGGCTGTCGTCGTCAGCACGAGATGAGTCAGCGCACCGATGAACTGGAAGCCGCCCGCGGTTTCCTCGTCCTCATCGAAATCCTCGTCCGCCCGTCCGCGCTGCGCTGGCTGAGCCGGATTGATGATGCCGCGGCCAATGATGCCGCTTGCAAAAAGGCAGAGCCACAGGGCGGGAAAGGCGAGAACCAGCGCAATGGCCGACGCGATTGCGCCTTGCGGGAACTGACCGATGAACAGTCCGGGAAAACGCAGCAGCATGTCGCCAAACACACCGCCAAGTCCAATCGGCATCGGCCAGCTTTCCGGCACGGCAAAGCAGCTTGCAATGCCTGCGAAAAGAATGGCTGCGCAGATCCAGGCAAAGCTGCGCTTGGAGACACGGCCAATACCGCCGCGCGTCATCATGAGAAGCGACCACACGACCAGCGGCAACAATGCGGGAACGCTCGCCAGACCGAAAAACTGCATGGCGAGATCGGAGAAGACAGCGCCCGGATAGCCAAGCGCATTGGTCACCGGATTGTCGGTTGCATGGCTGAAGCTTGGATCAGCCACATTCCATGTCGCCAGCGCGCCGACCGCCATCGCCGTCAGCGACAGAAGCGCCAGACCGAACAAAATATAGAACTGCCTGCGGAAGATATTGGTCAGGCGGAGCCTGTCTTCTGTTATCCGCTCGTCACGCAGCGGGTATGAGGGCGAATATCCTTGCCGCATATAGCCAGTCCCGAACCGAAATTTCTGCTGTCGCCCGTATCAGAATAGCTACGGGCAGAATGAATCGTTCCGATCCTAATCCGGCGATGGTTAATTCCGCATTAACCATGGGCAAATGCATTTCCAGCAAAAGTGTGAAGCGTCTACGCGGGGAAATCAGTTCACTGGACTGATTTCTGATCCCGCTTCGACGCGTAGGAAAATGCATAAAGGGTATAAGCCCATAAATGAAAAAGGCGCAGTTTCCTGCGCCTTTCTCCGTCTTGGGTGAATTGTTCTTACTGAACAGATTCGCCGTGCAAAGAGATATCGAGACCTTCGATTTCGGCCTGCTTGCTTGGACGCAGACCCATCACGGCCTTGACCACGTAGAGGATAATGGCTGTGGCGATGGCGGTGTAGACGACGGTTACGGCGGCACCGAAGAACTGCTTGCCGATCGTAGCACCTTCGCCAGCTGCATTGATGGTGGCGTCTGCGAAGAGACCGGTCAGAACCGCACCGACGAAACCGCCGACGCCGTGGACGCCGAAGGCATCGAGCGAGTCGTCATAGCCGAGAGCGTGCTTGATCTTGACGGCTGCGATGTAGCAGATCGCGCCAGCGATGACGCCGATGATGAGCGCGCCTGTCGGGTTGACGAAACCGGCAGCGGGCGTGATCGCAACCAGACCGGCAACGGCGCCCGAAATGATGCCGAGTACGCTTGGCTTACCGGCAATAGCCCATTCCACGAACATCCAGGCGAGAGCCGCACCGGCGGTTGCAACCTGCGTGTTGAGCATGGCAACACCAGCCAGTGCATTCGCGCCAGCGGCAGAACCGGCGTTGAAGCCAAACCAGCCAACCCACAGAAGGGCGGCGCCGATGACCGAGAGAACGAGGTTGTGCGGGGCCATGTTGGTGTGGCCGTAGCCGTCCCGCTTGCCGATGATGAGTGCCGCCACCAGACCGGCGACACCGGCATTGATGTGAACGACCGTGCCGCCCGCAAAGTCGAGAACGCCATCGGACGCCATGAAGCCGCCGCCCCAGACCCAATGCGCGACCGGAATATAGACGATGAAGAGCCACAGGGTCAGGAAGACCAGCATGGACGAGAACTTCATACGTTCAGCGAACGAACCGGCAATCAGCGCGGGCGTGATGATCGCAAAGGTCATCTGGAAGGTGATGAAGACATATTCCGGGATGGTGCCGGTCAGCGACTGCATCGTTACGCCGGAGAAGAAGGCTTTTGACAGACCGCCGATATATGAATTCATCGAACCGCCATCGGTGAAGGCGAGCGAATAGCCGGCGACCATCCACAGCACGGACATGAGACAGGTGATGGCAAAGCTCTGCATCACCGTGGACAGCACGTTCTTCTTGCGTACCATGCCGCCATAAAACAGCGCAAGGCCGGGGATGGTCATCATCAACACGAGCGCGGTTGACGTCAGCATCCAGGCCGTATCGCCCGTATCGAGAGTGGGCGTGGGCGCTGCAGGGGCCGCTGCTTCCTGAGCCCACGCCATTCCGGCCATGGCGACAAGCGCAGGCAAAGTGGCCAAAAGAGCTGCTGGCTTGATTCTTCCTGTTATGAGCATCGAATATCTCCGTCGAATGGCGGTTTCAAACGCGTATGCGCTGGAAAGACCGGTTCGAACTAAGAGAAACAAAAATCGTGCCAGTTGCAGAAAGGCGCGGCGCAAAATGAGATTTTTTTTGCAGAGCGATGGATACGACTTCCGGCGGAACCCGATAAGCCGGGCTTTTTCTGCCGGAGGTTTAGGCAAATTCAGGCTAAGTGATTCTGGTGATTCAGTTTTTCAGCGCCGTTACGTAGCGCTGAACTTTGCTGATAGTCAGCAGTTTGCACAATATTTATACAGACAACAATGGTGCGATTAATATTTAATCAATCCTTCTTTTCATGCACACGAATTAGCCCCTCCTGTGCGACGGAAGCCACCAGAATGCCATCGCGGGTATAAAGCGCGCCGCGATTGAACCCGCGCGCTCCGGAAGCGCTCGGCGTGTCCTGCGTATAAAGCAGCCAGTCATTCAGCTTGAACGGACGATGGAACCACATCGCGTGATCGAGGCTTGCCGCCTGAAGATCGCGGTCGAAGATCGAACGCCCATGCGGATGCAGTGATGTGTCGAGAAGCGTCATGTCGGAAAGATAGGCGAGAATTGCCGCCTGAAGCGCCCGATCATCGGGAACGATACCATTTGCGCGCACCCAGACATGCTGCGCAGGCTCCAGCTTCTCGCGCGAGAAATAATGCGTGAGCTGCACTGGTTTGATCTCGATGGGCCGTTCCTGCTCCCAATATTTGCGAACATTGGCCGGAGCGAGATGCAGATATTGTTCCTTGATATCGCGGTCGCCCAGCAATTGCTCCGGCATCGGCAGCCCTTCAGGCATGGCGATCTGGTGGTCCAGACCGCCTTCATCCACCTGAAACGACGCCGACAGCGTGAAGATGGCCTTGCCGTGCTGCTTGGCCAGCACGCGGCGCGTATTGAAGCTGGAACCGTCGCGAATGCGATCCACCTCATAGATGATCGGGATGGCCGGATCGCCGGGACGCACGAAATAGCCATGCAGCGAATGCACATGCCGCGCAGGCTCGACGGTCCGCTGGGCCGCGATCAGCGCCTGACCGATTACCTGACCGCCAAACACGCGCTGCCAGCCGACTTGCGGGCTGTTGCCGCGAAACAGATCCATTTCCAGCGTTTCGAGATCGAGTATCGACAGCAGCTCCCGCATGGAAGCCGTCTGGCCTGCTGGCTCGCCTGATACAGGCTTATCAGGGGCCTGCTGATATTCGGACTTTTCGCGATCGGACATGGACAGTCTATCTCCTGCGACCATATATGAAGCTAACAAACATGAAGCTCATGTTTGTTCCTGCCGGTCGAAATCTGTCAAGTGGCCCGGAAGCTTTTCGGATTCGGTCGGCGTGCCGCACAGTGCCGCGGCAAAATATCGGCTTCACTCTTGCCGTATTTGTGCCAGAAGCGCAGAAGCATGGTATAGGCTTTCCGAAAAGGACGATCCGATGGCTGCGACTTCCAGACAGACAAGCACCCGCAATACCGACCTGCTGATCGCCGGTGGCGGCTATGTCGGCCTCGTCACGGCGGTTGCGGTCAAGTCGGCGGCGCCGCATCTTTCCGTCCCCGTTGCCGATGGCGCGCCCGCCGGTTCGTGGAAGACGGACCCGCGCGCCTCGTCCATTGCGGCTGCCGCATCGCGGATGCTCGACCAGCTCGGCTGCTGGCAGGAGATCGTGCCCGACGCGCAGCCGATCACCGAAATGGTCATCACCGATTCGCGGGTTTCCGACCCGGTGCGTCCGGTTTTCCTGACCTTTTCAGGCGATGTGGACCCGGGCGAGCCCTTTGCCCATATGGTTGAGAATCGCGTTCTCAATACCGCGCTTCACAACAAGGCCGATGCACTGGGCATCACCTTCCTGGAAGCAACCAGCGTGGAAAGCTTCGAAACCAAGCCGGAAACGGTTACCGTTTCGCTTTCCAATGGCGACACAATCGAAACCCGGCTTCTGATCGCCGCCGATGGCGCGCGCTCGCGCCTGCGCGATCAGGCGGGCATCAAGATGGTCAACTGGGATTACGGCCAGTCCGGCATCGTCTGCAACGTGTCCCACGAAAAGCCACATGGCGGACGCGCCGACGAGCATTTCCTGCCTGCCGGGCCTTTTGCCATCCTGCCGCTGAAGGGCAATCGCAGCTCGCTCGTGTGGACCGAACGTACCGCCGATGCCGACCGGCTGATCCGTGAAGATGATTTCGTGTTCGAAGCCGAACTGGAACAGCGTTTCGGCCATCGTCTCGGTGCGCTGCATGTCGAAGGCCCGCGCCGCGCCTTCCCGCTTGGCCTGACGCTGGCGCGCGAATTCGTGAAGCCGCGCTTTGCCCTCGTTGGCGACGCTGCGCATCGCATTCACCCCATTGCGGGACAGGGTCTCAATCTCGGTTTCCGCGATGCCGCGGCCATTGCCGAAGTCATCGTCGAAACGGATCGTCTCGGCCTCGATATCGGATCGTTCGCCGCGCTTGAACGCTACCAGTCCTGGCGTCGGTTCGACACGGTGCAGATGGGCGTGACGACCGATATCCTCACCAAGCTGTTCTCCAACGACAATCCGGCCATCCGCTCCATTCGCGATATCGGCCTCGGTCTCGTGGACCGCGTCCCGAGCCTGAAATCCTTCTTCATCAAGCAGGCTGCCGGGTTGTCCGGCGATACACCCCGCCTGCTGAAAGGACAGTCGATCTAATTGCTGCCTATTAATCGCTGGAAGCAATAGGGAAGCGCCCTATATCCGTGACGGATAATCACCGAGAGGAGTTTTCTCATGGATAGAAAAGCAACGGCAGTCTGGCAAGGTACGCTGAAGGAAGGCAAAGGCACGCTCAACACGCAGAGCGGCGCACTGAAAGACCTTCCCTATGACTTCAAGGCTCGCTTCGAGGATGAAAGCGGGCGCGCAGGAACAAACCCGGAAGAACTTCTCGGTGCAGCGCATGCGGGCTGCTTCGCCATGCAGCTTTCCGCCCTGCTGACGCAAAACGGCACCCCGCCGGAAAAGCTGGAAGCAACGGCAGTTGTCAGCATCGGCCAGGCCTCGGGCGGCGGTTTTGAAATCACCCGCAGCGCGCTGACCCTCAATGCCAAGATTCCCGGCATCTCGTCAGAGGCTTTTGCCGATCTTGCCAAGAAGGCAAAGGAATCCTGCCCGCTTTCGAAAGCACTCGGCGCAATCGAAGTGACACTGGACGCGAAACTGGTCTGAGACCACGAAAGGCGGGTTTCACAAAGCCCGCCTTTTATTCCGGCAGATGGCAAACGGCCTCTATATTGTGCCCGTCCGGGTCGATCACGAAAGCCGCGTAATAATCGGGATGGTAATCGGCGCGAAGGCCCGGCTTGCCATTGTCGCTGCCGCCGGCTGCAATGGCCGCTTCATAGAAACGATCCACCTCCGAGCGCGTGCCCGCCGAAAAGGCGACGTGCAGAACGCCTTCCAGTTTGGCGCCCTTCTGCTTGCCGATCCAGAATTCCGGCTTGCCGTTGCGCCCATATCCGACCCAGTCGCCGAATTCCATGGCGCGGGTAATCCCCAATGGGGCCAGCGCCTCATCATAGAATTTGCGCGACTTGGGCATGCTGGAAATATTGAAGCCAATGTGATCGAGCATGATGCTCATTCTCCGTGCTGCCTTGTTATCTCAAGACATATCGGCGGCGACGCAAAGGTCAAGACCATGCAATCGATGAGTGCATGGCCTGCCGCCGGTTCGCGCAAAAAGCAAAAGGGGAGGCTATAGCCTCCCCTCTGCAATTCTCTGTCTGCAGCCCGGATTATACGCGGCGCTCGACCATCATCTTCTTGATTTCGGCAATCGCCTTGGCCGGGTTCAATCCCTTCGGGCAGGTCTGCGCGCAGTTCATGATCGTGTGGCAGCGATAGAGGCGGAACGGGTCCTCGAGATTGTCGAGACGTTCGCCCTTGGCTTCATCGCGGCTGTCGATCAGCCAGCGATAGGCCTGCAGAAGCACAGCCGGGCCGAGGTAACGGTCGCCGTTCCACCAGTAGCTCGGGCACGAGGTCGAGCAGCAGGCGCACAGAATGCACTCATAAAGACCGTCCAGCTTCTGGCGGTCGTCGTGGCTCTGCAGCCATTCCTTCTGCGGCTCCGGCGAAACCGTCTTGAGCCATGGCTCAATGGAACGGTGCTGGGCGTAGAAGTTGCTGAGGTCCGGAACAAGGTCCTTCACCACCGGCATATGCGGCAGCGGGTAGACCTTGATGGCACCCTTGATGTCGTCCATTCCCTTGGTGCAAGCCAGCGTGTTGGCGCCGTCGATGTTCATCGCGCAGGAGCCGCAAATGCCTTCACGGCACGAACGGCGCAGCGTCAACGTCGGATCGATCTTGTTCTTGATATAGAGCAGACCGTCCAGCACCATCGGGCCGCAATCGTCGCGATCGACATAATAGGTGTCGATGCTCGGATTGGCGTCGTCGTCTGGCGACCAGCGATAGATACGGAATTCCGTGACGCGCTTAGCGCCATCAGGACGGGGCCAGGTCTTGCCCTCCTGCATGCGGGAATTCTTGGGAAGTGCGAGTTCAACCATTGCTCTTTCCCTTAATCAGTAAACGCGCTTCTTCGGCGCAATCTTGGCGAGGCTGATGCCACCTTCTTCTTCCGTCGTAAGCGGATCGAGATGGACGGCGCGATAACCGAGCGTCACCTTGCCGTCCGGCGACAGCCAGGACAGGGTGTGCTTGCGCCATTCGGCATCGTTACGGTCCGGGAAATCCTCATGCGCATGAGCGCCGCGGCTTTCATGACGCGCTTCCGCCGAAACAACGGTCGTCAACGCATTGGCCATCAGGTTTTCCAGCTCCAGCGTCTCAACGAGATCGGAGTTCCAGATCATCGAGCGGTCGGAAACCTTGATATCCGGCAGTTCCTGCCAGATCTTTTCCATGCGCTCGCAGCCCTGCTTGAGCGATTCCGACGTGCGGAACACGGCGGCGTCTTCCTGCATGGTGCGCTGCATCTTTTCGCGCAGCTCTGCCGTCGGCGTCGAGCCGTTGGCAAAACGCAGGCGGTCGAAGCGATCCATGATCTTTTCGACGGCGGCTTCGTTGATGTCCGGGATCTTCGCGGCGCGGTCGATAACCTCGCCAGCGCGTATCGCAGCCGCACGACCGAACACCACAAGGTCGATCAGCGAGTTGGAACCAAGACGGTTTGCACCGTGCACCGAAGCGCAGCCCGCTTCGCCGACAGCCATCAGGCCCGGCTGGACGCGATCCGGATCTTCCGGCGTCGGGTTGAGCACTTCGCCCCAGTAATTGGTCGGAATGCCGCCCATATTGTAGTGAACGGTCGGCAGAACCGGGATCGGTTCCTTGGTCACATCCACGCCTGCGAAAATCTTGGCCGACTCAGAGATGCCCGGCAGGCGTTCATGCAGAACAGCGGGATCGAGATGGTCGAGATGCAGGAAGATATGGTCTTTGGCCTTGCCGACGCCGCGACCGGCGCGGATTTCCATGGTCATGCAGCGCGAAACCACGTCACGCGAGGCAAGATCCTTGGCCGATGGCGCATAACGCTCCATGAAGCGCTCGCCTTCGGAATTGACGAGATAGCCGCCTTCGCCGCGTGCGCCTTCGGTGATGAGGCAGCCTGCGCCGTAAATGCCGGTCGGATGGAACTGAACGAATTCCATGTCCTGAAGCGGCAGACCGGCACGCGCCGCCATGCCGCCACCGTCGCCGGTGCAGGTATGGGCCGAGGTGGCCGAGAAATAGGCGCGGCCATAGCCGCCCGTCGCCAGAACCACCATCTTGGCGGAGAAGCGATGGATGGTGCCGTCATCGAGGTTCCACGCCACGACGCCGGTGCAGACACCGTCGGTCATGATCAGGTCGAGCGCGAAATATTCGATGAAGAACTGCGCGTTGTTCTTCAGGCTCTGGCCGTAAAGCGTGTGCAGGATGGCGTGTCCGGTACGGTCGGCGGCAGCGCAGGTGCGCTGAACCGGAGGGCCGTCGCCGAAATTCTGCATGTGACCGCCGAACGGGCGCTGGTAAATCTTGCCTTCTTCCGTACGCGAGAACGGCACACCGTAGTGCTCGAGCTCATAGACGGCGGCAGGCGCTTCACGCGCCAGATATTCCATCGCGTCGGTATCGCCGAGCCAGTCCGATCCCTTGACGGTATCGTACATGTGCCACTGCCAGCTGTCCGGGCCCATATTCTTCAGCGAGGCGGCAATGCCGCCCTGTGCTGCGACCGTATGCGAACGGGTCGGGAAAACCTTCGTGATACAGGCGGTCTTCAGGCCCTGCTCGGCCATGCCGAGCGTGGCGCGCAGGCCTGCGCCACCGGCGCCAACCACAACCACGTCGAATTTGTGGTCGACAAATTTGTAGGACTTGCCGCCGGCAGCCGGAGCTGCATTTTTTTCTGCACTAGCCATCGGGCTATCAACCTCCGAAGCTGAGCTTGAGGATCGCGAACACTGAGGCAAAACCGACCACCGCCACAAAGAAGGTGTTCAGCATCACCAGCACGACCTTCATGCCTTCGCCATGCACATAATCTTCGATAATAACCTGCATGCCCAGACGCATGTGATAGACGCCGGTCAGAACGAACAGCGCCATGACAATGGCCGTAATGGGATGCGAGAGAGCAGCCCGGACTTCCGCAAAGCTTGCGCCATTGAGCGAAATCACCAGGCCGATGAAAAAGAGAACCAGCGGCACCAGAGCCACTGCCGTCACGCGCTGATACCAGAAATGGCCGGTGCCTTCCTTGGCGGAGCCAAGACCGCGAACCTTGCCAAGAGGCGTGCGCATATCGTTATTCGAACCGCTCATGGGATTGGCCTCCTAGCGCACCGAGTAAGCGACGACCCAGACGAGGATCGTAGCGATGACCGAGAAGACAACCGTAACCCAGGCAATCCTGGAAGCGGTGTGCTTTTCGAGACCGGAACCGGCATCCCAGATAAAATGACGAACGCCGCCAGCCAGATGGTGCAGCAGCGCCCAGGTATAGCCGAACAGCACAAGCTGGCCGATCCAGGAGCCGAACACGGCGTTGACGGCATTGAAGCACTCTTCGCCAACGGCTGCCGAAATCAGCCAGGCTGCAAGAAGCAGGGTGCCGAAATAGAGGGCGCCGCCCGTGACACGATGCAAAATGGACATCGTCATGGTCACTGGCCACCGGTAGATGGTCATGTGCGGCGACAAAGGACGCTGACGCGTTACGGTCGGTTGTGTCATGGTTCTCGCTGGCCTCTCGTGGGGCTTCCCTGACGTTTCTCCCCCGGCATGCCTCTGACGATAATCGGTCTGGCACACCGGATGGCGGGTTCTTAAAAACCCAGTTTTAAAGTCGCGCTCTACGCAATGAACCGGAATTTTCGATGCTGCGTCGGCACGAACCAATAAATATGGCGAGACCGTGGAATACGGCCTTATGTGCCGCTTTCTACTGCTCTTTTACCATCACGTCAAAGAAGCTTTTTCACGAAAAGACTAACAATTGGTCGCACCTTTGCGACACTTTCACGTGATTGCGGCCTTCAATCGTTTGAAGGCCGCAATTTCAAAAAACATGTGTAATTTCATCAACTTTAGCAAAGACGCATCAGGCGCCGAATCGAATCACATAGCTCGACCAGTCAGCCGCCGTCGCGATCTGCTCATAGAGCTTGCGCCCGTCTTCCGGCACGCGCGGCGCATTGAGCACCAGCTTGGACCAGCTGCGTTCTTCCGCCTTGTCGGCCAGCAGGTCGATCAGCGCCTTGGCAATGCCTTTGCCGCGATGATCGTGATGGACATAGATATGATCCACCTGCCCTGCGCGCAGGCCCGAAACCGGCTCCGGCAGATCGTAGAAAATCACGAAGCCGACCAGATTACCGTCCACGCGCGCGCCAAGAATTTCGGTGGCGCGGTCCTGCAAAAGATGCTCGGCGTAATAATCGTCGGGACGGCGCGGCGCGCCGCGCTTGAGCGCCTGCGCATAGCTGGCAAGCAGCGGCGCAAATTCGTGGGCATCACGAAGATGAAGATGCGCAATATCGACGGCATGATCTTTGGTCATTGAACATTCCTTGGCCTTCGGGGCGGTTCAAGTCGCCTTTGGTCACAGCGCCGCGAAGCAGTTGCGCAAAGGCTTATGCGATTGTAGCCAGCACGGATGACAAAGGTAAAGAAAGAGTTAAGATGAACGGGAACTCTTTTTGCGTCAGACGGCAAAGGTGAAACGGGCCATGGCAAAACGAAACAGAACAGCTTTGCTGGCTTCATGTACGCTTGGGGTTTTTGGCTGGGTCGCGACGGCATCCGCCGACACCACCTTGCGCTATGCCGACGCGTCTGGAAACCTCATCATGCAGAAGGCGGATGGCGGCGCCAAGATCATCCGTGTCGGTGCAGCGCATAAAGACCCGACCTTGCCGATCCCACGCCGGATGCAGGGCGAAACGACCATCACCGCGCCGCAGGACAAGGCTGTCGCCTATATCGTCAGCCCTGCGAACAGCAGCTGTGAAAGCGCTGTCGTTTTGCGCGGACGCTCATTCATGGTTGGGCTGGATAGGGGCGAAACGCCGGTGCTGGATCATCCGGGCTGTTGAGCCTTATCCGCGCGTGCGGGCGGAGCCTGACGGGCGAAACTCCACGACATTCTCATCAGAGATAATCGGTGAGGCTGCGCGCACGCAATTGCGGCCGCCCTTTTTCGCCTCATAGAGCGCGCCGTCAGCCCGCTTGTAGAGATCGGAAAACATGTCGTCGAATTCCATCTCCGCGACACCGAAGCTGGCGGTGAAATCGATATCGCCACTATGGCTCGGAATCTGGATTGTGCCGCATGCCAGACGCATACCGTCGGCGCAGCGCGACGCCGTCTGAATGGTGCTTCCCGGCAGCAGCACCGCAAATTCCTCGCCGCCCATGCGGGCGGCAAAGCCGCCGCGGGCAACAGCCGTCTTGCGCAACTCGGCAGCAAAGGCTGCAATGACACGGTCGCCCAGAGCATGACCGTAATTATCATTGATGAGTTTGAAATAATCGATATCGCAAACCACGAGCGAAAGGATCTTCTGCGACCGCTTCGCCTTATCGATGGCCGCTTCTGCCCGCAATGCAAAGCCGCGGCGATTGAGCAGTGCGGAAAGTTCGTCCGTTTCGGAGCGAATGGTCATGTCCGAGAGCAGCGCGCGCATCAGGCTCAACAGCAGCAGAAGCCCTGCCGCAACCGACAGTCCCGCGCCAATCGACTGGGCCAGCAGCGCATAGGCGGTATTTACATAATCATTCGGCTCTGCGCCCGCGCCGCCCGATGCGCTGGCGAGCACAGGCTTCATGAGAAAATGCAACGCACTCAAGGCAAAGAGCGCTGCCATCAACATATCAACCGCGCCCCGCCCGCTCCAACGCAGAATAACCCATACGGCAAGCGCCAATGCCAGGAAATAAGGCGTCTGGTAGAGAAACGAACCCGTCCAGGTGCTGCGCGCAATGCCGTAAATGGCGTAGATCAGCGCCAGTGACACAAACACCAGCAGGCCGAGCATCTTCCATGGCACCGGCGCGGCATACATGCGCGCTAAGCCGATGACGAGACACACCAGCGTCATGAGATAGGCCGCGAAGGCGAGCATATAGCCGAGTTGCTGGCTGGGCATGGACGGCATGGCCAGCTCGCTCAGGAAATAAAGCATCGCAAAGACGAAGCCGATCGCGAAGACGCGCGCCGCCCTATTGCCTTGCGCATAAACGGCAATGCCGAAAAACGCAAAAGCAAACAGACCGGAAACGGTCATGTTGATGATGAGAATGAAATCGGCCCCGCCCATGAATGCCTTTTTCCGTTCGCAGCGCAGTCAAATAAGAAAATACTAATCTAACAGCACTCCCCTATACAGGGAATATGCGAGGAAACCATGAAGAAGCTTATAAGAGCATTGCTGTTTGAGGCTTTTGTTTTCGATATTTCTATTGAGAACAGAGCGTAAAGAAAAAGCCGCCGGATCGCTCCGGCGGCTTTTTCAAATCGGTAACTTCCGAAACGTTAGTTCCAGTCGCGAATGTCCACGAAGTGACCGGCAATCGCAGCAGCGGCAGCCATGGCCGGCGAGACGAGATGGGTGCGGCCCTTAAAACCCTGACGGCCTTCAAAGTTACGGTTCGAGGTCGAAGCGCAACGTTCTCCCGGCTTCAGGCGGTCGTCATTCATGGCGAGGCACATGGAGCAGCCCGGCTCGCGCCAGTCGAAACCGGCTTCGATGAAGATCTTGTCGAGGCCTTCCGCTTCCGCCTGCTCCTTCACGAGACCCGAGCCCGGCACGATCATGGCGTTGACGCCATCGGCAACCTTCTTGCCAGCGGCCATACGCGCTGCATCGCGGAGATCTTCGATACGGCCATTGGTGCAGGAACCGATGAAGACGCGGTCGATCTTGATGTCGGTCATCTTGGTGCCCGGCTTCAGACCCATATAGTCAAGCGCGCGCCACTTGGATGCCCGCTTGGTCTCGTCCTTGATTTCATCCGGGTTCGGAACGATGTCGGTGACGAAAACGACGTCTTCCGGCGACGAACCCCAGGAAACGACCGGCGAAATCTTGGCGGCATCCAGCTCGACGATCTTGTCGAAATGCGCACCTTCATCCGAATGCAGCGTCTTCCAGTAGCTGAGGGCCTGCTCCAGCGCTTCGCCCTTCGGCGCGCGCGGCTTGTCCTTCACATAGGCGAAGGTCGTTTCGTCCGGCGCGATCAGACCAGCGCGTGCGCCGCCTTCAATCGACATGTTGCAGACGGTCATGCGACCTTCCATCGACAGCGAGCGAATGGCGCTGCCCGCATATTCGATCACGTAACCGGTGCCGCCTGCGGTGCCGATTTCGCCGATGATGGCGAGCGTGATGTCCTTGGCGGTGACGCCCGGAGCCAGCTCACCCTCAACACGCACCAGCATGTTCTTGGCTTTCTTCTGGATCAGCGTCTGGGTCGCGAGCACATGCTCGACTTCCGACGTGCCGATACCATGTGCCAGCGAACCGAAGGCGCCATGGGTCGAGGTGTGGCTGTCGCCGCAGACAATCGTCATGCCCGGCAGAGTGAAGCCCTGCTCCGGTCCGACGATGTGCACGACGCCTTGGCGACGATCGCGCTCGGAATAATATTCAACGCCGAAATCGGCGGCATTCTTGGCGAGAGCCTCAACCTGAATGCGGCTTTCTTCGTTCTTGATGCCGTTGACGCGATCTTTCGAAGTCGGCACGTTGTGATCGACCACAGCCAGCGTCTTCTCGGGATGGCGCACCTGACGGCCAGCCATGCGCAGGCCTTCGAAAGCCTGGGGGCTCGTCACTTCGTGCACAAGATGGCGATCAATATAAAGGAGGCAGGTACCATCTTCCTGCTGATCCACTACATGGTCGTCCCAGATCTTGTCATAAAGTGTACGCGGCGCGCTCATTGCGAGAGTTCCTTTGAACGGTTCTTAATTTGGCTGTCATATGCACCTGCTGTTGCGTTTCGTCAAGAAACTGAAACCGCAACAGGGTGTCGCAGTAACAATCTTGCGCAAAGCGGGCAGAATTATGCCTGATATTATGTGTCACGATGCATTTGGCAAATAAAAAAGGCGGCCACAGGCCGCCTTTTTCAAAGAGCTCCGGCTGAAACTTATTCAGCAGCGGTCTTGGCAGCTTCGGCCTTGGCAGCGGCAGCCTTGTCAGCTTCGCGCTCAGCCTTGGTGCGGTTGTCTTTCTTTTCAGAAATACGAGCAGCCTTACCGGTGAGGCCACGCAGGTAGTAAAGCTTGGCGCGACGGACCTTACCGCGGCGAACCAGCTCAACACCTTCGACGATCGGCGAGTAAACCGGGAATACGCGCTCTACGCCTTCGCCGTACGAAATCTTGCGAACGGTGAAGTTTTCGTTGAGGCCAGCGCCCGAACGAGCAATGCAGACGCCTTCATAGGCCTGCACGCGGGTACGCGTACCTTCGGTCACACGAACCTGAACGCGAACCGTGTCGCCCGGCTGGAAATCCGGAAGCTTGCGCTTTTCTTCGATCTTTGCTGCCTGTTCGGCTTCAAGCTGACGAATAATATCGGTCATCGTCTGACTCCTTCTATGTTCTTCTCAAACAGTCAGAGCGCTCTGCACTTGCCGCCAAGCAATCCTTGGCCTTGCGGCTATGCCCTCGATATCAGGCAGGAGCGGTACACCATTTATTGGTTTACGGACGCCTCGGGCTGTGCCCGAACGAGCCATTGCAACGTCGGATTCTTCCGAACAGACGCGCCAATACAGCATCGCGAGGGATTTGTCACGCCCTGTCAGAATTTTTAATAGCCAGCCGCAACGGTCTATGTCAGAAATATCGCAAAAATAAAATGCTTCGCAAGCAAGCAGTCTAAAAAGCACAAACGGGAACAACATGACCATCAAACAACCGTCACCCTCATTGTATAATGAGGATCTGGCGCCTGCGGTCGAACGCAAATGGGGCGCTTTCAGTATTTTCAACGTCTGGACGTCGGACGTTCATAGTCTTTGGGGCTATTATCTTGCCGCAAGCCTTTTTTTGCTTTGCGGCAGCTTCCTGAACTTCATCATCGCCATCGGTCTCGGCTCTCTGGTCATCTTCTTCCTGATGAGCCTCGTGGGCAATGCAGGCGTGCGGACAGGCGTGCCGTTTCCGGTGCTGGCGCGCGCTTCCTTCGGCACGTTCGGCGCGAACTTTCCAGCGCTTGTGCGCGGTGTCGTCGCCTGTTTCTGGTACGGCGCGCAGACGGCGGCGGCCTCCGGCGCCCTCGTTGCGCTGCTGATCCGCAATGACAGCCTGCTGGCCTTTCACCAGAACAGCCATCTGCTCGGCCATTCAACCCTTGAAGTCATCTGCTACGTGCTGGTCTGGGCGGCGCAGCTCTTGATCATCCAGCGCGGCATGGAAACGGTGCGCCGTTTTCAGGACTGGGCCGGTCCGGCTGTCTGGGTCATGATGCTCATTCTGGCCGTCTATCTGGTCATCAAGGCTGGTACTTTCTCTTTCGGCAGCGAAATCCCGCGCGATGTTCTGCTGGAGAAAACCAAAGATGCTGGCGTATCGGGCGAGCCCGGCTCCATAGCGGCTCTGGCAGCCGTTGCCGCCACCTGGATTACCTATTTCGCAGCGCTTTATCTCAATTTCTGCGACTTCTCGCGCTATGCCAAGGATGAAGCGTCACTCAGGCGCGGCAATCTCTGGGGCCTGCCGGTCAATCTTCTGGCCTTCTGCCTTGTCGCCGGTGTCACCACCACAGCCGCTTTCACCGTTTATGGTGAAGTGCTGCTGCACCCCGACCAGATCTCAGCAAAGTTCGACAGCTGGTTCCTGGCGCTTCTGGCCGCGCTGACATTCACTGTCGCGACACTCGGCATCAATGTGGTTGCAAACTTCGTTTCCGCCGCCTTCGATTTCTCGAACACATTTCCGCAGAAGGTTTCCTTCAAGCGGGGCGGTTTCATTGCGGCGCTGATCGCGCTGATCCTCTATCCGTTCGCACCATGGGAAACCGGCGCTGCGCATTTCGTCAATTTCCTCGGCTCCACCATGGGGCCGATCTTTGGGATCATGATGGTCGATTATTATCTGCTGCGTCGCGGACAGCTGAATGTCGCCGATCTCTATCAGGAAAATGGCGAGTTCCGCTTCCAGAACGGCTGGCACGTCAAGGCTTTCATCGCCTTTGCCATTGGCGCGCTGTTCTCGTCAGTCCTGCCGATAGCCACCAATCTTCTGCCGAACTGGTGGGGAACCTATGGCTGGTTCTTCGGGGTCGGCATTGGCGGCGGGGTCTATTACCTGCTTCGCAAGCCGGAAGCTGCCCTTCGCGCATCCGCAAAACAGCACGCCTGAAACAGAAATGCCCGGTGAAAACCGGGCATTTTCATCTATTGGCCGATACGGCCCAGATGCGTATCCTGAAAGCCTGATCCATATTTGAGACCGAAGCCCAGCGCCCGGTCGATGCCGATATGCACGGCCCAGATCAGCGCCATGGCGATGCAGATTTGCCAGTTCATTGCCCAGCCAAACACGGCCAGCAGAACCACGCCAATCCAGCTATGGGCGATATTATAGATCACCGCACCGGTGCGCGGCCCCTTCATATAGGCCAGGAACGACAGATCCGGCGCCAGAACCAATATGGCAAAAAGCCACCAGCTTGCGCCGTTCACCCAGTAGGCTCCGAGCGCCAGAAGCGCGAGAGACAGGCTTTCAAGGCGCTGGATCAGATTCATTTGCGCTTCGCTTCCTGATAGGCATCCCAGAGATCCGGTCGGCGTTCGCGGGTAATCCGCTCGGCCTGCGCATGGCGCCATTTCTCGATGGCGCCATGATTGCCGGATGTCAGCACATCGGGAATCGACCTCTCTTCCCAGACCTGCGGGCGCGTATAATGCGGATGTTCGAGCAATCCGGTCTCAAAACTCTCCGTTTCGCCCGATTGCTGATTGCCCATCACGCCCGGCAACAGACGCACCACGGCATCCAGCAGCACGATGGCCGCCGTCTCGCCGCCTGAAAGAATATAATCGCCGATCGACACTTCCTCGAGATGGCGCGCTTCAATCACCCGTTCATCGACGCCCTCGAAGCGCCCGCACAAAATGATCGCGCCCGGCCCGGCGGCAAGCTCGCGCACACGCTTTTGCGTCAGCGGCGCGCCGCGCGGCGTCATCAGCAGCATCGGGCGACCGTCCGCAACAGAATCGAGCGCGCGCGCAATCACATCGGGCTTCATCACCATGCCCGCGCCGCCGCCGGAAGGCGTGTCATCGACCATGCGATGCCTGCCTTCGGCAAAATCGCGGATCTGCACCGTATTAAGCTGCCATTTCGCTTCGGCCAGCGCCTTGCCCGCCAGAGAAACACCAAGCGGCCCGGGAAACATTTCCGGATAAAGCGTCAGGACCGAAGCATGGAAGAAGCCAGCTTCGCGGTCTGCCGTTCCCTGTTCCGCAGTGTCGTCCGTCATGACTTCTTCGGTCTCTTCTTGGGTTGATTGCCACCCTTCAGCGGATTGTCGTCTTCATCGGGGATCAGACCCGCCGCCAGCGGCTCGACCAGCAGGGTGCCTTTTTCAAAGTCGATCTCCGGCACGGCTGCTTCGGTAAAGGGGATGAGCATCGGGCGCTTGCCCTTCTCGCTCAGCTCAATGAGGTCGCCGCCGCCGAAATCGAACACCGCGCTGACAACGCCATAGCTCTTGCCCTCGGCATCGATGGCCGCAAGACCGATCAGGTCGGTCTGGAAGAACTCGTCGTCCTCCAGATCGTCATCCGGCAATTGCGAACGGTCGATATAAAGCGCCGTGCCATTGAGCGCCTCGGCGGCATTGCGGTCATTGACGCCCTTGAAGCGCACGATCACCACCGTCTTGGCGGCCCGCGCTTCGAGAATTTCGTAACCCTTGCCCTGCTCATCATAGAGCACGCCATAATCGCCGATGGATAGCGGGTCTTCGGTGAATGTCTTGATCCGGACTTCGCCGCGAATGCCATGAGCGGCACCGACAACGGCAAGCTGAATCGGGTTTTCTGGACGCGGCATGGTTGCCCCTGATCTGGATTCGGGCACATCGCCCCGACAGTGAGGCCAATATGCGCTTCTGATGAGCCTATCGCTTAGCGAATTAACGCCGCAACGCCAAGAAAAATGCGTAATTCTGTCAATCTGGCTGCAAGACACGCTATGGCAACCAGCCGGTAACCTCTCCCTGACACACTGTCCGCCGAAACTTCAACGGCAGATTTCAAGATGACAATGAATGGCGAATTCCTGATTCCGGCCCGTGCAGACCTTGCGGCTGCGCGTGAGGAATGGCTGAAGACATTGAAAGATACGCGCCGTCTTTCCGAAAACACCATCGAAGCCTATGAGCGCGATTCCCGACAATTTCTGAATTTTCTCACCGGCCATCTGGGCGAAGCACCCTCGCTGAAAGATGTGAGCGCCTTGCGCGTTGCCGATCTGCGCTCGTTCCTCGCCAGCCGCCGCAATAATGGCGCAAGCGCGCGCACGCTCGGGCGCGGTCTGGCTGGCGTCCGCTCCCTGCTGCGGCATCTCGAAAAGCGCGGTCTGGCCAATGCCGCCGGCGCCAGCGCCATACGCGCGCCCCGCCAGCCGAAATCTCTGCCGAAGCCGCTGACCGCAGACGATGCCCGCCGTGTGGTCGCAACCGATGGCCAGATGGCCGAGGAACCGTGGATCGCGGCGCGCAACGCCGCCGTGCTCACCTTGCTCTATGGCTGCGGATTGCGCATTTCCGAGGCGCTTGGCCTCAAAGGCGATGCGCTGTCCGATAGTTCCGCGCTTTCGATCACCATAACGGGCAAGGGCAACAAATCCAGGCTTGTGCCGCTCTTGCCGGTTGTGCACCGCGCCGTCGCTCAATATCGCGCGCTTTGTCCTTACGATCTGTCTGCCGACAAGCCGCTGTTTCGCGGCGCGAAAGGCGGCGAGCTTCATGCCGCCATCATCCAGCGCGAAATGCAGAAACTGCGCGCTGGGCTGGGCCTGCCCGACAGCGCCACGCCGCACGCGCTGCGCCATTCCTTCGCGACGCATCTGCTGGGTCGTGGCGGCGACTTGCGCACCATTCAGGAATTGCTGGGCCATGCCAGCCTGTCCACCACGCAGATTTATACCGGCGTCGATACGGAGCGCTTGCTGGAAGTCTATGACAAGGCGCATCCAAGAGCCTGAACCGGGCACCTTTCACATCGCCGAAGATTGCCTATATTCACCTTATGAAAAAGCTGCTTCTTGTTCTTCTATGCGCCGTCTTCGCCGGGTCGGTCGCCGCCCGCGCCGACGAAAAGACCACCACCTGCTCCGTTCGAGGCACTAACCTTATCGATGGTGTGGAGAAAAGCGATCCCGCTCTCTGGAAAAAACTGCGCGCGGAAGCCCAAGCAACGCCCAATCATCAGGGCCGCATCTGGAAGATCGAAAAGGACGGCATAGCGCCGTCCTATCTGTTCGGCACCATCCATCTCAGCGATCCGCGCGTGATGGACCTGCCGAAGCCGGTCGAAGAGGCTTATCGTTCAACCGGAACGGTCGTGATCGAAACCACTGATGTTCTCGATCAGAAGAACTTCCTGCGCCTGAAGCTGGAACGCCCGGAACTGCTGCTTTTCACCGATGGCAGCACGCTCAAATCGCATCTGCCTGCCGACAGGCGCGACGATATTGAGAAAAAGCTCGCCGAGCGCGGCATCATTCTTGATGCGGTTGCCAAGATGAAGCCTTGGGTTCTGACCACGCTGTTATCCCTGCCCAAATGTGAGCGCGAACGCAAAAGCGAAGGTGAAAAGTCGCTCGACGAATTTCTGGCCGTCAGCGCCCAGTCGGAAGGACGCCAAATAGCGGGCCTGGAAACGGCTGCCGAACAGTTCGAAGCCACCGAGAAGCTTCCGCTCGATTTTCACATTCGCAATCTTATCGCCACGGTCGATTACGGTGACAGAACCGAAGACGCGATGGAAACGACGACCGCGCTTTATCTGAAGGGCGAGCTTGGCATGATCATGCCCGCGCTGAGGCAGATCGTGCCGGATGCGTTGTCCGATCAGGATTACGATCTGTTCCTGAAATATCTGATCACCGACCGCAACCACACCATGGCGGATCGTGCCGTTCCACTGCTGGAAAAGGGCAATGTATTCATCGCTGTCGGCGCCCTGCATTTGCCGGGTCAGGAAGGCGTGGTGGAGCTGCTGCGGGCTAAGGGCTATCGCCTGACGGCGCTTTAACCCCTCGCCACACGCGGAACAATCGGCTTTTGCCTGCGTTCACTCTGCTCAAGTGTTTGTGACCGGCGGCCAGCCGCGCAAGCCCGATGCGACAACTGGAGGAGCGCGCAATGGTTGATCCCCTCGATCCGCGAAACGATCCCAGAACCAACCCCGTCAATACCGACCCGAGACTGTCGGACCCTTCCGGCATGCCGCCGCCACAACGCGGCGGCAGCGGCTATCTTCTCGGCGCTGTTCTGCTCGTGGCGATCATCATTCTCGGCTATTTCTTCTACAAGAATGGCACGAGAACCGACACGGCAGCACCGCCACCTGCACCCGCAACCCAGAGCGAGCCCGCAACACCGGCTCCGGCCACACCTGCCAATCCGCCAGCCCAGAATTAATTCCCATAGAAACAAGGAAGGCCCGCTTGCGCGGGCCTTTCTATATTCTCTCTAGGGCGGTTCCGGTTAAAACGGAATCGTGGAACCGCTCTATCAGTTTTTTTAAGCATTATCCTACGCAAAACCGCTACGCACTTTTGCTGGAAATGCTCGAAGAGATTACATATGGATCGGCTTGGCGAAGGTCGCCAGAGCGGATTCGCGCACGGCTTCCGACATGGTCGGATGCGCATGGCAGGTGCGGGCCAGATCTTCCGAAGAACCGCCGAATTCCATCAGAACGGCCAGTTCGTGGATCATTTCACCGGCATTGTAGCCGAGGATATGCGCGCCCAGAACACGATCCGTCGCCTTGTCGGCAAGGATTTTCACGAAACCGTCGGTGTGCAGCATGGCGCGCGCGCGGCCATTGGCCGTGAACGGGAACTTGCCGACCTTGTATTCGATACCCGCAGCTTTCAGTTCTTCTTCGGTCTTGCCGACGGAAGCCACTTCCGGCTGGGTGTAGACAACGCTTGGAATGACATCGAAATTCACATGACCGGCCTGACCGGCAATGATTTCAGCAACGGCAATGCCTTCGTCTTCAGCCTTGTGCGCCAGCATCGGGCCCTGCACCACGTCGCCGATGGCGTAAATGCCCTCGACATTGGTGCGCCAATGGTCGTCAATCGCCACGCGGCCGCGATCATCGACGGTGACGCCTGCTTCCTGAAGGCCAAGACCATCCGTGTAAGGACGACGGCCCGTGGAGATCAGAACGGCATCGGCTTCGAGCACTTCCGCATCGCCGCCCTTGACCGGCTCGAAGGTGACCTTTGCGCCCTTCCCGGACTTTTCAACGCCCGTCACTTTCGCGCTGAGCTTGAAGGCAATGCCCTGCTTTTCGAGCAGACGCTGGAACTGCTTGGAGACTTCGCCGTCCATCGCACCCAGCACCTTGTCGAGATACTCGACGACCGTGACCTTCGCGCCGAGACGCGCCCAGACCGAACCGAGTTCCAGACCGATCACACCGCCGCCGACGACGACCAGATGACCCGGCACCTTGTCGAAGGACAGAGCGCCGGTCGAGGAAACGATGGTCTTCTCATCGATGTCGACCTTGACGCCCGGAATACCGGCGACATCGGAACCCGTGGCGATGATGATGTTCTTGGCTTCGATTTCCTCAACCTTGCCGTCTTCGGCGGTCACGGAAACCTTGCCCTTGGCGACGATCTTGCCGGTGCCGATGTAAGGGGTGATCTTGTTCTTCTTGAACAGGAATTCCACGCCCGTCACATTGGCCTTCACGGTCGCGTCCTTGTGGGCCAGCATCTTTGTCAGATTGAGCTTGGGCGACACTTCCACGCCCAGCGTATCGAAGGAATGGCCAGCCTCGGCAAACACTTCCGATGCATGCAGAAGCGCTTTGGACGGAATGCAGCCGACATTGAGGCAGGTGCCGCCGAAGGTCTTGCGCTTTTCCACCACGGCAACCGAAAGACCGAGCTGCGCGGCCTTGATTGCGGCGACATAACCGCCGGGGCCCGTACCGATGACAACCACATCATAAGACATTGAATTACCCTTTTCAGTCTTTCCTGAACGTTATTCGTTTGGAACCGGCATTCGTGAGAACTGCCGGTCAGTTTTCATCCGGGGTGCATCCCTGAAAGCGGAACACTTCCCACTGAAGCGGTTTTTCGGGTTTCGCCGCTCCAAAATCATAGCCGTCGAGAGCTGTCACCAGATCGGGGAACAGCACCGCCTGCGCGGCTGGCTCATCCGCCTTGGGCAGAACTTCGGCTTCCGCGCCTTCCTTCAACGCATAGATGACGCTCTGCCAGATGCTGCAATCATCGAGGTCTTCCGCATTGGAACCGTCGCCCTTGCAATTATAGGTGATGAGGGCATAGGGCCGCGCCACGCCCTCTTCCGGCCAGATCACCATGCCGCTCAGCTTGAAGTCCGGCTTGTCATTGGCCGTGATCGTGAATTCATTGCTCGGCGCGGGCGTCATCTTGAGGTCGTTCGGCATTTCAGGCCGGAACGTCAGCGTATAGGCGCCGTCGCGGTCCTGATAGATGCCGCGATTCTGCGTGCATGCGGCCTGCACCGCAGTCGAGAACACCGATGCGGCAACGACCGAAGCGGCCGTTATTTTGAGAAGCTTAACTGCAACATGCATCTGTCGGTTCTCCTTGAGTTTGTCCGGCAGCAAATCAATTGCTTCTTACATAGCCTTTTCGGTGGCAAGTTTAAGCCCCAGAGCGATGAAGACAACACCGCTTGTGCGATCGATCCATTTCGAAGCGCGCGAGAAGGCCGCGCGCATCTTCGGCGTGGTCATGAAAATGCTGACGCCGATAAACCAGCTGATCAGCGCCGCGGCCATCACGACACCGTAACCGAGCTTCACTTCGGTCGGCGTATGCGCGTGAACGACCGTCGAGAAAATCGACAGGAAGAAGAATACGGCTTTCGGATTGAGTGCATTGGCGGCAAAGCCAAGACCGAAGGCCTTGGCAAAGCTCTGCTGTTTGCGCGGCTCCTTCGCATCGGTTTCGACATCGATCTTCGTCGTGCCGGCGCGCAGCGCCTTGATGCCGATATAGACCAGATAGGCCACACCGCACCATTTGACGATGTTGAACAGATAGATCGACTGGGAAATGATGAGGCCGAGACCCAGCACCGTATAGGTGACATGCATCATTAGCGCCGCGCCGATCCCGAAACTGGTGATAATCGCCTCGCGACGGCCATGCATCAGGGACTGGCGCATGACCATGGCAAGATCGGCCCCCGGCGAAACAATCGCAAAGGAGAAGATCGCCATCAGGGAGGCCAGTTCGAAGAGATAGGGATGCATCGCTTTTCCTTTGCTGCACTATGCGCGATTGACCGCGCAGGCAGCCATCAAAAAATCAAAGCCAGAAACATGACACCCAGACCGACCATCGAGCCGACCCAGATCAGCGACCGGATATAGGGAATGCCCGCCAGATAAAGCGGAATATAGACAATACGGCAGGCAAACCAGAGCCAGGCACCGTAAAGGCCCCACTGCGCCGCATCGCTTTTCAGCACCAAAGCCAGCGCCAGCGCGATAAAACCCGGATAGGTTTCGCGGAAATTGGCGGATGCCCGTTCCGCACGACCGGCAATGGCGCCAGAAGGCTTCAGCCCTTCGTCGCGGGGACCGGCATTCCAGTCGGTGCCGAGCTCCCGCGTCGCCGTCATGGCCTGCAGCAGCACATGTGCCACCAGCAAAACCACGCTCCAGCCGACAAGCAGCAGGTAGGGCGAAGAGGAGAAAAGACCCGGCTCCATCGTGCAAATCCCGTTTCTCGCAATCCCGACCGAAAAGCCGCCCGATCATATTCGGGCGGCTTTTCTGAATTCCAGCTTAGAGATCGAGAACCAGACGTTCCGGATCTTCCAGGCTTTCCTTGACGCGGACCAGGAAGGTCACGGCTTCCTTGCCGTCCACGATGCGGTGATCGTAGCTGAGAGCCAGATACATCATCGGACGGATCACGATCTGGCCGCCGACGACAACCGGACGATCCTGGATCTTGTGCATGCCGAGAATACCCGACTGCGGCGCATTGAGGATCGGCGAAGACATCAGCGAGCCATAAACGCCGCCATTGGTGATGGTGAAGGTGCCGCCCTGCATGTCAGCCATGGAGAGCGTGCCGTCGCGCGCTGCCTTCGCCAGACGACCCAGTTCCTTTTCCACGCCAGCGATCGAAAGCTGATCGGCGTCGCGGATGACCGGAACCACAAGACCCTTGTCGGTGCCGACAGCCATGCCGACATGCGCGAAGTTCTTGTAGATGATGTCGGTGCCATCGATCTCGGCGTTAACAGCCGGGATTTCCTTCAGCGCATGGGTCACGGCCTTCGTGAAGAAGCCCATGAAGCCGAGCTTCACGCCATGCTTCTTTTCGAAGACGTCCTTGTACTTGGTGCGCAGTTCCATGACGGCGGACATGTCGACTTCGTTATAGGTCGTCAACATGGCGGCAGTGTTCTGCGCATCCTTCAGACGCTTCGCGATGGTCTGGCGCAGACGGGTCATCTTCACGCGTTCTTCACGCGATGCATCGTCAGCCGACGAAGCCGGACGTGGAGCAGCGGCTGCGACCGGTGCCGGAGCAGCCGAAACACCCTTTGCGATGGCGTCAAGAACGTCGCCTTTCAGAACCTGACCGCGCTTGCCCGAGCCTTCAACCTGATCGGCGGACAGACCGCTTTCAGCCAGAAGCTTGGAAGCGGCAGGGGCTGGCTGCATGGCTGGGCCTGAAGACGTCGAAGCAGCCGGTGCAGCGGCTGCAGCAGGCGCCGCGGCGGCAGGCTTGGCTTCTTCCTTCTTCGGAGCGGGAGCGGCAACCGCACCCTCACCGGAAATCTGGCCCAGCAGAGCGTTGACTTCTACCGTGTCGCCTTCCTTGGCCACGATTTCAGCCAGCACGCCAGCAGCAGCAGCCGGAACTTCCACTGTCACCTTATCGGTTTCCAGTTCCACCAGCGGTTCGTCGATGGCGACGGCATCGCCAACCTTCTTGAACCATTTTCCGATGGTTGCCTCAGTAACGGACTCCCCAAGCGTGGGAACGCGAATTTCGGTGGCCATGGTTTCTTCTTCCGTTGATCTTCAAACTTTGGATTTTGTGTTCAATTCAGGCTGGAGCAGTTTCGAAAAACCGCTCCAGAACTATAACCCGGATCAGTTGCCGAGCGCATCCTCAAGGAAAGCCTCAAGCTGCGCAAGATGCTTCGACATCAGGCCGGTTGCCGGAGAAGCGGCAGCCGGGCGGCCCGTGTAACGGACGCGCTGATGCTTGGCATCGATATGCGCCAGCACCCATTCCAGATACGGATCGATGAACGACCACGCACCCATGTTCTTCGGCTCTTCCTGACACCAGACGATCTCCGCATGGCGGAAACGCGACAGCTCGTTGATGAGTGCCTTGGCCGGGAACGGGTAGAGCTGTTCCACGCGCAGCAGGTAGACATCGTCGATACCGCGCTTTTCACGCTCTTCGAAGAGGTCGTAATAGACCTTGCCCGAGCAGAGCACGACGCGACGGATCTTGGCGTCCTTCTGAAGCTTGATGCCTTCGTCGCCCTTGTTGTACTGCGCGTCGTCCCACAGCAGACGGTGGAACGAGGAATCGCCCGACAGTTCGCTGAGGCTCGATACGGCGCGCTTGTGGCGCAGCAGGGACTTCGGCGTCATCATGATGAGCGGCTTGCGGAAGTCACGCTTCATCTGGCGGCGCAGAATATGGTAGTAGTTAGCCGGCGTCGTAACGTTGGCAACCTGCATATTATCTTCAGCGCAGAGCTGGAGATAACGTTCCAGACGAGCCGACGAATGTTCCGGACCCTGACCTTCATAGCCGTGCGGCAGAAGGCAGACGAGACCGGACATACGCAACCACTTGCGCTCGCCCGACGAGATGAACTGGTCGAACACGACCTGCGCACCGTTGGCAAAATCGCCGAACTGGGCTTCCCAGAGAACCAGCGCGCGCGGATCGGACAGTGAATAACCATATTCGTAGCCGAGCACCGCTTCTTCCGAAAGCATCGAGTTGATGGCTTCGTAGATCGCCTGACCCTTCTGAATATTGTTCAGGGGCGTGTAGCGGTTCTGGTTTTCCTGATCGTAGAGAACCGTGTGACGCTGCGAGAAGGTGCCGCGTTCCACGTCCTGACCCGAAAGACGGATCGGATGGCCTTCCGCGACGAGCGTGCCGAAGGCAAGCGATTCAGCGGTCGCCCAATCGATGCCTTCACCGGTTTCCATCATCTTGGCGCGGTTATCGAGGAAGCGCTGGATGGTGCGGTGGACGTGGAAGTCCTGCGGCACTTCAACCAGCTTCTTGCCGATTTCCTTGAGCGTCTTGATCGGAACGCCGGTCTTGCCGCGGCGCTGCTCGTCGGCATTGTCCGCCGTGCGCAGACCAGCCCAGGCGCCGTCCAGCCAGTCGGCCTTGTTCGGCTTGTAGCTCTGTCCGGCTTCGAACTCGATTTCGAGTTTTTCGCGCCAGTCGGCGCGCATCTTGTCGACATCGGCCTGGGTGATCAGGCCTTCGGCAATCAGCTTTTCGCTATAGAGCTGAACCGTCGTCTTGTGCGCGCGGATTTCCTTGTACATCAACGGCTGGGTGAAGGACGGTTCGTCGCCTTCATTGTGGCCGAAGCGACGGTAGCAGAACATGTCCACGACCACCGGCTTGTGGAAAGTCATGCGGAATTCCATCGCAACCTTGGCCGCGAACACCACGGCTTCCGGATCGTCGCCATTGACGTGGAAGACCGGCGCTTCGACCATCTTCGCCACGTCGGACGGATAAGGCGAAGAACGCGAGAAAGCCGGATTGGTGGTGAAGCCGATCTGGTTATTGATGATGAAATGCAGCGTGCCGCCGACGCGGTGACCCTTGAGGCCGGAAAGACCGAGGCACTCGGCAACCACGCCCTGACCAGCGAAAGCGGCATCGCCGTGCAGCAGCAGCGGCAAAACCTTGGCGCGTTCGGTCAGCGGAACCATGTCGTCGCGGGTGCGGCCGACAAGCAGATCCTGCTTGGCGCGGGCCTTGCCCATGACAACCGGATTGACGATTTCAAGATGCGACGGGTTGGCGGTCAGCGACAGGTGAACCTTGTTGCCGTCGAACTCGCGGTCCGACGAAGCGCCAAGATGGTACTTCACGTCGCCCGAACCTTCCACATCATCCGGCGCATAGGAGCCGCCCTTGAACTCGTGGAAGATGGCGCGGTGCGGTTTGCCCATGACCTGCGAAAGCACGTTCAGACGGCCACGGTGCGCCATGCCGAGCACGACTTCCTTGAGGCCCATCTGACCGCCGCGCTTGACGATCTGTTCGAGTGCCGGGATCAGCGATTCACCGCCATCGAGGCCGAAACGCTTGGTGCCCTTGTACTTGACGTCGATGAACTGCTCGAAGCCTTCCGCTTCGATGAGCTTCGACAGGATGGCCTTCTTGCCTTCGGGCGTGAAAGCAACCTTCTTATCCGGACCTTCGATGCGTTCCTGAATCCAGGCCTTTTCAGCCGGATCGGAAATATGCATGAACTCGACGCCGATCGTGCCGCAATAGGTGCGCTTCAGAATGTCGAGCATTTCCGGCACGGTCGCGTATTCGAGGCCGAGCACATTGTCGATGAAAATCTTGCGATTGTAGTCGGCAGGCGTAAAGCCGTAAGCTTCCGGCTCCAGCTCGTTATAATCGTTCGGCTTTTCAGCGAGACCGAGCGGATCGAGATTGGCATGCAGATGGCCGCGCATGCGATAGGCGCGGATCATCATGATGGCGCGAACGCTGTCGCGTGCGGCCTGTGCAATCTCTTCGGCGGAAAGCGCTGCGGCAGCCTTGTCGTCGCCCTTGGCGGCCTTGCCCTTCAGCTTGTCGGTGACATGCTTTTCGACTTCGGCCCAGTTGCCGTCGAGCGCGGAGACGAGTTCGCCATTGGCGGCAATCGGCCAGTTTTTTCTGGTCCAGCTTGCGCCTTGCGCGTTCTTCTTCACATCTTCGGCATTATCGCCCAGCTTCGCGAAGAAATCGCGCCACTGCGGATCAACCGAATTCGGATCATCCTCATACTTGGCGTACAGCTCCTCGATATAATCGGCGTTGCCGCCATAGAGGAACGAGGTAAGGGCGAAAACGTCGTTGGCCTGTTCTTGCCTTGCCATAACCTAATCCGGAGCTTTGCTCCGTCTCCTTGTCAGTAGCTCATCTGCGCGGGCCGGAAGTTCCCGGAAGTTCGTTGCCGAAACCTTCATCCCTCACGCCGCCGGGGAGGAACCACAACAGACCCCGGCAAAACTCGTTTCTACGCGACCGCAGCAATCTGTTCCGACGCAATTGTCAAAACCACCCGGTCTATGTGCTCGACACCGAAGAATGACCGCGAATGCCTGTCATTCCTTTAAAGCCCGGCCCTTAAGGCCCGGTATCCGGCTTCAATATGTTTTTGTTATGCCAAACCCGGCAGCGGCTTTCGCCGCCGCCGGGATATTCAAACTCAGTCAGTCTCAGCCCTTGAGGACTTCAACCAGCGTCTTGCCAAGCTGCGCAGGCGACGGGGAGACACGGATGCCAGCCGATTCCATCGCTGCAATCTTGTCTTCCGCTCCGCCCTTGCCGCCGGAGATCACGGCGCCGGCATGGCCCATGGTGCGTCCGGCAGGAGCCGTACGGCCAGCGATGAAGCCGACCATCGGCTTCTTGCGACCGCGCTTGGCTTCGTCCTTGAGGAACTGGGCCGCATCTTCTTCAGCCGAACCGCCGATTTCACCGATCATGACGATCGACTTGGTTTCATCGTCGGCCAGGAACATTTCCAGCACGTCGATGAACTCGGTGCCCTTGACCGGGTCGCCGCCGATACCGACAGCGGTGGTCTGGCCGAGGCCCTCGTTCGAGGTCTGGAACACAGCTTCATAGGTAAGCGTGCCGGAGCGGGATACAACACCCACCGAACCCTTCTTGAAGATATTGCCCGGCATGATGCCGATCTTGCATTCTTCAGGGGTCAGGATGCCCGGGCAGTTCGGTCCGAGCAGGCGCGACTTCGAGCGTTCCAGACGCTCCTTGACGCGAACCATGTCCATGACCGGAATGCCTTCGGTGATGCAGACGATGAACGGGATCTCAGCTTCGATGGCTTCGATGATCGCGTCGGCAGCACCTGCTGGCGGAACGTAGATCACGGAAGCGTCGGCGCCCGTGCGTTCCTTGGCTTCGGCGACGGTTGCGAAGATCGGGAGCTTTTCGCCCTTCGAGCCTTCCCAGGTTTCGCCACCCTTCTTCGGATGGATACCGCCGACCATTTGCGTGCCGTAATAGGCAAGCGCCTGTTCGGTGTGGAAAGTACCGGTCTTGCCGGTCAGGCCCTGTACGAGAACCTTGGTGTCCTTGTTGACGAGAATGGACATGCCTTAATTCCCCTTCACAGCAGCGACGATCTTCTGCGCCGCATCGTCGAGATCGTCAGCCGAAATAACGTTCAGGCCGCTCTCGTTGATGATCTTCTTGCCGAGTTCCACATTGGTGCCTTCAAGACGGACAACCAGCGGAACCTTGAGGCCGACTTCCTTGACCGCGGCGATCACGCCTTCGGCGATCACGTCGCACTTCATGATGCCGCCGAAGATGTTGACCAGAATGCCCTGGACAGCCGGATCGGCGGTGATGATCTTGAACGCCGCCGTCACCTTCTCCTTGGAAGCGCCGCCGCCAACGTCGAGGAAGTTGGCAGGTTCTGCACCGTAGAGCTTGATGATGTCCATCGTTGCCATGGCAAGGCCAGCGCCGTTGACCATGCAGCCGATATTGCCGTCGAGAGCGACGTAAGCGAGATCGTACTTGGAAGCTTCGATCTCTTTTTCGTCTTCTTCCGACAGATCGCGCAGTTCCTGAATGTCAGGATGACGGAACAGCGCATTGCCGTCGAACGATACCTTGGCATCGAGAACGCGCACGCGGCCATCAGTCATGACGATCAGCGGGTTGATCTCGAGAAGGCTCATGTCCTTTTCGGTGAAGGCCTTGTAGAGGATCGGGAACAGCTTCACGCCGTCTTCGCGAGCCTGACCTTCAAGCTTCAGCGCGTCGGCGAGCTTGCCCGCGTCTTCGTCCGTTACGCCCTTGGCCGGATCGATGGCGACAGTCACGATCTTTTCAGGGGTTTCTTCGGCAACGGCTTCAATGTCCATGCCGCCTTCGGTCGAAACGACGAAAGCCGGACGGCCGACGGTGCGATCGATCAGGATCGAGAGATAGAGTTCGCGATCAATGTCGGCGCCGTCTTCGATGTAGAGACGGTTGACCTGCTTACCGGCAGGGCCGGTCTGCTTGGTGACGAGCGTGTTGCCCAGCATTTCCTTCGCATTGGCAACCACTTCCTCAACCGACTTGGCGAGGCGCACGCCGCCCTTGGCGTCGGCAGGCAGTTCCTTGAACTTGCCCTTGCCGCGACCGCCAGCATGGATCTGGCTCTTGACGACATAAAGCGGGCCGGGAAGCGTCTTTGCCCATTCTTCCGCCTGTTCGACGGAATAGACAGCCACACCGTTGGCGATCGGCGCGCCGTAGGTGTGAAGCAGGCGCTTGGCCTGATATTCGTGAATATTCATCTGGTTGTCCTCTACGGATTCCCGGTTCGTTTGGCGAACCGGTACGGCCCAAATCTTCGACCAATATTGACAGCCGGAAAAGGCCGGAGCCCCGTTCAAAACAGGGCATCCGGCCTTGTCTGGATATTATTTCAGCGACGGAGCGATACCGATGCAGGCTTCGCAAAGACCGGCAACCGAAGCCACCGACTTTTCGAACTCGGCCTTTTCCTGGCCGTCGAGATCGATTTCGATAACGCGTTCGACGCCATTGGCGCCGATCACGACCGGCACGCCGACATACATGTCCTTCACGCCATACTGACCGGTCAGCTGGGCAGCGACGGGCAGAACGCGCTTCTTGTCCTTGAGATAGGCTTCAGCCATCTGGATAGCCGAAGAAGCCGGAGCGTAGAAAGCCGAACCGGTCTTGAGCAGGCCGACGATTTCCGCGCCGCCGTCACGGGTGCGCTGGATGATCTTGTCGAGCTTTTCCTGGCTGGTCCAGCCCATCTTCACGAGATCCGGCAGGGGGATGCCGGCAACGGTGGAGTAACGCGCCAGCGGAACCATGCTGTCGCCGTGGCCGCCGAGCACGAATGCGGTGACGTCTTCAACCGAAACGTTGAACTCTTCCGAGAGGAAATAACGGAAGCGGGCGCTGTCGAGAACGCCAGCCATGCCGACGACCTTGTGAGCCGGAAGGCCCGAGAACTTCTGCAGGGCCCAGACCATCGCGTCGAGCGGGTTGGTGATGCAGATGACGAAGGCTTCAGGCGCATATTTCTTGATGCCTGCGCCAACCTGTTCCATCACCTTCAGGTTGATGCCCAGAAGATCGTCGCGGCTCATGCCAGGCTTGCGCGGCACACCGGCGGTCACGATGACAACGTCCGCGCCTTCGATGGCTGCGTAATCGTTGGCGCCGGTAAACTTCGCATCAAAACCGTCAACCGGAGAAGATTCGGCGATATCCAGTCCCTTACCCTGCGGAACACCTTCCGCAATGTCGAAAAGGACGACGTCGCCCAGTTCCTTCAGACCGGCGAGATGAGCGAGCGTGCCGCCAATCATACCGGAGCCGATGAGGGCAATCTTGTTGCGTGCCATGATTGTTTCTTTCCTCAAGTTTGATCCAGAAACGCATGAAGCCATCCGGTGTCCTTCCGGAAACGCTTAAGCGCTGCGAGGGTTCGATATGACTCTTTGCAAAAAAACACAACTCATTATTTTGCGACCAATGTTTTCAATCGGTTAGAATTATATGTTCTTACGTAAACGTAAGATAATTGGGCGGAATAATGGCAATTCCCCTCTGTCTCGCCCGTCGCCACCGTGCCGGTGACGCGATAGGCAAGCCGCCAATCCGATCGGTCATTGCCGCATCCCGCATGAAGATGCCGGGTGCGACACGCCTGGAGATCCGCGCATCCTTCCGGACGCAGCACGGTTGCTCCAACTCTTTGAACCTGCGCGTCCTGCCATGCAAAAATCGCTGGCGCGTTTTTTGGCAAAAGCGCTGAATTTGCGCGGGCACGATAGCCGATTGAGGATATAAGTCCAGTCTGTGGCAATCAGATGATAGGACCAAAGGATTGGCCGCCAGTTGCAGCCCGCAGAGCAGGCGCGCCTATTCGCGATCAAACCGATGGGCGGAATGCCGGGCTTACCCGGCCTTCTCCGGCATCTGCGAGAGATATTCGGCGCTCTGCATTTCGAAAAGGCGCGACGCGGTGCGGTCGAATTCGAATGCCTCCGTGCCGCTTTTTGCGACATAGAGCTTTTCCGGCTGCGCTTCCGCCGTGATGAATACGCGGGCATGGTGATCGTAGAGAACGTCCACCAGCAAGATGAAGCGCTTGGCTTCATTGCGCCGCGACAGGTCGAGCATCGGCACATTGTCGATGAAGAGCGTCGAATAGCGATCGACGATGGCCAGATAATCCGTAGCGCCGAGCGGGCGGCTGCACAGTTGCTCGAAGCTGAAACGCGCCGCACCCGGAACGGCACGCGGCACCTCGACGTCACGCCCCTTGATGCGGATCGTGTCCGGCCTTTCTTCCATGCCGTCCTTCTGCGCGGCCCAGGCGGCATCCATCCGCTTTGTGGTCTCTCCACCCAGCGGGGATAGATAGACCGGCTGCAAATCGAGCTTTTCCAGCCGGTAGTCGGTACGCGAATCCAGATTGATCACATCGACATGCTTCTTGAGAATATCGACGAAAGGCAGGAACAGCTGGCGGTTCAGGCCGTCGCGATAGAGATTGTCCGGCGCGACATTCGACGTGGCGATGAGCACGACGCCGCGCGCGAAAAGCGCGCTGAACAGGCGCGACAGGATCATCGCATCGGCAATATCGGTGACGGTGAATTCGTCAAAGCACAGCACCCAGGCCTGCGCGCTCAACGCATCGGCCACCGGCGGGATCGGATCGTCCTGCTTGGTCTCGCCGCGCTTCAGGGCCTGACGATGCGCATTGATGCGATCATGCACATCGGCCATGAAATCGTTGAAATGCGCGCGGCGTTTACGCTCGACGGGCAGAAGCGAAAAGAACATGTCCATCAGCATGGTCTTGCCGCGCCCGACCTCGCCATGGACATACAGCCCCTTGACGATGTCCTGCGCCTGCTTGCGCTTGCCGAACAGCCAGCCCAGCGCGCTGGACTTGCGCGAAAGCCGCTTGGTGCAAATTTCCTCGATCAGCCGGTCGTAGCGGTCGGTGAGTTCCAGCTGCGCGGGATCGGCCTCCACATCGCCGGCTGCGACCATGGCGTCGTAATGCTCGCGGACGGAGGGAAACGCTTTCAGATTACCATCAAAGGACATGACAGGTTCCGTGAACCTCTACTTAAAATTCGGCGGAGCAGTCCGGAGACGCTCCGCCGTGATCGGTTGTTTCGGCTTTATATCAGCGGGCCAATCTCAGATTAACGCGAAAGCGACAGGGCCTGACCGCCGGTGGTCTGACCGTCGAAACGGCCCGGACCCGACGAATAGAGCGAAGCGACCGTGCCGCCCGATCCATCGTAAAGCACGAGCTGCTTGCCATTGACGGCCCAGGAAGCGAGGTTCGCCAGCTCGCCCGGGCAACGCAGCGGACCCGCGCGGAAACCCTGACCATATTTGGTCTGCGGCGTGGCAACCTTACAGCTTTGCCCGCCAAGCGAGGCGTTCCAGACGCCTGCGACGCTACCCGGCGTCAGATCGGGCGCCGATGCGGGCGGCAGGCTTGCCACCTGCGTGTTGCCCGGCTGCGTTCCGGGATTCGTGGTGGGCGCGGACGGGAACTGCGATCCATCCGGCGAATTGAGATTGCCCTTCTGCACCGAGCCCTGGGGGGCGGCCTGCAATGGCGCTGGCGGAGGCGGCGGGGAAACGGGCCCGAGGTCGTTGCCCATCCGGGAGCTCTGACAGCCGGCCAATACGATGCCAGCCGCTGCCAGGCTCAGCAAACTTGCTTTCGAAATTCCCATAAGCTTCTCCATTTCGGTCGAGGTCTCGGGGGAAAAAGGCGCGAACCACGCTCTTACGAAACCAAACATCACGACAATATTGCCGCGATAAAATGGCTATATGGTTAAAAAATCAACACTGTCGCCCGGCAATTTGACCGGGAGCGACCAATCCGGGCTTGAAATTGCTCATATATTTGGTGACTGGGACAGGAAGGCCACAGTTTAGTATCTGCGCATCTCGAAACGGAACGGCGCAACCGGCCTATAAAGGTTAGCTTCATTGCTGGCACTGGCAATTTGCCGGGTTTTCCGCCATATAGACGCCAGATAACCCATTCAATGAACCTTTCGGCTGCTTCAATGCAGCCGCGGGCAGAACGGAACTACGAAAACCATGGCCACCAAGGCAGCCTTCGCCAAGATGAACGGGCTCGGCAATCAGATCATCGTTGCCGATATGCGCGGTCGCATAGACCGCATCACGCCCGATGCCGCCATTCATCTTGCCAGCGCGAACGAAACGGCCTTCGACCAGATCATGGCCATTCATGATCCACGCACGCCAGGCACCGACAATTATATCTCCATCATCAATTGCGACGGCACGGAAGCGCAGGCTTGCGGCAACGGCACGCGCTGCGTGGTGCAGGCGCTGGCCGCCGAGACCGGCAAGCGCGCCTTCACCTTTGAAACCCGCGCCGGAATTCTGACCGCAACGGAACATGATGACGGGCTGATCTCTGTTGATATGGGCAAGCCGCGTTTCGGCTGGCAGGAAATTCCACTCGCCGAAGAATTCCGCGACACGCGCATGATCGAGCTTCAGGTCGGGCCTATCGATGCGCCGGTGCTGCATTCGCCTTCGGTTGCATCCATGGGCAATCCCCATGCGATCTTCTGGGTGGACCGCGATGTGTGGTCCTATGAACTGGACAAATTCGGGCCGCTTCTGGAAAACCACCCGATTTTCCCGGAACGCGCCAATATTTCGATTGCACGCGTCACCTCGCCGGAAACAATGGATCTGCGCACCTGGGAACGCGGTGCGGGGCTTACCCGCGCCTGCGGTTCCGCCGCCTGCGCTGCTGCCGTTTCCGGCGCGCGCACGCGCCGTACCGGCCGCAAGGTCACGGTGAATGTTCCGGGCGGCCCGCTCAAGATCGAATGGCGCGACGACGATCACGTCATGATGACCGGCCCGGCGGAATGGGAATTTTCCGGCACATTCGATCCGGCGAGCGGCGACTGGAGCCGCGATGTGGAAGGCGGCCCAACTGCGGACAAATCTGCGGAAAAGGGTGCGGCCTGATGAGTGTGGAAGTCGTAACATTCGGATGCCGTCTCAACACCTATGAATCCGAGGTGATGAAGCGTGAAGCCGACGCTGCGGGTCTCGGTCAGTTGAAGGATGGCGCGATCATCTTCAACACCTGCGCCGTGACATCGGAAGCCGTGCGGCAGGCCCGTCAGGCCATCCGCAAGGCGCGGCGCGAAAATCCGGAAGCGCGCATCATCGTGACCGGCTGCGCGGCGCAAACCGAGGCCGACAATTTCGCCTCCATGGATGAAGTGGACCTCGTGCTCGGCAATGAGGAAAAGCTGAAATCCAATTCCTATCGCATGTTGCCCGATTTCGGCGTGAACCAGTTCGAGAAGGTGCGCGTCAACGACATTATGGAAGTGCGCGAAACCGCAAGCCACATGGTCGACGCCATCGAAGGCCGCGCACGCGCCTTCGTGCAGGTGCAGAATGGCTGCGATCATCGCTGTACCTTCTGCATCATCCCCTATGGCCGCGGCAATTCCCGCTCGGTGCCGATGGGCGCTGTGGTGGAACAGGTGAAGCGTCTTGTCGGCAATGGCTATGCCGAGGTGGTGCTGACCGGCGTGGACATGACCTCCTATGGGCCGGACCTACCGGGAAGCCTGCGCCTCGGCAAACTGGTCAAGACGGTTCTCAATCAGGTGCCGGACCTTCAGCGCCTGCGTCTCTCCTCCATCGATTCCATTGAGGCGGATGACGATCTGATGGACGCCATCGCCAATGAAAAACGGCTGATGCCGCATCTGCACCTGTCCTTGCAGGCGGGTGACGACATGATCCTGAAGCGCATGAAGCGCCGCCATCTGCGCGACGATTCTATCCGTTTCTGCGAAACCGTGCGCTCGCTACGTCCCGATATGGTGTTCGGTGCCGACATCATCACCGGCTTTCCGACCGAAACCGAGGACATGTTCCAGAACTCGATGAAGATCGTCGAGGAATGCGGGCTGACCCATCTGCACGTCTTCCCGTACAGCGCACGCGAAGGCACGCCTGCCGCGCGCATGCCGCAGGTGCGGCGCGAAATCGTCAAGGAGCGCGCCGCCCGGCTGCGCGCCGAGGGCGACAGGGCCTATGAGAAACATCTTGCCTCCCTCACCGGCACGACCCAGCGTCTGCTGGTCGAGAAGGAAGGCATCGCCCGAACGGAAGGCTTTACGCTCGCAGCCATCGATAATGGCGCACCGGGTGAAATCATCGAACGTGTGGTGACGGGCCATGACGGTGAGAAACTTCTCACCCGCGCCGCCTGACCATCAGCTGCATAAATTAAGGCATCGGAATCCATGGCAATCGGTTTCATCAAGAAAATGTTCTCCTTCGGCAAGAAGGAGGTCGAGGAAAGGCCGGTCGATCAACCTGCGCCCGAGATCGCAACCGAAGTCACACCAGCGCCAGAGCCTGATGCGCCAGTTGCCGAGCCTGTAGAAACACAGCCTGAGCCGCAGGAGCCTGCTGCGGTCGAGGACACTGTCGAAGAACAGCCCGAACCGGAACATCCTGTCGCGGAAATCGAAATTCCAATCGAGCATCCGCCGGTCATGGAACCGGCGGTGACCGAGCCGCCATTTATTGAGCCGGAGCCAGAGGCCGAACCGGAATCCGAAGTCGAGCCAGAATCGGCTCCTGCTCCTGAACCGGAGAAGCCCGAAGCGCCGAAGCCTGTGGAAACACCCACGCCCGTCGAAGGGGAGCCGGTGGCTGAGGTGGCACCTGTGCCTGAACCTGCGCCCGCCAGGCCGAAGAAGGTCAAGGTTTCCAAGGCTGTCGAGGAACAGGCGGAAGAAACCCCCGCTGTCCCTGTCGCAGAGCCGAAACTGTCATGGTTCGAACGTTTGCGGCGCGGCCTGTCGCGTTCGTCCTCGTCGCTCAGCGAATCCATCGGCGGCATTTTCACCAAGCGCAAGCTGGATGAGGACACGCTTCAGGATCTGGAAGACGTGCTGATCCAGGCCGATCTTGGCCTTGAAACCGCGATGCGCGTTACCGATGCGCTGGCATCCGGACGCTATGGCAAGGATGTTTCGAGCGATGAAGTGCGCTCGATCATGAGCACGGAAATCGAGAAAGTGCTGGCCCCTGTCGCCAAGCCGCTGGAACTCGACCTCTCGCACAAGCCGCATGTCATTCTGGTGGTCGGCGTCAACGGCACCGGCAAGACCACGACCATCGGCAAGCTTGCGGCGAAGCTGACGGCAGGCGGTCTGAAGGTCATGCTGGCGGCAGGCGACACTTTCCGCGCAGCGGCAATCGAACAGCTTCATATCTGGGGCGAGCGCACGGGTGCACCCGTTGTCTCGTCCAAGCTTGGTGCCGATGCGGCGGGTCTTGCCTATGACGCCTGGGTTAAGGCCAAGGAAGCGGGCAGCGACGTGCTGATCATCGATACAGCCGGGCGCTTGCAGAACAAGGCCGAGCTGATGGACGAACTCGCCAAGATCGTGCGCGTGCTGGGCAAGCACGACCCGGAAGCGCCACATACGGTGTTGCAGACACTCGACGCCACAACGGGCCAGAACGCGCTCAACCAGGTGGAAATCTTCAAGAATATCGCCGGTGTGAACGGGCTGGTCATGACCAAGCTTGACGGCACGGCGCGGGGCGGCATTCTTGTCGCCATTTCGGCCAAGCACAAGCTGCCCGTCTACTTCATCGGTGTCGGCGAAGGCGTCGATGACCTCGAACCATTTGCGGCCAATGAATTTGCCCGCGCCATTGCAGGAGTTGCCTGATGGAGCACCCCGTCTTCGAACGAGATCCGTCACAGAAGAGCGAGGCCGAGCGCAAGGAAATACCGCCCCTGCTCAAGCTGGCACTGGAACTGGGGCCGCTTCTGGTGTTCTTCTTCGCCAATGCGCGCGGCGAAACGCTGATCGAACGGTTTCCGGTGCTGGCTTCCGTCGGCGAGCCGATCTTTCTCGCCACCGCCCTTTTCATGGTCGCCACGGTGATCGCGCTTGCCATCTCATGGGCCATGACGCGTACGCTGCCCATCATGCCGCTTATTTCCGGCATCGTGGTGCTGGTGTTCGGCGCGCTGACGCTCTGGCTGCACAACGACACCTTCATCAAGATGAAACCCACCATCGTGAACACGCTGTTCGGCGCGATCCTTCTGGGCGGCCTGTTCTTCGGCAAATCGCTTCTGGGCTATGTGTTTGATTCGGCCTTCCGGCTCGATGCCGACGGCTGGAAAAAGCTCACCTTCCGCTGGGGTCTGTTCTTCATCTTTCTGGCGGTCGCCAATGAAGTCGTGTGGCGCAATTTTTCCACCGATGCGTGGGTTTCGTTCAAGGTCTGGGGCATCATGCCCATCACCGTTGTCTTCACGCTGTTCCAAATGCCGCTTATCCAGAAGCATTCATTGACAGAGGACAATAAGCCCGCATCATAGCGATATGAAAAAGCAGGCATTGAAGGATTAGCGGCATGGTCGAAATCGCACACAAGCTTGAGATCGAACAGTTCATCTGCCGCAGCGACAATTATGGCGTGCTGATCCACGATCCCGTCAGCGCGCTGACTGCGGCCATCGATGCGCCCGATGCCGATGCCATAGAAGCAGCGCTTGAACGGCGCGGCTGGACGCTGGATTTCATTTTCACCACCCATCACCATCTCGACCATGTTGAGGGCAATGCGGCGCTGAAAAAGAAATTCGGCCTCAGCATCATCGGCCCCAAGGATGAAGAGAGCAAAATCCCCGGCATCGACCGCACGGTCCGCGACGGCGATGAATTCACCTTCGGGCTTTTCAAAGTCAGGGTCATATCAACCCCCGGCCATACGGCTGGCGAGATTTCCTATTACATCCCGGACGCCGGGGCGGTTTTCACCGGCGATACGCTGTTTGCGCTGGGCTGCGGAAGGCTTTTCGAGGGAACGCCCGCCACGATGTTCCGCTCGCTGCAAAAGCTGGTCGCCCTGCCCGGTGACACTGCCGTCTATTGCGGCCATGAATATACCGAAAGCAATGCGCGCTTTGCGCTGACCATCGACCCGGGTAATTCCGCGCTGAAAGAACGGGCGCTGGAGATCGGACGGCTGCGCGCTGCTGACAAGATGACCTTGCCTTCAAGCATCAGTCTCGAAATGGCCACCAATCCCTTCCTGCGTTGGCATGACAGCCGCATCCGGACCCGCCTTGGAATGCAGGATGCGCCTGACGAAGCCGTGTTTGCAGAGATTCGCAAGCGCAAAGACCTGTTTTAAAGCCGTCGCCTGTGGCGACCGCTCTAACAATTGTTTCACGCATAATCTTGTCCGAAAGCTCTGCAACTTTTCGGGATTATGCTTTTAGGATGACCACGATGATCCTTTCCCGCTTCAAAAGCCTGAACCGCGCTGCCCTCTTGGGCCTGTCGCTTGTTGTCCTGCCCGCTTCTGCCGGAATAGCCTATGCGGAAGACATTCTGTCGATCGCCACACCGCCGGAAACGCCAGCCGAAATCAACAACTTCAAGCTGACGGAAGATCTTCTGACGCGCATGGAAAAGATCCATGGTGAGCTGGAACGGATGCAGCTTTCGCCGACCTCGGAAGAGGGTCAGGATGCACGGCCTTCGATGGATTCCATGGTGAAAAGCATCGAATCGCGCCCGCAGGTCGTGGAACTGATGAAGGCGCAGAACATTGCGCCGCGCGATTATCTTCTGGCCTATTTCGCCATGATGAGCGCCCTTGCTGCCGCCGATGCGGAGGAAGAAGACCAGCTTGTCGATGAGGTGAAGGGGATCAATCCCGAACACCTCGCCTTCGGCAAGCAATATGGCGACCGCATCCGCGATCTGATCGGCGAATAAGTATCATCCGTTCATCCAGCGCCTCCGCCCCCTCATCCTGAGGAGCCGTTGAAAACGGCGTCTCGAAGGACGAGGGGCGATTGCTTATTTCCTTAAAAGCCGCAGCGCGTTGATCGTCACCAGCACCGTCGCGCCGGTATCGGCCAGAATGGCGGGCCACAGGCCAGTAATACCCAGCACGGTGGTCACCAGGAAGACGGCCTTCAGCCCAAGCGCAATGGTAATATTCTGATGAATATTGCGCATGGTGCGCTTCGACAGATCGACCATCGCCACCACGTCGCCGACCCGGCCATGCAGCACGGCTGCATCGGCTGTTTCCAGCGCCACGTCCGTACCGCCGCCCATGGCAATGCCGACATCGGCGGCAGCAAGAGCAGGCGCATCGTTGATGCCGTCGCCAACCTTGGCAACAATCTGCCCCTCGCCCCGCAACTCGCCGACAATGCGCTGCTTGTCTTCGGGCAGCAGTTCGGCGCGCACATCGATACCGAGATCGCGCCCGATGGCTTCCGCCGTGCGGCGATTATCGCCGGTCAGCATAACCGTGCGGATACCGGCATCTTGCAGGCCTTTAAGCCCGGCAATGGCGTCGGCGCGCGGTTCGTCACGCATGGCGATTGCACCGGCAATCTTGCCATCCGCGACCAGCACCGAAACCGTCTTGCCTTCGTCGTTGCAGACGGCGATCCGGGCGGCCAGCGCATCGGGGATCGCCGCCACATCATTTGCCGCCTTGCGAGACCCGAGGAACAGCTCGGTCCCATCCGCAACCCCGGACACGCCCTTGCCGCCATGGGCTTTGCCTTGCGTGACCGCAGAAAGCTTCAGCCCGCGCTTGTCTGCCGCCGACACGATGGCCAACGCTAGTGGATGGCTTGAACCCGCATCAAGCGACGCAGCAAGGCGCAGCACCTCATCCTCCGGCAGAGCACCGGCAAGCACGTCCGTAACCTTCGGCTTGCCTTCGGTCAGCGTGCCGGTCTTGTCGAAACAGGCGGTCGTGATCTTGCCGATGGTTTCAAGCACCGCGCCGCCTTTCATGAGAAGGCCGCGTCGCGCACCCGACGACAGGGCCGCCGCGATTGCAGCCGGTGTGGAAATGACCAGCGCGCAGGGGCAGCCGATCAGCAGGATCGCAAGGCCCTTATAGACCCACTCGCTCCATGCACCTCCGGCCACCAGCGGCGGCAGAATGGCCACCAGTGCGGCAACCACCACCACGCCGGGGGTGTAATAAGTCGAGAAGCGGTTGATGAAACGCTCGGTCGGGGCCTTGGCTTCCTGCGCTTCTTCCACCAGCCGCACGACGCGCGCGATGGTATTGTCCTGCGCGGCAGCCGTCACTTTCACGCGCAGCAGACCATCGCCATTGATGGTTCCGGCAAAGACGGTGTCGCCCGCCCCCTTGCCAACCGGCGTGCTTTCGCCGGTGACGGGCGCTTCATCGATTGCGCTTTCGCCGGACAGGATTTCACCATCCGCCGGCATACGGTCACCCGGACGCACGGAAATGACGTCGCCCACGCCAAGGCTGTCGGCGGCAACTTCCGTCGTTGCGCCATTGCGTTCCAGAAAGGCGGTCTTCGGCACAAGGGCGGTCAGCGACTGGATGCTGGCCCGGGCCTTGCCCGCCGCGACACCTTCCAGCAATTCGCCAACAAGGAACAGGAACACGACCGCCGCCGCTTCCTCGGTCGCACCGATGATGACCGCACCAATGGCTGCAATCGTCATCAGCATTTCGATGGAAAACGGCGTGCCATTGACCGCGGCCATCAAGGCGCGTCTGGCAATCGGCACGAGACCGATCAGCATTGCCGTTGTAAAGGCCCACAGAGCGACCGGCGGATAAAGATGGCCAATCACATAGGCCGCCACCAGACCCCCGCCGCAGATGAGCATCGTGCGGCCCTTGTCCGTCCGCCACCATGGCAGGGGCTTTGCCGGGTTCGCCGATTGGTGCGTATGCGCATGGTCGTGATCGTGATCGTGCCCGGCACAGCTTCCATGATCATGGTCATGCGAATGATCGTGAGCCTCATGGGCCCCATGTGTGTCTGGTCGCGTTTCCCCCGCCAGCCGTGCCACGCCATAGCCGAGGCTGCGCACTTTCTTTTCCATGCTGTCGGGATCGCTGCTGCCGTCGTGCCGCACAGTCATCGTGCCTGCTGTGACCGAAACGGAAACGTCCTCCACGCCTGGCACGCGGCGTATGGCGGTATCGATCTTGGTTGCGCAGGAGGCACAATCCATGCCGTCCACGCGAAAACGAATCTGGTTTATTGGCTTGTTCATGACCTGCCCTTTCGGAGCACTCTTGAATTGTCCTGAACAAGGTCTACATCCTCTAGTGACTAGAGGAGCAAGAGAAAAATGACAAACAGCCTCCCGATCGGCGAAGCCTCCAAGGCTAGCGGCGTCAAGGTGCCGACCATTCGCTATTATGAGCAGATCGGTCTGCTGCCGGTGCCGCCGCGCACGCAAGGCAATCGCCGTCTTTATGACAAGCGCGATGTTGAGCGGCTTTTATTCATCCGCCACGCGCGCGATCTGGGTTTTGAAGTGGATTCAATCCGCACATTGCTCGATTTGCAGGACAACCCCGATCAATCCTGCGCAACGGCAGACGCCATCGCCCGGGCCCGCCTTGTTGAGGTCGAGCATCGTATCGCCAAGCTTCTGTCGCTGAAGACGGAACTGCAGCGAATGCTGGAATGTACCGCCCATGGCCGCATCGACCAATGCCGGGTGATCGAGATTCTGGGCAATCACGACGAGTGCCTGCACCCGGCACACTGATCGCTCGGTGGTTTTTTAATTCACCTTCTCGAAGCGCGTGGCGGTGATTTTCAGCGTGCCGATCTGTGTGCCGATCCGCGCCACCACCGGCGCATAGATGCCCGAATTGCCCAAGGAGGCGAAGGAAACGCTGATCCGGCTCTTATTGGCCAGATAATCGATCGACTTCTTGCCCTTCTGATAGCCGGAAATGGGAATGAACTTGGCCGAGCAGATGACGGACTCGCCGGTAAAGCCATCAGCGGTGAACGATTCGGTGCCGTTGAAGGAAAGCTTGATGTCGGCGCGCGTCTGCCCGTCAAACACGCTCAGCGTGCGATTGCAGACCGAACGCGGATCGGTGGCTGGAATCATCAGGGCGCTTAGCGCATCACTGACATTGAGCAGATCCTGCGGAGACGTCTCCACCCATGGATCGCGTTTTTTCACCGGAGGCTGGTTTTCCGCAGCCACGACATTGCCATTGGCAAAACGAATGGTCGTGCGCTTGTTTTTGCGCCCGTGCTTGTAATCGAGATCGAAGGTGCTTGGAATGACCTGCCCTTTGACCGCATTGCCGGTGACATGCACGGTGCCTTTGGTGTCATCGAAAACGCGCGCCAGACCGGACGTCTTGAAATTGCCGTTCAGATTATATCGGGAGCCGCTAACCGTCGTCTCGGTGGCGGCGCGCGCGATGGAAAGGCCGAAAATCGATATTTCGTAATCGGTTCTGTAGAGATCGTCCGCCTGTGCTGCCCCTGCGGTCAGCGCGAAACCTGCATATGACAACAGAACAAAGCCTTTCAGCCGTTTTGCTACGGGTTTCAATAAAAGTGGCGGCTCGATCATATTCGGCGTTCCTTTCTGCGTCCCGGCCCCGGAGTTGCGGACCTATGGTTTTCAACCACATTGAGCTGTCAAAAAGTTGCGAGAGATTCTTCGATACAGTATCTGTGCAACAGGCAAAACCGGCGAAGTTATGATCGCAACGTTTCGTGAAGGCGATGCGAATGCCCTAAAACCGCGCTGGGACGGCATCGCGGCGGAATCTCACTTGACTGCAAGCGCTCCTGTCACTATAGAAACGCGACTTTCCCAATAGGCCGCCTGTCCGAAACCGCGCGCCAGCAGCATTAAATTGCTTTGAATGCTTGAATTCGGACATTCGGGTCGGGGCCTGAGAAAACAAAATTGAAGGTGAGACCAAAATGTCCCGCGCTTGTGAATTGACCGGCAAGTCGGTCCAGTACGGCAACAATGTCAGCCACGCGAACAACAAGACGCGTCGCCGCTTTCTGCCGAACCTCTGCAATGTTACCCTGATCTCTGAAGCACTCGGCCAGAGCTATCGTCTGCGCGTGTCTGCCAACGCCCTGCGTTCGGTTGAACATCGCGGCGGCCTCGACGCTTTCCTCGTCAAGTCTGACGACAAGGAACTGTCGCAGCGCGCTCGTCTTCTGAAGCGCCAGATCGCGAAGAAGCAGGCTGAAGCCGCTGCCTAAGCAATAATCCCGAAAGGCCATCTGGTTTAACGGCTTTTCGAAAAGGATTATGCTTCGGACAGAATACCAGTCTTGAAGATTTGACAAAAAAGGCTGACAGTTTGTCGGCCTTTTTTGCTGGTTCCATCACCCAGGATAAAAAAATGCCTATTGAAAATCCTGTATTGTCCCGGCTTTTGCCGGCTATACTGGCCATGTGCGTGGCGGTCGCCGCATCGAATATTCTGGTCCAGTATCCTTTCCAGCATTTCGGCCTCGGCGAAGTGCTGACCTATGGCGCCTTCACCTATCCGGTCGCCTTTCTGGTCAATGATCTGACGAATCGCCGCTTCGGGCCCGCCGCAGCGCGCAAGGTGGTCTATGCGGGTTTCGTGCTCGGCGTCGTCATGTCGATCTGGCTGGCAACGCCCCGCATCGCCATTGCTTCAGGCTCAGCCTTTCTGCTGGCACAGCTGATGGACATCTCCGTCTTCGACCGCCTGCGCCGCAAGACCTGGTGGAAAGCGCCCTTCGCCGCCGCCATGTTCGGCTCGGTGCTGGACACGATCCTGTTCTTCTCGATCGCTTTTGCGGCGGGCTTTGCGTGGATCGATAAGCTGACGGGAATGCCTGATTCGTCACTGTCGGAACCGGCATCGTTCCTCGGTCTTGGCGTGCCGCTTTGGGCGTCACTCGCCTTCGGTGATTTCTTCGTGAAGGTCATCATGGGAACGCTGATGCTGATTCCCTATGGCGCAATCCTCGCCATATTCGCCCCAACTCTGTATGCAGCCGGTCGGGCGACCGTAGAGAAGGCATAAAAAGGGGCTTATCAGCCCCTTTTTATTTTAACGTCTTCCGCCAGCCCGGCGTTTGCCATTACCGGCTGCTGCCGCGCCCTGTCCCTCGAACAGGGATGCAAGCTGCTCGGTCATCGCGCCTGCCAGCTCTTCCGCATCGACAATCGTCACGGCACGGCGGTAATAGCGGGTCACATCGTGGCCGATACCGATGGCGATCAGCTCGACCGGCGAGCGCGTTTCGATTTCTTCAATCACGGCGCGCAGATGCCGTTCCAGATAGTTGCCCGGATTGACCGACAGCGTGGAATCATCCACCGGCGCGCCGTCCGATATCATCATCAGGATCTTGCGCTGCTCGGGACGGCCCAACAGGCGCTGATGCGCCCAAATCAGCGCTTCACCGTCGATATTCTCCTTGAGAAGCCCTTCGCGCATCATCAGGCCCAGATTGCGCCGTGCGCGACGCCATGGCGCGTCAGCGCTCTTATAGACGATGTGGCGCAGATCGTTGAGGCGACCCGGATTTGCCGGCTTGCCACGCGATAGCCATGCCTCGCGCGACTGACCGCCCTTCCAGGCCTTGGTCGTGAAACCGAGAATCTCGACCTTCACGCCGCAACGTTCCAGCGTGCGGGCCAGAATATCCGCACAGGTGGCCGCAACCGTGATCGGACGACCACGCATGGAACCGGAATTATCCAGCACCAGCGTCACCACCGTATCGCGGAAATCCGTGTCGCGCTCCATCTTGTAGGATAGAGGCTGGGTCGGATCGATCACGATGCGCACGAGACGTGCCGAGTCGAGATAGCCCTCTTCCAGATCGAAATCCCAGGAACGGCTCTGCTGCGCCATCAGGCGGCGCTGCAGGCGATTAGCGAGACGGCCAACCACGCCCTGCAAATTGGCAAGCTGCTTGTCGAGAAAGCTGCGCAGACGGTCGAGCTCCGCCTCGTCGCACAGATCCGTCGCCTCGACTTCCTCGTCGAATTCGCGCGTGAAAACCTTGTAGTCGATCTGCTCGGCAAAATTGGCGAAAGGCTGGTTTGGACGGCGCGTATCGCCCGGCGTTTCCGCGTCGATATCCTCGCTATCGTCCATGTCGTCGGCCGACGCATCGGCGGCGTCCATCTCGCCCTGCTCGCCTTCTTCGCTGGAACTGTCCGATTCTTCGCTTTCAGCCGAATCGGAACCTTCCTGGCTCTCGTCGCCGCCTTCCTCGTTCTCGTCGGAATCCGGCGTCTGTTCCTCGTTCTGCTCCTGATCGTCGCTCGGCTCTTCCTGCGACAGCTCTTCAGCCATGTCCATGGAAGCGAGCATATCGCGCACAGTGCGCGCAAAAGCCTGCTGGTCGTCGAGATTTTCACCAAGACGCGCCAGATCGCCGCCAGCCTTCTGCTCGATCCAGTCACGCCACAGCTCCAGCACCTGGCCCGCTTCCGCAGGCGCCGCCCGTCCGGTCAGCTTTTCGCGCAACAAGAGCGACACCGCTTCTTCAAGCGGCGCATCTTCCTTGTCCGTCACGGCGGAGAAATTCGCCTTGGCATATTTATCGGCCAGCATGGTCGCCAGATTGTCGGCAACGCCTGCCATGGCGCGCGCGCCGATGGCCTCGACACGGGCCTGTTCGACGGCATCATAAATGGCGCGGGCCTGCTTGCCTTCCGGCGCAAGACTCGCATGAATGCGGGGATTGTGGCGCGCCTGACGCAACGCCATCGAGTCGCCGAGGCCGCGGGTTACGGCGATATCGTGCGCGGTCGGACGCTTCGGCAGATCGGGCAGTCGGGCGCGATTGGCCGTCAGAGCGGGGCGATCATTGCTGAACGCCACTTCCAGCTCGTTTTCGCCGGAAATGGCGCGCATGCAAGCCGTGATCGCGCGCTTGAACGGCTCGGAATCTACCGGCCCCGGCTTGCGCTCACGCGAATTGTCGCCCATTCCTGACATCTGGCCTGACATATGCCTATCTCGCTTCCCATCAAATCAAGGCCCTGCCGCCATGGCGGCGACAGGCATCGTCAATTGTCTCTATGCATGTCTCGCCCCGAAAGCGATCTCCGCCCTCGGGAGAGCTGCATCAGGCCAGAACGATATTGGCTGCCGATTCCGGCAGTTCGGTGCCAAAGGCGCGCTGATAGAACTCAGCCACCGTCGCACGTTCCAGTTCATCGCACTTGTTGAGGAAGGTCAGGCGGAAGGCAAAGCCGACATCATTGCCGAAGATCGCCGCATTCTCAGCCCAGGTGATGACCGTGCGCGGGCTCATCACGGTCGAAAGATCGCCGTTGATGAAAGCCTGACGGGTCATGTCGGCAACGCGAACCATCTTGTTGACGATCTCGCGGCCTTCCGGGTTCTGGAATTGCTTGGCCTTGGCGAGAACGATGTTCACTTCGTTGTCGTGCGGCAGATAGTTGAGCGTCGTCACGATCGACCAGCGGTCCATCTGCGCCTGATTGATCTGCTGCGTGCCGTGATAAAGGCCGGTCGTATCGCCGAGACCCACCGTATTGGCGGTCGCGAACAGACGGAAAGCCGGATGCGGATGAATAACGCGGCTCTGGTCGAGCAGCGTGAGGCGACCGGAGGTTTCCAGCACGCGCTGGATGACGAACATCACGTCCGGACGACCGGCATCATATTCGTCGAAGACCAGCGCGACATTATGCTGATAGGCCCAGGGCAGAATGCCTTCCTTGAATTCCGTGACCTGCACGCCGTCCTTGACGACGATGGCATCCTTGCCGACGAGGTCGATACGGCTGACATGGCTGTCGAGATTGACGCGGACGCAAGGCCAGTTCAGGCGCGATGCAACCTGTTCGATATGGGTCGATTTACCCGTGCCGTGATAGCCCGAAACCATCACGCGGCGGTTATAGGCAAAACCGGCCAGGATCGCGAGCGTCGTCTGACGGTCGAAAAGATAATCCGGATCACGCTCCGGCACATAGGAGTCGCCCGCCGCATAGGCCGGCACCTTCATGTCGGAATCTATACCGAACACTTCACGCACCGAAACCGTCGTATCCGGCAAATTGGCTATATCCCGCTCAACCTTGTTCATCATGCCTCCAGGGCGGCAGGACTGTCCGGCCGCGACATCCAAGTATCATCCGGGGCATAAAATCCGGCAAGCCGGTGGTATGCCCCTTCCGTCGTTCGTTGCGGGCATCCATGCTTGAATCCGCGCTTGTGAGCGCGGCAGGAGAATGTCCGTCAGAGCATCTTGCAGCCAGATGAAAACATCTGGCGTCGCATAAATGCGGCTTGAGCCACAGCGCGACTTAATCAACCGAAAACCGGCCAGTTCAAGACTGGCCAATCTCTCATGCTCTAGCAAAAACCTGCCTGCTTGAGCAATTGATAAGCCTGAATGACATCGCGGAATCTCTCTTCCGAACCGCGGTCACCACCATTCGCATCGGGATGGTGCTGCTTTACCAGCTCTTTATAGCGCGCCTTGATTTTATCGCTAGTCGAATTCGGTTCAAGCCCGAGCGTGGCGAGCGCTTTGATTTCCAGCGTACGCGGCTTGCGCTTGGCTGTCGCGCTGGGCGCCTGCCCCTTTGCGTCCTTCACGAAATTGAACGGATCACGGATGCGATTGTGATAGGAGGCCGAACCGGAACGCATCTTGGCCATGTCCGGCGAGGTGCGCGCCTTGGCTGTCGAATTCGCGGCCGTCGACCAGGTCGGACGATGGCCGGTGACGGCGTCCTTCTGGAACTTGGCGATATCTCCATCGGCAAGGCCGGAGAAATAGTTGAAATTCTTATTATATTCCCGCACGTGATCGATGCAGAAGTGGAAATATTCCCCTTCGCGCATGCGTCCGACCGGCGCGCGATGCGTGCCAGGCTTGTCACAACCGTCCCATTGGCAGCAAGGGCCGCTGGACTTGGCCTCCTGCGTCTTCTTCGGGCGGATGCGGATACTGTCGAAAAGTTTGGAGTTCGTGGTCATCGAATCAATTATGCGGATTAAGGGGTTGCTAAACAAGAATTGACATTTCGTCCGGTCGGGCTTTTGGCCATTTCAACTGGGCGAAATTTTGAAGCGGATCGGGTTCCTGTGCGGATTTGCCCCACCTTGGGCCGAGGGGGCTTGAGTCTATATGAAGCACAGCGTGTATATGGGGAGAACGAGCCCAAATGTCCATTCACAATAGCAAACAAGACGTGATGGAAGCGAAACTGACCGCAGCTTTTGCACCAGAATGGCTTGAAATCATTAATGAAAGCCACCTTCACGCTGGCCATCATCATCACGACAGCGATCACCATGCCGCTTTTGATGGCTCCGGCGAGACGCATTTTCGTGTCCGGATCGTCTCCGATGCTTTTACCGGTCTCAGTCGCGTCCAGCGTCATCGCGCCATCAACGAGGTCCTTAAAGACGAGCTGGACAACGGCGTTCATGCGCTGGCGCTGGAACCGTCCGCGCCCGGCGAACCGACGCGCCGCTGATCAAGCGGCGTTAAGACGTTCTTTCAGAAACTCCAGCACGGCAGCGGGCGGCACATCCTTCGCGATGAAGGACTGGCCGATCCCGTGGGTGAGAATGAAGGTGAGCGCGCCGCGCGCCACTTTCTTGTCCTGCGCGATATAATCCATCAGCTTTTCCGCAGGCGGCAAGCCACCCGGCACCTCGCCAAGCGCGGTCGGCAGGCCGACAGCCTTCAGATGCGCCTCGACCCGCTCCGCCGCCTCCACACCGGCCAGATTCATCTTCACCGAAAAACGATGCGCCAGCGCCATGCCGATGGCGACGCCCTCGCCATGCACCAGACGGCTGGAATCGTATCCCGTCGCCGTCTCCAGCGCGTGGCCGAATGTGTGCCCGAGATTAAGCAGCGCGCGGTCACCCGTTTCGCGCTCGTCGCGCGCCACCACAGCGGCCTTGGAACGGCAGGATTCGGCAATTGCTTCGGTGCGCGCCGCACCACCGGCAAAAACCTCCTGCCAGTTTTTCTCCAGCCAGGCGAAAAAATCCGGGCGGTCGATGAGACCATATTTGGCGACTTCCGCGTAACCGGCCCGGAATTCACGCGGGCTCAGCGTATCCAGCACGTCGGTATCGGCCAGCACCAGCTGCGGCTGGTAGAAAACGCCGACGAGGTTCTTGCCGTAAGCGGTGTTGATGCCCGTTTTGCCGCCAACCGAGGAATCCACTTGCGCCAGAAGCGAGGTCGGCATCTGCACGAAATTCATGCCGCGCCGCACGATCCCCGCCACAAAGCCGGACAGGTCACCCACTACCCCGCCGCCGAAAGCCACCAGCGCATCGCCGCGCTCCAGCCGGGCCGCCAGAATGGCATTGGTGACGGTTTCAAGCGTCGCAAAGGATTTAGACTTTTCGCCCGGTGCCACAATAACGGGCGTGGCTTCTATACCGGCATTGCCAAAGCTTGTCCGCAGCCGCTCAAGATGCGCCCTGGCGACATTTTCATCGGTGACGATGGCAACGCGCGCGCCCTTCAGTCGCTTGGCAACTTCCGCGCCCGCACGGTCGACGAGGCCCTTGCCGATCAGGATATCATAAGAGCGCTCTCCCAGCGAAACCGGTACGGTAACACTGTCATGGGCGGACGAAGGCGCATTCATGCTTATTCTCCAGTCGATTTTTCCAGAGGCCGCTTTTCCAGATGCTGGACGAGAACCTCGATCAGCTCGTCGGCGATGATTTCTTTCTTCTCTTCGCGCGTCATCATGTGCAGATCGGCAAGCGCATAAACCGGATAGCGCTCGTTCATCAGTTTCTGCATCACGGCGCGCGGATCGCTATTGCGCAAAAGCGGCCGGTTCTGGCGGCGGGACACCCTGTCCATCAGCACGTCGATATCGGCGTTCAGCCAGATGGAAACACCCGCAGCGCCAATGGCGGCGCGCGTTTCGGCATTCATGTAAGCGCCGCCGCCGGTGGCAAGCACCATCGGGCCGTCATCGAGAAGACGCAGGATCACGCGGCGTTCGAGGTCGCGGAACTCCGCCTCGCCATAGGCTTCGAACAGTTCGGGTATCGTCATGCGCGAGACGGCTTCGATTTCCGTATCGGCATCGCGGAAAGGAAGGCCGAGCATCGAAGCCATCTTGCGGCCAATGGTGGACTTGCCCGCGCCCATCAGGCCGACCAGCACCAGAACCTTCGTACCGAGCAGGCCACGAATAGCGTCGGCCCGGCCATGAAGCCCCGCCTTCTCCTGTGAACCGGCTTGTTTTTCAATACTGCTCATCAACCTCATCCATTTGGGACGGTTCCACATGAAAAACCGGGCGGCGTCAATTGCTTTCATGGAATCTGAAAGCAGGAATGGCGGCTTTTTGCGGCGATGCCACCGACATTCTTGCTTTCACCGCAATGGCGCATCATAAACGACAGATGCCTACGCTGACGCGCCTCATCGCTTTTCTCCTCGTGATCGCAGCCATTGCCTATGCTGCGATGTACGCGCTTGCGAATTTCGTCGAGCCGCAGACCCAGGAAATGAAGGTGGAAATTCCGGCTTCCAAACTGAAGCCTGTGCCGATTGCGCCAACGCCTCCGACAGCGGCGACCGAAGCGCCAGCGACTGAAACCACCACGCCTGTACAGGAATAACAATGCGCGCATCGCTGGCGATTGAAAATTTCCTCGAAATGATGAGCGCCGAACGGGGCGCGGCGGGCAATACGCTCGAATCCTATGCGCGTGATCTTTACGCGACAGCGGATGCGCTGGGCGAGCGCGGCATTAATCTGGTAGAGGCGCAGGCCGATCACATTCGCTCGGTGCTTGACGGCATGGCGACGGAAGGCTTTGCCGCAACATCGCAGGCGCGGCGTCTGTCGGCGCTGCGCCAGTTCTTCCGCTTTCTCTATGCGGAAGGTTTTCGGCAGGACGACCCCACCGGCGTCATCGATGCGCCAAAAAAGCAGAAGCCGCTGCCGAAAATCATGAGCGTCGATCAGGTCAGCCGCCTTCTCGACCGCGCGGCGCTGGAAGCAGGCGAGGCGCAAGAACAGGGCGAGCGCATCAAGGCGCTACGCCTCCATGCCTTGATTGAAACGCTTTACGCCACGGGCTTGCGTGTTTCGGAGCTGGTGGGCCTGCCGGTCCGCGTTGCGCGCACCGATCACCGCTTCCTGCTGGTGCGGGGCAAGGGCTCGAAAGATCGCATGGTGCCGCTGTCGACCAAGGCGCGGGATGCGTTGCAGGCATTTTTGACCTTGCGCGATTCCCTCCCCGCCTGCGACGAGAACCCGTGGCTGTTTCCGGCTTTCTCCGAAAGCGGACACCTGGCGCGACAGGTTTTTGCCCGTGAATTGAAAGGGCTCGCCGCCCGCGCCAATCTTTCCGCCGCCGCCATTTCGCCCCATGTTCTGCGCCACGCCTTTGCCAGCCATCTTTTGCAAAATGGCGCTGATTTGCGCACCGTGCAGCAATTGCTCGGCCATGCCGATATTTCGACCACGCAGATTTATACGCATGTGCTTGAGGAAAGACTGCATAAACTGGTCAGCGAACATCATCCGCTTGCCGATTGAGCCCGCTCCGGTTATGAGAAAGTCAAAATTTGCAAGTTGAGCCCGCAGTGAATATGTAAAGCGCCGTAAAACAGCCTTCTTCAGGCACGCAATTGCGGCGAGCTCATTAGAAACGCACGAACAGTCAGGCCCGATGTATAACTATCTCGATTTTGAAAAACCCGTCGCCGATCTCGAAGGCCAGATTCTTGAGCTGAAGAAGCTCGCGCAGGAACAAGGCAGCGTTGAGATGAGCGACGAGATTCGCCGCCTCGAGAAGCGTTCGGCCGATGCGCTGAAAGATATCTATCGCAAGCTGACCCCGTGGCAGAAGGCGCAGATCGCCCGTCACCCGGATCGTCCGCACTGCCTGGAATATATCGACCGGCTGTTTACGGAATTCACGCCGCTCGCCGGTGATCGCCAGTTCGCCAATGACGAGGCGATCCAGGCAGGCTTTGCCCGTTTCAACGGCCAGCCGGTTGCCATTCTCGGTCAGGAAAAAGGTTCCGACACCAAGACGCGCCTCAAGCACAATTTCGGCTCGGCTCGTCCAGAGGGCTATCGCAAGGCCGTTCGCATCATGGAAATGGCCGACCGTTTCCAGCTGCCGCTGATCACTCTGGTTGATACCGCAGGCGCCTATCCGGGCGTCAGCGCGGAAGAACGCGGTCAGGCGGAAGCCATTGCGCGTTCCACCGCCGAATGTTTGCGCCTGCGCGTGCCGGTGGTCTCGATCATCATCGGTGAAGGCGGTTCGGGCGGCGCTATCGCGATTGCCGTCGCCAACCGCGTCTATATGCTCGAACATTCGATCTATTCGGTGATCTCGCCGGAAGGTGCGGCCTCGATCCTCTGGCACGATTCCACCCGCGCCAAGGATGCCGCCTCCAACATGCGCATCACCGCGCAGGATCTGTTCGACCTCAAGGTCATCGACGGCATCATTCCTGAGCCGCTCGGCGGCGCGCATCGCGGCAAGGAAGCCGTCATCGACGCTGCGGGCGACATGATCACGGCATCGTTACGCTCGATGAAGGATATCGACGGCGAGACGCTGAAGCAGGAACGCCGCCAGAAATTCCTCCAGATCGGCCGTAATCTCTAGAGCATTTCCAGCAAAAGTGCGTAGCGGTTTTGCGTCGGATAATGCGTAATAGCTAATAGATAGAGCGGTTCCACGATTCCGTTTTAACCGGAACCGCTCTAAAAACCCTGTCTTTTTTACCATTTTTCATCCGGGATGTTCTTCACAACCCGGATTTGCATCTTCACGTCATTTCCGCCATATTGCCGTCGCGTTAATTTTTAGATATCCAGGCAAGGATTTGTAAACGATACCGTAAGGTTTGGTTGTCAAAATCACCCTTGCAGGAAATCGTCTCTTGCACCGTTCTAACAGACTCGATGCGATATGAAGATCAGAACCGCAATACTTGGAACCGTCATGGCAACCGCGCTTCTCGCGGGGTGTCAAGGCTCGTCCGTATCCGACCTGAGCTTGCGCGCTGAAAAGCCGCTTCCCGAGAAGATCGTCACCAAGATGAAGGCGAAGGGCATGACCCGCACCTCGCCAATTCTGGTCAGAATCTTCAAGGAAGAAGGCGTTCTCGAAGTTTGGAAGCAGAAGAATAACGGCAAGTACGACCAGATTGCCTCTTATGAAATCTGCAAATGGTCGGGCAAGCTCGGACCGAAATATATTGAGGGTGACCGTCAGGCGCCGGAAGGTTTCTACACCGTCCATCCGACGCAGATGAACCCGAAATCCAATTATTATCTCGCCTTCAACATCGGTTTCCCCAACGCTTATGACCGAGCCAACGGGCGCACGGGCCAGAACCTGATGGTGCATGGCGCATGCTCGTCGTCGGGCTGCTATTCGATGACCGATGAGAGCGTTTCTGAAATCTACGCCTTCGGACGCGACGCCTTCAAGGGCGGCCAGCGCGACTTCCAGATTCAGGCTTTCCCGTTCCGCATGACGAACGCCAATATGGCGCGCTATAAGAGCGACCCGAATTACGGCTTCTGGAAAATGCTGAAGCAGGGTTATGACGCTTTCGAAGTGACCAAGGTTCCGCCGAAGGTTGATGTTTGCGAGAAGCGTTACGTGTTCAACGTCGCTTCGCCGGACGGAAAACCGCTCTCGGCAACAGACGCCTGCCCGCCATCGGCCAACACCGATGCGATGTCGACGGCCTATGCATCTTATGAAAAGACCTTCCAGAGCGCCTTCAGCGCTTCGCAGAAGGCCCCTGCTCCGTCGATCCAGGGCCTGACCGAAGCCAAGCTCGTTTCGGCATGGAGCGCTGCCCGCGCCCGCGGCGAGAAGGTAACCCGCGAACCGCCTTCGCTCACACCGTCATCGGCTGAAAAGGCTGGCGCGCCGGATATCCGTCCAGCAACGCCCGCACTTGCACAGCCGGCGACTGCAATTGCCGCAACCGCGCCCGTTGCGGCACCGGTCACGGCTCCAGCAGCTGCTCCGGTCACGGCTTCTGTGCCGATGCCGCAGCAGAATCCGGCCCAAAGCGCTGCCCAGTCCCCGGCAATGCCTGCCGAGGTTTCGCCGGTTACGACGGGCAGCACGATTGCACAGAATATCGATCAGCCTGCGCCCGCAGCTGCACCGGAAGCGAAAAAGCCATGGTGGAAGATCGTCGGCAACTGACCTCTGCCGAGCCGCGCATTCCCGTTTATGACCTGAGGGGGCTGAAATGCCCCCTTCCGGTTTTAAAAACCCGTCATCGTCTGGAAAAAATGCCAAGCGGCGCGCAGCTTTGGGTCGAGGCGACCGACCCGCTTTCCGGTATCGACCTGCCGCATTTCTGCGCCCAGGAAGGCCATGCGCTCATTGAACATGAGCGCAATGAAACCGTGCAGCGTTTCCTGATCCAGAAAAAATAAGATTCAATGCTTCGGTGAAAAGCCCGGAATTGCCAGCGGGTTTTCCATCAGGGCCGCGCGATCTGGCCGATCGAGGCTGGGACGGCCCAGAAACGCGTCGAACAATTCCCGCACATAGCTTTCCGGCAGATCCTTGACGATCATCACCAGAAGCGTCTGCTTCTCACCCTGCGGCCATTGCGGCAGACGCGCTGGCGGATGGAAGATTTTCTGCACGCCGTGGATCACCACCGGACGTTCTGGGTCTTCGGCGATCTGTACGATGCCTTTGACGCGCAGCAGCTTCTCGCCATGGGTCGAGCGCAACAGGTCGAGGAACATCTCGAAGGTCGAAAGCGGAATAGGCGCATCGTGCCGCAGTGAAAACGAGCGGATGGCATCGTCATGATGGTGATGATGCGCATGATGATGCCCATGATGACGGTCGTGACCGCAATCGGGGCCGCAAACATGGTCATGGTCGTGCCCGTGATCATGATGATGCGCATGGTCGTGATGATGATGATGGTCATTATGCTCATAGGCTTCCGCCTTGAGCCAGCGCTGCACGTCCGCCGTCTTGGTCTCGGGATTGTATAATCCGCATTCGAACAAAGCCGCATAACCGGTGCGCTCATCGCCTGCCGTAAGAATTTCGGCACCCGGATTGAGCGCCCGCAACCGCGCTTTCAGCGCCTGCAAGCCCGCTTGCGCTTCCGGCAAATCCGACTTTGTCAGAATGATGCGGTCGGCCATCGCCGCCTGCTTGACGGCTTCCTCGTGATTGTCGAGCGTGGCCATGCCGTTCACGGCATCGACAGTCGTCAGTACGCCATCGAGCCGGAAGGCCTGCATCAGCACAGGATGCCCCATGATCGAATGCAGAACCGGCGCAGGATCCGCAAGGCCGGTGGTTTCGATGATGACCCGCTTCAGCGCCTTGATACGCCCGGTCTGCAGGCGGTCGATCAAATCGGCCAGCGTATCCACCAGTTCGCCGCGCACGGTGCAGCAGAGGCAGCCGTCGGACAACTCGATAACACCTTCGCTGGCCTGTTCGACCAGCAGGTGATCGATGCCCACTTCGCCAAATTCATTGATGATCACGGCGGTATCGCTCAAGGCCGGGTCTTTCAGAAGCCGGTTGAGCAGTGTCGTCTTGCCCGAGCCCAGAAAGCCGGTCAGCACGGAGACGGGAATAGGATTTGGCATGGCAAACACTTCAAACTTTGAGGGCGCGACACTTTAAGAACGCGACAGATCGGGCCGACAACACCGGCCCGACGCCGTGGAGGATCAGTTGATCGCGGTTGTTTTTACGCCCACCGCGCGCTGCGGGCGCGGCATCGGCACGGGCACTTGCGAGATGTGCAACTGGCTCGGCTTGGTAACAGGGCCCGGTTCGGACACAAGTCCAACCTGCACGGCAACCGGATCGTGATCCATGGCGTGAATATAGGGCGAGTTGATCTTCAGCTTGCCTTCGACATCGCGCCCGTCCCAACGGTCAGCCATGGCCTGCTGGCTGCAAATCGCCTTGCGCATATCGACAGCCTCATTGAGATTGCCGCCTGCGGTTGGCCGCAGCGTGGCAAGCGTTGCACCGCCGGACGTGTTGTCCCGGAAAGCATCCGTCATCAGCTGCGCCGCCTGCACCGCACGCGTTTCCTGACGATCCGCGCCAAGCACGATGGCAAGCACGGTGCGACCGTTACGCGTGGCGGAACCGGCCAGGTTGAAGCCGGAAGCACAGACGAAACCGGTCTTCATGCCGTCGGCGCCGTCATAACGGCCCAGCAGGATATTGTAGTTGGCCTGAACCTTCTTGCCCGCGCCCGGATCGATGGCCTCGGTCGCGAAATAATGCGCATATTGCGGGAATTCGCGGCGGATCTGAACGGCGAGAACCGCCAGATCACGCGCCGTCGTATAGTTGTTCGGATCATGCAGGCCGTTCGGATTGGCGAAATGAGATCCGACCATGCCGAGACGCTGCGCTTCCGCATTCATGAGCTGTACGAAGCCAGCTTCACTGCCACCGACTGCCTCGCCGACGGCAACGGCCACGTCGTTGGCGGATTTGACGAGCATGATCTTCAGCGCGGTATCGAGCGTCATCACGGAACCCGGCTTATAGCCCATCTTGCTCGGCGGTTCCTTGGCGGCGCGAACCGTCATCGGTACCGGCGATTCAAGCGTCATGCGACCGGACTGGAGCGCGCGAAACGTAACATAGGTCGTCATCAGCTTGGTGAGCGAAGCCGGATACCAGCGCTGGAACGCGTCCTTTTGGGCATAAACCTTGCCGGTTGCCACATCGACAGCAATTGACGGATTGGCCAGCGCCGCTCCCATCGCCGTGCCAGCCATTGCTGCGGCAGCAACCAGGATTTTCAACGACTTCGACAACATTGCGCAGTTCCAATCAATAATGGCCCACAATTTCTGCGGGTCTCCGTTTGCACGGTTCAATTCAATGGTTCCAAATCGCCATCAGGGCGACACACGACACGTTCGGTCATATATGGAGGATTTGCGTTGCTCTTATCTATGCCATGTGGCGAGGAAAAGGCAAACAGGGATTGCCGGATTTCACCGAAACGTCATATCCTGTTTCCTTCAAATCACACCTGTTACCCATGCCCATACCGACCCATACGGGAGCCTCTCCGAAATGCCAGTGCTTAATCGTGCCGTAGAAACGCAGGCGGAAATCGCCGGTTGGCGTCGCCAGCTTCACCAGAATCCCGAACTGCTCTACGACGTGCACGACACCGCCAATTTCGTCGCCGAAAAGCTGAAAGCTTTCGGCTGCGACCATGTGGAAACCGGCGTCGGCCGTTCCGGCGTGGTCGGCATCATCAAGGGCCGACACGGCGACGGCCCGGCCATCGGTCTGCGTGCCGATATGGACGCGCTACCAATCACCGAAACCAGCGGCGTCGAATGGGCCTCGCGCAATCCCGGCAAGGCGCATTCCTGCGGCCATGACGGGCACACGTCCATGCTGCTGGGCGCTGCGCAATATCTGAGCGAGACCCGCAATTTCCGCGGCTCGGTCGCGCTGCTGTTCCAGCCCGCCGAAGAAGGCGGCGCGGGCGGCCTTGCCATGGTCGAAGACGGGGTCATGGATCGCTACGGCATTTCGGAGGTCTATGGCGTGCATAATATGCCAGGTTTGCCCGTGGGTCAGTTTGCCATGTGCAAGGGCCCGATCATGGCGGCGACCGACGAATTCGATCTCTTCGTCAGCGGTCGCGGCGGGCACGCAGCGCAGCCGCACCGCACCATCGATCCGATCCTTGCCGGTTCGCAGCTGATGATCGCCTTGCAGGGCATCGTCTCGCGCAATACCGATCCGCTGGATTCGCTCGTCATTTCGGTCACGAAATTCATCGCGGGCGAGGCCTACAATGTGATTCCGGAAAAGGCCACGCTATCGGGCACCGTCCGCACGTTGCAAAAGGAAACCCGCGCCTTCGCTGAACGCCGCATCCGTGAAGTGGCCGCCGGCATCGCCGCCGCCACGGGCGCAGAAATCACCGTGCGCTACAAGAACAACTATCCCGTCACCTTCAATCACGAGGCGCAGACGGAATTTGCCGAGCGCATTGCCACCGGCGTTGCAGGCGAAGGCAAGGTCAACGCCAATGTTGAACCGATGATGGCGGCGGAAGATTTTTCCTACATGCTGGAGGCCCGCCCCGGCGCCTATATCTTCATCGGCAATGGCGATACGCCGGGCCTGCATCACCCGGCCTATGACTTCAACGATGACGCCATTCCCTATGGCGTCAGCTATTTCGTGGCGGTGGCCGAAACGGCGCTTGCCGCCTGACACCACGTTAAACTTGAGAAAATCCGCCTGCCCCGCTTTTTGCGGGGTTGGCTACCGCCGTGAAACCCAGTATGTGTCGAAAACATCCGAACATGCTGGCATCGCTGGCAAAAGCGGATGCTCTAGAGCGGTTCCGGTTTAGATGGAATTGTGGAACCGCTCTATCTATTTGTTTCTAAGCATTGTCCTACGCAAAACCGCTACGCACTTTTGCTGGAAATGCTTTAACGGTCGGTCCCGTAGCTCAGTAGGATAGAGCGACAGATTCCTAATCTGTAGGCCACTGGTTCGAATCCAGTCGGGATCACCACTTAAAAATCACCTGTCATAAGGCCAGTTCGCCTGCGAGAAGACGCCGCCATCGACCCAGAGCGTCTGGCCCGTCACGAAACGCGCCGCCTCGGACGCAAAGAAAAGCACCGGACCGGACAGATCATCGACGCTCCCCACCCGCCGCAATGGCGTGATCGCGGCCCAGGTGCCCTCATAATCCGGCTGTTCCAGTGCCGTGCGCTCATTGAGGATTGCGCCGGGCGCCACACAATTCACGCGAATGCCATGCGGTCCAAGCTCCACCGCCGAAACCTTGGTGAACTGTTCGATGCCGCCCTTGGAGGCCGTGTAGGAAACGAGCTTCGGGAAAGCCAGTTTGTTGCAGCCCGAACCGATATTGATGATCGCGCCGCCCTTGTCGGCATCCACCATGCGTTTGGCCGCCGCCTGCGTGTTGAGGAAGCATCCCTTCAAATTGGTGCGAATGACATCGTCCCACTCGTCTTCGCCCAGCTCCAGCAGTGATCCCCATGTCTGGATACCGGCATTGTTGACGAGCACGTCAGGCGCATCGCCGAACCAGCTGCATGCTTCATCGAAGAAGGCATCGACATCCGCCCCCACGCCGACATCGCAGACAAGTCCAAGCGCCTGACCGCCGCTCGCTTCGATTGCGTCAACCAGCGACTGGGCTGCTTCATCATCGTCCTTGTAACTGAAAGCAACCGCATAGCCCGCATCGGCCAAGGCTGTGACCAGATGCCTGCCGATCCCTGTGCTGCCGCCGGTGATGACTGCGAATTCGCTCATGCCGCTCCCTCCCTGAAGCATATCCGGCAACGAACTTAATCGGTTTTTGCTGGTGGTAAACTGGCAGAAAAGAAAATAACGTCCGAGGAAGCAGAATGGAGTGAAAAATGAATCCCGACATCACGGAAGCCAATGGCGCCTGCCACTGCGGAGCGGTGCGTTTTCGCGTCAAACTGTCCAATGGCCTGCACAGCGCGCGTCGCTGCACCTGCTCCTATTGCCGGATGCGCGGAGCGGTCGCTGTATCAGCGGAGGTAGGCGGGTTGGAAATTCTGCAAGGTGAAGATGCGCTCACGCTCTACACTTTCAACACAGGTATCGCGAAGCACTACTTCTGCTCCAGATGCGGGATCTATACCCACCACCAGCGCCGCTCCAATCCACACCAGTTCGGCGTGAATGCAGCTTGTCTGGAAGGTGTCTCGCCGTTTGATTTCAAGGTCATTCCCGTCAATGATGGCGTCAATCACCCCTCCGACAATCCGAACCGCAAGGGTTCAGATGTCGTGGGCTATCTGCGCTTTGAACCGGCTGACGGAGCAGATTAAGCCCTCGCGCGCGGCTTCTGTTCGTTTTTCTCCCAAGAGAAAACAGTCGGCGGCAGCGGATCGCGCCCGCGAATGATGTCCGACCCCTTTTCGCCGACCATGATTGTCGGCGCATTGGTGTTGCAGGATGGCACGCGCGGCATGATCGAGCTGTCGCACACCCGCAAGCCCTCCAGACCGCGCACCCTGAGTTCCAGATCAACCACGGCGGACGCATCCGTGCCCATCTTGCAAGTGCCGACCGGATGGTGATCGGTCTTGGCATTGGCGCAGGCATAATCGAACAGATCATCGTCCGTGACCACTTTCGGCCCCGGTAGCCGTTCGGCCATGACATAGGGTTTCAAGGCGTCCTGCTGCATGATTTCGCGCGCGATCTTCAGCCCTTCCAATGACATTTTCAGATCGTGCGGATCGCTCCAGTAATTGGGGTCGATCAGCGGAGCCGCAGCCGGGTCGCTGGATGCCAGCCGAACGGTGCCACGCGAGCGCGGATGCAGATAGGCGGAATTGAGCGTCACGCCCGCATTCTTCAGCTTCTCGACACCAGCTTCAATGCCGGAACCAAGCCCCAGATGGAACTGGATGTCCGGCGACCGGGCCTCCGGGTCGGCATACCAGAAACCGCCCGTTTCAAACAGGCTCGACGCCACCGGGCCGGAGCGCAGCAGCATATATTGCAGCCCCGCGCCAAGCGTTCGGTGCAGCTTTGCCACGCCGTCATAGGTGTGATCGCCCGTGCATTCGGCAATCACAAACAGATCGAGATGATCCTGCATGTTTTCGCCGACGCCGGGCAGATCGTGTTTTACAGCAACGCCGACCTGTTTCAGATGATCAGCCGGACCGATCCCCGATTGCAGCAGAAGCTTCGGCGAGCCGATCGCACCCGATGAAACGATGACTTCCCGCGATGCGCGGAGCACCTCGCCGCTCATCAGGGCCGCGCCCGTGGCGCGCGTCTTTTCCAGCACGATGTTTCGGACTGGCGCATTGATCCTGACCGTCAGGTTTCGCCGTCCCTTGATCGATGCGAGATAAGCAAGCGAGGCGGAAGACCGGCGGCGGTTGCGCTGGGTGAGCTGGTAGAAACCGACGCCCGCCTGTTCGCGCCCGTTGAAATCCGGATTATAGGGTATGCCCAATTCCTGCCCGGCGCGGATATAGGCATCGCAGATCGGCAGCGGCGCGGACGGCATGGAAACGCCCAATGGCCCGCCATAGGAATGATAATCATCGTTGAAACGCTGATTGTCCTCGGCGCGTTTGAAATAGGGCAGCACACTGCGATAATCCCAGCCGGTACAGCTGTCTTCATCGGCCCATAGATCGTAATCAGCCGCATTGCCCCGCGTATAGATCTGCGCATTGATGCTGGACCCGCCGCCGATGACCTTCGCCTGCGTATAGCGCAGCACGCGGTTCTTCATATGCTTCTGCGGAACTGTTTCCCACCCCCAGCTGGCCACGCCCTTTGTCATTTTGGCAAAGCCCGCGGGCATATGGAACAGCGGATTCCAGTCGCTGCCACCAGCCTCCAGCAGCAACACTTTTGCGGACGCATCTTCGCTCAATCGATTGGCGAGAACACAACCGGCAGGCCCGCCGCCAACGATGATATAGTCATAGTTCATCGCCTATTCCTCTAAAGCTTTGCTATCGACAGGCCGCCATCGGCATTGATCACCGACCCGGTGGCAAAGATGAAATTTCCGCCCGCCAGCCCGGCGACGATAGCGCCAACATCGCCCACTTCGCCCCAGCGCTTCATCGGCACCAGCCCGCCGTCGATCAGCGTATCGTAGCGCTCGGCAACTTTTGCGGTCATGTCGGTGCGAATAATGCCGGGGCGCACTTCGAACACGCCGATCCGCGCTTCGGCGAGCCGCAATGCCAATCCCTGCACAAAGGCGGTCAGCCCTGCCTTGCTGATGCAGTAATCGAGCCTCTCCGGCGAACTCATCACCGATGAAACCGAACTGATCGTCACGATGCTGCGTGGAAAACGCACATCGGTAACCGCCAGCATGGTTTTCACTATCGCTTGCGTGAAGAACACCGTGCCGCGCAAATTGACCCCCATGATGGTGTCGAAGTTCTCCGGCTTCAGCCCGAGAAAATCGCCGCGCTCGACAGAACCCATGCCCGCATTGTTGACGAGACAGTCGATGCTGCCGAATTCCTTCAGCACTGCGGCAACCGTCGTCTGATGCGTTTCGACGGCAGCGAGATCGCTCCTGAAGAAGGCCACCTTGCCACCCATGCCGCGCAATTCATGAATGACGGCCTCATCGTTTTCGACATCGGTGATCGCCAGATCGAAACCCTTCGCCGCAAGGGCGCGGGCAATGCCAAGCCCGATCCCGCGCCGTCCGCCGGTTACCAGCGCCGCAGGTCTTTGACGATTCATGCCAGCACCTCACGGTTCAAGTGGTCGGCCACGCGCAGCGCCTGCGCGGCGATGGTCAGCGCCGGATTGACCGCCGCCGATGTCGGCAGGAATGACGCATCCACCACGTGGAGATTGGGATGATCGTAAGCGCGGCACCAGGGGTCGAGCGGCGCTGTCGCCGGATCATTGCCGATGCGCACCGTGCCGCATTGATGCGACGGCGTGCGCCGGTCGAAGGCTCGCGACAGCACAACCGGAAATCCCGCTGCCCGCAGCGCGGATTTGAGCTTTTCCACCAGCATCAGATGCGCCTTCCAGTTGCTGCGCACCCAATGCAGGACAATGCGGTCGCCATCCACGCTCACGCGGCTTTCCGGCGACGGCAGGTCTTCGCTCATCGCGTAGAAATCGATTGTGTGTCCGGCAATCCGCTTCAACAGCCATTCCGGCACACGTGGCATATTGGATTTCAGGATCGCGCCCGACACCCGCCCAAGCAATTGCACATTGCCGAGCGGCGGCCCGCCTGCCCCGTCCGACAGATAGTAATCGTTGAAGCCAAAGGTCTTCTGGTAGACGCTGTCATTGCGATAGCGCGGATCGAAGGCGATCACGGCGCTGGCATTGTGGTTCATGAAATTACGGCCCACCTGATCGGAACGATTGGCCAATCCCGAACGCAACAAAAGCGCTGCCGACTGCACAGCCCCCGCTGAAAGAATGACCAGCTTCGGGCGCAGGACCAGCGCCTCGCCATTCTTCACATAATGGACCGCTGCGATGGTCTTTCCATCCGGCCCGGCTTCCAGCCGCGTCACGCGCGCCGACGTTTCCAGCCTGACATTGGAATAGCGCAAGGCGGTGGCGAGCGGACAGGTTTCCGCATCCATCTTGCCGTCATCGCAATTGGGATGCGCATCCCACGGCGTTTTGGCCTTGGCGAGCCAGCGGTCGATATCCACGCCCAACGGCAGCGATGCGGCATGAAGACCGTACTTCTTCAACCGCGCCCGCACATCGGCAATGGCCGGTTCGTCACGGATCGCTGGATAGGGATAGGGTTTTGAATGATCAGGCTCGGTCGGATCATCGCCCAGTTCACCCCGCACCTGAAACAGCTGTTCTGCGCGGCAATACCACGGCTCCAGCTCCTCATAGGCGAATGGCCAGGCAGGCGAAACGCCTTCCAGATGCGCCATTTCCGCAAAATCCTCGCGGCGATAGCGGATCAGCACCGCGCCAAAGAACTTGGAATTGCCGCCGACATTGTAATAATTGCCGGGGTTGAACGGCGTACCGTTGGTCTCGTACCAGAACTCTTTCGGACGAAAGAAGCCTTGTTGGAAAATGGCGCGCGGATCGCGGTTTTCCGGCCTGTCGGGCAAATGCTCCCCCGCCTCAAGAATGAGAATGTCTGCACCAGACGCGGCAAGACCGGCGGCCATTGTGGCACCGCCGATACCCGATCCGATGATGACGATATCCGGCTGTCCTCCCAAAGCCGTCACTCCCTACTTCGCCTGTGGCATCCACATGGCCGTCCGCGCACCGATATGCATATTGAGCGTCTTGGTCTCGGTATAATCCTCCACCGCATGACGGCCCAACTCGCGGCCCATACCCGACTGGCGATAACCGCCGAAAGGCAGTTCCGGAGTTCCGTCCATGAAAGTGTTCATCCACACCGTACCGGCGCGCACCTTGCGCCCGATGGTCATGCAGGTATCGAAATCGCGGCTCCACACGCCAGCCGAAAGCCCGTAATCGACCGCATTGGCAATGGAGATCGCCTCATCCACCGTATCGAAGGAGAGCACCGACAGAACCGGCCCAAATACTTCCTCACGCGCCACGGCCATATCGGCCTTCACGCCCGCCAGAATGGTCGGTCCCATATATTGGCCAAGGCCGAGATCGAGCACCTCGCCGCCATGAGCCAGCGCCGCACCAGCCTTTTTAGCCTGATCGACATAAGCGCCAACCTTGCTTAAATGCTGGGGCGTAATGATCGCGCCCACTTGCGTACTGACATCGAGCGGATCACCGACGATGACCTTTTTCGACAGATCAGCGACGCGCCCGACAATCTCATCCACAATCGAGCGATGCACGATCAATCGCGAACCGGCATTGCAGCATTCGCCCGCATTGAACCATGCGCCGAACACCGCAGCGTCAATAAAGGCATCCATATCCGCATCCGGGAACAGGATCTGCGGGTTCTTGCCGCCAAGTTCCAGCGATACTTTCTTCAGCGTCTGAGCCGCATTGGCCATGGTGAGCTTGCCCACACCGGTCGAGCCGGTGAAGGACACCATGTCGACATCTGGATGCGTGCTCATATGCTGGCCGACATCGGCACCGGTGCCAGTAACGATGTTGAGGACGCCATCCGGCACGCCTGCCTCGGCCAGAATTTCACCCAGCACCAGTGTCGAACCGGAGGTGAGTTCCGAAGGCTTGACGACCGCCGTGCAGCCTGCCGCCAGCGCGAAAGGCAGCTTTTGGCCGACGATCAGGAAGGGAAAATTCCACGGCGTGATGATGGAGACAACGCCAATCGCCTCACGCAGCACAACGCCCAAAGTGCCATCGCCCAGCGTATTATAGCTCTCGCCATGCAGATCACGCGCAAGCGCTGCCGCGTAGCGCCAGATATCGACCGAACCAGCGATCTCGCCGCGCACCTGACTGATCGGCTTTCCAGCCTCAATCGCATCGAGATAGGCGAGTTCTTCGGCCCGGGCCTCGATCAGATCGGCAGCTTTCAGCAGAACCAGCGAACGCTGCGATGCCGTCTTGGACGACCAGCGCCCATCGTCGAAAGCCTTGCGCGCGCTCGCTACGGCGCGTTCCACATCCGCCTTGTTGCCAGCGGGATAACGACTGACCGTCACGCCATGGCCGGGCGCAACGCGCTCTATCGTCTGCCCGCTCTCACTGCCAACCCATTGGCCATCGATCAGCATGGAGAATTCGCGGACTTCCAGCCCATTCAGCGGCTGCGGCTTTACGACAACGCTCATCACCATTCTCCTTCAAAATTCGCTTCGCGCTTTTCGCTGAACGAGCGCACGCCTTCCTTCAGATCGCCGGTCTTGGCGACAAGGATGGAACCCAGCGCCTCTACGGCGGTTCCATTGTCCTCGCCATTGGCGACGGACAGCATCAGTTTGGAAATTTCGAGCGCTGCGGGCCCGCGCTTGGCCACCCGCGCCGCATAATCCTGCGCCGCCTGCAAGGCTGTACCCGTCTCCACCACATGATCGACCAACCCATGCGACAACGCTTCTTCGGCCGTGAACATTTCGCCGCCCAGCACCATGCGCCGCACGATCTGCGCACCGAACCGGCGCACAAGGCGCTGCGTACCCGACCAGCCGGGGATCATGCCAAGCGAGGTTTCCGGCAGGCCGATCTTCGCCTGTTTTTCCACAATGCGGATATCGGCGGCGCCTGCCAGTTCCAGCCCGCCGCCCAGCGCATGGCCGTTCATCGCTGCGATCAACGGCACGCGCAAAGTTGCGAGCCGCTCGAACACCCGATGCCCATAACGCACCCAGGCATGGCCGAATTCCTGCGGTTCCATGCCGCCCCAGGCCTTGATGTCGCCGCCTGCGGAAAAGGCTTTGCCCTCGCCAGTCAGGATTGCAACCCGCACGGTGCTATCCGCCTCCACCCGGTCACAGGCGGCAGAGAGTTCCTGCAAAAGCGCGATATCGAAGGCATTGAGCTTTTCAGGTCGCTTGATGGTCATGACCGCAATGTGGTGTTCGGTCGAAATTTCTATCCGATCAGCCATCTCACGCCTCCAGCTTTCGCGCCGGTTTTTGCGGCAATTCAAGCCCAATCGGTTCTTCGCGGAACAGCGCTTCATCCATGATCTTGAGCTGGTCAGAAACGATCAGCGGAAACTCGGATTGATCGAGAATATGCGCCTGCAAATCCACACCCGGCGCGATCTCGGTGAGCACGATGCCTTCCGCCGTCAGCTTCATCACAGCGCGTTCCGTAACATAGGTGATGTCCTGTCCCTGCGCGACGCCACGCGGGCCGGAGAAGGTGACATGCTCCACTTCATTGACGAGCTTTTTCAGCTTGCCTTCCTTCTCGATCACCAGCTTGCCCTCAGCGACGGAGAGCTTGGCTCCGGCATTAAACATGCCGGAAAACACGATCTTCTTTGCCCGCGCCGTGATATCGACGAAGCCGCCCGCCCCGGCAGTGACATGCGGACGGAATGAAAGCTTCGACACATTGACCGAACCGTCGCGTCCGATCTCAAGGAAGGAGAGCAGCGAGGCGTCGAAGCCCGCGCCCTGGAAATAGGTAAACTGATAGGGCGACGGCATATAGGCGTCGGCATTGGATGCGCAGCCAAAGGCAAAATCCAGTAGCGGCACCCCGCCGACAGCGCCCTGCTCGATCACCCATGTCACGGCGCCATGCAGTCCTTCTTCCAGCAGAATGCGCGGCACATTGGCGGAAATGCCAAAGCCCAGATTAACCGCGCTGCCCGCCTGCAATTCCTGCGCGACACGGCGCGCAATCGCCTTCTGAATATTGAATTCAGCCAACCGGAACGTATCCAGCGGACGGAAAATCTCGCCCGAAATCGCCGGATCGTACAGCGTCTGTGTGGTCTGCTTCTGGTCGGGATCGACCACGATATAATCCACCAGAACACCCGGCACGCGCACGTCATGCGGCTTCAGCGTGCCTTCCTTGGCGATGCGTTTCACCTGCGCAATGACGATGCCGCCATTGTTGCGCGCGGCAAGCGCCTGATCGAGACCGCCGAGATAAGCGCCCTCATGCTCATAGGTGAGATTGCCGCGCTCATCCGCCGTCGTCGCGCGAATGATCGCCACTTGCGGGATGATAGAAGGGAAATAGAGCCAGTCCTCGCCCTCGAAGCTGACATGTTTCACGACCGGCGCCTCACGCGCCTTGTCATTCATCGCCGTGCCCTGACGCTTGGGATCAACAAACGTATCGAGCCCCACCTTGGTCAGCACGCCGGGGCGCTTGGCCGCCGCTTCGCGGTGCATATCGAACAGAATGCCCGACGGGATATTATAGGCCGGGATCTCATTATTGATAATCATCTGCCAGATCAGCGGCGGCTCGGCGCTGGATGGACCGGACGGATAGGAACCGCCGATGATCTTCTTCAGCAATCCCGGCTTGGCGATGTAATCCACGCCCTTGATGCCGCTCATATCGCCCGCCGCAATCGGATGCAGCGTGGTGATATTTTTGGGATGGCCGGTCTCGTCAAACCGCTCACCAATGGCTTTCAGCGTCAGATCGGGACAGCCGAGACCGCTCGATGAGGAGACCGAAACGACAGCGTTGTCGGGAATGAGTGCAGCCGCTTCCGCAGCCGAAATATGCTTGTTCATGGTGTTCAGAGCCCAGATTGAACGGCGGTTGCCTTGCCAGTCTTGGCGGCTTCTGCGACCGCAAGCCCGGTGGCGAGCGACCAGATACCGTCTTCCAGCGTCGCCGATGGCTGGCCTTTGCCGGCAATCGCGTTGTGGAAAGCCTGCAAGGCGGTTTCGTAGAGATTTTTATGGTCGAGCGGCAGTTCGTGCTCGCCGTTGTGATCGCGTAGCAGCACCGAGCCGACCGGCTTTTGCGTCATGACATTGCGCGCCACCAGCGAACCTTCACTGCCATGCACCTCGAAGCCGGTTTCGGCATATTTGGTGGTGAAGGCATCATGAAACTGTGCAATCGCGCCGGATGGGAAGCGCAGAACCCCCATCACGCCGTCTTCAAGACCCGCGCCGCTTAAGCCTCCCTGCTGGCTGAAAGCCAAGGCTTCGACCGGGTTTTCACCCAGCACGAAACGCAGCGTGTCGGCATCATGCACAGTGATATCAAGGATGACACCGCCACCGGCATCGGGCCGTTCGATGCGCCAGCCTTGCAAATGCGGCGGCAGATAAACCGCATGGAAAACCCGCGCCCCAAGCACCTTGCCGATCTTGCCCGCAGCAATTGCATCGCGCATGGCGCGGTGGCTGGCGGCATTGCGCAAATGATGGTTGGTGCCTGCCACAACGCCCGCTTCACGTATGGCCTTCAACATGGCATGAGCGTCACCAATCGTCAGCGCCAGCGGCTTTTCACAGAGGATATGCTTACCAGCGTTGGCGGCTGCAATCGCCTGATCGCGATGCAATTCGTTGGTGGTGGAGATATAGACCGCCTCGACCTCCGGATCGGCGAGCAACGCATCAAGGCTTGTCACCGAGCGGCCAATCCCGTTATCTCGAGCATAGGTTTCGCCGCGTGCGGCATTGGTGCTGTAAACGGAAACGACTTCGCCGCCAGTCGCGCGAATGGCATCGATCACCCACTCTTTTGCGATGGTGCTTGCGCCTATAAGGCCCCACTTTGCCATTCGCGTTTCTCCTCCGTTTTAAAAGGCATGCCGCAACTGGCACGCACCGCAAGACGCACCGCCAAGCGCTGCGCCTCCGCCTCCACCCGTTCCGAATTGATCTGCTTCAAAAGAAGCTGTGCCGCCCGTTCGCCCATCCCCTGCGGATCGACCGACACTGTTGTTAATGCGGGCACCGCCGTCTTTGCTTCGATCACATCGTCGAAGCCCACCACGCCGAAATCGCGACCCGGTTCCAGCTGCGCGGCGCGCAAGCCGTCGCAAACGCCAAACGCAACCGCATCGTTGAAACACACCGTGGCCGTTGGCTTGGCACCCAGCAGAACCATGCGCTCCACTGCTTCCACGCCACCTGCCCGCGACGGTGCCGATGTGAAGACCAGCGCCTCGTCAAAGGCGAGGCCCGCCTGCTCCAGCCCCATGCGATAGCCGGAAACACGCTCGGCAAACACCGCCGTATCCGCATAGCCGCCCATGAACGCGATGTTGCTGTGACCAAGGCCGACCAGATGCTCGACAGCCTTCGCTACGCCGCCCCGATTGTCGGACAGAATGGACGAAACGCCGGAACCCGGGACATCGCGTACCATCTGCACCACGGGCAGCCCGCTTTTCGCCAGCGGCTTCAGATCGGCAGATTCAGTGCCCCGTGCTGGCGAAATGATCAACCCGGCAATGCCATGTTCGCGCATCGAGGCGATCACCTCGCGCTGCCGGTCGATGCTCTCGCCCGTATTGGCCAGAAACTGCACATAGCCCGCCGACTGCATGACGCGGTCCACGCCCACCGCCAGTTCGGCAAAGAAGCTGTTGGTCAGATCGTTGACGACCAGTCCGATGATCTTCGACTTGGCCTGACGCAGATTGGCGGCGCTGCGGTTATAGACGTAACCAAGCTTTTCGATCGCCGCCTGCACCTTGACCCGCGTTTCGGCATGAACCAGCGGACTGTCGCGCAGCACGAGCGACACGGTCGATTTCGACACGCCTGCCTCGCGTGCAATATCGATGACCGTAACGCTGCTCTTGTTCATGGCTTTCCCCGACTTTCGCTAGCAAAATAATTGGAACGTTCCAAAATTGTCAATGGAAGAAATTTCGCCGCACTATCGCCAGAATTTTGCCTTTTTTAGCAGCACTTTTCTGCCGGTTTCTCAAATCTATGTTCTAATCCTGTTAGAAATCGGGTTGTTTCTTGCCATTTGGAACGTTCTAAATTATTAAGGCGGAAGTTCGTGGGAGGACGATCATGAGCGTTGCATTCGACACTGTGCTGATCTTACCCAAGGCCGATGGCACCCTGCATTCCTATCGGCTTGTCGGAACGCCAACCGAAAGACCGTCCACTCCCCCGCAGTTCAATCGCATCGCCTATGCGGCAGCGCATGTCGTTTCCGACCCGCGAAAAGATACGACGCCCTGGGACAATCCCGCACTGGACTGGGATGCGACCATGGCGTTTCGGCATCATCTCTGGAGCCTTGGTTTCAAGATCGCCGAGGCAATGGACACGTCGCAGCGCGGCATGGGCCTCAACTGGGCGGGCGCGCAGGAACTGATCCGCCGCTCGCTGGCTGAAAGCAAACTTGTTCCGGGAGCCGATCTCGCCTGTGGCGCTGGCACCGATCATCTCGATCCGGCGGACGCCGGGAGCCTCGATGACATCATCAAGGCATACGAAACGCAGGCCGGTTTCATCGAGAAACACGGCGGGCGCTTCATCCTGATGGCAAGCCGCGCCCTTGCCCGTATCGCCCGCTCACCCGAAGATTATGCCAGGGTTTACAGTCACATTCTCTCCAATGCCCGCGAGAAGGTCGTCCTTCACTGGCTGGGCGACATGTTCGACCCGCAGCTCAAAGGCTACTGGGGAGCCTCGAATTTCGATGATGCGCTGGATACGGTCATCGGCATTATCGAAGCCAATCGCGACAAGGTGGAGGGCATCAAGATTTCGCTGCTGGAAGAGCGCTATGAGCTTGCCCTGCGCGACCGCCTGCCGGACGGCGTGCTCTGTTTCACAGGCGATGATTTCAATTTTGCACCGCTGATCGAAGGCGACGGGCACAAGCACAGCCATGCCCTGCTCGGGATTTTCGATGCCGTGGCGCCGCAGGCCTCCAGCGCGTTGGCGGCGCTTGCCAAAGGCGACAGCGTCCGGTTTCGCGCCATCATTGAGCCGACCGTGCCACTCTCGCGCAAGATTTTCGAAGCGCCGACCCAGTATTACAAGGCCGGGGTCGTATTTCTGGCCTGGCTCAATGACCATCAAACGCATTTCACCATGCCGGCGGGAATGCAGTCGGCGCGCGGCATTGTCCATTATGCCGAGATTTTCCAGCTGGCCGACAAGGCCGATGTGCTCGACCAACCAGAGCTTGCCGTGAAACGGATGAAGTCGCTTCTGGCAACCCATGGGGTGGAGCAGGCCTGATCCTCGCTTCATCGGTCGCTATACATTCTCCACGCAACTTTGTCCGGTTCCCGTGCTGATTGATTTCGGCTATCAACTTGATTAAGCAATCAACAGCATAGAAACCAATAGGGGAGATTTTCATGCGTTCTGTACTTCTGGCATTGCTGGCCGCAACGGCCATTGCCACTTCGGCCCAGGCAAAAGACGTCACCGTCGCCGTGACCGCCATCGTTGAACATCCGGCGCTCGACGCCGCTCGCGACGGCGTGAAGGATGCGCTGGCCGAAGCCGGTTATAAGGAAGGCGAAAATCTCAAATTCGTCTATCAGTCCGCACAGGGCAACCCGGCAACCGCCGCACAGATCGCACGTCAGTTCGTCGGTGAAGGTCCGGATGTGATCGTTCCGATCTCCACCCCTTCGGCCCAGGCTGTGGTTTCTTCCACGCGCGACATTCCGGTCGTGTTCACCGCCGTATCCGATCCGGTCGGCGCGCAGCTCGTCAAGAGCATGGACAAGCCGGGCGGCAATGTAACCGGGCTTTCCGATATGTCGCCGGTAGCAGAGCATATCAAGCTCATCAAGGAAGTGATGCCGAACATCAAGAAGCTCGGCTATCTCTACAATTCCGGCGAAACCAACTCGGTCTCGCTTCTGGCTGCACTGAAGGAAGCCGCAGCCGCTGACGGCATTGAAATCGTTGAATCCGCCGCCACCAAGTCGGCAGAAGTCAAGGGCGCCGCACAGGCTCTCGTCGGCCGCGCCGATGCCATGTATGTGCCGACCGACAACACGATCGTTTCGGCTCTTGAAAGCGCTGTCGGCGTTGCCGAGGAAAGCAAACTGCCGCTCTTCACCGCCGATACGGACTCCGTCAAGCGCGGCGCTATGGCGGCTCTCGGCTTCAACTATTACGACGTGGGCAAGCAGACCGGCGCTGTTGTTGCACGCATCCTGAAGGGCGAAAAGCCGGGCGACATTTCGGTTGAAATCGCCAAGGGCACAGACCTCGTCATCAATCTTGGCGCCGCCAAGAAGATGGGTGTGGAATTCCCCAAGGCTGTAATCGACCGCGCCACCAGCAAGATCGACTGATCTTCATTCATCCCGCACAAAATGAGGGGGCGAGAGTGAAAACTCTCGACCCCTTTTCTTTTCGTACAAGACCAGAGGCGTTCCAAACAATACCCGAGCTGAAGCAATACCGCACGAATGTTGCGTAAGCCGCACATAAAGCCGCATTTGCGGAACTTTGGCGCGGTTTGGGCTTGCGCTGATGATTGCGAGAGTTGTAATCCGACTGGAATAATAACGGGAACAAATGATCTAGCCGGGAAATGATCCGTCACGGGCCTCGCCCGCCGGATACACTCAAACCAAAACCGGTCGCGATTGGTGAAAGCCTTTTGGACAATCGGAGGCACAAAGCTTCGATGTCCGCAGGCTTGCGGATGGTCTTATGCCGGAAAACCGGCTTCATCCTTGTCGATTGCGGCAAAGTACAAGGAATGTCGTTGTGAGTCAGATCGCCTTCTGGGGTGCGGTCGAATTAGGCCTCGTTTTCGCGTTTGTCGCCATCGGCGTCTATCTGGCGTTTCGCGTCCTCGACTTTCCCGACTTGACGGTGGACGGTTCATTCCCGCTCGGTGCAGCTGTAACCGGCGTTCTGATCCTCGCCGGCCTCAATCCATGGCTCGCCGCCGCAATCGCCATGGTTGCCGGTGCGATAGCCGGTCTTGTGACCGCAACGCTGAATGTCCGCTTCAAGATTCTCAATCTGCTCGCTTCCATTCTGACGATGATCGCGCTGTTCTCGGTGAACCTGCGCGTGATGGGTCGACCGAATATCGCGCTCATCAATCAGGATACAATGCTCAGCCCCTTCTTCGGCCACGGCATACCGGAATATTACGTCCGCCCGGCTTTCCTTTTCGTGCTGGTGGCCATCGCGGTCTTCATTGTCTGGCGCTTTCTGGAAAGCGACATGGGCCTTGCCATGCGTGCAACCGGCGCCAATCCAAAAATGGCGCGCGCGCAGGGCGTACAGACGGATCGCCAGATTTATATCGGCATGGCGCTCTCCAACGCGCTCGTCGCGCTTGGCGGGTCGCTTTTCGCCCAGACAAACGGTTTTGCTGACGTCACCTCCGGCGTTGGCACCATCGTTGTTGGCCTTGCAGCGGTCATCATCGGTGAAACCATCCTGCGCACACGCAACCTGCTGCTGATCCTGATCGGCTGTGTGCTCGGCTCGGTCATCTACCGCATCGCCATCCAGCTCGCACTGTCCAACGGCAACACATTCGGCCTGCAGGCTTCCGATCTCAACATCGCCACCGCGCTTCTCGTTACATTCGCCCTGATATTGCCGCGCCTGCGCCGCGGGGGAGCATCCGCATGATCGAAGTATCCAATCTCGATGTCATCTTCGGTCGCGGCACCCCACTGGAAAAGCAGGTCCTCAACAAGATCAACCTGACAATGGATCGCGGTTCCTTCGTCACCGTTATCGGCTCGAATGGTGCTGGCAAATCCACTCTTCTCGGCGTGCTCGCGGGCGATGCCATCCCGACCGGCGGCAAGGTGGTGATCAGTGGCAAGGACGTGACCCGCAAATCCACCGCCGAACGCGCCGGTCTCGTCGCGCGCGTATTTCAGGACCCGCTGGCTGGCAGCTGCGGTACGCTGACCATAGAGGAAAACCTCGCGCTTGCTGCGTCGCGCGGCAAGAAGCGCGGCTTTACCCATGCACTGAATTCCAATCGTCGCGAATGGTTTCGCGAGCGCGTGGCGAGCCTCAATCTCGGCCTTGAAAACCGTATGCAGGACCGCATGGAGCTTCTCTCCGGCGGACAGCGTCAGGCGCTTTCCCTGATCATGGCAACGCTTGCCGGTTCGGAAGTTCTGCTTCTCGACGAACATACCGCAGCGCTCGATCCGGGCATGGCGGAATTCGTCATGGAACTGACCCGTTCGCTCATCACCGAAAACAAGCTGACGGCGCTGATGGTCACGCATTCCATGCGCCAGGCGCTCGACTATGGTGACCGCACGATCATGCTGCATGGCGGCAGGATTCTGCTCGACGTGACCGGCGACAAGCGCAAGACGCTCGGCGTGGAAGACCTAATCGAGATGTTCCGCAAGGTGCGCGGCCAGACGCTTGATGACGACGCCCTGCTGATCGAATAATAATCCACCAATTCGCTTTTCACAGCCGCCGTTCCTTCCCTGATCGGCGGCTGTTTTGTTTCTGCTCGAAATGCTCTAAGAACCAGCTATGGCGCAGAAAAAAGCAAATGAAGTCGATGGTTTCCTGAGCAGACCGAGCAGCTCGTTTCCGGTCGTGCTTCTTTATGGCCCGGATAAGGGACTGGTGAGCGAGCGCGCACGCCGCTATGCCGAGGCGACAAAGCTGCCGCTGGACGATCCCTTTGCCGTCATCCGCATGGAAGCCGACGAGATCGATGCCGATCCTTCGAAGCTCGCCGATGAAGCGCGCACCATTTCCATGTTCGGCGGCACCCGTCTGATCTGGATCAAGAACGCGGCCGGGCAGAAGAAGCTCGCCGATGCCATCAAGCTTCTGGCCACCGACCCGCCGCAGGAAACATTCATACTCGTGGAAGCCGGTGATCTGAAAAAGAGCGCCGGATTGCGCAGCGCCGTCGAGAATGCTTCGGCGGGTATGGCGCTTCCCTGCTATACGGATGATGCGCGCGGCATCGATGGTGTCATCGACGATGTGCTTGCCGAATGGAAGCTGCAGATCACTCTCGACGGCCGTCAGCTGCTTCGCGCCAGCCTTGGCGGCGACCGCCTTGCCACCCGCGGTGAACTGGAAAAGCTCTGCCTCTATGCGCGCGGCAAGGAACGTATCGACATTGACGATGTGCGCGAAGCGGTGGGCGACGTTGCGGGCCTGTCGACGGACGAGGTGGTGGATGCAATCATTGCCGGTGATTTGCAGCGATTTGAAATCACGTTTGACCGTGTTGTGAAATCTGGCACAGCGCCTTTTCTGGTGCTGAACACGGCCATGCGGCAGTTCCAGCAGATACAGGGCCTGCGCTATATCATGGATAACGAACGCAAGAGCGCGTCCGTTGTTGTGGCCGGCGCGAGACCGCCCATCTTCTTCAATCGCAAGAGGCTTATAGAAACAGCCATCGGACGCTGGAGCGGCGAAAGCCTTTCACGTGTCCTGGAGCGTCTCCAGCGCGCCGTTCTGGAAAGCCGCCAGAATTCCGCGCTCGCCATTCCGATCATTCGCCAATGCCTGATGGCTATCGGCGTGGAAGCCATGCGCAACGCACGACGCTAAGTGCTTCCTCGCGTGAAACAATCCGCAAATAAAGACCCCGGTATCTAGTACCGGGGTCTTTAACTCCATCATCGGAAAATCAGCTCTGAAGGCGACGGCAGATTTCGTCCAGCTGTTCCAGAGAGCTATAGCGGATTTTCACCTCACCGCCGCGATCCCGATGGTTGATCTCGACCTTCATGCCGGTAACGTCGGATAGCAGCTTTTCCAGCGCCTTGGTGTCGGCGTCTTTCTCGACTGGAGCAGCCTTGCCCGGTTTCGGTTCCGCACCGCCACGCGCTTCGGCCTGCGCAAGAGCTTCCACCTGACGGACCGACAAGCCTTCCTTGACGATCCGCTCCGCCAGTACAGTCGGATTGTCCATCGTGATCAGGCTGCGCGCATGCCCAGCGGACAGCGCACCATCAACGATGAAATCCTGCACCGGCTGCGGCAGCTTGAGAAGGCGCAGCGTATTGGCCACGTGGCTGCGGCTTTTGCCGATCACCTGCGCCAGATCATTCTGCGTATATTCGTGATTGTCGATAAGCTGTTGATATCCCAGCGCTTCTTCGACTGCATTCAGGTCTGCGCGCTGAACGTTTTCAATGATCGCAATCTCAAGAGCAACACGATCATCGACATCACGAACGATGACAGGGATCGTATCGACGCCTGCGCGCTGCGACGCGCGCCAGCGGCGTTCCCCGGCGATCAGCTCGAAATGATCAGGCTGACCGGGAGCCGGACGCACCACAATCGGCTGAACGACACCATGTTCCTTGATCGACTGCGCCAGATCTTCGAGTTCGGTTTCCGCGAACATGCGTCGCGGATTGCGCGGATTGCGCGTGACGAACTCGATGGGCACATTGCGCTCGATTGGAACCGGCGTTTTGCGCTCTTCGACCGGACGGTCGATCTCACCAATCAGGGCGGCCAGTCCGCGGCCAAGGCGCTTTTTTGAAGGATCGTCGTTCATCGTTCGGCAAATTCCTGCAATTGTTACGTAGACGAATCGATAGGCTGATTATGCGGCTTTCAGCTGCCGCTCGCGTTGGATGACTTCCGACGCAAGCTGCAAATAAGCCTGACTGCCTGCACATTTCAGATCATAGAGAATGGCTGGCTTGCCATGCGAAGGCGCTTCCGACACCCGCACATTGCGCGGAATGACGGTGCGATAGACCTTTTCGCCCATGAAAGCGCGAACATCATCCACCACCTGCGAAGCCAGATTGTTGCGGCTATCAAACATGGTCAGCACGATGCCCTGGATGGAAAGCTCTGCATTGATCGTGGACCGCACCTGATCCACCGTCTGCAAAAGCTGGCTCAAACCTTCGAGTGCGAAGAATTCACACTGCAACGGCACAAGCACCGAGTCCGCAGCCGCCATGGCGTTCAGCGTCAACAGGTTCAGCGATGGCGGGCAGTCCACCAGAACATAAGTAAACCGTTCAGAAACGCTGGAATCGAAGCGCAGAGAATCGCGCAGTCGGCGCGTACGGTCCGCAGACTGCGCGATTTCCATCTCGATACCCAACAGATCGAGCGTCGATGGCACGATAAACAGATTAGGCACATCGGTCTGCATTGCAGCATCCGGAACCGAAGCCTCTTGTGTCAGCACGTCATAAGAAGACAGCGGGCGGTTGCGTCGATCAATCCCCAACCCTGTGCTGGCATTGCCTTGCGGATCGAGATCAACGATCAGAACCGTTTCACCTATTGCCGCCAATGCCGTGGCCAGATTGATCGCCGTCGTGGTTTTACCGACGCCGCCTTTCTGGTTTGCAATGGTTATGATTCTGGACATTTTGTTCATTACCGTCGCCCTGCCGCTTTCCAGATCTGCGAAATTCTCGAAATCAGTGTGCTTTGCGTCGCAAGTTGCTGATTTCAAGAATGACCGAACTCTGATCGATAGCACTTTGATGTTTTACCAGATCAAAATCCCAACCGACACGGCTTTCGTCGATTTCTCTCTGGTAATCCCGACCTTTTTGGAAAAGCGCCTTGGCGCCGTTGACGAGCCAAGGCTCCGTCAAACCAAAAAGATCGTTTAATGAGGCGAGCGCGCGGGCGGTAACAACGTCCGGAGTCTCGATTTTCTCCCACATCGACTCGATACGAGCCGCATGAATATGAGCCGGAACGTTCAGATGTCCGGCAGCTGTGCGCAGAAAAGCGGCCTTTTTACCAGCACTTTCCACCAGATCGATACGGCTATCCGGTCGATCCGCAAGATAACATGCCGTGACGATGCCGGGAAATCCGCCACCAGAACCGATATCGAGCCAGCGCTTGGCGTCCGGCGCAAGGGGAAAAACCTGCGCGCTATCGAGAATATGACGGCTCCACAGGTCCGCCAAGGTCGACGGCGAGGCCAAATTGATCGCTTTCGACCATTTTCGGAACAGTTCTTCAAAAGCAATCAGGCGATCCGCTGTTTCACGTGAAACAGTCGGATGGATTTTACGAAGGCTTTCGTAACGACGGTCCGCACTCATATCAGCACTCACGCCGCGCCCTTCCCTTCGGCGAGTTCGGTGGCTGCCTGTCGGCGCACGCCATGCTTTTTGATTTGTGCAATAAGCAGCGCAAGAGCAGCCGGTGTCATACCGTCGACGCGTTGCGCCTCGGCAATCGTCTCCGGTTTGCGCTGTTTGAGCTTATGTTTCAGCTCGTTGGACAGTCCTGAGATAGCATCAATGTCCAATCCCGCTGGGATCAACAGGCGTTCCTCACGTTCCATGACGGCGATATCCGTCTGCTGGCGCTCCATATAGACCGCATATTGCGCTTCGATTTCCAGCGTTTCACGGGTGACTGGATCAATGGATTCCAGTTCAGGCCAGATCGGACTCAAACGCGTCAGATCAATATCCGGATAAGACAGCAAGTCATAAGCTGAACGACGAACCCCATCGCGATTGAGATGCAGGTCATAGCGGCTCGCAAGATTTGGCGTGATCGACAGTGATTGCGTCAATTCCCGTGCGGCAGACAATGCTTCCTGCCGTTCATCAAATCGCTTCTTGCGCTCTGCGCTCAATATGCCGAGGCGATCGGCCAGCGGAGTCAGCCGCTGATCGGCATTATCCGCACGCAAAGAAAGCCGGAATTCCGCGCGCGATGTGAACATGCGGTAGGGTTCGCTAACACCCCGCGATGTGAGATCATCCACCATCACACCAATATAGGCTTCGGTGCGCTGGATGATGATCGGCTCATCGCCCACTGCCCGCCGCGCAGCATTCAGACCGGCAAGTAAGCCTTGCGCGCCTGCTTCTTCATAACCCGTCGTGCCATTGATCTGGCCAGCTAGGAACAGACCGTTCACGCGCCGCGTTTCCAGACTACGCTTCAGCTCGCGCGGATCAATGAAATCATACTCAATTGCATAGCCCGGCTGCAGCATCACGGCCTTCTCAAGACCGGGAATGGTCTTCAGGATTTCCAGCTGCACATCCTCCGGTAGAGAGGTCGAGATGCCATTCGGATAGACAGTATCGTCATCCAGACCTTCTGGCTCTAGGAATATCTGGTGACCGTCACGATCTCCGAACTTAACAATCTTGTCTTCAACAGAGGGGCAATAGCGTGGGCCAATACCTTCAATCGAACCGGAATACATGGCCGAGCGATGCAGATTGGCGCGAATGATCGCATGCGTTTCGGGCGTGGTGCGCGTGATACCGCAATCGATCTGCGGTGTCGTAATGCAATCCGTCATCAAGGAGAAGGGAACCGGGTTCTCATCGGCAGACTGAGTTTCAAGGCTCGCCCAATCGATAGTCCGTCCGTCGAGGCGCGGCGGCGTGCCGGTCTTGAGGCGCCCTAACGCGAAGCCCAGTATCTTCAAAGTCTCCGAAAGCCCAAGCGCCGGATTCTCACCCATGCGCCCGGCCGGTATCTTCTTCTCGCCGATATGAATAAGGCCGTTCAAGAATGTCCCAGTTGTCAACACAACTGCGCCGCATGTCAGAAGCCGACCATCCGACAATACCACGCCGGTGACATTGCCATCGTCAGTCTTGATATCGAAGGCGCCACCTTCAACAACTGTGAGATTTTCTTGTGCGGCGATCATCTCCTGCATCGCAAGCCGATAGAGTTTACGATCGGCCTGCGTGCGGGGACCGCGAACAGCTGGGCCCTTGCGGCGGTTCAAGAGACGGAATTGGATGCCTGCTTTGTCGGCAACGCGACCCATCAATCCGTCCATTGCATCAATCTCGCGGACGAGATGCCCCTTCCCCAGACCGCCAATGGCCGGATTGCAGGACATGACGCCGATTGTATCGAAGCGGTGAGTGATCAATGCTGTGTGTGCGCCAGAGCGCGCAGCAGCCGATGCGGCTTCGCAGCCTGCATGACCGCCACCGACAACAATTACATCGAAGACTGTAGACTCAGCCGAACTCATTTCTCGCATCCTTGATTAGGAGACAGCTTTTGCCACGAATGCGTTTGAAACGGAAGGATAAAAGCGTGACAGGCGATCAAATATAAGCGTTCAAGGGCGCTGACTCATGAACGTCGTATAGAGTCAACCAACATCGGCAGATTCCACAGATGTTTCACGTGAAACATTCTTGGCGCTTTTCCGTCACCAGACGGCTAATGTTTCACGTGAATCACTTACCGATACAGAATTGCGAGAAGATCACGTCGAGAATTTCCTCGACATCCACATCGCCTGTGATGCGTCCGAGATACTGTGAGGCTCGGCGCATGTTCTCGGCGCGAAGCTCCAGCGGTAGGTCATCCCGGGTGGCAGCGATTTCGATTTCGCTCAGTGTCGAGCGAAGCAAATTTATATGCCGCTGCCGTGTTGGAACGGCATCGTTGATCTGACCAATGCGTTCTTCGGCAAAAGACTGGAGCTTCGTCAGAAGCTCTTCCAATCCTGAGCCGTCTTCGATGGAGATTTGTAAAGTCCATCTATCAGTCTGGGTGTCCGCAAGATCAGCCTTGGTTCCGATACGCCAGATCTCGACGCCTACCTCATCCAGCACCACGTCAATCGGATCGCTCATGTCTTCCAGCAGCAGAACAAGATCCGCTTCCGACACCCTTTCACGGGCTCTCTCAATACCAATCTTTTCAACGGTACTTTCGGTCTCGCGTAACCCCGCTGTATCGGTGACGTAGACCGGGATGCCATTGAGGTCGAGTTTGACTTCCAGAAGGTCACGCGTGGTGCCCGCTTCGTCGGAAATGATAGCCACCTCGCGCCCGGCGAGAAAATTTAACAAGCTCGATTTACCGGCATTTGGAGCGCCAGCAATCACCACATGCAAGCCGTCGCGGAGCATGGCAGCACGCTTGCCGCTGGCAATGTGCAGCTCAATTTCCTTATGCAGCGCTTGCAAAGATCGCCAAACCTGATCGGAAACGGAACCTGGAACGTCGCTTTCATCCGCGAAATCGAGCTCTGCCTCAATGAATGCGCGGGCGCGAACAAGCCGTTGCCGCCATTCCGTATAGAGTTGACGTTGCGCGCCGGATGCCACTTGCAAGGCGAGACGACGTTGACCTTCGGTTTCGGCGGCGATCAGATCCGCCAGACCTTCCGCTATTGTCAGGTCCATCTTGCCATTGGTAAAGGCGCGACGGGTAAACTCGCCCGCTTCCGCAATGCGGCAACCGTCAAGTTCGCCCAGTTCCTGCAGCAATTTTTCTACGACAGCGATACCGCCATGAAGATGAAATTCGACGCAGTCCTCGCCGGTAAAACTATGCGGTCCGGGAAAGAAGAGCGTCAATCCGCGATCGATCGCGTCGCCATTTCGGGAACGGAATGTCTTATAGGCTGCATATCGCGGTTCGATACCAGTGTCGATAATCGTTTCGATAATGAATCGAACTTTCGGGCCGGACGCCCGCACGACAGCGACGCCAGACGGGAGCCGTCCACTGGACAAGGCAAAAATCGTATCTTGATGCGGAGCGGTGTCGTTCATGGCATTTCCTGACCTATATCCATCTTGCCAAGAGGATCGAAATTACGCTCAGTGCATATTCATTCAAACGCGGAAAGGGAAGCCTCATGACGGATATCAGCAGAAACAGGCTGTCTGCGGAACCGAGCGCCTATCTGCGCCAACATGCGGATAACCCGGTTCACTGGCAACCTTGGGGCAAGGAAGCCCTCGACGCCGCGCGGGAATTAAACCGCCCTATCCTGCTTTCAATTGGCTATGCCGCCTGTCACTGGTGTCATGTCATGGCCCACGAGTCTTTTGAAGATGCCGATGTTGCGGCGGTGATGAACGACCTGTTCGTCAATGTGAAGGTGGACCGCGAAGAGCGACCGGATATCGATCAGATCTATATGGCAGCGCTTGGCGCCATGGGACAGCAAGGCGGATGGCCCTTGACCATGTTTCTGCGCCCGGATGGCAAGCCCTTCTGGGGCGGCACTTATTTTCCGCGCCACGCACGCCACAACATGCCGGGCTTTGTCGACGTATTGAACGCGGTGAATGGTCTCTGGCAAGGAAATAAAGAAAAAATTAACCATAATGCCGAAGCGGTCTTCAATCATCTGGAAGGCAGGCTCGCAGCACAGAGCGTAGGTAGCCAGAACGAGGTTTCCCGTTTTGACGCGGTAGCTGCGCGGATCGGTGCAATGTTCGATCCAGTGCGGGGGGGGATCGATGGCGCGCCGAAATTTCCCAACGCGCCCTTCATGGACGCTCTGTGGCTTTCCTGGCTTTATAATCGCGACAGCGATGGCAGGGAAAAGTTTATCCACTCGCTGAAAATCATGCTGCAAGGCGGTATCTATGATCACCTTGGGGGCGGGCTTTGCCGCTACAGCACCGATGCCGACTGGCTCGTGCCGCATTTTGAGAAAATGCTCTATGACAACGCCCAGCTAATCCGACACGCCAGTTATGCCTATGCGGAAACGAAGGATGATTTATTCCGTAACCGAATCGAAGAAACCATCGATTGGCTGGTTCGGGAAATGCGCCTGCCAGACGGGAGTTTCACATCGAGTCTGGATGCCGACAGCGACGGCGAAGAAGGAAAATTCTACGTCTGGAGTGAAGCAGAGATCGACAGCGTGCTCGGTGAAGACAGCCCGGCTTTCAAAGCCTTCTATGGCGTTACCTCAAGTGGTAACTTTGAAGGCCATACTATTCTGAACCGCCTGCATGACGTCGATGGCGGAGGGTCCGTGCCGCCATCGATACAGGAGGCCAGGACGAAGCTTTTCGCACAGCGTGAAACACGCATTCGCCCCGGGCGGGATGACAAGGCGCTCACCGACTGGAACGCACTGGCAATCCGGGCATTGGCAGAGGCGGGGCGGAGTTTTTCCAAACCGGAATGGGTGACGCTGGCGGTCGAAGCCTATCAGGCGATCATGATGCCATTCAGAGCCGGGCAAATGGCGCATTGTCGCATGGAGGATCAGCTGGTCTACCCTGCCCTTTCGACAGACTATGCGGGCATGATTAATGCCGCTCTGGCGCTCTATGAAGCAAGTGCTGACCGCGCTTATGTGGATGATGCGGAGAAGCTGAAGCAGGCGCTCGATGCCCATCACCGGGATGCGTCCGGTAACTATCGTCTGTCAGCGCTTAATGCTGACGATGTCATTCTACATGCCTATGGCGATTACGATGAGGCGATCTCCAGCGCGACAAGCCAGATCATCGAAGCACTGACGCGGCTTTTCCTCGCAACCGGCGACATGGCGCTTTATCAGAGCAATGAGACTTTGATCGAACAGGCGCTCGGTCGGGCACTGGCGCAGCAATATGGTCAGATCGGCATATTGAACGCAGCCCGTATCGCGGCAGAACCGCTATCGCTCGTCATCGCCGCGCACTCTCCTCATGACGAGCTTGTTTCGACAGCGAATCGATACCCTGACCCACGGCGTCTCGATAAGGTGGTCCGTTTCACAGCAGATGCAGTGATCAACCTCCCGACAGGCGGCACGGCCCAGGCTGAAAAACCCTCCGCCTGGTTCTGCAAAGGCCATGTCTGCCTGCCACCGGTGGAAAGCGGCGAAGCATTGCGCATTCTTCTGACGGGCGGAGCGTGACAGAAAAAAGCCACGCCGGTTTCCCAGCGTGGCTTTTTTTCGTCAGAACGCTTGAAGCGATTACGTGTTCATCGAATCGAAGAACTCGCCATTGCTCTTGGTTTGCTTGAGCTTGTCGATGAGGAACTCGATCGCATCGGTCGTGCCCATCGGCGCGAGGATACGACGCAGAACAAAAATCTTCTGCAGATCGGCGCGTGGGACGAGCAGATCTTCCTTACGGGTGCCGGACTTGAGAATGTCCATCGCCGGGAAGATGCGCTTGTCGGCAACCTTACGGTCGAGCACGATTTCGGAGTTACCCGTGCCTTTGAACTCTTCAAAGATCACTTCGTCCATACGGCTGCCGGTATCGATCAGAGCGGTCGCGATGATGGTCAGCGAACCGCCTTCTTCGATGTTACGTGCAGCACCGAAGAAGCGCTTCGGGCGCTGAAGCGCATTGGCGTCCACACCACCGGTCAGGACCTTGCCCGACGACGGAACGACAGTGTTGTAGGCGCGGCCAAGACGGGTAATCGAGTCGAGCAGGATCACGACATCGCGTCCGTGTTCAACGAGGCGCTTGGCCTTTTCAATGACCATTTCGGCAACCTGAACGTGACGGGCTGCCGGTTCGTCGAAGGTTGACGAAATGACTTCGCCCTTCACCGAACGCTGCATGTCGGTCACTTCTTCCGGACGTTCATCGATCAGAAGAACGATCAGATAGCATTCCGGATGATTGGCGGTGATCGAATGCGCGATATTCTGCAAGAGAACGGTCTTACCGGTCCGCGGCGGAGCGACGATCAGGCCGCGCTGGCCCTTGCCGAGCGGCGCGACGAGATCAATGACGCGTGGCGACAGATCCTTGGAGGTCGGAACTTCCAGTTCCATCTTGAAACGCTCATTGGGATAGAGCGGCGTCAGATTGTCGAAGTGGACCTTGTGGCGAATCTTTTCCGGGTCTTCGAAATTGATCGAATTGACCTTGAGAAGCGCAAAATAGCGCTCGCCTTCTTTGGGGCCGCGGATCGGGCCTTCAACCGTATCGCCGGTCTTCAATGAGAAGCGGCGCAGCTGCGAAGGAGAAATATAAATATCGTCGGGGCCCGGCAGATAATTGGCGTCGGCTGAACGCAGGAAGCCAAAACCGTCCTGCAGCACTTCGACAACGCCCTCACCGATGATCTCGACATCCTGCGACGCCAGCTTCTTGAGAATCGCGAACATCAGTTCCTGCTTGCGCATCGCGCTCGCATTTTCGACTTCAAGGGTTTCGGCAAAAGCAAGCAGCTCAACCGGTGTTTTATTTTTTAGTTCTTGTAGTTTCATTTCCTGCATGGATGAGGAACTCTTTTGAAATATAAGGAGAAAATGCAGTTGTTCGGAAAGTTGGTCAGCTGGATAACTGGACCGGCATCGAAGGCCTGCGATCAGGAAGGGAAGAGGCTTTCTTCATACCGATTTGCGATATGAAGAGCAAGTCACATGTAGTGGCTGCTTGAAAATTCTGCAACGAGAAAATGGCAGAAACCCGACCAAACGGGTTTCTTTTTCATTTAAAACTGCAATTAAAAGGGCTTCACGATCACCAGAATGACGATGAGGATCATCAATATGGTGGGCACTTCGTTAACGATTCGCCAATGCTTTGCCGGTTTCGTGTTCTTGTCTTCCGCGAAAAGCCGTGTCGCTTTCGAGAGATAGCCGTGCATGCCGGACATCAGCACGACCAGCAGCAGCTTGGCGTGAAGCCATCCGCCCTGGAAGCGGAAAATCTCCCACGCCATCCACAGACCGGCAATCCAGGTCACCGCCATGGCGGGATTGATGATGAAGTGCAGCAGTCGCTTTTCCATCACCTTGAAGGTCTCGGACGCTTCGGAGCCGGGCTTTGTCGCCGTGTGGTAGACGAAAAGCCGTGGTAGATAGAGCATTCCGGCCATCCAGGCGATGACGGCGATGACGTGAACCGCTTTTACCCAGAGATAGGCATCGGTTGGATTCACGTGAAACAATGCCCACACGCCAAGCACCACGATCACAAGCGCGGCCATCATGCGGATATAGGCAGCCTTGTTGCTGCTCTTCGAGGTCGGCTGGCTCATGCTTTTTCTCCACGAATGCGATCGATCATGCGCTGAACATTCTCAACCGGCGCTTGCGGCGTAATACCATGTCCGAGATTGAAGATCAGCGGGCCTTTTCCCAGCCGTTCGAGGATTGCATCCACACCCTCATCAAGGGCCGAACCGCCCGCAACAACGCGCAACGGATCGAGATTGCCCTGAATGGCGCCATCTTCCTGCAAGGCGGCGGCGAAAGAAAGCGGAACCGACCAGTCGAGACCCAGCACATCAACGCCCGTCTTTTCGCGGTAGCCCGCATAAAGCATCCCCGCCCCTTTCGGAAAACCGATGATGCGCGCTTCGGGATAGACGGCGCGAACTTTTTGAACGATCCGCGCCACAGGCTGGATACAGAACCGCTCAAAGCAATCTTCATCCAGAACGCCCGACCAGGAATCGAAAATCTGTACGGCGTCCGCGCCTGCATCCAGCTGTTCGATAAGATATTCTGCTGACACATCCGCCAGATCATTCAAAAGCTTTTCGAAGGCTTCCGGGAAACGATAGGCGAAAAGACGGGCGGGTGCCTGATCCGGCGTGCCGTGACCGGCAATCATATAGGTCGCAACGGTCCAGGGCGCGCCGCAGAAGCCGAGCAGCGTGGTTTCGTCGGGCAGTTGCTCGCGCAGCAGCCGAACCGTCTCATAGACCGGCTCCAGTCGTTTGGCGACACCTTCGGTCTCAAGCCAGAAAATCTCGTCAGCGTCGATCGGGGTCATCAAAGGCCCCTTGCCTTCTTCAAAGCGAAGGTCGCGTCCAAGGGCGTGAGGGATGACCAGAATGTCGGAAAACAGAATGGCCGCATCAAAGCCAAAGCGGCGGATTGGCTGAAGCGTCACTTCGACGGCCAGATCGGGCGAATAACACAGATCGAGAAAGCTTCCTGCCTTCTTTCGCGTTTCGCGATATTCGGGAAGGTAGCGACCGGCCTGACGCATCATCCAGATGGGAGGCGGAAAGACCGCTTCACCGTCGATCACTCTCAAGACTTTGCGCTTCATGTGATTTTTATCCGCCCTGTTGGTTGCCTGATCCGGTTTTGGTCTGAAGTTATCCAGTCCGGTTCTCATAAAGAAAGGATGATTCAGGAATCTTTTGATTCTTAGAGTCTGTTGGAATCGGGGATTAAGGTCTGTCCCGGTTTTCCCCACAGTTCCGAAATTGCCAACTTGCCCTGTGCAATTTTTCGCCGCCAGTCTGACGGAAAACAGAAAAAACTCAATTCCCTCTTTTAATATAAAGGGTTACCAATTGACGCAGTTCATGAGCTTTTGTGGAAAAGCTGGGAATTGTTGAGAGGTTTTCCGAAATTGCGAGTCTTGTCCACACATGTTGATGGCCGCTTCGCACATGTTGGCCCGCTGTGGATGACTTGCCAATTTTTCCCCGGCCTGCCATGGCTTGTGGACGAAGCCGCAGTCTTACGCACAGAAGTCAACAGGAGGGCAACAAAACTGTGACCAGAACGCTTTCCTACTTTCATCTCCATCTGATTTCTGATGCGACCGGAGAGACTCTCCTCGCAGCCGGACGCGCTGCGGCGGCGCAATATGCCAATGCGCGGGCCATCGAGCATATCTATCCGCTGATCCGCACCGAGAAGCAGCTGCGCAAGGTTCTGGAGGGCATCGACGCGGAACCTGGCATCGTGCTCTATACGATTGTCGATCAGAAACTGGCCGCGATCATCGATGAGTCCTGCGCGGAAATGGGCATTCCAAGCGTGTCCGTGCTGGAACCGGTGCTGACCACGTTTCAATCTTATCTCGGCGCGCCGGCGCATCGCCGCGCCAGCGCGCAGCATGTGCTCAATGCCGATTATTTCCGCCGGATCGACGCGCTCAATTTCACGATGGAGCATGATGACGGACAATTGCCGCTCGATATCGAGGAGGCGGACGTCATTCTGGTGGGCATTTCGCGCACGTCCAAGACGCCAACCAGCATTTATCTGGCCAATCGCGGGGTGAAGGCGACCAATGTTCCAATCGTATTGGGCATTCCGGTGCCGGAAGTCCTGTTCACCGCCAAACGACCGCTGATCGTCGGGCTGGTGGCGACTGCGGAGCGGATCTCGCAAATTCGTCAGAACCGTCCGCTTGGCAGTGTGCCGTCGCTCGATACAGGACTTTACACGGATCGGGTGTCAATTTCGGAAGAATTGGCCTATGCGCGTAACATCTGCAACCGGCACGGCTGGCCGATTATCGATGTGTCGCGCCGTTCCATCGAGGAAACGGCAGCCGCTATATTGGCACTTTTGCGATCTGGAAAGAACGAAGGATTTCAGTCATGACAACCAGGCTCATTCTTGCTTCCAAGAGCCCCTTCCGCTCCGCTCTGTTGAAAAATGCCGGGATCGAGTTTTCCAGCGAAAGCGCCGATATCGACGAGCGCGCCGTCGAAGCGCCGCTTTATGAAACAGGCGCAACGCCGGAAGAGGTGGCCCAGGTTCTGGCCGAAGCCAAGGCGCTCGATGTTGCCGAGAAAAATGCGGGCGCGGTGGTGATCGGCTGCGACCAGACCCTGTCGCTTGGCGACGAGATTTTCCACAAGCCCGCCAATATGGAAGCGGCAGGTCGCCAGCTTCTGCAATTTTCGGGCAAAACGCACCAGCTCAACAGCGCGGTGGTTCTGGTAAAAAACGGCGAGACGCTATGGCGCCATGTTTCGGTCGCGCGCATGACCATGCGGGCGTTGAGCCCGGCTTTTGTCGGTCGCTATCTCGGCCGGGTGGGCGACAGCGCGCTGTCCAGCGTCGGCGCTTATCAGGTGGAAGGCCCGGGCATCCAGCTTTTCGAAAAGATCGAAGGCGATTATTTCACGATTGTCGGCCTGCCGCTGCTGCCGCTGCTTGCCGAATTGCGCAAGGAACACCTTATTGATGGCTGACACGACATCTCCGACGGGACCGAAGGCTTTCGTCACCGGATTTCCCATCAAACATTCGCGGTCACCGCTGATCCATAGATTTTGGCTGAACGCGCTTGGAATTGACGGCTCATATGAGCCGATTGAAGTGAAACCCGAAGATTTTGCCGCTTTCGCCGCTTCGCTTGCCGCAAATGGCTTTGCGGGCGGCAATGTGACGATCCCGCATAAGGAAGCGGCTTTTGCGGCGGCGGAAAGCCTTGACGATGCCGCGACGGCAATCGGCGCGGTCAATACGCTGTGGTTTGAGGGCGGCAGGCTGCGCGGCGGCAATACGGACGCCTATGGTTTCGCCGCCAATCTCGACGCTTATGCGCGGGGCTGGGACAATGCCGACACGGCGCTCGTTCTGGGCGCCGGCGGCGCAAGCCGCGCCGTCATTCACGCGCTCTTATCGCGCGGCTTTTCAAAGGTCTCCGTTGTCAATCGCACAGTCAGCCGGGCGGAAGAGCTGGCCGCGCATTTCGGATCTGCCGTTTCGGCCTCGGGCTGGGACGGCGCGCAGGAGCGCGTTGCCGATGCCGGGCTGATCGTCAACACCACCTCGCTCGGCATGAGCGGGCATGGTGAAGAGGTCGGGTTTCCGCTCGATCTGAGCGTCGCTTCGAAAGGCGCTATCGCAACGGATATTGTCTATGTGCCGCTCAAAACGCCTTTCTTGAAGAGTGCGGAAGAAGTGGGACTCAGGACCGTAGACGGGCTTGGCATGTTGCTGCATCAGGCGGTTCCGGGCTTCGAACGTTGGTTTGGCCAAAAGCCTGAGGTGACGGCGGCGCTTCGCGAGCATATTCTGGCGGATATGGCAAAGGCTGGCGCTCTATGATCATTCTCGGACTGACAGGCTCCATCGGCATGGGAAAAACCACGGCGTCCAATATGTTCGCCGAGGCGGGTGTTCCTGTTTACAGCGCCGACGACGCAGTCCATCGGCTTTATTCAGGCCGCGCCGCGCCGCTGATCGAGGCGGCTTTTCCCGGAACGGTGGCAGACGGCACCGTGGACCGTGAAAAACTGTCCGCCGCGGTAATCGGCAAGCCGGACGCCCTGAAGAAGCTGGAAGCCATCGTCCATCCGCTGGTGCGCGAGGAAGAAGAAGCGTTTCTGCGCGCGGCGGAAGCGCGAGGTTCGGCCATCGCCCTGGTCGATATTCCACTGCTGTTTGAAACCGGCGGCGAAAAACGCGTGGACAGGATTGTGGTTGTGTCGGCTCCCGCCGACATTCAGCGCGCGCGCGTTCTGGCGCGGTCCGGCATGACGGCAGAAAAGCTCGACGCCATTCTCGCCCGCCAGATGCCGGATGCGGAAAAGCGCGCCCGCGCTGATTTCGTGCTCGATACCAGCGGCAGTTTTGACAATCTGCGTCAGCAGATTACGACGGTCATCCAGAAATTGAGTGGAAAGCCTGCTGTCGCGACCGAATAGCGGCGTACGCTGTGCTATAAGTACGAGATCAATTCCCTGAGAGGTTCACTCATGCGCGAGATCGTTTTCGATACCGAAACCACCGGTCTGGAAAGACTGGAGGATCGCGTGATCGAAATTGGCGGCGTGGAACTGATCAACAAGTTTCCCACAGGCCGCACGTTTCATAAATTCATCAATCCGCAGGGGCGCCAGGTGCATCCGGAAGCTTTGGCGGTGCACGGCATCAGCAATGAACAATTGCTGGACAAGCCGACTTTTGCGGAAATTCTGGACGAGTTTCTGGAGTTCTTCGACGGCGCCAAGCTGGTCGCGCATAATGCCATGTTCGATCTTGGCTTCATGAATGCCGAGCTTGAGCGGCTTGGAAAGCCGGAAATCGCTGCGGAACGCATTGTGGATACGCTGGCGCTGGCGCGCCGCAAACATCCGATGGGGCCGAATTCGCTGGATGCGCTGTGCAAGCGCTACGGCATCGACAATTCGCACCGCACGCTGCATGGCGCTTTGCTTGACTCCCAGATTCTGGCGGAAGTCTATATCGAGCTGATCGGCGGCAAACAGACGGCGCTGGGTCTAGGCATGGATGGCGGGTTGAACAGCACCAACGCATCCGACGGGAGCGCGGCCATCGTGTTGCCGGCGCGCCCTGCCCCGCTTGCACCGCGCATCAGCGAAGCCGAGCGTGCAGCCCATGCCGGTTTGGTTGAGCGCATGGGTGACAAGGCAATCTGGAAAAAATACCTCAGCTGAATACAGAAAATAAAAAACCCGGCTCTGCAGCCGGGTTTTTTATATTGCAAACCGTCAGGCTTAGCTCTTGACGGCAGCCTTGGCCTGTTCTTCGGCCATACGCTGCTGGAACATTTGCGCGAAATCGATCGGATCGATCATCAGCGGCGGGTAGCCGCCATTGCGCGTCGCGTCGGAAATGATCTGGCGCGCGAACGGGAACAGCAGGCGCGGGCATTCGATGAACAGCAGCGGCAGCATGTGTTCCTGCGGAATGCCAGCAATGCGGAAAACGCCGCCATAGACCAGTTCCGTGTTGAACAGAACGTCTTTGCCGTCCACAGCCTTGGCTTCCAGCGTCAGAACGACGTCGAAATCCGTTTCGGAAAGCGGATTGGCGTTGACATTGACGTTGATGTTGATCGAAGGCGCCTTTTCACGCGGACGCAGCGACAGCGGCGCGCCCGGGCTTTCAAAGGACAGATCCTTCACATATTGCGCCAGAATGTTGAGGGACGGCTCGGCGGTCGCGCCATTGCCGTTCTTTACTTCGCCCGCAGCGGCCTTATCGCTCATTATCGGTATGCCTTCTTTTCGGTAATTAAACTCGTTGCCCCAAAAGGCTGGAATGCTTGGCTAGCATGTGAATGGGAATGAGGCAAGAAAGGCTTTCAACGTTAGCTATCGCTGCTGTTAGCCATCTTTGTGCTCGCCTTTCCAGGGCGAATTGTCATTCGGCTTGGTCGTATAGTCTTCCGGGTCGAGATCGATGACACGATCCTCTTGCGGTTGCTTATATCGTCCATAGCCATCCGAATAGCGTGCCGAGGTGGCGACAACCATGCGGCCGCGCACGAATTTTTCCCAGACGATATCGCGAATGAATGGGATGAAGAGCAGAATACCGATAGTGCTGGTGACGAAGCCCGGCACGATCAGCATGATTGCGGCGAGAACCAGCATCGCGCCATGCACCATTTCGCGATCCGGCACGCGGCCTGCGGCTGTTTCGGTGCGGATGCGCTGCAGAAGGCCGATGCCCTGCACGCGCAGCAGGAAAAAGCCCAGCATGGCGCTCAGGATCACCAGACCCAGTGTCGCGAAGACGCCGATATGGCTGCCGACGATCACAAAACCGGCGATCTCGATGAAGGGCATTGCCAGCATGACGAGAGGGGCGAAAGAAGACGACACGTGAGTCAGGACCTTTTGTTGTGTGATTGACGTTTCGACCATAGCGACAAATGTAGCTTTTTCAGGTTCGGAACGAAAATGAAACTGTTAACATGAAATATCAAATAGGTACGCGTGATGGGGATTTGAATGATCGCGCCTGCCGATCTATATGTATGGAACATAAATTCACGATTGGAAGGGATTTGACGCCCTCTCCTTCAATCAATGGCAGGCGGCATGGAATTTTTCGACTTCGGCACGATCTTCTTTTTCATCGCAGCGGTGATCATTTTTCTCCAGCTGAGGAATGTTCTTGGTCGCCGTACTGGAAATGAAAAGCCGCCCTTCGATCCTTATACATCGGCCAAAAGCGCCGACAACGCCGCGCCTGTCGGGTCGGACACCGATAATGTCGTGGCTTTGCCGCAGCGTGCCGGTGAGAAAGACTTCACGGCTATCGACAAGATCGCGGCGGCAGGCACGCCGATCAATGACGGCCTGCGGGCGATTTATGCCGCCGATCCGAGCTTCGAGCCCGCCCGTTTCGTCGACGGTGTGAAGATCGCTTATGAAATGATTGTGATGTCCTTTGCCGATGGTGATCGCAAGGTTTTGAAGAATCTTCTGTCGAAGGATGTCTATGAAGGCTTTGTTTCGGCCATCGAGGAACGCGAGCAGCGCGGCGAAAGCGTGCGCTCTTCCTTCGTGGGTATCGAAAAGGCGGAGATCGCGGCTGCTGAAATGAAGGGCTCGGAAGCGCATGTGACGCTGAACATTGTGAGCCAGATGATTTCGGCGACGCTCGACAAGGAAGGCACGTTGATCGACGGCGATCTGGAAAATGTGGTCGAGATCAAGGACCTGTGGACCTTCGCCCGCGATACACGTTCGCGTGACCCGAACTGGAAGCTTGTCGCGACCGAAGCGGAAGATTAAGAGAAGGCTTATGAATCGGGCCGCTGATTTCAGCGGCCTTTTTGTTTGTACTTGATAGAGCTGATCCTTTTGAAAGCGGAAACGTCGGAACGGCTCTATCAATTTGTTTTCACCGCATTTCCTTCGCAAAACCGTTTCACACTTTTGCTGGAAATGCTCTAGACGGATGCGGCTGTGAGCGACTTGGCGAGGATTTTCCGCCCGGTGGGTTTTTCCGATTGCCCTGGTTGGGACCGGGACGATCAGGCTCCCGCATTTGCTGCTTTCCGCCGTTCCGCCGACTATGCCGCGCAAAACACCTATCATAGCGGCAGTCTCGGCATCAGCTTTGAGGCGCTGCAACCGGCCTTCGCCGCTGCGCGGCATCTGGACAATCCCGATAGGGTTACGGCCCGCGCCTTTTTCGAACAGCATTTCGTGCCGTGCCGGATTGTTCCGGAAAAGGAACAGGGGTTCGTCACCGGTTTTTACGAGCCGGAAATCGAAGCGTCCCGTGTCGCGGATGAACGCTTTACGGTGTCGTTTTTGAGAAAACCGGACGATCTCGTCAAGGTGACGGATGAGAACCGGCCCGCCGGTTTCGATCCGACCTATGCCTTTGCGCGCCAGACCGAAGACGGGCTTGTCGAATATGACGACCGCCGCCAGATCGAACAGGGCAGCCTCGCCGGTCGCGGTCTGGAGATTGCCTATGTTGCCGACAGGGTGGATGCGTTTTTCGCCCATGTGCAGGGCGCGGCGCGACTGAAACTCGACGATGGCAACATGATGCGCATCACCTATGCCGCCAAGGCCGGCCATCCCTTCACAGGGATTGGACGCATTCTCGTTGCCAATGGCGAAATTCCGGCAGCCGATATTTCCATGCACACAATCCGCCACTGGCTGAAGGATCATCCTGACAAGGCGGATGCGCTGATCTGGCAGAACCGCTCCTATATCTTCTTTCGCGAAGCGCCTGTGGAGGATGTGGATGCCGGTCCGATTGCCGCTGCCAAGGTTCCGCTGACGGCGGGTCGGTCACTGGCCGTGGACCGGCTGCTGCATACTTTCGGCACGCCGTTTTATGTCGATGCGCCAACCGTCACCGTTTTCGATGGCGCGCCTTTTGCCCGGCTGATGGTTGCGCAAGATACCGGCACGGCCATTGTCGGCCCGGCACGCGGCGATCTGTTCGCCGGGTCCGGTGATGCGGCGGGCGAAATTGCGGGCGGCATCAAGAGTGCCGCCGATTTCTACGCGCTCGTGCCGCGTCATCTGGTGGGAGCGTGATCATGGCGCGCGACACCGAAAAATCCGGCAAGGATTATCTGCGGCCCGAAGACCGCATTCTCTGGGATACGGTTGCGAAGACCGCAAAACCGCTCTCGCGGCAGAAACCGGTTGCGGAAGAGCTGCCCGATTTCAAGACCTTGATGGCGGAAGAAGAAAAGCGGCCAGTGCTGAAAGTGCCACAGGCTTCCGCCGATGAAGGAAACAAGCCGAAAAAAGGCCTGTCGTCGCTCAATGAAATGCAAATCCAGTCGCTGGACAAGCCGACCCATCGCAAGATCGCCAAAGGCCGGGTTGATATCGAGGCGCGGATCGATCTTCACGGCCTCACCCAGAATGAGGCGCATGGGCTTCTCTATAGCTTTCTGGTCAGCGCCCATGCACGCGGTTTGCGCCATGTGATGGTGATCACCGGCAAAGGGCGTTCTTTCGGCAGCGAAGGCATTTTGCGTCAGGCGGTGCCGCACTGGTTTTCCACGCCGCTGTTCCGGCTTCTGGTCAGCGCCTATGAGGACGCCGCCCGCCATCATGGCGGTCACGGCGCGCTTTATGTCCGGCTGCGCCGCCAGACCCAGCAGAACCTGCCTGGTTTGGGCTTAAGCGGAGGCAGGCCGCAGCGATGACCCCGTTTGGAAAGCGATTGCGGGAATTGCGCGAAGAGCGCGGCGTGACGCAGAAGGAGATGGCGGCGGCGCTGCGCGTTTCACCGGCCTATCTCTCGGCGCTGGAACATGGACGGCGCGGTCAGCCGACCTGGGATCTGCTGCAGCGCATCATCACTTTTTTCAATATCATCTGGGATGAAGCGGAAGAGCTGCAAAGCCTCGCGGCTGTTTCGCATCCTCGCGTGGTGATCGATACGTCCGGCCTGTCGCCGCAGGCAACCGAACTTGCCAATCTTCTGGCGCGCAATATCCGCATCATCGACAAGGAAACCATCAAGCGCCTGAGCGATGATATCGAGACTGCGCGCAAGCGCCGTCGCGGGATCATCCCGAAAAGCTGATGGGTTTCCTGATCAGAACAGTGCCTTCAGCTCGTCTAGCTTGGTGTTGACCAGCCAGCCATAATAATTTTCCTGCGGCAATTGCGGGTCGGAACGCCCTGCATTCTCATTTGCGAGTGCGCGGGCACGGGCGTCTGCGCCGCCGGTATTATAGAGCGTGGCGGTGAGGCCCGGATTTTTGGAAATGTCGAAACCGGCAATCTGGCGATAGGAATTGATCGACTGTTTCAGGGTTGCCGCGATGTAAGGCAGCGTCAGATCGGGGTCCATGATGGTCTTGTAGACAGCGCTGCCGTCTTCCGCGTCAAGCTTCGGCAGACCGGAAACGCGGTTCACCATGTCGGTCATCTGCAAGGCGGTCAGCGGATTGATCTGCCCGAGGCCAAATGTCTGCCCGCCATAGAAAGGCTGGAAGAAGACAGCGCTGAAACGGTTGTTCGGATAGGAATTGCCGCCAACCGTTTTGCCGCGAAACGTCTTGTTCCAGACCGTTTCCCGGCAGGACCACAGCGAATAGCTGTCCTTGAATTTCAGGCAATCGGCAAATTCAGGCCGCTTGATGAACTGCCCGATGCTTTCGCCATTATAGCCAAAGCTGACGCCCTGATTCACATAGGACATGGCTTTCACATAATAGGTCTGGAGCCGGTCATAGACATCGACATTATAGGTGTGTTCGCCAACAATCGCGCCAACGATATGGATCGGATCGATACCATAGGCGGCGGCGGTCGAACGGATCTTCGAGCGCAGCGAGGCGTCTTTCTTCAGAAGATTATAGATCTTCTGGTACTTCTTCTCATAGGTGGTGCTCAGTTCCCGCGTGCGCTTGGCCGAAGCGCCGGGAATGGGCGGCTGTTCCGCATTGCGGTTGCCGGGCGGCACGACCGTCACGGCATAGGCGCTCTGGCTTGCAAGCATGAAGGCCAGGGTAACACCAGCAACAGTGGAAACCGGTTTTGCATTGGAAACGGCCCGGAAACAAAAGCCAGCAATGCGGTTCAGTGTACTGTTGCTCATCATTGTGTGGAAGCAGTCCCAATATGGTAAATGGATCGTCAATTTGCGGGCAAAATAGAAAACCCCCCGACGCAAGTCGAGGGGTTTCTTTTTAGAAGCATGAAAGCGACAGTGGCCGTGGCTTTCCGGTCACTTAGCACTACAGCTGCATTCTTCGTGATGCCGGTCTGCAACGAGCATTTTCTGTGCTCCGGTGCTCACGTACGTTGAAGTACGCTCCGCTCCGGTGCTCGAAAATCACTCGTTTCGCCACGGCCTGACGAATTAGCAACTGTAGTGTTCGTTGTCGCGGTTTACAGAATAAAGCGCGACAGGTCGGTGTTCTTCGACAGAGCGCCCACCTTTTCCTTCACATAGTTCGCGTCGACGGTGAAGGTTGCGCCGGTCTTGTCCGGAGCGGTGAACGAAATCTCGTCCAGAACTTTTTCCATCACCGTCTGCAAGCGGCGCGCGCCGATGTTTTCGACCGTCGCATTCAGATCGACCGCAATATCGGCAAGCGCATCGATGGCGTCGTCGGTGAAGGACAGCGTCACTTCTTCCGTCTGCATCAGCGAAATATACTGCTTGATCAGGCTTGCCTCCGTTTCCGTGAGGATGCGGCGGAAGTCTTCGCGCGTCAGAGCGGAAAGCTCGACGCGGATCGGCAGGCGGCCCTGCAATTCCGGCAGAAGGTCGGACGGTTTCGACACATGGAACGCGCCGGAGGTGATGAAGAGGATATGATCCGTCTTCACCGGTCCGTATTTGGTCGCAACCGTGGTGCCTTCGACGAGCGGCAGCAGATCGCGCTGGACGCCTTCGCGTGACACGCCAGCCCCACCTCCGCCTTCGCGCGAAGCGATCTTGTCGATCTCGTCGATGAACACGATGCCTTCGTCTTCGGTGACGCGCAGCGCTTCCTGCACGATCTGGTCCTGATCGAGCAGCTTGTCGGATTCATCATTGACGAGGATCGCATAGGAATCCTTCACCGTGGTCTTGCGCGTCTTGGTGCGCCCGCCCATCGCCTTGCCAAGCATGTCCGACAGGTTGAGCACGCCGATATTGGCGCCCGGCATGCCAGGGATTTCGAAATTCGGGTTCGATCCGGTATCGGCGACCTCGATTTCGATTTCCTTGTCGTCCAGCTCGCCATTGCGCAGCTTCTTGCGGAAACTGTCGCGGGTGGCCGGACTTGCCGTCTTGCCGACCAGAGCTTCCAGAACGCGTTCCTCGGCGTTGAGATGCGCCTTGGCCTTCACGTCTTCGCGGCGCTTTTCCCGCACGAGCCCGATGGCGACTTCAACGAGGTCGCGGATGATCTGTTCCACGTCGCGGCCGACATAGCCGACTTCGGTGAACTTGGTGGCTTCGACCTTGACGAAAGGCGCGCCCGCAAGCTTGGCGAGGCGGCGGGAGATTTCCGTCTTGCCGACGCCGGTCGGTCCGATCATCAGGATATTCTTCGGCATGACCTCTTCGCGCATCTGCCCTTCGAGTTGCTGGCGGCGCCAGCGATTGCGCAAGGCGATGGCCACGGCGCGCTTGGCGTCGTTCTGGCCGATGATGAAACGGTCAAGCTCCGAAACGATTTCACGGGGAGAGAAGTTACTCATTTTACAACCCACTTTGCCACTGCTTGATGAACTCGAACGGATGCAGCAGCATGATCACGTTGAGCGTAAGATTGTCGCGAATGACGATCAGCGCCAGAATTTCAAAGAAGAGCGCGATGGCGACGGTGATTTTGGTTGGCAGCTTTGCTGCGATCAGAAAGCCGAGCGCGGCGGCGAGCGTATCGGAAACCGAATTCACGATGCTGTCGCCGAAATAGTCCACGGAGGACGTATTGGCGCGATAGCGCTCGATGATGAAATTCGAGTTTTCGACCAGCTCCCACACCGCTTCGATGCCGACCGCAGCCGCAAGTCTCAAGCCGAGCGGGGCTTTGGGCGCGATGACCGTGAACAGCCAGTAGAACAGAAAGCCATGGATGATATGCGACAGCGTATACCAGTCGGCTATATGCTGCGAGTTCTCCGATTTCAGCGAACCCGACCATAATTTTATGGTTCCGCATTCGCACATGGCGATCCGCCCGTCGAGATGCAGCCAGATGGCTTGCACCACGACGATGGCGATGACGATCAGGACGCCCAGGGCCCAGCGTTGTGCACTCGGTTTGGTGACCTGCGCAAGCGAGCTCATTCTGCGTCCAGGCTTTCCACGAGAATATTGTGGTTGGTGTAGATGCAGATATCGGCTGCGATCTCCATCGCCTTGCGGGCGATCTCTTCCGCCGACTTGTCGGTGTCGATCAGCGCGCGGGCCGCGGCCAGCGCATAATTGCCGCCTGAACCGATGGCCATCACGCCATGTTCCGGTTCAAGCACGTCGCCGGTGCCGGTGAGCGCCAGCGTCACCTTGCTGTCGGCAACCAGCATCATGGCTTCGAGGCGGCGCAGATAGCGGTCGGTGCGCCAGTCCTTGGCGAGTTCGACCGAAGCGCGCATGAGCTGGTCGGGATATTGCTCCAGCTTGGCTTCGAGGCGTTCGAGAAGGGTGAAGGCGTCGGCGGTGGCGCCGGCGAAACCGGCAATGACATTGCCCTTGCCGATGCGGCGAACCTTGCGCGCATTGCCCTTCATGACGGTATTGCCAAGCGAGACCTGGCCGTCGCCTGCAATCACGACTTTGCCGTTCTTGCGAACTGTCACGATGGTCGTGCCGTAAATCGTTGTGGGATTGTGTTCGATCATGGATGCTCCTTTGGCGGCTCATGCAATCCCGAACGGCGATCCCACAAGCCCCTTCATCTGAGGGTGAACCGCGTCCGCCGGTCATCTTGCCGGATGAATCGCGTTTCAATGTGGATATTTAAGAACAGCCCCCTGAATTGCAAATACTGAATTGCAAATGCCGGATTGCTGTTAGTCGGATCGGCAAAAGCATTTGGCAAAGCGGGCAAGCTGTTCTAGAACGCCTCCAGTACCCAATGAGGACCGCTTATGACTGCTGAAAGCACCCGCAAGGCAAGTATCGAACGCTCCACGAAAGAGACGAGCATTGCCGTTTCTGTCGATGTGGATGGCGTCGGCAAGTTCGACATCACCACCGGTGTAGGCTTCTTCGATCATATGCTCGAGCAGCTTTCGCGACATTCGCTCATCGATATGCGCGTCATGGCCAAGGGCGACTTGCATATCGACGATCATCACACCGTTGAGGATACCGGTATTGCGCTCGGTCAGGCCGTCGCCAAAGCCTTGGGCGAACGTCGCGGCATCGTGCGCTATGCCTCGCTCGATCTCGCCATGGACGATACGCTGACCGGAGCGGCGGTCGACGTGTCGGGCCGCGCTTATCTGGTGTGGAACGTCAATTTCACGACGGCTAAGATCGGCACTTTCGACACCGAGCTTGTGCGCGAGTTCTTCCAGGCCTTTGCGATGAATGCAGGCATTACGCTGCATATCAACAACCATTATGGCGCCAATAATCACCATATCGCCGAGTCGATCTTCAAGGCGGTGGCCCGGGTTCTGCGCACGGCGCTGGAAACCGATCCGCGCCAGAAGGATGCAATCCCCTCCACCAAGGGGTCGCTGAAGGGATAATTCATGGCCCAGTTCGTCGTTCTGGAACCGACCGAAGCGTCTTCAAAAAAGAAGCGCAGCAGGTCGAGCGTTGAACATTCCGTGTTCGTGCGTGATGGCTTCCATGTTCTGGCGCTGGTTCTCCCCTTTGTCTGGCTTCTGGCGCAGCGCCTCTGGTTCGAGGCATTCGCTCTTCTCGGTGTCACGGCTCTGCTCGGTTTTGCCGGGAGTTATTTCGGCATTGCCGATGCGGTTCCCCTGCTGACGCTGATTGTTTCGCTTCTCGTCGCCTTTGAAGGCGCGAACTGGAAAATCGCGAAACTGAAGCGTCAGGGCTATGTCGAACGGGCGGCAATCGATGCCGACAATCTTGACGAGGCGGAAATCCGTTATTTCTTCGGGCGTGCCGTGCCTCAAACCATGATCGCGGAAAAGCCTGCCCCTGCATCGGTGCCGGTTTCGGCCCATAGATGGGACAAGGCGTCCCTGCGCCCCACTTATTCCTCTACTGGCTCCACGATCGGCTTCGTGGGTCATCGCGGAGAAAACTGAACATGCGTGTTGCGATAATCGATTATGGTTCCGGCAATCTTCGCTCGGCCACCAAGGCCTTTGAGCGTGCCGCCCGCGAAAGCGGCATCAATGCCGAAATCGAACTGACGGCGAATGCCGCGCGGGTGGCGTCTGCCGACCGCGTAGTGCTGCCGGGCGTTGGCGCTTATGCCGATTGCCGTGCCGGTCTCCATGCTGTCTCTGGCATGGTTGAAGCGCTCGATGAGGTTGTCATCCAGAAGGGCCGTCCGTTTCTCGGTATCTGCGTCGGCATGCAGCTGATGTCCGAGCGCGGACTGGAAAAGACCGTGACCGAAGGCCTCGGCTGGATCGCGGGCGATGTGCGCGAAATGACGCCGTCTGACCCGACATTGAAGATTCCGCAGATCGGCTGGAATCGGATTCACGTGAAACAATCGCATCAGGCGCATCCGATTTTTGACGGCATTAAGACCGGCGAGAACGGTTTGCATGCCTATTTCGTCCATTCCTATATGTTCGACGCGAAGAAGGCGGACGAGGTTCTGGCCGTGACGGATTATGGTGGCGATGTTACCGCCGCTGTCGGTCGCGACAATATGGTGGGAACCCAGTTCCACCCGGAAAAGAGCCAGCTGCTCGGCCTTTCGCTCATTGCCAATTTCCTGAAATGGAAGCCTTGAAGACATGATCCTTTTTCCCGCCATCGATTTGAAAGACGGTCAATGCGTGCGCCTGAAGCTCGGCGACATGGATCAGGCCACCGTTTACAACACCGACCCAGCTGCGCAGGCCAAAGCCTTTGAAGATCAGGGCTTTGAATGGCTGCATGTGGTCGACCTCAACGGCGCTTTCGCGGGCGAAAGCGTCAATGGTGCTGCGGTTGAAGCAATCCTCAAGGCCACCAAAAACCCGGTGCAGCTGGGTGGCGGCATTCGCACGCTACAGCACATTGAAAGCTGGCTTTCCAAGGGGCTGCATCGCGTCATTCTCGGTACGGTTGCCGTGCGCGATCCTGCGCTGGTGATCGAAGCCTGCAAGGCCTTTCCGGGCCAGGTCGCTGTCGGCATCGACGCCAAGGGCGGCAAGGTCGCCGTTGAAGGCTGGGCGGAAGCGTCTGAGCTTGGCGTGATTGAACTTGCGAAGAAGTTTGAAGGCGCCGGTGTCGCCGCCATCATCTATACGGATATCGACCGCGACGGCGTTCTGGCCGGGATCAATTGGGAATCAACGCTGGCGCTCGCCGAGGCAGTTTCCATTCCGGTGATCGCATCGGGCGGACTTGCCTCGATGGACGATATCAGGCGTCTGGCCGCGCCGGATGCGCGCAAGCTCGAAGGCGCGATTTCAGGCCGTGCGCTTTATGACGGTCGCATCGACCCGGCGGAAGCGCTGACATTGTTGAGGGCAACAGTATGACGCTCAAGGCACGCGTAATTCCCTGTCTCGATGTGAAGGACGGTCGCGTCGTCAAGGGCGTCAACTTTGTCGATCTGATTGATGCGGGCGATCCGGTGGAAGCCGCCCGCGCTTATGATGCGGCGGGCGCGGACGAATTGTGCTTCCTCGACATCACGGCGTCTTCGGACAATCGCGAGACAATTTTCGATGTGGTGGCTCGCACGGCAGAACAGTGCTTCATGCCGCTGACTGTTGGTGGCGGTGTGCGCCAGGTTGCCGATATACGAAAGCTGCTTCTGGCTGGCGCCGACAAGGTGTCGATCAATACGGCGGCGGTGAAGAACCCGGAATTCGTCGCCGAGGCGGCGGACAAGTTCGGCAATCAGTGCATCGTCGTTGCCATCGACGCCAAGAAGGTTTCGGGCGAAGGCGAAGCCGACCGGTGGGAAATTTTCACCCATGGCGGTCGCCAGACCACCGGCATCGATGCGGTGGAATTCGCCCGCAAGGTTGTCGATCTGGGTGCAGGCGAAATCCTGCTCACTTCGATGGACCGCGATGGCACCAAGGCCGGTTACGACGTGGCGCTGACCCGCGCAGTGGCCGACAGCGTGCGCGTGCCGGTGATCGCTTCGGGCGGTGTCGGCAATCTGGACCACATGGTGGCGGGCATTCGCGACGGTCATGCGACGGCCGTGCTGGCCGCTTCGATCTTCCACTTCGGCACCTATTCGATCGGGGAAGCGAAGCGCTATATGGCCGAGGCTGGCATTCCGATGCGGCTCGATCCGGTTCGCTGAACAGACTATAAATGACGGGAGGAACCCCGATGAGCCAGTTTACGCTCGCAGACCTTGAACGCATCGTGGCCGAACGCGCCAGCGCGACCGACGGATCGTCCTATACGGCAAGTCTTGTCGCCAAAGGTCAGACGCGAGCCGCCAAAAAGCTTGGCGAAGAAGCGGTGGAAACGGTCATTGCAGCGGTGAATGGCGATCGCGCTGAAGTGGTCACGGAAAGCGCCGACCTGCTTTATCATTTGCTGGTGGTTCTCAAGATTGCAAATGTGCCACTCAATGAGGTTCTTGCAGAGTTGCAACGCCGCACGGCGCAGACTGGCCTTGAGGAAAAGGCGGGTCGTCCGAAAGCGTAAATGCAAAGCGAATTGAAAGCTGTGAGTTTAGAATTGGCGTTGAGGGAGAGCAGCGACAATATGTGGGAAAAAGTGGACCAGCTAACGCCGTCGCGTTACTCGCCCTACCGTTTCTTTTCGGCAGAGGAATGGGCCGGTTTTCGCGCGGATACTCCCCTCACCCTGACCTATGAAGAGGTCAAGCGGTTGCGTTCGCTGGGCGATCCCATCGATCTCGATGAGGTTCGGCGCATCTATCTGTCGCTGTCGCGACTGCTTTATGCGCATGTCGAGGCAAGCCAGCTTTTGTTTCGCCAGCGCCAGCAATTCCTCAATATGGAGGAATCCTTCAAGACGCCCTTCATCATCGGCGTTGCTGGTTCGGTCGCGGTGGGCAAGTCCACCACGGCGCGTATCCTGAAGGAACTGCTTGCCCGCTGGCCTTCAAGCCCGAAGGTCGATCTGGTGACGACCGACGGTTTCCTTTATCCCAACGCCGTTCTGCGCGAGCAGAATATGATGGAGCGCAAGGGTTTTCCGGAAAGCTACGATATCGGCGCTGTTCTGCGCTTTCTGTCGGCGATCAAGGCGGGCATGAGCCATGTGCGCGCGCCGCTTTATTCGCATCTGAGCTATGACGTGCTGCCGAACGATTACCAGATCGTCGACAAGCCGGACATTCTGATTTTCGAGGGCATCAATGTCCTTCAGGTGCGCGATCTGCCGGAAGACGGCAAGATGGTGCCGTTCGTTTCGGATTTCTTCGACTTCTCGATCTATATCGATGCCGATCCGGAACTGATTCACAAATGGTATATCGACCGTTTCATGCGCCTGCGCGAAACGGCTTTCCGCGATCCGCAATCCTTCTTCCATCGCTATTCGCAGCTTTCGGAAGACGCGGCCCGCTCCATCGGCGAAGGTCTGTGGCAGAATATCAATCTGCGCAATCTCAATGAGAATATTCTCCCGACCCGCCCGCGCGCGGATCTGATCCTGCGCAAGGGCAGCGACCATCTGATCGAAGAGGTCGCCCTCAGGAAGATATGAATAAGGCCGGGGAAACCCGGCCTTTTCCTTGGTCCTATCGCGTGCAGTCCTCGATAAACCGCGCGAGATAGGCGTCGAATACCACTGGCGTTTCACGGAAAGGGGCGTGACCGGCATTGTCGATGACGTGGGTTTTACCCTCCCAAAGATTACCGAAGCGGACTTTCGACACGAAGTCGAGCTCGACGAAGGGCTCGTCGCGGCCATTGACCACGGCGATGGGCAGCTTTGCTGCCGCCACGATATCGCGCTGGTTGTCCCCGGTTCCAGCCGCGAACTTCTCGAACATGATGCGCCGTGCGCGTCCGTCCGTGCGGGCGACGATATCGAGCAGCGAGCCTTCAAACGGTTCGCCGCAGGTGCTGCGGGCATAGGATTCGACATCGCGGGCCGAAAACACTTCCTGTCCGGCCAGCGCCATGTCGGGGCCGCTTTTGAAGCCCTGCCCCACTTCCTCGCGGGCGACCGGCGGCGTGCCGGTGATCATCAGCCCGCGCATGCCGAGATAGCGCGCAATCATCTCAAGCCCGATATGGCCGCCGAGCGACCAGCCGAAAACCACCGCATCGGCCACGCCGAGCTTTTCCAGCACTTCCGTCATGGCGTCGGCATAGCCTTCCATGGAATAGCTGCGATCGGGATCGATGGCGTCGCCGGACTGTCCATGGCCCGGCAGATCGGGCGCGATCACGCGCCATTTCTTGCCGATTTCGCCTTCGAGCTGGTTCTGGAAGATCGCGCTCGCACTCGAATTGCCATGGATCATCAGCAGGGGCGCGCCCTCGCCCGCACTTTCGCGCACCGCGATTTTGCCGTGACTGGTTTCGAGATCGTAAAGTTTCGTGGTCATGCGTTTCCCCTGCTCATGCGGTCTTGTCGGGATTGGAATTTCGGTCTGGAGGCGGTGTTTCAGTCGAAGGAAACCTTGCCGCGCCCCTTTTTGATGTCCGCGCGGCCTGATTTTGCCTTCAGGCGGCGCTCGACGGAGCCTTTGGTGGGCTTGGTCTTCTTGCGCGGCGGCGGTGGCGGCTCGGCGGCCTTGGCGATCAAAGTGATCAGCCGTTCGCGGGCGTCTTCTCGGTTGCGCTCCTGCGTGCGGAAGCGGTTGGCTTCGATGAGAATGTCACCGTCCTTGGTGCCTTTCTGACCGGCCAGCTTGAAAAGGCGCGTGAGAATATCTTCGGGCAATCCCGATTGCGCCGCATGAAAACGCAGCTGCACCGCCGTCGAAACCTTGTTGACGTTCTGTCCGCCGGGACCTGAGGCGCGAATGAAGTTTTCCTCCAGATCGTCCTCGCGGATCGTCAGGCGATTGGTGATGCGGATGATGTTGCGGTTCTCTTCCATGAGAGAAGGCATACACGCTTCGGTTCGGTTGGACAAAAGAAAACCCGGTACACGCATGCCCCCAAAAGTGCGAAGCGGTTTTGGGACAAGGGCATGCGCCGAAAAAGCCATGCTCCCCAAAAGTGCGAAGCGGTTTTGGGGCAAGGACATGCGCAGAAAAGTCATGCGCGCCAAGGCGGGGAACCGAATTGAGGACAAAAGAAAACCCGGCGCGCGGGCCGGGCTCTCTCCCTCCTCAGTATCTCTGAACGATTTTATTCGGCAGCGATGCGGATTGCCGGTGCTGCGTCCTTGACCTCGTGATCGACGTGACGTTCGAACTTTTCGAAGTTGGTGACGAACATATCGACCAGCTTCTTGGCCTGTGCGTCATAGGCGGCCTTGTCGGCCCAGGTCGAACGCGGATCGAGAATGGACGTATCCACACCCGGCACTTCCACCGGAACGGCGAAGCCGAAATTCGGATCGATGCGGAATTCGGCATTGTTCAGCGAGCCGTCGAGAGCGGCGGCCAGAAGCGCGCGGGTTGCCTTGATCGGCATGCGCTTGCCGGTACCATAAGCGCCACCGGTCCAGCCCGTGTTGACCAGCCAGCAATCGACCTTGTGTTCAGCGATCAGCTTGCGCAGCAGATTGCCGTATTCCGAAGGGTGACGCGGCATGAACGGCGCGCCGAAGCAGGTCGAGAAGGTGGCTTCCGGTTCGGTAACGCCCTTTTCCGTGCCCGCGACCTTGGCCGTGTAACCGGACAGGAAGTGGTACATGGCCTGCGCGGGCGTCAGCTTGGCGATTGGCGGCATCACGCCGAAAGCATCGGCGGTCAGCATGATGATGTTCTTCGGCTGGCCGCCCTTGCCCGTCTTCGATGCATTGGGGATGAAATCGAGCGGATAGGCGCAACGGGTGTTTTCGGTCAGCGAGCCATCGTCGAAATCCGGCTGGCGGTTAGCGTCGAGCACGACATTTTCCAGCACGGTGCCGAAACGCTGCGTCGTGGCATAGATTTCCGGCTCCGCTTCGGCGGAAAGGCGGATGGTCTTGGCATAGCAGCCGCCTTCGAAATTGAAGATGCCATGTTCGCCCCAGCCATGCTCGTCGTCGCCGATCAGCGTGCGCGTCGGATCGGCGGAAAGCGTGGTCTTGCCCGTGCCGGACAGGCCGAAGAACACGGCGGTGTCGCCGTTCGGGCCTTCATTGGCCGAGCAATGCATCGGCATCACGCCCTTGGCGGGCAGAATGTAGTTGAGCGCGGTGAAGACCGACTTCTTCATTTCACCCGCATAGGAGGTGCCGCCGATCAGCACGATCTTGCGGGTCAGGTCGACCGCGATCACCGTTTCGGTGCGCACGCCATAACGTTCCGGATCGGCCTTGAAGGACGGCAGATCGATGATCGTCATTTCCGGCACATAGGAAGCAAGCTCTTCCTGGGCCGGACGGATCAGCAGATTGCGGATGAACAGCGAATGCCAGGCATATTCGGTTACAACGCGGGCGTTGATCTTGTTGTCAGCATCCGCGCCGCCGATGAGATCCTGAACGAAAAGCTCCTTGCCCTTCGCATGTTCGATGAAATCGGCATAGAGAAGCTCGAAAGCTTCCGGCGTGATCGGCTTGTTGTTGTCCCACCAGACCTGATCTTCGGTATTGGCGTCGCGGACCACGAACTTGTCCTTCGGCGAACGACCGGTGTGTTGGCCGGTACGGGCAACGAGCGCGCCCTGTGCCGTCAGTTCGGCTTCGCCACGACGGATAGTTTCCTCATAGAGTCGGGCTGGCCCGAGATTATAAAAGACTGCGGAGAGTTCCTTCAGTCCCGAAGTGGCAATGGAAGCGGCCGTATTGTGAATGCCGGTCTCTCTCATGGTGTCTCCGCCATCTTGGTTTGACAAATGAATCGGGCCTCCGTTTTTCCGTTCTCGGAGGAATGGCAGTCAGAAACAGATTAATTGAGGCAATTCAAATATTTAATCGATTTAAAAATTTTGAATTTTTTTTAAATCGTTTAATTATAGCGTTTTCGCGTGTACTATATGTGGAATACAACCAAAGGGTGCATTAACCAAAGAATGATTCGCGAAAGCGTGTTTCACGGCTTCTTACGGCGCTGCCACATTTTGTACCTAATTTGTACTGCACAAGCTGCATCACTATAATAAGATCGATGTGCAAATCAGGCGCTCGATGATCGAACCGCCCTCCAGCCGGTTGCGCCGGGTGGAATGCCAGATGGCAAAACCCCGATGGGAATGCCCCAAATGGGAGATGTCATGGCAAAACATGAAGGAGAAAGGTCCGCATGAAGGAAGCCTCGGCAACGCAGACAATTGCGCTGGTCGACGATGACCGTAACATTCTGACCTCCGTTTCCATTGCGCTGGAGTCGGAAGGCTATCGGGTTGAAACCTATACCGACGGCGCTTCCGCACTCGACGGTCTGATGGCGCGCCCGCCAAATCTTGCGATCTTCGATATCAAGATGCCGCGCATGGATGGCATGGAGCTTCTGCGCCGCCTGCGTCAGAAGTCGGATCTCCCGGTCATCTTCCTGACCTCGAAGGACGACGAGATCGATGAACTCTTCGGTCTGAAGATGGGCGCGGACGATTTCATCACCAAGCCGTTTTCGCAGCGTCTGCTGGTGGAGCGCGTCAAGGCGGTTCTGCGCCGCGTCGCAGCCCGCGATGGTACGGCCAAGCCTGCGGGGCAGCCGTCCAAGTCGTTGGAACGCGGCCAGCTGGTCATGGATCAGGAACGCCATACCTGTACCTGGAAGGGCGAGCCTGTCACGCTGACGGTCACCGAATTCCTCATCCTGCATTCGCTGGCGCAACGCCCCGGCGTCGTGAAAAGCCGTGACGCCTTGATGGATGCGGCCTATGATGAGCAGGTCTATGTGGACGATCGCACTATCGACAGCCACATCAAGCGCCTTCGCAAGAAGTTCAAGGTGGTTGACGACGACTTCGAGATGATCGAAACGCTCTATGGCGTCGGCTATCGCTTCCGCGAGGCTTGATAGGTCAAGGTTACCAATGCCGGGCATCGCCCGGCATTGATCCAATGTGAGTAAACAGAAGCGAGATGGTCGCAGAGACCCGGAACGAAAGCCAGAAGGCGGGTTTGCAGGCAAGTTTGCAAGCGAACCTGCGCGAGCGCAGGGCACGGCGGCAGCGCTCGGTGTTCTGGCGTCGCCTGTTTGCGCCCTTCCGCAAGTTTCTTGGCCAGTATCTCTTTTCGAGCCTGACGCGCCGCATCCTGTTCCTCAATCTTGCGGCGCTCGGCGTGCTGGTTTCCGGCATTCTCTATATGAACCAGTTCCGCGAGGGGCTGATCGATGCCAAGATTGAAAGCCTTCTAACGCAGGGCAAGATCATCGCTGCGGCCATTTCGGCCTCGGCAACGGTCGATACCAACTCGCTGATGGTCGATCCGGAAAAGCTTCTGGAGCTGCAAGCCGGGCAAAGCCTGACCCCCTCGCCCGATTCTCCTGACAATTGGGAATTCCCGATCAATCCGGAAAAGGTTTCGCCGCTGTTGCGCCGGCTGATTTCGCCGACGAGCACGCGGGCGCGTATCTATGACCGTTACGCCAATCTGCTGCTGGATTCTCGTGCGCTCTATTCGTCGAGCTTCCCGTCATCCAGCCCGGTGCTGAGTTATCCCCTACCGCCGATCGATGGTGAGACCCCGGGCCTTTGGGAGCGTTTCAGCCAATGGTTCAGTGGTTTTTTCTTTGGCGGCGGCTTGCCCATTTATCAGGAACAGCCGGGCGGTAACGGTCTTGCCTTCCCCGAGATCGTCAAGGCGCTGACGGGTTCCCCGCAAACGGCGCAGCGGCGAAACGAGAAGGGCGAACTGGTGGTTTCGGTCGCGGTTCCCGTCCAGCGCTCGCGCGCCATTCTGGGCGTGTTGCTTCTGTCGACCGAGGGCGACGATATCGACAAGATCGTGCAGGGCGAGCGCATGGCGGTCTTCCGCGTGTTCGGCGTCGTCGCGCTCGTCATGGTGATCCTGTCGCTTTTCCTCGCATCGACCATTGCAAGTCCGCTGCGCAAATTGTCAGCTGCGGCGGACCGTGTCCGCCATGGCGTCAAGAGCCGTGTTGAAATTCCCGATTTCTCGGAACGTCAGGACGAAGTGGGGCATCTCTCCACCTCCATCCGCGAGATGACGGACGCGCTCTATACGCGTATCGAAGCCATTGAGAGCTTTGCCGCCGATGTCAGTCACGAGCTGAAGAACCCCCTCACCTCGCTTCGCAGCGCGGTGGAGACCCTGCCCCTCGCCAAGTCGGAGGAATCGCGCAAGCGTCTTCTCGACATAATCCAGCATGATGTGCGCCGTCTCGACCGCTTGATCACCGATATTTCGGATGCTTCGCGCCTCGATGCGGAACTTGCGCGTGAACATATCGACCGCGTCGATATGAAGACGCTGCTGACCAACCTTGTGACTGCCGCGCGCGAAGTGCGCCGCAACAAGGTCGGCACCGAGATCGTCTTCAATACCGGCAAGCTGCCCGCAGGCAAAAAAGCATTCTATGTCGCGGGCCATGATCTGCGGCTCGGCCAGGTGGTGAGCAACCTCATTGAAAATGCGCGCTCCTTTGTGCCGGAGGATACGGGCCGTATCGTGGTGACGCTGCAGGGCGAAGGCAGTCGTCTGCGTGTACTCGTCGAGGATAATGGACCGGGCATTCCGATTGAGAATATCGAGCGGATTTTCGAGCGTTTCTACACGGATCGCCCGGCATCGGAGGCTTTCGGTCAAAATTCCGGCCTTGGTCTGTCGATCAGCCGCCAGATCATCGAAGCCCATGGCGGCACGCTGACGGCCGAGAATATTGTGGATCCGGCCAAGCCCGATCACTTCAAGGGCGCCCGTTTCATCGTCGATCTGCCGGCCAGCGCATGACTCCGGAAGAAGCCAAAAGCGGTCTCCATGCCACGACCGTGCAATTGCGCGGCAAGGGCGTGATGATCATGGGCCGCTCGGGCGCGGGCAAGACCGAGCTGGCGCTGACACTGGTGGAGCGCGCCACCCTTCGTGGCGAAGAGGCGGCGCTTGTCAGCGACGATCGCACGATGCTGCGCGCCGAAGACAATCGCCTGATCGCGAGCCCACCGGCGGCCCTCGCGGGCGGTGTCGAGATTCGCGGCGCTGGCTTGTTCAAGGTGCCCTTCGCCGCCAGTACGACGCTTGAGCAGGTGATCTGGCTCGTGGCGCGCGACGAAGCGGAACGCTATCCCGGCGGGGGAATGTGGAGCTTTGAAGGGATCGATCTGCCGCGTCTGCTTTTGCCGTCCCTGTCGTCAAATGGCGATTCCAACGCGCTTTCGCGGGCGATAGAGGCTACTTTATTCTACGAACGATGGTCGCCGGAGAATCGCTGAGCCGATGATGGTTTCGATTCGATGAAGATTTCACACCTCTGCGGCATTTTGCTTTTTTCAAGGCAGGGTAGAGATTTTTCACTTGCTATCAGGATTTGCCCTGCCAAGATGCACAACTCGCCGGCATGGTTCCGGCTGCAGTATGATCCTTAAAACGCGACAGGTTTTTTGGAGTGATCGTACTGGAACAAAGCAGGCGTCAACTGATCATCTGGCGGGGTGATGCGGCGGGCGCGCGACGGGAGCTTTTATAGTATGATCGGACTCGTGCTTGTTACGCACGGAAGGCTGGCCGAAGAGTTTCTTCATGCCGTTGAGCATGTGGTAGGCCCGCAGGATAATTTTGAAACCGTATGCATCGGTGCGGAAGATGACATGGAGCAGCGTCGGCGCGATATCGTCGAAGCTGTCGAACGCGCCGAAAATGGCAGCGGCGTCATCATCTTGACCGACATGTTCGGTGGAACTCCATCCAATCTGGCCATTTCGGTCATGCAGGAAGGCAAGATTGAAGTCATCGCAGGCGTCAATCTGCCGATGCTCATCAAGCTTTCGAGCGTGCGGATCGGGGGCGATATCAAGACTGCGCTTCGCGAGGCGCAGGATGCCGGGCGCAAATATATCAATGTCGCAAGTCAGGTTCTGACAGGAAAGTAATCTATGCCGTCCAGCGTCACGGTTACGGGCGAATACGATCCCGAAACTGCCATTTCCCGGTCGATTGAGATCGTCAACAAGCGCGGGCTGCACGCTCGCGCCTCAGCCAAGTTCGTCCAGCTCGTCGATGGCTATGACGCGCATGTCCGCGTGTCCAAGGACGGCATGACGGTTGGCGGCACCTCGATCATGGGGCTGATGATGCTGGCCGCCTCGCCCGGCTGCTGCATCGAGGTCAGCGCCTCGGGCGAACAGGCCGAAGCCGTGCTCGACGCCTTGCAGGTGCTGATTGCCGACAAGTTCGGCGAGGAATGCTGACCGTCGTTCAACCGACCTCTCGTTCCCAGTTCGATATGCACGTATAAAGATTTGTTTATATGAAGTTGTGCTTCGCCCCGCGATCTGCTAGTCAAAGCGGCAGCCGGAGCGGCCTCTATCGACAATATTCCGCTCCTGAACCATGTCTACAACGCCATTCCGAACCGGGTTCACTGCCCTGTCGGAATTGTTTTTGATTGGAGCACGCGATGACCGCAAGCCAAGATTTCGTCGTCAAGGATCTGAGCCTGGCCGACTGGGGCCGCAAGGAACTCGACATTGCCGAAACCGAAATGCCGGGCCTGATGGCTGCGCGCGCGGAATTCGGCAAGACGCAGCCGCTAAAGGGCGCGCGCATTTCCGGTTCGCTGCACATGACGATCCAGACCGCCGTTCTGATCGAGACGCTCAAGGCGCTTGGCGCCGATGTGCGCTGGGCATCGTGCAACATCTTCTCGACGCAGGACCATGCCGCTGCGGCTATTGCCGCCACCGGCACGCCGGTTTTCGCCATCAAGGGCGAAACCCTTGAAGAATACTGGACCTATACCGACCAGATCTTCCAGTGGCCGGATGGTCAGCCGTCCAACATGATCCTCGACGATGGCGGCGACGCCACCATGTATATCCTCATCGGCGCGCGCGCCGAAGCCGGTGAAGACGTTCTGTCGAATCCCGGTTCGGAAGAAGAGGAAGTTCTCTTCGCGCAGATCAAGAAGCGCATGGCTGCAACGCCGGGCTTCTTCTCCAAGCAGCGCGACGCCATCAAGGGCGTGACGGAAGAAACCACCACCGGCGTCAATCGTCTGTATCAATTGCAGAAGAAGGGTCTCCTGCCCTTCCCGGCGATCAACGTCAATGACAGCGTGACCAAGTCGAAGTTCGACAACAAATATGGCTGCAAGGAATCGCTGGTCGACGGTATCCGTCGCGGCACCGATGTGATGATGGCTGGCAAGGTCGCCGTCGTCTGCGGTTATGGCGATGTCGGCAAAGGCTCTGCCCAGTCGCTGGCCGGTGCTGGCGCCCGCGTCAAGGTGACGGAAGTCGATCCGATCTGCGCCCTTCAGGCTGCCATGGACGGCTTTGAAGTCGTGACGCTCAGCGATGCCGCCCCGACCGCCGATATCGTGATCACCACGACCGGCAACAAGGACGTCATCACGCTGGACGACATGCGCAAGATGAAAGACATGTGCATCGTCGGCAATATCGGCCACTTCGACAACGAAATTCAGATTGCCGCTCTGCGCAACCTTAAATGGACCAATGTCAAGCCGCAGGTCGATCTCATCGAGTTCCCGGACGGCAAGCGCCTGATCCTTCTCTCGGAAGGCCGCCTGCTTAATCTCGGCAATGCGACCGGCCATCCGAGCTTCGTGATGTCGGCTTCCTTCACCAATCAGGTGTTGGCCCAGATCGAGCTTTACACGCGTCCGGAAGCCTACAAGAACGAAGTCTATGTTCTGCCGAAGCATCTCGACGAGAAGGTCGCGCGCCTGCATCTCGACAAGCTGGGTGCGAAACTGACTGTGCTTTCTGAGGAACAGGCAGCCTATATCGGCGTCACTCCACAGGGCCCGTTCAAGTCCGAGCACTACAGATATTAACCATCGGTTAAGCATTCTACTACATGTTGAGACTGGACAGTTGACAGGCTGTCCAGTCTTTCTTTTTGCGCGCAACATGCTTCACCTGGATTCGTCGGAAGGGTATTGTGAAGACGAATCAAAAGCATTCCCGGCAAAAGTGTATTGCGGTTTTGTTGATCGGGAATGCGAAGAAACAATGTGTTTTGGCGGGTGTTCGCGTGGTGCGTTTTTTGCCGGTTTCGGCGGGAAGCGGCTGGTTGTTTCGTCCCTGAAACCCGTTCGACTATCGGCACTGTGGCGGTGCGTGATGGCCGATCGAGACGTTGAAGTGTTTGAAATGCGGATGTGCGTCCGTTTGCGGATGCACAGTCGGGTGGCGGAGAAAAGGGAAACATGCCAGAAGTCGGCATATCGGGCACAGCCCGGGGCAATTCCACAATCGGAAGAGGCAAGAGCCTGACGGTTGCTCTCGCTTGTGTTGCAAAGCCACTTCGGCATGTCGTTTTAAAGGCGACCGTGTCAGTTTCCGCCGTCCTTGCCGCAATGCCCGCTTTCGCGCAGGGCGCTGACGGTGCGCGTATCGAGTTGCCTTTTGGCGGCGGCAGCGTTGGCGCTTTCGAAGTCATCCAGTTTTCCATGTTTGTTGGCGCCATGGGCGCGGCCCTGCTTTCCGCAGGCTGGCTCATTCGCGAGCGCGCCCGCGCCGCCAATGAAAACAAGGAACTGCGCTCAAAACTCTCTGATCTCAGCCTTACGGCGCAGCGCAATGAAGCGCTTCTCAATCTCAAGGATCAGCGCATCGTCGTCTGGGACGGTCATACGATGCGGGCCGACGTGGTCGGGCAATTGCCGGATGACAGCGGCGCGCCGCAGGATCGTTCAGCCTTTCTGGCATTCGGTCGCTGGCTGCGCCCGCAATCGGTCACGGCACTGGAACGTGCCGTTGCGTCGCTGCGCGAACATGCGCGGGCTTTCGATCTGACGGTCGAAACCAATAATGGCACGCTGCTTGATGTTTATGGCCGCACCTCCGGCGGTTTGGCTGTCGCCCGCTTCTTCAGCCTGCAGGGCGTTCAGGCGGAGCGCGCAGCACTTCAGGCGCAGAATCGCGAATTGTCCGACCGGATCGAGCTTCTGCGCCGCCTGCTGGAGCGCATCGAGCAACCCGTCTGGGTGCGCGGTGGCAATGGCCGCATCGAATGGGTCAATGACGCTTATGCGCGCGCTGTCGATATGCCTGATGCCAGCCAGACAATTGCGGAAGGCCGCGAGCTTTTCGGCGCGCAGGCGCGAATCCGCCTGGAGCGGGATCGTTTTGCCGAGCCGGTCCTGCATGAGAAATTGCCAACGGTGATCCGTGGCGATCGCCGCATTTTCGACGTGACCGATGTGAGTGCCGAAGGCGGTTCCGCCGGTCTCGGTTTCGATCTGAGCGAAGTCGAGCAGGTGCGTGAAGAACTGAGCCGCACGCTCAAAAGCCATGCTGAAACGCTGGATCAACTGTCGACTGCGGTTGCGATTTTTGATCCGGAAATGAAGCTCCAGTTCTTCAATCAGGCCTTTGCGAAGCTCTGGTCGCTCGATACGGCGTGGCTCGAAACCCAGCCAAGCAACACCTTGCTCTTCGACCGGCTGCGGTCCGAAGGCAAGCTGCCGGAACAGCCGGAATGGCGCAAGTGGAAGGACGGTTTACTGTCCGCCTATCGCGCCGTCGAGCCGCAGGAACATATGTGGCATCTGCCCGATACGCGCACCATGCGCGTGGTCGCCAATCCGCATCCGCAGGGCGGCGTGACGTGGTTCTTCGAGAACATGACGGAAAAGTTCGAGCTGGAAGGCCGCTACAACACGCTGATCAAGGTTCAGGGCGAAACGCTCGATCATCTGGCCGAGGCCGTGGCGGTGTTCGGTTCCGATGGCCGCATGCGCTTGTCCAATCCGTCGTTTGCGGACCTGTGGTCGCTGCCTCAAGCCATGGTCGTGGAAGGCACCCACATTTCCACGATTGCAAAGCTTTGCCGCGAACGCGGCGGCAACGGTCTCTGGGACGATTTCGTGTCCTCGGTGACCGGCTTCCTCGACCAGCGTGACGGTCGCATGGGGCAGGTGGAGCTGGATGACGGTGTGATCCTGTCCTTCGCGGTGGTGCCGCTGCCCAAGGGGCAGACCATGCTGACCTTCATCGACGTGACCGACACGGTGCGCGTCGAGCGGGCCCTCAAGGAAAAGAACGAAGCGCTGGAACTGGCCGACCAGATCAAGAATGATTTCGTGCAGCACGTCTCCTACGAGCTGCGTTCGCCGCTGACCAACATCATCGGCTTTACCGAACTGCTGCAGACGCCGTCCTTCGGCTCGCTCAACGAGCGTCAGGTGGAATATCTGGAGCATATCAGCACGTCGTCATCGGTCCTGCTGACCATCGTGAACGATATTCTCGATCTTGCGACCGTCGATGCCGGCATTATGGAGCTGGAAATCGGCGATGTATCGGTGGTGGAAGCGATTTCGGCGGCGGCTTCCCGGGTGAGCGAACGTCTGCGTGATCATGATATTGGACTCGATGTCGATATTGCCGACGATGTCGATGTCTTCAAGGCAGACGCCAATCGCGTGCGGCAGGTGCTTTTCAACCTTCTGTCCAATGCGACCAATTACGCGCCGGAAGGCTCGACCGTCAGCTTGCAGGTTGCCCGCGAAGGGTCCGAAGTGGTCTTCTCTGTTCATGATGACGGGCACGGTATGTCGCCGGAAGTGCTGGACACGGTCTTCAAGCGCTTCCAGTCCTATCCGAATGGCGGGCGCAAGCGCGGTGCGGGGCTTGGCCTCGCCATCGTGAAAAGCTTCGTCGAGCTGCATGGCGGCAAGGTCGATATCGAGACCGGCGCGGGCAGGGGAACGACCGTCATCTGCCGCTTCCCGTCGGAGACACGCAGCTTCCGTGTTGCTGCCGAATAAGGTAAACGGTGCCTATGAGCGCCCAGACACAGATTCTCGAATTCTATTTGCCCGATGAAGCCGCCACACTCCGGTTTGGCGAGGATTTCGCTCTCGCTCTGCAAAAGGGCGATCTGGTCACGCTTTCCGGTGATCTGGGGGCGGGGAAGTCGTCGCTGGCCCGCGCGGTCATCCGCGCCATCGCTGACAATCCGGGGCTGGAAGTGCCAAGCCCGACCTTCACGCTGGTGCAAAGCTACGAGGCGCTTCGTCTGCCCGTCGCCCATGCCGATCTTTATCGCCTGTCTTCCGGCGAAGAACTCGACGAGCTGGGACTGGTCGAATTTCTGGATGATGGCGTCGTGCTTGCCGAATGGCCGGAGCGCGGCGAGGGCTTTTTGTCCGAAGCAAATTTTTCGGTCACGCTTTCGCATGAAGGGGCAGGGCGGCGCATCGCCATTGCCGGGCCGAAAGCCGCGATCAGCCGTCTGGAACGCTCGCTGGCCATTCGTACATTCCTTGATCGCCACGACCGGCAGGGGGCCGAACGGCGCTATTTGCAAGGCGATGCATCCCCGCGCAAATATGAAACGATCCGTAGCGCGCATGGCGTCGAGATTCTCATGAATGCGCCGCAGATGCCCTATGATCCAATATTGCGAGAGGGCAAGACCTATCGGCAGATTGCGCATCTTGCTGAAAATATTCTGGCTTTCGCCGCCATTGACGGGCTTTTGGCCGCGCATGGCTTTCGCGTGCCGGACATGCGCGCCGCCGATCTGGACGCCGGTTTTCTGGTTCTGGAAAATCTGGGCGTTGAGGGCGTGCGCGCCGCTTCGGGTGAGCCGGTGGCGGAACGCTATGAGGCGGCAGGCCGTTTTCTTGCGCATCTGCATGGCGTGAACTGGCCGAACCGGGTGCCGCTCAATGGCTATCCCGATCATCTGATTGGGCCCTTCGACCGCGATGCCATGCTGATCGAAGTGAGCCTTGTCGGGCAGTGGTATGCGCCGCGCATGATGGGCCGACAGCTGACCGACACAGAAAAGCAGGCTTACGAAGCTGCCTGGGACAAGGTGATTACCGATATCGCCGATGTGGAACAGAGCCTGTTGCTGCGCGATTATCATTCGCCGAACCTGTTCTGGTTTCCGGAAGCCGAAGGCAAGGACCGCATCGGGACCATCGATTTTCAGGATGCGATGATCGGTCCCGCTGCCTATGACGTGGCCTCGCTGGCGCTCGACGCGCGCGTGACTATTCCGGTCGAACTGGAACAGGCGGTTGTGGCCGCTTATTGCGACGAGCGCCGCCGCCTCGGCCATGCATTCGATGAAGCTTTGTTCCGCAAGGCCTATGCGGCCATGGGCGCGCAGCGCAATGCCAAGCTGCTCGGTCTCTTCGTGAGGCTCGATGAACGCGACGGTAAACCGGCTTATCTCCAACATCTGCCGCGCATCCATGATTATCTCGGACGTGTGCTTGTTCACCCGGTCATGGCGCCCGTGGCGGCATGGTTCCGTGCGCTGGGATTGATGCAGGAAGGGCTCGTGCGCAATGAAAATGCCTGAGACGGCCATGGTTCTGGCGGCGGGGCTGGGCAAGCGTATGCGCCCCATCACCGAAACAATCCCCAAGCCGCTGGTCAAGGTCGCGGGAAAGCCGCTGATCGACTGGGGTCTGGACGCGCTGGAAGCTGTTGGCGTGCCCAACGCGGTTGTGAATGTACATTATTTAGCCGACCAACTCGATGCGTATCTTGCCGACCGGGCAAAGCCGCATATCGTCATTTCCGACGAGCGCGATCTGTTGCTCGATTCCGCAGGCGGTATCGTCAAGGCATTGCCGCAACTGGGAACGTCTCCGTTCTATCTTTTGAACGCCGATACGTTCTGGGTGGGCGATATGGCGAAGCCCAATCTGGCGGCTTTGAGCGAAGCCTGGGACGATGCAGATATGGATATCCTGCTGATGACGGCAGGGCTCGACCAAGCCACCGGATTTGAGGGGAAGGGCGATTTTGTCGCCGATGATGCAGGCCGTTTGCGCCGCGCCCGCGATGTGGCGGGAACGCCGCTCATTTATGCAGGGGCCGGTATCATTCATCCGCGCATTTTCGCAGGCGCAAAGCCTGAAGTCGCGTCGCTCAATCGATATTTCGATAAGGCCATCGCTGAAGGCCGACTTTATGGTATGCCCATGGTCGGGCATTGGCTGACGGTCGGAACGCCGGAAGCCATTGGTCAAGCGGAGGCCGCACTTTCCGCACTGGTTTGAGACGAATTTATTTGAGCCAAAGTAATTGATGAAGGAGAGAAGCAGCATGCGCAAAACCAAGCCAAGGCTGTTTTCCATTCCTTCCGGAACACCCTTCCTGCCAGCCTTTGCCAAGGCCCTGCTTGACGGCAAACTGATCGAAGGTTTTCCCGGCAATCCCGCAGATCCGCTGGCGCTGGCCAGCGCCACGATTTACGTGCCGACGCGCCGTGCAGCCCGCGCTCTGCGATCCGTGATCGTCGAAATGAATCCGGCTAAGAGTGCTATTCTGCCCGCCATCAGACCGCTTGGCGATGTGGACGAGGACGCGGCGTTTTTCAATGCCGGGGCGGCAGGGGTGTTCGACCTCAATCCGCCGATTGCAAAGGCCGAGCGGCTTCTGCTGCTGGCGCGTCTGATCCGCCCATGGCGTGAATCTCTGCCCGCCCATGTGCGGGCGCTGTTCGGCGTTGATGACGTATCGGTTCCAGCCACGACCGCTGATGCCATCTGGCTGGCCCGCGATCTGGCCGGGCTGATGGATCAGGTGGAAACCGATGGCGCGCAATGGAGTGAACTGGCCAGCATCGCGCCGGATGACCTTGCCGACTGGTGGCGGGTGACGCTCGGTTTTCTCGATATCGTCACCAAGCTGTGGCCCGATATTCTGGCCGAGCGCAAGCTTTCCAACCCTGCGGCGCATCGTAACGACCTGATCTGGGGCGAGGTGGCGCGTCTGCGCGACAACCCGCCTCCGGGGCCGGTCATTGCGGCTGGTTCAACGGGGTCCATCCCTGCCACAGCGGAACTGATTTCCGTCATCGCGCACCTGCCGAACGGCGCAGTCGTGCTGCCGGGCCTTGATCGCGATCTGGACGATGATGCTTGGAAAATGCTGGGCGAGGCCGAGGACAATCCTTCGACCTTCGGGCATCCGCAATATGGCCTGCACAAGCTGCTGCGTGCCATCGGGACGCTTCGCGAAGATGTCGAGCACATCGAAGACATGTCGCGGCAGAAACGTGTTCTGGAACGTGTCGTGAGTGAAGCGCTGCGCCCGGCGGAAACGACCGATGCGTGGGGCGCGCTCAGCCAGCACCCGGATATGCAGCCGGATGTTCTGCTGGCTTCGGCGCAGAAAATCGATCTCATTGAGGCGGCAAACGAACGCGAGGAAGCTTTGTCGGTGGCGCTGGCGCTTCGCGACGCCATCCATGAAGAGGGCAAGATCGCGGCGCTGGTGACGGCGGACCGCAATCTGGCACGGCGCGTGGTTGGAGAACTGGCGCGTTTCGGCATCGATGCTGATGATTCCGGCGGGCGGCATTTGCGCGATGTCGAGACCTCGACGCTGCTGCGCCTGACGGTGGAAACGGTGTTCAATCCCGGTGATCCGGTGGCCTTGCTGGCGCTGGTGAAACATCCTTTGCTGCGGCTTGAAACGCCGCGCATCGACCGGCGTCTGGCTGGCGAAACGCTGGAACTGGTCGCCTTTCGCGGCGGCACGGGGCGCGCCTCCGTCATCGATCTGCCAGTTTTTTTCGACAGGCGACTGGAAGAAAGCGCCAACCAGTCCTGGCGTCCGGCATGGCATGACAGCGTGACACCGGAGATGATCGCCGCCGCGCGAGCGCTCTGCGAAAACCTGTCCCAGGCTGTTGCGCCGCTGGCGCCTTTCGTGACAACAGGACGGCGAACCAATATTGGCGAGATTGCACGAGCGACAGCGGAAGCCATTGAAAACATGGCGCGCGATGAAAACGGCAGCGTCGCTGCCTTCTACTCCGGTGAGCGTGGCGAGAAAATCGCCTCCTTCCTGCGCGGGCTGGTTTCGAGCGAATCGGAACTCGATTTCGAAGCCAGCGAATGGCCTGCAATTCTGGATGCATTGATGGCGGGTGAAACGGTCAAGCCGCATCCCGGCGGTCATCCGCGTGTCTTTGTCTGGGGTGCGCTTGAAGCGCGTCTGCAGACGGTCGATACGGTGGTGATCGGCGGTCTGAACGAGGGTAGCTGGCCCGCCAAGACACGTAACGATCCCTTCATGTCGCGCCCGATGAAGGCGATGATCGCGCTTGACCCGCCCGAGCGGCGCACCGGCCTTGCCGCGCATGATTTTCAAATGGCGCTGGGTATGGACCATGTGGTGCTGTCGCGCTCGCAGCGCTCCGACAATGCCCCGACAGTGGCGTCGCGCTGGTTGCAACGGCTCGAAACCGTGCTGGGTGCGGATGTGACCAAGGAAATGCGCCAGCGTGGCCAGCGTTTCCTGCACTGGTCGCGCGAGATTGACCGTGCGCCGGATGTGCCTTTCGTCAAAAGGCCTGAGCCTGCGCCGCCGGTCGCAGCGCGGCCCAAGCATTTCTCCGTCACGGAGGTGGAAACGCTGCGCCGCGATCCTTACGCGATCTTCGCCAGGCGTATTCTCAAGCTGCGCCCGCTGGAACCGCTGATCCGTGATCCGGCGGCAGCGGAACGCGGCACGCTGTTCCATGACATTCTTGGGCATTTCACGCAGGAAAATATCGACCCGATGGCGCCTGATGCCGCCGCGCGCCTGACGGAACTGGGACGCATCCTGTTTGCCGATATGGATTTGCCGACCGAGATCGAAGCCGTCTGGTGGCCGCGTTTTACAGCGCTGATTCCGGAGTTCCTCGAATGGGAGCGGGAGCGCGCCTATAATGTGCAGACGCGCTTTGCGGAAATCGCCTCGGACAAGCGCGAAATCGAAAGCCTCGGCATCACGCTTTCGGGCCGTGCCGACCGTATCGATCTGATGCGCGACGGGACGGCCGAAATCATTGATTACAAGACCGGCTCCACGCCGTCGCCGCGTCAGGCGCATGTGCTGTTGTCGCCGCAGCTGGCGCTGGAGGCTGCACTTCTGGTGCGCGGCGCGTTCCGCGAGGTTGGCTCCGTTCGGGCCTCCGATCTCACCTATGTGCGGCTGCGGGCCGGGGGCGAGGTGAAGCCCGAATCCATTCTCAAGATCAGCCGACCGCCATCGGAAAAGACGGCTCCCGCTCTGGGCGAGGAGGCTTGGCAGCGTCTTGCGCAGCTGCTGGCTGAATATCAGAAGCCGGATAAGGGTTATCTTTCGCGTGCGCTGCCGTTCCGCGAAACTGACCTGACGGGCGACTATGACCACCTTGCGCGTGTGCTGGAATGGTCCGCTGGCGGCGATGCCGGTGGGGAGGGCGGCGAATGAAGAAGAAGCTCTATATCCCGCCGGAAACCATCGATGCGCAGACACGGGCTGCCGATCCCGCCGCCTCGGTCTGGGTGTCGGCCAATGCCGGTTCCGGCAAGACGCATGTTCTGACAGAGCGCGTTATTCGCCTTTTGCTCGAAGGGACCGATCCGTCGAAAATCCTCTGCCTCACCTATACGAAGGCAGCGGCGGCGGTGATGCAGAACCGCGTCTTTGCGCGCCTGTCGGAATGGGCGGTGCTGCCGGATGGCGAACTGGCAGAGAAGCTGAAATCGCTGGAAGGCCGCAGGCCGGGCGCGCCTCGTCTCGCGGTGGCGCGGCGACTTTTCGCGCGTGCGCTGGAAACGCCGGGCGGGCTGAAAATCCAGACCATCCACGCGTTTTGCGAAGCCATCCTGCATCAGTTTCCGCTTGAGGCGAATATCGCCGGTCATTTCGAGATGATGGACGACCTGATGCAGGCCGCACTTGTGGGCGAAGCACGGCGTCAGCTGCTCGAAACGGCGCATGGCGGCGGCGATGCGAATATCGCAGCAGCCTTTGCCGATGTCTTGCAGGCATCGGGTGAAATGGGGCTGCAATCGCTGCTGGACGAGGCGGTGAACCGGCGTAACGGCTTGCAGCGCTATATCGCAGAATTGGGCGTTGCCGAAACCCGCGCCGAGACCCTGCATCGCGCCTTCGGTTTCGATCCGGATGAGCGTGAAAGCGATATTCTGGCGGAACTCTGGCCGGTTCCCGAATTTTCCGATGATGCGCTCGATCTCATTCTTTCGATCCAGAAGGGTGCGGCGCGCGCGCATGATTTTGCACTGCAACTGAAGCGCTACGACAAGGTGAGCACCAGTCGTGACCGCGAGGCGGTGCTGCGCGCCGCATTTCTGAAAAGCACGGGCGAGCCGAAATCCGGCGCCTATGTCGGTTCGGCTGCGGTGAAGAAACTTCTGCCGGAATTCGAGGAAGCCTTCGATGCCGCTGCTTCCCGTGTTGAAATGGGCCTCGACCGGCTGAAGGAATTGCGCCTCGTGCGGCTCAATCTGGCCGCGCTGACGCTGATCGATGATCTCCTGCAACGCTATCATGATCTCAAACGCAAGCGCGGTCTGCTCGATTTCGAAGATCTGATCACCCGCACCGTGGCGCTGCTGGCCCGCGACGGGGCAGGGCAGTGGGTGCAGTACAAGCTTGATCGCGGCATCGATCATATTCTGGTGGATGAAGCGCAGGACACCAGCCCCGACCAGTGGCAGGTCATCCGCATGTTGTCGGAGGAGTTCTTTTCCGGTCTCGGCCAGCGCAACCTGCAACGCACGCTGTTTGCGGTGGGTGACGAAAAACAGTCGATCTATTCGTTCCAGGGGGCCGTGCCGGAAGATTTTGCCGCGCAGGGCCGTTCGGTCAGTCTCCGCGCAGGCGATGCGGAACTGAAGTTCGAGCGCGTCAGTCTCAACTTTTCCTTCCGTTCCGCGCCCGATGTGCTTCAAGCCGTGGATGAAGTCTTTGCGCGTCCGGAAGCCCATCGCGGGCTTGCGGGCGCCACGGTTCACGATGCCATTCGCGCCGACGCGCCGGGCGAGGTGGAAATCTGGGACATGCTGACGCCGGAAGCGGTGGAAGAGCCCGATGACTGGCGCGTGCCGGTCGATCATCTAGCCGCACCCGCCGTGCGACTCGCCGAACAGATCGCCGCCACCATCCGCTATTGGCTGGACAGGGGCGAACCCATACCGGGCCAAAACCGCCGCATCGCGCCGCGGGACATCATGGTGCTGGTGCGCAAGCGCGACCAGTTCATGCCTGCCTTGTCGCGGGCGCTGAAGAATCTCGGCGTGCCGGTAGCCGGGGCGGATCGCCTGCGCCTCACCAGCCACATCGCCATTCAGGATCTGATGGCGCTCGGGCGTTTCGTCTTGCAACCCTCCGACGATCTTTCGCTGGCTTCACTTCTCAAAAGCCCGCTCTTCGGCTGGGATGATGACCGGCTGTTTGCGCTCGCGCATCCGCGCGGGTCGGGCTCGACCCTGTTCGAACATCTCTATCGTGTTTCGCGTGAGGATGAGGCGCTTGCCGCGATCCACAAGACCTTGAGCCGCTGGCGCGGCATGGCCGATACCATGCCGGTTTTCGAGTTCTATGCGCGTATTCTGAGTGCTGATGGCGCACGCCGAAAGCTGCTGGCGCGGCTTGGGCCGGAAGCGGGCGACATTATCGACGAGTTCCAGAACTATGCGCTCTCCGCCGAGCGGGCAGGGCTGCCCGGCTTGCAGGCTTTTCTGGAAACGCTGGATGCAGCTTCGCCGGAAATCAAGCGCGAGCTTGATCAGGGCCGCAACGAAGTGCGCCTCATGACTGTCCACGCAGCTAAGGGCCTTGAGGGCGCGGTGGTGTTTCTGGTCGATCCCGGCAGCGCTGTTTGGACCGGCAGCCGCGCGCCCAAGCTGATCCCCTATGATCTGGCGCATGACGGACCACCCGTGAAAGGTTATCTTTGGCAGCCGAACGGCAGCTGGCAGACCGGCTTTACTGCTTCGCGTATCGAAGAGCTGAAAGCCCGTGCCGAGGAAGAATATCGCCGCCTGCTTTACGTCGGCATGACGCGTGCCGAAGACCGCCTCATCATCTGTGGCTATCGCGGCACGCGCGAAAGCGGCGAGACATGGCACAGGCTGGCCGAAGATGCGTTGGCCGTCAAATCGGAGACCTTTGTACATCCCGTGCAGGGTGTCGCCGCCCGGCGTTACCGCAATACGCCGCGCGGATTGACGGAGATTGTCGAGCCGGATCAGGCGGAGGCTATGCCTTTGCCTGATCTGCCGCCGGAATATCTGCTCCCGGTCAAGCCGGAAGCAGGGCTTCCCCGCCCGCTGGCGCCATCGGGCGCATCCGCGCTGATTGAGGCGGATGAAGAGCCGCCGCTGGATGCAAGCTCGCCTGTGCTCGGGGATATCGTCAGCGACGGCATGCCCGGCTTTGCCCTGCGGCGCGGCACGGCGATCCACATGCTATTGCAATATCTGCCGGAAGTTCCGGAGGGAGAGCGGGAAAGGCTGGCGGAAGATTATCTCGCCCGGATCGCAGGCGACTGGCCGGAGGCCGAGCGCCACAATGCCGCTCTAAGCGTGAAGGCCATTCTGGGGGATCAGCGATTTGCGCCGGTTTTCGCTTCTGGTTCGCGTGGCGAAGTCGCAATCATGGGCACGATCAATCTTGGCGGGCGCGATCATGCTGTGTCTGGTCAGGTTGACCGCATCAGCGTTGACGAGACCCGCGTGCTCGTTGTCGACTACAAGACCAACCGACCGCCGCCAAAGACTGTCGAGGCGGTGCCCTTCGCCTATCGGGCGCAGCTCGCCCTTTATAAGGCGCTGCTGGAACCGCTCTATCCGGGGCGGGTTGTGGAAACAGGATTGCTCTTTACCGAAGGGCCATTTCTGTTGCCGCTGTCCGATGCTGTGCTTGATGAAGCCATGCAGGCGCTGAAAGACTCTCAAGGAAAGGTGAGTAACTAGAACTTGACGGATGGCAGCGGACACGCCACATGATATAGCGAAGAAAGAGCGGATTGCGTGTGAGTCTGTGAAGATGTCTGCCGTTCTTAACCATATAGAGGATAGCCCTATGGCAACCGTTAAGGTCGATAACAGCAATTTTCAGTCGGACGTTCTTCAGTCGAACGAGCCGGTCGTGGTGGATTTCTGGGCGGAATGGTGCGGTCCATGCAAGATGATCGCGCCGGCGCTTGACGAGATCGCCGCCGAAATGGCCGGTCAGGTCAAGATCGCCAAGGTTAACATCGACGAGAATCCGGAACTCGCAGCCCAGTTCGGCGTGCGTTCGATCCCGACGCTCCTGATGTTCAAAGATGGTGAACTTGCCGCCAATATGGTTGGCGCTGCTCCCAAGAGCCGCCTTGCCGACTGGATCAAGGCTTCTGCTGCTTAAGTATAATTCATCGAGTGTAATAAAAAACCCGGCTCAAGGCCGGGTTTTTCTTTGTTCGAAGAGAACTCTGGAGCTTACTTCGACTTGTGCTGGGTGTCGGTGTGGTCTTTATCGCTCAACCGGCATTCTTCATGCGTACCCGGAAGATAATATTTCCCGTCGTCAGCTTTGGTGCCGGTTGGGCAAACGGGCATTGCGGCCTTAGTTTTTGGTGCCTTGGTGTCAGTTTCTTTCGCAACTCCGGCAGCAAAAGACGGAGCAGTCGAAAGTCCAGCAAAAAGAATTGTAGAAACAATAAGAGCATTACGCATTTATATATCCATTCTTAAAATTACAACAATTTATTCTTGGGTATAAATAAAGGCGAAATAATGACTAATAAAGTAAATCATAATAATATAATTTTATTAGGATGGTGGCGTGTTGTTCTCTTCCAATACTTCGCCCGCAAGATAGAGCGAGCCGCCTATCAGGATGCGCGGCGGAATTTCATCGGCAGGCCAGGTATCGTGCAGGAGCTTCAGCGCATTGGCGACCGAGTGGACCGGTTCGGCTGACAGACCAGCCTTCTGGGCCGATACAGCCAGCGCATCGTTTGGTATGCCCGCATCGCTGGATGGGATCGGCACGGTGAAGACATGGCGCGCCATGCCCGCAAAAGCCTCAAAATAGCCGACAGGGTCCTTGGTGTTGATCATGCCGGTGATCAGGAACAGCGGACGCGCGTTGCGTTCTTCGAGATCGCCGAAAGCTTCTGCGATCACTGCGCCTGCACCCGGATTGTGCCCACCATCGAGCCAGATTTCCGACGTTGGGGGCGCGAGATCGACAAGCGCTCCATGCGTCAGGCGCTGCATGCGCGCGGGCCAGTCCACGACCATCAGCGCTTTTTCGACGGCCTTGTCGGGAATGTTAAAGCCCGCAAGCTGTACTGTTTCGATCGCAGCGGCGGCATTGGCAATCTGGTGACGGCCAGGAAGGCGCGGCAGCGGCAGATCGATCAGCCCATCCTCGTTCTGGAAGATCATGCGACCATGTTCTTCAAAGGCGAGGAAATCCTGTCCGTAGACTGATACGGGGCAGCCGAGCCGGTCCGCCGTGGAAACAAGCACTTCACGCGCCGCGTCGAAAGGCTGGAAGCCGACGACGACCGGGCAATCCTTCTTGATGATCCCGGCCTTTTCGGCAGCAATCAGCTCCACGCGGTCGCCAAGAAATGCCTGATGGTCAATGGAGACCGGCATGATCAGCGATACGGCAGGTTCGGGAATCACGTTGGTTGCATCGAAGCGACCGCCCAGCCCGACTTCCATGATGACGACATCGGCTGGATGTTCGGCGAATAGCACGAAGGCCACGGCGGTGAGAATTTCGAAGACGGTGATGTGCTGGCCGCCATTGGCAGCTGCAACGCGTTCGATGGCATCGGCCAGAACATCGTCTTCGACCAGCTTGCCGCCGCCGGGCGCTGCCAGACGATAACGCTCGTGCCAGTTGACCAGATGCGGCGAGGTGTGGACGTGAACGTCGAAACCGCCAGCTTCCAGAATGGCGCGGCAGAAGGCGGTCGCCGATCCCTTGCCATTGGTTCCGGCAATATGGATCACCGGCGGCAGTTTGAGATGCGGATTGCCGAGCTTCTCCAAGAGACCGCGAATGCGGTCCAGGGAGAGGTCAAATCCTTTCGGATGCAGTTGCATCAGCCGCTCGATAGCGGCAGCCGCCTTGCCTGCCACGATCTGGCTGCCCATATCAGGCCGCCTTGCTGTCGGCGTCTGATTTTGGCGCTGCAGGACTGTCGGTGTTGGCTGGCTGCTTGGTCATGATCTTCAGGAGACGCGCAATCGTTTCCTTGAGCTCGGTGCGGGGAACAACCATGTCCACCATGCCGTGCTCCATCAGATATTCCGCGCTCTGGAAACCTTCCGGCAGCTTTTCGCGGATGGTCTGTTCGATCACGCGCGGACCGGCAAAGCCGATCAGTGCCCCCGGCTCGGCAATATGAATGTCGCCCAGCATGGCGTAGGATGCCGTCACGCCGCCCGTGGTCGGGTTGGTCAGCACGACGATATAAGGCAAGCCTGCTTCCTTCAGCATTTCCACGGCAACGGTGGTGCGCGGAAGCTGCATCAGCGAGAGAATGCCTTCCTGCATACGCGCGCCGCCCGATGCTGCGAACAGAACCAGCGGACGCTTCAGCTCGATGGCCTTTTCGAAGCCCTGAATGATCGCTTCGCCAGCGCCCATGCCGAGCGAGCCGCCCATGAAGCCGAAATCCTGCACGGTGGCGACAATCGGCAGACCTTCGATGGTGCCGAGGCCGTTGACGATAGCGTCGTCCATGCCGGTGCGGGTGCGGTAATCCTTCAGTCGGTCGATATATTTCTTCTCGTCGCGGAATTTCAGCGGATCGACCGGAACCTTCGGCGCGTCGAGCGTGGTATATTCGCCATTGTCGAAAAAGAAGCGCAGGCGGTCCTTCGCCTTGATGCGCATGTGATGGCCCGAAGACGGGATCACGAACTGGTTGCTCTCCAGATCCTTGTGGAACACCATCTCGCCGGTCGACGGATCCTTGATCCAGAGGTTTTCCGGCATTTCGCGACGGCCAAGCATCGAATTGATCTTCGGACGAACGTAGTTGGTGATCCAGTTCATGACGTTTGGTTCCGTTTCTTGTTCTTCGAAGGTTAAAGCGTGTCGCATTTATCCTATGCAGGGAACACGCTTTAACTGAATGTTTTTACGCAGTCTTTATCCCAAAACCGGTTCCCACTTTTGGGAGACATGCTTTTGCATTTCCGACAGAAAGTGCGGGCGTCTTTGCGCCCGCTTTTGCGGAAAAGCAACTCTACCCGCTTAAATGGACGATTTATTGGGCGGCTTCAAGGCGTGTCGTGCGAACGCTTTGCGCCAGTGCACCGACAAGTTTGCTCACAGCGGCCACAGGATCGCCCTTGAGCGCGCCTTCCGGCGTCAGTTCACCGGCCACCGCATTGACGATTGCCGTGCCGACGACGACGCCATCCGCATGGGCGGCAATGGCGGCAGCCTGTTCCGGCGTCTTGACGCCGAAGCCGACGCAGATCGGCAGATCGGTGCTCTTCTTGATGTGACGCACCGCATCGCCGACGCGCGCCGTATCGGCGATGGCCGAGCCGGTGATACCGTTCATCGACACATAATAGACAAAGCCCGACGAATTATGCAGGACCTTCGGCAAGCGCTTGTCGTCGGTGGTCGGCGTGGTCAGGCGAATGAAGTTGATACCCGCCTTCATGGCCGGGACGCAAAGTTCCGCATCCATTTCCGATGGCAGATCGACAATGATCAGCCCGTCGACGCCGGAAGCCTTGGCGTCGGTGAGAAAGCGCTCGACGCCGTAGATATAGATCGGATTGTAATAGCCCATCAGCACGATCGGGGTCGTGTCGTCTTCCTTGCGGAATTCGGCGGCCATGTAGAGCGTCTTGGCCAGCGACTGCCCCGCTTTCAGGGCGCGCAGACCGGCAGCTTCAATCGCCGGGCCGTCCGCCATCGGATCGGAGAAAGCCATACCCAGCTCGATCACATCGGCGCCGGCCTTCGGCAGCGCCTTCATGACCTTGAGCGAGGTTTCGAGATCGGGATCGCCGCCCATGAAATAGGTGACCAGCGCCGGACGGCCCTCGGTCTTCAATGCGGCGAATTTGGTGTCGATGCGAGTGGTCATACCGTGCCCCGTGGCAAAGTGCGCGCAAGATAATCGGCGATGGGTTTGCCGGACATGGCCGTCTCCATCCAGGCGCGCCGTTCAAAGTCAATAATTCCGAGTTCCCAGACGCAGGCCATCAGCAAGTTCTGTGCGGGCATGAATTCGATCTCGTCGCCGAGTTCGGACTGCCACAGCATTTCCGTTGCGATGCCGCCTTCCAGCCACCAGTGGAGCAGAAGCCACAGGCTTTCCTCACCCTGATGGAGAATGGCGAAACCGGCGTCCTGATGCGGCAGGGCTTCAAGCCTTGCCGCAGCATGTGCGATCTGCCTGCGGGCGATGCCCACCGCAGCTTCCGCAAGCGGATTGGAAGGGTCCGCTTCGATGATGTTGAGCTTGATCGTCGCCGGGCCGCATTCCGTCAGGCCGTCGAACCATGCGGCGCGCGGTCTGTAGGTGGAAGCGTCAGTGGCGTCCTTGCCCATTCTGCCCTCAGATATCCATGCCGAGCAGCTTGCCGACCGTGTGGACGTCCTTGTCGCCGCGGCCAGACAGGTTGACGATCATGATCTGGTCCTTGCCCATGGTTGGCGCCATCTTGACGGCCTGCGCAATGGCATGGGCGGATTCGAGCGCCGGAATGATGCCTTCGACGCGGGTTGCAAGCTGGAAGGCATCCAGTGCTTCCGTGTCGAGGATCGGCACGTAATCGACGCGACCCGAATCCTTCAGCCAGGAATGCTCCGGGCCAACACCCGGATAGTCGAGACCGGCGGAAACCGAATGACCTTCGAGGATCTGGCCGTCTTCGTTCTGGAGCAGATAGGTGCGGTTGCCGTGCAGAACGCCGGGACGACCCGCGCTCATCGATGCGCAATGCTCGTCACCGTCCAGACCGTGACCGCCTGCCTCGACGCCGACGATCTTGACCGATGCGTCATCGAGGAAAGGATGGAACAGGCCGATGGCATTGGAACCGCCGCCGACAGCCGCGATGATGACATCCGGCAGACGGCCCTCCTGTTCAAGAATCTGCTGGCGGGCTTCCGTGCCGATGACCGACTGGAAGTCGCGGACCAGTTCCGGATAAGGATGCGGACCGGCAGCCGTGCCGATCAGGTAATAGGTGTCTTCAACATTGGTGACCCAGTCGCGAAGCGCTTCGTTCATCGCGTCCTTGAGCGTGCCGTTGCCAGCCGTAACGGGCTTTACTTCGGCACCCAGCAGCTTCATGCGGAACACATTCGGCTTCTGACGCTCGACATCGGTTGCGCCCATATAGACGACGCAAGGCAGGCCGAAACGTGCAGCGACAGTGGCCGACGCAACGCCATGCTGGCCAGCGCCGGTCTCGGCGATGATGCGCGTCTTGCCCATGCGCTTGGCCAGCAAAATCTGGCCGAGGCAGTTGTTGATCTTATGGCTGCCGGTGTGGTTCAGGTCTTCGCGCTTGAAGTAGATCTTTGCGCCGCCCAAATGTTTTGTCAGGCCTTCTGCGAAATAAAGCTTCGACGGGCGACCGGCATAATAGGTCGAAAGGGCGGAAAGCTCGGCCTTGAATTCAGGATCGTTCTTGGCCGTTTCATAGGCTTCCTGCAATTCGAGGATCAGCGGCATCAGCGTCTCAGCGACAAAACGTCCGCCGAAAATACCGAACATGCCCTCTTCATCCGGGCCTGTCTTGTAAGAATTGGGTTCAACCGGCTTGTTCAACGCTTCAGCTCCGTCATGTTCAGGCGCGTTTTGCGGACGGTGATACATCCGCATCGGCGACAGCCTGGAAAAAATCTTCAATGAGACGCACGTCCTTTTCGCCCGGTGCGCGCTCGACGCCAGACGATATGTCGATGCCCGGCGCGTGCGTCTCGTGCAGCGCCTCGGCAATGTTGCCAGCGTTCAATCCACCGGAAAGCATGTAATCGACATCCGCGTCAAGCGCATCGAGCAGGCCCCAGTCGAAGGAGACCCCGTTGCCGCCCGGCAATTCCGATCCCTTCGGCGGCTTGGCGTCGAACAGGAAGCGGTCGGCAATGCCCTTATAGGGCGCGATTGCGGCCAGATCCTCGGCGCTGCGGATCGCAAAGGCCTTCATGACCGGCAGGCCGTAACGCTCTTTCACAAAGCGCACGCGCTCCGGCGTTTCATGGCCGTGCAGTTGCAGAATATCCGGCTTCACGGCGCTGACGATTTCATCCAGCGTCGCATCGTCGGCATCGACCGTGACGGCGACAGCTTGGGCGCGGCCAAGCGCGGCAGGGCGCAGCGCGGCTGCGGCATCGGGCGTGATATTGCGCGGGCTCTTTGGAAAAAAGATAAAGCCGATATGCGTCGCACCGCCGTTGAGAGCGGCAGCGACTGTGTCAGGCGTTTTCAGCCCGCATATCTTGATATCCAAAGCCATGGTTTCCCGTCGCATAAAACGAGGCGCTTCTCAAGCCGTTCGCAGCTAATCTCTGACTGTGTGTCCGTCAAAACCGCGTGCGATCAGGAAATCATACGCTTCCATGACCTCCATGGGAACCGCCTGCGCAATCTGGTAGCCTTTGGCGGGATAGTCGAGAATGCGCTCCAGATCGCCGGTCATCTCATTGATGAGCATCTCCAGCGGATAGGATGGCGTCGGCTGTTCCTCGAAGGAAAGGAGCGGCGCCGTCACGCTTGCCTTTGCTTCCGGCCATTGCCGGGCGACGGTGGCGTGCACGCGGCGCTGGGTCTGCGGCTTGGTGACGAAAATCGGGCTGATCACGCCCGGCAGCATTTTTTCGAGCGAGAAACGGATGTTTTCACCAATATTGGTGGCGTTTGGCTCGATGATGATTGCCTCTTCCGGCACACCGCGACGGATTGCCACTTCGGCAAAGGCTTCCGCTTCGCTGGCGGGATAGAGATTTTCGGTCCAGTGCCCGCTTTTGCCGGTGAAGATTACCAGCGGCGCCATGCCTTCGAGATAGAGATCGGCGGCGCGTTCCGCGACCCGCAAATCATAGCTGCCAAGGCCGATGATGACATCGGATGCCGGAGTGGGATCATAAATGCAGTGGTAATCCCACAGCACCTTGGCGGCGGTCAGTGTCGATGGGTTCATGTAAAGTCTATAGCCTGTAATGCGCTGCCATTTCGCTTCAGCCACGCCTTGCAGCGTTCCGTATCGGGACAAAGCTCCTGACAGAGTTTCCAGAATTGCGGCCCATGATTCATCTCGATCAGATGCGCGACTTCATGCGCGACGAGATAGTTGATGACGGCCGGGGGCGCCATGCCGATCCGCCATGAAAAGGAAAGAACGCCATCCGAGGTGCAGGAGCCCCAGCGGCTCTTGGTATCCTTGAAGCGGACGGCCTTGGCCTTGCGCCCGACAGTTGCCGTATGGCGCGCGACGAGCGTTTCGATATCCCGCTTCACCTGACCTTTAAGATAGTCGGCCAGACGGCGCGGCAGATGCGCGGGGTCGCCATGCACCAGCAGCACATTGCCCTCAAGCAGGTCGACTGTGCCGCGTCCGGGCTGATGCATGATGAGGTGTGGCACGCCGCGGATCGGAATTTTCACGCCGGGACGCACAGCGGGCTGATCCGGCAATTTGGTGATGCGGCTTTCGATCCAGCCCTGATGGCGCTTGAGAAAGCTCTGCACCTCGCGCTCGGGCAATCCCGGCGGGACCGTGATGCGCAGTCCTTTGCCGCCCGCCTCAATGCGCAGCGTCAGTCGCTTGGCGCGCGGGTTTTCGAAGACACGCAATGACAGCTCGCGACCCGCCACCGCATGGACGCGTTCGCTCCGGACAGTCGCCGTATTGGCAGATGCCCGGTTGCCGCTGATTTGCCGAAGAAAGGATAAGCCCATCGCTTAAGAATAAGCGATTCGTGTGAAAAGCCAGACAAAAAAGCCTTTTTAAGCAAAACGGCGCGGTTTTACCGCGCCGTTTCAAGAGATTTCAGGGTGTTATACCCTATCAAAGATCGGTGATGTCGTTCTTGCCACCCTTGGCTGGCGTCTTCTTGGCGGCAGCGCGACGCTCAGCCATGAAGCGGTCGAACTCTTCCTTGTCGCGTGCGCGGCGAAGCTCAGCGGCATAGGATTCGAATTCGGCGCGGGCTTCGTCAAGCTTGCGGCGCTCTTCGGCAAGGCGGTCCAGTTCTTCACGACGCCAATCGTCGAAGGCTGCATTGCCGGTTGCGCCGCCAAAGTTGAAGCTCTCGCTCTTGCGGCAGTTGCGGAAAGAACCGAACATGGAATCGGTCTTCTCGTTGACGCCGCGCTTGAACCCTTCGAGGCGGTCGCCCCAAAGAATATAGGCGAGCATGGCAAGGCCAAGCGGCCAGAAGAGAAAGAAGCCGAGCACCATCAGCGCAATCGTGGCTGGCGTCCATGCCGGTCGTATCAATGCGGAATTGGTCATGGTCTGCTCCATAATATCAGGCCTGCCAGGTCCACATCATGCGGACATTTCGTGTTTGGCGGCTTGATTTCGAATTGGTGAGGGGATTGCGGCATTTCAAGAATGTCGCAATCCGATTCCAGCCCGATTCAGGGGGAGACAGAGCTAACCAATGTGATTATCTCGAAATTTTTTTGCGAAAATGTTCGAGAAAAGTAACGGCAAGCCCGGCAATCAGGGCCCAGAAGGCCGAGCCCACCCCGAAAAACGCCATGCCGGAGGCGGTGACAGCGAAGGTGATCGTCGCGGCAAGGCGCTCCGGTTCATCCTTCAGGGCAAGCGCCATGGCGTTGATAAACGGGCCGGTCAGGGCGAGACCGGCCACCAGCGCGATCAGCGTTGTCGGCAGGACGGCGAAGATCGCAACCAGCGATGCGCCGAACAAAGCGAACACCACATAGATTGCCGCATAGACCGGGCCGGTCAGCCAGCGCTTGGTGGGATCGGGATGGGCGTCCGGGTTGGTGCAGAGCGCTGCCGAAATTGCCGCCAGATTGGTGGTGGATGCGCCAAACGGTGCCGACAGGATGGAGAACAGACCCGTCACGCGCAGGCAGGCGCTGGTCGGCGGCTCATAGCCCGATGCGCGCAGCACCGCGAAGCCGGGCAGGTTCTGCGACGCCATGGTCACGAGATAGAGCGGCAGTGCGAGGCCGATCATCGCGCCCAAGTGAAATTCGGGCCAGACGAGGGTGAGCGTCGAGATTTCGGGCGCGGGCAAGGTGGGTGAACGGCCCGAGACGAGCGCGAAGATCATGCCGACCACCAGAACCGCGATGACCGCCAGCGATGGGTTGAAGAGGCGGATCAGGAAGAACAGCGCCACCAACGGCAATACGAAAACCGGATCGAAGGGAACGGTCTTGGCGGCGGCGATGACGAAGCTGAGCAGCACGCCTGCAAGCATGCCCGAGGCGACGGAGGCCGGTATGCGGGAGACCAGCACCGAAAGCTGGCGGATCAGCCCGGTGGCAATCAGCGCCAGCGCCGTCACGATGAAGGCACCGACCGCTTCGGCCATGGTGAAACCGGCGCTCGCGCCGATCAGCGCCAGTCCGGGTGTCGACCATGCCGCGATGATGGGCATCCGATAGCGCGTGCTGAGCCAGGCGGAAGAGGCAGCAATCGAAAGGCAGATGGCGGTGACCCAGCTCGCCGTTTGGGCCTGGGTTGCACCTAGAACCTGTGCAGCGGCGATGATCAGCGCCAGCGTGCCGCCGAAGCCGACAATGGCAGCAACCGCCGATGACGCGATGACCGAAAAGCGCATGATGATGCCCCGTTATGCTGTTGCCCGTTAGTGTGTTTCGGCTACGCGTTCTGCCAGACCGGAGACCGTGCGAATGAGAAGATCGAGATCCTGCGGCCGCGACAGCCGGTGGTCACCGTCACGCACAAGCGTCAGCGTCACATCGTCAACCGGCAGATGCTCCACAAGCGTCAGCGCATGTTTATAGGGCACGTCCGGGTCCTGCATGCCTTGCAGAATATGGACGGGGCAACCGGTTTCGATGATCCCCTTGAGCACGAGGTTCTCGCGGCCGTCTTCAATCAATGCGCGCGTATAGACGTAAGGATTGGGCGAATAATCGGACGGTTCTTCAAAATAGCCTTTTTCCTGCAAGTCGCGCTTCTGCGCGTCGGAAAGGCTCGGCTCGACAAGTGCCGCCGTGAAATCGGGAGCAGGGGCGATCAGCACGATACCGGCAGGCGACTTGCCTTCCTTCTTCAGCTCCTGCGCCATGCGCAGCGCAATCCAGCCGCCCATGGATGAGCCGACAAGAATCTGCGGACCCTTGGCATAATGACGATAGACGGCGAGGCTTTCGTTGAGCCAGCGCGAAATCGTGCCCTCGTTGAAGTCGCCGCCGGATTCGCCGTGGCCGGAATAATCGAGCCGCAGCGCGCTGTGGCCGGTCTTTTCGGCCCATTGGTCGAGCACGACGGCCTTGGTGCCCAGCATATCGGAGCGGTAACCACCCAACCAGACGACGCCGGGCTGATTTTTACCCTCTCTGTGGCGCACGGCAATCTTCGCGCCGTCCACGTCAAGAAATTCCGGCAGCAATTCCTGCTCCACGTCTGGCCCCGCATTGCTCATGTGAGTCTCCTAATAATTGGGATGTCTTTTGCCATGTCTCGTCTGGCGAGGAAACCCGCGCGATTGCCCCAACCGTTTGGCACGTCTTGAAATCGCACGAAATGTGACCGATATGTCGCTTTTCGCCCCCGATTTAGCTCTTTATCACGTGGGGGTGATTTTTCCTGTCAAAGATGCTATTGACTTCGCCGCTTGCTTGACGACATTTCCGCGTTCAACTGCGGTGTGATCGGGGATATGTCGTGTAAGCGACAAAAGTTCTTGCCGTATGAACGTCAACAATCAGGAGATAACGACCATTCGCCGACCGTTCAGAGCGACGCCGGTCCAGAAAGACGGACCGCGCTCCAACCGTGATATCCGGGTTCCCCGGGTCCAGCTTATCGATGCCGAAGGCCAGAACCACGGTGATGTTTCCATTCAGGAAGCCATCGCCATGGCTGAGGAAGCGGGCCTCGATCTCGTTGAGATCGTGCCGAACGCAGAGCCTCCGGTTTGCAAGATCGTAGACCTTGGTAAGCTGAAGTATCAGAACCAGAAAAAGGCCGCCGAGGCACGCAAGAAGCAGAAAACGGTTGAAATCAAGGAAATCAAGATGCGACCGAACATCGACACCCATGATTATGAGGTGAAGATGAAGGCTGCTGTGCGTTTCTTTGAGGAAGGCGACAAGGTCAAGGTTACCTTGCGTTTCCGCGGCCGTGAAATGGCGCACCAGGAGCTGGGTATGAAGCTTCTGCAGCGTGTGAAGGAAGACACCGTCGAAATCGCGAAGGTCGAGTCCGAGCCGAAGCTCGAAGGCCGTCAGATGATGATGGTGCTCGCACCGCGCTGATTTTTTCGATATAGTCTGTGAAAAGCCGCCTTCGGGCGGTTTTTCTTTACAAATAGCCAACCGAGCCGCAATGAACATGGCAATCGTGGAACGATCATGAAGACAATAGGTGAATTGGGGAAGTATCAGCAGCGGCGTCGTCTGGCGATTGGCGTTGTAATTGTGCTTCTGGTGATCGCGCTGCTTTTCGTCCGCTCGGCCTGGGTAGGGCGGGTGCATGAATATATCGAGTCCATCGGCCTCAGTTTCATCGTGGCGGCGATTCTCGGGCGCATGTGGTGCACGCTTTATATCGGCGGGCGCAAGAGCGCTGAAATTGTGCGTAGCGGCCCCTATTCGGTCTCGCGTAACCCGCTTTATGTGTTCAGCACCATCGGTGCGATGGGCATCGGCGCGCAGACGGGCAGCATCATCGTGACTGTCGGCTTCGGCGTGCTTTGCTATATCGCCTTTTCCATCGTCATCCGCACGGAAGAAAAATTTCTGGAACAGAATTTCGGCGAGCCTTACCGCGCTTATTGCCGAGAGGTTCCCCGCTTCTTTCCGAAGTTTTCGATCTATAATGACGATGCGACGGTGACGGTGAAGCCGGACCGGCTCTATCGCACTTTCATAGACGGACTGGTATTCTTCGTGGCCTATCCGTTCTTCGAATTTATCGAGTACCTGCAGGACATTCATGTCTTGTCGGTTTTGCTGCGGCTTTATTGATCGATTTCGATGGATTCAGCCATTGCGTTTTATGGGCTTTGAGCCTATAAGGCCGCGTTCGAACCGCCCGGCAGGGCATGCCGTGGCGGTTTCGTATGCTTTTCAGGCTCGGTCTGCCTGAAAGTAAAAACACGGTTCCTGTGTGACCAGACACGAGCGCCTTTATTAACAAGAGGCGTGGAGTGCCGCAGGCACGACGGGGACTAAACAAAGGAGTAGCAAAATGCCCAAGATGAAGACCAAATCGGCCGCCAAGAAGCGGTTCAAAATCACCGGCACTGGCAAAGTTGTAGCTGCGGCTGCAGGCAAGCGCCATGGCATGATCAAGCGCTCGAACAAGTTCATTCGCGATGCACGCGGCACCATGGTGCTCTCGGAAGCAGATGCGAAGATCGTAAAACAGTTCCTGCCTAACGGCCTCTAAGCCGCTGTCCTTTAAGGAGATCATGATATGGCACGCGTAAAACGCGGCGTTACCGCCCACGCCAAGCACAAAAAAGTTCTCGATCAGGCTTCCGGTTTCCGTGGTCGTCGCAAGAACACCATCCGCACCGCTAAGGCTGCAGTTGACCGTTCGAAGCAGTATGCTTACCGCGACCGCAAGAATCGCAAGCGTACCTTCCGCGCTCTCTGGATCCAGCGCATCAATGCTGCTGTCCGCGAGCAGGGCCTGACCTATGGCCGTTTCATCGACGGTCTGGCCAAGGCTGGTATCGAAATCGACCGCAAGGTCCTGTCCGATATCGCAATCCACGAACCGGATGCATTCGGTGCGCTGGTTGCATCGGCGAAGAAGGCACTTGAGTACCTCAAGAACACCGAAACGCCGAACGCTTTTGAAGGCGCTGTCCGCTAAGCCAGCCCTTCCCAAGTGACATTGTGAATTTGGGGAACCCGCGCTGGCTCGGCTGGCGCGGGTTTTTCTTTCTTATCTGGTGCCCGGTGCAGATATCGCCGATGAAGAGGCGTGGGTGTTGCAGGCACGACAGGGAAGCTAACCAAGAGGCGTGGAGCGTCGAAGACGCGACAGGGAAGCAAAAACAAGAGGCGTCGAGTGTCCCTTGGACACGAGAGGGACGTAAACCAAGAGGCGACGAGTGTCTTTAGACACGAGTGGGAAGCTAAAAATGAGCGATCTTGAACAACTCGAACAAACGATCATGGGCGAAATCGCCGCCGCCAGCGATGAGCAGGCGATTGAAGCGGTCCGCGTCGCGGCACTGGGCAAGAAGGGCACGGTTTCCGAGAAGCTGAAACTGCTCGGCACCATGACGCCGGAAGAGCGTCAGGTTCAGGGACCGGCGATCAACGGTTTGAAGAACCGCGTCACCGACGCGCTGACGGAGCGCAAGACCGCACTGCGCAAGGCTGCGGTTGCCGCCCGCCTTGAGCGCGAAAAAGTCGATGTGACGCTGCCGGTCCGTGAAAGCGCTGCTTCGCGCGGCCGCATTCATCCGATTTCGCAGGTGGTGGACGAAATCACCGCGATCTTCGCCGACATGGGTTTCTCGATTGCCGAAGGTCCGGATATCGAGACCGATTACTACAATTTCACCGCGCTGAATTTCCCGGAAGGGCACCCGGCACGCGAGATGCACGACACGTTCTTCTTCAATCCAGATGAGAAGGGCGAGCGCAAGCTTCTGCGCACGCATACCTCGCCGGTGCAGGTGCACACGATGGAGAAGTTCGCCGCGATTCGCGACAAGGAAGGCCGCGATGAGCCGATCCGCATCGTGATCCCGGGCAAGACCTATCGCATGGATTCCGACGCCACCCATTCGCCGATGTTCCATCAGGTTGAAGGTCTGGTCGTGGACAAGTCGGCCAATGTCGCCAATATGAAGTGGGTGCTGGAAGAGTTCTGCAAGGCGTTCTTCGAAGTGCCGTCGGTAACGATGCGCATGCGTCCGAGCTTCTTCCCGTTCACGGAACCGTCAGTCGAGGTGGACATCCAGTGCGACCGTTCCGGCCCGCATGTGAAGTTCGGCGAAGGCAATGACTGGCTCGAAATTCTGGGCTGCGGCATGGTGCATCCCAATGTCCTGCGCGCTTCCGGTTACGACCCGGATGTCTATCAGGGCTTTGCCTGGGGTATGGGCATCGACCGCATCGCCATGCTGAAATACGGCATGCCGGATCTGCGCGCCTTCTTCGACGCCGATGTGCGCTGGATCAACCATTACGGTTTCCGTCCGCTCGATCTGCCGACACTGTTCGGTGGTCTGAGCGCATGACGCAACTGCCAGAACCTTATCGCGATGCCGTGACCTTCGCCTTCGGCGACACGCCGGAACTCGCCGATGAGCTGCTTGCGCTGGTTCTCGCGGGTCGCAAGACTGCGACCTGTGCCGCGCTTGCCTCGTTCGGTGAAGACGGTGAGCCGATGCCGGTCGTTGGTCGTCGCGATGTGGTTCTGGATGGTCTTGGCCGACCCGCTGTGGTGGTAGAAACCGTCGAACTGACGGTCCGCCGCTTTGATGAAGTTGATGCGGCATTCGCGGAACAGGAGGGCGAAGGTCCGCTGGAAGAATGGCGAAAGGGGCACGAAGCCTATTTTCGCCGCAACGGCGGCTTCTCCCCGGATATGGAATTGCTTTGCGAGCGCTTTCGCGTTGTCGAAGTGCTCAAACGCTGATTTTTAGGAAAGAACACGATCATGAAATTCACGCTTTCCTGGCTCAAGGATCACCTTGAAACCGATGCGACGCTCGACCAGATCGTCGAGAAGCTGACCGATATCGGTCTTGAAGTGGAATCGGTCGATGACCGCGCCGCCTTCAAGGCTTTCAAGATCGCCAAGGTGGTGAGCGCCACCCAGCATCCCGATGCCGACAAGCTGCGCGTTTTGTCCGTCGATACGGGCGATGGCAAGCCGGTACAGGTCGTTTGCGGTGCGCCCAACGCCCGCGCCGGTCTGGTCGGTGTTCTGGGCCGTCCGGGCGACTATGTGCCGGGTCTCGATGTCACGCTGTCAGTTGGCAAGATTCGCGGTGTCGAAAGCTTTGGCATGATGTGCTCCGAGCGCGAGCTGGAACTGTCCGACGAGCACAATGGCATCATCGATCTGCCGGAAAATGCGCCGGTGGGCACAAGCTTTGCCGCCTATATGGGCCTTGACGATCCGATCATCGAAATCGGCCTCACGCCAAACCGCGCCGATTGCACCGGTATTCATGGCATTGCCCGTGATCTGGCCGCCGCCGGTCTCGGCACGCTGAAGAACACGCTGCCTGCCGCCGCCAAGGGCGAAGGCGAAACGCCGGTCAAGATCATTCTCGATCAGGATGCGGAAAACCCGTTCTGTCTCGGTTTTGCGCTGCGCATGGTCAAGGGCGTGAAGAATGGCCCGAGCCCAAAATGGATGCAGCAGCGTCTGAAGGCAATCGGTCTGCGCCCGATCAATGCGCTGGTGGATATCACCAATTACGTGACCTTCGATCAGGGCCGTCCGCTGCATGTTTTCGACGCGGCGAAGGTCAAGGGCAACCTGACGGTGCGCGCCGCCGGGGATGGCGAAACCATTCTGGCGCTCGACCAGCGCGAGTACAAGCTGAACACCGGCATGTACGTTATCGCCGATGAAAACGGTCCCGAATCGATTGCCGGCATCATGGGTGGCGAGCATTCGGGTTGCGACGAGAACACCACGGATGTGCTGATCGAATCCGCTCTGTGGGATGCTCGCATGATTGCGCGTACGGGCCGCGAACTCGGCATCGTCACCGATGCGCGCTATCGTTTTGAACGCGGCGTCGATCCGGAAATGATGGTTCCCGGTGCGGAAATTGCAACCAGACTGGTGCTGGACCTGTGCGGCGGACAGCCGACGGTTCTCGACGTTGTGGGTTACAAGGCGCCAACCGCGCGCGTCATCGATTTCCCGGTTACGGAAGTCAAGCGCCTGACGGGTATCGAGGTTTCCTACGACGCCTCGCTCGATATCTTGAAGCGTCTCGGCTTCGGTGTCGAAGGCGATGGCAAGGTCATCAAGGCGACGGTGCCGACATGGCGCGGAGACGTGGAAGGCAAGGCCGACCTCGTTGAAGAAGTCATGCGCATTCACGGCATCAACCAGATCGAGCCGCAGCCGCTCCCAAATCATGGCGCCGTCAATGGCCGCATCCTGACCACCTTGCAGATCCGCACGCGTCACGCTCGCCGCATGCTCGCGTCGCGCGGCATGCTGGAAGCGGTGACCTATTCCTTCATTTCGGAAACGCAGGCCAAGGCATTTGGCGGCGGCCAGCCGGAGTTGAAGCTCGCCAACCCGATTGCAGCCGACATGTCGGATATGCGTCCGTCGCTTCTGCCGGGCCTCCTGGCTGCGGCACAACGCAATGCGGATCGCGGTTTTGGCGATATCGCGTTGTTCGAAGTGTCGGGCATCTATGAAGGCGACACGCCGGAGAAGCAGCGCCGTGTGGCGGGCGGTATCCGTCGTGGAACGGCAGGCGTTGAAGGTGCTGGCCGTTTCTGGTCCGGCAATGCCGCAACGGTGGGTGTGTTCGATGCCAAGGCCGATGCGCTGGCCGCACTGGAAGCCGCCGGTGCACCCGTTGACCGCATCCAGATCGAAGCCGGTGGGCCGGAATGGTTCCATCCGGGCCGTTCCGGCACGCTGAAGCTCGGCCCCAAGGTCGTGCTTGGCCATTTCGGCGAGTTCCATCCGGATACGCTGGAAGCGCTCGACGTGTCGGGCAATCTCTGCGGCTTTGAAATCTATATCGATGCGATCCCTGAGCCGAAGGCAAAGGCGACCCGCACCAAGCCTGCGCTCAACCTGTCACAGTTCCAGAGCCTCAAGCGCGATTATGCCTTTGTGGTGGACGCCAATGTCGAGGCGGGCAATGTCGTGAAGGCGGTTTCCGCAGCCGACAAGAAGCTGATCGTCGGCGTGCAGGTGTTCGACATCTTCACGGGTGCATCGCTTGGCGAAGGCAAGAAGTCGATTGCGGTTGAAGTGCTGTTGCAGCCGCAGGACCGCACCCTCACCGATGAAGATCTGGACGCACTGTCAAAGCAGGTTGTGGCCAGTGTCGCCAAACAGACCGGCGGCGTGCTGCGCGGATAAATGAACAGGCCCCGGAAACGGGGCCTTGTTCTTTCCGCTTTGATATTTTTTCGTTTCGTCTCAGGCCCAATCGTGCCATCGATAACGCCGATAGGCATCGCGGCTAGGCGCGCACGCGTCGTGAGAGCAACAATATGAACGAAGGAAACGGCATGTTCCGCTGGGGTATTCTTTCCACCGCCAAAATCGGCGTTACGCAGGTGATACCGGCGCTGGCCGCGTCGGATAACGGTGTTGTCCATGCGATAGCGAGCCGCGATCACGCCCGCGCCCGCGCCGTGGCCGACCGTTTCGGCGCGCCGCTTGCCTTTGGCTCCTATGAGGAATTGCTCGCCAGCGATCAGGTGGACGGCGTTTATATCCCGCTGCCGACATCGCAGCATATCGAATGGACGATCAAGGCCGCAGAAGCTGGCAAACATGTGCTTTGCGAAAAGCCGATAGCGCTCAAGGCCGATGATATCGACCTGCTCATCGCTGCGCGCGACAAGCATAAGGTCACCATCGCCGAAGCCTTCATGGTCTATTATCATCCGCAATGGATCAAGGTGCGCGCCTTGCTGGCGGAAGGCGCCATCGGCACGTTGCGCCATGTTCAGGGCGCTTTCAGCTATTTCAACGTCGATCCCGGCAATATGCGCAACCAGCCGGATCTTGGCGGCGGCGCGCTGCCGGATATCGGCGTGTACCCCACGGTCGTAACGCGCATGGTGACGGGCAAGGAACCGCTTTCGGTGCAGGCGTCTGTCGAAATCGACCCGAATTTCGGCACCGACCGCTATGCCAATGTCGCGGCGCGATTCGATGGTTTCGATATGACTTTCTATGTCGCGACCCAGCTTGCCGGACGTCAGTTCATGGTTTTCCACGGTGACAAGGGCTTCATCGAGGTTCATGCGCCGTTCAATACCGGCAAATACGGTCATGGCCGCATCACGCTTTACGACGCGGGCCACACGGAAGCGACGGAATGGTCGTTTTCGGACGCGAACCACTACCAGTTGCAGGCGGAAAATTTTGTGCGCGCGGTGCGGGGCGAGGATGTATCCTTGTTTTCATTGGAGAATTCCAAGGCAAACCAGCGCTTTATCGATGCGATCTATCGCGCGGGCAAGAATAGTGGTTTCGTAGAGGTATAGAACCGTCTGGAAACAGACCTGTCAGAACGACCGGGAAGGAATTTATGGCTGTCCGGCTGTTCTGACTTGCAGTGAAAAAGCGCCTTTCTTATATACGCCTCGCACAGGGCTTCGATGACAGGCCGAGGGGTCTTGAAAAAACCTCCGGAAACCCAACCTTGAAGCGGGCATTGTGAAAAACCGTAGGAGCCGCCCATGGAACGCTCGGTAGAGGTCTTGGCGGTTTGCTGAATGGAGAGAAATATGGCTAAAGTTATTGGTATCGATCTGGGAACGACCAACTCCTGCGTCGCCGTCATGGACGGTAAGAGCGCGAAGGTCATCGAGAATGCCGAAGGCGCCCGCACGACGCCTTCCATTATTGCTTTCACCGATAGTGACGAACGTCTCGCTGGTCAGCCTGCGAAGCGTCAGGCCGTCACCAATCCGGAAGGCACCCTTTTTGCAGTCAAGCGCCTGATCGGTCGCCGTTTCGACGATCCGATGGTTACCAAGGACAAGGATCTCGTCCCGTACAAGATCGTCAAGGGCGACAATGGCGATGCGTGGGTGGAAGTTCACGGGAAGAAGTATTCGCCATCGCAGGTTTCCGCGATGATCCTTCAGAAGATGAAGGAAACGGCTGAATCCTATCTCGGCGAAACCGTCACGCAGGCCGTTATCACGGTTCCCGCTTACTTCAACGACGCCCAGCGTCAGGCCACCAAGGACGCAGGCAAGATCGCCGGTCTGGAAGTGCTGCGCATCATCAACGAGCCGACCGCCGCTGCGCTGGCTTACGGCCTCGACAAGAGCGAAGGCAAGACCATTGCCGTATACGATCTCGGCGGCGGCACCTTCGACGTGTCGGTGCTTGAAATCGGCGACGGCGTGTTCGAAGTGAAGTCCACCAACGGTGACACGTTCCTCGGTGGTGAAGACTTCGACATGCACATCGTCGACTACATGATCACCGAGTTCAAGAAGGAAAGCGGCATCGACCTGAAGAACGACAAGCTTGCTCTGCAGCGCCTCAAGGAAGCTGCCGAAAAGGCCAAGATCGAACTGTCGTCCGCGCAGCAGACCGAAATCAACCTGCCGTTCATCACCGCCGACGCAACGGGTCCGAAGCATCTGGCCATCAAGCTGTCGCGCGCCAAGTTCGAAAGCCTTGTCGAAGATCTCGTCAAGCGCACGATCGAGCCGTGCAAGGCCGCTCTGAAGGACGCTGGCCTCAAGGCCGGTGAAATCGACGAAGTGGTTCTGGTCGGCGGCATGACCCGTATGCCCAAGATCCAGGAAGTCGTGAAGGCCTTCTTCGGGAAGGAACCGCACAAGGGCGTGAACCCGGACGAAGTCGTCGCCATGGGTGCGGCAATTCAGGCTGGCGTTCTGCAGGGCGACGTCAAGGACGTATTGCTACTCGACGTGACCCCGCTGTCGCTCGGCATCGAAACGCTCGGTGGCGTGTTCACCCGTCTGATCGACCGCAACACGACCATCCCGACCAAGAAGTCGCAGACCTTCTCCACCGCCGAAGACAATCAGTCGGCTGTGACGATCCGCGTCTTCCAGGGCGAGCGTGAAATGGCTGCCGACAACAAGATCCTCGGCCAGTTCGACCTCGTGGGCATTCCGCCTGCACCGCGCGGCGTGCCGCAGATCGAAGTGACCTTCGACATCGATGCCAACGGTATCGTCAACGTCTCGGCCAAGGATAAAGGCACCGGCAAGGAGCACCAGATCCGCATTCAGGCTTCGGGCGGTCTGTCGGATGCCGACATCGAAAAGATGGTCAAGGACGCCGAGGCCAATGCCGAAGCCGACAAGAAGCGCCGTGATGCTGTCGAAGCCAAGAACCAGGCCGAAAGCCTGATCCATTCGACGGAAAAGTCGCTGAAGGATTACGGCGACAAGGTTTCGGAAGACGACAAGCAGGCCATCGAAGGCGCTATTGCAGCGCTCAAGACCTCGCTTGAAGGCGACGATGCCGAAGACATCAAGGCCAAGACCCAGACGCTCGCTGAAACGGCGATGAAGCTTGGTCAGGCCATGTATGAGGCAGCGCAGGCTTCTGAAGGTGAGGACGCCGAAGGCGGCGAACAGGCTTCGTCCAAGGACGATGTCGTTGACGCCGACTATGAAGAAATCGACGACGACAAGAAGAAGTCGTAATCATCTGCCGTTGACAGTGAAAGCCCGGCTCCATGCCGGGCTTTTGCCAGTTTTCTGTATTCGGCATATGACGAATAATAACGAAGGCTCCGGTTGGGAGTCCGGTCCAGCCGCCGGGGTAACGGACGTATGAAGATCGATTATTACGAAGCATTGGGCGTAGAAAAGTCCTGCGATGACAAGACGCTGAAAGCGGCTTTTCGCAAGCTTGCCATGCAGTACCATCCTGATCGCAACCCGGATAATCCGGAAGCTGAACGCAAGTTCAAGGAAATCGGCGAAGCTTACGAAACGCTGAAGGACCCGCAGAAACGGGCCGCCTATGACCGTTTCGGCCATGCTGCCTTCGAAAATGGCGGCGCGGGCGGCGGTTTCGGCAATGGCTTTGCGGGCGCAGGCGGTTTTGCCGATATTTTCGAAGATATTTTTGGCGAGATGATGGGTGGCGGTCGCCGCCGTTCCAGCAACGGTCGCGAACGCGGCGCCGATCTGCGCTATAATATGGAAGTGACGCTCGAAGAAGCATTTGCCGGCAAGACGGCGCAGATTCGCGTGCCGACCTCCATCACCTGTGACGAATGCTCCGGTTCCGGCGCCAAGGCGGGTTCGCAGCCCACCACCTGTACCATGTGTTCGGGTTCGGGCCGTGTTCGCGCGGCGCAGGGCTTCTTCTCGGTGGAACGCACCTGCCCGACATGTAACGGTCGCGGTCAGGTCATCAAGGACCCTTGCGGCAAGTGCCACGGTCAGGGTCGCGTGACGCAGGAGCGTTCGCTCTCGGTCAATATCCCGGCCGGTATCGAGGATGGTACCCGTATTCGCCTTGCAGGCGAGGGCGAGGCCGGAATGCGCGGTGGACCGTCGGGCGATCTTTACATTTTCCTTTCGGTCAAGCCGCATGAGTTCTTCCAGCGCGACGGTTCCGATCTTTATTGCAAGGTGCCGATCTCGATGACCACGGCGGCGCTGGGCGGCCAGTTCGAAGTCTCGACACTGGACGGCACGCAGACCCGTGTGAAGGTTCCCGAAGGCACGCAGAACGCCAAGCAGTTCCGCCTCAAGGGCAAGGGTATGCCGGTTTTGCGACAGCAGGCAGTGGGCGATCTCTATATCCAGATCGATATCGAGACGCCGCAGAACCTGTCGAAGCGCCAGCGGGAATTGCTGGAGGAATTCGAAAAACTCTCCTCGCAGGAGAACAGCCCGAAATCAGCCGGGTTCTTCTCACGGATGAAGGAATTCTTCGAGGGAATAGGTGATTAAAAAAGGGGAGCCATGCGGCTCCCTTTTTTCGTATTTTCCTTATTCCTGCCTTGCTTAGCGAATTGAAAGCGGCATAAACTTGTCCAATAACGACAATGGGAGCATGCGGAATGGCAGGTCAACTCGGCAGGAAACTCGCCGCTAAATTCGACGAGGAAATCCGTTTTTTCAAAGGCTGGATTGACGGGCCGAAAGCGGTCGGCGCCATTCTGCCGACCAGCTCCATCACCGCGCGACGCATGGCAAGCGTCATCGACATTCATTCGGGCCTGCCGGTTCTGGAACTTGGACCGGGCACCGGTGTCATCACCAAGGCGATCCTCAAGCATGGCGTGAAGCCGTCCGATCTTTATTCGATTGAGTATTCGCAGGACTTTGTCGAGCATCTCAACAAGACCTATCCCGAGGTGAACATCATCCAGGGCGATGCGTTCGATCTCGACACCACGCTCGGCGCCATGAAGGACCAGCAGTTCGACAGTATTATTTCTGCCGTACCGTTGCTCAATTTCCCGATGGCGCGCCGCGTCCAGCTGATCGAAGATATGCTGACGCGCATTCCGCGTGGCCGTCCGTTCATGCAGATCACTTATGGTCCTCTGCCGCCGGTTCCAGCGGGTCGCGGAAACTACACGGTTCAGCACTATGATTTCGTCATGCGCAATGTTCCGCCAGCGCAGCTTTGGGTTTACCGCAGGCCGCTCGGCTGAGTGTCTGATCCAAAAGTCACCATGCCGGTCTGCAAATGGCAATTTCTGTGCTTCCGGTGCTCACGTACCCAAAAGTACGCTGCGCTCCGGTTCGCGAAATCACCATTTTCGCCACGGCATGCCGCTTTTTCATTCAGACACTGACTTCCTAGGAGTTGTCCATGACCGCACGTGTTCTTGTCTTCGCCGGTTCGATCCGTATCGGCGCTTTCTCGGGTCATATGGCGGATGCCGCCGAACAGGAATTGCGGGCGCAGGGGGCGGACGTCACCCGCATCACGCTTGCCGATTATCCGCTGCCCTTGATGGACCAGAATCTGGAAAAGGAGCATGGCGTACCTGAAAACGCCATGAAGCTCGGTCGGCTTTTTGCCGAACACGACGCGCTTCTGATCTGCTCGCCGGAATATAATGCGTCCATCCCGCCGCTGCTGAAAAACACGCTCGATTGGGTCAGCCGTATTTCCAAGGATGGCGACCAGCCGTTGCGGCCCTATAGCGGCCTGACGGTCGGTCTGTGCTCGACGTCGGACGGCATGTTCGCCGGTATGCGCGGGCTGTACCACCTGCGCGCCGTACTCATGGCGGTTGGAACCCAGGTCGTGACCGAACAATGTTCGGTCGGCCGCGCCTCGGTGGCATTCAACGAGGACGGAACGCTCAAGGATGAGCGCAGCGCAAGGATGCTCACAGCCGTCTGCCAGAGCGTGCTCGGCCGGGTCAGCTGATTCTCCATTCAATCTGCATATTTCAGGGCGCGGTATCTTTCGTACCGCGCCCTGTTGTGCGAATAGAACAAAAATTGCAGCGGAGAATTTCATGACGACGACAGACTTACGCGATCGCCTGATCGTGGGCCTCGACGTGCCAACTATCGCCGAAGCGGAAAAAGCCGTTGAGGAACTCGGCGATGCCGTTTCCTTCTACAAGATCGGCTATCAGCTAGTTTTCGCGGGCGGTCTCGATTTTGCGAAGAGCCTGATTGCGGCGAAGAAAAAAGTCTTCCTCGACATGAAGCTGCTCGATATCGACAACACCATTGCCAAGGGCGTGGAGAATGTTGCGAAGATGGGCGTCTCAATGCTCACGCTCCATGCCTATCCGAAAGCCATGCGCGCCGCTGTCGAAGCGGCCAAGGGGTCCGATCTCTGCCTGCTCGGCGTGACGGTGCTGACATCGATGGATGATGCCGACCTTCGGGAAGCAGGCTATTCCGACAATGCGGAAACGCTGGTGCTGAAGCGTGCGCGTCAGGCGCTGGACGCCGGCATGGGCGGTATCGTTGCTTCAGCTGCCGAAGCTGCCGCCATACGTCAGGCAATTGGGCCGGATATGGCCGTGGTGACACCGGGCATCCGTCCCGCAGGCGCGGAGAAGGGCGATCAGAAGCGCGTCATGACGCCTGCGGATGCGCTGCAAGCAGGCGCAAGCCATCTCGTCGTAGCGCGACCGATTGTCGGCGCGGCGGATCGCAAAGCGTCTGCGCTTGCCATTCTGAAAGAAATGCGCTCGGTTGCGTAAATAATATTGGAGGAGCACAGCATGACAAAAGCCTATTGGATCGCCCGCGTGGATGTGCGCGACCCGGAACGCTACAAGGATTATGTGGCAGGCTCGAAGGTTGCATTCGAGCGTTATGGCGCGAAATTCCTGGCGCGTGGCGGCAAGGCGGAAGCCGTCGAAGGGCAAGGCCGCGCACGCAATGTCGTTATCGAATTCGAGACGATGCAGCACGCACTCGATTGCTTCAATTCACCGGAATATCAGGCCGCAGCCGCGATACGCCGGACGGTCGCGGATGGTGAAGTCCTCATCGTCGAGGCTTTTGAAGGCTAAAGCACATCCCGAAAAGTGCGAAGCGGTTTTCGGACAAGATGTGCGTGCAAAAAGCGCGCTTTCAGCTGGAATGTGAAAAGGCCCCGAAGAGGGCCTTTTTCTTTTAGAGCAATACCGGCGGATCATGCCGCCCTGCCAATGTGAGATCGAGCAGCAACACCTTTCCGGCATGGGGGTCGGCATTGCGGGCTTCTTCGTTCATGCCTTCATGGGCGCTGGTCACGATCATCACCGCCGCATCCGGCCCGACAAAGGCCGGGCAAGATGGCTGGGTAACTGGCAGCTCGATAGAGCGGATCAGACGACCCTGCGGCGAATAGGCGTGAAGCGCCTTTCCGCCCCAGCAAGCGTTCCAGACGGTGCCTTCCGCATCCACGACCGACCCGTCAACGCCGCCTTCTTCAACACGATGATGAAAGACGCTCTTGTCCGAAACCGGCAGGCCCGTTTCCGGATCGGTATCGACGCGCCAGATGATGTTGCGGTCGGTATCGGCGAAATAGGCGATCTTTCCGTCCGGGGAAAAGCAGATCGAATTGGTGATCGTGATGCCGGAGAAAAGCTTTTTCACCTGGCCTTCGCGATACCACCAGATGGAACCAGCATCCTTCTCGGCCTTCCGGCCCATGGTGCCGATCCAAAACGCGCCCGACGGGTGGACGCGTGCATCGTTGGAGCGCGTCACCGGATTGTCGGCTTCCAGCGGATGATGCATGGTCAGGCGGCCATTGGCGCGTTCGCGGATGAACAGCCCGTGTTCGCTGACCACAAGCTGACGCTCGCGGTCGATAACGGCGAGGGCGCTGGCTTTCATGCCGAGGTCATGAACTTCCATTGCCCCGCTTTCCCAGTTTCGCTCGATCAGCTTGTGCCCGAGAATATCGAACCACCAGACATGGCCTGTCAGCGGATCGTAACCCGGGCCTTCGCCCAGTTCGGCAGTATGGTCGGCGAATATAGCAGTTTGGACGGACGTCACCTTTTCCTCCCGAAAAGTATCATTCAACCGCTGTGTCTAGAGCATTTTCCCGCCAAATGAAAAGCTTCGGCATGGCATAAATGGGGCAATTCAGCGCCAGCCGAGCGCCGGAGCGACATGTTTCAAAATCGCTTCGATGACATGGGCATTATAGTCGACTCCAAGCTGGTTGGGGACGGTCAGAAGTAGGGTGTCGGCTTCGGCAATCGCCTCGTCCTGCGCCAGTTCCTTGATCAAATCGTCCGGCTCTGCCGCATAGGAGCGACCGAAAATCGCCCGCGTATTCTCATCGATATAGCCGATGCTGTCCTGCTCCTTGCCGCCAGCGCCGAAATAGGCGCGGTCGCGGTCGTCGACGAGCGCAAAGACGCTGCGGCTCACCGAAACGCGCGGCGTGCGGCTGTGGCCCGCTTCCTTCCATGCTTCGCGATAGGCGCGTATCTGCTTGGCCTGCTGGATATGGAACGGCTCGCCGGTCTCATCGTCTTTCAGCGTGGAGCTTTGCAGGTTCATGCCGAGCTTGGCCGCCCAGACAGCCGTCGCGTTGGACGACGCACCCCACCAGATGCGGTCGAGCAATCCTTCCGAATGCGGCTCGAGGCGCAACAGACCGGGCGGGTTGGGGAACATCGGGCGCGGATTGGGCTGCGCAAAGCCTTCGCCTTTCAGCGTGCGCAAAAATACTTCCGCATGTCTGCGCCCCATATCGGCATCGGACTGGCCTTCTTCCGGCGCGTAGCCGAAATAGCGCCAGCCGTCGATCACCTGTTCCGGCGAGCCGCGGCTGATGCCAAGCTGCAGGCGTCCACCGGAGATCAGGTCGGCAGCGCCTGCGTCTTCCGCCATGTAAAGCGGGTTTTCATAGCGCATGTCGATCACGGCTGTGCCGATCTCGATCTTGCTGGTCTTGGCGCCGATTGCGGCCAGAAGCGGGAAGGGCGAGGCGAGCTGGCGCGCAAAATGGTGCACGCGGAAATAGGCGCCATCGGCCCCCAGCTCCTCGGCGGCGACGGCCAGATCAATGGACTGCAACAACGTATCGGCAGCCGAACGGGTTTGCGACTGCGGCGAGGGCGACCAATGGCCAAACGAGAGAAAGCCAATCTTTTTCATGGGGGTCCCTTGAATCTAGGGGATTTATTTGTGATCCATCATATGGGGAGGGTTCCCCACTTTGGAAGTGAGGTCCGTGTCGCAAACACTTTTTTGTGTTTCGCGGACGCTGGAAAGCCCGAATTGGCACTGTGTCGACGACAGAAAGGCACTATATCGCCGGTTCATTCCGTTTTAGATTTCCCGCAACTTCGAATCGCGAGGAAATCATGGCTCTCAAAGTCGCGGTCCAGATGGACCATATCAGCACGATCAACATCAAGGGCGACACGACATTTGCGCTTTCGCTGGAGGCGCAAAAGCGCGGCCACGAGCTGTATCACTACACGCCTGACCGCCTGTCGATGCGCGATGGCGTCGTTTCGGCCCGTCTCGAAAAGCTGGACGTGCGCGATGTCGTGGGCGACCATTTCACGCTGGGCGAGCCCATCCGCCGTGATATGTCGGAAATGGACGTGGTGCTGCTGCGTCAGGACCCGCCGTTCGACATGAACTACATCACCAATACGCATCTTCTGGAGCGCATTCATCCCAAAACGCTGGTCGTCAACGATCCGGCCTGGGTGCGCAACAGCCCGGAAAAGATTTTCGTCACCGAGTTTCCCGACCTGATGCCGGAAACGCTCATCACCAAGGACCCGCAGGAAGTCATGGAGTTCCGCCGCGAGTTCGGCGACATCATCCTCAAGCCGCTTTACGGCAATGGCGGCGCGGGCGTGTTCCATCTGGCCGATGGCGACCGCAATCTTTCGTCGCTGCTCGAAATGTTCGGACAGCTCTTCCGCGAACCATTCATCGCGCAGCGTTACCTGAAAGATGTGCGCGCAGGCGACAAACGCATCATTCTGATCGACGGCGAGCCGGTGGGGGCGATCAACCGCGTGCCATCGGAAACCGATGCCCGCTCCAACATGCATGCGGGCGGCAAGGCCGAACAGAGCAAGCTGACGCCGCGCGAACGCGAAATCTGCGAACGCATCGGCCCCTCCCTGCGGGAGCGCGGCTTCATTCTCGTCGGCATCGATGTGATCGGCAACTATATGACCGAGATCAACGTCACCTCGCCAACCGGCATTCGCGAGATCGAGCGTTTCGACGGCACCAATGTCGCCGCGCTGTTCTGGGATGCGGTGGAAGTAAAGCGCTGATTGTACGCGCCGGCCCGGCATGGCCGTTTCGAAACGGGTCTCCAGCAATGGAGGCCCGTTTCTTTTGGCCAGGCATTCGCTTCCATTGGCTATAGCATTGAGCAGATTTGCAAAATCAAACTGAATGCTAGCTTTGGGCTTCATGGGGGATCCTAGGACCCACCAAATTTAGAAACGCCTAATTTATATGATTGCCAAGCCCGCTCATTAATGCAGAATTCGATTTATTCAGTGATTTACGAATAGTATTCGAGGGGATCTTGATGCACCATTCGACTGGGGACAGAAAAAATAACGCTTTTCCGTTACTGCGTCTGAATGCCCCTCAGTTTAAGATCCCCATACCCGTCATCGGGGTTCTTTTCCTCTTTCCCTATACAGAAACAGCGCTGGCCGATTGTACGCCTGCAACACCTGCGTCAGGCGATACAGTCGTGTGTAGCGGCAATCCGAACGGGTTCAACACCAGCGGACTTGGCAGTCTCGGTGTCGTGATCGAGCAGAACACCAATCTGAATGGACCGTTCACCGCCAGCAGCATGGGCGCGCTGACGGTCACTCATTCGGGCAATGCGCAGAGCGTTGTCATAAACGATGCGACCAGCCTCGTTTTCGACAATCGCGGCACGATCAATGGCGGCCTGACGATCAGCGGCAGCGGGACCTATACGGTTCACAACTACGCCAATTCGCATATCAATTCGGGTTTCAGCTTCACGGGCAACAGCACCAATATCATCACCAATGATGGCACGTTGAACAATGGCGTCACCATCAATGGCGATGGCGCGACCAATATCACGAATACCACGGGCGCGTCGCTCAACAATGGCATTTTCGTCAATGGCGCCAGCCAGACATATGTGCAGAATTACGGCACAATCCAGAGCACGATTGCGCTCGGTTCCGGCAATGACACGATCATCAATTATGATCCCGGCCAGATCAATGGCAGCGTTTCGCAAGGGGCTGGCGACGATCTTTTCGATATGCGCGGCGGTCGTGTCAGCGCGACGGTCAATCAGGATGACGGAAATGACCGGTTCCTCTTGTCCGGCGGCGAAGTCACCGGCTCGCTGATGGCAGGCGCGGGCGCCGACTATATGCTGTGGACCGGCGGACTGATCGGCGGCATCGATATGGGCACGGAAAATGACGTCGCCGTGTTTCAGGGGCTGACCGATACCCAGCTGAAAGGCATCCAGATCAATGGCGGCCTCGGCACAGATCGTCTGACCTGGCAGAACACCAAGGGCAGCAATCCGCAGCGTCTGATTAACTGGGAGCTTATCGAGCTTCAAAATGCGTCGGAATTGACGATGAACAGCAATCTGACGCTTGGCGACAGCGGCACTGCGACCGGCACGCTCACCATTGATTCGAGCAGCTATCTGCGCGCTGGCAGCGGCAGCTGGAACATCAGTCCGGCGGTGGGCGGCAGTCTCACGCAGGTGGTGAATGCCGGCGTGATCGATCTCACCAACGGCTCCAATTCCACCTCGGATAGCCTCACCATCGTCGGCAATTATCAGGGCAATTCGGGCCAGCTCTGGCTGAATACGGTTCTGGCCGGTGACAATGCGCCATCCGACAAGCTGGTCATTTCGAACGGCACGACGACCGGTTCAACCGGCATCGTCGTCAACAATGTCGGCGGGACGGGAGCACAAACCCGCCAGAACGGTATTCTCGTGGTGGAGGCGGTCAATGGAGCGACCACCGGCGCGACCACGTTTAACCTTGCCCGGCGCGCCTCTGCCGGTATCTACGAATATCAGCTGGTCCGGGGCGGCGTGGAGGCGGGCACGGAAAGCAACTGGTATTTGCGCAATAACTTTTCCGGCATTGATGCAAGTCTGCCGGGCATTCCAGCCGAATGGTTGATTCCGGGGCCTGGTGGGGGTGACGGAGATGGCGGCGCAGACGGTGGCTCTGGCGGCAGCACCGGCGGTGGCACAGGTGGCGGAACCGGCGGCGGTACTGGCGGTGGCACCGGAGGTGGTACAGGCGGAGGAACGGGCGGCGGCGACGGCGGCGGCAGTATCACGCTGGTTCGCCCGGAAGTTCCCATACTCGGCGCTACGCCCACCGTCGTGCGCGGGTTGTTGCGCGTGGCGCTCGGCACCTTCCACGAACGGCACGGCGAACAGTCCTGGTTTGGCGATGAGGCAAACAAGCACATCATCTGGGCGCGTATGTTCGGTGATCAATATCGCCAGAATCTCAGCACCTTTGCCGATCAGCGCTACAAGGGCAATCAGTGGGGCATGCAGTTCGGCGTGCCGGTCTATCGCGCCGAACATGACGACGGTCAGCTTGATACGCTCGGTCTGATGGCAGGCTATGCGCGCGGCTGGGGCGATATGCGCGCCAGAAACATCTATGGCAATAATATCGAGATCGGCAATATCGATGTCGATGCTTACAGCCTCGGCGCTTACTGGACCCATACCTGGGAAGACGAAGCCTATATCGACGCCATCGTCATGCATTCCTGGCTGAGCATCGATACGGAATCGGTTGCGGACTACAGCTCCAGCTTCCATGGCAAGGAATGGTCGGCGTCTCTTGAAGCAGGCAAGAAGTTCTCGATCTCCGATAAATGGGTTATCGAACCGCAGGCGCAGATTTACTGGCAGTATCAGAATTTCGATGAGGCGACCGATCCCGGCGGCACCATCCGTTACGACAATAACGATAGCTGGACAGGCCGTGTCGGCGCGCGCCTGCAAGGCAATTACACGCTCAACGAGCGACCGTTCAATCCGTTCGTGCTGGCCAATGTCTGGCACCAATTCAAGGCGAGCGATACGATCTACTTCAACAGTGACCGGCTTCGCCCGTCCTGGGAGGAAACAAGTCTGGAACTCGGTGCCGGTTTCACGACCAAAATTGCGGACAATACCGCGCTTTATGCCAATGCATCCTATGAATTCAATCTCGGCGGTGAGCGCTTCAGGCTTCTCTCGGGCCGCATAGGCGCGCGCGTTTCCTGGTAAAATCCAACTCTCAACCGCCACACGACGTTCTTGATCTGTTTCAGGAATAATGCTTAAATCCAGTGGTTGTATTTAAGCATTTCCTCACTTTAGGGATGTGCTGCGTGGCGAGTGGGGGCTTATGGTCGCGCGGGTTGGAACGGTTGCCTTTCAGGGCATAGAAGCGGTGCCTGTCGATGTGCAGGTCATGGTTGCGCCGGGCAAGATGGGCATTTCGATTGTCGGTCTTCCCGACAAGGCAGTGGCGGAAAGCCGCGAACGCGTGCAGGCGGCGCTTCATGCTTCCGGGCTGTCGATGCCCACCAAGCGGGTCACGGTCAATCTCGCGCCCGCCGATTTGCCGAAGGAAGGCTCGCATTACGATCTGCCGATCGCGGTAGGCCTGATGGCGGCCATCGGGGCCATTCCCGCCGACGCCATTCAATCCTACCTCGTGCTGGGGGAACTTTCGCTCGACGGGTCGATCACAGCGGTGGCAGGCGTTTTACCCGCTGCCATCGGGGCCAATCGCGAAGAGAAGGGCCTCATTTGCCCTCATGCCTGCGGGCCGGAAGCGGCCTGGGCTGGCGCCAATATCGACATTCTCGCGCCGCGCAGCATGATCGCGCTCGCCAATCATTTTCGCGGGACGCAGGTGCTGACGCCGCCCGATCCTTCCATGCGGGTTTCCAGTGAAAACCTGTTGGACCTTGCCGATATCAAGGGGCAGGAAACGGCAAAGCGCGCGCTGGAGATTGCCGCAGCGGGCAATCACAATCTGCTTCTGGTCGGTCCGCCCGGCTCCGGCAAGTCGATGCTGGCGCAGCGCCTGCCGTCGATCCTTCCGCGCCTGTCGCCGCGCGAATTGCTGGATGTGTCCATGATCGCGTCCATCGCCGGAGAGCTGGCGGGTGGAAAACTCTCAGACCGAAGACCTTTTCGGTCGCCGCATCATTCGGCCTCCATGGCGGCGATGGTGGGCGGCGGCTTGCGCGCCCGCCCGGGCGAGGTGTCGCTTGCACATAATGGCGTGCTGTTTCTCGATGAGTTTCCCGAATTCTCACCACAGGTACTGGACTCATTGCGCCAGCCGCTTGAAACGGGCGAATGTCTGATCGCCCGCGTCAATCATCGCACCAGTTATCCGGCGCGTTTTCAGCTGATTGCCGCCATGAATCCGTGCCGGTGCGGTATGGCGGGCGAACCCGGTCACACTTGCGCGCGCGGACCGCGCTGCCAGACCGACTATCAGGCACGAATCTCCGGGCCACTGCTGGACCGTATCGACCTGCGTGTCGATATGCCGGCAGTCTCGGCGCTTGATCTCATACAGCCCGCCCAGGCGGAACGCAGCGAAACGGTGGCGCAACGGGTCGCCCGCGCCCGTGCCGTGCAGGCCGCGCGCTATGCGGTGCTGGGTTTCGATCCGTCGATGACGAATGCGCATTGCTCCGCAAAGCTGATCGAGGAGGTGGCGCGACCAGATGCGGCGGGGTTGAAGCTGCTGCGCGACGCCAGCGAGCAAATGCGATTTTCCGCCCGCGCCTATCATCGCATCCTGAAAGTCGCGCGCACGCTGGCCGATCTCGACGGAGTGGATCAGGTGAGCCGCATTCATTTGGCTGGCGCAATTTCCTACCGCATCGGCGCGGAAAGGCTGATTTCTGCGGCTTGATTGCTCACGCCGGAGAGGCATTGCGTTTCTTTGAGATTAAACTCCGAAGGTCACGAGCCCTTTTTCATTGATCTGCCAGGCCGGGTTCCAGGCAATTTCCCACGCATGATCGTCCGGATCGGCAACATAGCCGCGAAAGCCGCCATGGGGAGGCGCGTCGGCGGCGCGCAGCAGCGTCCCGCCTGCCTCGACCAGCCGCTGCATCAGGGGTGCGACATCGGACTTCTGTTCCACATTATGGGCGAGCGAAAATGCGCCGGGCTGCAAGAGGCCGCTCCGGTTCATGTCGGCTTCCAGCGAAGTTTTGAGAAAGGTGCCGAGCACGAAACCGTTCATCTGATAGAAGACGATCTCTTCATTTTCGAATATCGGCGTCCAGCCGAAGCCTTCGACATAGAAACGACGCGAAGGCTCCAAGTCGGCGATACCCAGTGTGATAACGGAAATTTGCTGTTTCATTGTCCAAACCCTTGATCCTCCGGCGCACCATTGCTCCGGAGTTGAAGGTCAGGGGACTCAAACGGGGTTGCAAACAGAACCGCGAAGGTCAGGACCCGCGCATGCCTCACGCCGGAAGCCATTGCACGGGAGCCGGGCTAACCGCACCGGCCTCTCCTTTTTAGACCCGGACTGTCTATCACGTTCCGGGCCTGAATTCAATTTCGGCAAGCGTCAGATTTAATGACGAACCGAGCCGACCAGCAGGTTGTCCGGTGCTTCGATGGTGACCCAACGACCGGTATTGTTCGTGGCCTGACGCTTCAGATAGGTATAATCGGTTTCGTTCCAGCGCAGAACTTCGTCGGTCAGATTGTCGAGGACGAAGTCGCCACGGTCGGTGCGAACGGTCAGCACGGCATGGCCTTCGCCGTCCGGCTTGCGCACGACAGTAATCAGAAGATCGCTGATCGGAATGCCAGCTTTCTGCAGCTCGCGCTGCTTCAGCAGCACATAGTCTTCGCAATCGCCAACGGTGGTCGGATAAGCCCAATATTCCTCGACGCCGTAGATTTCCATGTCGGTCATTGGCTTGATGCGCTCATTGACCGAAAGATTGACTTCGACAATGCGCTGCCAGTTGGTATGGCCAAGCGGCAACGGGCTGGTGTCGCGGCTGGCGATATTACATTCCTGCGCTTCGCGCTTGCAGAATTCGTAATGGCCGATGGGCTGCGACGTGACCTTTCCCGTCTGCATGAAGTCGCCGGAGGCTGCTTCCGCGCCAAAGCCCGTCATCAGCACCGAAGCCGCGAAAGCAGCAGCTGCCATTATCTTCTTGGTCGAGCGAACAACGCAAAACATACTCAACGCCCTTGCCGGATACTTATTTATTAACGAAACGTTAAAATCTGAAACACTCCGGAGTCAATTCGATTTGCCGCTTCATCGCCCAACATCTTAATTAATGGTTAACACGGGTGTTCTGTAATAACGCAACCATAGATTGAATCTATTGGGTTTTTTGAGCCTTGTGTACGCTTGGTGACCACTCATAATTTTGCCACGCTCGGGGAGCTTGTTTTTGCCAGCGAATATGCCAATGGTTGGCACATTCCACCGGACCTGTGAGGTCCATTTGCAAAGGCCACGGGATGACAAGCGCAACCACGCGCAAGGCCACGGCAGACGACATCGAGGCGTTGTTGCGCATTGAAGAACGCTGCTTCGAAACGGATCGCATTTCCCGACGTTCCTTCCGCGCCCTGATTGCGCGCCCCACCGCTGAAACCATCATCGCGGAAGCCAATGGCGAGCTCATCGGCTATGCGATGATTCTTTTCCGGCACGGTACGGCGCTAGCGCGGCTCTATTCCATTGCCGTCGATCCGGGTGCGAGCGCGAAGGGCATTGGTGCGCTTTTGCTCCAGGCGGCAGAGACGGCGGCCTTTGATCACGACCGTCCGCTGTTGCGGCTCGAAGTGCGCGAGGACAATACGCGGGCCATCGCGCTTTACAAGCGCAGTGGTTATCGTCCCATCGGGCGCTATCTCGATTATTATGCCGATCATTCCAACGCGCTGCGCTTCGAGAAGACGGTGCGTGGCGACATTCCTCTGGAAACGTCATTTGCCTATTACCGGCAGACGACTGATTTCACTTGCGGGGCGGCCTGCCTGATGATGGCGCTCGCCCGCCACAAGCCCGGAACCGCGCTCGATCCCGTGCTGGAAATCCGTCTGTGGCGCGACGCCACCACGATTTACATGATGTCCGGGCCGGGCGGCTGTGAGCCATTCGGCCTTGCTGTCGCCGGGCATGAACACGGATTGAAAGCGTCCATCATCGTTTCCATTGAGGACATGCTGTTTCTGCAATCCGTGCGTTCGGAGAAAAAACGCCGGGTGATGCGGCTTGCCCAGACCGATTTCCGTCAGCGCGCGGAAACCTATGGCATCCCGGTGGATTATCGCGGTTTCACCTTGTTCGACATCGTCAAGGCGCTGCGACGCGGCGCGTCGGTGATCGTGCTGATCAGCGGCTATCTCATGTTCGGCAACAAGGTGCCGCATTGGGTGCTCGCCCATGGCGAAGATGGCCGCCATATTTTTATTCATGACCCCTGGGTGGAAGAGAAACAGGGCGAAAGCATCGCCGATGCGGCCAATGTGCCGGTTCCCTTCCACATCTTCGACCGCATCGCCCGTTTTGGCAGCGATGGGCTCAGGGCAGCAGTGATTCTCGAAAAAGGGACAGGCTGATGACGATCTGCGTCATTCTCGTTGGGCGCCTCTCGGATATCGACAATGGCGCAACACCGCACAAGGTCATGACCAACCGCGATTATCTCGCGCATCCGGCCCTGTTCAACGGCCAGCAGCGCCCGCGCATCATCAACCTGTCGCGGAGCTATACCTATCAAAGCCGCGGCTATTATGCCTCGCTTCTGGCGGAAGCGCGCGGCCATCGGATCATTCCGTCCGTCGAGACGATGATCGATCTTTCCGAACGCCGGCTCTATGAGAATGCCCTTCCCGAACTGGAGGACATGCTCAACAAGGCGCTGGGCAAGCATCCGGAAAAAGCGCCTGAAACCATTCACATCCATTTCGGACTGGCTGAAAACCCGGAATTCGAGCGTTTCGGCAGGCTTTTGTTCGACTGGTTCCGCGCGCCGTCGCTGGAAGTGACGGTCAAGCCCGGCGAGTGGGCGCGTATCCAGAAAATCGGCTTTGCCAATATTGCGAAATTCTCGAAACATCAAAAGGAGCGTTTCGAGGATGCGCTCGACCGCTATACGCAACGCGAATGGCGGGCGGCCAAGCCGAAAGTTCCGGCCCGTTATACCGTTGCCACGCTCTGCGATCCGAAAGAGGCGATGCCGCCCTCGTCCATGGCGTCGCTGAAGCATTGGGCGAAGATTGCGGCGCGGCTTGGTGTCGAGGTTGAACCCATCGGCAGGAAGGACCTGTCGCGTCTTGCCAATTACGATGCGCTGTTCATCCGCGAAACCACATCGATTTCCAACCATACCTATCGCTTTGCGCGCCGGGCGCAGCAGGAAAACATGCCGGTCATCGACGACCCGATTTCGATGATCCGCTGCACCAACAAGGTCTATCTGCACGAGCTGATGCAGGCCAATGATGTGGCGGTGCCGCAGACCGTGATGATTGCGGGCGAGGAGGATCTGGAGCGGGCCGCCGACATGCTTGGCTTTCCGCTGGTCATCAAGATACCGGATTCGTCCTTCTCGCGCGGCGTGAAGAAGGTGGGCGATCTTGGCGAACTGAAAGCGCTGGCGATGCTGTGGCTTCAGGACAGCGATCTGTTGCTGGCGCAGAAATATATGCCGACCCGGTTCGACTGGCGCGTGGGCGTGCTCGACGGCAAGCCGCTCTTCATCTGTCAGTATATGATGGCGAAAAACCACTGGCAGATCGTGAAGCACGATACGGGCGGTAAGCCGCTTGAGGGCGGCTTTCGCACCTACACGCTGGCGGAGGCTCCGCAAGCGGTTCTGGAAACGGGCTTACGCGCTGCGCGCTGTATTGGGGATGGATTATACGGTGTCGATCTGAAGGAGACGGATGACGGCGTCGTGGTGATCGAAGTCAACGACAATCCCAATCTCGAACACGGCATCGAGGATGCGGCGGAAAAAGACGAGGTCTGGATCAATCTGACCCGCTGGTTCACCGATCGGCTGGATCGCAAACAGCAAATCCAGGATGAAGTGAAAGCAGTACCGGCCCAACCCCGGCTGATCGCGCTCTAAGAGCCTGTTCCAAAAGTCGCCCTGCGTGGCTGCAAATGGCGATTTGAGATTTGTATTCGCATAATCTGAACCGAAAAGTCTTCAACTTTTCGAGATTATGCGAGGCTTCCGGTGCTCACGTACCCAAAAGTACGCTCCGCTCCGGTACTCGAAAATCACCATTTTCGCACACGCAAGCCGCTTTTTGATTCAGGCTCTAAGCTGATCGTCGCCTTACGCCGGATTACAGCGGCGTGAAGCAGACCTTGGTGTGTCCGGCGCCGATGAAGCCGAGACGGCTTGCAGCACCTTTGGAGAGATCCAGCACGCGTCCTTTGATGAACGGGCCGCGGTCGTTGATACGCACGACGAGCGACTTGCCATTTCTCTGATTGGTAACTTTGACCTTGCTGCCAAGCGGCAGGGAGCGGTGCGCTGCGGTCAATCCGGCTGGGTTCATACGTTCACCCGATGCCGTGCGGGAGGTCAGGGCGTACCAGGAGGCACCGCCGCATTGCTGTGCCGAGGCTTCGATTGCGCTGACAGCGAGAAGGCTGGTTGCTGCAAAGCCGAGCATAGCCATACGGGTCTTGAAGTTCATACCAGTTCCACTAGTTGTTAACGGGGCGCTTTGACAGTTTTGCTGAGAAAGACCTGAGCGAAGTGGAATCTAAATGTGGCAACGCCGTGGTTCGAATGAGAACATTATGCGGTAATTGAATCTATATCCGCAGCGGAAAATCATCCTATACTGCGCGTTGTTTACTTGTAGTTCGAAACAAAACTGAGGAATATTTGGAAGGATTCAGTTGGATTGCTGTAAAAGCGTTTACGATTCGTTAGGAATCTGGCGCATGGTTTCGTGCGGCCTTGTTTTCAGCGGTTGAATCCAAGAAAAGCTGCTTGCAGTCCTTGCTTCGCGCTCCTCTGGCTCTGCAATTTTTATTTGTAGGCCAAGTTTTAAAGCGACTTCTAAAAGTTGTCGAAATGGGGCGCTTTTCGGGCAAAATTACAATTCTGGCGTGCGAGTGGCAATTTTCACAGGTGGCCTTTTTGTTATCCACAGGCCGGAAAACTGCGCTTATGACGTTTCTTTGACCGCGCAGCCGTACAATTTATGGAAGAAATCCTGCTATAAGCCTGTGGCGAACAGGCGCGATTCCCACGGAAACCATGCAGGACGATCAAGTCGACAAAAACACGAATAGCGCCTTTCCGGTCATATCCGCCGGCAGGCGGGCGCTTTATGTCGTGCTGGGATTTGTCATGCTGGCGCTCGGCATCATCGGTGCCTTTTTGCCGGTCATACCGACGACAATCTTCATCATTCTGGCGGCTTGGTTCTTCGCGCGGTCGTCGCCCCGGCTTGAAGCGCGGCTTCTTGGCGACCCGCGTTTCGGCCCGATGATCGTCAAATGGCGCGAGCGTGGCGCCATCCCGCCGAAGGCAAAATTCTATGCCTGTCTGGGCATGACTGTCGGTTACGGGCTTTTCTGGTGGGGCGCCCATCCGGGTCCGCTGCTAGCGATTGTGGTGACGATCTTCATGCTGGGTTCCGCAGCCTATGTGCTTTCGCGACCCAGCGAATAGCTGTAACCGGCCAACGCAGCCGTCAAAGTGTCGCCTGCCGCGCCTACGGCTTTGAATCCTATATCAGTTCTGGCAGCTCTTCCAATGCGATCAAAACCCCACACAATTGGCGGCGCGAAGCATTGATACAAACCTGTAACATTACTGTCATATGAATGTAATATAGAGCGCGTAGACGGCTACTGACGCTAATCGTCATAGGCTTTTACAACAGGAGCTGCTGCTCATGAACAAGATGATTTCCTCGACTGCGGCGCTGGCCATTGCCGCCGTTCTGTCGGTTTCCGCCGCCCAGGCGCGCGATCAGATTCAGGTTGCCGGTTCCTCGACCGTTCTGCCTTATGCAAAAATCGTCGCTGAAACCTTTGGCGAAACCTTCCCGAACTTCAAGACGCCGGTTGTTGAATCGGGCGGTTCGGGCGCTGGCATCAAGGAATTCTGCAAGGGCGTCGGTGAAAACACCATCGACATCGCCAATGCATCGCGCGCCATGAAGGACACGGAACTGAAGTCGTGCATCGACGCTGGCGTCAAGGACGTTCAGGAAGTGCGCTTCGGTTATGACGGCATCGTCTTTGCAACCGATGCAAAGGGTCCGGATTGGAAGCTGAAGCCTGAAGACGTCTACAAGGCTCTGGCCGCCAAGCTCGTCGTCGACGGCAAGCTGGTCGACAATCCGAACACCAAGTGGAACCAGGTCAACCCGAACCTGCCGGATTGGGACATTGCAGCCTACATCCCGGGTGAAAAGCACGGCACCCGCGAAGTGTTCGAAGAAAAGGTTCTGGCCGACGGCTGCAAGCACTCGGGCGCTCTGGACGAAATCAAGAAGACCGGCCTCGACGACAAGGCTGCTGCTTCGGCCTGTATCGCAGTGCGCAAGGACGGCAAGGCTGTCGACATCGACGGCGACTATGCTGAAACGCTGGCGCGCATCGATTCCAACAAGACCGGCGTTGGCGTTTTCGGCCTCTATTTCTTCGAAAACAATGCCGACAAGCTGAAGGTTGCGACCGTCAATGACGTTACGCCATCGGCTGCCACCGTTGCTTCGGGTGAATATCCGGTTTCGCGCCCGCTCTTCTTCTACGTGAAGAAGGCTCACCTCGGCGTCGTGCCGGGCCTCAAGGAATATGTTGATTTCTTCCTGAACGACCAGATGATCGGTCCTGACGGCCCGCTCGCTGAATATGGTCTGGTTCCGGCGCCGGACGCCGAACGTGAAGCACAGCGCGCCGCCTTCACCGAAGGCAAGACGCTGGCTGCAAAGTAAGTCTAAAACTGTGGAACGCGGGGATGAAACCTCTCCGCGTTCTTCTCCTTTCGCGCCAGTTGAATAAGACAGGTGCAATCGCGCGGAACCGACAGTCTGGCCATAGGGATCATGTCTTGTCGTTTCGCATTTTTCAGGGCAACCGGGGAAATTGAATGTCCTTCTTTCTGGTTCTCGTCAGCGTCATTGCAATCGGACTGGTCGGCTTCTTTATCGGCCGACAGCGCGCGGTTGCACTGGACAAAGCGCAGCCTGTCACCCCCCAAGCTTCAGGGCATGGATCGACAGCCGAGAAAATGCATTCCCGCCCGCATTATCATGGCTGGTGGGTTTTCCTCGTTTCTGCATTGCCTGCAGTTCTGTTTCTTGCCGTCTGGGCCGTCGGGTCGTCGGTTTATCTCGATCACAGCGCCGCCCAGCGGCTGCCCGAGGCCGTCGAGGGCGGTTCTTACACCAATCGCAGCCTTCAGCTTGGTATGGTGCGCGGTCTCGCCAACGGGCTTGAGCGCCTGACACCGGCGGAACTGGAAAGCTTCCCCACCAATTATCAGGATGCGCGCACGGTTCTCGCCAACAAGGGCGTGGCTCTCGCAACCGAGGGCCAGGACTATATGGTGCCGATCGCCCTCTATCTGAAGAAGGCGACGGACCTGACGCACACAATCGGCACTGCTGTTGCGCTGGTCATTGCCGTAGCCGGACTGATTTTCGGCCTCTCCACCATCAATCGCCGTATGCGCGCCCGCAACAATGTCGAACGCATCGTGCTGTGGGGGCTGATTGCCGCCTCCGGTATCGCCATTTTGACGACCATCGGCATCATCTGCTCGATGCTGTTCCAGACGATCAGCTTCTTTCAGGCTGTTTCCCCCTGGGATTTCTTCTTCGGCACGGTCTGGGATCCGCGCTTTGCTGCTGCCGGTTCCGGCGGCGAAACGGGCCAGTTCGGCCTGATCCCGCTTCTGGCCGGTACGCTCTATATCGCAATCGTTGCGATGCTGTTCGCAGTTCCGATCGGCCTGTTCGCCGCCATCTACATGGCCGAATATGCCTCGCCGCGCGTGCGCACCGTGGTCAAGCCGGTGCTTGAGTTGCTCGCCGGTATTCCGAGCATCGTCTACGGCTTCTTTGCCCTTGTGACGGTCGGCCCGTTCCTGCGCGACCTTTCTGCCGCGATTGCGGGCGGTCAGGGCTTCATCATGGCGCAGAGCGTTCTGACGGCTGGCCTCGTCATGGGCGTGATGCTCATTCCTTTCGTGTCGTCGCTTTCCGATGACATCATCACCGCTGTTCCGCGCGCGCTGCGCGACGGCTCGCTTGGCCTCGGCGCGACCCGCTCCGAAACCGTCAAGCGCGTTGTCCTGCCAGCGGCTCTGCCCGGTATCGTAGGCGCGCTTTTGATGACTGCCTCACGCGCCATTGGCGAAACAATGATCGTGGTTCTGGCGGCAGGTGTTGCGGCGCGCATCAACATCAACCCGTTTGAAGCGATGACCACCATCACGGTGAAAATCGTCAATCAGCTGACCGGCGATCTTGAGTTCAACTCGCCGCAGACGCTGGTCGCCTTTGCACTTGGCATCACGCTTTTCGTCCTGACGCTGATCATGAATATCTTTGCGCTGCACATCGTGCGCAAGTACCGGGAGCAGTACGAATAATGACCGATACGACCTTCAACGCAAGCGGTACGGCGACTGCACAGCCTGTCCGCCGCGATATCGGACTGAAACGCCGCTACGCTGCCGAACGCCGCTTCCGCCTTTATGGCATTGCTGCAATCGCCATTGGCGTGTTCTTCCTCTGCGCGCTGCTGTTCTCGGTGTTTTCTAAGGGTTACACCGCCTTCTGGCAGACGACGCTTTATCTGCCGGTCAAGATTGACGCGCAGGTGATCGATCCGGGTAACAAGCGCGCGACCGATCCCAATGTGCTGATCACCGCGAACTATCCGCTTCTGGTGCGCAACGCTCTGGCTGAAAAGCTCGGCGTGGCGACCACCGACCGCCCGGCCATGCGCGATATCGGTCGCTTCTATTCGGACGGCGTGCGCATTCAGCTGCGCCAGATGGTGATGGACAATCCGTCGATCATCGGCACGACGCAGACCGTTCCGGTTCTGGCGGGCGCCGACATCGATTCCGCCTTCAAGGGGCAGATCGATCTGACCGTGCCGGAAACGAGCCGCAAGGTTTCCGACCGCCAGGTCGGCTGGATGAAGACGCTTTCGGAAGAAGGCGTCATGAAGGAAGCCTTCAATACCGGTCTCTTCACCTTTGGCGCATCGAGCCGCCCGGAAACGTCGGGTCTCGGTGTGGCGCTGGTCGGCTCGCTCTATATGATGCTGATCGTGCTGGGTCTCGCTCTGCCTATCGGCGTTGCCGCATCGATCTATCTGGAAGAGTTCGCCAAGAAGAACCGCTGGACCGATATGATCGAGGTGAACATCAACAACCTCGCAGCCGTACCGTCCATCGTGTTCGGTCTGCTGGGGCTGGCGGTTTTCGTCAACTTCTTCGGTCTGCCGCGTTCGGCTTCGCTGGTCGGCGGTCTGGTGCTGACGCTGATGACGCTGCCGACGATCATTATCGCAACGCGCGCAGCACTGCGCGCCGTGCCGCCGTCGATCCGCGCGGCAGCGCTTGGGCTTGGCGCGTCCAAGACGCAGATGGTGTTCCATCACGTCCTGCCGCTCGCCGCACCCGGCATTCTGACGGGCACAATCATCGGGCTTGCCCATGCGCTGGGTGAAACCGCGCCGCTGCTGCTGATCGGCATGGTGGCTTTCGTGGCGGATGTTCCGTCCACGCCGATGGATCCGGCGACCGCCTTGCCTGTCCAGATCTATATGTGGGCCAATGAAGCAGAACGCGCCTTTGTGGAACGCACGTCCGGCGCTATCATCGTGCTGCTTCTGTTCCTGGCCGTGATGAACATTGCCGCAATCATTCTGCGCCGCCGGTTCGAGCGCCGCTGGTAAACGGGAGTCGAAGCCATGAACCTGATGACAGAACGTACTCTCGAGAAAGCCGTAGGAGAAAAGATGAACGCCAACACCAGTTCCGTAAAGATGCGCGGCGACAAGGTTTGCGTATTCTATGGTGAGAAGCAGGCCCTTTTCGACGTCAATCTGGATGTTCCGGAAAAGATGGTGACGGCGCTGATCGGTCCTTCCGGCTGCGGCAAGTCCACCTTCCTCCGCTCGCTCAACCGTATGAACGACACGATTGAAGGTTGCCGCATCGCTGGCAAGATCACCCTCGACAATGAGGATATCTACGATCCGAAGATCGACGTGGTGGAACTGCGCGCCCGGGTCGGCATGGTGTTCCAGAAGCCGAACCCGTTCCCGAAGTCGATCTACGAAAACGTGGCTTACGGCCCGCGCATTCACGGTCTGGCCCGCTCCAAGGCCGATCTTGAGGAAATCGTCGTGACGAGCCTTCAGAAGGCCAGCCTGTTCGAGGAAGTGAAGGATCGCCTCCACGATGCGGGCACGGGCCTTTCCGGCGGCCAGCAGCAGCGCCTGTGCATTGCACGCGCCATTGCGGTGAGCCCGGAAGTCATTCTGATGGACGAACCCTGCTCGGCGCTCGATCCGATTGCCACCGCAAAGGTGGAAGAGCTGATCGACGAACTGCGCCAGAACTACACCATCGTCATCGTCACGCACTCGATGCAGCAGGCGGCCCGCGTTTCGCAGCGCACCGCGATGTTCCATCTCGGCAATCTGGTCGAAGTGGGCGACACGGAAACGATGTTCACGGCGCCGACGGAAAAGCGCACGCAGGACTACATCACCGGACGCTTCGGCTAACAAACCGGGGCAGGGGGCAAGCAACCTCTGCCTGCGGGTTGCGTCAGAACAAACAGAAGTGCGGCTTCCCCGCAATTTATATTACGAGGTCTACCATGCCGTCTCAGCATACCGTTCGTTCCTACGATGAGGAACTGAAGTTTCTCACCCACAAGATCGCCGAAATGGGCGGACATGCGGAACGTATGGTCGAACAGTCGGTCGCCGCGATCGTCAATGCGGACAACGCTCTTGCGCAGCGCGTCATTTCCGACGACCTGATCCTCGACGCCAGCGAACGCGAAATCGACGACAAGGCCGTGATGATCATCGCCAAGCGTCAGCCGATGGCTGTCGATCTGCGCGAAATCATCGGTTCGATCCGCATTTCCGCCGATCTGGAGCGTGTCGGCGATCTGGGCAAGAACATTGCCAAGCGCGTTGCCGCCGTTTCGGAATCGCGCCAGCCGGTAAAACTCTATCGCGGCCTTGAAACCCTGGCCGAACTGGCGCTGACCCAGTTGAAAGACGTGCTCGACGCCTATGCGTCGCGCTCGGTGCAGCAGATCAATGTCGTGCGCGATCGCGACGACGAAATCGACGCCATGTACACCTCGCTGTTCCGCGAGCTGCTCACCTATATGATGGAAGATCCGCGCAATATTTCGGCCTGCACGCATCTTCTGTTCTGCGCCAAGAATATCGAGCGCATCGGCGACCACGCGACCAACATCGCGGAAACCGTTTATTACATCGTGACCGGCCTGCAGATGCCTGCCGAACGACCGAAGGAAGACCTGAGCCACGGCATCGTCGTGGATGAGGCACGCAAGCCCTGAGTAAGCGCTGCGTTTGGAGCACATCAGGACGGCTTTGCCGAAAAGTGCTCCACAACGCGGTGGAGAATGAGTGAATAGCGCGGCGACACGCGGTCGATGGGGGGACGTGTATCTTCCGCTCGCCGGATTTTAATAGGGAATAATGGATGTCACAGGTACCCAAAATCGCTGTGGTGGAAGACGAAGAAGCGCTGAGCGTTCTGCTGCGCTACAATCTTGAGGCCGAGGGCTATCAGGTGGATACGATGCTGCGCGGCGACGAGGCTGAAATCGCGCTGCGCGAGAACGTACCGGATCTTCTCATCCTCGATTGGATGCTTCCTGGCGTATCCGGCATCGAACTATGCCGCCGCCTGCGCCAGTGGCCGGAGACGGAACGCCTGCCGGTCATCATGCTGACCGCGCGCGGCGAGGAAAGCGAACGCGTTCGGGGTTTAAGCGTCGGCGCGGACGATTATGTGGTGAAACCGTTCTCGACGCCCGAACTTCTGGCCCGCGTCAAGGCCATGCTGCGTCGCGCCAATCCAAGCCTGCTGTCGCATGTGCTGAAGGTGGGCGATCTGGTGCTCGACCGCCAGCAGCACCGCGTTTATCGCAAGGATAAGGAAGTTCGTCTCGGGCCGACGGAGTTCCGCCTGCTGGAATATTTCATGATGTCGCCGGGCCGCGTTTTCTCGCGCAGCCAGCTCCTCGACGGTGTCTGGGGACCGGATATTTATGTCGATGATCGCACCGTGGACGTCCATGTCGGACGCCTGCGCAAGGCTATCAACTTCGGTCGCGCGCTCGATCCGATCCGCACGGTGCGCGGCGCGGGATATTCTTTCGGCTGACGGATCGTCGATAAAAATTTCCTTTTCGGGCCCGTCTTTCATGATCGAAAGGCGGGCTCGATCACTTTGAGAAGCGTTCTTAAGACCTGTTATTCCTGCCAGCCGATTCGGCCCGTTCAGACGCTGAAAAGGCCGAAAATCGCCGATCTCACGGAATGTTACGCTTCTTGTATCAAAGTTGAAGGAACCGGCGCAGGACTCGCTAAAACAGTTATGTCGCAGATTTTCCCAACCGCATGAAGCAAGATATATCAAAATTTTAAAGCAGTTGCGAATTAAGGCAGCGATGTGGCCTGTATTGGGAAACTATGATTTCCGTCAAATCAATGGTTTATCTCTTTTGTGCAGGTTCATTAAGAAATTATTAATAGTTTTGAACGGTTTGTGTGGCCAATTGCGCTTGTGATTCGGGTTTCGTCTGCAGCCGTTTCGATGGTTTCAGCAATTTCGGAATTTGACCTATTGCCTTTTTTTGGCCTAAAAATTCCAAAACCTTGAAGAAGACGAGCGACGGTAGGTTGTTTGATTTTTGATCTTCGCCTGCTTTGACTTGCACCGCAGCTCGACCCGTATCGGTCATTTTGGCCTTCGGATCGACTGCTTCAGTTAAGGGTCCTGAATATGAGAGTGAGCCGTTGACGCGCGCTGGTAATTGGAAACTGCCTGTTTTGGCAGGGCTGCTCGTAGCGCCTTTCGTTGTGACGGGCTGCACGACGACCGGCACCACAGCCAAGACCGAGAAGACGGCGGCTGCAAGCCACGTCAAGTCGGTCAACGGCGTCAAGACTTATACCTACACGGCGAGGGACAAGGAGTGCCTGGAGCGCGCAATGTTCTTCGAATCGAACCGTTCCAGTCCTGATGGCCTGATGGCTGTCGGCACGGTCGTCATGAACCGCCTCGCATCGGGCCGTTATCCGGATACGATCTGCGGCGTTGTTGGCCAGAAGAACCAGTTCGCGCCCGGCGTTCTCACCCGCAAGATGGAATCGAGCAAACTGCCGGATGTTCAGGCGGCAGCCGATGCCGTGCTGAAGGGCCAGCGCCATCCGAAGCTGAAGAACGCCATGTTCTTCCACACGGCTGGCCTGTCGTTCCCCTATAACAACATGCATTACGTGCTGGTCGCCGGCGGAAATTCTTTCTACGAGAAGCGCAATCGCGACGGTTCGTTGCAGAACCCGGTGCCGCAGGAACCATACAATCTGGCGCTCGCCTATTCGCCGCAATCGCCGTCTCTGCCGCAAGATCCGTCCTATGACGTGACGTTGCCGCAGGCCGGACCCGTTCCGGCGGCAGCGCCGACGGTACAGGTCGCGCTGGCGGATGCATCCAGGATGGAAACCTCCATACGAGGCAGCGGTCTCGGCCCGCAGGCGCGTGGTAATCGCCTCTCGCATCAGAACAATGTAGCGACGGCTCAGCCGCAGCCGCAACTTCAGCAGGTTGCGTCCTATCAGCCGCAATTCGATACGTCGGCCCCGGCAAGCCAGCCGCAATCGCTCGGTTATGCGGCGGCAGACCAGAAGCAGGTCGATGCAATTGGCGCGTTGCTTCTGTCGCAGGACCGTCCCGAAACACCTCTATGAGGTGATTTGAACAGTGTTGGTGCGGGCTGATCTTTTCGATTGGCCCGCATTTTCATTTCGACGCCCTCACCAGCCGGGACGAACGACGACGGGGCGATAGATCGGCTGATAGAGCATGATTGGCTGGTCGTAGAAATCGACGCGGTTTTCCCAGGCGCGGCGATCAGCCCGGCGGTCGAGATCGAGCCGTTGCAGACAGTTGGCAAAAGCGTCGGTCCGCTGCTTGAAGCCATAGCCCAGACATGTCTGTTCGTCGGCAGCGCGGCGCTCTTCCGGGGTCATGGTGACGCAACCGGCCAGAAGCCCTGTGAGCCCCAACAAAACAAGCACTTTCCTATTCATTTTCGTTGCTTTCCGTAATGCTGACCGCTCCTCTAATATAGCGCAGTGACAGGAAAAAAAGTGGTTTAATTGTGCCATCTGATAAACTGGCGGCGCCTGTACAAAAGTGATTCTTTCATGACGCCCCTTTTTTGAGGGAGGCGCTTTCGCATCAAAAGAGGTCCCGCAGCCCATGGCTCACGATATGCAAAATCCCGTCATCGATCCGGTGAAGCTCGAACGTCTAGCGGAAGTCGCCGTTCGCGTCGGCCTGCAATTGCGTGAGGGACAGGATCTGATCATCACCGCGCCGGTTGTCGCCCTGCCGCTGGTTCGGCTAATTGCCAAACACGCCTATAAGGCAGGTGCGGGTCTGGTGACGCCGTTCCTCGCCGATGACCAGATTGCGCTGGCGCGCTATGAAAATGCGCCCGATGCAAGCTTCGACCGTGCTGCAAGCTGGCTTTATGAGGGGATGGCAAAGGCCTATTCCGAAGGTGCGGCGCGCCTTGCGATTGCCGCCGACAATCCGATGCTTTTGTCCAGCCAGGACGCCGCCAAGGTCTCGCGCGCTAATCGCGCCAATTCCATGGCCTATCAGCCTGCGCTCGAAAAAATCGCGGGCTTCGATATCAACTGGAACATCGTTTCCTATCCGAATGCGGCATGGGCAAAGCTGATGTTCCCGAACGAGCCGGAAGAGGTCGCGACCCGCAAGCTGGCCGAAGCTATTTTCGCCGCTTCGCGCGTCGATGTCGAAGATCCAATTGGCGCGTGGGCCGCGCATAATGCCGCTCTTCGCACCCGCACTCGCTTCCTGAACGATAAGGCTTACAGCGCTCTGAACTTCAAGGGTCCGGGGACCGATCTGACGGTCGGGCTTGCCGACGGCCACGAGTGGCACGGCGGCGCTTCGACGGCAAAGAACGGCATTACCTGCAATCCGAATATTCCGACGGAAGAGGTCTTCACCACGCCGCACGCCTTGCGTGTCGATGGCTATGTCGCCAGCACCAAGCCTTTGTCGCATCAGGGCACGCTGATCGAAAATATCGCCGTGCGTTTCGAGGCTGGTCGTATCGTGGAAGCCAAGGCGACGCGCGGCGAAGAAGTTCTGTCGAAAGTGCTCGATACGGATGAAGGCGCGCGCAGGCTCGGTGAAGTGGCGCTGGTGCCGCATTCCTCGCCGATCTCGCAAAGCGGCCTTTTGTTCTACAACACGCTTTTCGATGAAAATGCTGCAAGCCACATCGCGCTCGGCCAGTGCTATTCCAAGTGCTTCATTGACGGCGCCAAGCTCACGCCGGAACAGATCAAGGCGCAGGGCGGCAATTCCAGCCTCATCCATATCGACTGGATGATCGGTTCAGGCGAAATCGATGTCGACGGCATCAAGGCCGATGGTAGCCGCGAGCCGGTGATGCGTCGCGGCGAATGGGCCAGCTAAAAACGGATCAGCAGAAATCGAAAAGGCCGGGAGATTTCCCGGCCTTCCGCATGATTGCGATGGCGCTATCTCGTTATTTTTACGCATTATCCTACGCAAAACCGCTTCGCACTTTTGCTGGAAATGCTCTAAGCCTCAGTTCTTTTCCTGCACATGGGCTTCGAGGAACCAAAGCGCCTTGTCCAGCGAACGCGATGCGGCAGTGAAAATATCCGCCGTGTTGTCGTCGCCCGCTTCGTCCGCATCCTTGATCGACTTGCGCAGCAGGTTGGCGACATCGCCATAACGTTCGATCAGTGCGCCCAGATGATCGTGAACCGCATAGATATCGGTCGGATAGGACTTCAGTTTCGTTTCCTTCACCACGACTTGCGATGTGCCATAGGCGGTGCCGCCAAGCTGCACTGCACGTTCGGCAATGGTATCGACGTGATCATCGAGTTCGGTGCGAAAACCGTCGAGCATTTCGTGCACTGCGATAAATTGCGGTCCCTTGAGGTTCCAATGCGCCTGCTTAGTGATCAGAGCAAGATCGATGGTCGCAGCCAGATTTTCGTTCAGAAGCGCGATCATGGTCGTCTTGGTATTGGAAGGAAGATCGTTGCGGGTTGCATGCATCGACTTGTTGGGCATCTTATCCTCATATCCTTTTGCACAATCAGGCCCGAGCGATTGGCTGGCTCGCGGCGAGTGGGGAAATCGCCAGCGTCGGGGCGGTAGAAAAAAGCAGAAACGGCACCGTCAGATCTATAAAAGGCCGTATGGCAAGCCCAGTTATCGGAAGATCTGCTGTCGCGAAGACAATAACGAACCGTCCCGCACCCGGCGAGAAAACGTCTGCAGGGAGATTTGGTTCCGCAGGAAAAGCCGAAAATTGCAAGAACCGCTGCTCTTTGAGAATGATTTGGCATCGGCTCATCACGGTTAGACTTGTCGCGGGGCCAATTCTCATTTACCCGGAAGTGCATGAAGATACTCGCCCTCGATACCGCCGCTTCCTATTGCGCCGCAGCTGTCTATGATGCTGGCCGCGATGTCGTTCTCGCACAGGTCAGCGAGAATATCGGCAAGGGGCATGCCGAAGTGCTGATGGATTATGTTTCGCGTGCGCTGGCGGAAGCGGGCGTGACGATAAAGGATATCGACCGCCTGGCGGTGAATATCGGCCCCGGCTCCTTTACGGGCGTGCGCATCGGCGTTTCCGCCGCGCGGGGTTTCGCATTGGCGCTGGGGTGTCCGGCGATTGGCGTCACCGCATTTGAGGCGCTGGCTGACGAGACATTCAGGCAAATGCCGGGCAAGCCGGTGACGATCCTGCTCGACGCGCATCGCAGCGAGATTTATGCGCAGGCCTTCGACGCCAAGGGCGCTGCTTTGTCGAAGCCTTCGGTCCTGTCGCGGGAAGAAGCGGAAGCTTTTGCAGGCAATGCGCCTCTCGATACCGTGCTGGCCGGATCGGCAGCAAAGTCGATCAACGAGGCCTTGGGCGACAGGTTTGCGCTTGGTCCCGTCGAGCCGACTGCCCAAATCGGCACTTTCGCTCGTCTGGCAGCCACGCGCCCACCCGCCGATGCGCCGAAGCCGCTTTATATGCGCGGGCCAGACGCCAAGCCGCAAGTGGGGTTTGCATTGCCACGCAGGCAGGCCGGAGAATAGGCGATGATGGGCTTGCCATTCGGTCGCTTCGGTCGCCGACAGGTTTCGGTGGAAGCTTTAAGCGTACAGGACAGCCATGCGATCCAGCGCATCCATGCCGTCGCCTTTCATCATGGCTGGAGCTCCGACGATTTTCGCTCGCTGATCGCGCAGGATACGGTTTTCGGTTTTGTCGCCCGTGCGGAAGGTAAGCCCAATGACGCCTGCGGCTTCGTGCTGGCGCGGCTGGTGGCCGGTGAGGCGGAAATCCTCACCATCGCCGTTTCACGGGACGTGCAGCGACAGGGTGTCGGTCGGGCGCTGATGGATGCGGTGTTGCGCTATCTCTATCAGGAACGGGCGGAAACGCTGTTTCTCGAAGTCGATGAAGCCAATGTCGCGGCGCAGGCGCTTTATCGCCGTCTCGGCTTCCAGAGGGTCGGCGATCGCCCGGCCTATTACGAAACCGCCAATGGGCGCTCGGCAGCGCTCGTTCTGCGCCGCGATCTGAAGAGACACCAATGATCGGCGCGATACGGGTCTTTTTCGTTCTCGCGGCCATGGTCATGCTGAGCCTGTCGCTGATCCCGGTTCAATATGTGTTTCTGAAACTCAGGAACGGCTGGAAACGCAGCCTGCCCAATTTTTTCCACCGCTTGATAGCGCGGCTGTTCGGCTTTCGTGTGCGCACGGTCGGCGAAATGCATCGCGGACGCCCGTTGTTGCTTGTCGCCAATCATACCTCCTGGAGCGACATTGTTGTCCTGTCCTCGGTCGGACAGGTGTCCTTCATCGCCAAGTCCGAAGTGCGCAGCTGGCCGATTTTCGGCATGTTCGCTGTTTTGCAGCGCACCGTTTTTGTCGAGCGCGAACGGCGCGGCAAGACCGGCGAACAAACCTCTGAAATCGCCACGCGGATGAGCGAGGGAGACGCGATGGTGCTGTTTCCGGAAGGCACCACTTCGGATGGCAATCGGGTTCTGCCGTTCAAGACCGCCCTTTTCGGTGCTGCCCATGCGGCGATCAGGGAAGCCGGTGTGCCGGAAGTGCTGGTCCAGCCGGTCGCCATCGCCTATACCGGCGTGCATGGCATGGCCATGGGGCGTTATTTTCGCCCGATTGCGTCGTGGCCGGGCGATGTCGAGCTGATGCCGCATCTGAAAGGCATTTTGCGCGAAGGCGCCATCGATGTTGAAGTCCGCTTCGGTGAGCCGATGGTTGTCACGGCGGCCACAGACCGCAAGATGCTGGCCCGCACCATGGAAAGCCGGGTGCGCACGCTTCTGCAAAGCGCGCTTCTGGGCCGCGAGATTTCGGAAGAGTAACCAGCATTTTCGGCAAAAGTGCCAAGCGGTTTTGCGTTCGAAAATGCGATAGCGAAAAAGCCGTTCAGTTTGTCACCTTCCAAAGCGGCGACAAAAGCTGTAGATAGCCCCGCATGAGCGAAAACACCACCGATATTGTGCCAGCGGCAGACAATGCCGATACGCGTCCGAATACGCGCAAGGTTTTTGTCAAAACCTATGGCTGCCAGATGAATGTCTATGATAGCCAGCGCATGGCCGACAGCCTTGCAGCGGAAGGCTATGTCGCGACCGATACGCCCGACGATGCCGATCTGGTGCTGCTGAACACTTGCCATATTCGCGAAAAGGCGTCGGAGAAGCTCTATTCTGCGCTCGGACGCCTGCGCAAGATGAAGGACGCGCGGCAAGCCAATGGCAAGGAACTGACTATCGGTGTCGCGGGCTGTGTGGCGCAGGCCGAAGGGCAGGAAATTCTGCGCCGTGCGCCGAATGTCGATCTGGTGATCGGACCGCAGACCTATCATCGCTTGCCCAATGCGCTGGCGCGGGTGCGCGGCGGCGAAAAGGTCGTCGAAACCGACTATGCGCTTGAAGACAAGTTCGAACATCTGCCGTCGCCGAAGCGCGAAGAAACCCGCAAGCGTGGCGTTTCCGCTTTCCTGACGGTGCAGGAAGGCTGCGACAAGTTCTGCACCTTCTGTGTGGTGCCCTATACGCGTGGTTCGGAAGTCTCGCGCAGCGTCAGGCAGATCGTGGCGGAAGCCGAACGTCTTGCGGATAGCGGTGTGCGGGAACTGACCTTGCTTGGCCAGAACGTCAATGCCTGGCATGGCGAAGGCGACGATGGCCGTGAATGGGGGCTCGGCGAATTGCTGTTCCGCCTCGCGCGCATTCCGGGTGTGGCGCGCCTGCGTTACACGACCAGCCATCCGCGTGATATGGATGACAGCCTGATCGCCGCGCATCGCGACCTGCGCCAGCTGATGCCTTATCTGCATCTGCCGGTCCAGTCCGGCTCGGACCGTATTCTCAAGGTGATGAACCGCCGTCACAAGGCGGACGAATATCGACGCCTGATCGAGCGCATCCGCGCGGTGCGTCCGGATATGGCGCTGTCGGGCGATTTCATCGTCGGCTTCCCGGGCGAGACCGATCAGGATTTCGAAGATACGATGCAGCTGGTGCGCGACGTGAATTACGCGCAGGCCTATTCGTTCAAATATTCGCCGCGTCCGGGTACGCCCGGTGCAGATCTTTCTGATCATGTGGAAGAGGCGGTGAAGGACGAGCGGCTCCAGCGCCTGCAGGCTTTGCTGTCGGAACAGCAATATGCGTTCCAGGAATCCTTGATCGGTCGCGAGATGGACGTGCTTCTGGAAAAGCCCGGCCGTCAGGCAGGACAGATGGTGGGACGCTCGCCTTGGCTCCTTCCGGTGATCATCGATGACAATGATGATCAGGTCGGCGACATCATTCATGTGAAAATCATTTCCACTGGGACCAATAGCCTTATTGCGCAAAAACTGGCGTGAAGGCATGATACCGTTCAGGCAGATGGTTCGGCGCTTGAGTCTCGTGCCGATAATCCTGTCGGGCCGATGATCCCGTCGGAACTGTGATTGCAATGCGTGAACTCTTGAGGAGATACGGTTGAGCGCCACGGAAAAGCTGAGACCTGCCAAGCCAACCACTCTAACGCAAAAAAGCCCGACGACCGGGGCCTCGGATATGGCCCATATCGTGCTCACTTTCGACAACAACCGCCTGGCCAGTGCGCTTTACGGTCAGTTCGACGAAAATCTGGCACGGATCGAGCAAAAGCTCGGTGTCGATGTTCGCTCCAAGGGCAACCAGCTCTCGATCCGGGGCGAGCCGACCGCGACCGAACAGGCGCGGCGCACGCTCGATCACCTTTATGAAACCGTGCAGAAAGGTCATGAACTGACACCATCGGATGTCGATGGCGCCTTGCGCATGGCCATTGCCGCTGATGATCAGCTGGATCTGCCGACGCTGGAAAACAAGGGCAAACTATCCGCTGCCCAGATTTCCACGCGCAAGAAGACGATCTTTGCGCGCACGCCGACGCAGGACGCCTATATGCGGGCGCTTGATCGCTCCGAACTGGTGTTCGGTGTCGGTCCTGCCGGTACGGGCAAGACCTATCTGGCCGTCGCCCATGCCGCCATGCTACTGGAACGCGGTCTGGTGGAGCGGATCATCCTGTCCCGCCCGGCTGTTGAAGCCGGTGAACGCCTTGGCTTTCTGCCGGGTGACATGAAGGAAAAGGTCGATCCGTACCTGCGTCCGCTCTATGACGCGCTTTACGACATGATGCCCGCCGAAAAGGTCGAGCGGGCCATCACGGCGGGCGTCATCGAAATCGCGCCGCTGGCCTTCATGCGCGGGCGCACACTGGCCCATTCGGCAGTCATTCTCGATGAAGCGCAGAACACGACATCCATGCAGATGAAAATGTTCCTGACGCGTCTCGGTGAAGGATCGCGGATGATTGTGACAGGCGATCCAAGCCAGATCGATCTTCCACCCGGTCAGAAATCCGGGCTTGTCGAAGCGCTTCGCGTGCTGGACGATGTGGAAAGCGTCATCAAGGTGCGGTTCACCGAAAAGGACGTGGTGCGACATCCGTTGGTGGCGGCAATCGTCAACGCCTATGACCGCGATGCCAAAACGCATGTCCAGCAGCCGGTCCGTCCAGAATAGGGCACCCGAATAAACGGGCATCTATTCGATGCAAGGGACTTGCATTCGATCGTTGGAATGACGATTTACAAAAAAGCTGTCTGCCTTTTTGGGGCAGACGGCTTTCGAACAACTGAAAGGACGAAGCGGCTTGCTGTCACGGGAAGCCGCCGCAGAACGTGTCAGACAACGCGATCCATATCGATATAACAATCGAAGCCGGTAACTGGCCGGATGAAACAACACTCGAAGGACTTGTCAGAAAGTCTGTCGAAGCGGCATGGGCCAATCTTGCCCTGGAAGATGCCGACAGTGAGTTGAGCGTCGTCTTTACCGACGATGCGTCCATTCAGGCGCTGAATGCCGAATGGCGCGGCAAGGACAAGCCAACCAATGTGTTGTCGTTTCCTGCCTTTCCGGTCAAGGCCGGTGCGCAGCCGGGACCGATGCTGGGCGATATCGTCATCGCTCGCGAAACCGTGGAGCGCGAAGCGGTTGAAGAAGGCAAGCCTCTCGACCATCACCTCTCGCATCTTGTCGTGCATGGATTCCTGCATCTTTTGGGATACGACCATGAAACCGACGAGGAAGCAGAGGAAATGGAACGCCGCGAGGTCGAGATTCTTCATGCTATTGCCATCCCTGACCCTTATGCTGTATCCCAAGAGACCATTAACAACGATTGACCATGACTGATCAAACCTCACAACCTCCGTCCGCTGGCGAGAATCGCAGCGAGACTCAAGACGCCGAAGGGCAAAGTACGCAGCGGCCTGTAGTGGCCGAAAAGCGATCCCTTCTGTCGAATATTTTCCCTTTCATCCGCTCACGACAGCAATCTTCCTTGCGTGAAGATCTGGCCGATGCCCTGTCAAGCACGGCAAGCGAACAGGATTCCGCTTTCTCGCCTGAAGAAAAGGCGATGCTGCACAATATCCTGCGCCTGCGTGAAATCCGCGTCGAAGACGTGATGATTCCGCGCGCGGATGTTGAGGCGGTGGAAATTTCCACGCCGCTTTGGGAACTGCTGGAACTCTTTGAGGAATCCGGCCACTCCCGCATGCCGGTCTATGCCGAAACGCTGGACGACCCGCGCGGCATGATCCATATCCGCGACGTTCTGAATTTCATCACCGGTCAGGCGCGCCAGAAAACACCGAACAGTGCGGTGACCGAGACGTCTGCGACGGCAACGCCGCCGAAATTCGATATGAGCCGCGTCGATCTCACCAAGACGATTGGCGAGCTTGATCTCACGCGTAAGGTGCTGTTCGTGCCGCCGTCGATGATGGCAAGCGGCCTGATGGCGCGCATGCAGGCAACCCATATCCAGATGGCGCTGGTCATCGACGAATATGGCGGCACCGATGGTCTTGTCTCGCTGGAAGACATTGTCGAAATGGTGGTCGGCGATATTGAAGACGAGCATGACGACGAAGAAATCATGATCGCCGAGGAAGCCGATGGCGTGTTCGTCGTCGATGCGCGTGCCGATCTGGACGAATTTGCCGCCAAGATCGGCCCCTCTTTCGAGGTGGGCGAGCATGGCGAGGATGTCGACACGGTTGGCGGCCTGATCTTTTCCGTATTGGGTCGGATTCCGGTTCGCGGCGAGGTGGTGCAGGCTGTGCCGGGCTACGAATTCCACGTGTTGGAAGTCGATCCGCGCCGCGTGAAGAAGGTGCGCATCGTGCCGCTTTCCGCTGCGGACCACCGCAGCGAGCAGCACGCCGTCGTCACCACTAAGCCTGAAGCGCAGTCACCGGCTACGGTCGAAGGCACTGAAACCTTCAAAGAGGCCTGATGATCGAAAGGCTTGCGGGCAGGATCATTCTTTCGAGCGGCTGGCGTCGTGCGCTGGCCGCTTTTTTGAGTGGCGCGTTCGCGACCTTGACCCAGCCGCCCTTTGATCTCTTCATTGCCGGTTTCGTTTCCTTTCCGATCCTTGTCTGGCTGATCGACGGCGCTTTGGCGCGCGCCGATGCAGGTCCGATCCGTCGTGTTCTGCCCGCCGCAATGGTCGGCTGGTGGTTCGGCTTCGGCTATTTCGTCTCCGGCCTCTGGTGGATCGGGACGGCCCTTCTGGTCGATGCAGACCAGTTCGCCTGGGCTCTGCCGCTGGCCGTTCTGGGCCTGCCTGCCTTTCTGGCGATTTTCTATGCCTTCGCGACCATGGCTGCGCGCATCTTCTGGTCCGACGGGCTGGGGCGTATTTTTGCGCTCGCCTTCGGTTTCGCGCTTGCGGAATGGTTGCGCACCTTCCTGCTGACCGGTTTTCCGTGGAGCGCCATCGGCTATGCGGCGATGCCGGTGCCCGTGCTGATGCAGTCGGTCGCCGTGGTTGGCCTTGTCGGCATGAGCGCGCTGGCCGTGTTCATCTTCGCATCGCCCGCCTTGCTGATCGGCGGACGGTTTGCGAGAAGCGGTATCGCTCTCGCCATCCTTCTGGCCGCAGCCCATGTCGGCTTTGGCGCGTGGACCTTGTCCCAGGCGCCCGCCGTCAGCGATGAGAAGGGCATGGTCAATATCCGCATCGTGCAGCCCTCGATCGCACAGAGCCTCAAATGGGACAATGCCGAACGGCGCTCGATCTTCGACAAGTTGATTGCTTTGACGGCGCAAACACCCGCCGACGGCAAGCCGAAGCCCGATGTCATCATCTGGCCTGAAACCGCAGTGCCCTATATTCTGACGTCGACGCCGGAAGCGCTGGCCCAGATCGGCAATACATTGCAGGACGGTCAGGTGCTGTTGACCGGGGCCGTACGCGAGGAGAAGGCGGTAGGCAATGGCGAGCCGCGCTATTATAATTCCATCTATACGATCAATGACCGCGGTGAGATTACGGATGCCGCCGACAAGGTGCATCTTGTTCCGTTTGGCGAATATCTGCCGTTCGAAAGCTTTCTGCGCAGTCTGGGGCTTCAGGAAGTGGTCGAAATGCCGGGCGGCTTTACCGCCGGTTCGTCGCGGCGTCTTTTGAATGTCAGGCCGGGGCAGACGTTTCTGCCGCTTATCTGCTACGAAGCGATTTTCCCGGACGAGCTTGGTTTTTCCGGCGCGCAGTCGAGCGCGCCCAACGCCATCATCAATGTTACAAATGATGCCTGGTACGGCGACACGCCGGGGCCCTACCAGCATTTCAGGCAGGCGCAGGTTCGCGCTGTCGAGCAGGGCCTGCCGCTGGTGCGCGCGGCCAATAACGGGCTTTCGGCGGTAACGGATTCTTACGGTCGAATCACTGAGGGCCTTGCGCTGGACGCGGTTGGCGTTATCGATGCTTCCCTACCGTCAGCTCGTGCACCATTTTGGGGCACCGCTCCTGGAGCGAAACAGACGATTTCGATCCTGTTAACCTTACTCGTTGTCAACGCTGCTTTCAGGGTGTCATTCCGCAGGCGTTTTCATTGACACGGCAATTTTGTTAAGATGTTATACCGGCGCGGTGACGGTTGCCACGTGCGAAATCGTGCGAAACGCGTCAGACTACCTCCCACAACGTGATGTTATCCCTGTTCCGATGAACAGTACATGAATGAAAGCTCGCAGCCGCGAGGAGTGACAGCTGTATGATTGAGAATAAAAAGAAGCCCAACCCAATCGACGTCCATGTCGGCAGCCGCATTCGTCTCCGTCGCAATATGCTGGGCCTCAGTCAGGAAAAGCTTGGCGAGAATCTGGGCATCACGTTTCAGCAGATTCAAAAATACGAGAAGGGCACTAATCGCGTCGGCGCCAGCCGCCTTCAGGCGATATCCGCCATTCTCAACGTTCCGGTTTCCTTTTTCTTCGAAGATGCACCGGGATCGAACCCTGTCGGCCAGGAGGGTTTTGCCGAGGATAATGAAGCGACCTATGTGGTCGATTTCCTGAATTCCAATGAAGGCGTCCAGCTTACCCGCGCGTTCACGAAGATTTCAGATCCGAAAGTACGCCGCAAAATCATCGATCTGGTGAAGTCTCTGGCTGCTGACGCCGAGTAAGCAATCCGCTGTTACACCCTGCATTTCGGCGGTTTATTCGCCTTTTTCTCCTTTTGACGGTGGCTTTTGCGACCGTGGGAATGAATTTTTCCGGCTGCGCCCTGTCGCGATACGAAAATGCATTGACGGTTCGATCCTAACTTCGCTAACACTTTGGCGCGCCCGGAAAGTTCCGGGCGCTACTGTGTTTCCTAGGCGGAGATGTTCTCCGTTGGATTTTCAAGAGGGGTTACCCGTGTCGCGCAGTTCTTATCTCTTCACCAGCGAATCTGTGTCTGAAGGACACCCGGACAAGGTTTGCGACCGCATCTCCGATGAAATCGTCGACATGATCTATAAGGAAGCGCGCCGCACCGGCGTGGATCCGTGGTCTGTCCGTGTTGCCTGTGAAACGCTTGCCACCACCAATCGCGTGGTGATTGCCGGCGAAGTCCGCGTGCCGGAGACTTTCCTGAAGAAGAACAAGGACGGCTCGATCGCCAAGGACGCCGCTGGCCATCCGCTGATCAATCCTGCCCGCTTCCGTTCGGCAGCGCGCAAGGCGATCCGCGAAATCGGCTACGAGCAGGACGGCTTTCACTGGAAGACAGTGAAGATCGACGTGCTTCTGCATCCGCAGTCCGCCGATATTGCGCAGGGCGTGGACAATGCTGCCGACCGTCAGGGCGAAGAAGGCGCCGGCGATCAGGGCATCATGTTCGGCTATGCCTGCCGCGAAACACCCGATCTGATGCCTGCCCCGATCTATTATTCGCACAAGATTCTCGAAAAGCTGTCCGAAGCGCGCCATAAGGGCGAAGGCGATGCGGGCAAGCTTGGCCCGGACGCCAAGAGCCAGGTCACGGTACGCTACGAAAACGGCAAGGCTGCGGAAGTCACGCAGATCGTGCTCTCGACGCAGCATCTCGACGCCAGCTGGGATTCCAAGAAGGTCCGTTCGGTTGTCGAGCCTTATATCCGCGATGCGCTGGGCGATCTGCCGATTGCTGCCAACTGCAACTGGTACATCAACCCGACCGGCAAATTCGTCATTGGCGGCCCGGACGGCGATGCTGGCCTGACCGGCCGCAAGATCATCGTCGACACTTACGGCGGTGCGGCTCCGCATGGCGGCGGCGCATTCTCCGGCAAGGACACGACCAAGGTTGACCGTTCGGCTGCTTATGCTGCGCGTTATCTGGCCAAGAATGTCGTGGCGGCCAATCTTGCCGACCGCTGCACGATCCAGCTTTCCTACGCCATCGGCGTTGCACAGCCGCTGTCGGTCTATGTCGATCTGCATGGCACAGGCAAGGTTGCGGAAGCCGCTGTTGAAGAAGCGCTCCGTGAAGTGATGGACCTGTCGCCGACGGGTATCCGCAAGCATCTCGACCTCAACAAGCCGATCTATGCCAAGACCTCGTCTTACGGTCATTTCGGCCGCAAGCCGGGCCGTGACGGTTCCTTCTCCTGGGAGAAGACCGATCTTACGAAGGCTTTGAAGGCATCCGTCGCTTAAAGCCTGTTCCAAAAGTGCCCTGTGTGGCTGCAAATGGCAATTTGAGATTAGCATTCGCATAATCTGAACCGAAAAGTCTGCAACTTTTCGGGATTATGCGAGGCTTCCGGTGCTCACGTACCTTAAGTACGCTCCGCTCCGGTACTCGAAAATCACCATTTTCGCACACACATGCCGCTTTTTGATTCAGGCTTTAAATGGCAGAGCGGCGAGAGCAAAAGTTGCATCACAGAGCGCTAGGCGTTATGTGTCCGGGCAGAATTCAGAGAGCGCGATTTCAAATCGCGCTCTTTGTTTGTGTTGTTAAACTGCATTTGCAGGCCGACGGATAAAACATGACCGAAGAAACCCATCCTCTGCGCGGTGCCGGAAACTTTTTTGGCCGTCGTCACGGCAAGCCGTTGCGCAGCCATCAGCGGAACCTGTTCGAGGACCTTCTGCCCGAGCTGAAGCTCGACCTTGCCAAGCCTGCGCCGGAGGACCTGCGCGCGCTGTTCCCCGTGGCGGTTGATGCCGTGCGCATGGAAATCGGCTTTGGCGGCGGCGAACATCTCCATCATGAAACGGGCCGCTATCCGCAGACGGGTTTCATCGGCGTCGAGCCTTTCGTCAATGGCATGGCCAAGATGCTGGCGGCGCTCGATCAGGAGCCGCGCCCCAATATGCGGCTTTACGATGAGGACGCGACGGCGGTTCTCGACTGGCTGCCCGATGCATCGCTATCCGGTATCGACCTGTTCTATCCCGATCCGTGGCACAAGCGCCGTCACTGGAAGCGCCGTTTTGTCAGCGACGCCAATCTGGATCGCTTTGCCCGCGTTTTGAAACCCGGTGCAAAATTCCGTTTCGCTTCGGATATCGAACATTATGTGAACTGGACGCTGCAGCATTGTCGTCGTCACGATGCTTTCGACTGGCAGGCGGAAGGGCCGTCGGACTGGAACGAGGCCTATGAGGGCTGGCCCGGAACGCGCTATGAGGCAAAGGCCTTCCGTGAGGGCCGCAAGGCTGCCTATCTGACATTTATCCGACGTTGAATTTCATGACCGAAGCGGGACTTGAAAAAATCCGCTTCCGCTGGTATATATCTCTCAAATTCTTGGTCGAACGAACAAGAGTGGGTCCGTCCGGTCCCGCTCTTTTTTGTTACTTGGAGCTGAGAAATAGAGGTTTTTCGACCCCTTCGAGAGGTTTAGAGTTGACGGAACAGGTTCAGGCAAACGAAGCAGAGACGCCGGAAGTGGCTGCGGATGAGCGCATCATTCGCGAAACGGGCATCGACGCGAAAGTGGCAGGCATTGTTGAGCCGGTGCTCAATACGCTAGGCTTTCGTCTTGTGCGCGTGCGGCTATCCGGTCTCAATGGCCAGACCTTGCAGATCATGGCCGAGCGTCCCGACGGCACGATGACCGTCGACGATTGCGAGCTGGTCAGCCGCACGGTCGCGCCGGTGCTCGATGTCGAGGACCCGATCAGCGGCAAGTATCATCTGGAAATCTCGTCGCCGGGCATTGATCGTCCGCTGGTGCGCAAGTCGGATTTCGCCGACTGGGCAGGCCATATCGCCAAGGTGGAAACTTCCATCATACATGAAGGCCGCAAGAAATTCCGCGGTCGTATCGTGCTGGGCGATGCCGAGACCGTGGTGATCGAAAGCGATCAGGTGTCTTACGGCAATGAACCGGTCGTGCGCATTCCCTTCGACGTGATTTCGGATGCGCGTCTGGTTCTGACCGACGATCTAATCCGTGATGCGCTGCGCAAGGACAAGGCCCTTCGCGAAGGCCGCATCCCCGGAGATGATCTGGGTGATGCGCCGGAAGAGGCGGCGACAGAAGATACGGCTGACGAGAAATAAGCCGACGAAACAAGTTTCAGGCATTCGGCGCAAGGAGAAGCCGGGTGCGACACCAAGGAGAGACCTATGGCAGTCAGTGCTAACAGGCTGGAACTTCTGCAGATCGCCGATGCGGTCGCACGCGAGAAGTCGATTGACCGCGAGATCGTTCTTGCGGCCATGGCCGATGCGATCCAGAAGGCAGCGCGTTCGCGTTACGGTCAGGAAAGCAATATCCGCGCCGACATCAATGCGAAGTCCGGCGAGATCAAGCTTCAGCGTCTGCTCGAAGTGGTCGAGAATGTCGAAGACTACGCCACGCAGATTTCGCTGTTCACCGCACGTGACCGCAACCCGGATGCGCAGATCGGCGACTTCATCGCCGACCAGCTGCCGCCGATGGATTTCGGTCGTATCGCTGCCCAATCCGCCAAGCAGGTCATCGTGCAGAAAGTGCGCGAAGCCGAGCGCGACCGCCAGTTTGACGAATATAAGGACCGCGTTGGCGAAATCGTTAACGGCACCGTGAAGCGCGTCGAATATGGCAATGTGATCGTGGATCTGGGCCGTGGCGAAGCCATCGTACGCCGTGATGAACTGATCCCGCGCGAAGCTTTCCGCTATGGCGACCGTATCCGCGCCTATGTTTACGACGTGCGTCGCGAACAGCGTGGCCCGCAGATTTTCCTGTCGCGCACCCATCCGCAGTTCATGGCGAAGCTCTTCACCATGGAAGTGCCGGAAATTTATGATGGCATCATCGAGATCAAGTCCGTCGCCCGTGATCCGGGTTCGCGCGCCAAGATCGCCGTGGTTTCGCGCGATGCGTCCATCGACCCGGTCGGCGCCTGCGTTGGTATGCGCGGTTCGCGTGTTCAGGCCGTTGTGGCTGAACTTCAGGGCGAAAAGATCGACATCATTCCGTGGTCGCCTGATGCGGCTTCCTTCATCGTCAACGCGCTTCAGCCTGCTGAAGTTGCCAAGGTTGTTCTCGATGAAGATGCGGAACGTATTGAAGTTGTCGTCCCGAATGACCAACTATCACTTGCGATCGGTCGTCGCGGCCAGAATGTCCGCCTCGCATCGCAGCTCACCGGTTGGGACATCGACATTCTGACGGAGGACGAAGAGTCCGAACGTCGTCAGAAGGAATTCACCGAGCGTTCGAACCTGTTCATGGAAGCCCTCGACGTCGACGAAATGGTCGGTCAGGTTCTGGCCTCCGAAGGCTTCGCCTCGATTGAAGAACTGGCTTATGTCGAGCCGGGTGAAATCGCGTCCATCGACGGTTTCGATGACGATACGGCTTCTGAAATCCAGCAGCGCGCCCGTGAATATCTGGATCGCCTCGAAGGTGAACTGGATGCGCGCCGCAAGGAGCTGGGCGTCGAAGACGAACTGCGTGAATTGCCGAACCTCACCACCGCCATGCTGGTTGCTGTCGGTGAAGACGGCGTGAAGTCGATCGAAGACTTTGCCGGTTACGCTGTTGACGATCTCGTCGGCTGGCGTGAGCGCAAGGATGGCGACACTGTCGCTCATAGCGGCATTCTCTCGTCCTTCGATGTTTCGCGCGTCGATGCCGAACAGATGATCCTGACTGCCCGCCTCAAGGCTGGCTGGATCACGGAAGAAGAGCTGGCAGCAGCCGCTCAGGAAGAAGCCGAAGCGGAAGTCGAGGCTGAAGCCGGTGAAGAAGAAGCTGCTTCGTAAGAAGCGCTGAAAAGTTCTGGGGCCGCATGGGTTCTTACGTCTGAAGCAATTCAGGCGTAAGCTATGCGGCCTCGAGCATCTCCAGCAAAAGTGCGAAGCGGTTTTGCGCCCGGCGATGCGGAAAGACAAAAAATGGAGCGGCTCAATGAAATTGAAACCGCTCCAACAATTGATGTGATGCCAGAAATGGGTCTCATTTGCCGGTTTCGGTAAGGCTGATCGGGTTTCAGTGGGCTTTCCGCGACGTTTCGGGTTGTGGCGAGGCCCCGGCTCTGGTACAGCGCCACGCGTTGCGTTTGATATGTCGGGTGAGGTTACAAACCGCCTGATTTGAGAACAAAGCGGCGGAAGCGTTGCCAGTTTTGAAGTTGAGTACAAGTCCGTATATGGCAGAGCGGGAGTTTGCGTGGAGCCGGATATGAATGACAGAACCTGTATCGTCACGCGCGAAAGCGGTTCTGCCGATGACATGATCCGCTTTGTGGCAGGGCCAGACGGTTCCGTGGTGCCGGACTTGAAAAGAAACCTGCCAGGCAGGGGGTGCTGGGTCAAGGCCGAGCGCCGTCTGGTGGATGAAGCGATCAAGCGCAAGCTTTTTGCGCGGGCGCTGAAGGAAGACGTGACGCCGCAGGCAGATCTTGGCGCGCTGGTGGACCAGCTGCTGACGAAATCCGCTCTGGGCAGTCTGGCCTTGGCCCGCAAGGCTGGTGCCGTGGTGACGGGTTCGACCAAGGTGGATCAGGCGATCCGCACGGGTGCCGCCGCCATGGTGCTGCATGCGACGGAAGCCGCAGCCGATGGTGTGCGCAAGCTCGATCAGGCAAGGCGCGCCGTGGTGCATCTTGATGGCCCCGAAATCCCCGCCTTCACCCTTTTTACGGGAGAAGAAATGGATTTGGCATTTGGGGGCGGAAATGTGATACATGCAGCCGTGCTTGAAGGAAAGGCGGCTGTCGGGTTCGTAAAGCGGGCGCAATTGCTGCATCGCTATCGCGGTGAAAGCGCGACGGACTCGCATTAGAGCATGATCCCGGAGGCTGGCAGGCCTCATACTGGATTATGCGAGGAAGTGGATGACTGGAGCATTATCCAACCCGACCAGGTCGCGTTGGATAATGCTCGAGTAGAGCGGCCGGAGCCGCGAAGGAAACGGAACGTAATGAGCGATAACACAAACGACGACAAGACGCTGGGCGTCACCCCCAAGAAGACCCTGACCATGAAGCGGCCGGGCGTCGAGCAGAGCACCGTGCGCCAGAATTTCAGCCACGGCCGCACCAAGGCTGTCGTCGTTGAAACCAAGAAGCGCAAGTTCTCGCGCCCGGACGACAAGCCGGAAGCGGAAGCGGCGGCTCCAAAGCCTGCCGCGGCCTCCGCTGCGCCTGCTGCTCAGCCGAAGGCGCCTGCAGCGCCTGCTGCCGCAGCCCCGGTTTCAAAGCCGCATGTTGCGCAGCAACAGCAGCGGCCTGTGCAGCAGCGTCCCAACCAGCAGGCTCCGCGTCCGCGCCCGACCGATCGCTCCGGCATGGTGCTGAACACGCTCTCGCGCTCCGAAATGGACGCACGCCGCCGCGCGCTTGAAGAAGCGCAGGTGCGTGAAGTCGAAGAACGCGCGCGTGCCGTCGAAGACGCCAAGCGTCGCGCCGAAGAAGATGCACGCCGCGCCAAGGAACGTGAAGAATCCGCACGCCGTCAGGCTGAGGAAGAAGCACGCGTCAAGGCCGAGGCTGAAGCCCGTCGCAAGGCTGAGGAAGAAGCGGCCAAGCGCGTTCCGCAGCCGGAAGCACGCGGCGAACAGCGCACCGAGCGTCGCGACGATTCGCGTGGCGCGCCGCAGGGCAACCGCCCGCAGCATGCTGGCCGTCCGCAGGGCAATCGTCCGCAGTCGGGTGCGCCGCGTCCAGTGCCTTCTCTGGCAGAAGCCGCTCCCGGACCGGGCAAGCCGCTCCCGCAGAGCCAGCTTCGCAAGGCGGGCCAGTCCGGCGATGACGATGATCGTCGTGGCGGCAGCCCGATGGCGGCCCGTCGTGGCACACCGGCCAAGCCGGAAGTGCGCGCACCGAAGGTGGTCAAGACGGAAGACGATCGCCGTCGCGGCAAGCTGACGATCTCCAGCAATCTGGAAGACGAAGGTCGTTCGCGTTCGCTGTCGGCCATGCGTCGCCGTCAGGAAAAGTTCAAGCGTTCGCAGATGCAGGAAACCCGCGAGAAGATCTCTCGCGAAGTGACCGTGCCTGAAACCATTACGCTTCAGGAACTCGCACAGCGCATGACCGAGCGTTCGGTCGACATCATCAAATACCTGATGAAGCAGGGGCAGATGATGAAGCCGGGCGACGTGATCGACGCCGATATGGCGCAGCTCATTGCTGAAGAATTTGGCCACACCGTCAAGCGCGTTGCAGAATCGGACGTCGAAGAAGGTATCTTCAACGTTGCCGACAACGAGGCAGCACTGGTTTCCCGTCCTCCGGTCGTGACCATCATGGGTCACGTCGATCACGGCAAGACCTCGCTGCTCGATGCAATCCGTCACGCCAATGTGGTGTCGGGCGAAGCCGGTGGCATCACCCAGCATATCGGTGCTTATCAGGTCGAACAGAACGGCCAGAAGATCACCTTCATCGATACGCCGGGCCACGCTGCGTTTACCGCAATGCGTGCCCGCGGCGCGCAGGCGACTGACATTGCCATTCTCGTGGTGGCTGCCGATGACAGCGTGATGCCGCAGACGATTGAATCGATCAACCATGCCAAGGCAGCCGGTGTTCCGATCATTGTGGCGATCAACAAGATCGACAAGCCAACTGCCGATCCGCAGAAGGTTCGCACTGCCCTGTTGCAACACGATGTCTTCGTGGAATCCATGGGCGGTGAAGTGCTCGACGTGGAGGTGTCGGCCAAGAACAAGATCAACCTCGACAAGCTGCTCGAAGCAGTTCTGCTGCAGGCTGAAATCCTTGATCTCAAGGCGGATCCGAAGCGTACTGCCGAAGGTGTTGTCGTTGAAGCCCAGCTTGATCGTGGCCGTGGTTCGGTCGCAACCGTTCTGGTTCAGACCGGTACGCTGCATCCCGGTGACATTCTCGTCGCCGGAAGCGAATGGGGCCGCGTGCGCGCACTGGTCAACGACCATGGCGAGCATGTGAAGGAAGCCGGTCCTGCTATGCCGGTTGAGGTTCTGGGCCTTCAGGGCACGCCGCAGGCGGGCGACCGCTTTGCCGTGGTCGCCAATGAGGCCAAGGCGCGTGAAATCGCCGAATATCGTCAACGTCTGGCCCGCGACAAGGCTGTTGCACGCCAGTCCGGCGCACGCGGTTCGCTCGAACAGATGATGAGCCAGCTTCAGGTGAATGGCCTGAAGGAATTCCCGCTTGTCATCAAGGGTGACGTGCAGGGTTCGGTCGAAGCAATTATTTCGGCTCTCGACAAGCTCGGCACCGACGAAGTGCGCGCACGCATCGTCCATTCGGGCGCTGGTGGTATCACGGAAAGCGACGTGTCGCTGGCCGAAGCCTCCAATGCTGCGATCATCGGCTTCAACGTTCGCGCCAACAAGCAGGCACGCGACGCCGCCGAACAGCAGGGTATCGAAATTCGCTACTACAACATCATCTACGATCTGATCGATGATGTGAAGGCAGCGATGTCGGGCCTCCTGTCGCCAGAACGCCGCGAAACCTTCCTGGGTAATGCTGAGATTCTCGAAGTCTTCAACATCACCAAGGTCGGTAAGGTTGCCGGTTGCCGGGTTGTTGACGGAAAGGTTGAACGCGGTGCAGGCGTTCGCCTCATTCGCGACAACGTGGTCATCCACGAAGGCAAGCTCAAGACGCTCAAGCGCTTCAAGGACGAAGTGCAGGAAGTGCCGATGGGCCAGGAATGCGGTATGGCGTTCGAAAACTATGACGACATTCGCGCAGGCGACACGATCGAAGCGTTCCGCGTCGAACACGTTTCGCGCACGCTCTAATAGCTTTGGCCGGACCGTCCGCTAGGGACGGTCCGGCTTTTTCATTGCCCGGTTCCGAGGGTCTGACTCCCATCTGAATTGTGGTAAGTTACGCCCATAATTTTAAAGTCATGTTGTCGGACAGCCTACGGGGCTGAATACCGGTTGGTGGCTGTTTATCGAGGATATAGCTATGGCACGTTCTCCGGACCCGAAAGGCTCAGGCGGCCTTTCCCAGCGCCAGCTTCGCGTTGGCGAACAGGTGCGTCATGCATTGGCGCAATTGCTGCAGCGCGGTGAAATCCGTGACGATCTGCTCGAGCGCACCGTCATTTCCGTTTCGGAAGTGCGCATGTCGCCCGATCTGAAGATCGCCACCTGTTTCATCATGCCACTTGGCAATGTTGATCCGCAAGCAATCGTCAAGGCATTGGCCGCAAACGCGAAATTCATTCGCGGACGCATGGCGCCGGTCCTTGGCCAGATGAAATACATGCCGGAGTTCCGCTTTCGCTCCGACACGAGTTTCGACAATTTTTCGAAGATCGACGCCCTCCTGCGTTCGCCGGAAGTGGCGCGCGATCTTTCGCATGACGATGAAGACGGCGAGGATGAAACCTCCCGCAATGGAGACGAATAAAGCATGGCAAGACGGGGTAAGAAAAAAGGCCGTCCGGTTTCCGGTTGGGTCATTTTCGACAAGCCGAAAGGTATGGGATCGACCGAAGCGGTCTCGAAGATCAAGTGGCTGTTCAACGCCGAGAAGGCCGGTCACGCCGGTACGCTCGACCCGCTCGCATCCGGCATGCTGCCCATTGCTCTGGGTGAAGCCACTAAGACCGTGCCTTATGTCATGGACGGAACCAAGGTCTATCGTTTCACGGTGACCTGGGGCGAAGAACGCTCGACCGACGATCTGGAAGGCCAGCCCACCAGAACCTCCGACAAGCGCCCGTCGCGGGCAGAGGTCGAGGCCCTGCTGCCGAACTATACCGGCGTCATCTCGCAGATCCCGCCGCAGTTCTCGGCCATCAAGATCGACGGCGAGCGCGCCTATGATCTGGCCCGTGAAGGCGAAACGGTTGAGATTCCGGCGCGTGAAGTCGAGATTGACCGTCTGGAGATCGTCGAATTCCACGACGATAACCGCACCTCGTTTGAAGTGGAGTGCTCCAAGGGCACCTATGTGCGCTCGCTGGCGCGCGACATGGGCCGCGATCTTGGCTGCTTCGGTCATATTTCTGACCTGCGCCGCATCGAGGTCGCGCCATTTACGGAAGAAGACTTTGTCACGCTTTCGGAACTGGAAGCCGTCTGGCCGCCGCTGCCGCCGAAGGACGAGGATGGCAATGGGGTCGAACCTGCGCCGCGCCGCGATTTTTCCGGCCTCGATGCGCTGGTGATCGATACGGGCGCAGCGCTTGACTGCCTGCCGCAGGTGCCGCTGACCGACGATCAGGCGCAGCGTGTTCGTCTTGGCAACCCGGTTATCCTGCGGGGCCGCGACGCCCCGCTGGAAGCCGATGAAGCCTGTGTCACGGCGCGCGGAAAACTGCTCGCCATCGGCTATATCGAGCATGGTCAGTTCAAGCCGAAGCGGGTTTTCACGGCTACCTAGAAAGTTCTGGCAATTGCTGGGGCATATTTGATGCTGGTATTCTTGCCGTTTTTGCACTATATGCCCCAACAGCGATCCCGCAGAAATGCAGATCAGATCGTGTAACTTGGCCCGCGCTGGACGACATCCCGGCCTGGGCGTCTGTTTTTCCTCTCATCAAGAAAGGGTGTACGATGTCGATTACTGCTGAGCGCAAGCAAGCACTTATCAAGGAATACGCCACCAAGGAAGGCGACACCGGTTCTCCTGAAGTTCAGGTTGCCGTTCTTTCCGAGCGTATCGCCAACCTCACCGAACACTTCAAGGGCCACAAGAATGACAATCATTCGCGTCGCGGCCTTCTGAAGCTGGTTTCGCAGCGCCGCCGTCTTCTTGACTATGTCAAGGGCGTGGACGCAGCGCGCTACCAGGCGCTGATCAGCCGTCTCGGCCTGCGCCGTTAACGGTAAATCGGGCGACGTGCTGAACGTCGCCCGTTTGATTTTGAAAGCATGTCCAGCAAAGGCGCGAAGCGGTTTGCGTCGGATAATGCGAAGAATAGGGCATGTGCCCTTATTTCCCGCCCCGGACCAACAAGCCCGGATCGGGTTGCCCGAGAGCCGAAAAGGCTCATGACATGGACCAGTCATGGGGCAGGATTGCAGGTAGTTCGGCGGGTATATCCCGAAAAGTTGCAGACTTTTCGGATGAGAGAATACCCCGGAAAAGTATGATCCCGAAAAGTGGGAACCGGTTTTCGGACAAGATCATACTATCAGGCTGAGCTTCCCGTTGTCTTGCCCGTGGCGTGTCCGCCAACCACGGAGATGCCTTAGCGCCTTGCGCGGCGTCTCCCTATGAGGACAAGATATGTTCAATACCCACAAAGTGGAAATCGAATGGGGCGGTCGTCCGCTCACGCTCGAAACCGGCAAGATCGCCCGTCAGGCTGACGGCGCAGTTCTCGCAACCTATGGTGAAACCGTCGTTCTGGCGACTGTCGTTTCTGCCAAGGAACCGAAGCCGGGCCAGGATTTCTTCCCGCTGACGGTCAATTATCAGGAAAAGACCTATGCTGCCGGCAAGATCCCCGGCGGTTACTTCAAGCGTGAAGGCCGTCCGAGCGAAAACGAAACCCTCGTTTCGCGCCTGATCGACCGTCCGATCCGTCCCCTCTTCGTTGACGGCTACAAGAACGACACGCAGGTTGTCATCACTGTCGTCCAGCACGATCTGGAAAACGATCCGGACGTTCTGTCGATGGTTGCCGCTTCCGCCGCGCTCACCATTTCGGGCGTGCCTTTCATGGGCCCGATCGGCGGCGCGCGCGTCGGCTACATCAATGGCGAATATGTTCTGAACCCGAATATCGACGAAATGCCGGAATCGAAGCTCGATCTGGTTGTCGCCGGTACGTCGGAAGCCGTGCTGATGGTTGAATCCGAAGCACAGGAACTTTCCGAAGAAGTCATGCTCGGCGCCGTCGTGTTCGGCCAGAAGGGCTTCCAGCCGGTCATCGAAGCAATCATCAAGCTTGCTGAAGTTGCTGCCAAGGAACCGCGCGACTTCCAGCCGGAAGATCTCTCGGCCCTCGAAGCCAAGATGCTGGCCGTTGTCGAAAACGACCTGCGCGACGCTTACAAGATCACTGAAAAGCAGGCCCGTTACGCCGCCGTTGATGCCGCCAAGGCAAAGGCGAAGGCGCATTTCTTCCCGGAAGGCGTGGAAGAAACGGAAATGTCGCCGGAACAGTTCGCGACCATTTTCAAGCATCTGCAGGCCAAGATTGTTCGCTGGAACATTCTCGATACCGGCACCCGCATCGACGGTCGCGATCTTTCGACCGTTCGTCCGATCGTTTCGGAAGTCGGCCTTCTGCCGCGCACCCACGGTTCGGCTCTGTTCACCCGCGGTGAAACGCAGGCTATCGTTGTCGCCACGCTCGGCACCGGCGAAGACGAACAGATGATCGACGCCCTGACCGGCACCTACAAGCAGCCTTTCATGCTGCACTACAACTTCCCGCCCTATTCGGTTGGTGAAACCGGTCGCATGGGTTCGCCGGGCCGTCGCGAAATCGGTCATGGCAAGCTCGCATGGCGCGCTATCCATCCGATGCTGCCTGCCGCCGAGCAGTTCCCGTACACGATCCGCGCTGTTTCGGAGATCACCGAATCCAACGGTTCGTCCTCGATGGCAACGGTTTGCGGCACGTCGCTGGCTCTGATGGACGCAGGCGTTCCGCTTGCCCGTCCGGTGGCCGGTATCGCCATGGGCCTCATCAAGGAAGGCGAACGCTTCGCCGTTCTCTCCGACATTCTCGGTGACGAAGATCACCTCGGCGACATGGACTTCAAGGTTGCCGGTACGGAAAACGGCATCACCTCGCTGCAGATGGACATCAAGATCGACGGTATCACCGAAGAGATCATGAAGGTCGCTCTGGAACAGGCCAAGGGCGGTCGCGTTCACATCCTCGGAGAAATGTCGAAGGCTCTGTCCACGTCGCGTGAAGAACTCGGCGAATTCGCTCCGCGCATCGAAGTGATGAACATCCCGACCGACAAGATCCGTGATGTTATCGGTTCGGGCGGCAAGGTCATCCGCGAAATCGTGGAAAAGACCGGCGCCAAGATCAACATCGAAGACGACGGCACGGTGAAGATCGCATCGTCGAACGGCAAGGAAATCGAAGCCGCCAAGAAGTGGATTCACTCGATTGTTGCCGAGCCGGAAGTCGGCGAAATCTACGAAGGCACGGTCGTCAAGACCGCTGACTTCGGCGCTTTCGTGAACTTCTTCGGCCCGCGTGACGGTCTGGTTCACATCTCGCAGCTCGCTTCCGACCGCGTTGCCAAGACCACCGATGTGGTCAAGGAAGGCCAGAAGGTCTGGGTCAAGCTGATGGGCTTCGACGAACGCGGCAAGGTTCGCCTGTCGATGAAGGTCGTCGATCAGGAAACCGGCAAGGAAGTTGCCCAGGAAAAGAAGGCGGAAGCAGACGCTGAATAAGCTCTGCATCGCTTGTGAAATCGGAAAGCGCGCCCTCGGGCGCGCTTTTTTGTTGTTTCCAGGGAACCATAGGGGTCGTGCGGACTTTTCGGATGCGATCTTGCGGGGTAAAGAACGATCATGATGACACCGGCACAGAAAACACTTTTTCTGCCCTTCGAACAGGGCATTCTCGATATGCCCGAAGATGGGCAATCCTTCCTCGCCTGCGGCCTTTCCGCTGACCGGCTTCTCGATCCCGAATGGAAACAGGTTCTGACCTGTCTGCAGCCATGGCGTCCCGATTTTCTGGCGCTCAGCAAGGAAGGCTTTCGCGCAGAGCCCAGATTGGCCGCAGAGAGCCGTTTTGACGGCGGGCTACTCCTGCTCGGAAAACACCGTGGACGCAACGAGGCGTGGTTCTCCGAGCTTCTGGCGCGCGTTCAGCCCGGCGGGTGGATCGTCGTCTGTGGTGACAAGAAGCTAGGCGTCGACAGTTTCCGCAAATGGGTTGGCAATATCGCTGAAATCAGCGACCGCCTGTCCAAGAACCATGCGGTGGCCTTCTGGCTTCAGCGCCCCGCCGATCTGGACGATGATTTCATCGCTGCGCTGCGTCCGCTGGAAAGCGCAATCGATGATGTGTTCCGCACCGAGCCGGGCATGTTCTCACATGGCGTGATCGACAAGGGATCGGCGCTGCTGGTGCCGCATATGGAAAAGATCGTGTTCGGCACTGTCGCAGATTTTGGCGCGGGCTGGGGTTATCTTGCAGCGCAAAGCCTGAAATATGCCGACCGCATCAAGTCCATCGATCTGTTTGAAGCCGATTACGAGGCGCTGGAGGCCGCGCGCGGCAATCTGGAGCGTCTGGGGGCGTCGGTGCCGATTTCCTTCAACTGGTTCGACATTACCAGCGAGAAGGTGACCGGCATTTACGACACGGTCATCATGAACCCGCCCTTTCACGAAGGGCGCGTGACGGATGTTTCGCTTGGCCAGAGCTTTATCGCGGCTGCGGCGTCACGCCTCAAACCCGGCGGTCGTCTTCTGATGGTCGCCAACCGGCAGCTGCCCTATGAGGTCATGCTCAAGGGCCTGTTCAAGTCGGTGACGACACTGGAAGAAGCGGAAGGTTTCAAAATCTTCGATGCGAAGAAGTGAAATAAAAAAGCCGCCCCGAAGGGCGGCTTTTGTAATTCTGGAACGCTTATTCGCCGCGTTCGGCGTCAGAGCTTTTCAGCTCCTCCAGCGTCGGCATCGAAACGATGTTGTAGCCGGAATCAACATAGTGGATTTCGCCGGTCACGCCGCTCGACAGGTCGGACAGGAGATAGACAGCCGATTTGCCGACATCGTCGATATCGACCGTGCGGCGCAGCGGTGAATTGCGGCGCTGATAGCTGAAGATCGCGCGCGCATCGCCGATGCCTGCACCGGCCAGCGTGCGCACCGGGCCTGCTGAAATGGCGTTGACGCGGATGCCCTGCGGGCCGTAATCGGCAGCCAGATAGCGAACCATGGCTTCAAGGGCCGCCTTGGCAACGCCCATGACATTGTAGTTCGGGATCGTGCGGGTCGAGCCGCCATAGGTCAGCGTCAGGATCGAGCCGCCGTCCTTCATGAGCTTTTCGGCGCGCTGTGCCATTTCCGTGAAGGAGTAGGCGGAAATCACCATGGTCCGGCTGAAATTATCGCGCGTGGTGACGTCTGCGTAACGGCCCTTCAGTTCGGTCTTGTCGGAAAAACCGATGGCGTGAACGATGAAATCGAGCTTGCCCCACTTCTTTTCGATCTCGGCAAAAACCGCGTCGACCGACTCGATATCTTCAACATCGCAAGGCAGCACGAAATCCGAGCCGACCTGTTCGGCCAGCGGCTTCACGCGCTTGCCCAGCGCATCGCCCTGATAGGTGAAAGCCAGTTCTGCGCCCTGTGCGGCGAGTTGCTTCGAGATGCCCCATGCCAGAGAATGATTATTCGCGACCCCCATGATGAGGCCGCGTTTTCCTTGCATCAAACCTTCCATATTCCCCTCTCCCTCAGCCCTGATAGCGCTGGAAAACCAGCGTCGCATTGGTGCCGCCAAACCCGAAGGAGTTGGAGAGCACGGTATTGAGCTGAGCATTATCGATGCGCTTGCGGACGATCGGCATGTCCGCAAAGGCAGGGTCCAATTCTTCGATATGCGCGCTTTCGCAAATGAAATTGTTCTGCATCATCAAAAGCGAATAGATCGCTTCCTGCACGCCCGTTGCGCCCAGCGAATGGCCGGTCAGCGACTTGGTCGCGGCAATCGGCGGGCAGGCGTCGCCCGAGCCGAACACCTGACGGATGGCTTCGATTTCCGGCGCGTCGCCAGCTGGCGTCGAAGTTGCGTGCGGGTTGATGTAGTCGATCTTGGTCTTGACGGTCGAAAGCGCCATCTTCATGCAGCGGATCGCGCCCTCGCCGGACGGAGCGACCATGTCGTAGCCGTCGGACGTTGCGCCATAGCCGACAATTTCGCCATAAATCTTCGCGCCGCGCGCAAGCGCGGTTTCGAGGTCTTCCAGCACCAGAACACCGGCGCCGCCGGCAATCACGAAACCGTCGCGGTTCTTGTCATAGGCGCGCGATGCAGTGGCAGGCGTGTCGTTATATTTCGTTGCCATCGCGCCCATGGCGTCGAACAGCACGGAGAGCGTCCAGTCGAGATCTTCGCAGCCGCCCGCAAACATGCGGTCCTGCTTGCCATACTGGATCATCTCGAACGCATTGCCGATGCAATGGTTGGATGTCGCGCAGGCCGAAGAGATCGAATAATTGATACCCTTGATCTTAAAGAAGGTCGCCAGCGTCGCGGATGCCGTCGAGCTCATGGCTTTCGGCACGGCGAAAGGACCGACGCGCTTTGGACCCTTTTCACGGGTTATGTCGGCGGAATCGACGATGGTGCGGGTCGAAGGGCCGCCCGAACCCATGATGATGCCGGTGCGGTCGTTGGAGACTTCGTCTTCCGAAAGACCTGCATCGGCAATCGCCTGATCCATGGCGATGTGATTCCAGGCAGTGCCGCGACCGTGGAAGCGCATGGCGCGACGGTCCACGAGGGATTCGACATCGATTTTCGGTGCGCCGTGCACCTGGCAGCGGAAACCCAGTTCGGCATATTCTTCCGCGCGCGAGATGCCGGATTTGGCTTCGCGCAGCGAGGCCGTCACCTCTTCGGTGTTGTTGCCAATCGAGGATACGATCCCCATACCCGTTACGACCACACGCCGCATCGCGTTCTCCTTTACACCCTTGCTCGTCGAGCGGCAGCCGCTTGGGTCAAGACTGCCTCGTCGCCGTTACATAGGTGCGATCTTCGCATGTTTTGAGCGCGACCGCATGAAAACTGTTCATTTTTTGCCGTCGCGCCCGTGAATGATGGTTGGTTCAGACGATTATTGTCCGTCGCCGTCCTTTGAAAGGCCGACGCGCAGATCGGTGGCCCTGTAGATCACTTCGCCATCGGCTTTCAGCCAGCCGTCGGCGGTGCCGAGCACGAGGCGTCCGCGCATGACGCGCTTGAAGTCGATGCCATATTCGAGAAGCTTGGTGTGCGGGCGCACCATGCCCTTAAACTTCACTTCGCCGGTCGACAGCGCCATGCCGCGGCCAGGTTCGCCGAGCCAGCCAAGGAAGAAGCCGGTCAGCTGCCACATGCCGTCCAGACCGAGGCAGCCCGGCATGATCGGGTTGCCCTGAAAATGGCATGGAAAATACCAGTCGTCGGGGCGCACGTCGTATTCGGCGCGGATATAGCCCTTGCCGAATTCGCCGCCGGTTTCGGAAATATCGGTGATGCGGTGCACCATGAGCATGGGCGGCAGGGGAAGCTGGGCATTGCCGGGGCCGAACAGCTCGCCGCGTCCGCAGCTGAGAAGTTCTTCATAGCCATAGCTTGATTTCTGTTCTGCCATTTCGCCTCCCTTGAGGTTTATTCACTATCGGCCAGCAATCCGGCCCGGTTGTCATTCGGAACGGTTTTAGCGCAAAGGCCCAAACCGCTCTATCTCTTTCTGGTCGTCAAGTCGGAACACCCCTATCACAGACTGGTTCCCGTACAAAACCTTAGCGACCATAAAAATATGCAACGGAATTTCCCGAAAAAAGGGGCAAACTCCAAGCCTATTGATACTTATTTCGCAACGGCATATATCAATGTCAGTATGCAATGGGCAACAGCCCGTTCAATCTTTGACGAATTTGCTACAAGCTTGTAACGGAACCAACGGTGAATATGCAGTCTTCACATACCCACTCGACGGTCTCTATGGAAGAACGGCTCCGCGATTGCGGCCTGCGTCCGACGCGCCAGCGCGTTGCGCTTGCCAGCCTGATTTTCGCGCAGGGTGATCGTCACCTGTCCGCTGAAGACCTCCACGAACAGGCTGTCATGGCGGATGTGCCGGTGTCGCTTGCCACCGTTTACAACACGCTGCACCAGTTCACGGAAGCCGGAATGCTCCGCATCATCGCGGTGGAAGGCTCCAAGACCTATTTCGACACCAATATTTCGGACCATCAGCACTTTTTCCTCGAAGGGGAAAATATCGTGTTCGATATTCCGCATGGCGAACGCGGTCAGCCGACGGTTGCCAATATGCCCGACGCACCGGAAGGCATGGAAATCGTCAATGTCGACATCATCGTTCGCCTGCGTCGCAAGACGCAGTGACGGTTTGAACCATCGGATTTCTCTAAAAGCGGCTTCGGCCGCTTTTTTGTTGGCTGCGATAAAGTTCTTGCCAGAAGAATGGAAAGCAGGTTGAATAAAACGGTTCCGAAACAATCCTTGGCGTAGAGGATAGCGGATGCCGGTCGAGTTGAAGCCGATACAGGCGCTGACATTATTGAAAACTCTGTCGCTGGGGCAGGTGCGCGACGAGATGCCCGATCTCACGACGCGGCAGACTGCTATTCTTCTGACAATCTATCTGGAGCCGCCGCCGCATACGGTGCGCGGGCTTGCAGCAAAACTGGATGTGACAAAGCCGGTGATCACGCGCGCGCTCGATACGATGGGCGCGCTCGACCTTCTATCCCGTCATCGTGATGAAAAAGACCGGCGAAATGTGCTAGTGAAGAGAACAGTCGCCGGTGCGCTTTATGTTGAACGACTGGGCGATCTGGTGATCGCCAAAGCCAGAGAGTTACCTTTATGAGTGTCTGCCAATGAGTTCCGATGTGACCACGCTCGACCGCCGCCTCAATGCCTATCGCGCCGATCTCGCCGATGAGCGACTGACCGGAAAGGTGGAGGCTCCCCGCTTTATCGCCGGAACCGAGATGCAGGTGACTGCCCCGGTGGTTGATCTCCGGTCGCAGCCGCGCCCGGACAGCGGACCCCAGACACAGATCATTTATGGCGACACGGTGCGCGTCTTCGAGGAAATGGACGGCTGGTGCTGGGTGCAGGCCGAGCGCGACGGTTATACGGGCTATGTCTCGGCGTCGTTCATCGAAAAGCCGCAGGGCGAAGCCACCCATATGGTCATCGTGCCGCGAAGCTTTATCTATCCCGGCGCAGATTTGCGTTTTCCGCATACGCAGGCGCTGTCGCTTGGCTCACGCGTGCGGATCGTCGGCTCGGCGGAAACGCGCGGCACCCAATATGCGGTGCTGGAAAGCGGCGAGGCGATGATTGCAAGCCATCTGGCGCCGATCAGCGAACACGCGGCGGATTATGTGAGCGTGGCGGAAACGCTGCTGCACACGCCCTATCTGTGGGGCGGCACCTCGGGCTTCGGCATCGATTGCTCCGGTCTGGTGCAGCTTTGCATGTGGGTGGCGGGCCGCAAGGTCCTGCGTGATTCCGACATGCAGCAGAATACGCTGGGCGCAGTTCTGGAGCCGAATGCGGATTATTCCAATCTCCAGCGCGGCGATCTTGTGTTCTGGAAGGGGCATGTCGCGATTTGCGCTGCGCCTGACATGCTGATCCATGCCAGCGGCCACACCATGACCGTGACGCTGGAACCGTTGCAGGATGCGATCAAGCGCATCGCTTACCTCTACGATCTGCCGACGCTGATCCGCAGACCATGATTGCGTAGCGACTGCTTTAAACAGGTCCATGAAAGGTCGGGCCGATGAAGGGAAACAGGATATTTCAGGGGGCAGGCTTTATCGCCGTGGCGCTTGGTCTTGCTGTCCTCATCCCTTCCGCTGTTTCGTCCGAAAGGATAGCGCGCGTGACCATCCCTGCATTGCCTGCCGCCTTTGCCGAGGTCAACGGTATCGAGATGTATTACCGGATCGTCGGCAAGGGTCCGCCGATCCTGCTGATACCGGGCGGTCTCTCCGACCAGCATGTCTGGGACGCGCAATTGCCGATATTGGCCCGTCATCACACGGTGATCGTCGCCGACAGTCGCGGGCAGGGCCGCTCCACCCGCACAAGTGAGCCGCTCACCTATGGCTTGATGGCTGACGATTATGTGGCGCTGCTGGATTTTCTGCAGATCGACAAGGTCGATCTGGTCGGCTGGAGCGATGGCGGCATTATCGGGCTTGATATTGCCATGCGTTACCCGGAGCGGCTGAAGAGCCTGTTCGCGCAGGCCGCCAATGTGTCGCCGGAGGGCAATACCGGTTATATCGAGGCGCGGGCCGAAGGACGTCCGATCCCCGAGCTTCGCCATTACGAAAGCATCGACAAGGAAATCCACGCGCTCTGGGCGAATGAACCCAATTATACCGACGATGAGCTATCAAAGATCGCGGTGCGCACGGCCATTGTGATCGGCGATCACGACACGGCCATTACCCGGGAACATACGGAATTCATCGCCAGCCAGATTCCCGGGGCCGAACTGATCATCCTGCCCGATTCTGGCCATGGCGTGCCGGTGGAAAATCCCCGGCTCTACGCCCATACGGTCCTGAAATTCATCGATGGTAAAACGAACAGCCGAATTTAGTACGGCGGTTGCAAATTCGTCAGGCCGTGGCGAAAAGAGTGATTTGCGAGCACCGGAGCGGAGCGTACTTCAAGGTACGTGAGCACCGGAGCGCAGAAAATTGCTCTTTGCAGCCCGGCATCACGAAGAATGCAACTGTCGTATTAAATCCGATTGGGCAGCACCCGATCCGGCGTCCGATGCCCATCCACGAAGGCCTTGATATTGATGATGACCTTGTCGCCCATATCGATGCGGCCTTCGATGGTGGCTGAGCCCATATGCGGCAGCAGCACGACCTTGCCTTTTTCGGCGAGCGCCAGCAGGCGCGGATTGACCGCCGGTTCGTTCTCGAACACATCCAGCCCGGCACCGGCGATCCGGCCCTGCTCGATCAGCTCGATCAAGGCGTTTTCATCGATGATCTGACCGCGCGCCGTATTGACCAGATAGGCCGTCGGCTGCATCAGCGCGAGGCGACGGGCCGACAGCAGGTGAAAGGTTGCGGGCGTCGAAGGGCAATTGACCGAGATGATATCCATGCGGGCCAGCATCTGGTCGAGGCTGTCCCAATAGGTCGCTTCCAGCTCTTCCTCGACCTGCGGGCTGACGCGCTTGCGATTGTGATAATGGATCGACAGGCCGAAAGCCTTGGCGCGGCGCGCCACGGCGGTTCCGATACGGCCCATACCGACAATGCCGAGGCGCTTGCCCCAGATGCGGCGTCCCAGCATCCAGGTCGGCGACCAGCCCGGCCATTTGCCGTCGCGCTCATTGAGCACATTTGCGCCTTCCACAAGGCGGCGCGGTGCCGACAAAAGCAGCGCCAGCGTCATGTCGGCTGTATCTTCTGTCAGAACATTCGGCGTATTGGTCACGGTAATGCCGCGCTTTGCGGCGGCTGCGACATCGATATTGTCGACGCCATTGCCGAAATTGGCGATCAGCTTGAGATTGGGGCCGGCCTGTTCAATGGCGGCGGCGTCGATCACATCGGTGATGCACGGCACCAGAACATCGGCCTCTTTCAGCGCGGCGATAATTTCCGGCTGGCTCATACGGTGGTCGTCTATATTGAGACGCGCGTCGAACAGTTCCCGCATTCGGGTTTCCACCGGGTCCGGGAGTTTTCTCGTAAGAACGACCAGCGGCTTCTTTTTGTTCGACATCTCCACCCCGTTTTGTGAGCCTGTTTCCGGGCAAACTTATATGCTGAAGCTTCATGTTGAGACCTCCTTAACCAAGAAGGCGCAATATGGGATATTGCTTCGGCTGCTCATCTCTATCAAGGCGGCGGGGCAAAGACAAAGAAAAACAGGACCGATGAACAAGACGGTCACGATGCCGGGCAGCTCCTGCTGTTTACGCTTCCGCTGAAGGCATGACCGTCTTGGGTAATGAACAGGACGGCGAGAGGCGCAGTGAATAGAGTACTTCCCCAAAGGTTTTTGGCTCACAGCATATCGGTAAAGCGCCTTCTCATGGGTTTTGCGGCCTGTCTGGCGCTGCTGTTCGCGGTAGCGCCGATCAGTGTGAACGCAGCCGAAACGGAAGCATCCAGCACGGCGACCGGCGCCAGCGGCCTGCCTGTGCCCCGCTTCGTGAGCCTCAAGCCGGCACGCGTCAATCTGCGCATCGGGCCGGGGCGCGATTATCCGGTGTCCTGGCTGTTCATGAAGTCAGGACTGCCGGTCGAGATCATTCAGGAATATGATAACTGGCGGCGCATCCGCGATGCCGATGGCACGGAAGGCTGGGTCTACCAGTCGCTTCTGTCCGGCAAGCGCACGGCAATCACTGCGCCCTGGTTGAAGAACGACAAGGGCAAGATGATCACCATGCGCCGCGAGGCCAACGATACGGCGGCTGTCGCTGCCGATATCGAGCCGGGCGTCGTCGGCACCGTGCGCCAGTGCACGGGCCAGTGGTGTCGTATGGATGTCAGCGGCGTGCGCGGCTGGATCCGGCAGTCGGACCTGTGGGGTGTGTATCCGGGCGAAGTCTTCGATTAGAGCGCATCCCGAAAAGTGTGAAACGGTTTTCGGAAAAGATGCGCGTTAAAACAAACAATTAGAGCGCCGATCTGATCCAATCAGATCGAAACGCGCTCTAATAACCGTCAACCGTAGCGCTCCTTGAGCAACCGGTAGAGCGCACGGATTGCCTGCGCTTCACCACCGACGGGCGAAGCTGGCTTTTCCACCGGCACCCAGCCGAAAATATCGAAATGCACGTGCGCCTTGGCCTTTTCCACAAAACGGCTGAGGAACAAGGCTGCCGTCACCGCTCCGGCAAAGCCATCGGTGGTGACGTTGTTGATATCGGCAATGCGTGACGACAGTTTCTGCGCATAAGGCTGCCAGAGCGGCATGCGCCAGAGCGGATCGGCTGTTTCCTCGGCCTTGGCGGCGATGGCTTCGGCCAATGCGTCATCATGGGTGAAGAAGGGCGGCAAGTCCGGACCGAGCGCCACACGGGCCGCGCCGGTCAGGGTCGCCATGTCGATCAGCAATTCCGGCTCTTCCTCGTCGGCCAGCGCCAGAGCATCGGCCAGTACCAGCCTGCCTTCCGCATCGGTATTGCCGATTTCGACGGTCAGGCCCTTGCGGCTTTGCAGCACATCGCCCGGTCGGAAGGCATTTCCGGCAATCGAGTTCTCGACCGCCGGGATCAAAACGCGCAGACGCACCGGCAGCTTCGCGCCCATGATGAGAGAGGCAAGGCCGAGCACATTGGCCGCGCCGCCCATATCCTTTTTCATGAGCAGCATCCCGCTTGCGGGCTTGATGTCGAGACCGCCCGTGTCGAAGCAGACACCCTTGCCAACCAGCGTGACTTTCGGATGGCTTTCCTCGCCCCATGTGAGGTCGATCAGACGCGGCGCAATCGCGCCTGCGCGCCCGACCGCATGGATCATCGGGAAGTTTCGTTCCAGAAGCGTGGTTCCCTGCGTGACGCTGATTTCCGCTTTGTGTTCGCTGGCCAAGTCGCGGGCGGCTTTTTCCAGCGCATCGGGCCCCATGTCATTGGTTGGCGTGTTGATGAGATCGCGCGTGAGCGTCACCGCAGCGGCGATGCGCTTCGTTTCAGCCTCATCGACGCCCTCCGGCAAAGCAAGGCGGATTGTCTTGCCATTGGCCTTGCGGTAGCGCGAGAAATTGTATCCACCCATCAGGAAGGCGAGCGCCGCGAGCGCGGCATCGTCGCCAGCGTTTTCAAAATGCCAGTCGCCCTCCGGCAGGCTGCGTGCGAGTTTGCCGGCGAGCAATTGCGACTGCGCGCCCTTGACGCCGTCGCCAATGCCGAACAGCGCGCCGGAGATCGCGCCGTCTGGTCCCGGCAGAACCAGAACCTTGCCCGCGTCGCCGTCGAAATCATGGGCTTTCGCCCAAGCGATGGAATGGGCCGGAAGCGTGTTTTCTTCCAGCTTTCCCTTTTTCGTAAACCAGATTGGGCGACTTTGTTCCGACTTTTGGGCAATGATTTCGACAGACATGGCACTCTTTCTGATCAAGGCAGTTTTGAAAACAGATAGAGTGCTTCGACCCGTTTGAAAACAGGTGCATGCCGGGCTTGTTAACCAATCATTAGGGTTAACGGATTATTGATGAAGGGGAAATCGGGCTTGAGGGGTCGGGGCATTCGGTGTGCAATGTCCGGCCACATATGGAGGCGGGATGCTCAACATCGGGGTAATGGGCGGCGCTGGTTTCCGCCTTGGCGTGGCTTCTATCCTTTCAGCGCTTGTGCTCACCGGCTGCAACACGGTGGACCGCACCACGACGGGTTCGGTACGACGCGTCGAGACCGCCGCCACATTCGATCACATGAACGACGCACAGCTTGCCGCAATGGCGGACCGTCTGGGCGCTCAATATGAGCGCAATCCGAAGGATCGCGGCACCGCGCTCAATTATGCCAACGCTCTGACCCGGCTGGGGCGCAACGATCAGGCTCTCGCCGTCATGCGCGCGCTGGTCATTGTTTATCCGAAAGATCAGCAGGTGCTTGCAGCCTATGGCAAGGCGCTCGCCGGTGCAGGCCAGTTCGATACCGCGCTCGATGCCATCCGCCGCGCACAGAACCCGGCCTATCCAGACTGGAAACTCGTATCCGCTGAAGGCGCCATTCTCGACCAGATGGGCAATCGCGATCAGGCCCGCGCCATGTATCAGAAGGCGTTGCAGATCAAGCCGGGCGAGCCGTCAATCCTTTCCAATATGGGCATGTCCTATCTTCTGGCCGGTGATTCCAAGTCAGCGGAAAACTATTTCCGGCAGGCATCCGCTCTGCCCGGGGCGGACAGCCGCGTGCGTCAGAATCTGGCGCTTTCGGTTGGCTTGCAGGGTCGCTTTCAGGAAGCTGAAGCCATTGCCGCACAGGAGCTTTCGCCGCAGCAGGCCAAGGCCAATACGGATTATCTGCGCTCCATGCTGGCGCAACAGAATTCCTGGAACATGCTCAAGGACAAGCCGAAGGGCTGATTTCTTTCAGCTTTCGGCAGCTCAGTGACTGCCGAAGAGCCCGCCTTGTGCGGCGATCTGGATGAAGGCCGGTCCAAGAATGACGATGAACAGCACCGGCAGGAAGAACACGATCATCGGCACGGTCAGTTTCGGCGGCAGGGCCGCCGCTTTCTTTTCCGCCTCCAGCATGCGCAGATCGCGGCTTTCCTGAGATAACGTTCTGAGCGCCTGCGACACGGGCGTGCCGTAACGCTCTGCCTGAATCAGCGCCTGCGAAACCGATTTCACCTGATCGACACCGGTGCGGCTGGCAAGATTGTCATAGGCCTGACGCCGCTCGGGCAGGAATGACAATTCCGCATTGGTCAGCATCAGTTCTTCCGCCAGCTCCACCGACTGTATGCCGATTTCGTCGGCCACCTTCCGAAAGGCAGCTTCGACCGACATGCCGGATTCAACGCAGATCAGCATGAGGTCCAGAGCATCGGGCCATGCACGGCGGATCGACTGTTTGCGCTTGGCGGCCTTGTTGGAAACATAGAGGTTCGGCGCATAAAACCCGGCATAACCGGCGATAATGCACACGAGCAGTCGAACGAAGAACGAATGATCCGGCAGATTGCCGAGCACGAAAACGTAGAAGGCGGCCAGCGTCATCGCGCCGAATGGCAGCACGAAGCGCAGGAACAGGAAGATGTTGAGCGGGTTCTGCCCGCGAAAACCGGCAGTTCTAAGCGCGGCGATCGTCTTTTCGTCGGCCAGCGCCTTTTTCAGGTCGAGCCTTTCCACGAAATCGCGGATGCCCTGCTTCTGCTGATGCCGCAGGCTGTTGCGCCGGTCGTTTTCCGATGCCAGCCGCGCACGCTCGCGGGTCCGGATCGCCTCGCGTTCGGTGGCGACCGATTTCATCCGGGATTTCAAGGCATTGGTACTGAAGACGGGCATCAAAACCGTAACGATGGCGGCAAAGACCGCAATCGTGATCAGCATGGCGATCAGAAATAGCGGGTCGCTTAGTTTTTCGATGAGGAGAGAAAACATGGTCTGCGCCTCACATATCGAAATTGATCATGTTTTTCATGATGAAAATGCCGGTCGCCATCAGCACGGCTGCAATCCCCAGCAGCATATGGCCGGTCGATGAGGTGAAAAGCAGCGTCATATATTGCGGGCTGGTCAGATAGACCAGCACCATGACGATAAAGGGCAGCGCGCCGATGATGGCTGCCGATGCCTTTGCTTCCATCGAAAGCGCATCGACCTTCGCTTTCATCTTCTTGCGATCACGGAGTACCTTGGAGAGATTATTCAGCGCTTCCGAAAGATTGCCGCCCGCCTGAGCCTGAATCTGGATCACGATGGCGAAGAAGTTGGTTTCGGGGCACGGCATGCTGTCGGGCATCTTGCCAACGGCTTCGGGGATCGAGAGACCCATCTGCTGGGCTTCAACGACTTTTTTGAACTCGCCCTTCACCGGCTCCAGCGCCTCGCTGGCGATCAGGCGCAAGCCGTCATTGAGCGGCAGACCCGCCCGGGTCGCGCGGACGATCACGTCGAGCGCGTTTGGAAATTCTTCCAGAAACTTCTTCAGCCGGCGCTTGCGCTTTTGCAGCACGAACCAGCGCGGCAGGCCGAAAAAGCAGGCAATGGCAATGCCGGGAAGAAGCAGAAGCGGCAGGCCGAAAATAAAGCCGATCAGGAGGCCGACAAAAGCCGTTATGCCGGAATAAATATAGAACTGGCGCAGCGTGATGCTCAGGCCCGCTTGCGTCAGCATGATGCGCAGCGGGGGGTATTTCTGGTTCTTCTCGCGCTGCTTCTGCCGCGCTTCGAGATCCTTGATATTGTCCTGCAACAGCTTGCGGCGTTTTTGGATATCGGTGTTTTTATCCCGCTCGCTGCGGGTGACACTGCGTTCGGCATAATTGCGCACGGTTTCGAGCCGCCGCGAGGCGGGGTCTTTGCTGGCCAGCCGGTCGTAAAACAGCACATAGGCAAGCGCGGCACAGGCGACCACCGCCAGTAAAATGAATATCAGAATGCTGACGGGAGAGGCGGTCATCAGTCAACGCTCTCCATACTGTCGAGAATAGAAGCGAGGCGGCTGTCTTCATTATAGTAGCGCGCGCGCTCCCAGAAGGCCGGGCGGCCAATGCCGGTCGAGCTGTGCGTGCCGAGAATACGGCCGGACGCATCCTCGCCCTTGATGTCGTAAAGCATCAGATCCTGGGTGATGATGACGTCGCCTTCCAGACCCACCACTTCCGTCACATGGGTGATGCGGCGCGAACCGTCACGCAGGCGCGCCGCCTGAATGATGATATCAATCGAATTGACCAGAATTTCGCGCACGGTCTTCTGCGGCAGCACATAGCCGCCCATGGCGATCATGGCTTCCATACGGCTGAGACACTCGCGCGGGCTGTTGGCGTGGATCGTGCCCATCGAGCCGTCATGGCCGGTATTCATGGCCTGCAGCAGATCGAATACTTCCGGCCCGCGCACTTCGCCGACGATGATCCGTTCCGGGCGCATACGCAGGCAGTTCTTGACCAGATCGCGCATGGTCACTTCGCCTTCGCCTTCCAGATTGGGCGGGCGGGTTTCAAGGCGCACGACATGCGGCTGCTGCAATTGCAGTTCGGCGGAATCTTCGCAGGTGATGATGCGCTCATGCGTATCGATATAGCGAGTAAGGCAGTTCAACAGCGTGGTCTTGCCCGAACCCGTACCGCCGGAAATGATGACATTGCAGCGCACGCGACTGATGATCTGCAACAGTTCCGCACCTGCGCTGGAGATCGCACCAAAGCGGACCAGCTGGTCCAGCGTCAGCTTGTCCTTGCGGAATTTGCGGATGGTCAGCGCGGGACCGTCGAGCGACAGCGGCGATGCGATGACGTTGACGCGAGAGCCGTCCGGCAGGCGCGCATCGCAGATCGGACTCGATTCGTCGACGCGTCTGCCGACCTGGCTGACGATGCGCTGGCAGATATTGAGAAGCTGCTGGTTATCGCGGAAGCGGATACCCGTTTCCTGCACCATGCCGTCCACTTCGATATAGGTGCGGCGCGACCCATTGACCATGATATCGGCAATGTCGTCGCGGGCGAGCAGCGGCTCCAGCGGACCGTAACCCAGCACGTCGTTGCAAATGTCGTCGAGCAGCTCTTCCTGCTCGGCAATGGACATGACGAAATTCTTGATCGCGATGATATCATTGACGATATCGCGGATTTCCTCACGCGCCGTATCGGGTGCCATGCGCGAAAGCTGCGACAGGTCAATCGTGTCGATCAGCGCCGAGAAAACTTGCGCTTTGGTGTCGTAATAGCTTTCGTTCTTTTCGCGCCCGCTGCTGGCGGGTGGCGCAGGTCTGGCTGGAGCGCTTGGAACGGCGGCCTGCATACGGGAGGGCTGAACGGGCTCCGTGCGCTGCACAGGCTGAGGCGCGATTGCTTTCGCAATGCCGCCGTCCTGTTTGCTTCCTGTTTCGTTGCCTCTTTTGCCGAACATGATTTTCCGCCGTTACTTCGTCTTGCGCGCGAATTTGCCCAAAAGACCGGAGATGCCATTCTTCTTGCGCGGCTGGACATCCGCGCGCCCCGTCAGCACATGCGCAATATGCGTAATAGTTGCAGAAATCGGGCTGTCGGGACTGGTCTCCGCGATCATGCGCCCGGTATTGGCGGCATTGCCGAAAAGCTGCGGCTCAAACTCGATGGCTGCAATCGGGTCGATGCCAAGTGGCTCGGAAAAATCCGACAGCGCGATTTCGGGACGCTTTGGAACACCGACCTGATTGAGCACCAGATGCGGCTTCAGATCGTTCGGGCGCAGCTGCGCCAGCGTATCGAGCAGGTTCTTCGTATTGCGCAGATTGGCGAGATCGGGCGCTGCGACGATCACCACCTCATCCGCCCGCATCAATGTGGTGCGGGTCCAACCGTTCCAGCCATGCGCCAGATCGAGAACCACCAGCGGCGAGCTGCGCTGGGCGACATCTATTATTTCCGAGAAGGCATCTTCCTGAAAATCGAAGGTGCGCTCCAGACTGGAGGGTGCGGCGAGAATCGAGAGATGTTCGCCATATTGCACCAGCAGGCGGTCGAGATAGACCTCGTCCACCCGTTCAGGCGAAAACACGGCGTCGGCGATACCGAGTGTCGGGTCCTGATCGAAATTGATGTTGGCCGTGCCGAAAGGCAGGTCCATATCGGCCAGAACCACGTCATGCCGGAACAGGTTCGAGATCGACCACGCGACATTATGCGCGATGGTCGATGCGCCGACCCCGCCCTTCGCGCCGATAACCGCGATGGAACGTCCAAGCGGTTCGGCACCCGGATCGAGAAAGATCGACGAGACGATGGCCAGAACATCGGCCAGCGAAACGGGGGCGACGATATATTCCGATACGCCGCGGCGCAGCAATTCGCGATAGAGCCACACCTCGTTGGAATGGCCGATGACGAGCACCTTGGAGCCGGGATCGCAGACTTCCGACAGGCGCTGGAGTTCGTCGAGCAGAATATTCGGTTCCGACGACGATTCGACGATGATCAGATTGGGCGTCGAGGCCGTCTGATAAAAGTCGATTGCGGCTTCGATGCCGCCGCCTGAGACTTTCAGATGCGTCTTGGCCATGCGCCGGTCGTTCCCGGCGCGCTCGATAGGAATGGCGACGCTTTCGTTTTCACAAAAAGCCTGGATGGAGATGCGCGGAATCGGCCGCACATTCTCCAGCAAGATCGGCGCGCGCTGTTCGGCAATCTCTCTGCCATTATCCGGTTCGAAGGCGATATTTGACATGGGCCGCCCTCTTAATAATTGGCCTGCTGGCTGCGGATTTCATTCCAATTATCCGTCTGCGCAGTCGACATTTTCGTATAGCCCTGGGAGCCATTGAGGCGTTCTGTCGTGCGGTCGGAATCGATTGGAGAGGAAACGCGCGGTCCGAGAAGATCGGCGGGATTGGCGACTTGTGCCGCGAGATTGTTTTGCGATGCGCAGCCGAAATTGGCGTAATGCCTGTTTTCCGGTGTTGTCGCAATATCGTCCGGCCAGCGCCCGCAAGGCGTGGTGCCCGCCGTCATCGCATAATAGCTGATGCGGATCGGCGCTGCAGCCTCCGGTGACGGAACGGGATAGTTTTCGATGGCGATATTGGCCTGCTTGACGCCGCCTTTGCGCAGCGCTGCGGAAATTTCCGTGCTCAGCCGATAGGCGGCCGCCTGGTTCGGCGCACCGGCGGGAACAAGCACATAGACCATGCCCGATCCATTATAGCGATAGTTGGCGATGGCCTTCTGCACGATGCCGCGCTGCATGGTGTTAAGCCGGCTATCGGCGCTGCCGACCGGAATGTCGATCACCTGTTCGCGCTCGGCAATCGTGATGGGATGATTGGTGCGGTAATCGTCGGGCAACGCGCCGACGGTCACATGCTGCCTGTTGGCGCAACCGGCGAGAAGCGCGACCGACAGAACCAGCATTGCCGATTTGATGGAAACCTTGTTGCCCCGGATTGTCATACCCGTTTCCCCGCTCATTTGTAGATGTACCCCACGACGCCGTTATAACGGCCGGGCGGCAGCTTGGTATCCATCGTCCCGTAAACGCGGTTGACCTTGCCGAGAATGTAACCTGCGCCATCGCTGGCCGGATTGAGATTATCGTCGGGCCGCGCTAGCGCCTGCCGCGCCACCGGGCGAGCCAGATAGGGCGTTACGATGACGACGAGTTCCGATTCGTTGCGAATGAAGTCTTTGCTGCGGAACAGCGCGCCGAGGACGGGAATTTTGGTGAGGCCCGGAAAGCCGGAAACCGACTGGCGCACTTCATCGCGGATCAGACCGCCGATCATCATCGAGCCGCCCGATGGCAGCTCGACCGTGGTGTCCGCCACGCGCTTGCGCAGCGAGAGCAGGCTCGCGCCCACGCCTTCGGCCTTGTTGGTCGTACCAGAGCCTTCGGTTGTCGGTTCCGACACGGAGGTTCTGATCTTCAGGCTGATCCGGCCCGGACCGAGCACAACCGGCATGAATTCCAGCCCGATGCCATATTCGATCTTGGCCAACTGATTGGTGCGCTTGCCGTCGTCATCATAGGTGACGCTGTTGATGACATTATACTCGCCACCGACATTGAAGGCGGCCTTTTCGCCCGAAATGGCGGTGAGCGTCGGTTCAGCTAACGTTTTCATGACGCCAGCCGTTTCCATCGCGCGCAGATAGGCGGAGAAATTGCTGGTGGCCAGGCCGAAGCCGGTATCGGAAAGATTATTGCCGATTGCGCCCGCAATGCTTTCCGAAATGCCGGTATAGGTGATGCCGTCGCTGGTGCCGCGGCCCAGCATATTGACGCCAAGCTGCTTCATGACGGTGCGGCTGACTTCGGCCACCGTCACCTTCAGCGTGACCTGATCTTCGCCGACGATGGTCAGCATATTGACGACTTTACTGCTGCGACGCTGCCAATCGGGATTGTTGATCGCTACACCGCCGCCATCGGTCGGAGCCGAAGCGGTTGTTGTAAACTGGCCGGTCGTCGCCTCGCCACCCGTCACGAAGAGGCCAGCGAGTTTTGCGGCCTGCGCCGAATCCTGCGGGGTCTGAACCGCGCCGGTCAGAACGACATTGTCGTTGATGAGTTCGACCCGGATATCGGAACCCGGAATGAGGCGCTTCAATTGTGTCGAAAGGCTGCTGACATCGCGCTCGATTTCGACATCGATGGAGGCGATCTGTTCGCCATTCGGGCCGAAGACAAAAATGTTCGTCTGCCCGACCTGCTTGCCGAACAGATAGATGCGGCGCGATGTGCGCGTGACCGCATCGGCGATGGACGGGTTGGAAACGAGAACGTCATAGGCGTCCTGCGGCAGGTCCAGCACCAGTGATTTGTTGAGGCCAAGCGCGATACGCTGGGCGCGACCCTGTGCGCCCACCTTGACGACGCCGCCCGCCGCCATGGCCGGCGCTTCGAAGAAAGGTTGCGCCAGGAGCGTCAGGCTTGCAGCGATGAGGGCGGATTTGGCAAAATACGGGCGCACGCGTTTTCCCTGTCTCATGAGCGCGGTCCTACTTCTGTGATGCTGCCGGACTTGATGACCTTGACGGTTCCGCTGCGCGTTGGCGAGGAAACCAGATAGTCGGCCTGCTTGATGTCCTTATCTTCGGCGTCGTGCATGGAGCGTAGCGACAGGGTCAGCCGGTCGGCCATTTGCTGGGCGACAGTGATGATTTCTGCCTGATCAGGCGTCAGTTCCAATGTCGCCGTCTGACCGACCATGACCTTGCGGCCCTGTTCGTCTTCCTGAATCGTCTGGTCGATGGCGAGCACGCGTACATTTTGCAGCACGGTCTCTGTCGTGAAAGGCGCAACCGAGGTGCTGGTCGCATTGTCCGGCTTGCGACGGGTCATGATGACATCGACAAAATCATTGGGCAGGATGAAACCGCCCGCCGAGCTTTCGGCGTTAATCTGGGTCGCTACCGCACGCATCCCGGGCGGCAGGATCGAGGAGAGAAAGCTCTGCCCCGGTCCGATCAGCTTGACCTTGCGAATGGGTTCGCCGGGGAAAAGTTGCAGCCGGACGGTTGCGCCATTCAATTGGTTGATCGCGTCCGGTTCGCTGGAACGGGTGATATAGCCGTCGGATATCGCTTCCTTTGGCCATGATTGCCAGCGCATCTGCGAGGTCAACTCAGCGCCGACACCGAGGTTTTCCGTGGCGACCAGCACGTCTTCCAGCTGGATTTGCGGGGTTTCGGACGCAATCACGACGGGTGCCGGCGGCGGTGCCGCCAGATTCATGGCGATATAGCCCGCACCGCCAGCAGCGATGACGGCTACCCCAAGAATGAGCAGACGAGCTGATTTCATGATGCGCCCCGTGCAAGTCCCCACGTCCGAACGACGTGTTCCAAAATTGCACCGGCAATCGTGTAATTATGGTTAATATAATCTTATTCGTATTAAGAAATGTAAGTTTCGTCGGGCAATTCAGTGGTGCAACATCATGCGGGGGCGAACAAAATCGACTGCATGGTCTGGCCGATGGGGGAGAGCGGGAAGCTCCATAGACCGGCTGCGCCCAAGGCAATACCGTAGGGAATCCCCACATCCTTGCGCGATAGCCGTTCCAGAAAGGCATAGCGATCCGCATGTGCCGGGCGCGGCATCAGGCGATAGAGAATGATGAGAAGCGTCAGAACGCCGCCAATCAGCGAAAACTTGATCACATAATCGGCCAGCCCGGCAGTGAAGCCGAACCACAACGTGGTTGCGGCAATCATTTTTGCATCGCCGCCGCCCATGGTGCGCAGGCAGAAGAGCAGGAAGGTGATGCACAGCATCAGCGCGCCCGCCAGCAGATGCCAGCCGTAATCAGCAAGCGGAAGACCGGAAAACGGGGCGAGGATGATGAAACCGGCGGCGAGCCCAATCGAAACCCGGTTGCGAATGGTCATCGACAGAAGATCGGTGACCATGGCCGTGATCATCGCCGCCACAAATATCGCCGTCATCAACGCCGTTATGACCATCGAAATCCCCCCGATCCCCAATCAGTATAGATTATTGGCCGTTCGTCACCTTTTCAAAACTCGTGGCAACGTTATCGAATTTTTCGCCGACACTGCCAGCCATGAGCGCCACGCCGCTGACGATCGCGATGGTAACCAGCGTGCCGATCAGCGCATATTCTATCGCTGTGGAACCGGCCCGGTTCTTCAAAAAACGCGTCATCAATGTCGGCATTGCACGCTCCTTCGCCTCTCCGAAAACGGCTGCCCGCTCTGGCCGTCGCTCTGTTCGGATGGCTGAAAGATAATCGACACGCATTGTTGGGCTCTTAACAATCAGGGTTAATGAAGCGTTTCCTTATCGATTGCTCCGCCGCTGGCGCATGGGGTGCAGGCGGCTTAATGCTTCCTTCACCAATCCTCTTCATTATTTGCTAGGCATATTACGGGGGTCGTAGCGTGGCGCGTCGGTTTTTCTCTTCGAACAAGTTGCGGAAGGCATTGGTCTTGGCCGCGATGGTGCTGTTTTCGGCAGGCATTCACGCCGCCCATGCGGAAGAATATATCAAGCTCGAAACCAGTCAGGCCCGCATCCTTCGTCTGGCCCGCCCCGCCGACACAGTGGTGATCGGCAATCCCGCCATTGCGGACGCTGTGGTTCAGGATTCGCAGACCATCGTGCTAACCGGCAAGGATTTTGGCGTTACCAATATCGTCGTCATGGATAAGCAGGGCGAACCGATCATCGACCGGGAACTCGTCGTTTCCAGCAATGCGCGCGGCACCATGCGCGTTTATCGCCAGGCAGAGGTGCAGACTCTCTCCTGCACGCCCTATTGCGAAAAGGCGTCCACCAAGACCAGCGACGATAAATAGAGCCGTCGCTAAAATCCCGCACGCGCCGTTAATACTCTTTCAGCTTGTCCCGATGTATTGCTACGCCATGGTTTAAACCGGCAGGTTTGGGTGGGGCATGGCATTCAGGGGATCCCGTCGAGAGAGGCGTGGAGAAGGGCGGCTGGGGTTGCAAGCCGGACTCCGTCGATTGCGGCTGTTTGGCCGGGCGCGCGACGGCGCCACTGCTATTGAATTCACGCTTCTGATCATCCCGTTTTTGCTTATCGTCTTTTCGACCATCGAAACGGGCATGAATTTCACCGCCCGACAGGTGTTGTGGAACGCGACGCAAAATGTGGCGCGCCAGATCCAAACCGGACAGGTGCGGGGTAGCGATCTTACGGATACCAGAATCCGGACCATGCTGTGCGATCAGATCCAGTTCATGGTGAAGACCGGCTGCGAGGGACTGACGTTTAATCTCGGAACATATTCCGGCTTTGCCTCGGTCCCGACCACCGGCATTCTGACGGATGAGGGCGATCTTGCGCGCACCGGCATCAGTGGCACCAACGGCACTTCGACCATCAACCAGCTCAACGTGCTTTATCGCTGGCCGGTTCTGACAAACATTCTCTATATGATCGACAGCGCCGATGCGAAACGCGGCACCATGCCTTTATTCTCCACGCTGACATGGCAAAACGAGCCGTTTCCAAACTGACGACGACTATCGGGTTTGCCCCGGACTGGACCTAATCGCCATGCGAACAGCACTCTTCCCGTTGTTGAAGACGTTTCTCCGCGACAGGCGCGCGGTCGGCGCGGTTGAATTCGCGCTGATCGTCCCGGTTTTGCTTCTGATTTATCTGGGCTCGACAGACCTTGCCGACGGTCTTGACGTCAATAAGAAGGTGTCACGGTCCGCAAGCAGCCTTGCCGATCTGGTGACGCGTCAGATATCCGTCAAAGCCACAGACATCGATGATATGTTCGCCATCGGTAGCACCTCGCTTTTGCCTTATCGCAGGACCAGCCCGAAGATCAGGGTAACGGCCCTGAAAGTCACCAAGGCGCAATCGTCGAACACCTATTCCGTGACCGTTGACTGGTCGCGCGCCAATGTCGCAAATTTCGCGGCCACCGCTGGCAGCCAGGCCGATCTTCCCGAGGCGCTGGTCGCAAGCGATGCCTATTTCATCAAGGTCGATGTGGAGCTTGACTACAAGCCGCTGAATTCCTGGATATCGACCAGCATTCCCATGAGCGAAACCTATTATCTGGCGCCACGCTATACCAACACCATTCCCTGCGGGGGGTGCTGAAGCCGTCTTTCGCGGCTCCCTCTTGGCAATACGGACAAAACCCAACATATAGAAGGAAAGGCCAGCTCCCCCTTCAGGATTTGTTTTCATGCCAGAATTGCCAGAGGTAGAAACCGTTCGCCGCGGCTTGCAACCCTTCATGGAAGGGGCAACCATCGACAAAGTCGATCAGAACAGACCCGATCTGCGCTTTCCTTTCCCGGAGCATTTTGTGGAACGTCTGACGGGGCATCGTATCGAGGCGCTCGGGCGCCGCGCGAAATATCTGACGCTTCATCTTGATGACGGTCTTTCCATCATCAGCCATCTTGGCATGTCCGGTTCGTTTCGCATCGAGGCCGACGACGATACTGAGACGCCCGGCGCATTCCATCATGAGCGCTCCAAGAATAGCGCTCATGACCATGTGGTGTTTCATCTGTCGCGTCCGGGTGGTTCGGGCGCGCGCATCATTTATAATGATCCGCGCCGTTTCGGCTTCATGCTGTTTGCGGAAAAAGGCGCGCTCGACACGCATCCTTTTCTGAGCGGCCTTGGTATCGAACCGACCGGCAATCTTCTGTCGGGAGCGATATTGGCGGAATTGTTTCAGGGACGGCGCGCGCCGCTCAAGGCGGCACTTCTCGATCAGCGGCTGATCGCCGGTCTCGGCAACATCTATGTCTGTGAGGCGCTGTGGCGTTCCGGTCTGTCGCCCATGCGCGCAGCCGGGAGCGTCGCGGGCGATGCAGCGATCATGGAGCGGCTGGCTGGCGATATCCGCACAGTGATTGCCGAGGCGATTGCGGCGGGCGGGTCGAGCCTGCGAGATTACATCCAGGCCGACGGGGCGCTCGGCTATTTCCAGCATTCCTTCTCGGTCTACGGGCGGGAAGGGGAGCCATGCCGCAATCCCGCCTGCAATGGCGTGGTTGAGCGCGCGGTCCAGGCGGGACGTTCGACTTTTTTCTGTGCCTCGTGCCAGACATAAGACCTTGCCAAACGGGGATGGCCGGTCCACCTTGCCGCCCGGAAATTGAAGCTGTTACGGTATTGGCTTTATTGGCCTGAACCGGATAGCGATGCCTGATGAAGGAGGAGCAGAATTCCATGGCTTATGAAACGATCATCGTCGAGACGCGCGGCAATGTCGGGCTTATCCGCCTCAATCGCCCGCAGGCGCTCAATGCGCTCAATCGGGGCGTACTCAATGATCTGACGGATGCGCTCGCGACCTTCGATGCTGATGACAAGATCGGCGCCGTGGTGCTGACCGGCTCCGAAAAAGCCTTTGCGGCGGGTGCCGATATCAAGGAAATGCAGTCGATCGATTTCGTCGATGCCTATCTGCAGGATATGTTCGCCGACTGGCAGAAAGTGGACCGGGCGCGCAAGCCGATCATCGCTGCCGTTTCCGGCTATGCGCTGGGTGGCGGCTGCGAACTGGCCATGATGTGCGACTTCATCATTGCGGGCAGCAATGCCAAGTTCGGCCAGCCGGAAATTACACTCGGCGTCATTCCGGGCATGGGCGGTTCGCAGCGCCTGACCCGTTTCGTGGGCAAGTCCAAGGCCATGGACATGTGCCTGACGGGCCGCATGATGGACGCGGCAGAAGCAGAGCGTTCGGGCCTTGTCTCGCGCGTCGTCGAGCCTGAAGTCCTGCTGGAAGAAGCGCTGAAGGCGGCTGAACGCATCGCCTCCTTCTCACGGCCCTCGGTGCTGATGGCCAAGGAAGCGGTCAACCGCACCTATGAAATGACATTGAGCGAAGGATTGCGCTACGAGCGGCGCCTGTTCCATTCGCTTTTTGCAACCGAAGACCAGAAGGAAGGCATGGCCGCCTTCATCGACAAGCGCACGCCGAGCTTCAAGAATCGTTAGGACCGACAGCGCATCGGGTGGCGTTTGACGCTGCCCGATGCGGCTGAAGTCTGGCCGAAAGGGCCAAAAAGCCCGCGCGCGTGCGCAAATCCGGCTTTTTGATTGGCGGTTGAGACAGAATCCTCGTTGACGTGCGGGCAAAGCTGATCTATAAGCCCGCCCACGGATCGGCGGCCTTCCCGGGATTTCTAAGGGATTTCGGCTGCCCAAGAGGTTTTGTGCCCGGCGGTTTAAGCCCCTGGCTAGCTGACAGAAAAAGAGAGGCATTTATGGCCAATACTCCTTCGGCCAAGAAGGCAGTGCGCAAGATCGCTGCCCGCACCGAAATCAACAAGTCGCGCCGCTCGCGCGTTCGCACGTTCATCCGCAAGCTGGAAGATGCTCTCCTGAGCGGCGACAAGCAGGCAGCTGAAGTTGCATTCAAGGCTGCTGAGCCTGAACTGATGCGCGCAGCCTCCAAGGGTGTCGTGCACAAGAACACTGCTGCTCGCAAGGTGTCTCGTCTTGCCAAGCGCGTGAAGGCACTCAACGCCTAATTGCTGTCTATTTTTATATGTAAATTTCGAAACCCGGCTCATTGTTAGCCGGGTTTTCTTTTTTCTGGGTTTCTGACAGTTTGCTGCGCAACGAGAGGTCGCAATTTTTTCGCAGTTTTTTCAATGTGAAAAGACCGGTTTCCGAGATTTCCAAAAACAATGATTGGGTAATTTTCAATTGCAATTTCAATCATTTGCGCAATTTCTGACGGAGTTATCCACAGGGGTCGGGTCGGACTCGGAAGGCCGTTTGAGTCAAGCAGAATTTTAAAATTTATTTTTGAGGCGGAACAGATCAGGACCATCTAATTTGACCATGTGGAAAATGCCTTGAATCCAAAGGCGTTAATTCGCTGGCGTCCGATTCCCTGTCTGCCGCACCGCGCTGTGCAAGGGGTTTTATGAAAAAAAACTGGCAATCTCAGGCTTGCTCTTTGCGGCAGCCCTTCGCTAAAGTCGGTTCATCAAGAGGGGTGGGCCACTGGCCCGGAGTTAGCGCTTATTGCTGTCGAATGTCAGCGTGGATTGTTCAATCCGCGGGCGCTATTTTCTGGTCTCCAAGGTCCTCTTTCTTTCAGGCGATTGCTTATCATTCAGTGACCCGGCCATTAACTGGCCATTAACCGGAAAGTCGTTTTGGACAGATGGCGGGCAATTGAGTGGTTGTCGTGGAAGGGGTTCCGGGCAATCAGCCTTCGGTGAACAGTTGTATGAGTCGTGTGCGGGTAACCGGAAAGGAGTATTTCGGTTTGGGACCTGTCGGGTTCGATTGAGTTTGTGTTTGGCCCGGATTTTTGCGGGCCTGAGTGTAAGAATGAGTACCGCCGGCGTTTATAGGACGATAGATCCGGAACGACGAGCTGGAAAAAATGACAAGCGCCGGAAAATGGCGCGTACGGATTGAAGGCAGGCGAGCGATGGCAATGACGAGCGGCAAGGCGACGGCAACGATGGGTGATACACATGCGAACCGTATCCATGAATCTTCTGCTACCGGCAATGACAAGAGCCTGACGACCATGGACGCTGCAGTCAGCGAAGAGGCTTTCGAGCGCCTGACGGCAAAGCTGAAAGCCCGTGTGGGCAGCGAAATCTATTCGAGCTGGTTCGGCCGGTTGAAACTTGACGATATTTCCAAGAGCATCGTGCGTCTGTCGGTTCCGACCGCTTTTCTGCGCTCCTGGATCAACAATCATTATTCCGAACTCCTGACCGAACTCTGGCAGGAAGAAAATGCGCAGATCCTGAAGGTCGAAGTCGTGGTGCGCGGCATGAACCGCGTGGTGCGCAGTGCTGCTCCCGCAGAAGCGGCAGAATCGGCGGAAGCCAAGCCGGTCGTCGCGCCGCGTGAAAAGATGATGTTCCCGGTCGGCCAGTCCTTTGCCGGTCAGCATGCCGGCGACAAGCGCGGCTCTGCCGTGGTCGCAGAATCGGCGGCTGCTTCCGGCTCGATTCTCGGTTCGCCGCTCGACCCGCGCTACACCTTCGACAGCTTTGTCGATGGCGCATCGAATCGTGTGGCGCTCGCTGCCGCCCGCACCATTGCGGAAGCCGGTTCCAGCGCCGTGCGCTTCAACCCGCTCTTCATTCATGCCTCGGTCGGTCTCGGCAAGACGCATCTTCTTCAGGCCATAGCCGCCGCCGCGCTGCAGCGTCAGGAAAAGGCCCGCGTCGTTTACCTGACCGCCGAATATTTCATGTGGCGCTTTGCGACCGCAATCCGTGACAACAATGCGCTTTCCTTCAAGGAACAGCTGCGCGACATCGACCTTCTGGTCATCGACGACATGCAGTTCCTGCAGGGCAAGTCCATTCAGCACGAGTTCTGCCATCTTCTGAACACGCTGCTCGACAGCGCCAAGCAGGTTGTGGTTGCCGCTGACCGTGCGCCGTCGGAACTGGAATCGCTCGACGTTCGCGTCCGTTCGCGTCTGCAGGGCGGCGTTGCGCTTGAAGTGGCAGCACCCGACTACGACATGCGCGTTGAAATGCTGCGCCGCCGTCTGAACGCCGCACAGATTGAAGATCCAAGCCTCACTATTGGCGACGAGATTCTCTCGCATGTTGCCCGCACCGTCACCGGATCGGGCCGCGAGCTGGAAGGCGCTTTCAACCAGTTGCTGTTCCGCCAGTCTTTCGAGCCGAATCTGTCGATCGACCGCGTGGACGAGTTGCTTGGTCACCTGACCCGCGCAGGCGAGCCGAAGCGCATCCGCATCGAGGAAATCCAGCGCATCGTGGCGCGCCATTACAATGTTTCGAAGCAGGATCTGCTCTCGAATCGTCGTACCCGCACCATCGTGAAGCCGCGTCAGGTGGCGATGTATCTCGCCAAGATGATGACGCCGCGCTCGCTGCCGGAAATTGGCCGTCGTTTCGGCGGACGCGATCACACGACCGTGCTGCATGCCGTGCGCAAGATCGAGGATCTGGTCGGCGCCGACACCAAGCTCGCGCAGGAACTGGAGCTTCTAAAGCGCCTCATCAACGATCAGGCGGCCTGATTACAGAAGCTTCCCCGCCATCAAGGGCGGTTATCAACAAAAAGCCCGGGCCCTGTCGCATTACGGCACGGCGCGGGCTTGCTTTTCCCCTTAAAAATCTGCCACTTTAACGGACCTTTCTGGCGCCTCTGGCGCCGTACCGACGAGGGCCGCTGCCCGTCCGATGCAAGCGCCCTTGTCCCAGCGAGCGAGTGCGTTTGAACATGCGTGTTACCCTAGAGCGATCGAACCTTCTCAAATCTCTCAACCACGTCCACCGCGTCGTGGAGCGTCGCAACACGATTCCGATTCTGTCGAACGTGCTTTTACAGGCCGAAGGCGCAAGCCTCGCCCTCAAGGCGACCGATCTTGATCTCGAAGTGAATGAAGCAACCGCCGCCATGGTCGAGCAGGCCGGTGCGACGACCGTTCCGGCGCATTTGCTCTACGATATCGTGCGCAAGCTGCCCGATGGCGCGGAAGTCATGCTATCGACCAACCCGGATGGCGGCTCCATGTCGGTCATTTCCGGCAAGTCGTCCTTCCGTCTCCAGTGCCTGCCACAGTCGGATTTCCCGGAGCTGACGGCCGGGTCCTTCACCCATTCCTTCCGCATTGAAGCGCAGGCGCTGAAGCGCCTCATCGACCGCACCCAGTTTGCGATCTCGACGGAAGAAACCCGCTATTATCTGAACGGCATTTTCTTCCATGCCATTGAAAGCGACGGCGCTTTGAAGCTGCGCGCTGTGGCGACCGACGGTCACCGGCTGGCGCGCGCCGAACTGGAAGCTCCATCGGGCACGGAAGGCATGCCGGGCATCATCATTCCGCGCAAGACGGTTGCCGAACTGCAGAAGCTCGTCGATACGCCGGATGTGGTGGCGACGGTGGAACTGTCGGATGCCAAAATCCGCTTCACGGTCGGCTCGGTGGTTCTCACCTCCAAGCTCATCGACGGCACCTTTCCGGATTACCAGCGTGTCATTCCATCCGGCAATGACAAGAAGCTCACCATCGGGCGGCAGGAATTCGCCGCTTCCGTTGATCGCGTTTCGACCATTTCGAGCGAGCGTGGCCGTGCGGTCAAGCTTTCCATCGCCGATGGCCAGCTGACGCTGACGGTCAACAATCCCGATTCAGGCAGCGCGACCGATGAGTTGGCGGCAGATTATGATTCCGATCCGCTGGATATCGGCTTCAACTCCAAATATCTGCTCGATATCACCAGCCAGCTTTCCGGCTCGGATGCTGTCTTCATGCTGGCCGATGCCGGTTCGCCGACACTGGTGCGCGACACCGGCGACGAGGATGTGCTGTATGTCCTGATGCCGATGCGCGTCTAGGGCTATAGATATTTCGGCTCTGGCGGCCTGCAAATGGCGTGATTTTTCGCTTCCGGTGCTCACGTACAGTATGTACGCTGCGCTCCGGTTCTCAAATCCCACCATTTTCGGCATGCATAGCCAAAATCTCGTCAGCCCCGGCATCTCGCTGGAAGAGGCCTCACAAAGAACCCGATTGTGGATAGAAAAGACGATATAGTGAGCCGCCCCGACCGGGTTTCGGTCCGGCGGCTCAAGCTTACTGATTTCCGCAATTATGCGGAACTCTCGCTGCCGCTCGGCCCCGGCCATGTGGTGCTGACCGGCGAGAACGGTTCGGGCAAGACCAATCTCATCGAAGCGCTTTCCTTTCTGTCACCGGGGCGCGGTCTTCGCCGGGCTTCCTATGACGATGTGGCGCGAACGACCGCGCATGATGGCTTTGCCATCCACGCATCGCTGGATTGCATGATTTACGGTGAAGCCGAAATCGGCACAGGAACTGCGGGCGGCGGAGAAGGCGGGCGCAAGGTTCGCATCAACGGCGTTGCGGCCTCTGGCGACGAGCTGCTCGATTACGCTCGCATCCTCTGGGTCGTTCCTTCCATGGACGGGCTTTTTAGCGGTGGCACATCGGACCGGCGGCGTTTCCTCGACCGCATGGTCCTTGCCATCGATACCGGGCACGGCAAGCGTGTGCTCGATTATGAAAAGGCCATGCGCAGCCGTAACCGACTGCTCAGCGAAGGCAATAATGACGACCGCTGGCTCGATGCCATCGAAAGCCAGATGGCGGAGCTTGGCGCGGCCATTGCCGCCGCGCGCGCGGAAGCCATGCGGCTGATCGCGGCCATGATCGAACGGTTGCCAGCAGAAGGTCCTTTTCCGAAGGCGGATTGCTTTCTGGAAGGTTCGCTGGAACAACGGATCGGCGTGGAAGCGGCGCTCGATCTGGAAGAGGATTTCCGCCGCACCCTGCGCGACGGTCGCATGCGTGATCGCGCGGCAGGCCGCACGCTGGACGGGCCGCACCGCACCGATCTTATCGTCCAGCATAGGCCAAAGGCGATGCCAGCCGCCCTTTGCTCGACCGGCGAGCAGAAGGCGCTGCTGATCGGTCTTATCCTGGCCCATGCGCGTCTGACGGGCGAATTGTCCGGCATGGCCCCGATTCTTCTTCTGGACGAAATCGCCGCGCATCTCGATGCAGGCCGTCGTGCCGCCTTGTTCGGCATTCTGGACGATCTCGGCGGACAGGCCTTCATGACCGGCACCGACAGGGCGCTGTTCGATACGCTTGGCGGCGATGCGCAGTTTTTCAGTGTTGCAGGCGGCGTTCTCACCAAGAGCTAAATTACCCGCTGACAGCATCGTCGCGGAGGCCTATGTTGTGATCATCATGAATGCACCATCCAGACCATTTTCGTCCGAAGAACTCGAACGCTATGCGCGCCATATCGTGCTGCCGGAAGTGGGCGGTCCGGGCCAGCAGAAGCTGAAGGCAGCCCGCATATTGGTCGTCGGCGCTGGCGGCCTTGGCGCGCCCGTGCTGCAATATCTGGCGGCTGCGGGGATCGGGACGCTCGGCATTGTCGATGACGATAGGGTTTCGCTGTCCAATCTCCAGCGTCAGGTCATCCATGACACGCAAAGCATTGGTCAGGAAAAGGTCGAGAGCGCGCGAAATGCCATTGCGCGCATCAATCCGCATGTGACGGTCGAAGGCCACGCCCTGCGCCTTAACGCGGACAATGCCGAAGCACTGATCGCCGCTTATGATGTGATCGTCGATGGCTCCGACAATTTTACAACACGCTATCTGCTGGCGGATATGGCGGCCAAGGTCGGGCGACCGCTGGTCACTGGCGCAATGGGCCGCTTCGATGGCACGGTGACGGTGCTGATGCCCTATCTGACCGGAGTGGATGGCACGCAAAATCCTTCCTATCGCGATCTCTTTCCGGAAGCGCCGCCGCCCGGAACCGTACCCACCTGCGCGGAAGCGGGCGTACTGGGCGTACTGCCGGGCGTGATCGGCAGCTTACAGGCGATGGAAGTGATCAAGCTCGTCACCGGTATCGGCGAACCGCTGGTCGGGCGCCTGTTGCTCTATAACGCGCTGAATGTCCGCTTCGAGACCATTCGATACAAGGCGCGCACGCCCAAATGACCACGCCCCGTATCGTGCCCATCACCCAGAATTTCGCTCGCTGGGACGAGCTCCTGAAACTCATCCGCGACAGCTTTGCCTATATGGACGGCGTGATCGATCCGCCGTCTTCCGCGCATCTTCTGACTGCGGAAGGCCTGCGGCAAAAGGCTGGCGAGGAGACCGGCTTTGCCGCGCTGATCGGCGAGGAGCTGGTGGGCTGCGTTTTCCTCAAGGAAAGAAGCGACAGCTTCTATCTCGGCAAGCTTGCCGTTGCGCCCGCTTTCGAGGGGAAAGGGATAGCACGTGCACTGATGCAGTGCGCGGAGGCTGAAACTATCGCGAAGGGCAAGCCAGCGATCGAATTACAGGTGCGTATCGAGCTGACGCGTAACCGGGCGGTGTTTGAAAAATTCGGTTATCGCAAAATCACGCAAACGGCGCATCCCGGATATACACGGATAACTTCCATCACCATGCGTAAGGAGATTGGGCACGAATAGACGGAGGGACGACCGGCAGCCGGTAGCTGCCGATCCCCCAATCTGGAACGTCAATACTGCGTATTGCGGTCGACGATGTGCTCCAGCGTGCCGTTACGCTCGAAGGCTTCGATCTGCCGGATGATCTGCGGCACAAGGGCCGTTGCTGACGAGCTTGCCGCTGCATGCGGCGTGATCGTCACTCTTGGGTGATCCCAGAGCGCGCTGGTGGTCGGCAGCGGTTCCTGATTGAACACATCGAGCGACGCTGCCGAAAGCAGCCCACGGTCGAGCGCCGCCAGTATATCCGCCTCGTTCTGCAAACCGCCGCGACCGGCATTGATCAATACCGGCGCGCCGAACGGTCCGTCGCTTTTCAGCTGCGCGAACATCGACATGGACAGAATGCCCTTGGTGTCGGGTGTTAGCGGCAGCAGGCAGACGAAAATATCGGCGGTCTTGAGAAACGCGCTGAAACCATCGCGACCGTGATAGGTTTTCACGCCGTCGATTTGCTGCGGGCGGCGGCTCCATCCGGTCACGTTGAAACCGAGCGCCGTCAGCTTTTCAGCCGCGTCACGGCCCAGCACGCCAAGCCCCATAATGCCGACCGTCACCTCATGGGCCGCGGGCTGGCGGCGATCTTCGTGCCAGACATGGTTCTGCTGCTGCTTGCGATAGCGCGATCCGAGACGGTGATGGTCCAGCACCTGCCAGACCACATATTCGGTCATGCGCATGGTCAGATCGTCGGAGATGATGCGCACCAGCGGCACATCGGGAATGCGGTCATCGCGGAACACATGGTCCACGCCGGCGCCAAGCGAGAAGATGACTTTCAGGTTGGGCAGATTGGCGAGCGAGCCGGGCTTCTGCTTCCAGACGAGAGCATATTTGACGGAAGGATCATTCTCGGCGCGCTCGGTCACCACGGGGCGATCCGGCGCATTGTCCTTGAAGGTCTTCAGCCAGATTTCCGGGTCCCAATCGGTGATCGCCAGAAGAATATTGCCTTTGTCGTTATTCGTGGTCATTGCCTCACTCCTCCCTCGGTAGCCTCCATATGGAAGGCGGCCGCCATCAACGCCTTGGTATAGTCGGTCTTGGGATTGGCGAAGACATCCTTCGCTGGTCCATATTCGACCGCCTTGCCGTTGCGCATCACCAGCACATCATTGGCCAGTGCCCGCACCACTTTGAGATCGTGGCTAATGAAAAGATAGGCGAGATCATGCTTCTTCTGCAATCCACGCAAAAGATCGACCACTTGCGCCTGCACGCTCATATCGAGCGCTGAGGTCGGCTCGTCCAGCATGACGAATCGCGGGTTCAGCACCATGGCGCGCGCAATGGCGATGCGCTGGCGCTGGCCGCCGGAAAACTCGTGCGGATAGCGGAAGCGGGTTTCGGGGTCGAGGTTCACTTCCTGAAGCGCTGCCACGACACGCGCATCGCGATCGTCGGCGGAGAGCTTCGGCTCATGCACCAGCAAGCCTTCGGCAATGATATCTGCAATGGTCATGCGCGGAGAAAGCGAGCCGAACGGGTCCTGAAACACGATCTGCATTTCACGACGCAGCGGGCGCATATCCTTGAAGCTGAACTTCGCGATATCGCGCCCTTCAAAGCGAATATCGCCCTTGGAGGAAATCATCCGCGAAAGGGCCAGGCCAAGCGTGGTCTTGCCGGATCCCGATTCGCCGACGACACCGAGCGTCTGACCGGCACGCAGATTGACATCAATCCCGTCCACCGCCTTCACATGGTCGACGGTCTTGCGCAGGAAGCCTTTTTTGATCGGGAACCAGACGCGGATATCCTTGCCTTCCATCACCGTTTTTGCGGCGGGGTCGGGAGCGGGCGGCTCGCCCTTCGGTTCGGCGGCAAGCAGATGCCTGGTATAGGGATGCTGCGGATTGTCGAAGATGTCCTTCGTCGGACCGGCTTCGACGATCTTACCCTTGCTCATCACGCAGACCTTGTCGGCGATCTTGCGCACGATCCCGAGATCGTGGGTGATGAACAGCATCGACATGCCTTGGGCGGCCTTCAGCTCGGCAAGCAGCTTCAAAATCTGCGCCTGCACCGTCACATCGAGCGCCGTGGTCGGTTCGTCAGCGATCAGCAGTTTCGGCTTGTTGGCCAGCGCCATGGCGATCATCACGCGCTGGCGTTGCCCGCCTGAGAGCTGATGCGGGAAGGCTGACAGACGCTTTTCCGGCTCGCGAATGCCAACCTCGTTCAGAAGCTCCAGCGTGCGCGCCCGCGCCTGGGCGTCGCCCATGCCCTGATGCACACGCAGGATTTCACCGATCTGCCGCTCGACGCTGTGCAGCGGGTTGAGCGAGGTCATCGGCTCCTGAAAGATCATGGCGATGTCATTGCCGCGCACGCGCCGCAATTCCGGCTCGGAGGCCTTCATCAAGTCCTTGCCGCTGAAAAGGATTTCACCGGAAGGGTGGCTTGCCGCCGGATAGGGCAATAGCTTCAGTACCGACAGGGCGGAAACGGATTTGCCCGAGCCGGATTCGCCGACCAGAGCTACGGTCTCGCCTTCGGCAATGTCGAACGACACGCGATCAACGGAAATGCGCTCTTCGCCGTTCTGGCGGAATGCCACCGACAAGTCGCGGACGGACAGCAGGGTTTTGTTCATCAATCCGCTCATTGACCCACTCATTGAAATGCCTTTCGCGGATCGAATGCGTCGCGTGTCGCCTCGCCGATGAAGATCAGCAGCGACAGCATGACCGAGATGACCACGAAGCCGGTAATGCCGAGCCATGGCGCCTGAAGATTATTCTTGCCCTGCGCCAGAAGTTCGCCGAGCGAAGCGGAGCCGGGCGGCAGGCCGAAGCCGAGGAAGTCGAGCGAGGTCAGTGTGGTGATCGAGCCGTTCAGGATGAACGGCAGGAATGTCAGCGTCGCCACCATCGCATTGGGCAGAAGATGCCGCCACATGATGGTGCCGTTCTTCACGCCGAGCGCGCGCGCTGCGTTCACATATTCGAAGTTTCGGGCGCGCAGGAATTCAGCGCGCACAACGCCCACGAATGCCACCCATGAGAAGAGAAGCATGATTCCGAGCAGCACCCAGAAGCCCGGCGGCAGGATCGCCGCTATGATCAGCAACAGATAAAGCACGGGGATGGACGACCAGATTTCGATGATGCGCTGGAAGATCAAATCGACCCAGCCGCCGAAATAGCCCTGAACCGCACCGGCAGTCACGCCGATGATGGCCGAGAAGAAGGTGAGAATCAGGCCGAACAGCACCGAAATGCGGAAGCCGTAAAGCGCGCGTGCAAAGACATCTCGCGCCTGATCGTCGGTGCCAAGCAGGTTGAAATTGCCGAAACGGCAATCGGGGTCGCTCACGCCTTGCGCATAGCGCTGGCAGCGTTCCTCGGCTGAATAGAGCCAGAAGGGCTTTGAAGGTGCCGCTTCCGGGATTTCGTTATTCACGGTGTTGTAGGAATAGCGAATGGGCGGCCAGATCGCCCAGCCATTCTTGGCGATTTCTTCCTGTATCACCGGATCGCGATAATCGGTCACGGCATAGAAGCCGCCGAATTTCTCTTCCGGATAATCGACAAAGACTGGTGTCAGCAGCTCGCCTTTGTAGGAAACGAGGATGGGACGATCATTGGCGATGAATTCCGAGCAAAGGGCGGCAATGAGCAGGAACAAGAAAACCCATAGCGACCAGTAACCGCGCTTGTTGGCCTTGAAGTTCTGCCAGCGGCGACGATTCAGCGGTGACAGCCATGGGCGTTTAACCGGCTTGACGGCGGGGGTGAGGGCAGCGTCCGTCATCACACGTCCCTCCGGTCGAAATCGATGCGCGGATCGATCCATGTATAGGTCAGATCGGACAGAAGCCCGACAAGCAGGCCGATCAGTGAGAAGATGAAGAGATTGGCGAACACAACCGGATAATCGCGGTTGATGACTGACTGATAGCCGAGCAGGCCAAGGCCATCCAGCGAGAAGATTGTTTCAATCAAAAGCGAGCCGGTGAAGAAAGCCGAGATGAAAGCCCCCGGAAAACCGGCGATGACGATCAGCATGGCGTTGCGGAAGACATGGCGGTAAAGCACCTGATGTTCGGTGAGGCCCTTGGCGCGCGCCGTCGTCACATATTGTTTGCGGATTTCTTCGAGAAACGAGTTTTTCGTCAGAAGCGTCGTGGTGGCGAAGGCTGAAAGCACCAGCGCCGTGACCGGCAGAACCATGTGCCAGAGATAGTCGCCGATCTTGCCCCAAAACGACATCTGCGCAAAGTCGGGCGAGGTGAGGCCGCGCAGCGGAAACCAGTCGAAGAACGAGCCGCCCGCGAAAAGCACGATCAGCAGGATGGCGAACAGGAAACTTGGGATGGCATAGCCGACGATGATGACCGCGCTGGTCCATGTGTCGAAGCGCGTGCCTTCCTTGATCGCCTTGCGAATGCCAAGCGGAATCGAGATCATGTAGGACAGAAACGTCAGCCAGAGGCCGAGCGAGATCGAAACCGGCATTTTTTCCTTGATCAGATCGATCACGCTGATGTCGCGGAAATAGCTGCGCCCGAAATCGAAGCGCAGATAGTTCCACAGCATCTGGCCAAAACGCTCCAGCGGCGGCTTGTCGAAGCCGAACTGCTTTTCCAGATCGGCGATGAATTGCGGGTCGAGCCCTTGCGCGCCGCGATATTTCGAGTTGACCGAGCCGCTATCGACAGCGCTCTGACCGAAATCGCCGCCACCGCCGGAAAGGCGGTCCAGCGCGTCGCCGCCCTGACCGGAAAGCTGCGCAATCACACGCTCGACCGGACCGCCGGGAGCGAACTGAACAACGGCGAAGGAAATAGCCATGATGCCGAAGATGGTCGGGATCATTAAGAGCAAGCGTCGGAGGATATAGGCGCCCATCAGCTCAGTGTCCTCTGATGTTTCGAAATACTCTTATGGCTTACCAACAGCTTTTGCCTTTTCTTCTTCAATCCACCACAGCGTCTCGACCGGAAAGCCATAATCGGGCTTGGGTTCCTTGAAGCCGAACCGGTCCCAATAGGCGACGAGATGATTCGCTGACGTCCAATTTGGAATCCAGTCGCGCCGGATACGCAAGTACCGATCCAGCACTCTGATGGTCGCAACAAGATCGGCGCGGGTCGAAACCTTTCCGGCATCCTCAACCAAAGCGTCGATCACCGGATCGGCGGTGCCGGGCAGATTATAGCTTCCCGGCGTTTTGGCCGCCTGCGAACCGAACATGCTGGAAAGCGATTCACTGGTCGGGGTCGCGCCGAATTGCATGGCTATACCCACCATGTCGAACTGGAAATCCTGCATGCGTGCCTGATACTGGCTCGCATCCACCAGCCGCAAGCTGGCATCAATGCCAATGGCCCGCAGTTTCTGGATGAACGGATTGTAGACGCGGGTGAAGGCTTCGGAATCGCTGAGGATTTCAAGCGCGAATTTTGCGCCGTCCTTGTCGTGAAACTGCCCGTTGCGCCGCTCGAAACCAGCCTCTTCCATCAGCTTGATGGCGCGACCGAATTGCGCGCGGTCGCGGCCTGTACCATCCGAAACCGGCATGGTGACCGCTTCGCCGAACACGGCTTCGGGAAGCTTGCCGCGATAGCGCTCCAGCACCTTCAGCTCATCCGGGGAAGGGAGGCCCCTGGCCTGAAAATCTGATCCGTTGAAGCTCGATTGCGAGCGGGCATAGACATTGAAGAACAGATTTTCGTTGGTCCATTCAAAATCGAAACAAAGCCCGATTGCCTCGCGCACGCGCGGGTCACGGAAACGCTCACGCCGCTGGTTCAAGGCCCAGGCCTGCATCAAAGGGCTTTTCTCTTTCGGAAAAGTGCGCTTGATGACTTTCTTTTCCTGAATGGCGGGGAAGTCGTAGCCTGTCGCCCAGTTCTTGGAGACGGTTTCCGAACGAAAATCGATATCGCCTTTCTTGAAGGCCTCGAATTCCGGCTGGCGGTCGCGGAAGAACTCGATGTGGATGCGGTCGAAATGGCAACAGCCGTGCCGGACGGGCAGTTCCTTGGCCCAGTAATCCTCGACGCGGTCATAGTCGATAAATTGACCGGCGGCGAAATTCCCGACCTTGTAGGCGCCGGAACCGAGCACCGGTTCCATGGTGGTCGCTTCGAAATTGCGTTCCTTGAACCAGTTTTCCGACAATATGGGCAGCACCACGGCATCCAGAATGGCGTTGGGACCGCGATCCGCCGCAAAGCGCATGCGAATATCGTTCTTGCCCGTCAGTTCCACCTTTTCCAGTCCGGCGAGCGACTGGCGTATGATCGGATGCCCCTTTTCCTTCAGCACCGTATAGGTGAACAGCACGTCTTTTGCCGTAATCGGCGAGCCGTCATGGAAGCGCGCGTCCTTCCGCAGCTTGAAGGTGCAGGTCTGGCGATCTTTCGACAGTGTGATGCTTTCAGCGATAAGCCCATAGACGGAATCCGGCTCGTCGAGCGCCGGGACCATCAGGCTGTCAAAGGTCAGTTCCATGCGCGGGGGCGCGTCGCCTTTGAAGGTGAAGGTATTGAGCGTGTTGAAGGTCTGCGTGTTCTGGTTCCAGATCCAGCTTGCCGGGGCGAACCTGAACGTACCGCCTTTTGGCGCGTCCGGATTGGAATAGTCGAAATGGGTGAAATCGCCGCCATATTTCAGCTCCCCAAAGGCAGACAGACCGTGCAGAGCCTTGCCGGTCGGGACCTCCGCAAACGCGTCGGCAATGACACCCTGCTCCGGCAGGCAGGCCGCGACTGCGGCGCTGCCTGTGATCCCCAGAAAGTGGCGGCGGTTCATGCGAAGCATCGTCATTCTTCGCGTGCCTCTATTCGCTGCCGGTCTTGAGCTTGGCTTCCTTCGCAGGATCAATCCACCACGAGAATGGATCGATGCCCATATAATCCGGCTGCTTTTCCGGCATGCCGAACTTGTTCCAATAGGCCACATTGATGTGGTCGGAGTACCATTGCGGAATGACGTAGTAGTTCCACAACAGCGCCCGATCCAGCGCATGGCTTGCGGCCACGAGTTCATCGCGATCCTTGGCATAGATCACGCGGTCGATCAGCTTGTCGATGGCCGGATTCTTGATGCCCGCATAGTTGCGGCTGCCTTTGAAATCGGCGGCCTTGGAGCCCCACATGTCGCGCTGCTCATTGCCGGGCGAGCCACTCTGCGCGATCACCGAGGTGATCACGTCATAGTCGAAATCATTGACGCGCGCCTGATATTGCGCGGTATCGACTATGCGTACCGTCGCATTGATCCCGATCTTGCGCAGGCTCGCCGCGAACGGATTGTAGATGCGTTCGTCCGTTGGGTCCTTGCCGAGGAATTCAATGGTGAACGGATTGCCTTTTGCGTCGACAAGCTTATTGCCCTGCAATGTCCATCCTGCTTCCGAAAACAGCTTCAGGGCAGTACGCAGATTATCCCGGGTTGCCTGCGGCGTGTCGTAAACCGGCAGCTTGAATTCCTTGGTCAGGGCGTCTGCGGGCAGCGCATCCTTGACCGTTTCAAGAATGGCCTGCTCTGCCGGGGTCGGCGGGCCGCTCAGCTGCAATTCATTGCCTGCGAAATAGCTGTTGATGCGACGATACTGATTGAAGAACAGAAGGCGATTCATGGCTTCGAAGTCGAACGCATAGGTCAGCGCTTCGCGGACTTTCGGGTCCTTGAACTTGTCGCGCCGCATATTCAGGAAATAGCCCTGCATGCGACCGACGGCATTATATGGGAAGGATTTCTTGATGACGTCGCCGCGTTGAACTGCGGGGAAATTGTACTGCTCCGCCCAGCGCTGGGCGCGGTTTTCGTTGCGATAATCGTATTGACCGCCCTTCTTGAAGGCTTCCCACGTCGCGTCCTCATTGAAATAATATTCGTAGACGACACGGTCGAAATTGTTACGACCGACATTCACGGCAAGGTCCTTGCCCCAGTAGTCGTCGACCCGCGCCCAGGTGATGGAGCGTCCTGGCGCAACGCTGGCGATCTTGTAGGCCGAGGAACCCAGCGGAATTTCCAGCGTCGGGCGGCTGATGTCGCGCTGTTTGCCCTGCGCGTCCTTGCCTTCCCACCAATGCTGCGGTAGAACCGCAAGCTGGCCCATGATCTGCGGCAGTTCGCGGTTGCCCTTCTGGCTGAAGTTGAACTTCACCTCATGATCGCCGGTCTTTTCCGCGCTTTCCACGTCGCCATAATATTTGTTGTACATGGGCGACTGCTTCTTCAGTACATTGAAGGACCAGATCACGTCTTCGACGGTGATGGGCTGGCCGTCATGCCATTTGGCATTCGGATTGAGCTTGAATTTCACCCAGGAATAATCATCCGGATACTGAAGCGCTTCGGCGATCAGCGGATATTGCGTCGATCCTTGATCGAGCGAATCCGTCATCAGCGTATCGTAGAGCATACCGCCGCCGAAGTCTGATAGGCCTGCTGCGGCAACGCCTTGTACGACGAACGGGTTGAGACTGTCGAATGTGCCGACCGCCACCTGATTGAGCGTGCCGCCCTTCGGTGCTTGCGGGTTCACATAGTCATAATGCTTGAAATCGGCTGGATATTTGGGCTCGCCGAGCAGGCTGGAAGAACTGCGCCATTGGGGCTCCGGGTCGCTCGCATGGCTTGACGACATTGTGCTTGCAAGCATGGCAACCGCAAATGCACCCGCCCAAAACGCTTTCATCCAGTCTCTCCGTTGCTGCTTCGGATCATCTGTATGAGTCTTATGGGTTTTTGCGGAGGAAGAAAGGCACCGAAGCAATAAATTTGATCAGCCAAATGAAAAGCCCGGTCAAAACCGGGCTTTTCTATAGATTTCGATAGATGTTGCGGTATTTAGTTCGCCGGTGCGGCTGGCTTTTCGCCTTCCTTGGCCGGCGCTGCATCCGCAGGCTTGGCGTCGCCGCCAGCCGGTGCGGCATCCGCCGTCGGCAGCGGTGCCGGATTGTCGGACAGCGTGCGCAGATAGGCGATCAGATCGGCGCGCTCATTGTCCTTCTTGTCGCCGGCAAAGCCCATGGCCGTGCCTTTGATAAAGCCCTTTGGCGAGGTCAGGAACTTGTTGAGATGCTCATAGTCCCACTTGTTGCCGCCAGCGCCAAATTCCTTCATGGCGGACGAATAGCCAAAACCTTCGACGGAAGCGGCAGGACGATTCAGCACATCCCAGAGGTGCGGACCAACCTTGTTGGCGCCGCCCTTTTCGCCCGTATGACAGGCCTGGCAGCGCTTGAAAACTGTTTCGCCGCGCGCTGGATCGGCGGATTGCAGCAATGTTGCGATGGAAACTTCTTCCTTGGCCGGTGCAGCTCCCCCTTCACCGGTCGCAGCTTCCGCTGCCTCGATTGTAAAGCCGGGCTTTTCCGGTGCAGGCGAATGAAATAGCGCATCGGACAGGATGCCCGTCGTCATGACAACGAAAACCGTTGCCAGAAAAGCCATGATAAACTTGTTAGTCCGGGTTGAATTCATCGCCGGTCAGCGCTCCCTCTACCAAAACGCTCTCCCCGAGAACGCTCTCCTCAGCCGACATGCGCACCTCCTATGAGGCTGCAATTCTCTCCGCGGCATCGGGCGGAAACTAGGTCTTTTACCAGGGCGATGCAACACCTATAAGGGGAACCGGACCCGTGACTTTTTGACACTTTTGCAGCATTTACAGTGCGGATAAAACTCCTCGAAGGACGGCCACGTTCTGGCGAGACAACAAGAGGCGAGCATGCTTCAGACCCTAAAGACCCTCACTCTTATTCCGGCAAGACTGGCCGCCACGCGCCTGCCGAATAAGCCGTTGGCCGATATTTGCGGGAAGCCGATGATCGTGCATGTGGCCGACAGAGCCGCCGCCGCGAAGCTCGGGCGCGCCGTTGTCGCAACCGATAGTGAGGAGATTTTTGCAGCCGTTACCGCCCATGGCCATGAAGCCGTCATGACCCGCACCGATCACGAATCAGGTTCGGACCGAATCTATGAAGCGCTTTTGACGCTCGATCCGGCGGGCGAGTATGATGCCGTGGTGAATGTGCAGGGCGATCTGCCGACCATCGATCCGGATATCATTCGTCGCGCGCTCCTGCCGCTCGAAGATGGTCCGGCAGATATCGCAACGCTCGGTGTCGAGATCGAGGAAGAATCAGAAAAGACCAATCCGAGCGTGGTGAAGATCGTCGGCTCGCCTCTGGCCGGCAGCTCGCGTCTGCGCGCGCTTTATTTCACCCGTGCCACAGCGCCTTACGGTGAAGGCCCGCTTTATCACCATATTGGTCTCTATGCCTATCGCCGCCCGGCGCTGGAGAAATTCGTCAAGCTCGGCCCGTCGCCGCTGGAAAAGCGCGAAAAGCTTGAGCAGTTGCGCGCTTTGGAAGCCAGCATGCGCATCGATGTCGAGGTGGTGAAGACGGTGCCGCTGGGCGTCGATACGCCAGCCGACCTTGACCGGGCCCGACTTCTTGTCGCAAAGGGTCTTTGACAAGGTTGAAAACCAGGAAAGCCCCGCGAGTGACGGGCGTTTGAGAAAGTACGACGATGAAAACCAACCGGATTTCTTTTCAGGGTGAAGCAGGCGCCAATTCCGATACGGCGTCGCGCAACATGTTTCCCGGTATGGAGCCTTTGCCGTGCCCGACTTTTGAAGACGCCTTCAACGCGGTCGAGACCGGCGCTGCCGATCTGGCAATGATCCCGATCGAAAATACGCTGGCGGGCCGTGTCGCGGATATTCACTATCTGCTGCCGCTGGCCGATATGCATATTGTGGGCGAATATTTCCTGCCGATCCATTTTCAGCTTATGGTGCTTCCGGGCGTCAAGCGCGAGGAAATCAAGACCGTACACAGCCATATCCATGCGCTGGGCCAGTGCCGCAAGGTTATCCGCCAGAACGGCTGGAAGCCGGTCATTGCGGGGGATACGGCGGGTGCTGCCCGTCTCGTTGCCGATATGCAGGACCGTTCGATGGCGGCCCTTGCGCCGCGCTTGGCCGCCGATCTCTATGGTCTCGATATCTTGGAAGAAAATGTCGAGGACGCGGAAGATAATGTGACCCGCTTCGTGGTTCTGTCGAAGCAAAAGCAATGGGCCCCACGCCCGGAAAACGGCGAACGAATCATGACGACGTTCGTCTTCCGTGTGCGCAACGTTCCGGCCGCGCTTTACAAGGCTCTGGGCGGTTTCGCCACCAATGGCGTCAACATGACCAAGCTGGAAAGCTATCAGATTGGCGGGCGTTTCATCGCCACGCAATTCTATGCCGATATTGAAGGGCATCCGGAAGACCGCAATGTGCAGCTTGCTTTGGAAGAACTCGAGTTCTTCTCCAAGGAAGTGCGCATTCTGGGCGTCTACCAAGGCAGCGACATTCGCGGCACGCAGCTGCTCGCCGCAGAATAATTCAGAAAATATCGGGCGGAATCAGTCTTCCGCCCAGGCCTTGATCAGATGGGTTGCGATGGCGCCGGATGGCGGCACTCGCAGCCCATTTTCATGTGTGCCCGCCAACATACTGCGGACTTCATCCTTGCTGAACCAGCGTCCGTCTTCCAGTTCCGAACGGTCGATGGTGAAGTCGTCGGACAACACTTCGGCATGGCAGCCGATCATCAGCGAATAGGGGAACGGCCAGGGCTGGCTGGCGTAATAACCGACGCGACCAATGGAAAGTCCCATTTCCTCATGGCTTTCACGACGAACTGCCGCTTCGATGGTCTCGCCATGTTCGATGAAACCGGCAAGGGAGGAATAGGAACCGGCGGCAAAATGCGGGCTGCGCGCCAGAATGCATTTGTCACCGCGCACCGGCAGCATGATCGCCACCGGATCGGTGCGCGGAAAATGCTCGGCGCCGCAATTCGGGCACTGGCGCTTCGCCCCACCGGCCCGCATCTCGGTCTTTGTGCCGCAGCGTCCGCAGAAACGATGGTTGTTGTGCCAGGCGGTCAGCGCTGCCGCCTGCGCCAGCGCGCCCAGAAGATCGGCTGAAACCAGACCTTCCATATAGATACTGCGATAGTCCTGCGCCCGGAACGGCGCTTCCAGGGCGTCGGGATCGATCGGGGCCATCAGGGCAACGAGCGGCGTGCCATCTTGCAATCCCAGAAACACCGGTTCGTGCAGATCGGGCGCAAAGTCTCTCGCTTCGCTGAAGCGAAACAGCGCGCGCGGCGCCTTCTCATCGGTGTAATCAAGCAGCAGCTTGTTGCCGCCCAGCACCATGATGCGGGTTTCGGGCAGTTCCATCGCGGTGAAGGCCGAATCGTCGTGACGTTTTTCGGACTGGCGGTCGATACGGTTGCCGCCAAAGCCGACAAAACGGCTCGGTTCGATTTCCGGCAGGTCGTAGAGGCGGAAAGCCATGATGCTCTCGAATTGCTGTTGTTGGGAGAATTATAGCGCCGCGCGAATGTCGGCGATCAGCTTGCGGGCGTCTTTTTCGTCATAGGCTTCACGCGTGCCGTGGCCCCAGACGGGGCCGGGCCATCCCGCATCGCCTTCGTTGCGGGCAATCACATGCAGATGAAGCTGGCGCACGATGTTGCCGAGTGCGCCGGTGTTGATCTTCTGGCATTCGGTCACGGTTTTCAGCGCCTGCGCGACCAATCCGGCCTCGAAGGTCAGGATTGTCTGGTCGAGCGGCGTCAGATCGTGAATTTCGGAAAGATCGGCCCTGCGCGGCACGAGGATAAGCCACGGCCAGCGGCGGTCATCCATCAGTCGCAACTCGCAAAGGCCGAGCACGGCGACGGAAAAAGTGTCGGCATCAAGCCGCTTATCGAGTTCGAACGGTGTCATAAATTGATTCCTACCAGTTTTTTTCGTTCTGCGCTTGCTTTTTGCGCTGCGATTGACGATATGCAGCGTGGGAGGTTGGTGGTGGACGAGCCACTCGCCAACCGGGTCAGGTCCGGAAGGAAGCAGCCCTAACGAGCCAGGCACGGGTCGCCGTGCCAGCCTCCCACCTTTTTCTCATTCGCCACTTTTTTGGCTATCTGGCGGCTGTTGATGGGCAGTGTCAGTTGTTGACGTTACTCATGCGTCCGGTCCAAACTGGCGGTCGAGAAAAAAGCGTAACAGGAAGAACGGAAGGGTCGCCATGGATACGAAATCCGCTGGCATTGCTGCCGATGGGGCCTATCGCGTTCTCGCCCGCAAATATCGTCCGCAGAATTTCAACGATCTCGTCGGCCAGGAGCCGATGGTGCGCACGCTCAAAAATGCTTTTGAGACAGGCCGCATCGCACAGGCCTGGATGCTCACCGGCGTTCGCGGTGTCGGCAAGACGACTACGGCGCGCATTCTAGCGCGGGCGCTCAATTACAAGACCGATACTGTCGATCAGCCGACCATCGACCTCTCCGTCCCCGGCGAGCATTGTCAGGCAATCATGGAAGGCCGTCACGTCGATGTGATCGAGATGGACGCCGCCTCGCATACCGGCATCGATGATATTCGCGAGATCATCGAGCAGGTGCGCTATCGCCCCGTCTCGGCGCGCTACAAGGTCTACATCATCGACGAAGTTCACATGCTGTCCAATCAGGCCTTCAATGGCCTGTTGAAGACGCTTGAAGAGCCGCCGCCGCATGTAAAATTCATCTTCGCCACCACCGAAATCCGCAAGGTGCCGATCACGGTTCTGTCGCGCTGCCAGCGCTTCGACCTGCGCCGCATCGAATCGGGCACGCTGGCGCAGCATTTGCGCCGCATTGCCGAAGCCGAGCAGATCGAAGTCGACGATGCGTCGCTCGCCATGATTGCCCGCGCCGGTGAAGGCTCTGCGCGCGATTCGCTCTCGATCTTCGATCAGGCCATCGCGCATGGCGCCGGTCAGGTCAGTGCGGAAGCCGTGCGTTCCATGCTGGGGCTTGCCGACCGCGCCCGCATCATCGACCTGTTCGAAATGCTGATGCGCGGCGATGTGGCCGCCGCTCTCACCGAATTTCGCGCGCAATATGATGTGGGGGCCGATCCTTCGGTGGTGCTGACGGATCTGGCGGACTTCAATCATCTGGTGACGCGCCTGCGCTTCACGCCCGATGTGGCGGAAGATGTGTCGCTGTCGGAAGATGAACGCGTGCGCGGTCGCGATTTCGCGCAAAAGCTTTCCGTTCGGGTATTGTCTCGCACATGGCAGATGCTGCTCAAGGGCATTGCGGAAGTGGATACCGCGACGCGTCCGGTGCAGGCTGCCGAAATGTTGCTGATCCGTCTCGCCCATGCCGCCGATCTGCCGACGCTGGACGAAGCGCTGCGCGGCCTTGAAAACGGTTCTGTTTCTGCTCCGCGTCCGCAGCCTTCGGGTAATCCCCGCGCTGGCGGCAACGGCGCGCCGGAAGCACGTTTTGCCGCTGATGCCGTCGGTTCGGCCGCCATGGGCTCCGCCTCGGGCGGACCGGCCACGGCCATGCGCATCGTGGAAACGACGCCACAGCCGGTTCAGCCGCCCGCTCCGCAGTCGGTCGCCGAGAATGCGCCGCAGCCTTCCGTGCCGATCAACAGCCTGGACGACATTGTTGCGCTGGCCGACAAGCATCGCAATATGCAGTTCAAGATTCTGGTCAAGAACTGCGTGCGTCTGGCCTCAATTGCGCCGGGACGACTTGAAATCGGCCTGACCGACGATGCACCGAAATCGCTGCCGAGCGAAATTGCGCAGCACCTTTTGAACTGGACCGGTATTCGCTGGGTGGTGACCGTGGCGCGTGACGTCGCGAGCCAGACCGTTGCCGAGGCGGAAACGGAGCGTCGCGACAATCTCGTGACCGATGCCCGCGCCGATCCGGATGTAGCAGCCATTCTCGCAGCCTTTCCGGGCGCGAAAATCACCGACGTGCGCATTGCCGTGGCGGAACAGAACGATGACGAGGACATTGACCTCGACGCCGTTGCTGAAGTGCCGGACGTGCCGTCTGAAGACGACTGAATTATCGAAGACGATGGAGTAAACCCATGCGTGACATGATGGGCATGATGAAGCAGGCGAAGGAATTGCAGGCCAAGATGAAGGCCATGCAGGACGAAATCGCCAATCTTGAAGCCACGGCCTCTTCCGGCGGCGGTCTGGTGACGATCACCCTGTCCGGCAAGGGCACCTTGTCGGCGCTGAAGATCGATCCGTCGCTGGCCAAGGAAGACGAGGTTGAAATCCTCGAAGACCTGATCATCGCAGCCCACAACGATGCCAAGGCAAAGCTTGAAGCCGTGATGGCCGAAAAGACACAGTCGCTGACGGCGGGGCTTCCGATTCCTCCGGGTTTCAAGCTGCCGTTTTAAGGGAGTAGGGGAATAAGGGAATAGGGGAGTATGTTTGGTTGGCTGATTGCCGCCATGTCGCATATTCCCTCATTCTCCTCCCCCTACTCACTTATTCCCCTACTCCCTTACTCCCTTAAGAAAATGTCCAAACGAATCGCCGGTCCTGAAATTGAACGTCTGATCCAGCTTCTGGCCCGCGTACCGGGTCTGGGGCCGCGTTCGGCGCGCCGTGCGGCGCTGCATCTCATCAAGAAGAAAGAAGCGCTTCTGGTGCCGCTGGGCGGCGCCATGCAGGAAGCCGCCGAGAAAGTGCGCATCTGTTCGTGCTGCGGCAATGTCGATACGTCCGATCCCTGCACTATCTGCACGGACGAGCGTCGCGACCCTTCCACGCTGATCGTGGTGGAAGACGTGTCCGATCTCTGGGCGCTGGAACGGGCGGGCACGATGAATGTGCGCTATCACGTTCTGGGCGGTCGCCTGTCGCCGCTCGATGGCATCGGTCCCGACGACCTCAATATCAAGGGGCTGGTGGAACGTGTCGCCACCGGCGAGATCAAGGAAGTGATTCTGGCGGTCAATGCGACTGTCGAAGGTCAGACCACGGCGCATTACATTACCGACCAATTGGCGAATTTCGAGGTCCGCGTCACACGGCTTGCCCATGGCGTGCCGGTGGGCGGCGAACTCGATTATCTGGATGAAGGCACGCTGGCTGCCGCCTTGCGAGCGAGAACCACCCTCTAAAGCATTTCCAGCAAAAGTGCGTAGCGGTTTTGCGCAGGATAATGCGTAAAAACAAATAGATAGAGCGGTTCCACGATTCCATTTTAACCGGAACCGCTCTAGCTTTTCAGGAGAAACATGATGGCAGCAAGCCGTTGGAAGCATGCTTTGAAAACTGCTCTGGGTCTTGCCGTCATTCTTGCTGTTTCTCCCGCTGTCGCAGCGCCCTCCAAGGCGCAGGTCGAAGGCCAGTATCGCAACTGGATCGAGAGGGATCTGTGGCCAGAAGCAAAGGCAGCCGGTGTTTCCCGCGCCATCTTCGATCAGGCTTTTGCCGGTGTGAGCATCAATTGGAAATTGCCCGATCTGGTCATTCCCGGCGAAAAACCATCGACGCCGAAAGAGCAGAAACAGGCAGAGTTCGGCGCGCCGGGCAAATATTTCAACGCCAAGACTATGAGCACCGTTACCACTGGCGGTCAGGCGCGCTACAGCCAATATGCCAGTCTGCTGAAACGCATCGAACAGAAATACGGTGTTCCGGGGCCGATTGTCGTCGCGATATGGGGCCGTGAATCCGGCTTCGGCACGGTGAATATTCCCTACAACGTGTTCGAAGTTCTGGGCACGAAGGCCTTTATGGCGACGCGCAAGGACATGTTCCGCAAGGAACTGATCGCGGCGCTCGAAATCGCCTCGAAAGGCTATATCGACGAAAGCGCCATGAAAAGCTCATGGGCTGGCGCACTTGGCCAGCCGCAGTTCATGCCGACGTCCTATCTCCAGCACGCGGTCGATTTCGACGGCGACGGCAAGCGCGATATCTGGAATTCTGTGCCGGATACACTGGCGTCCATCGCCAATTATCTGAAGCTGCACGGCTGGCAGAAAGGGCGCGACTGGGGTTACGAGGTCAATGTCCCGCAGAGCGTGTCGTGCTCGCTGGAAGGGCCCGATCAGGGCAAGCCAATTGCCGAATGGGCAAAGCTGGGTATCACGCGTGTCAACGGCAAGGCTTTTCCAGCGGCTGAAATGAAGGGCGAAGGCTTTCTGCTGATGCCTGCCGGTCGCTTTGGCCCGGCCTTCATCGTGAGCCCGAATTTCTATGTGCTCAAGGACTATAATATGAGCGATCTCTACGCGCTCTTCATTGGCCATGTTGGCGACCGCATCGCTTTTGGTGCACGCGATTTCCAGCAGCCATGGGGCAATGTCGGTACGATGTATCGTTCCGATATAGGCGCGATGCAGAAGCGCTTGCAGACGCAGGGTTACGATGTGGGCAAGCCGGACGGATTGCCGGGCTTCAAGACGCGCCGCTCAATCGGTCTATGGCAGGCAAAGAATGGCATGGCTTCGACCTGCTTCCCCCAAGCTGAATTGCTGCGTCAGATCCGTTGAGGGGAAGCGCTCAAGAGCACATCGGCAAAGGCTTGCAGCGCTTTTGTTCTGTAGCGGTCATTGTGCAGCAGCATGAGAAACTGGCGTTGTGGCAGGACAAACTCCGCCCTGACAAGCGTACCGGCGGCAAGATGCGGCGCGGCCACCAGTTCCGATATGGCGGTGACGTAATCGCCAGCGCGAACGGCTGAACAAATCGCCTCGTTGGAAGGCAGTTCCAAGGCCACATTCAACCGGGTGGGGTTATAGCCGCTGGCGCGCATGGCGTCTTCGAACACGCTGCGTGTGCCCGATCCCTGTTCGCGCAGTATCCATTTTCCTTCGAACAGCCGGTCCCAGGAAAGGCGTCCCGCGCCGCTCCACGCATGGCCAGGACGCGCAACCAGAATAAGCTGGTCCGTCGCTACCCGGCTGATGGAAAGTGCTGGCGCCTGCACGGAACCTTCCACCAGACCGATATCGGCTGCACCCTCTTGCGTTGCCTCGGTCACGCTTTCCGTATTGCCCAGTGTCAGGCGCACCTCGATCATGGGGTGAGTGCTGTGAAACTGCGCCAGAAAAGGCGGTAGCCAGTAACTCGCGATGGTCTGGCTGGCGTGGATAGAGAGAATCCCGCGCTTGCCGCCCCCGAATTCGGACAGCATACGCTCAGCAGACCGTGCGCGGGCCAGCGTTGCACGCGCTTCGTCAAGGAAGAGCCGCCCATCTCCGGTCAGCTCGATATGCCGCCCGATGCGGTTGAACAGCGTCGCGCCGTAACGCTCTTCGAGATTGCGGATCGCAGAACTGACCGCCGAAGGCGTCAGATGCAGCACCTCGGAGGCGCGGGTCAGGTGCTCGCGCTCTGCCACTTCAATGAAAATACGCAATTGTTCCAGGGTCATGGCATACACCGTTCGATTTTATAGAATGATTTATGCCATATAATGAAATGGAATGAACAGATAAAATCAGGCATCAAATCGGAATGGAATTCTCTTTCGATATGAAATGCCGATAATGACATACTCAAAAATTCAGAACATTCTGCCCGGACTAGCACTCAGCGTCGGCGTCGCCGCTGTGGCCATCGGTCTTGAGAAGATTGAGGCCCATTATGCGGGCAGGGCGTGGCTGGAAGCGCTGGTGATTGCCATTCTGCTCGGCACGATGGTGCGCACGTTGCTGCGCCCCGGCAAGCAGTTCAGCAAAGGTATCGGCTTTTCGGCAAAGATGATTCTGGAAATCGCGGTGGTGCTTCTCGGCGCATCCATCAGCGTCAGCGCGGTGATCGCCGCCGGTTCCGGCCTTATTCTCGGCATTGCCTGCGTCGTGGTGGTGGCGATAGCCTTGAGTTACGGCATCGGGCGACTGTTGAAGCTGCCGCATCGCATGGCGGTGCTGGTGGCCTGCGGCAATTCGATTTGTGGTAATTCGGCCATTGCGGCAACGGCACCGGTCATTGGGGCCAAAAGCGAGGATGTTGCCGCTTCGATTGCTTTCACGGCAATCCTCGGCGTTGTGGTGGTGCTGTGCCTGCCGTTGCTGGTGCCGCTTCTCGGCCTGTCGCATACGCAATATGGCGTGCTCGCAGGGCTGACGGTCTATGCCGTGCCGCAGGTGCTGGCCGCGACGGCTCCGGTCGCTACCATCAGCGTACAGCTCGGCACGCTGGTCAAGCTGGTGCGCGTACTGATGCTCGGTCCCGTCATTCTGGCGCTGGCTGTCCTTGCGGGCAACAAGGATGCGGGCGCGAAGCCGGGCTTTTTCCAGCTGGTGCCGTGGTTCATCCTCGGCTTTCTGGCGATGATGGCGCTGCACTCGCTGCATCTTATTCCGGAAGCGCTGTTGCCCGGCATCCAATACGCGTCGACGCTTCTGACGATCATTTCAATGGCGGCGCTTGGTCTTGGCGTCGATGTGCGCTCGGTCGCACAGGCGGGTGGGCGCGTAACACTGACGGCGGTACTTTCGCTTCTGGCGCTGGGATGCATTAGTCTCGGTCTCATTCACCTGCTTGGGGTCGTATAATGGAAACGGCCCTACCTCAGTGAGAGACAGGGCTGTTTCCTGAACAGACGTCAGAGGACCAATCAGAATTTATAAGCAACGCCCAAACGAACATCGTTGGAAGACATATCTTCCTTGAAATTGACGCTAGGTGTGCCGAGATCAAAATTGCGTTTACCGAAATCGGTGTAACGATATTCAAGGCGGGTGACGATATTGTTGGTTATAGCGTAGTCAACACCAGCGCCGATGGTCCAGCCGGTCTGTGTTTTCGAATCAGAATAAGCTTTCTCGTTAAAAATATGCAGCTTGTCTTCGATGTTGCCGAATGCCACGCCACCAGCGATATAAGGCAGGAAACGGTCAACAGCGTAACCCACGCGCGCGCGGGCTGCCCCAGACCAACGCAAGTGCGTTTCGCCCGACGCGAGATCCCCGACAGATTCAGTCTTGCCAACCGCTGAACCGGTAAAATCGCCATCGACGCCCAAGATAACATTTGTCCCGGTATCAAAATTATAGCCGGCATAAATACCGCCGAGAAAGCCATCCAGCTTTCCTTTTGAAGTGTGGGTCGGTCCCGCCGAGAATTTGGTATTTGCCCATCCGTATCCGACCTGCCCGCCGATATAAGCGCCACCCCAGTTGAAGGCCGCGGCAATCGGTGCTTCTGGTGCGATGGGCACTTCCGGAACGACGGCATCCGCTGCATGGGCGCCAGTGGCCATTAAAGCCAGAATACCAGACGCGATGATGGTAATTCTTGTACCCAATATACTTCTCCTAAATAATGCAAATCAAATATAAGTAACAATTGGAGATAGTTCGGATGATCGAAATAGTCAATTCAATTTTAGAAATAATTAAAATACGATAATTCAAGTACTCATTAATAATTCCAAAGAAAAAGCCCGCTATAAAGCGGGCTTTCCATGTTTGCAAGAAGGGGGAAAGCTTAGTTCTTTTCCTGCTTCTTCAGAGCGGCACCGAGGATGTCGCCGAGCGAAGCGCCGGAGTCGGTCGAACCGTACTGAGCGACAGCTTCCTTTTCTTCAGCGATTTCGAGCGCCTTGATCGAGACCTGCAGTTTGCGGGTCTTCTTGTCGAAAGCGATGACGCGCGCGTCAAGCTTCTGACCGACCGTGAAGCGTTCCGGACGCTGTTCTTCGCGATCACGCGAAAGATCCGAGCGGCGGATGAAGCTTTCCAGGTCGTGATCGACCAGGCGAACTTCGAGGCCACCATCGGTAACAGCGGTCACTTCGCAGGTCACAACGGCGTTCTTGCGCAGTTCGCCCGAAGCTGCTGCTTCGCCGACCTTGTCGCCCGAAAGCTGCTTGATGCCAAGCGAGATGCGTTCCTTGTCGATATCGACGTCGAGAACGACAGCCTTGACCACTTCGCCCTTGTTGTACTCTTCGATAACCTGTTCGCCTGGACGGTTCCAGTCGAGATCGGAGAGGTGAACCATGCCGTCAACGTCGCCGTCGAGACCAATGAACAGGCCGAATTCGGTCTTGTTCTTGACTTCGCCTTCAACAACGGTGCCGGTCGGGTACTTCTGAGCGAACGTCGTCCACGGATTGTCGAGGGTCTGCTTGAGGCCCAGCGAGATGCGGCGCTTGACCGGATCAACTTCGAGCACAACGACTTCGACTTCCTGAGTGGTGGAGAGAATCTTGCCCGGATGGACATTCTTCTTGGTCCACGACATTTCGGAAACGTGGATGAGGCCTTCGATGCCCGGCTCGATTTCCACGAATGCACCGTAGTCGGTGATGTTAGTGACGGTGCCGGTGATCTTTTTGCCGATCGGGTACTTCGCGCCGATGCCATCCCAAGGATCGCTCTCGAGCTGCTTCATGCCGAGCGAGATACGATGGGTTTCCTGGTTGATGCGAATGATCTGCACCTTGACCGTCTGGCCGATGGTGAGGATTTCCGACGGATGGTTGACGCGGCGCCATGCCATGTCGGTCACGTGCAGGAGACCGTCGATGCCGCCGAGGTCAACGAACGCACCGTAATCGGTGATGTTCTTGACGACGCCTTCAACGACCTGACCTTCTTCAAGGTTCTGGACGATTTCCGAACGCTGTTCCGCACGGCTTTCTTCAAGAACGGTACGACGCGAGACAACGATGTTGCCGCGACGCTTGTCCATCTTGAGGATTTCGAACGGTTGCGGGACGTGCATGAGCGGGGTGACGTCGCGGATCGGACGGATGTCGACCTGCGAACGCGGCAGGAAGGCAACAGCGCCGTCGAGGTCGACGGTGAAACCACCCTTGACCTGATTGAAGATCACGCCGTCGACGCGCTCGCCATTGGCGAACTTCTGCTCGAGCTTGACCCAGCTTTCTTCACGGCGTGCTTTTTCGCGCGAGAGAACAGCTTCGCCGAGAGCGTTTTCGATACGCTCGACGTAAACTTCAACTTCATCGCCCGGCTTCAGCGTGCCGTCTTTGCCCTTTGCGCCGAATTCCTTCAGCGGTACGCGGCCTTCGACCTTCAGACCGGCGTCGATGATCGCCATGTCCTTTTCGATGGCAACGATGCGGCCCTTGACGACATAGCCTTCAGCAAGATCATTTTGCGCGAAGGATTCTGCCAGCAGGGACTCGAAATCTGCGCGGGAGGGGTTGGATTGAGACATATATACTCCTGATGCATCCGGAAAATTCATCGGATGCGGCGCCGGGGGTTCGTGTTGTACACTGTCCAACCTCGGCTCCGTCCTTGCGGACAACCGGCGCGTGGAACGCGAAGTCAGACTATTCTTCATGCTCTATCAGAGCAGCCTATATAGGGCCAATCTGGCATTTTTCCAGCATTTCCGGGGCAGATTGAGCTCAAAGAGCAGCAAAATGCCTGATCATCATGCCTTATGGCGCGCGAGAGCCTCATCAATGAGGTTTTTCGCCGCCAGAAATGCCGCTTCTATACTCATTTCGCTCGTATCAAGCAAGTGCGCGTCTTCAGCAGGGCGCAATGGAGAATCGGTGCGGTTGGTGTCGCGCTCGTCGCGCTTCTTCAGATCGGCGAGAATCTCGCCAAGATCGGCAGTGCCGCCCTTCGAAACGATCTCGTCATAACGCCGCTCCGCGCGCACTTCCGGCGAGGCGGTAACGAACAGCTTTATCTCCGCCTTGGGGCAGACCACAGTGCCGATATCGCGGCCGTCGAGAACGCTGGCCGGAAGGGCCGCCGCAAAATGGCGCTGGGCTTCGACAAGCGCACGCCGCACGGCTGGCATGACCGCGACCCTCGATGCGGCCTCGCCGATATCATGGGCGGACAGCACCGTCTTGTCCATTTCGCGCAAGTCGAGATGGCGTGCGGCGTCGGCCGCCAGCAGCTCGTCATCGAGCGGCAGGTTCTTATCGAGAAGCGCCTTGGCGACGGCGCGATAAGTCAGGCCGGTATCGAGATGCGGTATGCCGTAATGCGTGGCGATGCGCCGGGCAAGGGTTCCCTTGCCCGAGGCTGCCGGTCCGTCGATGGCGACGATGAACGGGTTCATTCGGCTTCGCTCGGCTCGATCTTTGCGCCCATTCCGGTCATGAGATCCATGAATTCCGGGAAGGAGGTGGCAATCATCGTGCTGTCGTCAACGGTCACAGGTTTTTCCGAAGCGAGGCCCATGACAAGAAAGCTCATCGCGATACGGTGATCGAGATGGGTCGCGACGACACCGCCGCCGAGCCCCTTGCCGTCCGGACGACCGCGAACGGTCAGCGACATCTCGCCTTCCGTGCAATCAACGCCATTGACTTCAAGGCCGCGGGCAACAGCTGCCAGGCGGTCCGATTCCTTGACGCGCAGCTCATCGAGCCCGTCCATCACGGTTTCGCCTTCAGCGAAACTCGCGGCGATGGCCAGCACCGGATATTCGTCGATCATCGAAGGCGCACGTTCCGGCGGAACGGTGACACCCTTCAGCCGAGACGACTTCACGCGCAAATCGGCGACATCTTCGCCGCCGGCAAGGCGTTCGTTGAAGACTTCGATGTTGGCGCCCATTTCCTGCAAGGTGAGGATGAGGCCCGTGCGGGTCGGGTTCATCAAAACATTTCGGATGGTGACATCCGAACCTTCGACCAGCAGCGCTGCTACCAACGGGAAAGCCGTCGAGGACGGGTCGCCCGGAACATCGATGGTCTGGCCGGTGAGCTTGCCCTGTCCGGTGATGCGGATATGGCGCACGCCATCCTTGTCGGTCTCGACGGTGAGATCAGCGCCAAAGCCCTGCAGCATCTTTTCGGTATGGTCGCGGGTCATGATCGGCTCGATGACCGTCGTGACGCCCGGCGTGTTGAGACCGGCCAGCAGAACTGCCGACTTTACCTGCGCGGAGGCCATCGGCACACGATAGGTGATCGGATTGGCGACGCTCGGTCCAACGAGGGTCAGCGGCATGCGGTCGCCATCCGTCGACTTCACCTGCACGCCCATCTGGCGCAGCGGGTCGAGCACGCGGCCCATCGGGCGGCGCGAAAGCGAAGCGTCGCCGATAAAAGCGGTGGTCATGTCATAGGTGCCGACGAGGCCCATGGTCAGCCGCGCGCCCGTGCCGGCATTGCCGAAATCAAGCGGGGCTTCCGGTTCAAGCAGGCAGCCATTGCCGACGCCATTGATGATCCAGGTATCGCCATCTTTTTCGATCTTGGCGCCCATGGCCTGCATGGCGCGGCCGGTATTGATGACGTCTTCACCTTCCAGCAGACCGGTGATGCGGGTCTCGCCCGATGCCAGGCCGCCGAACATGAAAGAGCGGTGAGAAATGGACTTGTCGCCCGGAATGCGAATTTCGCCAGCCAATGCCTCCGAGCGGCGGGCGACTGCAGGTTTCGGGGAAGCGGAATGGGACATGGATTTTTCACTGTCGCATTTTTGGCGCGAACACGCGCCGGGATTGAGAGATAAGCGGGGCTTCACTAGCATAGTAATACCATGCGGTCATCCGTGAATACGCTGCCGATGCCCCGTTGGACCTCTCTATGAGAAAGAGTCTGGGTCATTCGGCGTCTTTCGCTTTGACAAATGCGCCAAATTGCGTTTATGCACCGAACAACAAAGTCTAAGGCGCGCACCACCCGCTTTTCTCGCTATGCAACCGGCTCCGGGGTATAATAAGAACCATAGTGGTGGCCTGAGAAGCTCAGCAGGCGCGTTTTTGAAATGAATTTATGCCCCCTTTATAAAAGTGGCCGCGCGCCACGGGCGTAACGGGAATAAAACTCACGAGGCTCAACGTGGCAAAAGCTGAACTTGGTACCAAGCGCATCGACCCGGAAACGGGCAAGAAGTTTTACGATCTGAACCGCGATCCGATCGTTTCGCCTTACACCGGCATCTCCTATCCGCGTTCCTATTTCGACGCGAATGCGGAAGCACGCGTCGTTGAAGAGGAAGCCGAAGAGGAAGAACTGGATACGGCGCTGGAAAAGCCGGATTTCGTTTCGCTCGAAGATGCCGACGACGAAGCAAAGGGCGGCGGCGACGATCTGCCGGATATCGACGACGACGATGTCGATCTGGGTGACGACGATGACGACACCTTCCTCGAAGAAGAGGAAGATGAGGACGACGATATGTCGGGCATTCTCGGCGGTGGCGTCGGCGGCGACGACGAAGAAGGCTGATCCTTCGGGAATCGCTTTGAATTTCTGGAATTACGGAAAGGGCAGCCCGCGCTGCCCTTTCTTTTTGGCGTGATCGTTGAGCGCTTTCCACAGCCTCCGGGGGCGTATGCGAGCATTGGACAAATTATTTTCGCAGATGTGAAAAGAGTTGCGATTTAGCTCTTGATCTTCTGGCAAACGCCATTTAATAAGCCGCCACACCGGGCAGCAAGTTCTGCCTGGCCCACCTCGAAAGAGGACTGATGGGGCCATAGCTCAGCTGGGAGAGCGCCTGCATGGCATGCAGGAGGTCAGCGGTTCGATCCCGCTTGGCTCCACCATTCACTTTGTGAATTGAATTTCCACTTTATTTTCGATGTCTTGGCATACCGCCACATGCGCTCGCGTTCCACAAATGCTTACCACGGTACTGACCAAGTTTATCCTTACATCTGTCTGATCTGCTCCATTCATTATGGTTCAGGCTCTAAGCGCAAAATCTGCGAAAGACGAATATTTAGCAATATACTGCTGTATATTGTTGCGTAAGCTTCTGCTAATTATTGCAATTGGAACATTTCCAGCAAAAGTGCGTAGCGCCTACGCGGGGAAATCAGTCCACTGGACCGATTTCTGGTCCCGCTTCGACGCGTAGAATAATGCGTATAAACAAATGGATAGAGCGGTCCCACGATTCCATTTCTACAGGAATTGCTCTAGTATACAAAGAATAGTTTGTTGGAGTATGTTCCGTCTATTCGTGTTTACTATTAAAATATTTTGAATACTTTTCTTAAAATCTGGCTTATAATAGCTGAAAGTATCTCCGGTTTGGTAGTTTTGCAACATACTGTATTGATTGTAATTAAAAGGGATAGTTTATGAAAATTCCAGCTAAATTATTTACTGTCGCTTCGATCATAGTTTCATTTATCGCTATGCATGAGAATGCTTACGCTAATGATTATAAAAAATGTCCGGACAATACAACCAAGGTACATATTAAGGCGATTTCCTATGAAGCGTCTAAATATTATCCAACATTCTCGATAGAAGAGGATGATAGAAATACATGGTTAACTTTGTCGAAGGATCAAGGATTAAACAAAGAGTACGGGCGCGCTATGTATTCTCTTTTGCTAACAGCTAAAACTGGTTATTATCCTGTAACTTTATTTTGTACCGAAAATAGTGGCGACGTATGGAAAATTGATGTTGATCCAAAGTAATATAATTTGATTATTCATTAAATATAATAAATATTGTTTCTCGGATCACGTGTTTTTATATCAATTAAATTGCTCACATGATGAAAAAATTTCTAATCTAATATAATTTTATATTTAGATGATTTATTGGATAATCATATGTATATAAAAAAGGCTATCTTTAGTTCTCTTTTAATTGTTCTCGTTACTTTTCCGATGAAGGCCAATGCAGTTGATCCTCCTCTCAAAGGTGCATTTTCATTAGCACGCCAATTAAGGGCGGTCGCCCCCTTTCTTTCGTTGTCCCGGTACACGCTTGATCTGACGAGGAATACAGCGACTCGTCAAGGCTCTCCGCAAGAGTTTCCCATTGAGGCAAGTCGCCACCATATTATTCCTCAAGAACGTCTTCGAGCCTTTTTTGCAACCGTAGTGGCACACCCGGGCCATTTACGGAGGTTGCATACAGCCTGGATTAATTTCAGGACTATGGCGCGGAATACGTTTGGTCGGATGGCTTCGGATTCTCGTGATCGCAGGCGAACGGCTACCTGTCCTGCTATAACCTATACTGAAGTTGCGCAGGCCATGGATCTTGCGGATGGTTTTGCGAGTGGTCGAGTGGTGCCTGGAGGAACGCTTGAGCCGGATGGCTTAGATGCGTTCAGTGACTATTTTTTATGGGCTCCGGGAAACTTGTTTGAGGGGCCATCAGGCATGAATAGAGTGGATGATCCCGCGCACGCGCCGCGAAATGATCCTCGATATCAAAACGAGAATGAAGGTTTTGAAATTTATGCAGAATACATTATAGGAATTGATAGGTTTGAGTATCTCAGTCGACTTAATCGTAATATGTATAATTATATTCAAGATCCAATAAGAAATGAAGGTATGCTTGACGAAATATCTACTGATCTTACTCGTTTATACAGGGAAAGCAGTACAAATTATCGCATAACACCCTTAGATCCTGATCAGTGGGAGAGAGTGGGTGTTTTAGGAGGGAGACTTTATCAGATAAGGAGACACACACGACAGAAGAGGAGTGCTTCTTTAGTGGAAGATCAAATACAAAATCCGATTATCGCGGATAGTTCCACTAAGTGTTTATCCCGTGTTGTGCCACATGCCATTTCAACTTCTGTGCTATGGATGACTCTTCTCCAATAATCGTTAACTACTCAGATGATTGATCCTGTTTAATTTCAAGGCTCATCGCAGAAGCCAGAGGACGGTGATTGCTGAGAGACTGTTCCAAAAGACGTCCTATGTATGCGAAAATGGAGATTTTCTTCGTCCCGGTGCTCACGTGCCTTGAATACGTTTCGCTCCGGTACTCGAGAATCACCATTTTCGCACACATGCCGCTTTTTGATTCAGGCTCTGAGAGTCGGCTTTTGATCTTTATCGAATTTCTTGCGCGCAAGGTCATTTCACGCTCGACTTTATCGCGGAAGCGTATACTGACATCCCTATTCTGATTCTTTAAGATGTCTTGAAATGAAACGGCTTCCAGATTTCGACGGTCTCCGATTTGTATTGTGTATAGGGATCGCTTTTTTTCATTATTCTTTTCGGGTTTCCGTCAAGAATGATGCACTGTCTGAGCTTATATCAACATTTGCTTATTTTACAGATGTCTTTTTTATAGTCTCCGGTCTCTTTCTGGCGCGGCGTGCAAATTATATCTGGGACCTGCGCCACTATGCGGCTTTCGTCGGCAAGCGCCTTGCGCGGATCTACCCATTGCATCTGGCGACCTTTGTGTGTTTCGCGCTGATATCGGTGCTGACGGCCAAGGGGCTTTTGCATCCCGCCGTCTTGCCGAACATGAATATGTGGGACGGTGTGGCGCAATTGTTGCTGGTGCAGAGTTGGGGATTCGGTGAAAGCCTGTCTTATAATTACGTCAGCTGGTCGCTCAGTGCGCTGTTCCTGATGTATCTATTTTTCCCGATTTTCGACATGCTGTGCGCGCGATTGGGCAACGGGATTCTGGTTGTGGTGGCCATTGCCTTGTTGGGCGGCGAATATCTGGCGCGGTCGGTCGGCACGCCATCGCTGACGCGGATACAATTTGCCGACATCGGCGTGTTTCGCGCTCTGCCGTCGTTTTTGTTCGGCATGTGGCTGGCGCGGCGAAAGCATAACGAACTGCCGAAGGCGCTGATCATGCTCGCTCTGGCTGCCTGTCTGGTGGTGTTTCTGTTTTATCATCCGCAAAGTGCGATGGATGGTGTGCAAACATTAGAGGGGCCGTGGCGGCTCGTCTTCCTCTATTTTTGCACCTATATTCTCTATGCCGCCAGCACGCAGAATATCTATACGCCCCTGCGATGGAAGGGTTTGGTGAGATTGTCGCGTTACAGTTTCGGGATTTTCATTCTGCATCCTTTGGTCGGCCAGTTTTTCTTCAAGATCGCTTTTGCGCTCTTCCCCGCAGAGACTGAACTGAGCGGCTTCAGCGCGCTTTTACTGATTTCCGGCTGCACTTTGATCAGTGTGCTTGTGGCCATCGCAGCATGGCACCTGTTTGAAAATCCGATCCACCGCTGGGCGGTGCGTCGTATCGACATGTGGGTGGACAGGCAGGGTGAAAGTGCACCGATGATGCGCGAACGCGACGCATGACCCCGAAAAGCATGGACGTGCCGGAAAGTCTCTTTTAGAAACCTCAGACGGCGCGGCTTGTAACGAAACATTGGCCGCGCTTGCGTCAGGGAGGAATGATGAGCACCGAGGCAGTTTCCACGCAGTTTTCGCACGACCATCCGCTGTGGCAGCCCGATGCGCAACGCATCGCAGCCAGCACGCTGGAACAATTCCGCATTCGCGCCGAACAGCGCACCGGCCTTGATCTGCCGGATTATGCGGCGCTGCATCGTTGGTCGGTGGAGGATCGCCCGGGCTTCTGGACGCTCATCTGGGATTTCTGCGACATCATAGGCGAGCGCGGCGCGACGGCTCTTGTCGATAAGGGGCATATGCGCGAGGCGAAATTCTTCCCGCAAGCGCGTCTCAATTTCGCAGAAAATCTCCTGCGCCGGGAGGGCCGTGACGACGCGATTGTTTTCCGCGGCGAGGACAAGGTCGAACGTCGTTTGAGCTGGAATGATCTTCACGCGCTGGTCTCGAAACTCCAGCAATTCATGCTGTCGGAAGGCGTGGAACCCGGCGACCGCGTTGCGGGCATGATGCCCAATATGCCGGAAGCGGTTGCGCTGATGCTGGCCGCAAGCTCCATCGGCGCCGTCTGGTCGTCATGCTCGCCGGATTTCGGCGTGCAGGGCGTGCTCGACCGTTTCGGCCAGATCGAGCCAAAACTGTTCTTTGCCTGCGATGGCTATTGGTACAATGGCAAACGCATCGACGTGGCCGACAAGGTGGCGCAGGTCACGGCAAAGCTGCCGGGACTGCGGCGGTCGGTCATCGTCAGCTATCTGGGCGAAGCGGAAGCGGTCGCAGAGAAAGCCGAGAAGGGCGTTGCGCTCGATGAAGCGCTCGGCGCCTTTGCCGCCAAGCCGGTGGAGTTCACGCGCCTGCCTTTCGATCATCCGATCTATATTCTGTTTTCTTCCGGCACGACCGGCATTCCAAAATGCATCGTCCATCGCGCCGGTGGGGTGCTGTTGCAGCATCTGAAGGAACAGCGTCTCCATGCGGATATCCGCGACGGCGACAAGTTCTTCTATTTCACCACTTGCGGCTGGATGATGTGGAACTGGCTGGCGTCGGGCATCGGTTCCGGGGCCACGTTGCTGCTCTATGACGGCTCGCCTTTCTATCCCGATGGCAATGTGCTGTTCGATTATGCCGCCGCCGAGGGCATGACCTATTTCGGCACCTCGGCGAAATTTATCGATGCCGTGCTGAAGGCCGGGCTGAAGCCGAGCGAAACGCATGATCTTTCGGCGCTGCGCACGGTTTCGTCCACTGGCTCGCCGCTGTCGCCCGAGGGCTTTGCCTTCGTCTATGACGCCATCAAGCCGGATGTGCATCTTGCGTCCATTTCGGGCGGAACGGATATCGTATCCTGCTTCGTGCTGGGTGTGCCGACCGAACCCGTCTGGCAGGGTGAAATTCAGGGCGCTGGCCTTGGCATGGCCGTCGATGTCTGGAACGATGACGGCAAGCCGGTGCGCATGCAGAAAGGCGAACTGGTCTGCACGAAGGCGTTTCCCTGCATGCCGCTGCAGTTCTGGAATGATCCGGACGGGGCCAAATATCAGGCGGCTTATTTCGAGCGCTTCGACAATATCTGGTGCCATGGCGATTTTGCCGAATGGACCGAGCATGACGGGATTGTCATTCATGGCCGTTCCGACGCGACACTGAACCCCGGCGGCGTGCGTATCGGCACGGCGGAAATCTACAACCAGGTCGAGCAGATGCCGGAGATTGCCGAGGCGCTCTGCATCGGGCAGGACTGGGACAAGGATGTGCGGGTAGTGCTGTTTGTGCGCCTTGCCGAAGGCGTGACGCTGGACGACGACCTCAAGGCGCGGGTCAAGGCCAAGATTCGCACCGGCGCGACACCGCGCCATGTGCCGGCAAAAATCATTGCTGTTGCGGATATTCCGCGCACCAAATCCGGCAAGATCGTTGAACTTGCCGTCCGCGATATCGTGCATGGCCGCGATGTGAAAAACCGTGAGGCGCTGGCCAATCCGGAAGCGCTGGAGCTTTATCGCGACATTGCCGAGCTTCAGGAGGAGTGATTGGTCGCCGGATAACATGCGCAACAAAATTTCGTTATCCAGCAATAAATAGCCACAGAACGCCGCGCAAAGCCATTGCCTATTTGGCCGCCACGGGACACTCTGCCTTCCACATAAGCCATCTTGCAGAAGATGGTCGCCGGGCAGAACTTGTGGAGGACGAGTATGTTTGCTTCGGGCATAAATTTCGGTCTTGGCGAGGAGATCGAAGCCCTTCGTGATACGGTGCGCCGTTTCGCGGAAAGCCGCATTGCGCCGCTTGCCGCTGAAACCGACCGCAATAACGCATTTCCCATGCATCTGTGGCGTGAACTGGGTGAGCTGGGCGTGCTGGGCATTACCGCGCAGGAAGAATATGGCGGCGCGGGTCTCGGCTATCTCGCCCATTGCGTGGCCATGGAAGAGATCAGCCGCGCATCGGCCTCGATTGGCCTCAGCTATGGCGCGCATTCCAATCTCTGCGTCAACCAGATCAAGCGCAATGGTTCGCCTGAACAATGCGCGAAATATCTGCCAAAGCTCATTTCCGGCGAGCATGTCGGCGCGCTCGCCATGTCCGAGCCGGGGGCTGGATCGGACGTGGTTTCGATGAAGCTTCGCGCCGAAAAGCGCGGCGACAGATATGTGCTGAACGGCAACAAGATGTGGATCACCAACGGCCCGGATGCGGATGTGCTGGTGGTCTATGCCAAGACCGATCCGGCGGCGGGTTCGCGCGGGATCAGCGCCTTTATCGTGGAGAAAAGTTTCAAGGGTTTTTCGACCGCGCAAAAGCTCGACAAGCTTGGCATGCGCGGCTCCAACACCTGCGAGCTGGTGTTCGAAAATTGCGAAGTGCCTGCGGAAAACGTGCTGGGCGAGGTCGGCAGGGGCGTCAATGTGCTGATGTCCGGTCTCGATTATGAGCGTGTGGTGCTGGCGGGCGGGCCGCTTGGTATCATGGCGGCCTGCCTCGATGTCGTCGTGCCCTATGTGCATCAGCGCAAGCAGTTTGATCAGCCGATCGGTGAGTTCCAGCTGATGCAGGGCAAGCTGGCCGACATGTATGTGACCTTCAACGCCTCGCGTGCTTATACTTATGCGGTGGCGGCGGCCTGCGACCGGGGCGAGACGACACGCAAGGATGCGGCGGGCTGCATTCTTTATACGGCGGAAAATGCGACCCAGATGGCCTTGCAGGCCATCCAGTCGCTGGGCGGTAACGGCTATATCAACGATTATCCGACCGGGCGTCTGCTGCGCGACGCCAAGCTTTACGAAATCGGTGCAGGCACGTCGGAAATCCGGCGTATGCTGATCGGACGGGAATTGTTTCAGGAGACCCGTTGATGCCGGTTCTGAAATCCGAGATATCGACGCGCGGCGCTGCCTATCAGGCCAACCGCAAAGCCATGTTGGAAGCCATCGATATTGTAGCCGAGGCGTCTCGCCATGCCATCGATGGCGGTGGCGAGAAAGCGCGTGAACGTCACGTTTCTCGCGGAAAACTGCTTCCCCGTGACCGCGTCGCGCAATTGCTGGATCCGGGCTCGCCTTTTCTGGAAGTCGGTCTGACGGCGGGTCACGGCATGTATGGCGGGGCGGCCCCATCCGGCGGCATCATCACCGGCATCGGGCGCGTATCGGGCCGCGAATGCATGATCGTCTGCAACGATGCGACGGTGAAGGGCGGCACCTATTATCCGGTGACTGTAAAAAAGCATCTGCGCGCGCAGGAGATCGCGGGGGATAATCGCCTGCCTTGCATCTATCTGGTCGATTCCGGCGGGGCCAACCTGCCCAATCAGGATGAGGTGTTCCCGGATCGTGACCATTTCGGACGCATCTTCTACAATCAGGCGCAGATGTCGGCAGCGGGCATTCCGCAGGTCGCTGTGGTCATGGGGTCATGCACCGCAGGTGGTGCTTATGTGCCCGCCATGAGCGACGAGACGGTGATCGTGCGTAATCAGGGCACGATCTTTCTGGCTGGTCCGCCACTGGTGAAGGCCGCAACCGGCGAAGTGGTCACGGCGGAAGATCTCGGCGGCGGCGATGTGCATACAAGGCTTTCGGGCGTGGCCGATCATCTGGCCAATGACGACGCCCATGCCTTGCAGATTGCGCGCGCCATCGCAGCCAATCTCAACAGCGAGAAACGCTCCTTCATTCCGAAGGGCGACGGTGCTGCTCCGCTCTGCAATCCGGAGGAACTGCTCGGCGTGGTGTCCGCCGATACGCGCATTCCCTATGATGTGCGCGAAGTGATCGCACGGCTGGTCGATGGCTCGGATTTCGATGAGTTCAAGGCGCGCTATGGCGCTACGCTGGTTTGCGGCTTTGCCAGCATTTACGGGATGCCGGTGGGCATCATCGCCAATAATGGCGTGCTGTTTTCCGAAGCGGCCACCAAGGGCGCGCATTTCATCGAGCTTTGCTGTCAGCGGAATATTCCGCTGATCTTCCTGCAAAATATCACCGGCTTCATGGTCGGGCGCAAATATGAGGCCGAAGGCATCGCCAAGCATGGCGCAAAGCTGGTGACGGCGGTGGCGACGGCCAATGTCCCGAAGATCACCATGCTGATTGGCGCATCCTATGGCGCGGGCAATTATGGCATGGCGGGGCGGGCCTATTCGCCGCGCTTCCTGTGGACCTGGCCGAACAGCCGCATTGCGGTGATGGGTGGTGAACAGGCGGCGGGCGTGCTGGCGACCGTGAAGCGCGACGGGATCGAGCGCAGCGGCGGAACATGGCCGGCGGAAGAGGAAGCGGAGTTCAAGCGCCCGACTCTCGAAATGTTCGAACGCCAGAGCCATCCGCTCTATGCCTCGGCGCGGCTTTGGGATGACGGTATTGTCGATCCGCGCAAGAGCCGCGAAGTGCTTGGTCTGTCGCTTTCCGCAACCTTGAACGCGCCGGTCGAGCCGACGCGCTTCGGCTTGTTCAGAATGTGAGGGGAGCGCGGGATGAGGAAAAGTGTAAAGCGGTTTTCCGCCCGCATCCCGCGAGGGCAAGAATGATGTTCAAAAAGATACTGATTGCCAATCGCGGGGAAATTGCCTGTCGGGTCATCCGCACGGCGCGGGAATTCGGTATCGCCACGGTGGCGATTTATTCCGATGCCGACGCCCATGCGCTGCATGTGGAAATGGCTGACGAGGCGGTGCGCGTCGGCCCTGCCATTTCCGCGCAGAGCTATCTGAATGTCGAGGCGATCATCAAGGCCGCGAAGGAAACCGGCGCGCAGGCAATCCATCCGGGCTATGGCTTTCTCTCGGAAAATGCCGGGTTTGTAGATGCTGTTGAGGCGGCGGGCTTGGTCTTTATCGGACCATCGGCGAAGGCCATTCGCGCCATGGGGTTGAAGGATGCCGCCAAGGCGCTGATGGAAAAAGCCGGTGTGCCGGTCGTGCCGGGCTATCACGGCGACAATCAGGACGGCGCTTTTCTCAAAAGCGAGGCGGACCGCATCGGCTATCCCGTGCTCATCAAGGCGCGCGCAGGCGGCGGCGGCAAGGGCATGCGCCGTGTCGATAAGGCGGCGGATTTCGCAGCAGCGCTTGACAGTGCGCGCCGCGAGGCGGAAGCCTCGTTCGGCGACGGCGCGGTGCTGGTTGAAAAATACATGACGAAGCCGCGCCATATCGAGGTGCAGGTCTTTGGCGATAATCACGGCAATGCGGTGCATCTTTTCGAGCGCGATTGCTCGCTGCAACGCCGCCACCAGAAGGTGATTGAGGAAGCGCCTGCGCCCGGCATGACGCCGGATATGCGCGCTGCCATGGGCGAGGCGGCGGTGAAGGCAGCCTTGGCCATTGGCTATTCCGGCGCGGGAACGGTGGAATTCATCGCCGATGTGTCGGAAGGGCTGCGGCCTGACCGTTTCTTCTTCATGGAAATGAACACGCGCTTGCAGGTGGAGCATCCGGTGACGGAAGCCATCACCGGCCTTGATCTGGTCGAATGGCAATTGCGGGTCGCTTCCGGTGAAAAGCTGCCGAAACGTCAGGACGAGCTCGCCATTCATGGCTGGGCCTTCGAGGCGCGGCTTTATGCGGAAGACCCGGCGCGCGACTTTCTGCCGGCAACCGGCAAGCTTGCGCTGTTCGCGCCTCCTGAAAATGCCCGTGTCGATTCCGGTGTACGGACCGGCGATACGATCACACCGTTCTACGATCCGATGATCGCGAAGATCATCGTTCATGGCCGGGATCGCGACGAAGCGCTGAACCGGCTCGACGCGGCGCTGGGCAAGACCCGTATTGCGGGGCTCGTTACCAATCGTCAGTTCCTGTCGGCGCTCTGCAAACTGGAGGTGTTTCGCAACGGCGATGTCGATACCGGGCTGATTGCTCGCGAGGCGGCAGCGCTTTTCGCCGATGAACAGCCTTCGCAAATCGCCGTTGGGCTGGCGGCGCTCGGCGCGCTCGACCTGCTGGATGCGCCAGTGAATGGTGATCCATGGTCGGGCCTGCGCGGTTTCCGGTTATGGGACGACGCATCGCGCTCGGCGCTGCTCGATTATCACGGCGAGCGCCGGTCAATCCGCTTCACGATCAATGATCAGGGGCGTTTCGGCTTCGATTTCGGCACTGTCGAAATCCGCAGCCACAAAAACGGTCTGGTTCGGTTTTCCGTCGATGGCCACGTGTCGGAAGCGTCCGTCCTGCGCATCGGGCAGGACGTGACGGTGCAGTTCGACGGGCGCGATACCATATTTCATCATGTGCTGTCTGTCGGGGCGGAAGATGACGCCGCCACCGAAAGCCGCATTCTGGCGCCGATGCCGGGACTGGTGCGGCTTGTGTCCGCTGTGGAGGGCGCCAGCGTTGCCAAAGGCGATCCGCTGGTGACGATGGAAGCAATGAAGATGGAACTGTCACTGACCGCGCCGCGCGACGGCAAGATCACATCCATCACCGTTGTGGCTGGCGATCAGGTCAGTGAAGGCGCGCTGCTTGTCGAATTGGAGGAAGACCATGGCTGATCATGTCGAAATCGTTGAAATGGCAGCACGCGACGGGCTGCAAAACGAGAAGCGCTTTGTGCCGACGGCTGACAAGATCGCGCTGATCGACCGCCTGTCCGGCTGTGGTTATGCCCGCATCGAGGCGACGAGTTTCGTCAGCCCGAAATGGGTCCCGCAACTGGCCGATGCGGCAGAGGTGATGGCTGGCATTCGCCGCGCCGATAGCGTGCGCTATTCGGTGCTCGTGCCGAACATGAAGGGCTATGAAGCCGCCGCCGCTGCCAATGCGGACGAGGTTGCGGTTTTCATTTCCGCCTCGGAAGGCTTTTCCAAGGCCAATATCAACTGCACGATTGCGGAAAGCATCGAACGCCTGTCGCCGGTGATCGGCGCGGCGATCAATGACGGTTTGGCGATACGCGGCTATGTCAGCTGCGCCATCGAATGCCCCTATGACGGACCGACCGCGCCGCAGGCGGTAGCCGATGTCACCGAGCAGCTTTTTTCGCTTGGTTGCCACGAGGTGAGCCTTGGTGACACGATTGGGCGCGGTACGCCGGATAAGGTCGCGGCCATGCTGGATGCGGTGTTGGCCATTGCGCCCGCGCATAGCCTCGCTGGCCATTATCACGATACGGGCGGTCGTGCGCTCGACAATATCCGCATCAGTCTGGAAAAGGGCTTGCGGGTGTTCGATGCATCCGTTGGTGGTCTGGGCGGGTGCCCGTTTGCGCCGGGCGCCAAGGGCAATGTCGATACGGTTTCCGTTGTCGAAATGCTGCATGAAATGGGTTTTGAAACCGGGCTTAATCTGGACAAGCTGCGGTCGGCTGCATTGTTCGCGCAGGCGCTGCGTCAGGATAAAGCCGCATGAGCGATTTTGAGACCATCAATGTTTCAGTTGACGCACGCGGCGTTGCAACGCTGACGCTGAACCGGCCGGAGCAACACAACGTGCTGTCCGGTCTGATGATTGATGAGCTGACCACGGCGACGCTACATCTGGCGGATGATCCCAAAGTCAGGATCGTGGTGCTGACCGGCGCGGGCAAGAGCTTTTGCGCGGGCGGCGATCTTGGCTGGATGCAGGCGCAGGTGAATGCCAGCCGTGCGCAGCGGATCGAGGAAGCACGCAAGCTCGCTTTGATGCTGAAGGCGCTTCGCGATCTGCCAAAACCGCTGATCGGGCGTGTCAACGGTCAGGCCTATGGCGGCGGCGTTGGCCTTATCAGCGTCTGCGATGCAGCCATCGGCGTGTCCAGTGCGCGCTTCGGGCTGACGGAGACAAAGCTTGGCCTGATACCGGCAACCATCAGCCCCTATGTTATGGCGCGCATCGGTCAGGCGAATGCGCTACGCATGTTTACTTCTGCCAGATTGTTCGACGCGCAGGAGGCAATGCGCATCGGCCTGCTGCACGGCGTGGTCGAGGCTGAACAGCTGGATGCGGCGGTGGAAGAGGAGATAAAGCCTTATTTTTCTACCGCACCAGCGGCGGTTGCGGCGTCGAAACGGCTCGTCCACGCGCTGGTCGCGCCGATTGACGAAGCTGTCATCGATATGACGCTCAACCGTCTTGCCGATACATGGGAAACACCGGAGGCCGCGGAAGGGATCGCGGCCTTTTTTGCGAAACAATCACCATCATGGAAGGGAGGGAACGCATAAAAGGGAGGAGCCGATTTTCGTTGTAGTTGTGGGTACTTGGCCCCTTGCAATCGAAAGCCGGAAATGCATTCTTAGCACATCACGAAAGCGGTTCCCGTTTTGGAGCAGTTTTCCGAAACCGCTGAAGCTGTTTTGGATAATATTATGGCTCCAGTCCCTTTTGGGGTGCGGAGCGGCACGCTTTTGGATCGACCCTTTGCGATCGTAAGATGAAACAAAAGGGAGGGCCCGGCAATTCGGCAGCATATGAGCGCTGAGAATTGACCGGATGGGTTGCCATCATGGGTTAGATGAGGGCGCGTCCCTGGACGCCGCCCCACCAAAGGAGAAAAAGAATGAACCTGAAACTTCTGTCCAGCGTAGCTTTTGCCGCGACACTCGGTTTTGCCAGCGCCGCTTATGCGGATATCACCATCGGCGTTGTTGCGCCGCTGACGGGTCCGGTTGCCGCTTTCGGCGATCAGGTGAAGAAAGGCGCAGAAACCGCTGCCGAAGTCATCAACAAGGCTGGCGGCATCAAGGGAGAGAAAATCGTTCTGAAGTTTGCCGACGATGCCGGTGAACCGAAGCAGGGCGTTTCCGCCGCGAACCAGATCGTCGGCGACGGCATCAAGTTCGTTGTTGGTCCGGTCACGACCGGTGTCGCCATTCCGGTCTCCGATGTTTTCTCGGAAAATGGCGTGCTGATGGTCACCCCGACCGCCACCGGTCCGGATCTGACCGCACGCAAGCTGGAAAATGTGTTCCGCACCTGCGGCCGCGACGACCAGCAGGCTGAAGTCATGGCTGAGTATGTCCTCAAGAACTTCAAGGACAAGAAGGTCGCTGTGATCCACGACAAGGGCGCCTATGGCAAGGGTCTGGCCGACGCTTTCAAGGCTGCGATCAACAAGGGCGGTATTACGGAAGTGCATTACGATTCCGTCACCCCGGGCGACAAGGATTTCAGCGCACTGGTGACCAAGCTGAAGTCGGCAGGCGCGGATGTCGTGTATTTCGGCGGCTACCATGCTGAAGGCGGTCTCTTGTCGCGTCAGCTGCATGACGCTGGCCTACAGGCTCTGGTGCTGGGCGGCGAAGGCCTGTCCAATACCGAATATTGGGCAATCGGCGGCACCAATGCGCAGGGCACGCTCTTCACCAACGCCAAGGACGCCACCAAGAACCCGGCTTCCAAGGACGCTATCGAAGCGCTTAAGGCCAAGGGTATCCCGGCTGAAGCTTTCACCATGAACGCTTATGCTGCTGTTGAAGTCATCAAGGCTGGTATTGAAAGCGCCGGTTCGGCTGATGATTCCGCTGCCGTTGCTAAGGCACTGCATGACGGCAAGCCTATCGAAACCGCAATCGGCACGCTGACTTACGGCGAGAACGGCGACCTCAGCTCGCCGAGCTTCGACATCTTCAAGTGGGATGACGGCAAGATCGTCGGCCTCGAATAAGACGCCACGTCAAGACTACAAGAAACGCCGGGCTTGTCCCGGCGTTTTTGCGTTCAGGTGGGAGACGAAGCCTCAGGAATCAGGAAATCCGAGGGCTGGTTCAAGTTCTTCGAACGTCTCTTCCATCGCGCGGGTTGGGCTCAATGGAAACCCGAAATGACCATAGGCGATGGACATCTGCTGTTCTGCCTTGCGTTCGCCGCCTTTGGAAATAGCCGCCACATAAAGCGCTGCCGCGAGGCCGGTGCGATCCGAGCCCGACTTGCAGTGAATAAGGATCGGCTTTTCTGCACTCTGCATCAGCGCTATCAATTCCCGTGCGCGCTGCGGCGTCAGCCGCTTACTGGCCGACATCTCAAAATCAACGTGCTGGATGCCGAGCGCCTCGGAAGTTTCGATTTCTCGATCATACCAGTGCGATCCCGGTTCGGGCCCGCGCAGATTGATGATGGTCTTGATGCCATAGGCTTTTTGCAGCGTAGCAATTCGCGCAGGATCGGGCTGGTTTGCGCGATAGGCCTCTCCGGGCACAATCGCATGAACGTTGCCGTTATACTGGATCGTATACAAATAGCCGCCCAACACACTCGCGCTCACCAAAGCAGCAAGCGCGCCAAGTTTGACGCGATTAAACGACCACCGGGCGTATCTTTTGAAAAAGCTCATGTGAACGCTTTAAAAGAGTTTTATGAAATAAATACCATCGCCATTTTTTGCTTGGCTTTGGCTGAACATAGAGTAAGAATGAGACTTATTCTTGTTCGGCCTCCTAATATTCTGGCCGTTTTTTCGAATAGTTGCATATTTTTTTATAACGGGCGACGGCAATAAGCCGTCAGGGGCAAGCATTTGCATCAGTTGCGTGGCGTCAGTCGAAGTTGCGTTGGTTTTCCATGGCTTAAGCCTTGGTTAACCATAAGTGTCTAGTCTGAAATCATGAAGAACTGGGGCAGTTAGCGGAGCAGGTTTATGCAGCGCTACAGATTTGACGATAAAATGATTCTGACGGAAGCGATTGTCGAGCTTCTCAACCGGGGTGTTGAACGCGATGATCTCGATCTGGTCTTGAGCCGGATTGGTCCGGTGGATCTCGACTTGATGCATCAGTGTCTGATCGAGGTTTGGAACTATAATCATCCCGAATATGCCGAAACGGCGATGGCCGCCTGATATCGGAGGCCTGTTTCGGCAAGTGATTCTCCGCCTCATGGCAGGATTTTCGGGAATGTCACAATCTTGAAACGGAGCGGTTTTATATCTGGCTCCGTATCGGGAATTCACCTGGGAAGGCGACCGCGGATGAACCGGCGTCAACTCAGGTGAAAGCGGAAGGTCGGGTCCATCCCGGCCTTTTTCGTTTTGGTTCGCTTGCGTCTGGCTTTCCGTTTTTCGGGCAGGCGCGAATGGACGCAAGAAGCAGTGCTCCCATAAACGGATAGGCTCCATGATACGCCACATTGTTCTTATCAAGTTCAAGCCGGAACTCGGTGGCGCAGCCATCGATCAGGCGCTGGCTTCGGTCGTTGCTCTCAAGGGCAAGATCGACGGCATCATTTCCGTGACCACCGGGACCAACAACAGCCCCGAGAGGCTGGAAAAAGGCTTTCGCCACGGCTTTGTGGTGGATTTTGCCGATGCTGCGGCGCGCGACGCCTATCTCCCGCATCCAGAACACGTTACGGTCGGAAAGGGCCTTGTCGAAGCCGCCGAAGGTGGTCTGAATGGCATTCTGGTCTTCGATTACGAAATCTGAGTAATCTATAACATAAAACCGCCGGCACTCTCGCGGGACAGGACTATGTCCTGGCCGATGTCGCCTGGCTGAAAACGGGTTGCCAGTACGCCTTCGAAACCAGCCCTACGCAGAGCCCCGCAGTGTGCACCGGGCAATATGGGCCCTTACGCCCCACACGATCTAGATTGTTTGGAGCCCGTTCCAATTTTTGAGTCAGCCTCTTAGTCGCGTCCCGGGCGACGTCACAATGTCTTTGTTGTGTCGTGAATGATGCGCATATAACTGGATTTATCCGTTAGTCCTACTTGCACGCGTGGAGAAGAGCGTTTAGAGCGCATCCCGAAAAGTGTGAAACGGTTTTCGGGATGCGCGCTCAATAAACACGTTGAGCGCAGATCTGATTTAAATCGGATGTAAATGCGCTCGAAGTCACCGCCGCGTCGGCGCTGCAGAGGTTCTATTCCCTGGCATCAGACGGTTGCGGAGCCATCTGTTTCCGCCAATTGGAGTCCGTTTTGCGGGGTTTTGACCGCGACATTACGATCCAGCACAAATTTCTCCAGACAGGTGACAAACTGAATTATTCGATATAACGGTACGTTTGGAATTTTCAGAATTTACCGAAAACTGGAAAACGACATACGTGCCGGTTTTGACGCTCGCGACAAGATGAACCTCTGCGGTTCCCATTGTCAGGGCTGCCTGGAAGGGATTTCAGGTTCAAAACCACACTGAGACGAAATCGCTCTGGTGCGATCTGAAGAACCGAGACGTCTGACCGCAATCATTCGCGGCGGCGGGTTTCGGATTTTCAGATCGCATCAGTGCAGGATGGAAAGACAAATGAAACTCGGCATCCCTCGGACGATCGCTTCGTTCGCCGTACTGGCCCTGACTGCGTTTCTTGCCGGCTGCGAGAACCAGGTTCTTCTTTCTCCAAAGGGAGAGGTCGGCGTGGCGGAACGCGATCTCATCCTTTTCGCGACCGGCCTCATGCTGCTCGTTGTGCTGCCCGTCATCTTCATGACGCTGTTCTTCGCCTGGAAGTACCGCGCCACGAATGAAAAGGCGGATTATCAGCCCGACTGGCACCACTCGACCAAGATCGAACTGGGCGTCTGGCTCATTCCTCTGGCGATCATCGTGGTTCTCGGCACGGTCACCTGGATCAGCACGCATAAGCTCGATCCGTACCGCCCGCTGGAATCCAGCGTGAAGCCGATCAATGTCGAAGTGGTTGCGCTCGACTGGAAATGGCTTTTCATCTATCCCGATCAAGGCATTGCCACCGTCAATGAAATGGCGATGCCCGTCGATGTTCCGGTCAACTTCAAGCTGACCTCCAGCAACATCATGAACTCCTTCTTCATTCCGCAACTGGGCAGCATGGTCTACACCATGCCGAGCATGCAGACGAAGCTGCATCTCGTCGCCAACCATGAAGGCGAGTTCGACGGCATTTCCGCCAATTATAGCGGTCAGGGCTTTGCCCAGATGCGCTTCAAGGCGCATGCCTATAATCAGGCCGACTTCGACAAGTGGGTTGCCGACGTGAAGGCCAAGGGCGAAGAACTGGGCCGCGATCGCTATGCGTCGCTGGTTCAGCCGAGCGAAAAGCATGCGGTGCAATTCTTCACCTATAATGACAAGGCGCTGTTCCACGACATCGTGAATCGCTGCTGGGACGGCAAGTCCGTCTGCATGGATGACGAAATGCACCGTCAGCAGATGATCCGTGAAGCACGCGCAAACCTGCGCAAGTCTTCGCCTGTCGATTTCAGCCAGTGGGCGAGCGACATCATCTGTGCAGTCGCGCCGCAGCGCCTGTCGCAGCTCGAAAACTGATCTGCCTTTGCGCCGTGATCTCGCATGAGGTCGCGGCCATTCGCATTCAATCTTTTGTTTCACGCGGTTCCGGAATGAAGGCCGTTAGCGGCTTTCCCGGAATTGCTCCAATCGAAGCGTGATAAAAATGTTCGGAAAACTTACGCTCGAAGCGATCCCGTACCACGAGCCAATCATCATGGTCACATTGGCCGCGGTGGCTGGCGGTGCGCTCGCTATTCTGGCAGCCATCACCTATTACGGCAAATGGGCTCCGCTCTGGAAAGACTGGCTGACGTCGGTCGATCACAAGCGTATCGGCATCATGTACATCATTCTGGCTTTCGTGATGCTGTTCCGCGGCTTCTCGGACGCCGTGATGATGCGTGCGCAGCAGGCTCTCGCCTCGGGCGCGAATGAAGGCTTTTTGCCCCCGCATCACTACGACCAGATCTTCACTGCGCATGGCGTGATCATGATCTTCTTCGTGGCGATGCCTTTCGTCGTCGGTCTGATGAACTTTGCCGTTCCGCTCCAGATCGGCGCGCGCGACGTTGCTTTCCCCTACCTCAACTCGCTGAGCTTCTGGCTCACGGTCGCCGGTGCGATTTTGATCAACCTGTCGCTCGGCATCGGCGAATTCGCCAAGACCGGCTGGCTTGCTTATCCGCCGCTGTCCGGCAAGGAATTCAGCCCGGATGTCGGCGTGGATTACTATATCTGGGCCTTGCAGATTTCGGGTATGGGGACGCTGCTTTCAGGCGTCAACCTGATCACGACCATCATCAAGATGCGCGCGCCCGGCATGGGCATGATGCAGGTTCCGGTCTTCACCTGGACCGCGCTCTGCTCGAACGTGCTGATCGTCGCGGCCTTCCCGATCCTCACGGTCACGCTGGCCCTGCTGTCGCTGGACCGCTATCTGGATTTCCACTTCTTCACCAATGATGCTGGTGGTAATCCGATGATGTATGTGAACCTGATCTGGATCTGGGGTCACCCGGAAGTCTACATCCTCATCCTGCCTGCTTTCGGTGTCTTCTCCGAAATCATCGCGACCTTCTCCGGCAAGCGTCTGTTCGGCTACAAGTCGATGGTTTACGCAACCGTTGCCATTACGGTCCTGTCGTTCCTCGTCTGGGTGCACCACTTCTTCACCATGGGCGGCGGCGCCAATGTCAACGCCTTCTTCGGCGTGGCGACGATGATCATCTCGATCCCGACGGGTGCGAAGGTCTTCAACTGGCTGTTCACGATGTATAAGGGCCGCGTCCGCATGGAAACGCCGGTTCTGTGGACCATCGGCTTCATGTGCACCTTCGTGGTCGGCGGCATGACGGGCGTTCTGCTTGCTGTTCCGCCTGCGGATTTCGTGCTGCACAACTCGGTGTTCCTGATCGCCCACTTCCACAATGTGATCATCTCGGGCGTGCTGTTCGGCTGCTTCGCCGGTCTCGTCTACTGGTGGCCGAAGGCTTTCGGCTTCAAGCTGAACGAACGTCTGGGTCGCAACGCATTCTGGTGCTGGCTGGTCGGCTTCATCATGGCCTTCATGCCGCTCTACGTCCTCGGCCTGATGGGTATGACCCGTCGTCTGAACCACACCGAAAATCCGGCATGGCACATCTATCTGATCATCGCCGCCGTCGGCGTTGCGATCATCCTGTGCGGTATCGTGTTCCAGGTTCTGCAGATCGCCGTTTCGATCCGCGACCGCGAAAAGCTGCGCGACAACAACGGCGACAGCTGGGGTACGGGCCGTACGCTGGAATGGTCGCTGGCTTCGCCGCCTGCATTCTACAACTTCGCTGAAGTGCCGCATGTCCGCGATCATGACAGCTGGTGGGACATGAAGCAGAACGGCTATGTGCGCCGCACGGAAAAGTTCGCGCGCATCCACATGCCGAAGAACACCGGCACCGGTTTCATCATCGGCATCATGAATGTTCCGCTCGGCTTTGCGCTGGTGTGGCACATCTGGTGGCTGGCGATCGCCGCTGCCGTGGGTGTGCTGGCGGTTGCCATCATTCACTCGTTCAACAATGACAGAGACTATTACGTCTCGGCCGAAGAAGTGCAGAGCGTCGAAGACCTCCGCACCCGGCAACTGACGGCTCAGGAGGCTTGATCCATGAGCGCTAGCATTTCCACTGCTGCTCCGTTCACGGGCGGTAACGAGCATCCCGCTCACGAGGACCATCAGGATGCAGGGTCGACCACGCTGGTCGGCTTCTGGATCTACCTGATGAGCGACTGCGTCCTGTTCTCGGGCCTGTTTGCAACCTACGCCGTTCTGGCGCACCAGTTTGCGGGCGGCCCGACCGGCCGTGAACTCTTCGACCTGCAGTTTGTGTTGACCGAAACCATGCTGCTGCTGGTCTCGTCGCTGACTTACGGTCTGGCGACGCTGTCCATGTACAAGAAGAACCGCGCGGGCCTGCTATTCTGGTTGGGCGTTACCTTCCTGCTCGGCGCGGCCTTCCTCGCAATGGAAGTCTATGAGTTCAATCACCTGATCCATGAGGGCGCAGGTCCGGGCCGCAGCGCGTTCCTTTCGGCTTTCTTCGCGCTGGTGGGAACCCACGGTCTTCATATCACGTCCGGCCTGATCTGGATTCTGGTGCTTTCCGCCCAGCTTCTGCGTGACGGTCTGACGGAAAAGAACCAGACGCGCGTGATGTGCCTCAGCCTCTTCTGGCACTTCCTGGACATCATCTGGATTGGCGTCTTTACCCTTGTCTATCTGCTGGGTGTACTGTGATGAGCTCTGCACACGAAACACACGATCACGCCGCGACCCATAACGCGCATGGCAGCCTGAAGTCCTATCTGATCGGCTTCGTGCTGGCGGTTATCCTCACCGTCGTTCCCTTCCTTCTGGCGATGAACGGCTATTTCACGCCTGCCACGACCGCAGCCGTTGTTCTCGGCATCGCCGTCGTTCAGATCCTGGTGCATCTGGTTTACTTCCTGCACCTCGATCCGAAGTCGGAAGGTGGCTGGAACATTCTGGCGCTCATCTTCACGGTCATCATTCTGGCTATCGTGCTTGCAGGCTCCATCTGGGTCATGCATCACCTCGATACCAATATGATGCCGATGTACATGTCGCCCGACGACGTGCGCAACTTGCCTTAACTGGCTTGCCAATCGCGGCTTTATCCTCCCTCTCTCCCCCCAAAGCCGCGTGGCGCTCCGGTTCCCTCCGGAGCGCCTCCCTTTTTTAAGCTTCTTCATATTTTGCATTTTTCGCTTGAACTGTTTGCCGCTTGCGACCGGGCGTTGCGTAAAGCTGTGGTAACGTTAACACTCCTTTGACTGAATCCGTTCATATCTAGAGACTAATCTTTAGGTTGTTGCTTGGCCCCCCGGCCTCCCTATGATAATCCCTGAATCGTCCTGGGTGGGAAATGGAAACGGGACGCTGCCAGGCGACCGCATAGACAGGAACCGGACAGTAACGCGTATGACTCGGAGTAACAGGACGATACAGGGAAAAGGCATCGCCATGCTTTTGCTGGCTGCGCATTTTTCCTCGTTTACCGTGTCGCCTGCCTTGGCGTTCGAGCTTTTTGGCGTCCGTCTTTGGGGCGAAGACAAGAAAACCGATCCCGATATCATCGACCCGAAGACCTATGAGGTTGAAGTTACCACAACCGGTGATCGCAAAAATGCAGATGGCAGCGAAGCCGATCTGAAATCCGTCGTTGAAGGCGCATCCGGTTTGGTTTCCGACGCGGACAAGCCCGCATCCGGTTCTGCCGGTCTACTGGCCAAGGCGCGCGGCGATTATCGGCGTATTCTGGCCGCCCTTTATGGCGAAGGCCGTTATGGCGGCACGATCTCCATTCTGGTCGATGGCCGCGAAGCGAACGACATTCCGCCTGATGCCACAATTCCCAACAATGCGAAAGTGGCAATCTCGGTCGATCCCGGTCCGCAATTCCTGTTTTCGCGCACGGCCATTTCCAACATCGCCCCGCCTGCGACAGACAAGCGCGATGTCGTGCAATCGCCCGAAGATGCAGGTTTCGCACCCGGTCAGGTGGCGCGCTCGGGAACGATCATCAAGGCCGAGCGACTTGCCGTCGAGGCATGGCGTCAGCAGGGTTATGCCAAGGCGCGGGTGACGGGCGAAGAGGTCGTCGCCGACCATGACGGCAACACGGTTGCCGCCGATGTTGCGCTCGATCCGGGTCGCAAGGCGCATTACGGACCGGTCAGCGTGGTGGGCACGGCGCGCATGGACCCGCACTTCGTCGCCTGGATGACCGGCCTGACGCCTGATAAGGAATATGACCCCGACGATATCGAAAAGGCCAAGAAGCGTCTTGGCCGCATGGAAGTGTTCCGTGCGATGAGCTTCGAGGAAGCGGAAACCATCGAGCCGGATGGCAGCCTGCCGATGACGCTCAATGTGCAGGAACGCAAGCCGCGCCGGTTCGGCTTTGGTGCGGAATATTCGACCCTCGACGGTTTTGGCGTGACCGGCTACTGGATGCACCGCAACCTGTTCGGCAAGGGCGAAAACCTGCGCTTCGACGCCAAGGTCAGCGGGATCGGCGGTTCGCAGGATAATTCCTTCAATCCGCAGAACTATACCTATCTTCTCGGCGGTACGTTCAAGAAGCCCGGCGTCTACACGCCGGACACGGATTTCGTGCTCTCGCTCGACGCCAAGCGCGAGGTGCTGGACGCCTACACCGAAACTTCGGTCAACGCCAAGACGGGCTTCACGCAGATATTCAGCGACGAGCTGTCGGGCGCACTTTATGCCAAGGCAAGTCAGGGACACTTCAACGACGACGTGTTCGGCTCGCGGGATTTTACGACCGCCGGTCTTGAGGGCAACCTGCTTTACGACAGCCGCAACAACAAGCCGGACCCAAGTTCGGGCTTTTATCTGGAAGGCAACATCCAGCCCTTCTACGAATTCCATTACGGCAATTTCGCCACCCGCTTCACCGCCGAGGGCCGCACCTATTACGGTTTTGGCGCAAAGGATCGCGTCATTCTGGCTGGGCGTGTGAAAGTCGGCTCCATCGTGGGCGCTTCCATCGAAGATTTGCCGCCAAGCCAGCTGTTCCTTGCGGGCGGCGGTGGCTCGGTGCGCGGCTATGCCTATCGCAATATCGGCGTCGATGCCGGTGGCGGCAACATCGTGGGCGGGCGTTCGCTGCTGGAAGCTTCGGGCGAAGTGCGCACCCGCATTACCGATTCCATCGGTGCGGTCGCCTTTGTCGATGCGGGCTATGTCGGCGAAAAATCGTTCCCGGATTTCTCGGAACAAATGCGCGTTGGTGCGGGCGGCGGTCTGCGTTACCTGACCGGCCTTGGGCCGATCCGCCTCGACGTCGCCATACCGCTTAACCGTCGCTCAGGCGATCCGAGCTATGCATTCTACGTGGGCATAGGACAGGCGTTTTGACCAGATTTATCACCGTTTTCCTTTTCCTGATTCTCGCCGCAGTGGCCGCCGTGCTGGCCATACCGGGCGCATGGGTCACGCTTGTCGGCGTGGATAGGCAGACCACGGCATCGATTGTCGCGCCCGCGAAGTCGCAGGAACAGAGCGCGCCGCAGGCCGAAGCGTCGGAAAGCGACGAAGAGCAAAAATCCTATTTCCTGTCTTTCGTTGAAAATCAGCTCTCCGCGCCGAACCGCCGTATTTCGCTTTCGGGCATCAGTGGCGTTCTGTCGTCGGAAGCCTCCATCGGCTTGATCACCATTGCCGACCGCGAAGGTGTCTGGCTGCGCATCGAAAATGCTAAGCTGAACTGGAGCCGCACCGCATTGCTGCTCGGTCGTCTCAGCATCCAGTCGCTGAGCGCGGAGCGGATCGATATCGCCCGCAAGCCTTTGCCCGACAACAGCCTGCCATCGCCGGAAGCGTCGAGCTTCAGCCTGCCGGAACTGCCGATTTCGATCAATCTGGACCGGCTCGATGTGGCGCGGATGCATTTTGGACCAGGGATTTTCGGCCTCGAATCGGAAGTCTCCGCAACGGGTAGTCTTTCGCTGGCCGATGGTTCGTTGAACTCGTCCTTCGATATCAAGCGCCTTGACGGTCCCGGCGGCAGTTTTGTCCTGCGCGCGGCCTATGCCAATGCGGACCAGAAGGTCGATCTTGATCTGAAAGTTGCCGAACCGGCCAATGGCATCGTGGCCAACCTGCTCAATATCGATGGTCGCCCTCCTGTCGATCTGACCTTGACGGGTGCGGGCCCGCTTGATGATCTGAAGGTGGACCTCGCGCTCGACACCAATGGTAGCCGCACGCTGACCGGCGCCTTCACGCTCAACCGCCAGGGCGAAGCGCCCAATGGCGGTCGCGTTTTCGCGGCGCGCTTCCATGGGCCGATTGCCGTTCTGGTGCCGCCGGTATTCCGCGACTTCTTCGGTGCTGAAACCGTGCTTTCCGCCGATGGTTTCCTGAAAGATGCGGGCGGTTTCCGCCTCGACGATCTGGCGCTGACAAGCGCCGCGCTGAAGCTGAAGGCTGCTGCCGAAACCGGCAGTGACCGTTTTCTGAACAAGCTCAGCATCGACGCGTCGATTGCGGATGAGAGCAAGGGCCGCGTCCTGCTGCCGGTCAAGGGTGGCGAAACCTATATCGACAATGCGCGCTTCCAGGTTTCCTATGGTGACCGACCGACCAATGACTGGACGGGAAAGCTCGCCGTCAACGGCTTGAAGAACGCGACCATTTCCGCCTCCAGCGTCGCGCTGGATATGGGCGGTGTTGCTGAAAACCTCAACGATGCCCCAAACCGCCATATCACCTTCAAGGTGACTGGCGGCATGGATGGCATTTCCTCGCCGCGCGCAGAGCTGGCGCAGGCACTGGGCAGCAAGATCGCGCTTCTCATCGATGGCGGCTGGCGCGCCGGTTCTCCGGTGGAGCTTGCACGGGCCAATATTGAAGGCAACGGTCTCAGCCTCGATCTCAAGGGCAATATTGACGACTTCGTCTTCAATGGCGATATCGCCGCCAAGGTGGCAAGCCTTGCCCCATTCGGCGCTCTGGCGGACAAGGAACTGGCGGGCAGTATCGACGTCAAGGCCAAGGGCACGGTTCGTCCGATCAGCGGCGCGTTCTATCTCGATCTCGACGGCACGGCGCAGAACATGCGCACTGGCACCGAGGCGGTCGACAATATTCTGGATGGCGAAGTGCGGCTGGCCGGAGCGCTCGGTCGCAGCGCCGAAGGTTTTTCCGCCAGTGATTTCCGCATCGGCAATGCGCAGAGCGAAATCACGGCCAATGGCTCCTTCGCATCGGACAAGGCGAATTTCGATTTCGGCGTGATGCTGTCCGATATGAAACTGCTCTCTCCGCAGGCCTCCGGTCGCATGACGATCAAAGGCAGCGCGCGCGGCGACGACAAGCTGATCGCACTTGCGTTACGCGCCGACGCGCCGCAGGGCACGCTGGCAGGCCGCAAGCTTGCCAATGCCGGTCTTGATTTCAACGCCATGCTCGACGGCAATGCGAGCACGGGAACAACCTTGTCTGGCAAGCTTGCGGGCAATGCCTTCCTCAATGGCGAGCGCATCGAACTCGGTTCGCTGATCGACATCGTCAATGACGAGAAGCGCTTGACCAATCTCCTGTTCAACGCGGGCGGGGCGCATCTTTCCGGCAATGTCACGCAGACCCCGAAGGGCCTGCTCAACGGTGCGCTGAAACTCGACGCGCCGGATATCTCCACTGCCGCAGCGCTGTTCCTTGCGGAAGCAACCGGCGCGGCCAATGCCGATATCGCGCTGCAAGCCGATGGCGAACGCCAGAATGCCACCGTCTCCGCCGACGCCAAGGGCGTGAAGGTCAATGGCAATCATATTGCATCCGCTACTATCGCGCTGACCGCACAGGACCTGTTCGGCGTGCCCGTCGTGGATGGCAATGCTGCCGCGCGCGATATCATGGTCGGCACATTCGGCATCGACACGTTCGACGCCAAGGCCAACGCCACCGGCAACAAGACCGATTTCAGCGCCAATACCAAACTCAAGATCGGCACGGTGGCCAATGCCGCCGGTTCACTTGAGCCGAAAGATGGCGGCTTTGAGCTTGGCCTCACATCCGCCGATGTGAAGCAGGGCGCGCTGCGCGCCAATCTCGCCGCACCGGCGACGATCGTCATGAAGGGCAGCGAGATTTCCTTTGGCGATATCGTCATCGATACCGGCGCCAATGGCGGCGAAGGACAGGTCAAGGTCAGCGGCTCCATCGATGGCAAGCTTGATCTGTCGGTGGCGTTGTCCAATCTGCCGCTGGCGCTTGCCAACACCTTCAAGCCGGACCTTGGCCTCGGCGGCACTGTCAATGGCACGGCACGCCTGACCGGCTCTCGCGAAGCGCCCAATGTCGCCTTCGATGTGGCGGCGCGCGGCGTGACGGCGGCGGAACTCAAGAAGCAGGGCATCGCAGCGCTGAATGCCGATGCCAAGGGCACTTCAGCCAATGACCGGCTCAATATTGACGCCCGTGTGACCGGGGGCGCTGCAAGCGGCAATGGCATCGACGTCACAGCGAAAGGCGACGTGCCGCTCGGCAAGGGCAATCTTGGCGTCGACGTGACGCTCGCCAATCTGCCGCTGGGCATCCTGAACGGCGCTGTGAAGGGACAGGATCTCGCGGGCAATGTCACCGGCACGGCGCGCGTGACGGGCCCGCTGACCAATCCCGCCGCGACCTTCAATCTCAAGGGCTCCGGCCTTGCCGCCAAGCCGCTGCGCGACAATGGCCTTGCGCCGCTCAGCCTGCAGGCGGCGGGCAGCTATGCCGCCAAGACGGTCGATATTTCATCGCTGACGCTGGACGGTCCGCAGGGCCTCAATGTCACGGCAAGCGGCAAGGTGCCGTTCTCCGGTCAGGCGCTTGGCGTCAATGTCAACGGCAATGTCCCGCTGGTGCTGGCCAATCGCTTTCTCGCTGATCGCGGCGCGCAGGCCAGCGGCACGCTGACGCTGACCGCCAGCGTTTCCGGTGGTTTTGACCGTCCGCAATTGCGCGGCATGTTCTCCACCAGCGGTGCGACGTTCATCGATCCAGAAACCAATGTCCGTGTGAATAACATCAACATCATGGGCAGCATGGACGGCGAAACCATCACGCTGCGACAGGTCAATGGTGCATTTGGCGGTGGCGGCTCCGTGTCGGCGAGCGGCACGATCTCGACCAATGCGGCGGCGAATTTTCCGGCCAATATCAGCATCAAGCTGGACCGCGCGCGTTATGCCGATGGCAAGCTGGTCGTCGCAACGGTCAATGGCGGCATCACGATCACCGGACCGCTGGCGGGCGATATGCTGATCGGCGGCCGCATTGATGTGGATCGCGCCGAAATCTCGGTGCCTGAAAATCTTGGCGGCGGCGCAACCTATGTGCCGGTCGAGCATAAGAACACGCCGAAGAAGGTCGCGAAAACGCTGGAGCGTGCCAAGGTCGAAACCCGCAAAGGCAAGGCCAAATCGGTGGTGCGCGCCAATTCCGCCGGACCGCGTCTTGATGTCCTCGTCAATGCGCCGAACCAGATCTTCGTGCGTGGTCGCGGACTCGATACGGAACTGGGCGGGCGCGTTCGTCTCACTGGTCCGCTCAGCGATATCAAACCAGTCGGGTCCTTCGACATGATTCGGGGTCGCATCGGCATTCTTGGCCAGCGCATCACCTTCGATGAAGGCCATGTCACGCTGGTCGGCGATCTCAATCCGCAGCTCAATTTTGTGGCCCGTTCGGAGGGCAATGAAATCACCGCCATCGTGACGGTCACGGGCACGGTCGATAATCTCAATATCGTCTTCTCCTCGTCGCCCGAATTACCGCAGGATGAAGTGCTGGCGCAGCTGATCTTCAAGCGCTCCATCGGTGAATTGTCGGCCTTCCAGATCGCACAGCTTGCTGCTGCCGCAGCCGAACTTGCGGGCGGCTCCAACAATTCCCTCATGAACAAGCTGCGCGCCGGAACGGGGCTCGACGATCTCGATGTCGTGACCGACAGTAACGGACAGACCGCCGTGCGTGCTGGGCGCTATATCCGCGACAATATCTATCTGGGTGTGGAAGCGGGGTCTGGCGGCTCGACCAAGGGAACCGTCAATCTCGACATCACGCGAAACCTCAAGGCAAAGGGCTCGCTTGGTGCAGAGGGCGATTCCAGCGGCGGTATCTTCTATGAAAAAGACTACTGATCGTTTCTTTGATTGTGTAAGAAAGCCGGGCGTTTCGTCCGGCTTTCTCTTTTCAAGGCGCTGCACCTCCCGGTTGAATTTTCGCACATCGGGCTGCCTGGTTTAACTGTTCCTCAACCATAAGACTGCAAATTACGGTTAATAAGGAGCGGCATGACGCCAGCTCCTGCCATCTGTGTTCTGGGCGTTTTGCATGTCAAAGTCGAGTGATGATCTAAGCCGCCGCCGCTTTCTGCTTGGCACCGGGGCTGTCGTTCTGAGTGGTGCCGCAGGCTGCTCGCAGACGATGGACATGTCCGCCTTTCAGATGAATGTGGACTCGATGTCCACGGGCGGCATCACGCCGATGCGTCCGCAGATCAGTGTTGATCGCGCCATCACGACACCGGATGTCATGTATGCATCGGTGCAGGAAGGGCCTTATGCGCTGCCTGCCATTCCTTATGACAAAGTGCCGAAGCAGTTTCGCCGCCAGATCGTCCCGGATCCAACCGGTCAGGCGCCGGGCACCATCGTCGTCAGCCTCAAAGACCATTTCCTCTATTACGTGCTGCCGGGTGGCGAAGCGCTGCGCTATGGCGTGGGCATCGGCAAGGCGGGCTTTGAATGGCAGGGCCGTGCCAATGTGCAGTACAAGAAGCAGTGGCCACGCTGGACGCCGCCACCGGAAATGATCCAGCGCAAGCCGGAACTCGAAAAATACCGCAATGGTCAGGAGCCGGGCCCGCAGAACCCGCTTGGTGCCCGCGCGCTCTACATTTACCAAAATGGACGCGACACCGGCTATCGTATCCATGGCTCGCCGGAATGGTGGTCCATCGGCCAGTCCATGTCATCAGGCTGTATCCGCCTGATGAATCAGGACATTATCGACCTGTATAATCGCGTGCAGGGGCAGGCGCCGATTGTCGTCGGCTAATCGGACTGTCGATATTCAGGCTCTGACGGCCTGCAAATGGCGTTGTTCTGCGCTTCCGGTGCTCATGTACCCAAAAGTACACTCCGCTCCGGTTCTCGCACCCCACCATTTTCGGCTCGCCATAGCCGGAATCTCAACAGTCCTCACGGCGCTTTATTCGTAGCGAACCGATTTCGGCATCGCTTCCCCAAGTCTGACGAAGTGTCGGAACTCGGCGCGCAGGTTCTCGGCAGAAGCCACATGAACCTGCTTTTCTGGCGCAACGTCGTTTTGCGCGATCTGGGTGGATACGCCCGGCATGACAAATGCTGCTGCGGTCAGTACGAGGGCAGCGGCAATGCCGAGGCGTCGTTCGGTTCTGGCCTGCATTTTATCTCCTTGCGCTGCATCGCAGCGGCTTAAAATTTAGAATCGTCTTTGTTCGCAAAACGCGGGGATTTTCAGATCAGTGAAAAGTCGCGCGATGCGTGATGTTCAAAGCGGTGTCGATGGCGTGAATCGGTATTGGCAGCAAAGTCTGGCCGAAATCGGCCAAAGCTTCGGCAAAATTGCTGGCGGCGGCTGCCACATCGTCGCAGCGCCGCTTGCAGGCAATGGCCTCAAGGCATGTGTCGAGCAACAGCGCGTCCTGATTGTGCAGGCCGGAAATCAGCCCCAGCGTCAGGCATTCCTCGCGGCAGACATGATGCGAGTCGAACGGGAAAGCGCGCAACGGGCAGCTTGCACAATGACGCAGCACGCGGATGAAGTGCGAAAGCTCGCCGACGGCGCGCTTTGCCTCCGATGGTCCGAGCACTTCCGAATAGAGACCCCAGGTCATTTCCCATGGGATGATCGAGCCAGTCTCGAAACCCGCAGTCCAGCGACGATAGCCTTCCAGCACCAGCTTTTCCGGCAAGCGGTCGAAATAGCCTGCACTATTGGCGCCGTTCAGCTGCGATATACGCATATTCATGTGCGCCTCCCGAATGAAACATCAAAGGATGCAAGCGAGACAGGGGACTTGCCCTGTTTGCGCTGAACGGGACGTTCCGTTTCACTACGTATAGTGCAATATCCGGTCGGCAAGAGACTGAGCTGCCAGGGCAGGCCGTCAATATTTGCGGACCGGCATTCGCCGAGACCAACCATTGGGTCCTCCAATCGAAAGGGTTCAAGGCCCAGACATCAAAGGTGCGCAGGATTGCGCGGAGGGTATAAAAGCCGCAAATTGATCTGGAGTCAATTAGTCAACTTTTAAAAAACCGAGAGATTTCAAGAGTGTAGAATTATTCTAGACTGTAATAGTCATGTTTACAGTATTTGAATGATAACGCAACCGCTGCGGGGAGACAGCGGTTGCGGCAAACGGGCGCAATGCCGATGGAGGAGGGGAGAGAACGGCACCGCGCTCCGGGAATTAATGGCCGGAATGATCGGATGAATGGTCGCCCGTCTGGCCATTCTGGGCCGTGACGGGGAAGTTGATCTCAACCTTGCCAGCCTTTTCGAATTGGAGCGTAACCGGCACGGTTTCGCCTTCCGTGTAGGGCTTCTCCGGCTGGATGAACATGAGGTGATAACCGCCGGATTTCAGCTCGACGGTTCCGCCTGCAGGCAGGTCGAGACCGCCATCGAGCTTGCGCATCTTCATCACATTGTTTTCCATGCTCATTTCATGGACTTCCACGCGCTTTACGCCTGTTGTGCTGACGGAGATGAGCTTGTCGGCGTCCTTGCCGCCATTTTCGATTGTCAGAAAGCCGCCTGCCACCTTGGCGCCGGGAACCATGGCGCGAACCGAAGGCGACGTGATCGTAAGGTCGCCGAGTTTGACTGGCTCGGCTGCATGGCCGCCATGTGCGCCACCGTGGCCTGCGTGCCCATCATGGCCCGCATGCTCGTCAGCGCCGGTCGCGGCCAGCACGAGAAGCTGCGGCGCCGGGTGTTCGAGTTCGTGCGGGTTCTGTCCCTCTTTGGCTATCTCTGTCCAGGCGACGGAAGCATCGCCGCCGCAGACCTGTGTCACCGGGAAGGATAGCGTGGTGTCCTTGTCGAATTTGGCCAGCTGGCCGACGACGGTGAACTCGTCATAGAACTCGCTTGGCAGATTGCCCTCGGTGAAGCGCACTTCCTTCACACCGGAAGTGACTTCCTTGCCATGCACCTTGTAGCTCTTGGCATAATCACCCTTGGCGGTTTCTATTTTCCAGCCAGCCTTGGCCTGCGGCTGCGCGGCGACAAAGCCTTCTGGAAGCTCCACTTTTACTTCGGTTGTGGCCTTGCCGTCGCAGCCATGCGGAATGCGGAACGTGGCCTTGTAGAAGCTGCCAGCCTTGGCTTCGCTCTGGTCGAGCGACGAATGGGCATTGGCCATGCCGGCGGAAAGGCAAAGGGCTGTCAGCGAAATTGCGGACGCAAAAAGACGATGATTTTTCATGTTGAATTACCTGAATAGTCGTAAGGGAAACGCGCCAGGCTTTTGTCAGGCGCATTCGTTCAAACGGGACGTGTTCAGGCGAGAGGGGGCGCTTGCGGCGGTGCCGAAGGCGGATAGACCGCGCGGCGCAAAACCGGCTGTGGCGGCACGACGCCATCGGCCATGGCGATATGCGGCGCGGGACCGGTCGAACTGTCCGGCGTCGGGCAGAGGAAACCGGAGGCAATACGGCAGGCCTCGCAGCTCTCGCTGCTCAGATGCTTGTCGTGCCCGTGGTGATCCTGATTTTCACCCTGATCGCTGATGCAGATGACAGGATAGGTTCCATCAGGCAGCTGGTATTGCGCGAGCTGGTAGCTGTCGAGACGATTGAGGTCGACCGGCTTATGCGCGAAGGCCACGAGCATCAAAGCCAATACGCTCAACAGGCGTATTGCAAGACTGCTCCGAAACTGGCGCGCGTTGAGCTTCAACCGGGGCCTCTCATTGTTCTGCGGAGCCTATCTAGTCGAAGCCATACATGTTTGCCAAGCGCCAAACAGAACCGGCGCGAATTGGTCGCGCCGGTTCGTCTTGTGGGCGGTCGGGGGAGAATGCTCTCTGTCTTGCTAGATCGTCCGCTTTTTCATCTGCTCTGCGATGTAATCCGCCTGACGGATGGCAAGCGCCACGATGGTCAGGGTCGGATTTTCCGCGCCGCCGGTTGTGAACTGGCTGCCATCAGAAACGAACAGGTTCTTGATGTCATGCGTCTGCCCGTGCTTGTTGACCACGCCATCCTGCGGCTTTTCGCTCATGCGATTTGTGCCGAGATTATGGGTGGAAGGGTAGGGCGGTGTCGGGAAGGTGCGAACCGCCCCCACCGCTTCATAAAGCGCCTTGCCCTGCGCATAGGCATGGGTCCGCATCGCCACATCGTTGGGATGATCGCTATAATGAACATCCGGCACCGGCAGGCCATGCTCATCCTTCACATCCTTGCTGAGCGTGATGCGATTGTCCGCCTGCGGCATGTCCTCGCCGACGATCCACAGACCCGCCATGTTGACATAATCATCCAGTGCCGAGGTGAAGCTGCGGCCCCAGCCGCCCGGATTGAGGAATGCTGCCATGAAGGGAAGCCCGAGCGAAATGGTCTCCATTTCATAACCGCCGACAAAGCCGCGCTTCGGATCGTGGATCGCTTCGTCACGGATGATGCCGGCCATGGTCGTGCCGCGATACATGTGAACCGGCTTTTCGAACGAGGCATAAACCGAGCCTGTGGTGTGACGCATGTAATTGCGCCCCACCTGTCCCGATGAATTGGCAAGCCCGTCCGGAAACTTAGACGAGGCGGAGTTCAGCAGCAGGCGCGGGCTTTCGATCGAATTGCCCGCAACGCAGACAACGCGCGCTTTTTGCAGATGCTGCTTGCCGTCCTTGTCGGCATAGAGCACGCCCGTCACCTTGCCAGCCGCATTGTGCTCGATCTTGAGCGCCGTGCATTCGGGACGAACTTCCAGCTTGCCGGTCTCTTCGCCTTTAGGAATTTCGGTATAGAGCGTCGACCATTTCGCGCCCCATTTGCAGCCCTGGAAGCAGAAACCGGTCTGCTGGCAGCCCATGCGATCATCGCGCGGCGCGGAATTGATGGCCATGCGGCCGGTATGGCATTCCTTGTAGCCGAGCTTGTCGGCACCGGCCTTCAGCACCTTGAAATTGTTGTTGCCGGGCAGGCCTTCAATGCCGTTGGTGCGCGTCACGCCCATCTTGTCCTCGGCCTTGGTATAATAAGGCTCCAGATCGGCAAGGGTGATCGGCCAGTCGAGCAGGTTTGCGCCTTCCAGCTTGCCGTAATTGGTCAGCGTGTGGAATTCGTGTTCCTGAAAACGCAACGATGCGCCAGCCCAGTGCGTGGTGGTGCCGCCGACCGCCTTGACGATCCATGCGGGCAGATTCGGGAAATCCTTCGCGACCCGCCAGTCGCCTGATGTGGTGCGCTTGTCCAGCCAGGCGAGCTGCGCAAAACTGTCCCATTCATCATTGATGAAGTCTTCAAATTCGTGGCGCTTTCCGGCTTCCAGAATAACGACGTCGATGCCTTTCTGCGCCAGCTCGTTGCCGAGCGTGCCACCGCCAGCGCCCGAGCCGATGATGACGACGACCTTGTCGTCCTTGAGATCATATGGAGCAGCCATGGTTTCCTCCCAATGCTTCGCCGTTTCCGCAAAGCGTGGGGCGCTTGCCGGACGGTGATGCCGCTTTGAAATTGGTGTGTTCGGGCGCCGGGGCGCTTACAGCCATTCGATATCGTCGAAGCCGCGCTGAATGTAACCACCCTTGGAATAGGCTTCGCCTTCGTAGCCGAAGAGCGGCCAGATATCCTTCTGGTTATAAAGGCCGGTCACAAGTCCGCTGCGCACTTTCTGGAAGAAGGGGCTTTGTTCGATATCGCGCAGGATCGCCACGCGATCTTCCTCCCAGCCAAGACCCAGATATCCACCGGCTCCGGCCCGCTTGTTCAGATCGGCAACGCCGTCCTCGATCAGCTTTTTCAGCGTTTCATCCTTGGCGGAATCCGCGTCATAGGGTTTGACGGCAATGGCGTAAAACCGGTCTGGCAGCCTGTCATGCGGGTAGATATCGCGTGCGAGCTGGATCAGCGTCGCCATGGTTTCGGGCTTGAGCGTCGTCGTTTCAAGCGCCCATGCGAATTGCGGGCAGATAACGGCATTGCCGCTGATGACCAGCATGGCCCCAAGGCTCAGGCCCGCGCCGCGCTTCAAGAGGTCACGGCGGGAGAGCTTCTTTTTTTCATGGGTGGAAAGACCGTCGAAAACGGTTGTCATTCGGTTCTCCTCCTTTGCTTGCCCATCCGGAATGAATGGACTGGCTGCGCACACCCGGCGAATTTTCGTCACCGGGAACGCTGACGTCTGTCGTGGCCGCTCCTCTCGGCCATGACAGACGATATGGTGCGGCGCGGCTTACTGGTAACGACCGCCGCGCTGCAGAACTTCGATCTTGTAGCCATCCGGGTCTTCCGCGAAGAAGAAACGGGCAAGCTGCACGCCGTTGTTCTTGAAATCGACGAGCTTGCCGACCTTGAAGCCAAGCGCGGCGAAGCGCGCATGTTCGGCGTCGACATCGTCCACGACAACAGCGAGATGACCGTATCCGTCGCCCAGATTGTAGGGGGCAGTGCGGCCCTTGTTGACGGTCAGCTCGACTTCGAAGTCGGCTTCTGCATTGCGCAGATAAATCAGCGTGAAGGTTTCGAAATCGATGCGCTCGGCAATATCGAGGCCAAAGGCCTGCTTGTAGAAGGAAACGGATTTTTCCTCGTCGAGAACGCGGATCATCGAATGAATGGCTTTAGCCACAAGTGACTCCTGTTTCTTGCATGTCATTTTTGGCAGCGCTTCATGAAAAGCGGCTTGCGATTGTCTCACTGGTTGTCGATTATGAAAGAAAAAACGACGGCGTGGTGGCAATCGGCTACCACAGCGCAGTTCGTGCTCTCAAGGAGGAAGGAACCCATGTGCAAGGTTTTCGCCGAGCAGGACCCGGAAGGCTACCGGCAGATCAATCGCTCTGTGCGCATTGGCGGGCATTCCACCAGCATTCAGCTGGAGGCGACCTTCTGGCGCCTGCTGGATGAGATCGCCGCCAGCCAGAATCTGACCACACCGCGCTTCATCTCGACGCTCTATGATGAAGCGCTGGAAGCCAATGGCGCGATCCCTAATTTCGCCTCCATGCTGCGCACCACCTGCGCGCTTTATCTCATGGGACATCGCCCGGAATCTGCCGTCTGCGAGGAAGCGGCCTGAATGAGGTATTGGCCTCTTGGTGAAATGAGAATAGGGGAGTAGGGGAATAGGGCAGTAGGGCAGTAGGGCAATATGTTCTATACATACTTACTCCCCTATTGCCTTACTGCCTTCACTAAAGGAATCGAAATGGCAAGCGTAACGCGCGAACAGGTTCTGGAACGGCTGAAGACCGTGACGGGACCGGACTTCGAAAGCGATGTGGTGTCGCTCGGACTGGTATCGGATATCTTTATTGCCGACGGCAAGGTCTTCTTCTCCATCACGGTTCCGGCGGAACGCGCAGACGGGCTGGAACCCATGCGGGTTGCAGCGGAAAAGGCCGTGAAGGAAATTCCCGACGTTTCCGGCGCGCTGGTCACGCTGACGGCGGAAAAGCGAGGCGGTCGCACCAGCGACGACGCGCCGCCGCCGCCAAAGCCGCAACCGCGCCCCGCCGCCGCACCCGCGCAGCATCGTCATCCGCCACAGCCACAACGCCCGGCGCAAAAGCCCGGCATTCCGGGCGTCGGCGCGATCATCGCCGTCGCATCCGGCAAGGGCGGCGTGGGCAAGTCTACCACGGCGGTCAATCTGGCGCTCGGCTTGCAGGCCAATGGCCTGAAGGTCGGCATTCTCGATGCCGATATTTACGGGCCCTCGATGCCGCGTCTTCTGGGCCTTTCCGGTCGCCCGGAAACGATCGAAGGCCGCATCCTGAAGCCGATGGAAAATTACGGCCTCAAGGTCATGTCCATGGGCTTCATGGTCGATGAGGAAACGCCGATGATCTGGCGCGGGCCGATGGTCATGTCGGCGCTGACGCAGATGCTGCGCGAAGTGGCGTGGGGCGAGCTTGATGTTCTGGTCGTCGACATGCCTCCGGGCACCGGTGATGCGCAATTGACGATGGCGCAACAGGTGCCGCTGGCTGGTGCGGTTGTCGTCTCGACGCCACAGGATCTTGCGCTGATCGACGCGCGCAAGGGTCTGTCCATGTTCCGCAAGGTGGATGTGCCGCTCTTGGGCATCGTCGAGAATATGAGCTATTTCATCGCGCCGGATACCGGCAAGCGCTACGACATTTTCGGTCACGGCGGCGCGCGCAAGGAGGCCGAACGCCTCAATGTGCCGTTCCTCGGCGAAGTGCCGCTCCATATGGATATCCGCGCCCATTCGGATAATGGCACACCGGTCACAGTGGTAGAGCCGGATAGCGAACACGCGAAAATCTACCGCGATATCGCGGCCAAGGTTTGGGAAAACATGAAGGGCGGCAACGGGGCCGGTCGGCCAGCTCCGGCGATTGTTTTTGAGTAAGGGAATAAGGCAGTAGGGCAGTAAGGCAGTATGTTTTGGTTGCGGACGATAGATACGACCGTAACCTCCTACTGCCCTACTGCCCTACTGCCCTACTGCCCTACTGCCCTACTGCCCTACTGCCCTACTGCCCTACTGCCCTACTGCCCTATCAAGTAACCACCGTCGGCGCATCGCGTCCGCTGCGCTTCTTGACTTCCGCGATCTGTTCAGCAGCGTCGATCAGCGCGGCGAGCGTTTCCTGCGTGTCGAGATTGTGCTTGGCGGTGTCCGCTTCATAGCGTTCGATATAGATGCGGATGGTTGCGCCCGATGTGCCCGTGCCGGACAGGCGAAGCACGACGCGCCCGCCCTCAGGGAAATAGATGCGGATGCCCTGATGCTCGCTGACCGAATGGTCGACCGGGTCATGATAGGCGAAGTCGTCGGCTTTCTCGATCTTCAGACCGTTGACCGTGGTGCCCGGCAGGCTCGGCAGCTTGGCGCGCAGATCGGCCACCAGCGTCTTCGCGATATCCGAATCGACCGCCTCATAGTCGTGGCGGGTGTAATAATTGCGCCCGAAGCGCGCCCAATGTTCCTCGACAATGGCCTTCACGCTTTCCTTGCGCACAGCGAGGATATTCAGCCAGAGCAGCACGGCCCAAAGACCGTCCTTCTCGCGCACATGGTCGGAACCGGTGCCGGAACTTTCTTCGCCGCAGATCGTGACCTTGCCATTGTCCAGCAGATTGCCGAAGAACTTCCAGCCGGTCGGCGTTTCATAGATACCGATGCCGAGCTTTTCCGCCACGCGGTCGGCGGCGGCGCTGGTGGGCATGGAGCGCGCGATGCCCTTGATGCCGCCCTTATAGCCGGGCGCCAGATGCGCATTGGCGGCGAGCACGGCAAGCGAATCAGAAGGGGTGACGAAAATACCGCGCCCGATAATGAGATTGCGGTCGCCATCGCCGTCAGAGGCCGCGCCGAAATCCGGCGCGTTGTCGGACATCAGCAGATCATAGAGGTCTTTTGCGTAGACAAGGTTCGGATCGGGGTGATGACCGCCGAAATCCGGCAGCGGAACGAAATTAACGACGCTGCCATCCGGCGCGCCGAGGCGGCGTTCGAAGATTTCCTTGGCATAGGGGCCGGTCACGGCATGCATGGCGTCGAATTTGAGCGTAAAGCCGCCTTTGATCATGGCGCGGATGGCGTCAAAGTCGAACAGGCTTTCCATCAACTCGGCATAGTCCGCGACAGGATCGAAAATGACGATCTCGGTGTCGGCGATCCGTGTGCTGCCGAGCCTGTCGATATCGATATCGGCCACATCGGCGATTTTATACTGGTCGATCACCTTGGACCGGGCGAAGATCGCATCGGTGATCTTTTCGGGTGCCGGGCCGCCATTGCCGATATTGTACTTGATGCCGAAATCTTCCTTCGGCCCGCCGGGATTGTGGCTGGCCGAAAGCACCATGCCGCCAAATGCCTTGTATTTGCGGATCATGTTGGATGCGGCTGGCGTGGAAAGAATGCCGCCCTGGCCGACCATGATGCGCCCGAAGCCGTTGGCTGCTGCGATCTTGATGAGCTTCTGGATCACTTCGCGATTATAGAAGCGTCCGTCGCCGCCCACCACAAGCGTCTTGCCTTCAAACCCTTCCAGCACATCGAAAACCGACTGGATGAAGTTTTCGGCATAATTGGGCTGCTGGAATACAGGAACCTTTTTGCGCAGGCCTGACGTGCCCGGTTGCTGATCCTGAAAAGGCGTGGTCGCGATCGTCTTGACGGTCATATTTTTCCTGTTCGGTCCAATGGTTTCAAGCGGTTAACTTGTCGGCTTTCGTGCCCTTTGCAAGAGAAGATAGATCAAACTTATTGTTTGAAAATAACAAAGCGTGTGTTTGTGCCGCGATGTGCTACAAATTTATCTGATGACCGATATGAACCACCACAATCATGACGCCCGCGACGTCATGCGCCTGAAGCGCGACGACGCCACTGGGCTTGAAGCTGTTGCTGCACGTTTCCACAGCCATGCCTATGATATGCATTTTCACGACGAATGGCTTGTCGGCGTGACCCATGCAGGCGTGCAGGATTTTTTCTGTCGCGGCAAGCGGCGGCAGAGCACGCCGGGCCGGGTGATTCTCATCGAACCGGGCGAACGCCACGACGGGCAGGCGATTGAGGCCGATGGCTTCACCTATAACATGCTCTATATGCCGCAATCGCTGATCCGCAATGCAATGGGCGACAATGATGCGCATATTGGTTTTCGCGAAACGCTGGCCGATGACCAGCAGCTGTTTCAAGCCATAGCGCGTGCCTGCGAAGCGATCCTTCTGCAAGCGCCGCAGCTGATGGTCGAGGATTATCGCGATCAGGTTACAAAACATCTTTCGCGGCATCTCGGACAGGAGAAGGCGGAGCCGGCTGCGATGCCGCATCCCGTTGCAGCCCGTGCGATGGACTATCTGCGCGCAAACTTTGATGAGGAATTCGGTCTGGATGAGCTGGCAAAAGCGGCAGGCGCTGCGGACCGGTTTCAGCTTTCACGCGGGTTTCGGCGCGAGTTCGGCACATCACCCCATGCCTTTCTGGTACAGTTGCGGCTTGCCGAGGCGCGCAGTCTGTTGCGGGAAAAGACGCCACCGGCAGAAGCCGCGGCATTGAGCGGCTTTGCCGACCAGAGCCATATGGGCCGCTGGTTCAGGCGGGCCTATGGCATGACACCGGCAGCTTATCGCCGGGGGCGCACAAACGTTCCAGAAATCGTAGCCGCAAAGAGATAGGTCCTTTCTCGAAAAGAGGAAGACCCCATGATTTTCGATACCAAAGTAGCCATTCTTGTCCTGAACGATCTGCCGGTCTGGCAGAAGTTGAACGTCACTGCCTTCATCGCAACCGGCATATCCGGCGCCGTGCCCTATGCGATGGGCACGCCTTATGAGGATGCGGCGGGTCGCCGCCATGCGCCGCTTCTGGGGCAGCCGATGCTGATTTTCGCCGCGACGCCGGAAATCCTGCAACGGGCATGGCAGCAGTCGATCCAGCGCGATCTGGTGCGCGCGCCCTATGTCCGGGCGATGTTCGAAACCGGCCATGACGAGGCCAATCGCGCCGTGTTCAAGACAGAACCGGCAGATGCGCCCGATCTGGTCGGACTGGCGCTTTATGGCCCGAAGAAGGATATCGACAAGGCCATCAAGGGCGCTAGCCTGCATCCTTGAACAGCACGCTCTGGTCGAACAGATAGCGGTTGGAAAGCGGCAGGCTTGCCGCACCCATGGCCTTGGCGTGGACGCCCACCTTGCCCTCGATGATCTCCGGCGCGCTGAGACCTTGCAGATCGAGACGGGAAAGTTCGGCCCGCGTTGCTTCGACAATGCGATGGCGAACGCCCTCCGGCAGCCATCCATCGATGATGGCTGCCGGAAAATCGATGATCGACGCTGCTGCCACCGCCGCATGGGCAAGCCCGCGTGCCGCGAGTGCAATCCAGGCATCCAGCGGTTCGCCGAAATTGTGCCAGCTTTCGGGCGACAGCCAGAGATCGTCGGACGAAATATTCTGCTCCTGCAGCAACCGCTCCAGCACGAAAAGCGAGGCGGTATCGATCAGCTGCAATGTCGCGCGTCCGTCTTCGGCGCTGCGCATGCGCATCGGCATGGAACCGAGCGCACCGGCATTGCCCGTGCGGCCCGGATAAAGCGTGTTGTTCAGCACCACGCCGCCGCCAATGAACGAGCCGATGAAGAAATAGACGAAATCGGTGAATTCCGGCCCGCGCCCGAAGGTCAGTTCCGCGCCGCAGGCCGCCGTGCCGTCATTCTGGAGAAACACCGGAAACGGAAACACCGCGCCGAAATCGTTGACGAGATCGGCATCCAGCCACGCATTCATGTCGGCGGCAGGGGCCCCCACTTCCTCGACCCAGTTCCAGAGTTCGAACGGCAGCGCGATGCCGAGACCGGCAATGCGCTCGCGTTTGTCGGGATCGAGTGCGGCGGTGAATGCGGCGATGCTGTCAAAGGCGAAGCGACGAATAGCGTCGGGCACCGGCCAGCGATAGGTGATGTGCCTGCGTTCGCGGATCGCGCCCAGAAAATCCATCAGGATGATTTCCGCGCTGCGCCGCCCGATCTTGAGGCCGAAGGAGAAAACGCCGTCCGCTGCAAGCCGCATCGGCATGGAAGGCTGGCCGACGCGCCCGCGCACGCGCTCGCCTTGCGTGATCAGCCCGTCCTTTTCCAGAGCGCGAATGATGACGGAAACCGTCTGCGCCGAAAGCCCGGTCAGGCGCGCAATATCGGCCCGGGCCAATGCGCCATGCCTGCGTACGAGCGCCAGAACCAGCCGCTCATTATAGGCGCGCACGCCGATCTGATTGGAACCGCGATTGATGTTCGCGCCCGGTTCGGCAAATTTCTGCATGGCAGGGCCGGGCGAGCCTGCCGGTCCGTCCCTCGGCTCGGGAACGTCCTGTTCCGGATGATGCCTGACCATTTTCTCTCCCAGATCCCGCATATGGCACGGCGAGGTTCCTAACCCATTCATCGCAGGAGAAAAAGCCTCATTCTGTGGGATATGAAATAAAAACAAAAGCTTAAGTAGTGCGATGCGCGCTTTTTCAGCGTGGTGTCGCGTCTCCCTCGGCTCTCTCCTCCGACACCGAGAGTGACACAGCACATTAATAAATCAAGTGGATTTATTAATTGACTCTGTTTCGAAGCCGTGTTTTGCTTCAACCATGCCGGGGGAAGAGGACCGGTTTCACTCTGGGAGGAGTTCATGAAGAAGACTGTTCTGTCGGCGGCCTTTGCTGCCTTCACGCTTGGTGTTGCAGCACTGCCTGCACATGCCGCCGATGTTGGCGCGTGCCTGATTACCAAGACCGACACCAATCCCTTTTTCGTCAAGATGAAGGAAGGCGCGGTCGCCAAGGCCAAGGAGATCGGCGTTAATCTCAAGACCTATGCGGGCAAGATCGACGGCGATTCCGAAAGCCAGGTAGCCGCTGTCGAAACTTGCATCGCCGATGGCGCCAAGGGCATTCTCATCACCGCTTCCGATACCAAGGGCATCGTGCCGACGCTGCAAAAGGCGCGTGACGCTGGTCTTCTGATCATCGCGCTCGATACGCCGCTGGAACCGGCGGATGCGGCAGACGCGACTTTCGCCACGGATAATTTCCTGGCCGGTGAACTGGTCGGCAAATGGGCTGCGGCAGCGCTAGGCGACAAGGCCAAGGATGCGCGCGTCGCCTTCCTCAACCTGACTGCATCGCAGCCAAGCGTCGACGTTCTGCGCGATCAGGGCTTCGATGTCGGCTTCGGCATCGACCCGAAGGACAAGAGCAAGCTTGGCGATGAGGACGATCCGCGCATTGCCGGTCGCGATCTGACCGACGGTAATGAAGAAGGCGGTCGGCGCGCCATGGAAAACCTTCTCCAGAAAGATCCGAACATTAATGTCGTGCACACGATCAACGAGCCTGCCGCTGCTGGCGCCTATGAAGCGCTGAAGGCAGTGGGGCGTGAGAAGGATGTTCTGATCGTTTCCATCGATGGCGGCTGCCCCGGCGTGAAGAATGTTGCGGCTGGCGTGATCGGCGCAACCTCGCAGCAATATCCGTTGCAGATGGCGTCGCTTGGCATCGAGGCGATCAAGAAATTTGCCGATACTGGCGAAAAGCCGAAGCCGACCGAAGGCAAAACCTTCGTCGATACGGGCGTGACGCTGGTGACCGACAAGCCGGTTGATGGCGTGCCGTCCATCGATACCAAGACGGCGCTCGGCAAGTGCTGGGGGTGACAGGCTCTTTGGGTTCTGGTTCGGCAGATCGCAAGATCTGCCGAACCAGGGTGAAAGCAGGAGACAATCATGAGTGAGCCACAGGCGGCTTCCGCTGCACAAAAACCGTCGATGCAGGAATTTGAAACGACGCTTTCGCAAAGCGCATCCGATGTTGCCTCCTTCGATGCGGGCGACCAGTCGGCGCTTTATCGGATGCGCAATTTCCTGCACCATAATCCGGCAGCTGTGCCGCTGATCGTGCTGGTCCTGTCGCTGGTGGTGTTCGGCGTCACATTGGGCGGCAAGTTCTTCTCCGCCTTTGCGCTCACGCTCATTCTGCAGCAGGTCGCCATCACAGGCATTGTGGCCGCAGCGCAGACGCTGGTCATTCTCACTGCCGGTATCGATCTTTCGGTCGGCGCGATCATGGTTCTGTCATCGGTGGTGATGGGCCAGTTCACCTTCCGCTACGGTCTGCCAGCGGAACTTTCCATCGTGCTTGGCTTTGCAACGGGCGCGCTTTGCGGCTTCATCAACGGCTTTCTTGTCGCTTATGTCCGCCTGCCGCCCTTCATCGTCACGCTTGGCATGTGGCAGGTGATTCTGGCGACAAATTTTCTCTATTCGGCCAATGAGACCATCCGCGCGCAGGAAATCACCGCGCAAGCGCCGATCCTGCAATTCTTCGGCGAGAGCATCCGCGTTGGCGGGGCCGTCTTCACCTATGGCGTGATCGCCATGGTGCTTTTGGTGCTGTTGCTCTGGTATGTGCTGAACCACACCGCCTGGGGCCGCCATGTCTATGCCATCGGTGACGATCCGGAGGCAGCAAAGCTGTCCGGCGTTTCGGTCAAACCGATCCTGATGTCCGTCTATGTTCTGGCCGGAATCATCTGCGCTCTGGCCGGCTGGGCGATGATCGGTCGCCTCGGCTCGGTGTCGCCGACCGCAGGCCAATTCGCCAATATCGAATCCATCACGGCGGTGGTGATCGGCGGCATCTCGCTCTTCGGCGGGCGCGGCTCGATCCTCGGCACCATGTTCGGCGCGCTGATCGTCGGTGTATTCTCGCTCGGCCTGCGCCTGTGGGGCACCGATCCGCAATGGACCTATCTCCTGATCGGCGTTCTCATCATCGTCGCTGTCGCCATCGACCAATGGATCAGAAAGGCTGCCGCATGAAAACCTCGGCTACTCCTGTTCTCTCGGCAAAGGGGCTCGTCAAGCGTTATGGGCGCGTTACCGCGCTCGACCATGCCGATTTCGATCTCTATCCGGGCGAAATCCTTGCCGTTATCGGCGACAATGGCGCCGGTAAATCCTCGCTCATCAAGGCGCTGTCCGGCGCGATCAAGCCGGATGAAGGCGAGATCAAACTCGACGGCAAACCGGTCAGCTTCCATTCGCCGATGGAAGCACGCCATGCGGGCATCGAGACGGTCTATCAGAACCTTGCTCTGTCGCCTGCGCTTTCCATCGCAGACAACCTGTTTCTCGGTCGGGAAATCCGCCGCAAGGGACCGCTCGGCTCGCTGTTTCGCATGCTCGACCGCGGCGCGATGGAAAAGATCGCCCGCGACAAGCTGACGGAACTGGGCCTGATGACCATCCAGAATATCGGTCAGGCGGTGGAGACGCTTTCCGGCGGCCAGCGTCAGGGCGTCGCGGTTGCGCGCGCTGCTGCTTTCGGGTCCAAGGTGGTTATCATGGACGAGCCGACAGCAGCGCTTGGTGTGAAGGAATCGCGCCGTGTGCTGGAGCTGATCCTCGACGTGAAGGCACGCGGCATGCCGATTGTGCTCATCTCGCACAACATGCCACACGTGTTCGAAGTGGCCGACCGCATTCATATTCACCGGCTCGGACGCCGCCTGACGGTGATCGACCCGAAGGAATATTCCATGTCGGATGCCGTGGCCCTGATGACGGGCGCAATGCGACCGAAGGCCGAAGCGGCTTGAGCGGGCCGCTCGAATCGGGACATCTGTCGGCAAACACAGATTACGGAAACCCGACATGACGCCTATCGAGCGCGAAGCCCTGCCTTCAGAAATTCTTGCGCGGCTCGCCAATATGGATGGGCGGCTGATCGTCGCCATTGCCGGTCCTCCCGGCGCGGGCAAATCCACCATCGCGGAAGAACTGCGCGCCGCGCTCAACAAGGGTGAAGACGCGCCGTCCATCGTCGTGCCGATGGACGGGTTTCACCTCGACGATGTGATTCTCGATCAGCGCGGTCTGCGCAGTCGCAAGGGATCGCCCCCGACTTTCGACTGCGCCGGGTTCGCGGCTCTGCTCGAACGGCTGAAACATGCACGCGAGGAAGTGTTCATTCCTGTGTTCGACCGTTCGCTGGAGCTTTCCCGCGCGGCGGCGTCGGTGGTTGGCCCCGAGCATCGCGTGCTTCTGGTTGAAGGCAATTATCTGCTGCTCGATCAGCAGCCATGGTCGAGACTGGCGCCGTTTTTCGACATGACAATCCGTCTCAATGTACCGTTTCCTGTGCTGGAACAGCGATTGATCGACCGCTGGCTTTCCTTCGGTTTCGACGAGGAGACGGCGCGCGGCCGCGCTCTTTCCAACGATATTCCCAATGCCCAGCTCGTCGTGGGGCAATCACGTCAGGCAGATTTTGTCGTCGCGACGGATGGGCGATAACGGGGAATTGCTGTTTTCAAGGCTTGCGAGGATGCGCCTGCGTCTGCATGATGGGCAAACTCGTCATATTCTGCAATTTCCGATCGGAATAATCCCCCATGACCGATTATGTCTTCGCGCCGCGCCCGCAGCCTTTTCTGCCCGTGAAGGGAACAGACGCGCTTTTTCCCGTGCATCGCATCTATTGCGTCGGTCAGAATTATGCCGATCACGCCATCGAAATGGGCGGCGATCCGACCCGCAATCCGCCGTTTTTCTTCCAGAAAAACCCGGACAGTCTGGTCATTAATGGGGGCGATTTTCCTTATCCACCGAAGACGGAGGATGTGCATCACGAGATCGAGCTTGTGGTCGCATTGAAGACTGGCGGCATCGATATTCCGGTCGAACAGGCGCTGGATCACGTTTTCGGCTATGCGGTCGGTATCGACATGACGCGGCGCGATCTGCAGGCGGTCGCCAAGAAGGCCGGACGCCCATGGGAAGTCGCCAAGGCATTCGAACATTCCGCGCCATGCTCGGCCATCGCGCCTGTGTCGGACGTGGGCCACCCGCAATCGGCGTCGATTTCGCTCTCCATCAATGGCCAGACGCGCCAGTCCGGCGATCTGAACCAGATGATCTGGAAGGTGGCGGAAACGATTTCCTATCTTTCGTCGCTCTTTGAGCTGCAACCGGGCGATCTTATATTCACAGGCACGCCCGCAGGCGTCGGTCCCGTGCAGCGCGGCGACCACCTCGTGGGCAAGGTGGATGGCGTCGGCAGCGTGTCCGTAACCGTTGCCTGAGATTTTTTTGTTTAGCGCATCCCGAAAAGTGGGAACCGGTTTTCGGACAAGATGCGCGTTAAAGCAAAGATAGAGCGCACCGATCTGATTCAATCAGATCGAAACGCGCTCTAAGCGGAGGAGACAGAATGAGCACCTATCTTCCCGATGACGTGCATGATGCTTTGGAGCGCGTCATTGCTGAAAAGCATCCAGGTCTGAACCAAACAGAAGCCATAACGCTGATTTTGCGCAAGTGGCTGGTCCATGAAGGCTATCTGCCGGCGGCGCCGGAACATGGCACGCCGCCGGAAGAACTGAATGCGACCAATGATGACTAGCGCATCCGATACCACGCCGAAGCAGCAAAGCAGGGGCGGCAAGTGACGATGGCAAAGCATTCAAAGCAGGGGGCGGGCCGTAAGGCGGCGCTTGGCAAACGCCTTTTGATTCTCACGATTCTGGCCATTTTGCTGATCATCGCGCTCATCTGGATGAGCATTTATCTGTTCGACCCGAACGGCGGGCTGGATTTCGACGATCTTGGAATATTCGCCTTGGATTTCAACGCGATAGATACGATGCTGCCGCGCATTCTTTGAGCGTGTTAATCCTTTTGTTACCATTTGAAATATTCATTTTGGCGCGACGCAGACGTTTAGCGCTTCCGTTTTTCGTCTTTTGCGTGGTACAGAACTGTCATCGACCGAAAGAATATTGACTGCAACGGGCTTCATGGAGGCCGTTAAGCCAAGAGGATCTGGATGGCATTCGAGGACATCAAGGCGGAAATTGCGCTGCTGTTTGAGCAAATGGTGAATCAGCCGCAGGACGCCCATGAAATCCGCGAAACGGTTCGCGAAAAGCTGAATGCGCTCCGGGCGAGCGGTTTGCCGCTGCCTGATGATCTGGTCGAGCTTGAAAAACGCATCGAAAAAGATTTCGATTCCTGAGAACGGGTCCAGCCATGCGTTTCGCGCTTTTTTCTTCTGCATCCGCTTCCCTTGCCCGCAAGGGCGTCCTGCTTTTGGGCTGCGCCGTGGCGCTGAGCGCTTGCAACACCACCAATGATGGCAAGCCGGTCAAAACGGCTCTGATTTCCTCGAGCGATACCGCACCGCAGACGAGCGCAGCGGGCGCCGCTGTCGGCGCAAACGCGCCGCAGGCTGTTGCCGTGGCTGGTACGCCTGCCGCCGCCACTGCAGCTGCGGGGGCTGCTGCCGCCGCACCGGTCGCTGATGCCGCTGTTGGCACGACTGCAACGGCTATGGCCGCCGGTCCGGCTGCAACGGGCGGCGCTGCCGCTATTGCCGCTGCCACCACGACGAACGGCACGCTCGTTCCCGGTGTGCCAGCAGTGGGTGCGGAAGCTGTTGCTTCGGGCGAACCTGTTCTGCCAGCTGTCGTTCCCATCCCGGGCGAACGCGGCGTTTCGCAGCCGATGATGGCCTATGCCGGCGCACGCGCTGCCGCTTCGCCTGCCTCGGTCGCGGCCAATATGGCTTTCGAGACCCCGGAGCACGCGCCGAAAGATATCGACGCGCTGATTGCCAAATATTCCGTCGCTTACGATGTGCCTGAGCGTCTGGTGCGCCGGGTCGTGCATCGCGAAAGCCGCTTCAATCCCGGTGCGCGCAACGGCCCCTATTGGGGTCTGATGCAGATCAGCCATCCGACAGCGCGCGGCATGGGCTATAAGGGCGCGCCGAAAGGTTTGCTCGATGCCGAAACCAACCTGAAATATGCCGTTCGCTATCTGTCGGGCGCGTATAAGGTTGCTGGCGGCAATGAAAGCCAGGCTGTGCGTTACTATGCACGCGGCTATTATTACGATGCCAAGCGCAAGGGGCTGCTGGAAGAAACCGGCATGGATGGCGGTTTCCGCACCGGCCCGACGCGCGATGCCGCAGCGGCCATCGAGCCGGTTTCCCTGCCAAGCGGTTCTTCGGCGCCGCTGCCGGGTGTGGCGCCGATCCAGGCCTCCTACACGCCTGCCCAATAGGCTTTTACCGGCGGCGTTCCGTCGCCGGTTAAATTCCCGATATCTACTATCTGTCATCTTGACGCTGCAAAGCAATGGCAGTTTGCTGTCTGAAGATCGGACAGGGCGAAGATTATGAAACTGCCAGAAACCATCAAATGGCATTACGACACCGCAGAGCTGTGGGCGGATGGCGTCATCCATGTGCTCGGCGTGGCGCTGGCTTTCGCCGGTGCAATCGCCATGCTGATCTATTTTTTGCCCAACAGTTCCGCATCGACGTCGATTTCGTCCAGCGTCTATCTGGCAAGTCTTCTCGGTGCGCTCGGCATCTCGGCGGTCTATAATATCTGGCCGGTCTCGCCGACCAAATGGTTCCTGCGCCGGTTCGATCATTCGGCCATCTATCTGCTGATTGCCGGAACCTACACGCCCTTCGCCATGCATATGGGTGACCGCGCCGTGCCGCTTTTGCTTTTCGTGTGGGGTGTGGCTTTTGTCGGCATTATGCTGAAGCTTTTCATGCCCGGTCGGTTCGACCGGCTGTCGATCCTGCTTTATCTGGCGCTCGGATGGAGCGGCATCATGGTTTACGACACGATTGTGCAATCGCTGCCGCCAACCGTGTTCTGGCTGATCGCAGCGGGCGGCATGGTTTATTCGCTGGGCGTGATCTTTCACGTCTGGCAGCGATTGCGTTTTCAGAACGCCATCTGGCATGGCTTTGTCGTGGTCGGAGCGATGCTGCATTATTGTGCGGTGTTTTTTGTCGGCGCCTGGAACTGAAGCCCGCTCTATTTCGGCTCTGACGGTCTGCAAATGGCGCAGTTCTGCGCTTCCGGTGCTCATCTACCCTAAAGTACACTCCGCTCCGGTTCTCGAATTGCACCATTTTCGTCACGTCATAACCAAAATAGCGAACGGGCTTCCGAGCGCGTAATTGTTCAATGGAAGTCTCGCGACTTCGGCATGATCCGCACATTTCGAGGATGATGCGCCATTTGTGACGGCGCGACGAGGCGTTGCGTCTCGCGCCCGCTCAGATCTATCAGCGCGCTGGAGCGGTCTTCGATCCTGGCGGCTACCAGATGCACCACGCCCTCCGGACTGCGCTGGATGCGGCCTTCGATGCGGATCAGCCGCGCGCCCATCACCTCGCGGCGAAACGCTTTCATGATCTTCGGCCAGACGACGATATTGGCAATGCCGGTTTCGTCTTCGATGGTGAGAAACACAACGCCCTTCGCGCTGCCGGGACGCTGGCGCACGGTCACGACGCCAGCCACTTTCATACGGCGACCATCGGCGCCTTCCTGCACGGCGCGACAGGTGGAAACACCTTCCGCGATAAGCCCCTCGCGCAAATATTGCAGCGGATGCCCTTTCAGCGAAAGCCGGGTCGTCTCGTAATCGGCAATGACATGTTCGGATGCCGCCATTTCGGGCAGCTTCGTGCGCGGTTCTTCCGCCAGTTCGCTGGTGGCCGCGGCCCGAAACAGCGGCAAGGTCTCATCATTGGGCAGACGACGCACGGCCCAAAGTGCTGCGCGGCGGTCGATATCGAGCGAGCCGAAAGCATCGGCATCGGCGAGCGCGGTGAAGGCGCGCCGATCGAGGCGCAGGCGGCGATGCATGTCCTCAATCGTGTGATAAGGCTCATGCCGGTCGGCAAGCAGCAGCTCTGTGTCATGTTTGGAAAAGCCGTCGATCTGGCGGAAGCCCAGCCGCACAGCGGGCATCGGACCGGGGATATCTTCCAGAAGATTATCCCACTCACTGAAATTCACATCGACGGGCAGCACCGTCACGCCGTGCTCACGTGCGTCACGCACGATCTGCGCTGGCGCATAAAAGCCCATCGGCTGTGAATTGAGCAGGGCTGCGGCAAAGACTTCCGGGTGATGGTGTTTGATCCATGCGGAAATATAGACCAGATGCGCAAAGCTTGCCGCGTGGCTTTCCGGAAAACCATATTCACCGAATCCCTTGATCTGGTTGAAGCAGTTCTCGGCGAAAGTCCGGTCATAGCCGCGCTTCACCATGCCGTCGATCATCTTTTCCTGCATGGTGTGGATGGTGCCCATCTTGCGGAAAGTCGCCATGGCCCGGCGCAGCTGATTGGCTTCGTCGGGCGTGAATTTCGCCGCCTCAATGGCAATGCGCATCGCCTGTTCCTGAAACAGCGGCACGCCTTTGGTCTTGTCCAATATCTGTTGCAGCTCGCCCGGCGGTCCATGTTCCGGGGCTGGCGACGGCAAGGTGCAAGGTTCCTGTCCGTTCCGCCGTCTCAGATAGGGGTGCACCATATCGCCCTGAATGGGGCCGGGCCGCACAATGGCGACCTGGATGACGAGATCGTAAAACTCCTTCGGTTGCAAACGCGGTAGCATGTTCATCTGGGCGCGGCTTTCCACCTGAAAAACACCAAGCGAATCCCCCTTGCAGAGCATGTCATAGACAGCCGTGTCTTCGCGGGGCAGGGTAGCAAGGGTCTGCTTTTGACCGCCATAAAGATGCGGCTTGTGCTGGTGAATGAGGTCGAAAGCCTTGCGGATGCAGGTGAGCATGCCGAGCGACAGCACATCCACTTTCATCAGACCGACTTCATCAATGTCATCCTTGTCCCATTCGATGAAATAGCGTTTGTCCATCGCCGCCGGGCCAATGGGCACAGTCTCGTCCAGACGGTCGCGTGTGAGCACAAAGCCCCCCACATGCTGCGACAGGTGGCGGGGAAAGCCGATCAGCTCTATGGCAAGTTCCACGGCGCGCCGGATCACCGGATTTTCCGGGTCGAGGCCCGCTTGACGAATATGCTCTTTGTCGATGCCGCCGCCGGATATGCCCCAGACCGTATTGGCAAGCGCCGCCGTCACATCTTCCGTCAGGCCCAGCGCCTTGCCGACATCGCGGATCGCACTGCGGGACCGATAGCTGATGACGGTCGCGACAATCGCCGCGCGGTCGGTGGTATAGCGCTTATAGACATATTGCATCACCTGCTCGCGCCGCTCATGCTCGAAATCGACGTCGATATCCGGCGGTTCCTGGCGCTCAGCGGAGATGAAACGCTCGAACAGCAGGTCCACTTCAGTCGGGTCCACACCGGTTATGCCAAGGCAGAAGCAGACGACGGAATTCGCCGCCGAGCCGCGCCCCTGACACAAGATGCCTTGTGACTTGGCATATTGCACAATGTCATAGACGGTCAGGAAATAGGCCGCATATTGCAGCTTTTCGATCAGCGCCAGTTCCTTGTGGATCAGCGCCTGCACCTTCGGCGGTATATTATCGGCGCCGTAATGGCGGGCAGCGCCTTCCCAGGCCAGATCATGCAGGTGCTGTTGCGGCGTCTTTCCCGGTGGCACGGGCTCGTCGGGATAGTCATATTGCAGCTCGTCGAGCTGGAAGGTGATGGGGGCGACGAAATCGGCGGTCGCGGCAATCGCCTGCGGATAGTGGCGGAAAAGCCGGACCATTTCCTGCGCTGGTTTCAGATGGCGCTCGGCATTTTTTTCCAGTAGCCGCCCGGCGGCAAAAACCGTGCTGTGATGACGGGTCGCCGTCAGCACATCTTGAAGCGCGCGGCGGTTGGGGTGGTGATAGAGCACATCATTGGTGGCGAGAAGCGGCACACCGGCGTCGGCTGCAAAGCGGGCGATGCGCTCGGCCCGGCGTCCGTCATGGCCCTGATGCGACATGGCGAGCGCCAGCCAGACACAGCCTTGCGCCGCCGTGGCGATTTCCGACAGGCGGGCCGGAAAGTCAGGATCGTCCTCCTCCGGGGGCATGACGGCAATCTGAAACTGTCGGGCGCGAAACAGCAGATCGGCCCAGAGCAAATGGCATTCGCCCTTGATGGCGGCGCGCCCTTTACCCTCGGTCAGCAGGCGGCACAATTGCCCATAGGCAGCCCGGTCGCGCGGATAGACGACCATATCCGGCGTGCCGTCGATGAAGGACAGGCGACAGCCGATGAAAAGCCGGAAGTCGCTTTTCTTGCGAAAATCCTTCCAGGCGGCATGCGCCCGCACCACACCGGCCAGCGTGTTGCGGTCGGCAATGCCCATGCCGGACAGGCCAAGGTCGCGGGCTTGCAGCACCAGTTCCTGCGGATGCGACGCGCCGCACAGGAAGGAGAAATTGCTGGCGACAGCCATTTCGTAATAAGCGGGGTTTTTCTCGATGTGGGTCTTGGGGTGGGTCATCAGGCAAACAACCCATGCAGAAACCAGCGCGGATGATTGGTGCCGTCATAAAGCCCCTCGCGAAAGATCCAGAAACGCTGGCCGTTCACATCCTCCACCCGATAATAATCGCGCAACTCCGGTACGTCATGACCGATGGAAAGCCACCATTCCGGCTCGATCCGCTCCGGCCCTTCGGCAAGACGAATATGATGGCGAACCCGCCGCCACAGGAAGAATGAGGGTGGGCTATCCGGCACTTCCGCCACGCTTTCGATCAGCTGCGGCGGGCGAAACAATTTTATGGGGCGCGCTGGCGGATCGCCAGCCAGAACCGGGCCGCTTTCATAGCCGGTCTGGTTTGCGCGGCTGCCATGCAGGGCAGGGCGGAGGCCAAAGGCGCGCTCCGGCATATGCGTATCGCGCGCGAAAGGCACCAGCACGCGGTCAGGTCCCAGACGCGCCGACAGCCGGTCGATCAGCTGGCTGAAACCGGCATCGTCTTCCTCATGCTGGTCCAGCCCGGTCTGGCGTTGTGTGACCGCAGCGCTGCGCAAGGCGGCAAGCCTGATCATGTCGAAGCCGAAACCGGCATCCAGCGGATCGGTAAGGGCGTTGAGCCTTTCGCGCGCAAGGCGCAGAAAAACCTTGTCGTCACGCAGAGGCTGACCGGTTTCAATGCGGATATGGCGTATTGCGCCATCGACCCGGAAGAAGGTCGCTTCGATCAAAAGCGCGCCTTTGCCTTCCGTCTCAAGCCGGGCGAACAGCTCCAGCGCCAGTTCCTGCAAGATGCGCTCCACCAGTTCCATGGCAGTCACAGGCTCGGACAGGCGGCGTTCAGCCGTTGCGAGCGGCACCATGCGCAGCGGCGAGATCGGCGCGCGCTCCTGCCGTGTCAGGCGAGCGAGACGGGTGGCGAGATCGGGGCCGAAGCGGGCGGTGAGTGCGGCACGCGGCAGCGCCATCACGTCGCCGATCCGTTTCAGGCCCGCACGTTTGAGACCTGTCTCAGCCGCATCGGCCAGTTCGAGCGCGGAAAGCGGCAGGCGCGGCAACACGGCGTCGGCCTGCGCCTTGTCGAAGACGCCGCCTCTCGTGCCGCGGGCGAGAAGTCGCGCCGCAAAGCTGTTATCGGCAATGGCTGCCCGCACGTGCAGACCGGCGCGCTCGATGCGCCGGATCACATCGGCATGCATGGCGGCCAATCCGCCGAACAGATGCGCGCAACCGGTAATGTCGAGCATCAGCCCGTGCGGCGGATCGAAGGCGACAAGCGGCGTATAGCGTTCGCACCACTGGGCCAGCCCATGGAGCAGGGTGGCATCGCGCTCCGGCGCGGCATTGGCCACAGCAAGTCTTTCCACACGCGCCCGCGCATCGGTCAGCGCCATGCCGGGATAAAGCCCGAGCCTGGCGGCCTTGGCGTCGATGGCCGTCAGCCGGAGCGCATTGGCCGTGCGTTCGGTCACGACAAGCGGCAGCGCGTCGGACGCTTGCCCGAAGGACGCATCAGACCGCCCGGCGCGGTGCAGCCTGTCCGTCGGTAGAAACGGAAACCATAGCGCCATGAACACCATGGAGGACGCCATGGATGCCGACGCCTCCTTCCCGTTCTCTGATGCTAAATTCAAGGGTTTCATTGTTCCATTCCATGATCCACTGGCCGCATGTGCCATGACGGTTGCGCTCCAGAGCGGCCAGAAAGGCCGGTTTTCCGGGCGCATTGGCTCCGCTGGAGCGCGAGGGCGCAGGCGCCACACGCCATCGGCTGACGGCGGCGCTTTGCACGCCGGTGCGATGGCTTCGAAGCAGTATGATCGGCAGTTGCGCTGTCTCCGCTGCCAGCAGCAGACGGCGCGAGGCTGTCAGGTCGAGGCATTTCGGCTGGCCGGTTATCGAGGCAACGATGCCGGAGACGAGATGCGAAGCCTTGCCGCCGGTTCCCGCTTCCAGCACGTCATTGGCGGCCTTCAGCACATCCTGCGCATTCGGACAGCGCACGATCAGCAACCGGTGCGGGTCGATGCCGAAAGCATGCAGTCCCGGGGGATAGAGCCCGCCATATTCGCTTGTCGCCGTTTCCTCTTCGATCCAGATGATCGGTCTCTGCTTTTGTGTGGCGCGCAATGCCATGGCGAGCGCAAAGCCGGTTGCCGCCATATGCGCACCGGGATTTTCCGCGAAAACCTCATGCAAGGCATCGCCAGCAAGCCCATGCGGAAAGGCTGCGTCCGCCGCCGCATGGCCCAGTGCGAAACTGTTTGCACGCCCGAAACCGGCAGCTGTATCGCCAGCAAAGTTTCCTTGCGGGTCGTTGCCTTCAATGGCGGTAACCATGCGCCGCAACGTCGCGATGTCGATGCCGCTCACGTCAAAAATCCTGTAATCTGTCTGTGTTTGTTGGCGCGGTTCCGCAGGCGGAAACCGTTATTGTTCTCTATTTGTTCTAGTATTGAATCGACTCCGAGAAGAGTCAAGCAGGGAAACGTTCGATCCCTGTGGGCGCGTCGGATTCTTCGCGGTCCCAGAAAATATGGACAAAAAATTCAGGACAAAGAAAAACGCCCTCCGATGAGGAGGGCGCTTCATATTCTCAATAGTGGGTCTGCTTATCTGCGATCACGGGCAGCCAGCGTGCGCAAACGCAACGCGTTGAGCTTGATGAAGCCCGCTGCATCTTTCTGGTCGTAAGCGCCCTGATCGTCCTCGAAGGTCACCAGCTTGTCGGAATAAAGCGACTTGTCCGACTCGCGGCCAATCACCATCACATTGCCCTTGTAGAGCTTGAGAGTGACTTCGCCTTCGACGTTCTTCTGGCTGAGATCGATTGCGGCCTGCAGCATTTCGCGCTCCGGCGAGAACCAGAAGCCGTAATAGATCAGCTCCGCATAGCGCGGCATCAGCTCGTCCTTGAGGTGAGCAGCGCCACGGTCGAGCGTGATCGATTCGATTGCGCGGTGGGCTGCCAGCAGGATCGTGCCGCCCGGCGTTTCGTAGACGCCGCGCGACTTCATGCCGACGAAGCGGTTTTCCACGAGGTCGAGACGACCGATGCCGTTGTCGCGGCCATATTCGTTGAGCTTGGCAAGAAGCGTCGCAGGCGAAAGACGCTCGCCATTGATCGAGACAGCATCGCCCTTTTCAAAGCCGATCTTGATGATCGTTGTCTTGTCGGGTGCGGCTTCCGGCGAAATGGTGCGCATATGCACATATTCCGGCGCTTCCTGTGCGGGATCTTCCAGAACCTTGCCCTCGGACGAGGAATGCAGCAGGTTGGCGTCAACGGAGAACGGCGCTTCACCCTTTTTGTCCTTGGCAACCGGGATCTGGTGCTGTTCGGCGAATTCGAGCAGATGCGTGCGGCTCTTGAACGACCAGTCGCGCCATGGAGCGATGATCTTGATGTCGGGGTTCAGGGCATAAGCGGAAAGCTCGAAGCGAACCTGATCGTTGCCCTTGCCGGTTGCGCCATGCGCAATGGCGTCGGCGCCGGTCTTCTTGGCGATCTCGATGAGGTGCTTGGAGATCAGCGGACGGGCAATCGACGTGCCGAGCAGATAAACGCCTTCATAGACGGCATTGGCGCGGAACATCGGGAAAACGAAATCGCGCACGAATTCCTCGCGCACGTCCTCAATGAAGATTTCCTTGATGCCCAGCATTTCCGCTTTCTTGCGTGCCGGTTCAAGTTCTTCGCCCTGACCCAGATCGGCGGTGAAAGTCACAACTTCCGCGCCGAGTTCCGTCTGAAGCCATTTCAGGATGATCGAGGTGTCGAGACCGCCCGAATAGGCGAGCACGACCTTCTTAACGTCTTTCCACTTGCTCATAGTCAACTTCCGATACGATGGATGCCCCATTGTCCGCTCGGGAAGAGCATCCGCAGGGTTTGGGAATTGGATGTTGCTGTCCTTTTATCAGTTGCTAAGCCACGTGCAAGCAGGATGGCTGCGACTTATCGAAAAGACGAGAGAATCCAGTAGCGGGGAAACCGAATTCGCGTTAGCTTGCCGCGAATTTTCGGAGCTACGCGCATGTCATTCCTGACAAACCTGACCTTCATTCCCGAATGGACGATTTTCGTCCAGTTCGCGATTGCAACCGCCATTCTTTCCATTACGCCTGGCCCGGATATGACGCTGTTCGTCGGGCGCGCCTTGTCTGAAGGCAAGGCAGCCGGTTTCGCCTGCATGGCGGGCGCAAGCACCGGCATCGTGATCCACACTACCATGGTGGCGCTGGGGCTTTCGGCGCTGATTATCGCCTCTCCGGCTGCTTTCACCGTGTTGAAGGTGGTGGGTGCTGGCTATCTCGTCTGGCTCGCGGTGCAGGCAATCCGCAAGGGCTCGGCGTTCTCGCCGGAAAAGAACGGCGGCAAAAAGCACACGCTGGTTCAGAACTGGGCGACCGGGCTTGGCATCAATCTGCTCAACCCGAAGATCATCCTGTTCAACATGACCTTCCTGCCGCAGTTTGTCTCCGCGCATGATCCGCATGCGATGGGCAAGCTGTTCTTCCTCGGCCTCTCCTTCATTCCGCTGGCGCTGCCCTTCACCATCCCGATGGTCGTCGCAGCCGACAAGTTTGCGGGCCTTCTGAAGAAGAACCCTACGGTCACGCGCATCGTGGATTGGTTGTTTGCGGGCGTATTTTCCGCTTTCGCCCTGAAAATCATCACCGCGCAGGCGAAATGAGTATTTACCCTGCCGGGCGGTCGGAAAGCCGTCCGGCATTGCGGCCTGCAACAAGCCAGTAGATGAAGCCGCCCACAATGCCCGCGCCGACAAAGGCTGCGATCCAAAGTGGCATGTCCGGCCAGTCGCCCGAGCCGCGAAACGGAATGCTGCTTCCAGCGGTTCCAAGGCCGATCACCGCTCCCACAACGCAATAAAACACCGACGAGCGATAGCCGCGCGCTTCGGCAAGCAGAATGACGATCGCCGCAGGCAGGAAGCTGATGCCGCCTGCCAGCATGGCCACGATGAAACCACCGACGAAGACGCTGCTCCAGAAGCTGGTTGTCGCCCAAAGCGTGGCGGCTTCCGTATTGCTGGCCCCGGCCATCATGACGAAATCGTTCATCAGCGCATCGACGCCGATGCTGCGAAACAGGATCGCCGCCAGAAACCAACCGGTTGCCAGCAAGCCACAGCAATAGCCAAAAAGAATAACGACGAAGCGCATTATGTAGTCGAAAGTATCGTTCACGTGCGCTCGCTTGTTCAGTTTACTCGCCGTGTCCGGCGATCATCATGGCTTCCAGCGCAAGGCGTTCGCTCTTGCGCATACGTTCGGATTCCGACTTCAGCTGGCCGCAGGCGGCGAGAATGTCGCGACCGCGCGGGGTGCGGATCGGCGAGGCATAACCGGCTGCATTGACGTAATCGGCAAAACGTTCGATCTGCTCCCAGTCCGAGCACTGGTAGTTGGTGCCGGGCCACGGGTTGAACGGAATGAGATTGATCTTGGCCGGAATGCCCTGCAACAGCTTCACCAGAAGCTTTGCATCTTCCAGACTGTCATTGATGTCCTTCAGCATCACATATTCGAAGGTGATGCGCTTGGCATTCGACAGGCCGGGATATTCGCGGCAGGCCTTGATCAGCTGCTCCAGCGGATATTTCTTGTTGATCGGCACCAGAATGTCGCGCAACTCGTCGCGCACGGCATGCAGCGAAATGGCGAGCATCACGCCGATCTCATCGCCGGTACGATAGATTTCCGGCACGACGCCGGAGGTCGAAAGCGTGATTCGTCTCTTCGACAGGGAAAGGCCGTCGCCATCGGAAGCGATGATCAGGGCCTTCTTCACTTCCTCGAAATTATAGAGCGGCTCGCCCATGCCCATCATCACGATATTGGTGATCTTGCGGCCTTCGGCGGGCACCATGGCGCCGTCGGGCGTGTCCTTATCCGGGAAGTCGCCGAGCCGGTCGCGGGCGGTCAGAAGCTGCGCCAGAATTTCTTCCGACGTCAGATTGCGCACCAGCTTCTGCGTGCCGGTATGGCAGAACGAGCAAGTGAGCGTGCAGCCGACCTGTGAGGAAATGCAGAGCGTGCCGCGCCCTTCTTCGGGGATATAGACGCTTTCGATCTCGACCGGACGACCGGCACCTCGCGGCGGAAAGCGGAACAGCCACTTGCGGGTGCCGTCCTGGGAAATTTGTTCTTCGACCACTTCCGGGCGCGCAATGGTGAAATGCTGCGCCAGAAGGCCACGCAGATCCTTGGAGATATTGCGCATATCGGCAAAATCGGAAACACCGCGCACATAGAGCCAATGCCAGAGCTGGCTGATGCGCATCTTCACTTGCCGTTCGGGTATACCGACCTTGACCAGCGCTTCGCCCATCTCCTCGCGCGACATGCCGATGAGCGACGGCTTTGCGTCCAGATTGGCGCGCACATGGCGGGCAAGCTGGTCGCGCGTATCATCAATGGTAAGATCGAACGAAATAGACATCTGTTTTCAACTGTTAAGGGGCGACCGCGATGACGCGCGCCGATCAATTTGGGCCCGATTGCCCTTATTGCGAGGATATATGGGCTCTGTCATCTGTATATGCGAGCCTTGTTCCGCGCGCTCTTAGCATAGAATAAGGCGTCCGTCATCCCGTTCGATCATCCCGGCTGTTATGCAGAATTGCCGGAACCGCCATAAAGAAAAAAGCCGAAGCAAAAGCTCCGGCTCTGAAAAAACAGTCCGTATTCGACGAAAAGTCGCTTACTTGCAGTTCTGGATCGCGGCGAGCGCTGCCGAAACACCCTTCAGCGAATAGGTGTAGTTGGTCTTGGTGCCGCGCTTCGACTGCGCCTCGACCTTGAGGTCCTGACCGGACTTCATGGCGGCGATGAGCTTCGGCTCTTCGGCGGCATTTTCCATCCAGCCCGACTTACCGTTCACGAACATGGTGAAGCGGTTGCTGCCGACGCTGACGGTAACCTTGGCATTGGGGTTCAGGTCGTAACCGGCCATGAACTGCGGTTCGAACGAAATGTTCTGGCCCGGCTTCTGGCTGATCAGGAAGAAATTGTCGCCGTGATCGACCGAGGCGGGCGCCTTCACAGTCGGAACGGAGAGGACATAGCAAACCTTGCCGTTGCCCGCCTTGTAGCTATAGGCGCCCCAGGCGTCGAACTGTTTAATCTGGGTCGGTGTCTGGGCGAGGGCCGAGCCCGCCATTGCAATCGTAAACACCGAAGCCGCGACGATCGATTTTCCAAGCATGGTCTTTTACCGATTCTCTTTCGTTTGCTTCAAACTCGAATATCGGGATGCCGCCGTTCAACACGCCGCCCCGCTCAGTTGCCGATTAAAGTGCCTTAATCTGGGTTACCAAACGGTGAAGTTTTGAAAGAAAACTTGAACGAGCAAGGGCCGATCGCCACCCCTGGCTCAACTTCAATGCAAAGAAAGCGGCTGGAATATGACAGGAGGGGAATAGGGGGAGTAGGGGAATAAGGGAATAGGGGATTGTTTAACTTCACAATTAAGCGAGCATCCTTACTCCCTTACTCCCTTACTCCCTTACTCCCTTACTCCCTTACTCCCTTACTCCCTTATCTTCATCCAACGCCTGGCGCGCCGCGAGCCGATGCGCAGGCGTGATATGCGTGCGCACGGCAGTGAGCGCCGCCATCAGCACGGCAACGTCGTCGGTAAAGCCGATGCCAACCAGCATGTCGGGAATAATGTCGAAAGGCAGCACGAAATAGGCAAGCGCCGCCATCAGGGTCATGCGCACGCGTGTCGGGGTGTTCTGGTCGAGGGCGCAATAATAGGCGGCCACCACTTCATCCATGAAGGGCACCATGCGACCGGCGCGGCGCGCGGCCTTCCAGAAACCTTGCTTCACCCGTTCGCTGCGTTTCTTGAAATCGCTTTCGTTGCCGGGTTCAAGGATTTCACCAATTTTGACGCTATCCATCGTCGCACAAACTCCTGTCAGTCAAATCTCGGCGTGGAGAGAGCCGAAAATGACACGACCGAAAATGGGGGCAATCGCCCCGGTTTTCAAGTTTTTGTCGGTTCAGGGCTGGCGCCATCCTGCGAGAACCATCAGCTACAACGGCCATACCAAATCAACGGAATATAGGTCCGGCCAGCCCGACGTCAGTTTTGGGTCTGGGTCAGCTTCTTGATCTGATTGAATGGAGACTGTTCATGCATCTTACCGGCTATGGAGAGAACTTCGTCCGCGCTGACCGGACAAGCCAGTTCTATCGCGGAAACCAGCTCGCATCGGCGCAGGATTTAAGCGACCACATCAATGTCGATGTGAAGGACAATGTTTGCTACGACGCCACGGCCTATATGCGCTTTCTTCTGGGTGCGGGCATTTCCGAGCATACCTTGCGCGGAACCTCCGGGCAGAACTGGATTCCGCTGCTGAACTTCCGCGCCGGGGAGCAATGGAACGGCTATTCTGCCATCACCTATGGCCGCGCCATCGGGTTCTACGATGTCAGGGCCGGGCATATTTTTCACTCCGCCATTGCGGTCGGCGATGTCTTTATCAGAAGCATCAATGGCGGTGCGCTTGGCCAGAACTGGGGTGATCGCGTTGATCTCACCAAGGCGCTGCCCTATTCGTGCCGGAACCGCGACGGCAGCTTCACTTACCAGAAGAAGATTATTATGGTTTATATTTCAAAGGTTTAAGGGGTCTCTATCGCGTTCATCTTGCGCGCCATCTTGATGTCCAGTTCGGTGACGCCATTCTCGCTATGGGTCGCAAGCGTGACATCGACGCGGTTATAGACATTGAACCACTCAGGATGATGGTCGAGCTTTTCGGCATAAAGTGCTGCCCGTGTCATGAAACCGAAGGCGGCGCTGAAATCCTTGAACTTGAAGCTCTTGGTGATCGCCTCGCGATCCTCCATTTTCTTCCAGCCGTCCAGTTCGGCCAGCGCCTGTTTCAGCTCATCTTCAGTCAACCGGTTGCGTGCCATCGTCTTTTGCCTATGTTATCGCCGGATTTAACTTACTACAGCGGCGAGGGTTCCGTGGCCAGAGCAATACCGACCAGCATTCTTTTCATCTGCGCGGGTAATATCTGCCGTTCACCGCTCGCCGAGGGCGTGATGGGACAGGTTCTTGAAGCGCGTGGCATTCGGAATGTGCTGATCGATTCGGCCGGCACCAACGGTTATCACACCGGCGAAGAACCGGACGAACGATCCATCAGCGTTGCGGCGCGCCATGGTCTCGATATCAGCGCGCAGCGTTGCCGCCAGCTGATCGCAGCCGATTTCAGCCGCTTCGACCTGATCCTTGGCATGGACCGTTACAATATGCGGATGATCGCGCAGCGGCAGCCGGCCAATGCAAGCGCGCATGTCGGGCTTTTCACCGAGATTGCGGAGGGAAAGGCAGTTGAAATCCCCGATCCCTATTATGGCAGCATCGGGGATTTCGAGCTTGTTTACCGAATGGTTCTGGCAGCCTCCACCGCGCTTGCCGACCAGTTCTGGCTGGACCGGGCCACCAAAGGCCAGGCTTCCTCGACGATGTAAGGTCCGCCGCCCACGGAATCGCGCGACGACATCAGCACGAAACGCCCGACCTTGAAGGGCAGCGTCGCGAAATTGCCGCGCGAAGAGAGATAGTGCGCCACATCGTCGATGCGGGCATTACGAAGCCGCGCCAGGGTCACATGGGGTGTGAATTTGCGCGGATCGGCTGGAATGTGCAGTCTCTGGCAGATGCGTTCGATTTCCGCCTGCAAAGCGTTGAGTTCAGGCGAGGGGGATACACCCGCATAAATGCTATGCGGCTTTTTGGAGCCGAAAGCATGGACGCCCGACAGGTTGAGCATGAATTCGGGTCGCCGCACGCGGTCGAGCGCATTGGCAATCTCGTCGGCCACGTGGCCTTCCACATCTCCGATAAAACGCAGCGTTATGTGGTAGTTTTCGACATCAATCCAGCGTGCGCCGGGGAGACCGCCTCGCAACAAAGACAGCGAGAGCGCAGCATCGCGCGGGATTTCGAGGGCAGTGAAAAGACGCGGCATAAGGCATCCTCCTCGAAGCGTTCTGTGTCAGAGCGCTATGCGTCGTGGACGCATAAAGGACACTCTAACCTAGAGAGTCAAAGCATCGTACCTGTCAGAAATCGATTCGGCTAAGTCGATGCATTCGTAGCGAATCATCGTTTGGTGTCCGGGGCAAGCTGTTTATGCCCCTCCCGGGTTTCACCCTCCTGATGTCCCCTTGTTTTGTAGGTCAGACAGGCTTTTTTCGATTGTCGGCATAAAATTTGCCACCATGGCTTCCACGCCCTTTTCATTGGGGTGCATCCCATCCTCGAGCAGAAGATCCTTCTTGGTTGCTACGCCGTCGAGGAAAAACGGGTAGAGCGGCACACCATATTTCTGCGCCAGCTTCGGATAAATGGGGTTGAACCTGGAGGCATAATCCTTGCCCATGTTGGGCGGGGCCATCATGCCGGCCAGAATGACGGCGATGCCGCGCTGCTTGAGGCGCGCCAGCATGTCGTCGAGATTCTTTTCCGTAATGTCGGGCTGGATGCCGCGCAGCGCATCATTGGCGCCGAGTTCAAGAATGACGAGATCGGTTCCATCGGGGATGGACCAGTCGATGCGCGACAGGCCGCCGGTGGTTGTGTCGCCCGACACGCCTGCATTCTCGATCGAAACCTCGACGCCCTTGTCGTTGAGCGCTTTTTCAAGCTGCTGCGGAAAGGCGGCGTTGACGGGCAGGAGATAGCCCGCCATCAGGCTGTCACCGAAGCCGACAATCTTGACCTGCGAAAGCTGCTCGGTCGGCAGAGCGTCTTCAAGGCCCGTCGGGTCTTCCTGCGTCGCCTCCTGTTGGGCAGAAACGCTACCGGCAAAAACCGATCCGAGGATTGCAAAAATCGAGAGCCATGCCGGAATTGAGAGTTTGAAACGCATCGTTGGCAACCCATATTCGGTAAAGGGATGAGCGACAGCTCAAGTGATTTATTCAATAGTTGGCGCAACATAAGTTCAAATTTGTGGCGCGCTCTTCAGTTCTACACATACATATAGGAAGAAAACCGCGTGACGGAACAGGCTGTTGGCCCGATTATCGAACTTGAGAACGTTCATCTGACGCTTGGCCATGCCGCCTCATCGGTGCATGTGCTGAAGGGTGTCTCGCTCCATATTGCGCAAGGCCAGTCAGTCGGTATCGTCGGTCCGTCCGGCTCGGGCAAGTCGACACTTCTCATGGTTCTGGCAGGGTTGGAACATGTCGATAACGGAACTGTGAAGATTGCGGGCGAGACGATCAGCCAGATGAGCGAGGATCAGGCAGCCGCTTTTCGCGGCGCCAATATCGGTATCGTCTTCCAGTCGTTTCATCTGATTCCCAACATGACGGCGCTTGAAAATGTGGCGGTTCCGCTGGAGCTGGCCGGACGCCGCGATGCATTCGAAGTTGCGGAACGCGAGTTGAAGGCTGTAGGGCTTGGCGAACGTCTGACGCATTATCCGTCCGAACTCTCTGGCGGCGAGCAGCAGCGCGTGGCCATAGCCCGCGCCCTTGCGCCGTCGCCGAAAATCCTGATTGCCGACGAGCCGACCGGCAATCTCGACACCACAACGGGTCGTCAGATCGCTGATCTTCTCTTCGCCAAGCAGCGCGAAAACGGGCTGACCATGGTGCTCGTTACGCATGATCCGTCGCTGGCCGCGCGCTGTGACCGCGAGATTCCTGTCCGATCCGGTCGCATCGAAGAACTTGCGGAAAGCGATGCGGTGCTTGAGAAACTGGCGGCTGGCGCATGAGATCTGCGACGTCGCTTTCGCTGGCACTCCGCTTTGCGCTGCGCGAAATGCGCGGCGGGCTTGCCGGGTTCTATATCTTTCTGGCCTGCATCGCGCTTGGCGTAGCGGCCATTGGCGGCGTCAACTCCGTGGCGCGGTCTGTCAGCACCGGTATTGCCTCCGAAGGCCAGAGCATTCTGGGCGGCGATGTCAGCTTTGCGCTCAATCAGCGCGAAGCAACCGCCGATGAGCGCGCCTTCATCGAAAAGCAGGGCAGGATGGCCGAAAGCGCCACGATGCGCTCCATGGCTCGTATGCCGGATGGTTCCGACCAGTCGCTGGTCGAGGTGAAGGCGGTCGATGCTGCCTATCCGCTTTATGGCACGTTGAAGGTCGCGCCGGAGCAGACGCTTGCCGATATGACAGCCATCAAAGGCGATGTTTACGGCGCTGCGGTCAGCCAGGATTTTCTCAATCGCATGGGGCTGTCGCTTGGCGCAAAGGTGCTGCTCGGCGCACAAACATTCGAATTGCGCGGTATGATCGAAAGCGAACCGGACCTCTTGTCGTCCGGCTTCAATTTCGCACCGCGTTTTCTGGTTTCGCTCGATGGTCTGCGCGCTTCGGGTTTGATCCAGCCCGGCAGCCTTGTTGATCATATCTACAAGGTCGCACTTTCCGATGGCGCGCCGGATTCGGCAATTGACGAAGTCAGGCGTCAGGCGACCGCCGATTTTCCAGATGCCGGATGGAATATCCGCTCCCGCGCCAATGCCGCACCGGCATTGAGCGCCAATATCGAGCGCTTCTCGCAGTTTCTCACGCTGGTGGGCCTGACAGCTTTGATCGTCGGCGGCGTTGGTGTCGCCAATGCTGTGCGCGCCTATCTCGACGGCAAGCGCGGGGTGATCGCGACCTTCAAGTCGCTTGGCGCGCCTGCGCGCTTTGCGGTTCTGGTCTATCTGGTGCAGATCATGGTGATCGGCCTGATCGGCATTGCGCTCGGACTCATTCTGGCGGCGATTATTCCGTTTGCTGCTGGGATAGTGCTGGCCAATTATCTGCCGGTTGCCGGTGGCGGCGGCTTCTTCCCAGGCGCGCTGGCGCTTGCGGCCATCTTCGGCCTCATCACCACGCTTGCCTTTGCGATCATTCCGCTCGGTCGTGCCCGCGATATTCCGGCGACGGCGCTGTTCCGCGAGCAGGGCTTTGAGCAGCGCGGCCTGCCACCGCTGCTTTATCTCGGCCTTGCGGTTCTGCTGATCGCAACTCTCGCCGGACTGGCGCTCTATGTCGCCTATGATCGGCGCATCGCGGCGATCTTCATCGTCTCGGCTATTGCTGCTTTCGGCGTGCTGCGGCTTGTGGCCGATGGCATAGGCTGGCTTGCCCGCCGCGCGCCGCGTGTGCGCTCGACGGCGCTGCGGCTTGCGGTCGGCAATATTCATCGCCCCGGCGCGCTCACGCCTTCGGTGGTGCTTTCGCTCGGCCTTGGCCTGACGCTGATGGTGGCGATTGCGCTGATCGACGGCAATTTGCGCCGTCAGGTGACCGAGAATATCCCGGCACAAGCGCCCGATTTCTTTTTCGTCGATATCCAGAACCGCGACATTGGCGATTTCACCAAGCTGGTGAGCGGCATCGTGCCGGACGGCCAGCTCACTTCCGGCCCGATGCTGCGCGGGCGTATCGTGGCTTTCAACGGCACCAATGTGCGCGACATGACCATCCCGCCCGAAGCGGCCTGGGTGCTGCGCGGCGACCGCGGCATTACCTTTGCCGACAAGGTGCCGGAGAATTCGACGCTGAGCGAGGGCGAATGGTGGCCTGCCGATTATAGCGGAGTGCCGCTCGTCTCCTTCTCCGAACGGGAAGGCAAGGAACTGGGCCTGAAGCTCGGCGATCACGTGACGGTCAATGTGCTGGGCCGCAACATCACTGCAAAGATCGCGAGCTTCCGGCAGGTACAGTGGGAAACGCTGGCGATGAATTTCGTCATGGTGTTCTCACCCAACACCTTTGCCGGTGCGCCAGCGACATGGCTTGCAACGCTCACCATTCCGGACAGCCAGAAAAGCCGCGCGCCTGATGTGCTGCGACAAGTCACCAGGACATGGCCCGCCGTCACGACGGTCAGCGTGACCGACGCGCTCAATGTTGCCAACGATCTCATCAGCCAGCTGGCGACCGCCATCCGCGCTGCGGCTTCCATTGCGCTTGCCGCTTCGGTTCTGGTGCTGGGCGGTGCCCTGGCTGCGGGCAACCGCGCCGGGGGTGCACGACGCCGTTGTCCTGAAGACATTGGGCGCCACGCGCCGCACGCTGATTACGGCCTATGTGCTTGAATATATGCTGCTTGGCCTTGCAACAGCGCTCTTTGCGCTTGCCGCGGGCAGTGCGGCTGGCTGGTATGTCGTGGTGGAAATCATGAAGCTTAAAGCGCAATTCCTGCCCGACGTGGCGCTGATGACCGTGGCGGTTGCGTTGGTGCTCACCGTCGGTTTCGGATTGGCCGGTACCTGGCGCGTGCTGGGCCAGAAGCCTGCGCAAGTGCTCCGGACTATATGAGCGATTTGTAATGTGGAGGGCTCAAAAAGCATAAGCCCTTGGATCATATGGAGAATGCGGTTCGGTTTTTCGCTGTGACCCTCGCGTTTTTTTACAGGTGGTACTTGTACGTGAGGGCCGTAATCCCCATAATGTCAGGCAGGCATGCTGGAGTCCCGCCAGCGGCGCCTGGCGGCGGCTCGCCGGAATGAGCGCCCCGACACCGGACGGGACATGGCAAGAGGATTTAAGTCATGGCTGACTTTCGCAATATTCAGGCGCAGCAGAGGCCGGTAGGCGGCGCTCGTGCCGATGCAGGCATCGATCAGGGTCTGCGCAGCTATATGCTGGGCGTCTACAACATGATGGCTATCGGCCTGGCCGTTACCGGCCTTGCTGCATTCGCCGTTGCGGCACTCGCAACGACGACGGACCCGTCCGCAGCCGTCGCGCAGCTTGCCAATGGCAAGATGCTCACGGGCCTTGGCGTCGCGCTCTACACCTCGCCGCTGCGCTGGGTGGTGATGCTTGCACCGCTGGCGGCAGTGTTCTTCCTGAGCTTCCGCATCGAACGTCTTTCGGTCTCGACCGCTAACGCCGTCTTCTGGGGCTATGCAGCTCTCGTCGGCCTGTCGCTGTCGTCGATCTTCCTGGTCTTCACGGGTCAGAGCATCGTTCGCACCTTCTTCGTGACGGCTGCGTCCTTCGGCGCGCTGTCGCTCTACGGCTACACCACCAAGCGTGACCTGTCCGCTATGGGCTCGTTCCTGATCATGGGCCTGTTCGGCCTGATCCTGGCTTCGGTCGTCAATATCTTCCTCGGCTCCTCGGCATTGCAGTTTGCAATCTCGGTGATCGGCGTTCTGATCTTCGCGGGTCTCACCGCCTACGACACCCAGTCGATCAAGGAAATGTATTACGAAGGCGATGCTTCGGATACGCAGGGCCGCAAGGTCGTGATGGGCGCGCTGCGTCTCTATCTCGACTTCATCAACATGTTCACCTTCCTGCTGCAGTTCATGGGCAACCGTGACTAATCAGCAGATGAAGCTGGAATGGAAAGGGCAGCGGAAACGCTGCCCTTTTTGCTTTTATACGGTCGTTCGATGATGCATTCTGACATGATCAAATAACTCTCTGGTTCTCCCTCATGCCCATCGTCCGCGATTTTAACCCCACCGATATCGATGCCATCACTGCAATCTATACCGAAGCGGTATTGAACGGTTCCGGGTCCTATGAGGTGGAGCCGCCATCGCGCGACGACCTGCGGCAGCGCTTCGACGGCTTTGTCGCGCAGGGATTTCCAATTCTGATCGCGGAAGAGGAGGGCGTGGTTCTGGGCTATGCCTATGCCAGCTATTTTCGCACCAGACCGGCCTATCGCTGGCTTGCGGAGGATTCGATCTATATCGCGCCAGAGGCCAAGAAGAAGGGCGTCGGCAAGCTTCTGCTGCGCGAGCTGATCGAACGGGTGACCGCGCTGGGTTTCCGGCAGCTTCTGGCTGTCATCGGCGATGGTGAAAACAATATCGGTTCGGTGCGACTGCATGAAAGCCTGGGCTTCCGACATTGCGGACGGATCGAAGGCTCGGGCTTCAAGCATGGGCGCTGGCTGGATACGGTGCTGATGCAGCTGCCGCTCAATGGCGGGCGCACGCTTGAGCCCGGAGCGCCGCCGCTGTCCTCATCCTGAGGAGCCGCTGAAAGCGGCGTCGCGAAGGATCAGGCTTCCACGAGTTTCAGGCTCTTGTCGAAAACGCGCAGCACGCGCTCCAGTTCATGGCCGCGCTTCATGATGAGACCGCTTGCGGCGATGACCGAATAAGCACCTTGCTTCTGCGCCAGCTTGGGATTTTTCTCGATCCGGAACAGCGGAACCTCGCTGGCCCGCCGAAAAATGGAAAAGACGGCCCGGTCGCTCAGATGGTCGATGGCGTAGTCACGCCAGGCACCGCCGGCGACCATGCGGCCATAGATGTTGAGAATCTTGCCAAGTTCATGCCGGTCGAAACTGATGGTGGAGGGGGCCGGTCTGGCGCGGTCGAGTGAGACGACCTTTGGCGACGCGGCCGAGTTGGACGAGGACGACGAATCCTCGCTTGCTGCGCTTGAAATATCCATGTCCTTCCTTTCAGCCTTGTGGGTGGCGAAGCGGCAGGTGCGCTTGAAACGATACGCATGACAGGAGGGTGATGCTTTTGTGAAACAAATTCAAGTGCGAGAAGCCGCAGCACCGTTCAAATGACCGGGATTTCCCTCACAAAACGCTGGATTTTGCGCGCGGGCCGCTATGCATTAGCTATTCACGAAAAACGAAAGTCTGTCGGCAATGGTGATCGTTGAACACATTTTCGCCTTGTCTGCTTCGCATTCCAGCCTGATTATGGCTTCAGCATCCACGTGTTGCCTGAGACGGTTCGGTTCGGGTATGTCCGACCCCAAGCCCCCCGCCCAAAGGACTGCCCGAGCCGAACCAACTTCCGTCCGACCGCGCCGCAACACCATGTCATCCCGCTTTAGTTAGCTTAACGCCACCGTCTGCCGCCCAATGGACGACCATGACTGGCCTATAACGCCAAGGGTCAGAGACCGACCGGCGTCTCCTCCTTAAACATGGCCGCGCCATGGATCCGTCCGAGCGAGTTGTCGCCGCGCGTTTCCTGCAGAATGACCGCGCAACCGGAAACATCCTTGCGCTTCAATTCGGAGGCGGGGAGTTCGATTTTCAGCGCCTTGCCGTCCCACATGCCGATCGTGTTTATCTCGCTCACCGTGTTTCGGTAGGTGATATCCTGACCAGCATTTTCGCCCTCGGTGATCGGTATGGTCACCGCATCGCGGAAATAGAACAGAACCACATGCACCGGGGACTTCGGCTTCTCACCTGAACCAATGTCGATGGACAGACGGCCATCATCGAGCCGGTCGATCGTGAGGGGCACCGTCAGCTTTTCGGCGGCGACCTGTGCATTGATGGCTCCGGCATCGCGACCATTGACCTCGGCACGGCCATTGATGATGGCCTGCGGCGTATAGATCATGCGCGCGTTGAAGGAGTTGCGATAGGCGTTCTGCCGGTCGGTATTATCCTGAGTGGCAAGCGTGTCGCGCCATCCCATATAATCCCAGTAATTAACGTGAAACGACAGGGCCAGTACGCTCGGATCATCGGCAAATTTGGCAAAGTTTTGGTCCGCCTTCGGGCAGGATTTGCAGCCCTGACTGGTGAAAAGCTCGATAACGGCGGTTTTCTTGGCCGCAGTATCAGCCGATGCAGAGCCTTGCATGGAAACACAGCCGGTGAATGCCAGCCCCAGAACGGCGCAGACATTGCGCCAACCCGGCACAGAATCGCCGGTCAGCCATGTGGCTGTTCCATAGAAAGCGGGCTGAATGGTCACTTTATATGATCCTACATTTAATTGACGATGACATCTATTATGTAGGAATTACCCCGATCAATGGGAATTCACGTTGCGGTGAGATTCCGGGGCGAGTGTGCTCTATTTGCGTCAGAAACGAAAAAAGCCGCCGGATTGCTCCGGCGGCTTTTTGTTTCAATTGGGCGCTGATTAAGCAGCGAGATCACGCAGAACGGTCTGCAGAATGCCGCCGTTCTTCATGTAGTCGAGCTCGTCCAGCGTATCGATGCGGCAGATGAGCGGAACCTTCTTCACCGAGCCGTCGGCATAGGTGATGGAAGCTTCGACCTTCTGACGCGGACGCACATCGGCCAGACCTTCGATGGTGACGATTTCGTCGCCCTTGAGGCCAAGCGTCTGCCAGCTGGTGCCTTCCTCGAAGACGAAAGGCACAATGCCCATGCCCACGAGGTTGGAGCGGTGGATACGCTCGAAGGACTGTGCGATCACGGCCTTGACGCCCAGCAGGTTGGTGCCCTTGGCAGCCCAGTCACGCGAAGAACCGTTGCCGTATTCGACGCCTGCGAAGACGACGAGCGGAACGCCCTCGGCCTTGTACTGCATGGCAGCATCATAGATCGAGGTTTCTTCCTTCGACGGGTAATGGATGGTGTAGCCGCCTTCACGTCCGTTTTCGCCCAGCATGTGGTTGCGAATGCGGATATTTGCGAAGGTGCCGCGCATCATCACTTCATGATTGCCGCGACGCGTGCCGTACTGGTTGAAGTCGGCAACGCCGACGCCATGGTCCAGCAGATACTTGCCGGCAGGCGACTGCGCCTTGATGGAACCGGCAGGCGAAATGTGGTCGGTCGTGATCTTGTCGCCGAAGAGGCCAAGAATACGAGCGCCCTTGACGTCGCCGATCGTGCCGGCCGACTTGCCCATGCCGACGAAATAAGGCGGGTTCTGCACATAGGTCGAGTTGTCGTCCCATGCATAGGTCTGGCCCGCAGGAACCTGAACGGCCTGCCAGTTTTCGTCGCCCTTGAACACATCCGCATATTTCTCCGAGAATATCTTGCGGGTGACGTTCTTGGCGATGAAATCCTGGATTTCCTGAGAGGAAGGCCAGATATCGCGCAGGAATACCGGGTTGCCATTCTGGTCTTCGCCAATCGGCTCCTTGGTCAGGTCTTTGGTGACCGTACCGGCAAGAGCGTGGGCGACGACGAGCGGTGGCGACGCGAGGTAGTTAGCCTGCACGTCCGGAGAGACGCGGCCTTCGAAGTTACGGTTGCCGGACAGGACGGCAGCCGCGATCAGGCCCTTTTCATTGATCGTCTTGGAGATCGGCGCAGGCAGCGGACCGGAATTACCGATGCAGGTGGTGCAGCCGAAGCCGACGAGGTTGAAGCCGAGCGCATCGAGATCCTTCTGCAGGCCAGCGGATTCGAGATAGGCGGCAACGACCTGAGAGCCGGGAGCAAGCGACGTCTTGACCCAAGGCTTGGTCTTGAGACCCTTGGCGACGGCGTTGCGGGCCAGCAGACCAGCAGCAATCAGCACGCTTGGGTTCGAGGTGTTGGTGCAGGACGTGATAGCGGCAATCACCACATCGCCATGGCCGAGATCGTAGTCTTCGCCTTCAACGGCATAACGCGTGGTCTGGCCGGTGGTTTTCTTGTACTCGTTTTCGAGCGAGGTAGCGAAGCCAGAGCCGATGTTTTCCAGCGGAATGCGGCCTTCCGGACGCTTCGGACCAGCCATCGACGGAACGACGTCGCCCATGTCGAGTTCGAGAATATCGGTGAAGACCGGATCGGCTGCACCCTTGTCGCGCCACATGCCCTGCGCACGGCAGTAAGCTTCAACCAGCTCGATGCGGTGTTCGTCGCGACCGGTGGTGTTCATGTAGTTGAGCGTTTCGCGGTCAACCGGGAAGAAGCCGCAGGTTGCGCCATATTCCGGGCCCATGTTTGCGATGGTCGCACGGTCGGCCAGCGTCATGTTTTCGAGGCCTTCGCCGAAGAATTCGACGAACTTGCCGACAACGCCCTTCTTGCGCAGCATCTGCGTGACGGTGAGAACGAGGTCGGTCGCGGTGACGCCTTCCTTGATCTTGCCGGTTAGGCGGAAGCCCACGACTTCCGGCAGAAGCATGGAAACCGGCTGGCCAAGCATGGCCGCTTCAGCTTCGATGCCGCCCACGCCCCAACCCAGAACGCCAAGACCATTGACCATGGTGGTGTGGCTGTCGGTGCCGACGCAGGTGTCAGGATAGGCAACGGTTTCGCCGTCTTCTTCCTTGGTCCAGACCGCCTGGGCCAGATATTCGAGGTTCACCTGATGGCAGATGCCGGTGCCAGGAGGAACGACGCGGAAATTCTGGAAGGCCTGCTGGCCCCACTTGAGGAAGCGGTAGCGTTCGCCGTTGCGCTGATATTCCAGGTCCACATTGGCCTTGAACGCGCTTGGATTGCCGAATTCGTCAACGATGACCGAGTGATCGATGACCAGATCTACGGGCACGAGCGGGTTGATCTTTTCCGGGTCGCCGCCGAGCGCCTTGAGGCCGTCGCGCATGGCTGCAAGGTCAACAACGGCTGGAACGCCAGTGAAGTCCTGCATCAGCACGCGCGCTGGGCGATAGGCAATTTCGGCGCCTGCGGAACCGCGGTCGTTCAGCCACTTGGCGACAGCTTCGATGTCCGACTTCTTGACGGAGCGGTCGTCCTCGAAGCGGAGCAGGTTCTCAAGAAGAACCTTCATGGAGAAAGGAAGCTTGGAAACGCCCTCAAGGCCGTTCTTTTCGGCTTCGGTCAGGCTGTAATAGACATAGTCTTTGCCGCCGACGGTGAGGGTTTTGCGACATTTGAAGCTGTCAATGTGTGACACTGCGTTCGTCCTTATGCTACTGGCCGGAAAACCAGGACGAACGCCTAGGCTAGCGTTTCAAGGACGCGCCAAGGTGCGGGTGCAGTCATTTCCGCTGTCCGTCCCGAAGCCTGGGTCCTTACGGGCGCCAGGTGTTTGAGATCGGCCAAAAATGGTTTCCACGCCGACCGCTGGCGTGGTAGCCCTCATATAGAGAGTTTTCTAAAACGATTCCAGACTGAATTTCGTGAATTCGCTGCCTTGCGGCGAAATGTTGCGATCCTTCCGTTTGTTCCCGAAACTTGGGGAGCCGGTTGGTTTTTGAGGAGAGAAAATGCGGCTGGAAGCCGAAAATCTGGGTGGCGAACGGGGCGGCGAGACGATCTTCTCCAATCTTTCCTTCACGCTTGAGAGCGGGGAGGCGCTGGTGGTGACCGGCCCGAACGGGTCTGGCAAATCCACCTTGCTTCGAATCATCTGCGGTCTCCTCGCGCCGGAAGAAGGGCGGATCACACTGACCGAGGATGGCGTATCGCTGCCCTTGCAGGCGGCCTGTCATTATCTCGGCCATCAAAATGCGATGAAACCGGCCTTGAGCGTGCGCGAAAATCTTTTGTTCTGGCAACGGTTCAACGGCGCGGGAGCGCTCGAAATTGATAACGCGCTGGAAGCCGTCAACCTGCCTGGCGTCGAACATCTGCCTTTCGGCTATCTCTCCACCGGGCAAAAGCGCCGTGTGTCTATTGCCAAGCTTCTGGTCAGCCATCGTCCGCTATGGATTGTCGATGAGCCGACGGCAGGTCTCGACAAGGCGTCCGAAGCCCGCTTTGCCGGGCTGATGCGCGACCATCTGCAACAGGGCGGCATGATCATCGCGGCCACACATATTCCGCTGGGGCTGGAGGGTGTGAACACGCTCGATATGGCCAATTTCTCGCATGAGGCCCTTTGATGCTGGCGCTGTTCCTTCGCGACATGCGCCTGAGTTTTCGTGCGGGCGGCGGCGCACTGGTCGGCATATTGTTCTTTCTCGCCGTCATTTCGGTGATGCCATTCGGCGTCGGCCCGGACCTCAATCTGCTGGCGCGGATCGGCCCGGCCATGTTGTGGATCGGCGCCTTGCTGGCGACGCTGCTAGGGCTTGATCGGCTGTTTCAGGCTGACCGCGATGATGGCTCGCTCGATCTGCTGCTGATCGGCTCCGACCGGCATATGCTGGCGCTCACGGTGCTGGTCAAATGCATCGCGCACTGGGCGTCGAGCGTGCTGCCGCTGGTGATCGCATCGCCGATGCTCGGCCTTTTCATGAATATGGATGCAGCGGCAATTGGCGCGACCACCCTCACGCTTCTGGTCGGCACGCCCGCCATTGCCTTTGTGGGCGCGGTGGGGGCGGCGCTGGCGGTGGCTTTGCCGCGCGGCGGACTGCTCGTTTCGGTGATCGTGCTGCCGCTTACCATTCCGGTTCTCATTTTTGGTGTATCTGCTTCTTATGGAGCGACGGTAGACAACGCCCCCTTTCTGGCTCCATTTCTGGTACTGGCCGCGCTGACGTTGTTTTTTGCGGTGCTGGGACCGCTGGCCGCGAGCGCCGCATTGAAGAGTTCGACCGATTGAGCATGATCCCGAAAAGTGGGAACCGGTTTTCGGAATCGGATCATGCTCGACCGATTGACGCAGTTGATTGCGGTCAATTGAACGGCATGAGGGGGGAGGGTAAGTATAAGCCATGACGAAAGACGCTGTGAAAACCGCAAGCTGGCTCGATATGGCCAACCCCACCCGCTTCCTCGCTTTTGCGGGCAAGGTTTTGCCGTGGCTTGCGGGGCTTGCCGTTCTGTTTCTCGCCGTCGGTCTCGCCATGGTCTTCCTGTCGCCAGACGATTACCAGCAGGGCCTCACGGTCCGCATCATGTATATCCATGTGCCTTTCGCATGGCTTTCCATGATGTGCTATTCGATCATGGCCGTGTCGGCACTGGGAACGCTGGTCTGGCGGCATCCGCTGGCCGACGTCTCGATCCGGGCCGCAGCGCCGCTTGGCGCGGTGTTCACAGCCTTGGCGCTGGCCACGGGTTCGCTCTGGGGCAAGCCCATGTGGGGCACGTGGTGGGTGTGGGATGCACGCCTGACCTCGGTTTTCGTGCTGTTCCTGATGTATCTCGGCATTATCGCGCTATCGCGCGCTTTCGCCGATCCGGCCAAAAGTGCAAAGCCGGTGGCGGTACTGACGCTGGTGGGCTTCATCAATATCCCGATCATCAAATTCTCGGTCGACTGGTGGAACACGCTGCACCAGCCTGCGTCCGTTTTCCGTATGGGCGGCCCGACCATCGATGCGTCCATGCTGCGCCCGTTATTCGTGATGGCGATTGGTTTCACGCTTTTGTTCTTTGCGCTGCATATGATGGCGATGCGCAACGAAATCTGGCGTCGCCGCGTGGCTTCGATGAAGAAGCTCGCCGCCCGCAATGCCGATCACAAACGCAGCAAACAAATGCAGGAGGAGGGCGCGCTATGAGCAATCATCTCGGTTTCGTCATGGCCGCTTATGGCATCACCATCGCGGCGCTTATCCTGACTGTTGGCTGGATATTCATCGATCAGCGCATCCAGAAGAACGAGCTGAAGCGGCTTGAGGCGCAGGGCGTACGTCGCCGTTCCTCGAAGCCAGCCGGGTCGGCACAATGAGCGAAACGACGCAAAAGCCCGTCGCGCCGAAAAAGCGCGCCACATGGGTAGCGCTGCTTCCACTACTGGTCTTTGTGGGGCTGGCAGCCGTCTTTACCGTGCAGCTTCTATCCGGCAAGGATAGCTCGACCATTCCGTCCGCTTTAATCGGCAGGCAAGCGCCGCAAACCAATCTCCCGGCGGTTGATGGCTTGATGCGTAACGGCGTATCCGTGCCGGGCCTCAACAGCGAAGATTTCAAAACGGGTCCGGGGGGCAAGCTGACCCTGGTGAATGTCTGGGGGTCGTGGTGCGTTCCCTGCCGTCAGGAGCATCCCCTTTTGATGGAAATCGCCAAGGACAGCCGCATCCGTCTGGTGGGCCTCAATTATAAGGACCAGCCCGAAAACGCCCGCCGTTTTCTGGGCGATCTCGGCAATCCCTTTGCCGCTGTCGGCGCCGACCGTGCGGGTCGTTCAGCCATCGAATGGGGCGTCTATGGCGTGCCCGAAACCTTCCTCGTCGGCCCGGACGGCAAGATCATCTACAAGCATGTCGGACCGTTTACGCCGGAGTCGGTCAAGAACGATCTGATGCCCGCGGTGGCGAAGGCTCTTCAGTAATCTACGGAGGTTGCTGCGCTACTCTTTTCCCTCATCCTAAGGAGAGGAGCGAAGCAACAGATTTACAATGAGCCAAAATGAAAAAGCCCCGCGTTTGCGGGGCTTTTGCTTTTGTTATGATGAAGCCGATCAATCCGGCAGCTTACGCACAGCGCCCTTGGCGGCGCTGGTTGCCATGGAGGCGTAAGCCTTCAACGCGGTGGAAATCTTGCGCTTGCGCTCTTCGGCGGGCTTCCAGCCTTTTGCGTCCTGCTCTGCGCGGCGTTCGGCCAGCGTTGCATCGTCCACGGCGAGGTGGATCTTCCGGTTCGGAATGTCGATATCGATGATATCGCCTTCGCGCACCAGACCGATCGTGCCGCCTTCGGCAGCTTCCGGCGAAACGTGGCCGATGGAGAGGCCTGACGAGCCGCCCGAGAAACGACCGTCGGTGATCAGCGCGCAGGCCTTGCCCAGACCTTTCGACTTCAGATAGCTGGTCGGGTAGAGCATTTCCTGCATGCCGGGACCACCGCGCGGGCCTTCATAGCGGATCAGCACAATGTCGCCAGCCTTGATCTTGCCGTTCAGAATACCGAGCACAGCCGTATCCTGACTTTCGAAGATGCGCGCCGGGCCGGAGAACTTCAGGATGGAGTCATCCACGCCTGCCGTCTTCACGATGCAGCCGTCTTCGGCCAGATTACCGTAAAGCACGGCCAGACCGCCATCCTGGCTGAACGCGTGTTCCTTGGAGCGGATGACGCCCTTTTCGCGGTCGGTATCGACGCTGTCGAAGCGGCGTTCCTGGCTGAAAGCCACCTGCGTCGGCACGCCGCCGGGCGCAGCCGAGTAGAACTTGTGCACCATTTCGCTGTTGGTGCGGGTCACGTCCCAATGATCCAGAGCCTTGGCAACCGACTGGCTGTGCACGGTCGGCAGATCGGTATTGATCAGGCCCGCTTTGTCGAGCTGGCCGAGAATGCCCATGATGCCGCCCGCACGGTGCACATCTTCCATGTGAACCGTATTGTTGGCAGGCGCGACCTTGCAAAGCACCGGCACGCGACGCGACAGCCGGTCGATATCGGCCATGGTGAAATCGATTTCGGCTTCCTGCGCGGCGGCGAGAAGATGCAGAACAGTATTGGTCGAACCGCCCATGGCGATGTCGAGCGTCATGGCGTTTTCGAACGCCGGGAAGCTTGCAATCGAGCGCGGCAGCACGCTTTCATCGTCCTGCTCGTAATAACGGCGGGCGAGATCGACGACCAGATGACCGGCTTCCACGAAGAGGCGCTTGCGGTCGGCATGGGTTGCGAGCGTCGAACCATTGCCCGGCAGCGACAGGCCAAGCGCTTCGGTGAGGCAGTTCATCGAGTTCGCGGTGAACATGCCCGAGCAGGAGCCGCAGGTCGGGCAGGCGGAGCGTTCAATCGTCTTGACCTGCTCGTCGGTATAATGATCGTCAGCGGCGGCGACCATGGCGTCCACGAGGTCGAGCTTCTTGACCTGGTCGTCCCAGACAACCTTGCCCGCTTCCATCGGTCCGCCCGAAACGAACACGACCGGAATATTGAGGCGCAATGCGGCCATCAGCATGCCGGGGGTGATCTTATCGCAATTGGAAATGCAGACCATCGCATCGGCGCAATGGGCATTGACCATATATTCGACCGAGTCGGCGATGAGTTCACGCGAGGGCAGCGAGTAGAGCATGCCGTCATGGCCCATGGCGATGCCGTCATCGACCGCGATGGTGTTGAATTCCTTGGCGACGCCGCCAGCGCTTTCGATTTCGCGCGCGACGAGCTGGCCGAGATCCTTCAGATGCACGTGGCCCGGCACGAACTGCGTGAACGAGTTCACCACAGCAATAATCGGCTTGCCGAAATCCTCATCCTTCATGCCGGTGGCGCGCCATAGGCCGCGCGCACCCGCCATATTGCGGCCGTGGGTGGTTGTTCGCGAACGATAAGGAGGCATTTTCTGACCTTTTAGGAATTAAATCGAGGCGATTTCAAACCGCCCCATCCATTGATAGTAACCCATTTCCTGTCACAAAACCGTATCACGCTTTTGCTGGAAACATTCTAACTTCATTGCTGATATGACAGAACCCTTGCAGCAGGCAAAGAGCAAATTGCCCCATATTGCCAGCAGCAGGACCATTTGCAGATTTACGGACAACGAAAAGGGTTCTGGCGTGCGACAGCTCCGCAGGCGCAAGCGACTTCAATCTAGCACGTTATTGTTATAAAGCAAAAGATTTTGAGCTCAAAACGTAACGAAATTACTTGAACCTAATTTGCCGCTGTTGCCATGGCAGTGTCGAGGAGGGCATTTGCCGTCTTCATACGCTGCTCCGCCTCGGCGCGAAACTCTTGCGGCAGGCGGTCTGGATGGTTGCTGGCAGCAAACGAGCGGCGCAGGCGCTGAAGCTCAGCGCGCGTCAGGCCCGGGCGAAGATCAAGCTCCCGCCTTATTGCGTCAGGCGACTGGTTTTGCATGCGCATGGAGATTGCACGCCGCTCAGCTTCAAGCTGGTCGTTCTCCGCGGTCTTTTCCTCAACGTCGAAAAGCGGCGCTAAATCAACTTCCGGGCGCGAGGGTGCAGCGGTGTCGCCCAACCCTGCCGAAAAGAACGCTGATGCAAGATTGATCTGCGACCGGTGAATGGCCTCTTCGTGACCGCAATTGGCCTCGGCTTCTTTCAGGACAGTCGCAAAATCCGGGAACGCCCGCCGCATCGGTCTCAGCGCACCGCGACGTCTGAAAGCGCGGTGGCCAGTGTGCGGGTTAGTATGGTGGGCGGGATCGGCTTCTGGAAAACCGGCACTTCGGGATAGCGCGCTGCGAGTTCAGCGGGCAGCCCGCCGCCGGTATGGATGACGACGAATGTGTTGCGGCTTTTCAGCCGGTCGAGAATAGGCTCAATATTGCCGTCGGCTAGGTTCACGTCGAGGATGGCGGCGTCGACTTCGTTTCTACTGATGAGATCCATAGCCTGCCGGACAGTGCCGACCGGACCGACAACCGTTCCGTTCGCGTCTTCCACAGTCGCGGCAACGTCGAGAGCGACGAAAATTTCGTCCTCCACAACCAGTATGCGTCGCTGTTCAAGATCGTTCATCACTGTCTTTCACCTCTGCGGGAGCCCACTTTGCGAGGCCCACGCTTCCATGCAGAAAATGCGCGAACACTAAGGGTGGTTCCCTTCACGCCATGATAATCCACTTATGGTGAATCAAATCTTTACCGCCGGAAGGGTGCTCCAGAAGGCAATTAGCCTATAATCAGCCAATGCTTAAAAGGCCGTGAAAGTCAGCGTTGTCAGCGACCGCACGATATGGGGAATGTTGAGCACGTTCTCATTGATGAACTTGCCGATGTCGTCGCCCTCGGCGATATAAATTTTCGCCAGCAGGTCGAATTCGCCGCTGGTCGAATAAAGCTCGGACACGATCTCGCGCTGAAAGAGAGTATCGGCAACCTCATAGGTTTTACCGGGAGAGCACTGCAGTTGCAGGAAAACGGGCTTCATGTCTCTACCTTTCGCATCGATGGCGGCGTTCGAGGTTTCAAACACGGTCGGACGGGCGAAATCAAGTGCCATTGCGCGATAGACACCGCCCACTTGCTGCAAATTCTGTTCGAAACCCGATCGACCGCATAGCCAAAATCTGTGGTCAAAATGAGCGATGGGTGACAATTGCTCTGGTAATATATCAATTTCAGGTGATGATCGGCTTTGCGTCCAAAATCGCTGTTATAGTCCCGCGCTCTGCGTCGGAGTACAATTTTCACCATACACCGATGCATTTGCGAGGAGTATCCGAAGGTCTCATGAAATTTATGTCTGTTCTGTCTGCGGCTTTTGCCGTCGCTTGCCTTGTTTCTCTGGTATCGATGGCTTTGCCTGCTTCCGCAATGAATGCTTCCGAAAAAGCGCAGCTCGAAAAGCTTGATCCAGATACCCGTCTGGAGCAGCGTTGCGATGTGGAAGCCATGGAGCGGATAACCCGTGAACAGAATAAATTCTCGGTCGACAAGGTGCTTGCCTACGCTTTTTCCGATCCGGTAACGCGGAAAAACTCCATCGACGCAGAAGGTGCTGCCTTCCGCAGCCGCGAGCGCTGGTACAAGCTGGCCTTCACCTGCAAGACGGATGACGAGCACATCAACATAACATCTTTCCAATATGATATTGGCGATGAAGTCCCCGAAGACCAATGGGACAAGCATTATCTGGTGCCGTAATCCAATAATACACCTGTCTTTCTAAATAGTTTTTTGAGATGCGTCCAAATATTTGGGTTATGCGGTGCGCATATTTGCGTTTGTTCAATATTTTAGAAATAATTGGGATTGCCTGCTTGTGCAATGTGTGGTCTCTCTACACAAGTTGTTGATAAACTTATAATAATATTCGGTTTTTTTGGGATATGACGCTTAACATCATCGTTGGATTTATTGCTGTCGGGTTGCTGCTCTGGTATTTCAAATGTCGCAAGCTTGGCGCTGTTTCGATCGCCCTCGGTATTGTTCTATACAGTGCTATCGCGTCAGCCATCCTGCCCGATGATCTGATGAACCGCTTGCAGTCGCCCTATTCATCGACGCTGCAATCGCCGCTTGAAGACAACACCGCCTTTATCATTTTCGGTATGGGCACGCAGACCGTCATGGAGCGCGGGCAAAAGGTGGTCGAACCGCTCGCCTTTTCTTATGGGCCGCTCTTTGCCGCTGCCAGCATGAACCATCGCTGTATCGAGAGTGCCTTGAAATGCACCTTCATTGTCAGCGGTGCGGATGTGGCTGGAACGGGTGTTTCCGAGGCGGCATCGATTGCCGAGCAACTGGTGAAGGTCGGTATAGATCCCGATTCTATTCTGTTGGAGGAGAAAAGCCGGAATACCTGGCAGAACGCCAAAAACACTGCCGCGATTCTGCGCGCGATCAAGCCTGCGAAAGTCGTGCTCCTGCAAGCTGCGCCGATCATCCAGCGTGACTTGCTCTATCTGGCGCATTTCGGTGTAAAGCCCGAGCCGGTCGCAGCCGGTTTTCTGACGGTGGCGCATACCAATATGTCTTCGGCTGGCCTCTATTTTCTGATCACTGATCTGGCGCTGCATGAAGCGGTTGGTATTTGGCGCTACGACTTCTACAACTACATGGGCTGGAACGAGCCGAAACAGCCGCCGCTTGCGCTGGAGAGCGCGGTACCGACAACAAATCTCGCGCCCGCCCGGTGAGTTTTATGCTATCGCCCGGCGTGTTTCGATAGAGCAGCGGAAAAATTATCCCCGAAATGCCCATAAAAGTAAGCAGATTTTTCGAAGCCGTTTTAAATTTCGGTGAGGTTGTGGCATCCTGTCGTCAAAGACCTCTGATACTGTCCTGACCAATAGCTACTCGAGGGATAACCCGTGGGGGGACCCAAAGGAAACAATGGAGGCGGTCGTGAAATTATCGAGACTTTCGCTCACTTTGGCGGCATTGGTGGCAGCGGCTTCGCTGGCCGGAACCGTTCAGGCGAGCCACGCGGATCAAACACTTCTCAATGTGTCCTATGATCCGACGCGTGAACTTTACAAGGATTACAATGCAGCCTTTGCGGCGCATTGGAAGAAGGAAACCGGCGAAACCGTCACCATCCGCGCCTCGCATGGCGGTTCGGGTGCACAGGCTCGTTCGGTGATCGACGGCGTCAAGGCCGATGTCGTCACGCTGGCGCTTGAAAGCGATATCGACGCGATTGCTGCGCGCACCGGCAAGATTGACAAGGAATGGCGCAAGCGTCTGCCCAACAATTCCTCGCCCTATACGTCCACGATTGTTTTCCTGGTGCGCAAGGGCAATCCCAAGGCGATCAAGGACTGGGGCGATCTGGTGAAGGACGGCGTGGAAGTCATCACGCCGAACCCGAAGACCTCCGGCGGCGCGCGCTGGAACTACCTTGCCGCATGGGCCTGGGCCTATAAGCAGTATGGCGGCGACGAACAGAAGATCAAGGATTACATCGCTGACCTGTTCCGCCATGTGCCGGTGCTCGATACCGGTGCGCGCGGCGCGACCACCAGCTTCGTGCAGCGTCAGCTTGGCGATGTGCTGCTCGCCTGGGAAAACGAAGCCTATCTTTCCGTGGCCGAATTTGGCCAGGACGCGTTCGACATCGTCGTGCCGCCGCAATCCATCCTGGCCGAACCACCGGTCGCGGTCGTTGACAAGAACGCCGAGGAAAATGGCACCACCAAGCTGGCGCAGGCCTATCTTGAATATCTCTATTCGCCGGAAGGTCAGGCTATTGCAGCCAAGCATTTCTACCGTCCGTCGAAGCCGGACCTCATCCCGGCTGACCAGCAGCGCAAGCTTCCCGACCTGAAGCTCGTCACCATCGATGATCCGATTTTCGGCGGTTGGGCCAAGGCGCAGCCTTATCATTTCGGTGACGGAGGCACGTTCGACCAGATCTACAAGCCTAGCAAATAAGGGGCAGCCATTTTGGGAAAGCCGCGATCAACGCGGCTTATCCTATAATGCGCGGATAAAAAGCACAGTCAGCCCCGCAGGAACCGGAGCTGATATTTGCAGCCACTGAAAAAGGGAACAAAACAACAGCATGTCTTCGCTCCCTGCACGGGCCAGAGCGGGGTCGCACTTTCGCAAGCCGAGCGTCATTCCAGGTTTCGGACTGACGTTCGGTTTCAGTGTTGCCTATCTGACCCTTCTCATTCTCATTCCGCTGGCGGCTCTGGTATTGCGCTCCAGCGAGATCGGTTTCGCCGGCTTCTGGCGGCTTTTCAGCGACGACCGCACGTTGAAGGCGCTCGAAACAAGCTTTGGAACGGCCTTTATCGCCGCTCTGGTCAATGTGGTGTTCGGCGTGATTCTGGCCTGGGTTCTGACCCGCTATCGCTTTCCGGGCCGCCGTTTCATCGACGCGATCGTCGATATTCCCTTCGCTCTGCCGACCGCGGTTGCCGGTATTGCGCTGGCCGCGATTTATGCGCCGAATGGCTGGATCGGCAGCCTCTTTGCGCCCTACGGTATCCGCATCGCCTTTACGCGCCTTGGTATTGTGATCGCCCTGATCTTCATCGGCCTGCCATTCGTGGTCCGCACGGTGCAGCCGATCATGGAAGAGATCAGCCGCGAGGTTGAAGAGGCCGCGGCGACGCTGGGCGCCACGCGTTTCCAGACCATATGGCGGGTGCTTCTGCCGAGCCTTCAGCCCGCCATTCTCACCGGCTTCGCGCTCGCCTTCGCGCGCGGTGTTGGGGAATATGGCTCGGTTATCTTCATTGCGGGCAACACGCCTTATGTGTCGGAAATCGCGCCGCTTTTGATCGTGGTCAAGCTGGAGGAATATGATTACGCCGGTGCGACGGCGCTCGCCACCATCATGCTGGTGCTTTCCTTCGCGATGCTCTTGTTCATCAATCTCATCCAGGCGCGCTCGAGAAAGAAATACGGCTATGGCGAATGACACAATAAGTGCTGGCCGCACCGGTCGCTCTGGTCGTAGCGCCGTGACCGAAAGCCTGCCCACGCGCATCATCCTGATTGCGCTTGCGCTGGCCTTTCTGGCGCTGTTCCTCATCCTGCCGGTGATTGCGGTTTTCGTGGAAGCCTTCCGCAAAGGCCCCACGGCCTATGTGGAAGCTTTGCTGGAGCCGGACGCCTGGTCGGCGATCAAGCTCACCTTGACGGTCGCGGCCATCGCCGTGCCGCTCAATCTGGTTTTCGGTGTTGCCGCCGCATGGGCCATCGCCAAATTCGAGTTCAAGGGCAAGGCGCTCTTAACCACGCTGATCGACCTGCCGTTTTCGGTGTCGCCGGTCATTTCCGGTCTGGTCTTCGTGCTGCTTTTCTCCAGCCACAGCCTGCTTGGGCCATGGCTGGAGCAGCACGGTATCCAGATCCTCTTCGCGGTGCCCGGCATTGTGCTGGCGACGGTTTTCGTGACGTTTCCCTTCGTGGCCCGCGAACTGATCCCGCTGATGCAGGAACAGGGAACCGGCGATGAAGAAGCGGCGATTTCGCTTGGCGCCAATGGATGGCAGACATTTCGCTATGTCACGCTGCCGAACATCAGATGGGGGCTTCTCTATGGCGTTCTGCTCTGTAACGCGCGAGCCATGGGTGAGTTTGGGGCGGTATCGGTGGTATCGGGCCGCATTCGCGGTCTCACCAATACGATGCCTTTGCATGTCGAAATCCTCTATAACGAGTATAACTTCGTTGCGGCATTCGCGGTGGCTTCGCTTCTGGCTCTGCTCGCGCTTCTGACGCTGGCGATCAAGACAATCCTCGAGCTGCGCTATAGCGATGAGCTGGCGGGCAGCAACGGGCATTGAAGACTAGAGCATTTCCAGCAAAAGTGCGAAGCGGTTTTGCGTCCGGAAATGCGTGAAAACAAATAGATAGAGCGGTTCCACGATTCCGTATTAAACGGAACCGCTCTAAGGCCCGCGAAGCGGCAGGGGAAAGGATTGGGAATGGAAGTTCGTGTTGCCGACGTGCGTAAGGAGTTTGCCCGTTTTCCGGCTTTGCATAACGTGTCGCTGGATATCCGCTCTGGCGAACTGATCGCGCTGCTCGGCCCGTCCGGTTCGGGCAAGACGACGCTGTTGCGTTTGATCGCCGGACTGGAAACCCCGACGGAAGGTACGATTTTCTTCGGTGAGGAAGACGCTTCGCAGAAGAGCGTGCAGGAGCGCAATGTCGGTTTTGTGTTTCAGCATTATGCGCTGTTCCGCCATATGACGGTGGCTGAAAATATCGGTTTTGGCTTGAAAGTGCGTCCGGGTTCGACCCGTCCGGCCACCAGCGAAATCCGCCGCCGTGCGCTGGAGTTGCTCGATCTGGTGCAGCTGCAGGGTCTTGAAAAGCGCTATCCCGCGCAGCTTTCGGGCGGTCAGCGCCAGCGCGTCGCGCTTGCGCGCGCCATGGCCATCGAGCCGAAAGTCCTGCTGCTCGACGAGCCTTTCGGCGCGCTTGACGCTCTCGTGCGCAAGGAATTGCGCCGCTGGCTGCGTGAGATTCACGACAAGACCGGTCATACCACGGTTTTCGTGACGCACGATCAGGACGAAGCGCTGGAACTGGCCGACCGCGTGGTGGTCATGAGCCAGGGACGCATCGAACAGGTCGGCACACCGGATGAGGTCTATGACAATCCGAACTCGCCCTTTGTTTACGGATTTATCGGCGAGTCCAGCACGCTTCCGGTCCGGGTCGAGAATGGCGAGGTCTGGCTGACGGATCGCAATATCGGCCTTACCGCCGAGGGCGCGGCAAGCGGCGAGGCGCAGCTCTTTTTCCGCCCGCATGATGTGGAACTGCTCGACGGTTGCGGCGGCTGCATTGCGGGCACGGTGGTTGCAAGCCGCCGCTCCGGCGGCAAGCGACGCGTGGAGCTTGAAGTGGGCGGCGCGCGTGAGCGTATCGAGATCGAAATCCCGGCTGAACACCCGGCTGCGGAGAAAAGCCGCATCGCGTTTCGCCCGCGCTACTGGAAGCTGTTTCCCGCAGGTGGCCCCGAAAAGGCTTCGGCTGGAACCTCGGCAAAAATCGACGCCTGAACCGCGATTTTTGATCCAATAAACCGACAAAAAGCGGCTGTCGCGCGGTGATTCTCGCGCGACAGCCGCTTTTTTTGTCCTTGAATTGGGGGTGCCAGCGTAGCCGCAAATTTCTTGCGGGCCTACTCAGGGTGGTATTATTTTAAATTTCAATATGTTAGGATTGCAAAAGGCTTTGAATTTTATAACGCAACATTACTGTTCGGAAAGAATTGTGCGTTGCGATTTAAACGGTTTGAATATCAGCACAAGGCGCCGTCGCATTTTGGCCAAAAGCGGGCGACAAGCAGGGAACCGATCAAGGATACTGTCGTTTCCCTGAACTGGACTGAAATAGTATCCACCGCCGCAGATAACCCCTCCCTTCGGAAAGGCTGTTAAGGCAGATGCCGGAATTGTCTTCTTCGCACTCCAATTCAACCTCAACCGAGAATATATCGTCAAAGACACCCAAACAGGAAAGTCCGATGGAGCCGAAATCCACCGGACAGGGTGCTGCTGATCCGATTCCGCCGGAACAGCCGGCGCCCATTCGGGCGCTTTACAAGACGGAAGATGAGCTGCGTGTTCTGGCGAGCACCGTTGCGCGGGGGGAAGATATTCCGCTGCCGGGCTATCTGGCGTTTCCATTCGATCAGCGTCTGTCCGAAAACGGCAAGCTGATTCTGCATGCCTATCGCGCGTCCGACGCTGCGTCGCGTGCGGGTGAGACCATCACGCCCGCCGCGCAATGGCTGCTCGATAACCACTATCAGATCGACAAGAATGTCCAGCAGGCGCGCCGCGATCTGCCGCGCCGCTTCATTCGCCAGTTGCCGCCCTATAAGGCAGTGGAAGGCATGCCGCGCATTTTCGCGCTGGCCTGGCTTTATGTCGCTCATACGGATAGCAATTTTTCGCTCAAAACCCTGACGGCCATCGTAAAGGGCTTTCAGGAAGTCGAGCCGCTCAAGATCGGCGAGTTGTGGGCGCTGCCATCCGCAGTTCGCTATTTCCTGATCGAAAATGCGCGTCGTCTGGCGCTGCGCGTCGACCGCGCGCGCATCATGCGCAATCTCGCCAATACCGCTGCCGACCGCATCGTGGTCGCCGACGGCGCGGAGCTCGATTCGGTTCTTGCGCAATATGCGCAGGCCGCTCGCGACAGCACCTTTGCCACGCATCTTCTCTATCGTCTGCGTTCCGCCTCCACCGACACGACGGCGGCGGCAAGCTGGCTGGAGAGGATTCTGGAGCAGGAAGGCAGCAACCCGGAAGACGCCATCGTCGAGGAACATGCGCGCCAGTCCACCGGCGGCGTGACGATGGGCAACATCATCCGCAGCCTGAAATCCATCGACGACGTGGATTGGGAAACCTGGTTTGAAACCGTCAACGAGGTCGATGCGATCCTGCGTGATCACAGCGATTTCGAACTCCTGGATTTCCGCTCGCGCAACGCCTATCGCGTCACGATTGAAAAGCTCGCCCGCTATTCGGATATGAGCGAAATCGATATCACCTGGGCGGCGCTCAAGCTTGCCGAAGAGGGCCAGCGCGCCGAGCAGGCCGGCCATCCGGAAGCCGAAGGCAAGGGCTCCATCGCCTACTATCTTTCAGGCGACGGTCGCAGGGAACTGGAAAAGGTCTGCGGTTACAAGGCGCCGTTCGGCGTCAAGGCGCTGCGCTTCTATCGCGGACTTGGACTTCTCGGGCTGTTCATCCCGACGGCGATCTTCACGATCCTCATTCTGCTGCTGGTCAATTACTGCATGATCCGCGCCGGTCTTTCGACCGATCTGCGCACGCTGTTCACGCTTTTGGCGATCTTCCCGGCGATGGACGCCTCCTATTCGCTGTTCAATGCGCTGGTGCCGTGGTTCGTGCAGCCGACGCGTCTGATCGGTTTCGAATATAAGGAAGGCCTGCCTGCAGAAGCGCGCACGCTTGTCGCCGTGCCGACCTTCATCACCTCGCGCGATTCCATCGACGAGCAGATCCGCAATCTGGAAGTCCATTATCTCACCAATCCGCGCGGCGAGATTTATTTCGCGCTGGTCAGCGACTGGGTGGATGCGAAGCAGGAAATCACCCCTGCGGACATGGAAATCTACGACTATGCGCGTGAGGAAATCGCCAAGCTCAACGAGCATTATACGGGCGGCGACCAGCCGCGCTTCTTCCTCATGCACCGCCGTCGCCTGTTCAACGACAAGCAGAATTGCTGGATGGGCTGGGAGCGCAAGCGCGGCAAGCTGCACGAGCTGAACCTGCTTCTGCGCGGCGATCAGGATACGAGCTTCTTCCCGCCGGACGAGCGTCTGCCGAAGGAAATCAAATATGTGATGACGCTGGACGCCGATACGCGTCTGACGCCGGAATCCGTCACCAATCTGGCCGGCAAGCTCAGCCATCCGCTGAACCGCCCGGTCATCGACGAAAAGACCGGCAAGGTCGTTCGCGGCTATGGCATCCTGCAGCCGCGCGTCACGCCGTCGCTGACCACCGGCGACGAGGCGTCGTTCCTGCAGCGCGTCTTCTCGGTCAATCGCGGCATCGACCCTTATGTCTTCGCTGTTTCCGACACCTATCAGGATCTACTCGGCGAAGGCACCTTCACCGGCAAGGGTCTTTACGACATCGACGCCTTCGAGGCGGCGCTGAAGGATCGCGTTCCGGAAAACACGCTTCTGAGCCACGATCTGCTCGAAGGCGGCTATGCCCGTGCGGCACTGGTCAGCGACGTGGAAGTCGTGGAAGATTATCCGACCGGCTATAATGTCGACGTGTCGCGCCATCATCGCTGGGCGCGCGGCGACTGGCAGCTTTTGCCATGGCTGTTTTCCACCAATCGCGGCGTCAGCGCCACGACCCGCTGGAAGATGGTGGACAATCTGCGCCGTTCGCTGAACCCGATCCTGTGGCTGCTTGCCGCTGTGGTCGGCTGGAGCGTGCTGCCGCTGGGTCCGGCTGCCGTCTGGCAGGCCTTCCTGATCGTCAGCATGTTCGTCGCGCCGACATTCGGCATCGTCACCAATCTCATCCCGGTGAATATGGATTATTCGCTGAAGGGCCATGCGCAATCGGTGCTGACCGATATCGCGCTCGGCACGGCGGATGTGGCGTTGCGCACCACCTTCATCGCGCATTCGGCCTTCCTGATGGCCGATGCCATTGCGCGCACTGTCTATCGCCTGTTCGTTTCGCGCCGCAATCTTCTGGAATGGCGCACGGCTGCTCAGGCCAAGACGTCGCCCGACACGTTGCTGTTCTATTTCCAGCTGATGTGGCCAGCCATGGCCATTGCGGGTCTCGCGATCCTCTTCCCGCTCGCCGCAGAAAGCCAAGCGGCGCTGATAGCCGCGCCCTTCGCGGTCATCTGGTTCGTCTCGCCGCTGATCGCATGGCTCGTCAGCCGTTCGGCCAAACCGCAGGACACGCTTGAGGTTCTGTCGTCGGACAAGTCCGATCTGCGCCGGTATGCGCGCCGGACCTGGCGTTACTTTGCCGAATTCGCCAATGAGGAAAACCATCATCTGCCGCCGGACAACTTCCAGGAAGATCCGCTGCCGATCTTGGCGCAGCGCACTTCGCCGACCAATATCGGCGTCTATCTTCTGTCGATTGTCGCTGCGCGTGATTTCGGCTGGATCGGCTTTGATGAAACGGTAGAGCGTGTCGAGGCGACCGTCAAAACGCTGGAGAAGATGGAGAAGTATCAGGGCCATCTCTACAACTGGTACGAAACCAACACGCTCGCCCCGATGCGCCCGCTCTATGTTTCGGCGGTCGATAGCGGCAATCTCGCCGGCCATCTGGTGACGCTGTCTTCGGCGCTCGAAGAATGGGCGGAAGCACCGTCCGTTTATGTGCAGGGCGATCTCGACGGCATCCTCGACGTCAACGACATTCTTGAGGAAACAATCGCCAATATCCCCGACGACCGCCGCATCCTGCGTCCATTGCGCCGCCGTCTGGAAGAGCGTATCGCCAATTTCCGCCGCGCTGTGCGCACCATCAAGGATGAGCCGGAAACGGCGTCCTTCCGCACGATCAATCTGTCGCTTTTCGCCAATGACATTGTGCGATTGATGGAAGAACTCGACGGCGAGATCGGGACGCCTGCCAGCGCCGAGGCCAAGGAATGGGCGCGTCTTCTGGTCGATACCTGCCAGGCGCATACCGATGACGCCATGGGTGAACGCGATACCGACGCGCTGCGCGAACGCCTGCGCGATCTCGCGACCCGTTCGCGTCAGCTGGCCTTTGACATGCAGTTCGGCTCCCTGGAGCGGAAGGAACGCCGCCTTCTGTCGATCGGTTTCCGCGTGCAGGAAAACGAACTCGACGAAAGCTGCTACGATCTTCTGGCTTCCGAAGCGCGTCTGGCAAGCCTGTTCGCCATTGCCAAGGGCGACGTGCCGGTCGAGCATTGGTTCAAGCTCGGTCGTCTTCTGGTGCCGGTGGGCTGGAAGGGCGCTCTGCTCTCCTGGTCCGGCTCGATGTTCGAATATCTGATGCCGCCGCTGGTCATGTCCGAGCCGCTCGGTTCGCTGCTCGACCAGACCAACAAGCTCGTGGTGCAGCGTCAGATCGACTATGCGACCTCGCGCGGTCTGCCATGGGGTATTTCGGAAGCGGCGTTCAATGCGCGTGATGCGCATCTGAACTACCAATATTCCAATTTCGGCGTGCCTAATCTGGGTCTGCAGCGCGGCCTGTCGCGCAATGCGGTCATCGCGCCTTATGCGAGCCTGCTTGCATCGCAATATCAGCCAGCGGCGGCTGTCGCCAACCTCAAGCGTCTGGCAAAGCTTGGCGCGCTGGGTCGCTATGGCTTCCACGATTCGGTGGACTTCACCCCGTCGCGTGTTCGCGAAGGCGAAACCTGCGCGGTCGTGAAGAACTATTATGCGCACCACCATGGCATGGCGATCATCGCGGTCAACAATGTGATCTTCGAAGGCCGCATGCGGGAGCGTTTCCACTCCGATCCGGTGATCGAAGCCGCCGAACTGCTGCTGCAGGAAAAAGCACCGCGCGAAATCCCGATGATCTACGCCAAGACGGAAAATCCGATGCGCGTGGATTCGGGCGGTTTCGACGATGCGCCGATGCGCATCATCGACAAGCCGTTCAAGGCGCCGCGCACCACGCATATGATGTCGAACGGCCAATATGCACTGATGGTGACGGCCAATGGTTCCGGCTACAGCCGCTGGCACAATTGGGATATCACCCGTTTCCACGCCGATGCGTCGGAAGACCTTCAGGGCTCGTTCCTGTTCCTGCGCGATATGGAAAGCGGCTATTGGTGGTCGGCCACCGGCGAGCCGGTGCGCAATCCGGACGAGGAAACCAAGACGGTCTTCACCGAAGACAAGGCGGAATTCTACAAGACCGCCGGTGACATCAAGACCGTGATGGAAGTGATCGTCTCGTCGGAATATGACGGTGAGGGGCGCAGGCTCGACATCATCAACACCTCGGCGCGTGACCGCATCATCGAAGTTACCTCTTATGAAGAACTCGTGCTGACCGACAAGGACAGCGACGCCGCCCATCCGGCCTTTGCCAAGATGTTCGTCGAAACCGAGATCGCCGATAACGGTTCGACCATCTACGCCAAGCGCCGCAAGCGTGCGCCGTCCGATCCGGATATCCATGTGGCGCATTTCGTCACCGATCTGACCGGCGCCATCCGTGAAATCGAGGTTGAAACCGACCGCCGTGCCTTCATCGGTCGTGGCCGCAGCCTGCGCGATGCGATTGCCTTCGAGCCGGGTGCGAAGTTTACCGGCAGCCAGGGCTGCGTGCTCGACCCGATTGCTTCGGTGCGCACACGCGTCCGCGTTCCGGCGCACAAGAAGGTGAGCCTTGTGTTCTGGACCTTCGCCGGTGGCAGTCGCGATGCGGTGGAACATGCTGTCGCGATGCACCGTCATCCGGAAAGCTTTGCCCGCGAGTTCTCGCTGTCGTGGACGAGCTCGCAGGTGCAGCTCTATCATATCGGCATCAAGCCGGCAGAAGCAGCCGACTATCAGAAAGTGGCGGCCTATCTGCTCTATCCCGAGCGGACCTTGCGCCAGCCGCCGGAAACCATCGCCAGCGGTCTCGGCAAACAATCCGATCTGTGGCCGATGTCGATTTCCGGCGATTATCCGATCTTCGCCCTGCGGATCGACAATGAAGCCGATCTCGAAGTGCTGCGCGGCGTGTTGCGCGCGCAGGAATATTGGCGCTCGAAGGGCCTCACCGTCGATGTGGTGGCGGTCAACGAACGCGCCTTCTCCTATGCGCAGGACACACAGCGCGCCATCGACTGGATCGTGGAAGGTTTCCGCGCCCGCGGTGGCGGACAACCCCATATCTTTGCGGTCCGCCGCGACCAGATGAGCGACGAAAGCTACAACACGCTTCTGGCTTCGGCGCGCATCGTCATGCATGCGCAGAATGGCTCGCTTGCCGAACAGCTGCGCCGCAGCGAGGAAATCACGGTCGATCTGGCCGCCCGCGATGCCAAGTCGGCGACGAGCGGTCAGGCGGCTGTTCAAGGTCTCGGCGCTGCCGGTCTTGCACCCGCCATTATCGAGCGCGGCGGCATCAGCACGGAAGAACGCCGCCCGGTGGTCAAGCCGAAGGTCGCCAATCGTCCGGCGCCGTCGGGCGACGATCTCCGGTTCTGGAACGGCTATGGCGGTTTTGCGGAAGACGGCAGCTATGTCGTGCGGGTCAATGGCCTGACGAACACGCCGCATCCGTGGATCAATGTGATCGCCAATCCGTCCTTCGGTTTCCATGTCTCGGCGGAAGGTTCGGCCTTCACCTGGGCTGGCAACAGCCGCGACTATCAGTTGACCCCATGGGCCAACGATCCGGTCACCAACCGTCCGGGCGAGGCGATCTATATCCTCGACCGCGAAACGGGCCGCACCTTCGCGCCAACGTCGAATGTGCTGCGTGATGAGGCGGTGACCTATGAAGCCCGCCACAGCCATGGCTACAGCACCTTCGCCGCACAGCATGGCGAACTGGCGCTGGAGCTGACCCATATCGTCGATGCCCACAAGCCGGTGCGCCTGTCGCGCCTGACGGTGACCAACAAGGGCCGCTCCAGGCGCAAGCTGCGCGCCTATGGTTATGTCGAATGGGTGCTGGGCAATGCCCGCGCCAAGAACGTGCCCTTCATCGTGCCCTCGCATGATGACGAACTGGGCGCGCTCTTTGCGGGCAATCCGTATCATCCAGACAAGTCGGGCCAGATCGCCTTTTTTGCCGCGACCGAAAAGCCGCAATCGGTAACGGCTGATCGCAGCGAGTTCATCGGCACCACCGGTTCGGTGGACAGGCCGGAAGTCGTGCTTGCAGGCAAGGGGCTCTCCAACACCGTGGAAGCCGGACGCGATCCATGCGCGGCGCTCGCGCTCGATATCGAAGTCGGACCGGGCGAAAGCCGCGAACTGGTGTTCCTGCTCGGCAATGCTGTCGATCAGGCTGAGGCGAAGAAGCTGATCTCCGACATCCGCACAGCGTCGTTCGAAGACAAGCTTCAGGCGGCGAAAAACCAGTGGGAAACGCTCTTCAACCGCGTGCAGGTGAAGACGCCAGACCCGGCCTTCGATCTTCTGGTCAATGGCTGGCTGCCTTATCAGGCGATTGCATGCCGTATCTGGGCGCGTGCCGCCTTCTATCAGGCCAGTGGGGCCTTCGGCTTCCGCGACCAGTTGCAGGACACGCTGTCGCTGCTGCTCATCGATCCGTCGCTCGCGCGGGCACAGATCCTCAATGCGGCATCGCGCCAGTTCCCGGAAGGCGATGTCCAGCATTGGTGGCTGCCTGCCACCGGCGCCGGTGTGCGCACGCTGATATCTGACGATGTGGTCTGGCTCGGCTATGGCACCTCGCTTTATGTCGAGACGACGGGAGACCGTTCGATCCTCGATGAAAGGCTGCCTTTCCTTGTGGGGCGCAAACTGGAAGAGGGCGAGCATGATGCCTTCTATGAGCCGGAAATCTCCAAGGACACGGTGAGCCTTTACGAGCATTGCGCGCTGGCGCTGGACCTCGCGGTCGAGCGCACCGGCAAGCACGGTCTGCCGCTAATCCTCGGCGGCGACTGGAACGACGGCATGAATCTTGTCGGCGTGAAGGGGGAAGGCGAAAGCGTGTGGCTTGGCTGGTTCCTGGCCTATACGCTGCGTCAGTTCATCCCGATTGCCGAGGCGCGCAAGGACAAGACGCGCGCCGATATCTGGAAAGCGCATCTGGAAAGCCTGACGGCGGCGCTTGACCGCGATGGCTGGGATGGCGAATGGTATCGTCGTGGGTTCTACGACAACGGCGCGCCGCTTGGCTCGAAAGACAGCGACGAATGCCAGATCGACGCCATTGCGCAGTCCTGGAGCGTATTGTCCGGTGTTGCCGATCCAAAGCGCGCCGAACAGGCGATGGCTTCTCTCGAAAAGCGTCTGCTGGATGAGGAGGGCGAATTGCTCCGCCTCTTCACGCCGCCTTTCGACAAGACCGTGCAGGAGCCGGGTTATATCAAGGGCTATCCGCCGGGCGTTCGCGAGAATGGCGGGCAGTACACCCATGGCGCAACCTGGGCCATTCTGGCGCTGGCCCGCATGGGCAGGACGGCGGAAGCCTGGCGTCTGTTCTCGCTGATCAGCCCGGTCAATCATGGCCGCAACCCGGACACCTACCGCGTCGAACCTTATGTGATCGCAGCCGACATCTATTCCGTCGAGCCGCGGCGCGGACAGGGCGGCTGGACCTGGTATACGGGTTCGGCAGGCTGGTTCTATCGCGTGGCCACTGAAGGTATTCTCGGTGTGACAAAGCGCGGCGACCGGCTGCATCTCGATCCGGCGCTGCCGCCGGAATGGGATGGCTATGAGGCCGAACTTCGCTTCGGCGAGGCACTCTACCGGGTTAAGGTTGTCGCTGGCGCCAAGGAAAAGTCGATCAAGCTCAACGGTCGCAAGGTCGGCAAACCGGAGGAAGGCGTGCCGATCAAGCCGGATGGCGAACACGAAATCGTGGTAGAGCTTCCCAAACACGTATGACATGATTAAAAAGGCGGGTGAAAACCCGCCTTTTGCACGACTCAGGGCTTATTCTTGAGCATTATCCGACGCAAAACCGCTACGCACTTTTGCTGGAAATGCTCTAAGTAGATCCGGATGCCTGTGCCATCGGATACTTATTGTTTGCTGGAGGCCGTGATGGCCAGAACTGATATCGCGCGCCGCGTCTATAACCACGCCTGGAAGCTCGATCCGATTATCCGCAGCCTGCTGGATACGGATTTCTACAAGCTTCTGATGCTCCAGATGATCTGGGGCCTCTACCCCAAGGTGGACGCGACCTTCTCGCTCATCAACCGCACGTCCTCGGTACGCCTCGCCGACGAGATCGACGAGGGTGAACTGCGCGCGCAGCTCGATCATGCGCGCACGCTGCGCTTTTCCAAAAAGGAAATGATCTGGCTGGCGGGTAATACCTTCTATGGCCGCAAGCAGATTTTCCAGCCGGAATTCCTGGCATGGCTGCATGATTTCCAACTGCCGGAATATGAGCTTCGTCGCAAGAACGGGCAGTATGAGCTGCATTTCCATGGGCCATGGTCTCACACCTCCATGTGGGAGATTCCAGCTCTTGCCATCATCAACGAGTTGCGTTCGCGCGCGGCGATGAAAAATCTCGGGCCGTTCTCGCTCGATGTGCTCTATGCCCGCGCCAAGGCCAAGATGTGGAGCAAGGTGGAGCGGCTGCGCCTGCTGCCGGATCTGAAGATTTCGGATTTCGGCACCCGCCGCCGCCATTCGTTTCTGTGGCAGCGCTGGTGCGTCGAAGCGTTGAAGGAAGGCATCGGCGATTCCTTCACGGGCACCAGCAACGTGCTTCTGGCCATGGATACCGACCTTGAAGCGCTCGGCACCAATGCGCATGAATTGCCGATGGTGCTGGCCGCACTCGCCAAGACCGATGAGGAACTGCGCACCGCGCCTTACCGCGTGTTGCAGGACTGGAACCGCTACTATGGCGGCAATCTTCTCATCGTCCTGCCGGATGCTTTCGGCACGGCGGCCTTCCTGCGCAATGCGCCGGACTGGGTCGCCGACTGGACGGGTTTCCGTCCAGACAGCGCTCCGCCCGTCGAAGGCGGTGAACGCATCATCGAATGGTGGAAATCACGCGGCAAGGACCCGCGTGAAAAGCTCTTGATATTCTCCGACGCGCTGGATGTCGATACGATCGAGGATACTTATCGTCACTTCGAAGGCCGCGTGCGCATGAGCTTCGGCTGGGGCACCAACCTCACCAATGACTTCATCGGGTGCGCGCCGAAAAACATCGAAGGGCTGAATGCCATTTCGCTGGTCTGCAAGGTCACGGATGCCAATGGTCGCCCGGCGGTCAAGCTTTCCGACAATCCGCAGAAAGCGACAGGCGACCCGAAGGAAGTAGCGCGTTATCTCAAATTCTTCGGCAATGAAGAGAGAGTGGATCAGCTCGTCAGGGTATGACGAGCCGCTTCTTGACGTTACGAGCTGCGTTTCTATTCCATCAGTCGCGCTGTGCCGGAAAGGCGGATCGATCCACCGCGTTCCGTGCCGATCTGGGCGCGGATATGGGATGGGCTTCCCATGTCCTCGCCCTGAAACACTTCGATCTCGCCGCCATGCGGCCAGCCGATATCACGCAGATAGGCGGCAAACGCCGCCGTGGAGGCGCCGGTCGCCGGGTCTTCATAGACGCCGCCCGCAGCAAACGGATTGCGGCTGTGGAAGCGCTGTGGCGTTTCCGAATGGATCAGCAGGATGGTCGTCCAGCCCTGCCGCTTCATCATCACGCGGCCACGCGCCAGATCGTAATGCATCGAGGCAAGCTTTTCGCGTGAGCGCAGCGGCAACAGGATATGGTCTGCGCCTGCATGGATCAGCGCAGGCGGAATGCCCGGCGCAAGGTCTTCCTTGTCGTAGCTGAACAGCGACAACGCCTGCTCCACCTCAACCTCTGCGGCTGCACGGTTGCGTGTCGGCGGCGATTGCAGGCTGGCGGCGAACAGCTCGCCTTCCTTGCGACCGTCCACGCTGATCGTGCTGTTATTGAGCTTCAGATTGAAATGTCCGTCGCCCATCCGCATGGCCAGCGCTGCACCGAGCGCAATGGTGGCATGGCCGCAGAACGGCACTTCCATTTCCGGCGCGAAATAGCGCACGCGCCAGTTTTCGCCATCCGGCGCGGCGAATGCTGTTTCAGAAAAGCCAACCTCCTTGGCAATTTTCTGCATTTCCTCTGGAGAGGGAAGGCGGTCCGCAATCAGCACGCCTGCTGGGTTGCCGCCCTGATTGCCTTGCGAGAAGGCTGCGATGCGCAAGACGTCCACTGATTTGTCCTTCGCCATATTCGATTCTCTCCCACCCACTCTCTATAGAAGGCGGGAATTGAGTCGGGTCAATGGCGTAGGTTAGAAGGTGCTGTCTTATCTGTAGATGACGGAATCAATCCCGCATTTCTGCAGCCCAAGGCGGGTTTGCGCCCGCGCGGGAAACGGTGACGGCGGCAGCCCGAACGCCAAGCGCTACAGCGGAATGAATCTGGTCTTCGTTCAGGTGCTCGATTGAACCTTTGTTGAGCAGGCCCTGATTATGCAGGCTGACGAGAATGCCCGCATTGACCGTATCGCCCGCGCCAACTGTGTCCACCACATCAACCTTGACGCCCGGCACACGCACCGTTGCACCGGCCGTATAGGCATCGGCACCATGGGCGCCCTTGGTGATGACGATCAGCTTTGGACCGAGCTTCAGCCATTCGGCGGCAATTTCGTCGTGGCTGCCATGTTCGCCGAACCAGTTGAGATCTTCGTCAGACAGTTTCACAATATCGGCCAGCGCGATCATGCGTTTCATGCGGGCCAGATGCTTCTCACGGTCGGTGATGAAACCGGCGCGGATATTGGGATCGAGGAACATGACGCGCTTTGACGCTTCACGGGTCATCAGCGCTTCATAGACGCTGCCGCATGGCTCGGAAATCAGGCTGATGCAGCCAAACAGCATGGCGTCGATGCTTTCATCCACGAAAGGCATATCGCTTTCGGACAACATGCGGCCAGCCGTATTCTCGTCATAGAAAGCATAGCGCGCCTGACCGTCCACGAGGCGAACGAAGGCAAGCGTCGTCGGGCGATCCGAAATGGCGGCAAAGGAATAATCGACATTGGAGCGGGCCAGTGTGTCGCGCAGCACTTCGCCGAAGAAATCGGAGGAAATGCCGGAGAAGAAGCCGGTCGGCACCCCAAGCCGCCCCAGCGCTATGGCCGAGTTGAAAACCGAACCGCCCGCAAAAGGCACGAAGGCTGTTTCGCCGGTCGCGGCTTCGCGTGGCAGCATGTCGATCAGGGCTTCACCGCAACAAAGGATCATGGCTCGGTCTACTGTTGAATTGGATTTTAAATCGATTAAAGCGAACTAAACAAAAAGCGCGGTGTTTTTCAACAGCCGCGCTTTGTATTTGTGAGAGCCTGACTCAAAAAGCGGCATGTGTGTGCGAAAATGGTGATTTTCGAGTACCGGAGCGGAGCGTACTCTAGGTACGTGAGCACCGGAATGGAGAAAAGCGCCATTTGCAGCCACACAGGGCGACTTTTGGAACAGGCTCTCAGACGTGCTGGCCGCCATTAATATGAATTTCCGATCCCGTGACATAGGACGAGGCCTCGGTGCACAGGAAATAGATGGTTTCCGCGACTTCCGAGGTTTTGCCGAGGCGGCGCATGGGCAATTGTTCAACCAGCTTTTCCGTGCCCGGCGACAGGATCGCCGTGTCGATTTCGCCCGGCGCAATGGCGTTGACGCGGATGCCATAGGGGCCGAAATCCGAAGCCATTTCGCGAGTCAGTGAGGAAAGTGCGGCTTTCGACGTGGCATAGGCGGTGCCCGCAAAAGGGTGAACGCGGCTGCCAGCAATCGAGGTCACGTTGACGACCGAACCCTGTGCGGCTTCAAGTTCCTTGAACAGACCGCGCGCCAGCATGATCGGAGCCATGAAATTGACCTGAAACACGTCGCGCCAGACGGCCATCGGCGTTTCGATCGAGTTCAGGCGGCGTCCGCCCTGCGCTTTAGGCGAAATGCCTGCATTGTTGACGAGCGCATGCAGCTTGCTGCCATTGGCTTCAAGGCGACGACGGATTTCGGCAATCGCCTTGCCGACGTCTTCCTGATCGGCCAGATCCACCTTGATATGGTCTTCCGGTCCGGCGGGCCATGGGCAATTATCGGAAAAATCCTGCCGTGAGCAGGTAATCACGCGCCAACCTGCGCGTGAAAAACGCTTGACGGTCGCATGGCCGATGCCGCGGCTGGCGCCGGTGAGAACCAGCGTCTTGCGCTCTTCGTCAACCTTCGCGCCTTCGGTCGGGGACGCATCTGTTTTGGTCATTTGGGTCATGGGAAAACCTCGCTCTCACATCTTGAATAGACCATGCCGCTCAAGATTTCGAGGGGAATTAGCAACTGCGTGAGGAAGGTGCTTCACTTGATCGCGACCGGGGAGCGGATTGTCCTCCGCTTCCCTCGCTCTCGCCAATCCTTACTGCGAATTGCCCATGATGATGTCGAGCAGCGTGGTGGAGCCGCCCTGCCGTCGCTGCGGCTGCTGCACCGGCTGGTCGCCGACCTCGCTGGGCGGCATCGGGCGGTAGGTGTCGTCATAGTCGCCGGATGGGGTGCCCTGTGGGCCGGGAGCATTCACAGGATAGGTCGGGGCCTCTTGCGGCGGCGCCTGCTGAATGTCATTGCGCATGGTGCTTTCAGGCGCTGGCGGCCAGTAGCCGTCATCGCCGTTTCCAGCCATCGGCTGATCACCATAACCGCCCTGCGGCATCATGTTGGGATCGTAAGGCGCATTGGGGTCCATGCCGTCGCTGCCGCCGGGAACGACATTCTGGATGTCGTAGTGACCGGGCAGTTCTGCGATGGGCACGCCTTTATGCGCTACCTGCATGAAGCTCTTCCAGGCTGCAACCGGCAAGGTCGAGCCGAAGACGCGCTTCATGCCCTTGCCGTCGTCATTGCCGAACCAGACGCCGGTGGTCAGGTTGGACGTGTAGCCGATAAACCAGGCATCGCGGAAATTCTGGCTGGTGCCGGTCTTGCCAGCGGCGGGCCAGCCGCCAAAGGCTGCCTTGCGCGCTGTGCCGTCCTCGACGGTCCGTCGCAACATGGCATTCATCATGCCGACATTGCGCTCGTCGATGACGCGGGGGCCGATGGCGTCGTCCTTTTGATAAAGCACCTTGCCGTCGGCATCAGTCACCTTGGTGATGAAATAGACCGGCGCGCGATAGCCGCCATTGGCAAAGGGCACATAGGCATCGGCCAGTTCGAGCAGGGTCACTTCCGAGGTGCCCAGCGCCAGCGAGGCATTCGGGTCGAGTTTCGACTGCACGCCGAGGCGGTGCGCCGTATCGACCACCGTCTGCGGGCCGACTTCCATCACGAGCTGGGCGGAAACGGAGTTGAGCGAATGCGACAGGGCGGTCGCCAGCGTCACTTCACCCATATATTTGCCGTTGTCGTTGCTGGGCGTCCACTTGCCGATCCGCACCGGCGCATCATTGCGCACCGAATCCGGTGTGCGGCCCTGTTCCAGCGCCGAAAGATAGACGAACGGCTTGAAGGAGGATGCGGGCTGGCGGCGCGCATCGGTCACACGGTCAAACTGGCTGGCGGCATAATCGACGCCACCGACCATGGCGCGCACCGCCCCGGTGCCGTCGATGGAAACGAGCGCGCCCTGGCTCACATTCATCTTCTTCCCGTTCTGGGAAATCTGATCCTTGATCGCCTCTTCACCGGCTGATTGCAGAGTGAGATCAATGGTCGTCTCGACCGTGATATCGCTCTTTGCCTCGCCGATCAGCGCTGGCAATGCGGCCACCACCTTGTCGGCGACATAGTTTTCCGAACCCTGCCAGTAGGATGGCGCGCGCGTCGGCGGCTCGCTTTCGGCGATGGCCAGTTCCTTGTCGTCGATCATGCCTTCTTCGCGCATTGCACCCAGCACCAGCTTGGCGCGGGCGGCGGCGGCTTCCGGATCACGGGCGGGCGACAGGCGGGACGGCGCTTTCAGGAGACCGGCCAGCGTGGCCGCTTCCATCAGGTTCACATCCTTGGCCGACTTGCTGAAATAGCGCCGCGACGCCGCATCGACGCCATAGGCGCCCGAACCGAGATAGACGCGGTTCAGATACATCTCCAGAATCTGGTCCTTGGTGTATTTATGCTCAAGCCACAAAGCGAGCATCACCTCCTGAACCTTGCGCTCCAGCGTGCGGTCGGGCGAGAGGAACAGGTTCTTGGCCAACTGCTGGGTGAGCGTGGAACCGCCCTGAACGGCGCGGCCCGAAACCGCATTGGTGACAATGGCACGGGCAAGGCCGATGGGGTCGATACCGAAATGCGAGTAGAAACGCCGGTCTTCAATGGCCACAACGGCCTTGGGAATGAAGGCCGACATTTCATGCAGGCCTATCGCTTCCCCGCCAGTGGTGCCGCGATTGGCAATCAGCTTTCCGCCCACATCGACAATGCGCACATTGGGCGGCCTGTCAGGAATTTCCCAATCCGTCGTCGGCGGCATCTTGGCTGCGAAATAGACGAGCACACCGGCAAGGCCGATGCCGCCCCACAGGCCAAGGACGAAGCACCAGTAGATCGCGCGGCGCAGAAAACCGAAGAAACCGCGCGGCTTCGCCTTGCCGCGGCGTGCTGCGCGCGGTTCGCGATCCCGGGACGGTGTCCGTCTGCGCTGCTGCGAGCGCGCCATACGCTCCTCCTCATCGACATGGAAATCGTCCTCGTCAGTCCTTTTCTCTTCGTTGCCGAAAGAAGGGTCGATGCGTCCGTTCCTGTCGTCTCGCGATGCCATAGTCTGCCTAAGTTGCCCACCTGCGCGCCGGTTCGTCATGCATGCGAACCGGTCATTTTCCAAAAATATTTCTGCATTGCCGTGATGTTTCCGGCGAATGCGAACAAGGGTCTACCCGGTGCAGGGTAAATGCGGCGGTTTAAAGGGACGTAAATCCGCCTGTCAGTAAAAAGCCCGCCATGCGGCGGGCTTTATGAAATTGTCGAACGAATTATTCGCCGCGCGGCTTCTTGCTGTAGCCGCCTTCGGATTTCCGCGGGCCTTTTTTGAAGTCACCGCGAGGCTTGTCGCCCCACGACTTTTCGCCCCGTGGTTTGTCGCCCCAGGTTTTTTCACCATAAGGCTTTTCCCCACGGGGCTTGTCGCCCCAAGGCTTGTCGCCGCGCGGCTTGTCGCCATAAGACTTCTCGCCACGCGGCTTGTAGCTCTTGCTTTCGCGGCGTCCGGCATCTTCGCCAGCGCCTGCAACCGCAGGACGGATCACCAGTCCCTTTTCGCCCGTGCCGCGCTCGGCGACAGACTGACGGAATTCATCGGCCTTGGATGCGGCGATTTCGAAGCGGGTTTCGCCGTCGAGAATCTTGATCGAACCAACATCGCGCTTCGACACGTCGCCTGCCTTGCAGATCAGCGGCAGCAGCCACTTCGGATCGGCGCGATGCTTGCGACCAGCCGAAACCGAGAACCAGACGCCATCGAAATGCGCATTGCGGTCGAAGCGTTCGCCCGGCTCGCCACGCTCAAAGCGGTCGTTACGCTCGAAACGGTCACCGCGGTCAGAACGCTCGCCTTTTTCAAAGCGGTCTCTGGGCTTCTTACCGCCAACCGGATGAACCGGCGCGTCCGACACTTCTTCCGGTGCAGGCGCCAGCGACAATTCGCGATTGAGATAGGCGGCTGCCAGCTGCTCCGGCGTATAACGCTCCAGAAGCGCTTTCAGCACGTCCTGATGTTCTTCCTCGACCGGCTGGCCAAAGGCCTCGGCATTGAGGATGCGTTCGTTGTTCTTGGCCTGAACGGCGGCAATGCCCGGCGCGGGAATGGTCTGTGCGTCGAGCTTCGCCATATGCAGGAGGCGCTCGGCGGAACGGCGACGCGAGAACGGCACGACCAGCACGCAGGTGCCCTTGCGACCGGCGCGACCGGTACGGCCCGAACGGTGCAGCATGGTTTCAGGATTGTTGGGCAGATCGGCATGGACAACCAGATCGAGATTCGGCAGATCGATACCGCGCGCGGCAACGTCGGTCGCCACGCAAACGCGGGCGCGACCGTCGCGCATGGCCTGCAGCGCATTGTTGCGCTCGGCCTGGCTGAGTTCGCCCGACAGCGCCACCACGGCAAAACCGCGATTAGAAAGGCGGCTTGCCATGTGCTTTACCGCTTCACGGGTCGAGCAGAAGATGATCGAGTTCTGTGAATCGTAATAAAGCAGCGTGTTGATGATCGCGTGATCGCGCTCATGCGGCGGAACCGGCATGGCGACATAATCGATGTCGGCGTGCTGGCTGGTTTCGCTCTGCACCGTGAGGCGCAGCGCATTGTTCTGGAAACGCTTGGCGAGCTGCGCGATCGGCTTCGGCACGGTTGCCGAGAACATCAGCGTGCGGCGGTCTTCCGGCGCTTCACCGAGGATAAATTCGAGGTCTTCGCGAAAACCCATATCGAGCATTTCGTCGGCTTCGTCGAGCACGACGACGCGAAGCGCAGACATATCCAGCGCGGACCGGGTGATATGGTCGCGCAGGCGGCCCGGCGTACCGACGACGATATGGCTGCCGCGTTCCAGCGCACGGCGCTCGGTGCGGATATCCATGCCGCCAACGCAGGATGCGATGCGCGCGCCGGTATCGGCATAAAGCCATTCCAGCTCGCGGCGCACCTGAAGCGCCAATTCGCGCGTCGGCGCGATGATCATGGCAAGTGGCGCACCCGGTTCGCCGAAGCGAAGCTCGTCTTCCAGAATGGTGTTGGCCATGGAGAGACCGAAGGCAACGGTCTTGCCGGAGCCGGTCTGAGCGGAAACGAGAAGGTCGGACTCAAGGGTTTCAGGCGCCAATACGGCGTTCTGAACGGCGGTGAGGGTGTTATAACCGCGAGCGGCAAGAGCTCCGGACAGTGCCGGAGCGATGGTATCGGGCAGAGACATGGACAACTTTCACAAAAGCTTCACAAGCCGCAAACCCATTGGCCGTAAACCTGACGTTCACGGCTCCCCTGGCGACCACCGAAGCAACAGAATTGCCGCTTCCCTATAGGGTTAACGTCGTCAGGTCAACTGCGGCTGGCGACATGGCTGTCCTGCGCTGGGTGGGGGGCGATTTAGCGATTTCCCGCAATGTGGATTTTATTTAGTATATAATCGACAGTATTAACAAATACTGGAAATAAATTTGTGTTTATAAAAGTAATAGTGAGATAAAAATGAATAAATTATTGGCATTTTCAGCGTTTGTAGCTACGGGATTAATGCTTACTATCAATTGTGGCGTGGCGAGGCCGGTTTCATACTGTGCATCTGGTATTTCGCCTAAGAATAATCCTGATGAATACGACGATTTCAGAAATGCAAAAGACCAGCTGGAGAAATATTTGAAGGGGAAGGGACAGAAGCCGACAGTCTTCAACAATCACCAGGGAATTCTCCCGAATGTGCCTCGCATGACCTATTATGAATTCGATCTTGGCAATGACAGATACGGTCGTCGTGGACGGCATCGGGCCATTACTGGTTATGATGGGAGCTCAAAACGCACCTATTACTATACGGATGATCACTACAGCTCGTTCTGTATGATCCGCTAGAGCGGTTCCGGTAAAAACGGAATCGTGGAACCGCTCTATCTATTTGTCTTTGCATTACGCAAAACCGCTTCGCACTTTTGCTGGAAATGCTCTAGAGCGCTGCTTTAAGCAAGGCCGAGCCGTAACTGTTTCCCAGTTCCGGCTCGGTAAACATCCTCAGTGGGCCTCGTCCCAGTTATGCGCCGCACGGGCATCGACATGCAGCGGAACCGCCAGGGACACTGCCGGAAGGGCCGCGTTCTCCATGACATGGCGCACCAGCGGAATGGTTTTTTCCACTTCATTTTCAGGCACTTCGAAGATCAACTCATCGTGCACCTGCAACAACATGCGGGCAGCGAGTTTTTCTTTTTCAAGCGCATCTTCCATGCGAATCATGGCGCGGCGGATAATGTCCGCCGCCGACCCCTGAATGGGCGCATTGATCGCCGCGCGCTCGTTGAAAGCGCGGATTTGCGGGTTGGAGGCGCGAATATCGGGATAATGGGCGCGACGTCCGAAAATGGTTTCGACATAGCCGTGCTCGCGCGCGAAAGCCTTGGTCGCTTCCATATAATCCTTGATGCCGGGAAACCGCTCGAAATAGGTGCGGATATATTGTCCCGCTTCCTCACGCGGTATCGACAGCTGATTGGCGAGACCGAAGGCCGAAATACCATAGATAATGCCGAAATTGATCGCCTTAGCCCGGCGGCGCACCTCCGACGGCATGCCTTCCACCGGTACGCCGAACATTTCCGATGCAGTCATGGCGTGAATATCGACGCCATCGGCAAAAGCCTGCTTCAATTGCGCAATATCGGCCACATGGGCCAGCACGCGCAGCTCGATCTGGCTGTAATCCGCAGAGATCAGCTTGTTGCCCGGTTCGGCGATGAAGGCAGTCCTGATCTTGCGCCCCTCGGTTGTGCGGACCGGAATGTTCTGCAAATTTGGTTCGGAGGATGAGAGGCGGCCCGTGGAGGTGGACGCCATCGCGTAAGATGTGTGGACGCGTTTGGTCTGCGGATGGATGAAGCCCGGCAGCGCATCCGTATAGGTGGATTTCAGCTTGGTGAGCTGACGCCAGTCGACGATCTTGCGCGGCAGCGGATGGCCTTCCGCGGCCAGATCTTCGAGAACCTGCGCCGAGGTGGACCATTGGCCAGTCTTGGTTTTCGAAGCGCCGGGCAGGCCCATCTTGCCGAACAGAATATCGCCGAGCTGCTTCGGTGAGCCGATAGTGAATTTCTCTCCCGCCAGTTCGTAGATTTCATCTTCGTAAGCGGCGGCAGCCTGTGCCAGATCGCCCGACAGGCGCGACAGCACCTGACGGTCCACGGATATTCCGCGCTCTTCCATGCGCGCCAGAACATCGACCAAGGGACGCTCCAGCCGCTCATAGACCGACATGAGACCTTCAGCCGCCAGACGCGGTTTCAGGACCTGCCACAGGCGCAGCGTCACATCGGCGTCTTCGGCTGCGTAAGCCGTCGCACGGTCGATATCGACCATGTCGAAGGTTACGGCGCTTTTGCCGCTGCCCGCCACATCCTTATAGGCGATCGGCGTATGGCCGAGCCAGCGCTCCGAAAGCGGGTCCATGCCGTGGCTGCCCGTACCGGCGTCGAGCACATAGGAAATCAGCATCGTATCGTCGAAGGACACGGTGTTGACCCCGTGGCGGCGCATGACCAGCCAGTCATATTTCATGTTCTGCGCGATCTTGAGAACGGAGGCGTCCTCGAGAACAGTCTTCAGCGCCTCAAGCGCCTGACCGAGCGGTATCTGACCCTCGACCATGCCGCCGCCGAGCAGATCGCCCTGACCGGATTTGTGCTGAAGCGGAATATAGGCTGCCCTGGTCGCGCCGTTCTGGCCGGGGAGCGCCAGCGAGAAGCCGACAAGTTCAGCCTGCATCGGATCGAGCGAATTGGTTTCCGTATCGAACGCCATCACGCCGGTTTCGACCGCTTCAGCGAGCCACAGCTTCAACGTGGCAATATCGCGTATGCAGCTATAGGCGCTCGTGTCGATCTTCTGCGCGGTGGCTTGTACGGCGCGCTTATCGGCCAGTGCCTGCGGCGTGTAGCCTGTTGCCGCAGCAGCAGGCTCGCCCGTCGCCACGGCGACGACCGTGACTTCCTCAACGCTCGTCACCACGACATCGAGATCAGGGCCATGCGCATCCGCACCCCATTGCGTCTCGACATGGCATGGCTCGACGGCGGAAGCATCCGTATCGGTCGCTTCGGCCACGCGCCGCGTCAGCGAGGTGAACTCCATGGCTTTCAGGAAGCCGATCAGCTTGGGGCCGTTTTGCGGTTCCAGAACCAGACCGTCCAGATCGACGTCCAGCGGCACATCATTCTTGAGCGTCACCAGCTCACGCGAAATCTTGGTCTGATCTGCGAAGGCGAGAATGTTCTCGCGGCGCTTGTTCTGCTTGATTTCCGAGGCGCGGGCGAGAAGCGTGTCGAGATCGCCGAATTCTTCCAGCAATTGCGCTGCGGTCTTTGGGCCGATACCGGGAATACCCGGCACATTATCCGTGCTGTCGCCGGTTAGCGATTGCAGGTCGATCATCTTTTCCGGCGGTACGCCCCATTTTTCGATCACTTCCGGGATCGAAATCTGCTTGTCCTTCATGCTGTCATACATGGACACGCTTGGCGTCACCAACTGCATGAGGTCCTTGTCGGAGGAGACGATGGTGACATCGCCGCCCGCTTCTTCGGCAAGGCGTGCATAGGTCGCGATGAGATCGTCGGCCTCAAAGCCTTCCTTTTCGATGCAGGGCAGGTTGAAGGCGCGCGTCGCCTGACGGATCAGCCCGAATTGCGGAACGAGGTCTTCCGGCGGTGCCGTTCGATTAGCCTTGTATTCCGGATAAAGCGCGTTGCGAAACGTCTTCGACGAATAGTCAAAAATCACCGCGAAATGGGTCGGCACCACGCCGACATCGGTGTTGCGCGCATCTTTCAGCAGCTTCCACAGCATGTTGCAGAAACCCGATACGGCGCCCACCGGCAGGCCGTCGCTTTTGCGAGTCAGCGGGGGAAGGGCGTGATAGGCGCGGAAAATATAACCCGAGCCGTCAACGAGAAAGAGATGATCGCCTTTTTTCATGGCCTAGAAGTAGATCAAAGCGGCCTTAAAGGGAACCGGCTCCGTGTCAGGAGAAACAATGATCCACGCGAAAGAAATCCATCACGGTAAGATAACGAGTTTGTTACAGATTTGTAATCTTCCGTGCCCTTGAATAGCCACGATTAAAAACCAAATTTCAGTCATCGACAGTTCGTCGGTCGCCGGTTTTCTGACCCGTCCCCCGTTGGATACCGGATGTTGGTGGCAGCCTCATTCCCCTCTCCGGGCTGCCGCTTTGAGTGTAGTGATATGGCCGTTGTGGTATCCCCTCACCACAGCGGCCAAATCATATCCGGGCCACCTTTCCCTCATGCTTTCGGACAGTTTTTCTCAGGCGAGAAATCCCGGCTGCCATCAGGTTTGAACACTTTCGGGTTCGGATCGTAGAAGGGGCCGACGACGAGCGGTTCCGCCGGTAATATGGACTGGTCCTCGCTGGAAACGACGGTGGTTGCAAGTGTCTGCAACAGGTCTCCATTCCTTGCAGTCACGCGAATGGAAACATCATAGGGCTTGTCCTTGACGATGCAGTGCAAAGGCTCGGTCTCCAGCGAAAGCTGGTTCTGATTGGGAAAGACTTTCCGGTCGACCATGACTGGCGCGCCCTGCGTGGGATTGTCAAAGGCCGCAGTAACCGTCGCTCCTTCTTCCACCGGGCCGATCTTGCGCAGCGTGACCAGAAAGGTTGCGCGGGCAATGCGATAATTGAAAACCACAAGCCGTCCCGAAATTTCGTAAGGTCCGGTAGTCTTTTCACGCTGGCATGCCGCCAGCAGCGGAAGGGTGAGCGCGATTGCGACGAGCGGTTTCACATCCCTACCTCCCGATTGCGATAATAGTGGCGGCTGGCCTTGGCCCGGTTGCCACAGACGGTCATGTCACACCAGACCCGACTGCGATTGCGGCTCTGATCGAGGAAAAGCCAGCCGCAATTGGCGCAGATTTTCAGGCGATCCGCATCGGCTCCCGACTGGCACTTCGCCATCAGCCGGAGTGCTGAATGTGCGGCAGCTATCTCCAGTGCTGAAGGCGATGTGGTGTGGCGCAGCAGATCGGCTATGCATTCGAGAAGACCGGCCAGCAACCGGTCATCAGCTTGCGCACGAACGAAAGCGCGAAAATAGCCATCAATGGCTTCACGCAGGGAAAGAAACCGGCGCAGATTTTCAGGCTCGACCGGGGTAAGCGGCAAAGGCAGGCCTTTCTCCGCGCAGAACGTTGTCGCCGCGTGCGCAAAGCTTTTCAGATTTGTCGGTTCTGCAAAACGATCCACGCTGCACGCTGCGTCGCCGCGCAGGATGACGCTATTGGCTATATCCAGCGCCAATGCGCCGCCGGAAAAACGATGCGGTGTCCAGGAAAAGCTCATAGCACATTATAACTGGTAAAAACCATTTTGACAGTTATAATCTGCCCAGTGTAGCGAGGGCGTATCCATGGCCTACCTCTTGCAGCAATTCGCCAATGCGGTGCCGCTGGCGGCAACCTACGCCATGCTGGCGTTCGGCTATGCGCTGAGCTTTGCCGTCCTCAAGCGCGCAGATATCAGCTATGGTGCGCTGGTGGCCTTTTCCGGCCAGCTTCTTCTCATCTTCACGGCGTTTGGCTGGACCAGGCTTTGGCTGGTTCTGCCTGCCGCGATTGGCGTCGGTATAGCCGGGGCGCTGTTTTATACGCTTGCCGCCGGGGCGGTGATTGCGGGTCTCGTCATGCGGCCGCTCAGTCGGGCGTCGCCCAATATGGCAATGGTGGCGGCATTGGGCGTGGCCGTGGTGCTGATGGAAAGCGTTCGTCTCGCGGCTGGATCGCGGAACCTCTGGCTGCCGCCTTTGTTGCAGGACAAGATCACCTTCTGGGGCGAGGGCGACAAGGCGGTCGTGCTGACCACGATGCAGATCATCAATACGCTTGTTATGGCATCCATCGTGCTGATCGGCAGCTTCGCCTTGCAGCGTAGCCGTTTTGGTCGCAACTGGCGGGCGGTCCGCGATGATGTGCTGGCGGCGCAGCTTTGCGGGGTCAACGCGGGGCGCGTTTTCCTGGCCGCCTATATGGGCGCGGTGCTGATTGCCGCTCTGGCGGGCATTCTGATGACCGCCTATTACGGCACCATGAGTTCCGGCGACGGATTGTTGCTTGGACTCAAAATATTGATGATTGGCGCTGTGGGCGGCTATTTCTCGCCGCTTGCTTCGGCAGGCGGTGCGACCCTTCTGGCTTTTGCCGAAACCTTCTGGACAGCCTTCGCGCCGCTGGTCTGGCGCGAACCGGTAATATTCGCATTGCTGGTCTTTCTGCTCAGCGTCAGCCGCCGCGAAAGTCTATCCCCCTGATAAAGGCCTTCAATTTGCGGTAATCCCTTGCGAATTGGGTTTCCAGCGGGAAGTGCTGGTTGTAGTGTGCCGCCAGTTCACGTTTCGACTCGTCAGGAAGTTTCCATGTCCCAGCAACCGTCTGTGCCATCGCTCGACAAAGTTCTCAGCCACCTCGACGCCAATCTTGATAACAGCCTCGAACGCCTGTTCGAACTGCTGCGGATCAAGTCGATCTCGACCGACCCGGCCTACAAGGCCGATTGCCGCAAGGCTGCGGAATGGCTGGTGGCCGATCTGAAGACGATTGGCTTTGATGCCAGCGTGCGCGACACGCCGGGCCATCCGATGGTGGTTGCGCATCATGACGGCGCCACGCCCGATGCGCCGCATGTGCTCTTCTACGGTCACTATGATGTGCAGCCGGTCGATCCGCTGAATCTTTGGGAAAACGACCCGTTCGATCCGGCGATCAAGGATGTCGGCAACGGTCGTAAAGTCCTGACCGGTCGCGGCACGTCCGACGACAAGGGCCAGCTCATGACCTTCGTGGAAGCCTGCCGTGCCTATAAGGCGATCAATGGCAGTCTGCCGGTCAAGGTGACGCTGTTGTTCGAAGGCGAGGAAGAATCCGGTTCGCCGTCGCTCAAACCCTTCCTCGATGCCAACAAGGCGGAACTGAAAGCCGATGTGGCGCTGGTCTGCGACACCTCCATGTGGGACATGGAAACGCCTGCCATCAGCGTCGGGCTGCGCGGTCTGGTTGGCGAGGAAATCGTTATCAAGGCTGCCGACCGCGATCTGCATTCGGGCTTTTTCGGCGGTGCTGCGGCCAATCCGATCCATATTCTGAGCAAGATTCTGGCCGACCTGCATGACGAAACCGGACGCGTCACCGTTCCCGGCTTCTATGAAGGCGTCGAGGAAACCCCGTCGCAAATCCTGCAATCCTGGGAAAGCCTCGGTCGCACCGCGGAAAACTTCCTCGGCCCCATCGGCCTTTCCATCCCCTCCGGCGAAAAGGGTCGCAGCGTTCTCGAACTCACCTGGGCCCGCCCGACGGCGGAAGTAAACGGCATTACCGGCGGTTATACCGGCGAAGGTTTCAAGACTGTTATCGCGGCGCAGGCCTCGGCAAAGGTCTCGTTCCGTCTCGTGCATAAACAGGACCCGGTGAAGATCCGCGAAGCCTTCCGCGCTTTTGTGCAGGAACGCCTGCCCGCCGATTGCTCGGTGGAGTTCCATCCGCATGGCGGTTCGCCCGCGATCCAGTTGCCTTATGATTCACCGCTGGTTTCCAAGGCCAAGGACGCGCTGTCCGACGAATGGCCGAAGCCAGCCGTGCTGATCGCCATGGGCGGATCGATCCCGATTGTCGGCGATTTCGACACTTTCCTCGGTATGGAATCGCTGCTCGTCGGCTTCGGACTTGAAGATGACCGCATCCATTCGCCCAATGAAAAATACGAGCTGAACTCCTTCCACAAAGGCCAACGCTCATGGGCCCGCATTATGGCGGCTATCGCCGCCAAGTAGGGCGCGTATTATGGCGGCAACTGCCGCGAAACAAGGACAACTGAATGACCATCCGTTTTCATAAAAACGATCTGCCGAACCTCGACCATTATCAGGTCGATGCGGTCGCCATTGATACCGAGACGCTGGGGCTGAACCCGCATCGCGACCGGCTTTGCGTGGTGCAGATTTCGCCCGGCGACGGCACGGCGGACGTGATCCAGATCGAGGCCGGGCAGAAGAAGGCGCCCAATCTGGTCAAGCTTCTGAAGGATCGCGCGATCACCAAGATCTTCCATTTCGGTCGGTTCGATCTGGCCGTGCTGGCCCATGCTTTCGGCACCATGCCGCAGCCGGTTTTCTGCACCAAGATCGCCTCGAAGCTCACCCGCACCTATACGGACCGTCACGGCCTCAAGGAACTGTGCAACGAGCTTTTGGATGTTTCGATCTCCAAGCAGCAGCAGTCATCCGACTGGGCTGCGGAAATCCTTTCGCAGGCGCAGCTCGAATATGCCGCTTCCGATGTGCTTTATCTGCATCGTCTGAAGGCTGTACTGGAACAGCGTCTTGAGCGCGATGGCCGCGCGAAGCAGGCTGAAGCCTGCTTCAAATTCCTGCCGACCCGTTCGGAACTTGATCTGATGGGATGGCCGGAAGACGATATTTTCGCGCATAGCTGACGCTGGGCGATAGTATTGTACCCATCAAACGGCGGCAGTGGCCGCCGTTTTCTTTTGTGGCGCCTGATCAATATAGGCCCATGCCGGGCGGCGGAACAGAAACTGTCCATAGCCGGTCCATTGGATAAGCCCATAAAGAATGACCGGTCCGACCACGCCGCTTGCGGTGGTCAGAAGCGATACCGTGCCGATATCGATGAAGCCGAGTTTCAGCATCACTGTGCGCGCGATGGCCATCGGCAGGAAGAAGGCCAGATAGATCACAATCGAATGTGCGCCGAGCCAGCTCAGTGCACGATGCAGCCAGTTTCGCGCAGGCAGCAGGCTCAAAAGTGAAGAGATCGAAATGATCGCCAGCGCGCCAACCAGTCCGAGTAGAAGCGAAATAATGGGCAGATCACTCACAGCGCCGCGCTCGTTCAGGAGATCGCCGGCGGGGGCGATCAGCGATGCGAGGCTTTCCGGCACCGGCATGAAGACGAGCTTGTATTCGACAAGGCCCCAGACGAGCAGCCCCGCAATGCCGACGAGTGGGCGTTGGCGCAGCCAGTCGGCAATCTTGAAGATGGCGGGTGCGAAGGCATAGCCCGCGAAGAAATAGACGAAACGCGAGCAGAATTCGTCAATCATTACCCAGCCCGTATGGATGGGCAGGATTTCCAGCACAGCCAGCACGGTAAAGGTAACGCCCACCGGCACGCGCTTCAAAAGCCGTGTCGCAACAAAGAAGACGGGCAAGATATAGATGAACCACAGCGTGCCGAACGGCTCGACGAAAGCCATGAGATAGGCCTGCACGACGCCGGAAACACCGGCTTCGCTGGCAATCCCCGGCGCCTTGAAGGCAAACTGGATCGTCAGCCACAGAATATAGAAATACAGGAAATGCACCACCTTGCGGTCGAGATAGCGCCGCCAGGGGCGGTCGATGACGAGGCTGAGAAACAGCCCCGAGATCATGAAGAAATCCGGCATACGGAATGGTTTGGCGAAGGCGACCACATAGTGCATCCAGCCTTCAGCGCCCGCTGCCTTTTCGACGCCCAGCGTCGAATGCATCATCACGACAAAGATAATGCAGATGCCCTTGGCAATATCGACCCAGTCGATCCGTTCGCTGTCGCCCGCTATCCGCATATCAGTTTTCCCACCCATTTAAGCCCGGTTTTCTATAACCTGATTGGATCTGAATTAATACAGCCCTGCGCAGAGCAGCGCTTTCGGGCATTTCTTTCCAGTTTTTTAACTATAGAGGGCGGTTTCACGGCTTCGTGTACGGCTTTTTGCACTTTTCTCTTGCTGTGGCATTCATGCTACAGACTTTTTTGAGTGGTCGCTTATATTAGGGTCAAGCTTGGTTCAGAAAATTTCCTTAGGAGGTTCATCATGAAGCTTAAGGCGCTTCTTCTCGCATCCACTGTCGCTCTTGTTGCTGCCACCGGCGCAAAGGCTGCTGACGCGGTTATCGAACAGGAACCAGCACCGGTTGTTGTCGCTCCGACGTTTACCTGGAACGGTGCTTACATCGGTGGTCAGGTTGGCTACGGCTGGGGTAAGTCTGATTTCAGCGGCGACCTTTACACCTATGGCGACGTGAAGCCTGATGGTTTCCTCGGCGGTCTCTACGCTGGTTACAACTTCGATCTGGGCAACAATGTTGTTCTCGGTATCGACGGCGACATCACCTATAATGACGTGTCGGAAGGCATCGACATTTATGATGGCGACCTCGCAGTTGGCTCGTTTGAAAGCAAGATGCGCTGGTCGGGTGCCGTTCGTGCCCGCGCTGGTTACGCCTTCGACCGCTTCCTGCCTTACATCGCTGGCGGTGTGGCATTCGGCAATGTCAAGAACAGCGGCGATATCTACGGTATCGGCTTCTCCGAAAGCAAGACCCTCACGGGCTGGACCGTTGGCGGCGGTGTGGATTATGCCGCAACCGACAACCTGATCCTGCGTCTTGAATATCGCTACACCGATTACGGCGATAAGGACGTCGACTTTGCTGGCCTGAGCGTCAACAACGACTTCAAGACCAACGAAGTTCGCCTGGGTATTGCCTACAAGTTCTGATCCTTCACAGAAGGATTGCAGAGAAAGGCCCCGCAATGCGGGGCCTTTCTTTTTGTGGTGACAATACCGGCGACAAATAAAAAGGCCTCTGCGAGCAGAGGCCTTTTTCGTGACGATGCGAGGCTGGATCAGACGTCCAGATTGGCGACGCTCAGCGCGTTTTCCTGAATGAACTCGCGGCGCGGTTCCACTTCGTCGCCCATCAGGCGCGAGAAGAGCGAGTCCGCGTCGGTCGCGTCCGTCACCTTGACTTGCAGGAGCGAGCGCACATTCGGGTCCAGCGTGGTTTCCCAAAGCTGCTCCGCATTCATTTCGCCAAGACCTTTGTAGCGCTGCAAGGTCAGACCCTTGCGACCGGTCGCGAAAATGGCGTCGAGCAGCGCCATCGGACCGGACAGCGTATCCGACTTGTCCTTGCGGCGAAGGGTCGGCGGTTCGGCAAAGGTTTCGCCCATGCGGCCAGCCACACGGTCGATCTGGCGGGCATCGGCAGAACCGAGCAGCGCCATGTCGAGAATGGCAACATCCTTGACGCCGCGGACCATGCGCTCGAAGCGGTAGCCGCCATCTTCCATGACATGGCCGGTCCAGCCGCGTTCGGTCTCTTCCGAGATCATGTCGAGGCGCGTCGCAACCGTATCGGCGGAGCGCTGCGCGGTTGCATTGTCCTTCGAAGCGTCGGGGTTGAGCAGACCGGCGATCGCCGCCTGTTCGACGACGCGGCGGTCGTAGCGTGTATGCAGACCATGCAGAAGCTGGCGCAATGTGCGCGCATCATCCACGACAGCGCGCAGATCGGGACCGGCGCGCACTTCGCCGCTCGCCATTTCAAGAGCAGCCTCTTCTAGACCGGTCTCGATGAGGAAGTCTTCGAAGGCCGCTTCGTTCTTAATATATTGCGAGGACTTGCCGCGCGACACCTTATAGAGCGGCGGCTGCGCAATATAGATATGGCCGCGCTCGATCAGTTCCGGCATCTGGCGGAAGAAGAAGGTGAGCAACAGCGTGCGAATATGCGCGCCGTCCACGTCAGCATCGGTCATGATAATGATCTTGTGATAACGCAGCTTGTCGGCGTTGAAGCCGTGCGTCTCATCCTTGCCGATCGACGTGCCGAGCGCCGTGATCAGCGTGCCGACCTGATCGGAAGACAACATACGGTCGAAGCGAACGCGTTCCACGTTCAGGATCTTGCCGCGCAGCGGCAGGATCGCCTGATTTTGGCGCGAACGACCGCTTTTCGCCGAACCGCCTGCCGAGTCACCTTCGACAATGAAGAGTTCCGACTTGGCCGGATCGCGCTCCTGGCAATCGGCAAGCTTGCCCGGCAGCGAGGTGACGCTGAGCGTGCTCTTGCGGGTGATGTCGCGGGCCTTGCGTGCAGCTTCACGGGCGGCAGCGGCCTGAATGACCTTCTCGACCACAGCCTTGCCCTGCGCCGGATGTTCTTCGAGCCAGATCGACAGCGCTTCGTTGACGAGGCTTTCGACCACCGGGCGCACTTCCGACGAAACCAGCTTGTCCTTGGTTTGCGACGAGAATTTCGGGTCCGGCACCTTGACGGAAAGAACAGCAGTCAGGCCTTCGCGGCAATCGTCGCCGGTGAGCTGCACCTTTTCCTTCTTGGTCATGCCGGACGCATCCGCATAGCCCGTGACCTGACGGGTGAGAGCGCCGCGGAAACCGGCAAGATGCGTGCCGCCGTCGCGCTGCGGGATGTTGTTGGTGAAGCACAGCACCTTTTCGTGGTAGGAATCGTTCCACCACATGGCGACTTCCACCGTCATGCCGTCCTTTTCGCTGCGGATATAGACCGGTTCATCGATCAGCGGCTTCTTGCTTTGATCGATATATTTCACGAACTCGATCAGGCCGCCGTCATAATGCAGCTCATGTTCCTTGGCGTCGGCATGACGGTTATCCGTCAGCTTGATGCGCACACCGGAATTGAGGAAGGCCAGCTCGCGCAGGCGGCGCTCCAGCGTGTCATAGTCGAATTCGACCATGCTGAAGGTTTCGGTCGAGGGCAGGAAGGTCACCGAAGTTCCAGTCTCGCCATCGGCCACGTCGCCCGTCACCGCCAGCGGCGCATCGGCCACACCATGGGTAAAGCTCATTTCGTGAAGCTTGCCATAGCGACGGATTTTCAGCTTCAGCCAGACCGAAAGCGCGTTCACAACCGAAACGCCGACGCCGTGCAGACCGCCGGAAACCTTATAGGAATTCTGGTCGAACTTGCCGCCCGCATGGAGCTGGGTCATGATGACTTCAGCAGCCGAGACGCCTTCTTCCTTATGGATTTCGGTCGGGATTCCGCGACCATTATCGGTTACGGTGCAGGAGCCGTCGGCATTGAGCGTCACGGTGACGAGCGTGGCATGGCCTGCCAGCGCTTCGTCGATGGCGTTGTCCACGACTTCATAAACCATGTGATGCAGGCCGGAGCCGTCATCCGTGTCACCGATATACATGCCCGGACGCTTGCGAACGGCATCCAGACCTTTCAGAACACGAATGGAATCCGCGCCATATTCGGCGGGGGCTTCGGTATTCATCTCGGGCGTATCGCTCATGAAAATCTTTCGAAAACGTGCTGCGAATGCAGCCTGATAGCCTGCTGCAAATGCAGCCTTAAAGAACGTGTCGAATCATACGACAAACATGGCTTTAATATAGGCGCTAACGGGTTATTTTCCAAATTTTCGAGGCAAATTTGCCGGGGATTCCGGTAGTTTGAGCGGATATCGACCCCATATGGCGGATGCTGCCCCGAATGGGCTTCTGGAAGCGCCACAATTACCCCTTATATGCCATAAAACAACGGTATCTGGAACGCTTGGATGAAACTGCGATGACTATGCCGGAAGTGCTTGAACCCTTCGTGCCGCCCGCGCCGCGCCCGCGCGAAAAGCCTGTCGGGCGCTTCGAGATGATGCGCGTCGTCTATAAAAACCCGCTCGAATTGTGGGGCGAACCTTCCTACAATGAACGGTGGATTTCCGTCAGCTGGTTTGGCCTCAAGACCATCATCGCCAACGATCCCGGGCTGATCCGCCACGTGCTGGTAGACAATGTCGCCAATTATCCGATGTCCGCCATTCGGCAGCGTGTGCTGCGTCCGCTGCTGCGCGATGGCCTTCTGACGGCTGAGGGGCAGGTGTGGAAGCGCTCGCGCAAGGCCATGGCACCGGTCTTCACGCCGCGCCATATCGGCGGCTTTGCGGAAGCGATGCGCGACCGTTCGCGCCTGTTTGTGGCGCGCTACAAGACCAGCGGCATGATCACCGATGTTGCCCATGACATGACGTTGCTCACCTACGACATTCTGGCCGAAACGCTGTTTTCCGGCGAGATCGCAGGCGATCCCAATGATTTCGCGCGTCAGATCGACAAGCTGTTTGAAACCATGGGCCGCGTCGATCCGTTCGATCTGCTGGGCCTGCCTGATTGGCTGCCACGGCTCACGCGTTTGCGCGGCCAGCAGTCGCTGGGCTTTTTCCGCGCGCTTGTCTCCGACACCATTGCCATGCGCAAGGCGCGTATGGACAGAGGTGAAGCGGTGCCGAACGACTTCCTGACGCTGCTTTTGCGCGCCGAAGGCCCGGAGGGCCTGAGCCGCTCAGAGATCGAGGACAATATCATCACCTTCATTGGCGCTGGTCACGAAACCACGGCCCGCGCGCTTGGCTGGACGCTCTATCTGCTCGCCAAAGCCCCCGAAGAACGCGCCCGCGTTGAGACGGAAATCGACGCTTTCTTCGAAAAGGGCGGACGCGATCTGCCGCCGCATGAGTGGCTGGCCAGCCTGCCTTTCACGCGTGCGGCTTTCGAGGAGGCGATGCGCCTTTATCCGCCTGCGCCATCGATCAATCGCGAGGCGGCGGAAAATGACCGCTATGGCGATCTGCAAATACCGAAAGGCGCGACTGTGCTGGTCATGCCATGGGTGATCCACCGTCATCGGCTCTTTTGGGATCAGCCAGATGCTTTCATGCCGCAGCGCTTCTGGCCGGAAAACCGCGACCGGCTCGACCGTTTCCAGTATCTGCCCTTCGGCGCGGGCCCGCGCGTCTGCATCGGCGCAAGCTTTGCTTTGCAGGAAGCGGTTATTGCGCTGGCAACCCTGCTCGATGGTCGCCGCTTCGACGTGCTGGAAACGACCCGACCATGGCCGGTGCAAAAGCTCACCACGCAGCCGCAGGGTGGTCTGCCGATGAAAGTGATGAAGCGATAGAAAAAAGCCCGGCCAAGCCGGACTTTTCGTTACTGTCAAAGGCGCTCGGCATGCCAACGCAGATGGTCATCCATGAATGTCGAAATGAAGAAATAGGAATGATCATAGCCCTCGCGCATATTGAGCGTGAGCGGAATGCCAGCCTTTTCGCAGGCTTCTTCCAGCAGCCATGGGCGCAAGCCGTCGTTCAGGAAGCCGTCCGCGGTGCCCTGATCGACCAGAAACGCCGGAAACTTGTAACCATCCTCGATCAGCAGCGACGCATCATAGGGACGCCATGCGCGTTCTTCCGGGCCGAGATATTTTTCCAGCGCCGGTTTTGACCAACCGGCCGTCGATGGCTGCACAATGGGCGCGAAAGCAGAGGCCGACTTGAACCGGTCCGGGTTTTTCAGCGCAATCGTCAGCGCGCCATGACCGCCCATGGAATGGCCGGTGATCGCCTGTCGCGCCATATCGAGCGGAAACTCAGCCGCCACCAGCTCGGTCAGTTCCTGCGTGATATAGCTGTACATCTGGTAGTTCCTGGCGAAAGGCTCCTGCGTCGCGTCGACGTAAAAGCCTGCACCCTTGCCGAACTGCCAGTTGTCCGGCTCATCGGGAACGTCATCACCACGTGGGCTCGTATCGGGGCAAATAACGGCAATTCCAAGTTCTGCGGCCAATTGCCGATATTCGCCCTTGTCCATCACGTTTTGATGCGTACAGGTTAGGCCGGACAGATACCAGAGCACCGGCACCGGGCCTTCCTTGGCCTGCGGTGGCAGGAACACGGCGAAGGTCATGTCGCACTGGCAGGCTTCGCTTTTGTGCCGATAGACGCCTTGTGTTCCGCCAAAGCACTTCGCTGTCGAAATCGTTTCCATTTGAATTCCAGTTTCTGTTTAGGGAGGCAGGAGCCGTCAGCTGCCGAGCGCGACGGCGGCATTGACCGCTGCCGCGACGAGAATGGTGTTGAAGAAATAGGATACCACGCTGTGCATCAGTGTCAGCCGCCGCATGGCGGTGGTGGTGACGCCCGTATCGGAGGTTTGCGCGGTCATGCCGATGACATAGGAGAAATAGGCAAAATCCCAGCCGGACGGCTCCGGCGTGTCGGGAAAGTCGAACCCACCCCGGCGGCGACTGGCGCGGCCATTGTCGTCACCGGCTGGTTCCTGCGGTTGCCAAAAGGCATGGGCGTAGTGAATGGCCGCCATCATGTGAATGGTAGCCCAGCCGAGCGGCACCGAGGCGAGCGTCGTCACCAGCGCCAATGCATCCGCCTTCGGCTGCCGGTTGAGCAGGATGAACAGCGAGGCCACCGCGACGACGACGGTTGCGAAAGTCACCAGAAAGATGATCCAGGCCGGTTCATCGGCGGCGGCTGCATGCTTTTTGAGAAAGGCGGCGGTGAGTTTGGGAATGGCGAAAAGAGCCAGCACCAGATAAAGCACGAAAAACGTGTCCGCCCCGATCACCGGCGCAAGCGGACTGTCGAACAACCACGCGACGATAAAGGCTGCTGCGCCACCGATGGCCGCGAGATAGAAGGACATATGGCGGCGCAGCAGAAACATCAGTTGCTCTTTTCTCGCGGTTCCAGCCGCATGTCCACATGCGGAATGCCGTCTTCCAGATATTCGTCCGAAGTGACTTTAAAACCGAACGAGCCATAGAATTTTTGCAAATGGCTCTGTCCGCCGAGCTCAATGGCAATGCCTGGAAAGCGCTCTTCCGAAAAAGCGATTGCTTCCTGCATCAGCCTTCGGCCAAGCTGGTAGCCCCGGTAATCCGGGGCCACGACCACACGCCCGATCTTCGCGGGTTTACCGTCGCTTTCCGGCGGAAGAACGCGCAATGCAGCTGCAAGTTCCTCGCCGTCAAGAATGCGCAGGTGGAACGCACCCATATCCTTGCCGTCGATTTCCGGATAGGGGCATTTCTGCTCCACCACGAAAATATCCACGCGCAGTTTCAGCAGCGCATAAAGCGCGCGCGGCGTAAAATCGTCCAGCTCATCCCAGCGGGATATCAGGGTCTTCTCGCTCATCAGTAGACAATCACCGAACGGATCGACTTGCCTTCATGCATCAGGTCGAAGGCCGTGTTGATTTCATCGAGCGGCATGGTGTGGGTGATCAGATCGTCAATGTTGATCTTGCCTTCCATGTACCAGTCGACGATTTTCGGCACATCGGTGCGACCGCGCGCGCCGCCGAAGGCGGTGCCTTTCCAGACGCGGCCCGTGACCAGCTGGAACGGACGCGTGGCGATTTCCTTGCCAGCTTCCGCAACGCCGATGATGATGGATTCACCCCAGCCGCGATGGCAGCATTCCAGCGCCTGACGCATGACATCGGTATTGCCGGTTGCGTCGAAGGAATAGTCCGCGCCGCCATCGGTCAGGTCCTGGATCGCCTGAACCACCTTGTCATTGCCCACGTCACGCGGGTTGATGAAGTCGGTCATGCCGAACTTCTTCGCCATTTCGACCTTGGCCGGGTTGATATCCACGCCGATGATCTTGTCCGCGCCAACCATGCGCGCGCCCTGAATGACATTGAGGCCGATGCCGCCGAGGCCGAACACCACCACATTCGAACCCGGGCGAACCTTTGCTGTATAGATCACCGCGCCGATGCCGGTGGTGACGCCGCAGCCGATATAGCAAATCTTGTCGAATGGCGCGTCTTCACGCACCTTGGCAACGGCGATTTCCGGCAGGACGGTGAAGTTCGAGAAGGTCGAGCAGCCCATATAATGGAACACTTCGCCGCCATCGCAGGAAAAGCGCGTGGTCTTGTCGGGCATCAGGCCCTGACCTTGCGTGGCGCGGATCGAGGTGCAGAGGTTCGAGCGCTGCGACAGGCAGGTTTTGCACTGGCGGCATTCCGGTGTGTAAAGCGGGATGACATGGTCGCCCGGCTTGACGGAGGTCACACCCGCGCCGACTTCGCGCACGATGCCCGCTCCTTCATGGCCGAGAATGGCCGGGAACTTGCCTTCGGAATCGAGGCCCGACAGCGTATAGGCGTCGGTGTGGCAGACGCCAGTCGCCATGATCTCGACCAGCACTTCGCCAGCCCGGGGTCCGCCGATTTCGACGGTTTCGATGGTGAGCGGCTTTTTCGCCTCCCAGGCAACAGCTGCGCGTGATTTCATGACGATGTTCCTTCTGGATATAGAGCGCATCCCGAGATTTTTGAAACTATCTTCGGACAGGATGGGCTCAAAAACAAATAGTTCGTTTGGTTTGGCGTCCTATTTCAGATAGGTGCGCAAAATCTGCATGATCTGGTCGATCTCGGCATCCGGGTCTGTCGCGACATCGCGCGCAATGGTCTCACGCGCCTGCCCGAAGGTCTCGCGGAAGTGGCTTTCCAGAACTTCCGCCATCAGGCCATTGGCCGCGCCGCGCAAAGCGGCGATCTGCTGCAGCAGCGCCGCGCATTCCGTGCCCGCTTCCACGGCGCGTTCCAACGCTTCCGCCTGTCCGCGAATGCGGCGCAGGCGCGTCAGCGCACGCTTTTTGTCTTCCGGTGAATGCGGCATGAAACCTCCCGATCTCGCGAGAAACTATATACTATGGGGGAGTATGTCAATTGCTCCTGAATTGGCTTTTACAAGAATGGTTTTCTCTGCAATTGGCGCAGCCCGGATTTTAAGCCTCAAGCTTGAGATGCAGCAGCGGATAAGGGCGTCCCTGATCGTCAGTTTCGGATCTGCCTGTCTCGACAAAGCCCAGATGGCGATAAAAGCCCACGCCTTGCGTGTTCTGCTCGTTCACATCGACAGTCAGCGTGTTGCCATTGAGGGATTGCGCGTGGGCAATCAGCCGCTTGCCGATGCCCTTGCCCCGCTGGTCTGGCGCGATGAACAGGCTGTCGATATTGTTGCCGGTCATGCCCATGAAGCCAACCGGCTTACCGTCATCCTCGATCACATCGACTTCTACATTCGGCAGATATTGCTCACCGACCAGCTTTTCGATTTCCCGGAAATCGTCGGAGCTCAGAAAGTCATGCGTGGCGCGCACGCTGGCTCGCCAGATTTCGGTGAGAGCCGGGGCATCGGTTGGAATAGATTTACGGATATGGATCATCTCTGTTCCTGGCAGAATAGGTGCGAAAGAACAGTCTTCTACCACCTTATCAGTTCTGACTTGAAGAAGCTGAGTTTGCTTTTCTCCCAGACCGTTCCATGGGCGGGAAGGGCCGCGCTGTGCCTCTGCCATGGGCTGCTGGAAACGGTACTCCATCCCTTTTGCGCCATGCCGGGCAGGCGCGGTAGGATCAGAAAGGTCAGATCGTCGAAACTCTTGATCGTTTCGCACCAGATTGCAGCTCCGACGCCTGCGATGTGCGCGCCCTTACCTTTGCCCGGCAGGGATTTGCCCGGATGCCAGTCATAATATTCCTCAATGGTCTGGGGCCGATAGGTGCGCAATCCAAGACGTCCCTTGAGGGCCGCCTGTTCGGGCTGAATGGAGTCCTCCTTATAGGGAACGTCGAGATAGCTATGGGCAAAGGGCGTGAGCAGGATCGGAAGCTCGCGCTCCATCGCGCGGTTGAGGTCGTTCAAACTGTTTTGGACATTCTTGACGACCATTTTCTGCAACAGGAACGCCTGCTGCGATCCCATCTGAGCGCCGAGTTCCATATTGGCATATTTAGGGTCGGTGGAAATCCAGTGCTGAACGACGATATCGCGGTCGAGACCGGCCCGCATGGTTTCCTGACAGGCGATTGGCTTCTTCCCCGCCAGCACCGCCGCCTTATGCTGATGCCGGACGAATTTCGTATAAAGGTCCTCCGGCATTCCAAAAGCTTCATCGCCGCCCATATCGAGCCAACGTCCGGGAAAAACATCCGACAGATAGGCGATGATCTCGTCGTAGACCTTGAAGCTCTCGGGCAGATCGGGGTTGAGCCATGCGCGATGCTGGACCACGCCCGGCGTCAATTCGAAGCGCTGAACATTGCTGCCCGCCGCAAGTTCCGGGTGAAGCCTGATCAGTGCCGCCGCGTGGCCCGGCGCATCGGAGGATGGGATGACGGTGATGTGACGCGCCTGCGCATAGGCGACGATCTCGTTCAAATCGGCGCGCGTATAGATGGGCTCCTCATCCGGCTGCTTGCCTTCCGGTCTTGCCGCTTCAATGCGCCATGCCTCGTCATCGGTGAGATGCAGATCGAGCGCGTTGAATTTGTAGAACGCAATCAGATCGATCACCGCCTTGATTTCATCTTTGGTGAAATAATGCCGGGCCACATCGAGATGGAAACTGCGCCACTTAAAATGCGGGCCGTCCACGATGCGGACGGCAGGAATTTCAATGCCGCCTGCATTCTGTTGTGGCGCGGTGATGATTATCTGCAAAAGCGTGGTCAGACCCATGGCAAGTCCTTGCGCACTGCGCGCCTTGATGACGACGCCGGTCTTATCGGTTCGCAGAAAATAGCGCTCGTCCAGATCGTCGTGTTCGGCTGGCGACAGGCCCGTCGCCCGGGGAATTTCTTCGATTTCCGGTGTCGGGCCGATTTCGAGATGAATGGCCCCCTTGGACGCGTTCAAGCCGGAACGCCGTGCGTTTTCCAGCTTTATATCCGAGAAGGGGCGCAATGCTTCTTTGAAAACAACAATACTGTTTTCAATCGCGGGGTCGTCATAGGTGATCGTGGCGCTGTTCTCGATGCGGAATTTTCCACCCAATTTGTTCATCCTGTGCGGCGTCGGGATGAGAGGAATAGTGGCATCCGTGCCCTTTGCCGCTGCATTTGTCTGGCCGGGAAGACCCAATGTCGCCAGACCTGCCGCGAAGCTGGAAAGAATAAACCCCTTTAAAAATTCTCTTTTGCTAATATTCATCCCGATTTATTTCCCTGAAAAGCCTATTTAAAAACAATATGCGCAGTTCTATAAATAAAATATACAGAAATACTTTTATTGGGTCGAGTTTTACTGTTTCCCGAGGCGTCAGGAGCGCGGGGGCCTGTTCGGGCGGGTTTCGAATATGGATAATGGCGTGCGCTTATGTGATAAGCACAAACGCTGCTGCCCCTCTTTGACGGATATTCTTTTGACGCGCCTGCCCGATCTTCCCGTTACACGCATTCTGCCGCAACTGGATGCGGCCATGGACACCCATGCAAGCGCGGTTCTTGTCGCGCCGCCGGGCGCAGGCAAGACGACGCTGGTGCCGATCCACATGCTGGATGCGAAGTGGCGCGGCGATGGCATGATCGTACTGCTTGAGCCGAGGCGTCTTGCTGCCCGCGCGGCTGCCCGCCGCATGGCTGAGCTTCTGGGCGAGGAGCCGGGCGAAACGGTCGGTTACCGCATGCGTCTGGAAAGCAAGGTGTCGGGCAGGACGAAAATCCTCGTTGTCACCGAGGGCGTCTTTGCCCGGATGATCCTTGATGATCCCGACCTCAAGGGCGTGGCGGCGGTGCTGTTCGACGAGTTTCACGAGCGTAGCCTCGATGCGGATTTCGGGCTGGCGCTGGCGCTTGATGTGCAGGCGGCTTTGCGCGACGATCTGAAAATTCTGGTCATGTCGGCAACGCTCGACGGTGCGCGCGTGGCGGCCCTTCTGGGCGATGCGCCGGTGATCGAAAGCGAGGGCCGGGCCTTTCCCGTCGATATTCGTTACCGCGAACGGAAAGCCGACGAGCGCGTGGAAGACGCGATGGCGCGCAGCATTCGCGATGCGCTGGCCGACGAGACAGGCAGCATTCTGGCTTTCCTTCCGGGGCAGGGCGAGATCGAACGCACGCTGCGGCTTCTGGAAGATCGCGTGCCGGCCCATGTGATGCTGGCGCCGCTTTATGGCGCGATGGAAGGCCGCGATCAGGATGCGGCGATCAAGCCTGCACCGGAAGGCAAGCGCAAGGTGGTTCTGGCCACCTCGATTGCCGAAACCTCCATCACGATTGACGGCGTGCGCGTGGTGATCGACAGCGGGCTGGCCCGCCTGCCGAAATATGAACCGGCCACCGGCCTGACGCGGTTGGAAACCGTGCGCACATCCCGCGCCAGCGCCGATCAGCGGGCGGGCCGCGCCGGGCGAACGGAGCCGGGCATTGCCATTCGCCTCTGGCATCAGGGGCAGACGGCATCGCTGCCCGCCTTTTCGCCACCGGAAATTCTGGAAGCCGACCTGTCCGGCCTCGTGCTCGACAGCGCCGCTTGGGGCGTGACCGATCCGGCAACACTTGCCTTTCTTGATGCGCCGCCAAAACCGGCGCTGAACGAAGCCCGCGCTTTGTTGCGCAGGCTTGGCGCGCTCGACGAGGCCGGGCGTCTGACCCCCGACGGCGAAGCAATGCGTCAGCTCGCTCTGCCCGCGCGTCTTGCGCATATGGTGGCCGAGGCGGGCAAGCGCGGCGAAGCCTTAAAAGCTGCCGAACTGGCTGTGCTTTTGACGGAGCGTGGCCTTGGCGGCAACGAAACCGATCTGGACACCCGGTTTTCGCGCTTGCGCAATGATCGTTCGGACCGCACTCAAAGGGCCAAAGGTCTCGCAAAGCGCCTTGCCGCCAATGTGCCCATTCAGGGCGCGCCCGCCGGATCGGGCATCGGTCGTATGCTCATCGACGCCTATCCCGACCGGATCGCCAGAGCGCGTGGCCAGACCGGGCAGTTTCTGCTGGCCAATGGTCGCGGCGGGGAGGTGGATAGTGCGATCAGCCTCAGCCGCGCGCCCTGGCTGGTCGTGGCGGATATGTCGGGCAAGGCAGGACGCGCGCGCATTCTTTCGGCTGCCGAAGTATCGGAAACGGAAATCCGGTCAGCCCTTGGCGAGCGGATCGAGAGCGGGCGGCAGGTTGTCTACGATCCCGAAAAGAACGCGCTTCGGGCGCGAGAAGCCGTGCGCATCGGCGCCATCGCCCTGTCGGAAAAGCCGTTGGCCGCGCCATCGGGCAGTGCTGCCGATGAGGGCGTGATTGCCGCGGTGCGCGAGCATGGGCTTGGCATTCTGCCTTGGGGCAAGGAAACCGATATTCTGCGCCGCCGTCTTGGCTGGCTTTATCGCGGGCTTGGCGATCCATGGCCATCCATGGACGATGAGCATTTGCTGGAAACGCTGGAAGACTGGCTGCTGCCCTTTCTGACCGGCGAAGCGCAGCTCGACCGCATTCCCGGTCATGTGTTGAAAAACGGCCTGATGAGCCTTGTGCCCTTCGACCTTCAGCGCAGTGTGGATCAACTTGCGCCGACGCATTTTACCGTGCCGACCGGCTCGCATATCCCGATCCGCTACGATGCCGAAGAGCCGGTGCTCGCCGTTCGCGTGCAGGAACTGTTCGGTCTTGGTGTGCATCCTTCCATCGCCAATGGCAAGGTGCCATTGTTGCTGGAATTGCTGTCGCCCGCCCATCGCCCGATCCAGATCACCCGCGATCTGCCGGGTTTCTGGAAAGGATCATGGGCTGATGTGCGGTCCGACATGCGTGGGCGCTATCCCAAACATGTCTGGCCGGAAGATCCCGCCAATGCAGAAGCAACCCGCCGGGCAAAGCCGCGCGGGACATAACGCACTCCCAAAGATGCATGTATCACCTGCGACCGGATAACGCAGTTCCGCTTGCATTCCTGTCTTCGCTTGCCCCATAAGGGGCAGGATAGAGGGACAACAGAACATGCACGCAGAGTTCGAGAATCGCGCTTCCAATCTTTCGCGCCGCCCGCGTTTGACCACGCTGGTTCGCGTGCGCTGGCTGGCCATCGCCGGGCAGACTGCAGCTGTCATGCTGGTGGCGCTTTATCTGCAATTCCCCTTTGCGGTCGGCATCTGTTTTGCGCTGATTGCCTGCTCGGCCTGGCTCAATCTCTATCTGGCTTTTCGCTTCCCGACCAATCACCGACTGAACCCGGAAGCGGCGAGCCTCGTGCTGGCCTTCGATATTCTGCAGCTGGCCGGCCTGCTTTATCTCACCGGCGGGTTGCAAAACCCGTTCGTCATCCTGATGATCGTGCCGGTCATCATTTCCGCCACCTCACTTTCGGCCCGGCACACGCTGACGCTGGCTTTGCTGGTTGTGGCCTGCACCTCCATGCTTTCCATCCGGCATGAACCGCTGCCCTGGTATCCGGGCGAAGAGCTGAACCTGCCTTTCCTTTTTGTGATCGGCATCTGGTGCGCCATCACATCCGCACTGGGCTTTACCGGCGTCTATGCCTATCGCATCGCGGAAGAAGCGCGCCAGCTCGGCGATGCGTTGAGCGCTGCGGAACTCATTCTCCAGCGCGAGCAGCACCTGACCGCTCTGGACGGGTTGGCCGCCGCTGCCGCCCATGAGCTGGGCACGCCGCTTGCCACCATCGCGCTTGTGGTGAAGGAAATGCAGCGGTCCTATGCCAAAAATCCGGTCGATGCTGGACTTGGGGAAGACATTGCGCTGTTGCATTCGCAGACCCAGCGCTGCCGCGAGATTCTGCAACGGCTGACCAGCCTTTCCTCGGAAAACGAGGAGCACATGTCGCGTCTGCCGCTGTCCTCGCTGATCGAGGAGGTGATTGCGCCGCACCGCAATTTCGGGGTCACCATCGAGGTGCAGAAGGTGGAAGGGCCAAAGCCCGAGCCGGTCACCCGGCGCAATCCCGGCCTGCTTTACGGGCTGGGCAATCTGGTGGAAAACGCGGTCGATTTCGCGCGCGGCAATGTCAGCGTCACCTGGGGCTGGACAGACAATCAGGTCAGCGTGACCATTCAGGACGACGGCGAAGGCTTCAAGCCGGAGATCCTCGACCGGATTGGCGAGCCTTATATGACCAGCCGCGACAACAACCGCAATGGCGGCGGGCTTGGCCTTGGCCTGTTCATTGCAAAAACCTTGCTGGAGCGTTCCGGTGCACAGATTGCGTTCCGTAATCGAAGCAATCCGGGGCAGGGGGCGGAAGTCAAAGTGGTTTGGCCGCGTTCAACCTTCACCCGCGTATGAGCCAAAACGCTTTTTCAAATTTGTTTTGCTCAACTTCTTGTGTTGTCTTTTAGAATTATTAATTAAATCCAATGATTTATAGTCTCGCGCAAGATTCATAGCCGTAGAAATTGCTTCAACGATTCAATGGCTATTTGACTTTTTGACGCAGGGGTATCAATAAGGGATCAAAAATACAGGCAGGAAGCACCCGATGGACGACTTGAAGCAGGAAGACAGCGAAGCCATAGGCAACGACCCCACCCTTCTTCTGGTTGATGACGACAAACCTTTCTTGCAACGCCTGGCCCGCGCCATGGAAAGCCGGGGCTTTCAGGTGACCACAGCGGAATCGGTTGAAGAAGGCATCGCCGCAGCCAAGGCCGCAGCGCCCGCCTATGCCGTGGTGGATATGCGGCTGGGAGACGGCAACGGTCTCGACGTCATCGAAGCCATTCGCCTGCGCCGTTCCGATACGCGCGCCATCGTCCTCACCGGTTATGGCAATATCGCCACCGCCGTGAATGCGGTGAAGCTCGGCGCTATCGACTATCTGTCGAAGCCCGCCGATGCGGACGAAGTCTTCGCCGCGCTGACCCGCCGTCCGGGCGAGAAGGTCGCGCCGCCGGAAAACCCGATGTCCGCCGATCGTGTCCGCTGGGAGCATATCCAGCGTGTTTATGAAATGTGCGAGCGCAATGTTTCCGAAACCGCCCGCCGCCTCAACATGCATCGCCGCACCTTGCAGCGCATCCTCGCCAAGCGCGCGCCGCGTTAAGACATTTGCGGCTAATCAGAAATCTCCGCCCGGCATTTCCAGCCCGGAAAGTTCTGCATAAGTCAGGCGCGCTGCGCCTGCGCGGGCAAAGCGCAGCATCAGCGCCTTGCGTGTGGCGCCGGCTAGCTTGTGTTCCGGCGCATCGCGTAGGATTTCCGCGCCATAGCCGTCCGAGAGAATGAAGCCGCATTCCTCCGGGAAAATCTCGCGCGGCACCGCCGGATGGGTGGCGAAAAACAGCCGGTCGCAATAGGCGCGATAGTCCGGCCATTTGCGGTCCGCCTTCCAGTCCTCCACCGACGACTTGATCTCGACAATCCAGATCTCACCCTTGCGGCTGACGGCGATGAGGTCGGCGCGGCGACCCGACGCGAGCGGCAGTTCGGGCAAGGTCGCAAGCCCCATATCCAGAAACAGGCGCTGCACACCACGGCGTACAAGCATGGCGTTTTCCGATTGCCGTCCGTCGGACAGCGGGTGGGTCGGGTTGGGAATCACGATGGGCATGGCGCGCATTTTGCGTGCGGTTTCAGGGCGAAACAACCAAAAACGCATGATTCTTTGTGTCGGTTTTTGAGTATTGGGCCGCTAAACAAGGCGAAAAAAGGCAGAAAAATGGCCTAATAAAGAATTTTTCAATTTACGGTTAACGTACGGTTAACAATACTGGCGCATCTTCAAGCAGGAATGGGCGATTCGCTCCTTTTGACGGCACATTGATTCTATCTTGGGGGAATGCATGAATTCTCGCGTCTTAAAACTGACGGCGGCACTTTTTCTTGCAGGCGCACTTGCTGGCTGCTCTACTGTCGGCGGAACCTTCTACACAGCCTCTTACTCGTCGGTCACTGATGCTGGCTATGTTCTTCCTGCCATTCCGAGCGAGAAGATACCGGCACAATATCGTCGCCAGATCGTGAACTATCCGACCGATGAGGCCCCCGGCACAATCATCGTCGATACCCAAGCGAAGTTTCTCTACTACATCATGCCGGAAGGCAAGGCGATGCGCTATGGCATCGGCGTCGGGCGTGAGGGTTTTGGCTGGTCCGGTACGGCGCGCGTCGCTATGAAGCGTGAATGGCCGACCTGGACGCCGCCGTCTGCCATGATCAAGCGTCAGCCGGAACTGGCAAAGTTCCGCAACGGCATGGACCCGGGCCTTAAAAACCCGCTCGGCGCGCGTGCGCTTTATCTGTTCAACAAGGGCGGTGATACAGGTTATCGTCTGCACGGGACGCCGGAATGGTGGACCATCGGCAAGGCCATGTCGTCTGGCTGCATCCGCCTGATGAATCAGGATATCATTGATCTCTATGATCGTGCCGAACAGGGCGCAAAGGTTATTGTGAAGCAATAATCAATAGATCTCGGCGATACACGACATTAAAGTGGTGAGCGTGTATCGCCGAAATTATTTTCAAATAACTTAAAGTCTATTTTCAGGGCAATGCGGGCAATGTATCTGCGTAGAGCAGAATCGTATTTGAAATTGAGTGCACGATGTATCTACATAGGTCTGGAAGTTCTTCTAAATCGGAACAATAGACAGGTATATGAAACATCATGTCCTCTTTCTTGAAACATGAGTGAATCTATACTTTTTAAGTTATGCCGCAATCGCCATAGTTTGGTCCATGATAAGTGCCGCGAAATCGTTTGTACTTAATATACGATATGCTCCTCGGGGGCGCTGGGCGCGGCGTGTCCATAAAAAAAACGCCGGTCTGAAGATCCGGCGTTTCTCAAATTTCAGTTTTGTAAGACCGATCAGATCTGTTCGACCTGCTGTACTTCCGGCACGAAGTGGCGGAGCAGATTCTGGATGCCGTGTTTCAGCGTCGCAGTGGAAGACGGGCAGCCGGAGCAGGCACCCTTCATGTTGAGGAACACGGTGCCGTTTTCGAAGCCGCGGAAAGTGATATCGCCGCCATCTTGCGCCACGGCAGGGCGAACGCGGGTTTCGATCAGTTCCTTGATGGTTTCGACGATTTCGGTATCGGCCTCATCGAAGAATTCTTCATCGCCATGTGCTGCGGCGGCATCTGCATTGGCATTGCCAGCCATTGCCGAGGCGCCCGACATGAAATGTTCCATGATCGTGCCGAGGATCGCAGGCTTCAGATGCTGCCATTCGCCATCGTCCTTGGTGACGGTGATGAAGTCATAGCCGAAGAAAACGCCGGTGACGCCCGGAACGGCGAACAGCTTGGCGGCGAGGGGCGACGTGGTTCCAGCGGATGAAGCATCGCGGAAATCGGCGGTGCCATCCGGCATGACCACCTTGCCGGGCAGAAACTTCAGGGTCGCCGGATTAGGCGTGGTTTCAGTCTGGATGAACATGCCAGTTCTCCGCTTTCAATTTTGGAACTGTTCTAATAATCGCGAAACCGCACGGAAACAAGGGCTGTCGCTCTCAGGCGCGTTTCAGTTACTATCAATATAGGGTGATTGCACGACAGTTGCAAATTCGACAGGCCGTGGCGAAAAGAGTGATTTTCGAGTACCGGAGCGTAGCGTACTTAAAGGTACGCGAGCACCGGAGCGCAGGAAATTGCTCTTTGCAGCCCGGCATCACGAAGAATGCAACTGGAGTGTCAGGTCACAGCATCAATGTCATCGTCGGTCAATCCTGCCGGAACCACGGTGACGGGGATCGGAAACTGGGCGCGGCCAGCCAGCGATTGCACGAGCGGGCCGGGGCCTTCCTTGCCGGAACCGGCGGCGAGCACCAGAATAGCAATATCCTGATCTTCTTCAATGAGGCTGAGCAGCTCTTCGGCTGTCTGGCCTTCACGGATGCTGAGTTCGGGCTCGATGCCCTGATCTTCGCGCACAACAGCGGCGAATTTTTCCAACGCGGATCGTGCTCGATCCTGCGCTTCGGATCGCATGATTTCGCCGACGCCCAAAATTTGCTGGAAATCGGAGTCATCGATAACGAATAGCAGAATAAGCGAGCCGCTCGTGTTTTTGGCACGGCGTGCGGCATAGGCGACAGCGCGCCCGCATTCAGGCGTTTCGTCGATGACGGCTAAAAATTTGCGTCGGTGACCGGTTTCCCGGCTCAGTCGTTTGGATACCATGGCCGCAATTTGCCATCAGGATGGGCCGCCCGCAAGCCAGCATTGTTTGCATGGGCTATGAACGGTAAGCAATTTCAAAAAGGATAGGGCGACCGCAAAAATGCAGTCGCCCCGATTATTGGTGTTGAAAATCAGTTCTGCAACCAGCCAATGATGTCGCGCACATCGCGCATGGTCTTTTCGGCCAGAACGCCTGCGCGCTCGCCGCCATCCCGCAAAACGCTGTCGATATGGGTTGGATCGGCCACCAGACGGCGCATTTCATGGGTGATCGGGGAAAGCTTGGTGACGGCCAGTTCGGCCAATGCCGCCTTGAATTCCGAGAACTGACGTCCGCCGAACTCGCCAAGGATATCTTCCTTCGATTGCGAGGCAAGTGCCGCATAGATGCCGACCAGATTGTCCGCTTCCGGACGACCGGACAGACCGTCCAGTTCCGACGGCAGACCATCGGAATCGGTCTTGGCCTTGCGGATCTTCTTGGTGATCGTGTCTTCATCGTCGATCAGATTGATGCGCGACAGGTCGGACGGATCGGATTTCGACATTTTCTTGGTGCCGTCGCGCAGCGACATGATGCGCATGGCCGGACCCGAAATCATCGGTTCGGTCAGCGGGAAGAAGCCCGAAACCTTCTCATCGCCCACCTGGATATCCACGCCGATCCCAAGCGATGCGATGCGGTCGGAATAATCATTGTTGAATTTTTGGGCGATATCGCGCGTCAGTTCCAGATGCTGCTTCTGGTCTTCGCCAACCGGCACGGCGGTGGCGCGATAGAGCAGAATATCGGCAGCCATCAGGCTCGGATAGGCAAAGAGGCCCAGCGAAGCATTCTCGCGGTCCTTGCCGGCCTTGTCCTTGAACTGCGTCATGCGGCTCATCCAGCCGATGCGCGCAATGCAGTTGAACACCCAGGCCAGTTCCGCATGCTGCATGACGCGGCTCTGGTTGAAGACGATGCTCTTCTTCGGATCAATGCCGGAAGCGAGAAACGCGGCCGTCACTTCGCGGGTGGATTGCAGCAATTCAGCCGGGTCGGGCGAGACGGTCAGCGCGTGCATGTCCACGACGCAATAGATGCATTCTTCGGTCTTCTGGACCTCTACCCACCGCTTGATCGCCCCCAGATAATTGCCGAGGTGAAGATTTCCGGTCGGTTGGACGCCGGAGAAGACAAGCGGTTTGAACGTGCTCATGGCTCTATCCTAAAAATGAACCCCTGCCGGTGGAGAGCAGGGGGCTTTGATGATGTGGCGTGTTTTCGCAGAGACGCAAAGGCGATTCAAGGACAATTATGTGTCACTCTCGGGCTCTTTCTTGACCGCGCCGCGTTTGACATTGCGGCGGATCATGCCGGTATTTGCGCCGCCGAGGCCGAAGGCGAGGCCGAAATAGACGATCATCGCGGCAATCACCATGGCGCAGACCGTACCGGCCCGAACCGCAAAGGGAGCGGCGGAAGAAAGCTCATAGGCGAAGTGCCCGATGGCATAATGAATGCCGAACGCCATCACACCTGCCGCGATCAGCAGGCGCGGGATACGGGTAAGAAGCGGAATATCCTGTCCCCAATGGCCACGCTTCACCAGCGTTGCAAACAGCAGAACGGCATTGACCCAGCCTGCCACGATTTCCGCAGTGGCGATGCCGGTCGGGCCAAGATGCGGGAACAGCGTGATGGCAAGCGAGACATTCACGGCGACGGAAATGGCCGCGAAGATCATCGGTGTGCGGGTATCCTCGCGGGCAAAGAAGCCCGGAATGAACGCCTTGATGAGCACGAAGGCAGGCAGGCCGAGGCCGTAAATCGCCAGAATGTTGGAAACGACGATTGTGGAATCCGGGCTGAATTTGCCCCGTTCGAACAACAGCCGCACGATGGGTTCCGACATGACGAGAAGCGCTGCTGCCGCAGGCAATGTGAGAAACAGCGTGAACTCGACCGAGCGGTTTTGCAGGTTCGAGGCTTCCTTCATGTGGCCGCCGCGCAGGGCGCGTGACAGTTCCGGCAACAGCACGGTGGCAACCGCAATCCCCACCACACCCAGCGGCAGCTGATAGATGCGGTCGGCATAGACCAGCGAGGACACAGCCCCTTCCATCCCGGAAGCGATATTGGTGTTGATGAGCAGGTTGATCTGCGTAATGCCGCCGGTGATCGCGGCGGGCAGCGCCAGCACCAGCAACCGCTTGACGTTGGACGTCAGGCGCGGACGACGGAAGCCGATCTTGATGCCCGCATTGCGCACGGCGAGCCAGACGATGGCAAGCTGCACCAGACCTGCCGCCATGACGCCCCAGGAGAGACCATAGCCCACGGCCAGCGCGTCGTAACCGCGCCACCAGGCCAGCGCCAGCACGCCGATCAGGATGATATTGAGGAAGACCGGCGCAATCGCCGCCGCAAAATAGCGGTGCAGCGAATTGAGCATACCGCCCATCATGGCCGCCAGCGACATGCAGGCGAGATAGGGGAACATGATAGTGGCGAGCCGCACCGTATTGTCGAACTTGACCGGATCGTCCATGAAGCCCGGCGCAATGACGGTGCGTACGATGAACGGCATCGAAAGTTCCATCACGATGGTGATGAACAGCAGCACCGTGAACAACACGCCGAACACTTCTTCGGAGAAGCGGCGGGCGCCGTCCATGCCGTTCTTTTCGATTTCCTTGGCAAAAAGCGGCACGAAAGCGGGGTTGAATGCGCCTTCGGCGAAAAGCCTCCGGAACGGGTTGGGAAAGCGGAATGCTGCGTTGAAAGCATCGGCCACCGGGCCGGGGCCGAGCGCTGCCGCCCTGAACATCTCGCGGGGGAAGCCGAATATGCGGCTCATCAGCGTGCCGGATGCCACCGTGGCGAACTTTTTGACCAGACTCATGCTTTTGAGAAACCTAACTTATGCTGCCGCTTGCGACGAGCGCCCATTGGCCTTGCCGCCGTTTTCGCCGCTGAGCAGCGCAAGAACCTTGCGCCGAATATTGCCCTGGCGGGTGGCGTTGGAAATCTTGTGACCCACGAGGTCCGTTACATAAAAACTGTCGATGACCTTTTCGCCGAAGGTCGTGATATGCGCCGAAGCAATATCCAGCGAAAGGTCGGAAATAAGGCCGGTCAGTTCCGACAACAGGCCGGGGCGGTCCAGACCTTCCACTTCGATGACGGTGAACTTGTTCGACAGCGTGTTGTTGATCTCGACACGCGGTTCCACGGTGAAGGCCTTGGCGTTCTTTTTCGGCTTGGTGCGCTTGGCAAGCACATCGGGCAGATGCGCCTTGCCGGAAAGCACGTCCTCGATCACCTTGCCAACGCGCTCGGCGCGGCGGCGCTCGTCTTCGTCCAGATCGAATTCACGGCTGATCAGGATCGTATCGAGCGCGCGTCCGTCCCCGGTGGTGAAGATCTGCGCATCGACAATGTTGCCGCCTGCGGCAGCACAGGCCCCGGTGATGATCGACAGAAGGCGCGGATGGTCGGGCGCCAGAACGGTGATTTCCGTCACGGCCTCGAAGCTCTGCGGCTTGGCCATGGTGGCAAGCGCGCGGCCCTCCCGGTCGGCTTCGCGAATGAAATGCGCGTGCCTCACCTGATCGTCGAGGCTGACGGTCAGGAAGTAATTGACATAATGCAGGCTAAGATAGGCGTCGCGCTCGGCAGCGGGCCAGTCGGCCAGCTTTTCGGCCAGTGCTTCACGGGCCTGCCGGTCGCGATCGGCGCGCGAAAGCTCGGAGAAGCCGCCGGTCAGCACCAGTTCGGTTTCATAGAAAAGCGTGCGCAGAAGCTGGCCCTTCCAGCCGTTCCAGACACCGGGACCGACCGCCTTGATATCGCAGACGGTCAGGATCAAGAGCAGCTTCAGCCGTTCCATGGTCTGCACCGTATCGGCAAAATCGATGATCGTCTTGCGGTCGTTGAGATCGCGTGACTGGGCCACCATGCTCATGGTCAGATGTTCGCGCACCAGCCATTCCACCGTCTCCGTCTCGGAATGGGAAAGGCCGAAGCGCGGGCAAAGCCTGCGGGCAATGCGGGCACCGGCAATCGAATGATCCTCCGGGCGTCCCTTGGCGATATCGTGCAGGAGAAGCGCTACATAAAGCAGGTTGCGGTCGCGTTTGATCGTGGTGATCAAATGGTTGGAAAGCGGATGCTCGTTTTCCAGTTCGCCATGCTCGATTTCCGACAGTACGGCAATGCAGCGCAAGAGATGCTCGTCCACCGTATAGTGGTGATACATGTTGAACTGCATCATGGCGACGATCTTGCCGAAATCCGGGATAAACTTGCCCAGCACGCCGGATTCGTTCATGCGGCGCAGGATCAGTTCCGGATTGCGCGGCGATGTCAGAACGTCGAGGAAAAGCTTGTTGGCTTCCGGGTTCTCACGCAGATCGGCATTGATGAGTTTCAGCGAGCGGGTCAGCTGCTGCATCGCTTCGGGGTGAAATTCCAGCCCATGCTTGTCGGCCAGCTGGAAGATGCGGATGATATTGACCGGATCTTCCGAAAAAACATCCGGGTGCGCCGTGTTGATGCGGTGATTTTCCGAGACGAAATAGCCATCCGTCGAAAGCTTGCGCTTGCGGCGCGAAAAGGTCAGGAAAATGCGGTTGAAGCCCGGCACATGCTTGGCCTGCTGTTCCTCAAGGGCTGCGCAGATGATGCGGGTCAGGTCGCCCACATCCTTCGCCACGAGGAAATAATGCTTCATGAACCGTTCGACATGGTTCTGGCCGGGATGCGCGGTATAGCCAAGACGCTGGGCGATTTCCGGCTGAATGTCGAAGGAGAGGCGTTCCTCCGCTTTCAATGTCGCAAAATGCATGTGGCAGCGCACAGCCCAGAGAAAATCTTCCGCCTTGTTGAAGATGCGCAATTCGGCGCGTGACAAGACGCCGAGCTTGACCAGCTCTTCCTTGGTTTTGACGCGGTAGAAATATTTGGCGATCCAGAACAACGTATGCAGGTCGCGCTGGCCGCCTTTGCCTTCCTTGACATTCGGCTCCACCAGATAGCGCGTTTCGCCCGCCTTGCGGTGGCGAGCATCGCGCTCGGCAAGCTTTGCCTGGATGAATTCCGGCCCGGTATCCTTGACGATTTCCTCATCGAAGCGGGTGACGAGCGACGTGAAAAGATCCTTGTTGCCGGTGAGAAAACGCGCATCAAGAATGGCGGTGCGGATCGTCATGTCTTCGCGCGACAGGCGGATGCATTCATCGATATTGCGCGTGGAGTGGCCGACTTTCAGCCCCATGTCCCAGAGCATATAGAGCATATATTCGACGACCTGTTCGCCCCACGGGGTCTGCTTGTAAGGCAGCAGGAACAGGAGATCGATGTCGGAACCCGGCGCCAGTCCGTTGCGTCCATAACCGCCGACCGCGACAATGGCCATGTTTTCCGCCTTGGACGGATTGACCATCGGATAGACCTTGGTGGTCGCAAATTCGAACAGCACCTCGATCAGCGTGTCCATGAGGTAGGAGAGGCGTCGCGCGCAGAGCGTGCCGCCGCCGTCCTTCATCAACAGGCCTTCCGCATTGGCGCGACCGCGCACCAGTGCATCTTTCAGCGCTTGCAGCACCACTTTGCGCACGGGAAGGCTCGTATAGCTTTCGTCGGTCGAATCCGCCAGCTCATTGAGCTTGCGACGGAGCGTATCGGGATTGACGATCTCTTCCAGCTTCAGGTCGTGTGCGCTCATGCGGCTTGCAGGTCCGGCTTTTCGGGAAAGGAATTGCGGTGACAAGACTATCCTATAGCGGCTTTTACAATGGATGAATATGCAAAAGGAAAGGCCGGGTTTCCCCGGCCACTTTTGTTATTATTCGCTAATATTTCAGACACTCAGTTCGTTGCGTTGTAGGCGGCGATTGCCGCCATATTGACGATATCGGAATCCTTGGCTCCGATGCTGACGATCTGCGCCGGCTTGTCGAGACCGACGAGCAGCGGGCCGATAATGGTCGCGCCGCCCAGTTCCTGCAGCATGTCGGCGGCAATCGATGCCGAGTGATTATCCGGGGTCACGATGACATTGGCCGGACCCGACAGGCGGATGAACGGATATTGTTCCATCAGCTTCGGGTTCAGCGCCACATCAGCACTCATTTCGCCGTCGAATTCGAAATCGACATGGCGGGTATGGAGAATGCGCACCGCCTCCTGAATGCGGGCGGAGGTTTCGCCGCCCATATGGCCGAAGGTCGAGAAGGCGGGGAGCGCAACGCGCGGCACATAGCCCATACGGCGCGCCATGCCTGCGGCTTCCACGGCGATATCGGCAAGTTCGTCGGCGGTCGGCTTTTCATGCACGGCGGTATCCGCGATGAACACGGTGCGTCCGCGGCAGAGCGCAATCGAAACGCCGACCACACGATGGCCGGGCTTGGAATCGACCACGCGGCGCACATCGTCGAGACCGGTTGCATAATTGCGGGTCACGCCCGTCACCATGCCGTCGGCATCGCCCAGCGCCACCATGCAGGCCGCAAAATGATTGCGGTCATTGTTGATGAGGCGATGGCAATCGCGGGTCAGATAGCCCTTGCGCTGCAATTTCTCATAAAGATAGTCGGCATAGGCCGAATTGCGGCTGGACAGACGCGCATTGATGATCTCGATGCCGGGACGCTCGATATCCATACCGGCGGCCTTCGCGGTGTCCTTGATACGCTCGTCGCGACCGACGAGAATGGCGGTGCCAAGTCCCTGATTCACATAGGAAACAGCGGCACGCATGACCTGTTCTTCTTCGCCTTCGGCAAAGACGATGCGCTTTGGCTGGCGACGGACACGTTCGTAAATGCCGCGCAGCGTCGAGGCGATCGGATCGCGGCGCGCCGACAACTCGCTCTTATAGCCTTCGAGGTCGGTGATGACGCGACCAGCAACGCCGGTTTCAATCGCGGCCTTGGCAACGGCTGCCGAAACCGAGGCGAGCAGACGCGGATCGAATGGCACGGGAATGATGTAGTTCGGGCCGAAGCGGGGACGGCTGCCCTGATAGGCGGCGACCACATCGTCCGGCACGTCTTCGCGGGCAAGTTCGGCCAGCGCATTGACGGCGGCGATCTTCATCGCATCGTTGATCGTCGTGGCGCGCACATCGAGAGCGCCGCGGAAAATGTAAGGGAAACCCAGCACATTGTTGACCTGGTTCGGATAGTCCGAGCGGCCGGTGGCGACGATGGCGTCGTCGCGAATGCGGGCGACTTCTTCCGGGGTGATTTCAGGATCGGGATTGGCCATCGCAAAGATGATCGGATTGGGCGCCATGGAGCGCACCATCTCTTCCGTCAGCGCGCCCTTGGCCGAGAGGCCGAAGAACACGTCGGCATCTTTCAGCGCGTCGGCCAGCGAGCGGCGGTCGGTCTTCACCGCATGCGCCGATTTCCACTGGTTCATGCCTTCTTCACGGCCCTGATAGACGACGCCCTTGGTGTCGCACAGGATGATATTTTCCGGCGCAAAGCCCATCGCCTTGATCAGTTCGATACAGGCGATGCCCGCCGAACCCGCGCCATTGCAGACGAGCTTGGTCGTCTTCATGTCGCGCCCGGTCAGATGCAGCGAATTGATCAGACCGGCGGCGGCGATGATCGCGGTGCCGTGCTGGTCGTCGTGGAAAACCGGAATGTCCATCAGCTCGCGCAGGCGCTGTTCGATGATGAAGCAGTCTGGCGCCTTGATGTCTTCCAGATTGATGCCGCCAAACGACGGTCCAAGATAACGCACGGCGTTGATGAAGGCGTCGATATCGGTCGTATCGACCTCAAGATCGATGGAATCGACATCGGCAAAGCGCTTGAATAGAACGGCCTTGCCTTCCATGACCGGCTTCGACGCCAGCGCGCCGAGATTGCCGAGTCCCAGAATGGCGGTGCCGTTGGAAATGACGGCGACGAGATTGCCCTTGGCCGTATAGTCATAGGCCCGCGCGGCATCTTCCGCGATGGCTTTCACTGGAACGGCAACGCCTGGCGAATAGGCCAGCGACAGGTCGCGCTGCGTGGTCATGGGCTTGGTGGGGTTGATTTCCAGCTTGCCGGGGCGGCCCTGCGCGTGAAAGTCGAGCGCTTCTTTCTCACTGGCTGTGGGTGTGCGTTCTGGCGTGTTGCCCTTCGGCGTCGAGACTGGCATGTTCCCTCCGGAATCTTGTGCGGTCGCATTCGATAGCGCCAGTCGGGAAATGTGTAAACAGCGCTTTTGGGAATAGTTATTCATCCAAAAACGAACGAATGCGTAATTTAATAACTTTGGTCGTGCAAAACACGCAACAAAATAAGGTTTTATAGCATGGACGTGCGGGGCGAAAACGACAAGCCGGGAGCGGAAGAAAATGCCGCACAGGATACCGCCGTTCGCCTGACGCCCATGATGGAGCAATATATCGAGATCAAGGCAGCGAATGTTGATTCGCTCCTCTTCTATCGCATGGGCGATTTCTACGAACTGTTCTTTGACGATGCGGTGGAAGCGTCGGGCGCGCTTGGCATCACGCTGACCAAGCGCGGCAAGCATCTGGGCGAAGACATTCCCATGTGCGGCGTGCCGGTCCATGCCGCCGACGATTATCTGCAAAAGCTGATTGCCAAGGGCTATCGCGTCGCGGTCTGCGAACAGGTGGAAGACCCGGCGGAAGCCAAGAAGCGCGGCTCAAAATCCGTCGTGCGCCGCGACGTGATCCGTCTGGTGACGCCTGGCACGCTGACCGAGGAAAAGCTGCTCGACCCTTCCGAGGCCAATTTCCTGATGGCATTGGGCCGCACCAAGGGCGATGGGGCGCTGGCGCTTGCCTGGATCGATATTTCGACGGGCACATTCCGCGTTGCCGAAACCACCGAAGAGCGGCTTTTTGCCGATATCATGCGCGTCGATCCGCGGGAACTGGTGGTGGCCGATACGGCGTTTCACGATCCCGAATTGCGCCCGGCTTTCGATCTGGTCGGCAAGGCGGTGTCGCCGCAGCCCGCAACCCTGTTCGACAGCGCTGCCGCGCAGGCGCGCATCCAGCGCTATTACGATGTGGCGACGCTGGACGGTTTCGGCCAGTTCAGCCGGTCCGAACTGTCGGCCATTTCCGGCGCCATCGCCTATATCGAAAAGACGCAGATTGCTGAACGCCCGCCGCTGATGCGGCCCGAGCGCGAACACGAAGGCGGCACGATCTTCATCGACCCGGCGACCCGCGCCAGTTTGGAACTGGTTCGCACCATGTCGGGCAGTCGCGACGGGAGCCTGCTCAAGTCCATCGACCGCACCGTCACCGGCGGCGGCGCGCGGCTTCTGGCCGAGCGGGTCACCGCACCGCTGACCGATCCCAAGGCGATCGCATTGCGGCTTGATTCCGTGTCGTTCTTTCTCAGCGAGCAAATGCTTTGCGATGCGCTGCGACGCGAGCTGAAAAGTGTGCCGGATATGCCGCGTGCGCTGTCGCGTCTGGCGGTGGGTCGCGGCGGTCCGCGTGATCTGGGTGCTTTGCAGCGCGGCTTCGAGGCGGCGGGCACGCTGGTCTCGCTGTTGGAGGGCGCGCTTTTGCCGGAGGAGCTGGGCGCGGCGCGGGACGCGCTCGACGCCATGCCTGCGGCTTTCGCGGTGCATGTCGACCGGGCGCTCGCCGACGAGCTGCCGCTGTTGAAGCGTGATGGCGGTTTCGTGCGCGAGGGCTACAACACCGAACTCGACGAAATGCGCGCCTTGCGCGACCAGTCCCGTCGTGTGATCGCTGGCTTGCAGGCCGACTATATCGAGGAAACCGGCATCAAGTCGCTGAAGATCAAGCACAACAATGTGCTTGGCTATTTCATCGAAGTGACGGCGAATAATTCCGGCGCGATGACCGACACGGATGCCGCCAAGGGGCGCTTCATCCATCGCCAGACCATGGCCAATGCCATGCGTTTCACCACCACGGAACTCGCCGCGCTTGAAAGCAAGATCGCCAATGCTGCCGACCGCGCGCTGTCGATTGAACTCGCCATCTTCGAGGAACTGACGGCGGAAGCCGTATCCCACGCCGACAGCATACGCGCTGCCGCAGCAGCACTTTCCGTCTTCGATGTTTCGGCAGCCCTTGCCGTGCTGGCGGAGGAACAGGGCTATTGCCGCCCGTTGGTCGATGACAGCCTGTCGTTCAACATCGTCGCCGGTCGCCACCCGGTGGTGGAACAGGCGCTGCGCCGACAGGCCGCCAATCCATTCGTCGCCAATGATTGCGATCTCTCGCCGCAAACGGACGGCGGCAATGGCGCGATCTGGCTCTTAACCGGCCCGAATATGGGCGGTAAATCGACCTTCCTGCGCCAGAACGCGCTGATCGCGATCCTCGCCCAGATGGGCTCATTCGTGCCTGCGGGTGCGGCACAGATCGGCGTTGTGGACCGGCTGTTCAGCCGCGTCGGCGCTTCTGACGATCTGGCGCGGGGGCGCTCGACTTTCATGGTCGAAATGGTGGAAACCGCGGCAATCCTCAATCAGGCAGGCGAGCGTTCGCTGGTCATTCTCGACGAGATCGGACGTGGAACGGCGACTTTCGACGGACTGTCCATTGCCTGGGCGGCGGTGGAATATCTGCATGAAAAGAACCGCTGCCGCGCTTTGTTCGCCACGCATTTCCACGAAATGACGGCGCTGTCGGAAAAGCTGGAGCGGCTTTCCAATGTCACGATGCGGGTGAAGGAATGGGACAATGATGTCGTCTTCCTGCATGAAGTGGCAAAAGGTGCTGCCGACCGGTCCTATGGTGTGCAGGTGGCGCGGCTGGCCGGTCTGCCGGAAGCGGTCGTCAACCGCGCGCGCGACGTGCTGCACCAGCTGGAAGCTGGTGAAACATCCGGGAAGGCCGACAAGCTGATCGACGATCTGCCGCTCTTCTCCGTTGTGCTGCAGCAGGAAAAGCCGAAGCCGCAGGTGTCGGCAAAGGACAGCGAACTGGCAAAAGCTGTGGCAGGCATCAGCCCAGACGAGCTGACGCCCCGTGAAGCGCTCGACCTGATCTACAAGCTGAAGGAACTGGCCGGAAAGGCGTGAGGTTTCTGGCTGGATAAGGGCGCTGTTGTCTGTTTGAGATTCTGGTTATGAGGTGCCGAAAATGGTGATGTTTGCGAACCGGAGCGGAGTGTACTTTTGAGTACATGAGCACCGGAAGCGCAAAGCAGCGCCATTTGCAGGCCGTCAGAACCGGAATATCTACAGACTAAACGAAGCGGTTCGCTTCAGCGCCATAATAGGTGATGTAGCGGCTGGAGATGCGCTCGATCGGCAGAATGATGAACACATCGGTTGTGCCGAAAGCCTCATCGATCACCGCGCCGTCGCCGATCATCGCGCCGAGGCGCAGATAACCCTTGACCAGTGGCGGCATGGAAAACAGCGCAACCTTGTTGTTGATCGCTTCCTTCGGCATCAGGTCCATGGGCTGATAGCGATGCGGCAGCGCGCGGACATCCCAGTCCGGCGTGGCGCGGCAATTCTGGTGCAGGAACGACAGGCCAAGCGCATGGGCAGCGGGAACAGCGCCATGAAAAGAGGCGCAGCCGAACATGACGTCAATCGAATGACGACGGCAATAAGCCCATGCGCCCTGCCACAGCAGTTCGACTGTGCGCTTCGAACGATACTCCGCCTTCACGCAGGAACGCCCAAGTTCGAGCAGTTTGAGATTGGGGCGGGACAGCGCCAGGCGCTGCACGTCATATTCATCCGCCGAATAGAAACCGAGCGCCTTGTCGGCCTGATCGCTGCGCATCAGCCGGTACGTGCCGACGATTTGCTTGTGCTCAGGGACTGGCAGGGCAGTATCATAGACGAGAAGGTGATCGCAGATCGTGTCGAAACGGTCGGCATCGCGAAGCTCCACGGCCTCAATGGATTCCTTGCGCGCGCCCATTTCCTCGAAGAACACGCGGAACCGAAGTTCCTGCGCGGCCTCGATAGCCTCACGGGAGTTTGCAAGTCGCACTTCGAGCGAGCCGATACGTCCGAGAACGATCGGGTCATCACCGGTTGCGAATAGCGCCTGTTGTGCTTCTAAGCCTGACATGACCGTATCATCAATGATTTGCTGGCCCATTCCAAGCAGTACTGTCATGATGATTCGCTCCTGATTTGTCTATTCACGTATTCCTGAACCTTTTCACACGAATTACGCAGTGAAATTGGCTTTCTCATTCGTAGGACGTCGGCACAGATGAACTGCGGCATGCCGAGGTACTAGAGAGCGAGTGCTACGTGAGGATGACAGAAGCGTGTCACCAATGTGTCATTTCGGCTGGGCGCCGCTTATCCCCTTCAAATGTCTTTAAAATTACAGTCTTCACGTTATGCGAAAGCCCGATAACGATCAAGTTACCCGGTTGCTCGCAACAAATTGGGCGTCATGTTAGCTTATCAACGGGCAGCGCGTTCGCGCCGCCAGCCAAGAAATTCTTCCAGAATGATCAGTGCCGCACCGATGGTGATAAAGGTGTCGGCAAGATTGAAGACGGCAAACGACCATGTCGGCAGGTGGAACAGGATATAATCCACCACATAGCCATGCATCACGCGGTCGATCAGATTGCCGATCGCGCCGCCGATCACCAGCGCAAAGCCAAAGCGCGCAAAGACGCGGTCATGCGCATTGGTCCACCAGAGATAAAGCACGAAGGCGATGACCACGGCGGTAATCGCCACCAGCCCCCAGTCGTGCAGCCCAGCAAGCATGGAGAAGGCGATGCCTTCATTATGCGTGCGAAACAGCGCGAGGAATGGCAGCAGGTCGATCTGCTGGGCGTAATCCATACGGGTTTCGACCAGATGCTTGACGCCCTGATCGATCAGGACCGTGAGAATGACGACGAAAAGCGAGGACAGAACCGCGTGGCGCTTCATAACTAACCCCTTTCGTCGAGGGTGAGCGCCTCGCGGCGAATTTCATAGAGCATGACGCCGGTGGCGATGGCCAAATTGAGCGAGTCGGCGCGGCCGGCCTGCGGAATGCGCGCAAGCTTGTCGCATGCACTGGCGAGGCTGTCCGGCAAGCCCTGCTGCTCATTGCCCATCATCAGCACGACCGGCTTGTTGGCATAGGGAATGGTGCGGTAATCGACGGCGCCCTTCAGATGCGTACCGACGATCAGGCCCGAGAATCCCTTGCGCCAGTTGAGGAAATCGGCTTCCGTCGTCTTGTAGAGCGGTACGGAAAAGACCGAGCCCATGGTGGCGCGCACGGTTTCGAGCGAATAGGGGTCTGTGGTGTCACCGATCAGGATGACGCCTTTCGCCCCGACCGCATCGGCGGTGCGGATGACGGTGCCAAGATTGCCCGGATCGCGCACGCGGTCAAGCGCGATATAGACATCGTTATGCTTCGGCTTGAGGCCTGCCAGCGACTGATATTGCTGTTCGATAACACCAACCACCACCTGCGGATTATCGCGGCGGGTGATCGCGGCAATCACCTTTTCGGTCACTTCCAGCACCAGTCCGCCCTTGGCGAAGGTGCGGGCGGCAACCTGCTCGACCATTTTGTTGCCCTTGCCGGACTTGGCGAAAACCAGCGTCTTGATGCGCCAATCCTGCTCCAGCGCGTCGATGACGAGCTTCAGCCCTTCGGCCAGAAACACGCCCTGCTGGTCGCGGAATTTCTTCAACGCCAGCGAGCGCAGATCCTTGACGATCGGATTGGTCAGGCTGGTGACTTCCTTCACCTGCCCGACTTTGGAATGCCCCGATGAGTGATCACCGCGCGAACCGCTGTTTCTGGAAAAATCGTCGTTACGGCTCATTTGGCTACCCAGCGGCTGAACATGGATGTGGAAAGCGCGCGCCCAGCAGAACGCTCACGCAGGATAAGCTCGCCCGATTCCACCGTGCCGCCAAGGCCGGTGAACCGGTCGCGCATCAGTTCGTGAATGGCGAAGAAGGATGCGCGGATCGAATAGGCGGTCAGGATCACGGCGAGCGGCTTCGGCGTCAGGATCGAGCGGCACGTATCGACCATGGCGGGCAGGTGCTCGAACAGTTGCCAGACTTCGCCACTCGGGCCGCGTCCGTAAGCGGGCGGGTCGAGCAGGATGATGTCGTAGAAACTGCCGCGCCGTTCCTCGCGCGCCACGAATTTCATCGCGTCTTCGCAGATCCAGCGGATCGGCTTGTCCGACAGTCCCGCCATTTCCTGGTTTTCGCGCGCCCAGATAATGGCTTTCTTGGAGGCGTCGACATGGGTGACTTCCGCACCGGCGCGGGCGGCAACCAGCGAGGCAACGCCCGTATAGCCGAACAGGTTCAGCACCTTCACGCTGCGCCCCGATTTCACGCCGTCGCGAATGAGGCCGTCCATGAAAGACCAGTGCGCGGCCTGTTCGGGAAACACGCCGACATGGCGGAACGAGGTGAAACGACCGTGAAAGGAAATGCCGTCATGCTGCATCGGCCATGTTTCGCCGAGCGGCACTTTCGGGAAGGCCCAGCGTCCGATGCCTTCTTCATCCGTATTGCCGGTGAAGACCGCGTCGGCCTGATCCCATTCCTTTCGCGGCAGGCTGGGCAGCCAGATCGCCTGACCTTCCGGGCGAACGATGCGATAGGGACCATATTGCTCAAGCTTCAGCCCGTTGCCGCTGTCGAGTAGCGCATAATCGGCGGATGGTTCTGTTTCGAGGATAACCGGCAATCTTTCGCCCGGGCGAGGGCCGGTATAGGGCTTGATGTCGCGCAGCGGCGCGGCGGAACGTTCCCGTTCTTCGGCGGCTGCCGGCTTCGGTGCTGCCTTGGCAAATTGCGGGCGCGGCTTCTTGAACGCCTGACCTTTACCCGGATTGGCGGAATCGAATTTGCTTTCATGACGCGGCGCATCATGCTTCGCGCGTTCAAAACCGCGATCCTGTTTGCCGCCCGACGGCTTTTTGCCTTTTCCCTTTGGCGCTTTCACCCGAAACTCCAATCACCCTGATTGCGGTCTAGGTAGGATAAACAGGGCCGGTGTGGAAGGGGAAAACGACGTTCTTTCCCGTGCGCAGGCCTTTTCAGGGCCCGAAAACCCGGAAGTTTCGCTTCCGGGCTTGCGAAGAGGGGGGCGTTTCAGGAGTTCGCGACCGACGTGTTGCGCCTTTCGGCAGCTTCGGCCCGTTCGAGAAGACGGGTCGCTTCCAGCTTGCGATCACGCGCTCTGCGGCGATGCTTGCCCTGGGTCGCCCAAGTGACGGCAGAGCCGATCACCACGCCGACCAGCAGCGCGCCAAACAGCCAGATGAACAGCGGCGCGCTGTAGGACAATGCCGGATTGCCCGGATTGAACGGATCGATCGTCAACATCGTGGTGGCACGATTGGCAACCGACAGCGCGATCAGAATGACCGCGAGCGGGACCAGAATGACGATTGCGACAATACGTTTTGCCAGCATGATCTTCTATCAGACGGCGCCATTGAGACGGTCGCGCAGCTCCTTGCCGGTCTTGAAGAAGGGAACCCACTTTTCTTCCACGTCCACCGTTTCGCCGGTGCGCGGGTTGCGGCCGCTGCGGGCCGGGCGGTTCTTGACCGAGAAAGCGCCGAAGCCACGCAGCTCGACGCGGTTGCCTTCCGCGAGGGCATTGGTGATCTCGTCGAAAACCGCGCCGACGATGTTTTCGACATCGCGCTGAAAGAGATGCGGATTGCGGCTGGCGATAATCTGAACGAGTTCCGATTTGATCACGGCTTTACCCCTGTTTCCTGTTATGTGCTGTCAGGCCTTAACGCCGGACATTGTTAGTTTGCTGAATTTGCATCTGGCGTTCCGTCAACGTGCCAAACCGAGAGAAGTCCGTCAAGAAAGATGCGATCCTTTGCTATTTCCTTGAGCATACTATCGGCTTCCTGCGGCAGACCGATCAGCCGCGCACCGGCATGAATGATGAGATCGCGCAGCGAAAAACCCGTTTCGGAGCTGACCGGCTTCCATTCAAGGCGCGGCAAAGTGGTGGAAACGCCCTTGGTGCCAAGCCAGGCGACAGCTTCATCTTCGCCGCCAAGCCCGTCGATGAGTTTCTTTTCCAGCGCCTGGCGGCCTGTGAAAACCGCACCATTGGCCAATGCCAGCGCCTGTTCATGCGTGAAGGAGCGGCGCTTTTCCACAATGTCCACGAACCATGCATAGGAATCCATGATCATGTTGCGGATCATGCCCTTCGCTTCTTCGCTGGCCGGGCTGAAATAATTGGGTTCCGCCTTCAGCGGCGCGGATTTGATGGTTTCGACCTTCACGCCGATCGTATCGAGAAGCTTGGAAAGGTCGGGATACTGGAACAGCACGCCGATGGAGCCCACGATGGAGGTCTGCCGCGCCACGATATGGTCGGACGCACTGGCGATCATATAGCCGGCGGACGCTGCCAGTGTGCCAACCTGCGTGACGACCGGCTTTTTCTCGGCGATCTTGCGCACGGCTTCATAGATGGCTTCACCGCCGACGGTGGTGCCGCCCGGCGAATCGAGAACCAGAATCACGCCCTTCACCGCGTCGTTCTTGGAAATCCGGTCGAGGCGCTTTAGAAGTTCTTCGTTTTCGAAGATCGTGCCTTCGATGCGCACCTTGGCGATATGCGGCTGGGTCAAATTCGCGCCGCGCATCGACCATGAGGCGAAACCGGCAATAAGAACGGCGAGCAGAAGCAGAAAAGCCACGCGCCAGACAGTCAGCTTGCGGCGCAGCTTGCGTCTTTCGATTATTGCTTCGGCATCCTGGGCCATTCTGTTTATCCATTCGTCTTTATCAATATGACCGGCCTCGACGGCGATCCTGAAAATCTCTGGAGATCTTTGTGCCCCCAATTCCGTCGGGCGGCAAGAGCTTCGATCTTGCTACAGATTTCAAAGAGATAGTGCTGCACGCCTGCATTGTCATGACATGGAGACGAAAGATTCTGTCTTTGGTCGAAAAACCGGGCTTCCTTGCAAGTTACGCGCTTTCGTGATGCGCTGTAACACAAGACCATTTTGTGGTATCAAAGAGTTGATTAGCATTCTACCTATTAGATAGATGTGCTGATTGTGTTGAAATATCAATTGGATAGACGTGCTTGTCTTTCATTTCTGGGCAAGTGCGATATTTTGTGTCGTCTTCCTGCTATTGAGCATCGGATCAAATTATCCCAAATAAACCATATTAAAATGAAAAGCGCCTATTGATCGCAGGGAATGGACCTTACATCGGGCGCGCGCCTGTCTGTTGACCGAAAGTTTCTCGTATTGAGTACAGTGGATTATCTGAAGGACGTCATGACTACCGACACCACCAACAGCCCTGTTGCGCAGACCGCAGCCCCTTCCGGGCGCGGCAAGGGCGGCGTGCGTTTCGGTGCGTCCCAGAAAGCTGAGTCGCTTTTTCATGCCGCGCAGCGCCATTCGGTTCGCGTGCGGGTGCTGAAAACCGCCCTGCCGGTTGCAGCAATCGCGCTTGCAGCGGTGTTTTCCTGGTATACGTTTCTGGCAACGCCAGCGACCCCGATCAAGGTCGAGATGAATACGGGCGGCGAAAACGGCAAGCTCGTCATGTCGAGCCCGCATTTGAATGGTTACACCAAGGACAACAAGCCTTATTCGATGACCGCTTCCAAGGCGACGCAGGATGCCAACAATAGCGGCGTCATCACGCTGGAAGGCATTCAGGCGGAACTGCCGGTCGGTGAGCATGGCGTGGCCAAGGTCGAGGCGGCATCCGGCATTTACGATAATGCCAATGGTCGTTTGCAACTTGATAAGGACTTTATCGTAACCACAAACGAAGGTTTGCGTGCGGTGATGCACTCGGCAGATGTCAATCTGAAGAGCGGACAGATCACAACCGACAAACCGGTCGATATTCGCAGTGGAAATACGCATATTCTGGCCGACAGCATGCAGGTAAAGGACAACGGCAAGGTTTTGATTTTTGAGAACCGCGTTCAGATGACCGTTGACGGCAGCGTGATTTCGGGAAACAAGGCGCCCTGACCGGCCGCACAAGAACGGCATATCAAGCGCTCAGCCATATCGTTTGGCATAGCGCGCATTTGTTTTTGTACGCATTTTGCAAAGCCTTATGTTCCCATTTGGCGGCAAAGTGCTTAATGTTGCATCTGGACGCAGGCTGTTCCAAACATGGACGCCTGTATTCGGGGGACTGAAGATTTATGAAACGTGAGACGGGCAAGATGATCAAGGGCACTATGGCTCGCACGATGCGGGCAGGATTCGCAGTTCTGGCGCTTGGCATTGTTGCCGCTCCTTTTGCCGCTTCCGCGCAGGAAGCTGCAGGCGGCGCAGTCAACGGGCTCAAGCTTTCCAACAGCAAGGCGCCGGTCAAGATCGACGCCGACAAGCTGGAAATGCGCGACAAGGAAGGCGTTGCAGTTTTCACGGGCAATGTTTCCGTTTCGCAGGGCGACGCGTTGTTGAAGGCGGGTCTGATGACTGTCTATTACAACAAGGCGGCCAAAGACGGCGAAGCCCCGAAGGAACCGGCCAGCGCTGGTGTCGGCGGTCTTGATTCGTCGAGCATCGATCACATCGACATTTCCGGCAAGGTTTACCTGAAGTCCGGCACGCAGGTCGCAACCGGCGATACCGGACGTTACGATGCAAAAAATCAGATCATGACCCTCGAAGGTTCGAAGGTCGTTCTGACGGATGGCGACAATGTCGTCACCGGCTGCAAGCTGACGGCGCATCTCGATACGGGCCGCGCCAATGTCGAAAGCTGCAAAAGCGGCCCGAACAGCAAGGGCCGGGTGTCGATCATCATGGCGCCGAAGGATCAACAGCAGGGCGGTGCCGCGCCCAAGCAGAACTGACCGGAGCACGTGTGGGATTGTTCTGGAACAAGAAAGCCGGCGAGCCGCAGACGGTTGCCGAGAGTGTCGACGCTTCGGGTGAACCCCATGGGACCATGCCTGCGCAGCCGGGCAAGACCGCGCGCCTGAAGGGCACGCTGGTCGCGCGCGGTCTTAGCAAGAGCTATCGCGGTCGCCAGGTCGTCAATGGCGTTTCATTCGGCGTGCGCGCTGGCGAGGCGGTTGGCATCCTCGGTCCCAACGGTGCTGGCAAGACGACCTGTTTCTACATGGTGACAGGTCTGGTGCCAGCCGATGCCGGTTCCATCGAGATTGACGGTTTCGACGTCACATCCATGCCGATGTATCGCCGCTCGCGTCTCGGTATCGGCTATCTGCCGCAGGAGGCGTCCATTTTCCGCGGCCTTTCGGTCGAGAACAATATCAAGGCTGTGCTGGAAGTGGTCGAAAAGGATCGCAAGAAGCGCGCTTCCGAACTCGACGCGCTGCTGGAAGAATTTCACATCGCGCATCTGCGCAAGGCGCCTGCCATCTCGCTTTCGGGCGGTGAACGCCGTCGTCTGGAAATTGCGCGCGCGCTGGCCTCGCGCCCGAACTTCATGCTGCTCGATGAGCCTTTCGCGGGCGTCGATCCCATTGCGGTCTCGGATATTCAGCAGCTCGTGCGTCATCTTACCAGTCGCGGCATCGGCGTTCTGATCACCGACCATAATGTGCGTGAAACGCTCGGTCTGATTGATCGCGCCTATATTATTCACGCCGGTCAGGTGCTGACGCATGGCCGCCCGGCCGAGATCGTCGCCAATCCGGATGTGCGCCGTCTCTATCTCGGCGATCAGTTCACGCTCTGAATTTTCTACATGCTAAAATAACAAGGCCCGAAAGCCTCGTCTTTCGGGTTTATTTGCGCTGGCTACTATACGATTTCTCTAAAATACACCGCAAACTTGCGACTATTTTCCTCTTTTGTCCCAAAACTGCACATTCTGAATTGACAAGCAAGGTTCATACCAGTTTTGATCAGGAGGAAGCACCGGTCAGAAAGATTGGTTGAAAATAGCGGCTCAGGGTTCGGTCGACCAATGGTTCGCAGGGGGAATTAACGCGTCGCATGGCTCTGTCGCCCAAGCTTGATTTTCGTCAGTCACAATCGCTGGTGATGACGCCTCAGCTGATGCAGTCGATCAAACTGCTGCAGATGACGCATCTTGAGCTTGAACATTTTCTCGATCTGGAAATCGAAAAAAATCCGCTGCTGGACAGAATAGAGGCAGCAAATGATGATTTTTCCGGCGCTGACGCGGCGCGGGATGATGACCGTTCTGCCGCAAGTGATGATGGGGCGGAGGATCGCTCCGCGAATGATGGGGCCTTCGATGAGGCGCAGGCGGACTGGTTCAAGACCGATGCGCCGGACGCAGCTGAAAATCTCTCATCGACCTTCGACAGCTCACTGGAAAACATTTTTCCCGATGATCCGGGGCGCTATGACGAGATCAATCCCGACCTTGCCGCTCAGTGGAAATCGTCGTCGCTCGACGCCTATAGTGGCAGTGGCGGCGGATATGATCTTGATCAGGTGACCGCAAGCCGGGTGTCGCTGGCTGACTTTGTGGGCGAGCAGATTGCCCTGACTTTCCCGAAAACCGCCGACCGTTTCATCGCCATGGCTCTCGCGGATGCGCTGGACGAAAGCGGCTATCTGCGTGGTGATATTATCGGGCTGGCGCAAAACCTGGGCGTCGAGACCGCAGAGGTGGAGCGGGTGCTGGCGATCCTGCAAAGCTTTGATCCGCCTGGCATTTTTGCGCGCGATCTGCGTGAGTGCCTTGCGATTCAGCTGCGCTTGAAAGACCGTTTCGATCCGGCCATGGCGGCGCTGGTGGACAATCTCGACCTGCTGGCGCGGCGCGATTTCGCCACGCTGAAGAAACTCTGCGGAGTCGATCAGGCCGATATTCTCGACATGCTGTCCGAGATCCGCACGCTGGATCCGAAACCCGGCGCTTTATTCGAAGTTGCGGTGGCGGATGCCATTGTGCCCGATGCGGTGGTGACGCCTTCGCGTGACGGCGGCTGGGCGATTGAGCTTAACCCGGCGGCTATGCCGCGGCTTATCGTCAACAATGAATATTATGCGGAAGTCAGCGCTTCCGTGAAGGCCGAGGAAAAGACCTTTCTGGCCGATTGTATGCAGACGGCAAGCTGGCTGGTGCGCAGCCTTGATCAGCGTGCGCGGACCATTTTGAAGGTGACGCAGGAAATCGTTCGCCAGCAGGACGGGTTTCTGCGCCACGGCGTCACCCACTTGAAGCCCTTGAACCTGCGCATGGTTGCCGATGCGGTGGGCATGCATGAATCCACCATCAGCCGCGTGACCGCCAACAAGTTCATGGAAACCCCGCGCGGCGTGTTCGAACTGCGCTATTTCTTCACGGCCTCGATCGCCTCTTCAGAAGGCGGTGACGCCCATTCTTCTGAAAGCGTTCGGCACCGTATCCGCCAGATGATCGACGCCGAAAAGCCCGATGATGTGCTGTCCGACGATGCAATTGTTGATGCGTTGAAGAAAGACGGTGTGGATATTGCGCGCAGAACGGTCGCAAAATATCGGGAATCGATGAATATTGCTTCATCGGTTCAGCGCAGGCGTGAGAAGAAAGCCAAGCTTTCTGTTTCTTAGAACGCATCCCGGAACGCGAAACGGTTTTCGGACGAGATGCGTGTCAAAACAACTGCTTAAACCACCGGTTCCGGGTGGTCTGGAATAGACGATTGTACCTCCAGAGCGTTTTCGACCAGTTCAAGCCCCAAGAGAATGCTCTGAAATTTTGAACTTGAAGCACCGCACGATCAGAAAAAATCGATGATGATCGTGAGAACCGGCAGCGCTGCGGGTTTGCCTACTGGCAGGAGGACCAATTGACAAGCACCGTTTCAATCAATAGAAGCCCCGCTCGCGTTGCGACGCTGGCCCGAAAATGCCGGAATAGTCCGGTTTTGCGGGTCTACGCGTATGTGGCACAAAATATGCATCGGCTTTTTCTGAAAGAGTTAGCGGATGTCCGATTGCTTAAAGGAAAGGCAGTTTAGCAGAAAGGGCAACGATCACGCGTTTGGGGCGTTGCATAAGACAAGAGATGTTCGAGGTGTCGTTTGACCGGTTTTTGATCGGAAAGGCGTGGATTTTGAAGGTGTTTCAAGGCTCTAACCGGCAAGCCGGATCAAGGCCGAAAAACCCGTAGGATGAAAGCCATCTTTGATGACGGTTCGCTTTGCGCTTCGCTTGCCTTGTGATTAGACTGAGCCCTGTGGTGTAACGCAAATGAGGTGTGCCAATGACTCTGCGTGTATCTGGAAAGCATATGGACGTCGGTGAAGCTTTCACGACCCGGATCGTAGATCGGGTGAATGAAACGGTCGGCAAATATTTCGATCATGGCTTTTCCGGGCAGGTAACGGTCACGAAGTCCGGTTCACGGTTCAGTGCGGATTGTACATTGCACCTCGATAGTGGTGCGACGCTACAAAGCACTGGCGATGCGCAGGATCCGCAGCTGGCTTTTGATGCGGCAGCGGACAAGATCGAAACCCGCCTTAGGCGCTACAAGCGCCGTCTGAAATCGCGTACGGCGACCCAGCCAAATGCGATCTATGACGACGTAGCATATCGTGTTATGGCACCGCTGCCGGAGGAAGAGGAGGAGCTTCCGGCCGATTATGCGCCAACCATTGTGGCGGAAACGTCCGTCGCCCTGCGCACCATGTCGGTGGCTTCGGCGGTGGTCGAGCTTGAACTGATTGAAAATCCGGTTCTGGTGTTCCGGAATGCGGGTAATGATGAAGTAAACATCGTCTACCGTCGAGCGGACGGCAATATCGGCTGGGTTGACCCATCGGCGGTTACCCGCCAGGCCGCGCCTCGCGTCTGACGGCAAACCCGAAGCGCACGTTATGCGTAACCGCTGGTGAAGGGCGGGCCCATTCGTGGGTAATGCGTGCGCTTCCCAAAACCGGGCCGAAAACGGCCTGATTGAAGAAGGAACGGAGAGAATGGATCTTAGTGATCTGATTCAGCCGGGGGCGATTATCCCCGCGCTGAAAGCCAGCTCCAAAAAGCAGCTTTTGCAGATTTTGTCTGAAAAGGCTGCGGAACTGACCGGTCTCCCTGAGCGTGAAGTTTTCGAAACAATTCTCCAGCGTGAGCGCCTCGGTTCGACCGGGGTGGGCAGCGGTGTGGCTATCCCGCACGGCAAGCTGGCGAATATCGGCAAGATTGCCGGCATCTTCGCGCGCCTTGAAACGCCGGTTGATTTCGAGGCGCTGGACGATCAGCCTGTCGATCTCGTTTTCCTGCTGTTGGCTCCGGAAAATGCCGGGGCCGATCATCTGAAAGCCTTGTCGCGCATTGCGCGTATGCTTCGCGACCCGGATATGGTCGCCAAGCTGCGAGGCACCCATGATGCACAGGCGCTCTATTCATTTTTGACAGCCCAGCCGGCGTCCAACGCCGCCTGAGTTAAAAGCGCCGGATTGTTGTACCGGCGCTTTGAATTTTATTTTGGTGAAGCCGTCTCTCTATCGGAGGGGCGGCTTTTTCTGTTTCAGCCCTGCCGCCTCGTATCATTAGGCTCACATAATATATGGATTATGCAAACGATGGCATTCATGTAGAAGAGTTTTGTAAGATTCATACAGATAGAAAGTAGATTGAAGAAATATGTTTCAGTATTGATTATTATGAAGATTTTTCCGGTTCAGCTTTGGTTGAGGAAGCCAGACAGCAGTGTATTGATCGGGTCAGAAACACGTGTACCGCCCAGCACGGGAATGATTCCAAAGGGTTCAATGCTGCCTATTACGATTGTCTGGAAGAAAATATGAAGCTTTGCCCGGGATTTGGCGAATAATTTTAATTATCACTATAATGAGGAAGAATAAATTGAAGAGAATAATTTTCGCATTGATTGCATTTATCACTGTTTCAAATGCTGCGCATGCTGAAGAATTTAAGAAGTGTTACGACGCGGCAGTAAAATATTGTGACGCGAAACACTCTAATAGATTATCAGAAGCCAACCGTAATTGTGTCAGTCAGCGAACGATATTGTGCCAAGCTGACGTTATAAAGCCAAAATAAGCAGTAACGGAGCGTTGTTGATGATAGCGGCTCTGCATAGCGTGAGCCGCTATCGTTGCGTATCCAGCAGGCTGCCATCTTAATTAAGCAGTACTGTGCGTAATTCGTGTTCGTGCGCGCCTTGCAACGCCGTGGCGCGAACATCGGAGAGCACGATAGGCTCGCCGCTTGCGCCGAAGAGAGCCCAGAGCTCAAGGCCCGGCTCGATGGGTGGGAGGGCAGGGAAGCTGCGTGCAAGATCGTCCGAGCGAATCTTGCGCACGTAGGCAATTTCACCTTCGCCCAGATGAGCGAATTCATTTTCGGTGAGAACCTGTCTGTTCATGGTCTTAGCCTCCATTTGAGCGGCACACCATTCACGGCTATGCCGCACCAGAGCTTCACGATAGTTATCATAGCCTTAATGACTGAACGAAACCTGAACGTTTTTCAGTCTTTCACAGCTATGTTGATTTTCTTGATCAGCCGTTCCGGTTCCGGTCGGTCGAGATCGACGGAGAGAAGCCCGTTTTTCAACTCGCAACCCAGCACCCGCATACCATCGGCCAGCACGAACACACGTTGAAACTGGCGGGCCGCGATGCCGCGGGGCAGATATTCGCGTTCCGTGTCGTCGGTCTGTCGTCCGCGGATGACAAGCTGGTTGTCTTCCGTCATGACCTCAAGATCGTCGGTGGCAAAACCTGCCACGGCAAGCGTGATGCGCAAGCGCTCAGAGCCTGTTTCACCGCGCAGGCGTTCGATATTATAGGGCGGGTAGCCATCGCCGGATTTTGCAATCCGTTCGAGCGTCTTTTCCATCGTGTCGAATCCGAGCAGGAGAGGGCTCGAAAACGGTGTCATTCTTGTCATTGCATCAGTCCTTGATGAGAAGCGACCGTTATGAAGAGAACCCGTTCGGCGCTCTCTTCGCTAACTGATATGGCTTGTGAAAAGCCCGACTTCAAGGGCCAATGCCGGAATCCCCCTTCGTCATATCGTAAAACGACGATGGGGCGGGCGATACCCGCCACTGTTGCGGGGCGGATAGTGTCAAACTTAGCATATACTGAAATGTGCTCTACCGGCGTGCCTCGGCCAGAGCTGCGCGAAAGGCGGTGGCGAAGTTCTCGCGATCGTCGGGGTTCAGAAAACTACCGATGGCGACGTGCTTGTCGCGGCTTTCAACACGCATATCCGTAATGCCGATATCCGGCTTTCGCGCCACGCGAAAGCGTGTCCAGAACGGGTTGAACCGATGGGCCGTCATTTTGCCGGAAGGGGCATATTGGCGAATATGCAGGGCTGCTCGCGAAACGGAAATCTCTTCGCGTGCCCGGGCAGAGCGGTAATTCCAGCGAAATGCCAGATAAATCAGCAGCACGTCGAGACCGAAAAAACCGAAAATGGGCCATGCGCCGATAGACCAGAACAGAATGCCGACAAACATCCAGCAGGCGATGAGCGCTGTCATCAGTACGGTGAAGCCCGTTCGCCCCAGCGAGCGGTAGGGCGTCAGCAAGGCTTCGAAAATGGGGGTCTCGAACCTGTCCGGTTCCGCGCCGTCTGGATGGTGCATGGGTGTCTGAGCCTTTGAACCCGCCTGCGTCAAGCTGCGGGTTGTCTTCCAGGAACAGACCTCAGTATAGAGACAGAATGCAAAAGGCCAAAATCAAATTGCCCGTGAGTGTTTCCGGCAGCCCCCCGGCAAGGCGTCCGCGCCGCGTGGCCGGTACGCTCTATACGGCTGACGAGATACATGAAATCTTTCGTCGCTTCTCCGTGCAGCGCCCGGAACCGAAGGGCGAACTGGAACATGTGAACGCCTTCACCCTGCTGGTGGCGGTGGTTCTGTCGGCGCAGGCAACCGATGCGGGCGTCAATAAGGCCACACGCGGTCTTTTTGCCGTCGCCGATACGCCGCAGAAAATGTTGGCGCTGGGTGAGGAAAAGGTCGGCAACTACATTCGCACCATTGGCCTTTGGCGCAACAAGGCGAAGAATGTCATTCTGCTGTCGGAAGCGCTGATCCGTGACTATGGCGGTGAGGTGCCGGGCGACCGCGACGCGTTGGTCAAGCTGCCGGGCGTCGGACGCAAGACGGCCAATGTCGTGCTCAATATGTCGTTCGGCCAGCCGACGATGGCGGTGGACACGCATATATTGCGCATCGGCAACCGGATCGGCCTGGCGCCGGGCAAGACGCCGGAAGCGGTCGAGGCGATATTGGTGCGGGTGATTCCGGCGGAATATATGCTGCACGCCCATCACTGGCTGATCCTGCACGGGCGCTATACCTGCAAGGCGCGCAGGCCGGAATGCGAACACTGCGTCATCGCCGATATCTGCAAGTCGCCGGAAAAGACCTGCGATGTGCCAGCCGCGCTGGTGCCGCTGCCGCCTCAGGCGTAAGTTTTAGCCTCGCGCTGCGATATGGCCTTGTGCAGATGCACCATCATGGTTGCCGCAAAAAGCGGGGTCAGAAGATTGACCAGCGGAATGGCCATGAAACCGGCAATCAGCAGGCCCGCCAGAAAGACCGTCACGCCATAATGCGAGCGGAGCGCCCTGGCTTCCGCTTCGCTGCGATAGCGCATGGCCGCGAATTCGAAAAATTCGCGTCCGAGCAGATAGGCGTTGATGACGAAGAAGGCGATCAGGTTGATGCCGGGCACGAAGAGTAGGGCGAGAGCCAGAAGATTGCCGAGGATCACCACGCCGAGGAATTTCAGCGAGGTCACGATGGAGCGTCCAAGCGGCAGGGCGTTGCCAGCCGGGTCGTTCGGATAATCCGTGCGCTCGACCACTTCGGCAACGTCATCGAGGAAAAGACCGGCCACAAGCGCCGTCACTGGCGCGATCATCAGCGCCAGAACGAGCGCAAGTCCCAGTCCTGCGGCAATGGCCGCAACAATTCCGAGCCAGCCTGCCCAAGCAGGCATGCCGGGCAGCAATTGCTCCATCCACGGCCAGGCATAGATAAAAAAGATTTGACGAATGCCGACCCAGAGACCGGCGAGCAGCAAAAGCGTCAGCCCCAGCGTTTTCCAGAAAACCGAGCGAAACTCCGGCGTCAGCAGGCGAGAGAGGGCTTTCAGGGCAGCGTCTATGATCATTCTTTTTCCGTTTTGCGCCTGTTTGGGCTGTGGACGAATTGAAAATAGGTACGGCCATGGGGCCGCGCAAGCCGGACTACCCACATCCCGGCAACGCGGCGGGGTAGCCAAAGAGAGAGCAAAAGGCTAAACCCGCACCCGAATATCTGGAACAACGTATCAATTACAGGATACGTAGCTGGCGCCAAAGCCTCCTCCTGCCCAATCGAGGGCAGGCTGGAGAACTGAAATAAGGGGAGCTTCTCGCGCTCATGGCCACATTCGACGTTCTTTGCATCGGCAATGCCATTGTCGATATTCTCTCGCGTACGGACGACGCATTTCTCGAAACCAACGGTATCGTCAAAGGCGCAATGAACCTGATCGATGCCGATCGTGCAGAATTGCTTTATAGCCGCATTGCAGGTCCGGCGACCGAAATGTCGGGCGGCAGCGCGGGCAATACGGCGGCAGGTGTCGCCAGCCTCGGCGGACGGTCCGCCTTTTTCGGCAAGGTGGCGACCGACCATCTCGGACGTGTTTTCGCCCATGACATCCGCGCGCAGGGCGTGGCCTTCGATACACGCCCGCTCGAAAAGGGCTCGCCGACGGCACGTTCGATGATTTTCGTGACGCCGGATGGCGAACGCTCGATGAATACCTATCTTGGCGCCTGCGTCGAGCTTGGACCGGAAGATGTCGAGACCTCCAAGGTCGCCGACGCCAAGGTCACCTATTTCGAAGGCTATCTGTGGGATCCACCGCGCGCCAAGGAAGCAATCGTCATGGCTTCGAAGATCGCGCACGAAGCGGGCCGTGAAATGGCCATGACGCTTTCCGATCCCTTCTGTGTGGACCGGTATCGCGACGAGTTTCTCGATCTGATGCGCCAGCGCACGGTCGATATCGTTTTCGCCAATGAAGACGAGGCCCTGTCGCTCTACCAGACCAAATCGCTCGAAACTGCGATTGCCCTGATGCGTATGGATTGCAAATTGTCGATCATCACGCGCTCGGAAAAGGGCGCAGTCATCGTGACGCCCGACCAGACGCTGACCGTTCCTGCCATCGAGATCGAAGAACTGGTTGATACGACCGGCGCGGGCGATCTTTATGCGGCGGGTTTCCTCTATGGCTATACCAAAGACCGCTCGCTGGAAGATTGCGCACGGCTCGGCTCGCTTGCCGCCGGTCTCATCATCCAGCAGATGGGCCCGCGTCCGCTGCTCAGCCTTGAGGCTGCTGCAAGTCAGGCTGGCCTGATCTAGCACTACAGTTTCATTCTTCGCCATGCCGGGCTGCAACGAGCAATTTCCTGCGCGCCGGTGCTCACGTACCCAAAAGTACGCTCCGCTCCGGTGCTCGAAAATCACTCGTTTCGCCACGGCCTGACGAATTTGCAACTGTAGTGCTGGTCTCTATTCGGACCGAATGATCCGGTCGCGCTGGAGTTCTTCTTCTGTGCGGCCGGGACGGCTTTTATAAACCGGCAGGTTCCAGCCGAAATAAAGCGCCCCGCCGCGCACGGTAAAACTGGTCAGCGCTGCGACCACTGCCGAATAGAACGGGTCGACATCAAGGCGCGCCAGCCCGACATAGAGGCAGGCACCAGCCAGCGCCGCCGTGATGTAGATTTCTCGTCGCATGATCACGGATGGCTCTCCCGCCACCATATCGCGCAGGATGCCGCCGAGCGTGGCGGTGAAAATGCCTGTGACGATGGCCACCGGCGCGCTGACGCCGAGCGCAAGTCCCTTGGCTGCGCCCATGACCGTATAGGCCGACATGCCGATGGCATCGAGCCAGAGCAGCACGCGATAGCGTGATTCCACCATATGGGCGGTGAAATAGACCGCGAAGGCGGCCAGCGTGCCCGCGAGCAGATAGATCGGTTCCTGAACCCAGAAAACCGGCGTGCTCAGCATCAGATCGCGCAGCGTTCCGCCGCCGATGCCGGTGATATTGGCAAGAAAGATGAAGCCCATAATGTCGAGCTGTCGCCGCGAGGCAGCAAGCGCTCCGGTTGCCGCGAAGACGAAAACACCCGCAAAGTTCAGAAACTGTACGATGGTCACGCGGGCTCCCCCCCAGTAAGATATGTGACGCGATTTTCCATTGCTCTGCGCGCGTTGGCAATATGCCTGTATGATCGCAGTTCAGCGGATACAAAAAAGCGGCGGGTGGGCCGCCGCTCTCTTTGTCATCTCATTCCGATCAGCCTCTCAGCTGTTGGCCTCTGCGCCGCCATTCTCGGCGGCAGCCTTCGGACCGCCCTTGGAAACGCCGACCATGGCCGGGCGCAACACCCGGTCGCCAATGGCGTAACCGGCCTGCACGACCTGCACGACGGTGTTGTTCGGCAGATCCGGGTTCGGCACTTCGAACATGGCCTGATGGAAGTTCGGATCGAACTTCTGGCCTTCCGGATCAAGCTTGGTGACGCCGTGGCGTTCCAGCGCCTGCAGCATGGCGCGTTCGGTCATTTCCACGCCTTCGGCCAGCGACTTCAGGCTGGCGTCGGTTTCCAGCGCGTCCACCGGAATGGTCTCGATCGCGCGGCGCAGATTGTCTGAAACCGACAGCATGTCGCGGGCGAAATTGGTCACCGCATAGGTGCGGGCATCCTGCACGTCGCGCTGGGTGCGCTTGCGCAGGTTTTCCATTTCGGCGGCAACCCGCAGAACCTGATCCTTGAGTTCCTTATTATCGGCTTCGAGCGCGAGAATCCGGTTGGCGGTTTCGTCGGCAGTGTTTTCCGCTTCGTCTTCCGCAACCTCGGCGCTGGCTTCCGCCTTGCGCGCTTTCAGGAAATCGGCGGCAGCCCGGTTCAGCGCCTCACGATCCCGTGGATTGTTGATGTCGCGCTGCTCAAGATCGGGGTTCTCGGTTTTGTTCTTTTCGTCAGACATAGTGCTTCTTCCGTCTTGAATATCGTCTGGGGCGGATATCGAGTTTCATGCCATTAAAATCAAGGCTTAATTTCCGCTGACCCGGTAAGATTGACACATCACCGCAAAAGTCTAGACACGATCTGCGCCGTATAGTCCACCATCGGAACGATACGCGCATAATTAAGCCGGGTCGGGCCGATGACGCCAAGCGCCCCGATGACCCGCTGTTCGCTGTCGCGATAGGGCGCGACCACCAGTGACGAGCCGGACAGCGAAAACAGCTTGTTTTCCGAGCCGATAAAAATGCGCACGCCTGAACCTGTTTCGGCCAGATCCAGAAGCTGCACCATGCCGTCCTTGGTTTCCAGATCGTCGAAGAGATGGCGCAGGCGTTCGATATCTTCCTGGGCGTGAATGTTTTCCAGCAGATTGGCGCGGCCGCGCACAATCAGCCGCGACGGCTGGTCGGAGCCGGTGCCGCCCCAGACCGCGAGGCCCTGTTCGACAAGTTCCTGCGAAAGCTGGTCCAGTTCCTGACGGGTTTCCTCCATCAGCACCTTCAGCTCGGCCTTGGCTTCGGAAAGTGTGTGGCCGTGAATATGGGCGTTGAGGAAATTCGAGGCTTCGACCAGTTGCGATGCGCTGATGCCGACCGGCAGATTGATGACGCGGTTTTCCACGTCGCCATTCTGCATCACGAGCACGGCAAGCGCGCGGGTCGGCTCAAGCCGCACGAATTCGATATGTTTCAGCGCGCCTTCCGTCTTGGCGGCGAGTACGAGGCCCGCGCCGCGCGACAGGCCCGACAGGACCTGGCTTGCCTCTGTCAGCACGCTTTCCACCGAATTGCTGTTTCCGGCGGCGCGCACCTGCGCGTCAATCGACGAGCGTTCTTCCGGCGGCAGATCGCCGACTTCCAGAAAGGCGTCGACAAAAAAGCGCAGGCCAATCTGCGTCGGCAGACGACCCGCCGACACATGCGGCGCATAGATCAGGCCCAGATGCTCCAGATCGCTCATCACATTGCGAATGGTGGCGGGTGAGAGCGAATGCGGCAGCAGGCGGGACAGATTGCGCGATCCGACCGGGTCACCATCGTTGAGATAGCTCTCGACGACCAGCCGGAAAATTTCGCGCGACCGCTGGTCGAGCGAATTCAAAAGCTGATGTTCAGGCGATTTCATCATGATAGAGCGGCGAACCTGTTGATTGCTTGCCCTAAATATAAGGTCGCTGCGCGAAGCGTCAAAGGCTTTAGCCTCACACTGGCAATCCTCTCAACATATCTTTGGCTGCGGACCGATGTGAAATGCCTTTCTATTTGCGTCCGTCGGGCCTAAAAAGCCGCACGGAAAACTTTGAAGCTCAAAAACCGATCAAGGAATTTACTATATGCGTCCATCCAAGCGTGCTGCCGACGAAATGCGCGCCGTTTCTTTCGAGCGCGGCATCTCCAAACATGCGGAAGGCTCCTGCCTGGTCAAATTCGGCGACACCCATGTTCTGTGCACGGCAAGCCTTGAAGAAAAAGTGCCGGGCTGGATGCGCAACACCGGCAAGGGCTGGGTCACGGCTGAATACGGCATGCTGCCGCGTTCGACCGGCGACCGCATGCGCCGTGAAGCCGCCACTGGCAAGCAGGGCGGACGCACGCAGGAAATCCAGCGTCTGATCGGACGATCCTTGCGCGCCGTCTTGGACATGCAGGCGCTTGGCGAAGTGCAGATCACGGTGGACTGCGATGTCATTCAGGCCGATGGCGGCACGCGCACGGCAGCCATCACCGGCGGCTGGGTGGCCCTGCATGAATGCCTGCGCTGGATGGAAGCGCGCCAGATGGTGCGGGTCGAGAAGGTTTTGAAGGACCATGTCGCCGCCATTTCCTGCGGCATCTATGAAGGCGCTCCTGTTCTCGATCTGGACTATGCGGAAGATTCCGTCGCCCAGACCGACAGCAATTTCGTCATGACCGGCACCGGCGGCATTGTTGAAATTCAGGGCACCGCCGAAGGCACGCCTTTCTCGGAAGAAGAATTCCTGAACCTGATGAAGCTCGCACGCAGCGGCGTCGATCGTCTTGTCTCCCTGCAGAAGATGGCTGTAGCCTGACGGTTCGCGTTATTCCGGCTCTGGCGGCCTGCAAATGGCGGTCTTTTTCGCTTCCGGTGCTCATGTACTTTAAGTACACTCCGCGCCGGGTCTTAAAGACCATCATTTTCGGCTCGCCATAACCGGAATCTCACTGAACCGCATACCGTATCGGATGCGTCGCAACCGAAGGGAAATCCATGCGCGCTGCACGTATTCTTGAAACGGCACTCTATGTTCGCGACGTCGCCGAGGCGGTAGAATTCTATCGCAACACGATGGGGCTGGAGCCGGTGGGCCAGCTCAGCGAGCGCAACGCCTTCTTCCGCTGTGGTGAGGGCATTTTGCTGCTCTTCAAGGCGGAAGAAACGTTGAAGCCGCCTTTGCCCGGCCATCTGCCTGTGCCGCCGCATGGCACGACGGGGCCGGGTCATGTATGTTTTGCCGCAAGCCGTACCGAGATCGAGGGCTGGCGGAAACATCTGGAAAAGCATGGCGTCGCCATCGAGGCCGATTTCGATTGGCCCAATGGCGCACATTCGATTTATTTCCGCGATCCATCCGGCAATTCGCTGGAGATTGCCGAACCTAAACTGTGGAACTGAAAATGAGAACGCTGGAAAAGGGCAAGCTGATTGTCGCCTCGCACAATGCAGGCAAGCTGAAGGAATTCGACGGGCTGATCGGCCCGTTCGGCTTCGATGTCAGCTCGGTCGCGGCACTGGGCCTGCCGGAGCCGGACGAGACCGGCACCACGTTTGAGGAAAACGCCTATATCAAGGCGCTTGCAGCGGCAGAAGCCACCGGCTTGCCCGCATTGTCCGACGATTCCGGCCTGATGGTCGATGCGCTGGACGGCGAGCCTGGCGTCTACACGGCCAATTGGGCCGAGACCGAAGACGGCACGCGCGATTTCAACATGGCGATGCGCAAGGTCGAAGATCTTTTGCAGAAAAAGGGCGCGACGACTGCAGACAAGCGCGGCGCGCGTTTTGTCTCCGTCATCTGTCTTGCGTGGCCGGATGGCGAAGCGGAATATTTCCGCGGCGAAGTGGAAGGCGTGCTGATCTGGCCACCCCGCGGCACGACCGGCTTCGGCTATGATCCGGTGTTCCTGCCGGACGGCCATGAAAAAACCTTTGGCGAAATGACCGCCGACGAGAAGCACGGCTGGAAGCCCGGCGACGCGGACGCCCTGTCGCACCGCGCCCGCGCCTTCAAGCTTTTTGCCGAAAAGGCGCTCAACGTGGTATCGGCGCCAGCAGAATGAACAGGCTGTTTCCCTCTTCACAGGCGTTAGCGGACGGCGTGAGCACGATTCCCATCGCGCGTGCGAATGGGGAAACCGCGTTCGGCGTTTATGTGCACTGGCCGTTCTGTCTGGCCAAATGCCCTTATTGCGATTTCAACAGCCACGTCCGCCACAAGCCGGTGGATCAGGCGCGGTTTTCCGAAGCGTTCCGGCGCGAGATGGAAACGCTGCGCGAGCGCACCGGCCCGCGCACCGTCACCAGCATTTTTCTGGGCGGCGGCACGCCCTCGCTGATGCAGCCCGAAACGGTGGGCGCTCTGCTCGATAATATTGCGTCGCATTGGTCTGTCGCGCCCGACATTGAAGTGACGCTGGAAGCCAATCCGACCAGTGTGGAGGCCGACCGTTTTCGCGGCTATCGCGCGGCAGGCGTCAATCGCGTGTCGCTCGGCATTCAGGCTCTGAACGATCCAGATCTGCGCCGTCTCGGGCGCATGCATTCGGTCGAGGAAGCCAAGGCGGCTATCCGCTTGGCGCGTGAGATTTTCCCGCGCCTCTCCTTCGATTTGATCTATGCGCGCCCGAACCAGAGCATCGAGGCTTGGCGCGAAGAGCTGAAGGAGGCAATCGGACTGGCTGCCGATCACCTCTCGCTCTATCAGCTGACTATCGAGGAAGGCACACAGTTCTACAATCTCTGGAAGGCCGGAAAGCTGACCACGCCGGAGCCGGATCACGCCGCAGCGCTTTATGAAGAAACGCAACGGGTGACGGCGGAGCATGGTCTCCCGGCCTATGAGATTTCCAATCATGCGGTGCCGGGGCGCGAGTCGCAGCACAATCTGGTCTATTGGCGCTATGGGCAATATGTCGGCATTGGCCCCGGCGCGCATGGGCGTTTCGTGGAAAACGATGTGCGCACGGTGACGATGACCGAAAAACATCCGGAAACCTGGCTCGATCACGTTGAACGGCGCGGCCACGGCATTGTCGAGGAAGAATATCTCGATGGCGGGCAAGAGGGCGACGAGTTCCTGATGATGGGGCTTCGTCTGCGCGAAGGCATCGATCTGGATCGCTACAAGCGGCTGTCGGGCCAGAGCGTTGACCAGAAGCGTCTGGCGAAACTGATCACCGAGGGCATGATCGAACCAATGGGTGGCAGCATCATTCGCGCAACGCCGGACGGTGCATTGGTGCTGGATGCGCTGGTTGCCGATCTGGCTGCATGAGTGTCTGATCCAAAAGACGCCATGCCGGGCTGCAAATGGCAATTTCTGCGCTTCCGGTGCTCACGTACCTTAATGTACGCTGCGCTCCGGTTCTCGAAATCACCATTTTCGCCACAGCCTGCCGCTTTTTGATTCAGACACTGAAGGACGTAGAATGACGGAAGAAACAGGCGCCCAGAACATCGGCGATGGGCGACGGGAATATGTGGTGGGCGGCACGACGATGCGCGCCCGACCGCTTGAGCCAGCCCTTTATATCGTCTCGACGCCGATTGGTAATCTTGGCGACATGACGCTGCGCGGCATCGAAACGCTCGCCGCAGCCGATGTTCTCGCCTGCGAGGATACGCGTGTGACCCGCGTTCTCCTCGACCGCTACGGCATTTCCCGCCGTCCGATCAGCTATCACGAGCACAATGCCGCCGAAGCCGGAGAAAAGCTGATTGCCGCACTGTCGGCGGGCAAAAGCGTTGCACTGGTGTCCGATGCGGGTACGCCGCTCGTTTCCGATCCGGGCTTTCGTCTGGTTGGCGAAGCCCGCGAGGCGGGTATTCGCGTCGTCCCCATTCCGGGCGCTTCTGCCGTTCTGGCCGCACTTGCCGCTTCTGGCCTGCCGACCGACGCCTTCATGTTCTGCGGCTTTCTTCCATCCAAGCATGGGCAAAAGCAGACGAAGCTCGAAAGCCTCAAGGGCATCGACGCAACGCTGGTGTTTTATGAATCGCCAAACCGGACAGCGGCGACGCTGGCCGAAATGGCCCAAGTGTTCGGGCCGGATCGTCTGGGCGCGCTCTGCCGCGAACTGACCAAGGCCTATGAGACCATTCGCACTGCGCCGCTGGGCGAGCTTGCAGCGGAGTTTGACGGCGAGGATCGCATTCGCGGGGAAGTGGTTCTGCTGGTCGGTCCGCCGACAGGCAACACCATTCCGCAAAGCGAGGAAGATATCGACAAGCTGCTTCTGTCGCTTGCCGCCGAACTGCCGCCATCCAAGGCCGCAGGCGAGGCGGCGCGCATGACCGGCGGGCAGAAATCGGTTCTCTATCAGCGCCTTATGCAACTGAAATCGGATCAGCGATGATAGACCTCCGCGAGAAAAAGCGCAGCGCTTTCTTTCGCGGACACAGCGCCGAACGCTTTGCGGCGATGGTGCTTCTTTTGAAAGGCTTTCGCGTTGTCGCGCGGCGCTATCGGACACGGCTCGGCGAAATCGATCTGATCGCCCGGCGGGGCAATCTGGTGCTCATCGTCGAGGTCAAGGCGCGCAGCAGCCTTGAAGCCGCATATCTCGCCGTCACGCCGCAGGCCATGCATCGCATCGAAGCCGCAGCTGATCTCTGGCTGCAACGCCAGCCCGACCATGACCGTCTGTCGCTGCGTTTCGACCTGATTGCCGTGCTGCCGCGCCGTTGGCCTAAACATGTTCCGGCCTTCTTCACGAGCGGCGATTACCGATAAGCCTATGTAAACCCTATAAAAATTGTAGGATATATTTTCGGCCTTACGGGAAATTAAAATCCCGCAATCGGCTGTTTTGAGAAAAAGTGATGCTCGCCGTCATTTTCACGCGCAAGCCCGTTTCTTATAAATCTTCCGCTCTCCATGGATAATGGCGCCAACTTTCACAAGGCGTATTTCCGCACGCGAAACCGGTATCCACTTTCGCTGGAAATGCTCTCAAGGATGGCATCGTGTCTCTACCGCAAAAGCGTTTACTGGCTGATTTTCCTGCCTTCTTCCGGGTGTCGGAAGAGGTGGTAGTCGTCGTTGGCGGCGGCGAGGAAGCCTTGAACAAGGCGCGCCTCGTGGCGCAGACATCCGCACGCCTGCGCATCATTGCCGAAGAACCGGAACATCATCTGGCTAATTTCATCGCAAGCCATGGTGCGGAGCATGTGGCGGCACCATTTGCGCCGGAACATGTCGCGGGTGCAAAGCTGGTCTTCGTGGCGACCGGCGATGAAGCGCAGGACCGCGCCATTGCCGCGGTGGTCAAGGCTGAGAAGGTTCCGGTCAATGTCGTTGACCGTCCCGCTCTTTGCGATTTTCTGACGCCTGCCATCGTCAACCGTGCGCCGCTGACGATTGCCATTGGTTCGGAAGGAAGTGCTCCGGTACTGGCGCAGATGGTTCGTGCGCGCATCGATGCCGCCTTTTCGCCGCGCCTTGGCGAGCTTGCGCATTTCGCGGAAAGCTGGCGTCCGCTGGTCGAGCGCGCATTGCCAAAAGGTCTGGCGCGCCGCAGCTTCTGGCGCGGGTTCTTTTCAGGCCGTGTCGCCAGCGCCATCGAAAATGGCCATCGCGTGGAAGCCTACAAGGCTGCGAGCGACCTGATCGAGCAGCGTGACAATGCGGCCGGTTATGTCTGGCTGGTCGGCGCCGGTCCGGGTGCCGAAGACCTGCTGACCCTGCGCGCACATCGCGCTTTGATGGAAGCCGATGTGATCGTGCATGATGCGCTGGTGCCCGAAGGCGTGATCGCCATGGGGCGGCGTGACGCCGAGCGCCTTGCCGTCGGCAAGCGCAAGGGCTGCCATTCCAAAAGTCAGGAAGAGATCAACCGCCTGCTGGTTTCGCTGGGGCGGGAAGGCAAGCGCGTTGTGCGGCTGAAATCCGGCGATCCGCTGGTGTTCGGACGCGCAGGCGAGGAAATGGCGGCGCTGCGTGCTGCCGGTATCGGGTTCGAAATCGTGCCCGGCATCACCTCGGCCTTTGCCGCCGCTGCCGACATGGAACTGCCACTGACGCTGCGCGGTGTTGCTTCGTCGCTGGTGTTCACCACCGGCCATGACATGACCGGCGACGTGCTGCCGGGATGGGCGAAGCTCGCCGTCTCCGGCGCAACCATTGCGGTCTATATGGGCTCGACGGTCGCGGCATCGGTTGCCGCGCGCCTGATTGCTGCGGGTCTGCACGAAGATACCGCGGTTGCGGTGGTGGAAAATGCGAGCCGGCAGGACAAGCGCCTGTTCCACGGCACGCTGAAGGATTTGCCGGATCTGGAAAACCGCAAGGAGCTTTCCGGCCCGGTCATGGTGATCATTGGCGATGCCGTCGCCGGTGCCGCAATCGACAAAGCCGAAGCGCTGGCCCTCAAGCCGGTTTCCGTCGCAGCCTAAACCCGCAGGATGCGCGGTTAACAAAAGTTTGGAGTTTGGAAATGGTCGTAAAAGTTCTCACTGCAAACCGGCTGATCGACGGGCAGGCCGTGTGGCTCGGTGCCGACGGTTCGTGGCAGGAGACCATCGACGGCGCGCTGGTTGCTCGCCATGCGGAAGCCGTGACGGCGCTCGAAGAGGCGGGCAAGGTTGCAGCGAAAGCCAATCTGGTTGTCGATGTGAATGTGATCGATGTCGAGGAGCGCGAGGAGGGGCTTTACCCGATCCGCCTGCGCGAGCGCATCCGCCTTTCCGGCCCGACCATCGTCACGTTCGGCGATTTGCCCCTCGACAAGCCCGCCTTGAAGCGCGCCTCGTAATATCTGTTGCCGCATTTCCGGACGCAAAACCGGTTCTCCCTTTTGGTGGAAATGCTCTGAACTGGAATTAGACTATGTATCGTTATGATGAATTCGACCGCGATTTCGTTGCGGCCCGCGTTGCCCAGTTCAAGGATCAGGTCGAGCGCCGCCTGACCGGAGAGCTGACGGAAGAACAGTTCCGTCCGCTGCGCCTGATGAACGGCCTTTATCTGCAATTGCACGCCTATATGCTGCGCGTGGCCATCCCCTATGGCACCCTGTCGGGCCGCCAGCTGCGTAAGCTCGGCCACATCGCCCGCGTCTATGATCGCGGCTTTGGCCATTTCACCACGCGCCAGAACATCCAGTATAACTGGCCTGCCCTGAAGGACGTGCCGCGCATTCTGGAAGAGCTGGCGGAAGTCGAGATGCACGCCATCCAGACCTCCGGCAATTGCATTCGAAACGTGACCGCTGATCATTTCGCGGGCGCTGCCGCCGACGAAGTGGCCGATCCGCGCCCCTTCGCCGAAATTCTGCGCCAGTGGTCGTCGCTGCATCCGGAGTTTTCCTATCTGCCGCGCAAGTTCAAGATCGCCATTGTCGGCTCGGAGCATGACCGCGCCGCCATTCAGGTGCATGACATCGGCTTGCAGCTGAAGAAGAACGAGGCGGGCGATCTGGGGCTGGCCGTCTATATTGGCGGTGGTCAGGGTCGCACGCCGATGGTGGCCAAGAAAATCCGCGACTTCCTGCCCATCGAGGACATGCTGACCTATGTGACGGCCATCGTGCGCGTCTATAATTTGCATGGCCGTCGCGACAACAAATATAAGGCGCGCATCAAGATTCTCGTCCATGAAACCGGCGTTGAAGAACTGACCCGCGAGATCGACGCTGAATGGGAAGAAATCCGCAACGGCGAGCTGAAGCTGCCGCAGCGCGATATCGACGCCATTGAAAGCTATTTCCGCATGCCGAACCTGCCGCAACGGCCGGAAGGCTGGGAAGTGCTGGCCGTAACCCAGAAGGCCGATGCGGAATTTGCAAGCTGGGTGGCGCGCAATGTCACGCCGCACAAGCACCCGGATTATGCGGTCGTCACCATTTCGCTGAAGCCTATCGGCGGCATTCCGGGGGACGCAAGTGCTGAACAGATGGAACTGGTGGCGGATATTGCGGAAACCTATTCCTTCGATGAAATCCGCGTCAGCCACGAGCAGAATCTGGTTCTGCCGCATGTGGCCAAGGCCGATCTCGCAGCCGTCTACGATCTCCTGCAATCGGATGGTCTGGTGACGCCCAATGCCGGTCTCATCACCGACATCATCGCCTGCCCGGGCCTCGATTATTGCGCCCTTGCCAATGCGCGCTCCATTCCGGTGGCGCAGCGCATTTCCGAGCGCTTCGGCGACCAGCAGCGCCAGCTTGAAATCGGCGATCTCAAGATCAAGATTTCCGGCTGCATCAATGCCTGCGGCCACCACCATGTCGGTCATATCGGCATTCTGGGCGTTGAGAAGAAGGGTGAGGAACTCTATCAGATCACGCTTGGCGGTTCGGCGGACGAGCATTCGGCCATCGGCGAGATCACCGGTCGCGGCTTCTCGTCGGAAGAAGTGGTGGATGCCATCGAAACGGTGGTCGATACCTATCTCGCCTTGCGCGAAAGCCCGGAGGAAAACTTCCTCGCTGCCTATCGCCGCGTTGGCATGGAACCGTTCAAACGCGCGCTTTATGGAGAAATAAGCCGTGCAGCTTGATGCTGAAGAAAGTGCTGCCGCCGAAGCCCGCCTTCTGGAGGCCAGCCACGGCGCGTCTACCCCGCAGGATGTGATCGCGCTCGTCACGCGCGAACTCTATGAGGGGCAGATCGCGGTGGTGTCTTCCTTCGGGGCGGAATCGGCAGTGCTTCTGCACATGATCTCGGAAATCGACCCCGCGACACCGGTGCTGTTTCTCGATACGGGCAAGCATTTTCGGGCGACGCTCGATTATCGGCACGATCTGGTGGACCGGCTGGGGTTGACCGATGTGCAGGATATCCTGCCGCTGGAGGATAGTCTCAAGACGGAAGACCCGTTCGGCGCGTTGTCGATGACCGACAAGGACCGCTGCTGCTTCATCCGCAAGGTGGAGCCGATGGCGCGTGCCGTGGCTCCTTATCGCGCATGGATGACGGGCCGCAAGCAGTTTCAGGCATCGACGCGCGAAAGCTTGCCGGTGTTTGAATCCGTCGGCCCGCGCATTCGTATCAATCCGCTGGCGCGTTTGCAGGCAGTCGATCTCAAGGCCTATGCTGAAAAGCATGATCTGCCGCCGCACCCCCTAACGGCGCAGGGCTACCGTTCCATCGGCTGCATGCCCTGCACGCGGCCCGTGAACGATGGCGAAGACCAGCGTGCCGGACGCTGGGCGGGATCGGAAAAGACAGAATGCGGCATCCATCTGACTGGCCTTGCCGATAGCCTTAAGACACTGGGAGCCGTGGACCGGAAATGAGCGATATCAACGAAACCAAACTCTGGTCTGCCGATGGCTTTCGCGAAGACGATTATGTCTTTGCCGACGATCTTGAAGCGGCGGGCGACGCCCCGGCGATCATCATTCCGCTCGCCGTTTGGCTCGGACTGGATGAAGAGCGCCGCCGCGCCTCCAATCGCCGGATTGGTGTTACGGTTGCGCCGGGCGAAGCCATTGAACCGCTTCTCAACGAGCTGGACAGCCTGCCGTTGATCGCCTTGCAGTTCCCGGCTTTCAACGATGGGCGCTCCTATTCCAAGGCCGAGATTTTGCGCCGCGAAGGTTTTGCGGGCGAGTTGCGCGCCGTCGGTGACGTGCTTATCGATCAGGCTGCGCTGATGTTGCGCACCGGCTTCGACAGTCTTCAGGTGACCAACAAGGTCGCCCAGAGCCGTCTTGGCGAAAACCGTCTGGTCGACACACCCGGCTATTATCAGCCGGGGCGCGGTTCCGTGCCGGAAGAGGGCGGGTTTGCCTGGCGTCGCGTCAAGGCAAGTTAGACATATCGCTCAAACTTGCCATTTTTTTGGCTGTCTTGATGCGCTAGATACGCCTCGTCAGTTTAAGGGAGTCGAGGCGTGATCCGGCACATTGTTTTTTTCAGCGTTAAGGAAGGTCAGGATATCGAGACCGTCAAGAAGGGGCTGGAGCAGCTTGCAACCATCCCGCATTCCGAAGTTTTCGAAGTCCTGCCGAATTCCAAGGTCGATCCGATGTGCGATCATATCGATCTCGTGGTCTATGCCGAGTTCAAGGATGAAGAAGCGCTTTTCGCTTTCAAGAAACATCCGACCTATGACGCCACGACGCAACTGGTGCGCCCGATGCGCGAATTGCGTTTTTCCGCTGATGTGGTGACGGACCGGTCTTAACTACCACTCCGCTTGCGGTGGCTCCTGAAGCGGCAGGCCGCCAAACAGGTCGGGCTCGCTGGAGATTTTGGCGCGCTCTATATTGAGAAGCTTCAGTTTCGTCGCAGTGCCGCCAGCCGCCGAAAACCCGCCGACCTTGCCGTTGGAACCGAGAACCCGGTGGCAGGGCACGATGATCGGAAACGGGTTTTTGCCAAGCGCATAACCAACCGCCTGTGACAGGCTGACATCGCCGAGCCGTCTCGCAATCGCGCCATAGGTGGTGGTTTCACCGGCCTTCAGTTCGAGAATGATCTCGTAAACCTGCCGATTAAGGTCAGGGAGCGAATCGAGCGCCAGCGGCGTTTGCGAAAAATCCGGCGATCCGCCATCGAGAAGCACACGCACTTTTTCAATCGCTTGCGCCACAAAGACTGGCACATCGGCCTGTGCATCGGAAAACTGTTCGCCTATCCGCTCGCCCAGCCGGTAGCGGGTCTCTTTCTCGTCCGTATCGCCGATTTCGACACCAATGACTTTTGCGCCGCGCCAGGCGATGCCGCACGGGCCGATCGGTGTTTCAAAAATGGTGATTCCAGACGGTTCCATGCGTATCAATATAGCACGGATTTTACGACTGAACGGCGATTGCAAACGATAACGTGTAACATTTGCAGCGAATGGCGCTGCGAAATGGTTGAAGAACGCCACGAATAATGATTGTGTGAGCGGGAAGGTCAGGATAGCGGCATTGAGAGATTCCATGCCCTTAAATGGCCAAACGGGTCGATATAAGTTTCCGTCGCAGTTTTCGCGAGATCGGAACCGAGGAATTTAAATGGACGATTATGAGCGTTATGCCACGGGGTTAATGATCGTTTTCGGCGCGCTGATCATCGGCGGGCTGATGGCGGCAAACCTTTATCATGGCGACAAGCCGGGTTTTCTCTTTGCGCTCGGGGCGGCAGTGGTGGGCTGGTTTTCGGCTTTCGCCGTTCTTTTCGACAAGCCGCGCGTTTATGGCGTGATGATTGCCGTTGCAATCGGCCTCGTCGCGGCTTCCATCGGTGCCTATGTCACCTGAGCGGCGATAAATATTCCAAAACAGTTTAGAGAAAAGCCCCGCATTGCGGGGCTTTTTTCGTTGGCTGCGGCCTTAGAGCCTGTTCCAAAAGTCGCCCTGTGTGGCTGCAAATGGCAATTTTCTTCATTCCGGTGCTCACGTACCTCGAGTACGCTGCGCTCCGGTACTCGAAAATCACCATTTTCGCACACACATGCCGCTTTTTGATTCAGGCTCTTACAGATAAGGCGAATAGCACTGGCGGCGCGGCCCGTAATTGGGCTGGAAGGTGTTGTCATAGGCGCGGTATGACCGATAACGGTTGTAGCACCAGCGTACATGGGGGTTGCCACCGCGATAGACTGGTGCCGGACGATGACGATAAACCGGTCCGGGTCCCCAGTAACGCGGCGCCGGACGGTAATACGGCCGATAATAGGGCCGGTAGCGAGGACGGTCGTAACGCCAATAACGGCGGTCGTCGCGATAATCGTAATACTGCACGGTCTGCATATTGGGAGTTGAGGTCTGCGCCGACGCGGCAGCCGGTGCTACCAACAGCGAGGGTTGTGCCGCGTTGGCTGTACCAGCCACAGCGGACAGACCCATGCCAATCGACAGGCAGGCGGCAAACAGGGAATAACCAAACCTTTTCATAGGTCTCTCCTAATGAAAGCAAATCATCCGTGCGGAAATCTTGCTTGCCCATTGTGGCGGAGCGGTGGCTTCGAGCAGTCACGATTTCTTCTGTCCGGCAACAGATCAGTGAGGGAATCCGGGTTGCCCGCATTGACGGGCGGCCTCTTTCTTGCGAGCACATATCATGACCTGAAGGTCGATCAATAATTGACATAAAGATATGTTTATGTCATTAAGCGACCTCCTGCGATAATGCATATCAGAATACAGGCGGTACTCTTATGGCGTCTTCCCTCGACGATCTCTTCGGTGCAACGGCGGCAAAGCCGGATGGTTCGGAGGTGCTGGCCGCGCTGACCAAAGCCGCGCGCGAGCGCATTTTGATCCTCGACGGAGCGATGGGGACGCAAATTCAGGGGCTTGGCTTCCATGAAGAACATTTCCGCGGCGAGCGTTTCGGCGCTTGCGACTGTCAGCTTCAGGGCAATAATGACCTTCTGACACTGACCCAGCCAAAGGCTATCGAAGAAATCCACTATGCCTATGCCATTGCTGGCGCGGATATTCTCGAAACCAATACATTCTCGTCTACAACAATTGCCCAGGCCGATTACGGCATGGAAGAGCAGGTCTACGAGTTGAACCGCGACGGTGCGCGCCTTGCGCGCCGCGCAGCCTTGCGCGCCGAACAGAAGGACGGTCGCCGCCGTTTCGTCGCGGGCGCTCTTGGACCGACAAACCGCACCGCCTCGCTGTCGCCGGATGTCAATAATCCGGGCTTCCGCGCCGTCACCTTTGACGATCTGCGCATCGCCTATGCCGAGCAGATCAGGGGGCTGATCGATGGTGGTTCCGACATTATCCTGATCGAAACCATCTTCGATACGCTGAATGCGAAGGCCGCCGTCTTCGCTTCGGAGCAAGTGTTCGAAGAGAAGGGCATTTTCCTGCCGGTGATGATTTCCGGCACGATCACCGATCTTTCCGGTCGCACCCTGTCGGGTCAGACGCCAACGGCATTCTGGCATTCGCTGCGTCACGCCAAGCCGTTCACCATCGGCCTCAACTGCGCGCTGGGTGCCAATGCCATGCGCGCGCATCTGGATGAATTGTCGACCATCGCCGACACATTCATCTGCGCCTATCCGAATGCTGGCCTGCCGAACGAGTTTGGTCAATATGACGAAACGCCGGAAGCGATGGCCGCCCAGATCGAGGGCTTTGCCCGCGACGGCATGGTCAATGTGGTCGGCGGCTGCTGTGGCTCCACGCCGGACCATATCCGCGCCATTGCCGAGGCTGTTGCAAAGCACCCGCCGCGCAAGCCTGCCAAGGTCGCGCCGCTGATGCGTCTTTCAGGCCTTGAGCCCTTCACGCTGACCGAGGACATTCCCTTCGTCAATGTCGGCGAGCGCACCAACGTGACCGGCTCCGCCCGCTTTCGCAAGCTGATCAAGGCCGGTGACTTTGCCGCGGCCCTTGATGTGGCGCGCGATCAGGTGGCCAATGGCGCCCAGATCATCGACATCAATATGGATGAAGGCCTGATCGATTCCGAAAAGGCGATGGTCGAATTCCTCAATCTGATCGCTGCCGAGCCGGATATAGCCCGCGTGCCGATCATGATCGACAGCTCCAAATGGGAAGTCATCGAGGCTGGCCTGAAATGCGTTCAGGGTAAGCCGGTGGTCAATTCCATTTCGATGAAGGAAGGCGAGGAAGCCTTCATTCATCACGCCAAACTCGTGCGCGCCTATGGTGCGGCAGTCGTGGTCATGGCGTTTGATGAAACCGGACAGGCCGATACCGAAGCACGCAAGATCGAAATCTGTACCCGTGCCTACAAGATCCTGACCGAGCAGGTCGGTTTTCCGCCGGAAGACATCATCTTCGATCCGAATATTTTCGCGGTAGCGACGGGTATCGACGAGCACAATAATTACGGTGTCGACTTCATCGAAGCGACCCGGCAGATCATGACGACCTTGCCGCATGTCCATGTCTCGGGCGGCGTGTCGAACCTGTCATTCTCGTTCCGCGGCAATGAGCCGGTGCGCGAGGCGATGCACGCCGTGTTCCTCTATCATGCCATTCAGGCAGGCATGGATATGGGCATCGTCAATGCCGGTCAGCTGGCGGTTTACGACGCCATCGATCCGGAACTGCGCGAAGCCTGCGAAGATGTAGTGCTGAACCGCCGCTCCGACGCGACCGAACGCCTGCTGGAAATCGCTGAACGTTTCCGGGATTCCGGTTCGAAGGAAGCCAAGGCGCAGGATCTGGCCTGGCGCGAATGGCCGGTTGAAAAGCGCCTTGAACATGCGCTGGTCAACGGCATTACCGAATATATCGAAGCCGATACGGAAGAAGCGCGGCAATCCGCCGAGCGGGCGCTTCACGTCATCGAAGGCCCGCTGATGGCTGGCATGAATGTGGTTGGCGATCTGTTCGGCGCGGGCAAGATGTTCCTGCCGCAGGTGGTCAAGTCCGCCCGCGTGATGAAGCAGGCAGTGGCCGTTCTCCTGCCTTACATGGAAGAGGAAAAGCGCCTCAATGGCGGCGAAGAACGCCAGAGCGCCGGCAAGGTGCTGATGGCGACCGTGAAGGGCGATGTGCACGATATCGGCAAGAATATCGTCGGCGTCGTGCTGGCCTGCAACAATTACGAGATCATCGATCTCGGCGTCATGGTGCCTTCGCAGAAGATTCTGCAGGTGGCGCGCGATGAAAAGGTGGATGTCATCGGTCTTTCCGGCCTCATCACGCCATCGCTCGATGAAATGGCGCATGTGGCGGCGGAAATGGAACGCGAAGGTTTCGACATTCCGCTGTTGATCGGGGGGGCGACGACCAGCCGTGTTCATACGGCGGTGAAAATTCATCCGCGTTACGAGCGCGGTCAGGCGGTCTATGTCATCGATGCCAGCCGCGCGGTGGGCGTCGTCTCCAGCCTGCTGTCGCCGGAAGCCAAGGGCGATTATGTCAGTGGCGTTCGTGATGAATATGCCAAGGTTGCCGCCGCCCATGCTCGCAGCGAAGCGGAAAAGCAGCGCCTGCCGCTCGCCCGCGCCCGCGCCAATGCGCATAAACTCGACTGGGACAGCTTTGCGCCGGTAAAGCCGAGTTTCACCGGCACGAAGACTTTCGACGATTACGATCTGGCCGAAATCGCGCGCTATATCGATTGGACGCCGTTCTTCCAGACCTGGGAGATGAAAGGGCGTTATCCGGCGATTCTTGAGGACGAAAAGCAGGGCGAGGCCGCGCGCCAGCTCTGGTCCGATGCGCAGGCCATGCTCAAGAAGATCATCGACGAAAAATGGTTCACGCCGAAAGCCGTGGTCGGCTTCTGGCCAGCCAATGCGGTGGGCGACGATATCCGGCTTTTCACCGACGAGAGCCGGAAAGAGGAGCTTGCCACCTTCTTCACCTTGCGCCAGCAGCTCAGCAAGCGCGATGGCCGCCCGAATGTCGCCATGTCCGATTTCGTGGCGCCGGTTGAAAGCGGCAAGCAGGATTATGTCGGTGGTTTCGTTGTCACGGCAGGTATCGGCGAAGTGGCGATTGCCGAGCGTTTCGAGCGCGCCAATGACGATTATTCCGCCATTCTGGTGAAGGCGCTGGCCGACCGTTTTGCGGAAGCCTTTGCAGAACTGATGCACGAGCGCGTGCGCAAGGAATTCTGGGCTTATGCGACGGATGAAACCTATACGCCGGAAGAACTGATCGGTGAGCCTTATCAGGGCATCCGCCCGGCGCCGGGCTATCCGGCCCAGCCTGACCATACCGAAAAGACCACCCTGTTCCGTCTGCTCGATGCAACGGCTGAGACCGGCGTGGAACTGACCGAAAGCTACGCCATGTGGCCCGGATCTTCGGTTTCGGGCCTCTATATCGGCCATCCGGAAAGTTATTATTTCGGTGTCGCCAAGGTGGAGCGCGATCAGGTCGAGGATTATGCGCGCCGCAAGGGCATGAGCGTTGGCGAAGTCGAGCGCTGGCTCGCGCCGATTCTCAATTATATTCCGGGCGATGTTGCCGAGGAAGCTGCATAGTCGAAACGACTGTTACAACCAAAAGAAGAGGGCCCTGCGATGCGGGGTCCTTTTTTATTTTTAGGCGCTTTTCTGTTGACCACAGCCAGACCTGTTTAAAAACGGCTGTTTTTCAAAAGGTTCCAGCTTTTTTGAAAGCAATCTTTCTGGAGAGGCTTACAGGAAAATGCTATTTAAGGCTGTTCGTTCGAAATTTTGTGAGCGTAAAAGTTGTATTGTGCGTAAGTTATTGAAAACATTATTAGGATGGCAGCAATGAAATGGGAACTATTATGCGATGCCATGCAGTCCGCTGGTAATGCGGACAAACTGTTCGAATATGTAAAAAAATATGCCCGCGAAATCGGCTTTGACCATGTTTCATATGTCATGTCGGTTCCGTCCTTGAATGGGGCGGTCAAATGGGTGCGCTACGAGGACATGCCGAAGGGCTGGGCCGAACTCTATGCCGCCAAAAAATATGTGGAGATCGACCCGCTGGTGCGGCTCGGTCTGCACAGTATTGAGCCGCTGGTCTGGTCACCGAAGCTTTTTGCCGAAACACCGCAATTATGGGCCGATTTGCAAAGCTTCGGACTAAAGGTCGGTATTTCGCAACCCTGCTGGGCAGCCCAGGGCGTGTTTGGAATGCTCACATTCTTGCGCAGCGGCCAGCCGCTGACCGCAGCCGAGGTCACCGCACTGCGGCGTCAGTTGCAGATGGTGACCAATCTTCTGCATCTGTCGATGTTTACACTGGTCAATGTGCCGCGTTTGAATTGCGCCAGTGAAGTCTGTCTGACGGCACGGGAGCGTGAAATCCTGCGTTGGACGAGTGAAGGAAAAACCGCCGAAATCATCGGGGCGATCCTCAATATTTCGACCCGTACCGTGAATTTTCATATCAGCAATGTGTTGACCAAGCTCGTTGCAGTGAACAAGGTTCAGGCTGTCGCGAAGGCGCGTACCTTCGGTCTGCTCTGATCCATTTAAAAGCCCCACGGCGGTTTGGCTCGTTGGGTGCTTTCAAAATCCTCCTTCCAAAATCAATCCATCTTGCTCCCGCGCAACGGACGATGTTCGTGCGGCGCAGCCCATTTGAGCAAGAATTTGCCCGGCCTTATCGCTTCAAAAGTGCTAAATATCACAAATTTAGTAGGATTTTCGGGCATTTAAGCGAAATTTCGCTTTTTGCTGGCGGCGCAAGTTTGTTCCCGCCTTTTGGGAAAGACTGCAAGTTTTTGGCGCAGGCACTCGCTAATACGCGAAAGCGTTCTTTCACTTTTGGACTTCTTTTCACGACAATGCGGCCAACTTAGTCAGGGTGCCGATTTCGCTCCGTCAGAACCGTAATCCTGCTTTCTCGTCTCTATCCGGTTTCCGGGAGTTATTGTCGTGCATCATGCATCCCTGACAAAGAATTTGACGCATCTGCAACGTCTTGAAGCAGAAGCGATCCATATTTTTCGCGAAGTCGCAGCGACCTTCTCCAATCCGGTGATGCTCTATTCGGTGGGCAAGGATTCGTCGGTCATGATGCATCTGGCGATGAAGGCGTTTTATCCGGCGCCACCGCCTTTTCCCTTTCTCCATGTCGATACGACCTGGAAATTCCGCGAGATGATCGAGTTTCGTGATGCACAGGCGCGCGAAAAGGGTTTCGAGCTGCTGGTGCATATTAATGAGGATGGCGTGCGCGATGGCGTCGGCCCGTTCACCCACGGTTCGAATGTCCATACCCATGTCATGAAGACGGTGGGTCTGCGGCAGGCGCTCGACAAGTACAAGTTCGATGCGGCCTTTGGCGGCGCGCGGCGCGATGAGGAAAAATCCCGCGCCAAGGAGCGCATTTTCTCGTTTCGCAATGCGCAGCATGGCTGGGACCCGAAGAACCAGCGGCCTGAAATGTGGAAGATTTACAATACGCGTGTCGCTGCGGGTGAATCGATCCGTGTCTTTCCGCTGTCGAACTGGACCGAGTTGGATATCTGGCAATATATATTGCAGGAAAACATCCCCATCGTGCCGCTTTATTTTGCCGCCCGCCGCCCCGTGGTGGAGCGCGACGGCATGCTGATCATGGTCGATGACGACCGCATGAAACTGCGCGATGGTGAAAAGGTGGAAGAGCGGCTGGTGCGTTTCCGCACGCTTGGCTGCTATCCCCTGACCGGGGCGATTGAATCCAGCGCCTCAAGCCTGTCGGATATTGTCGAGGAAATGCTGATCGCCCGCACGTCGGAACGTCAGGGCCGGGCCATTGACCGCGATGAAGCCGGTTCCATGGAAAAGAAGAAGCGCGAGGGCTATTTCTGATGAATGCCGTGTTGAAGCCTTCCGTAACCAGCGCTGCCGTGACCGAATTTCTGGCCGATCAGGAACGCAAGACGCTGCTGCGTTTTCTGACCTGCGGCTCCGTCGATGACGGCAAATCGACGCTGATCGGGCGTCTCCTCTATGACACCAAGCTGATCTTCGAGGATCAGCTTGCAGCCCTCAGAAGTGACAGCCGCAAGTTCGGCACCACCGATGACGATTTCGACTTTGCGCTTCTGGTCGATGGCCTGGAAGCCGAGCGCGAGCAGGGCATCACCATTGATGTCGCCTATCGGTTCTTTTCAACGCCGCGCCGCAAGTTCATCGTCGCCGATACGCCGGGCCATGCGCAATATACGCGCAATATGGCGACGGGCGCTTCGACCGCCGATCTGGCGGTAGTGCTGATCGATGCGCGGCAGGGCGTGCTGACGCAGACCCGCCGCCACTCCTTCATTGCCTCGGCTCTCGGCATTCGTCATATCGTGCTGGCGGTCAACAAGATCGACCTTGTCGATTTCTCGCAAGAGGCCTTCGACCGCATCGTTGCCGATTATATGAGTTTCGCGAAGGATCTTGGCTTTGCCAGCATCCAGCCGATCCCGCTTTCGGCGCGTTACGGCGACAATGTCACTTTGCCGTCGCCTCGCATCGGCTGGTATCAGGGGCCGCATCTGCTCGAACATCTGGAAACAGTGCGCATCGATACGGAAGCGGCAGCCAGGCCGTTCCGTTTCCCGGTGCAATATGTGAACCGGCCCAATCTGGATTTCCGCGGCTTTTCCGGCACGGTGGCCTCCGGCTCGATTGCGGCGGGCGACACGGTTGTCGTGGCCAAATCCGGCAAGCAGTCGCGGGTAAAACGCATCGCCTCCTATGATGGCGATTTGCCGCGGGCCTCGGAAGGTCAGGCTGTTACGCTGGTGCTTGAAGACGAGATCGAGGTTTCACGCGGCAACATGCTGGTCGGCGCGGAAGCGCGGCCCGAGGTCGCGGATCGTTTCGCAGCCAATATTGTCTGGTTCGGCGAGGATGCCTTGCAGCCCGGACGCTCCTATCTCCTGCGCACCGAAACCGACCAGACGCCGGTGACGGTCAGCGAGATCAAATATCGGACGGATGTGAACACATTCGCCCGCGAGGATGCGGCACGTCTCGATCTCAACGAGATCGGCTTGTGCCATCTTCAGACGGCGGACCCGATTGTGTTCGACGCTTACGCGGACAACCGCGTGACCGGCGCTTTTGTGCTGATCGACCGCCTGTCCAACGCGACGGTCGGCGCGGGCATGATCGATAGCGCGCTTCGTCAGGCGACCAATGTGCATCTGCAGGCCTTCGATCTCGACAGCAAGGCGCGGGCCGCACAGAAATTCCAGAAGCCGGCGGTGCTGTGGTTCACCGGTCTTTCGGGATCGGGCAAGTCCACCATCGCGAACCGGCTGGAACAGCGCCTTCATGCGCTCGGTAAACACACTTATCTGCTGGATGGCGACAATGTCCGCCATGGTCTCAACAGCGATCTCGGCTTCTCCGATGCGGACCGGGCGGAAAATATCCGCCGCGTCGGCGAAGTGGCTCGCCTGATGGCCGATGCCGGGCTGATCACGCTGGTTTCGTTTATTTCCCCGTTCCGCTCCGAGCGCGACACGGTGCGTGCGCGCCTGCCGGAAGGGGAATTCATTGAAATCTTCGTCGATACGCCAATTGAGGAATGCATGGCGCGCGACCCGAAGGGCCTTTACGCGCAGGCGTTGCGGGGTGAAATCAAGTCCTTCACGGGCATCGATTCGCCCTATGAAGCGCCAGCCTCGCCGGAACTGCGCCTCGACACGACGGGGCGCAATGTTGACGAACTGGTCGCGGAAGTAGAAAAATATCTGGCCGAACGTGGTATCATCGGCAGTTATGGTAGCGATTCCTGGTCGATCTGAGCAATGAACATTCCAGCCTCACCCCAAGCAGACCCCAACGGCGCAGCTCTGCTCGCCGTTTTTGAAGAGGCAGCGCTTGAGGCTGGCCGGGTCATCATGAAGCATTATGTCGATGGCTGCGCCGTCGAACATAAAAAGGATCAATCGCCTGTCACCGAGGCAGACCGTGCCGCCGAGGCGATCATCCTTGCCGCCCTTGCGTCGGTCGCGCCCGACATTCCGGTTGTGGCCGAGGAAGAGGTTTCGGCCGGTCGCCTTCCCGTCCATCTCGGACGGCGCTTTTTGCTGGTCGATCCTCTTGATGGCACGCGGGAATTTCTGCTGCGCAACGGCGATTTCACCGTCAATATCGGCCTGATCGAAGATGGCGTGCCGGTCGCGGGCATTGTTTATGCTCCCGCGCGCAATCTGCTGTTCACAGGTGCGGGCAACCGTGCCGAGGAAGCGAAAACCACTGCGGACCACAAGATTGCCGACAGGCGCGCCATCGGGGCCCGTGCGGTTGCCACGCAACGCATTGCCGTTTGCAGCCGTTCGCACAACACGCCCGAAACCGAGCGCTTTTTGCAGGCAAACCAGATTTCCGGCCACGTCTCGGTCGGCTCGTCGTTGAAGTTCTGCCTGATCGCGCGTGGTGAGGCGGATATCTATCCGCGCTTTGCCCCGACCATGGAATGGGACACGGCAGCAGGCGACGCTGTGCTGCGCTCGGCTGGCGGCATGACCGCCACAATTGATGGCAAGCCGTTCGTCTATGGTGAGCGCGCCGGTCAGGGCGTCAAGGGCTTCGCCAATCCGCATTTCGTCGCCTATGGCGCAGGCTTTACGCCCGTCTTCCCGGTTGAAGTGCTTTGATCCTGTGACATTTATGAGCAGCGGCAGGGATGCGGGCAAAAAAACTGCTTCCTGCTCTTGCGGCATTAAAAATGCAGCGTTATAAGCCGCCTCAACGGTTGCGCCACAGGTTGCGACCGACTGGTTCGGAGTGTAGCGCAGCCTGGTAGCGCACCTCGTTCGGGACGAGGGGGTCGGAGGTTCGAATCCTCTCACTCCGACCATTCAGATGCTGGAAGCTGTTCCCGATTTTCCAGAAATTCTTCCCTTCACGCATATATTTCTATTGCTGGTGGCTGAAAACCGACATGCGCATGAATTCGCCATCATATTCGGCGAGCGCGACCATGCGCGCACGATCGAGAATCTCGACCCTGTTGGAGCGGAACAGAACCAGCCCTTCCTCGCGCAGATCGCGCAACATGCGATTAAGATGGATCGGCGTCAGACCGAGCGCATCGGCCAGCTGATATTGCGTCAGTGGACAATAATAGGAATCCGGATCGTCGACGCGACTGGCCTTGACCCGGTCTGATAGTTCCAGGAGCAGATGCGCGGTGCGGACATAGGCGCTGCGGCGTCCGACATTGGTGAGATGCTCGATCAGCATGGCGCGCTGCCGTGACAGAAGCTCGATGAAGATCATCGCCAGACGCGGCACGCGCCGAATGGCGCTTTCAAGCGAAGCTATTGGAATTTCTATGACTTTCATCGGCGTAATGGCTGATATCGTATTGTAGCTATAGCCATCGGCTGTGCGAAGGCCGACGAAATCGCAACGCATCGGAAAGTCGATGATCTGCCTTTGGCCGCCGGACAGGTCGCGATAGACACAGCCCCAGCCGGACACGACCATATGCACGTTTCTGACCCGCTCGCCCTGCTCGATGATGATGGTGTCGGGGCTAAAGCTGTTCTCGGTAACGACCAGCGACGCCAAAGCACCAATGGCATATGCGTCGAGCTCTGCCAGAATCGGTGAAGATTCCAGCAAGTCGATCAGCGCCCTCACGGAAGGTGCTGCATTGCCTCTACCACTATGCATAACACTTCCGCACTAAACGAAAGATATAGTTTTATATCTTTCTATTGTTTAAGTCGCTCTTAGGGATAAGATAAATTTTCGCACTTGCTAACATAAATTAATGACACGATTGCTGCGTAGTAGCAATATTGGCCCATTGGATGGCGGGAATTCGTTAATATAAGTCATAAGCATAATTTAAATACCGAACCTGTGACGGCGGGAACGGCGGATCACTGTGTAGGAGTAAGTAACCTTCGTGCCGGGGAGACGCGCCGATGTTGGACGCCAGTGTGGCCAGCCTTTGGGCTGTGCCAAAAGAAAGAGACCATGGAGCGGTCGGTGTCGGCATTCTGCCGAACAGTGACCGCCATCTGCTGCTTGTGTGCAAGAGCAATCTTGAGCGGGAGTGCCTTTTCAACGGACTCCTGATGAACGGGCTGAAAATGCCGGTGACGTGCTATGCGTCCATTGAGCAGGCAAAGCTTTTCAGCGGAAGCGCTGTCATTCTGCTGCATATTGGGGCCAAGCGGCTTGCCGATCCGTTCTTTTCCGAAGAAATTCGATCCCTCGTGGAGATGTGGGCGCCATCGCCGATTGTGCTTCTCGCCGAGCGGGAGGAATGGACGCAGGTCGTGCGGGCCATGGAAATCGGCGCAAAGGGTTATATTCCAACCTCCGTTGATGTGCGTGTCTGCGTCGAGGCAATCCATCTGGCGAGCGCGGGCGGCATGTATATCCCAGCCTCCATGGCTGTCAAAGCGCCGCCACCCGATATCGACGAGGATGCGCTGGGCGAATTGCTGACGGCCCGTGAAATCGAGGTCGTTCATGCCATTCGCATCGGACGTTCCAACAAGGTGATCGCTTTCGAACTGGGCATGAGTGAAGGGACTGTGAAAGCGCATGTCCATAACATCATGCGTAAGATCGGCGCCGCCAACCGGACCGAAGTGGCCTGCAAGCTGCACAATATGTACAATAGCGGCCCCGGCGACGATTAAGCGATTTCAGATGTCCGGCAAATGTGCAAGGCGGTTGCTTTCTCTTCGAAAACAGAGACATTACAGGCTCGCAATTCTAACAAACTCAGCGCGGGCAAAAAATGCAGCTTACCCCTCGTCACAATGCCATTCTGGAACTCGCCCGCCGACAGGGGCAGGTTCTGGTGGACGATCTGGCCGCGGCTTTTGACGTCACGCCGCAGACCGTGCGCAAGGATCTCAACGATCTGTGTCGCGCGCGGCTGCTGCGCCGCATTCATGGTGGGGCGCTCTATCCGTCCGGCGTGGAAAATATGGAATATGAGGCGCGCCGCCGGATCGCCGCGCGCGAGAAGGAGTCGATCGGTAAGGCCGCGGCTGAAATTATCCCGGATGGCGCGTCGCTGTTCATCAATATCGGCACAACGACCGAAGCGGTCAGCCATGCTTTGATCGATCACAGCGAACTGATGGTCATCACCAACAATATCAACGTGGCCAATACGCTGCGCGTGCACACTTCCATCGAAGTGGTCATTGCCGGCGGCGTGGTTCGCTCTTCCGACGGCGGTATTGTGGGCGAGGCGGCGGTCGATTTCATCCGCCAGTTCAAGGTGGATTATGCCATCATAGGTGCGTCGGCCATGGATGAGGACGGCGCGCTGCTCGACTTCGATTTTCGCGAAGTGAAAGTCGCGCAGGCGATCATCGCCAACGCGCGCCACGTCATTCTTGTTTCCGATTCCACCAAGCTGGAACGCACCGCGCCGGTGCGCATCGGCCATATTTCGCAGATCAACACTTTCATCACCGACCGTTGCGCCTCGCAGCAGCTGCGCGATCTCTGCGCGGAGCATGAGGTTGAGCTGATCGAAACCCTTAATGATAGCGGGGCGGCGACCAAAGCGGGGTAGTTTCGTTTATTTTCGCTTTGCTTTCATATTAAATAGTTTTATATTCGCTTTGGTGTTTCTGAGGCGCGTCCTGTCACGCGCCTTAAAATGAATGTTCGAGCGTCGGCCTGCTGCAAGCGCTCTGAAACCATTTTCAAGGTTTGCCATGGCGCAGGAAGACATATTCGACATTTTCGTTATTGGTGGCGGCATCAACGGATGCGGCATTGCGCGCGACGCCGTTGGGCGCGGCTTTTCCGTTTTCCTGGCGGAGATGAACGATCTGGCGAGCGGCACCTCTTCTCGCGCCACCAAGCTCATCCATGGCGGCCTGCGCTATCTGGAGCATTACGAGTTTCGTCTGGTGCGCGAGGCGCTGATGGAGCGCGAGGTGCTGTGGGCCAATGCACCGCATATCATCCATCCGATGCGTTTCGTGCTGCCCTATCACAAGGGCGGCGTGCGGCCTGCATGGCTGCTGCGGCTTGGCCTGTTCCTCTACGACCATCTGGGAGGACGCAAGAAGCTTCCGGCAACGCGCACGCTGAACATGCGCACCGATGCCGCCGCAAAGCCGCTGAAGCCGCTTTTCACCAAGGCATTCGAATATTCCGACTGCTGGGTCGATGATGCCCGGTTCGTGGCGCTGACGGCGTGCGATGCATACGACCGCGGTGCTTCCATTCGCACTCGGACAAAGGTTGTAGCCGCACGGCGTGACAGTCAGGGCTGGACGGTGACGATTGAGAACGCAGCCACCGGGCAGCAGGAAGAAATTCGCGCGCGTCTGCTGGTCAATGCCGCCGGTCCGTGGGCCGATAAGGTTTTGCAGGGTGTCGAAGGCGACAGGCAATTGCACAATGTGCGTCTGGTGCAGGGCAGTCATATCGTGGTGCGCAAGAAATTTTCCGATCCGCGCTCCTATTTCTTCCAGAACAATGACGGGCGCATCATCTTTGCAATCCCCTATGAAGACGACTTCACCCTGATCGGCACCACCGATCAGGACTATAAGGGCGATCCCGCCAAGGTGGCGATCACCGAAGCGGAAACCGATTATCTCTGCGCGGCCGCGAGTGAATATTTCGCGGAGCCGGTGCGGTGGGAAGATGTGGTCTGGACCTATTCCGGCGTGCGCCCGCTCTATGATGATGGCGCCAGCAAAGCGCAGGAAGCAACCCGCGACTATGTTTTGAAGGACGATGCACCAGCCGGTCTTGCGCCGCTGATCAATGTCTTTGGCGGCAAGCTGACGACGGCTCGCAAGCTTGCTGAACATATGCTGGAAAAGATAGAACATCACCTCGGAAGCAAAGGCGCGCCATGGACACATGCCGCGCCGTTGCCGGGCGGCGATTTTCAAGACGTTGCTTTCGACGGCGAGTTACGGAAAGTACAAATGGCCTATCCGTTTTTGTCCCCTGCCCATGCCCGTCGCCTGTTCCGGCTCTATGGAACGCGGGTTCATGTCCTGCTTGGCAAAGCCGCATCGCTCGCCGATCTTGGTCGCCATTTCGGTGCCGATCTCTATGAGGCGGAAGTCAGCTATCTCATTGAAAAGGAATGGGCTTGCACAGCGGAGGATATTCTTTGGCGGCGCACAAAGCTTGGCCTTCGTCTGAATGCAACAGAGACGGAAGCATTGAATAATTACTTTCAAAACAAAGAACAAACCTTCTCGCGATTTGTTGCTGGTGTTTAATAGCAATCAACTGATTGTAATTTTCAATTATTCTTCTATGTGATAGTTTACTCATGTACTTTAAAACTTTTTATACTTGAAAATTTTTAAGAATTACTTTATGAATGCGGTGCGGAAGCTGATCGTTTCCTCCCGATACCACTCGGACTAATGTGTTTTCGTCCGGGTGAAATCAATAGATCGGTTCCGCACCGTTCATGCAATCGCCTCTCACGAGGCGTATAACCCTGACAATACAGACCTCCCAAAACTGACCTTTGCGGCCCGGCGGACATCTCCACCGGGCCGTTTTTTCGCGCCACGACGATGCGCTTGCCAGTTGTGGGCGAAAAAGCCATTATCATTGGGCCAATATCATCGGGAATGTGCCTGGCAGGACTGTTTAGCGGTTCTGAATGCGGGGATATTCAAGGTGAATGCAGCGGTTTCCAGCCTTCCTGGGAGGAGAAAGATGGGTGTACCGCCAGAGAGAATGCCAGTGACAGTTCATGCGGACCGCATTCTGTCCGCAATCCACACCGGCGGGTCGGCTCGCTCGGCGCTGGTCGCGTCATGGCAGCGTTCCGCCGAACTGCACAAGCTCGATCCTGCCGATGCGGGTGCCGTGCGCACGCTTTCCGAAGGCGAATTCCGCACCGCGCATGAGCGGGTGGAGCGGCTGGTCAGCGTGGCGCAGGCCAGCATGGACCGCCTCTATATGGCGGTCGGCGGTGTCGGCTGTTGCGTGCTTCTGGCCGACAGTGAAGGCGTGCCGGTCGAGCGGCGAGGGGCGACAAGTGATGACGACACGTTCTATCGTTGGGGCCTGTGGACGGGCGCGGTATGGAGCGAGGAAAGCGAAGGCACCAACGGCATCGGCACCTGCATTGTCGAACAGCGCGCGCTCACCATTCATCGTGACCAGCATTTCCACTCGCGCAATATCGGCCTCTCCTGCACGGTGGCACCCATCCACGATCACCAGGGGCGCATCATGGCCGCGCTCGATGTGTCATCCTGTCGTTCCGATCTGACGGAAGCCTTTGCGCAGCTCATTTCCGTGGCGGTGATCGATGCGGCACGCCGGATCGAGGCGGAAAATTTCCGCCAGGCTTTTCCAAAAGCCCGCATCATGCTGGCACCCAGCGTGGATCGCAGCGGCGGCGCGTTGATTGCGGTCGACAAGGACGATCTGGTGATCGGCGCGACGCGGGCTGCGCGCGTAGCGCTCGGCCTTGACGATGCGGCACTGGCAGGCCCTTTGCCTGCTGCCGATATTCTGGGCTGGAATGCCGATCCGCGCGAGGATATGGCAGAATCGGAACGCGGCGTTATCCTTCGGGCATTGGCCCGCGCGGAAGGGAATATTTCCGCAGCCGCAGTGCTTCTGGGCATCAGCCGCGCGACGCTGCACCGCAAGCTGAACCGGCTCAAGATCATTCGCCCGCATTGATCGCTTTGTAAAATTACGCGACCCAACTGTCTCAATATTGCGACACATGATGTTGCGAGCGTGAAAACGCGGGATGACTCTCCCCCGCTATCGCGCGATCCTCCTTGTCGAAGCGCTGTAGGAGCAGCGTCATTTCGGGAGGAGAATACCATGAATAAGGTTGAATTCAGCCGGACGGTGAAGCCGGCTTTTGCCAAACGTTATGGAAACTTTATCGGCGGCAAATGGGTCGAGCCCAAGTCTGGCCGCTATTTCGAAAATACCTCGCCGGTCAATGGTCAGGTACTGTGCGAAGTGGCGCGTTCAGACGCGGCGGATGTTGAGGCCGCTCTCGATGCCGCCCACGCCGCCAAGGATGCATGGGGCCGCACCAGTGCCGCTGAGCGCGCGTTGATCCTCAATCGCATTGCCGACCGCATCGAAGAAAACCTGCCCGCGCTCGCTGCTGCCGAAACATGGGACAATGGCAAGCCGATCCGCGAAACCACCGCTGCCGATCTTCCGCTGGCTGTCGATCATTTCCGCTATTTCGCCGGTGTCATCCGCGCGCAGGAAGGCGGCATTTCGGAAATCGACCACGACACGGTCGCCTATCACTTCCATGAACCGCTGGGCGTTGTCGGCCAGATCATTCCATGGAACTTTCCGATCCTGATGGCGGTGTGGAAACTCGCTCCGGCGCTGGCCGCTGGCAATTGCGTGGTGCTGAAGCCTGCCGAACAGACCCCGGCCTCGATCCTGGTCCTGATGGAACTGATCGGCGATCTGCTGCCCGCAGGCGTGGTCAATATCGTCAACGGTTTTGGTCTCGAAGCCGGCAAGCCGCTGGCGTCCAGCCCGCGTATCGCGAAGATCGCCTTCACCGGCGAAACCACCACTGGCCGCCTCATCATGCAATATGCCAGCCAGAACCTCATCCCGGTCACGCTGGAACTTGGCGGCAAGTCGCCCAACATCTTCTTCAAGGATGTGGCAGCCGAAGACGACGACTTCCTCGACAAGGCCATTGAAGGTTTTGTCATGTTCGCGCTCAATCAGGGTGAAGTCTGCACCTGCCCGAGCCGTGCGCTCGTCCATGAATCGATCTACGACAAGTTCATGGAAAAGGCGCTGAAGCGTGTGGAAGCCATCGTTCAGGGCGATCCGCTCGACCCGGCAACGATGATCGGCGCGCAGGCGTCGAGCGAGCAGCTTGAGAAGATTCTAAGCTATCTCGATATTGGCCGTCAGGAAGGCGCCGAAGTGCTGACCGGCGGTAAACGCAATGTTCTGCCGGGCGATCTGGCTGGCGGTTATTACGTCAAGCCGACCGTGTTCAAGGGCAACAACAAGATGCGTATCTTCCAGGAAGAAATTTTTGGACCGGTCGTGTCTGTTGCGACCTTCAAGGACGATGCGGAAGCGCTGTCGATTGCCAATGACACGCTTTATGGTCTCGGCGCCGGTATCTGGACCCGCGACGGTACACGCGCCTATCGCTTCGGTCGCGCCATTCAGGCGGGCCGCGTGTGGACCAACTGCTACCACGCCTATCCGGCCCATGCGGCTTTCGGCGGTTACAAGCAGTCGGGCATCGGTCGCGAAAACCACCTGAAGATGCTGGAGCATTACCAGAACACCAAGAACATGTTGGTGAGCTATAGCCCGAAGAAACTTGGCTTCTTCTAAGGGGCGTTATATTCAGGCTATGGCGGCCTGCAAACGGCATTCTTCTCCGCTTCCGGTGCTCACGTACCTTTAAGTACGCTCCGCTCCGGTTCTCGAAGAACACCATTTTCGGCACGCCATAGCCAGAATCTAATCACCCCTTGTCCTCGTCGCTGGGCGAGCTGCAATGCGGAGAATAATGTCTCCGCATTGCGTCTAATCAAAGAGCATTTGCTTCTTCCATATTAGTATAGCGTTGGAAGAACGGTATCGGTTCACCCTCCCAAGGGGACTGACGAAGGGGCCTGGGCGAAAATGCCCGGGCGACCCTTACCGCCCGTCACGCGGTTGGCTGGACGCGGCAACAGGGTGCACCATATTCCCGACTACATTTCTTCCGTCCCGTCTCGGGAAACAGCTTGAAAGAAACTCAATTCGATACCGAAGGAGAGACTTCATGGCCAAGACAATGAAAGCGGCAGTGGTAAGGGCTTTCGGCAAGCCGTTGACAATCGATGAAGTGCCGATACCTGAACCGGGACCGGGACAGATACAGGTTGCCATTCAGGCTTCCGGCGTCTGCCACACCGATCTTCATGCCGCCGAAGGCGACTGGCCGGTGAAGCCCAATCCGCCCTTTATCCCTGGGCATGAAGGCGTGGGTTTCGTGTCTGCTGTTGGTGCGGGCGTCAAGCATGTGAAGGAAGGCGACCGCGTCGGCGTGCCATGGCTTTATACGGCCTGCGGCCATTGCCGCCATTGCCTCGGCGGCTGGGAAACACTGTGCGAAGAGCAGCTCAATACCGGCTATTCGGTCAATGGCGGCTTCGGGCAATATGTGGTAGCCGATCCGAATTTCGTCGGCCATTTGCCGAAGAATATCGAGTTCAACGAGATTGCCCCGGTGCTTTGTGCCGGTGTCACGGTCTATAAAGGCCTCAAGGTGACCGACACCAAGCCGGGCGACTGGGTGGTGATCTCCGGCGTCGGCGGTCTCGGCCATATGGCGGTGCAATATGCCAAGGCCATGGGGCTCAACGTTGCAGCCGTCGATATCGACGACAAGAAACTCGACCTTGCCCGCAAGCTTGGTGCGACGGTGACCGTCAATGCCAAGACCAACAACGATCCGGCAGCCTATATTAAGAAGGAAACCGACGGTGGCGCGCAGGGCGTGCTAGTGACGGCGGTATCGCCCATCGCCTTTGAACAGGCGCTCGGCATGGTGGCGCGGGGCGGCACGGTGTCGCTGAACGGCCTGCCGCCGGGCGATTTCCCGCTGTCGATCTTCAACATGGTGCTGAACGGCGTCACCGTGCGCGGGTCCATCGTCGGCACCCGGCTTGATTTGCAGGAATCGCTCGACTTCGCCGCCGATGGCAAGGTCAAGGCGACCATCCGCACCGAGAAACTGGAAGATATCAACTCCATCTTCGATGACATGCGCAGGGGCAACATCGAAGGCCGCGTCGTGATGGATCTGACGCAGTAAAGCGTGCAGGATAGACTTTACACGATTTGAGCGGGCGGACCTGTTTTCGCCCGTTCTCATGCGAGGGAGGAGACAATGTTGCAGGAAAACCCGCAAAGGGGCGAGCAGGACAATGGCAAGGGGCAGGTCAGCGCCACGCCCGACGCTCTCAAGCTTATTCGTGAATTACAAGCCGAATATGGGCCGATCATGTTCCATCAGTCGGGCGGCTGCTGCGATGGTTCTTCACCAATGTGCTATCCGCAAGGCGAATTCGTCATTGGCGATACGGATGTCAAACTGGGTGAGATTGGCGGCGCGCCGGTTTATATCAGCGGCCCGCAATATGAAGCTTGGAAGCACACCGAACTCATCATCGATGTTGTTCCGGGACGCGGGGGCATGTTCTCGCTCGATAACGGGCGCGAAGTGCGTTTTCTGACGCGATCCCGCATATGTTCCATTCCCTGAAAGCTTTGGCCTTTTCGTTATCCGACGAACAAGATATCCAAAAGCACATCCCGAAAAGTGTGAAACGGTTTTCGGATCAGATGTGCGTAAAATAAAAGCAGGCTCTTCGGGGAGGAAGACGATTCCATATGGCTGCAACGGGCAAAAGAGCGACGATACATGATGTGGCGCGTCTGGCGGGCGTGTCGATCAAGACCGTTTCACGCGTTTATAACGACGAACCGAATGTGCGCGAGGCAATCCGCGAAAAGGTGCGCGAAGTGGGGCAGGAGCTGCGCTATCGGCCCAATGCGGCGGCGCGCAATCTGGTGGAGCGCCGCTCGCATCTGATCGGTCTTTTCTTCGAAAACCCCAGTTCCAGCTACGTGACCGAATTGCAGATGGGCGCGCTGGAGCGCCTGCGCGGCACGCGCTATCGCCTGCTGATCTTCCCGGTCGAGAACCGCGCCGATATTCGCGGCGCGCTGATCGAAACCGCCCATGCATCGGGGCTGGATGGCATCATTGTGACGCCGCCCATGTCGGACGATCCGGAAATCTTGCAGGAGCTTTCAGCTTCCGCCATGCCTTTTGCGCGCGTGGCGGGCGATGTCAATGTGCATCCGACCGATAGTGTTTTTATCGACGATGAGGCGGCAACCGTCGATTTGATGCAGTATCTTCTGAAGCTCGGGCACCGGAAGATCGCCATCATCATCGGCGACCTGACCCACCGCTCCGCCGAATTGCGGGTGGCCGGTTATCGTCGGGCGCTGGAAGCGGCGGGGATCGAGCACAATCCCGATTATGAAGCGCAAGGCGGCTTCAGCTTTGCCAGCGGCCTTGTGGCGGGAAAGAAACTCTTGTCGCTGGAAAATCGCCCGACGGCAATCTTCGCCTCCAATGACGATATGGCGGCGGCGGTTGTGCAGATGGCGCATGATCACAAACTGTCGGTGCCGGGCGATATCACCGTGGTTGGTTTCGACGACAGTTCGATTGCCAGCATGGTCTCGCCGCAGATCACCACGGTTCGCCAGCCGATATTCGAAATGACCCGGGGCGCAGCCGATATGCTGTTGAACCATATCGAGAACGGCCAGACCTCGAAGGCCCGAAAGATCGACTACAAGCTGATCATTCGCCAGTCTGCCGGCAAGGCCCCGGAATAAGCACCGCGATCAGCTTTCCGAGGGGGCCGGGAAGAATCGGTCGCGCGCATAGAGGCTGCCGAAGATCATGTCATACTGCAGCATCTGATAGTCGCGCAGGAGCGGCGCGAATGGCGGGCGCTGCTGCCAGCCTTCTTCGGCATTTTCATCGCCGTCGAACACGGCATGTGCATCAACAACGCGATATTGGTCGTGCAGCTGGCGCAGGAAGCCCGTGTAATAGGGGTGCTGCATCCCGGCCATTTCGAGTATCTGCATCGGCAGGAATGCCGGGCTGATGGTGCCTGTGCCGCGTTCCGCGCCGCGCTTGTTCGACCACAGCACCAGCGGTGTTTCATGCTGGAGAAGCATGTCGGCGGCAGGCGCGATGCGGCTTGCAACACGAGCCTGCATGAAGCCGGTTTCGGTATAGACGGGGCCAAGCGGCGGCAGATGATCGCCGAAGAAGACAAGAATGGTTTCGCGTTCGCGCTTCGACGCCCAATCCATCAGACGGGCGAGGCTGGCATCGGCATCCATTGCACCTTGCGAATAGCTGCGGATCGACTGGCGCACAGCTTCGCTGGCGTCGGTCTGCACATCTAGCTTGGAGTCCGGATAGCGGTTCGCCTCATAGGGGCCATGGCCTTGCAGCGAAACGGCGAAGAAGAAAAACGGATCTTCTTGCGCATCCGCCTCGCGAATGATCTCGGTGGTCAGCGCATCGTCCGAGGCAAGCGTGCCGCGCTTTTCCAACGGCGGCATGTTTTCTTCCGACATGAACTTGTCGAAGCCCATATTTTCATAGACGGAACCGCGGTTCCAGAACCACTGGCGATAGGGATGGATCGCCCGCGTTGCATAGCCCTGTTCCTTGAAGAAGCTTGCAAGCGAAGGCAGCGGGCGGCGAATATATTGCTGGTAGGGAATGCTGCCCGAAGGCAGGAATGCCTTGGAAAAGCCGGTCAGGGCTTCAAACTCGACATTGGCGGTCATGCCGCCGAATTCCGGCGAGAATACATAGCCGGATTGTTCCGCGCGCACGGTCGGGATCGGATCGGCGCTGAAAGCCACACCCGGCAGGCGGGTCGGGTCCCAGAACGACTCGCTCATGATCATGATCACATCGGGCTTGGCTGTCTCAAGCGCTGCCGGGATGAGCTGCGCGGGCGGCTCAATCGCGGCAATGGCTTCCGGCGAATAGCCTTCCGGCGCAAAGACGGTCGCCATCGGCACATTCAAAATGAAGGCCATAGTGAAACCGTTATGCGCGTAATTTTCCTTCTGGTCCCACATGATAGGGAGAACGCGCAGGCGGTCGCGCGCCAGCGAAAAGCTGGAATAGTCGGAAATAAAGGCGAACCATGCCAACAGCGGCAGCGCGAAGGCCAGACGAAGCGCACGACCTTTCCAGGGAATACGATCGAAACGACGCCACCAGAAAAGGCTGGCGGCAATCAGCAGTGCGGCGCTGGCGATCAGGAGAAGGGCGATGCCGACAGCGCTCCACGGGCGCTCGCGCACCAGAAGCGGCAGCAGATCGACGATCTGGCGGGCATAGAGAAAATCACTCGGATAGAGCGGATCGCCGAGATAAAGGCTTTTCTCGCGCGCGGTGGCGGCGGCGATCAGCGCCAGCGGTCCGACCACGAAAAGCCCGTAATGGACGCGCCCGAAGAGCGCGTCGCTGGCGGTCAGCACCACCACAAAGAAGGCAACCGTGGTCCAGGCAGGCTTGTGCGGGGTGCGGAAAAACGCAATCGTTTCGGCAAAGGAACCGCGAAAAATCCATTCTACGGCGAAGACCAGAAGAACGGACAACACGACGGACGCAAGTGCGACCCCGACAACACGCACCGGCCAGGAGACATGCGAAGCGCCGAAAATGGCCGCATCGCTCCAGCGACGTTCGCCCGCGTTTTCCACTACTCCAGACATGTCTTAACTCGCTACTATTTCTAAATATGAGAAATTTCGTGTCACATTTCTGTCATGGAAATGTCAAGCCACGGTTGAGTGGCGGGTGATACCGGACGTGAACTGAACGCACAATGAATAGAAAAAGCTCAATAAAAATAGGGCCGAAAGTGATTCCGGCCCTACTCTTTATGCAGTGAAAGTATTCTGGTTATAGCGTGCCGAAAATGATGGTTTTCGAGAACCGGAGCGCAATGTACTTAAAGGTACATGAGCACCGGAAGCGCAGAAAAGCGTCATTTGCAGGCCGCTAGAGCCTGAATATTCGAGCCTTAGAGGACGTCCTCGAGCCCCTTGGTCAGCTCCAGCGCCTGCCGTTCGAACAGACGGCGATAGATGCCGTCCGGCTTGCGGATCAGCGCATCATGGTCGCCTTCCTCGATGATGCGGCCCTTGTCGAAGACCAGCAGCCTGTCGAGCGCGCGCACCGTTGAAAGCCGGTGAGCGATGACGAGCGTGGTGCGCCCGACCATCAGCCGTTCCATCGCCTGCTGTATCAGCACTTCCGATTCCGAGTCGAGGCTGGACGTTGCCTCATCCAGGATCAGAACCGGCGCATTGGCCAGAAACGCGCGTGCGATGGCCACACGCTGGCGTTCGCCGCCCGACAGTTTCACGCCGCGTTCGCCGACCAGTGTCGCATAGCCCTTCGGCAGCCGGGTGATGAAATCATGCGCGCTGGCAAGGCGTGCCGCTTCCTCAATCTCGGCTTGTGTCGCGCCGGGGCGGGCATAGGCGATGTTCTCGGCCAGCGTGCGGTGAAACAGGATCGGTTCCTGCTGCACGATGGCGATCTGCGACCGCAGCGACGCCTGCGTCACCTCGGCGATGTTCTGGCCGTCAATGCGGATGGCGCCGTCAGTGACGTCGTAAAGCCGCTGGATCAGTTTCACGAAGGTGGTCTTGCCGGAGCCGGAATGGCCGACAAGACCAACCCGCTCGCCCGCATCGATCTTGACCGAGAAGTCGCGGTAAAGCGCGTCTTCATGGTTGCCGTAATGGAAGGTGACGTGATCGAAGGTGATCTCGCCAGCACCGATCTTGATGGCCGGAGCGCCGGGCTTGTCGGCAATGCCGTAGGGCTGGGCTTCGATCTCGACCAGTTCCTCCATGTCGTTGACTGATCGTTGCAGGTTGCGGATGTGCATGCCGACATCGCGCAGATAGCCCTGCAGCATGAAGAAAGCCGTCAGCACGAAGGTGATGTCGCCAGCGGTCGCCTGTCCCTTGCTCCAGAGATAGAGCGCAAAGGCAATGACAACACCGCGCATGACCAGAAGGTTCGCGCCCTGAATGAAGCCGTTCAGCGTGCCGATCAGCCAGGTGCGGCGCGTGCGACTGCGCCACTTGGTAACGACCTTGGAAAGACGAATGTCTTCGCGGCCTTCCGCGCCGAAAGCCTTTACGACGGCATTGCAGGAGATGGCATCGGCCAGAGCGCCGCCCATGCGCGTGTCCCAGCTATTCGCCAATGTTGCAGCAGGCGCAACAAAGCCGAGCGAAATCACAATCGTGCAGACGATGAACAGGACCGAGCCGATGGCAACCAGCAAGCCCATCAGGGGCCAGTACCACGACAAAAGCGCAACCGAGCCAAGCAGCATCAGCAGGGATGGCAAAAGGGCGATGATCAGCGTGTCATTGAGCAGATCGAGCGCCCACATGGCGCGCGAAACCTTGCGGACCGTCGATCCGGCAAAGGCATTGGCGTGCCAGTCGGTCGAAAACCGCTGCAACTTGTGGAACGAACTGGCCGCCATGTCGCCCATGATCTTCAAGGTGAAGTCGGTGATGACATAGAAGGTGAGCTGACGCGTGATCAGCGCCAGCGCGCCCAGCGCAAGCAGCACGACGAGCGCCTGAATGGCGGCATCCCATGCACCATTATTGCCGAGCGAAAGCGCATCGACCAGCCGCCCCGAATAGAGCGGCGTCAAAACATCTGCGGCTGTTGCAAGCAGCATGCCGATTATCATCAGCGCCAGCCGCAGGGGCTGACTTCGCCAATGGCTGAAAGTGTAGCCGAGGACATTGCGGAACGCAGGCCCCCGGAAATCGAGACGAAACCGAGTCATATCCATATTACCAGCCTGTGCTCGCGCGCAGAAACTGGCCCTTGATTGAGAAAACAAAACAGACGGCTCCCGGAGGAACCGCGAACAGCGATGGTTTGGAAAGATGCTCCGAAGGAGCGGACAGGTCAGCCTGCCAGGTGGGCCGCGGACCTAGCGGTTGGAAGCGCCCGCGAAAACACTGGGCACCATTGGGAATGGGTAATGGACACGCATCTCATACCTCTTGCCAGTGTTTCAGATGATTGCACAATAAATGAGCAAAATCCTTTGCCAAGGCCAAAAATGCAATTTCTGGTCTGCAAGGCAACGGGTGTGGCAATTTTGCAAGAGTGCGAATTTCTGAATTTTAAAAGTAATACTTTTCACATTTTCTGCTAAAAGCCCGTTGCAACCTTGCATTCGCTGGTTCGATAAGCGAATGAAAGTGAGATATATCAGAGCCGGACGGCTGATACCGGGAGAGAGTTCATATGACAATTCATCAGAATCTGATTGCTGGCGAGTGGGTTGGCGGTGACGGCACTGCCAACATCAATCCATCCGACACCAATGATGTGGTGGGCACCTATGCCCGCGCAACGGCCGAAGACACCAAGGCTGCGATTGCAGCTGCGAAGGCTGCTTTCCCCGGCTGGTCGCGTTCCGGCATTCTGGAGCGCCACGCCATTTTGCGTAAGGCTTCCGACGAAATTCTGGCGCGCAAGGACGAGCTTGGCCGTCTGCTGTCGCGCGAAGAGGGTAAGACACTGGCCGAAGGCATTGGTGAAACCATCCGCGCCAGCCAGATTTTCGATTTCTTCGCGGGCGAGTGCCTTCGCCTCGCCGGTGAAACGCTGCCTTCGGCGCGTCCGGGCATCGGCGTTGAAATCACCCGTGAGGCTGTTGGCGTCGTCGGCATCATCACGCCGTGGAATTTTCCAATCGCCATTCCGGCATGGAAGATTGCGCCGGCACTTTGCTACGGCAACACCATCGTCTTCAAGCCAGCTGACCTCGTGCCGGGCTGCTCCTGGGCGATTGTCGATATCCTGCATCGCGCCGGACTGCCGAAGGGCGTTCTCAACCTCGTCATGGGCAAGGGTTCGGTGGTCGGCCAGACCATTCTGGACAGCGCCGACGTCAATGCCGTGACCTTCACCGGCTCGACCGGCACGGGCAAGCGCGTTGCCGCAGCCTCCATCGAACACAACCGTCGCTTCCAGCTGGAAATGGGCGGCAAGAACCCGGTTGTCGTTCTGGACGATGCCGATCTCAATGTCGCGGTCGAATCCGTGGTCAATTCGGCCTTCTTCTCGACCGGCCAGCGCTGCACCGCATCCTCGCGCATCATCGTGACGGAAGGCATCCACGACAAGTTCGTCGCCGCCGCCATCGAAAGGCTGAAGGGCGTCGTGGTCGACAACGCTTTGAAGCAGGGCACGCATATTGGTCCGGTCGTGGATGAAAGCCAGCTTCAGCAGGACATGGATTATATCGAGCTTGGCCGCAAGGAAGGCGCGAAGCTTGCCTTTGGCGGCGAACGCCTCAACCGCGAAACGCCGGGCTTCTATCTCCAGCCAGCCCTCTTCACCGAGGCAACCAACCAGATGCGCATCAGCCGTGAGGAAATTTTTGGGCCCGTCGCTTCGGTCATCCGGGTCAAGGATTACGAGGAAGCGCTTGCCACCGCCAACGATACCAATTTCGGCCTGTCGTCGGGCATCTGCACGACGAGCCTGAAATATGCGACCCATTTCAAGCGCAATTCGGAAGCGGGCATGGTGATGGTCAATCTGCCGACCGCCGGCGTCGATTTCCACGTGCCGTTCGGCGGGCGCAAGGGGTCGAGCTACGGTCCGCGCGAGCAGGGCCGCTATGCTGCGGAGTTCTACACGACGGTCAAGACAGCCTATACATTGGCTTGAGGCTGATCTGAGGGAATGTGAAAACCGGCGGTTTCTCCGCCGGTTTTTTTATGCGGCTTTTTTCGGCCAGGCGGCGAGCTTGCGGGCGAAATGCGACACCGTGCCATGCAGAAGCATGGTGAAAGCCGCCAGCACGAACAGGCAGGCGAACATCAGATCCACCTTGGCGCGTCCATTGGCGAGCAGCATCAGATAGCCGAGGCCCTTCGATGCGCCCACCCATTCGCCCACCACTGCGCCGATGGGCGCGTAGACGGCGGCAAGGCTCAGGCCCGACGCCAGTGAGGGAAAGGCAAACGGAATACGGATGCGAAACAGGATCGCCATGCGTCCGGCCCCCAGAATTTCCGCTGCGTCGATCAGGCTGCTATCGGTGCGCCGCATCCCGTCGAAGAAGGTGGAAACCACCGGAAAGAAAATCATCAGCACCGTGACCGCGATCTTCGATGCCGGTCCGTAGCCGAGCCACAAAGTCAGGATGGGGGCGAGCGCGAAGATCGGGATCGCCTGACTGAACACCATGGCAGGCATGACAAGCCGCTGCGCCAGCGGCGACATCATCAGGCAAATCGCGGTTGCGATGCCGACCGCACTGCCAAGGACGAGACCGCCCAGAACTTCGCCGATGGTGGCGGCGGCGTTTTCAGTGATCAGCCCGGCATTGGCGATCAGCGCCTGCACCACATCCAGCGGGCCGGGCAGAATGAAACGCGGCATCTGGCCGATGCTCACCACCGCCTGCCAGATGGCCAGCGCCACCGCCGCCGACAGCAAGCCGTCGGCGATGCGCCTTGTGCGGGAACGATTTGAAATCGTAGCGTCCAACTAAGCCACTTTTCCTGAAACTGCTTTCAACCCCATCGACCAGAACTCGGCTTCGAGCCTGCTTGCAGTGGAAAAGATCTGGCACAGCCTTGGCCAACGCGGACTTTTCTCGAAGTCGTCGCCGATGCGGTCTTTGGCAGCCTGATCAAACAGCTTGCCGACCGTGTGGCACATGTCCTGATATTCGGCCCCTGCATAGGTATCGATCCACTCCTGATAGGGCGTGCCGGGCAGGGCGGTCACGGCGAGATTGAGGCCGATCTCGCCATAGCCATGCGCGCAGGGCACAAGCGCGGTCAGCAGATCAAGGAAGTCGCCCGCCTGTCCGCAATCGAGCACATAGCGCGTGTAGGCGAGGTTTTCCGGCTCTTCCTTCGTCGCGTAAAGCTCGTCTTCGCTGATCCCCTCGCGGGCGCAGATGCTGACATGCAGCGGCAGTTCCATATGGGCGAGACCATGCATGATATCGGCGCAGAGCCGGGTTTCCTGCAGTGTATTGGCCTTGACGACGCCAAGCGCAAAGGCGCGCGCATAGTGGTGCAGATAGACATAATCCTGACGGAGATAGTGCAGGAAGGCAGCTTTCGGCAGTGTGCCATCGCCCAATCCGCGCACGAATTCATGCTCGATATAGGGCTTCCAGTCGGCAAGTGTCGCGGCGCGCAGGCGCGTGAACAGTTCGGAGGAATAATGCGGCTGCGGCTGGCTCATGACTTGCTCCCTTCCGCGTTGACGTCGATGGCGAATTTCTCGACCGGCAGGATGGAAGGCACCAGATTGTGCTCCTTGAGATAGGCCTCATAACGCTGCCAGCGGCCAGTATCGAGGCTTGCAGGCGCGCGGGAAAAGCGCGCCACCGTGTCTTTCCAGGCGCGCTGGTTCAGCTCGTCCTTCAGTTCGGTGCTGTAAGATGAAAACAGCTCGTAACCCTTGTCCGGGTGGTTGACGATATATTGCGCGGCCTTCTCCGTGGCCGACAGGAAGCGTGAAATCTTGTCCTTTTCCGCCGCGTCCAGTTTGTCGGAAGCGGCGACATAGACCAGCTCGTCATAAACCGGCACGCCTTCTTCCTCGACGAAGAAGCATTTGCCGGGCACGCCTTCGACGGCCATCTGGTTCAGCTCGACATTGCGGTAAGCGCCCATCACGGCATCGACCTGCTTGGACATCAGCGAAGGCGCCAGCGAAAAATTCACATTGATCAGTTCGACATCCGACAGTTTGACACCGTGCTGGCCCAGTATGGTGCCGAGCAAAGTTTCCTCGGTGCCAGCGACCGAATAGCCGATCTTCTTGCCCTTGAGATCGGCGATGGAATTCACCGATCCGTCGTCGCGGGTCATCAGGCAGTTGAGCGGCGAGTCGATCAGTGTCCCGACGCGGATAAGCGGCAGGCCTTCATGCACCTGAAGATGCACCTGCTGCTGATAGGAGATGGCGAGATCGGCCTGTCCTGCCGCCACCATCTTGGTGGGCGTCGAGGCATCGGCAGGCGCGACGATATCCACGTCCAGCCCGGCATCCTTGAAGTAGCCGAGCTTGTCGGCGACGATGATGGGACCGTGATCCGGGTTTACATACCAGTCGAGAATGAGCTTCAGCTTGTCATCGGCGTAAGCCGAAGTGGCAGCGGTGAAAGCGAGGCCGAACAGGGCGGCGAAGGTGGTCTTTCTCATTTGCGTTGCCTTTCCATGGGGGTCTTCTCCAGAGCATGGCCTGCATAGGCGCGGGTGGTTTCGATCCATTGGCGCAGGCGGCTTTCGGGGTCGGCATTGAGGGTGATGTCGGTGACGACGGAAACGATATCGGCACCCGCTTCAAAAACGCCCGGTGCGCGTTCGACGCTCATACCGCCGATCCCGACCAGTGGAATGTCGCCAATCCGCGCCTTCCATTGGCCAAGGCGGGGCAGGCCCTGTTCGTGCCATTTCATCTTTTTCAAAATGGTCGGGTAGATGGGGCCGAGCGCGATATAGTCAGGCTTTACCGACAGGGCGCGGTCCAGTTCCGCCTCGTCATGGCTCGAAACACCCAGTTTCAAGCCACCGGCGCGAATGGCATCCAGATCGGCGTCATGGAGGTCTTCCTGTCCGAGATGGATGAAGTCGCAACCTTCCACCAGCGCCAGCTTCCAATAGTCGTTGACGATCAGCTGGCAGTCATGGGCAAGGCAGATTTCCCGAGCGGCGCGAATTTCACTGCGCAGCTCCGGCTCGGCCTTATCCTTGACGCGCAGCTGCACCAGCCTGACGCCCAGCGGCACCATGCGCTCCAGCCATTTTGCGCTGTCGAAGATCGGGTAGAACGGATCGAGGGCCATTACAAAAACGCCTTTCCGAGAAGAGGGGTGGAAGGTGCCGCCATATCGCGCGCTTCGATGGCGTCCGCTTCGAAAGCGAGACGCCCGGCTTCGACGGCAAGCGCGAAACCACGCGCCATGGCGACGGGATCGCCAGCCTTGGCGACAGCGGTGTTGATGAGCACGGCGTCATAGCCCAGTTCCATCGCAGCCGCCGCATGGGACGGCACGCCGATACCGGCATCGACCACCAGCGGAATGTCGGGGAAGTGCGCCCGCATGGTTTTCAGCGCATAAGGATTGTTGAGGCCACGGCCCGAGCCGATGGGCGCGCCCCAGGGCATCAGCACCTTGCAACCAGCCTCAACGAGCTTTTCCGCGACGACCAGATCGTCATTCATATAGGGAAAGACCTCGAAACCGTCTTCGCAGAGTATGCGCGCTGCTTCGACCAGACCGAACGGGTCGGGCTGCAACGTGTCGTGGTCGCCGATCACTTCCAGCTTGATCCAGTTGGTGCCGAAGATTTCACGCGCCATTTTGGCGGTGGTCACCGCTTCTCGCGGCGTGTGGCAGCCTGCCGTATTGGGCAGAACGGCGACGCCCAGTTCGCGGATCAGCGCCCAGAAATCCTGTCCGGCGCGGGCCTCGCCGCTTTCGCGACGCAGCGACACGGTGACGATCCCCGCCTGCGAGGCGCGCACCGCATCGGCAAGAATAGCTGGCGAGGGATATTGCGCCGTGCCGAGCAGCAAGCGGCTTTCGAACTTCTTGCCATAGACTTCCAGCATCTCAGCCTCCCTGCATCGGGGCCAGAACTTCGATGCGGTCGCCAGCCGACAAGATCGCGGCTGCGCGCTCGTCGCTGGCCACGAATTCGCCGTTGAGCGCGGTCGCGACAACCGCCTCGTCCAGTTCGATCTCGGCGAGCAGCGCCGCCAGATTGGTTGCTGCCGTGGTGATGACTTCACCGTTCAGCACGATTGTCATGCATAGTCCTCCACAAATTCGGGCTTGGTTTCGGGCGAGGTCGCGGCCGCAACCGCCATGCGCGCTATCGCCGGCGAGAGCAGGAAGCCATGGCGGTAAAGCCCGTTGACATAGATGGTTTTGCCGCGCCGTCTTACGCGGGGCAGATTGTCGGGAAAAGCAGGGCGCGCATCGACGCCGGTTTCGAGAATTTCCGCCTCGCCGAATGCCGGATGCAGGGCATAGGCCGCGCTCAGAAGTTCCAGTGTCGAGCGCACGCTGATGCCCGACCGCTCGCCGCTTTCGATCATCGTCGCGCCGATCATGTGCACACCGTCGCCACGCGGCACGATATAGAGCGGAATGCGCGGATGCAGCAGGCGCACCGGCCGGGAAAGGTTGATGTCGCGCGAGCGGACAACCAGCATTTCACCTTTGACGCCGCGCAGATCGGGCAGCGCATCACGGGCGCTAAGACCACGCGCATCCACCACGATATCCGCGTCGATCTTCGCTGCATTGGCTTCCGTATTGAGATGAAAGACGACGCTCTTTCTTTGCAGGTTTTCGGCCAGCTCAATAAGGGTCTTGCGCGGATCGAGATGGCCCTCGCCCGCGAAGAAAAGACCCTGCCGGAAACGTCCGGCCAGATCGGGTTCCAGCGCGTCGATGCGGTCGTAGTCGATTGTGTCGAAGGCTTCCGTGCGGCGCGCGAAACGGCGCAACTCGCTGGCGTCGCGGTTGTGCGACAGAACCAGCGTGCCTTCTCGCTTGACGCCGGAGACGTGCTTTTCCCACCAGCCGATGGCTTGCTTCCCCAGCCGCACCACCGGTTCTTCGGCGCTTTCGCCCTCGCACCATGGCGCCAGCATGCCGCCTGCAAACCAGGAACAGCAGTCGGAACCGATCTGCGGGCTGCGGGCAATCACCGTGACGGCATGGCCCTGATCGGTGAACTCGGCGGCGGTGGCAAGACCGGCGACACCCGCTCCGATGATGGTGACGCGCATCACGCGATCTCCTCCGTTCGGGTTTTCCAGAGGTCATGGAAATGGTGCACCGGCCCGTGGCCGTGACCGATCTTCAAAGTATCGGCGGCACGGATGGCCCCTTGCAGATAGGTGTGCGCATTCAGCACGGCCTTTTCGAGCGGCAGGTTCTTGGAAAGCTCCGCGGCGATGGCTGAGGAGAGCGTGCAGCCTGTGCCATGGGTGTTGCCGGTCAGGATGCGCGGCGCTTCGATACGCAGCGTTGGCTGGTCGCGGCGCACCAGCAGGTCGGTGCAGATTTCGCCTTCCGCATGGCCGCCTTTCATCAAAACAGCCTTCGCGCCAAGTTCGAGCAGGGAGCGGCCCTGTTCCTCCGCGTCCGCATCGTCGAACGCCAGATCGCAGCCCAGCAGGCAGGCCGCTTCCGGCCGGTTGGGCGTAAGCAGGGTGGCGAGCGGCACCAACCTCTCGCGCAGCAGAGCAATGGCGTTTTCGCTCAAAAGCCGGTCGCCGGACTTGGCCACCATCACCGGATCGAGAACGATAGGACCGGAAAAATGCGCAAGCCCGCGCGCGATGGCTTCGATGGTTTCAGGCACGGAAACCATGCCGATCTTCACCGCCGCCACATCGAGATCGCTGAAAACGGCGTCGATCTGGCCCGCGACGATGGCGGGCGGGATATCGTGCACCGCGCTCACCGTGCAGGTGTTCTGCACGGTCACAGCCGCAATGACGCTCGCGCCATAAACGCCGAGCGCGGAAAATGTCTTGAGGTCGGCCTGAATGCCGGCACCCCCGCCACTGTCGGAACCGGCAATGGTGACGCATATAGGCACGGAACGCGCCTGGTCACTTGTTGATATAGTTCGGGAGAAACTATGTTTCTGGTTCATCGTGTCGTCTCTCATTCCGAACGGAAAGATGAGACGTCATGAACCTGTATGGAGCATAAGCTCCGAGTGGGATGAACCCCGTCCGCGACGCGTCAAACTCCGTTCCCTACGCAGGTATTACCCGGATCAGGTTCAATGGGTTAACGCGAGAACGCGCCTCTCAGCCTCTATCGAGGCACCCCAACGAATTTTGCATCCATAGGCATAGGCCGGAAGTTTTGAGTGGTCAAGCCATCTCGGACGAGGTCTGGCGTTCCGGAAACGCGATCATGGGAAAAAACTTATATGAGCAGCCCCTTCATATATGGTTTGTTAAAACCATTGGTCGTATTGTCCCTGCGGGGAAGTGCGTCCAGGTGGCGGTCCTCGCCTGTTTGTTCATGCCTGTCTGGTCATGAACTCATGCGGAATATGATGTTCCACTGTGAGGTTTTGTTGGCTAATTCAGACTGACGGCATGTGTCGGCTTGGGGCAAGGGGTATATAATGGCGAAACGGAAGGCCGGTCCGGCAGAGGCGGGAGGCTCCATGGCGAGCACGTCCCAGCAGGATTTCCGTATTCTGTTCACCACCCATCCCACACCCATGTGGGTCTATGATCCGCAGACGCTTGGCTTCATCATCATGAATGACGCAGCCTATGCGCTCTACGGCTATACGCCCGACGAGCTGCCGGGCATGACAGTTCTCGATATCCGCCCGCAGGCCGAGCGCGAGCGCATGTTGAGCGCTGTCCGGGATCGCAGCGACCTGGAGCGGCCTGAGCGCTGGCAGCACCGGCGCGCCAACGGCGAAATCATTGAAGTCCTGACTTACGGGCGACAAGTGCAGTTCGACGGCAAGGAAGCCATCCTCGCCATCGTGCAGGACCGAACAGAGCTTGCCGAGGCCAACCGACAGGCAATCCATGCCCAGTCGCTGCTCGACAGCCTCGTCAGCAATCTGCCGCTCGGCGTGTTCATCAAGGACATGCAGGACGAGGGGCGTTATGTACTCTACAATCAGGCGGCATCGCGGGCGAGCGGCAAGGCGGTCGATGCGGTGGTCGGTTTCACCGATGCGGAACTGATGACCGAACTGGAGCGCCGCCAATATGCGCAACAGGATCGCCAGGTGATGAGTAAAGGCGAAGCGCTCAGCGTCGAATATAAATCCCGGCATGATGATGGAACGCAGCGTGTTTTGCGGGTCATCAAAAGTTCGATCCCGGCGGTCGAGGGCGGCACGCCGCGTTATCTGATCGGCTTGATCGAAGATATTACCGAACGACGCGAAATCGAGGAGCGCATGGCCCATATCGCCATGCATGATAGCCTCACCCGCTTGCCCAACCGCGCCTCTTTCTCCCATCATGTGGAGGAATTGTTGAAAAAGCGCGGCGATGCGGAGCCGTTCGCACTTTTTTATATTGATATCGATCACTTCAAGAGCATCAACGACAATATCGGTCATCAGGCGGGTGACCAGCTCTTGCAGCAGATTGCAGAGCGGTTGCGCCAGATCACCACCGCCGACCAGTTCATCGCGCGGCTTGGCGGCGACGAGTTCGCCGTCATCTATCGCAGCGGAACCGTCGGCCAGATAGCGATGTTTGCGGATCGGGTGCTTTCCGCGTTTCAGGAACCGTTCAAACTCTGCGACACCGCGGAGTTCGTCACCTGCAGCATGGGGATCGCCCAAGCGCCGCTGCATGGCGACAATTCCGATGTGCTGATGCGCAACGCGGATCTGGCGCTCAATGCGTCGAAATCGAGCGGCAGGCGCACCTTCCATTTTTACCAGCACTCGCTGCGTCTGGCCGCCGAAAAGCGCCACATCATGACGAGCGAGCTGCGTCAGGCCTTGCTGTCTGAACAGTTCGAACTGCATTACCAGCCGATCTTCAATCTCGAAAGCGGGTTGATCTCGGGTTTCGAAGCGCTGATCCGCTGGCGTCATCCCGAGCGCGGCATGGTATCGCCTGCGGAATTCATTCCACTCGCAGAAGAAACCGGATTGATCGGCCCGATCGGCGATTGGGTGCTGCTGGCCGCCTGCCGTGAGGCGGTTTCCTGGCCGGAAGATATCAAGGTCTCGGTCAATCTGTCGCCGGTCCAGTTCAGCCAGACCTCGCTTCTGCGCTCTGTCACCGATGCGCTGGATGCCGCCCGCCTGTCGCCGAACCGGCTGGAACTGGAAATCACCGAATCGGTGTTTCTTTCCAACAGCAAGCACAATATTGAACTGCTATTCGAGTTGCGCCGCCTTGGCGCCCGCATTGCCATGGACGATTTCGGGACCGGCTATTCGTCGCTCAGCTATCTGCGCTCCTTTCCGTTCGACAAGATCAAGATCGACCGCAGCTTCGTCTCCGGCATCGAAGCGGATACGCGCGATCTTGCCATCATACAGGCGGTAGCGACGCTGGGCGCTGGTTTCAACATTGTCACGACTGCCGAAGGCGTGGAAACGGCGCAGCAGTTGGAACGCCTGAGAACCGAACGTTTCGGCGAAGTACAGGGTTATCTGACCGGACGCCCGATGCCGGCCGGCGATGTGCAGGCCTTCATCCAGAGCAATAACGGCACCGGTCTTGCGATGCCCGCCGCGCATAACCGGCTGCCGGTCTGAGCCGGAAACCCGGCCCTCACAGCGCCGCATTTCCATTTTCAAAAAAGCGCTTGACCTTCCAACGGTGGGAAGGACTACTTATATGGCAATTCAGAAATCTAGCCTCTCCGGAGGCGTGAAAAGGGACTGCTAAAGGTCTCGAAGAGGATTGCCATGAACAAGCCCGTCGATCACGAATCCATCAGTTTTCCCGTTCCCGTGGAAGGTATGAGTTGCGCTTCCTGTGTTTCCTCGGTTGAAAAGGCGGTGTCGAAGGTCGCAGGCGTCGACAAGGTTTCGGTCAATCTCGCCACCGAGCGCGCCGATGTGACTTTCAAGGGCGCGCCGGATCTGCCTGCTGTCATCGATGCCATTCGCAAGGCGGGCTACGACGTTCCATCGGGCAGCGTCGATCTCGCCATTGAAGGCATGAGTTGCGCCTCATGCGTCAGCAAGGTCGAAAAGGCGCTGAATGCGGTGCCGGGCGTGACACGCGCCAGCGTTAATCTGGCGACCGAACGCGCCCATGTGGAACTGGCAGGTGGGGTCGAGACATCCGAACTTATCAAGGCCGTCGAGAAGGCCGGTTACGAAGCGCGTTCCCTGAACGATAAAAAGCATGAAGCACCAGCCGAAACCCAAAGCGAAAAGCGCGACGCCGAAGCTGCGGAACTGAAGAAGAGCGTTCTGCTGGCGGCAGTTTTGACCCTTCCTGTCTTCGTGCTGGAAATGGGGTCGCATCTTATTCCCGCTGTCCATATGTTCGTGATGGACCGGATCGGCATGCAGAACAGCTGGTATCTGCAATTCGTGCTGACCACGCTCGTCCTGTTCGGACCGGGCCTACGCTTTTTCAAGAAGGGCATTCCGGCGCTGCTGCGCGCAACACCGGATATGAACTCGCTGGTCGTCGTCGGCACGCTCGCTGCCTGGGGCTTCTCGCTTGTCGCAACCTTCCTGCCGGGCGTTTTGCCCGCGGGCACGGTCAATGTTTATTTCGAGGCGGCGGCGGTCATCGTTACACTGATCCTGATCGGGCGTTATCTTGAAGCACGCGCCAAGGGACGCACCAGTGCGGCGATCAGCCGTCTGGTCGGCTTGCAGGCCAAGTCGGCGCGCGTGGTGCGGGATGGCGAGACGGTCGATGTGCCGCTGGAAGACGTGCGCGCAGGCGATATCGTGCAGGTGCGCCCCGGCGAAAAAGTGCCGGTCGACGGTGAAGTGATCGAGGGGGCGTCCTATGTCGATGAATCGATGATCACGGGCGAGCCCGTGCCTGTCGCCAAGGATAACGGCGCAGAAGTGGTCGGCGGCACCATCAACAAGACGGGTGCTTTCACCTTCCGCGCCACCAAGGTGGGTCACGACATGGTGATCTCGCAGATCATCCGCATGGTCGAGGATGCGCAGGCTGACAAGCTGCCCATTCAGGCCAAGGTCGACAAGGTGACAGGCTGGTTCGTGCCCGCCGTCATGGCCGCTGCCGCGCTGACCTTCGTGCTCTGGCTCGCCATTGGCGGTACGGCGATGCTGGGCTACGCGCTCGTCAATGCCATTGCCGTTCTCATCATCGCCTGCCCATGCGCCATGGGCCTCGCCACCCCGACCTCGATCATGGTCGGTACTGGCCGTGCGGCGGAGTTCGGCGTTCTGTTTCGCCGTGGCGATGCGCTGCAAACCCTGCGTGATGCGTCGATCATCGCTGTCGACAAGACCGGCACGCTGACCCAGGGCAAGCCTGCACTGGCGCATTTTGCAACGGTAGACGGTTTCGACAGGCAGGAACTTCTGGCTCTGGTGGCATCGGTCGAAGCCCGCTCCGAACATCCGATTGCCGATGCCATCGTGACGGCTGCAAAGGAACAGGGCCTGAAGCTTGCCGACGTGACAGCTTTCGAGGCGGTACCGGGCTTTGGTCTCAAGGCGAGTGTTTCAGGGCATGAAGTCGCCATCGGCGCCGACCGCTATATGGCCAAGCTCGGCCATGATGTGGCGGTGTTTGCCGAAGATGCGAAGCGTCTGGGCGATGAGGGCCAATCTCCGCTTTATGCCGCCATTGACGGCAAGCTTGCCGCCATCCTGACCGTTGCCGATCCGATGAAGGAGACGACGCCTGCCGCCATCGCAGCCCTGCACGAGCAAGGGCTTACCGTAGCGATGATCACCGGCGACAACCGCCGCACCGCGCAGGCCATCGCCAAGCGGCTCGGCATTGATGAAGTGGTGGCGGAAGTGCTGCCGGACGGCAAGGTTGAAGCGCTGAAGCGGCTTTCGGCTGGCGGCAAGCGCATCGCTTTCGTCGGCGACGGCATCAACGACGCCCCGGCGCTGGCGGCGGCAGATGTTGGCATCGCCATCGGCACCGGAACGGATATCGCGATTGAAAGTGCAGATGTGGTGCTGATGTCGGGCGACCTGCGCGGTGTTGCAAACGCCATCGCCATATCGAAGGCGACGATCCGCAATATCAGCGAAAACCTCTTCTGGGCCTTCGCCTATAATGTAGCGCTCATTCCCGTCGCGGCCGGTATTCTCTACCCCTTCACCGGCACTTTGCTGTCGCCGGTTCTGGCGGCGGGTGCGATGGCGCTGTCGAGCATCTTCGTGCTCAGCAATGCGCTAAGGCTGCGCCGGTTTCAAAGCCCTCTGGCACCACAGTAGCATTCCTCGTGATGCCGGGCTGCAAAGAGCAATTTCCTGCGCTCCGGTGCTCGAAAATCACTCTTTTCGCCACGGCCTGACGAGTTTGCCACTGTAGTGCTCGACTGACCAACACAGCAATTCAAACCAACTCCCAAGCAAAGGCGGCTCTCACGAGCCGCCTTTTTTCGTTTCCTCTGGATTTATTTTATTTCTGCCTAATGTTTAATATAGGCAGAGAGCGTCGCTGCGTGAAACGCAACGGCGCTCCCACCCATCAGGACTTCTCGCATTCGATGTGTTCCGTGCGTCTCGGCTCAGGCACGGCGGTCTGCAGTTACACTTGAAGGGGGTAATATTTTGCTTATTTCCTTGACGTCCATCGTTCTTGTGCTGGTCGGGCTGGCGCTCGGCTGGGGCGGTATCCAGCTCGTTACCCTGGGGGGCAGCTGGTACTATATCATTGCCGCTGTCGGCTTTTTGCTGACAGGCGCTCTTCTCTTCAAAAGAAGCGCTTCGGCCCTGTGGCTCTATGCGTTGATCGTACTGGGTTCGCTTGGCTGGGCTGTCTATGAAGTCGGCTTCGACTGGTGGCAACTTGGCGCGCGTGGCGGCATCATCGTGCTGCTTGGTCTCTGGCTTTTGACCCCGTGGATCAGAAAGCCGCTGAATGGCGGCAAGGGTGGCGGCGGTCTGCCGCTGACGGTCGCGAGCGTCATAGCGCTTGCAATCGCCGGCTATTCCATGACGCAGGATCCTTACAATATTGCGGGCAGCCTGCCGACAGACAAGGTTGCGGCAACGCCCGACCTTGGCGGCAATGTGCCCGACGGTGAATGGCACCAATATGGGCGCACGCCCTATGGCCAGCGTTATTCGCCGCTGGCGCAGATCACGCCGGACAATGTCTCCAAACTGCAGGTGGCCTGGCAGTATCAGACCGGCGATGTGAAGCAGCCGCAGGATGTCGGCGAAACCACCTATCAGGTGACGCCGCTCAAGATCGGCGATTCGCTTTATCTCTGCACGCCGCACAACTGGGCCATTGCGCTCGACGCCGCGACCGGCAAGGAAAAGTGGAAGTTCGACCCGAAAGTTGGCTTCAATACCGACCGCCAGCACCAGACCTGCCGTGGCGTGAGCTACTGGAAGGACGCCAATGCGACGGCTGGCGCGAAATGCGCCGAGCGGGTCTATCTGCCGACCTCGGATGCCCGCCTCATTGCGCTCGACGCGGCGACCGGTGAAATCTGCACCGATTTCGCCAATGGCGGCACGCTCGATCTCAGCCATGGCATGAAGTTCAATCCGGCCGGTTATTACTACTCGACCTCGCCTCCGGCTGTGGTCGGCGACAAGATCATTGTCGGCGGCGCCGTCAACGACAATTACTCGACGGAAGAACAGTCGGGCGTCATCCGCGCTTTCGATATCCGCACCGGCCAGCTTATCTGGAATTGGGATTCGGGCAATCCGGATGTCACGACGCCGCTGCCGGAAGGCCAGTTCTACACGACCAATTCGCCCAACAGCTGGTCGGTCTCCAGCGTGGACGAAAAGCTCGGCCTGATCTTCGTTCCACTCGGCAATCAGGTGCCCGACCAGCTTGGCATGGATCGCAGCGAACATGTGGAGAAATATTCCTCCTCCATCGTCGCGCTCGATGTGAACACGGGTCAGGTGAAGTGGGTGCGCCAGACGGTCCACCATGATCTGTGGGACATGGACGTTCCGGCGCAGCCCGTGCTGCTCGACATCAACGGCACGCCAGCACTGGTCGGTCCGACCAAGCAGGGCGACCTCTATGTGCTCGACCGCCGCACCGGCGAACCGATCATCCCGATCAAGGAAATCCCGGCACCGACCGGCACCATACCGGAAGATCATTCCTCGCCGACGCAGCCGATCTCCGATCTGACTTTCAGCCCGCCAGCATTGCGCGAAAGCGATATGTGGGGTGTGACGATGTTCGATCAGCTCGCCTGCCGCATCAAATTCCACCAACTGGCCTATGAAGGCCGCTACACGCCGCCGTCGCTGAAGGGCACCATTGTCTATCCAGGCAATTTCGGTGTCTTCAACTGGGGCAGCGTGGCGGTCGATCCGGTGCGGCAGGTGATGTTCGGTATGCCGACCTATCTGGCCTTCACGTCACGCCTTGTTCCGCGTTCGGAAATTCCGCCAAAGGGGCAGGATGAAAAGGGCAGCGAACAGGGCCTGAACCGCAATGACGGCGCGCCTTACGGTGTCTTCATGGGACCGTTCCTCGGCCCGCTCGGCATTCCGTGCCAAACCCCGCCGTGGGGCTATGTCGCGGGCGTCGATCTGCGCACCGGCAAGACCGTCTACAAGCATCGCAACGGCACCATTCGCGATATGGCGCCGGTTCCGCTGCCGTTCAAAGTCGGCGTGCCGGGCATTGGCGGGCCGATGATCACGGCGGGCGGCGTTGCCTTCCTTGGCGCGGCTGTCGACGATTATCTGCGCGCCTATGACCTGACCACCGGCAAGGTGCTTTGGGAAGCGCGTCTGCCCGCAGGCGGACAGGCGACGCCGATGTCCTATACGGTTGGCGATCAGCAATTCGTGCTGATGGTTGCTGGCGGGCACGGCTCGATCGGCACCAAGCCGGGCGACTATGTCATCGCCTATACGCTGCCGAAGAGCTAACTCCCAACGGGGTTCAAAACAAAATCGCCGGGAGAAATCCCGGCGTTTTTCATCTGAGGATGTGGATCGGTCAGACCTTGCTGTGCAGCAATTCGCCCTTGCGCGCGGCGGGGCGCTTGCGCGGCTCGGCGACGTTTTCCGCAAGCTGGTGGATGATCGGGCAGTCGGGACGGTTATCGCCATGACAGTTCTTCGCCAGATGACGTAGCGTGTCGGCCATTTCCTGTAGCTGGAGCATCTTGGCTTCCAGTTCCTCGACATGAACGAGGGCGACCTTCTTGACATCGGCGGATGCGCGGTTGCGGTCGCGCCAGAGCGCCAGCAGTTCCTTGATCTGCTCGACCTGAAAGCCGAGATCGCGGCTGCGGCGGATGAAGCGCAGCGTCTCGACATCCTTTTGCGTGTAGACGCGATAGCCGGAATCCGTGCGTTCGGCAGCCTCGATGAGCCCGATGGTTTCATAATGGCGGATCATCTTCGCCGATATGCCCGATGCTGTGGCTGCCTGCCCGATATTCATTCCGTTCCTCATCCAATCGTCATTTCTGACGATATAGGAATGCAATATGGCTATTCAAAGGGGCTGGAGCGGTTCAGGCGTCGGTTCCGGCCTGTTTCATGATATAACGTTCAAGAGCCTGAAATCCATCGAAGATCAAAATGGCCAGCGCTGCGACGACGAGGCCGCCCTGCAGTACGAAAGCAAGATTGTTGGAGATGAGACCGGCAATGATCACTTCGCCAAGCGTGCTGGCCGCGACCGTCGAGCCGATGGTGGCGGTGGCAAGGCCGATCACCGCCGACAGTCTTATTCCCGCAAGGATGACCGGCATGGCAAGCGGCATTTCCACTTTGAGGAGACGCTGCATTCCCGTCATGCCCATGCCGCGTGCCGCCTCCACGATTGGCGCAGGCAGGGTGGTGAGGCCGGTGAGCGTGTTTTCAAAGATCGGCAACAACCCATAGAGAAACAGCGCGATCAGCGTCGGCTTGTCGCCGAAACCAAAGACCGGCACGGCAAGCGCCAGAACCGCAACAGGCGGAAAGGTCTGGCCGATATTCACCAGACTGCGCGAAAGCGGCAGAAACTCCGCGCCGTGCCGTCTGGTCACGAAGATCGCCATGGCGACCGCCACCAGCGTGGATATCAGGGTGGCCAGCGCCACCAGTCCCAGATGCTGTAAGGTCAGCGTCATCAGATTGGCGCGGTCGTAGATGACGGGTGCGCCATCGCTGACCAGCGGGCGGAAGATGGGTTCGAACAGATGCGGCTGCATCAGAAACAGGACGAGCACCGCCAGAAGCGCGAGCCGGGGGATGAAGGAAACGAAGAGCCTCATGCCGGGCGTTCCGCTTTCCGCAACAATCTTTCCAGTGTCACGCGGCCAAGCGGCCTGCCGTCCGCGTCCAGAACCGGTAGCGCTTTGCGCCCTGACCATAAAAGCTCGGCCAGCGCATCACGTTGCGAGGCGGAGACGGGCATGGCTTCACCGCTGGCCTCGCCCGGTTGCAGCACCGTCTTGAGGTCGGTCAGCGAGAGCAGGCGGAACGGACGTTCGCCGGTGCCGACCAGCCTTTCGACAAACTCCGTCGCGGGCCGCGCCAGAATTTCCGCAGGCGGGCCATATTGCAAAAGCTTCCCGTCATCCATCACCGCAATATGGTCGCCAAGCGAAATCGCTTCCTCCATATCGTGGGTAACGAGCAGGATCGTGGTGCCGAAACGGCGCTGGATGGCTTTCAGGTCTTCCTGCGCCTTGGCGCGGATCACCGGATCGAGCGCGCCGAAAGGTTCATCCATCAGTAATATGTTCGGTTCCGCCGCCAGTGCCCGCGCGACACCGACGCGCTGCTGCTGGCCGCCCGACAGTTCCTGCGGATAACGGTCGCGATAATCCGCCGGTTCAAGCTGAAACAGATCGAGCAACTCATCGACACGGGCGTTGATGCGCTGTTTCGGCCAGCCCAGCAGAACCGGCACGGTGGCGATGTTCTCTGCGACTGTGCGATGCGGGAAAAGCCCGTGCTGCTGGATCACGTAACCGATCCGCCGCCGCAAGGCGTGCCCCGGCTCGTCCATATTGCTATGGCCGTCGATGCGGATTTGGCCTTCGGTCGGCTCGACAAGGCGGTTGACCATGCGCAGCAAGGTCGTCTTGCCCGAACCGGATGTGCCGACAATGGCCGCAATACTGTGCGGCTCAACGGAAAAGCTGACCGCATCCACCGCAGCCCGGCCATTATAGCGTTTGGTAATCCGGTCGAACTCGATCATGGCGCGGTTCCTCTCCCGGCGATTTCAATGGCGGCATCGAGCAGAACGGCAGCACCGAAGGCGAGCAGAACCGTTGGCAGCGCGCCAAGCAGCACGAGGTCCATCGCCGTCTGTCCGATGCCCTGAAAGACGAATGTGCCAAAACCACCACCGCCGATCAGGGCGGCTATGGTGGTCATGCCGATATTCTGCACCATCACGATGCGAATGCCGGTGAGGATCACCGGAAAGGCTAGTGGAAATTCGGTTTTGAACAGCCGTTGCAGCCGCGTCATGCCCATGCCGCGTGCGGCATCGCTGACCGGCGCTGGCACCTCTGCCAACCCCGCCACCGTATTGGCGACGATGGGTAGCAGCGAATAGAGAAACAGCGCCACGAAAGCGGGAGCGGCCCCAATGCCGCGAATGCCGAGGCTCGCCGCCCATGGTGCGTTGGCCGCAAGCCAACCGAGCGGCGCGATCAAGAGGCCGAACAGCGCCATCGACGGAATGGTCTGCACGATGTTGAGGCTGTTCAGCACCAGACCGCGCAGCCTTGGCACGCGATGGCAGACAAGTCCGAGCGGAATCCCGATCACTGTTGCTGCGACAAGCGAGCCGAGCGCCAGTTCCACATGGCGGCGGGCTTCGTTCCAGAAACTGTCGGCGCGGCTGAGATATTCCTTCATGAAGGAGAGATTGTCCCAAAATCCCGAAGCGAGCAGCGCATAAAGAAGAAGGGCCGCGAGTAAAAGCATGGCCACACGCATGAGCGGTCGCACTTGCAGGCGCACCAGAGCATCGGCAACCGAAATGCCGCTGGTGAAGAGCAGCAGCCAGAAGCCCGATGCCGGTGAAACGCGCGCATAATTATTGCCGTCGGGTGACAGATGCGTTGCCGCAAGCCCGATCGCGATCATGACTGCGGCAAGGCCGACGAGGCTCGCGCCAAGCCGCAACATGCGGCCCTTTGCAAACAGGGCGACCAACAGCCACGCAACGATAATGACGAGCAGCAAAGCGGCTTCACCGACCGGCAAGGCGTCGAGCAGAAAGCGCGGCTTGCCCTGCACAATGCGGTTGGCGCGGAAATTGGCAAAGGGCAGCAGCAGCCCGGTGATGGCCAGAACGGCTATGACGAGACCAAGCCTGTCGACACGACCGAACAGGCCATGCGAGGCCTTTTCAGCATTCGCCGAATTGGAATGAGAGACTGCGATTCTATTCGGCAACGGGTCGCCTTTATCCGCCTATTTCAGAAAGCCGTTTTTCTTCAGGAAGTCCTCGGCGACCGCCTTGGCCGGTTCACCGCCAAGCTGCACGCGACCGTTCAGTTCCTGCAGCGTGGTCAGATCGAGCTTTGCGAAAACCGGCTTCAACAGTTCTTCGATCTTCGGGTTCTTTTTCAGCACGTCCTCGCGGATGATCGGGGCGGGCTGGTAGACAGGCTGCACATGCTTGTCGTCTTCAAGCACCACAAGCCCGGATGGCGCGATGCCGCCATCGGTGCCATAGACCATTGCTGCGTTCGCGCCATTGGTCTGGTTGGCGGCGGCGGCAATGGTCGCAGCCGTGTCGCCGCCAGACAGCGTGATCAATTGGTCCTGCTTCAGCGTGAAGCCATAAGCGGTCTGGAAAGCGGGCAGGGCGGCTGCCGAATTCACGAATTCCGACGAGGCGGCCAGAATGACCTTGCCGCCGCCGGACGCATATTTGCCGAAATCGCTGAGGCTCGCGAGCTTGTTCTCGTCCGCAACATCCTTGCGCAGCGCAATGCCCCAGGTATTGTTGGCGGGTGAAGGCGACAGCCAGACAATCTTGTTGGTGTCGTAATCGAGCTTCTTAGCGGTTTCGAAGGCCTTGGCCGGGTCTTTCCAGAGCGGATCATCCGCCTTGTTGAAGAAAAAGGCCGCATTGCCGGTATATTCCGGATAAATATCGATCTCACCGGCCACGATCGCCTTGCGCACCACCGGCGTCGCGCCGAGCTGGATGCGGTCGGTCGTCGGAATGCCGTTGGCGTTGAGGACGGCAAGAATAATGTTACCCAGCACGCCGCCTTCCGTATCGATCTTGGAAGAAACGACAACCTGTGATTGCGCCGGACTGGAGAGTCCCGTCGCGCCTGTAATCAGGGTGACTGCGACGGCTGCGCCCTTCAGAAGACCTCGGTATGACATTTTTCTCGTCCCATATTGCTGAATTGTGTTCGGGATAAACTATAGCGCGACCGCGAAAAGGAAACCTTGGGTGGAAACGGCTCCTGACAGCTCTCTGTCAGGAGGGCTGGCGATGGCCAGATCGGGCGGAGATTTGGCCCGGTGTCATCCAGATTCGTCATGTCGCGAAATGGTGCGCATGTCGTATTTATGGCGTCTTTTGACGCAAGCCTGCTGTCGGGTTTTCACAGGACACAATAGAAATATCATCAAAGGCTTCGCATGTGCCGTCAGGGTGCATGCGGTCGCGAAACTGGTGGTTGTTCATGTCCCGCTTTTCTGCAGCTTCTATTATCAAAAACGCGCTTTCCGGAAACAAGAACTGGGACCCGCAATGGCCCAATGCCGAACCCAAGGCCGAATATGATGTCATCATCGTCGGCGCGGGTGGGCACGGTCTGGGCGCGGCCTATTATCTGGCCAAGGAACACGGCATCACCAATGTCGCCGTGATTGAAAAAGGCTGGCTCGGCGGCGGCAATACGGGGCGCAACACCACCATCATTCGCTCCAACTATCTTTATGACGAGAGCGCGCATCTCTACGAACATGCGGTGAAGCTGTGGGAAGGTCTGAGCCAGGACCTCAATTACAATGTCATGTTCTCGCAGCGCGGCGTCATGATGCTGGCGCATACGGTGCATGACGTGCAGAGCTTCAAGCGCCATATCCATGCCAACCGCCTCAATGGCATCGACAATGAATGGCTGTCGAAAGAAGAAGCCAAGGAATACTGCCCGCCGCTCGATATTTCGCCCAATGCGCGCTATCCGGTGGTCGGCGCAACCTTGCAGCGGCGCGGCGGCGTGGCCCGTCATGATGCGGTGGCCTGGGGCTATGCGCGCGGCGCGACACAGCGCGGTGTGGATATCATCCAGAATTGCCCGGTTCTGTCGATCCGCCGCGATGCTTCGGGCCGTGTGACCGGCGTAGAAACCGCGCGCGGCTTCATCAAGGCCAAGAAGGTTGCCGTTTCGACGGCTGGCAACACCTCGGTCGTCATGGATACGGCTGGCGTACGCATGCCGCTTGAAAGCTTCCCGCTGCAGGCGCTGGTGTCCGAGCCGGTCAAGCCGATCTTCCCCTGCGTGGTCATGTCCAACACCGTCCATGCCTATATCAGCCAGTCCGACAAGGGCGAGCTGGTGATCGGTTCCGGTACGGACCAGTACACCTCCTACAGCCAGCGCGGCGGCCTGCCGCTGATCGAGCATACGCTGGCTGCGATCTGCGAAATCTTCCCGATTTTCACCCGGATGCGCATGCTGCGCAAATGGGGCGGCATCGTCGACGTTACCCCGGATCGCTCGCCGATCATCGGCAAGACGCCGGTTCCGGGTCTCTATGTCAATTGTGGCTGGGGCACGGGCGGCTTCAAGGCAACGCCGGGTTCGGCGCATGTCTTTGCCCACACCATCGCCCGCGACGAGCCGCACTGGATCAACGCGCCGTTCACGCTCGACCGTTTCAAGACGGGTCGCCTGATCGACGAAGCGGCAGCTGCCGCCGTGGCTCACTAAAGCAATTCCAGGAAAAGTGGAAACCGGTTTTCCATCCGGAAATGCGTTGAAAACAAGAGAAACACCATGCTTTTGATCCGTTGCCCTTATTGCGAAATGGAACGCCCGGAACTTGAATTCGCCTATGCGGGCGAAGCGCATATTGCGCGTCCTGCCGATCCTTCGACCTATTCCGACGATGAATGGCGCGATTTCCTGTTCATCCGCTCGAACCCGCGTGGGACGCATTTTGAGCGCTGGCGGCACATCAATGGCTGCGGCCGCTTCTTCAATGCGGTGCGCGACACGGTGAGCGACAAATTCGTCACGACCTACAAGGCCGGTGAGCCGCGTCCTGTCCTGGCAGAAACTCCCGCTGCGGAGACGAAATAATGACCGACATGCGTTTGAATAATAAAGGCCGCATCAACAAGGCCAAGCCGGTACGCTTTTCCTTCAACGGCAAGACCTATGGCGGTTTTGAGGGCGATACGCTTGCGTCGGCGCTTCTCGCCAATGGCGAGCATCTGGCGGGCCGTTCGTTCAAATATCACCCTCCGCGCGGCATTCTTTCCGCCGGGTCCGAAGAGCCGAATGCGCTGATGGGCGTTTCACGCGGTGAGGGGCGTTACGAGCCGAATACCCGCGCCACGGTGCTGGAGCTTTATGACGGGCTGAAGGCGGAAAGCCAGAACCACTGGCCATCGCTCAAGCATGATGTCGGCGCGGTCAACGATGCCTTCTACATGTTCTTCTCTGCAGGCTTCTACTATAAGACCTTCATGTGGCCGAAGAGCTTCTGGAACAAGGTCTATGAGCCTTTCATCCGGGGCGCTGCCGGTCTCGGCAAATCGCCATCCGAGGCCGATCCCGACAGCTACGCCAGCCGCTATGCCTATTGCGACGTGCTGGTGGTGGGGGCGGGGCCTGCCGGTCTTGCCGCAGCCCTTGAAGCCGCCAAGAGCGGCGCGAAAGTTTTCCTCTGCGACGAACAGGCGGAAATGGGCGGCTCGCTTCTGTCCGAGCCGGAGCCGGTCATCAATGGCCGCACCAGCTGGGACTGGCTGAACGAAACGCTGGCGACGCTTGGTTCGCTGCCGAATGTCACGCTTTTGCCGCGCACCACGGCGATTGGCTATTATCATCAGAACATGGTCGGCCTTTGCCAGCGCCTGACCGACCATCAGGCCAAGCCCGCCGCCAATGCCCCGCGTGAGCGCATGTGGCGGGTGCGTGCCAAGCAGGTCGTTCTGGCGCAGGGCTCAATCGAAAAGCCGCTGGTCTTTGCGGGCAATGACCGTCCGGGCGTGATGCTGGCCGGTGCCGCACGCACCTATCTCAATCGCTACGGTGTCAAGGTCGGCGAAAAGGCTGTTGTCGTCACGTCGCATGATTCCGCCTGGCTTACGGCCTTCGATCTCGCGGTTGCAGGTGTCAAGGTTCCGGCCATCATCGATGTGCGCGAGCAGGTCGCCGACAGTCTGGTGAATCGTGCCAAGATGCTCGGCATCGAGACGCTGACCGGCTGGACCGTCAGCGATACGGCGGGCCGTCATCGTGTTTCCTCCGTTCGTGCCAATCCGGTCAAAAACGGTTCGGTCGGTGCGGCGCGCACCATTGCTTGCGACGTGGTGCTGATGTCCGGCGGCTGGAACCCGAGCGTGCACCTGTTCTCGCACACCAAGGGTTCGCTCATCTGGGATGAGGAACGCCAGATCTATCTGCCGGGCGAACGCACGGAAGAAAGCCGTTGCGCCGGTGCCGGTAACGGCAATTTCGATCTTCAGGCCGCCTTGCGTGAAGGTGCCGCCTGCGGTGCTGCCGCTGCAAGCGATGCCGGATACAAGGCCAGGGCTGCCGAATATGCGGTCGCGGGCGACTTCATCTGCGCGGGCGTTAGTTGCCGCGAATTGCCGACGGATCGCGATCCCGGCAAGGCGAAGGCCTTCATCGATTTCCAGAATGACGTGACGGCCAAGGATATTCGTCTGGCTGTGCGCGAGGGCTTCCGCTCCATTGAGCATATCAAGCGCTACACCACCAACGGCATGGCGACCGATCAGGGCAAGACCTCGAATATCAACGGTCTTGCGGTTGCATCCGACGCGCTTGACCGTCCTGCGCCGCAGGTCGGTCTCACGACCTTCCGCCCGCCCTATACGCCGACGACCTTCGGCGCTTTCTGCGGTTATAATCGGGGCAAGCTGTTCGACGTCACCCGCAAGACGCCGATTGACCCTTGGGCGGAAGAACAGGGCGCTGCTTTCGAGCCGGTCTCGCTGTGGCGTCGCGCATGGTATTTCCCGAAGGCGGGCGAAGACATGCACAAGGCTGTTGCGCGTGAGTGCAAGGCCGTGCGCACCAGCCTCGGCATGTTCGATGCGTCGACGCTGGGCAAGATCGAAGTGGTCGGTCCGGATGCGGCGGAATTCATGAACCGCATGTACACCAACCCATGGACGAAGCTCGGTGTCGGGCGCTGCCGTTACGGTCTGCTGCTCGGTGAAGACGGCTTTATCCGTGACGATGGTGTGGTCGGCAGGCTGTCGCAGGACCGTTTCCATGTCACGACCACGACCGGCGGTGCGCCGCGCGTTCTCAACATGATGGAGGATTATCTCCAGACGGAATGGCCGGACCTGAAAGTATCGCTAACGTCCACGACCGAACAATGGGCCGTGGTGGCGCTGAACGGACCGAATGCGCGCAGGCTGATCGAGCCGATGGTCGAGGGCGTGGATATTTCCGACGAGGCCTTCCCGCATATGTCGGTCGCGGAATGCACATTCCTCGGCGTACCGGCTCGTCTGTTCCGCATGAGCTTTACCGGCGAACTGGGCTTCGAAATCAATGTCCCGTCGCGTTACGGTCTGGCGCTGTGGAAGGCGCTTTATGAAGCGGGCCAGAAATACGACATCACGCCTTATGGCACCGAGACCATGCACGTGCTGCGCGCCGAGAAAGGTTATATCATTGTCGGTCAGGATACGGATGGCACGGTGACGCCGGATGATGCCGCGCTCGGCTGGGCCATCGGCAAGCAGAAGCCCGATTTCGTCGGCAAGCGTTCGCTGGCGCGTCCGGATATGCTGAAGAAGGATCGCAAGCATCTGGTTGGCCTGCTGCCGAAAGTCCCGAAACTGGTTCTGGAGGAAGGCGCGCAGATCGTCGCCGATCCGAAACAGGCCGTGCCGATGACCATGCTCGGTCACGTCACCTCGTCCTATTGGAGCGAGACGCTTGGCCGCTCCTTTGCCATGGCGCTGATCGCCGGTGGCAAGGATCGCACGGGCGAGACCATTTACGTGCCGATGCCGGATGGCAGCGTGCATGAGGCGGAAATCACCGGGCTCGTATTTTACGACCCGGAAGGCAAGAAGCTGAACGGATAAGGATCGCATCATGCTGCAACAGACCAACCCTTTTGCGAGCCGCGCGGTTGCCATTCCGGGACGGCTTGATATTCGCCCCGCCGCCGAGGGCGCACGCTTTGTCCTGCGCTTCAATCCGGGAAAACTGGCGCTGGCGGAAAAGGCGCTCGGCGCAACAATCCCCGCCAGAATCGGCGGACTTGCGAAAACTGGCGAGATCGCCGTCGCCTGCATCGGGCCGGATGAATGGTATATCTGGGCCGACGACAGCAAGGCCGCGGAGATCATTTCTGCTTTCGCGAGCCTCTATGAGACCGAGCCGCATGCGCTGGTTGAAGTAAGCCACCGCGAGACCGGCATCGATATCACCGGCCCGCAGGCCGAATGGCTGCTCAATGCTGCTTCACCGCTCGATCTGGCTTCGATGGCGGCACCCGGTGCTGCGCGCACCATCTTCGACCGCGTGCAGATCATCCTGTTGAAATGGGATGCGGAGCACTACCGCGTCGAAGTGTGGAACTCGCTGGCCGATCACGTCTGGACGCTGCTCGAAACCGCAAGCCGCGAAGTCGAACTCGCAATCTGATCCTTCGACTGACGCCTTCACTTTCCCTTCTCAAAACGCCGTCCGTTTCGGGCGGCGTTTTTGTTTTAGGGCAATTTCAGTCTTGCCTTCTATAAATCCATATGTGAAGACTATATTCACATAAGAAATTCATGAGGAGGGAATTTCCCGATGCCGGAAAATGAACTGCCGCTGAGCGGGCTCGTTGTTGTGGATATGAGCCAGTTTCTGTCGGGGCCTTATTGCTCGCTGCGCCTGATGGACCTCGGAGCGCGGGTCATCAAGATCGAGCGCCCGGACGGCGGCGACCTGTCGCGCAGGCTTTATCTGAGCGATACGGAAATCGGTGGCGATTCGACGATTTTCCATGCCATCAATCGCGGCAAGGACAGCCTGGCGCTCGATCTGAAAAATCCGGACGATATCGCAGCGCTGAAGAAGCTCATTACCAAGGCCGATGTTCTGATCCAGAATTTCCGTCCCGGCGTCATCGAACGCCTCGGGCTGGATTATGAATCCGCCAAGGCGATCAATCCGCGTCTCGTCTATGCCTCCATCAGCGGCTATGGCGAGGAAGGTCCGTGGGTCAAGCGTCCGGGACAGGACTTGCTGGCGCAGGCGCGTTCGGGCCTGATGTGGCTCAATGGCGACGAAGGGCAGGGGCCGGTGCCGTTTGGTCTGGCTGTCGCCGACATGCTGGCGGGCGCTGCCGTGGCGCAGGGTACTCTCGCTGCACTGGTGCGGCGCGGCATTTCGGGTAAGGGCGCGCATGTGGAAACCAGCCTTCTCGAAGCGCTGGTCGATTTCCAGTTCGAAGTGCTGACCACCCATCTCAATGACGGACGCCGTTTGCCAAAACGTTCCGATTTCCGCAGCGCACATGCTTATCTTTCCGCACCTTACGGCGTCTATCAGGCGGCGGATGCCTATCTCGCCATCGCCATGACGCCGATCCCGAAACTGGCGGCGCTGCTGGAAGCCGACACGCTGGCGCCCTATGCCGACGATCCGTCGAGCTGGTTCACCAAGCGCGACGAAATCAAGCGCCTGATCGCGGACCGTATCGCCCAGAAGACGGTGGATGAATGGCTCGCCATTCTGGAACCGGCGGATATCTGGTGCGCCCGCGTTCTCAATTGGGAAGAGCTTCTGGCCAGCGACGGTTTCTCGGTTCTCGACATGCTGCAGACCGTCACGCGTGAAGACAATGTCTCCATCACCACCACCCGCTCGCCGCTGCGCATCAACGGCCAACGCCACAGGACAGAGCGAGCAGCGCCCCGCATCGGTGAAAACAGCAAGGCAATTCGTGAGGAATTCGGACTATGAGTGCGATCAAGCTGAAAGGCATGACCTGGAGCCATCCGCGCGGTTATGATCCGATGGTTGCCGGTGCGAAGCAATGGCTGGGCGACCAAGGCGTCGAGATTGAATGGGAAAAGCGCTCCTTGCAGGATTTCGAGACTTTTCCGGTCGAGGAACTGGCGCGTAATTTCGATATGATCGTGATCGATCATCCGCATGTCGGGCAGATCACCAAGGAAGGCTGCCTGCTGCCGCTGGATGTGCCGGGCCGCGAAGCCGAGCTGAAAGCGCTTGCCGACGGTTCGGTCGGTCAATCCTTCCCGAGCTATAACTGGCAGGGCCGTCAATGGGCGTTTCCGCTCGATGCGGCCACGCAGGTTCAGGCCTGGCGGCCGGACCTGATGGGAAAGCCTGCCGCCACCTGGGCCGACGTGCTGGAACTGGCGCGCGCGGGCAAGGTGCTGTTGCCATTGCGCTCGCCGCATTCGCTGATGTCTTTCTACACGCTGGCGGCCAATAACGGTTCGCCTTGCGCGACCGAAGGCGAGCTGATCAGCCTTGAAGACGGCGTGAAAGCTTTTGAACAGTTGCGGGAAATCGCTGCGCTGGTGAAGCCGGAATGCTTCGCTATGGACCCGATCGCGGTGTTCGAAGAAATGGCAAAGCCCGATTCCGGCATTGCCTGCGCGCCTTTGATCTATGGCTATGTGAACTATGCCATGCCGGGTTTCCGCGACCGTCTGATCCGCTTTGCCGATATTCCGGCAGGCGTGAAGGGTGTTGCAGGTTCGGCTCTGGGCGGCACCGGCATTGCCGTGTCTGCCTTTACGAAGTACCCGCAAGCGGCCATCGATTTTGCCTATTGGGTGGCAAGCGGCGCGGTGCAGAAGGGGCTTTATGCCGCCTCCAACGGCCAGCCCGGCCATGCGGAAGCATGGGAAGACGAGGGCGTGAATGCGGCCACCTCGGGCTTCTATCGCGATACGCGCGCAACGCTGGAAGGCGCTTGGGTGCGCCCGCGCCACGATGGCTATATGCCGTTCCAGGAAGCGGCGTCAGAGCGCATCAACACGGGGCTTCAGGGCAATGAATCGGCAGAACAGGTGATCGCCGATCTGAACAGGCTGTTCCGCGAAAGCTTCTGACCGCTGGTATTCACCGCTACGCCGACCTGTCTCCCCCTCCGCCCTCATCCTGAGGAGCCTCCTGAGCTTGCGAAGGAGGCGTCTCGAAGGGTGAGGAGCCAGTCACTGCGTTTCCTATCCCTCGATCCTTCGAGACGTCTCCCCGAGCTTCGCTCAGGGAGCCTCCTCAGGATGAGGGTCGAGGAGAAAGCTGTTCTCGTCTACTTACAGGTTCCAGATACGGCGCGCGTTCTCAGAGAGAAGGCGCGCCTTTTCGTCCTTGCCGCAGCCTTCAAGCAGGGTGTGGGTCGTCGCCACCCATGTCGAAAGACCGGCATCGACGGAGCTTGCCAGCGTGCAGACCGGCCAGTCGCTGCCCCATACCACGCGGTCCCAGCCGAAAGCCTCGATGACATGTTCGACATAGGGGCGGATGGTCTCGGCAGTCCAGCTTTCAGCATCGGCATAAGCCACCACACCGGAAATCTTCGCCACCACATTCGGCCTGCGGGCAATCTCGGTGATGCCCTTCTGCCAGCTTTCCAGTGCGCCCGATTTGATGTCCGGCACGCCGCAATGGTCGAGCACGAATTGCAGGCCCGGCGCGAGATCGACAAGCGCGATGGCCTTGTCGATCTGATGCGGCAGGGTGCAGAGATCGAAAGTCAGGCGCGTATTGTCCATGCGCTTCAGGTTTTCGCGGAACAACGCGCCCTCCGAAAGGGCGTCCGGCACGACATGCAGCACACGTCGAAAACCTTTGACAAAAGGATCGGCCAGCTGGCGCTCCAAATAGGCGGCAAAGCCATCTTCCTCGGGGCGGCAGGATGCAATCGCGCCTTTGATGAAGCCGCCATTCGCGACGGAAAGTTCGTGAATGTGGTCCGTTTCAGCCTGAATGGCTTCAGGCGCGACATCCACTTCCATATGCAGGGCGGCGGCGATGCCGCAGCGTTCCGCCTGCTGGCGGTAGGTGTCGAACAGAAAATCCCGATCAAGCGCCGGCACGTCGCCAAGCCATGGATAGCTGAGCGCGCTTTTGTCGATCAGGTGCAGATGGGTATCGATCAGCATAGAGATTCCTCCTATCCCGATATTTTCAAAAAAGAAGATAGTTTTCAAATAAGAATTTAAGGCGTGATCCGAACCGGACGGAACCAGCCCTAATCCAGTGTGGAAAGGTCAGCGCCGACGAGCTTCGACAGTTCCTGCACGGTCTTTTGCAACAGGGTGATTGTCTGGGTGATGTCCGGTGCGGAAGACGAATTGACCAGCGTCACATAAGGGCATGTCAGTGCCGCGATGCAGGTACCGTCAGGACCGAGAATCGGGGCGGAGAGGTTATAGACGCCCGCAACCTGCGCACTCGGCATCATCTCGTAGCCGCGCTCGCGGATCTGGTCGAGGCGTTCGTAGAAGCTCGCGTCGAGATCGATGCGATCGCTTTCCTTGTCATATTCGGCGATCATCAACTTGCGCTCTTCCGGCGAGCGGAAGGCAAGCAGCACATGGCCAGACCCGGTGTCGAACAGGCTGATATGCGAGCCGACGCGGATCGAAATGCCCCAGTAATCCGGCGCTTCCTGCTGCGCAATCACCACCACCGAGCCGCGGTCGAACACGGCGAGCTGGTTTGCCTGCTTGGAACGGTCGGCAAGCTCGCGCATGAAGGGCGTTGCAAAAGAAGCCAGACGGCGCACCGGCGCATGCAACTGGGCAAGGCCGAACAGCTTCAGCGTCAGCGAATAGCGGTCGCCCTCAAGCTTGGTGACATAGCCGCGTTTCACCAGCCGGTCGAGCATACGGTAGAATTCGTTCGGGCTGCGATCCAGATGCTTGGCGATCTCGGCCTGCGTCAGTCCGCCGTCAACGCCAGCCAGCAATTCGAGGATATCCAGGCCCTTGTCCAGCGCGGGCGCGCGGTAGCGGTCATCGGTTTCCAAATGTGTTCCCCCCAAGGTGGCCTTCGTGAATTTTCCAATTCATATACAAACATTGTCAGGTGTGAAAGTCGTATATGCGCGATAAAACGCCTTGACCGTTCTTGAATACTATGTTTGCATATAAATACAACCTTCACAACCGGGGGTGCGGACAGGGAGTGTCCGTTTTAGGAGGAGAAGAGATGCAGAAATTCAAATCGCACATTCTGGCAGGCGTTGCGCTGCTGGCCGTGGGGATGGCCCCGGCGGTTGCAGCCGATCTGCCGGGCAAGTTTGAAGGTGTGACGATCAACGCCAAGCTCATTGGCGGTCAGCAATATGAAGCGCTCTATTCGCGTATCGGCGAATGGGAAAAGGCGACCGGCGCCAAGGTCAATATCCTTTCCAAGAAGAACCACTTCGAGCTGGACAAGGAAATCAAGTCCGACATCGCTTCCGGTTCGATCAACTGGTGCGTCGGTTCCAACCACTCGTCTTTCGCGCCGCAGTATACGACGTTGTATACCGATCTGAATGCGCTCGTGCCGAAGGACGAAATCGACGGTTTCGTGCCGTCGGTCATCAAGGCTTCGACGCTCGATGGCAAGCTGATCATGTTGCCACGTGCGCAGTTCGACGTTTCGGCGCTTTACTATCAGAAGAGCCTTTTCAGCGACGAAGCCAAGAAGAAGGCTTTCAAGGAAAAATACGGCTACGACCTCGCGCCGGCCAAGACCTGGAAGGAAGTGTCGGATCAGGCTGTCTTCTTCGCCGATCCGCCGAATTTCTACGGCACGCAGTTTGCGGGCAAGGAAGAAGCCATCAATGGCCGCTTCTATGAAATGCTGGTCGCTGAAGGCGGCGATTACCTCAAGGACGGCAAGCCTGCTTTCAACTCGGAAGCCGGTGTTCGCGCCCTCGACTGGTTCGTCAATCTCTACAAGGCCAAGGCCGTTCCTGCCGGTACGACCAACTATCTGTGGGATGAGCTGGGTGCAGGCTTTGCTTCCGGCACCATCGCAATCAATCTGGATTGGCCGGGCTGGGCGACCTATTTCAACGATCCGAAGTCGTCGAAGGCCGCTGGCAATGTCGGCATCGCTCCGGCGCCGACCGGTTCGTCCGGCAAGCGCACCGGCTGGTCGGGTCATCATGGTTTCTCGGTAACGGAAGCCTGCCCGACGAAGGAAGCTGCTGCATCGCTCGTCTGGTTCCTGACCAACGAAGATTCGCAGAAGCAGGAATCTGCCGCGGGCACACTGCCGACCCGCACCGCTGTCTGGGATTACGTCATCCAGCAGGCCGCCTCCGATCCATACAAGAAGGAAGTGCTGTCGGTGTTCCAGGAAACGGCAAAGACCGCTTTCCCGGTTCCGCAGACCCCATCCTGGATCGAAATCTCCAACGCTGTCTATCCTGAGCTTCAGGCTGCGATCCTTGGCGACAAGACCTCCCAGCAGGCTCTCGACGACGCTGCCAAAAAGGCGACGCAGATTCTTGAGGATGCCGGCGAGCTCTGATCCTGCCTGATAAAATCATGGGCCCGCCCTGAAGCCTTTTTGGGGCGGGCCTTTTTTGCCAGTGGCAGTGCTGAGGCGGCTTCGCCGGTTGCCAATTCCACTGTTTGCCAATCCGCTATTTGGAAGAGCAATGTTCAAGAGACTTTCCCCGCCGGTCCTGCTTTTGCTTCCGGCCTTTATCATCCTCGCAGCGGTGGTTCTCTTTCCTCTCGCGCTGTCGCTTTATTCGAGCTTCACGCCGTTCCGGCTGACGCGCCCCGAGAGCCTGTTCAACTTCATCGGTTTCCGCAACTATCAGCGCATCTTGACCGACTGGGTGTTCTGGGCGGCCTTCATTCGCACGGTGGTTTTCCTAACCATTGCGCTCAATCTGGAAATGCTGCTCGGTCTCGGCCTTGCCATGCTCGTCAACAAGGCGACGCGCGGCCAGCGCGTCTTGCGCACGCTGATGATGTTCCCGATGATGTTCTCGCCGGTGCTCGTCGGCTTCCAGTTCAAGTTCATGTTCAATGACAATATCGGTCTGGTCAACAATGCGCTGCAGTCGCTGGGCCTGACCAATACCGCCATTCCTTGGCTGATCGACGGCAATCTGGCGCTGGTGGCGATTTTGCTGGCGGAAGTCTGGATGTCCACATCGGTTTTCGCGATCCTCATTCTGGGCGGGCTTCTGTCCATGCCGCAGGATCCGGTGGAAGCCGCGCGCGTCGATGGCTGCACGCCCTGGCAGACCTTCCGTTACGTCATCTGGCCTTACCTGATGCCTTTCGCCTATATCGCGATGACCATCCGTTCGCTGGATGTGGCGCGCGCCTATGACATTGTGAAGATCATGACCGATGGCGGCCCGGCGCGCCGCACAGAACTAATCTGGACGCTGGTTGGCCGCACGGCCTATGCGGATGCGCAGATGGGCATGGCCAATGCCATGGCCTATGTCGCGATCCTGCTCTCGATCCTCTTCACCGTCCTGTTCTTCCGCAAACTTGCGTCCGCACGCACGCAGATTGGAGCGGAGTGGTAATCATGGCTACAACAACACTCAGCAACAGCCAGCATCGTCTGCTGCGCCGTTTCAAGAAAATCGCCTATCTCATCGGCCTGTTTCTGGCGATGACCGTCATCTGCCTGCCGGGCCTTTGGATCGTGCTTTCCTCGCTCAGACCGCCGGTCGAGATCATGGCGAAACCGCCGGTCTGGATTCCCCAGGAAATCACCTTCGAGGCTTATCGCGCCATGTTCTCGGGCGCTGGCGCCGGCGGTATTCCGGTCTGGGATTATTTCCGCAATTCGCTCATCATCTCGGTGACCTCCACCGTGATTGCGCTGATCGTCGGCGTATCGGGCGGTTATGCCTTCGCGCGCTTCCGCTTCTGGGGCAAGTCGGCAACCTTCCTCGGCTTCATGCTGACGCGCTCGGTGCCGGGCATCGCGCTCTCACTGCCGCTCTTCATGGTGTTTTCCCGCGTCGGCATCATCGACACCCATTTCGGCCTGATCCTCACCTATGTGGCGCTGAATGTGCCATTCACGATCTGGCTGATCGACGGCTTCTTCCGTCAGGTGCCGAAGGATCTTGCGGAAGCCGCCCAGATTGACGGCTGCACGCGCTGGCAGGCTTTCTGGCAGGTGGAATTTCCGCTGGCCGGTCCGGGCATCGCGACGGCAGGCATCTTTGCCTTCCTCACCTCGTGGAACGAATATGCGCTGGCTTCCCAGCTCACCCGTTCCGTCAATTCCAAGACCCTTCCTGTCGGTCTTCTCGATTACACCGCTGAATTCACCATCGACTGGCGCGGCATGTGCGCGCTGGCGGTCGTGATGATTATTCCGGCGCTGACCCTCACATTCATCGTCCAGAAACACCTTGTTGCTGGTCTGACGTTCGGCGCGGTTAAAGGTTGATAGAACTATGGCTCAGCTTTCCATCAAAAATCTCGTCAAGCGCTACGGCAATGTCGGCGTGGTGCATGGCATCAATCTCGAAATCGCGGACAAGGAATTTGTGGCACTGGTCGGTCCGTCCGGCTGCGGCAAGTCCACGACGCTGCGCATGATCGCGGGTCTGGAATCCATTTCCGACGGCACGCTGGAAATCGGCGGCAAGCAAGTCAACGATCTGCCGCCGCGCGACCGCAACATCTCGATGGTGTTCCAGTCCTATGCGCTTTATCCGCATATGTCGGTGCGCGAGAATATGGGTTTCTCGCTGAAGATCGCCAAGCAACCGCAGGCGGAAATCGACCGTCGCGTCAATGAAGCCTCGGCCATTCTCGGTCTGGAAGCGCTGATGGAGCGCCGCCCGGCGCAGCTCTCCGGTGGTCAGCGCCAGCGCGTTGCCATGGGCCGCGCCATCGTGCGTAACCCGGAAGTGTTCCTGTTCGACGAACCACTGTCGAACCTCGACGCCAAGCTGCGCACCCAGATGCGCACTGAAATCAAGAAGCTACATGCCAAGGTGCAGTCGACGGTCGTCTATGTGACGCATGATCAGGTCGAGGCCATGACGCTTGCCGACCGCATCGTCATCATGCGCGACGGCCATATCGAGCAGGCCGGAACCCCGGATGAAGTCTTCAAGCGTCCGGCAACGCAGTTCGTCGCCGGTTTCATCGGCTCCCCGCCAATGAATATGGGCGAGGCGACAGTGACGGGCGGCGATCTGGTCTTCGCCAATGGCGACCGCCTCCCGCTGCCTGCCCAGTTCCGGGGCAAGACCAAGGACGGCACCAAGGTGACGTTCGGCCTGCGTCCAGACGATATCTTCCCGAAGGGCCATGGTATTTCCACCGGTGACGCCGTGCACGAAAAAGACATGCGCGTGTCGATCACCGAGCCACTCGGTAATGAAACGCTGGTTTTCGTGGAATTTGCGGGCAAGGAATGGGTGGCGCGCATGCTGAACCCGCGTCACCTGCAACCGGGCGAAACCATCACCATGCAACTCGATCTGTCGCAGGCGCATCTGTTCGATGCCGTAAGCGGCAAGACTTTGGCCGAGAATGGGGCTATCTGACCATGGCACGTATCGAAAAAGTTGAACTGCGCATGGTCGACCTCCCGCCGAAGGTCAAGCGCACCGACGCGATCCAGAGCTTTGTCAGCCAGGAAACGCCGATTGTCACCATCACCGATAGCGACGGCGCAGTCGGCACGGGCTACAGCTATACGATCGGCACTGGCGGTTCGTCGGTCATGCGCCTGTTGAGCGACCATCTCGTGCCGCTGATCATCGGTGAGGATGCCGATTGCATCGAGGCCATCTGGCGCAAGCTGGAATTCGCAACCCATGCCACCACCATCGGCGCGATCACCGCGCTGGCGCTGGCCGCGGTCGATACCGCGCTTTGGGATCTGCGCGCCAAGAAGCAGGGCCTGCCGCTCTGGAAGCTCGCAGGCGGCGCCAAGGAAAGCTGCCCGCTCTACACCACCGAAGGTGGCTGGCTGCATATCGAGAAAGAAGCGCTGGTCGAGGATGCATTGCAGGCCAAGGCCAAGGGCTTCACCGGCTCCAAGGTCAAGATCGGCAAGCCGCACGGTTCTGAAGACTATGCGCGCCTGTCCGCTGTGCGCGCGGCCCTCGGTGATGGCTTCGAAATCATGACCGATTGCAATCAGGGCTTCACTGTGGACGAAGCCATTCGTCGCGCCGAGCGCCTGAAGGAGCTTGATCTGGCTTGGATCGAAGAGCCGCTTCCTGCTGACGATCTCGACGGCCATATCCGCCTGACGCGCTCAACCCCGACGCCGATTGCGGTGGGCGAATCCATCTATTCGATCCGCCATTTCCGCGAATATATGCAGAAGGGCGCTTGCTCCATCGTACAGGTGGACGTGGCGCGCATCGGCGGCATCACACCTTGGCTGAAAGTGGCCCATGCGGCGGAAACATTCGACATTCCGGTCTGCCCGCACTTCCTGATGGAGCTGCATGTCAGCCTCGTCTGTGCGGTGCAGAACGGTCGTTATGTCGAATATATTCCGCAGCTCGACGACCTCACCACCAAGGGTATGGAAATCCGCGACGGTCGCGCCATTGCCCCGTCCGAGCCGGGTATTGGCATCGAATGGGATTGGGACGCAGTGCGCGCCCGGTCGATTTCGGAATTCACCCGCGAGATCGTGGAGGCCGCATGACCACGCCCGTAAAACAGCGCATGGGCATGGTGATCGGGCTCAATGCGGAAAAGATCGCAGAATATAAGGAGTTGCATGCCGCCGTGTGGCCGGAAATTCTGGCGCTCATTTCCGAATGCAACATCACCAACTATACGATCTTCCTCAAAGAGCCGGAAAACCTGTTGTTCGGTACATGGGAATATGTCGGCACCGATTTTGAGGCCGACATGAAGAAGATGGCCGATAATCCGAAAAATCAGGAATGGTGGTCCGTCTGCATGCCATGCCAGAAGCCGCTCGAAACCCGCAAAGAGGGCGAGTGGTGGGCAATGATGGAAGAGGTGTTCCATCATGACTGAGGCTTTCGATCCGAAGACCTTGCGTCAATGGTGGGCCAAGCCGTCCAAGCCAAAACCCATCGTGATCTTCGGCGCGGGCAGCATTGTCGGCGACGCGCATCTGCCCGCCTATGAGAAGGGCGGCTTTCCGGTTGCGGGCATTTTCGATCCCAATCTGGACAAGGCGCGGGAACTTGCCGACCAGTGGGGCGTCAAGGCTTTTGCCAGCGCTGAGGAAGCGATTGCCGTCGAAGGCGCGATCTTCGATCTGGCCACGCCGCCATCGGCCCATGCAGCACTCTTGTCGCAATTGCCGGAAGGTGCAGCCGTTCTGATCCAGAAGCCGATGGGCAGCGATTTGGCTGGCGCAACGGAAATTCTGAAAGTCTGCCGCGCGCGCAATCTGAAAGCGGCGGTGAATTTCCAGCTGCGTTTCGCGCCGATGATGCTCGCGCTTTACGATGCCGTCGATAAGGGCTGGCTCGGCGAAGTGGTGGATTTCGACGCCTGGCTGGCGCTTGCCACGCCTTGGGGCCTGTGGCCGTTCCTGAAAGGTCTGCCGCGCATCGAAATCGCCATGCATTCGATCCATTATCTGGATTTTATCCGCGGTCTGCTCGGCAATCCGCTTGGCGTTTACGCCAAGACCATCGGTCATCCGAACCACGAGGTCGCTCAGACCCGCACGGCTGCGGTTCTCGATTATGGCGACCGCGTTCGTTGTGCGCTTTCGGTCAATCATGACCATGATTTCGGTCGCAAATTTCAGGCCTGCGAGTTCCGCATCTGCGGCACCGAGGGTGCGGCCTATGTGAAACTGGGCGTCAATCTCGACTATCCGCGCGGCGAGCCGGACGAGCTCTGGATCAAGCCCAAGGGTGCCGAAGACTGGGTTTCCGTGCCGCTGGAAGGCGCGTGGTTCCCCGACGCTTTCTTAAACCGCATGGCTCAGTTGCAGCGTTTCGCGACCGGCGAAGATGCCGAACTCGTCGGCTCGGTCGAAGACGCCTGGCACACCATGGCGCTTGTCGAGGCCGCCTATCAGTCGAGTGCCGCACCCGCCACGCCGCTTGCCGCAAAACCGGAAGTCTGACCATGGCCGAACAGAAAATCTACTACGAAGACTATGAAATGAACCATGTGCGCCTCACCTCGGGCCGCACCATCACGGAAACGGATTTCGTGGTTCATGCCGGGCATACGGGCGATTTCTTCCCGCATCATATGGATGCGGAATTCGCCAAGACCTTGCCGGGCGGCCAGCGCATCGCGCATGGCACCATGATTTTCGCCATCGGCGTCGGCCTCACGGCCACGTTGATCAACCCGGTTGCTTTTTCCTATGGTTATGATCGTCTGCGGTTTATTCGTCCGGTGCATATCGGCGATACGATCCGCACACGCGTGACGATCAGCGCCAAGGAAGACGATCCCAAGCGCGCCACTATGGGACGCGTGACGGAACGCTGCGAAGTGCTTAATCAGCGGGATGAAGTTGTGCTTGCTTGCGATCACATCCTGCTTGTCGAACGGAAGGCTTGAAAATGACGATACGCTTTGATGGAAAAACCGCGCTGGTGACAGCCGCAGCCCAAGGGATTGGCCGCGCCAGCGCGCTGGCTTTCGCGGAAGCGGGCGCAAAGGTTTATGCAACCGACATCAATATGGATGCGCTGAAGGAGATCGAAGGCGTCAACGGCATCATCACCCGCAAGCTCAACGTGCTTGACGAGGCTGAGGTAAACACGCTTGTAGCCGAAATCGGCCAGGTGGACATCCTGTTCAATTGCGCAGGCGTCGTCCATGGCGGCTCCATCCTCGAAATGAAGGACGAAGACCTCGACTTCGCCGTCAATCTCAACGTCAAGGCGATGATCCGCACCATCCGCGCCGTGCTGCCGGGCATGCTGGAACGCAAGGATGGCGCCATCGTCAACATGGCTTCGGTCGCGTCGAGCGTGAAGGGCGTGCCGAACCGTTTCGCCTATGGCGTCACCAAGGCTGCCGTGATCGGCCTCACCAAGGCCGTCGCCGCCGATTACGTCGCCAAGGGCATCCGCTGCAACGCGATCTGCCCCGGCACGGTCGAAAGCCCGTCCTTGCAGGACCGTCTGCGTTCGCAGGGCGATTATGAAGAGCAGCGCGCGGCGTTTATCGCCCGTCAGCCGATTGGCCGCATCGGCCAGCCGGAAGAAATCGCCGATCTCGCCGTGTATCTCGCCGGTGCGACCTACACGACCGGTCAGGCGTACAATATTGATGGCGGCTGGACCATTTAAGTCGGGCTGCGACTATCCCCAAAAGGAGCAAACTCATGAAATTTCTTCGTTACGGTGAAGCCGGTCAGGAAAAGCCGGGCATTCTCGATGCCGATGGCGCAATCCGCGATCTTTCCGCCCATGTAAGCGACCTTTCCGGCGCGGCTCTGGCTCCCGATGCACTGGCCAAGCTTGGCGCAGTCGACGTCAATTCGCTGCCGAAGGTCGAAGGCAATCCGCGCCTCGGCCCTTGCGTTGCTGGCACCGGCAAGTTCATCTGCATCGGCCTCAACTATGCCGACCACGCGGCTGAATCCGGCATGGCTGTGCCGCCTGAGCCGGTTATCTTCATGAAGGCCACCTCGGCCATCGTGGGCCCGAATGATGACGTTCTCATCCCGCGCGGCTCGGAAAAGACCGACTGGGAAGTCGAGCTCGGCATCGTCATCGGCAAGACCGCAAAATACGTGTCGGAAGAAGACGCGCTGGATTATGTCGCGGGGTACTGCACGCTGCACGACGTTTCCGAACGTGCCTTCCAGATCGAACGCGCCGGTCAGTGGACCAAGGGCAAGTCCTGCGACACGTTCGGCCCGACCGGCCCATGGCTGGTGACGAAGGACGAAGTTGCCGACCCGCAGAACCTGAAAATGTGGCTCACCCTCAATGGTGAAACCATGCAGGACGGCTCGACCAAGACCATGGTCTACGGCGTTCGCTACCTCGTTTCCTACCTTTCGCAGTTCATGTCCCTGCAGCCGGGCGACATCATCTCTACCGGCACGCCTCCCGGCGTCGGCATGGGCATGAAGCCGCCACGCTACCTCAAGGCTGGCGATGTCGTCGAACTCGGCATTGAAGGCCTCGGCACGCAGAAACAGAACGTGCGCGCTGACATCTAGGCTTTGTTTACGCATGGTCCCGAAACCGTTCCCATGTTTTGGGATCATGCCCTGATCACGGATATATCATGACGAAAATCACTGACCTGCGCGTCTTCGACCTGCGTTTCCCGACTTCGCAAAGTCTGGACGGTTCGGATGCCATGAACCCGGACCCGGATTATTCGGCGGCCTATGTCATCCTCGATACGGATGATGCGTCGCTGAAGGGCCACGGCCTTACCTTCACCATCGGACGCGGCAACGACATTTGCTGTCAGGCGATTCTCGCCATGCGTCATCTGGTCGTGGGCGCTTCGATGGATGATTTCCTCGCCGCCCCCGGCAAGTTCTGGCGTTACCTGACCGGCGACAGCCAGTTGCGCTGGATCGGCCCGGACAAGGGCGCGATGCATCTTGCCACCGGCGCTGTCGTCAACGCCTTCTGGGACCTGGCTGCAAAGCAGGCGGGCAAGCCGGTATGGCGGCTCGTGGCCGACATGTCGCCGGAAGAAATCGCCGACATCGTCGATTATCGCTATCTCACCGATGCGCTGACGCGTGACGAAGCCGTCGCGATCCTGCGCAAGGCGGAAGCCGGCAAGGCTGAACGTATCGCCACGCTCGAAGCGGAAGGCTATGCGTGCTACACAACGTCGGCTGGTTGGCTTGGTTATGACGACGACAAGCTGCGCCGTCTTTGCCAGGAGGCCATCGACGAGGGCTTCCACCACGTCAAGATGAAGGTCGGCCGCGATCTCGAAGACGATATCCGTCGCCTGACCATCGCGCGCGAAGTGATCGGCCCCGACCGTTATCTGATGATCGACGCTAATCAGGTTTGGGAAGTCGATCAGGCGATCGAATGGGTCAACAAGCTGGCCTTCTCGAAGCCGTTCTTCATTGAAGAGCCGACCAGCCCGGATGATGTGGCAGGCCATCGCAAGATTCGCGAAGCCATTGGCGACGTGAAGGTCGCGACTGGCGAAATGTGCCAGAACCGCATCATGTTCAAGCAGTTCATCGCGGAAGGCGCCATCGACATCGTTCAGATCGACAGCTGCCGCATGGGCGGCCTGAATGAAGTTCTGGCCGTGCTGCTGATGGCTGCGAAGTTCGGCAAGCCGGTCTGGCCGCATGCGGGCGGCGTTGGCCTTTGCGAATATGTGCAGCATCTGTCGATGATCGACTATGTGGCCGTTTCGGGCACCAAGGAAGGCCGTGTGATCGAATATGTTGATCATCTGCACGAGCATTTCATCGACCCATGCGTCATCAAGAACGCGGCCTATATGCCGCCGTCGCTGCCGGGCTTCTCTATCGAGATGAAGCCCCAGTCGATTGCGGACTATACATTCAAGGGCTGAGCCGGTTTCAACACCGTATCGAACACGAAAACGCCGCGCTGAGAAGCGCGGCGTTTTTATTTTGCATGAAGCGGAATACGGGAATTGTGAAATTGGTTCCAGAGAAATGGTGCTCGATCAAATAGATGAAGGAAATCGTATGATAGAAGGTGGCTGAATATTGGGTCCAAATTATAGAACAAGATATAAAAGTAACTAATAATAATACCTTCTTCCTATTTATAAAAAAAAGAATAATAATAATCTGAAATAGTCAGTATAATAATTACTATAGGATAAATATGATGACAGGCCTGATAATGGCTCCCATATGGGCGGCCATGATAACATCCGTTTTTTCGACAGTAACTTCTTTGGTTATCCACTTTACTTGAGATCGAAAGTAGCGATTATGATTTCGTTTTTAGCTATTGGTGCTTGCATAACGTTCCTTGCTGCTGCAGCTATCGGAATTCCGTTTATGTTCTAAGCTTTTGTGATCCCCTATAACGGAAAGCGCGGCGAATTAAACTCGCTCGCGCTTTTTTATCGGGCGTCCTGCCGTGAGCAAGATTTGTTTCGGTTACATGTTCTGCTAGGGACGGCTAAAGCCACCCAAAGGTGTTGGATCCCGCTTTTACAGAAGGGGCTGTTCGTGCCTGCAATTTTAAGGAAAAGCGTACTCGATCAAAGAGATGAATGGTGCTGCGAGAGAGGATTGAACTCTCGACCTCTCCATTACCAATGGAGTGCTCTACCACTGAGCTACCGCAGCATTCTCTTGAGTGCGGCGGACTTCTGACACATCATTGCGCAAATCGCAAGCGACCAAATGCATTTCTTTTCACATAATGTGGAAATCTTCGGATAGCTGCGCATCAAGCCGCTTTTCGGGCGCTTTTTCTCGTAGTAAACACGGCTTATGAGCGAAAAACCGATCAATCAGGAACGACAAAACCAGCTGGACCGCCAGAAAAAGCGGCTGGCGGATCAACTGCGCGCGAATCTGATGCGCCGCAAGGAACAGTCGCGCTCGCGACGCTCCGGCGAGGCGGACGAGCGCAATGACGGCATTTCCGCTGCCAGCAAGGAAACGGAATAGGCAGTGACTGCCTTGTAAAGCCTTTCTTGAAGAGAAACGTCGGCTAAGGTAAAAGCGCATTTCTGTTCTCGGTTGCCATTGTCGTTCGAAAGCGATTCGCGTTTGAACGTAATTCCGCCGCAAGACTCGTCATTTGTCATGTATCGCCGCCGCGCCGCTCAGGCAGCAGCAGAAGCACATCCCGAAAAGGGTGAACCGGTTTTCGGGCAAGATGTGCGTCAAAACAAACAGTTGGAATGCCGATCCGATTATCCCGATCGAAACGCGTTCCAACGGCTTCAAATCGTTTACCGGGGGAGAAGCCTCGGCCCAGAAGGGGAAACAGCATGGATCGCATCAAAATCGTCGGCGGTAATAAGCTGAATGGAATCATTCCGATCTCGGGCGCAAAAAATGCCGCTTTGCCCCTGATGATCGCTTCGCTCCTAACCGACGATACGTTGACGCTCGAAAATGTGCCGCATCTGGCCGATGTCGAGCAACTGATCCGCATCCTCAGCAATCACGGCGTTGATTATTCGGTCAATGGTCGCCGCGAACACCAGAATGGCGCTTATTCCCGCACCATTCATTTCACGGCCCGCAACATCGTCGACACCACCGCGCCTTATGAGCTGGTCTCGAAAATGCGCGCTAGCTTCTGGGTGATCGGCCCGCTTTTGGCGCGCATGGGTGAAGCAACCGTGTCGCTGCCGGGCGGCTGCGCCATCGGCACGCGCCCTGTCGATCTGCTGCTCGATTGCCTGCAGGCGCTGGGTGCTGAAATCGACATCGAAAACGGCTATGCCAAGGCGCGTGCGCCGAAGGGTGGGCTTGTTGGCGCGCGCTATCGCTTCCCGAAGGTGTCGGTCGGCGCAACGCATGTCATGCTGATGGCCGCTGTTCTCGCCAAGGGCGAAACGATCATCGAGAACCCGGCGCGTGAGCCGGAAGTCGTCAATCTTGCCGATTGCCTCAATGCAATGGGCGCGAAGATCACGGGCGCTGGCACCGGCACGATCCATGTGCAGGGCGTGACCAGCCTTTCCGGCGCGCGCGTTCGCGTCATTCCTGACCGTATCGAAACCGGCACCTATGCCATGGCTGTCGCCATGACCGGCGGTGACGTGCTGCTCGAAGGCGCGCAGGAAAGCCTGCTTTCGTCGGCGCTCGACACGCTGCGTCAGGCCGGTGCGGAAATCACCGAGACCAATAGCGGCCTGCGCGTTGTGCGCAACGGCCACGGCATCCATCCGGTCGATGTCACCACCGATCCGTTCCCCGGCTTCCCGACCGACCTTCAGGCGCAGTTCATGGGCCTGATGACCAAGGCCAAGGGCACGTCGCATATCACCGAAACGATCTTCGAAAACCGCTTCATGCATGTGCAGGAACTGGCGCGTCTCGGCGCCAAGATTTCGCTGTCGGGCCAGACTGCGACCGTCGAAGGCGTGGAACGCCTCAAGGGCGCTCAGGTCATGGCGACCGATCTGCGCGCATCGGTCTCGCTGGTTATAGCGGGTCTTGCCGCCGAAGGCGAAACCGTCGTCAACCGCGTCTATCATCTTGATCGCGGGTTCGAGCGCCTGGAAGAAAAACTCTCGCGTTGCGGCGCGAATGTCGAACGCATCAGCGGATAATCGGCAAGGCCGGAACTTAGAGCGCATCCCGAAAAGTGTGAAACGTCTCCGCAGGGAAATCAGTTCACTGGACTGATTTCTGATCCTGCTTCGATCGGATAAGATGCGCGTTAGGACAAAGGATTAGAGCGCCGATCTGATGCAATCGGATCGAAACGCGATCTAATCCAGGTTCCGGCTTTTTCCATTCTGGGCACTGAATGATCAACAGGCTTGAAAAGCCTGTCGATTTTTTTCTGCCGACATGCAAAATTGCTTTGGCAAAACTGTTTTATAAGCCACCGGGCAGACAGCTTGGATGGTCCGTTTGAACATGACAGGAAATCGGTGCGAACCATGGATATGTTGAAGCTTGTGGCGTTGGATGAAGAGGATTTGCAGGTCCTGTCCGCCCATCTTCAGGACGCGGTTCTAAAAGTCTCCGATCTGCAATTTATCGCCAGGGAGCAGCGCTTTGTGCTGACGGCGAACCGCTTCGTCTGGGAAGAGGCGCGTCCGAAATTCCTGCGCAAGCCGCAATATCAGCGCCGCCGCGCCGCCCTGCATTTCAATCGCGTCACTGCCGCCAAGGCCACCGGTATCGACCGTCAGAAGCAGGACGATGTTTTGTCGCTGCTGACCATCGGTTTTGTCCCCGGCGAAGCGCCTGCGGGCACAATAGAACTGACATTCTCGGCAAATGCCGCTATCCGTCTTTCGGTGGAATGCATCGAAGCGCAGCTGACGGATCTGGGCGCGGCCTGGGAAACGGAATCGCTCCCGCGTCACGGCGTATGACAATGTAACTTCCACGCATCGCGTCTGCTGCCATGCGGGCGGTTGCTTTTATCTGGACTATTTAAAGGAATAAAAGCGTGGTCACGACGCTCAGACAAACCGATCCGAACTTCGAACAGCAATTCGCAGCCTTTCTGTCCGGCAAGCGCGAAGTTTCGGAAGACGTGGACCGCGCAGCCCGCGAAATCGTTGAGCGCGTGCGCCGCGAAGGCGATGCGGCGCTGATCGACTATTCGCGCCGTTTCGACCGTATCGATCTGGAAAAGACCGGCATTGCCGTCACGGAAGCCGAAATCGACGCGGCTTTTGACGTTGCGCCCGCATCCACTATCGAGGCGCTGAAACTGGCGCATCAGCGCATTGAAAGCCACCATGCCCGGCAATTGCCCAAGGATGATCGCTATACCGATGCGCTCGGCGTCGAGCTTGGTTCGCGCTGGACGGCAATCGAGGCGGTTGGCCTTTATGTGCCGGGCGGCACGGCGAGCTATCCAAGCTCGGTGCTGATGAATGCCGTGCCCGCCAAGGTGGCGGGTGTCGAGCGCATCGTGATGGTTGTTCCAGCACCAGACGGTATTCTCAATCCGCTTGTGCTGGTTGCGGCGCGCCTGGCGGGCGTATCGGAAATCTATCGCGTCGGCGGCGCGCAGGCGGTTGCAGCGCTTGCCTATGGCACGCAAACCATCAAGCCGGTCGCCAAGATTGTCGGCCCCGGCAATGCCTATGTCGCGGCTGCTAAGCGCATTGTGTTCGGCACGGTCGGTATCGATATGATCGCCGGTCCGTCGGAAGTGCTGGTGATTGCCGATAAGGACAACAATCCGGATTGGATCGCTGCCGATCTGCTGGCGCAGGCAGAGCATGACACCGCCGCGCAATCCATCCTCATGACCGATGACGAAGCGCTGGCCAAGGATGTGGAAGCGGCAGTCGAACGTCAGCTGCTGACGCTTCCGCGTGCTGAGACGGCCACTGCAAGCTGGCGCGATTTCGGCGCGGTCATTCTGGTTGAGGATTTCGAGGCGGCGGTTCCGCTCGCCAACCGTATTGCTGCCGAACATCTGGAAATCGCCGTTGCTGACCCGGAAGCGCTGCTGCCGAAGATCCGCAATGCCGGTTCCATCTTCATCGGCGCGCACACGCCGGAAGTGATCGGCGATTATGTGGGCGGCTGCAATCACGTTCTGCCGACGGCGCGCTCGGCCCGCTTCTCGTCTGGCCTCAATGTGCTTGATTATATGAAACGCACTTCGCTTTTGAAGCTCGGCCCGGACCAGTTGCGGGTTCTCGGGCCCGCGGCCATCGAAATCGCGCGTGCCGAAGGTCTCGATGCGCACGCCAAGTCTGTCGCCATCCGGCTTAATCTATGAGGCATTATGACCGCTGGCGTTCCCAATGCCCGTCTTGTTGACGTCGAGCTCGATGAATCCATCGGGCGGTCGACGCCTGACGTCGAGCATGAGCGCGCGGTCGCGATTTTCGATCTGATCGAGGAAAATTCCTTTCACCCGATTGGCGACGAGACCGGCGGTCCTTACCGGCTGAAACTGTCGCTGATGGAAACACGGCTGATCTTTGCCATCAGCCGTGAAAACGGGGACGATGTGGCGACGCATATATTGTCGCTGACCCCTCTGCGCCGCGTGGTGCGCGATTATTTCATGATTTGCGAAAGCTATTATCAGGCGATCCGCTCGGCGACGCCCAGCAAGATCGAAGCCATCGATATGGGCAGGCGCGGGCTGCATAATGAAGGATCGCAAACCTTGCAGGCGCGGCTGAAGGGCAAGATCGAAGTCGATTTCGACACGGCGCGGCGGCTGTTCACGCTTGTCTGCGTACTGCATTGGCGAGGTTGAGCCTGCATGGTCGCTGTTGATGTCGTGAGCGCGCAGGATGATGGAGAGGGCGATGTTGGCCCCAAACAGAAACTGCCGTCATCCCTGCTTTTCGTCTGCGGCAAGAACGCGATCCGCTCGCCAATGGCTGAACTTCTTGCAAGAAAGCTGTTGCCGCCCAATATATATGTGGCTTCCGCAGGTGTGAAACGGGGCGAACGCGATCCATTCGTGGATGCCGTGCTTTCGGAAGAGGGGCTTTCGCTCGACGACCGCCAACCGCGGGGCATTGAAGAACTGGCCGACGGCTATTTCGATCTCATCGTAACGCTGACACCGCTTGCCCATCATACGGTGCTGGAGCGCATGCGCGGTTTCTCCGTGGATGTGGAATATTGGCCGACGCCGGACCCCACGCTCGTCACCGGCAGCCGCGAGCAGATCATGAATGCTTATCGCGATGTGCGGGATCGGTTGAAGAAGCAGATTTTGCAGCGATTCAGCCCGAAGTAAGTTCACGGAATTCCGTTGTTCACAAATGCCGCCTAATCATATAGGTTCCGGCCAAATTTAGGATCAGAGTCCGTTTTCGGACGCTTTTTATCGAAGAAAGAAACAGGTATCGCATGGCGAAAGAAGAAGTCCTCGAATTTCCGGGTGTTGTTACGGAACTGCTGCCGAATGCAATGTTCCGCGTGAAGCTCGAAAACGAACATGAAATCATCGCTCATACGGCTGGCCGTATGCGCAAGAACCGCATCCGCGTTCTGGCCGGTGACAAGGTTCTGGTCGAAATGACCCCTTACGATCTGACCAAGGGTCGCATCACCTACCGCTTCAAGTAAGGTTATCACGCACGGGCAGCCGTTTCGGGGGTGTTCTTGACGACAGTTGCGCAACACAAGCTGGTTCTGGCTTCCGGGTCGCCTCGCAGGATCGAACTGCTGGGGCAAGCCGGTATCGAGCCGGATCATATCCAGCCTGCCGACATAGACGAGACGCCGCAGCGTAGCGAGCATCCGCGCTCGCTGGCGCGCCGTCTGTCGCGTGAAAAGGCCGAAGCGGCGCTGGCGCAGCTGAAAGGCGACGCCAATTTCGACAAGCCCTTCCTGCTCGCGGCCGATACGGTCGTCGCGGTCGGGCGGCGCATTCTGCCCAAGGCGGAAACTGCCGATGAGGCGCGTGAATGCCTGCGTCTTCTGTCGGGCCGCACCCATAAGGTCTTCACGGGCGTCTGCCTCGTTTTGCCGAACGGCAATCTGCGCCAGACCCTGGTGGAAACGCGCCTGCGCTTCGAGCGCCTGTCGCGTCAGCAGATTGACGCCTATCTCTCGTCGGGGGAATGGCGCGGCAAGGCTGGCGGCTACGCCATACAGGGCCTTGCAGGCAGTTTTGTCGTCAAGCTAGTTGGCTCCTACAGCAATGTGGTCGGCCTGCCGCTCCAGGAAACCGTAAGCCTGCTGGCTGACGGTGATTATCCGGTCTATGCCAACTGGAGCACCGGAAAAGTTTAAGGTTTAAGCCATGAACGGCAAGAAGGACATATCCGCAGCAGCAGGCGCCCGCGTGACGCCGCTGCGCCCGACACGACCTTGCCCTGAATGCGGCAAGCCTTCGGCGCGTGACAGCTATCCCTTCTGTTCGCCACGCTGCAAAAGCATCGATCTCAATCGCTGGCTTTCGGGAAGCTATGTCATTCCGGGGAAGCCTCTGGGCGAAGAGGACGAGGGCGAGAATTAGGCTTTTCGGCGCTTTTTCTCTTGTGAAATCAATTCATTAGAGAAACTGTGAGAAAAGCGCATAAAAAATGCGATACGGTGCTGGACAGCGCGAAATTTAATGCTATAACCCACCCACTTCCGGCGGACACCAACACCGCCACATGGCAAGATCAAGCGCTTGCTACAGGATGCCCGGATAGCTCAGTTGGTAGAGCAGCGGATTGAAAATCCGCGTGTCGGTGGTTCGAATCCGCCTCCGGGCACCACTTCTTCTCCAAGAAAGAATGCTGCGTGACGGGCGCTGCTATTTGCGCAATGCGCTTGCTCGTCCGCTTTTTTGCTTCGGTCGCTTCTATGCTCCCTCGCACTGATTGCTGGTAGTTCGCTAGGTGGAAAGATCGCGCATCCAATCGGATTATAGTTCAAAGAGCGAAGCGGCTTGCGGATAGGATATGCTTAAACGGGGAGATTTGGACGTTCGCTCTCATTGTTCGGGCGGGGCGCGTTTCGGTGTCTCAGGAGGGAGTTTTCGACGCGTTGGCTGGTCGGTGCAATATCGATCATGATGCCGTCTCTGGCCCATGCTGAAGCCGATCAGGACCATATCCCTTATGCCTGCGACCATGACAATGTCATTGATGTTTTCACATCGCGTGATGAACTGACCATATCCGATTGAGCGCCTTTAACCGCGACCGACTTCTCGAGAAAGTGCCGTCCGCTTCCGACAGCAGGTTTGCGCGCGAGCGCTATGAAATCGCTTTAGACTTTGACCGTGATTACCGCTCAAGATATCAGCGCGTTATGCATTCGGTGGAGTAGGCGGCCACAGTAATGGCGCTGCATTCACCTGCATGATTTTGATGAGAACTGTCTCGACCTGAAGTCGGATAAGCAAAAAGCGAAGCCCGATCTGTCGATCAGTCTGTCGTGAAATATTCGCTAAATGCTTGAAAAGAAATGGCGCACCCGAAAGGATTCGAACCTCTGACCCCCAGATTCGTAGTCTGGTGCTCTATCCAGCTGAGCTACGGGTGCTTGCCTTTGTGCCGCTCGCTGCGGCGATGGGCGGTTGATAATCGGACCCATTGCTAAATGCAAGCGTCTTCTGAGAAAAAAATGCCGTTCTGTGAATATTTCTTGTCAAAGCCCGGTTTTCCGGGCTTCCTCGCCGTTGTTTTCCCTGAGGTTTTTCCCCAGTCAGGCCGTTTCTTCCCGCCGCATCTGTTCCCTTTCGCGCTGCACAGGCAAATCAGGCAGGCGAATCTCGAAATGCGCGCCGATCGGACGGTCCTCCCGAAGCTCGATACTGCCGCCATGGGCGCGGATAAGCTCCTGCGCGATCGCAAGGCCAAGTCCCGTGCCGTCGCTGCGTGTCGAGCCCTTGAATGCCGTGAAGAGGTTATCGCGCGCCTTTTGCGGCAGGCCAGGGCCCGTATCCTCGACGCCGATGATGGCCGTGGTGCCGATTCGACCGGAAGAAAGCGTCAGGCGCTTCACCGCAGCAGTGCCGCCGGTATCGTCGCGCTCCATCGCCTGCACCGAATTGCGGCACAGATTGCTCAGCACGCGGAACAGCTGCTCCGAATCGACGTTCAGTTCGAAGTCATCCGGAATGCGATTGTCGAACTCGATGCCGCTTCCGCTTTCCAGATTGAGGCTTTCCTGCACATCCGTGACGATGGCGTGGAGATTGACACGGCGCGGCGTTGGCGGCGCTTCCTGCGAGCGCCCGTAAGCAATGACGCTTTCCGAATAGCTGATGGCGCGGCTGAGCGTGCGGATGAGCTTGGGCGCGAAACGCTTCACCATCGGGTCCTTGGCGTCCGACAGATGATCCGACATCAATTGCGCCGAGGCCAGAATGTTGCGCATGTCGTGATTGATTTTCGACACGGCGAGCCCAAGATCGGCCAGATGTTTCTGTTCTTTCAGCGTGCGTTGCAGGTCGCTCTGGATGTGGGAAATCTGCCGCTGGGCGATGCCGAACTCGTCCTTGCGGTTTTCCGGCACCAGAATGAGCGCCGGGTTATCCGGCGTCGTTGCGAAATCGATCATGTTGCGATGCATGATGCGCACCGGGCGCAGCAGCATTTCATGGATGATGAGATAGATCAGGCTGGCGGCAATCACCGAGATAATCAGCGAGATGACGGCGACGTTGCGAGCGTAGATCAGCATGGCGCGCCTCATGGGCGCATCGGAAGTGACGATTTCAATCACCCGACCGGGCGTCGCTGTCGGCGAAACCGAACCGTAGATACGCAACGTCCTGTCGCCGCCGGAGAAAAGCGTGCTGAAGGCATCCCAGATGGACGCCGCTTCACTGACATTATCGAGGTCGATGACCTGATCGATCTTGCCGGGCACTTCCGACATGGCGAGCAGGCGAGAGGCGCCGGCCTCACGCAGCGCAATCGCCTTGGTGCCGGTGACGAGAAGCACCTTGTCCTGAATGGCGCGCGGAACGTCCATATTCGCGCTTGCCGCCAGCACTTCGCTGACCGCGCCCACCGTATCGAGGCGCGATGTCAGCCAGCGCAGGCGCATATTGGCGATGGACGGCACGAAAATCAGAACTTCCGCCACGAGAACGGCGAGCACGATAAGCAGAAGCAATTTGCTGGAAAGGCGGTTCTGCCAGCGCAGACGCGTAAATTGCGCAGGCGAGGTCCGATCCTCCGCACTTCTGTCCTGCGCAGCGGCTTCTATCGGAACAACGCCCGGATTTATGGTCTTTTCAAAAACCGCCATAACCTGATTCCAAATAGACGGCGTCTGGGCTGTTGGCCGGTGCAGCGCGTCCGATACGCCCGATATGCCCCGATACGCCTATGAGACTCGATACTGCAATAAATATAGCTTCCTATATATGGTGGCGGGGCAGATTTCCAACAGGCTTTATTGTATCGATTTAAAGGTGCTCGTCACATCTTGCGTGCAAGGATTACGGAAATTTAATTCGACCTTCCGGGGGCGCGATGCAAAAAAGCCATATGGGAATGAGTTAGCTATTTCTCCGTCGAATCTCTGTCATGGGCAGGCGTAACCATCGTGCCGATCGGTTGCCGCGAATAGACAGGCATTCGACGTGTCGTGCAAAAAAGTATATTTTTGAAAAGACAGGACCTGTCGGGCAGCGACGGGACGGGGCCTGCCGGAGAGCTGAATGAAATCGTGGAAGCAGATTGCACTCTGCCTGCTTATTGTTCTGGCCGCTGCGGGCGGCTGGTACGCCTATAAACAGAAGAATGCTGCGCCGGAAAATGCCGCCGCAGGTGCCGATGCGCCTCGCACTCAGCAATCCGCTTCCAGAACCGGCGCGAGGGCGCCGCTGGTCGTCGTCGAACCGGCAAGCGAAGAAACCATCAATAATCGTCTGACCGCCATTGGTTCCGCGCGTGCGCTCAGCACGGTTTCGATCACGCCTTATTCCAGCGGTTATATGAATAAGCTTTTCGTCAAGGCCGGCGATACCGTCAAGGCTGGCGACCCGATTGCCGAACTTGATTCCGATACCGAGACGATTGTCGTCGCCAAGGCTGAAACCGCCCTTAAAGATGCCGAGACGACCCGCCAGCGTGTCGAGCGGTTGCGTGCGACCAACACCGCCACCGCAGTTCAGGAGGTTGTCGCAGAATTGGCCGTTGCCAATGCGCAGCTTGCCCTGAAGGACGCGCAGCTTGCCCTGAGCCGCCGCACGGTGCGCTCGCCGATTTCCGGCGTGGTCGGCATTTTGCCCGTCAATGCAGGCAATTATGTCACCGCCCAGACCTCGATTGCGCGCATTGATGACCGCTCCAAGATGCTGGTCGATATCTGGGTTCCGGAACGTTTTGCGCCGCAGATCAAGGTGGGCCAACCGCTGACGGCGTCAACGACCGCCTTTCCGGGCGAAACCCACAAGGGCGAAATTAACGCTGTCGACAATATGATCGACGAGGCGAGCCGCACGCTGCATGTGCGTGCCGAGGTCGACAATTCGGAAGACCGGTTGCGTGCAGGCATGTCTTTCTTCGTCACGGTGCTGTTTCCCGGCAATCGTTTTCCCTCCGTTGATCCGCTGGCAATCCAGTGGGGTGCGGACGGTTCTTATGTCTGGCGTATCGAAGACGGTCTGGCGAAGAAGGTCGCCGTGCGGGTCGTGCAGCGCAATGCAACGAGCATTCTTCTGGACGGTCCGGTCAAGCAGGGCGACATGATCGTTACGCAAGGGGTCCAGACCGTTCGCGACGAAGCACCGGTTCGCGTGATGGATGCGCAGGGCACCGCCCGCGCCGAACCCGCGCCTGCAAAACCTGTTGCCGGTTGAGGGCGCGCCGGTGAGCAGTCATAAACCATCATCCGCCGGAAGCGGCGGCTCGACGGCGCTTTTCATCCGCCGCCCCGTCTTCGCCTTCGTCATCAATGTTCTGATAGTCGTGGCTGGCCTTGCCGCTGTCAGCGGCGTCGATATTCGCGAATTGCCCGATGTGGATCGCCCGGTTGTCACGATCAGTACGGACTTCAAGGGCGCGTCCGCCGAGACCATCGACCGGCAGCTGACGCAGGTGCTGGAAAACGCCGTTGCGCGTGTGTCCGGCGTCAAGTCGATTTCCTCGACATCGTCTTTCGAGCGCAGCCGCGTGACGGTCGAGTTCAATGACGGCGTCGATCTCAACGTTGCCGCCGCCGATATGCGCGATGCGATTTCACGCGTCGCCAATACGGTGCCGGAAGAAGCCGATCCATCCCGTATCATCAAGGCGGATTCGAACGCCGATCCCGTGATGCGACTGGCCGTGACCTCGGACACCATGTCCGTGGACGACATGACCGTGCTGATCGAAGACCAGATTCAGGACGTGTTGTCGGCAGTGCCGGGCGTGGCCGATGTGCAGATCAACGGCGACCGCGCCAAGATTTTCCGCATCGACATCAATCAGGCGCGTCTGGCAAGCTACGGGCTGACGCTGGCCGATGTGGCGACCGCGCTCAATTCCATGGGGCTGGATGCGCCAGCTGGATCGCTGCGCAGTTCCGATCAGGCCATCGTGGTGCGCGCGACGGCCAATCTGGAAAAGCCCGAAGATTTCGAGAATGTCTATATCAAGGGCCGCACGCAGATCCGTGACGTCGCCACCGTGACGCTTGGGCCCGATGTCGAAAGTTCGGCAGTGCGCTCCAATGGCAAGATGGCCATCGGTCTGGGTATCGTGCGTCAGGCGCAGTCCAACACGCTCGATATTTCGCAGGGCGTCCGTGCTGCCGTTGCCAATCTTCAGCAAACCCTGCCGCCCGGCGTCAACATCGCCGTCACCAGCGATGATGCGAGCTTCATTAACGGCGCTATCCATGAAGTCGAGATCGCGCTGATTGCCTCGGTGATCATCGTGGTGGCGATCATCTTCATGTTCCTGTGGGATATTCGCGCCACGCTCATTCCGGCATTGTCCATGCCGGTGGCGTTGATCGGCACCGTCGCGGCGATTTATCTTGCGGGCTTTTCCATCAACATTCTGACATTGCTGGCGCTGGTGCTTGCCACCGGCCTTGTGGTCGATGACGCCATCGTGGTGCTGGAAAATGTCGTGCGACGGCGCAATCAGGGCATGGGTCCGCGCGCTGCCGCCGTGCTCGGCACGCAGGAAGTGTTCTTTGCCGTCATAGCGACCACGCTGACGCTCGCCGCCGTGTTCGTGCCGATTTCGTTTCTGCCGGGGCAGGCGGGCGGCCTGTTCCGCGAGTTCGGCTTCGTGCTGGCCATTGCGGTTCTGCTGTCGTCCGTGGTGGCGTTGACGCTTTGCCCGATGCTGGCCTCGCGCTTTCTGCGAGAAGGCAGTGGCGAGACCGAAGGCGCGCATGGTCCGCTGTTTCTGCGTCGCATCGGCGGCGCGCTTGCCGGTTTCTACCGCAAGACGCTGCATGCTTGTCTCGCCGCGCCGTGGGTAGTGGTGCTGGTGGCGCTGCTTTTCGGCGGCGCATCGGTCATCGTCTATGGCACGATCCGGCAGGAACTGACGCCATCGGAAGACCGCGCGGTGGCGGTGCTGCGCATCAACGGCCCGCAAGGCATCAGCGTGGACTTCCTGCAATCGCAGCTCAACATGATCGAGGAAGCCATCCAGCCCTTGCGCGACGATGGTGAGATTGTCACCACCTATGCCATTGCCGGTTCCGGCGGCTCCTCCAATAATGGTTTCATGGTGCTCACACTTGCCCCATGGAAGGAGCGTCACCGCAGCCAGCAGGAGATCATGGCCGATATCACCAAGCGGGTGCAGAACATTACAGCCGTGCGCATCTTCTCAACGCAGCCGAACAGTCTCGGTATTCGCGGTGCCGGTAACGGACTGCAATTCGCCATTGTCGGCAGCGATTACGCCAAGCTTCAGCCTGCCGCGCAGGCCGTTGTGGCGGCGCTGGAAAAAGATCCGCGCTTTGTGCAGCCACGTCTTTCGGTGGAGCCGACGCAACCGCAGCTTTCCGTCGAGATAAACCGTGAACGCGCCTCCGATCTTGGCATCGACATTACCGGCCTTGCCAATGCCGTGCAGTCGGTGCTGGACGGGCGCAAGATCGGCTCGGTCTATGTCGGCGACCGCAGTTTCGACGTGAAATTCGTCGCGACGACCAATCCGATCAACGATCCGACCGATCTGGAAAACATCTTCATGAAAGCGGCCGACGGTCGCTATGTGCCGATGTCGTCCATCGCAACCGTCGTTGAAAAGGCGGTGCCGCCGCAGCTCGATCGTGAAACGCGCCAGCGTTCGGTGGCCATCACCACCGGCCTGCGGGCAGACTTTGCACTCGGCAATGCCTTCACGGCAGCGCAGGAAATCGCAGCACCGCTTTTGCCGCTGGGCAGCCATATCATTCCGCTGGCCGAAGCCTCGACGCTCAGCGAAACCTCCAGCGGTCTTGCCATGGTGTTCGGCTTTGCCATCATCATCATTCTGCTGGTGCTGGCGGCACAGTTTGAAAGCTTCGTGAGTGCGCTGATCGTCATGGCGACGGTGCCGCTCGGTCTTGGCTGTGCGGTGATCGCGATGATGCTGACCGGCACCAGCCTCAATGTCTATAGCCAGATCGGCCTTGTGCTTCTGGTGGGCATCATGGCCAAGAACGGCATTCTGATCGTCGAATTTGCCGATCAGCTGCGCGACAAGGGGCTGAGCGTGCGCGAGGCGGTGGAGGAAGCCTCCAATATCCGCCTGCGTCCGGTCTGCATGACGATGATCTGCGCCGTGCTGGGCGGCGTGCCGCTGGTTCTGGCCAGCGGGGCCGGGGCGGAAGCCCGCGTGGCGCTCGGCTGGGTGATCGTCGGCGGTCTTGGCCTTGCAACCATTGCCACGCTTTATGTGACGCCGGTGGCCTATCTGCTGCTTGGACGCTTCACCAAGCCGAAGGTCGAGGAAGAAGCGCGTCTGGAGCGTGAGCTTGTTCGAGCTGTGGCTCTGGAAGAAAAGCTGAAGTAGAACAATCGGACGGACAAACAAAAACCCGGAAGCGTGCTTCCGGGTTTTTTCATATTGAGAGCCTGTTCCAAAAGTCGCCCTGTGTGGCTGCAAATGGCAATTTGAGATTTGCTTTCGCATAATCTGAACCGAAAAGTCTGCAACTTTTCGGGATTATGCGAGGATTCCGGTGCTCACGTACCTTGAGTACGCTCCGCTCCGGTACTCGAAAATCACCACTTTCGCACACACATGCCGCTTTTTGATTCAGGCTCTGAGAGTGCGATGATTATTTCTTCATCGCATCGGTGACTTTGGCCGTCCATGCGCCTTCCGGCTTCTTGGTGATGACCGGATCGGAACCGCCGCCAAGCAGGGTTTCGACCGTACGGTCGGCAGCGGCGACATCGAGCGTGCCGTCTGAACCGTCGATCAGCTTGGCGATTTCCTTGACCATGCGCTCCTGAACTTCCTTCTTCTGCGCACCGGAAGAATCATTGTCGAGAATGACGTCGGCGGCTTCGTCAGGATGTTCGGACGCATATTGCCAGCCCTTCATGGAAGCGCGGACAAAGCGTGCGAGCTTGTCGACCATGGCCGGATCGTCGAGGCTCTTTTCAAGCACATAAAGCCCGTCTTCCAGTGTTGCCACGCCCTGTTCTTCATACGGGAAGACGACGAGCTGGTCGGCCGGAATTCCGGCATCGATCACCTGCCAATATTCATTATAGGTCATGGTCGAGATGCAGTCGGCCTGCTTCTGGATCAGCGGATCGACATTGAAGCCCTGCTTCAGAACGGTAACGCCGTCCTTGCCGCCCGTGGTCGGGATTTTCAGATGGTTCATCCAGGACAGGAACGGATATTCATTGCCGCCGAACCAGACGCCCAGCGTGCGACCCTTGAAATCTTCCGGCTTGGTGATGCCGGTTTCCTTGCGGCAGGTCAGCATCATGCCCGACTTTTTAAAGGGTTGCGCGATGTTGACCAGCGGAACGCCCTTTTCGCGGGTGGCGAGCGCCGACGGCATCCAGTCCACCACCACATCCGCACCACCACCGGCGATCACCTGCGGCGGCGCTACGTCCGGACCGCCCGGCTTGATCTCGACGTCGAGCTTTTCTTCTTCGTAAAAACCCTTGTCCTTGGCCACGTAATAGCCCGCGAACTGGCCCTGCGTGACCCATTTGAGCTGCAAGGTCAGCTTGTCTGCGGCCATCGCCGTCGTGCTCATGAGTGCGAGAGCAAGTCCGGCTGTTGCGAGGCCTATGGATAGTGCCTTCTTCATGCTTGGTTCTCCTCTGGTTGACGGTCCCGCCTTATGGTGGCGGATACCGGATATTTTGGCTAAGCTCTTCTGTAAGAAGGGTGCCAGAATGTCACTTTGCGCTCGATCAGCGCGATCAGCCCGTAAGAGAGCGATCCCGCCAGGGCGGCGACGAAAATCTCGGCCCAGACCATGTCCACATTCATGCGCCCGATCTCAGCGGAAATGCGGAAGCCCATACCGACAATCGGCGTGCCGAAGAATTCGGCCACGATAGCGCCGATCAGCGCAAGCGTTGAATTGATCTTCAGCGCGTTGAAGATGAAGGGCATGGCGGCGGGCAGGCGCAGCTTCACCAGCGTCTGCCAGTAATTGGAGCCGTAGGTCTCCATCAGGTCGCGTTCCATCGATCCGGTGCTGGCAAGGCCCGCGACCGTATTCACCAACATGGGGAAGAAGGTCATGATGATGACGACGGCAGCCTTCGACTCCCAGCCGAAACCGAACCACATCACCATGATCGGCGCGACGCCGACGATGGGCAGCGCCGCCGCCAGATTGCCAAGCGGCAGCAGGCCCTTGCGCAGAAAGGGAATGCGGTCGGCGACGATGGCCGTGATGAAGCCCAGCCCGCAACCGGCGATATAGCCGATGATGACCGCCTTCATGAATGTCTGGCGAAAATCCGCCCAGAGGATCGGCACGGAATCGACGATCCGCGCCCAGATGGCGGAAGGTGCAGGCAGCAGAACCTGCGGTATGGCGAACAGCCGGACGCCTGCTTCCCACAGCACCAGCATGGCGATGCCGAACAGGGCAGGGACCGCAATGTCGAGCAGTTTCTGGCCTTGCGGGGTGCGGGCCTTGAGGCTGGAAACCCAGCCCACAATCACCCACGACACTGCAATAATGGCTATGACGGAGAGGATGCCGGTCATCATGCCGCTGCCCTTTCCGGCTTCGCGCCCATGCGGCTGTTGACGATGCGCGCCACCAGCCCGACCAATGCAACCAGCACACCGGCCATGACGGCGGCGGCGATGAGCGCCGCCCAGATCTGCACCGTCTGCCCGTAATAGGAGCCGGCGAGCAGGCGCGCGCCAAGTCCGGCCACGGCGCCGGTCGGCAACTCGCCGACGATTGCGCCGACGAGGCTGATGGCGACGGCAATCTGCATCGATGTGAAGAGAAACGGCATGGCCGCAGGCCAGCGCAATTTCCAGAACACCTGCGCGCGGGACGCATTATAGGTGCGCATGAGGTCGAGATGCATGACATCGGGCGACCGCAGCCCCTTCACCATGCCGACGGCCACAGGGAAGAAGGAGAGATAGGTCGAGATGAAGGCCTTCGGCAGCAGGCCCGATATGCCGATGGCGTTCAGCACCACGATGATCATCGGCGCAATGGCGAGGATCGGGATCGTCTGCGAGGTGATGATCCATGGCATCAGGCTCTTGTCGAGCGTGCGCGAATGGACGATGCCGACCGCCAGCGCGATGCCGAGAAGCGAGCCCAGTGCGAAGCCGAGCAGCGTCGAGGAAAGCGTCACCCAGCCGTGATAGACGAGGCTGCGCTTGGAGCTGGGCTTGACGTCGAAGACGGTCTTCCAGATTTCCTGCGCCACCTGATGGGGTGCTGGCAGAACGGGACGCTCCTGGTTCATCGTATTGGTGACGAGCGTGGAAAACGAAATCTCGGTTCCGGCGCGCCCGGCCTGATCGCGTTCGAAAGGCGCGTTCAGAAAGATGGCCAGCCCATACCAGAGCGCGACGAACACGGCGAGAACCGTCGTCACGGGAATGAATTTGTCGTGCAGGAAGGCGTTCATCTGCGGCCTCCTGCATATGGCACTTCAGTTGCACTCTTCGCCATGCCGGGCTGCAACGAGCAATTTCCTGCGCGCCGGTGCTCACGTACCCAAAAGTACGCTCCGCTCCGGTGCTCGAAAATCACTCGTTTCGCCAAGGCCTGACGAATTTGCAACTGAAGTGATAGGCCGCAAGCTTTAGTCATGAATATGCCCCAGCCGCAGGCCTTCGCGCACGCGATGGGCGATTTTCAGGAAAGCTTCCGATTCACGAATATCCAGCGTCCGGTCCGGTCCAAGATCGCAGTCGATGATTTCATGAATGCGGCCCGGACGCGGGCTCATCACGACGATCTTGGTGGAAAGAAATACGGCTTCCGGGATCGAATGGGTGACGAAGATCACGGTCTTGCGGGTCGCAGCCCACAGTTTCAAAAGCTGTTCATTGAGGTGGTCGCGCACGATTTCATCAAGCGCACCGAAGGGTTCGTCCATCAAAAGCATGTCGGGATCGAAAGACAGCGCGCGCGCGATGGAGGCGCGCTGCTGCATGCCGCCGGAAAGCTGCCATGGAAATTTCTTGCCGAAGCCGGCGAGATTGACCAGCGCGAGGTTCTTCTCGATCCGCTCCTGACGCTCCGTCCGGGAATAGCCCATGATTTCCAGCGGCAGGCTGATATTGTCCTCTATCGTGCGCCATGGAAACAGGGCTGCTGCCTGAAAAACATAGCCATAGGACCGGTCGAGACGCGCATTGGCGGGCGTCTTGCCGTTGACCGTGACCGAGCCGGAAGTTGGCTGTTCGAGATCGGCGACCACACGCATCAGCGTGGTCTTGCCACAACCCGAAGGACCGATAAAGGAAACGAACTCGCCACGTTGAATGGCGAGATTGATATTGGACAGCGCATGGACCGGCCCATCATTGGTCTCGAAAATCAATGACAGATCCTTGATGTCGATCACCGTCTGCGCATCACTCAAGCCCCTCTCCGGGGCCATGCTGTCATTCACATTCATGCGCGGTTCCCGAAGCTGAGCTAGAGCCATGTGTCAGACTCCTATCGGCATATGTTCTGCGCTGCGTTCTACCTTACGCGGAGCAACGATTTCCTTCCACTGCGACAATGCCTTGTTCACGGCGCCGTTCGGCTCGCGTTCGATGAAGCGACCGTCGCCCGGCTCGGCCGTAACCTTGCCCTTGTTGAAGGCGACGCGACCGCGAGAGAGCGTCACGACCGGCAGGCCCTTCAGCTCGAAACCTTCAAACACATTGTAATCGATGGAGGAGTGCTGAGTCTTGGCCGAAACCTTCTTGGTGGCTTCCGGGTCCCAGATGACCAGATCGGCATCGGCTCCCGGCAGGACAGCGCCCTTTTGCGGATAGATGTTGAGGATTTTCGCAATATTGGTTGACGTCACCGCAACGAATTCGTTCGGCGTCAGGCGACCGGTGCGAACGCCACGCGACCACAGAACCGGAAGGCGTTCTTCAAGACCGCCGGTGCCATTTGGAATTTTGGTGAAATTGCCAATGCCATAGCGCTTCTGCTCGGTGGTGAAGGCGCAATGGTCGGTCGCCACACATTGCAGGCTGCCAGCCGCAAGGCCAGCCCACAGGCTGTCCTGATTGACCTTGTCGCGGAAGGGCGGCGACATCACGCGGCGCGCCGCATAATCCCAGTCCTTGTTATGATATTCGCTTTCATCCAGCGTCAGGTGCTGGATCAGCGGCTCGCCGAAAACGCGCATGCCCTTCTGCCGGGCGCGGCGGATCGCTTCATGGCTCTGCTCGCACGAAACATGCACCACATAAAGCGGCACGCCTGCCTGATCGGCGATCATGATGGCGCGGTTGGTGGCTTCGCCTTCCACTTCCGGCGGGCGCGAATAGGCATGGGCTTCCGGCCCGTTATTGCCTTCGGCCATCAGCTTGGCCTGCAAATGGGCGACGACATCACCGTTTTCAGCGTGAACGAGCGGCATGGCGCCCAGTTCCGCGCAGCGCTGGAACGAGGCGAACATCTCGTCGTCATTCACCATCAGCGCGCCCTTATAGGCCATGAAATGCTTGAAGGTGTTGATGCCGCGCTTCACCACTTCGGCCATCTCGTTGAAGGTGCGCTCGTTCCAGCCGGTGATGGCCATGTGGAAGGAATAATCGGTGCGCGCCTTGCCCGCCTTCTGGAACCATTCCTGAAGCGCGTCGAGCAGATTGCCTTCGGAATCCGGCAGCACGAAATCGACCACCATGGTCGTGCCGCCCGCAAGGGCCGCCGCCGTGCCGGTGTCGAAATCATCGGACGAATAGGTGCCCATGAAGGGCATTTGCAGATGGGTATGCGGATCGATGCCGCCTGGCATGATATAACAGCCGGTGGCGTCGATAATTTCATCGCCGGTCAGATTGTCGCCAACGGCAGCAATCTTCTCGCCTTCGATGAGAACGTCGGCTTTAAAGGTGCGGTCGGCGGTGATGACGGTGCCGCCCTTGATCACTTTACTTGCCACTGTTCGTTCCCCTTTTTGGTTTTGTTGCGAAACAGAAGCCTTATTGGATGGCCGTGAAATCAGCTTACAATTTCAGCAGTCTCCAATACGGCATGCAGAAGCACGTCGGTTCCAGCCGACGCCCATTCCTTCGAGATTTCCTCATCTTCATTGTGGCTCAATCCGTCGACGCAGGGGCACATGACCATTGCCGTCGGTGCGACGCGATTGACCCAGCAGGCATCGTGGCCCGCACCGGAAACAAGATCGCGATGGCTGTAGCCAAGCCGTTCGGCCGCGTTGCGGATGGCTTCCACGCAGCCCTTGTCGAAGGTGACGGGATCGAAATGGCCAGCCACTTCGATCTCGATGCCGATGCCCAGTTCCTCGGCGATCTTCGGCGCTTCCTTTTCAAAGCGCGCCTTCATGCCGTCGAGCACAGCCTGATTGGGCGAACGGAAATCCACCGTGAACACAACTGTGCCCGGCAGGACATTGCGCGAATTGGGCGAGACGTCGATATGGCCGACGCCGCCAACCGCATCCGGCTGATGCGCCATGGCGATGTCGTTGACGAGTTGCAGCATCTTGCCAAGGCCGAGGCTGGCATTCTTGCGCATTTTCATCGGCGTGGAGCCGGTATGCGCTTCCTTGCCCGTCAGCGTCACCTGCAGCCACCACAGGCCCTGACCATGGGTGACGACGCCGATATCCTTGTTTTCCGCCTCAAGGATGGGTCCCTGTTCGATATGCAATTCGAACATGGCGTGAATTTTCCCCTGGCCGACGGGCTCGTCGCCTTTCCAGCCGATGCGCTCCAGCTCATCGCCGAATTTCTTGCCCTTCGCGTCGGTGCGCTGATAGGCCCAATCCTGATCCAGAACGCCTGCGAAGACGCCAGATGCGAGCATGGCGGGCGCGAAACGGGTGCCTTCCTCATTGGTCCAGTTGGTGACCACGATGGGACGCTTGGTGCGGATATTCATGTCGTTGAGCGTGCGCATGACTTCGAGGCCACCCAAAACACCCAGAACGCCGTCATATTTGCCGCCGGTCGGCTGCGTATCGAGATGGCTGCCCATATAGACGGGGTCGGCATCGGCATCTTCGCCGGGGCGCAGGAAGAACATGTTGCCCATGCTGTCGACGGTCATCGACAGTCCGGCCTTTTCGCACCAGGACTGGAAAAGCTTGCGGCCTTCGCCGTCTTCATCGGTCAGCGTCTGGCGATTATTGCCGCCGCGCAGCCCCGGGCCAATCTTGGCCATGTCCATCAGGCTGTCCCACAGGCGGTCGCCATTGACTCTGAGATTGCTGGTGAGCACCATGCGCTCGACCTCCTCATTGTATGGATGCGTTGGATACCGCGCCAATTCTGCCTATGGCTCGTATCCACCCGCTTATAATGTTCCCGCGACCCGGCTCTTTGGCCACAATATTTTTGCTGATTTGCAAAAACTTGACTAGTTGGTCAAAATGCAGGCTAGAAGAGCGTTCGAAGACGGTCAAGCGCTTTTGAAAAATTCTACACTGCCGAAAGGTGTCAAATGGCCACAGCCCCATCCGCGCCCCCGTCTTCAGACCCAACTGCTCCCGAAAAGACGGAAGGTGCGACGCGCATTCAGGGCATCAATCGTCGGCTCATTCTCGACGCGGCGCTGGAAGTGTTTTCAAATTACGGATTTCGCGGTTCGACCATCGACCAGATCGCCGAGAAGGCGGGCATGTCGAAGCCGAACCTGCTTTATTATTTTCCACGCAAGCAGAACATCTATGTGACCGTTCTGGAAGACACGCTCGCCACCTGGCTGGAACCTTTCGAGAATATCGACCCGGAGGGCGATCCGCTCGATGAATTGCGCCGCTATATTGCGGTGAAGCTGGAAATCTCGGCCAAAAAGCCCGAAGCCTCGCGGCTGTTCGCCAATGAAATCCTGCACGGCGCGCCTGCCATTTCCGATTTCCTGAAAGGACATCTGAAGCAGCTCGTCGATGAAAAGGCTGCCGTCATTCATCGCTGGATCGCCGAAAAGCGCATCGTGCCTGTCGACCCCTACCACCTTATCTTCACGATCTGGGCGGTGACGCAGCATTATTCGGATTTCTCCGTGCAGATTTCGGCCATTCTCGGTGACCGGACCCAGAAGCCCGGCTTTTACGACGAAACGGCGGCAGCGGTCAGCGCCATCATCCTTGACGGAATTCGCCTGCGGGACGAATCTGCCGCATCATGAAAACGATTCGCATTGCAGCAGCCATCATTCGCGACGAGGCAGGCCGGTTCCTGCTCGTGCGCAAGCGCGGCAGCACCATATTCTTCCAGCCCGGCGGCAAGATCGATGCGGGCGAACAGCCCGAAGCAGCACTTGTCCGCGAGATCGAGGAAGAGCTTGGCATCCCTATCGACGCCAGCCAGTTGCGCTATGCGGCGAAGATGTCGGCCCCTGCAGCCAATGAGGTGGACGCGATCGTGGAAGCGGAGCTTTTCCATCTGACCCTGAAGGACGGTCAGGTGCCGGTGGCATCCAGCGAGATTGAGGAACTGCTGTGGAACCCGCCCGGCGATCTGACGCGCCCGGTGGCGCTGCTGTCACAGAGCATTCAGGCGCGTTTTTCCACGTCTTCCTTGCAGAAATGATCGTAGAGAACCGACATTAATTCCGTCACCGCCGGATGCGCGATGGAATAATAAAGTGTGCGGTGATCACGCCTATGCTGCACGATGCCTTCTTCCTTTAGTTTTGCCAGGTGCTGCGACATCGACGTCTGAGCGAGGCCGGTTTCCTCGATCAGCGCGGTGACGTTTTTTTCGCCATCGGCCAGCGAGCACAGAATCAACAGCCGGTGCGCGCTCGCCAGACCTTTGAGAAATCCGGCGACATCGTCGACCTTGGACCGCATGCGATCATTCGGGTTCATTTTACCTTCTTTACAATTCATAAAATTATGATATGAGATAAATATAAACTGATAATCAGCCTTAGGCAAGGCGCAATTAAGGAAGAGATCATGACGAAGGATTACCGCAATATAACAAAGGACATCTCCGCTTATACGGCAGAGCTGCGCAAGGCGGTTCCCGATACGATGCAGGGCTTTTACGGTTTGGCAAAGAGCGCCAGTGCCGATGGTGAGATCAACAAGAAGACAAAAGAATTTATCGCGCTGGCCATTGGCGTAACCCAGCGTTGCGACGGCTGCATCGGCTTTCACGTCAAGGCGCTGAAGGATTTGGGCGCGACGCGTCAGGAGATTGCGGAAGTCATGGGCATGTGCGTTTACATGGGCGGCGGCCCAGCTTTGATGTATGCCGCCGATGCCATGCGTGCATGGGACCAGTTTCAGGAACAGGCTTAATTCTTGAAAAAAGCGCCGGGTCTTGCCCGGCGCTTTGTCTTTGCTGGATAGCGTTTATTCCGCCGCTTCCTTGACCGCCATCGGATTGTTCGGATGCGTGGTCCAGTTGGCATAGTCCGGTGCAATCGGCGCCTTGGTGCGTGGATCGACGCCGCCGATCTGCTCCATGGTGATGCAGTTCTCGACCGGGCAGACATTGACGCAGAGATTGCAGCCGACGCATTCCTCGTCGATCACCTCGAAATGGCGCGCGCCATTGACGAGATTGGTGATCGCCTGATGCGAGGTGTCCTCACAGGCAATGTGACAGCGGCCGCATTTGATGCAGAGATCCTGATCGATGCGCGCCTTGGTGACATAGTTCAGGTTCAGATACTGCCAGTCGGAAACCTGCGGCACGGCCATGCCGCGGAAATCGTCGAGCGTTTCATAGCCCTTCGAATCCATCCAGTCCGACAGGCCGTCGATCATTTCCTGCACGACCTTGAACCCATAGGTCATGGCCGCGGTGCAGACCTGCACCGTGCCGCAGCCGAGCGCGATGAACTCCGCCGCATCGCGCCAGGTCGTGATGCCGCCAATGCCTGAAATCGGCAGGCCGTGGGTTTCTGGATCGCGGGCGATTTCCGCCACCATGTTGAGCGCGATCGGCTTCACCGCCGGGCCGCAATAGCCGCCATGGCTGCCGCGCCCGTCAATGGAGGGCACCGGCGACATGCGGTCGAGATCGACCGAGACGATGGAGTTGATCGTGTTGATCAGCGACACGGCATCCGTACCCGCAGCGTGAGCGCCGCGGGCCGGTTTGCGAATGTCGGTGATATTGGGCGTCAGCTTGGTGATCACCGGCATGCGGCTATACTGCTTGCACCATTTGACGACCATCGCGACATATTCCGGCACCTGACCGACAGCCGCACCCATGCCGCGTTCGCTCATGCCATGCGGGCAGCCGAAGTTCAGCTCGATGCCGTCCGCGCCGGTTTCCTCGACCAGAGGCAGGATCGCTTTCCAAGCTTCCTCCTCGCAAGGCACCATGATCGAGGCGATCAGCGCGCGGTCGGGCCAGCGCATCTTCACCTCTTTCATCTCGCGCAGATTGACCTCCAGCGGGCGATCGGTAATCAGCTCGATATTGTTGAGGCCGAGAAGCCGCCGGTCTGCGCCATGGATCGCGCCATAGCGCGGGCCGTTGACATTGACCACCGGTGGGCCTTCGGCACCCAGCGTCTTCCACACGACGCCGCCCCAGCCCGCCTTGAAGGCCCGCTCGACATTATAGGCCTTGTCGGTCGGCGGGGCCGATGCCAGCCAGAAAGGATTGGGTGATTTGATGCCGAGAAAATTCGTTGAAAGATCAGCCATGTCTTGAACCTCCTCAGCCTTGCTCGTTGCCAAGCTGGGTCGTTGCCCAATGATCGGACGGGACGTTTCTGTCCCGCGAGGATGCAGTCGTGTGATGCGCACCGCCGGAAAGCACGGCTTCCGCAAAGCCTTCTACGGCCTGCGGACGCCGCATGAGCGTGGCATGGATCGATTCGGCGGCAACCTTGCCGGCCTCGACCGATGCGACCGTCAGGTCCTTGCCGCCTGCAACGCAGTCGCCCCCCGCCCATATGCCTTCAACCGTGGTCCGGCCTTCCGCATCCGCGCTGATCCGGCCCTTGGCCATGCCGATGCCGGAGCCGCGCAGCGGTTCTGGATCGAATGTCTGGCCGATGGCCTTGAACACCTGATCGGCTTCCAGCGTCAGATATTCGCCCATGCCGACCAATTTGCCGTCCTGATTGCCGGTATATTCAAAGGTCACCGCATGAACGGTGCCGTCGCCGCTGCGTTCCAGCGCATGGGGTTGCAGCCAGTGCCGGATCACGACGCCGTGGATCTGCGCCAGTTCCTGTTCATAGGCGCTGGCATTCATGCTTTCCTGACCACGCCGATAGACGACGGTGACATTTTCCGCACCAAGCTTCTTGGTCTGGATGGCGACGTCGATGGCCGTCATGCCGCCGCCGATGACGACCACATTGCGACCGACGGGGAGGGCGGAGAGGTCCTTGGCCTGACGCAGATTGGCGATGTAATCGACCGCGTCGAGCACATTGGGCGCATCTTCGCCGGCAAGGCCAAGATCGTTCACGCCGGGCAGGCCCATGCCGAGAAACACCGCATCATGCCCCGCCTTCAGCGCTTCGATGGTGATGTCCTGGCCGAGTGTCTGGTTGTATTCGACGGTGATACCGCCGATTTCCAGCACGAATTCCAGTTCGCGCTGGGCGAAATTATTGACGGTCTTATAGGCCGCGATACCATATTCATTGAGGCCGCCGCCCTTGGGCCGCGCTTCGAAGATCGTCACCTGATGGCCCTTCATGGCCAGACGATGCGCTGCCGAAAGACCGGCAGGGCCAGCGCCGACTACGGCGATATGCTTGCCGGTTTCCGGTCCGCGCTTGAAGGGCTGCTTGCCTTCGGCCATCAGAACATCGGTGGCGTAGCGTTGCAGATTGCCGATCTTGACCGGTTTGCCTTCTGCCGTTTCGCGCACGCAGACTTCTTCGCACAGCGTTTCGGTGGGGCAGACGCGGGCGCACATGCCGCCGAGAATGTTTTCGCTCAGGATGGTTTTGGCCGCGCCAACCGGATTGCCCGCATTGATCTGCCGGATGAACAGCGGAATGTCGATGCCCGTCGGGCAGGCATTCATGCACGGCGCGTCATAGCAGAAATAGCAACGGTCGGATTCGACAATGGCTTCGTGCCGCGTCAGCGGCGGATGCAGATCGTCAAACACATGCGCATATTCACCGGCGGCAAGGCGCGCGCCGTGAATGTCAGGCGTGTGGCCCGCTTCTGCATCAATGGATGAACTGCCTGCGGATCCCCTCGTGGAAGGATTCATGGATCGCATCTCCCATTTTTATCTACAGTATTGGCCCAAAAGTCCGGATAGACCTTTGGAAATCACGATGCGTAGAAATGCTTCAGAGCGACCTTGTGCGTCCCTGAGGAGGCCTTGGCGCTCTATGCGACATGCGGGTTCCCTTTGCGCAATGCCGCTCATGCCCGGCCTGCAATCTTGCTGTTGCCTACGCCGGTTAAGGTAGGATGACAGATTTTTTCAGAAGGTCAAATTTTTTATCATCTGGTCAATTTATGAAACTAGACGTCAAGAATCCGGTGCTGCAAGGCACGTCGGTCGAAGCTGAATAGTCGTTTGAAATTATGCTGTTTTCGCAGAGGCTTCGGATGCGGCTTCGGCAATATTGGCGAAGAAGCGGTCTGCGACCTTGCGCGCGACCGAGCCGAGCAGCCTGGTGCCGAGCTGGGCGATCTTGCCGCCCGCATCGCCGCGTATGGCATAGGAGAGGATGGTTTCGTTGCCATCTTCGGTCAGTGTCACATCGGTCACGCCATGGGCGAAACCGGCAATCGAACCTTCGCCATGGCCGGAAATCGTATAGGAGGCGGGCGGGTTCATGTTGGACAATTCCAGCATGCCGTGAAACCGGACTTTGACAATGCCAAGATTGACTTTCAGCGCTGCGCGGATTTCGGTTGGCGACAGACGCTCAATATCTTCGCAGCCGGGAATGCAGTCTTTCAGCGTCTCGATGTCATTCAGCGCATCCCAAACCGCCTGTCTTGGCGCTGCAATACGTTCTTCACCTGTCAGGTCCATGCTTTGCTCCAGACGCGCCGCTATCAATGTAATTTGATTGATAAGATGTATATGGCAATCTATCCAAATAGGAAGTTTCGGTTATTTAATCGCCGCATTCTTTCTGAATATGCCCTAATATGCGGAATTAAATCGATTTGATTCGGGAGTAGCATCATGGCAAGAGACGCGACGAAGCTTGAAGCAACGGTCGCCAAGCTGAAAAAGCATTGGACGGAGAATGCCCCGCAGGACATGCGCGCGGCATTTCAATCCGATCCGGGCCGGTTCGAGCGTTATTCACTCTCGCTGGACGATCTCTTGTTCGACTGGTCGAAATGTCGGGTCAATGACGAGACCATTGCGCTTTTGAAGGAACTGGCGCTGGCCGCCGACGTGGAAGGCCGCCGCGCCGCCATGTTCGCAGGCGAGCACATCAACAACACCGAAGACCGCGCCGTGCTGCATGTGGCCTTGCGCGACACCTCGTCCAGGGAAGTGCTCGTTGACGGCCACAATGTGCTGCCGGACGTGAAACAGGTTCTGGATCGCATGGCGGCCTTTGCGGACGGCATCCGTTCGGGCGCGCTGAAGGGTGCGACGGGCAAGAAGATCACCGATATCGTCAATATCGGCATTGGCGGTTCCGATCTCGGCCCGGTGATGGCGACGCTGGCGCTGGCGCCTTATCATGACGGTCCGCGCGCGCATTTCGTGTCCAACATCGACGGCGCGCATATTGCCGATACGCTGGCCCCGCTCGATCCGGCGACGACGCTGATCATCATCGCCTCGAAGACCTTCACGACCATCGAAACCATGACCAATGCGCAGACGGCGCGCAAATGGATTGCCGATGCGCTGGGCGAAGCTGCGGTGGGTGCGCATTTCGCCGCCGTATCCACGGCGCTCGACAAGGTTGCGGCTTTCGGCATTGCCGAAGAGCGCGTGTTCGGTTTCTGGGATTGGGTCGGCGGTCGCTATTCGGTATGGTCGGCCATTGGCCTGCCGGTGATGATCGCCGTCGGCCCGGATAATTTCCGCAAGTTCCTCGCCGGTGCGCACGCCATGGATGTGCATTTCCGCGATGCGCCGATGGAGAAGAACCTGCCCCTTTGGCTTGGCCTGATCGGCTATTGGCACCGGGCGATCTGCGGCTATGGCAGCCGCGCGATCATTCCTTATGATCAGCGCCTTTCGCGCCTTGCCGCCTATTTCCAGCAGCTCGACATGGAATCGAACGGCAAGAGCGTGACCGTTGACGGCAAGCCGGTTTCCGGCCCCACAGGTCCGGTTGTCTGGGGCGAGCCCGGCACCAATGGCCAGCACGCTTTCTTCCAGCTTCTGCATCAGGGCACGGATACCATTCCGCTGGAATTCATCGTGGCCGCCAAGGGGCATGAGCCTGAACTCGATCATCAGCATGAAATGCTTCTGGCCAACTGCCTCGCGCAGTCGGAAGCACTGATGAAGGGTCGCACGCTGGACGAAGCCCGCGCCCAGTTGCAGGCGAAGAAAATGCCGCAAGCCGATGTCGAACGCATTGCGCCGCATCGCGTCTTCTCCGGCAACCGCCCGTCGCTGACGCTGGTTCACGACATGCTCACCCCCTATGCGCTGGGTCGCCTCGTCGCGCTTTATGAACACCGCGTGTTCGTGGAAGCGCAGATTTTCGGCATCAATGCTTTCGACCAGTGGGGCGTGGAACTGGGCAAGGAACTTGCGACCGAATTGCTGCCGGTGGTTTCCGGCACGGAATCGGCTGGCACCCGCGACGCCTCCACGCAAGGACTTGTCGCGCATCTGCACGCGCGACGCAAAGCTTGACGGCATAATCCTGCGTAATAGAAATGATGTGGAGCCGGGTTTGTACCAGACCCGGCTCCATTCGTATAAAGTGAAATGGGACGAGACATGAAGACCGAGATCATCAAATTTGCGGGCGACGTACCGGGCAATGCCATCGAACTGCGCGTGCTGCGCTTTGCGGGCAAGGGTGGCGATGCGCCGACCGCTTATCTGCAATCCTCGCTGCACGGTTCGGAACTGCCGGGGCAGGCGGCACTTCATTTCCTCATCCCGATGCTGAAAAAGGCTGGTGAAGAAGGCCGCATTCTGGGCGACATCACCGTGGTGCCGCAGGCCAATCCGATCGGTTCGAACCAGTGGCAGACCTATCAGCATCAGGGCCGTTTCGAGATGTTCTCGGCGGTGAACTTCAATCGCGCTTTCCCGCTGCTGCCGGATTTCGACACGTCGGAATTGCCTGGTCCCGATGCGCCGGAAGCGCTGGCCAAGCGTCTCAAGGCGACGCTTTTGAAACTCGCTCTGCCGAACGATATCGTGCTCGATCTGCATTGCGACGACGAGAGCGAAAACTATGTCTATATCGCCGATGAATTCGTGGAAGACATGAAGGATCTGGCGGTCGCGCTCAATTCCACGGCAATCCTTGCCTGGGACACGACAGCGGACGCCGCCTTCGAGGAAGCCTGTGCGCATCCCGTTCTGCAACTGCCGAAGGACAAGCGCGACATGAAGCGCCGCGCCGTGACCACGGTGGAATTCCGCGGCCTGACCGATGTTTATGCCGATATGGGCAAGGGCGACGCGGAAGGTCTCTACAAATTCCTCGTGCATCGCGGCGTCATCCGCGAGGAGAGCGTCAGGCTCGACCTTGATTATAAGGGCCTCATCTCGCCGCTCTCGCATGTCGAAATGGTCCGCGCGCCGCAAGGCGGCATGGTGTTCTTCCATGTCGAGCCGGGCGATCAGGTGGAAGCAGGCGCGAAGCTTGTGACGATTGTCACCGTGCCGGGCGAACCCGAGCACGATATTGTCATGACCGCACCGCAGGCCGGCCGCATCCTGACGCGCCGCTCGCTGCGCTATGTGCGTCGCGGCGACGATCTTCTGAAGCTGCTCGGCGCAAAGCCGTCAGCTGTCAAGAAGCGTGCAGGCGCACTCGAAGCATGAGCGCGACGCTTCTCGCCGACCGCCTGAAAGATATCCGTGCCGTTCTTTTCGATAAGGACGGCACGCTGATCGATTTCGACCGCACGTGGTTTTCAGTGTCATGGACATTGGCGCAGCGTTCTGCGAAGGGCGATGAACCGCATGCGCGCTCTCTGCTCGATGCCGGTGGCTATGACTGGACGGCAAAGCGCTTTCGCGCCAATTCGGTGATTGCGGCGGGCACGGTGGAAGACATGGTTTCGCTCTGGCATCCCGAACTCAACGACGGTGACCGGCGCAATCTGATTGGCGAATATGACCGCTATGCGGTGGCGGAGGGCGCGCGTTCGGCGGTCGCCATCGAAGGCCTGCGCGAAACGCTGGAAGCGCTGCGCGCCATGGGCTATCGGCTGGGCATTGCGACGAATGATTCCGAGGCGGGCGCCCATGCGACCGCCAAGGCGCTTGGCATTGAGGGCTTCTTCGACGTGATCATCGGTTATGACACGGCGGCGCGGCCAAAACCCTATCCCGATCCCTTGCTGCATTTCGCACAGAAGCTCGGGCTTCAGCCGCGCGAAATCGCCATGGTGGGGGATAATCTGCACGATCTCGAAACCGCCCATGCGGCGGATGCGGGGCTTGCGGTCGGCGTCCTGTCAGGCAACAGCCCGCGCGAAGCGCTGGAACCGCATGCCGATGTGGTACTTCATTCCGTTGCCGGTCTGCCGCAACTGCTGAAAGCTATAACGTAACGCTTCCCATTTTCTGATCTTTCGTTCAGAAGAATTCACCGCGGCGACCCTTGCGGAAGCGGGGTCCTGCGGTAGCATGGCCGGGTTACAATCCAACCCGAGTTTATATCCCATGATCCTTATCGGCCAATATGATTCCCCTTTCGTGCGGCGGGTCGCAATCGCCATGCGCCTTTACGGCCTGCCATTCGAGCATTGGCCGTGGTCCACATTCGGCGACCGCGACAGGCTCGCGGAATATAACCCGCTCAGCCGCGTGCCGACCCTGTTGCTCGACGATGGCGAGGTGCTGATCGAAAGCGCGGCGATCCTTGATTATCTCGACGAGATTGCCGATGCCGGAAAGCCGCTGATTGCTGGTCACGGCATTGAGCGGCGTCAGGCGCTGAAGATTTGCGCGCTGGCGACCGGGCTTGCCGACAAGGCGGTGAGCCTTCTCTATGAGGGCTTGCTTCGCAGCGAACAATCGCCGGTCTGGGTGGAGCGCTGCGAAACGCAGATCGGGCGGGTGCTCGATGGTCTGGAGGAGGAGCTTTCGGCTCGGGGTTCGTCCTACTGGTTCGGAGTCGATATCGGCCACGCGGATATAGCGGTTGCCTGTGCGCTGCGTTTCCTTGGCGAGGCCCATGGACGTCTCTTCGACACAGCGAGATATCCGGCGCTGGCAACGCTCGCCGGGCGTTGCGAGGCGCTTGCACCCTTTCAGGAAATCGTGCAGCCGCTCGCTCCGCCATCGGCGTGACCCAGAGCATTTCCAGCAAAAGTGCGAAGCGGTTTTGTGTCCGGAAATGCGTAAGAATAAAGACTTAGAGCGGTTCCGACGATTCCGTTTTAACCGGAACCGCTCTAAAGAGAACAGCCGGGGCAAAACCCCGGCTGTTGATTTGGGCGATCAGTCGCGCAATTCGCGCCGCAGGATTTTACCCACATTGCTTTTCGGCAGGCTTTCGCGGAATTCCACTTCGCGCGGGCGCTTGTAGTTGGTCAGCCGTTCGGCGCAGAAGGCCTTGACCTCATCTGCCGTCAGGTTCGGATCGCGGCGCACCACATAGAGCTTCACCACTTCGCCCGAATGTTCGTTGGGAACGCCGATGGCAGCTGATTCCACAATGCCCGGATGCTCCGCCGCAACTTCCTCGATCTCGTTCGGATAGACGTTGAAACCGGAAACGAGGATCATATCCTTCTTGCGATCGACGATCTTCGTATAGCCGCGCTCATCCATGAAACCCATGTCGCCGGTGCGAAAAAAACCGTCCGGCATGATGGCGCGCGCGGTTTCGTCGGGCCGGTTCCAGTAGCCTTTCATCACCTGCGGGCCGCGCACGCAGATTTCACCGACTTCGCCCAGCGGAAGATCATTGCCATCGTCATCGCGGATGGTGATATCGGTCGATGGCATCGGCAGGCCGATGGTGCCGCTGAACTCGGTTGCGTCCAGCGCATTGGCGCTGGCGACCGGAGAGGTTTCCGAAAGGCCATAGCCTTCGGTGATCAGGCAGCCAGTCATTTCCTGCCAGCGTTCGGCCACCGGGCGCTGCACCGCCATGCCGCCGCCGAGCGTCAGGATCATCGGCTTGAAATCCAGCGTTTTGAAATCGGGATTGTTCATCAGGCCGTTGAACAGCGTGTTGAGGCCGGGGAAAATGTGGAACGGATATTTCTTCAGTTCCTTGACGAAGCCCGGAATGTCGCGCGGATTGGGGATCAGGATGTTGCGCGCGCCAAGCTTCATGCCCAGCATCGCATTCACGGTCAGCGCGAAGATGTGATAGAGCGGCAGCGCGCAGACATAGTTGATCGCCTTGGGCCGGCCCTTGATGCGGAAGGCCACTTCGGTCCAAAGTCCCATCTGCTCGACATTGGCAAGGATGTTGCTGTGGGTGAGCATCGCCCCCTTGGAAATGCCCGTCGTGCCGCCCGTATATTGCAGGAAGGCAAGGTCCGATCCCTCGACGGGAACCGGATTGAAGGGCTTCGACTTGCCTTGCGCCAGCGCATCCCTGAAGCTGACATGGCCCGGAAGGTTCCAGGCCGGAACCATCTTCTTGACCTTGCGTACAACCAGATTGACGATGTGGCCCTTGAGCCCCAGCATGTCGCCCATGGTCGCCACGATGATGGTCGACAGCTTGACGGAGGGCAGGGTCTTCTCAACGGTCGCAGCGAAATTCTCCAGCACGATCAGTGCCTTCGCACCGGAATCGTTGAGCTGGTGCTCCAGTTCGCGCGGCGTATAGAGCGGATTGACATTCACCACCACGAAACCGGCGCGCAGCACGGCGGCAATCGCAATGGGATATTGCAGCACGTTCGGCATCATGATGGCGACTCGGTCGCCCTTGACCAGACCGCGTGATTGCAGGAATGCGGCGAGCGCCCGCGCATTCTCATCAAGCTCTTTATAGGTCAGGTCCTTGCCCATGCAGGCGAAGGCAGGATTGGCAGGAAACTGGCGGCAGGCGGTTGTGATCATGTCGCCGATGGACGTTGAGCGGTTGAGTTCGATTTCATAGGGGACGCCAGCCGGATAGGATTGCAGCCAGTAGCGGTTCAATTGTCCGGTTCCAGCATCGGCTTGCTGCGCCATGACGGCTTCGGTTGCAGATGCGCTTTTCCCTGTCGCTTTTTTTGCCATCTTTTCTCCCCGGATCGCTCCGTCCGTTGTAGCTGGCGGTTTGCTCCCCGCCCATCGCCCAAGCTCACCCGTCCTCCCGGGTCGCTTCCTCGCGAATAATGTGGTCGAGTTTCCACATCTTCGCAAGGCTTACATTGACGTAAACGTAAAATATTGCAGTGTCGAGTCTTCCTGAAAAACTTTAGCGATGGCTGGATTATGATTGCCCGTCGGTATCGAAAACACGGTCGGCAACCCCGAAAATGCCGATACTGAGAGCCGAAACGCAGCGTTTTCGCGTCTGGCCGGTCTCAATCGTTTCTTCGTAAAGACTGAATATGCGTCCTGACCGCCTTGCTGCCGCCGGTCACCAGATCGAAATTCTTTTCGCTGCGCAGCCATTCATTGAGCAGCCCGCTGACAATTGCGAGCAAGATCGGGGCTGCGGTGCTGGCCGTCCATTCCGGCGAAAGTTCGCCGCGCCGTTCCGCAACGTCCAGAAGGCCGGTGAAAAGCGACAGCACATTGTCGCGTGCTTCCTTGATGCGCTCCACCACGGGGGCCATTTCGCCCACATATTCGCAGCGCTGGTTGATGATGGTGAAAATGACCTGCTGACGCTCATTCGTCACGAACAGCTCCAGCGCCGAAAGAATGGATTGTTCGAGGACATTGAGCGGGTTGGGATGGTCGACGCGTGCCGCCTGCAGCATGATCTCTTCTTGCGGAAACCGCGCCTGTCCGATGATGGCCTGAAAGATGTCGAGCTTGTCATGAAAGTGGAAATAGATTGCCCCGCGGGTCACCCCCGCATGGGATGCAATTTCCATGAGCGATGACTGATTAACGCCGCGTTCGAGAAACATCTGTTCGGCGGCTAACAATATGGCTTCCCGCGTTTCGGCGGCTTCGGCTTTGGTTCGGCGCATTTTTGTCTCGATCTGCCGGAAAAGACTGGATTTCCTTGCTTTTTCGGCTGTACCGTGGATAAATCATTCGTGATCTACCTTTGAGCTTATTGACTATAGCATCGCAAATCGTGTTTACAAACAGATATGTATGTTTAATTGGCCGCACCTAATAGGCATCGCTTAATGGGCATCACCGGGGCGACAACAAGGGCAACACCCACTATGACCATCCATCGTTCTATTCGGCTTTTTGCGGCAGGGGCCGCTTTTCTTGTTTTTGCAGGGCAGCCTGTTTTTGCACAGGCACCGGCAGGCGCACCGCCTGCGCAGGTTGCAGTCGTGACGATCAGGCCGCATGACGTGCCCGTCACCTATGAATATGCAGCGCGCATCAGCGCCTATCGCAATGTGCAGGTTCGCGCCCGTGTTGGCGGCATTCTCCTGCACCGCAATTTCGTCGAGGGCACCGAGGTGAAGGCCGGCGAAGTGCTGTTCGAAATCGACCCGGCGCCCTATCAGGCCGAGCTTGAAAAGGCACAGGCTCAGGTTGCCCAGGCCCAGGCGCAGTATCAGCAATCCATCCGCGATGCGGAACGCGCCGACCAGCTGGTCCAGCAAAAGGTGCAGAGCACGGCAGTTCGCGATACCGCATTTGCGACCCGCGATCTGAACAAAGCTGCGGTCGCAGCCGCCCAGGCCCAATTGCGCACCGCCGAGCTCAATCTCAGCTATACCAAGGTAACTGCGCCGATCAGCGGCATCACAAGCCAGGAACAGGTCTCCGAGGGCAGCTTGATCGGTACGGATGCGGCGTCGAGCCTGCTGACGTCGATCACGCAGCTCGATCCGGTCTATGTGAACTTCTCATTCACCGACACGGAATCTGCCGAAATCCAGAAACTGCGCGCCGAACGTGGTGCCACAGGCGAAGATGCCGACCGTCTCAAGATCAAGATCCTGTTCGGCGACGGCCAGCCCTATGATCATGAAGGCACAATCGACTTCACCTCGTCGTCGCTGGATACGGAAACGGGAACGCTCGGCGCTCGTGCCGTGGTCCAGAACCCGGATCGCCGCCTTATCCCAGGCCAGTTCGTGCGCGCCGTCATTCTCGGCATCCAGGTGAAAAACGCTGTCACGATCCCGAAGGCTGCTTTGATGCAGGGCCCGCAGCTGCAATTCGTCTATGTCGTCAACAAGGACGATGTCGTGGAGGTGCGTCCGGTCACGGTTGCGCGTGAACTCGCCGACGAATGGCTGATCTCCGATGGCCTCAAGGAAGGTGACCGCGTTGTGACGGAAGGCGTCATCAAGGCGCATCCGGGCGCCAAGGTGCAGCCTGTCGACGCGGCGGCGACCGGCAACAAGGAAGCATCGTCGGCTGAAGCTGGCAAGGAACAGGCGGCAGGCAACAAATGAACAAGTTTTTCGTAGACCGCCCCGTTTTTGCGGCGGTCATATCCATTGTGCTTGTGCTTGCGGGGCTTATCTGCATCCGCATCCTGCCGATCGCTCAATATCCGGAGCTGACGCCGCCCCAGGTGGTGGTCACGGCGACCTATCCGGGCGCAAGCGCGGAAACAGTGACGCAGACGGTCGCTGCTCCGCTGGAACAGCAGATCAACGGCGTCGAGAACATGCTTTACATGCAGTCCTCGAGCCTTGGCAGCGGCACCATGCAGCTGACCGTGACCTTTGCGCTGGGCACCGATCCCGATCAGGCCACGATCAACGTCAACAACCGCGTTCAGCGCGCCACCACCTCGCTTCCGCAGGAAGTGCAGCGTCTCGGTGTGACCGTGGACAAGCGCTCCACTACCATTCTGGGCATGGTCGCCATGTTCGCGGAAGAGGGGCGTTATGACCGTACCTATGTCGGCAACTATGCGCTTTTGAACGTCATCGACGATCTCAAGCGTCTGTCGGGCGTGGGCGACGTGCAACTGCTCGGCAATATCGACTATTCGATGCGCATCTGGCTGCGTCCGGACAAGCTGGCGCAGTATAATCTGACGCCGACCGACGTGCAGGTCGCCATTCAGGAGCAGAACGCGCAGTTCGCGGCGGGCCGCTTCGGCGACCAGCCCGATCCGCAGGCTGGTCCGTTTACCTATACGGCCACGACGCAGGGCCGTCTGCCGGACACCAAGGCGTTTGAAAACATCATTTTGCGGTCGAGCCCCAATGCGGCGACGCTGCGCCTGAAAGACGTGGCGCGCGTGGAGCTTGGCACCGAAAGCTATCTCGTTGACAGTAATCTCAATGGAACGCCCGCCGTTCCGATTGCGATCTATCTGCAGCCGGGCGCCAACGCGCTCAACACGATGGAACTCATCCAGAATCGTATGGATGAGCTGAAGGCCAGTTTCCCGGCGGGCATCAATTATTCGATCCCGTTCGACACGACCAAGTTCATCAAGGTCTCGGTCGAGGAAGTGATCCACACCTTCATCGAGGCCATCATCCTCGTTGTTCTGGTGGTGTTCATCTTTCTGCAAAACTGGCGCGCAACCCTCATTCCCGTTATCGCGGTGCCGATCTCGATCATCGGTACATTTGCGGGCATGTATGTGTTGGGCTTCTCGATCAACCTCCTGACTTTGTTCGGTCTGGTTCTCGCGATTGGTATCGTCGTGGACGACGCCATCGTGGTGCTGGAAAACGTCGAACGTATTATGACGACAGAGAAATTGTCGCCGCGCAAGGCCGCCATCAAGGCCATGGGCGAAGTGACCGGTCCGGTTGTCGCGATTGTTCTCGTGCTCTGCGCGGTGTTCATTCCGGTTGCCTTCATGGGCGGTCTTGTCGGTGAAATGTACAAGCAGTTCGCCGTCACCATCGCGATCTCTGTCGTGTTGTCGGGTACGGTGGCGCTGACGCTCACACCGGCGCTCTGCGCGCTGATCCTGAAGCCGGGGCATCACGAGCCGATCCTGCCTTTCCGCATCTTCAACCGGTTCTTCGACCGGGTGACCGAAGGCTATGCGACGGGCGTTCGCTTTTTCCTGAAGCGCGCGGCCATCGGTCTTTTGATCTTTGCAGGTCTTCTAGGCAGCACCTATTTCCTGTTCCAGAAGGTCCCGAGCTCGCTCCTGCCGGATGAAGATCAGGGCTTCCTGTTCAGTGTCGCCATTCTGCCTCCGGCGGCTTCGCTGGAACGCACGACGGCTGTGCTCAATCAGGCAAGCGAGAACATTCGCAAGAATCCCGCTGTGGAAAACGTGTTCGCCGTATCCGGCTTCGACCTTCTGTCGGGCGGTCTGAAAACCAGTGCGGGCACCATGTTCATCATGCTTAAGGACTGGAAGGAACGCACCACGCCGGATCTCGACGCGCGTAATCTGCCGGGCGCGATCATGGGCATGAATGCGGGGATCAAGGACGGCCTTGTGCTGGCTTTCAATCCGCCGCCGATTCTGGGCCTCAGCACGACCGGCGGTTTCGAACTCTATGTTCAGGATCGTACGGGCGGTGGCGTGCAATCGCTGACCGACGCCACGAAGCTGCTCACCGATGCAGCGGCCAAGCGGCCCGAGCTTGCCGGCGTGCGCACGACATTCGATCCGAATGTTCCGCAATACGACATCCAGCTCGACCGCGAAAAGGCCAAGGCGATGGGTGTGCCGATCAATTCGGTATTTACCGCCATGCAGGCGACTTTCGGCAGTGTCTATGTCAATGACTTCACGCTGTTCGGTCGCAACTATCAGGTCAACCTGCAGTCCGAGGCGGAGTTCCGCCGCGATCCGAGCGATCTGAAACATGTGTTCGTGCGCGCCAATTCCGGCAGCATGATCCCGCTCAGCGCGCTGGTGACCGTCAAGCGTATCGTCGGCCCCGACCAGCTCGAACGTTTCAACGCGTTCAACGCTGCGAAGGTCACCGGCAATCCGGCTCCAGGCTACACGTCTGGCGACGCCATCAAGGCGATGCAGGAAGTGGCGGCGGAAGTGCTGCCGCAGGGCTTCCAGATCGCGTGGACGGGTTCCGCCTATCAGGAAGTCACGACCAGCGGCACCGGTTCGCAGGCCATGATATTCGGTCTTCTGATGGTGTTCCTCATTCTGGCTGCCCAGTATGAGCGCTGGAGCCTGCCGCTTGCGGTTATCACGGCGGTGCCTTTCGCGATCTTCGGTGCGCTTCTGGCCACCCATCTGCGCGGACTGACCAATGACGTGTATTTCCAGATCGGTCTGGTGACCCTCATCGGTCTTGCGGCAAAGAACGCGATCCTGATCGTGGAATTTGCCGTGCTGGAACGCGAGACGGGCAAATCCGCCTTCGACGCGGCGCTGTCTGCGGCGCGCCTGCGCTTCCGCCCGATTGTGATGACCTCGCTGGCCTTCATTCTCGGCGTGGTGCCGCTGGCCATCAGCTCGGGTGCAGGCTCGGCCAGCCGTCACTCCATCGGTACGGGCGTTATCGGCGGTATGCTCGTGGCAACCTTCGTTGCAACGCTCTTCATCCCGATGTTCTACAGCCTCATTGCACGCAAGCCGCCGAAGCGGCCTGAGGATGAGGATGATGCAATCGAGCAGACACCTTCGGCCCATGATGCGCCAAATGGTTCCGGCGGCGGCCTCTAGACCGCCACTTAAAGAACTAAAAAGCAAAAGCCCCGCTTATCCGGCGGGGCTTTTCATTTGCTCAAAATCTTGTTTCGCGAACATCCTCACCGGAATGTTCTGAGTGGCTCGACAATCAAATACCGCCGCAGATCCCGGTCTCCTCAAACTAGGATTCTGGCCAAATGCCGATCAGTGCAGCAGCGAGCCGATGCTCTGGAACAATGCCCAGCCGAGAAACGCAGCCGGTACGGTCAGAGCCGCCAGCATGATCCCCAGAAAGACATACGCCGCTTCATTCGGCGAGCGTTTGGTTTGTTCCGGAGCTTTGTGCCATTGTGCAGGAACGCCATCAAACATCGTATAAATCCTCCTTCTCCCCATGCCAGATTAGGGATCGAAGGCTTATTTCTTCAAGTCAAAATAAATCGATGTATTTTACCTTGCGTTTGTGGTAAAAGCGCCGCATAACTGCTTGATATCGGTCGATTTATCAGTCTGATTAGCGCCAAAATCCTCCAAAAGTGCTTGATAGTTAACATTTTTACTTTATTATTGTAAGTATTGTTATATCCGAAGTTTCAAAAATTTCTGAAAACCGAAATCGATCCGCATGTGATCTGCGTCAAAATGGCACGCATTCGTGAACGACGGTTTGGAGCTGTTTGTGCTGCCTTTAGCGCTCGTGGTTGCGCCACGTGTTGTTCGCGTGAGTCGCTTCAGGCGGGCGAAGCGGGCTTCAGTAGAAACTGGTCGGGAAGTAGCGCAGGTAAAGCTCGTTCAGGACGCCCTTTTGTTGCAAGGCCTGCAGGGCATTGTTGATGGCGCTGGCAATGGCGGCATCCTCACGGGTGACGGCGACGCTGAGACCGGTTCCCAGATATTGCGGCGCGAGATAGGGGCCATCGGTAAATGAGCAGCAATTGCCGCTTTCGCCATCGTTAAGCCAGAAGGACAGCCCCATGCCGTCATCGAACACGCTGTCGAGCTTGCCGCCTTTCAGGTCGGCCAGCATGGCTTGCCGGTCCGGATATGGCTTCGCCAGCGCCTGCGGGAAATAGCTCTTGAGCAGTTGCTCATGCGCGGTGCCGGCAACCACGCCGACCGACTTGCCGCTGGTCGCAAGCGCTGCGGGTTGCGTGAAGCTCTTGCTGTTCTGTGTCGCAAAGCGCGCAGGCAGGCGCATATAGCTACGCGAAAAGACGAAATTCTTCCGCCGGTCCTCCGTTGGTTGCCAGCCCCCGATAATTGCTTCCGCATCGCCCTTCAACACGCGGTCTTCCAGTTCGTCCCACGGAACGGCTTCAATCTGGCAAATATCCTCGATCCCGAGCTGGCGGCAAAGCGCCTTGGCCAGATCGACATTATAGCCGCTAAGCTGCCCCTGATTGTTGAGCATGTTGAAAGGCGGAAAATCCACCGTGGTGACGAACCGCAGCCGCGTTAGCTTTTGCAATGAAGGCAATGGCAAGCGTTCCGTCTGGTTGACGAAATTCGGAGCAGATGGAGCCGTCTGCGCGAAAGCAGTCGGGCTTGCCGCCAGTGCGCCAGCCAAAATCATCAAGCTTGAAAGATAGCGTTTCATGGCCAGGCTTCCTATCAGCTCCGGCATAATTTCGCGTTAACGCGTAACTTGCAAGGGTTGCATGTTGATTGGATTGCAAAATACTGGTTGCATTTTTACAATATTCTTTTACTTTCAATTTTACAATAATGAGCGAAGTTAAATAAAGCATACTATAATTATATTCTATAATTAGAATATAATAAATAAAAAATTTCTGATCTATATTTATCCAGCGTCGGGGGGCGTTATGAATAACGGATCGAGTGGCTTCGATCTGGAGATATGCGGTGCCATATCTGCCAGATTGCAGCGGCGTGGCATTGCACGGTGTTCGCTTGTCGGGGCTTATGGCGAAGCTGTGCGCAATGGGACTACATTCTGCGCTGAGCTTGTTCAGCAACCGGGCGTGACGGAAACCGCAGTTTTCGAAGCGATTGCAGACCTGCTGGGGCTTGAGTTCACGCAGGAAATCCTGCCGTCTCGCATATTCATTTCGGATGAAGACGCCATGCCGGGTCTGACTGATGTGGGGCAGGTCATGACCATCGGGCGGGACGGGACGACATATCTTTATATTGCGCCCATCGAACGTCGTATCAGAGGGCTGCTCGACCATGTGCGCGCCAACCCTTCGCTGCGCAACCGCATCCGCATCTGCACGCCGACACTGCTCAGGCAAATCTTGCGCCGGCGGTACAGCGCACGGTTGATCGATCGGGCGCGGCAGATGACGCCGCAATCCCTTTCGGCGGCCCGCGTGTTACACAGCTGGCAGGCCTTCGGCATCGCGATGGCGCTCTATTTGCTAATTGCCGCCATCATCAACTGGCCGCTCCAGACGGTTCTGGCGCTCCATGTCATGATGACGTTGTTCTTCTTCGGCTGCGTGTTGATCCGGTTGTTTGCCGTGACAACGGGTGGGCGTCTGCGGTTCGTGGAAATCCTGCCGCTGAAGAAACGGGATTTGCCGGTCTATTCCGTACTTGTGCCGCTTTATCGGGAAAAAGAGGTGATCGGCCAGCTGATTGCCGCTCTCAACGGGATCAACTGGCCGCGCAGCAAGCTGGAAATCAAGCTCGTCTGCGAGGAGGACGATTACGAGACACGCTTCGCGATAGAGCGTCATCATTTGCCCGCTAATTTCGAGGTCATTACCGTGCCGCCCGGTGGGCCGCGCACCAAGCCGAATGCGCTGAATTATGCGTTGCAATTCGTGCGCGGCGAAATTGTCGCGGTGTTCGACGCCGAGGACCGTCCGCATCCCGACCAATTGCGCGAGGCATGGCAGGCTTTTCGGCGCGATGGCGGTCAGCTTTCCTGCGTGCAGGCGCCACTGATCATCGGCAATTTTCGGCATAATCTTTTGACGCGCATGTTTGCCTTCGAATATGCGGCGCTGTTTCGCGGGCTGCTACCATGGCTGGCCAGCCGAGGGCTGGTCATTCCGCTTGGCGGGACGTCCAATCATTTCCGCCGGTCATGCCTGGAAGAGGTCGGCGGCTGGGATGCCTTCAACGTAACCGAGGATGCCGATCTTGGCATTCGCCTGGCGCGCTATGGGTACCGCATCGGCACCATCAGTCGCGGCACTATCGAGGATGCGCCGGAGGATTACGGCGTCTGGCGCAAGCAGCGCACGCGCTGGATCAAGGGCTGGATACAGACGTGGCTGGTGCACGCCCGCGACCCTTACACGGCCTTACACCAGCTTGGCGGCTGGCGCTTTGCGATCAACCAGATTTACACGCTTGGCATCATCGCATCGGCGCTGCTGCATCCCTTCATGCTGGTGACGCTGGCTGTCCTGTTCGTTGAACTGCTCGCGCAGCCGCTGACGCCAAGCAGCCTCGGACTACTTGTGCTGGATGTGGTGAATATTCTGCTCGCTTATCTCAGCTTCTATCTTCTCGGCGCCAAAACCATGGAGCCGACGGAGCGCGGCGGTTATGCCTATCTGTTGGCGATACCGATCTACTGGGTGCTGATTTCGCTCTCGGCCTGGCGGGCGCTGTGGCAGCTGGTGCGCAAGCCCCATCTCTGGGAGAAAACGCCGCACAGGCCGAGTATTTTTTACTTGGATGCCGACGACTGCGTGATGAATGCCGAACCGCGGCCGATAATGGACTGATCTTCCGGACCGATGGCGTCGAGATCACGGCCGTCATAGGGCAGGGTCAAAAGGATGCGCCGGATCGCGGCCAGTCGGGCGCGCCGCTTATCGTTGGAGCGCACGATGGTCCATGGCGCATAGCCGTTGTCGGTGCGTTCCAGCATGGTGTGGAGCGCTGCGGAATAATCATCCCAGCGCGAAATGCCGGCCACATCCATCGGTGAGAACTTCCAGCTCTTCAGCGGACTGTGGCGGCGCTCATGGAAGCGCTTCAGCTGCATTTCCTGGCCGATATCGAGCCAGAACTTGAACAGGTGAATGCCGTCCGTCACGATCATCCGTTCGAAATCCGGTGTTTCGGTGAGGAAGATTTCCAGCTGCGCCGGGGTGCAGAAACCCATCACCGATTCAACGCCGGCCCGGTTGTACCAGGAGCGGTCGAAGGTGACGAACTCTCCCGCGGTGGGGAAATGCGCAACATAGCGCTGGAAATACCACTGGCCGCTTTCGGTCGGGGTCGGTTTCGGCAGGGCGACGTTGCGTGCCGTGCGCGGGTTCATGAATTCGCGGATTGTGAAGATCGTCCCGCCTTTGCCCGCCGCATCGCGCCCTTCAAAAACGCTGATGACCCGCCCGCCGGTCGATTGCAGCCAGTATTGCAGCTTGACCAGCTCGATTTGCAGGCGTTCGAGCGTCGCTTCATATTCATCGCTCTTCATCTTCGACGAATAGGGATATCCGCCCGACTGCAGCGCCTGATCGTCAATCCAGTTGGGAAGCTTGGGGTCGTTGATATCGAACTTGCGGGTTTCTCCGCCGAGCTTCAGCTTGATCGGCTTGTCGATGGCTGGAATATCGCTTTTCTTGTCGTTCTTTTTGTTAGCTGTCTTCGAACTGTCACCCACGGCAATTCCCTTTCGTTTATATCAATCCATGATATGGGCAGATAAGAAGTTGCGTAAAGACGTCGCTGTGGATTTTGGGGCAGATCTTCGGCGCGCCTGAGGGATAAAAATGAGTGAAGACAACCGCCGTGCCGATAATGCCGAGACCGCCCCGGAAGCGCGTGTTCCGGAAGCGTCGATTTTTGCACCGCTCGGGCGGGTGAAAGGCGTTCTCATCGTCAGCATCGTTCTGGCGGTCTGCGTCATGGCCCTGGAATTGCCGTTCTGGTTCCGGGCGGCGCTTTTGGCGCTGGTGGTGCTGGGGGCGGTGTGGGTTGCCAACGAGGTCGGCAGCGGCGAGCCTGATGCAGTTGCGGTCGGGGATGCCGATCACGGCGAAATGGCGGGAGGTTCCGGCGAGCGGCTGGCCGATCTGCTCACCGATCCGATGATTGTCTTCGACCATGGCGGAACGGTGCTATTCGCCAATGCGTCGGCGCTGGAGGCTTTTCAATCGCTGGAAAGCGGAACGGCGCTTTTTCTGCGCTTCCGCGCCCCGGAAATGCATGCGCTCATTCAGGGTGTCATCGCGGACGGCGAGCCGCGCAGCATCGAATATTTCGAGCGCGTGCCGATTGATCGCTGGTACAAGGCCATGGTCAAGGCGCTGCCGGATGCGAAAGGGCGGCCCGAGCTTTTCGTGCTCATCTTCCGCGATCAGAGCGAAACGCGCCGCATCGACCGCATGCGGTCCGACTTCATCGCCAATGCCAGCCATGAATTGCGTACGCCGCTCGCCTCGTTGCGCGGCTTCATCGAAACCTTGCAGGGGCCGGCGCGCAACGACGTTGCCGCGCGTGACCGCTTTCTCGATATCATGCAGAAGCAGGCCGAGCGCATGTCGCGCCTGATAGACGATCTCCTGTCGCTTTCCCGGCTGGAAATGCGGGCGCATCTGGCGGTCAATGAAAGCGTGGACCTGACGGCGGTTGTCAACCATGTCGCCGATACGCTGTCTCCGCTTGCCGCCAATCTGGACGTGGTGATCGAGCGCAATCTGCCGGACCGTCCGGTGTTGGTAACGGGTGCCCGCGACGAGTTGATACAGGTGTTCCAGAATCTGGTCGAAAATGCCTGCAAATACGGGCAGGGCGGCAAGAAGGTCATCGTCAAGCTGGAGACGGATGAGACCGGCAGTGCGCCGGAAGTCGTCGCGTCGATACAGGATTTCGGGCCGGGCATCTCTGCCGAACATCTGCCGCGTCTGACCGAGCGGTTTTACCGCATCGATGTGGAAACCAGCCGGGCGCAGAAGGGCACGGGACTTGGACTTGCCATCGTCAAGCACATTTTGGCGCGCCATCGCGGACGCCTCGTGGTCCGTTCGCAGCTTGGCGAAGGCTCCACCTTCATGGTGCGTTTGCCAAAGCGCGAGGGCTGACGGTTTAGCGCGAGAAGCGGCGCAACAGTTCCCATTTAAGCGGGCGAAGCCTTTGATAAAGCCGGGTGGAGCGCAGTGAAGTGATCAGTTGCTGGCGAGCCAGAGACAGTTTCCCGCGCGGTGTACGGGCGGCAATATAATCGCGCAGTGGGATCGTGCGGTTTGCGAAATCCTGCTTCCACGGCTCATTGCCGAAGCCGAGATCGAAACAGTCGTAATCATCGGCTTTCAGCGCTTCGATCAGGCGCAGGATCAGCACCTTGCCGGGCGAGTATTTGTTCCACACACCATCTTCGAAGGTAGTGACCATCGCACAATAATGCCGGTTGCGCGTGACGCTCCACATGGTGGCGACCACCTCGTCGTCCATGGTCAGAGCGGAGAAATGCAGGGCGTTGCGGGCGGCGAGCGGTTCTGTCACCGTCTCGAAGAACTGGCGCTTTTCGGGATGAGCATCGAAACCCGGCACGCGCGTTTCCACGAAACGCCGCTGTTTCTGCCGCAGCATGGCGTCGAGAATGGTGGCGCGTTCTTCCGCTGTGCGCGTGACGAGAAAGCGATAGCGGCCCGCCTGACGCAGAGCCTTGCCGCGCTTTTTTATGGTGCGCAGGCCGCGAATTGACGCTTCGATATCGGGCAGGGGCCGGTCGAGCGTGATCCATTGCGTTGCTTCGGCGCAATCGCGGTTGGAAATATACCAGAACGGATTGGGGCGGCCCTCGACGGTTTCCGGCATCTTGTCGAAAGCCGCGATGTCGAAGGGCGGCAGGGCGGCGACGATGCCTTGCAGAAGGGCGTCTGCGCTGACGGCGTCCCATGTTTGCGCATGGTCGAAGAGGATTGGCGCATTGTAATCGGCCACACCGTCATCCGTGAAAGCGAGGACGCGCGCGCCATGTTGCTGCTGAATGTAAAGGGGGACGAAAAGAACGGGGCGCTGGTCCTGATCGCGCACCTCGACCAGACAAAGCTGCGCTTTGCGGGCCTTGCCATAAGTCGCTTCCCAGGCGCGCAAAAACGTTTTCGACTGAAAGACGAACAATGCGCAGCCGTTGCCGTCGTTCGCGTCGGGCCAGTCGTCCGATAGATCGTCAACGCGATCATGCACTTCGATGTGAAACGGGGAAACCGGCATCGGAAACCTTGCTGTCGTCTATATTGGATGTATTCGCATGACAGTGTTTAGTTTATTTGAAACGAAAGGAAACTATGTCATGCCTAAATACAGTTGGAAGAGTTAATGCTTTCGATGGGGTGACTGTCGACACCAACGGGGAGCGGGCAAGGCGGGCAATGTCAGTTTCGATTATCATTAAGACTTTGAACGAAGAACAGCGCATCGCTGCCGCGATAGAGAGCGCGCTTGCAGCCTTGCCGGATGGACAGGTTGAAGTCATCGTTTCCGATAGCGGTTCGACGGATCGCACGGTGGAGATTGCCAGCGCCTATCCGGTGCGGGTGGTGCAGATCGAAGCGCCCGCGCGGGCAAGTTGCGGTCTGGGGCCGCAACTGGGCTTTCAATATTCCACCCAGCCATTCATCTGCCTGATCGATGGCGACATGATCATCGAGCCGGATTTTATTCCCGCTGCCCTGCACTATATGGCCGAGCACCCGGAAACCGGCGGCGTGACCGGCCATGTGGTGGACCAGATTCTGGAAAGCCTTGAATTTCAGCGGCGCGCCCGCCGGCAGACGCCCGAGAAACAGGCCGGCAACATCGACCGGATGAATGGCGGTGGTCTTTATCGCCGCGCCGCCATCGAGCAAGCGGGCTATTTCTCAGACCGCAATCTGCACGGTCATGAAGAGTTCGATGCGGGCGTGCGCCTGCGCACCCATGGCTGGAAGCTCTATCGTCTCGACCGGCCTTTCGTGCAGCATTTCGGCTATTCGATGAATGCCTACAAGCTTCTGACACGCCGCTGGAAAAGCAAATATCTGCGCGGCACGGGCGAGGTGCTGCGCGCGGCGGTCGGCCAGCCGCACTGGAAGAATGTTATAAAGGAACTCCCGGAACTGCGTCTCTGGGGCGCGGTCTATGTCTGGTGGCTGGTGGTGCTTATCGCGCTGCTGCTTGGCTTTGTCACGCCTTGGGCGCTGGTCGCGGCGCTCGTCTTCGCGCTGTTGCCTTTCGTGCTGATGACGATCCGCGAGCGCAGCGTTTCGCTCGGCGTCTATGCGGTTGTTGCGTGGATTTTCCACGCAGCCGCCATGCCGCTCGGCTTCTTACAGCCGCGCCGAAAGCCGCAGGACTGGATCGAAAGCCGGGTTGTGAAAGAGATCCCCAAAGGGACATCATGAGAAAGTCGCTCGCCGCTTTTCTCACCTGTCTTGCCGGTCTAATCGCGTTGGCGTTCTGGCCGGAAACGACTTTTGCGGAAGAGTGGATGCCGGTCAAGGAAACAGGGCTGGAGATGAAACCGGGCAGCCCGCTCGACTTCTCGTCCTTTTTGCCCAATCCCGCAATCGATGAGCAAAGCCGCATCGCGGCCAATGCCGCCGGACGTCTGGTCCGGGCTGCAAAGCCCGATGAGCCCTTGCGTCTGTTCTGCGCGTCGCTTTCCTGGCGATTGCCGTCAGCGGGTAAGATCGATCACGCCTTCATCGACCGCTATGTGCGGCAGCTTCGCCTGCATGGCTACAATATTGCGCGGCTGCATTTCCTCGACACCGATCTGATGCTGGGCCGGGATGGCGACTTCAACTTCGACCGCCAAGCATTGGACCGCATTCGCTATCTGATGGCCGCCTTGAAGCGCGAAGGCATTTACTGGACCATCGACGGGCTGACCTCGGAAAGCGGCGCGCTCGGCGGCAAGGATATCGACCGCTGGGGGCCGGAAGGCGATCTGAAACGCCGCATCTATGTGGATGATACAGCCTTCGAACATTGGCTGCGGTTTCAAAAAGAAGTCTATGCGACGGTCAATCCCTATACGGGGCTGGCCCCATTGCAGGATCCGGCGCTGGCGCTGATTGTTCCCTTCAATGAGAATGGCATTGAATTCACCAGTTTCCTGCATGGGAAGCAAGCAAGCGGCCCGTTCTGGCCGGGCTTTGCGCGAGCGTTCAATGCGTTTTTGAAAAAACGTTATACCAGCACGGCTGCATTGTCGCGCGCCTGGGGCGGGCTTGCCGCGGATGAAAACCTCGAAGCGGGCACGGTGCAACTGCCGCAAAGCCGTTCCGGCGGTGGTCGGAGGCTGCATGATTTTCAGGCCTTCGTCGTCGAGCGGGAGCAGGCATTGGCCGCACGGTTTGAGTCTGCCTATCGGACCCTTGGCTATAAGGGGCTGATCGCGCCCTATAATAACTGGTTCACGGTTCAGACTGCGCTGTCGCGCATGCCGCAACAGGCGGTCAGCGCCAATACTTACCACGATTGGATCGGCACGATGGAACTCGGAACGGCGATGAAGCAGAACAGCTCCATCGCTGACGCCGCCTCCTATGTGAGCGAGCTGGCCGCAGGCCGCTGGATCGGTCGTCCATTCTTCGTCACCGAATATGAACATCTGTTCTGGAACCGCTATCGTTATGAAGCGGGGCTGGTCTTTCCGGCCTATGCCGCCTTGCAGGGCTGGGACGGCATTTGCCGCCACGGGCAGGGGCCGATCACGCTCGGTTTCGATGAGGCGGAACCGCGCCGCCGGCGCATCGTGCCCTATACATTCGCGGTTGATCCGGTGGCGCGTGCGGGCGAAACGCTGGCCTCGCTCCTGTTCCGGCGGGGCGATGTCAAAATGGCGTCTTTCGCCGTCCCCTTCATGATGCAGGGCGAAACAAGCCTTGGCGATTCGCTTGAAACACGTGAACCGGAAAGGTTAAAAACCCTTGCGCTGGTCGGCGGTATTGGTCTGTTCGCCTCTGGTCTGCAATGGCCGGAAACCGTGGCCCGCGGCATCGAGATCAATTATCGCAATGTCGCGCTCGACAATGTTCTCGGGCGTTTGAAACAGGCAGTCCTGTTGCCCAAGGACAATGCGACCGATCCCTATCGCGGCATCTTCGCCAGCGCGACCGGCGAACTCCTGCTTGAACGGGACCGCGCCCGCATGCGGGTCGTGACGCCCCGCACCGAAGCGCTGGCCTTTGCCGATCTGAAGGATAGCCTGACGCTCGGGGCTGTGACACTCGGCCATGCCGAAGAGCGCGGCCTTGTTGCCATTTCGGCGCTGGATGAACAGCCCTTGGCGACCAGCGAAAAGATGCTGGTGATTTTCGCTACCGACGCGCGCAATACCGGGATGCGCTTTCGCGACGATGCGCAAAAGGTGATCGAGGATTGGGGGCGTCTGCCGGTGACATTGCTGCGCAACCGCGTCGATCTCCGGCTTGCAGGCGCTGCATCGGCCTGGAAAGTGTTCGCCATAGGTCTCGACGGCGCGCTGCATGCGCCTGTCGCGACCGGCGAGGGGCCGGTGGAATTTCGCCTCGATAATGGGGCCAGCGCCAACGGGCCGACGACGTTCTTCCTGCTGGAGCGCCGGTTCAGGCGGTGATCTTTGGATCAGGCAGCTTACTGGAAGTCGGTGACTAACCTGCTCCAGCTTTCGCCCGCAAGTCCGCCAATGAAGATATCATTGTGGTCGAGCGCGTTCAGCACACCGGGATTGGCTGTCACCACGCAGACATTGGCCTTAAGGCGGAAGAACATGACCGATTGCTGCGAAAGCGCGCCGAGAAAACGCGGATCGGCGCGGCCCTGCGCCGCGATATGGCCCGCCTCCTGCAAATGCGACAGCATGACTTCGACAACGGCCTGCTCCTGGTTTTTGAGAGCCAGAACGCTGAGCACTTCGGCCATGCCGTTCTGGCGGGCATAATAGCAGAAGAAGCCAACGGGCTCGCCGCTTTTGCCGGAAATCGAACAGAAGCGCAGTTCACCGGCGGCGTGATTATCGCTGGCGAGGTTCAAAACCCATTGCAGATCCTGTTCCGTCCATGCCGGATAGGCGTCATAGATCGGCAGGAACTGGCGGATCAGGCTGATAGCTTCGCTTTGATCAATCTCGCGCACGGTCCGCTTGCCGTTGGTGGATTTGTGCAATTTGGGCAGCGGAACGAGAGCGTCCAGAAGCTGGCCGACTTTTGCCGCGGGCCAGCCGCGCAAGGCGGCGCGGCGTTCGGCGACGAACTGGGCCACATAGCTCGCGCCGCGAAAAATCCGCGTCCATGCCAGACCATGGGTGTCGAGCGTGATGCCGCCAACGGCGCTGAAATGGCGGGCGCTGACGGGTGCTGCACTGTCGCTGAACGCGAAATCATTGGCGCGTGAGCGGAAGGTGAGGGTCAGTTCTGCCGCGCCGCGCGGCGAGCTGTCGGGGCGCATCATATAGGCGCAGAGCAGCCTTCCCATGACGATCTTGCCGTGGACATGATAGGGGATGGGCAAGACGCACAGCGTACTGTCGATCTCGCCCTTGCTGTCTTCATGCACGATGCTGCACAGATCGGCATCGTAATAGGGGTTTTCGAAGAAAACATGCCGAAAATACTGGTCCAAACACCCGCTGTGAGAGGTCGATTTGGGACGAAAGACCTGAGTAAACAGATCGCGCACAGCCGGTATGTCATCGAGACGCATCGGGCGAACCCGGTGTGTCCTTGTATCCGCGACAGATGTGGTCCCCACTTTAACCTGCCCCCTCTGCCCGGGCGGACCGAGCTTAAGCTTTCACCTGAACCTCTTTCCTTGCAGCAGCTTTGCGGCTTCTCTTGACGAGATAGAAGACGCAGCACCACGAAGCCAACACGATAGATATTTCAATAAAGTAAATTGCGGTGAACGTACCGGTGATGGGTGCATACCAGGTAGCGGCTGCGAGAAGCGGCGCACCTAGAATATTGCCGACATTCAGCACGGCGGTGCGATAGGCGTGCTGGCTGGCTGCGCCGAGCAGATCGACCGCAATCGACCAGAGCGCGACGAAGATCGTAATCCAGCAGAGCGTGCGGCAGAAGGCGATCAGCGTCGTATATTCCTTGCCGAACAGCAGCGGCAGATAGGGCGCGGCGATGAAGATGACGAGGGAGGTCAGCGTTCCGATCAGAAGCGACGCGCCCAGAAGGCGCAACGTGATCGGCAGGGCATGGTGAATGCCGTTGGCGCTGGCTTGCGACAGGCGCGGATAGACGAGCCGGTTCATCGCATCTATGGTCAGCATGCTGCTGTCGACGATGCGGCGCGTCACGCCGTAGCTGCCGACGACGCTGGGGGCGACAAGCGCGCCGAGAATGAGAAGGTCGGCATTCTGGCGAACCGCACGAAAGATGAACTGCGAGGCGAACATGATGCCGAGGCGGATTTCTTCCCGCACGATACGGTATTGCGGCGCGCCGAGTCTGCGTAGAAACCACGCATAAATAACGAGCACCAGCACATGGCAGCCAAACTGCCAATAGGCCCACTGCACCACGGTTGAAATATCGAAGACGAGACACGCGATAACCGCAGCAAGCGTGCGCGCCACGGCAAAGCCGACCACCGACAGGTTGGCCGATACGAAGTCGGTATGCGCGATATAAATCTGCTCCACGAGGAGGATAGCGCGGACCAGCACGATATTGGTGACGAGCAGGAAAAACATGCCGAGATAGTTGCTGGCGAATTCCGGGACGGATTCAAGCCAGAACGGCAGCAGGATCATGCCAAGCACCACCAGCACGATGCCGCTCGTCACGATCAGGATGATATTGTGCCCAAGCATGGCGGGATAGATGGCCGGGTTTTGCGCCACGCGCCGCACGAGGCATTCCGCGCCGCCCAGTCCGCAGATGTAGTTTGCTATGGCCGTGACCGCCATGACGGTCACGAAAAGCCCGAACTCGTGTGATCCGAGATACCGTGCCAGAATGGCAAAAGTCAGCAATTGCGCGATATTGGCGGCAAAAAGACTGCCACTCGATGCGGCATAGGACAACACGGTGGGCCAGTAGCGTTTCAACATTTCATACTGCGGATTTAGGGGGAATGATGTGTGAAGGGCGTTGTCTGTCGATGTCGGCTTTGCGCCTCGATCCGACCCGGCATGACTTTATCTGGAAAGACCTTTTCCCTCTCCCGACTTACTCATTGTTGTCTTTATCAGCGTTTATTCTGCTTATTCCAGATGTAGCTTCGAAATATGAACCCTAACTGAACAGATCATGTATTTTCTAGTCCTATCGCACATTGCGGCCCAATAGTTGTGATTAACCAATTTTTTTAATCTTCTCATATAAACAGGGCAAAGGCGCTTTTTGCGCGACCGGGGCAACAAGAGGGCGACCATAGGCCCAACCATAGGATCGATCGATGTACACCTTGCGTGACCTTGCTTCGAAGGCTCAGCAACCGGCTGCTCAAAAGCGCGGTGACGAGACGCTGGAGCAATGGAACCAGGCTCTGGCGCAGAACCACGCGCCGTCCTATCCGAGGCCAGCGTCCGTTTCCGATGCGCTGGTTTTCGATACGCCGCCTGTATCCCATCCGGTGGAGCCGGAGACGAGGTCTCCAGGGGGCGGGCTCATGCTGCCGGAAATCGATCTCTGGGCGGCACTGGAATGGGTGCGCGCCCGCTGGATATGGATCGTCATTCTTGCTGTTGCCGGTGCGCTGGCGGGTCTCGCCTACGGCATGACGGCCAAGCCGCGCTATACCGCCTATACGGATATGCTGGTGCCGCCGTCCGGCTTGCAGCTTTTGCCCAACGATATCTATGCCCAGAGCCTTCAGGCCGACAGCCAGATTCTCGACATTGAAAGCAAGATGAAAATGCTGGTGTCGGGCAATGTGCTGCGCCGTGTCGTGCAGACTCTCGACCTGCAAGGCGATCCCGAATTCGTGCCGTCGCCGGGCGGTTTCGATCTGCGCGCGCTGCTGGGACTTGGCAAGCCGAAGGGCGCATCCGACGACACGCTGACGGCGGTGCGCGCCCTGTCGCAACGCATTGTCGTGAGCCGTCCGGAACGGTCCTATCTGGTGACGATCGGTGTGTGGACGGACAATCCCGAAAAATCGGTCAAGGTGGCGGACACGCTGGCGCAGTCGTTCCAGGAAGAAGTGGCCGAAGCCGATGCCGATGGCGCAGGCCGCGCTGCCGCCGCCTTGTCGGAACGCCTGACATCCTTGCAGAAAGCCGCCACGGACGCCGAAGAAAAAGTCGCCGCCTTCCGCCGCGCGCATGGTCTCCAGACCACCGGCGGCGAACTGGTCAGCGCGCAGTCCATGGCCCAGATCAACACGAAGCTGGTCGATGCCAAATCGCGCCAGACGGACGCCAGCACTCGTTATAACGAGCTGACCCGCGATACGGGCAGCCCGGTCGGCCCGGCAAGCACGCTGCAATCGCCGACCATGACCAATCTGCGCAGCCAGTATGCGACGCTGAAGCAGCGATACGATGCGCTGACCATGACCTATGGTCCGCGCTATCCCGAACTCATCAACACGCAGCGCCAGCTCGACGGGCTGGAGCAGCAGATCGCCAATGAACGCTCGCGCATCCTGCAATCGGCTAAGGTCGATCTCGATCAGGCCAATGCGGTCGTCGATGCGCTTAATGCGCAGGCCGCAACGGCACGCTCGGCGGTGGCGCTCGACAATGATGCGCAGGTGCAGCTGTCTGATCTCGAACGCGACATGACCGCCAAGGTTTCGATCTACAACACGTTCCTGACCCGCTCGACGGAAACGCATCAGCGCCAGCAACTCGACGCCACCAATATCCGCGTGATCTCGACAGCGATCCCGCCCGTCAGCCGCAGCTGGCCGCCGCGCACCGTCCTGTTGGGGGCAGCCGGCGGTTTCGTGGGGCTCGGTCTCGGCGTGGCGCTTGCGCTGGCGCTGGGTTATCTCGGCGCATGGCGGAGAAATCGGGAGAGCCGTGTCTGACCTCGCTTCCCATCGGGGTGTGACGGCCCATACTTCGCCCCGCGACCTGACGTCGGTATCGTCATCGCTGGGCGTTGCGCTGTTTCTGATCATGTTTCTGTTCATGTGGGTGGGGATCAGTCCCTATCCAAGTTCGAGCGCCGAACTGGGCACCGCCGCTTCGGCGGGGCAGTCCAATCTGCTCAACCAGTTGCTGACACTCAGTTTGACCGCCGGTTTCATCGCCTGCGGGCTGAAAAGCCCGTTGCGGCAGACTATTCTCCAGCCGCGCGGATTGCTGGTGACGCTGTTCATCTGGATGTTCGTGACAGCCCTTGTCTCGGCGCATCCATCGATTGCAAGCCGCAAGGTGGTGCTGTCGATCCTGATGGCCTTGAACGCCAGCATATTCCTGCTGCTGCCGCGCTCTGCAACCCAGATGGCGCGGCTGCTGCTGATCGGCTCGTTCATCACGCTGGGCTTTGCCTATTTCGGCGTCATCTTCATGCCGAGCCGGGCGATCCATCAGGCGACGAATGTCATCGAGCCGATGCTGGCGGGCGCATGGCGCGGGCATTTTCCGCACAAGAACGCAGCCGCAGCCGCACTGGTGCTGCTCAGCTTCTTCGGGCTTTATGGCTGGCAAATGGGCTATCGCAAGGCCGGGGCGCTGGTGGTGGCGCTCTGTGTCTTCTTCCTGCTGCATACGGGCGGCAAGACATCGACGGCCATGCTGCCCTTCATCGCCATCATATCGCTGATCTTCATGAAATGGCGCTGGACGCGCATTCCAATCTCGATCGGCGGGGTGGCGGCGTTCAATTTCGTCGCCGTGGGTGCTGCGGTTTCAGATCCCATCCGCCAGCTGATCACCAGCATCGGCATTGACGCGACATTTACCAACCGCGCCGATATTTGGCGCATAGCCTTTTCAGCCGTGGCTAAAAAGCCGATATTTGGCTACGGGCTGGATTCATTCTGGAAGACACCGGAAATGGTCTATGCCGGGGGTGGCGGGGCGACATGGGCCGTCGCGGCCTTCAACGCGCATAATGCCTATCTGGATATGATGATCAATGCGGGTGTGTTCGGCCTGATCCTGATATTGATCTGGGTGCTGATTCTGCCGCTGCGTTATATCAAGGCAGCCGAGGCCACGGGCAACGATCCGGCATTGACGCTTCTGTTCAGCCGTCTGTGGTTATACGGCCTCTATACGTCATGCATGGAAAGTACGTTTTTCCAGAACGGCAGCGCGGTCTGGTTTTGTTTGATGATTGCCATTTTCGGCATGCGTCTTCAGGCGAAGGCGCGACTTGTGGGTTAAGCTTTTGGGGCAAAGGCTTGGTAGGAACGATGGGGCAGGACAAATTGGGGGCACAGGACCGATTGGGCTGGGCAAGGGCACGTCTGGACCGGCTGAACAACCGGTTGCACGATGCGCTGAGCCGCAGTTTTCCACTCCGGCCATTTTCTCTGCCGAAGGATCGGCGGATTATCAGTTTCACCTTCGACGATGTTCCGGACACCGCCGAAAGCGCTGGCGCGAAGATACTGGAAAAATACGGCTTTCACGGCACATTCTATATCGCCGGCAGTCTGGTGGGTTCCGTCGAGGCGCATCGCCAGCTGATTACGGAAGCGGGCCTGCGCAGACTTGCCGAGGCCGGGCACGATATTGGCTGCCACACTTTCGCGCATTGGAATGTACCCTCGGTCGGCATGAGCGATCTTGCTGCCGATCTTGATCGCAACCACGCATATCTGCGCGAGATTGAACCGGATCGGGTCGGTCGGCGCAATTTCGCCTATCCTTATTGTGCCTCGTCGGTGCTGTCGCGCAGCCTGTTTTCCGACCGTTTCGCGACCTGCCGCAGCGGCGGCGAGCGCATCAATCGCGACGCGGTTGATCTCGCCTTTCTGGAAGCCGTCGAGATAAGGCAGCCGGAGCAGCATGCGGAGCAATTGACCCGCTGGATCGACGATCTCGCTGCAAATCCCGGCTGGCTGATCTTCTACACGCATGATATCAGCGACAGGCCGACGCCGTTCGGCTGCACGCCGGAAACCTTTGAAAAACTGGTTTCCCATGCGGCGCAAAGCGGCGCGGAGGTTCTGTCGATACGCGATGCGCTGGCTCATCTCCGAGCAGAGGAAGGTGCTGCCCGATGAAAGCTGCCGATCCGGATCACCGCCTGCTGGCGATCAATAATTATTTCTACCGGCGCGGCGGGGCTGAAGCGGTTTTTCTCGACCATATCAAGCTCTTTTCCGAAATCGGCTGGGAGACGGCTCCCTTTGCCATGCAGCATCCGGATAATTTCGCCTCCGACTGGTCATCCTATTTCGTGTCGGAAATCGAGTATGGGCGCGAGAGCGGCCTCCTCACCAAAGTGGCGCAAGCGGGCAAGATCATCTATTCATGGGAAGCGCGGGACCGCATCAAGGCGCTGATCGAGCGCTTTCGCCCGAACGTCGCCCATGCCCATAATGTCTATCATCACCTGTCGCCGTCGATTTTTCCGGTGCTGAAAGCGGCGGGTATTCCGACCGTCATGACCGCGCATGATCTGAAGCTCGCATGCCCGGCCTACAAGATGCTGTCGCATAACCGGATCTGCGAGCGCTGCAAGGGTGGGCGCATTTACAATGTCGCGCTCCATAAATGCATCAAGGACTCGACGGCGCTGAGTGGGCTGGTCCTGGTGGAAACCGCCATTCATCGCACGCTTGGCCTTTATCGCAACACGCTCGACCGCATCGTGGTGCCGAGCCGGTTCTATATTTCGAAGCTGATCGAATGGGGCTGGCCGCAGGAAAAGCTGGTCTATATCCCGAATTTTGCGCAGACCGACAATCTGGAACCCTTCGAGCATGAGGGCGACTATTTCGCCTATGTCGGACGTCTTGCGCCTGAAAAGGGGATCGGCACGCTGATCCGCGCAGCGGCAATCTCCGGGCAGAAGCTGGTGATTGCAGGCACCGGCCCGGAGGAGCAAAGTTTGCGCGCGCTGGCGGCTGAAACCGGCGGCGATATTACCTTTGCGGGCTATGTCTCGGGCGAGCGGCTGCACCGGCTGATCGGCGAAGCCAGGGCGCTGATCCTGCCATCGGAATGGTACGAGAACGCGCCGATCAGCATTCTGGAAGCCTATGCGCTGGGCGTGCCGGTGATCGGCGCCGACATTGGCGGCATTCCTGAAATGATCGTGCCGGGCGAGACCGGCATGGTGGCCAGAACCGGCGATGCTGAAGATCTCGCCCGCGTCATCGGCGAAGCCGCCGGTCTGACGCCGCAGGCGCGGCGCAGGATGGGCCGTCTTGGCCGCAGCTGGGCTGGTCGGGAATTCTCGCCGGAAGCTTACCGGAACCGGACACTGGAACTTTACGCGGAACTGGGAGCGCTTTGATGGGACAAGGACGGCGACGCGTCATGATGCTCGGCTTGCGCGGCATACCCAATGTGCAGGGCGGCGTGGAGCGGCATGTCGAAGAACTGGCCCGTCTTTACATCGCCAAGGGTTGGGATGTGGAAGTGGTTGGCCGCAGGCCCTATCTCGACCGCAAGCAGCCCTATGTCTGGGAAGGCGTGAAAGTCACGCCAATCTGGGCGCCTACGTCGATGAAGTTCGAAGCCATCGTGCATACCTTCCTCGGCGTGCTGCGCGCTGGTTTCACGCGGCCCGACATTTTGCACATCCACGCCATCGGCCCCGCTCTGGTGACGCCGCTTGCGCGGCTCTTCGGTCTGCGGACGGTCGTGACCCATCACGGCTTCGACTATAACCGCCAGAAATGGGGACGGTTAGCGCGCGCGACATTGAAGCTCGGCGAAAAATGGGGGATGCGCTTTGCCAGCGCCCGCATCGCCGTTTCCAACGATATCGCGAAAACCGTTGCGCAACGCTATAACGTTCCCGTCACCTTCATCCCGAATGGCGTAACCTTAAGGGAACCGAGCTGCGATCCACGCTGGCTGGAAAAACATGGGCTTGCGCCCCGCCGCTATATTGCGCTGGTCGCGCGCATCGTACCGGAAAAGCGCCAGCTGGATCTGATCGAAGCCTTTGCCAAGCTTGCCGATCCTTCGCTGAAACTCGCCCTGATCGGCTCGGCGGAATATACTGCCGATTATGCTGGCGAGGTGCGCGCCCGCGCCGCAGCCGTGCCGGGCGTGGTCCTGACCGGGGCGTTGCAGGGTGACGAACTCTCCGCACTTTTCAGTCAGGCTGGGCTTTTCGTGCTGCCGTCGAGCCACGAAGGCATGCCCATCGCGCTTCTGGAGGCCATGGGTTACGGCCTCAATGTGCTGGCCAGCGACATTACGGCCAATCTGGAAGTCGGGCTGCCTCAGGACGATTATTTCCCGCTTGGCGACATCGACGCGCTGAAAAACGCGCTGCGCCGCAAGACGGATAACCCGCTTTCGGCTGAACAGTCGCAGCAACTCATCGACTGGATCGCCCGCGACTATAGCTGGGACGGCATCGCGGACCGCACGCTGAAGGTCTATGAGGAGGGGAATAGGGCAGTAGGTGAGTAGGGGAATAAGGGATTAAGGCAGTAGGGCAGTAGGGCAGTAGGGCAGTATGCGATCGGAATAGGGGTGCAGGCAAAGAAAAAGGGAGCTGCCGACGATATAGTCAGACATACTCCCTTATTCCCTTACTCACCTATTCCCTTAGATCAGCGCGCCCGGCGCCGTTCTGCCGTTGGCTGGAAAGCCAGGCGGGAGTGGTAGCTGCAATAGGGGCTTGATTCACCCGATTCACTGCCGCAGAAGTGGAAATCTTCGTTCAGCGGGTCGCCGATCGGCCACTTGCAGGTGCGCTCGGAGAGCTGCAACAGCGTCAGGCGGCGCGAAATCGGCACAACCACATTCGAAGACGGCTTGACCACAGGCTCGGCCACCACTTCCGCCGCATATTCCATCTGCAGCGCCGTTGCACCCACTGTCTTGGTGACGGTCGCCGTGCGCATCGTCGTGGTATGGGCCGTATGCGTGCTGCCGCCCGCATGCTGCGTTACAGGACGCGGCGCTGCTGCAACCGTATTGACTTTCTTGCTGCGCGGAGCAGCGGTCGTCGTCTTGCCGCGACCCGAAAGCTTCAGACGGTGCACCTTGCCGATCACTGCATTGCGGCTGACGCCGCCAAGCTGGGCCGCGATCTGGCTTGCGCTCAAGCCTTCGCTCCACAGTTTCTTCAGTAGTTCAACGCGTTCGTCTGTCCAGTTCATCGCCCTGGGCTCCAATCATTTTCGTTATCCGGAATCCACCAGTGTTCCCGGATTGCTCCAGGCGCAAACACCATATCTATCCGGGTGACTAGGTCCGCCGCACGAAATGTAGCTTTTTTCTTTAAAGAGAAACTACATTACCCGATGACTCCATGACAAGGGAGAGCCTTGTCAGGTGGATTCCATTTTTAAGGTTTTCCCCAACTTGGGTGACAAAGACGGTTTTTCTTTGGTCCCGTGGCGCATTTTTGAACACCTGCGAGAGAGAAGGTGCTGCACCCGCTGCAGGGTGAAAACTGGGCCTTATATATAGGGCGTATCCTGGAAGCGCTACCCCGCTTGCGGAATTGTCGCGTCAAGTCCGATATGTCTGTTGTGCAAAGCGTGGCCAAAACCTGCGGAAGCGGGCAAAAAATGCATGAACCCATGCGTAAAGAAGCGCGATATTCCGGGCTTAGTTTGATTGACATTTTTTTCGCGAGCGCCAATATACGCCCGTAAATAATTGTGCCGCCCGGTGGGCGGCTTTTTATTTCGGCCGGAGAGAGGGCCGGAATATCGCTCAAAATGGCAAGGCTGACAGTCCGTTTTCCTCGGATATGCAGCATTTAGAAAGGCTTATGGAGGCCTGATTGCAATGACCGACGCTACGACCGTGCAACCGCTTTACGACACCTATAATCGTGCGGCTCTGCGCTTCGAGCGAGGTGAGGGCATCTGGCTTATCACCGAAACTGGCGAGCGCTATCTCGATTTTGCGGCTGGCATCGCGGTGAACTCCCTTGGCCATTCCCATCCGCATCTGGTCGAAGCCCTGAAAAATCAGGCGGACAAGCTGTGGCATCTGTCCAATCTTTATCAGGTTCCCGGACAGGAAAAGCTCGGCCAGCGTCTGGTCGACAACACATTTGCCGACAAGGTCTTCTTCACCAATTCCGGCGCGGAAGCGCTTGAATGCGCGATCAAGACCGCGCGTCGCTATCATTTCGCGAACGGCCATCCGGAGCGTTTCCGGATCATTACCTTTGAAGGCGCGTTCCATGGCCGCACGCTTGCGACCATCGCTGCCGGTGGCCAGGCCAAGTATCTTGAAGGTTTCGGCCCGAAGGTCGAAGGCTTCGATCAGGTGCCGTTCGGCGACGAGGCTGCCTTGCGCGCCGCTATTACCGATGAAACTGCTGGCATCCTGCTTGAGCCTGTGCAGGGCGAAGGCGGGCTGCGGGGCTTCCCGGACGAATTCATGCGCTTGATCCGTCAGATCTGCGACGAAAAGGGCCTGCTGATGATCCTCGATGAAGTGCAGACCGGTGTTGGCCGTACCGGCAAGCTGTTTGCCCATGAATGGTCGGGCGTCAAGCCGGACATTATGGCTGTGGCCAAGGGCATTGGCGGCGGTTTCCCGGTCGGCGCCTGCCTTGCGACGGCTGAAGCCGCCAAGGGCATGGTTGCCGGTGTGCATGGCACCACCTATGGCGGCAATCCGCTGGCCATGGCTGTCGGCAATGCTGTGCTGGATGTCGTGCTGGCTGACGGTTTCCTTGAAAATGTTCAGGCCACCGCGCTTGTCATGAAGCAGGGGCTGGCGTCGATCATCGACCGGTTCCCGAATGTGGTTTCCGAGGTTCGCGGTCGCGGTCTCCTGATGGGTATCAAATGCGTTGTTCCGAACACCACGCTCATTCAGGCGCTGCGTGACGAGCATTTCCTGAGCGTTGGCGCTGGCGACAATGTCGTCCGTCTGCTGCCGCCGCTGGTCACGACGCCGGAAGAAGCCCGTGAGGCGCTGAACCGCATCGAAATGGCCGTGGAACGGCTTTCCGTCGCAAATCCGATCAGCAAGACGGCGTGATCATGGCTCAGGATAACGGTATCAAGCACTTCCTCGACCTGTCCGCCGTCCCGGGAAGCGAATTGCGCTCCATCCTTGAGGATGCGAAGGCGCGCAAGGCGCGGCTGAAGGCGGGCGAGATTGAAAAGCCATTCGCCGGCAAGGTGCTGGCGATGATTTTCGAAAAGCCGTCGACGCGTACGCGTGTGTCGTTCGATGTCGGCATGCGCCAGCTCGGCGGTGAAACGTTGATGCTGACGGGCTCGGAAATGCAGCTCGGCCGCAGCGAGACCATCGCCGATACGGCGAAGGTTCTGTCGCGCTATGTGGATGCGATCATGATCCGCACCACCTCGCATGACCGTATGCTGGAACTGGCCGAACATGCGACGGTTCCGGTCATTAATGCACTGACCGACGACACCCACCCTTGTCAGATCATGGCCGACGTTCTTACATATGAGGAACATCGCGGCTCGATCAAAGGCAAAACCTTTGCCTGGATGGGGGACGGCAACAACGTCCTGCATTCGCTTGTGGAAGCTGCGGCGCGGTTTGATTTCAACGTCAATATCGCGACGCCGGAAGGCAGCGAGCCAAACCAGCACTTCATTGACTGGGCGAGGGCGCACGGTGCGGACATCATGTCCACGACAGACCCGGACAAGGCGGCAAGCGGTGCGGATTGCATCGTGACCGATACCTGGGTTTCGATGGGACAGGAAGACCGCGCCCGTGGACACAATGTGTTCATGCCCTATCAGGTCAATGCAAGGCTGATGGCGAAAGCCGACCCGAAGGCGCTTTTCATGCATTGCCTGCCTGCGCATCGCGGGGAGGAAGTGACCAACGAAGTGATCGACGGGCCGCAATCGGTCGTGTTCGACGAAGCCGAAAACAGGCTCCACGCCCAGAAGGCCATTCTGGCCTGGTGCCTGCAAGGCGCGTGATTGGAGTTTTTTGTGGCTGAGGATACCAGCAACATTCACATTGAAGCCGAAAACGGCCAGTCGGGTCCCAAGCTCGATCTGGGTGATTTCGGCTTTGCGGGCGACGACGCCGTCGTGCCTTTCCAGGTGGAAGGGCTTGATGTGCGCGGTCGCGCGGTTCAGCTTGGCACGAGCATCGACGCCATTCTGAAGCGCCATAAATATCCAGAGGAAGTGGCCCGCCTGCTGGCGGAGGCGACGGTTCTGACCGTTCTGCTTGGCACTTCTCTCAAGTTCGAAGGCAAGTTCATCTTCCAGACCCAGTCCGACGGTCCGGTGGACATGCTGGTGGTGGATTTCAGCACGCCGCATGCAGTGCGCGCCTATGCGCGTTTCGATGATGAGCGTCTGAAAGGTGCCATCGCCGCTGGCAAGACAGAGCCGGAAGAGCTGCTCGGTCGCGGCACGCTGGCCTTCACGGTGGATCAGGGCGCCTATATGCAGCGCTATCAGGGCATCGTGGCGCTGGACGGCTCGACGCTGGAAGAAATTGCGACGACCTATTTCCGCCAGTCGGAACAGATCCCGACCGATCTGAAGCTCAGCGTCGCCAAGCTGGTCGAACGGGGCGTCGCTGGCAAGCTCGTCGAGAAATGGCGCGCTGGCGGATTGATCATCCAGTTCCTGCCGGAATCGGAATTGCGCGCGCGCATTCCCGATCTGCCGGGTGGGGACGGCGACGACAATGAAGCCGTGCATCATCCGGTGGATGACGCGTGGGATGAGGCGCGGTCGCTGGTCGGAACCATTGAAAGCTCGGAACTGACCGATCCGACGATCGGCTCTGAAAGGCTGCTCTATCGCTTGTTCCATGAACGCGGCGTGCGCGTCTTCAACGCCATCAAGGTGGTGGACGAATGCTCCTGCTCGCGGGAGAAGATCGAGGGTGTCCTGTCGGGCTTTTCCGCCGAGGAAATTCGCGACAGCACCGAGAACGGCAAGATTTCGGTGACCTGCGAATTCTGTTCGACGACCTACGAGTTCGATCCGGCGCAATTCGCGAAGGAATAATCCCACAAGGGGCGGTTCTTCGGGACCGCCCTTTTGTTTTGGCTCTAATTCAACGTACGGCGCTGCTCGGGCACGTCCAGCGAGAAAGCCGGTATGTCCACCTCGAATGTGCGACCGGCCGGGTTTTGCATCTGATAGCGGCCAACCATCACGCCCGACGATGTGGTCAGCGGGCAGCCGGACGAATATTGAAACGAGTCGCCCGGATCGAGAACGGGCTGTTCGCCCACGACACCGGCGCCGCGCACTTCCTCGACACGGCCATTGGCGTCGGTTATCTGCCAGTAGCGCGAGCGCAGTTGCACCGTATCGGATGAATTATTGGCGATGGTGATGCGGTATCCCCAGACATAGCGATTGTCTTCTGGAGCCGACTCTTCTTCCAGATAAAACGGCTCAACCGTTATTTCGATCCCCTGCGTCACCGCCCTGTACATCGCATCCGCCTCTATCATGTGCCTGATGCCCACCTATCGCCAAAGTTGCGTTGGAGGTCAACGTGAAGCGGTAATCCAGACAGGGGCAGCGAGACAGATTTTCTGCTTTTCGCTTGTTCTTGCGGGGGATTGCAGCGAAAAGGTCACATATTTTAAGACGAAACCCCGTCTTTTGCATCATCCCGAGACGCTTCGGGATGAAAAAAGGCAAAAAATGAGCTGACTATCCGGCCCGATTCTATTGAGCCGGATAATCATTTCTATGTTCAGCGAACCGCTGCCTTCAGCGCTTCTTCGACGTCTTCCAGAAGATCGTCGGTGTCTTCGAGACCGACCGAAATGCGCAGCACGCCATCGGAAATGCCCAGCTCCGCCTTGGCCTCGTCGCTCAGGTTCTTGTGCGTCGTGGTGGCCGGATGGGTGATCAGGCTCTTGGCGTCGCCCAGATTGTTGGAGATGCTGAACACCTGAAGCGCGTTTTCGAACTTGAATGCAGCTTCCTTGCCGCCTTCCAGTTCCAGCGCGATCAGGGTCGAGCCGCCTGTCATCTGCTTGGCGATGATATCCGCCTGCGGATGGTCGGCGCGGCCCGGATAGATGACGCGCTTGACGCCCGGCTTACCGGCGAGAACATCGGCAACGGCAGCCGCCGACTGCGTCATCTGGCGCACGCGCACCGACAGCGTTTCCAGACCCTTCAGCATGATCCACGCATTGAACGGGCTCATGCCGGGGCCGGTATGGCGATAATAGTCCTGAAGCGTGGTTTCGACCCATTCGCGATCGGACAATACGATGCCGCCAAGGCAGCGTCCCTGACCGTCGATGTGCTTGGTGGTCGAGTAGACGACAATATGCGCGCCAAGCTCCAGCGGCTTCTGGTAAAGCGGGGTCGCAAACACATTATCGACGATCAGCTTTGCGCCCGCTTCATTGGCCACTTCGGCCACGGCGGCGATGTCGATGATTTCGAGCGTCGGGTTCGACGGGCTTTCGAGGAACATTACCTTGGTGTTCGGACGAACGGCGGCTTTCCAGTTGGCGATATCCGAGCCGTCGATAATGGAGATTTCCACGCCATAGCGCGGCAGCAGGGTCTCGACGATATAACGACACGAGCCGAACACGGCGCGGGCGGAGATCACATGGTCACCGGCCTGGACCTGACACAGAATGGCGGCGGCGACGGCAGCCATGCCGGAAGCCGTGGCACGGCCTTCCTCGGCGCCTTCCAGCGCGCACATGCGCTTTTCGAACATGTCCGTGGTGGGGTTGGCATAACGCGAATAGATGAAACCCGGATTTTCGCCCTTGAAGCGCGCTTCGGCGGCTTCGGCATCGGGATAAAGGAAGCCCTGCGTGAGGAACATCGCTTCCGACATTTCGGCGAAACCGGAGCGGAGCGAACCGGCATGCACGAGCTGTGTCGCGGGGCGGAACTTGCGGGTAGTCTCAGTCGTCATTTTTCCAACCTGTCAAAAGCTGGTCGGCCGGGACGCCTAAAAGCGTTTAGTGGCATCTCGGCGGCCAATAAAAAACCGGCCCAAAAGGCCGGTAACGAACCGCGGCCCTTTTTAGCGAATTCTTTAACGTGGCTGCAAGCCGGCCGGCCAAATCACCACGGAACACATTTTCCTTATGCCTGTCGCGCAAGGTCGTCAATGCCAGTGGATTGAATTTGACGTTTGAATCCCGGCTGACATAGATGCTGTTTCAAACGTCAAATTCGAAAAATCCACTAGATACATATAGTTGCTAGTGGTCTTTTAGATTCCAACATTTGCTCAGCGCTTGGAACCTAGGGATACAAATGTTGGAATCAGACCACTAGGATAGCGAGTTTTGAGGAAAAGCCTGCCTCATCGGTTTGCGATTGGCTTCGATTCCTGCGGAAAACCCCGTTTCTCCGGGCGTGAAGGGTTGGCATTGGGCCTTCGAGTGGTCAAAGGTCTTTTGAAGAATTGCTCAGACTATGGAGTACGAGGTCGATGGCGCTAAGAGATGCGGGAATTCTGGCGGATGCGGATATCGCTGCGCTGTTCGAAAGCGGTTTGCTGGCTTCGCCCCGTCCGCTGGATGCCGACCAGATTCAGCCCGCGAGCCTCGATCTCCGCCTTGGTGCAAAGGCCTATCGTGTTCGCGCCTCCTTCATGCCGGGTCCGGGCACACCGGTCATCGACAAGCTTGAACGTCTCAAGCTGCACGAGATCGACCTGACGGCGGGCGCGGTTCTCGAAACCGGCTGCGTTTATATCGTGCCGCTGTTGGAAAGCCTTTCGCTGTCGCCGGAACTGTCGGCTTCCGCCAATCCGAAAAGCTCGACTGGCCGTCTCGACATCTTCACGCGGGTGATTGTCGATGGCGCGCAGGAATTCGACAAGGTGCCCGCCGGTTACAAGGGCCCGCTTTATCTGGAAGTCAGCCCCCGCACATTCCCGATTGTTGCGCGCACCGGCTCGCGCCTGTCGCAGATCCGTTTCCGCAAGGGCCGCGCCCAGCTCGATGAGTCGGAACTGGCCGCGCTGCATCATTCCGAGACACTGGTGGCCGCTGAAATGCCGAATATCTCCGGCGGCGGCATTGCGCTTTCCGTCGATCTTTCCGGCGGGCCGGACAGGCTGATCGGCTATCGCGGCAAGCATCACACGGGCGTTGTCGATGTGGACAAACGCGCCGCCCATGATGTGCTCGATTTCTGGGAGCCGATCTATGATCGCGGCGCGCGCGAACTCGTGCTCGACCCGGATGAATTCTATATCCTCGTCTCGCGTGAAGCCGTGCATGTGCCGCCGCTCTACGCCGCCGAGATGACGCCATTCGATCCGCTGGTCGGCGAGTTCCGCGTCCATTATGCGGGCTTCTTCGATCCGGGCTTTGGTCACAGTGCCGCGGGCGGCACCGGCAGCCGCGCCGTTCTGGAAGTGCGAAGCCATGAAGTGCCCTTCATTCTGGAACATGGCCAGATCGTCGGACGCCTTGTCTATGAGCATATGCTGAACCGCCCGAAGGCGCTCTATGGCACCGATCTCGGCTCCAACTATCAGGCGCAGCAGTTGAAGCTTTCCAAGCATTTTCGTTGACGGCGCGAGCAACTCCGCGCAGATAGATGACAGTGCGGAGGAGAGCGACGAACGTGGCAAACGGAACAGGACCGGATTCAGGCCGACGACAGGACACGCCAGCCGACGCACCACCGCGCAGGCTGTCGGTTGGCATTGTCGCGCTGCCGGGCTTTACGCTGACGGCGCTGAGCCTGTTTCTCGATCCTTTTCGTCTGGCTGCCGATGATCGCGACAAGAGCCGCCAGATTCGCTGCGCCTGGAAAATCTGCACGCTGTCCGGCGATCCGGTTGCGTCCAGCTCCGGCATGGTGATCGAGCCGACGGCTCCCATCGGCGAACTCGACGAATGCGACTATGTCGCTGTCGTCGGGGGCGTGCTTGCCCAGTATCGTCCGCGCCAGCAGGCATTGATCGATCTCATCAAGCGCGCCGACAAGCGCGGCAAGACCGTGGTGGGGCTTTGCACCGCCGCTTTCCTGCTGGCCGAGGGCAGCTTGCTCGAAGACCGCAATTGCTGCGTGAACTGGTTCCACCGCGACGATTTTCTCGACCTGTTCGACGGCTATACAGCCGACACGACCAGCCTGTTTCACCGCAGCGGGCGGCATTATACCTGCGCGGGCGGTCTGGGCGCGGCGTCGCTGGCGCTCTCCATCATCCAGAACGAGATTTCCGAAGAGCTGGCGCGCAAGAGCGCGTCCATCCTGATGATCCCTTACGAACTGGTGCGCTCCGAACAGCCCGCGCTCAGCTTCAACGGCGTGCGCTCGCCGATGATCCGCAAGGCCATCCGCATTTTCGAGGAAACGCTGGAAGACCCGGTGCCGATGATCGATGTGGCGCGCAGGCTTGGCATTTCGGTGCGGCAGATGGAGCGCGGTTTTCGGCTGGCGCTGGAACGGACGGCCTTTGAAGTGCGCGAAGAACTGCGCGTCAAGAAGGCGAAGGAATTGCTGGCCGAAACAGGACTATCGCTTCTGGAAGTGGCCGTCGCCAGCGGCTTTACCGATACGCGCAGCATGAACCGGTCCTTCTCGCGCCAGAAGCAGAAGGCGCCACGCGATTATCGTAAGCAAAGATAAATGCGGACGCTCAAAACTTGCGGATGTCATCATCACAGCCTATGTCTTGCGCGATGAATCTGTCAGCATGGCGGAAAATTGAGACGCAGGAGATTTGCATGTCTGATGGTGTAAACCGTTTTCTTGGCGATACGCCTGCACGCATCATCGTCAAGCTGGTGCTGATTTCGCTGGTGGTCGGCGTGGTCATGAGCGCGTTCCACTGGACGCCCTATGATATTCTTTGGGGCATTCGCGATTTCTTCCTGCGCCTGTGGAATATGGGCTTCTCGGCCATTGCCCGCTTTGCGGATTATCTCATTTTGGGCGCTGCCGTTGTCATCCCTGCCTTTATTTTGCTCCGTATCCTCAGCTATCGCAAATAGCAGATATTGGCAGTAAGGTTGTACATTTAAACAATGCAGCAAGAACAAGGATTTATGCTTTCCCGGCGCGGCTTTCTGGTTCTCGCCGGGGGTGCGGTTTCGCTCTCCGCTTTGCCGTTCGGCGCGGCGGATGCAGCGACAAATGTGGTGAGCGCGGGCGATCCCACCGGACTTTTCAACACCATCCGCAAGGCAAACGGCCTCTCGCTCATGGCGACCGATTCCAAGCTGGAACAGGCCGCGCTTTTTCAGGCGAAGCGCATGGCAAGCTACGGCAAGATCGGCCACAGCGTCGGCTGGGGCAATGGTTTTGTCGCGCGGTTGCGTCAGGCGGGCATTCGCGGCCCTGCGGCTGAAAACGTCGCGGCTGGCCAGTCGAGCACCGAAGCGGTGTTCGACGCCTGGATGAAATCGCCCGGCCATCGCAGGAACATGCTCGACCCCACCTTCAGCCATTACGGCCTTGCCTGGGCAACGCCGGAAAACAAACCCAATCGCATTTACTGGGCGATGATGCTCGGCCTTTGAGCATGTGATTTCTCCTGACATGAAGCTGTCAGGGGCTGCGACAATCTATGGGCCGAATTCTCTGTCGTTTCGAGTGATTCCAGAGTAGACGTTCTCGAAATAAAGGCATGAATTCGGGGATAGTGGTTATGGATCAGTCGCAGCGCATTGGAAGCGTTACGAGGCCGTTCGATGTGACGCATCGCATGGTCATGCTGATCGCCATCCCCATGACGCTTGCCGCCATCACGACGCCGCTGTTGGGGCTTGTCGATATGGGCGTGGTGGGCCAGATGGGCAAGGCCGAACTGATCGGTGGGTTGGCTATCGGCGCGCTGGTCTTCGACTTCCTGCTGTCCATGTTCAATTTCCTGCGCTCCGGCACCACAGGTCTGGTGGCGCAGGCCATGGGTGCTGAAGACGCCGTCGAAGAACAGGCGATCTTCTGGCGCGCCATCATTATTGCCGTCATTGCGGGCGGATTGATGATCCTCTGCCTGCCGCTCATTCTCGCCGCTGCCTCCACCTTCATGCATCCGACAAGCGCGACACAGGAGGCCATGGCGACCTATGTGTCGATCCGTATGCTGGCGGCCCCGGTTGCGCTTATCAATTATTCCGTGCTGGGGCTGGTTCTCGGACGCGGGCAGGGGATGCTCGGTCTCGGCCTACAGCTGCTGCTCAATGGCATCAATATTGTGCTCTGCATCATTCTCGGTCTGGAACTTGGCTGGGGCGTGCAGGGCGTGGCATGGGCCACCGTCACCGGCGAAACCGTCGCGGCAATCGTCGGCCTCTTTCTGGTGGTCCGGCATTTCCGCAAGGATGCAACCAAGCGCCCGAGCCGCCAGCGCATTTTCCAGAAGGAAGGCATCGTGCGCATGTTCGCGGTCAATCGCGATATCATGATCCGCTCCTTCCTGCTTCTGACTGCTTTCGCCTTCTTCACACGTGCGGGTTCCGATCTCGGGCCGGTGACACTCGCAGCCAATGCCGTGCTGATGAACTTCTTCCTCGTGGCGGGCTTTTTCCTCGACGGCATGGCCGCTGCCGCCGAACAGATTGTCGGGCGCTCCATCGGCGCGCGCTACAGCCCGGCCTTCGTGCGGGGCGCCAAGCTGACCTTTGTGTGGGGGCTGGTGATGGCCAGCATCATCGCTTTTGCGTTGTTGGTTTTCGGCGATCCGATCATCAGCCTTCTGTCCAAAGCCGAAGATGTGCATGCCGAAGCGCTCAAATATCTGCCATGGGCCGCACTCACCGGCATAACCGGGCTGCTCGCCTTCCATATGGACGGCGTCTATATCGGGGCCACATGGTCGCGCGACATGCGCAACATGATGTTCCTGTCGCTGGCCTTCTTCATGGCCGTGCTTTATGCGGCAAAGCCCGCGATGGGCAATCACGGGCTTTGGCTGGCGCTCAATCTGTTCCTGTCGGTGCGCGGCATCACGCTTCTGGCGATGCTGCCGCGCCGTTACAGGCTGGAATTTGCGAGATAATCAGGCAGGCAACCGACGCGCTGCCCAGTCTTTTGCGTCGCGGTCGCGCAGCTCAGTGATATTGGCAACGCCTTCGCGTTTGACCGCTGCCGACAGCCCGCGCAGGATATCACTCGGCAGGCCGGGACCGCGATAGATAAGGCCCGTATAAAGCTGCACCAAATCGGCTCCGGCCCTGATTTTGGTCAGGGCGGTTTCAGCGCTGTCGATGCCGCCAACGCCGATCAACGGCATGTCGGGGCCGACGCGCTCACGCATGCGGGCCAGCACCACGGTTGACCGTTCAAACAGCGGCGCACCGGAAAGTCCGCCGGTTTCATCGCGGTTTTCGGCGCTTTTCAGTCCCGTGCGCGACAGGGTGGTGTTGGAAACGATGATACCGTCCAGCTTCTGCTCGGTGGCCTCGGCGGCAATGTCGTCCAGTTCGTCATCGGCCAGATCAGGCGCGATCTTGAGAAACACTGGACGCTTCAGCGTGCACATGCTGCCTTCTTCGTTACGCGCTTCCAGCACGCGGCTCAAAAGCTCGCGCAAACTGTCACGCGCCTGAAGATTGCGCAGGCCCGGCGTGTTGGGCGAGGAAATATTGACGGTGAAATAGCGCGCCAGCTGGTAGAATCGGCGAATGCCCGCCACGTAATCGGCGATGCGGTCTTCCGCATCCTTGTTGGCGCCGATATTGACGCCGACGATGCCGCTCTTGCCTGCGCGCTGCGACAGGCGCTTGAAAGCGGCCTCGTGGCCTTCATTGTTGAAGCCGAGGCGGTTGATGACGGCCTTGTCATCCACGAGGCGGAAAATGCGCGGACGCGGATTGCCGCTTTGCGGGCGCGGCGTGATGGTACCGATCTCGGTGAAGCCGAAGCCGAGCTTCAAAAGCGCATCCGGCACTTCGGCATTCTTGTCATAGCCAGCGGCCATGCCGAGCGGATTGGGAAACTGCAATCCCGCAACCTTGACCGACAAAGCGGGGTCGCTCGGTGCATTGCAGCTGACGAGTCCGGTTTTCAGCCCGGCAATGGACAGGCCATGCGCCTGTTCGGCATCGAAAGAGAAGAGGGCGCGACGGCCGAGAGTTTCAAAAAATCCGCTCATTCGTCTTTCAGCTCCGGAAAAATGTGAAGTCCGTTGTCATCGAGCGGCAAGGGCTCGACAGTCACGACCGCGTCAAGCGGCAGCTCCGCATAGAGATGAGGAAAAAGCGCGCCGCCGCGCGAGACCTCATATTTAAGGTTTTCACCAAGACGGGTCGCATCCACGCTCACAAGAACCAAGTTGTTCTGGTTCGCGAAGTGCTTTGCAGCCGTTTCGCGCAGCTGTGCTGCAGTAGAGAAATGGATATAGCCATCGGCAATATCAACCGGCGCGCCCGTAAAGCTTCCCGCCTTTTCCGCTTGCGCCCAGAGTTCGCGCGGGGCGATCTTGTAGATGATCTTGGTCATGGCTGCTCTCTAGACCGAAATTGTCCGGAAATCAAAGACCCAAAGCATTTCCAGCAAAAGTGCGAAGCGGTTTTGCGTGGGTAATGCGTAAAAACAAAGAACTGTAACGTTCGATTTTCGTCGCAAAGCTCCCATATGATGACAGGAAGCCAAAGGGAGATCGGATTATGTCGAACAAAAACACCTTTTTTGCTACGCGTCCCGTCATCCGTGGTCTGGCGGCGGTGGCTCTGGTCGCGCCGGTTCTGACCGCGTCCGGAGCACTCGCGCAGGAAACTGGCCGTTATCGTCTGGAGCAGACCGAAACCGGCTATGTGCGCCTCGACACCAAGACCGGTGCGATTTCGGTTTGCACCGAACAGTCGCAGGGTCAGATGGTCTGCAAGATGGCGACGGAAGACCGTGAGGCTTATGAAAACGATCTGGCGGATTTGCAGGACCGTGTGAAGGTGCTGGAAGACCGGCTGGCTGCCATCGATCAGAAGGGCGGCAGCGGCAATGCGACATCTGGCCTGCCGAGCGAGCAGGAATTCGAACAATCCATGAGCTATATGGAACGCTTCATGCGCCGCTTCATGGATATCGCCAAGAGTTTTGACAGCGAGCCGGATAAGCCCGCCGAAACGGCGCCGACACCGCCCGGCGGACGGACGTGATCCAAAAGCTGGGCTACAGCAATCGGTCTAGATGAATAAATGGCATCGCAATAATAACGCCCATTGATAACCCATATATCGCGGATTGTTGTCGGGCAGGAGGGCGCGAAATAATTACTGAGAAGCAGAAGAAATACAGGCCCCCGAAAAGTGAGATAACGGTGTGCGGAATGGTATCGTAGAGAGAAATAATCAATGAGAATCCCAGAAAAAACAATGAAGTATATAGGGAATGACGTGCAGTTAATGGAACGAAGTACGATGTTATGGAATCTATATTTTTATTTTTAATAAATTTAAAATCATAATTCATCTTTAATATGAATGATATTAATAGATGTATCATTAATGCGGATCCTAGGAAATGATTAGATATTAAATCTGCTATGAGTGGGTAGTGGAAATATAAAAAGGCGGCTAAAGCTCCAAAAGCGAATGGTATATTATATCGAATAATTATATTGATAGTATGAAATTTTATGTATTTATTTAATATTTTCATTTTTTCTCCATCTGATTTGGGGGGTGTTATCTTTAAATAAAAAAACGGCCCCTAAGGGCCGTTTAATATATTAAGCCGCGAAGCGCTTGGTCGCTTCGATCAGCTCATGGACGATGCCCGGTTCGGTTACGGCGTGGCCGCTATCCTCAACGATCTTGAGGTCGGCTTCCGGCCACAGCTTCTTGAGCTGCCATGCATTGATGAAGGGCGTGCAGATATCGTAACGGCCATGCACGATGACGCCCGGAATATGTCGGATGCGCTCGACATTGCGCAAAAGCTGGTCGTCGGAATCAAGGAAGCCGCGATTCTGGAAATAGTGGCACTCGATGCGGGCAAAGGCGATTGCATATTCATCCGCGCCGAAGGCATCGACGCGCGACGGATCCGGCAGAAGCGAGATGATCGAGCCTTCCCAGCGCGCCCAGCGACGGGCGGCTTCCAGCTGCACTTTCGGATCGCGGTCCGTCAGGCGCTTGTAATAGGCGGCAATCATATCGCCGCGCTCGGCTTCCGGAATATGCTCCTGAAAGGCTTCGAAGTGATCCGCGAAAATGATGCTGGCGCCGTTGGTATATGTCCAGTCGATTTCAAACCGGCGCAGCATGAAGATGCCGCGCAGCACTGCTTCCGACACGCGCTCCGGATGGGTCTGTGCATAGGCGAGACCGAGTGTCGAGCCCCAGGAGCCGCCAAACACCTGCCATTTGTCGATGCCGAGATGCGCGCGGATATGCTCCATATCGGCCACGAGATCCCAGGTGGTGTTTTCACGCAATTCGGCGTGCGGCGTGGAACGGCCACAGCCGCGCTGGTCAAACAGGATGATGCGATAACGCTCCGGATCGTGCAGGCGGCGCATGGCGGGCGTGATGCCGCCGCCGGGGCCGCCGTGAATCATGATCACCGGCTTGCCATCCGGGTTGCCGCACTGCTCCACATGGATGCGATGCAGCGGCGACACCTGCAGCATCTCTTCCTTGAAGGGTTCAATCTCGGGATAAAGCGTATTGCGTGTCATGAAATGCCTTCTGGTTCCCACCCTCTGCTCACGTGCCTGGCGGGGCCTGTGTTTTTAATTTCCGGCGCAACCCTACCACACAATGCGGCCACATGGCGGCAATGAGAAATGTGAAAACACGTTAGCAACGTGATTTTTGGTTGCTCAGGATAAAAATAGGCATAAAAACTTGTTTGGTCGCATTGGATGCACCGCACGGGGAGGAACCACTTGAAATTGGCGCGCGAGGCACATGCACTTTATCATCGCTGACGATCATCCGCTTTTTCGCGGCGCATTGAGACAGGTCCTGTCGGGACAATCCGAAAACGTCGAGATTGTCGAAGTTGGCGATTTCGATGCCGTCAGGAAACTGGTTGCCGAACGCGACGATATCGACCTTCTGCTGCTCGATCTGACTATGCCCGGAGGGGCCGGTCTTTCAGGACTGGTCGCGCTGAAGGCGCTGCAACCGGCTTTGCCGGTGGTGATCGTATCCGCCACGGATGACGCCGCCACCATCCATCATGCGGTGGAATTGGGCGCATCGGGCTTTATTTCCAAATCGGCCAGCATGGAAACCATCGGCGAGGCGGTGCGCGCTGTGCTCGCAGGCGATATCTGGACGCCGGAAGGGATCGACCTCGATCACCCGAAAGACCCGGAAATCGAAGGGCTGATTGCGCGACTGCGCACGCTCACGCCACAGCAGACCCGTGTGCTGACCATGCTTGCCGAAGGTCTCCTCAACAAGCAGATCGCCTATGAGCTGAGCGTGTCGGAAGCGACCGTCAAGGCGCATGTCTCCGCCGTGTTGCAGAAGCTTGGCGTCGACAGCCGCACCCAGGCCGTCATTCTGCTGTCGCGCATTGGCAATGACGTAATCAGTACATGATATGATTACTGTGCAGCCGTCTGTGACGCGCCGCCATCCTGTCGCGCATGATAGAAATGCGACAGCAATGAGCGCAGCGCCGCCGGGCGAAGCGGCTTGTTCAGCAAGGTGATGTTCTCTTCCTCGGCACGCTGGCGCACTTCCTTGGAACGGTCGGCGGTCAGCAAGATGGCCGGTATTTCTGTGTCGAAATGCTCACGTGTGAAGCCGATCATGTCGATGCCGTTTTCATGGATCAGATGGTAATCGGCGACGATGACATCCGGCGCGGTGCTGCGTTTGGCGCAGAAGGCCTTTAGCGCCGCGCCGTTGCGCAGCGTCGTCACATTGCAGCCCCAGCCGCCAAGCAACGTTTCCATGCCGGACAAAATGTCGGCATCGTTGTCGATGCACAGCACGTCGAGCCCGGTCAGTTCCAGCGCACGTGCATGGCCGCGACGGCTTTTGGTCTCCTCGACCGGCACCGGCTCGTTGGAAACGGGAATGCGCAGGGTGAATGTGGTGCCCTTGGCCTGAACCGAGCGCACCGACAGCGGAAATCCCAGCAGCCGGGCGATGCGGTCAACGATGGAGAGGCCAAGCCCCAGCCCTTCCGCCTCGCGCATGCCTTCATCAAGGCGGGTGAATTCGCGGAAGACGAGCTTCAGCTTGTGTTGTGGAATGCCGATGCCGGTGTCGAGCACCTGCAATTCGCCATAAGCCCCGCGCCGCCGGACGCCGAGCAATATGCCGCCGCTGCGGCTATATTTGATCGAATTGGAAACGAGATTCTGGATCAGGCGGCGCAGCATGTTGCGGTCGGTTTTCACGACGATGCTCGACGGCACCACCCGCAGTTTCAGCGCCTTCTTGCGCGCCAGCGGTGTGAAATCCGTGGCGATCTGGCTCAGCAACCTGTCCAGCCGGAACACCGAGACTTCAGGCTTCAGCGAACCCGTGTCGAGACGCGAAATATCCAGCACCATACCCAGAATGGCTTCCACCGCCTCCAGCGAGGAATCGATGTTGCGGGCAAATTCGCTGGTTTCCGAACGCCCGAGTTTTTCCGACAGCGCGGTGGAATAGAGGCGCGCCGCGTTGAGCGGTTGCAGGATGTCGTGGCCAGCGGCGGCGAGAAAGCGCGTCTTGCCGAGATTGGCCTCTTCGGCGGCGGCCTGCGCCCGCGCCAGTTCCTGGTTCACATGGGTCAGCTCCGCCGTGCGGTCGGCCACGCGCTGTTCCAGCATTTCGGCGGCTTTCTGACGCATCAGGTCCGCTTCGACAGCGGCGGTGATATCGGTATAGGTCGCGACGATGCCGCCATCGGGCATCGGATTGGACTGGATTTCGAGCGTCTTGCCCGTTGATTTCATCTTCAGGCGCACCGGCTTGCGGCTGGCCGTCAGCGAATGGATGAGGCTGTTGCGCGCATTGAAGGCGACGTCTTCGCGGCGGATCAGATGCTCGACGATTTCCGAAACGGGGATGCCCACCTGCATCACCTCGTCAGGCAGGTTGAGCAGGGTGCGGAACTGGCGGTTCCAGAAGGCCAGCCGGAAATCCTTGTCGAAAACCGTGATGCCCTGTTCCATCTGGTCGAGCGCGATCTGCAACAGGTCGCGGTTTTGTTGCAGGGCGGCGGAAGCGTCATCGAGAAGCTGGCGCGCATCCCGCCCGGAAGCATCGTTACGTTGCAGAAGCAGCGACAGAACCAATCGCGCCGAGGCCGTGCCGACCGCCGTGCCGAGGAGTTGTTCGGCATAGCGGATCAGGGGCGTGTCCACCGTCATGCCCGGATCCAGCCTGCGCTGCTGATGCCCTTCGAACCGCAGGAAGGCGCGCTCGACGCGCTCGGAGCCGAGATAGCGCGCCATGGTTGCTTTCAGTTCGGCCACGGTGACCGTAGTGCGGAAGCGTTTCAGAGTTGGCGTGGCGATGGAATAGCGCGGCAGGAAGATGCTGGCCTGAATGCGCTCCAGCGGCGTCGAGGCGCGCGACAACGAACCCAGAACATAGAACAGCGTATTGGCGGCGAGGCTCCATATCACGCCATTGGTCAGCGGCAGCGCATCGGTGCCGAACAGCGCTTCCGGGCGCAGCGCCGTGAAGCCCAGAAAACCGTCGCGCAAAATGGCGGCGTCTTCCGGCGCCATGGTGGGCAGCAGCAGCGTATAGGCCCAGACGAGAAAGCCTGCCGACAGGCCCAGCATCGCGCCGCGCCCATTGGCATTGCGCCAGAAAAGGCCGCCGATGAAGGCCGGCGCAAATTGCGCAATGGCCGCGAAGGACACGAAGCCGATGGAGGCGAGGTGAATATTGTTGGACGTGAAGCGATAATAGGCGAAGGCAAGCGCCAGAATGCCGACGATCGTCACGCGCCTTGTATTGAGAATAGCCTTGGTAAGGTCGGGCTGTTCGGCGGGATGGCGCTTTGCCATGCTGCGGATGAAAAGCGGCAGCACGAGATGGTTGGAAATCATGATCGACAGCGCCACGCAGGCGACGATCACCATGGCTGTCGCCGCCGACAACCCGCCGAGGAAGGCAATGAGGGCCATCCAGTGCGCTTCGGCGGCAAGCGGCAGGGCAAGCACGTAGAGATCGCCGCTCACCGTATTGCCGAGCGTCATCACGCCGATCAAGGCAATCGGAAAGACGAAGATATTGATCAGCACCAGATAGATCGGGAACAGCCAGGATGCGGTGCGCAGCTCCTTGTCGCTGCGGCTTTCGACAACCGTGACGTGGAACTGGCGCGGCAGCATAATGATAGCCGCGGCACTGAGCGCGGTTTGAATGATCCAGGTGCCGATTGAGGTCTGGTAGTGAAAGGCTTTCAGCGCATCGGTGGACTGGGAAATCTGGTCTATGAGCTGCGAGGGCGAGCCGAACAGGAAAAAGGTGCAGGCAAGCCCGACGGTGAGGAATGCGGAGAGCTTGATGACCGATTCCACCGCAATGGCGAGGATGAGACCGTTCTGGTGCTCGGTCGCATCGGTATGGCGCGTGCCGAACAGGATGGCGAAGACGGCCAGCACGGCGGCGACGGCCAGTGAAATATCGCCGAAGATGAAGGCCGGTGGGGCAACGGCGCGGCCATAATGGTCCATCACCAGCCCGACGCTGCCAGCGACAGCCTTCAGCTGCAAGGCGATATAGGGGATCGATCCGACTGCAGCGATGCAGGTGGCAAGCGAGGCAACGCCAAAACTCTTGCCGTAACGCGCAGCCAGAAAATCGGCGATGGAGGTGATGCGCTCCGCCTTGGCCAGTCGCACGATATGGCGCATCAAACGGTTGCCGAGCGTGAAAACCAGGATGGGGCCGATATAGATGCCGAGAAATTCCAGCCCGCGCTGTGCCGACAAGCCGACGGAGCCGAAAAAGGTCCAGGACGTGCAATAGACCGCGAGGCTCAGCGCATAGACATAGGGACGCGGCGCACTGTTCCACCGCGACGATCTGCGGTCACCGATACTGGCGACAGCAAAGAGAAGCAGCAGATATAGAAAGGCGGCGCCGATGATTCCCCAACCTTGCATAGGCGGCTTTATTCCTCTTCCGTTTATCCAACTCCGCCTGACGCAAGCACTTTCATGTCCAGCGCGCAAGAATATTGATGAAAAGCCGGATGTTTTACCCGTCGATATCCGCGTTTATCTTTTCTTTGAAGTTTTTCGAATACAAACTAAGCGAAGGATAGTTTGATGGAACGCTTTTCGAGCCCCCAAAGTCAGGAGCGGTTCTATCGTTCACTGTCAGAGCCATCTGACGCCAGGTTAATTCGACGAGCGCACCGCAGCAACGACGGCCCGGTTATGCAGTCGCACTCGTGAGGGAGACAGGCTAATGTTGAAAGAATTCAGGGAATTCGCTCTCAAGGGGAATATGGTCGATCTGGCCATCGGTGTGATCATCGGCGGCGCCTTCGGTGGCCTCGTCAATTCCATCGTCAACGACATCATCATGCCGATCATCGGTCTGATCACCGGCGGTATCGACTTTTCGAACATGTTCATCCAGCTTGCCGGTGAGCCGAAGTCCACGCTTGCCGCCGCCCGTGAAGCCGGTGCGACTATTGCTTACGGTAACTTCGTCACCCTGCTGATCAATTTCCTGATTATCGCCTGGGTTCTGTTCCTTGTCGTCAAGGCCATGAACCGCCTGAAGAAGAAGGAAGAAGCAAAGCCTGAGCCGGAAGCCCCGCGCGAGGAAGTGCTGCTGACGGAAATCCGCGATCTGCTTGCCAAGAAGGCCTGATCGGGATTTTTCCTTTGGAATGCAAAGCGGAGCCTGCGAGGGCTCCGTTTTCTTTTGGCATTCATCAATCCCGATGATCGGATCATCACAAAATGCCGAGTGATTTTGTGCTCGCGTCTTGGTAAGGCCGATAGACATAGAGCAAGCAGCGCAGGATCATCATGACACTTTTAGCCAGTCTCCGCCGCGAAGCAGCGCAAGCGCCTGAAAGCGGCATTGTAGCCGTTGCCAATCATGGCCGGGGCCGCGAAGGTCTCATTCCGTTGTGGGTCGGCGAGGGCGATCTGCCGACGCCGGATTTCATTCGCGATGCGGCGCAGAAAAGCATCACCGATGGCGAGACCTTCTATACCTGGCAGGCCGGAATTCCTGAACTGCGCGAGGCGTTGGCCCGTTATCATGCGCGTCATTTCCCGCTGCCCCTGAAGCCTGAAAATTTCTATGTCACCGGCTCGGGCATGCACGCCATCGAGATGGCGCTGACCGCGACAGTGGGTGCGGGCGAGGAAGCGATCTATCTGTCGCCAGCCTGGCCGAATTTTGTCGGCGCGGCTGGTCTTGCAGGTGCGGTGCCGGTGGCGGTAGAGCTCGAATTCGGCGCGAATGGCTGGGTGCTCGACCCGGAGAAAATCGCCGCCGCCATCACGCCGCGCACCCGCGCGCTTTTCATCAATACGCCGTCCAACCCGACCGGATGGACCGCTGATCGCGAGACGCTGCGTTTCATTCTCGATCTCGCGCGCAAGCATGGGCTCTGGATCATCGCCGACGAGATCTACACGCATTTCTATTATGGCGGCGGCCATGCACGGTCCTTCATGGAAATCATGGAGCCTGACGACCGCATCATCTTCGTCAATTCCTTCTCCAAAAACTGGGCCATGACCGGCTGGCGCGTGGGCTGGATGACCGTGCACCCATCCGTTGGTCCGGTGATCGAAAACATGATCCAGTATTCCAATTCCGGCGTGGCGCCGTTCATGCAGCGCGGTGCAGTGGCGGCGCTCGATCAGGGCGAACCGTTTATTGCCATGCAGGTGGAGCGCGCTCGCGCCACCCGCGACAGGCTGTGCTCGGCCTTGCAGGCAACCGGCAAGGTGCGCCTCACGCCGCCCCAAGGCGCGTTCTATCTGTTCTTCGGCGTTGAAGGCGTGACGGATTCCGTCAAGGCGGCCATCGATATGATCGACCGGGCCAATGTGGGCCTCGCACCGGGCAGCGCCTTTGGGCAGGGCGGGGAAGGATTCTTCCGCCTTTGCTTCGGCCGCGCTCCGCATCAGATCGACGAGGCCGCAGCGCGGCTCGTAAAATGGATCGAGCAGCTTTAACCTAAAACAAGAAAGGCCGGTGAAAACCGGCCTTTTTCCATCAGCTATTTGCGAGGCGCTTATCCACCCGCCTTGGAGACCATTAGCGGCACGACGCGGTCGGAACTGGCCGTCTGCGGGGCATCGTTCTCGGCAAAAGGAATGCCAAGCGTGTTCCAGACTTCCAGCAGGGCATCCTTCAGCCCGTCGATCAGCGCATCGTCATGCAGCGGCGACGGCGTGATGCGCAGGCGTTCGGTGCCGCGCGGCACAGTCGGATAGTTGATCGGCTGGATATAGATGCCGTGCACATCGAGGAGACGGTCGCTGGCCTTCTTGCAAAGTTCCGGATCGCCGACCAGCACCGGCACGATATGGGTGTCCGAAGGCATGACGGGCAGACCAGCCGCCGAAAGCACGTCTTTGGCTTGCTGCGCCTGACGCTGCTGGCCATCGCGTTCAACCTGCGACGCCTTGAGATGGCGGATTGAAGCGGTCGCAGCCGCTGCCACCGATGGCGGAAGCGCCGTCGTGAAGATGAAGCCCGGCGCATAGGAACGCACGGCGTCGATAATGGCGCGTGAACCGGTGATATAGCCGCCCAGCGCGCCGAAAGCCTTGGCAAGCGTGCCTTCGATGATGTCGATGCGGTGCGCCAGACCGTCACGGTCGGTGATGCCGCCGCCGCGCGCGCCATACATGCCGACCGCGTGAACTTCATCAATATAGGTCATCGCATTATACTTGTCGGCCAGATCGGCAATCTTTTCGATCGGCGCAATATCGCCATCCATCGAATAGACGGATTCGAACACGATCAGCTTGGCGCGCGCCGGATCGGCTGCCTTCAGAAGCTGCTCCAGATGCTCGACGTCGTTGTGACGGAAAATCTTCTTCTCCGCGCCCGAACGGCGCACGCCTTCGATCATCGAGGCATGGTTCAGCTCGTCGGACAGGATGAGGCAGTTTGGCAGCAAGCGCGCAATGGTCGAGATCGAGGCTTCGTTGGAAATGAAACCGGAGGTGAACACCAGACCGGCTTCCTTGCCATGCAGATCGGCCAGTTCGGCTTCCAGTTCGACCAGCGGATGGTTGTTGCCGGAGATATTGCGCGTGCCGCCGGCGCCGGAACCGGCATTGCTTGCGGTGTCGCACATGGCCTTGATCACGTCGGGATGGTGACCCATGCCGAGATAATCATTGGAACACCAGACGGTGATTTCACGGGCTGTACCGTTGTTCCGCCAGATCGCGCGGGGGAAGCGTCCGACAATGCGTTCGAGGTCGGCGAAAACGCGGTAACGCTTCTCGGCGTGCAACTGATCGATCGCTTCTTCGAAAAACCGGCGATAATCCATCATGCGCTCCTTAGAGGGCAGCGCGACCGCGAGGGGCGCACAAAACTCGCTCTAACTATTTGATTCGACGCACCGTGTTTCCGAAAAATCGCTCCCGATTTTTAGGCCGATGCGCTTGTCTTTGCCTTAACTAGCGCTTTTGGCCTGTGACGTCCATGGCGCGGTTGCGGGCAATTTGCCACGTTTTATTGAAGCAGCATTGATCGAGATCAAGCAAATGCAGCCAGAAGGGCACAATACCTGCACCCGGTTTGTTGCGCGGTCAGGACAGGGTGAGCTTCCGCAGGAATTGCAGCCATATATCGTTACGCCGGATCGTCAGGCGCGGAATGCCGAACGGGTCATCGGTGGGTTTCGCGCGGCGCTTTTCCGTCGTGGTGGCGTATTTATAGCCCGCCTGCGCGACAATCTCGCGCGTTCTGGCATTTTCGCCGCCATAGGGATAGGCGAAAGAGATCACTTCCTGCCCAAGCAGATCCTCGATCTTTTCCCGGGATTGCCGGATCTGCACTTCGGCTTCCATATCGTTTGCTTCGCTGAGATTGATATGATCGAGCGTATGCGACCCCACTTCGTGACCAAGGGCCGCCCATTCGCGCATTTCGGCGACGCCCATGCAATCGGCCCGCGCCACGCCGATTTTCTGATCCCACAGATTGAAGCCGCCGATCTGATTGGCAACGAAATAATTTGTGGCGGTGAAGCCATGCTCCTCCAAGATGGGCAGAGCATTGCGGAAGACATTCTCAAAGCCGTCATCGAAGGTGATGACTGCGACTTTCCCCTTTTTGCCGCCATAGATGTAGGGCAGCGCATCCTTCAACGACAATCCCTGATAGCCGAGGCGCTTGAGCCAGGCCATCTGGCTGCGAAAGCGGTCGGGATGCACGGTCATGCTGCGAAACGGCGCTTTGTGCCGGGGCGGAACATCGATCTGGTGATAAAGAAGAATTGGGACGGACACGATAATCCTCGAATCTGTATTTCAGGCGGTCACACGAATAATGTTCTGTGGCTAAATATTTAAAAAGGCATAATTAAATCAGTTTGCTTTCCGATGGAATTGCTAACTCTTGCGAGAACGATTTTTGATCTTCCAGCGATAAAGCGGTCGCAGGATTTCCCGCTTCAGTTTATCCGGCAGGGTGCGGGATTTCTGGATGGTGCTGCCGCCCAGCCGCACCGACACTTCACGCACACCACCGGGCAGGACGGAAAGCGGCTTCAGTCCCGTTACCCAGTTCATCTGCGCCGTAGTGTCCACCGGCCGGTCGAATGTCTCGGTCGCGGCCAGCAGCCGTCTCGCCGCCTCGCGACCGACAAGCTGCGCAACCATGCCAAGGCCGACCGGCACGGGCAGGATCACCCGCACGCCATCGATATTCAGCACTTCGCGGCCTGTTTCCCGCTCGCGGAAGGGAAAGCGGATGAAACTGTCATGGTCGACAAGCTGCAACGCGGCCTGAAAAGCCGCTGCAAATTCCGGCGTCAGCTCGACATCGTCTTCCAGCACGAAACCCGCGTCGATCTTCTGATCGACAATGGCCTGCCACGCCTTGCGGTGCGACAGAAAGCAGGCAATCTCGTTGGTGCTGAGCGGAAAGGGGTAGGGGGGCTTGTGCAGCGAGCGCCGATAAACGCGCTGGATGGTTTCTCCGTCGAGCACCCGCCCGTCAACGGCGTCGATCACTTCTGCCCGCAGAGGCAGGCTGTCGATGAGCCGCTCCACCTGCGGCTGTCGATCATTCGCCCGCTTCAAATGGATGATAAAGGCCTTAACGACCCTTTTTGGGCCGTTTTGCACCGGAGATTCATGACGCGTTTCGTTCATGGTCTCTATGTAGCGTGGAGCCGATCAAAAAGCTCCAGGATTTTTTTGGCGCAATCAGCATTCCCCAATCACAATGCAGCCATGCAGTATCTGCACTTCTCAAAAGTGCTTGAAAGGCGGAAGCTCAATGGTGGGAGGAAGATAAAAACAAGGGGATACCACCATGAGCCTTCCAACCAATCTTCGTACCCAATTCAATCGCTGGATGCAGTATTGCGAAAATCTGCGTGAGCTTGAAAGCTGCAGCGATCGCGAACTGAGCGATCTCGGCCTCAGCCGCAACGACATTCGCCGCGTGGCACGTGAAGCCGCTTACGCAGCCGCCTGATCATGCCGACAGAAGGAGCCGCACGCGTTCGGCGTGAAACCGGACGCGGGCTCCAGTCACGGTGGACCCGGTCAGCTTTCAAACATCTCCAGGCTTCTTGAAGCGGACGTGAATATCGTCGCCCGCAAGATCAAAACCGGCATAGTTGCGCTGGAAGGCGATCAAGGCGTCATTGACGCCCTTGGAATAATCGTCGTCCTGCACGTCGATATGATGCCGGTACAGGATCCTGTCGCCTTTGTAGAATATAACCTGACCTTCCATCATAGCCTCCTTCTTTGCTGATGAGCATCAAGACGGAACGCCGCCGGATGGCGCGTAGAGTCGGTGTCTATTGGAGATAGGCGCTGGTTCGTGCGCTTCAAGGTTTTTTTGAAGTTCCACCGCTTGCAAGCGTCAGCCAGGCGCGCGCTGCATGGGACAGAAACGCGCCTTTGCGCCAGATCAGCGCCATGTTCCAGTTCATGTCCGCATCGGTGATTTTCTGAATGCGCACGCCGGAATGATGGCGTTGCTCGGCGATCATCAGCGGCAGAAAGCCGACGCCCATGCCCGCCGCCACCAGTTCGACGATGAAATCGATCTGGCTGGAGCGGACCGCGACATTCGGGGCAAAGCCATGCTGCTGGCAGGCATCGAGGATGATATGATTGAGTGCGAAGCCGCTTTCAAAGAGAATGAAGGGCAGGCCTGCGATCTGCTCCAGCGTCACGCCCTCGCCAGAAGCCGCCTCGTGGGTCGCGGGCAGCAGGGCGACGACAGGCTCGCAACGCACATCCTGCCATTCGAAACTGTCTTCGACCGGCAGAAGCGAGGCGGCAAGCTCGACATCGCCCGCGAGCAGAAGCTCTTCCAGACGGCGGCTGCCATGCTCAACCAGCTGAATGTCGATATCCGGATAAAGCTTGGTATAGGCGGCGAAAACCGGCGCAAACAGCACGCTGGAACCGATGGGTGGCAGCCCGAGACGCAGGAGACCGCGTTTCAGGCCGCGCAATTCACCAAGCTCCGCCAGCAGATCGTCTTTCTCGGCCAGCATGGCCAAGGCGCGGCGATAAACAATGTCGCCCGCAGCCGTCAGGCGAGGCGGGGTAGCGTCGCGGTCGAGAAGGGCAAGGCCCAGCTCTTCCTCCAGCTGCTTCACCGCTTTGCTGACCGTGGACTGGGTCGCGTGAATGGCTCTGGCCGCCGCGGAAAATCCGCCCTGGCGCACCACCTCCACAAATGCCTGAAAGCTTCTCAAATTCATGAGCTATTCTATATCGGAATAGCTGCAATGAAATCAATTCATTTCTAGAATAAGCGGGGGCGGCCTATATTGATGCTCAACACCAGACCGAACGCAAACGGGCAATGGCCCGGGAAGAAGCCCATGAACGCCTCCAGAAATGCTCATACTCTTGCTGTCCGCTTCCGCTATGCGCTGCACCACAGCCGCATGATGCAGATTGCGACGCTGGTCGGCTTCTGGCTGGCGGGTGAAGCTTTTGTCCGCGCGGTCGGTCTGCCTCTGCCCGGCGGCATCATCGGCATGGCGCTGGTGCTGGCGCTTTTGTTGAGCGGGCGCGTCAGCCTGTTCAGCATGAAGCGCGGCGCGGAATGGTTTCTGGCCGAGATGCTGCTGTTCTTCGTGCCCGCCGTTCTGGCGATCCTTGAACACCGCGAACTGATCGGCGTGCTCGGTCTCAAGATCATGGCTGTCATCCTGCTCGGCACGCTGACGGTGATGAGCGTCACCGCATTGACGGTAGACCTCTGCTATCGCTGGAGCCTCCGTTATGCTGCCAAGTAACCCCTTCGTGGCAACGCTATTCTGGTCGGCGGCCACGATCCTGCTTTATCTTGCGGCAAAGCGCGTTTATCGCCGCTTTCCCATGTGGTGGCTGACGCCTCTGGCCGTCACGCCGCTTCTGCTGATGGGGCTGGTGGTCGCGCTCAACGAAAACTATCGCGGCTATTTTGGCGCAACGCACTGGCTGGTGGCGTTGCTCGGCCCTGCAACGGTTGCCTTCGCAATTCCCATTTATCAGCAGCGCGCGACGATCCGTCGATACTGGCCGGTTCTGCTGGCTGGCGTGCTGGTCGGCAGCTCATCGGCCATGGCCTCGGCCTGGGGGCTGGCGCATCTGCTGGGCTTGAACGAGGCGATCAGCCTCAGCCTGATGCCGCGTTCGATGAGCACGCCCTTTGCGATGACTGTTTCGGGCGACATTGGCGGCACGCCGGACCTGACCGCCATCTTCGTGGTGCTGACCGGTGTTTTCGGCGCGGCGCTCGGCGAAATGATGCTCAACTGGCTGCCGCTGCGCTCCGCACTGGCGCGCGGCGCGCTCTTTGGCATGGGCGCGCATGGCGCTGGCGTGGCAAAGGCCCACCAGATCGGCAGCGAGGAAGGTTCCATCGCCGGTCTCGTCATGGTGCTGGTTGGGCTGGTGAATGTGCTGGCTGCGCCGCTGATCGCGCACCTCCTGTAAGCTTCTGTTATCGAAAGATAATAACGCCTCAGCAAGCGCCCGTTCTGCGGGCGCTTGTGCATTTTTGGCGACTGCCTTTTTCTTGAGCATTGTCGAATTTGCATAACTGACATGCATTATTGGCCGTTGTTCAAAAATAAGCCACCGGGTAAAACTTGGTCATCGAGTTCACTCCTCCTCCCAGAACTCGATACCGGAATACGGCACTCCTCCTCCCAGCCGTATTCGAAGATCAGGCCGCGCATCCTCCTCCCGCGCGGCCTTTTTCTTTTTCTGGACCTTTCCCAAATTTCAAAAGCCAAACCATCCGTTGACAATCCGTCACCGGTCAGCCCCATGGGCAAGCTGCGCTGGCTGCGCTATCTCTTGCTCGACTTTATAAGGACGGGAGATCGCAATCATGACCAGTGGCATCCATCATCTGACGCTGATCACGCGCAAGGTGCAGGCGAATGTCGATTTCTATGCGGGCTTTCTGGGACTGCGTATCGTCAAGCGGACGGGTGGTTTCGAGGATGCCGAGCAGCTGCATCTGTTCTATGGCGACCGTTCCGGCACGCCGGGTTCGCTGATCACCTTTCTGGTCTGGGAAGACGGTTCCAAGGGCCGCGTCGGCCATGGGCAGGTCAGCGAAATCGCGCTTGCCATCGACCGCACGGCTATCGGCTTCTGGCTGGAGCGGGCGTTGCGTTATCACGTCTCGTCCGAAGGTCCGGTGCAGGAATTTGGCGAGCCGGTTCTGCGGCTGCGCGATCCAGACGGCGTGATCGTCAAGCTGGTCGGCAGTGATCTTGCGGCCAACGATCCGTGGTCCGGTGAGGGCATTCCAGCTGAATTCGCCATTCGCCGGATACGTTCCGCCACCATCCTGTCCGAGCAGCCCGAACAGACTGCCGCATTCATTGAGCGCTATTTCGGCTTTCACCATCAGGGGAAGGAAGAAACCATCGACCGGCTCGTCTCCGATTCCGGCGACGCCATCGATGTGCGTGATGCGAGCGGCTTCTGGCCCGGCATCCCGGGCACCGGCATTGCTGACCATGTGGCTTTTCGCGCCCGCACGACCGACGATGTGACGACGCTGGAAAAGGAGCTGTCGAAGCTCAATTCCAGCGAGGTCAATGTGCACGACCGCAAATATTTCACCTCGCTCTATGTTCGCGAGCCGGGCGGAACCCTGTTCGAATTTGCCACCGACACCCCCGGCTTTACCGTGGACGAGCCGGTGGAAACATTGGGGCAGCTTCTGTTCGTGCCGCCGGGCAATGAGAAGCAGGCGCAAGCGATCCGCGCCCGCATGCCGCAATTCGGCCTGCCGGGTGAGGAGCGGGTGATCTATCGCGACCTGCCCTTCGTCCATCGTGTTCACCTGCCGGAAGACCCGGATGGCAGCACGCTGATCCTGCTGCACGGTTCGGGCGGCAATGAGAATGATCTCATGCCGCTCGCCCGATTGGCTGCGCCGCGCGCTACGCTGATCGGGGTTCGCGGTCGCAGCACCGAGGAGGGCATCCAGCGCTGGTTCCGCCGTTTCGATCAGAAGCGGTTCGACCAGAAGGATATTGGTTTCGAAGCGGAAGCCTTTGAGGCTTTCGTCGAAGGCGCAATCGCCGCCTATGACATCGACCCGGAGCGTCTCGCCTTTATCGGCAATTCCAACGGCGCAAACCTGCTTGCGGCCTTCATGCGGCTTCATCCGCATATCGTACGCAAGGCGGTTTTGCTGCGGGCTTCGGAAGTGCTGGAGGAACAGCCGGAGGCCGATCTCTCCGATGCTTCCATTCTTCAGTTGAACGGTGCGGCTGATCCGTTCGGCGATGCGTCGGGCGCATTGGCAAAGGCGCTGTGTGAGGATGGTGCCGATATCGACGTTCGCGCCATCGAGGGCTGGCATGGCCTGACCGACGACGATATCCGCGTCACGGCTGAATGGCTGAAGCAGAAGCTCTGAATGCCTGTCGATCAAACAACGAAAAGGGCCGCCGGATTTCTCCAGCGGCCCTTTTGGGTTTTTAGTCTAGCGGCTTGAGGCCCTTTTCGATGGCTGCGCGCTTGCTTTCCAGGAAAGGCGGCAGCGACAGGCTTTCGCCGAGGCTCTCCAGCGGTTCGTCGACGGCAAAGCCCGGACCGTCGGTTGCGATCTCGAACAGGATGCCATTCGGTTCGCGGAAGTAGAGCGAACGGAAATAGTAGCGCTCGACTTCACCGCTGGACGGCACCTTGAGCGACCGCAGGCGTTCGACCCATTCCTGCATGCTTTCCTGATCCGGTGTGCGGAAAGCGACGTGGTGCACGGCGCCCGCACCCTGCCATGCCGTCGGCAGGTTTGGCTGCACGGCGACATGGAGTTCTGCCGCCGCACCGCCCGGTCCCATGGAGAAGACATGGACATGGCCTTCGCCATCAGGCGAGACATAGTCGCCGGTCTCGCTCATGTTCATCAGCTTTTCGAGCACGATCTTGGTCGGCGCGAGGTCTGGAACGCTCAGCGTAATCGGGCCGAGGCCGCGAATCTGCCGGTCGGCGGGCACAGGGCTTCTGTCCCAGCTATGGGCATCGCCCGCACCGCCATCGTCAGTCAGCCGCAGCCGCTGGCCTTCCGGGTCTTCGAAATCGAGCACGGCGCGACCGGCCACTTCAAAAATATCGCCGGTTTCAATGCCCTGTTCGTTGAGGCGCTTGCGCCACCAGTCGAGGCTTTCGACGCCATTCACGCGCAGGCCTGTGCGGGCCACGCTGTTGGTGCCGCGACGTTCGCGCTCGACGGGCCAGTCGAAGAAGGTGATGTCGGTGCCGGGCGATGCCAGACCATCGGCATAAAACAGGTGATAGGCGCTGGTGTCGTCCTGATTGACGGTTTTCTTGACGAGCCGAAGCCCGAGCGTATCGGTGTAGAAGCGCCGGTTGCCCGCTGCATTGGCGGTGATGGCCGTCAGATGGTGCAGTCCGGTGAGTTCCAAAGCCATGATTGCCTCCTTTGTTCAGGGAGTTGCGTTTGCTGTTGGTCCCTATATCGGCCGTCAGGGTGGTCGGGAAAAGTGTTAGTTGCTGAACAGTGTGTAACCGATAAGTCGCAGCTGGCCTGTGATCGTTCTGCTGTTGATAAAAGGGGCTTGGCAGAACTTTCGGGGTAAAGAATATATTAACGTACAAAATTCGCATGTAAGAGCCTGACTCAAAAAGCGGCATGTGTGTGCGAAAATGGTGATTTTCGAGTACCGGAGCAGAGCGTACTTAAAGGTACGTGAGCACCGGAACGCAGAAAATTGCCATTTGCAGCCACACAGGGCGACTTTTGGAACAGGCTCTAAAAGAAACTCGGGTTTATTGACGGGATGTGTCTTGGCTTTCAGAAATCAATTCTGGTTTCTGGTTAAAGCGATGGCGTAGAGGGAGCTTGGTTTTGCAGAGCATGTTTCGTCGGGCCGCGCCTGCATTGCTTGTTTTGATGACACTGCTCGCGGGCTGCGCCAGCCGTCCTGAAGGCGTGCTTGTACCGGTTGGCAGCGTGACCACCCCCGGCGTGACCAAGGTTGATCTCCTCGTCGCGACCACCCGTCGCCCGTCTGACAATCCCGGCATTCTCTTCTCGGGCGAGCGCGACAAGCTGGTTTCGATCAACGATATCGTCGTGTCCATTCCGCCGGAAAAGAACCGCAAGGCGGGTGAGGTGCAGTGGCCTAAGAAGCTGCCGCCCAACCCGCAGACCGATTTCGCCACCGTCAGCGTGACGCCGCTCAAGACGGATGTTGAAGTTGCAGGCTGGGTTCGCCCCCATCTCACCAAGAGCCGCCGCGTGATGGTGTTCGTGCACGGCTTCAACAACACGTTTGAGGATTCCGTCTATCGCTTTGCGCAGATCGTGCACGATTCCGGGGCCGATGTTGCGCCGGTGATCTTCACCTGGCCCTCGCGCGCCAGTGTGTTCGATTATAATTACGACAAGGAAAGCACCAACTATTCCCGCGATGCGCTGGAGCAGATCCTGCGTGCCATCGCCCGCGAGCCGGATGTGAAGGACATCACCGTCATGGCCCATTCGATGGGCAGCTGGCTGACGGTGGAAGCGCTGCGCCAGATGGCGATCCGCGACGGGCGTGTGAACGCCAAGATCACGGACGTCATTCTGGCCTCGCCCGATCTGGACGTGGACGTATTTGCCAAGCAGTTTCTGGCGATGGGCAAGGACCATCCGCGCTTCACGCTGTTCACCTCGCGCGATGATCGGGCGCTTGCGCTGTCGCGGCGCATTTCGGGCAATATCGACCGTCTCGGCCAGATCGATCCCTCCATCGAACCTTACCGTTCGGGGCTTGAGAAGGCGGGCATAACCGTCATCGATCTCACCAAGCTCAAATCGGGCGACCGCCTCAATCACGGCAAATTTGCCTCCAGTCCCGAGGTCGTTCAGCTGATCGGCCAGCGTCTTGTCGCGGGCCAGACCATCACGGATTCGCAGATCGGTTTCGGCGACCGTTTGGGTGCGGTGGCGATCGGCACGGCGCAGGGCGTCGGTACGGCGGCTTCTCTTGTGGTCACAGCGCCGATTGCCGTGTTCGATCCGAAAACCCGCAAGACTTATGACGAGCAGATTGACCGCTTCGGTCGCGCTGTCGGCAATACGGTGGGGGCTGTGGCGACGCCGCAATAACCTTGTTTCAGGCGGTTGTCATATTAGACCTGACGCGGTAGGAGTCCTCGCCAATAATTTGGCCGCGAGGAGGAACGCGTATGCAGATTATCCGCACCATCGAGGAGTTGCGGCAGGTGCTGGCGCCTGCGCGTCGTGCGGGCAGGCGCATCGGCTTCGTGCCGACCATGGGCTATCTTCACAAAGGCCATCTGGAGCTTATTCACCGGTCACGCGCCGACAATGACGTGACCGTCGTGTCGATCTTCGTTAATCCGCTGCAATTTGGCGCGAATGAAGATCTCGACAAATATCCGCGTGATCTGGAGCGCGATGCCGCGCTGCTGCGCGGGGCAGAGGTCGATTACCTCTTCGCGCCAGCCGTCAGCGACATGTATCCGCGCCCGATGCAGACCGTGGTGGATGTGCCAGCCCTTGGCAACCAGATGGAAGGTGAGGCGCGTCCCGGCCACTTCGCCGGTGTCGCAACGGTGGTCAGCAAGCTCTTCAACATCGTTGGGCCTGATACCGCTTATTTCGGCGAAAAGGATTTTCAGCAGCTCGTGATCATCCGCCGCATGGTGGAGGATATGGCGATACCCGTACGCGTGGTCGGTGTTGAAACGGTGCGGGAGGATGACGGGCTCGCCTGTTCGTCGCGCAACGTTTATCTATCGCCGCAGCAACGCGCTGCCGCCATCATCGTGCCGAAAGCTCTTGATGAGGCCGAGCGGCTTTATCGGTCCGGTCTGGACGATCCCGATGCGCTGGAAGCGGCAATTCGTGCCTTTATCGCCACCGAACCGCTGGCGACGCCGGAAGTTGTGGCGCTGCGCGATCCCGAAACGCTGGAGCGTCTGACGGCAGTGCAGGGGCGACCCGTGCTGATTGCGCTGTTCGTGCGGCTTGGCTCAACGCGGCTTCTTGACAATCGCGTCATCGCACATGTCGCGCAGGAACGGGCGGCCTGAGATGAGCGCACCCGTCAAACAGAAGCGACTGACGCCCAAGGCCATTTCGGCTCTCAAGGGCGAACGCCCGATTGTCAGCCTCACCGCCTATACGACGCCGATTGCACGGCTGCTCGATCCGCATTGCGACCTGCTGCTGGTGGGGGACTCGCTCGGCATGGTGCTTTACGGCATGGATTCCACCCTTGCCGTGACGCTCGACATGATGATCGCCCATGGGCAGGCGGTGATGCGTGGAGCCGAGACGGCTTGCGTCATCGTCGACATGCCGTTCGGTTCCTATCAGGAATCGAAGGAACAGGCGTTCCGCAATGCCGCCCGCGTGATGCAGGAAACCGGCTGCGACGGCGTCAAGCTTGAAGGCGGCGAGGAAATGGCCGAAACGGTCGATTTTCTGGTGCGCCGCGGCATTCCGGTGTTCGGCCATGTCGGGCTGATGCCGCAACAGGTCAATACGGTTGGCGGCTTCCGCTCGCTCGGACGCGATGACGATGAGGCCGAACGCATTCGCCGCGATGCGCATTCTATCGCCGATGCCGGTGTCTTTGCGCTGGTGATTGAGGGCACGGTGGAGCCGCTGGCGCGCGAGATCACCGCATCGCTCTCCATTCCGACGGTCGGCATCGGCGCATCGGCTGCCTGCGACGGGCAGATACTGGTCTCCGACGATATGCTGGGGCTGTTTCAGGATTTCACACCGCGCTTTGTGAAGCGTTTTGCTCAATTGGCGCCGCAAGTGTCCGATGCGGCGAAAGCCTATGCCGAGGAGGTGCGGGCGCGCACATTTCCGGGGCCGGAGCATGTTTTCGGCGCTAAACCGAAAGCCTGACCTCTCTTTGCTTTTCGCATTATCCTACGCATCGGAGCGGGATCAGAAATCAGTCCGGTGGACTGATTTCCCCGCGGAGGCGCTTCGCACTTTTGCTGGAAATGCTTAAAACCTGTGCCGTATGGCGGTAGCGCCTTGTAATTATTCGTCAATCGCGTTCAATGTCGGAAGTATTTTCCGGAGTTGCCGTGACCGACGATATTGCCCATACCGAACTGATTGCCGTGCTGGCCGCTGTGACCAGCGAACAGCCGCGCGTCATGACCGTGCGGCAGGGCCAAGCCCTGCCATCCGGCCCGTTCGAAAGCGAGCACCGTTCGTTGCAATCGGGTCTGCGCGCCTGGGTGCAGTCGGAAACCGCGCATCCGGTCGGCTATCTGGAGCAGCTCTACACCTTCGCCGACCGTGACCGTCACGCGCAGGGAGAACGCATCATCTCGATCAGCTATCTCGGCCTCGTGCGCGAAAGCGATGCGGCGGCAGGGCAGGCGGGCTGGCGCGGCTGGTATGATTATCTGCCGTGGGAAGATCACCGTCAGGGCGAACCGGCCATCATGGAGCATCTCAACAATGCGCTCCTTGTCTGGGCCTATCGGGCCGAGACGCCGGAGCTGACCGCGCAGCGCATGCGACGCATCGCCTTCACTTTCGGCTTTGAAAACGGTGAGTGGGGCGGGCGCTGGAACGAAGACCTCGTATTGCAGCGCTATGAGCTTCTTTACGAGGCCGGGCTGGTGGCGGAAGCCGGGATGAAGGAAGACGAGAACGGTCGTTCCATGTTCGCCGATCATCGCCGCATCCTTGCCACGGCGATTGCGCGGCTGCGCGCCAAGATCAAATATCGCCCGGTGGTGTTTGAGCTGATGCCGGACAGTTTTACGCTTTTGCAACTCCAACGGACTGTCGAAGCACTGGCGGGTCTGCGCCTGCATAAACAGAATTTCCGCCGCTTGATCGAGCAGCAGGATCTCGTCGAAGAAACCGGCGAAAGCGACAGCGAAACCGGCGGTCGCCCGGCAAAACTATTCCGTTTCCGCTACTCGATTGTCGAGGAACGCGCCCTTTCCGAGCGCCATCTGGCCGGAGCCAAGCTGCCAATCTCCCGCGATTGACAATATACTCGAATCGAGTATAAGTTCGTAAACATGAAATACTCAAATTGAGTATAAATGGGCATGCCAGCGTATTTTCAGCAAAAGCGCAAAACGCTTGCGCGTGAGGCTGATGCGTAACGCATGTCGATGAGCTGGGAGGCTCGCACATGAACGATCATGTTTCCGTTTCGCACCTCTATGACCGCGTGGCCAAGGTACTGCCCAAGGCGGAGTGGCTGGGCTTTGAAGACGATGTCGCGGCCATTCTCGAGCTGAAGAAAAAGCGCAATGCGGTCATCCTTGCGCATAACTACCAGACACCGGAAATCTTCCACTGTGTGGCCGATATTGTCGGCGACAGTCTGGCGCTGGCGCGCAAGGCTGCGGAAGTCGATGCCGATGTGATCGTGCTGGCGGGCGTGCATTTCATGGCCGAGACGGCCAAGTTGCTCAACCCCGGCAAGACGGTGCTGATCCCCGATATGGCTGCGGGCTGTTCGCTGGCCGACAGCATCACGCCGCAAGATGTAGCACTATTGCGCGAGGCGCATCCCGGCGTGCCGATTATCACCTATGTCAACACATCGGCAGCCGTTAAGGCGGCCTCCGATATTTGCTGCACCTCCGGCAATGCCAAAAAAGTGGTGGAGTCGCTTGGCGTGCCGCGTGTGCTCATGATCCCCGACGAATTTCTGGCGCAGAATGTGGCGCGCGAAACCGATGTCGAAATTCTCGCCTGGCATGGCCATTGCGAAGTGCATGAGCGGTTCACGCCCGACGATATCCGTGAATTGCGCGAAAGCCATCCCGGCGTTGTGGTTCTGGCCCATCCCGAATGCCCACCGGAAGTGGTGGCGGTCGCCGATTTCGCCGGTTCCACGGCGGTCATGTCGGACTATGTTGGTGAGAAGAAGCCGCAGCGTGTCGTGCTTTTGACCGAATGCTCGATGAGCGACAATGTTGCCGTCGACCACCCGGATGTCGAGTTCATCCGTCCGTGCAATCTCTGCCCGCATATGAAGCGGATCACACTCGCCAATATTCGCGATGCGCTGGAGAACAACCGGCATGAAGTGACCGTCGATGCAGCGCTGATGGAGCCTGCCCGGCGCGCCGTCGAGCGGATGCTGGCGGTATGAACACGACTCCGGTCCTCGTCATTGGCAGCGGCCTTGCCGGTCTGATGACGGCGCTGACGCTCTCTCCGCAGCCGGTGCTGTTGGTGACGGCGGGAAGCCTCGGCCTGTCCGGTTCCAGCGCGCTGGCGCAAGGCGGCATTGCCGCAAGTGTTGGCGCGGAAGACAGCGCGGCGCTGCATCTGGCCGATACGATTGCGGCGGGCGACGGCCTGTGTGACGCAGGCGTGGCGGCAGAAATCATCGCAGCAGGCGCGGGGGGCGTTGCCGCGCTGGGAGCCCATGGCGTGCACTTCGACCGCAAGGCGGACGGCTCCTTTTCGCTTGGTCTGGAAGCCGCCCCTAGCCGCCATCGCATTGTGCATGTGGATGGCGATGCGACGGGGGCGGGCATCATGCGCGCTTTAATCGCCAAGGTTCTGGCGACGCCTTCGATCACCGTCATGGAAAACACCCGCGCTCTTCGGCTCATCCGGCAGGATGGCCGTGTCGTCGGCGCCTGTCTTGAAAATGTCGGCCCGGTTGCAGCAACTGCTGTGGTACTGGCGACGGGCGGGATTGGCGGGCTTTATAACGCAACAACCACGCCGCTCGGCAATCTAGGACAGGGGGCCGCTTTGGCAGGCCGCGCAGGCGCTGTGCTTGCCGACTTGGAATTCGTGCAGTTCCACCCGACCGCGCTTGCCGTTTCTGCGCCGCGCCTGCCGCTGATCAGCGAGGCGGTTCGCGGGGAGGGAGCTCAACTTGTCAATGATCGCGGCGAGCGCTTCATGGCGGATATTCCGGGCCGCGAGCTTGCGCCCCGTGATGTGGTGGCGCGCGCCATCGGCAGCGAGATCGCGCAAGGGCGCAAGGTTTTTCTTGATGCGCGCACGGTTCTGGGTACGCGTTTTGCCACCCGGTTTCCCGGTATCGATGCGCTCTGCAAACAGCATGGCATCGATCCGGTTCGCGATATGATCCCGGTCAGACCGGCCACGCATTATCATATGGGCGGGATCAGGACCGACGCCAACGGGCGTAGCAGTCTGCCGGGCCTCTGGGCGGTGGGCGAAGCGGCCTGCACCGGCCTGCATGGCGCGAACCGTCTTGCCAGCAATTCGCTGCTTGAAGCAGCCGTCATGGGCCTGCGCGCCGCCCGCGCGCTTGGCTGTGAACAGGCGGTCGCCGTGCGGCATCCCGTGCCTGTCAGCCTGCCGCAAATTGCGGACGCTGAACCCGTGCGGCGCATTGTTTCCCGCCATCTTGGCCTGCTGCGTGATGAGGAAGGTTTGCGTTCTGCAATCACCACCCTTCTCCCCCTCGCGGAGACCGACGATACCGCAGCCGTGGCGCTGGTCGCTGCGGTTGCGGCATTTGAACGACGCGAGTCGCGCGGCAGCCATGCCCGCACTGACCACCCGCAGAAACATGCGGAGGCCAAGCGCCGCTTCCACACTTTCGAGACGGCATTCGCGCTTGCCCGCGACATTGCCGCCCCCGAACGCTTACTTCAACGAATTCCAAGGACTGCATGATGAACCTGCCGCGCTTGTCTCCGCTTGTCGTCGAACCGCTGGTGCGCGCCGCACTTTTGGAAGATCTGGGGCTGGCTGGCGATATTACCAGCAATGCGGTGGTGCCGGAGGATCACCGCTCGGCCATGCTGTTCAGCCTGCGCCAGCCGGGCGTCATTGCCGGGCTGGATGTGGCCGAAATGGCGTTTCGTCTGGTCGATCCGGATGTCACATTCGAACGTCTGGCGCGGGACGGTCAGTCACTTGAAAAGGGGGCCGATGTTGCCCGCGTTTCCGGCTCGTCCCGTTCCATTCTGGCGGGGGAGCGGACCGCGCTCAATTTTCTCGGTCACCTTTCCGGTATCGCCACCGCCACGGCCAATCTGGTCAGGGCGGTTCAGGGCACCAAGGCTTCCATCGTCTGCACGCGCAAGACAACGCCGGGACTGCGCGCCTTGCAGAAATATGCGGTGAGGGCAGGCGGCGGCATGAACCATCGTTTCGCGCTTTATGATGCGGTGCTGATCAAGGACAATCACATCGCGGTCGCTGGCGGTGTGCGTGAGGCCATCGAGCGCGCCAAGGCTGGCGCCGGTCACATGGTCAAGATCGAGGTGGAAGTCGACACACTTGAACAGCTCGATGAAGCCATGGCTGTCGGCGTCGATGCGGTGCTGCTCGACAATATGTCGCCTGCGCAATTGCGCGAGGCGGTGTCGGTGATCGGCGGGCGCGCCATTGCGGAAGCATCCGGCGGCATCACGCCGGAAACGGGAGCGGCGGGCGCCGCCAGCGGGGTCGATCTGATTTCCGTCGGCTGGACCACGCACAGCGCGCCGAACCTCGATATCGGGCTGGATTTCGAAGAGCTGAAATGAAAAAGGGAGGCGATTGCCTCCCTTTTTCGTCTACATGTCTGCGAAGCTTATTTTTCGACAAAAGCCTTTTCGATCACGAAATGACCGGCTTCGCTTTGGCTGCCTTCCTTGAAACCGCGCTCTTCCAGAAGCTGCTTGGTTTCAGCCAGCATTTCCGGGCTGCCGCACAGCATCACACGATCGTCTTCCAGATTGAGTTCCGGCATGTCGATATCGGTGAAAATCTGGCCGGAGCGAATGAGATCGGTCAGGCGTCCGCGGTTCTTGTAAGGCTCACGAGTGACGGTCGGGTAATAGATGAGCTGCTTTGCAGCCATCTCGCCGAGGAATTCGTCCTGCGGCAATTCGTTGGAAATGAAATCCGTATAGGCCAGTTCCGCCACCTGACGCACGCCATGAACGAGAATGATCTTTTCATAGCGTTCATAGGCTTCCAGATCGCGAATGATCGACAGGAACGGCGCAAGGCCCGTGCCGGTCGAGAGCAGCCACAGATTCTTGCCGGGCTTCAGATTGTCATAGAGCAGCGTGCCGACCGGCTTCTTGGACAGGATGATCTGGTCGCCAACTTTCAGATGCTGGAGCTTGGAGGTCAGCGGACCGTTCGGCACCTTGATCGAGAAGAATTCCAGCCCGTCTTCATAGAGGCTCGAGGCGATGGAATAGGCGCGGGTGAGCGGCTTGCCGTTCACTTCGAGGCCCATCATGATGAACTGGCCGCTCTGGAAGCGGAAGCCCGGATCACGCGTCGTGCGGAAGGAAAACAGCGTGTCGGTCCAGTGATGGATATCGGTGACGGTTTCCTGATTAAAGTTGCTGCTCATCTTCGGAACTGTCTCTGTTGTTCTCCGGCACCACGCTTGGGAGGACGGCGCCTTTAAGAATTGGGTCGGTTGTTTGTCATTGCAACATTTTGCCCGCAGTCATGCAGTTCAGTGAGTCTGCATGACTGTAGGCAAAACGCCTTGATCGCAATCAAAATAAGCGCGTCAGGCTGCCTTCAGGGTGGCTTCCGCGAATTCGTAGTTGGCCAGCTTGTCGAGGAAATTCGTTACATAGTCAGGCCGACGATTACGGAAATCGAGATAATAGCTATGCTCCCAGACATCAAGCCCTAATAGCGCCTTGCCTTCGCCGGTTGCCAGCGGATTGGAGCCATTTGGCGTCTTGGTGACCTTCAGCTTGCCGTCATTGGCCAGAACCAGCCATGCCCAGCCCGAGCCGAATTGGCCGACAGCCGCCGTCTTGAAGGCTTCCTTGAACTGGTCAACGCCGCCAAAGTCTTCAACGATCTTCTTTTCCAGCGCGCCCGGAAGGCGTCCGCCATTTGCCGACAGGTTCTGCCAGAACAGATTGTGGTTCCAATGCTGGCCGGCATTGTTGAAGACCGGAGCGAGATCGGCCTTGTCTTTCGCAAAGAGCACGATTTCCTCAAGCGACTTGCCCTTGAGCGCATCGTTCTTCTCGACGAAGCCGTTCAGCGCCGTTACGTAGGCCTGATGGTGTTTGCCATGGTGCAGCTCAAGCGTTTCGGTGCCCATGCCGACGCCTTCAAGAGCGTTGGTTGCATAGGGAAGCGGAGGCAGGGTGAAGCTCATTTCAGACTCCTTGATATACAACGATCTTGATAATTCAGATCGGATCGCTTAATTTAACAAGATAATTCTTCTTTAAATCGAAAACTGGCAATATGTCAAGAAATGACTTTCTAAATACGGACGTTTCGGGAGCACGTTCACCCGCAGACCGCGTCATGCTGGCGCTCAAGATGCGCGGCGCGCAGACGGCTGCCGCAATCGGCGAACATCTGGGCACGACGGGCGAGGCTGTGCGCCAGCAGCTGGTGCGGCTGGCCGAGGAAGGTCTCGTCGCGCCGCATTCCGTTTCGCAGGGCGTTGGCCGTCCGTCGCAGTTCTGGGACCTGACGGAAACCGGCAACAAGCGCTTTCCCGATACCCATGCCGATCTGACCGTGCAGCTTCTGCATTCCGTGCGCACCATCCTTGGCGAAGACGCGCTGGAAACGCTGGTTGCACATCGCGAGACGGAAACCCGCCGCCAATATCACGCGCGCTTGAAAGACATGGCCTTCGACGAGCGGGTCAGGGCTCTCGCAGATATTCGCTCGACCGAGGGCTATATGGCCGATGCCGAACGGCAGGCGGATGGTTCGTGGCTTTTTGTCGAGAACCATTGTCCGATCTGTGCTGCGGCCGATGCCTGTCAGGGCTTTTGCCGGGCCGAGCTTCAGGTTTTTGAAGCGGTTCTGGGCCCCGATATAACTGTTGCCCGTACCGAGCATATTCTGGCCGGGGCGCGGCGCTGCGCCTATGTTTTTACCCCGGCCAGTTCTTCCTGATCCGTATTACGCCGCCTGCGGCAGTCTTGCGCTGCGCACCAAGGCCAGCGCGGACAGGAACGCCAGCACCGACATGATGGCAAAGCCGGAAAACAGCCACATGGCGGCATTGGCGGTGCCTGCAAAGCCGCCGGGATTGCTGAGGCCTGCCATATTGGCGACCATGCCCGCCAGCGATGCGCCGAGCGCAGTGGTGAAAAGCTGCACGGTGGTGACGGAGGCCGATGCCAGATTCTGGTCGTCCGCATCGGCGCGTTTGAAAATACGCGTCAGAAGATGCGGCCATGTCATGCCCACGCCAAAGCCGATGACCGCCAGCGCCAGACAGATCGGCAGCAGGCTTGCCCAGTGACCGTCGCTGCCGACGGGGACCAAAGCGGCAAGCGTGACCATGCCTGCTATGCCCATCAGCGGCGCGGCGATGATCACCCGGTCGACGCGACCGGAGGAAACACCCGAAGAACCGATAGAGCCGAGTGTCCAGCTTCCGCCCATGATGGCGGCCAGATAACCGGCGACCAGGGGTGACTGGTTGTGCAGCACCTGGAAGAACAGCGGCACGAACACTTCAGCGCTGGTTACCGAAGCGCTGAGGAAGGCGAGCGTCAGATAGAGCGCGCCGAGGCGGTGAAGGCTGAACGATCCTTTGGGAAGAATACGCCGTGACGAATTGCGCTCGACGACAAAGAGCAGAAGCAACAGCACGACAGCCAGCGCGACACCTGCCGCATTCATGACGGCATTGACCGAAATGCTGGCGGCAGAAACCGCAAGCACAGCCGCCGTCAGCAGAATGAGCTGCGGCCAGGCCAGTGGTGCGCGGCTGCCTGCATCGCCGGAGGCGCGCGGCAGTACGACCATCGCCATGACGGCGAAGATACCGATCACCGGCGCCAGCGACCAGAAAGCGGCGCGCCAGATGCCAAGTTCGGCGAATATGCCGCCGATCGCCGGACCGACGAGGGTTGCAACGCCCCACATGCCGGAGACAAGACCGATGGCGCGGGGCCACAGGTTTTCAGGAAAGACGATGCGGATCATTGCATAGGAAAGCGCCAGCATCATGCCGCCGCCAAGACCCTGCACGGCGCGCCCGGCCAGCATGACCGGCATGGAGGGTGCCAGACCACAGGCGAGCGTCCCGGCTGCGAAAATGACCGCTGCCAACAGATAGGCGCTGCGCGGACCCGCTTGTGACAGCAGGCGCGGAACCAGCGCCGAGCCGAGGATGGAGGCCGTCACGAACAGCGCCGTGTTCCAGGCATAATAATCCATGCCGCCAATATCGGCGACGACCGTGGGCAGGATGGTGGTGGCGATGAATACATTGATGGCGTGCAATGCGACGCCCCCGACAAGCGTGAGCGACCGGATGGCGTTCTTGCCCGCAAACAGGTCTCCCCAACCGGCGGTCTGGCCGCGAGCGGATGTTTGGTCCTGCATGATTTTTTCCTTACACAACTGAATAACCGGACATGGAAGGTCGAAAATGCCCTTCTGTCCAAACTGCATGCCAACCGCTACGCTCGCCCTTTTAATTTGTCAAGCAAATGCTTGTTTAATTGTCGGGGCGACCTTTCGTACAACCATAAACCCGTCAATCCTGCGCAGGAAGCCGGTGCGGCGCACAAAGACTTTCAATCAAATCAGGTGAGAAGCGTGTAAGGGGTTCAAATTCTGGCGAAAAGCTCTATATCAGGGCCAACCGTTGAAGGCAGGGCAGCCAAGACAGAAGCGATCCGCGACAGCTTATGGGGAAAATTTTCCTCGTGGCGCTGTGGCGGATTTGTGTTTCTGTCACAAGCTTCCTATAAGCCTTTGAATAATTCCAGAAGAAGCGTCTGACGCTTCTTCCCAACGTGGCGACCAGCCTTGCTGGACAGGCCAGATTTCCCCATTGGACGACCCGAAGACGAAGAGCCATGATCCAGACGCCTTATTACCTGATCGACAAGACCAAGCTGAAGCGCAACATGGAAAAGATCGCCTATGTGCGCGAGAAATCCGGCGCGAAGGCTTTGCTGGCGCTGAAATGCTTCGCGACATGGTCTGTGTTTGATTTCATGAGCCAGTATATGGACGGCACCACCTCGTCCTCGCTCAATGAAGTGCGTCTGGGCCACGAGAAATTCGGCGGCGAAACCCACGCCTATAGCGTTGCCTATGCCGATCACGAGATCGATGAAGTCATCGCCAATGCCGACAAGATCATCTTCAATTCCATAGGTCAGCTGGAGCGCTTTGCCGATAAGGCGGCGCATATCAAGCGCGGCCTGCGCCTCAATCCGGGCGTGTCGTCATCGAGCTTCGATCTTGCCGATCCGGCGCGCCCGTTCAGCCGCCTTGGTGAATGGGATGTCGCGAAGGTCGAGACGGTCATGGACCGCGTCACCGGCTTCATGATTCACAACAATTGCGAAAATTCCGATTTCGGTCTGTTCGACAAGATGCTGACCGAGATCGAAGACAAGTTCGGTTCGCTTCTGCACCGGGTTGAATGGGTCAGCCTTGGCGGCGGCATTCATTTCACCGGTGAGAATTATCCGGTCGATGAATTCTGCGCGCGCCTGAAGGCGTTTTCGGAAAAGTTCGGCGTGCAGGTCTATCTGGAGCCGGGCGAAGCCTCGATCACCAAGACGACGACGCTGGAAGTGACGGTTCTCGACACGCTCTTCAACGGCAAGAATCTGGCCATTGTCGACAGCTCCATCGAAGCGCATATGCTCGATCTTTTGATCTATCGCGAAAAGGCGAAGATGGCGCCAAACAATGGCGAGCACCGTTACATGGTCTGCGGCAAGTCCTGCCTCGCAGGCGATATTTTCGGTGAGTTCACTTTCGACAAGCCCTTGGCTATTGGCGACCGTCTCTCCTTTGAGGATGCGGCCGGTTATACGATGGTCAAGAAAAACTGGTTCAATGGCGTGAAAATGCCTGCGATTGCCGTGCGTGAATTGGACGGCACGGTCAATGTGGTCCGCGAATTCGATTATGCGGATTTCGAAGGGTCGCTTTCTTAAAGATCCTGTTGCGGCTTCACGCTGCAACGAACTCATGTGTTCCGAATGAGAAGGCAATCGGGACGGTCAATAGATGGCGGGAAACCGCTGGAAGAGGAAGCATCGACAGAAAATGAAGAAGAACGTTCTCATTATCGGCGCCGGGGGCGTGGCACAGGTTGTTGCACATAAATGTGCGCAAAACTCTGACATATTGGGCGATATCCATATTGCGTCCCGCACGGTTGAGAAATGCCGCAAGATTATCGATAGCGTGCATGAAAAGAAGAGCCTCAAGACCGAGGTGAAGCTGGAAGCGCATGCGCTGGACGCAATGGATGTTGAGGCCACCAAGGCTCTGATCCAGAAGACGGGCGTTCAGATCGTCATCAATGTCGGCTCGGCCTTCCTCAATATGTCGGTCCTTCGCGCCTGTATCGATACGGGCGTTGCCTATATGGACACGGCCATTCACGAAGATCCGAAGAAGATCTGCGAAACGCCGCCATGGTATGGCAATTACGAATGGAAGCACCTCAAGGAATGCGAGGAGAAGGGCATCACCGCCATTCTCGGCATCGGCTTCGACCCGGGCGTGGTCAACGCCTATGCGCGTCTGGCCGCCGACGATTATCTGGACGAAGTGAAGTCCATCGATATCGTCGACATCAATGCCGGTTCGCATGGCCGCTGGTTCTCGACCAATTTCGACCCGGAAATCAATTTCCGCGAGTTCACGGGCACGGTCTATTCCTGGCAGAAGGGTGCGTGGCAGTCGAACAAGATGTTCGAAGTCGGCCACACGTTCGACCTGCCTGTCGTTGGCCCGAGCAAGGCCTATATGACTGGCCATGATGAAGTGCATTCGCTGTCGAAGAACTATCCGAATGCGGATGTCCGCTTCTGGATGGGCTTTGGCGATCACTACATTAATGTCTTCACGGTGCTGAACAATCTGGGTCTCCTGTCCGAACAGCCGGTCAAGACCGCTGAAGGTCTGGAAGTCGTGCCGCTGAAAGTGGTCAAGGCTGTGCTGCCCGATCCGTCGTCGCTGGCGCCGGATTATACCGGCAAGACCTGCATCGGCGATTTCGTCAAGGGCACCAAGGACGGCAAGGAAAAGGAAGTCTTCATCTACAACGTTGCCGACCACAAGGACGCTTATAACGAAGTGGGTTCGCAGGGTATTTCCTACACCGCTGGCGTCCCCCCTGTTGCCGCCGCAATCCTGATCGCTTCGGGCGAATGGGACGTGAAGAAGATGGTCAATGTGGAAGAGCTGAACCCGAAGCCGTTCCTCAACATTCTGAACCATATCGGCCTGCCATCCCGCATCAAGGATGAGAACGGCGACCGCGCGCTCGACTTCGCGTGAGGTTATAGCTTTACGCTATCGAAAAACCCCGCTTCGGCGGGGTTTTTTATTGCGCGCTTCATGCTGCGCTCTGCCTTCCACCACGCCCTCATCCTGAGGAGGCCCGCAGGGCCGTCTCGAAGGATCGAGGTTCGATGGATCGAGAATATTCCGGCACCCTGATTTTCGGCGGCATGGAGTTGGGGGTGTGGGATAATCCGATCTGTGTTCAACTCCACTGTGTTTACAGCAGAGGAGGTACTCGATGAAAAATACAGTGATAGCCCTATCGGTTCTGGCAGGAGTTCTGGGTGGTGCCCTGGGTCCATCATGGGCTGGCGGGCAGGCCGCAGGGCTGTCTAGTCCTTTCCACGTATTGCCATGCTGGAATTGTGGGGCTCGGCGTTAAACCAGTAAACAAGTACCGCTCGATTCGAACGAATCGGGTTATTCGACCCGGGGCCAGGTGTCGGACAACCGATACCCGCCTGGAAACGGATCACTCGGATCAAGCATAAGCTGCGAAGTCCCCGTTACCCATCCGCGACCGGAAATGATCGGGCTGATGGCGGGCTTGCCGCCAAGCTCGGTCAGCCTGTCCAGCCGGCAGTGAAACTCGGTGCCCAGCACCGATTTGCCGATGAAGCGCTCGCCCACTTTCATCTGACCCTTGGCGTGCAGCACGGCCATGCGGGCCGAACAGCCGGTGCCCGTGGGCGAACGGTCGAGCTTGGCCGGGCGGATCGCCACCGTGTTCACACCGGTCAGCACATCGCCTTCGCGTGTAACCGGCTCGGTGATCTGGCAAAACGAAATATGGTTCCAGTCCTTTTCCGGGTGACGAAAACCAAGCTGCTCATTAGCGGCCTTGGTGATCCTCACACCGATCTCGGCCAGTTCCCGCGCCTGACCCGGCTCAATCTTCATGCCGATCTGCGCCGCATCGATAATGACAAAGCTGTCGCCGCCATAGGCTGTATCGACGGTGACGGTGCCAAGACCTTCGACTTCAAGCGCCGCATCCAGCCGGTCGGCGAAAGACGGCACGTTGCGCACGCTGACACGCTCGGCCTTGCCGTTGCGGCATTCTGCTTCCACTTCGATGAGGCCGCCCGGCGCTTCCAGCACCATGCGCGTCACCGGCTCCTGCATCGGGATGATGCCGCTGTCGAGCAGTACGGTTGAAACGCAGATCGAATTCGAGCCGGACATGGGCGGCGTATCGGCAGGCTCCATGATGATGAAGCCCATTTGCGCACGCGGGTCTTTTGGCGGCACCAGCAGATTGACATGACGGAACACCCCGCCGCGCGGCTCGTTCAGCACGAAATTGCGCAGGGTCTCATCGCTGGCAATGAAGCGCGACTGTTCCCACACCGTTTCACCCGGCGGCGGCGCGACACCGCCGACGATGACATCGCCGACTTCGCCCTCCGCATGACAGCCGACGATATGGATGGCCTTGGTGCTGCGCATCGGAACCTCGCAAAATACAACAAGTATATTTGTAGCCGGGCGTACCGCCGGGTCAATCAATTATCGGACGGAGAATGGCTCTTTCGCCACAGTTGTGAAAACTGGTTTCAAGGCACTGCAGGAAGATAGAATTTACTTCCCAAGATGTGTTGCTCTTTTAAGCAAGTCTGATATCCATGTGCTGCTAAATTGTGCATATCGATGCGCAGCCCGCTTGGCTCCGGATCAATTTCAGGAACATGCAAAACGTTCCCCGTTGAAATTGAGCAACCCGAAAAGCTGGGGCACCTTTGTTCGATGGCAAGGTTGCTCTTAGCCGGCATGGGACGGTCGATGATCGTATCGCGACGCCATTCTCCTCAGATTGACCTGGTCTCTGAGTCTTTGATGTCTCGGCGCGTGGTTTTCAGGTTCTGAATCATCCGGCGGAGTGACGGCTCCCCGGGTGATTCAGGGGAGTGGAATGTGAGCAGTACAACCAATGTGGGCTTTCATGAGCCTCACCAGAACAGCGCGCAGCGTTGGAGCAAAGAACTTTCGGCGGCGCTGAAACTCGGCTGGCCGCTGATCCTGACCAATGTTTCGCAGGCCGCATTGACGGCAACCGACGTGATCTTCATCGGTCGTCTGGGCAAGGATACGCTTGCCTCGGCGCTGCTCGCTACGAGCTTTTATCACACGCTGGTCATCTTCTCGATGGGGCTGGTTTCGGCGGTCATGCCGATGATCGCCATCGCGCTTGGCCGGAACCGCCATTCGGTGCGCGATGTGCGCCGCACGGTCCGTCAGGGTTTCTGGACGGCGATCATCATCTCGATCCCGATCTGGGTCGTGCTCTGGCATTGCGAGGAAATATTCCTGTTCCTCGGCCAGCAGCCGGATATCGCTGCGCGCTCAACCGATTTCATGCACACGCTGCAATGGGCTCTGTTGCCCTATCTGTTCTATATCGTGCTGCGCTCGTTCTTCGCGGCGATGGAAAAGCCGATGTGGACGCTGCTGATTGCAGGCGCTGCAATCGGCTTCAACGCGCTTGCCGGATGGACGCTGATCTTCGGACATTTCGGTTTTCCGCGCATGGAACTGCATGGCGCCGGTATTGCGACGACGCTGTCCAGCCTGATGATGTTTCTTGGCATGGCGGCGATTGCGCTGCGTCATCGCCGTTTCCGCCGCTATCACCTCTTTGGTCGCTTCTGGCGTCCCGACTGGCCGCGCCTGCGCGAACTATGGCGCATCGGTTTTCCGATGGCGCTGACCTTCGTGTTCGAAACCTCGATCTTCTATGCGGCGGTCGTCATGATGGGCCGGATCAGCCCGACCGCCATGGCGGCGCATGCGGTGGCGATCCAGATCGCATCGCTGAGCTTCATGGTGCCGCTCGGCTTCGGGCAGGTGGCGACCGTGCGCGTCGGGCGCGCCTATGGCGCGGGCAATCCCAAGGCTGTCGCCTATGCGGGCTGGAGCGCCTATGCGCTGGGCGTCGGCTTCATGATGATCATGGGCCTTCTGATGATCCTGATCCCGCGCCTGTTCATCGGCGTGTTTCTGGATCTGCACGATCCGGAAAATCTGCCCGTCATGGAACTGGCTGTCAGCTTCCTTGCGCTGGCCGCGCTGTTCCAGACGGTCGATGGCGCGCAAGCGGTCGCTGCGGGCATGTTGCGCGGCATGCGCGACACGCGTGTTCCGATGTTTCTGGCGCTGCTTGGCTATTGGGGCGTGGGCCTGCCGCTCGGCGCGCTGCTCGCCTTCAAGGTTGGCATGGGCGGTCAGGGCATCTGGCTCGGCCTTGCTGCCGGACTCGGCATCGTTGCCGTGATGATGACTTTGCGCTGGCGCAGGCATTTGGCCCATATTTCCAGAACGCTTGCGTGATAATCGAGAACAAAAATGCCGCACGGCCCGGAGGCCGTACGGCATAGTTGCATGCTGCGGATATCATACCGTATCCGCTATTCAGAGCATTTCCAGCAAAAGTGCGAAGCGGTTTTGCGTAGGATAATGCGGGAAAATAACTGGCTAGAGCGCCGATCTGATTTAATCAGATCGAAACGCGCTCTAGCTTCTGCGATTACTTCGTCAGGGCAATAATACGATCGAGCGCGCTACCGAAGCCCTTCAGGGAAATCTTGAAGGCAACTGGCTGGCTTGGGCTCAAAGCCGTTGCGGTCACGTTGATATTGGCGCCCGCCTTGATGGCTGCGACCTGCTTTGCGTCGAAGCTGATCGGTGCAAGGCAACCCTGCGGAAGGCACGTGGAAAATGCCAGGTTGGGACCAGCCGTTTCGTCGACCTTGATGGTCGCGCCCTTGGCCAGATCGAGGCCGAACGGCATCAGGATAACACCCTCAACCTTGCCCCCCGCGACATTGCGCAGCTCGGCGGTCAGAACGCGTTGGCCGGTCTGGGAGCTGTTCTGCTCCTGACGGATCGCGCAGACGCTGGCGTCTTTTACGGTCTGGCAGGAGACGGTCCAGTCCTGATAGGTTTCCTGCAAGGTGCTTGCGCCGCCCGGAAGGGGGGCTGCAAAAGCAGGGGTTGCGACAAGTGCTGCCAGCGTGCAAGCAAGGCCGAGCGCGCGATGGTTTTTCATAAATATATTTCTCTCTAAAAAACAATCTTTTGAAGCCCGTTACCCGAAAAGGGAGGGCTTTGAAATTTTATTGAGCACAAATCAGCTGTGCATTCAACTACATTCCCGTCAAATTATCTTGTTTCTGCGAATATTCGTAACAGGTTATCGAAGTCTAATATAGTTTTCACTGCAACGTTTGCTTGAAAATTGCGGGTTGGCGGTTGTGATCAGCAGGTATCCGGCGTGTCTTCGCCGGATACCCTGTGGAATGCAGTCTATCGCGACAGTTTCATATGGCGGTTCACGTCCTTGTAAAGCAGATAGCGGAACTTGCCCGGACCGCCCGCATAGCAGGCCTGCGGGCAGAAGGCGCGCAGCCACATGAAGTCACCCGCTTCCACTTCCACCCAGTCCTGATTGAGCCGGTAGACCGCCTTGCCTTCCAGCACATAGAGGCCATGCTCCATGACATGGGTTTCGGCAAAGGGGATCACGCCGCCCGGCTCAAGGGTGACGATGGTGACATGCATGTCGTGGCGCAGATCGTTCGGATCGACAAAGCGCGTCGTTGTCCAAACGCCATTGGTGTCCGGCATGGGCGAGGGGGCGATGTCATTTTCATTGAGGAAAAGCGGCTCCGGCACATCGAGCCCGTCCACATAGTCATAGGCCTTGCGGACCCAGTGGAAACGCGCGGTCTTGCTGGCGGTGTTGCGCAGGCTCCAGCCGCTTTTCGGCGGCAGATAGGCGTAGCCGCCTTCGGTTAGCGTGTGCGACTTTCCCGCGACGGTGACCGTGACTTCGCCTTCGACCACGAACAGAACGCCTTGCGCCGTGTCGTCAAGCTCGGCGCGGTCGCTGCCGCCGCCCGGCTGCACTTCCATGATATATTGCGAGAAGGTCTCGGCAAAACCCGACATCGGACGCGCGATCACCCACAGACGCGTCTTTTCCCAGAAAGGCAGGAAGCTCGTCACAATATCGCTGAACGTGCCTTTGGGAATGACGGCATAGGCTTCCGTGAACATGGCGCGGTCGGTCAGAAGCTGCGTCTGCGGCGGCAATCCGCCTGTCGGTGCGAAATAGGTGCGGGTCATTGTCTGTTCCTGATCAGTAAAGCGTTTCTGGCAGAATATCTTTCAGCCGAAGAAGGGCGATGCGCTCGACTTGCGCGCAAGCGGTGGCGAATTCGGTGTCGCGGTCATTGGCGACGCGGCGCTGGAACGTGTCGAGGATTTCCTGTTTGTTGCGCCCCTTCACGGCAATGATGAAGGGAAAGCCGAATTTCTGCGTATAGGCATCGTTCAGTTCGGTGAATGTCTGCTTTTCCTTGTCGGTCAGCGCGTCCAGACCGGCGCCCGCCTGTTCGGCGGTGGATTCGGCGGTCAGGCGCTTGGCCTGCGCGAGCTTGCCGGCGAGATCCGGGTGGGCGTTCAAAACGCCAAGCCGTTCTTCGGGCGAGGCAGCGCGGAAGATTTTCGTCATCGCGCTGGCGAGACCGGAGGCCGTGTCCTCTGCCTCGCCAAAGCCTGCATCATAGGCGCGCTCGGCGATCCACGGCGAATGTTCGAAGATGCTGCCATAGCGAGCGACGAAATCGGCCTTGCTGGCCTTGGATGGCACCACATCGGCGACTTTCGGCTTGTGGTGTTCGTGCCAGTGATTGGCAATGTCGATGCGCTTGGCCACCCAGACCTTGTCATGGCTCTGCACATAATCGAGGAACCGTTCCAGCGCCGCCATGCGCCCCGGACGCCCGACCAGACGGCAATGCAGGCCGATGGACAGCATCTTGGGTGCACCTTCCGCGCCTTCGCGGTAAAGCACGTCGAAGGCGTCTTTCAGATAGGTGTAGAACTGGTCGCCGGAATTGAAGCCCTGTGGCGTTGCAAAACGCATATCGTTGGCGTCGAGCGTATAGGGCACGATCAGATGCGGCCCTTTCGGGCCTTTGACCCAATAGGGCAGCTCGTCGGCATAGGAATCGGCGGAATAGACAAAGCCGCCTTCTTCCATCACCAGTTTCAGCGTGTTGTCGGACGGCTTGCCCTGATAAATGCCAAGCGGGCGCGAGCCGGTTACTTCGGTATGCAGGCGCACGGCTTCGCGGATATGCTCGCGCTCCACTTCTTCCGGTATGTCCTTATATTCCCACCAGCGCAGGCCGTGGCTGGCGATTTCCCAATCGGCTTCCTTCATGGCCGCGACGGCTTCGGGATTGCGCGCCATGGCGAGCGTCACGCCATAGACGGTGACGGGCATGTTGCGCCGCGTAAAGGCGCGCCACAGACGCCAGAAGCCGGAACGCGCGCCATATTCGTAGATGGATTCCATGTTCAGGTTGCGCTGGCCGTTCCAGGCCTGTGCGCCGACGATTTCCGACAACAGGCATTCCGACGATGCATCGCCGTCGAGAATGCAGTTTTCCGCACCCTCTTCATAATTGACCACGAATTGGACGGCTATATTGGCCCCGCCGGGCCAGCGCGGATCAGGCGTGTTCCGGCCATAGCCGATCAGATTGCGTGGGTAACTCATGCCAGACATCCCCTTCCAAACATCCCTTTGGGTTCTGTTATTTGGTCCATGATAATAAAGATTTGCGCACCGAATTCCCCTTCAAAATTTTGAAAGACATCCAATGAGAAAGCTCTTTCTTAATGCCGCGTAAGGCGGAATACTTCACGATGGGAACAAAAGCGGGAATGCCGCCGGTCTGCCATAAAAATGTGCTTTTATTGCAAAGAAAAGCACTGGAAAGCCGAATGAAATCAACGACTTGCGGCGGTTCGGCTTTCAAGAGCCGGAGAATCACGCAAGCGGTCAGGAGTGCAAATGGGTCAGGGACATCACGGCGAAGAGGGCAGGACAGGTCGGCTGACGACCCATGTGCTTGATACGGTGAGCGGCAAGCCTGCTGCGGGATTGCGTATCGAACTGCGCCGGATCGAGAATCACACGGCGCTGAGCATCAAGGAAATCCGCACCAATCAGGACGGGCGCTGTGGTGAGCCGCTGCTTGCCCATGGCGACCTGCAACGCGGTTCCTATGAACTTCTGTTTCATGTCGGCGAATATTTCGGCAAGGACGACGACGGCGTGCTGTTCCTTGACATTGTGCCGTTGCGCTTTGGCGTTTCCGATGAAAAGGCGCATTATCATGTGCCGCTTCTGGTTTCGCCTTTTTCCTATTCGACCTATCGCGGGAGCTGAGCAGGATGGTTCAGTCTGTGAGAAACAGGATACGCTTTCTTCTCAATGGCGAGCAGGTTGAACTCGACCGGGTTTCGCCAACGGAAACGCTGCTCGATTATCTGCGCCTTTCCTGCAAGCTGCGCGGCACCAAGGAAGGCTGCGCCGAAGGCGATTGCGGCGCCTGCACGGTGCTGGTCGGCAAGATCGTGGGCAGCGAACTGGTGTATGAAAGCGTCAATGCCTGCATTCGCTTCGTCGGTTCGCTGGATGGTTGCCACGTTGTAACGGTCGAGCATCTGCGCGGGGCCGATGGCGGCCTGCATCCGGTGCAAAAGGCGATGATCGATTTTCACGGCTCGCAATGCGGCTTCTGCACGCCGGGCTTTGTCATGTCGCTTTACGGGCTATGGATGCGCAACCCGAAGCCCGCCGACCCCGCCATTGAAAAGGCGCTGCAAGGCAATCTCTGCCGCTGCACGGGTTACGAGGCGATCATACGCGCGGCCCGCGCCATTTCCGATTACGGCAATACGACGGAAGACCCGCTGGCGGCGGAACGCGCCCATGTGCTGGATCAGCTGAAGTCCATGCGTGACGGTTCGCGGGTCGAAGTGGGCGAGGGCAAGGACCGTCTGGTCGTGCCTGCCGATCTCGATGATTTTGCTGCACTGCTGGCCGATGAGCCGAAGGCGACCGTGGTGGCCGGTTCCACCGATGTGGGCCTCTGGGTCACAAAGATGATGCGCGATATTTCGCCGGTCGTCTTTATTGGCCATCTCACCGAATTGCGGATGATCTCCGAGGACAATAATGTCGTCACCATTGGCGCGGGCGTGACCTATACGGAAGCCTTCTCCTTCCTCGCAAAGCGCATTCCGCAGCTCGGCGCCCTCATCAACCGTATCGGCGGCGAACAGGTGCGCAATATGGGCACCATCGGCGGCAATATCGCCAATGGTTCGCCGATTGGCGACACGCCGCCGCCGCTGATCGCGCTCAATGCGCGTCTGACGCTGCGCAAGGGCGATAGCCGCCGCACCATTCCGCTGGAAGATTTCTTCATCGCCTATGGCAAGCAGGACCGTCAGCCGGGCGAATTCGTCGAGGCGGTGCATGTGCCGGTCCCGGTCCCGGCGGCAGGCAATCACTTTGCGATCTACAAGGTCTCCAAGCGGTTCGAGGAAGATATCACCGCAGCGCTTGGCGCATTCCACATGGTGCTCGACGCGGCAGGCAAGGTGGCTTCGATCCGCATCGCCTATGGCGGCATGGCGGCGACACCAAAACGCGCCTTTGCAGTTGAGGCCGCACTTCTCGACCAGCCATGGACCGAGGAAACGGTGGAGGCCGCAATCCGCTTTTATGAGCAGGATTACCAGCCATTGAGCGATATGCGCGCCACGGCGGATTATCGTATGCTGGTTTCGAAGAATCTGTTGCGCCGTTTCTATGCAGAAACGCAAGGGCAAACCGAACCTTTGCGCGCCCAGCATATCGAAGCGGTCTGAAGGAGGCAGGCATGAACAAACATCCTGCAAGCACGCTCAAAGCAGCCGTCATCAAGGGTGGTGTCGCCACCGACCAGAAGCATGATTCCGCGCATAAGCATGTGACGGGCGAGGCGGTCTATATTGACGATATTCCCGAACCCGAAGGCACGCTGCATGTCGGTGTCGGGCTTTCGACGGTCGCCCATGCCAATATCAAGTCTGTCGATCTTGCCGCCGTGCGTGCCGCGCCCGGCGTGGTCGATGTTCTGACCTATAAGGACATTCCCGGCGAAAACGATGTCTCGCCATCCGGCATGCATGACGATCCGATCTTCGCGGCGGATAGGGTACAGTTCCACGGACAGCCGATCTTTGCCGTCATTGCCCGCACCCGCGATGAGGCGCGGCGCGCTGCGCGTCTGGCCAAAGTCGAATATGAAGAAATGCCGGGCCTGTTTTCCATTGCAGGTCTTGATGGTGCGAAAGACCGTCTGGTCTTCACGCCGCTGACGCTCAATCGCGGCGACGCCCGCAAGGCCATCGACGATGCGCCGCGCAAGGTGAAGGGCCGCATGATGGTTGGCGGTCAGGACCATTTCTATCTTGAGGGCCAAGCTTCGCTGGCTGTTCCCGGCGAGGATGAAGACGTCACCATCTATTGCTCCACGCAGGGGCCGAGTGAAACGCAGCATCTGGTCGCCCATGCGCTGGGCGTGCCAAGCCATGCGGTCACGGTTGAGGTGCGCCGCATGGGCGGCGGTTTCGGCGGCAAGGAAACGCAGGCCAATCAATGGGCTGCCATTGCCGCCATTGCCGCCAAGAAGCACAAGCGCGCGGTGAAAATCCGCCTCGACCGCGACGAGGACATGACGGCCACCGGCAAGCGTCATGACTTCATGATCGATTACGAGGTCGGCTTCGACGACGAGGGCAATATTCTGGGCGTCGACTATATGTTTGCGCTCAATGCCGGTTTTTCCGCTGACCTGTCGGGGCCGGTCGGCGATCGTGCGTTGTTCCATTGCGACAATGCCTATTTCTTCCCGGCAGTGCATGCGCAATCCGCGCCGCTTTATACCAACACCGTCTCCAACACGGCGTTTCGCGGCTTTGGCGGCCCGCAGGGCATGGTCGGTGCCGAACGCGTCATCGAGGAAGTAGCCTTTGCGGTGGGTAAAGACCCGCTCGATATTCGCAAGCTCAATTTCTACGACGCGATGGGGACCGAGGGCGCAACGCGTAACGTCACGCCCTATCACCAGAAGGTCGAAGACTGCATCATCCAGCGCATTGTCGCGGAACTGGAAGAAAGCGCCGATTACGCGGCGCGCCGTGAGGCAATCCGCGCGTTCAACGCCAAAAGCCGCACTGTGAAGCGCGGCATGGCGCTGACGCCGGTGAAATTCGGCATTTCCTTCACCAAGACGGAGTCCAATCAGGCCGGCGCGCTGGTGCATGTTTATAATGACGGCTCGGTGCATATGAACCATGGCGGCACCGAAATGGGGCAGGGGCTCCATATGAAAGTGGCGCAGGTCGTGGCGGAAGAATTCCAGATCGACATCGACCGGGTGAAAATCACCGCCACCACCACCGCCAAGGTGCCGAACACCGCGCCGACGGCGGCTTCGTCGGGCGCTGATCTCAACGGCATGGCGGCGCAGGATGCCGCCCGCCAGATCAAGAAGCGGCTGATCCGTTTTGCCGCCGAGCAATATCGGGTGCCGGAAGATCAGGTGGTCTTCCTGCCCAACCGCATTCGCGTCGGCAATCAGGAAATCAGCTTCAACGAGCTGGTGAAACAGGCCTATATCGGCCGCGTGCAGCTTTCCGCCGCCGGACATTACAAGACGCCGAAAATCCACTGGGATCGCGCCAAGGGCAAAGGCCACGCCTTCTATTATTATGCCTATGGCGCGGCCTGTTCGGAAGTCTCGGTCGATACGCTGACCGGCGAATATGTGGTGGAACGAACCGATATTCTCCACGATACCGGACGGTCGCTCAACCGCGTCATCGATATCGGGCAGGTGGAAGGCGGCTTTGTGCAGGGCATGGGCTGGCTCACCACCGAGGAGCTTGTCTGGGACGACAAGGGGCGGCTTCGCACCCATGCGCCCTCCACCTACAAGATCCCGCTGGCGTCCGACCGGCCCAAGATTTTCAACGTGGCGCTGACCGACTGGTCGGAGGCTTACGAGCCGACCATCCACCGCTCGAAGGCGGTGGGTGAGCCGCCGCTGCCGCACGGCATGTCGGTGCTTTATGCACTGTCGGATGCGGTGGCGAGCGTTGCCGATCACAAGATCAGCCCGCGTCTTGATGCGCCAGCCACGCCTGAACGTGTGCTGATGGCGATCGAGCGGCTGCGCGCGCAAAAGGGGTAGCACCATGAGCGGTGGCACGCTGGGCAGGCGGGACGATATCCGGGCTTTCCTGAACCGTCGCCCCGACAGCGTGCTGGTGGAGGTGGCGGATGTGAAGGGCTCTGCGCCCCGCGATGCCGGGGCCTGGATGCTTGTCGCCCGCGATATGATCTTCCGCACCATCGGTGGCGGCCAGCTCGAATATATGGCCATCGACCATGCCCGGAAAATACTTGCTGGCGGTCGCGATTCCCCGATGGACGTGCCTTTGGGGCCAGAGATCGGCCAATGCTGCGGGGGGCGCGTGGGCTTGAGTTTCAAACGTGTCAATCGCGGCCTTGCGGATGAGCTGATCGGCAAGGTCGATGCGGAAATCGCCACCCGCCCGCATGTCTATGTCTTCGGCGCAGGCCATGTGGGCGATGCGCTGGCCTATGCGCTTTCGCTGACGCCGGTGCGCGTGGTGCTGGTGGATACGCGCGAAAACGAATTGATGGCCGTCGACGCGCCCGGCGTCGAAACCTGCCTTGCGGCCATGCCGGAACAGGTGGTGCGCTCCGCACCGCCGGGCAGTGCGTTCATCATCCTGACGCATGATCATGCGCTTGATTTTCTGATCGCAGCCGAGGCGCTGCAACGCCGCGATGCGGCCTATGTCGGCATGATCGGCTCGAAGACCAAGAAGGCGACTTTCAAAAATTGGTTGAAACGCGAGTTCGGCAGCGACGAGCTGTTTGAAAATCTGATCTGCCCGGTCGGCGGTGCGGTCGTGAAGGACAAACGCCCCGAAGTCATTGCAGCCCTTGCGGCGGCCGAAGTTCTGACCGCCGTTTTGACCACAAGCAAGGTCTCGCAGCCTGTTTAAGCCAGCGCTTCCCGTATCAGCCTCTGACAGCGCTCCGTCATGAAATCGATGATCAAACGCACCTTCGGGTCCTGAAAACGCTTGTGTGGATAGATCGCCGCGAGCTGGATTGGCGCAGGCGGGGTGCTTTCGAGAAGCGGCACCAGCCGCCCGTCGCGGAGATATTCCTTCACCTCGAACAGCGGCTTGTTGATGATGCCGCGTCCGCCCAGCGCCCATTGCGTCAACACGTCGCCATCATCGGAATCGTAGGGCCCGGTGACTTCGAATTTGCGAAGACCTTCGGGTGTTTGCAGCGACCAGTAATATTCCTTCGAGCCCGGAAAACGCAGCAGCAAACAGTCATGCGTGTCGCCAAGCAATTCGTCCGGCGATTGCGGAATCCCATGTTTTTCAAGATATTGCGGCGCAGCGCAGATCACGCGCTCGCAATTCAGGATGCCGCGCATGCGCAGGTTGGAGTTTTCCAGAACGCCCAGTTTGAAGGCGACATCCACGCTTTCGCTCATAATGTCGATCTCGTGGTCGGACAGTCGCAGGCGCACTTCGATGTCCGGATATTTGTCGTGAAACTCCGGAATGCCCGATGCGATGAGCCTGCGGCCAAGCCCCAGAGGCGCGGTGATGCGAATCGATCCCTTGGGATTTTTTGCAAGTTCCGCCACGGCTGCTTCCGCCTCATCGACCGCTTCGAGGATTTTCAACGCGCCGTCATAGAATATGCGGCCATGCTCGGTCGGGGTCAGCTTGCGCGTGGTACGGTTGAAGAGCCGGACGCCAAGATGCTTCTCCAACTCCTTGATTCGATTGCTCGCAACCGCCGGAGAGGCGCGCTGGTCGCGCCCGGCGGCAGAAAGATTTCCCAATTCGACAACGCGCACGAAAACGCGCAGATTATCAAGATAAGACATGTGTCACCCTCATGGCGTCCCCTCCACGATTGTCTAGTTTTTTTTGAAAGTGATGGTCGTGTTGTACCGTTTCCTCGGACGCAAAGCTTTGGCACATATAAAGCATTCCCAGTTAAAGTGGGAACCGGTTTTACGTTCGGGAATGCTTATAAAAAACAGCAGCCCGATGCGATAACGAACATTGAGGGAATGATGAGCGCGCGAACAATGGGAGCATCCGATGTATGATTTTGCCGTAGCCTGGGACTGGCTGGGCTTCGCAGCGCGGTGGCTGCATGTCATTACCGCGATTGCGTGGATCGGCTCGTCTTTCTATTTCATCGCGCTTGATCTCGGTCTGCGCCAGCGTCCCGGCTTGCCGGTTGGCGCGCATGGCGAGGAATGGCAGGTCCATGGCGGCGGTTTTTATCACATCCAGAAATATCTGGTTGCGCCAGCCGAGATGCCGGAACATCTCACCTGGTTCAAATGGGAATCCTACGCCACCTGGCTGTCGGGCTTCACACTGCTCTGCATCGTCTATTATACGGGCGCCGATCTCTACCTGATCGATCCGAATGTGCTCGATGTGTCTGTTCCGGTCGCCATCGCCATTTCCATCGGCTCGCTGGCCTTCGGCTGGGTCGCCTATAACACCATCTGCAAGCTGATGCTGGGCAAGAGCGATACGCTTTTGATGGTCATGCTCTATGTCGTGCTGGTGTTCGTGGCCTGGGGCTATACGCATCTGTTCACGAGCCGCGCAGCCTTCCTGCATCTGGGCGCTTTCACGGCGACGATCATGTCGGCCAACGTGTTCATGATCATCATCCCGAACCAGAAAATCGTGGTGGCTGATCTCATCGCCGGGCGCAAGCCAGATCCGAAATACGGCAAGATCGCCAAGCAGCGCTCGACGCATAACAACTATCTGACGCTGCCGGTTCTGTTCCTGATGCTGTCGAACCACAATCCGCTGGCTTTCGGCACGCAGTATAACTGGATCATCGCATCGCTGGTGTTCCTGATGGGCGTGACCATCCGCCATTGGTTCAACACCCAGCATGCCCGTAAAGGCAAGCCGACCTGGACCTGGCTGGTGACGGTCATCCTGTTCATCATCATCATGTGGCTTTCCACGGCCCCGAAGATTCTGACCGGTCAGCCGGAAGAACAGAAGGTTTCGGCCTTGCAGGAAAGCTTCATTTCGGACCCGCACTTTGGCAAAGTGCGGGATACCGTTTTGGGACGCTGCGCCATGTGTCACGCGGCGCAGCCCGGCTGGGAAGGCATGATCACGCCGCCAAAGGGCGTGACGCTTGAAACGGATCGGGAAATCGCCGCCCATGCGCGCGAAATCTATTTGCAGGCCGGTCGCTCCCATGCCATGCCGCCCGCCAATGTGACCGGAGTGACCGATCAGGAGCGCCAGCTTCTCGCCTCCTGGTATGAATCCGCTACTGCTGGAGCAAAGTAACAATGACCAGACTTCTCATCCGTGGCCGCGTGCTGACCTTTCGCGATGAGCCGCAAAGTCTCAATGATAGCGCTTCCTATCGCTATATCGAAGATGGCGCCATTTTGGTCGAAGACGGACGCATTGCGCGCCTCGGCGATTACGCCGAGTTAAGCGCGGAAGCGGGCAGCGATGTGAAACTGGCCGATCATCGCCCGCATCTGATCCTGCCGGGCTTCATCGATACGCATATCCATTATCCGCAGACCCAGGTGGTCGCGTCCTATGCCGCCAATCTTCTGGAATGGCTCAACACCTATACATTCGTGGCCGAACAGAAATTTGCCGATGAGCAGCACGCGGAATTCATCGCCGAGCGCTTTCTGGACGAGCTGATCCGCCATGGCACCACCACCGCTGTCGCTTATTGCTCGGTGCATCCGCAGAGCGTCGACGCCTATTTCCGTGCATCGCAGCATCGCAACATGCGCATGCTGGGCGGCAAGGTGATGATGGACCGCAACGCGCCGCCCGCTTTGTGTGACACGGCGCAATCCGGTTACGACGACAGCAAGGAACTGATCGCGCGCTGGCATGGCAAGGACCGCCTCGACTATGTGATCACGCCACGCTTCGCCATTACCTCGACCCCGGAACAGCTCGAAGCCAGTCAGGCGCTGGCCCGTGAACATCCCGAATGTTTCATCCAGACGCACCTGTCGGAGAACCACGACGAAATCGCCTTCACCAAGTCGCTCTATCCCGATGCGCCGGATTATCTCGGTATTTACGAGCATTACGGGCTTTTGGGAAACAAGACGCTGCTTGGCCATTCCATCCATCTGGAAGAACGCGAAGTGGGCGTGATGGCGGAAACCGGCTCGGTGGCCGTGTTCTGCCCGACCTCGAACCTGTTTCTGGGTTCCGGCCTGTTCGACCGTGATCGCCTGAAGGCGTCGGGCGTGCGCACGGCTGTGGCGACCGATGTCGGCGGCGGCACAAGCTTCTCCATGCTGCGCACCATGGACGAGGGCTACAAGATTTTGCAGTTGCGCGAACAGCGTCTGAACCCGTTCCAGTCCTTCTATATGATGACGCTTGGCAATGCCCGCGCGCTGTCGATGGAAGACAAGATCGGCACGCTGGACGAAGGCACGGAAGCCGATATCGTGGTGCTGGATTCAGCCGCCACGTCGCCGATGCGTCTGCGCATGGCGGCAGGCGCGACGCTGGAACAGGAGCTGTTCCTGCTGCAAACGGTCGGTGACGACCGCGCCATTGTCGAAACTTATATTGCCGGTAAACCGCTCAAGGCGGAACTCTAGAGGGCAGTTGTGGCCTGACGATTTTCGCCTAATCCGTCACTTCGCTTCCCCCTCATCCTGAGGTGCGGAGCGAAGCGAAGCATCATTCTGAGCCTGTCGAAGGATCGAAGGACGAGGGCAGGCGCTGGTTCGTATTCCCTCAGCCCTTCGAGACGCTTTCCTTCGACAAGCTCAGGAAAGCTCCTCAGGATGAGGGAAAAGAGCGGCATTAATACTTTAACCGCGAATTCTCATACTCAGAGCTCTTCCGGGCGCTTGCCACCAATGGCGCGGGTCAGCTGATCGGCGGTCGCGCGGATGAGCGGCCCAAGCTCTTCAAGCTTTTTCTTGGGCAGGCGCACGGCGGGGCCGGAAACGGAAATGCCTGCAATGCCCTCGCCATATTCGTTGAAAATCGGAGCGGCGATGCAGCACATGCCGAGCGTGTGTTCCTCGTCATCGATGGACCAGCCGCGCATGCGTGTCGCCTGAATGTCTTTCAAAAGCGCAGGCAGGCCATCGAGCGTGCGCTGGGTGAAATGCTGCAGCGCCTTTCCCGAAAGCGCGCGTGCAATTTCGCCATCCGACCACGTTGACAGAATGGCCTTGCCAATGCCCGATGCGTGGATCGGTCCACGCCGCCCCGGACGAAAGAAGGCGCGCATCGGCGCGTGACTTTCAATCTGCGAGATGAACACGACGTCGCCGTCATCCTCGACGCCGATATTCGCGGTCTCGCCGCTCGTTTCCATAAGCTGTTTCAGATAGGGGCGCGCCAGCGTGCCGAGCTTGCGGAAACGGCGAAACGCATTGCCGATCTCGAAAGCCTTGACGCCGATGGTCCAGTCGCCACTTTCCACATCGTGGGAAACCATGCCGTGATTGGCGAGCGAGGATAACAGACGGTGCACTGTCGAAGGGGCCATGCCGCTCGCGTCAGCAAGGTCCGTCAGGGTCGAACCGTCATTATCGGCGATCAGCGCCAGAAGCTTCAGGCTGCGGTCCAGAACCTGCACGGATGAGGGCGTGGCATTATCCGCCGCCTTGCGGCCCCGCTTTGCTTTGGCCTGTTCCATCATCCGTCTCCGATTCTGCTGTGATCACTCACTAGCCTATCGCCGCGATCACGAAAAGGGCCGCCGATTATCTCCATTCCGTTGAAAATCTTTATTTCCATATAATGGTATGCATTTCCATTTTTTGAAAATAGGATTTGTAAATGGAGAATGTTTCCATAGGAGGATTGGCCATGGCCAGAATGCGTGCAGTCGATGCAGCCGTGCTTGTGCTGGAGAGGGAAGGGATTAATTGCGCTTTCGGCGTGCCGGGCGCGGCTATCAATCCATTGTATTCGGCGATGAAAGCGCACGGCTCGATCTGCCATATCCTGGCGCGTCACGTCGAGGGCGCTTCGCATATGGCCGAGGGCTATACACGGGCAAAGCACGGCAATATCGGCCTGTGCATCGGCACCTCCGGCCCGGCGGGCACGGATATGATCACCGGCCTCTATTCGGCTTCTGCCGATTCCATTCCGATCCTCTGCGTCACTGGGCAGGCCCCGCGTGCGCGTCTCGACAAGGAAGATTTCCAGGCAGTCGATATCGCAAAGATCGCAGCGCCCGTCACCAAATGGGCGGTCACGGTCATGGAACCGGCGCTGGTGCCATTTGTCTTCCAGAAGGCGTTTCATATCATGAAGTCGGGTCGGCCCGGCCCGGTGCTGATTGATCTGCCGATCGATGTGCAGATGGCCGAAATCGAGTTCGACATCGATACCTATCAACCGATGGAAGCCTATAAGCCAGCCGCCACGCGGGCGCAGGCCGAAAAGGCGATTGCCATGCTCAACGCGGCGGAACGTCCGCTGATTGTCGCGGGCGGCGGCATCATCAATGCCGATGCGTCGGATCTTCTGGTCGAATTCGCCGAGATCACCGGCATTCCGGTCATCCCGACCCTGATGGGCTGGGGCGCCATCCCCGACGATCACCGTCTGATGGCAGGCATGTGCGGCCTCCAGACCTCGCACCGTTATGGCAATGCCAATCTGCTGGCTTCCGACGCGGTCATCGGCATCGGCAATCGCTGGGCCAACCGGCATACCGGCAATGTCGATACTTATCGCAAGGATCGGACTTTCATCCATGTCGATATCGAACCGACGCAGATCGGGCGCGTCTTTGCGCCGGATTTCGGCATCGTGTCCGATGCGGGCAAGGCGCTGAAGCAGTTGCTCGACGTCGCGACCGAATGGAAGGCGGCGGGCAAGCTGCGCGACTGGTCCGGCTGGGCGAAGGAATGCGAGGGCCGCAAGCGCACCATGCTGCGCAAGACCCATTTCGACCAGACGCCGCTGAAACCCCAGCGGGTTTACGAGGAGATGAACAAGGCTTTCGGTCGCGACACCTGCTATGTGACCACCATCGGCCTCAGCCAGATTGCGGGCGCGCAGTTTCTGCATGTCTATCGCCCGCGCAACTGGATCAATTGCGGACAGGCTGGCCCGCTCGGCTGGACCCTGCCTGCGGCTCTGGGTGTCCGCGCCGCCGATCCCGACCGGCCCATCGTGGCGCTGTCGGGCGACTATGACTTCCAGTTCATGATCGAGGAACTGGCGGTCGGCGCGCAGCACAAATTGCCCTACATCCATGTGGTCGTGAACAATTCCTATCTCGGGCTGATCCGTCAGGCGCAGCGCGGTTTCAATATGGATTTCGAAGTCAGCCTTGCCTTCGACAACATCAACGCGTCGGGCGATGCGGAGAAGGGCTATGGCGTCGACCATGTGGCGGTCGCCGAAGGCCTCGGCTGCAAGGCGATCCGGGTGCGCAGCCCCAACCAGTTTGCAGAAAGTTTCGAGCAGGCCAAGGCGTTGATGCAGGAACATCAGGTGCCGGTCGTGATGGAATTCATTCTGGAACGCGTCACGAATATTTCCATGGGAGCCGACATCGATCAGGTGGTCGAGTTCGAGGAACTGGCCGAGCGCGGCGAAGATGCGCCGACTGCGATTGCGGCATTGCTGGATTAGAATTGGAGGAATTGAACATGCCAAGATTTGCAGCCAATCTCACCATGCTTTTCACCGAAGCGCCGTTCATGGATCGCTTCGCGCTGGCCGCCAAGGCGGGGTTTACAGGCGTCGAATATCTGTTCCCCTATGAGTTCAACCGGCATGAGCTGAAAGCAGCGCTTACCCGTCACAATCTGGCGCAGGTGCTGCATAATCTCCCTGCCGGAAACTGGGCGGGCGGCGAGCGCGGCATCGCGATTCTACCGGATCGTGTCGACGAATTTCGCCGCGGTGTGGCCGATGCCATCGATTACGCCACCACGCTCAACTGTTCGCAGGTCAACTGCCTTGCCGGGATCGCGCCGCAGGGCATCGACCCGGATGCGCTGCGATCAACCTTTGTCAGCAATCTGCGTTTGGCCGCGAAAGAACTGGGAAAGCACGGCATTCGCCTGCTGATCGAGCCGATCAACCATTACGATATTCCGGGCTTCTATCTGAACACGGTGGAACAGGCGGTTTCGATCATCGACGAGGTGGGCAGTAACAACCTGTTCATCCAGTATGACCTTTATCACCAGCAGCGCACGCGTGGCGAACTCGTCGCCACCTATGAGCGTTACAAGCCGCTGATTGCGCATGTGCAGCTTGCCGACAATCCGGGGCGCAACGAGCCCGGCACCGGCGAGATCCATTATCCGAACGTCTTCGAAGCGCTGAAGGCAGCGGGCTACAAGGGCTGGATCGGCTGTGAATACAAGCCGAAGACAACGACCGAGGAAGGTCTTGACTGGTTCAAACAATTCGAAGCCGAGCGTCTTAGCGCTTAATAAAATAGGGAGTAAGCGAAATGGCCAAGATCGGCTTTATCGGACTGGGTATCATGGGCAAGCCGATGGCGCAGCATTTGCAGAATGCGGGCCACCAGCTTTTCACTTCGAAGCATAGCCAGCCGCCGCACAAGGAGCTGCTGGATGCGGGGTTGACGGTTCTCGATACGCCCAAGGCGGTGGCCACGGAGTGCGAGACGACCATCCTCATGCTGCCGGATACGCCACAGGTGGCCGAAGTCCTTTTCGGGGAAAACGGCGCGGCGGAAGGTCTGGGCAAGGGCAAGACGCTGATCGACATGAGTTCGATTTCGCCCATCGAGACCAAGGAATTTGCGAAAAAAATCCGCGCCACGGGGGCGGAATATATCGACGCACCGGTTTCCGGCGGCGAGGTCGGCGCGAAGAATGCCAGCCTCTCGATCATGGCGGGGGGTGCGCAGGCAAGCTTCGATGCGGTGCTGCCGCTTCTCAAGCTGATGGGCAAGAACATCACGCTGGTCGGTGATTGCGGCGATGGCCAGACCACCAAGGTCGCCAATCAGATCATCGTGGCGCTCAACATCGAAGCGGTTGCCGAAGCGCTGGTCTTCGCCTCAAAAGCGGGGGCCGATCCGGCCAGGGTGCGCGAAGCGCTGATGGGCGGCTTTGCCTCGTCGCGCATTCTCGAAGTGCATGGCGAGCGCATGATCAACCGCACCTTCAATCCGGGTTTCCGCATCGCCCTGCATCAGAAAGACCTCAATCTGGCGCTGCAGGGCGCGAAGGCTCTCGGCGTCTCGCTGCCCAACACGGCCACGGCGCAAGAACTGTTCAATTCCTGCGCGGCGCATGGCGATGACGGGCTCGACCATTCCGGTCTGGTGCGCGCGCTGGAACGGATGGCCAATCACGAGGTCGCCTGAGCTTCGGGCATTACCCTTTCCTGGAGGGGAGAGCGTGGAGCTGGCTATCTGGAGGGAGATGGCCGGCTCCATTGATTTTATGTGCGCGGCACGAAATAGTGCTGCCAAACCCATAATCAAAATCGGGAATCTCATGACTGCCCCCAGCGCCATCGCCGATCCGAAGAAGTTTTTGACCAGCCTTTTCGATGCGGCTGTTGCCGCTGCCGATCCGGAACTGGTGATACGGGCAAACCTGCCCGCCAAGCCCAAGGGCCGAACGATTGTGATTGGCGCTGGCAAAGGTTCGGCGCAGATGGCGGCGGCTTTCGAAAGAGCATGGGACGCTCCGCTCGAAGGCCTCGTGGTGACGCGCTATGGCTATGGCACGCCTTGCGAACGCATCGAGATCATCGAGGCGGCGCATCCGGTTCCGGATGATGCCGGGCTTGTGGCGTCGCAGCGCCTGTTCGATGCCGTGTCGGATCTGACGGAAGACGATCTCGTGGTGGCGCTGATTTCCGGCGGCGGCTCGGCGCTGCTGCCATCGCCGCCTGAAGGGCTGACGCTCCAAGACGAAATTGCCGTCAACGAGGCCTTGCTGGCGTCGGGCGCGCCGATTTCGGCCATGAATGCGGTGCGCAAGCATCTTTCGACCATCAAGGGCGGACGTCTTGCCGCCGCCGCGCATCCGGCCAAGGTCTTCTCGCTGGTCGTCTCGGATATTCCGGGCGACAATCCGGCTTTTGTGGCCTCCGGCCCGACGGTGCCGGACAACACCAGCCGCGACGATGCGCTGAAGATCATCGAACGCTACCGGCTGGATTTGCCGGAGGCTGCTCTTGCACATATTCGCGGCGAACAAGCGCATGCGCCAAAGCCGGACGATGCGGTTTTCGCGCAAAACGAGGTGCGGGTGATTGCATCTGCCGCCGTATCGCTGGAAGCGGCAGCAAAAGAGGCCGCCCGGCACGGTGTTGAAGCGGTGATCCTGTCGGACGCCATGGAAGGGGAGTCGCGCGAAGTGGCGCATGTCCATGCGGCAATTGCCCGTGAAGTGGCCGAACGCGACCGCCCGTTCAAAAAGCCGGTGGTCATCCTGTCCGGCGGCGAAACCACCGTCACCATTCGCGGCAAGGGCGGTAAAGGCGGGCGCAACAGCGAATTCCTGCTGTCCTTCGCGCTCGATATCGACGGCTATGCCAATATTCATGCACTGGCCGCCGACACGGACGGGATCGACGGCTCGGAAGACAATGCCGGTGCCTTTGCCGATGGCAGCACGGTTTCGCGTCTGCAAAAGGCGGGCGAGGACGGTTCTGCGCGCCTCAACAATAACGATGCGTGGACGGCGTTCGATGCTATCGGCGATCTGTTCATACCGGGGCCGACCGGCACCAATGTCAACGATCTGCGCGCGATTTTGATAACGGGGTAGTTTCATCGTCGAGCAGAATACGATTAGCTGCGCCATCAAGGTCTTCATACTGGCCGTTCTTCAGCGACCAGAGAAAGGCGGCTAGCCCCAGCGCGCCCATCAGCAGCGCCACGGGGATGAGAAAGAGAAGCCCGCTCATTTGTGCGCTTCCTTGATGACGGCAACCGGCGCGGCTCGGGTCTGCGCCTCCTGCTTCTGCTTTCCGGCTTTCAACCGCAACGCATTGCTGACAACCACCATGGACGACAGCGACATGGAAAGTGCGGCCACCAGCGGCGTGACATAGCCGAAAATCGCAATCGGCACGGCGATGATATTATAGCCGATGGACAGCGCGAAATTCTGGCTGATCAGTCGGCCCGCCTCCTTCGAGACCGCAAAGGCCAGCGGCACGGCGGCGAGGCTCTCACGCAGAAACACGAAGTCGGCGGCATTGCGCCCGATATCGGCTGCGGTTGCCGGAGCCATGGAAACATGAGCTGCGACGAGGGCGGGCGCATCGTTGAGACCGTCGCCGACCATCAGCACCTTGCGGCCTTCGCCGGAAAATTCCTGCACGAGCTGCGATTTGTCGGCGGGCAGAACCGCGCCGCGATAATCATCGACGCCGAGATAATCCGCGAGTTGTCTGACAGCGGGCAACCGGTCGCCGGAGATGATGCCAAGCTTCAGCCCGTCCTTTTTCAGCGCGGCAATGGCGGCAGCGGCATCTTCGCGCGGGCTGTCCTCGAAAAGGAAGGTTTCGACCAGCATACCATCGATGGAAAGGCACGTTACCGGTCCGCTTGCGGCGGTTGCATCGGCCATGCCGCCCACCCATTCGGATTTGCCGAGACGATAGAGCTTTCCGTCGGTTTCCGCCTCGATGCCCGAGCCCGGAATTTCCTCGATCCGGGTGAAGGCGCTCATCGGCCCCTGACCGGAAAATAGCGCCAGCGCCCGCGACAGCGGATGGCGGGAATAGAGCGACAGTTCGGCGGCGATTTCGAGATAGCGCGCATTGACGCTTTCAAGGCCGATCAGGCGCGGCTGGCCAAGCGTCAGCGTGCCTGTCTTGTCGAAGATCGCGGTATCGATCTCGGCCATGCGTTCCATGGCCGATCCGTCCTTGATCATGATGCCGTTCTCGAACAGGCGGCGCGCCGCGACCACCTGCACAATCGGTACGGCCAGCGCCAGCGCGCAGGGGCAGGTGATGATGAGCGTGCAGATGGCGATATAGATCGAGCGATACCAGTCACCGCCGGTATAGACCATCCAGCCCGCGAAGGCGAGGAAGGCTATCGTGTGCACCATCGGCACATAAAGTTCCGAGGCGCGGTCGGCGAGGCGGCGATAATAGGCGCGACCGCTTTCGGCCACATCCATCAGGCGCACCATTTCGGCAAGGAAGGAATCTTTTGCTTCCGCCGTTGCCCGGATGATGAGCGGCGTGGAGAGGTTCAGCGTACCGGCGCGAATATCCGAACCGGGGCCGACCGGCACCGCATCGCTTTCGCCGGATGCAATGGCGCAATCGAGTTCGGAGCGGCCTTCCTCAATTCTGGCATCCACCGGCACGCGCTCGCCCGCCGCCAGAATGATGCGCATACCGGGGCGGATTTCATTGACGGGCAGATAGTTCCGCTCGCCATTATCGCCGATCACCACCGCGCCGCGACTGCCAAGCTGCGCCAGACCGCGCACGGCGGACCGGGCGCGGGCGCGCATCATATAGTCGAGCGTGCGACCGATCAGCAGGAAGAACAGCAGCGTCACCGAGGCATCGAAATAGGCGTGATGACCATGGTTCATGGTCTCATAGATGCTCATCGCAAAGGCGAGCGAGATGGCGAGCGCAATTGGCACATCCATGTTTACCCGCCTGTTGCGCAGCGCATTCCATGCGGAAACATAGAAGATGCGGCCCGAGAAGATCAGCGTCGGCAGGGCGATCAGACCGGAGACCCAGTGGAACAGGTCGCGGGTTGCTGCATCCGCACCCGACCAGACGGCCACGGAAAGCAGCATGACATTGCTGGAGGCGAAAGCCGCAACGCCAAGCGCGATCAGCAGGCGCGTGAAGGCGGGATCCTTCTCCTGCGTCATGTCGAAAATATGCGCTTCATAACCGAGGCGACGCAGCGGATCGACGACATTGGGCGGCGTTTCGCCGTCCTTCCAGCGGATCGCGACGCGGCGCGCCGTGAGGTTGACGCGCACATAGGCAACGCCTGCGATCTGCCCCAGCGCGTCTTCGATCGTCTTGATGCACAATCCGCAGTGAACGCCCGGCACCGACAGGTCGAGCTGGCGCAGCCCGTCGCCCAGCGTGCGGCTGGCAAGCTGCATCTCATCCGGCGAAACACTCTGGATGACCGTCGCAATCTGTGCATTCTCGACGCAGCAGCTCATAACAGCTTCCCGTCCTTGATCAGAACGCGGAGGATATGGCGATAGGGGTCTTCCAGACCGGCATCGGCGTTGATTTCCATGACCCAGGCGCCATCGGCGAGGTCAATGTTTGCGCCGAGCACGCCCGCTTCCCGGGTGGCAAGTGCTGCCCTGGTATCGTTCACATCGCCAACGGGACGCTTGAACTCCACCGTTCCGCCGCTCAACGCAACCGGCTTGCCGTCGTGGTCGGTGAGCCGCCAGGTAAAGACACCCCTGGCATAGGCAGGCGTCGACTGCCAGTTGAGGGCTGCCTGTTCCTTGCCGGTCTGGGCCTTTTCGTTGAATTCCTGGCTTGCGACATAGGAATTGGCGACGACCAGCCCGCTCCAGCTGTGAATGGCGAAATAGGCCATGGTCACATTGACGGCGATGATCACCCCGAAAAACGCCACCATGATGCCCAGCATATGCCAGCCGGTGAATGTGCCCGACGAATTTGCGGATGCAGTCTTGGTTTCTGCCGACATTATCGTCCCTCCGGAGCCATGAAGCTTGCCTTGTAGCGGGCGTGTTCAGCGCCGTCCGCGTCGCGCACTTCGATTTCGTAATCCTTGCGGTGATCGCTGATGGCACTGCGCGGCAGGGTCACAAAGACGCGCAATGTCTTCAGCCGGTCGGGTTCGACGGGCACGGCATAATTGCCGTCTGCGTCTGCCGTCTCGTCCTGCACGGTCAGGGTCGCGCCGGGCAGTCCTTCGATGGACAAGCGGAAGGTGCGCGGCGTCGGGATCATGTTGAGAAGCTTGACCGTGTAACCGTTGCGGATCGAGCCGTCCGACAGAAGCACATATTGCGGGTTACGGTCGTGCAGAACATTGATGCCGATGCGCTGGCGCATCGACAGCGAAATGACCAGCGTGAGGCCGATCAGCGCCCAGACGATCAAATAGAACAGGCTGCGCGGACGCAGCACTTTGCCCCATGAAAGGTTCTGTACCTTATCGGAGAGCACATTGGGAGCATCATAAACCCGCGCCGGGGTGATGGGCATCGTTCCGTTGCCGGTCGCCAGCGCCATATTGGCGTTGTAATCGGCCAGCGTCGCATAGGAGATGAGACCGCGCGCCTTGCCGATCTTGTCCATCACCGAATTGCAGGCATCGATGCACAATGCGCAGGTGATGCATTCCAGTTGCTGGCCGTCGCGAATGTCGATGCCCATCGGGCAGGCGGCCACACAGGCATTGCAATCCACGCAGTCGCCGACGGATTCGCCAGTGGCGATTGCCTTCTTGGCATGGCGCGAACGCGGCTCGCCGCGCCAGTCATTATAGGTCACGGTCAGCGAATTCTCGTCGAGCATCGCGGCCTGAATGCGCGGCCACGGGCACATATAGGTGCAGACCTGCTCGCGCATCAGCCCGCCCAGCGTATAGGTGGTGGCGGTGAGGATGGCGACGGTGAAATAGGCGACGGGCGCTGCCTGTCCGGTCAGGAAATCTAGCAGCAGGCTTGGCGCATCGGCGAAGTAGAAAATCCACGCGCCGCCGGTCAGAACGCCGATCAGGAGCCAGACCGAATGTTTCGTCACCCGCTTCCAGACTTTGTCGAAGGTCCACGGCCCCTTGTCGAGCTTCATGCGGGCGTTGCGGTCGCCTTCGATGGCGCGTTCCACCACGAGATAGAGATCGACCCAGACAGTCTGCGGGCAGGTATAGCCGCACCATGCGCGGCCCGCGACGGAGGTGACCAGAAACAGGCCGAGGCCCGCCATGATGAGCAGGCCCGCGACATAATAGAATTCCTGTGGCCAGATTTCGATGAAGAAGAAATAGAAGCGGCGGTTGGCGAGGTCGACCAGCACCGCCTGATCCGGCGCATAAGGCCCGCGATCCCAGCGCAGCCATGGCGTCAGATAGTAGATGCCCAGCGTGATGAGCATGACGAGCCATTTGAAGCGCCGGAACTCACCTCGAACGCGCTTCGGAAAAATCTTGACCCGCGCCGCGTAAAGCGACTGCCGCGTCTTGGGGGAATTCACTGCCTGAACGTCGATACGTTCGACTTGCTCTGACATTTTATGCTCCTTGGGGGAAGGAGAGGGCAGTAAGGCAGTAGGGCAATAGGGCAGTATGTTTTGGCGACAACGCGAAACGATACGCTTCCTACTTCCTCATTCCCTTATTGCCTTACTGCCTTATTGCCCTATTGCCTTGAAACACCCGGCAAAGCCGGGCGTTTCACTCACCCCCGCCCAGCGAATGGACGAATATCGCCAGCTGCTTGACGGTTGTGTCGCCGAGGCGCGGTTCCCATGCGGGCATCACACCGTGTTTGGGATGCGAGACCTGACGGATGATTGCGTCTTCGCCGGAACCGTAGAACCAGATCGCATCGGTCAGGTTCGGCGCGCCGAATTCGCGGCTGCCCTTGGCGTCTGCGCCGTGGCAGACGGCGCAGTTTTCCGAGAAGACCTTCTGGCCTGCCGGGACCTTCGACGGGTCATGCGGTGTGCCGGTCAGGCTCACCACATAGGCCGCGACATCGCGGATTTGCTGCGGTTCCAGAATGTCCGCATAGGCTGGCATTTCGGACGTGCGGGTATCCGCGTCGTCCTTGGAACGGACGCCATGACGGATGGTCGTCAGGATTTCGTCGATGGAGCCGCCCCACAGCCAGTCATCGTCATTGAGGTTAGGATAGCCGGGCGCCCCTTGCGCGCCGGAGCCGTGGCACTGCACGCAATTGACGCGGAAGGCGGCAGCACCACCAGCAACGGCGAACTGGCGCAGATTTTCATCGGCCAGAATCTCGTGCACATCCTTGGCCTTGATCTGGTCGAGAATGCCCTGCTTTTCCGCCGCCACCTGGCGCATGTCTTCCTGCAGCGCGCCGCGGCTCGACCATTGGGTCAGCCCCGCAGTCGAGCTGGAAATCAGCGGCCATGCCGGGTAGGCGATTGTGTAGCCGATGGCGAAAACGATGGTGGCGTAGAAGGTCCACAGCCACCAGCGCGGCATCGGATTGTCGAGTTCGCGGATGCCGTCCCATTCATGGCCGGTGGTCGAAACACCGCTGACGTCGTCGATATGCTTATCAGTCATTTGCGTCATCCTTGAACGGAATGGCTTTCACCTCGTCGGCGATCTTCTTGCTGCCGGGACGGAAGACATAGAAGACGGTGATAACGAAGAAGACCGTCATGCCGAGCAGGCCCCAGCTGTCGGCGAAGTGGCGCATGGCGTTGTAATCCATGGGAAGCTCCTATCGCGCTTTGGGGGATTGATCGTAGGTCGAGAAATCGACCAGCGTGCCGAGCATCTGCAGATAGGCGACCAGCGCATCCATCTCCGTCACCGCAGCCGGATTGCCGTCGAAATCGCCGAGCTTGGCCTTGGGATAACGCCCCTCGACGCCGGATGTGTCGGCTTCGGGATCGGCCTGCGCCTTCAGGTCGTCCAGCGCATTGTCGATCATGTCCTGCGTATAGGGCACGCCCACCGCCACATTGGCCTTGAGATCGGCGGCAATGTTGTTGGCGCTGAGCGGCGTATCCTTCAGGAAGCCATAGCTCGGCATGACCGATTCCGGCACCACATCGCGCGGGCGGATCAGATGCTGGACATGCCATTCGTTGGAATAACGGCCCCCGACGCGGGCGAGGTCCGGCCCCGTGCGCTTGGAGCCCCACTGGAACGAATGGTCATACATGGATTCCGCCGCAAGGCTGTAATGCCCGTAGCGTTCCACCTCGTCGCGGAAGGGGCGGATCATCTGGCTGTGGCACAGATAGCAGCCCTCGCGCACATAGATATTGCGCCCCGCAAGCTCCAGCGGTGAATAGGGACGCATCCCTTCCACCTTCTCGATGGTGTTTTCGAGATAGAACAGCGGCGCGATTTCCACGATGCCGCCAATCAGCACCACGGTCAGCGATCCAACCAGCAGCAGCGTTGCGTTCTTTTCGATTACGGCGTGTTTTTTCAGAAAGGACATGTGTGTTCGATCCTTATTCCGCAGGCTGCATCGCTGATGCCGGCTTGGCCGGGGTTGCGCCGGCAATCGGCGCCTCATCGCGCAGGTTTCCGCGAATGGTCTGATAGACGTTCCAGGCCATGACGAGACCGCCCGTGAGGTAGAGCAGGCCGCCGGTCATGCGGATGACGTAGTAAGGGAACATCGCGGCGACCGTTTCTGCGAAGGAATAGACGAGGAAACCCTGATCGTCGTACTCGCGCCACATCAGGCCCTGCTGGATACCCGCAACCCACATGGCGGCGGCGTAGAGCACGATGCCGAGAATGGCGAGCCAGAAGTGCCAGTTGACCATGCGCACTGAGTAGAGGCGTTCGCGGTTCCACAGCTTCGGAGCCAGATAATAGATCGCGCCGAAGGTGATCATGCCGTTCCAGCCAAGCGCGCCGGAATGAACGTGACCGATGGTCCAGTCGGTATAATGCGACAGAGAATTGACGGCCTTGATCGACATCAGCGGACCTTCGAAGGTCGCCATGCCGTAGAAGGCGATGGCAGCCACCATCATGCGGATGATCGGATCGGTGCGGATCTTGTCCCATGCGCCCGACAGCGTCATCAGGCCGTTGATCATGCCGCCCCAGGAGGGCATCCACAGCATGATCGAGAACACCATGCCGAGCGTCTGCGCCCAGTCGGGCAGTGCGGTATAGTGCAGATGGTGCGGACCGGCCCAGATATAGAGGAAGATCAGCGACCAGAAATGGATGATCGACAGGCGGTAGGAATAGACCGGACGGTTCGCCTGCTTCGGCACGAAGTAATACATCATGCCGAGGAACGAGGTGGTGAGGAAGAAGCCGACGGCATTGTGGCCGTACCACCATTGCGTCAACGCATCCTGCACGCCCGAGAAGGCGGAATAGCTCTTGGTGCCAAGGAAGGAGACCGGCACGGCAAGGTTATTCACGATGTGCAGCATGGCGATGGTGATGATGAAGCCGAGGAAGAACCAGTTGGCCACATAGATATGCGGTTCCTTACGCTTCAGGACCGTGCCGAGGAACACCACCAGATAGGCGACCCAGACGATGGTCAGCCAGATGTCGACATACCATTCAGGCTCGGCATATTCGCGGCTCTGCGTGATGCCGAGCAGATAGCCGGTGGCGGCCATGACGATGAATAGCTGGTAGCCCCAGAACACGAACCAGGCCAGATCGCCGCCGAACAGGCGGGCACGGCAAGTGCGCTGCACCACATAGAAGGATGTGGTGATGAGCGCGGTGCCGCAAAAGGCGAAGATGACGGCGGAAGTGTGCAGCGGGCGCACGCGACCGAAGTTCAGCCATGGTTCCAGATTGAGATCCGGGAAAGCCAGCTGGGCTGCGATAACGACGCCGACGAGGAAGCCGACAACGCCCCAGAACACCGTGGCAATCAGGCCGTAGCGGATCGGACCGTCCATATAGACGGATTGATCCGTCTTTTTCGGCGTCAGACCGTAATCGGCGTTACGCAACAGAAGAATGGTGAAAATGGCGAGCACGACGAACAGAATCCACATATGGGTTCTGAACAGCTCGTCATGGGAAAATCCGGCCAGGAGCACGGCAAAAAGCGCTCCCAGACCGGATAGGACTGTTCCAGCGGCGTAGTTCATGAAATCCCCTCGCAGCGCGTAACGAAGACCGCCCTTCAGGGGCAGTTGTAGCGACAGGATGTCTATCGGCGCTGGGCGGCGTGCTGTCATTGATCCTAATCAACGACGATTTTCTAGGGAGGGAAGTGGTCCCGGAGCCTATGTCACCGGCACGGTCAGCGTGGCGCGAAGACCGCCCTCGGGACGGTTCACCAGAGCAAAACTGCCTCCCATCCGCGTCACCGCCATTTGCACAATGGCAAGGCCAAGGCCGCTGCCATTGTCCTGACGGTGCTTGCCGCGGAAGAAGCGTTCGGTGACATGCGGCATTTCAGTATCGGGAATGCCGGGGCCGCTGTCTTCGACGGTGAGGGTGAGGCGGCTGTCCGTGACGGTAAAGCCGCAGCGCACCAAACCATCCACCGGGGAATGCAGCACCGCGTTTTCGATCAGGTTGCGCGCGGCAAGCGTGAAGAGATGTGGGAACGGCATCTGCACGAGCGGCATCCCCTCCAGCAATTCGATGGCGACGCCGCGCTGTGCACCGAGCATCCGCATATCGGTGGCGATGGTGTGCAAAAGCTTGCAGGCCGGTTCCGGTGTCGGCGTTTCGGTTTCGTCGGACGTTTCAAGCGCCGCGAGATCGAGCAGCTGACCGACCAGCCTGCTGGTGCGGTCCACACCGGCTGCGATCTGGCGCACCGCATTGGCGCGCACGGCTTCGTCCTTTGCGCTTTCGGCGATCTGCGCCTGCGTCTTCAGACCGGCGAGCGGCGTCTTCAGCTCATGGGCGGCGAAGATCGCGAAGTTGCGCTCGCGCTCGCGCGCTTCCTCGACGCGGTGGAACAGCCCGTTTAGCGCGGTTACCGCCGGGGCAATTTCCCTGGGAAGGTTTTCTTCCGGCAACGGGCGCAAATCCTGCGCCTGCCGCTTCGACAGCACGGCGGCAAGGCTGCTCAACGGATTGAGCCCGCGCCGCACACAAAGCCAGATCATGCCCGCCAGCAGCGGCAGCACCAGAAGGGCGGGCACGGCCAACCCCGTCACCACATTGCGGACCAGCCTTTCGCGGACATAGAGACTGTCGCCCACCATCACGCGCAGACCGAGCTGCGTATTTTCAACCGCAAACGCCCGCCAGCGCTCGCCTGCGACAACCGTGTTGGAAAAGCCGTTTGCCACGCTGGTCAGCCGCGTTACTGGCGCGCTTTCCGAGCGCCCGACCAGCTTGCCGTCCAGCGCCCAGATCTGGCAGAAAAGCTGCCGGTCATAGTCGGAAAACTCCGGCATGGGTTTGAGCGAAAGCTGGCCGCCATCGCCATCAGGGCCGACTTCCACGCGATGATCGCTCAAAAGCGAATTGACCATGCGCGCGGCTTCCATCAGGCGCGCATCCAGAACCTTTTCCAGCTGGGCCTGGGTGGTGGTGTGAATCCACACCACGGCAACCAGCCAGACAAGGCAGGTCACGCCAATCAGAATGCCGGTCAGACGGCCACGGATCGAATTCATGCGCAGGCCCCCGCCAGACGATAGCCGACACCGCGCACCGTCTCGATGAAATCGGAGCCGAGCTTGGACCGCAGGTGATGGACATGGACCTCCACCGCATTGCTCTCCACTTCCTCCTGCCAGCCATAAAGCGCTTCTTCCAGCGATGATTTGGAAAGCGTCGCATTGGGGCGCTCCATCAGCGCGCGCAGGATCGAGAATTCGCGCCGCGTCAGCCGCAGCGGTTCGCCCTTGAAGCGTGCCGACATTTCCGCCGGATCAAGCTCGACGCCGCGCCATTCGAGCACCGCGTTTGCGCGACCAGTCCCGCGCCGCGCGATGGCGCGCACCCGGGCGGCCAGCTCATGCAGGTCGAACGGTTTGCCGACATAATCATCCGCACCGGCATCGAGACCGGCAATGCGCTCCGGCACCTGATCGCGGGCGGTCAAAAGCAGCACCGGCGTATCATCGCGTCCGCGCCGCATGGTTTTGAGAATGTCGAGGCCGGACCCGTCCGGCAGCATGAGATCGAGCACCACGGCATTGTAATTCTGCGCGGCAAGGGCTGCTTCCGCATCGCCACAGGTCGAGACCGCATCCACGGTGAAACCGGCAATGCCAAGACCGACGGACAGCCCGTCGAGCAGGATTGCATCGTCTTCAACCACCAGAATGCGCATTGGTCTTCCTGTTTTCGCCTTGTTGTCGTTTTAAATCAGCCCGGCTTCTGGCCATCCCAGCTTAAGGCTGCCTTAAGGTGGCGGCGTCATTCGCCTTTTACAGCATAATCAATTTTCTACGAATCAGTTCGGAAAACCGGAATGCGTCTTTCTGCGAGCCTTTTGAGTTTCGCTCTTTTGATCTTCACAGCGTTCTCGTCGGCCTTTGCCGCTGGCCCCTTGCCGGTGAACGAAGCGTTTCGGCTGGGCGTGACCAGGGATGCCGATGGACGCCTTGTGCTCGGCTGGACCATTGCCGAAGGCTATTATCTCTATCGCGATCATATTGCCGCAAAGGACGACAAGGGCAATGTGCTTGAGGTCGATACGCAGCCCGGCATTGCCAAGGACGATCCGAATTTCGGCAGGCTCGAAGTCTATTATCGCCATGCGAGCGCCAGCGTGAACGCGCGAACCGCGCCGGTGGAAATCACCTATCAGGGCTGTCAGGAAGACGGCATCTGCTACCGGCCTGAAACGCGGACGGTCGATCCGGTGACGCTGGCGGTTTCAAGCCAGATGGGAAATCTGGCGAAATCATTCGCGCAGAGTTCCACCTTCACACAAGCGTCGGCTCCCGCCGCACAAAGCAAGGCTTTTGCGCTCGCGCCTGAAAAGGGCCTGGTCGAAAACCTGCTCGCTGAGGGCGGCACGGGCTTTGTCATCGCAGCCTTTCTCGCTTTTGGCGTTCTGCTGGCCTTCACGCCTTGTGTCTTCCCGATCTATCCCATCGTTGCCGGAACACTGGCGCGCGAAGGCGAAAAGCTGACGGCAAAGCGCGGCTTCGTCCTCTCCTCCATCTATGTGGTCAGTCTGGCTCTGGGCTTTGCGCTGGTGGGGGCAGTTGCTGGCTGGTCGGGGCAGAACCTGCAAATGGTCTTGCAATCGAAATGGACGGCACTTGCTCTGGCGGCGCTGTTCACCTTGCTGGCCGTATCCATGTTCGGCCTGTTCCAGATCCAGCTTCCAAGTCGGTGGGTGAGCGCGGTTTCCGCGCAGACCGGCCAGCGGACCGGGTCGAAGCGCTCCGCCGCCGTGCTCGGCTTTTCGTCGGTACTGATTGTCGGCCCTTGCGTGACCGCGCCGCTGGCGGGCGCGCTTCTCTATGTTGCACAGACGGCCAATGTGGCGCTCGGTGCGGGGGCACTCTTCGCGCTCGGTATCGGCAATGGCTTGCCGCTGATCGCTTTCGCGACCCTTGGCGCGGGCACGCTGCCACGCGCAGGCGCATGGATGGAAACCGTGAAGCAGATTTTCGGCTTCGGTTTTCTGGCCACCGCCATCTTCATGGCCGCACCGCTTCTGCCTTCGGGTGTGGATATGGCGCTTTGGGCTATGCTGTTGTTCGGCGTGGCAAGTTTTGCCTTCCTCAAAGTGCCGGGGCATAGCGTTGTGGCCCGCACGATTGGCGCGGCGGCCTTCGTCTACGCAACCATCCTGGTGCTCGGCCTTGCCTCTGGCGGCAGAGATCCGTTGCAACCGCTGGCCGCATTCGCTAACCGTGGCGACAACCAGAGTGGGGCCGAGCTGCGATTCGCGCCGGTCGATACGGTTTCTTCCCTTCAGGAGAAGCTTGCGACAGTGGAAGGCTCGCGCCCGACGCTGATCTATTTCACGGCGGATTGGTGCGTGAGTTGCTCCACCGTGGAAAAGCGCGTGTTGCCGGATGCCGATGTGAAGAAAAGCCTGAACGGCTATCAGCTCATCAAGGCTGATATTTCCGATCTCACTAGTGGCAATGCCGACCTGATGGCGAAGCTGAAAGTGGCTGGCCCGCCGACGATGATTTTCTTCGACAAGGCAAGCCGCGAGCGGGAGGGGACGAGACTGGTGGGCGATGTCACGTCCGCCACCATTGCCCGGTCGGTCGGTCTCACCACCGATGGCCGGATGTAAGAGCCTGAAGCAAAAAGCGGCATGTGTGTGCGAAAATGGTGATTTTCGAGTACCGGAGCGGAGCGTACTTAAAGGTACGTGAGCACCGGAACGCAGAAAATTGCAATTTGCAGCCACACAGGGCGACTTTTGGAGCAAGCTCTAATTGCAGAAACAAGGATTGAAGATGATACTGGGGGCTTGGACAATTATGAAACGCGGGGACGATAGATACCGCATCGCCGTGCGGTTGTTGCGCATGGCCGCCATGGCTGTGCTGCCGCTGGCCGCAGCCGCCTGCACGACCACGTCCGCCGAGCAGCCGGTCGCGGTCGTCATGCCCGCGCCCGTGGTTCAGCCGGTGGTGGCAGAACCGGAGCCGGTGGAAGTCGCAGCGGTTGCGGAACCGGAAGTGCAGACGGCGCGCAGCGAATATGAAGTGATGTATGGTGCTGTCACCGACGGCAAGAACTTCATTCCCGCGCTCGACGTGAACAAGATTGCCGAGCGCAACCTGCGCAAGCAGGTTGATTATGCGACCGATCATCCGGTCGGCACCATCATTGTCGATCCCTATGCACGCTATCTTTATCTCGTGCAGCCGGGTGGCAAGGCCATGCGCTATTCGGTCGGTGTCGGTCGCGCCGGGCTGACCTTCAAGGGCGAAGCCAGGGTCGCCTATAAATCGCAATGGCCGCGCTGGACCCCGACCGCCAATATGATCAAACGCAATCCCGACCACTATGCGAAATATGCCAATGGTCTGGAGGGCGGCATCCGCAATCCGCTCGGGGCCCGCGCGCTCTATCTCTATCGCGACGGCAGGGACACGCTCTACCGCATCCATGGCACCAATGAACCGTGGTCGGTCGGCAAGGCCGCGTCTTCGGGCTGTATCCGTCTTTTCAATCAGGACATTCTCGATCTCTACAAGCGCGCGCCAACCGGTGCCCGCGTCGTGGTGCTCGACAAGTCCCAATCCGGCATGGGAGTGAGTTCATGATAAACCGCCGTCAGATGCTGGCTGCTTCAGCCGGAACCATTGCGACGCTTGGGTTTTCCGGCGTGCGAGGTCTGGCACAGGCCGTTCCGACCGTGGCCGAGGTTCTCTACGACAAGGAAATCCCGGTTCTCGGTAATCCGCATGGCAATGTCACCATCGTCGAATATTTCGACTATCAATGCCCTTATTGCAAAAAGGGCCATGGTGAACTGATACGCGTCGTCAAGGATGACGGCAATGTGCGGCTGGTTCTGAAGGACTGGATCATTTTCGGCGACACTTCGGCCTATGCGGCGCGGCTTGTTCTGGCGGCGGAAAAATCCGGCAATTACGTGAAGGCCATGGAAGCGCTGATGGCCACGCCGGGCCGTCTGACCAAGGAACAGGTCCATGCAGCCTTGAAGAAGGGCGGTCTTGACGCCGCCAAGCTTGAAGCGGCCTATAAGGCTGATTCCAAGCGGATCAATGGCATTCTTGAGCGCAACATGAATCAGGGCGAAGCGTTCAATTTCAGCGGCACCCCGTCTTTCGTCATCGGCACCAAGCTCTATGGCGGCGTGATGAAGGAACAGGAACTGATCGCGGCCATCGCGGATGCGCGCAAAGCCTGATGCGAATTTGAAAGCAAGCAGCGGAGTGTGAGCGCCCTTGTAAGGTTCTATGTCTGGTTCATATAAGGAAGGAACACGGACATGAACCTTATGACCCTCGCAAAGCATGATCCCGATGAAAGCCGCTGGCAGAAGGTGCTCGGACGCGACAAGGCGTCGGACGGAGCCTTCGTTTATGCCGTGCGCACAACGGGCGTTTATTGCCGCCCGTCCTGCCCGTCGCGGCGGGGAAAGCGCGAAAATGTGCAGTTTTTCGACCGCTGCGAGGATGCGGAACGGGCAGGCTTTCGCCCCTGCCTGCGCTGCAAGCCGCATCTGACCGAAACGCTCGCAACGCAGAACAATGCGCGCCACGCCGAAATCGTGGCCGCTGCCGGCCGCTATATCGAGGCGGCGGAAGAAGTACCGTCTCTGGAAGAAATCGCGGATGCGGTGAAGACCAGCCCGGCGCATTTCCATCGCATTTTCAAAGCCTTCACCGGGCTGACGCCCAAGGCCTACGCTGATGCGCATCGTGCGAGGAAAATGCGGGTGGCGCTCGACGCACCGCAAATCCGCGTCACCGATGCGATCTACGATGCCGGTTACAATTCCAGCAGCCGCTTCTATGAAGCCGCGGACCGGATTCTCGGAATGACGCCAAAGGCTTACCGGCAGGGCGGCAAAGATGCCGATATTCGTTTCGCCATCGGTCAATCAGCGCTTGGCGCCGTGCTGGCGGCGGTCAGCGACAAGGGCGTCTGCGCCATTTTGATGGGCGACGACCCGGAAGAACTGATCCGCGATCTGGAAAAGCGTTTTCCGAAAGCCAATCTCATCGGGGCCGACCGCGATTTCGAAGACATGATCGCGCAGGTGGTCGGCTTTGTCGAAGCGCCGGGCATCGGTCTCGACTTGCCGCTCGATCTGCGGGGCACGGCGTTCCAGCAGCGCGTCTGGCAGGCCTTGCGGGAAATTCCGGCAGGAAAAACGGCAAGCTATACGGATATTGCCGAGCGGATCGGCGCGCCGAAGGCGGTTCGCGCGGTTGCGCAGGCCTGCGCCGCCAACAAGATCGCTGTCGCGGTGCCATGCCATCGTGTCGTGCGCAATGATGGTGGGCTGTCCGGCTATCGCTGGGGTGTCGAGCGCAAGCGTGACCTCCTGAAGCGGGAGCGTTAAGCATGAGCGGCGACGTGGAAAAGGCGGCGGCAAAAGTCGCCGCCTATGACTGGGAGAAGATCGGTGCCGAACTCGACGCATTCGGTGCGGCCATTCTCCCGAAACTCCTCACGGAGAGCGAATGTCACAATTTTGCCACGAAATGGCATGATTCTGCCGCATTTCGCACCACCATTTCCATGGCGCGGCACGGTTTTGGACGCGGCGAATACGAATATTACGCTTATCCGCTGCCTGCCTTAATTGCGGGTCTGCGCGCCAGCCTCTATTCGCAGCTCGCGCCCGTCGCCAATGCGTGGAGCCGGAGAATGGGCGGCGACACCCGTTACCCGCCAAGCCATGACGCCTTTCTGGAACGCTGCCACGCAGCCGGTCAGTTACGCCCGACACCACTTCTCCTGCAATATGGCGAGGGGGATTATAATTGTCTGCATCAGGACCTTTATGGCGACATCGCCTTTCCGTTGCAGGTGGCTATCCTCCTGTCGAAACCGGGGAAGGATTTTTCGGGTGGCGAATTCGTGCTCACCGAACAACGCCCGCGCATGCAGAGCAGGGCCGAGGTGGTGCCGCTTGAACAGGGCGACGCGGTGATCTTCGCCGTCAATGACCGCCCGGTGCAGGGCACGCGCGGCGACTACCGGGTCAAGATGCGGCACGGGGTCAGCCGGATCCGCTCCGGTATGCGACATACGCTGGGCATAATCTTTCACGATGCGCGATAGGCCGACATAAGGGGTTGAACCAAAACGCATATTGGCCTTTGATCGCGCAAAGGATTGAAGGAGTCGACCATGAGCGTGACCATCTACGGTATCAAAAACTGCGACACCATGAAGAAGGCGCGCACATGGCTTGAGGACCATGGCATCGACTATGGTTTTCACGATTACAAGAAGGAAGGGCTCGATGCGGCAACGCTCGACCGTTTCCTGAAAACGGTGGCATGGGAACAGCTTTTGAACCGCGCCGGCACGACCTTCCGCAAATTGCCGGAAGAGGTGCGCCAGAATGTCGATGCCGCCAAGGCGCGGGCGCTGATGCTGGAACAGCCTTCCATGGTCAAGCGTCCGGTGCTCGACAAGGATGGCGTGCTGACGGTCGGTTTCAAGCCGGATCAGTATGAGGCGTTCTTCAAGGCTTGAGCTGCCGGGCTTCTGCCATAAATATCTGCGGATAGGCCTGCCCAAGCGGAGAAAACCCCCATGCATCAGCGCGTGAACAAGGTTGTTCAGCAATGGTCGGTGAGCTGGCGCGATGCGCTGATTGCTTGCATTGGTGGCGCTGTGGCGTGGCTGATCTGCCAATGGCTTCTCGGCCAGCCAAAGCCGGTCTTTGCCATGGTCACGGCGGTGATCTGCCTTGCGCCTAATTTTCCCCACCACGGCAAGCAGGGCGTCGGGGTCATGGTCGGCGTGACGACAGGCGTGGTGATCGGAGAACTGTCGCTATTGCTGCCCGAAACCGTTCCCGTTGTACACATGGCGGTGGTTACCTTCATCGCCATGGTGCTAGCCACCTCGTTCGGCATGGCGCCGGCGATTGCCATCCAGTCCGGTGTTTCGGCTATTCTGGTTCTGGCCATGGGGCCGCAGGTGGCGGGCGTGACGCGGCTGATCGATGTTCTGGTGGGGGCTGGAGTCGGGCTTCTGTTCAGCCAGATCTTGCTCACGCCGGACCCGGTGCGGCTTATCGACCGGGCGGCGCGGGTCCTGCTGGACCGGCTGGCCAACGGGCTGAAACAGGCAGCTATCGCGCTCGATAAAGAAGACCTGGTGCGGGCGCAAAATGCCATCAACCAGTTCACCTCCGCCCATCGCGCTGTCATTGCGCTCGGTGACGGTATCGCGCTTGCCCGCAGCAATGCGCGCTGGTCGTTGCGGGGGCGGCTCGCCGCGCGCGAAGTGACCGAAATGGCCGGACGTTATGACCGTCGCGGCATTCGTCTTTATGCGTCGGCGCTGCTGTTCGGCGAAGCGCTTGGTAATGCGCTGCGCAAGAAGGAAGCTCCGCCGCCGCCATGGATTAGCGAGGCGTTGCAGATCATCATCGCCAATTGTTCGCTGGAGGAAGGCGTGGCGCCGCAGCGTGTTCCGCCCGTGCCGAAGGAAATTCCATTCGGCTGGCGCGACTGCGTGCACCGGCTGGAATCGGTGCAGGATACCTTGCTGCACTTCCTGCATTCCGGGGTTCCGGACAGCGTGCCGGTGGTGAGGGGGGTAGAGGAGGGCAGTAGGGGAGTAGGGGAATAAGGCAGTATGTTTTAATTGCGCACGACCGCAACGACCCTAATCTTCTACTGCCCTACTGCCCTACTGCCCTACTGCCCTACTGCCCTACTGCCCTACTGCCCTTGATCGCTGCCATCAGAAAAATTCAATTGTACGCCAGCGCTCGAGGCGTATTTTGCCGCGCATGACCCCGTTCTCCTCCGGCACCGCAGTTTCCATGTCATCCTCCCCCAACTCCGCTCAACACAAGACGGCGCTCGGTTATGCGCTGGGCGGTTTTCTCGCCATGGCCTCCGCAATGGGCATTGGCCGTTTCATCTACACGCCGATCCTGCCGGGCATGATGGCCGCTCTCGGCTTCAACGCCGCCGATGCAGGCTTCATCGCTTCCGCCAACTATATCGGCTATCTGCTTGGCGCTGTTGCCGCAGGCTATGGCTGGTCGGCGGGCATCGAACGCGCCAGCGTCATCACCGGTCTCATCATCAGCGCCGCACTTTGCGCGGCGATGGCGCTGTTTGATGGCGTCTGGATGTTTGCCGCGATCCGCTTTGCGGCCGGTTTCATCAGCGCCGTGACCATGATCCTCTGCACGGCCATCGTGCTCAGCCATGTGACCGCCGCCGAACGCAGCGGGCTTGGCGCGGTGCATTTCGGCGGTGTGGGCAGCGGTATCGCCCTTTCGGCGGTGCTCGTGGCGGCCATCCGCTTTTCCGGCCTTGGTTGGCGCGCGGATTGGATCGGTGCGGCTTTGCTCACGCTGGTCATGCTGGCGGGCGTGGTCTTCCTGGTGCGCGAGGGACCGCGCGGGAATGGCGGCAACCCAAGTGAACCGGCTTTGCCGAAAAGCTTTGCCTTCAACGCATTGGCGCTTGCCTATGGCATTTTCGGCTTCGGCTATGTCATCACCGCCACGTTTCTGATCGCCATCGTGCGCGCCAACGAAGGCGGGCCGCTGATGGAAGCAGCCGTTTGGATCGTCACGGGCCTGACGGCTGCGCCGTCCATCTGGCTTTGGTCGCCTGCGGCGAAGAAATTCGGCCTGTTCAACGCTTTCGCGCTGACGGCCATACTGGAAGCCATCGGCGTTGCGGCCAGCGTCGTCATCGCGCCGCCCGTCGGCCCGCTGGTCGGTGGGGCGCTTCTCGGCATGACCTTCATGGCGCTGACCGCTTTCGGTCTCCAGATCGCGCGGGTTCTGGCTCCCGCCTCGCCGAAGCGGGCGCTGGCGCGCATGACCGTGTCGTTCAGCATCGGGCAGATTGTCGGGCCGCTGGTCGCCGGTTACATGGCGCAGCGTTCCGGCTCTTTTACCTCGGCCAGCCTCGCCGCCGCCCTGTCGCTGGTAGCGGTGGCCGTCATTGGCGTGCTGGCCGGTCAGAAGGCGCGTTAGGGACCCAAGACTTTATAGAAATCTTACAAACATTTAACTGGCAAAGGCGTGGCAACAAGCATTCTATGGGGGCGATAACCCCATAGAATCGGGACCGCTTTCGTGTTCGTATCTTTTTTCCCCCGCCCAAAACTGTTTTTTCCATCTGTCGTTCTTTGGAGCCTGCTGGCTGTCATCGGCTGGTATATGGGGGGCGAAAATCTCGGTCGTCTTTTCGGCCTGCCGCCTGCAGCACCCGATGCCGCACCGATCATCGGCGCGAGCCTTTTCTGGTCGGCGCCATTTCTGTGGTTCTATATTTATTTCGCCGTGGCGACCTTTGCGTTTTACGCTTTTTGGGCGCTGTTTTCACCGCATCCATGGCAGCGCTGGTCGATCCTCGGTTCGGCACTGATCCTGTTCACGACCTATTTTTCGGTGCAGGTCAGCGTCGCGATCAACGCCTGGTATGGGCCTTTCTACGACATGGTGCAAAAGGCGCTGTCGACGCCGGGTTCGGTAACTGCCGCCGATTTTTACTGGGGGATGGTCGATTTCGCGGGCATCGCCTTCATCGCGGTCACGATGAGCGTGCTCAGCCTCTTCTTCGTCAGCCATTATATCTTCCGCTGGCGCACGGCGATGAACGATTATTACATGAGCCATTGGCCGCAACTGCGTCATATTGAGGGCGCCGCGCAGCGCGTGCAGGAAGACACGATGCGGTTCTCCTCCACGCTGGAATTGTTGGGCGTCAATCTGGTGAAATCCGTCATGACGCTGATCGCTTTTCTGCCGGTCTTGTTCACCTTTTCCGAAAAGGTCAATGAACTGCCGATCATCGGCGCTATTCCCCATGCGCTTGTCTGGGCCGCCATTTTATGGGCCGCCTTCGGCACCGGCTTTCTGGCGCTGGTCGGCATCAAGCTGCCGGGGCTGGAGTTCAACAATCAGCGCGTGGAAGCGGCCTATCGTAAGGAACTGGTCTATGGCGAGGACCACGAAGACCGCGCCGATCCGGCGACGATGCGCGAATTATTCCGCAATGTCCGGCATAATTATTTCCGGCTCTATTTTCACTATGTCTATTTCAACGTCGCCCGCATTTTCTATCTGCAAGCGGATAATATCTTCCCGACCCTGATCCTCATTCCGTCCATCGTGGCAGGCAAGCTGACATTGGGCCTGATGAACCAGATATTGAACGTCTTCGATCAGGTGCGCGGCTCGTTCCAGTACCTCGTCAATTCATGGACAACGATCATCGAGCTTTTGTCGATCTACAAACGTCTGCGCGCTTTCGAGGCGACCATCCATGGCGAGCCGTTGCCGTCGCTGGATCGCAAAAATCTGGAGGCGGCTTAGGAATGAACGCCGGCTACGACCTGTTTTGCACAGCGTGGCCGGTGTTCTTGTCGAGGCTGTTCAGATAGTCGCCATAGGTGGTGCATTTGACGTCGGGCCTGGTGCAGACTTCAGAAACAAGGCGCTCCATGGCGCGCCAGTAAGCGCCGTCATTCATCAGCACGAAATGGAAACCAAGCTGCAAGGGAATGCGCTCGCCGTCATATTGCTTGTCGAAGGCGGCGCGAAACGCCTTATAGGCGCGCTCTTCGAAGGCTGCCGACTGCTCGGGCGCTTCCTTAGCCCTAGAATGGCGGACATAAAGATTGTAATCCATGCCGACGATGGGGCGCTGTGACGGACCTTCCGGGATGAGCGGCAGGCCGAAGGATGCAAACGGGCCTGTGATCTGCGGCAGTTCCGGCCCGCGTGTGACGGATGACGCCTGATAGCGGAAGCCGTTGGCCTTCAACGCATCCTGCACCGGCTTGGAAGCCGCGAGATAGGGCGCGCGAAAGCCATTGATGCCGCTGAGCGCGAGGTCGCGCCAGCCGTCCGGTTCGCCGTCGATACCGTTGTTCTTGTAGGCGTCGGCGACGATGCGGCGAAATTCGCCGATCTCCTTGTTCCAGTCGGCGGTGGACCAGCTGGTGCCGTCGAAATGGCCGCAGCCGTGGCTGGCAATCTCGTTGCCCTCCAGATGCGCCTGCCAGATATTGCCAAGCCGGGCCACGACTTCATCATGGGTCTGAGCATAGCCGACATTGGAGGCACCCGCCTTTTTGTGCGGCGGCTGATAGCTGGCGCGGTCCTTCCGGGTGATCAGAAAGACGCAGGACAGGAAATAGGTAAAATGGGCGTTGTTCTTCTTCGCGAGTTCCCGCGAGCGCGTCCACAGCGCATTGTCATGCGCGCCGTCGAAGGAAATCAGCACATATTGCGTTTTGGCGGCAGCAGGGTCCGCCCCCGCAGGCGCGCAGAAAGCCGTCAACAGGGAAAGAGCGAGGAGAGTTTTGGGGGAGAAAACGCGCATTGCCATAAAATACCGGGAAAATTGAAGGCCGGGAAGGGGCCAGTGGCCCAGCTATCCCTTGAATATGGCGAAGGTCGGACCGAAATTTACTTTTTGCCGGTGCTTGATCTGCTTATTTCGCGGACGGGTCTTACATATGGCGACAATTCCGACTAAAAGCGCCAGAACATCTCATTCGTAAACCAGTTTCAAGAACAATGGCAGGTCCATGGCAGACGACAGTTTCATTCGCGAGGTAAACGAAGAACTCCGTTCGGAACGGGCGAAGCAGGTCTGGAAGAATTTCGGCCCGATCGTGATCGGTGCTGCCGTTGCAATCGTTCTGGGCACCGCCGGCTGGGTCGGCTACCAGCACTGGACCGACAGCAAGGCCTCTGCTTCCGGCGATAAGTTCCTCGCGGCGCTTGACCTCGCATCGGCAGGCAAGAACGATGAAGCGCTCGCCGCGCTCGACGATCTGGAAAAGACCGGCTACGGGTCCTATCCGGTTCTGGCGCGCCTGCGTGCGGCTTCGGTCCTTGCCAGCAAGGGCGATGCGGCTGGCGCCGTGAAGGCATTCGACGATATAGCCGCCGACACTGCGGTGCCGGGACCGCTGCGCGATGTGGCGCGTCTGCGCGCGGGCTATCTCCTGGTCGATAGCGGTTCTTATGACGATGTCGCCAAGCGCGTCGAAACCCTGTCTGCCGATGGCAATTCGATGCGCTCCAGCGCGCGCGAAGCGCTTGGCCTTGCGGCATGGAAGGCCGAGCGTTACGACGATGCGGCCAAATTGTTCAAGCAGATCGCCGATGACGGTATGGCGCAGGCCAATATCCGCCAGCGTGCCAATACGATGCTGGACCTGATGCGCAGCGCAGGCGTTGCGGCACAAAGTTAAACAAAGGCTACCTTCGGGGCTGGTCTTGAACCGGCCCTGTTTCTTTCTGGAGTAATTTTCGTTCATGGGTTTCACTCTCGCTATCGTCGGGCGTCCCAATGTCGGCAAGTCCACGCTGTTCAATCGTCTCGTCGGCCGCAAGCTGGCGCTGGTGGACGACCTGCCGGGCGTCACGCGCGACAGGCGCATCCATGACGCCAAGCTCTACGACCTCAAGTTTCAGGTGATCGACACGGCGGGTCTCGAAGAGGCCGCCAATGACTCACTGGAAGCGCGCATGCGCGCCCAGACCGAAGCCGCCATCAGCGAAGCCGATGCGGTTCTGTTCGTGGTCGATGCCAAGAACGGCCTGACGCCCGCCGACAACACCTTTGCCGAATTGGTGCGCCGTTCCGGCAAGCCGGTGGTGCTGGTGGCCAACAAGGCCGAAGCGCGCGGCGCGCAGTCGGGCCTCTACGACGCCTTGCAGCTCGGTCTCGGCGAACCATGCCCGATCTCGGCGGAACATGGTCAGGGCATGCCAGATCTCCGCGACGCCATTGTCGAACTTCTGGGCGAAGAACGTGTCTTCGCCGACGAGACGGAAGCGGAAACCGCAGACGAGGTCTTCACACCGAAGGCTGTCGGCGAGCTGATTGGCGACGACATCGAAGATCCGGATGAAGAAGTCATCCCGGCCTATGATGCGACCAAGCCGCTGCGCATTGCCATTGTCGGACGCCCGAATGCGGGCAAGTCCACGATGATCAACACAATGCTCGGCGAAGATCGTCTGCTGACCGGCCCGGAAGCGGGTATTACCCGTGACTCGATTTCGGTCGACTGGGAATGGCACGGTCGCAAGATCAAGCTGTTCGACACGGCCGGTCTGCGCCGCAAGTCGCGCGTGCAGGAAAAGCTGGAAAAGCTGTCGGTTGCCGACGGTCTTCGCGCCATCCGCTTTGCGGAAGTGGTAATCATCGTGCTCGACGCGACGATCCCTTTCGAAAAGCAGGATTTGCAGATCGCCGATCTGATCATACGTGAAGGGCGCGCACCGGTCATCGCCTTCAACAAGTGGGACCTGATTGAAGACCGTCAGATGGTTCTGGCCGATCTTTACGAAAAGACCGCCCGCCTTCTGCCGCAGGTGCGCGGACTTCGCGCCGTGCCGATTTCGGGCGAACGCGGACAGGGCCTCGACAAGCTCATGGAAAATGTCGTGAAGACCCATGAGATCTGGAATCGCCGTATTTCCACCGGCCGCCTCAATCGCTGGCTGGAAGGCGTGATCGCCCATCAGCCGCCGCCGGCGGTTTCGGGTCGCCGTCTGAAGGTGAAATATATGACGCAGGTGAAGACCCGCCCGCCGGGCTTCGTCGTGTCGTGCTCGCGCCCCGATGCGATGCCGCAATCCTATGTGCGCTATCTGATCAATGGCCTGCGCGAGACCTTCGACATGCCGGGCGTGCCGATCCGCCTTGCGCTGCGCACTTCGGACAATCCGTTCGCCGGTCGCGCCAAGAAGAAGAAATAAGCATAATTAAAAAGCCCGGAGCGATCCGGGCTTTTTCTTTTGACGCTATTGAACAGACTACATCATGCCTTTGGCAGCACGAATTCGACACGCCGGTTCTGGGCGCGTCCATCGGGGTTGTCCTTACCCTCTACGTCGTTGGGCGCGACAGGTTCGCTTTCACCACGCCCTTCCGGTTTCAGGCGTGCTGACGGAACGCCATTGCCGACAAGAAACTCGACAACCGCTCCGGCACGCGCTTTGGAGAGCTTGAGGTTGTAGCTGTCGGAGCCCTTGGAATCCGTATGGCCGACAACTTGCACGGTGGAATCCGGTGTGCTGTCCAATATCTTGACGACATCACCCAGTGTGGACTTGGCCTTAGCCGTCAGCTTGGCGCTGTCGAAGCCGAACAGAATATCGCTCGTGACAGACAGGACGATGCTGTTGTCTGTCTCGCGCATGGTGATGTTGCCGCTCTTCTCGACAATCTGTTGCGCTGCACCCGAAAGGCCGCGCGCGTTGCCATCCGTTCCGCCCGATGCTGAAACCAGATCGCGGATTTCCGGCACGAGATCACGAATATAAGCGCTCTTATCCGTATTCAGGCCTGCATCCTGCGCTGTTCCGACCGATGGCAGGCACAGCGCAGCAAGGCCGATCAGACCGAGACGGGTCAATCGATGGATCGTAGCCATTGGCTGTTCCCCCTATTCGGCGGGAACGGCGAATGGTCCGAGCGGCTCGACCCCCTTGATATAGAGCGTCACCTTCTGGTCTTTCGGCGGGGCGGGAAAGACGCCATGCCAGACGCCGACCACAGGCCCCTTGCCGAACAGCGAAACGGAAGTCGGCGTGAGCGGCTTGCCCTCGGAGTCCTTCAACAGCAGATACTTCTTGTCGCCAGCGAGAAGATAATAATCGTTCTCGTATTCCTTGTCCGACATGGAGCTATAGAGTGTCGAGGAAACGTTGTCGCCTTCCGTGGCATTCTTGAAGCGAACCTTGACGGTCAGCTTGTCACCGTCGCGTATGGCGCCGCTGACCTCGGCAGTAACCTGGCCGCTGCTGTGATAGCCGGTTGCGAGCGGCTGGCCTGCTGCTTCTTCGGCCTGCGCTGCAAAGGGCAGGGCGCTTGCAGACAGCAAGACGGTGGCCAGAAGTGTACGTGAGAGAAACGCCATGAGTATCGCTTTCATTTGTTGGACAGCCTGGAGCATCATGCAGTCGGACGAAATCACCCGGCATTGCATTCATGCGGTGAGAACAAATAAGGGAGCAGTTCTGGCGGTATTATGAGAGCAGGTTTGATCGGATTATGCTCTAAAAGGTGAACCACTCCGGATGCGGGGCTGAAACCTAACAGTCTGAAAACAAAAATTCTATAAAGTTTCAAAAAACCTACAATCTTTTACTTCAAACTTCTTTTCCGTTCGTTACATGATGGGTTGGGTCGGTGTTTCAGGTATTTATTTTCGCACCGATCTAGAGCGGTTCGGGTTAAAACGGAATCGTGGAACCGCTCTATCTATTTGTTTTTACGCATTATCCTACGCCAAACCGCTACGCACTTTTGCTGGAAATGCTCTCATCCATTGGCATCAAAACGCACATTAACGGGTTGAGCTTGGTCGTCGCGGCTGCTAATCCGCCCGCTCCCCGATTTTCTCCCAAAAGGTGTAGCGATGACGAAGGCTGTTGAGAGCCCATTTGATGGCGTGACATTAGGCATCGATTTCGGCACCACCAATACTGTTTTGTCCGTTGCAAGCCCCGATGGCTCGGCGGCGGTTCTGAGCGTCGTCAAGGATGGCGTTGACGTGACCGGCTATCGCTCGATCCTCTGTTTCTGGCAGGATCGCGAAACCGGCGAGCGCACGGTGGAAAGCGGTCCATGGGCGATGGAGGCTTTTGTCAACGCGCCCCATTCAACGCGCATGTTACAATCCTTCAAGACCTTTGCGGCGTCAAAATCCTTCACCGACACGCCGGTTTTCGGCAAAAGGTTCAAGTTCGAGGATATTCTGACGACATTCCTTGAAACGATCGCCGCGCGCCTCGGCGACAGGCTGCCGCCTAAGGGCAATCGCGTGGTGATCGGCCGTCCGGTTATTTTCGCGGGCGGCTCGCCGGACGAGGAACTGGCCATGCAGCGCTACGAAAAGGCGTTTCGCGCCTTCGGCTTCACCGACATCCACTATGTCTATGAACCGGTTGCGGCGGCCTATTTCTATGCGCAGGAATTGAAGGCGGATTCGACCGTTCTGGTAGCCGACTTTGGCGGCGGCACCAGCGACTTTTCCATCGTGCGCTTCGAAGTGGGCAAGGGCGGTCTTTCCTTCACGCCGATGAGCCAGACAGGCCTTGGCATTGCGGGCGATACATTCGACTACCGCATCATCGACAATGCGGTTTCGCCACTGCTCGGCAAGGGCACGGAATACAAATCCTTCGGCAAACGCCTGACCATGCCGAACCATTATTATGCAAATTTTGCGCGCTGGAACACGCTGTTCCTGATGAATTCGCCAGCCACGATCCGCGACCTGACCGAGCTTGCCAAGCAGGCCGTGGAGCCGGAAGCGCTGGAGCATTTCATCAATCTGATCGAAAACGATTACGGCTACGAGATCTATCGCGCCGTTTCGAACCTGAAAGTCCGGCTTTCATCCGATCGCATGGCGGAACTGCATTTCAAGGCGGATGATTTTGAAATCCGCTCGGATATCACCCGCAGTGATTTCGAAAACTGGATCGCCGAGGATGTGCGCCAGATCGAGCAGTCTGTAGACGAGGCCGTGGAAAAGGCCGGGCTGCAATCCGGCGAAATCGACCGCGTGTTCCTGACCGGCGGCACGTCCTTCGTGCCGGCCATCCGCACGGCATTTGAAAGCCGCTTCCCCGATGCGGCGGTGACCAGCTCCAACCAGTTCGATTCGATTGCCACAGGTCTCGCGCTGATCGGTCAGGATGCCGATATCGACCGCTGGTCGGTGAAGCGCTAAGAAAACGGCTTTTATCCTGTCGGGCCTGTTTTGAACATTGTGATCCAAAAACGCAATGAAAACAAAAGCCGTGGCCCCAGCGTTAATTCTAAATTAATCAATCTTTTCAATTAGTAAACGCAAGCGTGTTAACGATACATCAAGGTTAATACTCCATTATCGGCGTTGTTAAGCATATCCCGAAATGCGCGGAAACGCGCTTCCGACACGATATGCGCGAGAACAACAGAAGTCAGTGTGAGTGGAGTGTACGGTGCGTCTTGTGTCGATGCGAGCGCTGTTTGGTCGTCGGAAGACCATCGCTGAGCCGGTATGGCATTATCCTGTCACGGGCTATTGCCCGGAGGATGGTCGCTATTATGCCGTGCGCGCCAAGCCGCGTCACATCGCCCGCAAGCCGCAGCGCTTGATCCCGCTGGTGCTCACAGCCTTCGCCTATCTCTTCAATTCCAATGCGATTGCCTTTCAGGATATGGCAAGCCTCGTGCCGACCGCCGATCTTGGCACGCATCGCTGGACGGCTTTTGTCGCCAGGGCGCCGGTCGGTTCCGTGCATCAGGCGGAAATGCCTTTTGTCGATGCAACGACGGTGACCGGCAGCATCGCCACCAACGGCATCGAAGTGCCGGGCATCGGTCGCGTGGCGCTTTCGGGCGGCAAGAAGACCGCGAAGCTTGGTCCGGATGATCCCAATCCGGATGAAAACCGCATCAACCGTACCGACAAGACGGGGCGTCTGGTCTCGGTGAAGCCAAAGGCACCTGCCAAGGCGTTCACGGCGGGCAGCATGTTCGACAAGATCAGCATGATCACCCGCCCGCCGGAAAAGACCGACGCCAAGATGGCCTTTTCCAGCAAGCTTGAAGGCAAGGAAATCGGCATCACTATGGCCTTCCATGCTGTGAAGCCGCCAAGGCCGCGGGCGGAAATGCCGGTGCAACTGGCCAAGCTGATCAATAATGATCAGCCAGATGTGCTGGCGCTGGGTTATGCGCCCTCTGCGCCGGATTATGGAAAAACCTCTCCGTTCGAGAGCATTCTGAAACCGGACCCGAGCGAGGGGCGTTTTGTCCCGCCGATCGGTGAAGAAGATCATGGATGGGCGGCAACTCCGTTGCCGCCTTCGGCATTTACTGCGAGCGAACAGAAGTGCCTTGCCGAAGCGGTTTATTTCGAAGCGCGCGGCGAAACGGTCAAGGGGCAGGTAGCCGTGGCGCAGGTGGTGCTCAACCGCGTGCGCAACCCGGCCTATCCCAACACGATCTGCGGTGCCGTCTATCAGAATCGTGACTGGCTCAATGCCTGTCAGTTTTCCTTCGCCTGCGATGGTCAGAAGCACCGTGTGACCGAGATGCCGCAATGGCGCATGGCGCAGCAGGTGGCAAAGACGGTATCGGCGGGCCAGATATGGCTGCCGGAAGTGGGTTCAGCCACACATTATCATGCGACCTATGTGAAGCCCTTCTGGGCGCCCACGATGAAGAAGCTGACCAAGATCGGCCTTCATGTGTTCTACCGCACCTATGGCGGCGGCTGGAGCTGATCTTCTGATAGGCTAAGGCTCAACAAGCGTCATCGGCTGGGGATAGCGGCAACGAAAAAGTGAAGGATTCGCGCCACATTCTTGGACTTTGGGCGGAAAATGAGTCGCACCATTAGCTATCCAATTGTTTTTTATGGATAAAAACCCTTCTGGAGCAGTGGCTTCACCGCCTTGACTAGCGGGCGGCGTGTCAATATGTTGCGCGCAACTTGGAAATGGGGTTTTGAACCTGCCTTTCTTGAAAAAAGGAGCCGCCAATGGCACGGGGAATTGAGCCCGAAAAGCCATCCGGTACTGTCAAGGATGGGCAAGGGCAACCTGCTTCCGGGGAGCTGGATCAGCGTTTGAACCGCCTCGAGGCCGAATTGGTCAAGAAGGGCATGTTCAAAAAGCCAGCTTCCGAGGAGGAGCGGTCGGAAACGGCAAGTTCGGTCGCGCAGGCCATGAAGCTTTCCAGCGAGTTTATCGCCGGAATCGTGGTGGGCGCGGTCATCGGCTGGTTTATCGATCGTGTCGCCGGCACGTCGCCTTGGGGATTGATCGTATTTCTCCTACTGGGCTTCGCAGCGGGTGTCCTCAATGTGCTTCGTTCCGTAGGTTATGTCGCCGATCAAGGCGGCATTAAGACTAACGCGGAAAAGAGTGACAGGAAATAAGCCTTGGCGGACTTTACGGTAAAGTTCGTTCAAGTGTAAGTGATAAGCGGGCCGGATGCATATCGGGCCCCGAGACTGAAACGCCTTCGGGTAGACCAAGTCGCCTTAGGGCAGACTAAATCGCCTTCGGGCAGGCCAAATCGCCTTCGGGCAGGGAAGACAGACGAGGTTAAGGTGGCGAACGATCCGATCCATCAGTTCCAGATTTCTCGGTGGATTCCCATCGATGTAGGCGGCGTTGACCTGTCGTTCACGAATGTTTCGGCTTTCATGGTCGCAACCGTCGTGGTCGCTTCGGGCTTCCTTTATCTGACGTCGTCGGGCCGCGGTCTTATCCCGACCCGTCTGCAGTCGGTTTCGGAAATGGCCTATGAATTCGTGGCGACAAGCCTGCGGGATTCGGCCGGATCGAAGGGTATGAAGTTCTTCCCCTTCGTGTTCTCGCTGTTCATGTTCGTGCTGGTCGCGAATTTCATCGGTCTCTTCCCGTATTTCTACACTGTCACCAGCCAGATCATCGTGACGTTTGCTCTCGCTTGCCTGGTCATCGGTACGGTCATCGTCTACGGTTTCTTCAAGCACGGTTTCGGCTTCCTCAAGCTGTTCGTGCCGAGCGGCGTTCCCGGCATCATCGTGCCGCTGGTTGTCGCCATTGAAATCATCTCGTTCCTGTCGCGTCCGATCAGCCTCTCGGTTCGTCTTTTTGCGAACATGCTCGCAGGCCACATCACGCTCAAGGTTTTCGCCGGCTTCGTTGTTTCGCTGGCTGCCCTTGGACCCATCGGCGTCGGCGGCGCGGTGCTGCCGCTCATCATGACGGTTGCGATCACCGCACTCGAATTCCTCGTAGCCTTCCTCCAGGCCTACGTGTTTACCGTTCTCACCTGCATGTACATCAACGACGCAGTACATCCGGGACACTGAGTTCAAACCGGCGGGCGACCGCCAGAACTGAAATCCGCGCTTATTTCAATCCAGAAGGAGCTTAACATGGAAGCGGAAGCAGCAAAGTACATCGGCGCCGGTCTCGCCTGTTTCGGTATGGCCGGTACGGCTCTCGGCCTCGGCAACATCTTCGGCCAATACCTCTCCGGCGCTCTGCGCAACCCGTCCGCTGCTGACAGCCAGTTCGGCCGTCTGGTGTTCGGTTTCGCCGTTACGGAAGCTCTGGGCATCTTCTCGCTGCTCATCGCGCTTCTGCTCCTCTTCGCCGTCTAATAAACGGTTCAAGAGTCTGGCCTGCCGCGATCTGTATCTTGAAATGCAGCGCGGCTGGCCTTTGCATATGACGTTCGAGTAGGCATGATCCCGAAAGTCGGGAACCGGTTTTCGGATCAGGTCATGCTGGATTTAAGGGGAAATCTGGATGTTCGTGTCCACGGCGTTTGCCCAAACCGCCACCGAATCGCAACCGGCACCAGCTGCTGGCGAGCACGGCGCAGCCGATGCTGTGCACACCGAAACCGGGGTCGCGCACGATGCCGGACACGGCAGCGGCGTATTCCCTCCGTTCGATTCCACCCATTACGCATCGCAGCTTCTGTGGCTGGCGATCACGTTCGGTCTTTTCTATCTGTTCATGTCCCGCGTGGTACTGCCGCGCATCGGCGGCGTGATCGAAACCCGTCGTGACCGTATCGCTCAGGATCTCGAGCAGGCTGCGCGTCTCAAGCAGGATGCCGACAACGCCATCGTTGCTTACGAGCAGGAACTGGCCCAGGCCCGCACCAAGGCCGCTTCGATTGCCGAAGCCGCTCGCGAAAAGGGCAAGGGCGAAGCAGACGCCGAACGCGCTGCTGCTGAAGCCGCTCTGGAAAGCAAGCTCAAGGAAGCCGAAGACCGCATCGCTGCGATCAAGGCCAAGGCCATGAGCGACGTCGGCGCCATCGCCGAGGAAACCACGGCTGAAATCGTCGAACAGCTTCTGGGCACCAAGGCCGACAAGGCTTCCGTGTCGGCGGCTGTCAAGGCTTCGAACGCCTGAGGAGAGGACAATGGACGCTACATTTTGGGCACTTGTTGGCCTCATCATCTTCCTGGCGATCCTCGCCTATCTGAAAGTTCCGGCTATGGTCGGTCGTTCACTCGATGAGCGCGCCGAACATATCAAGAAGGAACTGGAAGAAGCCCGTACGCTGCGCGAAGAAGCCCAGCAGCTTCTGGCCGAATACCATCGCAAGCGTAAGGAAGCCGAAAAGGAAGCAGGCGATATCGTCGCTGCTGCCGAGCGCGAAGCCAAGGCTCTTCTCGAAGATGCCAAGCGTGCGACTGAAGAATATGTAGCCCGCCGTAACAAGCTGGCTGAACAGAAGATCGCAACCGCTGAAGTCGACGCCATCAATGCCGTCCGCGCTTCTGCTGTTGATCTCGCCATTGCCGCCGCTGGCAAGCTTGTCGCAGACAAGGTTGACACGAAGGTTTCTGGCGGTCTGTTCAAGGACGCACTTGTTCAGGTCAAGTCGAACATGAACTGAGGTTCTTGCGACCTTTCGGGTTTTGAAATGCCGCCTGAAAGGGCGGCATTTTTGTTTAGAGACGAGTTTTGAAGTGAGCACGGATTCGCGGTGCTTGCCGGCTGCATTCGAGGATCACCGGAGCGCATCCAAAGAGCGGGGGACCAGAACCCTGCTATAAGTATGAAACGGGGTCTGAGAAGGATCGCCGTTGCACGGATCTCGGCGCTCGTGAGATCGCCTCAAAGCGTCAAACGAGTGGCTGTCGTCATCCGTCCGGCATATGGATGCCGGTCTGCTTTCACCGAGGGTGACGTGTGCATTGACGATATGCGAACCGAAGGCAACAGGATTGGCGCATCCCAGCTTCTGTTTGAAGCAGTTCCCGCACAAGTGCGTAGCTCCTACGCGGGGAAACAGTCCACTGGACTGATTTCTAATCCCGCTTCGATGCGTCGGATAATGCGTAAATACAAATAGATAGAGTGGTTCCACGAGTCCGTTTTAACCGGAACCGCTCTCGCGGTGAGGTTCAAACCGGCCCTTGATCGGTGCAAAAGTGTAGCGGTGCAGCCCGGGTACGGGCCCGTCACTTTCGATAGCGGCGCGGTGCCTGACGGTTGCATAGCCCGCGTGCACCTCCATGCCGTAGGCGGTGTGAACGCTGCCTGCGCGCTCCATCATGCGATCCCGCGTCACCTTCGCGACGATGGAAGCAGCCGCAATCGATACGGAGCGCTGATCGCCTTTCACAAGGGCGGAACCGGGGCAGGGCAGGCCGGGCGGCACGTCGCGTCCATCAATCAGCGCGTGACACGGCTGTAGGATAAGGCCATGTACAGCGCGGCGCATAGCTTCCAATGCCGCTTTCCGAATATCGCTGATATCAATGCTGCGTGCGCTGAGGCTTGCAACGGAGACGCTTACGGCCTTCGCGAGAATTGTCTCGTAGAGGGCAACCCGCTTGGCTGCATTGAGACGCTTGGAATCGTCCAGCCCATCAGGTATGTCGCTTGCGTCCAGAAGCACGGCAGCAGCCACGACCGGCCCGGCCAAAGGCCCGCGCCCCGCTTCATCAATGCCGACAATATGGCGAAGCCCACGCGCCAGCAGTCTCGCTTCTTCAGAGAAGTCGGGCGCCAGAGGGATGTCGAAGAGAAGAGGAGAATCAGAAGCCGTACTTTTCATGAGATGGCAATTTTCGCATTGCCTCTGATTGTCCGCAAGATCCTGACGAGAGGAATGGTGGCGGAAAGCATGGCCCTATCCGCCTGAGGGGACACAGGCGGAAATCGACATTATTTTGACTTGGATCTGTCGTGACGTTCAAAACAGGGATAACTGCTTGCCGCCTTTCTGGACGGGTTCGAACAGATCGGTGCGCAGGTGTTTACGCTGTTTGTTGAAGCCGAGCTTGCGGGCGGCAATCTCGAACCGGCGGCCAATCTGCCAGGCATAGGGGCCGGTGCCGCGCATCCGTTTCCCCCATTCCGCATCATAGTCCTTGCCGTCGCGCATCGAGCGCACCAGCGACATCACATGCCGGTAGCGGTCGGGATAATTGCGCAGCAGCCAGTCCTTGAACAAGGGCGCCACTTCCAGCGGCAGGCGCAGCAACACATAGCCAGCTTCACGCGCGCCCTGCGCGTAAGCCGCGTCGAGGATGCGTTCAATCTCGTGATCGTTGATGCCGGGAATAACCGGCCCCATCATGACCGAAGCCGGAATGCCCGCATCGGTCAGCTTGCGGATTGCCTGAAGGCGCAGGCTTGGCGTCGAGGCGCGCGGCTCCATCGTGCGGACCAGATGCGCGTCTAGCGTCGTCACCGAAAGAGCGACCTTGGCGAGACCCTTTTCAGCCATGCGCCTCAATATGTCGATATCGCGCACCACAAGCGCCGATTTCGTCACGATGCCGACCGGGTGGTTGGCCGCTTCCAGCACTTCGAGAATCTCGCGCATGATGCGCCATTTCTTCTCGATCGGCTGATACGGATCTGTATTGGTGCCAATGGCGATGGTTTTCGGCTGATAGCCCGCCTTGGCCAGTTCGCGCTCCAGAAGGCGTGGGGCATCCGGCTTTGCGAACAGGCGTGACTCGAAATCGAGACCAGCCGACAGTCCCATATAGCTATGGGTCGGGCGGGCGAAACAATAGATGCAGCCATGCTCGCACCCGCGATAGGGGTTGATCGAGCGGTCGAAGCTGATGTCGGGTGAATCGTTGCGTGTAATGATCGTGCGCGGCTTTTCTACCTGAACATCGGTGTTGAAAGCAGGCAATTCTTCCAGCGTCGTCCAGCCGTCGTCGAAATCCTCGCGCATGGTCGGCTCGAAGCGCCCCGTCGGATTGATGCCCGCACCACGCCCGCGCCGCCGGCTGTGGTCGATGCGCAGCCCCGCTTCGCCGACAAGTGCATTGGCATGCTCCGCACGGCCCGTGCCGAATGCGGCCATATCGGCCTGTCTGATGATATCTGCGTGCTGGATCGCTGCCATCTTCATCTCCCTGCGGAGCTTCAAAGCATGTCCGGCAAAGCCTCTTACGGCTTGTATGCAGCAATGCTTCTGGTAATTGTCCGACTCTGTCTGATGAATCTATTCCTATCCCAACAAAAAGAACAAAGCAAGAACATAGTTCGTTCCGCTTCCCGTTCACGCCGTGTTGATATATGAAGCGTCCATGCTGTCCGCGATCATTGAAACACTGAATTCTGAAAAGCCTCTGGCATATACGCTGTCGGCGCTTGTACCCGCCGTGGTGGAAGGGCTGGTTCGGCGTGTTCTGGTGATCGATAATGGCTCTTCGGACGAAACCGCACTGGTTGCGATTGGCGCAGGATGCTCGTTTAGCAAAGGCAAGGACAGGGCGGCGGCGTTAAACGAGATCCCTACGCCCTGGGTTCTGGTTCTCGCGCCTGGCGCCATACCGCAGGATGGCTGGGAAGACGTTGTTCGTCGCCATATGGAAGGTGAGGGTGGCCCGGCGCGGTTCACGCTTGCCGGAGAGGGTAGGTTGAGCGGACTGAAGGCGGCATTGCTGGGCAGCGGGTCGACGCTCGATGCCGGGCTTCTTGTTCGGCTGGAGGCGATCAGGCCTCTGCTTATGGATGGAGTCGCTCTCGCGCAGTTACCGCGCCAGTTGAAGCCGGTGCGCCTCACCCACGGCATCTATCCGCCCCAGCAGCATTAAAATCCCAAACAGAAAAAGGCGAAGCCGATGCTTCGCCTTTTCGTCAGATATCAGCTTTCGCTTATATTCTGATTAGTTCTGGTAGCTCGAAGGCGAAGCATCACCGAAGCGGTTTGCAGAACCATCCTGGTAAGCCGAACCCGATTTGATCGTGGCGGTTGCGGTGTGATCGACCGTCTGAGAAGCAACCGGCGTGCGGTCATTTGCATAAAGGTCGGCAGGTTCGCCCACATGCGGGTTTTCAGCGAAAGCAGCGCCAGCGGAAAGAGCGAGAGCGGCTGCAGCAAGAGCAAACTTTTTCATTATCATGTCCTTTTTAATTGCCGTACGAACGACACCCATTCATGGGTTCTGTTCGGGGGCGTCCCTGGTGGCCAATGCCATCCATCAGAGAGGGGAAATGAGAGGAAGGCCGGGATTGCTTGGGAGGATTCCGGCCGTGGGCGTCAGCGGCGGATTTGCGCGACGCCCTTTATGCGGTCATGCTGATTAGTTCTGGTAGCTGGAAGGCGAAGCATCGCCGAAGCGGTTTGCAGAACCATCCTGATAGCCAGAGCCCGTGTGACCTGCGTTGATCGTGGCGGTCGCGGTGCGGTCAACGGTCTGTGCAGCAACCGGGGTGCGGTCGTTTGCATAGAGGTTTTCAGGCTCGCCAACATAAGGGTTTTCAGCGAAGGCAGCACCGGCGCTTAGAGCGAGGGCAGCGGCAGCAAGAACAATCTTTTTCATTTTCCTATCTCCTTGGAAACTGGAGCGGCGTTTCTTTTCGTCGTTCCGATGCGTCTGAAATGGGTGACAGTGATGAAAAGTTCCAGTCACGAAAATGTTTTATTAATCACACATTCGTGCTCGTTAATATTTGGAAATAATCAGAGATACGAAATATTTATATTAAATATCAATATGTTATTTGATATACCAGCATTCACGTGTCTGTTATGTGACGTTTTTTGTTCATAAATCCCGAACAGAGTGTATGTCTTTATTGTCCAATCTAAGTGAACAATAGCTGGCTTCTGAATAAGGTGTTATCGACTATGACCGGGGAATGGATTTCTGCAAGCGGTGTGGAGAGACGCAGCCACCGGGAATCAGCGTGAATCAGAAGAGCTAGACGCGGTCGTCGGGTTCAGGATGCGGCTGTGCGTGTTGCGATGACAAACCAGTCCGGCTTTTGGGCTCTTATCCGGGCCGCCGCTGTCTGCAAGGAGGCATCGTCGGCGAAGATCGCAAAGCAGGTCGCGCCGGATCCGGACATTTGCGCATAAAGCGCATCGCAGCCTCGCAGCAGCGCAAGCGTGTCGCCGATTTGCGGCGCAAGGCTAAGCGCTGGCGACAGAAGATCGTTGCGGGTGGTGCTAAGATAGTGGCCGAGTGCGCTAAGTTCGCTTTGATCGGGCGGCATCAAGGCGGGATTGTCCCGCTTGTCGAGGGCGCGGAACACATCCGGCGTGGCAAGCGCCGTGCCGTCATTCACGAGCAGCAGCGGCAGGGCCGGAAGGCCCGTAACGGGCGCAAGCTCTTCGCCGATACCGCGCGCCGTCAGCGGCGTGCCATGCGCCGCGCCATGCAGGCACATGGGGAGATCAGCGCCGAGCGTCAGACCGAGCGCGGCCAGTGTGTCAAAATCGAGTTGGAGGTTCCAGAGCGCGTTGAGGGCAAGCAATGTTGCCGCCGCATCGCTGGAACCGCCGCCGATACCCGACGCTATGGGCAGGCTTTTCTCAAGATGAATGGCAACGGGCGGCAGATCGCACCCGGAATGCGCCCGCAATGCATCGCGCGCCTTGAGCACCAGATTGCCGCCATCGAGCGGAACTGCCGCGGCAAAAGGCCCGCTGACGGTGAACCGGTCTTCCGGCGCGTCGGCAACCGTGATCGTGTCGCCGAAGCGTGCAAAGACCACCAGCATGTCGAGCAGATGATAACCATCGTCGCGCCGTCCAGTAACGTGCAGCGCGAGGTTGATTTTCGCAGGGGCAAGACGGGTAACAGACCGGCTGTCAGCAGGCCGGGCGCGCAACAGGGTATCGGTCATCGGGCTTTAAGCGGCTCAGTCTTTCTTGACGTAATATTCGCCGGTCTTCGGGTCCTGCACCAGCGTACCGTTGGCGCGGTTCTGCGCTTCCTTCTCCGCCTGACGAACACGCTGCGACACGCGCGCGGCTTCACGCTTGAACGAGCGGTAGCCATACCACGCGGCGATGATGATCAGCAGCAGAAAAATGAGCTGTGGCATGACCAAATTCCCTATGTATCGTGTTGGGCGCGCGCTTGTCGCGCCCTGTCATTTCTGACACCTTAACACGGTAAACCGTGATGTTTCAAAGACCATAGCGGCCCCAAAGCGCTTTTTCTTCGGCAACGGAAAGCAGGCCGTCGCCGAGATGGGCGGCAATTTCCGCCGGTTCCACGCCCGAAAGCGCTGTTGAAAACGCCGATGAAAGCGCCATCCCGACGCCCGGAACCTTTCGACCGAGCAATCCGCGCTGCGGCTGGATCAGCTGGAGCTCCACCTTGTCGCCATAGGTCTTGCGCAGGAAACTGCGCATGTCGCCCAGCCCGTCGATAAGCCCGAGCTGCAAGGCCGTCGTGCCGGTCCAAAACAGGCCGGTGAACAGGTCGGATTCGTCGGCAAGCTTGCTGCCGCGCCGTTCCTTGACCATGTCGATGAAAGTCTCGTGGATTTCGAGTTGCAGCGATTTCAGCCGTTCGATGTCGGCTTTCTTTTCCGGCTGGAACGGATCAAGCGTGACCTTGTTGCTGCCCGCTGTATAGACGCGCCGCTCGACGCCGATTTTTTTCAAGAGTTCCGGAAAGCCGAATGAAGCCGACACCACGCCAATAGACCCGACGATCGAAGATGGGTCTGCGATGATCTCGTCACCGGCCAGCGCAATCATATAACCGCCGGATGCGGCCACATCCTCAACGAATATGAAAACCTTTTTCTGATGTTCGGACGCAAGATCGCGGATGCGGCGATAGATCAGGCGCGACTGCACCGGCGAGCCGCCGGGAGAATTGAGCGAAATCGCCACGGCGGGCGCATGTTTGTTGCTGAAAGCCTTTTCCAGCACGGCGGCGGTCGATGCCAGCGATAGCGCTGGGCGCAGCGCGGAGCCACCGCTCATGATGGCGCCATGCAGGCGCACAACGGGAATTTCAATTGCGGCATTGCGAAAGCGGCGCGGAACAAGGCGCGTCAATAAACCGGGCAAGGTAAACTCCGAACTGGATCAACTGGTGGAAGCTAGAGCGGTTCCGGTTGAAACGGAATCGTGGAACCGTTCTATCTATCTGTTTTCACGCGCATCTTTTCCGAAAACCGTTTCACACTTTTCGGGATGCGCACTAATGTAGGAAGCAATCTTGGAAACACAAAGAAAACCCTCCGAAAATTTGCATCTTCGGAGGGTGAATGGGATCATCTTTTCGTGGGCCTTGCCACGATCCGCAACAGTCCATAGCCGAATATAGCCGAAAGAGCCGAACCGGCCAGCACGCCGATTTTCGTTTCCGTCTGCATCAGATCGGACGGGAAGGACAAAAGCCCGATGAAGATGCTCATGGTGAAACCGATGCCGCACAATATGGCGACGCCGTAAAGCTGCGCCCAGCTGGCGCCCATCGGCTTTTGCGCAAGGCCGCTCTTGATGGCGAGCCATGCCGCGCCGAACACACCAAGCTGCTTGCCGACGAAAAGACCGAGCAGAATGCCGAGCGTCAGCGTGTCGCCCATTACCGAGGCATCCAGCCCGGCAAAGGAAATGCCCGCATTGGCAAAGCCGAAGATCGGCACGATGATGAAGGCGACCGGCTTTGCCAGCGCGTGTTCGAGCATATGTAGCGGCGAACTCATATCATCTGGCCTACCGGGAGCAGGTTTCAGCGGTATCATCAGCGCGGTCACGACGCCAGCGACGGTGGCATGAACGCCGGAATTGAGCACGAAGAACCACAAAATTGCGCCGCCGATCAGATAGGGCAGCAGCTTCATCACGCCCATGCGGTTCATCGCGAAAAGCACAATCGCCGTGACGAAAGCCCCGCCCAGATAGGGCATGGAGATTTCAGCCGTGTAGAAAATGGCGATGATGACGACGGCGGCCAGATCGTCGAGAATGGCGAGCGTCGCCAGAAAGACCTTGAGGCTCGACGGCACGCGTGAGCCAAGCAGCGACAGGACGCCGAGCGCGAAGGCGATATCAGTCGCCGATGGCACCGCCCAGCCGCGCACCTTTTCGGCATCGTGAAAATTGAGTGCCGTGAAGATGATCGCAGGCAGGATCACGCCGCCCGCAGCCGCAATGCCCGGCAGCATCCGGTTTGGCCAGCTGGCGAGCTGGCCGTCGATGAATTCGCGTTTGATTTCCAGCCCCACGAGCAGGAAAAACACCGCCATCAGCGCATCATTGATCCAGTGCGCGAGGCTCAGCGGGCCGATATAGACGTGAAGCGCATCGAAATAGATCTGCGAGAGCGGTGAATTGGCCACGATGAGCGCAAGCGCTGCCGCTGCCATCAGCACGAGGCCTCCCGCAACCTCGCTATCCAGAAAGCGTCGCATGATGGATACGGGGCGAGCGGAATTTGGAGTGTGGTTCATCGGTCTCCTTAAAGAAACGATCAGGTGATTTGCGGCGCGTCCACTTCGTAGAGCACGAGGTCGCGGTCGGTGATGCCAAGTGTTGGCCATGTCGAACGCCAGGCGGCAATGTGCCCGGAGGCAAAATGTTTGTCCAGCGAAGCCCGGTCCCGCCAAAGCTCTTTTACATGGATAAGGCCAGGATCGAGAATGTCTACGGCATAGGAATATTCGATGCAGCCAGCCTCGGCGCGGCTTGCCTCGATCATGCGCTGCATGGCGGGGCGCGCTTCATTCAAATTCGCAGCGGGCAGCCGAACGGTTCCGACGATAAGCAGCACGGTTTCATTCTCCGGGGAAATCAAAAAAGCGCGGTCTGGCCATTATTGATGGCATCGGCGCGGGGCGTAAAACCATGGCCGCTTTCGCCATGCAGGATGAGCGGCGGCATGAAGGAGAGACCGGCACGGCTGCCGCGCGTTCCGGTGACGACGATGCGGATTGCCGCCGCATCGCCGCGCGGATGCACCGGCACGATGCGCAATCCGCCGAAACGCCCGGTGAGCGCTTCCAGAATAGGCGCAATCGAACCCGGTCGGGCGATGATGGCAATGCCCCCGCCGGGCCTGACAATCGCCGCCGCGGTGCGCACCCACTGTTCGAACATGCCGTCCGGCATGACATGGGCTTCCGCTTTGAGCGGATCGGGCGTGCGCCGGTCCGCCGCTTCGTTGAAAGGCGGGTTCATGATGGCGAAATCGAAGCTATTATCGGCAAGGCCCGCTGTAATGCGCGCTTTTCCAGTCAGCGCCACATCGGCTTCCACAATCGCTAGGCGGCTTGCCAGAGCTATATTCAGCGGATGCGCGATGGTCTTTCTGGCAAAGCCGACCATCAGGCCGGAGCGTTCGACGAGGGTGATCCGGCTTGCCGGGCACCGGGCTGCAACCGCAAGACCGGCAGCGCCTGCACCGCTGCCAAGATCGGCAAGATGTCCGGCAAAACCGCCCGGCACCGCGCTTGCAAGGATCATCGCATCGACGCCGGAGCGATGACCTTTCATGGCCGGCTGCACGAGATGAAACGCGCCGCGATGAAAGACATCGAGCGTTTCTTCAATCTCGTTTTCGGTAGTCAGGCTCATTTATCGCGCAGTTCGTGTTCAATCTCGGCATCGATCAGGATTTGCCGTGCTTCGTCCAGCTGATCTTCGCTGACAAGAAGACGGCGCGGCAGAACGCCCAGCGATCCCTCGATAATGCTCATGTTGGTATCTGCGATGAAATAAGCTATTCCCGCCTCCTTCATCAAGGCTTCGGCGAAGGACAAAAGGACGGAATCATTGGTGCGGATAAGTTCGATCATTTACCTAGTTTGGAGCCAATGCACCGCATTGACAACTGCTTCGGTGAATGTTGAACAGGCTGTGAAGGCACGGAATGCGTCTTGAGCATTCCGCCGCGCTTAAATATGGTGGCGGCCCCATCAAGGAGTAATGGCATTGGGTGTGGTTCTGAATCTCGACGACAAGAAAAAGCAGACAGGATCGGTGCAGCCGCTTGTCGACCTGACGAAGGCCGATATGGCGCGCGTGAACGAAATGATCCTGTCGCGCGCCGGATCCGACGTCGAAATGATTCCCGAAGTCGCCAATCATCTGATTTCGTCGGGCGGCAAACGCCTGCGCCCGATGATGACGCTCGCCGCCGCCCGCATGTTCGGTTACGACGGTGATGGTCATGTGCGTCTCGCAACCGCTGTCGAATTCATGCACACGGCGACGCTTTTGCATGACGATGTGGTGGATGAAAGCGATCTGCGCCGCGGCAAAAGCACCGCCCGCATGATCTGGGGCAACCAGGCCAGCGTTCTCGTCGGCGATTTCCTGCTCGGTCAGGCTTTCAAGATGATGGTCGATGTCGGCTCGCTCGATGCGCTCGACGTGCTGGCGACGTCGGCTTCCGTGATCGCGGAAGGCGAGGTCATGCAGCTTGCCGCTGCCAAGAACATGGAAACCACCGAAAACGAATATCTGGCGGTCATCAAGGCCAAGACGGCGGCGCTGTTCTCGGCTGCTGCGGAAGTCGGCCCGATCATCGCCGGGGTGCAGCGTTCGGATCGCGCCGCTTTGCGCGACTACGGCCTCAATCTCGGTCTAGCTTTCCAGCTGGTTGACGATGCGCTCGATTATGGCGGTTCGGCTGCCGATCTCGGCAAGAACACGGGCGACGATTTCCGCGAAGGCAAGATCACGCTTCCCGTCATTTTGAGCTACCGCCGTGGCACGGATGAGGAACGCGCTTTCTGGAAGCACGCCATCGAAGACGGTGCGAGCGATGATGCATCGCTGCAAAAGGCCATCGGCCTGATGACCAGGCATGGCGCGATTGCCGACACGGTGCAGCGCGCGCGTCACTTCGGGGAAATTGCCCGCGATGCCTTGGCGCCGCTCAAGGCATCGCCTGAAAAAGATGCGCTTATCGAAGTCATCGACTTCTGCATCAGCCGCGTGAACTGAGTTCGAACATTTCGAACGGGATCGATCAGGAAAAGCATTCCATCACAGATGCTTTTCTTGCCCCTTCATCCCAAAAAGGCCATGCTTGAAGTGCCTGTTTCGTTAAGATCAAAGCACGGTGCGTTGGAGGCAATCGGCGATTCGTTGCCGGTTTGGCATATGGGAATTAGAGAAGAGGACAGGGCTTCATGCGGCATGGAATGAAACAGGGCCCGCTTTATGGTTTGCTTCTTTCGCTTCTGGCGGGAATTGCATTGCCTGCCGGCGGAGCATTGGCCAAGGCGGCAGCCGATCCCGCTCCCGTCGCTACGCCTGCTGTCCGGGCCGGTTCCTTTGCTGGCGCCTATCTGGCGGGCCGCACCGCCGAAGCGGATAATAATCTCTCCACAGCCGCCGATTTCTATCGTCAGGCCATGGCCTTCGATCCGGGCAACAGTCAGGTCAAGCAGGACCTGCTGCTGGTCCTGTTGACGGAAGGCCGCTTCAAGGACGCGCTGCCGCTCGCGTCCGAATTGCAGAACGTGCCGGATATCGAGCGCTTCTCCCGCGTCGCCCTTGCCATCGACGCCATTTCCAAAAAGCAATACCGCAAGGTCGGTCCGCTTTTGGCGTTGTCCACACAGTCCGATATGGACCGTCTTGCGGCCGGTTTCATGAATGCCTGGGTCAAGGTGGGACAGGGCAATCCCAAGCAGGCGCTGGCCGATATCAAAAAAATGGAAGGCCCCGAATGGTATGGCCTGTTCCGAACCTATAATTCCGCTTTGATCGCCGATCAGGCCGGGATGAAGAAGGAAGCGGGCGATTTCTACCAGCAGGCGCTTGATGATCGTCCCGGCGGCAGCGCTGCGCCCGACACTTATGAGCGCATTATCATGGCTTACGCCTCGTTCAAGCTGCGTCAGGGCGACAAGGACGGCGCAATCCAGCTTCTGAAGGACGGCGAGGCGCTTTTGAACGGTCGCATGACCCTGACCGAACTGCGCGAGCAGATCGAAGCGGGGCGGAAGCTGGACCGTCTGATCGAAACGCCGCAGCAGGGCGCTGGCGAAGTGCTCTATACGCTCGGCACTGCCATCAATCGCAGCGGCGCGGAGGCTTTCGCCAAGCTTTATCTGCAGCTCTCGCTGCCGCTGCGTCCGGGCAATGACGCTACCCTATTCCAGCTGGGCGATATTTCGGCAAAGCTGCGCCGACCGGAAGCGGCGGTGGAATTTTATGCTGAAGTGCCAGAAACCTCGCCCTATCGCCGCGATGCCGAAATGCAGCGCGCGCTGAACCTTGCCGATAACGACAAGTCCGCCGAGGCCATCGAGCAGTTGAAGATCTTGCTCGGTCGCGACAAGACCGACATTCGCACCTATCTGGCGCTGGGCGGTGTCTACGCGCAGGACAAGAATTTCGCCGAAGCCGCCAAGATTTATGATGGCGCCGTCGAGCAGATCAAGACGCCGGAACGCAAGGACTGGCCGGTCTTCTACCAGCGCGGCATCGCCTATGAGCGTCTGAAGCAGTGGGACAAGGCGGAGCCGAGCTTCAACAAGGCGCTGGAGCTTTATCCCGATCAGCCGCAGGTGCTGAATTATCTCGGTTATTCCTGGGTTGATATGGGCATCCATCTCGACCGCGCGCTCGACATGATCAAGAAGGCGGTCGAGCTGCGCCCGCAGGACGGTTACATCGTCGATTCGCTGGGCTGGGCCTATTACAAGCTCGGTCGTTACGATGAAGCGGTGGTGGAGCTGGAAAAGGCCGTGAAGCTGCGCCCGGAAGACCCGACGATCAACGATCATATGGGCGATGCCTATTGGCGCGTTGGCCGTCAGCTTGAAGCGACGTTCCAGTGGCACCATGCGATTGCAGGCAAGCCGGAGCCGGAAGAACTCGTCAAGATCGAGCAAAAGCTGAAGAAGGGCCTGCCTGACGTTCCGGGCCAGTCTTCCGCCGATGTGACAAAGCCGGGCGAGAAGAAGCCGGAAGAACCGAAGCAGGACACGCCTGCTGTCGCGCCAGTCCCGGCCGTACCCGCACCGGAAAAGCCGACGACTGATTAAAAACGGCAGCGAGGCCCGGTTTCAGGGCGATGTGACACTGAAACCGGCAGCCTGTGCTTGACCCTGCGGTGCTGATGTATGATCTGGCAGGATTTTTATCCGAAAACCGGTTGCCACTTTTCGGAAATCCTGCTTAGACCGGGCCATCATTTCAATAACGAGGCCCAGCCCGGTGTCTAATTCTTCCAGCATGTTGCCCGCACATATGCATCCCACCCGTTCCTTTCAGGGTCTGATCCTGACGCTCCATCACTATTGGGCGGAACATGGTTGCGCTATTTTGCAGCCTTACGACATGGAAGTGGGTGCGGGTACGTTCCATCCGGCAACGACGCTGCGTTCGCTCGGGCCGAAGCCGTGGAAAGCCGCCTATGTGCAGCCGTCGCGCCGTCCCAAGGATGGCCGCTATGGCGAAAACCCCAACCGGCTGCAGCATTATTACCAGTATCAGGTCATCATCAAGCCGTCGCCGCCGAACCTTCAGGACCTTTACCTCGGTTCGCTGAAGGCTATCGGCCTTGATCCGACGCTGCACGATGTGCGCTTCGTGGAAGACGACTGGGAAAGCCCGACGCTCGGCGCCTGGGGCCTTGGTTGGGAATGCTGGTGCGATGGCATGGAAGTGTCCCAGTTCACCTATTTCCAGCAAGTCTGCGGCATTGAATGCTCGCCGGTTGCCGGTGAGCTGACCTATGGTCTGGAGCGTCTCGCCATGTATGTGCAGGGCGTAGACAATGTCTATGACCTCAATTTCAATGGTCTCGAAGGCGACGAAAAGGTCACCTATGGCGATGTGTTCCTGCAGGCCGAGCAGGAATATTCCCGCTATAATTTCGAGATGGCCGATACTGAAATCCTGCATCGCCACTTCATCGATGCCGAGCGCGAATGCGAAGCCATTTTGAAGGCGGGCAGCACGGGCGAGGGGTCTTTGCACAAATGCGTGCTCCCGGCCTATGACCAGTGCATCAAGGCATCCCACGTCTTCAACCTGATGGATGCGCGCGGCGTGATCTCGGTGACAGAGCGCCAGAGCTATATCCTGCGCGTCCGCAATCTCGCGCGTCAGTGCGGCGAGGCATTTCTGCTCACCGATGCAGGCGGTTTCAATTTCAAGCGTGAGGGCGAGTAATGCCTGACTTACTTCTCGAACTCTTTTCCGAGGAAATCCCGGCCCGCATGCAGCGCAAGGCTGCCGGTGATCTGAAAAAGATGATCACTGATGGTCTGGTCGAAGCGGGTCTGACCTATGAAGCCGCGACGGCTTACTGGACGCCGCGCCGTCTGACGCTCGACATTCGCGGTCTGACTGTGCGTTCCAAAGACGTGCATGAAGACATCAAGGGCCCGTCGGTCACCGCACCGGAACAGGCCATTCAGGGCTTTCTGCGCAAGGCCGGTCTTACCGATGTTGCGCAGGCCCATGTGCATTCCGATCCGAAGAAGGGCGATTTCTATGTCGCCCATCTGACGAAACCGGGCCGCGCTGCGGAAGAGATCGTCGCCGAACTCGTGCCGCAGACGATCCGCAATTTCCCGTGGCCGAAATCCATGCGCTGGGGCGCGGCTTCGGCAAAGCCCGGTGCATTGCGTTGGGTGCGTCCGCTGCAATCGATCCTGTGCACCTTCGGCCCTGAAACCGAAGAAACAGTGGTTATCGATTTCGACGTTGACGGCATCAAGTCCGGCAATCTCACCTATGGTCATCGTTTCCTGAGCGACGGTCAGGCGATCAGGGTGCGCCGTTTTGACGATTATGTCGAAAAGCTGGAAAAGGCTTTTGTGGTGCTCGACGCCGAACGCCGCAAGGAAATGATTTCGCAGGACGCGCATAATCTTGCCTTCGCGTCGGGTCTCGAACTGGTCGAGGACGAGGGGCTTCTGGAAGAAGTATCGGGTCTGGTCGAATGGCCGGTCGTGCTGATGGGCGAGTTTGAGGAAGAGTTTCTGGCGATCCCGCCGGAAGTCATCCGCCTCACTATCCGCGCCAACCAGAAGTGTTTTGTCACCCGCAAGCAGGGCGAAACCGAAGCGCTGTCCAACCGGTTCATTCTGGTGTCGAACATCGCTGCCCGCGATGGCGGCGCGGAGATCGCTTACGGTAACGGCAAGGTCGTGCGCGCACGTCTGTCGGATGCGCTCTATTTCTGGCACACCGACCAGCACGATCTGCCCGATCTCGACAAGCTCAACGCCTCGGCGGAAAAATTCGGCCTTGACCTGAAGAAGCCGCTCGACCAGCGTATGGCGCGACTGGACGCGTTGAACGTGACCTTCCATGCTAAGCTCGGCACGCAAGGCGCGCGCGTTGAGCGTATCCGCGAACTGGCTGCGCGGATCGCGCCGCTGGTCGGCGCCGATCCGAAGCTTGCTGCGCGCGCGGCCGTACTCGCCAAGGCTGATCTTCAGACCGAAGTTGTGGGTGAATTCCCCGAGCTTCAGGGCGCGATGGGCCGCAAATATGCTCTGCTTCAGGGCGAAGACGCAGCCGTCGCCGCAGCGCTTGAAGAACATTACAAGCCGCAAGGTCCGTCCGATGTGGTGCCGAAGAACCCGGTATCGGTTGCCGTCGCGCTGGCTGACAAGCTCGACACGCTGGTCGGCTTCTGGGCCATCGATGAAAAGCCGACGGGTTCGAAAGACCCTTACGCGCTGCGTCGTGCAGCCCTCGGTGTGATCCGGTTGCTGCTGTCTCAGGATTGGAAATTCCCGCTGCTGCCGCTGTTCCGTTCGGCCTTTGCTGCGCTGAAAGAAGGCGTGGTCCAACGCAAGCTGCGTGAATTCGAAGCAAAGCTCGCTGGTGAAAAATCCAGCGATGTCGATGGCCAACAAGATATCGACAATGCGTTGCGCAACTACGAGATTGAGGTTCGTGCCGAAGCCGACCGCAGTGCAGAGCCGGTTCTGGCCGATCTTTTGTCGTTCCTTCACGAGCGTTTCAAGGTGCATCTGAAGGAAGAGGGCGCACGTTATGACGCCATCGACGCTGTGCTGACGCCGGAAGCCGACAACTTGCTTCTGGTCGCACGCCGTCTGGAAGCGCTGATCGTCTTCATCAATGAGGAAGACGGCAAGAACCTGCTGGCAGGCACCAAGCGCGCCGCCAATATTCTGGCCGCCGAAGAGAAGAAGGGCACCAAGATCGCCCCGAGCGTCGATGCTTCGCTTCTCAAGCTGGACGAGGAAAAGGCGCTGTTCGAAGCGGTGACACTTGCATCGAGCGAAACCGAAGCGGCAATCGCCCGCGAAGACTTTTCAGGCGCGATGCTGGCGCTCGCCAAGCTGCGCGGTCCGGTCGATACGTTCTTCGAAAAAGTGCTGGTCAATGATGAGGACGAGAATGTCCGCGCCAACCGTCTGGCTCTGCTCGACCTGATCCGCACGGCCACCGGCAAGGTTGCGGATTTCTCCAAGATCGCAGGCTGATAGCCAGTGCATACGAAATAGAAATGGCGCCGATTGGCGCCATTTTCATTGGAGGGTTATTGAAGGCTTGGCCGGAGCGTCAGCGAACTCAGGTCCACTTCGCCGGATGCGCCAGCCCATGGATCGCCGACGACGCGCACCGGCTTGGCGGGGTCGAAGTCCGGCATCTTCTGTTCGGTCGGGATAATAGCGGGCTGTTCCTGCCTATCTTCCGGCAGCGGCTTGCCCTGTATGCGCGCCATATAGGCACGGGCGCGTTTGCGCCGCGCTTCAATTTCCTTCAGCGCTTCGGCTTCAGCCTCTTGCCGCTCATTGCAGGCGCCGCAGACAGGCAGCCCGTTGGCGCCCATCCGGTCGTAGCCGATATAATCGATGGAACCGACCTCATAGGTCGTTCGCGAAAGTTCCGCGCCGTTGGCCGAGGCAACAACGGGCAGTCCGGCGATAGTCAGTGAAATGGCGATAAATCGCGATAACATTATTCACCTCAAGCATGGATAGTACCATCCTGCCGCAAAAAAGCTAACAAAACGCAATTTTCCGAGCCACGTTGCCATAAATGTGCACGCGGCGGCTCGCCTGTTTGCTTGCGCGCGGCTTCGCGCTTGTGTAGGCAGAAGGCGCTCATATCTACGCGTGCATCTTGTCCGAAAACCGCTTTGCCCTTTTCGGGATGCACTCAACTTGGACGCCCGAGAGGCGGAAAACCAGTGTCAGATGTAATGAAATTCGATGATGAGGCAGTTCAGCGCGCGGTGGAAATCCTGCGGCGCGGCGGCCTTGTCGCCATTCCCACCGAAACCGTCTACGGCCTTGCCGCCGATGCCTCGCACGGCGAAGGCGTTGCCGGAATTTTTGCCGCCAAGGGTCGCCCGCAATTCAATCCGCTGATTGCCCATGTCAGCGGCATCGCCATGGCGGAGCGCTATGTCACCTTTGATCCGCTGTCACGCAAGCTGGCGGAATTGTTCTGGCCTGGTCCGCTGACCATCGTGCTGCCGCTGAAAGACCGTCAGGAGACAGATCGTCCGATCCATCCCCTTGTGACGGCGGGCCTGCCGACGCTTGCCATCCGCATGCCGCATGGCCGCGTGCAAGAGGTGATCACAGCGCTGGACAGCCCGGTGGCGGCACCAAGCGCCAATACCTCCGGGCGTATCAGCCCGACAAGTGCCGAAGCGGTGGCGGGCGATCTTGGCGACAAAATTAACCTGATCCTCGATGCGGGCCCATGCGGAGTGGGTGTGGAATCGACCATCGTGAAGGTCGAGGGCGAAACGGTGCGTCTGTTGCGCCCCGGCGGGCTTGCGGCAGAGGACATTGAAGCGGCCATTGGCAGAAAACTGCTGCGCACCGAACAGACCGAGGCCATTCAGGCGCATATCATCGCGCCGGGCATGATGGCTTCGCATTATGCGCCCGATGCCGCCATGCGGCTTGCGGTTGGCAATGTGCTGCCGGGCGAGGCGCTGCTGGCTTTCGGGCCGTCGCGGGTGGCCGGGGCCGAAACGGCAAAGGCCGTGCTGAACCTCAGCGCGGAGGGCAATCTGCGCGAGGCGGCCAGCAATCTTTTCGATTTCATGCGCAAGCTCGACGCCACAGGTGCTGGCACCATTGCGGTCGAACCCATTCCTTTTGAAGGCCTCGGCGAGGCCATCAATGACCGACTGGAACGCGCCGCTGCACCGCGCTAGATTTCAAGGGACCAATATGGACACCGGATTGATCGAACGTTTTGCCGCCATCGTCGGCGAGAAGAATGCGCTCACCGCGCCGGAAGACATTGCGCCTTATCTGATCGAACAACGCGATCTTTATAAGGGTAAGTCGCCATTGGTGCTGCGTCCGGGTTCGACGCAGGAAGTCGCGGCGATCATGAAGCTTGCCAGCGAAACGAAAACGCCGGTTGTGCCGCAGGGCGGCAATACGGGCCTCGTCGGCGCGCAGACGCCGGATGAAAGCGGCACGACGGTTGTGCTGGCTCTTGGCCGCATGAACAAGATTCGCGCGCTCGATACGGTTGGCAATCTGGTGACTGTCGAGGCGGGCGTCATCCTGAAAAACCTTCAGGACGCGACCGAGCGGGCGGGCCGTCTTTTCCCGCTGTCGCTGGGCGCGGAAGGGTCGTGCCAGATCGGCGGAAATCTCGGTTCCAATGCGGGCGGTACGGCGGTGCTCGCCTATGGCAATATGCGCGAGCTTTGCCTCGGTCTCGAAGTGGTTTTGCCGACCGGGGAAATTCTGGACGATCTTCGCTATGTGAAGAAGGACAATACCGGCTACGACCTGAAGGACCTGTTCGTGGGTTCCGAAGGCACGCTCGGCGTCATCACGGCGGCGGTGCTGAAAATCTTCCCGCAGCCGAAGGGCAAAGGCGTTGCCTATGCCGGGATGCGCAGCCCGGAAGATGCGTTGCGCCTGTTCCAGCTCGCGACCGAACATACAGGCCCGTCACTGACCGGCTTTGAGCTGATGCCGCGTGTGGGCGTCGAGTTCACGGTGCGCCATGTCGATGGAGCGCGCGACCCGCTGGAAAGCCCGCATGACTGGTATGTGCTGATCGATATTTCCTCGTCGCGCTCGGAAGAAGATGCGCGCACCACGCTGGAAACCATTCTGCACGAAGCTTTTGAGGCGGATATTCTGCAGGATGCGGCGATTGCCGAAAGTGTCGCGCAGGCGCAGTCCTTCTGGAAAATGCGCGAGGAAATGTCCTGGGCGCAAAAGCCGGAAGGCGGCTCGATCAAGCACGATATTTCCGTGCCGGTCTCATCCATCCCCGCCTTTATCCGCGAAGCCAATGCCGCGACGCTGGAAATGATCCCCGGCGCACGCATTGTCTGCTTTGGCCATATCGGCGACGGCAACCTGCATTATAACGTGTCGCAGCCGGTCGGCGCCGACAAACAGGAATTCCTCTCCCATTGGGGCGCGCTTAATCACCGTATCCACACGATTGTCACAAGTTACAGGGGATCGATTTCCGCCGAGCACGGCATCGGTCGCCTGAAACGCGATGAGCTTGCGCATTTCAAACAGCCATTTGCGCTCGATCTGATGCGCCGCATCAAAACGGCTTTCGATCCGGCGGGGATTATGAACCCCGGCAAGACTTTATAAAACAAACCCGATTGCGGCTTGAAAGACGGGCGGTTTCTCCGCCCGTTTTGCTATCGGTAAACGCATATTAGGAAGAATTTCTGAATTCTTACACCTGGTTGCAATCTGATAACCAAAGGAAAAAGCAGGGAAAAGTTAACCCAACTCCTTAAGGCCGTCGGTAACAAACGCGGTCTATTCTCCATCTCAACGAGGGCAGAAAGCCCGATCAAAGAGAAGCTGGAATAACCGGCTCTCGAAAGAGACAGAGAGACAGAGGCGTTGACAATGATGAGCAAGGGACTGAAGCCAGACTGGGCAGGCCGTGAACTGCGGCTCGATCCGTTTCACTTTCCGCAGGTGGTGAGCTACGCATCGCATGACGGCAATTCCGATGTCACCTTCACCATCACCGAACGGGGCGCGGTCATCCGGCAGGTGCTGCCGTCGAGCGGCTTGCCCATGTCGATTGCGCTGCCGATCCATGCATTTGTCGGTGTCGTGGCCCGCGCGGTCGAAGACGAATATGGCGAAATCACCGTCACACTGGAATTGATGCATCAGGACCCGCAGCTTTCCGTGCCGCTTCTGGTGGCGCATGACCTGACCGATGTTGCCGCCGACTGGCGCGCCTGGGCGTCTGCGTTCAACCTGCCGATGATGCTGGTGGAAGAAGACGGCGTTGCCCGTCCGCTTTACGAAAGCACCGGCCCGGTTCGCACCGGCCAGCCGCAGGCTCGCCGTCAGGGACATGAAACACGCCGTCGCCGCCCGCGCTTCCTCGCCCGCCGCAAGGCTGGCACGCTGGGCGTCCGTCTGGTGATCGAGGGCAAGGAAATTATCGCCCGGAATTAGAGCGCAGCGGAAAAGTTGGACGGGCGAGATTATTCACATTGTCGTGTGACCACGATCTCGTCCCATTCTGCCGCTACGTTTAGGAGACTGCTTCATTTCGAAGCTAAATTCATTGGCTGACCTCCAGACAAAGCCACCCGGATGGGTTTCCCCATCCGGGTTCTTTTTTATGGTCAGTGCCGGGATTTATTTCTTGCGACTGAGAAAGGCCATGATGGCCTCGCGCGCTTCGCTGGAGGCCAGGCGTTCGCCGAACAGCTTCGCTTCCCGCCCAATGCGATCCGCGATGTTTTCCGCAGGCAAGCGCATCAGCGAGCGGGCGATCTGCATGGCCTCCGGCGGCTTGGCGGCGATTTCTTCCGCGGCCTTCAGCACTTCCGTTTCCAGCTCTGCGCTTTCCACGATCCTGTAGACGATGCCTGCTTCAAGAGCGGCTTCCGCGCTGAAACCGTGGCCAAGCGCCAGAAGGGCAAAGGCCTTCTGATGCCCCATCAGCGGCGGCGCGAGCAGGCTGGAACCGGCTTCCGGCACGAGGCCGAGATCAACGAATGGCGTGCGGAACAGCGCATGTGACGAGGCAAATGTCAGATCGCAATGGAAATGGATCGTCGTGCCGATGCCGATCGCAAGGCCGTCGACGCCCGAGACGATCGGCTTTTTGGCGCTCGACAGGGCATAGAGAAAATCCAGAACATCCTGCCCCATATTGCCTCCTGCGGCCGCGGCCATGAAATCCTGCATGTCATTGCCGGATGAAAACGCACCCGGCACACCAAGGAAGACATGGACGCGCACCGCATCATCGGCGTCGCCATCCTTCAGCGCCCTGGCCATGGTGGCGTACATGGCGCGGGTGATGGCGTTTTTCTTGTCGGCCCGGTTCAGCCGGATGATCTGCACCGCATCGCGGCGTTCAACGAGAATATGTTCGCTCACGTTCAAGCCTCCAGCGCGGATTTGGCGGCAGCAAGGCTGGCTGCGCCGGTGATGACGGTATCTTTCAGCGACGAGACTTCGGCCAGTACGTTCTCGGCGAAGAAGCGGCAAAGAACGGCGCGACCCTTATCGTCACCCGCAAGCGCCGCGCGGGCCAGATAGGCCCCGCCGGAAGTGAGCGATAGCAGACGTTGATAAGGCGTTGCACCGGCAAGCGCTGCCTCCGCGCCACCTTCGGCAACGGTCCTCTGCAGCCAGTCGGTCGCTTCGCGCGCTTCGGAGAGCGCCTTTGTAAGCCGCGCGCCAGTTTCGCCCAGTTCCGGGCGGTTGGAGGCGGTTGCCTTGTCGGCATCCTGTTGCAATTCGGCAAGGAAACCCTTGATATGCTCGCCATTGCCGAGCGGCAGCTTGCGCATCACCAGATCGATCGCCTGAATGCCGTTGGTGCCTTCATAAATCGGCGTGATGCGGGCATCGCGCAGCAATTGCGCCGCGCCGGTTTCCTCGATGAAACCCATGCCGCCATGGATCTGCACGCCCAGCGATGCGACATCCACGCCGACATCGGTGGCAAAGCTCTTGGCCAGCGGCGTGAGCAGACCGGCACGGTCGGTCCAATGCTGTGCATCCGCACCTTCGGTCGCATGGCTCATGTCAATGGCATGGGCGCAGGCATAGGTGATGGAGCGGGCGGCCTGCGTCAGCGCCTTCATGGTCAAAAGCATGCGCTGCACATCAGGATGCTCGATGATCGGACTCATGCCGTTCTTCGGGTCAGCACCGATAGCGCGGCCCTGCTTGCGCTCCTTGGCGTAATTGAGCGCCTGCTGGTAAGCTGCTTCCGCGACGCCAACGCCCTGAATGCCGACCAGCAGACGGGCATTGTTCATCATGGTGAACATGCAGGCGAGGCCGCGATTTTCTTCGCCGATCAGATAGCCGACGGCACCCTGTTCTTCGCCTTTCACAAAGCCGTCGCCATAGATCATGGTGCAGGTCGGCGAGGCGTGAATGCCCATCTTGTGTTCAAGACCGGAGCAGAACAGATCGTTGCGGCGACCGAGCGAACCGTCCTCATTGACGAGGAATTTAGGCACGAGAAACAGCGAAATGCCCTTGGTGCCCGCAGGCGCATCAGGCAGGCGGGCCAGCACCAGATGCACGATATTATCGGTCAGGTCATGCTCGCCATAGGTGATGAAAATCTTCTGGCCGAAAATGCGATAGGTGCCATCGTCGCGGCGCTCGGCGCGGCTGCGCAACGCGCCAAGATCGGAACCGGCCTGCGGCTCGGTCAGGTTCATCGTGCCCATCCACTCGCCGGAGATGAGCTTTTCGAGATAGATATCCTTCAATTGCTTTGAGGCGTGTTTTTCCAGCGCCTCGATAGCGCCCGTGGTGAGCGTCGGCCCGATGGCGAAGGACAGCGAACCGGCATTCCACATTTCGTTGACGGCGACCGACATCATGGTCGGCAGGCCCTGACCGCCATAATCCGGCGTGCCGGTCAAAGAATTCCAGCCGCCAGCAACCCAGTCGCGGTAAAGGTCTTTCCAGCCGGGCGCCGTGGTGACGACGCCGTCCTTGACGGTCGCGCCATGCCGGTCGCCGGGGATGCGCAAGGGCTCGACACGCTCGGCGGCAAATTTTCCGGCTTCTTCGAGAATGGCTTCGGCCAGATCGGCGGAAAATTCGGGAAAGCGGTTGTCAGCCAGCGCTTTTTCAAGCCCCGCAACTTTCATCAGCGTATGGGAAATTTCAGAAACCGGCGCGCGATACATCTTTCCTCCACATCGTGCTCATCGAGGCTCCTCCTCGGAACCCCGGCCTCCAATCTACCAGCAGGCAGAGGGAGTATCAGTCTTCTTCAATACAAGAGCTATCGGCTTATTACGTAAACGTCAATATTTTCTCGCAGCCTGGGAATGGATGAAAACAGGCTCCAATCGCATCCTGTCCTTCGAAAGGATGCGATTGGAGCCTTTATCGTCCACCGAACTACTTGCCTGCGCGTTCGCGCTCCACAGCGCGCCAGCCGATGTCGGACCGGTAGAAACCTTCCGGCCAGTCGATCTTCCTGATGGCGGCATAGGCTTTAGCTTGCGCTTCCGCGACGGTGCTGGCGACGGCTGTGATGTTCAGCACCCGACCGCCATTGGCCACGAGATTGCCGTCCTTTTCAGCCGTGCCTGCGTGGAAGACCTTGACGCCGTCGATGCCGTCAAGCGCGTCAAGGCCACGAATGACGCTGCCCTTCTTCACATTGGTCGGATAGCCTTCCGCAGCCATCACGATGGTCAGCGCCGGATCGTCTTTCCAGTCCAGCGAAACCTGATCCAGCTTGCCGTCGACGGCGGCGTTGATCAGCGCCAATAGGTCGCTGTTGAGGCGCATCATCAGCACCTGGCATTCCGGGTCGCCGAAACGGGTGTTGTATTCGATCAGGTTCGGGCCGTCCTTGCCGATCATCAGGCCGAGGAACAGGATGCCGGAGAAGGGCGCGCCGATTTCCGCCATGCCGCGCATGGTCGGCTCGATCAGTTCGCGCATCGTGCGCTCGACAATTTCCGGCGTCATCACCGGGGCCGGGGCATAAGCGCCCATGCCGCCCGTATTGGGGCCGGTGTCGCCGTCGCCGACGCGCTTGTGATCCTGCGCCGAACCAAGCGGCAGGGCAGTCTTGCCATCGCAGATGCAGAAGAAGCTTGCTTCTTCGCCGTCCAGAAATTCTTCCACCACCACTTCGGCCCCGGCAGAACCGAATGCGCCTTCGAAGCAGGCATCGACGGCGTCCAGCGCTTCATCGAGCGTCATGGCGACGACCACGCCCTTGCCTGCGGCCAGACCATCGGCCTTGACCACGATGGGCGCGCCCTGCTGGCGGATATAGGCCTTGGCCTTCGGCGCATTGTTGAAGCGGCCATAGGCCCCGGTCGGAATATCGAAGCGGGCGCAGAGATCCTTGGTGAAACCTTTGGAGCCTTCAAGCTGGGCGGCCGCCCTGGAGGGCCCGAAGACGCGGATGTTTTCCGCGCGCAGATCGTCGGCAAGGCCTGCAACCAATGGCGCTTCCGGTCCGACGATGACCAGATCGATGGATTTATCCTTGGCGAAGGCAATGACGGCCTTGTGGTCGCTGACATCGATATCGACCAGTTCGGCGGCTTCCGAGATGCCAGGGTTGCCGGGTGCGCAATAGAGTTTGGTCAGCGATGGAGAAGCGGACAGTTTCCAGGCCAGAGCATGTTCACGACCGCCAGAACCGATTAAAAGAACTCTCATTGCTTGCTCCGTCTTCGTCGGGGTTATAGTGATGGCTGCATATATCAAGGATTTCGCCATGTCACAGCCCGAACTACACGGATCGATTCAGTCACGCAATGCGCAAGGGCGCGTAAAGGACGCTCCGTCGGGCCATTGGGTCTATAAGTTGTTGCCGCAGTCGCTTTGGCCCTATGCGCAGCTTGCGCGCTGGGACCGTCCGATTGGCTGGCAGCTTCTGTTGTGGCCGTGCTGGTGGTCGGCGGCACTGGTGGCGGGCGCTGGCGCGCAGCCGGGTGACGGCGCGTGGTCGGTGATGCCTTCGATCTGGCACCTGTTTCTGTTTCTGGTCGGCGCTATCGCGATGCGCGGCGCTGGCTGTACCTATAATGATCTTGTCGATCAGGATATTGACGATCAGGTGGATCGCACCCGCTCGCGTCCGTTGCCTGCCGGGCAGGTGACGCGCGGTCAGGCCAAGGCGTTTCTCGTCCTGCAGGCGCTGGTCGGACTTGTCGTGGTGCTGCAATTCAACTGGTTTTCGATTGCGCTCGGCATTTTTTCGCTTTTGATCGTCGCGGCCTATCCGTTCATGAAGCGCATTACCGACTGGCCGCAATTCGTGCTGGGTCTTGCCTTTTCATGGGGCGCGTTGATGGGCTGGGCTGCGGTGGAAGGATCGCTCTCCTTGCCGCCGGTGCTGCTTTATATCGGCGCGATCCTGTGGACCATCGGCTACGACACGATCTACGCGCATCAGGACAAGGAAGACGATGCGCTGGTCGGCGTTCGCTCCACGGCGCGCCTGTTCGGCAAACACACCAAGACCGCGCTGATGATCCTTTATGGCGGCGCTATCGGCTTCTTCGCCGCCGCCTTCGCCGTGGCGCAGGTGCCGATGCCGGCGCTCGCCGGATTGCTGGCCGCGGGCGTGCATCTTTATCGCCAGATCATCGTGCTCGATATCGACAACCCCGACCAGTGCCTGAAACTGTTCAAGTCGAACAATATTGTCGGTTGGCTGATCTTCCTCGGCCTCGTTTTCGGCAGCCTCTGGGTGGCGATCAAGCCGATTGTGTAATTGCAGGGCGGGCGTCACATGCGCGACGCACTCCTCCTTCCCTTAAGGATAAAGTCGTTCCTTGGTCCAGTCACCTTCCAGCTCGGGCCGGGTGAACAAGACGCGGTCGTGCAGGCGGAAGGGGCGGTCGTGCCAGAACTCGATCGAAACCGGACGAATGCGGAAGCCCGACCAGTAGGGCGGGCGCGGAATGTCGCCGATGGCATATTTCGCGGTATATTCCGCGACGGATTTTTCCAGCGCGAAGCGGCTTTCCAGCGGGCGCGACTGTTTCGAGGCCCATGCGCCGATGCGGCTGCCGCGCGGGCGCGACGCGTAATAGGCGTCGGCTTCGGCGTCGCTCACCTTTTCGACCGGGCCGCGCACGCGCACCTGACGGCGCAGCGTCTTCCAATGGAAGCACATGGCGGCCTTTTCAGCAGACAGGATCTCCTGCCCCTTCTTGCTTTCATAATTGGTGTAGAAGACAAAACCCTGCTCGTCGAAATCCTTCAGCAGCACCATGCGCACATTGGGCAGTCCGTCGGGATCGACGGTCGCAAGCGCCACGGCGTTGGGATCGTTGGGTTCGGCCTTGCCTGCGTCGGCCAGCCACTCGGCAAAAAGCTTGAAGGGCTGGGAAGACAGGGTGAAATCATCGCTTGAGCTGGTCATTTACACTATTCTCGAATGAGGTATGGCCGGAACGAGAATCCCGACCTGAAAAACTGGCGGGAGCTTCCTCCATAAAACGCATCTTGTCCACCTCCCGACAGGGCGAAGGCCGGAATGAAGCGAGATGCCGCACCGTAAAAATGGAGAACCATTTTTCTGCCAACCGGCTGTCGAAACCCACAGAGTTGCAGTTGTGCATTGGTATGGATTTGTTTACCCTGCCAACTCATCGCTTGTTAACCCACTGCCGCCATAATCGCTGCATCCATAGCGTGTAAATTTGAGGGAAGTAGCGTTTGGCCGCTGGAACTGCCTGCCATCAGAAATATATCCGCACTGCCGTTGATTTTGCTGCGGTGATGCGCAATGGCGTACTCGGCATGGCCATGTTCTCTCTCGCCGGTTGTGCCATGGGTGGTGTCAGTATCGACAAGGCCGTGCCTGATTCGACGACCATCACCGGATCGGTCAAGCAGCCTGCCGAGACGGATTCAGGCAAGCTGTCCGACCAATCGGCGGTGAAGAACGTGGTTTCGGCGCTGAATTTCAAGCAATGGGGCAAGAAGCCGGTTCCGTGGGCCAATCCCGATACCGGCAGCCAGGGCACGATTACGACCATTGCCGAGAGCAACAAGAACGATCAGCTCTGCCGCGAATTCGAGACTTCGCGTGAGGCCTTTGACGGTGTTTCCATCTATCGCGGCGAAACCTGCATGCAGCGCGGCGGCCAGTGGACTGTCACGGCCTTTGCGCCCATTTGACAGATTTGACAATAAGCGCAGCCTAAAGTCTGTACAGACTGGAACTTTTCTTTCCTGATGCGCATATTAGGCTCAATCGAGTCTTACCACTGACTGTACAGTCATTTTCCTGAATGAGGAACTATATGCGCGATCCCTATAGCGTGCTGGGCGTCGCCAAAACGGCGAAGCCCGAAGAAATAAAATCGGCCTTTCGCAAGCTGGCCAAAAAGCACCATCCGGATCAGAACCAGGATGATCCAAAGGCGCAGGAGCGCTTTGCGGAAATTAATCAGGCCTACGAAATCGTCGGCGACAAGGACAAGCGTGGCCAGTTCGACCGCGGCGAGATTGATGCCGAAGGCAAGCCCTTGTTTCAGGGTTTCCAGGGCGGGCAGGGCTTCGGCGGCGCGCATGGCGACCCGTTTGCGGGTTTTCGCCAGGGCGGCGGCAACAGCCATTTCGAATTTCGCTCCGGCCCCGGCGGCCATTCGGGCGGCGGTTTTGGCGGCGCGGAAGATATTCTCAACGATTTGTTCGGCAGCGCCTTTGGTGGCGGTGGGCGTCCACGTGGCCGCGCCGGCGCCAATGCCAAGGGCGAGGACCTGACCGCATCTATCGACGTGACGTTGTCGCAGGCGGCGGGCGCGGAGAAGGTTGAGGCGATTTTCCCCAATGGCAAGCATCTCAACATCAAGCTGCCGAAATATGTCGAGGATGGCCAGACCATCCGCCTGAAAGGGCAGGGCGAACCGCTGATGGGCGGCACGCCCGGCGATGCGCTGGTGACGATCCGCTTCAAGCCGCATCCGCGCTTCCGTCTTGAAGGGCGTGATGTGCATGTGGACCTGCCGGTCAATCTCAGCGATGCGGCCCTTGGCGGCAAGGAAGAGGTCGAGACGCTCGACGGACGTATTGCCGTGAAAGTTCCGGCCTGGTCCAGTTCGGACCGGGTGTTGCGCCTGAAGGAAAAGGGGCTGCCCCTGAAAGCTGGCGGGCGCGGCGACCTTTATGTGCATATCCGCATCATGCTGCCGGATGGCGGCGACGCGGAGCTGGAAGAGTTCCTGAAAAAGCGCCGGGAAGGTTGATTCATGCGCTCCCCAGGCAGGAAGCTGCTGAGGGTGTTTCAGCTCTAAACGGTCGTGCGGAAACGATTCTGATCGATTGAATTGCATTTTAATCGATCAGAACTGTTTTTCTGTGGTCATGCGGGCCAAAATGCGGGCCGGGTGTTGTAGCTTTGCGGCAGTAAGGTGACAATGCCCGGCTTTTTCGCTGCAATTGCTTGAAGGTGATGCAAGCCTGTGCGATAGGGCAACAAGTTTATTGTTTTTCAATGAGGACCCTTAATGACCGCACAGTCAGGTTTGTTGCAGGGCAAGCGTGGATTGATTCTGGGCGTGGCCAACAACCGCTCCATCGCCTGGGGCATTGCCAAGGCCGCCCGCGATGCCGGCGCAGAGCTCGCATTCACCTATCAGGGCGATGCATTGAAGAAGCGCGTCGAGCCGCTGGCTGAAGAGCTTGGCGCTTTCGTTGCCGGTCATTGCGACGTGGCAGATGCCGCGAGCATCGACGCTGTTTTTGACGCGCTTGAGAAGAAGTGGGGCAAGATCGACTTTCTGGTGCACGCCATCGGTTTCTCCGACAAGGACGAACTGACCGGTCGCTACCTCGATACGTCGGAAGCCAACTTCACCAACACCATGCTGATTTCGGTTTATTCGCTGACGGCAGTTGCCCGCCGCGCGGAAAAGCTGATGGCCGATGGCGGTTCGATCCTGACGCTGACCTATTACGGCGCGGAAAAGGTCATGCCGAATTACAACGTCATGGGCGTTGCCAAGGCTGCACTCGAAGCAAGCGTGAAATATCTCGCCGTCGATCTTGGCCCGCAGAATATCCGCGTCAACGCGATTTCGGCAGGCCCCATCAAGACGCTGGCCGCTTCGGGCATTGGCGACTTCCGCTATATTCTCAAGTGGAACGAATATAACGCGCCGCTGCGCCGCACCGTGACGATTGAGGAAGTGGGCGATGTCGGCCTCTACTTCCTCTCCGACCTGTCGCGGTCGGTGACGGGTGAGGTGCACCACGCCGATAGCGGCTACCACGTCATCGGCATGAAAGCTGTCGACGCGCCGGACATTTCCGTCGTCAAGGACTGATACGACCTTCTGAAATCCCGAAAAGTTGACACGCTTTTCGGGATTTTTCTTTGTCTTCCCCGAGAGGGGAAGGGTATCCCTAATTTAGAGAAGAACAGCCGGAACGGCTTCGACCGCTGTTTTCGACTGGCAGCGCTTTAGAGGTAAGGCTTTGGCCCGGGAGATCATCTATTTTTCGCGTCACGGCGAAACGGACTGGAATGTTTCGCAGCGCATTCAGGGGCAGCTCGATATCGACATCAATGCCCATGGGCGCACCCAGGCTGATCGCAATGGCGATATGCTGAAAGCGCTGATCGGCGACGGCGCGGGCTTCGATTTCGTGGCAAGCCCGCTGCGCCGCACGCGCGAGACGATGGAGCGCATCCGGCTGCGCATGGGGCTTGATCCATATGATTACCGCACCGATCCGCAACTGATGGAAGTGAATTTCGGGGACTGGCAGGGCTTCATGATGGAAGACATTGCCAAGGACCGTGAAGATCTTGTCGAAGCGCGTGCGCGCGACAAATGGAATTTCGTGCCGCCGGGCGCCACTGCCGAAAGCTATATGCGGCTGTCGCAGCGCATTGGCCGTTGGGTGGAAGCGGTGGAATGGCCGACCGTTTGCGTGACGCATGGCGGCTGCATCCGCACGCTGTTCTATCTTTACGGCGATGTGGACGGCCATGAGGCGGCCAATCTCTCGATCCCGCAGGACAAAATTCTGAAGTTCGAAAACGGCAAGCTCGAATGGGTGTGACAAGCCGCTGAGGGCGGCTATGATCGGCAGCAGAATTGCGCTCATATCACGAAGGGGCCGCACTCATGTCGTTCAAACATTTTGCCGTCATTGCGGATATTCATGGCAACAGCGATGCGCTGGCGGCGGTGCTTGCCGATATTGATGCGCAGCGCATTGAAACCATCATCAATCTCGGCGACCATCTGAGCGGTCCGCTCGCAGCAGGCGAAACAGCAGACATGCTGATCGCCCGTGACATGATTTCCATTCGCGGCAATCATGATCGCTGGCTGGTCGAACAGACCATCGACGAATTGAGCCGGTCGGACCGCGCTGCGCGGGAGCAGATCGACGAAACGCATCTGGAATGGTTGCGCAGCTTGCCGGCAACGCGAACGCTGGCCGATGGTCGCATTTTCGCCTGCCACGCCACGCCGACCAGCGACACACGCTACTGGATGGAGACTGTGACGGAAAACGGCGATGTCGTTTTGCAATCCCGGGCGGCAATAGAAGCGGAAGCCGAGGAAATTTCCGCGTCGCTGCTGTTGTGCGGGCACACCCATATGCCGCGCATTTTGCGACTGAGCGATGGCAGCCTGCTGGTCAATCCTGGCAGCGTCGGGTGCCCAGGCTATGACGATGATCAACCGCGCCCGCATGTCGTGCAAACCGGTAATCCCGATGCGTCCTATGCTGTGATAAAGGAAACCCCGTCCGGCTGGCTGGTGACGATGCGCAGCATTCCTTACGACACGTCGCGCATGGTGTCACTTGCCGAGAAGGCTGGGCGTCCAGATTGGGCGCGTGTGGTACGCAGCGGGTGGTTTCATCCGTGAAAAGAGCGGCCTTTCGGCGGCCCGTCAAACCTGCCAATTGCCTATGGCAAGTACTTACGGCGCTTCCTGAATGTCTGTAATGAAGCGAGTATTGTCCACCATATCGTAAATGATGATGACCTTCATGCCCTTGTTGATGGCGCTGTAATCGAACTCGCCGGGCAACTTGTAGGTCTTGCCATCATCGAGCGAAAGCGTTTCGCTGTCCTTGTTGATGGACATGATCTTGCCTTCGGCATCGTCGGCCATGGCGACTGTTGAAAACAGCGAGGCGAGAATGAGGATCAATGCGACCAGATAATGCATGGTTTTCCGCTCCTTTTGCCCGCTTTCTCGCCCATTTGCATCGTCGTGTCCCTGTGAAGGCATCGCCTGAGCGAATCGACACGGCGTTATCATGTGTTCATTAGCGGCTTGCGCTTTATTGCCCTCAATGTAGCGTACTGAATGTGTCAAAAAAAATACCGGATCGGGATGATCCGAAGGAAATTTCGGGTCAGCGCTGGCCATGATTTGACCGATCCCGAAAAGCTCAATAAAACGCCCGGTAAAGTAGCTGGTATCCTGCCCGTCAGGGTTTGCCTCCGGAGCATCCCAGGGTCATTTTAGTCAGGCGTCGCGCATGTCTCATAATAGTTTCGGTCATTTGTTCCGCGTAACAACCTGGGGCGAAAGCCACGGTCTGGCGCTCGGTTGCGTCGTGGATGGTTGCCCGCCCGGCATCACCTTTACCGAAGCCGAAATTCAGTCCTATCTCGACAAGCGCAAGCCGGGTCAGTCCAAATATACCACCCAGCGCCGCGAGCCGGATCAGGTGCGGGTGCTGTCCGGCGTTCTTCTCGGCGAAGACGGCGTGACCATGACCTCCACTGGCACGCCGATCTCGATGATGATCGAAAATCCCGATCAGCGCTCCAAGGATTATGGCGAGACCGCCCGCCAGTACCGTCCGGGCCATGCCGATTACACCTATGACGTCAAATATGGCATTCGCGATTATCGCGGCGGTGGCCGTTCGTCGGCGCGTGAAACGGCGGCCCGCGTGGCGGCTGGCGCCATTGCGCGCAAGATCGTGCCGGGGCTGGAGGTCAAGGGCGCGCTGGTCGCCATGGGTATTCACGGCATCGACCGTCGCCGCTGGAACTGGTCGGAAGTGGACAACAATCCGTTCTTCTCGCCGGATGCGGGCTCGGTTGAATTGTTCGCGGATTATCTCGACGGCATCCGCAAGAGCGGCTCGTCGGTGGGTGCGGTGATCGAGATCGTGGCCGAGGGCGTGCCTGCGGGTATCGGCGCGCCGATCTATGGCAAGCTCGATCAGGATATCGCCAGCCTGTTGATGTCGATCAACGCCGTGAAGGGTGTCGAAATTGGCAATGGTTTTGAAGCTGCGCGCCTGACCGGCGAGGAAAACGCCGATGAAATGCGGATGGGCAATGACGGCACGCCGCTGTTCCTGTCCAATCATGCTGGCGGTATTCTGGGCGGCATCGCCACCGGTGCTCCAGTAGTGGCGCGCTTTGCGGTCAAGCCGACGTCTTCCATTTTGACGCCGCGCCGCTCCATCGACAAGGATGGTAAGGAAGTGGACGTGATGACCAAGGGACGCCACGACCCATGCGTGGGCATCCGCGCCGTGCCGATTGGCGAGGCCATGGTCGCTTGCGCCATTGCGGATCATTATCTGCGTCACCGCGGCCAGACTGGCCGCGTCTGATAAAACGGGGCCAGATCGGACGGATTTAACAAGGGTGTATGTCGATGAGCTATAATCAGAAGCAGGTTGTGGATGCATTGCGCGCTTTCGAGCGCGGCGAAATCGTCGTCGTCATGGATGATGACGGTCGCGAGAATGAAGGCGACCTGATCGTTGCCGCCGTGCATTGCACACCGGAAAAGATGGCCTTCATCGTGCGTCACACATCGGGCATCGTCTGCACGCCCATGCCGCGCGAGGAAGCCAGGCGGCTGAACCTCGCGCCGATGGTCGCCGAGAATGAATCCGCCCACACCACCGCTTTCACGGTCACCGTCGATTATCGCCATGGCACGACCACCGGCATTTCGGCGGAAGACCGCACGCTGACGGCGCGTAATCTGGCCAATCCGAATGCAGGCGCAGACGATTTCGTGCGTCCCGGCCATATTTTCCCACTGATCGCGCGCGAAGGCGGCGTTTTGATGCGCTCCGGCCATACGGAAGCTGCCGTCGATCTTTGCAAGCTCGCCAATCTGCCGCCCATCGGCGTCATCTGCGAACTGGTCAATGATGACGGCACGGTCATGCGCGGTCCCGATGTGACCGCCTTTGCTGATAAGCATTCGCTGCACCGCGTGACGGTGGCCGATCTCATCGCCTATCGCCAGCGCAAGGAAACGCTGGTCAAGCGTGTCGGCGATGCGGCGATCAAGACCTGCGCGGGCAATGCCCATGCCTATACCTATGAGCTGCCATGGGAGCCGATGCAGCATGTGGCCGTCGTCTTCGGTGACATTCGCGATGGCGAAGAAGTGCCGGTGCGCCTGCATCGCGAAGACGTGCTGAATGACGTGTTCGGCAAGGGCGGCAGCAATCTCGATGCGATCATGGAACGTATGGGCAAGGAAGGCCGCGGCGTTCTGGTTTATCTGCGCGAAGGCTCGGTCGGTGTTCGCGCCGATCATCACGATGCGCGCGCCCGCGATAATCTGGCAGGCGAGCATGAAAGCCATGCGGAAGCCCGCGCCCGTGAAGAGGAATGGCGTCAGATCGGCCTGGGCGCGCAGATTCTCAAGGATCTGGGCATCACCTCCATCGTGCTGCTGGCCTCGCGTGAGCGTCACTATGTCGGCCTCGAAGGTTTCGGCATTGGTATTGCCCGCACCGAGATCATCTGAAGACGGCATAGGTGATATGCACAGGACCGTCATGGTCATGTGCTCCCCTGCTGCTATAATGCGCGCATGACGACACGGCTTTACTGGCATCCGATCTATCTGGAACATCTGACACCATCCGGGCATCCCGAGCGCCCGGATCGCATTCGTGCGCTGATGAGCGAGCTGGAAGGGCCGGATTTCTATCGGCTGGACCGGGTTGAGGCATCGAAGGCCAGTGAAGATGCGATCCTTCTCGCTCATCCGGAAGCCCATTTCGAAGCGGTGCGCGCCAAGATCCCGCAGCCGGTCGAGGATGAAGAAGCGCCGCAGCCGGTCGTGAAGCTCGACGGCGACACCTATATCAGCCCGAAAAGCATGGAAGCAGCACTGACCGCCATCGGTGCGACGATGGGCGCGGTGGATGACGTGTTTTCAGGCGCTGCCAGCAACGGCTTTGTCGCCGCGCGCCCGCCGGGCCATCATGCCGAACGTGAGCGCGCCATGGGCTTCTGCCTGTTCAATTCGATTGCCATTGCGGCGCGTCATGCGCAGCGCCGTCATGGCGCCGAGCGTGTCGCCATCGTCGATTGGGACGTGCATCACGGCAACGGAACACAGGATATTTTCCAGGACGATCCGAGCGTTCTGTTCTGCTCCACGCATCAGTTTCCGCTTTATCCGGGCACCGGCGCGAAGGACGAAACCGGCGTTGGCAACATCGTCAACGCGCCGCTTTCGCCCAATACCGGCAGCCGCGAATTTCGCGAAGCATTTAATAGTCGTGTATTGCCTGCTTTGGACAACTTCCGGCCAGATTTGATCCTTATCTCGGCTGGCTTCGATGCCCATTTTCGCGATCCGCTGGCCGAGATCAATCTCGACGAGGCGGACTTCGACTGGGCAACCGGCAAACTCATGGAACGGGCGGAACGCTTCTGCGATCACCGGCTCGTGAGTGTGCTGGAGGGTGGATATGATCTAGAGGGCTTGTCGCAGTCCGCATCTACGCATATGACGCGGCTGTTGAAAGGATGAATCATGGTAACCGAACCGTCCAACGCCGATATTGCGGTCATGAGCTTCGAGGATGCGCTCAAGCAGCTTGAAAAGATCGTCGACGATCTGGAGCGGGGCGACGTGCCGCTGGAAGAATCCATTCGCATCTATGAGCGCGGCGAAGCGCTGAAGAAGCATTGCGACACGCTGCTGAAATCGGCTGAAGACAAGGTCGAGAAAATCCGCATCGGTCGCGACGGCCAGCCCGTCGGCACCGAACCGCTCGATGCTGATTGATTAAAACAGCGCCCTGAGTTGAGAAACATAGGGCGCAAGCACGCCGCTCAGCAAATAGGGGCCAAGGCCCCAGCAGAGCGTCCATCCGGCAGCGCCAATCATATTTGCAACCAGAAAATGCAGCGGGTTCATCTTCATGGAACCCGCGATAATGCCGTTGAGCTGCCGCAGCAGCACGACGAAGCGCGCCGTGGCGACCACATAAAATCCCTTGCTGTCGAACATTTTTTCGAACTGGTCGAGCCGTGCAGGCGTGAGCTTCACCAGATGGCCATAGCGCAGGATCACCTTGCGCCCGCCGAAGCGCCCGATTAGATAGCCGGTAAAATCGCCCAGCACTGCGCCGATAAAGACCGCGATCAGCACGGCTTCGATGTTCAACGTGCCATGCAGCGCCAGAAGCGAGCTGGCGATCAGCGCGCTTTCGCCGGGCAACGGTGCGCCGAACGACTCGAAATAGACGATGACGAACAGCGCCCATGCGCCGTAGGCCGTGATATAGGGTTCGAGAAAGCTCATAAATTCAACATCTGATGAACGGCAGGTTCTGAAACGAAAACGGCTCCGGTATGGACCGGAGCCGGAAATTTATAAACCAAAATATTAGCCGATAGATCGTTTGCCGGTGATGGCATGATAGGCCCAAAGAACAATGACTGCGCCGACAATGGCGATGATGAGGCTGACAGGATCGAATGCGCCGGTGACGCCCCGTCCGAAAAGTGAAGATGAAAGCACGCCGCCGACGATGGCGCCGACAATACCCAATGCGATGTCAAAGAAGACGCCCTGACCGCTTTTATTGACGATTTTGCTGCCGATAAAGCCAGCAATCAGGCCGAGAATGATCCAGCTTATTATAGACATCTTATATCTCCCGAAGCGCAGATAAACATTTGTTTCGCGCTCACGGAAAATTTTCATATTTATTGCGCAGAGGCAAGTTAATATGCTTGTCAAAACGAGAAATCGTTTTAACTTTAACTTACCGCGTGCAGGTCAAGCTGCATGGGATAACAGGGAGTATTGCGCCATGGGTAGTTATGACGATAACTCGAACGGTTCGCCGATCCCCGGCGGCAGTCTTGCCAAGCCAATCATGATTGCACTTGGCGCCTTGCTGGTCGGCAAGATGCTTGGCGGCAGCAAGGAAGAACCCGCACCGACGCAGGCGCAGCCGGTGCCTGACCAGTCGCAGGCTGGCGGCGGTTTGGGTGGACTTCTCGGCGGGCTGCTTGGCGGCGGCGCTGCTGGCAATGCTTCGCCTTCTGCGGCCAATGAGGCGGGTGGCGGCTTGCTGGGCGGTATTCTGGGCGGCCTTGGCGGACTGCTTGGCGGTGCTGCTGCTGGCAACGCCGCGTCTGCGCCTTCCGCACCGGGCCCGCTCAGCGGCGGCCTCGGTGGCCTTCTGGAACAGCTCAATCAGGCAGGTCTGGGGGACAAGGTGGAATCCTGGATCGGTCAGGGCCAGAACCATCCCATCGAGCCGGGCCAGCTTGGCGATGCCATCGGTCAGAAGACGCTCAGCGAAATCGCAGAACATGCAGGCATCGACCAGCAGGAACTGCTGAACCAGCTTTCGCAGGTCTTGCCGGGTCTGGTGGACAAGCTGACCGCCAACGGTCAGGTGCCGGACACGAACGCGCTTTCCAAGCTGTTGCAGGGTCGCTAATCCAGCGCCATATTGATGAGTGCGGACCGCACCGGCCTGCCGGTGCGGTTTTGTTTTGTGCTATCCGGCCCCCTAAGCACTGCGACGGTTTAATAAGGAGTATGTCTCATGAGCTTTTTCCCATGTCCTGATCCGGTGCTTGGCGACACGACGACAGTGGATGCGATTGAGACGCTGGTGATCCCGCGCACGAGCGATATTGGCGGTCTGGAAGTGCGCCGCGCGCTGCCGACTGTGCGCCGCAGACTGGTGGGGCCATTCATCTTCTTTGACCGTATGGGCCCTGCAGTGCTGCGCGATGGCGATGCGCTGGATGTGCGCCCCCATCCGCATATCGGTCTTTCGACGGTGACCTATCTGTTCGACGGTCATATTCGTCACCGAGACAGTCTTGGCACGGAAATGGTGGTGCGCCCCGGCGATGTGAACCTCATGACGGCTGGGCGCGGTATCGTGCATTCCGAACGCTCGCCGGAAGAGGAGCGCAACGGGCCGCTGTCGATATCGGGCGTTCAGACATGGCTGGCGCTGCCCGATGCGCTGGAAGAAATCGACCCGCATTTCTCTCACACCAATGCGCCCGATCTGCCATGGATGAGCGATTCCGAATTTGATGGTCGCCTGATCATCGGGTCGATGCATGGGCTGAAATCGCCGGTCATCCAGCACGCCGATACGCTTTATGCCGATATCCGCATCAAGCCGCATGGTCGTTTTCCGATTCCGCCAACAGCGGAAGAACGCGCGATCTACACGCTCTCCGGCAATGTGGGCATTGGCGGTGAGGTGTTTCCACCCGACCGGCTTTTGGCCTTCCGCCCCGGTGACGATATTGTCGTGCAGGCCGGGCCTGAAGGCGCGCATATCATGCTTTTCGGCGGCGCGGCGCTCGGGTCGAAACGTTATATCTGGTGGAACTTCGTCTCATCGTCGAAGGAACGCATCGAGCAGGCTAAGGAAGAATGGCGCACGGGTCGTTTCGACATTGTGCCGGGCGACGAACAGGATTTCATACCTTTGCCTGAATAATGACCTTATCGTGTTAGATTGGCGCAGAATGTCCGGCTCTGCTTGATCTGTCCGCGCTGCTGCTATACCGACGACCAATCCAGATAATCCCAAAGACAGGTTGTTTCGATGTCCCGACCCAACACCCCGTTGCTCGACAAGGCGCCGACCCCGGATCGCCTGCGCGCTTTGCCGGAGCAGGACCTGCCGCAACTGGCGGCAGAATTGCGCGCCGAGCTGATCGACGCCGTGTCCACCACGGGCGGGCATCTGGGCGCGGGGCTGGGCGTGGTCGAACTGACGGTTGCGCTGCATCATGTCTTCGATACGCCGCATGACCGCATCATCTGGGATGTCGGCCATCAGGCCTACCCGCACAAGATTCTGACCGGCCGTCGCGACCGCATCCGCACGCTGCGGCAGGAAGGCGGCTTGTCCGGTTTCACCAAGCGTTCCGAAAGCGAATATGACCCATTTGGCGCGGCGCATTCCTCGACGTCGATTTCGGCCGGTCTCGGCATGGCTGTGGCCAGCGATCTTTCCGGCGAAAAGCGCAATGTCATTGCCGTCATCGGCGACGGTTCCATGTCGGCGGGCATGGCCTATGAAGCGATGAACAATGCCGGTGCGCTGGATGCGCGGTTGATCGTGATCCTCAACGATAACGACATGTCGATTGCGCCGCCGACTGGCGCGATGAGCGCTTATCTGGCGCGCCTCGTTTCGGGCCGCACCTATCGCAGCGTTCGCGAAGCCGCCAAGCAGGTGGCGCAGAAGCTGCCGAAATTCTTGCAGGACAAGGCGCGCAAGTCGGAAGAATATGCGCGCGCTTTCTTCACCGGCGGTACGCTGTTCGAGGAGCTGGGCTTCTATTATGTCGGTCCCATTGACGGGCATAATCTCGACCATCTTCTGCCCGTGCTGAAAAATGTGCGCGATACGCAAAAAGGCCCCGTGCTGATCCATGTGGTGACGCAGAAGGGCAAGGGCTATGCGCCTGCCGAAGCTGCCGCAGACAAATATCATGGCGTCAACAAGTTCGATGTGATCACCGGCAAGCAGGCGAAGCCGCCTGCCAATGCGCCGAGCTATACCAAGATTTTCGGCACCAGCCTGATCGAGGAAGCGCGTCACGACGACAAGATCGTGGCGATCACTGCCGCCATGCCGACCGGCACCGGGCTTGACCTCTTCGGCGAAGTTTTTCCGCAGCGCACCTTCGATGTGGGCATTGCCGAACAGCACGCCGTCACGTTTGCCGCTGGTCTCGCCAGCGAGGGCTTCAAGCCGTTCTGCGCCATTTACTCGACCTTCCTGCAGCGTGGTTACGATCAGGTCGTGCATGACGTGTCGATCCAGAACCTGCCGGTGCGTTTCCCCATCGATCGCGCCGGTCTGGTGGGTGCCGACGGCGCCACCCATGCAGGTTCCTTCGATACGGGTTTCCTCGCCGCTCTGCCGGGCTTTGTGGTCATGGCGGCTTCCGACGAGGCCGAACTGCGCCATATGGTGCGCACCGCCGCCGAATATGACGAAAGCCCGATTTCCTTCCGCTATCCGCGTGGTGACGGCGTTGGCGTTGATCTGCCGGAGCGCGGCTCGGTGCTCGAAATCGGCAAGGGCCGCATCGTGCGTGAAGGCACCAAAGTGGCGCTGCTGTCGTTTGGAACACGCTTGCAGGAGTGCCTTGCCGCCGCCGATGAGTTGGGCGCTGCCGGACTTTCGACGACGGTTGCCGATGCGCGTTTTGCCAAGCCGCTCGATCACGATCTGATCCGCCGCCTTGCCCGTGAGCATGAAGTGCTGGTGACGGTCGAGGAGGGCGCGGTGGGCGGCTTTGCTTCGCATGTGCTGCAATTCCTCGCCACCGATGGTCTGCTGGATCGCGGCCTCAAGGTTCGCGCGCTGACGCTGCCCGATATCTATCAGGATCACGGCAAGCCGGATGCGATGTATGCCAGCGCTGGTCTCGACCGCGCGGGTATTGTGCACACGGTCTTCTCGGCGCTTGGCCGGGAAGCCATCGCGACACCCTTCCGTGCCTGATTTCAGGGCGTGATTTCATGAGCGTACCATCTGCCGATAGTCGTCCGCGTCTTGACCAACTGCTGGTCGAACGCGGATTGTTCGCCACGCGCTCGCGCGCCCGCGATGCGATCCAGCGCGGCACGGTCAAGGTGGATGGCAAAGCAGTTACCAAGCCCGGCCAGACGGTGGCGCAGAATTCTGCAATCGTGGTGGACGATCCGGCCAGCGCCTATGTTTCGCGCGCAGCGCTGAAGCTGATCGCGGCGCTCGATCATTTCGATCTCGATGTGAAGGGGCGCACGGCGCTCGATATTGGCGCATCCACCGGCGGCTTTACGCAGGTGCTGCTGGAACGCGGCGCAGGCCACGTCATCGCCATCGATGTCGGGCACGACCAGTTGCATGAAAGCCTGCGCGCTGACGCCCGCGTCACCAACAAGGAGGGCGTCAACGCCCGCGCGCTGGAATTGACACACCTCGACGGGCGCGCCATCGATTGCGTTGTTTCGGATGTCAGTTTCATCTCGCTGAAGCTTGCTTTGCCCCCGGCATTGGCCTTTGCGCAAAAAGATGCTATTTGCGCGCTTCTCGTGAAGCCGCAATTCGAGGCAGGACGTGAAGCTATCGGCAAGGGCGGCATTTTGCGCGACCAGCAGATAAGCGAACGCATCGCAGAAGAACTCAAACTCTGGCTTGAGACGCAGCCCGGCTGGCGCGCGCTCGGCCTTTGTCCGTCGCCCATCGAAGGTGGTGACGGCAATCGTGAATATCTCTTGGCAGGAAAGAAAGACCGATGACGACGCAAGTTACTATCCGCTCGATTGGTGCGGGCGGCGATGGCGTCGCCAATCTTCCCGATGGCCAGGTCTATGTGCCTTTTACGCTGCCGGGCGAAGTGGCCAATGTGGCGCGCGACAAGAACCGTGCGACGCTGATGGCCTTGCTGGAAGCCTCGCCGGAACGGCAGGACCCGGCCTGCGAGCATTTTGAAGCCTGCGGCGGTTGTGCGCTGCAACACTGGCAGGATGAACCCTATCGCCTTTGGAAGCGCGAACTGGTGGTCTCGGCCCTGAAGGGCAGGGGCATCGACGTAGAGGTTGAACCGCTGGTGGCCTGTGCGCCGCATACGCGCCGCCGCGCCGTCTTTGCCGCGCGCAAGACGGAAAAGGGCGTTCTGCTCGGTTTCAATCGCCATCTCAGCCACGAAATCATCGATATTGTCGAATGCCCGGTCACCGTGCCGGAAATCATTGCGCGCCTCGACGATCTGCGCGATGTCGGCGCTTTGCTGGCGCCCGGTTCCAAGCCGTTCAAACTGGCGGCAACGCTGACAGCATCTGGTCTCGATCTCGCGGCAAGCGGTTGCGGCGTGCTTGATGACGACCAGCGCCGCGCCTTGACCGCGCTGGTCATCAGGAAGGGTTTTGCGCGTCTTTCGCATGAGGGCGAAATCATCGTCGAGCCGAAAAAGCCGCTGATCCATTTCGGCAAGGTTCCGGTTCCGGTGCCGCCCGGCTGCTTCCTGCAGGCCACTGTCGAGGCCGAAGAGGCGATGACGGCGCTGGTGCTGAACCATGTCGGCAAGGTAAAGCGCGTTGCCGATCTTTTCTGCGGCGTCGGCACATTTGCGCTGAGACTGGCGGAGAAAAGTGCGGTTCACGCGGTGGAAAACGATGCGGCAGCTCTGGCGGCGCTCGACCGTGGCGTGCGCCATGTGCAGGGTCTGAAGCCGGTGAGCGTCGAACGTCGCGACCTGTTCCGTCGCCCGCTCATGCCGAAGGAATTGCTGCCATATAACGCCGTGGTCTTCGATCCGCCACGTGCGGGTGCCGAAGAACAGGCGCTTGAGCTGGCGAAGTCCAAGGTGGAAAAGGTGGTTGCCGTGTCGTGCAACCCGGTCACGCTTGCCCGCGATCTCGCTATACTGGTGAAGGGCGGCTATCGCATCCAGCGTGTCACGCCCATTGACCAGTTCCTCTGGTCGCCGCATGTGGAAGCGGTGGCGACGCTGGGGAAGAAGTAATGCGATAAATGCCGGGCAGAGCGCCCGGCATTTTCAATTCTGTGGCAGGGTCAGTTGGCCAGTCCGTCGAAATTCGTGAGAATCGTGGTCCAGCCCTTGATGTGACCGTCGCGCGCTTCGGGGCTGCGGAATTTGACCTGCTTCAGCGTAATGTCCGTGGTGTTCGGGTCCACTTCCTTCAGGTCTATCGTCACCACGCTGTCGTCCAGCGAGTGCGGTGAATTCCACGTAAATGCCAGATGCGCATGGGGGTCGATTTCCAGATAGGTGCCGGAATGCGGCACGTCGCGGTCGACCATATGCATCACGATCGAAAAACGGCCGCCTTTCACCGCATCCGTGCTGACATCGGACGGACCGATGCTGTCGCTCGATGCGCGCATGAATTTCGCCAGCGTCACCGGCGAGAGCCATGCGTTGAACACCTTCTCCCGGGGAGCGGCGATCCTGCGATTGACTGTCAGTTCAAGCTCACTCATTTTCCTGTTCCTTCGAAACGAGTACATCCTCCAGCGCCGCAAGGCGCAGTTCCCAGACAGACTTCAGTTCCGCGAACCAGTTTTCCACTTCCCGTACCGGTTCCAGTTCGGCGGCAATGAAATGCTCGCGACCCAAAGTCTTGCGGGTGACCAGCCCTGCCTCCTCCAGCACCTTAATATGCTTGGAGACAGAGTTGAGCGACATGTCGAAATGAGCGGCGAGCGCAGTCACTCTTGATGGCCCCTCCTGTACGAGCAGCGTCAAGATATGCCGTCGCGTAACGTCTCCGACGGCTTTGAGAATATGTGACAGAGCATCATCGTTCATTATTCACCCGTAAGGTTGAATATACGTCATTCATGGGAATAGTCAACCATATGGTTGAACGTTTTTCAATGTGCCATGACAGCTTCCGGCCCGCAAGGGTTGAGCGGGCGTGCAAACAACGAAAAACCATCTGTACGGGGGTACAGATGGTTCAATGCATAAGGGATAGAAGGCTGACCTTGCGAGGACAGGGTTTACATCTTCTCGATGATTTCCGGGTCACCTTCGCGCGGCTTGCCATTGGCGGCAAGGATGGCTGGCACAATGTCTTCCGCCTTATCGATCACCAGCGGCTGCACCTGATGGGCAGTATGGAGAAACCCTTCCACGCGCATATGGTCGAGCAGCGACAGCATGGGTTGCCAGAACTTGTTGATATTGGCGAAGACCATCGGCTTGCGATGCTTGCCAAGCTGCGCCCAGGTCATCATCTCGACGATTTCCTCGACCGTACCGATGCCACCGGGCAGCGTGACGAACGCATCCGACTTCTGGAACATCAGATGCTTGCGCTCGTGCATATCGTCAACGACGATCAGTTCGGTCAGCTGTTCCGCTTTTTCAAGGCTTGCTTCCTTGTCGAGCAGGAAGGTCGGGATGATGCCGGTGACTTCGCCGCCGGCTTCCATCACGCCCTGCGACACCGCACCCATGATGCCGCGTGTGCCGCCGCCATAGACGAGGCGCAGGCCATGCTCTGCAATCGAGCGGCCAAGCGCCAAGCCCGCTTCGCGATAGATGGGGTTCTGGCCCATGGAAGAGCCGCAATAAACGCAAATAGATCGAATCTCAGACATAGTGCTTTTTTGGGCTTTTGAGGCGTGAGCGTCAAGTCGGGCCTCACGCCGCAGCGGTGTAAGAGCCTGAATCAAAAAGCGGCAGGCCGTGGCGAAAATGGTGATTTTCGAGTACCGGAGCGCAATGTACTTAACGTACATGAGCACCGGAACGCAGAAAAACGCCATTTGCAGAACGGTATGGCGACTTTTGGAAAAGGCTCTAAAATCCGTTCATGTCGTATACATTCATGGCCGATATCCTGCCTTCTCTATTTCAAATCAAAACGGAGCTAATTTGAAAATGTTGTCACCAATGAAATTGTCCGTCGCGCTTTTTGCGTTGTCCCTGACCGCCTCGGCGGCGTCAGCTGCTGAAATCACCATCCAATTGCCGGACGACGCGGCGGTCACAACCAATTCCGTCCTTTATAAATGCGGCGAAAAGGACGTGTCCGTCACCTATTACAATGCCGGTGATATTTCGCTCGCGGAGCTTGAACTGGACGACGAAACCGTCATCGCTTCCAATGTGTTGTCCGGTTCCGGCGCGAAATATGCGGGCGGCATTTATATCTGGTGGACCAAGGGTCCCGAAGCCAGTCTCTACAACCTCATGGACGACCCCGAACAGGAAAAGCCCACAAGCTGTGCAGAACAATAAGCAAGCTAAGAAAAACCTCGTACCTTTTGCTAATTCAGTGCAGATTTGTTGTGGGGGAAAGCCAAAAGCTATAAACCCGTTCGAAAGAGCATTTCCAGCAAAAGTGCGAAGCGGTTTTGCGTTGGATAATGCGCGGAAAAAATAGATAGCGCGGTTTCAACGTCTTCGTTTTAACTGGAAACGCGCTCATCTCTGGCGTGGGTTTCGGAACGAAATGCAGAAGAATAGCTTTGGATTGCTCGGCGCTGGCGTGCTGGCCGTTATTGTCGGGTTTGGCCTTTATTGGAATGCAAAGAAGTCAGAACCGGAAGCACCGAAGGCTGGCGTATCCGCGCCCGCTGCTTCTGGCGGCGAACAGCAGGCAGCACAGCCGCAAGCGCCCCAGACAGAGACCCCCGCAGCACAGACGCCGGAGGCGCCAAAGCCTGCGCAATCCGCTGAGGCTGCGCCAAAGGCCGACAAACCGACAACCCCTGTCAAGGAGGTCGCCGCCGAACCGGAACAGCAGCACCAGACGCCGGTCTTTGACGTGTTGCGCGTAGAGCCGGATGGTTCCGTGGTGATTGCGGGCAAGGCCATGCCGAATTCGGACGTGGAAGTCGTGGCGGGCGCGAGCGTCGTCGGCAAGGCGAAGGCAGGCCCCAACGGCGATTTCGTCGTGGTGCTGGACGAGCCGCTGAAGCCGGGCGACCATCAGCTGGTGCTGCGCGCCACCGGAGAGGACAAGGTTGCAACATCGGCCCAGACGGCCATCGTCTCCGTGCCGGATACAAAAAGCGGTCAGGTTCTGGCGCTGGTTGAAGAACCGGGCGCAGCAAGCCGCCTGATCACCAAGCCCGAAGCGACGCCGGCACAGCCCGCCGACAGCGTTGCGGGTGTGGCAACAGCGCCGACCTCAGGCGGAACCACACAGGCCAAGCCTGCGGAAGAACTTCCGATTGCCATCGAGGCAGTGGAAATCGAAGGCGACGCCATTTTCGTGGCAGGCAATGCCAAGGGCGGAAACCGCGTGATCGTCCATGCCAATGATATTCTGATCGGCTCTAGCGCCGTTACGCCGGAAGGCCGGTTCCTGGTGCAGAGCAAGCAGCCGCTGGCCGTGGCCGATTACATCATCCGCGCCGATCTTCTCGACAATGCAAACCGTGTCATCGCCACGGCGCGCGTGCCGTTCCGTCGCGAGGCTGGCGCCAATATTTCGGCAGTCGCGCCCGCCGCCAATGGTGCAGCTTCCTCGGCAGAGGCAAGCGCCGAGGACAAGACCGCGCTGCAAAAGGTCGAGGGTTCGGTGATCATTCGTCGTGGCGACAATCTGTGGACGATATCCAAGCGCGCCTATGGCAAGGGCACGCGTTACACGACGATCTATCTTGCCAATCGCGAGCAGATCAAAAACCCCGATCTCATCTGGCCGGGGCAGGTGTTCCACATGCCGAAGGAGCCTCTGGGCGACGAGGAAGTGCAGCGCCAGACACGCGAACCACAGAACTGATCGTTTGCGGTCTGCGCAACAATCACGATAGCTTGTTTTTACTTTCGCGGCGTTTTTTGGAAAAGACGCCGCGAAATCTTGTGTTCTGAGGTATGATCGTATATCGTCGATATACGATGAAGATTTCCCTGACTGATCAGGCCGCAGCCGATCTTGGCTCGATGGCGAAAGGCGACGAGGACGCCGCGCGGACCTATGCCGCGCTGGGGCACCCGGTGCGCATCGCCATTTTACGGCAGCTGATCCTGGAGGATGCCTGCTGCTGCAAGGATATTGTCGGCAGGCTGGACCTCGCTCAATCCACTGTTTCCCAGCATTTGAAGGTTCTCGTAACCGCAAGGCTGATCGACTATCGACCCGAACGCCAGTCTTCGCGCTACAGCGTCAACTGGCAGCAAATCAATGCCATTCGCACCCACTTGGCCGCATTTGCCGGTGGTTGTTGCACGTTATGATCTGACCGAAAGAACGCCTGATGAGCTCCTCGAAAACGGTTTCTGCCGACTCCGGCGAAACATTCAAGACACTGCGCAATCTCTGGCCCTATATGTGGCCCGAGGGCAGGCCAGACCTGCGCATGCGTGTGGTGTGGGCGACGTTCTATCTCGTCCTTTCGAAGATCGTGCTCATTCTCGTTCCCTATTTCTTCAAATGGGCGACGAATGCGCTGAACGGACAGCTGCAGGCGCCGGGCTATGTGCCGCTCTTCCTGACCGGCGCGGTCATGCTGGTGGCGGCCTATAATGGATCGAGGATTGTGCAGGCTGGTCTCAACCAGCTGCGTGATGCTTTGTTCGCCAGTGTCGGCCAATATGCGGTGCGTCAGCTCGCCTACCGGACATTCGTGCACATGCATCAGCTTTCGCTGCGCTTTCATCTGGAGCGGCGCACGGGCGGCCTGTCGCGTGTGATCGAGCGCGGCACGAAGGGCATCGAAACCATCGTCCGCTTCACCATTCTCAACACGCTGCCGACCATTCTGGAATTTGCAATGACGGCGGTGATCTTCGCTGTCTCCTACGGCATCTCCTACCTGGTCGTCGTGGCGGCGACGGTCTGGCTCTATACGTGGTTCACCATCAAGGCGAGCGACTGGCGCATCAACATCCGCCGCGAGATGAACGATTCCGATACGGACGCCAATACCAAGGCCATCGACTCCCTGCTGAACTTCGAGACGGTCAAATATTTCGGCAATGAGGCGATGGAGGCCAAGCGCTTCGATGCTTCTATGGCGCGGTATGAAAAGGCTGCGACCCAGACATGGACCTCACTCGGCTGGCTGAACTTCGGTCAGGCGGTGATCTTCGGCGTGGGTATGGCGATCGTCATGGTGATGTCGGCGCTGGAAGTGCGGGCCGGAACGCAATCCATCGGCGATTTCGTCTTCATCAACGCGCTGCTGATGCAGCTTTCCATTCCGCTCAACTTCATCGGCTTCATCTATCGCGAAATCCGTCAGGGTCTGACCGATATCGAACAGATGTTCGACCTGCTTGATGTGAAGCAGGAAGTGAGCGACAAGCCGGGCGCCAAGCCGCTGCATGTCGATAAGGGCGCGATCCGCTTCGACGACGTGCATTTTGCCTATGATTCCAACCGCCCGATCCTCAAGGGCATCAGCTTCGAGGTTCCGGCAGGCAAGACGGTGGCGATTGTCGGGCCTTCGGGCGCAGGCAAGTCCACGATCTCGCGGCTGCTGTTCCGCTTCTACGACATTCAGTCGGGCTCGGTGACCATCGACGGGCAGGATGTGCGCGACGTGACGCAGGAAAGCCTGCGCAAGGTCATCGGCATGGTGCCGCAGGATACGGTGCTGTTCAACGACACCATCGCCTATAATATTCGCTATGGCCGCACCGATGCGACCGAGGAAGAAGTGGAAAAGGCCGCTGAAATGGCGCAGATATCCCATTTCATCCAGCACCTGCCGGACGGCTATAAATCCATGGTCGGCGAGCGTGGCCTGAAACTTTCAGGCGGTGAAAAACAGCGCGTCGCCATTGCACGCACGATCCTGAAAGCACCGCCGATCCTGATCCTTGATGAAGCGACCTCGGCGCTGGATACGGCGACTGAGCAGGAAATCCAGTCAGCACTGGATATTGTCAGCCGTGGCCGCACGACACTGGTTATCGCGCACCGTCTTTCGACGGTCATCGGTGCGGATGAAATCATCGTGCTCAAGGACGGTTTGATCGCCGAGCGTGGCACCCATCGTCAGCTTCTGAAGCACAAGGGCCTTTATGCCTCGATGTGGGATCGTCAGCGCGAGGCCGATGAGGCCGAAGAGCGCCTGCGTCAGGTTCGCGAGAGCGACGATATGGGCGTGGTTGTGCGCGGAACCCCTGCGGCGGAGTGATCACGCCACCTGACAGTCGTGCATAAATTGCGAAATGCATTTTGAGATTCCGGGAGTCATGCGCTACATACGGCTAAAGCATCTTGCAGCCAAATGGGAACATCTGGCGTCGCATAAATGCGTCCCGAGCAGAGATTTAGAGTGCCGGTCTGGTGAAGCCAGATCTTATGCGCTCTGAATACGAGGAACAAGCGATGAGCCTGACTGACACTATCCGCAACACTTTCGTGCCGATTCACCGGGAAGGCTATCCGTTCATAGCGGGCTTTTTCGTGGTTTCGCTGATCCTTGGCTGGCTGTGGAACCCGCTGTTCTGGATCGGCATGGTGCTCACGGTCTGGTGCATCTATTTCTACCGCGATCCCGAACGCGTGACGCCGATGGACGACGATCTCGTCATCAGCCCGGCGGACGGCAAGGTTTCTTTCGTCGGCCCCGCCATTCCCCCTGCCGAACTCGATCTCGGTTATGAACCGCTGATGCGCGTTTCCGTGTTCATGAATGTCTTTTCCGTGCATATCAACCGTTCGCCGGTGCGCGGCCAGATCGTCAAGGTCGAGCATCGCCCGGGCAAGTTCCTCAATGCGGAACTGGACAAGGCCAGCACCGAAAACGAACGCAACAGCGTTCTGATCGAAAGCCCGCATGGCAAGGTCGGCGTGGTGCAGATCGCCGGTCTGGTGGCGCGGCGCATCGTGTGCTGGTCCAATCAGGATGACGATCTGTCGGTCGGCGAACGTTTTGGCCTGATCCGCTTCGGCTCCCGCGTCGATGTCTATCTGCCGGCCGATGCCACCGTGCGCGTGGCTGTTGGCCAGACGGCCGTTGCCGGTGAAACGGTGCTCGCCGATTATGGCAGCAACCGTGGCGAACCCGTCGTCCGGATTGCGTAGCCGATGGGAACACCTTTTCCGCCTTTTGAGCCCAATGGCCGCGTGGATTCATCCCGCGGCCCAAAGCTGTCGCAGATACCACTGCGTATCGTTATCCCGAACCTCATCACGGTTCTGGCCATCTGTGCGGGTCTGACCGGCATTCGTCTTGCCTTTGAAAACCGCTTCGAACTGGCCGTCGCCATGGTTCTGGTCGCGGCCTTCCTCGACGGCATCGACGGACGTGTCGCGCGTATGATGAAAGGCTCGTCGAAATTCGGCGAGCAGATGGATTCATTGGCCGATATCGTCAATTTCGGCGTTGCGCCCGCATTGGTGCTCTATGCGTTCATGCTGGATCAGGCGCGTTCCTTCGGCTGGATCGCCGGTCTTCTCTATGCGATTGCCTGCTGCCTTCGTCTGGCGCGCTTCAATGTGATGCTGGAAGACCCGAACCGGCCTGCCTGGCAGAGCAATTATTTCATCGGCGTGCCTGCGCCCGCTGGCGCCATGCTGGTGCTGCTGCCGGTTTATCTCGGTTTTCTCGGCCTGACGCCTTCGCGCGGGCTGGCTTTCGGCGTTGCCATTTATACCGTGGCTATCGCGTTCCTGCTGGTCAGCCGCCTGCCGGTCTATAATGGCAAATCGGCGGGCAGCCTCGTGCGCCGCGATATCGTGATGCCGCTGATCCTCTGTGTGGTCGTCTATGTGGCGTTTCTGATGAGCTTCACATGGCAGACACTGAGCTTGACAGCTCTGGCCTATCTGGCTTTCCTGCCGTTCAGCCTTGCCGCATGGAACCGCCGCGAGGCTGCGGATCGGACAGCGGCGGAAGAAACTGCGGCCGAGAGCGAGGAAGACAAGCCGCCGGTTTCAGAAGATAACTGACGGCAGTTTTTCCTGAATGAATTCAACGCGCTCCTCGACCGAAGTTTTCGGCAGGAGCGCGATTTCATATCCGAACCGGCGATAGGTTTCTTCCATCGCTGCGAATGTCCGTACGGCCTCATCGAAATCCTGCTTGCGCTCGGCATCTTGCCCGAAAATCTCCGGCCACGGCGGGGCGAGAAACACCGTTTTGTTATAACGAATCTGCTGTGCAGCCGTTTCCATATGTGGCGGAACGGGCAAGCCGCAGAGCGAAAGATAGCCGATCACATCCGGCACGCCGCGATCGAAGAACACGAGCCCTGTTTGGTCTTGCGCAAAGCGGTATGAACGCATTTCCCACGACAGCATTAGTTCGGCGAAAAGCGCCCGGTCATCCCATGGCAGGGCCGTGCCGCCGTTGGATACCTGATTCTGAATGATGGCGCGCCCGGCTTCCATGGTGCGCGCAAAGCCTCGCTGTTCGAGCGCATCGATCAGCGTGCTCTTGCCCGATCCGGGTCCGCCGCTGATGACGATGAAGCGCGTGGTGGCGTCAGTCATTTCGTACTCCAGACAATGAATTGCGTTGCGGCGTGCGAAGGCGCATGCCGGTGATGATAGATTTCTTTGGAAGGGAAAAAGCCCGCGACAAGGCCGACGATGAGGCGGCGAGGGCTGGTATCTATAAAATAACGCTGACCTTGCACGTTGGCAAGGCCAGCCAAAGAGCATTACGACGGCATGTGATAGTCGAGGAAGCGGTCCTGACGCACGTCGAACAGCTTGCCAGTGACGTTAAGCGCCGGATCGGCAAGCTTGACGATCTTTTCGGCCACTTCCTGCGGTGTCGGCAGGGTGTCGGGGTCTTCGCCAGGCATGGCCTGCGCGCGCATGGCGGTGCGGGTCGCGCCGGGATTGACCGAGTTGACCTTGAGCGCCATCTGCTTGGTCTCTTCGGCCCAGCTGCGCGCCATCACCTCGACAGCCGCCTTGGACGCAGCATAAGGGCCCCAGAAGGCGCGGCAGCTATGCGCAACGCCGGATGAAAGCAGAATGGCGCGCCCGGCATCGGAAAGCCGCAGCAGCGGATCGGTCGAGCGGATCAGCCGCCATACGCTGGTCACGTTGACATTCATGACCTTTTCAAAGGTCTTTGCTTCCACATGGCCGATCGGCGAGATGGTGCCCAGCACGCCCGCATTGGCGACCATGATATCGAGCTTGCCCCAGCGTTCGTGGATCGAACCGCCAAGACGGTCAATGGCTTCCATATCGGTGATGTCGAGCGGCACCAATGTCGCGCTGCCGCCAAGCTTGCGAATATCGTCGTCCAGTTCTTCAAGGCCGCCGACAGTACGCGCAACGGCGATCACATGCGCGCCGCGCTTCGCCAGTTCCAGCGAAAGAAAATACCCAATGCCGCGCGATGCGCCCGTTACCAGGGCTAGCCGGCCCGTAAGGTCGATTGTCATTCCGTCCCCAACGACTTTTTATGTGAAGGATTGGAGCGGCCCGCAGGCCGCCCAGTTCGCGAATTTGCGTTAGCCGTTGCTGGCCAGCAGCGACAGCGTGTGGATGTTGCTTTCGCCTTCCTGATCGAGAAGGCGGGTCGGGTAGTCACCCGTGAAATAGTGATCCGTGAAGGCAGGGGCCTTGGGATCACGCGGCTTGCCGCCGACTGCCTTGTAGAGACCGTCGATAGACAGGAAGGCCAGCGAATCCGCGCCGATGTAACGGCACATGGATTCCAAATCTTCATGCTGGTTGGCGAGAAGCTTGTCGGCGTGCGGCGTGTCGATGCCGTAGAAATCCGGATGATAGATCATCGGGCTCGCCACGCGCATATGGACTTCCTTCGCGCCCGCATCGCGCATCATCTGCACGATCTTGACCGAGGTGGTGCCGCGCACGATGGAATCATCCACCAGCACAACGCGCTTGCCTTCGATCATGGCGCGATTGGCCGAATGCTTCAGCTTCACGCCCAGGGCGCGAATTTGCTGCGTCGGCTCGATGAAGGTGCGCCCGACATAATGGTTGCGGATGATGCCATATTCGAAAGGAATGCCGCTTGCCTGCGCAAAGCCGAGCGCCGCAGGCGTGCCGCCATCGGGCACCGGCACGATGACATCGGCTTCGACACCGGCTTCACCGGCCAGCTCGATGCCCATATTCTTGCGCGCGACATAGACGCTGCGTCCGCCGACGACCGAATCCGGACGGGCGAAATAGACATATTCAAACAGGCACAGACGTTCCGGCTGTGGGTTTTCCGCCTTGATGGACTGGGTCGTGATCGAGCCGTCCTGCTGGATTTCGCAGACGATCACTTCCCCATTTTCGACGTCGCGGATGTATTTCGCGCCGATGATGTCGAGGGCGCAGGTTTCCGAGCAGAAGATCGGCTTGCCATCCAGTTCGCCCATGACGAGCGGACGGATGCCGATCGGATCGCGCGCGGCGATCAGCTTGGTGCGGGTCAGCGCCAGCATGGCGTAGCCGCCTTCAACCTGACGGATCGCATCCACGAAGCGGTCCGAAGACGAGGGGAAACGCGAACGGGCGATCATATGCAAAACGACTTCCGTATCAGATGTCGCCTGGAAGATCGCGCCCGAAGCGATCAGCTGCTTGCGCAGCGAAATGCCGTTGGTGAAATTGCCGTTATGGGCAATGGCAATGCCGCCGACTTCCAGTTCCGCGAAAAGCGGCTGCACATTGCGCAGGATCGTTTCGCCGGTGGTGGAATAGCGCACATGGCCAATGGCGCGGTCGCCGGGCAGGCGGTTCAGCGTGGCGGCGTCGGTGAAATGGTCCCCGACGAGGCCCATATGACGCTCGGAGTGGAAGCGGCGATTGTGGTACGAGACGATACCGGCGGCTTCCTGACCGCGATGCTGAAGGGCGTGCAGACCGAGCGCTGTCAGCGCTGCGGCGTCTTCATGACCCAAAATGCCGAATACACCACATTCTTCATGCAGGGTGTCGTCATCCAGCATAAAGGAAGTCTCATCATGCGACTGTTGGAACATTGTCCGCAAGGCCTTTCGATTGCGGGTTGTTAAAAACAACATTTACATGAAAGGGCGCCTTTTTGAAAGCGATCCCTTGAACCCGCGTCAGTTAAGCTGATCATATAGGCCTTTATTGGGCCCAAAAACAGATGAAACCGGCACAAGCCGGTTTCAATTTTTTAAATCAGTTGCTGCTTATTGCTGCGCTGGCGCGTCATCCGGCACAGGCGCTTCTTCCTGGTCGCCGGTCGCCGGTGCATTGCGCTGCGGCTTCAGCTTTTCGACCATCGATTCCGGGTCAGCAGGCAGGAGATTGCGCAGCTGCTCGCCGAAGGAATCGAGCATCGGCTTCGATTTGGCGTTGGTCACCCAGGCCGGCTGATTTTCCGGCACCAGCCAGTTGAAGAACAGCATGGCGACAACAACGAGAAGCACGCCGCGGGCCGCACCGAACAGGAAGCCAAGCGTCCGGTCGAGCGCGCCGATGCGGCTGTCGATGATGAAATCCGCGATCTTCATGGTGATCAGCGAAACGATGATCAGCACCACGAGGAACACCGCGGCCATAGCGGCGATCATGGCCAGCGTGTCGTTGTTGATATAGGGCTTTATATAGGGCAGCACCGGCTTATAGAATAGAAACGCCGCAGCTGCCGCCGCAGCCCAGGATACGAGCGACAGTACTTCGCGGGAAAAACCGCGCACCATCGCCAGAACTGCTGATACCAGCGTTATCCCGAGTAGAATTCCATCAAGCATGGTTATGGGCATTCTGGCCTGTCCTTAGTTTTTCGCGCAAGCGTTCCGGTGCGCAGGGCAGTCAAAGACGCGGAAGCTTAACATCGGAAGGTTGACAGAATCTTCCCGCGTTAAGCCCCTGAATTATTACTTCTTTCCGGCGCCCGATGCTGCAATGCGCGCAACGAGGTCGGGCAGGGCGGCTGTCTCCATGAGACGGAAGCTGCGATCTTTCCACAGTTCGCCGCTGCCGCTTGGTACTTCCGCCTGCCGGAAGCCGAGTTTCTCCGCTTCCTTCAATCTCTGTACTGCATGCGTTACCGCACGAACAGCACCGGAAAGGCTGATTTCGCCGAAATAAACACAATCTGGCGGAAGGGCAATACCGGCCATGGATGAAACCAGCGCCGATGCAACGGCGATATCGGCAGCCGGTTCGCTGATCCGATAGCCGCCCGCGACATTCAGATAGACATCGTGCTGGCCGAAACGGACGCCGCAATGCGATTCCAGCACGGCGAGGATCATGGCGAGACGCCCGCCATCCCAGCCAACGACCGCGCGGCGCGGCGTGCCGAGCGAGGAGGGGGCGACAAGAGCCTGAATTTCCACCAGAACCGGGCGCGTGCCTTCCATGCCGGCGAAAACCGCCGCGCCCGGCGCTTTTTCGTTGCGTTCGCCGAGAAAAAGCTCGGAAGGATTGGACACTTCACGCAAGCCGCCATCGGACATTTCAAAAACGCCGATTTCGTCGGTGGGGCCAAAGCGGTTCTTCACCGTGCGCAAAATGCGGTAATGATGGCCGCCTTCACCTTCGAAATAGAGAACGCCATCGACCATATGTTCGACCACGCGGGGACCGGCAATCTGGCCTTCCTTGGTGACATGGCCGACCAGCACCACCGCAGCGCCGGTCTGCTTGGCGTAGCGGATCAGGGCCTGCGCCGAAGATCGTACCTGCGTGACCGTGCCGGGGGCTGAATCCGCCATGTCGGTCCACAAGGTCTGGATCGAATCGATGATCACCAGATCGGGACGTTTGCCATCGGATATGGTGGCGATAATGTCTTCGACATTGGTTTCGGCGGCAAGTTCCACCGCCGACGAGGCTACGCCGAGACGCTGCGCGCGCAGGCGGATCTGCGCGACCGCTTCTTCGCCCGAAACATAGACGATGCGGTGGCCGCGATTGGCGAGGGCTGCCGCCGCCTGCGTCAGAAGCGTGGATTTGCCGATGCCGGGATCGCCGCCGATCAAAAGCGCCGAACCGCGCACAAAACCGCCGCCGGTCACCCGGTCAAGTTCGCTGATGCCGGAAATAATGCGCGGCGCGTCTTCGATGTCGCCGGAAAGCGAGGTCAGCGCCACGGCGCGACCCTTGCGCTTCGACAACATCGCGCCCGGGCCGGAGCCGATGCCGCTATTGGTGCCTTCCTCGACGAGGGTGTTCCACTCGCCGCAGGAATCGCACTTGCCCGCCCAGCGCGTATGCACTGTACCGCAATTCTGGCAGATGAATTGAATGCGCGCCTTGGCCATCACAGACGCGCCTTTTTTGAAAACATATTATTCATACTGTTCGGGAAGATAGGAACCTTCGGCCAGATCTGCAAATCGCGTGAATTCAGCCTGGAAGGCGAGCTTGACCGTGCCGGTCGGTCCGTGACGCTGCTTGGCGATGATGACATCGGCAGTGCCGCGCACTTTTTCAAAATGCTGCTTCCATTCTTCGTATTTCGGATCGAACTCGTCGCGCGGCTCAAGGTTCTTGACGTAATATTCCTCGCGGAACACGAACAGCACCACGTCGGCGTCCTGCTCGATGGAGCCCGATTCACGAAGATCGGAGAGCTGCGGGCGCTTGTCGTCGCGGCTCTCCACCTGACGCGACAGCTGTGACAGCGCGATGATCGGAACGTTCAGTTCCTTGCCGAGCGCCTTGAGGCCGGTGGTGATTTCAGTGATTTCCTGCACGCGGTTCTGCGCCGAGGCCTTCGACGAGCCGGTCATCAGCTGCACGTAGTCGATCACCAGAACGTCAAGGCCGCGCTGGCGCTTGAGGCGACGGGCGCGGGCGGCCAGCTGCGCAATGGAAATACCACCGGTCTGGTCGATATAGAGCGGGATTTTCTGCATCACCTGCGAGCAGGCGACCAGCTTTTCGAAATCGGTTTCGGTAATGTCGCCGCGGCGAATTTTCGAGGAAGACACTTCCGTCTGCTCGGAAATGATGCGGGTGGCGAGCTGTTCCGCAGACATTTCGAGGGAGAAGAAGCCGACAACGCCGCCATTCTTGGCCTTCATCGAGCCATCGGCCTGCTGTTCGCCCTCATAGGCATTGGCGATGTTGAAGGCGATATTGGTGGCAAGCGAGGTCTTGCCCATGCCCGGACGTCCGGCGAGGATAATCAAGTCGGAAGGCTGCAAGCCGCCCATCTTGCCGTCGAGCGTATGAATGCCGGTGGAGATGCCCGACAGGTGGCCATCGCGCATGAAAGCGGCATTGGCCATATCCACGGCAGTCGTCACGGCATCCTTGAACGGCAGGAAGCCGCCATCGTAGCGGCCGGTTTCGGCCAGCTCGAACAGGCGGCGCTCGGCGTCCTCGATCTGCTCCTGCGGGGCGTTGTCGACCGGCGCATCATAGGCGAGATTGACCATGTCCTCGCCGATCCCGATCAGCGCGCGGCGTGTCGCCAGATCGTAGATTGCGCGGCCATAATCGGCGGCATTGATGATGGTCACGGCCTCGGTGGCAAGGCGCGTGACATACTGGAATATGGTCAGATCGCCGACCTTGCCCTCGGGCAGAAAGGTCTTCATCGTGACCGGATTGGCCATCTTGCCGACGCGGATGAGATCGGTGGTGATCTCGTAGATACGGCGATGCAGCGGCTCGAAGAAATGGGTGGGCTTCAGAAAATCGGATATGCGGTAAAAGGCATCGTTGTTGATCAGGATTGCGCCCAGCAATGCCTGTTCCGCTTCGATATTGTGTGGTGCTTCCCGATAAAGTGCGTCCTTCTGATCGCGCACATCGTCAAGTTTGCGTACCGCCGCTTCCGCCATGATTCTAGATCCTGTCCCTGATGCTGCCAGCTAACCGTCATGTGATGCCAAACGCAACGCGGCTTCGGATGATTCCTGCTGGGAGGGATAAGCTATACCATGATTCACACTGATTCACAGTTTGCGCCTGCGCAGGAACGCTATGTTCTTGACGGGCGTTCGATACGCAATGCGGCATGAAAAAGGGCTGCCCGAGACGGCAGCCCTTTTAAACATGTGAACCTGATCCAGCCGGATCAGCCGTTCATGCTTTTCTTGACGGCGCGGGCCTCGCTATTGGCGCCTTTTGGCGCGCTGTCGAGCCGCTTCAAACGCTTTTCTTCCGCTTCGATATAGTTGCGCGTCAGAGGAACAGCTTCCTGCCGGTGCGCAATCTGGATGTGGAACACCATCATGTTCTGCCAGCGGAAAGCGCTTTCCGACGCGGCAAGATAAAACTCCCACATGCGGCAGAAGCGTTCGTCATAAAGCGCCTTGGCTCGCTCGCGATTGGCCATGAAGGCCTCGCGCCAGGCTTTCAGCGTTTCCGCATAATGCAGCCGCAGAATTTCGATGTCGGTGACATAGAGACCGGCCTTTTCGATATGCGGCAGCACTTCCGACAAGGCGGGGATATAGCCGCCCGGGAAGATATATTTGCGGATGAACGGATTGGTCGCGCCCGGCCCGTCGGACCGGCCAATGGCATGGAGCAGGAACACGCCATCCGGCTTCATCAGCCGCGCCACATGCTGGAAATATTCCGCAAAATGGCCGACGCCGACATGCTCGAACATGCCGACCGAAACCAGCCGGTCGAACTTGTCGTCGATGTTGCGATAGTCGGTCAGCTCGAACTTGGCGCGGTCCGAAAGCCCTTCATCCACGGCGCGCTGGTTGGCGATGCCGTGCTGTTCTTCCGACAAGGTCACGCCGGTCACGTTGGCCTTGAGGTGGCGGGCGAGATAGAGCCCCATGCCGCCCCAGCCGCAGCCGATATCCAGCACCTTGTCGCCTTCCTTCACCAGCAGTTTCGCCGCAATATGGCGCTTTTTCGCAAGCTGCGCCTCGGCAAGCGTTGCATTCGGCGTTTCGAAATAGGCGCAGGAATATTGCTTGTCCGGATCGAGAAACAGGTCGTAAAGCTCGCCGGAAAGGTCGTAATGGCTTTTGATATTGTCGGACGAACGCGCAATCGTGTTCATCTGCTGGAAGCGGCGGAACAGAATGCGCAGCTTTGCAAGCGCCTTCATCCACGGTTCTGTCGCGGCTGTCGGCCCGGTATTTTCGAATACGATCTGGAGCAGCGTGTAAATATCGCCTTCCAGAAAGTCGATCTCGCCGTCCATGAAGCATTCGGCGAGTTTCAGCTCGGGGTCGAGCGCTACGGCGCGCTCGGCATGCTTTGTCTTGAAGTGTATATGAACCGGCACACCGGTCTTGTCGCCATACTGTGAACGCGCACCACTCGAATCGGTGACCGTCAGATCGCCGGTTTTAATCATATGCGAAAGAACAGTACGCATCATTCCATACATCGGCCCCATCTCCTTTTATGGATGAGGCAGGCGTAGCATCCATGCGGTTGCACGGCAGGCGGCTTGTGTATCCTCTGTCAGAGCCACACTGTCATTAGATTTTCAGGCAGTGATCCATAAGGTCTACCGGCCTTGGGAACGCTGTCCTAAGCAACGCGGACGTTTCCGTCTGCACCCTCTCCAAAACATTACCAAGAAGAAGAATAGGGAGTTTTCCCGTTCTGGAAAGAGAAAATGCCCGGCGGAGGCCGCCGGGCACGATCATTTAAAGTTTACCACCATGGGAATGCCTGCTGAGAAAGCGGGCTTTTCCGGAGGTAAGTGTAACAATTAAGCCTGATCTTCGGCTTCTTCGTCTTCGTCGAAGATTTCTTCAGAAAGCGGGGCTTCTTCGATGCCGTAGATGGCTTCGATGGAGGTGAGGTCTTCACCCTTGGCCTGACGTTCTGCTTCTTCGTTCGAACGGGCGATGTTGACGGTCACTTCAACCTGAACTTCCGGATGCAGCGAAATCGAAACTTCGTGCAGGCCGATCGTCTTGATCGGATGGTTCAGTTCAACCTGGTTGCGGTGCAGGGTGAAGCCGTTTGCCGTGATGATTTCAGCGATGTCGCGGGTCGAAACCGAACCGTAGAGCTGGCCGGTTTCACCAGCCGAACGCACAACGATGAAGCTCTGGCCATTGAGCTTTTCAGCAACGGCGCTGGCTTCGTTCTTGCGTTCCAGGTTCTGGGCTTCGAGCTGAGCGCGCTGGCCTTCGAACTTCTTCTTGTTGGCTTCGTTGGCACGAAGAGCCTTGCCCTGCGGGAGCAGGAAGTTACGGGCATAGCCGTCCTTGACCTTGACGGTTTCGCCCATCTGGCCGAGGCGGCCAATGCGTTCCAGAAGAATGACTTCCATTGGAGTTTCCTTTCGAGTGTTTAATTCGGGTTATTGTTGTTTGTCATTGCCCGGAATTTTCGAGATCGGCGCGCCGCGCGACGTATCGAAAAGGCCGAGAACCATGAAGACGAAAAGCAGAAATGCGAAGAGAATGATCGCAAAATAGGCAAACCACAGCGCCATCGGACGCCATACCTTGCCGCGTGTGCGCATATGCATGATGGCGAGACCCGCCATCATGAAGCCTGCACCGAGCGCGCCCACCACCACGGTTGCCACCAGACCGGCGGCGCCCGAGAAGAAGGCGACTGCAAGCGCGACTGCGAAGACGATCAGCGCCGGGCGCGGCATGCGCAGCGTCGCGGGCCAGTCGTCGCGCGGACGGCGCAGACGGCCCGACATGGCGGTCAGGCGCAGCGCCAGATAGAGATTGCCGACCAGAATGGCGAGGCATGTGGCGGGCTGGATCGCCGGAAGGGCGAACATCAGCAGCGCCGACATGGTGTTGCGCATTTCATCGCTGGCGGTGAATTGCGGATCGGCTTCCGCAACGCGGTCGATCACCGCATTGGCCAGTTCACGCGCCATATCCGGGCCGAAGCCGAGAATTGCGCCGATGAGGACGAAGGAAACCGCCACCATCAAGGCGAGGCGGAAAACGATATCCGACAGCGGATACCAGACCATCACGCCCTTCGGTCCGCCCAGTTCTTCGGCGGGACGCGCAAGGCCGGACAGATAAGCGCCGATGGCCGCAGGAATATAGCTCGTCAGCGCCATCAGGAGCGCCGCCATCGGAACGGCGAAAACGCCGACTGCGACAGTTGCGACAGCTGCTGCGACGATACCGGCGGTGGAACCCCAGCCGAGTGCTGCAACGAAAATGGGAAGCGGCGTCAGGAAATAGAGAACCATCGCCATGCCCGACTGGACAATGACGCCGGACGACATCAAGGCCGAGGCAAGCCCCGCCAATATGCCGACACCAACAATGGTTCCGTTGAATTTCATCAGTCGCTGTCCTGCTCCGGCTATTCCGGTTTTGCAGTTAGAGACGGCACGAGGGCTGCGTCTCAACTTGGGTTTTCAGTACGCTCCGTCGCGCCCATCGCAAGGGAGGAGAGGGTATCGTGAGGCAAACTCCGATGAGAATGCCTCCCGAAAATCTTGTCTTACTTCACAACGTAAGGCAGCAGGCCGAGGAAACGGGCGCGCTTGATCGCCTTGGCGAGTTCGCGCTGCTTCTTCTGGCTGACAGCCGTAATACGGGAAGGAACGATCTTGCCGCGTTCGGAAATGTAACGCTGCAGAAGCTTGATGTCCTTGTAGTCGATCTTCGGTGCGTTTGGACCGGAGAACGGGCACGTCTTGCGACGGCGATGGAAAGGACGACGGGTCGGGATCTGATTGATATCAACCATGATTATGCTCCTTCACCAGCTTCGTTGTCGCGTGGGCGACGTGGGCCGCGATCACCGCGATCGCCACGATCGAAACCACCTTCACGGCGGCGCGGACGGTCATCACCATCACGCTCGCGACGGTCGTCACGGCGGGTCAGCATGGCCGACTGGCCTTCTTCGTGTTCTTCAACGCGAATGGTCATGAAACGCAGGACGTCTTCATTGATACGCATCTGACGTTCCATTTCAGCAACGGCAGCAGCCGGAGCGTCGATGTTCAGAAGCGTATAATACGCCTTACGGTTCTTGTTGATACGGTAGGTGAGGGGACGCAGACCCCAAGCTTCGACCTTACCGACCTTGCCGCCATTAGCTTCGAGGACACCCTTGTACTGTTCGACGAGAGCGTCGACCTGCTGCTGGGAAATGTCCTGGCGGGCAAGAAGCACATGTTCATAAAGAGCCATTGGCTTTGCCTTTCTTCGTTATATCACGCCGACACCAGCGGCTAAGCCCCTGCGACTTCTCTTTTGCCGGAAACCGGTGAAGAAAGGACGCGTATCTGAGACGGTCGAGAGCGGAGACACGGGAGGCAGAAGCGCTTATGACTTCCACGTGCTATCCTGCTTTTAACGGCAAGAAGGCACGGCCCTCCGTTCAGCCCCCAGCTGGTGCCGAACAATGAACGGGCGGCTATTACGTGTTTTTCCCCTTGTTTGCAAGCGCGATATCCCCGAAAAACCGACAAATGCTTGACTTTTCGCCTAAGGCTAAGGCACATCGCGCCAAATTGTGCATTTCAGTGCAGGCATGGCGGCGAAAACGGATACCGGTTTCGACCTAATCATATGCATAGAACCAGAACGAGGCATCAATGGCGGTAGCATTTACCTTTCCCGGACAGGGCAGCCAGGCGGTAGGCATGGGCAAGGCCCTGGCCGAACAGTTCGCGGAAGCGCGCGCCGTCTTCGACGAAGTGGACGCAGCGCTTGGCGAAAAGCTGTCCGCCACCATGTTCGAAGGCCCGGAAGACGTTCTGACGCTCACCGCCAATGCGCAGCCCGCGCTGATGGCCGTGTCGATGGCCGTCCTGCGCGTCATGGAAGCGCGCGGCTTCTCGCTGAAGGAAAAGGTTTCCTACGTGGCCGGTCATTCGCTGGGCGAATATTCCGCACTTTGCGCGGCAGGCACCTTCTCGCTTGCCGATACGGCGCGCCTCCTGCGCATTCGCGGCAATGCGATGCAGAAGGCTGTTCCGGTTGGCGAAGGTGCGATGGCTGCCATTATCGGTCTGGAGCATGGCGATGTGGAAGCGATCTGCACGGAAGCCAAAGCTTCCGGTTCGGTTCAGATCGCCAATGACAATGGCGGCGGCCAGCTGGTGATTTCGGGCTCGAAGGCTGCGGTCGAGCTGGCGGCAAAGCTTGCTTCGGAAAAGGGCGCGAAGCGCGCCATCATGCTGCCGGTTTCCGCACCCTTCCATTCTACGCTGATGGCGCCTGCCGCCGAAGCGATGCGCGAAGCGCTGGCCAGTGTCGAAAAGCACAATCCGGTTGTGCCGCTCATCGCCAATGTGCGCGCAGCACCGGTGACGGACGCCAATGAAATCGCCGATCTGCTGGTTGAACAGGTGACGGGTCAGGTGCGCTGGCGCGAAACCGTGGAATGGTTTGCCGCCAATGGCGTGACCTCGCTTTATGAAGTAGGTTCGGGCAAGGTTCTGACCGGTCTGGCGCGCCGCATCTCCAAGGATGTATCGGGCGCTGCCGTCGGTTCGGCTGAAGAAATCGAAGCAGCGCTTGCTGCGCTGGCATAAAAGCTCATTAGCTAAAAGGATCCGATATGTTTGATCTGACTGGCCGCAAGGCTCTCGTAACCGGTGCGACCGGCGGTCTGGGTGAAGCGATTGCTCGCGCGCTCCATGCACAGGGCGCTATTGTCGGCCTGCACGGCACGCGCGAAGAAAAGCTGAAGGAACTGGCCGCCGAACTGGGCGACCGTACTTTCATCTTCCCGGCCAATCTGTCGGACCGCGAAGCCGTCAAGGCGCTCGGCCAGAAGGCGGAAGAAGAGCTGGGTGGCGTCGATATTCTGGTCAACAATGCCGGTATCACCCGCGACGGCCTGTTCGTGCGCATGAGCGACGAAGACTGGGATGCGGTTCTCAACGTCAATCTCACCTCGGTTTTCAACCTGACGCGTGAGCTGACCCATCCGATGATGCGCCGCCGCAATGGCCGCATCATCAACATCACCTCCATCGTCGGCGTGACCGGCAATCCGGGTCAGGCGAATTATTGCGCATCGAAGGCGGGCCTTATCGGCTTCTCCAAGTCGCTGGCGCAGGAAATCGCAAGTCGCAATGTGACGGTGAACTGCATTGCACCGGGCTTCATCGAATCGGCCATGACCGACAAGCTGAACGACAAGCAGAAAGAAACGATCATGGCCAATATTCCCATGAAGCGCATGGGTGTAGGCGCCGATATCGCTGCTGCCGTGGTCTATCTGGCCAGCGATCAGGCCGGTTATGTCACCGGCCAGACGTTGCATGTCAATGGCGGCATGGCCATGATTTGATCCCCTTCATGCCGCTGGATTATGGTATAAAATACCTTAATACATGGGGCGCGACGGGAAAAGGCGCTTTGCCTTGCTCAAGAAGCATGGTAATGCGCCCATCGAGAGTTGCGGCATTTCGTTGAATTTGCCGCGATCCTGTTCCGAAAGGAATATCCACAGGATGACTGTCCGGGCGGCTTCGCTCGAAACTGGCAGGCATCTTAGAACTTGATTACAATCCTGCATGCCGCTAACCAAGGCAGAGCAACAAACACACAGGTCGAGGTTCCGACATGAGCGATACCGCAGAGCGCGTCAAGAAAATCGTTGTTGAACATCTGGGCGTAGATGCCGACAAGGTCACGGAAGGCGCAAGCTTCATTGATGATCTCGGCGCAGACAGCCTCGACACCGTCGAGCTGGTCATGGCTTTCGAAGAAGAATTCGGCGTTGAAATTCCTGACGACGCTGCAGAAACGATCCTCACGGTCGGCGACGCTGTGAAGTTCATCGACAAGGCTTCGGCCTAATCAGAACAAGGGTTGAGGGCTGGGCTCTTCGGATCCCGGCCCTGCCTTTATTCTGAGCTATCGTCTGCCATTGCCGGATGCGCCGTCTTTGCAAAAGAGGCTGATCGCGTCCGGGGATGGCGGCAATGACAGCGTCCAGAACGGCCCTGAGGGCCTCTCTGTGCGGTCGTTTTTGGCGATTGAGTGAAATTAAGTGAATTTGCCGGGATGCCGGTGTCGGATCGTTTCGACAGGCTCCTGCGGCGGACTCCGATTTAACGATTGGAGCATCATCCCTTCTCAAGTCAGGCCCGGACATTGCATCTGCCGGTGAAAGCCTGCGGGTCGATGCTCATGACATAACAGTTTTAAGGGGTGGATATGAGGCGTGTCGTCATCACCGGTCTCGGTCTGGTGTCACCGCTTGCAAGCGGTGTGGAAGAGTCCTGGAAGCGGCTTCTGGCTGGCGAAAGCGGGGCTCGCCGCATCACGGAATTCGAGGTTGACGATCTGGCCTGCCAGATTGCCTGCCGCATTCCGGTCGGCGATGGTACCAACGGCACGTTCAATGCCGATCTCCATATGGAGCCTAAGGAACAGCGCAAGGTCGATCCGTTCATCGTCTATGCGGTCGGCGCTGCCGATCAGGCACTGGATGACGCGAACTGGCATCCCGAGAGCGACGAAGATCAGGTCCGCACCGGCGTTCTGATCGGTTCCGGCATTGGCGGCATCGAAGGCATCGTCGAAGCGGGCTACACGCTGCGCGACAAGGGTCCGCGCCGCATTTCCCCGTTCTTTATTCCCGGTCGTCTGATCAATCTGGCTTCCGGCCATGTGTCGATCAAGCACAATCTGCGCGGCCCGAACCATTCGGTTGTCACCGCCTGCGCAACCGGCACGCACGCCATTGGCGATGCAGCGCGCCTGATCGCATTTGGCGATGCCGACGTGATGGTCGCCGGTGGTACGGAATCGCCGGTCAGCCGCATTTCGCTGGCGGGCTTTGCGGCCTGCAAGGCGCTGTCCACCAAGCGCAACGACGATCCGACCGCCGCTTCGCGTCCTTATGACGACGACCGTGACGGCTTCGTCATGGGCGAAGGTGCGGGCGTTGTGGTTCTGGAAGAGCTCGAGCACGCGCTGGCGCGTGGCGCGAAAATCTATGCCGAAGTGATCGGCTACGGTCTTTCGGGCGATGCCTATCACATCACGGCTCCGACCGAGAGCGGCGAGGGTGCGGAGCGCTGCATGGTTGCGGCTCTCAAGCGCGCCGAAATCACGCCGGACCAGATCGACTACATCAACGCCCATGGCACATCGACCATGGCCGATACGATCGAGCTGGGCGCTGTGGAGCGCGTGGTCGGCGATGCGGCTTCGAAGATTTCCATGTCCTCGACCAAGTCGTCCATCGGCCATCTTCTGGGTGCCGCCGGTGCTGCCGAAGCGATTTTCTCGACGCTGGCCATTCGCGACAATATCGCGCCAGCGACGCTCAATCTCGACAATCCGGCTGTCTCGACCAAGATCGATCTGGTGCCGCACAAGGCGCGCGAACGCAAGATCGACGTGGCGCTGTCGAACTCCTTCGGATTCGGCGGAACCAACGCGTCGCTGGTACTGCGCCGCTATTCCTAACCGGCTTTTGCAGTCGGAAAGTCAAAATCTAATAGGAATAATAAAAACGCGGGGATTTCTCCGCGTTTTTGCCAAAATATAACCGGATGCGATATTTAAAATCTGCAACAGCGGTTAGGGTAAGCCTGCTTTCGGTGCTTCGAAGGCATGATCTGCGGAAAGCCGCTCGGGACAGATAGATGACGCATCGTTGTGGCGCTGTCTGTCAAGGCTACAGGACCGAGGTGATGGAGTGAATTCAGAGGTAAAGCCCGGGGAGCAACCCGGAACCAACTCTGCCGAAGAGCAAGCCAAGGCTGCACAGCCCGAAACGCCGTCGGAAGCGACTGCGGCGGCAAAGCCGTTTGTTCCCAAATCCGCGTCCGAAGCCCTGCGTCCCGAACCCGGCACACCGCCGCCGCGCAAGCGTTCGCGCCATGCGCGCAGCCAAATCGTCGTGTTCATGAATTTCATGCTGTCGCTGGTCGTGCTGGCATTGCTTGGCGCATCGGCGCTGTTTTATTTCGGCAAGATGCAATTTGACGGGCAGGGTCCTCTGGCCAGCGAGACGACTTTCGTGGTCAAGCGCGGCGCTGGCATTTCCGAAGTGGCGAACAGCCTCGAAGCGCGCGAAATCATCAGCGATGGACGTATTTTCCGGTTTGGCATGCGCGCCTATGGTCATGAAAACGACCTCAAGGCTGGTGAATATGCCATTCCGGCTGGTGCAACCATGCGCGACGTGATGAATATTCTCATCAGCGGCAAGTCGATCATGTATCCGCTAACCGTGCCGGAAGGGCTGACGGTCAAGCAGATTTTCGACCGTATTTCCGCCGACCAGATTCTTGTGGGCGATATGCCGAAGGACATGCCGCCGGAAGGCTCGCTGTTCACCGACACGCTGCATTTCACGCGCGGCACCACGCGGGCCGAAATCATCGACCGCATGATCGCTTCGCAGAAGAAGCTGGTGGACGATATCTGGGCGAAGCGCGGCCCCGACCTGCCGGTCAAGGATCGCAATGAATTTGTGACGCTCGCCTCCATCGTCGAGAAGGAAACGGGCATTGCGTCGGAGCGTCCGCATGTTGCTTCGGTCTTCGTCAATCGCCTGAACAAGAACATGCGTCTGCAATCGGACCCGACGATCATCTATGGCCTGTTCGGCGGCGCGGGAAAGCCGTCGGACCGTCCGATCTTCAAGTCCGATATCGAGAAGCCCACGCCTTATAACACCTATGTCATCAATGGCTTGCCGCCGACGCCAATAGCCAATCCGGGCAAGGCGGCGCTGGAAGCCGTCGCCAATCCGCTCGACACGGAAGACCTGTATTTCGTGGCCGATGGCACCGGCGGACATGTCTTCTCCAAGACCTTGCAGGAACACAACGCCAATGTTCGCAAGTGGCGTAATGTGGAACAGCAGAATAGCGCTGGCGGCGCTGCCGATGGGCAGAAGATAGCGCAGTGAAGGAACTGCAGGCCCTATAGCGCATGATTTTCCCAGAGCCGGTTGCTGAACAGCGCCGGCTCCGGGGTTTTTAGAGCATGATTTGATCGTATTGAAATCGCTCTACAGAGTACAAGTTGAGGGGAACGGACACATGGCGCTTCAGAGCATGACCGGATTTGCGCGCTTTGCCGCGCAGCATGACGGTGCCCATGGCGAGACGCGCATCGTTTGGGAAGTGCGCTCGGTCAATGGCAAGGGGCTTGATCTGCGCCTGCGTCTGCCGCAGGGGCTGGAAGGCGTCGAACATCCGGTGCGTTCCATGCTGGCACGCCATTTTTCCCGCGGCAATTTTCAGGCGAGCCTGAGTGTCGAGCGTGCCGACGAGCAGGCCGGTTTCGTCATCAATCACGCCATGCTGGCCGAGGTGCTGAAACTCGGCGCTGAATTGCAGCAAAAGTACGGTCTGGCGCCAGCCAGCGTCGACGGTATTCTGTCGTTGCGCGGCATGATCGATCAGGCGCAGGTTGCGGACGATGACGATGCGCGGGCAGGGCTGGAGGCGGCCATCGTTGCGGCCTTTGAAGGCGCGCTGAAAGCCATTGCCGAGGCGCGGGCGCAAGAAGGCAAGGCGCTTTTCGCGATCCTCTCCGGTCATGTCGATACGATTGGCCGTCTGACGGAAGCAGCGCGTCAGGACCCGTCGCGAAGCACGGATGCCATCAAGGCGCGGCTGGCCGCGCAGGTTGCGCTGCTGCTCGACGGCCCGCGCGATCTGGATGAAGCCCGGCTTTATCAGGAAGCGGCGTTCCTTGCGACCAAGGCGGATATTCAGGAAGAGCTGGACCGGCTCGACACCCATGTCGCCTCCGCACATAAATTGCTCGCCGATGGCGGGCCTGTCGGGCGCAAGCTCGATTTTCTTTCACAGGAATTTAATCGTGAAGCGAATACACTGTGTTCCAAGTCGAACGCGGCGTCGATCACGGCCATCGGGCTGGAACTGAAAGCGGTTGTCGATCAGTTTCGCGAACAAGTACAGAATCTGGAGTAAGAGTAACATGGCCATCTCTTCGGTTGAAAATGGCGTCGCGCGCAGAGGCTTGATGGTGGTGATCTCGTCGCCATCGGGCGCTGGAAAATCCACGATTGCCCGGCTGCTGCTGGAAGACAAGAAGATGGACCTTTCGCTGTCGATCAGTGTGACGACGCGCCAGCGCCGCCCGAGCGAGATCGAAGGGGTGCATTATCACTTCAAGACCATTCGCGAGTTTGAGCGCCTGCGCGACAATGACGAGCTGATCGAATGGGCGGAAGTGCACGGCAATTTCTACGGCACCTTGCGCGAAACCGCCGAGATCGCGCTGGCCGACGGGCAGGACATGCTGTTCGATATCGACTGGCAGGGCGCTGACCAGTTGCAGGCCAAGATGCCTGCCGATGTGGTGTCGATCTTCATTCTGCCGCCGACGATGCGCGAATTGCAGCAGCGTCTGAACCGCCGCGCGGAAGACACGCCGGAAGTGATCGAGACGCGCTTGCAGAATGCCCGTTTTGAAATCCAGAAATGGGTGAAATACGATTATATCGTCATCAATGAAGACCTCGACCGCTCCTTTGCGGCGATCAAGTCGATCATCGAGGCCGAGCGCCTGCGTCGTGACCGCCGCCCCGGCCTGTTCGATTTCGTGACCGGCCTGCTCGAAGAAGAGCCGGGCATTTGAGCCAGAGCATTAGAGCATTTCCAGCAAAAGTGCGTAGCGGTTTTGCGTAGGATAATGCGTCAAAACAAATAGATAGAGCGGTTCCACGATTCCGCTCTAACCGGAACCGCTCTGGCAATAAAACCGCCCTTGAGGCGGTTTTATTTCAAGCGATTGCAGGCTGCATCAGGCGAGAGCGGCTATGGCGTCCAGACGGGCCTTGTGTTCGGCGCTGATCGTCAAGGCGGCTGCGGCGATATTCTGGCGCAGATGGGTTCTGCGCGATGTGCCGGGGATCAGAAGAATATTCGGGCTGCGTTGCAGCAACCAGGCCAGAGCCACGCTTTGCGGGCTTTCGCCCATTTCTTCCGCGACCCGGTTCAGTTCGTCCGTCTGCAACGGGTTGAAGCCGCCCAGCGGGAAGAAGGGGACGTAAGGGATACCGTCCTCGGCCAGACGGTCGATCATGGCCTCATCGGTTCGGTTCACCAGATTATAGAGGTTCTGCACACAGACAATCGGGGCGATGTCGCGTGCTGTCTGGAGTTGCTTTGCGTCGATATTGCTGATGCCGATATGGCCGAGCAGGCCTTCATCCTGCATCTGCCGCATGGCCCGCATGGGCGCGACAACGTCATCGGCAGGTTCGCCCATCCGCAGATTGACGATGGCGATCTGGTCAAGACCGAGGCGTTCGAGATTGTCTTCGACAGAACGGCGCAGGAAATCCGCATCGCGCTGCAAGATCCAGTTGCCCTTGTCGTCGCGCCGCGCGCCAATCTTGGTCACCAGCGTCAACTCGGCGGGGTAGGGGTAAAGCGCCTCGCGAATGAGGCGGTTGGTCACATAAGGACCGTAGAAGTCGCTGGTGTCGATATGGTCGATACCGAGCGTCAAGGCTTCGCGCAGCACGGCGCGGGCTTCATCAGGGTCGCGCGGTTCACCAAACACATGCGGCCCAGCAAGTTGCATCGCGCCGTAACCCATCCTGTTGACGGAAATCGAGGTGCCGGGAAAGGTGAAGCGACCGGCCGCGGCTGCCGTGCTGCTTTGAATATCCGTTTCAGGGGCGGCGGAAGAATGATTGCTCATCTGAAGTCTCCTTTTCCCGAACTATGACTGATCGTATAAGCATTGATAACCGGGCTTGAAGCGGATAGCTTGTTCGCTGTGGCGAACAATAGGCAGCTTCTTCCCCTCGATGACGTATCGGTCTTTTTGGCGGTGGCCCGTTCCGGCGGCTTTCGCAATGCAGCGCGGTGGCTCGGCGTTTCGGCTTCCATGGTCAGCGAGACGGTCTCGCGACTGGAGGCGCGGCTGGGCGTACCACTGTTGATCCGCACCACGCGCAGCGTTCACCTGACGGAGGCGGGCAGCGCCCTTGTGGAACGGCTTGGGCCGGTGATGGCCGAAGCGCGCGCTGCCCTTGATGAAGCTGCCAGTTCGCAGAACGAGGTGCGGGGCAGGCTGAAACTGAATGTGCCGGGCGCCGTGATGTATGACATTCTGCCGCCGCTGATCGACGGCTTTCTTGCCAAACATCCGGACGTGCAGATCGAGGTCATGGTGGATGATCGGTTCGTCGATTTCAATGCCATTGGCTGCGACGCTGGTATCCGTTATGGCGAGCATCTGGCGCAGGATATGATCGCAGTGCCCATCGGGCCTCGTCAGCAATGGGGTGCGCTGATGGCTGCACCAAGCTACATAGAGAAACGAGGGATGCCGCAGCATCCAGCCGACGTGCTGGAGCATGATTGTATCCGCATGCGTTTTATCAGCGGCGCGCTGACCGATTGGGAATTCGAGAAGGACGGCGAGATTGTCACGGTCGATCCGCCGGGGCGGCTGATCATCGGTACGACGGGTGTTTGGGGCGCTTTCAATCTGGCAGCGGCGGGACATGGCCTGATCTACGGTTTCCGCAACTGGCTGGAACCCTATCAGCAGCGCGGCGAACTTGTGCCGGTGCTGTCCGACTGGTGGCCAGCCTTTGACGGGCCGCATCTCTATTTTTCGAGCCGTGTCATGCCGAAGCCATTGCGCGCCTTCATCGATTATGTGCGGGCCTTGCCGGAAGACTAACCCCTTATCGCGCCCGCATTTCGCGGGGCGGGGTGCCGTAGGCGCGGCGATAATCGCGGCTGAACTGCGTCGGGCTTTCATAGCCGACAGCAAAAGCAACCGATGAAACCGGCACGGCGGTCTCGCTCAACTGGCGGCGCGCTTCCAGAAGCCGCAGCGCCTTTTGATATTGCAGCGGCGTGGTGGCCATGACGGATTTGAAATGCTCGTGGAAGCTGGAAGGGCTCATTCCGGCAATATCCGCCAGTTCTTCTGTGCGGATCGGGTCGTTCCAGTGCTGCTTGATATGGGTGATCGCTTTTGCGATGCGGCTCGCCGGACTGCCCGGCTGGGCCAGCTGGCGCAACATCGCACCATTACGGGTCAGAAGCACACGGAAATGCAGTTCCTTGCGGATCATCGGCTCGAGAACGCGGCGTTCGAGTGGTTTGTCGCGCAGATCAAGCAGCCGTGTCATGGCATCGGTCACGCCCGCATCGGCCCTGCCGGTGGCCACGGCTTCACTGCGCGCCGCTGCAATCATATCCCGCTCAATCTCGCCCTGAAGCGCGCGCAAAATCTCCAGATCGATCCGGCAGGCAAGAGCCACATAGGGCCTATCGGGGCTGGCTTCGACAATTCGCGCGCCTGTAATCAATTCGTGCGAGACTATCGCCGTCATGCCCGCATCGAAACGAACGGCCCGTTCGCCATGCAGAATTTCTTTGGCCCCCTGGAGGACCAGGCAAATCATCGGCTGATACATGTCGGGCCGGATCTCCGATACGGCCGGTGAACATACCACCGTAACACCTTCGATGCCTGTCGGCGCAGGATAAGGCCCCGCCGCAGTTTCCTGGGCGATTTCGATGCAGCGGGCTGCGAGATTTGAAGCATGTTCGGACATGGGAAAAGCATAGCAAGCCTTTATTTCCCGCGACACAGAAATCGGAGCCTTCGGAGGATTGGGCATGTTTCGCGGAGAATGAGGCAGGCCGAACGAACGGGAAAGCGCCAATATAGGAACCAGAGTTCGTTGAACGAAAGGAAACTGACATGACGATTGCACTCATCACGGGCGGTAGCCGAGGGCTTGGCCGCAACGCAGCACTTCATCTGGCCAAGCAGGGCGTCGGCATCGTTCTGACCTATCAGAGCAATGCGAAAGCAGCAGAAGAGACAGTTTCCGAAATTGCAGCCGAGGGCGGCACTGCCATTGCCTTGCCGCTCGATACGGCGAAGGTCGCGAGTTTTGCGGATTTTGCAGAAAAGCTGCGGCAGGCGCTTCAGGATAAATGGCAGCGGACGCGCTTCGATTATCTGGTGAACAATGCCGGTTATGGCGTTCACAAGCCATTTGCCGAAACCACGGAAGAAGACTTCGACGGTCTGGTCAATGTGCATCTAAAAGGCGTCTTCTTCCTGACGCAGACCCTACTGCCGCTGATCGAGGATGGCGGCAAAATCCTCAACGTCTCGACCGGGCTCGCCCGTTTTGCGCTGCCGGGCTATTCGGCCTATGCGATTATGAAGGGTGGCATCGAGGTTCTGACCCGCTATCTGGCTCGCGAGCTTGGCCCGCGCGGCATTGCGGTGAACGCGATTGCGCCCGGCGCCATCGAAACGGATTTCGGCGGTGGCTTGGTGCGCGACATGCCGGAAGTCAACAAGATGATCGCGAGCACCACGGCGATGGGTCGCGTCGGTCGTCCGGACGACATTGGCGGTGCAGTGGCTGCCATTTTGTCGGACGGTACGGGCTGGATCACCGGCCAGCGCATCGAAGTGTCCGGCGGTCAGAATATCTGACCGAGGGCAGCCGCATCAGTCAAGCAGGATCAGCAACCCGTCCACAAGCCCCAAGAGCAGGATAAGCGCGCCCATCGTGATCGCCGTGACGATGAGCATACGCTTCTGCCGGTTGCGCTTGTCGGGTTGCTTCCCTGTCCAGTCGTATGAAGAACCAGGCATATGCGTCTCCAGATCGGCCTATATTTTCTATAAGCCTTCACAGGGCTTTATAAACGCCTTCGGGGCGATTTATCAAAGCCTGAACTTGCCGTTGCGAAACAGCGGTCTATCAGACTGCCGTGCCGCCGACGGTCACCTGATCCATGCGCAGATGCGGCTGGCCAACCCCGACTGGAACCCACTGGCCGCCCTTGCCGCAATTGCCGCTGCCGGTATCGAGCTCCATGTCGTTGCCGATCATCGAAATGCGCTGCATGGCATCCGGGCCGTTGCCGATCAGCATGGCGCCCTTGATCGGCGCGGCGACCTTGCCGTCCTTGATCATATAGGCTTCCGTGCAGCCGAACACGAACTTGCCGGAGGTGATGTCCACCTGTCCGCCGCCGAACGAAACGGCATAGATGCCTTTCTTCATGGAGGCGATGATCTCTTCCGGCGTCTTGTCGCCTGACAGCATATAGGTGTTGGTCATGCGCGGCATCGGCGCATGGGCATAGGATTCACGGCGCCCATTGCCGGTCGCCTCCATGCCCATCAGGCGCGCATTCTGGCGGTCCTGCATATAATTGACCAGCTTGCCATCGTCGATCAGCACCGTGCGATTGGTCGGCGTGCCTTCATCGTCGATGGTCAGCGAACCGCGACGCTCGGCAATCGTGCCGTCATCCACGACCGTGACACCCTTGGACGCCACCTGCTGACCGAGAAGTCCGGCAAAGGCGGAGGTTTTCTTGCGGTTGAAGTCGCCTTCGAGGCCATGGCCGACCGCTTCATGCAGCATGACGCCCGGCCAGCCATTGGCGAGAACGATATCGAATGTGCCTGCCGGGGCGGGGATGGCTTCGAGATTGACCAGCGCTTGGCGCAGCGCTTCGTCGGCTGCATGCTGCCAGCTTTCAACGGTGATAAACTCGCCAAAACCCTTGCGCCCGCCCAGCGTATGCGAGCCGGATTCCTGACGGTCGCCGCTGCCTGCAACGACCGACACGGTGAGCCGCACCATGGGGCGGATATCGCGCACGAAATGGCCGTCAGCGCGTAGGATTTCGACCTGCTGCCACGAACCGGCGAGCGAGACGGAAACCTGACGGACCTTTGGGTCTTTGGCGCGCAGATAGCCATCGATCTGCTGCAAAAGCTGCACTTTCGCATCAAAGGTCGGAGAGCCGATCGGGTTTTCGTCGGTATAGAGATGGCGATTGGTGCCCGCCGGTGCTGCGGCATAGGTACCGCCATAGCCCTTGATGGTCGCGGCAACCGCGTCGGAGGCGCGCTTCAGCGCGGCCATCGAAAGATCGCCCGCATGGGCGTAGCCGATGGCTTCTCCGGCGACCGAGCGCAGGCCGAAACCCTGATCCTGATTGAAGGAACCGGTCTTGAGACGGCCATTGTCGAAAACGAGCGCTTCAGCTTCGCGATATTCGATGAAGAGTTCGCCATCGTCGCTGCCCTTGAGGCTTGCGGCGACGAGGCGTTCGATATCGTCACGTCCGGTATCGAAACTGTCGATCAGACTTTTCATAAAAACAAATCCTGCAGCATGGGTTTGCTGCAGGATGTAAGCCTTAAAGCGGTTGAGAACAACCATGTGTCAGCGGTGGGCTGGGATATTCAGGCTATAGTGAGCCGAAAATGGTGGTTTTCGAGAACCGGAGCGCAGCGTACTTAAAGGTACGTGAGCACCGGAAGCGCAGAAAAACGCCATTTGCAGGCCACTAGAGCGTGAATCAAGGGAGGGCGTCGAAGCCTTCACCAAACCCCTTCAAATCCACGGGAATGCCGACGCCTTCTTCCGGCGTCTGAAAGACGATGAAGGTTGCGGCCTTGCCGGAACGCAGCGTCTTCAGCAGTTCGTCTTCGAGAATGACTTCCGCATAGCAGCCGTCTTCGAAGCAGCGCACGAAATAGGCGCGACCAATATCCTTGCCGTCGACATTGAGACCGAGGCCGTTCGGCAGCAGAACGCCGAGCGGGGCCAGCACGCGAAGAATGCGCGCCTTGTTGTCGGCGGTCTTCAGCACCACGACCGAAAGGCCGAGTTCCGGGCGCTTCGCGGCAACCACGTTCTGGATCAGCGCGCATTGCTCGGTCTTGGCGCCGGCAGGCGTATCGCAGAGCACAGCCCATGCGCCGTGCTGCGACTTCAGCTTGCCGCTCTGCTGCGGGTTGGTCGGGGCCGCCTGCGACTGCGCAGCCGGGGCCTGATCCGGTGTCTGCAACGGCGCGGGCGTGTCCTGCGCGGCAGACGGCAAGGTCGCGGCGGCAAGCGACAGGCTGACACCAGCGGCAAGAGCCATCAGGCGCTGAAGAATCGGGCGGTTGGCAAGCATGCGGACAGTCATGAAATCTCCAGATCGAATCCCTGATCGAATCAGTGGGACGTTAACGCGCAGCATCAGCCATGAAAAGCAATCAGAGACGCGATTATCAGTCATCGTCAATGAAAGCCGTCATCGCAACGGTGATATCGCCTGTTGGATCGATTGTCACGTGGCACGTGCGGCAAAACCTCTTTTCAAATCATGGCTTCATTATGTGATTTACAGGTTTTTCCCAAGTTTTTGCCGGTTTACGGATGCGCAGGCATAAGGCTAGAAATCCGGGCGGAATTGGGAGCGGTTCTGTCTGCGGGCAAATGCTGCGCGCAAAAATGCCGCACAGGAACATATTCGCCTTCCTTGCGGTGTGCGTTAAGGTGTGATTTGAACGCCGACGGGGGATGCGGCCGTCATTTGCGTCCGGCGTCCAGCCTGAAAGGGCGAAAAGGGAGAGAGTTCTGGTGGATAAGATTGTTGCCACAACGAAGGGCGCCGTCGTTGGTGCTCTTGCAGTGCTGTGGATGACCGGTGCCGCTTTGGCGGATCAGCCGCGTCCATGGGAATGGAGATTTCAGGACGCTGCGACGGGTATTGCCGAGCAGATTCATTGGTTCGAGCGCTATACGCTCTGGTTCATTATTCCGGTTACGTTGCTGGTTCTGGCGTTGCTGGTGATCGTTGTGCTTCGCTTCCGGGCGAGCGTTAATCCGGAACCGTCGAAGACCAGCCACAATACGATGATCGAAGTGATCTGGACCGTCGGTCCTGTGATCATTCTTCTGTTCCTGGCTGTGCCGTCGTTCCAGCTTCTGACCGCGCAATATTCGCCGGAAGACCCGTCCCTGACGATCAAGGCGACCGGCTACCAGTGGTACTGGGGTTATGAATATCAGGTCGACAATCCGGTCAGCTTCGATGCCCTTCTGTTGAAGGATGGCGATCGCGCCGCTGCGGGCAAAGAGGATAAGTCCCGCTATCCGCGCCTTTTGGCCGTCGACAATGAAGTGGTTGTTCCGGTCGGTGAAAGCGTTCGTCTTCTGGTAACCGCCGCCGACGTGATCCATTCCTGGACCATTCCTGCCTTCGGCGTAAAGATGGATGCCGTTCCTGGCCGTATCAACGAAATCTGGTTCAAGGCTGAAAAAGAAGGCCTCTATTACGGTCAGTGTTCCGAGCTTTGCGGCAAGGATCACGGGTTCATGCCAATCGCCGTGCGCGTTGTTTCGAAAGACCAGTATCAGACCTGGCTCGCCGCTGCGGGATCGGATCTGAACGGTGCGAACAAGGCGCTGCAAGCTGCCGTCGAAGGTGGCGAAAACAATAAAGTGGCTGCGGCGGGTCTCTGATCCCGAACGCCAAACTGTTGAAAAACGGGAGCGAATTCCATGGCTGGCACAGCAGCTCACGAGCATGGTGCCCACGACGACCACAAGCCGCACGGCTGGGTTCGTTGGGTATACTCGACCAATCATAAAGACATCGGTACGCTGTACCTGATCTTCGCAATCATTGCCGGTATCATCGGCGGCGCACTGTCTATCGCGATGCGCGCCGAGCTTCAGGAACCGGGCATTCAGATTTTCCATGGACTTGCGTCCATGGTCTACGGTGTTGAGGGCGATGCCGCGCTCGATGCCGGCAAGCAGATGTTCAACGTGTTCACCTCTGCGCACGCGCTGGTCATGATCTTCTTCATGGTCATGCCTGCACTGATCGGTGGTTTCGCCAACTGGATGGTGCCGCTGATGATCGGCGCGCCGGACATGGCGTTCCCGCGCATGAACAACATCTCGTTCTGGCTTCTGCCGCCTGCGCTGACGCTGCTTCTGATCTCGCTGTTCATGCCTTCGGCACCTGGCGGCTGGGGTCCTGGTGGCGGCTGGACGCTGTATCCGCCGCTTTCGACGAGCGGTCAGCCTGGCCCGGCAATCGATTTCGCCATTCTGGCGCTGCACATTTCCGGTGCGTCGTCAATTCTGGGTGCAATCAACTTCATCACCACCATCCTCAACATGCGCGCTCCGGGCATGACGCTGCACAAGATGCCGCTCTTCGCCTGGGCTGTTCTGGTGACGGCGTTCCTGCTTCTGCTTTCGCTGCCGGTTCTGGCAGGCGGCATCACCATGCTGCTGACCGACCGCAATTTCGGCACGACCTTCTTCGCGCCGGACGGCGGTGGTGACCCGATCCTCTACCAGCATCTGTTCTGGTTCTTTGGTCACCCGGAAGTGTACATCCTGATTCTGCCGGGCTTCGGCATCGTCAGCCACATCGTGTCGACCTTCTCGCGCAAGCCGATCTTCGGTTATCTCGGCATGGCCTATGCTATGGTCGCCATCGGCGTCGTCGGCTTCGTGGTCTGGGCGCACCATATGTATACGGTCGGCCTGTCGCTCGACACGCAGCGCTATTTCGTGTTCGCCACGATGGTCATCGCAGTTCCAACCGGTATCAAGATCTTCTCATGGATCGCGACCATGTGGGGCGGTTCGATCACCTTCCGCGCACCGATGCTGTGGGCAATCGGCTTCATCTTCCTGTTCACGGTCGGCGGTGTGACGGGCGTTCAGCTCGCCAATGCGGGTCTCGATCGTGCGCTGCACGACACCTATTATGTTGTGGCGCACTTCCATTACGTTCTGTCGCTCGGTGCTGTCTTCGCGATCTTTGCGGGCTGGTACTACTGGTTCCCGAAGATGAGCGGCTACATGTATAACGAGTTCACCGCGAAGCTGCATTTCTGGGTCACCTTCATCGGCGTGAACCTGATTTTCTTCCCGCAGCATTTCCTTGGTCTCGCTGGCATGCCGCGCCGCTACATCGACTATCCGGACGCCTATGCAGGCTGGAACATGGTGTCGTCCTACGGTTCCTATATTTCGGGCTTCGCCGTGCTGATCTTCCTCTACAATGTCTTCGAGGCATTCGCGAAGAAGCGTGAAGCAGGCGCAAACCCATGGGGCGAAGGCGCAACCACGCTGGAATGGCAGCTTCCTTCTCCGCCGCCGTACCACCAGTGGGAACAGCTGCCGCGCATCAAGTAATCGTGCGAAGGGCATGAGCATTTCCAGCAAAAGTGCGAAGCGGTTTTGCGTAGGATAATGCGATGGGAAGGGGGAGGTCTGCAAAAGACTTCGCCCTTTCCAACAAATTGTGCTAAAGGCGGGCGACATTCTGTTCCGTCCATCGCGTTATGACCGTACTGGCAGGTTTATCCTGCCGACAATTGCACGGCATTTCCGGCAGAACGAATGTTCTCCGGGAGGGACAAGTTGTGTTGGTTGTCGAACTGCATCGAACAAGATGCGGTGGTCGGACCGGTGAATTTGAGGTTATTGAAGTCTAATGTCGCTGGTGGAAAAAAACGTAAGCGTTTCGGGCCCGAATGACGCAGTCGCGTTCTCGGAGGCAACGGCGCGGGACTATCTGGTTCTGCTGAAGCCGCGCGTGATGTCGCTTGTGGTGTTCACGGGGCTGGTCGGACTCGTCCTTGCGCCGGGCACGATGAACCCGGTTCTAGCGGCCATCAGCATTCTGTGCATCGCAGTTGGCGCTGGAGCATCCGGTGCGCTGAACATGTGGTACGACGCCGATATCGACGCGGTGATGAAGCGCACCCGCAACCGCCCGATTCCCGCTGGTGTAATTGCACCCAATCAGGTTCTGGCTTTCGGTCTGACGCTGTCGGTCTTTTCGGTGCTGACGCTTGGCCTGATGGTCAACTGGCTTTCGGCAGCGCTTCTGGCTTTCACCATCTTCTTCTATGCCGTCATCTACACGATGTGGCTCAAGCGCTCGACGCCGCAGAACATCGTCATTGGCGGTGCTGCGGGCGCGTTCCCGCCGATGATCGGCTGGGCCGCGGCAACGGGCGAGATCACATGGGACAGCGTCGTGCTGTTCATGATCATTTTCCTCTGGACGCCGCCGCATTTCTGGGCGCTGTCGCTGTTCTCGACCAATGATTACGAAGCCGCGCGCATTCCGATGATGCCCAATGTGAAGGGCGAGCTTTCGACGCGCCGTCAGGCGATGTTCTACACGCTGCTCATGGCGCCGGTGGGTGTATTGCCATGGGTGATGGGTTTTGCAGGCCCGGTCTACGGCGCTGTATCGGTGCTGCTGGGTGGAGCCTTCGTCTATTATGCCTGGCGCATGTGGATGGCCGCATCGCAACCCGCCATGCTGGTGGCCGCACGCAAGCTATTTCGCTTTTCGCTGGTGTATCTGTCGGGCCTGTTCGCGGTTATGCTGGTCGAGGCATTGACGTTGAAGGCGCTTCACGCCTTTGGAGTGTTATAATGGATAAGCCGCTGGATAAGCCGGTACATGAGAAGCTGGAACTGGTCGTGCCGACCGAGCAGCAGAAGAAGGCCCAGCGCAACCGGTCCTGGGGACTGGCGATTGCCTTGGCGCTGTTCGTGCTGCTCGTTTATGTCGGCACGATAGCGAAACTGGGCGCCAATGTTCTGGTGCGGCCGCTCTGATCAACGGGTCGGATCAGGCCGTTTCGGGAGGGAAACTGGGAGGAGACCATGGCAGATCGGCAGGATAAGGACGAAAAGCTCAAGCGGCAGCAGCGTTCCAACCGGACCATTGCCATTGCCTGCGTGTCTTTCTTCGTCTGCATGATCGGCGCAGCCTATGCGTCCGTTCCGCTTTATACGCTTTTCTGTCAAGTCACCGGCTATGGCGGCACGACGCAGCGTGTCGAACAATATTCCGATACGATTCTCGACAGAACGATCAAGGTGCGTTTCGACGCCAATACGGCCAATGGCCTGCCTTGGGATTTCAAGCCGGTACAGCGCGAAGTGACGGTGCGTATCGGCGAGACCACCATGATCAAATATGAAGCGCGCAACCTGTTCGATCAGACGACCTTCGGTCGCGCGAGCTTCAATGTTTCGCCGGGCCGCGCAGGCGCCTATTTCAACAAGGTTCAGTGCTTCTGCTTCACGGATACCACGCTGAAGCCGGGAGAAGACATGGAAATGCCGGTGGTGTTCTTCGTCGATCCGGAAATCGTCAACGATCCCGATCTGAAGGATGTGAAGACCATCACGCTGTCCTACACCTTTTTCCCGATCGAAAAGCCGAAGCCGGTTGCTGACGCGAAGCCGGCGACGAAGACCGAAGCTGCCACGAGCAGCGGTGGATAAAGGGAAGCGAGTTTCGATGCGGCACATAATGCCGCAAAGACAAATGCGAAGACTGGTTTTATTGTCGGATTCGGACCGTCGGTAAAACCGCTTGATTACTGACGGTATGCGGCATCTGGTCAGGGAGCCATCTGACGCAAAACATAGTCGCGCTTGCTTGTGGTCCGGTTCGGATTTCAGCAGGCAGGCACGAGAGAGGAGCCCCTCAGGGGATTACGGGGAGAGACATGGCGGACGTACACGAGAAGAACCACGATTATCACATCATAGCGCCCAGCCCTTGGCCGTTCCTGAGCTCGATGGGCGCTTTTGTGCTCGCAATCGGCGGCATTGCCTGGATGCGTTATCTCAATGCGAGTGAGCTGCCGTTCTTCGGGCACAATCTCGTCACGCCGTGGCTTTTCTTCATCGGCCTCGCAATCGTGCTCTATTGCATGTATGGCTGGTGGTCGGACACGATCAAGGAAGCGCATGAGGGCCATCACACCCGTGTGGTATCGCTGCATCTGCGCTATGGCATGATCATGTTCATCGCCTCGGAAGTCATGTTCTTCGTGGCATGGTTCTGGGCGTTTTTCGATGCAAGCCTGTTCCCGAATGAAGTGCATCAGGTTGCACGCGCCACGTTTACGGGCGGCGTATGGCCTCCGAAGGGCATCGAGGTTCTCGACCCGCTGCACCTGCCGCTCTACAACACCGTGATCCTGCTCTTGTCGGGCACGACGCTCACCTGGTCGCATCATGCGCTGCTGCACAACGACCGCAAGGGCATGATCACCGGCCTCGCTATCACGGTGGTGCTCGGCATTCTGTTCTCGTTCGTGCAGGCTTATGAATACATGCACGCGCCGTTCGCGTTCAAGGATTCGATCTACGGCGCGACCTTCTTCATGGCCACCGGTTTCCATGGTTTCCACGTGATCATCGGCACGATCTTCCTTCTGGTCTGCCTGTTCCGCGCAATCGGCGGCGATTTCACGCCCAAGCAGCATTTCGGTTTCGAAGCTGCCGCGTGGTACTGGCACTTCGTCGACGTGGTCTGGCTGTTCCTGTTCTTCGCCATCTATGTCTGGGGTGGCTGGGGCGCGCCGATGCATGGCGGCTGATCGACCGTAATCCGGATTTCAAGGCGGCCCTGGCAACATGGCCGCCTTTTGTTTTGAAACGCTATCGAGATATTGGAGCGCGCGATGCCTGATGCCAATCTCTATCCGCCGGTTGATCCGATCAAGAGCGGTATCGCGGGGCGCTGCCCGCGCTGCGGTGAGGGCAAGCTGTTCAACGGTTTCCTGACCGTCGCGCCGCGCTGCAATTCCTGCGGGCTGGATTATTCCTTCGCGGATTCCGGCGATGGACCGGCGGCCTTCGTGATCCTGATTATCGGCTTCATTGTTGTCGGGCTGGCGCTATGGATGGAAGTCAATGTCGGCCCGCCGCTCTGGGTGCATTTCATCCTGTGGGTGCCGCTGGCGATCATCCTCAGCCTTGTCGCCATGCGATGGATGAAGGGTATTCTCATCAATATGCAATATCGCAACAAGGCCGCGCCCGGCACGATACAAACAAATGCCGACAGCCATCCGGATAGCAAAGAATGACCGAGCGTCAGGTTTCGCGCCGTTTTCCCTGGGGCGTTCTCATCGCATCCGGTATCGCGCTTGTGATTCTTCTGGCGCTTGGCACCTGGCAGGTGGAGCGGCTCTATTGGAAGGAAGCGCTGATCGCTTCCACCAATGAGCGCATCAAGGAACCGCCGCTACCGCTGGCGGAGATGGAAAAGCTCTATCAGGAAAAGGGCACGGTCGAATATCTGCCTGTGACCGTCTCCGGCACCTTCATGCATCAAGGCGAACGGCATTTCCTGTCCACCTATGAAGGTTCTCCGGGCTATAATGTCTATACGCCGCTGATGCTGGAAGATGGCCGCTTCGTGCTGGTCAATCGCGGCTTCGTTCCCTATGAGAAGAAGGACCCGGCCACCCGCGCCGATGGCCAGCTGGACGGGCCGGTGAGCATAACCGGGCTGGCGCGCGATCCCTTGTCGGCAAAGCCCGGCTTCTTCCTGCCGGATAACGATATCGCCAAGAATATCTTCTTCTGGAAAGACTGGGCGGCGATGGCCGAAAGCGCCGATCTACCGGATATCAATCAGGTTGTGCCGTTCTTTGTCGATGCGGACAACCAGCCCAATCCAGGTGGTCTTCCCATTGGCGGTGTGACGATCATCGAATTTCCCAACAATCATCTGCAATATGCCGTGACGTGGTATGGTCTCGCTCTGGCGCTGCTAGGGGTTGTTGGAACGTGGCTATGGCGTTATCGAAAATCGCCAAGGGGTTGACTTTCGCCGCGTTGCGGCCCACCTCGGAGGCTACAAACCTTAAGTATTTTGTCACGCCGAACCTGCGAGCTTCTTCATGACCGATCAGCGCCCCCCACTGGAAATCCGCCTTTGCGGTCCGCGCGGCTTTTGCGCCGGTGTTGACCGGGCGATCCAGATCGTCGTGCTGGCGCTGAAGAAATACGGCGCGCCGGTCTATGTCCGCCATGAGATCGTGCATAACCGCTATGTGGTCGAGGGGCTGCAATCGCGCGGCGCGATCTTTGTCGAAGAGCTTGATGAAATCCCGGCGGAGCATCGCGATCAGCCGGTGGTTTTTTCCGCCCATGGCGTGCCGAAATCGGTGCCAGCCGATGCGGAATCAAAGAACCTTTTCTATCTCGATGCGACATGCCCGCTGGTTTCCAAGGTGCACAAACAGGCCATGCGCCATCAGCGGCTTGGACGCCATGTGATTTTGATCGGCCATTCCGGCCATCCGGAAGTCATCGGCACGATGGGCCAGCTACCGGAAGGCGCGGTCACGCTGATCGAAACGGTCGAGGACGCCCGCAGCTGCCATTTTGCCGATGAGGATAATCTCGGTTTCGTCACGCAGACGACGCTCTCGGTGGACGATACGGCAGGCATTATCGAAGAATTGCAGGCGCGGTTTCCCAATCTTGCGGCCCCGGCTGCGGAATCGATCTGCTATGCCACCACCAACCGTCAGGATGCGGTGCGCTCAGCTGCACCCGGCTGCGACCTGTTCCTGATCGTCGGCGCGCCCAACTCGTCCAATTCGAAACGTCTGGTAGAAGTGGCGGAAAAGGCCGGCGCACGCATGTCCATGCTGGTGCAACGCGCCGCCGATATCGAGTGGGACAAGATCGGCGATATTGCCGTCGTCGGTCTTTCGGCGGGCGCTTCGGCACCGGAAATCATCGTCGATGAAATCATCGCATCGTTCCGCGACCGCTTCGATGTGCGCATCGAACTGGCGGAAACGGCAGTGGAAACCGAGAACTTCCTTGTGAATCGTGAAATTCGCGATGTGGAACTGACAGTGCAGGATATGGCATTCGTCAATGGCGAGAACAGGGTTGTCGGCATTCCGAAACTGGCGCCCCAGATCATGCCTAAGATAATGCCCAAGGTCATATAGGGGAAATAAGCGGCATGGCCGTCTATACTGATATCAACGAAATCGAACTTGGCGCATTCCTGCAGCAATACGATATCGGCACGCTGACGTCCTATAAGGGCATTGCCGAGGGTGTGGAGAATTCCAACTATCTCCTGCACACCACGTCCGGCTCTTTCATTCTGACGCTTTATGAAAAGCGCACCAACCGCGAAGATCTGCCGTTCTTTCTTGGCCTGATGCAGCATCTGGCCCAGCGCGGTCTCGACTGCCCGCAACCGGTCGTGCGCCGCGATGGCGAGACGATTGGCGAACTTGCCGGGCGTCCGGCGGCCATCGTCACCTTCCTCGAAGGCATGTGGATGCGCAAGCCGACCGTCGCCCATTGCGAGGCCGTGGGCGAGGGACTGGCGCGCATGCATTTGGCCGGCGAGGATTTTGCCATGCGCCGTCGCAATGGTCTGACGCTGCCCGACTGGCGTCCTCTGTGGAACCTGTCGCGTGAGCGCGCTGACACGGTGGAGCCGGGGCTGGTCGAGGAAGCGGAAGCCGACCTCGATTTTCTGGAAAAGAACTGGCCTGCCGATCTGCCGCAGGGCGTGATCCATGCCGATCTGTTCCCGGACAATGTATTTTTCCTGGGCGACAAGCTGTCGGGCTTCATCGACTTCTATTTCGCCTGCACCGACATTCTGGCCTATGACGTCGCCATCTGCCTGAACGCATGGTGCTTCGAAAAGGACTTTTCCTATAATCGCACCAAGGGCGCGGCCCTTTTGCGCGGTTATACGTCGATCCGTCCGCTTTCGACGGCGGAAGCCGACGCGCTGCCTGTCCTCTCGCGTGGTGCTGCAATGCGCTTCATGCTGACGCGGCTTTATGACTGGCTGACCGTTCCCGATGGCAGCTTCGTCATGAAGAAGGACCCGATGGAATATGTGCGCAAGATGCGCTTCCACCGCCAGATCGTTTCGGCTGCCGAATATGGGCTGGAACCGCAGGGAGTGGCTGCGTGAAGCGGATCGAAGCCTATACGGACGGCGCCTGCTCTGGAAATCCCGGCCCCGGCGGCTGGGGCGTGGTGCTGCGCTGGAACGGTAACGAGAAAGAGCTGAAGGGCGGAGAGGCCGACACCACCAACAACCGCATGGAGTTGATGGCGGCAATTTCTGCACTCTCCGCGCTGAAAGAACCGTGCGAAGTCGATCTCTATACGGACTCTGTCTATGTCCGTGACGGTATTTCCGGCTGGATCGAAGGCTGGAAGCGCAATGGCTGGAAAACAGCGGCCAAGAAGCCAGTGAAAAATGCTGAGCTGTGGCAATTGCTGGATGAGGCGCGCAAGCCGCATAAGGTCAACTGGCACTGGGTCAAGGGCCATGCCGGGCACCCGGAAAACGAGCGGGCCGACGAACTGGCCCGGGCGGGTATGGAGCCGTTCAAATATGGCGGTCACAAATCGCTGAAAGTGCTTTAGACATTATTCTGAATATAAAAAGGGCGGTTTTCACCGCCCTTTTTGCATTGATCAGAGCTGTTCGAGAATTGCCGAAGCAGCCGAAGTGACGGCCTGACCGGCCTGTTCTTCGATATTGAGCGTCTTGACCACACCATCTTCGACAATGGCCGAATAACGCTTGGAGCGAATGCCGAGGCCGCCAGCGGTTGCGTCGAGTTCAAGGCCTGCTGCCTTGGTAAAAGTGGCCGAACCGTCTGCGAGATAAAGGATCTTGCCTTCGCCGCCGGTGCTTTGCGCCCATGCGCCCATGACGAAGGCGTCATTGACGGCGATCACTGCAATCTGATCCACGCCCTTGGCGAGAATGGCATCGCGATTATCGAGATAGCCCGGCAGGTGGTTCAGGCTGCAGGTCGGCGTGAAAGCGCCCGGAACGGCAAAGAGAACGACCTTCTTGCCCTTGAAGACTTCGTCGGTCGTCACTTCCTTGACACCATCCGCAGTCTTGACCTTGAAGGTTGCTGCGGGAAGCGTGTCGCCAACTTGGATCGTCATCTGTTTTCTCCTGAGGGCAGGGGACAAATTGCCGTCTGGTCCGCCGCCTGTTATCAAAACTGTCATTTGCCGCACCGCGAAGCGCGAGCCGCGACAGTTAAACCGATAACGGCGCGCTCGACAATTTCAAAACGCTGATGTCGCCATCAAAATGGGCGAGGGCGCACAAGCCTTCAGTCGAGCGTGACCTGTCCTGACACGGCTTTGCCGTTCTGTACAATGGTGTAGTCGACGGTTGCATACCGCGCATCACCCTTGACCGTTACGGTGAATTTGCGCCCCTCGGAGGCAACCGGATCCGACAGGCGAAGCTTGTCACTGGCGACGAAAAGCTCGGCGGGAGCTTTCGGATCGGGGACGGCCAGGGTGAAAACCGCCGTGTCCTCATCACGCTTTACGGCGCTGACGCCGAAAGTGGGCGACGCGGTGGCGGGAAGCCGCCCGAAGGCTGTTTCGACGATGGTGTGCGCGGCAATAGCCTGCGGCTCGGCTGATTCAGCGCTCGTGCTGACGGGGAAGTCGAACTCTGCCTGCACGGGAATGCAGATATGTTCGCAAACACCCAGAAACGCATGCCCCTTGAGGCGGGTGTCATCGGGCTGCAGCTTGAAGATGATGGGCAGCGAAACCGGCTTCTTGTAGCCGATGCCATCATCGTTGCCGCCGAACCGCACTGGTGCTGGATAATCGATCTCAGCGTTGGCGTTGCCGTCGAGATTGATCTGCGGCGGCACACCGGCATCGCCCGGATTGCGCCAATAGGTTTTCCATCCTGGCTGTAACTCGATCTGCAACGCGCCGCGTATCTCGCGCTTGGGCCCGGCTTCAGCCGACACCGCACCGTCCTCGATGATGACGCGTACACGCCCGCCGGGCGTTTCTGTCCAGGCGGAGGTCGAAGCGTGTGCGGGCAAAGCTGAGGCGGCCAGCAAACCGAAAGCCAGAATGTTCAGACGTGTTTTCATCATTTAAAAATGAAATGAAATCATGGTTGCTTCAAGTCCAACATTATTGGGAGCAATTATATTTTTGCGGCCTTTGAAGACAAATTTGCGACGCCCATTGTTATTTTTCACAGGCTTGCTACCTTCATCAAAATGACCACGATCAGGAAGTCAAATCACGAGCAGGGTTTCTTGAACGGGCAATTCCTGCTTGCCATGCCCGGCATGAGCGACGAGCGTTTTGCCCGATCGGTGGTCTATATCTGCGCCCATTCCGACGAGGGCGCGATGGGTTTCATCATCAATCAGCTGCAACCGATTGGCTTTCCCGATATTCTGCGCCAGATCGGCGTGATCGATGAGAATGAGCTGATCGTCCTGCCCGAGCGCACACAGCATATGATGGTGCGCAATGGCGGGCCGGTCGATACCACGCGCGGCTTTGTGCTGCATTCTGACGATTATATGGTCGATTCGACCATGCCGGTCTCCGAAGATGTCTGCCTGACCGCAACGGTCGATATTTTGCGCGCCATTTATGGCGGCAAGGGCCCCTCACAGGTTTTAATGGCGCTGGGTTATTCGGGCTGGGCACCGGGGCAGCTCGAAGCCGAACTGGCTGACAATGGCTGGCTCAGCTGCGATGCGCCGCTCGACATGCTTTTCGACAGCGATATCGACGGCAAATATTCCCGCCTTATGCTGCATATGGGCATCGACATGTCGCGACTGGTTTCTGACGCGGGACATGCTTGAGTTAAGGGAGTAGGGCAGTAGGGGAATAAGGCAGTATGTTTTGGTTGCGGACGTCCGCGACGACCGTAACTTTCTACTGCCCTAATCTCACGCTGCCGCCGCTTCCAGCTGTTCCTTGATCATGCGGGTGGCGTCTTCGCGGCTGGTTGGCTGGCCGAACATGAAGCTCTGCACATATTCGCAGCCCATCTGGCGGAGCTGGAGCGCATCGCTTTCGCTCTCCACACCTTCCGTCACGACCGCCAGACCCAGATCATGCGCCATGCTGACGATGGAACGCAGCAGGGTTGTCTTCTGCGGCTGGTCGCCCTTCACGAAGGAGCGATCGATCTTGATGATATCGAACGGGAAGCGCGTCAGATAGGCGAGCGACGAATAGCCGGTGCCGAAATCATCCAGCGACAGGCCGATCCCCATGGTCTTGAGCCGGGCCAGCACATGGGCTGACTGCTCGGGATTTTCCATGAGGACGGATTCGGTCAGTTCCAGCTTCAGGCTGCCCGGATTGAGGTGAATGCGCGACAGCACGGAGCGGACATCGTTGATGAGGTCCTGCCGGATCAGTTGCGTGGATGAGAGGTTGACCGAGACGAACAGGTCGAGTTTCGGGAACTGTTCCTGCCAGGCGAAAAGGTCTTCGGCAGCGCGCTGAATTGCAAAGAGGCCAAGCTGCACGATCAGGCCGGAGTTTTCTGCAATCGGAATGAACTCCGACGGAGAGATTGCACCACGGCGCGGATGTTCCCAGCGCATCAGAGCCTCAAAACCGGCGATGGCTCCTTCGTCGAGCTTGACGATAGGCTGGTAGACCATGCTGATTTCGTCGCGTTCGAGCGCGCGGCGCAGATCGGATTCAAGCTGCAGCTTGTCGCTGCCGATGGCGCGGAAGGCCGGGCGGAACGGCTCGATTCGGTCGCCGCCAAAGCGCTTGGCCTGATACATGGCCAGTTCTGCATCCTTCACAAAATCTTCCGCCGTGGTGGCGGTTTTCGTCCAGGTGATGAGGCCGATAGAGGCAGTCAGAACGATCTCGCGCTTGGCATAGGCGATGGGCGCGCGGGTGGCCTGACGCAGCGCTTCCGCAAAGGCTGCGATGCGGCCGGGATCGCTTTCGGATGCAAGCAGCAGGCCGAACTGGTCGGAGGAGAGGCGCGACAGCGTGTCCTGCGGCTTCATCAGCCGGCCCAGACGGCGCGAAATGGTCAGAAGGATCGTGTCGCCCGCGGACATGCCCAGACTGTCATTGACCTGCTTGAAGCGGTCAATATCGATCATGAATACGGTCGGGTGCAGATTGCTCTCGCCGCGCGCCATATTCATCACATTGCTCAGGCGGTCGAGGAAAAGCTCGCGATTGGGCAGGCCAGTGAGATTGTCATGCACGGCATCGTGCAGCAAGCGTTCTTCGGCCTTCTTCTGCTCGGTGACATTGACCAGCGTGCCGACGCAACGCACCACTTCGCCATCCGAGCCGATCACCGGGCGGGCGCGCAGCGCATACCAGTGGTAATGGCCGTCATTGGCACGCAGACGGAAAATCTGGCCAATGCGTCCGCGACGGTTTTCCAGAATGGCGTCGAGCGTCGAGCGGAAACGGTCACGGTCGTCGGAATGCATGACGGGCAGCCAGTTGCGCACCGGGCCTTGCAAACTGCTTGCCGTATTGCCAAGCTGGCTGGCGATATCTGGCGTGGTGACCACGCGGTCGCGCGGCACATCCCAATCCCAGACGATATCGCCCGCGCCGATCACGGCGAGCGCCTGCCGCTCCATGTCGGACAACAGCCCCTGCTGGAGCGCGCCGCCTGCGAAAGCGTGCTGCATGACGGTAAAGCCGATCAGAAGCACGATGAGAACCAGCCCGCCGCCCAACGCCGGCTGGACAATGTCGTTGTCGAGGCGGCCGGTGACGGCCATCCATGCGCCAAGCAACCATATCAATGTGAGAAGCCAGGCGGGTATCAGCATAACTGCCCGGTCATAGCCCTTCACCGCGAGGTAGCCGATGATGGCGACGCCGGAAACGACGGTGAGCGCCAGCGAGATACGGGCAATGCCGGAAGCAATCGGCGGATCGAAGACCGCAACGCCCGCAAGCGCCAGTAGGCCCAGAACCCAGGTCACCGCGCCATAGCTGAAATGGTCGTGCCAGCGGTTGAGGTTGAGATAGGCGAAGAGGAAGATCACCAGCGAGGCGGCGAGCGCCACTTCTGTACCCGCACGCCATATCTGTTCGTTGCCGGGCGTGATTTCCATCAGCTTGTTCCAGAAGCCGAAATCGACGCAGATATAGGCGAGAACTGCCCATGCCAGCGCTGCCGTGGCGGGAAAAAGCGAGGTGCCCTTGACGACGAAGAGGATGGTCAGAAACAGTGCCAGCAGGCCCGAAATGCCAAGCAGGATACCGCGATAGAGCGTGTAGGAATTGACGGTGTCCTTATAGGCTTCCGGTTCCCACAGATAGAGCTGCGGCAGATTATGCGAGGAAAGCTCGGCGACGAAGGTGACGACGCTGCCCGGATTGATGGTGATGCGGAACACATCCGCGTCGGCGCTTGGCTGGCGGTCGAGCGCAAAGCCTTCGCTGGGGGTGATCGACGCAATACGCGGCGAGCCGAGATCCGGCCAGATGATGCCGGAACCGACGAGACGGAAATGCGGTGCGACGATCAGGCGGTCGATCTGCTGGTCGGTCGGATTGGCGATGGAGAAAGCAGCCCAGTCACCGGATGCGTTGCTGTTCTGGTCGGCCTGCACTTCGATGCGGCGTACGATGCCATCGGGGCCGGGCGCGGTGGAAACCTGAACGCTCTCACCCTTGTTGCGGATAAGTTCAACGGCGCGCGACAGATCGAGAGCGGTGTCGTCCTTGGAAATCTTGATCGGTTCGACAGCAGACGCATGAACGGCCGAAAAGGCCAGAAGGACGATCAGCGCGAGAAAACGCGCGGCGTTCTGGAATAGCTGTTCAGAAAAACCGCTCACGAGCGTTCAACCTTGCCATTGATCATGCGGCCATCCAACATACGTTTGTCGCTTTCTATGAGGGCATACAGCAGGTGGTCCTGCCAGAAGCCATTTATCTTGAGATAGGAGCGCAACAGTCCTTCTCTCTGAAATCCGGCTTTTTCGAGAAGCCGGACCGAACGTACATTATGGGGAATACAGGCAGCTTCAAGCCGGTGCAACCGCAGTTGGTCGAATGCAAAGGGGATAACCAGAGAGAGCGCCTCTGTCATATAGCCTTTGCCCGCGAAAGGAACGCCGCTCCAATAGCCGATCATGCCGTTCTGTCCTACTCCGCGGCGAATATTGCCGAGCGTAATACCGCCGAGAATGCGGTCGTCGCTGTTGCGGAAAATGAAGAAAGGATAGCCGGTTCCGGCAGAAATTTCTTCCTGAAAACGCCGCATCCGGTAGCGAAAGGCGCTTTTCGTCAGATCGTCGTCGGGCCAGGTCGGCTCCCATGGAGACAGAAAGGCCCGGCTTTGCTCGCGCAGTTTCGACCAGCCCGCAAAATCGCCCATCATGGGCTCGCGCAGATAAATGCGCTGTCCACGCAGAACGGTCGGGTTATTGCGCCGGAACGACAGGCCGATCATTGGAGTTAGGGGAGTAGGGAAATAGGTGAGTAGGGGAATAGGAAAAACGAAATCTTCACGGCCACATACTCCCCTATTCCCTTATTCCCCTACTGCCTTACCTTAAACAGCTATCTTTCTCGTATGCGCATTGGTCGACAGCGCATCGGTGAGGTCGCCGAAGCTCATCAGGCGACCAACCGGGCCGACGCCTGCAATGGTCGGCTTGCTGTCGAGGAACAGGCGGCCTGCAAGGTCCGTCAGGCGTTCCGGGGTGATCAGCGACAGGCGATCCATCAGCTCGCTGTTCTCAACCGGGCGGCCATAGAGCAGGAACTGGCGGGCCAGCTGGCCTGCGCGGCTGGCCGCACTTTCCTGCGACATGAGAAGGCTGGCGCGATATTGCGCGCGGGCGCGATTGACTTCCTCGATGCTGATCGAATCCGCCGCCTTGTGCAACTCATCAATAATAACCGGGACCAGTTCAACCAGCTCATCGCGGCCCGTGGCGGCATGAATGCCGAACAGACCCGTATCCGAAAAGCCCCAATGGAAGGCATAGACCGAATAGCACAAGCCGCGCTTTTCGCGCACTTCCTGGAACAGACGCGATGACATGCCGCCGCCTAGCACCATGGACAGAAGCTGCGAGGCGTAGAAGTCACGCACATGATAGGCGCGGCCTTCAAAACCGATCAGCACCTGTGCATCCATCAATTCGCGGTTTTCGCGGAAATCGCCGCCCACATAGGTCGCAAGGTCGAGCGTCGGCGCCGTGTTATGGGCGCGGAAACCGCCGAGACGCTTCTCCACTTCCTTGACGAAAGCATCATGGTCCACGCCGCCAGCAGCGGTCACGACCATGCGGTCGGCACTGTACTGCTCGTCCATATACTGGCGCAGGTCGGCAGAGGAAAAGGACATCACCGTATCCGGCTCGCCGAGAATGGCGCGGCCGATGGGCTGGTGACGATAGGCAGTTTCGGTGAAACGGTCGAAGACGATATCGTCCGGCGTGTCGTGCGCCGCGCCGATCTCCTGCATGATCACCTGTTTCTCGCGCTCAAGTTCGGCTTCGTCGAACTTCGATGCGGTCAGAATGTCGGTGAGAATATCGATGGCGAGCGGCATGTCATCGCGCATCACGCGGGCATAATAAGACGTGGTCTCGACACTGGTGGCGGCGTTGATCTCGCCGCCAACATCTTCAATATCCGATGCAATTTGCCAGGCAGAGCGGTTTTCCGTGCCTTTGAAGGCCATGTGTTCCAGAAGGTGGGCTATCCCATGCCGGTCGGCGGCTTCGTTTCTTGCGCCAGCCTTAACCCAGATCCCCAGCGCCACGCTTTCCACATGCGGCATGGTATCGGTGGCGATCGTCAACCCGTTGGGAAGACGCGTTACTTCAACACCCATAAGCGAATTGCTCCCTGCATTCCCCGCTCTGACTTTTCATGAGCCCGATCCGTTTCGCAATCGGGCTCAAATTTCCTTTCCAGGGTCTCAGGCGTGGGCCCTGGAATGGCGGCTCACATATTCTTCTACGATTTTCAGGTCGTTGTGAAGAACTGTGAAGCTTTCTTTTCGTTGCATCAAGTCCGACAGCCATGCCGGGAGTTGCGGTTCGACACCGCATGCAGCCTTGACGGCGTCGGGGAATTTGGCCGGATGCGCGGTGGCGAGCGCTACCATAGGTGCCGCGCCGGACACATTTTCGCGAGCCACTTTCACGCCGATGGCGGAATGCGGATCGAGAAGATAGCCGTCATCGGCCAGAACCGACTTGATCGTTTCCGCGGTTTCCGCAACCGTCGAGCGCCCTGCCGAGAACTCGGTGCGGATGGCGGAAAGCGGCTTTTCGGAAATGGTGAAGCCGCCCGATTGTTTCAGGCTTTGCATGAGGCCGCGCACGGCGGCGGCGTCGCGGCCATGGGCTTCGAACAGCAGACGTTCGAAGTTGGACGAAATCTGGATATCCATCGACGGCGAGGTGGTCTGGGCCACACCGCGCATTTCATAAGCGCCGGTATCGAGCGTGCGCGAAAGAATGTCGTTGTCATTGGTGGCGACGATCAGGCGCTCGATGGGCAGGCCCATGCGCTTGGCCACATAGCCCGCGAAAATATCGCCGAAATTACCGGTCGGCACGGTGAAGGAAACTGCACGGTCGGGCGCGCCGAGGCTGAGAGCTGCGGTGAAATAATAGACCACCTGCGGCATGATGCGTGCCCAGTTGATCGAATTCACGCCCGAAAGCGACAGCGCATCGCGGAAGGCGAGGTCGTTGAACATGCCTTTCACGAGGTTCTGGCAATCGTCGAAATTGCCTTCGATGGACAGCGCATGAACGTTCGCAAAGCCCGACGAGGTCATCTGGCGCTGCTGCACCGGCGAGACGCGACCGTTCGGGAACAGGATGAAGATATCGGTGTTGTCGCGACCGCCAAAAGCTTCAATCGCCGCCCCGCCGGTATCGCCGGACGTTGCGCCGACGATGGTTGCGCGTTCGCCACGGCTTGCCAGCACATAATCCATCATGCGCGCCAGAAGTTGCATGGCGACGTCCTTGAAGGCGAGCGTCGGCCCGTGGAAAAGTTCGAGCACGAATTCATTCGCGCCGGTCTGGACCAGAGGACACACGGCGTCATGCCGGAAGCTGCCATAGGCCTCGCGCACCATGCGCTCGAAATCGGCTTGCGGAATTTCGCCGCCGGTGAAGGGTGTCAGCACGGCAAGCGCGATATCGACATAGGATTTTCCGCGCAGGCTGCGGATTTGTTCCGAAGAAAACTGCGGATATTCCTGTGGCAGATAGAGGCCGCCATCGCGGGCTAGTCCGGCGAGCAATGCATCGCTGAAACCCAGGACCGGGGCTTCGCCGCGGGTGCTTACATATTTCATTTCGTCAGGCCTTCATTCCAGATATCTGCCCAGATCGGCTGCGCAAGTCTCATTCCACGCGCATCTTATTGGGATGCGTTTCAAAGCTGTGCAAATGCAATAGGGCGTCCATAAAAAAGCCGCAAGAAATTAAAACATCCCGAAGGGGATGGGGTTGCTCTTCGCGGCAAAAAACGGGAAAACGTCATCGCGCACTGTTTTGTGCGCAGTGGTATAAAGCATTTCCAGCAAAAGTGCGAAGCGGTTTTGCTGATCGCGAAATGCGATAGGAAGAAGATACATTTCCAGCAAAAGTGCGAAGCGGTTTTGCTGGTTGGAAAATGTTGTGGCGGAACAAATTGGGGTGGTCTGGCGATTTCAATGGAATCCAGGCGCTCTCAAACAAACAGATTAGTGCAGGGAAGCCCGGTCTATGCAGAAAGCATCACAGAATCGTTCATCGTTGTTTCCAGTCTTTGCAACGGTTTTGCTCACAGCGCTCGCAGGCTGCACGACCAGCGGCAGCGAAAAGCCTGGTGATATGGCGGCTGAAGGTCCAAAGCGCATCAGCGCATCGGAGCTTCGCGCCTATTGCCCGACAGTGACGCTGCGTGACGGCACCGCTTTCTTCAGCACCTATGCCAAGGGCGGCGACAAGGATCCGGCGCAGGTCGTCTATCAGGCGTCGCTGACCGACGTGACACGCGCGTGCCAGTATGGCGACGGCACGATCACCATCGACGTGGCTGCCGCTGGCAAGGTTGTGCCCGGTCCGAAATATAAGAACGGCACCATCACCATGCCGGTGCGCGTGGCCGTGCGCCAGGGCGATCAGGTGGTCTATTCCAAGCTGCACAAGCAGGCCGTCACCATCAATAACGGCGATACCGCGACCCAGTTCGTTTTCAACGACAAGGGCATTTCGCTGCCGATGCCGGACAAGCAGAACATCCAGATTTTCGTCGGCTTCGACGAAGGCCCGAATGCTAAGTAAGTTTCGCAGCGCCTGACAGGGCGAAGCGCTTATCGGAAAACCAGATGCGCGGGAGAAATCCCGCGCATTGTTTATTTTAGTTTCTGATGTTTCAGCAAAATATAGACGCCAATATATTTGTTGATCCTAATAAAAAAATAAAAAACTGCCCCTCAATTAATATTGTTCCCAAAAGATGCGGTTCGTGTAATAGTCATAGCGTTTTTATATGTTTATAATTGATGCTGTGGGTCTGTGCTTATATTTAATATAGCTGCTTATGCGGGATAAGCAGTATAGTTCTCTGCCACAGATCGTTTGCGAGGTTTTAAGGGCGGATGGTGCGCAGGCGGAGCAATGGCGGCAGCCTTTTCAATCCAGTTCCTCTTATCCTTCTCTTGCTGCTTTTATGCGGGGCGGTAGCAGGGCATTGGGTTGGCGAAAAACTGAGACAGATGGGCGATGAGCGGCAGGTCAATGCCTATATGGAGGCACTGCTTTCCTATGCGGGCCGGCTGATCGACTCGGCGCACAGCACCCTCGATCAGGCAGAACAATCGCCCTATGCGGTTTGCTCCCCCGAAGAGCGCGTTTATCTGCGCAGGATCCTCTTCAAGGCTTATCAGATCAAGGATATTGGTCGGCTGATCGATGGCCGGTTGAACTGTTCCACGCTGTTGCCGGATCTGGCGCGGCAGGAGCCGCGCTCCACTGCGGACGTGCTGCTTCCCAACGGAACCTACATCTATGCCGACCGCCCTCTGGTCACGCCGGGAACCTTTGGGCCGGTCATGGGCAAGGGCAATTCCAACGTCGTTCTCAGCCCTGCGGCCTTCGACTTCATGCATACGCCGGGCTATGCCTTCGCGCTGTTCATGAGCGATCCGGCGCGCGCGAATTTCGCCCGCTTCTATGAATATCCGCCCAATGCTGATCTGGAGCCGCTATCGGACGGGCGTCTGCGCGATCTTGTGGAAAAACGCGATCAGCTGAACGCCTATGCCTGCGAGCCGGACAAGCTCATATGCCTCGCGCTTAGGACGGAGATTGACCGCACGAGCCTGCATGCCCGGCTGCGATCCTTTCTTTCCATTGTGCTTGGTATGCTGGCCGCTGGCAGTCTCGGTCTTGGCTGGCGCGTCTATAATAATCGCGACCGCTCGCTGATGACGCTCCTGTCAAAGGCGCTGACGAAAAAGGAACTGGAGGTCGTCTACCAGCCGGTTGTCAATGTTGTCAGTGGCGCGATTGTCGGTTTCGAGGCTTTGATACGCTGGGAAATCCATAAGGGGGACTTTGTTCCGCCGGATGTTTTCATAACGCGGGCGGAAAAGAGTGGGCTCATTCACCGGATAACGCTTTATGTGATCGATGCGGTGATCAGTGAAATGGGCGAGTTGTTGCGCGCCAAGCCCGGCTTGCGCATCAATATCAACATAAGCGCCCGCGACCTGCATGACATGGAATTCGCCAACCGGCTGGAAGCGCGGCTGGCGAAAGCGTCCATCGACCCGCAGCAGATCGGTCTTGAGCTGACTGAGCGCACGGCAGTGGATTTTGCCAAGGCTTCCGGTGCGATTCATCACCTGCGCGAGAAGGGGCATCGCATCTATATTGACGATTTCGGAACGGGCTATTCCAGCCTTGCTTATCTCGGCGCGTTGAATGTGGATGCGATCAAGATCGACAAGACGTTTACGCGGACGGTCGACAATGGCAGCACGGTGTCGATTGTTCCGCAAATACTGGCCATGGCGCGGCAGCATTGTCTGGATGTGGTTGTGGAAGGTGTGGAAACGGAGGCGCAGGCGGCCTATTTCGCCAGGGAAAGCGCGGGTGACGCTGTGCCCGTCAAGGCGCAGGGCTGGTATTTCGGCAAGCCCGTTTCCGCAATAATTGCGCGAACGCTGGTGGTTGCCAAACCGGCGAAGCGTCGAAAGACGGCCCGCAAGGGCTCGTTTTTGGGCATTGGCGGCGAGCCGCGTGGCTAGATAGGCTGAAGCCTTACCGCATTCTGTGAATATCCTAAAAGCAAAACGCGCTTTAGCTAAAATTCGAATTAAATTCGACAGCGAAGTTCAAACGAAAAGCAACGAGTCTGCGCTAGTCTGCACCCATGAAACAGAAATATGAACGTATTCTCGAACCGACGGACACCTGGGCGATCTTCGATACGTCCACGGGTGAACCCGTCATGATGGGGACCCGGCTGCTGATCGGTCTTGATGAGCCCGAAGCCGAAGAGCTGCTGGCCATCCTCAACGCGCCGCCAAAGGGGCGCAACAAACGCTCCGCCGCCTGAGTGTCTGTTCCAAAATTCGCCATGCCGGGCTGCAAATGGCAATTTGAGTTTTGTATTCGCATAATCTGATCCGAAAAGTCTGCAACTTTTCGGGATTATGCGAGGCATCCGGTGCTCACAAAAGTACGCTGCGCTCCGGTTCTCGAAATCACCATTTTCGCCGCGGCCTGCCGCTTTTTAAGTGAGACACTGATGCAGCGGGGTCGATAGCCCGAATGCTCGGGCTATCTCGCGTATCAGATCAGACCGTCCGGTCAGCAGGAACTTGCGCGTCAGGCGTCGGTCCAGATCGAGAGGGCTTCGATCACGCTCTGCAGGTCCTTGTGGCGGTGGATTACCGTCTCGGCGCCCGCATCGGTCAGCCGGTCGGCATGGCCCGGATAGGTGTGCGCTCCGCCCGTAAAGCCGATGACGCGCATACCAGCAGCGCGCGCGCCATGGATGCCGTGCACGGAATCCTCGATCACGATCACATTGCTTGGATCGACATCGAACTGCTTGGCCGCATAAAGGAACACATCCGGCGCGGGCTTGGTCTTTTTGGTGCCGACTTCCTTGGCCGAGAAAATATTCGGCGCGAAGAGATCGTAAAGCCCAACGCGCTTCAGCATGGTTTCCAGCCTTGCGCTGGTCGAGTTGGAGCAAATGCACTTCGGCAGTTTCAGCGCAGAAACAACGTCCACGATATCATCGACGGCCTGCACTTCATTCTTGAGACGCTCATCGAGAATGCTTTCCGATTTGTCGATCAGCGATGCGGAAAGCGCTATGCCTGCTTCGCGCTCAATCGTGAGCAGGATATCCTGCCAGGTCAGACCGGCGAAACGTTCGGCCAGTTCGTCGGCGGAAATCTGAAAACCGGCATCGGTCAGCAGTACGGATTCCACTTCCGCAGCGATGATTTCGGAATCCACCAAAACGCCATCGCAATCGAAAATGATGAGGGACGGAGCCGCCATTTGGGTAGCCTTCTTATCGGGAGGAGGAAGCATTCACTCTCGCAGGAGCGCATCGGCAGTTCAGCTACAACTTTATAGCCCGAGCGTCAAACCTCGCCGGAGACTTCGCGCCGTCTGCGATCCAGCTCTTCGCTATAGCGGCGCAGTGTGTGCGCTTCACTCAACAGGCCCATGACCTTGCGTTCCTGCGCATTGTTGACCACGGCGAGTGCTTCGCTTTCGGAACGGTCAAACCGCACGACAGCTTCCCTGGCGTTCATCTGCGGCAACAGGAATTCATCCTGATACTTCAGAAGCTCGCCGATGCTGTGGTTCTCCGAACTGTCGAAACTGTCGGCATAGACTTCCGGTACGGGGATCATGCCGACATAGCGCCCCTGAGCATCCACCGCGATAACGCGCTGGGTGGAACCGAGCGGGAAATCATGGCGGAAGGTTTCGATATCCGTGTCGATCAGCACGGTGCGCACATCGTGGCGCATCATGCGGCTGACGGTCAGATTGCGGATCCAGCCGATATCATGTGCCGAACGGATGGACTCGCCGCGAAGATGGAAGCGCCAGGTTGCGAAGGAGTAGCCGAAGGTCTTGCGGACCATCAGCGAAGAAGACACGACGGCGCCGAGCACTAGCATGGAAATCGGAAAGTCGCCGGTCAGTTCCAGCGCCAGAAAGGTCATGGTCATGGGGCCGCCGACAATGGCGACGCCAAGCGAGGACATGCCGATCACGGCATAGACTTCCGGTGCGAGTGTCAGGCTGGTTGGCAGCACCACGCCCGCGACCGCCGCGAAAAGCTTGCCGGTCAATGCGCCCAGAAACAGCGATGCGAAGAACAGGCCGCCGCGAAAGCCGGAGCCGATGGAGATTGCCGACGCCAGAGACTTCGCCAGAATTAGCAGCAGCAGTGCTGAAATGGTGATATTCGCATTGAGATCGAGATGCAGCGCGCCATGGCCGGAGGCCAGAACCTGCGGCGAGAAGAAGGCGATCAGCCCGACGATAGCGCCACCGATGGCCGGTGTCAGGACATTGGGCAGGAAACTGCGTCGGGTGACCTGCTCCACAAATGTGACGCCGCGCATGATGAGAATAGCGATCCCTGCCGACAAAAAGCCGAGCAGCAAGGCGGGGACGTAATCACGCGGGGTGATGGCGTCGATGTTGCCGATATCGATCAGGAAAGGCGTGCCGCCAATGGCTTGCGTCACCAATGTGCCGACAATTGCTGCAACGACAACGGGGGCCAGCGTGGCGATGGAGTAAACGCCGATGATCAGCTCGAACGCATAAAATGCACCGGTGAGGGGCGCATTGAAGGCGCTGGCGATGGCCGCCGCAGCGCCGCAACCCACCAGCGTGCGCAAATCGGCCCGGCGCAGCTTCAGCGCGCGCCCGATGCGCGATGCAAAACCGCTGGCCAACTGCGTATAGGCCGCTTCCAGACCCACGGAAGCGCCAAAGCCGTTGGAAATCAGGTTTTGCCCGACGAGAATAAAGCTGTCGGTGAGCGACAGGCGACCGCCATGCAGGGCATTGGCCTCGATCGGATCGACGATGGGACGCTTGCGCCAGCGCGCCAATATCCAGATGACGACCCCCATGAGAATGCCGCCAGCCAGTGGCGCGATAAAGGCGCTGGGATAGAGCTGCGCCGCAGAACTGAGTTTTTCGCCGGGCTCGAGCGCGAAGAGCGCCTGATGCATCCACTGCGATATGCCGCCAATGGCGGCAACAGCAAGGCCGGAGACGATCCCGATCACCACACCTGCGATGACGAGGCCGATTTCGCTGCCGCGCACGACGGCGCGCATGCGAAAGGGAACGAAGAAAACCCTTAAATAACGGTTATGGCGCAGTTCTGCGAAATTCATAGGCAAAGACCTGACAGGCGCTGGTGCGGTCGGCTCGGTTACTTCGAAGGCTGATTATTCGCAAATCATAGCTGCAAAGGAATAACCAAGCCTTATGGGACATGACGCGCTACCCGTCGGCCTTTGCATTTCGATGACGGCGTTAAGATGGCAGCCGTGAAAATGTTGCTCCTGATTTGAAAGGAAAAAGCCCGGAAAGCCGGGACTTTGTTGCGTTTTTAAGAAAAGGTTTACGATTTCAATCACTTGGCGTTAACGCCATATTTACCCTACCCGGTAACCATAAGGACAAGTTTTCGCGTCCACAGGTAATCGAGTATCCCATGTCCCTAGTACGTCTTGCCCATGAGTTGCCCATCGAGGCCCCGCGTACCGCCTGGCTCGACTCCATCATCAAGGGTGATTGCGTTTCCGCTCTGGAACGCCTGCCGGATCATTCCGTCGATGTCATCTTTGCCGATCCGCCGTATAATCTCCAGCTCGGTGGCGATCTGCATCGCCCGGATCAATCGATGGTCAGCGCCGTTGACGATCATTGGGACCAGTTTGAGAGCTTTCAGGCCTATGACGCCTTTACCCGCGCCTGGCTTTTGGCCTGCCGCCGCGTTTTGAAGCCGAATGGCACGATCTGGGTTATCGGCTCCTATCACAATATTTTCCGCGTCGGCACGCAGCTGCAGGATCTGGGCTTCTGGCTCCTCAACGATGTCATCTGGCGCAAGACCAATCCGATGCCGAACTTCCGCGGCCGTCGTTTCCAGAACGCGCATGAAACGCTGATCTGGGCATCGCGTGACCAGAAGGGCAAAGGCTACACCTTCAATTATGAAGCGATGAAAGCCGCCAATGACGATGTGCAGATGCGCTCGGACTGGCTGTTTCCGATCTGCACGGGTTCCGAACGCCTGAAGGACGAGAAAGGCGACAAGGTTCATCCGACGCAAAAGCCGGAAGCGCTTCTGGCCCGCATCATGATGGCTTCGAGCAAGCCGGGCGACGTCATTCTCGATCCATTCTTCGGCTCCGGCACCACCGGCGCGGTGGCAAAACGCCTCGGACGCCATTTTGTCGGCATCGAACGCGAACAGGTCTATATCGACGCCGCAACCGTCCGCATTGATGCAGTGGAGCCGCTCGGCAAGGCGGAACTGACGGTCATGACCGGCAAGCGCGCTGAGCCACGTGTTGCTTTCACCAGCGTATTGGAAGCAGGTCTCCTGCGTCCGGGTACGGTTCTCTGTGATGCGCGTCGTCGCTTTGCGGCCATCGTTCGCGCTGACGGCACGCTGGCCGCCAATGGCGAGGCCGGTTCGATCCATCGTATCGGCGCCAAGGTGCAAGGGTTCGATGCCTGCAATGGCTGGACCTTCTGGCACTTTGAAGAAGAAGGCGTCCTGAAACCCATCGACGATCTGCGAAAGGTTATCCGCGACGAAATAGCAGTCGCCGGCGCATAACAGGCATTAACATCGGACGGCCTCCAGCACAGTCTGATCATGGAGCGCTCGAAGCGAAAGCTTCGGGCGCTTTCGTTTTTAGAACCTGAGACCGAGTGATGTCAGATCGGCAGCGAGTTTGGGCGCGCCGGTAAAATGCACGGCCTGCCAGCCAGCCGCCTTGGCGCCGTCGACATTATGCAGCGTGTCATCGATGAACAGCGTTGCCGCCGGGTCGAGGCCGAATGTCGCGACATGCGTCTCGTAGATTTCGCGGTCGGGCTTCAGCATCTTGACGTCGCCTGAAACAGTGACACCACGGCTTTCCGTCAGGAATGGAAACCGCACCTGCGCTTCGCGGAACGTGTCGGAGGCGAAATTGGTGAGCATGGTGACATCGTTCCCCGATGCGATCAGCCCGCGCAGAATGGCGACGCTTTCATCATAGGCATGGGGCACCATGCGAGACCAGTTCTGCCTGAAAGCTAGAATCTGCTCACGCCATTCCGGATGGGTGTCGATCAGCAGTGCTTCGGCATCCTGCCAGCTGCGTCCGCGATCCTGCTCCACGTTCCACGCTCCGGTACAGACCGTTTCCAGAAACCAGCGCCGCCGTTCGGCATCGGGGATGAGGTCGAGATAGGCAAGTTCCGGGTCGTAATGGATGAGAACCTTGCCGATATCGAAAACCACATGTTTGACGGGACTGGTCACTGTTTCTTCCTTTTGGGCTTAAAAGCTTCTGGCACTGCCGCCGCGATGGCTTTCTTCATGACGGTCGGCAAGGCTTCTCCGGCGAGGTCGTCCGGGGCTGACCACCAGCCATTGCCGGATGTTAGCTGGCTGACGCCTGTGCTCACATTGTCGGCACGATACACCGACAGGCGCAATTCGAAATGGGTGAAGATATGGGTAATGCTGCCCGCCGGGGTCCATGCCGCTGGAAAGGGGGCCGCATTGACGGTTGCGTCGCCATCGATACGCGCTGTCCATGGGCTTCCGGGCACTTCCGTCATGCCTGCAAGCAGGCCTTCGCCTTTTCGTTTCTGCAGGAAAATCGCTCCGTCCTCATCCATCGCGACAAAGGCCGCTCCGACGCGGATCGGCTTTTCCGCCTTCGGCGCCTTGACCGGAAATTCTTCCGGGTCGCGGGTTGCGAGTGCGATGCAATTATCATTGACCGGACAGATGGCGCAGGCGGGTCGTCGCGGCGTACAGATTGTTGCGCCGAGATCCATCATGGCCTGCGCAAAGTCGCCGGGGCGGTCTGACGGCGTCATCTCGGCCATCAGGGCGCGGATCTGCGGCTTGGCGGCTGGCAGTGGCGTGTCGATGGCATAGAGTCGTGAAATGACGCGCTCGACATTGCCGTCCACCACGGCGGCATTTTCGCCAAAGGCAATTGCGGCGATGGCAGCCGATGTGTAATCGCCGATGCGGGGTAGTTCTTTCAATGCTGCCGCACTGTCCGGAAATTTCCCGCCATATTGCGTGGCGACGAGATCGGCGCATTTTTTCAGATTGCGCGCGCGCGAATAATAACCAAGCCCGGCCCAGGCTCGCAAAATGTCGTCCTCGGTGGCGCTGGCCATTGCGCGCACAGTCGGCCAACGTTCGACAAAAGTTGTGAAATAGGATTTCACAGCCTCGACGGTCGTCTGCTGTAGCATGATCTCCGAAAGCCAGATCCGATAAGGATCGGGGCGCGTGCCATGTGCTTGTTCGGACGGCGTGACGCGCCAGGGCAGAACACGGTGGTGACGGTCATACCAGGCCAGAAGCTGGTGGCTACGTTTGGAAACGCTATTGAGCTTGGGCGAGGCGGTCATTGGTCGGGCGGTAGAGTTCAACGGCAAGGCAGCTTTCCCGGCAAGGTATGTTTTTCAATTGATAGAAAAAACAGCGATAGTGTAAAGCCAAACATTGTCAGCCCTTGGCAAATAGGTCTGGCGCGTTACAAATCCTCCCATCGCGCTTTTGCCGTGGAAAGAGAATCAGTGATTAATTCCGTACCGGTTTATGTCATCAATCTCGCGCGTTCGCGAGACCGATGGGAGCGCCTGCAGAAAAGCGCTGACGCGTTTTCTCTCGATTTGCGGCGCGTCGAGGCTGTGGAAGGCAAGCTGTTGCAGCCGGATGAACTTGGCAATTTCGATGATGCCGGGTTTCGACGCTGCCATGGCAAAATCGCCATGCCTGCCGAAATTGGTTGTTATTTCAGCCACATTCGCGCGCTTGAAGTCATCGCTGCGGCCCCGGAACCTTTTGCCGTTCTGGTCGAGGACGATGTCCTGTTTACGCCTGCTTTCGTACCGTTCGTAGAGAAGGCCACGAAGATCAACGGTTGGGATGCGATCAAGCTGGTCAATCATCGCACGGCGGCGTTCCGCTCCTTCCGTCAGGTCGATGACGAGTTCGCAATCGGGCGTTGTCTGCATGGACCGCTGGGAAGCTCTGCTGCTTATATCCTGACACGGGAAGGGGCTGCGAAACTGCTGGCCGGGATACGCCCCATGCGCGTTCCTTACGATGTTGCACTCGAACGAGGATGGGCTGGTCATTACGAGATTTTCACTACGGACAAACCGGTGGTGGAATTGTCCGACATGGCGGTCTCCACGATCGCACAGGGACGATCAGCCTACGCTAAAAAACGATTGCCGCCATACAAAAGGCTAACTACGCTTCTGTTCAGAGCTGCCGATTATGTCAGGCGAATCGTTTATGCACTTGCGAAGAGAAATCTCAGAGGGGCTGTCGATTGAGCTATTTAAAAAAATCCTTTTTACTTCGTCGTAGGGTTGACCCTTGGATTCTTGGTGTGGCGTCTGCAACGATGCCAATTCGCGTCGGCCTCGGTCCTCTGATTTTATTCGTCTTTTCCTGTCTCGGAATTTATATGGCTTGCGGTCGTCACGCGGTCGCGCGGCTCCATTGCAAGAAATTCTATATTTTCATTCTGCTCTACGCGGCCTGGTCGCTTGGGCTGATCCTGGTTCGCGGCGAACCCTTCAACAATAACCGCCAGATCGGCTATACGCTGCTGATTGCGGTTTTCGCCTTCGCAGGCTCGGGCATGGCTTTGATCCGCGACCCGCTACGCGCCTATGTGCTTGGCGCGCGTTTCGGCGTCCTCGTCGCCACTATTGCAGCCCTGTATCTGTCGGTGACCGCTGGCGGACGTATCGGGATCGGCGGCAATCAGGCGGTTTTTGCCTTTGTCGTTGGCGTCTCGGCGATCTCGGCAGCGATACCTTTGCGTCAGGCACCGCGCTATCTCCCGAACGGGCCGCACTGGCTCGTGCTTGGTCTGGCGGCGGTTCTTACATCCGAAACCCGGGCGGTCATCGTGGTTTTGCCGGTCTTCGCAGCCGTTGAGATCGTCTTCTTTCTGAAGCGTTTCAGCATCCGTCAGCAGGGTGGTGTTTACGCCGCACTCGGGGTCGCTTTGGCGGCGCTGATTGTTGTCGGGCCTGTCGGCGATATCATTTCGAAGCGCTTTTCGGGCATGATCGAATATTACGACACCGGTGATAGCAAACAGTGGGAAGACAAGGTTTCCGCTGATATTCGCGAGGTGCTTTGGAAAAGCGCCAGCAAGATTATTGTGCAGCATCCGATTGCGGGCGTTGGCGCCTATTCCAAAATGAATGAGGTTCGGGCGGAAGCAGGCGAGCAGGCCCCGATGCTGGCCGGGTTTCTCCATGTGCATAACACGGTTCTCGACGAATTGCTGAATGACGGTATCGTCGGCCTGATCTTCATGACTGGCGCCTTCCTGTCCATTTTCGTCTATCTGTGGCGCACCGCCGATAGCTGGGCGATGCGCAGAGCGCTGATCTATTTCGCAATCGTCAGCGGCAGCTATGGCATGCTGCACAATCCGCTGCTGCACGAAGTCACGATTTCTTCGACCATGTTCTTCCTTGCGGCGCTGAATGCCGCTGCGTCCCGTCGGGTCATGGCCGCACGGCGCGCCGGTCTTGAAATGTGCGTATTCGGAAAGAAGTCGATTGCATGAAAGCGATAGTAACGGGGGCCGCCGGTTTCATTGGATACCACACGGCGCAGCGCCTGCTGGATGAGGGCTGGCAGGTTATCGGCATCGATAATGTCAATGATTACTATCAGGTCGAACTAAAGGAAACGCGGCTCGCGAACCTCCATGCACGCGACGGCTTTCGTTTTGCCAAAGCCGATATTGCCGACGCGGCAGCGATCGAAGCTGCCATCGGCGCGGACAGGGATGCCGATGTGATCGTGCATCTGGCCGCGCAGGCAGGCGTGCGTTATTCTATCGAAAACCCGGCCGCCTATGTTTCGGCCAATGTCATGGGGCAGGTCAATATTTTCGAAACCGCGCTGAAGCTCGAAAAGCGTCCGCCCGTGGTCTATGCCAGCTCATCGTCGGTTTATGGTGCCAACGAGAAAATTCCTTTTTCGGAAAGCGATCCGGTCAATCATCCGGTTTCGGTTTATGCGGCGACGAAGCGCTCTGGTGAACTCCTGGCTTTTTCCTATAGCCATGTGCACAAGCTGCATTCGACGGGCCTGCGCTTTTTCACGGTTTATGGTCCCTTCGGGCGGCCGGATATGGCGCCGTGGCTTTTCACTTCGGCGATCTTGAAAGGCGAGCCCATCCGCGTTTTCAATAATGGCGAGATGCAGCGCGATTTCACGTTTGTGGACGATATCGTCAGCGGCGTGGTCGGCGCGGTGAAGCGCATTCTGGAAAAGCCGGAGGAAACCGCGCCGGTCTATAATCTCGGCAACAACCGCCCGGTCATGCTCAATGATTTCATTGCGGCCATCGAAAAGGCGACGGGTAGAGAAGCGATCCGCAAGCTGGAGCCGATGCCTGCCGCAGACGTTCCGCGCACCTATGCGGATATCACGCTTGCCGCCCGCGATCTGGGTTTCAGCCCCAAGACCACGCTCGATGAAGGTATTCCTTTGTTTGTGGAGTGGTTTCGCGGCTATAATGGAGCGCGATGAGCGAGCCAAAATCAAAACGCGGATTTAGACCGCTGGCGGATATGACATCGGGGCTGATGGACCCGATGCTTCAGAAACGTGCGGGCATCAATCTCTCGCTGCTGCAATCCTGGGAAGATATCGTCGGCCCAGCCATTGGTGCAACATCGCGTCCGTTGCGCATTCTCTGGCCGCGCCGTCTGCACGAAGACGACCCGTTCAAACCCGCCACGCTGATCATCGCCTGCGAAGGCTTTGCCGCCTTGCAGATCCAGCACGAGACCGGAGAGATCATCAGCCGAGTCAACGGCTTTCTTGGCTTTTCGGCCATCGGGCGCATTCGCATTGAGCAAAAGCCGCCCATGCTGCCGACCAAACGGCGGGTCAAACGGCTCGCTCCGCTGGCGCCCTCCGAAGAACGGCGGATCGACAAGGCGACGGACGGTATCGAGGACGACGCCTTGCGGGCAGCACTTGCGCGGCTCGGCAAGAATATTCTGGCGGAAAAGCGCGCTACGGGGAAAAAGAGCGATTAGAATGCAATGCGTTGTGAGAAACATCCGGCAATTGCAAAAGCACTGAATTGCGTTACAAGCTGCCATAAATTTGATGCAAGCCTTGGTCAGTTTGCAGCGAGTTGAAGCAAGAACTGGGCTCGTCGTTCTGAATATGGAAACAATACTGGCGGTAAGCTGACTTTCATGTGAACGATGCGGGGCTGGCGCATATCTGTCTGCCGCCTTAGATTGTAGATCGAAACAACCGAATGAAACAGGACTGGATGATTCGTATGCCTGCAGTGCTTAATCGCAGACACGTCATTTCTCTCGCCGGATCGGCTGCTGCCGGACTGGCTTTTGCAGGCGCCTCGGTAACGGGCGCTCTGGCGCAAGATCGCGCCCCGGAAGGCACCGTCGATGCGGCCAAGATTGCCGAACCGGGCAAGCTCAAGGATATGGTCTACGGCAAGGCCGATGCGCCGGTTACGATCGTCGAATATGCATCGCTGACCTGCCCGCATTGCGCGGATTTCACGATCAATACTTTCCCGAAAATCAAGGAAAAATATATCGATAGCGGCAAGGCGCGGCTGATCTTCCGCGAATTCCCGTTCGATCCGCGCGCAACCGCCGCCTTCATGCTGGCGCGCTGCGCCCCGGAAGATCGTTATTTCCCGATGGTCGACGTGTTCTTCAAGCAGCAGCAACAGTGGGCAACCGCTCAAGACGGCGAAGCTGCCCTGCTGCAAATCGCAAAACTTGCCGGTTTTACACAGGAGTCCTTCAAGGCTTGCTTGACGAACCAGCAAGTTCTCGATGATGTGAGAGCAACGATGGAGCGTGGATCGAAGGATTTTGGAGTCAATGCGACGCCGACCTTCTTCATTAACGGACAAAAATACGCTGGAGCCCTTTCGGTTGACGAAATGTCGGCAATCATCGACAAGCTTCTCTAAGCCGTTTTTCTGGATGAAAAGCGGACGCATCTCTGCGTCCGCTTTTGCCGTTTGTGGAATGGGCGATAAAGCTGGGGGCGCTTGCTGATGCGCTTCTCCAAACTGCGCCTTGTCGGTTTCAAGTCCTTCGTCGAACCCATGGAGTTCGTGATCGAAGGCGGGCTGACGGGCGTGGTCGGGCCAAATGGCTGCGGCAAATCCAATCTCGTTGAAGCCCTGCGCTGGGTGATGGGTGAAAACTCATACAAGAACATGCGCGCTTCCGGTATGGATGATGTCATTTTCTCCGGTTCCGCCACGCGCCCGGCGCGCAACACGGCGGAAGTGACGCTTTTCCTCGATAATTCCGACCGCACGGCTCCGGCCAGCTATAATGATGCCGATGAGTTGCAGGTGTCGCGCCGTATCGAGCGTGAGGCGGGCTCCGTCTATCGCATCAATGGCAAGGAGGCCCGCGCCAAGGATGTGCAGCTGCTCTTTGCCGATCAGTCGACCGGCGCGCGTTCGCCGTCCATGGTCGGGCAAGGGCGCATCGGCGAACTTATTCAAGCGAAGCCGCAGGCGCGCCGCGCGCTTCTGGAAGAAGCGGCCGGCATTTCCGGCCTGCATACGCGCCGCCATGAAGCCGAGCTGCGCCTGCGCGCTGCCGAGGGCAATCTCGACCGTCTGGACGACGTGGTGGGCGAACTGGGCAGCCAGATTGAAAGCCTGAAGCGTCAGGCCCGGCAGGCGAACCGGTTCAAGGCGCTTTCCGCCGATATTCGCCGTGCCGAAGCCGCCTTGCTGCATCTGCGCTGGAGCCAGGCCAAGACGCAGGAAGCGGAGGCGCAAAGCGCCTTGTCGGCTGCGACCGCGACCGTGGGCAACATGGCGCAGGCGCAGATGAATGCGGCGCGTGATCAGGCGGTGGGCGCGCAGAAGCTGCCGGAACTGCGCGAGGCGGAAGCCAGGGCCGCCGCCGCCTTGCAGCGCCTTTCGATTGCCCGCACCCAGCTCGACGAAGAGGACGGACGTATTCGCGCCCGCCGCGCCGAGCTGATGAAACGGCTGGAACAGCTGACCGCCGACATCGCTCGTGAAGAGCAGATGGTGCGAGAAAACGCCGATATTCTGGCAAAGCTGGAAGAAGAAGAACAGGAACTGCTCGCTTCCAACGACGCATCCGGCGAGCGCGATGAGGAATTACGCGCGCTGTTCGAGGAAGCGGAAATTCGCTTGACCGACAGCGAAAGCGCGCTGGCGCGGATGACCGCCGAACGCGCGGAAGCGACTGCCGAACGGGCGCAGATTGAGCGCGCCTTGAAGGAAACTCAGGATCGTCGCGACCGCCTTGCCGTGCAGATGGACGCTATCGAGCGCGATATTGCATCTGTCGTCGAGCAGATCGGCGGTCTGTTCGATCCAGCTGAAAAGCGCATCGTGGTCGATGCTTGCGCGGATGCGCTTGCTGCGGCGGAAGAAGCGGTCGTTGCGGCGGAAGAGCTCGTCGCGGGCGCGCGCGAAGTGGAAGCGGCAAGCCGCCAGCCATTGAACGAGGCGCGCACCGAACTCAACCGGATCGAGACCGAAGCGCAGACGCTGGCGCGCATTCTAAATGCGGGCGAGACCGGCCAGTTTCCGCCGGTGGTGGAAGAGCTGCGCGTCGAAAAGGGCTATGAAATCGCGCTTGGCGCGGCGCTGGGGGAAGACCTCGACGCGGCAAGCGATGAGAATGCGCCTGTCTACTGGGCCTATAATCCGGCCCCGGAAGCCGATCCGGCCTTACCGCAAGGGGCAACGCCGCTCGACCGGCTGGTCGATGGGCCGCAGCAGCTGCGCCGCAGACTGGCGCAGGTCGGTGTCGTGTCGGACGGCGACGGTCAGCGTTTGCAGGCGCTTTTGCGTCCTGGCCAGCGACTGGTGAGCAAGGCCGGTGCGCTGTGGCGCTGGGATGGCTATACGGCAAGCGCCGACGCGCCGACCCCGGCTGCACAGCGTCTGGCCCAGAAAAACCGCTTGAGCGAGCTGGAACAGGAAGCGGTCGCAGCCCGCAGACAAGTCGAGGAGGCCGAACAGGCCGTATATCGCGCCGAAGCCTCGGTGCGCGAAGCTGTCGAGCATGAGCGTGTCGCCCGCGACCAGTGGCGGACCAATCAGCGCAAGCTGGACGAGGCGCGTGAAGCGCTGGCGGTCGCCGAGCGTGCAGCAGGACAGCTTGCAACCCGCCGTTCGGCGCTGGATGAATCCAGGGTGCGGCTGGAAGAAAATCTGGAAGAAGCGCAGATTCGCGTTGCGGAAGCCGAAGACCGGCTCAGTGAGATGCCAGATCTGGACGCCATTGCGCAACGCCTTGCGGCGCTGACGAGCGAAGTTTTGTCCGACCGCACGGCGCTGGCCGAAGCGCGCGCCGCTTATGAAGGGCTGCGTCGTGAGGCCGAAGCGCGGTTGCGTCGTCTGGATATGATTGCGCTGGAACGGCGCAACTGGATTTCGCGCGCGGAAAATGCCGAGCGGCAGATTGCGTCGCTAAACGATCGCCGCGCGGAGACGGCGGACGAGGCGGAAGGTCTGGCCGAAGCGCCTGACGAGATTGAAGCACGTCGCCGGGCGCTCCTGAACGAGCTTTCGCTGGCGGATGATCGCCGTAAAGAAGCCGCCGACCTTCTGGCTGCGGCTGAAACCGCGCAAGCTGAACTCGACAAGGCTGCGACCCTTGCCATTCAGCATCTGGCATCAAGCCGCGAGCAGCGCGCCCGCGCCGAAGAGCGCCTTGCCGCCGCAGAAGAGCGGCGCAAGGATGCGGAGGCCCGCATCGTCGAGGCGCTGAACTGTGCGCCGCAAGAAGCCATTCGCCATACCGGGCTGAAGGCCGACGATCCGATTCCCGACCCCGATCAGCTGGAACGCCAGCTGGAGCGGCTCAAGATAGAGCGCGAGCGGCTTGGCGCAGTGAACCTGCGCGCCGAAGAAGAAAGCCAGGAGCTTTCGGATCGTCTCGATGCGATTGTGTCCGAGCGCGAGGATGTTATCGAGGCGATCAAGAAGCTGCGACAGGCGATCCAGAGCCTGAACCGCGAAGGGCGTGAGCGTCTGCTGGCCGCCTTCGAGGTGGTGAATGTGCAGTTCCAGCGCCTGTTCACGCATCTGTTCGGTGGTGGTACGGCGGAACTGCAACTGATCGAAAGCGACGACCCGCTGGAAGCCGGGCTTGAAATTCTTGCCCGCCCGCCCGGCAAGAAGCCGCAGACCATGACGCTGCTTTCAGGCGGCGAGCAGGCGCTGACGGCCATGGCGCTGATCTTCGCGGTGTTCCTCACCAATCCGGCGCCGATCTGCGTGCTGGACGAAGTGGACGCGCCGCTCGACGACCATAATGTCGAGCGCTATTGCAATCTGATGGACGAGATGGCGGCTTCGACCGAAACGCGTTTCGTGGTCATCACGCATAACCCGATCACCATGGCGCGCATGAACCGCCTGTTCGGCGTCACCATGGGCGAGCAGGGCGTCAGCCAGCTTGTTTCGGTTGATCTGCAGACGGCGGAACGCCTGCGCGAAGCAAGCTGATCACGCTTTGCATTTTTCGGGATAAGTCCGACGTCTATTCTTCTTCCCCATCTTCATCCTCATCGTCGTCATCGGATTCGATAACTTCCCAGATGAAGGCGTGAAGGCGGTCTTCGATGCTCTTTTTGGAAGCCCCTGTGGCTTCCATCTCGCGTTTGATCCGGAAGAATCGATCCTTGTCAGACTGGGACAAGTATCGCGCTGCGGATTCGAGGGCTGACAAGGACGTGGACATGGGCTGCTCTAATTTTCACTCCAGACTGCGAGTTCATTACCCGCCGGATCGGTGAAATGAAAGCGGCGTCCGCCCGGAAATGCAAAGATCGGCTTGACGATGGTGCCGCCAGCTTCGGTCACGGCTTGAAGCGCGGTTTCGAGTCTCAGCGCATAAAGCACGGGCAGCGGCTTCGTTGTCGCTTGTGGGTCGGCGTCAAAGCCGCCGTCCAGCCCTTCGGAATAGGCGGAATAAGTGGGACCGTAATCGATGAACGACCATCCGAATGCTCGCGCATAAAAGCTTTTTGTTGCGTCGAGCGAGCCATTGGCTGCGGGCATTTCCAGATAATCGAGTTTGCCAGTGATGCGCATCACACTCTCCAAATGTTCATGGTTTGTTCTTATTTCTGAGGCATATGAGGAGGAGAGTCAATCGTCCGGTGTCGATCTCAACTGTTGAATTGTTTCCATTGTTGCGGCCTGACTTTTTCGTTGGCGCAGATAAGGTGATTGCATAAACAACGAGGGAGGGTTTGCGACTGCCTTAGGGGTTCATGAACCGGTCGTGTTCCGGCGGCTTCGTCCTTGAGACGTTCTCTAAAAGTTTTGTGGCTTTTTATTTTGCCGTTGTCGCTCTGCCAATCGCTTTTTCAGCTTTCACGAATCCGCGCCACGAATTCTTCGACACTGTGATTGAGTTTCACATTGGCGACCTCATTTCCGCCAGTCTTGTCTTAGCGGTTCAGCCAATTTAACTGTAATTTGTTTTATACGTTCGATCAGCTTCTCTATTTGCGTTTCGTTAGGAAAAATACAAAATTTACGTCAATTTACGCCTTTTGCTTATTCTATCCAGATTTAAGGGCCGAATTTAACTAATTTAAAAAAGATAGTAAAAAGCATTTATCTGTGCAATTATCCAAATCGACACTACCAAAATTCCGACCTGATTTTCATTCCTGAGTGGGGGCTGACTTTTGGCAGGCAGCGGGATTGGGTTAGTTGGCACGTTTGTGAGGTCAGGAGTTAATCGTGGCAATCATGTTCGTTAGAGCACAGATGATCAGCAGAGGGGCGGGACGTAATATTATCTCCGCGGCTTCTTACCGGCATCGCACCCGGATGAGAGACGAACAAACCGGAATCTCATTCAACTATCGTGGTGGCGACGATGATCTGGTCCATGAAGAGCTGGCTTTGCCGGAAGATGTTCCGGGTTGGTTACGGTTGTCGATAGATGGCAAGACTGCCGCTGGCGCGAGCGAAGTGTTGTGGAACGCCGTCGATGCATTTGAGACGCGGGTGGATGCGCAGCTCGCCCGCGAGTTGATCATTGCGCTCCCAGAAGAACTGACGCGGGCGGAGAATATTGCCCTGGTTCGGGAGTTCGTCCAGGACAATCTGACTGCGAAGGGTATGATTGCTGACTGGGTCTATCACGACAAGGATGGTGATCCCCATATTCACCTGCTGACTGCGCTCAGACCCCTAACTGAAATGGGTTTTGGTCCCAAATATGTGCCGGTTCGCCAACCCGACGGGAAACCACTTCGCGAGGTAAAGTCGAACCGCCATAACGGGAATATTGTTTATACGTGTTGGGCTGGCGATAAGGAAACGATGAAGGCGTGGAAAGTCGCATGGGCGCAAACGGCCAATCGGCATCTTGCGCTGGCTGGCCATGACATTCGCCTTGATGGACGCTCTTATGCGGAACAGGGCCTGGATGGGATTGCCCAGAAACATCTTGGGCCGAAAAAGACCGCCATGATGCGTAAGGGCGTGGAGATGTATTTCGCGCCGGCCGAGCTTGCGCGTCGGCAGGAAATGGCTAATCGACTGCTTGCTGACCCCGGACTTCTTCTCAAGCGTCTCGGCATTGAGCGTTCGACCTTTGATGAGAAGGATATCGCAAAAACGCTGCATCGTTATGTCGATGATCCGAGCGATTTTGCCAATATTCGCACACGGCTGATGGAGTCGGACGATCTTGTGCTGTTGAAGCCACAGCAGGTGGATCGGCAAACCGGCAAGGCAATCGAACCTGCAATCTTTACCACCCGCGAGATCCTGCGTATCGAATATGACATGGCGCAGTCGGCCGGGGTTTTATCAAATCGCAAGGGCTTTGGAGTTGCGGCTGCGAAGATTGCAGCTGCCGTCCGGAGCGTCGAAACGGCGGATCCGGAAAAACCGTTCAGGCTTGATCAAGAGCAGATTGATGCGGTCGCTCACGTTACGGGCGACGGCGCCATTGCTGCCGTGGTTGGGCTTGCCGGTGCTGGCAAGTCGACGCTTCTTGCCGCTGCCCGTGTCGCCTGGGAAAAAGAGCATCGTCTTGTCTTTGGAGCAGCCTTGGCCGGGAAGGCTGCGGAAAGCTTGGAGGATAGTTCTGGTATCAGATCGCGAACCCTTGCCGCGTGGGAACTTGTATGGGAGAACGGCCGCGATTTGCTTCAAGCCGGGGACGTCTTCGTGGTGGACGAAGCCGGCATGGTGTCTTCTGAGCAGATGGCACGCGTGTTGAAGGCGGTTGAGAATGCCGGTGCAAAAGCCGTTCTGGTCGGTGATGCGATGCAGCTTCAGCCAATACAGGCGGGTGCAGCCTTCCGAGCAATAGCGGAGCGGATTGGTTTCGCCGAGCTTGCCGGTGTGCGTCGCCAACGAGAAGCCTGGGCACGTGATGCGTCCAGGCTCTTTGCGCGGGGCAAGCTCGAAGAGGGGCTCGATGCCTATGCTCAAAAGGGGCACATAATCGAAGCCGAGCGACGCGCCGAGGTTATAGAACGTCTTGTTGCCGACTGGAGCGATGCGCGCCGAGAGGCGATCGCACAGTCGCGGACGGCAGGCAATGATGGAAAGCTGCGCGGCGACGAAATGCTGGTGCTCGCCCATACCAATGAAGATGTAAAGCGCTTGAACGAATCCCTGCGCATCGTCATGAACAGGGAAGGTGCACTGACAAACGCTCGTGAGTTTCGCACAGAGCGTGGCTTTCGGGAATTCGGCTGCGGAGACCGCATCATCTTCCTCGAAAATGCCCGCTTTGTTGAAAAGCGCGCAAAGCAGCTTGGTCCGCAATATGTCAAAAACGGTATGCTCGGCACGGTCGTTTCGACGGGTGACGAGCGTGGCCGTCCCCTGCTGTTGTTCGTCTCGACATTGGCCGGGATGTGGTGCTCAGCGAGGATAGCTATCGCAATATCGACCATGGCTATGCTGCGACCATCCATAAAACACAAGGCGTCACCGTTGACAGGACATTTGTGCTGGCGACCGGCATGATGGATCAGCATCTGACCTATGTGTCCATGACCCGTCATCGTGATCACGCTGACCTTTATGCAGCGCGGGAGGATTTCGAGCCAAAACCGCAATGGGGCAGGAAATCGCGTGTTGATCATGCAGCCGGTGTTGCCGGCGAACTTATCGGAACGGGAATGGCGAAGTTCCGGCCACAGGATAAGGATGCGTATCAAAGTCCCTATGCGGACGTGAAGAGAGATGACGGGACAGTGCATCGGCTCTGGGGCGTCAGCCTGCCCAAGGCACTGACCGACGGAGGCGTATCAAAAGGCGATACCGCACTTTTCCGAAAAGACGGTGTTGAAATCGTCAAGGTCAAAATCCCTGTCACAGACAATGATACCGGCCGGAAGAGTTTTGAGGAACGCGCAGTCGAGCGCAACGTCTGGACGGCAAAGCAGCTCGAAACTGCAGCCTCGCGTCGAGAGCGGATTGAGCGTGAGAGCCATAGGCCGGAATTGTTTGGGCAACTGGTTGAACGTCTTGGCCGTTCAGGTGCAAAAACCACAACGCTCGATTTTGAGAATGAAGCTGGTTATCGGGCGCATGCGCATGACTTTGCCCGCAGGCGTGGTATCGAAACGCTTGCCGGAGTTGTAGCGAGCATAGAAGAGCGTGTCGGACAAAAACTGGCGTGGCTTGATGACAAGCGCGGACAAGTGGCAAAGCTTTGGGAACGGGCGAGCGTGGCGCTTGATATCAAGATCGAACGCGAGAAAAGCGTTTCCTATAACGAACAACGTTCGCAACACCTTGCAGCACGACCAACTGAAACATCCGAACGGGGCGATGACGGACCTTATCTTCTTCAACCAATAATCCGGTTCGCCCGCAGCCTCGAAGAGGATGCCAGACGTGCGCAGTTGCAATCGGATCGATGGAAGGAGCGGGAGGTCATTCTTCGACCTATGTTGGGGAAGATCTATCGAGATCCAGATGGTGCGCTGGACAGGCTCAATGCATTTGCGTCGAATAGGCGAATGGAACCACGTGGCCTTGCCGAAGATCTCGCGACCACGCCGCAGCGACTTGGCCAGCTCCGGGGATCGGGTTCTCTGCTCGATAGTCGGGCCGCTCGTGATGAACGCAAGGTTGCGCTTGGCTCTCTTTCTGACCTTGTTGCGCTGGCGCGCGCGCATGCGACAGAATTCCGTCGTGAGGCTGAACGCTTTAGCACGCGCGAAGAGCAACGTCGCGCCTATATGACGCTGTCGATCCCCGCAATCTCGAAACAGGCAATGGCCCGCCTTGTCGAAATCGAGAAGGTGCGCGAGCTGGGTGGACCCGATGCCTATAAGACGGCCTTTGCCCATGCTGCGGGGGATCGTCAGTTGGTCCAGCAAGTGAAGGCGATCAATGAGGCGCTGACCGCGCGCTTTGGCTGGTCGGCCTTTACCGACAAAGCTGATGCCGTGGCTGAACGCAATATCCTCGAGCGCATGCCGGAGAACCTCGATCCAGATCGGCGCGAGAAACTGACGCATCTTTTTACCATCGTACGCCGTTTTGCCGAGGAACAGCGTCTTGTCGAAACAAGGGACCGCGCGAAGGTCGTTACAACTGCCAGCATCGAGCCAGGCGCGAAAACAAATGCCGTGTTGCCGATGCTTGCAGCCGTGACGGAGTTCAAAACGCTAATAGAAGATGAGGCAAAGGAGAGGGCGCTAACAACCAATCATTATCGCCACAATCGTGCAGCTCTTGCTGAAACAGCGTCCAACATCTGGCGTGATCCGGCAGATGTTGTCGACAAAATTGAAGCCTTGATTATCAAAGGTTTTGCGGCAGAGCGCATCGCGGCGGCGGTTGCTAACGATCCCGCTGCCTATGGCGCATTGCGCGGTTCTGACCGCATCATGGATAAGTTTCTGGCGACCGGGCGTGAACGAAAGGAAGCGCTTCTGTCTGTTTCAGACGCAAAAAGCCGTGTCCGGTCGCTGGGTGCATCTTACGCGACGGCGCTGAGCAACGAGACCAAAGCGATTACCGGAGAGCGTCAGCGTATGGGAATTGCTATTCCCGGGTTGTCGCCCGCAGCCAGCCAGGCATTGCGTGAGCTCACACAGACGATGAAGAAGAAGGACGCAAACCTCAAAGCGGAAGCCGGACTAGTCGGTCCCAATATCATACAGGAATTCGCCGCTGTCAGCCGGGCGCTTGATCTGAGATTCGGGCGTGATGCGATCCTGCGCGGCGAAACGACCGTCACCAACAGTGTGGCACCGACACAACGCCGGGCATTCGAGACAATGCAGGAACGTCTGAAGGTCTTGCAGCAAACTGTTCGCAAGCAGGCAAGCGAGCAAATCGTAGCAGAACGTCAGCGTCGCGCGCTTGATCGCGGTATCAGCCTCACCTGATTTGCGCGCCCCCACAAATGCCGGGGCTAATCAGAAAGACAGCAGCCAAAAATCGCGGAATATTTGTTACCTAGCAATCCGGCTACGGCGCGTCAATTGACGCTGGCCTTACATTGATTGTCGCGCCGCACCGGCCCAGATTGATCATCGCGGTGCAGCACCTAGCTGGAGCGCTCGGCGATAGCGTAAAGAACCTTCGCACTTTTCAGATTCTGGTCACGGACAATCTTGAACGATAAGACGATTGTTATCCGGCTTCGCTCATTTTGTTTAAATGATCAGCACAAATGTGCTCTATCTCAGCGATGAGCAGGTTCGTTTGTATCATAAGCCAGCGGAGTGCTTCTTCAGTAATGTCGAAATGCGGAGAATAGCGCGCCTTCACATAGGCTTCATTGACGATATTGAACCATGCCTTGTAGCGCTGTTGATCTTGCGGCCATGCCTTGGCCAGTTCATTGCGTTGCCCTTCTGCAAGCCGGCGCAAGAATTTTAGGTTGTGTGAAGACGGAGAGTAGTTTGTTGTCACCAACAGGAAGGTGGAATAAGCCTGTTCTATCGCCTGATGGAGCAGGAAAGCAGCCTCTTTGAAGTCTCCCTCCTGACAATAAAACGCAGCTCCTTTCGCGAATTTACTTGCATGCGGTAGCCGGTCGTCAAAATATTCCTTCGCGATACGATAGGCATCTTCCGGATTGGGAATGCCGGGCTGGGCGAGCGGCTCAGGGTCGAGTTCGTAGAGGACAATGCCTTCTTTGCGAATGTCAGTGAAGAAATATCGTCCTTCCTTAATTCGCGTGTTCACCTCGCGAAGCGAATGGACGATGAAGTTTACCGGTGTCTGCACATCTCGCAGGCGCATAAGCCGGTCTTCGGTTTTGCGCCAGAATTCAAAGTCCGCCAGTTTCCGGTTGTTGACGATAATCAGCAGATCAAAATCAGAGCGGTAACCTTTGCCAGTATGCGGCTCATCCACCTGTGTGCCGCGCGCATAGGATCCAAACAGAATTACCTTGACGATACGACCCCGCTTCTTGAATTCCGCCGCCCCCTCCTTGAGCGCATCCTCGAATTCCTCGAATATTATTTCCAGCACGCGCTGCAACTCACGCTGTTTTACGTGAGGCAGGTGATCGATACGGTCTTTCATCAGCACGGGTGCACCTGTGGGTCAAAAGAAAGGGCGACGAACTATTTCGTGTGTCGGCTTAAATTGCAAAATTCAACGACGCTGATCAACAAAGCCTTTGCAAAGATCATGCGGTTTTACTCCTATAGGGCGCCGTAACAGATTTAAAATTACGAGATGGCAGCTGCCTTGGCCTTTATGTCCAGCGCATATTCCCCTTTGTTGTTGCGTTCCTGAAAATATCTTGAGTTTCATCTAAATCCTATCTCCAATTATTGCCACAACTATTTGATTCTGTTATAAGACGGTGCATATTTGAGCAACACATGCCAGGGACGACGATACAGCGCCTGCTGTTAAAAAATCCGCCATGCGGTCTCTCTAACGTCCGGCTCCATTCTATTTTCCCCTCCGCCGGACGCAGGAGGAATGGTTGTGTTGCAAATTTCGAATGTAAAAGCTGCCCGGGAAACTTTGCAGCAGGACGCTATCCGTCATGGCACGGAAGACAGCCTGGTCGTCGATGCCACGAGGCGAATCTATGCGGATACAGCGCCGACAGCTGCCGCTCTTTTTGCACTCGATGCCTGGTTCGAAAATGATCAACGTAATTTTCAGTTCTGGACGCGGGTTTTTCAGCGCCTCATGAATTGAAACTTACTGCAACGGGTCTGCCCGCTGATCGAGAGAATAGCCGCGGCCCTGCGCAGTTCTGACCAAATTTTGACCATGCCGCGCTAATGCACGCCGTATATGGCCGATATGAATGTCGACCGTGCGTGGCTCGACGATAGCTCCCTGGCCCCACACTGCGTCGATGAGGTCCTGCCTGCTCCAGACTATTTCAGGCTTTTGCATGAGCGCTTCAAGCAAGCGGAACTGCAACGGCGTGAGTTTGACGCGATGCCCGTTGCGAAACACCCGAACCTGCGAACGGTTCAGCAGCAGGTCGTAATAGGTCAAAACACCTCTCGCGGCATCCGTACTCGCGATATTGCCTCGGTATTTTTGGAGAAATCCCAGCAAAACAAGGGGATCGAACGGAGGGTCTAGGACCAGATCCAAACGTTCATTGATCTGATGTCCAGTATCGATACCACTCCTGTTCAGTAAAACCAACGCGAGACTTGGAAGCCGTTCCCTAAGGTGAAGAAATTCGGAAAGCTCAGCCTCGCTGCCGTCCCATATCAAGACAGTCGGATTCCGTTCGGGGCCTATCTTGGAAGTCGTCAAATCTTTGAGCTGTGATGCGAGTTCCGCATTGAACCCTTCAACCGAGAGCAGATGACGAAGCATCAAAAACAATTGCGCGTCAGATGTTTTTATCAGAACCTTCGACATAACATTCATCGTCCCGTTGAAGCACTATTAAGGCGAAACGTATTCTCCCCCGTTTACATCGATCGTGGCACCATTGACGAAGCCAGCGCTTTCCGACGCCAGGAAAGCGATCAAAGCGGTTACATCGTCAGGGCTTCCCAAGCGGCCCACCGGAATGCGCGAAAGGGCATCTCGATTTGAATCGGAATCAACTGAGCTAGTCATTCCGGTTACGATGTGTCCCGGCGCAACAATATTGGCCGTAACTCCTGTCCCGCCAAGCGTGGACACTAGAGAACGAAGGCAACCCGATAGTGCAGCTTTTGATGCGGTATAAGCACTGCCTGCGATTCTGGGTACCGCCCTGCTAGCAATAGAACCAACCAAAACGATTCTACCGAAGCGCCGTTTAATCAGATCCGGCAAAATACATTGGCAACAAAGGACGGGTCCGATCAAATTGGTTGAAAGGACTGCGTTCCATTCGTCAATCGTTGTCTCTGCAAACGCTGTAGCTTTGCCATCTTTTGCTTTCGGCGATACGCCAGCATTACAGATCAGAGTGTCTGGCGAACCCCAATGGCCTCGCACGGTATCGAAAAAGCCGACAATTGCTGTCGGTTCACTTATGTCGACACACCGATACAAGATGGTATCCTTCCCGAATTGCGAAATGAGCAACTCTCCAGCCGCGGAGACTCGCTGTCGCGTTTGCCCGAAAAACGCTACTTTGTAGCCTTCACTGGCCAAGTGTCTGACCGTTGACAGCCCAATGCCTGAGCTGCCCCCGGTAACAACTGCTATACGCTCACGTGCTCCAGCCGTCATGCTGCCTGATCCATTGCCGCAAAAAGAGAAAGCGGAGGATGAGCGTCGGGATCGGTAATCACTTCAATGAGCGACGGTTTACCGCTTTCAATGCTCAGACGCAGCTGCTGCGAGAAGTCAGCAGCATTATCGACAGTGGCAGATCGACATCCGCATGCTGAAGCGACCGCTGCGTGATCGACGGGAGCAAAATGGCACGCCGTTGTGTACCGCCCGAATTTTACGGTTTCAGCATCTTTCTGGAAGCCCAGCACGCCATTGTTCAGAAGAACAACGGTGACAGGTAATTGCATACGTATCATTGTTTCCAGTTCGGCCCAGCTATGCGCAAATCCACCGTCTCCTACGATGGCAACCACCGGGTTGTCAGGATGGGCAACCTTCACCCCCATAGCAAGCGGTAAACCCCACCCAAGACCAGCAAGCCCGCGCGGTGTAATGAATCTTGTGCCCACCTTGCGACAGCGAAGCTGACCCACGACCCACATGGACGAATAGCTTGCATCCGCCACGACCGTTATGTCCTGCTCGATCCAGGGCTGCAATTCCTGCATAACGCGCTCAGGCCTCATCATGGCTGTTTGATCTTTAAGAACCGGTTGGCGAGCTTCGTCATATTCCGCCCAGAACCCCGCAATTCTCTTTTCGTAAGCGAGGCGGGGCATGTCGCGCCGAAGGAAGTCTCGTTTCGACAACGCTTCGCACAGGGCCGTGAGTGTTTCGTGCGCATCGCCATGCAAACGCAACGCCTCGTAGTTGCGCCCGATCTCACCGGGGTCGATGTCAATGTGGATGATTTTCGCTGAAGGAGGAATCTGCTGCCAATTGTCGGTTCCGTTCTGATTGGTGCGTGTTCCGGCAAGGATAACCAGATCGGCTTCCTTCATCAGTTGGTGACTGTAGAAACCCAACGATCTTGGGCCACTTAGCGCCCCCAGCACGCCAGCAGACAGAGGATGGAATTCGTCAACTGCACCTTTGCCCATATTGGTCGTGAACACGGGAAGGGAGGCTATTTCCTGAAGGCGAGCCAAAGCTGCCGCGGCGCCACCGGCATGAATCCCGCCCCCAGCCAGCACAACGGGGTTGTGGGCGTCAGCAATAGTATCCGCCGCAGTCTGAATGAGATCGTCCGATGGACGAAACCTGTCAAGCGGCCAGTAGCCAAGACAAGCAGTTCTCGGCTTATCGATCTTCGGAGCCGGGCTGCGCAGCAGGTCCGCCGGCAACAAAAGCGCGACCGGTCCCGCTCGTCCACTTGTCGCGGCGGTAAAAGCTGCATCGATGTAGTCATCGACGCGCTCGGCCACATTAAGTCGACGGACCCATTTCGTGCAGGACTGGAAGAGGGCGATTTGATCGATATCCTGAAAGGCGTTCTTGTCCGTTTGGTTCCGCTCGACATCCTGCACAAGCGCGACAACTGGGATGCTCGATTTCATGGCTTCGGCAAGTGGTGGAACCAGCAGCGTAGCCGCAGGACCGTTCTGCGCCGCGACGACCCCCACCTTGCTGGAAACACGGGCATAACCGTCCGCCATCGCTCCGCCCATATTTTCCTGCCGATAAGCGATCTGGCGAATTCCGCAGGCTTCGGCCGCAAGAATAACAGCGGAGGGGAGACTTTGTGCGAAGATCACCTCGACGCCATGGCGGACAAGTGCTTGAGCGATACGATCAGCAACGCTGTCTGTAATTGCGGCATGTTTCATGAATGGTCCTCCCGAACGGGGCTTTGTGCAAGGAAATCATCAAAAAGCGAGGCAATGAGTTCGACTTCTGTGTCGCCCATCGGGGTCGATAGGCTGGCTGCTGCTCCAACCGGCAACAGCACGCCATTCCGGGCCAAATAACGTGTGAGCTTTCGCATGCGTAAGGCCTGATCAGCCGAGATGATCGAAGCGCGGTAATCAGTCGGCGCTTCACGTTTTGGATGAATGCGGAAGAGGGAAGCGGCTCCAGTGATCGAATAGGGAGCCTGTCGCGACTGAGCGATCTGCGAAAGACGTGCGCGTAAGGCATCTCCCAATTCTTCGAGCCGTACGAAAGCATCGGATGTCAATGCATTCATGGCAGCAAGACCTGCCGCCATGGAGACCGGGTTAGCGGAGAATGTCCCACCTTGCGGAACAGGCAGCTTGCCGTCCCGTTTTTCGAAGACCGACATCACTTCGGCGCGCCCGCCGATGGCTCCAATTGGAAAACCGCCCCCGATGATCTTGCCGGTTGCTATCAAATCGGGACCAAGACCGTAACGGTCCGAAGCACCGGTATAACCTTGCCTGATATTCAACACCTCATCGGCGATCAGCAGAATACCATGCTTTTGCGCGAAGGTTGTCAGCGCCCCGATAAACCCCTCGTTTGGTGCAAATAGCCCGGCCCGGCTTGGCATCGGATCAATCAAAATACCAGCGATCCGATGCACGTGGTTTTCGAGTTTCGAAATGATCTCCTCCTTGTCATTGAACTGGAGGACGATGACATCGTCGCCAAGGCTGGACGGTGCACCAAGATATCCAGGTCGCGCAATGCTTCGACCCGACTCATTGGTGGGATAGGTGCCCGTTTGCCCCGTTTCAGCCCAGTCGTACCCCCCGTGATAAGATCCCTCAAAGCGAACGATCGCAGAGCGGCCTGTGAACGCTCGTGCGGCCTTGATTGCATACATGACCGCTTCAGTCCCGCTGTTGACGAAGCGAACCTTTTCCATTGCCGGGATACGCAAGATAAGCAATTCAGCCAATGCGACCTCGTGTTCCGTCGGATTGGAAAAACAGGTCCCGTTCCGCAAAAGCCGCGCTACAACTTCCGCAACCGGCTCGAAGCCGTGTCCATGAATAAGGGTGGTAAAGTTGTTGTTCAGGTCCAGAAGACGGTTCCCGTCCACATCGATCAGATAGGCGCCGTCACCACGTTCAATGTAAATCGGTATTGGATCGATATCGATCGTGACGCGTGACACACCCTGCGGCAAAGCCCGCAGGCCGCGGGCGTAAAGGCGTGATGATTTCGTTCTCTGTACCGCATCGTCACAGTGTACTTTCGGATTGGGTATCATTGATTGGGCCTTTTAAATGAACATCAGCTAACGCTTTTGCGTTACCTTCACAATTTTGTTGCAACAAAAATGCGATAGGTCAAGCCCATACAACAAAAATCTATCTTATCGCGGAGCGCACTCGCGCCGCTTGGCGCAAGCGCCGATAGCCGTCCCGAATGTCGTTCTCGAATGCAGCACGCAAGGATGCGCCATCTTTGTCCTCCAGTGATTCAATGGCTATCTGGTGGTTTCGTACGCCGTATTTTTCTTCGGCAAACTCGGGATAGAGATCGTAAAGAGATGGGCCAACCCTGAGCCAGGCCCCTTCGATCATGGATAAAAGCCGAGGCATCCCTGCCATTCCGTAAACATGAAAATGGAAATCCTTGTTGTGTCGCAAAACCGTATCGTAAGCGCGCCGATCCAGCGCATCGTTTATATAACACTGAATATCCTTAAGTTTTTCAATGTCTTCATTGGTAACCGAGTTTACTGCAAGCTGTGCTGCCAACCCTTCCAGGGCAAGCCGAATTAGCGTGATCTCGCGTAGGCTGTCTTCGTTTAAAACCGGTACGATTACGGTTTTTGGTCCCGAATAGACCAATGCGCCTTCACCGGTGAGACGGTTGATCGCGTCCCGCGCAGGAGTGGAGCTGAATCCGAGATCCTCCGCTACGGCTCGGACTGTAAGCTTCTTGCCGGGCTTGTATTCACCTCGTATCAGCCGCTCTTTCATTTCGCGGTACGCCACGTCGCCAAGACTTGGTGCCTGACCCTCATTGGCGAGGTCCGACAATTTTGTTGTGCTCATTTAAGCTGTAATCCCTGTTGACATACCAAAATTATGATGCAACAAAATGATCATATAAAGTTTTTGCAAAGATTTTGTCGCGTCATTTTAGGTTTTAGCAGCGTGTACTCATGGAGTCACGCGGTTGTTGGATAGGCATGTCTGTGCGTCTGGAACGTCAACGATGCTATTTGCATCGAGACCGAATGCACGAGCACAGATACCAACATGGTTTCCGGAGGAGGATAGATTGATCGGTCAGAAATTAATGCTTGCTGGCATTCAGAAAAGATTTATCGAAACCTGGGCTGTCCATGAAACCACGCTCGACATCCGGGCCGGCGAATTCGTTTCCATAATTGGGCCGTCTGGCTCTGGCAAAACGACCTTGCTCACCATGATCGCCGGCTTCGAACAGCCGACGAACGGGAGGATTCTAGTGGGGGGCATAGATATAACCACGCTCCCGCCCAATCGACGTAATATCGGCATGGTGTTCCAGAAATATGCGCTGTTTCCCCATCTGACGGTTCGGCAGAACATTGCGTTTCCACTGAAAATGCGTCGACTGGGTTCGAAGAAAGAGATCCAGACTCGGGTCGATGAGATGCTTGAACTGATCCGTCTCAATGACTTCGCGGACCGCTATCCGAACCAGTTGTCAGGTGGACAACAACAGCGTGTAGCTGTCGCCCGTGCGCTAGTTTTTTCTCCGCCCGTCATCTTGATGGATGAACCGCTCGGTGCCCTCGACAAGAAATTGCGAGAGGCAATGCAGTTTGAGATCAAGCGCATTCAGGAAGACCTCGGTGCGACAGTAATCTACGTCACTCACGACCAGGAAGAGGCGTTGACCATGTCCGACCGCATCGCGGTAATGCATGATGGCTGCCTCCAGCAGGTTGGTACTCCGTCAGAACTCTATAATGAACCGAACGGCACCTTCGTTGCTGACTTCATTGGCTCTATCAATTTTATTCCGGCAACTTATCGCGGCAATGAACACGGCAAGTGCATTCTTGATATCTCAGAGGGCGTTGCTGTGGAAGTGGATCCACGACTTCATCCCCAACTGGCGCACAAATCTATCGGCTCCGAAATCAGGATGGCCGTGAGGCCGGAACATCTTCGTATCTCTTCCGATCCGGGTATGGGGCAACTGTCTGGTACCGTCGAGGCATCCGTCTTCATCGGTTCGAGCACTGTCGTCTTGGTCCGACTTGACGCTTTTCCCAATATCGACCTTCGTGTCCAATTGCCTGCAACGGCATCTTCACCGAATTTTCAGAGGAATAGCCGCGTCGGTATAAGCTTCGATGCCCTCTCACTCCTGACTTTCGACCTTGAGACGAGGTTGGCGGCATGAGTTCCTCGTTTTCCAGTCTCGGCACATTCCTTCGGGGAAGATCAGCACGCCAATACCCTCCGCTAACATCCTGGTTTCTGGTGCTACCATTGTTATTTCTATTGGTCGTTGGCTTTATGTATCCGATCGGTCGACTCATCACGCTCAGTTTTTCGGACGACGCGATAAGCTATGGACGCATCGTTGAGGGAAGTCTTTATCTCGATGTTCTGGCTTCCACAGTCGGCGTTGCGGTCGCTGTAACCGCCATTGGCTGCGTGCTCGGCTTTCCCGTCGCTCTGGTCATGGCAAGAGCGGGAAAGCTTGCCGGGATTATAGCCGCGATTTGCGTCTTCATTCCGCTCTGGACTTCGGTTCTAGTTCGCTCCTATGCTTGGATTGTCCTGTTGCAGCGAAACGGGATTGTGAATGGGGTTCTCAGCGCTTTTGGTTTGACCGAGCAGCCCCTCAAGCTTCTTTACACGCAAGGAGCGGTGACGCTGGCGATGGCACATGTTCTGATGCCTTTCGTTGTGTTGCCCATTTATGCAGCGCTCAAAGCTATACCCAAGGACCTCGATCGAGCTGCTCTGAACCTCGGCGCAAGTCCGTGGAAGGCTTTCTTCATCGTCACGTTTCCTTTGTGTCTTCCCGGGATATTTGCCGGCGCCACATTGTGTTTTGTTTTGGCGCTCGGATTTTACATAACGCCCGCTCTGGTTGGAGGGCCGGATTCGGTGTTGATGGCAACGCTGATCGGTCAGGAGACCACTGTGACACTCGATTGGCCCTTCGCCGCTGCTCTTTCTACCGTGTTGCTCGGCATGACAATTATTTTTGTCGCATGCTTCCGGCGAGTACTGGCGCTCAATAAGGGGTTCGCCAATGTCCATTAATCAGTTCTCTACAATCGGTTCGAGGCCGGAGATCGGGACTCCAAGAATGTCATTGAATGGAGGGCGCATGGGTAATCTCGCCTGGAAACTGTTCGCGGCCTTCTTCGTGAGCATCGTATTGTTGTTTCTCATTCTACCTACATTGATCATAGTTCCAATGTCATTCAGCCAGACGGATTATCTGCAATTCCCGCCGCAAGGTTTGTCGTTGAGATGGTACATTGCTTATTTCCGCGATCCTGACTGGATGGCGTCAACATGGTTCAGCCTGAAAATCGCCTTGGCGTCGGGCCTGACCTCCACCGTCGTGGGAACCATGGCGGCTCTCGCGTTTGTCAGGGGCGAGCTACCCTTCAAGGGGGTGTTTCAGGTGCTAACGATCAGCCCGATGATCGTTCCGCATATTGTTTTGGGCGTCGCCCTCTATCTGGTTTTTGCACCGCATCAATTGACAGGAACCTTTTCAGGATTTCTGGTCAGTCACACGGTCCTGTCGGTTCCATTCGTGATGATTACTGTAGTCGCGGCTCTACAGCGTATTGACCCAGCATTGGAGCTTGCCGCCCTGAATTGCGGAGCAGGGCGCGGCAGAACGTTTTTCCACATCACTTTGCCGATAATCACACCAAGTATCGGGACAGGATTTGTCTTCGCGTTTCTGGCATCATTCGATGAGGCAACTGTAGCGTTCTTCATTTCAGACATTAACGGCAAGACGATCGGTAGAAAAATGTTTGAAGACATAGATTTTAATCTGACACCAACCATTGCAGCCGCCTCTACCATGGTTGTTCTGGTGTCAATGTGTCTTATCACACTGTCGTTCGTACTATCACGTTCTAAGCAAAACAGATAAACGGGGAGACAATTATGACACTTCATGAAGTGACCGAATTCGCCCACCGATCCATGGCCGTCGCGACGATAACGCTTGCGATAAATGCGTACGCCAGCGCGACATCGGCCAGCGAGGTCGTGATCGCATCAACGGGAGGAGCTTACGATCGCGCACTAAAGGAGGCCTGGTTCGATCCATTTACAGAGCAGACGGGGATCCGCGTAAAAATTGTATCCGCAACCAATTCGGAGATGCGGGCCAAAGCCTCAGCAATGGTCAAAGCCGGAAACGTTTCATGGGATCTTTATCTCGATGGAGAAATCCAATCGGAATCGGAAGCTCACCGGCTCGTAACCGAAGATCTCAGCGAGTTTTGTAGGGCATTCGCCAAACGACCCGATTTGGCGGCGAACGCTTGTGCGTCAGGCGGTGCTTTGCTCCAGTCGACCGCAACATTGCTCGTCTACCGAAAAGAAAAGCAAGGCCAGCGGGAACCACGGACATGGGCAGATATGTGGAATATCGCCGAGTTTCCCGGAGGTCGAGCATTCCCGAATTTTGACGATCCGTGGCGCATATTGGCTGCTGCATTGCTTGCTGACGGTGTGAAACGTGACGAACTTTTCCCACTCGATGTCGACCGAGCATTCAAAAAGCTGGATGAAATCCGTCCAGCCGTCTCGTTATGGTGGAAGAGTGGCGATCAAAGTGTACAAGGATTTCGAAACAACGAATACGCGCTGGGTCAAATCTGGCTTACCCGTGCACGTGCACTGCAAACTGAAGGTCTCCCAATTGGTTGGTCCTATGAAGCATCGTTCTTGGTTGGCGATCGCATTGCGCTCGTGCGAGGAGCGCCAAATCGCGAAAATGCCCTTAAACTTATAGCTTTTTGGCTTGATAATCCGGCCGCGCAGGCCAAAGCGTGCGATGTCTTGGCCTGTACGCCGCCGAGCACGGAGGCAATTGCATTGATGTCCGAGGAAACTAAGCGCTTCATGCCAACAGCAACACAAGTTCGAGACACCGTCGTGGTTCCAGATGCCAAATGGATCAACGAGAATGCCAGGAAGTTGCTGCAGAGTTGGAATATGTGGGTTCGAGGTTGAACATCGCGATAGTACGCAAGGATATGCCGGACCGTTTCAGTGCCGGCGCCTTGATATCTTCGGAGCGCGCTGAACTGTAAATTTTACCCGCACAAGCGAAAACAGTCAGCCTCCGGTACGGGAACATCACACGAACGAACGCAGCCCTGAGTGACAAGCTCGAAGTTTCAAGGATGTGAAATGTCGGTGTGGTCATTGTCCATCGTGCATCATAAGAAATATTTATACATCGATTTGATATAACAAAAAAGTGAACAACATTTCTATCAGTGTATAAATATTCACATAAATATTGACCTATTAATAATTCTTATTAAAATTCTTCATAAACTTGATATTTTATGTCGCAACATCGATATCGACGGAGAATGCTGGCCGTGAATCTTAACGTAAAGATCTGCACACAAAATCCGCAGAACTACCTCATACTTAGTCACATTCTCAGTGTTGCCGGCTATAAGCCGAGCCTCATGAGCCTGCAGGCTCCATCGAACTTGGCAACGGAAGCAATCCCATATGCGATATTGTTTGATACAAGCGAGAACACAGAACCCATTCTTGAGTTTTGTGCTGCTATTAAACAAAATTCCGCCACCAGAGATATAATTCTCGTAGCGCTGGCTCAATCTTGCAATTCGCTGAATTTTCTGGATTTTTTGCAGGCTGGATTCGACGAATTTTTCCCTCATCCTTTCGTGCCCGAGCGAGTGCTGTCATTTTTACACGACCGGCAAACCTCATCTTTGGAGCGCAAAACGTTAGCGTCCGATCGCCATTGTATTGGCCATGTTGGCGAACTGAATATCCTGTCAGGCGAAAGGATCCTGAGACACGGTGAAATGGAAATACGGTTGACACCCACCGAGTTTCGAATTTTGCGAGGGTTCATTGCCGCACCGGGCCAGGTCATGAAGCGAGAGCAATTGATCAAAATCGGTTGGCCGCCGCATCACTATGTCCAGCCGCGAACCGTAGACGTACACGTTGGTAATCTGAGGCGTCAGCTATGGAAACTGACCGGAAAGAACCTTATCCGAACAGTTCATACGACCGGATATGCATTCGAACTTTCGCAATAAACTCAAAAATGACAAGAATATAAATTTTGTGAATAATATATCTGATAATTCTTCTTAATTGCTTTGTTGCGAGAAGTCATTCAGGAAGTTTTCATACTGGCACCACAATGGAGGATGTGATGCCAAAGAATTCGTTTGAATCGTCTCAAGCTCTATCTGGAACGGGTGTCCGTAACACGGCCAAGTTGATCGGTATTGCAGACTCCCATTTTGACGCTGCCCATCTTCAAGGTGTTATGGCACTTTATGCCGACCCGAGAGAAGGACGCCAGGTCCAGCTACGTGGTTGCAACGAGACCATCGTTGATTTTGTTCGGTGTTCCTATCTAGGGTTGGACAACCACCCACGTATTGTCGCGGGAGCCATTGAGGCAGTTCGACAAAACGGCAGTTTGCACTGGTCGTGCGCGCGGACAAGGCTGAACTTCGCGCAGCTTGTCGAACTCGAAGAGGTGCTTTCAAAGCTCTTCGAAGCCCGCTCTATTACTTATACGACCGTTTTGGCCGCTAACATGAGTGCACTCCCATTGGTTGCTTCTGGTCATCTGACAGACGGTATAAAGCCGACGATGGTTTTCGATCGCTTTGCTCACGCGACCCTTGCCTACCATAAAAAAACAGTGGCCGATGAAACCGCCGTTCAAACGATTCCTCACAACGACTATGAAATGCTTGAGGACATCTGTAAAAAAAACCGAAGCGTAGCTTACATTTGCGATGGCGTGTACTCCATGGGAGGCAGCGCGCACATCGATGAATTGAAACGTTTACAAGAAAAATACGGCTTGTTTCTCTATATTGACGATGCACACGGTGTGTCCGTTGTCGGAAACAAAGGGCAGGGTTATGCGAGATCCCAGTTCGATAACCTTGGAGATCGAACCATAATCGTCACATCGTTAGGCAAGGGATTTGGAGCATCTGGGGGGCTGCTGATGCTTGGAACCGCTCACCAGGAAAGTTTGTTTCGTCGTTATGCCATTGCGCATGCATTCTCAGCGTCACTCAATACTGCCGCTATTGGTGCTGGGCTGGCTTCAGCTGAAATCCATCAGTCTTCAGAGCTAGGGCAACGACAGGCTGCATTGCAGGACAATATCGCACTTTTCGACAGACTGATTCCCACAGCTCAATCGGGCTCCGCACTGCCGATCCGCATTATCCGCATCGGCGATGAAATGACATCCATTGGGTGTGCCCAGGAGCTTTTGAAGAACAATTTCTACGCATCAGCAATTTTCTTTCCAACGGTAGCCAGGGGCGACGCAGGATTACGTGTCTCTCTCACCGCCAGCCATCAGGCGGATCAGATCGAGAATTTTTGCAACGCAGTCAAAGAGCTCCTGATTGGTAAGGGGTAACCCAACTGGCTCAAGACCGGACAGGACAGATTCTGAAGGCCATCATTCCATTGAAAAACACTTCGCATCCGCCGTGTCGGTACCTGGTTTCAAGGATGTACCGCAACACTTTTCCGGTCCTCGCCTCATTGTCGGGAAACGGCTGCCGGATTGATCAAAAGCTCACTGCATATCAGTAGTGATAAACTCAAGGCTCTTGTAGTGATGAACCCGAAATGTAAATTCTGTACTGAAACGTTCGTGCGCCTTTCAAATCCAGACGAAGCGGCAAAACTGCTATGCCTTGCGTACAGCGCATATTTTCGGTCGGTTGAAATCTCTGGGCGTAACAGAGTTATCGGATTTGGTGACGGTCGGGCATTTATTAGGCCCACCGCGAGCGGGCTTCACCTTCGGGTGGAGGCTCTGGACTTGGTCACGTTCATTGGAATTTGGTCTCTCCTAACGTTCGGCCTGGGTTTTGAAAAAAGCGGTCCATACGTATGTTTGGGACGGAAATCTGAAAAAAAGTTTTCTCAGTTCGGTTTGCCGATGCTCTTTAAACTTCCGCCACTGAAGAGGCCATATAAAAAGGCAATACTCGATTTGATTGATTTCATCGCGAAAAACGACCGCTGTCTATTGGGGGAGTTACTCGGTCCGAGGTCAGTCAATTACGTCTGCGAGGCTAGCTCCTGCTGTTACGTATACAGCTGGAGGAAGCGGGACAACTGTTTGAAAAATCTTCTCTCTGATCCAGTGGAATAGCCCCTAGTTCGACTGGATGGCTGGCATAGCAGAAACGTTCAAGCACACGATTATGCCCAACGTCTCTCTCAGGATTCCGCTGCACTAGAACGTCCATTGTCTCAATCACGCCATCGCGCGATTCTGCTACCTGTTTCATAAAGCGGATTAATCGCATATTTTTTCATCGTCTGGCCAATAAAGCTAGCTCGCTCCCCCACCGGTCCCGCTCTAATCGATTCTATTGTCGCGGCCCGTGCTTTTTGGTTGGCAGCGGCCCTGCGGATCGCATAAGCAACGGAAAGCAGGTTCTGGGAGTACTTGCAATTGTTGCAAGCCTTTATTTGAACCGGTCCTGCATAAAGGGAGGCCATGATGGCGAAGTGGGTGTACACATTCGGCGACGGCAAGGCAGAGGGCGCTGCGAGAGATCGCAATCTCCTCGGCGGCAAGGGAGCGAACCTGGCTGAAATGAGCAGCCTCGGTCTGCCCGTACCGCCCGGCTTTACGATTACCACCGAAGTCTGCACATATTATTACGACCACGATCGCAATTACCCCTCCGAACTGGACGAGCAGGTGCGTGCGGCGCTTGTCCATATCGCCAGGGTGACTGGCCGCAATTTCGGCGATGCCGACAAGCCGCTGCTGGTATCGGTTCGTTCCGGCGCGCGGGCTTCCATGCCCGGCATGATGGATACGGTGCTCAATCTCGGCCTCAATGATGAAACGGTGCAGGCCATCGCCCGGGAAGCCGGTGACGAGCGTTTTGCCTATGACAGCTACCGTCGTTTCATCCAGATGTATTCGGATGTGGTGCTGGGCGTCGATCATGGCTTCTTCGAAGAAATTCTTGAAGACAAGAAGGACGATCTGGCCGTCGATGTCGATACCGCGCTGACGGCTGAAGACTGGAAAGACGTGATTTCGCTCTACAAGGCCAAGGTCGAGGAAGAGCTGGGCCAGCCTTTCCCGCAGGATCCGCATGAGCAGCTTTGGGGCGCCATCGGCGCTGTTTTCTCCAGCTGGATGAATGCGCGCGCCATCACCTATCGCCGTTTGCACAACATTCCGGCGGCCTGGGGCACGGCGGTCAATGTGCAGGCCATGGTGTTCGGCAATATGGGCGAGACCTCCGCCACGGGCGTCGCCTTCACCCGCAATCCCTCGACCGGCGAGAAGAAGCTTTACGGCGAATTCCTCGTCAATGCACAGGGCGAAGACGTGGTGGCGGGCATACGTACGCCACAGAACATCACCGAAGAAGCGCGTATCGCTGCCGGTTCCGACAAGCCGTCGCTTGAAAAGGTGATGCCGGAAGCTTTTGGCGAATTCCTGAAAGTCGCCGACAGGCTGGAACAGCACTATCGCGACATGCAGGATCTGGAATTCACCATCGAGCGCGGTAAGCTCTGGATGCTCCAGACCCGTTCGGGCAAGCGCACTGCCAAGGCCGCTCTGAAAATGGCGGTCGAAATGGCTGGTGAAGGGCTGATTACCGAAGAAGAAGCCGTGCTGCGCATCGACCCGGCAGCCCTGGACCAGCTGTTGCATCCGACCATCGATCCCCGCGCCGAGCGCCAGATCGTCGGTCAGGGCCTGCCTGCCTCTCCGGGCGCTGCGACGGGTGAGATCGTCTTCTCGTCGGAAGATGCCGAACAGGCAAAATCGGAAGGCCGCAAGGTCATTCTGGTTCGTATCGAAACCAGCCCGGAAGACATTCACGGCATGCATGCGGCAGAAGGCATTCTGACGACACGCGGCGGCATGACCAGCCATGCGGCGGTCGTGGCGCGTGGCATGGGCAAGCCTTGCGTTTCGGGTGCAGGATCGTTGCGCGTCGATTATCGCAATGGCACCATGCTGGCAGCCGGACAGACCTTCAAGAAGGGCGATATCGTCACCATCGACGGTTCCAGCGGGCAGGTGCTGAAGGGTGCTGTTGCCATGCTCCAACCAGAGCTTTCCGGTGACTTCGGCCAGCTGATGGAATGGGCCGACCGCCAGCGCCGCATGAAAGTGCGTGCCAATGCGGAAACACCGGCGGACGCCCGCACAGCACGGTCTTTCGGTGCGGAAGGCATTGGCCTGTGCCGTACCGAGCATATGTTCTTCGAGGGAAGCCGCATCGTTGCGATGCGCGAAATGATCCTCTCGGATAATGAAGAGGGCCGTCGCGCAGCGCTGACCAAGCTTCTGCCGATGCAGCGTTCGGACTTTGCCGAGCTGTTCGAAATCATGAAGGGCCTGCCAGTCACGATCCGCCTGCTCGATCCGCCGCTGCATGAATTCCTGCCGCATACGGATGAGGAAGTGGCGGAAGTCGCAAGTTCCATGGGCGTGGACGCGGCAAAGCTGCGCGAGCGCGCCGAAAGCCTGCATGAGTTCAACCCGATGCTCGGCCATCGCGGCTGCCGTCTGGCAATTTCCTATCCGGAAATTGCGGAAATGCAGGCGCGGGCGATTTTCGAGGCTGCAGTTGTTGCAGGCAAGAAGACCGGCGAGCCGGTGGTGCCGGAAGTCATGGTGCCGCTAGTCGGCCTCAAGGCGGAACTGGATTTCGTCAAGGGGCGCATTGATGCCGTGGCGCAGGACGTCATGAAGGAAGCGGGCGTCAAGATCGACTATATGGTCGGCACGATGATCGAACTGCCGCGTGCCGCTCTGCGGGCAGCGGAAATCGCCGAAACGGCGGAGTTCTTCTCGTTCGGCACCAACGACCTGACCCAGACCACTTTCGGCATTTCGCGTGATGATGCGGCAGGCTTCCTCACCACCTACCAGCAACGCGGTGTTGTGGAGCAGGATCCGTTCGTGTCGCTCGATGTGGATGGCGTGGGCGAACTGGTGCAGATTGCTGCAGAACGCGGACGCAAGACGCGCGACAAGATCAAGCTTGGCATTTGCGGCGAGCATGGCGGTGACCCGTCGTCGATTGCCTTCTGCGAAAAAACCGGGCTCGATTATGTCTCCTGCTCGCCGTTCCGCGTGCCGATTGCGCGGCTCGCCGCCGCACAGGCAGCCGTGCGTAAGGCGTAACGTCATAGAAAGCGCCCGGGAGAAATAGGGGCGCTTTTGCGGCAAAATCAGTGGGAAATCAGCCTGACGGGCTGGTTTACGCGCCTGCGTTATCAGTAAAAATATCAAGAAAACAAACGGTTAGAATGCCGTTCCGATTCAATCGGATCGACGCACTGGACAATTTTGCCCGCAATATTAAAATCCTTCGAAATTTACACTTTCAGAAGAACGGGCCATGCGTCGTTTCATTTCTGCGGCGGGGGCCGCGCTTGTTTTCACGTGCAGCGCGGCAGGCGCTGTCGAGGTTTCACCGCAGGATGCGGCAAAGCCGGAAAAGATTCGTATTGTCGAACCGCAGCTGCGCATAGCGCGGGGCGGGGCTGCAACGCCGCAGGTGGCGCTGACGCTGGATGCCTGTATGGGCAAGACGGATCACCGTATTCTCGATACGCTGGTCAAGGAGCGCATTCCCGCCACGATTTTTGTGACCGGGCGCTGGTTGAAACAGAACACTGAAGCATTCGCGGTCATGAAGGCCAATCCTGATCTGTTCGCGATTGAGGATCACGGCGCGATGCATGTTCCCGCTCTTACCAATGTGCCGACCATGTATGGCATCAAGACCGCCGGGTCGCTGGATGCCGTCCGCTCGGAGATCGAGGGCGGTTCGACGGCCATTGTTGGCGCTGGTGCGCCAAAGCCGCAATTCTATCGTGACGCCACAGCTCGCTATTCAACAGATGCCGTGGCACTGGCCACAAGCCTTGGCTACAAGATCGGCGGTTATTCGCTGAATGGTGATCAGGGCGCATCGCTGCTGGCACCAACGGTGGCGCGGCGCATTTCAGCGGCGCGCGACGGCGATGTCATCATCTCGCATATCAATCAGCCGACACGCTCGGCGGGCGAGGGCGTCGCCAAAGGCATAGTGGCGCTGAAGGCCAAGGGTATGAAATTCGTGCTGCTGCGCGATGTCGAAACATCGATGACGCTAAACCCGGTGCCTGAACATAATCTTCAGGCGGGTGTTCCGGGCGTCAAAAAATCCACCCCGCCGAAATGATCACGCGCCGTTCGTCTGTGCCTTCGGCGACAGGCTTTTCATGACGGCGGCGTAGTTGCGGCCGAGGCTTTCGAAAAGCGCATTCTCGCCTTTTGGCGGTTCGACTGACAGGGTTGTGCCGTCATTGCGCAGCGTGACGAAAATCACCTGATCCTGCGGCTGTCCCGCAATGGCGATTGCCCCGATGCGCTGGGCTTCGCTTGTGTCGAGCGCCGGCATGTTGAAAAGAACTTCGCCGCCGACACGTTCTGCGGCCTGGGCAAGAGCTGCATCGAACCCTTCGATCAGCACATCAATCGCGCCAAGCGCAAATTCCAACTCGACGGCTTCGAGCGTCATCGTGCTCGCTTCGAGACCCGTCTGGGCGCTTTCTTCGGCGCTGCCCGACCGGGTTGTGGTGCCAATCCCGTTGGCACTGTTTTCAGGCGCGTGGTTCATTCCGTCCTCTCCGACGAATCCGAAAAAAGCCCCCTAATAATTGATCATGCCCTTCATTAGAAGTTGCTGCAATGCCCTTTTGATTGATTTACCTCGCTTTTTTCTGTTAGGCGGCAATAGTGATCCATAAATGGCTCACACTTCATGCGTTTTTAAGGTGCTAGCATCGCGCAATACGTGTGCTTTTCCGGCAGTAAATCTGATTATGCAAAACTGCGCAGCTGGATGTTTTGCCGGGTTCAAATCTCTCTGCTATTCATAAGCGTGGCTGAATGTTGTGGCCGTTTTGGGATTCTGCCGAAAGTGCTTTGCATTTTTCGGAATGTGCTTCTGGGACTCTGGATGAGAAAACTTCGCTATCAGCGGCGGCAGTCGCGTTCTGCGGTCTGGGCCTTGCGGTTCGGGGTCTTCGCCGCCGTGCTGCTGGGGCTGTCCTTTCTGCTGCACCGCTTCTGGAAGCTTGAAACGCCCGATTTCGTCCTTGCCGCGGGGCTGAGTGGCGCTCTGGCCCTGCTGGCGCTGATCTGCGCAGCCAAGGGTTTTCGCAATCTCTGGGTCAATGGCGACAAGGGCGGGGCGCGGTCGTTCACGGCGTGTGTGTTTGCCTGCATCGTGCTGGCGCCGCTTGGCCTGCTGGGCATTCTCTGGATCAGCTCGCCAGCGCTCTATGATATTTCGACCGATTTCGACACGCCGCCGCAATTTCCCACCGACATGCCCGCCCGCCAGCAATGGATGAACCCGCTGACGCCGACAATCAGCGGCGATGCGCTGACACAGCTCACCGCCTATCCCGATGTGCTGGGCCGCCGCTACGAGGCAGCACCTGACCGCGTGGCGCAGGGCGTGCAGACCGTGTTGAAGAGTTTCGGCTGGCAGGTGATCGTCAACGATGCGCCATCGCCCGAGGAAGGCGCTACCCGCTTTGTCGCGACGGCGCATAGTTTCGTTCTCGGCCTCAAGAGCGATATCGTCATCCGGCTGCTGGATGAAGGTGAAACCACCTATGTCGATATCCGTTCGCTCTCACGTTATGGCAAGCGCGACATGGGGCTCAACGCGGCCTTCATCACCGATTTTCTTGGTAGCCTGGAAGGCGAAGTGAACAAGGCGCCCGCCGACGTCGAATAATGCGGTCTATGCAGGCTGGTAGATGCTTTCGAGTGATGGATTGCCTTCGGTTACGATTTCGCCGCGCCCGACCAGATCTTCCAGATGCGCCAGTACTGACAGCGCTGCTGCGCCATGCAGGCGCGGATCGGTATCGCGATAAATCGCCTTGACCATGTCGCCTATGGTGCGGTCGCCTTGCGTGATCCGCTGGAAAACCGCGCGTTCGCGCATTTTGCGGTGCGCACGCAATCCGCGCACAAAGGCGGCGGGCTTGGTCACCGCCCCGCCATGGCCGGGCAGATAGACGTGGTCGTCACGGGCCAGCAGTTTTTCAAGCGAAGCCATATAATCGCTCATCGAGCCGTCCGGCGGCGCGACGATGGACGTCGCCCAGGCCATCACATGATCGGCCGAAAACAGGATATCCGTGCCTTTCAACCCAAATGCCATATGGTTCGCGGCATGGCCCGGCGTGTGCAGGCCTTCCAGCGCCCAGCCATCGCCTTCCACGATTTCCCCATCGGCAAGCACGATATCGGGCACGAAATCCGTGTCGGCGCTTGCCTCAAGCACGTTCACTTCACCCTCATGATAGGGGCGGGCAGGCCGGTGCGGGCCTTCGGCAACCGTCTGCGCGCCAAGCTGGTTCTTAAGGCGCTCGGCCAAAGGCGAATGATCGCGATGCGTGTGGCTGACAAAAATATGGCTGACAGGGCGTCCGGCAATGGCGGCAAGCAGGGCTTGATAATGGGCCTCGTCGACCGGACCCGGATCGATGATCGCCAGCGTGTCCTGGCCGACGATATAGCTGTTGGTGCCGTGAAAGGTAAAGGCGCTCGGATTGTTGGCCGTCACGCGGACAATCCCTTTACTTAGCGCAACCGGCTTCCCATATTCAGGAGAGAAACTGCTGTCGAAAACGAGCGCCATGGAAGTCTCTTCCATTTCATCACTGGTGTTATTGTCGAAACGGCATAGGCCTTATATAGTAGGATTTCAAACGTTAACTGCCTGAGTGTCTGATCCAAAAGTCGCCATGCCGATCTGCAAATGGCAATTTCTGTGCTTCCGGTGCTCACGTACCTTTAAGTACGCTGCGCTCCGGTCCTCGAAATCACCATTTTCACCACGGCCTATCGTTTTTTGATTCAGACACTGCAACGTCAAGAATTGACGTCAGAGGGTCGTGCGTTCGGAATTCGGAATCGTATTCATCACGGTTAGGAGTTGGATATGCCGCACAGAGCCAAGTCACGCGTCGCTACCGCATCGCTCGCCGCCGAATCTCGTCAAACCAAACAACTCGCCCGAATATTCTCCTTCATTTCGCTCAGCCTGATCGGCGCAGCACTGGTTGCAATTGCCGCCGGGGTGAAAGTCGATTTCATCTATATGATCATGGCGGTGCAGGCGGTTGCGCTCTTGGGTTTCTCAGCGCTCTACGGCTTTTCAAAGAAAAAGTGAAACGCGCCCCCGCACACTAATGCCGGGCTTATGTTCACCATGGCTGTAGATGCCGGACGGCGCTCGGCCTTTATTCATATCTCGTTGAAACTGCTTCGCGATTGACAAGTGACGCTGGACAACGCTTTGTCATCCTCCTGTACTGTTTTTCGGGAGGCGAAGGTGAAGGTTGAGACGCTCGCGGTAGAGCCGCTGACCAGGCAGGCATTCGCGCCATTCGGCGATGTCATCGAGGTGGAAGGCGCGGAGCGGCGTCTCATCAACAATGGTTCCACCGAGCGATTTCACGATTTGGCGCGGGTTGAGGCGGAAGGCACGGAAGCGCGCGTGCTGATCAATATTTTCCGCGGCCAGTCTTTTGAAGCGCCCATCGATATCGTCATGATGGAGCGGCATCCCTTCGGCTCGCAGGCTTTCATCCCGCTGGAACGGCGTCCGTTTCTCGTCGTCGTGGCTGAAGACGCCGATGGCGAGCCCGCCCGTCCGCGTGTTTTCTTTGCCAAGGGCGATCAGGGCGTCAATTATCTCAAGAATGTCTGGCACCATCCGCTTCTGGCGCTTGAGCAGAAATCGGATTTTCTCATTGTCGACCGTGCTGGCAAGGAGGACAATCTGGAAGAATATTTCTTCCCGGATGTCGTTTACCGCATCCAGTCGGCCAAACCAGCCTGAGCTGAGAGCAAGGTAAGAGGTAACATGGGTAGACTTTCCACGCACGTTCTCGACACAGCGCATGGCAGCCCGGCTGCGGCGATGCGCATCGAACTCTATCGGATGACCAAGGGCGCACCGGAACTGATCAAGCGCGTTGTCACCAATCTGGACGGCCGCACTGATGCGCCGCTGCTGACGGGTGACGAAATGCAGGTCGGCATTTACGAGCTGCAATTTCATGTGGCCGAGTATTTTGAAGGGCGCGGTGCCGATCAGGCCAATCCGCCTTTCCTTGATCTCATTCCGATCCGCTTCGCCGTGGCGGATGTGGACGGTCATTATCACGTGCCGCTGCTCGTCAGCCCATGGTCATATTCAACCTATCGCGGCAGTTGATCCGCACTTATCCCCGCGCTGCTCGGAAAGACTAGACTCCTCGTAACCAAACGCGAGGAGCCGAACATGGACGAAACACCCAATCTGAAACTTCCCTATATTCTGCCCAGCCAGTCGCAGAAGCACGTTACGCATAATGAAGCCTTGCGGCTGCTGGATGCGTTCGTGAATCTGAGCGTGAAGTCGCGCACGCTGACCACTCCGCCGACAACGCCATCTGCCGGCGCACGCTATATCGTGGCGTCGTCTGCTACGGGCGCGTGGTCCGGCAAGGCCGGAGCAATCGCCTCCTACATCGACGATGGCTGGCTGTTCATCCAGCCCGCCATCGGGTGGCAGGCCTATATCGAGGCGGAAGCGAAGCTTCTGGTCTTCGATGGGACGCTGTGGAACCTGGCCAGCGGTGGCGTGCCGGACAATTTATCGGTATATATGCTGGGCATTCAGGCGACAGCGGATGCGGTTAATCGTTTTTCGCTTTCGGCTGCGGCAAGCCTGTTCAACAATGCAGGCGCGGGGCATCAGATCAAGGTCAACAAGCAGGCGGCGACCGACACGGCGAGCCTTCTCTTCCAGACCAACTGGACCGGCTATGCCGAAATGGGCCTGAACGGCAGCAGCGATTTCACCGTCAAGGTGAGTGACGATCTGGGTACATGGCGTCAGGCCATGCGAGTAGATCGGGCGACGGGCAATGTCGCTATTGGAGCCAATACGCCCATGACGCGTCTCGATGTTGATGGGCCGATCCGGCCTGCATCCTATTCAAAACTCACGCTGCCTGTCGCTGCGAATCACGGAGCCGGCGCCTTGATCTACGTGACGGACGCGTCGGCGGGCGCGCAGCTTGCTTATTCCGACGGCAGCGCGTGGCGCAGCCTCAGGACAGGCATCCTGATTTCCTGAGTGGGTTTCGGATTATCTGTCTGGAAAACCGGGATTTTCCAGACGGATTGCCAATTTCTGACGCTTTTACGCCGCACTCGCACTTTAACGGCCCGAAACATGTTCGTTAGTCTTATAGAGGCTCAATTCATATGGTTCCCCTCGCGGACTCATGCTAACAGTTGCGGAATAATGCTAAGGGCTTCATCCGTCGGGTAAAAAGAGAGTTTTTTGCTGCTGACAGGAGCGGTAGTTGTTTCGCTCTGTCTTGAGAGCAGGATAATGCGCGTATGAGTTTGAGATATCCTTGGCAAAGGCTGGCGCTTTTGCCACGACTGACCAAGCAGATTATTTTGATGCTGAGCGATTGCGTCCTGCTGTTGCTCAGTGCGTACCTGGCATTTGTTATCCGTCTGGGCTTTGTTTTCACCCCCAGCAAGGCACAGCTTTTTCTGATTATCATTGCACCACTTTTGACCGTTCCGGTTTTCATCCGGTTTGGACTTTATCGCGCGATCATCCGCTATCTGGCAGAACGCGCCATCTGGCCGATCTTTCAGGCGACCGCCGTGGCGGCTCTTTTCTGGGTCGCGCTGGTCTTTCTGATGGAGCTTTACGGCAATGCGGGTCTTCCGCGTTCCGTGCCGCTTCTCTACTGGCTGTTGAGTACGGTGCTGATTACGGCCAGCCGTTTCGGCGCGAAGTGGCTGCTGCGTAGTGCCGAAACCGGCAGGACTTTTAGCAGCTCGGCCTTGATTGTCGGCGTCGGAGAACCTGCGCGCCAGCTGGCAACGGCACTGCGTAGCCACAGCGATACGATGGTCGTTGGCTTTGTCGATCCGGACGGGCAGCTCAAGGGCATGGACATTATCGGCCTGCGCGTCTACGGAGCTGAAGAAATCCCCGGCCTCATCGAAAATTACGGCGTCAAGCAGGTGCTGGTGTCTGAGCCCTCGCTGGACCAAAAACAGCGCCAAGATTTTGCGCGTCTGCTTGGCCGGCTTCCGGTCAATACGCGTATTTTACCACCGATTGCCGATCTGAGCGCAGGCAAATATCTTGTATCGGCATTGCGCAATATCGAGATCGATGACCTTCTCGGACGTTCGCCGGTGCCACCAGACGCGGAACTGCTGCGCGAAGTAGTCGAAGGTCGCCGTATCATAGTCACGGGCGCAGGGGGCTCCATCGGCAGTGAGCTTTGCAGGACTATCGTGCAGTGGAATCCCGAATGTCTGGTGCTTTTTGAATCGAGCGAGTTTGCGCTTTATCAGATCGAGCGTCAGCTGCGTGAGCTCGCCTCCTGCCAGATCGTGCCGGTGCTGGGGTCGGTGCGCGATCGCACATATGTCGAGCAAGCGCTGCGCGATAACCGCATCGATACGGTTTATCACTGTGCAGCCTACAAGCATGTGCCGTTGGTCGAAAAAAATCCGATGATCGGAATTTGCAACAATGTGTTCGGTACGCTGGACATGGCGGAAGCCGCACTTGCAACCGATGTCGAACGTATGGTGCTCATTTCATCTGACAAGGCGGTTCGGCCAACGAATGTCATGGGCGCGACCAAGCGCTGGGCCGAGCTTGTCGTATACTATTATGGCCTGCTGGCCGCACAGGCAGGCAAGGAACAGGCATTCTATTCGGTCCGTTTCGGCAATGTGCTTGGGTCGAATGGCTCGGTCGTGCCGCTTTTCCGCGAGCAGATCGCCAATGGCGGTCCGATTACACTGACCCATGAAGACATGACGCGTTATTTCATGTCGATCAAGGAAGCTGCGGAACTGATCGTCCAGTCAGGCGCGATAGCCGAATCTGGCGACACAGTACTGCTGGAAATGGGCGAACCGGTCAAAATCCGCGATCTGGCTGAAAATATGATCCTGCTCGCCGGTTTGACCGTGCGCAATGCGGAGAATCCAAGCGGCGATATCGCCATAGAAGTGACCGGCATCCGCGAAGGCGAGAAGATGTATGAAGAGCTCTTCTACGATCCGTCCCAGGCGCAATCCACACGGCATCCGAAGATCATGCGTGCACCTAAGGGAAACAAGGCTGCCATCAATGTGCCGGAGAGCCTTCAGCGCCTTGAGAAGGCCATGGAGAGCGGCGATCTGGACGCTGTTCGCAAGGTTCTCTTCAGCGTCATAGCTTCCTGAAGCGCCCCCGGAAATCCAAAAGCAGCACCAGCGTTGCAACCACTGCAACGAGCAGAAAAGCCACACGCGTGAGGAGATGGTCAAGCGCCAGCAGCGCGATGGCGCAGGCAATCAGGACAAGGTTGAGCAGCGCCACATGGCCGACGACCTTCAGGACGCTCCAGCCCGCGCGTTTGGCGACCTGATAAGCATGTTTCGAATGCGCTTTAAGGATATTCTCGCCTTGGCCGAGACGCATGATAATGGTCGAGCCAGCATCGAGAATATAATAAAGCGGCAAAATCAATGCCACGACGATGTGAGTCTCGCGCGCCAGCACAAGCAGGGCCGTGCCAGTCATCAGACCAAGAGGCAAGCTTCCTGAATCGCCGAGAAAAACGCGAGCAGGGGGGCGGTTGAAAAATGCGAAGACAAGCAGGCCTCCCGCAGTGGCCGCGCTCAAACCGCCGCTTTCCATGCCTGCAAGGCCAAGCGCCGCCAGCAGAGCGATACCCGCCAGCGGTAGCCCGAGCCCCGCGACAGTCATCAGATCGAGGCCGTCCATAAAGTTCGTGACATTGATGGCGATCAGAAGCGCAAATACGATCAACACAGCTTCCAGCCAATGGGGCAGCACATCCGCTAGAAGCCGGAAGTCAGGTCCCAGGCCATAAAGCACGAGGCAGGCAGCCAGCAGCTGCGATCCGAGTCGAATGATCTCGGACAACTCATAGCGGTCGTCCAGCCCGCCGATAATCCACAGCAAGGTCGATGCACCAACAAGGCAGAGCAACAGCCTGTTGGCAATTTCAAGATCGGCCCCGAAAATCAGCAAAGTAGCAAGCGTCGCCGGTATCAGAGCCAATCCACCAATCTGTCTTGCCGCAACTGTGTGGTTCGAACGCGAATTCATCCGCGCAGCCAGAAATGTCGCGGGCAGAAGACGAGAAAGGATCACAAGACCCAGAACGCAGAGGACTGCACTGAATACAGAAGAGATTGCTAAAAAAAGCATAGGGATACCGACGGCAAATGAAGCTGTTACAGGAATTATCAGCTTTACGCGTCCGCGCAAATCCCCGCTTGTATTGCCGGTGAAAGACGTAAGCCAATAAAGTGATTGTGACGTTCGAACTGGTAGTTTGAGCATGAGCGAGGATTTCGCGATTAGGCGATTGCGCTTGCGAAATGAAGCGGCTATAAGGCCGCGCAACCGATTGCTTCGGTTTGATTTGTTGGGGCGTAGCCAAGCGGTAAGGCACCGGTTTTTGGTACCGGCATTCCCTGGTTCGAATCCAGGCGCCCCAGCCACTACTTGATGGAAAAATCAAACGCTTTTAGCTGCTGCTCGCGTTTTCCCAGATCCTTCTGATAGATGCCGGGACACCTTTTGGTTCTCGTCATCCTGTATTAAAAATCGTATAAGCTGATTGTCGTCTGGGTTCAGCTTAATGGCAGCTTTGGCCCTCACCAAACGTATGGGTTTTGGTCCAATATTCTCCCGACTGCGAGAGAACGGTGTATGCTAGCCAATATGACAGATCATACTCGGTGATATCCTACCATAACGAGCGGGTCCTAAATGCGCCGTATTCGCGGGTGACGACGGAGTTGACTTAGCAGCTATATTTCTTCAATTACGCATAAGAGAGTTGTTTAGATTTATTCAAGAAGGTGGCATTCGTGACAAATATCGGATTGGCCCGGAAGAACCCATGAGTATTGAGATGACTAGGGCCGTCGTGTCGCACGACGTTGTGGTGGCAGAGCCAACCAAAGGAGCTAAAGTCGCCATTGGCGACATTTCGGAAGCTCTGTCCAAATATCGCTTGGCTTTAATTTTCGGCTGGCAAGATGTTGCACAACGTTATCGGCGCTCCAGGGTAGGCGCTTTTTGGCTAACGTTGAACATGGCTGTGTTTATCGGCGCGCTAGGTTTGATTTTCGGAACGCTCTTCCAAAGCGAGATGCGTGAGTTTCTGCCGTATCTGTGCGCTGGCGTCATCACGTGGGGCTTTATCTCGACTTGCTTGAATGAGGGATGTACGACATTTACGTCTTCCGACGGAATAATCCTACAAGTTCGCATGCCGTTGTTTACACATGTTATGCGTGCGGTTTGGAGAAATATAATAATATTCGCTCATAATATTGTCATTTTTCCTGTTCTTCTTCTTATTCTCGGTCGAATGATCAGTGTGAATGTGCTTTGGGCAATTCCAGGTTTTATAGTCTTGTGCATCAATTTATCTTGGATGATGCTCATTCTCGCGATTCTATGCGCGAGATTTCGCGACATGACCCAAGTGGTTACGAACATTCTGCAAGTGTTGTTTTATGCGACGCCGATCATGTGGATGGTGAAGATATTACCGGACCACGTTTCCCGAGCGTTTATCGATTTGAACCCCTTCTATCACTTTATCGAACTTGTTCGTGCTCCGCTCTTCGGTTCTCCGCCATCTCTGCTTGATTGGACGTTCGGGTTTGCGTGCGCAATAATTGGTTGGATCGTTGCGATTCTGTTCTTTGGGCGATATCGCTGGCGCGTAGCGTATTGGTTGTAGAAAATGAGTTTAATTCAACTTCAGAATGTTAGTGTCGAATTTCCGATCTATAATTCGACTAGCCGCTCACTCAAAAACAGAGTTCTCAGCATCGCTACAGGCGGAAAAATCGAACGACGCAGTGACCGTCTGGTGATTGTGCGGGGGCTTGATGATGTCTCTATGACGTTCAGGGACGGAGATCGGGTTGGGTTGATCGGCCATAACGGATCGGGTAAGACCACGTTGCTTCGTGTCTTGTCGGGCATCTATACCCCGACACATGGAAGTTCGGTCATTAATGGCCACTGTGTATCGTTGATCAATATCAATCTAGGAATAGATCCAGATGCGACAGGACGAGAAAATATCCGTCTGCGCTCGGCGATGATGGGAATGCCGCCCGAAGAAATTGCCGAGAAATTTGACCAGATTGCCGATTTTTCTGGTCTCGGAGAATTCTTGGATGTTCCATTCCGTACATATTCGTCGGGTATGCAGTTAAGATTGGCTTTTGCGACATCAACGGCTGTTCGTCCTGAAATCCTGATCATGGATGAATGGCTTTCGACTGGTGATGAGGATTTTAAAGAGCGCGCCAATATACGTATGCGTGAGCTCGTGGACTCTACGAAGATTCTCGTTCTTGCCAGTCATTCAAAAGATCTGATGACCAAGAACTGCAACAGAGTAATCTGGCTGGAACATGGGCGGGTGAAAATGGACGGGCCGCCTAATGATGTACTGGCTGCATATTTTGGTGAATGACGCAAGTCTAAGCGGCTCGCATGAAAGTCGCATGGAAAGCGCGTTTCAGAAACCAATGATATAATTGGCTTCTTACTCATGCGAGTTCGTCGTTATTATTGTAAGGTATTGAACAGCCATGCCAAAATTAGCCAGCCGCTTCAGGCAGTTGACCAATGCGCTACGCTATTTGGCCAAGGGGGATGTTTCAGGGTTGTTACGTCGCCTGAAATGGTACGGGCGCGAATTTAATTATGTGAAGCTGCGTAAACGCCTCGCGCACGAAAGTGGCATCGTTTGGGGCATTGTCTGCACGCCACACACCCTTTTTATAGCGCGGGCTATATCGGAACGCTTAGCAAGTCACGGAATCGAAAGCGAAATCGTTACGGGCTCGATGAAGAGTTTCGACCATGATTTTTATATTGTTCTTTGCGCGCAGATGTTCGGGCGTCTCCCGCCAGCAAACAAACGGGTCATCTTCCAGCTTGAGCAATCGGTAAGTTCAAGATGGTTCACGGCGCAATATAAGAAAATTCTCGCAGATTCTCTGTGGGTGCTCGAATATTCTCTAACGAACGTCGATTTTTTAGCCAAGAACGGTCTGAAATACCCAAAAGTACATTATTTGCCAATCGGTGCTTCGCTGGCCGAGGATTTTGAATATAACACAAAGCCAAAAAAATATGATTTTGTGTTTTATGGTGACAGTTCAAGCAGCGAACGAAGAAGTAGTTTTCTTGATAGATTGAAAGAGAAGTATAGTGTAAAAATATGCAACGATTTGTTTGGTAGAGAACTATACGACGTAATACAACAATCAAAGATTGTTGTAAATATTCATTATTATGACGGAGCGTTGTTGGAAATGCCCCGGATATGCGAGTGCATTTCTTTGGGTGTCCCTGTTCTCTCTGAAGGCACAATGGATCAGGATGAATATCCTGAACTCGAAGGTGCAGTGAAATTCTTCGATGAGGGGTCTGTCGAGAGCATGATGACCTCGGCGTCGGAGATGCTTCACAATTTGGCGACGAAGAGCAAAACTCTCGAAGTCGCTGTTTCAGTCAGTGCGGCACGCTTCAATTTTATGATGGACCGCTTTTTGGTGGCTATTGGAGTTGTTGCGGCTAACGTCATTCTAGAACATCCGATATATGTTGCGCAGAAAAGTGACTTCTTCGCTCTTTCGTTGCCCGAAACTATAGAACGGCGCAGGGCGATAGCCCAATCGCTGCCGGATGGTTGCGAGTTGTTTGACGGGATTCGCCATAGTGCAGGTTGGATTGGTTGTGGATGTAGCTTCAATGCCTTATCGCGCTATGCGGTCGCGAACGAGGTGGACAGGCTGACCGTCATCGAAGATGACGTGGAGCTGCCTGGAAATTTCAATAAAACCCTGTGCGAGATAAATGAATACCTTAATAAGCGCGGATCAAATTGGGATATCTTTTCTGGCCTGATGGCCGATGTTCATCCGGACGCGAAAATCATCTCCGTTGATCAATTTGGCGATCGTACCTACGTTACTATCGACAAAATGACTAGCACTGTATTCAACATATATAATAAAAGTGCTTTAGAAATAATCTCAAAATGGAATCCGCTGAATACTGATGCTGTCACCAACACGATTGACCGTTACCTTGAGCGTCAGGAAGGTCTCCGGGTCGTTGTGGCTTTGCCATTTATAGCTGGACACAAGGAGGACGCTACGTCCACTTTATGGGGATTTGAAAACGAACGCTACACCCCAATGATCGCGGCTGCGCAGCAGAAGATTGAAGGTCTAGTTCGAGAGTGGCTACACACTCACGCATCGAATGATTTGTAGAATCATAATGTCTTCCTATCAGAAGTGAATATTGTTTTCAGGCGGCATGTCCAGTGTTGTACTACAGACCCTTTTTTTGGAGGTCTGCGTCAAATCGATCTCAAGGATTCGTCACGTTTGACAGATTGGGGTCTTTCAATTAGTCCGATCACAGCGCGAGGAGATGGCCTTGTCTGAGCAAAGAGTATTGGTGCTGGGTGGTACTGGCTTCGTAGGTACGCATCTCTGTAATCAGTTGTTGAGTGCTGGTTACAAGGTATTCTCATTCGGAAGGACTGCATCAACGGCGTTGCATCCCGATATCGAATTCCTGCGCGGAGATTTTTCTGACGCTGAGCAAATTAAGCGAGCGCTCGTTGATCAGGATTATGTTTTTCATTTAGTTCACGGCACTAATCCCCCGAAGGTGAATTTTGATATAGCGGGGGATATTGTTCGAACCATTAACCCCACAATTTCTCTATTAGACTTGTGCGCGGAAGCAAGCGTAAAGAAAGTTATATTTGTAAGCTCTGGTGGCACAGTATATGGTGATAATGGTATGGTAGCTTCACGCGAGAGTGATCCTACAATACCAATGAACGCCTATGGTGCTCATAAACTTCTAATTGAGAATTATCTTCGGGTATTTTCATATACAAGACAGCTGGATTATCTGATCCTTCGGTTGTCTAATCCCTATGGGCCGTTGCAACCAGTGGCCAAAGGGGTTGGGCTGATAGCGGCTGTGATTGATGCGATAAAAAATGGCCGTGCAGTCGATGTCTATGGCGACGGTGAAACGCAGAGAGACTACGTTTACATCGGAGATGCCGTCCGGGCGATGGAGTCGGCGATAGCCTACAAAGGCAGCCACAAGATTTTCAATATTGGCAGTGGAGAAGGGAAGAGTGTTAATGAGATTATTTCCCTTGTCGAGAACGCGATGAGCGTGAAAGCGAAAAGAAACCCGCTTCCAGGTAGAATATTCGACGTTAGAAAAAGTGTTCTTGATATATCGTTAGTAAGAAATGAACTAGACTGGCATCCAAATGTTGATCTGAGAGATGGTATAAGCGCCACCGTGAGTTGTCTTTAGAGGTCTTATGAGTTCGGATGGTTTTTGATGTCTGCTCCAAAAGAAGTTAACCCAAGGTCTTTGGAGCACAGCAGTATTCCACACCAGTATATCTCAACCCCGCAATGGAATTTTGGGGTAAACGCGCAAGCTCGTGCGTTGAATGATATATTCATTGACGATATGGATGTAGATACTGAAAGGCAACCAGATGCGTATCTTTCTGCAAAGCGATACGCCGATGCTTCTGGTGCGCGGCGGATAATAGACATTGGTTGTGGCAGCGCTCTCACGGTCAAGAACCTTTTTGCGGAAGGCGATTTTGAGGTTATTGCCGTTGACACTGCGGGGGTGTTGTTTGCTGCTAAGGCGAACTATCCAGCCGCAACTCGTGTTGAGTGCGACCTAACATCGTGGAACGACGTATTATCCGTTGCCGAAAGATATCGCGACGGCGTCCCGACGATCATCTTGTGTGCCGACATAATTGAACATCTGCCCGACCCGCGCCCGCTTTTAGCGCTAGTCCGGTTGCTATTGGCTGCTTCGACCCGTAATCGCTGTTTCTTGTCGACACCAAACCGTCCACAGTCGGCGAATCATCGACTTACGAGTAAGCCAGATAATCCAGCCCACATTCGAGAATGGACCAGCGGAGAACTTAGAAACTTACTTGCGGCTTCGGGTTTCTATGTAGCACAGATAGATAATATTCTCGAGAATGCTCAAGAGGATCAAGGCAGCACGATACTTGCGGAATTCTTGTTTGACGCTTCTTCGTATCGAGAAGTGTTGGCACGCGATGGTATTACCTCCGTAAGTGTGTCGTCGGTGATGATCACTACTGAGTATCCTGGGTTGGTCGCGAGCGGTGGTATCGGCACTTTTGTGGCGGACTGGCACCGTTCGACTGACAATTCAGTCGTGCTCACCACTTTCGATTTTGACAGCAAAGTAAAGTTGAAGAATGACGTCGTTTTCAGCCCGGCACATGTGATCGATGTATCGAGAATAGGCGACATAGGTCACCCAGATATATTGCTTGAGGCTGTCAAACAGCTGCTTTTTATGTGCCCTGATCTTAAGGAAATACACTTCCAGGAGTATCTAGGTATAGGTATGCGCATTGCGCAAGCTAAAAGCGCGGGGATTCTTCCCGATACACTCACAATTGTCACACATTGTCACGGCAACCAACATTATCTGGAAAATGCAAATCAGGCTTGGTTAGGGGTGGATGCTCAGGAGTATGCGGTTAAGGAAAAGATTTGCATTGAACTGAGTGATCAAGTCGTTTTCCCGTCGATCTTTTTGCGTAATCTCTACAAGCAAGCAGGAATAGTTGTCGAAGATAATAAGATTCTGATGTGCCCTTATAAATACGGTAATATAAGTAATGATAACCTCGAATTTACAAATATAAGACGCATTGTTTTTGTTGGAAAATTTATGCCGATGAAGGGTTTCGACCTTTTTTGCGAATCCTTTGACAAAAACTTTTGTAAGGATCTTAAGGCAAAGGGCATTGAGGAAGTCACACTCATTGGGCGCGGAGCTACTAGCGGTTATCGTAACGAGGCGTTTATCAAACGTCATTTCAAATTAACGGTGCATACCGATTTTGATCTTGCGAAACTTGTTTCGTATGTAAGAGAGCGCAGGTCCGATAGCTTGTTTGTTGAACCATATCGCGGCGATAACTTCCCTCTCGCTGTCTATGATGTTGTCGGCAATGGCGGTTCTCTTCTGACCGGCAACGCAGGGGGCATCCCGGAGATGTTCCGAGCGGAAGTGTGGCAGGAATGTCTAGCTGATCTCTCTACAGAAGCCCTTCGTTGTAAAATTCGAGAATTGGTCGATTGGGATAGCAGTAAAAGGAGCCGTATCGCTGCGGAGCTCATTGATGATCTGCGTCGTAGCAATGATGTGGCAGATACCACTAAGTATGTGAAGAGCGACAAAGCCGAAGTCGAGTGTCCCAGTTCGACGGTGATGATCCCATTCTATAATACTGATATTGCCGAATTTACTGACTTGTTGAAATCGCTCAATCAGCAGTCTCTTCGCCCAACCGAAATTATCATTGTAAATGATGCGTCTTTGACTGAAAATCGTATTGAGATGGCAGAGGCGGCTCAGAAGCATCTCAATATACCGTATAGAATCCTTGATCACGCCCACAATCGTGGGCTGGCAGGTGCGAGAAATACGGCTTTGACCGCCTGTAAAACGGATTTTATATTGAATGCTGACTCAGATGATATCCCACTGAATGACTGGGTTAAGACCATAGTTGTCGCGTTGACCCGTGACCCGTCGGCAGCAGCGGCGGTTCCATATCTGGCTGCGTTTGATGCTGGCGCAGACTTCAATCAATACCTTCCAAAGGGACAGTATATCTACCGTGCGCTCGGAGACGGATTCGTCACCTCTCAAGTGCAAAACAATTTGGGTCATGCAAACTCTGGCTTCAGGGTTTCTCATGCCAAGCGCATTGGGGGATGGAACGCCGCGTCTAAGGCAAAATACGAAGACTGGGCATTCTATCTCAACGTGATAGCCAGCGGGCTTCGTATCGCAGTTATCCCAAAGGTGACGTGTCTTTACCGGGTTAGGAAGAATTCGATGGCGAGAACCTATTCAGAATGGCCGGGACAGGTTCGGCTTTATCAAACGACCCATGGCTTATCCAGATTCGAGTCCCTTCAATTGCAACGCTTGTGTCGCATGGCTACCAGTACGGAGGGGCTTATCGAATTACAGGGGCAATTGAGCGCTTTAGAACGCCGAAAAATACTCAGAATGATGAATGCTATAATCGTGCGTTTAAGAAAAACGCCCATACTTTATTCAGTTCTCCGCAAGGCTTTTCATATCTCGCGAAGTATTGTTGATCGGATTAGGTGATTGTTGCGGTGGCATTTACAGCCAGTATTTATCACGCAATCGAACCGATCAATCGTTATCGTGGTGATATGCCTTGACGACGCGCTACGTTCACGGAAATTAACTTCACGAGTGCCTACGTAACAAGCTGTTGTCGCTGGAATAGAGTGTAAGATCGAAAGCCCGACAAGCAACTTCATTTGTGGCTTGGATAGCGATCCCTGGTACAAGCGTCATTGGTCCAACATCCGATTTGAATGTTTACAGGTGGCCTCAGGCGAAAAAATTCCGTTTGATTACATCCAGATAACGCTGGCGGGAGTGTTGCTCTTTGATCAACTTCAGAGCTGCCCTGCCCATAGAAGATCTGATCGATGCGCTGCTCCGAATTTTCCGTATTGCTTCTATATAGGCTAGGATGAGCGCTTCATCCGACAGGTGTGGATCAACTAATAAGCCGGTTTCTCCGTCGATGACGATCTCAGGTATCCCACCCAACCTGGGGGCAACGACGGGCATTCCGGCTCCAAGCGCTGAAAGCAAGACGGTCGGTATCCCGTCGAAACGCGACGTATAAAGGAACAGATCAGACCGCTGGTAATGGATATCTGCAAAAGATGAAAAGGTTCCCATAATTTCGACATTGCGGTGCGCTTGTAGTTGCGAAATGTCTCCAGTTCCCAAGACAGCAGCACCCCAGACCTCCAGTGTTACGGAAGGGAATTCCGATTCAAGTGCGATTGCCAAGAGTGGAAGCAACTCGGGGCGCTTCTGAGGGTCGAAGCGTGACGCCCAAATAATGCGATCATGGAGTTTTTCAAAGCGGCTATCCAGTTCTTCCCCATTAGTAGCTTCGTTGGCTACGGAATACAGTACATCTTGCTTCCCAGCCAAATATGGCAGACGTGCACGATCTGCATCATTTATGTATTTATTATCCGAGAGAACGAGCGATATTGTCTCGCCATATTCTGAAATAAAGTTGAAGTCGAAACCCACGATGAAAGGTAGTGAATGCATTTCAAAGGAGCCATCGCAAAATCGAAGAAGTATACTTTTGTGATGCGATAGAAGCTTGCCATATCGACCCCAGAAACGATATCCGTAGGGGGAGCTTTTGATATAGATATGCGCGCTCGGCGCGAAAGCCTGTATCGTCCGCAAAGTTACCAGATCAACTGTTTCTTCAGCTGCCGTGCCGCAAAAATGGGCAATGTCGCACGTTGTAACTTGCTCGGGCAATCTATCGAGCCACTGGTGCTCGCTCAGTTCCATTCCGAACACAAAAAGAACTTCCTTAGCGGGATCAATTGCCAACAGATTTTCAATGATATCAAGAATTACTTTCTCTGCTCCGCCTATCGTAAAAAAGGGCAGTATGAAGACATCGGTAAACTGCTTTCCTTTAAGCAGTTTACAAATTTGAAAATATGCGTCTCCAGCTGTCAAATCATGTTTTCGATTTGAGAATGTATTCGAAGGTTTTATGTGGCGGATGTCAATCGCCGGATCTATAAAGTTCGCCGCAGAACACAATTCCAATAAAAATATTGAAGATATAAAGGCGGAGTAAAGGTTTTCTGCCGAGGAATCCCAGTTTTCCTTCGACTCTTTATATTTCTTATGCCCATATTTGCATAACTCGATGTAACTCTCTGGGATAAAATACGACGAAAATGGTATAACTTTACTGGATGATGAATTGACGGTGTTCAGCATGCTGACACCTTTCTTCCGGTAAAAGAAGACAGTGTTGGGGCAGACAATCAATTCAAAGCCGCTCGCAGCGAGGCTGGCGTTGTGATGCCAGTCCTCGTAAGCGTAAGGACCATTAATGGGTACGTTGGCTAGCCGTATTTCTTGAGCATGTTGACGGGCCAGAAACGACCTTGAAATAAATGGATGGTGGTCAAATAAGGCTAGCTCATTGACTTCGTCCAGTGAGTACATTTTGTACAGATGATGCTGACCACCAAAAGCGACCAACCAGTCAGGGAAAAGGACGACCTTGCCGCGATGCTTTTCTGCATGCCGGTACATGTCGGTAATCATATTGTAGGAAATTAGGTCGTCTGCATCACTAAGTGCGACATACTTTCCTGCCGCTACATCGATACCCGCTTGACGACATGGTCCCAGAGAGCCAACTGACACTGTAATTTTCTGAACATTTGCGAAAGCAGAAAAGTCGCACTGCTCCAGAGCATGAGGGATAGACGAGTGTGGGTTATCCTGAACAATAACAAGTTCAGTGGTAATGCCGTCTTGCGCCGCAAAAGTCGCCGCGTCGGAGAATGACCATATCGTACGGGCCAAGTATTTAGAGTCATTGTGGACGCTAACAATTATCGAAACGTCATACTTGATTGGAGTTGGCATGAGTTCACCTCATAAAAATAGTGGCAACTTTGCGGGCTGCCCTCAATGCATGGCCGATGCCTGGCACGTCGTAAATTCGATTGATTTTACGGCCCATCCGAACAAATTTGGAGCGGCGGTACATTTCGACCTCGGCTTTTAACCCCTGAATTGCTTCAACTGCGGACTGTCCGGCGTCGTGATTGCCTGAGTAAAGCAATTCGGCATCAAGCTCCCGCGCCAGTTTTAATATCTTCGTCTTGTAAAGACTGGCTTCCGAGCGAAGTTCGTTCAGCCGTTTATTCAAAGTTTCAATAGCCTCGGACTTTGAAGTTAATGATTCTTCGAGAAATTCGATTTTTTTCCAAGGAGATATGAACGATGGGTATGAAAGTGTAGAGATAACGGACGTTGTCTTGGGGTCGACACCCCACAAGCCCACAAAATAAAAGCAGTTCGCTTGAGACGGGGCCACATGCGCGGCGGGAGGTATAACTGACGCAGACGATACAGGAGAGGCATCGAGAATATCCAGCAGCCGTGCGTTGTCTTTCAGCGACAGCGCGTCATGAACAGGAATATTGATCATCCCTTGCGTAGGAGTGCCGAAAAGCCACCCATTCGCCTTTCCAAGAACGCCCTCAGTCAGTGCTTTGAATTCGTCGAACGTGTACGCCCCAAGATGAAAAGGGTTGTCGTTGTCACTCGAGAAGTCGTTCTTCTCGTTCGGGCAGCTTATTGCAACAACCGCCGCTTTATTCAGAAGCTTCTTGATCGCCTTTAAAAATGTCAGCGGTTCCTGAAGGTGTTCAATGGTTTCGAAGCACGCTACCACGTCAAACTTCTTTTCTTTGAGAAGCGTGTCGACCTGGTGCGCATCATATGTATGAAATTTAACCGTGTCGGTCGCGAACAGCTTGCTGGCGTTGTTGATGGCTTCGTTAGAAACATCAACCCCTACCACTTCTTTGGCACCCCACTTTGAAAGGAGCGCAGAGCCATAACCTTCGCCACAAGCGATGTCTAGAACAACTTTACCGGCGCATATTGAGCGCAATATCTCATATCGTCCGACATGTTGGCTGGCATAAAATGGATCATAATGATCGCTTTCCAAATGCATACGTTCTTCAGACATGAACTCTCCCGCAAAGCGAATTAAAGGCATTATTATTAAGTAGCCTAACCAAAAAGGCGAAGACGCTTACGTGCAGCAGAGCGCAGGGCCAGGCTGATAGCTCGTTGTGGCTCGTTTGGTGAGGTACCCCTGTGATAGCTTCACTCACTTGATTACGAAGCGCCACGTAGGGACTTCATTGCATAGTTTTCGTTCCAATGACAACGACAAATAGTCGCCTCGACTGACGGAAAAACCTGACAGGTTAGAGGCGGGATAAGCGGCCATCTAATCGATAATGGTGAACTTCATGCGCCGTGAGTCTGGCCTTCGCCAGAGATTTCAAACGTTTTGAAACCAAGTCCTGCGCATCATCAGTGCCCACGCAATATCATTGTCAGCTGTTTGGCCATTCGTTCTGCAGCAGCAGATGGTATCCTATGTGCGAAGCGCCGCTTTGCTTGGGATGTAGACGGTTCAGGTGCTGCGCAAGTTAGCGCAGCACCGTTCACTGTGCCCCTTGTATGTGAGGTGATTCCAGGAGCTAGGTGACGTGGCAGTTGATCGAACTCGGCCTTGGTTGGCCCATGGGCCCGTTTGCAGTGTCTATATGGCGGTATTCGTCGTGGATGAAGCCATATGCACGTCCTGTTGGTCTGAAACTAATTCTATAAGCGGCTGAGCATTTGTCATTCGCGCTGCAATTCGATAATGCACTCATAGTCAGAATGAGAAGGATGCTGGAATGAAAACGATATTGAACAAGATCCGATCGCTAGCTTCCAGCGTCGGCACATGTCGTTCAGAACAGGAGGTAGATCCGATCTTTTCCGTTCGTCAAGAAATGGCCAGCGTTACCAACTACGAAAAGCTGTACGCACAAAATTATTACGCCCATCAATCCGACTCCACATCCTACGACGTCGAACGGTTTCCACGACTACTTCGGCAGTTGGCCGGCGAACTTGGCGTTGATAGCCTTTTGGATATCGGTGGTGGTAACGGCAAACTCTCTCATATCTGGCGCGAGGGTGGTGGGAAAGCTGCCTCATTAGACTATTACGATAATCCAGAAGCATTTTGTAAGAAGTTTGATTTATCTCGAAATGATGACTGTAAAACGTCAGAAATTTCGTCTTTTCTTTCGAATTCACTTGGAAAAGCTTGGGTTTCCACCTGTCTGGACGTCGCAGAACACATAGACAATGAGCATCTCGCTGACTTCATGTTAAATCTGAAAAGCATAACGGGAAAAGCTCTTGTTATCTCCATCAGTACGCGCCCAAGCTCACAAGCTAATAGTTTTCATTCGACTGTGATCCCAATTGAAACCTGGAAGAATATTTTCCAAGCATCCGGATTTGAAATTTATTCAGACAATTATTTCGATGAGCTGGTTCGAGATGTTCATTTTGTAGGAACTGGGGCGGACATTATATCGGTTTCTCATTGGCACAAGCTTAATCCTTTTCGTGACGACAAGAATCATCAACATTATCTGATCGTACGGAACAACAGGAAAAAGAAAGCTCCGTCACTGCCTGCTCTTCGAAAGAAACTGTCGGATATTCTGGATATTTCTTACAGATGGAAAAAGAGAGCCTTAAAACGTACATATCCGAAGCTTACATACTCAATTCACTTCATCCAAGATTGGACTTTTGCCCGTAGCATTATGGATGCGTGGCCGGCTGATCTCTTGCGTGTAACGTTGCGCGAAGATTGTATCAGCAAATCATATCAGAAGATAATCAAAGGATTTCTAACCCAAAAGGGTATCGAATTTACGACCTTAAATACTTCAAATGATGCTCGTTCGCTCATCTCTTCGTCTCCTAAAGAGAATGAAATGTGGATGACTGCAACGGAAGGAAATCATAGCGTCACGCATCAGTTAAACTCATCCGTTATGGTCATGGCACGAGAGGCTGGATACCATACTGTTTCGCTTCAGCACGGTATGACTATCGCATCCTCAATATCTCCTGCTTCAGAAGTGATCGGCGTGTGGGACAGTAAGGCACAAGGCGCATTCGCCGCTGCTGTAGCAGACCCTTCAGCCCATAGTATTGAAGTTGTTGGTTCACCTAAAGCCATGGATGCGTCAATCGAACAACATCCTGACGCTATTGCTAATAGGTTTGGCGATTGGACAAATGAATTCAATAGTAAGATTCTGGTTGCACTGAATCTTCATTGGTCAGTTCATCGCCACGGAGTAAACGAAACTTACGCCTGGATAGAACGTTTAGTTACTAAAAACCCAGAACACTTGTTTTTCATAAAACCCCATCCTGATGACAGTTCAATCTATGATTTCTTCTCTGAGAAACTATACCAGAATGCTGTTCTAATTGATGATATTTTGCTTACATCAATAGATTGGCCACTAATGCGGCTCTTGAAGGCGGTTGACGGCGCGATTACTACACAATCAACCTTGATACTTGATGCCAATATAGCAGGCACACCTGTTGTTCGGCTTCCAGTAGAGGAGTCCAAAGCCTTTGGCGCAGGTCTAACAAGCGGCTCTTTGTCGTTTGACGACGTGTCGGTCGTACCGATGATATCGAGTGATGAATGGGTCCAAGGCGCCATCCCAGTTGCCCTGTCAAAATCGGCGGTGTCTTTAGCAGATTCCGAGGGGAAGCGTACGTGTTTTTTCTCAAATATCGTTGCTCTGAGCAGTAAGCAGGCAGGCTTAGATGCCGGTTCCGTTAAGGCTTCCACAGCTAAAGCCCTTTCTGAAGCAATGCAGTACGTGAACCTGAATAACAATCCACATAAAGATATTCGTGCAATTGATGAGGCGTTGGAAAGATTTCTTGGCTAAATATATATGCAGCAGTTATTTTGATGCATCCGCCGTTGATTCAACAGACGGGTCTTCAACTGGCCATTCTACAATCATCACATGGTATTTTTGCCAGATCGTTCAGTCGGCAATTCAAAGGATCTATTTTAGCAAGAATGAACAGGTCGTTTCAAACTTTGCATTCTCAGTCATTGTAAAGCTTTAGTCTGTTGAAACACGCAGGATATTAAGTGCGGTTTCCCGCCCCTATTTCTCCGGTCTATTGCGGGCAGTTGTCAGTGATAGGGATATTTCGCATGGGTTGGCGATCTGCGCGGTGCAAGGTGATTGATCTTTGGACGTTGCACAGTAGTAGCCACGTCGAGGAACCCAGCATTTACCGAACGTTGTAACGGGTGGCTTGTCGTAGAATGCTTTCGACCCGTTACTGGTGTCATTTATGGAATCCTTGCCACAACGGCGCTCTTCACGCATTTAAAGACTGGCAGCAGCAAGGTAAGCCTCCGGTGAAGGCCACAGGTCAGGCAGCTTGAGCGTTGACGGTCCGCGGCGTCCAATTCCACGGAAGCAACTGCTCCAGCCTGATAATCGGCGTGTCGGCGATGCGGGCAAGAACGTCGGCCAGCCACGCCTGCGGATCGATGTCGTTGAGCTTTGCCGTCATGATCAACGTTGCCATGAAGGCTGCACGATCCGCGCCGCGGTCTGATCCGGCGAAGACCCAGGACTTCCTACCGAGTGCAAAGCCTCGCAGGGCTCGCTCCGCGGCGTTGTTCGTGAGGCAAATCCGGCCATCCTCCAGGAATGACGTGAAGCCATCCCAACGCTTGAGCATGTAATCGATCGCCTCGGCGACCGGAGAACTGCGTGACAGTTTTGCACGCTCGGTTTGAAGCCAAGCATGCAGATCGTCGACGAGCGGCAGGTTTTCCTTGCGGCGACGTTCCAGGCGTTGATCGGCCGTAAGCCCGTTGATCTCCCGCTCGATATCGAACAGGCCGTCGATCCGTTTGACGGCTTCGAGCGCCATAGGCGAGATCGGCGCGGCGTTCTTTCCACGCTTGGCGTTCGCATTAATGTCTGCGAGCACGAACAACTTGCGACGCGCGTGTGCCCAACAAAACGCCTGTCTTAGCGGATTTGGATCGCGATCACCCTTGAACAGCGGATTGTAGCCACCATAGGCGTCCGCCTGCAGAATACCGGTGAAGGTCTTCAGGTGGCGCTCCGGATGTTCCTGTCGTCGATCGCGCGAGGCATAGTAAAGGGCTGCCGGCGGCGAGAGGCCTCCGAACGGCCGATCATCCCGGACATAAGTCCAGATGCGGCCCGTATCGGTCTTTCCCTTGGCCAGGATCGGCACTGTCGTGTCGTCACCATGCAGGCGCTCAGCGGCAAGAACATGCGCTTCGATCAGACAATGAAGTGGCTTCAACGTCGCGGCGCAAGCTCCGACCTGATCTGCAAGCGTCGATAAACTAAGTCGACGCCTTCAGGAGCATAGCGTTCGCTCTGACGATTGAGCGGCTGGTGCTGGGCAAACTTCTCGAACAGGATCATCGCCAGCAGATTTGGCCCGGCAATGCCGCGTGGCGTTATATGGAAGGGAGCCGGTGGCTGCGTGATCTTCTCGCACTCGCGACAGGTAAACTTCTCCCGTACCGTCTGGATGACCTCCAGGGTCTCGGTGATGTCCTCGCCAAGCTTCGACAATTTGGCCGATCCGCAGCGGGCGCAATTGGCGGGAGCGGCGATGACGATGCGCTCGCGTGGCAACGGACGCCTGCGCTCGAAGGCTTTGACGGTTGAAGCTTTGGCTGCGATCTTCGCGGCCAGTTCATCTTCACCGGCGTCCGCTTCCAATTACTCGAGTTGCAGTTCCATCTGCTCCAGGAGCCGCGCCTTGCGCTCGGACCGGCTGCCGTAGAGTTCATGGCGGACCTTGTCGATCTCCAGCTTCAGCCGAGCGATCAGCGCTTCGGAATGCGATACGAGTGCCTTTGCACTGGCGGCTTCTGCCTTGGCGGTTGCCGCTTCTGCTTCGGCTGTAACACGTCGAGCGCGTTCCTGGGCCAGCAGTGCAAGGGTACTGGCAAGGTCGTCCGGAAGCTCTTCGGTCGCGTCGTTCATGACAGGATGGAATCATATTTGACCCCATCATTCCAGTGTTTTTGCTTATCCGGCCGACGTCGGCCGCCAGGTCTTTTGCGGCATCCGCCAGTCGATACCTTCCAGCAGATAACCGAGCTGCGCAGGTGTGATCACCACCGTGCTATCGGCCGCTGATGGCCAGATGAAGCGGCCACGCTCCAGCTTCTTCGTGAACAGGCAAGCGCCCTGGCCGTCATGCCAGATCACCTTGATCAGGCCACCGCCGCGGCCGCGGAATACGAACAGGTGTCCACACATCGGATCACGCTTCAGCGCCTCCTGCACCATCAACGACAGACCGGGGAAGCTCTTGCGCATGTCCGTATAGCCCGTGGCCAGCCAGACCTTCACGCCAACAGGAACCGGGATCATCGCGGACCCAATACGCAATCGAGAATCCGGCCAAGCGCGTCCGTGTCAATATCACTATCCACGCGGACCCGACGGCCCCGGCCGAGCTCGATCGTTACATCGCTGCGCATCCGACGAGGATGGGATGTGGTGGGCGCTTCCAGCTGAACGGGAGAGACTGTCGAAGCGGCCTCGGATACGATCACCGGCACCAAAGTCGCCGTATCAGACCTTGGCTCCTCGATCCGGCAAAGCTCTTTGCGCCAACGGAACAACTGGCTGACATGGATGCCGGCCGCGCGGGCAATCTCGGAGATTACCGCGTATGGCTCAAAGCAGGCAGCGACGAGGCGCTCTTTATCTTCGCGTGACCAGCGCCGACGGCGCTCCACGGACGTGATCACCTCAATTGGATGCTCCGTCATATGACTACTCCTAGTGTTACCACTAGGACTGGCAGTCAGCAGGCCGTCATCGCAAGACGGCCTTCACCGTGGGCTTACGCAGCAAGTGCGTGGAGGTGTGTTGACGGGTGCGTCTCAGGCTTGAAGGTTTGGGTTGCCAGTTCTGACAGTAGGCGACTACAAGGGATTGTAATCTCATTAAATGGCTGTCCGGTGGTAAACGATAACTCTACCTCATACAGACTACGAAAACGCCATCTCGCTGCTCGATTTCCCAGAAGCGTGGTTCTTTATGATTTGCGCATGCGCCAGCAGGGGGAGGGACTTGTTTGTATTTCACGGGGCTAGCCAGCCAAAGGACAGAGTTGTTGCTCCAGGTTGTGTCGAAGGCCGACAGTCCATTGTCCATAGACACATATGGATTCATTTTCGCACCATTCTTCCACGTACTAACTACAGCTATACCGGTCTCTGGCGTGATTGGGGTGATGTCATTTATCGCAGACAAAATTTGCTTCGCCGCAAATTGGTCAACAAGGTTTTGGGATTTGGCCCCGGCGAAAACATTCATCTGATGGACTGCTGACGCTGCGATAAACATACTAAAAGCTAAAAGAATCAGCCGGTTATTCAGGTGGCGTTTAAAGTGCCCTGTGATGACGAACAGCAAGCCAAGTTCAAAGAAAACGGAGGCGGATATGCTTCTTGGAGAAGGCCAGAATAAATCAGAAAATAGATTTAATGGGCTGGGAAAAATCAAAAAGGCGCAGGCTAGAGCCGCCAGAGCCATTACTCCTCCGCTTGCAGAAGCCTTTCTGAAGTGCAGAACAAGAGCCACGATGGTCGTTAAGTTCACGATTAAAAAGACTAGCCGCTGAATTACTGGATATATATTATTAACCGCTGTGATACCAAAAAGAATTTCATTCAAGGCGGAGAAGTAGACGGGCAGGTTCGTTATTAGGTTCTTTGGGGCTATTGCTCGCCCATGTCCATCTGAAAAGAGTTTTACAGACAGAAGAAAGAGCGCTGCCCCCAACACAAAAGCGATTGGTGCCCGGATAACATCCTGGAACAGCTTCGACGTATCGATGGGGCCTCGCAGCCACTTGTTAATAGCTGACAACGATGCTGCGAATAGAATAATAAGTGCAGCCGGCTGATAAGACATTAGAGACAGGGCAACTAGTATCCCAGCAACAACTGCCCACATCGCTCCAGGTTTCATCAACGATAGGATGGCTAACGCAATAAAAATAAAACCAAATCCGAAAACAGAGTAGGACATCGGGTAGTAGAATATGTTTGTAAAATACCCATGAACGGCTACCAGAACTATAAAGTAAGGTAGATTTGAAATAGGTAATTCTGAGTAACGTAGGACTGCATAGCAAGTAAGAAAAATTCCTATTATTAGTGACGATACCCACAGATAAAAGACGTCATTATAGTGTATGCCTGTTTTCAAAAAGGGTTGAGAAATCAATACAATGAAATAACGAAAATTGTTCCAATGAGTTTGAATAGATGAAAAATCAGTCGCTGACCGCGTATTCTGGTAAATGTCATCGGGGCTAAACACTCCTAGAAAAAGCCAGATCACGGATAAAAGGAACAGAACAGATAGAAATAAATGCGTGTAGAAATTCTTACCGTTATTCATCATTTTAAATGCCCTAGAATGTTCACCCGATCAAATCGCTGATACGCAGCCATCTTTTTGTAAAAGAAGGAGGTCGCCCGTGCAATATAGCCAGATATGCCAACCACATTGGTGAATTTAGTGTTGTTCACTTTTTAAACACCCAAGCCCGTGAAAGAATGAAAAACAATACCGTATATGACGTCATTGCCACCACCTGTGGCATTAGGACTTGGTATTGAGCCAGCGGTAACGATAGATGCAATACGTAGACGTTAACGGCATAACAGATACCGAAGGCTACTAGAAAACGAAGGGTCCTTGTCCAACTGCTTTCGGATCTGAATGTCCATTTCATGTTTCCAAAGTAGCTATTTACAAGTCCGGCAACGTATCCAGCGGCATTGGCTACAAACGGGGAAGCTCCGAGCCATGTCAGAACCGCAATAACCAGAAGCGTGATGAACGTGTTGAGTAAGCCAACCAACCCAAACCGCCCGAATTGCATTATCACATTCATTGCGCGCCCGTTAGAATTCGTTTGATGCTGCTTCTGACAGTTGTTAAGCAACTGGACAAGCGAATTTCGGGGCTTAATATGATTTTTATTTCCATTGTCGTGCCAGTTTATTCTGGGGAGGCTTATTTACGGCAGCTCTGCGAGCGCGTGGCTCGTGTACGTTCGAAGCTGACCGACGCGGGTGCGCCTTTTCAGGTGTCCGAGTTGATCTTCGTGGAGGATGGGGCGAAGGATGCGTCTGGTACGATCATTGATGATCTAGGATCTGAATTCGATTGGGTAAAGCCCCTTCATTTGTCACGGAACTACGGACAGCATGCGGCCACTGTCGCGGGCATAATGAAGAGCACCGGCGATTGGGTGGTGACAATGGATGAAGATCTGCAGCATCCTCCCGAGGAGGTTGAGGGCCTTTTGGAGAAAGCTGTTAAGCTGGGTTGCGATATTGTTTACGCAAACCCGGAAGAGGCTGTGCATCAGAGTTTTTTGCGTGATTGGACGTCGAAAACTTTCAAGTCTTTGATGGTCCGTCTGAGTGGCAATAGAAACATCACTGTATTCAACAGCTTTCGGCTTATTCGTGGCAGCGTAGCTCGTGAGGCTTCGCAGGCATGTGGCCATAGCACCTATTTCGATATGGCCCTTTCGTGGTTTACGCAGCGGGTCTCAAATGTCACGATGCTTTTGAAGGATGACCGATATATCGTAACTGGAAAGAGCGGTTACAATCTCAAAAGTCTGTTCAGCCACGCCCGCCGTCTTCTATTCTCAACGCAAGTGAAGGCTTTGCGCATTGGAAGTGCGGTAGGTGGATTGGCTGTGTGCCTCGCATTTCTTTTCTCATTTGTTGTGATCGTGACTAAGCTTATTGATCCGTCGATGATGCCTGTGACCGGATGGGCCTCACTGATGATTACGATCATGTTCTTCGGTGGAGTATCCATTTTCCTCACAGGATTAGTAATCGAGTACATCTCGATTCTCATTATGGATACCCACGGAAAGCCGCTTTACAATTTTGTCGACCGTAGTTCTGACAAGATATTGGCGAGCTACTTTCGGGGCAATTCAGCGCCTCAAGAATAGAAACATGCCAGTGACAGCTGCGATGGACGTATAGCCAAGGAGCCATGGTGGCGTTTGTCGATTGCCAGGCCTCGCTAGTGTCTGATTCGGTCTCACATAATAGAACGGATAGAAATGAGCCGAGCAGAAGATGGTTTGTCACCCGCGGCCAATCGTTCTGGCAGGCGAAGCTTGATTTTTTTGTTGCCGATAGAGGAGTTGTTCGCCTCTTCGATCTGCATGTCGCTACTCAGCACGCCAGTGAAAAAATAGAAGGAACACCCATTCACCATGCTCAGCAGATTTGTCTTGCACGGGTGGCCGAGTTCTTTTTTGGGGGGCGTCAATGGTGGAATCGTTCACCAACGAAGCGGGTTGCCTAAATCGAAGTATAATATAATCGGAATCTCTTCATTCGATGTGCCTTCTTCGGTCTCTGCTGTAAACTAAAATAATCTAAGCCCATGGGTTCTATAAAATGTCATGGCGGACTGGATGAAAATTTTTATATGCCAGTGCCCCTTCTTCGAAGCATGTCCCCCCGCATGTACTACTCGTATCATTGGTACATAAGCTGTATTGGCAATTTTTCTTGATCTTAGGGAGAGATCAAAATCCTCGAAATATAGAAAGTATTTATCACTGAAGCCGCCCGTATTTCTTAAAGTAGCGCGTCTAAAGAACATGAAGCATCCGCTCACTATGGGAGGATTCCAGAAGACGGCGTTTTGTGTTTCAGCCTGCAATTCATATCGTGCCAAGCGTGCAGAGAAAAACGTGCGAACTAGCTGGGGCGCAAAACCTCTTAGAAGTAAGTCAAATACAGCCGGATAGCTTTTGCATAAATATTGTCGTTTCTCATTTGGCCAGGTGGCATGAGGGCTCAATAGCCCACAATTTTCATGAGTTCTCATAAATGCAACTGCATTTATGAGCGCATCAGGATCAAGCTGGATATCCGGATTCAGAATGAGGTGAAACTCACCCATCTCGCGCATTGCAAGATTATGAGCCCTGCCAAAGCCGATATTCCCCTGTCCCTGAATTAGAGTAACTGGTAATTTAGGATAGCAGCGCAGCAAAAATGAGGCGACGTCATCACGAGAGGAGTTGTCCACAATTGTGATTGAGAAAGAGTCGGATGAAAAAGCCTGCAGTGCAGTTTGTAGGCTATCCAGAGTTTTTTTAAATTCAGCGAAGTCCGGATTAAATGTAACGATTGAAATCGTGAGCAATGGCTGCTTATTGATTTGAGGATCAGCAGCTGAAGAGCAATAGGTCATTCTTTGAATTCTCGGTTCGCCACGTGGGTCTGGCGGTTGTCAAAAGGAAGCCATCATCTTAGGCACGGTACGTGCTTATATGACGAAGCGAAAGAAGTAAGATGATAGGATGTGAAATCGCATGAAAGGAATTATTCTCGCTGGTGGTAGTGGTACGAGACTGTACCCTTTAACAATCGCGGTCTCAAAGCAGATTTTGCCGATTTATGATAAGCCGATGATCTATTATCCCTTGAGTGTGCTTATGCTCGCGGGCATTCAGGATATTTTGATCATCTCGACACCGCATGACTTGCCCCTGTTTCAGAAATTGCTCGGCGATGGCTCAGAATTTGGAGTGAATTTCTCATATGCCGAACAAGCGCATCCTAATGGTTTGGCCGAAGCTTTCATCATTGGTAGAGAGTTCATCGGCGACGACAGCGTTGCGATGATCCTTGGCGATAACATCTACTTCGGTGATGGCCTTTCAAAATTGTCTCAGCTCTCTTCGCAACCAATGAAAGGCGGAACTGTTTTCGCTTACCGCGTTGATGATCCGCAGCGTTATGGTGTGGTGGACTTTGATAACAAGACAGGTCAAGCAATATCGATTGAAGAGAAACCGGAAAAGCCAAAGTCCCATTGGGCTGTCACCGGTCTGTATTTTTACGACAATCAAGTTGTCGATATCGCGCGCTCAATCAGACCTTCCGCTAGGGGGGAGCTGGAAATTACTACTGTCAATAATGTTTATCTCGAACGTGGTGAGTTAAACGTTCAGCGATTCGGGCGCGGTTATGCCTGGCTGGATACAGGTACACACGATAGCCTTCACGAAGCGTCGTCATTTGTTCAAACGATCGAAAAGCGACAGGGTATCAAGATAGCTTGTCCAGAGGAAATCGGTCTGGATAAGGGCTGGCTGAGCAGTGAAGCGGTGTTGGAACGTGCAGCCAAGCTTGGTAAAACCGAGTATGCAGCTTATTTGCGCCGACGTGTTGACGAACTAGGGAAAATTTAATGGAAGTCCGCCCTTTAGGTTTAGATGGTGTTTTTGAGATACTTCCACGAAAGTTCGGTGATGATCGTGGGTTCTTCTCCGAAACCTACAAGGCCAAGGCGTTCAGTGATGCGGGTATTGACTTCCATTTTGTTCAGGACAACCACTCCTTTTCGGCGGCCAAGGGAGTAGTGCGTGGTCTTCATTATCAACTGCCACCATTTGCTCAGGATAAACTGCTCCGCGTTGTTCGCGGTGCAATCCTAGATGTTGCGGTCGATATTCGTAAAAGCTCGCCGACTTTCGGGAAGTGGGTCGCGCAGGATGTCTCGGCTGACAAGTGGAACCAGATTTTGGTTCCCAAAGGCTTTGCCCATGGTTTCATGACGCTCGTTGAGAACACCGAAGTCGTCTACAAAGTCACGGATTACTATTCGCCGGAACATGATCGCTCGATCCGTTTTGACGATCCCGCTATCGGTATAGACTGGCCGATTTCCGCTTCCGGTATACAACTGTCGGATAAGGATAGGAACGCGCCGTTGCTTGCCGATGCAGAAACCTTTGCTTGAGGAATGATATGAATATTCTCGTCACTGGCGGTGCAGGCTTCATCGGTTCGGCTGTGTGCCGTCATCTGGCCGCTGACCCGAAGGTCAATGTTCTCAATCTCGACAAGCTGACCTATGCGGGCAATCTCGCGTCGCTGCGTCAGATCGAAAACCACCCGAACTACAGTTTCCTGCAGGCCGATATCTGCGACGACAATCTAATTCTGGACACGCTGCGTTCGAATGATGTCGATATCGTCATGCATCTGGCGGCGGAAAGCCACGTCGACCGTTCCATCGATGGTCCGGCGGCGTTCATCGAAACCAATATCATCGGTACGTTCCGCCTGCTCAACGCGGCGCTTGCCTATTGGCGTGAACTGCCGGAACCGCGCAAATCTAACTTCCGCTTCCACCACATCTCGACCGACGAGGTGTTCGGTGACCTGCCGTTCGACAGCGGCATTTTCACGGAAGAAACACCCTATAAGCCATCGTCGCCCTATTCGGCTTCGAAGGCTGCGTCGGATCATCTGGTGCGCGCATGGCACGAGACCTATGGTCTGCCGGTCGTTCTCTCGAACTGCTCGAACAATTACGGCCCGTTCCATTTCCCGGAAAAGCTCATTCCGCTGGTGATTCTCAACGCGCTCGATGAAAAGCCGCTGCCGGTTTACGGGGCAGGGGCGAATGTGCGTGACTGGCTTTATGTCGAGGATCACGCCCGCGCGCTGGCTTTGGTCGCGACGACTGGCAAAATCGGAGAAAGCTACAATATTGGCGGACGTTCGGAGCGCACTAACCTCAATGTCGTGGAGACGATCTGCGCCATTCTCGACAAGAAGCGCCCGCGCGCCAATGGCAAAAAATATGGCGACCTGATCACATTCGTGACGGATCGTCCGGGGCATGACCGCCGTTACGCCATCGATGCTTCCAAGATTGAGCGTGACCTCGGATGGACGCCGCAGGAAACTTTCGAAACCGGCCTTGAAAAGACCATTCAATGGTATCTCGATAACGCATGGTGGTGGGAGCCAATCCGCAGCGGCACCTATGCCGGTGAACGTCTCGGCGGAGGTCAAGCCAAGACCGGTGTCGCCAAGGCGGGTGCGGTATGAAGATAGTCGTCACCGGGCGGGAAGGGCAGGTCGTTCAGAGTCTTCTGGAAAAGGCCGCTCAGCGCCCGGATATTGAAGTGATTACTCTGGGTCGGCCGGAACTCGATCTGGCCGACCCTGCAACCATCCGCAAGGCGATTGTCGATGCCAAGCCGGATGTCGTCGTGTCGGCTGCGGCCTATACGGCTGTGGATCAGGCCGAGGATGAGCCGGAACTGGCCTTTGCGGTGAATGCTGCAGGTGCTGCTGCTGTTGCGGAGGCGGGGAAAGCCTGCGGCGCTCCGGTCATTCATTTGTCGACGGATTATGTTTTCGCGGGCGATAGCGATAGACCCTATGTCGAGACCGATCCGACCGGTCCCCGCAGTGTCTATGGCAGCTCCAAGCTTGAAGGCGAAAGGCTGGTTGCCACGGCGCATCCGCGGCATATCATCTTGCGCACGGCCTGGGTTTACAGCCCTTTCGGCAAGAATTTCGTCAAGACGATGCTGCGTCTCGCTGAAACCCGCGACGGCCTGTCGGTCGTGTCCGATCAGTGGGGCAATCCCACTTCAGCGCTCGATATTGCCGAAGCGATCATTCGCGTGGCGGATCATCTCGCCGCAAAGCCGGATTTTGCTGGTTATGGCGTCTATCATCTTGTCGGCACGGGCGACATCAACTGGAGCGGTTTTGCGCGCGGGATTTTCGCTGAAAGCACTAAGCAAGGCGGCCCGACCGCTGAAGTGATGGATATTGCGACTGCAGAGTATCCGACCAAGGCGACGCGCCCCGCCAATTCACGCCTTTCTACAGAGAAGTTCAGCGCGACATTTGGCTGGACCATGCCGCATTGGCAGTCGTCACTAGGGGATGTGGTGGCAAGGCTGGTTTAGCGAAACTTCTCGGCTTCCATCGTTGGCCAGTATCACGTGATCTTTTAGTTCTGCGGAAACTGCTATCCCACAACAATGTCGGCGGGGATATCTTCCCGATCCGCTCAGAAAAAAAGGTCGTTTGGCTACAAATTCGAGATACATGCAATTACTTGATTGCGACTTTGTTTTATTGGAACTAAATCCGGTCCACAAATGGAAGATGATTGCATCTATCGGAGCGACGCATGTGTGGAATTATCGGTATTATAGGCAAGGATGAAGTCGCGCCGCTTCTGGTCGATGCTCTGAAACGACTGGAATATCGCGGTTATGATTCCGCCGGTATCGCCACCTTGCAGGGCGGAAAGCT
>NZ_JAELXQ010000029.1 GCF_016427605.1 Ochrobactrum sp. Q0168 | reverse complement strand
TGTAGCAGGTCGTTGCAACACCATAGCGCTCAGGGATTTCGGACCATGATGACCCGGTGCGAAACCGCCACAGAATACCATTGAGCACCATGCGATCATCAACGCGGGGCACGCCGCGAGGTTTGCAGGGCAACAGCGGCGCAATAATCGACCATTCCCGTTCTGTCAGTTCATAGCGACGACGTGACATCAAATACCTCGTGTTACGAGGCGTTTAAATCACTAATTCATTCAAATAGCTAGGCTATTTATGAGTATACGACCTAGCCTGCACTTCCCGATCTTCAACGGATCTATCCTTATATATTTTCGAGGAGATCGGCCACAAAGCCCGTGTTAAAATTCCCTTTCCTGAACTTCGGATGAGCGAGGATTTGCTTATGGAATGGTGCGGTGGTCGTGACGCCGTCGATAACCAATTCGTCCAGTGCACGTTGCATCGTGGCAATTGCCTCATCGCGATCGGAACCCCAACAAATCAGCTTGCCAACCATTGAATCGTAAAAGGGCGGGATCACATATCCAACTTCTAGATGGCTATCGAGACGCACACCAAACCCGCCCGGAGCACGAAACTGCGGCACAGCACCCGGATTTGGCGCGAAGTTGCGGGCAGCATCTTCCGCATTTATGCGACACTCGATAGCATGTCCGCTCAAGCGGATATCGTCCTGCCGTAGTTCAAGCGGAAAACCGCTGGCGATTTGCAGCTGAAGTTTAATCAGATCAACACCCGTCACCATTTCTGTCACAGGATGCTCAACCTGAATGCGGGTATTCATCTCGATGAAGTAAAAATTGCGATCGATATTATCGAACACGAACTCAATCGTACCGGCATTGCGATATCCGACTTCCCGACACAACGCGACTGCCGCCTCGGACATGCTTTGCCTCAGCGCTGCATCCAGAACTGGCGATGGCGCTTCTTCAATCAGCTTCTGGTTGCGGCGCTGTGTGGTGCAATCGCGCTCACCAAAATGAAGTACTGTCTCGCCATCAGACATGACCTGTATTTCGATGTGGCGGATATCGGTCAGATAGCGCTCGATATAGACGGACGCATCGCCAAAAGCGATTTCCGCCTCGGACATGATTTCGCTAAGATCGCGTTCCAGCGTATCGCCGGATTGTACGATGCGCATACCCCGGCCACCGCCACCCGAAGCCGCCTTGATAAGCAGAGGAAAGCCGACCTCGTTGGCCACCGAGAGCGCTTCTGGATATTCGCTGATGACTTCAACCGAACCCGGCACGGTTGGGACGCCTGCGCGCCGCGCAAGCTTTTTGGCCTCGATCTTATCGCCCATGGTGCGGATCACATGGCTGGCTGGCCCGACAAAGATAATACCATTCTGTTCGCAAATTTGCGCAAATTCAGCGTTCTCTGACAGAAAGCCATAACCGGGATGAATAGCATCCGCCTTCACCGCAACAGCCGCCCCGATGATCGCGTGAGCGTTGCGATAGCTGAATCTTGGTGCAGCCGGACCAATACAAACGCTCTGATCTGCCAATTTGACAGGCAGCGAGTCCGTGTCAGCATCAGAATGAGCGAGCACACAGCGGATGTTGAGTTCCTTACAAGCCCGAATGATACGCAAGGCAATTTCGCCGCGATTGGCAATCAGAACGGTCTTAATGAGATCCGGCATTATCATAACCTTGTTTGAGCATAATCCGACTGGAGTGGACCCAGGATCGACAAGATTATGCTTGAAATAAAAGGAACTAGAGCGCCGATCTAACTCAATTAAATCGGGGCTCTAGGAAGCGGTGTCAGGCGCGGCGCTTGATCACCACCATCGGCTGGCCGTATTCAACGACCTGCTCGTTCTCGACGAGGACACGAGTGACAGTTCCGGCAATGCCTGCTTCGATATTATTCATCAGCTTCATCACTTCGACGATGCAAAGCACCGTATCGGCCTCCACCGCATCGCCAACCGCAACAAAGGCCGCCGCACCGGGCTTTGGCGCGGCATAGAAAGTGCCCACCATGGGGGCCTTAACAACCACCTCATCGACACCGACTTCAATCCCGGTTGAAGCTTTGGCCGATGTGGGTACGACCGGCGGCTCTACCGGTGGCAATGCGGTAACCGCCTTCGCAGGTGCTTGCGCAGCTACCGCATCCGGATCATCATAGATAAGGCCAGCTTTATTGTGGTTGCGTGAAACAAAGAGTTCGACATCGCCATATTTGAGAGAGAATTCCTGCAAGTCCTCAGTCACGCCGACCCAGTCGACAATGGCGCGCAATTCATTGAGATCAGGCGATTTAAGCGACATTTTTCTTTACTCCTTTCTGGAGGTTGATCTGCAGATCGCCCGTTTTGAGGGCAATTGTGCCAGTGGCTTTCTTGTTGTGCAGCGTCTTGATCAGGCCAAGCAGTGGCCGCACGCTTTCATCAACGCGCGCGCCCGAGGCGACGGCCTTCTGCATTTCATCGACCTGCGTTCCCGCAAACATTGCCCGCAGCAGCAGATGATCAATGTTTTCGTTTGGATAACGCTGCCACAAATCTGGCAACATCGGCGGGATTGGAACAGGATCATGCGCAATATTGGATGCGCCATTGGCAAGGATGCGCGCAAAGAGTTCAGGTTCAATCGGCGCCAAAAGCTTGCCATAATAGCCGAGCGCATATTTCTTGATCTCGTTTGGCACCATCCCATAGCGATTACCGGAGATCATATTCATGACTGCCTGCGTACCCACAAACTGCGCAAACGGCGTAATCATGATCGGGAAAGCAAGTTCTGCTCGAACCCGTGCCACTTCATGCAACAACTCGTCAAAGCGATGCGAAAGACCTGCAGTTTCAAGCTGTGAGCGAAAATTCGATAGCATGCCGCCCGGTAGCTGATGCATATAATGTAAGCCGTCATATTCGACCGGCTTACCCAGGGGTTTGCCTTCATCCTCTGCAATCTCGATCAGCCTGTCACTAATTGCAGCAATACGAGCGTCGTCGACATTGACCACATAACCAAGCGCTCGAAGATCCCGCACGATGCGTTGCGTGGAAGGCTGTCCCGCACCACTTGCCAATGGTGCAATGGAGGTGTGCAACGCATCGCAGCCAAGCTCAACCGCTTCCAGATAAACAAGCGGAGCCAGGGCAGTAAGGCAATGACTATGCAGTTCCAAAGGCCGGTCGCCAATCACTTCCTTGATTGCAGGTACAAGGGTACGAATTCGCTCTGGTGTTAGCAGACCACCAGCATCTTTGAGCATTACTGCATCAACATCGGTCTTATCGAGGAGCTCCCTCGCCTTGGCAAAGTAGAGTTCATCCGTATGCACCGGGCTTTCGCAAAAAGACAAAGCACCAAAGGTCGATGCACCAAGTTCCTTGGCACGAATAAGGCCAGGGGCGATATTATCGATGTCGTTCAAACCGTCAAACGAGCCGATAACACGAAAGCCATTGGCATAAAGCCTCTCAACCCAGGCCTCGATAACATCGTCGGCAAGAAAGTCGAACGAAGCAATATTCTTGGAACGGATTAGCGCGCGAAAGCGGGCGTTTGGCGCGTGCTTGTGTGCAAGCCGCACACGGTCCCACGGATCTTCCTTCAGATAGCGCACCGAAACATCAAACTGGATTGGTGCCATCAGATCGATCTGTGAAAACCCGGCCTGATCAAAATCACTCGCCAATGACAAAATATGGTCCGTACGCATGCGGGTCGCCCAAAGGCTCTGATGTCCGTCGCGCAAAGTTGTATCGATAATTCTGATTTCACGCTGGCTACCTGCCGGGCGACCGCCAAGGCTCATCAATGATGCTATCGATTGTCTTTGAGACATAATTTCTCCTCGTTTCATTTGATGGCTCCATGGCTCACCCGATTGCCAACCATCGATGTCAATTCACGAACCCATTGCCGGTGAATTGCGCGCAACAACACTCTGCGCAAACCATGAAATGTTTCTGCGCCTGCAAGAGACATGATGTGAGCTTATCCGCTATGGTCGGTCTGGAGCGTTTCCAGTTCAACCATGGCATTGAAACCGCTGTTTACTTTTCGTTCAATAAAGACGCCGACAAGTAGTCCTGCCGCCATAAATTGCAGGGTGCTTGTCTACTACGGTAGACGAATTGCATAAACAAGATATCCTATCCCACATTACTGAGAAATTCACGTGTTCTTGGATGTTGGGGGCTGGTCAATATTTGGTTTGGCGGGCCTTTCTCTACGACAACACCGCCATCCATGAAATAAACAGTATCGGCAACGTCACGAGCAAAGTTCATCTCATGTGTGACAACAACCATTGTCATACCGCTATTGGCCAAACCGCGCATGACTTCAAGCACCTCCCCCACCAGTTCAGGATCCAGTGCAGAGGTCGGCTCATCAAACAGAATCAACTTGGGCTGCATGGCAAGAGCGCGCGCAATAGCCACACGTTGTTGCTGTCCGCCGGAAAGCTGACTTGGATACGAGTTAGCCTTATGTTTAAGACCAACACGTTCAAGCAGATCGAGTGCCAGCTCTCGCGAAGAATTTTTGTCCATTCTCCTGACTGCGATTGGCCCTTCCATTACGTTCTGCAGTGCAGTTTTGTGAGCAAACAGATTGAACTGCTGAAACACCATGCCAATTGTTGCGCGTCTTGCCGCAGATTCCTTTTCGCCAAGTTCGATCAGCTTATTCCCGTCGAGCCGGTATCCGACAAGATCACCATCAACAGACAGCCAACCTCCATTGATATGCTCAAGATGGTTTATACAACGAAGGAAAGTAGACTTTCCTGAACCGGAAGGTCCGATCAAACAGGCCACTTCTCCCTTGCTGACAATTAGGTCGATCCCCTTGAGAACTTCAACGTCTCCATAGGATTTTGTTACGCCTTCAGCGAGCACCATAGGTTCTTCATTAGGCGCATCTAAACTTTTAGTACTTTCGAAATTGTGCATTGTTACCGCCTATAACCCTGACCAAGTTTTCGCTCCAAAAAGTGCTGACCGACGCCAAGTATAGAACAGACAAGAAGATACCAAATACTTGCAACGATAAGCAGGGGGATGATCTCAAAGGTACGCGCGTAAATCGATTGAGTCGTGTAAAGCAACTCCGGCAAGGCTATAACACTGACAAGTGAGGTCGTTTTCAGCATGAGAATGACTTGATTGCCGGTTGCTGGGACAATCAGGCGGAGTGCTTGTGGCAAGACAATTCGCCAGAATGCTTGTAATTTACGCATGCCGAGTGCGGTCGCGGCTTCATTTTGGCCGGGCCCAACGGCCAGGATGCCGCCACGCACAATCTCCGCCATATAGGCACTCTCATGAAGTGCCAGCCCCAAGACTGCAGCCATGAATGGCGTTACAGAGTTACCCGAGAATGAGAATAGCTCATATCCGCCGGGTAGCCGCAAAGCAATATCAGGGTAAAGGGCAGAAATGTTGAACCAGAACACCAATTGTACCAACAATGGCGTCCCGCGAAATAACCATTTATAGCCAGCCGCAAAGCCGCGCAGCCATGGGTCATCGGACAACATCATCAGAGCAAGCACAATTCCGATAGCAGTACCTGCGATAATCGCAATCACCGTGAGTTGCAGCGTAACCCACAGTCCATTTATGATAGAAGCATTGGTCAAATATTTGGCAACGACATCCCATTGAAAATTAGGATTCGTGGCACTTGACCACATAAATCCAAGAAGCAAAATTCCAATAGCAGCATCCGCAAGCCAACGACCATAAGAGATTTTGCGTACGACCCGAAGGTCGTGCGCGTTTTTAGGCCGTTTGGATCCTCCCAAAGGCACTAATGTTTTGGACACGACAGAGTCAGTCATCACTGCCCTGCCGCAGATTTGAGACCAAGTTCCGGGATATTCCAGTGTTCCATGATTTTCTGATAGCTGCCATCAATAATAAGCGCATCCAAAGCTTCTTTAAACAGGGCAGCCATCGGGTCATCCTTACGGAAAGCGAACCCGGAATAACCGGTAAGATCTGACGTCGGCGTCTTCTCAAATGCGCCTTTACTCTTCATCATGATGTATCCCACATAAGGAGCATCACCGACCCATCCGTCTATCCGCCCTGTTTTTACGGCTAGGCTACCTTCATTGGGGCCAGGAAAGTTTGAAACTTCAATTACGGCTGCGTTTTGTTCTTTGCATTTTTCCTGAAGCCTCGGGATCAGCTCCAAACTTTGTTGCCCTCCAGTCGAAACACCGACCTTTTTGCCGCATAGTTCATAAAGATCGAGATTTTTCGGATTTCCCGCCAGTACCATTACAGAGGTACCGGTACGCTGAAAATCAGCTATAGTCAGCTTTTCGCGCCGTTCGGGTGTTGAATGGAAATATGATAAATCATAACGTTTACCGAGCATGCCAGTGATAATCCCCGCGAACTTAGTCGACTCCATTCTTATTTCGACACCAAGTTTGCGGGCAATGGCTTTCTGCAGATCGATGACATACCCCGACATCTCGTTATTCTCATCAACGAAATAGCTAGGAGGATATTGAGGATCGTAAACTGCAACGAGACCATTTTGATAGTGCTCAGGAATCTTGCCATGGAGTGCAGCATCTGCACCTTCAGGCAATGTTTGTGCAGCGGTATTATAGCTTTGGGTCAGTGCAATTGCGAAACCAAGAGTGGTGCAGACAGTCCGTATTAGATTCACCATAATAGCATTCCTTTAGAATACAATGGATACGGGATTGAGGGATAGGGGCGCATGCCAAAAAGTGTGCAACGGTTTCCGGACACCTATGGGCGTTAAAGCAAATGTTTGAGACGCGCCGATCAGATCAAATCAGATCGAAACTGCCTCTAGATGATGCGTTCAAGTAAATGCGCCCATCCATTTTCTGCAGTGGCTCGCCAATCTGAGACAACAAATTCTGCAGATAGAATTTCTTTAATCTTAAGGCCAGCAAGGTTACAGTAATCCATTTCCCTTTCAGGCCACGTGTCGAGTTTTATAGCGCCTATGCCCTTATTGCGACTGATGATTTTCACGTCCTCAGACGTGTCGCGATTTAAGATTTCGGCAAATCCCATACCTTCACCGGAACAGTCTGGTAAAAGCCGAAGAAGATAATGTGGCCATAGTTGCAGAGCCTCCAAAGTTGGCGCTACTCGCTCTGCAGTATCGGGCTTCCAATTCAATTCAAGGATTGATTTACCGGCCAAGGAAACGTTACACGTCACATTGCCTTCGGGTAATTGGTCAAAACTGATATCCGCGAAAAGTTTGGGGTACCCCCATTTTTCACGACCGCCGGCCACCGTTCGGTTCAAATCTTCAAACTCGAGCAAGGGATGCCCGCCAAGTTTCCCTTTATACTCAACAGCGGCCACGATCATAACATCTTTGAAACCGACGACTTTATTATTTCCAAAGTCAGAGGCGGAGATCAAAATGCGGTCACTCGCAGCATTGAACGGTGTGTTTTTTAAGTTTTCCTCGATCCAAGTAGCCTCAACACGACAATCAAAACTGATTTGTGGCATAGACGGACATTCACTCGGAACAGTCGTTCCGTATGGCAAACGTTTGTAGAGATTTGCCGGGTCGAAATCTTTACGCATTATCTTCCCCTTATTCGTTATTTCTCGTGTGCGAACGCTTTAAGAGATTGACATTCGCTGCTTAATTAGCTTCAAAAGGTTGTTCGTTAAAATGAACGTTCGTTAAAATGAACAGCATTTGACGGGCTGTCAATACGTATTATTGAGGATTTTTTAGTGAGATGAGCAGACCTGCTTAACGCCAAGACCCGGGAATATTGAACCGAAGTCACTCGCTTTTTATCGAGGAGTGACATCTATGCGATTTGATGACTGCCGATCGAATAGGAAAGAATATGAATAAAGCCGACGAAACTGGCAATGAAAGTGAATTTTCAAAGCGGATCGGCGAGCGCATCCGCTATTTCCGAGCTAATCGGAAAATGAGTTTATCGCAACTTTCATCTCAATCTGGTGTCGCCAAAGGAACACTATCCAAGCTTGAAACAGGGGAAGGAAATCCAACAATTCTGACGCTGGGCGCCTTGGCGAGGGTACTGCGTGTTACCCCTGGCGACTTTATCACACCGAAAACAACCAGTGTCTCAATGACAGCTTCGGAAACTGAGTTGCAGGGCCCCGGAATCCACATGTCGTTTTTGTATAGCATTGCTGGACCGACATTATGGAACCTCTATAATTGCTATGTCCCATATTACGATGAGCCATTGGTTTCACCTACACATCCAGGCATCGAACACGTTGTTGTGCTGGATGGCGCTATCAGAATAGGCCCGACGGACAACCCTGTTGTTTTGGAAACAGGAGGGCACATCGTATTTAAAGGCAGCGAACCGCACATTTATGCCCCGATAGCTGGCCCCTGTCGCATACTGCTGATGATGGAATATCCGAGGTCATCGCATGATGAAAGTATTCCGTAAATCGACGGTGTTCTGATCTAGGCTTTGCGAAGCACATGAAGTTGATTGAACAGCCATGGGGCATCGACAAATAGAATATCGTGACTGATCTCGAACCAGAATGGCGCTTTGACGCTCATCGTTTCTATAGACAGCGCGTGATGGATTCTGATTTAATCCAGCTTTAATGTTCTAGGATAGACCGTCATTGCATTAATACTGTACTGCGCACCGGCATTCTGCACTGATCCACGTATATTGTTCAGATTGCCAGTCAATACTGTAGCTCTCATCACAAAACCAATTGGGTTATGCATTGATTCGCAGTCTAAAAATTTTCTTTGCGGATGATAGTTGTTCAAAAGCGAAAAGAATCCGTCCTCAGCTAGAATTATTTCATTTTGGTAAAAGATATTTTTGAAGGATTGACCGAAATTTTTCGATCACCTTATAGCTTTCAAATCGCCTTTGTTAGACGTACTTTCTCTGCCTCTATAGTGACATAGTACATTTAGTATCAATATAAATAAAAAAAGAAACGCATCAATAGACGTTATTTCCTCATTCGTTATTTAACAGATAATCACGGGATCTGTTTCAAACAGGAGACACGCGGCGGCGGTCGCGATCAAGACTGAGAGATCGGCACCGGTACTTATGACAAGTGCTCCAGTACAGCCATAGACGTATGCTGATCCGAATAACACAGATCCGATCCGCTCTAGGTCAGCACGATACCACCATCCACATTCAGACTCTGTCCTGTCACAAAAGCCGCATCATCTGATGCCAGGAACGCGACGGGTCCGACGACATCTTCCGGGTCACCAATGCGGCGCATGGCGGTCTTTTCCTGCCAGGACTGGCGCACGGCAACATCGTCCAGATTGACCCGCCCCATATCGGTCAGGATAATCCCCGGGCAGATGCAGTTGGCCGTAATCCCGTGAGTGCCAACCTCCTGTGCGAGAACGCGGGTAAAGCCCATGACGGCGGCCTTCGATGCGGAATAATGGGCCTGTTCCGGTGCGCCGTGCTTACCGCCGATGGAAGCGATATTGACGATGCGGCCGTATTTCTGCTGCTTCATGTAAGGCAACACAGCCTGAACGACGAGAAACGTTCCCTTCGCATTGACATCGAGAACGCTATCCCAATGCTCTTCCTTGAGGTGCTCCACATCGCTGGCGATGAGAATACCTGCATTGTTGACAATTGCATCGATACGACCAAAAGCATCAGCCGTCTTCTTGACCATCGCTTCAACATCGGCCTTGTTGCTCACATCGGCATAGACGGTCAGGGCGCGGCGACCTGTGGCTTGGATTTCCTGTGCCACCTCCTGCAACGCATCTTTCTGACGCTCGATGTCGTTGATCGCCACATCGAAGCCGCGCGCGGCCATACCAATTGCGATAGCTCGGCCAATACCACGGCTTGCGCCGGTGACCAGAGCAATTTTTGCCTGTTCAGTCATCTTATTCTCCCAAAATCAAAGCGCGGTGTAACCGCCGTCTACGGCAAGCACAGTTCCCGTCACGAAGCTTGCGGCATCGGACGCCAAAAACAGAACAGCATTAGCGATCTCTCGCGGTTCTCCCAGCCGACCCTGCGGCGTCATGCGCATCCAGTTTGAAAACCACTCCTCATTGCTGCGGCCAGCAAGCGTAAGTTCCGTTGCGGTGTAACCCGGCGCAACCGCGTTGACCCGCACGCCTTGCTTTGCCCATTCAACAGCCAAAGACTTGGTGATGAGGTTTACCCCGGCCTTGGCAGCGTTATAGGCAACCTGCGGCTGCGGATAGACAACAATCTCGCCGCACATGGAAGAGATGTTGACAATGGCACCGCTCCCTACAGCAGCCATGCGTTTGCCAAAGGCCTGAGCACAAAAGAAGACGCCGTTGAGATTGACGTCGATCACCGCGCGCCAATCTGCTTCAGATGTTTCGCCCGCCGGGCCGTTCCGAACAATGCCCGCATTGTTGACCAGAACGTCGGGAACGCCAACCTCGGCAGCAATCGCTTCGGCTGTTCGCTCTGCTGCGTCACGATCCGTGACATCCAGAATGTAGGGACTTGCAGATGAAGGACGGCGCGCATTGAGTTCCGCGGCCGTCTGCTTCCCGGCCGCTTCATCGCGGTCCGTGATGATGACCGTCGCGCCGGCTTCAACGAAAAGCTCGGCAATGGCTCGCCCAATACCCCTTGCGCCACCGGTTATGACAGCGCGCTTGCCGGCCAGTTGAAAATCTTTGAGCATTTCGTCCTCCCACTACAATGCCTCAGGCAGCTTGTACGGCCTTCAGCGCCGGATAGAGTGATCGATATTGCTGGTAGATTTCATTGTAGCGTGCGGTCTCGCGCGGACGTGGTTCGATACGCTTGCCCAGTCTGACCATCGCGGCAATGCCGTCATCAATACTTGCGAAATGGCCAGCCCCATGCGCGGCCAGAACCGCAGCCCCGACAGAAGGCGCATCACGCGATTGCGGCACGCAGACCGGCAACCCAGCCGTGTCGGCATGGATTTGCAGCCAGAGCGGCGATGCGCTGGCCCCGCCGCCAACCGTAATTTCCTCCCCGCGATAACCAGCCTCGGCCATAGCATCGAGAATGGCGCGTGTGCCGAAACTGATACCTTCCATGATGGCACGGAAGATATGATGCGGTTCATGCGCCAGCGTTAGACCGACAATTGCGCCGCGAGACAAGGCGTCGGTATAGGGCGTGCGGTTACCCTGAAAATGATCCTGCACCAGAAGGCCTTCTGCACCCGGCTCCAGCGCAGCCGCCTTGGCGTTCAACGCGTCCATATCCATGGTGCCGTTCATCATGCGCCCAAGCCATGCGATGATAGATCCGGTGGAAGTCTGCCCGCCTTCGATAATGTAGCGTCCCGGATAGACCATGTTGGGATAGCTGCCCCAAATGCCCGGCGCATGCAGAGGCTTATCTGCAACACCAAATTGCAAGTGAGATGAACCGGTTATCAGCGCAAGCTGACCCGGCTTGGCAACGCCAAGGCCGATCATGCCGATGAGTGCATCGGCTCCGCCCTGCACCACCTTTACGCGCTGCGAAAGGCCAAGTGCGGAAGCAGCAGATGCGCAAAGCCCGCCAATAACTTCGCCGGGCGCGACTACGCGAGATGGCCATTTCTGTAGCAGAGCTCCAAGACCAAGTTTCTCCAGAAGCGTAACCGGAAAGCCGTCGCGATCCGTCGAATAGTGCCAGCGAAGCGAGACATTATTGAGGCTCGCCGCCTTTTCACCGGTCAGACGCAAGGTCATGAAATCCTGATACTCGCAGATTGTATCTGCCTTCTCGAAGACTTTCGGCTCATTGCGCGCGATCCACAAGGCTTTCGGGATCATCCATTCCGCGGAAACCGGCCCTCGCCCGCCGCCATTGGCCTGCAAGGCCTGATCGCCGGTTGCAAGTACGGCATCCGCTTCGGCACTTGCTCGGACATCCATCCAGATGATCGAAGGGCGCAGCGGCTTGCCGTCCGCATCCAGAGCCACGACCGTGCAGCTGGTCGTCGCCAGCGTGATCGCTTCAATTGCCGACGGGTCGACAGCCGATTCCGCTATCGCCTTGCGTGCGGCCTGGACGAAGCATGACCACCAGTCTTCCGGATTTTGCTCCGCGCGCGCGCCGCTGGAAAACTTCGTCTCATAGGGAACTGCCGCGCTTGCAAGGCAAGTGCCCGACAAGTCGTAAACCCGTGCCCGGATACTTTCCGTTCCTCCGTCGGCGGTGAGAAAATAAGCCATTCAATTCCTCCCGAGGCGGCTGCGAAAACTCCTCCAGTCTTCGCATGCCTCATCGCGCGATTTTCAACTCAGGCCGCGAAATGCTTCCAGCGCCTTGACCGCATACATGACTGCCGGGCCGCCGCCCATTTCAACAGCGACTTCAAGCGCTTCGATCAGTTCTTGTTCGGTTGCGCCGTGCCGGATGGCCGCGTCCACGTGGTAGAGGATGCAATCTTCGCACCCCTTCACCACGGCAATGCTGACCGCAATCAATTCGCGCTGCGCCGATGAAAACGCGCCAGCGGCCGTTGCGGTCTTACTCACCTTGGCAAAGCCACTCATCAGTTCGGGTGCAGATTTTGCAAATGCACCAAGCCGTGCTTGCGCTTCTTTCAGACCTAGCCTGACATCGTCAGTCATGGGAGCTCCCCGTGGAATTTATAATCAGATCAAGCACATCTTGGGACTGATCCCATTGCGGCATATGGCCGGACTGACCGAGGAAATGCACGGCAATCGATGATGGCAATGCGGTCGCCTGTTGCCATGGGATGATGCGATCCAGCAGACCAACGAGAACACGAACTGGCTTTGCGCGAGAAAGCTTTTCTAGGGCCGGAACGATGTCGGAGGTTTGCCCCCAAGGACCCACAATCGCTGCCGAAAGCGCTTTGAGACGCCCCTTGGCCGTGGTGGTCGCAAATTCCGCCGCCAGTTCCGGTGAAAGCTCGACCGGCTTGGCTGCGATACGGCGCAACAGATGGCTGACTTCGCCAGCCGTCGTTGCATTGGCCATGCCGGAGATAAAGCCGGCATCGACTTCAGAACCAAGTCCCGCCGGCGCGATAAGCGTCAGGCTCGAAATGCGGTCTGCATGGGCATCAGCAAATTGCGCCGCAGCGACGGCACCAAGAGAATGCGCGACGATGTCAACCTCGGCAATTCCCAGAGCATCAAGGAACGCAGGCAGGAAGGCGCTGAGTTCAGCCGCGTCCGCGGCATCGATTGTCGTTAGTCCATGGGCAGGCAGATCGGGCACGATAACACGGCATTTTGCACGCCGCAGACCCGCTGCAATGCCGCTCCAGGTCGTCCGGTCGCCGGAGAAACCGTGTAGCAAGAGGATTGTGCGGCCGTTCTTCGGCCCCTGATCCAGATAGGCGACGCGACCATTTGCAAGATCGATAAAATGCACGGCGCCATTCGATTTCGAACCGTCAGAAGCCGCAAGCACATCTTCCTTCTCGATTCGACCCCGGCGTCCGCTGCCCGAAAGCGAATTGATGTCGATGCCATTCTGGCGAGCAACCTTGCGAGCAAGTGGCGTTGCGCGAACACGATCACCGCTGTTTGTAGAAGCAGCAGGTTTGGTAACGGAAGCTTCCACAGCCCCTTGAACTGGTTCAACGTCTTGAGCAGTCGCCGCCGATGATTCCGGCGCTTCATCTTCGCCGTCGCTGGTCCAGTCGGGTCCAGTGCCAATGTCGATGCGCGCCAGAGGCGCGCCGACAACCACATGGTCGCCAATAGCGCCGATCCACTCATTGAGCGTGCCGTCACCCAATGCCGGAAATTCGGCTACCGTCTTGTCGGTTTCGATTTCAATGATCGAATCCCCGCGCTTGAAACTGTCACCCGGCTTGACGAGAAAGCCGACAATCTTGCCTTCCTCCATCGTCTCGCCAAGGCGCGGCATTTTCAAAATCCGTTCACTCATGACAACATTCTCTCGGCAACGGAGCGGATGAAATCGATCGTCGGAACGCTACCCGTTTCAAGCTCCTGCGAAACTGAAATCGGAATGTCCTCACCGGCAACACGTACCACCGGCTGTTCGAGGTAGTCGAAGCATTCCTCGGTAATGCGAGCGGCGAGTTCCGCCGCAACACCGGCGGTCATCACACCCTCCGAGACCACCATCGCCTTACCGACGCGCTCGACATGTTCGCGCACCGTGTCGAAATCCAGTGGGTTGAGCGTGCGCAGGTCGATGACCGTCGCCTCGATACCCTTAGCGGATAGCTTCTCGGCAGCATCGAGCGCATAGTGCAGCTGGCGCGAATAGGCGACTATGACGAGATCCTTGCCGGTACGGCGCACAGCGGCTTTGCCCCATGCGAGCGGCTCGGCGTCGAGATCGACCTCTTCCTTGCGGGTGTAGAGAGCCTTGTGCTCGATGAAGACCACAGGGTCGGGCTTCGTCAGGCTCTGGCGCAGCAGATGGTAAGCGTCCTGAACCGTGGCTGGCATGGCCAGGCGCAGACCCGGCGTATGCATGACCCAGGCTTCAAGGCTCTGCGAGTGCTGGGCGCCGGCGGAACGTCCGGTGCCGCCTTGGGTGCGCAGAACCATCGGCACGCCAATCTGACCACCGAACATATAGCGGATCTTAGCCGCCTGATTGGCAAGCTGGTCCATCGTCATGCCCAGAAAATCAATATACATTAGCTCGGCAACCGGACGCAGGCCGGTCATGGCAGCGCCAACCGCAGCACCGACAATGGCCGGTTCGGATATCGGCGTGTCAATCAGGCGTTCAGGGCCGTATTTGCCAATGAGATCCTTCGTGACACCATAAGCGCCACCATAGCGCCCCACCTCTTCGCCGATCACGACGATGGTGCTGTCTTCCGCCATGGCATCATCCAGCGCTTTACGCAGCGCGTCGCGGTAAGTCATGGCAACCATTATGCTTCATCCTTGGAAAGTACGCGGTCGATACGGGTGCGAACGGGTTCGGGCTCAGGTTCGTCCACGGCATAAACATCCTTGAACATGGAGGTGAGCGGCGGCGCCTTGGACTCGACAGTGAAGTCGATGGTAGCGTCCATCTCGGCAGTGATGTCGCCATCCATGGCGTCGAGTGCAGCTTCCTGCGCCAATCCGGATGAAACGAGCCGATCGCGGGTGAACTTCACCGGATCCTTCTTGCGTCCTTCCAGTTCCTCTGCCTCTGCGCGATATGGGCTCTTGTCCATGCGCGCATGGCCAAAGAACCGGTAGCAGGTGACCGACAGGAAGCCCGGCTTGCCGAGCCGCGCATCGTCGATCAACCCTTGAGCCGCATTCTTGACTTCCTCGACATCTATGCCATCGACAACAGCACCGTTAAGGCCGAATGCATGCGCGCGCTGATCGAAAGCCGTGTTGGCGGTCGCCCGATCGACCCGCGTTCCCATACCGTACTGGTTGTTGATGCAGACGAACACCACCGGCAGACCCCACAGGGCCGCCATGTTCATGCTCTCATAAAGAATGCCCTGCTGCATCGCGCCGTCGCCAAAGAAAGCGAGCGAAACGGAATTCTTCTTCAGATATTTGCTCGACAGTCCTGCGCCAACGACGGCGGGAATACCGCCACCGACGATGGCATTGGCGCCCAGATGACCGAGCGCCATGTCGGCAATGTGCATGGAACCGCCCTTGCCGTGGCAATAGCCTGTTTCCTTGCCGCCGATTTCGGCCATCATCTGCCTCGGATCAGCGCCACGCGCCAGAAAGATACCGTGGCCCCGATGGTGGGTTGTGAAGGTGTCCTGCGGCTGCATGGCGGCACATACACCGGCGGCAGCACCTTCTTCACCAATGGAAAGGTGAAGCATCGAACCTGCCGTCTGGCCGCGCACGAAGAGTTCGCCGACGCGTTCTTCGAAAGTGCGGATACGACGCATCGTTCTATAGAGTTCAAGAAGATTGGAATTACTCGGATTTTGCACGTGCGCCTCCGACAGACCTGTCTGTTGTAAATTTTTCATGATGTCCGGTTCAGTGCCCTCAGAGGAGCTTTAGTTTGGTGGTACGCGAAACAACCGCGACCGCGACGAGAATGATGAGGCCTTTCACAATGCTCTGGATGTAGGTGTCCATGCCAATCAGATTGAGGCCGTTATTGATGACGCCGATGAACAGCGCGCCGAAGAAGGTTCCGGCGACTGTTGCCGTGCCGGGTCGAAACATGGTCATGCCAATGAAAACTGTTGCAAGACCGTCGAGGAGATAGCGCTCACCAGCATTGGGCTGGCCGGAACCGAGACGCGCCGCCAGAAGCGCACCCGCGACCGCTGCAAAGATAGAGCAAACGATCAGCGCAGCCGCTCGATAGAAGCGACCGTTGACGCCCGAAAGTTCCGCAGCCTTGAGATTGCCCCCGACAGCGTAGATGTAACGGCCGAAGACGGTGCGCTCCATGATGAACCAAGCGACGAACACGACGATCACCATTGCATAGGCAAGCACGGGAATACCGAAAAGCTGTCCCTGTCCCAGCCAGAGATAGCTGGCCGGAAGGCCACCATAGATCGCCCGTCCGCCGGTCATCAGAAAGTTGATGCCATAAAGAATGGAGCCTATGGCAAGCGTGGCAATCAGCGAAGGCACACCGACAAGAGTGACGAGCGCCGCATTGACGGCCCCCACGACAAACCCTGCCCCCAATCCAGCAAGCAAGGCCAAAGGCAAGGGTGTGCCCGCGACCAGCAGCAGAGGCACCAATACACCGGCCATCCCGACCATATATCCGACCGAAAGGTCCATTTCGCGTGCGGCAAAACCGAAGGTCAGGCCCGCGCCGACGATGGTGAGCATGGCAATCTGCTGAAGAATGTTGAGCAGATTATTGGCTGTCAAAAAACGGTCCACCGTCAACGAGAAGCCCGCGAACAGTAGGAGCAACACGAAGAGCGTGGAATATTTCAGCAGCCATTCGCCCTTGAGCTTCTTGCCGAAGCTCTGCGCATGACGCGACGATTGCGGGGCAACAGCGGGGTTCTGTGTATTCATAGGATGACTCCTGCCATCGCGGCAATAAACTTCGCTTCGGAAAAGGCCTCACGCGGAATTTCCGCGCCCGGGGAGCCATTCACGAAGGGGATAACGCGGTCTGCCACGTCTGCAATTTCCAGAAGGTCGGACGAGGTGACCAAAATGGCCACGCCCTTGTCGGCGAGCCTGCGCATCTGCGCGTGAATTTCACGCTTCGCGCCGATATCGACACCCTCCGTCGGCTCGATGAAAATCATCAGCCGGTAGTGATCGTCTGCGCCGTAAAGCCACTTGCCGATCGACACCTTCTGCTTGTTGCCGCCGCTCAGATCCTTCACGAACTGATTGCGCGAATGCGCTTTCACGTTCAGAAGCTGCATGGTGCGGTCGGCTTCCTGCGCTTCACGGCGCATCGACAGTACGCCTGTACCGCTCAAGGCCGCAAAGGACGGATGCACCATGGCAAGGTTTTCACGCACGTCCCAATCGCCGATCAGCGAATATTCCATGCGGTGATCGGGAACCAGCGCAACACCCTTTTTCTGCATGGTGCGCGCATCGATCCGGGTGATTGTTTCACCCTGAAAACGGCATGTGCCGCTGGTGACGCCGCTTGCCGTATAAAGCGAACGGGCAAAGCCAAAATGGCCAGCGCCAGTCAGGCCAATCAGACCGACGATCTCACCCGCACGGATGGAAAATTTGTCAACGTGCAGACCACCGGCATGCCAATTGCTGACTTCCAGCACCACAGGACCGAAACTGCGATTGTAACTGGCTTCCTGCGCCATCGCCGTCTTGCCGCCCGAGCGTTGCAGCATCATATCGATCAACCCGGCTTCGCTCGCTTCCGTGGCCTGAAGCGTCGCAATGTGACGACCATCGCGCAGAACTGTAATTCTATCGCTCAATGCCATGATTTCAGAAAGGAAATGGCTGATCAAAACGATCCCGACGCCTTGCTGCGGCAGGGTCTTGATGATCTCCCAAAGGCTCTCTTTTTCGCGTGCAGGCAATGTCGCCGTGGGTTCATCGAGGATGAGCAAACGGACATTGCCACGCAGTGCGCGGACAATCTCGATGATCTTCTGATCTGCCATAGGCAGCATATCGACCTGCTCGTCGAGGTCGATGGAAACTTGAGGGAACCAGCGCTTGAGCAAGTCATTGGCGCGCGACAGCAGCTTGCGCTTGTCGATCACACCAAGGCCCATGCGAGGCTCGTCGCCCAGCAGAATATTCTGCGCGCCGGTCAATCCGGGAACGAGACTGCCCTCCTGCGACACATGCGCGATACCCTTGCGCAGCGCATCACCGGCACTTGCAAGCTTCACCTCGGTGCCATCAATGGTGATCGTGCCCGAAGTCGGGCTTTTGCTGCCGCCAAGAATACTGACCAGAGTGGTCTTTCCGGCGCCGTTTTCTCCGATCAGTCCATGCACCTCATCAAACCGGAACTCGGCGCTCACCTGATCCAGCGCCAGCGTTCCGGGATAGGACATAACGATCTGCGACAGGCTTACGGCCATCGGAGAACTCCCATGAATTCTATCTACTCTAAAAGAGGCCGGAGCGCGGAACGTTCACGCTCCGGCCAGATGCAGGCAACATTGGGGGCTTGCCTACTTCTTCGGGAGGAAGTCCTTGCAGTTCTGCTTGGTGACGAGCGGCGCATTGAGATAAACGGTCTTCGACGGAATGACCTTTGCAGCGTCTTCCTTCTTGACCACAATGCTCTCGATCCATTCGCCGGTCTGTGCGCCCATCTTTTCAAATGGCTGCGAAACCGTTGCGATCATCAGGCTATCAGGCTTGCAGACTTCTTCGATCGCCTGCGGATGGCCGTCGATGCCGATGACTTTGACATTCTTCAATCCGGCAGCGTTCAGTGCGTTGATGGCAGCCTGTGCAGGCTCATCCCAAGGCGCCCACACGGCATTGATGTCTTCGCCAAAGCGCGATGCATAGTCCTGCATGGTCTTGGTCGTATCTTCGAAGAAAGCCGTGTAATCGATATTGTGCTCGGCAATGACCTTCACTTCCGGATATTCCTTCAGCACGGTTTCCATCACGTCGCCGCGCTTGCGCGTGCCGTGGTGCTCTGCCATGCGCAGGAAGATCAGATTGCCCTTGCCGCCCATTTCATTGAGCAAATATGGCGACACATCAGCCGACATGGCCCAGTTATTAGTAGTGACATCGACCACAACGCCGTCAACCTGACCGCTATCGATGGCGAAAACCGGGATTTTGGCCGCAACAGCGGAATCGATGGCAGCACGCGAGGCGCGCAGATCCGACATGCTGACAATGATTGCGTCAACACCGCGCGAGGCTGCATCCTGAATGTTTGACGCCGTGCGTTCGCCCGAGCCGCCGCTATCCAGAACGCTGATGCTCCAATCCTTGTTGGTTTCTTTGAGCCAGGCATCGAAGCCGGCTTTTGCACGCTGCTCGGACTGCGCCGCAGCGTTGGAATGCACCCAGGCCACATTGGTAGCAGACGCGCTTGCCGTGCCCATGAGCATGGCCAGAGCTGCGACAGCCATGGTTTTCCTAAAAAGTTCCGAACCCATTTTTTCCTCCCGAAGGCCATGTGGTTGGCTCCACAACTGGCTTTGAATTACTGTTTCCCGGCACACATGCAGTTCAGTTCGAGCTGGCGTCTGTTACGGATGGCCCCATCGCCTTCCGCACTCCTCCACACCCGATGCACTGGCGAATGTCGGTCTCTGCTCCTCCAGAAACGCCATTCGGCTGCCTGTGCTTCAGGTTCCATTCCGATTGACCTGCCCGCTCTTTCGCGCTCTTGTCCGCCGGAACGATTGGTATTAAGCGTCGTCAAATTACAAATGTCAAATAGAAATACATTTGTAATTTGACATACAGGAATTGAACGAGGGACAAATGAGCGAATCCGAAGATAGCCTCATGGTGCGCGTCGCGTGGCTCTATTACGTTGGAGGATTCAACCAGGAGGCGACCGCATCCCGACTGGGCCTGACCCGGGCGCGCGTGAACAAGATATTGGGTGAGGCCCGCGAAAGCGGCCTTGTCAGCATTTCCATCGACCATCAGAACGCAGGCACATTGCCCGTGGAAAACGAGCTGATGCGTCGCCATGGATTGGATTTTTGTATTTCAACACCGCCATTTGGCTTTCATGCCGGTGAAGATACTGCATCCGAAATCCGCAAGCAGGTTTCATTCCGGGCCGTCGGTGTTGCCGCTGCCACCTATCTGAAAAGCTTTCTGGCCGACAACGAGGAAGCGATCATCGGCACCGGTTGGGGCCGAACCATCGAACAGATGACATTACAACTTGCAGGTGTACGCGCGCCACAGGCGCGTTTCATCTCCGTCATGGGATCGCTGACCGCGAACTCCGCCTATAATCCGTTTGAAGTTGTGCACATGCTGGCCCGGCGTACGGGCGGGCAAGGCTTTTTCCTGCCGGTTCCGTTCATCGCCGATTCCGCAGAAGACCGAAAAGTCCTCATCTCGCAACGTTCTGTGGCGCGTGCGCTGGACATTGCCCGCACCGCCTCCGTCTGCTTCATCAGCGCTGGTGAGTTGACGGAGGACTCACTGCTGCGCCGCCAGAACATGCTCAGCAAATCCGAACTGGAAAGCCTGCGTGCCGCCGGTGCAATCGGTGACACCAACGGCATTTTCTACGACAAGGACGGCCAGCAGGTCGAGCACGAGATGAATCAGCGCACCATCGCTCTCAGCTTTGCCGAACTGAAGAAGGTTCAAGTCGTGCTGCTCATCGCCGGGCAGGAGAAAGCGCTTGCGGCCAAAGCACTTCTGAAAAGTGGCATCGTCAACGGCCTCATTATCGATGGTGATGCCGCTGTAGCACTGAACCAGCTACTATAATTAGCCAGACTAAACTCCAGCGCAGCAACTTTATCTTTAACGTTTTTTGATGCCTCCATAAGCTACGGAGGAGGCGGTGGTTACAAGCCTTCTGCCGATTGCGACGCTAACGGCTTGTGGAATTGCCGCGTTTGTTGTTTCGTTGTGTGGCAGATTTCAGAACACAGATTTTTACGCTCTGGGCACGCGGCCCGGTGCACAAACAGGCTCAATACCCGCCGCCCTTCGCCGCAAACTTAAGGTTGATTGGTATTATTTTGCTGTCCCACAGCACCGGAGCGCCTGACTCAGCTTGACCGCATAACGCGACAAGCGGGCAGTCACCTGGTATCCAGCCAAGAAACCAACTGTCGTTAAAGCATTCGCTATGCCTTGAAAAAGTTATGAACCGCTGCCCCCGCAATGGGCGGTCCGCTGATAGTTAAATAAGAACAGGATGCTCTTCCGCACACAAGGCGGAAGAGGCTCTATGTCTTGCCACCTGATATAGTTGGCGCCAAGGCCATTGTTCTCGTCATCAGCAGTCTGCTGGGCGACCTCAACGCCGTCATCGATGGTCTTTGCGTCGCCTCCGCGAGCCATTGAACGCGGGAGAAATGAGTTTTTCAGCAATGCGTCGCGATGATGATGAGGAAGATAGCGAACCGCGGACCGCGCAGAGAGCTTTTCCAAGCTGCTGAATAAGCCGTAGGCCGGTCGTGCGTTTCTCC
>NZ_JAELXQ010000028.1 GCF_016427605.1 Ochrobactrum sp. Q0168 | reverse complement strand
CGGCTGGGGCGGCGGCGGAGGCTGGTCATCGGGCGGCGGTGGCGGCGGCTTTGGCGGAGGCGGTGGTTCATCGGGCGGCGGCGGCGCCTCGGGTAGCTGGTAGGGAGACGCGACGATGAAGCATCACACGCTGATTGGCGCTGAAGACCATGCCCGCATTGCAGAGGCAATCCGGCAGGCGGAAGCCGAGACCAGCGGCGAAATCTATGCGGTGCTGGCGCGCAGCAGCGACGACTATTTCTTCGCAGCCGGTTTTGTCGCGACCTGCGGCATCCTGCTTGCTTCGGTGATCGCCGCCTTGCTCGCCCATTGGTACTGGTTTGACATCAGCCTGCCTATGTTCGGTCTTGCCATTCTCGCCGCCTTCATTTCGGCGATGCTGGTTCTCTGGCTCTTGCCATCGATCCGCATGCTGCTGGTGCCGCGTCGCATCCGCTACAAACGCGCGCATCTCAATGCGCTGCAACAATTTCTGGCGCGCAATGTCCATATCACCGAAAACCGCACAGGCATTCTGCTCTTCGTTTCCATGGCCGAGCACTATGCCGAAGTCATCGCCGATGCGGGTATTCACGCGCGTGTCGAGCAGGACGAATGGAACGCGATTGTCGCAACGCTGATCCATCACGCGTCGCGGTCGCAAATGGCGGAAGGCTTCGTCATGGCGATCGGTCAGGCGGGCGCGCTTCTGGAAAAGCACTTCCCCGCAGGCACTGACAATATTAACGAATTGGACGATCACCTGATCGAACTTTGACGGCGCCGACATCTCAGAATCATCTACGACTTTGGTCTGAATTGTGGCGAAGCAGAGCCATTTCCGACGCCAGCAGACGCCGTTTTGTAGTGCACGGTGAATTTCTCCGGTATTTTTAGAAAAATTGCCCGAAGTTTTCGATATTTTGTTCCAAATTAAATGGATTAGATGCCATTTTTCTGACTTTTCGGGAAATTTTTCGTTATTCGCAGCGATTTGTCATCGAAACAAATGTCTAATCTGCTAGTTTGGCGCGCATTGCCATCATGACAGGAGTATCCGACGTGACTGCAAAGCAGGATCGGTCGAGCAAAGTTAAGAATTCCAAGGCAAGCAAAGAGGAAAAAAAGGGGGGGAAGCCCAAGGCGCTGGCAGCCTTCTCACAGCTTCTCTTCGAGTGGGCGCCGCCAGAAGATCTGGCAGCTTACGATGCCGAAGGGCTCGACAGTTCTGCCCGCCACGGCTATGCGGCTCTCGAATCCTACCGCAAGGGCAAGAGCATCATCAGCGTCGATAACGGTATCGAACGCCACGGTCGCCCGGTGAGCGTCATCACCATCGTCAACGACAATATGCCGTTCCTGCTCGATTCCATTCTGGGCGAGCTGAACAATCACGTCAGCCAGATTTTCATGGTCGTACACCCGGTTCTCGATATTGCTCGGGAAAAGGATGGGCTGGTGATCCTCGGCGAAGCATCGCAGCTCGCACCCGCCAAGGGCGTTGAGCGCGTCAGCGTCGTGCAGATTCATCTCCCGGCGCTCGGCAAGCAGACCAAGGCGGATTTGACGGACGGGCTCAAGCGCGTTCTCGGTCAGGTGCGTTTTGCCGTCGGCGACTGGAAGCCGATGTTGAAGCGTCTCGATGACGCCATCGTGGATTACAAGCGCGCTTACGAGCTGAACGGCAATGCCGCCATGCCGGAAGCCATCGCCTTCCTCGAATGGCTGCGCGACGATCATTTCATCTTCCTCGGCATGCGTGAGCTCGCCTTTGAAGGGACTGGCAAAAAGCGCAGCCTCGTCGCAGTCAAGGAGCCGCTCGGCGTCCTTGGCGACAATGAAGTTCGCGTCTTGCGCAAGGATGACGACGACACGGTCACGCCGCGTGAGGTGACAGAATTCCTCGACAGCAGCGAACCGCTGATCGTGACCAAGGCGAACACGCTGTCACTGGTGCATCGCCGCTCCTATCTCGATTATATCGGCGTCAAAATCTTCGGACCGAAGGGCGAAGCCGTGGGCGAACTGCGCCTCGTCGGCCTGTTCACCTCGGTCGCCTATACAAGCTCGGTCGCCAGCATCCCGTTCATCCGCTCTAAGGCCGATGCGGTCATCAAGCATCTGGGCTTCAACCGTGAAGACCATTCGGGCAAGGCGCTGATCAATGTGCTGGAAGAATATCCGCGTGACGAGCTTTTCCAGATCGACACGGAAAGCCTGACGGCCAATGCCGAACTCATCCTCGCGCTCGGCGAGCGTCCGCGCGTGCGCGCCATTCCGCGTCTCGACCGTTTCGGACGTTTCGCGACCGTGCTGGTCTACATCCCGCGCGACCGCTACGATTCCGCCGTGCGTGAGAAGATCGGCCGCTATCTCGTCGACGTCTATGGCGGCGACAGCTTTGAATTCCACCCGGTCTTCCTGCAAAACGGCCTGACGCGCGTTCAGTTCGTCATTCGCCGTCACGAACGCTCAACGCCGCATGTGGATCGTGAAGCGCTGGAAGCGGAAGTCCGCGCCATCGTCCGCACCTGGGAAGATGCGGTGCGTGAGAGTGTGGAAAATGCCGATGCCGGTGTTGTTGCGCTGGCCGCCAGTTTCCCGCCATCCTACCGCGAAATCTTCACCGCGCCGGAAGCGCTGGTCGATGCCGAGCGCATTGCCGGTCTCAGCCCGGAAGCGCCGCTTTTCGTGGATTTCTACCGCTATCGCACCGATGGACCGGATGCGGTTTCATTAAAGCTCTATCATCACGGTGCACCGGTCGTGCTGTCGCAGCGCGTGCCGCTTTTGGAAAATATGGGCTTCCGTGTCGTCAGTGAACAGACCATCGACCTGCCGCACGCCGGTAAAGACGGTGCGCCAGTCTACGTTCACGACATGCAGCTTGTGAACGCCTATGGCGCTCCTGTTGATCTTTCCGATGACGGCGAAATGCTGGAAGACGTGTTCCGCACGGTCTGGGACGGCTTTGCCGACAATGACGGCTATAATGCGCTGGTGCAGACGGCACGCCTCAGCGCACGCCAGATCATGATCCTGCGCTCCTATGGCCGTTATCTGCAACAGGCGGGTATCGCCTATTCGCAGGGCTTCATCGCAGCCGCACTCAACCGTTATCCGGAAATCGCAAGCGATCTCTATTCGCTGTTCGATCTGCGCTTCAACCCATCGGCCAAGCGCCGTGATACAGCTGAAAAGAAGCTGATCGACGCCATCGAAACAGCACTTCTCGGCGTGCCAAGCATCGATGACGACCAGATCCTGCGCCGGTTCCGCAACCTGATTGAAGCGACACTGCGCACCAATGCCTACACACTGGATGCCGAAGGCAAGCCGCGCGTGACCTTTGCCTTCAAGCTCAATCCGCGCCTCGTCGACGGGCTACCTGACCCGCGCCCGTATCGCGAAATTTTCGTCTACGGCCCGGAAGTCGAAGGCGTGCATCTCCGTTTCGGTGCTGTCGCCCGTGGCGGTCTGCGCTGGTCGGACCGCGCACAGGATTACCGCACCGAAGTGCTGGGCCTTGTGAAGGCGCAGCAGGTCAAGAATGCGGTGATCGTGCCGGTCGGCGCCAAGGGCGGTTTCTATCCGAAGCGCCTTCCAGTGGGCGGCGACCGCAATGCCGTCTTCGAAGCGGGTCGTGACGCCTACAAGGTGTTCATCTCGACGCTTCTGTCGGTCACCGACAATATTCATGACAGCGCCGTGGTCCCGCCGCAAAATGTCGTGCGTCACGACAATGACGATCCTTATTTCGTCGTCGCCGCCGACAAGGGCACGGCCACCTTCTCTGACACGGCCAATGCCATCAGCCAGGCGCATGATTTCTGGCTGGACGATGCATTCGCGTCGGGCGGTTCCGCCGGTTACGACCATAAGGGCATGGGCATCACCGCCCGTGGCGGCTGGGAAGCCGTGAAACGGCATTTCCGTGAATTCGACATGGATATCCAGACCGAGCCGTTTACGGTTGTCGGCGTGGGCGACATGTCGGGCGACGTGTTCGGCAACGGCATGCTGCTTTCCGAACAGATCAAGCTGGTTGCAGCCTTCGACCATCGCGACATCTTCATCGATCCGAATCCGGTTCCGGCGGACGGCTTTGCCGAGCGCAAGCGCCTGTTCGAACTGCCGCGCTCCAGCTGGCAGGATTACGATCGCTCGAAGCTGTCCTCGGGCGGCGGCGTCTATAGCCGCAGCCAAAAGACCATCACACTGTCTGCTGAAGCAGCTGCCGCAATCGGCCTTGCCAAGACCACGGCGACCCCTCAGGAAATCATGACGACCATCCTGAAAGCGCAGGTTGATCTTCTTTGGTTCGGCGGCATAGGCACATATATCCGCGCTTCCAGCGAAACGGATGCGCAGGTCGGCGACCGCGCCAATGATGCCATCCGCATCACCGGCTCGGATGTTCGCGCCCGTGTGATCGGCGAAGGCGCCAATCTCGGCATGACCCAGCGCGGACGCATTGAATATGCACTTGCTGGCGGTCGCAGCAATACCGACGCCATCGACAATTCGGCTGGCGTCAACTGCTCGGACGTCGAGGTCAACATCAAGATTGCTCTGGCCGCGGCCATGCGTTCGGGCAAGCTCAAGCGCCCTGCCCGCAACAAGCTTCTGGTCAGCATGACCGACGATGTTTCGGAACTCGTGCTGCGCAACAACTATCTCCAGCCGCTGGCGCTTTCGCTGAGCGAGCGTCAGGGTCTGGCTGAGCTCCCCTATCAGGCGCGCTTCATGGCGGAACTGGAACACCGGAAGCTTCTGGACCGCAAGGTCGAGTATCTTCCGTCGGATGCGCTCTTGGCCGAGCGCCAGAAGGCGGGCCAGCCGCTGACCCGTCCGGAACTGGCGGTTCTGCTGGCCTATGCCAAGCTGTCGCTCTCCGACGATCTGGTGGCGAGCGCACTGCCGGACGAGCCTTACTTCCAGTCGCTGTTGTTCGGCTATTTCCCGAAGCGCATGGCAAAAACCTATGCAGAGGAAATCTCCGGCCACCGTCTGAAGCGGGAAATCGTTGCGACCTTGCTGGCAAATGATGTCATCAATCGCGGCGGCATTACCTTCATCAGCCGTTTGGCCGACACGACCGGCAAGTCGCCTTCGGATATCGTCCGCGCCTACGTGGCGGTGCGTGATGGCTTCGAGATCGATGCGATCTACGACGCCATTGACGCCTTGGATAACAAGGTGCCGGGCGATGTGCAAAACCAGTTCTACCATCTCGTCGGCGAAATGTTGCAAGCGACAACAGCCTGGGTTCTGCGCAACGATACTACCCGCGCAAACCTCACTGAACTGGTCGGCACCATCGTCAAGGCGCGTGCCGAACTGGAACCGCGTTTCGAAGGCCTGATGCCGGAATTCCTGCGCAACACGGTGCGTGCCGACAAGGCCGCCTTCGTGGAAAAGGGTGCTCCGGAAAAGCTGGCCCAACGCCTCGCCAATCTACAGCTTGCGGGCATCATGCCGGATATCGCGCTGATCGCGCATCTGGCAGGAGCCGATCTGGTGGCGACCGCCAAGGCCTATTTCGGCGTGTCGGAAGCCTTCCGCATCGGACGCATCGAAGATGCGGCACGGTCCATCCCCGTCACCGACTATTATGACGGACTGGCCCTGTCGCGCGCCAGCGAGACCATCACGCAGGCGGCACGCGGGATCACCATCGCGGCCCTGAAGCGCTTCGCCAAGGAGAAAGACCCGGCTGCCGCTTGGCTTGATGCGGACGGCGTCCGGATCGAGCAGGTGAGAAACCGCATGGTCGCGCTGACCGAAGGTGGCGATCTCACCGTCTCGCGGCTGGCCGTTGCTGCGGGCTTGATGTCGGATCTGGCGCAGTAAACAGCGACCGGTGGTAAAATTAAGAGGGCAGCTTAGAGCTGCCCTTTTCATTTCTTGTCGGGCAACCACGGTCCGTATAAGCTCCGGCCACATTCGCAAGGGAGTGGCATTTGAGCGATCTGACAGTCAGCGAACGCAGCTATGCATCGCGTCGCGGCATATGGGGATGGATGCTGTTCGATTGGGCGGCGCAACCGTTTTTCACCGTCGTCACGACCTTTGTTTTCGGCCCCTATTTCATCTCCCGCATGGCGGCAAGCCCGGAATCCGGTCAGGTTGCTTGGGGTTATGGCATCGCTGCGGCGGGCTTTGTCATCGCCATTCTGTCACCGGTTTTGGGCGCTGTTTCAGACCGCACGGGCGCGCGTAAACCATGGATCGGCTTCTTCGCCGTTCTGAAGATCGTCAGCCTGTCGCTGCTCTGGTTCGCAGCGCCGGGTGCAAGCCTGTTCTGGGTACTGCTGGCCTTTGCCATAGCTTCGGTCGCGGCGGAATTCTCCATCGTCTTCAATGATTCCATGATGCCGCGTCTTGTGCCGCGGGCGGATATTGGACGCATTTCCAACATCGCCTGGGGGCTTGGCTACCTCGGCGGTATGATCGTGCTGATTTTCGTCGTGCTGTTTCTGTCCGGATCGCCGCAAACCGGTAAAACCATCATTGGCATCGATCCGCTTTTTGGCCTTGATCCCAAAACCGGCGAAGATGCACGCATCACTGGCCCGCTTGCCGCACTCTGGTATCTCATCTTCGTGCTGCCGATGTTTCTATTCACGCCGGATTCGGCGCGGGGCGAACCGCTGCGCAAGGCGCTGCGTCACGGCCTTTCGGAACTCAAAGCCACCTTGAGCGAAGTGCGCCAGCGTTCCGGCATATTGCGCTTTCTCATTGCCCGCATGGTCTATCAGGACGGCGTCAACGCGCTGCTGGCGCTGGGCGGCGGCTATGCTGCGGCCATGTTCCACTGGTCGATTACCGAAATCGGTCTGTTCGGCATGATTCTCAATGTGATGGCGATCTTCAGCTGCCTCGTCGCCAGCCGCGTGGATACGCGCTTCGGCTCAAAAGCCGTGGTTATCGCGTCACTGGTTCTGCTGTTGCTCGCCACGCTCGGCATCGTATCGACAGGGCGCGACTATACGTTCTTCGGGCTGCTGCCCTTTACCGAAAACACCGCACAGGGGCTTTTCTCGACGCCAGCCGAACATGCTTATCTGATCTATGGCCTGATGATCGGCGCAGCCTTTGGCCCGGTACAGGCATCGTCGCGCTCATGGTTTGCACGCAGTATCCAGCCGGAAGAATCCGGTCGTTATTTCGGCATTTACGCGCTGGCGGGCCGTGCCACCAGCTTCCTCGCGCCCTTTCTGGTCGCCACCGTTACCGCCATCAGCGGATCGGCGGCGATTGGAATGGCGGTGCTGGTGATCTTCTTCGCCGCTGGCCTCTGTTTGACAAAAGCGACGCCCTACCCTGCCGACAAGGCTTGATAGGGCGCCGCGAAACGCGATTAATCCACCCAGTTGAGCGAACGCTGAACCGCTTTTTCCCAGGATGCAAAGAGACTTTCGCGCTCCTTCTTCGGCATCTTCGGATGCCAGCGATGACCGACCTGCCAGTTTTCCACGATGTCCTCCGTGGACTTCCAATAACCGACAGCAAGGCCAGCCGAATAGGCTGCGCCCAGCGCCGTGGTTTCCACGATCTTGGGGCGGACGACCGGAACGTCCAGAATATCGGCCTGAAACTGCATTACGAAGTCATTGACGGTCATGCCGCCATCGGCGCGCAGTTCCCCGATCTCCACGCCGGAATCCTTCACCATGGCTTCCAGCACCTCACGCACCTGATAGCAGCTTGCTTCCAGCGCCGCGCGCGCGATATGACCCTTATTGGCAAAGCGCGTCAGCCCGGCAATGACGCCGCGCGCAGACGATTCCCAGTGCGGCGCATAAAGGCCGGAAAACGCAGGCACGAAATAGACATCGCCATTGTCATCGACGGTGCGGGCAAGCGTTTCGATATCGCTGCTCTTGCGGATGATGCCGAGATTATCGCGCAACCATTGCACCAGCGCGCCGGTAATCGCGATGGAACCTTCCAGCGCATAGGATGGAGGGGCATCGCCAAGCTTGTAAGCCACCGTGGTGAGCAGGCCATAATCCGATGAAACGCGCTTCTGCCCCGTATTCATCAGCATGAAACAGCCCGTTCCATAGGTATTCTTGGCCGCACCCGGCTCCAGACAGGCCTGACCGAACAAAGCTGCCTGCTGGTCCCCCAGAATTCCGGCAAGCTGCACGCCACGTAGGGATGGAACCGAAATCGTTCCATAAATCTCGCTCGATGAGCGAATTTCCGGCAGACAGGCGCGCGGAATATCGAAGAGATCCAGAATTTCCGCATCCCATTGCAGGCTTGCAATATCCATCAGCTGGGTGCGCGAAGCGTTGGTGACATCGGTGATGTGGATGCCCCCTTCCGGCCCGCCGGTCAGATTCCAGGCGAGCCACGTGTCGATGGTGCCAAACAGCGCCTCACCCGCTTCGGCCTTTCGGCGCGCGCCGGAAACATTGTCGAGAATCCAGCGCAATTTCAGCCCGGCGAAATAGGTGGTGATCGGCAGCCCTGTCCGGGCGCGCAGACGATCAGCACCGCCGTCCTTGGTATATTGCGCGACCAGATCTGCGGTGCGCGTGTCCATCCAGACAAGCGCGTTGTAAAGCGGCTGGCCGGTCGCCTTGTCCCATAATAGTGTCGTCTCGCGCTGATTGGTGATACCGATAGCCGCTATGTCGGCTGCCGTCAGCTTGGCCTTCCTCAGCGCCTCAGCGACGACATGCTGCGTGTTGCGCCAAATTTCCAGCGGATTGTGTTCCACCCAACCAGCCTTGGGATAAATCTGCTCATGCTCACGCTGATCCGCAGCGATAACATCGCCCAGATTGTCGAAAATGATGCAGCGTGTGCTGGTGGTTCCCTGATCGATGGAACCGATAAATTGCTTGGTACTCACAGTATCCTCCCGTCGAATATGTTTGTGTAAAATAGTTTCAGTTTACATCTGGTGATGAAAGGCAGTTCTCGTATTTACGTGAGTGCTTATAAACGAATTTAAAATGAAATAATTCGAAACTCAATGAAAACAAAAAGCCCCGAAATTTTTCGTTTCGGGGCTCGCTTCTCGAATTCTAAGCCAATGAATTAATGGCGGAAATGGCGCATTCCGGTCATTACCATGGCAATGCCATGCTCGTCGGCAGCAGCGATCACTTCCTCGTCACGCATCGAGCCGCCCGGCTGAATGACGGCCGTGGCGCCTGCCTGAACGGCTGAAAGCAGACCGTCTGCAAACGGGAAGAACGCGTCTGAAGCAACCACGCAGCCCTTGGTCAGCGGCTCTGCCAGACCAGCAGCCTCGGCTGCATCTTCCGCCTTGCGGGCGGCGATGCGCGCGGAGTCGACACGGCTCATCTGGCCTGCACCGATACCGACCGTCGCGCCATCCTTCACATAGACGATGGCGTTCGACTTCACGTGCTTGGCAATGCGGAAGGCGAACTTCATGTCGTTCAATTCAGCTTCGCTTGGGCTCCGCTTGGTCACGACCTTGAGGTCGAGATCGTCGACCACGCCATTATCGCGCGACTGAACGAGCAAGCCACCGGCAACCGTTTTCGCGGCAATGCCTTTGGCGCGCGGGTCGGGAAGGCCACCCGTCACCAGAAGACGCAGGTTCTTCTTGGCGGCGACGATGGCCTGTGCGCCCGGCGTTGCATCGGGAGCGATGATAACCTCCGTGAAAATCTTGACGATTTCCTCGGCGGCTTCTTCATCCAGCGTCTTGTTGAGCGCAACGATACCGCCGAAAGCCGAAACCGGATCACAGGCCAGCGCCTTCAGATAGGCGTCTTTAATAGATGCGCCTTCCGCCACGCCACAAGGATTGGCGTGCTTGATAATGGCGACGGCAGCCGTGCGCGCGGGGTCGAACTCGGCAACGAGTTCGAAAGCTGCATCGGTGTCATTGATGTTGTTATAGGAAAGCTGCTTGCCTTGAAGCTGAGTTGCCGTGGCAACGCCCGGGCGCTTTTCACCGGAGAGATAGAAACCTGCGGTCTGATGCGGGTTTTCACCATAGCGCATGACCGAATGCAGCTTGCCTGCAACCGAGCGCCAAACCGGCGTTTCTTCTTCGATGGCTTCGGCGAACCAGTTGGAGATGGCCGCGTCATAGGCTGCGGTGCGCGAAAAAGCCTTGGCGGCCAGCTTCTTGCGGAAAGCGAGCGGCAGCGAACCGGCATGCTTTTCAAGCTCGGTGACCACTTCGGTATAATCAGCCGGATCGACAACGGTTGCCACATAGGCGTGGTTCTTGGCCGAAGCGCGGATCATGGCCGGACCGCCGATGTCGATATTCTCGACAGTCGTGTCGTAATCGCCGCCCTGGAAGCGGACTTCCTCAAACGGATAGAGATTGATCACGGCAAGATCGATGCCGCCGATCTTGTGCTCTTCCATCGCGGCAACATGTTCCGGGTCGTTGCGCACGGCGAGTAGACCGCCATGGACTGCCGGATGCAGCGTCTTCACGCGCCCATCCATGATTTCGGGAAAGCCGGTGATTTCGGAAACATCACGAACCGGAATGCCTTCTGCGGCAATGGACTTGGCCGTACCGCCGGTCGAGAGGATCTCGACGCCATGCGCATGAAGCGCCTTGGCGAATTCGATCAGGCCGGTTTTGTCGGAAACGGAAAGGAGGGCGCGGCGCACCCGATGAAGATCGGGAGCGGGAATATGCTTGGAGCTGACAGCCATAGGAAACGGTCTCTTCGTTGCTGAAGCGTTTTGCGTTCAGGAAAGGGGACAGCGTCGCCGTAGCACAGTCGGACAAGGAATCCTACCGCAAAAGACCGGAAACCACTGGCGAAAGAAAAACCCCGCCTCGAAGGCGGGGTTTTGTAACTACTTCATCGTCGGGATGACGAACTCAGCCCCATCTTTTACGCCAGACGGCCACCGCGAGGTGACAGTCTTGGTCTTGGTGTAAAAGCGGAATGCATCCGGGCCGTGCTGGTTGAGATCGCCGAAGCCGGAAGCCTTCCAGCCGCCGAAGGTGTAGTATGCGATCGGAACCGGGATCGGCACATTGATACCGACCATGCCAACCTGCACGCGGCTTGCGAAATCGCGGGCCGCATCGCCGTCGCGGGTGAAGATGGCGACGCCGTTGCCATATTCATGATCGTTCGGCAGAGCGAGCGCTTCCTCGTAATTCTTGGCGCGGACAACCGAGAGAACCGGGCCAAAAATTTCTTCCTTATAGATGCGCATGTCGCGCGTCACATTGTCGAACAGGCAACCACCCATGTAGAAGCCATTTTCATAGCCCTGCATCTTGAAGTTACGGCCATCAACGACCAGCTTCGCGCCTTCTTCGACACCGAGATCGACATAGCCGCGAATGCGATCAAGAGCGGCCTTCGTGACAACCGGGCCGTAATCGGCAGAATTATCGGTGGATGGGCCGATCTTGAGCGATTCAACGCGCGGGATCAGCTTTTCCATCAGGCGGTTGGCGGTGTCTTCACCGACTGGAACCGCTACGGAGATTGCCATGCAGCGTTCGCCTGCTGAACCGTAACCAGCGCCGATGAGCGCATCGACGGTCTGGTCCATATCGGCATCCGGCATGATGAGCATGTGGTTCTTCGCGCCGCCAAAGCACTGCACGCGCTTGCCGTTCGAGCAGCCGCGACCGTAGATATACTGGGCAATCGGCGTGGAACCGACGAAGCCGATAGCCTGTACATCCGGATCATCGAGCAGCGCATCGACGGCATCCTTGTCGCCATTGACGACGTTGAAGATGCCTGCAGGCAGACCAGCTTCCATGAAGAGTTCCGCCAGACGCATCGGGACGCCCGGATCGCGCTCGGACGGCTTCAGAACGAAAGCGTTGCCGCATGCAATCGCCGGACCAGCCTTCCAGAGCGGGATCATGGCCGGGAAGTTGAACGGGGTGATACCGGCAACAACGCCGAGCGGCTGGCGCATGGAATAGGTGTCGATGCCCGTGCCGGCATTGTCGGTGAACTCGCCTTTCAGCATATGCGCAGAACCGAGGCAGACTTCCACCACTTCAAGACCGCGCTGAATGTCGCCCTTGGCATCAGCAATGGTCTTGCCGTGCTCACGCGCCAAAAGTTCGGCCAGGCTGTCATATTCGGCTTCGACCAGTTCGAGGAATTTGCGCAGGATGCGGACGCGGCGCTGCGGGTTGGTCGCGCCCCATGCTGGCTGTGCTGCCTTGGCGTTTTCGACAGCGGCGCGCACTTCAGCCTTGGTGGCAAGCGCGACCTTAGCCTGTACCGTGCCGTCAAGCGGCTGGAAAACGTCGGCGGTGCGACCGCTATTACCGGCAACATGCTTGCCGCCGATGAAATGTCCGATATTGCGCATCGAGAAACCTCCCTGATTACCTTTTATGGGTGCACACCCCGCCCCCATCGTTGCACCTATCCTGACTCTGCAAATTCATGATTGCAAGGCGCTGAAAAGCGTATCCGTTGTGCATTTTTTATAGTACGAAACATGATCCCGAAAAGTGCGAAGCGGTTTTCGGATAAGATCATGTTCAAGCGAAAGACCATGATCCCGAAAAGTGTGAAACGGTTTTCGGACAAGATCATGTTCAAGCGAAGTACATTATGAATTGGGATGACATTCGCATATTCCTCGCGGTCGCGCGCTCAGGCCAGATTCTGGGTGCAGCCAAGCGACTTGGCCTGAACCACACCACCGTGGCGCGGCGGCTGACGGCGCTTGAAACCGCGCTTTCCACCACGCTTCTGACACGCCGCACCAATGGCTCGACACTAACGCAGGCGGGTGAGGAATTTCTGCTTGCCGCCGAGCGCATGGAAGCGGAAATGTTGTCCGCCCGCGCGCAGGTCGGCAATGCCGACGTCGCGGTTTCGGGCACGGTGCGCATTGGCGCGCCGGATGGTTTCGGCGTGACTTTTCTGGCGCCACGCCTCGCCCGCCTGATCCAGCAATATCCAGACCTCACCATCCAGTTGGTGCCCGTGCCGCGCTCCTTCTCGCTGTCCCGGCGGGAGGCCGATATCGCTATCACCGTCGAGCGCCCGGAACAGGGACGGCTCATTGCGCGCAGGCTGGTCGATTATACGCTCGGCCTTTACGCCCATCGCAGCTATCTGGAAGCCAATGGCACGCCGGAAACTGCCGACGACCTCAGCCACCATCGTCTGATCAGCTATGTGGAAGATCTGGTCATCAACCCGTCGCTCGCCTATGCGCCGGAAATCAGCCGCGATTGGAAACCGGCTTTTGAAGTGTCGAGCGCTCTGGGACAGGTGGAAGCGGTGCGCGCGGGCGCGGGCATTGGTATTTTGCATGCGTTCATCGCGCGGGCCGACCCCGATCTCGTGCCGGTTATGCCAGACCGGGTGATACGTCGCGCCTATTGGCTCGCTTATCATGAATCCGCACGGACGCTGCGGCGCGTGACAGCAGTTTCCGCTCTCATCTCCGAACTGGTGGAAGGCGAGAAGTCTCTGTTCAGTTGAGGGCAGGTTTGCTCAATTAAGCCGCATATAGGCGACCATCACGCCCACAATCATCGCCGCCGGAACGAACAAAGCGTCAAGGCCGATGAAAGCATGACCGAGGCCGCCAGCAACCGCGCCCAGCATCAGGGCGAGCCAGACGGCAACATGCTGCAACCAGCGCCATTTTGGCGTTTCGCCGCGCAGCGAACAGGCAAGATCGGCAGCGGCATTGAAAAGCGTTCCAGTCACATAGGTCACGCCGAGGCGAGCCGCGCCTATCGGCTGTACGGCAGCATTTTGTGCGCCCATCGCGGCGGCGAGCAGCAGCACCGGCTGGATGAGCATCGCCCCCTCGCGCCGTAGCACGCCCACTGCCAGCAAAATCATCACCACGCTTGCCATCACATAGAGGCTGCCCCAGCGCCCATAGGCGCGCACGGTCAGCGTGCCGAAGAACGCGCCGGAAAAGAACAAGACGATGAGGATTGCGGGAAACCAGACCAGCACCGTGCCTTGCACGCCGGGCTGCCCCGCCAGTGCGACACCGAGCTGCGTGGTGTTGCCGCTCATGAAGGACGCGAAGAAACCGCCCAGTTGCAGAAAGGCTATCGCATCAACAAAACCAGCCGATGCAGTGAGAACCAGACCGAGCGACAGTTTGGAATTCGGTGTCATGTCACGGAACTTCGGGAATGGAACGACCCGGCTTCAACAAGCCGGGCCTTGCAAAACATGCTGACACTCTAGACGCGTTTGACGATGCGCAGAATGATCAGAAGTATCGCCGCGCCGATGAACGCATTGATGATCGAGGCAATGATACCGCCGCCGACGGAAAAGCCGAGGCGCGGCAGAAGCCAGCCCGCGAAGAATGCGCCAATCACGCCGACAATGATATTGCCGATCATGCCGAAACCGCCGCCCTGCACGACCTTTCCCGCCAGCCAGCCTGCGACGAGACCGACAAAAAGAAATACGATTAGACTTCCAACATCCATGCGCTTTTCTCCCTCCAGAGCACATCCCGAAAAGTGTGAAACGGTTTTCGGGCGAGATGTGCGTCGAAACAAACAGTTAGAGCGTCGTCACGCGGCGCATCGGGAGTGAGTTGACAATATGTTGGTCGAGCACACAAGAGGGGTGTGAAAATTTGAGCACATCCTGATATCAACTCAGGATATGCCAAAAAATCAGGGTGCCAGATGCCGGAAAGCGGCGACGACTTCCTCATAGACCTTGCGCTTGAACGGCACGATCAGTTCGGGCAGCTGCTGCATCGGCTTCCAGTCCCAGCTGTCGAATTCAGCTGTATGCCCACCGGGTGGCGGATTGATCGCGATTTCGTTCTCGTCACCCTCGAAACGATAGGCAAACCACTTCTGCGTCTGGCCGCGATATTTGCCCTTGAGAGCCTGACCGACCAGATGCCGTGGCAGATCATAATTGATCCAGTCCGGCGCTTCGGCAAGCAGCGAGACCGACTTCATGCCCGTTTCTTCATAAAGCTCGCGCAATGCGGCTTCGACCGGGTCTTCGCCCTTGTCGATACCACCCTGCGGCATCTGCCAGAGCTGCGTCGCACCATCCATCTCATCGCCCGGAATAATGATGCGATGACCGGCCCAGACGAGACCAGCCTTGTTCAGCACCATCAGCCCAACGCAGGGGCGATAGGGCAAGCTTTCAGGATCGACCGGACCTTTATGCTTCGACATGACATTCTCCGTGATATGTGAGTTTTACTGACGTTCCGGGTCACGGACCAGCGCCGAAACGGGAACGATTTCGATGCCGCGCTTCTTGACCTCATTGGCCCAATCTTTCACCGCGTCGACGGTCACACCGAAAGCGGAGCCGGTGCCAATCGCGCTGCCATTGGCGCGCGCAATGCGTTCCAGCTCTTCGAGACGGTCAAGCACCGCCGAACGGTCCTGTGACGCGTCGATCAGTACATCGGCGGCAGCAAATGGCACGGCGTCCCTTTGCGCGATCCTGTCGGCCTGACTGCGTGCTGACGTGCCGTCATCCAGATAATAAAGCCCGCGCCTGCCGATCTCGCCCAGCACCGGCGCGAAAGCATCTTCCTCGCCAGAAAATCGCGCGCCCATATAGTTCATTACCCCGGCATAATTGGTCATGCGCGACAAGGCCCATAAAAGCGACGTCTGGTTTTTGGCGGCTCCGTCATCCACCGTCAGCGTGTTGCGCCCCGGATTGATGCGCGGATAGTCGAATGGCTCCATCGGCAGTTGCAGCAAAAGCTCGTGGCCGTTCTGCCGCGCAGCCTGCATCCAGCGTTGCAGGCTGTTGCCCTGCGGCGCGAAGGCCAGCGTCACTTCCGATGGCAGCTTCTCTACAGCTTCCATGCTACCGGTTTGGGACAGGCCAAGCCCGCCAATGACCAGCGCGATCCTCGCGCCCCGCGCGCCCGACCAGCCAACCGCATAGGCATCCATCGGGCGCAAGCCGTCTGCGCCGCGCACCGGCAACGGACCGGTCGGGCTTTGCTCGACCAGCGCCTTTTCCGGCAGATGCGCGACCCGCTGGTCCTGGCCTGCCTTGTGCTGGTTCTGCACGACAACGACATTGCCATCCGCTGAACCGGCGGTGACATTTGGCATATCGGGCGTGACCTTGATGATTGCCGGGCCGGTTTGCTGCCCGCCGGTTCCGCGCAACGCAGTGCCGGGCGTGGGCGTGTTGCCCATTGCGGACGATGCCTTCTGCCCCACTTTGGCAGCGGCATCGGGCGGCGTTTGCGCCTCAGCGATGGCTGCCTTTTCAGGCTTGCGAAATGCATCGCGGTTGGTCTGCCAGACGGTGAACATCGTGCCGCCCGCGACGCCCAGCGCAACAGCTGCCCCCAGGCCAAGCAAAGACCAACGAAAAGCGCGGGAGCGTTCGCCCCCGCGCTTTCGCGGTTTCTTGTCCAGTCCGAGCGGGCTGTTCAGATCCAGCATGGAACGATCAGTTCAGCACGCCCTTCTTCGGATCCGGCGGGAATGCGGCATTCGCCACTTCGCCACGCAGGAGCTTCAGAGCTTCGTTGAGCTGGATGTCGTCCTTCGGATCGGCAGGAACATAGGCCGACGAACCGGAGCCATTGTCATCTTCGGCATTGCCCTTGATGTGGCCCTTGAGTTCAGATTCGCCGCGAACGACGTCCTCACCCTTCAGTTCCGGCGGAAGAGGCTGTTCAACCTTGATGTCCGGCGTGATGCCCTTGCCCTGGATCGACTTGCCCGACGGCGTGTAATAAAGCGCTGTTGTCAGGCGCAGCGATCCGTTTTCGCCAAGCGGGATGATGGTCTGCACGGAACCCTTGCCGAAGGACTGCGTGCCGAGCACCGTCGCACGGCGATGATCCTGAAGCGCGCCAGCCACGATTTCCGATGCGCTGGCCGATCCCCCATTGATGAGCACGATCACCGGCTTGCCATCGGTCAGGTCGCCCTTGCGGGCATCAAAGCGCGTCACATCCTGCGGATCGCGGCCACGGGTCGAAACCACTTCGCCCTTGTCGAGGAAAGCATCGGAGACGGCGACGGCCTGATCGAGCAGGCCACCGGGATTGAGGCGCAGATCAAGCACGAAGCCCTTGAGCTTGTCGCCCGGAATCTTGCTCTGGATATCCTTGATCGCCTTGCCGAGATCTTCAGCAGTCTGTTCGGTAAACGAAATCACGCGCACATAACCGACATCGTTTTCGACCCGGTAACGAACGGCCTTCACCTTGATGACGGCACGCGCAATCTTGAGCGTGATCGGCTTGTCGACACCTTGGCGCATCAGCGTCAGTTCAATCGAGGAACCAATTTCGCCGCGCATCTTGTCGACAGCATCGCTGAGGCTCAGGCCCCGCACTTCCTGACCATCGATCTTGGTGATGAGATCGCCTGCGAGAACACCAGCCTTCGAGGCAGGCGTATCGTCGATCGGCGCAATCACCTTCACCAGATCATTGTCCATGGTGACTTCAATGCCGAGGCCGCCGAATTCACCCTTGGTCTGCACGCGCATATCTTGCGCGGCTTCTGGATTGAGATAGGACGAATGCGGATCGAGCGAAGTCAGCATGCCGTTGATGGCGCTTTCCGTCAGCTTCTTGTCATCCGGCGGCGTCACATATTGCGCGCGCACGCGTTCGAAAATATCGCCGAAAAGCGCCAGGTCTTTATAGACGTCGGCATCCTTGGCGGCTGCGAAAGCCGTCGATGCCGGAGCGCCCTGCACCATCACCATGGCGGAAGCTCCCATCAGGGCTCCGGCGAACAGCAGCGACAGTTTACGTATCATTTTTACGTCCTTCCAGAAAGCCGCTCGGTCCACCAGGGTGCCGGATCGACGGGTTTTCCATCTTTTCGAAACTCAATGTAAAGCAACGGCGCACCATTGCCCACCTCTATCGGCGCAACACTCGCGAGAAGTTTATCGCCCATCGCCCCGACCGGTTCTCCCGCCAGTACAAACTGACCTTGCGCCACATCGATTCGCCCCATGCCCGCCATCACGATATGATATCCATTGCCGGCATCGAGGATCAAGAGTTGCCCGTAAGATCTAAACGGTCCCGCATAAAGCACAACGCCATCGGAAGGTGACGTAATCGTGGCGGAGGGCAAGGTTTCCAGCACCTGCCCCATCATCGCGCCGCCTGCGCCATCCTTGTCGCCAAAGCGGCGCGACGTCTTGCCCGCCGCCGGCAAAACCAGCTTTCCCTGCAAGGAGGCGAAATTCGTCTGCGCACGCAGATGGTTGTCATCCGGCCTCGCCTCGCCCGCTCGCTCCCGGGCCGATGCCAGGCGGTCGGCTTCGGCCTTGCGCGCCGCATCGGCAGCGTCACGTACACCGGCCATCTGCTTGTCGAGCCCGTCGATCAAGTCCTTGAGGCTACCGGCCTTGGCGGCCAGTTCTGCCGAACGCTTGCGCTGCGCTTCCATTTCCTGCTCAGACTGCGCCTGCAGCTTCTTCTTTTCTTCAAGCAGAAGCGACTGACGCTTCTGCTCCTCAGCCTGTGTGGTGCGGGTCTGCTGCAACTTCTCGCGCTCCTGCGTGATGGAGGCGGTCACCGTCTGCATATCCTTCAAATCGCCGGTCAGCTCTTCCACCTGACCGCGCATTTCCGGCACCACGGCACCGAGCAGCACGGCGCTGCGGACCGAGGCAAGCGCATCGTCGGGACGGACCAGAATGGCGGGCGGCGGGTTGAGCCCCATGCGCTGCAGAGCGGCCAGCACCTCGGCCAGTACCCCGCGCCGCGCCCGCAGCGATGTGCGAATACCGGCCTCCTGCTCGTGGAGCGAAACCAGCTTTTCGGCAATATCGGCAATATCCTGCTGCAATTTCTTGTCGGTCTTGGCCGACTGGATCAAGGCTGCGGTAATCGTGTCCTGATCCTTCTTGAGACTCGCAACCTCGCTTTCCAGTTGCTTGAGCTTGTCGCCGGTCACGGTCAGCTCACCTGTCAGCTTTTCATATTCGCCAGCCGCCTGATCGCGTTGCTGCTGCAAGGCATCCTGCGCCAAACCGGGCTGCGACGAGGCCACCGCGCCAATAACAGTGCAGGTCGCAAAAAAGCCCGCCCGCGCTAGAGCGAGCAGCCGGAGCTTGCTGAAAGGACGTACAGGACTCATGCGTGTTCTATCGGGGCGAAACAAGGCCAAATTCAGAGCCGAAATCGGTATCGGGACCAACCTATCCCGATACCGTTAACGAAACATCAACCATAAGTCCGACGATCGCAAACGATGGCCCGCGGAACTTAATCCAGCAGATGCAGATAAAACGCGAAGAACAGTCCTGTTCCCCAGTCTTACGATGCGATCAGTCCAAGCTCGATTTTTCTACGTCGTATCATCTCGCGCATCGATGCCGTGCGAAGACACCCTTTCTCGTCGAGCGTATCGGTTTTCTTCCAGATGCCGTATTGTTGTCGGAAATAGTCGATCACCAGCAAGTCTGCGTCCACACGGTCCTGCCCGTCTTCGACGTGATTGAGCAAAGCGCTTACGCTGCTGCCCTTACCCTCGACGCGGCGGCTGTTCTGGCCGATCATCCAAATGGGAATGCCGCGTCTTTCCAGATGGCCGGAAATCCAGGGATCGTCCACGGTCCACATGACATCTGGAATATCGTAGAACAACTCATCGAACCAATCGGGATGAACCAGAACGCCGGCAAAGCCGGAAATCTGATCGACATAGCCCGGCGTGCTCAGGTCCGGCTTGTGCAGAAACAGGGACGCAATGCGCTTCATTCTGTATTTGCGGTCCTTGACCCTCCAGCGGCTGCGCGGAAGCCGGTCGGCGGGCCTGCCCGCATCGGCAATATCGGGGAATGTTTCGCCGACTTCAACGATGCAATGGCTCGGCTTGCGCTCAGCTTCCGTCTTAAATCGCCGGTGCCAGTCGGCATCGTAAATCTTGTCATCGTCACAGAACAGGATATCCACGTCCCGCCCCTTAAGATCAAGCGCAGCCGGTAGAACCTTGGTCGCAGGTCCTAGATCTTCGTCGCAACGGACGATTGTTATGCCTGCGGGTACTTCCGGAAGCCGTCCATCCCAACCGGGAAAACGCCTGTATGTGCGGGGTATATAGAGCCGAACCTCCGTCGCCTTCAGCCTTTGTGACAAAAGCGACAGGAGCGTTGGCTTTAAAAGGCCAAACCGTGGCGGAATGGTCGATAGTGTGATGACGGTAAGTCTGTTCATCTTTATCGCGCTTTTCAAATTACATTAATAAAAACAATAAAATAAGAAAACCAGATTGGCTGCTTCAAGCAGTTCCAAGATTTCAGCGCATTGTCAAGGGAATGAAGATATCACGACCGATGATAGGGATGGCCAGCGAGAATGGTTGCGGCGCGATAAAGCTGTTCGGCGATCAGTATGCGGGCAATCTGGTGCGGCCAGGTCAGTTCACCCAGCGCCAGAACCAGATCGGCGCGTGACCGTAAAGCCGGATCGTGCCCGTCGGGCCCGCCGATGGCGACGATCAACTGTCGCTTGCCGTCATCGCGCATGCGCCCGATGCGCTCGGCAAAAGCCTCGGAACCGAGCGCCTTGCCGCGTTCGTCGAGAAGAATAAGCGCCGCGCCATTATCCAGCGCTTCATGGATACGCTGCGCTTCCTCGGCCTTGCGCAAATCAGCGGTCTGGCCGCGGCTTTCGGGGATTTCGCTCACACCGGCGAATTCCAGTCCCAAAGGCGGACCCGCTTTGGAAAAACGGTCGAAATAGCGCTCGACCAGCTCCCGTTCGGGGCCGGCTTTCATCCGGCCCACGGCAAAAACACTCACACGCATCGCGCCCTCAATATGGCAGGAAGTTCAAGCACCTGCCGGGTCGCAGCAGACGACAGATCAATGGACGGTTCCCAACGCGCGTTCATCGTCGAAATCGTCATCGAGCCATATCTTCTCGATATTGTAGAAGTCACGGACTTCAGGTCGGAAGATGTGCACGATGATATCTCCCGTGTCGATCAGGACCCAATCGCCACTTTCTAGCCCTTCGACCCGCATGTTATTGCAGCCCGCTTCACGCAGCGCCTGCAAAAGATGGTCGGCCACAGCCGTCACGTGACGGTGCGAACGGCCCGACGCGACGATCATATAATCGCCGATCGTTGATCTTCCGCGAATGTCAATGGGGATGATGGATTCTGCCTTGGAGTTTTCGAGACTGGCCAAGGCCGCGTCGAAGGTCTGGGACACGAGATCGGTCTCGTTCATCCTGACCGGTGAAGGCGCGTGGTGAGCCTTCTTCTCAAGTGCTGTTCTCAGTGTATTGCCTTTCTAACAAGAACAAGCCGTTACGGCAGTAAAAGCACCGTACCTGATTAAGATAGGCAGAGTCCCTGTTTTGTTTCAAGAGTCACGACCTGACAGGGTCGTTCACTTTTTCAATATTTTGCTCTTTTTTACGCATATCTTGTTGAGACTGTCACGAAACCATCAAGATCCTGTGCCGGACTTGCGAATGGCGCTTGATGAAAGCGACGAGCGCGGCCCATGGATGAAAGTCCAGGCTGGGGGTGAGCGGCGCGCCAGTATCGGCGCATATTGCTCATCAAGACGGCTGTGCGAAAAAGTCTGCGCCATGCGCGACGACAGATAGGCCAGTGTCGAACCGGGACGGTCGATCACCGCAATCGGGAAATTATTGGCGATTTCGCGCCAGCGCTGCCAGCGATGGAAGGACGCCAGATTGTCCGCGCCCATCACCCAGACGAAATGCACGCCGGGATTGGCGTCGCGGATCAGGGCCAGCGTGTCGGCGGTATAGCGCACATTGAAGGCGGCTTCGAGCGCGGTCACCTTGATACGCGGATCGCTGGCGATTTCTTCGCTCCACCCCAACCTGTCCGCCAGGGGGGCCAGTTCGCGGCTGTCTTTCAGCGGATTGCCGGGCGTCACCATCCACCAGAGCTGATCGAGCTTCAGCCGCCGGATGGCAATCTCCGCAACGAGAGCGTGACCGCCATGCGGCGGGTTGAACGAACCGCCAAAAAGGCCGACCGCCATGCCTTTTTCAGCATGCGGCATGCGCAAATATTTTGCGTCGACGCCCGGATATTGTTCTTTCAGTGCGGAAAGCCCGAAACCAAAGCGCATCAGCTTCGAATCTGCCCGTTACCGCGAACACGATATTTGAACGAGGTCAGTTGCTCGACCCCTACAGGGCCCCGCGCATGCATCTTGCCCGTGGCGATGCCGATTTCCGCGCCCATACCGAACTCGCCGCCATCGGCAAACTGCGTCGAGGCATTGTGCAGCAAAATAGCCGAGTCGATCTCGTTAAAAAACCGCGCAACCGCTTCCGCATCCTCGGCGACGATGGCCTCCGTGTGATGCGAGGAATAGCGGTTGATGTGCCGGATCGCACCATCGACGCCATCGACAAGCGCCACGGAAATGATCGCGTCCAGATATTCGGTGGACCAGTCTTCCTCACTCGCCGCAATGGCTGCCGGATAAAGCGCCTTCACCTCTTCGCTGCCACGGATTTCACAACCCTTGGCAGCCAGATCTTCCAGGATCGGCACCAGATGCGTCGAGGCGGCCGCGCGATCCACCAGCAGTGTTTCCGCCGATCCGCAAATGCCCGTGCGCCGCATCTTGGCATTGACCGCAATCTTGCGCGCCATGTCGAGATCGGCGGTCTTGTCGATATAAAGATGGCAGATGCCTTCCAGATGCGCGAAAACCGGCACGCGCGCTTCCGACTGAACGCGCGCGACGAGGCTTTTGCCGCCGCGCGGCACGATGACGTCGATAGCGCCGTCGAGCCCTTTCAGCATTTCTCCGACCGCCGCGCGATCCGTCACCGGCACGAGCTGGATGGCATCGGCAGGCAGTCCGCCCGCTTCCAGTCCGGCCACGAGCGCTTTGTGAATAGCCGCCGACGAATGGGCCGAATCCGAACCGCCGCGCAGGATCACCGCATTGCCAGCCTTGAGGCAGAGCGCACCGGCATCCGCCGTCACATTGGGGCGGCTTTCATAAATGACGCCGATGACACCGAGCGGCGTGCGCACGCGCTCGATATGCAGGCCATTGGGACGATCCCACTCAGCGATCACCGCGCCAACCGGATCGGGCAAGGATGCAATGGCGCGGATGCCTTCCGCGATCCCCTCGATACGCGCGTCGTCGAGCGTCAGACGATCCACGAAGGAAGCAGCCATTCCGCTCTTGGCGGCATTGGCCAGATCAAGCCTGTTGGCTTCGAGAATGGCTTCGCGGCTTTGGAGAATGGCGTCGGCCGCAGCCAGAAGCGCCTTGTTCTTCTGCTCAGCGCCAGCAATCGCCAGTGGTGCTGCGGCGGCTTTCGCATTGCGGCCCACCTCGGCCATGATCGCGGCTATGTCGCTTCCAGCGTCCACTTTATTCAGCATCCTCTCCCCGCCTTTCCCTGTTCAGGCATCTTCGGTCTCGGCGGCCACGGCTGCGCCGCGCACCACGAGATCATTGCGATGGATCATCGCCGCGCGCGCATCATAGCCAAGAATGGCGCTGATCTCATCGCTTTTATGTCCCGCAATCTTGCGCGCATCCTCGGCATCGTAAGCGATCAGCCCACGCGCAATCTCCCGACCGTCCTCGTTCAGAACGGCAACCGTGTCGCCACGCTCAAACTGGCCGTCGACTTCTCTCACGCCCGCAGGCAACAGCGACTTGCCCGATTTCAGCGCCTTGGCAGCACCTGCATCGACAGTGAGGCGACCCGCCGGTTCCAGATTGCCGGAAATCCAGGTTTTCCAGGCATTGACCGGCGTGCGGGCAGCTTCGAACAGGGTCGCACGCTCACCGCGATCAATTGCCGAAAGCGGTCCCATGCGCACACCCGAGGTGATGATCATCGCCGTTCCGGCGGCATTGGCGATCTTGCCGGCATCGAGCTTGGTCTTCATGCCGCCGCGCGACAGTTCCGAAGCCGCAGCGCCCGCCATGGCCTCGATCTGCGGCGTGATGGTTTCCACCAGCGGCAAAAACGCGGCATCCGGGTTCTTGTGCGGCGGTGCGGTATAAAGCCCGTCAATATCGGAGAGCAGGATCAGAAGGTCCGCGCCCATCATGGTCGCCACGCGCGCGGCCAGACGGTCATTATCGCCATAGCGGATTTCCGTCGTCGCCACCGTGTCGTTTTCATTGATGACCGGCACGGCCTTGAGCTTCAAAAGCGTCTCGATGGTGGCGCGCGCATTGAGATAACGACGGCGCTCCTCGGTATCGGAAAGCGTCACCAGAATCTGGCCCGACTTGATGCCATGCCCGCCGAGCACATCGGCATAGGCTTTGGCGAGCGCGATCTGGCCGGCAGCGGCTGCGGCCTGACTTTCCTCAAGCTTCAACGCCTTTTTTGGCAGACCGAGCACGGTGCGGCCCAGCGCAATGGCGCCGGATGAAACCACCAGCACCTCCACGCCTGCATGATGCAGGGCGGCAATATCCTGCCCCAGGCTTTCCAGCCATTCGCGCTTCAGCCCGCTGGCACGATCCACCAGAAGAGCGGACCCGATTTTCACAACAATGCGGCGATAGTCTTTCAACTGCTTCAACATGCTCTTATTCCTCTCGCCGCATCCAAGCGCATCCCGAAAAGTGTGAAACGGTTTTCGGTCAAGATGCGCGCTCAAATAAAATCCGACGCTTATTCTTCGACTTGCGCCGTTCCAGCTTCCTGCGCACGGCTCGCATCGATGACCGCCGCAAGCTGGCGCAGCGCATCGTTCAGTCCTTCATGGCTGACAGCGGAAAGCAGCAGCGGATCGCGACCGCAGGCCTTTTTCAGCGCCTTGACCTTTGCCTTGCGCGCATCGGGATCGAGCGTGTCGATCTGCGACAGCGCGACGATTTCAGCCTTGTCGGCAAGTCCATGCTCATAGGCTTCCAGCTCGCTGCGAATGACCTTATAGGCTTTGGCCACGTCTTCTTCCTGCGCCGACACCAGATGCAGCAGAACGCGGGTGCGCTCGACATGACCGAGGAAACGGTCGCCAAGGCCCACGCCTTCGCTGGCGCCTTCGATCAGCCCCGGAATATCCGCGATCACGAATTCACGCCCATCCACGCGTGCGACACCGAGATTGGGATGCAGCGTGGTAAACGGATAATCGGCGATCTTCGGTTTGGCTGCTGTCACACTGGCCAGGAAGGTGGACTTGCCTGCATTGGGCAGGCCGACCAGACCGGCATCGGCGATCAGCTTCAGGCGCAGCCATATGGTGCGCTCGATGCCTTCCTGTCCAGGATTGGCGCGACGCGGCGCGCGATTGGTCGATGTGGTGAAATGCAGATTGCCGAAACCGCCATTGCCGCCCTTGGCCAGACGATAGCGCTGGCCGACTTCGGTAATGTCGCAGATCAGCGTCTCATTATCTTCTTCGAAAATCTGCGTGCCGACGGGCACTTTGAGAATGACGTCGTCACCCTTACCGCCGGTCATGTTGCGGCCCATGCCATGCATGCCGGTCTTGCCCCGGAAATGCTGCTGATAGCGATAGTCGATCAGCGTGTTGAGGCCGTCCACGGCCTCCACCCACACATCGCCGCCACGTCCGCCATCGCCGCCATCGGGACCGCCGAATTCAAGAAATTTCTCGCGGCGAAACGATACGGCCCCCGCCCCGCCATCGCCGGAGCGGATATAAATCTTGGCCTGATCGAGAAATTTCATTGAACCTTACCTCTTGCGGCGCAATCGCGCCTTAAACCCGGGCCCGCGCATCACCTTGCGAAAGCCAAATTGCAATTACAGCAAAACCCGTTTCCTGCAAACAGTTGCAGTGGCTGGATTTCATCAGAACTTGTCTTTCCAGACCGGTTCGCTGAAGTCGATATAGAGCAGTTCCTGATCCAGATACTGCCCCTGCACAAAAAGCGACTTCGGCTCAAGCCCGTAGGTCTTGAAGCCAAGCGCATGATAGATCCGCTTTGCCGGTTCGTTCGTCGCCACCACCTTGGCGTCGAGAAGCACAACCTGCGCCGCCGAATGTTCGATCACTTTGCGAACCAGAGCTTTGCCCAGCTCCAACCCACGCGCTTCCGGTGCCACAAACACGCCCCAGAGCGTTCCGCGGTGGCGTTCGGATTTGCGGTCGTGGCGAAACATGCCTGCTGTACCCAGCAGGTTTTCACCGTCAAATGCGCCGAAGATAATATTGCCATCCACCTGCTCCAGACGGCGTGCAAAGACGCTGTCGGAATAGGCATTTTCTTCCTCGAAGCTCGAACCGAAGGATAGCGGTGCGCGGCTCAGCGCGCTCAATCTGATGGCGCGATAGCGATGCAGATCGCCCTTATCAAGAGCGCGCACCACAATGTTTTCGGGTGCACTCACATAACTGTCGTTCATTGCATTCCCCAATTTCTATGTTATTTCCCCGACCATCTCCCGAAAACCGCTTTATGCTTATCGAGACGGTCAAGGCGGCCCTGCGAAAACCGCAGGGCCTTATTATCTTATGACTGCCAGCTTCTCAGGCCGATCCAGGTGCGCCGGTCGAGAACATAGCGTTCAACCGGAACGTTTCCGGCGGCGAGCGTATCCGACATGCCCATGCTGCTGAACTGGAAGCCGCATTTGTGGATCACACGACGCGATCCGCTGTTGGTTGCCCGGCAGGAAATATGCAGCCGGTCGATCGGGGTCGCCCGAAATACCAGATCGATCAGCGAATGAGCGGCCTCAGTGGCAAAGCCATACCCCCAATAGGGCTCGCCCAGCCAGTAGCCGATCTCCAGTCCGTCGCCATGTTTATTCGCATGGATGCCGCAACAGCCCATAAAGATGCCGGTCTCGGCTTGCGTAATGGCGTAGATGCAATTGCCCATCTCGCCTTTTCGCACGCGATCGACAAAGTCGACGGCATTCTCGCGTGTATATGGATGCGGCATGCGCGTGAGCATGCCCGAAACGCGGAGATTGTTGGCAAGATAGGAAATGGCATCTACGTCTTCGGCATGCGGCGGGCGCAGAACCAGCCTTTCAGTGACCAAGACGGGGCAATCTAAAACGGGAGCCAACTCAGGCTCCAGATCAGCCGCCAGACCGGGAGAGAAATCGGCGAAGCGCTCCCTCCGGCTCATACAGCTTTCTGCGTAACAATCTTCTTCTAAAACGTCGACAACCATTTTTCTGTCCTCCAGATGCAAAAAGGGAAGATGGTGGTCCCATCTTCCCTTCGATCTTTTGGCTAGGCTGCCATATACACCGGGTCCAATGGGACGCCGGTGGTTTTAAGAGGCCCGGCTTACTCTGCTGCTTCCGCGATCGGGTCTACCGATACGTACGTGCGGCCGTTAGCTTTCGTACGGAAAGATACGGAACCGTTCGTGGTTGCAAAAATAGTGTGGTCCTTGCCGAGGCCAACATTGGCGCCCGGATGCCACTTCGTGCCACGTTGACGCACGATGATGTTGCCAGCGAGCACAGCTTCGCCGCCAAACTTCTTCACGCCAAGGCGTTTGGATTCTGAATCGCGACCGTTACGCGAGGAACCGCCAGCTTTTTTGTGTGCCATTGGTGTTCTCCTTTAATCTCTCTACTTACTCAGCCGACTCGGCCTTGGCTGCAGCCTTCTTAGGCGCTGCCTTCTTCGGCTTTGCGGCTTCGCCTTCAGCGGCTTCTGCCTTCGGAGCCTTCTTCTCAGCGGCCTTCTTGGAAGGCTTTGCGCCGTCGGTGAGGATCTCCGAGATGCGGATAGTCGTCAGTTCCTGACGATGACCACGGGTGCGCTTCGAATTCTGACGGCGACGCTTCTTGAACGCGATGACCTTGCGTGCACGGCCCTGTTCGACGACTTCGGCGGTCACGAGAGCGCCAGCGACGGTCGGTGCGCCAATGGTCGTGCCGACCATCAGAACTTCTGCGAATTCTACGATGTCACCGGCTTCGCCAGCGACTTTTTCGACCTTGATCAGGTCGTTTGCGGCAACGCGGTACTGCTTGCCACCGGTCTTGATGACTGCGAACATTTGTTGTCCTTTCGGTTGTTCGGTCCGGCTCTCATTTCCACGACATTAGCGCCGAAGTGATGGGCCGTCTTTTTATCAGTCGGTTAAGTGAAGGGCTTAAGCCCCTTGATTGCCACCCCGGAAACCCGGAAATCCTCAATCAAAACAATAGGCGCGGACTGCGCCACGCCTAAGGTCTGGTGCTTATAGGTTCGGAACGTGGGAAAAGTCAAGAATTTTCACGATAGAATGCAAATTAGCTCTTGTCTAATTGCGATCAGCCCGCTATTGAGCCGCTACACACTTAGCATTCGCTTTTGATGCTGTTTGACGGTGCGATACAATAGATCGTTTTACCGGATTGCACAATGCGGAGAGGTGGCTGAGTGGTTGAAAGTACCGCACTCGAAATGCGGCGTGGGGGTAACTCCACCGTGGGTTCGAATCCCACCCTCTCCGCCATTTTTCTCATCGAAATCCAAGTCCTAGCATCGCAGCAATACTTCTCTGTGCGCGTTGAACCATGCTAGAAGGCAGCATGAGTGTATTGTCATCCGTTGCCCCTATTTATCATCCGCCGCTGGAGCCATATGTCTCCATCATTCATCGCGATGCGGATCTCCTGGTATTGGACAAGCCAAGCGGGCTTTTGTCCGTTCCCGGTCGTCACCCGGCCCTCTCCGATAGCCTTGCCACGCGGGTGCAAAAGCAATTCCCGCAAGCGCTGATGATAAACCGGCTGGACAAGGACACGTCCGGTCTGGTCCTGATGTCGCTGAACAGAAAAGCCCATGCCCATGTCGCAGCGCAGTTCGAGGGTCGGACCACCGAGAAATCCTACATCGCCGAAGTCTGGGGACGCATGGATAGCGACGAAGGTTTTGTCGATCTGCCGCTGGCTATCGATCCCGACAACAAGCCGCGTCATCGCGTGGACCGTGCGCACGGCAAACCGGCGCAAACGCGCTGGCAGGTCTTGGGCCAGGATGAAAATAGCACGCGCCTGCGTCTCTTTCCCCTGACTGGTCGCACGCATCAATTGCGCGTCCATATGCTGGCGATAGGACATGTCATTCTCGGCGACGAATTCTATGCAGAAGGCGCGGCGCTCACGGCAGCAGACCGCTTGCTTCTGCACGCGGAGACACTAACCTTTCGCCATCCCGACGGGCGCGACGTGACATTCGCCGCGCCATGCCCGTTCTGATCCTGTATTGAGATCATAGATGTCGCAGAAATTAGATACATCGGAGCTGGTTGTCGATTTCGTCGGCGGCGCTGTCGGCCACCGCTTTCGCTCTGGCGAAGGACGCGGACAGGCGCTTGCAAAAGCGGTGGGCTTCACCGGCAGCGTCACGCCTCAGATTGTCGATGCGACGGCGGGTCTGGGCCGAGACGCATTTCTGCTCGCATCGCTTGGCGCGCGCGTCACCTTGATCGAACGTTCCGAGAAAATGCATGCATTGCTGGCGGAGGGTCTGGCGCGCGCGGCCGCGGAAGGCGGTCCCTATGCCGAGACCGTGGCGCGGATGACCTTGCTGCATGGCGATTCCTGCGAATTGCTGCCAGAGCTGACGCCACAGGTGGTATTGGTTGACCCCATGCATCCGCCGCGCGGCAACACAGCTCTCGTCAAAAAAGAAATGCGGCAGATCCGCGAGATTGTCGGCACAGACCCAGATGCGGAAAAGCTGATGCAGGTTGCACTGGAAGTAGCGCTCAATCGCGTGGTGCTCAAATGGCCTCTACGCGCCGCGCCGATGTCTGGTTTGCGAAAACCTTCGCATCAAATCTTGGGCAAAAGCACCCGTTACGATGTATTTGTTAAAGCTAAAATCACATAAATCTTTCAGCAAAGCGGCGTAGGTCGTGGTCCTCCGACAGTGCAGAATAATAAAACTATAGCAGTTTTGAGAATTCAGTTTAATTTGGAAAGGCTGCATTTCGCAAAACGTAATTCATAATATTACCGAGGGCGTATGAAGACACAGATGGATCTGACGACAGCGCCCATCAATCAAGCGCTGCTGCTCTTTGCCTTGCCGACGCTTGGATCGTCGATCCTGCAATCCGCAAACGGTTCCATCGATACGATCTGGATCGGCCATTTGCTCGGAACAGATGCGCTGGCGGCCACCACCAACGGCAATCTCGTCATGTTCCTGCTGACAGCTTTTGTGTTTGGCTTTGGCATGGCATCGACCATTCTGATCGGACAGTCTTTCGGACGGCGCGACCTTGAAACCGCGCGCGCCATCACCGGCACGACGCTCGGCGCCTTCGTGCCGATCAGCATACTTGTTTCCATCGCAGGCTGGTTTCTGGCGCCGCATGTCCTGACACTGTTGGGCACACCGGACATAATCGCGCCGCTGGCTCGTGCCTTTCTGCAAGTCACCTTCGTCGCCATGCCCGCCATCCTCATGCAGACAATCCTGATGATGGCGCTACGTGGCAGCGGCGACTCCATAACACCGCTGATTTTCATGGGTCTGGCCGTTATCCTGGATATTGCCTTCAATCCTCTGCTCATCCTCGGGATCGGCCCTATCCCCGCCTTGGGGATATCCGGCTCGGCGCTTGCCACGGCGGTTGCAAACTATATCAGCCTCGCAGCCATGCTGTTCTACATCTATCGCAAAGATCTCCCCTTGCGTTTGAAAGGCGAGGAGCTGCGGTTTCTCATGCCGGACCTCAAAGTGCTGAAACTCATCTTCAGCAAGGGGTTGCCCATGGGAATCCAGATGATCGTGGTTTCGAGCGCTATGCTGACCATGATGCGATTGGTCAATCAGGAGGGTGTCGATACGACAGCAGCTTTTGGGGCAACACAGCAGTTGTGGACCTATGTGCAGATGCCCGCCATGGCGCTTGGCGCGGCAGTCAGCGCGATGGCCGCGCAAAATATCGGCGCCGGCAACTGGGATCGCGTCGGCAGCATCACCCGCATCGGTGTGCTCTATGCGATCTTGATGACCGGTGTTCTGGTGGTACTGCTGCTCATCGCCGACCGGCAGGCAATGGAGATATTTCTCGGCGCTGACAGTTCCGCGATCCCGATTGGCCAGCATATTGGCAAAATGGCGACATGGGGCTTCATCGCCTTTGGCGTTTCGATGGTCCTGTTCGGAACGGTCCGCGCCAATGGACAGGTGATCTGGCCGCTCATCATCCTCTTCGTATCGATGTATCCGGTTCGGCTGGGTGTTGCGGTCGGCTTGCGGCAATGGCTTGGCGTCGACGCACTGTGGCTCAGTTTTCCGGTCGCCATGCTATCCACCATGCTCATGGCAGGTGTTCTTTACCTTTGCGGCAACTGGCGCGAAAACAAATCGATGAATGTCGACAAATACGAACAGGAAAACGTCGTCGCTTCGACGTCACAGACGGCTGAAGCAGCGCCCCCCGCCAATGCTTTGGCACCCAATGCACCGACTGTCATGGAGGGCAACGTAGCAGGCTCACGGTAAAACCGAACGCGCTATCGCCTGAGATTTCGGTAGCTGCACATATCGGACGGATACCTTGAAAACAATGCAAAATTACCGGTGCTGACCTGTTGCAATCTTTGTTGTGTTGGTTCATATAGCGCGTGCCTGACGGATTGGTTCTTTATTGGATCGACTGGCGCGAGCGGGTGTAGCTCAGGGGTAGAGCACAACCTTGCCAAGGTTGGGGTCGA
>NZ_JAELXQ010000027.1 GCF_016427605.1 Ochrobactrum sp. Q0168 | reverse complement strand
CGCGCGTCAAGAGGGACGATTAGCGAGCAAAATGCACCCGTCCATCGGCCACTGCGATGGGCACCTGGTATCATTTGCTGACTATATCTTCTACAGCCTTGTCAGAAACAGATTTCCCGTTTGAGAAAAGCATCAGCGTGAGCAAAGCAAACGCCATAATGATGATGGCAACATCAAAGGCGTTTGCGCCGCCGTCTGGAACCGCATGCATGTTGTTGGCAACCTTGGTCCGTGAAGCCGCAAATCGGTGAAAATCGAAGCAAAGCCGCGCCGCAGAAAGCCGCTTTCAAGTTAATCAAGGAGTTTTGCCCGTGCCATCAGCGCCTGTTTCCGCCGTCGAACGGCGCGCCGAAACACTCGATACGATTGCCGCCGTTTTGCCGATGAACCGGCGCGACGTGCTGGCAGGCCTTTTGACCGATGAGGGTGTCGAGACACTGCGCCATTTGGTCAATGAAGGCACGGGCGAAAACGTGCGCGCATCTGTTGTATCCGAACCCGGCTTGACTTCCCTCGGTTGCACTCATCTGGGCCGCACCAAGATCAGCGATCGCGAGCAGGACAAGTCGGTCTATTTCACCGGCAGACCGGTCAAGACGTCGAATGCAGGGATCCCCACTCCAACATTTTGCTGTGGAGGCGTCTTCCGCTGATCGGCCGGTAGGAAACCCTTTTGCCCAGGCTCCCTCGATCCGTAACCGATCAAGACGTTATCAAACGGGGTCAAAAATGTGAACTCGATGGATGTGAGCTTTTCCATGATCAAGGGAATCATGCAGCCAAGCTTGCATTTACGGTAAAGTACTTGTTGGCTGAACGCCGAGTAGTAGCTTCGCTGTGTCTACAACAGGAGAAGCGACATGCGAGTCCACTTTCTGAATTCGAGGATTATCCTTGCGGCTCTCGGCGTCGCGTTCACGTCTGTTGGCTTTGCGGCCGACAAAATCCCCGTCACGGTCGATAACTTCCCCCGCGCGGAAACTGACACGACGATAGCCACATACGCCAAGGAAGGAGGTTTCGGCAAATTCCTCCACGCTCGCACACCGCAGTCGATAGACAACCAAAAGGTTGTTCGCATGAACCGGGATACTCTTTACTCATTCGGCATTTTCGATCTTGACGCGGGTCCGGTGACCGTCACCCTTCCGGATGCTGGAAAGCGCTATATGATGTCGCAAGTACTCGATGAGGATCAATTTACTCATGAGATCGTCTATGCGCCTGGAACGAAAACCTACAGCAGAGACCAGATCGGAACACGCTATGTGATCATCAACATTCGCACCCTGGTCGACCCGAATAGTGCTGACGATTTGAAACAAGTTCACGCCCTTCAAGACGCGATCAAAGTCGAACAAGCATCGCAAGGCGAGCTGATTTTGCCGAACTGGGATAAGACATCTCAAGACAAGGTACGAAATGCGCTCAAAGTCCTGGGTTCCACATTGCAGAACTCCGATAGGATGTTTGGCTCTCGCAGCGATGTGGATCCAGTTCACTATCTAATTGGTTCGGCTATCGGCTGGGGTGGTAATCCGCGATCAGCCGCGATCTATGTAACGGCCCAACCCAAAGATGAGAGCGGCGAAAAGATTGAAACCATTACAGTCAAGGACGTCCCGGTCGATGGCTTCTGGTCGGTCAGTGTTTATAACGCCAAGGGTTACTTTGAAAAGAATGCGCTCAATGCTTACTCCCTCAACAACCTGACGGCGAAAACTAACGACGATGGCGGCATCACGGTGCAATTCGGTGGATGCAAAAAGGATACGCCGAATTGCCTGCCGACTACGAAGAACTGGAACTACACGGTAAGGCTTTATAGGCCACGTGCCGAGCTGTTGAACGGGGACTGGAAATTCCCTGAAACAGTACTAGTGAGTAAATAGCGGATCTTTGCTTTCTTCGGAGAATATGACCGGTTAGCGCCCAAAAGGTTTCCGCTTGAGAGAAGCACAGCACAAGCTGTTATTGAAAAAATGCGAGCGATCACATCAACAAAACATACGAGAGCGACGGCGCCTTTCAGCGCACACTTCTTAGCTGGCATCTATCTCGCAGACAGATGAGCCGTCGCGCGTCGATGGATTCGCAATGGCAATTGCTTTATCTGTCTGGCTCCGTTCGGCAACTGCTATCGAAACAGCCGGAGATGATGACTGAGAGAATGAAAAATCCTGGAGTATTCTCGATATCGCAATCCGCCGTCGAACGGCGCGCCGAAACGCTCGACACGATTGCCGCCGTCCTGCCGATGAATCGGCGCGATAGGCTGGCTGAGATTTTGACGGATGAAGATGTCGAGACGCTGCGCCATCTGGTCAATGAAGGCATCGGCGAAAACACGCTGCGCGCGCGTTCGTGGAAGAATACGGCACGCTTGAGCTCGTGCGCGGCTTCAGCTTTGTTGAGACTAGCTTGGCCATGGAGAGCCTCTTCAACGTGGTCGCAATTTGCGGTTCAGGAAATCGAGGATCAGACACGCGATCGTCGGGGCCTCCTCTTCCAGCGCGAAATGGCCGGTCTCTAACAGATGCAGTTCGCAATCCGCCACGTCGCGCCGATAAGCCTGCGCGCCAGCCTCGGTGAAGAACGGATCGTTCCGCCCCCAGGCGACAAGCGTCGGTGGCTGGTGCTGGCGCAGATACTCCTGCCAAACCGGGTACTGGTAGGGATTAGAACCGTAGTCGTGAAGATAGGCTAGCTGGATCGCCTCATTGCCGGGGCGATCCAGCCCCGCCTGCGCATGCAGCCAGGCGTCCGGGCTGACAAGGCTCGGGTCACGAGCGCCGTGGAGGAACTGGAAGCGGGTCGTCTCCAGCGTCAGGAGGGCGCGTAGCGCCGCTTCCGTTTCGGCCGTCCGGCGTTCCCAGGCAGGGCGGGCCGCATCTATGGCCGGAGACAGCCCCTCCTCATAGGCGTTGGCATTCTGCACGATGAGAGCACGAACGCGCTCCGGGTGGCGAACAGCCAGACGCAGACCGACCGGCCCGCCGAAATCCTGCATGTAGAGCGCGTAGCTGTCGAGCCCGAGGGCCTCTGTGAACCGGTCGATGACATCGGCGAGATTCTCGAAGGTATAGGCGAAATCCGTTGTCTGCGGCGCGCTGCTCAGTCCATATCCCGGATAGTCAGGCGCGATGATCCGGTAATGCTGCGCGAGCCGGGGAATAAGATCGCGGAACATGTGCGAGGAGGTCGGGAAGCCGTGCAGCAACAGAATGACTGGCGCATCTTCCGGACCCGCCTCCCGGTAGAAAATCTCGATCCCCTCAACCGCAGTCGTGCGATAGTGCACCTGCGTGAGGGAACCGGCGGCTTTCTCTTCCGGGGTCCGCAAGGCGCCAGATGCCGTTTGGGCGTGGTCCATGTCTTCCTCCATCGCAATAACCGTTAAAAATGGAATTTGAAGGTTATTGATAAATATGATAACTCGTCAATAGATATTTTGGAGGTTACTTTTGAGCGATCACGATTTCCCTTTCCTCGGCAATGCCTTGTGGGTCGATTTCCTCAACACCCAACCAGCACTTCGCGGCGGCGGCCTTGACGAACTTATCGACGGTCCCGATGCATTCGGTCGATGGGCGGTTGCTACTGGAGAATTCGGCCTGGATAAACCGTTCACGCCGAATGAGGGGGAGATGCAGGATGCGCTGCGTTTCCGCGCCGTGTTGCGCGAAGGCGCGGAAAGCCTGCTTGCAGGCGCGGCGCCATCGAAGAACACCGTGGCTGTAGTCAATGAAAAGCTTGCTTGCAGTCCAGTCGTTTCTGTGCTCGTCGAGAAAGACGGCGGTTGGGACCTGGTGCCTCGCTTCGTGACCGGTCCCGCAGCTGCCCTGCTTGGTAAGATTGCTGCAGATTTCTCCCAGACTCTCCTGTCAGGGCAATCAAACAGGCTGCGCCGATGCGAACACCCCGCCTGCGTGATGTTGTTCATCGACACCAGCAAGAACGGCAGGCGCAGGTGGTGCAGCATGGAAACCTGCGGCAACCGGGAAAAGGCCGCCAGCCATCGCACACGAGCGAGGCGTCTGGACACAAAAGTTTGATCTGTCGGATGTGTCCCTGCGCCGTGCCCCGCCACGCAACTTAGGCCTTCGGGCGGCTCTTGGTGTTGACCGGCCGCACGATGCAATCGGCTAGGGGGCCGCCTCGTCGAGCACTTCGGCGTGCCGCTATCCGCAGCCGCACAGCGCCAGCTTCACCGATACCAAGCTGACGCCAAGAGCGGTCGCCGAATATCTGGAATACGGAATAGCAGATGACAGATGGCTTCAGGCCTTTGCGCCGCACCGGTCGATTGTTGCGAGACGGGTGAAGTTCATCGTTCGTTCGGGCTTAGGGTGTCTAGCGCTCGTGGACAAACGGGTAAGGTGTCATATCGCCCTCGACCTGAACCGACCCCTTCCTGCAGGCTTGATGCCCGTTGCAGCAGGCTTTGTCATCGACAAGGCGGGGCCTACGGCTGCGACCTTGTTTGCCATAATACTTGCGGCGATCGCTATAGCGGGAGCATGAACGGTCGCACGATGGCTTACGGACGAATAGCCGTTGGGAATCTGTCCAATCGAAAGTCGACCAATTTCTCGATTGAGCATGATAAATGACAACTTGCCTCTTGACTTAGAGTACACTCTAACAATTAGCTTCTTCTGCGTCGTGACGAAAGAAGGGCTCCGATGAAGATTGGCGAGTTGGCGAAGCGCTCAGGACTGTCGGCCTATACCATCCGTTATTATGAACGGATCGGCCTGCTACCTTTTGCTGACAGAGATCAATCAGGCCAGCGTGATTACGACGCATCGATCCTGACCTGGATAGAATTTCTGGACCGTCTTAAAATGACAGGAATGCCTATTCGGGAAATGCTGCACTATGCAGCCTTGCGGGAGCGCGGCGTCGGTACAGAAGCTGATCGCGGTGCGTTGCTGGAACAGCATCGCGAACGTGTCCATGCACATGTGGCCAAACTGCAAGCCTGCCTTGTCGTCCTCGATACCAAGATTGCCGGATATGCTGGCAACGAACAGAGGATGAAAGACTATGACGCATCAACTCCCGAACCCCGACGAAAGCCGTCTGGAACGCGGCAAGCGCGCGCTCGCTGAAATCGATGGCCAAGCTGGCCACAATGTCATTGCCGCTTTGGCTGACATTGCGCCAGACTTTGCAGATTACGTTTTCGAGTTCTCGTTTGGTGATATTTACAGCCGTCCTGGGCTTGATTTGCGCTCCCGCGAGATCGCGACCATCGCAGCGCTGACTGCGATGGGAACGGCCGCCCCACAACTGAGAGTTCATATTGAGGCGGGGCTGCATGTTGGTCTGACAAAGGCTGAAATCGTCGAAGTCATCATACAGATGGCGGTCTATGCCGGTTTCCCCGCAGCGCTTAATGGGCTTTTTGCGGCCAAAGAAGTGTTCTCTGCCAGGTTCCCCGTCAACGAAGGGGAAACAGCATGATGGCACCTCTTCGTTCACTAACAGTGGTAAGCATTCTTGCCCTCGCTCCCGCTACTGGCTTTCCAACCTTGATTACAACCGCCGCATACGCAAATTCCGCTACACCTGAAAAGCTCTGGGATGGGTTCAACGCCCCGACCGGAATAGCTGTCCATTCCGATGGCACAGTCTATGTATCCAACTGGGGCGATAGCACGGTTGAGCGGATTGCCGCGGATGGGAAGCGCTCGACCGTTCTGAAAGGCATCGCCTCTCCTGCCGGCATTGCTGTTGATGCAGACGGAACCGTATTCGTCTCTTCCTACTCTGGAGACTACATCGTTCGCGTCAACCCAGACGGGAGTCATACACGCATTGCCGAGAACCTGGCCACCCCAACTGGAATTGCTTTTTCTGCCGAAGGCCGGTTGCTCGTAGCGAACCGCGCCGCAGGCGAAATTCTCTCAATCGATCCGTCGAATGGATTGCCCCGCGTCGTCGCCCGCTCTTTGTCGCTACCCGTTGGCGTGACCGAGATGGCAGACGGCAGTCAGGTAACTTCACAATAAGGCGGGCGCGTAACACGCATCCTTCCAGATGGCTCCATGCAGGAATTGGGAGAGAGCTTTTCTCGGCCGGGCGTAGGCATACTATCCGATGGGCCCGATGCTGTTGTTGTTATCGACAACGGGGCAGCTCTGGTCCGGAGGGTTTCTTTCAACGCCCGCTCCGAAGTGGTCGTAGAGGGGTTTGAAGGAAGCGCCGTGGCGCTTGGCCGTGCCACGAATGGTGATCTTCTGGTTGGCACCTGGGGGCCAGGAGTTGTCTATCGATCGCCCATTTCCCGATAACGAAAGTCTTCATCAGCTGGACAACCGAGCCGCACAATTCCAAGTTGCGGAGCAGGCTAATGCGATACAGGAAGTCCGCTCCGCTCCTCGCAGGCCGCATTCCACACCTTCGTCGGTAGAAAGCAGGATAAGGGGAACACCGCTTTGGAAAACAAGAGAATGCTCCGGTAATGACTGAAATTGGGCGCACTACCCACGCATTATTGCATGGTTTAATTTCTGTCTTTGGTGATCTCTTTTTATTAGTGGAAAAATAAGACGTAAAATTCAATAAGAAATACCTTTTAATCATAATTTCTTTGATTGCGGTTTCATCAGCCGTCTACTACATTTCCATGAAATTTAACTTACATGTTATTTTCTAGCTTATAAATTATAGCGTTCGTGCGTACTTAGAGTGTCCAGGAAATCTTTTTTCGCCCCTCATTGGGAAGTCGGTATCTGCACTATGACGGCGCGGAACGATCACGCCAGATCAGTTTCCAGAAAATCATTGCCCTTGTAGATAAGTGAAATCCGGTAGGCCTTGGCCGCGCCATAGGCAAAACAATCACCAAAATTCAGTTTGGCCTTATGCCCTGCGATCTTGCCATACTGAATGGCTGCCTGCGTGGCGAAACTGCCAACTTTGCCATCGATAGTGATATCTTTTGCACCAAACGCTTCGATCACTTCATCAACGATATGCTGAGCTTCTTCGATAATGGACCCACGATCCACCGGCCCCTTCGCTGCATCAATATGGATGCGTGCAATGGCCATCATAGCCTCGAAGCGAACCAGCGGCGAAACATAGAGCCGCTTGGTCTCGTCATTCAGGCGCTTCTCGATCTCATCATAGCCAGGCTCTTCGTTGATGATGGCGACAATGGCCGAAGCATCGACAAAACTCATTGTTCGTCCTCCCAAAGCTCGTCCATCAACTTCTTTTGGTCGACACCTGGCACGGCCTCACCCAATGTCAGTTTCTTCCGGGCGCGGATAGCTGCAAGCTTGTCGCGCAATGGTGTTTGCTGAGACAAGCGATCGGCCTCGTGCTGCAAGGCAATACGAATAGCGCCAACTTTGGTGCGGATGCCGCTCTGCTTCATGACTTGTTCGAGCAACGCCTCTACCGTAGGATCGTTCACATTGAATGACATGATTGTACATCCTTTCTTGTACATCAATATATGTTTTTATGTACAAGATTGCAATCGCTGACTGTTCGCGCTCAAGCGCCGACTATCTAGCACGGATAGCCAGTGCCACCGTTTCAGGCGCTTGTTCGATAACTTTCAACAACAGCATCGCGGCATGATCCGGTTGAAAACGGCAGCTGGTTCTGCGCGTCCCTCCGCAATTGCCAGTGCCTCATTGGCGCTCTGGATAAGCTCTTTTCCGAAGGCCGTCATATCTTATCCTTTCTCTGTCTATAGGCATCGGCCAACTTGGGAAGAATGCTGGCCAATTCGTTTTGTTCAGCTTTAGTGAGGTTTCCCTTGTCGTTCTTACCGTAAATAGCGAGAGCAAATACCGGTATATCCCCGCAGCGGGGATTTTAAATAACACGGCTGATCAGTGCCACAGTGGCAAATCCGTATGCCACTGCAATAGCCACAAATTGGACAATACGTATATGGTCAAGCCAAGATGCATGCTCCGGGGCGTGAGCTGACTTCGCCACTGCGCGCTCCCCTTCAATCAAGAGCGAGTACAACTGTTCGGACTTGTAAGAATCAGGATTATCACTCACGGCCCCTCCCCTTTCTGCCGTTAATTTTTACCATCGGGGAGAAACTGGCCCCCCCTAATTCTCGTTCATTTTTAAGCCGTTTGGTGTAAAGGGACCCGATCTGCGGTCAATAGTTCACGAATATGAATCGGTCAGGGCCCATTGATTCAGAACTGTCGTTAGACAGCTTGAACGATTTCAGCGACCTTCGTTCAATGAGCACACAACAATATCACCTCTACGTGGAACGGAAAGACGCAGGCAGATATGGCGCGCTACTATGCCATGTAAATCTCCTATTCGCTGTTCGGGGAGCCTTGTCTAACGCGCCAGTGGGGTCGAATTGGAACCACTGGGCAGATCAGGCTACAGCATTTCGAACACGAAACGGAGGCAGTTGAGATGTTTCTAATCCTGGCTCGAAAAAAGAAAATGCGGGGTTAAATTATCTCGAAGATTCAGCCTCCATAGTTCAGTCTAATTCGAGCCGATCTGCCAATCTTGCTATGAGATCCATTCGTTCGTGAAAAATTGCAACCACCAAGGCAGATGCACTTTCGCGCGGCAAGCAAAAAACATAATGATGTTCGCAATGCGCCATCCGCAACATTGGAAAGAGTGTGCTCATATCCTTAAAAGTACTTTGCCCGGCTGCAAGGTGGGCAATTCCACGTTCCAGCTTACCGACATAGCGCCGAACCTGTGCATCACTCCATTGCTTGCGCGTGTAGCGGATAATATGGCGCAGATCCGTTTCCGCCTCTACCGTAAGGACATAGGCCGTCAAGCGCGATTCTCGTCCAGTTCATCATCCAGAATTTGGCCGATGCTCTTGGTAGATACATTTCCCGCGAGACCATCGCTGATGCGACTTCCCAGCAAGGTTTTCAGCTCCTGCCATGCCTGATCAGCATTTGCATCGCCTGGAAACAGACGTTCTAGGGCGTATTGCTTAATTGTCTTGCCCTGCAACGCCGCTAATGCCTTCAGGCTTTGGTGCTGCTGATCAGTTATGTCGATTGTCAGACGGCTCATAGGGCTGGCTCCGTATAAATACACAAACCCACATTAACACATTTGCGCGGAGATCGCCACCGCCATACCTCACCGATTAGCGCTCGTGGACAAAGGGTGTCCATAGTTTGACTGCAGCGATTGCGAGGCGGGGAAGCCCAGCCAAAGGCACAGGCAAGCATGTTCCCTTTTTGTTTCGAATGTTCTAATAAATGTCACATGAGCATGTCAGCAATTTAACGCAGGCCGGTGTTCAGAAACATTCATGCGTGACGAGGACATATGGCAGCGGCCCATTTGGAAAAACTGAATGATCGCCAGCGAGAAGCGGTCGAACATGGCGTCGCCATGCTGGATGGTGCGATTGGTGGTCCACTTTTGATCATCGCGGGTGCTGGATCGGGCAAGACGAACACATTGGCGCATCGTGTCGCTCACCTGATCGTCAATGGCGCTGATCCGCGCCGGATATTGTTGATGACATTCTCGCGTCGCGCGGCATCCGAAATGGCCGGACGTGTCCAGCGTATCTGCAAACAAGTGCTTGGCGATCAATCCACCGTCATGACCGAGGCTCTGGGGTGGGCGGGAACGTTTCATGGAGTTGGCGCGCGTCTTTTGCGCATTTACGCCCAACAGATAGGGCTCAGCGCGGACTTTACCATTCATGACCGAGAAGACAGTGCCGATCTCTTGAACCTCATTCGTCATGAACTGGGTTTCTCGAAAATGGAAAGCCGCTTTCCAACCAAGGGCACCTGTCTCGCAATCTATTCGCGTGTCGTCAATTCCGAGAGTACGATCAGCGCAGTTTTAAAGACCGCCTATCCTTTTGCGCTTGGCTGGGAAGAGCAGCTGAAACAGCTCTTTGCCGCCTATGTGGAAGCCAAACAGCATCAAAATGTGCTCGATTATGATGATCTCCTGCTTTACTGGGCGCAGATGATGTCGGATGCCGCGCTTGCCGAGGATGTCGGTCATCGTTTCGACCATGTTCTGGTTGATGAGTATCAAGACACAAACCGCCTTCAGGCATCGATCCTGTTGGCGCTGAAACCGAGCGGGCATGGTCTGACGGTTGTTGGTGATGATGCGCAGTCAATCTATTCCTTCCGCGCAGCCACCATTCACAACATCCTCGACTTTCCCAAGGAATTTTCTCCAAAGCGAGCCGACGTCATCACGCTCGATCGCAATTATCGTTCAACACAGCCGATCCTTGCTGCCGCGAATGGCGTGATCAGTCTTGCCCGCGAGCGGTTTACCAAGAACCTCTGGACCGATCGTCAGTCGGAACAACGGCCCATGCTTGTGACGGTTCGAGACGAGAGCGATCAGGCGAACTATATTGTCGAGCAGGTCCTGGCGAACCGTGAGGTGGGCGTCAGGCTCAAACAGCAGGCGGTGCTGTTTCGCACGTCAAGCCATAGTGGCGCTTTGGAAGTCGAACTTACCCGTCGCAACATCCCCTTCGTGAAATTCGGTGGTCTGAAATTCCTCGACAGTGCACATGTGAAAGACCTGCTCGCTACATTGAGGTTTGCGCAGAATCCGCGCGACCGTGTTGCGGGCTTCCGCCTTTTGAAGATGCTACCTGGCGTTGGCCCGCAAACGGCCGGCAGGATTCTTGACACCATTGCCCTGGACCCGGAACCTTTACAGTCGCTTGCAGAAATTCCGCCACCGCCAAGAAGTGGGGACGACTGGCCAGCTTTTATTGATCTCCTCTCCATCCTTCGAAAAGCCGAGGGCAACTGGCCAGGAGAAATCGGCCTGGCCCGCGTTTGGTACGAGCCACATCTTGAACGTCTTCATGAAGACCACGATACAAGAAAGGCGGATCTGGTTCAGCTCGAACAGATTGCCAGTGGCTATCCAAACCGCGAGCGCTTTCTCACCGAACTGACGCTTGATCCACCGGATGCAACGAGCGATCAGGCTGGCGTGCCGCTTCTTGATGAGGACTATCTCATCCTTTCCACCATTCATTCTGCAAAAGGTCAGGAATGGCGCTCCGTTTACATGCTCAATGTCGTTGACGGCTGTATGCCTTCAGATCTTGGAGCGGGAACGACGGCCGAGTTGGAAGAGGAACGCCGCCTGCTTTATGTCGGCATGACACGGGCTCGCGACAATCTCGCTCTCATTACACCGCAACGTTTTTTTACCTATGGACAAAATGCGAAGGGCGACCGGCATGTTTATGCTTCTCGAACGCGATTCATCCCCGCCACACTCCTTCATTTATTTGAGACCACGAGCTGGCCAAAAGTTGCACCCACCGCCAGCGAAGCCAGCGCGCGCAATGTCCGCATTGATGTCGGCGCACGGATGCGAAGCATGTGGAAGTGATGCGTGTCAGACCGTTTCGGAACATGACGGGAAGCCGTTCGTTATTCTGCATTAGACGGGAGAAATGAATGCGCAAATCCGTTTTGTTCCTAATTCTAGCTGTTGGTCTGATCTTAGGGCTTATATTCGCAACGCCTTATTATTATGGCGTAAGCCCTCAGAACAGCGGAGAGAAAGGAGCCAATACCACCCCGTAATATTTCGCTTATAGCGCATTCCGAAAAGCATGAAACGGTTTTCGGAAAAGATGCGCGTGAAAGCAAGGATCAGGCATACCTACACAGTCTGGTGAGCAGGAACCTGACTCTCCGGGAAATCCTCCAGAAGTGCCGCGAAAACCGCCATCGGATCCTGGCAGAACGTGGGAGCTCGGCCCCATCGCAAAAACAGGACCAGATAAAGATGCCAGGACGTGTGAGCGCCAGGGCAGATGTAAAAAAAACTGTGTGTTGAGAAGCAGCGCGGTAGCAAGTAGCACCTCTCAGCGTTCATGCATTCATATGCCATTGGATTCTATTGTAATACGACAAGAGCCGCAGAGATATTTCTATGACTAAGCGTTCTCCTCAATGAAGCCCTACAAACGCCAATAGGGAGGGAACCATAGCACTTTCTTGAGCGTTAGTGCGCCAATGATATGTTGGAGATCACTGAACATGTTAAAAGGCGGACTGCTATGGCTTATTGGATTACCGCTCCCTCTAATTCTCGTGCTCTGGCTGATGGGGTATTTGTCCTAGATACTTCAATTTGAGTGAATGTTGAACGCAATTTAATGGGAACGGAATATGTCAAATCATTATTACTATACTTTTCAACAGCCCGATGGGCTCTGGGCAGTCGAGGAAACAGTAACGAACCGCCCTGTCTCGCTCAACGGCCAATTGTGCTGTTCTCTTAAAAAGAGGGATGCGGACGAACTGATCGAGTACCTGATAGGGCTGGACAGTGAAATTGCCGCTTAGCCGAGCACGCTTATGTCTTTGTCATTAGGATATAGCAAAGTTCACTCAGTACTTGTTTATGTAGTTCTTCTCCCACCTTATCCGTAGCTTACGGTTGCATGTTGTTTGGGTCTCTACATCAAGGGGTTTCCATGCTTGGGAGGTGATGAACTGGGGGGCTTCAATCGAAGAGAGTGCTGGAACTGTGGCGCTCATCGTTGCGAGATGTGAGGAACTATATGCGAGATTGATTTAAGCCAGAGCGGAGCGCAACCCTGTGAGTCTTTTCCCGGATGGATTGCGAGTGGACGCGTGGCGGAAGATAGGTCGAATGCGCGCCGAAGCTGCCGGCGACCTTCCCCCTGGCGACAACAGGCCGTTCTCGGACGCGGCACTGGGATGCAGATGCGCTTCGCGACATCGCAAGTATGTCGTTGAACCCTCGCCACGGAGGATGCGGTTCTGATCATTGTTGAGACCCGCTTTCTCCCGCAATATAAGACAACCCGCGGCGTCGCCCGTCAAAACACGGGTTCGGCCCGATAACGAAGCTCCGGAATGGTGTGTTCGCCGCCTATTGATCCGCTTGTGGTCATGCCTTCATCGACCTACCCCTATACTTACACAAGAGCCGAGAAGCTGTTTGATCCCAGCATTCGGCAATGCAACTAGAAGGTCGCCCCCCGAGACACACGACAGCCCGTTGAAAAAGTCAGGATGAACCTGAGAACTGGTTGGTGCGTCGGAAATATTGTTCATTCCTTAACGGCAACGAACCCATTGAAATGAGCGATAGGCGAACAAGTCCCATCAAATAGAACGCCGTTCTCGACAAGAGCTGCCAATCAACCTTACTTCTCCAATGAAGTAAAATCTTTGGAACTAATTTTTGATGGAGGAGTTTGATAGCCGTAATATCATCTTACCGGAGAAACACATGAAAAACATTGCCTTAGCGATCGTCAGTGCATGTCTAATCGCGCCTACAGCGGTATTTGCTCAGGATACCGGCAAGTCCTCACCTGAAACTCCAGCAGTAGCAACACCTGAAAGCAAGAATCCGGAAGCCCCGGTAAAGGGTGCCAACAGTTTTACCGAAGATCAGGCGAAATCCCGGATTGAGGAAGACGGATATACCGGCGTTACCGGCCTCAAATTGGGAGACGACGGTGTATGGAATGCCTCCGCTATGAAGGGGACTGAAAAAGTAAAAGTCCAGTTAGATTACCAAGGAAATATCTCAAAAAAACCTATGTGATTGATTGACTTCCACACAGCAGATTACCAGATTGATACGGAGTTTCTATGAAAACCGTTACCGGACTATTTGATAATTACGAAGCAGCCAAGGATGCTGTGGCACGGCTCGAAAACGCTGGGTTCCCGTCAGACGACATTTCCATTGTCTCCCACCACCGCGACGATGACGGCGAGAGTAATGCCGGCTCTGGCGCAGGGGTCGGTGCGGGACTAGGTGCGGCTGTCGGCGGTGCCGGTGGACTTTTGACAGGCCTTGGATTCATGGCGATTCCAGGTGTCGGGCCTGTTGTTGCCGCAGGTTGGCTCGTAGCGACGCTTACCGGTGCGGTCGGTGGAGCGGTTGTGGGCGGCGTGGCCGGTGGTCTCATCGGGGCGCTGACCGAGAGCGGCGTATCGGAAGAAGACGCTCACTTATACGCCGAAGGCGTTCGTCGCGGTGGCTCACTTGTGACCGCTCGTGTTGCGGATGAACGTGTGTCGGAAGCTGACGCTATTTTGGCTGGTGCCAGTCCGGTGGATATCACCGCCCGACGCAAACTCTATGTCCAGGAAGGTTGGCAACGGTTCGACGCGAACGCCGATCCCTATACCGAAGAGGAGATAGAACGGGAACGCAGCCGTTACCTTTAACTCTTGAGCGGGCGAAAGCCCGCTCCCTCCTCTCACCAGCTGAATTTCGTCACCAAAATAGACTAATGTTTGCGAAGACAACCTATCGCATCATAGCCGCGACGTTGCCACCATCGACCGTGATTACCGCGCCAGTGGACGTACGGGTATGCACGAGATGCAGAACCGCTTCGCCAACGTCGTTACCCGTCACTTCCCGCTTCAGCAGATTGCCCCGCATATAGACTTCAGGCGTTACACCCCGGGCACGCGCGCGCTCCTCAACCATGTCATCGGTCATAAGCCCTGTGCGTATACGGTCAGGATTAACCGCATTCACAGTGATACCGTCAGCGGCATGTTCCAGAGCGTACTGGCGCATCAATGCCATCAGGGCTGCTTTGGATGTGCCGTAAGGTCCAAAATCCGGCCCCGGATTCACCGCCTGCTTACTCACATTGAACACGATGGCTCCTCCAGTTCCTTGCTTCTGCATGATCCTGATTGCAGCTCGTACAATATAATGATGGCTCCAGAAATTGAGGTCGAATGCGGCCTTGAACAGGTCATCATCCACAGACGTCAAGGCGCCCTGGAAAGCCGCGCCCGCATTCGATACCAGCATATCGACCCCACCGAATTCTTCCGCGATCTGCGCAAGCGCTTTTTCCGCGGCGGTTGGATCGGTCAGGTCGCATGAAACGGCAAAGCCACCCAGTCTCTTGGCTTCAACGGCAACCCGTTCCGCATCAATGTCGATCAGCGCCAGTTCCGCACCCTGACTTTTCAGTTGCTCTGCGATTGCCAGACCAAGGCCACCGGCGCCGCCTGTCACCACCGCCACTTGCCGCGTCAGCGGTTTTTCGGCCAGTTTGGTGAGCTTTGCCTGCTCCAGCGACCAATATTCGATATCGAAGAGATCTTCCTCCGACAGAGCTTCAAACCGGTCAATTCCCTCGGCACCGCGAATAACCTCAATCGTCGCCTCAGCGACATCCGCACAGATACGAGCGGATTTTTGCGTGTTTCCAGCCGCAAAAAGTCCTATGCCCTCGACATAAAAAACACGCGGCATCGGATCGAGCATCTTCTTGCCACCGCCCACACGCGCATTGTTGCGCTCGAAATAGGCCATATAGTCGGCCTTATAGGCATCGACAGTTGCTTTTACTTCCGCTGTCCATGCATCGAGATTGCCGGCTTCGGGCTTTGGCAGGGCCACGCCGTAGCGTTTGATATGGATGACATGTTCCGGTGTCGCGTTCCCGCGTCGCACAAGATCCCTGACATTTGGCGCACCGCAGAAATCTAGAATAGCGTCATTAACACGATGCTCGAGAATGAAGCGGCGCGGTCGTCCCTCTTCCGTGCCTGGAAGTGCGATCGCGCCGCGCAATATAGGCGCGATTTCCGCGGTCGCGGCCAGAGCTTTAGCTGATCGTGCGGCGCTCGCCCTCCCAAATGGATATGGCCTGCCTCCCGCAAGGCGCTTTTCGGCACGATCAATCGCAGCGATCATGTTCTCGTAAGCTTCGCGCGGGTCCTCTGACCAGGTAAAAATACCATGCTTCAACAATATCATACCGGGTGCGTCGGGCCTTGCGGAGAACGCCTTCAGGCATGCCTTCGAAAGATCGAAGCCGGGCATGACGTAAGGGACGATAATCATCTCCGGAAAAAGTTCACGGATGATCTCCTCGCCACGTGGTTGATTAGTGAGCGCCACGATAGCGTTCGCATGCGTATGATCCACATGTTTGAATGGCAGGATCGCATGGAGAATTGCTTCTACCGATGGGTTTGGTGACGCCGGATCGAGCAGCAGTCGACGCTGCAACATGACCATATCGTCATCCGATAAGGCCTCGTAATTCACCATTGCCTTCAACGGCTCCAGATGCAGGGCAGGAAGACCTGCAGGCTCGATCTTGCCCATATCCCAGCCGCTGCCCTTAACGCACAGCACTGAAACTTCGCTACCATCATGATCAATCAGAGTAGTTTTGACCGATGTATTGCCACCGCCATGCAAAACCAGCTGCGGCTCGGAACCCAAGAGTCTTGTTGTGTAGGTGCGGATCGCAACATCGCGGTTTACACCTGCCTTTTCATACGCGCCAACGACCCTGCCAAAATCCGCTTGTGACCAATTTGATTTCATCCGCCATTCCCTTAGCTGCCAGCCTGCGCTTGAAGTGGAAGCACAACATAAGCATCACGGAAACTTGGACATTTTCCATGGTGCAAAAAACACTTGTGCAGATTCTTCTTCTTAGTATCTACAATTGACAACATTAATTGACATTAGTCAACTCGGTAGATTGTTATGTTGATCGAAAGGCTTTTCTGTGTAACTCAGACACAACCAAGACAGTAGGAAACGAGTATGACATCGGGCGCTCAAACACAGTCTACGCATGCCATCCCGGCTGAGTTCGATGATGCAGTTGTCTGGGCGGCATGGCTTTACTACGAGAACCAGCTGACCCAGAACGAAATCGCACAGATGATCGGCGTTTCACGCGCAACTATCGTCAACTACCTTCAGGAGGCAAGACAACGAGGCGTCGTGCGCATCCTGATGAATCCTGAAATCGCGTCACGCACACATATTGCCCGACAGCTGGCTGCGCGGTTTGGGCTGTCGGAAGCGCTCGTCATTCCATCGAACAAATCATTCACAACCGAAGAGCGCCTGAAGGCGCTAGGCGCTGGTGGCGCGCGATTGATGGAACGCATGGTGAAGGCCGGAGAAACCATCTGCGTTTCGTGGGGACGTACCGTACTCGCCATTGCCGACGCCATTTCACTGCCGCACCCCATGGAAGGCCTGACCGTCGTGCAGGTCACTGGTTCTTCCATCGGCAAAAGGGAGTTTTCTGCCGAGCTTTGCACGTCGATCATGGCGCGTAACCTGGGAGCCGCCAGCGTCAACATGCTGGCCCCAGCCGTACTGAGCACAGCTGATTTGCGCGATGCACTGATGGGCGAACCCGCCCTCCAGCGACAGTTCGAATTGATCGGCCAAGCCAGCATGATTGTATTCGGGGTCGGTGGACTTGCTGCTGAAAGCACGATGCGCATTGCCGATGTCACCAATAATGAGGAAATCGACGCCTATGCTCGCGAAGGTGCCACTGCGGTTCTGATCTGCCGCTTTCTTGATCGCGACGGCAATCAGATCGTTCGGGAGCTGGATCGGCGCGTCATCGGTATCGAACTAGATGAACTTCGCGGTGTGCCCAGCCGGCTCTGCGTTGCGGGCGGTGCGCAGAAGGTGGAAGCAATCCGCGCGGTTTTGGCGGGTGGTTATGCCACCCATCTGGTAACCGATATGGATGCTGCCGAGAAGCTTCTTGCAGAATAGAGTGTATCGCGAAAAGCGTGAAACGGCTTTCGGAAAAGATGCGTGTTAAAACAAATGATTACGGTGCGGGCGGGATTTCACGCGCCCGCCCACCATCACACTATTGTCGGACAGGTACCGTGTTCATAAATGCAAGCGTCTGGTCAAAGGAGCGAATACCTGCATCTGAACCGAGACCCGTTGCAACCAGTGCAGCGGACGCTTGAGCAAAATTCAAGGCCGTTTTCAAGTCCATCTTGCGATGCAGGGCCGTGATGAAACCTGCATCAAAAGCATCCCCGCAACCGGTCGTGTCCACGACCTCAATCTGGAAGGCGGGCTGCCGCACGATCTCGCCCGATGCGTCTATGAAACAGACGCCGTCTCCGCCCAGCGTAAAAACGCAATGCTTTACACCGCGTTGCACGAAGAAGGCTCCTGCGTCTTCAACATCTTCAGCGCCTGAAATCTGTTTCGCTTCCTCAATGGAAGGCATGAAATAGTCGATATGCGGGAAAAGCGGGGCGATTAGGTCGAGCGTTCCGTCATTTGCGCCAAGAAGATCAAAGGTCGTCGTTCTTCCGCGTGCCTTCGCTTCAGCGAGCAGCTTTCGGCTTGGCTCGCCATCGAGTTTGGCCAGAAGTCCTGTGCCACCAAGATGAATAATCGGCGGCGCCAATACTGCATCGAGAGCACTGTCGGAAATCTCGAAATGATCAGAAGCCCCCCGTGCATGCAAAGCGGGTCGATCACCGTTCCGGCGTATATTCAAGATTGTCGACGAGGTCGGCACACCCGTGAGGCGCTGCATTTGCGCGGTATCGACACCAAACTTCTGCAGCGTCGCAATCACGAAATCGGCCTTCTCATCGTCCCCGACCGCACCCACAGCCAGACAATTCAAGCCGAGTTTGGCCAGATCGACAACCGTGCCGCCAGCAGTACCCGCGACGGTTAACCGGATCTCGTCAATAAATTCGACATTTCCGCCCGGCGGAATCGCATCGACTGGCCGCCCGAGTACATCAAGAATATAGAGCCCGACGACCGATACATCGTGTGACATGAAAACCTCCCAGAAAATGCATGAGGCCGCACTCTGCGCGATGACGCCAAAGCGTGGCCAATTCGATTTCAGCTGCGATTACGCAAGGCGAAGATCGTACCGGCGATCAAGATGAATATACCCACGATGGCAAGTTGCAGCGTGCTTGGAATGCCTACGAAAATCAGCACATTGCTGACGATTGTGATCAGAAGCACGCCCAGGAGCGTACCGATCACCGAACCGGAGCCACCCGTAATCCGCGCACCGCCCAGAACGACTGCGGCGATAATTTCAAGTTCCATGCCAGCCAGATCAAAGGGATTGGCCAGACGATTGCTTGAGACGTGAACCACACCCGCAATACCAGCCAGAAGACCGGCATAGGCAAAGACAAAAATGCGCACACGGAAGAGATTGATACCAAGGCGCTCAGCAATACCCGGATTTCCGCCGACAGCGAAGATCGCTCGTCCCATCAACGTCCGTTCAAGAATGAACCAGGTCACCGCGGCGGCTGCCACAAGAACCAGAACGGTTGCGGGTAGAACCGAAACGACACCATTCGATGCGTGATGCGTAAACAGCGATGCCTTTCCGAACGCATCCATCGCCATCGGAATGTTCATGAACAAAGCGGTCCCGACGAATGTCAGCAAAAAGCTGCGGATCACATATTGGGTTCCGATAGTGACGATCAGCGAAGGCGCATGCAGTTTTTGAACAAGCAGGCCATTTAACGCACCAAATGCCGCCCCACCCAATGCCGCAAGAATCAGGATGATTGTCATGGGCATTTCAGGGAACCAGTTCGTTACCAGCATGGTAAGAGCATACATTACGAAGGCTGCGATCGCCGTGAATGAAACGTCGATCCCGCCCGAAGCGAGCACAACCAGCACGCCCATAGCGAATAGTCCACGCACGACTGAAGCGCGTAGAATATCCACGATATTGCTCATTTGCAGGAAATCGGGATTGGCGCAAATAACCACCAGACAAGTCACAATGATCAGAAGCAGTGTAAAGATTTCGGGTCGACGACCAAGCAGATCCCAAAGACGCGAGCCAATACCGCGCTGGCATTTGTCCCCTTCGTTGGCAGAAACGATCTGGGTCATTGCGCCATCTCCGTCGACGTGCTGGCCATAGATTGGTAGATGGCATCTTCACTCAAACCATCGGCAGTATGTGCGGCGACGATACGACCCTGACGCATGACAAGAATGCGGTCACAGTTCTGCAGGAGTTCCGGTAGATCGTCACTGATAATGATGACACCCATGCCGTCATCCGCCAGACGCTGGATGATACGAAAGATCGTATCTTTGGAACCCACATCGACACCCACAGTCGGACCATGCAGGATCAGAAGCTGCGGATTAATAGTCAGCCAGCGACCGATCAGGACGCGCTGCTGATTGCCGCCGGAAAGAGACTGAACCGGTATGGTCACGTCCGGCGCGACAATGTGCAGGTCCGCTACACTTTGCTCGGCAACGCGGCGCGCACGCCTGGCACTGATGACGCCTAGTGCATTACGCAGCCTGTCGAGGATCGGCAGAGTGATATTGTCCTGTATGGGCTTTTCGAGGAAAAGGCCTTCCGTTAGCCGATCTTCCGGTACGTAGCCGATCCCGTATTCAATTGCCTGCGCAGTCGATTGCGGTGCAATCTCCTGCCCGTTCAAGCGTACTTTGCCGATGGTTGCTGTTTTGACGCCAGCAAGAGTAAGCGCAAGCTCATTGCGGCCGGAATCCAGCAATCCCGTAATACCCAGGATTTCACCTTTTTGGAGGGTGAACGAAACATCTTGGAATGCTTTGCCATCGCCCAGTTTTTGCACTTCGAGCATGACGTCGCCGAGTTTCGGATCGATGCGATAGCGCGTTTCGCTGATTTCGCGACCGGTCATCCAGTGACTGAATTCCGCCTTGCTGTGCCCCGCAACATCAAGCTCAGCTACCTTGAGCCCATCACGCATGATAATGGCACGCCCGCCAAGCGATTTGCATTCATCGAGTTTGTGCGTGACGAACAATACTGCAACGCCCTTGCTGCGAAGGCGCTCTACCACACGCAAGAGGTTTTCAACCTCTTGCCGTGTCAGGGATGTTGTTGGCTCGTCCATGATAACGAGGCGTGCCTCAGAAGCGACCGCGCGTGCGATGGCGATCAACTGTCGAGTTGCCAGCGGCAGAGTGTCCGTTCGGCGGGAAAGAAAGGTATCCTCGGTTGGCAAATGGACTTCTGCAAGCGCTCGCCGCGCAGTTTTATTCAAGAGAGAAATGTTCAACCGGCGGGAAAGCCGACCAGAGGCTTCAACGAGCTGTTCGGTAAATGCCACGTTTTCTGCCACAGAGAGATTGGGAAGCAGCGACAGATCCTGATAAACGGTTTCTATACCGGCGCGGAGCGCTCCAATGGCACCGAGATCACCAGCTCGCACGCCGGTTACCTCTCCATCGATCAGTATCTGCCCCTCATCGGCGGACTGCGCACCCGAGAGGATTTTTATCAACGTGCTCTTGCCGCAACCATTCTCTCCCATCAGATGGTATATTTGTCCAGCCTCGATTGTCAGGCTGACGTCTTTCAGTGCCTTCACGCCACCAAAGGATTTCCTGACGTTTCTGACCTCGAGAAACGGTGGCGCAGAATGTGTCGTGCTATGGTTGGCGAGCATGGCGAATTCCTGAAACTCCCGGATAAGGTCCTTCAGGGCCGCTGTGGTGCGAGCGGCCCTGAAGTCAGCTTTGGCACGTTACTTGGAAGTCAGAACGGGAAGTTCTTATAGTTGGACTTGTCTGCATCAACCCAGGCCTGGCCCTGGATGATGATGCCCTTGCCCGGTCCCTTGATGACGGTCATCTTTTCGTAACCCGGCACACCCAAATCCATGCCATCCTTGATCTCCTCGCCCTTCAGAACGAGATCGGAGACTTTGTTCATGACGTAGCCAGCATCCTTCGGGTCCCAGAAGAAAATCTGGTCGACGGCGCCACTCTCAAGATACGGGCCGGTATCCTTCGGAAGCCCGAGACCGTATACACAAGTCTTGTCCTGCAATCCGGCTTCCTCGACTGCGCGACCGATGCCAATTACGTCGATTGCCGACGATCCCTGAAAGCCCTTGATATCCGGATATTTGCGGAGAATTTCCTTGGCCTTCTCATAGGCGCGGTTGGCGTCGTTGAACGACTCGTTCTTCTCCGCCACCAGCTTCATGTCCGGATATTGCTTGGCGTTTTCTGCGCCAGCATCGACCCACTGGTTATGTGTAAGGCTGCCGAGCGATCCCACGAACGATGTCCACTTGCCGGACTTGCCCATGCACTCGGCCAGCTTTTCATTGATGCGGGCACCGAATGCTTTATTGTCGAAAGCTTCGATATCGACATCGGTGTTCACCAGGCTATCGCCCTCATGGGTGATGACTTTGATACCGCGCTGGGATGCGCGCCGCAGAACGCCTTCAAGGGCAGACGGATCCATCGGCACGACCGCAATCGCAGAGACGTTTTTGGCGACCAGATCCTCGATAATCCGGGTCTGCTGGGCAGCATCTGCCTTTGCTGGACCGACCTGGCTGGTGCTTACATTGGCATTGTCTTTGCCGTAAGCGTCAACTCCTTCATTCATGCGGGTGAACCAGTTTTCACCGGTAACCTTGACCACAGTCACGATGGTTGGCTTGTCTGCCGCGTAAGCGGCGCCCGCCATGACTGTTCCGGCAAGCATCGTGCCCGCTATCAGTTTGGAAAACATGCTCATATGACTCCTCCATTAATATAAGCAGATTGTTTTTGTCGTTCGCCGGCGGCCGCCATTGCAGAGACCTCTGGCCTTATTGCCTTCTTGGCCACAACCAGTAGCTGAAGTGCATACGTGCCGATGCGAGAAGCGCAAGCAAGAGAACGCCCCAGGCAAGGTCGCGGAAGAAATTGGAAATGTTCATGAAGTTGAATAAGCTCGAAAGTATCTGCAACGCTGTCGCAGCCAGAAGCACACACACAATCTTCCCGTAACCGCCCTCCGGCTTCACACCACCTAAGACGGCGATCAGGATAGCGATCAAAACATAAGACCCGCCATAATCCCATTTAACGGATGAGTTGCGCGCCGCAATGATGATACCCGCAACCGAAGCAAGCAGGCCGCACAGCGTATAGGTGACCAGAAGCATGCGCTTCTCATTGATGCCGCCGTAGCGAGCTGCTTTGGCGTTGCTGCCGAGCAGCATCAGTTTCACGCCGAAAGGCGTGTATTTCAACAGGAAAGATAGTGTCAAAGCGATAGCGATAAACAGTGCAAAGCACATTGGAACGCCAAGAACGGGCATGTTGCCAAAATTATCGAGCGGCTCGATAAAGCCAATGCTGATGGCGGACCCATTAGTCAGAAAGACGGCAATACCGGTGAAGAGAAGCTGGGTTCCAAGCGTTGCGATCAATGGTGTCAGCCGCGCATAGGCGATCACGACCCCGTTGATAATGCCACCAATTAACCCGATGAGAAGCGCCAGACCGGCAAACACCCATGAAAACAGCAATGGTGCATCCGCAGCAGGAATATAATGGCGCGTCAACATGAACGCGACAATGCCGGAGAGATTTGCCAGCGCGATGCCTGAAAGATCGATACCGCCATTGCCGGAAATCATTGCCAGCATGACACCGAAGGCCAAAAGCCCCAACTCGGGGACCTGTGAAGCCATCGACTGCAGATTATAGCTGTCCATAAAGTTTGAACCAGCCAGAAAACCGCCAGCCGCCAGAACGGCTACGTTAATCGACGCCAGAAACAGCGTCTGTCGATCCAGGCTATTCGACGACACGTCTATCCTCCCGCTATCGAAGCAATTCTTGTCTTCAAGCCCTGCCGCCTCCAGACAATTCATGGATTGAAGTTCGCTTCTATTTTTGACATTTGTCAGATACTTCTGTCTCTTGTCAACACATTTCCCAACCCATTACAAATCTTCTGAAACGCGAAGCTTCGCAGGCTGAGGAGATACGCGTGGGGCTCCCGACTAAAAATTGAGCGGCACCACACCGTTTCACTTTGCCCTTGATACATCATAGATTGACATTTGTCGATCACTAACCGAATATTGTCAAAATCGATACGTAACCATCAAGTCAGCCAACTATGAATGTCGTCAGCGGAGGAACTAACGATCCGATTTGCGCTGGATGCGGAGAGGTGGGACACGGAAAGCCGCTTTCCGACAGAGCATTCCCCCAGGCTTGGAAGAGTTGCTGCCGGGCGTCTGCGTTCGTCGCACTGGGCGGAGCGGAAATAATTACAGGTTCGGATCTTTTGATCGATAGCGGCAATACTATTCTTCGAGCCTAGCGCTCATTCATCTTACAGGAGTTACCATGCAGCGCTTCATCAACAATCCGGACGAAGTTGCCGAAGATACTGTGAAGGGCTTTGTCAAAGCTCATTCCGACATCGTTCGGCTCGCGGAAAACCCGCGCGTCATTGCTGCAAAAAACGCCCCTATCGCGGGCAAGGTCGGGGTCGTTACGGGTGGAGGCTCTGGTCATGAACCGGCTTTTATCGGTTATACGGGCAAAAATATGCTTGATGCGGTAGCAGTCGGGGAACTGTTCTCCTCACCAACCGCGAAAAGTTTTCACGACGCCATACGCGAAGCAAATGGCGGTAAGGGTGTCGTCGTTCTCTACGGCAATTATGCTGGCGACAACATGAATGTGAAGATGGCGACAAAGTTGGCAGCCAAGGACGGAATCGACGTTGCGACGGTCGTTGCAAATGACGATGTCTGCTCGGCTCCGTCCGATGAGCGTGAAAAGCGGCGCGGCGTTGCTGGCGAGATTTTCATGTGGAAAGTTGGCGGCGCAAAAGCGGCAACCGGCGCCACGCTTGAAGAAGTTCGCGCCACCGCGCAGAAGGCTATCGACAACTGTCGGTCTATTGGCGTCGGGCTTGGACCATGCACGCTGCCGGCCGTCGGCCACCCGAATTTCCAAATCGCGCCAGGAAAGATGGAAGTGGGTATCGGCCATCACGGCGAACCCGGCGTGCGTGTTGAGACGCTCAAGCCTGCAGCCGAGGTCGCAAAAGACATGTGTCAGATCGTACTTGACGATCATGGGCTGGCTAACGGGACCGAAGTCGCCGTCCTTATTTCCGGGCTTGGCGCAACACCGCTCAACGAGCTTTATATACTCAACGACACGATCGAATCCGAAATCCGGACCCGTGGACTAACCATCCATCGCACTTATATCGGCAATTACTTCACCTCGCTCGAAATGGTCGGGGCAACGCTGACGATCATGGCGCTCGACAGAGAATTGAAAGAACTGCTCGACATAGAAGTGCAGTGCACCGCCATTCTGTGAGGAAGAAATCTGTGCAAACACTCAATAACGCAACAGCCGGAGATATCGTGCTCACAATGGCCGACCGGATTGTCGAAAACCGCGCTTATCTCAGCGAGATTGATGGGAAAATCGGCGACGGCGATCACGGAGTCAATATGGCTAAGGGCTTCAATATGGCCGCCGATAGGCTGAAGGGGAAGAACGAGTCTCTGGCCGCTTCGCTTGACACGCTTGGTACTGTGCTCCTGACCGAAATCGGCGGATCGATGGGGCCGCTTTATGGTGTAATGTTCACCGAGTTCGCTGAAAAAATCGACGGTGTCGACAATATCGATGCGGCTGCATTCAGCCGCATGCTTAACGCTGGGCTTGAAGGCATTCAGTCGATTGGCTCTGCCAAAGTTGGCGACAAAACACTGCTGGACACACTCGTGCCTGCCGTCGAAGCCTTTGATCGAGCCACCGCTGGCGGGAGCACCTTTGCCGAAGCACTTGAATCTCTGGTTGCAGCCGCTGAGAAAGGCCGCGATTCCACGGTCGATCTGGTGGCGAAGATCGGCCGCGCCAGCCGTCTTGGCGAAAGATCGCGGGGCGTTTTGGATGCAGGGGCGACATCCTGCGCCATTATTCTCAAGGAGCTTTCCGACGGCGCGCGGGCGCGGGTACGGTAGGCTTTCTCAACAATCGGGCAGTCCTGGCGCGCCATCAGAAACCGGAACTGCCAGCTTTGTTACAAAACCCCAAACAAAACAATTGTATTGGAAAGCAACAGGGCAGATAGAAGGAAGACACGGGGATCAGCGCAGACAAGATGGCGTCACACGGAAAAGCAACCGCAAGCAAAATCGGACAGATGGGACCGGCTGACGGCATTCCGCTGCGCTATGGCGATGATCCTTACGTGTGGGCTTGCTGGCTATATTACGAAGACGGACGCACGCAGGGCGAGATCGCTGAAATTATGGGAATTTCGCGGGCTACTGTAAACAGCTATCTCGCAGATGCCCGCAGCCGTGGTATCGTGAGCATCTCGATCGAACCCGCCCGCCTCGGTTCTCTTGCGATCGCACAAGAACTCAAACGTCACTTCGGATTGAGCGATTGTCTTGTTGTACCCAATGATGACGGCGCACAGACACTTATCGACCGGCTCGGAACGGCGGCGGCGCAAGCGATAGCCAAGCTTCTGAAATCTGGAGACACGCTCGCTGTTGCCTGGGGACGGACAGTTCTGGCCATTGCCGAAAATACCCGCATATCCAATCTGCAGGATGTGACCGTCGTCCAGGCTACCGGCGGAACGCGCGCCAGTTTCGCTTACACGCCCGAACTATGTGCGGCGGCAATGGCACGGGCAACGAATGCGCATCTCGTCAACATCACGGCACCAGCCATCGTATCAAGCGCAGATGTGAAGTCGGCGCTGATCGGGGAACCTATTATCCTGGAGCAGTTCCAAACGCTGAATAACGCGAACAAAGCGCTGTTCGGCATTTCCTCGCTACGACCGAATTCTACTATTCACACCAGCGGCTTTTTTGAAAGCGTCTCTATACAGGATTATCTAGCCAAGAACGCGATCGGTGTCGTAGCCGGGCGCTTCATCGATGCCTATGGACAGCCTGTGCCCGGCCCGCTTGACGACAGGACCATCGGCATCACGCTCGACAGGCTGCGAAATATCGATATGCGTGTTGCGGTTGCCGGCGGGTTCGACAAGGTACCAGCAATTCTTGCCGCCTTACGTGGCGGTTACATCAACGTCTTGATAACCGATGCCGCGACAGGGCGTGGCATTCTCAATGCCGACGGCGTGACTGAAGTAGACAGCAAGCTTTCCCAGAAGCTGCGCGCAGAGCCAACAGCCAATGTCTCGGGCCATTATCGCACACACAGCAAGAAATTTCTGAACAGTCCCGATGACGTCGTCGAGGAAATGCTTGATGGCGCCACCAGGGCGCACCGATCCTATCTCGCCCCGATCAATGGATCGAAGCGTGCACTCGTCGCACGCAATGGCCCCCGCGCGGGGAAAGTGGGATTGGTAATCGGTGGCGGTTCAGGACATGAACCCTGCTTTCTGGGCTATGTCGGCAAAGGTCTTGCCGATGCTGTCGCGATAGGGAATGTCTTTTCCTCGCCCCCTCCCGGCCCTATCCTCGAATGCGCCAAGGCCGCCTCGAGTGGAGAAGGCGTTCTTTTCGTTTACGGCAATTATGTCGGAGACGTCATGAATTTCGAGATGGCGGCCGAAATGGCACAGGAAGCCGACATTCCTACTCGAACTGTTCTGACGACCGACGACATATCTTCTTCCCCCGTAGAGGATCGCGACGGTCGGCGCGGTGTCGCAGGAAACTTCTTCATTTTCAAAGCGGCTGGTGCAGCCTGTGATCGCGGCATGTCACTTGAGGCATGCGAGGCGGTGACACGCAAGGCCAATCAACGAACCTTTACAATGGGCGTCGCACTGGAACCCTGCTCGTTGCCTCAGACACGCCGCCACAATTTCGAAATCGGCGCCGAAGAAATGGAAATTGGTATGGGGATTCATGGCGAACGCGGCGTCGTTCGCGAAAAAATGATGCCGGCCGATGCCATCGTTGACCACATCATGGACCGGATTTTCAATGAGATGAATGCATCGTCGGGAGACCGGGTGGCGGTACTCGTGAATTCGTTCGGTTCAACGCCGCTAATGGAACTTTACATCCTCTTCCGACGTGTCGAGCAACGCCTCAACGCCAAGCAAATAATAGTCGAAGCCAACTGGGTCGGCCATTACTGTACATCGTTGGATATGAACGGAGCATCCATATCCGTCATGCACCTCGACCAGGAACTATCCGAACTCCTGTCGCACCCTTGCGATACAGCTTTTCTTCGGGTCAACTAATTAATGCCGCCTCCGGTGGTTTCGTGAATTCCAGATTATCTGGGAGGTAAAAAATGCCAGAAACTGCGGGACGTCGTTTAAGCCGAATGTTTCAGCTCATCGCCTTGTCGATGAAAAAGGAAAAAGAGCGGCTTTGCGATCTCGACGGCGCCATTGGCGACGCAGATCATGGTATCACCATGGTTTTGGGCTTTGCAGCCGTAAACAGTGCACTCGCCAAAGTCGATCTGGAGCAGATACTCCCTTCCGGAATTTTCGCTAGGGCCGCATCCGCTTTTCTCGACGCTGTGGGTGCGTCGACCGGCCCCCTTTATGCAACGGCGTTTCAGCATGCTTCCGAAGCTTTGAAACCACGAGAATCTCTCGATGCTGCGGGACAAGCCGCTATCGTTGAAGCGATAGCGCGCGGCATTCAACACAGAGGAAAGGGGCAACGTGGCGATAAAACCATGCTTGATGCATGGATACCCGCTATGGAAGCAGCGATCAAAGCTCACTCGCACAGTATGAGCATTATCGAAATGTGGAACGATATACTTGAAGCCGCTGAGACGGGCTCTGATTCAACCCGATCAATGGTCGCGACGCGAGGACGTGCCGCGCGCTTGGGTGAACGTTCTCTCGGGCATATTGATCCTGGCGCTGCTTCCGCGATTTTAATATTGCGCGCCATGCGGGATAGCCTAACCGAAGCCGACTGATTTCATATTGTTCGCTTCCGTTGGTCGGGCAAAAGAGCGATAGTCAATGCGCGCCTGACTTTGCAGGAGTGACCTTTTCGTTGAAAATACACAGAAATTATCGCGGAAGCCTGGAAAACAGAAAGCACGCAACGGCCAACGCGGCAATAACGACACCCAATACGACCATAAGATCCGAGATTGTAATATCAAACACCAGTCTCTGTTCTTTTCAGTCCAGACCATGAAACCTATCAGAGCGAGCAGCGAAAACATCATCGCACTGATAAACCAAACAAACCAGATCATCGGTATCCCTCCCGGTGATAGATTCCGCAGGGCGGGACAATGATCATCGAGCCGTATAAATTGAATAATGAGCCGTGATCAGTAGGGTATAAGGTACTGATCAGGGCTTGCGCACGGGATTGCCATCGGCTTGGAAAGCATACGCAATTTCGCAAATAACGTGCGCAACTCATTGGACAAGGGACACACGAGTTTTCGTACGATATCGGACACTGGGTCTAGCGATCTATTCTCAGGCTGCAACCCATGCTCGATTTGTACGAAGATGGGGCGGCGCGGACGAGAATATCGAGGTGTCAAACTGCGTTCACATTCCCTCAATAGGACAGCGAACCACCAGAGCGCGGGGAATAGGAAGCATGAACCACTCGGCGTACTACCCGTCGCGATTGGCGATCACATTCGCCCGGTTGCAATCGGTTTTTTCCAGCAGGTTTCACCTTTCCTCAGTGCAGGCGTAAGTTTAACTGCACTTCGTCGCGCTATCGGCGCTTATGTTCACTCGAAGCGCTATTATCTGGCGTTGGCCGCAATAGTGCTCGATGTTGGCACGACTGGCGACCAAACTCTGGGGCGCAGAGATATCAATCTGTTGCGCCCGGAAGCTCGCGGGCGATTGAATGGGATTTTCGTCGGTACTTTCTTTCTGGGAGGCGCACTCGGATCGGCACTGGCGGGCGTGGCTTGGAGTGTCGGCGGCTGGGAGCTTGTGTGTTTTTGCCTTGCAGGTTTCGGCTTCTTGGCGTTACTCGCCGGCTTCGTCAGACGCTAGAGAGCGTGGTTGTGATAGGAGTAACTCTGGCCAGCAACGGGAACCGCCACAAGCTCTCTGCGTTCAAAACGCTTGCGAACCAGCCAACTCGGTAGCCAAGTGCCGCCGAAACCTGCCGCAGTGGCATCGCTAATCGCGGCAAGATCGTCCATCATGAAACGACCATGTGGCTCAATATCAATTGGCGCGCCAATCTCATCGTTGCAATCCAGCGTCGGTGGCCTTCGTGCGGGCGGTCTACGATCATATTCCGATCTCCTTCGAGGCCCCTCGCCTAACGGTTCGAATGCCGGAAAAGGGAAAACCAGTGCGACAAGCAAATCAACGCCAGACCGGCCATGAGAATGACGCCGAGCGCGAAAAATCCACTTAAAGCCGAAAATATGATCGGGCTATCGCTCATATAAATGTCCGGCCCTCGTCGATTGACGATCCTACCCTTTTGTATGATGCCAACGAGACCCTGCGCACCGGCCCAGACCGACCAACAAAGGAATGCCGCAACCAGGCCCGAGCCCAGAATTTGGCTTATTCGCGATAGACGTTTCCAAATCATGCCTGTGCCTTAAGAAACGGTCAAAACAGTCTCATATTGAGACGAGAGAGCCACTTGCCTTCATTCCCGAAAATAAGAGCTGGCGGATTGAAAAAGTCCCTCCCCTCGCCTTCTGTGTTAGAGATCGTAGATATCCACCCGGCGAATTGATGGCCGACAGTTTCTGCAGAATCCAGGCAATAGCGGTTGAAGCGGTTTCTGGCCCCATAAAACGGATAGCTTCCTGATAAGCTGATTGACTGATGCCGAGAAAGCCCGAGACAATACGCGAAGCATCGAGAAGCTCACGCCATGTGCCGATTCCGTTCGTTCCGTATTCGCAGATATCTGGACAGGAACGAAGCACCTGGTCGAGAGAAATGGATGGCGTTAACTCGACAGTAGGTTCCCTTTCAGCTTTCATGGAAACTGGTGTTTCCGAAGAAGGCGCATTCAAATCAATCTTTTCGCCATTTTGAGATTCAAAAAGGGATTCTGGCAGAGATTCATTATGCTGCCGCTCATATTGGGCGACGCTGCCGCTCATTTCTGGAGCAATTTCATTTGTTTTCAAGGCGATAGCCATTTCACCACGAATGGCTTCAAAATTGACCCTGATCGCGGACAGTTCATCAAGGGTTGCGCGGCGAGGAATAGCGTCGACAACAGCCCGGAAGCGAACGAACAATGCTTCGAGACCTTCACCAAGTTCACCTGTTTCTTCGGCCTTTTCCGCAAAAGCTGCAGCCATATCTCGGCGCATGACGGACACTTCGTCGCGAAGACGCTTCAGTGCTTTTTGATCGGCGAGAATCTTATCCGCGATAGCAGCAATTTCAGACGCGCGCTCGAGCAAAGGCACAAAGGAAAAGCCGAAAGCAAGCTCGACGCCCCCTTCCCTATCCTTATGAGCATAGCGCTTTCGCGTCGGGCTATCCTTGCGCGCAATGATCCCGGCCTCAATCAGGGACGCTAGATGCCGGCGCAGTGTTGATTCTGGCATGCCATGGGCGCGCAGTGACAGCTGTCGATTGGATGGGAAAACGACGAGACCGCTTTTCTCATGCATTTCATCATCAGGCAGAAATGACAACAGCGAGCTCAGCACGGCAAGGCAACGATCATTCAGATCGAATTCAGCCTGAGCGACGCAAAGCTGTTTGTAAATCGCCCATCTGTTTACACCCCTGCCCTGCTTCGGCTTCTCTTGCCGATCAGAATTTTGGGCAAACACCTTCATTCGCCCACGAAATGCGGACGTATCAGTCTTCAGAATTTGCATTCCCTCTCACCTTTCAAAAGGCAAAAGAAATCCACCCGCCAAAAAGACGCTTACGACTCTTGACACTGATTCATGGAAATGCGATTCTCTGAGTGCTTAAATCTGAGGAAGGCTTCCATGCGGCAACGTTGTGGGGGCCTTTTTCTTTTGCGGTTTGTTCTCCTGATTTTATGTATCCGTTAAATCTAACTCGAAGGGTTCGAGCGTCGAGAGCTATTTGGATGTTTCGCTAGACTTATATGCGGCATAGAGTTCCTCAAGACGAGACTGGATGTAGTCTGCAAATTGCGGAGCCGCTTTGTCATTGAAGGTGAACTGCACAGTCCTGCCTGCTCGTTTGATTGAGACAGGCTGAATGCCCTCTCCGAGAACAGGTGAAAGAACGGTCTCCTTTTGACGTTTATCTTTCGACGTTGATGATTTGAGCTTATCGAAAACGAACTGAAATCGATCATTGGAAGACAAATTGGAAAAGTCAGCGCTACCGACGGCGTCAGCTGCAATAGCCTCGCCAACCGTTGTCAAAAGAGCAACGAACTCTTCCCAACGCGTACGGCCGATTGATGGCGCACGGCCAATCTTCCGAATAATCTCTTCGGGGATCGACTTGATGATCGTGATCATCTTGGACAGGACGGCTTTATCAATGCCTGTAGACTGATAAAGGGTTTCACGCGAATAGCCCTGTCCTTCCAAAACATAGGCAAAGAAAGCCTTTTCGATGAAGGAAAGGTTTGATCTTGTATTGTTTTCCTGTCCCTGATGAATGACTAGCTCTTCATCAGTGAGCTGTTTAACGACAGCTCTGACCTTGATGCCGAGCGCTCTAATTGCTGCGACGCGCCGGTGACCATAAGCGATCTGAAAACGATCCGGTTTTTGCGGATGAGGACGCACGAGAATTGGCACCAGCTGTCCGCTCTCACGGATCTGCTCAAGGAGCTTTGTCTGGTCTTCATCGTCAAATCCCAACCGATCGGAGACGAACGAACCGTCAATAAGATCGGGATCGAGTTCGACGATAGTTTGACCAGTGGAAAGCTGGCGTTCGATTTCTTCGGCTCTGGCGGAGCGCTCGTTGATCTTTTCCAGGGATTGTGAAATCGCACCGAGCGCCGCGGGGCGGTTTGCGCGGTCTCTATCCAGACCCGCTAGCGGCCTCGCCTGCTCGATTGACGAGCCTGAGGGATGATTGTCAGTTTTCTGCGATGACTCTGACTGATCGGAAAAGTCGAAAATGTTCTTTCGTGCCATGGTTAGCTGCGCCCCCAAGTCTGGCGAATGAGGTCTTCAATCTCAGCGTTGACAGATGTCAACGATTCTAGCGCGCGATCATAAGTGCCGCGCGAGAATGCGGAACGATCAACCTCATAAAGTGTCTGCTTTGTCAGACCTGCATCGGAAATAGCGGTCGATTTGAGCATAGGCGTTTCAAGAACGCGGTTGCCGAATATTGAACGCATGAAGCCAGCCATCTGGTTCTGCGGCGCGTCATTAGGCTCATAGCGGGTAATCAGATAACGCATCCAGTCATACTGCGTGTTGCCACCCGCGCGCTCAACCACGGCGAGGAGGTCGGACGTCATATGCAGAAATTGGTTCATCGACATGACATCGAGCATCTGCGGGTGAACGGTGATCAAAACAGACGTGGCTGCGCACAAGGCGGACAGTGTCAAAAAACCCATCTGAGGTGGGCAATCAATGACGACGACATCGTAAAGATCTTCGACAACGGCAAGACAACTGCCGATACGTGAGAAGAACATGGCTTCATTCTTCTGTTCGGCTAGAACCTTGGGCGTTTCATGCTCAAACTCCATGAGCTCGAGATTGCCCGGAATGACATGCAGCCCCGGCGTGTAGGTTGAACGCACAATATCCGTTATCTCGCGTCGTTCTGCATCATAGCGAATGGCGCCATAAAGGGTGTCGTTGACGCGTACATCGAGTTCAGGCTGGTGGCCGAACATCGCAGACAGCGAAGCTTGCGGATCAAGATCGATGGCCAGAACTCGATAACCGCGCAATGCGAGATATTGAGCGAGATGGGCCGACGTCGTGGTTTTTGCGGAGCCGCCCTTAAAGTTCATGACCGAAAGGATCTGCAACTTCTCGCCGTTGCGGCGATGACGGATATATTTGCCGTGCGTCTTGGGTGAGTTGTCGTCCAGCAATTGTCGAATGGCGTGGATGTCCTGAATGGAATACATCCGCCGACCATTGCTCTGGGGCGCTGGTCCGTGGCCTTCCGAGACGATCTGCCGGAGGTAGCCTTCCGCCACGCCTATAAAGGATGCTGCTTCCGCAGGTGTGAACGAGCGAATTGATTTCTGCGCAGTTGGCGGGAAGATGCGCATTTGATGCGCCTGAAGGCGCTTCGACAGCTCTTCAGCGTCGGCTTCAATCAAAGATTGAAGACTGCTGTGAGGTTGCGAAGATGTTGCTGTCGGCTTCTGGTGCATTGGTTCGTCCTTATCAGCGCATATTCAGTAAAACGTAACAAATATGCGCTGACGAAGATGCCCCGATTCTGTCTCCGCCGCAATTTGTTTTTAGTTAATGAATAGTTAACGTCAAGCAAGGCGAAGAATGGGAGCTGTGGAATTTGCCATATCCGAGAAAAGCAGTCGGCTTGTGCTTTCGAGCGAATAGTGCGTCTGTTGACAGCTGTCAACATTCGGGAAATGCGCTGAAATCTGCGTCTGGCGCAGATTTACAACGGACTAGGACTTCTCAACCGTACAATTCAATGCTGGTGTGCGTGGAAATAGTAGGTCAGCGCGTCCTGTATAGTTAGTTGCCAGAATCTCGAGCTTCCGACTGCTTTTGACGGCGATATCGCCAACGGATTTGCCACTGAGCGATCGTGCTGGCGGCGTAACGAATGATATCGTGCCAAGTTCGGGCGCCCCGTCCTCGCCGACAATGCGATGCACCGAGTTGGCCTTCCTTCAGAAAGATATGACTCACCCGAAACAGACATTGGAGCTAGCTTACTTGGGCTTTTGAGCTTCCCCCGTCGCAGCGGAGAAACTTCGGCGCAGCTCATCTCGATCGATTGAATGATTATACAGAAACGATAGTGATAATCGAGCTCGAGAAAGCGGGGGAATTTGGAGCTGCATTATCATTTATCAATTATGCAAAAGGCGCTATTCGGCTTCCCTGAAGAGTTCGCGAATACGTTTACGCGCGATCCAGATTCTCTCTGGGCGCCTTATTTGCATTTGCACGGACCCGCTTACCTCATCGCATCGTGCCAGCTCAATGGGGTAACGGGGGTGTCAGTTTTAATGACGAGGCCTTTTATCTGCTCATCGTCCTGGTGAGTGAGCGCGTTGACAGCTGTCAATATTGGTCAAGGGTTGGCTCGGAACGTGGAAGTGGACGCGTGATACTAGCC
>NZ_JAELXQ010000026.1 GCF_016427605.1 Ochrobactrum sp. Q0168 | reverse complement strand
TGTAGCAGGTCGTTGCAACACCATAGCGCTCAGGGATTTCGGACCATGATGACCCGGTGCGAAACCGCCACAGAATACCATTGAGCACCATGCGATCATCAACGCGGGGCACGCCGCGAGGTTTGCATGGCAACAGCGGCGCAATAATCGACCATTCCCGTTCTGTCAGTTCATAGCGACGACGTGACATCAAATACCTCGTGTTACGAGGCGTTTGAATCACTAATTCATTCAAATAGCTAGGCTATTTATGAGTATACGACCTAATTCAGGGGCAGAGGCGCAGATTCCTGCCTGTAATCAGCTATCGCTTACTTGCTGCCGGGATTTTACCGGACTGTTGACGTGACCAATTCATGAGAGGAGATGAACTATGGCCAAGGAAAAAAATCTCGAAGATCTATTCCACGATACCCTCAAGGACATCTACTATGCGGAACGCAAAATTCTGAAGGCCCTTCCAAAAATGAAGCGTGCGGCGCAGTCTGAAGATTTTGAAAGCGGCTTTCGAAAAGCACCGTGAACAAACTGAAGGCCACGTCGAACGTCTCGTCCAAGTGTTCGAAATCATGGGCAAGACGGCGAGGGGCAAAACTTGCGATGCGATCGAGGGAATTATTTCTGAAGGAGGCGACGAGATCATGGAGGAATTCAAGGATACGGCTGCACTCGATGCCGGGCTTATCTCGTCCGCACAAGCGGTCGAACATTACGAAATCACACGTTATGGGACATTGAAGCGTTGCGCGACGGAGCTTGGCATGACTGATGCCGCAAAACTGCTCGACCAGACGCTGCAAGAAGAATCCAAGACGGACAGTGATCTAACAAAACTTGCGGATGCATCAGCCAACCAACGCGCCAAGGCGGCGTGATGATGAGTCAAGGGTGCCACTCGGCACCCTTTTCATTTGAATATAGATTGCGAGTGAAAGGGAGCAGCCATGTCAGCCAGCAGGAAGGCCGCAGACGGGCGGAAGTCACTTAAGATTCATGACCAAAGCTCGACGTAGGTGGAGGCGGAGATGCTCATCAGATTGCGAGCGGCGATACTGCGGTCATGACAACCTCTCAAGGCGGGCCGGTATCAGACGATCTGAATACGCTTAAGATCGGCAGTTCCGGTCCGACACTGATCGAAGACTTCCATTTTCGGGAAAAGATTTTTCATTTTGATCATGAGCGTATACCATAACGCGTGGTCCACGCACGCGGCTACGGGGCTCATGGCTATTTCGAGATGACAAAATCCCTCAGCGCGTATACGCGCACCGACATTTAGCCAGGCGCGTCATGTCTATCCGAGTCAGACGGGGACGGAGCAAAAGCATATCGCGATGGCGCTGACCTTCGAACTGTCGAAGGTGGAAAGGCCCGTGATCCGCGAGCGTGTGGTGTCTCACCTTATCAACATCAATGCGAATCTGGCGGAAACGGTCGCCGGCAAACTCGGCATCCGCAACGTGCCGAAAGCAGCGGATACGATGGTGCCCGTGGGTGACGATCTTGCTCCGTCACCTGCGCTTAGCATTATTGAGAACGGGCCCAGCAGCTTCAAGGGCAGAAAGATCGGAGTGCTTGTTGCCGGTGGCACCGATGCGCAGGTGCTCAAGGGTATCCGCCACGCCGCAGAAAAGGAAGGCGCAATGGTGGAACTGGTAGCGCCGACACTTGGAGGTTTCGAAGCTTCCAGTGGAGAATGGATGGAGGCCAACCATATGATTGACGGCGGTCCATCTGTATTGTTCGATGCTGTAGCCCTTGTGTTGTCAGAAGAAGCGGCCAACCAGCTCGTCGGCGAGTCTACGGCGCGGGACTTTGTTGCCGATGCGTTCGCGCACTGCAAGTTCATCGGTTTTACCGCAGGCGCAATGCCGCTGCTTGCCACCACCGGCATCGAACCCGAATTGGACGATGGGCTTATTCCCCTCGACAATGGAAAGGCAGCGACGAAATTTGTTGCAACGTGCCGCAAGCTCCGGCTATGGGCGAGGGAAAATGCCGTCAAACTTTGATTTTACGGTCCACGAATGAGGCGAAGAGAAGTTTCGAAATTTATGGCGGTCCGGGCGAAGCCGGGGCTGCCCGTGGCGGAAGTGATAGAGTGTAGGCGCTGACACTCTGATCGTGGTCCTCTCATCCACTTTCTACGCGCGATGCGTATGGCGTAACTTGGCGGTTAAACCGCCCTCTGAACCTCACGGCAGGTTCAGAGTTACGAATGGCCATTCCCGAATGCGGAAGAATGCCGCAAACTTATGCTGATTTCCCGGCACGTTTTTCTATCTCGTCGCGAAGCCTTTCCAGCTCCTTTAGAGGCAAATGCTCGATGCCAATCACGTCCTCGCGGGCATTCTTCACAGCATGCAGAATTTCGTCGAGCTTCGCTTGCAGAGCACAGGAATCGCGATTTTGCGAGTTCTGGATAAGGAAGACCATCAGGAAAGTGATGATTGTTGTGGATGTGTTCACGATCAGCTGCCATGTGTCAGAGTAGCCGAAAAACGGACCTGACAATGCCCATGCTGCGATAAAGAGAATAGCGACTACAAATGTGTATTGATTGCCCGCTGCCGAAGCGGCTCTTTCACTGAACTTGGCGAAGATTTTTTCCATTAGAATCATCCTGCTGTTGACTGGAAAATAAACTTCGCAATGGCAGTTTTGTTGCCAGAATCTGGCATACATAAATCAAATTCTGATTTTGACAGGTTAACTAGCTAACCCGAGGCGAGATTCACGACCATTACGGTAAGATGCTGGAATGGCATTATTGATCGGATCTGGTTCAACAGTCTATTTGCCGACCTTTCGGCTCTTCGCAATTTGATAGGAAGGCCACCGGCAAAACATCCCCGCGAGCGTGTAAGCCGCAGTGCATATGACAGGCAAACGGGACGTTATGTTTTTTTGGGAACAAGCACGCTTATTTCGACACCATTGGCGAGCCAGTTGCGTTGCACGCTGGCGTTAAGGGCGCTCGCGAGAGCGGACTCAAGTCGGGTCCCAAACCCCTCAGAATCGGATTCCTTTTGTTCAGTTCGCACGGTTTCAGACCAAAGCAGCGTGAACGCATCCGGGTTTTCCCAGACCGTAACACTCAAACTGCCAGAAGACGTTGAAAGCGCCCCATGCTTGGCTGCGTTGGTCGCGAACTCATGAAGCAACAGGGATAAACTGCTCAACTGCTTTCCAGAGACAGTAGGATCGGCCCCGGTCACAGTAATATTCTGTTGGTCATAAGGTTCGAGTATGGTGTTGAGGAGCGCGTGAAGAGAAATTTCCGCTTCCCCCGCATCTCCCCAGTTGGGCATAGTAAGTGCGTGAGCTCTCGCCAGGGAAGACAATCTGGCTTGCAGGCGCTGACGCAATTCGTCTGCGGTTTTCGCCCCGCGACCGCTCAATGAGACGATCGCACTCGCAAGCGCAAAAAGGTTCTTGATTCGATGATTCATCTCGCCCATTAGGAGATGCTGCTGTTCCTGGGTTCGGCGTCGCTCTGTGATATCGCGAGCTATTTTCGACGCTCCGATAATCTGGCCTGACGCGTCCCGAATGGGAGAGATGGTCAGGGAAATATCAAAAAGCGATCCGTCTTTTTTCTTTCGAACAGTCTCAAAATGATCGACCCGGTTTCCCGCCCGAATTTGTGCTAAGATTGCAGGTTCTTCTTGAAGTCGATCTTTTGGAATAAGGATAGTGATCGGCTTCCCTATTATTTCGTCAGGTTCGTATCCGAAAAGTCGCTGGGCACCCCTGTTCCAGGTTTTTACGTTGCCGTTGAGATCCTTGCTGATGATAGCGTCATCAGAACCATCGATGATAGCGGCCAACCAGTCACGGGGGTCGAGATCCGTATCATAAAAACTCGTTTGCCACGCATAGGAACCAGAATAGGAATGTACGGGCAACAAGATTTTGGCCGGCTGATCCATGTTTTCGTCATTCATTGCGCCACCCCCGGTTTACTGAATTGAGCCATCAGCACGGCGATTTTTGAGCGACAATCATAGATGTTTTCATCAATTTATTGCAATCCGCAAATATCTTGTGTGAGATTGGTATTTGCCGCCTTCGCTGCCGGTTTTCACCATTGGGCCGCCCGTACCGGTCTCGGACCACTCATTTTCTATCGGCGGTTTGGTCTTCGGCTGGTCGGCGGATCCTATGGCGGGAGGCTTCCATGAAACACGACCCGAAAACCGGTACGACAGACCAGAAGCCGAAATGGGAAGGCCCGCCTGAAAACCGGCCTCGTGGTTACGAACCTGCTGAAGACGATCCAGCAAAGAAGCGCGATGCCGCCGGGCACAATCTCGCTGACCCGGACCGCCAAAATCTTTACGATGCGCTGAGTGAACCCAAACACGCAAAGAGAAGGCAGGCAGATAATGAGCGTAGCTTCCCCTTTCCCCTTAAAGCCACCGCGCTACCGCTACCTTGAAGCGAAGCAGCAACCACCCCCCCCCTCATCGACCGACAAGATGTTACATTGCGTCGATATGCATCCTGTCTATCTTGATGTGCAGACGGAGTATATGCGGTTGAGCGAGTTCACCATCGAACCAGGTGTCACATGGCGCGAGAGCGAGAACGATTAGTGGCTCACACTCAGAACCAAAATTCTCGATGCGGATATTTTTATTATCGGCACGCCGATCTGGCTCGGACAACATAGGGCGCGGCGGTCAAGGTGCTGATGTCACACCGGTTATGATGCAGCTTCCACTTCTCGCGGCAATTTCAGGAATGCCTGCCTTGTTCAATCACCGTCTTGCGAACATGCTCGCTGATTGCCTGTCAGAATCTATTTTTTAGCATCTGAATTATGCAGTGAAACCTTACAGTCGGAACTTGCAATTTAAGCCAAACAGCCGAACATATGTGGCTGTCGAAGGCATCATGGCCCGTTCCAGTGATGGTTTAGTTTTCTCAATAACTGGGACAGCCGCAACCACGAGCTAAGAATTAGCCCCTTTATCGGCTTTACCCGAAAGTCCTGCTCTTTTGCGCATATCATTTAATACCCGCGCGCATAAAGCTCTGAACGAACTGGCGCTGGAACAGCAAAAAGCCGATCAGCAGAGGTGCCGACGTCATCAATGCAGCAGCCGAGATAATACTCCACTGCACACCCTGATCCGGCGAGGAAAATACCTGTAGCCCAACCGTCAGTGGACGGGTGGAAACCGAATTGGTAATGACCAACGGCCAAAGCAAATTGTTCCAGTGATAGCTTACTGACACCAGACCGTAGGCGACATAGATCGGTTTAGCCAATGGCACATAGACTTTAAGAAGCGTGGTGAGTGCCCCTGCCCCTTCAACACGCGCTGCGTCATCCAGTTCCTTCGGCACGGTCAGGAAGGTCTGACGCAAAAGGAAAATACCGAAGGCCGATGCCATATAAGGCAGCCCCATAGCCACAACTGTATCCACCAGACCAAGCTTCGCAATGGTGCGGTAGTTTTCGACCAGCAGCACTTCCGGCATGATCATCAGCTGTACCAATACCAGCATAAAGACAATCGTCTTGCCGCGGAATTCATAGCGAGCAAAAGCATAGGCCGCCAGCGTGCAGATAATGAATTGGCTGAACAGTATCGTGGTGATCAGCAGGAATGTGTTGAGGAAATAACGCCCGAAAGGTGCGGCATTCCACGCATTGCTGAAGTTCTCCAGTGTCACCGGAGCGAAGAGATCAAACCGAGCTTCATATTGCGCTGGATGAAACGCCATCCACACGGCATAGAGCAAAGGCAGGATCCAGAGCAGCCCCAGCAGGTAACATCCCACGGTTTCAAGGCTTCGCCAAAACGAGAATTCGCGTGGCTGATGCGGTAATGTCATTGCACTCATTTGTAATGCACCTTGCGGTCAAGAACCCCGAACTGGACGAAGGCGATAAGAGCAAGCGCCAGCAGCAGCAAAACCGTCAAAGCTGATGCGTAGGCCGTATCCCAGAAACGGAATGCAACATTGTAAACATAGTAGAGCAGCAGAGTGCTGGCATTGTCCGGCCCGCCACGGGTCATGACAATCACATGGTCGATCAGGCGGAACGCATTGATCACCGCATTGATCAGCACAAACAAAGTGGTTGGCATCAATAGTGGAAACGTCACACGGCGGAAGAAGTACCAGCGTCCCGTGCCTTCAAGCACTGCCGCTTCGGACAGGCTCGGGCTGATCTGCTGTAATGCCGCCAGATAGAAGATCATGAAGAAACCGGCTTCCTTCCATATGGCCAACACCATCAGACTGCCAAGCACGGTATCGGGATTACCCAGCCAGTTGGTTTCATGGAAACCTAACAGTCCCAGAAACTGATCGATCAAACCATAGCCGGGCGTGTAGAAAAACAGCCAGATATTGGCGACTGCAATCATCGGCAGCACGGTCGGCATGAAGAACGACATCCGCATCAGCGAGCGACCGCGAATGGACGAATTCACGATGATCGCCATCAGCATGGCCAATGCTATGGATGCAGGTACAGTGCCGAGCGCGTAGATAGCGTTATTCTTGAGGGCCGCCCAGAATACCGGATCGCTGATCATTGTCGTATAATGATCAACGCCGACAAAGCGAGGCGGACGCTTGCCGCGCGGCGTCTGGTAGAAGCTGTTGATGAACGTCATGACGGCTGGAATATGCGTAAACACTGCCAGCAAGACAGTGGCCGGCAACAGCAGAAGCCATGGTGTTATCTGGTTTTTCGCCTGGTTCACGCGAGTTCTCCAGCCTTCTTGCGATCATGTGAACCGGCTCTGCCGGGCACACGTCGCATTGTCATTCTTGCACGATAAAGAGCTTCGTATGGACGAGCCGTACGAAGCTCTGATGCCAACCTATTACTGGTAGGGCTTGAGGATACGCTCGGCCTCGGCCTGCGCATCGTCGAGAGCTTGTTTAACGCTCTTATTGCCCGTCAGCGACGCCTCGATCGCATCGTCGATCACGCGTGCGACGCGCTGATTTTCATAGGTTGAAAGTTCCGGCACCATGTAAGGAATCTGGTCATGCGGCACCTTTGCGCCGGGGAATTCCTCAACATATTTCTTCATGGCTTCCGTTTGCCAAGCATCATCACGGGCAGCGATATAGCCGGTCTTGATGCTCCATTCGGCAGCCTGATCCGCAGAGGAGAGCCATTTCACGAACTGAAATGCCGCCGCCTGCTTTGCCTTATCTTCAACGTTGAAAATATACGCATTGCCGCCGCTGGTCGGTGCACCATAGGCTTCGTTTTTTGGCAGGGTCTGCACGCCGAACGGGAAAGGCGCATTGGTTTTCACATTGGTGAGATTGCCGCTGGTGGTGGTGATCATAGCGGCGCGACCTTCGAAGAAGTCTTTTGGATTGGTCGCCCATTCGATCACGCCGGGTTTCATCACCTTGTGCTTATGGGCTAGATCAACCCAATATTGCATCGCCTCGACAACTTCAGGCGCGTTGAAATAAGTGGTTTTCCCATCCGGCTCGGCAAGTTTGCCGCCATTCTGCGCAACATATCCCTGCAGCAACCAGTAGGAGGTCAGCGACGACGGCACCTGCATGCCCCAGCGCGCAACGCTTCCATCAGCAGAACGCTTGGTCAACTTTGTTGCGAAGTCGACAACTTCTTTCCAGTCCTGTGGGCCTTTTTCTGGATCAAGACCAACTTCCTTGAAGGCATCCTTGTTCCAGAAGAAAACGGTGGTGCCGCGTTGGAACGGCACGCCCCATGTCTTGTCTTCGCTCTTGCTGTTGACCATGAAAACCGGCGTGAAGCCTGCAAGCCATGCCTTGTCATCGTCGGTCTTGGCCAGATCCTCATAAGGAACGATGGCATCTTCATCGATCAACGTGAACATGTCGGTAGAGAGCATGACCGCGACTTCAGGCGCCTGACCGGATTTGAAAGCCGTCAACGATTTGCTCAGGGTTTCCGGATAGGTGCCGGAGTAGATCGGCTTTACCTTGATATCCGGATGCTGCCCTTCAAAACGGGTGATCAGATCATCCACGATTTTGGTGACCGGACCGCCGATAGCGACCGGATAGTAAAAGCTGATTTCGACGGGTTCTGCCTGGGCTGCTCCCCAACCACCCACGACGGTCAGCATAGCTGATGTGGCCAAGAGCGTTACAGATCGTTTTACCTGCAAATTCATTGTTCTCTCCTCCCAAGGGATGATCGTTCCCCGATCATTTTCTGGTTAAACGGCTAAGGCCGTGCGCTCGACGCGATGTCCTTCCGCCTCATCAAACACATGCACCGCAGATTGCGCCCATGTCAGACCAACGGTATCGCCGCGATTGAGGCGACGAACGCCTTCAATGCGCACTTGCAAAGACTGATCGCCCACGCGGCATTCGAGAATGCTGTCCGCACCGTGATATTCGATGGCTTCGATAGAGGCTTTCACACGCCCCTCCTCCGCCACACGGATTTCCTCGGGGCGCAATCCCAGTAAAAGTCCCCGGGCAGGATCGCTCAAAATCGCCGGTCCATTTGGGGCGCCACTGATAGCGGCCTTGCCGTCGTAATCGGCCATACGGATGATGTTCATTGGTGGCGTCCCGATAAAACGGGCAACGAACGTGGTGGCGGGCTCCAGATAGAGTTCGGAAGGCTTTGCCTTCTGCTCAATCTTCCCACCCTTCATCAGAATAACCTGATCGGCAAGGCTCATGGCCTCGATCTGATCATGGGTCACGTAAATCATGGTCATACCGAGTTGCTGCTGCAAGTTACGGATTTCCTTGCGCATATCGTGGCGCAGCTGCGCATCGAGATTTGAAAGCGGTTCGTCCATCAAGCACACTGAAGCTTCTGCGACGATGGCGCGCCCCAGAGCAACACGCTGCTGCTGACCGCCAGAGAGCTGCGACGGGCGCCGATCCAGCAGATGCGACAGACCCAGAATATCGGCAGCGCGCTTCAAACGCTGGTCACGCTCACCGGCAGACACTTTGCGCACACGCAGGCCGAAAATAATGTTCTCTGCAACGGTTAAGTGAGGAAACAGGGCATAGGACTGAAACACCATCGCCAGACTCCGCTTCGCGGGCGGCGCGTTGGTGACGTCTTTGCCACCGATGATGATCTGGCCCGAGGTCACAGAATCCAGCCCGGCGATCAGACGCAGAGAGGTGGATTTACCGCAACCCGAAGGCCCAAGCAGCACAGTCAGCGTGCCGGGCTCAACGGTAAAGTTCACATCATTGACCGCGTGGAATGTCGTCCACTTCTTGTTGAGATTGACGATCTCAATTCCCGACAATCGCGTCCCCTCCCAATACTTATATCTGCCTTTGAAACCGCATCGGCACAAAAACAGCTCCCGACAGGCAACACTTTGGGACTAACCCAAGGAACCAGTCTCCATCCGCAAAAAAATTATTGAACTTTTTATTCGCAGTCAATACTTTTGTACAAAATGAGTTTCTTTGTATTGGGACTCATTCATTATGGGAGCGAACATGTCCAGATTCAGCATATTACAGATTTCAGATACTCACCTTTCGCCGCGAACTGACCATTTCCGCGAGAACAATCGCCTGCTCGCCGAACCATTGGCGGAATCAAATCATGACTTCATCATCCACACGGGCGATGTGACCCTGGACGGGATTCGTTATGACGAGGATTATGCGTTCTGCCGGGATTTCTTTAAGGAATCCGACAAAACTATCCATTTTCTTGCTGGCAATCATGACGTGGGCGACAATCCAAACCTTTCCAAGCCGGAAAGTGAAAATGGCAGCGCCATCAATGCCGCGCGCTATGGGAGATTTGCAGATTATTTTGGCGCCGACCGCTGGGTTATCGATCAAGGCAATTGGCGAATCATCGGTATAAGCTCGATGCTGATTGGTTCCGGCCTGCCGCAAGAAGCCGAACAATATGACTGGATAGACCAACAGATCGCGTCATCTGGTGACCGTTACCTCGCCGTATTCTCGCATCAGCCGATTTACATCGATAATACGGACAGCACCGAGCTGACCTATTGGACTGTCGATCCAAAGGGTTGGGGTCGCCTTGAGGGTCTGATCAACCATCCAAAGCTGCGGCTAATCGCCAGCGGCCACCTGCATCAGCAGCGCTCATCCAAGCGCGGCAATGTGCATCTGGAATGGTGCTCATCGATTGCGTTTACGACAACGGAAGAGCTTGTTCCGGAAATGGGTGGCACTCGCGAAGTCGGCTATATGGAACATCACTTCTCTGATGAGGGTCACGTTGAAAGCAAGGTGCTAAAGCACGACGGTTTCGCCAATGATCACCTCGAAGACATGATCAAGGTGGTTTACCCGCTGATCGGTGGCTAAACTCTTGAAAGGCCCGAAACCGGCCGTCTTTAAACAAACACACCCCCCGTTAGCAGAGGCTAACGGGGGTGTGTTTTTACGCGCCACCGATATCAAGCAGGCTTGTGTCCGGTCACCGATGCCGGCACTTTCGAATGGCCAAACCAGTTGGGGTTGGTCACGCTGGCCTTTCCTGCGTCAATCAACGCATTCTCATCGTTGCCGTTGGATTTGTAATCACGATCCGCTAATGGCTGAATGTGAACTGAATTCTCCGTTTCTTCGAAAAGATTCACATATTTCAGGTTCTTGTCGCGGCCGATTTCAGCCATTTCCAATGCGGCGGGCAGTTTGCGCGGCAAATTGACGTTCAGCCAGTGACCGTCATGCGCCCAATCGCTTCTGGTTTCCCAGAAATTGCGAATATGACTGGCAAGCCACGCCAGAGCATCTGCATCGAACGCCTCACAATCACGCGGCGCGGAAAAAGCAACCGAAGCAATGCCGTTCAGCGCGCCTTCGCGGGCAACTGCCATCGTCCCGGAATAGGACACATCCTCGGCCACATTGCGTCCGGCATTGATACCCGACAAAACGAGATCCGGCGTTTGCTGATCACGGAATACCCAGTGAATTGCAGCGATCACGCAATCCACCGGCGTACCCGTGCAGGCGTAACGCTTGTCTGCAAGCTTGTTGACCGAAAACCCAGCCGTGAGAGACACACAATGTCCGTTTGCACTGCGATTTCCATCCGGTGCGATGATCCACACATCATCACTCAAAAGACGCGCGGCTTTCTCAAGCACCGCAATGCCGGGAGCATCAATACCGTCGTCGTTTGAAATCAGAATTCGCATTTCCCACCTCTTGAAAACCCCTCTCCCAGCAGGAGAGTCTCCGCAATTTACGTGGCAACATATGATTTATTTGTACATTCTTTTCAACCACAATATTTTTGTTCATTTATGTTTTCAAACAATTCTTGACGTAAAGGTAATTATCGCATCATTATCGCACGCAAATGAGATAGTGAGCCTTCTTGGAAGAAAGACGCAAAAGGTAGAATAATGGCCCGCAGCACAAAGCCGAAAACCAAGTTTCAGGCAGATCAGGACGAGCTGAAACTACGTGCCGCGTGGCTCTATTATATTGAAGGGCTGACGCAGGAGCAGGTTGCGCAGAATCTGGATATCAGCCGGATCAAGGCTTTCCGGCTACTGGCTGCCACGCGCGACGAGGGCATCGTCCAGATTTCTCTGAATTCCCATGCCGAGCCGCTCATCCGTTTGCAACGTGCGCTGGAAAAACACCTCGGGCTGTTTGAAGCCATTGTCGTGCCCTCTTCCGATCAATCCGAAGCCAGTATCTCCGCCGTGATCGGCCACGCCACCGGACGTTATCTTTCAGATCGCCTGCAAGACGGGCTGACAGTCGGCGTTGGCTGGGGTGCAACGTTGCAGGCTTGTATGAGCCATCTGAAGTGGCGTGAAATCAATGACCTGTCGGTTATCTCCCTGCTCGGCGGGTTGACACATTCGATGGCTGATAATCCATCAGCTGTCGCATGGCGGCTGGCTGAGTTTTACAAGACGGAACTCTTCCAGATCACCGCCCCCGTCTTCGTGCCTCATGTGGCTCTGGCAAAGGAACTGTGGGAAATCCAGGAACTGAAAGCACTGAGAAGCAAAGTTTCCGACATAGATCTCGCAGTTTTGAGTGTGGCGGATGTCAGCAAACAGGCATCGATTTTCCGTCGCGGTTTGCTGACAGCACAAGATGCCGAGAGCCTGCAGGCAGCTGGCGCAGTTGGCGATGTGTTGTGCCAATTCGTTGATGAGGCCGGTGAAATTGTCGATCATCCGATTAACAAACGCGCCATGGCCATCAACCCAACGGAACTGCGCAAAGTGCCAAAGGTGATCATCTCGGCAGGCGGCATTCGCAAAGCAAAAATCATCCGCGCCAGCATCATGACCACCCGGGCTCAAGTGCTTATAACAGATGAAGCCACAGCACAGGAATTGCTGTCACTGAAGAGCATGATCTGATTGTCGAGGACAGCAGATATGACGGCTCTGTTACATTAACCCACATCTGAACATGACCCGGCCTTTAGTGGCTTTGTCGCGCCGATTTCAGCCACGCGATTTCGCGCCACACGGTGTTGGCGGTTTGGCGTAACTCATGGTGATCGGTGGCGTTGATTTTGTTGCGAGGCAAGTAATGCAAGTTGTAAATGAGATCATGGATCGGCGTGACTGCTTGCACATGTCGTGCCGCTTCGAAGCACTTCATAAGGATCTGTTGCAAACGTTTGATCAATGAAGGGCGTGATAGCAACGTTAGTCACCTATCAGAAAACGCATCTGTCGATGACACTTGAACGGCTCGCCTTGATGGGAAACGAGCCTCTGAATCCCGCCATTGGGAGATGTGCTGATTGCCAGTCAGAACATGCCGGCGCGTTCAGCGCCTGCGATGTCTTGCGATACCCGGCTTACGCCCCTTCAAAAAGTCACCGCCACTTCCGGCCTCCGGATTGAATTGCCGGTGAGCAATTCTGGTTGCATATCACATACCATCTCCCGGGGCGCGCCAGGCCAGTACACCCCGTTAACGAAATCAGGCTTCCGGTCGGGGAGCGCGGAGAATTCCAGCTCGCCAGCACTGACGTCGTTCATTCCTTCTGGACACCATCGCTGGATGGGAAAATAGATATAATCCTTGGTCACGAAAACCACTCCTTGGTTGAATATCATTCCGGGACCTATCCACTTGAGTGATTGAAGTCTGGCAATATGGGCTCTGTTGCCAGCCAATGTCGAATTAAATACACGCTATGCACAGGGGACTGATTATGAACCCACTCCACCTTATTTTCTAAATTTTGCAGTGACGCGCCATCATTTCGGCGACATCTTCCCGCCCCTCTTCGCGCAGTTTTTTGATCGCAGCACGCATATCTGCCGACCGTTCGTCCTGTCCAAGCTTGAACTTGATCTCCATCTTCTCAATCTGCATTTCGTAGCCTACGATATTGGGCAGACGCCACTCCAGACCACCGGGACCGAGTTCCTTCATCTGCCACGGCTTGTCACGACCCTTTTCCATATGCTTGACGAGCTCGTGGAGATGTTTGGCGGTCGCTGCTTCCGACAGGATTTTGGGCGCGCCATGGATATGAGCAACCATAAAGCTCCAGGTCGGTGCGCTGTCCCTTTCCGGATAACCGGGATACCATGACGATGATACATAATGACCAGCATCCATCAGGATTGCGATTGATGGCAGGCCGCGTTTCAAAAACTCAACATGATCGTTGGATGCAGCAACATGCGAGACCAGCGTGCCGTTTTCGCCGCGTGTCCGATCCATCATGAAGACGGGGTGCGATATAGCAAGGCCTCCCTCATGGCTGGTGATCAAAGTACCAAGCACCGTTCTATCAACGAGATCGAAAACCTCGGTCGTATCGGACGGCTGGAAATAGGGCTTTGTATAGAGCATCGCTTGTCTCTTGATTTCAGGCGTGAATAGCGGGCAGTCGATCAGACCATGGACACATGGCTTCCAACTGACCTGCTAGTTGGAATAGCGGATTTTCGGCCCCATAAGGAGCAATGAACTGGCTGCCGATTGGCAAACCATCAGACGTTTCGTGAAGTGGGACACTCATCGCAGGCAAGCCAGCAGCGTTGACCGGATGGGTGAAGGTTGTCAGCTCCAGAAACTGCCGGGCAAACCCTTTCCAGTCGGGTGAGCGCACGTCGAGCATCCCAAGCGGAAATGATCCAACCGGCATGACCGGGCTTAACACCACATCGCATTCTTCAAACAGACGACCAAAACTGCGCGCCGTACTGTTTGCGGTCAAACGCGCTTGAATAACCTCTGTCGCAGCCAAGCTATCGCCGTAAGCGGCCAATCCCAGATTTGAAGGTTCAAAATAAAGTTCATTGGCAGGCTTTGCCATTGTCGCGGCAACATCTGCCACTTCAATTGCGGTGTAAACGGCGATCAGTTTTTGTACGGCACCCGCAAGCTCAACGCCGTCAAAATCAGGCTTCACCCGAACAACGTTATGTCCGAGCCGTTCGCACAAAGCAATCGTCGCCTCAAGTGCTGCGACTGTCTGCTCATCCAGATCATGACGCAGATCAGACTCCTGCCAGACACCAATACGAAGTTTCCGCGGCGCCATTCTGACACTGTTGACGAACAGATCCGTCTTGTCCGGGGCCGCGTACAGCGAACCCGGTTCAAGCGCGTCTGTCAGATCAAGCATCATTGCGGAATCGCGAACCGAGCGCGTCAGCACATGATGGCTGACCATTCCGCCCCAGTTTTCTGTTGAGACCGGACCGCATGGGACTCGCCCGCGCGACGGACGCAGCCCGAAAAGCCCGCCACAAGATGCCGGGATACGGATCGAGCCTGCTCCGTCATTGCCATAGGCCACAGGCACCATGCGCGCGGCAACGGCAGCTGCCGCCCCCCCGGAAGAACCGCCAATGCTGCGTGTAACATCCCAGGGATTGAGTGCTGGACCATGAAGCGAAGATTCCGTTGCGATATTGCAGGAAAACTCCGGCAAATTGGTTTTACCCACCACCACCAGACCAGCGGATTTGTAGCGTTTGACGAGTTCATGATCGCGCTGCGAGATATTTCCCTCTGCCGCACGACATCCAAAGGACATTGCTGCACCGACATAGGAAGGGCAATCATCCTTCAACAAAACCGGAACACCGCTAAGCAGACCCTCTGGCAGCGATTTAAGCTGTTCTTCCGCTTGATCGCGCATCTCGTAGATCACAGCATTCAGCTTAGGATTGCACCGATCAATCGCTGCAAATGCCTCATGAACAGCCTCATGCGGCGACAGAATTTTTGCGCGAATGGCCTCTCTCAGACCGACAGCGTCGGTCCGGGTGTAGTCAAAGGATGTAGACGTCATGGGGTTATCCCAATGCTAAGCTCGCGAAGCGGAGCGTTTTACTGTGCCTTGCTGATCGTCCAGAAGCGAAGCGTATCACCAGCCCAGCCCTTGAAATCGTTCACTTTTGGACCGGCAGCTGTGATCGATGGCAAGTTTACCAGACCAAGGATCGGAACCTGCTCACCCATCAATGTGTTGAGCTCGTTGAAGAGCTTCTTGCGTACTTCGACGTCGCTTTTCGCAGAAACCTGCTTGAGAAGGTCTTCCGCCTTGGCATCGTCCCACTGGCGTGCGGCATCAGCCTTCTTGTCACCGATCATCGACTGGAAAGATAACAGCGGATCAAGGCGGGCTGAATAAGCGAAAACGGCAAGTTCATAGGCGCCACGACGATACTGATCGAGCTGGGTCGCCCAATCGCGCACTTCGAGCTGCGCATTGATGCCGGAGGCTGCAAGGAATGCCTGAACAATCGTGGCAACCTGCACGCGGTTCTGGCGGTTGGCGACCAGAAGGCTGATCGGTTCGCCCTTATATCCTGCCTTGGTCAGCAGCTCCTGCGCTTTGGCTGGATCGTATGCAGGCCAGGCAGCCGCCTGATTATCCGAATAGATGGTGTTTGGTGCAATGACCGACGGGTTTGGTGCATAAATGCCCTCACCAATCGCCGTTGCCAGCTGGCTAAGATCGATGGCGTGAGCAATCGCCTGACGCATCTGCGGATCCTTCAACTTATCGGAAGTGGACTGAATTTGAAGCACCATCCATGAAGGCGTCTGCTGTACATTGACCTTCATGCCCTTCGCTTCCAGATCCTTGACACCGGTTGGCTCCACTTCATCGATGAAGTCGATCTCACCGGAAAGCAGACCATTTGTGCGCGTGCTGGGATCTGGAACAGTCATGAACTGAATGGTCTTTACATGGCCTTTCTTGTTCCCTCCCAGACCGTCGAGATCACCGGGCAGAGCCGAATAATCATCGAAACGGGTCAGGTCCAGATAACGGCCACGCTCCCATTTGGAAAAAGCATAGGGACCTGTACCAATCGGCTTTACAAATTTGCCATCCGCATCAACGGATTCCGGGCTCAATATCCAAGGGGTACACTGGATGGTAGCCATGGTGATGACAAAGTTTGGCGCAGGAGTTGCGAAGCTGAAGCGCACCGTGTTGTCATCAACAGCCTCGACCGTCTTCAACTCGGAATCGACCTTGCCATTATAGCGATTGACGCATTGAAACGCTGTATCCGGCTTGAGATAACGCTCGAAATTCCAGACGACATCCTTGGCGGTCAGGTCTTTGCCATTCTGGAACTTGACGCCTTTTCGTAGCTTGAATTCATAAACCGTATGATCGGCATTCGAGGTCCAGCTCTCAGCCAGCATTGGCTTTATGGCGAGATCGTCGCCATAAGCGACCAGACCTTCGGCAATATGGGCAACAACCATATCGGCATTGGCATCGCGATTGACGCCCGGATTGATGCTCGCAACATCAGAGTGAATGGCGACGCGCAAGGTCTCATCGTCTGCAGCATGTGCTTGGAAGGATGTGGCGCTGAGACCAAGAAGCGCCATGCTGAGTGCAGAGCGGATTGAAATTAGATTGAACATTTTGGTTTCCCCTTTTTGTTTTTGATTTTGCGGTATGGTCAACTTTGTGACCTCAGCACGTCCGCGAAAAATGCTTCGACCGGCTCCAGCACTTTGAAAGGCTCATGAGCCACGCCCGGCACCCTGTCCCTGCGAACCGCGATGCGATGCGCTTCAAACGACTTGGCCAGTGCTTCAATGCGGTCGATCCGGCAATCGCCCTGAAGATCGGCGCCGTCCATCCAGAAGGCGCTGTCACGCGGGATGGCGATTTCCCAAGTCGCGGTATCTTCCTCACCGATCACTGTATGAACGCTCACAGCCTTCATCGCTTCAAGATCAATGCGGCAGCCAAAACATGCTTCAACATCGCGAACGCCAACCCACCAGTCATAATCGGAATTGAGCAGAGTAACGACGCCCGGTGCTCCGATAGAGAGGGCCTTCAGCCTATGAGGATGCAGCATGAAAAAGCGCTGGCAGAACTGCCCGCCGCCCGAAAAGCCGTACATGATGGCGCGATTGCTTTTGAGGCGATACTTGGCAGCCACTTCGTCGATCATCGATAGCAGAATATGGTCAAAGCGAATGCCGTGAAACTCGATGCGCTTGTAGTTGGCAAGATCGCCCTGCACGACGATGCCCGCAGGAAACAGCGGCGCCAGAACAATGCAGCGGTTCTCTCGCGCAAAATTTGCAAAGTGATCGCGGTACTGTGCCGATGTCCGCCCCGTCCCGTGAATGATGACGATCAGTTCGTGCGTCTCGGTGCCGTCTTCATCATAGTCCTCGGGGACGTAAAGGCAGTAACTGAAACGCTGATCGAACTGACTTGCAAAAAACGTGGTCGCTCCGAAATCGTAGAAGCTGAGTTTTTTGCCATGGCCCTGCCGTTTAGTAGCGGGCTTTTCTTCAGTTATGGACATGACCGCCCTCCTCTCCAGACTTCGTATTTGCACTATCGCCGCGCCATTTGAGTTTGACGCCGCCCTCACCCGTCAGTTCGAGCATTGGAATGGCTAACAGAAGACGGCGGGTATAGTCGTTCTGCGGCGCGTCAAAAATCTCGTCGCGCGTTCCCTGCTCTATAATGCGACCGTCATTCATCACGACCACACGATCGGCAATTTGCTCAACCACGCCCAGATCATGGGTAATGAACAGGCAACCGAAGCCATAGCTCTGCTGCAGCTTGGCGAAGAGATCGAGAACCTGCGCACGCACCGTTACGTCAAGCGCCGAGACTGCTTCATCCGCAATGACAAAAGCGGGACGGCGAACGAGCGCACGCGCAATCGCCACACGCTGACGCTGACCACCCGACATTTCATGCGCATAACGATTAGCATAATCTCCACCGAGGCCAACGTCCCCCAGTGTTTCGCGAACACGATCCACTTTCTGGCCGGACGAAAGCTCTTTCGAGAAGCGCAGCGCCTCACCGACCAACTCGCCCACTTTCATACGCGGATCGAGTGATGAATAAGGGTCCTGAAACACCATCTGCGTGTGATAACGATAATCCTGATATTGGGATGAACGCCTCTCGAGAGGCTGTCCCTTGAACAGCAACTTCCCTTCGCTCGGCTTGATTAGTCCAGCCATCACGCGCGCGGCCGTGGTCTTGCCCGAACCGGAGCCGCCAACCACGGCAACAACCTCGTTGGGCAGAACATCAATCGTAACCCCATGCAGAGCACGTTTGCCGCCAGCTTTCTTGAACCAGCCACCCCGGCCTTCAAAATCGACAACAAGATCGTGCACGCTGATCAGCGGATCAGCCTTTGGAACCACGCGCGCAGGCCCACGAACCGGTAATGTCGAAAGCAATTTGCGGGTGTAATCATGCCGGGGCTTTGCCAGAACATACGCGGTATCGCCCGTTTCAACCACTTCACCATGGCGCATCACAACCACACGTTTGGAATAGCGCGCAATCATTGGAAGATCGTGACTGATCAGCAAAACGGTCGTGCCACGTTCCCGCGTGAGATCGACCAGCAACTCCATAACCTCGCGCTGGATAACCGCATCAAGCGCAGTGGTCGGCTCGTCCGCGATCAGCAGATCAGGCTTCATGAGCATCGCGCAGGCGATCATGATGCGCTGGCGCATTCCGCCTGAGAACTCATGTGGGAACGCCTCAATCGCCCGATCAGGATCGGCAATACCAACACGCAACAACATGGCTCTGATCCAGTCGGCATGTTGTGCCTTCTCGGCTGGAAAGTGCAGTTCAAGTCCTTCTTCAAGCTGCCGCCCGATAGTCAGTGACGGGGTAAGCGAAGTCATCGGCTCCTGAAAGATCATGGCAATGCCATCGCCACGCAGCCCGCGCAAAGCGGTCGGCGACATCGTTGACACGTTCTGTCCCTTGAAGCGGATCGCACCATGACTTGTTTTAATGGACGCCGGAACCAGCCCCATGACCGCCCGCGCGAGCATGGTTTTTCCAGAGCCGGATTCACCGACGATGCCGAGAATTTCGCCAGCTTTTATGGAGAAGGAAGCGCGCTTGACGATCTCCAGCGCACTGTCGCCAACACGCAGGCTTACATCGTCGATTTCAAGCAAGGGTGCGGAAGTCATGAGCGCTTCCTCATGCGTGGGTCGAGGCGATCGCGCAACGCGTCACCTAGAAGATTAATACCAAGCAGCGACAGCGAAATTGCAAGGCCGGGGAAGATACCAAGCCAAACGCCCTGCTCAATGAAATTGCGGCTTCCCGCCAGCATATTGCCCCAAGTCGGCGCTGGCGGCGGCACACCCAGACCCAGAAAGCTAAGCGAGCTTTCCGCGAGAATTGCCCAGCCGCACATGGACGTTGCCATGACCAGAACAGGCGCCAGACAGTTGGGCAGAATATGGCGCACCATCGTATAGATTTCCGAGTTTCCCATGACGCGGGAGGCCTCAACGAACTCCCGTTCACGCAGGCTCAAAACCGTGCCACGGACCACGCGGATCACCGAAGACATATAGGCCAGAGCAAGTGCTAAGATGATGCCATTCTTGTTGGCACCAAAGACGGCCAGCAAACCAAGCGCCATCAATATGCCAGGGAATGCCAGCAAAGCATCATTGACCATCATCAACAGCCGGTCGAACCAGCCACGCAAGAAGCCGCTGACCGCCCCGATAAGCACTCCGCCGAGGGTGGCGAGAGAGACTGTGAACACGCTGATTGAAACACTGGCCGATGCGCCTCTCATAAGACGGCTCAGCTGGTCGCGCCCAAATTCATCCGTACCCAGCCAATGCGCAGCACTTGGCGGCGCAAGACGCGCGGCAAAGTCGAGGGCCAGCGGGTTGTAAGGCGTCCAGAAGGAACCTACCACCGCTATCGTGAGAAGCGTTGCGGTCAGGGTTCCGCCAATAATCGCGTTGAGAGAGAGATTTTTCATTTCGCCGTCACCTTCGGGTCGAAGAACGGATAGAGAAGGTCCACGATCAGATTGACCAGCACATAAACACAGGCTGTGAACAGCAAGCAGCCCTGAATGACGGGATAATCGCGAGCAAAGATCGCCTCAACCAGAAGCCTGCCAAGTCCGGGAATCGTGAAAACCGTTTCCACAACTGCAATACCACCAAGCAGATTGCCAAGGATCAGCCCCAACAATGTCCAGGTCGGGCCAAACGCATTACGGAAAGCATGACGCCACATCACGGTTGCTTCCGACAGTCCCTTGGCGCGGGCATGGGCGATGTAATCCAGATTCAGCACTTCAAGCGTCGAGGCGCGCGCCATACGTAAAATGACGCCGATTTCATGCAGAAACAGTGTGGTGATCGGCAAAACCAGATAAAGAAACGCTTTCCATGGGTTCTCACCAAAGCTGACATAGCCGACAATCGGCAACCAGCCGAGCTTGAGGCCAAAGGCCAACAACAGCAGCAAGCCCATCCAGAATGTCGGAACCGAAAGCAGCAAGGTGGCACAGGTCACAAGCGTCAGATCGGTCAGGCTGTTCTGCTTCCAGGCTGCGATCATTCCAAGCGGAACAGCGACAAGCGTAGAAAGCGCCACCGCTGACAAGACGATACGCGCACTGACCGAAAAGCGCTCCAGAACCAGCGAAAGAACCGGCTGCTGGTTGGCAATGGAGACACCGAGATCACCATTCAGAACATTGCCTCCCCAGATCAGAAACTGGGTAAAGACGCTGTGATTGAGGCCCAGCTGCTCGCGCAGCGCGGCCAGCGTCGCAGCATCCGCAGAATCGCCCAGCATCAGGGCTGCAGGATCGCCCGGTATCAGCCGGACAATCACAAACACAGCCACTGCCACGATCAGCAATGTTGGAATGGCCATGCCTATTCTGGAAAGCGCAAAGCGCAGCATTTCTTTAGCCTTCGATAAAGAGGGATTTCGCGCGTGGCGCGGCATCGGACGGTAGCGGCGTATAATCCTGCAGACAGTAGGTCGCAAACTGACGGTTCAAAGCTGGCAGCGGCGCGATTTCCATCATGCCAAGCGCTGCTTCCATCACCACCATCGCAACCGTGGCCGTTATATTGTCGTGATTGCCGGGACGTGGCGGGCGGCAGACTGCATAAGGTGTCAGGAAGTCGTCGAACAGTGCTTCCTTCAGCTCCTTGCGACCAATTTTTCCACCATGTGATTCAAGAGACTGGCGAACGCGCCAATCACGGTAGAAGCTTTCAGGTACAAATGGGATGCCGGTGTCGCGCAGCTTTGTCAGCGCAATTGGGCTGACCCAATGATTGGCATGAACGATCAGATCATTCTCAGGCAGGATCGGGAAGGACTCATCCGGCGCACATTCAAAATCGATGCCGAAACCGGCGCTCGTCGCAATCATGATATTGTTTGAGCAGGATTTTGGTGTCGAAGCCACAGCCTTTATTGCTTTGGCAAAATGCTCCTGCTCAAGCACCTTGCGGCGCACGAGACCCAAAGGAACGCCCAGCTTCTTATAGTCGCGTTCGCATTCGAGATAATTGGCGGTGATAGAGATTCCCGCTTCATTGAAGCCGCTGCGCGCCAGCCCACCAGCCTCGACAAACGTTACAAAATCAGGGCCGTTATTGTTGCGAACACGCAGCACAATGCCGGTTTCCACACATTCAGAACGCCAGTCCCAGTTCTGGCCATGAACCAGATTACCAGAAGCACTTTTCGCAGGCATGATGAGAGCACCGGTGCATCCATCATCCTGCTCTTCGGGATCAGGCGAACCCGTTTCCGCACGCGCCATCGCAACGACTTCCGTGCGTGCATTGATCATGACGATCTGCTCAAACGGCACATCCGCACCTTTGGCGATGCCGCGCATTTCCTCTACATAAGTCGCGTCGAATTCCTCGATCCGGCCAGTAAATTCTTCGATGAGACTTTGCCTGCGTTCAGGCGAAAGACCGAACGCGTCGAGGGTGTTGGAATAAAGACCAGCGCTGCGCCGGATGCGTTCTGCTGCCAGAACCCCATATTGGCGCCCACGCTCTTCCGGCACACCCGCAACTGTGATGAATGGAAATGGGGTAACTGACATTCTCAATCCATTTTGTATTTTGAATCGTATTAATACATTTCCCATCCGTCTATTGCGGAGTCAAGAGTTTTTTGATATTGTTTGGTACATTGAAATTATGCGCCCACCAACCCGCAGCCAAAGTGCAATTCTGGCGAACATGGCTATGCAGAACAACGGATCCGCGTTGAGAGGATGCACCACGTGAAAATAAACCTAAGAAATCCTGCAGATAGCGGATTGGGTCTAAGTAGTCTTCAAGCGGAAGTTGCACACAAGATGGTATCGCTTATATCCGCCGAACGCTGGAGTATCGGTGATCGTCTGTCAGACGTCGCGATTTCAAAGGAGCTTAGGGTGTCGCGTACACCCGTGCGACAGGTACTTAATCTTCTTGTCCAGCAAGGCATTGTAAGCCAAACACCCAATCGGGGATATCAGTTGCACCGCATCCCCGCACCGAATGAACTGAAAGACAGTATGCTGCCGCCGTCTGAGGCGGAGGAACTCTACCGCCTCCTGATGAGCTCACGTGCATCTGGCGTTGTTGGCGCGGAAGTGTCGGAAGCCGAACTCGCTGATCGGCTGGGTGCGACTCGAAGTGCCGTACGTCGAGTACTTATGCGATTTGCCGCTGAAGGTCTTGCAGAACGCCTCCCCGGCCATGGCTGGCGTTTTGCCGAGTCGCTCGATAATGAACGAGCGGTAAGTGAGAGCTACACTTTCCGTCTTGTCATCGAATGTGGCGCGCTTTTGCAACCCGATTATGCGCCCGATCTAAGCCAACTCGCAGCCCTCCAACGAGAGCAGATTCATGTATCTGCCTTACCTATCCATAACCTCACAAGAGATCTCTGGTTCAACGCCAACGCAAACTTCCATGAAACTATTGTTTCTTGGGCTAATAATCGCTTTTTGACCCAATCAGTTCGCTGGCAAAACCACCTACGCCGGATGACAGAATATTCCGACTTCGACCGGTTGGGTGAATTGCGGATTCGCAGGGCTTGCAGCGATCATTTAAGCATTCTCGAAGCTATCGTTAGCGAGGATCTTGAATTCGCTGCTGCCTTACTAAGGCGTCATATAAGCCGCTCAGCCGCCGAAGATGTTTGATTAGCTAGCTCGCATTTCGAATTAGTAGGAGACGACAAAGAAAAAGTAAACCCTATGTGCCTTTTAATGGTCGCTGGTGTGTCAATCGCCGTTTAGAAAGAGCTCCGACGCAGTTTGGGGGTCATCATCCCATGAAATAGCTCAGCTTCTTACAACTGGTAACCTTTATCACTGCTCATTGATAAAACGTTTGCATCAGATCCTAAGAAAGCCCGAACTTATACTAAGCTATCAATCCTGCCATAAGTGAGCATAATAGCCTGATTGCCAGTCAAGGATGAGGACGATCGTTGGACAGACGTCCCGAGTTAACGAAAACTTCTCGACTGTGCTGCTTCAAAAATGAACTGTGTGATAGTCGCCGCAAAATCGTCAGGTGCGACACACGGGTAAAAATGTCCCCCGCTCATCTCTGCGAAAGAGGCGTGAGCGATGCTTTTAGCAAGTTCTTCCATACGATCAAACGGGATCATGATATCATCTCTCGCACCTATTAAAAGTACAGGTTGTTTGATCTTCGAGAGTGACTCTGAGCGGTCGAAATCCAGCAACATGCTGATTCGTTGCGCCGTGATATAATAAGGGGCGAGCATTTCGCCGGCCTTCTCAACGGCAGCATTGAGTTCCGTTTCGTGCCGTGCGATCCATTCCGATGTATAGCCGAAAACATGTGTGAGGTTCTGATAGGCAGCAACCTCACCCTTCTCCATCAGTTCCAGACGTGACAAAAAAAGCGCACGAAAGCGTGCGTCCGGACGCGCCCAACTGCCACTGATAACCAGCGATTTCGCTCTCTCCGGCGCATCAAGCGCGATGGTCTGCACCACCGTCCCGCCAGTGGAATGTCCCACCAAGTGCGCGGCGTCAATCTCTTCCGCGTCAAGAACTGTGAGAACATCACTCGCGATCCGTTCGATGGAATAGCCACCATCAGGGCGGTCACTACGTCCCGCACCACGATGATCGACAGTAATCAGCCGAAACGCTGGTAGTGCCTTCGCGACACCGGCCCAAAAACGGCCGTCGCCGCCCAGTCCAGGAATCAGAATGACCGGCTCGCCCTCGCCCTTCACCTCATAATAGAGGCGGCAACCATCATCGGCCAAAGCAATCGACATTTTGTGGTCTCTCCATGTGTAACAAGAAGCAGATCGAGCAATTCGCGCGGGGACAATTTGAGTTAGAAGGCTCTAGTTACCCGGCCATGTATCACCGAGCCGGAAGCCGGTCGGAAACGGATCGGTGGGATCGAGCACATAATTATGAAATGCCGTGATCCACGCCTGCCCGGTAATAGCCGGACGAATGGCCTCAAGCCCACCACAGGTCGTTTCTTCAAGTACCCGTCCCATGAATTCGGTACCAATAATCGATTCATGCACGAAGGTTTCTCCAACGCTGATCTGGCCCCGCGCATGCATGACCGCCAGTCGGGCGCTCGTTCCCGTACCGCAAGGCGAACGGTCGATACGGCCCGGTGAAACGATCACCGCATTGCGTGAACGTTTGACGCCATCGCGTTCTTCCAGCGGTCCAGCAAACAGGGTCTGGTTGATCGTGTGGATTTCCGGATTCTCTGGATGGATGGCCGGAACCTGTTCCGCGGCCGCCTTCTTGATCCGCTCGCCGACCTCAACGAGCCTGGCGGCTTCGGTCTTATCGACATTAAAGCCGATTGACGCCGCATCAACCAATACATAGATCATCCCGCCATAGGCGACATCGACAGTGATGATGCCCAGACCCTCCACATCCACCTTGGCGTCCAGCGCGAAAACGAAAGATGGCACATTGTCGAATGTAACGCTGACACATTTGCCGTTTTCACAATGCGCGGTCACGGGTACCAGACCTGCTGGCGCCTCAAGCACCAGCCTTGTTTCCGGTTCCTGCATTGGAATCATGCCGGTTTCGAGCAAAGCCGTTGTGGTACAAATAGTATTGGTGCCAGACATTGGCACATAGAAATCTGATTCCATGATGACAAAACCGGCATCCGCTTCCGGTCTTGTGGCCGGCAGAACAAGATTGACGCATTGTGTCACCCGGCCGCGCGGTTCGTTCAGAAGGAAGTTGCGCAGATCGTCGGCCTTACTTTCAATATACTGCATCTTTTCGAACATAGAGGTGCCTGGCACGTCGAGGACGCCGCCAGTAATCACCTCATTCAGTTCTCCCGCTGCATGCACACCGACAACATTGACCATTTTGGAAAAACGCATGTTTCAGTCCTTCCAAGCTGCGAGCTTGGCGATCGTGTCATTCACGACGCTTTCGACATACACGCGTTCATCGCCCTCAAGCGACAGGCGCGGTTCACGCACCCATTCAGGCGCGCCATAGACCAGCTTTTCGGCAAGCTTAATGTATTGCACCAGTTTCACATGTGTATCGAGGTGGAAGGATGGTGTCAGCAACCGGTAAAGCCTGCGTGCTTCGGCAAAATCTCCGGACGAAGCGAGAGCAAACAGCTTGACGCATTCGGCTGGCCAGACATTGGTCATGCCCGACACCCAGCCCGTGACGCCGAGCGCCAGACTTTCAACGATCAGATCGTCCACACCACAGAACACCGAGAAGCGGTCACCACAAACATTATAAAGGTCGGTCACACGGCGGATATCCCCGCATTCCTCTTTGATACAGAGGATGGACGGCGTGTCTTCAAGCTGCTTGAGGATTTCCGGCGTGACGTCGACGCCATAGGCAATCGGATTGTTGTAGATCATGATCGGGAGGCCGCTGCTTGCAGCAAGCGACTTGTACCAAGCCACGGTTTCACGTGCATCGGTCTTATAGGCAAGTGACGGGAAAGCCATCAGCCCCTGTGCACCCAGCTTTTCGTAACGACGTGCTGCGGCACCCGCATCCGCCGTGGAAATCTGCGCAAGACCGGAAAGAAGCGGTACGCGACCAGCCACAGCTTCCTTGGCGGCCAGGATCACTTGGTCACGTTCTTCCGCTTTGAGCGATGCATTTTCGCCCAGCATCGGCAGAACGATGACCCCCGAAACACCATTCGAAATCAGCCTGTCAATGGAGGCCGCGGTTGCATCAAGATCGAGTGCGCCGTCCTGCTTCAGCTTGGTAGTAACAGCCGGGAATACACCAGTCCAGTGTGTCATGCTCTTGTTCCCTCTCTGGAAGTTTTTATGAAATTTTCGATAAAGTGAGTCATCACTTCCGGCGTCTCACAAGGCAGGGCGCCGAGCGCTTCGATATCCGCTTTGACATCCACAGGAAGACCAGAATTGGAATCTTCAGGTATCTCGTTGAGCCGCCCGCCTATAAGCACGGGCATGTCGGAACCGGCAGCTTTCAACGCGGCAAGCACATCACGCGCATAACGCAGCGCAATGCCATTATAGGTCGAGATAGCGATGAAATCGGCATTTTCAGCAATGGCGGCGGCAACCACGGTTTCGGGATCTGCCGAGGTACCACCATCGACAATGCCGATAGCGCTCATGCCCAAAATGCGCTCTATCAGGTTCTTGCCATGTTCATGCACATCCGATGAGGCGACGCAGCAGCGCAAGGCCCGTTTGGCAATGGCAGCGCGGGCGGTTTCCGGCACCCGGTCCACCCATTCATGAGCGCTTTCCTCAAGGTCCTCGACCCACTCGGCCAGCATCACCGAACGACGACCACCCCATGCGGTGGCCTCTTCGCGACCTGCACCATAGAGGCTTTCCAGTCGTTTCGGCCCGATCCGCCGGAGAGCCAGCATGAGGGCTGCCGCATCATCAATATCGACGCCTGCCTCTTCCAACCCTGAAAAAACATTTGCGCTAAAGCGCTGCCCGGCTTCGATCAAGCCATTGGCAGCCTTGTCAACCTGGGCCAGATCAATCAGGCTTGCCGTGGAGATAGCATGTTCAGCCATGTGGGTGGCAAAGGTCTGGGCATCAATGATTTCATCAATGTCGGGAATACGCTGGTTTTCCGTGACCGGAACCGGGTTGATCGCATGGCCGGTATGCTCCCGCGCCAAAGCCCATATGTCGGCCTGCAAATAGCTCGCCAAACTCGCATAATTGCCTGCCGGGTTCGACTTGTAGCTCACCGTATTGCCAAAGAGCATGGTGCCCGGTGCATCGCTGAATGTGGCCAATGCCTTGTGAAAAGCCATGCGAACCAATGGCGCGGTGTAGTGATGGCCGAAGCAGTGCGACATGCGCCCGCCGATAAGGTTCTCAACAATATGGCGCTCAATCAACACCATGCCGAGCGCCGAACTCATGTCGGCAAACAGGCCCGCGAAACCGTCATCGAGATTGGAATGGACGAGAACTGCCTCATCTTGTGCGGCAATCAGTCCAAGCGCGGTGACCGCAGCTTCAGTCGTCGCAACATCGTCATCCCAATAAGGCAGGCGGAACGTGAAATATTGCCCCATATTGCCGATGGCCGTAGCGCCTGCCGCAAGCGCGCCCTTGGTATTTTCGACAGCGCCTGGCAGACCAAGCATGAAGTCACCGAAATGCGCGGCCGCAGGTGCCGCATTGGTGATACGGGCAAAATCTTCGGGACCATTCAGCACTATGCCGGTTCCCTTGGGTCGGTCCTTGCGTAGCGCCACCGGATAGCCCATCGACCAGTCTAGTGTGATGCCGAAACGATCAACCGTCACACCACGGCTGGCGCAAGTGCCATGCACTTCGCTGATTGCTTCGACCGTACGTTCGACACTGCGAAAACCGATATGCGCATGTTGCATCATACGGCCTTCGGCAACTTTGCGACGCTTGTATTCGGCCTCGCAGGCAACATTGTTCTCCGAGAGAAAGGCATTTTTGCCCACCCGCCAGTCGCGGGCGAGTTGCCTGCCTTCGGCAACAAGATCGGCTCCCGGCTTCATTCGCTCAGGCACAAGATCGGCAAGGGCAGGCAGAACGGCTTTCATGGTTACACCATCGGTGAAAGAGCGGTTGGCTTGAGAATACGTATGGTCTGACGTTCGATTATGCCCTTGATCGCTTCGAGATAGGTCTGCCATCCGGGATGAGCGAGCATACGGGCGCGCCTCTCCTCACGCTCGGCGATATTCTCATACCGCCAGAGCGCAACAACATGGTTCAATTCGCCAATATCGCAAACGAAGTGTCCGACAAAACCGCCGAGAATTTCCGTCTGAATGGCGACACCGAGCTTTTCATAAGTCGCAAGGAACTCAGCCATCCGACCCGGAACAATATGATAATCACGCTCTTCGAGGATCATTGTTTGCTCACTTTACCTGAAAGCCGAGAGCAAGCGGATCGCGCTCGTCCACGAGTATGGTGTTATAACCGGTGACACGCGCCCAACCGCCAATGCTCGGGTGAATGGCGGGACGACCCGCAACTTCTGCCGCACTTTCCACGCGACCATGGAACAGCGTGCCGATGATCGATTCATGCACGAAGGTTTCGCCAACTTTCAGCAAACCCTTGGCGACGCGCTGTGCCATGCGCGAGGATGTGCCAGTGCCGCACGGCGAGCGATCGATCGCCTTATCACCATAGAACACGGCATTGCGCGCATCAGCTTCGGGGTGTTTGCCCTTGTCAGCCCACATAACATGGCTTACCCCGGCAATGCGGTCGTCTTCCGGATGCACCGGAGCGACAACGTCCTGCACCAGTTTGCGCACCAGCGGGCTGATCTTGAGAATGTCGTCGGCGCTCATCGTGTCGAGACCAACCCAGTTTTTTTGCGGCTCGATGATGGCATAGAAATTGCCGCCATAGGACACATCGACCACCAGTTCGCCCATACCCGGAACATCGATCTTTGCTTCGCTTGCGTGAAGATAGGCGGGCACATTGTAGATGCGGACCTCATCCACGAAACGGCCATTGCGTTTGTATTCTACCTCGACACGACCGGCGGGCACTTCCAGCACCAGCTTGCCTTCGGTCTTCGGCACGACAAAGCCCTGTTCCAGCGCCACCGTCACGGTGCCTATGGTACCGTGTCCGCACATGGGCAGACAGCCGGACACTTCAATGAACAGCACGCCGAGATCACAATCGTCGCGGGACGGCGGATAGAGGATCGAGCCGGACATGACATCGTGGCCGCGCGGTTCGAACATCAGCGCCTGACGCACCCAGTCGTGATCGCGCAGGAAAAGCTGGCGTTTTTCAGCCATACTGACATTGGGCAGGATCGGCGCACCGCCAGAGACGACGCGGACCGGGTTGCCGCATGTATGGGCATCGACACAAATGAAGGTGTGGGGATTCATGTAAGGCTCCAGGTCAGGAAAAACGGCTGACGGAAAATGGTGAAAGATCGATGGGTGGTTTTTTTCCTGCTACCAGATCGGCGACCAGGCGGCCTGTTGTCGGCCCGAGCGTCAGACCACCATGGCTGTGACCATAGGCATGGATAATGTCATTGCGGCGCGGCGAGCGCCCGATGACCGGCAGAGTATCCGGCGTCGTTGGTCGATGTCCCATCCAGCGGGTGCCGTCAGTCGACTTGAGATCGGGCAGGTAACGGCGCGCTAGTTTGGCCAACGCATCGCTGCGTGCATAGTTCGGTGCAGCCTCCAGACCCGCAAATTCGGCAGCGCCACCGATCCGCAACCCCATATCCATGGGTGTCGCGACAAACTTGCGCTCGGCAAAAATCACTTCACGCGTGAGCGACACGCCCGAATTGGGAATCGTGATATTATAACCACGCTCACTTTCAAGAAGAACGCGGTCGCCAATGGTCCTTGCAAGTCTTGGCGACCATGCGCCGATCGCAATGACCAGTTGATCAAAGCCAATGGCGTCCCCACCCGACAGGCGCAACTGCTGGCCATCGATTGCGCGCGCTTCACCTGTTACGAGCGTCGCCCCTTTGGCGACCACCAAATCGCGCAGGCGATCCACCACACGCTTGGGGTCATCGAAATGCGACCATTGCGGCGTCAAAGCCGCACGCACCACCGCCTTGCCGAGTGCCGGTTCGAGCCTGCGAGCGTCGTCACCGCCCATCTCGTCGAAGACGACACCATACCTGCGCCGCAGTTCGCGATCTGCCGCATCAGCCTTAAAAGCAGCCTCGGTCTCATAGACCCAGAGTGCTCCGACCTGATGCAATTCACCTGTTAGTCTGAGTTCTTCGAGAAGCGGCAGATAATCCTCATAGACTGGCGCGGTCAACGCGGCGAGTGCCTCGGTAATACGCAGCATTTCCGACTGTGACCCGCTGCGCATGAAACGCACCAACCAAGGCACAAGTTTGGGAAAATGGGCGGGGCGCAGGGAAAGCGGTCCAAGCGGATCAAGCAGCCAGCCGGGTATTTTCCAGATCAGGCCCGGCACGCTGGCCGGTACGATCTCGGTCACGCCAAGGCCACCGGCATTGCCGAACGATGCCTTGTCACCCGTCGGGTCGCGGTCGACAATGGTGACCTCATGTCCCTCGGCGAGAAGCGAACGCGCCGCGCTCAATCCGACGATACCGGCTCCTGCAATGAGAATATGGCTCATTCGGCATTCCATCCATTCATTGTTCCGGGATCAACCGTCCGGCTAAATAATGTGTCACTTCGCGCAACAGGCTCGCTGCCGTGATCGCCGATGTCTTTGGATTGTCGGGCGACGGCAGATTGGCGAAGCGCATGAAGGCCTCACCGAATGCGCTGCTGGCTTCGATCTCATGCGTGTTCAACCGGACCGCAGGATCGGCCACCACACGAACGGCAGTGCGCCCAATCCCGGCAGCGAGCGCAACGGTCAGCCCGGCATTGAGGTTGCGAGGATAGAGTTGCGCAGCGCGTATGGCGTCGCCCTCAAAGAGAACGACCGCCTCCTTCAGCGCTGCCGGATCATGTCCCAGTTGCCGTAATTCACCTGCCCAAGCAGACACCGGCTTGCGCGAAGTATAGGTGACCGAAAGATCAGTCGCCTGCACGACCACGCCCAAATAATCGAGACCACCCACCGCGCCGGTCGGAAAGATTAGACGCCCACCCCCCTTGTGGCCCGCTTCGGCAGCTGTCTGCTGGAAAGCGACGTCACCGATAGCTCCGACCGAGGCCGCAATCACATCCACACCAGCGCTTAAAAAAGCCGGACAGGACGCTTTCAAGGCATCCTGTCCGGCGGCCTCAATGACAAGGGCAGGTTTCGATGCCAGCAACGCTTCGATAGAATCGACAAACTGGACCCTTTGGGGGGGCTGGTCCGGCGTTGCAGCACCTTTGCGCAGAACCACACTGACCTTACAACGATAGGTCAGAAGCTTGCTGCACAAATCCCTGCCGATGGCACCGAAGCCCAAAAGAGCAATGTGGGGCAATTGTTCAGGCGCCGCGATCATATCAATTACAACTCTATTACCAGGCTGACATGCCGCCATCGACGGTGAACATAGCTCCCGTCGCAAACGACGCTTCATCCGAGGCAAGCCACAGAATGCAGTTTGCGATTTCCTGCGGTTCGGCCCAGCGGTTTATTGGCGAACGCGCTTTCAAGGCGTTCTTGAAAGCATCCGGGTCAGGCGTGGTCGCAACCATCTTTTCGAAATAGCTCGACCAGGTCACGCCCGGCGCGACGCAATTGACACGTATTTTTTCCTTGGCATGGTCAAGTGCCATTGCCTTGGTCAACGCGGCAACTCCGCCTTTCGACGCGACATAGGCCGCGCGATCGAAAATGCCGACCGTCGCAACATTGGAAGCGGTGTTGACGATCGTACCGCCGCCCTGCGCGGCCATGACCGGGATCGCATGCTTACAGCACAGATAGACGCCCTTGAGATTGACGGCCATCAGCGCGTCCCAGTCCTCTTCCGCCGTATCGACGACTGTGCCGGGAATGCCGTAACCGGCATTATTGGCCAGAATGTCGAGACGGCCAAACGTCTTGACCGTCGTATCGATCATGGCCTTGACTTCCTCGGAACTGGAAACGTCAACAGTGAACGATAGCGCAGAAGCGCCAAGTTCGGCCGCGACTGCCGCAGCCTTCGCACCGTCGCGATCCGCGACGATGACTTTCGCACCTTCGCGAACAAAAATTTGAGCGGCGGCCTTGCCGATACCGGCACCGGCGCCGGTGATAATGGCGACTTTGTCTTTGAGACGCATGTTTTCCTCGAATATAAGCGGCATGCCGACCCACAAATCGCGGGCCGCCTCAAGCCTTGTTGAAATGCCGGCCTCAGCCAGACATAAACTGGATATTGAACGGAAGCGGATCAGACCTTGTGCGGGTCGGACGGCGGCACCGCGAAAACCGTGTCACGCTCGATCTGCAAAACATTCTCCGGCCGGGGGAACGGTTCCGGCGCAGGCTCCCCATCGGCGCGGACGCGCCCAATCAGGCGAAAGAAATCCTCGAGACCGTTCGGCACGATAAGCCAGGTCCAGAAAATATCGGTCTCGCCTTCATTGATGAACATATGGCGGCGGTTCTTGCCGATGAAAAATGCAGAGCCGGGTATCATTTCATGGCTCTCGCCATCGATCACCGCACGGCCCTTGCCGGAAACCACGAAAATGACTTCCTCATTCTGGTCATGCGCATGTTCGCGAACATATCCGCCCGGCGGAACGGTTTGCGTGCCGAAGCCGATCGGATGTTCCATGGGAACACGGTGCGGAGCAAAGATGACATCGATGGAACCGTTTGCCGGTACGGGCTGCCAGTAACTTTCGGCAGCACCGGGCTGCACAATAAGGACCTCTCCACAGGGGCCCTCACCGGCGACGGCCCGCGTTTTTTCATTCGTCATTTTATTCCCCTGATGCGAGCTGAAGCTCGTCGATATTGGATACGATATACAATCGTAATGCAAAAAATGTCGCCGTCAACGTCATAAATGAAATTTTTTTTCTATATTTGTTATAATAGAGCACGCGTTTTCATTATTGACTCCGCAATTTGCATATTGTATCCAATTTAGAAATGGAGAAATCGATGTCGAAAAAAATCGGGCGGCAATCCCTGACAGATCAGATCGTGGTGGAGTTGCGTCGCCGCATCATTGCAGGTGAACTGAGCGAAGGCACCCCGCTGCGTCAGGAAGCGCTGGCAACCGAACTTGGCGTTTCGCGCATTCCGATCCGCGAGGCGATCCGCCAACTTGAGGCAGAAGGCTTCGTTCAATCCGAACTCCACAAGGGAACAGTCGTTCGCGCCTTGTCGCTGGCAGAAATCCAGGAACTCTTCGATATCCGCATCCATCTCGAGACGTGGCTGTTCGAAACGGCAATCCCGCGCCTCAGCGAAGCCGATCTGTTGCGCGCCGAGCAGTTGACCGACGAGACGATGGTCGAAGGCAATGTCGAGAACTGGGGTGACCTGAACTGGCAGTTTCACGAAACGCTTTATGCGCCAAGTGGCCGCACGGTAGCCCTGAAACTGCTCAAGAGCGTACATGACAACGCCAATCGCTACATCAATCTCCAGATCGCTGTGGCACAGGACGTGGAACTGGAACTAGCCGATCACCGCGCCATCCTCGTCTATGCTCGCCTTAGGGACACAGAACGTGCGGTGGGATCGTTGCGTATGCACATCCAGCGCGTCGCCAACAATCTGATGACATCACTGATCGAGAGTCGTTCAGACCGCAGGGATCAGGAAACTGCCTAAAGAGAAATAAGGAGCATCAGCGGGTAACAGTTCATCCGCCAAGGCCAAATAAAACCGGCCAAAAAGGCCAGAAAAACCAAAAGAGGGTAACATGAAAGCGTACAAGAAGTTTCTCGTCGCAACCATTGCGGCTGTGGGCGTGACCAGCACCGCACATGCAGATATCGTCATAGGTGCGGCGGGACCGCTTACCAACGCCGAATCCATTTTCGGTGTAACCTGGATGAACGGTATGGAGATCGCTATCCGTCAGGTTAACGAGGCTGGCGGCATCCACGGTGAGAAAGTCGTGCTCCAGCGCGATGACGACAACGCCGATCCGAAACAGGGCACGCTGATCGCCCAGAAGCATTGCGATAATGCCGCGATGCTGGGCGTCGTTGCCAATTTCAACAGCGGCGTTACCATTCCGTCTTCCGACGTCTATCATCGATGCGATCTACCTCAGGTAACTAACGCCTCCAACCCGAAGGTCACCCAATCGGGTTACAAGAATCTCTTTCGTCCGATTGCAAACGATCTTTCGCAGGGGTCAGCTCCTGCCGATTACGCGGTCAAGACTCTCAAAGCAAAAGCTGCCGCTGTGGTCCATGACAAGCAAGCCTTTGGACAAGGCGTGGCCGAAGTGTTCCGCGACACTTTCACCAAGGACGGTGGCAAGGTGACGTCCTTTTCCGGCGTCACCCAAACCGACGTCGATTTCTCCGCGCTTCTGACCAGCATACGTTCCGAAAATCCGGACGTGATCTATTTTGGCGGCGTCATGCCTGCCGTTGGTCTCTTCGTGAAGCAGGCGCGTGAATTCGGCATCAAAGCGACCATTTTTGCCGCAGACTCCGCTTTCGCACCGGACTTCATCAATGGTGCCGGACCGGAAAACGCCGAAGGCGCTATCGTGTCCTTCCAGGCACCGCCTTACGATTCCTCACCGGAACTCGAAGCTTTCGCCAAGTCCTACAAGGACGCATTTGGTGAAGATGCCGGACCATACTCGGCTTATGGCTATGTGGAGGCTTCGGTCATTCTCGAAGCCATGAAGAAGCTGCCTGCGCCACTTTCCCGCAAGGCCATTTCGGAAGAGATTGCCAAAACCAATCTCAAAACAATGGTTGGCACGGTTTCCTTCAAACCGGATGGCGAACTGAACACGCCCTTCATCTTCCTTTACAAGGTCGAAGGTGGCAAGTTCGCCCTTGTGAAGTAAAACGCCTGACGAGAACGGGCCCTCTCCTTCGGGGCCCGTGATCAATGGCTGGAATCGGTGCGTCCGGGAATCCCCTATGTCATTGAGCATGGCCAAGCCATGCTTGTCCCCGGCGCTCCTCGACAATCGAGGCTTCGCAGATGTCTTCCTTCCTTCTCCAGCAAACCGTCAACGCGCTGACGGTTGGCTCGATCTATGCGCTGATCGCGCTCGGCTATACGATGGTGTACGGCGTTCTGCGCCTCATCAATTTCGCGCATAGCGAAATGTTCATGTCGGGTGCGTTCGTTGCTGTCTTTCTGAGCGGATCACTCGGCATTTCCGGGTTCCCCGGTGCGGCCATTGTCGTCGGCGTTCTCGCTTTCGTTATTATCGGCATCCTCGGCATGTCGATCGAAGTTGCAGCCTATCGACCATTGCGCAACAAATCGCGCCTCGCCCCTATGCTATCGGCCCTCGGTATGGCCGTCATCATCCAGAATGTCGTCATGCTTCTGGCGGGCCGCCGTCCGATCATCTATCCGTCTATGCTGCCGAGCGGTGTGGTCGAAATTGGTGGTATCATCATCACCTGGAAACAGATTACAATTCTCGCCATCGCACTTATTCTGATGGTGACGCTGGAGCTTTTCGTCAATCGCAGCCGTATAGGCATCCGCATCCGCGCGGTCGCGGAAAACGCCAATACCGCATCGTTGATCGGCATCAATCCCAACATCCCGATCTCCGTGATCTTCTTCATCGGCCCCGGCCTCGGTGCAGTAGCTGGCTTGCTCTACGCATCCTATTATGGCGTCGCGACCTTTACGATGGGCTTCGTCATTGGCATGAAAGCCTTCACGGCAGCCATTCTTGGCGGCATTGGCTCCATTCCCGGTGCGATGCTCGGCGGCATCATGCTTGGCTTTATCGAGACATTCGCAACTGCTCTCCTGCCCGGCCTCACGGGCGGTATCATCGGTACGGAATATCGCGACATTTTCGCCTTCTCCGTTCTTGTTCTCATCCTTCTGTTCCGTCCGTCCGGTCTTCTGGGCGCCAAGGTCAGCGAAGAAACGATGGTGTATAAAAGTGACTTCTGAAGCTCCTTCCATGAGCGCAGGCACCGCGCCGACACCAACAACTGGCGCCCTTGGGCGCACCTTGCTGGTGCTCGCGATCTTCCCCCTCGCTCTTATCATTCTCGGACAATTCCTGCCGACCTATCCGCTGCGCGTGCTCGATACGATCCTGCTGTATGCCGTATTGGCGATGGGATTGAACATCGTTGTCGGTTATGCCGGTCTTCTGGATCTGGGCTATGTCGCGTTCTACGCTATTGGTGCCTATACTTATGCGCTTTTGGCTTCGGACCAGCTTGTATTGCATTTGCCCTTTCCGGTCATTCTGGTCATCGGTGCGACGCTGGCCGGTATTGCCGGTGTCTTGCTCGGACTGCCGGTGCTGCGACTGCGGGGGGACTATCTCGCTATCGTCACGCTCGGTTTCGGCGAAATCATCCGCGTGCTGATGAACAATCTCAACTGGCTCACCAACGGTCCACAGGGCATCGCCCGCATAGACGAACCGAAACTGCTCGGCTGGACCATCTCCACCCCGCTGGACTTCCTCTATTTGCTGATCGGCTTCCTAATCCTCACCTTCCTGTTCGTGTGGAAACTCCAACAAAGCGCGCTAGGTATCGCCTTGTCCGCCGTGCGCGAGGACCAGGACGCAGCACGAGGCTGTGGCGTTAACACAACCAAGGTTAAGCTCGTCGCCTTCGCCACCAGCGCAGTGATTGGCGGCATTTGCGGCGTGGTCTTTGCCTCCATGCAGCGCTTTGTCAGTCCGGAAAGTTTCACCTTCTGGGAATCGCTCACAATCGTACTCGTGCTGGTGGTCGGTGGTCTCGGCAATCCATTCGGCGCTATGCTGGGTGCGGCCATTCTGGTTCTGATCCCCGAACTCATGCGCGATTATGCCGACTATCGCCAGCTGGTCTTCGGCCTGGCCCTGGTCGCCGTCATTCTGATGCGCCCGATGGGCATCATCAGTCGTCATTATGGTCCCTCGTGGCTTATCGCCAAACTGGGGAGGCGCTGATGCTTGCTTTTGAACATGTAACCAAGAGCTTTGGTGCGCATAACGCCGTCGATAACGCTTCCCTCGTCATGATGCCGGGGAAGATCACCTCCATCATCGGCCCCAACGGCGCGGGCAAATCCACCCTTGTCAACATGGCGGCCGGTTCCTATCAGGTCTCATCGGGCCGCATTATCCTCGACGGCGTCGAGTTACAACGCTTGCCAAAGCATGGCGTCGCCCATGCCGGACTGGGGCGCACCTATCAGAACATCCGGCTGTTCGATGGCATGACAGTGATGCAGAACCTTGAAGTGGCGCTCGTTCCGCGCACGCTCACCGCTCTTATCACCGATGCCCTGCCCGGACGCAGTGCCGAACGTCATCGCCGCGACAAATGCTATGCCATTCTTGAAAAGCTGGGCATTGCCCATCACGCCCAACGGCAAGCCGGTTCGCTCGCCTACGGTCAGCAGAAGCTAGTTGAGTTGGCTCGGGCCATGGTTAACGACCCGCACGCCATTCTCCTCGATGAGCCAGCAGCAGGCCTCAACCATGGCGAGACGGAAGAACTGAAGCACCACATTCTCGATCTGAAAACGGGAGACATCGCCGTAGTTCTAATCGAGCACGACATGAAGCTTATCATGTCCATTTCGGATGAAATCTACGTGATGAATCGCGGCAGCGTGCTAGCGCATGGAACGCCCACCGAAATCCGCAACAATCAGCAAGTTCAGGAGGCTTATCTTGGCCAGCCAGATGCAATCAGTGACATCGAAGCCGCTGCTCGCAGTCGAGCGAATCGAGTCCGGATACGGGCGGGTGAAGATCTTGCATGGCATCAGCCTTGAGCTGCATGCTGGCGAAATTGTCTCCCTCATCGGCCCCAATGGTGCAGGCAAAAGCACACTCCTGCGCTCCATAAGCGGTGTCTGCCCAATCTCGGCAGGACAGATCAGATTCAAGGGCAAGCGCATCGATCGCATGAAGCCATATCAGATTGCCAAGCGAGGCCTGGGACATTGCCCCGAAGGACGCGCCGTCTTCCAGCATCTGTCCATCGAGGAGAACCTGATGGCCGGTTATCTGGATGGCCGTGGCAAATCGGAAGCCGAGCTATTCGAATATGTTTTTGGTCTGTTTCCCGTGCTTGCCGAGCGTCGGAAGAGCTTGGCGGGACGACTGTCCGGTGGCCAACAGCAGATGGTGGCCATTGCCCGTTCGCTGATGGGTAATCCCGAGCTTCTGCTACTCGATGAGCCTTCGCTGGGTCTGGCCCCGATCATCATTCACCAGATTTTCGAGATCATCATCAAGCTCGCTGAGGCGGGTGTCTCCATTGTTCTGGTCGAACAGAATGTCGATCTGTCCCTCGAAATTGCCGATTATGTTTATGCATTCGAGCATGGCCAGATTCACGTCTCCGGCCCGGCTGACAAGCTTTCCGGCGATGCGCGCGTGCGTGAAATTTACCTCCCGGCCTAACTTATATAACAGAAGGGCAAAGGGTGTATCAATGAAGGAAATGATACACCCCCACAGCCACTGAAACCGCATTCCCGCCTTTAGGTCGTATACTCATAAATAGCCTAGCTATTTGAATGAATTAGTGATTCAAACGCCTCGTAACACGAGGTATTTGATGTCACGTCGTCGCTATGAACTGACAGAACGGGAATGGTCGATTATTGCGCCGCTGTTGCCATGCAAACCTCGCGGCGTGCCCCGCGTTGATGATCGCATGGTGCTCAATGGTATTCTGTGGCGGTTTCGCACCGGGTCATCATGGTCCGAAATCCCTGAGCGCTATGGTGTTGCAACGACCTGCTACA
>NZ_JAELXQ010000025.1 GCF_016427605.1 Ochrobactrum sp. Q0168 | reverse complement strand
TGACCTTGGCGACGCCGAGCGGCTCGACTGTCTCGTCGGTCTTCACCAGAATGGCGCGGTCCGCACCCATGGCAAGGGCCGTGCGCAGCGTTTCCTGCGCCTGTGCCGGGCCAACCGAAACAGCCACGATCTCCGTGACCTTGCCTGCTTCCTTCAAACGGATCGCCTCTTCAACCGCAATCTCGTCGAACGGGTTCATCGACATCTTCACATTCGAAAGCTCAACGCCAGATCCATCGCCCTTCACACGGATCTTTACATTGTAATCGACGACACGTTTTACTGCGACAAGGACTTTTTTCATGATTTCTCTCATATGCAATTTACGTAAATCAGTTTGGCAAGCGTCTTACCCAAGATGTTTGCCAAGCCTCCGCTCCGTTCCGGCCACAAGCCAGCCAAATGGAATTGTCACGACCAGATAAAACAAACCCGCGAGGATCAGCACATCAAGATAAAGATAGGTCGCGGCGCCAACGCGATAGGCTCTCGCGAGGAGCTCCGGCACGGAGATCGTAAATGCAAGTGCACTTGCCTGAAAGATCAGAATTGCAAACCCCATAAGTGCGGGTACGGCAAAAAGCACGCCCTGTGGGATGACCACAAATCGCATAATGTCTGCGTTGGTCATGCCGAGTGCTAAACCCGCTTCGAATTCTCTTTGAGGAACTGCGTTCAAACCTGCACGCAGAATTTCACTTGTATAGGCGGCAGTGGTTAAGGCAAGAGCAACAGCTGCTGCGATGAAGGCACTCGTGTTGATGCCCGCCGAAGGTAGTCCATAATAGACCATTTGGAGCACAACCAGTGCCGGAGCACCGCGGCCAATCTCGACTAGCAGTATCGCCATATAACGCGGCAAACGCATTTTCGTCATCGAAAGGAGGGCAAGCAGCAATCCAAGAGGAAGCCCCATGAGGAGGGCCAATCCAGTTAGCTGCAGGCTTACAACGAGACCCGCGAAGAGCTGAGGCGTCCATTCGACAAAATTTGCCAGGGTTTCCTTCATCGCGAGAGCCTCCTGCGAAGCCTTTCGTCCAATACACGAGACATAAAGGCGATGGGAATGGACAAGAGAATGTAGATCAGCGCCGCAATGAGGAAGGGAGCAAAGCCTCCCGACTGAGCTTGTGCCGCCTGGGATGTAAACATCATAATGTCACGGACGCCGATTGTTGAGGCCACCGTGCTATCCTTGAGTAGGCTCACAAAGAACGTGGCCATTGCAGGTATAGATACGCGCAAAACCTGGGGTGCGGATACAAACCTTAAAATGTCACTACCCCTCATTCCAAGAGCAGTTGCTGCTTCAGTCTGCCCGCCTGGCAACGAAAGAAAGCCGCCACGATAAATCTCGGCCAGATAGGCTGAAGACACCAAACCCATTCCGATAATACCGGCCTGTAGCGATGTCAGCCGGATGATGCCGGTTCCCAAACCAAAAAATATTATGAAGAGCCAGACAACAGGTGGAATTCCGCGAGCAACGTCGATAAAAATTCGCGCCAGACCGCTAATCGGTCGAGATTTTGAACGACGTAATAGTACCAACGGCACTCCGAGTACCGCTCCCACGGCAAAGCCGCCAACTGTCAAAGCAATTGTTGCGGGAAGGCCCTTTAGCAGATTGAGAAGTAAATCTGTCATCAGTGCCGATCCACAATGGCTCGGAAGAATTTTTGCGTCCGCGGAGAAGACGGATGACGGATAACCTCCGAGGGTTTTCCTTCTTCAATGATCTGACCGTCCGCCATCACGATGAGCCGATCAGCGACTTCCGTAGCGAAAGCAATTTCATGCGTGACAACGATCATTGTCATACCGTCCTGAGCCAGCTCGCGCATTACAGCGAGAACCTCCAGACCGAGTTCAGGATCAAGCGCTGAGGTAGGTTCATCGAACAGCATGACTTCGGGATCAAGCGCCAAAGCTCGTGCTATCGCGATACGTTGTTGTTGGCCGCCCGAAAGCCGAGCTGGATAGGCATCGCCCTTGTCTGCCAGATGCACCCGCTCTAGCAACTGTGTAGTGCGAGCATCGGCGTCATTCTTGCTTCGTCCCAACACGCGCATCTGAGGCAAAGTAATATTCTTACGCACCGACATATGAGGAAAGAGGTTGAATGACTGGAAAACCATACCGGTCGAACGTCGCAGCTTCAGCAATTGATCATTCCCCAGCTTGCTGTCGAGGTCGAATTGAAACGCCCCAACTTGCAGTGTTCCAGATACTGGTTGTTCGAGCATATTGATCGTGCGCAGGAAGGTACTTTTCCCCGCGCCACTCGGGCCAACAATGGCAACAACCTCACCCTTTTTAATGTCAAGCGTGACGTTCTTGACCGCATGATAATTACCGTAACGAACATTCACGTCCTGCAAGCGGACAATTGGCTTATTCTGAGACATCTTTCACCCCGTGTTGATGACGGTGTTCTGTTCTTGACTTCCAGCGTTCTCCTCAGGGAGGCAGCACCTTTCCCAAGTTTTATGCCGCCGGAGCATATCGCGCAGCGGTCGGCCGCAATTGTTCGGTTCCCGGAGCAGATACCGGTGCACCATGAAGCGCCCAATCGGTGGCAATCTGACCGATCACTGGCGAAAGCTGGATGCCGTAACCGCCTGCGCCGGCTGCCGTGACAAGAGTCGGTTCGGACGGATCAACAGGACCGACTAATGGACGCTTGTCGTAGGTCATAGGATAAAGTCCAGCCCAGCCGCGCCCAAGGCGTGCACCGGGTAGATCGGGAACTCGTTCCAAGAGGAGTTCCGCGAGCTCGATACGCGATTGTTCTTCGCACTGATCATTATAGAGATCTGGATCTTCCGGCTCCGAGTTCGTTACTTTATGAACTTCAGCGATCAGCTCACCTGCTTTCTCGTGCCTGAAGTTAAGCCCGGTGCCCTCCCCGTTAACGAGGTCCATCACCATGGGCATCGTGTAATCGAGCGGCTGGTCTAGAAGGATGGTAATGGCTTCGTGCCGCTCTGGCTTGACCTGAAGCGTCTGCCCGAAGAGTGCCGCTACCTGGGACGCCCAGGCGCCCGCTGCATTGATCACAATATCGCACTCGATTTGGCCTTTAGTCGTTTCGAGTCTATATCCTCCAGCGATCCTCGCTACGCCTTCAAGCTTGCAGAACTGCCTGACCGTACCACCGGCTTCGCGCACCTTCTCAGCCAGCAGTGTGCACAGCTCGTGCGGATCGATGAAACCGTCATCAGGTCCGAAAATTGCGCCAGCCAGACCGTCCGGATTGAGGTGAGGGATAAGATTGTTCAGTTCGCCAGCTTGATAAATTTTCGAACGGAAACCGGCCTTTTTCTGCATCTCAACTGACTGACGAAAGAGTTCCATTTGCTCGTCAGTTCGGGCAAGTCTTAAATATCCGATGTGATTGATCCGCAATCCCTGCCGCTCAAATTCCTGAAACTGTCGCATTGAATGTTGCCGCAGGAGAATCTCGAATGGATCGGTAAACTGGGTGCCAATTACGCCAACTGATCGTCCACTTGAACCGGACGCGATGGCATTTGCGTCGATGACGGTCACGCGGGCGCCTTGCCGGATAAGGTTAACCGCCGAACACATTCCTAAGGTGCCAGCGCCAATGATGACGACATGGGGAGAAGTGGTCATTTCAATTCCTGCTATTGTTTTCGCTGAACCTATATCGGATTATAAATTACCAACCCGATCTGTTCATTCTGCATGCCGCGCTCAATATGACGGGTTGCGTTTCGTAATGTGACACCGTGTCAAGACCGCGAGGCGATGTGTTTGAAAGTGTCATTGATAGCGACAAGTATCGTATAGGCATCGGCCTCAGTCATAGGCGTGGATAGGGCGAAAAGCCCATAGCTCGCAGACAACACTCCTCTATCGAGGAGACCTTTATGGAGAAGGTTGAGCTTGTGACGATCACCTGCGGAAGGATAGACCGAACGATAATCGACGATGTCATTGTCGGTAAAATGAATCTTGAACAATGATCCGAGACCTACACAACGACCAGACAATCCAGATTTTCGGAAAATTTCGTTTGTCCCGTCTCGCAAAATCACGCCCAGTCGATCCAGATGACTGAAAGATTCTGGCGTCAATGCTTCCATGGCTGCCAGACCAGCCCGCATCGTCACGGGATTTGCCGTAAAAGTGCCACCGTGCGGCAGAGCGGGCTTTCCCTTGGTCGGATCAAATACAGACATCACCTCTGCGCGGCCGGCAACGGCGCCCACTGGAAAGCCACCACCGATGATTTTTCCAAGCGAGGTCAGGTCGGGTGTAATGCCCCAAAGCCCCTGAGCGCCGGAGTAGCCAAGGCGAAACGAAATCACTTCGTCGAAAATCACAAGCGATCCCGATAGATGGGCCGTTTCGACCAAAGCTTCGAGATAATCTTTTCGCGCCGGAATGAGTCCGGCCCGGTTTGGCATCGGATCGATCAGTACACCAGCAATTTCATGCCCGTGCACGCGGAAAACAGCCTTTATTGCTTCAATGTCATTGAAGGGAACTGCAATGACATCATCCAGAACCCCTTGGGGCGTCCCTTTTGCATAAGCGGTCGATGCGGGCATATCACCCCAGTTGCCCGGTGTGCTGTCCAGACTAACTTCAGCGAAATCATAGGATCCGTGATAGGCACCTTCGATTTTGACAATCTTCGGACGGTTGGTAAAAGCGCGCGCTGCTTTGATCGCCATCATGACGCCTTCTGTACCGGAATTCGCGAAGCGAATTTGGTCGACAGAGGGTAATCGCTCGACCAAGAGTTCGGCCAATTCGATCTCACTGATCGTCGGAGCGCCAAAAGCCGTACCAAGAGGAAGCTGCTCGTTTACCGAGCTAATCGCTTCCGGCTGGGCATAACCATGTATCATGGAGGTGAAGTTGTTGATGCAGTCGTAATAGATATTGCCGTCGACATCACGCATTCGGCATCCCTCACCGCTCTGCGCATAGATTGGAAAGGGGTCCATGTAAACGGTCGTGCGCGTATTGCCTCCTGGCATTACCTTTTGTGCACGATCAAAGAGCGCTTGGGACTGAGGGCAGGATTCTGGATATTGTGTCATGTGGCTAAACTTCGAAAAGGAGGAACTGCGGAGCGTTCTCCGCTCCGCACCAAATGGCTCAACGTGTCATGATCGTGTGACTTTGTTCGCGCATAAACTGGGGCAGGAAATATGCACCTAGACCCCCTTTGCCACTGACACCAGTTCCCTTCCAGCCACAGAAAGGCTGCGCGCCTGGCCAAGCGCCGGTAGTCGCGCCGCTTGCGCGGTTGGCGTACAGAACGCCCGCCTCTGCATTGTTGAGGAAATGTTGAAGCTCGTTCTGGTCGTTGGTGAAAATACCTGCTGCAAGACCATAGGAGACGTCGTTGCCTTCCTTCAGACCCGCCTCAAGGGAATCCACACCACGCACCACCACGAATGGCATAAACAATTCATCGCGCGTAAGACTGGATGGACCCGACGTTTCAACAATGGCGGGGACAAAGTAGTTCTTCGGCAAGCCCTCGATATGTTCACCTCCGAAATGTACTGTCCCTTCTGCTTTTGCCTGTTCAACCGCATTGATAAACCGGTCGACTGTTGCATCATTGTAGAGTGGACCCATGAAGACATCACGCTTGCGCGGATCGGCAACGACAAGTGCCTTCGCAAACTCGATGCAGCGCGCGATGAATTCGTCTTTCACGGTATTGTCAACATATACAACCGAGCACGCGGAACATTTCTGACCTTGGAGACCAAAAGCCGAGCGTACAACGCCTTGAGCAGCACGAGCGATATCAGCGTTTGCCGTGACATAGGCCGGGTTCTTGCCGCCCATTTCGGCAATTACGGGCTTCATCCACGGCGATAGCGCCATGTGCCTGAAGATGCTCATTCCGGTCTTGTGAGAACCTGTAAATGCGACGCCATCAACACCCTGATCTTCGATAAGATTTTTACCGACATCGCCACCCCCGAGCACCACATTGAAAACACCTTCAGGCAGACCTGCCTTGCGTATGGTCTCGGCAATAAGAAGACCGGTAAGTTGGCATTCAGGCGAGGGTTTAAATACCACCGCGTTACCAGCAAGCAATGCGCCCGTGATCATGCCGATAGACAATGCGAGCGGAAAATTGAACGGCGCAACGACCGCAAAAACGCCATAAGGACGTAAAATGCTCGTCGCAGTCTCGTGGTCCACAAGTTGGTTCATGGGACGCACAAAGCCGTTGTTTGCCCTCAATTCCGACGGATAATAGTCGAGCATATCGACCGCTTCTTCCGCCTCGCCTATGGCTTCCATACGCGATTTTCCGACTTCGAAGAGAGCGGCTAGTCCCAATTGGTATTTCTCTTCGGCGAGTACGTCCTTCCAGCGTGCGGCGAAAGCGAGCCGTTCCTCCAGGCTCGCCGCATTCCAGACTAATGCGCCTTTGCGGGCGGCAACGACAGCTGCACGAGCATCGCTTTTCGTTGAGACGGGAAAAACGCCTAACGTAATAGCGGGATCGATAGGGCTCGCAACGCGTTTTGCCTCGCCCGTCGCAAATGGCGTGAACCACGCCTGACCCAACTGGTTTGCTTCGAAAATTGGCAGGATTCTATCCAGGTGATCATGAACGGGTGAAAAATCGACGCCGATATTCGAATAGGTGACGCGGGGTAATGGCTGAGTCATCATTAAGTTCCACTTATTGGTATTATTCCCGTATTGTGGTAGGAACTGTTTCCAATTGTCAATAGTCCCATTAAACGAAATTAATTCTTATTATCGGAACTCTAAGCTGCTTGACAAACTTTTATAATCGATATTAGTTCCGTTTTAAAAGATTAATGCCGATATTCGGCACATAAAATCGGAGGGATGACAAGCTCCGAGGCAGGGAGCTACTCAGAAAATCGACTTCACCGTCGAAGGTGCACAACAATTCATAAAACGACAATCCAGAGGTTAAAGTAATGAAAACTATGCGTTATTTGATAGCAGCGGCAGCGATCGCCTTAGTGACGGCTTCGACGGGAGCAAAGGCCGACACGTGCGAAGCGAAGTTCAACTTCGAACCGATCAAACCAGGTGTCCTAACTGTGGCGTTGACGAACACCCCACCCTACTCGGTAGAAAAGGATGGCGTTTCCGGCATCGACGGCGACCTTCTTCAGAAATTTGCGAAAGATAATTGCCTGAAGATCGAGTACGAGATCTTCAGCTATCCTGCCGCAGTTTCAGCGGTGCAGACAGGTCGCGCCGACATTGCTATTGGAGGTTTCTACCGCACCGCTGCTCGTGCAAAGGTGGTTGCGCTCAGCAACGCGGTTTATCTCGACCAGGTTTCGGTAGAGTCCAAGGAAGGTTTCGAGACCGTCGACCAGCTCAAGGGCAAAAGAGTGGGAACCGTAGAAGGCTATTCTTGGGTCGGCGATCTGGAAAAGCTTTATGAAAATGTAAAGACCTATCCGTCTTCGCTCAATCTAGCGCAGGATGTTCAGGCCGGGCGTATTGATGCTGGCATTGAAGGTTTTGGCGCCGCTGTTGACCTCACCAAAGGTACCGACGTCAAAGTTAAGCTTTACCAACCGGATCCGCGCGTAAAGGCGACCACCCTGCCTACTCAGACTGCGTTTTTGATGTCCAACAGCAATGCCCCCTTTGCGAGTGCAGTGAATGAAAGCCTCAAGAATTATCGCAAAGCTGGTGCTATTGCCGAAGTACTGACGAGTTACGGTCTTCCCACTTCAGCGGCCGATGTGGGCGACAACAAAGAATATTGATGAGCGGGACCTGTGGCTGCTTCAGCGGCTACAGGTCCCAATGCACATTGGCAGGAGCGTTCCTTTACAGCCGAAAGCTAAAACCTTATTCCAAAACGAACGCTCTCGCCTCGATGAGACAACACATTTCAGCACCTGATCAGCATAGTTTGCGGGCATCGCAACCGAAGTATGAATTTCCTGCTGTCAAGAATCGGTCTTTCAACAGTATTATCGATCTACGGGCTTCTGCACTTTGCTCGCCAGCAAAATTTACCTAGCCTCAAACGAAACCGAAATTGACACGTCACCCAGGGCACAGAAGATTGAACGAATGACCGATGTTACGCAAAAAGATAGCCCGCTCGAACGATATATTGCTATCATGGAAACCGTCGCACCGTTTGCCGAGGGACTAACAGCCGTCGAGTTGGAAACGGCACTCGATCTTCCCAAAACGACGGTGAATCGCTTGCTTCACACTTTGATTTCAAGCGGAATGATCAGTACGCAGAATTCACGGAACCGAACATTCAAGCTCGGCGACCGACTCCTGAAATTACTTCACACCTCTCCCGATACGGGCTGGCTTGTGACGCTGGCGCAAAAACCACTGCAAATATTAGCCGAGAAAACCGGTCAGTCGGCGTTTATATCAAAGTTCGATGGCAAGGACATTCGTTCCGTGACGTGTGTCGCTCCGGACACCCCGGTTCGGACCTATGTGATGCCGGGCATGGCTATGCCTATCAATGCAACCGCATCAGGTAAAGCAATCATGGCCTTTCAGTCACCTGAAACCATCCAGCAACTCCTCACTCGAAATCTGGTGCAATTCACAAATCAAACGAAAATCGGCCCGGAAGCTCTTTTGGCGGAATATGCCGATATTCGTGAACGCGGTTTTGCAACTGATCTGGCAGAGCATGTGGCTGGTCTGGGAACTATAGCATTTCCTATTCGTCTTGCACGCGCCCCGGTGGTTTACGCTGTCGGCTTAACAGGACCATATCGCGCCGTCATCGAAGAGGACTTCGATGAACACTGTCGGGCAATTAGTGACACTGCAAAGCGGCTCGCCAAGCTGATGCAGCTTCGTGGTGCGGAACTGCACGACCTTCGCATCAACGAATTGGAAGATGAACAGAATTCATAGATCTCCGACCCGTCGCTGGCTCAATGTATCAGCGATGGGCCGGACTAACCGCGTCGGCTTGAAGCAATGTTGCCTCATTCCTAGCGTCCGAATTCCAACGGACACCCGCCAGAACCGTTCAATGGGCGTAAGATGGATCCCGCTCGTCAAGAAGCCGACACATCTCGGAGAAATGAGCAAATGGCATTTCCCGGTAATCTTCCCATTCCAGGGCGGTTTTTTCGGCAAGTTCATCAGGCATGATATTAAGCGGCTGATTTGTGGAGTAAGCCAGGATCAACGTTTTGCAGGACTTCTCCAGAAAATAAAGTTCATCATAGGCTTCGGCGACCGTCGCCGCAGTTACCAATATGCCGTGATTGCCCATTATCATCGATCGTTTGTTCCCCAACGCCTGAACAAGCCGCTTACCCTCTTCGACATTGTCCGCAATTCCACCGAAATCAATGTCGATAGCGACGCGATTGAAAAAGCGTGCCGTATTCTGGTCGATTGGCTTGATTCGTGGATCAGCGAGAGCGGCAAGCGCAGTCGCATAGGTCGAATGAACGTGCAGGATGCAACGGGCATCAGGACGAGCGGCGTGTATGCAACCATGGATCGTCCAAGCCGACGGATCTGGAGCATCACTACGCATCATCGTTTGCTCATCATCGACGTTGAGGACAAGCAGATCACAAGACTTAACCCTAGAAAAATGACGCCAGCGAGGGTTCATGAGAAATCGTCGACCATCGTCAGAGAGGGCAAGGCTGAAGTGATTAGACACGCTTTCATGCCAGTCATTCAGCACCGCAAGACGGAACGCTGCGGCAAGCTCTATTCGCAAAGTCGCTTCATCTTTTTTTTGCCATTCGTTACCGATGTTCGAGTTTAACGTCATGTCTCTTTGTCCTGTTGATCAAACGAAATCTGATTCTGGAAGTGTCGATAGAGACAGGAGGTTAGACGCCTCTCAAACTCACGGGAAACGAAATACCAGCATAGTGATCATGACGGAACATCATCATGACGGCATTTAGAGTTCCCAGTATAGAACTGCTTCAGACGTTCATCGCGGTATTCCAATGCAGAAACTTTTCAACTGCGGCTGAGAAACTGCATCTGACTCAATCTGCTGTGAGCCACCGCATAAAACGCCTCGAGGACGAGCTTGACGTGGTACTATTTGAGAGATCGCCGCGTAACGTTAACGCGAGCGAAGCGGGAGACAGACTGTACAGCGATATTCACTCAGCATTGAACTCATTGGAAAATGTATTCGGCAAAATTCGGCAAAATGCCAACCACACGCGTCTGGAAATCGAAGTCGAACCCGCCTTCGGAACGAAGTGGCTCGCACCGCGCCTGAAATCATTTCTGTTAGAACATCCCGACCTGAAACTTCAGATAAATCTTTCCGACAAGAAACTGGAATTCTCTGGCAATACAGAGATTGCGATAAAATGGGGTCATGAGAACAGCTGGCCTGGGTTTTATTGTGAACCACTAATGGATCTGACTTTTACCCCAATGTGTTCCCGTTCATTTTTGAACGAGCATGGTCAAGTAACGGTAGAAAATCTGGCGCGCTTTCCCTTGCTTCACGATCGAGATTACAGCGGATGGACAAGATTAGCTGGAAGCCTTAATCTGGCGGCTCTGGACTTCCGAAACGGACACATAATTGGCGATACCGCCTTATTGGAGCAGGCGGCTATCGAAGGCAATGGGATTGCTCTCTGTGCTCTGGAGTTGACTGAGAACGCCGTTCAGCGTGGTGATCTTATCACGCCCCTACCCGATTTAAAGATCAGAAGCGACAAATCGTACTATCTGTTACGGCATCAGTCGATTAAATCCACTCTCATCGGCGCACAGTTTTCCGAATGGCTTCATCAAGCAGCGACTTAACATGATGTCTAAACACTTCGCCTTGAAAGAATGTGAATCTGTGGCCCGTTGTTTTCATACTCAATGTGCAGAGATTTTAATCTTTTTGCAGAGACTTAGCAGTCTCATTCGTTAGTTCCGGCCCGCCGCTCCTTCGCCAAAACCGGCTGCCTGTTTGTAAAATCAGCGATCTTGATGAGTGACGCTAGCAATCCAACCAGAGCTAAAGCACTTGCCGGTACCAGCATAGCTGCGACAGGCGTCCCGACCGCATCTGCAACCCACGGCATGAGATTCTGGGCAATGAACCCGCCTAGATTACCGATTGTACTGATCGCTGCGATTGCCATGGCCACGCGCTGCCCGGAGAAGATTAGTGACGGCAGGAACCAAAGACAAGGAAAGAGCAGTGATATGCAGGGCGTGCCGATGGACATCACAACCATACGCATCCAGTTCTGAGGGAGCGTGGTGCTGAGATAGAAGCAGATAAGTCCGAGGCACGAAATGGCGATCATTGCAGTAAGCACTGTCTTTTCTTTACGCAAATGACGTGGCACCACAACCAGAGCAAAGGCTCCGATAATCCATGGTATTGCGCTAAGAAGACCATTTTCCGTTCCTGATACGCCAAAACCACGCACTACGGTTGGTAGCCAGTATATTACGCCATAGAGGGACGCCAGTATAAGCATGTAGATGAGGGCGAGCAGAAGCACTCGCCGGTCCCAAATCACCGCAAGTGGATTGCCGTGCTGTCCATCTGGTGTTTCCTGCCCGAGCCGCTCCCGCAGCCACTTTCGCTCCGACGTGGAAATGAATTTTGCATCGTCGGGTCCATTTGGCAGATTGACAAGTACGAGAGGGGTCAACAGCACCGCCGGAAGCCCTGTGGCCAGAAAGACCCATTGCCATCCGGCGAAGCCAAGAAAGCCATCGAGATCGAGCAAGAACCCACTGACCAGTGAACCAAACAGGTTGCCAAAGGCGCTACCCAAGGTCAAAAAGCCAAGAACCCGAGCTCGATATTCTTTAGGAAACCATAATGTGAAATAATAGATTATCCCGGGATAGGCTCCCGCCTCTGCACAGCCGATCAGAAATCGGAAGGCGGCGAAAAGGCTACCCGACGTCACCCAAGCCGTCGCAATCGTCAAAAGTCCCCAGGTCAAAAGAATTCGCGCCAGCCACAGCCGTGCGCCAAAACGGTTGACCGCATAAGCACTTGGAATTTCAAGCGCCAGATAGCCTATGAAGAACAAAGACGAAGCAAGTCCATAGAGTTGTTCTGTCATGTCCAGTGCGGACACCATCTGCAGTTTTGCGAACCCTACATTGGCGCGGTCAATAATCGCGATTAGATAAATAAAGACGACGAGCGGCACGATCCGCCAGGTAATTCGCTGAAAAAGCTTCTTTTCGTCGGCGGTGTATATCGCTTGTGTCACGCTTACTCTCCCCTTTGCGTTTGCGTCAATGTGTGGGCGGATCACCGTGGGATATGATTGCGCCAATTGTCCCGACGTTCCTGCATCTGTGCGAAAGTCTTGCGGTTGTCGGCGGCTTTGCCGACGAGTTCTTGCGCCGTTGATCCCTTCCGCTTCAGATAATCCTCAAGCTCCGCCACTGCGTTCGTTAACACACCGAATCCGCGGAGCATGACCTGCGACGACATTTCGATGGCGGAAGCGCCCGCCAACATCATCCGCGCTATATCGAGGCCGGACTGAGCGCCATTTGTGCCAATCAAAGGCTTATCGTTGCCAAGCTTCTGACGGGTAAGAGCGAGCCAATGACAGGTCATCGGCAAATGCCAGGTTCCTCCAACCCCAAGTGTTGTGTCGAGGACAGGTTTGTGTGTTTCGAGGTCGGGAATCAGTCCAAGAAGTCGTCCCGCCATCACCACAGCATCACCGCCCGCGTCAAAGGCTGCCTCGGCAAGATCTGGCACACGCTCACTTTGTCCGGTGATTTTTATCCAGAGCGGAATGGATATGGCCGAACGCACAGTATCGACGATGTGTCTAATGCGCGCCGGATCGAGTTCGGTAGATACCGCGCCCTTCGCCGCCTGACTGGCGTAAGGTGTGCCTATGTTGAGTTCCAGCACGCGCACGCCTGCGGCTTCTATCTGCTTTGCCATGGTGACGGAGTATTCTAGATCGGCGAGAATTATGCTCGCGACAACGACAGCGTCATCCTTGCTAGCTTCATGATCAAGCCGGGCAGTTTGTTCAAGCCAAGCGTCGAAGGGTTGGGGGGTGAGACCGGAACGACAGGCGATAAACGCATTACGCGGAGCTGCTGCGTTCCAGGCGATACGCTCCCAGTTTTCATCAAGGACCGCATATTCGGCCTGTTGTAACTGCAAGCGGGCGGCATGAGATTCATTGGTGGATTTGACGACAACCGCGCTCGCTCCCGCCTTGATTGCGCGTCGAACGCCATCAGCGTCAATCAGGTGTTCAGCCGATCCTGCGATGACCGGGTTCTTCAACAGAACTGAACCAATCCGCGTTTCCAGTCGCGCGTTTGCCATGACTTTCCATTTCTTTTTGCCGCCCTCCACCCTTTCCAGGATGAAAGGTAAACATACCGGGAATACGTTCCTCAGCTCTCATTGTGCGGTAGCGGATAGTCGTCCGCATTGAGGACCCAACCGGCTTTGAGCGAAAAATCCATCCGAGGCGGGCAAAAAATATCCACCAGGTCGTTCTGGTTTTCGCTCGTCGCTCTGGTCGTGTGAATGACCGGAGGCGGAATGACGAGCGCCGAAGGCGATCCGACCTCGATTGCCTTGTCCTGTCGCCAATCTTTCATGTCCGTAGTCCAAGGCCAGCGCAAATGGTGAGTGAAGCGGCCAGCCACCGCCAAGGAACATTGTTCGAAATCATCGTGATGATGCGGTGACATCTTTGCAGGATCGCGTGGGCCAATCTGAGCCGGCAGAGCATTGACCATGAATGTCGTGCAGCGAAAAATTCGACCAAAGCGGCCCGGTTCATCGGGAACGTCCAATGAATAGGAGCGTACTTTCCAGCCGCCAGCAGGCTCGGGCCAGGACTGGAAGGGTGGAATGTGGCCGCGGGGCGTGTCGTAAGCGTGCGCATTTGGCGCCATCGCTACGAGGTCTTTAGAAGCGACTGTGAAGAGCCGCACCGCGGTTCCGCCCATAGGAAAGGTGATGCGGCTGTCGCCCGGTGGAATAAATGCGATAGAGTTGCCTGCCACCTCTGTTGTCACCCCATTCCATTCGACCGTGGCGGTGTGCTTCTGATCTGCGAGATAAAGGACATACTCGTCGGCTTGGGCTTCGCGTGCGATTACCGTTCCCCGTTCAAGCTCGGAATAGGCGAGAACAAAGTTGCATCCACGCAAGAACCATGTGCGTTCGCCGGGAGTCGTATGATCAGGGGACGAGTTATAAAACTCCGCCACCTGTTCTTCGGCGATAAGACCGGTGGGGTTCGGTTTGGACGCGGCAGCAAAAAGGTCCGCCCGTGGATCCTTGTCCTTGAACATCAGATTTCCTTTCATTCCCTAGCTGTCGCCAGCATTTGCGCTGCTGATTTACGCAACAGCGACTGATCTGATCCGCACACGAAAACGGAGACGCCAAGCTTGTGCCAGCGCGGCACATCGGCGGCGCTACCGACAAACAGCCCGACAGCAACGCCGGCCTTCTTACCAGCGTCGATAACCCTTTCGATAGCCGTATCAAGTTCCGTCGACGGAAAACCCACCCCCATGGATTGCGACAGATCGGCGGGACCGACGAAAAGCACATCGACATCCGGGTCTTGGGCGATTTCGTCCAGCCGGTCGAGCGCTGCTTGATCTTCGATTTGCGCCATCACCACGTTTTGCGCATCACAATGGGCTCGATATTCGGCGATGCCGTAACCGCCATAGTTGCCTGCGCGTGGCGAAGGAGAAAGGCCGCGTTTGCCCCGGGAAAAGCGGACAGCATCACAGACTGCGGCAGCCTGCGCCGCATCCATGACATGAGGCACCATGACACCTTCAAGGCCGAGATCGAGAAGTGGCGCAATCCAGTCGGTGGAGTTACCCCACCGACGAGAGAGAAGAGGCAGACCGGCAGCACGTCCGGCGAGCGCCAGAATATCCATTTGGGCGATGCTGATCGGGGCGTGTTCCTGATCGACGACCGCGAAATCGAGACCCGCAAAACCCAAAATCTCAACGATATGCGGCGCGGGCGTCTTGATGAAACTGCCGATCAGCAATTCACCGTTTCGGATACGGGACCGTAGGCTTGGTTGGGGTCTATCTGAAGGCGTTTTCACCTGACACGTCCTCAAACTGTTTGTGTTTCAGGGGAGTTGCCGACAGCACCGGCTTCTTTTCCCACAAGAGGCTGGTCTTCCTCGAAGCTCAAGTCGCGACCGTTAGTTTCGGGAAGAAGCGCTACGGCCATAAGCACGAAGATGTAGGCCAGCATGGCGCACAACGCCATTGCGTCGCGTAGCGGCAGGAAGCTGCCAGTTGCCAGCATACCCACAATCGCCGGGCCGAACGCCCCCGCTGCACGACCGAAATTGTAGCAAAACGCCTGTCCGTTACCGCGAATGGTATTGGGGAAAAGCTCCGTGAAGTAGGGTCCAAGCGCGGCATAGATTCCAAGCAGCGAGAAGCCCAACATGAAATTTATGACGAGGGAAAGTGCCCCCATTGGTGGGGTATAAAGAAAGATAGGTATGATGATCCAATTCAGCACTGTGAACAGGAAGAAATTGCGACGTCGGCCGATCAGATCGCAGAGATAGGCGGCCACGATATAGCCGACGAACGAGCCGAAGGTCATGACAAAGACGTAGTAACCCACAGTGACCGACGAAATCTGGTAATGCGACTTGAGAAAGGTCGGCAGCCAGATCAGGATTGAAAACCCTCCACCCTGAATGCCAAGCGCCAGCAATGAGCACAGGATCGTTGTCTTCAGATAGCGGGGGTGGAAAATCACAAATGGACTGATTTTCTCTCCACGGTCAGCAAGCGCCTTGCGGGTCTTGAGAAAGACTTCGGGTTCCTCCACGCCACGCAAACCCCAGAACACCCAAAATGCCGGGAGCGCGCCGATCCAGAACATCCAGCGCCAGGCATTTTCAGGCGGCATGGTCGCAAACAGGACTGACGACAGCAACGCCGCGAAGCCATAGCCCACAGCGTAAGCGCTTTGCACATTGCCAACAGCTTTGCCGCGATAGGCAGGTCGGATCACTTCGCCCATCAGCACCGCGCCAGCTGCCCACTCGCCCCCAAAGCCGATGCCTGACAAAATGCGGGCAACAAGCAATTGCTCGTAAGAATTGGCGAAGCCACTGGCAATCGTAAAGACAGTGAACCAGGCAATAGCGATCTTCATGACAGTCACGCGGCCGATGCGGTCGCACATGATACCGGCGATCCATCCACCGATTGACGAGGAGATCAGAGCCGATGTTCCAAGCCAGCCAGCCTCGCTGTTGGTAATTGCCCACAACGCTACAAGTGTCGGGATCAGGAAGCTGAAGAGCTGTGTGTCGAGAGCATCCGTTGCCCAACCGACATAGCAAGCGTGAAAGGTCTTTCGTTCGGGAGCATTGAGCTCGCGATACCATTGAAACATGTTGTCCTCCCAAAGCCGGGTCTCATTGCAACCGGCTGTTCCCTAGGCAATTGCTATCCCTGATCCTCTTTGTCAGGGCTGGCTGGAGCAATCGATTGCTCAGCCGTTCAGTCCGAGAACGTCGGCAGCGTTCTGGGCCACCATGTCGTGAATGTCTCCATGCCGGTAGCCAAGCTCCAGGCAGGTCGCGACGCCGCGACGGAAGCCTTCCAGAGGGCTATAGGTTCCAACTTGTCCAAGGTCCGAGCAAAGAATGGTGCGAGACGTACCGACGGCATCGATATGCGCCCGGAAATCCTGCCTGTCCCGGGTCTGGAATTTCGAACCGTCGAGGAAGAAGGCCAGAGAATGTTCGACATAGGCACCCATGTCGGCAATCTCGCGGGCATCCTCTGGTGTTGCGCCAACGATGTCTTCGGGATGAGTAAAGACCAGACGTTTGACGCCGCGCTTCAGTGCTTCTGCGAAAACAGCTTTGGTTTCCGAAACATGGATATGGCCGCTTGCAAGCACCATGTCGTTGGCCGCAATAACATCAAGGACATCGAGAAGTTCGGGAAGCATTCTGCCGCGAGCATCGAAAAGCGGAACGGCAGTTGCCGGGCGCATTTTTTGGGTGGAGGCTGGGTGCGCCCAGCCGGATGTCTTTTCCCATCGCAGATGGTTTTCTGCGGCCAGTGTGGGAAGCCACACGATTTTCCCGCCTAGTGCTGCGGTATGCTCGACCGCATAGGGGTTAAGCCCGCCAACCACATTGTTGAGCACAATGCTTGAATAGATCTGCGTTGGGAGTTCCGGGTGGTGTTTTCGGATCAACTGCGCCGCCACGACACCGGAATAGTCGTGGTCCTTGGTAACCGCAGCGATGAAGCCGGCCTCTGACAACTGCCGGGCCAGTTCGATATGGTCCAGAGCCCGCGGAGCAATCGATGGACCGCTATGGACATGCGGATCAACGCCGCCCCGCAGAATATCATTGATCTGATGGTGAAGCTCATCGGCGGCTGTATCAGCGGTCGTCATTTCATCCTCCTCATTCAAAAGACTACGTCAGCTGAAATCCAAGCTGATCGGGCCCGGCGTCATTTTGAGAACGCTGTTCGCGGAATCTCATTGTTCCGTTCAGCGGAACTTTGTTCTGATTTTTATCACTCAATCGGTTATCAGTGTCAAGCGATATGATTGGACGACCGTTCGCTTGTGGGCGGGAGGAACGGAAAACGCATAGGAGACAGGAACCCGGCGGAGCCACCAACATTCCCTGTCACAGTTGTTTTCACGATGAGAATCGCTCTGTATAAACGCGCAAGGAACATCGATTGAGGATCTGGCATGGTTGATGACGAGGAAAAAGACGGCGGTAACCTCCAATCAGTAGTTCTAACAATGCAGGTATTGGAGGAGGTCGTGCGCACCGCAAAGGGTGTCGGCGTGACCAGTCTTGCGAAGGCATTGGGTACCAGCAAAAGCCGTATTCATCGACATCTGCAGACCCTCGTGCGCCAGGGCTATGTATTTCAGCATGAGGATTCCGAGCGATATGAAGTCGGTCACAGACTGGTTTCATTGGTCCAATCCGTGTCTGATAACGCAGGCATGGTGCACGCCGCCTACGATCCACTTCTCGAACTGCGTGATGCGCTTGGCCATTCGGCCGTCGCTTCTCAGCTGACGCCGGACGGGATGCTGGTCATCGCGACGGTTCCCGGTCGCTCACCGATTGAAATTGGCGTGCGCGTTGGATCGCTGTTGTCGTTTCATAGCTCTGCGCAAGGTAAGGTCGCTGCAGCATTTTCGTCCGAGGCCTTTCAATCCCGCGTACTCGCGGGGCAGCTCCAGGCCTTCACGCCCTCAACGATCATTGAACCCGCCATTTTGGAAAAGGAATTCGTCGAGATCCGGCGTCAGGGTTGGGCAGTTGCACCTCATGAAACTGCTCTCGGATTGAACACGCTTGCAAGCCCAGTGTTCGACGCATCGGGCATGGTATGTGGCGCAACCGGCATTGTTGACATGGTGCAGTCAATCGGCGCAACGCCGACGGAAGAGCAAATAATGAGAACTATTGAGGCGGCACGCAAAATCTCAAAACGCCTCGGATATCAAGTGAAGGACTAGCGGTTTGCACAGAAACAAACATAAGTGACACCAAACAGTAATTCACTTCCTAAGCGCTCTGATTGTCAGTCAAGAATTGTTATAATTCCCAGCGCGGGCTTCCATAATTAATAGCTGTTAATATCTGCTAAGCGATGCTTTACCACCGCAGAACTGACACCAAAGTGTCTGTCAAAGTGATACTTCAAGGAAGAACTGAACGGCAACAAGGAAATGATTTGATTGATTTGCAGTTTGAAGGCGGTACCATCAAGAAAACCTGCCATTAAAAGGCACGATTACCACGTATAAGCTTCGAATCGAACGGTCACTCGGCTTTCTTCGCGGCACGGGGCGAGAAAGCAAGCGTTGCCCAGATATTCCACCCCTGAGGTCGATTTGTGGCACCAAATTCAAAGTAGGTTTTGAGGTTGATGAAAGCAGAGGTTTTTTCACCGACGTCGATGTTGTAGCCAATTTGCGGGCCGAAGCCGAAGACGCGCGATTTAAAATCACCAAGCGTCGCACCATCCCCGCGATCACCTGTGATCTGCTGATAGGCATATCCAGCAACGCCGACATAGACATGCTCGTTTAGAAATTGCGACGCACCCCAGTCGATATGAGCATCGACGCCATTTTGATAATCGGTATCGGTGTTCTTGAAATTATAGGTTAAGCCACCGACGATCGAGAACTCGCGCATCGTTGATGGATTGAAATAAGTATAGCCGAGACCGCCATCAATCGCGCCATGGCCAATCCCTAAGTTGGCAAGCCGGTCAGGATCATATGATCCTACGGGAATGTCGCCTGTGATATAGGCAAGATAGTTATCGACCCCATCGTTCCATTTCAGTGTGGCTTGGGGCAAGAGATCGCCAAATGCTGTTTTGCTGTCACAGCGTTCTCCAGAAATATGACGCCCAAGCGGTCCGGTCAGGGTGGCGTCCACACAGGCATTGTTGCGTCCCGCAACAGCAAGAAGACTGACTGCGAACTGCGCACCCCATAAGGGTTGGACAAAGGTGTAAGTCGGTCCGAATGCGACAAGGTCGCCTCGGCCCCTGACGCCAAGATCAACCCGCCCATCTCCTCCGCGCGGAAAAGCTTCGCTTGCGCCCGCACTAACGGAAGGGTGAAGATAAACTGTAGCAAAGGACCAACCGGGCTCTGCCGGCACCGCTGCAAAGCTTGCGTAAAGGCCGGGAAGCCAGAAGCTAACGCCGCCCTCGTCCGCGTAAGCGGAATGCGTTGTCAGCAAAGCCACGCTTGTTAAGAATAAGCCCTTGAAGCGTCTGATCATCGTTTCCCTCCCGATCAGTCTTTATCAGGATACTAGAGTTGTTTAGGTGCGCAACATTTACTTATGGCCAATCAGTAAAATTCATCCAATTTACCGTTACGTACTTTAATAGAAGCGCATTTCTTGCATGCTAGGCCCAAAGGAAAAGGAAGGCCGTCAATGTGGCGTAATCTGCTCGCTGCTACGATGTTTGCTGGGGTTGCAGCGTCCCCCGTCTCGGCTCAGAGTCAACCGACTGAGAAACCCAATATTCTTTTCATCCTGATGGATAATCTCGGCTATGGCGAGCTGGGGGTTTACGGCGGCGGCATCACTCGAGGGGCTGCGACACCGCGCATTGATGCTCTGTCTGCGCAAGGATTGCGGCTCACGAATTACAATGTCGAGGCGCAGTGCACGCCAAGCCGCTCGGCTATCATGACGGGTCGGTTTTCGATCCGCTCAGGCACTCATTCCATACCGATTGGCGGCGGACTGGAAGGGCTCACGCAATGGGAGGTCACGATTGCCGAGACGCTCTCGGAAGCTGGGTATGCCACCGGTGCCTTCGGCAAATGGCACCTTGGCAGCGAGCAAGGTCGCCTTCCGAATGATCAAGGCTTCGATCAATGGTACGGCATTCCTCGTACAACGGACGAGGCGTTTTGGCCGTCTTCGCAACAAGCGCAGCAAGCGGGAATTCCGAGTGAACATATTATGGAAGGGGTGAAAGGCCAAAAATCGAATGAGCTTGCTGTTTACGATCTCGAACAGCGGCGGCTAATCGATACCGAAGTCACCCGCCACACTATAGATTTCATGAAGAGCAGTGTTGCAGCAAACAAGCCATTCTATGCATATGTTCCTTATACGCTCGTTCACTTTCCGACCCTGCCAAGCCCGAAGTTTACCGGCAGTACCGGCTTTGGCGATTTTCCGGATTCGCTTGCAGAAATGGACGCCCATGTCGGCGAACTGCTCGATGCAGTCGACGACCTGAAAATAAGCGATAACACGATCGTTGTCTTCACAAGTGATAACGGCCCGGAAGCGACCTGGCCATGGCAAGGCTCCTCAGGACCGTGGAGAGGCTATTATTTCACTCATATGGAGGGTTCGTTGCGCGTTCCCTTTATCATGCGGTGGCCGGGACATGTGAAGGCCGGCAGAGTTAGTGACGAGATCGTCCACGAAGTCGATACATTCACAACATTTGCGAGAATTGCAGGAGCAAAGGTGCCCGACGACCGCGCTATCGACGGCGTGGACCAGAGCGACTTCATGCTCGGCAAAACAGAGAAATCCAGCCGAGAATCTTTCCCGATTTATGTTGCTGATCGCCTGGAAGGCGTTAAATGGCGAAACTGGAAGCTGGTCTTTTACGATGAACAACGGGATTGGTGGACGCCGCCAACAAAGCTTGGACAGCCAAAGGCTTTTGATCTCATCACGGACCCCAAGGAAGAGTATCCCGAGACCGCACTTCGCAACACCTGGAACGCTGGACCTGCGATGGATGTTGTTGCGCAATTCGAGAAATCGCTTGTTCAGTATCCGCCGATCAAGCCTGGCACGCCCGATCCATATCGTCCGCAGAGTTAATATCCTTCACTCACGATTTCCCGCTTAAGGCAGGTGTTTTCTCAGCTGTCGTCAAAGCGGTAAGCAATTCAATGATGAGTTTGCAATAGCGGTGAGGCAAAAATAATCCGTAACGCCTTGAAAGGACTCAAATCGCCGACCTCTATATTGGGTGATGTGCTGATTGCCAGTCAATATTTTCGACGACGGCAGCTTAAACGTTCAGTGTCCACTTCATCTCCTGATCTACTTTACCTGACTTAGCTTCATGTAAAGTAGATCATTAAGGTAGACCAAAACCGATATAGACTAGCCAACGCTGTGAACGATAACAGCGTTGGTTCCTGGACTTTAAACCTCGGAAACCAGAAATGGCGTCATATAAGCCTCCATTCCTTCAACACCGCCTTCAGATCCGAAACCACTGTCTTTCACTCCGCCAAACGGTGTTTCGGGAATAGCTAGCGCGAAGTGGTTGAGTCCCAGCATGCCGGCCTTGATGCCTGTCGCAATTCTGTTCGCCGTTTTCTTGCTATCCGTAAACGCATAGGAAGCAAGTCCAACGGGCAAACGATTGGCTTCCTTTAGTGCGTCATCAATTGTGTCCACCGGCATGACAAGCGCGAGCGGCCCAAAAGGCTCCTCGTTCATGGCGCGCATCGATGGCGTCATGTCTGCGAGAACAGTAGGTTGAAAGAGGAAACCGCGATTGCCAACTCGTTCACCACCAGTGGCAACTTTTGCGCCAAGAGATGTTGCGTCTTCTACCAATCCGACAATACTATTGAACTGATTTCGTGTGGCTAGCGGCCCCATGGTCGTTTCGCTATCGCTTCCTGGACCAACTTTAATCGAACTGACGGCCGATGCCAGATCCGCTACGAAGCTCTCGTAGAGCGGCTTTTCGACGAGAAACCGCGTTGGAGAAACGCAGACCTGACCGGCGTTGCGGTACTTCCATTCAGCTGCGAGGGGCACCACGCGTGACAAGTCGGCATCGCGAGCAATAATCACCGGGGCGTGCCCCCCAAGTTCCATCGTTACCTTTTTCAGCTGATGCCCAGCTTCCGCAGCCAAAATGCGCCCTACGCGAACGGAACCGGTCAGCGATATTTTTCGGATTTCGGACGCGGCTATCAGCGCAGAAGCGATTTCCCCGGGTTTCCCCCAGATAACGCTGATCGCTTTCGGTGGCAATCCTGCATCCAGAAGCGCCCGCGTGATTAGCCAAGCCGTTGCCGGTGTTTCCTCCGAAGGTTTTATCACCACGGAGCAACCCGCAGCCAGTGCAGGCGCTACCTTCTGCATTACGGTCCACGCAGGGAAGTTCCATGGCGCGAATGCGGCGACCGGCCCCACCGGACGTTTGTGAACCGAGAGGGTCATACCGGGAGCCCTTCCGGGTATCAGTCGCCCATAGGCGCGACGCCCTTCATCCGCATACCATTCGAGAAGATCGGCGGAAGCACGCCATTCTCCAAGAGCTTGTGCGAGCGGTTTGCCCTGTTCAAGTGTAAGCGTACGTGCGGCATAGTCCTCATTTTCACGCATCAATCCTGCAGCGCGGCGCATGATCTTTGCGCGCTCCAAGGGAACGATTGACGACCATTCTGCAAAACCCTGTGCGGAGATTCTTGCTGCTTCCAGCGCCTCCTGTTGTCCGCCTTGCGGCAGTTGCGCCAAGATCTCCTCCGATGCCGGATCGATGACTGGGGCGATCCCGTGGGAACCGGTGGGACGCTCGACGCCGTCAATGATAAATCGCGCTTCTGGATAACTCGTCATCATCAGACCTCTTCCCGCATAACTGCGGCGCGTGGTAGACCCACCACACCTTTTTCGTTCAAATTTTCGATGGAGTGTGCATCAAAGCCCATGTCAGTGAGGATCTCGGCGCTACTCGCGCCCAGATGCTGCGGCACACTTCGGATAGCTGCGGGACTAGCCGAAAGTCGCGCCGGAAACCGGGTCAGCTCTACGGTTTGGCCTTGCGCCAAACTATGTGTTTCCACCATTTCACGTGCTTTGACATGCGGATCGGCAAAGACCTGATCGATACGATTGATCGGTCCACCCGGAACACCTGCTTCGTTCATTTTCACCAGCAGATCGGCACTTTTATAACGTGCGATTTCCGCCTCCAGAATCTTTTCCAACACAGTGCGGTGCTTCACGCGTTCGGCATTGTTCAGATAGTCCGGGTTTGTAGCGAGATCCTCGCGCTCGATCAGGCGGCAGAAGGCCCGGAACTGTCCATCATTGCCGATCGCTACAATTAAATGGCCATCCGCTGCGGCAAAGGTGCGGTACGGCACGACATTCGGATGACCGTTACCCATCGGTTTGGGAACATGTGCACCAACGAGCCAATTCATGGCCTGATTGGCAAGAACCGCTACTGATGAATCCAGAAGAGCGCAGTCGATAGACTGTCCCTCGCCCGTCCTGTCGCGATGACGCAACGCCGCCTGGATGGCGACAACCGCATAAAGACCTGTGAAGAGATCAACGACCGGTACGCCGACCTTGGTGGGCTCGCCGCTTTCAGGGCCGGTTATACTCATCAGCCCGCCCATGCCTTGTACAAGAAAGTCGTAACCGCCCCGTTCGGCATAAGGTCCGTACTGCCCGAACCCCGTGATCGAGCAGTATATGAGACGCGAATTGATTTCGCGCAGACTCTCGTAATCGAGCCCATACCGTGCCAATGCGCCAACCTTGAAGTTCTCGACAACGATATCGCATTCCCCGGCAAGCTGGCGCACAATGTCGGCTCCCTCCTGCGTGGCAATATCAACGGCAAGGGACCGCTTGTTGCGGTTACAGGCGAGAAAATACCCAGACAGTGAACCTTCTTTAGTTTCCTGCCATGGCGGCCCCCACGTGCGCGTGTCATCGCCCTGACCCGGCTTTTCTATCTTCACGACGTCGGCACCAAGATCGCCAAGAATCTGTGTTGCCCATGGTCCGGCCAGCACGCGGCTGAGATCAAGGACACGGAGCCCAGAGAGGGGTCCAGCATCATTTGCGGTCGGTGTCATGATCATTATTTCCTTCCGCCCGATGTCAGCATGGCGCCGAGTGCGCTGCGGTAATCATCGGTATGATGCGCAATCGCCTGCATAGCGGCAGAGACTTCCAGGAAAGACGTGAGGTTTTGGCCAGACGCCTGCCGCAGCAGCCGTTTTGTCATCCGCACGGCATGAGGCGGATTGGCCGCAATTCGTCGTGCAATTGCCGTCGCAGTCGCTAGCAAGTCGTCATCCTCGACGACACGAGATACCAGTCCGATTTTCAGCGCTTCATCTGCCGCGATCAGATCGCCTGTCAGGGCCATTTCGCTCGCCTTGGCAAAGCCGACCACGCGCGGCAAGAGCCACGCTCCACCATCGCCCGGTACAATGCCCAGTTTGACAAAGCTTTCCGCGAATTTTGCCGACTGCCCCGCAACGCGAATATCGCACATGAGGGCGAGATCGCATCCTGCACCAATAGCGGGACCGTTGATGGCCGCTATGACGGGCAATTCTAGCGCTTCGAATGCCAGCGGCAAGCGCTGAATGCCGGTGCGATAATTCAGGCGCGTACGCGCGGGAACCGCATCGACCAGCCCCTGCCCCTCCCCCATGGCCTTAATATTGCCGCCCGACGAAAAGGCAGTGCCCGAACCCGTCAGCACAATCGCGCGTACCGCTGCATCTGCTTCCACCTCAGCGAGCGCCGCGAGCAGCGCCTCGACCATAGGCAGACCGGAAATGGCATTGCGACTGGCAGGGTCATTCAACGTCAAGGTGACAACCCCAAAGTCATCGCGACTGGATTTTACCAGCTCTTCCATCATGTCCTCCTATCTAAGTCCCAAACCGCGTGCGATGATGCCACGCAATACTTCCCGCGTTCCCCCTCGTAACGAAAAGCTGGGAGCGGCCATCCTCAACCGATCCAATGTTGCATTGAATTCAGCATCTGCACGGTTCGGATCAACCAATGTCCGGGCAATTTCTGGGATATCCTGTTCAAAGCACGCCCCCAGATCCTTGACCACCGCAGCATGGAGGTCAGGCTTCTCGCTCCGGGCCAGTCTGACCGCGATTGACTGCGACATGTGGCGAAGCACCATCAGATGCGCAGTCATACGGCCTATGGCCCGTTCGGAAGCCGGATCGGCAGGGCGCTCGATAGAGCGCATCATTTCATCGACCAGCACAAAGGAGGACAGGAAACGTTCCGGACCTGAACGCTCGAACGATAGCTCGGACATCACTTGAGACCATCCGGCTCCTTCCGTACCCAGAAGCGCGCTACTGGGAAGGACCACACCGTCGAAATTCACTTCGTTGATATGATGCTCACCTGCCATGTCGAGTACCGGCCTGACATGAATACCGGGCAGGCTCATGTCGACCAGAAACTGGCTCATGCCGCCATGCCGATCATCCGCCGTACCTGTGCGGCAAAAGACGATCATAAAGTGCGCCTCATGGGCATAGGTCGTCCACAATTTGGTTCCGGTCAGGCGGAAGCCGTCATCCGTTCGCTCCGCACGCATGCGAACCGAAGCGAGATCTGAACCACTGTCCGGTTCGCTCATCCCGATGCAGAAAAAGCACTCACCGGCTGCGATACGTGGAAGGATCGTTCGACGTTGTTCTTCTGTACCATTGTGCAGGATCATGGGCGCACTTTGGCGGTCAGCAATCCAGTGTGCGGCAACCGGCGCGCCAGCGGCAAGCAGTTCCTCGACAACAATGTGCCGCTCGACAGCGCTGCGACCGTGCCCCCCGTATTCAACCGGCAAGGTCATGCCGATCCAACCACGTGCGCCAAGCTTGCGGCTGAATGTTGCGTCGAAACCCGTCCACGAGCGCGCACGCTCCGACGGACCATAGTTTTCGGGCATGGCGTCTGCAAGAAAGGCACGGACCTCCGCGCGCAATGCGGCATGATCGACTGTTGGAGAAGTGAGTGAAAAATCGAGTGCCGTCATCAGAAAAAGTCCGATTGCAGTTTTGTCACGAAAGGCCAAAGACCGGATGGCTGTTCAAACGCCACGCTGCCGATTTTGCCTGCCCAATCCATCTCGCGACCATATTCGTCGCGCCATGACCACAGACGGCGGGTCAAGGGATGCAATCCGTATTCCTGGCTAAATCCGATAGCCCCATGAACCTGATGGGAGAGCGATGCGACATTACCAGCAGCCTCTCCCGCTCGTATTTTCGCGGCAGCCACGATCAGATCGAAAGTTTGGGCATCCCGCACTGCAAAAGGAAACGCCTGCGCCGCCATAGACGCGGCAGCATTCGCCGCCGCCACTTCGCCCGCCATAACAGCCAGATATTGCTGGATTGCCTGAAATTTCGCGATCGGCTTACCGAACTGAACGCGTTCGCCCGCATACCGTACCGTCATATCAAGCACGGCGTGCAATGCGCCCGCTATCTGCTGAACGCGAACAAGGGCACCGAGCGCGTCTATTGTGTCTGCCGCTAATGTGGTGTGCGCTGCTTGTGGCGCACCAGCACCTTCCAGAGCCTTCAGGTGGTCGCGGGGTTCCCCCGCCAGATTGGCGCCATCCTGCCAGTCTGGCGCAGACCCCCCCAGATCGTGTCGCGAAACGATAATACCATGTTCCTGCTCGGCGACTGTAACAAGGGTCTGCAGATGCCGCCCATAGGGAACCGCTCTATCGCTGCATAACGCGCCAATAGCTGCTGGTCCTTCGGCCAGCGGCAACCCGGACTGCGCCAACACCCAGTTGGCCAACATGGTTTCGCCGAGGGGAAGTGCCACACAGTTAGCCGCAGCAATGTGGAGCAAACCGAAGGCATCTTCCGCTTCGAGGCCAAAGCCTCCCTCTTCTTCCGACAGAAGCGCCAGGGGAAAGCCAGCTTCTTCGACCGCCTGCCATAGGGCGGGATCCCATGAACTGTCCTTGTCATCGGGCGCGACAAGGTATTGCGCGAAGAGACGCCTCGCGCTTTCAGAAATCAAATCTGTCATTCGTACGGCTACCTTTTTCTGGCCGTGCCTCTGTAGCGGAGAGTGCTAGTTCTGCTTTTTCAGCCGTGGAGGCTCAATACCAGCGAGATCAGCAGCGTAATCGAGTAGCGCGCTGAAATCCTTACCGGCATATTTGCCAGAACGCGCCGAGCCATAAACCGCATGTACGGCAGCACCTACCGGCAGACCCAGACGCTCCTGTGCCGCAGCCTCCAGAGCCAGCGTCATGTCCTTGTGCGACAGATCAAAGGTAAAGCCCGGCTCTATGTCGCCAGCAAGAGACTTGGTGGCAAAGTTCACCTGCATCTGTCCGTTCGTGGCTGTCGTTTGCGCATTGACTTGCTTGACGATATCGATATCGAGACCAAGCTTGGCGGCGAGGACAATTGCCTCGGCTGTAATCTCCGCAATGCTCAAGACCTGAAAATTGTTGACCAGCTTGACCCGGATACCACTACCAGGCTTGCCACAACGAATGATCGTATCTCCCATGGCATCAAAGAGTGGTTTGGCGACCGCGAAGTCGTTTTCATCGTCACACCCCACCATGAACATCGACTTGCCAGCTGCAGCGTGACTAGCCAGACGACCGACCGGCGCGTCCATGAATCGTATTCCCCTTTCGGCACAGGCACGAATCAACTTGTCAGTGCCGTGGGGCGCAATGGTGCTCATATCGATGAGCAGCCCGCCCGGGGCCATGTTGTTGAGAACACCATCTGGACCCGTCACCACATCAAGCACATGCTGCGTTGCGGGCAACATTGTAAACACAACATCTGCCTGGGCAACAGCCTCGATCAACGATTTCGCGGGCGTCGCCCCCGCTTCGGCAACACGTGCCACACTGGCCGGCTGAATGTCATAAACCGTAAGAGCGATACCCTTGCGGGCAATATTCGAGGCCATGCCACCACCCATAGCACCAAGCCCAACGAAAGCGACTTTTCCCATCTTTCCTCCCAATTTCATTGTGTGAAATAGAATTTCATTTACAGGCTAGCATAAGATTGGCAAGATGCAACCGGCTTCTGTCAAAAGGGGGAAGCCAAACAAAATTGAATGATTCACACATGTGGGAGGAAACGTCGTGAACCATTTCCAAATTCGTCGGCTTTTGGCGGGCGCTGCTGTTTTGTTGCTCTCCAGCGCCGCCAGTTATGCTGAAGATATCAAGATCGGTGTCATCTATGATCAGACAGGGCCGTTTGCCGGCGCAGGATCGATCAATGCTTCGATCGGCACACAGATTGCAATCGACATGATCAACGAAAAGGGGGGCATCGAAGGACGCAAGCTTATACCGGTCAATGTGGATGCGCAGTCAAAAGTCGATGTCGCAATCAACGCAGCCGAGCGTCTTCTGAATGACGATAAGGTGGACCTCATCATGGGCGTCTATTCCAGCGCCCAGTGTGTCCCGATGGCCGCAAAAGTGGACAGTGCAAAAAAATTCATGTGGGCCAATGTCTGCGTGTCCTCTGCGGTCTTCAAAGATCGCAATCTGCAATATGTATTTCGGCCTCAAGTCCATTCGGATCAATATGGCGAAGCGTCCTGCAAGTTTCTGTCGGAAATTTCGGAATCCAAATTCGGCATCCCTGCATCCGAGCTGAAAGTTGCCATCATTCATGAAGACGGGCCCTATGGTTCCGGCATCGCTCAGGCTAACGAGAAGACCTGTGCCGGCGCCGGCATGAAAATCGTGCTCAACGAAGGTTATTCCATCAGCGCCACTGACCTGTCTCCCATGGTTTCAAAGCTGCGCCGCGCCAAGCCCGATGTGATTTTGCACACTGGTTACGCCCCCGATATCGCGCTTTTCCTGCGGCAAGCCAAAGAACAGGGACTGCGCTGGAAAGCGCTCATCGGCCATGGCGCAGGATATGCAAACCCCGTGAAACTGCACGAACTCGTGGGTGAAGACGCGAATTACATCATGGATGTGGATCCGGTTGCCGCTCAGCTGCTCAACGGCGACACGCTGGCGCCCGGCCTTGGCGACATCACCAAGGAAGTCGTCCGCCGTTACAAGGAAAAAACCGGCATAGATTATGCGGAAACCAATGTCTGGATGGGCTTCAACCAGTCCTGGATTCTGTTCTCCGATGTACTGCCGCGCGCCATTCGCGATTTTGGCGGTACAGACCCGGAATCCCTGCGCAAAGCCGCGCTTGCAACCGACATTGCACCTGGTGGAACGGTTCAGGGTTATGGTGTGAAATTCTATCCTGCGGGCACACCGATGTCCGGTCAGAACGAACGCTCGACACCGAGTGTAATTCAGTACACGCCCGATGGAACCACCGTTCTGTGGCCAACCAATATCAAGACAGCCGATTCCGTTATTCCGCTGCCCCAGGGACACACCTACTCGCAATAAGCGCTCCTCCCATCCGGGAGCATAAGGCTCCCGGATTATGAGCCGGGCCGTGCAGGTGCCAACTGCGGAGAAACGGATATTCATGCTTTCAGTACAAGCACTAACAAAAAAATTTGGCGGCTTTGCCGCTGTCTCGGACGTGTCTTTCGACGTCAAGAAAGGTGAAATTCTGGGCCTTATCGGTCCGAATGGCTCCGGGAAAAGTACGACCTTCAATCTGATCGCCGGAACGCTGGCCCCCACCTCGGGAACCATTTCCATGAATGGCAGGGCGATACAGGGGCTTAAAGCTGATGCTATCTGCCGGATGGGTGTCGGCCGGACATTCCAGATACCAAGGCCTTTCACCAAGATGAACATCCTGGAGAACGTGACGCTCGCTGCCTGGTTCGGGCAAACAGCACGGCCTCCTATCGAACAATGCCGGCGTCAAGCGATCGAAGCACTGGACCTGGTAGGCCTGTCGGCCAACCCTCAAAACAGCGTCGAAGGGATGGGTGCCGCGGGCCTCAAGAAGCTCGAACTCGCGCGTGCGCTTGCAAGCCAGCCCGAGCTTTTGCTCGCTGACGAGAGCCTGAACGGCCTCGACGAAAACGAGATGGAACAGGCTGCCGATATGCTCGACCTTGTGCGGCGGGAACGTGGGATCACCATCATCTGGGTGGAGCATATCATGGGGGTTCTGATGCGGGTCGTAGACCGCGTCGTGGTGCTCAACCAAGGCCGGAAAATCTATGATGGCGATCCTCTTGGTGCACAGACCGATCCTCGGGTGGTGGAAGTCTATCTGGGACCAGAGGCGGCCGAGGAGCTGAGAACAAATGCTTGAGCTGACGAACGTGTCCGCATCCTACGGTTTTTTCCGCGCCCTCAGCGGCATCAATTTGCGCGTCAACGCCGGTGAGGCCGTTGCAGTCATTGGCGCGAATGGCGCCGGGAAAACATCGCTGCTGCGGGTCATTTCCGGCATGTTGCCCGCCACCGATGGGCGCATGACGATGGAAGGCATCGATCTGCGTGCAACCGCACCCCATAAGATCATAGATACCGGTATCGCGCATGTACCGGAAAACCGCCACCTCTTTCCCAAACTGACAGTCGAGGAAAACCTGCGCATGGGTTCGTTTCCCCGGGGCGCTCGTGCTCATTATCGGGAGCGGCTCGATTACGTCTATGAGCTCTTTCCGCGCATGAAAGAACGGCGTCATCAACATGCGGGCACCATGTCCGGCGGGGAACAGCAAATGTGCGCCATCGGCCGCGCCCTTATGAGCAAGCCCAAACTCATCCTTCTCGATGAACCGTCGACGGGACTGGCGCCCGTTGTGGTCTCGCAAGTCTTCGACCTTGTCCGCCGTATTCGAAATGAGGGCTATACCGTGCTCATAGTTGAGCAAAACGTAAAGCAGGTGCTGAAGGTGGTCGATCGAGCCTATCTGCTTGAAACCGGTCACATCCAAACCAGCGGAACAGCAGAAGAGATGATGGGATCTGAATCTGTTCGACACTCCTATATGGGGATCACCCGATGACCTGTTCCTTCGATATTTTCTTTCTGGAAGCCGTATTGAACGGTCTGCTTCTGGCCGGGCTTCTGGCGCTTCTCTCGCTCGGCCTCAATCTCATCTTCGGTGTGATCGATGTCGTGTGGATCTGCTACGCGGAAGTCGTCATGGTTGGTATGTATGCTATCTATTTCATGCACGCAGTCCTCGGCGTTGACATATTTCTTTCCTATGCGTGCGGCATATTTCTGACCGCACTGGTGGGACTGGCGCTCCATTTCTTCGTCATCCGCCCCTTGCTATCCTCGCCCCCGATCAACCAGCTTCTGGCGACGGGTGGCATTCTCGTCCTGCTGCAGGCTGGCGCCACCATGGCCTTCGGTATTGAATACCGCAACATGGGCATCGAGCTTGGCTCGATCTCTTTCTTCGACATGTATTTTGCATGGTCCCGCGTAGTCACCTTCGGCGTTGCTGTCGCAGCCATGGCTCTTCTGATGCTTTTTCTCCGCCGCACCTATACAGGCATGGCTATTCTGGCGCTCAGCCAAGACCGGCAAATCATGCCGTTGATGGGCGTCGATAGCGGTCGCATCTATGGCGTCACATCCGCTATTGGCGGCGGTCTTGCCGGTCTTGCTGCAGCTCTGATGGCCCTCCAATTCGACATTTATCCGCACATCGGTCTGCAGTTCGGCCCGCTCGTCTTCATGGTCTGTGTTCTCGGTGGGCTTGGAAATCTGATTGGCGGCTTCATCGCGGCAATCATCATCTCCCAGTTTATCTCTGTCGGCGGTTCCTGCTTCGCGACGGAATGGGGTTACGCCATCGCATTCCTGTTTTTTATCGTCATGATGTTTATCCGGCCTCAAGGTCTCATGGGGAGGCGCTGACCATGTCCAATACAAAACGAACGGTAACAATCGCAGCTCTTGCAGGTCTTTGCATCCTGCCATTCCTGCTGGGCTTGGCTTTCGCCGACGCCTCCCGTTACTATCTGCATCTCATTATCCAGATGTTGCTCTGGGCACAGATTTATACGTCCTGGTCGCTGATGGGACGTCATGGTCTTACTTCATTGGGTCATGGCGCATTTACCGGAATTGGCGCCTATACGACCGTGATGCTCTGGAACTGGCTTGGCCTGACACCATTGATCGGCATTCCGCTGGCCGTAGCCATTGCTGTCGTTTTTGCCATGCTGATCGGCTATCCAAGCTTTACGCAGCGCATCAAAGGACACTATTTCGCATTGCTGACATTGGCGATGGTGGAATTCGTCCGCCTCTGTATCGTGGGGTTACGCGACTATACTGGTGGATCGCTCGGCACGCAGCCCATACGGGAAGGCGACGGCTTGTCGTTCATCGCTGTCCAGTTTGAATCGAACCGCACCGTGGCCTACTTTGTTGTTCTGGTCCTTTGGCTGGCAACGCTGTGGGTCTGGAAGAAACTGGATAGCAGCATGGATCGTTACGCACTGGAAGCGATCAGCGAAGACGAAGACGCTGCCGCAGCGGTCGGTATCAGTGTGACCCGAGAAAAGCTCAAAATCACGGCCATCTCCGCAGCCCTGACTGCTCTCGGCGGCGCTTTCTTTGCGCAATATCAAATGTATGTGGGGCCGGAAACCATATCCGGCTTGAACGTCTCCCTGAGCATCGTTTTCGGCGTGGTCGCCGGTGGAATGGGGGTATTGCTCGGACCGACGGTAGGGGCGATTTTTACCCAGACGCTCTCTGAGGGATTGCGCTTGTTCACGCAAGGTTCGGACTGGCTCACAGCCACTCTCGGCACACGTGCTCTTTCTTTGGACGGGGTAATATACGGCTTGCTGCTCGTATTTTTCATCATTTACATGCCGAAAGGTATTCTCGGAACACTGCTTGACCGTTCCAAGAAGCAGAGGACATAGTGCATTTTTTGCAGAGCGACAGACCGCAGATTGAAAGGGGCCAACGCATGGCATCATACAAACCGGTTACAGCCGCTCTTCGTGTGCTGGAAGTGCTGGCAGGCGTAAACCGACTCGGATCGCGGGCGAATGTGGCCGAAATCCATCATGTGACAGGCATCGACAAAGCCACCGTCGTTCGGATGCTTGAGACCTTGATCGCAGCAGGTTACGTGTTGCGGGACAAGGATCAGGCAATCTATCGGCCCACGGGAAAAACTCTTTCACTCGGCACCGCTTATGATCGCCATCGGATAGTCAGCGACATCGTTTCCGACGATCTTGCTGACTTCCGGCAGCAGATCGGCTGGCCATCTGATGTTGCACTGTTTGATCACGATGCCATGCTTGTGGTGCAATCGTCGCGAAACAACGAACCCTTGCATTTCAAACGGGCATCCGGCTTTCGCGCTCCAGTTCTCGCCACAAGCCTCGGTCTGGCCTATCTTGCCAATTGTAGCGAAAGCGAACGGGAGGATTATCTTGCTCGGGCGGCCGCTGATCCGGCCGCCTGGAACGATATCGCGCGTAACCTTCCTTTGCTGAATGTGAAACTCGCAGCGATCCGCAAACAGGGATTCGCGACAATGGAGGAAAGCTATTCCCGCTCTTACTACGAATCCAAGTTTTTCAGCATCGGCGTACCGATCATGACTGCTGACAGGATTTTTGGTGCGATCAACGTCATCTATCTCAAGAGCGCGGTAACGGAGAAAGCAGCCCAGGACAAACTTCTTCTACCTCTTCAGGAAGTGGCAACCCGCATGGCTATAAAGCTGACCGGCAGCGCGGCATTCTGAGCTAGATGACTACAACTCAAACATCCCGGCGTTTCAGCTGAGACCTCAACATGTCGATGAAGGCTCTTGCGTTTTGGCTCGGTGGAGGACCATAACGCGACTGCAGAAGTGAAAGCTCGATCCCAATCTGTTCGACGATCGGTATCCGCACGAGATCAGCAGCTATGCCACCGGCAACAGCAAATTCGTCGACAATTGTTAGTCCTATCCCGGCACGTACCATAGCGATCGCCAACTCCGCGCGGGGCACCTCCATCACGATTTGCGGTGTGACGCAAACGGTCTCGAACGCCTTTGCGATCAGGCGACCGAAGGGAATGGAGTGATCATACATCACCACCGGATACGCACCGATCTCTTCAAGAGAGATTTCCATCTGTCCCGCTCGTTCATGTATTTTCGGAACTACACAAACCATTTTGCCTTGTATCAGCGGTTCACAGATCAGGCCTGGGTCATCTATCGGCAGAACAGAGATCGCAATATTTGCCTGCCGCCCCATCAGTTCACGCGGCATGTCGGCCAGAAGCGTGGTATGATATTTCACATGCACTTGTGGATGCACAGCTAGAAAACGCGCGATAACGGGCGGTATGAAACCGAGCGCCAGACTGGGGCTTGCCGCAATCGTTAATGTGCCGCCCGGGCGCTTCGCCAACTCGCGGGCAAGCTCGTCGACATGGCGCGCCTCTTCGAAGAGTTTTTCAACCTCGGAAAGAAGCAGTTGTGCTTCGGCCGTCGGGACGAGTTTGCCACCAGCCCGTTCAAACAACGTCAATCCGAGACTTTGTTCTGTATAGGCGACCAGTCGGCTGATCGCCGGCTGCGTAATATTGAGCAGACGGGCCGCCGCCGACATGGAGCCGGTCAGCATAACAGCGCGAAACACTTCCATTTGCCTGAGCTTGAAACGCATATCCATGCCTGAATGTTATAGGTCGCATTAAAACGGCATAAGCCGACACGAAGGTCAACAACTATAGTGACGCTTGCAAATTATACGCGTTATAAGGAGGACATCCGAAGGATGCACGACCCCATCGGATTTATCGGTCTGGGCGCTATGGGCTTGCCAATGCTGGCGAATCTTAGCCGAGATCAGCAGTTAACGATCTACGCCCACGACCTTTCGGAAATTCCCCTTCGAAAGCTGGAAAGCGAAGCCGCTTTTGGCCGAACCTTATTCGGCAACCGGACATTGGAACCTTTTCGTCAATGTGTAATCGTTATCACGATGCTGCCAAACAGCCGCGCAACAAACGCTGCCATTCTCGGAGCGGATGGTAGCAAAGGGCTAGCCCATTTTCTTCCACGCGGCAGCACGATCATCGACATGGGATCGTCCGATCCAATCGAGACGATGCGCCTCATTTCGATCCTTGCAGAGAGCGGGATTCGGCTCATTGATGCTCCGGTTTCTGGTGCAGTCGCGAAAGCACGTACCGGAGAACTTTCCATTATGGTCGGTGGAGATGCTGCTGTCGTTGAAGAGTTGCGGCCGATCCTGGCACGCATGGGGAGCCGGCTCATTCCAACCGGCAAGCCTGCATCCGCTCATGCTATGAAGGCACTTAATAACTATGTCTATGCAGCTGGACTGCTTGCAGTTGCCGAAGCTACAGCCATCGCGGAAGCAATGGAGTTGAACACTGCGATTTTTGCAGATGTTCTGAATGCATCGTCTGGCAGGAATGTGGCAAGTGAGACAAAACTGAAGCCCTTTATCTTGCCACGCACTTATTCGGGCGGCTTTGCGCTCTCACTTCAAGCTAAAGATCTGGCGATTGCACACAATCTCCAGCAGAAATACGCTGTCGAGACCCCTCAATTGGAACTTTGCGCCGCACTTTGGGCCGAAGCTCTCCAAGTTCTTCCCGAAAATGCCGATAACACCGCCATCCATCGCTTCATCCACAACCGGGTGCACCCAGCGACCAAAGCGAACTGAAAGGACAGCATTATGTCGCTTGTTGATATTCGCAAACGTTCAGTCACGGTTGAAACGACGTATCGCGAGTTGGGCCCGGCTCCGGAAACCCCTCTCAAAATGGCGGCAGCCTGCGCTGTCATCGCCAACCCCTATTCGGGAAGGTATGAGACTAACCTTATGCCGTTTATGGCGGAGTTGCGCACCTTAGGGCATTCGCTTGCGACCGAATTGGTTGAGACCTTGGGAGGGCGCGATAAAATAGAAGTCTATTCGAAGGCGGCCGTTGTCGGCTTAAACGGCGAAATCGAACACGGTGCCGTGTGGCATGAGGCAGGCGGATGGGCCATGCGCGAAGTGCTCGGCCATCCCAAAGCCATGGTTCCGGCCAACAAGGCAGTTGCTCCCGCCGGCTATCGTATCATGGTACCAGTCCACTACATTCATGCTTCATATGTGCGCAGCCATTTCAATAGCATTGAAATCGGTATCCAGGACGCCCCGCGTGCCGACGAAATACTCTTCGCACTCGTCATGGGAACCGGCGGTCGCTTGAACTCACGTCTCGGAGGGTTATTAAAAGAAAGCGTCAGGGGCGACGACGGGCAGCGGTGATTTTTAGATGTGGCGCATAGGCAGATACAGTTCTGAAAGAGTCACCGCTCATAGCGGTGACAATCATCTGATTGCCAGTCAGAGTCGTGAATGTTGTCGTGCACTTTTGCGCCGTTCTCCAGCTCCTTCGGTTGGTGCATACGCTTTGTCGGGTTTCTCAATCCATATCCGATTTAGGGACACCAGAGCCACAGCGAGAAGATCACTAAGCTTTATGCGAGCTTTGTGCCGATGTTTCCTCTCGTGCTGATCCCTTGCGGTTGGATAACGGAGTCCTCATGGGCTTCAACTCGACCGACCTACCCCAATCAGCGAAACACGAATTAGTTTTTGCTAAATAAAAACAAATGGAAAGTCCGTCCACTGAGGGAGGACGTGAAGTTACTGGAGCTTTACCAGAAGGGCTACCCTTAGGCAGTGGCCGCCTTGTTGGAAAAACCACTCAATTGAAATGGACTACTCAGGTAATAGCGTAATCCCTGTTTCAGATAAAATGCGAGAAGCATGGCAAAGGCTTCGCAAAATCAGTCGTAACGCGGACAGGCATATGTTCCCCTGAAATGGTTGGCTTGAACAGGAGATTCTAGCCGGAACGTTGCTCAACGAACAGGCGCTTGTCGAAACGACAGGGTTGGCAGAGCGCCTATCCATCACGCGCTTCATCGACTGGCTTATGATGATCTGGTGGTGATTCATCCCCGCAAGGGGGCGCAAGTGCGGCTAGGGGACGGAACTGGCAATGGATACAGACCGGGCCGGGGGTTTCACAATAAACCCTATTTTCCGTTATATCTGCAAACGCATCTGTATCGTTTCAAATACGAAGACCTGACACAAGCGACAGAAGCTTTCCCTGACCTGTAGCCTTCAAGACTTATCGTCACACGAAGCGTAGGTAGCTCCTCTTTGAAGAATTTTATTGGAACTTATGCCGCAAGCGGGAATTTCATGTCTGTTACTTATTTCACTGGAGAAATACAATGAAAATCTGAATGTTAGCGTTCTTGAGCGCTTGTATCATCGCGCCTTCGGCTGTGTTCGCTCAGGACACTGGCAAAACCTCACCGGAAACTCCAGCGGTAGCAACGCCTGATAGCAACAATCCAGACGCGCCGGTTAAGGGTGCCAACAGCTTTACAGAAGATCAAGCTAAATCAAGGATTGAGGAGGCAGGATATACTGGCGTAAGCGGACTAAAATTGAACGAAGAAAACGGCATCTGGGAAGCCTCTGCCATGAAAGGTAACGAGAAGTTGGGTATCCAGCTTGACTACCAGGGCAATGTCACAAAGAAGCCAATGTGAAGGTTTGACTTCCATCCGCCATTTGAACATGGGAGAACCGTTACCGTACTATTTGATAATTACGAAGCAGCCAAGGATGCTGTGGCACGGCTCGAAAACGCTGGGTTCCCGTCAGACGACATTTCCATTGTCTCCCACCACCGTGACGGTGACGGCGAGAGTAATGCCGGCTCTGGCGCAGGGGTCGGTGCAGGTCTAGGTGCGGCTGTCGGCGGTGCCGGTGGTCTTTTGACAGGGCTCGGGTTCATGGCGATCCCAGGCGTTGGGCCGGTCGTCGCCGCAGGTTGGCTCGCAGCAACATTGGCCGGTGCAGTCGGAGGGGCAGTTGTCGGGGGTGTCGCCGGAGGTCTCATCGGGGCGCTGACCGAGAGCGGCGTATCGGAAGAAGACGCTCACTTATACGCCGAAGGCGTTCGTCGCGGTGGCTCACTTGTGACCGCTCGTGTGGCGGATGAACGTGTGTCGGAAGCTGACGCTATCTTGGCTGGTGCCAACCCGGTGGATATCAACGACCGACGCAAACTATATGTCCAGGAAGGTTGGCAACGTTTCGACGCGAACGCCGATCCCTATACCGAAGAGGAGATAGAACGGGAACGCAGCCGTTACCTTTAACGCTTGAGCGGGCGAAAGCCCGCTCCGTCAACCGTGTTTGATTATCAGTCACGATTTTTTGTCTTATTGCATACAGGGATCTTTTCGTTGAGCTAACCAATGTTAACGGTGCAGATTATCGACATGAAATGCACCAGTTCTTCTTCTTCCCATGATCCGGGTTATCAATCTCCAGCGCTCGATCAAACGTGATGTCCGACCGGTTCGGCGCGAGGCGGGAACCGGTCGATAATGAGATGTGCCTCAACACTATCTGATACGCCCGCTTTACTTTCTATCGCGAATTCCCACGCATTATGCGATATTTCTGTTTAAGCGGTTCTGTGGCTGTCACGATGACGCGCTTACGCGGCTCGATCTCTTGGTCCCTGTAATGTCGCCTTGGGGAGTCTTAAAAGCAGTGACAACCCTGCCGGCTTCCATTCGCGCATTAGCGTTGCATTCAGCCCCTGCAACGTCGCCTTTTCGAGCGTCGCTCCGAACCCTTGCCGTTCCGGCGGACTTTGCCGGGCTGATCCTCCGGTCTCTGTCCAGTGAAGGTTCACCATCTCACAGTCAGTCTCGATATGAATTACAAGCCGTCCCTTAGGGGATGACAGAGCACCATACTTCGCGGAATTTGTCGTAAGTTCGTGCAACAGAAGACCAAGAGACGTCAACGTATTTCCAGACAGGGTGATGTCGGACCCTGTAATTTCAAGGCGGGAACCTTGCTCAGTTTTATGAGGCAACACGACTGCCTCGATCAGAGCGGAGACCGAAAAGGACCGCTCAACGCCCCCATCGTCTTTTAGATCAGGCAGCGTCAGCGCATGTGCGTTGGCAAGGGCATTCATACGTGCTCTCAGATCGGCAACAAGTTCTTCCTTCGTGCCCGCCGAGCGCGCACTGACCGAAATCAGCCCGGACACCAGAGCAAAAAGGTTTTTGATCCGGTGATTGATTTCCTGAAGAAGAATATCTTTTTGACGGGCTGCCATGCGTAGTGCCTCGGCCTGCAGCGCCAGTTCATCTCGCTGTACAGCGAGCTGTTGCTTTTGCCTGTACATTTCAAAAAAAACGTCCGCCTTGCTGCGCAGTATGTCAGGCTCGATCGGCTTTTGGATGAAATCCACGGCGCCCGCTTCATAACCCCGGAAACGACGCTGACCTCCACCGCCCGCTGTCACGAATATAATGGGGACATGACGCGTTCGCTCATTGCCCCGCATGAATTCTGCAAGCTGAAAACCGTCAAGTCCGGGCATCTGGACGTCAACCAACGCCAGCGCAACATCATGCTGCAACAGCAACTCAAGCGCCTCATCACCGGATTTCGCTTTCAGCAACTGTAACCCTTCGCGTCGGAGGAGACCCTCCAGCACAAGAAGATTTTCTTCAAGATCGTCCACAAGGAGAAACAATACGGGTTTCATGAGTTGGTTTGAACCTTTTTTAGATAAGTTGATATCGCCTCGAGCGACAAAATCTCTGCATGCTCACATCGGCTCAGCGCTGCGTATGGCATTGCTGAGGCATGGGCACTTTCCGGGTTTTGAACAATGGCTTTCCCGCCTGCATCGACGATATGGCGAAGCCCCGCTGCCCCATCTTCGTTGGCTCCGGTAAGCACAACACCTATCAGGCCGGTGCCGAAGACCTCCGCGGCGCTCTCAAACAGTACGTCAATGGACGGACGCGAATAGAGAACAGGATCATCCTGAGAAAGAGAAAAGCTTCGGTCCGCCTCAATACGCAAGTGATAGTCGGGCGGGGCGAAGTAAATGTTACCCTTTTCGACAGGTTGCTTGTCTTCAGCTTCCCAGACTGGAATATTGCATTTCCGGCCAAAAAGTTCGGCCATCAAGCTTGGCCGGTCAGGCGGAACATGCACGACAACAATAACGGAAAGGCTATAGTTTAGCGGCAATGACGGCAAAATCGCCGACAAGGCTTCAAACGCGCCTGCGGAAGATCCGATCACGATTGCCTCGGACGCCAGGGTCTTCATGATGAGACTTTCTGGTAGATCTTTTCTTCGCGTACAAAATCCGCAAATGTGCCGGCGTGATCCGAAAAGCGCACGCTTTCCTTGGCGCCCAGCCCCAGGAAACCTTTATGGATGAGCGACTCTTTAAAAAGGCCAAGGACACGATTTTTAAGCGCATGATCGAAATAGATCAGCACATTTCGACAGGATATCAGATGCATTTCCCCGAATGCTGCATCAGTGGCAAGGCTGTGATCTGAAAAGACCACGTTACGGCGCAGGGATTTATCAAAGACCACCCGACCATAGGCCGCCTGGTAGTAATCTGACAAAGACATTCGCCCGCCCGAGCGTTGGTGATTTTCCGTGAATGACCGGACACGATCGAGGGCGAACACCCCAGCCTCTGCTGCGCTCAGAGCGTCCTGATTGATGTCTGTCGCATAAAAAAGCGTCCGGTCCTCGAGCCCTTCTTCACGAAAAAGGATCACCATTGAATAGAGTTCTTCTCCACTGCTACATCCAGCTATCCAGACTTTAAGTGATGGGTAGGTCCGCAAATGCGGAACCACCTGCTCGCGGATTGCCCGGAAATAATCCGGATCGCGAAACATATCGCTGACCTGGACGGTGAGGAAGCGGAGCAAATGCGACAGCATGTCGGGATCGTGAAGTAGCTGGTTCTGCATGGCGGAGAAACTCGCAAACCCCAGTTGCTCACGCGCCTGTTTCAGACGGCGCCGGATCGAGCCCAGTGAGTAATTGCGAAAATCATAATGATACCGGAGAAACAACGCCTCCAGTAACAGCCTTATTTCGATATCTTCTGCTGAATCGTTGGACTGGGCTCCCCTCATTTGGGCATCCAGACACGAACAAGCGAAAGGAGTTTGTCGACATCGAGTGGTTTGGCCATATAATCATTTGCACCGGCCTCGATGCAACGCTGCTGGTCATCCGGCATTGCCTTGGCAGTCAATGTGATGATGGGAAGTTTCTTCCACGCCGGGTTTTCACGGATCTTCCGGGTGGCGGCGAGGCCATCCATGACTGGCATCATGATATCCATCAAAACAATATCAATAGCGGTCGATTCACTGGCCTGGCTCTTCGACACTGCGTCAAGTGCCTCGCGTCCGTTGCGCGCGATAATGACTTCCGCGCCCCGGGGCTCAAGAATGTTGGTGAGGGCATAGATATTGCGGATATCATCTTCCACAACAAGAATTCTGCGACCTTCAAGAAGCGCATCGCGATGGCGGGCTTTCTGGATCATTTTTTGCTGCTCGAGCGGCAGTTCCGAAATGACCTGATGCAGAAAAAGACTGACTTCGTCTAGAAGGCGCTCGGGCGATTTCGCGCCTTTGATGATGATGGACTTGGAGTAACGGCGCAGCTTTTGCTCATTTTCCGCTGAAAGCTCCCGACCGGTATAAACAATAACCGGCGGGAACGAGTAAATGTTTTCCTGGCTGAGAGTTTCGAGCAACGCAAAGCCGGAAGTGTCTGGCAGCGAAAGGTCGAGAACCATGCAATCAAAGGTCTGCTCGCGAAGGAGGTTCAGACATTCCGCAGCGCTCGCTGCGGTAAAGGTCTCGACGTCCCCGGAGCCAAGCAGACTGGCAACCGCCTCTCGCTGGTTCTTGTCATCTTCCACAATCAGGACCCGGTTCGCACGCCGGGACAGCTTTTTCTCAAGTCTGGTCAGAACATCGACAATTTGCTCGCGGCTGACGGGCTTGCGGAGATAACCGACAGCGCCCAGCGAGATCGCGGTCCGTGTATGATCGCCTGCGGAAATGACGTGGACCGGGATATGCCGGGTGCGAACGTCATTTTTCAAGCCGTCCAATACCGAAAGTCCCGACTGATCGGGCAGTCCAACATCGAGTACGATCGCATTTGGCGAAAATTCACGCGCGGTTTTGACAGCCTCCTCTGCGGTGCGCGCGACAACACAATGAAAACCCATTTCCCGGGAGAGATCACGGACAATCGCTGCAAATGTCTCATCGTCTTCAATGACGAGGAGTACCCGCTTGTCTCCACCAATCTCCTCGCGATCATCTGAAAGCTGGCGGGCAACAGCCGCCTCTGACACCGCCGCAGGCATCTCACCAGGGCTCCTGGTCGGCAAAAAGGACGAAGTGGTTGGAGAAATGTCTCTGGCAGATATCTGCCTTAGGGGCAACGTAACCGAAAAGCGGCTGCCCTGCCCGGGCTTGCTCTCGACTGCGATAGTTCCTGCAAGAAGGCGCACAAGCTGCCGCGAAATTGAAAGGCCAAGACCCGTGCCGCCAAATCTCCGGCTGATCGTGCTATCAGCCTGATGAAACGCCTCAAAAATGCTGGTGAGCTGATCTTCGGCAATACCGATCCCACTGTCGGAAACCGAAAACACAATCTTGTCGGAGCCTTGCGGCCGGACTGATAGCTCCACTTTACCCTTTTCGGTGAACTTGATTGCATTGGAGATCAGGTTTTTGAGGATTTGCTCGAGCCGTCGCGGATCGGTCTCGAACGTTTTGGGCAGGTGCTCGTCGAGCGAGATGATGAACTCAAGTTGTTTTTCGCTTGCGACAGGCTCGAACATTTGCCGCAGTCCGTTTGTCAGACGGACGACCGATGCCTCCTCGGGCTGTATCTCAACATGCCCGGCTTCAATTTTTGAAAGATCGAGAATATCGTTGATTAGATTGAGCAGTTCATTCCCTGACGACTGGATTGTCCGTGCGTACTTGACCTGTTCTTCCGTCAGGTTTTCATGCGGATTATCGGCCAGCAGCTTCGCCAGAATGAGCGAAGAGTTAAGCGGCGTACGTAGTTCGTGCGACATATTTGCGAGGAAGTCGGACTTATACTGGCTTGAACGCTCGAGCTCAGCGGCTTTAAGCTGAACCGATGCATTTGCCCTCTCAAGATCGGATCGCTGAATTTCGAGCTGATTTGCCTGCTCTTCGAGTTGAGCGTTTGTCTGCTCGAGCTCTGCCGCCTGTAGCTCGAGTCGCAGCTGGGATTCCTTGAGAACGCGACTTTGCTCTTCAAGTTCCTCATTGTTGACGCGCAATTCTTCGCCCTGCGCCTGCAGCTCTTCGGACTGTTGCTGGGTTTCCTCCAGAAGGTTTTGCAATTCGCCCCGATAGGATGCCGCTTGCACACTCAGTCCTATTGCATCGGAAGCTTGCTTTAAAAGTGAGAGAATCTTCTCATCCACGGGCTTGAGAAAACCCATTTCCAGTACGGCATTGGTTGAGCCTTCAACCACAGCGGGCAAGATGACGAGATATTTCGGCTTGTCCTGACCTAAAGCGGAACCGAAGGAGAGATAGCCATCAGGCACGTCATCGAGAACGATCAGGCTTCCTTGCGTCGACGCTTGCCCGAGCAGTCCTTCGCGACCCACAAACTCGAGGGGAACGGATTTGCTGTCCGGGATTCCATAGACAGCCGTACGCCGAAAGTGACCGCGCGCTCCACTAAAGAAGGCTCCCGCCACGGCACCGGTGTATGCGACGAGATAGTCCAGGACATTTTCGCCAAGCTCATCAATCCGCTGGTCCCCTATCATGGCGGATCCCAGGCCGATTTTTCCAGTTTGCAACCATTCTTCGCGCGAACGGCTGATTGCAGCCTTGCCCAGAAGATAACCGATCACCACCGTTAGCAGAATTCCAAGCGCGGCAGTTAGCACAGTGCTAATCAATGCCTGCTGCTGTGCGCTTTCCATCTCTGCGAGGCGACTGGTTCGAACCTCGTTTTCAGTCTGGGACATAGCGTCAACCATGCCCCGGATAGCATCCATCTCGACTTTACCACGATCAGAACGGACAAGGTCGAGCGCTGCGCTCAATCCCTGCGTTCTTCGCAGATCGATCGTTTCAGCCATCTCATCGAGTTTTGCCTCGATGCGCTGCTTCAGAATGCCTAGCCGGTCGCTCTGACCGACATTGTCACGCGTCCTTTCAACAGCTTTTTCAAATTCACTCGCAATCGCACCGCGGGCATTTAGGTAAGGGCCGAGATAATCGTCTTCACCCGTCAGAAGGTAACCTCGCTGGCCCGTTTCTGCGTCCTGAAGGTGTAAAAGCAGGTTTTTAAGGGAGACAATCGCGCGATGTGTTTCAACAATTTTCTGATTGGCAACGCTTATGTTTTGCGTGTTGATATAAGTGACCAAACCACTTCCAGCGAAAAAAAGAACAGCTGCAATCAAACCAATCAGTATGCCTGGCTCAAAACGAAACATGCCCATGAAAGGCCTGCGTTGGGTGAAATTCATAACCGGCTCACTGCGAGAGAAAAAGGAAGGAGTGGAAGGCGCGCGCCCCTACCGAGACAATTAACTATGCATCTCACGAAATCGCTTCTCGATCAGCAGCCAACATGATTCTTGTCCTTGGGAACTAAGCCAAAGAATAGCTTATATAGGGTCCCGCGTCCGTGCACTAGTGGACTTAACGAACCGTGGACTCGAACGATTGGCGGCATTTTGACCGCTAATCGCAGTTTAAACCCGTGTTCAGATCACTGTCCCGACTATTACAGGTCAACGTCCGTATGCGAACGACCTTATATGGAATGCAGCTATGCATCCGAGGTCGCCAGACCAACGGGTTAAATGCGTAGCGAGCAAATCGGTGGTTATGTCGCAAATTTTTCATCAAGTTAAAAGCGGCCTGATCTTCAGACGCAATTATGCTGCAAGCTCCGCAAAGACCTCGAATGGCGGGCGGTTGTCATTGGCAAATTGGTTCTGTGGCGCATAACGGACAACCCAACGGTTCAATGTTGCATGGTCAACGTTCACACCACGTTCGGCCATAATTTCCTGCAGGTCACGATAGGAACCGGGATAGCGCACGTAAAAGAAAACGGCGTAAAGGATGACACTTTTAGGAAAATGAGCCCCTTTGAAATCGATTACCATACCCTGTCACCTCACCCAACGTCCGCACCGAAGCGACAATAGCGCAGCAGAAGTGAAAAATTCGCGACAGAACCCCCATTACTACGATGCGATCTGAAATCGTGAGATCCAGCATCTCAGTCTCCGTTCTTTTCGGTCCAGACCGTGAGGCCTGTTAGAGCGAACAGCGACAACATCATTGCGCTAATAAACCAAACAAATAGGCTCATATAGGTTCCTCCAGGCGATTTAACTCGCTCGGCCGAAAAAGGTTCAATAGGGAAGTAAATATAGGCCAGAAAGCCTTGATCAGCAGGGTGTAACGTACTGATCAGGGCTTGCGCACGGGGTACCATCGGATAGGAAAACCATGCGCAACTAGATAAATATCGTGCGCACTTCGCCGAACTAGGGGCCGCACGAGTTTTTGTACGATACCGTACGCTGCATGTGGCATCGCGTGCCTGAGTTTCGACGGTTACAAAGAGTAGCCGTACGCCGCCAGTGCGATCCCGCCGACCACACCAATAAACGACCATCCCAGCATGCTGATACCCATGAAGCTGTGATAGGTTTTATCTGAGACTTTCTTAAAGGCCATTGCGACCAATAAATTCACGACCGCGCCAAAGATTAGGCCGATACCGTTGGCAACATGGGCGGCGGGGTGAAGTGCCAAGCTCTGCATGAAATACGGCCGCAGCAGAAAAGTCGCGCCCAGCATACCTGCGATCAACACGAAAACTGAGACCATGCCGAAACCGGTCCATCTTATAAGCATTGTCTAAATTACCTCTGTCTTGGGGAAGATCGGGCGGTAATGACGCTTGCTTTCTCGATGGACAACCCATTTCTCGAATTTTTCCCAAAAAAAGCGAGCCACTCATAGGGGCGGGCAAGTTTGTTTGTCTCCAAAAGCCTATGAAGCGGTTTTTAAAATGTATGCTTGGAAGGTGTAACCCCCGGCGCCTTGTTAGATCGCCGGGGGTGCGAAAGGTATTGGACAGTCGGGGCTACCTTACGCCTTCCCTCGTCCCCCATGAGGGTGGCCCTACATGACGGTGCAGGGCAGACATCAGCTTCCGAGCTTGGAAAACGGTAACTGACGCCAACGCCTACAAACTGCAGTTCTCGAATAAGGTTCCGTCGCCATTATAGGAACTGGCCTATAAAGGTACAATTGTGACAAATAGGGAACGTTTTGTCGCTCTCTTCGTTTTCATCCCGCAACCAAATTCCCCTATCAAAGGATGAAGAGATGAGCAGCACCAGGTAGGCGGAACGATCAAAGAAGAAGTTGGAAAGGTTACAGGTAATCGAAATGTTGAAGCAGATGGCGCCGCCCAGAAGCTAAAGGTAAGGCTAAAGCTATCATAAAGTCGGTTGTCGATAGAGCCTAAGTGAATTGCCGCTAGTACCTCGCTATTTTAACTGATGGCGAGATTTTTTATTGAGCGCAATAAACACTCTGCCGAAACGAGGTCCGGCTGGCATAATTGCCTCCCGGGAAACATATGCGCGATAAATGGGGCCAGCGATGCGCCTTTTCTTGAGTGGTTCGCCCATCCACACTTAGCGAGTTGTCCCCCGGAACCAGAACTTAAATTACTACATTGCGTTAGGTCGTAGACTCATAAAGTGATGCACCAGATGCGGATAGCGATGAGTTTGACAGCAGCGAGGAAATTGGCCGGGTTCTTATCATAACGTGTGGCAATACCACGATAGTGCTTGATGCGGTTAAAGAAGCGTTCGACCAGGTTTCTCTGGCGATAGACCCATGGTGAGAACGCGAAGACGT
>NZ_JAELXQ010000024.1 GCF_016427605.1 Ochrobactrum sp. Q0168 | reverse complement strand
TCTCCGTGACCTTGCCTGCTTCCTTCAAACGGATCGCCTCTTCAACCGCAATCTCGTCGAACGGGTTCATCGACATCTTCACATTCGAAAGCTCAACGCCAGATCCGTCGCCCTTCACACGGATCTTAACATTGTAATCGACGACACGTTTTACTGCGACAACTGCCTTCATGGGCTAACCTTTCCTTGCGGCGAACCGCATCATCGTAACGATATATCGGAGCCGGTTCGCACTAACTATTGGACGGACGATCAGAGGCGCGCGCGCTTGGCTTCCGGATCGTAGGGCGAATCCTCGATCACGCGGGCCTTACGCATCTCACCCAGAACCGGGATTTCCAGTTCGGTGCCCGGCACGCCAAGCTCGACCGGCAGCAGCGCTAGGGCAATATCGTGCCCGAACGTGTAGGAATAGCTGCCCGAAGTGACGCGACCCACCAGCTTGCCATTATGGCAGATACCCTCGCAGGTCAGCGTGCTGGCGCCATCGGTTTCAACCGCAAGCGTGACGGAGCGGCGCTTGATGCCGCGTTCCTTTTCCTCAACCAGCGCCTGCCTGCCGATGAAATCGCCCTTGTCGAGACGGATGAAGCGTTCGAGGCCGCTTTCCCAGGCGCTAAGCTCGGTGTTCATGTCGCGGTACATGGCGCGATAGGACTTGTCGAGACGCAGCGATTCCAGCGCATGCAGGCCGATAAGGCGCAGACCGTGCTCCTTGCCAGACGCAAGTAAGGCTTCCAGCAGATGCCGCTGATAGGCCAGCGGATGATAAAGCTCCCAGCCCAGTTCGCCTTCATAATTGACACGCAGCAGGCGCACATCGCTGGCAAGGCCGACCGTTCCAGACTTGATGCCGAACCACGGGAATGCTTCGTTGGACAGATCGATTTCGGTAAGCGACTGCAACATGTTACGCGCCTTCGGTCCGACGATTGTGAAGCAACCCCGATCATTGGTCACATTGCGCAGGGTGACGCTGCCGTCCTTCGGCAGCAGCTTTGACAGATCGTCAAAGTTCCAGCGTTCGGCGCGCGGAGTGGAGATCATGTAGAACGTGCCGTCATCGAGATGCGACACCACATATTCCGCCTGCACGCTGCCCTTCTTGGTCAGATGATGCGCAAGGTTGACGCGACCAATTTTCGGCAGGCGATTGGCGAGAATGCCATCGAGCCACGCTTCCGCGCCGGTACCGCTGACCTCGAATTTGGTCATTGGCGTCATTTCGACGAGGCCGACCGCATTGCGGACCGCCTCAACTTCCTCGCCGACATATTTGCCCTTTTCCGTCCAGCGCCAGCTATACTGATCCTTCGCCTCGACGCCCTTAGGCGCGAACCAGTTGGGCATTTCCCAACCGTTGAGGCAGCCCCAGACAGCGCCCAGTTCCGTCAGGCGGTCATAGGACGGCGCGGTTTTCTGCGGGCGAGCGGCGGGCATATCCTGTCCCGGATAATGCTGCTCGGCATGGGTGCCCCAGGATTCGCGCACCTTTTCGCGGGTCCAGTTCTTGTTGGCGTAATCGCCGAAACGACGCGGATCGAGTTCGGACGTGTCGATGCTGTTGCCGCCCTCCACGATGCGTTCCGAAAGATAATAGCCGATAGCGCCGCCCCACAGGATGCCGCCCGGAACGCCTTCGGCCAGCCAGACATTGTCCAGCCCCCAGGCCGGACCGACCAGCGGCAGTTCATCCGCCGTCATCTGGAACGGCCCGCGCACATTGGCCTTGATGCCAACGCGACCGAGTGCGGGAACCATCTCAATGGCCTGTTCCCAATTCCACGAAACAGAATCGAAATCCTCTTCCAGAAGATCGGCGCCGAACCATTCCGGCACGCCGTTTTCAGCAAAGAGCTTCAGATGTTCCGTCTTCTCATAAGGGCCGAACATCAGCCCGTCGCCTTCCTCACGCAGATAGCCCTCAAAGCCCTCGTCGCGCAGGATTGGCATTTCAGGCAGGCCCTGACGCTTGCGCTCGATCACTTCCGGCACAGCATCGGTGATCCAGTACTGATGGATGATCGGGATCGCCGGAATGTCGAGGCCAAGCATCGCCCCGGTCTGGCGGGCATAATTACCCGTGGCCGAGATGATATGCTCGCAGATGATGTCGCCCTGATTGGTCTTCACCTTCCACTCACCGCTCAGCAGACGCTCGAAACCGTTGACCTGCGTGTTGAGATGGATCTTCGCGCCTCTGTCGCGTGCGCCCTTGGCCAGCGCCATGGTGACATCGGCAGGCGCGATATGACCATCATCCGGATGGTAAAGTGCGCCGAGCATGTCATGATTGTTTTCAAGCAGCGGCCACAATTCGCGGGCGCGTGCCGGCGAAACAAGCTCGGCACGCAGACCCTGCACTTCCGCAACGCTCATATAGCTCTTATATTCGTCCAGCCGGTCGCGTGTGTTGGCAATGCGCAACTGGCCGCATTTGTGCCAGCCGACATGCTGGCCGGTCTCGGCTTCCAGACCTTCATAAATCTCGATGGATTTGTTGATCATGCGGCCGATATTGATGCTGCGCGCATAGGACGGGATCAGGCCTGCTGCGTGCCATGTGGAACCGGCGGTGAGCTGCGTGCGTTCCAGAAGAACGACATCCGACCAGCCTCGCTTGGCCAGACCGTAAAGAATGGAGGCGCCGACGCAACCTCCCCCGATGACAACCGCGCGCGCATGAGTCTGCATTCTAAGTTCCCTTCCAATATATGATTTGGAGATTGCCGAAGCGTCGCTCCCGGCGACGATACGGACTCCTTTGTGCGTTACATTACAGAGGGTCCTGCGCCCTGTGAGCTTGATAAAAAATCCGCGAAGATATAACTTCATATTATGCATAGACTCCGCTCGCTCATCCCCTCGGCCAATTACCTCTTCGTGTTCGAGGCGGCGGCCCGACGGCTGAGCTTTACGGCGGCAGCGGAAGAGCTCAATGTCAGCCAGCCAGCCGTGAGCAAGACGATCAAGCTTCTGGAAGAAGCTACCGGATTGAAGCTTTTCCGGCGCGAGCGCAGCCGTCTGGAACTGACGGCGGAAGGCCAGCGGCTTTATCGCGAAACGCAGGAAGCATTCGACCATCTGCACATGGTCATCTCGTCCATGCGCAAGAAACACTCGCGCGATATCATCCGCGTGTCATTCTCGGCGTCCTTCGTGCAACTATGGCTTCTGCCACGTCTGAAAGGGTTCAAGGAAAAGCATCCGGATGTGGCGCTGCGCATCGAAGAAAGCAGCCGCGACGATCAGGATTTGCTTGAAGAAGATATCGACGTTTCGGCGCGTCTGGGGAGAGGCAAATGGCCGGGCATCCTCGCCTGGCCCTTCGTGACGGAGGAAGTCTGGCCGGTTTGCAGCCCCGCATATCTGAAGGAGCGCGGACAGATCGAGGAAGCCAGCGATCTGCTGAACCACACGCTGCTGCATTTCGAGGAGCGCCACCGCTCGCGGCTTGGCTGGCGCGAATGGCTGGAACGTTCCGGCGTACCAAACCCGCGCATTGAACAGGATTTTGTCTTTACCGACGCGCTCAGTTCCATCGAGGCTGCGGTGCAGGGACAAGGCGTAGCACTTGGCTGGAAACACCTCGTCCATGATCATATCGTGGCCGGACGCCTTTTGCCCGCCACGCATATTTTTCATCGGTCCGGCGATACGATCCATCTGGTCATGCCCGCTCAACGTCCGCCAAAGCGGGGGGCTGAACTGTTCCGCGACTGGCTTCTCGAACAGGGCGCAGACGCGGAACTGGATATATAGGCCCTCGGCCTATTGCGCGAAAACCACCGTCTTGTGCCCATTGAGCATGACGCGGTTTTCGAGATGCATCTTTACCGCCCGCGCAAGAACCCGGCTTTCGATATCGCGCCCGGTGGCGACGAAATCTTCCGCGCTCATGGAATGCGTGACGCGCTCGGTTTCCTGCTCGATGATCGGGCCTTCATCGAGATCCCGCGTCACATAATGCGCCGTTGCACCGATCAGCTTCACGCCGCGCTCGAACGCCTGATGATAGGGTTTTGCACCCTTGAAGGATGGCAGAAACGAATGGTGGATGTTGATAATCTTGCCGAACAGGCGGTTGGACAGATTATCCGATAGCACCTGCATATAGCGTGCGAGGACCACCAGATCGGCCTGCGTCTCACGCACCAGATCGATCAGGCGGGCTTCCTGCTCGGCCTTGTTGTCCTTGTTCACGCCCCATGAATGATAGGGAATGCCCGCACTTTCTGCCGTTTCGCGGCTATCTTCATGATTGGAAACGATGGCAACGACCTCGGCATTCAGCCAGCCGACGCGTATCTGATAGAGAAGATGCAGCATGGCGTGATCGAATTTGGACACCATGAGAACGATCTTCGGCTTGCGGGTGGCATCGGCCACTACGAATTTCATGCCGAAACGCTCGCCTGCCGGTTTTAGTGCGTGCTCTATCGCCTCACGCGACATGCCAAGCGGCGCGCTGAAAGCAATGCGCATGAAAAAGCGGTTGGTCAGCCTGTCGCGAAACTGATTGCTTTCCACGATATTACCGCCGATGGCCGCCAGTTCCGTGGTGATAGCCGCCACGATGCCGGGCTTGTCATCGCAATCGAGCGTGAGGACAAAAAGGGCTGGTTCGACGGCAGCGACAGAGCGCACCTTCGCGGGCATGTCGTTCATGGTGGTTCCTTAAGACTGATCAGTCGTTCTTGGGAGGTTTTCCGAAAGCGTATTCACCGACCTTCGGGACGAAATGCGGGTGCTGATAACCGGCAGGCTTGTCACCGACCGAAACGCCGGTGTTGAGAATGCCCGCCTGATAATCCGGCGCGAAAAGCGAATAGGGATAAGTGGGTTGAAGGGCGCTTGCACCCTCCAGTCTGGCACGCAATTCATCCGGAATTGTCAATGCGAGCGCACCCAGATTGTCGTCGAGCTGCGCAAGCTTGCTTGCGCCGATAATGGCTGCCGCAATGCCCGGCTGTGTCACCACCCAGTTGAGGGCGACCTGCGCCATCGGCTTGTCCATGGCATCTGCAACCTCGGCCAGCGCCGTGACGATGCGGGTGTTGCGTTCGGTGAAAAGCCCCAGCCCTTCGGCATTGTCGCGGTTCAGGCGACCCTCGCCGCCCGCGCGATATTTACCCGACAGAAGCCCCATGGCCAGCGGGCTCCATGCGGTGATGCCAAGGCCGAGATTTTGACCGAGCGGCACGAATTCCTGCTCGATGCTGCGCTCGACCAGCGAATAGGGCAGTTGAAGGCCGATCGGCTGCGAAAGCGCATGCGCTTCCGCCCAGGTTTGCGCCCGCGCCGCATACCAAGCGGGCACGTCGGAAAGGCCGCAATAGCGGATTTTACCCGCACGGATCAAATCATCGAAGCCGCGCATTACCTCCTCCACGGGGGTCATCCCGTCCCAGGTATGCACCATATAGAGATCGATATAATCGGTCTTCAGTCGCTTCAGCGACTGGTTGACCGCCCGCATCATGTTCTTGCGGCCATTGCCGCCGGCATTGGGATTGCCCGGCTGCAGATTGTTCGAATATTTGGTCGCAATGACCACGCGATCCCGTGCGCCAGCTTCCTCGACGAACTTGCCGACCAAAGTTTCGCTGAGACCCGCCCCATAGGAATCCGCCGTGTCGATGAAATTACCGCCCGCTTCCAGATAGCGGTCGAAAATGGCCCGCGCATTGCCCTCGTCGGTGCCCCACGACCCGCCGATCCCCCTGATTCCGGCATTGCCGAAAGTCATCGTACCAAGCGCCAGACGGCTGACACGAAGACCGGAACGACCGAGAAGGAAATAGTGATCGAGCGCCATGGCGGCACCTCCGCAATATGCCATTATGCAGGTGGTTGCGGATGCGGCTGTCAGCCGCCGCATCCGCTCATGATGATGGAATTACTCGATGAGCTTCGGCGCACCGGTGTCACCGGCGCTTTCATCGAGACCGTAGGACTTCAGGATTTTGGCAATCGTGCCGTCCTTGTGCATTTCCTCGATATTGGCATCGAGTGCCGCACCGAAATCTGTCGCGCTCTTGGCATAAGGCAGGCTTGCCTGCGCCGCTTCCTTGGTGGCGCGGATGCGCGGATCAGGCTGTGCAACCTCGACCTTGATATCCTTGAGCGTGCCATTCTTGGCCGCATAAGCGCCGGTCGAATAACCGTCGATGCCGATGTCGATGCGCCCGGATGCAAGATCCTGATGCATGTTCACGGAGTTCGGATAAAGGCGCAGTTTTGCACCCAGAAGTTTCTTGGCATCGGTGACCCAGAGATAGCCCTGAACGGTACCGACATTCTTGCCGACCAGTTCCTCGACAGTCTTGGCGCCATCCTTGGAATAAAGACCCATCTGGTCCTTATAGAGCGGATAGGAAAGGTTCATCACCTTGGCGCGTTCGGCGGTGCGATACCAGTCGCCAGTGGTGATATCGGCCTGACCCGACAGCACATACTGGATGGCCGCGGCTGGATCGACGGCGACCGGCTTGACGGTCAGGCATTCGCGTTTGGCGAATTCGGTTGCGATATCGCCATCAAGACCCTTCAGCTTGCCGCTCTCATCCATGAAGGAATGCGGTGCATAGGTGGTGACGGCAATCGTCAGTGTGCCCGGCGTGATGGTTTTGAACTCATGCTTCGGCTTGCAATCCTCTGCGAACGCTGCCGAAGACAGGCCCATAAGCAATGCGGCGCCGAGAACACCTTTGCGTATCATCCCATTTTTCATCTGCTACTCCCCTTTATTGTTGTGGGCATTTATTGTTGCGTTGGGTTTTATCGGGTGGCGTAAGCGGATGAGCGCTTCTCCACATAGGAAACGATCCATGCTGCCGGAACGCAGATCGTGGCATAGAGCAAGCCGGCCAGCAGCAAGGCAGGCATATAGCGGAACGTGTTGGACCCGATTTCGTAGGCGTTGCTGACGAGTTCCGGCAGGGCAATCGTGAAGCAGAGCGACGTGCCCTGAAAAATCAGGATCGCGAAGCCCAGGAGCGCGGGAAGCGCCACGCGCAGAGCCTGTGGCAGCAGGACAAAGCGCAGTTCGTCAAGCGCATTGAAGCCCATCGCCTCTGCCGCCTCGCGCTGGCCGTGATGGATCGATTGCAAGCTCGCGCGAATGATCTCGCTCGTGTAAGCGCCCGTATTCCAGGCCAGCGCCACCACGGCAGCAGAAAATGAAGTCATCGTCAGACCCGTCGCAGGCAGGCCGAAATATATGAACTGCAACAGCACCAGCGCCGGAGCGCCGCGCCCGATCTCGACCAGAAACAGGCTCAGATAGCGATTGAAGCGCGATTTTGCACCGACGCCCAGCGCCAGCAGAAGCCCAAGCGGAATGCCGATGGCGAGGCTCAGCGCCGCCACCTGCAAGCTGATTTGCAACCCGCCGAGCAGCGCAGGCATCCATTCGTAGAATTCTTCAGAGGTTGGAAACATCAGCGTGCCACCTTTGCTCTCAGATAGCTGTCGGCAGAGCGCGACAGCCACGCGACAGGGAGGCTCAGGAAGATGTAGAACAGGCCGACCAGCGCGAAAACCTCGATGCCCTTGAAGGTGAGCTGCGACACCTGATTGCCCCGGAAGGCGAGATCCGCGACACCGATGGTCGAGGCAACGGCGGTTTCCTTCATCAGCCCGATCAGATAGCTCGCCGCCGATGGCAGCGCGACACGAAAGGCCTGCGGCGCGACCACATCAACCAGCGTGTGGCGGGTGCCGAAATTCAACGCCGTCGCCGCTTCCCACTGGCCATGGTGAAGAGAGGCCAGCGCGCCGCGATAGATTTCAGCCATATTGGCCGATGCGATCAGCCCAAGACCGATCAGCGCCGCCACAAACGGATTGATCGGCATGATGCCCATGCCAATGCCGAAGAAGATGATGAACAGCCAGAGGATCGGCGGCAGGGCGCGCACGATCTGGATCAGCCCAGCCGCGATCCACCGTACTGGTGCGAGGCGCGCCTGACGCGCGGCAAGAAGCGGGACGCCGAGAATGCAGCCAATTGCGAAGGAACCCAAGGTCAGCGCTATGGTCCATGGCAGGCCGCTCAGGATGAGGAGAACATTGTCCGCTGTCATCGGTCATGCACCGCACGAAGAAACCGCTTCGTGCGTTCCTCTTGCGGATTGCGCATGACATCCTTCGATGCGCCCTTCTCGGTGATGCGCCCATCAGCCATGATCATGACCGTATCAGAGACATTTTCCGCGAAGCCCATTTCATGGGTCACCACGAGCATGGTCATGCCGCTTTCGGCAAGCTCGCGCATGACGGCAAGTACCTCAAGCCCCAGTTCAGGATCGAGCGCCGAGGTCGGCTCGTCGAACAGCATCACCTGCGGATTGAGCGCCAGCGAGCGCGCAATGGCGATGCGCTGTTGCTGACCGCCAGAACAACGGCCGGGATATTGCGTCGCCTTGTCAGCAAGACCGACGCGTTCGAGAAGCTGGATCGCCCGCTCCTCGGCTTCCGCGCGGCTGCGGCCCAGCACGCGCTCCTGCGGCAGGCTGACATTGCGCAGAACGCTCATATGCGGGAACAGATTGAATGACTGGAACACCATGCCAATCGTATTGCGCAACTCTTTCAGCTGCGCAGCACGCGGCGCCTGAGTGGCGTCGAGCTTCACCTTGCCGACCGTCAGGAGACCACCATCCGGCCTTTCCAGATAATTGATGCAACGCAGAAGCGTGCTCTTGCCCGAGCCGCTGGGACCGATGATTGCCAGCACTTCGCCTTGCGCAACTTCCAGATCGATATTCTCAAGGACGAGATGCGCCCCGAAATGTTTGCTCAACCCCTCAAGGCGTATGAGTTTCGATGCGGAGGCAGGCGCATTTTCCACGCCAGCAGACCCTGACACCAAAGTCGGTCGCATTGCGTTCAATAACCGCACTCCCCTTTTTTATCGTTCATCGCGACAGTCCCATCTTTACGCGGATGCAGGCCGGAAATGCCTGCAAGACACGCTGGATCTATGCTCGTTCTGGCGGAACCTTGATTATTTATTATGCCGCCGACGTTCCCTTTATCTTCATCACGATAGTGACCGCTGGAAAGAATACAAAGGCAAAAAATGTCTACGACTTCATAACTCTTAGTTATGAGGTCATGCCTCTGACTACAGATCCTTGCCCAGCCGCAACCCGTCATAAATGGCCGCATGGGTGTTACGGGCCGTAACGGCATCGCCAATCCGGTAAAGCTCGAAAGCGCCTTGCGCATTTCTGACAACGGCCTGCCTGCGCCCTTCGATCAGGGCGTCGTAATCCACCGCGCCGAGGTTGCGGGACAGGGGTTTCAGCTCGAAATACAGCGTATCCATGGGACGTGTACCGTCATTGATGACGATCTGGTCAAATTCGCGCTCGCTGACAGGCGCGCCATAATCGCTGCCGATCCGCGCAACGAGCCTGTTGCCGTCGCGGTGAATGCCTTCCAGCCGATAGCCGACGGTGAAAGTGACATCCTTCTTTTGCAGGCTTCGCATATAGGGCACGAGGTTCATGCCCATAACTTCCGGTGCGAATGTGCGGTCGGCAGTCATGATCTCGACCTTGCCGCCCGCATTGGCGATGAATTCCGCGGCCTGAAGCCCGGCATGATCTCCCGCCTCGTCAAAGACCAGCGCATTGGTACCGGGACGCACATCACCGGAAATGATGTCCCAGGCGGAAACGGCAAGCTCGTTGCCCGCGCCAAGCAGGTTCATTTCCGGCATGCCGCCGGTCGCTATGATCGCCACATCCGGCGCTTCCGCCGTTACCGTGTCGGCCTCGGCCCAGGCATTGAAGCGAAAATCGACGCCGAGCTTTTCGCACTGCGCCATGCGCCAGTCGATGACGCCCATCATCTCGCGACGGCGCGGGCTTTGCGCTGTCAGCCGCACCTGACCGCCCGGCTGGCTCGCCGCCTCGAAGACCACGACCTTATGGCCGCGCTCGGCGCTGACGCGCGCGACTTCCAGCCCGGCGGGACCCGCACCGACAACCACGATGCGGCGGCTTTGTTCAGCCTTGTTGACCACATGCGGCATCGAGGTCTCGCGACCCGTGGCGGGATTATGGATGCAATAGGCTGCACCGCCCTGATAAATCCGGTCGAGGCAGTAATTCGCGCCGACGCAGGGGCGGATTTCCTCTTCCCGCTTTTCAAGGATTTTGCGCACGATATGCGGATCGGTCATATGGGCACGCGTCATGCCGACCATGTCGAGCTTGCCGGATGCAATGGCATGGCGCGCTGTTGCCACATCCTGAATCTTGGAGGCATGAAACGTCGCTATTCCGGTGCTGGACCGGATTTCGCCCGCGAAATCCAGATGCGGCGCACTCGGCATGCCCTGAATGGGAATGACGTCGGTGAGACCGGCATCGGTTTCAATATGGCCGCGAATGACATTGAGAAAATCGACCAGACCGCTGTCCTTCAGCCTGCGGGAAATCTCCAGACCATCCGCCCGTGTCAGGCCGCCTTCAAGCGTCTCATCGGCCACATAACGAATGCCGACCAGAAAATTCGGGCCGACCCGCTCGCGAATGGCGCTCAAAACCTGAAACGAAAACCGCAGCCGATTGTCGAGCGAACCGCCGTAATCGCCATCGAGCTCATTGGTCAGCGGCGACCAGAACTGGTCGAGCAGGTGGCCATAGGCTTCCAGTTCCAGACCGTCGAGACCGGCAGCTTTCATCCGCTCCGCCGCATCGGCATAATCGCGGATGATGCGCTCAATGTCCCAGTCTTCGGCCCGCTTGGGGTAAGCGCGATGGGCCGGTTCGTGCTTTGCAGTCGACGACACGGAGGGCAGCCAGTCGCCCTTGTCCCAGCGGGTGCGGCGACCGAGATGGGTAAGCTGGATCATCACCGCCGCGCCGTGCTCATGGCACTCATCCGCCAGCATCCGCAACCAGGGCACCACCTCGTCCTTGTATGCCAGCACATTGTTGAAAGCAGGCGGACTGTCCTTTGACACCGAGGCTGAGCCTGCCGTCATCGTCAGTGCGATACCGGCCTTGGCCCGTTCGACGTGATAAGCGCGGTAACGCTCCTTCGGCATGCCGTCATCTGCATAGGCTGGCTCATGTGAGGTGAGCATGATGCGGTTACGAAGCGTCAGATGCTTGATGGTAAGCAGCTGCAACAGCGGATCGGCTGACATTCGATCGTTCCCATTTGTGGTTTTCAGCAAGGCTAGCTGGAAATGTACATAACCGTCAATTTAATAATCATAAGTGTCATATTGCCGTACAAAGCTGTTTGGTCTTCTTGCCAAACGTCGATTGTCTGGTAGAACTGACACTATGGAACGACCGATGACAAACGAAACAGGATGGCGCGGATCGCCCGACATCTGGCTTAAAGCGGCTTATGATGCACTGATCGAAAGCGGCGTGGAGGCCGTGCGCATTTTATCACTGGCCAAGCGGCTCGATCTGTCACGCACCAGTTTCTACTGGTTCTTCAAGGACCGTCGAGAATTGCTCGACACTCTTATCGCGCGTTGGCGCGATAAGAATACAGGTGCTCTACTGCGACAGACAAACGCCTATGCAGAAACAATCGAAGAAGCCGTTTTGAACGTTTTTGATTGCTGGTTTGATAGCGATCTATTTGACCCTGCTTTTGAATTCGCGATCCGCAGTTGGGCCCTTCAATCAGAAAAAGTTGAAAACGAAGTGCAGAAGGCCGACGTATTGCGTCTTCGGGGTCTTTCGCGGATGTTTGAACGTTTCGGATTTGATGAAGACATAGCCGATGTACGCGCGCGCACTATATATCTTGTGCAGATTGGCTATATCTCTATTCGAACGCAAGAAAAGACTGCACTGCGGCTAGCCCGTGTTCCATATTATGTCGAAGCCTTCACTGGCCGAGCACCGCAACACAAAGAACTTAACAGATTTCTTTCGCGACACGTGGAAAGATGAATATTCCCAAATCAATAAAATAATACCGACTAACGAACCGCCATCTGATTACCAGTCAAGTAGAGATTGAAGGGGGCGACCTATTCGGCTTCCAGATGGACACGTTTGTCGAATTGCTTCCGCAACTATGAAAAATGTTGCAACTTGACGAGAAACCGGCCTATCAGCAAGCCGCCTGATTTCTGATGGTCTTCAAGTTTTCTGAAGTCAGAATGACTACATTTTCGCAGGCAGCGCAGACTTGTGGAACGTGGTACCGCGTCGAAATGGAGATAAAACTTTGGCAGTTGGTCGTCAAACCATGCCCCCGCTCAATGCGCTGGTGGTTTTCGACAGCGCGGCCAGACTTGGCAGTTTCTCCCGTGCAGGTCAGGAACTGGGCCTTACCCAGAGCGCCGTCAGCCGACAGATCGGCAAGCTGGAAGCCTTCATTGGTTCAAAGCTCTTCAATCGTCTGCCGGTTGGCGTACAACTGACTGCCATGGGTGAAAGTTATGCCTCGGAAGTCAGTCGGCTCCTGGGCGATCTCAGCGCTGTCACAGATGGCCTTCGGGCGTGGATAGGCCCCCGGCAGATCACCATCGCCTGTTCGCGCGGCATTGCCGACCAGTGGTTTCTCTCGCGCATAGGCAAGTTGAAAGCAGAGATCTCAGGCATCGAAATCCGGCTGCGCGTAACGGATGACGTCGCCCATTTGCGCCTCGATGAGTTCGACCTTGCATTGTTTTATCGCAAAGAGCGCCCCATCGGCGTCAATCTGACGGTCCTCGGACGAGAGGAAGTCGTGCCGGTATCAGCGCCGGGTGTGCCCAATATCATGGAGCAGGAAGCGCCTGTGCTGCTTGCTATCGAAGATACGATGCGCGAGTGGCAGGGATGGCCGGAATGGTGGCACGACGCCCGACTGTCGCCGCCCATCGGCGCGCTGGAATGGCGGCTCGGCGATTACGGCCTTTGCGTCGCCGCGGCAACGCAAGGCATCGGCATCACGCTCGGCTGGACATGGCTGATCAAGGAACAGCTTGCGAGCGGGACTTTGGTGCCCGTGCATAGCCACATGATGCGGTCGGACGCCTATTTCTATCTGATGCGACCTGCCGACCGTCACCAGCGAAAAATCGTACGGGAAGTGGCCGACTGGCTGATTGCGAGCAATGGAACCGATCCGATCACGTAAAGATGATCGGATCGGCGAAACGCATCATTCCTGCGGGAGTGCGGCGCGGCGGCGCGACACCATGCGGAAGCGGATATATCCGAAAACGGTGATCACCAGCCAGGCAACCTGCGAAATAAAGGAACCGAGGTTGAAGTTCCAGGCCAGCGAATAGATCAGGGCGATGCCGCCCAGCACATTCAGCAGCGGAATGACCGGATCGTCGACGGTAAAAATACGCAATTGAATCAGCGCATAGCCAAGAAGGTAAAAGAACGCGCCCACCAAGCCGATAACATCCGGCAAACCCATTTTCGATCTCCAGGATCATCCAAATCTGAAAAAGCAGGGACAGCTTCCCCTACGGAAAAACGCCCCTGCCGGTACTGTTGGACGCTCCTTTATTCCTGTTCGCGCAAATGCCAAGACACACATTTCGCATGAGGGTATGCTTAAAAGTCATGCCCAGAAATCCGACATCAACCCTTGAAAATAAGGGCTACAGTAAGCTACCCCACCCGCAAAAGCCGATAAGCTATGACTTAAACACAGGGGTACAGAATGCCTGAGCAAAAAAGCCAGTTTCAATTGACGCGTCGTTCTTTCGTGGCGGGCGCAGCCGGCCTCGGTCTGGCGGGCATCACCGGCATGAGCGGCCTGATCACCTCGCCCGCTGCGGCGGCAGGCGAAGGCGCGCCAAAGAAAGGCGGAGTGCTCAAGCTCGGCATCGGCGGCGGCAGCACGACCGACAATTTTGATCCGCGCCTTCTGAAGGACTGGGTTCCGGTCAATCAGGCCTACATGCTGATGAACGGTCTTGTCGAAATCGACGCCAACAACAAGGCTGTGCCTGAACTGTTCGAAAGCTGGAAGCCGTCAGCCGACGCCAAGGAATGGACCTTCAAGGTTCGTCAGGGCGTGACCTTCCATAACGGCAAGACGCTTGACGCCGACGACGTCATCTATTCGATCAACCTTCATCGCGGCGAAACCACATCTGGCGCGCGTTCGCTCGCCTCGGAATTCACCGATGTCGCCAAGGTCGATGCTGGCACGGTCAAGATCACGCTGAAGAGCGGCAATGCCGATCTGCCTTACATCCTGTCCGATTATCACTTCCTCGTCGTTCCGAAAGACTGGACCGATTTCAACAAGCCGGTCGGCACCGGACCTTTCGTTTTCGAGCGTTTCCAGCCGGGCGTGCGTTCGCGTTTCACGCGCAATGAAAGCTATTGGAAGCCGAACACGGCATGGGTCGATGCGGTTGAAGTCATCGTTATCAACGATGTGTCTGCCCGTACCAACGCCATGATGTCCGGTCAGGTGCACGCCATCAACCAGCTCGACTTTAAGACCGTCGATCTGTTGAAGCGCAATCCGAACCTCAACATCGTCCAGTCGTCCGGCGGCCAGCACTTCTCCTTCCTGATGGATTGCACGCAGGCACCATTCACCGACAACAATGTCCGTCTTGCCGTCAAGCATGCCATCGACCGTGAACAGATGCTCAAGACCGCCTTGCGCGGCTATGGACGTCTCGGCAACGACAACCCGATCCCGAGCACCGACCCGTTCTTTGACGCAGCACTGCCGCAACGCGCCTATGACCCGGAAAAAGCCAAGTTCTATCTGAAACAGGCCGGCCTGGATTCGCTGAAAATCCAGCTGTCCGCTTCCGATGCAGCCTTCACGGGCGCTGTCGATGCCGCTGCGATCTTCCGCACCGCCGCCGCCAAGTCGGGCATCGAGATCGATATCAAGCGTGAACCGGCTGACGGCTATTGGGACAATGTCTGGATGAAAGCGCCGTTCTGCATGTCTTATCGTGGTGGTCGCCCGACTGCCGATCAGGCCCTGTCGGTCGCCTACGCATCCAACGCATCGCAAAACGATACGCATTGGAAGAGCGCCGATTTCGACGCCAAGCTGCTTGAAGCCCGTGCGATGCTTGATCAGGCCAAGCGCAAGGAAATCTACGCCGAATTGCAAGCCATGATCAGCAATGATGGCGGCGCGCTTATTCCAATGTTCGGCGACTATCTCGACGCCACCTCCAAAAAGCTCAAGGGCGTGACCACGCATCCGATGTTCAATCTGATGGGTGCGCGCCTTGCCGAAAAAGTCTGGCTGGAAGCATAAATGTTCGTTCTCATTACCAAGCGTGTGGGGCTCGGGATCCTCACGCTGTTCCTCGTGTCGGCGTTGATTTTCGCCGGCACGCAGATCCTGCCGGGTGACGTGGCCTCAGCCATTCTCGGCCAGAATGCCACGCCGGAAGCGCTTGCGACGCTCCGCGAGAACCTCGGCCTCAATCAACCTGTCCTCGCACGCTATTTCTCATGGCTGGCCGGTTTCGTGACCGGTGACCTCGGCACCTCGCTTGCCAACCAGCAGCCGGTGGCCGATCTCCTTTGGCCGCGTTTCTGGAATACGATGGCGCTTGCAGCCTTTGCAGCGGTGATCAGCGTCCCTATCGCCATTCTCTTTGGCCTCGTCACAGCGGTAAAGCGCGGCGGCATCTTCGACCGCGTCGTGAATATTGTGGCGCTCGCCTTTGTTTCACTGCCTGAATATTTCCTCGGTCTGCTGCTGATCCTGTTCCTGTCGATCCGCTTCAACCTTCTGCCGAGCCTTGCCGACACTTATGAAGGCATGACATTCCTCGAATGGGTTCAGGCAACCGCCCTGCCCGCACTGACCCTCGTCCTGGTGACCGTTGCGCAGATGATGCGCATGACCCGCACCGCAGTTTTGTCGGTTATGGATCAGGCCTATGTCGAGACAGCCTATCTGAAAGGTCTGCGCACCAAGCGCGTTGTGACCAAACACGCCTTGCCCAATGCGGCAGCGCCGATCGTCAATGTTGTAGCGTTCAACATCGCCTACCTCATCACCGGCGTGGTGCTCGTCGAAGCTGTCTTCAACTATAATGGCCTTGGCCGCTTCATGGTTGACGCCGTTTCCAAGCGTGACCTTCCGCTCGTGCAGGCTGCGGCCCTCGTCTTCGGTGGGGCCTATGTCATTCTCAATATCATCGCCGATGTCGCTGCCATCGCGCTCAATCCGCGCCTGAGGCACCCACGGTGAAGACAATGAAGAAATCTATTCCCCTGACGGCGTGGGTCGGCCTCGCCATTGTCACGCTGTGCCTTCTCATGTTCCTGTTTGGCCCAATGATCGCGCCTTATGGTCAGGAAGATATTGTCGGCGCGCCATTTGATCCGCCATCGGCGCAGTTCTGGTTCGGTCTCGATCAGAATGGCCGCGACATGCTCTCGCGCCTGCTCTTTGGTGCGCAGATGTCGATTGGTGTTTCACTGGCTGCATCGCTATTGTCGTTCAGCGTCGGCGTGCCTCTCGGTTTCCTTGCCGCCATTTTCGGTGGTTGGGTCGATACGATCCTGTCGCGCATCGTCGATACCGTCATGTGCATTCCGGTGCTCATTTCGGCGCTCGTCATCCTTCAGGCGCTCGGCTCTTCGCTGCCCGTGCTGATCATCACCATCGCATTGCTCGATTCCACCCGCGTGTTCCGTCTGGCGCGCATCGTTGCGCAAGGCGTCAATGTGCTGGAATATGCCGAAACCGCCCGCCTTCGCGGCGAAGGTCTCGGCTGGCTGATCTGGCGTGAAATCCTGCCCAACACGCTGCCGCCGCTGATCGCGGAATTTGGCCTGCGCTTTTGCTTCACCTTCCTTTTCGTGGCCGGTCTGTCGTTCCTCGGCCTCGGTATCCAGCCACCGTTTGCGGACTGGGGCGGCATGGTGAAGGACAACCAGCAGGCCATTCTCTACGGCCTCTACGCACCGCTTTTCCCGGCGGCTGCAATCGCCATCCTCACCGTTGGCGTCAACCTCGTCGTCGACTGGCTTCTCGCCGGACGCACGACCACGCAGGGAGCTGATCGATGAGCAGGGATATCGTACTTTCAATCTCCGACCTCGTCGTCAAAGCACCCAATGGCGCAACGCTTGTCGATCATGTCGATGTGACGCTGAAGCGTGGTGAAGTGCTGGGGCTCATTGGCGAGTCCGGTGCTGGCAAATCCACCATCGGTCTGGCTGCAATGGGCTATGGCCGTGGCGGCTGCAGGATCGCAAAGGGCACGGTCGTCGTTGACGATATTTCGCTGATGGACGGCTCTCGCGAGACCCGTGAAAAGGCGCGCGGCGCGCGCATCGCCTACGTCGCGCAAAGTGCGGCGGCGTCGTTCAATCCGGCGCATCGCATCGGCGATCAGATCATGGAAGGCCCGCTCTATCACGGCCTCATGACCAAAGCGGAAGCAAAGGCATGGATGCTGGAACTGTTGCACGCGCTGCAGCTTCCAGACCCGAACAATTTTGGTGACCGCTATCCCCATCAGGTTTCCGGTGGTCAGTTGCAGCGCGCCATGGTCGCCATGGCCATGTCCTGCCGCCCGGATATTCTGGTGCTGGACGAGCCGACCACCGCACTTGATGTGACGACCCAGATCGAAGTGCTGGCGCTTTTGCGCAGCCTGATCCAGCGTTACAACACTGCTGCTCTCTACATCACGCATGACCTGGCAGTGGTAGCCCAAATCGCCGACCGCATCATGGTTCTTCGTCATGGCAAGATGGTCGAACTTGGTTCTGCGGAAGAAATTCTCGAAGCACCCAAGCAGGACTATACCCAGCGTCTGGTGTCCGAGCGTGAAGCCAGCATTTCGGGCGAACAGGCCGAGCACAAGACCGGCGAAATCCTGCTCGAGGTGAAAAACGCAACCGCCTATTACGGCAAGAAACTCGTTCTGACCGATGTGGGTTGTTACATTCGTCGCGGCGAAACGCTTGCGGTTGTGGGCGAATCCGGCTCCGGCAAATCAACACTTGCGCGCATCATTGCAGGCCTGCCGCCGCACTCAAGCGGTATCGTCACGCTTGCCGGGCAACGGCTGGAAGCGAACTACAAAAAGCGTAGCCGCGAAGAACTGCGCCGCATTCAGCTCGTTTACCAGCTGCCTGATGTGGCATTGAACCCGCGCCAGACCGTTGGTGAAATCATCGGGCGTCCGATGAAGTTCTATTTCGGCATGAATGAGGACCAGCGCGAGATTGAGGTCAAGCGCCTGCTTGAACTCATCGGCCTGCCTGCCGATTTCGCCAGCCGCCTGCCGGGCGCGCTTTCCGGCGGACAGAAGCAGCGTGTTTGTATCGCCCGCGCGCTGGCAGCAAAGCCTGATCTCATCATCTGCGATGAAGTCACCTCGGCGCTCGACCCGCTTGTCGCGGAGGAAATTCTCAGACTTCTGCGCAAGTTGCAGGACGAATTGCATGTGTCATATCTCTTCATCACCCACGACCTTGGCGTCGTCCGTCGGCTCGCCGACCGCACCATGGTGATGCAGAAGGGCAAGGTGGTCGAAACCGGCACCACGAAGGCAATCTTCGAACCGCCTTACGAGCCCTATACGGAGCAACTCATCACATCCGTTCCGGAGCTGCGCCGCGACTGGCTGGACGACATCCTGAAAGCACGTGCCGCCAGTTGAACTACCGATGCGGCGCTAATGCCGCACCGGCTTCTCTTCATTGAAATTGGAACCGATCATGACCGTAAACGTCACCGAGCATCTGTGGATCACTCTGAAGGATGGCACCCGTCTTGGTGCGCGCCTGTGGCTGCCTGAAGGCGCCGAGGAAAATCCCGTTCCTGCCGTGCTCGAATATATTCCATACCGCAAGCGTGACGGCACGCGTGGCCGCGACGAGCCAATGCATGGCTACTTCGCGCAGAACGGCTATGCCGCGATCCGCGTCGACATGCGCGGCACGGGCGAATCCGACGGCCACATGGCTGACGAATATATCCAGCAGGAGCAGGACGATGCGCTGGAAGTCATCGCCTGGATCGCGGAGCAGCCATGGTGCAGCGGCAATGTCGGCATGATGGGCAAGAGCTGGGGCGGCTTCAACGGCCTTCAGGCTGCCGCCTGCCGCCCGCCTGCATTGAAGGCGATCATCACCGCCTATTCCACCGATGACCGTTTCCGCGACGACATCCACTACATGGGCGGCCTGCTGCTCAATGATAATCTCTGGTGGGGCACGATCATGCTCGCCTATCAGTCGCGTCCGCTCGATCCGGCGATTGTGGGCGCTGGCTGGCGCGATGCATGGATTGAACGTCTGGAGCGCCTGCCATTCTTCCCGGCGCTCTGGCTCGAACACCAGCATTACGACGAATATTGGAAGCATGGCTCGGTCTGCGAAGACTGGTCTGCAATCCAGTGCCCGGTTCTCGCCATTGGCGCATGGGCCGACAGCTACACCAATGCTGTTCCGCGCCTGCTTGAAAACCTTCAGGTTCCTGCGCGTGGTATTATCGGCCCATGGGGCCATGTCTATCCGCAGGACGGTCTGCCGGGTCCGGCAATCGGCTTCTTGCAGGAAGCTGTGCGCTGGTGGGACCAGTGGCTTAAGGGCAAAGAGACCGGCATCATGGATGAGCCGAAGCTCCGCGCCTATATCTGCGATACTATCGAGCCCACCGGCTCGCGCGACTTTACCAATGGCCGTTGGGTTGGCGAACAGAACTGGCCTTCGACCGAAATCGTACACACGCCTTTCGCGCTTGGCGCTGACTTCACGCTGGGCAAGGCCGATGCAGCCAAGGGTGTGCTTTCGATTTCCTCGCCAAACAGCCACGGCAAGGCCGGTGGCGAATGGATGGCGACCGGTTGCCCTGGCGAACACCCGACCGATCAGCGTCTTGACGACGGCGGTTCGCTCAACTTCGACACCGCTGTTCTGACCGAGAACCTCGAAATTCTCGGCGCGCCAGTTGCACGTCTGACATTCACCGTCGATCAGCCGGTTGCACAGGTTTCGCTGCGTCTGAGCGATATTCTGCCCGATGGCCGCATCACCCGCGTCAGCTATCAGGTCTTCAACCTCAACCACATCAACGGCCATGACAAGCCGGAAATGCTGGTACCGGGCAAGACCTACGAAATTGCGATCAAGCTCAACGATAGCGGCTACAGCTTCAAGCAAGGCCATCGCATCCGTCTTTCGGTTGCAACTGGCTACTGGCCGATGGTCTGGCCATCACCAAAGCGTGTGACACTCACGCTCGACACCGTTTCATCAGTTCTTGATCTGCCAGTGCGCCCGACATCCGCCGATGACGCGAAGGTCGTCTTCCAGAAGCCAGCACATGGCCCTGCAACGCCTATGACCCAGCTTGATCCGGGCAGCGTGCGTCGCTGGACCGAGCAGGATCACGTCACCGGCGAAACGCTCTATGTGACGGAAGGCATTGGTGGCCTGTTCGGCGAAGGCATTTTGCGCTTTGACGATCTCGGCACGCAATTAAGCCACAGCCTCAAGCGTGAACTGCGTATCCATGACAATGATCCGTTGTCCGCGTCTTATGTGCTGACACAGGGCTATCAGATGGGCCGCGAAGGCTGGATGATCGATATTGAAAGCACCACCAAGATGCAGTCGGACGCAGCGAATTTCTATATTTCTGGCGTGTTGACGGCAAAGGAAAGTGGTGAAGCGGTGACAACCCGCGAATGGAACAAGACCATTCCGCGCTATCATCTTTGAATAAGTACTACAAGCGGTGGCGTCGCCTAAAGGATTTTGCTGAGCGCGGTGATATTCACAGAGCATGACCGAAGACCAGCCTGTTCAAGTTAGACGCCACCGTTTTCCAGAAGATCATTGCACATGTAGTGTGGCTTTATTATCAGTTTCCACTGAGCTTACACGACGTAGGAGACAGGAACTTTTTGGCGCTTGAGGTGCTCAACGGCCCTTCGAAGTTGCAACGCAGAAGAGACCCAGGTCTCCGAGTGCAGAGGAGGTGACCACGAACTCGCTGTGTAGTGCCTCGATCTGGTCGCGACCCTCGGCATCGGTAAGGACGACCACTCCTTTGCGCCCTTCTACCAGAATACGCAACGGGTCGGCGAGAGAGGTGGAGCCGCCGACGTACTCCCTTGCAAGATGAACGACTTCATCGACGGTGCAGCGCATCCTGATCCCGTCGTCTACCAGGGCTATCGTCTCGAAGCCACCGCCCCAGTACGCGGTGTAATCCTCGAAAACCTTCGGCCAGGAGCGATTGCATTGAGCCAGAGACGTCGATCATCAACGAATCGCACGGCGCCGACACAGGGGGGGGGGTGCCGCGGAGCAGGACACGGGGCATGATGGCCCTGACTTGCTGCTGGAACTCCTCCAACCGTGCGACATTTGACGGCATGAGGTCTCCTATCTGGACGCAGCGTGCCGCAGTCGCCGCATCGACGCCTGTAGCATGTCAGAGACGGGACCGTGGTTAACTAGCAGGACTTGGGCTGGAGAAGCTATCCTAAGTGCATCATGCCGTTGATGAGGCATATCGGGCGTCGGCTGCCCGGCCTTCGCCGCCGTGATGGCTTCGAGGTTCGCGAAGATTTCTTCGCGAATCCCGCCGCGATTGACGGTCGCGTAATGCACCCCGTCTTTATAATTCTCCGGAAACTGAACGCGATCATTGGCAGCCCATGCCTGCCACACGACAACCATACCGACGGCGGTCAAAACAAGAACAGATGTAAGACTGAGCCTTTTCGCTTGTAGAAATCTTTTCAGATCATAAAGTGATACAAAAGTGAATATGTGCCTGTTGGACAGGGTCGGTTATTGCTTTAATGGCGATTGCATTGATCGGTCCGTTGTGGGTGAGGGGCCGAACCGCATGGCGAACGGGCGCTTTAAATTGTCACCAGGCTTTAAACGTCACTGATGTCTCCGGGAAACGTTACCGGTTCGAGGAGTTCGATGATCTCACCTGCTATGCCCTCGAAAATAGCATTGTGAACGGTGATGGCTGGCGTTCCGAGTTCCAGCGTCTCAGGCCCGTAAAGTTTCGTGGCGCCCGCTTCCACAATTCGTTGAACGGCAAGGTCGAGATTTGAAACCGTTAGACAGATATGGGCGAGCGCACCTGTGACAACTTCTTGCGGATGGCTTGCCGGATTGCCTTGCATGGGGATCGTTGCCTGAAGATCGAACAGCTCGATCCAGCTCTTGTGATCGGGTGCTTGCATCATCACGGCCTGCTCTATCGAATATTGCGGCAATTGCCAGTGATGCACTTGTCGAAAGCCCAGAGCCTCGTAGAATGAAACTGATCGTGGCAGGTTTGGGCATCGTATCGAATAGTGATGGAAGCCGAGAAATAATTGATCTGTCATAGTAATCTCACACTGTTTTTACGCAGCGCATCATAGGCAAGCAGTAGCGATGGACCAGACTGACAATTTTGACATAGCTGTCCCGGATTGGACGACAACGCACGAGCGTAACAAAGGTCTCCTTCATCAGTGGTGTGATCTTGCCGCAGGTCTGGAAACCATTCGAGGACAATGGAAGGCGTCCATAGTGGTCACACTTGCTGAGACCCCTATCGGGGTACCAGAGTTGCAAAAACGCCTTGTTCCGGCAAATCGCCGGGTTCTGGTGCGCGCTTTACGTGAACTTGAAGCTGCGGAACTGATCGTCCGCAACCAGACGAGCGGCGTCGGATATTCGCTGACGAGCCAAGGTATGGCACTTGCCGGAATTCTTCTGGATCTGGCCGCATGGCACAAAGCGCGTAATGGTTATGTCGCAAATTTTTCATCAGGTTAAAAGCGGCCTGATCTTCAGACGCAATTATGCTGCAAGCTCCGCAAAGACCTCGAATGGCGAGCGGTTGTCATTGGCAAATTGGTTCTTGCGGATCATATGTGCCACTTCGATGCCCGCGATTGTCTCTGAGGCTGAATGAAATGCCTTGAAGCCCAACATGTGTTTGGTAATTCGCTTGATAAACCGGTGATCCTGCTCAAGGATGTTGTTGAGATATTTAATCTGCAGGATTTCAATCATCTTGCTGTGACCGGTGATTTTCAGGATTGTGTTTACAGCTTGTGCTCCGGCCAGATTGGCTCGGCTTTTATCAATGACAATTTTGTCTGGAACACCGTTGCTAGTGATGGCTTTCTTGAAGAACCGCCGTGCAGCGCCGAGATTTCGGCGTTCGGCGAGCATGAAATCAACCTTTTGGCCGTCACGATCAACGGCTCGGTACAGATAGGTCCATTGACCACGAACCTTGATATAGGTCTCGTCAACACGCCATGACGCAAGCGTTCGACGTTTACGCTTCTGTGCATGATCTGCGATCTGTGGCGCGTAACGGACAACCCAACGGTTCAATGTTGCATAGTCAACGTTCACACCACGTTCGGCCATAATTTCCTGCAAGTCACGATAGGAACCGGGATAGCGCACGTAAAAGAAAACGGCGTAAAGGATGACACTTTTAGGAAAATGAGCCCCTTTGAAATCGATTGCCATACCCTGTCACCTCACCCAACGTCCGCACCGAAGCGACAATAGCGCAGCAGAAGTGAAAAATTCGCGACAGAACCTTCTTGATACCATCAGGGACGGACACCCAAAAAACGCCGCTCCTGGTCGTGTCTCCGATCTACTGTCCGATTCATGAAATGACGCCCGGCCCAGGCATGTTCGACCTTGACGCCCTGGCCAAGGGCGAGACGAAGTTTGTTGCTCTCGGCCAGCCCGAGGAAACACGCGCCGGCAAGCTCACCCTGAGCATTGTCCGCGAACATCTCAAAGCCATCGTCGAGCAACGCGTGCGCGATGACGCCAATATGCGTTATCTTGATGGGCTGGAACTATACGGGGCGTTGGACCATGAGCGTCTGCCGCTGCCGGATCGGCTGCACCCCGACGCCGAAACGCACCGCATTATCGGAGCCCGATTTGCGCCGGTCCTCCGAGAAATGACGCCGTCGGCGAAAAAACAGGCCTGAGCGCCAACAGACTCTGCGCCAACTCTTCCTCGCCTGACAAACCTGGACTTCGCACAAAGGGTTGCAAGCTCTCGGTTGAGTTCGTGAAGTTACTTCGCAGTGTCCCCTTTAGCCAGCCACTCACCAGAAGCCGCAGGTCTCCTTCCCACCCCATCATAGTCGTTAGCACTAAAAAAGCGGAATGACCGCTTTGGAGTGCGTGTGTGAATTGTACGGTAATGTCGGCAATGGAGACGCGTTTCTGACTGGCAGTTTTCGACCACATTACGGTCGAAACGACGGAGCTATATCTTCACCAAGGCCCACGCCTGTGCCAATATCGATGAAACTGGTTTCACTTTCAGCAGGAGAAATTGCGACAGTTACAATTTCACTCTCTCAAACCGACCTGCTTCCCTCTCTCCACCGTGAACAAATTATCAGCCATGAAGTCCACGAAGACGCGAATCTTCGGTGATAGATAACGGCTCGTCGGCCAAAGAACACGGAAGATGCCCGCTTCTGCTGTGAAGCCGTCGAGTATCGATACCAGCTTCCCCTCATTTATATGTTGGGCCACTGCGAAATGGGGCAAGCAGGTTATGCCCAAACCGTTCTCGGCGAGGTGGATGAGCGGTTCAAGTGTGCTGGCCACTGTCGTTGTTGGCAGCGTGACATGCAAGACTTTGCCGTCTCTGGCCAACGGCCATGGCTCCAGTTTGCCTGAATTGGCATATCGGTGGTGCATGCAGCGATGGCGTTGCAGGTCTTCCGGCGCCAGCGGCACGCCTTCTCTTTGCAAATATCCAGGCGAGGCGACTATCCGGTGCCTGAAGGAGCCAAGTTTGCGGCTCATCAGCCGCGTGTCACGCATTTCACCGGTACGGACAACGGCATCGAAACCTTCTTCGATCACGTCAACCAGGCGGTCCGTGAAATCGAGGTCCAGGGTGATTTCGGGGTAAGCTTTCATGAATGCCGATATCGCTGGCATCAGCAGCACGCCTGTCAGGGGAAAACTCACGCGCAACAGGCCATGAGGCTTACTGCGGGACCGTGAAAGCTGCGCCTGCGCCACATCCAGTTCAGACAGAATACGCCGGCAGGTATCCAGAAAAAAGCTGCCTTCCTCCGTCAGTGTCATGCTGCGCGTTGAGCGATGAAAAAGGCGCACCCCCATCTCCTGTTCAAGACGCGCGATTGCCTTGCCAACCGCCGAGCTGGAGAGACCAAGTCGCTTAGAGGCCGCAACAAAGCTGCCGCCTTCCGCCGCCTGAACGAAAATACCCAACGCACCAAGCTTATCCATGTCCATCCTATTAAGGAATAAATTTCCGCTCTTATCGGAATACCAGACCATTTATCGCGTATCGCGCAGCCGATATCCAGCCTGTCGCGGCAGCCAATGCCGATTTTCATCAGAGGAAGACACATGGATATGAAGTTCGCCGCCGGATTTGCCGCCTCTCCGGAACCTACCATTTTTATCGTCAACGTCGTTCATGCCCATCCGGGAAAGCAGGATGAAGCGTTTCAAATCATTCAAGACGTGGTGCATTACGTGGCAGAGAGAAAGCCGGGGTTTCTGTGGAGCAATCTCGCCAAGAGCACTGACGGGCTGACCGTGGTCAACATTGAAGCAATTCAGGGTGCAAGCAACGTAGACGAGTTCTTTTCCGATCCGGTTTTCGTTGAAAAATTCCGTAAGCTCGTCGCCGTCTCAACCAGCGAATTCCATACGTATAGCGTCGGCGACCTGGTTTTGCCCAAACTCGGACGGAAGGGTTGAACACTACGGCCCCCTCCACTCCCGACGGCCGCAAAACGAGCGAAAGGCCGGAGGATGCTCGCTTGCCGATGTTAGCCCTTCTTGCCCTTGCCATGGCTGGTTTCATCACCATCCTGACAGAGGTCGCATGTCTGTTCTGGATATTCCTCTTCGAAAAGCGCTGCAATTATTCTATGCGCCACCTCCGTTACGGCGTTCTATTTTAAAAGAGGATGTCCGTCTTGACCGCAAGAAAGAGGCAGGCGGCAACCGAAGCCGAGGTGGAGATTTCCATGGGGCTTTCTGGTCAGATGTGAAGAAGCATATCTCGGGCAACGGTGATCTTGCACAACTGACCGATGCCCGCATAGAGTCGAACAAACGGCTCAAGCGACTATACCCGTTGCTGAAAGACGGCGTTCTTGAACTTCTCAGCGCAAAATTGCGTTGGTCAAATGAACTGGTTGAGATCATCCCCCAAAAGCGTGCACGGCAACCTACGAATCGAAGAGCCAGGTGGCACAATCCGAATACGGGACGCCCTGCACGCAAAGGTGAGAAGCGAATACACCCGTGTCGTATATGCCTACTTTAGCGAAGAACCCGCCCTCTCCGAAGAGGGCGGACGATTGGGGCTGTGGGTGATGCAACATATGCTGTCAAACCTCGATCCGGATGACATGCGCATCATTGCCCCACTTCGAAAGACCTTCTTTTCACCACGAGCCACACCGTTGCTGGGCGATGAAGAGACAGTGTTTCGTGAAAGATACAGTTCATTGATTGTTGAATGGGAGCATTTGACACGCGAGTGAGACAGGTCTCGGCCTTTCGAGGCTATCGAACATTCTTCAGCACATCAAGAAATGCGACGGCCTGACATTGGAATCTGCCCTCGTTTTATGCCCGCTTTTCTGATGCAAACTGTCCCGCCGACCTGTCCGAAAAAAAGACGCATATCCGCTTGTTCTAAAATGCACGGCGCCGCTCAATGCGGGGCCGTTATTGTTAAATATCTGTATGCTCTGCCAATTCCAGCGCGTCCTCAATGTCCACACCGAGATACCTGACCGTGTTCTCGATCTTGGTATGCCTGAGGAGGATCTGGATTGCTCGAAGATTGCCCGTCGCCTTGTAGATCATCGCGGCCTTTGTGCGCCGAAGCGAGTGAGTGCCATAGTCTTCGCGTCGCAGCCCGATTGCGGTGACCCACTCATCGACCAACCTGGCATACTGTCGAGTGCTCAGATGATCGCTGTGATCGACCCAGCTAGGAAAAGCATAGTCCTCCACTGTTCCTCCTCTCCGTTCGAGCCAAGCAAGCAAACTCGCCCTGACGTTAGGTGTGATCTCGAATTGCACGGGACGTGCACCGGAAGGCTCGGAAACTCCTGTGCAGAAATATCGCTCACAACAACTCAGACGAAAGGCGTTGGCGAAGCCGCTTTGAGGTGGCCGCGAAGTGTTTCGGTCGTGTATTCGTGGCGATAGAGACCCCGCTTGCGCAGGATCGGCACCAGTTCATCTGCGATCACCGGCAGACCATCGATCAACCGGTCAGGCTGCAGGTTGAAGCCATCGATGGCGCCAGCGTGGAACCAGTCCTCGATATGGTCGGCTAGCTGCTCCGGCGTACCGACGAAACCGGCGTGGCCCGAACCGGTGTAACGGGTCTGGCGCAGATATTCGCGCACCGTCGGGTTGGTCTTTCGTATCTGCGTTATGATGGATTCGCGAAAACCGATACTGCCAAGGAAGGCTTTGGCGTCCCTTATCGGCCCCAGGATCTCTTCGGGAAACGGCTCGTCCAGTTCCAGCTTCGAGGCATCGTAGCCGATGGCCTGCGACAGCCAACCCACCGAATACGACGCCGGGCCGGCATCGTGGATTTCATCGCTGCGGCGACGCGCCTCCTCTTCCGTGCTGCCAAGACTCAGCAAGAGACCCGGCAGGATTTTTACATCATCCGGTGAGCGGCCATTGTCGCGGGCAAATCCCTTGACCAGCCGGTAATGTTCGATTGCCTGCGCCTTGGTCAGTTCTGCTGCAAATACCCCTTCGGCAATTCGGCCTGCCAGTGTGCGGCCCTGCGGTGAGCCACCGGCCTGAAAGATGACTGGCTGGCCCTGTTTTGATGGCGGCACACGTAGGCGACCAGAAATGTTAAAAAACTCGCCCTGATGATTAATGTCGCGCCCGTCAGCCGCCGAAGCCCATAGAGCACGCACTACATCGACAAATTCGCTTGCCCGCTCATAGCGGTCATCGCGGGCCGGAATGTCGGGAATGCCGAAATTGCGCGCAGCCGGCGCGCCACGGGTGGTCACGACATTCCATGCCGCACGTCCACCAGTCTGTTGGTCCCAGGATAAAAAGCGCTCAGCCAGTTCAAATGGATCGTTGAAGGTTGAAGAGGCCGTCGCCACCAGACCAACATGCGAGGTTGCTGCCGCCACGTGACCCCAATTGACCGAAGGTTCCAGCCTTATTGGATTGGCATCATAGGCCGGGTCACCGAGCAGCGGTCCATCTGCCAGAAACAGCGCATCCAGCGTGCCGCGTTCGGCCGTTTTGCCAATATTCTCCCAATAGGCCGGATCAATGAAGGCATCCTTTTCCAGCAATGGCGTTTTCCACGCCGCCGGCAGATAGCCGAGAACCAGCACGTTGATGCCGAGCAGGACGTGGCCAGATCGTTTGTTTGTCATCTGAAATGTCTCCAATACCGTCTACAGCGCGACATGAGGTTTTGGCGCCGGGAAAGCAGCACGCACCGTGGATAGCAGCGGCTGCGGTGGGACGAGCTTGATGGCATCTCGCAGGGAGCCGCCAAGCGGCGTTGTTTCAAAACCATCCGCCAACAGGCGCTCTGCCGCCTCCAGCAACGCGCGCACCGACTGCTCGTTGCCTGCCTTCAGCACGACACCGGTCACACCTTGGGTGGGTGGTGTCTCCTCCAAGGAGACTACGGGCACAGCACCCGCGCCACCCAACACCAGCTCAATCGGGTTATTGTCTCCCGCAGGTGGAGCATCCGCATTTGTGTGGCCGTACCAAGCAATGACCGAGGCACCGGTCTGTGGTTCCGGTGCATTGAGCGGTCCGGCAATGGAAAAGCTGTTGGCAATATCGACATGCACGATACGGTCCGACTGCACGAGAATGCCGCTTTCAAGGTCGCCGATGATCGTGTCATACGGCCAGCTTTGCTCCAGCGCTCTCACGGCAACGGCCATGTCATAGGCCGTCTTGGCATTCAGCTGCGCACCGCCGCCAAGCCCCGCCCCGCCCCATGCCGGAGCATCCTTTGGCCCTTCCGGTGCATAGGCATCACGAATACCGACAAGCAGGCCACTGCGTCCGCCCGAGAGATGGGCAAGCGACGCAACACGGCGTGCCAGATTATAGGGGTGGTCACGTTGTGGTGCAGCGGCAATCAGGAAGCGGCCGTTTTCGGTCGCACCGGCCAGCGTGGCACCGGCGGCACTGCTGGCAAGCGTCACGGCTGCCGGCTCGCTCCCATCGATGCGGTCGATGCCAAGCACCGTAAAGGCAACCGGCAAGGCATCCCAGCGTGCTAGCAGTTCACGGCTGCCGGTCAGTTCCACCAGATGTGGACCGGCCAATGCAAGGGCGAGATAAGGTCTGGTCATGGTGCCGCTCCTCAGTTGCCCTGCCCGCCGCGACCAAGCCGCGCGAGGCTCGACACCGGCGACTTGTCGTTGACCATATAGTCACCAAGGATGCGGGCCTTGTAGGCAACCGGATTGTGCGAGGCCAGCGTACGGGCGTTGCGCCAGTGGCGATCGAGCGCGGTTTCCTCTGATGTGGCCGAGGCGCCAAGCGCGTTGAACACATGGGTGGCGGCATAAAGCGTGTTGTCGACAATGGCGATCTGCGCCTGCGCAACAGCCACTTCACCGGCTGTGGCGCGCTTGTCGCGCAGTTCCACATCACCGGCAGCGTGGGCGGCAGCAATAAGGTCAAGCGAAGCTGCTGCACGGCGAAGTGCCGCTTCGGTCGTAAAGGCACGCACCGAAACCTCACCAATCACCTGCAACAATTGCGCATCCAGTGCCGGCACCGGATCAAGCCCTTGCGGATAATTGCGGCCACGGGATTTGAGTGCCTTGATACCATCACTCAGCACGGACCGGGTGATGCCGGTCAGCACCGCCAGCAGCGCCGTCTGGTAGAAATGCCCCTGATAGACAACACGTTCGCTGGCTGGAAAAACATCGCCCTCATGCGCCACAACATCCGTGTAAACAGCGCTGCCGCTGGCCGTGGTGCGTTGGCCAAAACCCGGCCAGTCATCGGACAGCTCAACGCCGGGCTGGTGGCGGTTGACGAGTGTGGTGATCAGCGTGCCGTCGGCGTCCTTGCCGATAACATCCAGCCAGTCGGCATAAAGGCTGCCGGTGGCATAAAACTTGGCGCCGGATACCCGGTAGTGGTCATCGGTTTTAGTGACTGTGGTCTTGATGGTGGCATAGGTGCCGTTATTGGCTTCCGTCCAGCCGCCACCAACAAATTCGCGGTCGCGGAAGCGCTGCAGCCAACGTTCATTGGCGGCGGATGGCCGGGCATTGAGGCGGTCCTCAACAAAGGCCAGATGGTTGCGCCAGATATGGGCGACATTGGCGTCGGCCTCTGCCAGCAGGGAAAGCAGGTAAAACACCTGCTCAAGCGAGGCACCAAAACCGCCAAACTCCACCGGCACACGCACAAGAGCAAAATCGGCATCCTTCAGCCACTGCACCTGTTCAAAGGGAAAGGTGCGGTTGCGCTCACGCTCAATACTGCCTTCGGCAATACGGTCAAAGACCGGCTGGAAGCGCTCGACGAGCGCCTTTTCTCGTGCCGTTGCGGGGCGCAAATAGCTACGTGAAATCGTTGCATCCACTGCGGTCATGTCATTCTCCTTCATAGTGGACCAGCATCAGCAAAAGATGCGGGCGCGAATGTCTATTGTGTTGGCGACGAGCCTTGAAGGCCATCTGCAGGATTGTCGGGTTTGAAGGGTTAAGCGCCGGCATCAGCGCATCGGACAGGATTGGCCGGGTCACGTCGGATCACTACGGGTCACGCCATTGCGCGACCAAATCAACGATCAGGGTGCAGACCACAAAAACGGATGCGGCAAAGATAGTCGTGCCGATGACCAGCGGGAAATCGCCGTCCAGTGCGGCGGTAATCGCCATGCGGCCAATACCATCGAGACCGAAGATCGTTTCCGTGACGATTGCGCCGCCCATGATCACGGCAAGCTCAAGCCCACCCAGCGTGATGATGGGATTGAGGGCCGCCTTTAAGGCGTGAGACAGGTAGATGCGGCTTTCGCCGAGCCCCTTGGCGCGGGCGGTGCGGATATAATCCTGGCCCAGAACATCGAGCATGCCTGCCCTGACGATGCGCTGGAAAATGCCGATTTCAGCAATGGCCAGCGTTGCCCAGGGCAAAGCCAGATGGCGCGCCCATTCCAGCGGGTTCTCCGTCAGGGGCACATAACCGCTGCTCGGAAACCAGCTGTAACCATGGTTGGTCAGTTGATAAAAGAAAAAATAGGAAATCAGAATGCCGCTGAGGAATGTCGGGATCGACAGGCCGACATAGGCAAAAAGCGCCAATACATGATCAATGAAACGGCCATGCCACCGGGCGGCAACAACGCCAGAAATGATGGAGATCGCCATCCAGATGACCAGTGCGCCAAGTGCCAGCGAAATGGTCACCGGGGCCTTTGCCAGAATGAGATCGGTGACTGGCGCCTGCTTGCGAAACGAAAATCCAAGCGCCGGTGGCCAGTGCATCAAGCCCATCGGCGCGCCTTGAATGTCAGGACCACGAAACAGGTAATACCACAGCTGATCGTACCATGGCTCGTTAAGGCGCAAGGCCCGCGCCACACCGTCAATGGTTTCCTGCGTGGCGTTGCGTGGCGCCAGCATGGCCGCAGGATTACGATAGGCAATGCGAGTGATGAAGAAAGACAGGATCAGTACGATGACGAGTGTCGACGCGGACCGAAACACGGTTGAAATGAAGTTTCTGGTCATGGATTACAAACGCCTCTGATGCGGATCGAGCACGGTTCGCAAACCGGAACTCAGGGTGTTGAAGCCGACCACGGTGAGAAAAAGCGCAAGAGCGGGTCCGGCCAAAAACCAAGGCTGGTCCTGATAAAGCGAGGTGCGCTGGGCTTCGGCAATCATGTTGCCCCAGCTTGGTACCGGTGCCTGAATGCCCACACCGAGGAAGGACAAGGTGGCCTCCGCCACTATGTTGGCCGGAAGTTGCACCGCCCAGTATACCAGCAGGGTCGGCAGGATATTGGGCAGGATATCGAGACAGATGATGCGGGATTTTGAAGCGCCCGTCACCAGCGATGCCTCGATCATCGGACTTGAGCGCAGTTCCCGCACCATGCCGCGCGTCAGGCGGGCAAAGTAGGTCCACGAAAACAGCGTAATCACCAAAATGACCACAACGACAGGCGAAATCAACGGCATGCCCTGCTCGCCCCTGTTCAATGACAACAGGCTGAGTGCAGTGACGACGAAGGGAAACGACATGGCAACATCGATTGCCTGACTGACGATCCGATCGACCCGGCCCGCCAGAAAACCGCTGATCATGCCAATCAACGTGCCGATGATCATCGCAGCCGTGGTCGCGGGAATACCGACCAGCAGTGAAATCTGCGCGCCGTACAGTGTGCGCACGAACACATCGCGGCCATTTCCATCAGCGCCCAGCGGAAAGGCCCAGGATGGGCCAACCGGCAGGCCCATTTCATCCAGCGCCACATCCGGAAACAGGTCCGTCGGGCCATGCCCGGTCAGATAGGCAGCCAGTGGCGCCAAGGCCGCTGCAACCAGCACTGCAAAAACGATGATGGCGCCAACCCGCACGCTTCGCTCACGCCACAAGATGCCGACAAACTCCGGCAACCAGTGACGGCGCGGTGCGTCCTCGATGATCTCAACCGACATAGGACACGGCCTTCACAACTGTATTGACGAGTTGCCGTTTGCTGCCGGGCATCGAGGCCAGCAAACGTTTTGTGTAGGTGTGTTCGGCACGTTCGAAGATGCGCCGGGTTGGGCCAGCCTCAACGATATGCCCCTTCTCCAGCACGATGACGCGATCGCATAATTCACCGACCACACCGAGATCATGGGAAATGAACAGGAAAGAAATTCCCAGCCGATCTCGCAGACGGCGCAGCAACTCGACGATCTTGGCCTGAGTGGTGATATCGAGCGCCGACACCGGCTCATCCGCGACAACGAGCGATGGTCGCGAGGCAATTGCCCGTGCGATGGCAACACGTTGCCGCTGACCACCCGAGAGTTGCGACGGGAAACGGCTGGCGATGGCCTCCGGCAGTTCCACCTCTGCCAGCAATTGGTGAACCTGCTGGCGCAGGCGCGTGCGGTCGCGTTCACCGGCGATGACGAAACTGTCGCAAAGAATGGATTCAACGGATCGACGCGGATTGAGGCTGGCGTAAGGGTCCTGAAACACCACCTGAATGTCGCGGCGTGCAGCGCCAGTCAGCGTGGTAGGGCGGCCGGCCCGTGCATAATTAGTGCCGGAGAGTGCAATGGAGCCATCATCCGGCCGATCAAGACCGGCAATCAGCCGGCCAATGGTCGATTTTCCAGAACCGGATTCACCGACCAGCCCGAGGATTTCGCCCTTGGCGATAGAAAACGTTACGTCCTCCAGCACCGGCTGGCCTGCAACAAAGGAACGGCTGAGACCGTCCACATTAAGCAGCGACTGGCTTGCGCTGACCGCAGGTGGCTGTGTATAAGTTCTTGGGCCATCCAGCCGTGCTGCACTCAGCAATTCGCGCGTATAGGCATGTTTTGGCGTGGCATAGATGGCATCGGCGGCGGAACGTTCGACCACAAGACCGTCCCGCATCACCACCACATCATCGGCGATATCGGACACGACAGCCAGATCATGGCTGACGAAGACCAGTGCGGTACCGTGCCTCTCCTGCAAACGTCGCAGCAGATCAAGGATCGAGGCCTGAACAGTCACATCGAGCGCCGTGGTCGGCTCATCGGCGATGATCAGGCCGGGGTTCAGCGCAATGGCAATGGCAATCATCACGCGCTGGCGCATGCCGCCCGAGAGATGGCGCGGATAATCATCCAGCCGCTTTTCCGGGTTCGATATTTCAACGTCGTGGAGAAGCGCAAGTACACGCTCGCGCTTCTCCTTTTTGCCGATGGATCGATGAGCCGATATCGCCTCACCGATCTGGTCGCCAATCGTCTTGAGCGGATGAAGGTTGCTCAGCGGATCTTGAAAGATAAAGCCGATCTCGGCCCCCCTTATCTTGCGCAACACCGCCGGTGACGCACCTAGTATCTCTCGCCCACGGTAGAGAACACTGCCGCGCACCTTTGCCGAGGCTGGCAGGAGACCAGCCGCCCCCAGCAGGCTAGCGCTCTTGCCCGATCCGGACTCGCCGACGATGGCCAGCGTCTTTCCCTCTTCGACATCAAATGATACGCCTCTGACAGCCTCGACGGCGCCAAAACGAACCTGCAAATCGTGTACGGAAAAGACGCTCATCGGACTTATTTCTTCACTGCGATGTTGGTGATATCGGCCTGAACCGCCAGCGAAGACCATGCCCAATGGGTAATGCGGTCTGAGGTGATGGCGATCTTGCGCTTTTCAAACAGCGGGATCCACGGAATGTCGGCAGAGACGATCTTGTCAGCCTTGGCCCAGATCGGACCGGGGTCATCCGAAGGGAATGCCTCAGCGGCCAGCTTGTTCAGCTCGGCATTGCTATAGCAAATCGAGTTAACATTGCCGGTACCGCAAGGTGCAGCATCCGAGTTGAGCCAGCCTCCCAGAAGCATGCGGGTGCTTGGCCCCTGCCAGTCTGGCGCGAACTGTCCACCAAGCGAAATATCCCATCTGCTCTTGGCGTCTTGAATGAAGGCATACCACTGGGTTGGCGGAACCGGGATCAGGTTAAGCTCGATACCGGCGGCAGCGACATCTTCCTTCACCGCAACGGCAATTGCCTCAAACTGGGCGGTCGTGCGGTAGATGGCATCAAACTTCACGCCATTGGGGTAACCGGCCTTTGCCAACAACTCCTTGGCCTTCGCCGCGTCACCCTTGTTGCCTTCGGTCGGGTACGGATCAAACGCCTCGTGACCGAGAATGGTCGAGGTGATGATCTGCGTCAGCGGCACGGCGGCAATCGGGCCACCCTGTACCTGCACCAGATGGGCGCGGTTGACGGCATAGGTCAGAGCCTGGCGCACTTCCAGTTTTCTCAGCGCGTTGGCGCCGTCGCTCTGGGCTTCCGGGCGAGCGTTGAAGGTGATGAAGTTGGCCGCACCACTGTTGGACGAATGCAGCTGTTCCGCCTTCTGGGTCTGGAAACGTCTGATTGCGGTTCTTGGCGGTGTGTCGAGATAAAGCGACAGATCCGCCTCACCCGCTTCGATCTTCTGGACGATGCTGTCTTCGCTGTTGGCGGTAAAATCAACGATGATCTCATCGACATAGGCTTTGCGGGCTTCGTCGCTTTCGGCCTTGAAGCTCTTGGCCTTTTTCAGCACCAGCTTCTGGCCATCCTGATAGCTATCCACGTAATAAGGACCGCTGGAGGGGAAGTTCTTGCGGAACTCCGCAGAGTCAGGGAAATATTTCGACGCGACTTCCGGCGGCAGCGGCGACACGAAGTTCATCGAGAGAATGTTGAGGAAGTCGTAGTTTTTTGAATCCGACCTGATCACGAGTGTCTTGTCATCAGGGGCGCTGACGCCAGAGATTTCGTGGGAATCGATGAATGCCTTGGTTGCGGCAAGATCACCTGGTGGAACCTTGGCAAACTCCTCACAATAGGCCTTGAAGCCGGAGATCGCCAGATTGAAGTAGTTGATGGCAGCGACCTGCTTGTTCGGATCGCAGAAGCGCTTGATGTTATAAACAAAATCGCCTGCTACGATCTTGCGGTCGATGGGGCCGGAAAAGAACACATCGTCTTTCAGATGAAAGGTGTAGGTCTTGCCTTCATCCGACACGTCCCAGGACTTGGCAAGGTCAGGCACCAGCTTGGTATCGTCCTTGATATCGGTGAATGCGCCAGGATAGGTGACCAGCTGGCGGGTGACTGCCCGCAGGATCTCCCAGGAATCGGTGCTGTAACCTGTTAGCGGATCAAAGGCATCGAGATCCGCCTGCAGGGAAGCAATGCGCAGCGTACCGCCATAATGCGGCTCACCTGCCAGCGCCTCTCCCCCAAGCGAAACGATAATGGCAAGGCTCGATGCAACACGTCCCAGTGCTGAGCAGTGAGAATAAGATTTCATTGGAACAACCTTAATTGATAATGTCTATAATATTTATAGATTTCGAAAATTCTGCGAGTGTCGCAAAGTTCCAAACTCCGCGCGTTCGGGAAAATATCTGTCCGCCTCACACACCGTATGGGGAATACGCTTCCGCTAACTTTTATTCGCTCTTGCTCACAAGCGGCGCTGCACAATCATGCCTTCACCACTTAACGATAGAAGAATTTCATTTTTCGGCCCAAATTTAGAACAGAAGCAGCGCACCTTTGATCCCTTTTTCGATCATATCTACTAAAACTATAGAATTGAGGATCAAGAGATGTTTGCTCGCGACTGGAGATCATTTGCGCTTGGATTAACTGGAGCGATTGTCGGCTTGGCCTTCGCGTCCACGGCTTTTTCGGCAGAGACCGGGGGTACACTGAACCTGATTGTCCAGCCGGAGCCCATCTCGCTCAATCCCGGCATCAACCGCTTGGGTCCGGCGACCTTTGTTGGCAACAAGATCTACGATTCGCTGCTTGGTTATTCCGCCAGGGACATCAAACCTATTCCGCGGCTGGCGGAAAGCTGGGAGATTTCCGCCGATGGCAAGACCTATACGTTCAAGCTGCGCCCCGGCGTTACCTGGCATGATGGCGAGCCTTTCACGTCAAAGGATGTTGCCTTCAGCATCGGCGACTTCCTGCCGATCCAGCACGCACGTTCAAAAGACCTCAGCGCGCAGATCGACCACATCGAAACGCCTGATGATCTGACCGTTGTCTTTACGCTGAAGGCGCCCTACCCGGCCTTCCTGTGGTCGCTCAATGTGGCGATCGTCCCCGCCCATAAATATGTCGGCGTAACCGATCTGCGCGCCGCACCTGCCAATTCGGAATTTATCGGCACCGGCCCGTTCAAGTTCTCGGAGTGGAAAAAGGGCAGCATCATCCGTCTGGTTCGTAACGACAAATATTGGGATGCGGGCAAACCCTATCTCGATGAAATTGATTTCCAGATCGTGCCGGATGCGAACTCCCGCTCGATTGCCTTCGAAACTGGACAGGTCGACGTGCTGCGCTCCGGCGATGTCGAGAATTTCGACATTCCGCGCCTTTCTGCACTTGAGGGTGTTGCGGTCAATGAAGGTGGTTGGGAGTTCCTGCAGCCGATCGGTTATGTGCATATCAACAACCGCAATCCGGTTCTCGCTAACCGGAAGGTCCGTCAGGCCATCACCCAGGCGATTGACCGCGACTTCATTATCAACACGATCTTTGCTGGTTATGGCAAACCGATCAACGGCCCTTTCTCCAGCCTGTCGGCTTACAAGGATGCAAGCGTCGAGACGACTTACCCCTATGATCCGGAAAAGGCCGCAGCCCTGCTGGACGAGGTCGGTTACAAGGTGGGTGGCGATGGCACACGTTTCACGCTGAAGCTGGTGCCTCTGCCCTATGGTGAATTGTGGTCGCGACAGGCGGAATATTTGCGTGAGGCGCTGGGTGCGGTTGGTATCAAGGTTGAAATCCAGTCAGTTGACGTTGCCGGCTGGTTCAAACGCCTTACCACCTTCGATTATGATATTGCCCAGAACTTCGTTTACACCACGGCCGATCCGGGCATTGGCATTTCCTACGGTTACACGACTGTCAAGGGCGACAATGCCGGCAGCACCGGCGGCAACATCAACGGGTATTCCAACCCGGAGGTGGATGCCCTGCTCGATCAGGGTGCGCATGAGCAGGACGATGCCAAGCGCAAGCAGATCTATTCCCGGGTTCAGAAAATCCTGTCGCATGAAATGCCGATGGTATGGACCCACGACATCGTCTTTCCGACGCTCTACCGCGACAAGGTTCAGGACCTGATCACCACGGCGCTCGGCACCGATGACAATTTTGCGAATGTCTGGCTGAAGAAGTGATGGCAGCGAGGCAAAACACGACGCAGGGGGGCCGGGCTGCGGTAACCGTCTATGCGATTGGGTTGCGGCTTTCCAAGGCTCTGCTGACCCTGCTTTTTGTGGTCGTTGGCAGTTTCCTGCTGCTGCGTCTGGCGCCGGGTGATCCGGCGCTTATTCTGGCCGGAGATCAGGGCGGCAGTGACCCCGCCTTTGTCGAAGACCTGCGCCGCCATCTCGGGCTCGATGGGTCGGTCTATCTGCAAATGTGGAGATATCTGCAGAGCGTCGCGACCTTCGATTTTGGACTGTCCTACCGCGACCAGCGGCCGGTGATCGACATTGTGCTGGAGAAGGTTCCGGCAACACTTGTGCTGACGATCAGCGGTTTTCTGTTCTCGATCGTTCTCGGCGTGACGCTGGGTGCGCTTGCAGCCCGAAAGCCGGGTTCAGCACTGGATGGCATCATCACCACCATTTCGGTGGCATTTTTTGCCATGCCGATGTTCTGGGTTGGCCTCGTCTTTATCATCATCTTTGCCGTCAAACTCGGCTGGTTGCCCTCCTATGGTATGGAAACAGCCTCCATCGCCTCGCAAGGCGGGTGGCCGGCCTTTGTCAACCGTCTGGCCCATATGGCGCTGCCGGTGCTGACGCTTGGGCTTTTCCATATGTCGATCCATGCAAGGGTATCGCGCACCGCGATTCTTCAGGTGTCCGGCATGGATTTCATTCGCACGGCGCGCGCCAAGGGCCTGTCGCCTTGGCGGATCTGGCGCGACCATCTGCTGCGCAATGCCCTGTTGCCGACCATCACCATTGCCGCCTTGCAGGCCGGCCAGTTGATTGGCGGTTCGATACTTGTCGAGACGGTGTTTGCCTGGCCGGGCATTGGCAGGTTGGCGTTCAACGCGCTGACCACCCGTGACTATAATGTGCTTCTTGCCGTGTTCATCGTTTCGTCCTTCGGGGTGATCCTTGCCAATCTTATTGCTGATGCCGCCTATCGGCTGATCGATCCGCGCCTTGAGCGGGAGGGAACGGTATGATCAGCTGGCCAAACCATCCCCTGCTCCGACCACCTGTGATCTTTGGATTTGCGGTGCTGGTCGCACTGGCAATTCTGGTGATCTTTGCCGATCTGATCTATCCCGGCGATCCATGGCGTATGGTGGCGCGGCCAAACCTGCCGCCCCTCTCGCCTGGCTTTCCCGCTGGTACCGATATGCTGGGGCGTGACCTGACCGCCGGTCTCGTGCACGGCAGCCGGGCAACGCTGGCGGTAGCCGTCAGTGTCGTTGCCTTTGCCGTCAGCCTCGGTGTCGTGCTCGGGCTGCTGGCCGGTTACTTTGGCGAGATCGTTGACGAGTTGATCATTCGCATCACCGAGTTTTTCCAGACAATCCCCGGTTTCCTGCTGACGATCATGATCGTTGCCATTCTCTCGCCCACCCGCTGGACCGTCGTGTTTGCAATCGCTTTGATCTCATGGCCGCCCATCGTGCGGATCGTGCGGGCCGAAGTGCTGTCGCTGCGGCGTCTCGACTGGGTGCGCGCTGCGCGGATCAGTGGCCTGTCGCATCTGCGCATTGCCCTTTTGCATGTGTTGCCCAATGTGCTGCCGCAGGTGGTGGTGCAGGCCTCGCTGCTGATTGCGGGTGCTGTGATGATTGAATCCGGCATCAGCTTTCTTGGCCTTGGCAGTCGCGACTCCGTGTCCTGGGGGTTCCTGCTCGCGTCCGGCAGAACCTCGTTCAGCGTCAACTGGTGGCTGTCGACCCTGCCGGGGCTGGCAATTTTCTTGACTGTGCTCGCCTTCAATCTGGTTGGTGATGGGCTGGAACGCTGGCTGGACCCCAAACATGCCGGGAGGCATCAGCCATGAGCCAGAAATGCACCCCACTTGTTGCCATAGACAGGCTCGACATTGCCCTTCCCAAAGGGGCTGATCGATCTCTTGCTGTGTCCAACGCCACGGTGTCGATCAAACGCGGCGAGGTGCTGTGCATCGTCGGCGAAAGCGGTTCCGGCAAATCAGTGCTTGCCTCAGCCATTGCCGGTCTGCTGCCAGGCAACACATTGAAGGTTACCGGCGGTGCTCTGTCCTTTGACGGACAGGATATTCTCTCTCTCAATGAGGTACAGCTGCGCAGACTGCGTGGCAGGCGCATTGGCTATATTTTTCAAGAGCCGATGACTGCACTCAACCCGCTGTTGACGGTTGGTCGGCAGGTGACGGAAACGCTTGAGGCGCACGGTTTTCCTGCACCTAAGGACAAGATCGCTGCACTGTTTGCCGCCATGAAGCTGCCGGAGCCGGACACGATCGGCCAGCGCTATCCGCATGAACTGTCTGGCGGGCAGCGGCAGCGCGTGGCGATTGCCATGGCCATTGCCTGCGAACCGGAACTGCTGATTGCCGATGAACCGACCACCGCGCTGGATGTCACAACCCAGTCGGAAATTCTCAAACTGATCCTTGATCTGCGCGAAAAACGCGGCCTTGCCGTGCTGTTTATCACCCATGACTTTGGTGTGGTTGCCGACATTGCCGACCGTATCGTGGTTATGCAGAACGGCGAAATCGTTGAGACTGGCACCGCCCCTGATCTGCTGGCGGGGCCGCAGCACCCCTATACACGCCGCTTGCTGGCAGCCGTGCCTGACTTTGACAACAGCCATCGCCCACCGGTCGATGGCGCCGTTCTACTGCAGCTTGACGGCATCCGCAAAACCCATGCCGCCTCCCGCCGTCTGCTCAGCAAAACACGGGAACCGGTTGCAGCGCTTGGTGGCGTAGACCTGCTGCTGCGGCAGGGTGAAACGCTTGCTTTGGTCGGCGAAAGCGGTTCGGGCAAATCAACGCTCGGTCAAGTCATTACTGGGCTGATTGAACGGGATGCCGGCACCTTCCGCTTTGCCGGAGATGACATTGAAAACGCCAAGGGCCTGTTTACCCGCGAGCGACGCCCGCTGGTGCAGATGGTGTTTCAGGACCCACAATCCTCTCTCAATCCGCGTCACAGCATACGTCGCACCCTGACCGAGGCTGCCCGGCATTTCGGCGTCAGTAGGGATGAGGCAGAGGCGCGCATGAACGAGCTTTTGCGCCGGGTGGGCATTGATGCGCGCGCCGCCGACCGCAAACCGCACGCCTTCTCGGGCGGCCAACGACAGCGTATCGCGCTGGCGCGTGCGCTGATGTTGCAGCCCAGATTACTGGTGGCCGATGAGCCGGTTTCGGCACTGGATGTTTCGGTGCAGACGCAGGTTCTGACACTACTGACCGAGCTGCAAAAGGACTTTGGCCTAGCGATGTTGTTCATCACCCATGACATCAGGGTCGCCGTGTCGATTGCCGACCGGATTGCGGTGATGCAACGCGGTCAGATTGTCGAGGTTGCCCCCGCCGATGCGCTTATTCGCGCACCAAAATCAGACTATGCCCGCACCCTCATCGCCTCCGTACCTGGCCGGCGCGATGAGGCTGTCCACCGGGTTCCTTCCTTCACACAACGAGACTTCGCATGAAACACAACAGCTTTTCTTCACGACAGAAGCGGCCTTCATCCGTCGTTTCGGAGATCCGGTCATGAGTGGCAAAATTCATCTGCACTGGTATCTGCCAACCAATGGTGACAGTCGCGGCCTGACCGGTTCCGGCAATGACAGCCACCTGATCGATTTTGCCGGCGGTTACCGTGCGCCTACCCTCGCCTATCTTGGCGAGGTCGCACGCGCGGCCGAAGCGCAGCCCTTTCACGCCGTGCTGACCCCAACCGGTACATGGTGCGAAGACGCATGGATTGCCACGGCCGCCCTTTCGGCCGAGACAAAACGGCTGAAATTTCTCGTTGCCTTTCGTCCGGGTCTGATTTCGCCAACCCTTGTTGCGCATCAGGCTGCCACCTTTCAGCGGGTGACGCAGGGTCGTTTGCTGCTCAACGTGGTGACCGGTGGTGATCGGTTTGAACAGGCACGGTTTGGCGACCACCTTGATCATGACGCCCGTTATGAGCGGACTGCGGAATTCATTCAGGTGCTGCGCGGCGTCTCCGACGAAAACGCGAAAGAACCGTTTTCCTTCAACGGCAAACATTACGACATACGCGAAGCGCGTATCAATGCTGCCCCTTACGGCCTGCCGCAGATCTTCTTTGGTGGTGCAAGTGGCGCGGCAACCGAGGTCGCCACATCGCATTCCGATGTTTATCTGGTCTGGGGGCGCCAGCCTGAGTTGGAAGCCGAGAACATCAAGAAGCTGATAGCACAGGCGGCGGCCAAAGGTCGTGACCTGAAATTTGGTATTCGCCTGCATGTGATTTCCCGCGAGACTGAGGATGAGGCATGGGCGGTCGCCGACAAGCTACTCGGTTGGGTTTCCCCTGATCAGGTGGCAAACGCCAAAAGCCTTGCAGCAAAATCGGAATCGGTTGGCCAAAGCCATATGACGGCGCTGCATGCCGAACGGGATGGACTGCCAAAATCAGCCCGTGAACTGCAAATCCATCCCGGTGTGTGGTCGGGTTACGGTCTCGTGCGCGGTGGTGCGGGAACCGCGCTGGTCGGCAGCCATGAGCAGGTGGCAGACCTGGTCGAGACCTACCACAAGGCAGGGTTTGATCATTTCATCTTCTCCGGCCAGCCGCATCTGGAAGAGGCCTGGCATTTCGGTGAAGGCGCTGCCGCCCGCCTGAAAGCCCGTGGTCTGCTGGCCCCGGTGTAGTGATGTAGAGACAGGTGTCCTGCCCTGACAGGACACCAAAGACGGCTGCCCATTTATAATGCGGGGCGCGTGCCTTGCTGCTTTCAATTTTCGGGATACTCCACATGACTGAACAGACCCGCCCCATAGAGGTTCGCGCCCTTACCAGCACGCAAGAAAAGCGACAGGCCTTTGCCCAGTTTCGTCAGGCCATGCTTGGCATTGCCGACATCGGTCACGCCGATGCGAAGGCCGAAACCGACTATCTGGAAAGCGGTTCGCCGCTCGGTGGATTTATCCACGGTGAACTGCAGGGCGTGGTCAATGGTTATGAAGGTTCTGTTGCCCTACCCGGCGGCAATTACGTTAGTCACCTCGCAGTGACGCATGTTGGTGTCGCCCCGACCCAGATCCGCAACGGTATTGCCCGTGCGCTGCTGAGCGAGCAATTGAGGCGCGCTCATGCGCAAGGTTATGTGGTCGCGGGCTTGCGTGCATCCGATGCTCGTATCTATGGACGCTACGGATACGGAATCGCGTCTTGGTCTGTTCGGCAGGAGGTTGACCTTTCCAATGGTGGACGGCCAAAACTTGAACGGCATAGTGATTTACGTATTGTCGATGCAGTTGAGAGCTTTGACTTGTTCCAGAGAATTGCCAAAGCGATTCCGACACCACGGGCAGCAACCTTGTCACGCTGGAACGCATGGTGGAGAATACAGGAATTACGCACCAGAAAGGCATCCGCGCCTCACCATGCGGCGGTGGTTGGGTCTGAGGGCGCCGAACGGGGATATATAAGGTTTCATATTCAATCATCGGACAACTGGTTTACTTCCACTCAAAGAACAGCAATTGTCGATGATCTGGTGGCTCACGATGACGGCGCCTGGCGTGCACTAATTGGCCACTTATTTTCCCAGGATATCCTTCACAAGGTTATTCTGCCGTCACGACCGGTTGACGATCCGCTACCTCTGTTTGTCGAAAATCTGCGGGCTGTGCAAACGTCGGAACTCCGCGATGAGAGCTGGATAAGACCGCTGGACCTGCACAAATTCCTAAACGCTCGTAGCTATAACGCTTCTCAAGATGTTGTTCTGCGGATTGAAGACCAATTGATCTCCGAGAATAATGGCGTGTGGACGATCAATGGAGAGGGGGTAAGGCAAAATGGCGAAGACCCGTCAATCACGTTGGGAGTGGACGCAGTATCCGAACTCGTTTTCGGGGCGAGCTCTGCATCGTCGCTGGCGGCAACTGGTCGTATAAAGGGCGCTCCACGGGCAATCGAAGCGCTCGACCGCGCCGTTGCAACTCATTTAAAGCCGCATGCTGGTATTTCATTTTAAGAGAGGTAGCTGCACTCCGCGTGACAGGGGCAGAGTGTGAGAAGTTTTCCAGAAGGCGTCACACGCAGATTCATACCAAGCTTGGCGAAATGTCAATTCGCGAGGAACCATGAACATCAGCTATGTGAGATACTGAGAGCGACACCCTGACCCGCTGAATAAACGGCCTGGATCTCTTGCTCCTCTGTTTCTCGGCACGTCTGTGAGCCTTGTAATCACTGCAGGTGCGTCGAATTTCCCCTTCGGTGTTTCTGCATGGAATATTGGATCTGATGCAATATTTGATGACTGCTTCTTTCACATTGCGCTGATCAACCGTGCCTGAAGCTTCAGCTTGTTGATCTGTCTTTCGACCTAGCCAACTACTTCAAATCTTGCGAATATGACCCCGATTAAAGTGGGCGCGCGCTAGCTTATTCTTCGGTGGGATACCAGATTGCAACATGGAGCGGACCGGTACTCTCTTTGTCCAGTTCAACCTCTCGAAATCCGACGGTTCAGCAGAATGAGCAAGCGTGACGATGGACAGCCAGAATCCGGCAATCAAAAAGGAAATCATCAGCATGAGTGCCTCTCGCGTGATCGAGTTCTGCTCTAATGCTGGAAAATCTGTTCTTTGGAGACCTCAATCGCGATTCAGGACGTGTAAATGATCGTTGTCGCTCCGTTCTGCCTTAGCGTGCCTGAAGGAAAATATCTTTTTCCGACCCCGTATCGATTCAGCGCACGCTTTGAAGCGAGCGCTCGAAATACCTTTAAGAAATATTTCCGGTATCAACAGAACCAAATCATAAAAGCAATTCGCAATTCGAATAACCTATTCCCCAAAACGGGCAACTTTTGTGTAGAATGCTCCTGCCCTAAAAGCTGCAACGTTAATTGCCAGTCAGAATTTTTCGGTCTCAATCAGCGCCTTTTCGCGCAAACAAACCTTCCACATTGCTACCCGACATGGCCGCGATATAGGCATTGACCGGCGCATTTCCTAAGCCTTCTTGGATGTTAATGTGAGCGCCGGATAGGTGTTTTATTTCGTCTCGTACCATGGAGAGGTATGTTCAAGCATTTTATGCCAATACTTGAAACGGATGCGTCAAAGGCTGCTCTCCGTTTGATTGGGGCAGCGCTCAGGCGCGCTGTCCCACATATCGTCCTACAGCAGCCGGAACAGTCAAGCCGTTCTGGGAAAGCGTGAGCTCTTCCAGCGTTTGCAAAATGACAGGATCGGCGGCAACCGCCTTGCCTGCTTTCGTATCGACATGGAGCATCATCTGTTCCGCGCTTGCCAGTTCTGCCTCACCGCGTTTCAGCGAATGGATGAGGTGAATTCGCTTTGCATCGAAGGACAAAAGCTGTGTGTCGACATGCAATTTGTCGCCAACTTTAGCTTCATCGCGATGCATGATGTGGGTTTCGACGGTGTAGTAACTGTGGCCACCGCTCAGATAGGCTTTATCAACGCCGATATGCGCGAGTAACTGGTCGGTAGTCCGCCCAAAAAGATCGAGATATCGGTGCTCGGTCATATGGCCATTATAGTCGATCCATTCCGGGATCACACGGGCGTCGAGCAGCCGTAGCGGACTGGAGCGAGACGCTATCTTGTCGTCGGATGTGTCGAGCCGCGCCGTATACTCGTTCAAAAGTGCGCCTGCGCCCCAGCCTTTGCCCTGCTGCTGCTGGGAAAGGGCGCGGATAATGGCCACCAGATTGGCGTCGCGAATGGATTCAAGATCGCGGATCGACAGGTTTTGGTTCTGCGCGTCGGACTGGCTGGCGATGCGACCTATCAGGGTCTCGTCCAGCTCCGGAACATCCGTCAGTTTCGTCCACGGCCATTGCAAGGCGGGACCAAACTGCGCCAGAAAGTGCTTCATACCCGCCGGACCGCCCGCGATGCGATAGGTTTGGAATAAGCCCATCTGCGCCCAGCGCAAACCGAACGAATAGCGGATAATGTTGTCGATCTGCTCAACTGTGGCGATACCATCTTTGACGAGCCAGAGCGCTTCGCGCCACAAGGCTTCCAGCAAACGGTCGCCGACAAAGGCATCGATTTCCTTTTCGAGAATGACGGCTTCCATACCCGTATGGCGGTAAAGCGCGGCGGCCATTTCGATAGCCTGCCTGCCGGTCTTTTCACCCGGTACGAGTTCCACCAGAGGCAGCAGATAGACCGGATTATAGGGATGCGCGATGATCAGCCGTTCCGGGTGCTGCAAGGGGGCTTGCAGCTTGCTCGGCAGGAAGCCGGAGGTGGATGATGCAATCAGCGCGTCGCTGGAACAGGATGCCTCGATCTCCTTAAGAACCGCGAGCTTCAGGTCTAGCCTTTCGGGCACGCTTTCCTGAATCAGTATGGCATCGCGCACGGCGTCGGCCAGTGATGGCGCGAAGGAAAGTGTGCCTTCGTTTGGCAGGCGCTTCGGGGTGAGGGCGGACAGGGCGCGCCGGGCATTGTCGAGGATATGCTCGGTTGTGGCCTGCGCATCCGGCGACGGGTCATAGACGGCAACATCATAGCCGTTGAGCAGAAAGCGTGCGGCCCAGCCGCTGCCGATGACGCCGCTACCGATGCAGGCGATCTTGGTAGGATGAATGGTCATGGGCATCACCAACGCTTCTTGAGCTTGAGCTTTTCGCGAACTTCACCGGGCGTCAGTATCTTTGACCCCATATTGACGGCGATGTTTCTGGCGCGTTCCACCAGATCGCCATTGGAAGCGAGCACGCCCTTTTCGAGCCAGATATTGTCTTCGAGGCCGACGCGGATATTGCCGCCAGCGAGCACCGCAAGTGCTGCATAAGGCAACTGGTTACGGCCAATGGAAAATGCTGAGAATATCCAGTTATCCGGCAGATTGTGGAGGACGGACACCAGCGTCGCGAGATCATCCGGTGCACCCCATGGAATGCCCATGCACAATTGCACCATCACTGGGTCGTCAAGCAGGCCTTGCTGTTGCAGCCATTGGGCCAATGGCAGGTGACCTGTGTCGAAAATTTCGATTTCCGGGCGAACGCCCAAACGTTGAATTTGCGCTGCCATTTCTTTCAGCATGGCAGGGGTGTTGGTCATCACATAGTCGCCTTCACCGAAATTCATGGTGCCGCAATCAAGCGTGCAGATTCCCGGCAGAAGTGCTGCAACATGTGCAGGGCGCTCTGCCGCCCCCGCCATATCGGTCTTCAATGCATCCGGCGGCAGCGGCGCTTCGGCAGAGCCGAAGACCAGATCGCCGCCAACGCCCGCGGTCAGGTTAAGCACGATATCCACACCCGATGCCCGGATATGATCGACCACTTCGCGGAACAGTTCGACTTTGCGCGATGGTTCGCCCGTTTCGGGATCGCGCACATGTATATGGGCGATTGCGGCACCTGCTTTAGCGCTTTCAATGGCGGCATCGGCAATCTGCCTTGGCGTGATCGGCACCTTGTTGGAGCGGTGTGTGGTGGCGCCAGCGCCGGTAACGGCGGCTGTGATGAAGGTTTCGCGAGCGGGCTGCAGAGGCATGGTGATTTCCCTCGATTTTGGTCGAGCTTGACAGGTCGCGGATTGCTGAGATTATCATTTTACGAAATTAATTTGGCGAAGAGCGAAGCCCGTGATCTTTGAACCATCCGACGAACAACTGTCTGTCACCCTGCTGGTCTTGCCGGATTGTTCGCTCATGTCACTGGCCGCGACGCTCGATCCGATGCGCGGCGCCAACCGTGTGACGGGTCGTTCGCTCTATTCCTGGCGGGTGGTGTCCCCGGATGGGAACGACCCCACCACATCAAGCGGGCTGAAGGTCGGTGTGAATGGAAAATTCGAGGCAACACCGCAGGATATACTGATCATCGTCAGCGCATTTCATGCGCTGGAACACGCGACCCCAAAGCTTCTTGCGCAGTTGCGGCAGGCTGCCAAACAGTCCCAGCTGGTGATCGGCGTTGAGGCGGGTTCATGGGTGCTGGCAAAAGCCGGGCTTCTCAATGGCAGGAAAGCCACCACCCATTGGGAAGATCTGGAAGCCTTCTCCCAGCGATTTCCGGAAGTGGAGATGCAATCGGATCGCTGGGTGCGCGACGGGACCTATCTGACGACGGGCGGCGCTGCGCCCGCACTCGACATGATGCTGGCGCTGATCCGCGCGCGGCATGGCTATTCCATCGCGCTCGATGTCGCGAGCCTCTATGTTTATGACGAGGTGCGGCAGGCTTCGGACGCGCAGCCATTGGTATCGCTGGGGCGGCTTTTGAACCGCGAGCCGCGGCTGGCCGATGCCATCAAGATTATGGAAAGCCATATCGACCGGCCGATCCCGGTGACGCGGATCGCCAGACGGCTCGGTCTTTCGACGCGCAGTCTTGAAATGCTGTTTGCCAATGTGATCGGGCAATCGCCGGGCAATTATTATCTGTCGCTGCGGCTCAAGGCTGCTCGACGCCTCATCCTTGATACGCATCTTTCAATGGCGGATACGGCGGAACAGACCGGTTTTTCGTCGATCAGTTCGCTTTCCCGCGCTTTCAAGCGGTATTTCGGACAGGCGCCGAGCAAGTTGCGGCAAAAATAGTTTCGCGGCTTATTACTTGTTACAAGCCGAGACTGGATTTCACTTCGGCGAGCGCTGGTTTACCGTCGAAAGTGTTGAAACCGTCGAGCCACGCATTGAGCTGCGCCGGGTTGTCCTTGATCCATTTCGTGACGGCATCCTTGGCTTCCATGCCGTCATTGAGGATCATATTCATCATGGTGCTTTCCATCTCGGTCGTGAACTTCAACTTCGACAGAAAATGCGAGACATTCGGGCAATCCGCTGCATAGCCCTTGCGGGTCAGCGTCTCGACGGTTGCGGCACCGTCGTTGGGGCCAAAGAGATTATCGCCGTTTTCCAGATAGGTGAGCTTGTAACGAATATTCATCGGATGTGGGGTCCATGCGAAGAACACCACGGGCTCATCCTTGCGCACGGCGTTCTGCACCTGTGACAGCATGGCCTGTTCGCTTGATTCCGCCAACTGGAAATCCTTGAGGCCGAATTTGTCCTTCTCGATCATCGACTGGATCGTTGCATTGGCGCTGCTGCCCGCTTCGATACCGTAGATCTTTCCGCCGAGCTGGTCTTTAAACTTTGCGATGTCGGCATAGGTCTTGATGCCAAGATCCTTGCCCGTTGCGGCAAGACCGATCTTTGCATTTTCGAGATTGATACTGGCCTGCTCGATTTTCCTTCCTTCGAGATAGGGTTTGCGCACTTCTTCCTGAAGCGGCATCCAGTTTCCAAGGAAGATATCGATCTGGCCATTTTCCAGTGACTGGAAGGTCACCGGTACTGAGAGGATTGTCGTCTGGGGCTGGTATCCAGCCTTTTCAAGCAAAAGCGATGCGAGCGCCGTGGTCGCGGTGATATCGGTCCAGCCGACATCCGAAAATTTCGGTGCTTTACAGGATTCTGCCTCGGCTGCTAAAGCCGGAGCAGCGAACAGGATTGCGATACCCGCCACCAGCAAGTGATTGAGCTTCTTCATCATCTCTCCCCTTTGTTATTGTTGGGAACAATATGATAGGGAAAACTGACAGAGTCACTTCACGATTCACGCATCATTATTGGCAATTTACGAAGCCTGGGCCGGGTGAAAGCTGGATAAGTCGAGTGGGACAGCGCGTTTGCACTGACACACTTACGTTTCATTTGATGATCAAAGATAACTTCGTAAGCGCTCCTGTCGATGCAGACTGGACCATCCGTATTGAAAAGATAGGAACCACCTGGCCCTGTTTTTGGGCGAGGTGCTGTTTGCCAGTCAAGAATATAGTTCACACCGATCAATCTTTAATCAGTAGCAACGCCAGTGATGCACCAGATGCGGATAGCGATGAGTTTGACGGCAGCGAGGAAATTGGCCGGGTTCTTATCATAACGTGTGGCAATACCACGATAGTGCTTGATGCGGTTAAAGAAGCGTTCGACCAGGTTTCTCTGGCGATAGACCCATGGTGAGAACGCGAAGACGT
>NZ_JAELXQ010000023.1 GCF_016427605.1 Ochrobactrum sp. Q0168 | reverse complement strand
TCATGAAGGCGAAGAAGAAGCCGCTGGACGAGAAATCGCCTGCCGATTTCGGCGCCGATATTGCGCCGCGCCTCAAGGTTCTGAAGACCGAAGAGCCGGGTGGCCGCAAGGCTGGCGTCAAGGTTGGTTCAGTCTCTGAACTGGTCGAGAAGCTCAAGGCTGACGGCATCATTTAAAGGCAAACCCGTGAGGCCCGTCTGCAAATGGCGTGTCGCTGCGCTTCCGGTGCTCACGTACCAAAAGTACGCTCCGCTCCGGTTCTCGTGCCCCACCATTTTCGCCAGAGCCTGACAGGTTTCCGACCGGATGAATTAAGGACAGAAACAATGGCTATTCTTCTTATTGCCGAACACGACAATGCAACCCTTTCGGACCAGACGGCAAAGGCGCTGTCCCGCTCGACGTCGTCCTCGCGCGAAACGAGCTTGTGAGCGATGGTCACGTCACCAAATAATGGCGCTCACCAAGGCGTCGTACCATCCGGTTCGGAAGCTGCCGCGGTTGTTTGGGAGGGGACGAGTTGCTCAAGAAAACCAGATTCTGACTCCCATTCAGATACCTGGAATCTGTGAGGCATTGAATCAGTTGAACCAATCCATGGCTTCATCACGCTCGTGAAGTGAGGCGGTGGAAACTTGGAGACGTGCCAATTATTCTCTTATATGCACGGCTGAAGGAGGCCTCGGAATCATAACCAAGTTTGTTGGCGATGGAGGCTACACGCTGTCCTTCACGTAGCCACTGATGGGCCTGCTGCATTCGCGTGCGTGCCACATAACGGGCTGGGGTTTCGCCTACGATATCGAGAAATCGCTGAGCAAAGCTTGATCGTGAAGCCCCCATAATGCGTGCCAATTCTTCTACCGACCATTGGCGAGCGGGGTCTAGATGAACAGCCGCAAGCACCCGACCAACTTCATGATTGCGTAACGCGGCCAGCCAGCCCGTTGCCTCACCGCATCCATGCTCGACCCAACTGCGTATCATCGTTGCGGTGAGAACGTCGGCCAACCGCGCTACGATCCCACACGCTCCAACGCGGTTCATTTCAGCCTCCCGCGCCATGCTTTCGAGTAGTGACGGAATAGAAGGTTCTTTGCTTGCAAAGTCGTTTGCGCGAATGAAGCCCGGCATTAGTTGAAGAAGCGGATGGAATCTGTTCAGATTGAATTTCATAACGGCAAAGAAAAGCAGATTCTGGCCGTCAGCGTTTGGGCATTCGACATTGACGATACCATCCACGCTTTTACTTGGGAAATCGCTGATAGGTACGGGTTTGATGCCGGGAGTACTGGCAATCACATGTGCATCTCCGCGCGGGAGGAGGACAGCGTCGCCAGGCTTCAGTTCATGCCAGTCTCCATCCGGCGATTGAATCCAGGCGGAACCCGATGCAAGAAAGTGAAATCGCGCCGGCTCTCCAGATGGAAACAGGGTAGCCCATGGAGCACATGGCTGGCAGCGGCCATATTCAACGCCGTCCAGTCTTATGCCACGCAAAATCTCCGTCAATGGATCCATCATAGCTCCGGCAGATTTGGACGAATTGTCATATAATTCGGATTTACTATCATAGAAACAACGAAGCGTCACTCCTATTTTCTGCCCAACATAGGAAATGGAGTTCGCCATGGACGTGAAGATCAACACGCGGGATGAATCCCAGGATGGGAGGAAGGAGGCGGCGTGGCCTGCTATTTTTTCGCTCTCTCTTGGCGTTTTCGGTCTCGTAACCGCCGAGTTCTTACCGGTTAGTCTGCTCACGCCGATCTCTGCCGATCTTGGTGTGAGTGTTGGAGCGGCGGGGCAGTCTATGACGATGACGGCGATTATCGCCGCATTTGCTGGGCCGGGCATCGTTATTGGGACGAAGCGCTTCGACAGACGCTATGTTCTTCTGAGCCTCACTTTCGCGCTGATCCTGTCCAGTCTTTTGTCGGCTTTCGCAAACAGTTTGACTGCACTTTATGTTGCAAGAATTCTGCTGGGCGTGGGGCTGGGTGGTTTCTGGGCAATGTCCCTTGCATTGGCGATGAGGCTAGCACCCAGTCAAATTCTGCCTCGAGCTATGGCTGTTATCATGACAGGCGTGTCTGTGGCTACGGTGTGCGCAGCGCCTTTGGGCGCTTGGATCGGAGCGACATTGGGGTGGCGCTATGCCTTTTTTGTTGCAGCAGCTATTGGCACGGTAACTTTCATCGTGCAGCTTTTGACAGTGCCGTCCCTGCCATCCTCCGGCAATGCCAGCATTCGTACACTCGTGGCGGTATTACGCCGTCCTATTATTCGGGTCGGCTTGATCACCATCCTTTTCGTCGTTGCCGGTCATTTTGCGAGTTTTACCTATATCCGGCCATTTTTGGAGAATGTGCCGCAATTCGGTATAGACTCCATTTCAGGGATATTGCTGGCATTTGGAATTGGTGGTTTCTTTGGAAATCTGCTGGGTGGTTTCATGTCTGAACGAAGCACCCGAATGTCTTTGGCTATTGCGGCTGCCAGCTTGTCACTGGCAACGATTGTGCTTTTCGTTTTTGGCTCCGTGCCCATTGTAGCCATTGTTGCAACGGTGATCTGGGGTATAGCATTTGGAGCGATACCGGTAAGTGCACAAAGTTTCACGACACGCGCCGCCGGTGATGAAGCGGAAAGCGCGGGCGCAATAATGCTGACGACATTTCAGATTGCGATATCGAGCGGTGCGGTTCTCGGCGGGTTGCTCGTCGATCTGCAAGGAGCCGCCGGAACTCTGCTATTCTCTGCTGTTGCAGCAATAGCTGGCGCAACTCTCATAGCCACAAGTGCCACCGCGAGGGTACAGATGGCCCGATAACTTTGTATACAAACAGGGTGGCTCATAAGTTTCGCAGCCACCCCTTCCATCTTGACCAACAATCTAATGGAAGGATTGGCAGTCAGCTGTAACCGCCTCCAACTCTTTCGACCTCGCCAAACCACCAGAATGCTCTATCCGAGAACGGAGTTGATGGCTGCTGCAATCGCAGAATCGCTTATGGGCTTTCGCACGATGGTTATGTCGCGGAGCTTTTCTGGAATGAGTACTCTGTCGCTATAGCCCGTGGTGAAAAGAAAAGGAATCTTCAGCTCGAGAAGTAATTCGGCGATATTCTCCGAAGTGCGGTCTCCCAGATTAAAATCAAGGATTGCAAGATTGGGCTTCGATCTTTCAATCATCGCCAAGGCCTCCGGAGCGCTAGAAGCAAGATTAATATGTTCTGCGCCGAATCTTCGTAAGGTGTTTTCCATATCAAGAGCGATCAGGCTCTGATCTTCGACAACCAAAATCTTAATTCCTTTTATTTGGACTTCCTCAACAAACCCTTTTTGAAGTTCGGGCTTTATCAACGCATCGTTCAATTGCGTCACATACACAGATGGAACAGAAAACTGTGCCTGAAGTCCATCCCGGTGGTACTCGATCTTGGCTTTCCCCCGGAGGTCGTACTCGAAAGAATTTCGAATTAGCTTGCTACCGAATCCCGTCTGTGAAGGCCAAGTAACGGATGGCCCTTCGGTCTCGCTCCAGAAAATCTCGCAGTCGCCGGAGGCTTGCAGTTTCCATTGGATCGTCAGGCGCCCCTCCGGAACTGAAAGCGCGCCATACTTCGCCGCATTTGTCATCATCTCGTGAAAGACCATGGCGATAACACCAAATGCGCGTTGATCGAGATGAATCGGTGGACCTTCTAGCGTTATGCGACCGGTAGCATCACCGTAAAGATTGACCTCCGTTTCGAGCAAATCTGCTAGCGAACCGCCATTTTTGCCGTCCAAAGACTGGTCGTGTGCCGATGCGAGCGCACGTAGCCGTCCTTCAAGTGTTTGAGCGTAGTCCGCAACATTTGCCGCGTTGGCCCCTGTCTGCAGCGCTATTGATTTCACAAGGGAAAGAATATTTTTCACACGGTGATTGAGTTCGGCGTTTAACACCCGGCGTCGTTGTTCGGTTTTCGCTCTTTCCTGTTCAGACAACTCATTTTGCCGAAGGATAACGTCGCGCAAATAGGTGCCAATCGACTGCGCTACCGAAAGGTCTGTCGCTGTCCAGGGTGTTGAACGTCCGCGAACTTCTTCTCGCCAGGTGTCGAAACTGCCTCGGGGAGTCAATCTTGGGCCGAAAGGCATTTCGACAGTGGTTTTCACCGGTTCGCCCGCCCATTCAATAGCGTGAGCCTCCTCGTTGCGGAACAAAACAAGATAATCATTAAACGCCATGGAAAGAGGTATTGCCAGCATGCCTGCAACGCTTCCGGCATAGTCGGTCAAATGGGCCCTGATTTCCTGGCTTGACCAAAGCTCGCGTGGCGATTCACGGCTCGCGATCTTGAGCAATTGGCGAGTTTGATGTTCGTTGAGTACGTCGCCACTTTGAAGCCACTGGCCATTCATCCATAATGCAGCACCGTTGCCCGCAACCAACTCGGAAAACCGGCTGAGTTGTTCCCCCAGACTGTCGCGAATTTCGTCACTGATGCTTAATTGGGATACGATCGCGTCGAGCTTTGTTCGTGCGTCCGCGGTGATCTGCAATGTTTTGCGTCTTTCACAATCGGCAATATGGAGCGAAAAATATTGTCCGAACAATTCGGCGCCTATTCGCAAGGGAAGTGGTGTGACTTTCGGACTGTCGTGATGGCAGGAAATCAGCCCCCATAATTCGCCATCGACGATAATCGAAATCGATAACGAAGCAGAGACGCCCATATTCCGCAGGTACTGGCAGTGGATTTGGGAAACGCTACGTAACTGTGCAAAGGACATATCGACCGCAGGTTCGTCCGCTTCGAGCGAAGGAATAAGCTCAATGGGCTGATAGGATGTGTCCGAAATCATCCTTATGGTGTTCATAACATAAAGACGGCGAGCCTGGACTGGTATATCCGACGCTGGAAAATGCTGCCCCATGAAGCTGCCAAGCGTAGGTGACTTTGCTTCTGCGATGACGCGACCAGCTCCGTTATGGAGAAATCGATACACCATCACGCGATCATAACCCAGCATGGCTCGCACGAGGCGCACGCCCGTTGCGGCAACTTTGTCGACCGTTTCCTCGCGACCAATGCGATGAATAACGCCGCGTGTGAGATCAAGCGCCTGACGAGCACTTTGCCCACGATCCGCGCAGGGCTCGATTTCGACGAAAGTTCTTCCCTTGTGCGTATGGATCACAGCGTCGAACAGCAGGGACTTGCCTGGAAAGCGCAGCCCAAGCACCACAGACGACAAGCCCGGTTCTTGAGCCTTGGCGGCTGCATTACGGAAATCATGGGCATTTTTCTCGCCAACAATAAAAGAAATGGCGGTACCAGGGATCAAATCTCCTCGATAGCCCGTTATGCTGGGAATATTAGCTGAAGCAAAAAGGAGTTTTTGGCCAGACTGATCCATGACAAGCATTGCGCCATGAGGCTGAATGGAACCCGGAATGTGAATTGGTTCGCGATCGCAATTGGTGAGATTGACGGGGTGGGACATATTCATTTCGGCAGAACTTTCCCGGACTTAACCGTTCGTGAGCGCACCTTCGGCAGGATTGCTCAATTACTTGAGAGCTGAAAACGGCAAGACGTAAAGACCGCTGACAAAAGAGAATATTTGTTGAGATGTAGTATCAACGATGAAGCATATAAACCAACCCATCATTTTCAATGGGTTACGTTAATTACGTCTAAAAGTAACATAGAGCGAAACGAACGTCCGTCCACTATTGGACACAACGGCCGGGAAAAGAGGAAATCGACTGTATGAATTTAACATCGACCCAAGAGATGTCGGGCAATTTACTGCTAATGATGCTCAGCGAGGAGGACCGACAAAAACTGCTGCCGCATACTGTCCTATATGAACTTGAAGCGGAGGCTGTTTTGCAGAAGGCGGGAGATGACGTTGTTCATACATGGTTTCCGTGCGGGTCTGCGCTGGCGAGTTTTCAGCGCTGGGTCGATGAAGACAATAGTGCCGTCGAAATCGCGCTGATCGGAAGGGAAGGGGCTGTGGGCGGTATTGTCTCGAACGGAAGTCTACCCGCCTATGCCACCGCCATCGTTCGTAACTCGGGAAGTTTTGTCAGGATCAAAACGGCTGCACTCGAACAGTTGAAGCTGGATTCCATTTCGCTTCGGCACTGGTTTGCGCGCTATTCTGATTGCCTGATGGCACAGGTATTTCAAACGGCTGCTTGTAACGCGACCCATACAATAACACAGCGAACTGCAAAATGGCTGCTAGCAGCAGCAGAACGGACCGGCACAGATCAATTTGAGATGACGCACGATCAGTTGTCAGAAATGCTAGGAGTTGGCAGGACTTTTGTAACGCGCATTATCGGTCAATTGCGTAATGAGGGCATTATTGCCACCAGACGCGGATTATTCATCATAAATGATAAGAGCGCTTTGAAGCGTAAATCCTGCAAATGTACGCAGGAAATCGAGGAGCATTACGACGCCGTCATGCACGGAATTTATTCATGACGATTTCCTCGTTCACCGCTTGAACTGCCCACCATCGAGAAAGCCCATCTGGCAATGTGAGCAAATCGATATTACGTAGTCTTTACGAGCGTAACGAACGATGGAAAACTTTTCTCATGACCCAGCACACTGTCCCGCAACGTCGTTGGGATTTGAAGGCCGCTACCGCTCCCCACCATGACCGAATTGACCGACTTGGTTCGTTATACGGCATGTTCGATTCATTGAACGCCTACAGGAAATATCTAAAAGCAACCTGGCACAGCAGGTTGATTCTTGAAACATCGCTGGATGACAGTGGATTGAAAGGAATATTCTCAGATTGGGATAAACATAAAATTCAATCTGAACTTCAACAGGATTATGCGGATCTGTCAGACGGGGAAGAACTGAAGAGACCGGAATTGAAGTGCGCCGCTGGAATGCCTGTTGATTTGCCTGCCGCGATTGGTACGCTGTACGTGCTCGAAGGTTCCGCATTGGGAGCCACACTTCTCATCCAAAAAGCTCGATTGCTTGGTCTTGGCGACGCGTATGGCGCGCGTCATTTAGCAAAACAGGTTGGAAATTTGGCTGGTTGGAAGAAGACGGTTTCTTTGCTGGAATCTGTGGCGCTCGACAATAAGGATGAAAAGCGGTGCATCGAGGCGGCGATTTACAGCTTTCGTACGTTTGAGATCAATTACGAGAAAGCGTTTGGTGAACGATAAGATTACCCTCAGGATTGGAGCGTTCATCGGCGTAGTGGATGCCTATTCGATTGCCAGAAACAATATTCTCACCACAATAGGGTCGCTACTGGTCACCACCCATTTGAAATCTGCGTGATCCAAACTAAATTTGTCTGCGTATAATGCTGCTGAAAACAGAAGTTTCTTTCCTCTCGCAACAGTGGCACATGAAAGCTCAGCATAATTTCCAGGTTCTGGCTTCGCTCCATCTGAGCGTACGAGGTTTAATGCGGATGAATGAACAGACGGCATCTGAAAATCAGCCCTCGATGGAGGAATTGATGCTGGCGGTCAGTTCCCGACGCGACGTAGACGCATTCGAGGTAATTTTCAAGCATTTCGCACCTCGGGTGAAGGCCTATATGGCCAAACTGTCTGCCGATACGCAAACAGCGGAAGAATTGATGCAAGAGACAATGATTGTGGTCTGGAACAAGGCAGATCAGTTCGATTTTTCCAAGGGTGCCTTGTCGACATGGATTTTTACCATCGCGCGTAACCAGCGCATTGATGCTGTGCGTCGGGCCCGTCGCCCGGAATTCGACCCAAACGATCCGGCGTTTGTGCCCGATGAGGAACAGCCAGCCGATGTCCGGATTGCCGAGCGGCAATCCGCCAGCCAGTTGCGCGCGGCAATGGCTGACTTACCGAAAGAACAATGCACCCTGCTTGAACTTGCTTATTTCGAGGAAAGCACCCATAGCGCCATTGCAAAGAAGCTTAATCTGCCGCTTGGCACGGTTAAATCCCGCCTGCGTCTGGCATTCAGCAAATTGCGCGCAGCGCTCGATAATGCGGGGGCGCACTGATGGAAATGGATATCAAACATCATCTGAGCGACGAACTCCTTTCGAACTATGCCGCTGGAGCACTGGCAGAAGGTTGGAGCATCGCTGTCGCCACGCATCTTGCGCTCTGCCCGGCCTGTCGTTCAAGGCTCAAACAGTTTGAACACATAGGCGGGCAGCTTCTTGAAATGGTTGAGCCGCAGAAGCTCGATGCAGGCACGTGGGACAGTTTCAAAGACAAGCTGCAGAAAGTGCCGCAATCTGGTGCACGTTCGGTACCGCACACCGAGGCAGAACTGCCTGTTGTGATACCGGAACCTCTGCGATCCTATGTCGGTGGAGACCTGCCGGATCTGAAATGGAAATCGCTTGGTCGGGGTGCCTATCAGGTGCCAATCGAAACGCGCGATAGCGAAACCCGAGTTCGTCTTTTGCGAATTCCAGCGGGTAAGCCAGTGCCCGAGCATGGGCACGGCGGTCGTGAACTGACATTGGTGTTGAGCGGCAGTTTCCATGATGGAACCGGGCTCTTTGCGCGCGGTGACATTGAGGAAGCGGATGCTGATCTCGTGCATCAGCCGATTGCCTCATCGGGTGGCGACTGCATCTGTCTTGCGGTGACTGACGCCCCGCTCAAATTCCAGAGCTGGCTTATGAGGCTCGTGCAACCATTGATTGGCATCTAAAGGAAAGGCGGCAAATATGCCGCCTTTCTAGTTCAAAACGACGATAGCCGCATTCAACGCGGTCGCAAGCGATAGCCATATCAGATAAGGCATAAATAGCAGTGCCGACATGCGATCTGGTTGCCATGCGCGAATGATAAACAGAAGCACGCAAAGCCAGACGCCGATGATGACGACTAGCCCCAATAGGGTCATGTGAGCGCCAAAGAAAATCGGCGTCCACATGAAATTCAATATCATCTGACCAAACCATGGTCCGCGCCGGTGCCACCCACTATCACTTACCCATGTGCGCCAGCCTGCGATAGCAATGAAGATATAAAGTATCGTCCAGATGGGGCCGAAGGCTGCATTCGGTGGGGTAAACCACGGCTTTTGAAGTGATGCATACCATTCGCCCGGCGGGAAACCGATACCGATTGCCATTCCTACAACAATGATGACGAGGACGAACACGGCCAGAAGACCCAGTTTTTGCATAGGTTTATTCCAGTCTATCCAGTAATCCGCGACGTAACCCAATAGCCAATATAGGCTGACACTGCAGACAGGACAGTGCCCCACATGAGGTCTGTAATCGTCAGCGTCCACGACCAGTTTTTCAACGTGGCCTGATTGGTCAGGTCATAAGTCGCATAGGCGACAAACCCCAGCAGCGCCCCGTGAATGAGCGTGACTGTGCCACTGCCAGCCAGAAGTGCTGGCTTGACCGCAAAGAAAACCAGCCCGAACACGAAGATCAAATAGAAAATTATAGCCGGTGCGAGTCGAAAATTCGGGGCAAGCATGTCGCCCATGACAGGACGGTAAAACCCGTTCGCCATATTGGATAGCCACACGGAGTCGATTGCCAGGAATGCAACCGCTGTCACCACATAGGCTATGAGATAATCTTTCATCGATAGCTCACTCTCTTATTTGATGCGGGTCCAGCCCACATTGCGACAAAGAAGGCCAGCCAGAACGCAGCCACTGCTCGACATAGTATCACCGTCGACTTTCACGCGGATCTTGTAGGTCAGGTTGCGTTGCGGGTCGAAAGCTGTGCCTGAATATTGTCCGTCCGCAGTTTCGTTGATGCTCATCACCAGCCGGTCGCCGGTTTTCTCTTTTGGTGTTCCGGGCTTGATCCAGATATTGGTGGCACAGATATCCTTGCCGCATTCGGCAATTTTTACACGCGCGTTGCCATCCCCACGCGCCCAGTTGCCATTGATCTCAGTCGACAGCGCCGAGAACGGAAACATCACCGTCATCATGCTGATTGTCAGTATCCATTTCATCGACGCCTCCTCGGTCCGTTGAGTCTAAGCGTGTTCAATCGTGTAAAGCCCGACATTGATCGCACCTTCGTCAAACCCACCTTCGCAATAGCAAAGGTAATATTCCCAAAGCCGCCGGAATTTATCGTCAAAGCCAAGCTGTTCGATCTCGGGCCAGTTGGAGATGAAGCGCTGACGCCATTCGGCAAGCGTGAGCGCGTAGGAATGGCCGAAATGCTCGGTTTCCTTTAAAACGAGACCGGCTTTTAAAACTTCGCGTTCCAGCACCTTGTCGGATGGCAAAAAGCCGCCTGGAAAGACGAACTTCTGAATGAAATCCGCTTTGCGGCGATAGTTTTCGTAGCGCGTTTCTTCTATCGAAATGACTTGTAGGACAGCTCGACCGCCGGGCTTGAGACAGCGCTTCAGGGTTGCGAAATAATCCGGCCAATAGGCTTCGCCGACTGCCTCAAACATTTCGATTGATACAATGCGGTCGAACTGGCCCTGAACATCGCGGTAGTCCTGCAAGTGGAGATCGACGACTCCGCTTTGGTCTGCGTTTTCAACGGCGGCTTTTGCCCAGGTCAGCTGCGACGGCGACAGGGTTATTCCTGTCACATGCGTGTCACGATATGCTGCAAGATAGCCCGCCAGAGCGCCCCAGCCGCAACCGATTTCGAGAATTTTTTCGCCGCCTTCAAGCGCCAGTTTTTCTGCAATCCACTGCAATTTCTGCTCCTGCGCACTCTCAAGGCTATGTGTCGTCTCATTCCAGAGCGCAGAGGAATAAAGCATCGAAGCGTCAAGCCACTGGGCATAGAAATCATTGCCGAGATCGTAATGGGCTTCGATGTTGCGCCGGCTGCCGCGGCGCGTATTCGCGTTGAGCAGATGGCTGATCCGGTTCAGCGTTCGCATCCAGCCCGACCCGCGCAATGTAGAGGTCAGCGTCTCGCGATTGCGCACCGCAAAACGGATGACCGATGTGAGATGGGGCGATGTCCATTCGCCTTCGATATAGGATTGCGCAAAGCCTATATCTCCGCCCGTCAGCAGGCGACGCAGGCTGTTCCACTTGGCAATCGTGACTCTGGCCTCCGGTCCAGGCAATGGACCATTAACAGCAATGACCTCACCGCCGGGCAGCGAAAGCACCAATCGCCCATGCTGAACCTGCTTCAGCAGTCGTTTCAACACGATAGCCGAAGGGCTGAAAGCTGGTCGTTCAGTCCGGCTTGATGCCGATAGTTGATGATATTCGTCGAGCTGGCTCATGCGGCCTTGTTCCTCTGCTGGGCGGTCTCGTTACGAACAGATGTGATGGAAATCTCTGGCGCTGCGGGTCGTTTGCGTAAACCAATGCCCTTCAACCAGATTTTCAGCGCCTCCCAGTGAATGCCGCCAATCACTTTCAAGGTGAGAAACGGAATCGAAAAAAAGGCGCGCAGCAAGGCGGCGTCGCTCAACTCGACCCGGCGCGCCAGATGGCGGGCCGTCATAAGCAGGCCTTCGTCATCAAAGCTCTTGATGCAGATGGAAAGCCTGTCCGCAGATGGCGTGACTTCAAACTCGTATCGCAACTTCATATCCATGAAGGGTGAAACGTAGAAAGCCTTGTCGCAGCTTTGCACGATGCGTCGGTTCTCGCAGTTCTCGACCGGGATCATGTAGCCATGGCGTTGGCGGAAAGTGTTATCAACTTCCCAGAGGATCGCCACAAGTTCGCCGTCGCGCTTATAGCAGAAGAAAACACTGAGCGGATTGAAAGCCCAGCCCAGAATACGCGGCATTGTGAGCATGCGGATCGCACCGCCATCAGGTACTATTCCGGCAGCCTCCATGGCACGTTCTAGCTGTTCGCGCAGCGGCACGGCCGATCCATCTCCTCTATCTTTCCTGTAGAAAGAAAACAGATTAAAACGGTCGATCGAAAACAGCTTCAGTTTGCGATCAAGCGCGTCCAGCTCGTCGAGATCGAGCAGGAGCGAGTAGATTCTATAGGCCAGCTTGTGCACCTTCGGTCGCAAACGCGCATGGGTAACATGACCGGGAAAAAGTGCCGAATGGAAGCTGTCTGTCATGCCAGCGCCCCTTCGCGGATGGGCAAAGTCTGGCGAACGATGCGACCACTTTCCTGCTCGACCTGCCATGGACGGCGCACACCACCCAGATCTTCTGCGACTGCGAGACCTGCCTGAAGCCCGTCCTCATGAAAGCCGGAGCCGAAATGCGCGCCACAAAACCATGTCCGGCGCTGCCCTTGCAGTGACCAGATTTCCTTCTGCGCACGTTCCGTTGCCATATCGAAGATCGGGTGTTCATAGATCTCGCGACGGATCACCAACTCCTCGCGCGGCGCGCGACACGGATTGAGCGTCACAAAAGTGTCAGGCGCGTGGCCCAACCGTTGCAGGCGGTTCATCCAATAAGTAATGGATGGCTGCGTCGGACCTGTGGTTGTATTGGTGAGGTAGTTCCAGCTCGACCACGCCGTACGGCGTTTGGGCATGAGCGACACATCGCCATGCAACACCGCTTCATTACGCGAATAGTGAAAAGCGCTGAGAATGCGGCTTTCATCCGCGCTTGGGTCGGCTAACATTCGCAAGGCCTGATCAGCATGAGTAGCGATCACAACATCGTCGAAGGTATGGGAAATGCCGTTGTTATCCGTCAACTCGACAGAATTTTTGGTGCGTTGCACGGATTTGATCGGAGTCGAAAGCCGGATACGGTCTGCATAATGTTTGGTAATACGTCTTATATATTCCCGACTACCGCCGGATACCGTACGCCAGATTGGTCTGTCACGAAGAGCCAAAAGGCCGTGATTACTGCAGAAGCGAACGAAGCTTGCAGCGGGATAGCGGCCCACTTCCAAGGCAGGTGTGGACCAGATCGCCGCCGCCATCGGATAAAGATGATCTTCCCGGAAGGCCTGACTATAACCATGGCGTGCAAGATAATCATCAAGCGAAATACCACCCATGATGCTCAAATCTCTCGGCGCATTACGATAAAAACGCAAGAGGTCGCGGATCATCGTCCAGAAACGCGGACTGACGAGATTGGAGCGCTGGGCAAACAGACCGAGACTGGTTCCGCCTGAATATTCATAAGCGCCGTTTCCGATTGAAACGGCAAACGACATGTTTGACGACACAGTCGGAACTTCAAGCGTACGAAACAACGCAGTCAGATTGGGGTAGGTCACTTCATTATAGACAATGAACCCGGTATCTACCGCCACTGGATCGCGGCTGCTCTCAAACTCCACGGTATTGCTATGCCCGCCGATGCGATCCGACGCTTCAAACACAGTTACATCATGGCGTTGCGAAAGCAGCCATGCGGCGGACAGTCCGGAAATGCCGCTACCGATAATCGCGATCCGTTTCGTTCTTCCCGGTTGGTTCGTGATATCCATAATCCCTCACTCTGCAGCTTCTATGCTGCATTTCAGTGTCTTACGTGGAGAAAGGGAAGTTGGATCTATACGCTTATGAACTTTTTACATTTTTTGATCTCTTACGAAACCAGACGGCAGGACCGAACGTATTGCTTGAAGAAAACGTGAACTTTCGGCTAAAGGTCCATTATGCAACCCGGTCTGTTTTTTATTGTTGCCGTCAGTCTGTCTGCCATCATGGCATTTGCCTGGGCGCTTGAACGAGGCACGGGCCGAAGCGGCTGGATCGACGCCATCTGGTCGTATTCGGTGGGCGTGGGCTCGGTCATAGCCGTGGTATTTGCAGACGCGACGTGGCAACGACGTTCAGCGATCCTGATCCTAATTCTGGTGTGGTCGCTGCGCCTTGGCTTTCACATCGCCAAGCGAAGCGCGAGACATGGTGAAGATCCGCGTTATGCAACGCTGATAAAAGAATGGGGTGAGAACGCTGCCTCGCGCCTTTTCTGGTTTTTGCAGATACAGGCGCTCGCTGCCTTCATTCTGGTTCTGGCAGTCTATCTCGCAACTGTAAGTCGCCCCGGTTTTCTATATTCGTGGGATATAATCGCGATTGGAGTCATCGTAATAGCGCTCGCAGGTGAAGCGTTGTCAGACGCCCAGCTTGCGCAGTTTCGTAAAAGGCCCGAAGCCAAAACTGAAATTTGCGAAACCGGCCTTTGGGCTTATTCCAGACATCCAAACTATTTCTTCGAGTGGCTGTTCTGGTGTGTGTGGCCCTTATTGGGGATCACCACATCGCCGTGGAGCTGGTTATCGCTGCTCGCTCCTATCCAGATGTACTGGCTGCTGGTTCACGTCTCCGGTATCCCGCCGCTTGAAGAACACATGCTGAAATCGCGCGGCGAAAAATTCCGCGCCCTGCAACGTCGCGTAAATGCATTTTTCCCTGGGGTGGGGAAAAGTCCCGGAAGATCAAGGGCCTCAACGTGATTAAGCCGGCATATGCAGGTCAATGTAGAAGAGATCGCTCCTCTGAGCGACACGTTCACGAAACATGTTGCATTTGAATGTCAAAGAATACGTCCTGCACCTGTTAGATAAGGATCACTGAATGACCGCGAAAGCGCTTGTCTGGTTACGTAACGATTTGCGCATTGCCGACAATCCCGCCCTTTATGCAGCCATTAGGCTCGGCGGCACGATCACGGCCCTTTTTGTGCATGAAACCAATCCGCATTTACGTGTTTCCGGCAGTGCTAGCCGTTGGTGGCTGGAACAGAGCCTGAACGTGCTCGAAAGAAGCTTGAATGATTGCAATGTGGAATTGATTGTTGCCGATGGCGAAGCGCACAGTATCATCGGACAACTTGTTGATGAGAACAGCTTTGATACCGTTTTCTGGAACCGGCGTTATGCTCCTCAGGAGCGGGAAGTCGATGCGCTCATCAAATCCTCCTTAAAGGACAAGGGACTGCACGTAGAGTCTTTTGCGGGCAATCTACTGGCGGAGCCATGGGAGATAAAAACTGGCAACGGTGGCCCCTATCAAGTTTTCACACCATATGCCAAATCTCTGCGCCAGCACGGGGTTAGCAGACCGCTACCGTCACCACAGGGAAGGGTCGAGACATCGACTGTCAAACACAAGCCCAAAAGGGAGGCTTACAAGGAAGCCTTGTGGGCAAGAAAGATGAACGGTCTTTGGAAGATAGGCGAAGCGGCTGCCATCGACCAGCTATATCATTTCCTGGATGTGACTATTCGCAACTATGCCGGGGATCGTGATCGTCCCGACGTTGAAGGCACATCAAAACTGTCGCCCCATTTTCGTTTTGGCGAAATCAGTCCAAGGCAAGCATGGCATACGACGCTATCGCGTATGGATCAAGATCAGACTGCCCGCGCTGGTGGTGAGAAATTTCTTTCTGAGCTAATCTGGCGCGATTTCCATTATCATCAGCTTTATTATCGTCCGGATATTGCAGAAAACGACATGCGCGACACGCTGGCCGATATCCGATGGCATTGCGATCCCGAAGCGATTGACTCTTGGAAGAAAGGCAAAACCGGTATTCCGTTGATTGATGCCGGTATGCGCCAGCTTTGGGCGACGGGTTGGATGCACAATCGCGTAAGAATGCTGGTGGCATCGGTCTTAAGCAAGAACATGCAGATCAATTGGCGTGTAGGCGAGAAATGGTTCTGGGATACGTTGGTGGACGCAGATATAGCCAGCAATCCGGGGAGCTGGCAGTGGGTGGCTGGTTGTGGCATGGATGCCGCGCCTTACTTTCGTGTGTTTAACCCTGTCTTGCAAGGCGACAAGTTCGATACGAATGGCGCCTATGTACGCAAATGGGTGCCCGAGATTGCAGCACTACCGGATCGTTGGATCCATAAACCGTTTGCAGCTCCAGAGGCGGTTCTGCGAGAGGCAGGGATTGTTCTTGGGAAAACCTATCCGCTCCCCATCTTCTCCGCACCTAAAGCTTGCTAGCACTTTAACTTCTGCCCAAAATTGACGATACTTTGAACTGTACAATACGTATCGCTTCGTTGCCCAAGTCTGCTACGGAGCGACGAAAAGCTTTAACCAAAAGCAGTTTGTCCGGGCATGACTGCCGCATAAATACGACACCTGCCGTATATCATTCTGTTTTAGCAATGACTAATCCTCTCTGCGATTGGAACATGGGGAGGAACCGTCATGTTGTCGCTGGAATTATTGGTACCGTTCGCTGTCGCGACGCTGACATTTGCTTGTATACCGGGACCCGCAATACTCTATATGACCGCCCAAACCCTTGCACACGGTCGCAATGCCGGTCTGATGGCTGCCCTCGGCGTTCACCTCGGGTGCTATGTGCATATCGTAGCAGCCACGATCGGGCTTGCCTCATTGATAGTGCATGCGCCTGGGGTTTACATGATTATAAGATTTGCAGGTGCCACTTATCTCATCTGGCTGGGGCTTGCCATATTCTTTGATTGGAACAAGGCAAATGATCAAACCCGCAATCCAGCGACGAAGACGTTTCGTGACAGTATTGTGGTTGAGGTTCTCAATCCCAAGACAGCGCTATTCTTCGTGACCTTTCTGCCGCAATTTGTACAACCTGATGCCGAATTCCCGCTCTGGCTCCAGTTTCTGGTTCTGGGCATTGGGGTGAACCTGATTTTCTCGATAGCTGATGTTGCGGCGGTCGCTTTAGCCTCATTCGCTTTTGGGCGGTTCAGCACTGGAGAGCCGAATTGGCTGGTGCCAAAGACTTGCGGTACAATCCTTGTCGGGTTGGGTGCAGCCCTTCTCAGCTATCACTTCTGACGGGGTTGCGTCGCGACACAAGAAGGTCCGGGGCACCCGATATGCGAAATTTTCTGACTGACAGTCTGGAACGAGGATGGTGGTTATTGAGCAATCGCTGTAAGGCAGCAAGTGGCATTGACTCCTCTTCAAAATCAGCTATAAGCACAAATGCAGACTGAAGATTTAAGACCATCTGCAAGGGTGGTCTTATTGCGTCTGGAATCCGGATAAGTCCTCTTGCAGATGTCATAACGACGTTGGGAGGACGCCGTAATGCACGGAAGCAAAATAGCCCTTAGGGGCGTACCGGATATCATTTCCTACATAGATGCGAATGACGGCATTCGAGGCCGCGCCGGTGTCATCTGGTGGCTTGCCCTCGGTGGCCTGTTCCTGGATGCCTTCGCCAATTCGGCGCTGAGTGCAGGCCTTGGGCCGATGACCCGTGATCTGGGATTGGATGCGGCGCAGGTCGCACTGATGACCTCTTTTGCCGCATGGGTGTCCATCGCGTTCAATCCGATCGGTGGCTGGATCGCCGACCGCTGGGGTCGTATGCGCCCGCTCATCTTCGCAAAGCTCATCGCGCTTATCGGCGCAGTGCTGGTGATGACCGCGCATTCCTATGAAGTCATTCTGTTGGGTCGCTTCTTCGTTGGCGCCGCCTACGGCATCGACTTTGCCATCGCCATGGCCGTACTCGCCGAGTTCACGCCTGCGCGCCTGCGCAGCCGTCTCAATACCTGGCAGGGCATCTGGTACACCGCAGTATGTACTAATGTGCTTCTGGCGATGCTGTTCTACAGCTTTGACGTGGGTGACTCGATCTGGCGTTATTCCGTCGCTGCCACCGGTGTCTTTGCCTTTGCCATCATGGTGCTTCAGGCGATGTTCATGGTTGAAAGCCCTATCTGGCTTGCTCGCAAGGAGCGCTTGGAGGAAGCTGCGCGCGCGATGACCCGCATTTATCATCGCGATTTCGTTGCTGCTCGGCCTGAAGATCGCTTGCCGGTTCTCAATCAAGCGCGTCGCGGCATAGCGAATGTCGCGCTGATTTTCCGTGGTATCTATCTGCCGCGCACCATTCTGGCGGCGACTGTTCAGATCGGGCAATCCATCCAGTATTTTGCTGTGGGCTGGTATCTGCCGCTCATCAGTGCGGCGCTGTTCGGCAAAGATTTCCTCTATGCCATGCTGGGCACACTGGTGTTCAACGTATTCGGTATCATCGGCGGCTTTTCTTCGCCGGTTATCGGACGCGTGCTTGGCTTGCGCAAGGCTTCCGCCATTGGCTTCGGTGCAGTTTTCGTCATGCTGGTCATCATGGGCCTCTACCATGACACCATGCCGACCTGGCTCGCGGTGATCGTTCCTTCGCTCTTCATCCTGTTCCACTCTGGTGGTCCGGGCGCAAACGGTAAGAGCTTATCGTCACTCTCGTTCCGTAGCGAATTACGTGCCGGCGCCAACGGCATCATTGGTGCGCTCGGCGCCATGGGAGCGGCCCTTGGCCTGCTGGTTTTCCCGATCTTCCGCGAGAACTACGGCCTTGGCCCGACATTCCTGATCCTGTCGGTGGTTCCACTGATCGCTTGCATCATCTGCTCGATCATCCAGTGGGATCCCACCCGTACCAAGATCAGCCCGGATGACGAGCCAAATGCGCCGCAGTTCGAAGGCGACCGGTAACAACGGAGGATAATGTGAACGGACGCAAACAGGCCATTCTGGCCATTGATGAAGGAACGTCCGGAACCAGGGCCGCGCTTGTCGCGGCCGACGGTTCGGTCTCCGCGGTCAATTATACGACGCTTGCCGTCTCCTCACCACGGCACAATGTGGTGGAACAGGACGCCGATGTTCTTTTGCAGACGACCATCGAAGTGTGCGGCAAGACGATTGCTGCTGCAGGCGATGCGGGCGTGGAGATCGTCGCAATGGCAATCGCCACCCAGCGCGCAACCGGTGTCCTTTGGGATACGCAAACGGGCCGGGCGCTGGTTCCGGCTATGGTCTGGCAGGATTCGCGCTATGCCGAAGAACTGAAACCACTCGGAGCTATCTGGGACGAGAAACTCGTGTCGCTTGCCGGACGACCGGTTGGCGGACGCGCGATCTATCTATGGGCGGCGCGCCACATGCAGGAAACGCCCGCCGTGCGCGAGGCATGGAAGACGAAGCGGCTTGCCTTCGGTACGGTCGACACGTGGTTGCTGTGGAATCTGTCTGAAGAACGCAAGGCCGTCACCACGCCGACGAATGCCACTTCTGCCGGTGCTTATATTCTCGCTGAGAACCGCTACTTTACCGAATGGGTGGAGGCGCAGGATTTTCCGCTGGAACTTTTGCCCGAGCTGAAACAGGATGCCGATGATTTCGGTTATACGCGGCAGGATATTCTGGGTATCCGCGTGCCGATCAAGGCATCATGCGGCGATCAGCTGGGCGGTCTTGTCGGTCTTGGCTGCCACGATGCGGGGCAGGCCATGTGCGTGCATGGTACGGGCAGCTTTGTCGATCTTGTGATCGGAAAGCAGACGCCGAAAAACCCCGGCCTTTATGAAGCAACTTTCACCATGACGGCCTGGCGGAGCGAAAATATCTCGCATTTCGCGGTCGAAACCTACGCCGCTACAACAGGCTCAGCGCTCAACTGGCTCTGCAATGAAATGCGCTGGTTCGACAATGCAAAAGAGATTAGCGAACTGGCTGCAACAGTGCCGTCTTCCGATGGTCTTTTCTTCATGCCGACGCTCACGGGATTGCGCCAGCCGAACATCGTTCCGGATGGCCGCGCATCACTGACCGGGCTTTCGATGGCACACAGCCGGGCGCATCTTGCCCATGCCGTTCTGGAAGGCATCGCCCATTCGGTCGTTTCCTGTGCGGAGGCGAGTGCGGAAGTGGCTGGTGTTCCGGTAAGGGAAGTAGTGGCGGGTGGAGGGCTTTCCTCCAGCGACGCACTGCTTCAGCTTCAGGCTGATCTCAGCGGTGTGCCGGTGCGACGCATGGCGGATCAGGATCGCGCCAGTCTGCGCGGCACCGCGTTTCTGGCAGGCAGTGATGGCTTGCTCTGGAGCGACCTTGCAGACGCGCGCGCGATGCTGCCCGAAGGCAATCTTTTTATCCCCAAGACCAGCGAAGCGGAACGGCAGGACCGCAGAGCGCGGTGGCGCTCCCTTACGGATGAGGAAGTCGCACGCGTTCGATCCGGTCACTATCATTAAACAGGAGTTGAAATGCTGAATCTGCGCTCCCGGCGCGCGGACAAGGATCGCGCCCGGATGATCCGCACCGAACCGTTGCGGCTGAACCGTTCGGAACAGGAAGACCGTCTTGCCACCGAAACCTACGATATTCTGATCGTTGGCGGCGGTGTGACCGGGGCTTACTGCGCCTTCGACGCAAGTCTGCGCGGCTTTCGTGTTGCGCTGGTCGAGAAGGATGATTTTGCATCCGGTACGTCATCAAAATCCTCGAAGATGGTGCATGGCGGCTTGCGTTATATCGAACAGGGCAATCTTGGACTGGTTCGTCATTCCCTGCTGGAGCGCCAGCGCCTACGGCGCAATGCTAGCCATCTGGTGCAGCGTCTGCCTTTCCTATTCCCCATTCTTGAAAGGGATGGTGTGTTCGACGCGCGCTTTGCCAAGGCGTTTGAAGGCTTGCTTTGGACCTATGATCTGGCTGGCGGCTGGCGCGAAGGCATCCTGCATCAGAAGCTGACTGCGGCGGAAGTGCTGGCGCACTGCCCGACCTTCAAGGACGAATATCTGCGCGGCGGCCTCATGTATTTTGATGCCCGCGTTGACGATGCACGCCTTACATTGGCGCTTGCCCGCTCGGCCGGTTTTTATGGGGCGACGGTTCTCAACCACTCGAAAGTGGCCGAAATCACCCGCAGTTCGGGCCGGGTCGATGGCGCTATCGTTCATACCGTCGAGGGCAAGGAAATTCGGGTGCGCGCCAAGACCGTCATCATGGCGACGGGCGTATGGCTGAGGGACTGGATGGGGCTTGGCAAGGATGGCGAAAAGCCGTTGCATGTGCGCCCCGCAAAGGGGGTTCACGTGGCGATCCCCTGGCTGAAAATCCGCAATGACTGCACGGTGACGGTACCCGTGCCGGGCCGCAGCCGCCGGGCGACCATCACACGCTGGGGGAATGTCTCCTACCTTGGCACGACCGATGAGGATTATCAGGGCGATCTCGATGATGTGCATTGCACGCGTCGCGAGCTGGATTTTCTGATCGAGGGCGCGTGCAGCGCGCTCAATATCGATCTGACGCCGGATGATGTCGTCGGCAGCATTGCCGGTTGCCGTCCGCTGGTCGCCGCTTCATCGGGCGGCAGCACCATGGACGTCAAACGCGACCATTCGGTGCATGTTGCGCCTGATGGCCTTGTCACGATTGTGGGCGGCAAGCTGACGACTTCGCGCCATATGGCCGAACAGACGGTGGACGCCGCCGCGAAAGTTCTGGGTGATCGCCGTCGTTGCACCACAAAGAAGGCCTTTCTGCTGGGTGCCGCCGGTTATGACGCGCAGGCAATCGTCGCGTCGGGCGGCATGGAGGCGCATCTGGGCGAACGTTACGGCACGGAATCGCGCTTCGTCAGCGATCTGATGGCCTCTCGTACCGAACTTGCCCAACCGGTGGTGGAAGGGTTGCCCTATACCGGCGGCGAAGTTGTCTACGCGGCCCGGCATGAACTTGCCCGGACGATCGATGACGTGCTGTCGCGTCGTATGCGTGCCCGCCTGATGGCACGCGATGCTTCCGCCCGTGCCGCCGCGAAGGTCGGTGCTTTGCTGGGTGAGGAGCTTGGTCTCCCCCAACCTGAAATCGATCGTCAGGTCGCCGCCTATGTGGCTGCGACTGAAAAAGAAAAATCCATTCTCATAGGAGCGAACTGAATATGATCAGCAAGGAAGCCATCAAGCGCGGTTATAATCGTGGAAATTATGTCGTTGGCGCACCGACCCAGCCGCATTATGCTGGCAGCATCAAGGAAATCGGCACCGAGGCCGATCTGGCTCAGAATGCCGTTGCCGTAGACGCTGTTCTCGTTGAAAAGCTGCGGGGCGTTGCAGACGAAGTTTTAACCGCGCGCGAAGATGTCGTCGTGAACACCCGCGACTGGTGGGCGCGCACCATGGTGGCGGAAACAGGCGGAAAGCCCGCAACGATTGACGGCGTATTCGTCCGCGTTTCGACGGTGGAGCAGGTTCAGGCCGTCATGCGCCTTGCGCATGAAGCAAAAGTTCCGGTTACGGTTTCTGCCGGGCGCTCCAACGTTACGGGCGCGGCGCTCCCGTTGCGCGGCGGTATCGTGCTTGATGTCTGCAATCTCAACCGTTTTGTCAGCTTCGATGCGGATAGCCAGATCGTTGAAGTTGAAGCTGGCATGTTCGGCGACATTTTCGAGGAAATGATCCAGCGTGACTTTGGTATGACCATGGGGCATTGGCCGTCTTCGTTCGGTATCAGCACCGTCGGCGGCTGGATCGCCTGCCGCGGAGCGGGTCAGCTTTCGACGCGCTATGGCAAGATCGAGGATATGGTCTACGGCATGGAAGTCGTGCTGGCGGATGGTTCGCTGGTAACGGTTGGAAACTATGCCCGCGCAGCTATCGGTCCCGATCTGCAGCAGATCTTCATCGGTTCGGAAGGCACGCTCGGCATCATCGTTAAGGCGCGCTTTAAACTGCACCGTCTGCCGGATTATGCCCGCGCGATTGCCTATGGTTTCAAGAGCTTCGGCATCGGTCTGGAAGCCTGCCGCCGCATTATGCAGGGCGGTGCCAATCCGGCAGCGCTGCGTCTCTACGACGAGCTGGAAAGCGGTGTGCAGTTTGGCCTGCCGGAAAGCAACGTGCTTTTGATCGCCGATGAAGGCGCGCAGGAAATGGTCGATGCCGTGATGGCGATCAGTGAGAAGGTTTGCGCCGAACTCGGTGACAAGCTTGATGGTGACACGATCTTCGAGAAATGGCTCGATACGCGCTATCTGACCGGCAAGAGCGCCGAAGGCTTCAAACGCAGCCCGGGCTTTGTTGCCGATACGCTGGAAATGACGGGATGCTGGCGCGACCTGCCTGCGATTTACGATGAAGTCGTGGCTGCCATCAATGCCGTGCCGGGCACGCTGGCCGGTTCGGCGCACCAGTCGCATGCCTATGTTGACGGCGCCTGCCTTTATTTCTCGCTGCGTGGCGATGTAGAAGTCGAAAAGCGCGCCGAATGGTATCGTGCTGCTTGGGATGCTGCCAATGCCGTTCTAATCAAGTATGGTGCAGCCTTGAGCCATCACCACGGCGTCGGACTTCTCCGCGCGCCTTACATGAAGGACGCTCTGGGTTCTGCGTTTCCTCTCCTTGAAACGGTCAAGAAGGCGCTCGACCCGGACAATCTGCTTAACCCCGGCAAGCTCGGACTTTCGCTCGACATGCCAAGAGACGGAAAATGACGGAATGACATTGGACAGAACGATCGGCGAGCGGCTTTTGCGGGCGCCAGTCATGGCAACGCTCTACGGCGTGGATAATCTTCAGGCTTTCTTGGACAGCAAGGCGGAAGTGGGCATCGTCGCCAACATTGCCCTGCGCCATGTGGCTGAAGTGCTCAATGCGCTGAAGAAAAGCAATAAGCTGATCGTTCTGAACATCGACAGTTGCGAAGGCCTGTCGCAGGACAAGGGAGCTATCGAATTCCTTGCCGAGATTGGCATTTCGGTTCTGCTGTCGACCCGTGTTCCAACAATCCAGAAGGCCGCGCAATGCGGCCTTCTGACCATGCAGAAGGTTTTTGTGACCGACCGGTCCACCTGGCCTCGCAGCCTGAAGGCGATTTCGCAAAGTGCACCCAATCTGGTGCAGATTATGCCATCCCCGATGCTTGGCTACCTGTCTGCCGAGGACAAGCGCCGTCTGCCGCCTGTCGTGGCCTCTGGCTTCATCTGCAATGAGGCTGACGTTGCTACGGCCATGAAACAGGGTGCCATTGCCGTTTCTTCAAGCAATAAATCCCTTTGGGACTATAGGCGCAAGCCATAATGAATGAATGGATTGATTGACTGAGAGCATTGAGGCGGGAGTTTCAGTGCTGTCGGTGCCGCTTGTGTCGTCTTATATTCGATAAACATTCCACCATCATTCTATTCTCTTTGATAGTTCTGTCACATATTCCAATACGCTTGTCAGTCCCAAACTCAGCGCCAGCAATAACATGGATGACTTTGCCAGCGTAGGACCACCTATTTCTGGTCGATCGTTCTCGGATGGGCATGAAATATATTTCATTATGTGAATTATATTGACACAATAAATTTCTTCCGATTATCTGCGTGTACCGGATTTCGAGGAGGAGGTTCGGTCTTCATGGTTCATCAGCCGCTCGACAGGGCGACTTCGGATATTGGGAGGGGCTTCGGCTCCAAGGAGGGAACTTGCGCAATTTTCTAAGCACGTCCGCAGCGGCGATCCTTGCAACCACATTGTTCGCTGGCGTGGCTAGCGCGGAAACGGAGAACCCGTTTCGCTGCAAGCCCGGCGAAAAATATGTCATGAACGTCATGGTTTCGGGCGTCGAATACTGGTTCCCGGTTTACGAGATGTTCAAACAAGCTGGCCAACAGTTCGGTTGCGAGACAGCCTATACCGGCACGCCCGAATATGACGTCAATAAACAGATCGCTACCTTCGATCAGGCACTGGCACAGAACCCGGCGGGCATTCTTGTCCATCCGATGAACTCGGATCCGTTCGTTGAGCCGATCAACCGCGCGATTGATCAGGGCACCGCCGTCGTCACTTTCGCTGCTGACTCACCACTCTCGAAACGTATTTCATTTATCACTTCGGACAATACCCGCGAAGGCACCTATGCCGCCGACGCGATTGCAAAGAAGATGGGCGGAAAGGGCGAATATGCCGTTCTCGAAAATCCGGGTCAGGACAACCATGACAAGCGCATAGCGGCTTTCATCGCCCGGATGGAGGAAAAATATCCGGATATGAAGCTCGTCGGTCGCGCAGCTTCCAACCAGGACCCCAACAAGGCCTATCAGGGGCTTATGAGTCTGGTTCAGGCGCACCCCAATCTCGGCGCCGTTTTCATGCCGGAAGCCAACTCGGCGATCGGTGCCTCCCAGGCCAATCAGGAGAGCGGCGGCAAGATTCTCGTCATGTGTGCCGACGTGAATGCCAACATCCTCGATATGATCAAGGCTGGACAAGTGTTCGGCTCCATCAACCCTAATCAGGGCATGCAAGGCTATATGGGCTTTATGATGCTGTGGCTGGCCAAGCATCCTGAACTCATTGATCCGATGAACGACTCCAAGCGTTCCGGCTTCAATCCGATGAGCATTCCATTCGTGGACAACGGGTTGTCGATTGTGACCGCGGAGAATGCGGACGACTTTTATTGGGACAAGTACCTGAAACGGCGGGGAACCAAGGGGATCGACGAGTAACCTTTGTGTCGGCCATCCGGGGTGATTAAGTCCCGTATGGCTACCGCAAGCTTGGGGAGGAGCAAGTCATGGTGTCTGCGCCCGTTCTGGAAATCCGCAACGTAAGCAAACATTTCGGTGCGGTGAAAGCGTTAACGGATGTGAACTTCAGCCTCGCGAAGGGCGAAGTTCATGCACTCTGCGGCGAAAATGGCGCGGGGAAATCGACGCTCATGAACATCATCGCCGGTGTGGTGCAGCCGACTGAAGGCGAAATCAGCGTAGAGGGTTCGCCGGTCCGGGTAACGTCGCCCACCATTGCGCAGGCTCTTGGGCTTGGTCTTGTCCATCAGGAAATTGCGCTCTGCCCCGATGTGACTGTGGCGGAAAATATGTTCATGGCGGCAACAGACCGCCGCCGTTCGCCCTTCATGAACTACGACGATTTACAGCGGAACGCGCAGGCGGTGATGGACAGGCTGGCGCCGATTGATGTGCGCCGCAAGGTCTCTGAACTGTCGATCTCCAACCAGCAACTGGTCGAAATTGCCAAAGCGTTGACGCTCGATTGCAAAGTTCTGATCTTCGATGAACCAACGGCGGCGCTGACGGAAGCCGAGACAAAGGTTTTGTTCGATATTATCCGAAATCTGAAATCACAGGGAATATCGATCATCTATATCAGCCACCGCATGGCCGAAATCTTCAGCCTGTGCGATCGGGTCACCGTGCTGCGCGATGGACGCTATGTTTCGACAGAGAACGTCGCGGACCTGACGCCGGATGATATCGTGCGTCGTATGGTCGGTCGCGAGATTACACAGCTCTATCCTGAAAAACAGGCTTTGGAAGAGCGGACGGAAGAAACCATTCTGAGTGTTCGTGGACTTGGGGACAACAGCCGTTTCAAGGACGTCAGTTTCGACTTACGACAAGGCGAAATTCTGGGTGTTGGTGGGCTGATTGGATCAGGACGTACCGAAATCGCCGAAGGCATCTGCGGATTGCGCCCTGTTCAGGAGGGCGAGGTGTTTCTTTATGGGCAGAAGCTTCGGGCGAAGTCCTATGCCGACGCTGTGCAGGCGGGTGTCGTTTATCTTTCGGAAGACCGGAAGGGTTCCGGGGTCTTTCTCGATCTTTCTATTGCCCAAAACATTGCTGTCCTGGACCTGAAATCGCTGACCGGACCGCTGGGTCTATTGAACTCCAAGGCTGAAGCCGAACGCGCACAAGAACTCACCCGACGGCTCGGCGTGCGAATGGGCGGGATCGGCATGCCTGTCTCGTCCCTTTCGGGCGGCAATCAGCAGAAGGTGGCGATAGCCAAGCAACTGGCGGTCAATCCGAAGGTCATCGTGATGGACGAACCGACGCGAGGCATCGATGTTGGTGCGAAATCGGAAATCCACCGCCTGCTGCGTGATCTCGCGCGCTCAGGAATTGGCATCATTGTGATTTCATCGGAACTCCCGGAGCTTCTCGGCCTTTGCGACAGGGTGCTGGTCATCCGGGAGGGCAGGGTTATGGGTGAAGTCGAGGGCGAAGCGATGACGGAAGAAGCGATCATGCGGCTTGCGTCGGGCGTTGATGGACACAAGCATTCGAAGGCATCACAGCATGTCGCATGAACAGGAAACAGGGGTGGGGAAGACGGTCATGACGAGCGCAACAGTGACTACAACCTATGGAAAAGGCGCCTCAGGCTGGAAACGGCTGGGTACGATGCGTGAAGCGGGGCTGATTGCGATCATTCTGGTGCTCTGCATTGCCATGAGCTTCGCTTCGCCGCACTTCCTGACACTCGGTAATTTCCGGGCCATGCTGATGTCGTTTTCGGTAGAAGGCATTGTCGTTGTCGGTATGACGATCTTGTTGATCGTCGGCGGCATCGACCTGTCGGTGGGTTCGGTCGTCTGCTTCTCGATGGTTCTTTCGGGGACATTGTTTCTGATGGGGCTCGATCCCTGGAGCGCATCGCTGATCGGCATTATCGCCAGTGGATTGATCGGCTGTGTCATGGGTTTCTTCGTTACGGTCGTGGGCTTGAACCATTTCATCACATCGCTGGCAGCGATGGTGATCGTACGCGGTGTCTGCCTGATCATAACCAAGGGCACCCCACTGTCGCTCTTCACATTGCCGCCGTCGTTCAAGGCGATTGGGCAGGGAACGTTTCAGGGGGTCCCGATTGTCATCCTGATCTTCGTCTTCGTGGTCGTGCTATTCGATTTCCTGCTGCGTCGTGCAACGGCCTTCCGCAAGGTTTTCTACACTGGCAGCAACGAGAAGGCGGCACTCTATTCCGGCATCAAGACCAATCAGGTGAAATTCTGGGTGACAGTACTTTGCGCCACGCTGTCGGGTGTGGCAGGCGTTATCTACATGTCCCGCTTCGGTGCTGCGACCCCCACCTTCGGTGTTGGTATGGAGCTCAACATCATCGCCGCTGCCGTGATCGGGGGCGCGTCGTTGAGTGGGGGCTCAGGCACGATCCTGGGGGCGATTCTCGGTATTGCCCTGCTTTCGGTGGTAACAAGTTCGCTGATCTTGCTAAACGTCTCGGTCTATTGGCAAGACATGATCAAGGGTTGCATTCTGCTTGCGGCCGTATCGATTGACCATTTCCTTCATAAGCGGAAGGCTGCCTGACATGCCGATTGCCAAACGGAAACCCGCTAACGCGCCGCGCGAGGAAATTGTCGTCGCAAGGCAGATGCATCAGGCCCTGGTCCTGCATTTTCTCGAAGGATTGACACAGGCGCAGATTGCCGACCAGCTTGGCATCTCTCATGCGACGGTGAACCGCCTCATCAAGCGTGGTCGCCAGCTCGGCCTCGTCGAAATCAAGATCAAATCGCCCGTCGAACCACTGGTCGATATGGAAGAACAGCTTCTGGCGCTCGGCGGTATCGGTCGCGCCGTGATCGTGCCGACCGTGTCTGACAACCCGCAAACAGCCCTTCAGGCTGTCGGCGAAGCGGCAGCCCGCTTGCTGCTTGAGGAGATTACCGACGGAGATACGATTTGCATCACCGGTGGGAAGGGCGTCAGTGCCGTGGTGGCCGGGCTTCAGGCGCAGCGACCCTTCGCTGTGGAGGTGATCCCGGCGACCGGCTGCGTCCAAGGCAAACATTATACCGACGTCAATCACGTCTCGACACTGATGGCGGACCGCCTGGGCGGTCACTCCTATCAAATCCATGCGCCGCTTTTTGCCGATAGTGCGACCGAGCGTGACATGCTGATGAATATGCGCTCCGTCGCCGACGTATTCGAACGAGCGCGCGAGGCCAAGATCGCAGTGGTCGGCATCGGTTCGATCCTGACAGATGATTCAAGCTATTACGACCTGCACCCATCTTCCAGCACGGATCGCGCTGCAATCGAGCGCTCCGGCGCGGCCTGCGAACTTCTTGCGCATCTGCTCGATGACCGGGGACAGGTTTGCGACTACAGCCTCAACCGTTCGCTAGTGTCGCTGACGCTAACTGAATTCGCTTCGATCCCGACCAAGATCGGTGTGGCGAGCGGGCCGAACAAGGCAGCGCCGATCCTCAGCGTGCTGCGCGGCAACCATCTGGATACGCTGGTGACTGACGAGGCCACGGGTGCCCGGGTACTCGAACTGGCGAATGGCGAGGGGAAATGGATATGAGCGGACAACAGTTGATAAGAGAGATCGGCAAGTCCGGCGTCTCCGCTTCCGCGGTCGGACTGGGGACCTGGGCGATCGGCGGCTGGATGTGGGGCGGCACCGACGAAAAAGAGTCTATCGCTGCGATACAGGCTTCACTTGACGCTGGTGTCACACTGATTGACACCGCGCCTGCCTACGGCCTTGGGCGCTCCGAACAGATTGTCGGCAAGGCATTGGCCGGACGCCGCGAGAAGGCTGTGATAGCCACCAAATGCGGCCTTGTCTGGCATACGCGAAAGGGGCGGCACTTTTTCGATCAGGACGGCAAGCCGGTACATCGATACCTCGGTCGCGATGCAATCCAGCACGAGGTTGAAGAAAGCCTGAGAAGGCTTGGGACCGACTATATCGACCTCTACATCACCCATTGGCAGGATCCGACGACACCGGTTGAGGAGACCATGCGGGCGCTGGAGGATCTTCGAATCTCCGGCAAGATCCGGGCGATTGGAGCAAGCAATGTCAGCCTCCATGATCTTGAAGCCTATATTGCGATTGGGGGTCTCGACGCCATTCAAGAACGATACAGCATGATTGATCGTGAAATCGAGGCAGACCTTCTGCCGCTGACCCGGGACAAAGGCATCGCGACATTGAGCTATTCATCGTTGGCGCTGGGGCTCTTGTCCGGCACCATAGATCCTGACCGGGTGTTTTCCGGCGACGACCAGCGCAAGGACAATCCGCGCTTCTCCGTCGGCAATCGACAGAAGGCGACGGCGTTTGCCGAAACGATCCGACCGGTTGCTGAAAAGCACAGTGCCAGTATCGCTCAAACGGTGATCGCCTGGACGCTTGCGCAGCCCGGTGTGACCTTTGCGCTCTGTGGAGCGCGTAACCCGGCACAGGCAATTGACAATGCGCGGGCTGGAACAATCCGGCTGGACGCTGCCGATCTTGCCGCCATCGATACGGCCATAGCGGTGAAACTGACTGACATGGACAGGTAACGGATCGCCATCATGAAGCGTGAAGAGATATTGGACGGGATCCGCCAGATCCCGAAGGTGGACGTGTGTGTTGTTGGCGGCGGCATCAACGGCATCAGCGTCTTCCGGGAACTCGCGTTGCAAGGGCTGAATGTGTTGCTGGTGGAGAAGCACGACTATTGCTCAGGCGCCAGTTCGGCCCTGTCACGCATGGTCCATGGCGGGCTTCGCTATCTGGAAAATGGTGAGTTCAAGCTTGTGAAGGAATCCCTGGCCGAGCGTGATCGTCTGCTGCGCAATGCGCCGCATTATGTTGCGCCGCTGCCGACGACAGTACCAGTGTTCGATATCTTCTCCGGTCTTGGCAACGGCATTGTCCGATTCCTGGGGTTAAGCCGACGGCCCAGTCGCCGCGGCGCCCTCGCAATCAAAGCAGGTCTCAGCATCTATGATTTCCTGACGCGAAAGCGGGCGCTGATGCCGCGCCACCAGTTTCGCGGTCGTCGCACGACGCTCAAAAAATGGCCCGCGCTCAACCGCAATATCAAAAGTTCCGCGACCTATTTTGACGCCTGGGTGAGCCATCCAGAGCGATTGGGGATCGAACTGTTGAAGGACGGTCTGGAGGCGGGCGGTCATGTATGGGCGCTGAATTACGCAGACCTGCGCCACAAGGAGAATGGGCATTATTACGTCTTTGACAAGCTTAGCGGCACCTCTGTTACCGTCGATCCGGCGTTGATCATCAACGCCACCGGCGGTTGGATCGACATCGCCAATAAAGCACTTTTTCCACCGCGAGCGCGCCCGGCGCCACTGATGGGTGGCACCAAGGGCTCGCATCTGATCATCGACAATGCGGAACTACGTGACGCACTTGCCGATCACATGCTCTATTACGAAAACGAGGACGGACGAATCTGCATCCTTTTTCCCTATCTCGGCAAGGTCCTTGTCGGCTCCACGGATATCCGCGTGGACAATCCCGAAGCGGTGCGTTGTGAGACGGATGAGCGGGACTATATCCTGCAATCACTCGCCTTCGTGTTGCCAGACATCAAGGTCAAACCCGACGAGATTGTCTTCCAGTTTTCCGGCGTAAGGCCACTGCCCACCAGCAATGACAGCTTTACCGGACGCATTCCACGGGACCATTTCTGTACGGTCATCGAACAGGGTGACGACGGCCCTCCGGTGCTGTGCATGATCGGTGGGAAATGGACGACATTCCGCTCCTTCGGCGAAATGGCGGCGGACATGGTGCTGGGAAAGCTTAGTCGGCAACGGCTTGTTTCCACAACTGATCGCGCAATCGGCGGCGGTCGCGCATTTCCCGCCAATACGCCGGTTTGGTTGGCTGGGCTGGCGACAGCCAGGCGTATGTCCGGGGTGCGTATGGCTCAATTGTTCGAGCGTTATGGCACGCACGCCGATACAGTCGCCGAATTCATCATCGCAGGACCGGAAAGGCCACTGCCACACCCCGGTTATTCCGAGCGTGAAATCCTGTTCCTGATCCGCGACGAGGCGGTCGAACATCTCGATGATCTGCTTTTGCGACGAACGACGCTAGCCGTTTCGGGTGAGCTTTCGCTCGACATGATGGATGCTGTTCTCGACCTGCTTTCGCAGGAAAAGCGCTGGACCACCACACAGCGTGCCATTGAGCGCGCACGTTTTCTCAACCTTCTCAGTGAGCGCCACGGCGTTAGCGAAATCATGCTTTCCGCAAGGAACGAACAAAGGAGTAAAGAATGCGACACAATAGCAAAGTCCGGATGAACAGGCTGTTTGGCGGCGGGCGCTGCCTTGACGTAGCTATCGATCACGGGGTCTGCAACGAGCCGTCCTTTTTGGATGGGCTGGAAGATATTCAGTCTGTCGTCAAGGCGTTGGTCGAGGCGGCACCGGATGCGATCCAGATGAACTACGGCCAGTCAGACCTTCTGCAGGAGATTCCGGGGAAGGACAAACCGGCTTTGGTCATGCGTATCGATATGGGCAACCCCTATAATCGCATCCGCCACCGTGACATGTGGGCGGTGTTGCAGAACGAGGCAGAGCCGTTGATCGGTGCAATCGAGATGGATGCGGCTTGCGTCGTCGTCAACCTCTTCATGCTGCCGGACGAGCCTGAGTTGTTCCGTCAATGCGTGCAGAACATTTCCCGCGTGCGAGCCGATTGCGACAAATACGGAATGCCGCTTATGATCGAGCCATTGGTCATGCAGCCGGTCACCGAAAAGGGCGGCTATATGGTTGACGGTGATGCCGAAAAAATTGTGACACTGACGCGGCTTGCGCGCGAAATGGGCGCGGATATCATCAAGGCGGACCCGACGAACAATGTGGAAGATTTCCACCGCGTGGTCGAAGCCGCACGATGCCCGGTTCTGGTGCGCGGTGGCGGCAAGGAAGATCTTCGCGCAGTGTTCGAAAAATCTGCGAACCTGATGCGGCAAGGTGCGTTGGGCATGGTCTATGGGCGCAACATTTATCAGCATGCTAATCCCAATGCGGTGGTGCGAGGGTTGATGGCCATTATCCATGGGAACGCGAGCGGGGAAGAGGCTTTCGAACTTTATCTGAAGGGCTAAAGCAGAGATTTCGGACCTTGGGAGGGGTTCTGTATGGGAGAATATCTTTTAGGACTCGACGCTGGAAACACCGTTATCAAGGCGGTGATCTTCGACCGAACAGGTAATGAAATTGCGACTGCTTCCGAGGAGGGAAGCAGCCGCATGCCATGCCCGGGCCATGTAGAGCGTGGTCTGGATGAGCTATGGACGAACGCGCAGCACGTGATCCGAAACTGCATAAAGCGTGCAGGGATATCGTCGGCTGAAATTATCGCAATCGGTTGCGCAGGCCATGGCAACGGACTTTATGCGCTGGACCGGGACGGCGCGCCGCTCATCGGCATCCAGTCGATCGATACGCGTGCGACTGGGCTGGTCGAGCAATGGGCGGCTCAGGGTGTGGGCGAGCGCACCCAGCCGATCGCGCGCCAGCGGCCCTGGCCATCGCAGACGCCAACCCTGCTCGCATGGTTGAAACGAAACCGACCGGAGCTTTTCAGCAATATTGGCACGGTGTTTTTCTCGAAGGATTTTGTCGTCAATCGCCTGACCGGCCAACGCGTCAGCGAGGTTTCGGACATGTCCGGCGCGGGTCTGCTCGATCTGGCGACGCGCCGCTATGATAAGACGCTGATGGAAGCCTATGGCCTTGAGGACTGTATAGATCTCCTTCCTCCGCTGATCGAAAGCGCTGATATCGCGGGTACTGTCACGCAAGAAGTTGCGGCGCAGACGGGGCTCGCCGCGGGAACCCCGGTCGTCGGCGGTTTATTCGACGTTGCCGCTTCGGCGCTCGGCTCGGGCGTTTCGCGCACCGGGAGCGCGTCCATCATCGCAGGCACCTGGAGCATCAATCAGGTCATTATCGACGGTCCGGACCTCAACGAACCGGTATTCATGTCTTCGACATTTGATCGCAGCCGCTACCTGGCGATGGAGAACAGCGCCACTTCAGCTGCCAATCTGGAATGGCTGGTCAAGGAGTTTTTCGAGGGAGAGAATGCGGAAGGTGGTTCACCCTTTGATGCGTGCTGCGCATTGGCTGGGGCGGTGACGCCGACGACGGACGATCCGCTTTATCATCCTTATCTCTATGGCGCTCAGCAAGATGGTCACGCCCGCGCTGGTTTCTACGGTATCGCGGGCTGGCACACCAAAGGGCATCTTGTTCGCGCTCTTCTCGAAGGCGTCGCTTTTGGTCATCGTAAGCATGTGGAAAGAATCCGCAGTGCTGGTGCTGTGTTCAACGAAGCTGTGCTTTCAGGCGGTGGGTCGCGCAGTTTGATCTGGCCGCAGATATTTGCGGACGTACTCGGCCTTCCTGTATCTGTCAGCCGTTCGCGTGAAACTGGCGCGCTCGGAGCGGCGATTGCCGCTGGAACCGGTGTTGGGCTTTTTACCGATTTCTGCGAAGGCGCTGCCGCCATGGTCAAGACCGAGCGGCAGTATCATCCAAACGCTTCGCTCAATGCACATTATGCCCGGCGCTATGCCCTTTTTAACGATATTGGGCAGGCGATGGGGCCGCTCTGGCGGCGTTTGACGGCGGTGCAAGCTGTTACCGATGGAGTGGCGGCATAAGTGCAAGTTAATTCTCATTGGAAAAAGCCAGCTGAGGTAATGGCACGCTTTAGACCGTGCCATTCTCAAGGTTTCAATCAATTTCAGATGTTTTGGGATGAGTGCGAGCCGGTGGTTGAAGGGAATTCAGCTTACGCACAGTCGGCGACTGATTGACAAAACGAGATAATGACATCATGATGTCATTATGAAGATAGAGACGCACTCCGTTCCCCTTTACGCCCGGGTCGAAGCCAGTTTGGCCTCAGAAATAGCTTCCGCTGTACTGCCTTCCGGCTCACAGCTCCCCACGGAAGACGATTTGACGGAAAGGTTTGGTGTCAGCCGGACGACCGTTCGGAAAGCCGTTGAAAACTTGGTTGCGCGTGGGCTGCTCGAGATTCGGCGCGGAAAGGGAACTTTCGTTACCGAGCCGAAGATTAGGCAGGAATTGACCGAATTGAGCGGATTTGTGGAGGATATGGTCGCGCTGGGTCGCAATCCGACTGCAAAGCTTCTCGACAAGCGGCTCGTCCCCGCCAGCGATACGGTCGCCAGACACTTGGATCTTCCACTCGGTGCGCAGGTCTATCGCATAGAGCGGGTGCGCTTGGCCGATGGTATCGCTATGTCATTCGACGAAACCTATTTGCCTTTGGATATTGGTGAAAAGATCGTGGGTAACGATCTGGAAGCAGAACCGATCTTTTCCTTGCTTGAAAACAAATACGATCTGCCGCTTATCGAAGCGGAATACCAGCTTGAGGCCACCACCGCGGATGATCGTATCGCACAGGCGCTTGGTATAGCACCTGCAAGTCCGATATTTCTGATCGAGCGAACTTCTTATTGTGAAGGGCCAAAGCCGATTGACTATGAGAAGCTCTACTATCGGGGCGATCTCATCAAGTTTGGTACGCGTTTGTCCCGCCGTTCAAGGCAGTCCCGGTGACAAACGCATTTGATGTAGGAGCATTCAGCGAATTATGGCTGTTCGTTGCCGCTTTCGGAGCAAGCGCACTCGGCGGCGTGCTGGGCATGGCAAGCGGTATCTTCATCGTTCCGATCCTCACCTTTATGTTCGGGATCGATATCCACGCGGCGATCGCTACCAGTTTGGTGTCCGTGATCGCTTGTTCCTGCAGTGGTGCGGCACCTTTGCTTAAAAGTCGGCTGACGAACATCAGACTTGCCATCGTTCTTGAGATGGCAACGACATTGGGTGCGCTCACAGGGGTACTTCTGATCGGGATTGTTCCAACCGCCTATCTTTACCTGCTGTTTGCCGCGATCCTTACCGCATCGGCGCATCAAATGCTCGCACGCCGACGTGAAGCGGCACCTACAGCAATACCTGCCTCGAGAGACTGGGCGACGATACTGCAGCTGCATTCGACGGTTCCTGATGCAACGGGTCATGCGGCTACGCCGTATTACGTGGGGTCGGTGCCGCTCGGCCTGTCACTCATGTATGGGGCAGGTGTCGTTTCGGCACTGCTGGGGATCGGCAGCGGCGTTCTGAAAATCCCGGCGATGGATACCGCACTTCGACTTCCGCTCAAGGTTTCTTCAGCAACATCAAACTTCATGATCGGGGTAACTGCTGCTGCGAGTGCTGGTGCCTACTTCGTGCGTGGTGATATAGATTCCGTCATCGCCGGTCCTGTCGCGCTTGGCTCCGTCGTTGGCTCAATTGCGGGTGCCCGAATGCTGGTGGGTTTACCCAGCGACAAGCTTCGCATCTTTTTTGTAACCATACTTGTGCTGCTTGCTGTCGTGATGGCGATGAGCGGTTTCAATTTGTACCTCAAAGCGTGATCGGAACAGCCGACGTGAGAGAATGCAATAAGTCGACCGATAGGCTGGAACAGGCGATTGCAAGAATGTTCCGCTATGGCACGGTGCTCGCTTCATTCCTTATTGCCATGGGATTGATCGCCCAGTGGTTGTACCCATTGAACAACGCAGCTGAGAGTCTCGGTGGACGCAATTTGATAAAAGGCGGCGTTGTACTGTTCATTTTTCTGCCTGTCATGCGCGTGGCTTTTATGCTCATCCAGTTCGCCAAGATGCGGGACATGGTCTATGCAGCGATATCGGGCGTTGTCCTTGTAATAATTGGTGTAGGCTTTGTAGTGGGATTGTGAGGGCTAACGCTCGGCGGGAAATATAGACACCGGCCAAGAACTGTTGTTTTTCAAACCCAACGGAGGCCACCGGTTCTTTGATTGCCCGTTTTGCGCCGCGGTTGCCATTCGCTGATCTGATCTAAGTGGACCGCAGCTTTTAAAGCGTTTCGGTGTCCGGCTACTGATGTTTTTGTCCTATGTTTGGAGCCCGCTGATTGCGACGGCTTATAAAAGCAGCGACGGCATCAATCTTCCGCGAACTCGTTCGGCTATCTCACCCTCCAAATGAAATCGGCGTCGCTTCCACTCACCACCCTTTCTAAAGTTCCGCTTGGCTGAAAAACATTGCTGTTGCGCTTTGCATTTCTGTATGCAAGTATCCTCGCACACAGTCAGGAGGGCGGGCCGTTGACTTTTTTGGTGGAATTGAATGTCGAGCCGCAGGCACAACCGGGCATTGCGTTTCTGAATTTTACTGAATTGGTTGCAACCGAAAATCAGCCCGGCAGGGCTCAGAGAAGACCTTCCAAGGCGATCTAAGACCGTTCGGACCCGGCGGGGTCCAGGCGCGACTACTCTTTTCAAGAGACATCGATCTACGATCAGCGGGCTGCAATTTTTTGGACAAAGCCTTCAGGTCAATGAGTCCGCTTCATCTCCACAGGCGACGGTTGAGCCACCGCCACAAGTTGAGCTTGAAGATAGTCTTTCCTTAAACTCAGGAGAAGTAACCGTGAACATCAAGTCTTTGCTTCTATCGTGCGGAATGCTCTTCGCAGCCAACTCTGCATTTGCTCAATCAAATGAGATTACCATTCAGATTTGGGGCTCGACATGGGAAAATGGTCTGAAAGCCATTTCCCAGCAGTTCGAGGCCGAAACGGGTATAAAGGTCAATGCCGTAACGCAGTCATCTTCCGGTGAGGGTCTCGTCAAGCTTCAGGTCGATCGTGAAAAGCCGGTCGTGGATGTCTGGTTCGCGACCAATACCATCGCAAGCGAGGCGGCTCAGGATCAGAAGCTCTTCGTCAAGATTCCGCGCGAAAAGCTGAGCAACCGCGACCAACTGATCAAGGGCGCGATTGCCGACGATTGGGTCGGTATCTACTACTACCCTATGGGTATCGTTTACAACGTGGACGCAGTGCCGGTGCCGCCGACCTCTTGGGAAGATCTCTGGAAGCCAGAGTACAAGGGCCAGATCATCGCGCCTGCCATGTCCATTTATTCCGGCTCGCTTCTCACAGTTGCGAACACTATCAACGGCGGAACCTCGGAGAATTTCGATCCCGGCTTCAAGGCTCTTGAGCGTCTCAACAAAAATGTCGCGCTCTACTACACTTCGGACTCTCAGGCACGACAGTCCATCGTACAAGGTGAGGGGTCCATCCTCATCGGCCAAAGTTCACACATGCATGCCGTCGCGAGCGAAGGCGTCAAGATGAAGATGATCGCCCCCCGTCCGGCGCCAATGTATTTCGATGTCATGATGATGACGAACGGATCGCATCAGGAAGAGGCGGCTAAGTTTATCAACTATATCATTTCTGAGGCTGCTCAGAAAGAGATGCTCGCTCGGGAGAATATGGCTCCGGTTAACCGAAACGTGGAATTGCCCAAGGAACTCGCGGAATCATTGCCTGCTGATGGCGAAGGTATCGTGATGGACGGTAGCGTAGTTCAGAAGAATATCAGCGACTGGTCTGTCCGGTTTGACCAGATCACCACCCGCTGAGCTCCTCAGATGGAATTACGTTATGGATCAGGTGGCGAAAGCCACCTGATCCTCTTTCTTACATCACCCCAATCATGACAGTTGATGGCAGGTCGTTTGGCTCGCCAGTCCAGCACTCCTACCCTTCGAGCACCCATGGCACCCGCAGCCCCGATCATCGCCAGCAGATTGACCGAACTTATTGCAAAGCCGTTGCCAGAGATCGCAAAAGCAATTGCGACCGGTAACATAAGCTCTGTTTTGCTTACACAATATTATCTTGAGCGGATCGACCGGTTGAACCCGTCGCTTCAGGCATACATCACTGTCACAGCCGAAACAGCCCTTGCGCAAGCGAGTACAGCCGACAGAGCTCTCGCTGAGGGGAGGCTGCTTGGGCCGTTGCATGGTGTGCCTATTGCACTCAAGGACTTATGTGAAACTGATTTCGCACCGACTTCCAATGGTATGGCTATTTTTCGTGATCGAACGACTGGCCGCAATGCAAAGGTCGTCTCCAATCTTCTGGCTGCTGGCGCTGTGATCCTTGGCAAACTGGCAATGGCGGAAGGAGCTTGTTCCACCCACCATCCGCAAATGCCGGTTCCGGTAAACCCATGGGGAGCCTCGTTCCGTGTCGGTTCTTCCTCTTCCGGATCAGGTGTCGCGGTCGCGGCCGGTCTTGCCGCGGCGGCCGTCGGCAGCGACACCGGCGGATCAATCCGGTTTCCTGCGGCCTATTGTGGCGTAACCGGTCTCAAGCCCAGTCGTGGCCTCGTCAGTACCGACGGCGTCTGCGCCATGGCGCCCAGTCTTGACCATATCGGGCCTATGGCATCGGATGCAGATGGATGCGCTCTTTTGTTGGAAGCGATGAGGGGCGTGGGTAATACGCAGCCAGCTGCCCAAACACCGGCTCGCCGCTTTGGTTATCTTCCAAACCTGCTCAACTCAGGACTAGACCCGGAGGTTCGGGCAGCCTATCGCCGTGTGCTTGACGCAGCCGAACGCATGGGGCTTAACCTCATCGCTTGCGCTTTGCCTGATATCTCCAATCTGCAGGAGACGTGGGACTGCATCTGCGCCAAGGAAACCGCCCGCAGCCACGCTACAAGCTATCCCGCACAAAAACATTCTTATGGCACGGCGCTCGCCGCGTTGATCGAAAAGGGTTTAGGTGTGTCCGATGAGGACTATGCCGAGGCTCTCAAGCGGCATGCGGAGATTACTGTTCTGTGGAACAAGCTGTTCGATGAAATCGACTGGCTGGCAATACCTGTTCATGCAGCTATTCCGCCTCTACTCGATAATGCGCTTGGTGCGCCCAATAAGGGTCTCGGCAATCCATTAGAATTTACCGCGGCGGCCAATCTTACTGGTCTGCCAGCGTTTGCGTTCTCTGCGGGTTGCGATTCTCGAGGCTGCCCGATTGGCATGCAGATCATGGCTCCAATGCATGCCGACTCGGCGCTGCTCGCGCTGGGCAGTCGTCTTCAGGAGAACGGCCTTCGCCCACTCTCACTTTTCGATCAGGCAGAGGCAGGCGAATTCGATGCACTGGAAGAGAGGACTATTTCGACCCGTTAATTTTCTCCAGTGGGCTGCACAGTTTCCCTCTTGTCAAATGCATACTTGTATGCTTGTATACAGAAATACAACATGGGAGGCTCTCTTGAAACTGGCCAATAGATTTCGCGATGTTTTTGCGGACCGACTCGACGCAATGGTTGCAGATATCGCCGAGCTCGTCGGTATTGAAGCAGGTTCCTATGATGTGGAAGGTGTGACCCGCACATCGCGCTGGATCGGCGAACGGCTGCAAGCGCAGGGGTTTGAACTGCATTATGAAGAGGTTCCCGAACGCGGTAATCGCTTGTTGGCGGTGCGAAAGGGGCAGGGCAAGGGTCGGTTGATGATCCTCGGCCATGCCGATACCGTTTGGCCGCGCGGCACGCTGAAGAATTGGCCTTTTGAGATCAAGGGCGAGCTGGCCACAGGCCCCGGCGTGGGTGATATGCGCGGCGGACTTGTGCTGGCTATCAACGCTATTGACGTTGCTTCAAAAGCGGGGTTGGCGGAATTTGAAGAGATCAAGTTCCTCGTGGTCAGCGATGAAGAGCTGGGAAGCCCCCTCTCGCGCGGCTGGATTGAGGGGCATGCAAAAACTTCGGATTGGGTGCTGACCCTCGAACCCGGTCGTCCAGGCGGTGGCTATTTCACCTCCCGCGGTGCTGTGGGTGCCTTCTTCATCGAAGCCACCGGACAAACAGCTCACGCCGCCGCCAACTATCTGAAGGGCGCTTCTGCAGTTCGTCCGCTGGCGATCCTCGTGCCACAGATCGAGGCTCTTACGGATCTCGAAAATGGCGTCATCGTGAATGTTGGCGTGTTCCAAGGTGGTGATGCAAGGCAGGTCATTCCCGGTCACGCCAAACTCCACGTCGACATGCGCGCCCGTACGCCCGAAGCAGCTGAAAAACTGCAAGGTCAAGTTGAGCAGTTGATTGCCGAGGTTTCGACGGATCGCGTTTCGGTGGTTCTAAAAGGTGGTTGGACGCGGCCCGCATGGGCGAAGACGCCTGAAACGCAAGCGCTTTACGGGATCGTTGCCGAGGCTTCCGAAGAAATCGGCGCGCCCTGTTTTGAATTGACCAATGTTTCAGGCGGGTCCGACGCGAGCTTCTGCGGCGCGCTCGGGGTGCCGACGATCGACGGTCTGGGTCCTATCTGCAATGACATCTGCTCGCGAGACGAAACGATTGTCGTTGATAGTCTTGTGGCCCGGGGAGCGGTCTTCTCGACGCTGATCGCCACCCTCTCACAGAAAGGCAACGTCGAGAATAAGGGATAAGACGCAAATAGGCCATCTGGGGGGCTGGCAGCCGGTAGCTGATCGCGGCATAACTAGAGCATGTCAATGAGTAAATGGAGACGAGAAATCATGGATGCCAATGGGATTGACGATCTGGGAGGTCGTCGGCTGGCTGCAGTGAGCTCGGCAGATGCCGTCTACGAACTGTTGCGGTCGCTCATCCTTGATGGACGCATCGACGCGGGCCAGCGTCTGAGAGAGGTGGAGCTTGCTCAGAAGCTCGGCGTAAGCCGTACGCCGCTGCGCGAGGCCTTTACGCGTCTCATCTCCAACCGGCTTCTTGAGCGCACGTCTTCCGGCGTGGTTGTAGCGGACGTGCTGTCCGCCCTCAAGGGTATCCGCGCTATCCGGATCGCGCTTGAAGGCTACGCAACGAAGCTCGCCGTGCCTCATCTGAACGAGGACGACTTCCAGGTTCTCGAAGCTTCAATCGAATTGGCGCTGACGCTTCCCGAGGAGGCGCGGACTGAACGCGTGCGCAACAACAACGTATTTCATTGGAGGATCTACAACGCTTGCGGCGTACCGGAACTCCAGAATGCGATCGAAAACTACGCCGGCTTTTTCATGAGCGAAGCCAGTCTGGCGGCTCTCAGTCAGGCGCAGTCGCAAGAAGTAATTCAAGACCACGTCAAGCTTCTCGAGGCGATCAAAGCGCGGGAAGCAGACAAGGCCGAGCAATTGATGAGAGCTCATCTGATCCGCGGTTTCAACCAGCTAACGGAATAACCATGAAGGACAGTACTTATCCTCCGATAACATCTGCTGTAGCTGACAGATTGTCGGACAGTTCAGCACCCGGTATGTCCGGTGAACAGCGCCTCGGCGAAAATTAACACGGCTCCAATCCGTAAATTCAAACCAAAACGACTATTCAGGCGTTCGGCCCAGCCGAGCGGCCCCCCACTATTATCTGACGGAGCGGCGACCATGGAACATCTGCAGAGCAGCAGCACGTTGCAACTCAGGAATCTGACCAAACGGTACAGTTCCTTCGAGGCAGTAAGCAACCTTGATCTGGAGGTGCCGCGTGGGTCGCTCTTGACGCTTCTGGGGCCTTCAGGTTGCGGCAAAAGCACCGTTCTTCGGATGATTGCCGGCTTTCTCAACGTGACCTCCGGTGAAATTGTCGTTGATAGTAAGGACATCAGCAGGGTAGAGCCAAATTTTCGCGATATAGGCATGGTTTTCCAGAACTATGCCCTCTTTCCTCATATGACGGTCGAATCCAATATTGCGTTCGGTCTTAAGATGCGCGGTGTTTCAAAAGAAGAGCAGGCTACGCGCGTGCGTGAGGCACTTGACATGGTCCAGATGTCCCACCTCGCTGATCGATATCCGAGCCAATTGTCCGGCGGCCAGCAGCAGCGGGTCGCGCTTGCACGTGCCGTCGTCATCAGGCCCAAGCTTTTGCTCCTGGACGAGCCGCTTGGTGCTCTCGATCGGCATCTCCGCGAAGGGCTACAGTCCGAGTTGCGCGAGCTTCAGAAAAAGTTGGGCATTACATCGATCCTGGTGACGCACGATCAGGATGAAGCCCTTTATCTCTCCGATTTTATTGCAGTCATGAACCAAGGCCGTATCGAGCAGCTCGATACTCCGATTGCGCTCTATGACAGACCCAAAAGCGAATTCGTCGCACGGTTTCTCGGTGTGCCCAATATCTTCGATGCGAAAATCGTCGCGGTCAACGGCAGTGAGGCGACTGTGGTGCTTGCGGGACAGCAGGTCGTTGTCAAGGAAGCTGGCGGTCAATTCGCTGGCAGTGATTGCAAGGTTTCCATCCGTCCTTCCCATATTGAAGTTGTCAGCTGTGAAGATCCTCGAGAAGGGCTCGCCGGGACAGTCAAGGCCACCCACGAACTTGGCGAGCGGGTCGTTTATCGCGTTGAGGTCAACGGCCTCGGTATTGATGCGAACGCGCCCCGAAACTCCAATCGCGCCAGATATGCCGCCGGTCAGACGGTCAAGCTGATACTCGACCCGGCCCACACGATTGTGTTGAGGGCATGATGGAGGCAAGTAACAAACGCATCAAATATCTGATCTCGCCCGCGCTGGTCATCGGTCTGGTTATCGTGGCTGCCTACAGCTATTTTGGTCTCTCAAGCTTCTTCGTAAAGGGGCCCCCGGGAACGCAATTTGCCGGAGAGGTTACGCTCGCCAACTACTGGCGCGTCCTATTCACTGGGTCCAATCAGTCCATCCTCTTCAACACGCTCTGGGCGTCTTTTGTGATGTCGGTCATTACCGTCGCAATAGCCGTACCGATGGCCATGGTCATCGTGCGTTCCAAGCGGGAATGGGTTGGAACGCTGATTATGCTCGCCATCGCTGTTACCTTCCTTTCCGGTGGTGTGACGCGCGCATATTCCTGGCTTGTCCTGCTTGGGAATCGGGGGTTGCTGAACCTGAGCCTGATCGAGCTTGGTCTTGTCGATAAGCCGATCCAGTTCCTTTACAACTGGTCAGGTGTTGGCATCGCCATCACCCACTACCTCTTGCCGTTCGCGGTCTTTACGCTCATAGGCGTCGTCCAGAACCTGAACGTTTCGTTCGAGGAAGCGGCGCGCAGTCTCGGAGCCAGCCGCACGACCACATTCTGGCGCATAACCATGCCGATCCTCTTGCCGGGGCTCATGGTCACGCTGGTCCTCGTCTATTCGATTGCGCTGGCCTCGTTCCTTTTTCCAATGGTTTTGGGTGGCGGGAAAGTCAGGATGGTCGCAAATCAGATCTATGACCGCATGTTTACCGAATATGACGTTCCCTATGCTGCTGCAACGGCCGTTGTATTCCTCATCAGCGCATTCGCTTCGATCTGGTTGATCAACTTCATCGCCAAGAAAATTAAGAAGGCCGTTTCGTGATGTTTAGGCGTGATCTTGAAGCGAAGTTTGGCGTTGTTATAATCGCTCTGGCGTCAATTGCAGTGGTTTTTCTACTGCTGCCGGTGGTGTTTGTGGTGCTGCATTCGTTCAGCCCAACGCGCTATTTCCAATGGCCACCCACCGGTTTCACACTCCAGTGGCACAAGAATTTCTACAATTCGTCGGTGTTCATGGATGCCGCGAAGAACTCGTTCACGATGGCCCTGATCGTGATGCCCTTGAGCCTGCTGATTGGAATCCCCGCGAGCTACGCTCTGGTTCGTGCTGACTTCAAAGGCAAAGGGCTGATCCAGCAAATCATCCTGTCGCCGCTTATTATCCCGGGTGTGGTCACGGGTGTCTCGCTCCTCTCACTATTGTCGGCTGGTGGCATCCGTATTGGTCTTTTTGGTCTGTGCCTCGGCATATTGGTGTTCGCGCTGCCCTTTGCCATTCGCGCACTTTCAGCCAATCTCCTTGGTCTTGACCCACGGATCGAAGAGGCAGCTCGTAATCTTGGTGCCGGTCCCTTTCGCACCTTCTTTGTCATTGTCCTTCCACAGTTGAAGTCGGGGATTTTGGCAGCGTCGGTATTCATCTTCGTTGAGGCGCTCGACAATTTTTCGATCGCCGTTTTCCTCACCAATGATCGTACCAAGGTACTTCCTGTGGCGGCCTATCAATACATCAAGGATTTTGACGATCCGACTGTCGCTGCCATGGCAACAGCGCTGATCGTCGTCTCGGTGATTGCGGTCGCGCTGCTTGAAAAGCTCATGGGATTCCAAAAGAGCCTGAGACTGTAGGTTACGATTCTTTTGATAAGTTCTTGAAAATCAATGGCCCCAACGGGTCGGAAAGCTGGTGAAATAGTATGGCCGATATAGTCCGCATTGAACGATTGAAGCGCACCTCAATGGTCTCCATCCACAACGGCATCGCCTATGTGGCTGGCATGTGCGGCAATCAGGGCGAAACTATTCAGGACCAGACCCGTGTGGCGCTTGAAAAGGTTGACCGCTGGCTCAAGGAAGCCGGAACCGATCGGTCCAAGATTCTGCGCGCCACGGTGTGGATTTCAGACCAGAAACACTTCGACGCTATGAATGAAGTGTGGGAGCAGTGGGTCGATCCAGAAAATCAGCCATCCCGCGCTGCGGGCGTCGTGCCGCCTGCGGCTCAAGGTTACGATGTCGAGATCATTGTAACAGCAGCAATCTGAGGGAACTTCCTCCAATGCAGACCAACAACAGCGGCAAGCTTACAGTTGCGGTGATTGGAGCTGGCGTCGTGGGGCTTTCCACAGCACGCTGGCTGCAGAAAAAGGGTTTAGATGTCGTTCTCGTTGACCCAACACCACCCTTGCCGGGCGTATCGTTCCGCAACGCCGCATCGTTTGGCAATGCTGCAACGATTGCGCCGTCGGGGATTTTTCCGACTGCCGCTCCGGGAATTCTCTGGAAAGTCCCAGGCATGTTGTTGCGTCGTGATGGGCCGCTTGCGCTTTATTGGCGTGATCTTCTCGATCTCGCTCCCTGGCTTGCGGCATTCATTTCTGCGTCGTTGCGTAGTCGCCAGGACGGAACCATATCGGCGCTCGCTTCGCTGATGAAGGTGATTGAACAGGGCCATGCCTCCCTGATGGAGGAAGTCGGCGGCATTCGCCTGACGCGCGGCAGGGGTTCGATCCACCTTTATCGTACGGAAGAAGAAGCGCAGAATGCCAAGAAATCCAATTTTCGGCGGCGTGCTGAGGGGATCGAGGCGAAGTACCTTTCGCAGGGCGAAATCGCTGCCCTGGAACCCAATCTTGCGCCGGGCTATGTCGGCGGAACGTTATTCCCAGGTTGTTTTGTCGTAGACAGTCCTGAAGCCTATTGCAGAGGGCTTGCCGAGATAATCCAAAAGCACGGTGGCCGTTTCGTCACGGCGAAGGTCGAACGGATTGAAAGCAGTACCGATGGCGTGCAGCTTCATACCGGAGGAGGCCAAACCCTCCTAGCAGACCGCATCGTAATTTCGGCTGGGGCGTGGTCGCGTGGTCTGTCCAACCAGCTTGGCGACCGCCTCACTATGAATACCGAGCGCGGTTATCATGTCGCATTCGCACACAACGAGCCGCTATTGACGCACCCGGTCATGTATCCTTCCGATGGGTTCTTCCTCACCCCGCTGTCGCATCAAATCCGTGCTGCGGGAACTGTGGACTTGGGCGGGCTCGACAAGCCCGCAGGTCATTCGCGCCTGGATGTCCTTGAGCGTAAAGCGAGACAAATGGTGCCTGCATTGGGTGACAGGGAGGATAGCTGGATGGGTTTCCGTCCCTCCACGCCCGACAGCTTGCCCTTTATCGGACCCTCCCACAAGGATCCCCGTATCATATATGCATGTGGTCACGGCCATCTGGGGCTGACGCTCGGCGGTATTACCGGCAAATTCGTGTCCGAGCTTATCACAGGCGATAAACCGAGTGTCGATCTCTCGCCGTTCTCCCCTGCCAGGTCCATGTTGAGGTTGAACTGATGACCTTCTCGATAGCTCTTCGCTGTCCGCAAACTGGACAATTCGGTATAGCCGGCGCGACGTCTTCAATAGCGATGGGCGCGCGGTGTCTGTTCGTCAATCATGACGCGGGCGCCGTCATTACCCAGCATCGTACCGATCCGCGCCTTGGCGTAGCGGCGCTTCGTCATTTGAGGAAGGGGCTTTCAGCCGAGGAAACACTCGACAAGATATCAGAGGCACCCGGCATTGAGTGGCGCGAACTTGCAATCGTCGATCGCAACGGCGCCACAGCTTTACGTCAGGGCGCCCATCAGGAGCCGATCTACGCAAGCGCATCTGCGCCGGGTATCGTGGCGGTAGGCAATATTTTGAGGAGTGATCAAGTTCCGGCAGCGATGGTAGCAGCGGCGCTTGAAACAAGCGACAGACCGATAGCCGAGAGGCTGCTCGCAGCGCTTGATGCTGCACTGGAAGTAGGAGGCGAAATCTTCGCATTGACCTCAGCGGCGCTCAAGATTGCTGAATATCCGGATTTTTGTTCGGTAGACCTGCGCATTGATAAGGCAGCCGAGCCGTTGAGAGAGCTGCGCAATCTCTGGAAAGCTTATGAGCCGCAAGTGGCAACGTTCGTGGAACGCGTTCTCAACCCGGATTCAGGGGGGCGAGCAACCAACTCGCTGGAAATTCTTTCATCCAAGGAGCCTAGACAATGAGAGTCACAGCGGTTCAAACGTTGATGGGGTTGTCGCCAGACGTTACGGTGCCTGCTGCCGAAGCAGCGATGGTAACGGCGATGCAAGCGAAAGATCGGCCAGACTTTCTCATCCTTCCCGAATATTTCAGCTATTATGGCCCCGACCAGAAACGTTCGGTCGAACTTGCCCAGCCCTTGCGCGAAACGCCTGCATTCCGGATGGCGCAGGCATTTGCCAAGCGCCATGAGGTTGCGGTGCAGGCAGGCACGATCCTCGCCAGGGTTCCCGGCGACGCGCGCGTCGAAAACGTCTCGGTTGTCTTTGATCGGCAGGGTGAGGTCGTTGCCGAATATCGCAAGATGCACCTTTTCGATATGGGTGATTTGGGCAGCGGTGCGTTCCGCGAATCCGATTATATCAAGCCGGGCGAGGAAATTGTCACCTGGGAATTAGAGGGTGTTACTTTCGGCACCGCGATCTGCTTCGACGTTCGTTTTCCCGAACTCTTCCGCGCGCTGCGGCTGAAGGGTGCTGAGATCATCACGCTTCCCGCCGCCTACACTATGGTCACTGGTGAGGCGCACTGGGAGTTGTTGGCTCGCGCTCGTGCCGCCGAAACTCAATGCCATTTCATTGCCTGCGGCCTTGGCGGCAGTGTGGTGGTTGATGGACAGGTGAAGCGCTGCTACGGCCATTCCATCATTGTCGATGCCTGGGGGCAAGTCGTGGTGAGAGCTGGGCAGGGCGCAGATATTATCACCGCTAAATTGGATATGGAGAACCTCCAGTCAATTCGCAACAACATGCCGGTCATGAAACAACGTCGTCTCGCGAGTGAAGTGCTAACCGGGTTTTAGAACTCAACGCAAAAACACAAGGATTTACCTGCCGCGCTTTTCCCCGGCGCGGCGGCAACGGATTTATGCGCGCTTTCTACACCCGACGGAAAACAAGTTTGGGCCGCGCATTTAAAGAAAGGTTTGAAGACTATGGAGAAGGTTAACACGGTAGTCGTGGGGGCGGGCCAAGCTGGTCTGTCGATGAGCGAACACCTGAGCAAGGCCGATATCAGCCACGTTGTTCTCGAAAAGGGGCGAATTGCCGAGAGCTGGCGTTCCGCACGTTGGGATTCGCTGCGCGCCAACGGTCCAGCTTGGCATGATCGGCTGCCGAGCATGAGAATTCCTGATATCGAACAGGACATCTTTACGCCAAAGGAAAAGCTGGTCGACTATCTTTCAAGCTTTGCCGAGAATAACAAAGCCCCTGTTCGAACGGGCGTCACCGTGCTTTCGGTCAAGAAGCTGCCCAAGAAGCAAGGCTTCCTTGTATCGACGACGGCCGGTGATTTCGAAGCGATAAATGTAGTCGCGGCAACGGGTCCGTTCCAAGTTCCGGTAACGCCCGAAATCGTCCCTGAAACTGCCGACGTTGTTCAGATGCATTCGGTCGCCTACAAGAATCCAGACCAATTGCCCGACGGCGCAGTGCTTGTTGTCGGCGCTGGAGCCTCGGGCGGCCAGATTGCTGAAGAACTGGTCGATACCGGCCGCAAGGTTTATTTGTCATTGGGTCGTCACATCCGTCCGCCGCGCTTTTATCGGGATCGTGAAGGCGCCTACTGGACCGGCGTGTTGGGTCGGTGGGACACCGTCAACCGCGACAAGAATGTCCAGAATATTGCGCTCGCTATCAGCGGCGTCCACACCAAGATGCCGATCGATTATCGTTTGTTGGCTTCCAAGGGAGCCATTCTGGTGGGGCGCACGGAAGGTTATAGCGATGGCAAGCTCACCTTCGCGGATGATCTGGCCAAGAACATCGAGGAAGGCAACAAGAGCTACCTCAATACGCTCGACGTGATCGATCAATATATTGAGTATAACGGACTAGAGCTGCCGGAATATCCCGATGCGCGCAACCTTCTTCCAGCTACTGAATACGAGAAGAACGCTATTCTCGAGTTGGATCTGGCCGAGGCTGGCATCACCTCGATCATATGGGCGGCAGGTTTCAAGCGTGATTATAGCTGGCTTGAATTAGACATCTTCGATGAGGAGGGCAATCCTGTTCATGAACTTGGCGTTTCCAAGGAGCCGGGTATCTATTTTCTGGGACTGCCGTTCCAGTCGCGGCGCCGGTCCAGCTTTTTGTTCGGCGTTTGGTATGACGCAAAATACATCGCCGACTACATTGCCATGATGCAGATGTATCACGACAAGTATAATACCTGACACGCGATCTATGGTTAGCGTTCTCTTGCGGTGTTCGACTTCAAGGGAGCGCTCATTTAATTCAGGGTCGAGTGCGTGAATGCGACACATCCTTGACGAGGGCTTGGAAAGTGATGTGAGTAGTCGATCTCAGGACGAACTCTTGTCTGTAGCGGTAGAGAACGCTGAAAAATTACTAATCGCAAATAGCTTTAGCTCTGTGTTCAAGCGGATGCTAATATCATTGCTATCGCCGAGAAATTGCCATTGTCAATATCGATTCCGCCATTCCGGCAAAGTGCAATAGACGCGAACCGATTCCGCGTAACAATCCAAACACTGCTGGCGCAATCTGATCGAAACGCTCCTCAAAGAACTCAAGAATTGGCGGCGGGTCGCAACCCGATACGGCAAGACCAAGGCGTCCTATTCCGGCTTCATCGTGGTCTCCGTAGTTAAACTATGGATACCGTCTGTCCGCAAGCGGGAATCGGCGAAAACAATCTTCTAAGTATCTGAATTTCTTTTCTTTTAGAAAAGAATGTGTGATTTATGCAACGCTAATAAAGCAAAGCATGGGAGATGTATTTCATTTACTTGTAAAATAAAGCGACTGAAGACAAAATCCTCACCATGGTTGAAGTAGAAGGGGCATTGAGCGATTCAGGCTTATTCTTGTGCCGATTTCTGCAGATGCTTGAGTCTTTTTGGACTTAAATTAAGCCGCATAGTTCCATCTTCGCATAGTCGCGTTTTGTTTTGAGCGTTCCGAGGCCGGCATTTCCGGCGAAATGGCGTTCGGAAAGAGGGTTTTGGGTCACGAAGGGTGCACCGAATGGCGGTGAAACAACCGCCTTTCTGAAACAGTGAGCGGGGTTATTTATCATGACACGTAGAACTGAACTGACCGGCGCGCCACTGCGCCTCAAGCGATTGCAACAAGTGCTTTTGTCAAGTATTTCGGTGTCGGTGGTCATGCTTGTCAGCCACCAACCGGCTCGCGCTCAAGAGGCGCCGCTCGAAGAAGGGCTATTAGCGCCAGTGGTAACGACGGTCAATGGCGGTGTTCCTCCGACAGAACTGGCCACCGGCACGGTCGTCACTGTTACCGGCAACTCCGTGCCGGCATTACGTTCCGATGGCGTTACCGGCGGTATTGCAAATGGCATCATTGTGACTGGAGGAGGTGGCGTCACCGCGACCAATCTTGCCGGGACGGGTCTCGGCGTGATCACCGCGATGAATGGTGGTTCGATCGACTTGGGCAACGGAACCAGAGTAGAAGCGCAAGGCAGTGGATCGGCATCGGGTATTATCGGTGCGACCGGTCTCTATACGCGCTACCTCGGGACAGGGGGCCTCGTTTCGACCATAACCGCAAATAATCTCACTGTCAGTGCAAGCTCCGACAAGCCATATGGTGTCTATGCTCACACCGACAGCAAGATAACGCTCACGGGGACAACGACCGTTTCGACTTTCAGCAACGGCTCGCAGGGTTTTGGGATTGTCACGAACGCTTCCGGACAGATTACCGCTGAGAACGTGAACCTTACGATGGGAGGCATCGCCGGAACCTTCGGTAATTATCAAACCGGGATCTCCGCCTATGCTGGTGGTTCAACGGTGATAACCGGCAATACAGTCGTCAACATGACCGGTGTGGAAAGTGAAGTGGCGTTTGCTAGAGGCCCGAGTAGCGTTTCGCTGAACAACATCTCGGGCACAGCCACATCTGTCAGCGATATGGCCGCAGCCTTTTCAGCGGATGCGGGAGGATCCGTCACGGCGACAGGGCAGACCCAATTGACGATCGATGGCGCGACAACCGGTTTTGGAGCCGTGATTGTTAATGATGGGATTATTCGGCTGTTGGGCACGAACAATCTTGTTGTGACAGGCGCGGTCGATGCTTCTGGGCTTGCAATATTCGACGGCGGCGCAATCGAGATGAACAATGGCACGCTGGCCGTTACCGCGCCCGATGCAAAGGCGATCCAATCAGAAGCAGTGGACGCCGCCACAGTCTCGCGCTTTGCTGTCAGCAATTCAACGCTGACATCGAGTGGTGACGGTATCTCGGTCGTTGGCGGCGTGGCTACCGTAGATTTCGCCAATGTTACGCTCAACAACGCTTCCGGATTGGCTATCACTGTAGAATCCAATGGAACGGCTGCCGGCTCTCTCGATCTTAAGGCCAATGCTTCTACGCTGACCGGCACGGCGACCACCGACGCGGCGAGTAGTTCGGATGTGTCATTGCTCGCGGGTTCCTTATGGACAATGACCGGCAATTCCAACCTGACCAATCTCGTCAATGGTGCGAGCACAATCAATTACACAGCGCCAACAGGCGATCCCGCGCTGCTTTCAAGCTATAAGACGCTGACTGTCACGAATTATGTGGGGCAGGGTGGTGCGATTGGTCTCAATACCTATCTTGGCGGGGACGGTTCTCCCTCCGACCGGTTGATCGTTGACGGTGGAACCGTCACCGGAAATTCTACCCTGATCGTCAAGAATACGACCGGCCCCGGCGTTTTAACGACAGCCA
>NZ_JAELXQ010000022.1 GCF_016427605.1 Ochrobactrum sp. Q0168 | reverse complement strand
ACTGGATCTGCTGCATGCCAAGGGCTACGGCGCGCAAGCCCGAGCCGCAAAGCTGGTTGATCGCAAAACCCGTTGCTTCTTTCGGGCAACCCGCCGCCATTGCGGCCTGACGCGCGGGGTTCTGCCCCTCACCTGCCGTCAGCACCTGCCCGAGAATGACCTCATCGACATCGTCAGCTGCAACACCCGCCCGTTCCAGAGCCGCCTTGATAACCGTGGCGCCCAGTTCATGGGCAGGCACAGTGGCGAAAGCACCGTTGAAGGACCCCACCGCCGTGCGAGCGGCGCTGGCGATAACGATAGCTTTCGGATCGGATGCGGCAGTCATGTTTTTCCTCCCAGACAAATTGCTGCGACAGAGAAAAACCAAAAAGCGCGCCTTTGCAAGGATTACATCATAAACCTTCGACAAACCGAAAAGCTGTTTCTCCGAAAACGAGGTACTTTAGCGGATGCGGATCATCCGGCAGGCGCTAAACTGGCTGCATTGAAACAGGAGGTTCCCATGGTCCAACTCACGCTCGATCAGGCCAATGCCATCATCGCGACAGCCTTTGCCAAGGCCGCCGATCTTAAACTCAAGCCGATTGCCGTCTCGGTTTTCGATGCTGGTGGCAATCTCAAGGCGTTCCAGCGCCAGGACGGCACGTCGATCCTACGCTTCGAGATCGCATCCGGTAAGGCTTTCGGCGCTCTCGCTGTCGGCACCGGCTCGCGCTGGCTGCACAATCAGGCAAAGGATCGCCCGCATTTTCTGGAAGGGCTCTCGGGCGTTTCCGGCGGCAGAATCGTTCCGGTGCCCGGCGGCGTCATCATCAAGAATAGCGAAGGAGAAATTGTGGGCGCGGTCGGCATATCGGGTGATACGTCCGACAATGATGAAGCTGTCGCCATTGCTGGAATAGAAAAGGCTGGCTTCAGCGCAGACGCCGGCTGACTTGGAAAAGCAGAAGGCCGCGAAATAATCGCGGCCTTCATCCTTCATTTTTCATCGCAAGTTCTTTTTGGCAAAATGTACTATAGCTCTTGCACTATTTTCGTCCAGACGCCCATCCAAAGTAGGCGTATCAGACATATGTTTTGAAAAGGAATCATTATAATCCGCTTTATCTATAACATCGAACAATGATACAGCAGATTTAAAAGAAATTCCTGAATTTAATATAAGAGCCTTGATGATATCATTCATTGATAGCCACCATTAAATAAATTTATAATGAACAATACTCTTCAAAGGCTGCATTAAGGCAAAAAAATGTCCGGTCAGGTTAGATCGACTTGCTTATGACGATTTATTCTTTGTTTCTCTAAAATTCCGAAAGATAATAAAAGAAAACGCCGCTTCCGGTTTCCCGGAAACGGCGTTTTTTTGAAACCTGTCTGCTTGGCTGCGGTAACCACAGCGTCAGACCTATTCCTTAGCTTCGAGGACCTGACGGCCGCGATACATACCGCTCTTCAGATCGATATGATGCGGACGACGAAGTTCGCCCGAGTTCTTGTCCTCGACATAGGTCGGGGCCTTCAGAGCGTCAGCCGAACGGCGCATGCCGCGCTTCGACGGAGACGTTTTTCTTTTAGGTACTGCCATGGATCCAGCTCCACTGATCGGTCAATAAACGTCCGGCACGGCCCCGGTGGAGCCTGTCACAGCGGACAAAATTCCGGAAAGTCAGGTGCCTATACACGCTCTTGCGGGCTTTGACCAGTCGGAGTCTGATCTTTTTTTCATGACTCGCATTTATTGTACGCAGGTCACATAGGGACCGGAGCGTATCGCGCGACCGGCAACGATCCGCGCGATGCGCTGCATGTTGCGCGTCGGCTTCGCCGGATTGCGCAGTGCCGGATTGGGCAAGGTCACGGCCAGAAGTGCCGCCTGCTGAGCATTGAGCTTTGCCGCCGGGCGCTTGAAGTAATGCTGTGCGGCGGCTTCAATGCCGTAAATGCCCGGACCCCACTCGGCAATGTTCAGATAGATCTCCATGATGCGGCGCTTCGACAGGATCGCATCGGCGGCTAGCGCCAGCGGAAATTCGAGCCCTTTGCGGATGAAGGAGCGCCCATTCCACAGGAAGAGATTTTTCACCGTCTGCATCGTGATGGTGGAAGCGCCCCGGCTTGGACCGCCGTCACCCGCATCATCCAGCACGATGCTCAGCTGATGCCAATCCACGCCACCATGGCTGCAAAACTGACCATCCTCCGCCATCATGACCGCATTGACCACATTCGGCGAAATATCATCGATGCTCACCCAGCGCCGGTCCACATCCTGCAACAGAACATAGTCCTTCACCATCAGCATCGAGACCGGGCGCACGAAGGGGATCGAATAGACGAGGAGGAGAAAGAGCGGCAGCACTGCCAGCACCAGAAAAAGGCGAAACGCCAGCACAATTCTGCGCCCCCAAACGGGATCGGCCAGATAATTGCGCCCGTCTTTGCTCTTGATGATGATTTTGGCCACGTCCACCGCCTGATGTACTCCCCAGCGACATAAACCATTCTTTAATAATATAGAACCCGATTCCATAATCCTGCGTTGGAAACAAGCTGGAAACACGTCGTTTGATGACCGTCTGATGAAAAAGCCTGTGCTGATCGATATGTCCAGTTGACCAAATTAGCGCTTTCGTCCATGCCGATCATCATGGAACATGTGACTGTCGAATTCACCGATGCCCTCAACCGTCGCGCCCACCAGGTGGAAGCGACGCTGATCGGGCTTCTTGATGAGCGCCTGCGCACCGGCGAGATCGCCCGACCGGAACGGCTGATCGCCGCGATGCGCCACGGCGTGCTGAATGGCGGCAAACGGCTGCGTCCGTTCCTGGTGGTCGAAAGTGCTGCATTATTCGGCAAAAGCGGCGACGCCGTGCTACGGGTCGCGGCAGCGCTGGAATGCATCCATTGCTATTCGCTCGTCCACGACGATCTTCCCGCCATGGACGACGACGATCTGCGCCGTGGCCAGCCAACGGTACACAAAGCCTTTGACGAAGCGGCTGCGATTCTCGCGGGCGACAGCCTCCTCACCTACGCTTTCGACATTGTTTCCTCTGACGAGACAGATCTCGATCCGTCCGTGCGCGTAAAGCTGGTATCCGCCCTTGCCCGCGCGTCCGGCCTTGGCGGCATGGCGGGCGGACAGGCCCTCGATCTGATGGCCGAGACGAAGAAGCCGGACGAAGCCGGTATCATCACGCTTCAGGCGATGAAGACCGGCGCGCTGATCCGCTTTGCCTGCGAGGCAGGGGCGATCATCGCCGATGCCTCCCGTGAAGATCGCGAACGCATGGCAGAGTTCGGTTCAGCCATCGGTCTTGCTTTCCAGCTTGCCGACGACCTTCTGGACGTCACCGCAGACGCAGCCGCCATGGGCAAGGCGACAGGCAAGGATGCCGCCGCCGGCAAGGCAACCCTTGTGGCGCTGCATGGCATCGACTGGACGCGCAAGCAATTGTCCGGCCTCGTGGCTCAGGCGGAAAGCCTGCTCGCACCCTTCGGCAAGGACGCGGATATTCTCAAGCAGGCTGCGCGCTTCATCGCCGAACGCCAGAACTGATAATCAAAGATCGTCTTCTCGGACCTTGATCAGAACGACATCATCGACGGAAAGTACGCGCCCATCCTGCGCGCGCACGTCGAGCTTGGCGATGTTCTGACCCGACACATTGTCCACCAGCCGTGAATGTGGCTCTTCGGGCGCGAACAGATGCTTCTCGCCCCATTGCCGTAACGCGACGACCACCGGCAGAAGATCGCGCCCTTTGGCGGTCAGCCGATATTCCTGATGCGCACCGCCATTGGGATCGGGCACGCTTTCCAAAATGCCCTCGCCCGTCAGTTTGCGCAGACGCTCGGCCAGAATATTGCGCGCAATGCCCAGATTCTTCTGAAAGGCGCTGAAGCGCTTCACATCGTCAAAGGCCTCGCGCACGATCAGCAGCGACCACCAGTCGCCGATCACATCCAGCGCCCGCGCACTGGGGCAATAGTCGCCTTTAAGGCTTTTCTTGCGAACCATCTCACTCCATCCATTCAATTTGGTTGCAATATAAAACTTATTTCGCTACAAGCAAAATGGTTTCATAATAAAACCAAATTTGCTGGAGTTCATCATGCAGATCTCTCCCGACGCGGCAGCGCAAACTGCCGCGAACAGTGATGCGCGTCCGTCGCTCTCCACTCCAACGCTTCTTCTGTTTGCCATTGCGAGCGGTCTTGCCGTTGCAAATGTCTATTTTGCGCATCCGCTTCTGGATGTGATGGCCGACGAAATAGGTCTCAACCGCTCCACTGCGGGACTGATCGTCGGTGCGAGCCAGATCGGCTATGGCCTTGGCCTGATCTTTCTCGTGCCGCTGGGCGATCTCTTCGACCGGCGCAAACTGATCGTCGCGCATTTTCTCCTGTCCTCGCTGACACTGGCCGCCATAGGCATTGCCAAACAACCGTCCTTGCTCTTTCTCGCCATGGCAGCAACCGGCCTTCTTGCCGTGGTTACACAAGCGCTCGTGGCTTATGCGGCCAGCCTCGCGGAACCCACACGGCGCGGCCATGTCGTAGGGATTGTGACCAGCGGTATCGTGCTTGGTATCCTGCTCGCTCGCGCGATCGCAGGCGCGCTGACCGACATTGGCGGCTGGCGCAGCGTCTATCTGAGTTCAGCGGTGATTACCTTGCTGATCAGCCTCATGCTCTGGCGCAGCCTGCCGCGCCAGACCCGACAAGCGGCAAGCGTGTCCTACCCGGCGCTGATCCTGTCGCTCGCAACCCTGTTCAAAGAGGAACCCGTGCTGCGCATTCGCGCCATCATCGCCATGCTGATCTTTGCCGATATCACCACCCTGCTCGCACCGTTGGTGATGCCGCTGAGTGCGCCCCCCTTTGAATTGAGCCATGCGGAGATCGGTCTGTTTGGCCTTGCGGGCGCAGCCGGAGCGCTGGCCGCCTCACGGGCCGGGAGCGCTGCGGATCGCGGCCACGCCCAGCGCATGACCGGCATAGCACTCACATTTATGCTGGTGGCATGGGTGCCCATTGCCCTGCTCGGGCAATCCCTGCTCTGGCTGATCGTCGGCGTGCTGATTATTGATTTCGGGCTTCAGGCGGTCCATGTGACCAATCAGGCGATGATCTATCGTGTGCGCCCGGACGCCCAGAACCGGCTCACCGCCGCCTATATGGTTTTCTATTCCATCGGCAGCGCGAGCGGTTCAGCGATTTCAACCTGGGTCTATGCCCATGCGGGCTGGAACGGTGTGTGCCTGCTTGGCGCAGGCATCAGCCTCGTCACGCTCGTCTTCTGGGCAGCGACACTGAAAACAACACCGGAAGCTGCAACGCGCGCGGTAAGCTGTACCGCTTAATTCTGTCCGGCAGCGATCTTCTGGCCAAGCCCGAAGCGGTTCTCGATATAATCGGCAACCATCTTCTGGAAATCCTCGGCAATGGCTGGACCGCGCAGCGTCGTGACCTTCTTGCCGTCGACAAAGACTGGTGCGGACGGCGTTTCGCCCGTGCCGGGAAGCGAAATACCGATATCGGCATGCTTCGATTCGCCCGGACCGTTGACAATGCAGCCCATGACTGCGACGGAAAGCGCTTCCACGCCGGGATATTTCTCGCGCCAGACCGGCATGTTGCGGCGAATGTCATCCTGAATGGTCTGCGCCAGTTCCTGAAATACCGTCGAGGTCGTGCGTCCGCAACCGGGACATGCCGCAACAATCGGGATGAACTGGCGGAAGCCCATGGTCTGCAGAAGCTCCTGCGACACCTGCACTTCGCGGGTGCGGTCGCCGCCCGGTTCCGGGGTCAGCGAAATACGGATCGTGTCGCCAATACCCTGCTGTAGCAAAATGCCCATGGCAGCCGACGAGGCGACGATGCCCTTGGTGCCCATGCCAGCTTCGGTGAGGCCCAGATGCAGGGCATGATTGGAACGCTGCGCCAGCATCGTATAGACGGCGATCAGATCCTGTACCTGGCTAACCTTTGCCGATAGAATGATCTTATCGCGAGGAAGGCCGATTTCTTCCGCCAGATTGGCGGAAATCAGGGCGGACTGCACGATGGCCTCACGCATGACTTCCTGTGCGCTCAAGGGTGCGCCCGCATCCTGATTGCGATCCATCAACGTGGTCAGCAATTCCTGATCAAGCGAACCCCAATTGACGCCAATACGCACCGGCTTGTCGTAGCGGATCGCCATTTCGACGATATCGGCGAACTGCTTGTCCTTCTTGTCCTTGAAACCGACATTGCCCGGATTGATGCGATATTTCGCAAGCGCTTCCGCGCAGGCCGGATGATCGGCAAGCAGCTTGTGGCCGATATAATGGAAATCGCCGACCAGCGGCACGTCATGTCCCAGACGTTCCAGCCTTTCGCGAATTTTCGGCACGGCGGCAGCAGATTCATCGCGATCCACCGTGATGCGCACGATCTCGGAGCCTGCGCGATGCAAGGCTGCGACCTGCGCGACGGTGGCATCCACATCCGCTGTATCCGTATTGGTCATCGACTGCACGACGACTGGCGCACTGCCGCCGACGATGACGCCACCGACACTAACACCAACCGATTGGCGGCGAGGGAAAGGATGCGAGAAATAGCTGACGGTCTCGGAAGACATTTTGCTCTGTTCTTAACTGGGTCTGCACTTATAAGGATTTCGATCTATATAATCACTTGCCGACGCATTGTCGCCCTCTCATTATGCGCGTCATCATAAACGAGGACGCCCGCCCATGACCGACGCAACTGCCCGCAAAACCGCTATTGTCACCGGCTCCAATTCCGGGATCGGCCTTGGCATCGCCCATGCATTGGCGGCCGCGGGACACAACGTTGTGATCAATTCCTTCACCGACCGTGACGAGGATCATGCGCTTGCCCGCATGCTGGGCGAAGAACATGGCGCGAGCGTGATCTATATCGCAGCCGATATGTCGAAGGGCGACGACTGCCGCAGACTTATCGCCGACAGTGTCAAGGCGTTCGGCAGCGCCGATATTCTGGTCAACAACGCAGGCATCCAGCATGTCGCGCCGGTTGAAGAATTTCCGACAGAGCAATGGGACCGCATCATCGCTATTAATCTGACCTCGGCCTTCCATACGTCCGCCGCCGCCATCCCGCATATGCGCGCGGCTGGCTGGGGGCGCATCATCAATATTGCATCCGCCCATGGGTTGGTCGCCTCGCCGTTCAAGTCGGCCTATGTTGCGGCCAAGCACGGCATTGTCGGCTTTACCAAGACGCTGGCGCTGGAACTGGCGACCGCGAAGATCACCGCCAATTCCATCTGTCCCGGCTATGTGCTGACACCGCTTGTGGAGGCACAGATTCCCGATCAGATGAAGGCCCACAACATGGACCGCGAAACGGTGATCCGCGAGGTGATGCTCGATAAACAGCCGACGAAGGAATTCGTGACCACCGCGCAGATCGGGGCGCTTGCAGCCTTTCTCGCCACGGATGCGGCCGCGCAGATCAATGGCGCAGCCCTGCCGGTCGAAGGCGGCTGGACGGCTGAGTAAACAATTTTAGTGCTTCTGGTCGGCGTAGCGGGCGAGGCTGGAAAAGGCGAGCACCACCAAAAGCAGAACCGGCAGCGCAATGAACACCACGCCGAAACCGCTATGTTTGGCAACAAAGCCGATCAGCGACGGGGCCACCAGCATGCCGGAATAGCCAAGTGTGGTCGCAATCGACAGGCCGACGCTTGGGTTCACGCCCGGCATGTTTCCAGCCATCGAAAAGGCAATCGGCACCATGTTGGAAATGCCGATGCCACAAATGGCAAAACCGACCACCGACACATAGGGATCGGTGGAAAAGCCGACGATCAACATGCCGATAATGGCGATCACCGTGCAGGCACGCAGCGTCCGCACCGCGCCGAAACGGTCGCGCACCAGATCGCCCGCAAAGCGCATCACCGCCATTGAAAAGGAGAAAGCCGCAAAGCCGAAACCCGCCAGCGTCACCGACGCGCCCAGATCCTGACGCATGTGATAGGCGCTCCAGTCGATGATTGCCCCTTCCGGCACCATCGAAAACAACGCCATCACACCCACTAGCCAGGGCAGTGGATTGCGCGGCAGAGTCAGCTTCTGCTTTTCGCCGCTCGGATGGTGGAACTTGTCGGCAATGATCGATGGCCACGCGACAGCGATCAGCACCGCTGCAACAACGGTCGTTACCAGCGCATGAACGGTCGAGCCGAATTGCGCGATGAGAAAGCCGCCGCTTGCTGCGCCGATCAGCCCGCCGAGGCTCCAGAAGGCATGGCAGGACGACATGATGGCACGGCGCATGGATTTCTCCACGGCGACGGCATTGGCATTCATCGACACATCCATCGCAGCCATGGTGCCGCCGAAATAGAACATCACGATGACCGCTGTAACCACATTTGGCACCAGAGCGATGATCAGCAGCGCCGGGATGAAGGCCAGTGCAAAAATACGCACCACCGCGCCTGAACCGCGCTGCGCCGACAAAGCGCCCGCCACCGGCATCATGGCCAACGAGCCGAGACCGAAGACGAGGATCATCAGTCCCATGCCTGCGCTATCCAGCCCAAGGCGCGCGGCAAATTCTGGAATTTTCGGAGCCCAGCCACCGAAAATATAGCCGTTTGCCATAAAGAGCAGCGCGACAGCGATGCGCTCTTTGGTGATCATCGGCGCGCGTGACGGCGCGGTATCTTCCCGTCCGGAAACCTGTTCCATATTTTCCTCAGCCACGGCCTGTTGCCGCGCGTAGTATATTTACGCCCGCCGCCGTAAAAGGCGCGAGCAGTTTTTCATCAGCATCCTGTTCGAAAGCCATCACACCGATATCGTCCAGCGAGACGACATCATGCGCTGCGACAGTGCCAAGCTTGTCATTGGTGATTGCCAGTACGACAGACCGGCTGCGGCTGGCAATGGTGCGCTTGAATTCGGCATCGTCCAGAAAAAGCGCCGTAACGCCGATTTCCGCCGCAACACCGCAGGCACCGAGCACACACAGGTCAGGACGCAGCAACTCCGCATCACGCAAGGCGCGCGCCCCGACCGCAGCACTGACGCGGCGATCAATCGGCCCGCCGATCATGATGAGGTCAATGTCGGGCGCAGCAAGCAGAATGGCGGCAATCGACGGCGTATTGGTAACAACTGTGAGCGCCTCGCCGCGTTCCACCAGAAGCCGCGCCAAAGCCGTGTTGACCGAGGACGCATCCAGAAACACCGTCATACCCGGCTCGATCAAACCGAGCAGAACATGAGCCAGCGCCGTCTTCGCCGCCGTGCGCTCCACGTCCCGCTCGGCCAGCGACAGCGATGACGGTGCAGCTTTCAGAGCGCCGCCATAAACACGTTTGCATAGACCCGCAGCTGCCATTTCGCGCAAGTCGCGCCGGATTGTATCTTCCGACACGCCGAAGCTTTCGGCTAGTTCGGTCGCCAGCACGCGGCCCGACTGTTGCAGCAGGTCCTGAATGCGCGCCTGCCTTTCGTGAAGCAAAAGCTCCGTCGTCACTTGTTTCCCCTAACAGGCATAAACATGCATAAATCGGCACAAACGTGCATATCAGAATTTGCACACACTGCAAGCGCAAACAAAATGCCGCGCCTTTTCACGGACGCGGCATTGCAAGCTCGATCAAATAAACCGTTATCGAAGAGTATTACTCTCCATATACAATCAACAAATCCTTCGCGTCGATCTGTTCGCCAGGGCGCACGAGCACTTCGGCAATGGTGCCGTCGCGCTCGGCATGGATGGCCGTTTCCATCTTCATCGCTTCGATGGAGAGCAGCACGTCGCCCTGCGAAACCTTTTGGCCACTGGCGACGGCAACCGTCGAGATGACACCGGGCATTGGCGCGCCGACCTGATTGTCATTGCCGGTTTCCACCTTGCGGCGAACACCGCCCGAGGCGCCCTTGGCGCGGTTCGGCACCTTGATGCGGCGTGGCTGGCCGTTCAATTCGAAGAACACGGTGACCATGCCCTTTTCATCGGTCTCGCTCATCGCCTGATTGACGATCACCAGCGTCTTGCCGCGTTCCAGATCGACGAAGACTTCTTCCTCCGGCTTGAGGCCGTAGAAATAAACCGGCGTCGGCAGAACACTTGTCGGACCATAGGTTTCCTGTGCGGCGGCGAAATCCGTGAACACTTTCGGATACATCAGCGCCGAGGCGAACTCCTGATCGTCGATCTTGCGGCCCACGGTTTCTTCAAAACCCTTGCGCTCCGCATCGAGATCAGCGGCAGGCAACAGCGAACCGGGACGAACGGTGAATGGCTTTTCGCCCTTCAGTACCTTTTTCTGAAGTGCTGCCGGCCAGCCCGAAGGCGGCTGTCCGAGATCGCCGCGCATCATCGACACGACCGAATCCGGGAAGGCGATATCCTTGTCCGGGTTCTCGACGTCGCTAACATCCAGATCCTGGCTGACCATCATCAGCGCCATATCACCCACCACCTTGGAGGACGGCGTGACCTTGACGATATCGCCAAACATGCGGTTCACATCGGCATAGGCTTGCGCCACTTCATGCCAGCGGGTTTCAAGTCCGAGCGAGCGCGCCTGTTCTTTCAGATTGGTAAACTGGCCGCCCGGCATTTCATGCAGATAGACTTCCGAAGCCGGCCCCTTGAGGTCGCTTTCAAAGCCCGCATATTGATTGCGCACGGCTTCCCAATAGAAGGAAATGCGGCGGATCGATTCTGGATCGAGACCCGGATCACGCTCGGCGCCGTGCAGCGCCTCGACGATGGAACCGAGGCAGGGCTGCGATGTATTGCCCGACAAGGCATCCATCGCCGCATCGACCACATCGACGCCCGCATCCACCGCCGCCAGCACCGTTGCAGCCGAAATGCCCGATGTGTCATGGGTGTGGAAATGGATCGGCAGATCGGTTTCCTCGCGCAGCGCCTTGAACAGCACCCGCGCCGCAGCTGGCTTCAAAAGGCCCGCCATATCCTTGACGGCGATGATATGCGCGCCCGCCTTTTCGACCTCTTTCGCCAGATTGACGTAATATTTGAGGTCATACTTCGCGCGTTCCGGGTTCAGAATATCGCCGGTATAGCAGATGGCCGCTTCGCAGAGCTTGTTTTCCTCCAGCACCGCATCCATCGAAACGCGCATGTTCTCAACCCAGTTGAGGCTGTCGAAGACGCGGAACAGATCGATGCCGCCACGCGCGGCTTCCCGCACGAAATACTTCACCACATTGTCCGGATAGGACTTGTAGCCGACGCCATTGGCGCCGCGTAGCAGCATTTGCAGCAGCAGGTTCGGCGCGCCTTCACGCACCTGCGCCAGACGCTCCCACGGGTCTTCCGTCAGGAAGCGCATCGAAACATCGAAGGTCGCCCCGCCCCAGCACTCCAGCGAGAACAGGTTCGGCAGCGCCTGCGCATAGGTATTGGCGATGCGCGCAATATCATAGGTGCGCACGCGGGTGGCAAGCAGCGACTGATGGCCGTCGCGCATCGTCGTATCAGTCACGAGAACGCGCTTTTCATTGCGGACCCATTCGGCAAACTTCTTCGGTCCGAGACTGTCCAGGAGCTGCTTCGTACCATCGGCAACCGGCGTGTCGCCGAACCATGGCACGCGTGGTTTTGCAGCGTCCTTAGCCGGCTTAGCACGACCTTTGGTTTCCGGATGGCCATTGACGGTCACATCGGCAATATAGGTCAGAAGCTTGGTGGCGCGGTCCTGCCGCTTCACCTGCTCGAAGAGTTCCGGCGTCGTGTCGATGAAGCGGGTCGTATAGTCATTCGACAGGAATTTCGGATGATTGATGATCGCTTCAAGGAAGGTGAGGTTCGTCGCCACGCCGCGAATACGGAACTCGCGCAGTGCGCGATCCATGCGGCGAATGGCTTCCAGTGGTGTCGCTCCGGAAGCCGTGACCTTCACCAGCAGCGGGTCGTAATAGCGCGTGATGAATGCGCCCGAATAGGCCGTGCCACCGTCCAGACGGATGCCGAAACCCGATGCCGAACGGTAAGCCTGAATGCGCCCGTAATCCGGGATGAAATTGTGCTCCGGATCTTCCGTCGTGATGCGGCACTGGAGAGCATGGCCATTGAGGCGAATATCTTCCTGACGCGGCACGCCCGATTCCGGCGTGCCGATGGCAAAGCCTTCCAGAATATGGATCTGCGCCTTGACGATATCGATACCCGTCACCTGTTCGGTGACGGTATGCTCGACCTGAATGCGCGGATTGACCTCGATGAAATAGAACTTGCCGCTATCGGCATCCATCAGGAATTCCACCGTGCCCGCACCGATATAATCGGTCGCATGCGCGATCTTCAGGCCGTAATTCGCAAGTTCCTGACGCTGTGCGTCGTTGAGATAAGGCGCTGGCGCGCGTTCCACGACCTTCTGGTTGCGCCGCTGGATCGAGCAGTCGCGCTCGAACAGATGCACGGCATTGCCATGCGTATCGCCCAGTATCTGCACTTCGACATGGCGGGCGCGTTCAATGAGCTTTTCGAGATAGACCTCGTCCTTGCCGAAAGCCGCCTTGGCTTCGCGCTTGGCTTCCGTGACCTCACGGGCAAGATCAGCTTCCGAGCGGATGGCGCGCATACCGCGACCGCCGCCGCCCCAGCTTGCCTTGAGCATGACCGGGTAACCGACCTGTGCCGCAAGCTTCTTCACCTCTTCCATATCATCCGGCAACGGATCGGTGGCTGGCACCACCGGCACGCCAATTTCGATGGCCAGATTGCGCGCAGCAACCTTGTTGCCGAGACGACGCATGGTTTCCGGCTTCGGCCCGATGAAGATGATGCCGTTTTCGGCACAGGCTTCGGCGAATTCCGGGCTTTCCGACAAAAGGCCGTAGCCCGGATGAATAGCGTCGGCGCCGGAAAGCTTGGCGACGCGGATGATCTCGTCGATCGACAGATAGCTTTCGATCGGCCCCAGATCGCGTGTCAGATGCGGCCCGCGCCCGACCTGATAGCTCTCGTCCGCTTTAAAACGATGCAGGGAAAGTTTGTCCTCCTCGGCCCAGATGGCCACCGTTTTGAGCCCCAGCTCATTGGCGGCGCGGAATACGCGAATTGCGATTTCGGATCGATTGGCGACCAGAATTTTCCTGATAGGCAAGGCAGATCTCCCTTACTGCAAAGACGAAGGCGCCATTGCTTACCTTGCAATATGAACAAGCGCAAACAAACTGTGCAACCACCAATTAAAAACAAAATGCCCGACTAAAAGCCGGGCATTCTGATTAAAATTACAGCAATTTTTGCCAATATATCAGGCAAGATCACTTCTGGAAGTAATTGTACTTACCATCTTGACCCTTGCGCCATTCGAACATGACGTAAGGCGACAGGCTCGGATCGCCCTTCTTGTCGAAGGAGATTTCACCCAGCACGGTCTTGAACGGACCCTTATCCTTCATCGCCGTCGCAACTTCCTGCGGATCGTTGCTGCCTGCTGCATTGGCGGCGCTCACCAGCGACTGCACACCGGCATAAGCGTAGAAAGTATAGGCTTCCGGCTCAAAGCCCTTGTCGCGGAATGCCTTGATGAGGTCTGCGTTCGCCTTGTCGTCGCGCGGGTCCGGGCCGAAGGTGTTCATGACACCGGCCACTGCATCACCGGCAATCGAAGCCAGCTCGTTGGAGACGATGCCGTCACCCGAGATGAACTGCGCCTTGAGGCCCTGATCGGCCATCTGACGGATCAGAAGACCAGCTTCCGGATGCATGCCGCCCCAATAGACAGCGGTAATGCCCGCAGCCTTCATCTTGGAAATCAGCGCCGAAAAATCCTTGTCGCCCTGGTTCACGCCTTCATAAAGCGTTTCCTTCATGCCGCTCTCGTTGAGCGACTTCTTGGTCTCATCGGCGAGGCCCTGACCATAAGGCGTCTTGTCGTGCAGGATCGCGACCTTGCCGTCCTTGTAATGGTCGGCCATGTATTTTCCGGCGACGATACCCTGCTGGTCGTCACGACGGCAGGTGCGGAAGGTGTTCCACAGTTCACGCTCGGTAAAGGTCGGGTTGGTGGTGCCCGGTGCGATCATCAGCACGCCGTTTTCGGCATAGATATCCGAGGTCGGAATGCTGACGCCGGAATTGAAGTGTCCGATGACAAACTGCACGCCATCACCAACAAACTTGTTCGCAACCGAAATGCCCTGCTTCGGGTCGGCGGCATCATCGCCATAGACGATGCTGATCTTTTCGCCATTCATGCCGCCCTTGGCATTGGCTTCCGCGACAGCGGCTTCGACGCCGCGCTTGATCTGTTCGCCAAAGGCCGCCTGACTACCGGTCAGAGGCGCGCCAACACCGAGCATGACATCGGCAAAGGCTGCGCCGCCAAAAGCGACCAGAGCCGAAAGGCAAACGCCGCAGAACAAAGACTTTTTCATTTCGATTACTCCCACTTCGAGCGCTCCAGCGACATCCAAGCCGCGGGCCCTGCCCTGTATCTTTATGTCGAAAGAAACCGGTCATTTTGCATTCCGCTGCGAATGCGACTGGGAGAAAATGAAGTACCTCCGCCCATTCGACCGGCCTTCTCCCCAGAAGGCGAGATTGAGCATAGAGAATCACACTACGCGAAATCACCTGGATAGGTAAATTCGCAGAGCCAAAAAAGTAAAGCGTAGAAATAGACTACTTTCAGCGTTTTCCGCATGAGGTTATGCGACACCGGTGCGCCTTGCGAAGCAAGCTCGTCAGGCTTGAAATAAGCCATTGTTTTAAATGACTATTCCCTCGAGCTAAACGCTCGCTCCTATCAGCGTATAACGACTCCCTCTTTCAGTAAGGCCTTCCTACTTTTTACAATCCTATATCAGACAGCAGAAAGCAAAAATGCCCGGCGCAATGGCCGGGCATCTCCGATTACGCAATAATGCTGCGTTTTTACTTCTGCTGAATGTAGGTATATTTCCCGTCAGCGCCCTTTTCCCACTTGTACATAACGTAGCCTGGGAGCTTCGGATCGCCCTTTTCATCATAGGAAATATCGCCGAGCACGGTCTTGAACGGACCCTTTGCCTTCAGCGCCTTCGCAACTTCCTGCGGGTCGTTGCTGGCTGCAGCCTTGGCGGCCTGAGCAAGCGACTGAACGGCCGCATAGGAGTAGAGCGTGTAGGCTTCCGGCTCGAAGCCAGCATCGCGGAACTTCTTCACGAGGTCGGCATTGTCCGGGTTGTTGCGCGGATCCGGGCCGAAGGTGTTCAGCGTACCGGCAACAGCATCGCCAGCAATCGAGGCCAGTTCGTTCGACACGATACCGTCGCCCGAAATGAACTGAGCCTTGAGGCCCTGGTCAGCCATCTGACGGATGATCAGACCGGCTTCCGGATGGAGACCTCCCCAGTACACGACCGTCACGCCAGCCTGCTTGAGCTTGGCGATCAAGGCCGAGAAATCCTTTTCGCCGACGTTCACGCCTTCATAAAGGGCTTCCTTGGCGCCAAGCGCGTTGAGCTTCTTCTTGGTTTCGTCGGCAAGGCCCTGACCATAGGGGGTCTTGTCGTGGATGACGGCGATCTTCGCATCCTTGAAATTGTCGAAGATGTACTGGCCGGCAACGATCCCTTGTTGGTCATCACGACCGCAGGTGCGGAACGTGTTCCACAGCTGACGCTCGGTGTAGACCGGGTTGGTTGCCGCAGGCGAAATTTCGAGAATGCCGTTTTCGGCATAGACTTCCGAAGCCGGAATCGAAACGCCCGAGTTGAAGTGGCCGACAACATACTTCACGCCATCGGCAGCGAACTTGTTGGCAACCGAAATGCCCTGCTTCGGATCCGAAACGTCGTCACCAAGCGTAATAGCGATCTTCTCGCCATTGATGCCGCCAGCATCGTTGATTTCCTTGACGGCGGCTTCAGCGCCTTTCTGGATCTGCGCACCATAAACGGCATTCGGGCCGGTCAGCGGCGCACCGATACCCAGAAGTACATCAGCCCATGCAGAGCCGCCAAAAGCCATCACAGCAGCAAGAGCCACGCCCGAAAAAAGATACTTCTTCATTTTTGGAACTCCCATCCTTGTATTTACCCCGAAGCGATGTTTCAGCATCGCCTTATTATCTTGCTGAATACTCAGCAATATCTACGCTGAATCATGATACTGTCAACGTGATCTTTTAAAAAAAGCTTCGCCGCGGACGGCGAAGCTTCGAATTATTTTGCTTTCCAGCTCAGCGGCGAAGCTTTTTCATAAAGCCAGCCATATTGCCGCACCATTTGCTTGGTGCGCGTAAATTGAAAGCCGATCGAACCGATGATCATCAGCACGATCGTGTCCACCAGATAATAGTGGAACGAAAGCAACGTTCCCTCAAACAGTGCGAAGTGGATGAAACGCACAGCCGCGCCCAGCGGGATCAGATAGACCAGAAGCTGCGGCAGGCTGCGCCAGGTCTGCGCGCAGGCGCGGCCCGTCATCCAGGCGGCCCAGCCACCCAGCGCGCATGTGATGAGGAAAAACAGCCAGAAAGACGGTTCTTCGTAGAGAATACCCTGCATGACTTTCTCCTTAATGCCTTCCGCCTTCGAGATAGGCGGCGCGCACTTCCGGATCGGCCAGAAGATCGCGGCCCGAGCCGCTCATCGTGATCGATCCGTTGACCATGACATAGCCGCGGTCGGCAAGCTTGAGCGCACCAAATGCGTTCTGCTCGACGAGGAATACCGTGAGGCCCTGTGTGCGGTTCAGTTCCTTGATCGCCTCAAAGATCTGCTTGACGATCAGCGGTGCGAGACCAAGCGACGGCTCATCAAGAAGCAGAAGCTTCGGACGCGCCATCAGAGCGCGCGCGATGGCCAGCATCTGCTGCTCGCCGCCCGACAACGTGCCGCCGCGCTGATTGATGCGTTCCTTCAGACGCGGGAACAGATCGAACATCAGCTTCACGTCTTCATCGAAGTACTGCTGATGATCGAGGCTCGCGCCCATCTGGAGATTTTCGAGAACCGTCATGCGCGGGAAAATCCGGCGACCTTCCGGCGACTGCGCGATACGCAGCTTCGCAATCTCGTGCGGCGGCATGGACGTAATGTCCTTGCCATTGAAGAGAATACGACCGGTGCGCGCTTTCGGCGAACCGAAAATCGTCATCATCAGCGTGGACTTGCCCGCGCCGTTGGCACCGATCAGGGCGACGATTTCGCCCTCGTCCACTGTCAGGTCGATGCCCTTCAGCGCACAGATGTTACCGTAATAGGTCTCGACTTTTTCAACGGCCAGAAGCGGTTGCTTTTTCTGCATGGTTTCTGCCTGCATCATTCGCCTCCCTTCTTCGGCTTGGCCGGAGCTTTACGGCTGCGCGGCGCCTTTGCGGGAGCGGTCTTGTGGCTCGTCGGAACATCACCGGCTTCGACGCGGCTCGAGAATTCGGTCACCTGTCCGGCGGCCAGTTGCCTTGCCTGCCCCACCCAATCTTCCCGGGCGATGCGGCCGTCAAATTCCAGATAGGTTTCGGCCTGTGCGATATCGGCTTCGGACCATGCGGCGATCTGATCGAAATGATAGATGCCGTGTTCGTTCAGCTTCTTTTCGTTGACGGCACCGATGCCCTTCACAAGCGTCAGATTGTCGGCCTTGCCATCGCGCGGCGCTTCCAATCCACCGGCAAGGCGGGCAACTTCCGCAGCCTTTTCCTGTTGGATCACCTCTTCAGCAAGCTGCGCCGCGATGAAATTGGCGGGATCGCCCGTGCCGGGCTTGTCGGCCTCATCGATCAGCTCGGCGATTTCCTCATCGTCAACGCCGAGATAAGCGGCAATGACGCGCGGATCGTTGCGGACTTCTTCCGGCGTACCGTCAGAAATCTTGGTGCCATATTCCAGCACGATCACGTGGTCGGAAATTTCCATCACCACCGACATATCGTGCTCGATCAACAGCAGCGAGGTTCCCGTTTCCTTGCGAATGTCCAGCAAAAGCTTGTTCAGCTCAGCCGACTCGCGCGGATTGAGACCTGCTGCCGGTTCGTCGAGACAGAGAATTTCTGGCTCGGTGCACATGGCGCGGGCGATTTCCAGACGGCGCTGATCGCCATAAGGCAGATCGCCAGCCGGATCATCCGCACGTGCAGTGAGGTTGATCTTGTCCAGCCAGTAACGCGCCTTTTCAATGGCTTCCTTGGCTGCCTTCTTGTAGCCCGGAAGACCCAGGAGCCCGAGGATCGTGTAACCCGACGAGCGCATCAGCGTGTTGTGCTGGGCGACGAGCAGGTTTTCCAAAACGGTCAGACCTGAAAACAGGCGAATATTCTGGAACGTACGCGCCACCTTGGCCTGTTTGGTAATCTGGAAATCCGGAAGACGTTCCAGAAGGAAAGTGTCTCCCGTGTTCCGATGCATGGTCAACATACCGCCCGTCGGCTTGTAGAAGCCCGTGATGCAGTTGAAGACCGTCGTTTTACCGGCACCGTTCGGGCCGATGAGCGCGGTAATATCACCACGCTTCACATCGAAGCTCAGATCGTTGATGGCGACGAGGCCACCGAAGCGCATCGACAGATGCTCAACCTGAAGAACGGTGTCTTTCTGAACCAAGCTCTTTTGAACATTGTCAGACATTGTCGCTGTCTCCGCCATCAGCCGTGCCCTTCCTTGGTAAAGGCACCCGACACCATCTTCTTTGCATGCAGGAACGCGCTTGGTTCCCGGCTTCCGACAAAGCCACGCGGTTTCCAGACCATGACGACCACCATAGCGAGGCCGAAGATGAGCATGCGATAGAGTTCCGGTGTGAAGTCGGGACCGAAAATCGCCTTCAGGAAGCCCATTTCACGCAGGATTTCCGTGCCGCCGATCATGACGACCGCAGCGATGGCGATACCGACGAGCGATCCCATGCCGCCGAGAACGACGATGGCGAGGATAACTGCGGATTCAAGGAACACGAAGGATTCCGGGCTCACAAAGCCCTGGCGTGCTGCGAAGAACGAGCCTGCAAAACCGCCGAACATCGCGCCCGTGGCAAAAGCCGTGAGCTTGGTGGTCGTGGTGTTGATGCCGAGCGAACGGCAGGCGATTTCGTCCTCACGCAGCGCTTCCCATGCGCGGCCAACCGGCATTCGGCGCAGACGGATCGTGACCCACGCGGTCAGAAGCGCCAGCAGCAAAATGACGTAATAGAGGAAGAACTTGTAATGCGCCGGCGAGAAGGTCAGGCCCATATGGGCGGCAAAACCATCCGGACCCGCCTTGAACGGCAGACCGAAGAAGGTTGCCTTGGCAATGCCCGAAATACCGAACGTGCCCTTGGTGAGATCGGTCCAGTTGATGAGCACCAGGCGGATGATTTCACCGAAAGCGAGCGTCACGATAGCGAGATAATCGCCGCGCAGACGTAAGACCGGGAAACCCAGAACAACGCCCCATGTCGCAGCCAGAATGCCTGCAATGGGCAGCAGCACCCAGAACGACAGGCCGAAATAGCTGGACAGGATCGCGTAGGAATAAGCGCCGACAGCGTAGAAGGCCACATAGCCGAGATCGAGAAGACCGGCGAGACCGACGACGATGTTGAGCCCCCAGGCCAGCATCACATAGATGAGGATCTGGACGCCAAAATTATCCACCCATTTGAGCGACCCCTGCCAGCCCAGTGCCAGAACGATCAGGATCGGATAGGCAAAGAGAAAGGCGACGCCAAGCTTGGAGAAATGGGTGCGGAAGAACGACTGGCCTTCTGAGGCGTCCACCGTACGCTTGCTCTTGGCGAGCTTGCGCGCCTCCAGCTGCGGCTGCAGAAACGCGACAAACAGGAAGCGTCCCACTGCCGCCAGCGCCACCATGACCGCCAGAGCGCCCCAGCGCTGTACCAGCACCAGCTCGTTGTTGATGTTCTGCTCGGTTTTGAAACCGATGATCAGGACGAAGAGGCCCAGCGCCAGAAGACCGGCGATGATACCTTCGCGAATGGCCCGGCCAAAAAGGGAATCCGGGCGTGAACTCGACTGTACAGCCATGATTACACCTTTTCGACTTCAGGACGGCCAAGAATACCCGACGGCATGAAGATCAGCACGATGGCCAGGATCGAAAACGCCGCGACATCCTTGTAGTCAATCGAGAAATAAGCCGACCAGAGCGCCTCAATCAGACCGATCAAAAGACCGCCGACAACCGCACCCGGAAGCGAACCGATACCGCCCAGAACCGCGGCAGTGAACGCCTTGACGCCGGGGATAAACCCGTCGGCGAAGGAGATTACCCCGTAGAAGGACAGGTAAAGCGTACCGGCAACGGCTGCGAGCATGGCACCCATCACGAAGGTCAGCGAAATCACGCGGTCGACATTAATGCCGAGAAGTGCGGCCATCTTGCGATCCTGCTCACAGGCGCGCTGTGCTCGACCGAGCGATGTGCGATTGACGATGTACCAGAAGATCGTCAGCAACACAGCCGTTACCACGATGACGACGATCTGCTTGAGCGAAATCGTGACATTGGTGCCAAACAGGCTGTACGAACCATTCAGGAGCTGTGGAACCGGCTTGTTGCGCGGACCCTGCGTCACCTGGACGAAGTTGGACAAAGCGATCGACATGCCGATTGCCGTAATCAGCGGTGCAAGGCGGAACGAACCGCGCAGCGGCCGGTAAGCCACGCGCTCGATCGTCCAGCTCCACAAGCCCGTCATGAGCATTGCGACCACCATCATCAGAAGCAGAAGCAGCGCGATCGGCAGCGCACCGATGAAAGTCGTGATGATGAGAAAAACGATCAGCGCCATAAAGGCACCGAGCATAAAGACATCGCCATGAGCAAAGTTGATCATGCCGATGATACCATAGACCATCGTGTAGCCGATGGCGATCAGGCCATAGATCGAACCGAGCGCAAGCCCGTTGATCACCTGCTGGAGGAAATATTCCATCGAAAAGCCACCCATTTAACAAGCCGGAATCTTATTGGCGCATCATTATTTCGTGCACCCTCATTTTTTTCCCGGTCGATTACACCTAACGGCTGCATCAGGGAATGCAAGCCCCTTTCGTCTTAAACAAAAGACTAATTGCTTCATCCTTCCGCAAACCAGTTATGTCCCCTACTAAACGCCCTTTTCGCGTCCTTTTCTACCGAAACGGACGCCTTATCCCATGTTTTCCCCGAAGCCTCAAAAGGCAAGAAATTGGGTGGTCGGCCGCTTTTGACCAACCGTACCCGTTTTACGCAACTGTGAAGCCGTGAGCAAACGGATCCCGATCATCAATGAAGATGGTATTATAACCGGTCATCCGTGCCCAGCCCGCAATTGACGGGATAATCCCCGGCAGGACCGTATCCTGTCCCGTCGCAGGGCCTGTGACTTCCACGGCGCGCTCGACGCGACCGTGGAACAGCGAACCAATGATGGATTCATGCACAAATTCGTCGCCGGGCTTCAGCTTGCCCTTGGCGGCCAGTTGCGCCATGCGCGCCGAAGTGCCGGTGCCGCAAGGCGAACGGTCGATAGCCTTGTCGCCATAGAAGACGGCGTTGCGGGCATGAGCTTCCGGCTTAGTCGGTTTGCCGGTCCATAGAATATGCGACAGACGATTGATATCAGCGAGCAGCGGATGCTGGAACTTGTATTTCTCGTTGAGACGCTGCCGCAAAACCGGGCTCCAGGCGATCAGCTGCAGGGCGCTGTAATCAGCCATATCGGTGTAATTATCCTGCGGTTCGACGATGGCGTAGAAATTGCCGCCATAGGCTACATCGACCTTGAGCGTGCCGAGATCAGGGCATTCCACTTCCAAGCCTTCCGCATAAAGGAAAGCCGGAACATTGGTGAGGCGCACGCGCTCTACGTATTGGCCGTTCTGCTCATATTCGATGGCAACGAGACCTGCTGGCGTGTCGAGATTGAGCTTGCCCGGCGTCTTCGGTGTCACGAGGCCCTGCTCGATCGCCATGGTCACCGTACCTATAGTGCCGTGACCGCACATGGGCAGGCAACCCGAGGTCTCGATGAACAGCACCGCAACATCGCAGTCCGGGCGCGTCGGCGGATAGAGGATCGAGCCAGACATCATGTCGTGGCCGCGCGGTTCGAACATCAAGCCGGTACGGATCCAGTCAAACTCGCGCAGAAAATGCGCCCGTTTCTCCATCATGGTCGAACCTTCGAGGTTCGGACCGCCGCCAGCCACCAGGCGCACAGGGTTGCCGCAGGTATGTCCGTCGACACAGAAAAAGGAATGTCTTGCCATGATGGTCAGTTCCGAAAACGTTGAGGTTTGAATGGTTCGATGTCGATTGCAGGCTTCGCCCCGGTGATCAGGTCGCGGATCAAGCGTCCGGTCGCTGCGGATTGCGTGAGGCCGAGATGGCCATGGCCGAAGCCATAGAAAATATTTCCGCCCGACGAGGCGCGGCCAATGACCGGCACCGAATCCGGAATGGAAGGACGATAGCCCATCCATTCGCGTCCGCCCTCGGTCTTGAGCCCGGGAAGGAAGCGGGACGCCTTGGTGAGCATGGCTTTGGAGCGCGCATAATTCGGCGGCAGATCGAGCCCACCAAATTCAACCGCGCCGCCAACGCGCAATCCTGTCGCCATGGGCGTGACGACGAAACCATGGCTGGGGAAAGTGAGTTGTCGCTTTACGTCGAAAGCGCCCACCGGCAAAGTGGTGTTGTAACCGCGTTCGGTATCGAGCGGCACTGCATCGCCAAACCCCTTGGCGAATTCGCGCGAGAAGGCACCTGTCATTATGATGAGGTTCTTCGCGCTGATTTCCGTGCCGTCTTCAAGACGCACATGCGCGCCGCTATCCGCCGGGCGGGCGCTCGTCACTTTCGCCTTCAGGAAACGGGCACCGAGGCGTTCCGCATAGGCCCAGACAGCCTGGCCGAACAGTTTCGGATCACTGACATTTTTCCAGCCCGGCACGAAGGTTCCGGCCACGATACGCGGGCTGAGGCCCGGCTGCAATTCTGCCAGCCTTGCCCCATGCACATGCTCATGCGCAATGCCGGCTTTCTCGCGAATATCCCAGCTCGGCAGAGCGGCATTCAGCTCGGCTTCGCTTTCATAAAGTTCCAGATTGCCGTTTTCCTGCAAACGGTCGCGCAAATCGGCGCGGTCGATCAGCGCCAGCATTTCGCTTGCCGCAAGCCGCATGATATTGGCCTGCGTGACAGCGGTTTTCTCCAGCGCATGAGCGCTGCTGGCGCGCCAGAACTGATAGAGCCACGGCACCATTTTCGGGAAATAGGACGGGCGAATGGAGAAAGGCCCCAGCGGGTCCATCAGCCAGCCCGGCACCTTGCGCATGACACCCTTGGAAGCCAGCGGCAGAATTTCGGAGAAAGCAAGCGCCGCAGCATTGCCAGAACTCGTTTCCTCGCAGATGCCGGTGCGATCAATGACCAGCACATCGCGCCCGGCTTCCGCCAGCAGTGCAGCCGTCACAGAACCGACGATGCCGCCACCGATGATAACAATATCCTGCTGTCCCATTTTCAGTTGTTCTTTGGGATCAGATTTCATGCTTTTTGCGGCTCCCCACCGATTCAGATCAAGGCTTCATCACCAATGGAGCCTTGGAGCGACTTTTAAATCGGGGCGCCAGCCCGTCTAACAAATTTTTGGAATAACACTATGCCGAAACCCGGTTAACGCAAGATCGGGTGCCGCAGGTTATCACCTTGGTCGATATTGATATATCAGAGATATATTTGTAAGATTGTTTCCTGTCAATTGCCATCATAGAAGACATTGAACCACATGACACAGACAAGCCTCCGCGAACGGTCAATCAGAAGCGCCACCGGCAAACAGGCAACAGCTATTGACAGTCTGAGCGGCGAGAGTCTTGCCGAACAGGCCTATCGCACGCTGGAACGCATGATTGTGACGCTTGAGCTCGAGCCGGGCGTAGTGGTCAACGAACGAACGTTGATCGAGCTGACCGGCATGGGCCGCACACCACTGCGTGAAGCTATTCAGCGCCTTGCCTGGGAAGGGTTGATGGAAGTGCGCCCCCGCTCCGGCATTGCGATTGCGCCGATTGATCCGAAGGATTTTGCCAAGGTGCTGGACGCCCGCGAAGGTGTTGAACGTGTATTGGCGCGCGACGCCGCCCGCTTCGGCAGCCCACGCGATTATCAACGGCTGGAAGCGGCAGCGGCTGCCATGCGGCAGGCAATCCCGGACGAGGATGTGCAGTCATTTCTTGATGCCGACAAGGCCTTTGACATCGTGCTTGGCTCGGCGGCCAATAATCCTTATGCGACCCGTCTCGCGGCCCCGCTTCAGACGCATAGCCGTCGGTTCTGGTTCCGCTTGCGGCCATCGGCCAGCATTACCGGTTCCGCCAATGCCCATGCGGCGCTCATCGAAGCCATCGTGTCCCGAGAACCGGAACGCGCCAGCAATACGGCAAGTGAGCTGATGGAATATCTGCGCACGCTTGCACCCTGACCTGACGGCTCAACGCAGAACAATATTTTTCCGCGAACGTTCCGTCGCCACGTCGAACGAAGCGGATGCGTTGGTGTCGAAAACCATGCCGTCATCCGTATTCACATCGTTGAGCGCCAGCGCATAGGAATGGCGGGTGCCGTGGCGCATATCGCCCACCTGCACCGAGACGATGGAAAGAATGGCCATGAGACCGAGAAGAGTCTGAGACGAATAACGCATTTCCGACGCTCCCGTCAGTTGGAGCACATCAGGACCGTAGGGTCTCGTCAAGCGCTCTTCGTGGTGGCTGGAAGGCATAGCCCTCCGCGATACTTACTCCCCCGCAAAATCGTGGGTGCAGTGAACGGTGTACGGGCGACCGAAAGATGGCGCAAGCCGACCAGCTTTGGGGCAGGTTTTCACAAAGCCGTGAGAAAAGGAAAAAGCCGGAGCGCGGGCCCCGGCTGATTGTCGTGCGAAGAGATTGGCGCTCAATGCGTCTTGTTCATCGATTCCGACATTTTGCGCAGCACGTTCAGAGCAATGCTCAATTCTTCGTCTGAGACACCTTCCAGCAGGTCCTCGCGCACGGCATCGGCGAGTTTCTCCACCTGCTCCGCCAGCACCTTGCCCTCTTCGGTCATCACGACGCGCTTGGCGCGGCGATCACCCTCCACTGTCTGACGTTCTATGAAGGACTGGCGCTCCAGACCATCCAGAAGGCGAACCATGGTCGCATTCTCGATCTCCAGCGTTTCAGCCAGTTCCTTTTGATAAAGACCTTCCTGTTCAATCAGGGCCAGCAGCGTGCGGGCGCGGGCCAATGTCAGGCCCCGCTCTTTCACCCTGGCGTCAAATACGGTGCGAAGCCTGCGGTTCACCTTCGCCATGGCATCAATCATTTCTGCTCTGAGATCTGTCGTGCTCATATCCGATGCCTTTATATATTAGTAAACTAACGATTGTGTTTCTGGATAAATGGCCCTCGGTTCATTTTCAATGGCCGCACGCAAAACTCACGCAAGCGTGAAGCTTAAACCCTCTAGAGTTAGGTTGTGCGAGAATAAGAACTTCACGAGGCCTGAACTAAAAAGCCGAAATAACCGAGAACATGAATAAATTTTAAATAAGAAAAATATACGCAAATAATAAAGTAAAAAAGAAAAGCGGACCCGAGTCCGCTTTCCCAACTATATGTGTTTTTTAATGTATCAGCCCGGTATAACGGCGCCCTGCAGCGTCATCAGCTGGTGCAGGAAGATTTCCGCCTTGGTGCGATGCTCCGGCGAATTCGCATCATCGAGCGCCTTGCGGGCTTCATCGATACGGCGCGAAATATCCGACGGCTCGATGTCATCGACATGCGTTGCAGATTCGGCCAGCACGGTGCAGCTCTGCGGGGTGATATCGGCAAAACCGCCGAACACCACGTAAGAATCGGACTTGCCGTCGGCAAGCTTCACCGAAACGACGCCCGGCATGATCGTCGACATCAGCGGCGAATGACCGGCGAGAGCCGTCAGATAGCCTTCGCTACCCGGAATGACGACTTCCGTCACCTGCGCAGAAAGCAGGAGGCGTTCAGGCGACACGAGTTCGAATTGGAAAGCTTGAGCCATGGTTCTCACTTGAATTCAAAAGCACGATCCAGAAAACAACTTTCAGAACATGCTTAAACAAAATGATTGGCTTTCCCGGTGGGCCTCACAGCCCACCGGGAAACTCAATTCATCAAGCTGCTTCGGCAGCCAGCTTCTTCGCTTTTTCGATCGCTTCTTCAATCGAGCCGACCATGTAGAAGGCCGGTTCCGGAAGATGATCGTATTCACCGGCGCAAAGACCCTTGAAGCCCTTGATAGTGTCTTCGAGCGCAACGAGCTTGCCCGGCGAACCGGTGAAGACTTCAGCCACGAAGAACGGCTGCGACAGGAAGCGTTCGATCTTACGAGCGCGCGCAACGGTCAGCTTGTCGTCTTCTGACAGTTCGTCCATGCCGAGGATGGCGATGATGTCCTGAAGCGCCTTGTAGCGCTGCAGGATCGCCTGCACCTGACGGGCGACGGCGTAATGTTCTTCACCAACGATCATCGGGTCAAGCATACGCGACGTGGATTCCAGCGGATCCACAGCCGGGTAAATACCCTTTTCAGCAATCGAACGGTTCAGCGTGGTGGTCGCGTCCAAGTGAGCGAACGACGTTGCCGGTGCAGGGTCGGTCAAATCGTCGGCAGGAACGTAAATTGCCTGAACCGAGGTGATCGAACCCTTGGTCGTCGTGGTGATGCGTTCTTGCATCGCGCCCATGTCGGTTGCCAGCGTCGGCTGATAACCCACAGCGGAAGGAATACGGCCGAGAAGAGCCGAAAGTTCCGAACCAGCCTGCGTGAAGCGGAAGATGTTGTCCACGAAGAACAGAACGTCCTGGCCCTTGTCACGGAAGTTTTCAGCAACCGTCAGACCCGACAGAGCAACGCGAGCGCGCGCACCCGGAGGCTCGTTCATCTGACCGTAGACGAGTGCGGCCTTGGAGCCTTCACCGCCGCCGAGCTTGTTAACGCCCGATTCGATCATTTCATGGTAAAGATCGTTACCTTCACGGGTACGTTCACCAACGCCTGCGAATACCGAGTAACCGCCGTGCGCCTTGGCGACGTTGTTGATCAGTTCCATGATGAGAACGGTCTTGCCGACGCCAGCGCCGCCGAACAGACCAATCTTACCACCCTTGGCATAAGGAGCGAGAAGGTCCACGACCTTGATGCCCGTGACCAGGATTTCAGCTTCGGTCGACTGTTCGATATACTCAGGAGCTTCCTGGTGGATCGCGCGACGGGCCGTGGTCTTGATCGGACCAGCTTCGTCAACCGGCTCGCCGATGACGTTCATGATGCGGCCGAGCGTTTCTTCACCGACCGGAACCATGATCGGGTTGCCGGTATCGCGCACTTCGTGACCGCGAACCAGACCTTCGGTCGAGTCCATGGCGATGGTGCGAACGGTGTTTTCGCCCAGATGCTGCGCAACTTCGAGAACCAGCCGGTTGCCCAGATTGTCGGTTTCCAGAGCGTTGAGGATCAGCGGCAGCTGACCGTCTTCGAACTGTACGTCGACAACAGCGCCGATGACCTGAGTGATCTTGCCGACTGCGCCGGTCGTTGCAGCCTTGGGAGCTGCAGGAGACTTGGCGGCAGCTGCCTTGGCTGGTGTAGCCTTGGCTGGAGCCTTCTTGGCCGCTGCCGGCTTTGCTTCGGCCGCGGCGGTAGTTTTCGGGGTCGCTGCTTTTGCCATCGATCCTTACCTTCCGTTAGCATGGTCCCGAAAAGTTGCAGACTTCTCGGAGAAGAACATGCGGTAAACCCTAGAGCGCTTCCGCGCCCGAAATGATTTCGATCAGTTCCTTGGTGATCTGAGCCTGACGCTGACGGTTATACGTGATCGACAGTTTGTTGATCATGTCACCGGCATTACGCGTCGCATTGTCCATCGCGCTCATCTTCGCGCCCATTTCGCCCGCCACATTTTCCAGCAGAGCGCGGAAAATCTGGACCGAAATATTGCGCGGGATCAGCGTGCTCAGGATCGCCGCAGGATCAGGTTCGTACTCATAGATCGCATCGCCTGCAGTGTCCGCCTGCGCAACATCGCCAGCCGAAGCCGGAATGATCTGCTGTGCAGTTGGAATCTGTGCAATCACCGACTTGAATTCGGAATAGAACAGGGTGCAGACATCAAACGCGCCTTGCTCGAACAGCTCGATCACCTTGTGGCCGATCTGGTCGGCATGCACAAAAGCGAGCTGCTTGACTTCACGCAGATTGACGTGGTCGATGATCAGAGAGGCAAATTCGCGACGCAGAATATCTGCGCCCTTCTTGCCGACCGTGATGATCTTGACCGTCTTGCCTTCAGCGAGGAGCTTGCGGGTATGATCGCGCGCCAGGCGTGCGATCTGCGAATTGAAACCGCCGCAAAGGCCACGCTCCGCAGTGCAGACGACGAGCAGATGCACGTCGTCCTTACCCGTACCGGCCATCAATGCCGGTGCATCTTCGCCGCTGACATTCTGCGCGATATTCGCGAGAACGGCGCCCATGCGCTGCGAGTAAGGCCGTGCGGCCTCCGCAGCTTCCTGGGCACGGCGCAGCTTCGCCGCGGCGACCATCTGCATCGCCTTGGTGATTTTCTGCGTCGCCTTGACCGAGGCGATACGGTTTCTCAGATCCTTTAGTGAAGGCATCCGTTCATCCCGTCACAAAATTCAAGCGAAAGACTTGGCGAACGCGTCGACCGCTGCCTTGAGCTTTGCTTTGATGTCGTCGGTGAGCGCCTTCTGATCGCGGATCGCATCCAGCACATCCTTGTGCTCGGTGCGCAGCGAAGAAAGAAGACCTGCTTCGAACTTGCCAACCTGGTTGACGGCGATCTTGTCGAGATAACCGTTCACACCGGCATAAATCACGGCAACCTGTTCTTCCGTCTTGAGCGGCGAGAACTGCGGCTGCTTGAGAAGCTCGGTCAGACGCGCGCCGCGGTTCAGCAAACGCTGGGTCGAGGCATCAAGATCCGAACCGAACTGCGCGAAGGCGGCCATTTCACGATACTGGGCAAGCTCGCCCTTGATCGAACCGGCAACCTGCTTCATGGCCTTGATCTGAGCCGAAGAACCAACGCGCGAAACCGACAGACCGACGTTCACAGCCGGGCGGATACCCTGATAGAACAGGTTGGTTTCGAGGAAGATCTGGCCGTCGGTGATCGAGATCACGTTGGTCGGAATGAAGGCCGAAACGTCGTTGCCCTGCGTTTCGATGACCGGCAGAGCCGTCAGCGAGCCAGCGCCGTTTTCGTCGTTGAGCTTTGCAGCGCGTTCGAGAAGACGAGAGTGCAGATAGAAAACGTCGCCCGGATAAGCTTCACGGCCCGGAGGACGACGAAGCAGCAGCGACATCTGACGGTAAGCAACAGCCTGCTTGGACAGATCGTCGTAACCGATGAGAGCATGCTGACCGTTGTCACGGAAGTATTCGCCCATTGCGCAGCCTGCGAACGGAGCGAGATACTGCATCGGAGCCGGATCGGAAGCGGTAGCAGCAATAACGATCGAATATTCGAGTGCGCCGCGCTCTTCGAGAACCTTGACGAACTGAGCAACCGTCGAACGCTTCTGGCCGATAGCAACGTAAACGCAATAAAGCTTTTCGCTGTCCGGGCCGTTGTCGTGGATCGGCTTCTGGTTCAGGAAGGTGTCGAGAATGATGGCGGTCTTGCCGGTCTGACGGTCACCGATGACCAGCTCGCGCTGACCGCGACCAACCGGGATCAGAGCGTCGACAGCCTTGAGGCCGGTCGACATTGGCTCATGAACCGACTTGCGCGGAATGATGCCCGGGGCCTTGACGTCGACGCGGCGACGCTCGGTAGCAACGATCGGGCCCTTGCCGTCGATCGGATTGCCGAGAGCATCCACAACGCGGCCGAGCAGACCCGGACCAACCGGCACGTCAACGATGGCGCCGGTACGCTTAACGACGTCGCCTTCCTTGATGTCACGGTCGGCACCGAAGATAACGACACCAACATTGTCGTTTTCAAGGTTAAGCGCCATGCCGCGAATGCCGCCGGGGAATTCGACCATTTCACCAGCCTGAACATTGTCCAGACCATAGACGCGAGCAATACCGTCGCCGACGGACAGAACCTGACCGACCTCGGAGACCTCAGCCTCCTTGCCGAAGTTCTTGATTTGCTCTTTCAGGATAGCGGAAATTTCCGCAGCGCGGATGTCCATCAGCCGACCTCTTTCAGTGCAAGCTTGAGAGAAGATAGTTTGGTGCGAAGGGACGTGTCGATCTGACGCGAACCCATCTTGACGATAAGACCGCCGAGGATCGACGGATCGACGGTGACGTTAATCGTCACGTCCTTGCCGGCCACGCTCTTCAGCGTTGCCTTCAATTCGTTTTCCTGCGCAGCGGTCAGCGCATGCGCGGAAGTGACATCGGCGGAAACTTCTCCGCGATGTTCAGCAGCAATCTTGTGGAATGCGGCGATGATGCCCGGCAGGGCGAAAAGACGGCGGTTCGCTGCGACGACGCGCAGGAGATTTCCCACCAGACCCTTGATGCCCGCCTTGTCGGCAATGGCGCCGATTGCATGGAGCTGGTCTTCCGAAGAAAATACCGGACTGGAGATCAGACGCTTGAGGTCCTCGCTTCCGCTCAGAAGCGCCTCGAAACGAACAAGATCTTTCTCCACAGCAGCAACGGACTTGGCCTCGAGCGCCAGCTCGAAAAGCGATCCGGCGTAACGCTGTGCCACACCTGAAATGAGCGAAGACGTTTCAGCCACGAACAACCTGCTCTCTACGTTGAAACCATCCTTTTGGGGCCCACTATTGCTCAGGACGCCAAGCCGATGATTTTATTGAATGTTTCCGGAAAACCACTGACGCGCGAGCACGTCAACACCGAAATGTGATTGCCGTCTAGCATAGACGAACAGGACTCGCAACACGCGAATCCCGCACTTTTGTGTAAGTTTTGTCGCGTTTTGAGATCAAAAAAGTCGCAGGGTTAACCGATGAAGCCAAAAGCGTAGAGCAAGGGTCCGGCGGCCAGAAGGAATTCTACAATTCCTGCCAACCAGTTATAGACGGTGCCGCCCCTATCGGACATCATCGAGATGAAGCGACCGAACAGCGCAAAGCCCCATGCCACACCCAACACGATCCACAGATAGGGCTGTGCAAAGATCAGAGCGCCAAGTCCCAAAGCGAGATAGGGACCTCCCAGCACCGCGCGGATCGAACTGAAGGCTTCCGGTCGCGCATTGATAGGCTGCAACCGCAACAGCTTCATGGTGATGCCCGGCGCAAACAGCATGACGAGGCCCGCAAAGGCGGTCACGGCTGCCGAGCTCCAGGCGAGCCATTCGCCGGTCGTGGTGGGAAGATAGAATTCCATCGCGATCACCTTCTTCGTTTTAGAGTCTGAATCAAAAAGCGGCATGTGCGCGCGAAAATGGCGATTTTCGAGTACCGGAGCGCAGCGTACTTAAAGGTACGTGAGCACCGGAACGCAGGAAATTGCCATTTGCAGCCGCACAGGACGACTTTTGGAACAGGCTCTTAGGCCCTATAGCGGATAATTCTCCAAGATTCCATGTCCGTTCCAGTCACAAGAAACTCTGGGGATCAATGTCCACTTGAACGCGGATAGATCCTCGCTCCTTGGGTGAAGCAGCGAGCAAAGCGCGGATAAAGGATTGAATATCCGCCCGTTTTGTCCCGTGGATCAAGATTCGGAAACGATGCCTTCCGCGCACGAGCGCCAGCGGCGCTTCGGCTGGACCGAGCACGGAAATCTCCGAGGAAGACGGAGCTGCACGGCGAAGCGCGCGTGCGTGATTTTCCGCATCCGGGCGGTTATCCGCAGAGATGATCAGCGCCGCCAGCCGCCCGAATGGCGGCAGTGCGTTACGCTCCCGCTCCTCGATTTCGCGGGCATAGAACGCTTCCGCATCGCCGCTGACAATGGCGCGCATCACCGGATGATCCGGCTGATAGGTCTGGATCAGGCCGAGGCTCTTGCGGCCTGTCCGCCCCGCACGGCCCGTCACCTGATTGAGAAGCTGGAAGGTGCGTTCGGCGGCGCGCGGGTCGCCATTGGCAAGCCCCAGATCGGCATCCACCACCCCCACCAGCGTCATATTGGGGAAATTGTGCCCCTTGGCCACAAGCTGCGTGCCGATGACGATATCCGCCTCACCCTTCGCGATAGCGTCGAGTTCCAGACGCAGCCGCTTCACGCCCCCCACCATGTCAGACGAAAGCACTATGATTCGCGCGTCGGTGAAGGTCGCGGCAACTTCTTCCGCGATCCGTTCCACGCCGGGACCACAGGCGACCAGATGATCCAGCGTGCCGCATTCCGGGCAGGCATCGGGCGTCGGCTCGTGATAGCCGCATTGATGGCACATCAACTGGCCGCGAAAGCGATGCTCCACCAGCCAGCTTGAACATTGCGGACACTGAAAGCGGTGACCGCAGACACGACACAAAGTCAGCGGCGCGTAACCGCGACGGTTGAGAAACAGCAGCGCCTGCTCCCCGCGCGCGACGGTTTTGCCAACGGCTTCGGTAAGCGCAGGCGAAAGGAAGCGCCCCGGCGGCGGCGGCGAACGCCGCATGTCGATGGTTTTCAGATCGGGAAGTGCGGCTTCCGCATAGCGCCCGTAAAGCTTGATTCGCTTGTAACGCCCCTGATCCGCATTGACCTGACTTTCGATGGATGGCGTGGCGGACGCAAGCACCACCGGAAAGCCGCCAATATGGCCGCGCACGACAGCCATATCGCGGGCATTGTAGAAGACCCGGTCTTCCTGTTTGTAAGCCGGATCATGTTCCTCGTCGACGACGATCAGGCCCAGTTCCTTGAAGGGCAGAAACAGCGCCGAACGGGCACCTGCAACCACGCGCACCGTGCCTTCCGTAACCTGACGCCAGACGCGCTCTCGCGTGCGCGGCGCGAGGTCGGAATGCCATTCGGCAGGCTTCGCCCCGAACCTGTCATGGAACCGGTCGAGAAACTGCTGTGTCAGGGCGATTTCCGGCAGAAGGATGAGCACTTGCTTGCCCTGATCGAGCGCTTTGGCGACGGCTTCGAAATAGACTTCGGTCTTGCCGGAGCCGGTGACGCCATCGAGAAGCGACACGGAAAAGCAGTCCGCCGCGACGGAATCAGAAAGCATTTCGGCTGCGGCCTGCTGGTCCTCTGAAAGCGTCGCGCGGGAATAATCCGTATCCGGCTTGGCCACTACCGCGGGCGGTGGCAGCATCACTTCCTCGAAGATGCCCTGCGCCTTCAATCCCTCTACAACCGTTGTCGAAACGCCCGCCGCATGGGCGAGACCGGATCGCGTCCAGGCAAGCCCGTCGCGGGCAAGCTCCATCACCCGGGCGCGGGCGTCGGTCATGCGTTCCGGCTCGCCGCCGCAATAGCGCAAGCCCGGAACCGACGGCTCAGGATCAAAAGCTGCGGGCACGCGCAGGACCATGCGCGCCACCATGCCGGGCGGCGACAGCGTGTAGTCCGCGGCCCAGCGCATGAAGCGGAGCATCTCGCTATCCACGGGCGGACAATCGAAAACTTCAGAAATCGCCCGCAATTTTTTGGCATCGACCGCATCGGTCTCGCCTTCGCAGACGATACCCGCAACTTCGCGCGGTCCAAGCGGGACGCGCACGATCGACCCGGGCTGGACGTTCATGCCCTCCGGGACCATATAAGAATAAGGCCGTTCTGCTGGCATAGGCACCAGCACCGGAACCACGCGCGGCGCGAGGCTCGGAAAGAGGCCTGGAACGGGGTTAGCAATATCGTGCGAATCTTTCGACATGATCGCGTGACCTTGGCGCGGCTTTGCGCTAAAGAAAAGCCACCTTCCGGGACTTAAACGGATTTAGCTCCCAAAAACCACCCGCGCTCATTATGGAGGAACGCTGTTATGAAGTTTTTCGTGGACACTGCGGACGTCAAGGAAATCCGCGAACTGAACGACCTTGGACTGGTCGATGGCGTGACCACCAACCCATCCCTCATTCTGAAGTCGGGTCGTGACATCATTGAGGTCACCAAGGAAATCTGCTCCTTCGTCAAGGGCCCGGTTTCTGCAGAAGTCGCCGCGACCGAATATGAGCAGATGATGAAGGAAGCCGCCGTCATCTCCAAGATTGCAGACAATATCTGCATCAAGCTGCCCGTGACCCTAGACGGACTTAAGGCCTGTAAGGCTCTGTCTTCCGATGGCCACAAGGTCAACATGACGCTCTGCTTCTCGGCCAATCAGGCGCTTCTTGCAGCCAAGGCTGGCGCGACCTTCATTTCGCCGTTCATCGGTCGTCTCGACGATATGGGCATCAACGGCATGGAACTGATTGCTGAAATCCGCACGATCTATGACAATTACGATTTCCGCACCGAAATTCTTGCCGCTTCGGTTCGCACCGTTAATCACGTCAAGGAAGCAGCGCTGATCGGCGCCGATGTCGTGACCGCGCCTGCGGCAACGCTCAAGGCGCTCGTCAAACATCCGCTGACCGACAAGGGCCTCGAAACCTTCCTCGCCGATTGGGCGAAGACCGGTCAGAAGATCGCTTAATCAGCGGCCATGCAGGACAGATGAAAGGCGGGCTCATGGCCCGCCTTTTCTTTGCCGGTTCGAAACACAACAAAAAAGCGGCGCCCGAAAGCACCGCTGTTGTGATTTCAGATCAAAGAAACGATCAGAGCTTCGACAGCTTCTGCGCCAATGCGAGGAAAACCTGTTCGGCCAGCTCTTCCGCAGCACGCTTGCGCGCATCGCGTTCTGCCCGCAGGTTTGCGAATTCCTGACGCGGACGATCAAAGGAAGCGCCCGTCGTGCGCGTCCCCGTGGCAAGCGGCTTTCCGTCCTTGTCACGCAGCACGAAATTCGACGTTGCCTTGACGATACCAGCCGATGGACGGCCCGTGCGGTCGGTCTGATCGCCGATATCCACGCTCACGGCGGAAATCGTGCTCGTGCTGAGGCCGAGGCTCAAATGATACATCGGATTGGCTGGCTCGCCGGCACCGCCACCGAGCAGGAAGATCAGGCGATTGCGAACCTGCTGGCCATAGACATCGCCAGCCGGATCGACAGACACGGAAGCAAGCTTGGTGCGCATATCCGGCGTCACACTGCCGCCGATCGAACCGCCTGCGCCGCCGCCCGACGAATAGAGCGGCTGCACCGTGCAAGCAGCCAGAAGAACCGCAGCTCCCACAGCCACAAAAGCGACGCGGAAAGTCTTGATTGCGGAGAGGAAACGATCAGGCAACGACATTGACGATCCTTTGCGGCACCACGATAATTTTCTTCGGCGAGCCCCCGTTGAGCGCAGCCTTGACGAAGTCAAGGTCGAGCACCGCCTGCTGGATGCTAGCTTGATCAGCGTCGCGGGCGATTGTCAAATCCCCGCGCTTCTTGCCGTTGATCTGCACCGGCATGACGATCTCGTTTTCCACCACCAATGCAGCATCGAATACCGGCCATGGCGCGCGGGCGACCAGCGTTTCCTGTCCGGCAATCTTGCCGCCCAATTCCGTCAGGCACTGTTCGGCCAAATGCGGCATCATCGGCGCGAGCATCTGAATGAGCTTTTCCGTGGCGTCACGAACAGCACCCTTCAGCTCGTCATCGGCCTTGCCCGAAGCGACAAGCTGCAAGGGTCCGGCAAGCGTATTCACCAGCTCGTAAAGCCGTGCGACGCCGCGATTGAAAGCGAGCTTTTCAATATCGTCGCCAACCGCCTTAACCGCCTTATGCGCGGCTTTCGATACGGCAAGCGCTTCGCCCTGCGAACCGGTCTGGGGCGCTACAGTCTTCAGTTGCTCGGCCGCTTCCGACACCAGACGCCAGACGCGCTGCACAAAACGATGCGCGCCTTCGGCACCCGCTTCCGTCCAGATCACGTCACGCTCGGGCGGCGAATCGGACAGCATGAACCAGCGCGCAGTATCGGCGCCATACGAAGAAATGATATCGTCGGGATCGACGACATTTTTCTTCGATTTCGACATCTTTTCGATGGAACCGATTTCGACCGGCGCGCCGCTATCCAGCATGGTCGCTATGCGTTTGCCGTCAATGTCCTCGATGCGGATATCGGCAGGCGCAACCCACTGGCCATCGACCCTGTAGGTTTCGTGCACGACCATTCCCTGGGTGAACAGGCCCTTGAAAGGCTCATCCAGACCGACATGGCCTGTGGCCTTCATGGCGCGAGTGAAGAAGCGCGAATAAAGCAGATGCAGGATCGCGTGTTCGACACCGCCGATATACTGGTCGACCGGCAGCCAGCGATCAGCAATGGCACGATCCGTCGGCTCGTTTTCCCAAGGGGCCGTGAAGCGCGCATAATACCAGGACGAATCGACGAACGTATCCATCGTGTCCGTTTCGCGACGGGCTTCGCCGCCGCATTTCGGGCACTTAACATGCCGCCATGTGGCGTGACGGTCCAGCGGATTGCCCGGACGGTCGAACTCGACATCATCCGGCAATTTGACGGGCAAGTCAGCGCGCGGCACCGGATTGACGCCACAGCTTTCGCAATGGATCATCGGGATCGGGCAGCCCCAATAGCGCTGGCGCGAAATGCCCCAGTCGCGCAGACGGAACTGCACCTTGCGGGCCGCCTGCGGCTGATTGCCGAGCGTGAACTGTTCCAGACGGTTTGCAACCTCGTTGAAGGCTGCTTCCGGCGTCAGACCGTCAAGGAAACGCGAATTGATCATCACGCCGTCATCGGTATAGGCCGTGTCGGTGATGGCAAAAGTCGCAGCGTCCTCGCCCTTCGGCAGAACGACCGGCGTTACCTTCAGCGCATATTTATTGGCGAAATCCAGATCGCGCTGGTCATGCGCGGGACAGCCGAACACAGCGCCCGTGCCATATTCCATCAGCACGAAATTGGCGACATAGACCGGCAGCTCCCAGTTCTCGTCGAAGGGGTGCTTGACCTTGACGCCAGTATCGAAGCCCTTCTTTTCAGCGGTTTCAAGCGCTGCAAGTGAGGTGCCATGCTGGTGGCATTCTTCGATAAAGCCGGTGAGCGACGCATTGTTTTCTGCAAGCTTCTTGGCCAGCGGATGATCGGCGGAAATCGCGACAAAAGCGGCACCGAACAGCGTGTCTGGACGCGTCGTATAGACTTCGACTTCCGAGAAGCCTTCCGGCGCCGTCTTGCCGTCGAGTGCGAAACGCACCTGCAAACCTTCCGACTTGCCGATCCAGTTGCGCTGCATCAGGCGCACTTTTTCCGGCCACTGGTCGAGCGTATCGAGACCGGCCAGCAATTCCTCGCTGAAATCGGTGATCTTGAAGAACCACTGCGTCAGTTCGCGCTGTTCGACCAGCGCGCCCGAGCGCCAGCCGCGACCGTCCACCACCTGCTCATTGGCGAGCACGGTATTGTCGACCGGATCCCAGTTGACCTTGGATGTCTTGCGCGTCACCAGACCTTTTTCGAACAGATCGATGAACAGCATCTGCTGGCGATGGTAATATTCCACATCGCAGGTCGCGAATTCGCGCGACCAGTCGAGCGACAGGCCCATGGACTTGAGCTGGCGCTTCATCGTGTCGATGTTCTGGTAGGTCCATTCCTTCGGATGCACCTTGTTCTGCATCGCCGCATTTTCCGCAGGCATGCCGAAAGCGTCCCAGCCCATCGGATGAAGGACGTTGAACCCCTTGGCGCGCTTGTAGCGGGCAACGACATCGCCCATCGCATAGTTGCGCACATGGCCCATATGGATGCGCCCCGATGGATAGGGGAACATCTCAAGCACATAATACTTCTCGCGCGGATCGCTGTTGTCCGTTTCGAAAGTCCGGTTTTCTTCCCAGACTTTCTGCCAGTGAGCTTCCGCCACGCGCGGATTATAACGTTCGGCTGCCATGTCCGTATTTACTCGTACGAAAGTGATGCAATAAGGAGAGTCGATATTTAATGGCGACCTTCACCACGTATTGGCGAAAGCGTCAACCTTTTGCGGATGAAAAGCCTGAAAGCGAGAGTTTCATGTCAGATATCGTCACGAACCTGAACACGGTCAAGGCCGCAATCGCCAATGCCGAAAAGGAAGCGCATCGCAACAAAGGTTCGGTCACGCTCGTCGCCGTGTCGAAAACCTTCGACGCGGATGCGATCCGCCCGGCGCTCGATGCCGGACAGCGCGTCTTTGGCGAAAACCGCGTCCAGGAAGCGCAAGCCAAATGGCCTGAACTGCGCGTCGATTATTCCGGTATCGAACTGCATCTGATCGGCCCGCTGCAATCGAACAAGGCCGCCGATGCCGTCGCCCTGTTCGACGTCATCGAAACCGTCGACCGCGAAAAGATCGCAGCCGCCCTTGCCGACGAAATCAAGAAGCAGGGCATGAGCCCGAGACTCTACGTGCAGGTCAATACGGGTTTGGAAAAGCAGAAGGCTGGTATCGCGCCGAAGGAGGCTGTCGCCTTTGTCGCACGCTGCCGCAACGAATACGGCCTTAACATCGAAGGGCTGATGTGCATCCCGCCTGCCGATGAAAATCCCGGACCGCATTTCGCCTTGCTGGAAAAGCTTGCCCGCGAAGCTGGCGTGGAAAAACTCTCCATGGGCATGTCGGGCGATTATGAAACCGCCATCGGCTTCGGCGCAACCTCGGTTCGTGTCGGCTCGGCGATTTTTGGCGGACGCTCCTATACCTCTCCAGCCTAGTGCAGAACGATCTCGCCCTGCACATTTTTCCAGTCCGATGGGCCGAGCAGGCGGCAATGCGTATAGGTCACCGAATGCAGCGGCCCGTCGATCTCCCGTTTCCAGAACTCGATAAAATGATGCAGCACCGGAAATTCCGGCGCGACGTCATATTCCTGCCAGACAAACAGCTGCAGCAGATGCGGGTGATCCGGCATGTGATAGAATAGTTTTGCCGTTGTCAGACCATAACCGGCGAGTTGCAGTTCGAAGGCCGATTTCGCGTGAAAAGCGGACGTCGTCATGGCGATTTCCCCTTTTTGTGAAGAGCCAAATTTTCGGCTCCTGGATTTGAGATAATCGCGCAAAATGGTTTTTAAAGTGTAAAAACAATATGTTAGCAACAAATAGCTACGAGTGCTGCCAATTCAAATATTTAGCCTGCGTCATTGTGGACGACAGACGCGCCAATCGTCTAATTTACCTTCTGAGCTCAGGAAGCTAGATAAGACCCAACAGTGGTTACAAACCACGCACCGGCGAGAGGACGTTGGTGAAACTTGGAGGAAATGATGTCGGAAAAGCTTTACCCCGTACTGCCGGAGGCAAAGAAGAACACGCTCATTGACAATGAGACCTACCTCGAATGGTACAAGGAAAGCGTGAGCGATCCGGATGGCTTCTGGGCCAAGCATGGTCGCCGCATCGACTGGTTCAAGCCTTTCACCAAGGTCAAGAACACCGATTTCAACGGCGACGTATCCATCAAGTGGTATGAGGACGGCGTCACCAACGTCTCCTACAATTGCATCGACCGCCACCTGAAAAGCCGTGGCGACAAGGTCGCCATCATCTGGGAAGGCGACAACCCCTATATCGACAAGAAGATCACCTATCGCGAGCTCTATGAAAACGTTTGCCGCATGGCGAATGTGCTCAAGAAGCACGGCGTCAAGAAGGGCGACCGCGTTACGATCTATCTGCCGATGATCCCGGAAGCCGCCTATGCCATGCTCGCCTGCGCGCGCATCGGCGCGGTGCATTCCGTGGTTTTCGCAGGCTTCTCGCCGGAAGCGCTGGCCGGTCGTATCGTCGATTGTGAATCCACTTTCGTCATCACCGCCGACGAAGGCGTGCGTGGTGGCAAGCCGGTTCCGCTGAAGGAAAACACCGACACCGCCATCGATATTGCCGCCAAGCAATATGTCATGGTCAACAAGGTGCTGGTCGTGCGCCGCACCGGCGGCAAGGTCAGTTGGGGCCGTGGCCGCGATCTCTGGTATCATCAGGAAGTCGCCAGCGTCGAACCGCATTGCGAACCGGAACCGATGAATGCGGAAGATCCGCTGTTCATCCTGTACACGTCCGGCTCCACCGGCAAGCCGAAGGGCGTGCTGCATACCACCGGCGGCTATCTCGTCTATGCATCGATGACCCACCAATATGTCTTCGACTATCACGACGGCGACACCTATTGGTGCACGGCGGATGTGGGTTGGGTCACGGGCCATTCCTATATCGTCTATGGCCCGCTGGCCAATGGCGCCACGACGCTGATGTTTGAAGGTGTGCCGAATTTCCCCGATCAGGGCCGGTTCTGGGAAGTTATCGACAAGCACCATGTCAACATTTTCTATACCGCACCAACGGCGATCCGCGCGCTGATGGGTGCTGGCGACGAATTCGTCACGCGTTCTTCGCGCTCATCGCTGCGCCTGCTCGGCTCGGTCGGCGAGCCGATCAATCCGGAAGCCTGGGAATGGTATTATCACGTGGTCGGCGATGAAAAATCGCCCATCGTCGATACCTGGTGGCAGACGGAAACCGGCGGCATTCTGATCACGCCACTGCCCGGCGCGACCGATCTCAAGCCCGGCTCCGCCACGCGCCCATTCTTCGGCGTCAAGCCTGAGCTCGTGGATAATGAGGGCAATGTTGTCGACGGCGCGACCGACGGCAATCTCTGCATCACCGACAGCTGGCCCGGCCAGATGCGCACGCTTTACGGCGATCACAAGCGCTTCATCGAGGCTTACTTCTCCACCTATAAGGGCAAGTATTTCACTGGTGACGGCTGCCGCCGCGATGAGGACGGCTATTACTGGATCACCGGCCGCGTCGATGACGTGCTGAATATTTCCGGCCACCGCCTCGGCACGGCGGAAATCGAATCGGCGCTCGTCTCGCATCATTCGGTTTCAGAAGCCGCCGTTGTCGGCTATCCGCACCCGATTAAGGGACAGGGCATTTATTGCTACGTCACCCTGATGACCGGCGCTGAAACGCAGGACGCCGATGAGCTGCGCAAGGAGCTGACCCAACATGTGCGCAAGGAAATCGGACCCATCGCGACGCCGGACAAGATCCAGTTCGCGCCCGGCCTGCCGAAGACGCGTTCGGGCAAGATCATGCGCCGTATCCTGCGCAAGATCGCAGAGGACGATTTCGGCGCCTTGGGCGACACCTCGACGCTGGCCGATCCGGGCGTCGTGGACGATCTGATCGAAAATCGCCAGAACAAGAAGTAAAACAGAAAGGCCGGGATTTTCCCGGCCTTTTCGTTGATTGTTAGCTTGTCACGCTACCGCCAAAGCTTGGTGAGATTTTCGGTCCTGCATGGAGAAAATCGTGGTCTTCGAGAACCGGAGCGGAATGTACTTAAGGGTACATGAGCACCGGAAGCGCAGAAGAACGCGATTTGCAGGCCGCAGGAGCGGAAATATCCCACGCTTAGAAATCGATGGTTCTACCCTTGATCTCCCAGTCCCCGAAGCGCGCAGGGTCTTTGCCGCCGCGCCCACCGATTTCGCGGGGTGCCTTGGCTTCCTTTTCGGCGGCGCGGCGTTCTTCCGCTTCCTTAAGCGCCCGCTGGGCAGCTGGAGGCAGATCGTCAAACTTGCGCGGCGCAGCGTTCTCGTCAATGTCGGTTTCGTTGCGTTTTTCGGTCATCCGCTGAAGTCCTATTATTGAAGCGCAGGCTTTTGATACCCATCATATAGGCAGGAATAGTAGGGACGCAAAACCCTGTTTGAGATAAACTCTCGCTGAATTGGAGACCACGACGCATGAATATGACGAAAACTGCCATGCTGATTGCTCTCATGACAGTCATGTTCATGAGCATTGGTTATTTGCTGGGCGGCGGCGGCGGCATGATGATCGCGCTGGTGTTTGCTGTCGGCATGAACCTGTTCGGCTATTGGAACTCCGACAAGATGGTGCTGCGCATGTACAATGCGCAGCAGGTGGATGAGCGCACAGCCCCGGATTATTACCGCATGGTGAGCGGGCTTGCCGCCAATGCCGGTTTGCCCATGCCGAAGGTGTTCATCATCCACGAAGACCAGCCCAATGCTTTTGCCACCGGCCGCAACCCCGAAAATGCAGCCGTCGCCGCTACAACGGGTCTTCTCCAGCGCCTGACGCCGGAAGAAGTCGCAGGCGTGATGGCGCATGAGCTGGCGCATGTGCAAAACCGCGATACGCTCACCATGACCATCGTGGCGACGCTCGCCGGTGCTATTTCGATGCTCGGCAACTTCGCTTTTTTCCTCGGCGGCAATCGTGAAAACGGCAATGGTGTCATCGGCGTCATTGGAACCATTCTGGCGATGATCGTCGCGCCCTTTGCCGCCATGATCGTTCAGATGGCCGTCAGCCGTACCCGCGAATACGCTGCCGACAAACGCGGCGCGGAAATCTGTGGCAATCCGCTGTGGCTCTCTTCGGCGCTCAACAAGATCGCGCGCAGCGCCAAGGTTATCCCGAACGAGGAGGCCGAACACAACCCGGCAACCGCCCATATGTTCATCATCAATCCACTGAGCGGACGCGGTGCCGACAATCTTTTCTCGACCCATCCAGACACCGATAATCGCATCGCAGCGCTTGAACAGCTGGCCGGAGAAATGGGTATCCACTCAGGCGCAATGGCACCCCGCGCTGCCGCCACTTCACAAAACAGTGGTCCTTGGGGCCAAAGAAGTGGTAATGCAGGCGATAACAACAATGGCGGTTCCGGCTATCGGGGCCCATGGTCCTGAAAATCATCTCATAAAAGCAGAACAGCGTGAACGATAAGAAACCCGCGCCAAAGCGCGGAAACAACAAGCCGTTAATACAGAACGCAGTGGATCGCCCCGGCTTGGCCGCACGCCAATGTGCGGCGCGCCTGCTCGGCGCTGTGATCGAAAAGAACACCTCGCTCGACGGGCTCACCGACAACAGCCATGGCCACCCGCAATATCTGGCGCTGGAACCACGCGACCGCGCGCTGGTGCGCGCCATTCTGGGCGCAAGCCTGCGCAATCGCGGCGCTATCGAGCGGGCCATTTCCAAGCGTCTGGATCGCCCCTTGCCGGAAAATGCCGTCGCGCTGAAGCATTTGCTGCACGTCGCTGTGGCACAGATTTTCTATCTCAATCTCCCCGATCATTCGGCGGTGGATCTGGCGGTGGAAGCCGCCAATGCCGATCCGCGCAATCGGAAATATGCCGGTCTGGTCAATGCGCTACTGCGTCGTCTGTCGCGCAACAAGGAGCGCGCGCTCGCACACACGTCGCTGCCGGAAGGCAATGTGCCTGAATGGTTCTCGAAGAGCATTGTCGACGCGTACGGCGCGGAAAAAGGCGCAGCCATCTTCGCCATGCATGCCTATGAGCCGCCGATCGACTTCACCGTGAAGGGCGATCCGAAGGTCTGGGCAGAGAAACTTGGCGGCATTGCATTGCCGAACGGTTCCGTTCGCGTGCAGACCGTTGAAGGCGCACTGACCGATCTTCCCGGCTTTGCCGAGGGGGACTGGTGGGTGCAGGATGTGGCAGCAAGCCTGCCTGCGCGCCTGATGGGCGATATCAAAGGCAAACGCGTCGCTGATCTTTGCGCGGCACCAGGCGGCAAGACGGCCCAGCTGGTTCAGCAGGGCGCGGATGTCACCGCGCTCGATCTGTCCGAAAACCGGCTGAAGCGTCTGCGCGGCAATCTGGAACGCCTTGGTTACGAGGCAAAGACCGTTGCGACCAATCTGATGGATTTCGCGCCGGAAGAGCGTTTCGACGCTGTTCTTCTTGATGCGCCCTGCTCTTCCACCGGCACGGTGCGTCGTCATCCCGACGTCCCGTGGACCAAGACACCGCAAGATATCACCAAGCTCGCCGACCTTCAGGGCAAGCTGCTGGCCCATGCCGCAACGCTGGTAAAGCCGGGCGGCGTGATCGTCTTTTCCAATTGCTCGTTGCATCCACTTGAAGGTGAGGAAATGGCTCGCAAGGCGGCGGAAAATCCGCTGCTTGAGCCCTACCCGATCACCCTTGATGATTGTCCCGGCCTCGAAGGGCTGATCACGAGCGAAGGCTATCTGCGCTCCACGCCAGCTGACCTGCCGCCGGAGCGTTTCGACGGCGATCCGCATATGGCGGGCATGGACGGTTTTTTCGCAGCACGCTTCAAGCGGCGCGCATAAGCCAAACCAAATCGTAAAAAATATCATAACGGGGTGCGATACCCGTTATGGTTAACGCTCGATTCATCATTCTATAGAATTGTAAAGAAAGGCCGGAATTTAAGTCCGACCTAAAAAGGCTAGAGCATTTCCAGCAAAAGTGCGAAGCGGTTTTGCGTTGGATAATGCGTGAACACAATGACAAACGATACGGAGAAAGACCGGGTGGCAGTCGCGCTGAGCGAAACCCCTCACCTTTGGGGACTGGCCGTTGCACAGGCGTGGCGCAAGTTTAGCCGCCGCCTGCGTATGGGGCCGCTTTACAGCTGGCGCTTCACCGGCTTTACGCCCGACCGTATCCTGATTGCACCGCCCGATCTGCGCGTTGCCGACCCGCAGCTGGCACAGGAATTCTATCACGGGCGCTTTGCACTTGCAGGCCGTCTCGTCGAAACCGGCGGGCTTTCGCCTTTTGCCGTCGAGCCGCCGACCCCCGAATGGGAAGCAGCGCTGCAAAGCTTCGGTTGGCTTCGCCATCTGAAAAGCGCAAATAGCGAACTGGCGACGGCCAATGCGCGGGCGCTGGTCGATGACTGGATGCGCATGTTCGGCAAGCGCATCGGCGGTCTCGCCTGGGCGCCGGAAGTGACGGCGCAGCGCATCATCGCCTGGTTGCAGCATTCCAACCTGATCCTCTCCGGCGCAGAAATGCCCGCTTATCGCAAGTTCATGCGCTCGCTTGCCATGCAGGTCCGCTATCTGCGCACCGTGGCAGGTGCGATGGACGACGGCGAAGAGCGGCTGCGCGCACGCATCGCGCTGGCTTTCGCGGCGCTTGCATTGCCAGTTTCGCCTCCAACTGCGCGTGCGGCCCGGCGCAATCTCGAATATGAGCTGAAGCGCCAGATTTTGCCCGATGGCGGGCATATTTCGCGCAATCCGGTGACGGTACTGGAACTGCTGGCCGATCTTCTGCCGCTGCGCCAGACCTATGCCAATGGCACGGAAGCGCCGCCGAAAGCCCTCATCGAAGCGGTTGAGCGCATGCTGCCTGCATTGCGCTTCTTCCGGCATCAGGATGGCAGCCTCGCGCTCTTCAATGGTGTCGGCCCGACCATGCCGGAACGCATTATCTCGGTGCTGCGTCATGACGAAACCGCCGGTTCGCCGCTGACGCACGCGCCCTATTCCGGCTATGAACGTCTTTCCATGGGATCGACGACCATCATCGCCGATACGGGCCTGCCCCCGCCTGTTACCGCTTCGCGGGACGCCCATGCGGGCTGCCTCGCCTTTGAAATGTCCTCCGGTCGCCAGCGTTATATCGTCAATTCCGGCATAGACCGTTTCGGCCCACCGGAATTTCGTCCATTGGGACGTTCGACCGCCGCCCATTCGACAGCGACCATCAACGACACCTCGTCGTGCCGGTTCAGCCTCAATGCTGGCCTTTCCAACATGATCGGCACGCCGATCATTGCGGGGCCCACGCGTGTGCAGCGCGACCGCATCGAGGAAATGGGCCGACAGGGTTTTGTGGCGAGCCATGACGGCTATGCGCGCCTGTTCGGCATTTATCACGAGCGCCGCCTGGTGCTCTCGCACAATGGCAGTGTCATTCAAGGGGCCGACCGCTTCTATCGGGGCGACGGGCGACCGCTGAAATCCAACGGACGCGACAATATTTCGGTGCGGTTCCACCTGCACCCCACGGTCGATATTTCCTATGATGAAAATGGCCTGATCGTCCTGTCTGCTGACCGGGACGACACCTGGGTTTTCTCCTGTTTCGAAGTCGCGCCTCAGCTCGAAGACACGATCTTCTTCGCCGGTTTCCGCGGGCCTGTCACATCCAAGCAGATCGTGCTGTCGTTCCCAGCCTCCGAACTGCCGGAAGTTAACTGGCAATTCAGCCGTGTGGCGCTGGGAAGCTACGTCTAGATCGGTTCCAGTCAAGCTTGAGGCTTGGAACCGGATCGAACCAAAACCGTTACTATCTGCGAACAATTTTCACGAGCGGAGTTCATCCCATGGGCGAAAAGATCAACCAGCGCATCGTGCTTGCATCGCGTCCAGACGGTCGCCCCACGGCGGAAAACTTCCGGCTGGAAGAAGCGGGAGTTCCGAGGGCTGGGGAAGGCGAAGTGCTTCTCAAGCTGCGCTATCTTTCGCTCGACCCCTATATGCGCGGTCGCATGAGCGCCGCCAAATCCTATGCCGCGCCGGTGGAGATCGGTGCCGTCATGGAAGGCGGAACGGTGGGCGAAGTGGTGGAAAGCCGCAGTGCGGGTTTCGTGCCCGGCGACTTCGTCTTGTCTCATTCCGGCTGGCAAAGCTATGCGGTGGCCGATGCGTCTACCTTGCGCAAGCTTGATCCAAAGCAGGCGCCGCTGACCACAGCGCTTGGCGTTCTCGGCATGCCGGGCTTCACCGCCTATTCCGGCCTTTTGACCATTGGTCAGCCCAAGGAAGGCGAAACCGTCGTCGTCGCCGCAGCCACTGGCCCCGTGGGGTCTGCCGTTGGACAGATCGCCAAGCTGAAAGGCGCGCGAGCCGTTGGTATTGCGGGCGGCGCGGACAAATGCAAGGCGTTGATTGACGAATTCGGTTTCGACATTGCCGTCGACCATCGCAGCCCGAACTTCGCCCAGGAACTGGCAAGTGCCTGCCCGGATGGCATCGACGTCTACTTCGAAAACGTCGGCGGCAAGGTCTTCGAGGCTGTGTTTCCGCTTCTTAACCAGTTTGCGCGTGTGCCGGTTTGCGGGCTCATCGCACAATATAACCAGAGCGGCCCATTCGACGGTCCCGACCGCCTGCCGCTCGCGATGCGCGATATCCTCTCCAAGAGCCTGACCATTCGCGGTTTCATCCAGCGCGACTTCGCCGATCAGCGCCCGGCATTTTATCACGACATGGCGAAATGGATCGCTGACGGCCAAATCCGCTATCGAGAAGACATCGTGGAAGGGCTCGAAAACGCGCCGCAGGCCTTCATTTCGATGCTCGATGGCGGCAATTTCGGTAAGCTCGTCGTAAAGCTCTCATAGAATGCAACTATTCCGCTTGCAGAACCACGTTGCAAGCATGATGCTATGCCGGGTTTCGTGTGTGAGTCAATTCGGCGAGGCAGGCAGATCATGGGTGAGCGCCAGCAGGCTGGCATAGGCGAGGACGCCGGCGGTCCGGGACGCGAGCGCCAGGAAGAAGCGCGCCGCATTCTGGACCGGCTGGAACGCGAGCAGACCGGGACCGAAGGTCTCGTCCGTCGCGGTTTTGCCCGCACCGCCACACATCTTGCAGCCGTCGACGGGCCGGAAAACGACCGTATCGAATTATGGGCCACCCGCATCGGACGGACGCTTGGCCTTCTCATCACGCTGGCGATCATCGTCTGGCTCGTCTTTTATCTCATGCAAAGCTAGGTCTACCATGACGCTTTCTGCGCCTTCGGACGCGACAACCGTTATTGTCATTTCAAGCCATGTCGTACGCGGTTCGGTTGGCAATCGGGCCGCGGTCTTCGCATTGGAAACACTGGGATTTCCCGTCTGGGCCGTGCCGACGGTTGTCCTGCCGTGGCACCCCGGCCATGGTCCCACCGGGCGCATCGTGCCGCCGCCGGAAGAGTTTTTGCGTCTGATGCAGGACCTTCAGCGCGCACCGTGGCTCGGTGAAGTCGGCGCAATCCTGACTGGCTATCTCGGCCACCCGGAACAGGCGGCAGCCGTCGCCGAGCTGGTTAAGGGCGTCAAGGCGCGCAACCCGAACGCCATCTATCTCTGCGATCCGGTGATTGGTGACGAAAAAGGCCTCTATGTGCCGGAGACAACCGCCCTCGGCATTCGCGACAAGCTGATGCCGCTTGCCGATATCGCCACACCCAACCGGTTCGAACTGTCCTGGCTGACGGGCGTGCCGCTTGAAGACAACAAATCGCTGATGGAAGCCGCATTGGACGCCGGCCCGGCCACCATGTTGGTCACCTCCGCCTTTCCCCTGATGGCAGGGAGCATTGGCAATATATTGCTGACGCCGACCATGGCGCTGATGGCCGAGCATCGCCGCGTGGATGGTCCCACCAACGGTCTTGGCGATCTCACCTCAGCTGTGTTTCTCGCACGCCGCCTTTCCGGACAGTCGGAAGAAAAGACCCTGCAGAGCACCACTGCCGCCGTCTTCGAGATCATGGCGCGATCGGCGAAACGCGGTGCCGACGAACTGATGCTGGAAGCCGACGCCTCCAGTCTCGCCACGCCGATGGCCATGGTGCAGACGCGCCGCCTTGTGCACCCAACCAAGGGATTGCGCGCCTGACCCGTCAACGGCCCTTCCGTGGCACGATCATTTTGATTGATCTCGGATTTCGATAAGGATATTGGAACGTCATGGCTGATCTTCCGGACACACTCCTATCGGGTTACAAAACCTTCATGACGGAGCATTTCGCACGGGAAACCGCGCGCTATCGCGAACTGGCGGAAAAAGGACAATCACCGGAAACTCTGGTTATTGCCTGCTGCGATTCCCGTGCTGCTCCCGAAACAATCTTCAACTCTGCGCCCGGCGAAATCTTCGTCCTGCGCAATGTTGCCAATCTCATACCCCCCTACGAGCCTGACGGCGAGTTCCATGCGGCATCGGCTGCGCTGGAATTTGCGGTGCAAAGCCTCAAGGTGAAGCACATCGTGGTCATGGGTCACGGTCGCTGTGGCGGCATCAAGGCAGCACTCGATACGGAAAGCGCACCGCTGTCGCCCGGCGATTTCATCGGCAAGTGGATGAGCCTCATCGCGCCTGCGGCTGAGGCCGTCAGCGGCAACAGCCTGATGACGCCGACTGAACGCCAGACGGCACTGGAGCGCATCTCAATCCGCTACTCCATCAATAATCTGCGCACCTTCCCCTGCGTCGATATTCTGGAGAAGAAGGGCCGGCTCAGCCTGCATGGCGCATGGTTCGATATTTCGACCGGGGAGCTTTGGGTGATGGATCACCAGACGGGCGACTTCAAACGCCCCGAAGTTGGCGAGCCTATTTTGTAATTCTCGCCAGACAGCGATAAAAAGCCCCGGTTTGACCGGGGCTTTTTTTGATTCCAGAACATGCAGAGCGTTTCAGTTGCGCTCCGTATGCCTTTTAGTTTCCGTCGATAGCTTTGCCCATGACCGCAATGGCGCGCTGGTAAACCTGCGCTGCATTCCAGCCCTGGATCGCGCCGTAATTCGGCTCGCCTGGCTGGTAGCCTGCACCACGGCTCCAGCCGTGACCGACCAGGAAATTGGCGGTCGAGTGAAGAGCGTCCGCCTTGTTCTTCAGGTCGAAATGAGCGCCGCCAGAGCCGCTGACGCCATATTTCAGGACGTTTGCCGGCATGAACTGGGTCTGACCGATTTCGCCATGCATCGCGCCAACGGCCTGCGGGCTGAGATCGCCCTGATCGACAAGCTTGAGAGCAGCATAAAGCTGACCGGTGAAATATTCCGTACGGCGGCAGTCATAGGCCAACGTTGCGACAGCCGAAATCGTGTTCTGCTTGCCCAAATAGCTGCCGAACCCGGTTTCCATACCCCAGATCGCGATCAGCGGACCGGCAGGTACGCCATAACGCTTTTCGATATTGGCGAAGAGAGCCGCGTTCTGCGCTTTCATGGCCTTGCCGCGCTTGATGATCGTATCCGCGCCGCGCTTCTTCATGAAGTCTTCGAAGGAGAGTTTGAAGCTCTTCTGATTGCGGTCGGCATTGATGGTGGCCTGCGCATATTTGGTGTTGGCCAGCGCGCTGATGCCCGCCTTGCCAATGCCGCGCGATGGCGCTTCCTTCAGGGTCTGCTGCAGCCACGCATTGTAACCGGCAGCATTGTTGCCGCATTGCGCGGCCTGTGCCGCACCTGCACCGGCAAACATGCCTGCTGCAAGAACTGTCGCCGCCCAAATCCGGCCCTTGGCAGTCAACGCCATTCTTTTCTCCTTGTGAAGTGATCTGCTGTGAACTGTTTGGCGAAATTGATTCGCCTTATGCGGGAATTTGCCATTCCCACACTGGAATGTCATCGGCGGATATGCGCTAAATCGGGTGAAAGAACGGCAAAACGACCGAGTTTTGCTTGACATTCCGCGCTTCGGCCCGTAATTCACCCCTCAATCTATCCGCGATCTTCAGAACGCGAGCCACCGACCGGGACCCTTTATGGTATAAAACGATCCCGGAGGTCCACATCCGACAGCGCGATGCGCCCTCGGGTGCTGTATTGCTTTGGGGCTTCTTGAACTGGCAGACACGCGGGACGATCTATCCCGGATAAGCCTTCCGCCTACTCCCGGATATAAGGAAACGCGATGTTTGAATCACTTCAGGAGCGTCTTGGCTCCATCCTGAACGGCCTCACCGGACGCGGCGCTCTCTCGGAAAGCGACGTGACGGCAGCGCTGCGCGAAGTGCGTCGTGCGCTCATCGAAGCCGACGTTTCGCTGGAAGTGGTTCGCTCCTTTACCGACCGCGTTCGTGAGAAGGCTGTCGGCGCCGAAATCCTGAAAAGCATCAAGCCGGGCCAGATGGTCGTCAAGATCGTCCATGACGAGCTTATCGAAATGCTCGGCACCGAAGGCGTCTCCATCGATCTGAATGCGCCAGCGCCAGTCGTCATCATGATGGTCGGCTTGCAGGGCTCGGGTAAGACGACCACCACCGGCAAGATCGCCAAGCGCCTGACCGAGCGCCAGCGCAAGAAAGTGCTGATGGCGTCGCTCGATACGCGCCGCCCGGCCGCGCAGGAGCAGCTTCGCCAGCTCGGCATCCAGACCGGTGTTGACACGCTGCCGATCATCGCCGGTCAGTCGCCGGTTGAGATCGCCAGACGCGCCGTGCAGGCCGCCAAGCTTGGCGCGCATGATGTCGTCATTCTCGACACCGCCGGTCGCACGCATATTGACGAGCCGCTGATGGTGGAAATGGCGGATATCCGCAAGGCCGCCAATCCGCATGAAATTCTGCTCGTTGCCGACAGCCTGACCGGTCAGGACGCTGTCAATCTGGCGCGCAATTTTGATGAACGCGTCGGCATTACCGGTATCGTTCTGACCCGGATGGACGGTGACGGTCGCGGCGGCGCAGCCCTTTCGATGCGCGCCATCACCGGCAAGCCGATCAAGCTGATCGCCACCGGCGAAAAGATGGATGCGCTTGAGGAATTCTATCCCAAGCGTATCGCCGACCGTATTCTCGGCATGGGCGACATTGTTTCGCTCGTCGAAAAGGCTGCTGAAAACATCGACGCGGAAAAAGCCGCGGCGATGGCCAAGAAGATGCAGTCCGGCAAGTTCGATCTCAATGATCTTGCCGACCAGCTGGGCCAGATGAAGAAGCTCGGCGGCATGGGCGGCATCATGGGCATGATGCCCGGCATGGGTGGCATGAAGGACAAGGTGGCCGCAGCCGGTCTCGACGACAAGGTGTTCGACCGCCAGCTCGCCATCATCGGTTCCATGACCAAGGCCGAGCGCGCCAATCCGGACCTCCTGAAGCACAGCCGCAAGCAGCGCATCGCCAAGGGCTCCGGCACAAGCGCTGCCGACATCAACAAGCTTCTCAAGATGCATCGCCAGATGGCCGACATGATGAAAGTCATGGGCAAGGGCAAGGGCGGAATGATGAAGCAGATGATGGGCGGTCTTGCCAGCAAGATGGGCCTTGGCGGTCTTGGTGGCGGCATGGGCGGCCTCGGCGGCATGCCGGATCTGTCGAAGATGGACCCGAAGCAGCTTGAAGCGCTTGCCAAGCAGGCGGAAGCCGCCGGTCTGACGAAAGGCGGCGGCTTACCTGGGCTTTCGGGCGGCGGTCTCCCTGGTTTGGGCGGCCCCAAGCTTCCTGGTCTCGGTGGCGGCCTTCCAGGTCTGCCGAAGAAGAAGTGAGCATCATGAGCGACGAACAGAACACTGTACCCGCCGAACTTCTGTCCCTGCGTGCCTCCATCGACAATATCGATGCGGCATTGATCCATATGCTGGCTGAACGCTTCCGCTGCACAAAGGCAGTGGGTGTGCTGAAGGCCGAACGGGGCCTCGCCCCGGCTGACCCGGCTCGCGAAAAGCGTCAGGTCGAGCGTTTGCGCGCTCTGGCTGTCGATGCCCATCTCGACCCCGATTTCGCCGAAAAATTCCTGAACTTCATTGTGAAGGAAGTCATTCGGCACCATGAGCATGCCGCTGCCAACCACAGCGGAAAATGAATAGCCGGTAACGGCTCGATCCATTGCCCGGATGGGCAGAACTTATTTGTCTAAAGGAAGAAAAAATGTCTCTCAAGATTCGTCTCGCCCGCGCTGGCTCCAAGAAGCGTCCTTATTACCATGTCGTCGTTGCCGACGTCCGCAGCCCGCGTGACGGCCGTTTCATCGAAACCGTTGGCGCATGGAACCCGATGCTGGCCAAGGACGCTGAACGCGTAAAGCTCGACGCCGACCGCATCCAGCATTGGATCGCTCAGGGCGCACAGCCGACCGATCGCGTTCTGCGCTTCCTCGACCAGGCTGGTATTGCCAAGCGTCCGGCCCGCAGCAACCCGACCAAGGGTGAGCCAGGCAAGAAGGCTCAGGAGCGTCTGGCTCTGGCCAAGCAGGCTGAAGAAGAAGCTGCTGCCAAGGCTGCAGAAGCCGCTGCTGCTGCAGCTGCTCCGGCTGAAGAAGCTGCTGCTAGCGAATAATCTTTCGCGCAATTTGCGTTTTGAGAAAGCGGCGGAGCAATCCGCCGCTTTTCTTTTATGCGCTGGCCCTCATTTGTCCGGGAAGAGCCGCCGTGAGATCCAATTCCCATGTCTGACCGATCAAATCGGCACCGAAGGAATGATGTGGTGCTTCATCGACAAGCTTGAATCCGGCGCGCTCATAAAGACGCCGCGCAGCCGTCAGAACACTATTCGTCCAGAGCGTGAGACACTCATCGCCAACAGCCCGCGCACGCTCGATGCAGGCGTTGACGAGTTTTGCTCCCACGCCAGCGCCCCGCGCATCCGGTTCGACATAGAGCAGCCGCAGCTTGCCAAGCTTGGGCTGGTCGCCCTTGACCAGAAAGACCGATCCCACGATGCGACCGTCGATTTCCGCCACCCATGCTGCATCATGGGCAGGATCGAAAGCCTGCTTGAAATCGGCAAGAATGCGGGCGACAAGCGCTTCGTAATCGTTGTTCCAGCCATATTCGCTCGTATAGAGAACGGCCTGGCGATGGATGATCCAGCCGAGATCACCAGCCTTGAGATCACGCAAGAGCACTGGCCCGGTTTGACCTTCGTCGAAAACGCGCATGATCGCGCCGGTTGCCGTCAGCAGATCGCGGCGGCGGTCGGATTCTAAACCATCGAGAAGTTCGCCCACGGCATCACAGGTATTGCGCTCCAGAGCGCTAAACGTCTTGCGTCCCACCTCAGTCAGCAGAATGGGGCGGCTTCGACCGCCTTCCGGATGCGGCTCCGTCTCGATCAGTCCGCGCTCGGTGAAGCGCTTCAATGTCCTGCTCAGCTGGCCGCGATCAAGCCCTAGCGCCCGCATGATGTCCGCAGCAGTCGGCGCGGTGCGGTTTGCGATTTCGTAAAGAATACGCGCCTCGGTCAAGGTGAACGGGCTTTTGTCGAGATGTGCGTTCAGCAGGCCGAGACGACGCGTATAGACGCGATTAAAGGCGCGCAATGCGCCGATGTCAGCTTGATTTGTCGGTTCCGTCATTGCTGCATATGCCATGGCGCGGCGCCTCCCCTATGTTGACTCTATCAATATCCAAATTGTTGACTAAGTCAACATAGAGTAGAAACACACGGCTCACCCTCATCAAACGGACTGGACGAGGCGCGAAATTACGCTATCTTATTGATTTGACGGCTCGCATTTGCGTGATTGCGAATATTCGGGCTACGACATCCCTATTCGGGCGTTTGGAAAAGCGTCCTTTTTCAGGAGAAACCCATGTCGGCTGCGACGGTTGCCTCTTCTTTTTCTTTCCGCCGTATTCTCATCGCTCTTGGTCTCGCCGTTCTTGTTCCGCTGCTTTCTGCATGCGGTTTCAACACGATCCCGACCAATGAGGAAAAGGCCAAGGCCGCCTGGAGCGAGGTGCAGAACCAGTACCAGCGCCGCGCCGATCTGGTGCCCAATCTGGTCGAGACCGTGAAGGGTTATGCCTCTCATGAAAAGGATACGCTGCAAGCGGTGATCGATGCGCGCGCCAAGGCGACGCAAGTGCAGATCACGCCGGAAACCCTCAACAATCCTGAACTCTTCAAGCAGTTCCAGGACAATCAGGCCAATCTCACCAGCGCGCTGTCGCGCCTGATGGTGGTGGTCGAGCGTTATCCGGACCTCAAGGCCAACCAGAACTTCCTCGCGCTGCAATCGCAGCTCGAAGGTACGGAAAACCGCATCGCCGTGGCACGCCGCGACTATATTGAGGCCGTCCGCGTCTACAACACCACGTTGCGGACCATGCCTACCATGATCTGGACCTGGATCTGGTATCGCGACGCCCAGCCGATGCAGACCTTCAGCGCTGATGCTGGCAGCCAGGCAGCACCGCAAGTCAAGTTTAACTGACGGTCGCTTCCGTGGCGGCGGGCACAGCATTTTCGCGTGATCATCGCGGCCTTCACTGGTCGCGATACCTGTTTGCATGCATCGTTTTGCTGTTTTCCGCTGTCCTGACGCTGCAACCGACCTCGGTTGCCTATGCGCAGGATACCGCAAAGCAAACACCCGCGCTCACCGGTCGCGTGGTCGACAATGCGGGCATCATCGATCCGGCAGAGCGTCAGCAGTTGACCCAGAAACTGGCAGATTTCGAAGCCAAGTCGTCCGATCAGGTTGTGGTGGTGACGGTGCCGAGCCTCAATGGCGAGGACATCGAATCCTATTCAAACCGCCTGTTCCGCATCTGGGCTCTTGGCCAGAAGCAGGAGAACAACGGCATCCTGCTCGTTGTCGCGCCGAACGACCGCAAGGTACGCATTGAGGTCGGCTACGGGCTTGAAGGCACGATGACCGATGCGCTTTCGAGCGTTATCATCAATGGCACCATCATTCCCGCCTTCCGCACCGGCGATTATAGCGGCGGCATCGTGCAGGGCGTCGATGGCATTCTCTCCGTTCTCTCCGGCGATGCAGCCGAACTTGAAGCCCGCGCCAAGCGCAATGCGCAAACCAGCGCAGACGATGTGGACTGGGTCGCCGTCATCTTCATCGCCTTCTGGTGCCTGATCTTCTTCGGCGGTTTCGGCTTCGCCGTGCTTGCCCCGATTTTTGGACGCAAGATCGGCCCCGGTCGCTATGAATGGCTGGGCATGACGATCAACACCAATTCAAGCGGTGGCTCCGGTGGTCGTGGCGGCGGCTGGGGCGGCGGC
>NZ_JAELXQ010000021.1 GCF_016427605.1 Ochrobactrum sp. Q0168 | reverse complement strand
CAACCCCGCGCAAGTGTCTTGGATTCAAGACACCCGCTGAAGTGTTCGCCTCCCTTTTGCAGGAACCAGCATAATCAGATATGCCTCATCAACGGCATGATGCACTTGGGATAGCTTTTCCACCGGGGTGGGTTCTAGCTTGAAGTGCGACTTGCAAGCGATAACAACAAGCCGACATTTTAACTTTGCAGGTCGGCAGACATTTCAACTCACATCGCCCAGTTTTTCAGAGGGGTGCCACTTGGCTGCCCCTCTGGGATCAAGTCAGTAAAACCTACCAGCTCATCTGTGTGAACAGATTGCGGAACTGCCGTGGCTGTGAACGCAGAAACTGCGGTGCCGCCTCAATCGTTTCTCCGAAATGCGCTGCAGCGTGCCAAGGCCAGCGCGGATCATAAAGGATCGTCCGGGCAAGTCCGATCATATCCGCATCCCCTGTGGACAGTATCGCTTCGGCCTGTTCGAAATCCGTGATGAGCCCCACAGCAACGACTGGAATATTGACGGCCGCCTTTACAGCGCGCGCCAGCGGCACCTGATAGCTCGGACCGACCGGAATTTTCTGGCCCGCATCAAGTCCGCCACTCGAAACATGGATTGCTGCGCAACCTCTTGCGGCCAAAGCTTGCGAGAACGCCACGGTCTGCTCGATATCCCAACCGCGTTCGACCCAGTCCGTTCCGGAAACACGCATCGTCACCGGACGATCTGCCGGAAATGCTTCACGAACCGCGTCGAACACTTCCAGTGGAAAACGCAGACGGTTTTCCAGCGAACCGCCATATTCGTCGTCGCGCTTGTTCGAAAGCGGTGACAGGAATTCATGCAGAAGATAGCCGTGTGCGCCGTGAACCTGGATCGCATCCAGACCCAGCTGTGCCGAGCGTTGTGCAGCGCTTGCAAATGCATCGCGGATGCGCTTCAGCTCGTCTTTGTCCATCGCTGTCGGAGCATTGTCCGCGGAATTGAACGCCACAGCAGATGGCGCGATGGTCTGCCAGCCATTCTCGCGCTGCGGCGCAATCTGGCGTCCGCCTTTCCACGGCAGATCGGTGGATGCCTTTCTGCCTGCATGGGCTAGCTGTATGGCGATAGGCATGGATGACCAGCGACGAACACCATTAAGCGTCCGCTCCAATGCGGCCTCCGTTTCATCGGAATAAAGCCCGACATCCGCATAGCTGATCCTGCCTTCTGGGCTAACCGCCGTTGCCTCAATGGTCAATAGCCCTGCCCCGGACTGTGCCAGATTACCCAGATGCATCAGGTGCCAGTCGGTCGTCTTGCCGTCTTCGGCGGAGTACTGACACATAGGGGCAATCACAATGCGGTTTTTCAGATGCAAACCGCCCACTTCCAAAGGAGAAAATAGCTTCGTCTGGCTCATAATTCGTGCGCCTCTTATCGGAATCGATCTGTCAACTCCCCTGCTCTCAGGAGGTCCGTGGTCACATTTATCACAGGTTCTGTTTCATTTTCATTGTTTAGAAACTCATTGCATTCAATAAAATTGAAGTACATTCGAAGGAAAGCTTGGCTTGAAATTTCCGGTTGTATCCCGCACCAATTTTCGTGCGGGAATTAATACTTTTCCGACGATTTGCCGTTAAGAACAGGCCATTACTCATGGGGGATTTCATGGCCTGGAAATTCATGCTGGCGACGGCCGTTATGGCGGTGGCGCGTACAATGCCAAATGTCTTTAAGCCCAAAATTTTCAACACGCCAGCGAAGCCAGCGCTCGTCGCTGATAGTGCATTCGAGATGGAATTGACCCCCGCGCCGATTAAGCCCGATTGGATACTAAAGGGGTCGCCACGGGCGCGTTCATGTGAGCAATCTTCCAGTGGCGACCGGGCAGCTTTTACAGCGGTTTGGGATTGCACTGCTGGCGAATTCCGCTGGTATTTTGGCTGGGATGAAACGGTTTATATTCTCGAAGGCGAAGTGCACGTCACCGACGCCGACGGAAAACACCAAACGCTGAAAGCAGGCGATGTTGCATATTTTCGCGGCGGAACCTGGGCGACCTGGAAAATTGATCGCTATCTGAAGAAAGTCGCATTCATGCGACGTACCCTCCCCGCGCCGGCCTCCACTATTTATCGCATCAGCGATGCGTTGCGGAATCGCGTTGCACGGTTGTGAAGCCCGGTCGCGTTGACGGGCCGTGCGGCAATTTTGTATAATTGCCATGCTTGATGGGAATGGGGTTCTCCCGAAACCGCCGATTCTGGCTGATGACTCCTGATCGAATTGACAATAGGAACGCAATGGGCTGTGGGTTGTCCCTTGCCCGACTTTCTCCAGCATGTACTTTCGTTCCGCAATTTTGACAGGTGAATTATGCAAGCAACCATCATGGTGGCGCTCGGCGGAGCGATCGGAAGCGTGGCGCGTTACTGGCTCGCTCTATTGATGTTACCAGTCAGTCGCGATTTGCCCTGGGGCACAATCGTCATCAATATAATGGGATCGTTTGCGATTTCCTTTTTTGGCGCGCTGACGCCCGAACAAGGGCGCTTTGCCGTACCGGAGATCTGGCGCCTGGCCTTCATGGTCGGTGTTTGCGGCGGCTTCACCACTTTTTCGTCATTCAGCCTGCAAACGCTGGATCTTTTGAGAGCCGGCCAGCCCGGCAAAGCCCTCCTGAATATCGGCATCTCGGTCATCGTCTGCCTGATTGCCGTCTGGCTTGGTTTCCTTGCGGCGCAGCAGATCGACAGTGGCGCTCAACAGATCGCACAGACCGCGACTGAGGAAGAGGCGTCCTAAGCCGTCTGCTCGTCGGGCAGGCCTCGGCGCTCAGCTTTGGCCAGAATAGTCGACGTGCCGTCGACCTGCGCTTGGCTTAAGCGCCCTCCAAAAGGGGCGCGCCTCGCATACGCGAAGAACGTTGTTTTGTTCATGGGGTGTCCTTGGGAAGGGGTGATTGCTGGTGCCTTAACCGCAATCACAGAATGTTCGTCATGTCAGGAGAGTTGACCGGACGGTCGGGAACCGCGGGCGGCTGCGCGCGTTCATTTGCATGCGGGCGGGAGAAAGGGATTTGTTGCGATGTATAAGTTATCCGTAAGCGCAGCGGCGATATTGATGACACTTCTGTCCACGGATCCATCGCAGGCCCAAAGCATCGAAATCGGACCAAATGGCATCCAGGTAAATCCAGACGACAATCGTAGGATGGACCGTCAAGGTCGTGATTACGGCGAGGGTATTAGTGAGCGTCGAGCTGCAAGAATCGCACGTGGAGAAGGCATGGAGGAAGTTGAAAGCGTATCAAGGCGCCGAAATGTCTACGTCGTGCGAGGCTTGGATGGACGAGACGATGATATGCGCGTCGTGATCGACCGGCGCACTGGAGAGGTTTTGGAATCGGATTAAGGATAGTTTCCAGTGCCCTCGCGCTAGGCTCAGGACTCATTGATCAAAGCCAGAAGATGACTGCGGCTGCGATGCAGATGGCTGAGAAGAACGTATGGGCGCATCGGTCGTAGCGTGTGGCGATGCGCCTCCAGTCCTTGAGCTTAGCGAACAGGTTCTCGACCTTGTGGCGCTGACGGTAGAGGCCCTTGTCGTAGGCGAATGGAACTTTGCGGCTCCGGCTGGACGGGATGCACGGGCCTATGCCTCTGGCTTCGAGTTCCTCGCGGAACCAAGTGCTGTCGTATCCTCGATCGGCAGTCAGGTGATCGGCGGGAGGCAACGCGTCGAGCACGAGACGAGCGCCCTTGTGATCGCTCATCTGGCCTTCCGACAGGTGCAGGATAATTGGCCGTCCGTCACCGTCGCAAACGGTGTGGAGCTTCGAGTTCAATCCGCCCTTGGTTCGCCCGATACGACGGGGAACATCCCCTTTTTAAGCAGGCTCGCTGCCGTGCGGTGGGCCTTCAGATGCGTCGCGTCGATCATGATGCGCTCGGGTTTCGGCCCTTCGCCCGCAAGCCCGGAGAAGATACGATCGAAAACACCAAGGCGGCTCCAGCGGATGAAGCGGTTGTAGAGCGTCTTGTGCGGACCGTAGCCAACCGGCGCGTCCTTCCACTGCAGCCCGTTCCTGATCACATAGACGATGCCGCTTACCACGCGCCGGTCATCGACCCGCGCAACACCATACGAAAGCGGGAAATGCGGCGATATTCGCGCCATCTGGCGCTCGCTCAGCACAAACAAATCACCCATCAAGGCCTCCTTCTCGGAGAACGTGAATCACATCTCAGACGGAATTAATAGGTCCTGAGCCTAGGCCGTGCACTCATAAATAGGCTAGTTATTTGAATGAATTAGTGTTTCAAAGGCCTCGGATTTGGAGGTTTTTGATGTCACCTCGCCGCTATGAACTGACAGAACGAGAATGGACGATTATTGCGCCACTGTTGCCCTGCAAACCTCGTGGCGTGCCCCGGGTTGATGATCGCATGGTCCTCAATGGCATCCTGTGGCGCTTCCGCACTGGCTCGTCGTGGTCAGAAATCCCTGAACGCTATGGTATTGCAACGACCTGCTACAATCGGTTCGTACGCTGGCGTCGTGCCGGTGTCTGGGATCGGCTGCTGGAAGCTGTCTCTGAGGCCTATGATGGCGATATCGTGATGATCGATAGCACCTGTGTTCGTGTTCACCAGCACGGAGCCACGGGAAAAAGGGGGATGCCGACGATGGTTGCATGGGACGTTCCCGCGGCGGCCTCACAAGCAAAATCCACGCACTTGTTGATGCACAAGGCCGCCCGGTCAATCTTTGCCTGACCGGCGGACAGGTTGCCGATTGCTCTCGGGCCGAGGGTCTCATTGAACGCATGAAGGCAGGCGGCACGCTGCTTGCGGACAAAGCTTACGATACCGATGCGATCCGGAAGACAGCCGCAGAACAGAAAATCTGGGCCAATATTCCTCCCAAATCCAACCGTAAGGACGTCTTCGCGTTCTCGCCATGGCTATATCGCCAGAGAAATCTGGTCGAGCGGTTCTTTAATCGCATCAAACACTATCGTGGCATCGCCACACGTTACGATAAGAACCCTGCCAATTTCCTGGCAGCTGTCAAGATCATCGCTGTCCGCATCTGGTGCAATGTTTATGAGTCTACGCTCTAGCACCAGCTTCGAGTCGGAAACGAGCTTACGGGGTCTCGTCGGCAAAGAAAAGCCGCCTGAGTGGGCGGCGACTGTCAGTTGTGGAATTGCCAGTCGACCCACCTTGAGCTCGAATCCATGACTTTTAATCTCAAAAAGCAGGAACTCGATTGCAGATTGCCGTATTGAAGGACTTGTGCGACGGTTTCGGCTCTAAATTGGAGAGCCAGTATGTCCGACGGATTTCTACATAAATATTTCCTCAACAATAGCGGCAAGCGACTGCACAAGTGGATGCATTATTTCGACATTTACGAGCATCACTTTGATCGATTTAGGGATAAGGCTCCAACAATTATTGAGATCGGAGTGTTTGGTGGTGGTTCGCTCGCCATGTGGAAGGATTATTTCGGGCTAGGAGCTAAAATCATTGGTATCGACATTGATCCCACCTGCAAAGAACATGAACAACCCGGCATCGAGATCTTTATCGGCAGCCAAGACGATCCCGCTATTCTAGATCTGATCCTGTCAAAACACCCGGATATCGATATGGTTTTGGACGATGGCAGCCATCAGATGCGCCATATGATAACAAGTTTCCAGTACCTTTATCCGCGGATATCTCCCCGCGGTTGCTATATGGTTGAAGATACCCACACCTGCTATTGGGATGAATACGAAGGCGGTCTCAAGCGCCCTGGTTCTTTCATGGAATTCGTAAAGGATCGCTTAGACGACATTAATGCTTTCCATGCTCGCGAGGCTATTCTACCTTCCGAGTTCACCAAGACTACACAATCGATCACTACCTACGACAGCATCGTCGTGTTCGAAAAGCGCCCGCAAGGAATGAGGCAGGCTCCAATTACAGGCTCAATCGAAGCCATCAGAGAATAGTAGGGAGCCCCGCACCTCAACCGCTCGCTCCTCGCCAAACAGATCAGTCGCCATTTTTCCTGTACCGCTGCTGTAAGGTCTGCTGTGACGCCTGTCTCGGTCCACGTCGCGCCTTTAGGACATTGCGCTTCCATGATGTTTTCAGCGACGATATTGCCGTCTTTGTCTTTGTCTTTGTCTTTGTCTTTGGCAACGCCAACGATAGCAGTCTCATCCTTCACTCCCGAAACCGCATGCGGGGCGGACTGCTGAAGTTCATGAGCGACGAAGCCATGCACAAACTCGCCTTCACCGCCAATTCATTTGTGACGTACTGGGCGGAACGCCATAACGCGCAGCAAGGCAGGGCCTAGCTCTTCGAAAATCGGTCTGGCCAATGCTAAATGTCACCAACGGCTCGACATCGTATTTCAATCGATAGTCGGATGACGTGAGGAATTGCACCCCGTTTGCGCCATCGCCGCGAATGCCGCCTGATAGGCCATACCCGCTCTTGTAAAGCCCCACCACATACATGCTAGCATTATCATAAAAGAACATTGCAGCGGAATGTGACCCAGCGACCGCCTGCCCCTGAATTGCTGGGGTGCCAGTTTCAGGCGTAGATACAGGCAGAATACTGCCGACGTAAAACCTTCCACTCGTCTTAAAAGTTCCGGTTAAGCTCGTATCGCCAGCGTAATCGATTGGGGTATATCCCAGCGAAGGGACAGCGGGCGTTGTGCTCGCAAGCATTGTACGGGCTTGCGAAGTAAGGTCAGCGAGAGCCGCCGTATTTGTTTCTGTGAAGTAGGGAAATTTATCCGCAGCACCAGCAAGAGCCAGCAGAGCAAGCGCCGCTGCCGTGATATCCGATTGAGTGAGATTTCCAGACCCATCCGTATTTAGAATTTGGTTCGCCGCCAAGGTCAGCGCCGCCAGCTTGCCAAGACTGCCCGTTCGGGTCCCGAATGCCGAAGGTAGCCGGATCGGCCAAATCCATCGTGCCGACGCCGGTAAAGATCGGTACCATTCCTGCGGAGCCAACCAGCGCAGCGAATGCTTCGATATTCTCGCTGGACAGCAGGCCGATCATATTACGAATCGCGCCCTGATACCGGCTGCCCTCTGGCTGGAAGCGGATACGAAGAGCGAGGCCTGTACCGGCTCATTTCTACGTGGAAACCAACATGAAGCGATCAGAAAGGGAACGATTTAGCATCGAGACGTAAAAAATCGTCTAGGCTGTAAAATGGGCGATAAAAAACAGGTGCTAAGTGATTGATTTTGGTGAGCGCGCAGGGATTCGAACCCTGGACCTACTGATTAAAAGTCAGTTGCTCTACCGGCTGAGCTACGCGCTCCCTGAGGAACAAATCGTCCCTGGAAGTGCGGCGGAACATAAGGGCGAGTTTTCGAATGGTCAACACCATAAAATCAGGTTTCTCCAACATAAATTCAAAAAATCCTGTCAACTGCACGTAATCCAGCGCCATAGAGAAATGAGCGGGGTATCAATCAGCGCAAGCTGATGGTTTTCAGTCCCTTTTTGCAAAAGAAAAGCCGCCCTTCAAAGCGGCTTTGTGCTCATTCAGGCCGAATCTATCAGCGATACGGTGAGTAACACTGCTGACGCGGTCCGTTATAAGGTTGGAACGTATTGTCCGAGCTCCGGTAAGACCGATAGCGGTCATAGCACCACTGGATATGCGCGCTGCTGTTATAAACAGGCGCGCGGTAGACCGGCGGAGGTGGAGGCGGGGGAGCGGCGATAGCCCCGCCGATGATTGCGCCCGCACCGAAGGCCGCCAGCGGATACCACCAGCCGTCGCTGTGACGGCGATAACCGTGGCGGGAGGAGTTATAGCCGCGATGGCCGTTCCAATAGCCCGGACCCGGACGATAACCGCCGCCGTGCCAGCCTGGACGCGGTCCCGGACGGTATCCGTTCCAGTGTCCCCCGTGGCCTCTCCAGCGATGGTCACGGACCTGCTGGATGTTTTCGTTGGCCGCAGCCGGTGCCGAAGGCATCATCGGCGCAGCCGATGCGGGTGCGATTGCGCCGATCAAAAATGTCGCGCCAATCGTTCCGGCCAAGAGTGCCTTGCCAGACGAAAAACGTGTGAAGTTGCTCTTCATTATGCTTCTCCTTTTCAGGTGCACGCATCATGAAGTCTCCCACATGAATGCACGCTGAATATGCTCGGCAATACTATCAGATTTTAAAATGAAAGCAAATTACCTCTTATATTTCAGTAAATTACCATGAAATATGAAAAAATTAAATCAACCAGTCGAGGGCATGAAAATGATGCTATCGTGGCTTTTCCCGCCTCAGGTTGCCTTTAAATTCCCCCACCGGCACCATCTGCAAGTAGATTCGCGCAGCGACGACATAGGCATTGAGTTCCGCCCGGCACACCTTATAGAACCTGAAGAAAGCTGCAGAATCTTGCTCCCATTTTAACCTGGTCTTTGTTCGGTTCAGGATGGTTGCTGGACTAGGCAGCACTTTGCGGGATTTTGGATATGGGTGGTGCAGCCTTGTTGAACGATGCAACGCGGTGGGGATCTCAAACGGGTCTTGGTGCGACGGAAGAGGAATGGGTGGAGCTGGTCTCGCATCTGCCCGAGGAACAGTCTATGCTGCTGTCGGATCTGGTCGAGCGGCACAAGCAGGATTTCGTGGAAATCTTCTACAGCCGTCTCATGCAAAACCGTGAAGCGGCAGCCTTTCTTTCCCAGACCATCGTTCACGACCGCCTGCAACATTCGCTGCGTGACTGGCTTGTGCATCTTTTGGTGAGCCGCCCGACGGATGTGGCTGCTTTCGTACAGGAACAACGCAAGATCGGCGAGGTTCACGCCCGCATTCAAGTGCCGATCCACGTCGTCATGCAAGGCGCGCGGCTGCTGAAGAATGAGATCATCCGCCAGTTGAAGAACAGCGTTCTGGAGCGTAATGCGCTGGCGCGACTGATCGTGCATGTCAGCAATGCGGTCGATATCGCTATCGAGATCATGAGCCAGGCCTTTGTGAAAGACGCCCGTAAAAGCGCCCAGACCGACGAAGCTTATCGCGCCTTCACGCTGAGCCACGACATTCCGCTGGAACGGGAATCGCAGCGCGCGGCGCTGATGGAGTGGAGCCAGTCCCTGCTGTTCAATCTTTATGGCAACAGCGACAGCCCCCTCCTCTCGCTTGGGAGCTCAGATTTCGGTCTTTGGCTGCAGCACAAGGCCGACATGCTGTTCTCGGGTTCGACAACGCTTGAGCGCCTGCGTCAGACCGTCAATCAGATAGATTACGAGTTGCTGCCCGCCCTGACTTCTGCCCGCAAAAGTGACGCCGCCGGACTTGCGGCGATCATGACCGAGTTCCAGACCCGAATCGGCGAAGCAAAGTTTCTGCTGGCGGAACTGTTTCAGGCGGCGGCAACGATGGAGACCGGCCGCGACCCGCTGACGCGTGCGCTGAATCGCCGTTTCCTGCCGCCCATTCTGACGCGCGAAATCCGCATGGCCTCGCAGAAAGGACTCGATCTCAGCATTCTGATGGTTGATATCGACCACTTCAAACGGATCAACGACACGCATGGCCATAGTGGTGGCGACGCCATACTGCAGCAGGTCGCGGAAACGATTCTGGCCCATTGCCGCCCGGGAGATTTTGTCTTCCGCTATGGTGGCGAAGAATTTCTCGTCGCGCTTGTCGAAACCGATGAACACAGAGCCTTTGCGATCGGTGAAGAGCTGCGCGAGCTGGTGCAGCAGCAGAAGTTCAACCTGACAAATGGTACACTGGATACGGTGACACTTTCCATCGGCATTGCGACTTTCAACGGCCATCCAGACTATACGCATCTGGTCGATGCCGCTGATCAGGCGCTCTATCGGGCCAAGCAGGCTGGCCGCAATCGCTGCGAAACGGAAGTGCCGCTCGCGGTTCAGTGAAGAGCAGAGGCATTTTGACATCTGGAAACGGGCGCTGAAAACCGCCATATGCTGCCATCATGACCAATTCTGCCTCACTTATGGATAATTCCTCCAAGCCGCAACGAGACGCGCTCAACGTGCAGTTTCTGCCTGTGGACGCCGATGCGCCGCCGGTGGAATGGCTCGTGGCAGAGGGGCTTACCGATTACGAGGAAGCGCTTGCCTTCATGGAGGCGCGGGTGCAGGCCATTCGTGAAGGCACGGCGAATGAACTTGTCTGGCTGGTAGAGCACCCTCCCCTTTATACGGCGGGCACGAGCGCGCGGGCGGAAGATTTACTGACGCCGGACAGTTTGCCGGTGTTCAACACTGGCCGCGGCGGCGAATATACCTATCACGGCCCCGGCCAGCGTGTGGCCTATGTGATGCTGGATTTGAAGCGCCGGCGCGAAGATGTGCGCGCTTTCGTGGCGGCATTGGAACAATGGATCATTGAAAGCCTCGCCGAATTCAACGTCAAGGGCGAGCGTCGCGAAGATCGCGTTGGCGTGTGGGTGATGCGCCCTGAAAAGCCGCGCCTTGCCAATGGCGATATGTGCGAGGACAAGATCGCCGCTATCGGCATTCGTCTGCGCCGCTGGGTCAGCTTTCACGGCATCGCCATCAATGTCGAGCCTGATCTCGGCCATTATGGCGGCATCGTGCCGTGCGGCATTTCCGAACACGGCGTCACCAGCCTTGTCGATCTTGGCTTGCCGGTGACCTTGGGCGACATGGACGTGGCGCTTGGCAAAGCCTTTGAGAATGTATTCGGCCCACGCGTGATAAAATAAGCGTCAGGCTTCGACCTTCAGCTTGCGCTCGCGCATGAAGACATAGAAGCCTGAGCCGATGATAATCGCGATGCCGAACCATTTGGACGGCGTTGGAAAATCGCCGAAGACGATCAGCCCGACCAGAACGGCATTCACGATTTCCAGATATTGAAACGGGGCCAGCATCGAGGCTGGCGCCAGTTTGAAGGCGTGCACGACCATAAGGTGACTGACCGTGCCGATACTGCCCAGAAGCAGCAAGAGCAGCCAGGGCTGGAAACCATTGGGTAAGCCGAAGCTCAGATCTGCAAATCCCATGGACGGGCCGATGAGCATCGCAAAGCCTGCAAACATCCATCCGCCGATACCGGCATATAACTGCATGACGAGCGGGCTTTCCTTCGCGCCGAGTTTGCGGTTCAGGATCAGATAGATCGCGAATGTCACTGCCGTCGCCAGCGGCAGCAGCGAGACTGCGCCGAAAATCTCGAAGCTTGGCTGGATGACGATCATCGTCCCGATGAGGCCGATGCCGACCGCGCTGAAACGCCGCCAGCCGACTTTCTCCTTGAGGAAGATCGCCGAAAGCAGCGTGAGGATGAGCGGCTCCGCGAAGAAAACAGCCATGGCGTCTGCCAGCGGCATATATTTGACCGCTGTGAAGAAGCACAGGCCGCCGAAGCCCATCAGCACACCGCGTATAAGATTGCCCGTCAAATGCTGGGTGCGAAGGGCTGCAACACCACCGCCCGCCACCAGCAGAATGACAAACATGAGTCCGCTTTGCACGAAAAAACGCATGAATGTGACGGTAGCCGGAGGCATGTTGTCCATCATGGCCAGCCATTTGCCGATGGCGTCCATCAGCGGCAGCATCAGCACCGAGACGACCATAATGGCCATGCCTTTTACATGCGCTTCCACGCCGCCTGCCGCGCTGCCCTGCATTTCCCGCTCACAATTTCTTCTAAATGCTCGTTTGTCCGCTGTAGGCCAACAACGGCCCCGTTTCCATCATATTTATCGAATGAACGACCGCTTGTTTGACTTTCGCCTTGTTTCTAGTGCAGACCGACCCAACATCACACGAAAACCTTTGATAAAGCCGTGCGAAACTGGAACGTAAGGCGAACTTCATTCGCCTTTCATGGCTGCGCATGGCATCATTCGGGTGATTCGCAGACAGTATATTTGCGGTCCATGCCGGGGCAGCAAGCCGCATGGTCCTTCCTGAAATTCTGACAGAGAGATTATCGGGCAAAGATGGACGACAGCAACGATCTCTTTTCAAGAGTGGTGAACAATGCTCGAGAGAGGCAAGTTGAACGGCAGGTGGAACGGCGTAGTGAAAAGAGCGCCGCGCCCCAACCCGTCGCGCCGCCTGTGGCAACGCCGTTGCCTTCTGCACCTGCTTCCCAGGCCGCAAAACCGGTTGCGACCAAGGCCCCGCCGGTTTCATCCGGCGGCGATGATTACAACGCCTCGTCCATCCGCGTTCTCGAGGGACTGGAGCCGGTGCGCCTGCGCCCCGGCATGTATATCGGCGGCACCGATGAAAAGGCGCTGCATCACCTGTTCGCGGAAGTCATCGATAACTCGATGGACGAAGCGGTTGCAGGCCACGCAAACTTCATTGAAGTCAGCCTTGATGCTGAAGGTTTCATCACCGTTTCGGATAACGGGCGCGGCATTCCGGTTGAGGAGCACCCACAGGTGCCGGGAAAGTCGACACTCGAAGTCATCATGACCAAGCTCCATGCGGGCGGCAAGTTCGACGGCAAGGCCTATGAAACATCGGGCGGCCTGCACGGCGTCGGTGTCTCGGTGGTCAACGCGCTGTCCGACGTGCTGGAAGTGGAAGTCGCGCGCAATCGTCGCCTCTATCGCCAGCGCTTTTCGCGCGGTATTCCGCAGGGCGGGCTGGAAGATGCAGGCGAAGTGCACAATCGTCGTGGCACGCGTGTTCGCTTTCATCCGGACCCGGATATTTTCGGCAAGACGGCGCATTTCGATCCGCACCGGCTTTATCGTATGGCGCGGTCGAAGGCCTATCTGTTCGGCGGTGTTGAAATCCGCTGGAACTGCGATCCTTCGCTGCTCGACCCGAAAAAGGAAACGCCTGAAAAGGCCGTTTTCCATTTCCCCGGTGGCCTGAAGGATTATCTTCAGGCGTCGCTCGGCAAGGAACATCAGGTTACGCGCGAGCTTTTTGCCGGCAAGACCGAAAAGCAAGGCGGACATGGAGCCGTTGAATGGGCGGTCACATGGTTCGGCGGCGACGGCTTTGTCCATTCCTATTGTAATACGATTCCGACCGCCGACGGCGGCACGCATGAGGCCGGTCTGCGCATTGCGCTGACGCGCGGTCTCAAGGCCTATGCGGAGCTGACCAATAACAAGCGTGCTTCGATCATCACGACGGATGACGTGATGGTTTCGGCGGCGGGCATGTTGTCGGTGTTCATCCGCGAGCCGGAATTCGTTGGCCAGACCAAGGACAAGCTGGCGACGGTGGAAGCGCAGCGCATCGTGGAAAATGCGATCCGCGATCCGTTTGACCATTGGCTGGCAGCCTCGCCGCAGGAAGCTTCGCGCCTGCTCGACTGGGTGGTGGACCGGGCGGAAGAACGCCTGCGCCGTCGACAGGAAAAGGAAACAGTCCGCAAGAGTGCGACACGCAAACTGCGCCTGCCCGGCAAGCTGGCCGATTGCACGCAGAATGCGGCAGCGGGTGCCGAGCTGTTCATCGTCGAGGGTGACTCGGCAGGCGGTTCGGCCAAGCAGGCGCGTAACCGCGCCACGCAGGCGATCCTGCCGCTGCGCGGCAAGATTCTCAACGTCGCCAGTGCAGGCCGTGAGAAGCTGACCGCCAACCAGCAAATTGCCGATCTTATTCAGGCGCTTGGCAGCGGCACGCGGAAGAATTATCGCGAAGACGATCTGCGCTATGACCGCGTGATCATCATGACGGATGCTGACGTGGACGGGGCGCATATCGCATCGCTTTTGATCACTTTCTTCTATCAGGAAATGCCAGAACTGATCCGCAACGGCCATCTTTATCTGGCCGTGCCGCCCCTTTACCGTCTGAGTCAGGGCGGCAAGACCGCCTATGCGCGTGACGACGCCCATAAGGACGAATTGTTGCGCACCATGTTTACCGGACGCGGCAAGGTGGAAATCGGTCGCTTCAAAGGTCTTGGTGAAATGCGCGCCGAGCAGTTGAAGGAAACCACGATGGACCCGAAGAAGCGCACATTGCTGCGGGTGCAGGTGGATGAAGATTATGTCGATGAAACCCGCAATACCGTCGATGAGCTGATGGGAACCAAGCCTGAAGCCCGCTTCCGCTTTATCACGGATCGCGCCGCCTTCGTGGAAGAACTCGACATCTAGACGACGCTCAACACGGATAGAGCGGCACGCTGGTTCCGGCCAGCCGCCGCTCTTTTCATATCTGAGCCTGATATTCCAATGATTTGAAAAGACTGATGTTTATGCTTTCGCGTCGATACCCAGTCGCGACTCGATATCCTCCAGTGATTCTTTGACAAAGAAAGTCTGATCGGCACTCATCGTCAGAATACGCGTGCCGGTGCCATAGGCATTGTAGGATAGAACGTGGTTGAAGTTGATTGCGAGTTTTTCGCCGCTCACATCCGTCAGCATGATCCACATGATAGCCCTCCTCCTCTAAAATCTGGTTCTCTTTAGAAGGATAGGCGCGCGGGCCTGTTCGGCAACCGAGGATGGTTTAAAGCGTTGCGCGCATTCGCACTTTTTCAACGACGCGCCCCATGCTGACGGAATCTTCTTCGCCCCGCCACTCGATGCGGAAGCCCATTTTCTCATAAAGACCAATGGCCGGGAGATTATCGGCATGCGTGCCGATCGTTGCTGAATCGAAGCCATCCAGCAGAATTTGCGCCATCAGCGCATCGAGTATACCTCCGCCGATGCCCTGTCCGTGATAGGGCGGATCGATCCAGAGATCAGCGATATAGTTGCTACCGGGAACGCGAGCGCCCCAGCCGAGAATTTTCCCGTTTGCTTCTGCTACAAGAACGCCATCGGCATTCTCATGCAGATAGCGAAGAAAATTCGATTCCAGCTCTGCGCGACGCTGATCGCTTAGCGGCGCGCTTTTGGCCGGAATTTCCCATGCCCTGACCGCAAGCTCGGCTATAAAAACAAATTCGCCGGGGGAGCCCCGGCGAATAAGAACGTCAACTTTTACCACCATTTGGCCGGGGTAAAGCGCCCGGCCGCCTGCTCGATGGCATGGGCTGTCTGGAACAGCGTTTCTTCCTCGAACGGGCGACCGATCAGCTGAAGGCCAAGTGGCAAGCCCTGCCCGTTGATACCAGCAGGCACTGCAATGCCCGGAAGACCGGCCATGTTTACCGTCACGGTGAAGATGTCGTTGAGGTACATCTTGACCGGATCGTTGGCGAGGTCTTCGTCCGCAAGGCCGAAAGCTGCCGACGGCGTCGCAGGCGTGAGAATTGCGTGCACGCCCTTGGCGAAAACGTCCTCGAAATCCTTCTTGATCAGCGTGCGAACCTTCTGAGCGCGCAGATAATAGGCGTCATAATAGCCAGCAGACAGCACATAGGTGCCGATCACGATGCGGCGCTTCACTTCCTTGCCGAAACCAGCTGCGCGGGTCTGCTCATACATATCGGCAATGTCCTTGCCGGGCACGCGCAGGCCATAGCGCACGCCGTCATAGCGCGCGAGGTTTGACGAAGCTTCTGCCGGTGCGACGATGTAATAGGCAGGCAGCGCATATTTCGTATGCGGCAGCGAAATATCGACGATTTCCGCACCTGCATCCTTCAGATACTGAATGCCCTTCTGCCAAAGTTCTTCGATTTCGCCCGGCATGCCATCGACGCGATATTCCCGCGGAATGCCGATCTTGATGCCCTTCAGCGACTTGCCGATGGCTGCTTCATAATCGGGCACCGGCAGATCGACCGAGGTGGTGTCCTTTAGGTCGAGCGAAGCCATGGACTTCAGCAGAATAGCGGCATCGCGCACGTCACGGGCAATCGGGCCAGCCTGATCGAGCGACGAGGCGAAAGCAACCGTGCCCCAACGCGACACGCGGCCATAGGTCGGCTTGATACCGACCGTGCCGGTGAAGGCGGCAGGCTGGCGGATGGAGCCGCCCGTATCGGTTGCGGTGGCACCGGCGCAAAGTTGGGCGGCGACAGCAGCAGCCGAACCGCCGGACGAACCGCCGGGCACGAGATCGGCATTGGAGCCCTTGGCGCGCCATGGGTTCTTGACCGCGCCGTAATAGGAGGTTTCGTTGGACGAGCCCATGGCGAATTCGTCCATGTTAAGCTTGCCCAGCATGACCGCGCCATCGGCCCACAGATTGGCAGTCACGGTCGATTCATATTCCGGCTTGAAACCGTCGAGAATGTGCGAGCAAGCCTGCGTATGCACGCCCTTGGTCGCGAACAGGTCTTTCACGCCGAGCGGAATGCCTTCGAGCGTCCCCGCTTGGCCCTTGGCGATGCGTTCATCCGAAGCCTTGGCCATGGAGCGCGCCTGATCATGCGTAACCGCCACATAGGCATTGATGGCTTCATTGGCGGCGTCGATAGCGGCAAGATAGGCATCGGTCAGCTCGGTCGCGGTGATGGCCTTGGCCTTCAGCTTGTCGCGCGCTTCGGCAATGGTCAGTGCGGTCAGTTCGCTCATCGTCAAATCCTGTCAGTGCGCCTTGGAGAGACGCTTTTCAAAAAAGGCGCTGTATTCGGAGTCCGGATAATCCAGAACCACACCGCAGCGCGTAAAACCCGAATTCTCATAAAGCCGCCAGGCACCGGCAAAACCGGGACCTGTTCCGGTTTCAAGCACAAGGCGCGAAACATTTTTCGCATGGGCCAGCCCGACAATCGCATCGACGAGAGCGGACCCCACACGTTGGCCGCGCACCTCCGGACGGGTGAACATGCGCTTGAGTTCACCGGTGCCGTCTTCGTGCATCTTCAAAGCGCCGCAACCGACAGCCCTGCCCGTCTCATCGCGCGCCACGAAAACCGTCGTGTCCGGCTCCGCCATCTGCTCGACCGTCATCTTGAACTGGAATTCCAGTGGTGACAGCGGCAACATATGCGCGTTCAGGTGCTCCACCAGCTCGCGCACATCGTCGTGCAACGGGGTCTCGATCGAAACCCGAACGGCCATGGCTTACTCCACGACCTTCGGAACGACGAAGAAATTGTCTTCCGTGACCGGCGCATTGGCAACCACCGCGTCGGCGATGCCGCCATCGGTGACCTTGTCATCGCGAAGACGCATCTTCATCGGCGTTACCGAGGTCATCGGCTCTACACCGTCCACATTGACTTCGTTCAATTGCTCGACAAAGCCCAGAATTGCATTGAGTTCACCGGTCATGCGTTCGGCATCGTCTTCGCTGACGGCGATGCGCGCGAGATGCGCGACGCGTTTGACGGTGGAAATATCGACGGACATTCTGTTCTCCGCAAATGCTGGATCAGGGCGGCGAACCGCCACCCTGAAGGTTCTTTGCTACGGCTATAACGGGGCGATTGTTGAAGCGCAACATTTCTTGCGCGCCAAATCCTACTCAGAACGTGTGAACCGTTCCCGCCGGGTCGGCCACAACCTTCGTGACCGGGTGATCGGCCATGCCGGCCACGAACTTGTCCGCAGTCTGGTCGATGATCGGGAACGAGCCGTAATGGCATGGCAGCACGGTCTTGAAGTTGAAGTAACGCTGGCAGGCCAGAGCCGCCACCGCGCCGCCCATGGTGAAGCGGTCACCAATCGGCACGATGCCGATTTCAGGCTGGTGCAGCTCGTTGATGAGCGCCATGTCGGAGAAAATATCCGTATCGCCCATATGATAAAGCGTCGCGTCGTCCTGGAAGTGGAGCACCAGACCGTTCGGATTGCCAAGCGCCTGCGAAACACCGTTTTCGGTTAGAAAGGCCGAAGAATGCAGTGCATTGACAAAGGTGACCGTGAAGCCGTCATGCGCCTGCGTGCCGCCGGTATTGCCCGCGTCGAGCTTTTCCACGCCCTGACTGCCAAGCCATGCTGCGAGGTCAGCGTTGGCGATGACGGTTGCGCCGTGTTCCTTGGCGATGGCAACGGTGTCGCCGATGTGATCGCCGTGGCCGTGGGTCAGTGCGATGTGGGTGACGCCCTTGGTCGCTTCCTTGAAATCGATGCCTTTTGCACCGGGATTGCCGTTCAGGAACGGATCGATGAGGATGACCGCTTGTGCGGTTTCAATGCGGAAGGCGGCGTGGCCGAGCCAGGTCAGTTTCATGAAGATTCTCCTTCGATCTCGATTTCCGGGTTGAGAACAGATATGACGCCGATAAAGTTGAAAGCAATATGAAGACCCTTCAAATTCCGATGAGGACTTATGGCTGTCGTTGAAATCGAGGAAATCCCGGCCCTGCTGAAGCCCGGTCAAACGATTGCCGGACTGGACCTTGGCACCAAGACCATTGGGCTTGCCGTTTCTGACCTGGGGTTTTCCTTTGCCAATCCGCGTCCCGTCATCAAGCGCGTTAAATTCACGCTGGATGCGCAAGCGCTTTTGAAAGCGCTGGAGGCGGATAAGGTCGGCGTGATCGTGATCGGCTTGCCAATGAACATGGACGGCACCTCTGGCCCCCGTGTTCAGGCGACGCGCGCTTTCGTGCGGACTATGCAGCCGCTCACCGACCTGCCTTTCGTGTTCTGGGATGAACGGCTATCCACCGTTGCCGCCGAACGCGCGCTGATCGGCATGGATGTTTCCCGCGGCAAGCGGGCCGAACGTATCGATTCGGCTGCTGCCGCTTTCATTCTCCAAGGCGCGCTCGACCGCCTGCATCTGATCAGGCGGTCGGAAGCAGACGATGATTATGACGCCGGATAAAGCTGGTCGAGAATGCGCATTGCATCATGGCGCGCATCGAGCATGCCATAGGTGCTGCGCCATTGGCCGCCAAGGCGCGTTTCGATGAAAGCGTCGGCGATATCGTCTGCGCCAAGCTGGCGCAACTCTGCAGCCGCGGCTGCATAGGCAAGCTGCTCCGTCAGAAGTCGCGCAACGCCCTGATCGGTCTCCGTCAGCTGCAAGGCAGCGCGCAGAACATCGATAGTACCCTGCCCGCGCGGGCCAAGCTGACCGCCGATCCATTCCAGCACTTCGTCAAACAGACCGGGCGCACGCGACAGAACACGCGCCACGTCCAGCGCCATGACATTGCCGGAGCCTTCCCAGATCGCATTGACCGGTGCTTCGCGATAGGCGCGCGCCAGATTGCCCTCTTCGATATAGCCATTGCCGCCAAGGCACTCCATGGCTTCATAGAGCACTGCAGGCGCGATCTTGCATACCCAATATTTGACCACAGGGGTCATGCAGCGGGCGAAAGCGGCTTCGGCGCGATCACCTGCCGCCATATCGAAAGCGCGGGCAAGACGCATGGAAAGAGCAGTAGCTCCGGCGACGTCCAGCGCCATATCGGCCAGAACGCGGCTCATCAAAGGCTGTTCGATCAGCGGCTTGCCGAAGACCTCGCGATGGCGGCAATGGTGCACGGCTTCAGCCAGACCGGAACGCATCAGGCCTGCCGATGCAACGGCACAATCGAGCCGCGTCAGCGTGACCATGTCCATGATGGTTTTAACGCCCTCGCCCGGATTGCCGATCAGGTAACCGATAGCGCCGTCAAACTCGACTTCCGACGAAGCATTGGACTTGTTGCCGAGCTTGTCCTTGAGACGCTGGAAGGCAAAGCCGTTGCCTTTGCCTTCCGAAGTGAGGCGCGGAACAAGAAAGCAGGAAAGCTGCTCATCGACCTGCGCCAAAACCAGAAACGCATCCGACATCGGCGCGGACATGAACCATTTATGCCCGGTGATCGTATAAGTGCCATCTTCATTGACTGTCGCGCGGGTGGTGTTGGTGCGCACATCCGTGCCGCCCTGCTTTTCCGTCATGCCCATACCGAGCGTGACGCCGTTTTTGCTCAGCGCGGGCTTTTGCGAAAAGTCGTATTTGCGCGACAGGACCCCAGCCGACCATTCCTTATAAATTTCCGGCGCGCCCATGACTGCCGCAAGCGAGGCGCTTGTCATGGTCAGCGGGCAAAGATGCCCTGCCTCAAGCTGTGCGGTCAGATAAAAGCGTGCGGCGCGGGCCTGATGACGGCGGCCGGTTTCTGCCGGATTGTCCTCCCAGATCGAGCAATGCAGGCCATGCGCAATGGAACGGCGCATCAGCGCATGATAGGCCGGGTGATATTCGACAAGATCGATCCGATTGCCCTGCCGGTCATGGGTGCGCAGCTTTGGCAGTTCCGTATTGGCGAGCCGCGCCAGATCCTGCGCTTCCGCCGACTGCACGAAACGCCCTGTCTGTTCCAGCTCATTGTGAAGCTCTTTTGGAAAACGAGCCGCAATCTGCATCAGAAGCGGATCGCCCAGATATGCATTCGTGCCCGTCATGGGCGGCGTCTGGTTGGTGACTTCGTGCGTTTTCAAAAGCTCATTCCGTGTGTTCGTTTTGTTCAACTTAACCGTCTTGCACCGCATTTGCTAAAAATTTGCCATGCATTCCCGAATTTGTCGCCCGAACGGCACAGGTTTTTCTTGGGGAATCGGCGTGTGCCGTTATAAGTGTCTGAATTAAAAAAGCGGCAGGCCGTGGCGAAAATGGTGATTTCGAGAACCGGAGCGCAGCGTACATTAAAGTACGCGAGCACCGGAAGCGCAGAAATTGCCATTTGCAGACCGGCATGGTGACTTTTGGATTAGACACTAAGGACGGTTGCGGAACCCGCCGCATGGTCCTATACGGGTGACTTGCCATGATAAAAGAACCGGTCTCTCCGCTTTTCCCTCACCGCCACCTGCTTGGCATCAAGGGGCTATCGCCCCTGGACATTCTCTGCCTCCTCGATCTAGCCGATCAGGAAATCGCCGTATCCCGGCAACCAGAGAAGAAAAAGTCCGTGCTGCGCGGTCGCACGCAAATCAATCTTTTCTTCGAAGCATCGACGCGAACGCAGTCTTCGTTCGAACTGGCTGGTAAACGGCTCGGTGCCGATGTGATGAACATGTCAGTCGGCAATTCGTCGGTCAAGAAGGGCGAAACGCTCATCGATACGGCGATGACACTGAACGCGATGCAACCGGATATTCTGGTCATCCGTCACGCCTCTGCCGGTGCCGCCGCCCTGCTCGCCCAGAAGGTCGGATGCTCGGTCGTCAATGCGGGCGACGGCGCGCATGAACATCCCACACAGGCTCTGCTCGATGCGCTGACGATCCGTCGCGCCAAGGGCCAGATCGAAAACCTGATTGTCGCCATTTGCGGCGACGTGCTCCACTCCCGCGTGGCGCGCTCCAACATTCTGCTTCTCAATGCTCTCGGCGCGCGCGTTCGTGTCGTCGCGCCATCCACACTTCTGCCTTCCGGCATGGCGGATATGAGTGTCGAAGTCTTCAACTCGATGGAAGAAGGCCTGAAAGATGCTGATGTGGTCATGATGCTGCGCTTGCAACGCGAACGCATGGCCGGGTCCTTCGTGCCTTCGGTGCGTGAATATTTCCGCTTCTACGGCCTCGACAAGGAAAAGCTGAAATATGCAAAGCCTGATGCACTTGTGATGCATCCAGGCCCGATGAACCGCGGCGTTGAAATTGCTTCCGATGTCGCCGATGGCCCACAAAGCGTCATTCAGCAGCAGGTGGAAATGGGCGTCGCCGTGCGCATGGCCGTTATGGAAGCCCTGCTCGATCCGCGCCGTAATCCCAATAATGGAGAAGCAGCATGAGCGCGGTTCTGTTTGAAAATGCGCGCATCATTGATCCGTCACGCGGTCTCGATGAAACCGGCAGTGTGCTTATTCTAGACGGCAAGATTGTTGCCGCCGGGGCAGATGCCCGCAATCAGGGCGCACCGGAAGGCGCGGAAATCATCGATCTGGACGGCAAAGCCGTTCTGCCGGGTCTGGTGGACTCGCGGGTATTTATCGGCGAGCCCGGCGCAGAGCATCGCGAGACCATTGCATCGGCCAGCCGCGCTGCCGCCGCCGGTGGCGTCACCTCGATCATCATGATGCCGGATACGGATCCGGTCATCGACGATGTGGCGCTGGTGGAATTCGTCAAGCGGACCGCTCGCGATACCGCCATCGTCAATGTGCATCCGGCTGCGGCCATCACCAAAGGCTTGCACGGCGAAGAAATGACCGAAATCGGTCTGCTGCGCGATGCTGGCGCTGTTGCCTTCACCGAAGGTCGCCAGACAATTGCCAATACGCAGCTGATGCGCCGCGCGCTGACTTATGCGCGTGATTTCAACGCGGTCATCGCCTGCGAAACGCGTGATCCCTATCTCGGCGCTAATGGCGTGATGAATGAGGGCCTGTTCGCAAGCTGGCTCGGCCTTTCCGGAAGCCCGCGCGAAGCCGAGGTCATCCCGCTGGAGCGCGATCTGCGCCTCGCCGCGCTGACCAACAGCAATTATCACGCAGCGCAGCTTTCCTGCGCCATGTCGGCGGACGCCATGCGCCGCGCCAAGGATCTCGGCGCAAAGGTGACGGCTGGTGTGTCGATCAATCATCTGTCGCTCAATGAGAACGACATTGGCGAGTTCCGCACCTTCTTCCGTCTTTCGCCGCCGCTGCGCAGCGAACAGGATCGGCTTGCCATGGTCGAGGCGGTCAAGAACGGCACGATCGATATCGTCGTCTCCGCGCATGATCCGCAGGACGTAGACACCAAGCGCCTGCCTTTTGCGGATGCAGAAGCTGGCGCCATCGGTCTGGAAACGCTTCTCGGCGCGGCCCTTCGCCTCTATCACAATGACAGCATTCCGCTGTTGCGTCTGGTCGAAGTGCTGTCTACCGCCCCGGCTAAGATTTTCGGTCTGGATGCAGGCACGCTCAAGCCCGGCGCTTCGGCTGATCTTGCCATCGTCGATCTGGACGAGCCGTGGATCGTGCGGGAGGAAGACCTGCATTCGCGCTCAAAGAACAGCTGTTTTGAAAGCGCCCGCTTCCAGGGTCGCGTGGTCCGCACTATAGTCGCCGGCAAGACCGTTTATTTGGCATAAGAATCCGGGCCCCGAACGGAGTTCTCTTCGGGGCCACGGATGACAATAAAAGCCAGAGGGAATCTATATGGCCGAAACCGGTTTCTTTAATCTCGCGCTCGTTGCGACACTTATTTTCGGCTATCTCCTGGGCTCCATTCCTTTCGGGCTGATCCTGACCCGACTGGCGGGGCTTGGCGATGTGCGTTCCATCGGCTCCGGAAATATCGGCGCGACCAATGTGTTGCGTACCGGCAATAAGAAGCTCGCCGCCGCAACACTTATTCTCGATGCGCTGAAGGGCACCTTTGCGGTGTTGATCGCATGGCGCTATGGGGAGGCAGCCGCGATTGCCGCTGGTTTCGGTGCGTTTATCGGCCATCTCTTTCCGGTGTGGATCGGCTTCAAGGGCGGCAAGGGCGTTGCCACCTATCTCGGCATTCTGATCAGCCTGGCATGGCCCGGCGCATTGATCTTCGCCGCTGTCTGGATCGTGACCGCGATCGTCACGCGCTATTCGTCGCTGTCCGCCCTTATTGCCAGCGTCATCGTGCCGATCAGCCTTTATTTCAAAGGCGACCATGCAATTGCGGGCCTGTTCGCTGTGCTGACAGTGATCATCTTCTTCAAGCATCACGCCAATATAAAGCGGCTTTTGAACGGCACCGAAAGCCGGATTGGAGCCAAGGGGTGATGGAGGGCGCGAATTCAAAAACCGGAATTCGCCTCTCAGATCGCCAGAGATTGAACTGGCTGCGCCTTATTCGCACCGACAATATCGGTGCGGTTACTTTTCGCGACCTTATCCTGTTTTGCGGCTCTGCCGCCAACGCGCTGGAACGGCTGCCCGATCTCAATATTCGGGGCGGCAGCACCAGACCGCTTCGCATTACGCCGATGGAAGATGCCGAGCGAGAGCTGGAGGCAATTGAGCGCCATGGAGCGCGCCTCGTCGGCATGGGGGAACCGGATTATCCGCAGCAACTAAAAAACTGCGAAGCGCCGCCGCCTTTGGTGATCATCAAGGGCAGCGAAAACGTGTTCCGGAAACCGCCTGTTGCCATTGTCGGCTCGCGCAATGCTTCCGTTGTGGGTGCGCGCTTTACTGAAAAGCTGGCGCGTGATCTGGGCGATGCAGGCTTTGCCGTGATTTCGGGTCTCGCGCGCGGCATCGATGCCGCAGCACACAAGGCCAGCATGACAAGCGGCACGGTCGCCGTGCTGGCTGGAGGGCTGGATCGCCCCTACCCTCCTGAAAATCTGCCGCTCTATCGGGCAATCCCCCAGCATGACGGCGCTTTGATAACCGAAATGCCCATGGGCGCGGAACCGCGATCCCGCGATTTTCCGCGCCGTAATCGCATCATTGCTGGGCTTTCGCTCGGCCTCATTGTCGTGGAAGCCGCGGAACGCTCCGGTTCGCTGATCAGCGCCCGCATGGCTGGTGAAATGGGCCGCACGGTTTTTGCCGTGCCCGGCTCACCGCTCGACCCACGCGCCCGCGGCACCAATGCGCTCCTGAAACAAGGCGCAACACTAGTGACAGGCGTTGCCGACGTCATTGAGGCGCTCAATCCGATCTTGCGACCGCAAGACCTTTTTGGCACGGAAACTCCACAGGCCGCCGGTCTCCATCAACTCGAAGAACCTCTGGATGAACTGCCAGCACTTATGACGGATGAGGAGCGTTACCGTATCGTCGACGTTCTCGGTCCAAGCCCTGTCGATATTGACAGCCTTGTCCGCCACACCGGCATCGGCGCCAGTCAGGTCCAGCTTATTCTGCTGGAACTCGATCTGGCAGGACGCCTCGTGCGCTATCCGGGCAACCAGATCGCCCTTCTCCCCGAAAGATGATCTATAACACGTTCGATGGACTTAGAGCCTGAATCAAAAAGGCGGCATGTGTGTGCGAAAATGGTGATTTTCGAGTACCGGAGCGGAGCGTACTATTGGTACGTGAGCACCGGAATGCAGAAAATTGCCATTTGCAGCCACATAGGGCGACTTTTGGAACAGGCTCTTAATGATTTCTCTTCCCTTCAATCAGATCCTTCGCCTCTTCCGAAGCCATTTGAATCATGTAAGCCAATAAGGCGTTGTCTGTCTTCTTTGCCAGTTTCCCCAACTCGCCCAGCATCTGTTCTATATATATGAGTGTTTCAGGATTATCCTCACGACGTTGCTTCATGCTGCCCCCAACAAATAAGCAAGTAGCTTTATTAGAAAATCACCATGCAAATTATGAACGCTCCGACCATATTTGGCTGCAAATCTACCAAAAGTTACATATCTAGCAATCACTATTTATAGTTGTATTTGGCGATTTTTTGTCTCCTGCTCTTGACCAAACGCCGCCCTCTGTTCATGTGGAAGGCAACTATTGTGACGCGGTTGGGAGGCAAAACGCCTCTGCGGGGCGCGAATCTGGGCTGTTTTAAATGAACGTCGTGGTTGTCGAATCGCCTGCGAAGGCGAAAACTATCAATAAGTATCTGGGCTCGAACTATAAGGTTCTGGCGTCGTTTGGTCACGTGCGAGACTTGCCAGCCAAGGATGGCTCGGTGCGGCCTGACGAAGATTTTGCCATGTCGTGGGAAGTGGATGGCAATTCATCCAAGCGGCTGTCAGATATCGTCAAGGCGCTGAAAGACAGCGACGGCCTCATTCTCGCAACCGATCCGGATCGCGAAGGTGAAGCCATTTCCTGGCACGTGCTGGAAGTGCTCAATCAGAAAAAGGCACTGAAGGGCAAGACGGTCAAGCGCGTGGCGTTCAACGCCATCACCAAGAAGGCCGTTCTCGACGCCATCGCCAATCCGCGCGATATCGACGAGCCCCTGGTCGATGCCTATCTTGCGCGCCGTGCCCTCGACTATCTCTTCGGTTTCACGCTCTCGCCGGTTCTGTGGCGCAAGCTGCCGGGCGCCCGTTCGGCTGGCCGCGTGCAATCGGTGGCACTGCGCCTCGTCGCCGACCGCGAGTCGGAAATCGAGCGGTTCATTCGCGAAGAATACTGGAATATTGCCGCTCTTTTGAAGACGCCGCGCAATGACAGCTTTACGGCCCGCCTGACGGCCGTGGACGGCAAGAAGCTCGGCAAGCTCGACATCAAGAATGGCGAACAGGCAACCGGCATCCGCACCATGCTGGAAGGTGCAAGCTTCAAGGCCATTTCGGTCGAAGCCAAGCCGACCAAGCGCAATCCGGGACCACCTTTCACGACCTCGACCTTGCAGCAGGCCGCTTCCGGCCAGCTCGGTTTCTCGGCATCGCGCACCATGCAGGTGGCGCAGCGCCTTTATGAAGGCGTGGATATTGGTGGCGAGACTGCCGGTCTCATCACCTATATGCGTACCGACGGTGTGCAGATGGCGCCGGAAGCGATCACCGCTGCGCGTCAGGCTATTGGCGAGACATTCGGTGCGAAATATGTGCCCGAAAAGCCGCGCTATTATTCCAGCAAGGCGAAGAACGCGCAGGAAGCGCACGAAGCCATTCGTCCGACTGACTTTTCGCGGCACCCGAAGGAAGTGCGCCGTTATCTCGATGAAGATCAGGCGCGGCTTTATGAGCTGATCTGGAAGCGCGCGATCGCCAGCCAGATGCAGGCCGCCGATATCGAGCGCACCACGGCGGATATTGAAGCCGTCAATGGTTCGCGTTCGGCGATGCTGCGCGCCAATGGCTCGGTGACAAAGTTCGACGGCTTCCTTGCAGCCTATATGGATCATCGCGAGGAAGAGGATGACGACGAAGACAGTGCAAAGCTGCCGGAAATCCGTTCCGGCGAAGCGCTGGCACGCGAGAAGATCGATGCCACCCAGCACTCGACCGAACCGCCGCCGCGTTATTCGGAAGCCTCGCTGATCAAGAAGATGGAAGAACTGGGCATCGGCCGTCCTTCGACCTATGCGGCCACGCTCGCCACCCTGCGCGACCGCGAATATATCAGCATGGACAAACGCAAGCTGATACCGGAGCCGAAGGGCCGTCTGGTCACGGCTTTCCTTGAAAGCTTCTTCGACCGCTATGTCGAATATGACTTCACGGCGAGCCTTGAAGAAAAGCTCGATCTTATTTCCGACGGCAAGCTGTCGTGGAAAGACGTGCTGCGTGATTTCTGGCGCGATTTCTCCGGCTCTGTCGATGACATCAAGGAACTGCGCGTTACCAATGTTCTCGATGCGCTGAATGAAGAACTGGCTCCGCTGGCTTTCCCTGCCCGCGAAGACGGCAGCGATCCGCGGTCGTGCCCGACCTGCGGCACCGGCACCTTGTCGCTGAAACTCGGCAAGTATGGCGCTTTTGTTGGTTGCTCCAACTATCCGGAGTGCAAATTTCCCCGTCAGCTCGGCGGCGAAGCCAATGGCGAGGCCGCAGCAGCTGACGAGCCGAAGTCGCTCGGCAAAGATCCGTTCACGGGTGAGGAAATCACCGCGCGGACCGGTCGTTTCGGTCCCTATATCCAGCGCGGCGAAGGCAAGGAAGCCAAGCGCGCCAGTCTGCCAAAGGGCTGGACGCTGGAGACCGTGGACCACGAAAAGGCTGTGGCCTTGCTGTCGCTCCCGCGTGATGTCGGACAGCACCCGGAAACCGGCAAGATGATTTCGGCGGGTATCGGTCGTTATGGGCCTTATGTCAGCCATGACGGCACATTCGCCAATCTGGAAAATGCCGAGGAAGTCTTCTCGGTTGGTCTCAATCGCGCCGTTTCGGTGCTTGCGGACAAGCAGTCCAAGGGCGGTCGCGGTCGTTCTACCCCGGCAGCACTGGCAACGCTTGGTGATCATCCGGATGGTGGTTCCATCACCGTACGTGACGGACGCTATGGTCCTTATGTGAACTGGGGTAAGGTCAATGCGACTTTGCCGAAGGGCAAGGACCCGGCCGGTGTTACGCTGGAAGAAGCGCTGGCGCTGATCACCGAAAAGGCTGGCTCGACCAAGGGCAAGAAAGCCCCGGCCCGCAAATCCGCGGCCAGCACGGAAAAGAAAGCCGCAGCCAAGAAGCCGGCAGCAAAGAAAGCTCCCGCAAAGGCAAAAGCCCCATCCAAGGCTAAGAAGGCCGCAGCGGCAGAGGAGTAACAATTGGCACGTCGTTTTCCCAAACCCGATTCCGGTCGATCCGCACGGAGCGAACGGCGTGCAGCACAGGCGAAATCGGAGGCGCATCCGGGTGATCCGCATGCCTTTCTGCCAACGCGTGAGGAAGTCCTCAAGTATATCGAGGAAAATCCTGATCGCGCTGGAAAGCGCGAGCTTGCCAAGGCATTCAACATCAAGGGCGACGCACGGGTCTATCTGAAAGACCTGTTGCGCGAGCTGGCCGAGGAGGGCCTTGTCGAAAAGCGCGCGCGCAAGCTTTCACGTCCCGGCTCGCTGCCAAGCGTCACCGTACTGGATGTAACGGGACGCGACGAGGATGGCGGGCTGCTTGCCCGTCCAGCCGAATGGGACGAAGCGGCCTATGGCAAGCCCCCTGTGGTGCTGGTGCGCCGTACACGGCTCAACAAGGCATCCGAAGGCGGCCCTGCTGTCGGTGTCGGCGACCGGGTTCTCGCAAAGATTTTCCGCAATGAAGACCGCGACGGCCCGGATTATACCGCCCGCGTGATGAAGCGGCTGGAACACCGCAGCGACGCAGTTCTGGGTGTTGTACGCAAGCTCGACAATGGCGAATGGCGGCTGGAGCCTGTGGATCGCAAGCAGGCCGAAGTGCAGCTTGACCCCGCTCAACTGGAAAACGCCGGAAGCGGCGATCTGGTGGAAGTCGAGTTGATCTCGTCGCGCCGTCAGGGATTGCCGCGCGGCAAGGTTCGGCAGGTGGTGGGTTCCATCGATAGCGAAAAGGCGCTGTCGATGATCGCTATCCATGAACATGAAATCCCGCATGTTTTCCCGGATGAAGTGATCCGCGAATCCGAAGACGCCAAACCCGCCACGATGGACGGTCGGGAAGACTGGCGCGATATACCGCTTCTCACCATCGATCCCGCGGACGCCAAGGATCACGACGACGCCGTCTATGCGGAGCCGGATAGCGACCCGGAAAACCCCGGCGGCCAGATTGTCATCGTGGCGATTGCAGACGTGGCGGCTTATATTCGCCCCGGTTCGGCGCTGGATCGCGAAGCCTTGAAGCGTGGCAACTCGGTCTACTTCCCGGATCGCGTTGTGCCGATGCTGCCGGAGCGCATATCGAACAATCTCTGTTCGCTGCGCGAGTTGGAAGACCGCCCGGCCTTGGCTGTGCGGATGGTCTTTGCCGCTGACGGCAGAAAGAAATCGCACAAGTTCCACCGCATCATGATGCGCTCTGCCGCCAAACTTGCCTATGGACAAGCTCAAGCTGCCATCGACGGCGCGACGGACGACAAGACAGCGCCTATCCTCAATAGCGTATTGAAGCCACTTTGGGCTGCTTATGCGGTGTTGAAGCGCGGTCGCGATGCACGCGAGCCGCTGGAACTCGATCTGCCTGAAAAGAAAATCCTGCTGACGCCGGATGGCAAGGTGGACAAGGTGATCGTGCCGGAGCGTCTCGACGCCCACAAGCTCATCGAAGAATTCATGATTCAGGCCAATGTCGCAGCAGCTGAAACGCTGGAAGGACATCGCCAGCCGCTGATCTTCCGCGTGCACGATGAGCCTGCTTTGGCCAAGCAGGAAAGCCTGCGCGAATTCCTGCGCACGCTTGACCTCAACCTCGCCAAGGGCGGGCCGCTGCAGCCATCGCAGTTCAACCGTATTCTGTCGGCGGTCGAAGACACCGATCATCAGGAACTGGTCAATCAGGTCGTGCTGCGCACGCAAAGCCAGGCTATTTACAGCCCCGAAAATATCGGACATTTCGGGCTGCATCTGCGCCGCTACGCGCATTTCACCTCGCCGATCCGCCGTTATGCCGATCTGATCGTGCATCGTGCGCTGATCAAGGCGCTCGGGCTTGGCAAGGATGGCATCACCACAGACGAGGAAGCGCGCCTTGAGGAAATCTCCGCGCTGATCTCCTCCACCGAGCGCCGCGCCATGCTGGCCGAGCGCGAAACCGTGGACCGGTTGATCGCCCATTTCCTCGCTTCGCATCTCGGTAACGAGTATGAGGGCCGCGTGACCGGTGTTACCCGGGCCGGTCTTTTCGTGAACCTTGCGACATATGGCGCGGATGGGCTGGTGCCCATTTCAACTTTGGGTCATGAATACTATTTATATGACGAAGCCAACCATGCGATTGCCGGAGAACGAAGCGGAAAAGGCTTCCGCCTCGGTGATACGGTCACGGTCAGGCTGGTCGAGGCGCTCCCCGTTGCGGGCGCGCTTCGTTTTGAGATGGTATCGGAACCGCATCCCCTGCCGATGTCGACGCGCTCGCATCACAAGGCAACCCGGACGATGCGCGGACGAAAGGGCAAGCCCTCGGGCATCCCGCGTCACAAGAAGAGAGGTCGGTAATGAGCACGCTTGAGGCCAATTCCGCGCAGAACATTCAGGTTTTCGGTGGCGAAGCCAGCAGTAAAGCGCACCCCAAGCGTCCGCTTGGCGAAGCCATGTGGCGCGGTTTCCGCTGCCGCTGTCCGCATTGCGGTGAAGGCCGGCTTTTCCGCGCCTTTGTCAAGCCGGTCGCCAAGTGCTCCGTATGCGCTGAGGATTATACCGAACAGCGCGCCGACGATCTTCCGGCCTATCTGACGATCCTGATTGTCGGGCATATCGTTGTCGGCGCGTTCATGGGCGTCGAAGCCACGACCAATCTGCCGCTTTGGGCGCATATGGCGATCTGGGGGCCGCTGACGATCATTTTGTCGCTCATGCTGTTGCAGCCCCTCAAAGGGGCGACCATAGGACTGCAATGGGCGCTTTACATGCATGGTTTCGGGGGCAAAGGCGAAGGCGACTACGGCGACGTGACCTGATCCGGCTATCATGACCGAGACAGTTTCCACTCCCCTGGCTGAGCCAAAGAAAAAGGTGCTGCGTCCCCGCGACGCGGCCTCGCTGCTTTTGATTGACCGCTCGACAGACAGGCCGCGTGTGCTGATGGGCAAACGCCATCACAGCCTCGCCTTCATGCCGGGAAAATTCGTGTTTCCGGGCGGTCGCGCCGATTCGATTGACGGCGCGATTGCAGCCGCCAGCGAACTCAGTCAGGACGATACGCGTAAACTCCTGCATGGCATGGGATCCCGTCCGTCGATGCGCCGCGCCCGCGCGCTTGGCCTATGCGCCATCCGCGAGACCTTCGAGGAAACCGGGCTGCGCGTGGCGCATCCGGTCGGCGGCGATTCTTCGGCTGAACCAACTCTTCCGGCCAATCATCAGGACTGGCGCGCTTTCCTCGGTGAGGGCGCGCTGCCCGCACTGTCGAGCCTGCGCTATTTCGCCCGTGCCGTAACCCCGCCGGAACATGTGCGCCGATTCGATACCCGTTTTTTCATTGCGTTTTGCGACAGTCTGCCGGATTTTGATAAACAAAAACTCGCACCAAGTGGCGAGCTCGAGAACCTCGACTGGATGCCCATCGACGAAGTGAGCAAGCTTGATGTTGCTCGCATAACCGAAGTCATCTTGAAGGAAGCGCAAAGCCTTCTGGCTGAAACACGCCTTGATCTGCCTGCCGCCCTTCCGGTGGTGCAATACCGTAAGCGGCACGGCCGCTTTGTCCGTGAAGTGATCTGATGAATAAAGAAATTCCAGCAACCGACCGTGCTTCTGCGAAAACGAGCGCGGCAGGTGCAAAAGATGCTCTTTCGCAGGAAGGCCAGATGCACTGGCGTTCGCTTGCAGCAGCCATTGCGACTATCAGTGCAGTGGGCGCAGCCATAGGGCTGGGCATTCCGCTTTTGAGCGTGCTGCTGGAAGCCCGTGGTCATTCCGCAAGTCTTATCGGCGCCAATACGGCGGTTGCAGGGCTCGCCTCCATTGCTGCAGCGCCCCTCGCCGCCCCAATTGCCGCAAGGCTCGGCGTGGTCAGAGCCATCTTCCTGATGCTCATCATCGGCGGCATTGCCTTTCTCGGTTTTCATTTTTTCCAGCCGCTCTGGGCGTGGTTCGCGCTGCGCATCGTGCTGCATTTCGCGCTGACGGTGCTGTTTGTCCTGTCCGAGTATTGGATCAATGCCTCAGCACCGCCGGAAAAACGCGGGTTGGTGCTTGGCATCTATTCCACATCGCTTTCGCTCGGTTTCGCGCTGGGGCCATGGCTTTTCTCAAAGATCGGCAGCGCAGGCGGCCTGCCGTTTTTCGTGGGATTCGCCATCATCATGATAGCGCTCATTCCGGTGCTGATCGCCTGGCGTGACAGCCCGGATTTCGAGGAAGGCGAACATGTTCCCTTTCTGCCGTTCATTTTCGCGGTACCGACCGCGACCATGGCCGTCTTCGTCTTTGGCGCTGTGGAAACAGGCGGCTTTGCGCTTTTCCCGGTCTTTGGCGCGCGGATCGGCTATCCAGAGGCGGACGCAGCCCTATTGCTGACGATGATCGGCCTCGGCAATGTGCTACTGCAAATTCCACTTGGCATCATCAGCGACAAGATTCCCGACCGGCGCAAACTTCTACTGTTTTGCGCCGTCACCGGCTTGATCGGCATGATCGCGCTGCCCTATCTGATGCAGCACTGGTATCTGATGGCGGGGGTCCTGTTCCTGTGGGGCGGCGTGGTGGCTGGGCTCTACACGGTCGGTCTTGCACATCTGGGCTCAGAACTCACAGGCCGCGAACTGGCCTCGGCCAATGCCGCCTTCGTGTTCTGCTATGCAATTGGCATGCTGGCGGGTCCGCAGGCCGTCGGTGTCGGCATGGATGCTTTCGGCCCGGCAGGTTTTTCGTGGACGCTTGGGGTATTTTTTGCCGCATATGCAATCTTTGCAGCAGGAAGACTGCTTTTCAGAAAGAAGCGGACTTGACTTTTCGGCCCCAATCCGTAGTTATGCGGCGAATTTCCGCTGCCGGGTGAATTGCCGGAATCGCTGGCGGTTACCATCCATAGAGTATGACCCCGGAGAATGGGGATCCGTTAAGCGGGTCCGGTTTCCGAAAAGGTGATGCTCCGGCAAAGTTAAAGAGCAGGTATTTCGATATGGCCAAGGCTACGACGATCAAGATCAAGCTTTTGTCGACCGCTGACACCGGCTTCTTCTACGTTACGAAGAAGAACAGCCGCACGATGACGGAAAAGATGACAAAGACCAAGTACGACCCGATTGCGCGCAAGCACGTCGAGTTCAAGGAAACGAAGATCAAGTAATTCGTTTCCCGCGTTGCCTTTGCGGTAACCGGAATCAAAAAGCCGTCTCTCGCGAGACGGCTTTTTGTTTTTGATCTGCTGTTTATCAAAACGCTTAGAGCGGTTCCGGTTAAAACGGAATCGTGGAACCGCTCTATCTATTTGTTTTCACGCATTATCCGACGCAAAACCGCTACGCACTTTTGCTGAAAATGCTCTAGGCGGCAGAAGCGACTACACGATTCCGCCCATTCTTCTTGGCTAGATAAAGCGCGGCATCGGTTCTGTCGAACAGCGCTTCGACACTGTCGCCGATCAGGCGCAAGCCAGCCAGACCGACACTGATCGTCATATTGACCTTGTGACGCCCGCCAGAGACCGAGAACGGTACAGCCTCCACAGAGGTGCGGATGCGCTCTGCAACGGCTGCTCCGGCCTGCAAATCCGTATCCGGCAGCACGACGATGAACTCCTCGCCGCCATAGCGACACATCAGGTCCATGCCGCGGATATTCTTGCGCAGCCGCGAGGCGAATTCACGCAGAACATCATCCCCCGCATCGTGTCCATATTGATCGTTGACGCGTTTGAAATAATCGAAGTCGATCATGACGACCGTCAGGGGGCGTTCCCGGCCTGTTGCACGGCTATACAGCACCGGCATATGCGTATCGAGATAGCGGCGATTGTGCAGGCCCGTAAGGTCGTCCGTAACGGCCATGGTGATGGAGCGGTTCAGGCTCTGTCGCAGCAGATCGTTGTAGCACTTGCGCTTGATCTGTGTGCGCAGCCGCGCAAAAAGCTCCAGCTTTTCCAGCGGGCGCATCAGATAGTCGTTGACGCCCAGCTCCAACGCGCGAACGACAAGCGCGCCCTCATCTTCGCGTACGATCAGAATGATCGGCACCAGTCGTGTGCGTTCGATGGTGCGCAGCTGCGAGCAAAGGCGCAGCGGGTCGTAATAGGTGAAGGCCGCCGAAACGACGATGCTGTCATAATCCGCCTCGATGGCTTTGATCAGAGCGCTATTGGCGTCGGTGGCGATATCGACGCGGTAGGTTTCGCTCAAAATCACCCGCAGCCGCGCTGCTGCGGTTTCATCTTCGTCCACGATGAGAATACGTGCGGCGTCCTGCTGTTTCGGACCAAAACCGGAAACTTTGGCTGACAGCAGCGCCTCAACCTCGGCGTCGGCCACGCTATTGCTACGCTGGAACAGTTCGTCCGACACCAGCTTCAGCCGGGCGAGGCTTTTCACGCGCGACATCAGATGGAGATCGTTGACAGGCTTGGAAAGAAAGTCGTCCGCGCCCGCCTCCAATCCGCGAATCTTGTCTTCCGGGCGGTCAAGCGAGGTCACCATAACGACAGGAATGTTGGAGGTGCGCGGGTCGTCCTTCAGCTTGCGGCAAACTTCGAAGCCATCCATGCCCGGCATGAGAACATCGAGCAGGACAACGTCAATCTGCCCGCCCAGGCAGATTTCGAAGGCATCCGACCCGTTATAGGCGCTGACAACTTCGTAATATTCGGCGAGAAGTCGCGCTTCCAGAAGCTTAACATTGGAAGCCACATCATCGACGACGAGAATTCTGGCAGTCATGATCCCCCTCGCCTGGTCGAGCCTAAGCGTCGCCCAGATAAGACTTTATCGTTTCTATAAATCTTGGAACAGAAATAGGCTTCGAAATATAGGCTTCACATCCGCCCTGCCGGATGCGCTCCTCGTCGCCCTTCATAGCAAAAGCCGTGACGGCGATTACGGGGATGTGGCGCAGTTCTTCATCGTCTTTCAGCCATTTCGTCACTTCCAGACCTGAGACTTCCGGAAGCTGAATATCCATGAGAATGAGATCTGGCCGGTGTTCGCGGGCGAGATCAAGTGCCTCAAGACCGTTTCGTGTCCGAATCGTTTCGTATCCGCTGGCTTCGATAAGATCGCGAAACAACTTCATATTCAATTCGTTGTCTTCGACGATCATTACGCTTTTCGTCATCGAAACTTCCCTGGGGCAACTCCCCGGCCCGAAAATTCATTCACCTACTGGCATTGGCTGACACCAAACAGTGAGCGCTCCGACATTCCCCTCGGCGCGCTCTTTGATTTAACCTCATTTCATTGACGAAAGGCAAATAATTCCGTTGTCCCTACAAGGACCTGCATCTTATATGAAAACAATTGGAAGCCCACGCGGCGACTGCATGGATCAGCTGAAATGGGGGGTGACGATGAAAACGCTTATGAACGAAACAGAAGCGCAGGGTCTCGCCATCGAAGCTTTGGCATGGCTCGCGCAGGACAAGGATTTACTCCCGCGCTTTCTGGCGCTGACGGGCATCGAAGCTTCGTCCATCCGTCAGGCTGCGCGTGAGCCGGGTTTTCTCGCGGGCGTGCTGCAGTTTTTCTTAAGCCACGAGCCGACGCTGATGCGCTTTTGCGAAGAAACCGGACGTGATCCGGCAATCATCCAGAAAGCGGCGTCCTTCTTGCCCGGCGGTGCAGGCCAGCATTTGCAAAGCGGCGCCGACTGATTCGAGCGACACCGCCGTTTTTTAGTTCCAATCAGGCTGCGGTCGGCCCAGTGACGACCTCTTCCGCTGCGGAAACATTGATAACGTTCAACTCATGCGCCCGACCGTCGCGCGCGGTCCACGAGATCGACTGGCCGGGCGCAAGGCCGATCAATGCCGTGCCAATCGGGGTTAGAATCGAAACCTTGCCCTGAGCAATGTCCGCCTCGCCTGGATAAACAAGCGTCACGCGGCGTTCCTGTCCGTCGTTGGAACGAAATTCGACAACAGAGCCCATATGCACCACATTTTGCGGCAGGCGCTTGGCAGGCACGACCTTGGCGCGGTCAAGCTCTGCCATCAGCTCGTCGGCAATTTCCTCGTGCTGCTCGGCAACGCTGTTGGCCAGCCCCATCAGGCGCTCGTAATCGATTTCGCTGACGACGATATTGGGCTTCTTGCGATTCTTGACGCTCATGGCGATAGCTCACTGTTATAAAGATAAATATCTCCGAGCATCTTGGCTCGAAGCGGATTATTGGGATGTTTTCATGAAAGCGCTTATCGAGTTCGCTTGAGGCAAGCGACGAACCATCCCCCGGAGTCCTTCTGCGCAAGGCAGGACTCGAGGGCCTTTATCCCGCGATCGGTTGAACCCGATGGAGTATGGTGGCGAAATGGTTGTTCATAGCACTAAACTTGGTGATATCGCCGCCAATGTCAAGAGCATGACGGCTGGGCGCGGCTCCGCCAGTGGCGCAGCGCGAGATTGGTGATATACAAAGCGTGTTCCTTTTATGTTCGTCTGAGCAGGCTTCCTCGAGTCGAGGCCCGGTCGAACGACGAAACTGCACATGTTAACGATGGTTGAGAATTTCGCCGGAAACAGTCCTGAGCAAGGCTTATGCCGCGACTGCCTGTCGTTGCAGAAGAGCGCTTCCGTGCGCCGGTGTTATGCCTGCGGCAGCCCGCGTTTGGTGCGACACCCAGAGCTATACCGGCTGACGCTCGCGCATATCGATTGCGACGCTTTTTACGCGTCGGTAGAAAAGCGAGACAATCCCGAACTGCGCGACAAGCCGCTCATTATCGGCGGCGGCAAACGCGGCGTGGTTTCAACGGCCTGTTACATCGCACGCATTCACGGCGTGCGTTCGGCGATGCCGATGTTCAAGGCGCTGGAGGCCTGTCCAGAGGCTGTTGTCATCAAGCCCAATATGGAGAAATATGCCCGGGTCGGGCGCGAAGTGCGCCAGCTGATGCGCGATCTCACCCCTTTGGTCGAGCCGCTTTCCATCGACGAAGCGTTTCTCGATCTCAGCGGTACGGAACGGCTGCACAAGGCGCCGCCCGCCGTGGTTCTCGCCCGCTTTTCCAAGCGCGTGGAAAGCGAGATTGGAATCAGCGCCTCCATCGGCCTATCCTATTGCAAATATCTGGCCAAGGTGGCTTCCGACCTTGAAAAGCCGCGCGGCTTTTCCGTGATAGGAGAAGCTGAAGCGCTCGATTTTCTGCGCGATAAACCGGTGAGCATGATCTGGGGCGTCGGCAAGGCATTTGCGGCCAAGCTGCAAAGCGATGGCATCCGTAGCATCGGCCAGCTCCAGACCATGGATAAAGGCGCGCTGATGAAGGCCTACGGCACGATGGGCCAGCGTCTTTATCGCCTGTCACGGGGACAGGACAGCCGGCGTGTCGAGCCTGAACACGATATGAAAAGCGTTTCGGCGGAAACCACCTTCAACACCGATCTTTCCACGGCTGCCGATCTGGTTCCTGTTTTGCGCGCGCTTGCCGAAAAAGTATCGCGTCGCCTGAAAGCGGGTGAAATTGCCGGACGCACCGTCATCCTCAAGCTCAAGACGCAGGACTTCAAGCTGCGCACCCGCAATCGCCAGCTTTCGGACCCGACCCAGCTGGCCGACCGTATTTTTCGCCATGGATTGCAGCTTCTGGAAAAGGAGCTCGACGGCACAAAATTCCGGCTGCTTGGGATTGGCGTCAGCGAGCTTTCATCGAGCGACCGCGCCGATCCGCCCGATCTGGTGGACACGCAAGCCACCAAACGCGCCGTGGCAGAAACCGCCATTGACCGGCTGCGCAACAAGTTTGGGCTGAACGCGGTCGAGACCGGCTATACATTCTCGAAAGGCAACCTCGCCCGCACGCAGACACCGCTTGACCGCGACGATGAGGACTGAGCGGATTGCCGCCTGAGTGGCATCCAGTCCACTATGCATGGTGAGTAAACCACTTGTTTCAGCGCGAGACTTGCGGTTCAATTCCGGTGAATATGCTCATGGAGGGTAAAATGCTCACGGGACCTTTATGCCGAGCGGGCCGCGCACTGGTTGAGATTTCTCGGGATAATCTCGCCAAGCTGTCGAAGGTTGACGGATCGGTCATCGAAGATTTTGAACGCAAAATCGACAAACCGTCAGCCGAAACGATCAACAAGTTGCAAAGCGCTTTGGAAGACCTCGGCGCAGTTTTTATCCCGGAAGACGAACGCGGGGTTGGCGTTCGCTTGAAATTCACCGCCTCAGAAGCCAAACGCATAGCTATCCTCGAGGGCGAAGGCGGTATAATAGCCCAGGATGACGTCACCTGATAAATGGTGATCTGGCCCTTCGAAGAGCCGTTTGAACGGCAAATGCCCCGGAGGCAGAACAAACTCTCTGGCAAGAGAGCGCAAATGAGCGTCTGCCCCGCGAAAACGGGGCAAATCACTCAACTGCCGAAAACGGACCTTCCGCTGGCGAGGCCCGATCCCGAACTGGTCGTAGATCCGCCCCGGCTCTTGCCTGCAGCAATAATGACACCGGTTGATTTATTGGACTTCACCATCTGGGTGGTTACGTTTCCGTTCGTCGGCACGGCCGCAAATGCAGTTCCTGCCGTCATGAATGCACCAACTGCTAACAAAACTATGGTTTTCATCATTTCCTCCTTCGCTGGCTTCACCAGCTAGACGCCGAATAATGGGAGATCATGCCGACGTGTTACATAATCCCCAGGGAGGTAACGCTATAATTGCCAGCGGCGCTATACGGCACTTGTCGTATTTCGGCAAAAGAATCCCGTAGTTTCGGCGCGAGAGAAAGCCCAGTTATTGGGGCTGATCGCGAAACTCGATGCATACCCTCGCTCAAACGGTGCGGACATTCCACTTTATCTGCAAAACATTTGCCCTTATCCGGGCGGCCGCGCTCGCTTGTCTGTCTCGAGCAACTTTGGGGTGCTCGTTATGATTTGACGCACCTCTGCGACTGCCATTAACCCAAAATGAAAAGAGCGGCTATCGAGCCGCTCTTTCAGGTTAGGTTACTTAGCCCAGCGGCCTTCGTACTTAAACTCCGCGGCCTTTTCGAGCTGTTCCTTGGTGGCATTCATCTTTGCCGACCATTTCTTGTCATTCTCAGAATAGACAATATCGATCGCATCCGGGTCCACAACGACATATTTTTCGCCAACCCCCAGGAACCCGCCAACCGACAAGATATAGCCTTCCACATCACCGTCGCCCATAACCACATCCTGGATTTTACCAATGCTTTCATCATTGGCGTTCGTGACGTCGAGATTCAGTATATTACTTGTAATAACGTCGGTTGGCTTTGCCGTAACGAAAGATTCTTCTTGTGTTGCGGTAGCACTCTGCGCATTTGCGTAAGAAACGAGTGCGGCAGTTGCAACAGCAGCGAGCAAAATACGACGCATATTATATTCTCCATTCTTATTGGATAGTTCCGAATATATAATGCTGCTGCTCTGTTTTTGGTTCCGTCCCACCTAGAATTAATTTCTACTTCCTTTGGGATTATCAATCCGCCAAGGGAGCTCGTGGGTGAAGCCGTTTAGCACATCGGCTTTCCATATCTGCCCAGAAGAATGAGGATCGCCAGCCAGCCCATAGCGAGCAGTTCACGTCAGCCGAAGCCGGCAAGGCTGAGTGCACCCATTCTGAACACGCGTGACGGGCTCGGCATGCTGTTTCGAAAATAAAGTGAGACGGAATGGAACATCAATTATCGGATATGGTAGGCGTGAAAAGTAAACAGGCTGCCACACCATGTAAAATTACCATTTAAAAACAATAACTTACAGTAATTGCGATAATTAGATGGAGGCCTCGCCCGGAATCGAACCGGGGTGCAAGGATTTGCAGTCCTCTGCGTAACCACTCCGCCACGAGGCCTTCCTGAGAGCGTTTCCAAATCAATTGGTTTGGCTCTGCGCAGTTCCAATATTGATCCCTGCCCAGTTCGTCAAGCGATTCGAGCCTCTTGTGTAAAAAATCCTTGGTGTTTTCTCTCAGCCCGCGAAAGAGCGGATTAGGCGAGCCTGATCGACGAATTTTAGAACCTTACGATTTGTTAACGCAATGGAAAGGACAGGCTGTGCAACAATAAGCCCATGAGACAGGCCTCGACATGGAGACGAGTGAAGCACACGGTCTGCTTCGTTATGCGCGTGGCTATGCTGGCCGCCCCCATTCTGCTGGCACTGGCGGCCTTGATAATGGTGACCAATCCAGACGGCGACAGGCCGCCGGTGCCTGACAAGGGTGTTTCAGGCGCAACCGCGCCGACTGGCAACTGATCGCCGCCGGGCAATCTGGCGTTACAAATAGCAGCAGCGGATTCCTGCCGATTTTACGGTGTAACTCTGTTCTGTCATCATCCGCCGATGATCTTTCTGACGTCTGCTTCGAGCAAAAAGGGCGCCGTAGCGCCCTCTCTCATTTGACGACGTGCCAGACGCCCCCCTTACCGTCGCCTTTAGCGTCGCCCATCTTCATGTCATCATGGTAGCGATAAAGCGGCATTCCTTTATAAGCCCACATATCCTTTCCGTCCGTCGCTTTGACGACGGAAAAGTCACCATCGGATTTTGCGCCTTTTTCGGCGTGAAATGCAGGCCACATTTTCAGGCATTTGGCATCGCAGGACGATTTACCGCCCTCATCCTTATCAAAAGTATAAAGCGTCATGCCCTTCGGCGTCGTCAGTATTTTGCCAGACTGGCTATCCATCATTTTGGCGGGTTCGGCTGCAAATGCGCCAGCCGTCGATAGCGCGATCAATCCGACCGCTAGAAACATCGTTTTCACGGCATATCCTCCTTGGTTCGGAAGACAGGCATATGATCATTATAGTTCCGCCTGTTCTTTCCATTCAGGAGTGTGCGCTCCGTTGCAGCCCGAAATATGGCGCGGCGAGTGAGAGCCGAAGAATCAATTTGCGGCAGGAACCGGACAGCTGAGATCGCCCTCTTCGCAGCTTAGGTAAGTCCGCAGTTGTTTATTGCGCTGCACGGTCAGGTCGGTTTTGCAGCTGGCGACAAGCATCGGATAGATGCTGCCGCCCGAAGAATTCCCCGCATTGAAGCCACATTCGGCATCCCTGAAGGCAATCCATGCACGCTGTGCTTTGATAAACCGCGCCTTTCCATCCGCATCATCGGCAAGACGCTTCTGGATTTCCTTGAAGCTGGCATTGAGCTTCTTGTCGGCAGCAGAAAAATCATCACCTGCGCATTGGGTCATCGTGGCCTGATCTTGCGCATCGGCGCATTTTTTGGATGCCGCAGTCGCCGGCAAACAAAAAAGAAACGAAACGAGACCGATAGCAGCAAGCCGTAGCATCAATAATCTCCCAAGCGCAGAAAAACCTTCTCTAGAGTGTATAGTCTTTTCAGCTTTAAATGCATCCGAAACCGCTAATATAGGCCACACAATAAAAATAGGCGGATCATCTGCTGGCTATGAATGATCAAGCGCCATCATCTGTAGCTTTTCTTTCAATCCAATCGCGCGCAGCCTGCCAGCTGCCGAACGCCTGACGCTGGTTGTGCAGCGCGTAGGCGATCCAGCGTTCCTCGGGGTTTTCGCTCTCTTCGGGCATGATTGTGCCGATACGATTACCATAACTGTCCTGCACAGGATAAATCATCGAATCTCCCTCCCTGAGTTTCCGCGTCGGCGTCAGTTGCTGGCCGACCTTTCTGTTTATTGTTTGTGCACTCGATTGCCAGCGCCAAACGAGCAGCTATTATTGGCTCCACTATTCACGGCCTAGGCGGAGGCATAAACAATGCTCACTACGTTTATAGAATTTCCTACCTATACCGCCTTTTTGTTTTTCATAGCTTTTGCCATTATACTGTTCGCTATCGGTTATTCTGCGCTACGATATCTCAATAGGCACGCCAAGCACGACATTTTTTCCATACCGGCACCGGCATTTCTCGGAACGATTGGAACCGCATGGGCGCTTTCAATGGGCTTCGTGGCTGCCGATGCATGGTCCCTCAATTCCCGCGCCGATTTTTCGGTCAGTAAGGAGCGCTCTGCCATCCATCGGCTGCTGGACACGGCAAGCCCATCGGTTTTCGATAATGAGGAACTAAAGGCTGCTGTGCTCAACTATCGTTCCATCGTGGTCAACGAGGAATGGGGGCATCAGAACAATACGGTTTCTACATTGGAAGTGGATCAGGCGATCTTGGAAATTCGTGCAATCGTCCAAAAGATTGCGCTTTCGGGACTGCCCGGCCCGATCGTCTCACAGCTCGTCAATGATTTCGACGAACTTCAGGATGCCCGCAATGAACGGCTCGCCGTGGCGAGCGCATCGATAGACGAGTCCAAGTGGTATCTCGTCCTGTTCCTGACCGTGCTGACAGCCATCACGATTGCTTCGGTCAATGCCGACCGGCCGCTTGCCGGACGGCGCGCCCTGGTCCTCTATGTGCTCACAGCCACGATCAGTCTTTGGATATTGGCCAGCCACGCAAATCCCTACGTGGGCATGGGCGACCTCAAGCCGGACCTGCTCTTCTCCGCACAAAGACATTCTGCGACCCTAACGCAACCCGCAGGATCGTGAACCGCCCCTATCGGTAATTGGGCTCAGAAATCGAGAGGACGCTCTCCTGTGCCTGCCCTATGCTGCGCTGCCGCCCAATGCATCGCTGCTGCGGAGTGATTCGCCCCTTGCGCACGACGATTTCAATATGGAGGAGTTTGCTCCGACCAGACGGGGAAGCGTCGTGCAGTCAAGCGTCATCGCTAATGAAATGCTCGAACAGTTTAATACAAGTGTCTGAGATAATAGCAACTTCATGAAATGAAGTGGCTCCCCGGGCCGGATTCGAACCAGCGACCAACCGGTTAACAGCCGGTTGCTCTACCACTGAGCTACCGGGGAACAGGTGCTCGTTGCGTCAGCGATGTGGCGTATAGCAAAAGGATTTCGGGTTTGCAAAGGGCAAAATCATATTTCTTCCAACTTTTTGCATTCGCCTCTCGAAACCCTATATTCTCTGGGACATTTAGACGTAAAAAATTGCAGCAGCAGTGGAGAGACCAGGTCCAGTGAACGAAGAAACGAACTCCAAAGCCCCTCGTAAGGTCATTTTGATTCTTGGCCAACGAATCCCGATTCCTCAATCGGTGATGATGCGACGTATGTTGGGCGGTACTCTGGTGGCCGGAGGCGCACTGGGTTTTCTTCCTGTGCTGGGTTTCTGGATGCTGCCGCTCGGTCTGATCGTACTGTCTCACGATTCCCACCGGGTCCGTCGCATACGGCGACGCAGTGAAATCTACATCTGGCGCAAATGGGTGCGCCGCAACCCTTCCTGAAATGCAAACGGTGGCATGGGAAACTGATATCTCTCGCCGGGGCAAGCGCCGAGTATTGAACAAAATCAATTCGATGGAACAACATGGCCCGGCTTGAGGCCGGGCCAATCCGAGTCCGTGTATCATTTGATGGATCAGGACAGATTCTTCCGCCGCTGCGCGTAACTGCGCCGCCGGACCTCTCCCGGTGTCAGATGGCGATATTTGCGAAGCGCAGTCGTCATGTGGCTCTGGCTGGAAAAGCCCAGTGTGGCAGCTAGTTCGCTCAAGGATATATCGGTTTCGCGCAGGCAACGCTCCGCTTCGTCAAGCCTCAGTCGCATCAGATATTGATGCGGCGTAAGACCGAAGCTTGCGCGAAAGCAGGTTGCAAAATGGCCCGCCGAGATTCCGATCAAGGATGCCATGTCCGGTACGGATACCTGCTGACGATAGTTTTCTCTGAGATAATTTTCGATCTGGCGGCAGGCATAATTGCTGAGCCCAAACTGCTGTTTGTTGCTGCCCCGGGCAATCGAGGCGTTGCGCACCAGCACACCTGTCAACACCGTACGGAACGCATCCATATAGGTACTGCTCACTTGCGGTGAGACTTGCAGCTCCCCCCACAAGATCTGCGCCAGTTGCAGGCATTGTCTGTTCGAAAAATGGATCGGCGTCCAGCTATGGGCAACATCATCGCTTTCTTCCGCCGAGAAGAAAGATGTGTCTAGCGTCACTGTCAGATGCGCCGTATTTTTAGGCCACACGATTGCGCAGCTCATATGTGCGGGGATGATAAACGTCATGCCCGCCGGGCAGTTGATGGTCTCCTCCGTCCCTTCGAAAGGCTTCCATCTTAACCCACGCACCATTTCGAGAACGATGATGGCTATGGTTTCGAGCGAGTGATACGTCCTCTCGCCCACGTCTGAAAAACCGTAATCGATATTTTGCTTGTCATCGCCACCCAGCGATGCAAGCTGCATCGCGTTGATCACCGGCGACGGATCGTAAGTCGATAAATTCATTGAGTTATTCTTCATGACTATGCTCATATTATCCTCAATCATCAAACCGAAAAAAAGAATAATTATTGGGAGCGCCACGGGTTTAATTGCACGGACTCGAAACCTGTATTCCCCCTGTGTTTTAGAAAATCAAAACGGCCTTCCCTCAAAAACCGTGTGAATGCCGCAAATCAATCTTTAGTTGCAATTGAAAGATTATGCAACCGAATTATTGAAGCCTGACAAATCATGTTGCGGCACCTAACAAGGCTCCGATGTTGCATCCTCCCTTTGCTCTCATTTGCAGCGTCTCATGGAAATCAGGCGGATATAGGGGCCTTTGCACGCCATTGCATTTCTGGGTTAATTGAAAATGGAATTTCACCGTGGGACGTGGTCGCGAGACGGCTCCCTCCTTGACGACAAGCCAATGGCCTACGCACGTGGCGTCCAGTGCAACGCTGCCCACTATGATCGCGATAGCGTCACACAGCTGTAATAAAACCCCACTAAAAAAGGTCCCAACGATGTGGGGCGGCGCATTCTCCATGTTTCTGCATCGGAACTACTTTTGTGCTTGTCGAGGTCTCTTAAAGATGTTTCAATCTAAATTGCACGGCTGTGCAGAAAAAATAAAAGCAGCCGGCGATCCTGGGGAGGAAACGCCTATGCCAGCTTTTCTGGAGGTGGCGAGCGCGCGCGTTCGTTATGGCAATAATGAGGTTCTCAAAGGGGTAGATCTGTCGGTCCGCAAGGGCGAATTCGTTGCGCTGCTTGGATCTTCAGGTTGTGGAAAAACAACCTTGCTGCGTGCAATCGCAGGTTTCAATACACCCAGCAGTGGTGCAATCAAGGTCAATGGCGCGGATGTAACCCGCCTGCCGCCCGACAAGCGCGGCATGGCGCTGGTGTTCCAGTCCTATGCGCTGTGGCCTCATATGACGGTGGCGCAGAATATCGGCTACGGCCTGCGCATCCGCGGTGTCGCGAAAGAAACGATCAAGCAGAAGGTACAGGACGTTGCCAGTCTGCTTGGCCTCGACGCGCTGCTGGAGAGAAAGCCTGCGGCTTTGTCCGGCGGGCAGCGCCAGCGTGTGGCCCTGGGCCGTGCACTGGCTATCCAGCCGGATATTCTGCTTCTCGACGAGCCTCTCTCCAATCTCGATGCGCGTATTCGCCTGTCGGTGCGCCATGAAATCAGCGCCCTCCAACGCCGCTTGGGCATCACGGCGGTTCACGTCACCCCTGATCGCGAAGAAGCGATGGTGATGGCCGACAGGATCGTCATTCTCAACAATGGTGAGATTGCTCAGGCTGGCGCGCCTGAGGAAGTCTACAATCACCCCGCTTCCGATTTTGTCGCCGCCTTCATGGGCGCTGAAAACCTGATCGAACTGCCGGTCTCCGTCAAATCCGATAAGATCGACATCGCGGCGGGCGCGCATAACAAGGCAAGCACCATTCCAGCCGGAAGGAGAAATCTTTCCGATGGCATGGCCTCCGCGCGTTTTCGCAGTGAAGCCGCGCAGCTCGCAAGTCCGGGTGCCGCCCCTAACCGCACCGAACCCGCACTCGTTCTCGCAGGCACAGTGGAGCAGACCAGCTATCCTGGCGGCCTCTGGCGACACATGGTCCGTATTGGCGACCGCCACATCATGGTCGATGCGCAGGAGAGCCACCAGCCGGGATCAGACGTAGAAATCCGCATACCGGAACAGGCGCTGTTTCTGTTCGACAAGTAGACCCGCACCAGTTTTGCCGGGCGGCGTTTCGGCTCGGCCATTGTCAGTGACTTCGGGCTTCATAAAGCCCGCAGCGGCCTAAAATTCCCGATAACGCAACAGGATGCCTCGCATCCCAATCGCAATCCACAAAACCGGAAGATCCGGATTTAACAGGAGTTTTTCATGAGAACGGTCCTGAAAGCAGCAATGGTGCTCGGTCTTACCGTTGCCCCAGCATCGGCCGACGAACTGACGGTGCTCACCGCCGGCGACCAGAATATGGTCGATTACGTCAACCAGTATCTCGGACCATTATTCGAGAAGGAAAATCCGGGAACGACCGTGCGCGTTGTCGGCACCGGCCCGGGCGATGCCGGTTCGCAGAAGATTCTGGAGCGTTTTGAAGCGCAGTCCAAGGCTGGCGTGGAAAAGTGGGATACGGACGTTGCCGTCATCCATGAAAAATTCGCCGGGCCGATGGTCACCGGCAAATTTCTTGAAAACTATCGCGGCAAGATCGAAACCGGCAAGCTGGTAACGCGCAACAATGCCAAGATGGCGCTCGGCACAAATGTTGATGGCTATGTCATGCCGATGTTCAACAGCCAGACCGCACTTGCCTTTAATCCGGCGCTCGTTCCCACGCCGCCGAAGAGCTACGACGAACTCGTGGCCTGGGCCAAGGAAAATCCGAAGCAGTTCGGCTATAACGGCATCAAGGGCGGCGCTTCGGGCGTGAGCTTCGTGATGGGCTGGATCTATGCCTATGGCGGCGACGCCAACAAGCTTCAGCAGGGACCGTTCGAGGAAGGCGAAGCCAAGAACTGGGATAAGGCTTTTGCATCGCTGAAGGAGTTCACCAAGAACGCGACCCTGACGCCCGGCAATGCGGGAACGCTCGACATGCTGAGCCGTGGAGAGATCGCCATGGGTCCGGTCTGGGTGGATATGTTCTATTCGTGGAAGGCCAATGGCCAGCTGCCGCCGGAAATGAAGCTTGTTCTGCCGGAGCCGGGCATGCCTGGCCAGCCGATGCATTATGTGATCCCGGAAAAGAGCGCGCAAAAGGAACTGGCAGAGAAGTTTGTCGCGCTGGCAACCAGCCCGAAGGTTCAGGCTGAAGGCATCGTGAAGCGCTTCAACTGGTATCCGGGTATCGACGCCGACAACGTCAAGTCGGAACTCGATGCAGACACCTGGAACAAGCTTTTCACCGATATCTCGGCAGACGATCTGGCGAAGTTCGGCAAATCCTTCCCGATTGCCCCGTACAACAGTGCCATTCTCGAAGCTTACGAACGTCAGGTCGGCAACTAATAACCGCATCGCCGGATGCGCCGTCTGAGGCGCATCCGGTATTTCATCGTTTTCATGAGGTCTTGAATGTCGCCTAGACTGACAGGTCTGCTGCTGGTCGCCCCTGCATTGGCGATCGTTGTGGTATTGTTCATCGTGCCGCTTTTCGGTGCCCTCACCGGTGCATTTTATGTTTCCGGGCAATGGGGTTTTGGCAATTTCACCAAGACATTCGAGCTTTATTCAAGCGACATTCTGTTCACGCTGCTGATCGTCGTGCTGTCGTCCGTTCTGATCGCGCTGCTTTCCATCGCGATTGGCGGTTACCTGACGCTCGGCTCCAATCCACGAGCCGTCGCCGTGCTGCGGTGGCTTTATCGCTGGCCGTTGTTCATCCCGTTTATCGTCGTCGGCCAGATATTGCGGACCTTCCTCGCCAAGAACGGTCTGATGAACAGTCTCCTGTTCGAAACCGGCATACTGACACCGTTGCAGGCGATGAGCTTTCTCGACTGGCGCGGCATTACGATTGCGTTTGTGTGGAAACAGACGCCCTTCGTCACCCTGCTTCTAGCAGGCGCCATGGCGTCGCTCGACAGGAGTACCATCGAATCTGCCCGCAATCTGGGTGCGGGACGTCTGCGCATCCTGATTGAGATCGTTCTGCCGCAAGTGCGCCAGACGCTGCTCGTAGGGCTTATCTTGAGCTTCGTGACCATGATGTCGGTGCTGTCGGTGCCGCTGATGATCAACGCGCAATCGCCAACCATGATCACTGCCAATATGGCCTTCCGCATCAACGCCTATGGCGATTACGGGGTAGCCAATGCGCTCGGCACGATTTCGCTGCTGATGACCAGTCTGGTGGCGTGGATATATCTACGCCAGACCATGAAGGAGCACGGTAAATGAGCACCGCCTTCGACTGGCGCTGGATACCGCGCGGTATCGTCCTTGGCCTTCTCGCCTTCGCAATCTTCGGCCCGCTGGCCAACCTCCTCCTGTGGGCCGTCGCAGAGCGCTGGTATTTTCCCCATACGCTGCCGCTGCAATATGGTTTCTCCTTCTGGGCCAATGTGTTCTCGCCGCGCGGCAATGCGCTGTCATCGCTTGGAACGAGTGTCCTCATCGCGATCCTGACCGTGGTCGTCTCGCTTGGTCTGGCAATTCCGGCTGGCTATGCACTGGCAAGGCTGAAACTGCCATTTCGCGGCCTGATCCTGCTGACGCTTCTGATCCCACAGGCCTTTCCGAACCTGCCGGTCTATGTGAACATCGCGCAAATGTTCTATTCGTTCGGCCTCAACGGCACGATCATCGGCGTTGTGCTGGTGCATGTCACGCATGGGCTCGTTTATGCGGTCTGGATTGCAACCGCTGCTTTCTCAGCCATCGACAGCGAACTTGAAGAAGCGGCGCGTTCCATGGGCGCATCCGCGCTGAAAACCTTTTTCGACATCACATTGCCAATTGCGGCTCCAGGGCTGCTGGCAAGTGCGATCTTCGTTTTCCTGGAATCGCTGGATGAATTTACCGGCACCTATTTCGTGGGCGCGCCGGACATTTCCACGCTGCCGCTCTTACTCTATACGGCAAGTTCCGGCGGCAATTATCAGATTGCATCGATCAGCGCGCTGATACTGCTTGTGCCGTCGATTGCATTCATGTTCGTTGTCGAGCGGTTCCTCCGCGCCGATGTTCTTTCGAAAGTGGGACGCTAGAAATGGCTCAGCAAGATAACGATGCCAGTGGTGGCCCACGCTTTATCAGCGCGCATGAAGTGGCGCAGGAGGCTGGCGTATCGAGGTCTGCCGTTTCCCGCACTTTCACGCCGGGGGCGAGTGTTTCGGCTGCTACCCGCGAAAAAGTTCTTAAAGCCGCCGACAAGCTTGGCTATCAGGTCAATGATCTTGCCCGCGGACTTCTCGCCCATCGCAGCCGCATCGTCGGCATGATCGCTGCCGATCCAGACAGCCCTTTCCGGGCGCGCCAGATCGCCACCCTTTCCAGACGCCTTGCAGCGCGCGGCAATGTGCCGGTGCTGATCCCGACCGGCCAGCACGGCGAAAACCTTTCTGCCGCCCACGAAGCGCTGTTGCGTTATCGCGCAGAAGCGACGGTGGTTCTGTCGGGGATGCCCTCCTCGTCCTTTGTCGAACTGGCGCAGCGAAATGGCCAGCCGCTCATTCTCGTGGGTCGGACCGAGGCCGGAGCTGACCACGTCCATGCCAACAACAAGCTTGCGGCGGAAACGGCTGTCGATGTTTTCGCGGCGCGCGGCTTCAAAAAACTCGGACTGATTACATCCAATGTCGGCAGTTACAGCCTCGTCGAGCGCGAGCAGGCATTTGTGGCAAAGGCAAACAGCCTCGGCCTCCCCGTCGTCATTCAGCGTGGCGAATTGACCGATTATGACAGCGGGTTCGCCGCCGGTTCCCTGCTGCTCGGCGATAAGGCCCGGGTTGAAGCCGTGCTTTGCGTCAACGATCTGATGGCGTTTGGCCTGATGGACTGCGCGCGCGATGTCTATAATCTCAGCATTCCCGATGATCTGTCGATTATCGGCTTCGACAATGTGGCCGAGGCACGCTGGGGCGCGTATCGTCTGACGACATTCGACCAGAATGCGGAGCGCCTTTCGGCGGAAATCGTTCGTCTGCTTGATGAACGGGAAAATGCGCCCAACGAGCCACCGCAAACGGTTGTGCTGGATATGCCGCTCATTCTGCGCGGCAGCGTGCGGCCACTGAAAACAGATAATGCCAAGGGCGCAAAGGGTTCCTGACCACATGACATTTCATTCTGTCTGGCTGCGCCCGTCGCGTGGCGACCTGCAGTTTCTGGAAACGATCGTGCGCGATCTGGCGCTTCGCTTCGATACGCCGGTTTTCGAACCGCATGCGACACTGATCCCCGATATGGAGCGTTCGGCTGAAGAGCTTCAGCCGCTGGTTCTCAGCCTAGCCATGGGGCGCAAGCCACTCGATATCAGGATCGAAGGTATAGCGGCAACGGAAGCCTATTTCCGTTCGTTCTATGCCGAACTGGACAAAACGCCGCCGCTGATGGATTTGAAGCGGGACACAATCGGCATTTCTGGCCTGGACGATCTGGCGAGTTTCGTCCCGCATGTGTCGCTCGCCTATGGCGTTCCCGAGACGCCGGAGAAACGCGCCGAAATGAAACGTCTTTCAGACGCACTGTCCGGTCGCAGCCTGCGTTTCGACCGCATGGTCATTGTCAGTTCGTCCAGCATGACCCCAATCGACCAGTGGATCGTCAAGAACGAGATTTATCTGGCCGGATAAATCCATGAAAAAGCCCGCCATTACATGACGGGCTTTTCACGTTCAATAGCATTGAATGCGATCAGAGCGGGCGCGGATTGTTGCGGTAAACATCCGCAATATCAGCCAGCACCTCGTCCGACAATTTCAGCTCATGGGCGGCAATATCCGTCTTCAGCTGTTCGACAGTCGTTGCCCCGATGATTACGGATGTCATGAACGGACGCGTCAGCGAGAAGGCAATGCCCATCTGTGCAATATCGAGGCCGTGCTTCTTGGCAACATCGATATAGGCGCGAACGACCGGTTCCGAATGAGAATTGTCGCGCCACAGGCCGCCATCGGTCACCGCCGCGCGTGAACCGGCTGGCACATTCCCGCCGAGATATTTGCCCGTCAGCACGCCTGCGGCGAGCGTCGAATAGGCGAGCAGGCCGATATCTTCCGCCAGAGACACTTCCGCCATATCGAAATCGAAATGGCGCTGCAAAAGCCCATATTCGTTCTGGATTGACGCCATGCGTGGCAAGCCTTCTTCTTCGGCCATACGCAGCCAGCGCATCGTTCCCCAAGCGGTTTCGTTGGAAAGACCGACGTGCCGGATTTTGCCTTCCCGAACCATATCGTCGAGGCCGAGCAAAGTGTCGTGCATGTGCTGCAATTCCGACTTCGCGTCGTTTTTGCTGAAGTCGAAATTCCAGCCCTGTCCAAAATGGTAATGTGAACGCATCGGCCAGTGGATCTGGTATAGGTCAATGTGATCGGTCTGGAGACGCTTCAGGCTGTTCTCAACCGCTTCGCGCACACTGGCGCGGCTTGGTCGCGCGCCACCACGAATCCACTCCTGACGGCCGCCGCCTGCAATCTTGCTGGCGAGAATAACCTTGTCGCGCTTGCCCGAAGCCTTGAACCAGTTGCCGATATAGGTCTCGGTCTTGCCGTAGCTTTCGGCGCTCATCGGAATGGCATAGCCTTCCGCCGTGTCGATGAAGTTGATGCCGGCATCGACAGCAATATCCAGCTGTTCATGGGCATCGGCTTCGGTGTTCTGCACACCCCAGGTCATGGTTCCGAGGCAAATTTCAGTGACAGAGAGGCCGGTACGGCCCAAGGACTTCTTTTTCACGAGGATTTTTCCGGATCAATTAGCCCGCAGAAATGCGGAATGATGTGAGCGGTGAAGTGATAGCCCCGCTTCACCACTCCTGACAACCCTGTCACAAAATATTCAACGATTACAGGAAACGTTCTGCTGAATAGGGCGTGGGATCGATATAGGTTTTCTCAGCCGTCATCATTTCAGCGATGAGGCGTCCGCTTGCAGGACCTAGCGTCAAACCGTGATGGGCGTGGCCGAAATCGAACCACAGTCCCTTGTGGCGCGGTGCCGGGCCGATCACGGGCCGCATGTCTGGCAGGCATGGACGCAGACCAAGCCACGGTGTGCTATCCACGGGCTCGCCAAGCTGTGGCACCAGACGCCGTGCGATCTTCTCCGTCTTTCCAAGCTGGACGCGGTTGGCCGCAGCGTTAGGCGAGGCGAATTCAATGCCCGTCGTCAGCCGCACACCCTGCACCATCGGGGCCAAGACGTAACCGGCTTCCTCATCCACCACCGTATGACCCAGCCGCGTGTTGTTGCGCATGGCGAAATGCAGGTGATGGCCGCGCTTGATGCCCATGGGAATCGGATAACCGAAGCGCCGGAAAATGAGCCCCGACTGCGGGCCGAGCGCCACGACAACCTCACGCGCCTTGACCGGCCCTTCTTTCGTCGTCACCTGCCAACTGTCGCCGTTCTGGGTCAACGTTGATGCATCGCCATGTATAAATCTGCCACCGCGCTGGATAAACAGATCGGCATAGGCCTGCACAAGTCCAGCCGGATTGACCACGGTTTTCGGGTCGAGCCAGTGAATGGCGCCCGCAACCTCGCCCAGAGCGGCTTCGCGTGTACGCAAGGCTGCCGCATCCAGAATGTCATAGGCCAGATTGAAGCGCTGCAAATTGGGCAGACGACGCACCGCGGCATCGAAAGCGGACTGGTTGCGGTAAACCTGCATCCAGCCCTGTTTGCGAATGAGTTTTTCGCAGCCCGCTTCTGCGATCAGGGCGTCATGCTCATGCACGCTTGCTTCGATCAGCGGCAGCATGACCTGCGTGGCAATCTCCAGACGTTCCGGCGACGATTCCCGCCAGTAGCTATAAAGCCAGCGCGCGATGCGCGGCACATAGAACGGGGAATAACGCACATCGGTACGACGATTGGTGGCGTAGCGCAGAAGCTTCCCAAAACCTTGCGGAAAGGAATAGGGAATGACGCTCGAGCGTTCGATCAGGCCGGCATTGCCGAAACTCGTTCCTTGCCCCGGTTCTGCCTTGTCGATCAGACAGACGGAGCGCCCGCGCGCCTGCAAATGAAGCGCAGCCGAAACGCCGACAATGCCAGCGCCTAGAACGATAATATCCTGATTTTGCATCGGTATTTCCGGCATTCTCATTACAATACGCGCCAGCGTTTAGCTGGCGCGTTTCTGCTTGCAGCAAGTTTTGCTGCTCGTCGGGATCAATAAATGTCGAAATCGAAATACTTCTTTACGATGGTGGCATAGGTGCCGTCATCGCGGATTTTCTTGATCGCGGCATTCAACTGTTCGCGCAGATCGTTGTCTTCCTGACGGACCGCAATACCGGCTGCGGTCTGCGTTCCTGGCACGTCACCAAGCAGCTTGCAGCAATCCGCGCCATCAGCCTTCAGCCAATCGACGAGCGGGAACTTGTCCGACACGACGGCATCCAGACGACCGCTCTTGAGATCGGCATTGGCTTCGTCGGCAGTCGGGTAAAGCTTGGCTTCGGCGCCGCCCTTGGCATAAACGTCTTCGGCATAGGTTGCCTGCGTCGTGGAAGCCTGCGCGCCGATGGTCTTGCCCTTCAGCGCTTCGACGTCGACAGAGGTGATCGCGCTGTCCTTCGGAACGGCGACTGCGAGCGGCGTGGAATAATATTTGTCCGTGAATGCGACCTGCTTCTTGCGCTCTTCTGTGATGCTCATGGAAGCGAGAACAGCGTCGAACTTGTTCGACTTCAGGCCGGGGATCATGCCGTCCCAGTCATTGGCGACAATCGTGCACTTGGCTTGCATGGCGGCGCAGAGCGCTTTTCCAATTTCAACATCCATCCCCTGAAGGGAACCGTCCGCAGCCACGAAGTTGAAGGGCGGATATGCGCCTTCCGTCGCGATGCGGATTTCCTTCCATTCCTTTGCCTGCGCCGGAATAACGGCGGCCACAGTGGAAAGGCCAGCAAAAAGGCCAGCGGCAAGGATAGATTTCAGCATGATAGTTTCCCCTTAAATGCTTATTTTTGTTGACTGCTTTGGTTAGCCCGGCGGAGATCCGCTGATTAATGCAGCGCGCGAACCCCATCCGCTTCAGTCTGACTGAAGCACCGGACGCCGCCAACATCAAGTAGGCTTTTGGCGGCATCCGATGATATTTTGAGATCAATAGATGTCGAAATCGAAATACTTCTGGCGGATCGTATCGTAGGTGCCGTTTTCGCGAATCTTCTTGATCGCGGCATTGAACTGTTCGCGCAGATCGTCATCGCCCTTGCGCAGCGCCACGGCGATTTTCGTTTCGGAACCCGGAATGTCGCCAAGGAACTTGCAGCAATCCGCGCCCTGCTTCTTCAACCAGTCGGCAGCGAGGAATTTGTCGGCGGCAATGGCATCGACGCGGCCGCTTTCAAGATCGGCATTGGCTTCGTCGGCGGTCGGATAGAGCTTCACGTCAGCGCCAGCCTTGCCGTAAACGTCATCGGCATAATTGCCCTGCGTGGTGCCAGCCTGCGCACCCACAGTTTTGCCATCGAATGCCGACGGTTCAAGCGAGGTGATGTCCGTATCCTTGGGCACGACAACGGCAAGCGGGGTCGTGTAATAGCGCTCGGTAAAGGCAACCTGCTGTTCGCGTTCCGGCGTGATGGCCATCGATGCAATCACGGCGTCGAACTTGTTGGCCTGCAGGCCGGGGATCATGCCATCCCAATCATTGGCGACGACCGTGCACTTGGCTTCCATGGCTTCGCACAGAGCATTGGCGATATCGAGATCGAAGCCGACGAGCTTGCCTTCAGGCGACATGTAATTGAACGGAGGATATGCGCCCTCACTGGCAATGCGTATTTCCTTCCATTCCTTGGCCTGAACGGGCAAGGCGAGAATGACAGAGGCCAGACCGGCCAGCAAAACTGATTTCAACATGATTTCCCTGTTTCATAGTCCTGTGCAATTCCGGCTGTTGACCGGAGTGCCGTTGCATGAGGCGAGAGTTCGCCTGCTTCTCAAAGCCTTGGCGGTAAGCCCCCCTAGGCCAGATGCACGAAAGGGCCCACCGCGCCTAAGCACGGCAGGCCCAGATTGTTTAGCCCCAAAATCAGGCAACCAGACGCGTGGAATGGTCGTCCTGCGCATAGGCCTTGCCGAAGCGGTTCGCGAGGAATGCTTCCAGCGTAATGTCTTCCTGACGAATAAAGCCTTTCTGCGGCAGATCGCCCTTGGCCAGCATGTCGAGCACGGCGCAAATGGCCGAAGCCGTGGTGATCTGAATGCCGGAGCGGACGATCTTGCCAACCTGAGCAGCATAAACCTTGTTTGCGTAGGTTTCCTGAACCAGACGGCCATTCTTGGTGCCGGAAACCGTCACGAAGATCACGACAACGTCCTGAAGCGTGGTCGGCAGCGCGTTTTCAAAGATGTCCTTCAGAACTTCGCGGCGATGACGCAGGCCGAGATCGTTCAGAAGCGCCTTCATCAGCGCAACATGGCCCGGATAACGGATGGTGCGGTAATTGAGCGTGCGCACCTTGCCTTCCAGCGTTTCGCAGAGAGTACCGAGACCGCCCGAGGTGTTGAACGCTTCATAGGTCACGCCGTCGAGCGAGAATTCCTCGCGTTCTTCCAGCGCTGGAACTTCCGACAGTTCGCCGTTCACGATGGCTTCGCAGGGCTCGATATACTCGTTGATAACACCGTCCGTGCTCCAGGTCAGGTTATAGTTGAGAGCATTGGACGGATATTGCGGCAGAGCGCCGACGCGCATGCGAACGCTGTCGAGCTTGTCGAAACGCTTAGCCAGATCATAGGCGACGATGGAGATAAAGCCCGGGGCCAGGCCGCATTGCGGGATGAAAGCCGTCTTGGCGTCCTGGGCAAGTTCCTTCACGCGGCGCGTGCTGGCGACGTCTTCGGTGAGATCGAGATAGTGAACGCCAGCCTTGGCAGCGGCTTCGGCAATACGCGTGGTCAGGTGGAACGGGGCGGCACTCAGCACGGCAAACTTGCCGGTGAGCGCAGCTTCAAGCGCCTTGGCGTCTTCGATGTCGAGCGCCTGCGTCCTGACCGAAGCGCCGGATTCCAGCGCGTCGAGCTGTGCCTGCGAACGATCAACTACCGTGACATCATATTCGCCCGTGGAAGCCAGAAGATCGGCAATGGTTGCACCGATTTTTCCCGCGCCGACGACAACGATCTGTTTCATTTTGTTTTCCCCTTGGCCTTTCTGGTCCCACTGGAATGCAATTCGATATGCAAGAATCGCATAGTCTTATGCAAAAAGAAGCGTATAAACCGACGATATGACGTTGTTTATTTGCGCATTATGCCGTAAGAATTATGCACTATGCCGACAAATGCAGACCTCAACCTCATCGCCCTCCTGCGTGAAAACGCGCGCGCTTCCACAGCCGAGCTTGCAAGACGCCTTGGCGTCTCGCGAACGACTGTCCAAAGCCGCATCGAAAAGCTGGAAAAGCAGGGCGTTATTGAGGGCTACACCGTTCGAATCGCACCGGAATTCGAGCGCGATCTGGTGCGCGCCCATGTGCTGGTAACAGCCCTGCCCAAACTAGCGCCAAAGGTGGAAACCGCGCTGCGCGGCATGATGGCTGTCAGAACACTCCATTCCGTCAGCGGTCATTTCGACATGATTGTCGTGGTTGAAGCGCCATCCATCCAGGAACTGGACGCGGTTCTCGACAGGATCGGCGCGCTGGAAGGCGTGGAACGCACCATGTCATCCATCGTGCTTTCCACCCGCATCGACCGGTAAGCGGCCTTCGCGTTAGTCCTTCGAACTGCCTTCCCAGCCCGCATAGAAAACGCCGTTCTGCTTTTCCATGAAAGCAGTGACCGCCTCGATTTCATCCGGCTCGATGGAGGTGCTGACCAGGGTCGCCAGTATCTCCACGGTTGTCGGGTTGCGATCAGTGATCTCCACGTCGCTGACGGGATATTTCGCGTCTTCCAGCCGCTCGACCAGCAATTCGCGCAGTTCCTCCATCCCGTCATGAGAAGCGATGACGCGCACTTCGTAAGTTTGCTCCAAGGCGCGTTCATGGATCGGGATGCGGCTGATAAGATTGACGAGGTGACGCAGAAGCGTATTGCCGAACAAGATAAAGGCCGTGAGCAGTGCGGCCTCAGCAACCATGTCTGTGCCTGCAAATGCGCCCACCGCAGCCGAACACCAGAGCGTCGCGGCGGTGTTGAGGCCGCGCACATTCATGCCCTCTTTCATGATGACGCCCGCGCCCAGAAAGCCGATACCCGAAATGACATAGGCAATCACACGCGTGGATTCCGGCGCTCCGGCAATGCGTACCGCAAGATCAACGAAGGCGGCAGCGCCGAGCGCCACCAAAGCATTGGTGCGCAAACCTGCGGTCCGCTGGCGATACTGGCGTTCTGCGCCGATCAGCGTGCCGAAAATAAACGCTGCCGTCAGGCTGACGACCGTATCCAGAAAAGGGAAAAGATCAAATGTCTTTAAAAACTGCATGGCAAAAAGTCCTTATTTGCCGGGCATATAATACAGTTTCTTGAAATGAATATGACGGCGCACCGGGGTACGCCGTCATAGAATGAAAACAACTGTTTTGGCTGTTAGTACAGCAGGCGCGCGCGGATCGTGCCGGGGATTTCGCGCATGGCGTTCAAAATGTCGTCGCTGGCATCGCCCACGCCATCCGCTTCCATCACGAGGTAGCCCACTTCGCCATCCGTCTGGAGAAACTGGCTGGCGATGTTGATGCCATGCGTGGAGAAGATGTTCATCAGGCTGTTGAGGATGCCCGGACGGTTTTCATGCACATGCATGAAGCGCGTGCCGGTCGGTCGCGGCGGAAGCTGAACCTGCGGGAAGTTCACGGCGCCCAGCGTCGAGCCGACATCGGAATATTCGATCAGCTTGCGCGTCACTTCGATGCCGATGCGTTCCTGCGCTTCTTCCGTCGAACCACCAATATGCGGCGTCAAAATGACATTTTCGATACCCTGAATTGGCGAAACGAACTTGTCATTGTTCGATGCCGGTTCGACCGGGAAAACGTCGATTGCCGCACCGGCAAGATGGCCTTCCTGAAGAACCTTGGCCAGAGCGTCCAGATCGACAACCGTTCCACGCGCATTGTTGATGAGGAAAGCGCCCTTCTTCATCTTGCGCAGCTTGGCTTCCGTGATCAGCTTGGACGTGGATTTGTTCGACGGAACATGCAGGCTCACGACATCAGAGATCTTCAGCAGCTCATCGAGGCTCGCCGTTGGCTTGACATTGCCATATTGCAGCTTGTCGGACGTATCGTAGTAACGAACGGTCATGCCGAGGCTTTCGGCCAGATTGCCGACCTGCGAGCCGATATTGCCATATCCGATGATGCCGAGCGTCTTGCCGCGCACTTCGCGACTGCCCGTCGCGGTCTTGTCCCAGCCGCCTGCATGAGCAGAAACCGAACGCGGGAAAATGCGGCGCATCAGCATGATGATCTCACCGATCACCAGTTCAGCAACCGAGCGCGTGTTGGAGAACGGCGCGTTGAAAACCGGAATGCCGCGCTTGCGGGCGGCTTTCAGATCGACCTGATTGGTGCCGACGGAAAAGCAGCCGACTGCCACCAGACGGTTCGCCGCAGCGAAAATCTCTTCGGTCAGCTGCGTGCGCGAGCGGATACCGATAATATGTGCATGCGAAATCGCCTCGACGAGATCGGCTTTGTCCAACGCTTTGGGCAGATGCGTAACATTGGTATAGCCGGAGGATTTGAAATACTCGACGGCAGTCTGGTTAATGCCTTCGAGAAGAAGAACATTGATGCGATCACGGGCGAAAGAAAGACGTTCGGTCATTGTCAGGGTTTCCAGGCTGGAACAGCAAACGGTCGGATTACGACATGAATGAAGCCAAATCTGTCGTCAATACGATATTTCCGGATATGTCGGCTGCTTGCGCGGTCGGAGGCCGCCAGTTCTTGTTGCGCGGGTGCTTTAACACCGGAGAACCGCCGGGTACAGATATTAACGCTCAAGCGCGCAAAAAAGTTGGAGCAGAGACCCGCATCAATCAGTCCTCATTCGGACGGCTCGATTTTTCGGAATGTGCCGGGGCTTTTTCCTATCCATTTCTGAAAGGCGCGGTAGAACGCGCTGGGCTCGCTATAGCCAAGTTCGGCAGCCACTTCCGCAACGGTCAGCCTGTCTTCCTGCAACAATTGCTGCGCTGCCACAAAGCGCAACTCATCCTTGATCGTTCCAAAACTCTGCCCCTCGGCTTTCAGCCTGCGGCGCAGCGTCGGGGCGGACATCTTCAGCCGCATGGCGATATCCTCGAATGACGGCCATTCCTGCGGAGGCATCTGGCTCAGATGCGCGCGAACCCGTGAAGAAATGTCGTGATCGTGACGATAGCGGATCAGGATATTGGCCGGAGCCTCGCGCAGAAAACTTTCCAGCGCCACATCGCTGCGGATGATCGGCAAAGCGAGATAGGATGAATCGAAAACCAGCCGCGTTACAGGCTGATCGAATAGCACCGGCGCGCCGAAGAATTTTCGATAATCCTGCCGGTCAAGGGGTGCCGCACAGGCGAAATCCAGCGTGCGCAACGGAATGCGCCGCCCCACCAGCCAGCAGGCCACGCCCATCAGGATGAGCCAGTAGGCGCGATAGGCGAAGGCTGGGCGCGGCGAGCCCTCATCCGTTAGCACCACATGCGCCATGCCGTCACGAATGCGCAATTCGCCCCGCGGATCGTCCAGCACGACATTCAGGAACTGCAGGGCGCGGCGCAAGGCGCGTTCCAGCGTCCCCGCATGCAGAACCGCGTGACAAAGCAGATTGAAGCTGCCGGGCCGCATCGGACGCGCGGCAAGACCGAAGAACTCATCATCGATAGTTTCGGCAATCAGCCACCACAGGCGACCATATTGAATGTTCGTGACCGGCTCGGTCAGCCTGTCCGGCAGGCCGACTGCCGCCATCAATGGCGCGGTGTCGATGCCGCGCTGCCGCACGCTCTCCAGAGCGTCCTCAACGAAGCCGGGTGTGATATTATGGCGTTCCATGGACTGATCTATATTGCAAAAACGATCACCAATTAAGACCTCTAATGTCATTGTTTGCAATGATTGAGGGATTAACCTTCTCCTCGCAGCGTTTCTAGAGGAGCTTGGCGCTGCAGTGACTAGTCTGGGAGGAATACCGGAATGACTGAAGCGTCTGCTTTCACGCAGCGTACGCGTTATGATGACGCCGTGGCAAAGTTTAAACTCGATCATGCCATTACGCAGCTTGTGGGCCATCCCGATACCGGCCTCAATGCCTGTGTCGAATGCTGCGACCGTTATGTCGGCGAGAACCGGGTAGCGCTGCGTGCGATTTCTGCCGACGGCCAACTGACCGAACTCACCTTTGAAGAATTGCGCGATCTTTCCGCAAAAGTCGGCAATGTGCTGAAGGATGCAGGCGTCGTTGCTGGCGATGTTGTTGCCGGTCTTCTCCCCCGCACACCGGAACTTGTTGCAACCATTCTCGGCGCATGGCGCATCGGCGCTATATATCAGCCGCTTTTCACCGCTTTCGGTCCGAAGGCCATCGAACACCGCCTCAAGACAAGCGATGCGAAACTGGTCGTGACCAATCTCGCCAATCGCGGCAAGCTGGATGAAGTCGAAAATTGCCCGCAGGTTGCGACGATAATCGCGCCCGGCGAGACGGCTCCTGAAGGCGATATCGATTTCCGCGCGGCCCTCGCCGCCGCCTCCACCGATTGCCCACCCGTCATGCGCAAGGGCGATGATCTGTTCATGATGATGTCGACCTCCGGCACGGCTGGCCTGCCTAAGGGCGTGCCGGTTCCGCTTTTCGCGCTGCTCGCCTTTGGAGCCTATATGCGTGAAGCCGTGGGCCTGCGTTCCGACGACATTTTCTGGAATATCGCTGATCCGGGCTGGGCTTACGGGCTTTACTATGCCGTGACCGGTCCCCTGCAATTGGGTATTGCCACCACGCTTTACGAAGGCGGCTTCAACGCCGAGAGCACCTACGACATTATCGAACGTCTGGGCGTGACCAGTCTGGCCGGTTCGCCAACCGCATTTCGCCTGCTGATGGCGGCAGGCCCGGAAGCGGCCGCCCGCATCAAGGGGCGTCTGCGCGTGGTTTCAAGTGCAGGCGAGCCACTCAATCCGGAAGTGATCCGCTGGTTCGACGCCAATCTCGGCGCGCCTATCCATGACCATTATGGCCAGACCGAACTCGGCATGGTGGTCAACAACCATCACGGCCTTGAACATTCGGTTCGTCAGGGTTCGGCGGGCTATGCCATGCCGGGCTATCGCGTTGCGGTTCTGGATGAGGCCGGAAATGAACTTGGCCCCAACCAGCCGGGTATCCTCGCCGTCGATATAGAAAAATCGCCTTTGCTCTGGTTTTCCGGCTACTACAAGCAGGAAACTCCAGCTATTTCCGGCGGCTATTACCGCACCGGCGATACAGTGGAATTCGAAGACGATGGTTCCGTCAGCTTCATCGGTCGCGCCGATGATGTCATCACCTCATCCGGTTATCGCATCGGACCATTCGACGTCGAAAGCGCCCTGCTCGAACATCCAGCGGTCAATGAAGCGGCAGTCGTCGGCGTTCCCGATCCGCAGCGCACTGAAATCGTCAAGGCATTCGTCATTCTGGCAGCCGGTCATCAAGGCACGCCCGCGCTTGCCGAAGAACTGGCGCAACATGTGAAGAAGCGGCTTTCCGCCCATGCCTATCCGCGCGAGATCGATTTCGTCACTGAGCTGCCGAAGACGCCAAGCGGCAAAATCCAGCGCTTTCTGCTGCGCAAGGCGGAAATCGACAAACAGCAACAGACAAAGGCCTGAGGTAAAATTATGCAGATTAAAGATCGGGTATTTCTGATCACCGGCGCAGGTTCCGGCCTCGGCGCGGCTGTGGCCAAGATGGTTGTCGAAGCTGGCGGCAAGGCAGCACTTCTGGATGTCAATGCGGAAGCCGGTGAAGCGGCGGCAAAAGCGCTTGGCGCAGCCACTATTTTCCAGCGCACCGACGTTACGAGCGAGGCGGATGGGCAAGCTGCCATTGCTGCCGCGCTCAAGGCCTTTGGCCGTATCGATGCGCTCGTCAATTGCGCAGGCGTTGCGCCGGGCGAAAAGGTGCTGGGCCGCGAAGGTCCGCACAGGTTCGACAGTTTTGCGCGCACCATTTCGATCAATCTCATTGGCACGTTCAACATGCTGCGGCTGGCAGCCGAAGCCATGGCAAAGAATGAGCCGGGCGATAGCGGCGAACGCGGGTTGATCATCAACACCGCCTCGGTTGCCGCCTTTGACGGGCAAATCGGACAGGCCGCCTATTCCGCCTCGAAAGGCGGCGTTGCAGCAATGACCTTGCCCGTCGCGCGTGAACTGGCGCGCCATGGCATCCGCGTCATGACGATTGCGCCCGGCATCTTCGAGACGCCGATGATGGCGGGCATGCCGCAGGACGTGCAGGACGCGCTCGGCGCATCGGTGCCGTTCCCGTCGCGTCTCGGACGCCCGGCGGAGTATGCGGCACTCGTGCGTCATATTGCGGAAAACCAGATGCTCAACGGCGAAGTCATCCGTCTCGACGGTGCGCTACGCATGGCTGCGAAGTAAACACATCATCAGGAAGCGAGGAACGATCATGTCCAACAGCGATCCTATTGTCATTGTCGGCGCAACCCGCACACCCATGGGCGGCTTTCAGGGCGACTTTTCCGGCGCGCAGGCGACCGATCTAGGTGCTGCCGCCATCAGCGGTGCGCTGGCCGGTGCCGGTCTTGCACCGGAAGCCGTCGAAGAGGTGTTCATGGGTTGTGTCCTGCCTGCCGGTCAGGGACAAGCCCCGGCGCGTCAGGCTTCGATAAAGGCCGGACTGCCCCTTTCGACAGGTGCCACGACCGTCAACAAAATGTGCGGTTCGGGCATGAAGGCCACCATGCTGGCGCATGATCTCCTGCTGGCCGGTTCGGCAGACGTGATTGTTTCCGGCGGCATGGAAAGCATGACCAATGCGCCATACCTGATGCCGAAGGCTCGTGGCGGCTATCGCATGGGCCATGGCCAGATTCTGGATCATATGTTCCTCGATGGCCTTGAAGACGCCTATGACAAGGGCCGCCTGATGGGCACTTTTGCGGAGGATTGCGCGGAAGCCTACCAGTTCACCCGTGAAGCGCAGGACGAATTCGCCATCGCCTCGCTGACCCGCGCGCAAAAGGCTATCAAGGATGGTCTGTTTGCAGCAGAAATCACACCCGTCACGGTGAAATCCGGTCGCGCCGAGGTTCAGGTTTCGGTTGACGAACAGCCCGGCAAGGCGAAGCTCGACAAAATACCCTCGCTGCGCCCCGCTTTCCGCGATGGAGGCACGGTAACGGCGGCCAATTCCTCGTCGATTTCCGATGGCGCTGCGGCGCTGGTGCTGATGCGCGCATCGGAAGCGGAAAAGCGCGGCCTCACCCCGCGCGCGGTGCTGGTCGGTCATGCGACCTATGCCGATAAGCCGAACCTTTTTGCCACCGCGCCTATCGGTGCAATCAGCAAGCTTTCGGAAAAGATCGGCTGGGACCTCAAGGATGTCGACCTGTTCGAGATCAATGAGGCTTTCGCTGTCGTCACCATGGCGGCCATGCGCGATCTCAACCTGCCGCATGACAAGGTCAATATTCATGGCGGCGCTTGCGCGCTTGGCCACCCGATCGGCGCTTCCGGCGCGCGCATTCTGGTGACGCTGCTGGCAGCCCTTGAAACGCACGGCCTGAAGCGTGGCGTGGCTGGCATCTGCCTTGGCGGCGGCGAAGCCACCTCCATCGGCATTGAAAGGATCGTGTGATGCTTCTAACCGATACGCAGGAGCAGATCCGCGACGCCGTCCGTGATTTCGCGCAGGAGCGTCTTGCGCCGGGCGCGGCCCAGCGTGACCGGGAACATGCTTTCCCGCGCACGGAACTGACCGAGATGGGCGAACTCGGCTTTCTCGGTATGCTGGTGCCGGAAGAATGGGGCGGCTCGGACCTCGGCATGGTGGCCTATGCGTTGGCTCTGGAAGAAATCGCGGCAGGCGACGGCGCCTGCTCGACCATTGTTTCCGTGCACTCATCGGTCGGATGCGTGCCAATCCTGCGTTTTGGCACAGAAGACCAGAAGCGCCGCTTCCTGCCCAAAATGGCATCGGGTGAATGGATCGGCGGTTTTGCATTGACGGAGCCGCAGGCGGGGTCCGATGCGTCCGCGCTCAAAACCCGCGCACGGCTTGATGGCGATCATTACGTCATCGACGGGTCCAAACAATTCATCACCTCCGGCAAGAATGGCAGTGTGGTGATTGTTTTTGCGGTCACGGACCCGGCTGCAGGCAAAAAAGGTATTTCGGCCTTTATCGTGCCAACCGATACGCCGGGCTACGAGGTCATGACGGTCGAACACAAGCTCGGCCAGCATTCTTCCGACACCTGCGCACTGGCTTTCACCAACATGCGCGTGCCGGTGGAAAACAGGCTGGGTGCGGAAGGAGAAGGCTACAAAATAGCGCTCGCCAATCTTGAAGGCGGACGCATCGGCATTGCCGCGCAGGCGGTCGGCATGGCGCGCGCCGCTTTCGAAGCAGCCCGCGACTATGCCAAGGAGCGCATCACTTTTGGCAAGCCGATTGCCGAGCATCAGGCCGTTGCCTTCCGTCTTGCCGATATGGCGACGAAGATCGAAACGGCTCGCCAGATGGTTCTACACGCCGCAGCCTTGCGCGAGGCGGGCAAGCCTTGCCTGACAGAAGCGTCTATGGCCAAGCTTGTTGCGTCGGAAATGGCGGAGGAAGTCTGTTCCGCCGCAATCCAGATTCACGGCGGCTATGGCTATCTTGCGGATTATCCGGTTGAGCGCATCTATCGCGATGTGCGCGTCTGCCAGATTTATGAAGGCACCAGCGAAGTTCAGCGGCTGGTGATTGCGCGAGGGCTTTAACGCTTCAATAGTTTGTCGTGAATGATCATGCCTGCCGCCATGGCAGTCACAAATAACCAGACCTGCGGCAGGCCGATGGACAAGGCCGAGACCGCAGGTCCCGGACAAAACCCCGCTAATCCCCAGCCAAGACCGAACAGCGCCGAGCCAAACAGCAGAGGCCGGTCGATCTGCGTCTTTTCGGGCAGATGAAAACTGTTATCCAGCACCGGCTTTGCCAGCTTGCGTTGCAGCATTACGCCCGGAATCGCGACCAGCAGCGCGCCGCCGAGCACGAATGCAAGGCTGGAGTCCCAGTGACCGCTCGCTATGTTCAGAAAGCCCTGCACGCGTGACGGGTCGATCATGCCCGAAAGGGACAATCCGAACCCGAACAGCGCGCCTGCAAAAAGTGCTGCCGCGAGACGGTAATAAGCAAACCTGTTCATAACAGAGCTCCCGTGAGGGTTGCTGCAGCAACGCCTGTAACCAGAAAGGTGATGGTTGCTGCGATAGAGCGCTTGGAAAAGCGCGCCATGCCGAGGATACCGTGACCGGATGTGCAGCCGGAACCCATGCGCGTTCCAATGCCGACCAGAAGACCTGCAACGATGATAACCGGCCAGGAAGCCGCGATGGTCGTTGCCGGGAAGCTTCCGAAAAGCATGGCATAAACCACAGGTCCAAGGATGAGGCCAAGAACGAAAGCCGCATTGAGCACGGCTTGGTTTCCATTCAGCAATCGGCCCACAATGCCGCTGATACCAGCGATACGGCCATTGAAAATCAAAAGAAAAATCGCGGCTGCACCGAGCAGCATGCCGCCTGCCAGCGACTGGAGATAGATCATCATGACAAGGCTCCCTTCGGCGCGTTATCACAGAATATGCGGTAGAGCGCCTCAATGAGCTGTGCCGCCTTGGTTTCCGTCAGGCGATAGAATATCTGCTTGGCTTCCCGCCGGGTCTCGACGATGCCGGATTCCCGCAGCACGCCCAGTTGCTGCGACAAGGTCGGCTGGCGAATGCCCAGCCCCTGCTCCAGTTCACCGACCGAATATTCTTTTTCCGCCAGCGCACAGGCCAGCATCAGACGGGCCGGATGCGACAAGGTGCGCAGCAATTCTGCGACTTCGCCCGCACGATCTTCCATCTGCTGGCGTGACAGGTCGGCACGAGTGTCCGTGACCATATTCATAAGGCAACTCCAAATTCAATATACACTTACATATAATGTATATTGATAAAATCAAGTGCGATATCTGGAGCTGCCTGAATGCAGAAATCACCGCCATCCCGACGAATGACGGTGATCGATTTTGTCAGCCGAGAAATTCCTGAACGGCGGACAGTTCGCTCTGGCGCAGTTCATGTCCGCCCGGATGCCAGACGAGATTGACGTCGGCTTTCTGGCTTTCAAAATAGTGCTCCAGCGCATCCGTGAGATCCGGTGGGCAAATCGGGTCCATACGGCCAGCCGTCATCAGGATCTTCGTGCCTTCCAAGCCCGGATTATCCACTGGTTTGAACGGGATCAGCGGATGCAGCAGCACCGCTTTATCGAATATCCTGCCCTTCTCGATCAGAAGATTGGCCATGATATTGGCCCCGTTGGAATATCCCAACGCGATCACTTCCGACGGCTTATAGTCTTCGACCAGAGCGGCGATAAACCCGGCCATCTTGTCCGTGGCGCGGGCAAGGTCTGGCATATCATAGACGCCCTCGCCCGTTCGACGGAAAAAGCGGGCAGCACCGAATTCCGACACGTCACCGCGCGGCGAAACGACTGTCGCCTCCGGCATAAGCTGTTCAGCCAAACCGAAAAACTGGTTTTCATCGCCGCCCGTGCCATGAAAGACAATGAACAGCGGCGCTCCGACCGCACCGGCCTTCAGCCGGTGCACGTAGGTCTGATTGGTCATTATTGGTCTCCTCAAGCGTGCTTAGATCTTGTCGAGATGTTCTTCGAGATAAGCACGAAGATGCTGGTGCTGCGACGGCAGCTTCAGAGCTTCGCCCAGATGCGCGGTATCCTCGTCGCGATCAAAGCCGGGTTCGTTGGTTGCCACTTCAAACAAAACACCGCCTGGGGTCCGGAAGTAGATTGCCCAGAAGTAATCGCGGTCGATCACAGGCGTAACATTATAGCCGGTATCCATCAGCGCCTTGCGGACTTCGAGCTGCTTTTCGCGATTTTCGACCGCAAAGGCGACGTGATGAACTGAACCCGCGCCCTGTTGGCTGCGTCCGACAGAAGGCAAGGTTTGAAGATCGATCACGCCAGCACCATTGCCTTCCGGCAAGATGAGGCGGGTTATGCCATCCCTCGTATCCAGCTTCTGATAGCCCATATAGTTTAGCAGTTCGGAAGTCGCGCCCTCGTCACGCAAACGCATCGAGACCGAATGAAAGCCGCGAATGGCGTGGTCGGCATCGATGCCTTCATGTGCCCAAGGCTCACGCGGATCGTCCTTCACCTCAACCAGAGCGAAACTGTCGCCATCCGGGCCACGGAAGAAGACGCGCTTTTCGCCAAAAGCTTCATCTTCCGACTCGACCTTGACGGCTGATTGCGCGAAGCGATCCTTCCAGAAATCAAGCGAACCTTGCGGCACAGCGAACACAGTGGTCCCCACCTCGCCCGTACCATTGCGACCGCGCTGGATACCGGGAAACGGGAAATAAGTCATGACCGTACCGGGCGTGCCGACTTCGTCGCCGTAATAAAGGTGATAGACACTCGGATCATCGAAGTTCACGGTCTTCTTGACGCGGCGCAGTCCCAGCACATCCGTAAAGAACTTGTTGTTGGAACGGGTATCTGCTGCCAGCGACGTAACATGATGGAGGCCTTTGATCTGATTAAGCATGGCGATCTCTCCTGTTGTGTTGCAGCAAGATATAATGATCGAAATGCATCTGGATATATTGACAATCATACACAGATTGTCTCCAGATAGAATACAACAAACTGACCCTGCTATTCGGTGCTGGACGCAGACCCCTTACAAAGTTTAGCTGATCGCTACCGTAATGATAAAGAAAGGCCTCCTATGGCGTCCGGCTTGTTTGCACTTCTCGATGACGTGGCAGCGATCGCAAAAATGGCGGCGGCCTCCATGGACGATGTAGCGGGGCAGACCGCAAAGGCCAGCGCAAAAGCCGCAGGCATTGTGATCGATGATACGGCGGTGACGCCGAAATATGTCGTTGGCCTGAAACCGGAACGGGAATTGCCGGTTATCTGGAAAATCACCAAGGGATCGCTCCGTAACAAGCTGATTTTTCTGCTGCCGTTGGCGCTGATTCTGAGCTATTTCGCGCCCGGTCTCATCATGCCGCTTCTGATGATCGGTGGCGCCTATCTTGCCTTCGAAGGCACTGAAAAGCTGGTGGAGTTCTTTATTCCCCATAAGGATGAGGAGAATACGAAGACCAAGGCCTCAACTCCGAAGGAAATTGAGGCGACAACTGTGAGCGGGGCCATCCGAACCGACTTCATCCTGTCAGCGGAGATCATGGCGCTCACGCTTGCCGGTCTGTCGCCTTCGAATATCTATACGCAGGCGGCGATCCTCGCCTGTGTCGCCGTCCTGATCACCTTCGCCGTCTATGGAGTTGTCGGCTTCATCGTCAAGCTTGACGATATGGGCGTTGCGCTTGCCCGCAATGCCCATACAGGCTTTGGTAAAAGGTTCGGCAAAGGGCTGGTTGCGGGCATGCCAGTCGTGCTCAAAGTTCTGAGTACTGTCGGCACTGTTGCCATGCTCTGGGTTGGCGGCAGCATCATCGTGCATGGACTGGCATCTATCGGCGTTCACAGCGTCGAGGAATTCATCCACAATATCGTCGCCCATCTGCCGACCGAAGGCAGCAGATTCGGTAGCGTTCTGGAGTGGATCGCAACCTCTTTCCTGCAAGCCCTACTCGCCATTCTGATCGGGCTCGTCACTGTCGGCATCGTGCATATCGTCGGGGCGTTTAAGTCCAAGGCCTGAAGCGGAACGGCATCCGACCATAGCTCCCTCCGCTGTGTCGCTGACAATTCTAGCAATGCGGCGTGTCATACGTCTGATTGAGGAGATGAACATCCATGCCTCTGACGATGCGATAGAGGCTTCCCGATCTTTAGCCAGCCGACGGCAACGATTAAGCCAGGCGAAGGTTCGCTCAA
>NZ_JAELXQ010000020.1 GCF_016427605.1 Ochrobactrum sp. Q0168 | reverse complement strand
GCCGAGGTCGTCGCCGGTGCGAGGATCGTGTCGTAATTGGCGGCAAGTTCAACGATGAGCGCTGCCGTTGGCTCAGCCAGACGGTTTTCCAGCGCATCGCTTTCAGCCAGCAGAACCTTGCGCACGCTTTTAAGCTTGGCGGCGGCATCGGCTGCAGGTTTTGCGCCCTTGCCTGCAACCAGAATATCGACATCGCCGCCGATCTGGGCGGCTGCCGTCAGCGCCTTTGCCGTCTGGTCCGAAAGGGTTGCATTGTCATGTTCGGCAAAAAGAAGAATAGCCATTTATCGTGTCCCTTCCGATTTCTTAGAGGATGCCGTCAGCCTTGAGCTTCTCGACCAGTTCAGAGACTGAACCAACCTTGACGCCAGCCTTGCGGCCACCCGGCTCTTCGGTCTTCAGAACCTTGAGGCGCGGCGCAATATCGGCGCCGAAATCGGCAGGCGATTTCTCGTCCAGCGGCTTCTTCTTCGCCTTCATGATATTGGGCAGCGATGCATAACGCGGCTGGTTCAAACGAAGATCGACCGTGACAATCGCCGGAAGCTTCACATCAATGGTCTGCAGACCGCCATCCACTTCGCGCGTGACCTTGGCCGAACCGTCAGCAAGCTCCACCTTCGAGGCAAAGGTTGCCTGGCTCCAGTTGAGGAGCGCCGACAGCATCTGGCCGGTCTGGTTGGCATCGTCGTCAATCGCCTGCTTGCCAAGGAAGACGAGGTCCGGCTTTTCCGCATCGACCACGCCCTTCAACACCTTGGCGACGCCGAGCGGCTCGACTGTCTCGTCAGTCTTGACCAGAATGGCGCGGTCCGCACCCATGGCAAGGGCCGTGCGCAACGTTTCCTGCGCCTGTGCCGGGCCAACCGAAACAGCCACAATCTCCGTGACCTTGCCTGCTTCCTTCAAACGGATCGCCTCTTCAACCGCAATCTCGTCGAACGGGTTCATCGACATCTTCACATTCGAAAGCTCAACGCCAGATCCGTCGCCCTTCACACGGATCTTAACATTGTAATCGACGACACGTTTTACTCCGACAAGGACTTTCAATCATTTACTCCTTCGAATTTTGTTGCTCATTCCAGCGGCACCAGACACAATCGCGGCCAAGTGGACGGCTGCTGTCAGCGCGTATATCTCGCTTTAGTCTGGTTGATGAGAACCAGGGTAAATCCCATTAATAGTCGATGATGTCTGCGGCCTTCGCTGCGAGTGCAAAAGGATCTTCGCGCCAGGAATAGCCAAACTGCATGGCGGTATCGATTGCACCGGCGTCCGATGCGATCTCAGACAAATGTGGCTCACAGTAGTTTACCAATTCGCGCAACCCCGAACGCGCATAGTCCCCCACGGAACCTTGTTCGCTGAGCAGTTCCTGCAATGCCGTAGGCAATTGCACCAGGCAGGTGGCGCGACACGGATATCCCCGCTCATTGCGACGGCTCCGATAATACCGACTTTCCTGATGCCGGTTGCTTCGGCATGCACGACTTTCGCTATTCCATCCTGCATGACGTTATCTCAGTCCAGGCGTACATCGATAAGCACCGGCCCATGCTTGACCAGAGCTTCGGCTAAAGCCAAATCAAGTTCCCGATTAGTGGTCACTGCAATCGCGTCGACACCAAAGCCTCGCGCAATCGAGATCCAGTCGATTTCCGGCCGAACCAAGCTCATCATGTCGAGCGCTGTCGGACCGGGTTCGGCACCAACCTTGGCATATTCTCCGAGCAGAATGGCGTAGGAGCGATTGTCGAGCAGCAACGTGGTGATCGGCAAATTTTCGCGAGCCTGCGTCCACAACGCCTGCACCGTATAGGCCGCTGAACCATCGGCCTGCAGAGCGATGACCCGCCGTCCCTTGTCGCCGACAGCTTCTGCACCGATAGCAGCGCCCGTTGCCAGTGGCATGCCCCCTCCGATTGCGCCCCCTGTCACGGTCAGCCAATCACATGGCGCGGCCAACGGCATGACCGCAGCAAAGCCACCACCTGAGGTCAGCGCCTCATTGACGATGATGCTGTTCTCTGGAATCTGGCGCGCTACGATCTGGGCCAGAGAATTCGGCGTTATCGGACCATCCACCGGCACCTTGATCTCACCATTTTGGATGGCGATGTCGCTTTCACGGGCGCCGAGCGCTGTCGCCAGAGCAGTCAACGCGCCTTTGGCATCCTGATGCGCTGTCGTCAGGGTCAGAACCTCGGCATCGGCGCGATGCAGCAGGCTCGGCAAACCTGGATAGCGGAAGAAGCCAACTGGCGGCGGACAATTGACCAGCACAACCAGCTCATAAGGGTCGAGACACTGTATCGCTTCCGTTACCGCATAAGGCACGACCGGTAGCACCAGCCTCCCTTTGCCTTGTGGTATATTGGAAATGGTTGAACTTCCCATCAGTTTAGCGCCAGTTTGGTCGGCAATACCCTGAAGTAGAGGATGCAACTCTTCGACCACTGCCGGGTTACCCAGAATGATGACGGCCTTGCGCCCTGATTTCAGGGCTTCGGCAACTTGCGTCACGACGGCTGGGTCAACCGGATATGGCCCCTCTACGCTTTCAAGTTCCGCTGTTTCGCCACCTTCGCTCCATGACACATCCGCTGGCAAGACCAGCGAGGCGATCTGGCCATAACCAAAAGATGCCTCTTTCAGACCAGCCATGGCATCGGCGCCGATCGATGCCGGTTTTGTGCCGAAGCGATGCCATTCAGAACTGCCCCCGACAAGTGCCTCCACATCAGCGGTCAACGGACTGTCATGCGCAACGTGATCCGTAGCGTGATCGCCGACAATATTGAGCATACCACTACCAGCGCGACGGGCATTGTGGATATTGGCAATGCCATTGGCATAACCCGGACCGCAATGCAGCAGTGTAACCGCCGGGCGTTGCGTGACGCGGAAATAGCCGTCGGCCATCCCGGTCACCACATTCTCCTGCAAACCAAGCACGCACCGGATACCGGGTATCCGGTCAAGCGCCGCGACAAAATGCATTTCACTCGTGCCGGGATTGGCAAAGCAGGTGTCTACCTTGGCGGCAACAAGACTATGGACGAGCGCTTCCGCTCCAGTGAGATGCGGTCTGTTCATAATGTTTCCAGTCGGACTTGAGTGAACATGGCCGCGATACGAAGACAGCGGCCAGTGGCTTCATTCTAACGATGCTCTATAATGAGGGCATCCACAGCGATGGCGCTATCGGTTCCCAGCATCAATGGGTTAACATCGAGCTCGAGCAAGTTATGCCGGTGGTCGCCAGCATAGGCGGCAATTGCCATGATAGCATCGATGACCGGCTCCAGATTGACCTTTGGCTTGCCTCGAAAGCCGTCCAAGAGTGCAAAACTCTTCAATCCGCGTAGTGCATTTTCAACCTCTGAACGGTTGACCGGTAACAGCAATGGCGTGGCGTCCTTCAACAGTTCCACCAGGATACCTCCAGCACCGATGACGAGAACCAGTCCGAACAGCGGATCGCGTTTGACGCCGACGATCAGTTCAGCAAGCGGAGCCGGCTGCATCGGTTCCATTAGAAATGTCGTAAGCTCGATTGAAGCATCGTGCTGTTTGACCGATGTGACCATGCGCTCGGCTGCGGCGATGGCATCGGTTTGGCCACGGATGTTGAGTGCAACGCCGCCAACTTCCGTCTTATGCGCCAGCTGATCATGCAGAACCTTCAGAACCATCGGGGCGTCGAAGATTTCCGGCAGTTCGCGGATCATCTCTATAGTCAGAATGTTGCCCTTCGGTACATTCAATCCGTAGGAACTCAATCTCCGTTTGGACTCAGCTTCATTCACTGTCACGCCGTTGGAAGGCAAGGCGGCGACTGCAAACGGGACTTTGGGTCCCAAGGCAGCATCTCCCTGCCGCTTTTCGCGCCCAACCATTTTGCAGTAATTCGCCCATTTCGCGACGACCTGCGCTGCATCATGCAGACCATTCAAAGGCACGATCCCTTGCACAATCAGCGCTTCGGCATCTTCAGGCGGTATGCTTTCCGTATTCACGGATGCATGGAATACCGGCTTACCCGCAGCCTTGCCAGCAGCAGCCAGAGCCCGGTCCATAGCCTGATGCGCGGATTTATCCTTATAGGGCGATCCGACCGGCGGATAATCGATCACCAGCATAGCGGCATCGTAATCACCGTTCAGCATGGTGGTGAACATGGGTGTCAGCAGTTCTTCACTGCCCCAATAGCCAGCAGTGAAATCGAGCGGGTTGGACACATGACCAAAATCAGGCAATGTCGGCTTGATAATGTCTTTCTGTTGCTGGTTTGGCTGTGGCAATTGCAGTCCGGCAAAGGAACAATAATCCGCAGCGAGGCCATTGTCGCCACCAGAACTGGAAAATACGGTAATGCGCTCACCCTCAAGCGGTGCCGCGGTCGAAGCAAGCTTCATCATTTCGAGGAATTGCGGGACCGTATCGGTCTCGATCACGCCCAGACGGGCAAACAATGCTTCATAATATTCATTTTGCCCAGCCAGCGAACTCGTATGGCTGGCGGCCATAACGGCACCAAGTTCTGAACGTCCAGAACGGCAGACGATGACCGGAATACGCTTGGCACGCGCCCGCAAGGCGGCCTGCGAGAACGCAGCCACATCGCGTATGCCCTCCATAAACAGACCCAGACAGGTCACGTTCGGATCATCGACGAGGTAATCAATATAGTCCTCAAAGCCGAGAACCGCTTGGTTGCCCGCACTGATCAGATAGGAATAAGGCACCGAACGGCCATTGGAGACCAGATGCCCGGTGACGTTGCCACTCTGGGAGATGACCGCCGCTCCACGACTGCTCCGCAGCTTCGGATAAAGTGCTGGCCAGATCGTGCCATGATTGACATAGTTGACGAGGCCATAACAGTTCGGGCCGACAACCGCCATATCGCCCGCAGCTTCGACAAAAGCCAGATTGCGCTCGAACCCCGCCGCTCCAATTTCCGAGAAGCCGGAAGCATAACAAACAACACCTCCCGCCTTCATGACCGACAGTTCGCGCAGCGCGTTAATGGTCGCATCGGCATTGACGGCCAGGAATACAGCATCGGGCGAAACAGGCAGATCGGCAATCGACGGAATGCATTTATATCCGGCAATTTCACTGCGCTTGGGATTCACCACATAGACGTCCCCGGCATAATCCTGCTCGCGCAAGGTTTTCAACGTTGCCTCGACCTGGCCACCACCAATGAAGGCCATGGTGCGGGGCGCAAGAAGGCGCGCAAAATTCTCTCGCAGCGTAGGGCTGATACGGCCCTCCTCCACGCTCGTACTTACCTGTAGCATATTCTTCTGCCTCTTGACTTAAGGCACTGCCAGCCCAGCGGGCTCACTCTTCCACGGCAGCGCTCGTTCCAGTTTGACTGGTAAGCGGTGCAGACGTCGGGAAATTCTCCACATCAAAATCGGGCCGCAGCGGATGATCGTCAGGGTTTTCGCCAAACAGATCGCATAGCCATTTGCGGATGATGATACAGCAATCTTCCGCCGTATAGGCTTCTTCCATGACCCAGCCATGCCATAGCCCATCCGCCAGTTGCGTAAGAGCGATGGCCGCCAGCCGGACATCCATTTCCATATTCTTTTCTGCCGCGACCTTGGCAAGCCGACGTCCGAGAAACGCGCGGTATTTACCCCATAGTTCGCGATGTAATGCCATGATCTCTGGAACGATCCAGGCGGCACTATTGTAGTGAATATGAACCTGCTGATATCCGCGTCCGTGGAAAAACGGCCCACAGGCAACAAAGTATAACGTATCGAAGTTCCCCGTCTTCACCGATGATACAAGGTGCCGGTAATAATCGTCTCCGTTTTGAAGGTAATAGCGATGTGCTGCAGTCAGCAGATCTTCCTTGCTGTCAAAATAGTGGTTTATCAATCCACGTGAAAAACCAGATTCTTCACTGATCGTATTGATCGTCGAATTCAGATAACCGTGTTTGACTATTGAATTCAGCGTCGCAAGGATGAGATCCTGTCGTCTGATTTCGTTGGTTTGCCTCTTTTTTGCAGCTTTCCGCATGCTTTACCTTCTCGAAGGCCGATGACTAACGGCGACACTCAATTATTGATACGGTCTCAACAGATCCTTTGCGATAATATCCTGATGGACCTCGGATGTTCCTTCCCAAATACGCTCAATACGCGCATCTCGCCAGAAACGCTGGATGGGGAATTCTTCCATGACGCCCATGCCGCCGAAGATTTGCACGGCATCATCCGCAACCCGGAACACCATTTCCGAGCACCAGTAATTCACCATTGACGCTTCAGTGCGGTTCATCGTCTGATTCTCAATTTTCCACGCGGCTTCTTTCACCATAAGATCACCGAGCTTTATATCAACCGCCATATTGGCGACCTTGAAACCGACGCCCTGGAATTCTCCTATAGTTTTGCCGAATGCCTTGCGGGTTCCGGCCCATTCCTTGGTCATTTCGAAGATGCGTTCGGAACGACCGACACAATGCGCGGCCAGCGCGACCCGGCCATCATAGAGCCACTCATTGGCAGTATCGAAGCCCTTACCCTCTTCGCCCAGAATATCGTCGCTATGAACGCGAACATCTTCAAGATAGACCATGGTTGGGTTATAGCCGCGGGTGACGATCGACTTCATCGGTTCGACACGCAGTCCCGGCAAAGTTTTGTCGAGGAGAAACGCCGTAAAACGCTTGCGTGGTCCACGCGGCGTTTCATCCACGCCGGTAACGGCAATGAGCACGATGAAATCTGCGATATCGGCGTGAGAGATAAATTGTTTCACCCCATTGATGATCCAGTAATCCCCATCGCGCACAGCCTTGGTCGTGATGCCGCGGGCGTCCGACCCCGCGCCTGGTTCCGTGAGGGCGAAGGCATCCTTACGTTCGCCACGGATGGCCGGCTTCAGATATTTTTCAATCTGTTCGCCCTTGCATTTGAAAAGGATGCCGGTAACACCGCGGTTCATGCACATGGTGAGCGCGGCGCTTGATTTACCAAGCACGCGTTCGGCTTGCATCTTGGTTTGCTTATCGAGACCCGGGCCGCCCCATTCCTCAGGCAGGTTCATCCCGGCAAACCCCGCCTGTATCGATTTTTGCTGAATTTCCTGTTTGATCTCCTCTGGAACATAGCGGAGTTCCTCGACAAGATTCTCGTGCGGGTAAAGTTCTCGTTTGCAGAACTCTTCCAACGAATCGATGAGCGCCTGTTGTTCGAAACTTAATGCAAAATCCATGGTGTTCCTCCTCTACGCACCGATGAAATTCGGTGCGCGGCGCTCATTGGCAGCGGCCAGGCCTTCTTTGTGATCTTGTGTCTGTGCGCAGACCTTTCCTGCCGCCACTTCTTCCAACTGTTGGTCGGAAAGGCTACGCGTATGGGCGCTGTTCAGCAATTTCTTGGTCTGAGCGATGGCCACCGTCGGTCCGCTTGCAAGTTGCCGGGCGAAAGCAAATGTGTCCTGCCACAGGTTTTCCGGAGTGCTGACATGGCTGACAAGCCGGTTTTGAAGCGCGACCTCGGCGGTCCATAGTTCGCCCGTATAGGCAAAACGCTTTGCTGCCTCGAGGCCGATCACACGCGGCATCAACCAGGTTCCGCCGCAGTCCGGGTTGTAACCGACATTGGTATAGGAACAGATGAACTTGGCCTTTTCGGATGCGTAGCGGAAGTCGCACGCCAAAGCCATATCGAGACCCGCACCCACAGCTGCACCGTCGATCATGGCGATAACGGGCTTTGGCATTTCATGGACCTGCTGGACCAGTCGCAGCGACTCCTCCACCCAGTTCATGTCCGGCCAATCCGTTCTGCCCGCCGCCCATTCCTTCACATCTGCGCCGGCTGAAAAGGCACCACCGCGTCCAGCCAGAATAAGGGTGCGGAGAGTTTGGTCAGCCGCCGCTTCCTTGAGTGCCTTGCGCAGTTCTATGGTGATCCCCATACCGAGCGCATTTCGCGCCTCGGGCCGATTGAGGGCAATAACGCCCACCGCATCATGACGTTCTATTTCCAGAAATTTATACATAGCTCTCCCTTTCTGCCCAGCCACAAGGATTAGGCAGTCTCAATTGTCATTCAGTTATTGGTTCAGCGTCCGCGCCAGCGCGGCGGTCGTTTTTCGAGGAAGGCTTTTTGGCCTTCGATCATATCCTCCGAACACAGCATGGCGGCAAAGGTTGACAGCTCCGGATTGTCACCAGCGCGCAATTGCATGGCATCGCGATCCGACATGCCGTCCACCGTGCGCAGTGTTTCTTTCAGCGCTTGCTGAGCCAGCGGTGCAGACCGCGCAATTTTCCGGGCTATTTCCAACGCCATCGGCATAAGACCTTCTCGTGACGAGGTGCGGTAAACCAAACCCCAACGCTGCGCGTCTTGTGCGTTCATGCGGTCGCCGGTCCAGATCATTCCGGTCGCCACATAATAAGGTATACGACGTGGCAGACGTTGCAGTCCCCCGCCATCGGGCAGCAATCCCCGCTCAAGCTCGGGCAACTGGATGAAGGCGTCATCCGCCATCAACAGAATATCGCAAGCCAACGATATTTCGAGTCCACCGCCAATGGCCGGGGCGTTGATAGCAGCGATCAGGGGCTTTCTGAGGGACCACAGCGTCGTGATACCGCCAAAACCACCCTCTTTTGCGCCTTCGGTGCTCACACCACTGTTGCGGTCCGTTCCTTCCTTGAAGTCATAGCCAGCTGAAAAGGCACGCTCTGACCCGCTCGACAGAATTCCGACCCGCAGATCGGGATCATCTTGCAAATAGAGTGCCGCCTTTTCCAGATTGCGGCTTAAACTGCGGCAGATCGCATTGACCTTCGGCTTGACCATACGAATCTCGAGTACGGGTCCATGCCTCTCAAGGTGAACAAAGCCATCCATTTCCCGGTTGAGTTCTGCGATCATATCAACCACCGTTCCTTGCTGCCCGCTGGCTGTAAATGTGCAGCAGAAGCGGCGGTAGCGATGTGACGATCAACATGAGTGTTGAAACCGCCGCCAATGTGGGATCGAGATCATCGCGCAGCGTGGAGAAGGTAACGCGCGGCAATGTCGACATGGGCCCTGATGCCACCATCAGCGAAATAATCAATTCGTCGAAAGAAATCAGGAAAGACAGCAGCATCGAGGTTGCGACCGAAAGCTTGAGCTGAGGCAAAGTTACAGTCAGAAAGGCTTTCAGCCGATTGGCACCTAGACTGCGTGCCACCATTTCCTGCGATGAGTCATAACTGCTGAAACCGGCCAGCATGGTCAGGATCACAAATGGCATCGCAACCACGGAATGGCCGAGGATCATGCCCCCAATAGTGTTCAACAGCATGCCGATTTTGGCGTAGACGAAGAAAATGCCAACGGCGATCAGGATCGACGGCACTGCCAGCGGCGCAACCAGCACCGTCTTCAAAAGACCCTGAACTGCGATGCGTCCCTGATTAAGAGCGTAGGATGCCGCCACACCGGTAACGGTCGCAACGATCATAGTTCCGAACGCGACCCGCAGCGATACCCACAGCGCGCTGATCCACTTTTCCTGCCCGAAAAACGACGCGTACCAGCGTGTAGACCAACCCGCTGGTGGAAATACCAGTGAAGTCGTTGAACTGAACGAGACCGGAATCACGATCAGGGTCGGAACGATCAGGAAAAACAGCACCAGTCCGACGAGAATGTAGAGCCAGAGACGTGCACGGTGAGGAACGTGAGCTTCCATCATAACACCTATCGATCCGACGACAGTCGGCGCACCAGCACCAGGCTGATCCACAAGCAAAGAGCAGTCATTGCCAGAAGCAACACAGCAAGAGAAGCGGCAGGTCCCCATGTCGGGTAGAGCGAGATCATCTCTTCAATGCGCTGCGCGATCATCTTCACCTTGCCACCGCCGAGCAGTGCTGGCGTGATGTAAAAGCCAAGGCACATCACGAACACCATTATGGCGCCAGCGACCAGTCCCGGCATGGAAAGCGGCAAAAAGATGCGCAGAAAAGCGTGGGTCGGCGACGAGCCCACATTCGCGGCAGCGCGCATCAGATTGGCGTCGATGGCCTTCATCGATGCATAAAGCGGCAACACCAGAAAAGGGATCATGATATGGACCATGCCTATGACGACACCAGTGGTGTTGTTGACCAATGCCAGCGGCTGATTGATCAAGCCAAGGCCTTGCAATGCTTTGTTGACCACGCCGTTGCGCTGCAGAATGATCAGCCAAGAAAAGGTGCGCACCAGCCCGGAAGTCCAGAAAGGCACCAGCACTGCCAACATCAACAGACCTGCCCATTTGGAGGATAGGATCGACATCAGATAGGCAACCGGATAGCCGAGCAGCAGGCAGATCACGGTGACGATGAGCGCAATTTTGAAAGTATTGAGAAACATCTCGATGTAGACAGGTTCCGAAAAGAACAGTCGAAAATTACCGAGACCGTAGTCTCCATTGACGTCGACAAAAGACATCGACAGCAACCACAACAGCGGCGCTACCATCAAAATGCCAACAATAGCGAGTGCAGGTATGGTGAGGCGCACCATCGACCAGCTTTCGTATTTTTGTTCGCGGTTTAGCGCGCGACGGTTTTCATCCAGTTCGGCTTGCGTCACCGGCTTGGGGTTTGCCATTGGAAATGAGATAACAGCTTTTGTCATCATCAAGCCTCCGCGCGTACAAGCCGCGCGTCCGCCCGTTCCAGACGCAGCGCCACGCGTTCACCAACCTTCGGCACTGCCCGCAGATTTTCGAAGCGGTTGGCCATACGCGTGAACACTTTATCGCCGCCATCCAGCATCACCTCGAAAAGCAGACATTCACCCTGATAAATGGCAGTCACGACCTGGCCTGAGAACAAATTTGCTCCCGAAGCTCTCGCTGCCGCTTCATCTGTGGCGAAACGCAAGCGCTCGGGACGCATGCTCAGCAACATATTATCATGCAGTTCGCCAACATCGTCCGACAAGTTCACGCTCTGATCGCCATAGCTAACGCCCAGATTCGTACGTCGAAGCGGCAGGAAGCTGGTTTCACCAATGAATTCAGCAACAAAGCGGCTCTCGGGGTGTTCATAGAGATCCTTTGGCGACGCGACCTGGGCGAGTTTTCCCTTCGAGAATACGGCAATCCGGTCCGACATGGTGAGTGCTTCGCGCTGGTCATGCGTGACGGAAATGGTCGTCATGTCCAGGCGGTCATGCAGTTTGCGGATTTCGATCTGCATCGTCTCCCGCAGCTGCTTGTCAAGTGCCGACAACGGTTCATCCATCAGCAAAATGCGCGGTTCGAACACGATAGCGCGCGCAAGCGCAATACGCTGGCGTTGACCGCCGGATAGTTCAGTGATCTTACGCTCGCCATAGCCTCCAAGTTGCACCAAATCGAGCACTTTCTTGACCCGCTCCTCGATTTCGGCACGACCGATCTTACGCAAACGCAGAGGATAAGCGACATTTTCGAATACCGACATATGCGGGAACAACGCATAGTTCTGAAAAACCATGCCAATATTGCGCTTGTGGGGGGGAAGATGCACGATTTCCTGTGTGCCAATCTTGATCGACCCATCCGTTGGGCGGGAGAAACCCGCAATCATCATCAGAAGGCTTGTCTTTCCCGACCCGGAAGGGCCGAGCAAGGTGAGAAATTCACCGGCTTTAATCGCCAGCGATACATCATCAACCGCCCGGACATTGCCGTAATGTTTGGACAGGGATTGGATCGTAACCGGCAAAGCTGTCGTCGAGGAGTGTTTCATCTCTGCTTTCCATCAGCGCACAACAGGACTCCGCAGCCCCGTTATTGGCTACAGATTGTAATCTTGGGCTCCATGAAGAAAGTTCCCGGGTTGGAGACTGAAGCCTCCAACCCGCCAGAACCGACTATTGCATCATTGCCTTGTCCCACATGGCCTGCGCTTTTTCGTTATTTTCGGCCCAGTACGGCATGTTGGTGATGAGCTGCTTCTTGAGATTTTCGGTGCTCGTCACAATCCTTGCTGCCTTATCGGCAGGCACAAGCCCTTGTTTGAACGCATCCTGATTCATCGGCCCATAGGCGATGTAGTTTGGGAGGTTCGCCTGATATTTAGGATCGAGCAGATGGTTGATCAGGCGCATTGCACCTTCTGGATTGGGTGAATTCTTGGGAATAACCAAGCATTCTACATCCATCACCGCGTCATCAAGCTTATAGGTATAGGGTGCGCCTTCCTTGATGGCGGCATCGATACGTGCTGCCCAGATCGACAGCATATCGACCTCTTCGGACGTTGCGAGCTGGGTCGCCTGTGCGCCCGTCGCCCACTGAACACTGATATTCGGTTTGAGCGCAGACCATTTAGCCATCGCCCGGTCCATATCAACGGGATAAATCTTGTCCTTAGCCACGCCGTCGGCCATTAGGGCAATTTCCATATTCGTCGCTGGCGAATTACCCGAGATAGCGCGACTGCCGGGGAATTTTTCCGTGTCGAAGAAATCAGCCCAGTTTTGTGGTCCCTTGTCACCATAGACGTTCTTGTTATAGGCGAGGACCGACGTATAGGCGGTGACCCCTCCCCAGTATTTTGAGCGCAGGTGTTCCGGGATGCCAGCGGCATTGGGAAGTTTTGAATAATCGAGCGGAACCAGAAGCTCTTCTTTCCCCGCCAGATCACACAGACCGCCATAGAGCTCTGCCACATCGATGTCGACCGCATTTGCGCGTACCTTGGTGCGTATATCGCGGATACCACCAGCCAGAACATAATCAACAACCGTCATGCCATGGTCTTGCGGCAAGTGGTCGAGAATGGCTTTTCGCACACCTTCCTGATAAGCGCCGCCGTAGGACGCATAGCTGACCTTTTCTTCAGCCACAGCCGAACCGGCTACCATGGCAAGCACTGCACCCAGTATGAATGTCTTCTTCATTGTTCCTCCTCCCTATGCGGCTCCATAACCGCGTTTTTTTGTATGCAACAACCAGCAAGGGGCCTCCTCCAAAGCACCCTATTCGGTATTCCGCTGACCAAAGTCAGCTGGAAAATGCGTGTAACCCCCTTGTCATAGCAAGACGGCAATCGCTGACAATGCGCTCGATAAGCTCCTGACAGCTTGGTATATCCTTGATCAGCCCGAGCGTCTGACTTGCCCAGACCAGGCCGCTATCCAGTTCGCCGGTTGTCAATGCGTGACGACCTCGCTCTCCGGATACCAGCGGTCGAACGTCTGTAAACTCCGCACCGCCCGGTCGCCCCTCGATCGCCACGACTTCATCGGATATAGCATTCTTCAAAACACGCCCGGTGTTTCTGAAAGTTCGAAAGATCAGATTGGTGTCGCGTTCCCCGGCATGAACCAGCGCCTGTTTGATATTGTCGTGGATGGGGGCCTCTCTTGTGGCACAAAAGCGGGTACCCATGTTCACACCCTCGGCACCGAGCATAAAAGCTGCCGCCATGCCTTCGCCGGTGCCGATGCCACCCGAGGCGATCAATGGAATTTTCACCTGCGCGGCTGCGGCAGCAAAGAGAACCAACCCCCCAATATCATCTTCACCGGGATGTCCAGCCGCTTCGAAGCCATCGATGGAAATGGCGTCGACACCAGCCCGTTCGGCTGAAAGCGCGTGACGTACAGCCGTGCACTTGTGAACAACAACCGCACCGGCTGCCTTTATCTTCTCAATGAACTCTTTCGGACTGCGTCCAGCCGTCTCTATCACCTTGACCCCCGAATGCAGCGCGGCATCAAGATATTCTTCATATGGTGGGGGTGCTGTCGTTGGGAGAATGGTGAGATTGACTCCAAATGGCTTGTCGGTCATCTGGCGGCAGCGCGCGATCTCTTCGCTCAACGCTTTCGGGCTAGGCTGCGTCAGCGCCGTCAAGATACCAAGACCGCCCGCATTCGATACAGCTGATGCAAGCTCGGCCCGGCCAACCCATTGCATTCCACCTTGAATGATTGGGTATTTCGTTTTCAATAGCTCGGTTACTCGGGTCTTCACGCCTCACTCCCTGCCGCAAGTAAAACTGACGATCAAATACTGAAATTCGACGAGGATGAAGTCAAACAAAAAATTTGCTGAACGTCCAACTTTTTATTAACATACAGATATGCAACGATGTTTTTCATCGGAGCCCCAAAAAGAGGGCAAAATGGAGGGGAGTGACCTGAAACCGGGAAAGATCACGACATATCAAGGGCGTAGTATCAGTCACCGCTCAACATCGTCGAATTTGGCAACTCTCAACCTGCGCTCGAAAGCTCCGAATCTGGTTCCGTGGACAGATGATTTGAGAGCTGAGACGAGCCTCCGGGAGCGGCAATCTGTCGCCAGCATGGTGCATCGGCGTGCGTGAGGTAAGAACCACCACATCTGATCCTGATGTAATCGCTCTCCCGCACTGCGGGGACTTTACTTCCGTATATTTTCAGATCGCGTCCGACCTGGAGGAAGCGGCATGATACCGCTGCGTTTCCTCGGTGCTGCCCTTCTTTGTGTAAGCAGCTTGGCCTTTACCCTGAATGATACGACAACCAAATTTCTCATCAGCGACTATGATGTGTCATCGATCATTTTGATCCGCAGCCTGCTAGCCTTGCCGATTCTTTATCTGCTTCATGTCAGGTCAACTGGCCGAGGCACGATATGGTCGACCAGAATTGGGCTCCATGCGCTGCGGGGAGCTTTTGGCCTGATCGCCGCCTATTTGTACATCGCTTCCCTGCAAACTCTAACTGTGGCCGAGGCGACAGTCATTCTCTTCTTGACGCCTGTTATTATCACCGCGATGTCCCGTTTTCTGCTCAAAGAAGGCGTCGGCTTTCGTACATGGCTCTCGATCTGCTTCTGTTTCATCGGTGTCGTTGTGGCGATCAATCCACAGGCATCCAGCTTCAATTACGCTATGGGACTGGCGGGCACATCAAGCGTGTTTTACGCCATCAATGCTATTAGTTCGCGCTGGATCCCGTCGGAAGACAACTTGTGGACGATCTGCTTTTTTGGCGCATTCTTTTCAGCACTGTTTGTGGCCCCGTTAGCGCTTGAGCATTGGCGTGGACTACAGATCCCTCACCTTGCCCAGTTTGGCGCTGCGGCAGCATTCTCGAGCCTGGGCATCGGATTGAGCGCCGTAGCCTACCGAATGTCATCGCCTGCCCTCCTCGCCCCGTTCGGTTATTCGGGCTTGATCTGGTCGATCACGGTCACATGGCTGTTCTGGGGCATTCATCCGAGTTTCAACGCCATTCTCGGCACCCTCATTATTCTAGGCAGCGTCATACTGACTATCAAATCGGGCCCTATCGATCCGCAACCGCGTCTCCAGAATTGTACCAAGGGATCTACGTATGACGAACCCGATGCTTGACGACCTGAAAGCTTCGGCTTCGGAGCCGAAGGCCTCTTCGCTTCGCCCGTTGAAATGACGCTCTTTTTTTCGAGTGTTATTTTATCTCTCGGTTCTTCATGAATTTCTCCAATGAATACGAAAAATTGACCCCGGCGAAGAGCCGCCAATCCGGCCCTGTGCCTTTGCTTGCTACGGTCACCTGCGGCTCAACGAAGACATTCATTTTGACATCGTTCGTGAGATGAAACATCTTTCCGAGCCCCAGCCCCACCGGGATCGACCAATTGTCGCTTTCAAGGTTGAAGAACCAGCTCGCCGTGGATTGAAGATAGAAACCCTCTTTCAAATTGTAAAAAACAAAAGGCTGAAACTCGAGGCTCTTAACATCCTTGCGATCATTGTCGCCAGCGAAGCTCTGCTGGTATGTGGCAAGTCCTCCGACAAGACCCCAGTCTTGTGGGAAGACGGCGCCAGCTGCTGCTCCCGCAGTCCATTTCCCGTTGCCGAACCGATCCTCGCTCGCAGTGGGGACGCCAAGTACCGGCCCGACGCCCCATGCCCAGCCCCTCTGCTCGAATAACGCCACGTCGAAGATCACCAGATCTCCCCAGCCTGTCGTGTGGCCACCATCCAGTAATGTCGGTTCCGTGATTACCGGAATCGAAAACCGGACCAGATTGGGGATGTCACCGACCAAAAACGGAACCAGTCCGCGGAGGAAAAATGCATTCGCATTGCCTTCGAAAGGACCACCCAGATCCGGTACATAGAAGTTATGAAGATTGAGGGTAATCGCCGGGTTCAATGGATTGTTGGTGTCATTGAGATCATCGCTGGTTATTGGCTTTTTCGCCTCCTCGGCCTTCAGCACACCGCCGGAGATGGCGAGAAAAGCAACTGCAACTATTGGTACCAGTTTCATTAGACACCCCATTCAGGCACAAATTCATCATGAAAAACTGTCGGTGCTATGGATTCGAATTTGATTGCGTTGCGGATAACAATTCCGCATCGACCCTGTCCGTTTGTACGGAGAATTTCGCGCATATCTTGCTAAAACAGAAGTACGTAACTGTAAATTTGTCCGTCGTTACGGTTCTAGCGGTGAAATCATGTGTAATAGCACCAACAAGCAATGGGGCAATTTCTTTCTACTGCTGGCTATTTTTTCTGCTGCCGAGCACATAACAGCAGTCGGGCTCCAACTTGGTCTGGAACGAGCCTACGATCTCCATAGTTGAGAGGTTGATCTTGAAGCACTGGTTGCTGTCGACCGCAATGATAGCCGTGTTGGTGTGACTATCTATACAAGCAGCCGCCGGACGACCAGGAAGCTCGAGGAAATCCGTTTCCTCAAATGTATCCGCATTCACCGCCGAGACGCTGCGATTTTCGTAGTTGGCAACAAGCAGTCGGCCATCGGGCATGCCACAAATACGGGCCGGGTCGTCTCTCACCTTGGCTTCCCGCGTGACGGTCATCGTATCCGTCGCAATGGCCACGAGGGTATTTGAGACGCGGTTGCTGACAAAGAGCGTTTTTTCATCTTTGGTCAGGAACAGGCCCTCGGGCTTGACGCCCGGTGAAATGACAACAGGTGCGATGGAGGCATCTATCGGCGAAATTTTGCTGACTGTGTGGCTCAACAAGTTCATACAGAACGCCCAGCGACCGTCGCGGGTGAGCGCAAACAGATGGCTCTTCAGCCCACCCGTGGGGACACCACGGGTGGGAGCAGTCGCCGTGCGCGGTTCGTCGAAGCGTAGAATAACGGCGTCGGTCTCGCTCAAAACATGCAACCTGTCCTGTTCGTCCAAGCCGACGCCATGCAGACGACGGAACGGGCGGCAATCGATCGTCCGCTCCAGACGCCGGTTCGCAATATCAATGACGAAGACCGAGGAACCGCCAACATCATTTATGGCGGATGTCTTCACGCCATAGTGGCCGACATAAGCATATTCTTCCGCGGCATCTACGGTAAACTCGTGCGGATAATCCGGCAGCGCAATACTGTCCAAAAGTGTACCTACTTCAGTATCGTAGAAGCTGAGGCAATGGCTGCTCTTTTCGATGAGCAGCAGGGTCCGGCTGATATTGTTGGCATTGGGCAAAGTGAGCATCTCCGTCGAGATCATAGCAGATCGGGGTGGCGACGCCACCACCCCGACTTTGGTAAATACCGAGGCTTATTTTCCCCAGATTTTCTTGTACTCATCGCGATATCCGTTACCTGGATCGAAGACGTTCTTGTCGCCGCCGTCGAAGGCAATGTTATCCTTCGTTACAAGGTGGATACCCGGGATATAGCCCGACCAAGCCTGCTTGGCGAAAGCGCGATTGAGTTCGTCGACGACCTGCCAGCCCTGCATGGTCAGCGGTTCCGGCACGGTTGCGGCTTGGTACTGACCACTACGGATGCGCTGATAGGCAGATTCCGAACCATCGCCACCTGAAATATTGAACGGCGCGCCGCTACCTTCAATCCCTGCCGAACCGAGCGAGGATCCCATGAAATCGTAATAGAGGTCATTGATAGCCAGCGAATAGGTCCATTTGGCACCGAACTTCTGTAGCAGCGTGGTGGTTAGCTGCGGAACGCGGTTCGACGTGTCAGCGAGCGGTGTGTCTTGGAATTCCAGAACCTGGCATCCACTGCACTTCTTGATTTCTGCCTCCATGGCTCGACCCTTGGCGATGGCGATTGCGTAGGCAGAGTCGGCGAAGATCACCACTCCCGCCTTGCCATCAGAGTCGGCGATTGCCTTCATCGCGGCTATTTCAGCGACGTCCATCGCGTTTGTCGTGACGTTGACAAAGAGATGGGCGTCCGGCATCGGACCAGGAACCGGGCCTGCGTGCCAACCGGCGACGATGATGCCCTGAGTAGCCGCTCCTTCGAGGGCAGCCTTTTGCTGGACAGCATCACTGCCGCCAACGATAATAGCGTCAGGCTTCAGGGCTACGGCTTGGTTCAATGCGGCGGCTTGACCCGAAACCGTTCCTTGGCCATCGATGACACGGTAGTCCCAGCCAATCACACCCGCTGCTTCCTTTATACCATCGGAGACCCCAAGAATACCGCCGTTTCGCATGTCGCCCGCAACGTAAACAATGGTCTTGCGGCCCGTGGCCTTCGGTCCCGCTGTCGGACCATCCCACTTGTCAACACGCTTCGAGGCAGCAGCGACCTTTGCCTTCGCCTGGTCTACCAGCTCGTCGGCCCGTGCTATCGTATGGGTCATCATGGACCCGGCCAAAATGGCCGCAGTCGTAAAAAGTCTCGTCTTCATGCCCATGTTAGTCCCTCCCAGTTTGATAAATTATCACTTGTCTTTGGACTTGGTGGCCAGAGCAGGCGCCGTGGCCGATGTGGATCTGCGCCTCCTCTGCGCATACCCGGCAATGCAAATGGCGATCAGCAATGTGACGCCATTGAACAGTGGCTCGATGAAGAAGGCTCCGCCGAACTGCTGAATTCCCGAGATGCCAACGGCGAGAATAGTGACTCCCACCACGGTGCCCCACACATTAACGCGACCGGACTTGATCGTCGTCGATCCGAGAAATGCACCGACCAATGCTGGCAGCAAATATTCGAGACCGACACTTGCCTGACCAATCCGCAGCTTGGATGCCAAGATGACGCCTGCGACAGCCGAAAGAAGCCCCGAGGCGATAAAGGCACCCATCACATACCGCTGGACCGCAATACCGTTGAGAGCTGCGGCCCGGTTGCTTGCGCCGATCGCGTAGAGATAGCGGCCGATGGGCGTGTATTCGAAAAGCAGCCACAGGATGCAGGCCAATGCGAGCACATAGTAGCCGGTGATCGGCAGTCCGAGGAACCAGCTGTTGTTGATGGCATAAAAGCCCGATGGCAAATCACCGACCACCTGTCGGCCACCCGTGTGCCACAAGGCCAGCGCGTAGAGGATAGTGCCAGTACCAAGCGTGGCGATGAAGCTATCGATCTGTGCGACTTCGACCAGTATACCGTTAAGCATACCGACGAAAGCACCGAGGAACAAAACTATCAGAACGGCGACCGGCCATGAGAAGCCGAACTGAGTCTGCAAGCTGATGGCAAGAATATGCCAGAGGACAATGCCGTAACCGACTGTCAGGTCAATCTTACCCGTGACCATCGGGATCATTACTGCCAGCGACAAAATGGCGATAATCGCCTTATCACTAATGATCGAGCGGGCATTCAGCACGGTCGGAAACGTATCGGGCAGCGCAATCGAAAAAATGACGATGAGCAAAAGCGTCAGGATGACCAACCCATAAACGGGCAGCAGCTGCATGACCTTCTGGCCAAAGGATTTTCCCCGCAGATCATATTTCGTCGGCTCGACGGCATTGGATTTTATAGACTGCATGATAACCGCCTCCTCCCTTGATGGCGTTCGATTTAGTGGCGTGTGCGGTTTGACCCCGCAGAGGCGGAATGGATCAGGCGATCAATGTTGAGATCTTCGCCCGACAGTTCATCAACGATCGCACCTCGACTGAAGACAAGCGCGCGATGGCAGAGTTTCTCCACCTCCTCGAAATCGGTCGAGATGAGAATAATCCCCAAGCCTCGACGCAGCCCTTCCTTCATCAGTGCATAGATTTCCGCTTTCGCACCCACGTCGACGCCAGCGGTAGGCTCCTCGGCGATTAGCAAGCTGCATCCCATCGACAGCCAACGGCCGACGACGACTTTCTGCTGGTTGCCACCGGACAGTGCTTCGATCGGCAGATGCGGCATGTTGGGACGTAGTCCAACGCTGCGGCCAAGGGCTATCGCGTGATCGGCCTCGCGGCCCGGCGACATGACCGAGAACATCGCGCGACCGACCGAGCCGGGATTGACGAAAGCGTTCTCGCGAATGCTGAGCGCCGGAAAGATGGACTCTTCCGTCCTCTCACGCGCAATTAACCCCACACCGCTGGCAATTGCCGCGCGCGGATGCTCGGGCTTGTGTGCCGCGCCATTGAGCTGAACCTCGCCGTTGAAGGCATGGCTGCCAAAGATGGCCCGTCCGACATTTTCCTGGCCAGCACCACGCAAGCCCACCAGCCCCACAATCTCCCCTTGGCTGATTTCGAAATCGAGCGGGGCGCCGTTATCTATTCGCATCTCGCGAACCTTTAGCAGCTGCCTTCCCTCGGTCTTTTCAGCCTTTGAAAAGACTTTCTCCGGCGCCCGACCGACGATCATGTGAACGAGCTTATCGGCATCCATGGAGCTGACGAGACTGTCTCCCACCTTTTGCCCGTCGCGCAGCACCACCACGCGATCAGCGATCTGGAACACCTCGTCAAGCCGGTGCGAGACGAAGATCATTCCCATACCGCGGCTCCGCAACCGCTTAAGCGCGTCGAACAGGCGAAGAACCTCATCTGCAGGCAGGCTGGCCGTGGGTTCGTCGAGCACGAGAACATCCGCTTCGACGGCCAGCGCGCGGGCGATTGCAACCAGCGACTTCTCCGTCCGGCTCAGATCCTGAACGCGTCGATCCGGATCGATGTCGCTGCCGATGAGATTCAATGCGGAGCGGGCCACGCTCTCCGTGCCGGCCCAGGAAATGATGCCCGTCTTACGCGGGAACCCGACCGTCAGCGCGATATTCTCCGCCACGGTCATCCACTCCAGCAGACCGAGATCCTGATGGATGAAGGCAACGCGCTGCTTAGCCCCGCTTTTCGGCGGCGCATGGTGATAGCGCTTGCCGCGATACTGCACTTCACCCTCATCCGGTGTATAGACGCCCGCCAACACCTTGATCAGCGTAGATTTTCCCGCGCCGTTCTCACCGAGAAGCGCGAGGATTTCGCCGCTGCCGACGGTAAACGAGACCCCGCGAAGAGCCTGCACGCCACCGAACTGCTTCTTCACGTTTTCAAACCGGATCAACTCTTCCGGCGCTGCGAAATCCAGTGCTTCGGAAGAGCTCATGGCCGAATGCTTCCTTGCGTTGCCAACTCGATAGAATAAAGAGAGGTGCTAGCAGTAACGAAAAGTGTGGAGCGGTTGAGGCCGCCGAAGACGCAGTTCGAGACGACCTCGGGAACCATGATCTTGCCAAGACGGGTGCCATCGGGCGCAAACACCTGAATGCTGTCGGCAGAACTGGAAAAAACATTTCCGTTGATGTCGAGACGAAATCCGTCCGCGAGGCCCGGCTCAATGACGGCAAAGACACGGCCATTTTCGAGCCTGCAGCCATCAACAACGTCGAAGACGCGAATGTGGTGATTGCCGTCGCGATCGTGAGAACGCGAGGTATCCGAGATGTAAAGCAGCTTCTCATCAGGAGAAAAGGCCAGGCCGTTCGGCTTTTCGAAATCGTTGCGTGCAATCGTGATCACGCCGGTTTGCGGATCAAATCGGTACACGTGATTAGCGCCAATCTCGCTTTCGGCCAGTACCCCCTCATGATTGCTGATGATGCCGTAGGGCGGATCGGTGAACCAGATGGTGCCGTCGGATTTCACCACGACATCGTTTGGTGAATTCAATCTCTTTCCGTCATACCGATCTACCAGCGTGACAACGGTGCCATCTGCCTCCGTGCGGCTGATACGGCGTCCGCTGTGTTCGCAACTGACGAGCCGGCCTTCCCTGTCACGCGTATGGCCGTTTGTGTGATTGGAGGGTGAGCGGAAAACACTCGTCTCGCCGCCGGGCCTCCAGCGCAACATCCGGTTATTCGGGATGTCGCTCCACGTTACACTGCCATCTTCCCACGATACGGGCCCCTCACTCCAAACGGCGCCGGTCCAAAGCCGCTCGAGGCGCGCGCCGGGCTGCAAAAGGGGCGTCATGCGGGCATCTTCGATAATGATCTGTTCGTCCATGGCCTCTCTCCCTTCCATGGTCTTCAGTGATTTAGAAGATCGTCGTTCCAGAAGGTGGCCGGGAGCGCCCCGCCATTCTTGCCGCCAGCAGCAATGCTTCTTCACTGGCTCGTGGATTTGCAATACCTTTTTCGGCGATGTCGTAAGCAGTGCCGTGAGCTGGTGTACAAACCGGGAAAGGCAAACCGCCTAGCATCGTGACGCCGCGGTCGAAGCCCATCAGCTTCATGGCGATCTGACCCTGATCGTGATACATGGTCAGCACCGCGTGAAAACCCTCTTTCATTGCGCGGAGGAAAACAGTGTCAGCGGGGAAAGGGCCTTCCGTTGCCCAGCCCCTCTCCTGCGCTTCTGCGACTGCAGGCTCGATGATATCGATCTCCTCCATACCGAAGCTGCCACCATCCCCTGCATGTGGATTGAGCCCCGCCACAGCGATGCGCGGATTTTCAATTCCGGAGCGCTTAAGACAAGCAAAAGTCAGAGCGAGTTCCGATAGGATCGCATCTTTCGAAAGATGAGACGAGACCTCCGCCAACGGAATATGCGAGGTGACGCGCGCATTCCAGATATTCTCGAGCACATTGAATTCTCGCGCCTTACCGGTAAAGCCGATCTTTTCGGAAATGAACCGGATTTCGTCGTCATAACCGCTATAGGCATAACGCATTGCCTTCTTATTGAACGGTGTGAAACAGACCGCGTCAGCCTTGTTTTCGTTCGCGAGTTTAAGAGCCAGAGTAAAATTCGTCGAAGCAAACGTGCCGCCGGCAAGCGTTGCTTCGCCCACCGAAACGTCAGCTGGATCGAGATTGGCAAGATCAATGAAACCGGGCTTTGAGTAGTCGGCGGCGGGGATCGTTTCCACTGACGCCTCGCAAAGGTCGAGGGACAGACCCGCAAACCTTGCCCCTTTTTCCAGAATGCGACGATCACCGATGACAATGAGACGCGCAGCCGCATTGACCACCTCCGACGCGATCAGCTTGGCGGTCAGTTCAGGGCTCACGCCCGCCGGGTCGCCCATAGCGAGCGCGATTGTCGGCCTCTGCCGCAGATCAGTCATCATCTAATCTCTCCTCCCGATGCCGGAACAGACATATCTGCAATCATTTTTCCGGTCAAGTATTCTGTATGCAGAGTTCAGCATTTTACACGCCGTGTGTAAAGGACACTGTGGACATACGGTGTTTTAACGGCTATGGAAGGCGTTAAATGCCCACTTACGGAGAGATTTTTTGGCTGCAGTCAGCGATGAGGCCGGCGCAGATGCCGGGGAGAACCTCGAAAGCGGACGCATTTCGCGAGTTCCGCTTCACGATGCAATTGTGAATCGTCTGCGCGACATGATTGTCGAGGGTGAACTGAAGCCGGGCACGCGGATTCATGAAAGCCAGATTGGCATGCAGTTGGGCGTTTCACGCACTCCGCTGCGCGAAGCCATCAAGTTTCTGGCAAGCGAAGGCCTTGTTGAACTCGTGCCGAGCCGCGGCGCGATCGTTCGCGTGTTCGACAAGAAGGACGTGGAGGATATGTGGATCGTCCTCCGCTCCCTTGAGCGCCTTGCGGGCGAGCTTGCCTGCAAAAACGGATCGGACCGCGACATAGAGCATATCCGTCACCTGCATGATCAGATGCTGGAACATTATCAAGCAAAACGGCGTCTCGATTATTACAAACTCAACCAGGATATTCATACGGCAATCGTCAAGCTCGCGGACAATGAAACGCTTACCTACATGCACGGCACACTGCAAAGCCGATTGAAACGCATCCGCTTCATCGGACATGAAGGCCCGAACAACTGGGCGAATGCAGTGAGGGAGCACGAAGAGATGATTGCGGCTCTGGAAGCACGCGATGCTGCGGCCCTTGTCGAGTGTCTGGACCGGCATTTGGTGAACGGCTGGGAACGCGTTCAGGATATGATCTGAACGCTATGGTCTAGCGACTGGCGTCTGCGCCGCATGCGCGTGAATTGAAGTGCAAAGAAATAGCCCGTGGCAAGTTGCCGATATTGGTCAGTCGGCGAACGCCACCCAGCCGCGGAAAGACAAAGCGGCATAAAAGAGCGAGGGTTCGGCGAAGCCGGCCTCCAACAGCATCTTTTCTTCTTCAATTGGACTGAGCAACGTCAAGCGCTCTGCCATGGCTTTGGCCGATGCCGCCGCGCTCTCTGAATTTTGACCATCTGGCACAGCGAAAGCAGCTGAGCGCGCCAGCCATTTTTGCGGGTGACCATCAGGATTGGCATGATGCGCAATGACAAGTGCGCTACCTGCTTTCAGGCGTTGGCGTATTTCGATTAATGTCCGCAATCTCTCTGTGCGGTCGAGAAAATGCAGCGTAAGCAAACAAGTGGCCCCATCGAAACTATCAAGAGATAGCTGATCGACAGTACCTTCACAAAGCTCAATCTGGTCGGAATAAGGTTCCGTTACGTGCCGAGCAACATCCAACATGGCGGATGATGGATCGACACCGGTAAACTTCCAGTGAGGGCGCGCCTGCGCCATGGCGCTCAGCTCGAGACCGCCTCCGGCACCGACCACCAGAATGTGAGCGTCAGGCTTTGCCCGCTCAGACAATAGGAATGTGGTCATCCGGTGCAAGTCCGTCAGCCCAGGCACTTTCTTGGGCGTTTGTTCCGTATAAGAGGCTACGGTAGCCGGGTCGACGAAAGGGAGAAGACTGGATTTCACGTCGCCACCTCGGTGGAGCTTTCTTTGCATGGGCGGACGGTAATGTACAATTTGAAGTTCAACAACAGCTTTGATCTCATGTAACATCAACAATAACTGGAGATTTTTGCCTGTTCGGTTCGATAAACTCTGACCATGAACAGCAGACCGAGAGGCGGGCGTTTTGATTTGGCACTCTTTTTAACGCCTTATACGGGTTTCACATCTATTTGGCGGCACTTCCATCGTGATCAACATATTCCACAACCATCCCATCAGCGTGCTGGAAACGCATTTTTCGGCCCACGGGCGTCTGCTGAATTTGTTCCAATTGCACTGCGCCAATGCTCATCAGAACTTCAATTGCGTTTTCCAAACGATCAACTTTGACCGTTAAACGGGTCAATTCAAAAGGCGCACGTTTGTCGTAATGTCCCGCAATAATGAGCACCGATAGCTTCTGCGAACTTATTGCGACGAGTTCGAGCTCATTTCCTGGATCGACAAAGTGCAGGCTGACCTCGCCAGATAAAAGACTTCGATAAAAAGCGATTGTATTCTCCAACGCGGACGGATCAACAAAGACACGCAAGTAAGTTTCAAGGATCATAGCTTCTTCATCCAGCTGAATAGCTTTTGGTTTTATGAAAGCCTGTTTAGATGGTCTTCTGAATTTTCCCGACATCCACTAGATGTGAAACGCCGACGGTAACACCCGCTTTATACTACAGTTTGGGCCTTCCTCTGGTCCCGTCAAGCCAACTCTCGTAAAGGTGATGAACGCGACCCGGCACGGCAGCAAACAATGTCTTCGTGCAAGCTGTTTAGAAAATGCGCGCCACGGGCCTTCTACCGTTGAATATCGCTCGCTTTTATCAGCTGTATCGAATAGAATCATCCAGTGCCATCGACGCAACTTTCTCATAAAAATTGGAATAAACTATGGATAGTGCAGTGCTTTTTCTGCATGCACGAGGTCAATCGGCCGAAGAAATTCGCGCGTTGGACTGGAGCCGAAACCCGATTGGAGTGCCGGAAGGTTGGCCGATACCTCTGATCACAGCAGTGCAGATGATGTTGGCCTCGAAATTTCCCAAGGCGATCATCTGGGGGCCAGAGTTCACCACGATCTATAACGATGCTTTCAGGCCTATTCTCGGTGAAAAAGAGAACTGCATGGGAGCATCGTTTCGCGATATTTGGTCAGAGGTGTGGGATGAACTCCTGCCAATGGTCCAGAAAGCTTATGCTGGAGAGGCGACGTTTATCGAAGACTTCCCGCTGATCATTGACCGGCATGGTTACGATGAACAGTGTTACTTCACTTTCTGCTATAGTCCGATCTTCGATGAACAAGGTCGCGTTGGCGGAATGATTGATACAGTCATTGAGACAACGGGAAAAGTAGAAGCAGAGAAACACGCCAAGATACTCAATGCCGAGCTCGCCCACCGTATTAAAAATACTTTTAGTGTGGTATCAGCCATTGCGAGCCAAACCTTCAACAACAATGTTGAAGAAGACGTCATCAACACTTTTACCAAGCGCCTTTTTGCGCTGGGGAACGCTCATGACGTTCTCCGGCTTGGCAAGAGTTCGGAAGGCTCGTTGCGGCAGATCGTGTCGGGAATCACGACAGCTCTGGCTGTCGCCGATCGCATTCATATGAGCGGTCCCGATGTTTCAATCGGACCGAAAGGAGCATCCACTCTTTCGCTTTTGATTCACGAACTGACGACCAATGCGATCAAATACGGCGCTCTTTCCAACGATACCGGACACGTAAAACTGAACGTTGCCATATCTAAAAAACAGGTCGATCCGATTTTTTCGCTGAACTGGACCGAGGTAGATGGGCCTCTTGTCGTTCAACCGGTAAAAACGGGTTTTGGTTCCAAACTCATAAGAATGGGTCTTGTAGGTTCAGGTGAAGTCAAATCCGAGTTTCGACCCGAGGGCTTTATTGCAGAGTTTTCCGCACCGCTTCGGCAATTGCAGGAAGAAGGGCGGCTTTTTGGCTCGACCTGATCGTTTGGTGGAATGGTAAGACGATCGGCGATCTTGGAAACGTAGTTTGGGCTTTGTCACCACTCATTTCTTGAACGCATTCCCAAAAATGCGAACCGGTTTTCGGGATGCGCGTTAAAATAAAGAAATAGAGCGCCGATCTGATCCAATCAGATCGGCGCTCTAGCTGGTGGTAATACATTCAACAGCATGCTCGGCTGCCAGAAAGCCAACAAGATACCGGCCGGAAGGAAGTGGCCGCGGTTAGGATCCGGTTAGATTGCCGTTTCTTCCGGCCTATCATTTTGATTAAGATCAGCTTTAATGAATTCTGCCGTTTGCTGATAATGCTGTTGCAGGAGCGAAACAGCTTGTTCGGAGTTCCGTTCAAGCACAGCTTTCAATATAACTGCATGTTCTTCGTTTACCCGGCGCACCCGAAAGGCTTTCCGGCTGGAAAGTGATCTATACCGAGATAGACGTTCGGCCAGTTGTTCACAGAACGCGACAAGAGGACGCGACCTGCAGTTGCCGATCAGCAATGCGTGAAACATCCTGTGATGATGTTCCCATTCTGGATTATTCTCGAACTTTTCTGGATCAAGTGACCGCGGTGTTCTATCGAGCCTGTGATTGGCGACCAGCAGCGCTTCTTCCCAAGCTGATGTGGCATTGATGATGGATTCTCGCAGCGCAATGCCTTCGACCCAGCAGCGCGTTTTGGTCAACTCCGCCAATTCTTCAATACTGATCGATTGCACGTAAAAGCCGCGTTGTTCCTTTCCGACGACAAGCCCCTCTGTCGTCAGTCGGTTGAGCGCTTCTCGCAGCGGAGTCTGCCCGGCTGCATAATTTTCCATAAGGAATCGAAGCTGCAGCTTTCTGCCCGGTTCTAACGCAGCAGACAGAATGTCCGCTTTCAGCTTTTCATAGATGCTGGTGGCCAGGGTTGCGGCAGGTTCAATCCCCTTATTGATCACGTCCAAGCTCATGAATCTCCTGCTCCGCCAAGATACTGCTTTATATACACATGTTTGCGTCTGGGCAAAATTTATAAATTTTTATATTGCAATTAAAAATTTGCACATTAAACCTGTCCGCCGAGGAGAACGTGAATGGGTGGACCCTATAAATCACCGGCAAGGCTTGGATCAGGATGCAAATGCTGCGGCGTGGATATTCACTGCCACGTCGTTCCTTCGCGCTTTCCGGCGCCCCCAGGCGGCGTTGCGATGGCTGGCTGGCCGAGCATGCAAAGTGCCGACCCTTGTCATGCAACCGTCGTCATCGACGACAAGCCTTATCGCACCGTGAGTGATGCGTGCTGGGTAGCGGAGCGGCGTTTGGCCGAGATGGACCGCGCCGGGATCAAGGTTCAAGTCCTTTCACCGATGCCGGAGCTGTTCGGCTATTGGCTTGATCCCCGCCCCGCCCACGATCTCGTTCGTCATGTCAATGATACGATTGCGTCTCTGATCGCGGAAGGCCGAGGGCGTTTCGCAGGATTTGGTGGAGTGGCACTGCAGAACCTCGACCTTGCTATCGAAGAACTCCATCGGCTCGTCAAGGATCTAGGCTTTTCAGGCGTCGAAATCGGTAGCAACATCAATGGTGTTCCAATTGGGGATCCGCGCCTACATCCCTTCTTCGCTGAAGTAGAGGCTTTGGGTGCGGCAGTTTTTGTTCATGCGGTGAGGCCGGCTGGCCTGGATCGTCTGGTGGGGCCGACATCCCTGCAACAGGTCATAGGGTATCCCACGGATGTGGGCCTCGCGCTTGCTTCCACCATTACCGGCGGGCTGCTTTTGAAGTTTCCGAAACTGCGTATCGCCTTCAGTCACGGTGGGGGTACATTTGCTTCTCTTTTACCGCGGCTGCAGCAAGGGTACGAGGTTTTCCCCGCTTTGAAGGAAACCATGCCCGAGGCGCCCGAAGTACAGGCAAGACGTCTCTATGTTGATTCATTGGTCTTCAATAGCGAAACGCTGCGCCGTATCGTTTCAATATTCGGCGAAGACAAAGTTATGATCGGCACTGACTATCCGTTTAATTTTCAAGATGCAGATCCCGTTGCAAGTGTTCAGGCTTCCTTCACGGATCCCTTTCTCCGCGAGCGACTGATTTCTGGCAACGCGCTTGATTTTCTAGCTTTCAACAAGGTCTCAGCAGATGAGCAATTTTCCCATTGTGGCGCTGCGCAGCGTTGAGCTGTCAACGCCCGACATCGACCAATCTGTCGATTTCTACACCCGTGTGTGGGGGCTCGACGTCGTTGCCGAGTTGGACGGAAAGGTTTTTCTCGCCGCGAGCGGGGATGATTTCCACGTGCTGGAGCTAAAGCCGGGCGAACACGTGGAACTGAGGAAAACGACGTTTCGCACCCAATCCTCTCATTGCCTTGATGCTCTATTCCAAAGGGTCAAGGAAGCCGGATGTACCGTGCTGCGCGAACCAGGCGAAGCCGATGCACCGTCAGGTGGACGACGCTTCGTCATCCGCGAGAAACAGGGCGCGGTGCTGGAATTCGTGCACGGCGACCTCCGTAAGACCGCGTCTCAATCCAGCAACCGCCCGACAAGACTGGCCCATGTCAACATCAACAGTACCGATATTGAAGCTCTTTCGAGCTTTTACCAGGACGTTCTCGGCTTTCGCCTGACCGACCGGTCAAAACTCATGGCCTTCCTTCGCTGCAACGATGACCACCATGCGGTCGTGTTGGCTGAGGCCTCCCAAAATGGACTGAACCATGTCGCTTTTCTGATGCCTGATCTTGAATCAGTCATGCGCGGTTCTGGACGTGTGGTCGATGCCGGATATCCAATTGGATGGGGTGTCGGACGCCATGGTCCAGGCGACAACGTGTTTGCCTATTTCGTCGACCCGATGGGCGTTGTCGTCGAATATACTGCGGAGGTTCTGCAAGTCGATGACGATTATCGCGTGAAGGGGCCGTCCGAATGGACCTGGCCGCCTGGACGCACGGACCACTGGGGCATCGCACCCCCAAAGAGTGACGCCTGCAAGAAGGCGCAGCTCGCCGTCGGCTTTGCCCGATAGACCGATCCATCGAACAGAAAGTTTGCAGAGGCCTACCAGTGCATTATGAAAGCGAAGTCTCCAGTCACGTCGATGTCCTTGTCGTCGGCTTTGGCCCGACCGGCGCAGTTGCCGCGGGCATGCTGGGCCAGAAAGGCCATTCCACGCTTGTGGTCGACCGCCTTACCAGCATTTATGACAAGCCGCGTGCGATCGCGATCGACCATGAGATTCTGCGCCATTTCGACAATATGGGGGTGGCAGATCAGGTGTTGCCGCATGTTGCACCGTTCACCGCCTCCCAACATTTCGGCGCAAAGGGTCAATTAATCCGGCGTATCGACATGGTCGCCGAGCCATATCCGCTGGGATATACGCCGAGCATGGTCTTTACCCAGCCACCGGTTGAGATTGCCCTGCGCCAACATGCGCAAAGTTTCGACTGTGTTGCGATTGAACTGGGCACCGAGTTGATCGACCTTGTCGATACCGGAGACGAAGTGCTGGCCAAGCTCAAGGACAGCGCCGGCGCGATACGTACGGTCTCTGCGCGTTACGTCATCGGCTGTGATGGTGCATGGAGCACGGTGCGTCAGCTTGCCGGCATGAAACTGGACGATCTCGTATTCGACGAACCCTGGCTCGTCGTCGACGTTCAAGTCAAGGAAGACGCGCTGCCGAAGCTCCCTTCAACCTCGGCACAATTCTGTAATCCAGCGCGACCGACGAGCTTCATAATCGGGCCAAAACAGCATCGCCGTTGGGAGATCATGCTGCTACCCGACGAAGATCCGCGTGAGATGGAGAAGCCGGAAAATGTCTGGAAACTTCTCGCTCCCTGGCTGACGCCCGCCGACGGGGAACTATGGCGTGCCGCCGCCTACAGATTCCATGCCCTTGTCGCCGACGAATGGCGGCGCGGTCGTATCACGATTGCAGGAGATGCGGCTCATCAGCAACCGCCATTCATCGGTCAGGGCATGTGCCAGGGATTGCGGGATGTTTCAAACCTCGTCTGGAAGCTTGATCGTGTTCTAAAAGGGCAATCCTCGCCGGACCTGCTCGACACATATACGGTTGAACGTCGTCGCCATGTGCGGACATTAACGGGCAAGATCAAGGCGATCGGCCAGTACATTTGCGAACGTAATCCAGAGGCAGCTGAAGCCCGCGATGCGCGCATCCTTGCCGAAGGCGGAGGCCAACCTCTGACCATCACTCGCCAGGATATCGTGCCGCCCATCGAAGAGGGACTGATCGCAGCCGAAGGAGCCCCGGCAAGGGGTTTGCTCTTTCCGCAGCCTTCGATCGTGGAAACAACGTCCACGCCATTACTCGACAAGATCACAGGGACCGGCTGGCGGGTGTTTCTGGACGGACGCAAGATCGCCTCCGGCGAAAGCGCTAATCTCAGTTCTCGCCTTGGGGATATGGCCGTACACGCGATTGTCCCTGCTTCGGACAAAATTGAGGGGACAGCGCTTCTTGCGGAAAAGGATCATGTCCTCGCCGACTGGTTCGACCGCCATGACGCGGTGGCCGTCATTGTGCGGCCAGATCACTACGTTTTTGCAGCAGTCGAGTCGCTCGCCGATCTTGATGAACAGCTTTCGGATCTGCGGCAGCGTCTCGCCTGAGACATGACGTGATCCGCTAGAGACTTTTAATCCGGTTTTGGGAGGGAACACATGACCGATTCAACTATCCAGAGAAGGAGTCCTTGGCGGCCGTTCGCGGTCCTCGCCATGCTCTTCCTGTTTCAAACACTGAACTTCTTCGACAAGCTGGTCTTCGGCCTGTCTGCAGTGCCGATGATGAAGGAGTTACAGATCACGCCGCAACAATTCGGCCTGATCGGCAGCAGCTTCTTCCTGCTATTCTCGATCTCAGGCGTGCTCGTCGGTCTATTCATCATCGGTCGCGTGCCCACCAAGTGGATTCTGGTCATTCTCGCTGCCATCTGGTCGCTCACACAGATTCCAATCTATTTCACCAGTTCGGTAACTGTGCTGGTGGTCTGCCGCATTCTGCTGGGGCTTGGTGAAGGCCCTGGCCTACCGACGGCGCTGCATGCAACGCATAACTGGTTTAGTCCGGAGAAGCGAAGCGTGCCGAGCGCAGTTGTGTTGCAGGGCATTAGTGTTGGTCTGCTGGCAGGGGGACCTATCCTCACCTACATCATCGTCCAGTATGGCTGGCGGACCGGCTTCCTGTTTTGTGGCGTGATCGGCATCTGCTGGATCGTAGCCTGGATGTTAATCGGAGGCGAAGGTCCCTATGCGGCAAGCAACGAGAAGAATGCTGCAAGTCAACCTTCCGAAGCACCAATTCCGGCTCGCAAGCTCTGGCTCGACCCAACAGTCATTGGCGTCATCATCATGTCGACGATGTCCTATTGGATTGTGGGGATGTCGGCCACCTGGCTCCCACCATTCCTGCAGCAAGGCTTGGGCTATAGTCAGGTGCAAACTGGCAGTGTCATCTCAGCCGTCTATATCTTCCAGTCACCATTGTTGTTGCTCGGCTCCTGGATTGCTCAGCGAATGCTTCAGCGCGGCGTCAGCAAACGCACCACGTTGGGCAGCGCTTCGGGTTATGCCTTGCTTGTCAGTGGTCTGGCCTTGGTCGCCTCCGTCTACGCCAGTGGTATACTTCAGCTTGCTCTGATCGCTATTGCATTCGCTGCGCCAAGCCTGACCACCATATATGGTCCGATTACGCTTGGGGCCGTAGCTCCAGCCGTTCAGCGTGGCAGACTTATCGTGGTGATCTATTCTGCGAATGCAGTTTCTGCCCTCGCCTCTAATGCAATTACAGGAATGATTGTGCAGCGGTCCGGTCCCGAGCATCTCTCGGACGGCTATGCCAATGCGATGATGTTCACTGCGGCAATTCTCATCATCGGAGCCATAGCAGCTTTCGCTCTGATTTTCCCCGACCGCACAATTCAACGTTTCAACGAACGCCATCGCGTTTCCGACAACATGCAGCGGGCGTAAGCGCCCGCACCTTCCAAGTATCCAAGGAGAATGAAGTATGAGACTATCCACCGTCAGAATAGCCGGGCGCACGACTTGGGGCGTCGTTGAAGAAGCTGGATTTCGCGACGTCGGTGCTGCGTTGGCAGGCCGCTATGCCGATCTTAAAGCTGCCATCAGCGCCGGTCTGGCGGGCGTAGCCGAGGCCGCTGCTTCCACTGTCATTATCCCTGTTGCCGAGCTAGAATGGCTACCGGTTATACCAAACCCGGATAAAATCCTATGCGTCGGTTTGAATTACGAAACGCATCGTTTGGAAACTGGTCGGTCCGAAGTGGAAAACCCGACAATCTTCGCCCGCTATGCCAACTCGCAGATCGGGCACCTTGCACCTATCGTGCGCCCTAAGGTTTCGACTGACCTTGACTATGAGGGGGAACTGGCAGTCATCATCGGTAAGGCCGGGCGTTATATTTCGCGTGCCGATGCAATGAGCCATGTTGCGGGTTATGCGATCTATAATGATGGCAGTATCCGCGATTTTCAACGCCACACGCACCAGTTCACGCCTGGCAAGAACTTTCCAGATACCGGCGCCTTTGGTCCGTGGATGATGACCCCAGACGAGCTCGGTCCCCTGTCGAACCTGCGTATACAAACAAGGTTGAACGGCGAAGTTGTTCAGGACACAACATTCGATCATATGATTTTCGATATTGCTCGCCAGATCGAATATTGCTCGACATTCACACGCCTCGAAGCGGGCGATGTGATCGCTAGCGGCACCCCCGGCGGCGTCGGTGCGAAGCGAAATCCACCTCTTTGGATGAAGCCCGGAGATGTCGTTGAAGTCGAGATCGACAAGCTCGGCATTCTGCGAAATCCGATTGTGGACGAAGCATAAAATCCACGTATAGCGATATGAACGCCAACTTATTTGGCGTTCGTTGAGCCGCAAGTTGTCGATGTGAGCCACCTCTCGCATGATAGGATCGGTCTGTGGGGCTGCAAGTGAGAAGCCGCCTGCGCAGACCTTGATAACGAGGTATATCAAACTATTAGGAGTTGAATGCACATAAACATGCGCATATAATCTTCGCGGAAAAGGAGCCGGTCTCATGCCACATCAAGAGCCTACCCGCGCATCCAAGCGTGCAACAAATCTTTCAATCGATAGTGAACTTCTTTCTGAAGCACGTCGCCATAAGATAAATATTTCGCGTGCAGCGGAGATTGGCATCGCACAGGCGTTAGCTAACGCCAAGTCAGCACTCTGGAAAGAAAGCAACCGCGCGGCGATACAAAGCTCCAATGCGTATATCGACGCAAACGGCTTGCCTCTCGATCGCTATCGTCAATTCTAATGGCGAGATATGACGTTTATTCCAATCCAGGTGGCGGCTATGTGCTCGATGTACAGGCTGATCTACTGGATGAGCTTAAAACACGTATTGTTATCCCGCTGATTGTCAAGCACTGGCACCCATTCCCGCAAAAAGGCTTAATCCGAGCTTTGAGATCGATGGTGAGGAACATGTCTTAGCCACACAATTCATGGCCGCTGTTCCCGTGTCAGTCTTGAAGAATCCAGTTACGAACCTCTCTTCTTCGCACGACGAGATCGTATCGGCACTTGATATGGCTTTTCATGGATTTTGAAACGTGCGGATTGTTCATGCCGTCCGTGTGACAACCTTCCCAGCTTGATTGCCCAGTTGGGTCCGGTTGGAATGAACAGGGTGTCGCGCAAGGTATCTTCCGTTGGCGAAAAATTCGGCTGCTTTTCTCTCAAGGTTCAAGTGCACTATTTGCCGTCGAGAAAAATGTAGAGCCCATTTTTCTCGAGCCGCTTTCAAAAAATTTCCGGCTGCACTTGTAAAAAGATGACCAAGGACATAGATATAGCAATATCGATTTTGTCATCGAACGACGCGGCTTTAATTTAAGCCCTTCTTTTTCTTTCAAATCGTAAAACTCGCAACGAATTCATTTTCGTTATTATTAACCGTTCGATTTGAAGGATATTCAATATGACCAACGGAACAGTAAAATTCTTTAATAGCACAAAGGGCTTTGGATTTATTCAGCCTGATGATGGTTCTCCGGATGTGTTCGTTCACGTTTCGGCTGTTGAGCGTGCAGGCATGCATTCGCTTAACGAAGGCCAGAAAGTGAGCTTTGAACTGGTAGCAGATCGCCGCTCAGGCAAGAAGGCTGCAGATAATCTTCAGGCTCTTTGATCTGAGTGAACACCTTGTCTCCGAACTTTGACCACGGATGTACTGGCACTGCTCGTTGAGGCAATCGGAAGGTCGGGCTCGCCCGGCCTTTTTTTCATTTGGGCCTATTTTTGGCTCAATTGGGGAACCATCAGGCCTTAAGGGAGTATATTTATGAGCGCGCTTACAAAAGAAACGCTCTTCAAGCAGCCTCTCTCGCGCATGGAAACAAAGCACGCCGTCACCGACAGGACGGCCAAAACTATTCTGGAAAGCGAGAAAGCGGCCGTCAATGCAAAGACTGAGCGGCTTCGCGCTGCGCGACTTGAACGCGAACACATTAAATCATCATAAGAGTAGGATAGAAATTGCAGGTACTCGTCCGAGATAACAATGTGGATCAAGCGCTCCGCGTACTCAAAAAGAAACTGCAGCGCGAAGGTGTCTTTCGTGAAATGAAGGCGCGTCGTGCTTACGAGAAGCCATCTGAAAAGCGTGTTCGCGAAAAAGATGAAGCGATCCGCCGCGCGCGTAAGGACGCAAAAAAGAGGGCTCAACGGGAAGGGCTTTTGCCAAAACCCAAAAGAAAGACGGTTCCTTCCCGGCCGCGAAACCAATCATCCGCTACAACCACCTGAATTTTCGTGAGAGCACCTTTTAAAGCTATCAATCTCTGAGCAGAAAGAAAATGGCCCGCCGCTCTGACGGGCTACGCAGTATTAGTCGTTTTGAGGGATGTGCTGGCCAGCTTTCACTTGCTGATCGTGGTTCCGTCGCGCTGGCCTCAGCCATTTCTTATTTTGATTATCGCGTCCAGTGTGGCATTGGTTTTCCTCGTGAAGGGTGCTAGGTCGACGCTCATACCAAAAAGACCACCGAACCTTCTGTTTCCAGAAGCAGATGGGAACCTATCTTTTTACGCTGATGGCCATTGAGGCGACCTATTTTCCCATAAGTTCAAATCCGATAACCGTGGTCGGTACAGCGTCTTTGCGACAGCGAAAACACCGCCCTTCAACCCCAAAAATCTCCAAGATTGCCCATGGTTGTGTCGGATGGACAGGCGAACGTCCCCCATGCGCGAACTTTGCTTGCCACTGATTCTATCCTTTCTTTTAAGCTCCTAACGCCAACAACTTGCGTTCAGTATTGACTTTTGTCAGAAGCATTGACTAATGTCAGAATATCCAACGAAAGAACCTCGATGCCCGTCCGACCCCACGACCAGATTATCCACAAAGCCGCCTGGCTCTATTATACGCACGGCCTGCGTCAGGACGAAGTAGCCCAACGGCTTGGAATCTCTCGCGCCTCAATAGCGATGTATCTGCGCAAGGCCCGCGAGATGGGGATCGTCACAATCTCGACCTCTTCGGAGCTGTTTTCTGACGATGTTCTGGCACGCGAACTGGAAGACGCGACGGGCCTGAACACTGTCTGGTTGGTGCCGGAAGATCGGCAGGCAATGGACCCGGCTGCTGAAATGCCAGTCGTCGCTGCTTCTGTTTTCCTTGAACTCCTCAACAAAAGTGATCGGGTTGGCGTCGCGTGGGGCCGTACGGTCTATCACATTGCCGACGTGATGCCTTTTGCGGATCTGAGCGGCGTTACCGTTGTTCAACTCTGCGGCAATCTCGGTGCGCCTTATTCTTACCGGCCAGACCAGTGCACGACGGAAATCGCCCGCCGTCTCAATGCGGAAGGCATCAACGTCTATGCACCGCTCGTGCTTTCGTCCGAGCGCCTTGCCGATGAACTGCGCTGCGAGCCTGTTATCAAGGAACAGCTTGCAACGATCTCAGACTGCAATCTGGCGCTCTATTCCGTTGGCGGTATCGAGGATGACAGCCATCTCGTCAAATGTGGCGCGCTTTCTGCCGCAGACATGCATGCCATGGGGGAGAAAGGCGCTGCCGGAGTCATTGCCGGTCAGTTGATTGACCGCGATGGCCAATGGCTGGATTGCAATCACAACAGGCGCTGCATTTCCGCCGATCTCGATTCCATTCGCGCCATCAGGAAACGCATGCTCGTCGTGCAGGAAGACAACAAGTTTGAGCCACTGGTGGCGGCATTGAAGGGTGGCTTTGCTTCCCATCTCGTTATTACGGCCTCAATGGCACGTCGAATTCTGGATCGCTGGAGCAAGGATGGGCTCGGCAATGGTGGTTCAAGCAAGGCTTGAGCCAACACAGTTAGGGTCCGCCGATGCCGGCTGGGCCGGTTTATCGGGAGGCTGAATACCATGGAAAATCTCTGGCGCGATGACGTAGCGGAAAAGATCATCGCCGAATACGCCTTGAAAGGCATCAACCGTGATCTGGCGCTGCGTACCTATACGACGCGGCTTCTGGGCGGCGAGCCACGACTGGTGCTGCATGGCGGCGGCAACACGTCGGTAAAAACCGAGCTGACAGACCTCGTCGGCGACACTCATGCGGTGCTCTGCGTTAAGGGCAGCGGATGGGACATGGGCACCATCGAACCTGCAGGCCTGCCTGCGGTGAAAATCGACGCACTCCTCAAAAGCCGTAAACTCGACAAGCTTTCGGATGAGGACATGGTGACGCTGCTGCGCGCCAATCTCATCGATCCTGCTGCTCCGAACCCTTCGGTGGAAGCGCTGCTGCATGCCTTCCTTCCGCACAAGTTCATCGAACACACGCATTCGACGGCTATTCTCGCCATTGCTGACCAGGCCGAGAGCCAGGCGATGTGCACAGAACTCTTTGGCAGGAAGATGGGCTTTGTACCTTATATCATGCCAGGCTTTGCTCTCGCCAAGGCAGCCGTCGAAGTATTCGAACGGGACCCGAAGGTTGAGGGCCTTATACTCGACAAGCATGGCATCTTTACTTTCGGCGACACCGCGAAAGAAGCCTATGATCGGATGATCTACTATGTCACCGTCGCGGAAAATCACGTCAGGAAAAACGGTCGTAACCCTTTCACGCCCGCTGTCCTTCCCGCTTCGCTGGTAACGCCCGGCGATATCGTCCCGATGCTGCGCGGCGCAGTTGCCGTCGACAAGGGAGAAGGCCGCTACGACCGGATGGTCACTGTTTTCCGCACATCCCCTTCTATTCTCGATTTCGTCAATGCCCGCGAGGTCAAGGACATGGCGGCGCGCGGTGTTTCTACGCCGGATCTTTCAATCCGCATTAAAACCGGCCCGATGGTGTTGCCTGCGCCTACTGCGGATGATCTCGCCGGTTATCGCACGGTCATCGACCAGCACGTTGCAACCTTCGTGGCCGATTACACCGAATATTTTCGCAGCAATGATGTGCGCGATGACGTCAAGCGCACCATGCTCGATCCCATGCCGCGCCTGACGCTGGTGCCCGGCCTTGGCATGTTTGGCCACGGACGAACCTTCAAGGATGCCACCATTGCCGTTGATGTCGGTGAGATGTGGATCGAAGCAGCCCGCGATGCTGAATCCATAGGGCGGTTCGAGCCAGTCAGTCGTCCCGATCTCTTTGACCTTGAATACTGGTCGCTTGAACAGGCGAAGCTTGCGGGCGCCAAACCGAAGCCCTTCACTGGGCAAGTCGCTGTCGTCACGGGGGGCGCGGGCGCCATCGGTGCTGCCGTCGTCAAGGCCTTTGCGGCGGAAGGCGCTCATGTTGTTGCGCTCGATCTCGACGGCGAGAAGGCGACGACAATTGCCAAGGCCGCCGGTAACAACTCCATCGGCATTGCCTGCGACATCACCGATCCAGCCTCTGTGCGCGCCGCCTTTGACAAATCGGTCGCAACATTTGGCGGCGTCGATATTGTGGTGTCGAATGCTGGCGCGGCCTGGGAAAGCCCTATCGCCACGATGGACGATGCGTTGCTTCGTAAGAGTTTCGAGCTCAATTTCTTCGCTCATCAGAGCGTCGCGCAAAATGCAGTGCGTATCATGAAGATGCAGAAAACGGGTGGGGTGCTGCTGTTCAATGCCTCAAAGCAGGCTGTCAATCCGGGCGCAAAGTTTGGCGCCTATGGCTTGCCAAAAGCGGCAACGCTCTTCCTCTCGCGGCAATACGCGTTGGAACACGGTGCCGACAACATCCGCGTCAATGCGGTTAATGCGGATCGTATCCGTTCCGGTCTGCTCAACGACGAGATGATAGCCAATCGGGCCGCCGCCCGGGGTCTTTCCGTGAAAGACTATATGGGTGGCAATCTGCTTGGCCTCGAAGTGACAGCGGAAGATGTCGCCCGTGCCTTCGTCCACCATGCGCTTGCAGAACGCACGACCGCCGACGTAACGACCGTCGATGGTGGAAATATCGCTGCGGCGATGCGCTGATCTTTCACGCCTCGGGCAGACAAATCCCAGTCGTTCAGATATACAAAAAAGGGGCGGTCCAATGGACCGCCCCTTCTTCATTCAGTCATGCCTATATTGGCCCCAGTCAAAACGCGACCGCAGGAAATGCTTTTTATTTATGGCTTCGGCATCCACGCGGGCATGGCGACTTCAGCATGGGCGAACTGCGGCAGCTTCTTGCCTAGCTCTTCCATATTCTTGATGTCCTGATCGTTAAGGTCTTTCTGAGTGATCAGCGTCGGCGGCACGATGACCTGCTTGCCGGGATCTTCACCGGCCAAAAGCATGGCGAGCGAGCGCACGGAAACCTGACCGACTACAGCCGGGTTGGTCGCTGCAGTCGCAACCCACGCAGAACCGGATTCACGCATGGCGGCGATATCTGAGGTCGAGATATCCGCCGAATAAATTTTCACATCGGAAGACATGCCCGCTTCGTCGACCGCGATCTTCACACCCTTGGCGAATTCGTCATAGGGTGCGAACATCACGGTGATGTCGGGGTTGGCAGAGATCACCGATCGCGCTTGATTGGCGACCGAATTGGCGATGGGATTATCCATTGTACCAAATTGGGCAGCTTCCTTGATGCCAGAATATTTCGTCTTGAACTCTTTCCATTTCTCGTCACGACGATCGAGCGGCGCGATGCCTGCAACATAGACATAGCCAGCCTTGAAGCTCTCGCCATTGTCCTTGATCGCCTGCTCGAGTGCCAAGCGAGCCAGGTCATGATCGGACTGCTCGACTTGCGGAATCTTCTCGTTCTCGACGTTCACATCGAAAGCGACGACCTTGATGCCAGCATCGACCGCACGCTTGGCAGCTTCCTTCATCGATTCCGTCAGCCCGTGCTGGATAATGATACCCTGCACACCAAGCGCGATTGCCTGGTCCACCATATCAGCCTGCAAGGCCGCATCCTGACGGCTGTCAAACACTTGAAGCTGAACGCCCAGCGCCTTAGCCTGCGCTTCAACGCCCGCAAGGTAAGACTGGAAGAAGTCGCCGGTCGATAGATAGCGCACGAGTGCGATCTTCACGTCACCCGGCTTGTCGAAGGGTTTCGGCATATCGGCCGCAATGGATGGTGCGGCAAATGTTGCTGCGGCCATCAGCCCGAGCGTCAGCTTGCCCAGGGTTCTACGCGTGAAATTCATGTCAGTCTCCTCCACTGATCAATATTGGTAGCCCGCTGAAGGTTCCCGCTTCAGCGTTTGCCTCTTTTCGAGAGCGCAAAGGTGAAAATCAGGGCGATGACGAGCACGGCGCCCTTGACGAAATCCTGGGTGTAATAAGGCGCATTCATCATCGTCAGGCCCTGCAAAAGGATGCCGACAAAGAGCGCGCCTACGGCGGTGCCGAACGCATTTGGCTTGGCTGCGCCGAGTACTGCGAAACCAATGAGGGCCGCGGCAACAGCATCGAGAAGCAGATTATTGCCAGAGGCGATATCGCCGCGCCCAAGACGGGCAGCAAGCAGAATGCCGCCGATAGAGGCAAAGACGCCGGAGATGACATATGCCGAGATCTTGTAGGCGTTCACCGGCGCGCCTGCGAGGCTTGCCGCACGCTCGTTGGAGCCGACAGCATACATCATCCGGCCAAAGCGGGTATATTCCAAAAAGAACCAGATGAGGATGGCCAGCACGATCAGCACGACGACCGAAACTGGCACCAGATTTGGCAAGATGAAATCGAAGCGGTGGCGACCGAGCGCCAGGAAGGCCGGGCTGAAAGCGCCGGTTGCTGTCGAACCGTCAGGAAGCGTCATGCCCGTTGCGATTGAACGCCCCTCGGTCGGGATGCGCTGCAGGCCGAGCAGCAGGAACATCATTCCAAGCGTCGCCAGCAGATCTGGAACGCGCATATAGACGATGATGATCCCGTTGATCAGACCCACGATCACGCCCACCGCAAGACAGACGAGCGTCGCTGTCAGAGCATCACCGCCCAAGACCACCATCACATAGGACGAAGCCATCATGGCCGTGGTGGCAACGGAGCCAATGGAAAGATCGAAACCGCCCACAACCAATGTCGCCGTGACGCCGAGCGCAAGAATTCCCGTGATCGACACGGACTGCAGGATAAAGACCGCGCTCTGGGGCGAAGCGAAACCACCGGTTACAGCTGAGAAATAGAGCACCATGCCCGCAAGCAGCACGAGGAAGCCATATTTGATCACGATTTCCCGTATGTTCAGGGACGGGGGCTGAACTGCAGCGGTTGCGGCTGATTTACTCTTTTCACTTATCATCATGCACTGACCTGTTGATGGGATTGTCCGGCAATCTGAGAGAGCAGCCGCTCGACATCGATGTCGAGATTACGGTGCTCGCCTACGATGGTGTGTTCCGACATCACCAGGATGCGGTCGGCAACTTCGAAGGCTTCATCCAGCTCCGTGACGAAAAGAATTGTGGTGCGCCCTGCCGCAGAAGCGCGCAACTTCTCACCTATGTCGCGACGCGCGGCGATATCGACGCCCTGGAAAGGCTCATCGAGGATGAGCAGCCGCGACGGCTCCGAAAGCCAACGGCCGACCATCACCTTCTGCTGGTTTCCGCCTGACAGTGTCTGCATCTCGTCGCGCTCACTGCGACAAACGACACCGAGCGAGGAAATCTGCCGGCGCGCGGCTGCCTTCTCTGCCCGGCGGCTGGCAATACCGAAAGACGAAAGCCGGCGCAGGAACGGCAAACTGATATTCTCGTAGATATTGAAGTCCGGCACGATGCCGCTGATGGCACGGTCCTTGGCGACAAGGAAAACGCCTCTGGCAATCGCTTGACCGGTCGTCGTCGGTGCGTAATTCACGCCATCAAGCGTCATTTCGCCAGCTGCCGCAGCGCGCGCGCCAAACAACGTTTCCGCAAGCGCCGTCTTGCCGACACCGACAAGACCCGTGACGGCGACGATCTCGCCATCGCCGAGATCAAAATCGAAGGGCCGCGTCTGTTCGGAAAGCTTGAGGCCTCGCACACTGAAGACCGGGCGACCGGCATCGCGGACGACAACGGTGCCAGCCGACATCTTGCGCCCCAGCATGGCATTGACTGCGCCCTCATAATCGAGCTTCGGTCCCTCGAAACGGCCAGTGATGCGACCGTCGCGGAGCGAGACGATGCTGTCGGCAAGGCGACGAATATCCGACATGCGGTGAGAGATATAGAGAATGGCGACGCCCCGCGCCTTCAAACGATCGACCAGGTCAAACAGACGATCCGCCTCGGCACTGGAAAGCGACGATGTCGGTTCGTCGAGGATCAGCACTTTCGGTTGATGCGCCATGGCACGCGCTATCGCCACCATCTGCCGATCCGCAAGGGTCAGGTCATTGATATTGGCCGCAAGATCGATGCCAAGGCCCATGCGCGAGGCGACCGCTGCCGCTTCGCGACGGACCCGGCGCGGATTGAAAAATAGCCGCGCTCCACGCCCGTTCAACCGATCAAGCGTGAGATTGGTCGCAACATCGAGATCGGCAACGACCCCATCATTAATATTCTGGTGCACAGTGACGACGCCAGCCCGGATCGCCTCGGCGGGCGTTGCCGGTTCGAAGGTGGCATCCGCCAGCGTGATAGTGCCAGCACCGCGCGTATAGACGCCGGAGAGGATACGCACGAGCGTCGATTTTCCGGCGCCATTGGCACCCATCAAAACCGTCACTGCGCCTGCTTTGAGGTCGAGGTCCACACCCTGCAGCACCGTCACAGGGCCAAAGGATTTGCGCACGCCCTCAATGCGAAACACTGGCTGTTCGCTCATAAATTCCTCCCAATGACGCCACGTTAAGATAGGCTTCCATCAAATGTCAAGGCCATTGACATTTGACAGAATGATGCCTTAGCTGTCGGAAAGACGGCATGGAGACGCATGGTGGAGGCGGCCATGCGCAGGAGGAGAGCAATATGGACAGCCACGTCTTCGAGGCGCTGAGTACAGATACATTGCCGGTTCGACTTGGGGGCAATGCCGCCCTCAAAGAGAAGGTCGGAAGCGATTCGTCGCGCTGGACCATCAGAGAAGTCGGCGACGGTAACCTCAATCTCGTCTTCATCGTCACGGGCGAGACCGGGGCCGTGATCGTCAAGCAGGCGTTGCCCTATGTGCGCCTCGTCGGCGAAAGCTGGCCGCTTCCACTGAAGCGCTCATTTTTTGAATATCATGCGCTCAAGCGTCAGGGCGCACGTGATCCTGGCATGGTGCCGGAAATCCTGTTCTTTGACGAAGCGCAGGCCGTCATCGTCATGGAGTTTCTAACGCCGCACATCATTTTGCGCCGCGCATTGATCGACGGTCGCGAGCTTCCCAAGATCGGTCGTGATCTCGGCCTATTCGTTGCTCGTACCCTCTTCCGTGGTTCCGATCTTTCCATGGCGACGCGCGAAAAGAAGGCGGATGTCGCCCTGTTCTCCGACAATGTCGAGCTTTGCGATATCACGGAAAACCTTGTCTTCTCCGATCCATATTTCGAGGCCAAGCTCAATCACCACACCACGCCGCAACTCAATCCAATCGTAGCGGAACTGCGTGCAGACCGCGAACTCAAGGTTGAAGCGCAGCGGTTGAAGCACCTCTTCTGCGCCAAGGCTGAGACACTCTGCCATGGTGATCTGCATACCGGTTCGGTCATGGTGACCGACGACGAGACGCGTGTCATTGATCCTGAATTTGCCTTTTACGGTCCGATCAGCTTCGACGTCGGTATGCTGATCGCCAATTTCTGGATGAGCTATTTTTCCCAGGCCGGTCATGAGACCGCCCCCGGCGCTCGCGACAGTATGCGCGCTTATCTGCTGGATACGATCGACACGCTTTGGGAAACGTTCCGCGTCGAATTCGCCGATCTGTGGCGGACCGAGCGGAAGGGTATCCTCTATCAGGCAAGTCTTTTCGAAGATCGCCAAGACCCGCTTGCCGCCGAACAGGCGCTCAACATCGTCATTAATGAGATATGGCACGAAATGCTTGGGTTTGCCGGTATCGAAACCCACCGCCGCATCCTGGGCCTTGCTCACAATGCCGATTTCGAAACCATCACCGACCCCGACCGCCGCGCCTCTTGCGAGAGCAAGGCGTTGAAGTTCGGGCGTCACCTCGCCGTCAACCGGCAACGCATCCATAGTCTTCGGGATATCCGGGAGACAGTGGAGCGGCTTGAAAAGGAGATCCTTGCGTGAAAGTCGGAGAACGCCACTACCATACGATCTGGCTGAACGAAGACGGTCGCTCTGTTGACATTATTGACCAGCGCTGGCTGCCGCATGAGTTCCGTGTGGTAACGCTGAAAACCGTCGCCGATGTGGCCGACGCTATCCGCGACATGTGGGTGCGTGGCGCGCCACTGATCGGTGTCACGGCTGCCTATGGCGTCGCCATCGCCATGGCGAAAGATTCATCCAACGCACATCTCGATGCCGTCTGGGAAGAGCTCAACGAGACGCGCCCGACCGCCATCAACCTGCGCTGGGCGCTGAATGCAATGCGTGAATTTCTGCGCCCTTTACCAGAAGCTGAACGTGCGGATGCTGCTTATAAGCGCGCAGCCGAGATCGCCGATGAAGATGTCGAGCTCAATCGCGCAATCGGCGCGAACGGCCTCGATGTCATCCGCAAGATTGCCGCAAAGAAGAAGCCGGGAGAGCCCGTGCGCATCCTTACTCATTGCAACGCTGGCTGGCTTGCTACCGTCGATTATGGCACTGCGACCGCACCGATCTATATGGCCGTCGAGGAAGGAATCCCGGTCCACGTCTATGTCGATGAGACGCGTCCACGCAATCAGGGCGCTTATCTGACGGCCTGGGAAATGAACGGCCATGGCGTGCCACACACACTGATCGTCGACAATGCCGGAGGGCATCTGATGCAGCACGGCGATATCGACATGGTGATCGTCGGCACGGATCGCACCACGGCAAACGGCGATGTCTGCAACAAGATCGGCACCTACCTGAAGGCGCTTGCAGCGCGTGACAACGACGTACCCTTCTATGTCGCGCTCCCCTCACCGACCATCGACTGGACGGTGCATGACGGCGTCAAGGAAATCCCCATCGAGGAGCGGACAGCCGACGAAGTGAGCTTCGTCCAGGGCCGCGCAGCCGATGGCTCCATTGCGAGCGTCCGCATCTCGCCGGAAGGTAGCCCCGCAGCCAATCCCGCTTTCGACGTCACGCCCGCGCGCCTTATTACGGGTCTCATCACGGAGCGTGGCATCGCGACGCCATCACCCGAAGGCCTGAAAGCGCTCTTCCCGGAAAGGAGCTGAGACGATGGCTTTGACCAACCAAAAATCCACCGAGGATATTGCACTCGGTATTCGTCGACGCGTCTTCTTCCATACAATGAAGAATAATGGCGGCTATCTGAGCCAGGCCTGTTCCGCCGCCGAAAGCCTTGCGCTGCTCTATAATGAGCTGTTGACACTCGGCGAACCGACCCTACCGAAAGTGCCGTTGCCTTTCCGTGGCGTACCCTCGGCCCACAATCCGGATGCCTTCACGGGTGCCGGATATCATGGGCCCGTCGGTTCGAGCTTCGACCGCTTCTTCATTTCGCCCGCCCATTATGCACTGGTCATCTATTCCGCGCTGATCGAGACGGGGCGGATGGACGAACATGCACTCGACCACTTCAACAAGGACGGTGGCTCGGTCGAAATGATCGGCGCAGAGCATAGCCCCGGCATGGAAGTGACCACCGGTTCGCTGGCGCAGGGACTTTCCATGGCGTCTGGCGTCGCCTGGGCGCGACTGCGGAAAAAGGAACCCGGCAAAGTCTGGGTCTATATGTCCGACGGCGAATTCCAGGAAGGCCAGACCTGGGAATGTCTCGCGGCAATGAGCTATCATAAGATCGACAACATCCGCGTCATCGTCGACGTGAACCACCAACAATGCGACGGCGCCATGTCTTCCGTACTTGACCTCGGCGATCTCGCGACCCGTGTCGCATCGTTCGGCGTCACCTGCCGTTCGGCGGATGGCCATGATCTGGGTGCGCTGCGTGATGCCGCTGAAAGCGCAGAGGCTGGCAAGCCTCTCGTCATCCTCGCCAACACTTCGCCTTACCAGGGCATGGATTTCCTGAAGAAGCGTTTCCCGCGCCTGCACTATGTCCGATTCAAAAGCGCGGAAGAGAGGCTGGAAATGCAGACGGCACTTGCCGCCGAACTCGGCATCGATCTCACTGCGATGGAAGGGGCCTGACCATGGTCGAAATCGTCAACCGCCCCTATGCCACGGCTTTCGAAGCCTTCGCAACCGCGCGTCCGGAAGTTTTGTGCCTTTCGGCTGACCTCACCTCGTCCTGCGAGGTCGACGGTTTTCGCGACCGGCATCCAGAGCAGTTTCTCACTCTTGGCATGGCCGAACAGAACATGTTGTCCTTTGCTGGCGGCCTCGCCATGCAGGGTTACCGGCCTTTCATTCATACCTTCTCGGTATTTCTCTATCGCCGTCCCTATGACCAGCTGATCAACTCGATCGCCTATTCCAACCGCAAGGTCCGGCTGATGGGGTTCCTTCCCGGTATCACAACGCCGGGCGGCATAACGCATCAGGCAATCGAAGATATTGCCGTATTGCGCGCGGTACCGAATATGACGATCCTTGAAACCGGCGATGCGACGGAAGTCGAGACCGTGCTGGAAGTCGCCGATAGCATTGACGGCCCGGTCTATGTGCGTATCCTGCGCGGGGAAGTGCCGCGTCTATTTTCGACGCCCTTTGTGTTCAACAAACTGCGTACGCTTTCGGAAGGTGAAGACATTCTCGTCGTCTCTTCCGGCGTATGTACCGAAGAAGCGCTGCGGGCCACTGGTCCGATCGCCGCGCGTGGTGTCGGCATACACCATCTTCACGCCTCGACACTGAAGCCATTCGATAGGGATGGCCTTCTGAAAGCCGCACGCGGTAAAAAAGGCATCGTCACGCTGGAAAATCACACCATCGTCGGCGGACTCGGATCTCTGGTCGCAGAAATCCTCGCAGAAGAGGGGCTGGGCATCCGCCTAAAGCGTCTCGGTCTTAACGACACTTTTGCCCATGGCGCTTCGAAGCCATATCTCATGAAGAAGTATGGTCTCGATGCGGGGGCGCTGGTTTCGGCAATTGAAGGGCTTGTCGGCAAGAAGCTCGCCATCGGCCAAGAAGAGTTGGCAGAAATTCGGCTCGATCATGTGCATTCCGCACAAAAGGCCGAGGCCCTCTGATGGCGGCGCGCTTTACGGTCACCTATTTATTGCGCGCTGCTGACGAAATGGAAGCCCGCGCGCGGGCGCTTGAAATCGCACTGGAACAGACCGTGGAAATCCCGCGCAACGTCGTGCCGAAAGGTTATGTTGAAGACGAGATACTCGGTCGACTGGAAAGCCTTAATAGGGCCCCTGAAGGCAGGCCGGGATTTCTCGCCGCAATCTCCTATTCGGAAGATGATGTCGGCGGGGACTTCCTGCAGTTCCTCAACATCGTCTTCGGCAACAGCTCCATCAAGCCGGGCATCAAGGTAGAAGACATTGGCTTGTCGCCGGGTTTGCTCGATCTATGCAAGGGACCGCGCCACGGCATCAATGGATTGCGGGCCCGGGCCGGTGTCGGTCAACAGCCATTGCTGATGTCGGCCATCAAGCCGGTCGGTCTTTCAACCGTAACTCTTGCCCGTCTCGCTCATGATTTTGCGCTGGGCGGCATGCATTTTGTCAAGGACGATCACGGCCTCGTCAACCAGAAGAGTGCACCCTTTGAGGAGCGGCTGAAGGCCTGCGTCGAATCCGTTGGCGAGGCGAATGTGAAGAGCGGCGGTCGCACGAGCTTCGTTCCCAACATCACAGGCCCGGCAACTGCCATCATAGAGCGAGCAAAACAGGCTCAAGAATGGGGCGCGGGTGGGATCATGATCGCTCCGGCGCTCGCAGGCTACGACGTCGTGCGTACCCTTGCGGCAGATCCGGACTTTTCCTTGCCAATCGTCTCGCATCCCGCCTTTTCCGGTGCCAATGTCGTCTCACCCGATTGTGGCTTCTCGCACCGCGCCTTTTTTGGCACGTTGCACCGCCTGATGGGTGCCGACGCAGTGGTCTATCCAAATTTCGGTGGCCGCTTCGGCTTTACACGCGAAGAATGCCTGTCGATTGCAAAAGCCTGCGCCGTCGATATGGGCGGTCCAGAGGCCATCGTCGCGGCACCCGGTGGGGGCATGACTTTCGCTCGCATCCCGGAAATGCGCGAGGTCTACGGCAACGATGTCATGTATCTCGTTGGAGGCGCTTTGCTATCGGAACCTGACCTAGTCAGCGCCTGCAGACGGCTTGTTGCAGCAACGCAGTGACAATTCGACCGGCTCATTAAACTGGGCATGGGTGCGACCCGATGAAGGCAGACGGGTATGTCTATTTGCGCGACGAATGCCTGAAGCCATTCGTATCGGAAAAACACTGCATGGTTTTAGGATTCTTCTCGCTTTGGCTCCAGCGGTGCATTGGCAACCGTTTGCTTATCCACGTCGCTGCTTATCCCCTCGATCCCATATGCTACTCGAACAGGCCTGCCGATACACCCGTTTGGCGGTTATGTAACCGTATCATCATCTGATAAGCACTGTCTTAAGTATTCCAGCTCTGTACAAGCTGAGATAAGGTCGAGCGTTCCGGCACCGTTTTCAAAGAGTAGAAGACGGTCTTGTCTCTATTGACGGTAAACAGCAATGAGATTGCTCACCTCGCATTTTTCTCGTCTTCGGCCAGATTTGATGAGGAGGACCCTCCGACCGACGGCGCATGATCAGTTCCAGAATCAGCATCCCAGTACTTCTCAAGGAGGCCCGCCGACGATTCTTCCCATTGTCCGCAAGCTTTCGGCACTTATTATCTGATGCTCTTCACACCAAGGATTAATCCATGAGCCAATTAGTTCATCCCCTCTTGCGGCTGCGAGACGGTCATCACGCGCATGTTACCTATGAAGAGCTCTTCTTCGATCTCGTTTATGTTTTCGCAGTCACGCAGCTCAGCCATACGCTGCTTCATCATCTGACTGCGTGGAGCGCGCTTGAAACACTCGTGCTATGGTTCGCGGTTTGGCTCGGCTGGCAATATACTTGCTGGGTCACCAACTGGTTTAATCCCGAACAGCCAAAATTACGCTTTGTTCTGTTCGTCTGCATGGCGCTGGCGTTGGTCATGGCAGCCTCGATCCCTGACGCTTTTGGCGAAGGCGGTCTGATATTCGCCGGGTGCTATGTCACGATGCAACTGGGGCGAACAGGGTTTATCGTGTGGCAATTGGGGAGTGATCACCCGCTGGCGGCCAATTATCGCCGCATGCTGGGTTGGCTTGCGATTTCAGCCTGCTTCTGGATCGGCGGAGCCTTTGCAGAAGGCGAGGCGAGGCTCGCACTTTGGATCGTGGCAGTGCTTTGCGAATATGTTTCACCCATGATCGGATTTGCCTTGCCGGGAATGGGTCGCTCACGCGTCAGCGATTGGACGATTGAAGGCGGGCATCTCGCCGAGCGTTGTCAGCTCTTTGTAATCGTGGCGCTGGGTGAAAGTCTGCTGGCGACGGGAGCCACGCTTGCAGGCGCAGAAAACTGGAACGCCGCTGAACTGTCCGCCATGCTCGCGACTTTCCTCGGCACGATTGCCATGTGGTGGCTCTATTTCGGCACATCCGGCAAGGATGCAACGGCCCGCATCACGCATGCCCGTGATCCTGGGAAGATCGGCGCCTATTTCCACTACGTTCACGCCATACTGATATTCGGTATCATCGTTAGTGCGGTGGGTAACGATCTTGCCATGGAGCATCCCGCCGGCCATGCCAGTCTGGCGCAAATTGTCGTCATCGCCGTCGGCCCCGCTATCTATCTGATCGGCAGTTCGATCTATAAATATGTCGTTTATGGTCGCCTCCCCCTTTCCCATCTCGGGGGTGTCGTTTTGATGGCTCTCATTGCGCTTTTCGCTCAGAGTGCCGATCTTCTAACGCTTGGATGGCTCACAACCACGGTTCTTTTCGGTATCGGCTTATGGGAAAGCCGGACGAAGAGCCCGATTTCGTTAAATGAAGGCGGCGCCCACCCTTGAGCGGGCGCCAGCTCTTCCTTTTCGCGGATAGGTTTCTTGCCGCGTTGGGCGGCGTATCAATGGATGCGCCGCAGCAGTCTTTCGCGATAGGTATCGACAATCACAGCAAGTATGATCACCGCACCGATGATGATCGGCTTGTAATTATCGCCGATGCCAAGCAATTGCAGGCCCGTCGCCAGAACTTGTAGAATACACGCGCCTGCGAGCGTACCGACGATGGAGCCCTTCCCCCCAAAAAGGCTCGTCCCACCAATAATGACTGCCGCAATCGCATTCAGTTCATAGCCGATACCGGCGATCGGGCTGCCAATATTCAAACGCAACAGATAGACGATTGCGGCGATACCGGCGGTGACGCCCGAAATGACAAAAACAGCAATTTTATACGTGTCGGGATTATGCCCCGATAGACGGACGGCCTCATCATTGGCCCCAACAGCGTAGATCATGCGCCCGAAAACGGTAAATCGCAGGATGAACCAGCCCACAAAAATGACCGCCACTGCCACCAGAAAGATCGAGGGCAGAAAACCGCCGATAATCAGGTTACCGAAATCGACGAAGCCCTGTGGCAGTCCGGTAATGGTTGAATTGTTGGACACCACCCGCGCCGCGCCAGCGGCAATGTTCAACATGCCAAGCGTGACAATGAAGGATGGTATCTTCCAGAACGTCGACACTTTTCCGTTTATGTAACCGCAAAGTCCTCCAACTGCGATGCAAGCCAGCGCGGCAAGCGGTATCGACAACCCGGGTTCCAGACCTGATGTCATGATGAGCGCGCCGATCACCGTGCAAAGCGCCAGCACCGAGCCAACGGATAGATCAATGCCGCCGGTCAAGATGACGAAAGTCATACCCGCTGCAAGAACCGTATTGATGGCGATCTGGACGAATATCTTCAACGCGTTGCCCGGCGTGGCGAAATAAGGCGCGGTGAAGGAAAATACCAGTGTGATCAATAGAAGAGCTAGAAAAACACCAGCATCGCGCAGTAAGAAGCGTTTCAACTTCTGTTGGTCAGCCACTGCAGCTTTCTCGGGCACAGACGGCTTAGCTGTCATTGAACATGCTCCTGATAGGCCAGCGAGAGAATACGCTCCTGATCAAATTGCGACCGAGGCAGTTCTCCTACCAGCTTGCCGTTGGAGAACACGATAATACGGTGGCACATGCCAATGAGTTCAGGCAAATCCGAAGACACCATGATGATGGCTTTCCGGTGAGCGGCCAGCATCCAGAGTAATTGATAGATCTCGCGTCTGGCGCCGACATCGACGCCGCGCGTGGGCTCATCCAATATCAACGTTGAGGAACCGCGAAAAAGCCATTTTGCTAGCACCACCTTTTGCTGGTTGCCACCGGACAAATTGCGTACCGATGTGCCGATGGAAGCTGTTTTGATCCGCAACCGTTCGACCAGTTCCGTAACGGATTTCTTTTCCTCGCTTTTGTCCAGCAATCCGCCTTGGGAGATTTTCTTCAAATCCGTGATCGTCGCGTTTATGTCTACGGGCATATCGAGCATCAGCCCCTGCCCCTTACGATCTTCGGTCAGGAAACCGAGTCCATTTCTGACTGCATCTTTGGGATTGCGAATATTCACTCGCTTGCCATTCACGCGGATGTGGCCCCCACCTTTTGGATCGGCACCAAAGATTGCGCGCATGATTTCGGTTCGACCCGATCCAACCAGACCCGCCACCCCAAGAATTTCACCCTGGCGCACTGAAAAGGAGACCTTTTTAGTTTGTGTCACGCGCGTAACGTTCTCAACCTCCAAGGCCACTGAGCCCGGTACGATCGTTGGATCGAAGCTATATTCATCTGCAATATCCCGACCGATCATCATACGGACCAGATGGGGCACGCTCAGCCCCTCAAATGCGCGCGTTTCAACGAGACGACCGTTGCGCAGAACTGTGACCCGGTCGCCAATTTCAAAGACTTCATGCAGGCGGTGCGAGATATAAATTATAGTCACGCCCTTGGCCTTCAATCTCTTGATAATAGCAAAGAGCCGCTCAATTTCAGGCGGGGTTAACGTCGCCGTTGGCTCATCAAGGACCAGCAGTTTGCTATCGTAGCCAAGCGCCTTTGCAATTTCGACCAACTGCATTTGCGCGACCCCCAATTCGGAGACCAGCGTGCGGGGGTCTATCGCTAGCCCGACCTGGTCCAGCAACTCCGCAGCCCGTCGGTTTAGCGCAGCCCGATCCATGATGCCGTAACGCCGTGGGAGGCTCTCCAGCATCAGGTTTTCCGCTACGGAAAGGGGTGGAAGCAGGTTGAGTTCCTGATGCACGATGCGGATGCCCTGAACTTGCGCATCATGTGGCGTCTTGGGCCGATATGGCTGGTCATTCAGGAAAATCTCGCCTGTATCTGGCTGATATATCCCCGCAAGCAATTTGATGAGCGTTGACTTGCCAGCCCCGTTCTCACCAAGAATGATATGCGTTTCGCCGCGCAGCAGTTGCAGATTGATACCGTCCAAGGCGATCACGCCCGGAAAGATTTTGCCGACATTTTCAAGCTTCAAGATCGCGTCGGCTGACTGCATCGCTGTTCCTGCCTGCCGGAGTAACGGAAGGCCGCAAAGGAGCGCGTCCTATGCGGCCTCGCTATCTTGCGAGTTCCTAGAGGTCCTTCGCGGTAATCAGCTTGATATCCGTTTTGACCCAACCGGAGAATTTTTCACCGGCCAGTTCCTTCAGGCCATAATCGATCCCCATCGCCGCCATCTGAGCGCCGAACTGGTCGATCGTAGCCAGCATCTTGCCGTCCTTGATCAGAGGCTGGACGGCGGGAATATTGTCGAAACCAACGACCTTGATCTGGCCCGCCTTGCCTGCAGCATCAAGCGCCTTTACCACGCCGAGCGCCATCGAGTCATTGGCTGCCATAACGCCTTGAATATCCTGATATTGTGTGAGGAAATTCGTCATAAGCGTGTTGGCTTCTTCCGTTTCCCAATGTGCGGTTTTGGAATCCAGCAGCGTCAAGCCGCCTTCGGCTACAGCATCGTCAAACCCCTTCTTGCGCTCCTTGGCATTATCGGCCTCTGGATTGCCTTCCAGGATAACCACCTTGCCGCCCTTGCCCAATTCTTTGGCAAGCGCCATGCCGGACAGTTTTGCGCCTTCGCGATTGTCGGGACCGAAAAAGGCCAGATCGACACCGGCCTGCTTCTTCGCCTCTTCATCAAGCGCAACGTCGATATTGATGACCTTGATGCCAGCTTCCAGCGCCTTCTTCACCGGTGTGACCATAGCCTTGGAATCGGCGGGCGCCAGAACGATTACATTGAACTGCTGCGTGATGAAGTTTTCCACCGCATCGACCTGGGCGGCAAAATCACGCTCGTCTTTCATGCCAACAGCAGCAAAACTGAACTTATCTGTATTCTTGGCCGCATATTCTTCAGCACCAGCCTGCATTTGCTTGAAAAACTCGTTTGCGAGCGACTTCATGACAAGACCAACTTTGGGTTTGTCCGCTGCAAAAGACGGTAAGGACGGCAAAAGCAGAGCCCCTGCTCCAGCCGCGCTGGTCGTTAGAAACTGGCGTCGCGAAATTGAACCTAGACCCAGCCCATTCAATAGTGAACCTTTAGTCATGAATTCCTCCCCTCGCTTCAGCATTAAGCTTGAGCGTGAATTCAAGGTAGAGCCGGAAATGGAAAACTGTCAAGACGACAGAAAGTGGGAGTTCGTAAGTATCGCTCCAGCGTTGATTAAATCCGGCAAGAAGCAACGGAGTCCATGATTATCATAGCCATACTACTGCGTTTTCCTCGAAAAGCGACTGCCCGTTGCCGGTGAGAGGGGAACTTCCATCCTTCCAACTTCGCCAAAGAACGATGCAGAGTTGGATAGTTCTTCGCCGGTGCAGCAATTCGTAATGTGCGCCACGGAACGGCGCATACGAACCACTCAGTGCTCTACCAACTTGTCGAAGCTATCCTAACTAAGTTCCCGCTTGATCTTTTCAGGCGTGATCGGAAATTCATAGAAGCGCTTGCCGGTGGCATGCGCTATGGCGTTTCCAATGGCCGGAATGATTGGGATCGTCACGACCTCGGCAATGCCCTTTGGCGGCGAGGTGTCGGAAAGCGGCGTCAGATAGTCCGCGCTTTGTTTCCATACGGCCACGTCTTTCGACCTTGGCAATGTGTAGCGATTGAAATTCCATGTTCCATCGCCCGGACCATCATCGTAAAGCGGCAGTTCCTCCATAAGCGCGTGACCGATACCCATGGCGAGGCCACCCTGCTGCTGGCCAGATACCAGCTCCGGCACGATAATCTTGCCGGGATCGAGAATGCTGTGATGCTGCATGATCTCAACCGCCCCGGTAAAGGTGTTGACGTTCAGCTCCACAATGCAGGACGCTGGCGCATAGGTTGTCACGCCCGCATTGACGCGCTGTACCGGCGGGAAGTTGGCCTTGTTGCGTTTGATATATTCATAACCGCCTGTGGTCATCCGTCGTTTCGCCTCAGCGGAAGCGCCTTCGCCATACCGGACCGCCAAAGCGTCGACGGGAAGCTCGCGCATGCCTGCGCCGGGAACGGTGAACTGTGCGGTCGCCCATTGCCAGCGGCTGAAACAATGAAGCGCCACCCCTGTGATCAAGCCCAGTTCGTGCGCCTTTCGGGCGATGCGTTCAAAGGAAAGCGTTTCCATGCTGCCGCCGCCCACACCGCCTGGAACAATACGAATGTCGGCGAAAGTGACGTCGCCAGCCGATATTTGTCCGTCGGCTGGCCCTTCGCTCCAGATGGCCCGTGCTGCAGGCCAGATGGTGTTTTCCAGCAGGAACTGCGCGGCCTGCCGGGTGCCAAAGCTCAGAAAATAGGCGCTGTTGGAGGCGCTCATCGCAGGCAAAGTGGCAGGCACCCAGAAAGGGTTCTTCGCGGCTTCGTCCTGCTGCGCCTGCGTCATGGTATAGGGTGAACCGGTACTGGTAATCGGAAGCTGCGGAAAATCCGTCACACCGAATTCCACGTCATCCGGCACTTTGCCGATGATGTCGCGCACCAGAACCTGTTGCGCCGTTGTCGCTCCGGTGCCGATCTCCTGCACGCAATGCCGCATGGTCAGCCGCCCCTGCGCATCGAATTCCAGCGCAAGCGCGGAGGTGTCCGCCCCCGTGCCGTAATCCTTCTGCACCTGCGCAAAGCCGATACCGTAAAGGCGTCCCGGATGCGCCGCGTCATAAGCCTTCTTGGCTTGGTCGCGATTGACCCACAGAGGGTTACTGGCCGCCTTGTCGAGCATTTCGATGTTGCGCGGATCGCCAAGCGGTTGGGCGCCTTGCGTGTTCAGGTAACCCGCCTTGGTGGCATTGCGTCTGCGAAGCTCGATGGCGTCTATGGCGAGCTCATTTGCCAGCTCGTCGACCACAAGTTCGGTCACAGACATGACCTGAAGCGCGCCATAGCCGCGCATGGAACCTGCCTCCACAGCCTGGCTCGCCAGCGCGACCGAGCTGAAAACCGATTTTGGCAGATAATAGATCGATTGCGCCGCCGTTGCGGCGACTTGCGCGACGGAGAAGGAATAGTTGGCCCGTCCGCCGCCATTGGCGACATAGTGGCCTTTCATGATTTCGAACTGGCCCGTTTTGCGGTCCGCGACAAGCGAGACATCCATCTGGAACGAATGTCGTTTGAGGCCCATCTGGAACTGCTCATAGCGGTCATTGGCCAGACGCACGGCTTCGCCACCGCCGTAAAAAGCCGCCATCACGCAATAAAGCGGGAAAATCGAATGGTCCTTCGAGCCATAGCCAACCGTCGTGCCGGATTGGAGCTTGATCTCATCCACCGGAAAAGTCTTGTTGCCCTTGACGATCATGGCTGCGAACCGCGCCGCGTCGTAAGGCGATTGCACGGCGGCAATGATATGCAGTGTCCGCGTTTTCGCATCGTACCATGCATTGCCATTGTCCGCTTCCAGCGCCGAAGGATCGACCGACTGGGAGAAGGCCTTGCGGTCAAGAACAATCTTAGCCGGGTTCTGCCGCGCTGCGTCAATCTCTGCGCCGAGTTGGCGCGCCGCATTCATGCCCCGGCGCATGGGCTCGTAAGTCTCTCGCGCCACCTGTTCAGGATCGCGCGCGCCACCACCCCGGTTCCTGGTCTGCACGGAGCGCGGAACGAAAAGGCCTGTCTTGCTTTCATCCGGCCAGACGACCTCGTTGCCATTGAAATTGCCGTAGATCGTCGCATCCTGAAAGGATGAATAAACAGACGGCGATGTCGGGGTTTCTCCGCCAATACTCACATAGCGTGCCGCGCCGAAATTCTGCGGCGGCTTTGGGCCGGTTTTGGTGCCATAACGGACGACATCCGTTTCAAAGCGCAGCAGACGCTTCGCCAGCTCGAAACGTTCGAAATCGTCGTAAACAAGCAGCGCCACCGGATGGCCGAGCAAAGGCGGTGTTTCGCCCTTCGGGACGAGGAAATTCTTGCCAAAAAACACCTCCGCCAGATCCGACACTTGCGGAATGCGAATGCCGTCCCGCTCCAAATCCTCATGCATCACTAGACGGTCAGGCTGGAGTTCCTTTCCCAGCAACGACAAGTCCAGCCCTTCGAATGTACGGTCGGCTTTCGTCGCCTTGATGAAGAAAGCGTGCGCCTGATCCTTCGTCCAGCCAGGAATATCGCGCGCGCGATAATCGCGAGCAAAGGTTTTCCCGCCCGTCACTTTACGTATGGCGTCCCAGCGATGGCGCGCTTTGCCCTTGGCGTCGAGCCAGTCCGCAGTTGTCGGGCCCGACTGCACCTCCAGTGCATAAGCAGTGGGAAGACGCGCAAAGAGAACGGATATGCCTGCAAACGTACCCAACTTGATGAAATCACGGCGTGACAATCCGGCAGCCATGTATCTATCTCCTTAAGCGACCGTGTAAGAATGCCATTCACGACGCGGTCAAATCAGTTCCCAAATTACCGAACAGAGCGCTGGAACGCTTTGACCTGCCCGGCAGTAACAGGACGACCGCCCCGCCCGCCCCATTGCGCCCGCATCCAGCTGACCAGCGCTGCAATCTCGTTCTCCTCCATCGTGTCGGCAAAAGCCGGCATGGCGTACATGCGTTGCTGGTTCGTGAATGCCTGGGTGGCGATGCCGTTCAAAATGGCGCTGATCAGCGCGTTCGGTTTATCCAGCGCCACAATACCGTTGCCTTTCATGGCGGGCGCGACATTCGGGGTGCCTTCGCCGTTCAAACCGTGGCAGCCCGAACAGGCCGAAATATAGGACATACGTCCCTTGTCCATGTCGGCATCCAGCGGCAGCGTAACGGCCTGCGGCAAGGCTTCGGGCGCGGGTTTTGGCGGCGGAATATTGCCGTCATCATCCGTCAGCAGATAGGTGGCAATCGCGCGAATATCGTCATCGGACATGATATTGGTGGAAAAATGCGTCACCGTATTCATGTCAGCGAATGACGTTCCCTGTGGAGCAATCCCCGTCTTCAGATACTGGCTTAAGGCGCGGAGATCAAAGCCCTGTCGCGCCAGACTGGGCTGCGTAATGTCGGGCGCAACCATGCCCTCCAAGATGCCCCCTTGCAGATTGCGCGCAAAGTCAGGCGCCATCATAATATTGAGCGGCGTGTGACATCCACCGCAATGGGCCAGCCCTTCAACCAGATAGGCCCCCCGGTTCCAGTCAGCAGAGCGCTCGTCGTTATGCGGCGCTTCACGTTTCGGGAAATTGAGAAGCGCCCAGAAATTCACAAAAGGACGGACCGGAAGCCGAAAAATAGCGCTATTGGGTTTATTCGCGACAGCCATAGGCGGTATCGTCCTCAGATAGGCATAGAGCGCATCGATATCATCTGGCGTCGTCACCTGCGTGAAAAGATAGGGCATCGCCGGATAATGCGATGACCCGGCGCGATGCCATATTTCATCAGCCGATGAAAATCCGCCCGGCTATATTTTCCAATGCCATATGTCGGATCGGGCGTGATGTTGGTCGAATGCAGGGTACCAAACGGGGTGGCGATAGCGACGCCTCCCGCTGCCATCGGACCTTCGGGCAGGGAATGGCAACCGAAACAATCGGCAGCACGCGCCAGTTCCTGCCCCCGTGGAACAAGCGCATGCATCTGTTCGGCTGAAAGGGGCTTTTTCACCTCTGGACTGACGGATGAAGTCCGGAACAGCCCCAGCAGAACCGACAGTCCGCCCGCGATGACAATGAGCGTGACGGCCAAAGCAATGTAGTAAAGACGCTTATGTTTCATGCCCCCGCTCCGCCCCATTAACCGATGACGCAGCCGGGTGTCGCGAGAGCGACATCGCGGATCGCCTCATAATAACGGACGTAGCCGGTACAGCGGCAAATATGCAAATCGAGCGCATCCCCGATCGCCGATTCCAGATCAGCGCGCTTCACCGGGTGCCGTTTCAGCTGTTCGATAAACACCGTGGCACCCGCTACGAAGCCCGGTGTGCAATAGCCGCACTGAAAGGAAAAGTGATCAATGAATGCCTGCTGTACGGGCGTCAGGCTAAGGATATGACCGTCGCTGTCACGCCGCGCATGGCCCTCGATGGTGAGGATGGATTTGCCGGCAAAAAAATGCGCATCATAGATGCATGTGCGGCTTTCGGCATTAGTGCCATCGGGCTTAACCTCGATAACCGTACAGGCATGGCAGATACCCTGGCCGCAGCCAAAATGCGTCCCCGTCAGATCAAGATATTCATGTAGAAAGTCAATCATCGGCATCCCGAGTGGAACATCCACGGGTCCGACCGTCGTACCATTGATCGTCAGGGTAAGCGGTCGCTTTTCCATAATCTATCCCGAAACCTGTTGTTGATCAGCCGCTTGAACATCATAGTGCACTATAAATTCTACTCTTATCTTTCATCTATCTAATTTAAATAAAGGTAATATTACTCAAATAAATAGTAATCGAACTTCTATTAACGCACTATGAAACTAAATTCGAGTGATTATCAATTCAACAGCCAACGAATAAATGATTTCTCCAAATCGGTATGCGTTCTCTCTCAAGAAAGCTTTCCGTGCCCGAGCCCGTTTGTCGTGAACGCCGAACACCAGCGTCAGTAAACGCAGAACGGCCATTTCCAAGTAAAAAGTTATAAAATTGTTATAAAATTCTTTTCGGAATCTGGACAGATAGGAAAACTGAATTATTATATTAGCCAAGCGTCAATAATAGAATATAAACTTGTAAGCTTGGGGGTCCGCATTGTATTTTCTCACTGACCCCGTGGTGGCGCTTTTTGTTTCCCTTGCAATAGGTTATCTCCTTGGCCGGTTGCGCATAGGCCCGGTTCGATTGGGCGGAGTTTGCGGCACTTTGCTGGCAGCGCTGGTGATCGGACAACTCGGCGTTCGCATTTCACCGGACTTGAAGGACAGCGCCTTCACTCTTTTCATTTACGCGCTCGGTTTTACGGCAGGGCCTCAGTTCTTTGCCAATATTCGCGGTGGGTGGCGTTATGGAATTTTTTCGCTCATCGAAGTTATGTGCGTCACATTTCTGGTTTCGATGGCGATTGTTCTGTTCAAGCTGGATATAGGAACCGCCACCGGACTTTTCGCCGGCTCCGCGACGGAATCTGCGGTCATCGGAACAGCGTCGCAAACAATTTCCCGCCTGCCCCTCGCGCCGGAGCAGATTGAACAGTTACAGGCCAATGTCGCCACAGCCTATAGCCTCACCTATCTGTTCGGCCTTTTGGCGATCGTGGTGTTTACCACCCAGCTTGCACCGATGTTTCTGAAGGTCGACCTCAAAACCGAAGCGCAGGCGCTCGCCAGAAAACTTGGTTCGGAAGACAATGATGACGATCAGGTCGAGGGACTGCCTATGTTCGTCGCCCGTGCTTTCAGAGCCGGTTCGCTCGGTGGGCAGACAGTCGGGGAATTGGAGAAAAGCTGGAACTGGACGGTCACGATTGAACGTGTACGTCGGCATAAGAAAATTATTCAAACAGACCCTACGTTCCTTTTGAAGCCGGATGACGTTGTCATTGTGCATGGACGCCGCAACGCGGTTATCGCCATTCAGGACTCATTCGGAGACGAGGTTCCCGTGCCAGACGGCACCAGTCTGGCACTCGTTACCCGTGAAGTCGTCCTCATTCGATCTGAAGCTTTTGGACGCCAGATTCGTCAATTGCGCCACTCGGCTTCACCAGAATTGCGGCGGGGCGTATTCATATCGAATATACGGCGGTTAGGGGAGAAAATTCCCGCATTGCCCGGTACGGTTCTCCATGAAGGAGATGTCCTGACACTTTATGGGCAGGAAGAACCGGTCACGCGCGCCATAGAAGCATTGGGCAAGCCTTTACCCAAAGTAGGCAGCACGGATTTTGTCTTTCTCGGTCTTGGCATTGTCGCCGGTCTTTTGCTGGGCAACTTCTCTCTCAATATACGCGGCTGGGAGCTGACGTTAGGGTCAGGCGGCGGCGCCTTGATCGCTGGCCTTGTCTTCGGTTGGCTCAACATGCGAAATCCGGCGCGCGGCGGGTTTCCGGTTCCTGCCGCAGAGTTCGCAAAAGATTTCGGGCTCGCAACATTCATCGCTGCCATAGGACTGAGCGCCGGACCCGAGGCTATCGAACTCGTCCTTCAATATGGGCTTATTCTCCCCATCCTCGGCCTGGTGGTTTCCTTTGTGCCTGCTCTCGTGTCGCTTTTTGTTGGCGCGAAACTGATGAAAATCGAGACGCCAATCCTTCTTGGCGCAATCGCCGGTCAGCATTGCAGTACGCCAACGATCAGCGCCCTCGTGTCCCAAGCCGGGAACTCGACACCTGTCATCGGATACACGGTCACCTATGCGATCTCCAATGTGCTCCTACCCCTTATGGGACCAGTGATCGTAGGGATTGCTGCAGCACTGGGAAGCTAACGAGCTTCAACATATTTTCCGGTGATGCTGGCCCTTTTTATGCGGTCGGCAATCCCAGACGAACCGCGTAAGCCGTCAGCTCGGCGGAGCTGTGGAGGTTAAGCTTGCGCATCAGGTTTTCGCGATGCTTGCGTGCGGTGAGCGGACTGATCCCCAGTCGCGTTGCCACATCCCGCGCGGTCAGCCCCTGCGCAACCAGCGCCAGAATTTGACGTTCACGGCGCGTCAGCGGGATCGGCGACACTATATCTGGCGCGGGCCTAGAGCTGCTGCTGCCCATTGACCCCGTGATCGCAAAACGGATGGACTGCGCCAGATAGGTCTTGCCATTTCTGACGGCGTCGATGGCTGCACCGATTTCTTCCGGATCACCATCCTTGGTCAGATAGGCGCTGGCCCCGGCTTCCATTGCAGCGCGAATTGTTCTGGGTTCAACATTCGCGGTCAGAATCAATATCTGCAGCTTAGGCGCAACCGTCTTTATTTCCGAGATGAATTGAATCCCGGCCACCCCCGGCATACCGAGATCGAGAATGAGCAGATCGGCCCCGGCACTGCGCACTTGCTCCATAACGGTCGTTCCATCGCTCGCTTCTGCGACGACGGATATGTCGTCCATCACAGAAATCAGGAGCTTCAGCCCCTGACGCACGATCGCGTGGTCATCGGCAAGAATGGCGGTAAGGGGACGGGTCATCCGGCTGTCATTCACCTTGCTTTGGCGCCAATTGGCGCAAATCGTTCAAATCACAACTTATTGGCGGCAAGTTACTGATCGATCAATCATTTAAGTATAACACTGGGCAGTGAACGACAATGCAACATATTGGGAGGCCGGATGCAGGAAGATCGGATACGTCAGGCTCTCACGGAACTTTTGTACCGAAATTCCTATGGCGTCATTATCTCGAATGTCGTCATTTCTCTCGGTGCAATCTATGTTCTGAAGAATGCCGTGCCCGCGAGCTGGCTCGTCGGATGGCTCGGCGCGCTTTATTTGCTGACCACCATCCGTGTCTTCGCATCGCGCCAATTCTTTAGCCGCCAGAGGGACTCGCAATCCATTCAGCGCTGGGCCTGGCTTGCCGCGAGCTTTTCCTGGATATCCGGGCTTCTGTGGGGCGGGCTGGGCTGGGCCGGATTTCTACCGGAAGCGCCAATCGTGCTGTCTTTTACCGTCATCGTCCTGACCGGTCTTGTCTGCGGCACTGTCCCCTCGCTTTCGGCGTTTCCGCCAGCGCTCGTCGGCTCGATCATCGCGACCGTCATTCCGATCGCCGTGCGTTGCATCCTGACCGAAAGTGAAATTTCCGGTGCCTTTCTTTTTTTGCTGGCAGCACTGGTCGCCATCAATCTCTATTATTGCCGGATCACCTACCGCATGCTGCATGAGACCATTCGGCTGCGGCTGGAAAACGAAAACCTCGTTGCGCATTTGCAAGAAGAAACAGACCGTGCACAGCACGCAGACCGTGCCAAGACACGTTTTCTGGCCGCGGCAAGCCATGATCTTCGCCAACCAATCCATGCATTGAGCCTGCTCATATCCACGCTTGGCATTCTCGGACAGCGGGGCAATGTTGCATCCAGCGATGCGCGCGACCTGGCCGCAAAGGCAAAATCGGTCGTCCACGATCTGAGCGGGCTTTTGAACGAGCTGCTCGATATTTCGCGGCTCGACGCTGGTATCGTAACGGTGGTGAACGAACCCGTGGCTTTGTCGGTATTACTCCACGATCTGCATGACGAATTCGCACTTGACGCAGAGCAACGCGGACTTCAATGGCATGTCGTCGAAAGCGATCTTTATGTCGATAGCGATCCGATGATGCTCAAACGCATTCTGAACAATCTTCTGACCAATGCCTTTCGATATACGAAGGCGGGGCGCATCCTCCTTGGCTGCCGCAGACGCGGCGATGCAGTCGAAATTCAGGTCTTCGATACGGGCCCCGGTATTCCAGCCGATCAACAAGCAAAGATTTTCGAAGAGTTTGTCCAGCTGCAGAATCCGGCGCGCGACCGGTCGCAAGGACTGGGACTGGGGCTCGCCATCGTCCGGCGCACAGCCATGCTTCTTGGGCATCCGTTGAAACTTGTGTCCAATCCCGGCAAAGGCTCGATGTTCTCGCTCACGGTTCCCAGAACCCGCGACAAGGGCCTTGAAATCCCGCGCATGCATGTACCGCTCGAGGCGGAAACATCTCCTGGTATCATCGTCATTGATGACGAGAAAGATGTTATCGACGCCATGGAGCAACTGCTTCAGCTTGATGGACACCGGATTTATCCGGGGCGCTCAGCCGAAGAGGCTCAGGCATCCTACGCGGCGGCCCTTGAGAGTGGCGACGCGCCGGTCGATTTGATCATTGCCGACTATCGGCTGGGCGGTGGCGTTACAGGGCTCGACGCCATTCAAACTCTGCGTTCGGTGGTCGGGCGACCTCTGCCAGCAATTATCGTCACCGGAGATACCTCTCCCGCGCGATTGAGGGAGGTCAATGCCAGCGGGGCACTCATGCTGCATAAGCCCATCGATGTCGATGAACTGCGCAAAGCCATTGCCGCCGCGATTTCCGCCCCGGTCAAAACCTCACCCTGAGCACGGCATTTACGCCCTGCTGATAGGCGTGAGAACCAATCTGGCCAGTATAATTGACGCCGAGCGTGGCGCTTCGAGAAAGATCGAAGTTCAGACCAGCCTCGATGAGCGCTGCATCCTTCGCGATAGGCGCTCCGTAAACCGTGAATGCGGATGAACCTATGAAACTATTCGTCGAGCTTGTTTCGATATCGCCATAAGCATGGCGCCAGCCAATAGACCCGTACGCATTGGCCGATATATTTCCCAGCAGGAAATGGCGTGAAGCCCGCAAGCCGATGGTTGTGAAAGCCGTGTCCATCGTATCGCTGTCGAAGTTGAGCCGCACCGCCGTTCTTCCCGTTTCATTGAAGCCATCTGTATGGTGATGGACATAAGCGAGATTGGCAAACGCTTCCAATGGAGCATCTTCCCTGCCCCATTGATAGGCAAGTTCGCCAAAAGCCTGAAACGTGCTGGCATGATAGTCGCTGTTTAGACTATCGGAAAAGCCCGGAAAAGTGACGGATCGATCAAGCTCGATTTCATGCCACGTATAGGCAAGCCCGGTGCGGAAGGCGATAGCATTGCCATTGTTCAGTTTCCAGGACGAACCGGCATAGGCGCCCAATGTATAATTGTCGCTTTGCCCGGAAGATGCGCGCCCATCCACATCGAATGTTGTCCGGCTATAGCCCGCCAGCAATCCAAGACGCCAATTGTCGAAGACTGTACCGTCTACTCCCACAACGAAGCCACCGGTATTGTAGTCGAGCCGCGCTGTGTTTCCACTGCCGTCGATTGAAGCCCAGTTACCATAGCCCTGAATCCAGGCATTATAATTTTGCTCGCGAGACGTGGATGTCGTGGCCGCGAAGGCACCGGGTGTGTCGGCAATTTGGTCATTCTCAGGACCATAGGAAAGAAGAGTTGCAGACGATGGCAGCACGAAGCTCTCGGTTGAGCGCAAGCGATTGTTCATGGCGTCGCGAATGACGGCACCTCCTTCGATAAGCGCTGCTTTCGTTGAAGCATAGGCTTCACCGGACAGAAGGTTAAAGGCACCCCTTGCCTCAACCGCGCTGAGCATCAGCAACCTGTTGTAAAGTTCGAGAGGCGGCCCGGACTGCTGAAGCGTATCCAGCGCCTTTGCTGTCGCCGTCTGGTTCCTCGTTTCGGAAACAGTTTCGAAGAGCGCTGGCGGCGGTGGGCCCGAAATTGGGCCAACACCTCCCCCACCTGTCTGGCCGACATTTTTGACAGCAATTGTCAAATGCACGCTGTTGAGATCATAGGTCTCGTTCGCAGTAATAAAGGCAGACTTCGAGACTGTATCCTGAAAAGCCCCGTTTATTCCACCATCCGATGTGAGGATCGTATAGGTTTGACCGTTCTGATAGCTGGTCGCGGGATCGAGAGCGGTCACGTCGATATTTCCGCCCGAAATCGTGGTTTTACCGGAAACCCGCGTCAGATCGCTCAAACCAGCGTCCGCGATATCAACGGCGTAAGTCGATCCACGTTCGAGTGTCAGGTCACCATTGATTGTCAATGTGCCAATCGAATTCCCCGACGAAAGCGTTGCGCCAGTCAGAACGTCGACCATCGAACCACTGCCGGAACCGATGGTACCATGACCGCCAATCAAGCCACCGTCTGCAATGATAAAGGAGCCGCCCAAAACCGCATTGCTGTGGCTATCATCCGACCCGACGATCAAGCCACCTGCGGATACGGCTGTCGTTCCTGTAAATGCGGGGCTTTTGCCGTTGTAAGCGAGCGTTCCCAAACCCGCTTTGATGAAAGTCCCCTCCCCCGTCAACAGGCCGGTAAACTGCGCGCTGGTCACCTGATCAAATGTAACAGCGGCAGGGGCTGCAATCGAAACATCTCCGGAAAAACGTTCCGCGCTGGAAGTCAGATTGCCATGCTGTACGATCCAATTGAGACCTGACGTGCCACTCAACATAAGACTGCCAGATCCTTCCTTGATCATCGTTCCGGCAACCCCGCCTGCGCCCGCTATGTCGCCGGCAAAATTGCCATCCGCCGCCTGCGCGAAAACGACGATACCAGCATTTGCAATATTGCCTTTGATGGTCTCCGAATTGCCCACGAGACGACCTGACCCAACGATCGTGTCGCTATAGCGATTGCCAGTGTTTGTAAGTTGCAGAACACCAGTACCCGTCTTCACAAGATCACCCGGCCCCGAGAGCGCGCCGTTCAATATAAGGTCGGTATTATCCGCAACATCGAATATCCCTGCCTGCGCCAACGTAATTGATCGGGCGGTTTGAAAACTTGCTGTCGTTGCCAATGTCCCGTCATTGAGTATCAGACCGCCTGATGGATCGCCGAGATTAACATCGCTCGACACTTGCAACACACCGCCAGTTATCGTGGTGCCGCCGGTGAAACTGTTTGGCCCGCTCAACGTTAGCGTACCGCTATTGAGCTCCAGAGCCAACCGACCGCTACCGCCATCCTGGATCACGCCGGAGAATAGCGAAGGGCCTACAGACGACCCGTCAATGGTCAAGACGCTGCTTGTCGCCGCGCCATTTTCAATGAGACCAGCGCCTGGGCCAATACTGTTGATAGCTCCGACGGTTGTACTAAACCCATTGAGTTTGATGGTTCCCCCAACGCCACCCGGCAGATTGTCGAAATTCACGCCAACACCTGACGTCACTGCGTTAGTGGCGAGAACATTAAGCGTGCTATTGCCATAAAAGGTCTGAGCGCCACCACTCAGACCGCTGGTGGCGGAAACGTTGAAAACGCTGCTATCGTGAAAATCCCGAGCGCCACCATTGACAGCATTGGCCGCCGACGCATTCAAGGCGCTGAGATTGTAGAAATATTGCGCGCCGCCACCCACCGCACCACCAACGCTAACATTCAATGCACTGTTGCCATTAAAATATTGCTCACCACCACTCAGCGCATTGGCAGCTGTCAACGCCATGACGCTGTTAACGTAAAAACTCTGCGTTCCGCCGTTGACTGCGCTTGATGCGGTCGCATTCAGGCGACTGCTACCATTGAAAAACTGCGAGCCGCCAACGATGGCATCCGCTGCCGATGCGTTCAATGTGCTGGTATCGTAAAAAACCTGCTGGCCCCCGCTGAGAGCTCCTGCTGCTATAACGTCCAGCCTGCTACTGGCATTGAAATACTGAAAGCCATTACTAACGGCATTGGATGCCGATGCATTCAGAGCGCTGGCATCGTAGAAGCTCTGTCCGCCTCCACTGATTGAAAATATCTCCGAAGCATTGAGGCTGCTGCTGCCGTTAAAGTACTGAGAACCACCGCTAACGCCATTCATCGCAGTGACATTCAGCGCGCTCGAATCATAGAAAGCCTGCGTGCCGCCGCTGATTGCGTTGGTTGCCGTCGCGTTGAGCAAGCTCGTGTCATGAAATAACCACGTGGGACCTGATATGTCGGGAAAATAGTCAGCGGAGTTGGCGTCAATTATGGTAGAGCCCGTACATGGCGATGCTGTGCACGTGGTCTGAGCTTGTGCCGGCGCAATGATGACGAGACTAGCGACAACCGACGATACTACCTTGATTATGTCGCGGTGTATGGCCGATGCCGGACCGATCTTCTGGGGTGTAGCGGCGGCCCCAACAAACAGTTCTCGTTCGCCCCTATTGGGAGCCGCTCGTGTTCCATCCCACCTGACGAAATACGCTATCAACACACTTCCCCCAAAAAACCAGTCCGCGAAACGAAAGACAGCCAATCACTCAAATTTGAGGTTTGAGACCGCAACTAGCCTGAAACAGGAAAACTGCGGATCGCGAACTTCGTTCTGTTTATTACTGGGGTAGATTATGCGTACCGTCAGAGGAACATGCCTAATATACAAGGTGGCCTAAGCTAATCGACGGTTAAGGGATGAATATTACCTCATTTTGGGTATCGAACGACGACGTTTAACTAACGCAGAGATTCATATTGGAGATCGAACTTTGAGTGATAATTGGCCGGTAAGCAGCTCACCTCCCCAAAAGCGTAAGTTCCGCACTGAACACCGTTCCTGAAAGAGCCATGAGAATTCTCTCACGCCGTCCATTCGAAGGGATCATCATGCCCCAGTTTATGAGCTACGAAAACGCACTTTGCAGTGCCTCGAGCGAGCACAGCTCTAGATTTTTCGGTGTCAATCAGGTATGGTACCTTCTATTCAATATCGCAGCTGCACGCGACGGATTCGAACCGAAAATCTTCCCTAAAAAATGAAACGCAAACAATCGCTCGAGCGAAACTTAAGCTCGAATTGACTTTTGTTTGATAAATTTTTATTCATATTTCCAAAGCTTTAGCGGGATGATCTTGACTGCTCAAAAATAGGTAAACCGGGTAAGCGGGGCAGATTTGGTGGCTGTTCCATTTTACCGGACAATTGTACGCCTGATGGGAATTTATCCTAATCTGATCGATGACAGCAGACCGCTTCCATTGGCATAATGAGGAGGCGCGAATGACTGAGATCGATATTGATAGTCTGGATGAATCAATGCTGACGGCGTTGAACCGGCGGATCGTGGAACGCCTGCAGTTTTAGCATTAGCAGAAGACAACTGCTGCCTTACAGGATATCAAGATCGGTGGCGGCGTGACGTTTGAAGGGCCGGACGGAGCCATGGGTCGGGGTTTTGTTATCCGCTGCAATTGCAAGACGGTGACGGTACGCACGGATGATGACAAACAGTGGAACGTTTCGCCGTCGTTACTGACACTGACAGGTTATCATATTATGGATGAGGTGCCGGCAAAAGCAGGGCAGATGGTCCCATTCTCAAAGCCTGGCGGTCGCAAGTAAGCGTGATCAGGCTTTTGCGATGATGAGCTTGCAAGTTCCGGGGTGGTTGGCTGTTGATTGGGAATGCCAAGCCGGTTGCCGAGGTGGTGCCAGAAGGACAGACCAAGCTTTTTGCAGGTCTTCATGAGGCCGAGCATGGTATCGCTGGCGACACGCCCATCCCGGCTCATGGTGCCGCCGGAGATTTTGCGTTTGATGACGCAACTGCGCAGATCGTTCTCGGACGCATTGGTGCGCAACGGGATTTCGGGTCGTTCAAGAACCTTGAGCCGTTTTTCCTTGCGGCGCAGCAAGCGGGCTAGCAGCTGGTCGAGATCGACATAGCCGGTGCGGATCGAGAAGATGCGCTCAAACCGTTTCCTAAGGCTGCGATCATCCCGATTACGGGCTTCTGTTTGAACCCTTTCAGCGCTTTATAAAAACTCCAGATGAGATCGCGTATGGTTTCCACTACGCGCACCTACCGAGAGGTTGCAGGTATCAGCTTTTGCGACAACCGCTCCGCATGCACCTAGCACAAGGCATGATCACCGATACGGAATTGTCCGGCATCATCACAGACAATAACGGCATTGCCCAACAGGTCATGATAGCGAATTGAACCCCAGATACCCGCTTCTGCGACTACACGGACCGTGTCCTTATCGAAGATGTCGACACCTTTATGAGCCAGGTGTTCCAGAAACAGTACCCGATTGCAAAATCGGCACCCTGAAAAACTTCACGATCGAGACATGCTCGATATCCTGCGTGCAACTACGGCCGATCTTCTGGCGCCCATCAACCCACCGAGTATCCATCTAACCTCATTCGGCTAACCAAACTGGTGTTACAGCTGCTTAACTAGGTAGTACGAGCGCGTCATCGATTTGAGGCCAATTTCCAAAGAAGCCCGAGCTTCCCTGCAGAACAAGCTATTCATCAGCTCGCGCGAAAAAACCTCAAGCACTCATAATTCTGAACGAGGCAAAGCAAGACAGTAATCTCCCGATGCCTCTTCTAAATGAGAGAGGGGGGGAGG
>NZ_JAELXQ010000001.1 GCF_016427605.1 Ochrobactrum sp. Q0168 | reverse complement strand
TCTCCTATATTCACGCCGAAGGCTACGCCGCTGGCGAGTTGAAGCACGGGCCTATCGCGCTAATCGATGAAACCATGCCGGTCATCGTCATTGCACCGTCCGACCGTCTTTATGAAAAGACCGTTTCGAACATGCAGGAAGTGGCGGCTCGTGGCGGCCGCATCATCCTGATCACCGACAAAAAGGGGGCCGAAAGCGCCAGCGTCGATACGATGGCGACCATCGTTCTGCCGGACGTGCCGGAATTCATCACGCCGCTGGTCTATGCGCTGCCGATCCAGATGCTGGCCTACCATACCGCCGTCTTGATGGGTACGGATGTGGATCAGCCGCGCAACCTGGCAAAATCGGTAACGGTGGAATGAAGCCATAAACCGACTAGCAATTCAAATAGCCGGATTGTTAGGCGGTACGGATATCATCGCATCGAAAGCAATTGAGAGACACAGTATCCGCTTGACCACCAAGCTCAACGCCTTACCGCAACTGGCGCGGTTGATGCCCGTCACTGCGTTTTTTGCTTTGCGCAAATATGTTCCCTGCCTTATGCCTTAAACACTGACTGAACTGTTAGTGCATAATCACGCGAAACGTGAAAGCTTTTCGGGCGCGACAGTGTGGTTTGAGTTCAGTGATAGGCATGCGGTCTGGAGTGCCGCGCATAACACCGGTGAGGAGCATTAAACGTGAGTAGCAATGAAACTTTCGCCTCGGGAACATTTGTCGGGCGAGCATGGAACCCGACGGCCAAGGGGCCGGTTCTGGTGACTTTGCGCGAAGGGCGCGTCATCGACATTACCACCAAAGCTGCACCAACGATGCGCGACCTGCTTGAACTTGACGATGCACTGGCTCATGTACGCGCAACCGGCGGACAGGATATCGGTTCGCTCGAAGCCCTGTTTTCCGGAAAGCCCGGCGATGAAAGCGCGCTGCATCTTCTGGCACCGAACGACCTGCAGTCGATCAAGGCCTGCGGCGTTACCTTTGCCCGCTCGATGGTCGAGCGCGTGATCGAGGAACGCGCGGCCGGCAATCCCGATCTCGCTTTGAAAATCCGTGAACGTGTCGGCGCGATCATTGGCGACAGTTTGCGCAATCTCAAGGCGGGTTCGGAAGAAGCAGCCCGCGTGAAGGCGGCGCTCATCGAGGAAGGCGTCTGGTCGCAATATCTCGAAGTCGGTATCGGTCCCGATGCCGAAGTTTTCACCAAGAGCCAGCCCATGTCGGCGGTCGGTCATGGTGCCGAGGTTGGCCTGCACCCGATTTCCACCTGGAACAACCCTGAGCCGGAAGTGGTGCTGGCAGTCAACAGCCAGGGCCAGGTCAAGGGCGCGACGCTTGGCAATGACGTGAACCTGCGTGACGTCGAAGGCCGTTCAGCCCTGCTGCTTGGCAAGGCCAAGGACAACAACGCGTCCTGTTCGGTTGGCCCGTTCATTCGCCTGTTCGACGAAACCTATTCGATGGAAGATGTGCGCTCGGCGGAACTGGCTCTGAAGGTCGAAGGACCGGATGGCTATGTTCTCAACGGTCGCAGCACCATGAAGGAAATCAGCCGTGATCCGCTGGATCTGGTTGCCCAGACCATCGGCAAGCACCATCAATATCCGGATGGTTTCGTGCTGTTCATGGGAACATTGTTTGCGCCGGTCGAAGACCGTGACACGCCGGGGCAGGGCTTTACGCACAAGATCGGCGATGTGGTCACGATCTCCAATCCGCAGCTTGGTGCGCTGACCAATACGGTGCGCCTGTCGACCGAATGCAGCCCATGGCGGTTCGGCTCGTCGCATCTGATGCGCAATCTCGCATCGCGCGGCCTGATCTGATTTTATCATTATGCGCGGCGGGTAAGCCGCCGCGCATAAGCCCTTAATACGGGCTGTCGACCTTGCCCATCTCGACATAGACGGTCTTGATCTGGCTATAATGCGCAAGGGCCGCAACGCCGTTTTCGCGCCCGATGCCGGACTGCTTGTAACCGCCGAAAGGCACTTCCACCGGAGTCAGATTATAGGCATTGATCCAGCAGGTGCCTGCCTTGATCTGGCCGATGACGCGGTGACCGCGCGCGATGTCGGCGGTGAAGACGCCTGCCGCCAGACCGAATTCGGTATCGTTGGCCCGCGCGATGACCTCATCTTCATCGGAAAATTCCAGAACGCTCATGACCGGCCCGAAGATTTCTTCGCGCGCGATAGTCATAGTGTCGGTCACGTCGGTAAAGACGGTCGGTTCGATGAAGTACCCCTTGTCGAAGCCCTGCAGCTTGGGAATGCCGCCGCCGCAGGCAAGCGTTGCGCCTTCGGCCTTGCCCTTTTCGATATAGGAAAGAACCTTGTCGCGCTGGGCGCTGTTGACGAGCGGCCCCATCTGGGTGGCCTCATCCAGCGGGTCGCCGATACGGATTTTGCGCGTGCGCTCGACCAGCCGCTCGACAAAGCGCTCGCGGACCTTCTTGTGCACGAAGACGCGGGTGCCGTTGGAGCAGACCTGACCGGTCGAATAGAAATTGCCGAGCATCGCGCCGCCGATGGCGCTTTCGAGATCGGCATCATCGAACACGATCAGCGGCGACTTGCCGCCCAGTTCCATCGTCACATGCTTCAGATGTTCACCCGCCTGTGCCATGATGCGCTTTCCGGTCGGAACCGAGCCGGTCAGCGAAACTTTGGCTGTCTGGCGATGGTTGACGAGGGCCGCACCCACATCGCCATAGCCCTGCACCACATTGAACAACCCGTCGGGCAGCCCGGCTTCCTGATAGGCTTCCGCCAAGGCGAGGGCCGATAGTGGCGTATTTTCCGACGGCTTGAAGATGAAGGCGTTGCCCATGGCGAGCGCTGGTGCCGATTTCCACGCGGCGATCTGTATCGGGTAGTTCCACGCGCCGATGCCGACACAAATCCCGAGCGCTTCGCGGCGGGTATAGGCAAAGGAACCGCCGAGTTCCACGAATTCACCGTTGAAGCCGGAAATGATGCCGCCGAAGAACTCCAGCGCATCCGCAGCCGAGGCCGCATCCGCAACGAGCGTTTCCTGAAGCGCCTTGCCGGTATCGAGTGTTTCCAGCTTGGAGAGTTTTTTGTTCTTCTCGCGCAGAATTTCCGCCGTGCGCCGCAATACGCGCCCCCGTTCGACGGGCTTCAGCGCCGTCCATGCTTCCTGCGCTTTCATCGCAGCCGCATAGGCAGCTTCGATCACGCTTGGCGTGGCGGAATAAAGCCTGGCAATTTCTTCGCCGGTCGCCGGATAGATGACGGGAAGCGGCTTGCCAGCCTTGTCTTCGACAAACGAGCCGCCGATGAAGTGTGAGGCTTTGGGTTGTGCTTTCATGGTGTGTTCCTTCGAAAAGAAGGGAATAGGGCAGTAGGGGAATAAGGGAGTATGTTGTTCGCAACCAAAACATACTCCCTTATTCCCCTATTCCCTTACTCCCCTAACTAGCGGTCCGACACCTGCCAGCGCGGATTGATCCACGGCTCCTGATTGGAGCGCGCCAGCGGTGTGCGACCAAGGATATGATCGGACGCCTTTTCGCCGACCATGATCGATGGCCCGTTGAGATTGCCATTGGGGATGCGCGGGAAGATGGATGAATCCGCCACGCGCAAGCCATCGACGCCGATCACCCGGCATTCAGGATCAACCACCGCAAACGGATCGTCAACCGCACCCATCTTGACCGTTCCGCACGGATGGAAGGCGCTTTCGACATGCTCGCGGATGAAGTTGTCGATTTCATCATCGGTCTGCACTTTCGCGCCGGGCTGGATTTCCGCGCCGCGATAGGGGTCGAAGGCCGCTTGCCCGAAGATCTCGCGGGTCAGCCGCACGCAGTGGCGGAAGTCAGCCCAGTCGTCTTCATGCGACATATAGTTGAATTTGATGACAGGCTTTTCGCGCGGATTGGCCGTGCGCAATGTCACGCTGCCACGCGACTTGGAGCGCATCGGGCCGACATGGGCTTGAAACCCGTGCGATTGTGCTGCCGCCTTGCCGTCATAGCGGATAGCCACCGGCAGGAAGTGATACTGAATATCAGGATATTCCACTCCCGCTTTCGAGCGCACGAAGGCTGCCGATTCAAAATGGTTGGTCGCGCCGTCACCGGTTTTGAAGAACAGCCATTCGGCCCCGATCTTCGCTTTCGAAAACAGGTTCAGCTTGGAATAAAGCGTAATCGGCTGTGTGCATTCCTGCTGGATATAGACCTCCAGATGGTCCTGAAGGTTCTGTCCCACGCCGGGACGATCCGCCACTACCTCGATTCCGTGCTCCTTGAGATGCGCCGCGGGGCCAATGCCGGACAACATCAAAAGCTTCGGCGAGTTGATGGAGGAGGCGGCGATGATGACCTCGCGCCGTGCCCGGATGGTCGAGAAACTGCGCCCCGCTTCGATCTCCACGCCGACGGCACGTTTGCCTTCCAGCACGATCTTGCGGGCCAACCCCTTGACCAGCTTGACATTCGGGCGCTTCAGCGCCGGTTTCAGATAGGCATTGGCCGCAGACCAGCGACGACCATTATAGATCGTCTGCTCCATCGGGCCGAAGCCCTCCTGCTTCTCGCCGTTATAATCTTCCGTCACTTCGAACCCGGCCTGATGGCCTGCTTCGACGAAGGCGTGAAACAGCGGGTTGTCGCGCTTGCCCCGCTGGACGTGCAACGGCCCATCGGTTCCGCGCCAGCCTTCCTGCCCCCCTTGCGCATTTTCCATGCGCTTGAAATAGGGGAGCACATCGGCATAAGCCCAGCCTTGCGCGCCGCTTTCCGACCAGAAGTCGTAATCGCGCGCATGGCCGCGCACATAGACCATGCCATTGATCGACGACGAACCGCCCAGCACCTTGCCGCGCGGCGTGACAAGGCTACGCCCGCCAATATGCGGTTCGGGCTCGGTGGAAAAACCCCAGTCATAGGTTTCCATATTCATCGGAAAGGAAAGGGCGGCGGGCATCTGGATCAAAGGCCCGACATCCGGCACGCCATATTCGATGACGATCACCGAATAGCGCCCGTCTTCCGACAGGCGATAGGCCATGGCCGAACCGGCGGAGCCCGAGCCGATGATGACGAAATCCGCTTCCATACTCATGTCTCCACCGAAAGCTGAACCGCAATATAATCTTCCACCAACCCAATGGCGGATTGGGCGTCGGGCGCATCTGCGCCCAGTGCATGGCGAATGTACAGCCCGTCGATCATCGCGCCCGCACCTTCCGCAATGCGATGCGCCCGCTCGCGGTCGGTGAGCTGTTCCAGCGCGAAGACCAGATTGGAATGCAGGCGGCGCGCATAAATGCGCAAAAGCCGCCGCGTGTCTTCCGACTGCTGTGCGTGGACGTAGAAAGTCAGCCAGGCGGCGATGGTTTCCTGCGTGAACTGCGATGCGGAAAAATTGACGGCGATGATGGCTGCAATGCGCTCGCGCGGGGTTTCCGTCAGCTTCACGGCCGCATTGAGATCATGGCCCAGTTCGCGCAGCAAATGGCGCATCGTGGCGAGAATGAGCTTGTCCTTGCCGCCGAAATAATGATGCGCGAGCGCAGGCGAGACGCCCGCTTCATGGGCGATCTGCGCAACGGTCACGTCGAGCGAACCGCGCTGTCCGATGGTGCGTATGGCAGTGTCGATCAGTTCACGCCGCCGCAAAGGTTCCATCCCGATCTTCGGCATTGTCTCAATCCCTGTCCGGTTTTCAGGTCTGTGCCACCATTTTATCTTTGATTGACTCATCAATCAATAAAAACCCCGCCTTATGTCAAACGGCGTTCGAATGCTTAAGCTTGAGCGGGGAGGAGGCTTGCGGGGGCGCTATGCGCCGCCTACATTCATGGGATGAGCAGAGCTTTTACAAAAGAACAGGATGACGCGCCGACCGATCTTGGTGAACGCCCGATCAGTCCGCATCGCAATCTCGTTACGCCGACCGGCCTGAAGATGATGGATGACGAGTTGGCGCGGCTGCAACGTGAGCTTGGCGAGGCCAATGCCGCCGGTGAGCGCTCAGCCATCGCGCGCATTTCGCGGGACCTGCGCTACTGGACCCTGCGGCGCGAAACGGCGGAACTGTCCGTGCCGGATGCCGACAGCGACGTGGTGCGGTTCGGCATGACGGTGGAGCTGGAAAATCTGGACGATGGCCAAACTCGCCGCTGGACGATTGTTGGCGAAGACGAGGCCGATCCTTCCAGCGGCAAGATTTCGCATGTCGCGCCGGTCGCCATCATGCTGTTCGGCAAACCGGCTGGTGATGTCCTGAAGATTAACGGCAAGGATTGGGAAATCGTGTCGATCAGCGTTTAGTCGTCGTCTTCCACTGCTATGCTGTGGTCACGGAAGAAGGCAGCAGCACCATTTTCGTCGATTTCGCCGGTCGCAACCATCAAAACCAGCTGAATCACATCTTCTTGCTCAGCTTCCAGACTGTAGCCGTTGAAATAGAGAAACAAGTCCGCTGCTGCGAGACCGGTTCGTTTGTTGCCGTCAACAAACGGATGGTTTTTCAGCAAGCCAAATAAATATGCCGCCGCCAGATCGAACAGATCAGGCGCGCCATAGGCTTCTTTCTGAAGCGGGCGGGCGAGTGCGGAATCGAGCAAGCCTGAATCCCGAATGCCCGCCGCACCACCATGCAGGCGCAACTGTTCCTGATGCAGCGCTTCGATAAAAGAACGCGAATGAAAGTCTATCATTTTGCGAGAACGCGATAGGCCGTTTCGTATTTTTTCATCCGCTCGCGTGCGATCTGCATCTTTTTCTCAAAGACATCTGGATCATCCGCGCTGCGGGTCAGTTTAAGGCCGTTCTCGTCCTCGATCAAAACGAGCGTATCTCCTGCTCTCAAATTCAGCCGTTCCAGCACTTCCTTGGGCAGGATCACACCTTCGGAATTGCCGATCTTGCGCAAAGTGACGTTCATGGTTTTCTCCTATGTTATAACCGATGATATAACATAGTTGAGCCCTTGTCGAGCGGGCCGCTTACAGCCAGCCCTTGCGGCGGAAATAATAGAGCGGCAGCAGCGCCGATGCGATCATCAGTCCGAGCGCCATCGGATAGCCCCAGGGTGATGACAGTTCCGGCATGAAGGAAAAATTCATGCCATAGATGGAGGCCACCAGCGTTGGCGGCATGAAGCCCACGGCGGCGACGGAGAATATCTTGATGATGGCATTCTGCTCGACGGAAATCAGTCCGACGATGGTATCGAGCAGGAAAGTAACCTTGTTGGACAGGAAGTCCACATAGGCGGTCAGCGATTGCATGTCGCGTTCAAGCGACTTGATCCAGGAGCGCGTTTCCTTCTTGCCGGTCGCGGGATTGCTGGTTGCCGAGAGATAGACCAGCATACGGCTGATGCCTGCAAGACTTTCACGCATCCGCGAGAGAAACGTTCCCTGACCGCCGATCTGGGTCAGAATGTGCCGGAAATCCTGCGTCGTCATCGGTCGCGCCTTTGGCTGGCGGCGATAGATCGAGTGCGACGCGGCGTCGATTTTACCGGCCACGCCTTCCAGAATATCCGCCAGGCGGTTGGTGGTGGCTTCCGTAATACCAAGCAGGATCGAAAGCCCGGTGCATTTGGTGGAAATCAGCCCGTTGCCCGGCTTGGTGGAGCGCAGAATATAGGTCGAGAAGGATTTGGGGTCCGCATAGCGCACAGTGATCAGGCGGGAGCCGTGCAGAATGAAGGTCACTGGTGCCAGTTCGCGATGGTCGAGATCGACGGCATGGAGAATGGGCACGGTGAGATATTGCGCGCCATTTTCCATGTAAAAGCGGCTCGATTCCTCGATCTCAGTCATATCTTCGCGGGTGGGGATGGAAATGCCTGTCCACGCTTCGACAATATGATCTTCATTGACGCCGGGTGTGGAGAGGTCGATCCAGATCACGCTGTCCGGCAAAGCTGTGCCCGGTTCGACTTCCGTTTTCTCAAGGTGATCCCCGGAAAGGCTGTAGAGCGTGATCATGCTGGCACCTGCTGGCTGCTTTTGAAAATCCAATCTGCGCGAGAATTGTTAGAGCATTTTGACGCGAATTGAAAATATCCGGCTGTGGGTGACGAGGGATTAGCACCCGACTGTGACAAGATGATCGCGTCTGTTGACAGGTTCAGCAGGCTCCGCTAATTCATCAAGTCATCCGATGAATTTGAAGTGACTGATGAAGACGGTTTCACGCAAAAGCCTGACGGAAGCAGCGACGCAATCCATTCGATCCGAAATCACTTCGGGACGCTGGGCTGTGGGCGAGCAATTGCCGAATGAAGCCCAGCTTTCGGCGCGGCTGGGCGTCAGTCGCGGCACGGTGCGCGAGGCCGTCAGGGCGCTGGTGGCTCAGGGTATGCTGGAGACGCGCCAGGGCTCGGGCACCTATGTTCGCTCGAAGGCCGACACGGCGCGCAGTCTCAATCGCATACGCCATACAAGCCTGCGCGATAGGCTTGAAATGCGCGCCGCCTTGGAAGTGGAAGCCGCGCGGCTCGCCGCGCAGCGCGTAACGCCGCAGACGATTGCGCATCTGGAAGCGCTGCTGGCCGCGCGCGGTCTGCGCGAGGAGACGGACCGTATGACCTTTGTCGAGCGCGATTTTGCGTTCCATGAAGCCATTGCGGCTGCTTCCGGCAACGATGCGCTGATCGAGGTTTACGGCTTCTTTTCCGCATCGATCCGCGAATCGATCGAAGCCACGATCGATGGCGAGCTGCCGGAACCGGACTTTGAAGCGCATCGACAGATCATTGAAGCCATCGCCACCGGCGACCCGGACAAGGCCAGCGCGACGGTTCGTCGTTTTATGGCGCCCTTGATTGAAGAATTGGAAAGGTTGCTCGCATCATGAGCCGCATCAATGCCGTGCCCCCAGGGGCACGGGAGGAGTACACCATGCCATCGCAGCCGGAACAGCTTGTCGATGCCGAGGCGGACAGCGTGCCGCCGCCATCCGTGCCGCAAACGCCGAGCAAGGCGTCGCGCATCCTGCTGGGGTTGAGCCTTGTTCTCATTGCCGCCAATCTGCGTCCGGTTTTTTCCAGCGTTTCGGTGCTTTTGCCGGAAATCATCGATGGCACCGGCATGTCGTCGCTTGCCGCAGGCGTGCTGACGACTTTGCCGGTCGTCTGCCTTGGCGCCTTCGCGCCCTTCGCACCGCGTCTCGCACAACGTTTCGGCGCCGAGCGCGTACTTCTGGCGGTGCTGGTGGTCTTGACCATCGGTACGGCGCTGCGTGGTGTCGGGTCTTTCTGGTCGCTCTATATGGGCGCGACGCTTGCCGGTGCGGCAATAGCCATGGGCATTGTGCTGCTGCCGGGTGTGGTGAAGCGGGATTTTCCAAAAACCGCCGCGATCATGACTGGTCTCTATACCATGGCGCTTTGCGGTGGTGCGGCTTCTGCGGCGGGCTTCACGATCCCGATCAAGAACATGCTTGGCGGTTCATGGAATTTGGCTCTGGCCTTCTGGGCCATTCCGGCGGTGCTGGTTCTGGTGTTGTGGTTGCCGCAGGCGCTGCGCAGCAAGCACAATGTCGCGCATTCGGGTTTTCGGGTCGTCGGTCTTTGGAAAGACGCGCTTGCCTGGCAGGTGACGCTGTTCATGGGGCTGCAATCGTCTACGGCCTATATCGTGTTCGGCTGGCTCGCGCCGATCCTGCGCGAGCGGGGCATGAGCCCGGCTGCGGCGGGCGGTCTGGTGTCGTTTTCGATCATGGCGCAGGTGGTGACATGCCTGCTGATCCCGTCGATTGCGGTACGTCAGAAAAGCCAGAGCTTTATCAATGTGTTTCTTTGCGCCTGTGCATCGCTTGCGCTGATCGGCTTTCTCTATCTGCCGCAATGGAGCTTCTGGATATTGGCCATCATTCAGGGCATCGGGCAGGGCGGATTGATCGCGGCTGCGATGATGGTGATCGTGCTGCGCTCGCCGGATTCGCATACGGCGGCGCATCTCTCGGGTATGGCGCAATGTGTCGGCTATATTCTCGCGGCCATCGGTCCGCTGGTCGTGGGCATGATTCACAGCGCGACGGGAAGCTTTGCTGCAAGCGGTCTGTTCTTCGCGGTGCTCGGATTAGGTGCCGCCATCAATGGCTGGCTGTCAGGCCGCGCGCGCCATGTCGCGGCGAGGACAGTGCAGAAGGACGCATAAACAAAAACCCCGGCCATCAAGCCGGGGTTTTTCATTGCGGAATGTTCGCGCTCAGACGAACTGCCCGAGACCCGGGATCGAGCCGATCACGGCATCGACCGGCGCGTCGCCAGCCTTTTCCTTGGCAAAACGGATGGTTTCCTTGGCGACGCCGGAAATCTCACCCATGCCGAGACCAGCGCCCATGAGCTGCGAGCCGAGGCCCATCACGCCGCCCATCAGATTGGACAGGAAACCGCCGCCCTTGACCTGTGCAACGGCTTCGGCAGCACCGGGGATCGCGGCCAGAAGCTGCTGAACCTGATCCGCCGGACCTTCTTTCTGAAGGAATGCGAGGATCATGCCGACAGATTTTTCCGCGGTCGCGGCATCGATGCCGACATTCGAGGTGATGCGTGCGATCAGTTCTTCCATGGAAACTCTCCCAAAAATCTTACGTTTACGTAATATGCATTCTCGCTATCGCTTTGCAAGCATGTCCGGATCAAAATTATAGGGAATTTCAGCTGTTGTGACTGCAAAAGCGGTTCTCACTGTGGAGCATGGGCTTTATCGTTGTCGCATGACGGGACGGCGGCTATATCTGACAAGAGTGCGGCTGTGGATGTGCCGGTCGAAATGAGGAGCAAATCGCCTGATGACTGCTGACGACGCAATTTTCCTTGGCGCAAGCCGCAAGCCTGACGATTCCTACCAGCAGCCGGAATATCTGGCGCTGAAATATGGCAACAGGCACGGTCTGGTCACCGGCGCGACGGGAACGGGCAAGACCGTAACCTTGCAGGTGCTGGCGGAAAGCTTTTCCGCTGCCGGCGTTCCGGTCTTCTGCGCCGACATCAAGGGCGATCTGTCGGGCATTGCCGCTGTCGGCGTCGCGAATGACGGCCTGACCAAGCGGGCCGAGGAAATCAAGCTCGAACCTTATGAGCTGCGTGCGTCTCCGGTCATTTTCTGGGATATTTTCGGCGAGCAGGGCCACCCCGTTCGCGCTACGATTTCCGAAATGGGGCCGTTGCTGCTGTCGCGCCTCATGAACCTGACGGAAGCGCAGGAAGGCGTGCTGAACATCGCTTTCCGCCTGTCGGATGAAGAGGGGCTTCTGCTGCTCGATCTCAAGGATCTGCAGGCGATCCTCAAGGAAATGGCGGATCGTTCCGCCGAGCTCTCGGGCAAATACGGCAATGTCAACAAGGCGTCGGTCGGTGCCGTGCAGCGTTCGCTGCTGGTGCTGGAACAGCAGGGCGGCGCGAAGTTCTTCGGCGAACCGGCCTTGACCATTGCCGACCTGATGCGCACAACGACGGACGGGCGCGGCGTCGTCAGCGTGCTTGCCGCCGACAAGCTGATGATGAGCCCGCGTCTTTATTCGACTTTCCTGCTCTGGCTGATGTCGGAACTGTTCGAGGCGCTGCCGGAAGTGGGCGACCCGGACAAGCCGAAGCTCGTCTTCTTCTTCGACGAAGCGCATCTTCTGTTTGATGAAGCGCCCAAGGCACTGGTCGACCGCGTCGAACAGGTCGTGCGTCTGATCCGTTCCAAGGGCGTCGGCGTCTATTTCGTGACGCAGAACCCACTCGACGTGCCGGAAACGGTTCTGGCGCAGCTCGGCAATCGTGTGCAGCATGCGCTCCGCGCCTATACGCCGCGCGAGACCAATGCGGTGAAAACCGCCGCCGATACGTTCCGCCCCAATCCGGATTTCAAGACCTTCGACGCGATCACCAATCTGGCGACGGGTGAAGCGCTGGTCTCCACCTTGCAGGCCAAGGGTGTGCCGTCCATGGTGCAGCGCACATTGATCCGCCCGCCTTCGTCGCGCATCGGCCCGCTGACGCCGGAAGAACGCGCCAGGATCATCGCCGCAAGCCCGGTCTCCGGCCAGTATGACACGGTTGTGGATCGCGATTCCGCCTTCGAGATGCTGGCGCGCAAGGCGCAGAACGCAACAGTCGAACAGCAGAAGACCAAGCAGGAGGAAGAAGGCGGCGGCGGAATGCTGGGCGATCTCCTCGGCACGGCGCTTGGCACCGGCAAGCGCTCGGGCCGTCAGACGGTCGCGGAAACGGCGATGAAGTCGGTTGTGCGTTCAGTCGGCAATTCGCTGGGTCGCGCCTTGGTGCGCGGCATTCTGGGCAGTTTCAAGAAGTAGGGGAATAAGGGAATAGGGGAATAAGGGAGTAGGGGATAAGATTTTCAGGCGGCAAAAACATACTGCCCTATTCCCTTATTCCCCTACTCCCTTAACTCACATCACCAGGATCGGCGACTTCGGCGGCACACGATCATAAAGATCGATAATATCCTGATTGAGGAAGCGCACGCAGCCCGACGAAACCGCCTTGCCGATTGACCACCATTCCGGGTTGCCGTGCAGGCGATAGAGCGTGTCCTTGCCATCCTGGAAGATGTAGAGCGCACGCGCACCCAGCGGGTTCTTGAGGCCGGGAGCCATGCCGCCATTGGCAGCGCTGTACTGGACCAGTTCCGGCTGGCGGGCGACCATTTCATCCGGCGGTGTCCAGCGCGGCCACTGGCGCTTGTACTGGATCACAGCGCGGCCGGACCATGCAAAGCCTTCGCGGCCGATGCCGACGCCGTAGCGCAGCGCCTGACCATTATCGAGCACGAGATAGCAGAAGCGGTTGGAGGTATCGATGACCAGCGTACCGGGCGTTTCACCGGTAGGGTCCTGTACGACCTGACGCAGATAGCGCTTGTCCATCTTCTGGATCGGGATCGCCGGAAGCTGGAAGCCGCCATCGTTGACGGAGGCATACATCTGCTCCCAGCCGCCAAAGGACGAATCCACATTGGCCTGCGGGGTCCTGTTGATCGGGTTGCCGGACGCATCGACATCGATGATGGGCACATTTTGTCCCAACTGGGCGCAACCGGCGAGACCGGCAGCCGCAGTGGCAGTCATTGCCGTCAGGAAAGAGCGGCGGGTGAGGGTCGTTTGCATAAGAAAACCAGACTAGTGACGGGAGGGTTAGGAATACAACAATCAGGGTTAACGAAGTGCGACCAAACCAGATGTGGTAGAGGCGCCATGCGAGGAAGGCACTGGCTCGGGCGGTGTTCTTCGCCAGACCTGAAATTCGACTGACCGGAAAACGCCCTAGAATTGTGGCGCCGAGCCGGTGTGAATAGGGCCTAAACGTGGCGGAAAGCCACCCGTTCCACGCGTGTTGCGCCGACGACACAATTTTGCGGGCAATCGTTGGATTTCACAGAAGCCGGGTAATTCAAATTTTAGTGAAATGCTCTGTTCGCCGCTTTGGTGCGTCAGCCAAGAAGCTGGAGACTCGGCAAAATCAGGGCAGGTGGAAACTGACGATACTCGTCTGGTTGGTTGGAGCGATTGACCCAGACGCCGCGCATGCCGAACTTGACCGCGCCCGCCACGTCCCACCGATTGGACGACTGGAAGGAGATTGCGGAAGGATAAAGCCGCCATTGCATGGTGATCAGTTCATAGGCCGAAGGTGACGTCTTGTACTTGCGCACGGCATCGACTGAAATGACATCGTCGAGAAGAACGTCGAGGGCCGCCGATTTCACGGCGGCTTCCAGCATGGCAGGCGAGCCGTTGGAGAGGATGGCGAGGCGCGCGCCGCGATCCTTGAGGTGCTTGAGCGCCGCAGGCACTTCCGGATAACAATCGAGTTTCCAGTAGGCGTCGAGCAGGTCGTTGCGCAGCGATGGATCGACGGAAGGATAGCGCGCAAAGGCGAAATCAAGCGCTTCTTCCGTTAGCTTCCAGAAGTCGCTGTAAGCGCCCATCAGGCTCAGCACCCATGAATATTCAAGCTGCTTGGCGCGCCACAGTTCCGAAAAGGCGCGTCCGTCAGGCCCGGCCTTGTCCGCGTGTCGCCGCACCGCCGAATGGACATCGAACAATGTGCCATAGGCGTCGAAGACATAGGAACTAATTGTACCGGACACGGTTACCCCTTTATCGATGCGGCGATGCGGAAATCCTGAACGGGTTCATCCTACTGTGATTTCAATAATATTTCATTGCCGCTCACGCGGTTGGGGCCTATGTAGAGTCCGCACGCAATTTTTCGGGTAGGCAACACATTGCCCGCCGCGCGTTGAGAGATAAAGAGGAGAGTTTCCAATGGCTTTCGAACTGCCCGCCCTTCCATATGACTATGAGGCACTTGCGCCTTTCATGTCGCGCGAGACGCTTGAACTCCACCACGACAAGCACCATCAGGCTTATGTCACCAACGGCAACAAGCTGCTTGAAGGTTCCGGCCTCGAAGGCAAGAGCCTGGAAGAAGTCGTCAAGGAAAGCTACGGCAAGAATCAGGGCCTCTTCAACAATGCCGGCCAGCACTACAACCACATCCATTTCTGGAAGTGGATGAAGAAGGGCGGCGGCGGCACGAAGCTGCCGGGCAAGCTTGAAAAGGCAATCGAATCCGATCTCGGCGGCTACGCCAAGTTCCGCGAAGATTTCATCGCCGCTGGCGTCGGCCAGTTCGGTTCGGGCTGGGCATGGCTCTCGGTCAAGGACGGGAAGCTGGAAATCTCCAAGACACCGAACGGCGAAAACCCGCTGGTTCACGGCGCAAAGCCGATCCTCGGCGTCGACGTGTGGGAACACTCCTACTATGTCGACTACCGCAACCTGCGTCCGAAATATCTCGAAGCTTTCGTCGACAGCCTGATCAACTGGGATTATGTGCTGGAACTCTACGAAAAGGCATGATGCCAAGCCATTGATGGTATGAGGAAAGCCCTGCCTTGGCGGGGCTTTTCTTTTGCCAAAAGAAAAATTGTATTTAGTAAAATATTGGTTAGACGAATTTATTATTTAAATAAGCTTTGAAAAATGAAATTATTTATTCGTAAATAATCATTGGGAGATTATTATTTTGAACAAGATTGTTGTTTCTGCATGCATTATTTTCTCGATTTTTGCGACCCCTTCCTATGCTTGTATTTTGAAGGGATGTCTGACACCGGTGGAGACTGCTGGGCTGCTTGTGAAAAATATGGAAACCCACTCTGGCTTTGTCGGTTCGGGCAACCGGCACCACAGCGGACGGCTGAAGAAAAATAATCAAAGCCGGGTGCTGGACGCGTTTTTGCGTAAAAGCATAGATGAAGCACTCCGTTTCGACGGAGTGCTTTTAACTATATAAAAACAGTCATGTTTTTCACGTTGTCGTGATTGAATTGTATAAACCTCTGCAATACGCGCGTTTTACTTTTCTTAATGGTGATATGTTGGGAACGATCGTTGCAATGGCGGGGATTGTAACGGATATTTCGCCAATAGATCGGTTTTGTTCACTGAAATGCGGAGGACTACATGCGTTTGTTTTTTCTTACGGTTGGTTCTGCGGCAGTTTTCGTCGCCAATATGGGACTGGCGCAGGCAGATGCGATTGGTGATCGTCAGGCCCTCATGAAGGATATGGGCCGCTCGGTGGGCGCAATTGCGCCGGTGGTCAAAGGTCAAAAGCCGTTCGAAGCTGCTGCCGTTCTGGCTGCGCTTGAAAAGATCGACGCTGACGCCAAGAAGCTCGATGTCGATACGCTGTTCCCTGCCGGTTCGAATAAGGGCGATACGGAAGCGTCGCCGAAAATCTGGGAAAACAAGGACGATTTCGTCAAGCATGTCGAAAAGTTCCGCGCCGATGCCGCAGCTGCTGTTGCTGCCAAGCCGCAAAATGTCGATGCGCTGAAAACGGCGTTTCAGCAGGTTGCCGCCAATTGCGGTTCCTGCCATCAGGCCTTCCGCGTCAAGAAAGACTAATAAGCTTCGACAAGATCGGCAGTTTTGTTCGATAGTGAAACTGCCGCAATGGAATGGGTAGGATGGTCCGCAAACTGGCCTATGCCGCAGGCGCCGCGCTTGTCGTCGGTGCTGCCGTCTTCTGGATTTTAACCACGCCGCAAAAGGTGGACAGCGCCGTTCTGGCTTCCATGAAGCCCGGCGATGCCGCGCGGGGCGAACAGGTTTTCTGGGCGGGCGGCTGCGCCTCCTGTCACGCTGCGCCGGGTGCTGCTGGCGACGCGCGCAAGGTGCTGGCGGGCGGGCATGAGCTGGTTTCCGACTTTGGCACTTTCGTCGTGCCCAATATTTCGCCGTCCGAACAGGGAATCGGCACCTGGACCATTCAGGATTTTGCCAATGCCATGCTCAAAGGTGTCGGCAAACAGGGCGAGCATCTCTACCCGTCCTTTCCCTACACATCCTACACCCGGATGGAGCCGCAGGATGTGGCCGACCTCTATGCGTTTATGAAGACATTGCCGCCGTCGGATAATGTCGCGGCACCGCACAAGCTTGGATTTCCGTTCAATATCCGTCGCGGTCTCGGCATCTGGAAACATCTTTACCTGTCGGATGCGCCCGCAGTTGATATCGCTGATGCATCCGACCTCGTGACGCGGGGGCAATATCTGACCGAAGCGCTCGGTCATTGCGGTGAATGCCACACCCCGCGCAATCTGATGGGCGGGCTACAGACCGGCCAGTGGCTGGCGGGTGCATTATCGGCAGATACCGGCAGTGACGGCAAGAAGAGCGTTGTCCCGAATATCACGACCGGCGAGGGCGGCATCGGCGACTGGAGCGAAAAAGAAATCGCCTATGCGCTGCAAAGCGGCTTCACGCCCGACTTCGATTCGCTGGGCGGATCGATGACGGACGTGGTGTCCAATATGGCGCATCTGACCGAGGCCGACCGCGCTGCAATCGCAGCCTATCTGAAAGCCATTCCCCCGCATGCGAACGGCTATAAGGCGCAATAACAGGTTCAGGCTGTCTTTATTTCTTCCAATTGCAGTTCTTCGATCATGACCTGCCGCATAACGAATTTCTGGATTTTTCCGGTAACGGTCATGGGAAACTGATCGACAAAGCGGATATGAGCCGGGATTTTGTAATGGGCGATCCGCTGCTGGCAAAAACTGATCAGTTCCGCTTCATTCAGGCGTCCGTCCTGATTGAGCTTGACCCAGGCGCAGATAACCTCGCCGAACCGGCGATCCGGAACGCCGAAAATCTGCACATCGCTGATAGCGGGGTGGGTGAACAGGAATTCCTCGATCTCGCGGGGATAGATGTTTTCGCCGCCGCGAATAATCAGATCCTTGATCCGCCCGACAATGTTGCAATAGCCCTCCGCGTCAATGGTGGCGAGATCGCCGGTATGCATCCAGCCCGCATCATCGACAGCGCCCGCTGAGCTTTGCGGGTCGTTCCAGTAGCCGCGCATGACGCTATAGCCCCGCGTCAGCAACTCGCCCTTTTCGCCGCGTGGCACAATCCGGCCATCGGCATCGACAATCTTGACTTCAAGATGCGGGTGGATGCGGCCAACGGTTGAAACGCGCCGTTCCAGCGGGTCGTTGGTCGAACTCTGGAAACTGACGGGGCTCGTTTCCGTCATGCCGTAAGCGATGGTAATTTCGCTCTGGTGCATTTCATGGATCACCCGGCGCATGATTTCGACCGGGCAGGGCGATCCGGCCATGATACCGGTGCGCAGGCTCTGAAGATCGAACGTCGCAAATTCCGGGTGATCCAACATGGCGATAAACATGGTCGGCACGCCATGCAAGGCAGTGCATTGCTCATCCTGCACCGTCTGCAGCGTCAGAAGCGGATCGAAACTGTCATTCGGGATGACCATGCAGGCGGCGTGGGTCATACAGGCAAGATTGCCGAGCACCATGCCGAAGCAGTGGTAGAACGGCACCGGAATGCACAGCCGGTCCTGTTCGGTGAGGCGCATGGCCTCGCCAACAAAGAAGCCGTTATTGAGAATATTGTGATGGGAGAGTGTAGCGCCCTTGGGACTACCCGTGGTGCCGCTGGTGAACTGGATATTGATCGGATCGTCGAATTGCAGTTCTTCCGAGAGCTGCTGCAGTTCGTCGCGCGCTGCCTCATCGCCAGCAGCGGCGACCGCGTCGAAATTCATCATGCCTTCAGTCTGTTCCGCGCCAAGGCGGATCACGCAGCGCAAGGCTGGCAGGCGTTCCGAAACCAGATGGCCGGGGCGGGCGCTGTCGATTTCCGGTACGATGGAGCGCAATATATCGAGATAATTGCTGGTCTTGAGCGATGGCGCGAGGATCAGCGCCGCGCATTCAACCTTGGCAAGCACATATTCCAGTTCATGCGCCCGGTAGGCGGGATTGATATTGACGAGGATCAGGCCCGCTTTAGCGGTGGCGAATTGCGACAGTATCCATTCGAGATTGTTCGGGGACCAGATGCCGACCCGCTCGCCGGGACGCAGGCCGATGGCGAGAAGACCTGTCGCAAGGGCGTCAACGCAGGCGTTCAGTTCTGCATAGGTCAGGCGGATATTCTGGTGGCGCACGACCACGGCTGGCCGGTCGGGATATTGCCGGGCGATGCGGTCGAGATGATTGCCAATCGTATCGCCGATCAGAAGCCGGTCACTTGCGCCATGAACATAGCTCGCCTGCTGCATGGTCGATCCTCCCAAATCGATTTCAGCCCCCGATAGTGTTCTGCTCGTTCCCGATCCTCCGACGATGATATTGCCATTTTATGGCGCTGCAAAAAATTGCAGTTTTTTGGGCGGGATATAGCGCGACAGTTGCAAATTCGTCAGGCCGTGGCGAAACGAGTGATTTTCGAGCACCGGAGCGGAGCGTACTTTTGGGTACGTGAGCACCGGCGCGCAGGAAATTGCTCGTTGCAGTCCGGCATGGCGAAGAATGCAACTGTAGTGCTAGCGCCTGATGCAGCGGGCAACGGTTGCGGGACCGGCATTGGTATATTTGCTCTGCATCGTATAGAGCCAGCCCTTGCACTCGGACAGGCTGGTGAAGCAGCGCATGCGATCCACTGGAACGATACCGTCCATGCTGACCATGGGAGAATCGTCCACGCCGCTGAACTGGCCAAGAATTATGCCGCTGCCCTTCGGCGGCGCGCTGCAGCGCCGTCCCGCATATTCGCTCACATCTTTCCGCACTTGCGCAATCGCGCCCGTGGTGGCGGGCGCAAGGACTGGCAGCGCCAGTGCGAGGCTCGCCAGAAAAGTCACGCATCCGGTTTTCATGATGCAATCTCCGTGACGATATTCAATCTGCGAGAATATAGGGCGTTGACGACCGAACGTGTAGCTTATTCTAACTTGCTCCAGCGAGATTAACCCGCTGGAGCTCGATTTGTGTTTCAGCCTTCGAAGCCTGAAACCTTGCCGACGACTTTCAGGGCGAAAGCCTGCGTATAGGCGACTTCTTCCAGTCGTGAAAAACGGCCTGAAGCGCCGGCATGGCCGGCATCCATATTGATGCGGAACAGCACCGGATGGTCATCGGTTTTCAACTCGCGCAGCTTGGCGACCCATTTCGCCGGTTCCCAATAGGTGACGCGCGGGTCGGTCAGGCCTGCTACAGCCAGAATGGCCGGATAGGCTTGCGCCGTCACATTGTCATAGGGCGAATAGGCGGCGATGGTGCGATAATCCGCTTCCGAGGCAATCGGGTTGCCCCATTCCGGCCATTCCGGCGGGGTGAGCGGCAGGGTATCGTCGAGCATGGTGTTCAGCACATCGACAAACGGCACTTCCGCGATGATCCCACCGAAGGCTTCCGGCGCGAGATTGGCAATCGCACCCATCAGCATGCCGCCTGCCGAGCCGCCATGGGCGACGATGCGGTCATGGCTGGTGAAGCCTTCACCGACCAGATGCTTTGCGGCTGCGATGAAGTCGGTGAAGGTGTTCGTCTTCTTGTCGCGCTTCCCGTTTTCATACCAGGCGAAACCCTTGTCCTTGCCGCCGCGAATATGCGCAATGGCATAGACAAAACCGCGATCCACCAGCGACAGGCGCGATGTGCTGAAGCTTGCCGGAATGGTGATGCCGTAGGAGCCATAGCCATAAAGAAGGCACGGGGCCGAGCCGTCGAGCTTGGTATCCTTGTGATAAAGGATCGAGACCGGCACCAGTTCGCCATCGGCTGCGGGCGCAAGAATGCGGCGCGTCACATAATCGTCGATCACATGGCCAGACGGGACTTCCTGCGTTTTCAAGAGGGTCCGCTCGCGGCTGCGCATATTATAGTCGAAGAGCTGTTCCGGCGTCGTCATCGAAGAATAGGAGAAGCGGATGACCTCGGTGTCGTATTCTGCGCTGCCATGCAGGCCGAGCGAATAGGCTTCCTCGTCAAAGGCAATGGCATGTTCTTCGCCGCTCTTGCGATCCCGGATGATGATACGCGGCAGGCCGTTGTCCCGCTCGATCCAGACGAGATGATGCTTGTAGGCAGAGTGGGACAGGATCAGGCGGCCCGGCTTTTCCGCCACCACATCCACCCAGTTTTCCGGCTGCGGCGCGCTGGCTGGCGCTTTGCAAATCTTGAAGTCCTTCGCGCCATCGGCATTGGTCAGAATGAAGAATTCATCGCCGCCCGGCGCAATGTCGTATTCCGTGCCGGTTTTGCGCGCCATGATCAGTTGCGGCTGGGCCGCCGGATCATTGGCGGGCAGCAGCCAGCATTCCGATGTTTCGTGGTCGTGAATATCAATGAAGATATAGTCGTCCAGCGCGGAGCCGCCGACGCCGAGGAAGAAGCCGGCGTCCTGTTCTTCAAAGATCAGCCGGTCTTCGGACTGGTCCGTGCCGATGCGGTGATAGAAAACTTTCGACGGGCGATGATTTTCATCGAGCCGCGTATAGAAAAAGCCTTTGCTTTCTGCATCCCACGTGCCGCCGCCATTGGTGTCGGTGATTATGTCCGATAGCTCGGCCATGGTCGTGAGATCACGCACCTTCAGCTTGTAGAATTCCGATCCCTTGTCGTCATATCCCCAGATCAAAAGATTGTGATTAGGGGCGTGGTCTGCCGAAGCAAGCCGGAAATAGGCCTTGCCTTCACCTTCCTTGTCGCCATCAAGCAGGATCGTTTCCGCCCCGCCATCGCGCGGCGTGCGAATGAAGTAGGGCTGCTCGCCCCCGGTTCGGTAGGAAACGCCGTAAGCATAGGGACCGTCCTTCGAGGGCACCGAGGAATCATCTTCCTTGATGCGACCGCGCATTTCCGCGAAAAGCTCTTTCTGCACCGCTTCCGTGTTCTGCATCAGGCTTGCCTGATAGGCGTTCTCAGCATCGAGATGCGCGCGTATTTCCGGGGAAAGAACTGACGGGTCCTTGAAGACTTCCTGCCAGTTGTCTGCACGAAGCCAGGCGTAGTCGTCTGTGCGGGTAATGCCGTGACGGGTATCGTTATGCGGATGTTTTGGGGCGTGCGGAGGCTGCGGCTGGCAAAAGTTGTGAGACATTCAAGATTCCAACGAACATTGTTTCAAATTGTTGCGGGTCGCTCTAAAGACCCTTTGGAAGGCGGATATTGATGCATATATAGTTTCGAGCACAGCCGAAAGCGAGTTGATTTCAACGAAATATATTTAAGCAATGCCTTTTTCGCGCCCGATTTTAGGGGCAGTGCTGCAATTGGTGAAAAGTGTTTGTTTCGAGAGGCTACGACATAGCAACAAGCAAACGGCGGTTGTTGATTTTGGTCACACAAATTATGCGTGCCGTGACGAAAGACTATATATGGTTGCTTTATCGGCAATAAACGATGCGCGTCATGATTGAACCGATGAAATTGCCGAGCTCAGATATCCACGAAATGGCTTTGTTTTCGTTATTTTTATTTGTGACGTGAAGAATAATAGGCTATTATTAATGTAATTTCGCACAACAATTCTATTGCAAAAGCAGATGCTAGTTGTTAAGTGCGGTCATAAATGAGCTGGCTAGAGTTCTGAGATACGCAATCACGACTTCAGATGTGTCATCGATGCCGAAAATTGCGGAAAAACAAACGATAAGAAGTAAAAAAGGAAAACCGATGGAAAATCTGGATACGCACGACGAAAGCGCAGAACTGCTTCTGAGCCTGACCGCGGATGTTGTCGCTGCTTATGTTGGCAATAATTCGATTCGTGCGGGCGAGTTGCCACTGTTGATCGCCGATGTTCATGCCGCTTTCAAGCGTCATGTGGAACGTGAAGAAGCGCCGGTTGTCGTCGAAAAGCCGAAGCCAGCCGTCAATCCGAAGAAGTCGGTTCATGACGACTACATCATCTGCCTCGAAGACGGCAAGAAGTTCAAGTCGCTCAAGCGCCACCTGATGACCCATTACAACATGACCCCGGAACAGTACCGCGAAAAGTGGGATCTCGATCCTAACTATCCGATGGTCGCTCCGAACTATGCCGCCGCGCGTTCGCGTCTGGCAAAGAAGATGGGCCTTGGCCGCAAGCCGAAGGGCGCTTAATCAGCGATCTTGACAGCGCATCGCGAGAACTGTGAAACGGTTTTCGGATTAAGATGTGTCGGACTAAAAAAAGAGAGCGTGCCCCGATCTGCCGCAGGCAGGAAAGGGCGCGCTCTTTGCGTTTCATGGGTAACGGCTTTGGCGGAATATCCATTCGCGCAGTTTTATCTTTGTGAGATGGCGTTGGTCGTCTCATGCAACATCGGCCATTGCCTATGATGGCCTTTTGACGCGGTTGCTTGAATGCGTTTCTTTTGACCGTAATCCTTTCGCGTTCCGCGTGCGGTGCGAGGAACCTCGCGGGTGTCTTTGCCCTCCAACCGGTCGAGCGCCTGTTTCAGGGCGATGTGGCGATTGAGATCATAGCTCCAGTGGCCATTCGCGCCTTTAAGCCGCTCACGTTCGATCAGTCGGGTGAGGCGGCGCGCTGCTTGCTGCTGTTCCACTCCCGATGCCTGCATCAGCCAGTCAATATCTATTCCCGCCATGATTTGCAGGGCCACGCGCTGCACGGCGTTTGAGCGGTTTCGTTCACCTTGTGCGAGAAAGGTTTCGCGGGCCTGTTCCAGCGCGGTTTTCAAGGTTCTCATCCTTGTTTGTCGATGCAAACAGGATGGGTGCGTTTCGAACGATGTGGATAATATTCCTATATCCTGAGAGGCCTTTTTGACATGCGGGCCAGCATCTTGCCTATCGGTCGGCTCAGAGCACCTCTGGATGGCTATGAAAAATACATATATAAAACAGATAGATATTTGTATCAGGCGAGGTAGCCGTCGTGGCTTTTCCGCCTTGATAGTGGAAAGCGTCCCTCATCAGCGTCGCATCGACTATTCCAAAGTCTATCCCGCAAACTTATCCTCCCTTGCAATTTCCTCATTATAAGAAGATATTCCTATTCAGATGAGGGAAGATGAATGTCTTTGGAACTATCGGATGTCATTCATACACGGGCGGATGCTTTTGAAGCGTTGAGGCTGATCGCGGCCCGGCATGGGAGGCCCCTTCTTCTCGACCCGGTTGAAGGAATGACGGATCGCAAGCGGGAGGAGCACAGCGTGCGATTGTGCGAGACGCTGATCGATCTTCTTGTGGCGGCGTTCGGCGTGGACGGCAAGGAGCTGCGTGCGCCGACGCGCTGCCGGCGCAATGTGGCGCGCGTCCGGCAGATCGGGATGTATGTGGCCCATACATCGTTCGGCCTGGCGATGCGGGAGGTGGCGCTGGGGTTTGCGCGGGATCGCACCACGGTGATGCATGCCTGTCATCTCGTGGAGGATATGCGCGACGATGTCGATTTCGACGCCATTGTCACCGCCTTTGAACGCATCGTGAATTCGGCCTTTTCAACCTGGAGGATGGCGGCATGACCACACAGTTTTCGACGTCCGAAATGCGCGTGATGCGTTTCCTGAAAACAGGCGCCTGCGAAATACAGGATTCGGTTCGCGACACGCATATGCTGCTGGTTGGCGAGCAGGGGTCGATAGCGATCACCCGGGATGAAATCGCAGCCATGTGCGGCAAGGGTTTGCTGCGGGTGGACGGGCAGAAGCTGGCGCTTTCCGGTAAGGGGCGCGGGAGCGCAAAATCCGCCAGAAAGGCGATGCATGAACCGGCGCGTATTACCGCTTCCGTCGAAACGGCTCCAGGCGAGACGGTCGAGATCAATCTAGCGGAATCGCCGCTGGCCATGCTCTATCGGCGTAAAGGACCTGACGGAAATGCCTTCATTTCTGAAGACGAGTTCCGTGCGGGGGAACGCTTGCGGGCGGATTTCACGCGGGGGTCGCTGATGCCGTCAATCACGTCGCGTTGGGATATCAGCGTGGGAGGCGGCGGGCGCGGTGGGGCGGGCAGCATGGCGGAACTAACCGATATTGCGCTTGCCAGCCGGATGCGGGTTGAGCGGGCGCTTGAGGCGGTCGGACCGGAGTTAAACGGCGTGCTGGTCGATGTGTGCTGTTTCCTGAAAGGGCTGGAGCGCGTGGAGCGTGAGCGGCAATGGCCGGTGCGTTCTGGCAAGGTTGTCTTGAAAACGGCCCTCGCCATGCTGCACCGGCACTATAACCCGCCGCGCGAAAGCGACCGTCGCCGGGGCGTCGTGCTGCATTGGGGTGCGGATGGCTACCGCCCGGCAGCGCGGCCTCACGCAAGGTGAAGCCGCGCGCGGTCCGGTCAAACCGCCTTGTCTTTCTTAGCGAGGGAGCCTGCGATAATCAGTTTTTGAATATCGCTGGTTCCTTCGTAAATGCGGCAGATGCGGGCGTCGCGATAGATGCGTTCCACGGCGAAATCCTTGAGATAGCCATAACCGCCGTGAACCTGAATCGCTTCCGAGGCGACTTTCTCAGCAATCTCGGAGGCGAAGAGTTTTGCCATGGCGGCTTCCGTCTTGCAGGGCTGGCCTGCATCGCGCAGCCTTGCGACATAATGCAGATAGCTGCGCGCCACCTTGATCTGCGTGTGCATTTCCGCCAGCCGGAAACCGACCGCCTGATGTTCGATGATGGCTTTGCCGAAAGTCTGCCGTTCCAGCGCATAGGCATGGGCATGGTCGAAGGCCGCCTGCGCCAGCCCAAGCGATTGCGCCGCGATGCCAAGGCGACCAAGTTCCAGCGTGCTCATCGCCAGAGCATAACCGCCGCCGACTTCACCCAGCACATGGTCGTCGGCCACGAAAACATCATCGAGCTGCACCTGACAGGTTTCCGAGGCGGCGAGGCCGAGTTTGTCTTCGACGCGCACGCAGACATAGCCCGGTGCAGTCGGCGAAACCAGAAAGGCGGTGATGCGGCGGCGCGGATCGTCGCTCTCGGTCGCAGCAAAAATAATGGCGATATCGGCGGATTTGCCGTTCGACATGAACTGCTTTGCACCGGTGAGACGAAAGCCGCCATCGACACGGACCGCCTTGGTGCGGATTGCGAAAGCATTGGACCCGGCTTCCGGCTCGGTCAGGCCGAAAGCGCCGTTGAAGCGGCCTTCCGCCAGCGGGCGCAGATAAAGCTCCTTCTGCCGGTCGCTCCCGTGCACGCGCAACGGTGTCGAAATGAGACCATTGTGCAGCGCCATCATCGCGCCGATGCTGCCATCGGCGGCGGCGATTTCTTCCAGCGCCAGCACATAGCTCAGATGGTCGGTGGCAACGCCGCCCCATTCCTCGGCAACCAGCATGCCGAGAAAGCCCAGCTCTCCCAGCTCCTGCATTTCGGTCCGTGGAAAATAATGGTGCTCACGGTCGCGCATGGCAGCGGTCGGGGCCAGTTTTTCACGGGCAAAGCTGCGCGCACTGTCGCGGATCATCCGTTGTTCGTCGGTCAGCAGGCAATCATGCGTCATGGTTGGTTTCCTTTAAAAGCGGCTGCGGTTGCAGTGTCAGGCCGTGCAGCACGCCGTCACGCACGAGGCTTTCGATATCCGCGGCAGTAAGTTCCAGTTTTTCATGCAATATGTCGGCGGCATGCGCGCCCAAAGCTGGCGGCGGTGTCGGGGCGGGGCAATCCATGCCGGAAAACCTGGCCGGTTGGCGCAGAACGCGCACCGGACCGCTGGGAGAGCTGACTTCCGGCAACAGCCCGCGCGCACGCACCTGTTCGCTGCCGGTCGCATCGGAGACCGAGAGAACGGGCGAGCAGGGCACATCGTGGGCCTGCAAAGCCTCAATCACCTGTTCGACATTTATTGCAGTGCTCCAGGCCTCGATGATGGCCTTCAGTTCGGCGTGGTTTTCGTTGCGTGCGGTCGCCGTGGCAAAGCGCTGGTCGGTTGCAAGCTGCGGTTGGCCGAGAGCCTCCGCCAGACCGGCGAACTGTTTGGAACTTAAAACGGCAATCGTCAAATAGCCGTCTGCAGCCGCAAAGACCCCGAAAGGCGCGCTCAAAGGGTGACGGTTTCCAACCCGCTTCGGCGGCTTGCTGCCATAAAGCTGCTGGGTAAGTGCTGCAGGCAGAAGATTGAACAGGCAATCATACATGGCGACATCGACAAACTGGCCCTTGCCCGTGCGCTCGCGGGCAAGAAGGGCGGCCAGCGCCGACCAGGATGCAAAAAGCCCGGCGGTCAGGTCCGCAACGGATTCGCCGGTCATCATCGGTGGCCCATCCGGTTCACCGGAAATATCCATGAAACCGGTCACAGCCTGCACGACGAGATCGTAAGCAGGCAGATTGCCCATCGGGCTTTGCTGGCCGAAGCCGGAAATCGCCACATGGATCAGCCGTGGATTGTCTTTGGCAAGCTCGGCATGCCCGAGCCCCAGCCGCTCCATCACGCCGGGGCGGAAATTTTCTACGATGATATCGGCATTCTTTGCCAGTTCGCGGACGATGTGCCGCCCGCGTTCCTTGCGCAGATCAATGGAGATGCTCTTCTTGTTGCGGTTCATCAGCAAGAACAAGCCGCCGCCATCGGCTGTGCCCGGCGTGATATGGCGATAGTCGTCGCCTTCCGGACTTTCGATCTTGATGACTTCCGCGCCAAGATCGCCAAGCAATGCGGTGCAGAACGGCCCGGCCAGAACGCGCGTGAAATCCAGCACGCGAATCCCGTCGAGGCACGGAGCCCTTTCGTTGAACATGGTCGTATCCCCTTATTGTTTAATTTGAGGGGAGGCTAAACGCAGTTCAGTAGCGGAAAAAGAATTGAAATCGAGCAGTCATTATAGAAAAATCCTTTAATGATATCGCTTCGCCAACTCCACTATTTCGTCACCTCCGCCGAGGCTGGCAGTGCAACAGGCGCTGCTGAAAAGCTTAACGTCTCGCAGCCCTCCATATCGGCGGCAATCCGCGATCTGGAACGCGATCTGGGGCAACCGCTTTTCGAGCGGCGGCAGGCCAAGGGGCTGGAACTGACGCCCTTCGGCAGTCGCAAGCTGCAGGAAGCCCGGCTGCTTCTGGCGGGCGCTGAAGACTTCGCCGTATCGGGTAAGGGCGAGGGCGCGGCGCGGCTGACGCTCGGCTATTTCAGTACTCTGGGGCCGGTCTGCATTCCGGGCATATTGGGCCATTTGAAACAGATGTTTCCCGATATGCGCGTGACGCTGCGCGAGTTCGATCTGGAAGGCATGGCGCGGGCGCTGGAAAAGGGCATTGTCGATCTCGGCATTACCTATGATGTGGGACTGCCGGAAACGGTCACATGGGAAACCATGCTGTCTTACGCGCCGCATGCGGTCGTTCCGCCGGACAGTCCGCTGGCCGCGAAGCAGAGTGTGACGCTGGCGGAATTGGCGCGTTATCCGTTCATTCTCGTCGATCTGCCGCTCAGCCGCGAATTCCTGCTGGTGCCGTTCTGGCAGCAGGGTCTGTCGCCGAATATCGTGCTGCGAACCACGTCGGTCGAGATGGTGCGCGGCATGGTCGCAAATGGCCTCGGCGTGTCGCTGCTTTTCACACGGCCCGGCCATGATTTCAGCCATGATGGGCGCAAGGTCGTGTGCCTGCCGATAGAAGATGAAACGCTGCGCCAGCGTCTGGTGCTGGCCTATCCGTCTGGAGGGCCAGCCACGCAGACGGCGCAGGACGCCATGCCCGCAATCCGCGACTGTTTTGCCGCACGGTCATTTCAGGCAGAACGCAAGAGCGTCGATTGACAGTGGCTGGATGCCACCTTATCGCAAGGGAAAAGCCGGTGCGACCGGGCGGGGAAATTGGGGAGAATTTGCATGTCGTCGACTATCCGGGATCGGCTGGAAGCTGTTCTGGCGCGCCTTGAAGCCCGCCGCGCACATGAGCGTGTTTTCAGCAAGATTTATACGGAACGGGCGCGGGCGGAAGCAGATGCCGCCGATGCGCGGCTTCGGTCTGGTCAGGCTCTCGGTCCGCTGGATGGCCGCCTTGTTTCCATCAAGGATCTTTTTGACGTTGCGGGCGAACCGACGCTGGCCGGGTCGGTGGTTCGGCACACAGCCGCGCCTGCGGCCAAGGATGCGGTAATCGTGCAGCGCCTGCGCGATGCGGGCGCTGTGATCGTCGGCAAGACGCATATGACTGAATTTGCCTTCACGCCGGTTGGTCTCAATCCGCATTATGGCGAGCCGGGCAATGCCGTCGATCCGACGCGCATTCCGGGCGGGTCGTCGTCCGGCGCGGCGGTCTCCGCGGCGGAAGGCACCAGCGAAATCGCCATCGGGTCGGATACGGGCGGCTCGGTGCGCATTCCTGCGGCGCTGAACGGTATCGTCGGTTTCAAGCCGACGGCGCGGCGCATTCCACTGGATGGCGCATTTCCGCTGGCGCCGTCGCTCGATTCCATTGGGCCGCTCACCAGAACGGTTGCGGATGCCATTTTGACCGATGCCGTGATGGCGGACGAAGCGCCGGTTCTGCCGGATGCGGTGCAGCTCTCTAGGCTGCGAATCGCTGTGCCGCGGGGCTATCTGCTGGACGCGATGGAACCGGATGTGGCCGCGCATTTCGAGGCGTCGCTGGCCGCGCTTGAAAAGGCCGGCGTGAAGCTTGTCGATATCATGCTGGACGATTTGATCCAGCGCTGGCGCGAGGCAAGCACGGCGGGATCGATTGTCGGTATCGAGGCAAGCCGCATCCATGCCGACACATGGCTGCGCGATCCCGACGCCAATGTCGATCTGCGGGTGAAACGCCCGCTAACGGTGCGTCTGCAAGTGCCGGACGAGACCTATCAAGCCATGGTGGCAACCAGAAATCAGCTGATCCGCGAGATGGATGAGCGGTTGAAGGGCTTTGACGCATTCGCCACGCCCGCCACGCCGATTGCCGCGCCGACGATCGCTTCGGTCAGCCATGACGAGGACGAATATGACCGCGTGGAAGGGCTGACGCTGCGCGATACGCAGGTCGGCAACCAGTTCGATCTGTGCAGCATCACGCTACCCATGCCGGGCATGAAGCTGCCGACAGGCCTGATGCTGACCGCGCGCGGCGGCACCGACAAGCATCTGCTTGCGCTCGCCCTGTCGGTGGAAAAGCTATTAGGCTGAGAGCTTTGCCGCTTCCGCTTCACGGCGGATGCGGGCGACCATGGCGCGCAGGCCGTTTGAGCGCTGCGGGGTCAGATGCTCGTCAAGGCCGAGCGTCTTCAACACGCTTTCCGGCTCGATGGCGAGAATTTCCGAAGCGCGTTTGCCGGAATAGAGCGCCAGTACGATGGCGACGAGACCGCGCACGATATGCGCATCGGAATCGCCCAGAAATTCGATCACCGGGTCTGCGCCGCTCTGCGGCATGGTCTTGAGCCAGACCTGACTGACGCAGCCCTGAACCTTATGTTCGGCATCGCGCGCGTCGTCGGGATAGGGGGACAATTCCTTGCCGAGATCGATGACATAGCGATAGCGATCTTCCCAGTCGTCGAGAAATTCGAAGTCGGACATGATGCTATCGATTGTGGTCGTCATGATACTCACCTGAAATGCCGTCTTGCGGTGTTGTGCCGCTTATATAGTCATGAATGGCGGCAAGGTCACGGGAAAGATCAGTGTTTTGCCGGGATCGCGCCCGTGGTCCGGCGATCCAGCGTGCGCAAGGCTGCCGCACGCGAGGTCGGGATCGGGATATTGTTCAAACCGCTTGTTTGAGGAGCGGCTTGCTCGGACAGAATTTCGGAGACCGTCATTTCGGGCTTTTCAGCGACGGCTACGGGTTGCGGTGCAGCAGGCGCTTCGCTTTTGTTGCCGAAACGCTGGCTTAGATAATCCAGCATCTGGCCGCTGCCCTTGAGCAAACCGCTACCCGCGCTGGAAATCAGCGATGTGCCATTCTCGCAGAAATCCGGATTGTTCACGCAAAGCTTGCCGATCTCGATGGCCGTTTTGCCATTGGCCAAAAGCTGATCCACGGTGCTCGTCCCGTCCGTCGGCTGAGCGACGGCGGCGGGTTTTTCGGCAACCTTGTTTTCCTGTTCCGCTGGGAAAAAGCGCGGCATCACGATGAATGCCAGCGACAACCAGAATACGGATTTGATGAGGAAACGGATCATGGCCTTGTTGCTGTTGCACGCCTTCAGCTAATCGAACGATGTCGCCAATGTCCGATGAAATCGAAAAGATTCCGTAACCGCGCGATTCGCAGTTCTGCGATCCGCAGCGCGGCAGGCGGAAGATTGTGTCATCTTCGCGCTTTCGTACAAGCAATCGCTACCCTCTGTTTACCATAGGTCGAAAAGCACGCCCCTCGCGCTGCTTATCTGCATTCATGGGTCTCGTTTTATCGTTTCCTTAAAGCCTCACCTGCAATCTGGAACGCGCCGGGAATGTTCCTTTCGAATGTTACGGGCCGATGAGTATGTGTATGAGTTTGAGTGAGTAGCGCACGTTGAACGCCATTCTTTTGAAAGCAGCTAAGACCGTTGGCACTGGTGTGCAGACGCTCGGCCGTTTTTACGAACGTTTCTGCCGCCGCTGGGTGAACACGCCAGATGCGACGGCTATGCGTGTTGCCGGCTCGGTGCTTGCCGTGCCGGTGCTACTGGTTGCTGCTGTCCTTGCTTCTGGACTCGCCTCGAGCCTGACCGAATTTGCCATTCTCGCTGCCAGCTTTGCCGGTATTGCGATGATTTTCTGCGCTCTCTCGCTGATGGGATTGAGCCCTGCCATTCTCGGAACGTTGAATTTTGCCGCCTATGGCGCGGGGCTTGCCATCATCGGCACGGTTTCCAGCAGTGATACCGCCTTGTGGCTGATGGCGGCTGGCTTGCCGCTGGAAATCTGGCTTGTCAGCCGCAAGTCTGCCGCCACGATTGCAGGGTGCTTTGCGGGTCTTGCCATTGTCAGCGCCTTTGCGATGACGAGCGGCGGCGTGATCGCCGGCGGTTCGCTGGCCTCCGTCACGGTGCTGGTTCTTTATGCGGCGAGCCTTGTCGCACGCAGCGTCGGTCTGGCCGTCAAGCCGCAGCAGAGTGAAGCTAATACACGCCAAGTTGCCGTGGCCGAGGGCGACGTGCAATTTGTGCTCGATGCGGAAGGCGTCATCGCGTCTGTGGGCGAGAAGACCGCAAAGCTCCTTGGTATGCAGCCGAAAATGCTGGAGGCGACCGCGCTGGTGGACCGTGTCCACGTTGCCGACCGTGTGCACTATCTTTCGCTTCTGGCCGACCTGCGTTCGGGGATTGCGTCCAAACGTGTCGATATCCGCTTGCGCTCCATCGAAGCTGGAAGCCCGGTTTTCCGCGCCTATCGTCTGGAAGGGCTGAATGCCGCTGGCGTGATCACGCTGGTTGGCCGTTCGCTGGAAGGCGAACAGAAGCTTCTGGACGAAATCGCCACCTTGAGGGCCGAGCTGGAATCCGAGCGCGTCGGAAAGGGCCGTCTGCTCGCTTCGGTCAGCCATGAACTGCGCACGCCGCTCAATTCCATTATCGGTTTTTCCGACATGCTGTCGCATGGGGTGGGCGGTCAGCTCGCCAATGAAAAGCAGCGCGAATATGCGGGTCTGATCCATCAGTCGGGGCATTATCTGCTGGAACTGGTGAATGCGGTTCTCGACAATTCGCGGCTGGAAACTGGCACTTATGGCATTGCGCCGCAGAGCTTTGCCTTCCGCGACGTGGCTGAAATGTGCGCTTCGGTCATGCTGCCACAGGCGGAAAAGAAGGGCGTTGCCTTCTGCCATCGTGTCGGTACTGGCGTTGGCGAGCTTAAGGCCGACCGCCGCGCGGTGCAGCAGATATTGCTCAATCTGGCGGCCAATGCCGTGAAGTTCACCGAGACGGGCGGTTGCGTCACCATCGACGCCGCCCGCATGGTGGCTGACGGTCGCGCCATGCTGGAAATCAGCGTTTCGGACACCGGCATCGGTATAGAGCCGGAAGACCTGCAGCGCATCGGCATGCCTTTTGTGCGCGCCGACAACAGCTATACGCGCGCTCAGGAAGGAAGCGGCCTTGGCCTGTCCGTGGTCAAGGGCCTTGTGGAACTGCATCAGGGGTCGATGAACATCAAGAGCTGTCCCGGCGAAGGCACGGTCGTTACCGTCCGCCTACCGGTGGCAGGTCCGCACTATCTCGCGGGGGATGACGAACAACAGGAACTTGGCACGGTGATCGATATGCACCGTCACCAGGGAGAAAGGCGCAATGACTGGCAGAACGACGAAGACCGGGAGCAGAACCCAGAGCGGATCGCAGACCCGCTCCGCACGCAGACCCGCAAAACAGCGTAGTCTGGGGGCCAGGCTCCTTCGATTCTTCTTCAACTCGGCCTCGGCACTGGCCATCGTCGCCGGTGACTTTGTCGTGCGCAATCCGGTACTCACCGGCGGGGCAACGGCGTTTTTCGTGGTGATGAGTTTCGTTTCCGCCAATGCGCTCTGGTATCAGCCGGAGGCGCATAATGCCGTGTTCTTCCGGACAAGACCCGATTTCGTTTTCAAGCCGACGCCGCGCGCGGTTCTGCCGGGAACTGCCGCTGCCAGTCAGCCTGACGCAAAGCCCGTCGAGACGGCAAGGGTCGAGCCAAAGCCTACCGGTAACACGACCCCGCAGGGCGTGAGCGATGCCGACCTTTCGGCAGACCGCATGCACGTGACTGCGACGGACGATATGCTGCCAGCGCTTGCGCCCAATGCCGATCTGGAGATTGCCCGCCTGCAACAGCGTCTTTCAATGCTGGGCGTCTATAAGGGCCCGGTCGATGGCTTTACCGGCCCGCAGACTCGCGAGGCCGTGGATCGCTGGCGCGCCTTGCAGCAAAAGCTTGGCGTGCAGCAGGCCAGTGTGCCCGCTCAGGTCGAAAGCCCGGCGCCTGCTCAACAGGACGAAATCGCCAAGGCCATCGAAGTGGTGCCGACGCCGCGCCCGCAATTAACCGCGCAGCCTGCTGTGTTGAAAAGCGAAACGCCTTCAAAGCCGAAACCTGATCTCGCCGCCTATCAAAAGCCGGTTCAGAAAAAAGAGCCGACTGAGGCACCGGCAGGTCCGTCGGAGAAAATCTCCTCGCAGGATATCATCCGCGTGCAGGCCGGGCTGAAGGCTTTCGGCAATGATATGGTGCCGGTCAACGGTCAGCCTGGCAAGGCGACGGAATCCGCCATTCGCGAGTTCCAGAAGCTGTTCAACATGCGCCAGACAGGCGAAATCGATTCCGCGCTCATCGCCAAGATGCGTGAAATCGGGCTCATCAGCTAGAAGCATTCCAGCAAAAGTGCGAAGCGGTTTTGCGTCGGATAATGCGTAAGAAAAAAGTATTTACGCGACCATGCGACTGACATCGGATTTCTGGGTTTCCGCATTGATCCGCCGGGTGCAGGGTGAGGGCGGCTTTGCCTATCTCGCCCGCCGCGGGTCCACGGAAGCAGGCGCTATCTTTATCAAGGTCAGCTCGCGTTTTGGCACCTGCGATCTTTATTCGCCTGCGCCGCAGACCTCCTATGAGGAAGACAATGACGGTGAGCGTAAGTTCCTGCGCATTCTGCATGAAGCTGACGACATGGCGGCAGGTGACCGAATGCAGCGGGAAATCCGCTTCGACCCGGACCTGTGGCTTGTCGAACTGGAAGATGTGGCCGACGCGTCTCTGTTCTTCACTATAGCGCAGGACGGCGAGAATCTCTGAAGATTACTTGACGAGCCTGTTATCCGCAGGCGGTGCGTCGCTATTTGCGGCATTTGCCAGCGGCTCGTCATCATCGGCCATTTCGCGCAGTTTGCTGCGCAGCATCGCCGACATGTCTTCCGCTTTCCACCGGCGTACGAGCGCCATGGCTTTTTCCCGGTCGATGGAACGGTAGATATGCACGAATTCGCGCAGACCGTCGCGGTCCGTATCGATGGTGCCGAGAACGGCGGTCATCACCAGAAAGCATTCGGCGGCGGGAAGACCCAGCGCCTTTAATGCGATGGGCAAATGGGAATCCGGCCATTTCCCGATAATGGCGTCGGTGCGCTCGAACGACAGGTCAAGCGCATCGGCAAGCGCGTTGCGGAAAAACTGGCTGTCGATCAAAAGCGCGGTTTCAATCAGCCGGTCGGAGCCCGGCAGGGTTCCCGCGTTGAAGAATGGCTGTTGCAGGGCACGGGCCAGACGCTCGGAGCTGCCACCGGTCATCAAAGGCGCTTTTGCAGCCGACAGATCGGGTATTTGCGGCTTTTCAAGCGGCTCGGCTTCGATATTCGCAAGGTTGTCCTGCAGCGTCAGCGTGCGATCGATCACCGGATCGGCGAAGCTGCGCAGCACGCCTTGCAACAGAATATCGCCGGACTGGCGGCGCGCGATGGCGCGGGCATGGGCAAGACCATGCTGGCCGATGAGATCGATCAGGTCGCCCGGACGCAATAGCGGCGAGCGCAAAAGAATGGGGGCGGAAATTTCCACCGGCTCGGCGGCAAGCGCGAGCACGACGCGACGCGGGGCTTCTTCCAGCTGGGCGAGGGCATTGGCTGCGTGACGCTTGCCGCGCGTCGTCGCGCATTGCAAAAGCGGCATCACCAGATCATCGAGCTGCTGCATGTCCTGACGGCCGGGGCGCGTGATACCGGCGAACGCAGAAATAGCGGCCGCCAGAAGGTCGTCCGCTTTGCTCCCCGCTTTTGAATTCGACGGGCTCCGGTTGCCTGAAATTTCCTCCAGGGCGCGGAACTGATCATTTGTCACGCAGAATACTCCGGTAGGCATACACTCGCTGCCATCAAAGGTCCCCGCAATGGTCAGCACACCGGATAATAGGCACGAAGCCTTAGCAACTCATTAACCGTGCCGCAGAAGATTCCGCGTCTCTAGCTCCCCTCGAAGGGTGCACACTGGGCGTCATTGAAGAAGCGTTGCACTTCGGCTTTCCAGGTGGCATCCGGCATGAAAACACGTAAGACGGCAGCCCCTTCGCCAATGTTCTGCTCGACGGCCAGCGACTGTGCATCGAGCTGCGACCCGTCAGCCTTCAGGCTCGCCATGCCGACCGGATCCGCGATGATGAGATCAAGCTTGCGTTCATTGGAGACGTTATCGTTGATACTGTAGAGATTGTCGCCGTTCGGCGCGTAGACCGACAAGGACCAGTATGGGACGATGCCTGTCGTGGTCATATGAACGGGGCCATCGGCCAGATCAAAACGGCAGGTCGCTTCCTTGACTAGTGGGTCCCGGTCGCTGACCGGGCCTTTCTTTTCATCGAGCGCGAAGAAGCGATAGGGGGTCGTCGCGCCTTCAATGCGCGCCCAGGCATTCGTGTCCGAATAAACCGGAACGAGGAACAGGACACAGAGGTGGACGATGGCTGCACCGACGAGACCGAGCAGGATGAGGCGGATGAAACTACCCATGGCATTCATCCCCGGTGCGCACAAGTGAAGGCATGACCAGATCGGACAGGCCCGACGAACTTGCGGCGGGCGTGTCGTAAAGCGTCATCACGAGAACAAGGCCTCCACGACCCTCCACAGGTAGCCAGTTTCCAGTGCGGGCATCGGGACCAATGGTGATGGAAACACTGCCGTCGCTATCATACAGGACTTCCTGCGAATGAAGCGCTGTCTGCAGGCCGTCGCGCGGCTTGATGGGGTTGAGGTTGGGCGTCGCCGGATAGATCGTCCAGAACCGGGCTGGCGGGGTGGCTCCGGTCAGGCGATAGGTGCAGCCGCGCTGCAAGTCGCGCCCGCTGCTGTCGCGCCGCGCATAGAAGGGCAGTCCTTCCGCAGTACCAAGCGCCAGATAGGCTTTGCGTGCGGCGCGGGCGCGCGAATAGGGATCGGCGTTCGCTGTTCCATCGTCGGGGAATGCCGTCCATGTGCCGACCTGCAACTCTCCAAAACCGTTGAAACGGTCCAGGATGAAATGAACGCTGAAAATGCCCCCGCCGAGCGCAAGCGCCAGTACAAAAGCAGCTTTGAGAATGGTTTTAAGCATATATCCTCAAAGCACAGAAATCTTGGTCCGCTCTGCAATTTTTGGCAGAGGCGGTGCGGCCAGAAAACGCTCGTGCAACTCCTTGAGAACCTTTGTGGCCATCGGTGAAAGAACCCGCGGCGCTGCTGCCATTGTTTCTTCCGGCTTGGCGTTGGCCACCTGTGGGGCCGGGTTTTTCGGCGGGGCGGGGAAGGGCGGCGTTATGCCGGGGATCGGCTTCAGTTCGATGTTTTGATGCGCATAGGACATCATGCGTTGCCATGCCATGGCAGGCAAAATGCCGCCGGTCATTTCCTTCATCGGCGTGAAATTGTCGTTGCCGAACCAGACCGCCGCCGTGAAATTGCCGGTGAAGCCGACAAACCACGCATCGCGATAGTTTTGTGTTGTGCCGGTCTTGCCGCCGACGCGGGTCATGGGCAGTGCGGCGCGACGGCCCGTGCCGCGTTCCGGCACCTGAACCAGCATGGAATTCATCTCGAAGGCGGCTTTCTCCGACAAAGCGCGGTGCGGTTTGGGCGCATCGCGGGTGAAATCCCACAATACGCGACCATCCGAAGAAACGATCTGCGTGAAGGCGTGGCGATTGCCCGCCATACCGGCATTGGGAAACACGTTGAAGCCGGTGGCCTGATCCATCACGGTCATTTCAGATGTGCCGAGCACCATCGTCTTGTGGGACGAGATCGGCGATTCCACGCCCATGGCCTTGGTCAAAGCGACAATGGGCGCGGTGGTCAGATAATCCTTGGCTAGACGTACCGGCACGCTGTTCAGCGAGCGCACGAGCGCCGTCGTCAGATCAACCCGGCCAGCAAAGCTGCGGCCATAATTGCGCGGCGACCAGTTGCCCCAGCTGACCGGCGCATCGGAAACGATGGTATTGGGCGTCAGGCCCTTTTCCATGGCGGCGGCATAGACATAGGGCTTGAAGGACGAACCAGCTTGACGCAGCGCCCGGGTGGCGCGGTTGAACTGGCTTTCGCCATAGTCGCGCCCGCCAACAAGCGCGCGCACCGAGCCATCATTGGCGAGAACGACGGTTGCAGCCTCCGCAACATTATATTCCTTGCCGTACTGGCGCAGGTGATATTCGAGCGATTCCTCCGCAGCCCGCTGGATATTGCTGTCCAGCGTTGTGCGCACGATCAGCGTGTGCTGTGGCATCTGGCCTGCCACGCGCTTGACCTCATCGAAGGCCCAGTCGAGGAAATAGTCCGGGCTTTCATTCTTGGCGCGGTCGATGACGCTTGCCGGATGGCGGCGCGCAACGGCGACCTGACCTTCGCTCAGAAAGCCGCTCTCAACCATATTGGACAAGACGACATTGGCGCGGGCACGCGCGGCTGGCAGATTGACATGCGGCGCGAATTTGGCCGGCGCCTTGAACAGGCCTGCCAGCATGGCGGCTTCGGCGAGCGAGACATCCTTGATGTTCTTGCCGAAATAGAACTCGGAAGCGGCTGCGATGCCGAATGTGCCGCCGCCCATATAGGCGCGGTCGAGATAAAGCTGCAGGATTTCCTTCTTGCTCAGATTGCTTTCCAGCCAGAGCGCCAGAAAGGCTTCCTTGATCTTGCGTTCCAGCGTGCGTTCGTTGGAAAGGAACAGGTTCTTTGCAAGCTGCTGGGTGATGGTCGAACCGCCCTGCACAACGCCATTGGCGCGCAGATTCTGGCCGAGCGCGCGGCTGAGGCCCCAGAAATCGATGCCAAAATGGTCGAAAAAGCGGCGGTCTTCCGTACCCAGAACCGCCTTGATGACATGATCCGGCAATTCATCGATGGGCACGGCCTGACGGTGCAAAATGCCGCGCTGGCCGATTTCATTGCCGTAGCGATCAAGGAAAGTGACGGCGTAATCATCCTGCGCGCGCCAGTCTTTCTTGGTTTCCTCAAAAGCGGGCAGCGCCAGCATCAGAAGCACCACGGAACCCGCAACGCCGAGCGTAAAACCTTCGTCCAGAACTTCGACGACAAAGCGCCGGAAGCCGCGCACGCGAAAGCGGCGCGAAAATATGGTGATGTTTTCCCACCATTCGCCGAGACGGAAATGCAGATTGTACAGGCCTGAATCGATCCAGGCGTCGAGTCCAATCAGGCGTGAAACCCGGAAGGGCTTCCGCTGCTTTTTTCCGGAATCTTTGTCTGCCGTATGACGCATAAACTCTGACTTCGGCACTAGAGAATTGGGAAATGCACTGAACTTGCCCGTTTATTATAGCAAACTAATAGGCCACGAGCCTAGTGGGTGGAAGTTGACGTTTGGTTGCTAGCCAGCGGATGAGCAAAAATTTAATGGCAATCGTGAAAAGCCAGCAGAAACATAAAGTTGCCAGCTATTTTATAAGGTCGATGGTAACATTGCGGGTGAAGCCGTCGCCGACGGCGCCTCAATTACTTAAGTGTTAGCTAAAATAATGAGTTGAGCTGCCATATCATAAAATAGGAAAAAAGTCCTTGACTGTGTAACGGTGCTTTGGTAGTCATTGGCTACGGTCGAAGAAGTGTAACCGCAGCCGGTGATTGCGGGAATAACTCCTCGAACCAAACATGTTCATAACCCCGCAGGCGTCCGCGCTTCCGGGGTTTTTTATTAAGTGCATACCGAAAGCGCAGGTGCCGCAGTTGGTTATCACAACACGACAGGCGCGGAGCGAAACGCGTCTCCGGCATGCCTATGCATTGCAGATGGCTCACGGCATCGACAGCGCCGAATTGGCCGAGGTGCTGGGCTATTCTCTGGACAATTATCTGGTGCGGCTGCGCCGGTTACAACTGGTCGCACCGTCGGGCGCGGCGCTCAAACCGCAGGCAAAAACCGATCCGGCGCTGGAACGGTTGCAGACCGAATTGAAACGGTTGCTCGATGCGGAAGAACTGCTGGACAAAAGCAAGGCCGAGGCCTTGATGGCGCTGGCGAGGGCCGTGAAGACAGTGAGCGAACTTTCCGCTGAAGCGGCCGCCCCGGCGCGTTCGGAGGAAAGTTCCGCGGTCAGCGTCAACGAGGCGCGGCAGGCTTTGCTACGGATAGACAGGAGAATTGAGGAACTTGCAAAAAGGCGCGCAAGGGAAATCCTGGGGCGCGGGCTTGACGCGAATGCAGGTGATGGCGGCGGGGGACGAGTGGCTTCTCGACGACACGGCGCATTGCTCTTGGAACGGAAACGGCTGCGGGTCTGCACTTGAAACTGTTTCATCCACTCGATGACATCTATGGTTTTGCGCCGCTTGAGGCAGCGTTGATGGCGCTCGATACGCATAATGCTGCGGGCGCGTGGAATAAGGCATTGCTCGATAATTCGGCGCGACCGTCCGGCGCGCTGGTCTATGCGCCGAAGGATGGCGGCAATCTGACCGAGGAGCAGCTCGAACGCCTGAAGGCCGAACTGGAAGAGGGCTAAACGGGCGCGTCGGGCGCCGGGCGGTCGCTGCTTCTGGAAGGCGATGGGCTACAGCCCGCAGGATATGGACTTCATCGAAGCCCGGAATGGCGCTGCCCGCGACATTGCGCTGGCTTTCGGTGTGCCGCCCATGCTGCTCGGCATTCCCGGCGACAATACGTATGCCAATTATGCCGAGGCGAACCGGGCGTTCTACCGGCTGACCGTGCCCCTTGATGGGGCGTATGGCCAAGGCATTCAGCAACTGGTTGGGGCCGCTTTTCGGCGAGAATTTGCGTCTCGACTACGATGCCGACCGCATAGAAGGACTTTCCGCCGAGCGTGAAGCGCTGTGGCGGCGCGTGTCCGATGCGCCTTTCCTCACCGATGACGAAAAGCGCGAGGCCGTTGGCTATCAGTCTCAAACGAAAAACAGGAGGTCGTTATGAGCAATCTGAACGACACGGTTTTTGCATCCGATGCCGCGTGGTTGTGGTTCGCCAAGGTGGCGGGTGCTGTTGCAGGCTCGGCGGTGTCGCTTGCCTATATGCTGCCGCATGGCAGGCGCGAGGCGGCAATCCGTTTCGCCGTCGGCATTATCTGCGGCATGGTTTTCGGTGGCGCGGCGGGCGTCAAGATCGCGGAAGCGCTGACGCTCGACGCTGCACTCGGGCGCGCCGAGCTGATGTTGATGGGATCGGCATCGGCCAGCCTTGCCGCCTGGTCGGCGCTGGGTGTGTTCAAGCGGTTCAGCGAAAGGCTTAAACATGCGGCCCTGCCGGGCATTCTTCCCGCCGAAAGGAGCACCGATGGCGAAGCCTGATCTGAAGCTCGAAACCAAGCGCGCTTCGCTGACGCTCGAAAATGTCGAGATCGACGGCAGCTTTTCCGGCTATGCCAGCATTTTCGGTCTGCCGGATCTTAGCAGCGACGTGATCGAGCGCGGCGCTTTCAGCCGCGCCCTGCGGGAACGCGGCACGTCGGGCATCCGCATGTTGAACGCAGATCCGGGAAGACACACGCGGGCTTTATGTCGAAGGCAGGCTTGCCAAGGGGGGGCGCGCAAGGATGCGCGCACCGGTCTGCGCCATATTCTGGAAGCCGATCTCTGGGAAATTTCGGTGGTGACTTTTCCGATGCTGCCGCAGGCGCGCATCGGTCAGGTCAAATCGGATTTGCCGACCATCAGGGAATTCGAACGCTGGCTCACGCGGGATGCGGGGCTGAGCCGTGCGAGCGCACGAACCGTGATAGCCAAGGGCTATGCGCTCGGCGACAACCGGATAGCGCGGGACGCCATCCGGCACGAGGAAGCTGGTCTTGCGCAGCGTATGCGCGATGCCGCGAAAACAATCTCCAATTAAACAGGAACTCCATGGAAAATAATCATGCCATCCCGCTCGAAACCAAGAGCGTGGAAACGAAGTCGCTTGTCTCGCATCAGAATGGCGATGTCGGCGAGGCTTTCGAGGAATTCATGTCCGCATTTTCGGCCTTCCGCGATGCCCATGACGAACGGCTGAAGAAGGTCGAGAAACATGCGGGCGTGGACGTGCCTCTGACCGAAAAGGTCGAGCGTATCAACCTCGCCCTCGATGAGCAGAAGCAGACGCTCGACAGTTACGTATCGCGGCAGTCGCGCCCGCAGCTGGGCGGCGCTTCTGTTATGGGCAATGTCGAACACAAGCAAGCCTTTGACGGCTATGTGCGCCGCGGTGACGAGCAGACGCTGCGCGGTATCGAGCAGAAGGCGCATTCCTATGCTTCGGGTGCGGATGGCGGCTATCTGGTGCCTGCCGAGCTTGAAACCGAAATCGGTCGCAGGCTAGCCGTGCTGTCGCCGATCCGCGGCATTTCCGGCGTGCGTCAGGTATCCGGCGCTGTGCTGGAAAAGCCGTTTTCCATCACGGGTCCGGCAACGGGCTGGGTTGGCGAAACCGATGCGCGTCCACAGACTGCATCGGCGAAGCTGGCCGAATTGCAGTTCCCGATCATGGAAATCTACGCCATGCCGGCGGCAACGGGTGCACTTCTCGACGACGCTGCGATCAATGTCGAACAGTGGATTGCCGAGGAAGTGGATACCGCCTTCGCCGAACAGGAAGGCGCTACCTTCGTCAATGGCGATGGTGTCAACAAGCCGCGCGGTTTCCTGAATTATGACAGTGTCGCGGAAAGCGCCTGGGAATGGGGCAAGCTTGGCCATATCGCCACCGGCGTCGCTGGCGCGCTTCCTGCGACCGATCCGTCCGACAAGCTGATCGAGTTCACGCAAGCTTCGTCATGGAGCTGAAAGGCATTGCGGCAAGCGCGGGCCGAAGGTCACGAGTTACAGCTATTTCGGCAATGCCGCTTATGCGGTGGCCGAAGGTGAGATTGCGTTCATTCGTCGGGTCTGGGCCGATGGACAGGAACTCGATCTCACCGAAATTGAAATGCGTGTCTATCGCGGTGACGCCGCGCAGCAGCCCGATCCGCTGATTGAGGCCAAGCAGGGCACCGGCAATGCGCCCGCCTATCGCGGCACGGCCTATGTCGTGTTCGAGCGCATCCCGCTCGACACTTTTGGCAACCGGCTGCCGCAATTCGAGTTCGAAGTGGTGCGCCCGGTCGGCAAGGTGGCGCGAGATCTGCGCGCGGTGGCGCTCATTTCCCAGCTCGACGGAATTCGGGCTGATGCCCGATCCGGTCACCGACGAGCCGACACCGGGAACCAAGCGGTCACTGAACCGCAATGCGGTGCGCGCCCGCAGCGACTGGACGGCGGCGCTTGACGAGTTGCAGGCGCTTTGTCCCGGTCTGCGTCATGTCGCAATTGTGGTGCCATGGTTTGGTGACGATCTCAGGGCAGGCTTTTGCCATATCCGCCCCGGCGTGACCGAACTTTCCGTGCGCAAGCCGAGCCACGTCTGGAAGGTGGAAAATGTTGCACGCTCTGCCGCGCATCTCATCTCGATGAATGGCAGCGGGTCGGCCTATGGCGGCACACCATCGGACGAAAGCGTTATCGCCGCCATCCGCGATGCCAGGGCGCGGGGTTTGGGCGTGACGCTCTATCCGTTCATCATGATGGATATTCCGACAGGCAATACGCTGCCTTCCCCTTATGACGGCGTCGGGCAGCCCGTCTATCCGTGGCGCGGGCGCATTACCTGTCATCCGGCAATCGGTTTCGTCGGCACGCCCGACAAGACGCCGGAGGCGGCCGATCAGGTCACGGCTTTTGTCGAAGGAGAGTGGGGATATCGCCGCTTCCTGCGCCATTGCGCCGATCTGGCGGTGCAGGCGGGCGGCGTCGATACATTTTGATCGGTTCGGAATTGCGCGGCCTCACCAGCATTCGCGATGCGCGCGCGAGCTTTCCGTTTGTGACAAGCCTCTGTTCGCTGGCAGCAGAAATGCGCCAGCTTCTGGCAGCGCCTGCCACATCACCTGTGGCGCGGACTGGACGGAATATTTCGGCTATAAGGCGCAGAACGGGACCGGCGATCTGTTCTTCAATCTCGATCCGCTCTGCTCGCATCCGGCCATTAATGCCATCGGCATCGACAATTACATGCCGCTGGCCGACTGGCGCGACGGCGACCTTGACGGAAGCAACCCGGACGGTTTCGACGGGCCCTATGACTTTGCCGGTCTCACCAGCCAGATCGAGGCGGGCGAGGGCTATGACTGGTATTATGGCAGCGACAGCAATCGCACCGCGCGCCGGCGCACGCCGATCACCGATGGGCTGGCAGGAAAGCCGTGGGTCTATCGCTACAAGGATATCCGCGCCTGGTGGAGCAATCCGCATTTCAACCGTATCGACGGGGTTGAAGCGGCAAGCCCGACCGGCTGGGTGCCGCAGTCGAAACCCATCTGGTTTACAGCGCTTGGCTGCCCGGCGGTGGATAAGCGGCCGAACCAGTCGAATTTCTTTCCAGATCCGAACTCGTCGGAAAATGCCACGCCCTATTTCTCGAATGGATCACGCTCCGATGCCGCCATGGAGCGGTTTCTGCGTGCCCATTACCAGCACTAGCCAACGGCCAATATTGTGTCGCCGGTCTATGGCGGGCCAATGCTGGATATGGACCGTATCTATCTCTGGGCGTGGGACACGCGACCTTTTCCGGAATTTCCACTTGGCAGCAGTATTTGGGGCGATACTGCCAACTGGCGTCTTGGCCACTGGCTGGACGGGCGTCTGAGCGGCGTCGCACTGGATGAGCTGATAGAGGCGATCCTTGCTGATTTCGGTCTGCCGCAGGCGGATTGTTCCGGCGCGGATGGCTATCTCGCCGGTTTTACTATTTCCGAATCATCGATTGCGCGGGGCGTGCTGGAGCCGCTTCTGAATGTCTTTGGCGTGCATGGCTTTGAGCAGGCGGGCCAGTTCGTGTTCAGGAGCATTGCGCGGGTGTCGTCAGCCGTTGCGATCAGCGACCTGCTGGTGCAGCCGGATGAAGGAGTTCCATTCACGGCCGAACTGGAAGGATCTGGGCACATTGCCCGCGACGGTCGAATTTTACTGTAGCGATCCGCTGCGGGATTTTCAGGTTGTCGGCGCGGCGGTGCGCCGCGACGAAGGGCAGGGCAGCGAGAGCATCAGCCTGTCCGGTTCCATGGAGCAGGGGCAGGCGGCGGCACTTGCCGAAAGCTGGATGGCGCGTCGTTATGCCGAGCGGCGAACCGCGTCCTTTGCGCTGCCATGGTCTGCGGCGTCGCTTCATGTCGGAGACCGGCTGCGCCTCGATAGGCTGGGTGGTGCGCGTGATTATGTCATAACCAGCCTTGATGACGGCTCCGTGCGCTCCGTCAAGACCACGGCGCTGGCCCCCGAATATCGTCTTTGCGGATCGGGGCGAGACGCCGCAGGCCGTGCCCGGCGGACCGGCGATCGATATGAAACAATTGTTCCATCTCATCGACCTGCCGCTTTGGCCGGGGGCGGAGGAACCTGCGGGTCAGTTTCGTATCGCGGCCCACGCCAAGCCATGGCGGGGTGTCGCGGTCTATGCCTCCCCGACCGACGAAGGTTTTGCCGAGCGGGCGAGGATTACCGAACGGGCGGTCATGGGCGAGCTGGCTGCGCCGCTTGCCGGGGCCCCGAGCGGACGTTTGCAGGAAGGGCATTCAGTCGAAGTCGCGCTCTATGCGGGCGAACTGCAATCGCGTCCACTGGCGCAGATTTTGAACGGTGCCAATACCGGGCTGTTGCAAGCGCCCAATGGGGATTGGGAAATATTCCAGTTTCTCGATGCGGAACAGGTCGGCGCTAATCGCTGGCGTTTGTCGCGGCTGTTGCGCGGGCAGCTTGGCACGGAAGCCGCCGCACTTGCCGACAAGCGGGTCGAAACGCCGTTCATCCTTCTGGATGTGGCGGTGAGTGGGGTGGGCCTGTCGGCGTCCGAACTGGGGCTCCAACTCTACTGGCGCGTTGGAACTGCGGGCAAGACCTTCTCGGATGCTTATTTCGATACGGTCTAACAGAGCGGCGGTTTGCGCGGGCTGACGCCGCTAAGCCCGGTTCATCTGAAATATGATGGTGCAGCCAATGGCGACCTCGCTTTTACCTGGAAACGGCGCGGGCGGATCGACGCCGACAGCTGGCTTGGCGAAGACATCCCGCTGGGCGAGGAGCGCGAGCTGTATAGCGTCGAGGTCTGGCAAAATGGCGCCTTTGTGCGGCGCGAACAGGTCACATCGCCGGCATGGACTTATGCCAAGGCGATTCGCACCGCCGACTTCGGTACGACTGCATTTCAGCTGCGCATTGCGATGGTCAGCACAAAAATCGGGGCCGGGGATACGGCCATACTCAATCTGGCGGCTGCCCTATAATTTACGGAGAAAAGACATGACGGACGACAAAGCCTGGTATCTTTCCCGCACTGTCTGGGCGGGGCTGGTGTCGATCATTCTGGGGCTGGCGGGCGCTTTTGGGATCGCAAACAACGCCGTTGATCAAGGCGCGCTAACGGATGTTTTACTGCAACTGGCCGCGGCAATCGCTGGAATTGTTACGATATTCGGTCGCATCAAGGCAACTTCACGCATTTCATAATTTCACAAAGCGTGATAGCAAAGGGAAGTTATCCTTTATAGTCTATAGCGAGAACAGCCTGTTCATGCATCGTTCAGCTGTCGTGCGCTATACAAGGCGGCATGATGAAAAAGAACTCTGCTCTCAAAGTTTTCGCGCTTCTCGCGGTGAGTTTTGGCTTGTTGCCTATCGGCGGCATTGTCGATGCTGGCGCTATGCCGATTGCTGCGCCGCAGACCTCCAATCTTGTGATCGCCGCTGCGGGTGACTGTGCAGCCGTGGGCGAACAGGTTGCGGCCAAACAGGGCGGGCAGCTCGCCAAGGCGACGCCTTCCACCCAGAACGGCGCACCGGTCTGTGTTGTCGTCGTGCTGGTCCCCGGTCGCGACGGTGAGCGTCCGCGTCGCGTCGAAGTGGCTGTGCCCAATCGATAAAATTCCCGGCAGGGGTTTAGAGCATTTCCAGCAAAAGTGCGAAGCGTCTACGCGGGGAAATCAATTCGCTGGACTGATTTCTTATCCCGCTTCGATGCGCAGGATAATGCGTAAAAACAAATAGATAGAGCGGTTCCACGATTCTGTTTTAAAAGGAACCGCTCTAGAAGCGGGTTTGCATTCCATGAGCAGGCCGGCTTTTCCTTTGCATATGATCCGTTGAAGGGAGACAGCCCGCTTGCGTATCCTGATTGTTGAGGACGACAAGGACCTGAACCGGCAGCTTTCCGATGCGATGGTTGCCGCAGGTTATGTGGTCGATAGCGCCTATGATGGCGAAGAGGGTCATTTTCTGGGTGATACGGAACCCTATGATGCGGTGATTCTCGATATCGGCCTGCCGCGTATCGACGGTATCAGCGTTGTGGAACGCTGGCGTCGCAACGGGCGCGCCATGCCTGTCCTCATGCTAACGGCCCGCGATCGCTGGAGCGATAAGGTTGCCGGTATCGACGCCGGTGCGGATGATTATGTCGCCAAGCCTTTTCATATCGAGGAAGTCCTGGCCCGGCTTCGCGCGCTTATCCGCCGTGCTGCCGGACATGCCTCGTCGGAGATTGTCTGCGGCCCGCTGCATCTTGATACCAAGACCTCCAAAGCCAGCGTCGACGGCGTGTCGCTGAAGCTGACCTCGCATGAATACCGGCTTTTGTCCTATCTCATGCATCATATGGACGAGGTGGTTTCCCGAACGGAACTGGTGGAGCATCTCTACGATCAGGATTTCGATCGCGATTCCAATACGATTGAAGTTTTCGTCGGACGCCTGCGCAAGAAGATGGGCGTTGACCTCATCGAGACCGTGCGCGGCATGGGCTACCGCATGCGCTCCGATGCAGGCGCTGATCCAAAGGGGAACGACAACTGAAGCGTTTTCGCGTCATCCCATCGCTCCGCTCTCTCGCCGTTCGCGTCGTCACATTGTCGACGCTGTGGGTGATTGCGGCGCTGGTGGTGGTCGCGACCCTTATCGGCTCGCTTTATAGCGATGCCGCCCGTAGCAATTTCGAACGGCTTCTCACCGCGCATCTGTTCAGCCTCGTCGGCGCTGTCAGCGTTTCGACGGATGGGGTGCTGCAGGGGCGCCCGGAACTGGGCGAATTGCGCTATTCGAGCCCACTTTCGGGCTGGTACTGGTCGGTGGACCCGCTCGCGTCCAATGTGAGCGGCAAGCTGGAATCGCCCTCGCTGATTGGGCGCATTGTCCCGGAAATGCCGATCACACAGGCGCCTTTCGACAGTTCCTTCATGCGCAGCTATTCCTTGCCGGGCCTCAATGGCGAAGAGCTTTTCATCGTCGAAACGGAAGTCGTGCTGGACAATGCGGGCCGGGTGGCCCGCTTCCGCGTGATGGGCAATCTCAGCGAGGTCATGAATGAGATTTCCGATTTCAGGACCAAGCTTGCCGCCTATCTTGCGGTGTTCGGCATCGGCAGTATCCTGATCAATGCGGCCATCATCCTGTTCGGCTTACGCCCGCTGGATAAGGTGCGTCAGTCGCTGACCGACATTCGCGAGGGGCGTTCATCGAAGCTCAACGCCTCGCTGCCGATGGAAATTGCGCCGCTTGCCCGCGAAATGAACGCGCTGATTGAAAACAACCGCCGAATCGTCGAGCGGTCGAGAACGCAGGTCGGCAATCTCGCTCATTCGCTCAAGACGCCGCTCTCGGTACTGGTCAATGAGGGTCGCGCCATCGGCGGCGATCAGGGCCGCGTTGTGCAGGAGCAGAGCGAGGCCATGCAGGTGCAAATCCAGCATTATCTGCAACGCGCACGCATTGCCGCGCAGCGGGACAGTGTGGTTTTTCGCACCTCCGTCGCGCCGGTGATGGAGCGGATGCAACGGGTTACCGCCAAGCTTAACCCTGCACTGCATGTCAGCTTGCGCAATGATCTTCCGCACGCGATCTTCGCTGGCGAAAAGGAAGACCTTGAGGAAATCATCGGCAACCTTCTCGAAAATGCCGGGAAATGGGCAAACCGCCGCGTGAAAATCACCGTGGGATCAGCGTTAGATGCGCAACGGCAGTTCCAAATCGTGATTGAGGATGACGGGCCGGGACTTGAGGACGACAAGATCGAGGCGGCTTTGAAACGCGGCAGCCGCGTGGACGAAACCAAGCCGGGCACAGGTCTGGGCCTTGCCATCGTCCAGGATACGGTTCGCGAATATGGTGGCCAGCTGCATTTGGACAAAAGTCCGATGGGAGGCTTGCGCGTTCGCAGTGTGTTACCGCTTGCGGAAGATTAAGGTTGTCTTTTAACCTGAAACGGCGTCTTTGCTTTTTAGCATTTCGTCATGCAAACAGGCTCACATTTTTGCGGGAAATGCTCTAAGAAGTTGAAATTACAAGATCGCATGATGCGATAATATGCAAGCTCATTGGTTCATGAGGGCCGGTTTGTTATGATGATGGAATTCAGGTTTTCTTCTCCGGCTCTGGTCGTTCCGACCATGGTTGCGCTGTCGCTGGCCTTGTCGGCATGCGGGACATCAGGCGGTGGCAGGGGGCTGACGTCGCTTGGCGGCTCGTCGTCATCAGCGAAGCCGGAATCAAGCCTGCTCTCGTCACTGGGCAATGGTCTGCTCGGCAACGCAGCAAACCAGCTAAGCGCGGGCGACCGGAAAAAGGCGCTCGAAGCCGAGTATCGCGCGCTCGAATATTCGCCGGCGGGGAAAGCCGTTTCCTGGAGTGCCGGTTCGAATTCCGGCGATGTCACAGCGGCGCAGCCCTATCAGGTCGGCTCGCAGAATTGTCGCCAATATTCGCACACCTTCGATATTGGCGGTTCGCAGCAGACGGTGCGGGGCACCCCCTGCCGCAACACTGACGGCAGCTGGACGCCGCTGACCTGATCGCTCACTGGCCGCCTTTGCGGCGAATTGCCCTAGGCGGCCAGTTGCGACAGGTAGTGGTTGGTTTTTCTCATGCCTGCGCTTAAGTCGTAGCCATGGGATTTTGGTTGATTGCAGCATTATTGACGTTAGCAGCCACTTTGGCTGTCTTGTTGCCTCTCACGCGGCGCAAGCAGGCTTTTTTGCCTGCTGAAAAGAACGACCTTGAAGTCTACCGCGACCAGCTGCGCGAAGTCGAATCCGATGCCGCGCGCGGCATGATCGATGCGCAAAGCGCCGAACAGGCGCGAATTGAAATTTCCCGCCGTATTCTGAGTGCCGAAAAGGAAAGTCAGGACGCTGCAAGCGCAGCAGCGCAATCTACGAGGTCGGGCCGCGTTCTGGCGCTGATCGCCGTGCTGGCCGTGCCGTTGATCGCCTGGGGCGTCTATCCGCTTTTCGGCAAGCCGGACGTGCCGTCCATGCCGCTTGCGGGGCGCTTATCCGATAATCCTGACCGCGGCTCGGTTGATGAACTGGTCGCGCGGGCCGAAGCGCATCTGGCGAAAAATCCTGACGATGCGCGCGGCTGGGATGTGCTGGCGCCGATCTATATGCGCCTTGGCCGTCCGGCGGATGCGGTAAATGCCTATCGTTCTTCCATCCGCATTGACGGCGAAAATTTCCCACGCCTGCTGGGCCTGGCGGAAGGGCTTGCCGCCGTTTCAAGCGGCACGATCACTGCCGAGGCAGAGTCGTTCCTGAACAAGGCAGTTGAACTTGATCCGAACGATCCGCGTCCGCAATTCTATCTTGCGCAAGGCGAGATGCAGGATGGTCGCCCGGATGCAGCGATTGCCCGTCTCAAGACACTTCTGGACAAGGCCCCAACCGATGCTCTCTGGCGGGGGCAGGTCGAGCAGGCCATTGCGCGGCTGAGCAATCCTTCGACCAATCAGCCGACAGAGCAAAAAGGCCCGTCATCCGACGATATCGAAGCGGCTTCTTCCCTGTCGGCGGAAGACCGTCAAGCGATGATCGAGGGCATGGTTCAACGTCTGGATGAAAGTCTTCGCCAGAATAGTGGGGATGTCGAAGGCTGGAAGCGTCTCGTGCGCTCCTATATGATCCTGCATCGCCGCGATGCGGCGCTTGATGCCCTGAACCGGGGCATGACCGCCCTTGCGGAAGAACAGCGGACCGAGCTTCGCAGCTTCGCATCCGGCTTGGGCCTAGAGGCACAGAAATGAGCGCGACTGCAGAAGAAAACGCACGCAAGCCGAAACCCGCTGGCAGTCTTGCCCGGACAATCGGCCAGAGAAAACGCAAGCGCCTGATGCTGATCGGCGGCGCGCTGGCGGTTCTGGCGGTGGCGGTGGGGCTGATGTTGATGGCCTTCAATCAGGACATCCGGTTCTTCCGCACGCCCGCCGACCTGACTGAACAGGAATTGACGTCCGGTTCTCGTTTTCGTCTGGGTGGTCTGGTCGAGGAAGGCTCGGTCAGCCGGGAAGGCAGCGAGCTGCGCTTCACCGTCACCGATACGATCAAGACCGTGAAAGTGGTGTTCGAAGGCATTCCGCCAGATCTGTTCCGTGAAGGGCAGGGCGTGGTGGCTGAAGGCCATTTCGGACAAGACGGCGTTTTCCGCGCTGACAATGTGCTTGCCAAGCATGACGAGAACTATGTTCCCAAAGACCTTGCCGACAGCCTGAAGGCCAAAGGCGTGTGGGAAGGCAAATAATTATGCCGGGAGACTGCCTATGATTGTCGAGATCGGCCATTTTGCTCTGGTGCTGGCGCTGGCTCTGTCGATTGTTCAGTCGGTCGTGCCGGTGATCGGTGCCCGCCGACGCGACACGCAACTCATGTCGGTGGCGGTGCCCACGGCGCTTGCGGTCTTCGCGCTGGTCGTCCTGTCCTCAGCGGTGCTGGTCCATGCCTATGTCGTGTCCGACTTTTCGGTTCTGAACGTCGTCGAAAACTCGCATTCGCAAAAGCCGCTTCTCTATAAGATCACCGGTGTCTGGGGAAACCACGAAGGCTCTATGCTGTTGTGGGTGTTCATCCTGACGCTTTTCAGCGCGTTGGTCGCAGCATTTTCCGGCAACCTGCCTGAAACTTTGCGCGCCAATGTTCTGGCGGTGCAGGGCTGGATCGCGGTGGCCTTTCTGGCCTTCATCATCTTCACGTCGAACCCTTTCACGCGCATCCTTCCGGCTCCGATGGAAGGCGGCGATCTCAATCCGATCTTGCAGGATATCGGCCTCGCCATTCATCCGCCGCTGCTTTATCTCGGCTATGTCGGCTTTTCGGTCTGCTTCTCTTTTGCGGTTGCGGCACTTCTGGAAGGCCGTCTCGATGCGGCCTGGGCGCGCTGGGTGCGCCCATGGACGCTGGTGGCCTGGATGTTCCTGACCGGCGGTATCGCAATGGGTTCCTACTGGGCCTATTACGAACTCGGCTGGGGCGGCTGGTGGTTCTGGGACCCGGTCGAAAACGCATCCTTCATGCCATGGCTGGTTGGCACCGCCTTGCTGCATTCCGCGCTGGTCATGGAAAAGCGCTCGGCGCTGAAAATCTGGACCGTGCTGCTGGCGATCCTGACTTTCTCGCTATCGCTACTCGGAACCTTCCTCGTGCGTTCCGGTGTGCTGACCTCCGTGCATAGTTTCGCGACGGATCCAGGGCGCGGGCTTTTCATTCTGGCCATTCTCGCCATTTTCATCGGTGGTTCTTTGTCGCTCTTCGCGCTTCGCGTCCAGAGCCTGACGGCTGGCGGCATTTTTCATCCTATTTCGCGGGAAGGGGCGCTGGTCTTCAACAACCTGTTCCTGACCACCGCCGCTGCGACCGTTCTGATCGGCACGCTTTATCCGCTGCTGCTGGAAGTCATGACCGGCGAAAAGATTTCCGTCGGTGCGCCGTTCTTCAACATGACCTTCGGCCCGCTGATGATTCCGCTTCTGTTAGCGGTGCCGTTCGGTCCGCTTCTGGCCTGGAAACGCGGCGACCTTTACGGCGTTGCCCAGCGCTTGATGACGGCTTTCGCTTTGGCGCTGGCAGTTGCCGGTATCGTGCTTTGGACCACATCGGCCAAATCGCTGCTGGCCGCTTGCGGCATCGGTCTCGCCGCCTGGCTCATTTTCGGCAGCCTCACCGATCTGGTGCAGAAAGCCGGTATCGGCAAGGTATCGGCAACAAAGGCCTGGGCGCGGTTCAAGAGCCTGCCGCGCTCCGTTTTCGGAACGGCGCTGGCGCATATCGGTCTTGGCGTGACGCTGCTCGGCATCGTCAGCGTTACGACCTTCGGTACGGAAAACGTGCTCATCATGCGTGCGGGCGATACGGTGAAGGTTCAGGACTACACATTGCGGTTCGAGGGGCTTCGGCCTTTGACCGGTCCGAACTTCACGGAAAATCGCGGCACGTTCACGTTACTCGATTCCAGCGCGCGCGATCTTGGCCGGATAGAGCCATCCAAGCGCTTTTTCCCGGCACGCCAGATGCCGACGACAGAATCGGGCATTCGCACGCTCTGGTTCAGTCAGGTCTATGTGGCGCTGGGCGATGAGCCGGGTGACGGTTCAGTGGTGGTTCGCATCTGGTGGAAGCCGCAGGTGACGCTGATCTGGTATGGCGCATTGGTCATGATGCTGGGTGGCCTGTTTTCGCTCGCCGACCGCCGCCTGCGCGTTGGCGCGCCTGCGTCCAAGCGCAAGGCCTCGCCGCAGGAAGCGGAGGCCGCAGCATGAAGATGCGCAAACTCTTCGCGATATGTGCACTCGCCATTGTTCTGGCGTTTCAGGGCACGGCGGCGTTTGCTGTCAATCCGGATGAGGTTCTGCCCGACCCGGCGCTTGAAAAGCGCGCCCGCACCATTTCCGGCGAGTTGCGCTGCATGGTGTGTCAGAACGAATCCATTGATGATTCGAATGCGGAGCTTGCCCGCGATCTGCGCCTTTTGGTTCGTGATCGACTGAAAGCAGGCGATACGGACGATGAGGTGCTGGACTTTGTCGTCGCCCGTTATGGTGAGTTCGTGCTGTTGAAGCCGCGCCTGTCGGCCCGTACCGTTCTGCTTTGGGGGTTCCCGGTTATCGTGCTTTTGATCGGCGCTGTGGCGCTCGCCTTTGCGTTTCGTCAGCGGCGCAGGCTTGGGCAAGCGGCGCAGCCTCTTTCTGAAAGCGAAAAAGCCGAACTCGCCCGTCTTCTGAATAATAAATAATTTTATATATTTATGAGCGATTTTCTCCCCCGCTTGCGCCGAACCTTACGAAACTTTCATCTTGCGGAAATTGAGCGGTAAGGTAGCTCTAACTATCTTGCGCTCTATAAAGGATTTACAGGCCTCGTTTCCCGAGACGAGAGCGAAGGCCGGATTACCGCTCGTAAGGAGAAATAGATGTCCAGAGCTAGCAATTCCCATTACCGCAAAAGCGTTGCAGCCGTCGCAGTTTGCGCTGCACTTGCCGGCGCGTTCGTCGCGACTGGCCCGCTTGGCGCACTCAATGATGCCCGCGCGGAAGCTGTGCAGGTGACGCCGCCGCAGCAGTCTGTCGGCTTCGCGGATCTGGTGGCAAAGGTGCGTCCGGCGGTTGTCAGCGTGACCGTGAAGAAGAATGTGCAGGAAGCCGACAGCCGTGGCGGTCAGAATTTCGGCGCGCGCGGCTTCGACCAGCTTCCAGACGATCATCCGTTGAAGCGCTTCTTCCGTGATTTCGGCATGGAGCCGCCGCGTGGCGATGCGCGTCCAGATAGCCGCCGTGGCCCCGGCAAACGCCCGGGCCGACCAGGCCATGAGCGCCCCTATGCACAGGGCTCCGGTTTCTTCATCTCTGAAGATGGTTATGTCGTCACCAACAACCACGTCGTTTCAGACGGGGATGCTTATAGCGTCGTCATGGATGACGGCACTGAACTGGACGCCAAGCTGATCGGTACCGATCCGCGCACCGACCTCGCTGTTCTGAAGGTCGATGACGCCAAGCGCAAGTTCACCTATGTCGCTTTTGGCGATGACAATCAGGTTCGCGTTGGCGACTGGGTTGTCGCAGTCGGAAATCCGTTCGGTCTCGGCGGTACGGTGACTTCGGGTATCGTTTCGGCCCGTGGCCGTGACATCGGCGCCGGTCCTTACGACGATTTCATCCAGATCGATGCGGCCGTGAACAAGGGCAACTCGGGTGGCCCGGCTTTCAACCTGTCCGGTCAGGTTGTCGGTATCAACACCGCCATCTTCTCGCCTTCGGGCGGCAGCGTCGGTATCGCCTTCGCAATCCCGTCGGGCACTGCAAAGCAGGTCGTCGATCAGCTCATCAAGAAGGGCTCGGTTGAACGCGGCTGGATCGGCGTACAGATACAGCCGGTGACCAAGGATATCGCCGCTTCGCTTGGTCTGGCCGAGGAAAAGGGTGCAATCGTCGCTTCGCCGCAGAAGGATGGTCCGGCGGCCAAGGCTGGCATTCAGTCCGGTGACGTGATCACCGCGGTGAATGGTGAGCCGGTTCAGGACCCCCGTGATCTGGCCCGCAAGGTTGCCGGTATCAATCCGGGCGAAAAGGCGGCTCTCAGTGTCTGGCGCAAGAACAAGGCTGAAGAAATCAGCGTGACCATCGAAGCCATGCCGCAGGATCTGAAGCAGGCCGGTGGCACGACGGATGAAGACAAGGGCGGCCAGCAGAGCGAAACGCTCGACAGCTATGGTCTGACAGTCACGCCATCGGAAGATGGTGACGGGGTGGTCGTCACCGATGTCGATCCCGACAGCGACGCTGCTGATCGCGGTGTTCGCTCCGGCGATGTCATCGTCAGCGTCAACAATCAGGTTGTGAAGACTGCCAAGGACATCAACAACGCCATCAGCGAAGCCTCCAAGTCGGGTCGCAAGGCTGTGCTTCTGCAATTGCAGAGCAACGATCAGAGCCGCTTCGTGGCCCTGCCGATCGATCAGGGATGATGAACGGCTTCCGCGAGAACCTCTGAAACTACCGGATGCCAGGCGGGTAACTGCCTGGCATCCCCTTAGAGCGCGTTTCGATCTGATAGCTTCAGATCTGCGCTCTAAGTTTTGTTTACGCACATCTTATCCGACAACCGTCTTACACTTTTCGGGATGTGCTATATCACCGAATGTAATTTATAAGTGGCGCCATGAAAATTCTCGTTATTGAAGATGACCGCGAAGCTGCTCGTTATCTGGAGAAAGCTTTCAGTGAAGCCGGACATTCGGCAGATATCGCCGGTGACGGCGAGACCGGCTACGCCCTGGCGGAAAACGGCAATTATGACGTGCTGGTTGTGGATCGTATGCTGCCGAAGCGCGACGGACTTTCCGTTGTGGCGGGCCTGCGCGCCAAGGGCATGGAAACGCCGGTGCTGATTCTGTCTGCGCTCGGTGAAGTCGATGACCGCGTGACGGGCCTTCGCGCCGGCGGCGACGATTACCTGACCAAGCCTTATGCATTTTCCGAACTGCTGGCGCGCGTGGAAGTGTTGCAACGCCGTTCCAGCCCGCGTGAGGCTGATACGATCTATCGCGTCGGCGATCTCGAACTCGACCGGCTTGCGCACACCGCGCGCCGTCAGGATGTCGATATCACGCTGCAACCGCGTGAATTCCGTCTTCTCGAATATCTGATGCGCCATGCCGGTCAGGTTGTGACCCGTACCATGCTGCTCGAAAATGTCTGGGATTATCACTTCGACCCACAAACCAATGTGATCGACGTGCATATTTCGCGCCTGCGCTCGAAGATTGAAAAGGGCTTTGACGGCCCGCTGCTTCATACGGTGCGCGGGGCGGGTTATATGCTGAAGGCCGGGCGTACCAAACAGACCGCCGCCAAGGTGGACTGATGGGCCGGTTTTCTGCGCTTATGCGCACCACGGCGGTGCGCCTTTCGGCTCTCTATCTGCTTCTCTTCGTTGTCGGCGCTGTCGCTCTGGTCTTCTATATGACCAATCTGTCGGCTTCGATCCTCACCGCCCAGACCCAGGAAGCGTTGGGCGAAGAAGTGGCGAGCATCGGCAAGAGCTATGCGCGGGGCGGCATTCCGCAGCTCGTGCGCACCATCGATTATCGGTCGCGCCAGCCCGGCGCTTACCTCTATCTTGTCGCCGATCCGACGGGACGTATTTTGGCCGGAAATGTCGAAAGCGTGGAACCCGGCGTGCTGGATACGGACGGAATTGTCGAGCGCGCTTTCGTCTATAAGCGCTATGGCGAGCAGGGGACAGAGAGCGAACATCGCGCCGTCGCCGTGGTGATCGCGCTGCCGAACGGCATGCGCCTGCTGGTCGGGCGAGATCTTGGCGAGCCGGAACGCTTCCGCGATATTATCCGTAGTTCGCTGATGCTGGCGCTTGGCATCATGGGCGCAGGCGCGCTTTTGATCTGGCTCGTGGTCGGACGCCGCGCCTTGAAGCGTATCGATGACGTGTCCAAGGCTTCGCAACGTATCATGGATGGCGACCTGACAGGGCGTCTGCCGGTCAACGGTTCCGGTGATGAATTCGACCGGCTTTCGGGCAATCTGAACGTTATGCTCGGCCGCATATTGGAGCTGAACGAAGGGCTGAAGCAGGTTTCCGACAATATCGCTCACGACCTCAAGACACCGCTGACCCGGCTGCGCAATCGCGCCGAGGAAGCATTGGCGGGCAAGAAGGCCGGGCGCGAATATCGCGGGGCGCTTGAAGATATTATCGGTGAGTCGGATCAGCTGATCCGCACCTTCAACGCCATCCTGATGATTTCGCGTCTGGAAGCCGGTTATTCGACGGAAAACCTTGAAGACTTGCCCGTCGCGCCCATCGTGCGGGATGTGGCGGAAATGTACGAGCCTGTCGCGGAAGATGCGAATGTCAAGCTGACACTTGGCGCTTTGGACGAGGTGGTGCTGCATATCAACCGCGAACTGGTCGGCCAGACGGTTTCCAATCTCGTGGACAATGCGATCAAATATGCCGGTGGCGAGGAGCGCGAGGCCAATGTGTCGCTTGCCATGGAGCGCGACGCCAATTGGGTGCGGATCACCGTGGCCGATAATGGGCCGGGTATCCCCGAGGACAAGCGCGAACAGGCGACCGAACGTTTCGTGCGTCTGGAGGAAAGCCGCACACAGCCGGGTTCCGGTCTCGGTTTGAGTCTTGCCAAGGCGGTCATGAAGTTGCACGGTGGCGCGCTTCGTCTTGAAAGCAACGAACCGGGACTGCGTGCTGTTCTGGAATTTCCGCTGCCGCAGGGCGATGTGAAATAAGCATAGTTCAATGAGGGGATCATGGCGGCTGACGATACAAAGGCACTGTTTTTCGAGAGAGACCTTTGTGCGCTGACGCCGCTCGATGCTGATCGGGCGCGATCCTTCCTTGTTGACCTGATAGAGCGGGCTCGTGAAGACGAACTTTCAGAAGTTGCGGCGCTGCTGGAAACGCAGAAAGCTTCGGCCTTCCTGTCGGCGGTACTCGATCTGTCGCCGTTCATTCGCGAGGCGCTGACCCGGCATCCCTCAATTCTGAGCCGTATCGTGTCTGCTTCGCCCGAAAGCGCGCTGCACGATATTCTCACGGCGGTTTCGCTATGCGGCATGGAGGAGGGCGCAAGCGAAGCTTCGCTGATGACCGATCTGCGCCGCTTCAAACGCGAAGCGCATGTGCTGATCGCGCTGTGTGATCTGGCCCAAATTTTCAATACGGAAGCCACCACCGGCTGGCTGACCGATCTGGCCGAGGCCTGCACCGGTGCTGCCGTACACTTTTTGCTGCGCGATGCGGATGCGGCTGGCAAAATCAAGCTGCCCGACAGGAACAAGCCCGACAAGGATTGCGGCTGGATCGTGCTGGGCATGGGCAAATTCGGCGCGCGAGAGCTGAACTATTCCTCCGATATCGACCTGATCGTCTTCATCGACGAAACCAAACCAGCCATCGGCGATCCTTATGAATGCGTGGACACGTTTTCGCGCCTGACGCGGCGTCTAGTCCGCATCCTTCAGGATCGCACGGCGGACGGCTACGTCTTCCGCGTCGATCTTCGCTTGCGACCCGACCCGGGCTCGACACCGCTTGCGATTCCCGTCGGCGCGGCGCTGCATTATTACGAAGGGCGCGGCCAGAACTGGGAGCGCGCTGCCATGATCAAGGCGCGGCCCGTCGCTGGGGACCGTGCGTCTGGCCGTCAGGTGCTGGCGGAGCTTTCCCCTTATGTCTGGCGCAAATATCTCGATTATGCGGCGATTGCCGATGTTCATTCGATCAAGCGCCAAATCCACGCCCATAAGGGCCACGGTGACATTGCCGTTCGCGGGCACAATGTGAAGCTCGGTCGCGGCGGTATCCGCGAGATCGAGTTTTTCGTCCAGACGCAGCAGCTGATCGCTGGCGGACGCTTTCCGGAACTGCGCGGCAACCAGACTGTGCCGATGCTCGGCCAGCTGGCGGAGCGCGGCTGGATCACGGAGAAGGCGCGCGATGCGCTGTCCAAGGAATATTACTTCCTGCGCGATGTGGAACACCGCATCCAGATGATTGCCGACGAGCAGACCCATATCCTTCCTGAAGACGATGAAGGCTTTGCCCGTGTCGCTTATATGATGGGCTATGCCGATCCGGCGCAGTTTTCCGATGTTTTCCTCGACGCGCTCAAGATCGTAGAAAAGCACTATGCAGCCCTGTTCGAGCAGGCGCCGGAGCTTGGCACCTCGACGGGCAATCTCGTCTTCACCGGCGATGTGGACGATCCGGGTACGCTGGAGACGCTTGCCGCCATGGGCTATGAACGCCCGAGCGACATCTGCCGCGTCATCCGCACCTGGCATTTTGGGCGCTATCGCGCCACCCAGTCGGCGGAAGCGCGCGAGCGCCTGACCGAGCTGACGCCCGCGCTCCTCAACGCCTTTGCCGAGACCAAACGCGCCGACGAATCGCTGTTGCGTTTTGACAGTTTCCTGCAAGGATTGCCGGCGGGCATCCAGCTTTTCAGCCTGCTGCAATCCAACCCGCGCCTGCTCAATCTGCTTGTGATGATCATGAGCGCCGCGCCACGGCTGGCCGAAATCATCACGCGCAATCCGCATGTGTTCGATGGCCTGCTCGATCCGGCAATCTTTTCAGAAATGCCGACCCGCTCCTATTTGGAAGAAAGGTTGCGCGTCTTTCTCGGGGCCGCGACCGACTACGAGGAAGTGCTGGATCGGCTGCGCATCTTCGCGGCAGAGCATCGTTTCCTGATCGGCATTCGCCTGCTGACGAGCGCGATAGACGGCGTGCGCGCCGGGCGCGCTTTTTCCGATCTGGCGGAGTTGATGATCGGCAAGGCATTCGAGGCTGTGGAAGCCGAGTTGCAGCGCCGCCATGGCAAGGTCAAAGGTGCGAAGGTGGCGCTGCTTGCCATGGGTAAGCTCGGCAGTCGTGAACTGACCGCAGGCTCCGATGTCGATCTGATCCTGCTTTACGATCACGACACGGATGCCGATGAATCGGACGGGGAAAAGCCGCTCGCCCCCTCGCAATATTATATTCGCCTGACGCAGCGCCTGATCGCCGCACTGTCCGCCCCGACGGCGGAGGGCGTGCTTTATGAAGTCGACATGCGGCTGCGCCCTTCGGGCAACAAGGGGCCCGTCGCTACCCATATCGAATCCTTCGGCAAATATCAGCGCACCGAAGCCTGGACCTGGGAGCATATGGCGCTGACGCGGGCGCGCCCGATCCATGGCGACGAAAATTTTATTGCGCATATCACGGCGGAAATCGACGAAGTGCTGTCAGCGCCGCGCGATGTGAAGAAGATCGCCAAGGACGTGCGCGAAATGCGCGACCTGATCTATCAGGAAAAGCCTCCGCGTGATGACTGGGACTTCAAGCTGAAGCCCGGCGGCATTGTCGATCTGGAATTCATCGCGCAATTCGCGGTGCTGACCGGAAAAGTGACGAAGAAGCCGCGTCCGCTGGGAACGGAAGAGGTTCTGGCTTCGCTCGATCCGGCCTATGCGGAACCGGCCCTTGCCGACAGTCTGGTCGAGGCGCATCGGCTTTACACGAATTTGAGCCAGACCATTCGCTTATGCCTTGGAAGCGATGCCCCGCGAGACGAGTTCATTCCGGGTATGATCGATCTTCTCTGTCGCGCTGCCGATATGCCGGATATCAAGCGCGTTGAACATCATCTGACCGAACTGGCGAAGGAAGTCCGCGCGAGCTTTGAGAAGTTCGTTAGCGTCTAAATTTACGCCGCGTGGATTGCGGCGCTGCTGTGCCCGCTGATCTGCACCGCCTTGCGGTCGGGTATGCTGACCGCAACCACCGTGCCGACACCTTCGGTTGAGCGGATGCGCAGCCAGCCGCCATGCAGTTCCGCCAGCGAGCGGGTGATGGCGAGACCAAGCCCCGACCCGCTATGGGTTTTGGTGAACTGGTTTTCGACCTGTTCAAACGGCTGGCCGATTTTTTTCAATGCGGACTTCGGAATACCGACGCCCGTGTCCTGAATGGTCATGAACAGGGCCGATCCGGTCTTGCGGGCGCGCACTGTGATATGCCCGTTATGCGACGTGAATTTGACCGCATTGGACAGGAGATTGATCAGCACCTGCTTGACCGCGCGGCGGTCGGCATAGAGCTGCATGGCGTCTTCGATCCGTGTCTCGACCGTGATGTTCTTCTCGTCGGCCTGCAGTGAAATCATGCGCACCGTCTCATTGATGAGCGGGCAGAGATCAATCTGCTCGCGGTCGAGCGAGAAATGACCGGCCTCGATTTTCGACATGTCGAGAATGTCATTTATGACGTTCAGCAGGAAGTTACCGCTGGTGTGAATGTCGTTGATATATTCCTCGTAGCGGTCGGAGCCGAGCGGCCCGAACGTGCCCGCCTGGATCATTTCCGAAAAGCCGATGATCGCATTGAGCGGCGTGCGCAGCTCATGGGACATATTGGCGAGGAATTCCGACTTGGCGCGGTTCGCCGCTTCGGCGCGTTCCTTTTCTTGACCGTATTTGCGGGCAAGTTCGGACAGTTCGCGCACGCGGTCGCGCTCGCCCTTACGGGCAATCGACAGATCGTGAATGGTCGCCATCAGACGGCGTTCGCTATCCACCAGACGTTCCTGATGCAGCTTGAGCTGGGTAATGTCGGTGCCGATGGAAACGAGACCGCCATCCTGCGTGCGGCGTTCGTTGACTTGCAGCCAGCGACCGTCGCTGAGCTGGCGCTCGAAAGTCTGCCCGCCTGCGCGGTTGTGTTCGTTGGCCATGCGGCGTTCGAATGTGAACGGACGCGTGTGGGCGTCGACTTCATTGCGCGGTACGCCCGGCTTCAGCGTCCAGACCGGCAGGCCCGCATATTCGCTGAACTTCGAATTCGCCATCACCAGACGGTTATTGGAATCCCAGAGGATGAAGGCTTCCGAGATGTTCTCGATGGCTTCGCGAATGCGCATGTCGGCTTCTGCTGTCGCTTCCGCAAAGCGGTGCTGCTCGCTGACGTCAAAAGCAATCCCGACCAGATGCAGGTCGCCTTCAGCGGCAATATCGGCGCGCACCCGCATCCAGACCCAAGACCCGTCAGCATGACGCATACGGAACACGCGGTCCACATGGGAGAAGTCGCCAGCCGCCGCCTGCTCGGCGAGAGAATAGAGGTCGCCGTCTTCAGGATTGATGATTGCAGCGACATCGCTGAACGGCAGCACCGCATCCTGCGCTTCATAGCCCAGCATCTCGTACATGGAGCGCGACCAGTAGATACGCCCGCGCGCCATGTCCCAGTCCCACAGGCCACAGCGTCCGCGCGCCATGGCCAGATCGATCCGGCGCTGGATCTGATTGGAAAGGTCGTCGGCTTCGCGTGCGCGCGCCGCCTGACTGAAATAGGCGTAGAGAATGGCGAACATGACGCCGGTGGTGCCCGCATAGAGCGTGACATTGAGCGACACGGCGCGCCGCCATTCGGCAAAAATCGTATTCTCCGCTTCCGTCGCGATGATGGAATAGGGCGCGGTCAGCGGCTTGGACAAGGCGCCATAGGCGGCTTCACCCTGCAAAAGAATTTTCAGCACGCCTGCGCGTTCGGCAAAGAGAAACAGCGGCTGCGCTTCTGACAATATGGTATCAATCGGCTTGCCGGTGAGATCGTCCAGGGGGCCGGAGGCGGCCACGACTGACGATTGACCGTCGATCACGGCAACGGTCATTCCCGGGGAGGAGAGACCGCGCGAGCGAAACTCGGCAATGGTGTCCTGAATGTCCTTGGCGGAAAGCTGCGCGCCTGCATTGGTGCCGTTCGCGACGCGCTCGATCATCTGCGCCAGATTGGCGGTCGCAGCCGACAGCGAAGCCTTGTGCTGCTGTTCGATATCCTCATGCCAGGCCAGCATGGAAAACACGCGGGCAACGCCCAGAATAACGAGGAAGATGATGATCAGCGCGGGAACAAGGCGGCGTAAAATCGGTTCCATCGAGATGAATTTGCCATAGGCTGGGCCAGCGAGAAGGCGGACATGGCCAGAGACCTTGCCTTTCCTTCTCTTCCGACCGGATTCGCAATGCGTCCCCGCCGGCGCGCCATACGCGTCGGTGCTCGCCATCTGATGGTCCCTCGTGAAATGCCTGCGAGTGAAGTGATTCGGAATACGCCACCTCCGAATGCATTCAATGAATCAAAAGTGATTCGCGCTGTCCAGCGATTTCGTTAACGAGACGTAAAAAAGACCGCGCCTCGCCATTAATTTTCTTATGAATCTCAATCCTTTATCCGGAATCAGTTCGTCAGCCGGCTGTTCTAAATCCATGAAAAGACTCGCGAAAAACAGGGCCGCTTCCGCAGCCTGCCAGAGCGGAGCGGGAGGACATAGCTGTTCACCCTGCCAGCCGCGGAACAGCTGCCGGCAGGAGCGAATCAGGTTAGTCGGATCGTCGCTCGCGAATCAGGCGAGAGTGCGATCCACGATGTCTCGCAGGTCGGTAGAAAGATTTGACGTACCCGATATACGGGCGAGAGCGGCGCGGGCATGTTCGCGCCGCGTTTCTTCGAGCGACCGCCAGGACCGCATTGAGGTCAAAAGTCGCGCAGAAAGCTGCGGGTTTTCCGGATCGATAGCGAGGATAGTCTCGGCGAAGAACATATAGGCCGCGCCGTCCTTGCGATTGAAACCGGTTGGGTTCGAAGCCGAAAAGGAGCCGATCAGCGAGCGCACGCGGTTTGGATTGTCGAGCGAGAACAGGCGATGGGCACCAAGCTGGCACACGGTTTTCAGCGCATGTTCGCCGGGGCGGGTCGCCTGAACATTGAACCACTTGTCCATGACAAGGCCATCGCTGCCGAAGCGCTGTTCGAAGCTGGACAAGGCCTCCCGCGCTTCATCCGTATCGCCGAAGCGGTGAACCAGAACGGTCAGCGCGGCAAAGCGGTCGGTCATGTTGTCGGCATCTGCATATTGCAGGGCGGCGCGATGCTGGTTGCCTTCGTGGCGGCTCAGATAATCGAGCAGCGCATTGCGCAAGGCGCGCTTGCCTGCTGCTTCCGCATCGGGTGTGAAAGCGCCGGCCTGCTTGAGGCTGTCGTAAAGCCCGGCGAAATCAGCCGCATAGGCCGATCCAATCGCAGCGATCAGATGGTCGCGGCTGGCGAGAATAGCGTCGGGATCGACATTATCACCCATTTCACGGGCCACGTCGCTTTCGCTGGGCAAGGTCAGGCAGAGCGCGCGGAATGCCGGGTCGAGGGTCTCGTCGGATGCGACGCGACCGACCAGCTCAACAATTTTGGCATTCAGCTCCGGCTCATGGCCGCCGCGAATGCGCTTGGCGCCATCAAGCAGGGCGCGGGTGAGAATGCTGTTCATGGCCTGCCAGCGCGCAACCGGATCGCTGTCGTTCAGCGCGAGGAATGTCAGGTCCTGTTCGGAAAGCGGGGAGGTGAGATTGACCGGCGCGGAAAAGCCGCGCAGCAGTGAAGGAACCGGGCGCGCCTGGATGCCGTAGAAAACAATAGCCTCCGATGAGCGGCGCAGGTGAATGACATTGTCATGCACATCGCCGCCTTCAACGGATGTGTATGTCATATCCTCGCCATCCGGCCCCACAAGGCCGAATGCGATTGGAATATGCATCGGCTTTTTTACCGGCTGGCCGGGTGTCGGTGCCAGCGATTGGCGCAGGCGGACGGTGAAGGTTTCGGCTTTCGCATCGTAATCGAAATCCGCTTCCACGCGCGGCGTGCCGGCCTGATCGTACCACAGCGCGAATTGTGAGAAATCCTGCCCGGAGACGTCGGCAAAAACCTGGATAAAATCTTCGATGGTGGCTGCATCGCCGTCATGGCGCTCGAAATAGAGGTCCATTCCCTTGCGGAACAGGTCTGGTCCGATGATCGTGCGGATCATCCGGACGACTTCCGAGCCTTTTTCATAGACCGTCGCCGTGTAGAAATTGTTGATTTCGCGATATTCGCGCGGGCGCACCGGATGGGCAAGCGGGCCGCCATCTTCCGGAAACTGCTGCGCCTTCAGGATCTTCACTTCGGCGATGCGCTTTACCGGACGGGAGCGCTGATCGGCGGAGAATTCATGATCACGATAGACGGTCAGCCCTTCCTTCAGACAAAGCTGGAACCAGTCGCGGCAGGTGATGCGATTGCCGGTCCAGTTGTGGAAATATTCATGCGCGATGACGGCCTCGATGCCGGCATAATCCACATCGGTCGCGGTTTCCGGATCGGCCAGCACATATTTGTCGTTGAAGACATTGAGGCCCTTGTTTTCCATCGCGCCCATGTTGAAATCCGACACGGCGACAATGTTGAAAACATCGAGATCATATTCGCGACCGAACCTTTCCTCGTCCCACTGCATGGAGCGCTTCAGCGCATCCATCGCGTAAAGCGCGCGCTTCTCCTTGCCATGTTCGACATAGATGGCCAGATCGACCGGGCGACCGGAAGCGGTTGTAAAATGATCCTTCACCACACCAAGTGAACCGGCGACGAGAGCGAAGAGATAGGACGGCTTCGGATGCGGATCGTGCCACACGGCAAAATGCCGGTCGGCATTGCCTTCCGTCGTTCCACTTTCAATCGGATTGCCATTGGCAAGTAGGATCGGCGCGGCTTCGCGGTCGGCTTCGACACGCACCGTATAGACGGAAAGCACGTCGGGCCGGTCATAATAATAGGTAATGCGGCGAAAACCTTCCGCCTCGCATTGCGTGCAATAGACGCCGCTGGAGCGATAAAGCCCTGACAGCTGGCGGTTGGTCGTCGGGTTGACGGCGGTGACGATTTCCAGCGTGAAGCGCTCACCTTCCGGCAGGTCGCTGATGGTCAGGAGATCGGGCGTCGCGGCGTAGCTGTTATCGGCAAGCGGCGTGCCATTGATGGCGAGGCTGACGAGCTTGAGTTCGTCCCCATTGAGGACCAGCGGCGTGCCGGGCGCGGTGTCTGGGCGGCGCTCGATGGTCAGCGCGGCGCGGACAATGGTTTTCTCAGGCTCTAGTGTGAAGTCGAGCTTTGTTTCCGGTATCGCGTAAGGCGTCGGGCGGTAATCTTCGAGACGGAATGTCTGGCCGGTTTCTGTACGCATCGCGGAACTCTTTCTGTGAAGTCTTGTGCTGGATTCGTACCCGGCTTTTGCCCAAACGACAAGAAACGAGCGCTTGGCAAATAAATTTGCCGAACCCAACGCTATCACTGGCAGTTCATGGCAAACAGGCATAAGAAAACAATGTGATCATACTCTTTGGCCGCAAGTTTTACGCGGTATATGCGGGGAATTGCATCGTGAACGCTCATGCGAGCGCAGCTGTTGAGGCGGCAGGGCTTGATTCAAATCCGATGCTCGGTATCGGTCTCAAGATTGCTTCCGTTGCCGTCTTCGTGGGCATGTCCACAATGCTCAAGGCCGCTGATGGCGTGCCGCTCGGGCAGTTGATTTTCTTCCGGTCCTTTTTCGCGGTGATTGCCGTTCTGCTCTATCTGCAATGGCGCGGGCAGCTTTCCGGCGCGTTTCGAACGCAGCACGGTTTCAGCCATTTCTGGCGGGGGCTGGTCGGTGTCTGTTCCATGACGATGAGCTTCTTTGCACTGATGAAACTGCCGCTGCCCGAAGCAATCGCCATCAATTATGCCTCGCCGCTGATCACGGTGATTCTCAGCGCGATCATTCTGCATGAAGTCGTGCGGTTTTATCGCTGGAGCGCGGTGCTGGTCGGCCTGTTCGGCGTGCTGGTGATTATCTGGCCGCGAATGACACTGTTTTCGCAAGGCAATGTCGGCCAGGATGAGGCGATTGGAGCGTTGGCCGCATTGGGCGCGGCTTTTACATCCGCCATCGCCATGCTGCTGGTGCGGCGTCTGGTGCAGACAGAACGCACGGCAACAATCGTGATCTATTTTTCGCTCTCGGCAAGCGTCATTGCGCTGGTCAGCCTGCCTTTTGGCTGGGTCGTGCCCAGTTGGACGCAACTGGCTCTGCTTGTCGGTGCCGGTTTTGCGGGCGGTATCGCGCAGATTTTGCTGACCGAATGCTACCGGCATGCGCCGATGTCCACCATCGCGCCATTTGAATATACGTCGATGCTGCTTGGCCTGTTTATCGGCTTTCTGCTGTTTGGCGATGTGCCGACGCTGGAAATGCTCGTTGGCAGCGTCATCGTTATGGCGGCTGGGGGTTTCATCATCTATCGCGAACACAAGCTCGCGCTCGAACCGCATAAGGTCAACGCGCCGCAGGGGCAGTAAAGATCAGCTCGTCGTTTCCTGCGGTCCTTCAGAGCGCGGATCAAGCTGCATGGTTTCCGGCGTGGACTGGCCGTCTGGCGTGTGGAACTTGTACTCGGTTTTCTGTTCGCTGATCGCCGGGCGTTGCAGCCTGCGAATGCGCCAGAAGGCATGCAGGCCGTAAACGCCAAACGCGATGGCCATGGTCACGAAGAATCCGGAAGGGCCGATGGCATCCATCAGCGGACCGGAAAGCGCGGGGCCCACAACGCTGCCCACACCGTAGATGATCAGCAATCCGCCGGAGATTTTGACGAATTCGCTGGCGTCGGCATAGTCATTGGCATGCGCGACATTGAGGCTGTAGATCGGATAGATCACCGAGCCGAACAGGAACATCATCGCGTAAATCGCATAGGGCGCGGTCGGGTGAAACAGCACCATGACCATCGACAAGGCGAAGCCGACGATACCGGCCAGCACCATGACATAACGCCGGTCCACGAAGTCGGAAGCGCGACCGAGCGGATACTGGAAGATTGCACCGCCGATCATGGCGCAGGCCAGCATGGTCGCAATGCCGAAGGTCGAAAGACCGTTCATTTCGCCATAGATCGCGGCAAGAAAGTTCCACGTACCGGCGACGATGCCGGCAATCAGCGAGCCGACGGCAGCCGCGGGCGAACGGCGGTAAAGCCCCTTGATATCGAGCGAAACCTGTGTGAGCGGGTTTGGCGACTGGGCGCTGGACAGCGCAGTCGGCAGCAGGGCGCTGGCATAGATGATCGCGCAGATGATGAACAGCGTCTGGGTCATCGCATCGCCGAAGGGCAGAATATATTGTCCGCACATCAGGCCGAGCATGGTGATGATCATATAGATCGAAAAAATGCGCCCGCGCGATTCATTGGTCACGCGCTCGTTCAGCCAGCTTTCGATAATCATATAGCTGCCTGCGAGCGAAAAGCCCGCGACGCCGCGAAAGATCATCCAGGCCACCGGGCTGACCACGAGCGCATGAAACAACAGCGCCATCGACAGCAATGTCAGTAGGGCGGAAAACACGCGCACATGACCGACGCGCCGCACCAGATGCGGCACGACGATGCAGCCGATGGTGAAGGCCAGCGAATAGCTTGTGCCCATCCAGCCGATCGTCGTGGTGGACCAGCCTTCCATTCCGCCGCGCAGCGGCAGAAGAATACCCGCGAGCCCACCGGCAAGCAGCATCAGGAACGTGCTTGCAAGCAGGGCGGCGATGGGCAGGAGCTGGCCAGCCATAAAGTACTCCGAAAGGAAAAGTCTGGATTTTAAAGCTACTTGTCGCCGTCTGGCGCTTTGGCAAGCGGCGAAATAGAACAAGTTTGCGGCATGTTGGTGACAAGCATTGCTCTGATGAGCGCATCCCGAAAAGTGTGAAACGGTTTTCGGAAAAGATGCGCGTTAAAACAAACAATTAGAGCGCCGATCTGATCCAATCAGATCGAAACGCGCTCTAAGCGAGGCGATGACACCGAAAGGCCGGAATATCAATTGCGTAATTCGTCTAATTTCAACTTTACGGACAGAAAGTCACGCCAGGCAAAACGCTTCTGTGCCGGTGTGCGCAGAAGATAGGCGGGATGCAATGTCGGCAGAACCGGAATTTCCATGCCCGACGGCGTGCGATGAAGTTTCCAATTGCCGCGAAGCCGCAATATGCCCTCGGTTGCGCCGGTCAGCGCCTTGCCTGCCGGGCCGCCGAGCGCGACAAGTATTTTCGGCGCGGCAAGCTCGATCTGCCGTTCGATGAACGGGCGGCAAAGCTCGGTTTCCAGCGGCGTCGGCGTGCGATTGCCCGGCGGACGCCAGGGGATCGTATTGGCGATATAAACGCTTTCACGCTTGAGACCGATGGATTCGATCATCCGGTTGAGAAGCTGGCCGGATTTGCCGACGAAAGGCAGCCCTTCCATATCCTCATCCCGTCCCGGCGCTTCGCCGATGAACATAATGTCGGAGAAAGGATCGCCATCGGCAAAGCAAAGGTTCTTCGCGGTGAATTTCAAATTGCAGCCGTCAAAGGCCGCAAGCTTCTCGCGCAGTTCGTCCAATGTCGCAGCTTGCGCCGCCGCCTCACGGGCCAGAGCGATCTGGGCCGTATCGGGCACATCGGCCGCGGCTTGGACAGGTCTGCTTTCCGGCGAGGGGGTTGCGGCGGGCGAGGGTTGTTGCCAGTTTTGCGCACGGCTTTGCTGGTTGGGCTGCTGCTGTGGCGGCCGAGGGCGCTCTGCAGCCTGCATGTCCGGTCGTGGTGCGGCGGGCGCACGCAGTGGCTCGGCAAAGCGGTCAATCGGCGTTTCCGAGAGCGGCATGTCAACGCCCGCTTCCGCATAGAAGCGGAGCAAGCCTTCCATATCCAGTATCTCGCGGCCATCAGTCATTTTGTACCTCAATAGATGAGGTGGCGAATTTTGACCGCGAATGCAAGAGCGCGTCGCGCTTTTCACGATCAAACCGCCGACTAACACTACAGTTGCATTCTTCGTGATGCCGGTCTGCAACGAGCAATTTCCTGTGCTCCGGTGCTCGAAAATCCCTCGTTTCACCGCGGCGTGACGAATTTGCAACTGTAGTGCTAACCACTGGAAGCTTGCCGGGGAGGTGAAAACCACTCCGGTCGCGACAAAAAATCCGGCGCGCCGATTTCAAACAATTGAAATTGACGTTTACGTCAAAGTAAATATGATTAAACGCGGTCAGACGCCGATTTTGGACAATTGGACGCATTTGCGACGGTGGCCAACTCTGTAAGAGGTTAAGGCGAATGACGGGAACAGGTAAATCCTACCGAATGCCATCCAATACTGGCCAATGCGCTGGTTGATGGGTATTCACAAGTGGTTTATGCGTAAAAACAATTGGATGCATCATCGACACTATCGTAGTGAAACGGCGATGTCATACCGAACGGAGGGATGAATGTCCGAAGCCCCAGAACATGCGAACCAGGAGCTTCCAGAACGCGAGAGCATGGAATTTGACGTTGTGATCGTCGGCGCGGGCCCTGCGGGTCTGGCAGCGGCGATCCGCCTGAAGCAGGTCAATCCAGAGCTTTCCGTCGTGGTCCTTGAAAAGGGTGGGGAAGTCGGTGCGCATATCTTGTCGGGCGCGGTTGTCGATCCGGTGGGCATCGACCAGCTTCTGCCGGATTGGCGCGACGATGAGGGGCATCCTTTCAAGACGCCGGTGACGGACGATCATTTCCTGTTGCTGGGGCCTGCGGGTTCCGTGCGTTTGCCAAACTTCGCCATGCCGCCTTTGATGAACAATCACGGCAATTACATCGTGTCGCTCGGCAATGTCTGCCGCTGGCTTGGCACGAAGGCGGAAGAACTGGGCGTTGAAATCTATCCGGGCTTTGCCGCAACCGAAGTTCTCTACAATGACGAAGGCGCGGTCATCGGTGTTGCCACCGGCGACATGGGCGTCGAGCGCGACGGCACGCATGGGCCGAACTATACGCGCGGCATGGCGCTGCTCGGCAAATACACGCTGATCGGCGAGGGCGCGCGGGGTTCGCTGGCCAAGCAGCTGATCTCGAAGTTCAAGCTGGATGAAGGCCGGGAACCGGGCAAATATGGTATCGGCCTCAAGGAATTGTGGCAGGTTGACCCGTCCAAGCACAAGCCGGGACTGGTGCAGCACTCGTTCGGCTGGCCGCTCGACATGAAGACCGGCGGCGGTTCGTTCCTCTATCATCTTGAAGACAATATGGTTGCGGTCGGCTTTGTGCTGCATCTCAACTACAAGAACCCGTATCTGTCGCCGTTTGAAGAATTCCAGCGTTTCAAGACGCATCCGGCGATCCGGGATGTCTTCGAAGGCGGCAAGCGCCTGTCCTATGGCGCACGCGCCATCACCGAAGGCGGCTTCCAGTCGGTGCCGAAACTATCCTTCCCGGGCGGCGCGCTGATCGGTTGCTCGGCAGGTTTTGTAAACGTGCCGCGCATCAAGGGCAGCCACAATGCGGTTCTGTCCGGCATTCTTGCCGCCGACAAGCTGGCGGAAGCCATCGCAGCCGGTCGCGCCAATGACGAGCCGGTCGAGATCGAAAACAGCTGGCGTTCCAGCCTGATCGGCAAGGATCTGAAGAAGGTCCGCAACGTCAAGCCGCTGTGGTCGAAGTTCGGCACGGTAGTCGGCGTTGCTCTGGGCGGTCTCGACATGTGGACCAACCAGCTGTTCGGTTTCTCGTTCTTCGGCACGCTCAAGCATGGCAAGAACGACGCGCAGTCGCTCGAACCGGCGGCAAAGCACAAGAAGATCGACTATCCGAAGTCGGATGGTGTTTTGACTTTCGACCGTCTGTCGTCGGTGTTCCTGTCGAACACCAATCATGACGAGAACGAACCGATCCATCTGCAAGTCCGCGACATGCAGTTGCAGACGACGTCGGAACACGATGTTTTCGCTGGCCCATCGACGCGCTATTGCCCGGCAGGCGTCTATGAATGGGTAGACAAGGACGGTAATTCGGCTGCCGACCCGAGCGCTAGGGATGTTCGTTTCGTCATCAACGCGCAGAACTGCGTGCACTGCAAGACTTGCGACATCAAGGATCCGAACCAGAACATCAACTGGGTGCCGCCACAAGGCGGCGAAGGACCGGTCTATGTGAACATGTGATGCGAAAAGGCGGTCCGAGACCGCCTTTTTCTATTGAAGCATAACGGACTGCGTTTCCGGTTCGTCTTCGTCCGGGCGCACGGGGGCTGGCACGGAGAAGTCCAGCCGAACGGGCAGGTGATCCGAACCGGCGTCTTCGCGGGCTGCAACCTTGGGCGAAACAATGTCGGAGCTTGTGAAAACCTGGTCGATGGGCAGGCCGAGATAAGGCGCCAGCGACACCGGTAGGAAGGAGGGGAACCAGCTACCCCCGATGCCTGTCATATGTGTCGTTTTCGATGCAGCTTCGACCCGGCGCACGGTGTTGCTCCACGCCACGGCGTTCAGATCGCCAGTGATGATCGTCGGCCCGGCCAATTCTTTCAGGCCCGGTTCTATGAAGCCAAGCTGATAGGGCTGCCAGCGCGGCCACGGCCATGAAAAATGCAGCGACGCCACGTTGATATACGTGCCGCCGAGATCGACGGGGGCGATGGCGAGCACGCCGTCACCGATACATACAGGCTTACCGCCTTCAACGAAGGGACGGCGGGACAGAATACCCACGCCCCAGGTTCGCGGGTCTTTCCGGCAGTGCAGGCGATAGGGATAGGTCGCCTGAAGAATATCGAGCCATTGCGTCCACTGCTCGCTGGCTTCCTGATAGGTGATGATGTCCGGCTTTTCGCGGGCGATCATCTGCAAGATGCGCTTTGGCTCCGGATTATCCTCACGCAGATTGATCTGAACGAGGCTATAGCGCGGCCCCGTTGTTTGGGCCGTCGTCGCACCCGCCGAGCCGCTCAGAAAATCACGCGCCATGCCGAGTGTGGTGCTGAGCGCCATGATGGCGAATAGCAGCAGCATCGCGCCTTCGCGCCGCATTTTGGTGAACAGCAGCGGCAGGGCCAGCACGATCATCAGAACCACCAGATGCGCCCGAAAATGCGAAAATGTATCGAGCGCCGGATGGACCGCGCCGAGAAATCCCAGCACGAGCGGGACGGATACCGCCACGGCGGCAAGCAGCAACAGGAAGGGGATATTCTCACGGCTTTTCGACATGAGATGCCTTTAGGGATGGAATACGGCGTGATGATGGAAGGTGGAGGGAAGGGAGTAGGGGAATAAGGCAGTATGTTAAGAGCGCCAGTTGTCGCCAACCAACATATTGTCCTACTGCCTTACTGCCCTATTGCCTTCTACTGGAACGCCGTCTCGTAGAAGCTTCTGAGCTTGCGCGAATGCAGCCTTTCATCCGGCATGGCGGCGATTTTTTCCACCGCACGAATGCCGATGCGCAGGTGCTGCGCCACTTGCCGCTTGTAGAACTCGGTGGCCATGCCCGGGAGCTTCAACTCGCCATGCAGCGGCTTGTCGGAGACGCAGAGCAGGGTGCCGTAGGGCACGCGGAAGCGAAAGCCGTTGGCGGCGATGGTGGCCGATTCCATGTCGAGCGCAACAGCGCGCGCCTGCGAAAGACGCTGCACCGGGCCGCGCTGGTCGCGCAGTTCCCAGTTGCGATTGTCGATGGTGGCGACGGTGCCGGTGCGCATGATGCGCTTGAGATCGTAGCCTTCGAGGCCGGTGATTTCTTCAACCGCCTCTTCCAGCGCGACCTGAATTTCCGCCAGCGCGGGCAGGGGAACCCAGACCGGCAGGTCATCGTCGAGAACGTGATCCTCACGCATATAAGCGTGGGCCAGCACATAATCGCCGAGCTGCTGGCTGTTGCGCAGGCCAGCGCAATGGCCAAGCATCAGCCAAGCATGCGGACGCAGCACGGCGATATGGTCGGTGATCGTCTTGGCGTTGGAAGGCCCGACGCCGATATTGACCATGGTGATGCCGGAATGGTCGGAGCGCTGCAGGTGATAGGCGGGCATCTGCGGCAGGCGTCCCAGTGGGGTGCCGCTGCTCGGCGCGGTTTCGCCCGCACGGGTAATCAGGTTGCCCGGTTCCACGAATTGTTCATAACCGCCGCCACCTTGCGCCATCAAATCGCGGGCGTAGGCGCAGAACTCATCCATGTAGAACTGGTAGTTGGTGAAGAGCACGAAGTTCTGGAAATGCGCCGGGCTGGTCGCCGTGTAATGTGCCAGCCGGTGCAGCGAATAGTCGATGCGCTGTGCCGTGAAGGGCGCAAGCGGCATCGGTTCGCCGGGCGCTGGCTCGAAATCGGCATTGACGATCTTGTCGTCGGTGGCCGCCAGATCCGGCACGTCGAACAGATCGCGCAGCGGATGCTGAAAGGCGCTGGCGACCGAGGCCTCCACATAGGTGCCTTCCATGAAGGCAAAATGGATCGGAATCGGTGTGGATGATTCGCGCACCGTCACCGTCACGCCGTGATTGCGCATCAACAGGCGGATCTGTTCATTCAGATAATGATCGAACAGATCGGGTCGGGTGATGGTGGCGGAATAATCGCCCGGCGTAGAAACATGGCCATAGGCCAGACGCGAATCCACATGCGCGAAGCTCGATGTGGAAAGGCAAATCTCGGGGTAGAAGGCGCGGTATCGCTGCGCCGGAATTTCACCGCGCGCAACTTTCTCGAAAGCATCGCGCAGAAAACCCGTATTGCGCTCGTAAAGCTTTTGCAGGGCGGCAACCGCCGCACTGGCATCGGTAAACACCTCCGGATCGACCGGCGACGGTGTTTTGATTTCATTGAGAAATGGTTGTTCGATTCGCTGTGTCATGGCCTAGTATAGCAGAGTCCATGACCATAAAATGAAGCAGTTTATACGGTTCGCTGCAGGCTGACATAAAGCACAAGCCCGATGCCGCTCATCTTGGTGTGCTGACCAATTTGTGTATAGGCAAAGGTCGCCGCCGGGCCGGTGAAAATCGCGGTGAAGAGGAATACTCGCAGGGCTATCCCTGCCGTGGAGCGGATGTTGGCGATCATGGCCGTTGTCCCGGCTTGGTCTGGACGGAAGCCAGCGGGCCAAAGACCGTCTTGTCGCGGTAAGTGTCGTGTTTCCTGTCAGCGAACAGGCCAGCGACAATCGCCAGTCCGACGATGAGCAGCCATGTAATCGTCAAGCGCCTCAACAACATGAAAGCCCCCGAAGGTTGAAATCTGTCCTTGTTGCTGCCCAGTTTAGCGCGTGTGCCTGAACCGCTGCTGAGGCCGCCGTTCATGCGCGGTTCAAAAATATTGATGTTCCCTTAAATGCGCCGCATTGGTCTTGTGCCTGTCGAAATGGGTCTTATGTTTCCCATCATTGGAAAGCGGAGAATGCGGGAAGCATCTGCCGCGCACTCTCGAACGAGTTGGAGGAAAGCCCATGGTTGAACAGACAAAGCCCATCGAGCTGTACTATTGGCCAACGCCGAACGGCGTCAAAATCAGCATCATGCTGGAGGAACTTGGGGTTCCCTACGAGGTCAAATATGTCAATATCGGCAAGGGTGATCAGTTCAAACCGGACTTTTTGAAGATTGCCCCGAACAATCGCATGCCGGCGATCATCGATCCCGAAGGGCCGGGCGGCGAGCCGATCTCGGTTTTCGAATCCGGCGCCATTCTCCAGTATCTCGGACGCAAGTTCGGCAAGTTTTATCCCACGGATGAACGCAAGCGCGTGGCCGTGGAAGAATGGCTGATGTGGCAGATGGGCGGACTGGGTCCGATGTCGGGTCAGGCGGGGCACTTCCGTCTCTATGCGCCGGAAAAGGTGCAGTACGGCATTGACCGTTACACCAATGAGGTCAACCGACTCTATGGCGTGCTCAATCGTCAGCTCGAAGGCAAGGATTATATCGCAGGCGAATATTCCATCGCCGACATGGCCAGCATTGGCTGGGTGAATGCTTTCAAGAATTACGAGCAGAACCTCGATGATTTCCCGAATCTGAAGCGCTGGCATGAAACCATGAATGCGCGTCCGGCTGTCGCGCGTGGTCTGGTTGTCGGGAAGGAAGAGCGCGAAAAATCCAATCTCGCCAACGACAAGGAAGCGCAGAAAATTCTCTTCGGCCAGAAGGCACGTTAAACAAGCGATTGTAAAAAGGGCGGCTGTTCAGGCCGCCCTTTTCGTTTGGAAACTGTTGTCGGCGATTATTGGCGCGTCAGGCTTTCGCTCTTGCAGATCAGGCCGCCAAGCACGCAGCCCGACAGTGAGAGCGTGTTGCCCTTGACGGATGCTTTGCCCGTATAGGTCTTGCCTTCGTCAAGCTTGTTCACCTCGCCCTTGTAGTTGCCATCCGTGCCCGACATGGTGCCGATGGACTTGCCCTTGTATTCGCCGGTCATCACCGTGCCGCAGAATTTGTTGCCGCCGCAGGCCGCATAGCTGATGATGGTGCCGTTCGGGCGCTTCCAGCTGCCCACAATGCCTTCCTCCGCCAAAGCGGGCGCGGCCAAGCTGGCTGCAAGTGTCATTCCAAGAATAAGAGTGCGGATCATTCATTCCTCCCAAAGCGCGCCGGTCCCTCCATCGGGCGGTGGCGCAAGCCGCTTCATTCATTGCCCTGGCGCCGCAACCTGGGTCTCCGTTTGATCACCGGGCCTCAGTTCACGCCACTCACCATGACGACAGTGTTCTCCCCATATCGTCATGTTTTACGCAAACGTAAACGTAAACGAGATTTCGCGCGAGCGGAAGGGGAATTTTCGCACTCGTGAGAGTGTCAGGCGAGGGGATTTCTTGCCGTGTGTAAACACCCGAATGCACCATTCCCCTGACCCGAGATTGTCCTATGGTTATCATCCGGTTTCTATGCATCGAACGGATTTGAATCGATTTTTCGAAAAAATCCAGCAATCCGCGAGACTTGGATGTTTAACAGAATCCCAAGTTTACACCTTGTTGGGATTTTGTTGGTCAGACGTTAAGCATCTGGTTTAACGCGCATTTCAGCCCTGATCCCTATTCTCGACAGCATGAACGGAACGACAGAGACGGCAGTTTCAAAGCGGTAACAACCGCCACGAAAGAAAGACCGGACGGTTCTCGGGATTTAACAGGGACAAAGAAAAATGGCACAGTTTCAGAGCTTTACGCAGCAGCAAAAGATCGCATCGCAGGACCGCATTCTTCTGGAAATGGGCATGAAATATGCAATCGGTCGTGATTGCGAGATCGACGTGGTCGCAGCTCATAAGTGGCTCAACATCGCCGCCATTCGCGGCAATGAAAAGGCCGCACGGATGCGCAATCAGGTAGCCGCAACCATGAGCAAGTCTGAACTGGCCGCAGCCCTTCGCGATGCGCGCGAATGGATGACCACGCACTGATACTGCGAAAGTCACAACCGGAAACAAAAAGCCGCCTTCGAAGGCGGCTTTTGTGCGTCAGCTCATGCCGAGATAGCGGCCCGGCTTGTGATTGATTGCAACGATGAGGTTCATCGCCACTGCGCCGAGCAGTGACAGCGCCATATTCTGCCACGGGATGAAGAACAGCGATGCCAGCATGATCAAAAGGTCAAGGCCGAGCTGGAACCAGCCCGCCCGAATTCCATATGCGTCCTGAAGATAGAGCGCGAGAATGTTGACGCCGCCGACGCCAGAGCGGTGGCGGAAAAGCGCCAGCACGCCCATTCCCATCAATGTCCCGCCCATCAGCGCGGCAAACAGTGGATTGACGGCACTGAAATCGACGCTTTGCGGTATCAGCCAGGCAAAGCCCGACAACATACCGACTGCCACGAAGGTGCGGAGTGTGAATGGCCACCCCATGCGCCGCACGGCGAAATAATAAAAGGGCAGGTTGATCAGGAAATAGAGCAGGCCGAAATTTGTGCCCGTCGCATATTGAATGAGAAGGGCAATACCGGCTGTGCTGCCGGTCATCAATGTTGCATGACTGTAAAGATTGATGCCGAGCGCGATGAATGACGTGCCGATGAGCATGGCCATGGCGTCTTCATAAAGGCGATGACGGTCGAGGTTCATGACACTGGGCGCGCCAGCAAGCGGAGCGGCGCTATCTGCGATATCGGCCACGTTCGGACTCCAACGGAAAGAGCCGGGAAACCGGCTCAAAAGGTCAAAAGCCGGACGGAATCCGGCGCTCGTTCAACAGATGGTTGCGCTGTGCCGATGGGGTCGTTGTTGCGATGATCGCACACGAGCGTCAAGTCTTGGGAGACCTGCGGAATATAACAGCGAGAAGGCCGCTTGGCATCAGTTGCAATATTGCTATTTTAAGCCTTCCTTTAATGGCTCGCTACATTTTGGCGAGTGTTTGCTTCTGTTTTGTTTCGCGGCGCATGCTGTCGAGAAATGTGTCTACTTCACGGGGGCTGCGTAAAACACGCTTTATCAGGTGATTTGGGGCCTGTTCCACGAATTTGAGCGCACGGATTCGTCCATTTTTACGATAATCGACCACCCATTTGATGAAATCCCAGTCGAAACGCTCCGGGCAGCCATCGCCCATATCCGGTCGCGTGCGGCCATGATATTTCGCGATGCGCCGGATAACCCGCCAGAGACGGCGACCAGTCGAGATGTCGAGGAAGATGAGCAGATCGGCGCGTGACGCGCGATAGGGCATGGTATGGCTGTGATTGCCTTCAAAGACCCAAGCATCGCCGTCCGCCGCCTCGTTCGTCAGGCGGGCGATTTCATCGAGCGGACGCATCACCCAGCCGGGCTGCCAATAGATGGTATCGATGTGGACGACCGGAAGGTGCAAAAGCTCACCCAGCTCCCGTGCCAGCGTCGATTTTCCCGAACCGGCGCCGCCGATGATCATGATCCGCTGTATCATCTCTCCTCATCCTTAATGCAGTTTCCGCTTAAATAGAAAACGGTCAATTTGATGACGTTACTATGTCGTTACTATGAAGGCGGCAACCATAACGGGCCGAAAATGACCGTTAGAAAATTTGTATTGCCGGGACCTGTAATATTAAGCAAACGATTGACAGTCAATTTCGCCGGGAGCAATGTTGGCATGGAAAGGAATGAACAGGAGCAACAGGTTGAGCCTGATTTCTTCTTAATTCCAGCATATGCGGAGAAAGATGAAATTTCTGGCATATGCAAAAGAGATTGGTCGGGAAGCATCAATCCGGTGTCTCGCGATCCAAGGGGCCGTATTCGATAGGGAGTGACGCAATGTCCATTCGAACCATCACAGCTTTGGCAGGCACCGCCATCATTATGGGTGCAGCGGCTTTCACCTTTTCGTCGCCTGCAAGCGCGCTGACGATGAAGGAATGTAGCGCCAAGTATCAGGCTGCCAAAGATGCCGGAACGCTCGGCAATCTGAAGTGGAACGACTTCCGCAAAGCACAGTGCGGTGACGATGCCGCCGCCGCACCGGCTGCTGCCCCGGCGGCACCCGCCGCCGCAGCGCCAGCCGCCAAGGCGGCAAAAACTGCCGCTCCTGCGGCTGACGACAGCGCCAAGGGCCTGACGATGAAGCAGTGCAGCGCCAAGTATCAGGCTGCGAAGGATGCAGGCACGGATAATGGCGTGAAGTGGAATGATTTCCGTAAGGCCGAGTGTGGTGCCGGTGCTGATCCGGTTGCTCTTAGCACGGATGGCAATAGCGAACCTGCTGCACCGACGGTTGCTGCACCGAAGGGCGTCAAGTTCCCGACCGCCGTTTCCGCGAAATATTCGAGCGAATCGGCTGGCAAGGCGCGCATGCACACCTGCCTTGATCAATATCATGCATTGAAGGATGCCAATGCGCTTGGCGGCCTCAAGTGGGTGCAGAAGGGCGGCGGCTATTACAGCCTTTGCAATGCACGCCTCAAGGGCAATTCCTGATCTAAAGCATGTCTCCCGAAAGTGGGAACCGGTTTCGGGATAAAGACATGCGTAAAAACAAAAACTTAAAGCGTGTCGCGTTCCGTCATATTTACGCGACACGCTTTAAGAAGAAGGGGCCGTGAGGCCCCTTTATTTTTGTCGTGAAAACCAGCCGGTCAGCGCAACGCTTAGCCATCCGAGGATCATAAGGCTTCCACCTGCCGGTGCGGCAAGGGGAAAGAGCCGATTGCCGGTGATGTCGCGCATAAAAAGATCGCCGCAGAAGAGTGCGAGGCCGACGATCAGAAGCGCGCCGCCGATTGTGGCTGCGCGACTTGCAGGCGCGGTCACGGCCAGCACGAGCAGGGCCGGGGCGTGCCCCAGAAGCAAGGGTGCTATACTGCCCAAATGATTTTCGCCGCCATGGGCCGCACCGGCATAGGCTGCGATTGCTAGCGCGCCGCACAGTCCGCCAAGCGTGCTGAAAAGAACGTTATGGGGTCTGCTATTCAATAAACTGAGCATGCTGGCTCGCTGTTCAAACGGTTTCGGTGCTTTTGATGGACTGGCGGGCATCTTCCAGTGCGCCGGGCAGGGCGGCTTCGAAAACATCCAGCTGTTCTTCGATCCCCACACTCACACGAATGCAGCGGTCGAGAACCGGCGCACCCGGTTTGCGCACGAAAACATCGCGCGCGATCAGGCCATTCAATATGGCGGTGGCAAACGCTGCGTCGTGACCGCAATCAATGGCCACAAAATTGGTTGCCGAAGGAATGGCGCTCAGGCCGTTGGCTGCGGCAATTGCTGCGATGCGATCACGGCCGGCATGAATTTTGCCGACAACATCCTTGAGATAGGCCTGATCTTTCAGCGCCGCTATGGCTGCCGCCTGTGCAACACGGTTCACGGCGAAATGGTCACGGATCTTATCGAAAGAACGGATCGCTTCAGCGCTGCCGATGACATAGCCGCAGCGAATCCCGGCCAGCCCATAGGCCTTGGAGAATGTGCGCATGCGCAGAATATTCGGACGGTCCGTTTCAAAAGGCGGAAACGCCGAATCAGGTCCCGTTTCGCAATAGGCTTCATCCAGAATGAGCATCGTTGTTTCCGGAACGCCATCGATGAATGACTGAATATCGGCGCCTTCATGCCAGGTTCCCATTGGGTTGTCGGGGTTGGCGACATAAACGATGGCGGCATTTTCGCGTTTTGCAGCGGCGAGCAGGCCGTCCAGATCCGATTTGTCATTGCGGTAAGGAACCGTTACCAACGCGCCGCCATAACCTGCCACGTGATAGTTGAAGGTCGGGTAACCGCCCAGCGAGTTGATGACCTTGTCGCCTTCGCGAACATATTGCCGAACGACCAGCCCAAGCAAAGCATCAACACCGGCACCAGGCATGATATTCTCTGCTTTTACGCCATGATGGGCGGCGATGGCATGGCGCAGTTCGTAATTCTCCGGGTCGCCATATTTCCAGACCTCTGCGGCCTCGCGCTGCATCGCTTCGATCACCGAAGGTGCTGGGCCGAAACTGCTCTCATTAGCGCCAATGCGGGCCTTGAAAGGTCTGCCGCGCTGCAATTCCAGCGTTTCGGGGCCGACAAACGGCACGGTTGAAGGCAACTTTTCCACAAGCGGCGTGAGGCGGGGTGATCCCATGGCGATATCCAGTCAGCTTTCCGTCAGGCATTGAAGGCGGCTTGGTCGGGCGAAAGTCCGCCGTTGCTACCGCATGGCCGTTCGTCCTCCCGTTGATCAGGCATAGCAAGACCTGTCCGCCTGTTCCACCAGAATGGTGAGAAAAACGCGTTTGGTGGCTCATTTGCTGGCTATGAAAATGGAAGGGTGTGCAGGATGAGCGACAGTCACAACGCGACTACCGCATCTCTTTCAGTTGGCGGACAAGCCCTAACGATCCCGATTATTCAACAGGTGCCGTTGCTGCAGTCAGAAGGCGAGGGGGAAGCTCTTTCGGGTGCGGGTTTTAAACAATAGCCAGCAAAAGCATTTAGAATCTAATTTATTGATAGCCGGCGCGGTTGTTCTACTCGTCCTACGGGTGTCTGGCGGAAGCGAAGGATGAAGAAGAATGTGTGACCGTAAGGACTATTTTTTTTGTGCCGCTCAGTTGAATAAGTGCGCTTACTTTCCCGACCTGCAACGGCAGACGAGAATAGAACTCGATGTGAATGATTTCATTTCCAGCGCTGTGGCGAAAAGGCGAAGTCGTTGAAGACCAAAGACAATGCGTTAGTTCACAAATCCGCAAACGACGGGCGCCGGCGTAAACAATCATTTATCTAATTGTTTTTGCTAAACAAATAGCACATCAAAGCTTAACAGAAATCAGGCAGCATACCGATTTCTTTGCAGCGCCGCTTCGGACGTCTGCCGGAAATCCCTAGTGGATCTCCAGCACTTTCACACAAGAATCGAGGTCATGCGTTGCCAGATGCGCATATCGCATGGTCATTTGCAGTGTCTGATGGCCGAGCCACATCTGCACACGGCGGATATCGATCCCACCGCGAACGAGACGCGAAGCGCAGGTGTGGCGCAGAATATGCGGTACAACCTGATCGTCAGTGCCCAGGCCGACTTCCATCTTGGCTTCATTCCAGATATGGCGGAACCGAACTTGGTTGAGCATTGAGAACGGGCCTTTGAGGCGCTCATGCGCAATTTTCGTCGCTTTTCCCGCGCGGCGGGTGAGTGGAACGGTACGGCTTCTGTTGGATTTGGTGAGCCAGAAGGTAACGCGATGGTCCTGCAAATCATTCCATGTCAAACCGATGGCCTCACCGAGACGGCAGCCAGAATCAACAAGGAATACTGCAAGACGGAAACTGTCTTCGCAACGCGATTTGATCGCCGCGAACAAGCGCTTTTCTTCCTCATATTCGAGGAAACGGATGCGCCCGACCCGTTCTTTCTGTCGGACGAACTCCGGCAGACTATAGATATCCCCCATTTTATGCGCCTTTCGCAGCAGCTTGCTCAGCGCAGCCATCTTTCTGTTGATGGTTGCATTGCTGTTGCCGCGCTCACGAAGCGTGCCAATAAGGGAATCAAGCATTTCCTGATCGAAACCTGAAAAGCGTTCGCCCTTCAAAATTTCGTCGATCTCACCGAGAAACGACCTAACATTATACTTGTGCGAGCCGTCATCCCACAGAATGTTTATATATTTTCCCGTCAGCTCGGCGATAGAAAATTTCTCTACGAGCCTGTGGTTTTGGCTTCTGTCGGATGCGTAGTTCAGATTGTAGTCGATAACCGGTGCATATTTCTCACCTGATCCGACTATCGTTTCCCCAATAGTTATCATTTTGCGCCCCCCGGCATTCCTCGGGTTGCACAACTAATGGAATAATTAAAGAAGCACAAGATAAGTAGGCTAATTTTATGCAGAGACATGGTGCGATCCTTGTTTCAGGCCCCCCGTTTGTCCCCATCTTTCTGTTTCTCGGTAACTCCCTCATCGCCACCGGTCGAAATCCCCATTTCGAAGCGGGTGGTTTCACAACTCTGTGAACAACGATTCTATGATTGCAGACGCCAGCGGTTTCCCGCTGGCGTCTTTGGCTTCATGCTCGAACTGATTAGAACGAACGCTGGAAACGGACCATGCCGCCGAAAGCGCTGTCGTTGTCTACGAGATCACGGTATTCGCCACCGAACTTGGTGTAGGAAACTTCTGGCGTAATGGTGAAGCCAGGAACCAGTTGGTAAGCAACGTTAGCCGTAACTGCGGTCTTGCCCCAGTCGTCATGCGCGCCCTGAATGTTGAAGACGGCCTTGTCGGTTGCCTTGAACTTCAGACCACCCCAGACAGCCCAGTCGCCGCCCCACATGCCGTACATCTGCAACGGAGATTCTTCCGAAGAATATGCACCCTGCAGCCAGAGCGAGAAGCGGTCGGTAATGTTGACGTCGCCGCGAACCTTGGCGGCCCACTCTTCGATGACCGAGTCGTAAGCCACGACGCCGGCGATCGAACCCCAGCCGCCTGCATATTTCAGGCCGCCGACAACGTGTGGCATGTAGCCGTCGATAACGAAGCCGTCGTCACCCTGTTCGAGAGCGATCACAGCCGAGAAGCCGTTGCCACCGGTGAAGGTGTACGAGATCTTGCCCGTGCGATAGCCGCCAACTGCGACCACGTCATCGTTGATGACATCGCCGAGGTAGCCGGTGAAGGTCTGGAATTCCGACTCATCGATACCGACCTTCAGGCCGCCGAGCTCGATATAGGCGAACTGAAGAGCAACGTCTGAGCCTACACCGCCCCAGAAGGTATCTTCGTCAAACCGATAGCCGCCATAATAACCGTCGTGACGGGAATTGGCCGCGCCGTAGTTGAAGCGGGTTTCCGTATAGGTCTTCAGCGTACCGTATTCAGTTTCCGAAGCGGTCGAGGTGCGGAGCGCGAAACGAGCGCCCTTGTCCCAGCCCTTACGGTCTTCGCCGGTGTAAACATTGTCGCCGCCCTTTACGTCGTAACGGACGTAACCATGGATGCGCAGGCAGGTTTCGGTGCCTGGGATGTAGAAGTAGCCAGCGCCGTATGCGTCGCAAACGCGAACATATTCAACGGCTTCGGGCTCTGGCGCGACGATTGCGTCGGCAGCCTGAGCGCCGGAAGCTGCAACCAGAGCTGCAGCGGAGCCGAGAAGAAGGCTCTTGATGTTCATTTCTGACCTCCAGTCAAGAATCGAAGGAAACGCAGAAAATCTTTATATATCAATGCGTTGGAGATTTTAGAGATTCAGAACGTCAAAAATTGTTCGTCGTGTGCGGACTGAAATGAACGCCGAGAAACGGCTCAGTGCGGCAATATCGTCTGTGATTTGGGGAAGGAATTGATCGCTGACTACAGCGCGTGGCGGAGAGGATGGGATTCGAACCCACGAGACCCTTATGAGGTCTACTCCCTTAGCAGGGGAGCGCCTTCGACCACTCGGCCACCTCTCCGGTAAGGGCGAGATAGCCGGTACGCCGTGGCATTTCAAGCGATTTACGCAACAGCTGGTAAAATTTCCTGCGAATTACGCCCTTTATATATAAGGCAACCATGGTGCAGGCCGGAATTGCGGCGTTTCAGGGCTTCGCTATTCATTGGTTTGTCGCACAATAATGCGATTCAGAACCCAAGAGATTCGGTCTCGCAAAAGAGGAATCATCCCTTCACGCCATCTGGAGAACACTTTTTGCCCCAGGCGGCGAATGACGGGATCTCAACGCATTATGGGCGTCCAACTTAAAAAAATGTACGTTTTCAATCGTTAAGATCGATTAATCTCGGTTCACTAATGTTAATAAAGTCTAAAGAACACCAGCCAAAGCTGACAATTTCGTGTCTTTTCTGCAACAACCATTCTGCATAGAGGCCTCGTTAAGGCGAGGAAGTCGTATTCGCAGTTGAAACGAGGGAGCGGGCGAGTATCTTCACATCCAGAAGAAGGAGCGCTTCGGGGCGACTTTTTCACAAGGGGATGGGGACAGGTTGTCCTTCAGCCAAATCAAAATGCCCAGACCCGTTTTTAACTTTGACTGGAGGTCAGAAATGAACATCAAGAGCCTTCTTCTCGGCTCCGCTGCAGCTCTGGTTGCAGCTTCCGGCGCTCAGGCTGCCGACGCAATCGTCGCGCCAGAGCCCGAAGCCGTTGAATATGTTCGCGTTTGCGACGCATACGGCGCTGGCTACTTCTACATCCCGGGCACCGAAACCTGCCTGCGCATCCATGGTTACGTCCGTTACGACGTAAAGGGCGGCGACAACGTTTATTCCGGTCAGGACCGTGAAGGTTGGGACAAGTCGGCTCGTTTCGCGCTCCGCACCTCGACCGCTTCGGAAACCGAACTCGGTACCCTGAAGACGTTCACCGAAACCCGCTTCAACTACTCGTCGAGCAATTCGCGTCGCGATGGTTACTACGGCGGTCAGGTTGATGAAAACGGCGACGCATTCGGCGGCACCAGCTCCGACGTTGTAATGCAGTTTGCTTACATCGAACTCGGCGGCCTGAAGGTCGGTATCGATGAGTCGGAATTCCACACCTTCACCGGCTACCTCGGCGATGTCATCAACGATGACGTGGTCTCGGCTGGCGCATACCGCACGGGCAAGATCTCGTACACCTTCACCGGTGGCAATGGCTTCTCGGCTGTGATCGCTCTCGAACAGGGTGGCGATGATGATGGCGGTTTCTCGAATGGTTTCCATGACTATTCGATCGACGGCTACATGCCACACGTTGTTGGCGGCCTGAAATATGCAGGCGGCTGGGGTTCGATCGCCGGCGTCGTGGCTTACGACTCGGTCATCGAAGAGTGGGCTGCCAAGGTTCGCGGCGACGTCAACATTACCGACCGCTTCTCGCTCTGGCTGCAGGGTGCATATTCTTCGGAAGAATCTCCGGACCAGATGTACGGCCAGTGGGGCGGCGACTGGGCTGTCTGGGGTGGTCTGAAGTTCAAGGCAACCGACAAGGCTGTCTTCAACCTTCAGGGCGCACATGACGACTGGGGCAAGACCGCAGTTACGGCTAACGTTGCTTACGAACTGGTTCCTGGCTTCACCATTACGCCAGAAGTTTCGTACACCCGCTTCAGCGACGACTGGCGCTCCTTCGACGGTGGCATCACCGAAAAGGACGCTTGGGGTGGTATGGTCCGCTTCCAGCGCTCGTTCTAATCCTCTACGGATTGGTTACAGGAAACCCGGCAGCTCAGCTGCCGGGTTTTTTGTTGTTCTCTGATTCGAACGGCTCTTGCATTTGTGGAATGTCCTGTCTTTGTACGAACAAGCTATCGAAATGCGCCGCTCGGAAGAAGCGGATCAAAAACACGGAAGGTGAGGCGACATGAAAAGCTGGTTCTGGCCGGGGCTAACGTGGACCGCAACACTGACGGCGCTGGCGTTGTGGTTTGGTGTGGATCATGTCCAGACCGATATTTCCGCTCGTACCTCTGCAGCGCTGGCACCTTTCGTTTGGACGGGCTTCGATATTGAAGGCCGCGATATTACGGTGAAGGGCATTGCGCCTGACCCGGAGGCACAGGAGGCAGCGCGTGCTGCGTTGCGCGCGGTATGGGGTATCAACGATATCACAGACCTTACATCGGTTCTGCCTGCCACCTCGCCTTATGTTTTCAAGATCGAGAAGACCACTGACGGCCTGGTCTTTTCAGGCTCTATCCCTGAAAACGCGTTGCGCGACGAGATCATGGAAGCTGCCGAAGGCGTGGCGCCGGGCCTGTCGCTCGATGACGAAATGGCTCTGGCGCGCGGAAGCTGGCCGCAATTTTCCGACGGTGTTCGTTTCGCGCTCTCTTTGACCAAAGGTCTTTCTGAGGGCGAGATAACGATTACCGATGGATCGCTTTCGATCAAGGGGAAGGCGGCAAGCGCCGATGAATACCAAATATTGGCCGATATTCTGGCCAAGCCGCTCCCGTTCGATTTGAAGCTGGGGGCATCGCAGGTGGCTCAGCCGTGATTCTATCGAATTAAGCTTCCGTAACGGCAGGCGTTCAAGAGACTTTCCTGTTCGAAATTGACAGTTTCGCTGTTTCAAATTTTGCTTTCTTATTATGACTGATGAATGGGAACTGACCCATGAAACCCAGTGCAGGTTTTGATGCTTTATCTTGCTGAAACATTCTGGCCCGTTCTTCTCGCGGCGGTATTGATCGGGATCGTAGTCGGATGGCTGGGCGATCGTAAATAAAGCAGCTGCCGATCTGGTTCGGCCTGCAGGAGATAAGATGCGCTCAATCAATAGGTTATGGCGCGTGGCGTATAGAGTGCGAGGGAAACCGACATGCCGTTGCTGATTATTCAACTGGCGATCCTTGTTGCGGTGGCGTTTATCGTCGGATGCGTTCTGGGCAAATTTTTCAGCCGCAAGAACAAGGCTATGACTGACGAGGAACGCACGATTGTCGCGGCTGCGCTTTCGACGCCTGCTGTGGACCAGAAGCCTGAACCTGTTCAGCCCGTCGCCGCTCCGGCAGAAGCCGCATCACTCCCGAAAGATAAGAAGCTGGAAAAAGTCCGTGCGCCGCAGAAAGCTCCTGTGCCTGACGCGGAATTTGTTGGCGGACCTCTGCCGGTTCCAGCCGCCCAGCCGGAGGACCAGAGCGAGCCGGAAGATCCGGGCCGTCCGGAACTGCTCGACGCGCCGCGTGAAGGCAAGGCCGATGATCTGACCGCGATCAACGGTATCGGCAAAGCCATCCAGACGATGCTGAACGCGCTTGGCGTTTATCATTATAATCAGATCGCAAGCTGGTCGGATGCAGAATCTGCGTGGATCGAACGTCATATCGGGTTCCCGCGCCGAATCGTGCGTGAAAACTGGATCGGGCAGGCGAAAAAGCTTGTTGAGACGACGATCAAGCCAGCAGCCAAACGACCAGCCAGAGCAAAGAAGGCTCCAGCTAAACCAAAGGCCAAGCCTGCGAAAAAATCCCAAGTGTAATCTGTCCGTGCGAGAGCATTTCCAGCAAAAGTGCGAAGCGGTTTTGCGTTCGGAAATGCGTAAAAACAAAGACTTAGAGCGGTTCCGACGATTCCGCCAAAACAGGAACCGCTCTAACGGCGCCCGTGAACCAAATCTGTTTCGATATCGGCAGAACCGGTCAGGCGCGCTTTATAGACTTCGTAATTTTCCATCACGCGCTGCACGTAATGGCGTGTTTCGGGATAGGGGATACGCTCGATCCAATCCACGACCTCATCAATCGACTGGCCGCGTGGATCGCCGTATTTCTGGACCCATTCGGAAGCACGGCGCGGCCCGGCATTATATCCGGCAAAAGTCAGCACATAGGAACCGTTGAAACGATCGAGCTGTTCGCCAAGGAAATGCGCGCCGAGCGTGGCGTTATAGCCTGCGTCGCTGGTGAGGCGCGGCGCGGAGAAAGCCATGCCATTGCGCGTGGCCACGCTCTTGGCGGTCGCAGGCATAAGCTGCAACAGTCCGCGTGCGCCGGCCTTGGAAACCGCACTGACATTGAACTCGCTTTCCTGGCGCGCAATGGCATAGGCAAGCGCTTTGCCTGAGCCGCTGATATTGGCGCTGGCCGGGATTGCGCCGAGGGGATGTGACAGCGCACCGACATCAAGCCCGCGCATCGCGGCGGTTTTACCGACCCGCAGCGCCAGATAGTGATTCTCATTGCGCTCCGCCATGACTGCCAGCAAAGCCAGTTCACCGACGCTATCAAGTTCTTGCGAAAGCTGCGTATAGATGGATGTCGCCTTGGCTGCATAGCCGATCTGTTCCAGACGCTTGATCGCCTGCACCGCGTTGCGGCTGGCAAAGCGAGCGCGATCCGCATCTGTTGGTCGCGGATAAATCAGTTCAGGAGCTTTCTCATCCAGTTTGGCGGCGGAGAGCTGGCCATAGAATGTCGTGCCGAAATGGGCGGAGCGGCGATAATAATCGCGTGCATTGCCGCCACTTCCCGCGTCGGCTGCGCGCCCAAGCCAGTAATAGGCGCGCGATGCGGAAATGGGTCGGGCGGAGATTTCGGCAATTTTGGCGAAATGCGGTGCGGCAGTCTTGGGCTGTTTGAGCGCGCGCAAAGCATACCAACCGGCATGAAATTCTGCATCGGCAGCAGCCGTTGGTGATTCTGCAGCATGGGCTGCGACAAGCTTATAAGCGAGCTGCGGTTTTCCAAGATCAAGCAGTTCCCGCGAAAGGATACGCCGCTCGGTCCACCATGCGTCTGGATCGACCAGCATGGCGGCCTGACGTGGCGCTTTCAACATCAGATCGGTGGCATCATCATAGCGTTCCGCGCGACGAAGATAGCGAATCTTCAAGAACTGATAGGCCGCATTCGCCTGCCAGGAGCGATCGACGGCGGCAATCGTTGCGGCTGCATTGGGCGACTTCTGGGCGACGGCTGTGAAGGCATTATAAAGCGACTGGGCCTGCGCGGGCCCGGCAAGAAGCTTGGCCGACTGTGTGCGGTCATTATAGATCGCGCGAAGAAACCGACGCTGATGGTCTTCCCGTGTCAGGACGCCATTGAATTCCCTAAGCACTTTCTGCTCGTCATCGGGCGAAAGACGCTGTGTTGCCCACCAGGGAGACAGGAGTTCGCGCGCTTTTGCGGGATTGCCGATGCTTACATAGGCGCGGGCGAGCACGATCATGCCTTCGGTGGTCACCGGGCGACGGCTGCCAAATGCCGCCATGACGGTTCCGGCCGGCGGATTTTCCTTGAACAGAGCGCGTTCCGAATTGCGCTGAAGCGTGGCAATGCCGGGCCAGCCGGACAGTTCGGCGGTCGCGGCGGCGATTTCACCGCTTGTAACGCCGTCAATGCCCGAGGTCGCAATCGCCCAGGTCAGAATCTGACGGTCGAGCGATCCGCGTGGCATGCCGTTGCGAAAGGCAACCGCACTTGCCACATCTTTCGAATAAAGCGCGTCCAGCCCGCTCTTCAGCGTTCCGCCAATGGCCGCTGGGTTTTCCACGCGCCTGAATGACGAAGTGATAACCGGATCGGGCGGTGTGGGACGCGGCGTCGGGGTCACCAGATTCATCGGCGATGCAGGAGACTGCGCTGCGGCGGGCGCAAAGGGACGCGCGAGCGGCGTCGGCACTTCGGTCGGCAGTGACGATTGCGCAAGCGAAGCCGTCGGCTGCACCGCAACCGCAATAAGGCAGCCTGCAAGCAGGGCCTTTCGTCTGATACTGATCGCTACGACTTCTTTAAACATCCGCACTCTGAAACAAAAATCCGGCCAGCCGGGACTTGGTTGCTGCAAAATATGTTAGCAAAATCCGGCTTTTGTTAGCCTTTCATTTCGCCCGCATATTTTGTCGTCAAGGATAGGCCCCAAGGAATGAAACTATGATTAATAAAAGCTTTATAAGATAGTGCAAAAGGCGGCGAAACGGCCACCCGAAATACCGGGTTTGGCGTCTGTCGGGGCGAGCGGTGAAGACATTAGAATAAAGCCGGAAATTTCGTCGCAAAACTGCCGTATTACCCCTGTTTTCCGCTTGCAATGTGCTTGCTCCATTCCTGCGGCGAGACTATTGTTCAACGCCTCCGCAAACCGCATATGAGGTCGAGCGCCCCTGCGGTTTGAGGTTCTGTCTATCTTTTTCAGGAGTTACTGATGCTGAAGGGCTCAATTACCGCGCTTGTCACGCCATTCGATCGTGAAGGAGCGTTCGATGAAAAAGCTTTTCGTGCATTCGTTGACTGGCAGATAAAAGAAGGCACCAAAGGCCTCGTGCCCGTGGGCACCACTGGCGAAACGCCGACGCTTTCCCACGATGAGCACAAGCGCGTCATCGAGGTCTGCATTGAAGTCGCCGCCGGTCGCGTGCCGGTCATCGCCGGGGCTGGTTCGAACAACACCGTTGAGGCGATTGAACTCGCCCAGCATGCGGAAAAGGCTGGTGCCGATGCCGTGCTGGTTGTGACCCCTTATTACAATAAACCGACCCAACGTGGCCTTTACGAACATTTCTCGCAGGTTGCGCGTTCGATCTCGATCCCACTCATCATCTACAATATTCCGGGTCGTTCGGTCATCGACATGACGCCGGAAACGATGGGCGCTCTGGTGCGCGATCATAAGAACATCATCGGTGTGAAGGATGCGACCGGCAAGATCGAGCGCGTTTCCGAACAGCGTGGCACCTGCGGCAAGGATTTCATCCAGCTTTCGGGCGAGGATGCGACCGCGCTCGGCTTCAACGCCCATGGCGGGGTGGGGTGCATTTCGGTGACGTCGAACATTGCGCCGCGCCTTTGCGCCGAGTTTCAGGATGCCTGCCAGGCTGGCGATTTCGCCAAGGCGCTGGAATTGCAGGATCGTTTGATGCCGCTGCACAAGGCGTTGTTCATCGAGCCGAACCCGTCTGGCCCGAAATATGCGCTGTCGCGTCTTGGACGTGTCGAAAACAGCCTGCGCTCGCCGATGATGCAGGTCGAGGAGTCGACCGCAGAGAAGATCGATCTGGCCATGAAGCATGCAGGCCTCATCAACTGATCCGGCGATGGCCGTGCTGTCAGTTGAAGAAATGGCAAGCTGGTGATTTTTACGCTCCCGCCGTCGCGGGAGCGTTTTCATTTTAAATGCAACGCATTATATAGTGCAGTTATGAACAAGCCGAAGAATTCCCCTGCACGCAAGATTATCGCGGAAAACCGCAAGGCGCGCTTCAATTTCGAGATTTTGGACACGCTCGAGGCCGGTCTCGTTTTGACCGGCACCGAGGTGAAATCTCTGCGCGCCAATCAGTCGAATATCGCCGAAAGCTATGCCAGCTTCGAGAATGGCGAGTTCTGGCTGATTAATTCCTATATTCCGGAATATACGCAGGGCAATCGCTTCAATCACGAGCCACGCCGTTTGCGCAAGCTTCTGGTCAGCCGTCGCGAAGCCTCGCGGCTGTTCAACTCTGTCTCGCGCGATGGCATGACAGTCGTTCCGCTGAAACTATACTTTAATGATCGCGGACGCGCGAAGCTGGAACTGGCCGTGGCGCGCGGTAAAAAGAATCACGACAAGCGTGAGACGGAAAAGAAGCGCGACTGGGGCCGCGAAAAGGCCCGCTTGCTCCGCGACCGGGGCTGATCGTATTCCAAAGAAAAAGAGCGCCGTCAGGCGCTCTTTTTTATTCAAATAGAAGGGTGGATCTCTCGTCGGGAGGGCTCAAAATTCATGCTGGTGCATGGATCAAACCCTGAACGATATCAATAATTATCTTCGAGATCGTCGTCCTGACGGCGCGGGGCGCGTTCCGAAGGATCACGACCGATTTCCGCCTTCAGCGAAACGAGATCGATAAAATGATCAGCCTGACGGCGCAGTTCATCGGAGATCATCGCGGGCTGAGTGGTCAGGGTAGAAACGACGGAAACCTTGCGGCCCTTGCGCTGCAATGCTTCTGCGAGCGAACGGAAATCGCCGTCGCCGGAGAAAATCACGAAATGGTCAACCGTGTCGGTCAACTGCATGGCATCGACGGTAAGTTCGATGTCCATATTGCCCTTGACCTTGCGGCGACCGGTCGAATCGGTGAATTCCTTGGCGGCCTTGGTGACCACCTTGTAACCGTTATAATCCAGCCAATCGATCAGTGGACGGATCGACGAATATTCCTGATCTTCGACAAGCGCAGTATAGTAATATGCGCGCAGCAGATAGCCGCGCTTCTGAAACGCCTTCAGAAGCTTGCGGTAATCGATGTCAAAGCCCAGGGTCTTGGATGCTGCGTATAAATTGGCGCCATCAATAAAAAGCGCAATTTTTTCACGAGAATCGAACATCGTGCAATATATCCACTCTACAGCCTAACGGGAGTGTGGACCGTCGACCGCGTATTCAGATTTGTTTCACAAACGTCGGCTGGCGAAATATTTCTACCAATAGCGTTTATAGCGTTTCTAAGGACATATTATAGAAAAACAAGCAACCATAGGTTGTTATTTTGGTGAGCTAATTTAACTAATGTAGCAATTCCGAAATGGGGGCGAATTTTGGTCTGCTTAATATTGTTCCATTTCGAAATGCGATGAGATATTATGCGGTATATCGTTAAAAATCGAGGGTATATGAACGGATTAAGGCTATTTAACGCCCCTAATCCCGCTTTGGCTTGTAATTTCGCCCAACAGGCGTTATGTGCAGAAAAAATCCGTTAAAGTTCGAAAATGAAAGGGACCGCGTATGGCCCGCGTCACCGTTGAGGACTGCGTAGACAAAGTCGAGAACCGATTCGAGCTTGTTCTGCTCGCCGGTCATCGCGCCCGCCAGATTTCCCAGGGCGCCTCGATCACTGTCGACCGCGACAATGATAAGAACCCGGTCGTTGCATTGCGCGAAATCGCCGATGAAACGCTTTCGCCGGATGATCTGAAGGAAGATCTGATCCACTCGCTGCAAAAGCATGTGGAAGTGGACGAACCGGAAGCTGCGGCTCCCGCCCAGATCACGTCGTCGTCTGACGAGCTGGTTGAAGGCATTGCCGAAGCGGCTGAGGAAGATGTCGTATCTTTCGATCGCATGTCGGAAGAAGAGCTTCTGGCTGGTATTGAAGGTCTGGTCGCCCCGGAAAAGAACGACGACTTCTAATCCGCTTTCAGGCTCTTTCATTTTATACACGCGCTGCGGCTCATCAGGCTGCGGCGCGTATTTTTACGCGCGCGAACATAAAATGATCGCCGCCGCGGCTTGCGGGATGTGAATTTCTGTCTGAAATTAATCCTGTTGGCAGAAAATCGGTGCTAAAGCTCGTAAAACATTCGATAATTTGCGAAGTTGGTTCGAATGAAGTGTGATTGTCTTGCGGTATAGCCGCTGATCGCCCGGCGTTGGTTTGAGGAGTTGTCGTAGATGATGCGCCAGTATGAGCTTGTGGAGCGTGTGCAGCGATACAAGCCGGATGTAAACGAGGCGCTTCTCAACAAGGCATATGTCTATGCCATGCAGAAACATGGCAGCCAGAAACGTGCTTCCGGCGATCCTTATTTCTCCCATCCTCTCGAAGTCGCGGCTATCCTCACCGACATGCATCTCGATGAGGCGACGATTGCTATCGCGCTTCTGCACGATACGATTGAAGATACGACCGCGACCCGTCAGGAAATCGACCAGCTGTTCGGGCCGGAAATCGGCAAGCTCGTTGAAGGTCTGACCAAGCTCAAGAAGCTCGATCTGGTTTCCAAGAAGGCTGTGCAGGCGGAAAACCTGCGCAAGCTGCTTCTGGCTATTTCCGAAGATGTGCGCGTGCTTCTGGTGAAGCTTGCCGACCGTCTGCACAATATGCGCACGCTTGGCGTCATGCGCGAGGACAAGCGCCTGCGCATCGCCGAAGAGACGATGGATATCTATGCGCCGCTTGCTGGCCGCATGGGTATGCAGGATATGCGCGAAGAGCTGGAAGAGCTGGCTTTCCGCTACATCAATCCCGATGCATGGCGGGCGGTCACGGACCGTCTCGCCGAACTTCTGGAAAAGAACCGCGGTCTTCTGCAGAAGATCGAAAAGGATCTGTCCGAGATTTTCGAGAAAAACGGCATCAAGGCCAGCGTGAAAAGCCGCCAGAAGAAAGCCTGGTCGGTTTTCCGCAAGATGGAAACCAAGGGTCTGTCCTTTGAGCAGTTGTCTGACATTTTCGGCTTCCGCGTCATGGTCGATACCGTGCAGGACTGCTATCGGGCGTTGGGGTTGATCCATACGACGTGGTCGATGGTACCCGGGCGGTTCAAGGATTATATCTCTACACCGAAGCAGAATGATTATCGCTCGCTGCACACCACCATTATCGGTCCGTCGCGCCAGCGTATCGAACTGCAAATCCGCACCCGTGCGATGGATGAAATCGCCGAGTTCGGTGTAGCGGCGCATTCGATCTACAAGGATCGCGGTAGCGCCAACAATCCGCATGCGATCTCGACCGAAACCAACGCTTATGCCTGGTTGCGCCAGACCATCGAGCAGCTTTCCGAAGGCGATAATCCGGAAGAGTTTCTGGAACATACCAAGCTGGAGCTGTTTCAGGATCAGGTTTTCTGTTTCACGCCGAAAGGCCGCCTGATCGCACTGCCGCGCGGTGCGACGCCGATTGATTTTGCTTATGCGGTTCACACCGATATCGGCGACAGCTGCGTCGGTGCGAAGGTCAACGGGCGCATCATGCCGCTGATGACCGAGCTGAAGAACGGTGATGAAGTGGATATCATCCGCTCCAAAGCGCAGGTGCCGCCTGCTGCCTGGGAATCTCTGGTTGCAACCGGCAAGGCGCGCGCTGCGATCCGGCGCGCGACACGTTCCGCCGTGCGCAAGCAATATTCCGGCTTGGGCATGCGTATTCTCGAACGCGCCTTCGAGCGCGCTGGAAAGCCATTCAGCAAGGATATTCTGAAGCCCGGCCTGCCGCGTCTGGCGCGCAAGGATGTAGAAGACGTGCTGGCCGCCGTCGGACGCGGCGAACTGCCATCCACCGATGTGGTGAAGGCCGTTTATCCAGACTATCAGGATACGCGCGTCACAACGCAGAACAACCCTGCCAAGACCGGAGAAAAGGGCTGGTTCAACATTCAAAATGCCGCCGGGATGATCTTCAAGGTTCCCGAGGGCAGCGAAGGCTCCGAGGCTGATAAGGGCAAGGACCAGGAAACTGCACCGAAGCCCGGCAAGCGTGCTCTGCCGATCCGTGGCACCAATTCCGATCTGCCGGTTCGTTTTGCGCCGGAAGGCGCGGTCCCGGGTGACCGCATTGTCGGGATTCTCCAGCCGGGCGCCGGTATCACCATTTATCCGATCCAGTCACCCGCGCTGACCGCCTATGACGACCAGCCGGAGCGCTGGATCGATGTGCGCTGGGATATCGACGAGACGATGCATGAGCGTTTTCCGGCCCGCGTCAGCGTTTCGGCAATCAATTCGCCGGGGTCATTGGCCGAGATTGCCCAGATTGTCGCGGCCAACGACGCTAATATTCATAATCTCTCCATGGTGCGCACAGCGCCGGACTTTACCGAAATGATCATCGACGTTGAAGTGTGGGATCTGAAGCACCTCAACCGCATCATTTCCCAACTGAAAGAAAGCGCGAGCGTCAGCGGCGCAACGCGCGTGAACGGATAGGACCAAAATGAACACCCAAGGCGTGCTTGCCGTCTTCCGCGAAGCGGGAGCGATCCTCGAAGGCCATTTCATTCTCACTTCAGGCCTTCGCAGCCCCATTTTCCTCCAGAAGGCGCGCGTGTTCATGCATGCCGATAAAACGGAAAAGCTGTGCAAAGCGCTGGCTGAAAAGATCAAAGCAGCCAATCTCGGCCCCATCGACTATGTGGTCGGTCCGGCCATCGGGGGTCTGATCCCGTCTTATGAAACGTCGCGCCATCTGGGCGTGCCCTCGGTTTGGGTCGAGCGCGAGAACGGCGTTTTCCGCCTGCGCCGTTTCGATGTGCCCAAGGGCGCCCGGGTCGTGATCGTGGAAGACATCGTGACAACCGGCTTGTCGATCCGTGAAACCATCGAATGCATGAAGGAGCTCGGCATCGAAGTCGTGGCTGCGGCTTGCATCGTCGACCGCTCCGCCGGCAAGGCCGATGTGGGTACGAAGCTGATCGCGCTCGCGGAATATGAAGTGCCAGCTTACCCCGCTGACAATCTGCCGCCGGAACTGGCTGCGATCCCGGCCATCAAGCCGGGCAGTCGCAACATTTAACCGTTATTTCTGGCCGGAGCGTTCTTTACAAACGTTGTATATTAAAAGACTTTCTGGCCGGGTATAGTGTAAAAGTTGATACCGCAGAGCGATTACAGCCCTGCGGTGAAATTTCCCTTTACGAGGGGCCTTTCGTTTACGTAATCTAGATGGTTAATAGAAGAGTCCGATCAGTTCCCTCCGACAGGAAAATCCATCGTGGCTGTAACGTCTGTAGTTTTCGATCCGAAATCGCCTTTTCGCGCGCCTTGCGGTATCTGCGTAGACTGCGATGTGCGCCGCATGGCGGTTTGCGCTGCGCTCGACGATGGCGATCTTGGTGCGCTGGAAACGATCATGACGTCCAGAAAGCTGGATGCGAACGAGATGCTCGTGGAGGAAGGCGAGGCGAAGGCCCGGGTCTATAGTCTGACCTCCGGCATGTTGCGCATCTACACCTCCCTGCCGGATGGACGCCGACAGATCGCTGGCTTTCTGTTTCCCGGAGATTATCTCGGACTTGCCGATGATGATGTCTATTCGCAGTCGGCGGAAGCAGTCGTGCCTTCGATCCTTTGCGCTTTCTCCGCGAAGGAGATGGAAAATCTGATGGAGCGTTTTCCAAAGCTCAAGGAAAGACTGCACCAGATGACACGGGCCGCGCTGCGCACCGCGCGTGACAACCAACTCGTTCTGGGGCGTCTCGCGCCGGTGGAAAAGCTTGCAAGCTTCCTGCTGGTTCTATCCGCGCGCGCCGAAAAGCGCGGTGAACGCTCCAATCCGGTGCATCTGTCGATGAACCGCACGGATATTGCGGATTATCTGGGCCTCACCATTGAAACGGTGAGCCGCAGCTTCACCAAGCTCAAAAGCCAGGGCCTGATCCAGCTTCTTGACGCCAATACGGTCGAAATTCTGTCGCGCCGTTCGCTCGCAGCTGTTGCGGGCATGGATGTGGACGCACTTTAGTCTCACTCCCAATCCTCTGCTCATTCATCGTCACCCGTTGATTCAAATCAATGCGGTATGCCGTCGTGCCCTGTAATTTCTACCATAAAGATTGATGCGGCTACAAAAGGGACGGCCGCGCGGCAAATGGGGAGAAAGACGGGTGCTCTTGTGGCTGGTCACTGCAACATTGGCTGTCATTCATGCGGTATACCTTGCCGCATCATGCCGTCCGGTCCTGCAGGCTGCAACTCCGGTTCCAGCATTGGCTCCGCCATTCGCACTGGCCGAGCCTCGCCAGTCCGCGTGCCGCGCGAGGTGGGTGCGCCATGCATGAAGAAGCGATAAAGCGTTATGCAGCACTTGCCGTTCCGCGCTATACGTCCTTTCCGACGGCTGCCGATTTCACTCTCTTCCAACCCGAAACCACGCAGCGCTGGCTTCGCCAGATTGGTCCTGGCGAGGGTATCTCGCTTTACATCCATGTGCCTTATTGCAAACAGCTCTGCTATTATTGCGGCTGTCACGCCAAGGTGGCGATACGCGACGATGTCGTCGAGAGTTTTTATCATTCCCTTTTGAACGAAATAGAGACGGTGGGGCAGGTGCTGACCGCTCGTCCGCGCGTCACCCATTTGCACTGGGGCGGTGGAACGCCATCGATCCTAAGTTCCTCCCAGTTTCTGGAAATCATTACGGCTCTGCGTTCGGTGTTCGAGTTCTCGCACACAATGGAACATGCGATTGAGCTTGATCCGCGGTCGGTCACGCCGGACCTTGTCAGGACGCTGGCTTTCATGGGCGTCAACCGCGCTAGCTTGGGCGTTCAAGATATCGATATTCGTGTGCAGACGGCCATTGGCCGGGTGCAAATGATGGAAACCGTGTCGGAAGCCACATGGCTTTTGCGCGGTGAGGGGATCGAAAAGGTCAATTTCGACCTCATCTATGGTCTGCCGCTACAGACGGTGGAAAGCCTGCGTCGCACCTGCGAAACGGTTGCCTTGCTCCGTCCGGATCGTGTTGCCTGCTATGGTTATGCGCATCTGCCGCAGCGGCGGGCCAATCAGCGCCTGATCGATCCGAGCCAGCTACCCGACGCCGAGGACCGTTTTGCGCAGTCGCGTGTGGTGGCGGACTGTTTTTCCGCTCTCGGTTACGAGCCGGTGGGTATCGATCATTATGCCCTGCCGTTAGATGCTCTGGCCGTTGCCGCCCGAAGAGGTCTGCTGCACCGCAATTTTCAGGGCTATACGACGGACAGAAGCCAGACGCTGATTGGGTTTGGACCGTCCTCCATTTCGCAATTTCCCGGTGGCTATGCGCAGAACATTCCCGATATCGGGCAGTATCGCAAAACGGTCGATGCGGGCGAACTCGCCACCATGCGCGGCTATATGATGCGCGAAAGCGACCGGTTGCGTTCGGCAATCATCACCGCGCTGATGTGCAATTTTCAGGTCGATCTCAACGATGTGGCGCCGGGCATGGAGTTTTCCGACGAACTCGCCTTGCTGCGCCCGCTAGTGGCTGATGGCGTGGTTGAGGTGAAGGGTAGTCTCATCCGTGCCACCAAAGACGGCAAGCCGCTGATACGCCTCGTGGCAGCGGCGTTTGATGAATTTCGCAGGGAAACTGTGCAGGGCTTCAGCTTCGCCATTTGATCCTGCATTCGATAGAGCGGTTCCATTAGAACCGCTCCAGGATGCCGCTGCACCGGGCCGTCACAAGGTCAGTGGCATGGGAGCGCCGCCGTTGGGGGACGTGCGGCGCTCCCCCTCTTCGGGGGCCTTTTCAGGATCAGGCCTTTGCTTTGCGGTTCTTTTCCAGCTTTGGCAGGAAGACGGTCAATAGGCCGAGCAATGGCAGATACGAGCAGATCATGTAGACGAACTCGATACCCTTGCGGTCGGCGACGATGCCGAGAACTGCGGCTGCAATGCCAGCCATGCCGAAGGCAAAGCCGAAGAACAGGCCGGACACCATGCCGACACGTCCCGGAAGCAATTCCTGTGCAAAAACAACGATGGCAGGGAAGGCCGAGGCCAGGATAAAGCCGATGATCACCGTCAGCACAGCCGTCATCTCGAGATTTGCGTAGGGCAAAGCCAGCGTGAATGGCAGGACACCGAGGATGGATACCCAGATCACCTTGCGCGTTCCGATACGATCACCAATCGGGCCGCCGAAGATCGTTCCCGCAGCAACAGCGCCGAGGAAGAGGAACAGCAGGATCTGCGAGGTCTGCACCGACACGCCAAAATGGTGAATCGTGTAGAAGGTATAGTAGCTCGTGAGGCTCGCCATATAGATGTACTTGGTGAAGATCAGCAGCGCGAGCACGGCCACGGTGGCGATCACCCGGTTACGCGGCAGCGGCAGCGTCTTGTCAGGTTGCGCCCTGCGGGCATTGGCCAGTCGGTAGCGATTGTACCAATTGCCGACATACCAGAGCAGTAACATGCCCGCCAAAGCCGCGACCGAAAACCACGAAACGCTGATCTGGCCGAAGGGCAGCACGACAAAAGCTGCAAGCAGCGGTCCGATGGACGAGCCGAAGTTGCCGCCGACCTGAAACAGCGATTGTGCGAAACCATGCTTGCCGCCCGATGCCAGTCGCGCAACGCGTGACGCTTCCGGATGGAAGACGGACGAGCCGAAGCCGACGCAGGCAGCGCCCATCAGCAGCACCGAATAATGATGCGCCGTCGCCAGCAACACGAGGCCTACAAGTGTGCAGCCCATGCCGAACGACAGCGAATAGGGCATCGGCTTGCGGTCGGTATAGATGCCGACGAGCGGCTGCAAGATGGATGCCGTCATCTGGAAGGTGAAGGTGAGAAGACCGATCTGCCAGAATGACAGGCTGTAATTCTCCTTCAGCATCGGATAGATGGCCGGAAGGAGCGACTGCATCATGTCGTTCAGGAAGTGGCCCATGCTTGTGGCCAATATAATGGTGAGGACCGTATTGTCCGCACCGCTGTTGGACGGCTGCTGCGCAGCGCTCATGCTCATAATGCGACTCCGAAAATAAAGCCCGGTATGCTGCCTCAATCTTCCCGTTTATGGGGAAGAAAAGATAGCGTGTGGATGTTTTGAAATGGAGATTTCGCCCGGCGTACTCTCCAGTTCTCTCCTCATAAGCATATTGCGCATCGCCCGCTTTCGTGATTTGGTCCATTACTTGTTTGAGTGGGCCAAGCTGAGCCGTTTGAGAACAAGTCTGAGATGAAACCGCCATCGCCACCCCGTCTTTTCTTGCCCGACAGCGAGGAGCTTCAACGCTTCCACGAAGACCGCGTTGCCATGCTGGAGACCATGACCGGACCGGTGGTGGCGCTTCCAACGAAATATCCCGATGGTTATTTCGTGCCTCTCCACAGCCATTCGCGTGCGCAGCTGTTGTGTGCTTCGCAGGGCGTGGTTCTGGTCACGACCAATGCCGGGCGCTGGATGATCCCTGGCGATCACGCCATGTGGATACCTGCCGGCATCGAGCATTCAGTCGAGATCGTGGGTGACGTCTATATGCGCTCGATCTATATCAGCACCGATGCTGTATCCGGCGTACCCGACCATCTGCATGTGGTGGGCCTGACCGACCTGATGCGGTGCCTCATCATTGACGCGACGACGGTCGACAGCATACCGGAGGCAGGCAGCCGCGATGCGCTGGTTATCGAGCTGATCCTGCGGGATCTGCATACGCTGCCGCAAAGATCGCTCGGGCTGCCTATCCCGAACGATCCGCGCCTACAGAAGCTTTGCCGCGACTTTGTAAAAAATCCGTCGTCGCGCGTTACCATCGATGACTGGGCGGACAAGCTTGCCATGAGCAGGCGCTCCTTTACCCGGCATTTCCAACGCGAGACGGGCGTGAGCCTGTCGGTCTGGCGGCAGCAGGCCTGCCTTTTCGCTGCCGTTCCCCGGCTTTCCGAGGGAGAAGCCGTAACCAGTGTGGCGCTCGATCTCGGATATGACAGCGTTTCAGCCTTTACGACAATGTTTCGCCGTATGCTGGGCGTATCGCCTCGTCATTATCAGCCGAGACCCGAGCTTGCGCCGCCAGAGGCATGATCGACAGGATGATCTAATAATAGCAATTGTTTCCGCTCAAGGAGAGCAGTATTAAGAGCCCATGTTGTTCCAACGCCGAAATCCGCTGACCCGAGGCGAGCGCCTGAGACTTATGATCTGGCCGCGCCGTTCTTTTTCCCGTTCATTCAAATACGGGGGTAAGAGGATTCTGCGTATCACTGCCTCCCCGCATGCGGTGGCGGCGGGTCTGGCTGTCGGCGTCTTTTCGGCGTTTACGCCATTCTTCGGCTTTCATTTGATCATTGCAATTGTGCTGGCCTATTTTCTGGCGGGCAATATTGCGGCTGCCGCCATCGGCACTACGCTGGCCAATCCGCTTACTTTGCCCCTTATCTGGGGAAGTACCTTCGAACTCGGTCGCTTCATCATGAATGGTAGCATGGATGCGGCACCGCCGGTGCATCTTGGCCGTGCACTCGAAACGATGCATTTCGACGAGATTTGGACGCCGCTCCTGAAGCCCATGCTGTTCGGTTCGACCATTCTGGGCGCCGCCTGTGCGGTGCTCGTCTATTTCGTGACGCGCTATGCGGTCTCCGTGTTTCGCCGTCGCCGTCTGGAACGACTGGCTGAAAAGCACAGGCGGCACGCGGAACGGGAGCTTCAGCAAATATGATCGTCGGAATAGGTAGCGACCTCATCGATATCCGGCGTATCGAAAAAGCTCTGGAGCGGCACGGCGACCGTTTCCGCAATCGGGTTTTTACCGAAATCGAGCAGAAGAAATCGGAGGGACGTCAGCAGCGTGCGGCGTCCTACGCCAAGCGCTTTGCCGCTAAGGAAGCCTGCGCCAAGGCGCTAGGCACCGGCATTGCGCGCGGCGTGTTCTGGCGCGACATGGGCGTGGTCAATGCGCCTTCCGGCAAGCCCACAATGCAACTGACGGACGGCGCGGCCAAACAGTTGCAAAGACTTCTGCCGCCGGGAACGCGCGCCGCCATACATCTGACAATTACCGATGATTTTCCTCTCGCGCAGGCTTTCGTGATCATCGAGGCGTTGCCGGAACCGGCTTGAGCGGTTTTGGCGATCCGGACGAAAGTTATTGGGGTTGTGACAGGTAAACTCCTGCTCATAATCGTGCGAGAAAGCAGTGCGCGGATTGCCTCACGCAATCCAAGTCGTTATTAGAGCATTTCCAGCAAAAGTGCGCAGCGGTTTTGCGTCGGATAATGCGTGAATACACATGATCGCGTTATCGCAAGCGGAGAGACAATGAGCGTGTCCAGCAAGAGTGAAACCAAAAAGTCCGGCGGCCTGGGCGAAACCATCAGCGTTATCGTGCAGGCTCTGCTGCTGGCGCTGGTCATTCGCACCATTCTTTTCCAGCCATTCAGCATTCCATCGGGCTCGATGCGCCCGACTTTGCTGGAAGGCGATTATTTGTTTGTGTCGAAATATGCCTATGGCTATTCGCGCTTTTCGCTGCCTTTCGGTCTCGACCTGTTTTCGGGCCGTATCTGGAGCGCGGAACCGAAGCGCGGCGACGTGGTGGTGTTCAAGCTGCCGAGCGACACGTCCGTTGATTACATCAAGCGCGTGATCGGCCTGCCGGGCGACCGCGTGCAAATGCGCGGCGGCGTGCTCTATATCAACGATCAGCCTGTGAAGCGCGATCGCATCGGCACCATCGACAATCCCGATGTGACGGAAGTGAACCGTCCGGTTGAGGTTTATCGCGAAACGCTGCCGGAAGGCGTGACCTATGATACGCTCGATCTCGCACCGAATTCTATCGGCGACGATACCCGCGTTTTTGAAGTGCCGGCCGGTCATTACTTCATGATGGGCGACAATCGCGACAATTCGCTCGATAGCCGTTTCGGGGTTGGCTATGTGCCGTTCGAAAATCTCGTCGGCCGCGCCAATATCATCTTCTTCTCCATCGCTGATAAGTCGAGCCCGCTCGAAATCTGGAAATGGCCGACGGATGTGCGTTTCAGCCGTCTGTTCAGCTCTGTGAATGCTGCGCCGCATACGGCCGTCACCGGAAACTGATATGGTTTCCGCAAGCCAGGCAGCTACAATTCTCGAGGAGCGCACCGGACACCGTTTTCTGAATTTGAAACGGCTGGAACGTGCGCTCACGCATTCAAGTGTACAGGCCCCGTTGCGGGCTAATTATGAGCGGCTGGAGTTTCTGGGCGACCGTGTGCTGGGTCTTGCTGTCGCAGAAATGCTGTTCGAAGCATTTCCCGAGGCGTCCGAAGGCGAATTGTCGGTGCGCCTCAATGCGCTGGTCAATGCCGAAACCTGCGCGGCGATTGCTGACGAAATCGGTCTCGCCCGTTTTATTCATACCGGCTCCGATATCAAATCGCTGAACGACAAGCGCCTCATGAATGTGCGGGCGGATGTCGTCGAAGCGCTGATCGCCACCATCTATCTCGACGGCGGACTTGAAGCGGCACGCGCCTTCATCAAGCGTTACTGGAAGAAAAGATCGCTTGAAACGGGCGCGGGACGGCGCGATGCCAAGACAGAGCTGCAGGAATGGGCGCATCAGCAGGGCAATGTACACCCGTCCTATTCTGTTTTGAGCCGCAGCGGCCCGGACCATGATCCTCTCTTTGTGGTGGAAGTGCAGGTGCAGGGTTTCGCGCCGGCAATCGGCGAGGGACGCTCAAAGCGCATCGCCGAACAAAGCGCTGCGGAAGCCATGCTCTACCGCGAAGGCGTGTGGAAGCGCGACGAAACTGTATGACGCAAGAACTCACGTTTTTTCAATCGAAATCGGTTATAATTGATCGATTGCGACAAATCTCGTTGTAACGACGACGCTGTCGCACCGGGGGGCAATGAGCGTGCCAAGGGGACCACGCTCTATACAAAATATCGTCTGGAAGGATGGACAATGAATAATCGGACGACACCGACAGAAAGCGAAACGGAAACCGGGCAGACCCGCTCGGGTTTTGTTGCGCTGATCGGGGCGCCAAATGCGGGGAAATCCACACTGGTCAACCAACTCGTGGGCACGAAAGTATCGATTGTCACGCACAAGGTGCAGACAACGCGCGCGCTCGTGCGCGGCATTTTCATCGAGGGTCCGGCGCAGATCGTTCTGGTCGACACCCCCGGCATCTTCCGCCCGAAGCGCAGGCTCGACCGCGCCATGGTCACCACGGCCTGGGGCGGTGCAAAGGACGCGGATATCATTCTGGTTCTGCTGGATGCGCAGGGCAGTCTCAATGAGAATGCCGAAGCGCTTCTGGAAAGCATGAAGAACGTGCGCCAGAAGAAGGTGCTGGTGCTGAACAAGGTCGACCGTGTTGACCCGCCGGTGCTGCTGACACTGGCCCAGAAGGCCAATGAACTCGTGACCTTCGACCAGACATTCATGATCTCGGCGCTCAACGGTTCGGGCTGCAAGGATCTGGCGAAATATCTGGCTGAAAACGTGCCGAACGGTCCGTGGTACTATCCGGAAGACCAGATTTCCGACATGCCGATGCGCCAGCTCGCAGCCGAAATCACTCGCGAAAAGCTTTACCTGCGCCTGCATGAAGAACTGCCCTATGCATCGACCGTGGAAACGGAACGCTGGGAAGAGCGCAAGGACGGCTCGGTTCGCATCGAACAGGTCATCTATGTCGAGCGCGAAAGCCAGAAGAAGATCGTGCTTGGCCACAAGGGCGAGACCGTGAAGGCTATCGGCCAGTCGGCGCGCAAGGAAATCTCGGAAATTCTCGAACAGACGGTTCATCTGTTCCTGTTCGTGAAAGTGCGCGAAAACTGGGGCAATGATCCCGAGCGCTATCGCGAAATGGGACTTGATTTTCCCACCTAGCAGTCAAAACTCACGTCTATGGAATGGCATGATGAAGGCATAATTCTCGGCACACGTCGTCATGGTGAAACCAGCGCCATTGTCGAAGTGATGACCCGCGATCATGGCCGACATCTGGGCATGGTGCGCGGCGGGCGATCCCGCCGCATGCAGCCGCTGCTCCAGCCTGGCAACCATGTCGATATCGGCTGGTGGGCGCGGCTGGACGAGCATATGGGCAGTTTCACCATTGAGCCGTTGGGCTTCGCCGCAGCGCGGCTCATTGAAACGCCGGTCGCGCTTTATGGCATTCAGCTTGCAGCCTCGCATTTGCGGCTTTTGCCGGAACGCGATGCGCATCGCGGCCTTTACGAAACGCTGCGGCTCATCATCGAACATTTTGACGATCCGCTGGCATCCGGCGAATTGCTGCTGCGCTTCGAAGTCATGATGCTGGAAGAACTGGGCTTCGGTCTCGATCTCAAGGAATGCGCCGCTACGGGCCGTCGTGAAGAGCTGATTTATGTCTCGCCGAAATCAGGCCGTGCCGTGTGCCGCGAGGCTGGCGCGCCATGGGCCGACAAGCTTCTGGCCTTGCCTGCTTTCGTCAACGACACCGCTGTGCGGGCGTCGTCCTATGACGACATCGACCATGCATTCAAGATGACAGGCTATTTTTTCATGCGCCATGTCTGGGAGCCGCGGGCGCAGACGCCGCCCGATTCCCGTGGGGGCTTTCTGAACGCGCTCAAACGCGGACAGGCAGGCTGAAAACCTCGCCTTCGAACGCTTCTGCGCCGCGCCCGATCAATTTGATCGCGGCGCCCATGCGCCCGTTTCGTCCCAGAATCTCATCTGCAATCACGATCAGGCGAATATTCGGCGTGGCGGAGGGGGATTGTTTCCGCAATTCGCTTGCCAGGGCTACTTCGTCGCTTCGCGGATTGAGCGCTATAGCCGCGATATAGGCGGCAGCGGTTGAACGGGAAATGCCCGCATAGCAATGGATGAGCAGTGGTGCGTCCTGTTGCCAGCCATGCACAAAATCGAGCAAGGCTTGCACATGGGCTGCATCCGGCGCGACCATGCCTTCGCGCGGTTCGGTGATGTCGTTGAATGTCAGCACCAGACGCTGTGCAGTGCAGCTGTCGGTTAAGGCCGGAACGTCGCCACTGGTCAGTGTTATCACATGGCTTGGCCTGTGATGCTCCAGCTGTTCAGCCAGTTGGGAGAGGGGGCTGACGACGATCAGCGTCATGATCCGCTCTTGCGCTTTTCTTCCAGCAAGGCGAAGCGCGCCAGAAAGTCACTTTGTATGCTTTGCGTCGGGCGTGGGGCCAGGTCCAGTCCGGCTGGATCGAAGCCGCGTGGACGGCCAAAATATTTGATGGCTTCCCCTTCGCTGAACCCGGCCAGCCGTGTGGCCTCAAAATAGGCCGCGATCTGATCTGCGCGCTTTACGAGTGGTTTGAGCTTTGCCGATAATGTTGCCGGCAGCGAAAAGCGGTGGTGAATGGCAGTTTGCAGCCGGGTTTCGATCAACTTGTAATTGCCGCCCATCACAGCCTTGAACGGCGAGATCATGTCGCCGATCACATATTCAGGTGCATCATGCAGCAGGGTCAGGATTTGCCATTCGGCGCTTGCATCCGGCTGAAGGCGGTTGAAAATCTCCTCCACCAGCAAGGAATGCTGGGCGACGGAAAAAGCATGTTCTCCGATGGTCTGTCCGTTCCAGCGCGCCACGCGGGAGAGGCCATGGGCGATATCCTCAATCTCCACATCGAGCGGCGAGGGGTCAAGCAGGTCGAGCCTGCGGCCAGACAACATGCGTTGCCAGGCACGGGCTTTGCCGGATGATTGATCCGCAGCCGCCATCAGGCGTTGCCTGCTTCGGGTTCGGGGAGGCCGAACCGGACATGCGGCGGCAGGCTTAGTTCAAGCGGCGTTTCGCCAGCGAGAAGCGGCGTGCCCGCATCCATTGCATCCTTGACACGATCGATGCGCACAAGCGCGATGCCGACACCTCCTGCGGAACTGCCGAGATTGCCGACCTCGCGTCCCTCTGCCGTAATGGGTGTGCCGAGCGGCGGCAGATTGCCTTCCGCTTTGACGACCAGAACACGGCGTCGCGGCGTGCCGCGATGCTGCATGCGGGACACGACTTCCTGCCCGATGAAGCATCCCTTCGGGAAGGTCACACCGCCGGTCTGGTCGAAATTCACGTCATGCGGAAACACATCGCTATAGGCAAAATCGGCTTCGCCTTCCGCGATGCCATATTCGGCGCGCAGCTTCGTCCATGCCGAGGCATCGGCATTTCCACCGGCTTTGCCATAGGTGCGAAGCACGTTCAGCTCAGCTGGAAAACGGGAATCGCGCTTGGTTGGATCATCTTGTGAAGGAGCGGAATCAGTTTGCCAGGAAACGCTGACAAGTGATTCCGGCAATTGTGTAATTTCCGCTTTGGCGCGCAGGCGATAGAACGTCATGCGCTTGCAGAAATCAGCTGCGATGCTTGCGGGCATGTCGAAGCGCAGGCCGTTTTCAATACGCGAGACGAGGAAATCGAACAGGATTTTCCCCTGCGGCGTCAGCAGCGCACCCGGTTTGGCTTCGTCCGGGCCGAGCTTGTCGAGATTGGTCGTGATCACGGCCTGCAAAAACTTTTCCGCGTCTTCGCCGGTGATGTGAACCAGTGCCCTGTTGGAAAGATTGATCGTTTCGGCTGCCGTTGTCATCGCTTCTTCCTTGCGTTTCGCGCCTTCGTTACGTAATCCCCATTGGAAAGGCTCGCAAGTCCCAGCAGCGTAGGAGAGCACAATGGCCGAGACGTTCGACACGATTCTGAAAGGCGCAACCCTCGTCAATCATGATGGCACCGGGCAGCGCGATATCGGTATTCGCAACGGGCGCATCGCTGCTATCGGCTCTCTGGGGCAGGCTTCGGCGGGCGAAGTGATCGACTGCACCGGCCTGCACATTCTGCCGGGGGTCGTGGATAGTCAGGTTCATTTCCGCGAGCCGGGCCTTGAGCATAAGGAAGATCTGGAAACGGGCTCCCGCGCTGCCGTGCTGGGCGGGGTGACTGCGGTTTTCGAAATGCCGAACACCAAACCACTGACCACGACCGTCGAAACGCTGGAAGACAAAATTCGTCGCGGACGCCATCGCATGCATTGCGATTTCGCCTTCTGGGTCGGCGGCACACGCGACAATGCAAAGGACGTTGCCGAACTGGAGCGCCTTCCGGGCGCCGCAGGCATCAAGGTGTTCATGGGTTCCTCGACCGGCGATCTGCTGGTTGAAGACGATGAAGGCGTTCGCTCCATTCTGAAGAACACGCGCCGCCGCGCTGCCTTCCATTCGGAAGACGAATTCCGCCTCAAGCAGCGGGAGGGTCTGCGCGTTGAGGGCGACCCGTCCAGCCATCCGGTCTGGCGCGACGAGGTTGCCGCGCTGCAATGCACCGAACGTCTGGTGCGCATTGCCCATGAAACCGGCGCGCGTATACATGTGCTGCACATCTCCACCGCTGAGGAAATCGACTTTCTGCAAGCGCATAAGGATGTTGCGACTTGCGAAGCGACGCCGCATCACCTGACGCTTTGCGCCGATGACTACAAGACGCTGGGCAATCTCATCCAGATGAACCCGCCGGTGCGCGACAAGCGCCATCGCGATGGTGTCTGGAAGGGTATTGATCAGGGTATTGTTGACGTGCTTGGCTCCGATCACGCGCCGCATACGCTGGAAGAAAAGCAGAAGCCTTACCCGGCTTCGCCATCCGGCATGACTGGCGTGCAGACGCTGGTGCCGATCATGCTCGACCATGTGAATGCGGGCAAACTGTCGCTGGAGCGCTTCGTCGATCTGTCGAGCCACGGCCCGAACCGCATTTTCGGCATGTCGCGCAAGGGTCGCATTGCTGTGGGCTACGATGCCGATCTGACCATTGTGGACATGAAGCGCCGCGAAACCATCGCCCATGAGCAGGCGGGTTCAAAGGCTGGCTGGACGCCTTACCACGGCAAGACCGTCACCGGCTGGCCGGTCGGGACGATCATTCGCGGTATCAAGGTGATGTGGGACGCCGAAATCGTGAACCCGCATCGGGGCGAGCCGGTCGAATTCATCGAGGCTCTGCCGCGCGGATAATGGTTGTTCACGCCATTTAGATGAATGGCGTGATTTGTCCCATCTTTGTCCGGCATCTATCTTTCGATCCTGTCTGTACGGCGTAAATTCTCTCCTATATTCACACTGTAGGAGAACAAAAATGTCCGCTCAAGATACCGTTCTGCTTGTCATCGACGCGCAGGAATCCTTCCGTCACCAGCCTTACTACCGCGATGCCGATGTGGCCGCCTATATCGAGCGCCAGCAAAAGCTGATCGATGGCGCAAAGCAGGCGGGCATTCCGGTTGTTCAGATTTTCCATACGGAAGATAGCGGCAACTTCGCCGAAGCGTCAGGCTATGTCCGCACGCTGGCGCCGCTCTCCTTCACGCCGGATGTGGTGTTTCGCAAGCGTCGCCATAGTGCGCTGGTCGGCACCGGACTGAATGTCTGGCTGGTTGAGAATGGGATTCGTCGCGTGATCGTTTCCGGCATCCGCACGGAACAGTGCTGCGAAACCACTACACGTCAGGCATCGGATCTTGGCTATGCGGTCGATTACGTCAGCGAGGCGACTCTGACCTTTCCGATGACCGATGCGGCGGGCCGCGAATGGAGCGCCGCTGAGATTCGGGCGCGCACGGAACTTGTGCTGGCCAATCGCTTCGCCCGTATCGCCACGGTGGAAGAAGCGCTGGCGGGACATCAAGAACGGAAGGCCGCATGACCCAATCGACAGACGGCAAGCAAATCATTCCCGTCTATGTCATCGTTCCGCCACGTCTGCTTTTGCTGGACGTGGCAGGACCGCTTGAGGTGTTGCGCAAGGCTAATCTCGACCAGAACAAGGTCGAATTTGCTGTGCATTATGTCGGGCCGCTTGGCACGGTGCACAGTTCCATCGGTCTGGCGGTAACGGGCGTCGGCCCGCTGCCGGATGCCGTGCCGCAGGGTTCGCTGGTGATTGTATCCGGTTCCGCGGATATGCCGCTTGGCGGGCCGGTTGCCAGCCGCGATGAAGACGCCGTCTTCGAGAACGAAATTATCAACTGGCTGAAGCGTGTCGTCTGCCCCGGTATCCGGCTGGTCACGATCTGCTCCGGCGCCTTGCTGGCGGCGCGCGCGGGGCTGCTTGATGGCTATGTCTGCACGACGCATCATCTGGCCATCGCAGAACTGGAAAAGTCGGCTCCCACCGCAAAAGTGCTGCAGAACCGGCTATTTGTGGAAGATGGCGAACGGCTGACCAGTGCGGGTATCACCGCCGGGATCGACCTGATGCTGCAAATCGTGGCCGATTCCACCAGCCACGCAGTCGCCTTGTCGGTGGCGCGCTATCTGGTCGTTTATCTCAGACGCAGCGGCGGCGATCCGCAACTTTCGCCCTGGCTGGAAGGGCGCAATCACATGAACCCCGTCGTGCATCGCGCGCAGGACGCCATTGCGGCAGACCCGGCTGGGGCCTGGCCTGTCGAGAGGCTGGCCGATGTCAGCGGCGCGAGCCCGCGCAATCTCTCCCGGCTGTTCAACGAACATACGGGCATGAGCGTGACCGATTATGTCAATCGGCTGAAAGTCGGTTTGGCCCGTGAAATGCTGCTCAATTCGGGTCTTGATATTGAGAATGTCGCCGAAAGATCGGGCTTCGCCTCGGCGCGGCAGTTTCGCCGTGCCTGGCAGCGTATCTATGACCAGCCGCCAAGCCGCGCACGCGGGGCAGCGGGGTGATTACTCTCCGGCGGTGAAAAAGCGCCAGCTTCCATCGGGTGCGATGCCGATGCTGTAGAAAATATAGCCGCCCGCCTTTTTCATGTCTTCGAAGTCGCTGGCGGTGACGATCTGAAACAGCTCGACAGTCTGCGATGGCGTCAGCCTGTCTAGCGGCATGGCGTAGAAATAGGGCCAGACATAGACCTCGTCATCCGTCCCGGCATTCATATGCACATAGCCCGTACCGAGCAGGTCGGCGATGATGGCGAGGATTTCGCGGCCTTCCGCATCGCCCGCGAGCGATTTCAGAAATTCGATGACATCTTCTTCATGGTCTTCGAGAGAAAGCTGCGTGCTGTTGTCGGCTTCGCCCAGAAGCGAGCGCAATTGCTCGATGTCGCCGGATTGTGCAGCCGCGAGCATTTTCTCGCGCATTTGCCGGACAGGCTGCGGCAGCTTGTCCAAATCACGCAGTACTACCGGCATCGGCTTGGCAGCGGGCGCAGGCGTATTTTGCGGCGTTGCAGATGGCACCCGGTGCGGCAACGCATTGGGAAGCGGGATCGGCGACGAGACCGGATGCTCATCCGGTGCGGTGCGATAGGCGGGCAGGGTCAGAAATTCGGACCGATCTACAAGCGCCAACTGGTCCGCTGCTGCAAATGCTGGCAGAGAGCAGTGCATCATGCCAGCGACAAGCGCGAGCGGTCGGACGAAATTCCAGAGTGCAGGATGCATCGGTGTTGTCGGAGGACGACTGTGGGGAACGGCCGGTTCTTGCCCCGCGACCGGCAGCGTTATGGCTTGGCTATTGCAGGATGCGCGCTGGCAGGAAAGCGCCAGCTTCGATCTGCTCGCGCATCTTTTCAATGAGTTCAAGAGCACAATCATCGCCAGCCTCACGGATCAGTTCCGTCAGCGCGGTTGTGAAAGCGGCTTCGGCGAGGATTTCAGGCTCGATGCCTTCGGAAATACCGTCCGCCCAGGCTTCGTTGTGATACTCGATCGCCACGAGTTTCTTCTCGCGGGCGATCATCTCGTCCAGATCGGTCGGTGCATGTTCCATAGATTTCATCCTGGCTTTCGCCTTTCTGCCGTTTTGCGGATGTCTCACCGTGTTGCGGGAGCCCGATCCATTTGCGGCCTGCCTGCCTTCTTAAGACAGTGTTAACAGATTATACCGGATTTAAATGAGACTATTCTCCGCAATCCGCATAAGAGTGTATGATTGGTTAATTTCCATAGCGCGAGATGATCTCGTTCGACAAGCCTTCGCCTTCCTTCATATAGCGGTCTATCGCCGCAAGGGCGGAAGGGGTGCAGCGGGTATAATTGTCGCTGAAGACGCGATATCCGTGGTTGAAGCTCGAAACGATCCTCACCCTTTCGCCTTCCGACGGCTTTTCGGCGGCAATGATCGCATCCATACGGTCGCGCCATTCGCTGCCTGCTTCTCCGCATAGGTTGCGCAGATAGTGCAGCGAACCGAGAACCTCGGCAAGCCGCAACATCTTGCCCTCATAGGGCGCATCCTGCGCAAAAGCCGGACCGGCTGCGCCTGCCCACATCAACAATGCGAACCGGAACAGTTTCATGCCTTTCAATCGGAAACCCTCTCACATGAAATGCACTTGTTGCGTGAAATAGGGGCTGCTTCAAGGCAGATTGTCAAACAGGATCGAACGCGGGCCGATTAATATCCCAAGCCATCTTCGCTTTCCGCAACGGAGCGGGCAACGTCGAGCGTGCTGTCTGTCACGCGGGCATGGATCATTTCTTCAATTGTCAGCCAGTGGATGGCCGCGGCGTCATCGCCGGGCTGTTCTTGCCCTGAAATATCCAGCGCGCGAAAGACGGAGAGGAAATAGCTCTTCTCATAAGCCTTGCCCTCCAATGCGAGATCCACGGTGATGACATGGGAGAGGGCGCTGACATCGAGCGCGGTTTCTTCCTTAAGCTCGCGAATGGCCGCCTGTTCCGGCGTCTCGCCTGTCTCGATGCCACCGCCTGGAAAAGCCAGCCAGCCTTTCCACGGTTCCTTGCCGCGCTCAACCAGCAGAAAGCGGCTTTCGCGACGGCAGATCAGCGAAACGCCATGAACATGAAGCGGAACGGGAATGACGGGGATCGTGGGCATGGAATAGCTATGATCGGCTTGCAGCGATTTGGCAATCGCAAACCAGTCTTGACCACCCGCACAAAAACCTGAACATGGCCGCCATGTGCGGACGCTTTTCATTGACGGCAAGCCGGGAAGAACTTGAAACCTTTCTGGCTGCCATGATCTCGGAGGATTTTCCTCCGCGCTATAATATCGCCCCGACCCAGCCGATCCTCACCATAGTTGCGGGAGAAACTCCGCCTATAGGGAGTAACCGCCCGGACCGGGTCGGTACGCTGGTGCGCTGGGGTTTCGTGCCGTCATGGGTGAAAGACCCCAATGACTGGCCTTTGATGTTCAACATCCGGTCGGAAACCGCCGCCGAGAAGAACTCGTTTCGCGCCGCGCTGAACCATCGCCGCGCGCTTGTTCCAGCTTCCGGCTTTTATGAATGGCGTCGGGAGGGGAAGAACAAGGCGCAGGCCTATTGGGTGCGCCCGCGCAATGGCGGCGTGGTCGCCTTTGGCGCGCTGATCGAAACCTGGAGCAGTGCCGACGGATCGCAGATCGAAACGGGCGGCATATTGACCACAAGCGCCAATGCGCTGCTGCGCCCGATCCACGAGCGCATGCCGGTGGTGGTGCAGCCGGAGGATTTTGCGCGCTGGCTCGACTGCAAGCACTATTTGCCGCGCGAAGTGGCCGATATCATGCGCCCGGTGCAGGAGGATTTTTTCGAGGCGATCCCCGTCTCGGACAAGGTCAACAAGGTGAGCAACGCCACGCCAGACCTGCAGATGCGCGTCGAAGAAACGACTGAAGCGCTAAAAACGCCACAAAAGCGCAAGGGCAAAACGGAACCGGAAGACGGTTCCGGCGGTCAGCTTTCGATGTTCTGACCGCTTTGTGCGACTTATTGCGGTCGTTACCGCTTACTTGGCGAATTTGTTGGTGGCCAGTATGGAATGACGACGATTGTCGTTGCGGGCAGCGCTGCTGCGCTTTGCTGCCGTCATCAAGGCGGCGACGAGCGCTGCGGGGCCAATTTCACGATACTTGTCGACCAGACGGTCCTGACGCGGTTGCAGTTCACTCTTAGACATTTTTACTTCCTTTCCCCGAAGTGTCCAGTTTCGAATGCTCTCGAAACCAACCGATCTCCGGTTACGCCTAAGCAATTCATGCTCACTATTTTGTGATGGATTGAGACCGAATGAAGGCTGTTTGGGGCCGGTTTTGCGGTATTCCGGTTAATGCCCGTCAAGGATTGTCCGGGTTGCAGAAATGCAACATTTTGGCAGATGTCTTCGACTGCGTTGGCGTGGGATGAAGCTTCCCGGCAAAATAACCACTGGCAAGCAAAAGCGCTTGACTGTCGTTCGCCGGACAGGGATAAGTGCTGCCATGAAAACGCCGACCACGAACATTTGTATTTGTGCGATCATTATTGGCTAGCAGCCTGCTGGCCCGGCCGTTTTCGTCTCCCTTTCCTAAAACAGGATGATAACGCCCCGGCCAAATGGCTGGGATCCGTCGTGCATTGAATTCACTTGGGAATTCACTGGGATTTTGCTGGTTATTTTGGGGAATGATTACAATGGCTGATGCGCCGCAATTGCGTCTTTACAATACGCTGACCCGCACGAAGGAGGATTTTTCCCCCATCGATGCCGACAATGTGCGCATGTATGTCTGCGGACCCACCGTCTATGATTTTGCCCATATCGGCAATGCGCGCCCGGTCATCGTCTTCGACATTCTGTTTCGGCTGTTGCGTCAGGTTTACGGTGCCGAACACGTCACCTATGCGCGCAACATCACCGACGTTGACGACAAGATCAATGCGCGCGCCGCACGCGATTATCCGCAGCTTCCTTTCAACGAGGCCATCCGTCGTGTGACGGAAAGCACCAATGCACAGTTTCAGGCCGATGTGACGGCGCTCGGCAATCTGGCGCCGAGCGTTCAGCCGCGCGCGACCGAGCATATGGACGAAATGCGCGCCATGATCGACCGTCTGGTCGCCATCGGCGTCGCCTATGTGGCCGAAGATCATGTGCTGTTTTCGCCCTCTGCCATGAACGAGCGCGTCAAAACATTTGGCGGTCCGCGCTATGGTGCGCTGGCCCGCCGCTCGCTTGACGAAATGCTGGCGGGGGCGCGCGTGGACGTTGCCTCCTACAAGCGCGACGAGATGGATTTTGTGCTGTGGAAGCCTTCCAAGGAAGGCGAGCCGGGCTGGCCGTCGCCTGCGGGCATTGAGGCGCTTGGCCGTCCGGGCTGGCATATCGAATGCTCGGCCATGTCGATGGCCAAGCTTTTGGAGCCGTTCGGCGGCGGACTGAAATGCGACGATCCGGAAATGAACCGCTTCGATATTCACGGCGGCGGCATTGATCTGGTCTTCCCGCATCATGAGAACGAAATTGCGCAGTCCTGCTGCGCATTCGGCACCGAGCGGATGGCCAATATCTGGATGCATAACGGCTTTCTGCAGGTCGAAGGGCAGAAAATGTCGAAATCGCTCGGTAATTTCATCACCATTCGCGATGTGCTGAATGGCGGTCTGCCGCAACTGGGCGATTGGGATGACAATGCAATCCGCGATCGCTGGGTCGGTCTGGCTGCGCGCCTGTCGATGCTGCAAACCCATTATCGCGAGCCGATCAACTGGACGGCACAGCGTCTGGCGGAATCGTCTGACGAACTGCGCCGCTGGTACGGTTTGCTGCGGGATGCCATGTTTGTTGCGCCGGAGAAGCTCACCGCCATTGGTGAAGTGACGGAAGCCCTGTCCGACGATCTGAACAGCTGGGTCGCGATCACCGCCTTGCGCAAGGCCTTCAAGAACAAGGATATTGCGACGCTGGGCGAGGGCATGGCGCTGATGGGGCTGCTCGATTCTCACTTCGTGACGGCTGAGGATGTGCCGGTATTCGCCAAGGCGAATGTCGATACGGATGCCATCGAGGCGCGCATTGCCGAACGCCTGCGCTTGATCAAGGAGAAGAACTTCGCGGAAGCCGATCGCATCCGCGATGCGCTTCTTGCCGAGGGCGTGCAGCTCAAGGATGGCAAGGATCCTGCCACGGGCGAGCGCATGACGACGTGGGATGTGGTAGGCTGACAGCGTTTTTGATTGTGGAGGACAACATGACGCTCGATAACAAGCCGATTTATACCGGCGGTTGCCAATGCGGCGCGGTGCGATTCCGCGTCGATGGTGCTTTGGGTTCGGCCTCCATCTGTCATTGTCGCATGTGCCAGAAGGCTTTCGGCAATTTCTATGCGCCGCTGGTTTCCGTCAATCAGGCGAAGCTGGAATGGACGCGCAATGAGCCGAAACGTTTTCGCTCCTCCAACCATGTTCAGCGCGGGTTCTGCCCGGAATGCGGAACCCCGTTGACCTATGAAGCGCCGGATGGTGTCGCGCTCGCCATCGGCACTTTCGATGCGCCGGAGGAAGTGGAGCCGACCGTACAATGGGGGATCGAGAAGCAGCTTCCCTATGTGGGCGGACTTGCAAATCTTCCCGGCTATGCAACCGAACGCGATCCGGAGAGCATCGAATTCGTCAGGACGATGATTTCCTACCAGCATCCAGACTACGACACAGATAATTGGCCGCAACGGTAACGTTGAACCAGCAGCAGACCCACCGACAGGCAGGCACTTATGGCACGCGAACGCATCTATATCTACGACACGACATTGCGGGACGGACAGCTGACGCCAACCGTCCGCCCGCAGCCGCGAAGCGTGCGAGGACGGACTAATGCAAAAGCGGGCGTCACGTGTCCGTCCCTGATGTCGGGAGCAAACTGATGGCACGCGAACGCATCTATATCTACGACACGACATTGCGGGACGGACAGCAGACGCCCGGCATTGATTTTTCTGTCGAGGACAAGAAGTCGATTGTCGCGCTGCTGGAAGAATTGGGCGTCGATTATGTCGAAGGTGGCTATCCGGGCGCAAATCCGACCGATACGGCTTTCTTCAAGCGCCGCCAGACATCGCGTGCCAAGTTCACCGCCTTCGGCATGACGAAACGCGCTGGTGTTTCCGCGTCGAATGATCCCGGACTGTCGAGCCTGCTGCAGGCTTCCGCCGACGCCGTCTGTTTTGTGGCCAAAAGTTGGGACTATCATGTGCGGCTGGCGCTCGGCTGCACCAATGAGGAAAATCTGGAATCGATCACCGCGTCGGTGACGGCTGCACGCATGGCGGGCCGTGAGGCGCTGGTCGATTGCGAGCACTTCTTCGACGGCTATAAGGCAAACCCGGACTATGCGCTGGAATGCGCCAAGGCGGCTTACACCGCAGGCGCACGCTGGGTTGTCCTGTGCGACACCAATGGCGGTACGCAGCCGCATGAAATTGCTAAAATCGTCAATGCGGTGAAGGCCGTAGTGCCCGGGGAGAGCCTCGGCATCCATGCCCATAACGACACGGAACAGGCCGTTGCGGTTTCGCTCGCCGCCATCGATGCCGGTGTGCGCCATGTACAGGGCACACTGAACGGTATCGGCGAGCGCTGCGGCAATGCCAATCTGGTTTCGCTTATCCCGACATTGCTGCTCAAGCCTTATTGGTCCGAGCGTTTTGAGCTCGGGATCAAGCCAGCCTCGCTGAAGGCGATCACCCGCATTTCGCGCGCTTTCGACGACATTTTGAACCGTCCGCCGGCTGAGCAGGCGCCTTATACAGGTACATCGGCTTTCGCGACGAAAGCGGGCATCCATGCCTCGGCCTTGCTCAAGGAACCGCAGACCTACGAGCATGTTCCGCCGGAAACGGTCGGCAACAGCCGCCGCGTCATGGTTTCGGATCAGGGCGGAAAGTCGAATTTCATCGCCGAGCTGGAACGTCGCGGCATCCGCGTTGCGAAAGATGATGTCCGCCTCGACACGCTGATCACGCTGGTCAAAGAGCGCGAGGCAGAGGGCTATGCCTATGAAGGCGCGGATGCGAGTTTCGAGCTTCTGGCGCGCAATATGCTCAACCCGCAGCCGGAATTCTTCAAGGTCGAGTCATTCCGCTGTCTCGTCGAGCGCCGTTTCGATGCCAATGGCATGTTGAAGACTGTCTCGGAAGCAGTGGTCAAGGTAGAAGTCGATGGCGAAGTGCGCATGTCCGTTGCCGAAGGCCACGGCCCGGTCAACGCGCTCGATATTGCACTGCGCAAAGATCTCGGGCGATTTCAGGCGGAAATCGAAGATCTCGAACTGGTGGACTTCAAGGTTCGCATCCTCAATGGCGGTACGGCGGCTATCACGCGCGTCCTGATCGAATCCGGCGATGCGACCGGTGCGCGCTGGCGCACGGTCGGTGTTTCGGACAATATCATCGACGCATCGTTCCAGGCCTTGATGGATTCCGTGAATTTCAAGCTCATGAAAAACCGCTCCATGGCCGGGCTTGCCGCTGCCGAATAAAATTCATCATTCACCAGGATTGATGCTTCAATCATTTTAATTGAATGGATTTTATGAGTTGAGAAGCGCATAGCAGTGGCTGATTAAGCCAACTGCTATTTGATTTACTCAAAAGCGGCAGTGCTTTCGAGCGGAGAGAGACAATGACCGATCAGACCTTGTCCGACGCCCGTCTTTCGGATGGGGTCAGAGGTTTTCTCATGGCCTTCGGCGCTTATGCGCTTTGGGGCGCGCTGCCGTTTTACCTCAAGACCGTAGCCGATATTCCCGCCATGGAAGTGGTGTCCCACCGCGTCATTTGGTCGGTTCCGGTAGCACTGTTGCTGTTGGTGGCGCTGGGTCAGTTCAAGGATATTCTGAACGCTGTCCGCCAGCCGCGTATGCTTGCGATGGCGGGGCTGACAGCCGCGCTGATCACGATCAACTGGACCATCTATGTCTGGGCGGTCGCGCATGATCAGGTCATGGGCGCAGCCCTTGGTTATTATATCAATCCGCTGTTCAACGTTGTGCTTGGCGGCCTTTTCCTCGGCGAGCGGTTGAGCAAGGTCCAGTATGTTGCCGTCGGCTTTGCTGCGGCGGCTGTTCTTCTGCTCACGTTCAATGCCGGTGGGTTGCCATGGGTCTCGCTGGCTTTGCCAGTGTCCTTCGGTCTCTACGGGTTTTTCCGCAAGTCTTTGCCCATGCCCCCATTGCAGGGTTTTACGCTTGAAGTGCTGATCCTCTGCGTTCCGGCGCTTGGCTATGTCGCTTTCCTCGCGGCGCATGGTCAGGACCATTTCTTCGCCGGTCCGATTTCCAATGTCTGGCTTCTTCTGCTGGCCGGTCCGTTTACAGCCATCCCGCTTATCCTTTATGCGGGCGGGGCAAAGCTTTTGCGCTACACCACGCTTGGGCTGATGCAGTATATGACGCCCACCATGTTGTTTTTCTTTGCGATTTTCATCTTTAATGAGCCGTTTTCGACCGTGCAGCTTGGCGCTTTCGTGCTGATTTGGGCAGGGCTTGCGCTCTACACCTGGTCCACGCTTTCGCAGCATCGTCGCAGCCGAGCGCGCGCTTGATCGGTAAATCGTAAATAATTTGTGATTCACCTCCGGTGGATAATCCGCCGGAGGTCTTATTTTAGCCGCTGTGTCGGCATCACTTCCGCCAATATTTGTGAAGAACCTAGAGAATTGTCGGAATGGCCCTGAGGGCAGGATACTCCCATCGCAAGCTTGCGGTTGCGGCTATGAACCCACTGGGGTCTGCCTTTGCACCTGCGGGCACGAATTTGAAGACAGAACCGCTCTCGCTCCGCAGCCTCGGGCCGGTACGCTGGGTTCGCTTTTCCTTGCGCACGCATCTGCGCTTCTGTCTGGCACTCGTCTCGACCACTGTTATAGCCGGTGGTGGGTTGATCCTGGCGACTGGCGGCCTTGTGCGCCACGGCCATGCCGCACAACCAGCCTTCGCCAATCCAACGGCTTTGGTTCGCCAGCATCATGCCGCGGCCAAGGATGCGCGGCTGGCGCCGGCCGTGAACAACGATATGAGCCATCGTGTGTCGCGCCGCATCGATATTGCGGAAGGCGTCGAGGATGGCGACCCGCGTCTCTACACCTACCAGCATGTGGTGCTGGACGTGAAAGGCCACGACAACAGACGACCCACCATCGACGATGCAATGGACGCATCGACAATGGCGGCGAAATCCGTTGCCGCTGGCGAACCGGCGCAGTCGCTGTCCGAATTGGAGCGTGGCGTTCCGGTCAATGTCAGCCTTGCGAAGCCCGCGGCCCACGAGAAGGCCGATGTGCATGAAATCGTCGTCGCGCCCCAGTCCCGGGAACGCATAGAGGCGCTTTTGCAAGCAGCCGGTATTGCGGCTGAAGACAGCAAGAGGCTTGAAGAAGCGCTGGCCCGCACCGAATTGCTGCCCGGCGATAATCTCGAATTGCTGGTCGATAAGAAAGACGGCAGCGATGCCGCCGCCCATGTGTCGCTTGCCCGCTTCAATCATGGCAATGCCAACAAGGCCGTCTATGGGCGAGCGGATGACGGCGTCTTTCATGCGACCGGGAATGAGCGGCTTTTTGCGCGGCTGTCCCGCGATGCGATGCTGAGCGCTTATCATCCGTCGGCTCCGGCTGTCAGCAGCGATAGCAGCATCGAAACGAGGCTGGTTCAGGCGGGCGCACCGCGCGACATCGTGCGCGATGTCGAAAAGCTTGCCGCGCAGAACGGCGTCGTGCTGGAGAAGAGCGCCAATTCACCTGATCTGATCGACCTGCTTTTCAGGAAAAGTCTGGAGACGGACCCCGAACTGGTGTTCGTGGAATTTACCACCAACGGCAAAAGCAAGCGCCTCTACCGCCACGAGGGTAAAAGTGGAGCCGCAGATTATTTTAACGAGGATGGCTCCTCGATGACCAAATATCTGATGCCCAAGCCTTTGCCGAACGGGCGGCTCAATGATGGTTTCGGCTGGCGCATTCATCCGGTTCTGCATGTCCGCAAGCACCACAATGGCGTGGATTATGATGCGCCGATCGGCTCACCGATCGTGGCTGCGGGCGATGGCGTGGTCGAAGTGATTTCGTCGGAAAAGGGATATGGCAAATATGTTCGTATTCGCCATCAGGGCGGATACAGCACCACCTATGCCCATTTGTCTTCCGCCAAGGCGGGGCTGCGTATTGGTCAGCATGTCAAGCAGGGTGAAGTGATCGCTTATGTCGGCTCAACTGGCTATTCGACAGGTCCGCATCTCTATTATGAGCTGAAGGTTGGCGATCAGTATGTGGATCCGCTGACAGCGCGTCTTAATGCCGGTGAAAAGCTCTCCGGCTCATCCTTGTCGAGTTTCCGTGAGGAAATCGACCATGTCGGTCAGATCGTCAATGAAATGACGCTGCCCGTTTTGAAAGATGGCTCAGACGCCAAGGATGAAGCTCAATCGCATGATCGGCTTGGTAGTCATCAAGGGGCGGGGCCTGCAGGCGGCGGCCATGGTCGCCGTTGATTTGACTGTTTACGGGCGGTAGGCATTCGCCAGAGCGACGAATTCTTCGACGCTCAGCGTTTCGGCACGGCGCGTTCCGTCAATGCCGGTCTTTTCCAGAAGGGCAGCGCCGCCAATGGGCTTCAGGCTTTGGCGCAGCATTTTCCGCCTTTGGCCGAAAGCAGCCTGCGTCACCTGACCGAGCGCCGTCGCATTGCAGGACAACGGATTTTCCAGCGGCACGATATGAACCACTGACGACATGACTTTTGGCGGCGGCGTAAAGGCTTGCGGCGGCACGTCGAAAGCGATCTTCGATTTTGTCCGCCAGCCAGCGAGCACGCCGAGCCGGCCATAATGATCGCTGTCGGGCGCGGCCACGATCCGTTCCGCCACTTCGCGCTGGAACATCAGCGTCATGGAGGAATAGAAAGGCGGCCACGGCTCAACCAGAAGCCAGTTCAAAAGCAGCTGCGTGCCGACATTATAGGGCAGATTGGAGACGATCCGTGGCTTTGGCCCGTCGGGAAACAGCGTCTTGAAATCCTGCTCCAGCGCGTCGCCGGAGATGATCCGCAGACGGCCCGGATACTGCGCTTCAATCTCCGCCAGCGCCTCAAGGCAGCGTTCGTCACGCTCAATTGCCGTCACATAGGCACCTTGCGCCAGAAGGGCACGGGTCAGCCCGCCGGGACCGGGCCCAACCTCAATGACCGGCTGGTCCTTTAGATCGCCAGCCTGACGGGCAATCTTGGACGTCAGATTGAGATCGAACAGAAAATTCTGTCCGAGCGACTTCTTCGGCATCAGATCATGCCGCTCTATGACTTCGCGAAGCGGAGGCAGGTTGTCGATGCTCATGCCTTGGAACCTGTTGTATTTTCTGCCAGCTCGTGCGCGAGCCGGATCGCTGCAATCAGGCTGTCCGGTCGTGCAATGCCTTGGCCTGCAATGTCGAACGCTGTGCCGTGGTCTGGCGAGGTGCGGATAAAGGGCAGGCCGAGCGTCACATTGACGGTTTCGTCGAACGCCAGCGCCTTGGCTGGAATCAGCGCCTGATCGTGATACATGCAGATGGCGGCGTCGCAAGCCGCACGCGCCTGCGGGTGGAACATCGTATCGGCGGGCAGGGGACCGCGCACATCGATGCCCTCGCGCAAAAGCTGTTCCACTGCGGGGCGAATGATGGCGTCATCTTCCTTACCCAGCGCGCCGCCTTCGCCCGCATGGGGATTGAGACCGGAAAGCGCCAGACGCGGCTTGGCAATGCCGAACCGTTCGCGCAGTTCCCGCGCTGTAATACGCGATACATCCAGAATGCCCTCGGTCGTAAGCTGTCGCGGCACTTCGGCAAGCGGAATGTGAATCGTCACCGGCACTGCGCGCAATTGCGGCCCAGCCAGCATCATTACTGGAGTGATTTCCGTGCCGACGTGCCGGCTTGCAAGCTCGGCCAGAAACTCCGTATGCCCCGGATGCCGGAACCCGGCTTCATAAAGCGGTTTCTTGGCAATAGGGCAGGTGACGACAGCGGATGCCTCGCCAGCGAGCGTGAGAGCGACGGCGCGTTCAATCGCTTCGACTGTACCGGCTGCGTTCTCTGCCAGCGGTTTGCCCGCGCTTTCGCTGTGTTTGTTCACAAGCGGCAAGACGGGCAACGCACGAGCAAAAACGCTCCGCGATACGGCAGCGTCGGCGACCGCCTCAATCTGGACATCGATATTGAGAAGCCGCCCACGTGCTTTCAACTGTTCGGGATCGGCCAGCAGCACAAAAGGGGGCAGGGATAATTCATCCCGCCTGAGCCAGACAGCTAACGCGATATCAGGGCCGACACCTGACGGGTCGCCGATAGTAACCGCGAGCGGAACGACAGATTTTGCGCACATGACTTTGATTCCAAAAATAAAGCTGGCAACCGGAAAGACCGTGCCAGCTCATATCATTGCTTTTTCCTGAACGACAGCTGTGCTGCTGCCGCCGGAATTTTAGCGATTAACGATGGTGGCCTTTTTGCGCAGCTCATCCAGATACTTGGTGGAGAGCGCATCAGCCTTCTTTTCCTGACCTTCCGGCGAGTCTGCTCCCTCCATGGAGAAAACGAGCTGTGCAACGCGGTCATCGGAAAGCTGGCGTGTGGCACAGACTGCGAGGAATTCAACGCCTTTTTCGGTGTCGTGCGGCGGTGTCGTACGACCAACGCCGGCGGCCTTCACGTCCTTTGACCATTCACCCGGGAGCTGCTGTTCGAGAATGCGGCCAAGATCACGGACCGTGACATCAATGATGCCCTTTGCCTGCTGGCGCGTGCTGTCACAGCTCTGGAAACGGGAACGAAGCGCATTGGCTTCCTGACGGCGCTTGGCGAGCAATGCCGGCGACCGCTTTGAGGTGGGGACGACGAAAATCACCTGCTGGAGGTGATATTCGGTCGCTACGGGCTTCTTGCCGCCGTCCTTCAGCATGCGCTGCACGGCATCCTGTTCGCTGACCATGCCGGTGGCGCGGAAGCGAGCACTGACGAGGCGGCCCCAACCCATCTGGACCATTATGTATTTCTTAAAGTGGTCCGGCGTGACGCCGGCCTGATTAAGCACCTGGTTCATCTGGGTAAGCGTCATCTTGTTGCGGGATGCAAAGCCCGCATAGGCCTGATCGACTTCCTGATCGGAAACATTGATGTTGCGGCTCTTCATCTCGATCCGTTTCAGCATTTCGTCAGTCAGTTCCTGACGTGCGAGCTGAGTGAGATTGCCGCCTTTGCGCTGCAGCTTCAAAAAAGCGGCGCGGTGCTGAATGTCGCCATTGGTGATGGCATTGCCGGACACGACAACCTTGACCTCACCTTCCCCAGCGGCAAAAGCCGAAGAGGGAAGTGCAACCGTGCCGAGCGCCGTCAGGCAGACAGCCGCGCTTAACAGGGAGGCGAAAAGAGGTCTTGCAAACATCATCTTGTTTCCCGATTTCCTTGCGGTCGGTGAACGAAACCCGTCACCGGATGTGTTCATTCGGTTTCGGATATGCTTGTCATCGAGCCGCAAGAGTATCGGAAACCAACTATAGTGCTGTCTGTATAGAGGAGCCAGTGCGGCGAAACAATGACCCTCGCGCATTTTACAAGACGATTGAGTGCTGCTTACTGAACGAAATCGCAATTTCTTGAAGAAGGTGATTTCTGTGCGAAAGGCCCCAGAGCACAGGTGACCGAAAACATAAGAATATGTTTCCGGTCATCGATTCTTAGAATGTCTGGGTGCCGCTGCCAATGTCACCGAGCGTACGCAGCGAGATATTGAACCCGATACCGTGCGAAGTCTTATCTTCACCGGGATTACGCGTTTGCGTATAGGCCATCATATAGGTGAAGCATTCATCGTCATAGGCAAGGCCTGACGATGCACGAACCAACGTGCTGGACACGAGGTCGTAAGTGCCGGAGCCGAACACGCGCCAGTTCGCATTAATCTTGGCCGAAGCAGTGCCGCTTACTTCCTGACGCAGATCGTTATAACCATAGGCTGGCTGCGGCGTGATATAGGCATATTGCGCCGTCAGCGTGAGCTTTTGCCAGCTCTGCTGCACTTCGAGTTCGCCGCGACGCACGGACAGGCTGTCCTTGTCAAAACGACCACGTGCCGCGAGTGCCAGACCAGTCGAATTGGACGTGCCGATCATTGCGACATAGTCGGAGCGTGCGCTGTCAAGGCCCGAATCTGCGCCGACATTCACGAAGTCGCTTGCCGCATAGGAGTTCAAGCCGCCAAGCTGGAATGACTGACCCGCCAAGGCGTAAAGCGACCAGTCGCTGTCGTTGAAGTTGCCGGAATAACGCAGACCAAGATTGGCGCGCGTACCGCCTTCCACGCGGTCGTAGCCAGAGAACTTGTCGCGCGAGAACAGGTTCGTCGCATCGAAGACAAAGCTCTGCGCATCTTCGTTTGGCAGTTCCCCAGCATAACGCTCGTTATTGCGCACATAAATCTGCGCAATCGGTTCAATGATGTGCGTTGCACTGGTCGTCGAGAACAGGATCGGCCAACGCAATTCGAGACCGGCAGTAGCCATAGCGCGCAGCGCTTCGGAGCGCACAACCGCGTCCGTATAGCCAGCCGACGAAAGATCGAGATCCGTATTTGCGCCGATTGCATCGGCACGCAATGCAAGCAATGGCGTGATCACCAGGCCTGATGGCGTAATGTAAGTACGCTTCCATTCCGCTTCGCTGGTTAGCCGCGCATTTGTCCCACCAAAGCCGGGAACGCGCGGATAGAATCTCTGATCGCCTAAACGTGTAGCGAAATTCGAATTCTCGCGATAAAGCGCCTGCAGGTTGGTATTGATGTTCAGCTCGCCGCCATAGACGGGTTCCGGCAAAGTGTAGGAATAGTCCAGACTTGGGAAAACCCAAGGCTGCTTCGAATGAATTTCGTTCGGATTATCCGGGAGGAGGGATTCCTGCACATTGAAGCGATAGAAATTCAGGTCGAAATAATTGCGATTGGCGATGCCGGTCAGGTAAATCTTGGAAACCTGCGTTCCAGCATTATATCCGTCAAGATTGTAGGTACGGCTGAAATTGCGATCACTCTGGGCTATGACATCCCAGCCGTAACGCCAGCGTGAATTGATTTCGAAATCGCCCTTCGAAGCGATCATGCCGCGATTATCAACGTCACGATCAACGGTTGCGTCATCGAACTCACCGGGCTTGGCCTGATGGATACCGGCGATACGCAGATTATAGGTGCCGCTCTCAAGACGATGACGCCACTCGGCTTCGGTCAGGAAACCCTGCTTCGTGTAATAGGTCGAGGAAAGGGTCACGTCGTAATTCGGGGCAAGCGCCCAGAAATAGGAGTTCTTGATGCCGAAGCCCAGATCATCCTTGTAGGCGAAACCCGGGAACAGGAAGCCGCTCTTGCGCTTGACTGTCGGGTCAGCCATTTCAAAGGCCGGAAACCAAGCCAACGGAATGCCGAGGAACTCAAACTTGCCCCGTTCGAAACGGACGGTCTTCGTGGTGCTGTTCCAGATGATCTTGCGGGCCTTGATCTGCCACAGAACAGGCCTGTCGGGGTCTTTCTTACACGCTTCGCATGCCGTGTAGACGCCGTTGTTGAATGTCGTGATTTCACCGTTGCTGCGCTCGGCGCTTTCAGCGGCAAAACGCGTATTATCCGTCGTCTCGACGCGCAGGCCATTCACGAAGCCATCGCGGAAACTGTCGGTGACATCCATATGATCGGAATAGATCTTATTGCCGTCACGTTCGACGACTTCAACATTTCCGCTCGCGGTCATGCGGCGGGTCTGCTGGTTATAGGTCACCTTGTCGGCGACAAGGCGATTGCCGTCATACTCGATCTTCACCCGACCCTGAGCGGTAACGGTGTTCACATCGCGATCATAGACAAGCTCATCCGCCTGCAGAAGCATCCGCGCATTCGGATCACCTTGGTAATTGGCTCCCAATGCCTCCTGCGCCGACGCGGGCGAGGGCATGACTGCGACAGATATGAAAGGCAAAGCAAGGACGCACGCCAAGGCGGTCCCGCGCGAGAAGCGCGTGAGCAGCTGGGGCAATACCATGCGGGTGTTACTCAAACCCACTAACCATCCTCCTTATGCAACAAAAAGGAGACACCAAAGAATGTCGCAATAATCACAGGAACCCAGGCAGCCACAAACGGCGGGACGAATCCCGCATTGCCGAATGCTTTGACCAGTACCGAAACGACATAAAGCATGAAGCCAGCGACAACGCCACCCAGAATCATCGCACCCGACTGACCGAAGCGCACAAATTTCAGGGACACTGTTGCAGCAATGAGAGTCATTGCCATCAGAAGCGCCGGCAAAGCCAGAAGTGACTGGTATTGCATGTCAAATGCGTTTGCCGAATAGCCAAATGAACGCGCGACTTCGATCTTGTGTCGTAGTTGTGTAAAGGGAATCGTGTTGGGAGAAGCGAGCTTCTCTTCAACATATTCCGGGCGCAGCTGCGTGGGGATAGCAAAGCTGTCCATTTTCTCGGGCTCTTCACCACGTGCGAATCGCATAACGTCGGTGAGCTGCCAATGACCTTCCATCAACTGAGCCTTGCGGGCGTCGTAGCGCACGCTGATATTCTTTTGGCTGTCGAACTGAATGAAAGTCGCGTCGGCAAGCGTCGCGCCCTGATCTAGAATGCTCTTCGCGCCAATGATGGTTTCGCCTTCGTCGGTCTTCTGACGGAGCCAGGGATCACGCAGCGCCGAAACGTCGGTAACTTTGCCGTTTTTCCACGTCGCCGCGATTTCTTCAGCTTTGGAGAAACCATAAGCGGCGAACGGGTTGAGTATGAAAATCGTCGCCACACCGAACAGCAGCGCGCCGAGGCATGCGGGCAGCAGAAACTGCCATGCCGAAACGCCGACCGACCGCGCGACAACCAGCTCATATTTACGGTTGAGCGAAATCAGTGTCGCCATTGCCGAAAACAGCGCCACGAAGGGGATCATCTCCTGCATGATAAACGGAACGCGCATGGCGGAAATGCCAAGCGCCGCCCACACCGTATAATCGGGCAGATTCGAAAGTTTGCTGGCGTTCTCGGTGAAGTCGAGAAGCATCGAAAGCGCGAAAATTCCGAGCAGAAAATAGAAGGTGATCTGCACGTAACGCGTGAAGAAGTAGCGACCGAGTGTCCAACCGATCATGCCTGACCTCCCGCATTGCCGCGGAAACGGCCCATCACACGATCATAGAGATCGGAAACAATCTGCTGGAGGCGGTCAAAGCCGTCGAGAAGGCGATCGTTCCACTTGCTGGGCAGCCCGATGCTGCGCCCTGTCGCCAGCGCAAAACCGGTTATGAGCATCACGGCGATTGGCACGACATACATGATAAGAATATAGGCTGCGTCCTTGTCTGCGCGGTCGGATGCGAAATACCCGGCCCAATAGACGAGGAGGGCAACGCTGATGGCCGAAAACGAGGCAGAAACACGCGCTTCACGATGCGAGCGGGAATCACCCGCGAAAGCCAGTGCGATCATGGCGAAGACCACCGGATAGAGCCACTGCGTCAAACGGCGATGCAGCTCTGCCTTGTAACGCAGCGGGCGCGTTTGCAGGATCGGATCATTCGGGTCTGGATTGAGCAGATAGGACAGCGGGCGGTCCTTGGCGTAGACCACGAAATCGTCGCCAGCCGACGCGAATTGGCTGAGGTCGAATGCATAGGAATCGAACTTGATGATCGAAACCGTGCCGTCGGACACGCTGCGGCGCTGCACTTCGCCATTCTGCATCAGAAGCATGTTGGCGCCGGTCTCAGTCGTGGCAATGCCGCCATCGGCTGCATAATAGATGAGATCGAGCGATGGATCGCGAGAATCAGCGATGAATAGGCCACCAATGCTGCCATCGGCACGGCGCTCGGCCACCTGAATATAGAGATTGTCGGCGAGCTTGCGGAAGCTGCCTTCCTGCACGATCAGATTGACGAGGTCGGCACTCGCATTGGCGATCATGGCGCGCATGTTCATGCGGGCATAGGGATCAACATAATTGGCGACCAGAAACGAAATGATGGAAATCACGGCAGCCAGCATCAGAATCGGGCGCATCACCGCACTGCGCGGCGCACCCGATGCATTGATGACGACAAGCTCGGAATCCTGGTTCATCGTCGAGAGCGTCTGCGTGATGGCGATGATCAGTGCAAAGGGCATCACCAGCGGAATGGCAGACGGGATCAAAAGTGAACTGAACTGAATGATCGTCTGAAAAGTCTGGCCGCTGGTCGTCAGAAAGTCGATGCGCTGGAGCACCTGCACCGTCCACGTAATGCCCACCGCCGCGCCCAGCACCGCGAGGAACATGATCGCCACGCGGCGCAGGATGTACAACTCTATCAATCGCATAGGTGGAGTTTACATCCCGGTTCCGTTGAAGGAGACCAACCATAATCTGGTTTGGCACTCCCAATAATGAACTTAATCTAATGCCGCTTGGCTAAGATTGCCCGAATAAACGCAGTTAACAGATTACTAAAAGCGAAGCGCTGGCGCTAGCTGTTGTCTGTTAAAAGGATTGAAATGTCCGAGGCAACATGTTTTTGCGAAACCCCTAAACGAAATGACCAGGATATCGATTGCATGTGATGACGGTTCACCCAAGTTAACGCAAAACTGATAAGGAGGGGCTTGCGCCCTTGCTGTTTCGCCATATTCGTCTCACATGAGTGATGAAAAGTCGCGACACAATCGTGTCATTTGTTAATCGGCCATCGGTTTGGAGTTATCATGTCTAAACGTCCTTCGATTTCTTTCAGCGCGTTTGAAGCCCCTGAAAAGGGTGCCGCCATCGTTCTTGTTGCCAAAGGCGGAGGCTTCGCTGAAGAAGCGGCAAAGGCCGTCGGCGGGGCGGAAAAGATTGCGCGCATCCTCGAAATCTCTGATTTCACCGGCGCATTGGGCAAAACCGCAGAAGCAATCGAAACGACGGCCGGCGGCATCGACAAGATTATTCTCGTCGGCGTCGGCGAGCCCGGCAAGCTTGGAAATGACGACTGGCTGAAGATCGGCGGGGCTGCATTTTCGCGAATCGGCAAGTCCGAACGCGCGACGGTCACGCTGGCCCTGCCGGAAACGACGATTGCCGGTGATGAAGCGGCTGACGTAGCGCTGGGCATGATCCTGCGCTCCTACAAATTCGACCGTTACAAGACGCGCAAGAACGAAGAAAACGCCGAGCCGAAGCACGCCGCGAAGATCACCATCAACGTTGCCGACACGCACAGCGCGAAGAAGGCTTTTGAAGTGGCGGAAGCCATTTCGGATGGCGTCATCCAGGCGCGCAATCTGGTTAACGAACCAGCCAATGTGCTGGGTCCGGTGGAATTTGCCGAGGAAGCGGAAAAGCTTGAGAAGCTCGGTGTGAAGATCGAAATCCTCGGCGAAAAGGAAATGAAGAAGCTCGGCATGGGCGCGCTTCTCGGCGTTGCGCAAGGGTCAGTGCGTCCGCCCCGTCTCGTCATCATGGAATGGCAGGGCGCGAAGGGCAAGGAAAAGCCGGTCGCCTTTGTCGGCAAGGGCGTGGTGTTCGACACAGGCGGCATTTCCATCAAGCCCGCTGGCGGCATGGAAGACATGAAGGGCGATATGGGCGGCGCTGCTGCCGTGACGGGTCTGATGCGCGCGCTCGCCGGACGCAAGGCCAAGGTCAATGCGATTGGCGTGATCGGCCTTGTGGAAAACATGCCCGATGGCAATGCACAGCGCCCGGGCGACATTGTCACGACCATGTCCGGTCAGACCATCGAGGTTATCAACACCGATGCCGAAGGGCGTCTGGTGCTGGCCGATGCGCTGCACTACACCAATGATCGCTTCAAGCCGCGCTTTATCATCAATCTGGCCACGCTCACCGGCGCTGTCATGGTGGCGCTCGGTCAGTATCATGCGGGTCTGTTCTCGAATGACGACGAACTGGCGGACCAGCTTTACGATGCCGGTCAGGCAACAGGTGAGAAGCTGTGGCGTCTGCCGCTTGGCGCGGAATACGACAAGATGATCGATTCGAAATTCGCCGATATGAAGAACAGCGCCGGGCGTTATGGCGGTTCGATCACTGCTGCCCAGTTCCTGAAGCGCTTTGTCGGCGACACGCCTTGGGCGCATCTCGACGTGGCAGGCACGGCCATGGGGTCTCCCGCAAACGAATATAGCCAAGGCTGGGCTTCCGGCTATGGCGTGCGTTTGCTCGACCGCCTTGTCCGCGATCACTTCGAAAGCTAAAATCCGATTTGGAACAGTGGGATATGGCGGAGACATGAATCATATTCTCCGCCTTTCCCAAAATGTGCAGGGAAGTGCATGGCAGAAATCCTGTTCTACCATCTGACGGAATCGACACTCGACGAAGCTCTGCCGGGTCTCGTCGAGCGGTCGCTTGGGCGCGGCTGGCGCGTGACGGTGCAGACCGTCAGCGAGGAGAGGCGGGACGCTTTGGACAATCTGCTGTGGACCTTCTCCGACACGTCCTTCGTTGCCCACGGCACCGATGCGGAACCCAACCCGGAGCAGCAGCCCGTTCTGCTGACGACGACCGAAAACAATGCCAATGGCGCAACTGTGCGCTTTCTGGTGGAAGGCGCGGGGCTGGAGCAGGTCGGCAATTATGAACGGCTTGTGGTGATGTTCGACGGTCACGATCAGGACCAGCTCGATATTGCACGCGGGCAATGGAAAGCCTTCAAGGCGGAGAATCACGATTTGACTTACTGGCAGCAGACGCCGGATCGCCGCTGGGAGCGGAAAGCCTGATGCGTCCGGTTTTTGTTGCGATGATCGTGGCGGGCGTCGGGCTTGGCTTGGGCTACCCGTGGTATATGCGCCATTTCACCGGCAGCGAGATTGGCCGCTGGACGATGCTGGAAAATCGCCAGAGCGGCTTCAAGATACAGGAAATACGCCTTGAAGCGGGCGATGCGCCGGTGCGTGTATTCATCGATGCCACGCCATTGCCGGGCTATGTTCCAGCGGAACGACGGTCCGCGTTGACGCTTGCCATCAGCCGCGATGGCCAGCCGGTTCTGTCGCAGGGGCTCGATTTCGTGTCCAACAGCAGTTCGATCAATACGGACCGCCCGCAGGACGGAACGCCGCTGCGTCAAAGTGCAGGCGATATCGATCCGGTCATTCCGGGCCAATATGCGTTTCGTCTCGTTCAGGGCAATACGGACGGTCTGCAAATATCGAAGGCCGATCTGGTTCTGCGTCGTGGGGCGGAGACGCCGGACGAAACCTTTACGACCATCGGTCTGGTTCTGGGGGTTCTGGGCGTTTACGGCCTGATGCGCACCCGATTGCGTCGACAGAGCTGATCCCATGCAGCTCGTCCGCACCGTTTCAGACCGCTTGCTTTTGCTTCTTCTATCGGCTGTGCTGGCCTTTATCGCCTTGTTCCCGCTTGAGCGGCTTGGCGTTTTCGGCTCATCTTTTGAAGGATCAAGCGGATATGTCGCGATCTATTTCGGATTTCCGATCCTGACCGTCATTTTCGCGGTTCTGGCAGTCCGCTTCGCGCCAAGGCCGCTGCCGGTCTGGGTGCGCATTATCGGATGGATGCTGCTGGCGCTTGTGTTCGCTGTTGGGTTTCTCGGTTGAGGGACGGCGGATTAATCCGCCATCGCCTCTTCATATTCCGATGAAAGTTCCAGCCATTTTTCTTCCGCGCTCGCGAGCGCGGATTTCGCATCGCTCATATCCTTGTTGATGCGAATGGCTTTCTGAGGCTCTTTTTCATAAAGCGCCGGATCTTCCAGCTGATTGGCGAAAGCTTGAATCTGTTTCTGCAGTTTCTGCATCAAACTCTCGGTTTCCTTGATCTTTTTCTGCAAGGGCGCCATGGCTTCGCGCTTCTGTGCGGCAAGCTTGCGCTGCTCCGCTTTATTGACCTTCGGCCCTTCGTCACGTTCTGATACCGTTTCGCCCTTGGCGTCGGCCAGCACGATCTGGCGATACTCGTCGAGATCGCCCTCAAATGCCTTGACGCCGCCCTCGCGCACCAGCCAAAGCCGCTCCATCGTGGCCTCGATCAAATGGCGATCATGCGCGATTAGGATGACAGCGCCGTTGAAGGCGTTGAGCGCGTGGACCAGTTCTTCACGACTATCGATATCGAGATGGTTGGTCGGTTCGTCGAGGATCAGAAGGTTCGGGCCATGGAAGGTCGCAAGTCCCATCAGCAGACGTGCTTTCTCACCGCCCGAAAGATCCTTGGCCGGGGTCAGCATCTTTTCCGTCGAAAGCCCCATGCGCGCCACGCGGGAGCGAACTTTCGCTTCCGGCTCGGTCGGCATCAGCTTGCGTACATGCTCGATGGCGTTGTCTTCCGGCACCAGATCGTCCAACTGATGCTGTGCGAAGAAGGCAACTTTCAGATTGGGCGAGATGGTCAGCGTGCCGTTTTCCGGTTTCAACCGGCCAGCGATCAGCTTGGCCAGTGTGGACTTACCATTGCCGTTTGAACCGAGCAGCGCGATGCGGTCATCATTGTCGATACGCAGCGTCACATTGCGCAGCACCGGCTTGCCCGGCACATAGCCGACATCGGCGTGGTCCAGCGCGATGATGGGCGAGGCGGCCTTCTTTTCCGCATCCGGAAAACTGAAGGGCTGCACATGGCTGTCGACATAAAGCTCGATGGGCTTCAGCTTCTGCAATGCCTTGAGGCGCGACTGCGCCTGCCGGGCCTTGGTGGCCTTGGCGCGGAACCGCTCGACAAAGGATTCCATGTGCTTGCGGTGCGCTTCTTGTTTGGCATGCGCCTTTTGCTGCAATTCCAGCATTTCATGCCGCTGCCGTTCGAACTGGTCGTAATTGCCGCGCCAGAAGCTGATTTTCTTCTGGTCGAGATGCATGATCGACGTCGTGGCCGAATTCAGGAGGTCGCGATCATGGCTGATGATGATGACCGTGTGCGGGTAACGCTTCACATAGTCGACCAGCCACAAAACGCCTTCGAGATCGAGATAGTTGGTCGGTTCATCGAGCAGCAGCAGGTCCGGTTCGGCAAACAGAACCGCAGCCAGCGCCACGCGCATGCGCCAGCCGCCGGAGAAGGCCGAGGCCGGACGCCGTTGCGCTTCGGCATCGAAACCGAGACCTGACAGGATCGCGCCTGCGCGCGCTTCCGCCGAATGAGCGTCGATATCGGCAAGCCGCGTGTGAATTTCCGCAATGCGGTGCGGGTCGGTCGCCGTTTCGGCTTCTTCCAGAAGGGCTGTCCGCTCCTTGTCCGCCTTCATGACGATTTCGATCAGCGGTTCTTCCGTGCCGGGGGCTTCCTGCGCAACCTGACCGATGCGGGTGTGCTTCGGCACGGAAACGCTGCCCGTTTCAGGCGCGAGATCGCCGGTGATCACCCGAAACAGGGTGGACTTTCCCGTGCCGTTGCGACCGACGAAACCGGTCTTCGACCCGGCAGGCAGCGTCACGCTGGCATGATCGATCAGAAGGCGTCCGGCGATGCGGACGGAAATGTCATCGAGAATAAGCATGGACTGGCTTTTGCACGGCTCTGCGCATTTCCGCAAGTATCAACATCAATCAGGCGAAGCGGCGGCCGCCTTCCGTGCGCTGGAATTGTGCGAGGTCGAGCGATGGGGCGCTGGTACCGAGCCGCGTCAGGGCCGCATGGATCTGGCCGCGATGATGCGTCTGGTGATTGAACAGATGCGCGAGCGAAGGCGCAAGCCGCTGGCTCATCGTGCGCATGTCTGAAACGGTCGTATAGGTAAAGCGCCCCGCGAGCTTTTCGGCGTTTAACCCATCGGTATAGCGGCAGATGCGTTCATCCTCGGCGTGGCGCAGATCGCGCAGCGTGATGAAATTGTCGGTAATGATCGCATCGAGCTGCTTTGGATGGTCGCCTTCGCCGGTAAAGCGCTTCATCCAGATGCGGTCGGTGACCAGAAGATGGTTGAGCGTGCGATGGACCGAGCCGAAGAACAGGCCGAGATCCAGCCGGTATTCCTCGTCGCTCAGATCGGCAGCGGCGGCATAGAGCAGCTCGTTCGCCCAGCGATTATACCACGCAAACATTTGAAAATGCTGTTCCATGCAATTCCCCCACTATCTGACAGATTGAATCGGAGTGGCATTATCTATGCCTTCAAATTTGTGCCGTCTCAAGCTGCTAGGCGATAACGGATGTGTTCTAAATCCAGCCGCCTCTTGGCAATTCGGCCTATCGACGGTATAGAGCCTCACTTTTCTGAAATTTCCCAGCAAACAAGGTGTCATAATGGCAATCGAACGTACCTTCTCCATGATCAAGCCCGACGCGACCCGCCGCAACCTCACCGGCGCAATCACCGCCAAGCTTGAAGAAGCTGGTCTGCGTGTTGTCGCTTCGAAGCGCGTCTGGATGAGCCTGCGTGAAGCACAGGGCTTCTACGCTGTTCACAAAGACCGTCCTTTCTTCGGCGAACTGACTGAATTCATGTCTTCCGGCCCGACGATCGTTCAGGTTCTCGAAGGTGAAAACGCAATCACCAAGAACCGCGAAGTCATGGGCGCCACCAACCCTGCAAACGCAGACGCCGGCACGATCCGCAAGGAATTCGCCCTGTCGATCGGCGAAAACTCGGTTCACGGTTCCGACGCTCCGGAAACCGCTGCCGAAGAAATCGCTTACTGGTTCTCGGGCACCGAAATCGTCGGCTAATCCGCTCCATATGCATGAAAAAAGCCGGGCGCGAGCCCGGCTTTTTTGTATCTTCTCTCAAATCAGATCAGAGATTTTGCGCCAGTGTCGCGATCTCTTTGCCGTCCTGATCGAGAAGGACGAGTTTGCCCACCGTATCGATCTTGTATGACCGTGTTCTGGTCAGCGTATCGAGGAATTTGCGTTCCTGGTTCATGAGGGCGGGAGGGCACTGCATGTAGGTCGATCCGACTTCGGCAAAGGAAATGGTTTCGCCCGTTACCGTCGCCTTGCTGAAATAACGATTGCAGCCGCCGGAACCGCTGACGGACCCATCGGAGGTGACGGTCAGCGTGGTTTGGGCATTGTCGATGACGCCGCCGCCCTGAATGTCTTCCGCCAGCCAGTCCTTGCCTTCGATGCCGATGGACACTGCCTCGTCTGCGCTCTTGCGAACCATGACGACGCGCATTTCTATCGGATCGCCGGGGTTGGCTGGATCAATGGTGTAATTCTGGTCGTTGACGAACCAGAGCGTATCGCCAGCCGTGATGCGGGCCTGCAAGGCGTAGGTGTGACCGGGCTGGATCTGGTCGGTGTCGAAATTGATCGCGAAGGGGATCGGCGATCCCTGCGCGGATTCGATGCGCGTTTCGGCAATCGTCTTGGACGGCGCATCGGCGAGCGAGATATCTGCAAGCTGCACCGTCAGCTTGGCTTCCGGCGGCAGGGCAATGCGTTCGCGATACATGACCTTGCCACTGACTGTTTTCTCCGCAGCAATGCTGCTCGTCGGCATGGACGTGGTCAGGAACAAGGCTGCGCCACCAAGCGCGCCAAGGCCGACCACGAGTGCCGCAGCAATGGAAAGAGTGCTCTTCAGTAGTTTTCGCATTCTTAAAGTCCGAAACCTCGTTCCTGCACAGTCGGGAATATTCTCCCAATGTGACAGTGTTGCCGTGCCCGTCGCTCCGTCCGCGATCCGCGTCTGACAGGAGCTTGATTCACTCCGCAGACAATAATGAAATCTTCATGTGAAAATTGTGGCAGCACAAGTAAGTGCCACCCAAATTACCGTTTATTTTAGGGGTTTAAATAGTTAATTCGTGCTTAAAGAGAAACAGAGTTTTCTGCAAATAGATCAAGGTGCTGAACGGGCATCAAGTATTTTGCGATTTGTCCCATCGCTTTCGACTTAATTCGTCGTCATCCTTGGCTGCGACCCAACCATCGGCAGTGCCGTCAGCGAGATGTTCGCGCTTCCAGAACGGTGCGCCGGTCTTCATGAAATCCATGAGAAAAGAGGCTGCTTCGAAAGCGGCAAGGCGGTGGGCCGAAGCGGTTGCAACGAGTACGATATTGTCGCCCGGTTTGATCAGTCCGTAGCGATGAATGACGGATATGCCCAGAAGCGGCCAGCGCGCCATTGCCTGCTCGGCAATGCGCCCGATTTCGGCTTCCGCCATGCCCGGATAATGTTCGAGTTCAAGCGCGGAGAGGCGACCATTTTCATCCCGGCAAAGTCCGGAAAAGGTGACTATGGCCCCGATATCCTTGCGCCCGCCGCGAAGCTTTTCAACTTCGGCAGTCGCGTCGAAGTCTTCTTCGCGAACGCTGACGAACAGCGGGCAAATCGGTTGCCCGCTCATCTCAGCCACCCGTCATGGGCGGGAAAAGAGCAACCTCGTCCCCGTCCTGGATGAATTCGTGGTGTTCGGCATGTTCCTGATTGATTGCTGCGCGGATAACGTCGCCATGTTCGAAAGCCGCTTCATATTCTTCACCACGACTTTTCAACGCGCTTATGAGTTCGCCGACCGTCACTTTCGGGGAGGGGAGGACGATGAGATCTTCACCCTTGCCGATTTTCTCCCGCACCCAGGCAAAATAGACGACTTTGACGCTCACGAGCTTAATCCATTACGTGCTTGAGACCTGCGCGGAAATAATCCCAGCCCGTATAAAGCGTGAGGATCGCCGATATCCAGAGCAGGACGATGCCCAGTTCCGTTACATAGGGCATGATCTTATCACCGGCAGGGCCAGCGAGCAAAAACGCCAGTGCAACCATTTGCGCCGTGGTTTTCCACTTCGCAAGACGCGAAACCGGAACGCTGACCTTGAGTTCTGCGAGATATTCACGCAGGCCCGAAACCAGAATTTCGCGGCACAGGATGATGATTGCCGCCCACAGGGTCCAGCCTGCAATGGTGCCATCGGCAGCCAGAAGCAGCAGAATCGCAGATACGAGAAGCTTGTCTGCGATCGGGTCAAGCATGCGCCCGATCGTCGAGGTCTGCTTCCAGATACGAGCAAGATAGCCGTCGAAGAAATCGGTAATGCTGGCGACCGCAAACAGGCCAAGAGCGGTCCAGCGTGCGAAGTCGCTGGATTCAAGGCGTCCCTCCACAAAAAAGCACAACACCACAAGCGGCACGGCGACAATCCGTCCGTAAGTGAGGATGTTGGGCAAGGAGAGGGTATGTTTTTTCTGCATTGTTCCGCCGTAACCGTTATTTTGTGCACATGAACAGGGATGATCAATAAAATCAACACTTGTGCAGGTGTTCTGCTCGGACCTTATGACGCTGCCGCGCAAAAGCGCATCAAAATTGTGTCACCGGTCACGAAAATGGCCGTGAATGGTGCGTGCCATCGCCTCTGATATGCCGTCGATCTGCATCAGGTCTTCCACCGCCGCCTGCGAAACCGCCTTTGCCGTTCCGAAATGATGCAGCAAAGCGCGTTTGCGTGACGGACCGATTCCCGCAATCTCATCGAGCGGATTCTTGACCATCTCCTTCTTGCGCCGCGCGCGGTGGGTGCCGATGGCAAAGCGGTGTGCCTCGTCGCGCAGGCGCTGGATGAAGTAAAGAACGGGATCGCGGGGCGGCAGGGTGAAAGGCTGTTTGCCCTCCACGAAAAACCGCTCACGTCCTGCTTCACGGTCCACCCCCTTGGCGATGCCGATTGCATTGACGAGATTGGCGATACCCATTTCATTGAGAATCTGACGCACAGCCCCCACTTGCCCCAGTCCACCATCGATGAGAATCACATCGGGCCAGGCCGGAAAACTGTCGTTTACTTCAGGCGTTTCAAGGCTGTCTGGGGTGGGCGCTTCATCCGGGGCGCCATGCTCTTTCACCAGCCTTGAGAAACGACGCTCGATCACTTCGCGCATCATGCCAAAATCGTCGCCCGGCGTGATGTCGGTCGAGCGGATATTGAACTTGCGATACTGGTTTTTGACGAAACCTTCCGGCCCCGCGACAATCATGCCGCCGACGGCGTTCGTGCCCATGATATGCGAGTTATCGTAGACCTCGATGCGGCGCGGCGTGCGCGCAAGGCCGAATGTCTCCGCCATGCCTTGCAACAGACGCGCCTGCGACGAGGTTTCGGCAAGCCTGCGGCCCAGCGCTTCGCGGGCATTCGTCAGTGCGTGATCGACGAGATCCTTTTTCTCGCCGCGCTGGGGCACATTGACCTGCACCTTATGACCGGCGCGGGTGGAGAGCGCCTCGGCGATGAGCGCTTGTTCTTCCACGGCCTCGGACAAAAGTACAAGGCGCGGGCAGGGCTTGTCGTCATAGAATTGTGACAGGAAGGCGCCCAGAACTTCCGCCGGGCCAAGCGAGCTGTCGGCCTTCGGATAATAAGCGCGGTTGCCCCAGTTCTGGCCGGTGCGGAAGAAGAAGACCTGAATGCAGGTCATGCCGCCTTCCTGATGGATGGCGAAAACATCGGCTTCCTCGACCGTCTGCGGATTGATGCCCTGATGCGACTGGACATGCGAAAGTGCTGCCAGACGGTCGCGATAGACCGCAGCATGTTCGAAATCGAGATCGGCGGACGCGGCCTGCATGGCGGTGGCCAGATGGTCTTTCACCGACTGGCTCTTGCCTGACAGGAATGCTTTGGCTTCGGAGACCAGCTCTCCGTAATCCGCATCGCTGATTTCGTGCGTGCAGGGGCCGGAGCACCGCTTGATCTGATAGAGCAGGCAGGGACGCGTGCGGCTTTCGAACACCGAATCGGTGCAGGTGCGCAGCAGGAAGGCGCGTTGCAGCGCGTTGATCGTGCGTCCCACAGCGCCTGCTGACGCGAAGGGGCCGAAATAGTCGCCCTTGCGCGAGCGCGCGCCACGATGCTTGAAAATGCCGGGCGCGCGATGATCGCCAGTCAGCAGGATATAGGGAAACGACTTGTCGTCGCGCATCAAAACGTTGAAGCGCGGGCGCAATCTTTTGATCAGATTGGCTTCGAGCAGCAGCGCTTCGGTTTCCGTGCGCGTGACGACGAATTCCATCATCGCCGTCTCGCGGATCATCCGCACGATGCGATTCGAATGGGCTATGCCGCGCGCATAATTGGAAACGCGTTTCTTGAGATTGCGCGCCTTGCCGACATAAAGCACGTCACCACCGCTGTTGAACATGCGATAGACGCCGGGATTGTTCGGCAGGCGTTTGACAAAGGCGTTGATGATATCCTGACCGCTAAGCCCTGCCGTATCCGGCAGTCCATCGGACGAATCCCACTGGATCTGGTCGGCTATGGAAGGTGCGGCGACAATTTCGGAACCGGTATCGTCGCTGTCGTCATCATCTTCGGCTTCCGCGTCGCCAATGATAATACCGGCCACGTCCTGCTCGTCGTCGGACGGCAGACTGGACCCGGTATCGTCATGGTTTTTGCGGTTGCCGCTCATTCCGTGATTCCTGCAATGTCGGGGGTTTCCCATGCCAGATGCTGCCCGCCATCGAGCGCGATCATCTGGCCGGTAATGGAACGATTCTCCCAGAAGTAACGCACCGTACGCCCAAATTCCGGCAATTCTGGCGCACGCTGCAAGGCGATCTTGCTGACCTGTCGTTCAAAATCGCCCGGGCGCTGCCGTTCACTCGGCAAGGTGGGGCCCGGCGCGATGGCGTTAACGCGAATGCGCGGGGCCAATGCCTGCGCAAGCGTTCGGGTCGCATTCCAGAGCGCCGTCTTGGACAGCGTATAGGAGAAAAAGTTCGGATTGAGCTTCCAGACCCGCTGGTCGATCACATTGACGATCAACCCATCGGTTGCTTCCGGCAAGGCCTTGGCCATGGCTTCGGAAAGAATGACCGGCGCTTTGAGATGAATCGCAAAATGCCTGTCCCACAACGCCATGTCGAGATCACCAACCCGGTCATCCTCGAACAGGGAAGCATTGTTGACAAGCAGGCGGATGGGGCCGATCTGACGCTCGGCTTGGGCAATGAGACCGCGCACATCCTGTTCGGATGCCAGATCGGCCTGAACAACACAGGCTGTGCCGCCGCGCGCCATAATGGCGTCGGCCAGAGCCTGCCCTTCGTCGATGGAACGGTTGCAGTGGATCGCAACAGGGAAGCCATGGGCCGCGAGGTATTCGACAATCGCCTTTCCGATGCGCCGCGCGCCGCCCGTCACAAGAACCGGACATTTGGCAAGCTGGCTGACTTCCTGATCGTTCAACACGGTAAACACTTTCTTATCGAGATTCTCACGTGATTTTCATGCCATTTTGCTCATCAAATTGCATCCATTAATAGCGCCAGATGGCTCGGCTGCTGACAAAATCGTAGCAATTTCAGGTGCTTCTCGCAGCGAGCGGGTGGGTTGATTGCCCCGCAACAATCCGCACTTGCTGATATAGTCCCAAATGCTTGGCGTTGCGAGAATGCAACATCGCATTTTTGCCATTTTCTCGACTGGTTTTCTTCACAGAAGCGGGCATTTCGTGCCGCAATTACCGACGATACCTCCTCCCCATCAGCACGGCATGGGCAGTTTACTCCCAAAACGCTGCCCGCCCGATAAGGGACCGTGTCAAACGTAATTGTGTAAGGAGAATGCTATGCGCACTCTTAAGTCTCTCGTAATCGCCTCGGCTGCGCTGCTGCCGTTCTCTGCGACTGCATTTGCCGCTGACGCCATTCAGGAACAGCCTCCTGTTCCGGCTCCGGTCGAAATGGCTCCCCAGAACACCTGGGCTGGCGGCTATACCGGTCTGTACCTCGGCTACGGCTGGAACAAGGCCAAGAACGACTACGTCGGCACCATCAAGCCTGACGACTGGAAGGCTGGCGCTTATGCTGGCTGGAACTTCCAGCAGGACCAGTTCGTATACGGTGTTGAAGGTGATGCCGGTTACTCCTGGGCCAAGAAGTCCAAGGAAGGTCTGGAAGTCAAGCAGGGCTTCGAAGGCTCGCTGCGTGCACGTCTCGGCTATGACCTGAACCCGATCATGCCATACATCACCGGTGGTATTGCTGGTTCGCAGATCAAGCTGAGCGCCAACGGCGACGACGAAAGCAAGTTCCGCGTTGGTTGGACGGCTGGTGCCGGTATGGAAGCCAAGCTGACCGAAAACATTCTGGGCCGCGTTGAATATCGCTACACCCAGTTCGGTAACAAGGACTACGACATCGACGCCACGACCGTTGGCAACAAGCTCGACACCCACGACATTCGCGTTGGTCTGGGCTACAAGTTCTAATTATCTGATAATTGAACACGGAAAACCGGGCAGGCGACTGCCCGGTTTTTTTGTTGTCCGAAGTTCTCTTCGCGGACAGCTTGCCCTTCAATAGCCTTCCTGCCGTGCGGTATTGACCAGCCAGAGAAATCAACGCGCTAGGGAAACCGTTTCACAATAAGGATCGCTTATAAGCCATGAGAAAAACTACCGTTTTCGCCTTGAGTGTCGCTGCCGTCGCCAGCCTGTTGTCCAGCGTATCCGCAAAGGCTGCGGGTGCGTTAAGTGAGAAAGAAATCAGGCATCTGGTCGATGAAACGATCAAGCCGGTCATGGCCGAGCACAAGATTGCCGGAATGGCGGTGGCCGTGACGGCTGGCGGTGAGACCTACTTTTTCGGCTATGGCGTCGCCTCGAAAGAAAGCGGGCAGAAGGTGACCAAAGACACGATCTTCGAGATCGGGTCTGTTTCCAAGACCTTCACTGCGACGCTCGGCGGGTTGGGGCTCGCGGACGGCGCGTTCAAACTGGGCGATCCGGCGACGAAATACGCGCCTGAACTGGCAGGCAGCAGCTTCGACAAGGTCTCGATGCTCGACCTTGGCACCTATACGGCTGGCGGTCTGCCTTTGCAGTTTGCAGACAGCGTCACCGATCATCAGACGATGATCGACTACTACAGGAACTGGAAGCCCGATTATCCGGCGGGAACACAACGGCGTTATTCGAATCCGAGTATCGGTCTGTTCGGTTATCTCGCTGCCCAAAGCATGGGCGAGCCCTTCGACAAGGTGATGGAAAACAAGCTTATTCCGGCATTTGGTCTGAAGCATACATTCATCCAGGTGCCTGAAAGCCAGATGTCGAACTATGCTTATGGCTATTCGAAAGCCAACAAGCCGATCCGCGTGTCTCCGGGTGCATTCGACGCGCAGGCTTATGGAATTAAGACCACTGCACCGGATCTGATTCGCTTCGTGCAATTGAATATGGACAGCGCATCGCTTGACCAGTCGATGCGAGAGGCTGTGGCGGCCACGCATACCGGCTATTACAAGGTTGGCGACATGACGCAGAGCCTCGGCTGGGAGCGTTACACCTATCCGCTGAGTCTGAAAACGCTGCTTGGTGGCAACACCTCCGACATGGCGATGAAATCGCATAAAATCGAAAGGCTCGATCCGCCCATGCAGCCGTCAGACGACATGCTGCTCAACAAGACCGGTTCGACCGGCGGCTTTGGAGCCTATGTGGCCTTTGTGCCAGCTAAGAAGATCGGCATAGTGATGCTTGCAAACCGCAATTATCCGAACGAGGCGCGTATCAGGGCCGGTTACCGCATCCTGAAGGCGCTGGACGGCAATCGCTGATCGATAAACGCAAACGCCCCGGATAGCGGCAGCCATCCGGGGCGTTGATAGTATACCGCCAGAGTTAACCCTGCGGCAGCAAAGCCGCCAATTCTGGATGCAATTCCTGATAACGCTTGATCCAGCGCTTGAGCTTCGGACGTCCGCGCTCCCATTTGCCATCGAAACGCAGCGCGAGATAACCAAGCGTTGCGGCAACGGCGATATGGCCCGCATGCAGCTTGCCCGCCAGACGCGGAGGCGCTTCATTGAGCAGGTCAAGCGCACGTTCTGCCTTGCGCCATTGCAGATCAAGCCATGGCTGGTGGATTTTCTCGTCCGGGCGCATGCGGCGTTCGTAGACATGCGCGAGGAGAACGTCAGCCAGACCATCAGCAATGGCTTCATAACGCTCTGCATCGGTGCGCTTTTCCGCATTGCGTGGGAAGAGCTTGTTGCCGGAAACGCGGTTCAGATATTGCGTGATGGCGCGGCTGTCAAAAACTGCCTTGCCGTCGTCCGTGACGAGGGTTGGAATCTTGCCGAGCGGATTGGCGGTGATGAGGTTTTCCGGCTCAGCCGAGGTATTCACGACTACGCTTTCAAAAGGGACGCCTGCGTAATGTGCGGCCATACGCACCTTCGCGCTGTAGGGCGAAGCGGGTGAATAGAGAATCTGCGTCATGTTTGATTCCTGAGAATGAAGATTATTGGGTTGCCGGCATCATGACCGAACGGCTGCGGCAGGAGTTGTTATTGACCTCCTGGCAGGCGCGAAACTGAAGATCCTTCGTCATGCAGATGCGCACTTCCTGAAGATAATTGCGCTGGCAGGTGACGGAAATGCCGTTGGCCTTCATGCCCGGATTGGCAGCGATGAAAGCGTTTTCAACGAGCGTCGGATCAACCCGTCGATTGCCGCTCACGCTACGCAGGCTTGGCGGAATATTTACCTGATCATAGGCTTTGCGCAGCGTATCGAAATAATCGCTCTGGGAGAGGCCGGAACAGCTTCCGTGCTTGCGCCATTCATGGCCGATCAATCCGGCAGCAGGCATGATGTCGGAAAGGCTTGAAATGATTTGGCGCGGGACATAGCCGCCGCGGCTTCGATCATTGTCGAGCTGGCAATTGGCCGGATAGCCCCATTCATTCTGCGGCCACAGACCATGGGCGACGAAACCGAAAGGCCGCTGCGTGTTGCATTGCTGCTTGTTGGCGCGACGGCCCTCCGACGCGCAATAGCTCGGCGACCATGAGAGCGACAGCACATAGAAGTCGAAATCTCCAGGCACATCGCCGCCGTCGCGGTCGTCAGCAAGGGCGGGCCCCGTCAGCCCTGACAACAATGTCGCCATCAGGGCAACCGAACGCAAAGCGCTTGAGGCAGCCGCCAGTCTTCGCAGCATATAACCTCCGGTCAGCGGAGGACGCGGCAGCTTGGCGCGTCGTAGACATACCAGCGGTCGAAGCCTTCGACGCAGAATTCCACGTTGCGGCCCACCGATGCAAAGCCCTGGCCTTCTTCAACCAGATACCAGACCGAACGATACTGGCCGTCGCTCAAAACGGCAGTGGCCTTGCAATAGGTGCGTTCGATCTCAGCCGGGTTGGTCTTCGGCTCATAACGGGTGAGGCGCACATCGCTCATGGCGGAAATGCCGACCTGCGGCAGTTCGGGAACGTGACGCACCTGATAGCCGAAACGCGAGACCACCCGGCGCAACACGCTCTGCTGGTTGCAGACGGTGTTGTCGACCACCGCTGGAGCGGACTGAATGTAATCGGCAGCGCTGGCGGGCAGGGCTGCAAAGGTTAGCGGCAGGACGGAGGCGGCGAAGAGGGCGGCCCGCGAAAAGCGTCCGAAGCGATCCAGTTTGCCCGAGGTAAGTTGCATGTCTCTATCCTGTCCCAAAATGCTCGCGCGAAGCGCGCGCTTATGTCTGTGATAGCCGAAGCTTTGCTTTGCGCAGTTTCTTTCAGCACGCGGCGGCGGTCAAGTGCGATCCGTCTCGCCGCGTATCCACCGAACACCGAAATTGCTACCCTTTTCTTCAGCCAGCACTTTCGTAAGGGTGGGAAGCAGCGTTTGCATCTCACTTTCGAGTGTATAGGGCGGATTCACGACGATCATACCGGTGCCGTCGAGGCGCGGTTCGGATGAGGGCGGGCGAATCGCCAGCTCGATCTGCATGATCTTTGGAATTCCGGTTTCATAGAGCCGTTTTGCGAAACGCTCGGTTTCCTTGCGATCCTTCACCGGATACCACAGCGCATAGGTGCCGCCGCCGAAGCGCTTGTGCGCCTTGGCGAGACCATCCACCAGACGATCAAATTCACCTTCCATTTCGAAAGGCGGATCGACCAGCACGAGGCCGCGCTTTTCCTTGGGCGGCAGATGCGCGCCCATTGCCAGCCAGCCATCGAGTTCAATGACGCGCACCTGATAATCGCCGTCGAAACGCTTTGCCAGTTTGGCCGCATCCTGTGAATGCAGTTCCAGCGCTGACAGGCGGTCCTGCTTACGTAACAGATGTCGTGTCACATAAGGCGAGCCGGGATAGTGGCGGAGCTTTCCGTCCACATTCACCGCGCGCACCGCATCGAGATAGGGCGCCAGCAGTTCGAGTGCCGCCGGTTCGATCTGGCCTTTTTCCACCGCGTCGACAAGGCGGTGAATCCCGCCCGTCCATTCGCCGGTCTTGCCTGCTTCGACACCTTTCAGGTCGTAAAGCCCGATGCCCGCATGGGTGTCGATGACGCGAAAGGCCTGATCCTTGCGCTTCAGATAGTCGATAATACGGGCGAGGATGACGTGCTTGACGACATCCGCGAAATTTCCGGCGTGATAGGCATGACGATAGTTCATGATCGCGCTTGTTTCACGGCTGGTCGCTTTCGGCAAGAGGATACGAATTTCCGATTCGCCTTGGCTGTCATAAATGTGACATACAGCGGTCACCAACCGCATCTTCACCTGAGTCGAGCTTGCAATGTCCGGTGGCGTCCTTCTGATCGTCCTCTTTGGCGCGTTTCTTCACGCGAGCTGGAACGCTATCGTCAAGGGCAGCGGCGACAAGTTTTTCGCAGCCGCTAGCGTAACCGGCGCTGCCGGTTTCATCGCCCTTTTCATCGTGCCATTTCTGCCTATGCCGAATGCGGTCAGCTGGGTCTATATCCTGATGTCCACCGTCACCCAGACTTTCTATATGTCGCTGGTGGCGGCGGCCTATAAATCCGGCGATATGAGCGAGGCCTACCCGATCATGCGCGGCACGCCGCCCTTGCTCGTCGCGCTGGTCAGTGCGCCGCTGGTCGGCGAGGTCATGGGCTGGAAGAGCTGGCTTGGCATCGTGTTCATCTGCTCGGGTGTGTTGGCCATGGCGCTGGAAGCAAGGCGGCGCAATCGCGGCACCTCCAGCCGCACGGCCATTCTGGCGCTGACCAATGCCGGGTTTATCGCCGGTTACACGATCATCGACGGACTTGGCGTGCGGGCGTCGGGTGCGCCGCTTTCCTATACATTGTGGCTGTTCGTCATCAATGCCGTGCCGTTGGCGGGCTGGGCGCTCTATCGCGAGCCGGATCGTTTCATCAGCTATATGCGCAATCGCTGGCGTCCGGCGCTGATTGGTGGTGTGGGAACGCTCGGTTCCTACGGACTGGCGCTCTGGGCAATGACCATGGCGCCGATTGCCGTGGTGGCGGCCTTGCGTGAAACAGCCATCCTGTTCGGCATGATCATTTCTGCTGTGGTGCTGAAGGAAAAGGTGGGCTTGCCGCGCTTTGCGGCGGCGGCACTCATTGTGCTGGGTGCCATCACACTTCGTCTCTCTTAGCAGCTCTCTGTCGAAAACATATTTCGCCCTCTGAGCGCATGCGGTAATAAAGAAATATGAACGAGCAAGTTTCCATTCCCAATACCAAAATCGGCCATTCGGCTTGCCCGCATGACTGCCCATCCACATGCGCGCTCGATATCGAGCTTCTGGACGAGCGCACCATCGGTCGTGTGCGCGGTTCGAAGGACAATAGCTATACGGCTGGTGTGATCTGCGCCAAGGTCGCGCGCTATGCCGAACGCGTTCATCATCCAGACCGCCTGAAACACCCCTTGATACGCTCCGGCGCTAAGGGTGCGGGCGAATGGAAACAGGCGTCATGGGAAGCAGCGCTTGATCTGATTGCCGAACGGTTTTTGAAAGCCGAAGCCGAATATGGCAGCGAAAGCGTCTGGCCTTATTATTATGCGGGCACGATGGGGCTCGTTCAGCGCGACTCCATCAATCGTCTTCGCTTTGCCAAGCGCTATTCCAATCAGTTCGACAGTTTTTGCACCAATATGGCATGGACTGGCTATTTCGCCGGAACGGGAAGCCTGATCGGCCCCGACCCGCGCGAGATGAGCAAGGCCGATGTGGTGGTGATCTGGGGCACCAATGCCGCCGCCACCCAGGTCAATGTCATGACCCACGCCGTGCGGGCGCGCAAAGAGCGCGGTGCGAAGATCGTCGTCATCGACATTTATGCCAATGCGACGGTGCGGCAGGCCGATATGGGCATTGTGCTCAAGCCGGGCACGGATGGCGCTTTCGCCTGTGCGGTGATGCATGTGCTGTTCCGCGACGGCCTTGCCGATTGGGATTATCTGGAACGCTACACCGACGATCCGAAGGGACTGGAAGCGCATCTCAGCACCCGCACGCCGGAATGGGCGTCCGCCATCACCGGTCTGAGCGTTGAGGAAATCGAAGCCTTCGCGCATCTGGTCGGCAAAACCAAGCGGACCTATTTCCGCCTTGGCTATGGCTTCACGCGCCAGCGCAATGGCGCGGTGAATATGCATGCCGCAGCGTCGATTGCCTGCGTGACCGGTGCTTTCCTGCATGAAGGCGGCGGCGCGTTTCATTCGAACGCCAGCATCTTCAAATTCGACAAGCGCGAGATTGAAGGCCGGGCGATGCAGGACAAGACCATCCGCTTCCTCGACCAGTCCAAGATCGGGCGCATCCTCACCGGTGATCGTGAGGCGCTTTATGACGGCCCGCCCGTCATGGCGATGCTGATCCAGAACACCAATCCGATGAATGTAACGCCGGAACAGCGTCTCGTTCGCAAAGGGTTTGCGCGCGAGGACCTGTTCGTCACCGTGCACGAGCAGTTCATGACGGATACGGCCACGATGGCCGATGTCGTGTTGCCCGCCACAACATTTCTCGAACATGACGATATTTATCGCGGCGGCGGCCAGCAGCATGTGGTGCTCGGGCCGAAGCTGATTGAACCTTTAGCCGAGGCGCGGCCGAATATTTTCGTCATCAACGAGCTGGCCAACCGGCTTGGCGTTGGCCATCTTCCGGGCTTTTCTGTCGATGAGCGCACGCTGATCGACAATATGAACGCCAAGAGCGATCTGCCGCATTTCGACGAACTGAAAGAGCGGCGCTTTATCGATAAGCAGCCGCCTTTCGAAGAAGCGCATTATATCAACGGCTTCAAATGGCCCGATGGTAAATTCCGTTTCCGTCCCGACTGGACCGGAAGCCCTGCGCCGGACCGGCCACCGGAAGTCATGGGCCTGCAAGGTGAGTTCCAGTCGATCCCGGAATTCCCGGATTATTGGGAAGTGATCGAAGTGGCCGACGTTGAGCATCCCTTCCGGCTTGCGACCTCACCGGCGCATAATTTCCTGAACTCGACTTTTGCCGAAACGCAGACCTCGATGGCCAAGGAAATCCGGCCTGAACTGCTGATCCATCCGGACGATGCGGCGGAACTGGGCATTGCCGATGGCGAGCGCATTGAAATCGGCAATCATCGCGGCGAAGTGGTGCTGCATGCCGTGCTGCGCGCTGGTCAAAAACGCGGCGTGGTGGTGTCGGAAGGCATTTTCCCCAACTCGTCCTTCGAGCGCGGCGAGGGGATCAATACACTGATCGGCGCGGAGCCTGCCGCCCCTTATGGCGGTCTTGCGGTGCATGACACCAAGATCTGGATTAGAAAACTGGGCCGAGGAGCGACACTCTGCGGTTAAGCTACTAAGTGCTCTTTTCCCTCGTCCTTCGACAAGCTTAGGATGAGGGGGAAGCGTGGTGACCAGACCAGGTTAGAGGCCATCAAATTCCAACAAAAAGCCGCGCCGAATGTCTTCGGCGCGGCTTTTTCGTAAAGCAGGCTAACAATTAACCGGCGTAGTTCAGCTTCAGCTTGGACACACCCACAGCTGCATTCAGACCGCGCTGGCCTTGTACCGAAATCGGCTGCAGCGAGATCGTCTTCCACGAACCGCCGGTCAGAATGTTCGTGCCGAAACCGACGCCGATCGCTGCATTAGCCGAAGCGCCGACGTAACGGCCCTTGAGCGCGCCTTCTGGACGAACGGTCGGAGCCCAGACAGCCCAGGCAACAGTTCCGCCATTGATGAAGCCGACGTCGACGCCGAGCTTGGTGATGGTGCCCGTGTAATGTTCCAAAGGATTACCACGGCGCGCAGGACGGAATACACAATCAACTTCCTGCTGGCTGCCGATGATCACACCGATCGCCGGGGAAATGTCGCAGGTGAGAGTGCCGACTTCCGAGCGCGGCTGCGTGCGACCTGAAGCGGGAGGAGCTACGTAGTCTGCTGCGATGGCGGGAGCGGTGACAGCAATGCCGGAAAAGACGGCCATTGCAGACAGGAAGGAAGTCGAAAAACGGAGAGACATGATCTTGTCCTCTTCTTGAACACATATTGAAAGAGACGAATCTGAAAGCCTCGTCTCAATAACGGGGATTGCCGAAGCAAGTTCCGTTACAAAAGCGAATTAGAGCTTTTTGCGGGAGATTAAAGTTTTATTAACAAAAAACTTGGGATGTGATGAATTTGTCGCGCGTAAGCGCGCTTAGGCGCTCACGAGCATAGCGTTGGCTGGCGACGCATCCTCGTCCTTCTGGCCGCTGGCAAACTGTCGCAGAACAAGCGGATAAATCCGATGTTCGGCTTTCAAAACGCGTGCCGCCAGCGTGTCGGCGGTATCGCCGTCAACGACCGGCACGGCTGCCTGAGCCAGAATAGGGCCTTCATCCATGCCTTCCGTCACCAGATGCACGGTGCAGCCTGCAAGCTTGACGCCTGCATCGATGGCGCGCTGATGCGTGTGAAGACCGGGAAAGAGCGGCAACAGGGAAGGGTGGATATTGAGAATGCGTCCTTCATAGGGCGCGATAAAACGCCCGGACAGCAGCCGCATATAGCCAGCAAGGCAGAGAAAATCGGGTTCCAGCGTAGCCAATGCGGCGAGGATGGCATCTTCATGCTCGTCCTTCGACGCAAAATCCTTGCGCGTGAAAACCTGCGTGGCGATACCGGCGGCCCGCGCTTTTGCGATGCCGCCTGCTTCTGCCTTATCCGAAAAGACCGCGACGATTTCCGCCGGGAAGTCGGGTGTCTGCGCTGCCCGGATCAGCGCCTCCATATTGGAGCCGCCGCCGGAGATGAAGATGACGACCCGTTTGCGGCTCATAGCGCGAGCGTGCCCTTATAGACGACGCCGTCCTTCTCACGCGTAATCATGCGACCGAGCGTGACGACCTGTTCGCCTTCAGCGACGAGGGCTGCGACCACTTCGTCAACCTTTTCAGGCGTGACAACGGCGATCATGCCGATGCCGCAATTGAAGGTGCGCAGCATTTCGACAGGCTCCACGCCGCCAGTTTTGGCAAGCCAGGAGAAAACCGGTGGAACGGCGATGGCACTCAGATTGACTTCGGCAGCCAGACCTTCCGGCAGAACGCGCGGAATATTGTCGGGGAAACCGCCGCCGGTGATATGCGCCAGCGCCTTGATACCATCGGAAGCGCGGATGGCTGCAAGCAGCGGCTTCACATAAATGCGTGTCGGAGTGAGAAGCGCTTCGCCCAGCGTCGAACCCGGCTGGAATGGCGCGTCGGACTTCCAGCCGAGGCCGGACAGTTCAACGATGCGCCGCACCAGCGAGAAGCCATTGGAATGAACGCCGGATGAGGCGAGGCCGAGAATGATATCGCCTTCGGCAATATCGCCGCGCGGCAACAGCCGGTCGCGCTCTGCTGCACCAACGGCAAAACCGGCCAGATCGTAATCGCCGTCGCGATACATGCCGGGCATTTCAGCGGTTTCGCCACCGATCAGCGCCGAGCCAGCCTGACGGCAGCCTTCGGCGATGCCTGCAACGATGTCGACGCCCTGATCGGGCGACAGCTTGCCGGTTGCATAATAATCGAGGAAGAAAAGCGGCTCCGCGCCCTGCACGACCAGATCGTTCACGCACATGGCGACGAGGTCGATGCCGACCGTATCGTGCTTGTCGGCGTCGATGGCGATCTTCAGCTTGGTGCCCACGCCATCATTGGCGGCGACCAGAACCGGGTCTTTGAAGCCTGCCGCTTTAAGGTCAAAGAGACCACCGAAACCGCCGATTTCGCCATCCGCCCCGGGGCGGCGCGTAGAACGCACCAGCGGCTTGATCTTTTCAACCATCAGGTTTCCGGCATCGATATCGACACCTGCCTGCGCATAGGTCAGGCCATTCTGGCCGGCGAGCTTGTTTTCCGAGGTCATACCGCGCTCCAAATCCTAATCGAGTTTAGACCCTTGCGCGCAATGACACGAGATGGCTTTGCCCGCAAGGTCATGAAGCGGGAAAAGCGCAAAACCCTGGTGGATTCTGCCCAGTTTTTCGAATGACCGGCCATGTTCGTGTCAATACAGATGTCTGTTGTGCTGGCTTTGCATTTCGCACAGTCCGGTCTACTCTCGAAAAGGAATGAGCCGTGCATCAGCGATAAGATGACGGTAATGCAATTCAGATATTGTTTTGCCAGCAGGTCTTTGCAGAGAACGGAACCATATGGTCAAGAAACCGACGCCGACACGCCAGACGAGCACCAAGACGGATACGAACAAGGCGGCTGGCAGCAAGATCATTCGTCAGACGGACGCCGTCGCCTCGGACGGCAATATCCACGTCAATGTCGAAGTCGGCAGTTTGACGGGAACGACGGTCCGGCGTCAGGCGATGTTCTGGGTCGCGACAATGGCCGTGTTCGTGTTTTTCCTGGTGGTATTCAGCTCGGTTCTGCTGCCCTTTGTGGCGGGCATGGCTCTGGCTTATTTCCTTGACCCGGTGGCTGACCGGCTTCAGCGCTTCGGCCTGTCGCGTCTGACGGCAACCGTCGTCATCCTGCTCGTTTTCCTGATTGCGCTTGTCGTCGGCCTGATGATCATCGTGCCTATTCTGGCAACGCAGCTTGCCGATTTCATTTCCAAAGTGCCGGGATATATCACCCAGTTGCAGTCATTGCTCGCCAATGAGAACTCGCAATGGCTGAAGAAATATATCGGCATCGACAGTTCGGTCATTCAGCAAAATCTCAGCGCGCTGCTTCAGCAGGGTGCTGGTTTCATGACCACGCTGCTTCAGTCCCTGTGGAATTCGGGGAAATCGCTGATCGATATTGCAGGGCTTTTCGTGGTTACGCCGGTGGTCGCCTTCTACATGCTTCTCGACTGGGACCGCATGGTCAACCGCATCGATTCCTGGGTGCCGCGCGCGCAGCTTCATACGGTGCGCCAGATCGCGCGCGAGATGAATGCAGCGGTTGCAGGCTTTATTCGCGGGCAGGGCACACTCTGCCTTATTCTGGGCACCTATTATGCCCTCGGACTGACCCTTACAGGGCTCAATTTCGGCCTGTTGATCGGCTTTTTTGCCGGTCTGATCTCCTTCATTCCCTATATCGGCTCGTTTGTCGGTTTGGCACTCGCTATTGGTGTGGCTCTGGTGCAGTTCTGGCCGGACTGGATCATGATCTGCGCCGTTGCGGCGGTGTTTTTCATCGGCCAGTTCGTGGAGGGAAACATCCTCCAGCCCAAGCTGGTCGGCTCGTCAGTCGGCCTCCATCCGGTATGGCTGATGTTCGCTCTGTTCGCGTTCGGTTCACTGTTCGGCTTCACCGGAATGCTGGTCGCGGTGCCTGCTGCGGCAGCAGTCGGGGTGCTTGTGCGTTTTGCCTTGAATCGCTATCTCAATTCACCGATGTACGATCCAGCCTTTCGTCGTCGCGACCCGGACGCGGGACCGCTGATCGAGGCAGGCGAGAATGCAGGCCCGAACGCAGGCAGAGACAAATGAGACTGAACCGCAATCTGGATGGGTGTGCGGGAGGCAGCGATGCGTGACGCCCCGCGTCAGATTCCGCTGAATCTCGAACACCAGCCCGGTTATCACCGCGAGGATCTGATCGTCACGGGCTCAAACCGTGCGGCGGTCGACCTTATCGACCGCTGGCCGAACTGGGTGTCGCCGGTGACGATTCTGGCCGGGCCTACCGGTGCGGGCAAGACGCATCTCGCAGAAGTCTGGCGCGCGGGCACGGATGCGCTTCTGGTCGATCCAACACGCATTTCAGATGAAATCGTGCAGGCTGCGGCAGAGCGCGCCGTGCTGATCGACGATATTGGCGGCGCGCCCTTCGATGAAACGGGGCTGTTTCACCTGATCAACAGCGTTCGCCAACATGCAGCGCAGGGTTTCGGGCCGTCACTGTTGATGACGTCGCGCCTGTGGCCCGCGAACTGGAACGTAAAGCTGCCCGATCTCGCATCGCGGCTGAAAGCGGCAACCGTGGTTGAAATCGCCGAGCCGGACGATCTGCTGCTGTCGGGCGTCATTCATAAGCTCTTTGCGGATCGTCAGGTCAGTGTCGAGCCGCATGTCGTGACCTATCTGGTCAGCCGGATTGAACGCTCGCTTCTGTCTGCGATTCAAATCGTCGATAAGCTTGACCGGGCAGCACTGGAGCAGAAGTCCCGCATTACGCGGGCGCTGGCGTCACAGGTGCTGGCCGATACTGATGGCCAAACAGGCGACAAGGCAGGCTGACTGTGAGGATTGTCGTCACCGGGGCAGGCGGGTTTATCGGCAGCGCAGTTGCGCGGCAGCTGAGCCAGGAAGGCCATCAGGTCACGCCCCTCTCTCGCAACGATCTGGCAGATGCGGACTTTTCGGGCATTGAGACGGTCGTGCATTGCGCGGCCCTTGCGCATCGCACGGGCGCTGAACGACCGGATGCCGATGCTTTCGATGCCGTCAATCACCGGCTGACGGTGGAGCTTGCCGCGAGGGCCAAGCAGGCGGGCGTAAACCGCTTCATCTTCGTTTCGACCATCTACACCATTGCCGGAAATCCATCGCCGTTGACGCCCGAGATGCCGCTAGCGCCAAGGGCAGACGACGGCTATGGACGCGCCAAGGCAAAGGCGGAAGCGGCTCTGCTGGCGATGACCGGCATCGAGATTGTGATTGCGCGGCCCGTGCTTGTCTACGGTCCCGGCGCGCGCGCCAATCTGCGAGCACTGATGAAGCACTGCGATGGCGCTTTGCCGCTGCCCTTCGGCATGGCGAACAATCGGCGCAGCTTCGTATCCTTACAGAATGCCGCCCGCGCGCTCGCCTTTCTGGCACAGGCTCCGGCGGACAAGGTCGCGGGGCGCGTGTTCCATCTGGCCGAACCCAAGCCGCGTTCAACACGGGAGTTGGTATCCATCGCCCGCAGCGCCATGGGGCGTCCGACGCGGCTTCTTCCCGTGCCGCCCGTGCTGATGCGCCTATTACTGACATCGCTCGGCAAAAAGGGCCTTTATGAGCAGCTTTTCGGCGATCTGACGGCGGATACATCGTCGCTGATCGAGGCCGGGTTTGAATATCTCCCCGGCGATCCGCAGATTGCAGCCATGGCCGTGGAATCCCAGAAGGCCTAGTTTTTATCGCCCACGGATTTCAGTGGCACAATGCGCGATTGCGTCTGAACAGGCGCGGTTTTTGCGATTTCCGGCTTCTTGGTCACCGAGCCGGTAATCAGCGTCGCACTGTCGGGCTTGTTGCGACCGCCGACCAGCTGATCTTCATGAACCCAACCAATCATATTGGTCTTAGGCACGATGATGCGATGCCAGCGACCGGTCTTGCCGTAGGAGCGCATCTCGCGTCCTTTTTCCACGGTGCCGATGGCTGCGGATTTGTCCCAGGCGTTTTTGTGGATGGTGAGCTGCGTCCGGGCATAGACTACCGAGGGCGAATGCGCGGGCGTGTTGACGCCCCGCGGCGGCATCATATGAGGACCTGTCGGCGCTGACGCGACGACCTGATTGGTCGGACGTAGCGGCTTTGGCGCCTGAACGGTCACTTGAGTGGGGGCTTGCACTGCTGCCTGCTGAACGGGCTTCTGTACGACAGGCGCTACGGGTGCAGAGGGACGCGGCACAGGACCAACGGCAGCGCCATAGTCCTTATCCTTGGACGGCACGGTCGGCTCTGGAGCCTTGGCGGCAACGGTCGGCTTGCTCTCCATGCGGGGCGCGGTCGATGCGAATGGATTGGTCGCGGAACGCTGGAACAGAGCGGTCAGTGCGTCCTGCGGGCTTTTATGCTGCGATGTGGCCCACAGGCTGAACGCGCCGAGACCGAGAATGGCTGCCAGCGCCAGAACGGGCGCAGACGAACCAGATCCGCCCTTGTTGGAACGGGCCCTTTTTCTCGGTGCAGCTTTTCGGGTGGGCTTGCGTGCAGCCATATGTCTGACCCCTGTTCGAATCGCGATTATCAGACGCTAACAAGTCTTCCTTCGCATTTCGTTACCTTGGCTTGGCGGGGGAGCGGCACGCCACAAATGGAAAACGCCGCTTTCGCGGCGCATCCAATTCTTCGAAAAGAAGCCGATCAATGTCCGGACGTATTACCGTCGCAAGAAGCTTCGCCGGAAACCTTATCCTGTTGCCTCTGGTTCGATTCCTGCTCTTCAACTGCCTCGCGCCACTGGGCCCATTCGCGTTCATGACGACGATAAAGTTCATCGGAAACAGTCTGGATACTCATTTCGATCCTCCGTTTAACTGGCGAAGCAAATAACATGAAGCTGTTCAGAACGTTCCATCACAAAGCGTAAGCGCTTGAAATCTAAATCGGTTTATATGTTTATAACCTTTTCAGGCCTCAATTTTCCTGAACGGAAACACCGCCTTCTCCAATTTTTAACTCAATCCCGGCGGGTTTCGTTTCTTCGCGATAGACGTAAAAAGCCAGACCAGCCGCAACGACGATCAACGCGCCGATAATCAGATAAAGCCCGTTTCTATTCACATTCGACTCCTTAACGTAATGGATGAGAATGGAACGCCTGAACGCGGCATCGGTTCCGATACGAAAACCCACGCAGCATCCGCTCGCGTGGGTTCTCCGTGACCTTCTTCACGATCAATGGGTTATGGCGGGCAGCGCTTCTGCTGGAACCATATGGGTGAAAGGCGGCAGATAGGCTTGTGCCATCACGAGAAGGCCGATGAGCGACGCCAGTGCAATCGAGTGGAAGAACACATAGCGCAGAATCTTCGATTCATGCCCGTACCACTGGGTTGCCGTGGACGCGACGACAATGGATTGCGCGTCGATCATCTTGCCCATGACGCCGCCCGAGGAATTCGAGGCGGCCATCAGCACCGGCGAAAGGCCGAGCTGTTCGGCGGTGATTTTTTGCAATCCGCCGAAAAGCACGTTGGATGCGGTGTCCGAGCCGGTGAGGGCAACGCCGAGCCAGCCCAGCATCGCGCCGAAGAACGGATAGACCCAGCCAGTCTGCGCGAATGCAAGGCCGAGTGTCGCGTCCGTACCGGAATAACGGGTGACATAGCCGAGCGCCAGCATGGCCGCGATAGTGATGAGCGAGAAACGCACCACATAGGCGGTCCTGCCGTATTCTTTCACCAGTTTGAATGGATTGAAGCCAAGAACCAGCCCGGCCACGATGGCGGAAAGCAGGATGCCCGACCCGGTGGCCGACAACAGGTTAAGCGTATAGACCGCCGCTTCTGCATGGGCTTCGGCAACGACAGGCGGTACCTTGAACACCAGATTATGCAGATAAGGCACCTGAACTTTCAGCACCCAGAGCGAATCAAGCCATGTGCGGAACTGCGGCGTGCCCCAGAGAAACACGAAGACCGACAGGATGAGCCATGGCAGCCAAGCTCGGAAAACGGTTCCGGTCGCATGTTTCTGCGGTGGGGTATAGGGCGCGGCGACCTCATCCGCATCAAGGCTTGTCGAAGTCCATATACGTTTCGGCTGCCATATCCGCAGAAATCCGGCGAGCGCTGCCATGGAACAGACGGCGGCTATCACGTCGACGAGCCACGGACCATGGAAGTTTGAAACCAGATATTGCGGAACAGCAAAGGCTACACCGGCAACCAGCAAGGCTGGCCAGACCTCCAGCATACCCTTCCGCCCGGCAAAGGCCCAGATCAGCCAGAAGGGCACGATAACCGAGAAGAACGGCAATTGCCGTCCGATCATGCCGGATAGTTGCAGAAGGTCGATGCCAGTCACGGCGGAAAGCGCGATGACCGGTGTTCCAAGCGCGCCATAGGCGACAGGCGCGGTGTTTGCGATCAGCGACAGGCCCGCCGCCGGGAGAGGGGCAAAGCCCAGCCCCATGAGCATCGCAGCGGTGACAGCCACAGGCGTGCCGAACCCCGCCGCACCTTCAAAAAAGGCGCCGAAGGAAAAGGCGATGAACAGAAGCTGGAGACGGCGATCAGGTGTAATCCCGGCGATCGAATCGCGCAGGATGTTGAATTGGCCGGTCTGTTCGGTGAGCCGATAGAGAAAAATGACGTTCAGAATGATCCAGCCGATGGGCAGAAGGCCGTAGGCTGCGCCATATACTGCGGTTGCGCCGGCCTTGTCGGCGGGCATTCCAAATCCAATGACGGCTATGACGAGAGCGGTCAGAAGACCGAGTATTGCTGCAGTATGGGCTTTCATATGGAGAAAGCCGATGCCGCCCAACAGGACGACAATTGGCAAAGCGGCAAGCAATGTTGACCAAAACATGCTGCCCAAAGGGTCATATACTTGATTCCAGGGCATGGTTTCCTCCCTTCCTGGACTGAAAACGTTCCTCTCTTCAATGCAAAATGCTTCATCATGCGGTGCGCCGATGAAGAGGCGACGGACACCGTCTTTTCCTTGGAGGTGCCTCTTGCCTTTAGATTACTTCTGTAGACGCTTGATTGGTAAACTTACTTTACCAGGACTGTCAATTCTGACTCTTCTGATACTTTAGGCACGGATATGCTGTCCAAGCACGGGAAAACACTATGTTTGTCCAGCTGACGCGATATCAGAACTGACCCTCCATCGGGAAATTACACGCCGTTACAAGCCGCTTTTTCGTCGTTATTCCCGCGCATAATAAAAGGCCTCTTTGAGAGGAGGCTGTCATGGTCACGCGCGCATTGCCGCCGAAGGAATTCGAGGCACAGAATGTTCGTCAGGGCAGACAGGGAACAGAGGTTCTGACCGTGTTGATTGCCAGTCTGATGGCGTCCATCGTCGTGTGGATGTTTGTCGGGCTATTTGGTTAGAACCGGGTAGGTAGAGCTGCACCACCCTTTCATCGCCGTTCGCTGAATGACACGGCGCGACGCTTCGCTGACGCGAATCGCGGGTGAAGGCTCATACTGAAGCTTTCACATGAAAAGCATTGTCCAGATTTCAAAGAAACATCTATTGATAGAGCGGGGGAAGGCACTGCGAGTCGTCAATTTGCGTTGACTGGTTGTGAATACCCTGCCGACGGCTGGGTCGGCATATCAATAAGGGAACCAGCCAGAGCAATTTGGGAGAATTTTAAATGCGTGTCTTGAAGCGTGTCGTCATGGCGGCATCAATTGCGACCATGGCAACCATGATCGGCGGTCTGGCAACGACTGGTGCGAATGCCGAAGCGCCACTGAAACTCATCATCGGCACCGAAGGCGCCTATCCTCCTTTCAATTTCATCAATCCGGATGGCACTTTGTCTGGCTTCGACGTGGATATCGCCAAAGCGCTCTGCGATGAAATGAAGGCCGAATGCACTTTCATCACGCAGGAATGGGATGGGACAATCCCGGCGCTGCAGGCCGATAAATTCGATGCCTATGTGTCGTCCATGTCGATCACGGAAGAACGCAAGAAGCAGGTCGACTTCTCCAACAAATATTACAACACGCCTCCAGGCATTGCCGTTCCGAAGGATAGCGATATCAAGGGCGTGACCAAAGCGGATCTCGCAGGCAAGACGGTCGGCGTTCAGGTTTCGACCACACACGCTAATTATGCCGAACATGCCTTTACTGACAGCACGATCAAGGCTTATCCGACGGCGGACGAATATCGGCTCGATCTCGCCAATGGACGTCTGGATGCCGCCAATGACGACAGCGTCACTCTGGCCGAGTGGCTAAAGACGCCAGACGGCGCCTGCTGCAAGATGGTCGGCACCTATCCGCCAGACCCGGAAATTCACGGTGTGGGCGTGGGCGTTGCCTTAAAGAAGGGGCGGCCGGAACTGCTTGAAAAGTTCAATGCCGCCATCAAGGCCATCCGTGCCAACGGAAAATACAAGGAAATCAACGACAAATATTTCGATTTCGACGCTTACGGCTCGGAAGACTGATTTTATCCGCGAATTTGCGCCGGCTTGCGATGCGCAGGCCGGTGCATTCCAGCGAGCTTTTCGCGGTGCCGGGTCGCGATCTGTGTCAACTGGTCGATTTTTTTATGAAAGTTTGAAAATAGCTCTTGCCTTGGGAAAGCGAATTCTCTAGGGAACTCAACGTCCGAAAGGGCCACGGAGCGTAGCGCAGTCTGGTAGCGCACCTGATTTGGGATCAGGGGGTCGGAGGTTCGAATCCTCTCGCTCCGACCATTTTTCCCCCACCATGATTGAACTGAAAAACCAAGCTATCCTGTGCTTGGCTCACGACGCGCGACTTTATCGCGTTGACATGGGTTGGTGGGTCTACTATTGCCTTGTTGAAATTCCGAGCCCTTAAGGGGGCGACAAGAGCATAGTCCAAGGTTCTTCAAATGGTTGCACGCATTTTCCGTCCAGCTAAGACTGCCATGCAGTCCGGTCAGGCCAAGACAGATCAATGGATTCTCGAATACGAGCCGGAAAGTCCGCGCAAGGTCGAGCCACTGATGGGCTACACGTCGTCAGGCGATATGAAAAGCCAGATTCGTCTCGCTTTCGATAGCCAGGAAGACGCCGTTGCTTATGCAAAGCGCTATGGGATTGCCTATCGTGTTGTTGAGCCGAACGAACCGAAGCGCCGCAAGGTGTCCTATTCGGACAATTTCCGCTTCGACCGCACGATGCCCTGGACGCATTGACAGCTTTCCGGGCCTTGCAATTCGCGATAAGGCCGGAACACCACCGCTCCGGATTTTACCAAAGCCCGGAGCACTCTCATTGGCTTCGCCTTTAAGACGGGGTCCCGTAGCTCAGCTGGATAGAGCACCGGCCTTCTAAGCCGTAGGTCGCAGGTTCGAATCCTGCCGGGATCGCCACCTTTCCCAAATTCCTGTTCATTTCGCTCGCTATCGTTTTTCTCACTACAATTGCCTATCACTATAGTTGCAAATTCGTCAGGCCGTGGCGAAACGAGTGATTTTCGAGCACCGGAGCGGAGCGTACTTCAACGTACGTGAGCACAGGAAATTGCTCGTTGCAGACCGGCATCACGAAGAATGCAACTGCAGCGCTATGCGGCGACGGGCGTACAAGCCGACGGATGTATCGTTGAGCATCCGCAGAAATGTCGTCCCGGTAAGGACAAGCCCAATTCTCTGTTCTGCTTCTCCTATACTAGCAGAACATAAGCCGGTCTGAGCCCGCTCCTCCGTCAGTAAAACTGTCGATATCCGGTGCATATAGCCCGATTGTCTTTCTTGTTTACAGCTTTCGCGTGTATTTCAGCAAAGGTTTAATAAGTGAAGAGGAGAGGGTATGCGTTATATTCCAACGGCGGTGGCCGGGGTCATCGGGCTGGGTTTTCTCAGTATTATTCTGGGTTCGTGGTACACGATCGATGAAGGCGAACGCGGCGTTATTCTGCGCTATGGCGCGGGCGCTGGGGTCGCTCAGCCGGGGCTTGGGGTTAAGATCCCGGTGATCGATTCCGTCGTGCGCGTTTCGGTACAGTCGAAAGCGGCGATCTATAATCAGATGGAAGCCTATAGCCGCGACCAGCAACCGGCGACCATGAATCTGTCGGTTAATTATCGCATTCCGCCTGATCGGGTTGAAGAGGTCTACGCGAATTATGGAGGTGAGGATGGCCTACTGTCGCGTCTCGTCGAGCGTCGTGTGTTTGAGGAAAGCAAGACGGTGTTCGGCAAGTTCAATGCCGTGACCGCCATTCAGGAGCGCAGCCGTCTCAATCAGGAGATTGCAGAAGCCATCCAGAACAGTGTGCGTGGTCCGGTGGTCGTCGATAGCGTCCAGATTGAGAATATCGATTTCTCTGACGCCTATGAACAGTCCATCGAACAGCGCATGCTGGCCGAGGTGGAAGTGCAACGTTTGCGCCAGAATGCCGAGCGCGAAAAGGTCCAGGCGGAAATCACCGTGACGCAGGCCAAGGCGCAAGCCGATGCGCGCCGCGCAGAAGCCGAAGCGCAGGCCGATGCAGTACGTCTTCAGGCCGAAGCTGAATCCGAAGCCATTCGTCTGAGGGGCGAGGCGGAAGCAACCGCTATCAAGGCACGCGGCGACGCGCTGCGGGACAATCCGGGTCTCGTTTCGCTGACACAAGCTGAACGATGGAACGGCCAATTGCCGTCGACCATGTTGCCGAATAGCTCGATCCCGATGCTGAATCTCAACCCGCAGACGGTGTCTGAATGATAAAAAATGGCGGGGTTTGGCCCCGCCATTTTCATGTTCTCATGGTCGGCTTAGCGCGGTTCGTGACCACGGCGAATATAGGCGCGTGGGCCATGGCCACCGGGGCGTCCGCCATGCCAGCCAGGGCGTCCGCCATCCCAGCCGGGACGATGATCCCAGTGACGGTTTCGATAGCGATAATCCGGGCGTCCCCAGTAATCACGCCGATAATAATAATCATCGCGGTCGTTGAGTGCGGAGCCGATTGCCACACCGGCGATCAGCGGGATACCGATAAGGGCGGCATTCCGTCCAAAATCATTGGAATAGCCGCTGCCAACTGTTCCTTCCTGAAAAGCAATATAGCGCGAAGACGACCAGCCACGGGTCCCGCCATAGCTCACCTGACACCAGCCATAACCAGACGTGCAGCCATGCACAGTTACCGGCGCGCCACCTGGAATGGAACCCATGGACGCATAGCGGGTGCCGGGGCCGGTACGAATATTGAGATTGGCGGTGGAGATAGCGTTTGCGGCCTGCGCCGCGCCAGCCGACAAGACTCCCAATACGACAAGAGCAGCTTTCAAAGCGAGTTTCATCGAACATCTCCCTGAATGATCGCGATGAATGACGACAATCTTTCATAAAACGAGGCTATCAGGCGAAAGTTCCTCTGTTGATCTTGGTAAACGACCAAAGGGGACGGCATCAGAGTGTGCGATGCAAATAAAAAGCGCCGGATAACCCGGCGCTTCTGATTGCAGTTTCTTTACTCATTTATTCTCAGCGCCGCTTGCACGGCGCAACGTAGATCTTGCCGTGGCGGTTGCGATATTCGCAATTGCCGTTACGCAGTTCGCGCACGAGCAAACCGCCAAGGGCGCCGGCGCCGGCACCGATCAGAGCACCGCGTCCGCCACCGGCAATGCCCCCAATAATAGCGCCTGCACCGGTGCCTATCGAGAGATCTTTTTCAGTGGTGGTGCAGCCCGAAATTGCCATCAGCGCCACCAGTCCAAGTGCTACTTTCCGCATTTCTGTGTCCTCCGTGAGTGCAGCGATACAACAAGAACGATTCGACTTGAAATCGGTTGCTCTAAAATAAAGGAGAATTTGCAGGGAAAACAGTGGCTAGTGGATTGAATTTGACGTTCGAATCCCGGCTGACAAATACGCTGTTACGAACGTTAAATTCGAAAAATCCATATAGTTACTAGTGATCTTTTTGATTCCAAAATTTGCACAGGGCGTGACCCGAGGGATGCAAATGTTGGAATCAGACCACTAGCGGCGATAACGCAGAATGACGGCAATCGCCAGGACGGCCAGACCGATGGCGATGAAACCCTGAATAATGAAAACTGCATTCATCATGATATCGTCCTTCAGCGCTGGTGGTTTTCCGTCAAGCCACCGCGCATCATGTAGTGCCATTGAAAGCACTTTGCGAAAAGTATAGAGCGCATTCCGGCTGCTGCAAGGCAACGGACATGCGCTCACATTCGATCTCGCCCGTCAGATGGCTGCAAAGCCGTTTTCAAGATCGGCGATGATGTCCGCGACGTCTTCCAGGCCGATCTGGAGGCGGATGACCGGACCCGGATAATTGCCTTTGGCAATCAGGCGGTCGGCAACACGCACCTGCAGCGCCAGGCTCTCATAACCACCCCAGGAATAGCCAAGGCCGAAAATTTTCAACGCGTTGAGGAAGGCATGGGCTTCTGCCTGTCCGCCTTTTTTCAAGACAAAGGAAAAGATACCTGACGAGCCGGTGAAGTCGCGCTTCCATATTTCATGGCCTGGATGGCTTTCGAGTGCCGGGTGCAGAACTTGTGCGACCGCAGGGTGGCTTTCCAGCCAATGGGCAACTTCAAGGGCGCTCTTGCGATGATGTTCAAGACGGATGCCCATCGTGCGCATGCCGCGCAGGATCTGGTAGGTGTCGTCGGGGCTTGCGCAAAGGCCAAGCGTGCCGTGTGTTTCCAGAAGCTGCGGCCAACACTTTTCATTGGCTGAAACAGTGCCGAACAGAATGTCGGAATGACCGGACGGATATTTGGTGGAGGCGTGAATGGTAATGTCCACGCCGAAGTCGAGCGCCTTGAAATAAACAGCAGTCGCCCAGGTGTTATCCATCATCACGATGGCGCCCCCCTTGTGGGCGACTTCTACGATGGCCGGAATGTCTTGCATCTCGAAAGTGTTGGAGCCAGGGGATTCCGTGAAGACGACCTTGGTATTGGGCCGCATAAGCGCTGCGATACCCGCGCCGATTTCCGGGTCGTAATATTCGACATCAACGCCCATGCGCTTCAATATCGTATCGGCAAAATGGCGGGTCGGGTTGTAGATCGAATCGACCAGCAAGGCGTGATCGCCGGGAGACAGGAATGCGAGAAGTGGTACAGTCACTGCCGCCAGACCGGAAGGAACGCAGACGGTTCCGGCAGAGCCTTCCAGCGCATTGATCGCATCGCAAAGCGCATCGCTGGTCGGGGTTCCGCGCGTGCCATAGGTATATTTGTGGTTGCCGGTCGCCATGGTCTCGGCATCAGGGAAAAGCACGGTCGAAGCGCGGACGACGGGTGGGTTGACGAAGCCGTGATAGTCGCGTGGCTGATAGCCATCATGCGCCAATCGCGTGTTTATCCCCAGTTTCGCCGTCTCATCTTGCTGCTTAGCCACGAAAATGCCTCCAGACCATGTTGCATGCATTCCGCCGGTTCTCATTCAGAGAGCTCTGCATGGTCGTACCGTCTACCGGATGCGACCAGATGCGGTTGGCAGAAAGATCATCGATTCCGTCTGTTGCGGAATATTTAGAAGTCCATTCGATAAGCCGCGTCAGGGCTGGATGCAACCCCGCGTTCAGTGCTTGAAGCGCAAGACGCGATGCGAAAAGGGAATAATGGAATGTCATCACCGGATTTGAAAAATACGCTTCTCAATCCGGTTTATGCGGCCCTCGAACTTGTTCGCGCTTGTCTGCGACCGGCCTACAAGGGCGCACCGTCTTCCTGGACGATGCAGATGACGGCAATCGTTGTGTTGCTACCCTTCATTATTTTGATCCTGCATCTGTGGGATGCCGATATCGTCCGGGCGGCGGCTGGAAGCAGCAATATCGTCATGGAAATTCTGCGAACGGTGACTGACGCGATCCGCACGGTCGTCTGGCTGGCGGTGGCGCTGGTCGTCTGGCTCGTTACCGCTTTCATCTTGTCGCCCGGCTATCGGGGCCAATTGCGCCCTATTCTCATGCGCTGGCACGGCTGGGCCACGCTGGTTCTGGCGTCCATCGTGGTGGCCAGCATTCCGTCGGAAATTGGCAAGCTGGCGATCGGTCGCGCGCGCCCGTTTTTGCTTGACCAATATGGCGCTGCCTATTTCTCGCCGTTCAAGGGCGAGTTTCTTTATGAAAGCTTCCCGTCCGGCCATTCCATGATGGCGGGGATCATGATGGTATCGCTGAGCATTTATCTGCCGCGCTGGCGCCTGCCGATCATTGTCGTCGGTCTGTTGTTCTGCATCAGCAGACTTGCCGCCGGCGCGCATTTCCCGACCGACATTGTGGCAGGTTGTACGATTGGGTGTGTCGCAACCTGGTGGGTGGCTCGCTACCTGGCGACGCGAAATATTATTTTTTCGTTGGATGATAAACTGGCACTTCCTACGGTGTGATTCTGGCCGCGCTCTCTTCTATGACGGACCGTCACGGCAGAGCCTATCGCGTTTAAATATTTGTTATTACAATATTTTCTTGAAGGTTGTTTCTTTAGACGTCAAACCTCGAACTTTGTTAGCCGCACTACCCAGAAATTGGGAAACCGTGTAAAAAATGGATCCCTCCTTCAAAGCTTTTCCACGAAACGCAGATTTTACCGCCGTTATTAACTTGACCAATGCCCAAATATCGCCTTCGATAAGGCGGTGAAGGCGACAGGCGCCGCTGTGCTCGAACATAATCAAGAGGCTGGGATAAACCGGTCAGGGGCGAGGCGGTCTGCTATTGCAGCGTGGGGTGAGGAGGAGCGCACAGCTTTTTCCAGAAAAACCTATGCAACAACAATGAGAGAGACGCTCGGGCGATTTGCCCTTCGTTTCCAGGGAACAAAAAGGTTGCAGGCCAGATGAAAAATACAATTGTAATGGGATTATTGGGTGCAGCAGCGCTGTTCGGCGCAGCTTCGGGGGCATCCGCCGACACACTTTCCGACGTTAAGGCAAAGGGCTTCGTGCAATGTGGCGTGAACACCGGTCTTCTCGGTTTTGCTTCCACGAACGATAAGGGCGACTGGTCGGGCTTTGACGTCGATTATTGCCGCGCGGTTGCGTCCGCAATCTTCGGCGATCCGACCAAGGTGAAGTTTACGCCGCTCAATGCGAAGGAGCGCTTTACGGCGCTTCAGTCGGGTGAAGTCGATGTTTTGATCCGCAACACGACCTGGACTATCAGCCGCGATACCTCGCTCGGCCTTGATTTTCCGGGCGTGAACTATTTCGACGGTCAGGGCTTCATGATCAATTCGAAGAAGCTTTCCGGCATCAACTCGGCGCTTCAGCTTTCGGGCGCTTCCATCTGCGTTCAGGCCGGTACGACGACCGAGCTGAACATGGCGGACTATTTCCGTTCCAATAAGATGGAATATAACCCGGTCGTATTCGAAAAGGTCGATGAAGCCAATGCGGCTTACGATTCCGGCCGTTGCGACGCCTACACCACCGACCAGTCCGGCCTCTATGCAATTCGCCTGACACTGGCCAATCCGGACGATCACGTCATCCTGCCGGAAATCATTTCCAAGGAACCGCTTGGACCTGCCGTCCGTCAGGGCGATTCGAAGTGGGCCGATGTTGTCCGCTGGACGCATTATGCTTTGCTGAATGCCGAGGAATTCGGGATCACCAAGGCGAATGTCGATGAGATGAAGAACTCCGACAATCCGGAAATCAAGCGCCTGCTCGGCACCGAAGCCGACACCAAAATCGGTACTGATCTCGGCCTCGATAATGACTGGGTCATCAAGATCATCAAGGGTGTCGGTAATTACGGTGAATTGTTCGACCGCAATCTGGGTAGCGGCAGCCCGCTCAAGATTGCGCGCGGTCTCAATGCCCAGTGGTCGAAGGGTGGCCTGCAATACGGCATGCCTGTTCGTTAAGGACGACTGTTTTTGCATCTGACATGAGGTGGGGCTACTGGAACCCGCCTCATGCCGGATTTGTCGGCTCTTTATTCCTCTGAGAACAGGTTTTTCCGCGGGGAGCGGGATCTGTTTCGCAGCACAGGCATTTGATATGGGCGATTGCCCAATAGCGCATAGCATTTCGCTGGCCAGACATTTGAACCGGCCCGTCGCAAGAAATAATGGTTCGGCTGCATTGTCGTTTCGAGAATTACGCGCCTGCTTCGGGGCGCCGTTTCCGTTCCGAAAAATTTGCGCCTGAGCCCAAGATACAGGAAACATATGGCTTCCTATTCTGCAACTGAACGCCATGGTGGCGGTGGAACCTCACTTCTGTACGATCCGCGCGTTCGCGGCATCTTCTATCAGATTTTAGTGTTCGTCGCGGTCGTGGCGGCGATCTACTGGATCGTCGGAAACACGGTCACCAACCTGCAGCGCGCGAATATCGCCTCCGGCTTCGGCTTTTTGAAAGGCCGCGCGGGCTTCGATGTCAGCCAGACGCTGATTTCGTATAACAGCGATTCGACTTATGCCAGGGCCTTTCTGGTGGGGCTCGTCAACACGCTCTATGTTGCCGGTTTGGGCGTAATTACAGCCTCGATCATCGGGTTTCTCGTCGGTATCGGTCGTCTGTCCCGCAACTGGCTCATCCGCAAGCTCTGCACAGTCTATGTTGAAGTGTTTCGCAACATTCCGCCGCTGCTGGTCATTTTCTTCTGGTATTTCGGCATTCTGTCCACCTTACCGAACGTGCGCGAAAGCATCAGCGGACCGTTGCACACCTATATCAATACACGCGGTTTTTTCATGCCGGCACCCGTCTGGGGTGAGAGAGCATGGCTTATTCCGGTGGCGCTTGTGCTGGGTATCGTCGCGTCTTTCGTGGTGGCGCGCTGGGCCAAGCGTCGGCAGATGGCGACCGGTCAGCCCTTCCATACGATCCGTGCGACGATAGCATTGATTATCGGTCTGCCACTGGTTGCCTTCATCGCGACCGGTTTTCCGATTTCCTTCGATGTTCCGAAACTCGGCACATTCAATCTGACGGGCGGTGCCCAGATCAAGCCCGAATTCCTGGCGCTTTTCCTGGCCTTGTCCTTCTATACAGCCTCGTTCATCGCTGAAACGGTTCGCGCGGGCATTCTCGGCGTCAACAGGGGGCAGACGGAAGCGGCCTATGCGGTTGGCCTGCGGCCTGGTCCGACCATGCCCCTGATCATCGTGCCGCAGGCGCTACGCATTATCACCCCGCCTCTTTCGAGCCAGTATCTGAACCTTATCAAGAACTCCTCGCTGGCAATTGCCATCGGCTATCCGGATTTGGTCGCTGTCGGCGGCACGGTCCTCAACCAGACCGGCCAGTCGGTTGAAGTCGTGGCGATCTGGATGGTGATCTATCTGGGCATCAGCCTGGTCACATCCGCCATCATGAACTGGTTTAACGCCAAAATGGCGCTGGTGGAGAGATGACCATGGAAAATGCCGATCTCCAATATATCCGCACGCAAATGGTTGATGGCGAAAAGCCGCCGCGGTCCGTGCAGGGCTTTTCGCACTGGCTGCGCGTCAATCTCTTCGCGTCTCCGACCGATGCGGCTCTAACAATCTTCGCTCTGTTTCTGCTGGTCTGGTTTCTGCCCTCGGTCATTCAATGGCTCTTCATCAATGCGGTGTGGAGCGGAACCGACCGCACCGCCTGTCTGACCGTCGCACAGGGTGGCGCACAGCCGGATGGCTGGTCCGGGGCTTGCTGGGCTTTCGTTCATGCCAAGTATGAGCAGTTCATCTATGGCCGCTACCCCATCGATCAGCGCTGGCGGGTCAATCTGACGGCTTTGCTATTCGTCATCCTTCTCGTGCCGCTTATGATACCGAAGGTGCCACAGAAGGCGCTCAACGCCATTGCGTTCTTCTTCGTCTTTCCATTCGTGGCGTTCTTTCTGCTGGTTGGCGGCTGGTTCGGCCTGCCTTTCGTGGAAACGCCGCTTTGGGGCGGCCTTCTGGTGACGCTTGTTCTGTCCTTCGTCGGGATCGCGGTCTCGTTGCCGCTCGGCATTCTGCTGGCGCTTGGTCGCCGGTCGCATCTGCCCGTCATCAAGACATTTAGCATCATTTTCATCGAAATGGTGCGCGGTGTTCCACTGGTAACGGTGCTGTTCATGGCGAGCGTCATGCTGCCGCTGTTCCTGCCGCCGGGTGTTACCTTCGATAAATTGCTGCGGGCCCTGATCGGCGTGGCGCTGTTCGCATCGGCCTATATGGCGGAAGTGGTACGCGGCGGACTTCAGGCAATCTCGCGCGGGCAATATGAAGGCGCGGATGCGCTCGGTCTCAGCTACTGGCAGAAGACTGGACTCATTATCCTGCCACAAGCGCTGAAACTGGTTATTCCGGGTATTGTGAACACCTTCATCGGGCTCTTCAAGGATACGAGCCTCGTCTACATCATCGGCATGTTCGATCTTCTGGGCATCGTGCGCCAGAGCTTCTCCGATGCCAATTGGGCTTCTCCACAGACGCCTGCTACCGGCCTGATCTTTGCGGGCTTTGTTTTCTGGATTTTCTGTTTCGCTATGTCGCGATACTCTATATTCATGGAACGACGGCTCGACACGGGTCACAAACGATAAAAAGAACAAAAGGGAAGAATGGAATGAGTGCACAAAGCGCCCTCCCGCAATCAGAGCTCGGTGTTGAGGTTGACCGCTCGAAGATGCAGGTATCCAAAACCGATGTCGCCATCGAAATCACCAATATGCACAAGTGGTATGGTGAGTTTCATGTCCTGCGCGACATCAATCTGAAGGTGATGCGCGGCGAGCGCATCGTCGTGGCTGGTCCGTCGGGCTCGGGAAAATCGACGATGATCCGCTGCATCAACCGCCTGGAGGAACACCAGAAGGGCAAGATCGTCGTTGACGGGATCGAACTTACGAATGACCTGAAGAAGATCGATGAAGTGCGCCGCGAAGTCGGCATGGTTTTCCAACACTTCAATCTCTTCCCGCACCTTACCATTCTGGAAAACTGCACGCTGGCCCCGATCTGGGTGCGCAAGATGCCAAAGAAGCAGGCGGAAGAAATCGCCATGCATTATCTGGCGCGCGTAAAAATTCCCGAACAGGCCAATAAATATCCGGGCCAGCTTTCCGGCGGCCAGCAGCAGCGCGTGGCGATTGCCCGTGCGCTGTGCATGAACCCGAAGGTCATGCTGTTCGACGAGCCGACTTCTGCGCTCGATCCGGAAATGGTCAAGGAAGTGCTCGATACGATGGTGAGCCTCGCAGCCGAAGGCATGACCATGATCTGCGTGACGCACGAAATGGGCTTCGCCCGTCAGGTCGCCAATCGCGTGATCTTCATGGATCAGGGCCAAATCGTCGAACAGAATTCGCCGAACGAGTTCTTCGACAATCCGCAGCATGAGCGTACCAAGCTGTTCCTCAGCCAGATCCTGCACTGATCCAGTTAAGGGCGTGAATTGAAAAACAGCCGCCAGTAGTGCTGGCGGGTGTTTTTATTGAAAGTCCTACACATTGCCATCGACCGCGTGTTTTCAATCTTCCACGAAATGGCGCAGGCGCTGCAAGGCATCGTCCCATTGGCTTGAAACGGCTGCCAGATAGGCGCGGGCGTCGACAAGTGGAGCCGGATGCAGGCGGAAATGACTTTCCCGCCCGATCTTTTCCCGCTGCACCAGCCCCACCTGTTCGAGAACGGAGAGGTGTTTGGTCACGGCCTGCCGCGTGATGCTGCCATTCTGCGACAGCACCACGATGGAACGGCTCTCACCGTCACTCAAGGTTTCGATGAGAGCGAGTCTCGTCGGGTCGGCAAGCGCCCCGAAAATTGCGGATATTTCCATGGCGTGTGGGGCCGCGCTTTCATTCATTTTTCGACATGGGCCTTGATATTGCCGACCTGCTCCTGCCAGCCGCCCTCGTTCATGCGCAGCGCCAATGGCTGGCGCTCGGCGGGCAGGGCGTCGAAACCGCTTTCAACAACCGTCAGGCGCGTGCCGTTATCGATCGGTTCAAGCTTGAATTCCACCAGCGTCGGCGGCTCCTTGGAATAATCGACGTCGGGTTCGACGGCATAGGGATGCCAGGTGAAAGCGAAATAATGTGGCGCTTTCATATCCTTGATGAAGGATTCCCAGCGCACATGCTCAAAACCCGGATAGGTGATGTGGCCGGTCGATGCTGTGCCGACGATGAACGGTCCATCGAGCTTGACGCGAAACCAGCGTCCAAACTCGTCATGATCCGTCAAAGCGCGCCAGACGCGCTCAATGCCCGCGCGAATGTCGACGGTTTTCTCAATGCGATCTGTGGTGCTTGCAACGGTCATAGCGTTCATCCTCCGTAATTGGCAACTTAATGGTTGCCAATTTACAGACGTCGGAAAAATAAGCAACCAAAAAGTTGCATATTCATTCCGGCAGGGATGCCTTGTCGGGCAGGGGGAAGAGTGTGCGAAGTTTTTCTGCCAGGGCTCGATCCCCTTCGACGATCAGCAGACCGGCTTCCTCCAGCGCTGACAATGGCTGTCCGCCATAGATGGTTGCGGCTAGCATACGCGGCGCGCCTTGCAGCGAAAGATCGTATCGCTCCGGCCTGCCGCGGGCGATGTCCAGCGTCCCGTCATGCAGCCGTGCGGTGAAATCTTCCCCATCCAGCCGCAGGTGGATGGTCGCATTCATGCCATGGGCGCGTCCGCTATCCAGCATGGTGCGCAGGGATAGAAGGAAGGAAACCGTTGAGATCGGCAGATTCGGATCGTGCAGCGGCGAGCGCGCAGCCCAGCGGCCAAGCGCTTGCAGGATCGGCTCGCTTTCATAGCCCCATTGGGTGAGTTCATAGACCTGCACGGAGGCAGGCGGGGGCAATTTGGTCTTGTGGAGAATGCCCGCCAGCTCCAGCCCTTCGAGCCTTTGGGTGAGCACATTCGCACTGACGCCCGGCAGATCGGTGCGCAGATCGCTGAAGCGCTTCGGTCCCAGCAGTAATTCGCGCATGACAAGCAACGCCCAACGTTCTCCAATTAAATCAAGGCCATGCGCGGCAGCGCACGCATCGTCATAGCTGCGTTTAGCCGTCTTTTTTGCAGTTCTAGTTATTTTTTCTAACTTCATGGTTGCCTATTATAACTTATCTGTCATTATGTTCAAGCAAACTTAAGCCGGAACAACAGCTGAGAAATGTCCGGCGCTGCGGCGGGGCGCAGTGGGCGACTAATGATAGCAATGGAGCCAGGGCCGCGCCCTGCCAATGGAGGAAATGACATGCCGAAGATGATTTTCGTGAATCTGCCTGTAAAAGACGTCGCGCGCTCAACGAGCTTTTATGAAGCCATTGGCGCAAAGAAGAACCCGATGTTCTCGGACGAAACCGCATCCTGCATGGTTTTCTCCGATACGATCCACGCGATGATCCTCAATCACGAAAAGTTCAGCCAGTTCACGCCGAAGAAAATCGCCGATGCCGGTGCGGTCAGCGAAGTGCTGGTCTGCCTTTCTGCCGACAGCAAGGCCGAGGTGGATGATACGGTTGAAAAGGCCGCAAAGGCTGGCGGTCGCGCCGATCCGGCGGCCAAGCAGGACTATGGTTTCATGTATGGGCGCAGCTTTGAAGATCTGGACGGCCATATCTGGGAGCTGATGTGGATGGATATGGAAGAAGCCGCCAAGGTCATGGGCTGACAAAAACCGAATAGACAGGGAGGAATTGACCATGTCTGGTCTCACCATTTGCCTGTGGTTCGATGGGCAGGCGGAAGAAGCCGCCCACCATTACGTTTCGATTTTCCGCGCCTGTGGGCGACCGGCTTCGATTGATGGCTTCATCCGCTTCAAGCATGGCCACCAGCAAAACGAGGAACAGGCGGTCACGGCGAATTTCACGCTTGATGGACAGAAGATATGCGGCCTCAACGGTGGTCCGCAGTTCAAGTTTTCACCGGCGGCTTCGCTGATCGTTCGCTGCAAGGATCAGGCGGAAGTGGATGCCTTCTGGGAAAGGCTTCTGGAAGGCGGGTCGCCGATGGAATGCAGTTGGCTGACCGACAAATACGGCTTCGCGTGGCAGATCGTGCCGGACATGTTGCTCGATATTCTGGAAAATGGTGCACCTGATGTGCGCCAGCGCGTGGCGGATGCCATGATGAAAATGGTCAAGATCGACGTGGCGACACTGGAAGCTGCGCGCGACGCAGCCTGACTTCCGACTATCCGCGTAGGGCCGCAACGGCATCATAGCCATAAAGCCAGTCCAGATCCTTGAGGAAGGTATCCGGACGGCGCAGGGCAAAGAGCATGTTGCGGCCAAGCGCCATCGGTCCGGTGGCGTGATAGGCAAAGCGGTTCAGCTGGCCGCGTTTAGCGACAGCGGCGATCCTTTCCTTGCGGATGGCATCGAAGCGGCGCAGTCCCGCTGATCGATCGGCGGCATCAAGCGCTTCGGCAAGGGCGGCGGCGTCCTCGATCGCCATCGCAGCACCTTGTGCGGCAAATGGCGTAACGGCATGGGATGCATCGCCGAGCAGCACCGTGCGGTTGGGCCCCAAAAACTGCGGTTCCGCCATTTCAAAAAGCGGCCAATAGGTCCAGTCTTCGGCAGCGGCTAACACATCGCGAACCGGCTTGGCCCAGTTCCTATACGCGGCCTGCAGTTTTGTGCGGTCGCCGGCTTTCGACCAGCTTTCGCCGGGATTTTCGCCTGCGGTGATGGCAACGAAATTGAAGAAGGTTCCGGCTTTGACGGGATAGGCGATGAAATGAATGTCGGGGCCGAGCCAGGCGGATACGGCCTTGCGTTCAGGAAGAGCGCTCAGGAAAGAGGCGGGCAGGGCATCGGTCGCCAATGTGGTGCGCCATGCAATATGGCCGCTGAACTGCGCCTTGTCGTAACCGGCAAACGCACGCTGCGCAGACCAGACCCCGTCGCAGGCGATCAGATAATCGGCCTCAAGGGTATACGTCCTGCTTTCGCTTTTGACGGTCGCCACGATGCCATTGTCGCGGTCGGCATGGTCGAGGATTTCGCTGCCGAGGCTGATCTGGATCGCTGGATTTTCCTCGCAGGCTTGCAAAAGAGCTGATTGCAGATCGGCGCGGTGGCAGACCACATAGGCATGGCGCCAGCGCCGACGGGCCTTATCGCCCAGCTCCATTGCGAGCAGGGGACGCGCCTTGCGCCCGTCAACAAGATAAAGTTTTTCAGGTGTTACGGTGTGAGAAACAAGCTTGTCGGCAACGCCGAGGCGCTCAAGGTGACGCATCGCGTTTGGGGCCAGTTGCAGGCCCGCGCCGACTTCCGAAAGAGCGGAAGCTTTCTCGATGAGCTGGATGGTCCAGCCCCGCGCTGCAAGTTCCAGCGCCGCGCTCAATCCCGCGACGCCGGCTCCTGCTATCAATATGTGGCCTTTGCCCATATCGGTCTTCTTGCCCAATGCTGTGATGAGATGGGCTTAAACAGACGCTGATCAGGCCGCTTTGTCGGCTGGGGCGTCGTAGGTGCAGCCTGCCGGAAGGGTTTCGTCGGCATGCAGCTTGGCATTATAGCGATAAAGGGTCGAGCAATACGGGCAGACCACTTCGCTTTCGTCGCCCATGTCGAGGAAGACATGCGGATGATCGAAAGGCGGGTTCGCACCGACGCACATGAATTCCTTTACGCCGATTTCAATGGCATTATGGCCGGCGTCGTTCTGGAAATGAGGAATGATGTGATCGGACATAATACGCTCCGGGCTGTCGTTCGCGGTATATAGCACGCCTCAGACCGGCGCGCTCAAAACTCTGCTTGCGTTTACCGCGAAACGCTTGTTTCCGGAAGCGTTTTCATCAATTCTAGGGATATTTAAGTGATTTGCTATCAAACTGTCATGTGACAGCCATAGGCTTTACGATGCGCCGGTTGGTTCCGGCAAATGCCGGATTAGGAAAAATGAGCGAAAACAGTGCGTTGGCCAGTGAAACCCAAAGTGGGACTCTTAAGATGACCGCGGAACCGACCAGCACCTCCGAAATCGGTTCGGATATGCAGAACGCGCCTGATCCTCACAAAGCTTTGAATGAAGATGAAATCGCTGAGCTGATGAACAGCGCTGATCGCTTCGTCAATCGCGAGTTTTCCTGGCTCCAGTTTAACCGCCGTGTTCTGGATGAGGCGGCCAATATGCGCCAGCCCTTGTTGGAGCGCCTGCGTTTTCTCTCCATTTCGGCCACCAATCTCGATGAGTTTTTCATGGTGCGCATTGCCGGTCTTGCCGCGCAGGTTCGCGCCGGTGTGGCGCTGCGCAGCGCCGACGGTCGTACGCCGCAGGAGCAGCTCGACTTCGTTCTGGATGAAGTGGGCCGCTTGCAGGCTGAGCAGCAGGGACGGTTCCGCATCCTTCGTGACGAGCTGGTACAGGAAAATATCGACATTGTTCGTCCATCGGCTTTGTCGGAGCCGGAGAAGGACTGGCTGGAAAGTCATTTTCTCGAAACTATTTTCCCCGTTCTGACGCCGCTTTCCATCGATCCGGCGCATCCGTTTCCGTTCATCCCGAATCTGGGCTTCTCGATTGCCTTGCAGCTGGCGCGGCGCGCCGACAATCATCCGATGACGGCGCTGCTGCGCATCCCGGTGGCTTTGAAGCGTTTCATCCAGCTGCCGACCGATCAGCAGAACGTCTATCGCTTCATCACCATTGAGGATGCCGTGAGTCTGTTTATCGGGCGGCTGTTCCCCGGTTATGAAGTGCGCGGCGCAGGCACGTTCCGCATCATTCGCGATAGCGATATTGAGGTGGAAGAAGAAGCCGAAGACCTCGTGCGTCTCTTCGAAACGGCGCTGAAACGCCGCCGTCGCGGTCAGGTGATCCGTATCGAATTCGATGGCGAAATGCCGGAAGCCTTGCGCGTCTTCGTGGCGACGGAACTCGGCGTATCCGAAAATCGCGTCAGCGTGCATGAAGGGCTTCTGGCGCTCAACATGATCTCGGAGATCGTCTCGATCCCGCGCGATGACCTGAAATTCGTGTCCTATAATCCGCGTTTCCCGGAACGCATCCGTGAACATGGCGGCGATTGCTTCGCCGCGATTCGCGAAAAGGACATCGTGGTTCATCACCCATATGAATCCTTCGATGTCGTCGTGCAATTCCTGCGTCAGGCGGCGGCGGACCCGGATGTGCTGGCCATCAAGCAGACGCTCTACCGCACTTCCAACGACAGCCCGATCGTGCGTGCGCTGGTCGATGCGGCTGAAGCGGGCAAGTCGGTGACGGCGCTGGTCGAGCTGAAGGCGCGCTTCGATGAAGAAGCCAATATTCGCTGGGCGCGCGATCTCGAACGCGCGGGCGTGCAGGTGGTGTTCGGCTTCATCGAGTTGAAAACCCATGCGAAAATGTCGCTTGTCGTGCGCCGCGAAGACCAGAAGCTGCGCTCTTACGTGCATCTGGGCACCGGCAATTATCATCCGATCACCGCGCGCATTTATACGGATCTATCCTTCTTCACCTCGGATGCGGATATTGCCCGCGATGTGGCGCATATCTTCAATTTCATCACCGGCTATGCGCAGCCTGCCGAAGAAATGAAAATCGCCATTTCGCCCTTCACCTTGCGCGCGCGCATCCTCAGGCACATCGAGGATGAAGTGGCGCATGCGAAGGCCGGTCGACCGGCGGCGATCTGGATGAAGATGAACTCGCTGGTCGATCCACAGATTATTGATGCGCTTTATAGGGCAAGTCAGGCGGGCGTTCACATCGAGCTGGTCGTGCGTGGCATCTGCTGTCTGCGCCCGGGCGTTCCGGGCCTATCGGACAATATCCGCGCCAAGTCGATTGTCGGGCGTTTTCTTGAGCATAGCCGCGTTTTCTGCTTCGGAAACGGGCATGATCTGCCCTCAGACAAAGCCATTGTCTATATCGGTTCTGCCGACATGATGCCGCGCAATCTAGACCGTCGCGTGGAGACGCTGGTGCCCATCACCAATGCAACAGTGCACCAGCAAATCCTGTCACAAATCATGTTTGCCAACATAATTGATAACCAACAGAGCTATCAGCTACTTGCGGACGGCACCTCTCGCCGGATAGAAAAAGAAGAAGGAGAGGAAGCTTTCAACGCGCAGGAATATTTCATGACCAATCCCAGCCTGTCGGGTCGCGGAAAGTCGCTGAAGTCTTCGGCCCCCCGTCTGATCGCACATCGTAAGCGTGCACAGGCGGAAAGAAAAACGACTGCATGAGTCCAGCTATAGCACAAGGCCGTCTGAAGGGTCTCAAGCCCATCGGGGTCATTGACATCGGCTCGAATTCGATCCGTCTCGTCATTTACGAAGGCATCGTCCGTTCACCGACGGTGCTTTTCAACGAAAAACTCCTTTGCGGTCTTGGCAAGGGACTGGCCAAGACTGGCCGGCTCAACGACAAGTCTGTCGATATCGCACTGCGCGCCTTGCGGCGCTTCCGTGCGCTGGCCGAACAGGCGGGCGCGGTTTCCGTGCACGCGCTGGCGACGGCTGCCGCACGCGAAGCAAAGAACGGACCTGATTTCATCGCGCAGGCCGAGGCCATTCTCGGGCGGCACATCGAAGTTCTGTCCGGTAAGGAAGAAGCCTATTATTCGGCGCTCGGTATCATTTCCGGGTTCCACAAACCTTGCGGCGTCGCGGGCGATCTCGGCGGCGGCAGTCTCGAACTCGTGGCCGTCAATGATCACGATATCGGCGAGGGCATCACCTTGCCGCTCGGGGGCTTGCGCCTTCAGGACATGGCCGACGAAAAGCTGACAGAGGCTGCGAAGATCACACGCACGGAGCTTGCAAAGGCGACCCTCCTTGAAATGCATCAGGGGCAGGTCTTCTATGCGGTGGGCGGCACATGGCGTAACCTTGCCAAGCTGCATATGACCGCCAAGCATTATCCGCTGCTGGTCATGCATGGTTACGAGATGGACCCGGTCGAGGCGCAGAGTTTTCTCAAGCGCGTCGCCAAGGGCAATATCGACACGATGCGCGGCATCGAGGCGGTATCGAAAAACCGTCGCCAGCTTCTGTCCTATGGTGCGACCGTGATGCTGGAAACCATTCGCCGCATGAAGCCGTCGAAGATCGTCTTCTCGGCATTGGGCGTGCGCGAAGGCTATCTCTATTCGCTGTTGCCGAAGAACGAACAGAAACTCGACCCATTGCTGGCTTCTGCGGAAGAACTGGCGATCCTGCGCTCGCGCTCGCCACGCCATGCCCGCGAGCTGGCGGTCTGGACGACGCTTTCATTGCAGCAGCTTGGCTTTGATGAGACCGAGGATGAGGCGCGCTATCGCGAGGCTGCCTGTCTCGTGGCGGATATCAGCTGGCGTGCGCATCCCGATTATCGCGGTTCGCAGGCGCTGAATATCATTGCTCACGGCTCGTTTGGCGGCATTGATCATCCGGGGCGCTCCTATATGGCGCTGGCCAATTACTACCGCCATGAAGGGCTGATCGAAGACGAGATTGCGCCGGAAATCGTGCAGCTCGCCACGCCGCGTCTGCGCGAAAGGGCAAAACTGCTCGGTGCTCTGCTGCGAGTTGTCTATCTTCTCTCGGCGTCCATGCCGGGTGTTATCCCGCGGCTTTACTGGCGCGAGGAAGAAAACGGCATCGCGCTGGTTGTTCCGAGCGATCTGGCCGATCTTGTGTCGGACCGCCCGGAAGGCCGCTTGCAGCAGCTTGCCAAGTTGACGGGCAAGAACCTGTATTTTGCGATAGGCGAAAAGGGAGGGGAATAAGGGAGTAAGGGAATAGGGGAGTATGTTTATATAGCCCTGTTCACCTATTCCCCTACTCCCTTACTCCCCTAATTCCACTGCGCGTATACGACGGTTCTCGAACTTGATGCCGATCTTGCCGTCGATCAGGTCCAGGGCCTTCTGACCGAACACTTCGCGACGCCAGCCCTGCAAGGCTGGTACTTTCGCTTCCTCACCTTCGGCTGCAATCTTGTCGATATCGTCCGAGCTGGCGACGATCTTGGCGGCAACGCCGTGCTCTTCGGTGACCAGCTTCAGCAGAACTTTCAGAATATCGGCAGCGGCAGCACTACCTTCCGGCGAATGCGACGGCTTTGGCAGCTTCGGCAAGTCTTCCTTCGGAATAGCAAGCGCTGACTGGATTGCCGCCACCAGACCGGCAGCCTGTGCTGAGCGCTCCCAACCCTTGGGGATCGAGCGCAGACGACCGAGCGCCTCGGCATCGCGCGGCTGCTGCTGCGCGATTTCGGCAATCGTGTCGTCCTTGATGATGCGGCCGCGCGGCACATTGCGTTCGCGCGCTTCCCGTTCGCGCCATGCGGCGACGGACTGCATGATGGCCAGTTCGATCGGCTTGCGCACGCGGGCCTTCACACGCCGCCATGCGTCGTCCGGATGCAGATCATAGGTCTCACGGGCGGTCAGAACCGCCATTTCCTCATTCACCCACTCGCTGCGCTCTTCCTTCTCAAGCTCTTCCTTGAGGTAAAGATAGATGTCGCGCAGATAGGTGACATCGGCCAGCGCGTAGTCGAGCTGCTTGTCCGACAGTGGGCGTCTGCGCCAGTCGGTAAAGCGGGACGACTTGTCGAGATGCTTGCCGGTGACTTTCTGAACCAACTGGTCGTAGGAAATCGCATCGCCGAAACCGCAGACCATCGCCGCGACCTGACTGTCGAAGACAGGCGAGGGGATGAGGTCGCCAAGATGGAACACGATTTCGATATCCTGCCGTGCGGCATGGAAAACCTTGACGATCTTCTCGTCGGCCATCAGCCGGAAGAAAGGTGCAAGGTCGAGATCGGGCGCAAGGGCATCCACCAGTGCGGTGTGATCCGGCGAAGCCATCTGGATAAGGCACAATTCCGGCCAGAAAGTCGTTTCGCGGATGAACTCCGTGTCGACAGTGACGAAATCTGACTTGGACAGGGCGGATACGGCCTCTTCAAGGGCCTCGGTGGTCGTGATGAGTTGCATGTTTTTCTTCTAGAGCATTTCCAGCAAAAGTGTGAAGCGGTTTTGCGTCTGGAAATGCGAGCTGCATTCAGACAAAGCGACGCTGGTTGTCCCGAAAGAATGCGCAAAAGCCGTAGCATAACAAGTGCAAATCGTGTTTTTTGTCGATACGTTACGTCATGCGGTCGGAACCGCGACACTTGTAGAGAGTGCAGACTTGACAAAACCCGGTCAAAATGCGCTTTTCCGCCAGAATTTGCAGCGCTTTGCCTGCACTGACTTATCTTACCAAAAGGCAGAAATCATGCACCGTTACCGCAGCCATACCTGCGCAGCCCTTCGCAAAACGGACGTCGGTTCGAACGTTCGTCTGTCCGGCTGGGTTCACCGCGTCCGTGACCATGGCGGCATTCTCTTCATCGATCTTCGCGATCATTACGGCATTACCCAGATTGTGGCCGATCCCGATTCGCCCGCTTTCAAGGTTGCCGAAACGGTTCGCGGCGAGTGGGTCATCCGCGTCGATGGTGAAGTGAAGGCCCGCGCAGGTGATGCGGTCAATGCGAACCTGCCGACCGGCGAAGTCGAAATCTTCGCGACCGAGATCGAAGTTCTGGCCGCAGCCAAGGAACTGCCGCTGCCTGTCTTTGGCGAGCCGGATTATCCGGAAGATATCCGCTTGAAATACCGCTTCCTCGATCTGCGCCGCGAAACGCTGCACAAGAACATCATGAGCCGCACCAAGATCATTGCCGCGATGCGTCGCCGCATGACCGAAATCGGCTTCAACGAGTTCACCACGCCGATCCTGACGGCCTCGTCGCCGGAAGGCGCGCGCGACTTCCTCGTGCCGAGCCGCATCCATGAAGGCAAGTTCTATGCGCTGCCGCAGGCGCCGCAGCAGTACAAGCAGCTTCTGATGGTTGCCGGTTTTGACCGTTACTTCCAGATCGCGCCCTGCTTCCGCGATGAAGACCCGCGCGCCGATCGCCTGCCGGGCGAATTCTACCAGCTCGACCTTGAAATGAGCTTCGTGACCCAGGAAGAAGTCTGGGAAACGATGGAACCGGTCATGCGCGGCATTTTCGAAGAGTTTGCCGAAGGCAAGCCGGTCACGCAGACCTTCCGCCGTATCGCCTATGACGATGCGATCCGCACCTATGGTTCGGACAAGCCGGATCTGCGCAACCCGATTGAAATGCAGGCTGTGACCGATCATTTCGCTGGTTCCGGCTTCAAGGTCTTCGCGAACATGATCGCTAACGACCCTAAGGTCGAAGTCTGGGCCATTCCGGCCAAGACCGGTGGTAGCCGCGCATTCTGCGATCGCATGAATTCCTGGGCGCAGAGCGAAGGTCAGCCGGGTCTCGGCTATATCTTCTGGCGCAAGGAAGGCGACAAGCTTGAGGGCGCAGGCCCGATTGCGAAGAACATCGGCGAAGAACGCACCGAAGCAATTCGCTTGCAGATGGGCCTCGACGATGGTGACGCCTGCTTCTTCGTGGCTGGCCAGCCGTCGAAGTTCTACAAGTTCGCCGGCGATGCGCGCACCCGTGCAGGCGAAGAACTGAACCTTGTGGATCGCGACCGTTTCGAACTAGCCTGGATCATCGATTTCCCGTTCTACGAATGGGACGAAGACAACAAGAAGCTCGACTTCGCGCATAACCCGTTCTCCATGCCGCAGGGCGGACTGGACGCGCTGGAAAATCAGGACCCGCTCGCCATCAAGGCCTATCAGTACGATCTCGTCTGCAACGGCTTTGAAATTGCTTCGGGATCGATCCGCAACCAGCTGCCTGACGTCATGGTCAAGGCCTTTGAAAAGGTTGGTCTCAGCCAGCAGGACGTGGAAGAGCGTTTCGGCGGTCTCTACCGTGCGTTCCAGTACGGCGCGCCTCCGCATGGCGGGATGGCTGCCGGTATCGACCGCGTCATCATGCTGCTGGTCGGTGCAAAGAACCTGCGTGAAATTTCCCTGTTCCCGATGAACCAGCAGGCGCTCGATCTTCTGATGAACGCGCCTTCGGATGTGACGCCAGCCCAGCTGCGCGATCTCCATATCCGCCTTGCTCCGGTTCAAAAGAGTTAAGCTCTTTGTTCAGAGAACAAAAAAACCCGGCCTTGAGCCGGGTTTTTTATTGGATCATATCGCGAAAAAAGCCCGGTGGGTGCACCGGGCCTTTTCGATTTTAATTATTGGCGTCGATGCCGACCTTCAACAGCTGGATGATTTTCGTTGGATCGAGCGAGGCGGTTGCGACAATCGATGCGAAGGTGACCGGCTGGTCAGGCGAGGCGCTCAGCGTCAGAGACTTCGGATCGGTAAAATACTTGTCCGATGCCGCCTTCAGCTGCTGCGCGAATTCCGGGTTTTTCAGCTGCGTGGCCATCAGCGGAACCATCATCTTCAGCTGTTCGCCAAGCGCCTTGGCGTCCGAACCCTGCTGCTTGGCATAATAGGTCAGCAGCTTTTCCGTCAGCGATGCGTCGTCGAAGCGGATCGTCAGGTTCTTGAGGTTGAGCTGTTCTGCGAGGCCGAGAATGGCAAGACCGGCGGCGTCCTTGTCGGCGTCCGATTTGGTCATCGCTTCCTGCGTCTTCTGCACGGCTTCGACAAAGGCCAGATCATAACCGCCGAGGCTGCCGGTAATGTTGATCTTGCCAAGATCCTGCGCCTGAACTTCCATCTGGTCGAGCGTGGCGTCGCCCGACTTCGGCGACCACTGGCCTTTCATGTTGACCGCGGCCTGGAGGCTCTTCATCCCAAGCGGGGCCAGCGGGTTCTGCTCGTCCTTGCCGAAGGTGGCGTCAATACTGGCGACAGTGGCGCTGTAGCCGATCTTTTCGGCTTTGTTCGACGTGTCGAGCGAAACATCGACGCCCTTCACCGTGGCGCCGTCCGTGCCTGGCTTACCGAAAGCCAGTTCCTCAATTTTCATCTTGTCATAAAGAACCATGCTGTCGAGCGGTCCCTTGGCGGATTCGGCCGGAATCTGCAGGTTCTGCATCGACATGCCCTTGATGGAGGCCTGATCGTTCTTGCCGTCGGTGCTGTCGAGCGTGAGGTCGGGAACAGCAACCTGTCCGATGGTGAAACCGCCATCCGATGCGTCCTGAACATCTTCCAGCGTCACGTCGCCGATTTCCACGTCCTTGGGAGACAGGGTGGCGAGCTTGACCTTGGTGCCTTCGAGCACGATGTTCGAACCGTCAGCCTTCACATTTGCGAAGCTCAGTTCGCCGCCCTGTTTCGCATAAAGGGCCTTGAGGCGCTCGGCGACGGCATTGGCATCCGCAGCCATGGCGGCGCTGCCGAAAATCAGCGAAAGCGCTGTGCTCGCAGCAAAAATGCGCGTCGCTGGCTTGATATTGACGAAAACCTGCATTCGAAGCTCCTGCCTGATCTCTTGATTTTAGTGCGGCATTCATAGGCTTAAATCTTCTGATTTAACAACCCGATTTGCTTAACCTGTGCTTGCAACATAGGAAAACCTGTTTCCGACTGCTCTATAGTGGGTAAATGGCGGCAGATTTGCGACTGACGCCCGCCGGGATTTGATTTGGTGGTGTGGATTATGCAGTGGATTTCAAACACCGCTGCGTTGTTTGCGTGCCATATTTGACGCATGGCGCTGTAATGTACTGCTTTGGTTCTCCTCAACGCTTGCTGACGAATCGCGCACTTGGTACTGGGAAACATGGGAAAAAGTCTGATTCCGCCGGGCGACGGCGAAGAACACATCGAAAAGGTCGATCTCAAATCGGCCCTTGAGGAACGTTACCTCGCTTATGCGCTGTCCACGATCATGCATCGTGCGCTGCCGGACGTGCGCGACGGTCTGAAGCCGGTGCATCGGCGCATCATGCATGCCATGCGTCTGCTGCGGCTCAATCCCGATCAGGCCTATGCGAAATGCGCGCGTATCGTCGGCGACGTGATGGGTAAGTTCCACCCGCATGGCGATGCGTCGATCTACGATGCGCTGGTGCGTCTGGCGCAGGATTTCGCGGTGCGTTATCCGCTGGTCGACGGGCAGGGCAATTTCGGCAATATCGACGGTGATAATGCCGCCGCCATGCGTTACACCGAAGCGCGCATGACCGAAGTGGCGACGCTGCTGCTTGAAGGCATCACCGAAAACGCTATCGATTTCCGTCCGACCTATAATGAGGAAGACGAGGAACCGATCGTTCTGCCGGGCGCTTTCCCGAACCTGCTCGCCAATGGATCGGCGGGCATTGCAGTTGGCATGGCAACGAATATTCCACCGCATAATGTGGCGGAGCTGTGCTCGTCGGCGCTTTACCTGATCAATCATCCGGATGCGGGCGTGGAAGAACTCATCACCTCGCCGGAGCAATATGCTGAAATCGAGCACGAGGCGAAAACCGATCCGTCCGCACTTTTGAAAGCCAAGGTGCGCGGTCCGGATTTCCCGACGGGCGGTGTTCTGGTTGAAGAACATAGCAATATTGTCGAAGCCTATCGCACCGGTCGCGGCGCGTTCCGCGTTCGCGCGCGTTGGGAAAAGGAAGAGGGCAATCGCGGCACCTGGGTGATCGTCGTCACTGAAATTCCGTATCAGGTGCAGAAATCGCGCCTGATCGAGAAGATCGCCGAATTGCTGCTGGCCAAGAAGCTGCCGCTGCTTGACGATATTCGCGATGAATCTGCGGAAGATATCCGCATCGTTCTGGAGCCGAAGAACCGCACCGTCGATCCGGAACTGTTGATGGAATCGCTGTTCAAGCTGACCGAGCTTGAAAGCCGCGTTTCGCTCAACATGAATGTGCTGTCGCACGGCAAGGTGCCGAATGTGCTGTCGCTGGGCGGCGTGCTGCGCGAATGGCTGGAACACCGCAAGGAAGTTCTGGTTCGTCGCTCGCAATATCGTCTGGCCGAGATCGAGCGGCGTCTGGAAATTCTCGGCGGTTTCCTGATTGCCTATCTCAATCTCGACGAAGTCATCCGCATCATCCGCGAGGAAGACGAGCCGAAGCAGGAATTGATGCGAGCCTTCGAGCTGACGGATGTTCAGGCCGAGTCGATCCTCAATATGCGTCTGCGTTCGTTGCGCAAGCTCGAGGAATTCGAGATCCGCAAGGAATTTGAGGATCTGACTGCTGAAAAGGCCGATCTCGAAGGCTTGCTCGCTTCCGGCACACGCCAGTGGAAGAAGATCAGTGCTGAAATCAAGGCGGTGCGTGAGAAATTCGGCCCCGCGACCAAGCTTGGCAAGCGTCGTACGAATTTTGCGGAAGCCCCGACCCACGATCTGGAAGACATCCACAATGCGATGATCGAGCGCGAACCGGTCACGATTGTCGTGTCCGAAAAGGGCTGGCTGCGTGCGATGAAGGGCCATATGGCCGATTTTTCGACGCTCTCCTTCAAGGAAGGCGACAAGCTGAAGCTCGCTTTCCATGCGGAAACGACTGACAAGCTTCTGTTCTTCACGACGGGCGGCAAGTTCTTCACCATCGGCGCAAATACGCTGCCGGGCGGTCGCGGCCATGGCGAACCGATCCGCATTCTGGTCGATATGGAAAACGATCAGGACATCCTGACGGCCTTCGTTCACGACCCATCGGCAAAGCTGCTGCTTGTTTCGCATGAGGGCAATGGTTTCATCGTTCCGGAGAATGAAGCCGTGGCCAATACCCGCAAGGGCAAGCAGGTGATGAATGTGAAGGCGCCGGACGAAGCGAAGATTTGCACGCGTGTTTCCGGTGATCACATCGCGGTCGTCGGCGAAAACCGCAAGATGGTTGTCTTCCCGCTTTCGGAAATCCCGGAAATGACACGCGGCAAGGGCGTCCGTCTGCAAAAATACAAGGATGGTGGCGTTTCGGATATTCGGACATTTGCGATTGCCGAAGGTCTGTCCTGGCAGGATTCGGCAGAACGGACCTTTACCCGTAACAAGGAAGAGCTTGTCGAGTGGATTGGCGCTCGCGCTTCCGCAGGGCGCGTTGTCCCGAAGGGATTCCCGCGTTCGGGCAAGTTCTAGGTGTCTGATCTAAAAGTCGCCATGCCGGACTGCAAATGGCAATTTCTGCGCTTCCGGTGCTCACGTACTTTAATGTACGCTGCGCTCCGGTTCTCGAAATCACCATTTTCGCCACGGCCCGGCACTTTTTGATTCAGACACCGCGCACCGCTCATAATGAAAAAGGCGGTATCAGCTGCTGTTTTCCTGACTACCCTTCAAACCGCTGCCAGCCACGAGGGCCGAGATGTTCCTGCGGCGTGAAGCGGATTTTGTACTGCATCTTGCGCGATCCCTCGACCCAATAGCCGAGATAGACATGCGGCAAGCCTGCGGCCCGTGCCCGCTCAATATGATCGAGAATCATATAGGTGCCGAGCGAACGGTCATGCATGTGCGGAGAGAAGAACGAATAGACCATGGAAAGGCCATCGGCCATCACATCGGTCAGCGCCACGGCGATCAGCTCACCATCGCCCTTTGGATCGATAAAACTGTCGGGGCCGCGACGGCGATACTCGATGATCTGCGTGTTGACGTGGGTGTCTTCAACCATCATCGCATAGTCGAGCACGGTCATGTCCGACATGCCGCCTGAACGGTGGCGCGCATCGAGATAATCCCGAAACAGCGCATATTGCTCGGTGCTGGGTTGCGCCTTGTGCACGCGACCAACCAGATCGCGATTCTGGCTCCAGACGCGGCGCATATTGCGCGTCATCTCGAACTCTCCCGCCAGAATACGCACGGAAACGCAGGCGCGGCAAAGCTCGCAGGCCGGACGATAGGCGATGTTCTGGGAACGGCGGAAGCCGCCTTGTGTCAGGAGATCGTTGATCTCGTTGGCCTTGTCGCCAACCAGATGCGTAAAAACTTTGCGCTCCATCTGCCCGTCGAGATACGGACAGGGCGAGGGTGCCGTCAAGAAAAACTGCGGAGACTGTTGCGGTTGATGGGTCATTCAATATCCACGAAATGGTAATACCGAAACCATCACGATACGAGACAAGGATCGAACCGACGGCGCAAAACGTCAATAGGCATTTTGCGCAGCCGGCTCTGAATTTTTTTGATCTTAAGTTGAACTAAGTCTGTTTCCCTCCACATCGGTTAGTGTCGGGAAACACGAAACTGTCTTTGAGGGTGATCTTAACGATCCGAGCGGATAACCGCTGTGCCCAGCAGCAGATCATGCACCGTGCGCTTGCGGTCGAGGACGAGCGTTGCTAGCAGGATCAGAGGCGTCAGCACGACATTGAGCCCCCAGAACAGCACCGAGTGGACGATGGCGAGCATTGGGTCCACCATGCCGCCTTCAAGCCGGACGAGCTTGATGTTCATCATCTGCATGCCCTTTGTGGCCTGCTGCGGGCCGCCCATGGTGCGGGACACATAGATCAGCGCGACGATGGGGAACATGATGCCGTAAAGCATCCACCCGACGCCAAGCGTCAATATGCCGAACAGCGCAATGATGATCGCAGCCGGGATACACAGCAGAAAGACGATGAGATAATCGATGAGAAAAGCCATCATCCGGCGCGTACGCACGCCTTCGAAGAAAGCTCGGCTGTCGTAACGCGGAGCCATGATCTCGCCGTGCAGGATATGGTCGGACATTTTTCCTTCCAGTCGTTTAAAAAGACAACCGGAGACAGACAATATCCGGCGTCGCTCCGCCTTCCAGGCGCAACGCTACCAACATGGTAAATGAAGTGGGCCGTTTCAAGGAAGCTGCCAGAGAAAGCGCAGGCACCCTGTCAGCTTAACCGTGCTGTTTCAGCTTTTCGGCGACCTCAATCGCGAAATAGGTGAGGATGCCGTCGCAACCGGCGCGCTTGAAAGCCAGAAGGCTTTCCATCATCACCTTTTCTTCGTCGATCCAGCCATTGATACCCGCGGCCTTGATCATCGCATATTCGCCCGACACCTGATACGCATAGGTCGGCAGGCGGAATTCGCTCTTCAGCCGGTGGATGATGTCGAGATAGGGCAGGCCGGGCTTGACCATCAGCATGTCCGCGCCTTCCGCGATGTCCTGTTCGGCTTCGCGCACCGCTTCTTCCGGATTGGCTGGGTCGATGTAATAGGTTTTCTTGTCGCCTTTCAGCAGGCCCTGCGTGCCGATGGCTTCGCGATAAGGGCCGTAGAAAGCCGAAGCGAATTTCGTCGCATAAGACATGATCGGAATATGATGAAAGCCGTTCTCGTCCAGCGCTTGACGGATCGCGCCGATACGGCCGTCCATCATGTCGGATGGCGCGATGATATCGGCACCGGCCTCGGCCTGCGAAAGCGCGCCGCGCACAACCATAGCCACGGATTCGTCATTGACGATCTCGCCGTCGCGCAAAATGCCGTCATGGCCATGCGTGGTGAACGGATCGAGCGCGGCATCGGTGATGATGCCGATCTCAGGCACTTCCTTCTTGATCGCCCGCACGGCGCGATTGATCAGATTGTCGGGGCTGGCGACAAAGGCGCCGTCGTCCGTCTTCACTTCCGCCTTTTCGCGCGGGAAGGGGGCAATGGCCGGAATGCCAAGCTTCGCGGCTTTTTCCGCCATGCGCACCGCCATATCGACCGAATAGCGCTCCACACCCGGCATGGCTTCCACAGGTTCGGAAACCCCGTCCCCGTAGGTGAGGAAGAATGGCAGGATCAGATCGTCCACCGTCAGCTGCGTTTCCTGCACCAGCCTGCGCGACCAGTCGGCCTTGCGCATACGGCGCAAACGGCGGCTGCCGGTTACGTCATCGACATGCCTGCCGATATGAGGGGGGAGATATTTGGATTGACGGTCGCTCATTGAATTATTCCCGAGAATGGAAGCCGCGATGCAAATGCAATCAAAGGGCTGACTTCGGATGCGCACCGTTTATCACGGGAAAAGTGGTGAAACCAAGAAGATTGGCCCGTAGGCGCCTGTGTGGGATTGACGCGGGGCGTCTCACTTTCTACCCATTTGGGGGAACGGGAGACAAGATATGCAGATTGACTTTGGCGGTGGCGACGAAATCAGCTTTGAACGCAAGGGAAAAGCCGGTCTTGTAAAGCTGACGCGGACCGCAGCGCTCAACGCGCTGACGCACAAGATGATTCTGGCGCTCGACCGCGCATTGCAGGCCTGGGAAAACGATCCGGAAGTCGCCTGCGTGATACTGGAAGGTGAAGGTAGGGCATTCTGCGCCGGTGGCGATGTCGTTGCTGCCTACAAGTCTGGCCGCGAGGGAACGCCCGCTTACGAATTTTTCCGCGATGAATATCGGCTCAATGCCCGCATCGGTCGGTTTCCCAAGCCCTATATCTCACTGATCAACGGTATCATCATGGGCGGCGGCGCTGGCATTTCGGTGCATGGCTCGCATCGTATCGTGACCGAAAACACCATGTTCGCCATGCCGGAAACGGGAATCGGCTTCTTTCCCGATGTCGGCGGAAGCGCATTCCTGCCGCATCTCCACGACAATTTCGGCTATTATCTCGCCTTGACGGGCAACCGCATTCGCTGGGGCGATTGTCTCCAGAGCGGCATTGCCACCCATGCGGTTGCGGCCAGCGATCTCAATGACGTGCGCGACGATCTCATCGCATCGGCGGATATCGACGCGGCTCTGACCCGTAGCCAATATCCGGATTTCGAAACATCTGCCGAAACGCGGCATGTGATCAATGAGTGCTTTTCCGGCGCGACGCTTGCAGATTGCCTGGCCTTGCTGGACAAGGCGGCTGCTTCGGGCAGCAAACCGGCGACAGATATACTGAACGTGATTGCAACGCGCTCGCCAACCAGCGTGGCGGTGACCTTCCGGCAGATCGCCGACGGACGCCCGCTCAACCTCGATGATTGCATGCGCATGGAATACCGCATTGCCAGCCGGATGCTTGAAGCGCACGACTTCTATGAAGGTGTGCGGGCGCTGCTGATCGACAAGGATGGCGCTCCATCCTGGCAGCCGGCTTCCATCGAGGATGTGAAACCGGAACAGGTAAACGCCTATTTCGTCAATCTTGGCGAAAAGGAACTGACGTTCTCATGAGGAATTGCTGATGCATATGGATGAGCTGCGCCAGCACACGCAACCGACCGGCCTTGAATGGACATTTACATGGTTCATTCGATTGCTGGCGCTGACTGCGCTTGCAAGCGGCGTTTTCTATTGGGTGCGGCTCATCGGCATTCATCCGGGGTTGCTCTGGCGGTTCGATCTGATGCCATGGATGTGGCAGACCGCCGTTGTCGCGCTGGCAGTGTTAATGCCTGTTGCTGCAACGGGTCTCTGGATGCGGGCGACCTGGGGTCCGGTGCTTTGGTTTGTCGCCGCAGTCGGCGAGATCAGCATCTATTCGGTCTTTGATCGGAACTTTGAAAGCAGACCGTTGACGGTCACATTCAATGCGCTGTGCATCGTCATTTATATCGCGTTCCGCGTGCTGCTGGTTCTGGAGAAGCGGCGGCAGGCAAAGGCCAGCATTTCCGCCTGATCGCGGGAGTGGGTAAGTAAACATTAAGCCTGAATTTGCATTCCTCTCGGTAAGCTACTGTTAAGTCTGACTTTTAAGTCGAATTTTATGCATCTCCCCTAAAGTCCTCTCAAGACAGCGAGAAACATCGCTGCATTAAAACAGGAAGAGAGCTGCATCGAGGATTTCCCGAATGCGGCTCCGACAGAGAGGCAAAGACAATGATGAATGCTCAGCGCAAGATCGACGCTCCGCTCTATGCTCCGGAAGCCGCACTCCGCAGCCTGTATCTGGAAGCTCTTCAGCTGGTGGAGCGTCTCCATCGCCGCCTGCTCGATGTTGTGAAGGACGAGTTCGACCGCAACGGTCAGCTCGACATCAACGCGACGCAGGCGCTGTTGCTCTTCAACATTGGCAATTCGGAACTGACCGCCGGTGAACTGCGCTCGCGCGGTTATTATCTCGGCTCGAATGTTTCCTACAACCTCAAGAAGCTTGTCGAGATGGGCTTCATTCATCACCAGCGTTCGCGTGTCGACCGCCGTTCGGTGCGTGTTAGCCTGACCGACAAGGGCAATGAGATCGCCAATCAGGTCGCGGCTCTTTATGAACGGCACGTCCTGTCCATCGAACAGGTCGGCGGAATTCAGGTTGAAGAATTCATGGCGATGAACAAGTCCTTGCAGCGCCTCGACCGCTTCTGGAACGACAGCATCGCTTATCGTCTCTGATAAATCGACCGGTGTTCCGGCAAGTTTGTTGCAGAACGGACACAATAGACCTGCATTTGCTGATGCGGAATGGCAATTATGCTTCGATCTTGACGTGCGCGGCTTGCAAACCGGGCCGCGCGACATGATTAAGCCATAAAAACCGACATAAGCAGTTCTCAAGACTGCACGGGCAAGAATGTGCCATCTTCCAACAGGTCGGGAGATATAAGCGGGCGCGCATGTTTGCGGGTCGCCTATCGCCTTGATGTCCTGTTGCTGATATTCTCGGACGACTGCCGCCGACATTGATCTATGAGCGGCGTGCCTTTTTGGGACTAAGCAAATGACCAAGCCAACAGACAAGAATGCCGAAGCTTTCAACGTAGACCGCCGCCGCTTCCTGCGCGGAGCTGCAACAGCCGGCCTTTCAGTGGCAGCCACGGCTTTTGCAACCTCGTCCTTTGCGCAACAGGCTTTTAACGATGTGCTCGCGTCGCCGCGGCGCGGTAACTGGGATGACCAGTTCGATGCGCGCGCGACAGGCGGCCAGAAGGTTGCGACCAACCAGCCGGTGCTGAGCCAGCAGACCATCGGCAATCTTCAAGGCGCTATCGCACAATATACCGATATTGCCGGTCGCGGTGGCTGGCCGACAGTTCCGGGCAATGCAAAGCTGCAGCTTGGCGCGAACGACCAGTCGGTGCAGTACTTGCGCAAGCGTCTGATGGTTTCTGGTGATCTGCCGCAGGGCGCCGGTCTTTCCAATGCTTTCGACACCTATGTTGATGCCGCAGTGAGGCGTTTCCAGTCGCGTCATGGTCTGCCTGCAGATGGGGTGATGGGTGAGTTCACCTATGCAGCGATGAATGTGGACGCGAATACGCGTCTTGGCCAACTCCAGACCAATTTGCAGCGCCTTTCGCCGCTGGTCAGCGCTGGTATGCAGGAACAGCGCTTTGTTATGGTGAATATTCCCGCCGCGCGGATTGAAGCCGTTGAAAACGGCAGCGTCGTGCAGCGTCACACAGCCGTTGTCGGCAAGATTGATCGCCAGACACCGCTCCTCAATTCGAAGATTCACGAGGTCATTCTCAATCCTTACTGGACGGCGCCGAAGTCGATCATCCAGAAGGATATCATTCCGCTGATGCGGAAAGATCCGCAATATCTGGCTAAGAACAAGATCCGTCTTTACGATCAGTCGGGTCAGGAAGTTGCACCCGAAACCATCGACTGGAACACGGATGACGCCGTGAAGCTGATGTTCCGTCAGGATCCGGGCAAGATCAACGCCATGTCCTCGACCAAGATCAACTTCCACAATCAGTATGCCGTCTATATGCATGATACGCCGCAGAAGAGCTATTTCAATAAGCTCATGCGTTTCGACTCGTCGGGCTGCGTGCGCGTGCAGAATGTTCGCGATCTGGACGTATGGCTCTTGAAGAACACGGCTGGCTGGGATCGCCAGAACATCGAAGAAACGATCCGCTCTGGCAACAACACGCCTATTCAGGTTGCAGATCCCGTGCCGCTGCACTTCGTCTATATCTCCGCCTGGTCGACGGGCGACGGTGTTGTTCAGTTCCGCGACGACATCTACAAGATGGACGGCGCCGCTTCGCTGGCGCTTGGCACCGACACCTGATTTTTCGTTATTTTCGACCGAAGAAGAGCCGCCTCGAATATTCGGGGCGGCTTTTTTAGTCTCAAATCCAAGATCAAATCGGTTTGCCGCATTTTGGAACATGCTTTTCGCTTTGCGGCCATTGGCCTAGGGCATTCAAGTGTGATAATGCGCCTCATCCAATAGCTTTTACCGGCTGACCCGGAGGGTGTGAAAATGTCTCAAGCCAACGCCGCCGCCAAGAATGCGTTTTCCGACGCTTTCTTCAATGCAAGCCTCGAGGACATCGATTCCGAAATTTTCGGTGCAATTCGCAACGAACTCGGTCGTCAGCGCCATGAAATCGAGCTGATCGCCTCGGAAAACATCGTCTCGCGCGCTGTTCTTGAAGCGCAAGGCTCCATCCTCACCAACAAATACGCCGAAGGCTATCCGGGCAAGCGCTATTATGGCGGCTGCCAGTATGTGGACGTGGTGGAAGAACTGGCGATCGAACGCGCCAAGAAGCTTTTCGGCTGCGAATTCGCCAATGTTCAGCCGAATTCCGGCAGCCAGATGAATCAGGCCGTATTCCTGGCTCTGCTGCAGCCGGGCGATACCTTCATGGGTCTCGACCTCAATTCGGGTGGTCACCTGACGCATGGTTCGCCGGTCAACATGTCGGGCAAGTGGTTCAATGTCGTGTCCTATGGCGTCCGACAGGACGACCATCTGCTCGATATGGACGAAGTGGCTCGTCTCGCTCGCGAAAACAAGCCAAAGCTGATTCTCGCTGGCGGCACCGCTTATTCGCGCATCTGGGACTGGAAACGTTTCCGCGAGATCGCCGATGAAGTTGGCGCTTACCTCATGGTCGATATGGCGCATATTGCGGGTCTCGTCGCCGGTGGCCAGCATCCGTCGCCGATCCCGCATGCTCATGTCTGCACGACGACGACGCACAAGTCCCTGCGCGGCCCGCGTGGCGGCATGATCCTGACCAACGACGCCGATCTGGCGAAGAAGTTCAATTCGGCTGTGTTCCCCGGTCTTCAGGGCGGCCCGCTGATGCACGTCATCGCCGCCAAGGCCGTTGCCTTCGGCGAAGCGCTGAAGCCTGAATTCAAGCTCTATGCCAAAAACGTCGTCGACAATGCGCGCGCACTCTCGGAAGAACTGAAATCGCATGGCCTCGATATCGTCTCCGGCGGCACCGACAACCATCTTATGCTGGTCGATCTGCGTCCGAAGAATGCAACGGGCAAGCGCGCGGAAGCCGCTCTCGGCCGCGCCAACATCACCTGCAACAAGAACGGCATTCCGTTCGACCCTGAAAAGCCGTTCGTCACCTCCGGCGTTCGTCTCGGCACGCCTGCCGGCACCACGCGCGGCTTCGGCGTGACCGAATTCAAGGAGATCGGCTCGCTGATCGCAGAAGTTCTCGACGGTCTGAAGGTCGCCAATTCCGATGAAGGCAATGCTGCTGTCGAACAGGCCGTGAAGGACAAGGTCATCGCGCTGACCGACCGTTTCCCGATGTATGGCTATCAGGGATAATCAGTCCCTGAAAGAAGAGTATCAAAAGCCCCGTTCATCCTTGTTGAGCGGGGTTTTTTTTGTCCGTCATATCCGGCGCGTCGCATTCGGTAGGTTGATTGGCGCAGATCAGCTATGATCTATAGGAATCAGTCTTCGAAGAGTTAAGTGAAAGTGTTCCATGCGTTGTCCCTATTGCCAATCTGAAGATACGCAAGTGAAGGATTCCCGTCCTGCCGAGGACGGAGCGGTTATTCGCAGGCGTCGTGTCTGCTCGGTGTGCGGCGGGCGATTCACGACCTTCGAACGCGTTCAGCTTCGGGATCTGATGGTGGTGAAGAAAAGCGGACGCCGCGTCCCCTTCGACCGGGATAAGCTGACCCGCTCCATCGAAGTGGCGCTGCGCAAGCGCGATGTCGACAGCGAGCGCGTCGAGCGTGCAATTTCCGGGATTGTACGCCAGCTCGAAAGTTCGGGTGAGGCGGAGGTGACGTCCGACGAGATTGGCCGTCTTGCAATGGATGCCCTCAAGGGTGTGGATGATATCGCCTATATCCGGTTTGCATCGGTCTATCGCAATTTCAGCAAGGCCGTCGATTTCCATAACGTGATTGATGAGCTTGCAGCCCCCGATACCGAGGACGATCTGGATAGATAGGCATGACTGCACTGGAACGACCGCATTCGCAGGTGACCTCGGATGATATCCGCTTCATGGAAGCGACAATCCGTTATGCTCGCCACCACAAGGGGCTGACGGGAACCAATCCGTCCGTCGGTACGCTGATCGTCAAGGATGGTGTCATCATCGGGCGCGGCATCACGGCACTGGGCGGGAGGCCCCATGCCGAGCCACAGGCGCTTGCCGATGCAGGCGAGGCGGCGCTGGGCGCAACGGCCTATGTCACGCTGGAGCCCTGCGCTCATCATGGTCGCACGCCGCCTTGCGCTGAAGCGCTGGTGCGTGCTGGTGTTGCCCGCGTGGTCGTCGCGGCCACCGATCCGGACGACCGGGTCAGCGGCAAGGGCTTTGCGATCCTGCGGGAAGCGGGCATTGAAGTGGTGCCGGGCGTCCTCGCCGAAAAAGCAGCCAATGATCTGGCAGGCTACCTGAATCGATCTTCCAGAAAACGCCCGGAAGTGATTCTGAAACTTGCACTTTCCGCCGATGGCATGATCGGAAAAAGAGGCGAGGGACAGGTGCCGATTACCGGTCCCGTATCGCGTGCGCAGTCCCACATCTTACGGTCGCAAACCGATGTTATCCTGATTGGTATCGAAACAGCACTCGCTGACGATCCGGTTTTGAACTGTCGTCTGCCGGGGCTGGAACAGCGCTCGCCAATCCGCGTCGTGCTCGACGGCGGATTGCGGTTGCCGCTGTCTTCAAAGCTGGTTCAATCGGCAGATGCGCAGCCGCTGTGGATCGCTTGCAGCGATGACGCATCGCCGGAACGGCGCTACGAACTGAAGGCGGCGGGGTGCCGCATTCTGGCAACCGAGACTGATGACTGCCGGATCGCCTTGCCGGAATTGATGGACGATCTTGCCGCACAGGGCATTGGTTCTGTTCTCGTGGAGGGCGGCGCGGGCATAGCCAAGAGCTTTCTGAATGAAAAGCTAGTTGACCGCCTGATCACCTTTCGCTCACCAATAGAAATTGGTACTGCCGATGGGGTTGCCGTGCCCGGTCTTGAAACCCATATCGCAGAAGAATTCAAAATTCTCAGACAGGCGCGTTACGGCGACGATGCCTTTGTGGAATATGTAAGGAAGTCTTGATGTTCACAGGCATAATTACCGATATCGGCAAGGTTGACCGGATCAAGCCGCTGAATGAAGGCGTGTTGCTGCGTATCGAAACTGTCTACGATCCTGAAACCATCGAGCTTGGTGCATCGATTGCGTGTTCCGGTGTTTGCCTGACGGTCGTTGCGCTGCCGGAGAAGGGCACCAATGCCCGTTGGTTCGAGGTCGAAGCATGGGAAGAAGCCCTGCGTTTGACCACCATCTCCACCTGGGAGAATGGAACCAATATCAATCTGGAACGCTCGCTGAAGCTTGGCGATGAAATGGGCGGGCATCTCGTTTCCGGCCACGTTGATGGACAGGCTGAAATCGTTGAGCGCAAGGACGAGGGCGACGCGGTGCGCTTTACCCTGCGCGCTCCGGAAGAACTGGCGCCATTCATCGCCCAGAAAGGTTCGGTAGCACTGGACGGCACGTCGCTTACGGTCAATGGTGTGAAAGGCAATGAATTTGACGTTTTGCTCATCCGCCATTCGCTGGAAGTGACGACGTGGGGCCAGCGAAAAGCTGGCGACAAGGTGAATATCGAGATCGACCAGCTCGCACGCTATGCGGCAAGGCTTGCGCAATATCGGAAATAGGCTTACAGCCTAAAATTCCAGGCTGTAAAAGCATATCCCGATTTGAGCGTTGACCGCAGGTGTTGCGGTCCGCAAAATTTGTCATGGAGTTTCTCATGTCCGATCACGAGGCGCATGCGCCGCATTTGCTTATTGTTGAAGCGCGTTTCTACGACGATCTAGCTGATGCGCTTCTTGATGGCGCAAAGGCAGCCCTTGATGAGGCGGGCGCGACCTATGACGTCGTGACTGTACCGGGCGCGCTGGAGATTCCGGCAACCATTTCCTTTGCCCTCGACGGCGCCGACAATGACGGCACTGAATATGACGGTTATGTCGCGCTGGGCACGGTGATCCGTGGTGAGACCTATCATTTCGACATCGTTGCTAACGAATCCTGCCGTGCGCTGACCGATTTGGCCGTTGAAGAAAGCCTTGCCATCGGCAACGGCATTCTGACCGTCGAGAATGACGAACAGGCATGGGTGCGTGCGCGCCGTACTGACAAGGACAAGGGCGGTTTTGCTGCCCGCGCCGCACTGACCATGATTGATCTGCGCAAGAAGTTCGGAGCGTGAATATTATGAGTTCTTCCGCAGAAGGTCGCCCGACACCGAACCTGCCGCGCACGGCGAACAAGCGTGGCGTTGCTCGCCTTGCAGCCGTGCAGGCGCTCTACCAGATGGACGTTGCCGGTACGGGCGTGATGGAAGTGGTCGCAGAATACGAAGCCTTCCGCCTCGGCAAGGAAGTGGACGGCACGCAATATCTTGATGCCGATCCGCAATGGTTCCGCGCTATTGTCGCCGGTGTTGTCGACAGCCAGCTCAAGCTTGATCCGATGATCCATCAGGCGTTGACCGAGGACTGGCCGCTGTCGCGTCTCGATTCCACGCTGCGCGCGATTCTTCGCGCCGGTGCATGGGAGCTGACCTCGCGCAACGATGTGCCGACCGCCGTGATCGTCTCGGAATATGTCGATATCGCCAAGGCGTTCTACACCGAAGACGAGCCCAAGCTCGTCAACGCAGTGCTTGACCGCCTTGCCTTCGTCATTCGTGGCGAAAGCCGTGGGACCAAGCCGCGTCACTAAGAGCGGTTTCAGAGATTGTAAAAACGAGAAGGGCTGTGAGAAATCGCAGCCCTTCTTTCATTGTATGCTGGCAAAGAACGTCTTGACGTTTGTTCAACCGTTTCGCATGTTGGTCATGCGGCATTGAGAATGCTCGACTGCAAGGGAACTTCGCCAATTTATTGATTCAAAGGCATAAGTTCCTGATGAAACTATACCGTTGAAGCCCGGTACGACGTGGTGGCTTCAAGTGCTTTCCATGCCGCTCTAATCGGCCCGGGGAGGGGTTTTCGGGCCTTCATGCGCATATGCCTGCCGTTAATTACCCAGTACCGGATGTTTATCTGCGGTCAAGCTGACGGTAGCCGGCGCAAACTCAATAGGAGTTGGCCTTTATGCAAGTGGGAGTGGCAGTTTTACTTCTCGTTATTGCCTGCGGCGTGGTTTCCGTTCTTTTCGCCTTCTGGTCGATCCGTTCGATCCTGGCGGCTGACCAGGGAACACCGCGTATGCAGGAAATCGCTGGCGCCATCCGCGAGGGCGCGTCGGCCTATCTCACACGACAATATTCCACGATTGCGATTGTCGGCGTCGTTGTGTTTCTTGCCGCATGGTATTTGCTGTCGCTGAGCGCCGCCATCGGCTTTCTGATCGGCGCGGTCCTATCCGGCCTCACAGGCTTTATTGGGATGCATGTTTCGGTGCGCGCCAATGTGCGCACAGCACAGGCCGCTTCCTTGAGCCTTGCAGGCGGGCTTGAAATGGCTTTCAAGTCCGGTGCCGTTACCGGCCTTCTGGTGGCCGGTCTCGCGCTGCTGGGCGTATCCGTCTACTATTTCATTCTCACCGTCTGGCTGGGCTATGCACCTGCTGATCGCACGGTCATCGATGCGCTGGTGGCGCTCGGCTTTGGCGCATCGCTGATTTCGATTTTCGCCCGTCTCGGCGGCGGTATCTTCACCAAGGGTGCGGATGTCGGCGGCGATCTGGTCGGCAAGGTTGAAGCGGGCATTCCGGAAGACGATCCACGCAATCCGGCAACCATCGCCGACAATGTCGGCGATAATGTCGGCGATTGCGCCGGTATGGCAGCCGATCTGTTCGAGACTTACGCCGTCACCGTGGTTGCGACCATGGTTCTGGGCGCGATCTTCTTCAATGGTTCGGACGTGTTGTCGAGCGTCATGCTCTATCCGCTGCTGATCTGTGGTGCCTGCGTGATCACCTCGATTGCCGGTACGTTTTTCGTCAAGCTTGGCGTCAACGGCTCCATCATGGGCGCGCTCTATAAGGGCCTGATCGTGACGGGCCTCCTGTCCATCATCGGGCTTGGGGTTGCCAACACGCTAACGATTGGCTGGGGCGAAATCGGCACTGTGGCCGGTAAAGTCATTACCGGCACGAATCTCTTCATCTGCGGTCTGATCGGTCTCATCGTGACGGGCCTGATCGTGGTGATCACCGAATACTATACTGGCACCAACAAGCGCCCGGTCAATTCCATCGCGCAGGCTTCCGTGACGGGGCATGGCACGAATGTCATTCAGGGCCTTGCTGTTTCGCTGGAATCAACCGCCTTGCCCGCCATCGTGATCGTTGGCGGCATTATCAGCACCTATCAGTTGGCCGGTCTCTTCGGCACGGCCATTGCGGTCACGGCCATGCTGGGCATTGCCGGAATGATCGTGGCGCTCGATGCCTTCGGGCCGGTGACCGACAATGCCGGTGGTATTGCGGAAATGGCCGGTCTCGACCCGGAAGTGCGCAAGTCCACCGATGCGCTGGATGCGGTCGGCAACACGACCAAGGCCGTGACCAAGGGCTATGCCATTGGTTCGGCGGGTTTGGGCGCTTTGGTGCTATTTGCAGCCTATTCCAACGACTTGGCTTATTTCGCGGCCAACGGCCAGACCTATCCGTATTTTGCGGATATGGGGCCGGTCTCGTTCGATCTGTCCAATCCCTATGTGGTGGCTGGTCTGATCTTCGGGGGCCTTATTCCTTATCTGTTCGGCGGCATGGCCATGACGGCTGTGGGCCGCGCAGGCGGGGCCGTGGTGCAGGAAGTTCGCCGCCAGTTCAAGGAGAAGCCGGGCATCATGACCGGCAAGGAACGCCCGGATTATGCCCGCGCGGTCGATCTTCTGACCAAAGCGGCAATCCGCGAAATGATCATTCCGTCGCTTCTGCCTGTGCTGGCGCCGCTGGTCGTCTATTTCGGCGTGCTGCTGATTTCGGGCTCCAAGGCTGCGGCCTTTGCAGCGCTTGGCGCTTCGCTGCTCGGCGTCATCGTCAACGGGCTGTTCGTGGCCATTTCCATGACTTCCGGTGGCGGCGCATGGGACAACGCCAAGAAGAGCTTCGAGGATGGCTTTACGGATGCCGATGGCGTGAAACACCTGAAAGGTTCGGAAGCGCATAAGGCTTCCGTGACGGGTGATACGGTGGGTGATCCCTACAAGGATACTGCCGGTCCTGCCGTCAACCCGGCAATCAAGATCACCAATATCGTGGCGCTTCTGCTGCTTGCAGTGCTGGCGCATATGGCCTGATCTGTTGCCGAAAGGTCTGAAAACAGAAAACCCGCCGAAAGGCGGGTTTTCTTTTGGATAATATAGTGTGGCGATTAGCTGCCGCCAGCTCCACCCGGTCCGCCTGCGCCAGCGCCGGGTATCGAGGTCGGCGCCTTGGAAACGCCCTGGATAACCTGACCCAGGAAGGTCTGGTCCTTGCCGCCGGTTGGCGTGGTGCGCGATACGAAGTCGAACAGCTTGCCATCCTGCATGCCGTAATTGGCGATATGCTCGACCTTACCGTCCTTGTTAAAATAGATCGCGAGAATCTGACGATCGACCAGCTTCGGCTTCATGAACTGAGCCATGCGGTGGCGCTTCTGCGAAATGTAATAGAACACTTCGTTGTCGAAGGTTGCGGTGGTCGATGGCGTACCGAGCGCCAGCAGCACCTGCTCGCGGCTGGAGCCGACCGGCACCGAATCAAGCGCCTGCTGGTCGAGGACATAGCCCTCTGTCAGCGTCTCGGACGGGTTCAGAGTGGATGCGGTGTTGCATCCGGCGAGGGCGGCCGAAAACAGAATTGCCGTACCAGCCAGAAGAACACGCTGCTTGCGTGCGCCTGTTGATGCGCCGGAACGCACAGTTGAGAAAATCCGCTGCAACAAAGACCTCTCCATAATTCTATTATCAGCGCGGCACTTTCGCCGTCGGGAGAACTTCGGTAAACCACCTTGCTTCTATATGCAACTGGAACGGTCGTACAGGGATGATTCTCCAACTTTTCCGCCGCAAATCGAAGGCCAATGAGGCTATCGTGCTTCGCGTTTACGAGGCGATCGTGGCAGCGGCGCGGCAAAAACGGTTTTATGCACAATTTCATGTGCCGGATACGCCCCTTGGGCGGTATGAAATGTTGTCAGTGCATATTTTTCTGACGCTGCACCGTATGCGCGGCGACAATCCGGCTCTGATGGCGCTCGCTCAGGAGGTGGCCGACGAATTTTTCAAGGATGTCGATCACTCGCTGCGGGAACTGGGAATCGGCGATCAGGGCGTGCCCAAACGTATGAAAAAACTGGCGCGCATGTTTTATGGCCGTGTGTCGACTTATGGCGCGGCGCTCGATACTGAGGATGCGGAAGCGCTTGCAGCCGCATTGACGCGAAATATCAGGCCCGATCTGGAATTCTGGCCCCAGGCTCGCCATTTAGGCGAATATGTTCTGCGTTGTCGCGACCGGTTACGCGCAATCGACGATAGTACACTGGTGGCGGGTGAGATTTCCTTTATGGATGCCGACGATCCGGCGCTGACGCATGACAATACCGAAGAGGCAAAACAAAATGACTGATAAGCCGGCGCTGACCTATCCCGTTCCGGTTCTGCACCTGCCCCAGAAGGGCGTGACAGTAACAATCGGCACTGATGAGAAGGAGCGCGCCGCGCTCGCTGCCAGCCATGCGCTGGAGGCGGTGAACGCGTTTTCGGTTGAATTTTTGCTGACCCCTTGGAAAAAAGATGGCATTCGTGTGCGCGGACGCATCGATGCGGAGATCGTGCAGGCTTGCGTCACTACGCTGGAGCCGCTCACCAATGTGATAGCGGAAGAAGTCGATACGATCTTCGTGCCGGAAAATTCGCGTCTGGCCCGCGTTCAGCTCGACGAAAGCGGCGAAATGCTGCTGGACGCCGATGGCGCCGACAGCCCCGAAACCTTTGTCGGCGACCGGATCGATGTCGGCGCGGTTGCCGAAGAGTTCTTCGAACTGGCAATCGATCCCTATCCGCGCAAGCCCGGTCTGCCGGATGACGCGGAACTTCGGACCTTCGGGGATGCCGGTGAGGAGGATGACAAGCCGGAGTCGCCCTTCGCAAAGCTGTCGGAATGGCGCAAGAAGCCGTGATCGACGGTGATTTGCGACGGGTTGGACAAAATATTGTTGTACAGCAACGCAAAACCACTATTTTCGCCGAAAGCCCTGCCGCGACTTGAGCGCGGCGTGGGAACAGGGGGCGAGCAGGGATCGAACAGGAATAATCAAGAGTGGTAAAAATATCGATTGACGCGATGGGCGGTGATTTCGGTCCTGAAGTGGTCGTCCCCGGCGCGGCAAAGGCGCTTGAGCGCCATCCCGACATGCGTTTTATCTTTTTCGGTCTGGCCGGACAGGTTGAGCCGGTGCTGGCGCGCTTTCCCAAGCTGCAGGCCGCATCCGAGTTTCGCGCCTGTGAAGTCGCTGTCAGCATGGATGACAAGCCAAGCCAGGCGCTGCGCAACGGTCGTGGCAAGTCCACAATGTGGAAGGCGATTGAAGCTGTGAAGACCGGCGAAGCCGATGCCTGCGTTTCTGCGGGCAATACGGGGGCGCTCATGGCGATGTCGAAATTCTGCCTGCGCATGATGTCGGATGTCGAGCGTCCGGCAATTGCAGGCATTTGGCCGACGCTGCGCGGCGAAAGCATCGTGCTGGACATTGGCGCGACGATCGGCGCCGATGCGCGCCAGCTGGTCGATTATGCTGTCATGGGCGCAGGCATGGCGCGCGCGCTGTTTGAAGTGCGAAAGCCGACCGTCGGCCTGTTGAATGTCGGCACGGAAGAGGTCAAGGGTCTCGACGAGATCAAGGAAGCCGGGCAGATTCTGCGCGATACGCCGCTGGACGGCCTGCAATATTCCGGCTTTGTAGAAGGCAACGATATCGGCAAAGGTAGCGTCGATGTCGTGGTGACCGAAGGCTTCACCGGCAATATCGCCCTTAAGGCCGCTGAAGGCACTGCGCGTCAGATGGCGACATTGCTGCGCCAGGCCATGACCCGCACTCTGCTGGCCAAGATCGGTTATGTCTTTGCCAAAGGCGCTTTTGATCGCCTGCGCGAAAAGATGGACCCGAACAAGGTCAATGGCGGTGTGTTCCTTGGTTTGAGCGGCATCGTGATCAAGAGCCATGGCAGCGCGAATGCAGAAGGCTTCTGCTCGGCGATTGAAGTGGGCTATGACATGGTGCGCAATCGTCTTCTTGAGAAGATTGAGGCCGATCTGGCGCATTTTCACCACAGTCACCCGCATGTTTCGTCCAGTGAAGGCGACGAAGCGGCCAAATAATTGTTTGCCCCTCTGGTGGGCGCGGATTTCGACGGTGCGGGCAACAGCCTCGTTCCGTTCGCTTATAAGGACAGGAATAAAAAATGATACGATCTGTCGTGCGGGGTATCGGTTCGGCATTGCCGAAACGGGTCATGAAGAACACCGATTTTGAGGGTGTCATAGAGACCTCGGACGAATGGATCGTGCAGCGCACGGGCATTCGCGAACGCCATATCGCAGGCGATGACGAAACCACGGTTTCGCTGGGTGCTGCCGCCGCACGTGCGGCCATCGAGAATGCAGGCCTTCAGCCATCGGATATCGACCTCGTGCTGGTCGCCACCTCGACGCCGAACAACACATTCCCGGCCAGCGCCGTGGAAATCCAGCGCGAGCTTGGCATCACCTCCGGTTTCGCTTTCGACATGCAGGCCGTGTGCAGCGGTTTCATCTATGCCATCACGACCGCCGATCTTTATATTCGCGGCGGCATGGCCGAGCGCGTTCTGGTCATCGGTGCGGAAACATTCTCGCGCATTCTCGACTGGACCGACCGCACGACCTGCGTTCTGTTTGGGGATGGCGCTGGCGCTGTGGTGCTGGAAGCTGCCGAAGGCAAGGGCCTGACCTCGGACCGCGGCGTTCTGGCTGCAAATCTGCGCTCGGATGGCAACCACAAGGAAAAGCTCTATGTGGATGGTGGTCCTTCTACCACACAGACCGTCGGCCATCTGCGCATGGAAGGCCGTGAAGTCTTCAAGCACGCTGTCGGCATGATCACCGATGTTATCGAAGCTTCCTTCGCGGAAACGGGCCTTACAGCAGACGATATCGACTGGTTTGTGCCGCATCAGGCCAACAAGCGCATCATCGACGCTTCGGCCAAGAAGCTGAATATCGCCGAAAGCAAGGTCGTCATCACTGTCGACCGCCACGGCAATACCTCGGCTGCATCGGTGCCGCTGGCGCTGGCGACGGCTGTTGCCGACGGCCGGATCAAGAAGGGTGATCTCGTGCTTCTCGAAGCCATGGGCGGTGGATTTACCTGGGGTGCGGTTTTGCTGCGCTGGTAAGCCAATCGCCCCAAAACGGGGGCGCTCTGTCACGTTCGGAATCGGATCGGACAAGAAAAGCAATAAAATTGATCCGCCGCGAGGGAACTCGCGGCTTGACCGAGCCGCTTTTATTTGTGTAACGTCCTGTCACGTAAGGATATTATCTGTTCAAACGCTAACCAGGTGGGTTCGGTTATGGGAGGTAAAACGGTCACGCGGGCTGATCTGGCAGAGGCTGTTTACCGAAAGGTCGGTCTTTCCAGAACGGAGTCGGCGGCTTTGGTCGAGATGATTCTCGACGAGGTTTGTGACGCAATCGTCAATGGCGAAACAGTGAAGCTGTCGTCATTTGCCACTTTTCAGGTCCGCGACAAGAACGAGCGTATCGGTCGCAATCCGAAGACCGGCGAAGAAGTGCCAATTCTTCCGCGACGCGTGATGACCTTCAAGGCTTCCAATGTTCTCAAGCAGCGTATTCTGCAGGAACATCAGAAGCGCGAAACCAAGAGCAAATAATCCAGATCAATGCCGCCTCATATTCTCCGGGCGGCATTTGTTTTTCAGATCAGGTGGCAAAAAGCGGCGGCTTGCGCGTTCTGGCGCATAGCGCGTAATGACGGGTTCATGCTGCCGTCTCACTTCACTTACATCGCGGTTCGGTGGTGTGCTTCGCTGCAAGGTGGAGCGACTGCGCGCATTTAAATTCGGCTGAGCCGTATTTAAGGGCGAGCTACTGTGTCTCACCCATGTGAAGGGATGCGTATAAAGCTCTGATATTATATAATGGATATAGTGAAACGAATCATTTCGCTAATATTCGAATCCGAGAGCGCATAGGCTTTTCGGAAAGAGTTTCAGCGTGAAACGCCATCAGGTTTCAATCGGCGTTCGGACAGTATAAGTAGGCCGCGGTTTTTGAAAAACTGGTGGCATTCCACTTTATTGTCACTGTCTGTGTATCGTGCGGACCGCAAGTGGAATTTCAAAGCCTATACGGATCGCTCGGTGAGCGGGCCGTTGCTGCTGGAAAGGGCAGGTGGATGGACAAGAGCCCTGATGCATTCAGGACGATCAGCGAGGTTGCGGAGGATCTCGATCTTCCCCAGCATGTGCTGCGTTTCTGGGAAACGCGCTTTACACAGATCAAGCCGATGAAGCGTGGTGGCGGTCGCCGCTATTATCGTCCAATCGATGTCGAGCTGCTCAAGGGCATTCGCCATCTGCTCTACGATCAAGGCTATACGATCAAGGGCGTGCAGCGTCTCCTGCGCGAAAACAATCCGCAGTTCATCATTGCACTCGGCAATGGGGATGTGCAGGCCATTGAAGTCATCTCGCGCCAGAAACAGGCTGCTGCTGACAAGCGTGCAGCGGAAGAAGCTGCCGATAATGAAATGGCGCTGCCAAGCGGCATCAAAGCCCCGCAGCCCTCGCGCAAGCTGTTCGGCTTGTTGAAGGGCGAAGATGACGGCCCCATTGGCGCCGATGGCAAACGCCCTTCCAAGGACAATCGCTCGCTTTTGCAGGAAGCGCTTTTTGATCTTCTGGAATGCAAGCGATTGCTGGATCAGGTGCGCTAGAGCATTTCCAGCAAAAGTGCGTAGCGGTTTTGCGTAGGATAATGCGCGAAAACAAATGGATAGAGCGGTTCCGACGATTCTGTTAAAACAGGAACCGCTCTAAGCCAGGCAGAAAGTGAAAAGGGGGGCATGGCCTCCCTTTTTATCGTCAACTGGACGAGAGTTTCAGGCCGACGATGCCCGCGAGAATGAGCATGACACTCGCCACGCGGAAGAAACTTGCTGCTTCCCCGAGAATAAAGATGCCGACCACGAAAGCGCCGACCGCGCCGATACCGGTCCAGATCGCATAGGCCGTGCCAAGAGGCAGCGAGCGCATGGCGATAGAAAGCAGCAGAAAACTGCCGATCATTGTGACCAGTGTGATGATGCTGGGCGTCAGAAGCGAGAAGCCTTCCGACTTTTTCATAAAGAAAGCCCAGACGACTTCAAGGATGCCGGCGATAGCCAGATAGACCCATGCCATTGTGAATGCTCCATATTTGGAAATGGGTAAAATCAGAGACTTAGACTGTTTTGATGAATCAGTTTCTCAAAAGTCCGATGTCATTGGTTCCGTTGATTTCGCAAACGCGAAACGTGCGAAATCACCAAGGCTGGCCGAATGGCCGCCAATAAGCCTGAACCTGACGATCTGCTTGATGGTGATTGGTTCGATTGGCCGTAACATAGGATACTCCTATGGGGCCGTCCCCTATGCGAACACTGGCGTGGGTCGTCCCGCGCGCCAGATAGATAGTGTTTCGCTGGTGCTGTGGCAAGGTGCATGACGAAATTCCTGCCAACATAAACTTGATCGCTTTCATCGTAGATCGGCGGCTATTTTCGGTTATCCTGTCATTCTTACTCACAATTATGCCGGGAGATCGATCAATGACCATCTCAAGACGTAATTTTATTGTTGCAGCATCTGCTGCCGGTGCGGGAATGGCGCTTTCGCCGCTGGACCTCGCCAGCGCAGCAGCCGACACGGGCAGTTCCAACGTGCAAAAGCCGTCACAAGTTGAAAATCCAGGTTTCCATCGCTTTCAGCTCGGCGAATTTGAAATCACCACCCTGTCCGATGGGCGTCGGGCAGGTGAAGCGCCTGAGAAAACCTATGCCATCGATCAGGAACCGAAGGACGTCGCCGCGCTGCTGGAAGAAAACATGCTTCCCACCGACCGGTTCGTGAACAGCTTTACGCCGGTGCTGATCAATACCGGCAAGGATCTTGTCCTTTTCGATACGGGCATGGGAGCCGGGGCGCGCGCAAACGGGCAGGGCAAGCTTATCGGTGCACTGGAAGCTTCTGGCTACAAGGCCTCGGATGTTTCGCTCGTGGTGCTGAGCCATTTCCATGGCGACCACATCGGCGGGCTTATGGAAGACGGCAAGCCTGCCTTCGCCAATGCCCGTTACGCGGCTGGACAGAAAGAGTTCGATTTCTGGACCGATCCCGCGCGGCTGGACAGCCCGCTGAAGGGCGGGGCCGAGCTTGTCGGCAAGAATGTGAAGCCGCTCGTCGAGAAGATCACGTTTCTGGAAGACAATAGCGAAGTCGTCTCAGGCATTCACGCGCTGGCGGCTTTCGGGCATACGCCCGGCCACTTGATATTTCGCGTCGAATCCGGGGGTAAGCAGCTAATGCTGATTTCCGACACCGCCAATCATTTTGTCATCACCTTGCAGCGGCCCGAATGGCATGTGGCCTTCGATGTGGACAAGGAGACCGCCGTCACGACGCGCAAACGCGTCTTCGACATGCTGGCAACCGAGCGCCTGCCTTTCATCGGCTATCACATGCCGTTCCCGGCAGTGGCCTATCTGGAAAAGCAAGGCGCGGGATACCGCTATATTCCTGAAACTTACCAGCTGCGGGACAAATAGTTCCGGTCAGCGTCCGCCTGCAACATCGATAAACGAGCCGGTGGTGTAGCCTGGGGCGTCGTTGAGCAACCAGTAGATCGCTTCAGCGACTTCCTCGGCTTTTCCGGCGCGTCCCATCGGGGTGCCCGCACCCAGCTGTTTGGCCCGGTCGGGATTGCCACCGCTGGCGTGAATTTCTGTTTCGATCAGGCCCGGCCGGACGGCATTGACCCGGATGCCCTTGGGTCCAAGTTCACGCGAAAGGCCGATGGTCAATGTGTCGAGCGCGCCCTTGGCTCCTGCATAATCGACATATTCGAACGGTGAGCCGAGCTTTGCTGCCATCGAGGAAACGATGACGATGGAACCACCCGTTTGGACGCGGCGCGCTGCTTCACGCGCGCAGAGATAGGTGCCGTAGACATTGACATCGAACATGGTGCGCAGGCGCTCTGCGCTCATCTCGGCGAGCGGCATCGTCTGCGCGACGATACCGGCATTCAAGACGACGCCTTGCAGTTTGCCAAATTCCTGCTCGGCGTGGTCATAGATGGAAAGCACGTCTTCTTCGCGTGAAATATCGCCTTGCAGCGCAATAGCCTGCGCGCCCGCGCGTTTCAGGCTGTCGGTAGTTTCGGCTGCTGCCGAGGCGTTTCCGGCATAATTGAGCGCGATAGACCAACCGTCTGCGGCGCAGCGCATCGCGGTTGCCTTGCCGATGCCCCGGCTGCCGCCGGTAATCAGAACGTTTTTCAAGCTTGAGCTCCTCCGCATTTTTCATGGCGGAGTTAAAACGTTTTGGCGCTTCCCGCAAAGCGGAAATTTTGAAGATAAAACAATAAGGGGAAGGGAAAAATGGTCGGAGCGGCGGGATTCGAACCCACGACCCCTTGACCCCCAGTCAAGTGCGCTACCGGGCTGCGCTACGCTCCGAGCCGGGGAAAGCCTTAGAATGCAAAGGAATTTTCCGCAAGCCCTAAAAGTGGCAAAACGGCAAAATGCGCACAATTGATCTCAGGAAAACTACCAGTATCGCTTATGTTCGAGGGGCGAACAGGATGATGCACGTGCCTGCAAGAGCCACACAAGCGCCGGTGATATCCCAAAGATCCGGCTTTGCGCCTTCGGCAATCCATATCCACAAAATGGACGCGACAATGTAGATGCCGCCATAGGCCGCATAGGCGCGGCCCGCCGTATCGCTCTCGATCAGTGTCAGGCAATAGGCGAAGAGCGCCAGCGACGCCATGCCGGGAATGAGCCACAGCGGCGATTTGTCGAGTTTCAGCCAGGCCCAGAAAGCAAAACAACCGGCGATTTCGCAGATTGCGGCGGCGGCATAGATGATGAACTGCAAGCGGGCTCCTATGCTCGTACTGGCTGGCGGCGGGCTGGCCGGGAAGTTTGACACCGGTATTTATATTCAAGCCCGGCGCAACCCCAGATGATCCCGAACAGCAGATAGAAATGCCGCCAATGGTCTGTGTCGATAACATTGCCAATCAGAACATGGCCGAGATAGGTCGCATAAGCGCAGAGCAGAAAAGGCTGCCACGGCCTGTTGCGGAACAGCAGGCGAAAGCCGATGCCAAGCGTCATGAACGTCAGTATGACGAAAGCTATAAAGCCGATCCAGCCATAATCGAGCGCGGCTTTCAGCCAGTTATTATGCGTATCTTCGCCGAACATCGGACCGAACTCCAGCGGGCCGATGCCGAGTGGATGCTGTGTGGCAAGCACCATGCCATACCAGTGGCGGGAAAAGCGCCCCATACGACCCGCGTCATAGCTTTGTTCGAGTTGCGCGCGCTGCAAAAAGAAATCCCCTATGCCGGGGATTTCGATGAGGATCAGCAGTCCGCCCACCACGGCTGCAACCGCCAGCAAGGCAAGCAGGATGAGGCGCAAACGAAAGCGGTTATTATTGGTTTGCAGAAACAGGGTAAGCAGGATCACCAGACAGGCGAGGGGCACCATGGCCCAGGCTGCACGTGAGAAGGAGAACAGAACGCCGAGCGCCAAGATGGCCGCAGCGGGCAGATAGACCAGCATGTCGCGCGCGCGTCCGGTCAGAATGCGATAGACGGTCCAGCTCAGCGGCAGAATAAGAAACGGACCGAACACGTTGGGGTCCTGGAACGCTCCCTTGGCGCGCCCATAGCGCGTGAAAAGGTCGGCACCGGGAATTAGGCCAAGATAGCCTGCAATGCCAAGAAATGCGGCGATCAGACCGATAAGCAGATAGGCTTTGAAGATCGTCTGCAGCCGCCGGTAATCCATCTCGATCATCGCGGCAAAGAAAACCGAGGTGAAAGCGAGGAACAGCGAAACGGCGATATAAAGCGGCGCGTTTTTGAGATCGGCCATCTGCAAGGTGGACAGGACCCCGCCAAAGTTGAAGACCGCGAGGATCGCCAGCAGAACGAGGTTGGTTCGGCTCAAGCGAAGCCCAAACAGCAGTGCAACAGCAATCAGCCCCGCCATATAAATTTCATAGGGCGCTGGTTCGCTCAGCACGAAGCCTAGCAGGAAAACCCCGAACCCCACTGCGAAATTGACGATCAGGCGGTTCAGTGCCCGGCGTTGATGCACCGTCGCGCCCGCAGGGGGCGCTGGATTGTGCATCGGCGCAACTATGGGCACTGCCTGGCTCAATAGGCGTTTTCCGTGTTGAGAAGGCGGATGGGTGTCAGGAAGAGGATCTTGAGATCGAACCAGAGCGACCAGTTTTCGATGTAATAAAGATCATATTCGGTGCGCATCATGATCTTCTCTTCATTGTCGATCTCGCCGCGCCAGCCATTGATCTGGGCCCAGCCGGTCACGCCCGGCTTGACGCGGTGGCGTGCGAAATAACCGTCGACCACTTCATTATAGAGAAGATTGTTGGAATGTGCCGCCACCGCATGAGGGCGCGGGCCGACCAGCGATAGCGATCCGGCGACGACATTGAAGAACTGCGGCAGCTCGTCGATGGATGTCTTGCGGATGAAGCGTCCGACGCGGGTGACGCGCGGATCGTTCTTTGTTACCGCATTGCGCGCCGTCGGGTCGCATTGCTCGGTATACATCGAGCGGAATTTCCAGACATTGATGACTTCATTGTTGAAGCCATGGCGCTTCTGCTTGAAGAAAACCGGCCCCTTGCTGTCGAGCTTGATGGCAATGGCCGCGCCGATCATGATGGGCGACAGAACAACAATGCCGACGAGACTGAAGGCGATGTCGAAAATACGCTTGGCGACAGAATCCCAATCGTTGATCGGCTTGTCGAAAATATCCAGCATCGGCACCGAGCCGACATAAGAATAGGAGCGCGGGCGGAAACGCAGGTGGTTGTTGAGCGCCGAAAGGCGAATATCGACAGGCAGCACCCAGAGCTTCTTAAGCAGTGCGAGAACACGCGCCTCGGCACTGATCGGCAGAGAGACGATCAGCAGATCGATATGCGCGATACGCGCAAATTCGATCAGTTCGTTGATGTTGCCGAGCTTTGGATAACCGGCAACCACAGGCGGCGAGCGCTTGTCGTCGCGGTCGTCGAAAATACCGCAAATACGGATATCGTTGTCCGGCTGCTGTTCGAGCGAGCGGATCAGCGCTTCGGCATTGGGGCCGCCGCCGACGATAACTGCGCGGCGTTCCATGGTGCCATTGCGCGCCCAGCGGCGGATTTTCCAAGCGATGATAAGGCGAAAAATCAGGATGACGGCAATGGCGCTGACCGCCCAGATGAGAAACCAGCCGCGTGAGAAGTGGGCGGAAACCTTGAAGAGAAAGCCGAGCACTGCAAGCGTGCCGAGCGTCGCAGCCCAGCTGATGATCAGTCGTCGCAAATGGCGAGTGGGACTTCTGAGGATATTGACCTGATAGCCGTCATTGATTTCCATCAGCGCGACATAGAGTACGCCGCCAGCGATGATAATCAGCGGATAATAAAGCAGATAATTGCTCTCAAGTCCGACATAATAGCCAAGGCTTAATATGCCCATCAGGAAGATGAGGCCGAACTCAACCAGCCGCACGACGCCGCTTAGCATGAGCGGCGAGAACGTGTCCCGCTGATATTGCGCAGCTATGCTTCGCGCCAGAGGGCTGAGTTCCACCGGTTCTTGCGGCTTCGAATCCTGCTTGGCGCTGGCTTCGATGGCCTTGCGTCCGAATGGTGAGAAAGCATTATTGTCCCGCACGATAATGTCCCGCTTATCAGTTTACAGGGGATGTGTACCGTCAGATTACTAAGAAATCTCTGAGTATGCTGGTATCGAACCCGCCAAATACTCAACAATGTGCTTCACGGTAAATCAATTCTATAAAATGAGCCATGGAGTGCACGCTGAAACGTTCACGAAGCCGTGAACCATCAGGCATTTGCGTGCTGAATCCGCTTTTGTCAGCGCCAAATTCGCGAATCTTAGCGACGAGCGCCTCTACCGTTGGATCGAACAATGCCGGGGATGCGGGGCCAAATATTTCGGGAATGCCGCCAACGCGGCTGGCGATGACGGTTTTCCCGGCGGCCAATGCCTCCAATACGATGTAAGGGAAGGCTTCCGCACGGGAAGGGACCACCATCAGGCGGCCAAGCGCAAATGCTTCGCGCGCCGCCATGCCGGGTACGAAATGGACGTTTTCGTCAAGGTCGAGTTCGGCAGTGAGTGCCGTAAAGACTGGCTTTTCGGACCCGTCGCCGACAATGGTTGCGCTGAGCGACAGGCCATCCTCATCGCGAAGCTTAGCCAAGGCGCGGATCAGAATATCCGGGCCTTTCAGATCGCGCATCGTGCCGACGAACAGAAGGTCTCTGGCATCGGGAGCGTCGGGAACGGGAAGGAATTCGTCGTCAGCAAGGCCGTTATAGACCACTGCATGGAGGCCGTAGGGCCGACCGACCTTTTCTTCATAGGTCCGTTTCTCGAAATTGGAAACGAACATCACCGCATCGGTCATGGGGGCGAGAAGCCGCTCGACCAGAAAGACAGCGCTGCCGCGGCGCGTCTTCCGGTCAAAATGCAGGCTTCCGCCATGCGGTGAATAGATACGGGCTACGCGAGACCTAAAAACCCGTAGAACAGAGCCGAACAATCGGGCATAGACGCCGCCTTTGGCGCCATGTCCGTGCAAGATGTCCGGCCGCAATTTCTTGACAACGCGGTATGCTTTGAATGCCGCCGCTGCATCGCCGATACCAATATGGCGCTGCATGGCAATTCTGTGCAGGCCAAGCGCAAGCTTTGGCCGCAACTCTTCTAGAAGCGCATCCTCCCTTGGACCGCCTGTTGTTGCGTCGCAGACGACCCCGACAAGGTGACCTTTTTCCGCCTGTGCGCCGACCAGATCGCGGACATGGCGGAACAATCCGCCAGTGGGCTCGCGAAAGCAGTGGACGATACGCAGAGGGGAAACGATGTCGTCATCAGCCATCAATCGCCATCAGAACAGACGTTCGCGGACATAAATCGTATCGCCGGGCAGGATCGGATCGGAGATCAGAACCCGGCCCGTCAGCACCTTGCCATTGAACTGACGGGTGATGTCGGCATTTTCCTGATTGGCGCGCGGGCTGTAACCGCCTGCGGCTGCAATGGCTTTCTGGACGGTCATGCCCGGCACATAGGAATATTGCCCGGCTGCGCCCACTTCGCCCATGACGAAGATTGGACGGTAGCGGTCGATTTCGACGCTGACGTCGGGGTCGCGCAGATAACCGCCGCGCAGTTTCGATGCGATCAGGCCTTCAAGCTGCTTTGCGGTCTTGCCGCGCGCTGGAATGCTGCCGACAAGCGGGAAGGCCACATAGCCTGCCTGATCGACGCTATAGGTGTTGGTCAGGCTTGCCTGTTCGAAAACGGTGATGCGCACGCGGTCGCCCGCATCGAGCATATAGGGCTGGTTCAGCGCTTCATGAAAGGCTGGCGGAGCAGGGCGATAGCTCGTGCATGCCGACGATAGAGTGATCGCCGCAAGACCGAGCGCCGTGAGCAAAGCACGGCCTGTACGCTTGTTGTGAATTTTCTTCGCCATCATGTCTCGCCTCGGTATCCCGAAAAGCATCGCCCGCATTTATGGAATCTGACCGCCGCCGAAGCGCCGCCAGATGAATTCCTGTCACTGCGTTATCGATTGATTAGGGTTAATGGCTGGTAAAGATGTGCGGCGATGGCCAAAAAACTTTGCAGGCGAGGGCGGCAGGGGAATGAAAGCGACGCCCATGAAGATTGCGGAAGTTCGAACGCTTAACCCTATGGTTACCTTAAGCGTTTACTTTTCGGGCCGGAAATGGCTATGCGACCTGGATGGAAATGACGATTGTCAGTAATCGACGGGCGCCTGCGGAGTAACGAAATGGCGGAAGTCGATTCGTCGTTGAAAGACGCAGACATCGATATAGGCGCGCTTTTTGGAAGCTTGCGCCGTCACTGGCTTTTGATTGTTGGCGGCGCTCTTTTGATGGCGGCGGCGGCCTGGATTATTTGTCTGCTTTTGACGCCGGATTACCGTGCTGAAACCCGCATTGTGATCGAGCCCCGCGAATCCGTCTATACACGCCCGAATGGCGATAATCCTGCCGAGCGCCCACTGCTCGATCCGGAAGGGGTCAAAAGCCAGATCGAGATTCTGATGTCTGGCGATCTGTTGAAGCGCGTATCAGACAAGCTCAATCTGACCAAAGATGAAGCCTTCACCACGACCGAAGTAAAGCCTTACAGCCGCATCCTCATGCTGCTTGGCATGCTCCCTGATCCGGCAAATCTTTCGCCGGAGGAACGGGTTCAACTGCGGCTGCGCAAGAACCTGCAGGTATACAACGTCACCGGGTCCCGCGTGATCGTCGTGCAATACCGGTCCGCTGATCCGCAAATGGCTGCCACTGTCGCCAACACGATTGCGGAAGAATATATCTCCCTGCAAAGCGCGGCGAAGCTGCAATCGAACGACGACGCCACCAATTGGCTGGCGCCGGAAATCGAAGACCTGCGCACGCGTGTACGCGATGCCGAGAAAAAGGTCGCGGATTACCGCGCCTCGCGTGGATTGCTAACCGGCCAGACCAACAATACGATTGCTTCGCAGCAGCTTTCCGAAGTTTCGACGGAACTGACCCGCGTGCGCACCGATCGCGCCACGGCGGAGGCGAGGGCGGCGAGTGTTCGCAAGGCGCTTGCGGCAGGCACGCCGGTCGATACCCTGCCGGAGGTTGTAGCATCCGGCATGATGCAGCGACTTGCCGAGCGCCGCATTGAGCTCAATGCCCAGATCGCCGATCTCTCGACGACGCTTCTCGATGGTCATCCGCGCATCAAGGCGTTGCGCTCGCAATTGTCCGATCTTGACCGTCAGACCAAGGCGGAAGGCCGCAAGCTGCTCGCCAGCCTTGAAAACGATGTCACGACAGCGAAGCTGCGTGAGGACGAACTGACCCGCGAACTCAATCGGGTGCAGTCGCAGGCGGCGCAGGCAGGCGATCAGGAAGTCGAGCTGCGCGCGCTCGAGCGCGAGGCAGCGGCGCAGCGGCAGCTTCTGGAAACCTATCTGACCCGTTATCGCGAAGCTGCTTCGCGTATCGACCGCAATTATGTGCCTGTCGATGCGCGCATTCTGCCGGGTGAGACACCATCGCTGCCCTATTTCCCGATGGTTCTGCCAACGGTTACGGCGACCTTTGCGGCGGGCTTGCTGCTGCTCTCGATCTTCGTGTTGCTGCGTGAATTGTTCAGCGGGCGCGCTTTCGTGACCGCCGATGGCAGACGCGTTGAGGCAGTAGAGGAAATCGAAATGCCGGTGATTACGGCTGCTGCCGAAGCCGCAGCAGTTCCGCCAACGGCATCCGAACGGGAAGAGGAGCCCGTTGCTTCGCGCCGGTCCTGGACCGTGCCTTTTATCACGAGATCGTCTGGCTCTGGCGTACGGACGACACCTGCGTCATCCGCGAAGGAGACGACCATGTCTGCACCGAAAAATCCGAACGGCGTGGAAGCGATTGCCAATCGCCTGCTGGACGGTCGCGATAAACGCATCGTGGTGGTTTCACCCGAAGGCGACGAAGCTTCGGCAACGACGGTGCGACTGCTGCGCGACCTGGCTGATCGTGGCAAGCGCGTTCTTCTGGTGGATATGACCGCGCAGGGCACGGTTGGCAGTGCGATGCTGGACCGGCATAAGCTGCCCGGCATTACCGAACTTCTGATCGGCGAGAAGCGCTTCAACGAAGTGATACACAGTGACCGTTTCTCGCAGGCGCATGTCGTGCCACTGGGGGCGGCGGACCCGGTTGAAGCCATGCGTTCCGTTGATCGCCTGCCGCTGATCCTTGATGCGCTTGAGACGGTTTATGACTTTGTGATCGTGGAATGCGGCCCATCTTCCGCTGCTCAAATCCGCCGTGTCGCCGAAGACAATGCGACCGTTGTGATGAGTATCGTCGATCCAGAAAACAATGACGTTGCTCTTGCCGCGCTCGATCTCGACCAGGGCGGTTATGAGGATGTCGTTATTCTCATGGACGACAAGAACCCGCAGCCACGCGCGTAATTCGATTCAAAAACATCGGCTTATGCCAAAAAGCTGAATCAATATCGCAACTTATCCACGAGCAAGCTTTGCTCGAAGGCGTTTCGCGAGTCGCCAAAGGCGGGGGTTGCGCTTGATTGTGCTGGCCAAGGCGCTGCGCGCGGATTGCAGCGCTACAAAGAGCCTGCCTTTCGCCGAGAGCGGCAGAACGGTGTCGAAGATTTCAAGCTCGATATCGCACCAGTCGCGCTTGTAGGGTTCATCGCCCACGCCGAAACTGTAGACCGCATAACCGGCATCGCAACAGCGCTTGATATCTTCGAAAAATAGAAACTCGCCGGGGCTGGCATGGGCCATATCGTCGTCAGCAATGGCGGCAAATTCGGCAGTTGGTCCGCTTAACGTGAGGTTTTTGCCAACGATGGAGCGGATAATGCCGCCCACTTTGAGAAAGCGTAATTCGCAAACGGGCACTTGCGCCGTGAGAGCCTGACCGTAGAGCGCTTTGAAAAATGCCTGCACGGCTTTGTCGGCAAAAGGGTCGCAGATACCCATCTGCCGAAAACGCCCGGCTTTCATGGCGAAGAAAAGATCGAGAATTTCGTCGGATTCTTCCGGTGTCTGCGGCTCTTCTATGCGCCAGCCGCCCGCCTCTTCATAACGGCGCTCATGCTGGCGGTGCTTCTTCAATCTGCGGCGGCGATTGGTGCGCTCAAGCACGGCTTCAAAACCGCCATCGAGCGAGACCATCAGGACCGGGTTGGGGTTCCGTTTCTGCCCCAGCGCAAAAACCGGATTGTCGATATCATCAACGGCTTCAAGCTGGCGGGTCAGCGACAGCGCGTCGATATCCGGTCGCTCCTTGCGAATGGTGGCGACAAGCCTTTCCAGCGCCTTGCGGCTGACAGCGGATGCTTGTGCACCGTTCAACCACGGGAAATTACCATTGGCATGGTTGCCGCCGGGATAGCGCGCGATTTTCACGCCGTTCTGGCGGACGACTTCCAGAGGCAGGAGAAAAACGGGGCGATCAGCATCGAAAATTCCGGCAACGAAACAGTCGCTGTTGACGCAACGATGCCAGCAATCGATCCAGGCAAAGGATTGGGGAGCGCCATGCAGGGCAGGCCCTATCGTCCAGAGGCGCTCGATTTCGGAAAAATCGCTGATGATGCGTTCCGTAAGCGTGGCCGCTCCCGCCATTTTGCCCCGCTCGCTCATGCTGCAATGCGCCTCTTGAATATGCTGTCAGAGCTGCTTTTTACGCGGCGGTTGCGCCATCCACCAGATGATCGCCATGGCAGGCAGAACCCAGAGCAGGCCCGACACGATGAAATAGATGAGATGCACCCATGCCGGAGAATTGCCGAGATGCGCGACGGCGATGATCGTGGCCAGAATCGCATAGACGATGACCAGCGTTACCAGCAAAAACGTGCCGATCAGTTTCTTCAGCCTTACGGGCATGATTGCGTCTCTCCTTTTCCCCGCACCATCACTAACCGCTGTATCTTGTCTGCGAAAGGGCAAAAAACGCGGCGGCATGTCGCGTGGGCTTGCCTTGTAACTCACGGGTCGATGCGGCATGTATCCCTCCAGATGTTTTGAAGGATGAACGGCATGACGGCAGCATCGATGGCGCGGCGCGGTGAGCGGAATTCGAGAACGTCGAAGGACGAACGCGACCGGCGTCTTGTGCGCTACTGGCTTTATGCGGTTTTCGTCGTGCTGATCGCCATCGTCATGGTGGGCGGCGCCACGCGCATGACCGGTTCTGGCCTTTCCATCACCGAATGGAAGCCGATCCATGGCGTTATCCCTCCGCTCAATCATGCGGAATGGGTGGAAGAGTTCGATAAATACCGCCAAATCCCGCAATATCAGCAAATCAACAAGGGCATGGCCCTTGAAGAGTTCCAGTATATTTTCTGGTGGGAATGGGCGCATCGCCTGCTGGCCCGCTTCGTCGGCTTTCTGGTTGCGGTGCCGCTTGCTTTCTTCTGGGCGACGGGCCGTCTGAAGGGCGGGCTGAAATACCGTATGCTGGGTCTTCTGGCATTGGGCGGGTTTCAGGGCGCCATTGGCTGGTGGATGGTCGCATCGGGCCTGAGCGAATTGACCAGTGTCAGCCAGTATCGGCTTGCGATCCACCTTACCACGGCCTGCGTGATCATTACGGCGGTCTTCTACATTGCGAGAGGACTTGTGACCTATACGGAGCGCCCGGCGGAGCGATCGGTGCAGCGCTTTGCAGGATGGCTGGTCTTTGCCGTTCTGGTGCAGATCTATCTCGGCGGTCTGGTTGCCGGGCTGCATGCCGGTCTCACCTACAACACCTGGCCCTTGATGGATGGTGCGATCATCCCGTCCGATCTGTTCATCCAGTCGCCATGGTGGCGCAATTTGTTCGAAAACCCGAAAACCGTACAGTTCGTGCATCGCATGTTCGCCTATACGGTGCTGGTTCTCACTGTTCTCCATGCCGTTCAGGTGTGGAAAGATGCGCCGGGCACCACCCATGCGCGCCGCACGATTGTGCTTCTCGGCCTGGTGCTGGTGCAGGCGGTCATCGGCATCGGAACGTTGCTGATGAGCGTGCCGCTGCATATGGGCCTGACGCATCAGTTCGTCGCGCTGATCGTGCTGGCTTTCGCGGTTGCCCATTGGCGCGCCACCAAGGGTGCTTACGCGGGATAAGCGATCCGGCGCAAATATCTCAGCGCGGTGGCGATCTTCAGCTCCCGCGCTTCGTCGGCATTATTGCCGTCCTCGCGGTGCCACGCGGCTGAAAGGCAGCCATAGGCAAAGGCATAATCGAGAATATAGGACGGCGCGCGACCGGTGATCGGCGCGAAATGCTCCGCCATGCGCTTTGCACGGTCAAGGTTGAGGCAAAGATCGTCACGATCCAGTGGATTGTAGAAGATATTGGCGGCATCGAAAGCTGCATCCCCGATCAACCCGTGCGGATCGATGGCAAGCCACCCGCGTGGTCCCCGCAGGATGTTTTCGTGGTGGATGTCGCCATGCAGCGGAATAGGCTGATGCGGTGTCGCCAGCAGCTCTTTTGCAAGCGCTGCTGCCTCCGCGTAGAGCGGTGTCTGGTCTGCGGCCGCGAAAAGGCCGGAGAAATGCTTGTCGAGTGGTTGCAGGTCTGACGGTACAGGCTCGGGCGAGGGTGTATGCAATGCTTCCAAAATCCGCCCAAAAATCACCAGACAATCCGCATCGTGGCCGTCTTTGAGGTGTTCATCGAGATGATAACTGCCCGCATATTCGAGCAGCATCGATGTGCCTTCAAGATCGTACAGACGCGCCGCACCGTGCCCATCCTGCCAGCGCAGATAATGCGCACCGCGCATTTCCTCCATTCCGGCGGGTTTCAGCTGCTTGATAACAAAAACCTCGCCCGGATGATCGATGCGTTCGACCTTCCAGACGAGGCTTGAATGCGTATCCGCCAGTGGTTCGAACGAACCGACATTCCATTTGCCGGGGAATACCGGTTCAGTCACCATCAGGCTTTGCCAAGCATGAGGTTCATGTTCTGGACAGCGGCACCCGAAGCGCCCTTGCCGAGATTGTCGAGCAGGGCGACCAGATTGACCTGATCGTCGCCTTCGGTGCCGAAGACAAAGAGCTTCATGCCGTCCTTGCCGGCAAGCTCTTCCGCATCGACGCGCGGCAGCTTGCTGGATTCTTCCAAAGGCACGACTTCGACAATGTCCTGACCGGCATAATGCGCGCTCAGGGCTGCATGAATCTTTGCCAGTGACGGCTTGCCTTCAAGCTCGTTCAGGAACAGCGGAACCTGCACGATCATGCCCTGCGGGAAACGCCCGACGCTCGGGCTGAAGATCGGGCGACGGTCAAGGCGACCATGCAGCTGCAGTTCCGGCACATGCTTGTGATGCAACGGCAGGCCATAAAGGAAGTTGTTGGCGGCCAGATAGTCCGGATTGTTCTTGTCTTCCATCTGCGCGATCAGCTGCTTGCCGCCGCCGGTATAGCCGGAAACGGCATTGACGCAGACCGGATAGTCAGACGGTAACAGGCCCGCGTCACGCAGCGGGCGAATGAGCGCAATCGCGCCGGTCGGATAACAGCCGGGATTGGCGACGAGACGCGCCTCGGCGATGCGTTCGCGCTGGCCTTTGGCCAGTTCGGCAAAACCATAGGCCCATTCCGGATGCACGCGGAATGCAGTGGACGTATCGATGATCCGGGTCGAGTTGTGATCCCGAAGCAGGGAAACCGCTTCCTTCGACGCATCGTCGGGCAGGCACAGGATGGCAATGTCGGCAGAGCGCAGATAATCGGCACGCAAATCCTTGTTGCGCCGCTCGGCTTCCGGGATTGAAATCACTTCAAGATCGTCGCGCTCGGCCAGACGGCTGCGGATCTGCAGGCCGGTAGTGCCGTGTTCGCCATCGATGAAGATTTTCGGTTTCATGCTTTTGCCTTTGATTTCATAAAGTTACGACAAATTCCGGAATCGGTTTTTCAACCGCTTGAATCAATTTCTCAACCGCGCAAAAGCGGCGCCGTCATCGTCGTTCTTTCTGTTCTGCCAGCAGGCCCAGATAATACATTGCGATTGTGGCTCCAGCGATAGCCGTAATATCGGCATGATCATAAGCTGGTGCAACCTCGACCACATCCGCACCGACGAAGTCAAGCGGCGTGAGCTTGCGCAGGATCGATAGCATCTTGGCGGATGAAGGGCCGCCAGCCACCGGTGTGCCCGTGCCGGGCGCAAAGGCCGGATCCAGACAATCGATATCGAATGTCAGATAGGTCTTCTTGCCAGAAGTGCGCTTTAGAATGGCGTCGGCAATTTCTGCCGCCGTCATGTCTTCAACTTCGTGGCCGTAAATGATCTTTATGCCGCAATCGTCCGGCGCATGGGTGCGAATGCCGACCTGAATGGAGTGTTCCGGGTCGATGATGCCGTCACGAACGGCGCGGGCAACGAAAGAGCCGTGGTCGATCCGCTTGCCGTCATCGAACCAGGTATCTTGGTGCGCATCGAACTGCACCAGCGCTAGCGGGCCGTATTTCGCAGCATGGGCTTTCAAAAGCGGCCAAGTCACGAAGTGATCGCCGCCAAGCGTCAGCAAAAACGCATCGGATTTAAGGATTTTTGCCGCTTCGCGTTCAATCGTGGCAGGTGTCTTGTAGTGATTGCCGTAGTCGAGCAGGCAGTCGCCATAGTCGATGACGGCGAGATTCTCGAAAAGATCGCGCTGGAACGGATATTGCGGGTCGTTGTCGAAAATGGCCGATGCACGCCGGATGGCCTGTGGGCCGAAACGTGCGCCGGGCCGGTTGGACACGGCGGCATCGAACGGAATGCCCCAGACAACAGCCTCCGCGCCCTTGAGCGACTTGGTATAGACCCGCCGCATGAAAGACAGCACACCCGCATGGGTCGGGTCGGTCGCAGCGCTGGTCAGGCTGCGCGCGGTAAATGCGTGATCGATGGTCTTGGATGGCATGGCCGTTCCCGATGAAGCTCAGACTTCTATAACCGGTCAGTTGAGAAATTGGGAAGAGGTTTTAATCGCGGTCGAAGCCGTAGGCGCGTTCGACACGGCCAATGCGCACGCGATAGGCCTCATACCACTGCTGGCGGCCAAGCTTTTGCGCCACAAGGTGGTCCACTTCACGTTTCCAAGCGCGAATGCTGTCTTCGTCCGCCCAGAACGAATTTGTAATGCCGAAGCCTTCCGCATCGCGGGCGCTTTCGACGCCAAGATATCCGGTTTGTTGCGCTGCGAGTTCGGCCATGCGCACGGCCGTATCCCCATAGCCCTCGTCGTCGCCAATACGCTGCGAGGCAAAGGTGACGACGTAATAAGGTGGCTGCGGTGTTGGGGCAAAGCGGTCGGACGACATCGTGCTGGCTCCTGGCTGGCTGATTCCTGAAATCCATAACAAAAAACGGGCCCGAAGGCCCGCTTTCCGTTTGTTTAAAGCGATAATAGCTTGCGGGTGCGTTAGAAGTTGACTGCAAGGTTCACTCTGATTGCGTGATCCTGCGCCTTGTTTGCGAATTGTCCGCGGTAGTGCACTCCGAGAGACGTGTTGTGCGCCAGATTGAGGTCCAGCCCGGCCTGTGCATAGAACATGTTTTTGTCGAGCGGCAGGCCTTCAACCATGAAGCCGGGACCGTCGCTGAAACGCAGCGTGGTTTCCGGCTGGTCGGCGCTATTATGCTGCCAGCCAAGCGCCAGTTTGGTGTTGAGGCTGTTGGTTTCGGAGAGCGCATAGTTATTCGAGAGGCGTATGCCAAGATAGTTGCTCAGCAGATCGCTGTTTGCGCCAGAGCCGGAGAGGGCGGTCACCGCCGCACTTTCCGTGAAGCTGTTGGTTTTTGCATAGGCATAGGAAATGCCCGCAAAAGGCTCCAGCAGCGCCAGGCTGGTATCGATATTGTAGCCCAGTTCCGCAAATCCATGGAAGCTGTTGGCTTTGTAGCTTGCACGATTATCGTTCGAGACTTCCTTGAAGCGGATCGTCCGCTTGCTGTCGATGTCGTGCAGATTGGCATTGCCACCAAAGGTCAAGTTGAAGTTTTTCCATGCATAGCCGCCATAGGCGCCGATCTGATAGCTATCGACCTTCGCAGACGACAGGCCGCTATTGAGCGACGATTGCATATAGCCGGTGAAGAGACCGAGCTGCCAATGATCGGACATCTGGCCATCAATGCCGGTGATGAAGCCTGTGGCGCTGCGACTCATGCCTTGCGCTTCGCCGTCGCTCTGGAAACGGGCCCTCGAATTATAGGCCTGTCCCCAGACGCCGTTTTGAAGGGGTGCATTGAGCGCGTTCGCCGAATGAGTGAAGCGACTATCGGACAGATCGTTCATACGCTGTGTCACGGCTTCGCGTGACAGCTGGTTGTCGTAAAGGAGCGATGTCAGTGTGGATGCGTAAATATCGCCGGACAGCTCAGTATAAGCTTCTGACAGACCTCTTCCATCCTTGAAACGAGCACGTTTTTATAGAGCTTGTTGTCGTGGCTAAGTCGCTGCACGGCGCGAGCAACTCTGATTTGCTGGTTGGTCGCCGCGTAGTCGGCAAATGATTTGCCCGGTGTTGCAAAGGTAACTTCGACTTCATTGGGCCGGTACTGAAGATTTTCCGTAATGAAGTGATATGTGGGCAGAACTTCGCTGAAGCGGCCATTGACCCCGTTGTTGGTTTTCAGGAACACATTGCTCTTGCCCAGACGTGCCGATATCTCATCGACTGTCAGTTTTGGATCTCCGCCGAACTTAATACCGCCTGCGAGCATGGCCCGATTGGTTGCATAAAGAGCCGAAGTGCTGCCGTTGGCGTCAACCTTGACGTCGAGGACACTGCCAGCTTTCAGATCGATATCGCCCTTGACGTTCAATGGCTTCATGCCGGGCGAACGGTAATCACCGGGTGAAACGCGGGCACCATTGTCTGCCGTTACGCTGCCGGTAAAGCCTGTGCCGCTCAGCGTTCCCTTCGTATGAACCAGAACCGGAGAGGTGATAGAGCCGTTGACCATCAATTCTCCGGCATAAATGTCGGTTCCGCCGTTGTGTTTATTGAAACCGCGAAAGACGGTGGTGCCATGTCCGACCTGCTGCACGCGACCATCGCCGGTAATCTTGCCGTCGAAATTGTACAAATCGCTGCGATTGAAGGACAGAAACGCATCCTTCTGCATCAAGTCGACATTGCCAATGATGGAGCCGTTTTTACCGCCATTGCCAAGCTCCAGTCCACCTTCACGCACGAAGCTGTTGCCGGTATAAGTGTTATCTCAGATCAGCGTCAGCTTTCCAGGATTCACCTTGTATAGCGCTCTGTTCCCGTCCAGATAGCCTGTCACGATTTTATCGGTTGTTGGAGAGAAGATATCGCGCTCGGTCGTGAATAACCCTTCAGGGGATCGAACGTAAAAGCCTGCCAATTCCGGGTTTGCCCAATATTCCCGCATATAGTTGGCAATGTAATTGTGTGTCCGCGTGGTCGGATGAATATCGTCCCAGAAAACATACTCATTCTGCAGGGCGGAGCCTCTCGACTGGTCAAAGCATGCAGCGTCCGCGACGCAACTGCCGGTCGCATTCGAAAAGCCGAAAATGCCGGGATATTTCACGACCAGATCGAGTATGTCGACCACTTTGGGGGCATAGACCACGGCGTCTGGATGTTTATTTTTAAAGGCAGCGATACTGTTGGCAATCGTCTTGTTGAAATCTTCTGTTGCTTCGTGGGCATAGACGCCGGGCTTATTTGCATAGCGTGGAATTTTCGAAAAATCGGGCATATCGGGCACCAGAAACTGCCGCCCACCCACTTGGTAAAGCCGTTCCAGTGCCTTGGATAATTCATCTCCGCTGAATGCAGCCTTTACTCGGGTGGATTCACCGTGTTGGATCGCATCCAGAGCATCATTGCCGCCTGCCCATAGAGAAACGATGCTGTGGGCGGAGATGGTTTGAGGAGAAATGGCCTTATCCCCGCGAATGAACTCGCTTACCTCTTCCGCAATAGATGGAATTATTCCAGGTAAACCGCTGCTTTCATACTTTGTACCGCCGATGGCGTAGTTCACATTGGTATCGCGGTTTGGGGTATTGCTGCCGAAATTACCAACGGGCTGGCGAGTTGGAAGGAATTTAGTCCCTCTTTCCTGAGTACGGAAAAGATATTCGTTCCAGACAAGCCCATTGCTGAAACGTCCATCTGTCGTGATGTGGTCTTTGAAGCGCGTGATCCAATCAGCAAATGTACCGTTGTCGCTCAGGCTGTCGCCAAAAATGATGGCCCTGTTGAAATAGGTCTTGTCGTCATTGTCGGTAATACTCTGAGAGTAAGCTGCAGTAGAAAGCAAAAATTGAACAGCCGTGAAAAAAGTCAATAGAATATTGACTTTCCTATTGGGAATGTATGTCAAAATCAGTATCCTGATAAAAAGTATGAACCAAAAATACTAGAAATAATATAAGAATAGTGTAAATTAGGCTCCTTTGAATAGGGATCGGAGGGCGGTAAAAACCAAAAAAGCGAGCCTTGCGGCTCGCTTTTTTGACATATTCCGACGACAGAAATAATACCGTTTGGAAATTGAGTCCCAAGCGCCGTAGCGCTTGGGAATTTGCCTTGAAGCGGGCCAGCGCTTGGCGAACTGGCCCTAAGCGCGTTAGCGCTTGGAGAACTGGAACGAACGGCGAGCCTTGGCCTTACCGTACTTCTTACGTTCGACGACGCGGCTATCGCGGGTCAGGAAGCCACCCTTCTTGAGAACCGTGCGCAGGCCCGGTTCGTAGTAGGTGAGGGCCTTCGAGATACCGTGACGAACGGCACCAGCCTGACCAGACAGGCCGCCACCGGCAACGGTAGCAACGATGTCGAACTGGCCAGCGCGGTTCGAAGCGATGATCGGCTGCTGGAGGATCATCTGCAGGACCGGACGTGCGAAGTACTTTTCGAATTCCTTGTCGTTGACGGTGATCTTGCCGGAACCCGGCTTGACCCAAACGCGTGCAACGGCGTCCTTACGCTTGCCGGTGGCATAAGCGCGGCCCTGTGCGTCCAGCTTCTGGACGTGAACCGGAGCGGCAGCTTCGGTCTTGGCAACGGTGCCGAGTTCTTCGAGCGAGTTGAGCTGCTCAGCCATGATTATGCATTCCCTTTGTTCTTGCGGTTCAGCGCTGCGACGTCGAGGACTTCCGGCTGCTGAGCTTCATGCTGATGGTTCGGACCTGCATAAACGCGCAGGTTCTTCATCTGGCGACGGCCGAGCGGACCACGCGGGATCATACGCTCAATAGCCTTCTCGAGAACGCGTTCGGGGAAACGGCCTTCGAGAATCTGGCGAGCAGTGCGCTCCTTGATGCCGCCCGGATGGCCGGTGTGCCAGTAATAAACCTTGTCGGTGTACTTCTTGCCGGTCAGAACAACCTTGTCGGCATTGATGATGATGACATTGTCGCCATCGTCAACATGCGGGGTGAAGGTTGCTTTGTGCTTGCCACGCAGGCGATTGGCGACGATGGTTGCGAGACGACCAACGACGAGACCTTCGGCGTCGATCAGTACCCACTTCTTCACCACTTCAGCCGGCTTCTGAGAAAAAGTTGCCATTGAAGTCTTCCTTAGACTAATCCCCGATCTTGTATCAGGGCTTTTTTTGTTGCTTGTGTTGGAGCTATCCAACCCGAACGGGCGTGCAAAAGATAGTTTTCGCGCGCTTCCGGCGGGTCGATACACAAACTCGGGCCCGCCGTCAAGTCCTGCTTTTGCGCGATGATTTTAAAAGATAAATGAAATCAATGGCTTGTATATTTGGTATTATAATACCGTATCTTTTTGCAGTTGTTTTAGCGAGGCGGGATTGAATAGGTCGCAGTTGCATGGGCTACCAGTTCCCCGTTCACGCCGTCGGTCAGGCTGATATCGAGGACAGCGAGGCGTTTTCCAAGTTTCAGAAGCCGCGCAATAGCTTCTACCGCACCGGGCGAGGGCTTGCGCAGGAAATTGATATTGAGATTGGTCGTCACCGCAAGCGCGACCGGCCCAATATGCGCCAGAATTGCCGAATAGGCCGCAACATCGGCCAGCGCGAAAAGCGCAGGACCGGAAACCGTGCCGCCGGGGCGCAAATGTTGCTCATCGGCGTGAAGGCGCATCGTGGCGGAGCCTTCATCGATCGCGACGATCTCGAAACTGTCACCAAGCTGCGGAAACTCGCGCTTCATGAAGGCGCGCAGGTCATCGATATCCATCACCGGTGCCAAGGTTGTGTGCCGTGCCATATTGATATTCATCCAATCCTCCCAATTTCTATAGGAATAGAAGCGTGGACCATCGTGTTGCAAGCGGCATCCGCTCGTGCAAACGATAAACACAGTCACGCAGTCGAGACAGGTGAGGAAAAAAATGAACAATCCGTCTGACGAACAGATTCGCCACATTCTCCAATCCGTCAAAACAATAGCGCTTCTTGGCGCCTCGCCGAAACCCGAGCGCCCCAGCAATGGCGTGGTGGAGTTTCTGCTTGCCAAGGGCTACCGCGTCATTCCGGTCAATCCGGGGCAGGTCGGCAAGGAAATCCATGGCCAGCGCGTTGTGGCGCGTCTATCCGATATCGAAGAGTCGGTCGATATGGTCGATGTATTTCGCGAGCCTTATTCGCTGCCGGGAATTGTCGATGAGGTCCTCGCCATGAAGCAGCGTCCGTCGGTTCTATGGACGCAGCTGGGTGTCGTTCATGAAGAAGCGGGCAAGCGTGCCGAAGAGGCTGGGCTGAACGTCGTCATGGATCGTTGTCCGGCGATAGAATATCCGCGCTTGATAGGATAAGCGTTTGAAGTCGAAATAAATTTTCGTGTTTTGCTTCCGCTCGAGAAATTCCTCCTTTGCTTTCTTTTTGGCAAAGCCTAACGTCCGCCTCGAAGAGTGGCATTCGTTATCAGGAGGAATAGATGTCCAAACGCTCACCCGGCATAGAAACACTGGCCGTTCACGCAGGCGCAAAGCCGGATCCAACGACCGGCGCACGTGCAACGCCGATCTATCAGACGACCTCTTTCGTGTTCGAAGACGCGGATCACGCCGCTGCCCTGTTCGGGCTACAGGCATTTGGCAATATCTATACGCGCATTACCAATCCGACGACAGCAGTGCTCGAAGAGCGCATCGCAGCGCTGGAAGGCGGCACTGCGGCCGTGGCAACGGCATCCGGGCATGCGGCGCAGTTACTCATTTTCCATACCCTGTTGCAGCCGGGCGATAATTTCGTCGCTGCGCGACAGCTCTACGGCGGCTCTATCAACCAGTTCGGTCAGTCCTTCAAGTCTTTTGGCTGGCAGGTGCGCTGGGCCGATGCCACCAACCCGACCGATTTTGCCAAGCAGATCGATGATAAGACGCGCGCGATCTTCATTGAAAGCTTTGCCAATCCGGGCGGCATCGTCGTGGATATCGAAGCGATTGCCGAAATCGCCCACAAGCATGGCTTGCCGCTGATCGTCGATAATACGTTGGCGTCTCCTTATCTCGTGCGCCCGATTGAGCATGGTGCGGATATCGTGGTGCATTCGCTGACCAAGTTCATTGGCGGCCATGGCAATTCCATGGGCGGTATTCTCATCGACGGTGGAACCTTCGACTGGGCAAAGTCGGGCAATTACCCGCTTCTGACCGAACCGCGCCCGGATTATGCCGGTCTGGAATTACACAAGACCTTCGGCAATATCTCCTTTGCGATTGCGGCACGTGTTCTTGGGCTTCGCGACTTCGGTCCGGCAATTTCGCCATTTAATGCGTTCCAGATTCTGACCGGTGTGGAAACGTTGCCGCTGCGCATGCAACGCCATAGTGACAATGCCCAGAAGGTTGCAACCTGGCTGCATGGCCACGAGAAAGTGTCCTGGGTGAACTATGCCGGGCTGCCGCATGATAAATATCACGCGCTTCAGCAGAAATATTCGCCGAAGGGTGCGGGCTCGGTCTTCACCTTCGGCCTCAAGGGTGGCTACGATGCAGGTGTGAAATTTGTGGACAGCCTGGACCTGTTCTCTCTGCTGGCTAATATCGGCGATACCCGCTCGCTGGTGATCCATCCGGCTTCCACCACGCATCGCCAGCTAAGCGATGAGCAGAAAGTGGCGGCTGGCGCCGGTCCAGACGTTGTGCGTCTTTCTATCGGCATCGAGGATGCCGACGATATCATCGCCGATATCGAACAGGCTCTGGCCAAGGTCTGATTGGATGAGTCGGTTTCTCGACTTCGATTTGACAGGCATTGAACCGGAAGAGGGCGCTCCCTTGCCGGAGCGCGTTCTTTCCGGTGATCCCAAATTCCGGACATGGAATCTGGAAGAAAACGCCGAGAGCACGCTTTTTGCCGGCATTTGGGAAAGTACACCCGGCAAATGGCGGATCGAATATGACGAATGGGAGTTCTGTCACATCCTCTCCGGTCGCTCGATTGTGAGCGAGGACGGCGGATTGAGCCGGGAAGTCAAGGCGGGCGACAGTTTCGTTATCCGGCCCGGTTTCAAGGGCAGTTGGGACGTGTTGGAAACCACCCGCAAGGAATATGTGATCAAGTTCTGACCAAAGAAAAGGCTGCGAAATTCGCAGCCTTTTTGGTTCTCGATCTATCGCGGCTCATAGCCTCTTCTAATATAAGCGCGCGGCCTATCGCCTCCCGAAGGCGGCCTTACATCCGGGCGCGGTTGCGATGGGCGCTCGGCCTGCGGAGGTCGAGGTCTTTCGCCCTGCGGCGGGCGCGGACGGTCTGGTCTGTTGTAGTTTGGGCGACGATCCCGATCACGATAACGGTAATCGCGGTAGCGTGAATCCCGATAATAACGCGGGTAATTCCGATAGCGACTGCTGTCATAGACTACGCCGGTGCCGATATAGCTGCCCTGCACATAATAAGGATCGTAATAGCCGCCACCGCTTCCATAGTAGCCTTCGGACACGCACCCAGAGAGCGTTAGTCCCGATATGCCTATGCCAACGGCGATCAGAAGTGATTTTAATGACATGGCCTTCGCTCCTTCAAAGCTCGAACGCTGTGCATCGTTGAATGTTGCATCATTTGCCAAACATTCTTTCAACCAAGATTATGCAGAACCAGCAACAAGCGGCAAAATCACTAAAGATTACGGTGTGATAGCTGAGATTGCTATCTCGCGGCTTATGAACAGCGGCGGCAAGAATAGAAAATTCGCAATCGTAACTCAGGTCCGGAAAACAAACGGCCGCCCCTGAGGGCGGCTTTGTTATCCGATAGCTAGTGATGCGTCTAGCTTCAGGGTTTACTTAGCACCCGAAATTGTAGTGCCGATTTCTGTAAACTTGTCCTTGATCGTGGTGCCAAGGCTGGTGAAAGCGGCGATAATGATCGTTGCCATCAATGCTGCGATCAGCGCGTATTCGATAGCGGTTGCGCCGGATTCGTTTTTGCGAAAACGCGAGAAAAGCTTGGACATGTGTTGCTCCTGAGACTCTGCTTTTATTAGCTGGTCGTCTTGACCTGGGGGCAAATTACACGGGCAATTCTTTTTGCGCTCTTAAGTTGCATGGTAAACAGAAGCTAAGTGCCCTGTATGCTTAATAAATTGCTGAAATGACGCTTTGAACGCAAGTATCAGGGCTGGGAGATCATTTCCGCAGCGCAAGGATTGAGCAAACAAAAACCCCGCCTAAGCGGGGTTTATTTTCGTTGGTAGAGCAGTGTTTACTTCGGGAGCTGCGCGCCGGCCTGCTTCACGGCGTCCGCCATGGTCTGGCACAGCTTTTCTTCGGAAACATTCTGCGCCTTTGCGCTGGTGGCGATATCCTGTTCCATGCCCATGGCGGAAACTTTGCCCTGCTTACCGGTCTCTTCCGCAGCTTCAGCCTTGGAGGTGTCGGCTGGAGGAGGGATCATTCCAAGCAGCTTGTTCTGGATTTCAATGGCTGCGCCATCAGTATAGCCCTTGTCCTTGCAATAGGTCAGGACACCAAGCTGATTGCGGGCGGCATTATAGGCCATTTCCATCTGTTCGGGCGTAGCTTGTGCCAAGGCAGCGGTAAGATTTGCCCCGAGAAAAAGACCGGTCAAAGAATTGCGAAAGACATTACGCATTATATTTCCTCTCCGTGTTTCAAATACACGGCGAGATAATGCGATTTTTCAAACTGAGAAAATTCAAGAAAGATTAATTAGTGAAATGGAATATAATAGAACTAATTTCTTTTAATTTTTAAGTTAGCGTCATATTTGCACGTTAACCCATGTCTTCGGCTGTCTCTTGAGTGTGTGGGCGATATTTCTTGGCGTAGAAACGCTTCCGATTTCCTCAGGAGTCCTGCGCAGCTAATGAGAGTTCGCCAGTTGAGAGGGCACCGGATTCGGTCATTTTGGAAAAAAGGCCGAAACTATACGAATTGGCAAATTTTGCGCTTGCGCTTGGCGCGCGAATTGCCTAAACGGCTCTCACGCGACTGACAAATCAGTCGGGCGATTAGCTCAGTTGGTAGAGCGCTTCGTTTACACCGAAGATGTCGGGAGTTCGAGTCTCTCATCGCCCACCATTTACCCCCTTGAAATTAAAATCTTATATTTTGGATGCGTTCATTGAACAATTTCAAGGGGAACATTAGGTCGCCTATTCCAACTCACCTGCTCAGGTCAAGAATTCTCGCCGGAGAATCTCCGGCGAGCATTGTGGTTATCCGCGAATGAAAGCAAGCAGATCAGCGTTGATCACATCTGCATTGACCGTGAGCATTCCGTGCGAAAAGCCGGGATAGATAATTAATTTGCTGTTTTGCAGCAGCTTGTCCTGCAGAATAGACGCGCATTTATAAGGAACGACCTGATCATCGTCGCCTTGCAAGACGAGCGTTGGAACCGTTATAGCCTTCAGATCTTCTGTCTGATCCGTTTCTGAAAACGCTTTGATCCCTTCATAATGTGCCTTGGCGCTTCCCATCATGCCCTGCCGCCACCAGTTATCGATAACGCCTTGCAATGGCTTTGCGCCCGGACGATTAAATCCATAAAAAGGACCAGAGGGCACATCGATAAAAAACTGCGCCCGATTGGCGGCAAGCGCTGAACGAAAACCATCGAACACTTCGATAGGTGTTCCATCGGGGTTGTTGGCCGTCTTAACCATCAGAGGTGGGACAGAACTGACCAGAACCGCCTTAGCGACCCGGCCCTGCGGTTGACCAAACTTTGCCACATAGCGTGCGACCTGTCCGCCGCCTGTCGAGTGGCCAATATGAACGGCGTTGCGAAGATCGAGATGTTCCGCAACTGCTGACGCGTCGGCAGCGTAATGATCCATATCATGACCATCGCTAACCTGACTCGAACGGCCATGTCCTCGCCGGTCGTGCGCGACAACACGAAAGCCTTCCTTGAGGAAGAACAGCATCTGATTGTCCCAGTCGTCCGCACTGAGCGGCCAGCCATGATGGAAATGTATGGGCTGCGCGTCCTTCGGCCCCCAATCCTTGTAGAAGATTTCAGTTCCGTCCTGTGTCTGAATAAATGCCATCGCGGTTTCTCCTTGAGAATCCCAATGATTTGGGAGGCTATCCCGCATGGCAAATAGAGCTAGCGACGGTAGTGACAAGGACCAGTGAGAAAAGGAACACCACGGTCCGGTCGCATATCTTCCAAGACAATGGCGTGAAGCCTGACTACAGCGCATTGTCGGGGCGTCCGAGCAAAGCCGATCGGTCGCCCCTATGTATCGAAATGGCTAATGAAGTCCGCCGACGCCAAGATATTCCTCGACAGCATTATGATCGTCGGATAGTTCCTTGGACGTGCCCGACCAGGCAATGCGGCCACGCTCCAGAATGATGACATGATCCGCAAAATCGAGCGCGCTCTGTATGCGCTGTTCGACGAGCAGGATCGTCATGTCGCCTTTTTGCGCCAGCGTCGAGAATGCTGCCATCAGCTCTTCGCAAATGACCGGTGCAAGCCCTTCAAGCGGTTCATCCAGTAGCAGCACCGTCGGCTTGCCGAGAATACTGCGTGCCGTCGACAGCATCTGCTGTTCGCCGCCGGAAAGCTGTGAGCCGAGATTGCGCCGCCGCTCCTTCAAGCGTGGGAACATTGCGTAGGCTTCCTCAAGCGCGTCCTTTGGACGTTTCTTCAAGCCCACAAATAGATTTTCTTCCACGGTGAGGGTCGGGAAAACATCGCGTGTCTGGGGCACATAGCCAAGACCGGCAAGCGCACGGGCAGCTGATGGTAGCGTTGTAATATTCTGGCCGCCCAACAGAATTTCGCCGCCATAGCGACGGGTCTGTCCTGCAATGGTTGCGAATAGGCTGGTCTTACCGACGCCGTTGCGCCCCAATATGGCCAGCCGTGAGCCGGGTTTGGCTTTGAACGACACGTCCTCAATGACCCGCGTAGGGCCATAGCCGGAAGAGAGGTTGCGGATTTCAAGTGAGGCTGCACTCATTGCGCATAGCTCCCCAGATAGGCTTCACGAACGCGCTTATCCTGCACGACATCTTGCGGCAGTCCGTCGAAAATGACAGTTCCCGCGGCCAGAACGACCACACGTTTTGCGAAGCGGAAAACCAGATCCATGTCGTGCTCGATCATGAGGACGGCCAGATCGGCGGGCAGACGGTCGAGCGCTTCTTCGATGCGTCCTGTATCGCTTTGCGGCACACCGGCAGCGGGTTCATCCAGCAGAAGCACCTTTGGACGCAACGCCAATGCCAGCGCGATTTCCAGCAGTCGTTGCTGGCCATAAGCGATCTCGCTCACCCGCAGCTGGCTGAGCGGCAACAAGCCGAGTGTATCGAGAATATCGCGCACCTCATCCATCACGCCCGGCATTTTATGGTAATCGCCGAGAATGCGGCCCGTCTTGCCCTCGCGCTGCAGGATCGCAAGCGCGACGTGTTCTTCCGGCGTCATGTCGAAGAAGAGCCGCGTGACCTGGAACGAGCGCACCAGACCGCGCCGCACGCGCTGCATGGCGTTGAGCTTCGAGACATTCTCGCCGCCGAGAGTCACTGTGCCAGAGGTGGCTGGAAGGTTGCCGGTCACGAGATTGACGAATGTGGTCTTGCCTGCGCCGTTAGGTCCGATGAGGGCAACGCGGTCGCCCTTGGCCATGCTGAGCGAAACGTCGTTTGTGACCGCCAGACCGCCGAAATTCTTGCGCAGTTTTGAAACTTCAAACACGGTGCTCATGCGTTGCGCGCCTTCCGCTTCTCGAAATAATGGACGGCGGTGCCGTAGAGACCGCGCGGGGCGAACAGCACCACGAGGATCAGCAATGCGCCAACCATGGTAAGCCAGTGAAACGGATTGGCCGCAGAAACCAGATCTTCAAACCACATGAAGACGACGGTGCCGATCAGGCCGCCAAACAACGTACCCGTGCCGCCCAGAACCAGCATGACGAGCGCTTCCGCCGACATGGTGAAGCTGAGGCTGTCGAGACCCACGACCTGCGTGGAAATGGCGTTGAGCGCGCCGCCGATACCGGCAATGGCACCAGAAATGACATACATGCGAAGCTGCGCCGAATGAACCGACGCGCCCATGGCATGAATACGGATCGGGTCTTCCTTCACGCCGCGGCAGAGCATCCCGAAAGGCGAACGCACGACATAGCGCAGGAAAATGAAGGATACGAGCAGCAGGATGACGCCGTAAATATAGACGGTGTGCCCATAGAGGTCGAATTCGAAGACGCCTAAGATCGGATCCGGCGAAATGCCGCTCAGGCCGTCGCTGCCGCCGGTCCAGTTGGACGCCTTGTTGGCGGCTTCATGGAAAAGATGCACAACGGCAATCGACAGAACGAGCTGCGCCAATCCGTGTGCGCGCAAGATGACGACGCCTGAAACCAGCCCCGTGACGGCGCCAGCGACGAGACCGATCAGCGTCATGAGGAGCGGATCGGTCACGCCGAAATGCGCTGCGGCAATGCCCGCGCCATAGGCTCCCGCGCCGAATAATGCAGCATGGCCAAGCGTTGCGATGCCGCAATAGCCGGTGACGAGATCAAGCGAGAGTACGAGAAGCGCAATCGCAATGATGCGGGTCAGCAGCGCCAGATTATCGGGAAACAGGAACCAGCCGATAACGCTGGCCACGATGATGGCGATGACTCCGATCAGGCTTGCGTAGGAATTGCGGCTTTGGGGAAGAGTTTGCGACATGTCGGTCATTTCTTGGCCAACCTTCCGGCAAGACCGCGTGGAAACAGGGTAACGATCACGATCACCGCCAGATAGAAGAAGAATTCGCCATATTCTGGCGCGAGATAGCGCCCCGTCGTATCGATGGCTCCAAGCAGGAGGCAGGCGATGAGTGCGCCAGGAATGGAACCAGCGCCGCCGACAGACACGACCACGAGAAACGTCACCATATAGCGCAGCGCGTAATAGGGTTCGACCGGCAGCAGTTCTGCGCCGACGACGCCGCCAAATGCGGCAAGGCCGATGGCGAGTGCAAAGCTGACCGCGTAGACGATTTCGGTTCGAACGCCGAGCGCGGCAGCCATATTTGCATTATCGACAGCAGCGCGCAGCTTCACGCCGAAGGCGGTGCGCTCGACGATATACCAGAGACCAGCGGCAACGGCGAGGCCGCAGCCAATGGCGAAAACGCGATGCTTGGCGATAGAACGGAAGCCGAGATCAATCGAGCCGCGCAGCATTTCCGGCAGCGGAATGGTTTTGAGCGTCGGGCCGAAAATATAGTTTGTCAGGCCGATGATGCAGAATGTGATGCCGATGGTCATCAGAACCTGCGTCAGCTCCGGCGCGCCATAAACGCGCCGATAGAGCAGGCGTTCCACGGGCACCGCGATGATCATCGTGCCGATAACGGCGATGATAATGGCAAAACCGTAGTTTAGACCAAGCTGGTGCGCGGCATAAGAAGCAAAGTAACCGCCGATCATCGCAAAGGCGCCATGCGCCAGATTGACAACGCGCATCAGGCCCATGGTGACGGAAAGGCCGATGGAGATGACGAAAAGCACCATGCCATAGGCGAGGGCATCGACAGCAATGCTGAGCACAGTCTGCATTGAGTAATCCTAGTGGAGCATATCCGGCAAAAATGCGTAGCGGTTTTGCGTAGGATAATGCGTAAAACAAATAGATAGAGCGGTTCCACGATTCCGTTTTAACCGGAACCGCTCTAGATTGATTCTTTCACCCGACGGCGGAGAGAAAGTCGCTCCCGGAACGATCCGGGAGCGCAAGTACCTCATATTCCTTGGAATATAAGGCGGGCTGAATCGCGAAGCAGGTGAATTACTTGGCCTTGAGGCCTGGATCGCCCTGCTTCTCGAAGGTCTGGATTTCCTTGTTGTAGTAGGTGCCGTCTTCCGCCTTGGCGACTTCACGTAGATAGATATTCTGCGTCAGGTGACGGCTTTCCGGGTCGATGGAAACCGGGCCGCGCGGGCTGACCCATTCCATGCCTTTAACGGCTTCCACAGCCTTTTCCGCATCCTTCTTGCCGCCGGTTGCTTCGATCATCTTGTAGATCACATGCATGCCGTCATAGGCGCTGACAGACGGGAAGGACAATTCGGCTGTATTGCCGATGGCCTTGCCTGCTTCTTCAACGAACTTCTTGTTTTCCGGAGAATCGTGCGAAATCGCGTAATGGAAGGTGGTCAGCACGCCGAGTGCTGTTTCGCCGAGGGCGGGAAGATCGGATTCCTGCGTCAGGTCGCCCGGCGCAAAAAGCTGTACGCCGCCATTTTTCAGTCCGTTATCGACATAGGCTTTCATGAAACCGAGCGTGGTGGGACCAGACGGTAGGAAGGCGAAAACGCCCTGCGCACCGGAATCCTTGATGCGCTGCATGATCGGGCTGAAATCATTGGTGGCAAGCGGCATGCGAATGGCTTCGACCACTTCGCCGCCAGCGTCGGTGAACGCGGCCTTGAAGGCATTTTCAGCATCGACGCCAGGACCGTAGTCGCTCACGACAGAGATGACCCTCTTCACGCCCTTGTCGATTGCCACTTTGGCGATAGGCGTGGAGGTCTGCCAAGTCGTGAACGATGTGCGCACCACATAGGGGCTCTTGGTCACGATTGCGGACGTGGCGGCGTTCATCACCACCATCGGCACATTGCCTTGCTTCAGGATCGGCGTGACGGCCATGGCGTCAGGCGTGAAATAGAAGCCTGCCAGATATTGCACGCCTTCCTTGACGACCAGCTCTTGCGCCAGTGCCTTCGATTGAGCTGGATCGGCCTGCGGTACGTCGCGATAGACGACTTCCACCGTGTTATCGCCGACCTTATTGCCGTGTTCGGCCATATAGGCGTCGATACCGGCCTTGAAATTCTTGCCCTGAATGGCAAACGGTCCCGAGAACGGGCCGATAACGCCAACCTTGACCGCATCGGCATAAGCCGCGGATGCAGTGAGCGACAAAACCGCCAATGCGGTGAGTGCCAATTTCTTCATAGTCTCCTCCCAGTTGCCCACCATTCCCGCACCTGACCGTCGCAGCGCCACAGGGAATGACCTTTCTAAAGAGCGCGTTCCGACCGGATGGTATCCGCTCGGTCCGTCTCGGCTTTTGCTCTGACGCATATCCTTTCGGAAAGCCGTTTTACGCCTTTCAGGATACGCAATAGAATGTCGATCTGATTGTTTATGTAAAATGATATTGTTGGTCGAAATCATAACTGATTGGTTATAGAAATGTCCAACCGAGAAATGAATCAACGCCGTTGCGCACAGACTTTCTTGGGAGGATTTGAGTCAGATATATCCTCGCGTTCAAGCCTGATGCGTATTGATAAGCATGAGGGCGCGCTATGGAGGTGCAGAGGGCGCGCCGGATGTCAGATTGCTTATATTTAGAACGGCAATCCTACATAGTTTTCCGCCAGTGCGGTCGATGCCGCATGGGAATGGCTGATATAGTCCAGCTCCGCTTCCTGCACCTTCTGATCAAAGGCTTCCATGTCCGGGAAGCGGTGCAGCATCTTCGTCATCGACCACGAAAAGCGTTCCGCTTTCCAGATTCGCGCCAATGCTTTCGCTGAATAGGCATCGACACCCGCTCGGGAATTTTCGAGATAGAACTCGCGCAGGCCCTCAAAGAGATAGTGGACGTCGCTGGCTGCCAGATTGAGGCCCTTGGCACCCGTTGGCGGCACGATATGGGCGGCATCGCCGACGAGAAACAGTTTTCCGAAGCGCATCGGCTCAGCGACGAAGGAGCGAAGCGGGGCGATGGATTTCTCGAATGAAGGGCCTGTCACCAAGGATCCGGCGTGATTTTCGGGGAGGCGCCGGCGCAATTCATCATAAAAGCGGTCGTCGCTCCAGTCCTCGACCTTTTCATCCAGCGAGCACTGGAGATAATAGCGGCTGCGGGTTTCCGACCGCATCGAGCACAATGCAAAGCCGCGTTCGTGATTGGCATAGATCAGTTCATGATCGACCGGCGGGATATCCGCCAGAATGCCAAGCCATCCAAACGGATAGACTTTTTCGAAAGCGGTGATGGCCTTTTCCGGCACCGACTTGCGGCTCACACCGTGATAACCGTCGCAACCGGCTATGAAATCGCAGTCGATCCGATGCGTGACGCCATCCTTTTCGTAGGTGACGTAAGGCATCGCGCCGTCAAAATCATGCGGTGTGACATTCGCGGCTTCATAAATGCCGACCGTGCCGGATTTGTGCCGGTCATCCATCAGGTCTTGCGTCAGTTCCGTCTGACCATAGACGGTCACGCGCTTGCCGGTCAGTGCATGAAGATCGATGCGATGATTACGTCCGTCGAAGGCGAGAGAGAAGCCGTCATGCGGCAGGCCTTCGCGATGCAGGCGTTCGGCGGCGCCAGCTTCTTCCATCAGGCGAACAGTACCTTCTTCCAGCACGCCGGCGCGAACACGGCCAAGAATATAGCTTTCGCTGGCGCGGTCGAGAATGACATTATCGATACCGGCGCGCGTCAGGAGCTGTCCGAGCAGAAGACCCGACGGACCCGAACCGATAATGGCGACTTTGGTGCGCATGATTTCCTCCCAACGCAACGAATGCCCTTTATTCTTTGAAACCACCGCAGACTGGCAATGGATTCTTGCTGCAATAAATTGTACAAATCGAACACAGTTGAAGAGGAAGAATGATGCGCATTGATGTTCCTACCTACGAGCTATACGGGGAGGGAACCGACAAAAAGCCGGATTTCTGGCTGCATTGCGAAACGCTTTACTCGCGATCCAGCCTGCATCAGTTTGAAATCGAGCTGCATCGTCACGAGAATTTCTTTCAATTCCTGTACATTCAGGGCGGCGCGGGCAATGCCAGTTTCAATGGCGTGGTTCACAGTTTTCGCACGCCATGCGCTATTCTTGTGCCACCCGGATTCAATCACGGGTTTTCATTCTCGCGCGATATTACCGGCCATATTATTACGGTTCTGCGCCCACAGATGCCCTTTGTCAGCGACCGTCCGGGGAGCGCCTTTGCGGCCTGGCTGAACGGGCCGCGCCTTGTTGGGATGGAGGAGGCTTCAGCGGAAGATTGCGCGCTGGCTGCTCTGACAGTCGATCGCATTCAAATGGAGTTTCATTCCAGAAAGCCATATAAAAACAGTATATTGGAATCCATGCTCAAGACGATGATTGTTCTCGTCTCACGTCCGGCATTGAGCGAGCTACAAGCTGAAAACGGGCGCGCGGCTTATAGCGACGCACGCGTGGAAAAACTTCTGGAACTGATCGACCGTCATTATCGGGAACATCGTCCGGTGGCCTTTTATGCCGATATTCTGGGCCTGTCGCCCACCCATCTCAACCGGCTGGTGCGAAGGCTGACGGGAGAAACGACACAACATATGATTGCGCATAAGCTGATCGACACGGCCAAGCGCGACCTCGTCGCAATGCCTTCTTCGGTGCAGCACATCGCTTATTCGCTGGGCTTTTCCGACCCGGCCTATTTCTCGCGGTTCTTCCAGAACTTCACCGGAGAAACACCTCGCAGCTTCCGCTTGCGCGAACGTGCGCGGCTTGCGGAAACGGTTCATGCCGACTGACTTGGACTTTTGAGACAGGTGCGGCCGTATGCTCTCATGACGAGACGCAGACCAAAGCTTTTTGAGACTTTAGATCTGCATCTCGTCTGTTTATTTAAGCAAGGTCAGCAGGCAGCACATCGGCTGGGATGTTCTGATAGCTGACGGGGCGCAGGAAGCGGCGGATGGACATGGTTCCGACGCTGGTTGCACCGAAATTGGTGCTGGCCGGGTAAGGGCCGCCATGAACCATCGAATCGACCACTTCCACGCCGGTCGGGAAACCGTTGGCCAATACACGTCCAGCCTTGCGCTCCAGAACCGGCAGAAGCTTGCGGGCTGCGGCAGTGTCGTCCTTGTCCATATGCAAGGTTGCCGTCAGCTGGCCCTCAAAGCCCTTGGCCAGATGCACCATGTCATCAACCGACTTAACGCGCACGACAACGCCGAGCGGGCCGAACACTTCCTCACCGATGGTATGATCGCCGAGGAAGGCTTCACCGGTGGTCTCATAGAGATTGGGCGAAGCTTCGCGGCCCTTGCTTTCGGTGGTCAGCACCGGCTTGACGGAGTTGCGGCTGTCGAAATGCGCCTTGCCGTCCTGATAGGCCTTGGCAATACCATCGGTCAGCATGACCTGCGGCCCGACCTTTTCCAGAGCGCGGCGCGTGGACTGCACAAAACTGTCGGCGTCCGAACCGTCGATAACCACGGCGATGCCGGGATTGGTGCAGAACTGACCGGCGCCCATGGTCAAAGACCCGGCCCAGCCTTCGCCGAGCGACGTCGCGCGTGCCTTCATGGCTTCCGGCAGCAGGAACATCGGATTGACCGAGCCAAGCTCGCCGAAGAAAGGAATCGGTTCGGGGCGCTGAGCGCACAGATTGAACAGAGCGCGGCCACCGCCAAGCGAACCGGTAAAGCCGACAGCCTTGATAAGCGGATGCGTGACCAGCACTTCGCCGACCTTGCGGTCGCCGCCCTGAATGAGACTGAATACGCCCTTCGGCATGCCGGTCTTGATGATGGCGGCTTGAATGGCGTCGGCGACGATTTCGCCGGTTCCCGGATGCGCCGAGTGGCCTTTCACAACGACCGGGCAGCCTGCGGCGAGCGCCGCTGCGGTGTCGCCGCCAGCGGTCGAGAAAGCGAGCGGAAAGTTGGAAGCACCGAAAACGGCAACCGGGCCGATCGGGCGCTGCATCAGGCGGATTTCCGGGCGTGGTGCAGGCTTGCGGTCGGGCAGGGCCTCATCGACGCGACGGTCGAGATAGTCAGCCTTGCGGATATGGCTGGCAAAAAGGCGCAGCTGGCCGGTGGTGCGTCCGCGCTCGCCTTCAAGGCGTCCCCCTGGCAAGCCGGTTTCCTGCGTGCCGATTTCGGTGATGGCGGCAGCGCGCGCTTCGATTTCGTCGGCGATGGCTTCGAGGAAGAGGGCACGTTCTTCGCGGCTTGTATATCCATAAGTCCAGAAGGCGTCTTCTGCCGCTTCGCAGGCGCGCGCCACGAGAGCAGGCGTGCCGACTGCGAATTCATGCGATGGACCCGTTGCCGGTGTCGAGGCAAAAGTCGTCTCCCCCGCAACCCACTCGCCAGCTATCAGGTGTTGTCCATGGGGTGTCCAGCTCATCTCAATTCCTTTCCATCTGCTTTTGCAGCAGCCAGTCTATCGCAACTCGATCTTGATATTATCCCGATCCGTTTTCTGCACGCCTTGGCGGCTAAAAGGATGGGACAGGCATAGATACATTGAATAGAGAGAATTGTCGCGTAACACCACAGTTACATTCTTCCTGACGCCTATCTGTGCGGGATTTGGAATCGCACAATGCGGAGAGCGGGCGGATAATCCGAAACAGCAGGTGATTCATCGCGCTGGTCGTCTTTTTTGTGGCGGCAGCAGGAGAATGTGGATAACAGGATGTCTTTGAAAAAGCCGGGAAAACTGGCATTTTGAAAGAAAGACGAAAATTCTTTTGCTTTCTTTCGAGCACTTGCTTGACAGTTGTGAGCGAACCCCTTAAACGACCGCTCACACCGACGGAAACGCCGGTGGTGACCGAAGCCTACGGGCTTTAAAAAATGCGCGGGTGTAGCTCAGTTGGTTAGAGTGCCGGCCTGTCACGCCGGAGGTCGCGGGTTCGAGCCCCGTCACTCGCGCCACTTTCCTTCAACACAATAAGATATAATGTTGAACTGAAAGTGGCGCTCCACGCCTCCTCATTGACTTCCCCTGTCGTACTTCATATCGGGCTAGCGTTTGCGTATTGCTGCGCCTTGGGCCTATTCTCGCGACGTGTTTTCGGGGTGTTTTGCACAGCTCGTGAATGAATTGCAGAATATCGTAATTCTTCTCCGAACATGCGCTTGACACTTGTGTGCGAACCCCTTAAACGACCGCTCACACCGACGGAAACGCCGGTGGTGACCGAAGCCTACGGGCTTTAAAAAATGCGCGGGTGTAGCTCAGTTGGTTAGAGTGCCGGCCTGTCACGCCGGAGGTCGCGGGTTCGAGCCCCGTCACTCGCGCCACTTTCCTTCAACAAAATTAAATGCACTGTTGAACCGAAAGTGGCGCTCCACGCCATTTGCCAAACTTCCTCACAGAGATGACAAAAGACACTGCGCAGACGGATTTGACCTGTCGGCAGGTTCAAATGCTTGAGAAAGCGTTCTTCTATCGGGAGAATTGTTTCCAGGAGAGATAGGCGACCGAGAGAACGATCACGCCGATCACCAGAAGGTCGCCGCCGGCGAGCAGAAAATGCTGCATATGTGACCTCCTTTCGATTCCGGTTCCAAACAATACTCTCATGATAAAGTGTGCGGCGGCGATCTGAAGGCATGGCTTGGCGCACTGAAACGCTGCCGGACCATTTCCATTCTCCACATTGCCGTCCGCACGAAACAAATTTTGCGCATGTCACGCATGGCTTTTTTCGGACGAGGCGCTTGCTATGTTGGGGAGGGAGCTCGATTGTCGTGCGTCGCGCTTATATTCATCGCAAGTTCTGCGGCGCGGAAAAGGGCATGTAAGCGCGCTTTATTTATATATGCGTTGATTCTCTTTGCTGTTGTCAGCGAGAATGCATCATGAGACAGTGCCTCACAAAATTATGATCTTACAAGCGCCAGGACGGGGCTGAACGGGTTCAGCCGGGTTATTCGGGCCTGAGGCGACGCCTTATTAAGCATCTCGGCCCGTCTATGCCCATCTGAAGGCGCTGGAGGGGTTGCGCTTCAACGCGGGCTGCGCTAACCGTCCCCGCGAAAGCGCTTAGTTCGCACGGCATGCCTTTTGAAGCTGCTTGGGGCGACGAGGTTGCAACAGATGCAATGTGTCGCATGGCCGTGGGCTTCAAAAAGCTTATGACAGGCGGCGCAGCCTCGTATTCAAGCCGGATAAAGGATCATGAACGAGCTTTTAAGTTCCTATTTGCCGATTGTCATCTTTCTCGGCATCGCAATGGTAATCGGTGTAGCCCTTCTGGTTGCGCCGTTCCTCGTCGCATATAGACAGCCGGACCCGGAAAAGCTTTCGGCTTACGAGTGCGGCTTCAATGCCTTCGATGACGCCCGTATGAAATTCGACATTCGTTTCTATCTCGTGTCGATTCTCTTCATCATCTTCGATCTGGAAGTTGCCTTCCTGTTTCCGTGGGCTGTGTCCTTCGGTTCCATCGGCTGGTTCGGCTTTGCATCGATGATGGTGTTCCTTGGCGTCCTGACCATCGGCTTCATCTATGAATGGAAGAAAGGAGCGCTGGAATGGGATTGACCACAGCCAACACCACACTCGTGGCTCCGCAGCCGAAGGGCATTCTTGACCCGCGTACGGGCAAGCCTGTCGGCTCCGACGATGCTTTCTTCAACGATCTGAACAGCGAACTGTCCGACAAGGGCTTCATCGTCACATCCGCTGACGCTCTGATCACCTGGGCGCGCACCGGTTCACTGATGTGGATGACCTTCGGTCTCGCATGCTGCGCCGTGGAAATGATGCATATTTCCATGCCGCGCTATGACGCCGAACGCTTCGGTATCGCGCCGCGCGCGTCTCCGCGTCAGTCCGACGTGATGATCGTTGCAGGCACGCTGACCAACAAGATGGCGCCCGCTCTGCGCAAGGTCTACGACCAGATGCCAGAGCCGCGCTATGTGATCTCGATGGGTTCCTGCGCCAATGGCGGCGGCTACTACCACTATTCCTATTCGGTGGTTCGTGGCTGCGATCGCGTGGTTCCGGTCGATATCTATGTGCCAGGCTGCCCGCCGACTGCAGAAGCACTGCTTTACGGCATTCTTCTTCTCCAGAAGAAGATCCGCCGCACGGGTACGATCGAGCGTTAATCCGGTCCCTGGACCGGTTTGCGCCATACAGGTTTTGTTAGGGTTCGACTGACACCGCCGCGTGGGATTTCTCCCAAAAGTCTCCCAAGGCAAGTGCAGTGTGAGTTCTAAATAAGGAACTTAGGGAAATGAGCGAAGAAGCTCTCGGTGAACTTTCCGGCTACATCAAGGAACGCCTCGGCGATGCAATCGAAGAGGCGAAGCTGGCCTATGGCGAGCTGACGCTTTGCGTACCCGTGACGAGCCTTATCAGCGTTCTGACCTTCCTGCGTGACGATGTGCAGTGCCAGTTCGTCAATCTGACGGACATTTCCGGTGTTGACTATCCGCAGCGCGCCAATCGCTTTGATGTGGTCTATCAGCTGATGTCTCCGCGTCAGAACCAGCGCATCCGCGTCAAGGTTCAGGCCGATGAAGACACGCTGGTTCCGTCGGCGGTTTCGGTATTCGTTGGCGCCGAATGGTACGAACGCGAAACCTACGACATGTATGGTGTGCTGTTCTCCGGTCATCCGGATCTGCGTCGCCTTCTGACCGACTACGGTTTCGAAGGCCATCCGCTGCGCAAGGATTTCCCGCTGACCGGCTTTGTGGAAGTGCGTTACAGCGACGAGTTGAAGCGCGTCATCTATGAACCTGTCGAACTGCGTCAGGAATTCCGCAATTTCGATTTTCTCTCGCCATGGGAAGGGACGGATTACGTCCTGCCGGGCGATGAGAAGGCAAAGACGAACTGAGCGACGGGAAGCTGAACATGGCTGAGACTCAGGTCCGCAATTTCAATATCAACTTTGGTCCGCAGCACCCTGCCGCGCACGGTGTGCTGCGTCTGGTGCTTGAACTCGACGGCGAAGTCGTCGAGCGCGTCGATCCGCATATCGGTCTGCTGCATCGCGGCACCGAGAAGCTGATGGAAGCCAAGACCTATCTTCAGGCTGTGCCTTATCTCGACCGCCTCGACTACGTCGCGCCGATGAATCAGGAGCACGCCTATGCGCTTGCCGTCGAACGCCTTCTGGGTATCGACGTGCCGAAGCGCGGCCAGCTGATCCGCGTTCTCTATTCGGAAATCGGCCGTATCCTGAACCACCTGCTGAACGTGACCACGCAGGCCATGGACGTTGGCGCATTGACGCCGCCGCTCTGGGGCTTCGAAGAGCGCGAAAAGCTGATGGTGTTCTACGAACGCGCCTGCGGCGCGCGTATGCACGCGGCTTACTTCCGCCCGGGCGGCGTCCATCAGGACCTGCCGGATCAGCTTGTCGAGGATATCGGCAAGTGGATCGACCCGTTTATGGTCACGCTGAAGAACCTCGACGATCTCATCACGCCAAACCGTATTTTCAAGCAGCGTAACGTCGATATCGGCGTGGTGTCTCTGGAAGATGCATGGGCTTGGGGCTTTTCGGGCGTTATGGTTCGCGGTTCGGGCGCTGCATGGGATCTGCGCAAGTCGCAGCCTTACGAGTGCTACAACGAGATGGAATTCGATATTCCAATCGGCAAGAATGGCGACTGCTACGACCGTTACCTGATCCGCATGGAAGAAATGCGCCAGTCGGCCCGTATCATGCGCCAGTGCGTTGACCTGCTTCTCGGCAAGGAACGCGTTGGTCCGGTTTCCAATACGGACAACAAGATCGTGCCGCCGAAGCGCGGCGAGATGAAGCGTTCGATGGAAGCGCTCATCCACCACTTCAAGCTTTACACGGAAGGCTACCATGTGCCTGCCGGTGAAGTTTACGCAGCAGTTGAAGCCCCGAAGGGCGAATTTGGCGTCTTCCTCGTTTCGGACGGCTCCAACAAGCCTTATCGCTGCAAGCTGCGCGCTCCGGGCTTTGCCCATCTTCAAGCCATGGATTTCCTGTGCCGCGGCCATATGCTGGCTGACGTGTCGGCAATTCTTGGCTCGCTCGATATCGTGTTTGGTGAGGTTGACCGCTGATGTCCGTTCGCCGTCTCGCAGATGATGCTGTCCAGCCAGCCGCTTTCGCGTTCAACGCGGAAAATCAGGCATGGGCGCACAAGACGATCGCAAAATTTCCCGATGGCCGTCAGCAGTCGGCTGTCATTCCGCTGCTCATGCGTGCGCAGGAGCAGGACGGCTGGGTCACGAAAGCTGCCATTGAACACGTAGCAGGCATGCTCGACATGCCGCTGATCCGCGTTCTGGAAGTAGCCACCTTCTATACGCAGTTCCAGCTGAAACCGGTCGGCACGCGCGCGCACATTCAGGTTTGCGGCACCACGCCATGCATGCTGCGCGGCGCGGAAGCGCTGATGGATGTCTGCCGTCACAAGATCAACCACGATCCGTTCGAGCTCAATGCCGACGGTACGCTGTCGTGGGAAGAGGTGGAATGCCAGGGCGCTTGCGCCAATGCGCCGATGGTCATGATCTTCAAGGATGCTTATGAAGATCTGACGCCGGAACGCCTCGCCGAAATCATCGACGCCTTTGAAGCTGGCAAGGGCGACACCGTTAAGCCGGGCCCGCAGATTGGCCGTGAAACGTCCAATCCGGTCAACGGCCTGACGTCGCTGACCGAAGATCTGGATTACAAGCAGATCGGTCTCGAAACTCGCAAGGCATCGGATGCCGCGACCGCCAAGGCAAAGGCCGAAGCGGAAGCAAAGGCCAAGGCGGAAGCCGAAGCCAAGGCTGCCGAGGAAAAGGCTGCGGAAGCTGCGAAGGCGGCCGCGCCGTCCAACGCTGCCAAGCCGGTCACCAATGCGCCAGAAACCGATCCGGCTCTGAAGACGCCTTCGGACGTCAAGGTGTCGAATGCCGCTGAAAAGGCTGCTTCGGTTGACACTACACAGACATTCAAGCTTGACGATGCCAATCGTCCGGTCGCCATAGAGCGCCCGGAAGCGGTTGACGATCTGAAGCTGATCTCCGGCGTTGGTCCGAAGATTGAAGAAACTCTGCATGAACTCGGCATCTTCACCTTCAAACAGGTTGCCGCCTGGAAGAAGGCCGAGCGCGAATGGGTTGACGGTTATCTCAGCTTCCACGGTCGCATCGAGCGGGAAGACTGGGTGAAGCAAGCCAAGGCTTTGGCCAAGGGCGGCGTCGAGGAATACATCAAGGTATTCGGAAAGAAGCCGGTATGATGACTTCGATATTCGCAAACACGAACGGAAACAGGTGAGACATGCTGGCTGATAAAGATCGCATCTTCACCAATATTTACGGCTTCAAGGATCGCTCCCTCAAGGGTGCCATGGCTCGCGGCCATTGGGACAACACCAAGGGTTTCATCGAGAAGGGTCGTGACTGGATCATCGACGAGATGAAAGCGTCGGGCCTGCGTGGCCGTGGCGGCGCTGGCTTCCCGACGGGTCTCAAGTGGTCGTTCATGCCCAAGCAAAGCGACGGTCGCCCGCATTACCTCGTCGTCAACGCCGACGAATCCGAGCCGGGCACCTGTAAGGACCGCGAAATTCTGCGCCACGATCCGCATACGCTGATTGAAGGCTGCGTGATCGCCGGTTGCGCCATGGGCGCACACACTGCCTATATCTATATTCGCGGCGAATTCATGCGTGAGCGTGAAGCCCTGCAGGCAGCCATCGACGAATGCTACGAAGCCGGTCTGCTTGGCAAGGACAACAAGTGCGGCTGGGATATGGACATTTTTGTCACCCACGGCGCTGGCGCTTATATCTGCGGCGAGGAAACTGCGCTGCTCGAAAGCCTTGAAGGCAAGAAGGGCCAGCCGCGCTTGAAGCCGCCATTCCCGGCCAATATGGGTCTCTATGGCTGCCCGACCACCGTGAACAACGTGGAATCGATTGCGGTTGCGCCAACGATCCTGCGTCGCGGCGGTGCATGGTTCTCGTCCATCGGCCGTCCGAACAATGTCGGCACCAAGCTGTTCCAGATTTCTGGTCATGTGAACATGCCTTGCGTTGTAGAAGAAGGCCTTGGCATTCCGTTCCGCGAACTGATTGAAAAGCACGCTGGCGGCATTCGCGGCGGCTGGGACAATCTGCTGGCTGTCATTCCCGGTGGCGCATCGTGCCCGGTTATCAAGGGCGAAGACATGATGGACGCCATCATGGATTTCGACGGCATGCGCGACAAGAAATCGTCGTTCGGCACCGGTGGCCTGATCGTCATGGACAAGTCCACCGACATCATCAAGGCGATTGCCCGTCTGTCGGCCTTCTTCAAGCATGAAAGCTGCGGCCAGTGTACGCCGTGCCGTGAAGGCACCGGCTGGATGTGGCGCGTCATGGAACGCATGGTCAAGGGCAATGCGCAGAAGCGCGAAATCGACATGCTGTTCGACGTGACCAAGCAGATTGAAGGTCACACCATCTGCGCGCTTGGCGACGCGGCTGCATGGCCGATTCAGGGCCTGATCCGCAATTTCCGTCCGGAAATTGAAAAGCGCATTGATGATTATACACGCAACGCCGTGCAGAGCCGCAATATCCGTCTGGAAGCGGCTGAGTGAGTTGTGCGATGCCTGCCCGCCAGGGCATGGCCCCGAAAAGTGCCCAGCGGTTTTCGGAAAAGGCCATGCCAATACAAGGGCAGGTGCAAAGTTTTACGATCTGGAAGATGCGGCACAAGCCGCAGGTTTGGACAAGCGATGGCAAAGATCAAGGTTGACGGCACGGAGATCGAAGTACCCGATCACTATACGCTCCTTCAGGCTGCCGAAGCCGCAGGCGCTGAGGTGCCACGGTTCTGTTTCCACGAACGGCTTTCCATCGCCGGAAATTGCCGTATGTGTCTGGTTGAAGTGAAGGGTGGACCGCCGAAGCCGGCGGCATCCTGCGCCATGGGCGTGCGCGATCTGCGTCCCGGCCCGAATGGCGAAGCGCCTGAAATCTTCACCAACACGCCAATGGTCAAGAAGGCCCGCGAAGGCGTGATGGAATTCCTGCTCATCAACCACCCGCTGGATTGCCCGATCTGCGATCAGGGCGGCGAGTGCGATCTGCAGGATCAGGCGATGGCTTTCGGCACCGACGGTTCGCGCTATCGCGAGAACAAGCGCGCTGTCGAAAACAAATATATCGGCCCGCTCGTCAAGACGGTAATGACGCGTTGCATTCACTGCACGCGCTGCGTCCGCTTCACGACCGAAGTTGCTGGCATTTCCGAACTCGGTCTGATCGGACGTGGTGAAGACGCAGAGATCACCACCTATCTCGAGCGCGCCATGACGTCGGAACTGCAGGGCAACGTGATCGATCTTTGCCCGGTTGGCGCTTTGACCTCGCGTCCTTATGCGTTCCAGGCGCGTCCGTGGGAATTGAACAAGACTGAAACCATCGATGTGATGGATGCGGTCGGTTCCAACATCCGCGTTGATACCCGTGGCCGTGAAGTGATGCGCGTCATGCCCCGCGTCAACGAAGCGGTGAACGAGGAGTGGATCTCCGACAAGACCCGCTTCATCTGGGACGGCCTGCGCACTCAGCGCCTCGACCGTCCTTATGTTCGCAAGGATGGCCGTCTGGTCGCCGCAAGCTGGCCGGAAGCCTTCTCCGCTATCGCCGCCAAGGTTTCAGCAACGTCGGCTGATAAGATCGGCGCTGTTGCAGGCGATCTGGCTTCGGTTGAAGAAATCTATGCGCTGAAGGGGCTGATGGCTTCGCTCGGCTCCGCCAATATCGACAGCCGTCAGGATGGCGCAGCCCTTGATCCGGCTCTGGGTCGTGCTAGCTACCTCTTCAACGCGACGATCGAAGGCATTGAAAACGCTGATGCTCTGCTCATCATCGGTTCCAATCCACGCGTTGAAGCTGCCGTTCTGAACGCACGCATTCGCAAGCGTCAGCGCATGGGCCATTTCCCGGTCGCGCTGATCGGCGAACAGGCTGAACTGCGTTACAATTACGAATATCTCGGCGCAGGCGCCGACACACTGGCATCCGTCGCCGCTGGCACGAACGCTTTCCGCGATGTGCTGGCCAAGGCAGAACGCCCGCTGATCATCATCGGTCAGGGCGCGCTCGCCGGCGAAAATGGTCGTGCGGTTCTGGCGACCGCCGCCAAGCTCGCTCAGGATGTCGGCGCGATCAAGGATGAGTGGAACGGCTTCTCCGTTCTGCACACTGCCGCTTCGCGCGTTGGCGCTCTGGATATCGGCTTTGTACCGGGTGAGGGCGGCAAGGCAGCTGGCGATATGCTGGGCAATCTGGATGTGGTGTTCCTGCTCGGTGCAGACGAACTCGACATGACCCGGAAGGGTTCGAGCTTCGTCGTTTACATCGGCACGCACGGCGATGCCGGTGCACATGCCGCCGACGTGATCCTGCCGGGCGCAGCCTATACCGAAAAGTCGGGCACCTGGCTCAATACTGAAGGTCGCGTGCAGCTTGGCAGCCGCGCCGGTTTCGCACCGGGCGAAGCGAAGGAAGACTGGGCAATCCTGCGCGCTCTTTCGGACAGCCTTGGCAAGCGCCTGCCGTTCGACAGCCTGCAGCAGCTTCGCGCCAAGCTTTATGCAGACTATCCGCATATGGCGGCCATCGACACCATCACGCCTGCTTCCGCTGACGATCTCGTTGCGCTGGCAGGCAAGGCTCCAAATGGGGCAACCAACCTGGGCGGCGGCGCAGCCTTCGTTTCCCCGGTCAAGGACTTCTACCTGACGAACCCAATTGCGCGCGCTTCCGCCGTCATGGCCGAATGCTCGGCGCTCGCGGCTGGCGGCTTCCAACAGGCAGCCGAGTAAGCGAGAGAGAGACGGAACAATGGAAGGAATTTTTGCAGCTTACGTCTTACCCGCGCTGATCATGGCGCTGAAGTCGGTCGTTCTGCTCGTCGTATTGCTGATCGTCGTCGCTTACCTGCTTTACGCGGATCGCAAGATCTGGGCGGCGGTACAGCTTCGTCGCGGCCCGAACGTTGTTGGTCCCTGGGGTCTGTTCCAGGCCTTCGCCGACTTGTTGAAGTTCGTCTTCAAGGAACCGATCATTCCGTCGGGCGCAAACAAGGGTGTCTTCCTCCTTGCGCCCTTCGTCTCCGCCGTTCTCGCAATGGCAACCTGGGCCGTTATCCCGGTCAATGAAGGCTGGGCCATCGCCAACATCAATGTCGGCATCCTCTATATCTTCGCCATTTCTTCGCTTGAAGTTTACGGCGTGATCATGGGCGGCTGGGCCTCCAACTCGAAGTACCCGTTCCTCGGTGCGCTTCGCTCTGCCGCGCAGATGGTTTCCTACGAAGTCTCCATCGGCTTCGTGATCGTTACCGTTCTGCTGACGGTTGGCTCGCTCAACCTCACCGACATTGTGCTTTCGCAGAATACAGGCTTTGGCACCATGCTTGGCCTGCCTGCCTCGTTCCTCGACTGGAACTGGCTCTGCCTGTTCCCGATGTTTGTGATCTTCTTCATTTCGGCGCTTGCTGAAACGAACCGTCCGCCTTTCGATCTTGTCGAAGCTGAATCCGAACTTGTGGCCGGTCATATGATCGAATATTCGTCCACGCCGTTCCTTCTGTTCTTCCTCGGCGAGTATGTGGCGATCACGCTGATGTGCGCCCTGATGACCACGCTCTTCCTCGGCGGCTGGCTGCCTCCGGTCGACGTATGGTTCCTCAACTGGGTTCCGGGCATCATCTGGTTCATGCTCAAGCTCTGCCTCTGCTTCTTCATGTTCGCCATGGTGAAGGCTTTCGTACCGCGTTACCGCTACGACCAGCTGATGCGTCTGGGCTGGAAGGTTTTCCTGCCGATCTCGCTCTTCATGGTTGTCGCAACCGCGACCTTCCTCAAAGTCTTCGGTCTGGCGTAAGGAGTAAAAACAATGGCAACATTTGCTCAAGCAGCCAAATCGCTCCTTCTCAAGGAATTCGTCGGCGCGTTCTTTCTTTCCATGCGCCAGTTCTTCGCGCCGAAGGCGACGTTGAACTACCCGCATGAAAAGGGCCCGGTTTCACCGCGCTTCCGTGGCGAACACGCGCTGCGCCGTTATCCCAATGGTGAAGAACGCTGCATTGCCTGCAAGCTTTGCGAGGCAATCTGCCCGGCGCAGGCCATCACCATCGAGGCCGGTCCCCGCCGCAACGACGGCACCCGCCGCACGGTGCGTTACGACATCGACATGGTGAAGTGCATTTATTGCGGCTTCTGCCAGGAAGCATGTCCGGTGGATGCCATCGTCGAAGGTCCGAACTTCGAATTCGCCACCGAGACGCGCGAAGAGCTGTACTACGACAAGGACAAGCTCCTCGCCAATGGTGACCGTTGGGAACGCGAAATCGCGCGCAATATCGCGATGGATGCGCCTTATCGCTGATCGGGCTCCCGATCAGTTCGAGCGTCAGATCGAATTTTCGGTCAGTCCGATGCTCGAACAAGAGTTTATGAATAAAGCGGGCAAAGCAATAGGGCTTTGCTCACGGAAAGGTGTTGGGGGATCCCCATGCTGACAGGTATTGCGGCAGCGTTTTTCTATCTGTTCGCTTTCATCATGATCGCAAGCGCGTTCATGGTGATTGCGGCGCGCAACCCCGTGCATTCGGTGCTGTTTCTGATCCTCACATTCTTCAATGCGGCAGCTTTGTTCCTGCTGACCGGGGCTGAGTTCCTCGCCATGATCCTGCTCGTCGTTTATGTCGGCGCTGTGGCGGTTCTCTTCCTCTTCGTCGTCATGATGTTGGATGTGGATTTCTCGGAACTGAAGCGCGGTGCGCTGCAATATGCGCCGGTCGGCGCTCTGGTCGGGTTGATCCTGCTGGGCGAACTGATCTTCGTCTTCGCAAGCAACATGTTTGCTCCGAAGCTGGGGCAGGGCGCTGTGCCGATCCCGAATATCGCCGAGCGGTCCAATACCGCTGCTCTGGGCGACATTCTCTACACCGACTTCGTCTTCTACTTCCAGGTTGCAGGTCTCGTCCTTCTGGTCGCGATGATCGGCGCCATCGTTCTGACGCTGCGGCACAAGCCGAATGTCAAGCGCCAGTCCATTCCGGCTCAGGTAGCTCGCACGCCAGAAACGGCGATCGAGATCAAGCAGGTCGAAACGGGCAAAGGCATCTAAGGATAAGCATATGGAAATCGGTATCGCTCATTATCTGACCGTTTCGGCCATCCTGTTCACGCTTGGCGTCTTCGGCATCTTTTTGAACCGCAAGAATGTCATCGTTATCCTGATGTCGATCGAATTGATCCTGCTTTCGGTCAATCTCAACTTCGTGGCGTTCTCCAGCCAGCTCGGCGACATGGTCGGGCAGGTCTTCGCCCTTTTCGTTCTGACTGTTGCGGCTGCCGAAGCGGCCATCGGTCTGGCAATTCTCGTTGTTTTCTTCCGTAATCGCGGTTCCATCGCGGTGGAAGACGTCAATGTTATGAAAGGTTGACGGGCAAATGCTCTACTACGCGATCGTCTTCCTTCCGCTTATCGGCTTTCTTATTGCTGGCTTGTTCGGCAATAAGATCGGCGCGAAAGCGAGTGAATACATCACTTCCGGCCTTATGGTTATCGTCGCGATCTGCTCATGGATCGTGTTCTTCCAGATTCCGATGGGCGACGGCGAAACTGTGCGCATTCCGGTGCTGCACTGGGTCACCTCGGGTGCGCTTTCCTTCGACTGGGCGCTGCGTGTCGATACCCTGACCGGCGTCATGCTCGTCGTCGTGAACTCGGTTTCGGCTCTCGTGCATATCTATTCGATTGGATATATGCACCATGATCCGCATCGTCCGCGCTTCTTCGCCTATTTGTCGCTGTTCACCTTCGCGATGCTCATGCTGGTTACGTCGGACAATCTCGTCCAGATGTTCTTCGGCTGGGAAGGCGTGGGTCTGGCGTCCTATCTTCTGATCGGTTTCTGGTTCAAGAAGCCTTCGGCCAATGCTGCCGCCATGAAGGCCTTCGTCGTCAACCGCGTCGGTGACTTCGGCTTCCTGCTCGGCATCTTCGGCCTGTTTGCTTTGTTCCAGTCGGTCGATTACAACACGATCTTCGCTGCCGCCGCCAATTATCTGCCGGCAGAAGGCGCTGCGGATGCGGGTCAGGTCGTGCTGAACTTCCTCGGCCATGAACTGCACAAGGAAACGGCGCTGACCGTTGTCTGCCTGCTCCTGTTCATGGGCGCGATGGGTAAGTCGGCGCAGTTTCTGCTGCACACCTGGCTTCCAGACGCTATGGAAGGCCCGACGCCGGTTTCGGCTCTCATTCACGCCGCAACCATGGTGACCGCGGGCGTGTTCATGGTTGCGCGCATGTCGCCGATCTTCGAACTGTCCCATACGGCTCTTCTGGTTGTCACCATCATTGGCGCCACCACCGCATTCTTCGCGGCAACGGTCGCTCTGGTGCAGAACGATATCAAGCGCGTTATCGCTTATTCGACCTGTTCGCAGTTGGGCTACATGTTCGTGGCTCTCGGCGTCGGCGCTTACGGCGCTGCGGTGTTCCACCTCTTCACGCACGCCTTCTTCAAGGCGCTCCTCTTCCTTTGCGCCGGTTCGGTTATCCATTCCGTGTCGGAAGAGCAGGACATGCGTCGCATGGGCGGCCTGCGCAAGCTGATCCCGGTAACCTACTGGATGATGCTCATCGGTACGGTCGCTATTACGGGTCTCGGCATTCCGGGCACGATCATCGGTACGGCTGGCTTCTTCTCGAAGGATGCCATCATCGAATCGACGTTCGCTTCGCACAGCCCGGCAGCTGGCTACGCCTTCACGCTCCTTGTCGTCTCGGCTCTGTTCACGAGCTTCTATTCCTGGCGTCTGATTTTCATGACCTTCTTCGGCAAGCCGCGCGCTTCGGCGGAAGTCATGCATCACGTCCATGAATCGCCTGCCGTGATGCTGGTGCCGCTGTTCATTCTCGCTGTCGGCGCAATTCTTGCCGGTGTCGTGTTCAAGGAATTCTTCTTCGGTCATGACTATGCCGAATTCTGGAAGGGCGCTCTGTTCACGCTGCCGACCAACGAAATCCTCGATCATTACCACCATGTTCCGACCTGGGTTAAGCTGTCGCCTTTCACGGCTATGATCATCGGTTTCATCGTGGCCTGGATCTTCTATATCCGGTCGCCAGAAATGCCGAAGGCACTGGCAGAACGCCATCGCGGTCTGTACCAGTTCCTGCTGAACAAGTGGTATTTCGACGAACTCTACGACTTCCTCTTCGTTCGTCCGGCGAAGTGGCTCGGTCGTCTGTTCTGGAAGGGTGGCGACGGCTGGCTCATTGACGGCTTCGGTCCGGATGGTATCTCGGCCCGTGTGCTCGATGTCACCAACCGCGTCGTCAAGATGCAGTCCGGATATCTTTATCATTACGCATTCGCGATGCTGATCGGCGTCGCCGCGCTCGTCACCTGGATGATGCTCGGGAGCTCTTTCTGATGACCGACTGGCCAATTCTCTCAACGGTCACGTTTTTGCCGCTTGTCGGCGCGTTACTGATCCTTTTGATCAAGGACGACAGCGAGGCTGCGCGTCGCAACATCCGCAACGTCGCTTTGCTGACGACTGTGTTCGTCTTCATCCTGTCGCTCGTTGTCTGGGCCGGGTTCGATAATTCGAACCCAGGTTTCCAGATGGTCGAGCAGGCTGGCTGGATGGGTGGCGGCATCAGCTACCACATGGGCGTGGACGGCATTTCCGTCCTGTTCGTGGTGCTGTCTGCTTTCCTGATGCCGTTCTGCATTCTTGCAAGCTGGGTATCGGTCGAAAAGCGCGTCAAGGAATATATGATCGCGTTCCTTATTCTGGAAACGCTCATGATCGGCGTGTTCTGCGCGCTCGACCTGTTCCTGTTCTATGTGTTCTTCGAAGCAAGCCTTATCCCGATGTTCATCATCATCGGCGTGTGGGGCGGCAAGCGTCGCGTTTATGCAAGCTTGAAGTTCTTCCTTTATACGCTGCTGGGCTCGGTGCTGATGCTCATCGCCATCATGGCCATGTACTGGCAGGCTGGCACGATGAACATCGTGGAACTGCAGAAGTTCAGCTTCCCGGCTGGCATGCAAACATGGCTATGGCTTGCCTTCTTCGCGTCCTTCGCGGTCAAGATGCCGATGTGGCCGGTTCACACATGGCTTCCAGATGCGCACGTTGAAGCACCGACAGCAGGCTCGGTCATTCTGGCCGGTATCCTTCTGAAGCTCGGCGGCTACGGCTTCCTGCGCTTCTCGCTGCCGATGTTCCCGCTGGCTTCCGCTGATTTCGCGCCGCTTATCTTCACGCTGTCGGTGATCGCCATCATCTACACGTCTCTGGTGGCTCTGGTTCAGGAAGACATCAAGAAGCTGATCGCCTATTCGTCCGTCGCACACATGGCCTATGTGACCATGGGCATCTTCGCAGCCAACGAGCAGGGCATTCAGGGTGCAATCTTTCAGATGCTGTCGCACGGTATCGTGTCGGGCGCGCTCTTCCTTTGCGTCGGCGTGATCTACGACCGCATGCATACCCGTGAGATCGCAGCGTTCGGCGGCCTGGTGAACAATATGCCGAAATATGCCGTGGCCTTCCTCATCTTTACGATGGCGAATGTCGGCCTGCCGGGTACTTCGGGCTTCATTGGTGAATTCCTGACGCTGTTCGGAGTGTTCCGGGTCAATACCTGGGTGGCGCTGTTCGCAACCACGGGTGTCATTCTCTCGGCGGCCTATGCGCTCTGGCTCTACCGCAAGGTGATCTTCGGTGCACTCGACAAGGAAAGCCTCAAGGCGCTCCTTGATCTTAGCCCGCGTGAGAAGATCATTCTCTACCCGCTCGTGGTACTCACCATCTTCTTCGGCGTGTATCCGGCACCGGTCTTCAATGCGACTGCAAGTGCTGTGACCGCTCTGGTTCAACATTACGACGCTGCAATTGGCGGAGCCGCCAATGCAATGCTGGCACAATAAGAAAATAAAGGCGTAAGGTCATGCAGACTGATCTGATAGCTCATCTGACCCTTGCAGCACCGGAGGTTCTCCTGGCTGTGGGCGCCTTGGCACTGCTTATGATCGGCGTGTTCTCTGGTGAGCGTGCAACCACGCTCGTCAACGGACTGTCCGTCGCAGTGCTGATTGCAGCGCTGGCACTGGTTCTTCTATTCCCGGCGAACGGCTCCGCTTTCGGCGGCGCCATCGTCAATGACGGCTTCGGCCGCTTCATGAAGGTGCTGACCCTGATCGGCTCCATCGTCACGCTCGTCATGTCGGTTGGTTTCGCCAAGGCGGAAAAGTTCGACAAGTTCGAGTTCCCGGTCCTGATCGTCATCTCGACGCTCGGCATGCTGCTGATGGTGTCGGCCTCCAACATGCTGTCGCTTTATCTCGGTCTCGAACTGCAGTCGCTGGCGCTTTACGTGCTGGCAGCGTTCAACCGCGACAGCGTTCGTTCTACGGAAGCCGGTCTGAAGTATTTCGTTCTCGGCTCGCTGTCCTCGGGTATGCTGCTCTACGGCATCTCGCTTGTTTACGGCTATACCGGCCATATCGGCTTCACCGAAATCGCCCAAGCAGTTTCGGGCGGCCAGCGTGAGCTTGGTCTGGTGTTCGGTCTGGTCTTCATTCTGGCCGGTCTGGCATTCAAGATTTCCGCCGTTCCGTTCCATATGTGGACGCCGGACGTCTATGAAGGCGCGCCGACCCCGGTAACAGCCTTCTTTGCCGCCGCTCCGAAGATGGCCGCCATGGCGCTTATCATCCGGGTCGTCTCGGAAGCCTTTGCTCCGGTCACCCATGACTGGCAGCAGGTTGTGATCTTCATCGCAATCGCTTCGATGGTTCTCGGCGCCTTCGCCGCTATCGGCCAGCGCAACATCAAGCGTCTGATGGCTTATTCCTCCATCAGCCACATGGGCTACGCCCTTGTCGGTCTCGCTGCCGGTACGGCTGTCGGCGTGAAGGGCGTGGCGATCTACATGGCGATCTATCTTGCCATGACGCTCGGCACCTTTGCCTTCATTCTCGCCATGCGCACCAAGGACGGCAATGTCGAGAACATCGGCGATCTGGCCGGTCTGTCCCGCACCAACCCGGTGCTGGCAACGATCATGACGATCTTCCTGTTCTCGCTCGCCGGTATCCCGCCGCTCGCTGGCTTCTTCGGCAAGTGGTATACCTTCCTCGCTGCTGTTCAGGCCGGTCTTTATCCGCTGGCGATCATCGGTATCGTGGCGTCGGTTGTGGGTGCGTTCTACTATCTGCGCATGATCAAGATCATGTGGTTCGATGAGCCAGTCGGCGGTTTCGTGCCAGTCGCGGGCGAGCTGCGTCTCGTTCTCGGCGTCACGGGTGCCTTCGTGCTGTTCTACGTGTTCCTTGCTGGCCCAATCGGCGGATTTGCCGAAGCCGCAGCAAAGACGTTCTTCTAAGTAACCCGCGACAGGTGATCGAATGCATTTCGCGCTTTCGCCTGTCGCTGAAAATGCTGGCTACCGTCTCGAGGTTTTCGAGACGGTAGGTTCCACCAACGAGGTGGCTCTGGAAAGGGCTACGGCAGGTGATCCGGGAAAGCTCTGGCTCGTTTCGAAGAGACAGGAAAGCGGGCGCGGAAGACGCGGTCGCGCCTGGTCTACCCCGGAAGGCAATCTGGCCTCCACACTTCTTCTGATTGAATCCTATGAGTTGAAAACGGCGGCGACGCTCGGTTTTGTTGCGGGCCTCTCGCTCGCCGATGCGCTGGAAGTGGCTTTTGCTGCAACGGGGCCAGCCGTGCCGCCGAAGATCGGCCTCAAATGGCCGAATGATGTGCTGCTGGATGGTGCAAAACTGTCGGGCATTCTGCTGGAATCGTCGATTCTAGCGAAGGATCGCTTTGCGGTCGCCATCGGGATTGGCACCAATATCGTGGCTTTCCCCGACGATTTGCCCTATGCCGCGACTTCGCTCAATGCGCTTGGCAGCAAGTGCGATGCCGAGACATTGTTTGCCGCTCTTTCCGATGCATGGTCGGTCAATTATCGTGTATGGGACGAGGGGCGTGGGCTTGATGCCATTCGCAAACGCTGGCTGGAGCGTGCGCATGGTCTTGGCGGCAATGTCACCATGCAGGTCGAAGGCAACATCATCGAAGGCCGGTTCGAGACGATAGATGAAGCCTGCCGCTTCGTGATCCGCGACAATGATGGTGGCCGCGTAACGGTCACAGCGGGCGATGTTTATTTCGGAACGGCTGCAACACTGCGTAAATAACAGCTTTCTTTTTCTTGCCGGGGTTGCAACTAAAGCCATTTAGGTTCAGTGGATGCGACGAAAACACGTCGTCAGAAAGTGGGATCGAGTTTTGGGGCAAACAGATCCGGATACACTTTATAAGCAGGTATAATTACAAAGGAAATTTCATGGCCCGATCCAATACTCCGGAACTCGTCTTCCTGCCGCTTGGCGGCGTTGGCGAAATCGGCATGAATCTCGCTATGTACGGCTTTGGACCTGCGGATAACCGCGAATGGCTGGTCGTCGACATGGGCGTGAGCTTTGCCGGGCCGGAACAGCCGGGCGCCGACCTCATTCTGCCGGATATCCGCTATCTTGAAGCGGAAAAGAACAATGTGCGCGGTATCATCATTACCCACGCGCATGAAGACCATTTCGGCGCGCTGCTCGATCTGTGGCCGCGCCTGAAGGTTCCGGTTTATGCGACGCCGTTCACCGCCGGTCTGCTTGAAGCCAAACGCCAGTCCGAGATCAGTGCACCGGAAATTCCGATCACCATCTATAAGGCTGGTGAGAAATTCGAAGTTGGTCCGTTCAAGGTTGAAGCGGTCGCCGTTACGCACTCCATCCCGGAACCTGTGTCCCTGGCGATCACTACGCCGCTCGGCACGGTTGTGCATACGGGCGACTGGAAGATGGACCCGGAACCGTCGCTTGGCCCGGTCATCGATGAAGCGCGCTTCCGCGCCATTGGCGACGCTGGTGTTGTGGCGCTGATCTGCGATTCCACCAACGCCATGCGCGAGGGTGAATCGCCGTCGGAACGTCAGGTCGGCGACAGCCTGCGCGAGCTGATCGAAAACGCCCGTGGACGCGTGGCGATCACCACCTTTTCTTCCAATGTGGGCCGTATTCGCTCGATTACGGAAGCGGCGCGCGATGCGGGTCGTCAGGTTCTGGTGGTTGGTCGCTCGATGAAGCGCGCAATCTCGGTCGCTACCGAGCTTGGCTATATGGAAGGTCTGCCGGAATATCTGAGCGAAGAGGATTACGGCTATATTCCGCGTGAAAACGTGGTGATGATCCTGACCGGCAGTCAGGGCGAGCCGCGTGCAGCACTCGCCAAACTGGCCCGCGATGAAATGCGCAGTCTGGCGCTATCGCCGGGCGATACGGTCATTTATTCGTCGCGCGCCATTCCGGGCAACGAAAAAGCCATTCTTGATATCAAGAACCGATTGATTGATCGGGGCATCAAGATCATTGGCGACGACGATGCTCTGGTGCATGTCTCCGGCCATCCGCGTCGCAGTGAATTGAAGCGCATGTATTCGTGGGTTCGCCCGCAAATCCTCGTTCCGGTGCATGGCGAAGCCGCACATCTGGTGGCGCAGGGTTCGCTTGGCGCGATGGAAGGGATCGGTCAGGTCGCCCAGATCCGCAATGGCGATGTGCTGCGACTGGCGCCGGGCAAGGCCGAAATCATCGACGAAGCGCCGATTGGCCGTCTCTACAAGGACGGCAAGCTGATCGGCGATGAGGAAGAGATCGGCATGGTCGAGCGCCGTAAGCTCGCTTATGTCGGCCACGTCGCTGTTTCGATCCTGCTGGACCGTGAGCACAAGCTTCTCGATGAGCCTGATCTGGTGACCTTCGGTCTGCCGGAAGAAGATGGTCAGGGCGAGTTGTTGGAAGATATTCTTCTCGATGCGGTCGTTGAGGCTGTCGAGAGCATTCCACGCGTCCGCCGCAAGGACGTCGAGCTGGTGCGTGAATCCGCGCGCCGTGCGGTGCGCGCTGCGGCAAATCAGACGTGGGGCAAAAAGCCGGTGGTGACCGTATTCGTGAATAGGATACGCTGACCCATCACTCGACAGGAATAGCAGCAAGGGAGGTGCTGATGCTCGAACGTTTGAACCATGTCGCGATTGCCGTTCCGGATATCGAGGCTGCGTCCGCGCTTTATCGTGGCAAACTGGCTGCAAATGTTGGTGCGCCGCAGGCCTTGCCGGAACACGGTGTGACCGTGGTTTTCATCGACGTCGGCAATACGAAGATCGAGCTGCTGGAGCCGTTGGGCGAGGGATCGCCCATCGCGGCCTTCCTCGAAAAGAACCCTTCGGGCGGTGTGCACCATCTCTGCTATGAGGTGGAAAACATCATTGCCGCGCGGGACAAGCTCAAGGCTGAAGGCGCGCGCATTCTCGGTGATGGAGAGCCGAAGACCGGTGCCCATGGCAAGCCGGTCCTTTTTCTTCACCCAAAGGACTTCAACGGCACGCTGATTGAGCTTGAGGAAGTGTAATCATGTCCATCATGTCCGGCATAGCGATCTATTTCATTATCTGGTGGACAGCGCTTTTCGCGCTGCTGCCCGTCGGCCTGCGGACACAGGCTGAGGAAAACAACGTCACGCTTGGCACGGTGGCCAGCGCTCCGGCAACGCCGCGCATCGGTCGCGCATTTTTACGCACCACAGTCGTCGCCACGCTCATCTTCGCGGTCTATTATTATGTGACGCAGGTCAGTGGTTTCGGTCTCGATGACATTCCGCATTTCTTCCCCGATCTGACATAATCGCATTCGCGAAGTCGGATGAGAATTTCAGGGCTGCCTATATTTTAGGCAGCCATTCTTTTATGCAGGAAAAGGACCCTGCGCAGAAACTTATGATCTTAGCGTAACTCACTGAATTATATGAAACTAAGGAAGCTCCGCGGTGTGCATCGCGTTCCTTCCGAACCCTTGCCGTCAGCGCAAGAATAAAACTACTTTTACTTTAGCAATAGATTGCAGATAGTCGCCTGCAAAAGCAGCTGGATAAATCATACAAATTCAATGGGTTATTGTGTGGCTTTTCTTGAAATTGTCGGCGGGAACTGAAATCCATGCAAATGCAAAAAAAAAGCAAGGCTTACGCCTTGCTAATAAAATACGCGTTCGATCCGTTTCCATGTTACTGGCGGCTGCGTAGCTCGCGCCTGGATCCATCCTCCCAAGACTTTGACCGCGTGAAAACAACGGTTTTATTCCGTTGTTGCTCTTATGATGAAAAAAATAGCGAACTGCACAGCTTTTGTCATCAAAAATCTTCTTCAACGTCATAATTCTTTCGTGAAATTTTCCCGAAGCTGATGATATATCTGTAATATATTGAAATTGAATGTGAATTCGGAGGCGGTGTTTTGCACCCTTGGGCCATTTACCTGCCTCTTATGCCTGTGGATGGCGAAAACCGCTCCGCGCAAAGCTTTTTCAAGCGGGTTTTCAACACAAGCATAACCCGATAAGAAACCTTCAAATATGCTTAATTTTTGCCTGATTCTTAAAGCAAGCAGGCATTCTCTTTGGATCGGTGGTTACGATGCGTTTGTCGCGGTATTTTTTGCCCATTCTGAAGGAAAATCCTAAGGAGGCGGAAATCGTCTCTCATAGGCTTATGCTGCGTTCGGGCATGATCCGCCAGCAGTCGGCCGGTATCTATTCCTGGCTCCCGATTGGCCTGAAGGTGCTGAACAAGGTTTGCAATATCATTCGTGAAGAGCAGAACCGCGCTGGCGCTAACGAAATCCTGATGCCGACGATCCAATCAGCCGATCTGTGGCGTGAAAGCGGGCGTTACGACGCCTACGGCAAGGAAATGCTGCGCATTCAGGACCGTCAGGAGCGCGAAATGCTTTTCGGCCCTACCAATGAAGAAATGGTCACGGATATTTTCCGTTCCTATGTGCGCTCCTATAAGGATTTGCCGCTCAATCTCTATCACATCCAGTGGAAGTTCCGCGACGAAGTGCGCCCGCGTTTCGGCGTGATGCGTTCGCGCGAATTTCTGATGAAGGACGCCTATTCGTTTGACCTCGATTATGAGGGCGCGAAGATGGCTTACTACCGCATGTTCGTCTCCTACCTGCGCACGTTTGCTCGCGTCGGTCTGCAGGCGATCCCGATGCGTGCCGATACCGGTCCGATCGGTGGTGATCTGTCTCACGAATTCATCATTCTGGCTGAAACCGGCGAAAGCCAGGTCTATTGCGACAAGGCCTATCTCGATCTGGCCGTGCCGGGCGCGGATACGGATTTCCGCAACGATGCGCAGCTGACCGATATCGTCAATCGCTGGACGACGCCTTATGCGGCCACCGACGAAATGCATGACGAAGCCGATTGGGCCAAGGTCAAAGCAGAGGATCAGGTTTCGGCGCGCGGCATCGAAGTCGGTCACATCTTCCATTTCGGCACCAAATATTCGGAGCCGATGGGCGCGAAAGTGCAGGGCCCGGACGGCAAGGAACATCTGGTGTCGATGGGCTCTTACGGCATCGGCCCGTCGCGTCTGGTGGCTGCCGCCATCGAAGCATTCCATGATGATGCGGGCATCATCTGGCCGAAGGCCATTGCACCGTTCGGCGCAGGCATCGTGAACATGAAGCCCGGCGACGAAGGTTGCGACGCTGTCAGCGAAAAGCTCTACGAAGCTCTGACCAATGCCGGTGTCGATCCGCTTCTGGACGATACGGACGATCGACCGGGCGCTAAGTTCGCGACCATGGACCTGATCGGTCTGCCGACGCAGGTGATCGTTGGTCCGCGCGGCGTTGCCGCTGGCGAGGTTGAAGTCAAGGACCGCAAGACCGGCGAACGCCAGAACCTGACGGTGGAAGCCGCCATCAACATGCTGACGGCTGAAGCATGAGCGGCGCGGCGGCAGCAAAGTCCGAAGGGCATGCCAAGGCAGCGGTAAAGCCGCCCAAGTCCGGCCCATTCTCGGCCTTCGAACGGATGATCGCGTGGCGATATCTGCGTGCGCGCCGCCGTGAAACGTTCATTTCTGTGATCGCCGGGTTTTCTTTCACCGGCATCATGCTTGGCGTGGCGACGCTCATCATCGTTATGGCAGTGATGAACGGTTTTCGCGCCGAGCTTTTGACTCGCATTCTCGGCATCAATGGCCACCTGATCATGCAGCCGATCGATCGTCCGCTGGATGATTACGCCGATCTGATCAAGCGTATCGACGGTATATCCGGCATCAAATTCGCCATTCCCGTTGTGGAAGGGCAGGCTCTGGTGCAGGGCACTATCGGCGCGGGCAATGGTGCCCTGATCCGTGGCTTGCGCGAAGAAGACCTCGAGAAGCTGAAGCTCGTGTCGGGCAATATCCGCCAGGGCACGCTGCAAGGTTTTGACCAGAGCGGCGGCGTCGCCATCGGCACGCGCATGGCCGAAAATCTGGGGCTTGCAGTCGGCGATACGCTGCGGGTGATCTCTCCTGATGGTGATGTGACGCCATTTGGCGTCAATCCGCGTGTGAAAGCCTATCCGATTGTCGCGATCTTTGAGATCGGCATGTCGGAATATGACAATTCCATCGTGATGATGCCTCTTTCCGAGGCGCAGCTCTTCTTCAATCAAGAAGGCAAGGTGCAGTCGCTGGAAATCTTTGTCGATAATCCCGACAAGGTGGATGCGATGCGCGCGCCGGTGGAAGAGGCGGCGGGCCGCCAGCTGACGCTTGTTGACTGGCGTCAGCGTAATCAGACGTTCTTCTCGGCGCTGGAAGTCGAGCGCAACGTCATGTTCATGATCCTGACGCTGATCGTGCTGGTCGCGGCGCTCAATATCATCTCCGGTCTCATCATGCTGGTGAAGGATAAGGGGCATGATATCGCGATCCTGCGCACCATGGGCGCGACGCGCGGCGCAGTCATGCGCATATTCCTGATGACAGGCGCCGCCATTGGCGTGACCGGCACGGTCGCCGGTGTGGTTCTCGGCGTCGTCGTATGCCTGAATGTCGAGCGGCTGCGTGAGTTCTTCTCATGGCTTTCCGGCACCACGCTGTTCAATCCGGAGCTCTATTTCCTGAGCCAGCTGCCAGCCAAGATGGACCCGGGCGAGACGATTTCCGTCATCGTCATGGCACTGGTTCTTTCCTTTATCGCCACCATTTTCCCGGCCTGGCGCGCTGCCAAGCTCGATCCGGTCGAAGCATTGAGGTACGAATAATGGCGGCTGAGATTATTCTGCGGCTGGAAAAGGTCAGTCGCGCCTATAAGGAAGTCGACCGCGAACTGGTCATCCTGAAGGACGCCGATTTCACGCTGCGTCGCGGCGAGATGGTCGCGCTCGTTGCGCCATCCGGTGCAGGCAAGTCCACGCTGCTGCACACGGCGGGTCTTTTGGAACGTCCCGACCATGGCGATGTCATTCTCGATGGGCGCTCCTGCAGCACGCTCTCCGACGACGACCGCACGGCGGTGCGCCGCAACGACATCGGCTTCGTCTACCAGTTCCACCATCTGCTGCCCGAGTTTTCCGCGCTGGAAAACGTGATGATGCCGCAGATGATCCGTGGCCTGACCAAGAAGTCGTCAGCGGAACGTGCGCAGCAACTGCTCGAATATATGAAGATCGGCAAGCGTGCATCGCACCGTCCTGCCGAGCTGTCCGGCGGTGAACAGCAACGTGTTGCCATTGCGCGCGCCGTTGCCAATGCGCCGCTTGTGCTGTTGGCCGACGAGCCGACCGGCAATCTCGATCCGACAACATCATCCTATGTGTTCGGCGCGCTGGAAGCGCTTGTGCGTCAGTCTGGCCTTGCGGCGCTGATCGCCACGCATAATCACGAGCTGGCCCGCCGCATGGACCGGCGTGTGACCCTGCAGGACGGCAAGGTCGTTGATCTGTAAGACGTCCAACTCTCTCCATCGTTAAGCCATTGAAACCGCAGGCGCGTGATACCGCCTGCGGTTGCGTGTTTATTATTCGTAAACCCTAATGTAACTGGCGACTCGAACAGGGTGTTGACTTAGGAACAAAAATAGAACAAAAAATAAACATACGTGAACACAGAGGAGTTTTCCACATGACCGATCTCGTCCACGACGTTTTGTCATTCGTCTCCGTCAGCCTGTTTATTGCAACCTTCGCCATCTGGGTCAGTGCGATCTGAAGTCAACAGTGAGGGTTCTCTTGTGTACCCTTTCGATACCGGCGGCGGTCTCTCTGGACATCGCCGGGACATTCCCTGAAACTGAAAGCTCAAAGCGACAGAGTCGCTGGCGACCCGCCGCATTTCAGTAGGCGGTCCCATGAAGCGGGTGTATGTCCACCCGCACGGTTCAGTTTGATCGGGGTAAATAGAATGAGTGATGCAGCAGCAGACAATGCAGCCGGTGGAAGCGTTTCCACGCCGCGTTTTGTGCATCTGCGTGTTCACTCGGCCTATTCCTTGCTTGAGGGTGCATTGCCGCTCGGCAAGGTCATCAAACAGGCGATTGCCGACGAAGCGCCGGCCATCGCGGTAACGGACACCAATAATCTTTTCGGCGCGCTGGAATTTGCGCAGAAGGCGTCAAAAGATGGTCTGCAGCCGATCATCGGCTGTCAGGTCGATGTTGCCTTTGGCGACCACAACGACAATGGGCGTAGCGTCAATCGCAGGCTTGCGCTCGATCTGGCTCCGCTCGTCCTGCTTGCATCGACGGAAGAGGGCTATGCGAATATCGTGCGGCTTGTAAGCCGCGCGTTTCTGGATACGCCTTCCGGCGATCCGGTGCATATAGAAGCGAGCTGGTTACCCGCCTTGGCAAAGGACGTCATCGTTCTGTCAGGTGGGCCGCTCGGGCCAATCGGTCGCTCCTTTGCGGCAGACCGACCAGACAGGGCGCAATCGCGTCTGGCGTTCCTGCATGAAACATTCGGCAATCGGCTTTACGTCGAATTGCAGCGTTATGCGGGCTATGATCGCGCTCTGGAAGCAAAGACCGTTGCGCTAGCCTATGAGATGGAATTGCCTCTGGTTGCCACCAATGAGGCATTCTTCCTCAAGGCTGAGGATTACGAAGCCCATGATGCGCTCCTGGCCATTGCGGAAGGACAAATCCTCTCCAATGACGACCGACGCCGCCTTACGCCGGATCATTATCTGAAAAGCCGTGCCGAGATGGCGGCGCTCTTTGCCGACTTGCCCGAGGCACTGGACAATACGGTCGAGATTGCCAAGCGTTGTAGCTGGTACACGCAGACGCGTGCTCCGATCCTGCCGCGATTTACCGGCGAATCCGATGATCCTGAAGCTGCTGTAGCCGAGGAAGCGGAAGAGCTGGCGCGGCAGGCCCGCGAGGGCTTGCAGATGCGGCTGGAGAGCATCGGGCTCGCGGAAGGCTATACGGCGGAACAATATGCCGAGCGTCTCGAATATGAGATCGGCATCATCACACGCATGAAATTTCCCGGCTACTTCCTGATCGTTGCCGACTTCATCAAATGGGCCAAGGCCCATGGCATTCCAGTGGGGCCGGGCCGTGGTTCGGGCGCAGGTTCGCTCGTCGCTTATGCACTGACGATCACCGATGTGGATCCGCTGCGCTTCTCGTTGCTGTTCGAGCGCTTCCTCAATCCTGACCGCGTTTCGATGCCCGACTTCGATATCGACTTCTGTCAGGATCGCCGCGAAGAGGTGATCCGTTACGTACAGGAGAAATACGGGCGCGATCAGGTGGCGCAGATCATCACCTTCGGTACGCTTCAGGCGCGCGCTGTGCTGCGCGACGTCGGTCGTGTTCTGGAAATGCCCTATGGCCAGGTGGATCGGCTGTGCAAGCTCGTGCCGCAGAACCCGGCCAACCCGGTGTCTCTGGCGCAGGCCATCGAAACCGAACCGAAGATCACCGAGGAACGAGAGAAGGAGCCGGTCGTCGGGCGGCTTCTCGATATGGCGCTCAAGCTGGAAGGCCTCTATCGCCACGCTTCGACCCATGCTGCCGGTATCGTGATTGGCGATCGTCCGCTGTCGGAACTGGTGCCGATGTATCGCGATCCGCGCTCCGATATGCCGGTTACCCAGTTCAACATGAAATGGGTGGAGCAGGCCGGGCTGGTCAAGTTCGACTTTCTCGGGCTGAAGACGCTGACGGTTCTCGAAACGGCGGTCAAGCTGGTGGCGCGCAAGGGGATCGACATTGATCTCACTCATCTGCCGCTGGATGATGAGCTGACCTATGAAATGCTGTCGCGCGGCGAAACGGTCGGCGTGTTCCAGGTTGAAAGCGCGGGCATGCGAAAGGCGCTGCTCGGCATGCGCCCGGACCGGATCGAAGACATTATCGCGCTCGTCGCGCTCTATCGTCCGGGCCCGATGGAGAACATCCCGACCTATAATGCGCGCAAGAACGGTGAAGAGGAAATCGCCTCCATTCACCCAAAGATCGACCATCTGATCAAGGAAACGCAGGGCGTTATCGTTTATCAGGAACAGGTGATGCAGATCGCCCAGGTGCTTTCCGGCTACTCGCTCGGCGAAGCTGACCTTCTGCGCCGCGCCATGGGTAAGAAGATCCGCGAGGAAATGGACAAGCAGCGTGTCCGTTTTGTGGATGGCGCCATTGAAGGCGGAGTCGACAAGGCGCAGGCGAATATGATCTTCGATCTGCTCGCGAAGTTTGCCGATTACGGATTCAACAAGTCGCACGCGGCAGCCTACGCCATCGTTTCCTACCAGACCGCCTATATGAAGGCGCATCATCCGGTCGAGTTTCTCGCCGCGTCGATGACCTACGATATGTCGAACACCGACAAGCTCAATGATTTCCGCCGCGAGGCTAATCGTCTGGGGATCGAGGTTGTGCCGCCATCGGTGATGACCTCCTTCCGTCCGTTTGAAGTCGGCGAGAAGCAGATTTTCTATTCGCTGGCAGCCATCAAGGGTGTCGGTGAAGCCGCCGTCGATCATATCGTGGAGGTGCGCGCGCAAAAGCCGTTTGAAAGCCTTGAGGATTTCTGCGAGCGGATCGATCCGAGGATCGTCAATCGCCGCGTGCTGGAAAGCCTGATAAATGCGGGCGCGATGGATTGCTTCAAGCGCGAGCGCCCGGCAATGAGTGCGGGCATGGACCGCATCATGGGCTTTGCCCAGCGTACGCAGGAAAATGCAGCCAGCGGCCAGTCCGATATTTTCGGCCTGTCGGGTGCGCCGAAGGAACAGCTTATTCTACCGCAGGCAGCACCATGGCTGCCGTCAGAAATGCTGCATCGCGAGTTTCAGGCAGTCGGTTTCTATCTGTCGGCGCATCCGCTCGATGAATATCGCGCGGTTCTGGATCGTATGCGCGTGCAAAGCTGGGCTGATTTTTCGGCTGCGGTGAAGCGCGGCGCCAATGCCGGGCGTCTGGCGGGCACGGTAACGGCGCGTCAGGAGCGCAAGACCCGCACCGGCAACAAGATGGGCATTGTGCAATTATCGGACGCCAGTGGTCAGTTTGAAGCCGTGCTGTTTTCGGAAGGGCTCGCGCAATACCGCGATCTTCTGGAAAGCGGCAAATCGGTGGTGATCACGGTGCAGGCTGAAAACCGCCCGGAAGGTATTGGTTTGCGCATCCAGACGGTGCAGTCGCTTGAGGACGAGGCCTGCCGCATGCAGAAGGCCATGCGGCTTTATCTGCGCTCGGCGGAAGCGGTTCGCCACATCGCGCCGCATTTCAACACCCGCGGTGATGGACAGGTGAGTCTGATCGTCATCAAGGATAACGGCCAGCGCGAAGTCGAAATCGAATTGCCGCACCGCTACCGTGTCAGTCCGCAGATTGCGAGCGCCATGAAAGCCATTCAAGGCGTTGTCGACGTGGAACTGGTTTAGTAAAAGCCCGGTCGGGAGATCGGACTTTTCTTTATGTTACGGATGGCACGCCGAGCTTTTTGCGCACTTGTGCAACCGTGGTGCCAAAAGCTCTTCCCCAAAGCCGAGAAAATCCAGAAAAACCTGATCGGCTCGCTCGATCTCCGCTCGCCTCCGTCTGTTGTTTGATGCGTGAAGCCGGATGACATTTGCCACCCGGCTTGAATGTTAAGACAACGGTGGGATCAAGAAGCTGAGATTAATAGGCTGCCGTAAAGCGCTTGCCGATATGCTTGCTCTGTTCTGCCTCGTCGACAATGGCTACGGCCAGATCGGCGACCGAAATGATGCTCTCGCCCTTGTCGTTGAAAACCGGCTCGTCGCCGCCAAGACGATATTTGCCTGTGCGTTCGCCCGGCTGAAGAATGATAGCAGGAGAGACGAAAGTCCAGTCGAGGCCGGTTTCCTTGCGCAATTCCTTCAGGGCTTCGCGGGCGCCCAGAGCGCCTTCTTTCCATTCTGCGGGGAATTCGGCGGAGTCCACAAGCTGCTGGCCGTTGATCGACAGGCTACCCGCGCCGCCGACAGCGATGAGGCGCTTGACGCCTGCCTTCTTGGCGGCCTCGTTGATCGAGCGGCTGCCCTTGATGTGGTTTTCACGAATATTCGCGTCGCCCCAACCGGGATTGAAAGCGGAAATGATGATGTCGTGTCCAGCAAGCTGCTGGGCCAGCGCGTCCGTGTCGTACACGTCGGTCTTGACAGCGGTTACATTGGCTAGCTTTTCAACCTTTTCCGGGTGGCGTACCAGCGCGGTAACTTGATGACCGCGGGATGCCGCTTCGTTGAGGATCGCTGCGCCGACAAATCCGGTCGCGCCAATGAGTGCAATTTTAGCCATTTCCGTTCCTTCCTTACGCTTTTACAGCCTTTAGATTTAAGGCATGTTTCATAATCAGGTTATTTCTGGTAACTACATATGACAGGCAGTGAGGCTTGTGAAGAACGCACTTCTACATGGGCAGGAAACATGGAAGTAACCGCACAAAAGGCAAGGCGATGGGGGCGGGGCGATCCGCGTCACGCGCGGAGTTGGTGCGCTTGGGCGCAAGCTGGATGTTGCGACTGAGCAGGCTGAAACATCCGATATGATCCGATGAAGCGAGCATGACTATGACGATACCGACACGACCAGACGCCAAGACACCGCTATTGTCGTCAACACCGGCCTTTGAGACGGACGGCAAGGGGTCTTGCCCGATCCGGGATGTGCTCGACCGGGTAGGCGACACGTGGAGCATTCTGGTTATCTTCAGCCTGCAAGGTGGTCCCATGCGTTTCAACGCCTTACGGCGGGAAATTGAAGGAATCTCGCAGCGTATGCTGACGGTCACGTTGCGTTCGCTTGAGCGCGACGGGCTGGTTTCGCGACATGTACGCCCAACGTCACCGCCGGAAGTGGAATATTCGCTGACGGAGCTCGGTCATTCGCTGGCGGGGCCTATCGACAGTCTGGGACAATGGGCGGTCGCGAACCGCGCGGCTTTGCGCAGCGCGCGTTCCCGTTTTGACAGCGAACAAGGATAGCTGGAACCGATTCTCGGCCGGCACGTTGGCCTTGGGGGGCGCAAAGGAGAAGATTTCATGCCTGCAAAATCTCAAGCCCAACAGAAAGCCGCCGGTGCCGCACTGGCGGCGAAGCGCGGCGAGATCAAGGTCAGCGAGTTGATTGGCGCATCGAAAGAAATGTACGAATCGATGACCGAAAAAGAACTGGAAGAATTCGCCGAGACCAAGCGCAAAGGTCTGCCTCAGCATGTCGACGACAAAAAGAGCACCTGATTTGGGATCAGATGCTCGGTTTGGTGTGGCGTCCGGACGGCAGAATTACTGCGCGGCTTTAGTTTGAACCAGCTCAATGGCAGTCAGCTTGCCATTGATGATGCCGCAACGCAGATTGACACCATCCCATTTATAGCCCGTACTCTTGATGCGCGCTTCACCGGGCACGGAGATGATGGCTGAAACCTTGCGCGGATCCTTGGTGCTGAACTTCGACGAGGTATCATTGGTCGTCGCCGATGAAATATCATCCTTGGTGAAGCCCAGACGGTCGTATTTCTTATCTTTCTTCACCAGATCATAGCCGCTGGCCACGCAATCGGCCACCTGGGGGGAGGCCTGCTGGTCCTTGACCAATGTCTGGTAATTGCCGGTGAAATCTTTCGAGCGCTTCGGAACAGCGTCCGCATGAGCGGCGGTCACAAAGCCGATTGCGCAAATGGTGGAAAGTATAATTTTGGTCAATTGCATGCCCCATGTCCTTTTCGGAAACCGTGCAAAATAAGCAACAAGACCGGTTCCAGCGATTCTATCTCAGGTGGAACCGTTCTGGAATCGATAATACCGCATCAAAGTAGAAACCGGATTTGGATTTTTTTATGAATTCCGGGCGGTTATGCACTTTTCTCACTGGCATATCCGGGCCGTGCAGCTTTTGCCGTGACACCCTTGATCGAGATGCATGTTGGTGCGGTGCGCCGCATCGCCATCCGGTCCGATGACGGTCATGAATAGCTTGCAGCTTGCGCCATGTACGGCACGCCAGAACGCTTTTTCCTTTTCTGTGCCATTCCAGCCGCTCTCAAGCTCAGTCTTGCTGCCATCCGAAAATGTGAAGGACATGATGTCCAGTGCATTGCCAAAGGCATGTTCGGAGACACGGCCCGTCGAAGCTCCATTTACCTTCCGGCATTGACAATCTGACCCGGTGCCCATCTGCGTAATGCTGATGTCCTTGCCGTAAATATCGTGGGCGGCGGTTTTGACATCGTTGCTCCATTGAGCCAGCGTCATGGCCATGGCGCAGTTCGTGGTGACGGGATTGGCGAGCTTGAGCGGCTCGTCCTTGCCGATTGCCGTCAGGGATAGCGGCGAATGTACTCCACATTGTGCACCATCTTCGATGGGTGACAGAAGCTTGCCTTCCACTTCGCCGGAAATGAGCGCGGGGCAAGCCACCTGATAGACACGCTCGTCCGGCGCAGATTTTGGAGCTTCCGGCTGTTCTGGCGCGGCATGTTCCGGCGAGACAGGCTTTTCAAGTGGAACGATGACGGCCGGCTGGGCCTCGTTTTTCGGTTTGGGTTTCTCATCCGGTTTCGTTTCCGGGGCGGGTGTTGGCGTGGGCGCTAGCGTCTGCTCTGGTCTGGGGGCAGGCGTCGGAACGGGAACGACTACAGACAATGCTGGCTGTGATGCTGGTTTTTCCGGCGCTTTCTGTTTCTGTTGAACGGCAGGCTGTTTGCTTTGTCGTTTCTTTTGCGGTTTCGCCGACGGGCGCTTGCGCTGGTGCTTCGCCTTTTGCGCGTCGCGCTTCAGGATTTTTTCGATGAATGTCTGCGCCTGAGCGGGCTGAGGATAAAGAGCAGCTTCTCCAGCTGGAGCGAGCAAACTGAGGGTGAGAACTGCAGCTATCGAATCTTTGCGGGATAGGAAACGGGGCAGGACCAGCAAAACCAATGAACACCTCATTTTCTACAGCCCCGATCCCATAATGCCGCAAGGAACAGCCGCGTTCCTTCACGCTTGATGGCAATCTGTTGCAAAAGGCGGCGAAAAACGCTTTAAACGCCCGGTCATCAGGGCTTTGGCAAGCGTTCGAACTTGACAAGATGACACGCACATGACTAAAAGCCCGCCATCGCTGGCGCTTTAACGCGCTGGCGTTTCATTTGACGTGTCCCGTGGATGAAGATTGCGCTCGCGCGCTTCATCCTGTCAGTCCTCGAAAACGGAGGGCAGAGGAGGGCGCGTTTCCTGTCTGCGCCGTATGGCGCACTAACTTTTTGAAGGAAATGCGATGAGCAAGCGCGAATCCGCAAAGTATAAGATTGACCGCCGTCTTGGCGAAAACATCTGGGGCCGTCCGAAGTCCCCGGTTAACCGTCGTGAATATGGCCCGGGCCAGCACGGCCAGCGCCGCAAGGGCAAGCTCTCGGACTTCGGTGTGCAGCTGCGCGCCAAGCAGAAGCTCAAGGGTTTCTACGGCGATATCTCGGAAAAGCAGTTCCGCAAGACCTATGATGAAGCCGCCCGCCGCAAGGGCGACACGGGTGAAAACCTGATCGGCCTTCTCGAATCGCGTCTGGACGCTGTTGTGTACCGCGCAAAGTTCGTTCCGACGATCTTCGCTGCACGTCAGTTCATCAACCACGGTCACGTGAACGTGAACGGTCGCCGCGTCAACATCCAGTCCTACCGCCTGAAGGCCGGTGACGTTGTTGAAGTTCGTGAAAAGTCGAAGCAGCTGGTTATTGTTCTCGAAGCTGTTCAGCTCGCAGAACGCGATGTGCCGGACTACATCGAAGTTGATCACAACAAGATGGTTGCGACCTACGCTCGCGTTCCGACCCTGACGGATGTGCCTTACGCCGTCCAGATGGAACCGAACCTCGTGGTCGAATTCTACTCGCGTTAATCTGGTCGCCTTCGGGCGCCACTTATCGCAAAGAAATGGCCGTCCATGGTTTCCCCATGGGCGGCTTTTCTGTATGTAATGCTCAATACCAGACAGCATACGAGAAGAACCATGAACGCTTTCGATCCGAATATTGCGCCCGATAATTCGCCCGGTATCTCGGAAGAGACCGGCGGAGACGGCTGCCATGCGCTGTTTCGCGAAGTGCCTGCTACGGTCGAATTCAACAAGCTGCGCAAGCGTCTTCTGCGTCTGACGCGTCAGGCTATCGAAGATTTCGCGATGGTGAAGCCTGGTGAGCGCTGGATGGTCTGTCTGTCCGGCGGCAAGGATTCCTATGGCCTGCTGGCTCTGCTGCTCGATCTCAAATGGCGCGGCCTGCTGCCGGTCGAACTGCTCGCGGTCAATCTGGATCAGGGGCAGCCGAATTTTCCAAAGCACATTCTGCCGGATTTCCTGAACCGTTATGGCGTCGAGCATCGCATCGAATATCAGGATACCTATTCGATCGTGACGGACAAGCTGCCGGAGACCAGCACCTATTGCTCGCTCTGTTCGCGTCTGCGCCGCGGCAACCTGTATCGCATCGCGCGCGAGGAGGGGTGCTCGGCCATCGTTCTCGGCCATCATCGCGAGGATATCCTCGAAACCTTCTTCATGAACCTGTTCCACGGCGGACGTCTCGCCGCCATGCCGCCGAAGCTTCTGAACGATGAAGGCGACCTCATGGTGTTCCGCCCGCTGGCTTATGCGGCGGAAGACGATCTGGAAAAATTTGCAACGGCCATGCAGTTTCCGATCATTCCCTGCGACCTTTGTGGAAGCCAGGAAGGGCTTCAGCGCAACGCCATGAAGGCTATGCTGACGGATATTGAAAAGCGCATGCCGGGCCGGAAAGACACGATGATCCGCGCCATGACCAATGTGCGTCCGAGCCACCTTCTGGACCGCAAACTGTTCGATTTCGCGGGCCTGATGGCAGGTCCGCAGGGCGAGAAGAACGAGGGGAATGATAGTGCGCTTTGATGAAGACCAGATCGACTGGCTTGCCGATCTTTTGGCAGAGGCTGCCCAACATGAAATCATGCCGCGTTTCCGCAAGCTCGACGCGGACGATATCCGGCAGAAAACGTCGCCAGCTGATCTGGTAACGGAAGCCGATGTCAACGCAGAGCGCTTTATCACTGCAAAGCTGAAAGAACGCTATCCCGATGCGATGATCGTGGGCGAGGAAGCTTGTTCCGATAATCCGGCCTTACTCGACGGGCTCGGTGATGCAGATTTTGCGTTCACTATCGATCCGGTGGACGGCACGTTCAATTTCGCATCCGGCGTGCCGCTCTTCGGTGTGATGTTGGCCGTGGTGTCGAAGGGTGAGACCATTGCTGGCATCATCCACGATCCGGTTGGCAATGACTGGATCATGGCCGCAAAGGGAAGCGGCAGCTATATTCGCCATGCCAATGGCAGCACGCGCAAGGTGCGCGTTGCGGAACCCGCTGCTATCAACCAGATGACAGGCACGATCTCGTGGCAATATACGGCGGAACCGCTGCGGTCACGTCTGGCGCGCAATCACACGAAATTCCTGTCGCAGATCGGTTATCGTTGTGCTGCCCATGACTATCGCATTCTCGCGACCGGCGGCGCGCATTTCGCGGTCTATAACAAGCTGATGCCGTGGGACCATCTGCCCGGCGCACTGATTCATCAGGAAGCAGGCGGCCATCTCGCTCGCTGGGACAGCAGTGATTATCACCCGTCGCATATCGGCGGCGGCATATTGGCCGCGCCGAGCAAGGAAAGCTGGCAGGCCATTCAGGCCGTGCTTTGGGAAGAGTAAAAACGAAACCCGCCGGAATGGCGGGTTTTTATTATCGTTGAAAATCAACCGACCACATGTTCCGCAGGCGGATTCTGCACCCGGAACAGTTTGCCGCGTTCGGCGATCAGCACACAGATCAGGGCGACGAAGCCGAGCACGCCATAGCCCATAGCGACGGGCGTCGTGGTGCCGTCAAAGGCCTGACCGATGATCGCGCCCAACGCGGCCCCGATAACCGTCTGGGCAAAGCCCAGCACAGACGATGCCGTGCCTGCCACTTCACCCAGCGGCTCCATGGCGAGTGCGTTGAAATTGGCCGTCACGAGGCTGAACGAGAACATGATGGTCATGTAGATCGCCATCAGCAGCGGGAACGGCACCGGTTCGACCAATACAATCGACAGCACCATCCAGAGCAGGCTGAAGCCGGTGAAGACCAGCAGCATGGTCTGGGAGATACGGCGCATACCGTAACGCCCGACGAGGCGCGAGTTGAGGAAGGATGCCAGCGCCAGCGTCATGGCGACCGCTGCGAAGGCCAGCGGAAAGTAAGAGCCGAGCTTGTAGATATCCACGAAGATCTGCTGGGCGGAATTGATATAGCCGAACAGCGCGCCGAGGATGAACGACGTGCCGAGCATGTAAAACAGCGCAACACGGTTCGACAGCACGATGCCAAAGCCGCCGACCACGCTCTTGACGGTCAGCGGGCGGCGCTGGTCTGTCGGCAGCGTCTCGGGCAGGCGGATGAAGGCCCAGACGGCGACTATCAGCGCCATCACGGCCATGGACAGGAAGATCAGGTGCCATTCGCCAAACAGCATGATCAGCTGTCCGGTAGCGGGGGCGACGACCGGCAGGATCATAAAGATCATCATAACCAGCGACATGACTTCCGCCATCTGACGACCGGCAAAACGGTCGCGAACCACTGAAACGGCAATGACGCGCGTTCCTGCTGCACCCAGTCCCTGAAGCACACGCAGAATAATGAGCGTGGTGAAATCCGTGACCATCGCGGCGCCGAGCGCTGCCAGAACATAGATCGCCAATCCGCCAAAGAGTGGCGCGCGACGGCCAAAGCGGTCGCTGAGCGGTCCATAGAACAGCTGCGATACACCGAAGCCGAGCAGATAGGCGGTGATTACGAATTGCACGTGGTTTTCCGACTGCACGCCGAGGCTTGCGCCAATCTGCGGCAGGCCGGGCAGCATGATATCAACCGCCAGCGCATTGATGGCCATGATGGCTGCGATCAGAGCAATGAATTCGCCACGCCCGTGTATGGAGGTCTTTTGATCCGGCGAGGCGCTCTTTATGTCGATCGGCATGACTGACAGTCCTTGGCATAATGACGCGCCGCCTCTGAAAAGGGCGGTACGAACGTCGAAATCTCGAAAATGGGGCATCCGGCAGAAACTGCCGGCGGATAAAAACGAAAAGGCGCCGATAAACGGCGCCTTTTGTAAAAAGCTAAGACTAAAGCCGTATGACCGGCTATTAATCCTCAAGCAGCCTTGGTGGCAATACCTTTATCGGTAAAAAGTGCTTGTAGTTCGTTGGACTGGAACATTTCGCGCACGATATCGCAGCCGCCGATGAATTCGCCCTTCACATAAAGCTGCGGAATAGTCGGCCAGCTGGAATATTCCTTGATGCCCTGACGAATCTCGTCCGAGGCGAGCACGTTCACGCCCTTATAGTCGACGCCAAGATAGTCGAGGATCTGAACGACCTGACCGGAAAAGCCGCACTGCGGAAAGCCGGGCGTGCCCTTCATGAAAAGCACGACGTCGTTGGTCTTCACTTCATTGTCGATGAAATCGTTAATGCCGGTCATCTTGTTTCCTTTCAGAGCGCGTGCCCAATATCGTCACACCATATGGGGCGTCATCACGCTTCAAACAAACTCGCCGGGTCGAATGCCGGCACAATTGGGAGGTCTCTCCCAATATAATCATTTCCATGCTCGTAACCACCCCGTTCGGGTGAAAGCAAGTCAAATACGCGCGAAGTGCCGGATTTAAGGGAGCAACATCTTGCCGCAGCAGATGTCGCCCGCTCAATAAAGCGCTGCCTTATTCCGGCACGCTGGTCTGCAGGGCGAGCGCGTGAAGCACGCCGCCCATATTGCCCTTCAGCGCGTCATAGACCATCTGGTGCTGCTGCACGCGCGACTTGCCGCGGAAACTCTCCGCGACCACTTCTGCTGCATAATGATCCCCGTCACCGGCAAGGTCGCGGATCGTCACCTTTGCGCCGGGAATCCCTTCGCGTATCAGTTTTTCGATCTCATGGGCGTCCATAGCCATGCAAATACTCCCGCCGTTTCCAGCTTCTTATCGTTGTTTGTCATCGAATCGTACCGCACCATCGTGGTACGTCAATGCGTATCTGTCTAATGTTTAAATGCCACACAGGCGATCCATATAAGCAAAACGCCCGGACGATAGTCATCCGGGCGTCGAAGTCGTGTCCGCTTTGCTGTGATCAGTTATCGCTGACCAGCTCGCCGTTCATGAAGCCCGGGAACCAGCCTTCAAAAGCCTGCGTCAGTTCTGCGACGCTGACATCGACGGCATCGCCGATGGTCAGACGGTCGCCGCCAACCTGACCCAGAATGCGGAACGGAACGCCTGCGCCTTCAGCGTTAAGCGCGATGAGCTTGGCCATTTCCGGCGTTGCAGCGATCACATAGCGCGCCTGATCTTCGCCGAACAGAACGGCATGTGGCAGGCCATCGCCAGCATTCAGAGCCGCGCCCTTGCCGGATTTGATCGCCATTTCGGCGACAGCAATCGCCAGACCGCCGTCGGAAAGATCGTGGCAGGCCGTGACCTGACCATTACGGATTGCCGAACGGACGAACTCGCCGTTGCGCTTTTCCATCGAAAGATCGACGGTCGGGGCAGGGCCGTCTGCACGGTCGAACAGATCGCGCAGATAGATCGACTGACCCAGATGCGAGCCGTCGCCGCCAAGCAGAACCAGCGTGTCGCCATCCTGCATGCCGCCGATCTTGGCCGTCTGCGACCAATCTGGAATAAGGCCGACGCCAGCAATGGTCGGGGTTGGCAGAATGGCCTGACCGTTGGTTTCGTTATAAAGCGAGACATTGCCCGAAACGATCGGGAAATCGAGGGCGCGGCAGGCTTCGCCAATGCCTTCGATGGCCTTGACGAGCTGGCCCATGATTTCCGGCTTTTCAGGGTTGCCGAAGTTCAGATTGTCGGTCGAAGCCAGCGGTTCTGCGCCGGTCGCCGTGATGTTGCGCCAGCATTCGGCCACAGCCTGCTTGCCGCCTTCGAACGGGTCTGCTTCGCAATAGCGTGGCGTCACATCCGACGAGAAGGCGAGCGCCTTGGTGTCATGGCCTTCAACGCGGATCACACCGGCATCTCCGCCGGGAACCTGCAGGGAGTTACCCTGAATGAGCGTGTCGTATTGCTCATAGACCCAGCGGCGCGACGAAAGATCCGGCGAACCGATGAGCTTGAGAAGCGCTGCCGAATAGTCTTCCGCCTGCGGCACATTGCTGGCCGGGAGTGGCGCATGCTTGCCCGGTTCCATCCACGGACGGTCATATTCCGGCGCCTGATCGCCCAGATCCTTGATCGGCAGATTGGCGACTTCTTCGCCTTGATGAATGACACGGAAACGCAGATCGTCGGTGGTCTTACCGACAATGGCGAAGTCGAGACCCCATTTGCGGAAGATCGCCTGCGCTTCTGCTTCCTTTTCCGGCTTCAGAACCATGAGCATACGCTCCTGGCTTTCCGAAAGCATCATTTCATAGGCGGTCATATTCTCTTCGCGAACCGGAACATGGTCCAGAATGAGCTCGATGCCGAGGTCGCCCTTGGCGCCCATTTCGACCGCCGAACAGGTGAGACCAGCCGCACCCATGTCCTGAATGGCGATAACCGCGCCGGAAGCCATCAGCTCAAGGCAGGCCTCGAGCAGGCATTTTTCGGTGAAAGGATCGCCAACCTGAACGGTGGGGCGCTTTTCTTCAATCGACTCGTCGAATTCAGCCGACGCCATGGTCGCGCCGCCGACGCCGTCGCGGCCCGTCTTCGCACCGAGATAAACGACCGGCAGGCCGACGCCCTTGGCTTCCGACAGGAAGATGCCGTCATGCTTGGCAAGACCGGCAGCAAATGCGTTGACGAGGATATTGCCGTTGTAGCGCTTGTCGAAGTTCACTTCGCCGCCAACGGTCGGCACGCCGAAGGCGTTGCCATAGCCGCCGACGCCCGACACGACGCCGGATACAAGATGGCGGGTCTTCGGATGGTCAGGCTCGCCAAAGCGCAGCGCGTTCATTGCCGCAACGGGACGTGCGCCCATGGTGAAAACGTCGCGCAGAATACCGCCGACGCCCGTCGCCGCGCCCTGATAGGGCTCGATATAGGACGGGTGGTTGTGGCTTTCCATCTTGAAGACGACGCAGTCGCCGTCACCAATGTCGACAACGCCTGCATTTTCACCAGGGCCCTGAATGACGCGCGGACCGGTGGTTGGCAGTGTGCGCAACCACTTCTTCGAGGACTTGTAGGAGCAATGCTCGTTCCACATGGCCGAGAAAATGCCGAGTTCGGTAAAGCTCGGCTCGCGTCCGATCAATTCGAGAATACGCTGATACTCGTCCGGCTTGAGGCCATGGGATTCGATGAGTTCCGGCGTGATGTCGCGCTTATTGGAAATAGTCATGGAAATGGGCAACCCCGTCGCAGGCTGTGGCACCCAAAAACCTTCTGCCGAAGGCTGGGCATCTAAGGTTTCAAGGGGCCTCTTTAACCTAACTCTGTTGGAAGCGCGATAGGAAAATGCCGCTTTCCCGGCCTGATTCAGCATCCGGGCGGATACGTACGCCAACAGTCCGGTGAAGGACAGCGTTTACACGCTGCCCTCATAGCCTGCCTGTTCGTTTTCGAGCAATTGCCGCAATGTCAGGAAGCTGCTTTCAACAATGCTCCGGTCAGTCGGGGAGGAGAAGGCGATGCGCACGCGGTGGAATATCTGATCGACGCGCCCGGCTTTGAACTCGTCTTCATCGTCGATCAGAATTCCGCTTTCATAGGCCGCAGCCTTGAACGTACCGGAGAGCCATGGCTCGGGGAGTCCCATCCAGAGAAACGGGATATTGGGGCGGGACACGAAATCGAAACCGGAGAACACGCGACACGCGATTTCCTCCCGCGCTTTGGTTTCTACGCGGCTTTTCTCGCGGATAGCGTCGGCTGCACCGGAAAGCACAAGCTGCGCGCCGGTTTCAGCCAGAAGAAAGGCCACGCCGCCCGTCATCATCTTGTGTGTGACCTTGACGCGCTGGGCGCAATGCGGCGGGCAGGAAACCCATCCGCTGCGTATGCCTGCGGCAACTGCCTTGGATAGGCTTGAAACGACGAATGTGCGTTCCGGCGCAAAGCTCGCCAGCAACGGTATGTCGCTTTCGCACATGCTGCCGTAGATATCGTCCTCGATGAGCCAGACATTATAGCGCTGCGCAATATCAGCGATGGCGCGCCGCCGCTCTTCCGTCATGGTCGCAAGCGTTGGATTGTGCAGCGTCGGCATGAGAAATGCCAAAGTCGGGTGCTGCTGACGGCAGGCACGTTCGAATTCTTCCGGAATGAGCCCATATTCGTCATGCGCAGCCTGGATCGTGCGGCGTCCGAGAAGCCGCACCGAACGGGCAATCTGTGCATAGGTCAGGTTTTCGAACAGGATGCGGTCGCCTGGATTGGTGAAAGCCGTGATGATGGCAATGCTTGCGGCCTGCGCACCGTTGGTGATGACGATATTGTCGAGATCCGGCTGCCAGCCAGCCCTGCCGAGCCATTTCTGGCCTGCTTCCAGCCAATGCTGCGGAAACTGACGCGAGTAGTTGGCAATCTCTTGCGGGAAATCGCGATGAATGTCAGCGCTGATCCTGGCAAGCACTTCGTGCTGACCGACCTCTGGCGCCGATGTGGAATCGAGCCGGATTTTGCCAGTAGGCACGTCGGCGGGTTTTGTGCCGATCAGTCCGGGTGGGACAAGCCCGGATTCGGACGGCTCGTCCCCGAGCACATAGGTACCGCGTCCCACTTCGCCGGTGACAAGGCCACGTTCATGGGCAAGTGCATAGGCGCGTCCGATTGTACCGATTGTTACCTTTAGATCGAAGGCAAGATTGCGTTGCGGCGGCAGTTTTACACCTGCGGGCAGTCCGCCATTGCTGATCGCTTCCTCAATGGCATCCGCCAATTGCAGGTAAAGAGGACCAGTCTTGTTCGATAGGTCGGGAATCCAATTTGTCATGGTGACAACTTATAAATTGTATCGATTGTAAAGTCAATTATAGAGTCATTCCAACGCTAGAGCATACCAGCCAATCCAAATTTGTCGCGAATGAACTTCAAATCTGGTGTTCTGGACCTCTGAAGAGCACAAGGATGGGCCGAGCAATGTTTTACTTCAGACCGCTGACAGAGACAATAGATACAATTCTTCCAATGCCCGATGTTGATCGCATAAGTGACTTGCCTCAAGGCCTGCACGCCCAGCTGAATGCGGCGACAGGAGAGAGAACGGACGCAAGCTTGCTGCGTCGATTTTTCAACTGGCTTTTACACAGAAGCATGATGCGTCGCAGTCGCCTTGCGCTGTTCGAAATGACCGATGAACAATTGCGCGATATAGGCCTGAAAAGAAGCGAGGCAGAACGCGAAGCCCGTAAAGTGCGGTTTCATCTGCGTTAGAAATATCGACCGGCTCGATGGCACGTCGGGCATCGGTCGGCAACTCTGCGCCTGCAATAAATGCCGCCTGCTTAAGCAATATCGTGACAATGAATACAACAAAATAGTGAGGCAGAATTCTGGCTCAAGTAGTTGTAATCTTTATATTCTGTGAGTTTGTTAGTATCCTAATTATTGAAACATTCGCATAACGCTAATGTTATAATAAGGAGGCTGCTGTAATGAACTACATCAGGCCCACAAATGATGTGATTGATGCCATTGCTATTTTGCCGGAAGTCGATATTCCGAGTGATTTAAGCAAGAAATTGCGCTCCCGGCCACCGTCGGATGTGCCGCACCGCATGCGCAAGGTCTGGGCATGGATTACCGATAGAGTTAGGTTCTCGTTAGCCAGACGGCGGACAAGGCGGATGCTTATGGAGCTGGATGATAGACAGCTTCAGGACATAGGCATCAGGCGGGACGAGATTTGATGCCCGTCGTCTGAAGTGAGAGCCGTTCTTGCGGAAGACAAGCGCAAGTTGAATGCATAAATTCCGACTTTATGGATACAGAGCTGACATTTCAGGAGACTTATGTGTGTTGCCCGTCACGATGATAGCCATGCGCTTGAAAAAACCCTCCCGTGACATCGCGGGAGGGGTTATCAATTTCAGCAGCCTTTCTGGCCAGATGCCCAGCGATTGACGTCACTGAGGATGCGACTGCCATGGCTTTCCTGAAGCATCGGGCCGAAGGTTTCCACCCGCGCAGGGTTGCCTTCCGCCTGAACGACCAGCAGCGGGCGCGCCGCAGGATTATGCCCCGGTACAACCAAGATACGCGGACGGCCGCTGAAAGAATTGAGTTCCGGTGCCAGCGAATAGCTGCGGAAATCCTTGTCCTTGGATTTGAACCAGCAGCTATTGGCAGCCAGAGCGATGCGTTCCATCGTCGGCAGCGCAGCTTTGCTGACATTCTGCGTTACGGGTCCACTGGCCGGGCGCGGCGTACAGGCCGCAAGAAGCGCAATCGCAGGCAAAGCGATGAAAGCGATGGTCTTTTTCGTCAAGAAACGAACTCCAAAAGGGCGCGCCACCGGGAGGACTGAGTGGCTTGCGGGAATGACGATAGGAAATGAGAATGTCGCTGGCCGTCAAGCCAGTTGCGGCATGAAGGCTTTCAGCCCGTCGCTCATCTCGTTCCAGATGCGTTCAAAGGCCGGATGCTGCTTCGCCTTCGCGGCATATGTATCGAATTTCGGAAAGGCGTCCAGCAAATCCGGCCTGTCCGAAAGCTTCTTCAACGGTTCCATGAGAAACCGCACCGGCAGCAGCCAGGCATCGGCCAGCGTCGGCTCTTCGCTGACCGCATAAAACGTATCTGGAAGGCGCTGTTCGATCACTGACAGGCCGGTATTCAGCTTTTCAAACAGGCGGTCGATGGTTGCGCTATCACGCTCCGGTTTGCTCAGCAGGATGAACAGCTTCATCGCCGGTCCAAGCACTTCCAGCTCGATCACGCGGGCCAAAAGCCGGATCAGCGCACGCTGGCGCGGCGTTCCGGGCAGGAGCGGCTTTTCAGGAAAATGATCTTCAAGATATTCCGCGATCACTGCGGCTTCAAAAAGCGTTTCGCCGGAACTGGTAATCAGCACGGGAACACGGCGCAGAGGCGTGATCTCACCGAAATCAGCAGGGAAGGGATAGGGCAGCGTGACTGGCTTGAAGGGCAGGTCTTTTAGATAAAGGACGCTGCGCACGAAAGCGGAATAAGGGGAAAGCGGTCTTGAATAGAGTTGCACTGCGCGGTCCCCCCGATTCGGTTGTCAAGGAATTCTCCCAAGGCAAAACTGCCATGAAAACAGCATACAAGCTAGACTGGTTTTCTTTGGCAGGAAAGCGGGGCGCGGGAACGTTATCTTACCGGCCATGCAATTTAGTGAAGAAAATCAAAAAGGGCGGCTCATTGAAAGCGCGCCCTTTTTCCGAGACTATCAGGCAGCCAGGCCCAGCGCGCCCGCAAAAAGCGCCCGCCCGTCGTCACCGCCATGGGCCGCTTCGATGAGGTTTTCCGGATGCGGCATCATGCCAAGCACATTGCCGCGCGCATTTACGATACCGGCAATATCATTGACCGAACCGTTGGGGTTGGTGCCTTCCGCATAACGGAACACGACCTGACCTTCGCCTTCGATCCGCTTCAGCGTCTCGGCATCGGCAAAATAGTTGCCGTCATGATGCGCGACCGGGCAGCGGATGATCTGGTTCTGCCGGTAGCCGCGGGTGAAGGCGGTGTTCGCATTGCTGACTTCGAGCTTCACTTCGCGGCAGACGAACTTCAGCGAGGCGTTGCGCATCAGCGCGCCCGGCAGCAGTCCGGCTTCAACGAGAATCTGGAAACCGTTGCACACGCCCATGACCATGACGCCCTTGTCGGCCTTCTCACGTACAGCCTGAAGAACGGGCATACGGGCCGCAATTGCGCCGCAGCGCAGATAGTCCCCATAAGAGAAGCCGCCGGGGATGAGGATCAGATCGACATCGTCTGGAATACTGGTATCGGTTTGCCAGACAGTGACAGGAGCCTGACCGGTGATCTTGGTGAGGGCTGCGATCATGTCGCGGTCACGATTGAGGCCGGGAAGGAGAATGACAGCGGATTTCATGAGCGTCTGCTTCCTTTGTTTGGCTCAGCCGATGGCGATGGAATAATCTTCGATCACCGTATTGGCGAGGAGCTTGTCGCACATGGCCTTCAGGTCTGCTTCGGCCTTGGCCTTGTCGGTGCCTTCGAGTTCGAGGTCGAACACCTTGCCTTGACGGGCCGAGTTGACGCCAGCAAAGCCGAGGCTGCCAAGTGCGCCGACGATAGCTTTGCCCTGCGGGTCCAGAACGCCGTTTTTCAGTGTAACGGTGACGCGTGCCTTGATCACTCTTAAGTTCCTGTAGCTCTAGATTTGGTTCTTACAACTTCAGATGAATATCTGAAATTGCCTATCACGAACGAAACAGCCCGGAAGGTGCCTGTCTTGGCGGCTTCCGGGCCGATCGGATTACTTCACGAGCACTGGGCCGGAAGGACGGGGCGTGTCGTTCTCGTTCATGATGCCGAGACGGCGCGCCACTTCCTGATAGGCCTCGACCAGTCCGCCCATATCGCGGCGGAAACGGTCCTTATCCAGCTTGTCATTGGTATTGATATCCCAAAGACGAGCCGAGTCCGGGGAAATTTCGTCGGCGACGACGATACGCATCATGTCGCCTTCCCACAGACGGCCGCATTCGATCTTGAAGTCGACAAGCTGGATGCCGACGCCCAGGAACAGGCCGGAGAGGAAGTCGTTGACGCGAATGGCAAGCGCCATGATGTCATCGATTTCCTGCGGGCTGGCCCAGCCGAATGCAGTGATGTGTTCTTCCGTGACCAACGGGTCTTCGAGCGCATCGGCCTTGTAGTAAAACTCGATGATCGAGCGCGGCAAAACCGTGCCTTCTTCAATCCCGAGGCGCTTGGACAGCGAGCCGGCCGCGACATTGCGGATCACGACTTCCAGCGGAATGATTTCCACTTCCTTGATCAGCTGCTCACGCATGTTGAGACGGCGGATGAAGTGGGTTGGAATTCCGATACGGTTCAGCTGGGTAAAAATATATTCGGAAATGCGGTTGTTGATGACGCCCTTTCCGTCCACGACTTCGTGCTTTTTCTTGTTGAACGCGGTTGCATCATCCTTGAAGAACTGGACAAGCGTTCCTGGCTCGGGGCCTTCGTAAAGAATCTTGGCCTTGCCCTCGTAAATACGGCGGCGACGGTTCATGGCTTTTCTCGGATTTCCATATCTATGGTGATCGGCTCTAAGCCGCTATTCTCGCGGGCTACCTATAGCAAATAAGGGCTTTTAACAATCCTGCTTCGTGCCCGTTCCCCCGTTTTCGGTGTTCTGGAGCGCGTTTCGATCCGCTCGGTGCTCCAATCCTCTGTTTTGGCGCGCATCTTTTCCGAAAACCGTTTCTTTCTTTTCGGGATGCGTTTTAGTGCAAGATGATGGACGAACGACAAGAAATTGATTTGCCGCTCTTGTATAATCTTGCGCCCCTTGCCAGCTTTAGGCAAGAGATGGGTAACGATCTCTTCTACTGGGAGTTTTTGGGAGTTTTGTGAATGACCACAGGTATGGATGATCGCCGTGATGCTTTTGAAAAGAAGTTCGCGCACGATGCTGATTTACGCTTCAAAGCAGAAGCACGCCGCAACAAGCTTCTCGGATTGTGGGCTGCCGAGCGTCTTGGCAAGAAGGATGGCGAGGCTGAAACCTATGCCCGCGATGTCGTGGCAGCTGATTTTATCGAAGCTGGTGACGGCGACGTATTCCGCAAGATCCGCACCGATTTCGACGAGGCAGGTCTTGCCGATAGCGACGAAACAATCCGTCAGAAGATGCAACTATTCCTAGAGGAAGCGGTCCGTCAGATACAGCAGGATTGAAACCAAGGGGTGGAAGTGCAGGTAGCGCTTCCACCTCGTTTTATTTTCCTGCTAGTCTGAAATGCCATTCTTATGAAATGCCAGTTTTGAAATGAAGGAAATCCCTATGTCCCTGTCTTCGCGTCTGCGTGCCGGTGAGACTGTCGTCTCGGCGTGGTCGTCTCTCCCTGAGCCGCTGACGGTCGAAATCCTTGCCCACACCGCCTTTGATGCCGTGACGCTGGACATGCAGCATGGCGGTCATGATGAGGCGAGCGTGCTGCGCAGCGTCGGTCTCGTGCTGAATGCCGGAAAGCCGCCGGTGGTGCGTATTCCGGTGGGACGCTTCGATATGGCAAGCCGCGCACTGGATTTCGGTGCTCAGGCGGTGATTGCCCCTATGATCAATTCCGCAGAAGATGCGCGCAAGTTCGCAGCCTCCATGAAGTATCCGCCGGTGGGCGAGCGTTCATGGGGTGTTTTCCGTGCCAATGCCGATTACGGCACGCCCGGTTCCAACGATTATCTGACTACGGCAAATCAGGACACGTTGGCTTTCGCGATGATCGAAACGCGTGACGCCTATGATGCGCTGGACGCCATCCTCGATGTGCGCGGCATTGACGGTGTCTTCGTCGGCCCTGCGGATTTCTCCATCGCATGGAGCAACGGACGCGAGGCCAACCCGAATTCCGACGCCATTGTCGAACCGATCAGCAATATTGCGCGCAAGGCTGCCGCCGCTGGCAAGCTTGCAGGCATCTATTCGCCATCACCGGAGTTTGCGCGGCGCTATATTCCGCTGGGTTTCCGTTTTGTGACAGTCAGCAACGAGGGCGGCTATTTACGCCTTGCTGCACAACAACTGGTGAACGCCGTTCGCGCCTGATTTCAGCTTGCATTGTTGAATACAAACAAAAGGCGGGTTCAAACCCGCCTTTTGTTTCAATGCTGTTTTGGTGCCTGGAGTTGCATCATGAACTCCGCAAACACCATGGAGCCTTCCGGCCATGGGCCGTGACCGGAATCCGAGTTGATATGACCGGACTCGCCCGCATCGATCAGCATCGCCCCCCAATCCTTCACGACATCTTCTGCAGCTTCAAAGCTTGAGAACGGGTCGTTACGGCTCACAACCGTGATGGTCGGGAAGGGCAATCGCTCGCGCGGATAGGGACCGAAGGTCATCAGATGTTTTGGACGGATGCTCTCATTCGAGACATCGGGAGGCGCAACGAAGAATGCGCCCGCGATCTTGTGCTGGATAAGCGGTACGGCATGCACGGCGGTGGCCACACCCAGAGAATGTGCAACCAGCACGATGGGCTTTGTTGCGGCATTCGCGGCCTTGACGACTTCGCCCACCCAATCGTCGCGCACCGGCTTCGACCATTCGGCCTGCTGCACACGGCGCGCCGTCGAGAGCTTGCTCTCCCAGCGGGTCTGCCAGTGGTCGGGACCGGAATTGGTATAGCCGGGAATAATGAGGATATCTGCGTCTTTGACTTTCATAGCCCCCATTTAGATCGCCTTGGTCCGTTCTTCAAGCACCTCGACCTTCCGCGAAACGAATGCGAATGATGAACAGCCTGTTCGCTGATCGCGATCTTGTGAACAATGCCGCAAACAGCGATGTTTAGGGCAACAGAACGCGAAGGAGAGCATAGGCTATGACAATCAGCAGACGTTCGCTGCTTGGCGCTACGGGAGCTGCTGTGATGGCCGGTATATTGCCCGCGCGTGCAGACATGCCGTCGAAGGAGAATAATATGACACAGCAATTGAAGACGCCGGTTGCCGAGACGACCCGTCCGGTTGCACCGCTTCCATTTGCCATGACCACGCCGATGCGCGTCGCGCGTATTGGTCTCAAGGCGCGCGATGCGGAAACATTGGCCGAATATTATCGCGACGTCGTGGGCCTGCGCGAAATGAGCCGACGTGGCGCTTCCATCGTGCTTGGCGCCGGTGACCGCGAACTGATGGAAATCGAACAGTTTTCGGCGGCTCGCCCGGATGATCCGCGCAGCGCCGGTCTTTACCATACCGCGTTCTTGCTGCCGACGCGTGGCGACCTGGCGCGCTGGTCGCGCCGGGCTATCGACAAGCAATTGCCGGTTTCCGGTGCGTCGGACCATGATGTCAGCGAAGCCATCTACCTGACCGACCCGGAAGGCAATGGCATCGAGATCTATTCCGACCGCCCGCATGAGAAGTGGCAGTGGAATGGTGACCGCGTGAAAATGGGCACGGAAGCGCTCGACGTGCGCGGCTTGCTCGACGTGATCAAAACCGAAGGCGGCGAATGGACTGGTGCGCCGCAGAACACCGTTGTCGGCCACGTGCATTTGCGTGTTGGCAATGCGCATGAGGCCGAAACCTTCTGGCACAATGAACTTGGGCTGGAAACGGTGCAGACCTATGGCGACCGGGCCGTGTTCATGTCCACGGGGCGTTACCACCACCATATCGCGGCCAATGCCTGGCAGAGCGCCGGTGCTGGCAAGCGCGATGCGGATCGCACGGGCCTGGCCTGGGTCGAGCTGGAGGATACGCGCGGCGGCGACAACAGCTCGTTTGTCGATCCTTGGGGCAATGTGATCAATACGATCAAGACCAAGGCCTGATGCCGCCGATCAAGAAATGAAAAGCCCCATGATTTCAAAAACATGGGGCTTTTTTCGGCTTCAATTTATGAGGCCCTCGAAGGGCGCGGCCCAGATTTTGGTTATGGCGTGGCGAAAATGGTGGGTTTCGAGAACCGGAGCTTGAGCCGTACTTAAGGTACGAGAGCACCGGAAGCCTCGCATAATCCCTAAAAGTTGCAGACTTTTCGGATCAGATTATGCGAATGCAAATCACAAGACACCATTTGCAGCCCGCCAGAGCCGAAATCTCCTTAACCGAAGACGCGTTTGAAAATCGTGTCCACATGCTTGGTGTGGTAGCCGAGATCGAACTTTTCGCGGATCTGCTCTTCGGAGAGGGTTGCGCGCACTTCCGCGTCTGCCAGCAGTTCTTCAAGGAAGTCTGCACCCTGTTCCCAGACCTTCATGGCGTTGCGCTGCACGAGACGATAAGCGTCTTCGCGTGACACGCCAGCCTGGGTGAGCGCCAGCAGAACGCGCTGCGAATGCACCAGACCGCGGAACTTGTTCATGTTTTTCAGCATGTTGTCCGGGTAGATCACCAGCTTTTCGACAACGCCAGCCAGACGGTTGAGTGCGAAGTCGAGCGTGATGGTGGTGTCCGGGCCAATGGCGCGCTCGACGCTCGAATGCGAAATATCGCGTTCGTGCCAGAGAGCAACGTTTTCCATGGCAGGCGTCACCGACATGCGCACCAGACGGGCGAGGCCGGTCAGGTTTTCGGTCAAAACCGGGTTGCGCTTGTGCGGCATGGCCGACGACCCTTTCTGCCCCGGAGAGAAGAACTCTTCGGCTTCCAGAACTTCGGTGCGTTGCATGTGGCGGATTTCGATGGCGACATTTTCGATGGACGAGGCAATGACGCCGAGTGTCGCGAAGAACATCGCATGACGGTCGCGCGGGATGACCTGCGTGGAAACCGGCTCGGCTTCGAGGCCAAGCTTCGCGCAGACATATTCCTCAACGCGCGGGTCGATATTGGCAAAGGTGCCGACCGCACCGGAAATCGCGCCTGTTGCGATTTCTGCACGCGCCGCGACGAGACGGGCGCGGTTGCGCTGCATTTCCGCATAGAAACGCGCGAAGGTGAGGCCCATCGTGGTCGGTTCGGCGTGAATGCCATGGCTGCGGCCGATGCGCACCGTATCCTTATGCTCGAAGGCGCGGGTTTTGAGCGCAGCCAGAACGCGGTCCATGTCGGTGAGCAGGAGGTCGGCAGCGCGGACCAGCTGGACATTCAGCGTGGTGTCGAGCACATCCGACGAGGTCATGCCCTGATGCACGAAGCGGCTATCGGGACCGATGAATTCAGCAAGATGGGTCAGGAAAGCGATGACGTCATGCTTGGTGACGGCTTCGATTTCATCAATGCGGGCGACGTCGAATTTCGCCACGCTACCCTTTTCCCAAATGGTCTTGGCAGCTTCCTTTGGGATGACGCCCAGTTCGGCCAGCGCTTCGCAAGCATAGGCTTCGATCTCGAACCAGATACGGAATTTCGTTTCTGGAGACCAGATAGCGACCATTTCTGGCCGGGAATAGCGCGGGATCATGGGTGCATCCTGTAGAAAGTGAGGGTTTAACGATTACGCGCGGCTTCCGCCGCAGCACGAATAGCGTCGATATTGGCGCGGTAGGTCTCGACCGAATTGCCTTTGTAGACAGCCGATCCTGCGACGAGAATATTGGCACCTGCCGCCACGACCAAACCAGCGGTTTCCGGCGTCACGCCGCCATCGACCTCGATGTCGATCGGGCGGTCGCCGACCATGTCACGCACGCGCTTGATCTTGTCGAGCATCGGCGCGATGAATTTTTGGCCGCCGAAGCCCGGATTGACGGTCATGACCAGGATCAGATCGACGTCGTCCAGAATATTGGTGATGGCTTCAACCGGCGTTGCCGGGTTGAGCGCGATACCGGCCTTTTTGCCGAGCGCACGGATCGATTGCAGCGAACGATGCGTGTGCGGTCCGGCTTCGGCGTGCACGGTGATCAGGTCGCAGCCTGCATCGGCAAAGGGTTCCAGATAGGGATCGCACGGCGCGATCATCAGATGCGCGTCGAAGAATGCCTTGGTGCGCGGGCGGATCGCCTTCACCACCTGCGGGCCGAATGTGATGTTCGGCACGAAATGTCCGTCCATGACATCGATGTGGATCCAGTCGGCGCCTGCTTCCAGCACGGCATCGACTTCTTCGCCAAGACGGGCAAAGTCGGCGGACAGAATGGACGGGGCAATGGCGATGGGGCGCATGGCGATGGTCTCCTTGGCAGCGTGGCTTGCCCGTATCATATGAACAGCAAAAATCCTATCCCCAGCGCTTGTGGAACCACATCCACTGGCCCGGATATTCGCGGACCCATTGCTCGACGGTGTCATTGAGCAACTGCGCCGTGGCGTCTATATCGATCTGGCCCTTCTCGTCGCGCGGCAGTTCCATGCGCTCATAAAGTTCCAGCCGGTAGCGTCCACCGGGCAGGCGGATACAGCGCGCCGGATAGACATCGCAATCATATTGCCGCGCAAGCTTGGCCAGCAGCGGATTGGTCTTCACCGGGCGGTTGAAGAATGTGGAAGGCACGCCGCGCGAGAATTTCTGGTCGACGAGCATGCCGACATTGCCGCCATCGCCGAGAATCCCGGCAAGCGCCCAGGCAGCACCCGCCTTGGAAGGCACAAGATGCCCCATATTGGTATGGCGCGCTTTCAGCACCTTGTTGGCGATATAGGGATTGTTCGGCGGGCGAAACAGCGCGGTAACATTCAGGCCGAATGTTGCGGCGCAGATCGGCAGCAGCTCGAAATTGCCGGTATGGGCCGTGAAGAAAATATGCGGCTTCTTTTCATCGCGCAGGCGTTCGAAAATCGGGATGCCGTCGACTTCGATCAGCCCCGGCTTGGCCGCATGGGGATCGAAATCGAAAATCGCGTCGAGGAAAATATATTCCGCCAAAAGGCGCGCCATGGAATCCCACATGTCGCGCGCAATCACCTCGATCTCCGCATCGCTCTTTTCGGGATAGGCTTGGCGCAGATTGTTGGTTGCAATCTTGTGGCGCGGCGTCAGCGGCCCGACGAGACGGGCCACTTTGGCCGAAAAGCTGATGGCAGCCTTCGCCGGAAACAGGCGCAACAGGCCAAGGAGCACAAAAACGCCCTGAGCCCAGAGCCAGTAATTGAACTGCTTCAGCTTGCGCGACCAGCGAAAGAGCAGGAGCTTCAGTTTGAACATCATGACGGGGACAGGCTTCAGTCGATCTGGAGAATGATCTTGCCGAAGACGTCGCGGCCTTCCATGCGCTTCAGGGCGGTGTCGATATCATTGAAGCCAACCACCGTGTCGATGACCGGATGCACGATACCGCGCGCCATTTTCTGCATGGCATCGGCCATGTTTTCCATACGGCAGCCAAACGAACCCAGAATCTTGAGCTGCTGCTGGAACAGCTGCATCAGGTTCATATTGGTCGAAACGCCCGAGGTCGAGCCGCAGGTGACAAGACGCGCGCCGCGCTTCATGCAGAGCATGGAGCCTGCCCAGGTGTCTGCGCCGACATGTTCGAAGACGACATCGACGCCCTTCTTCTTGGTCAGCTTGCGCACAACACCTTCGAAACGGTCTTCGCGATAGTTGATGACGTGATCGGCGCCAAGAGCCTTGGCCTTTTCGATTTTGTCGTCAGAACCGACAGTCGTGATAACCGTGCAGCCCATCTTCTTGGCAAGCTGGATCGCTGCCGAGCCGATGCCCGAGCCGCCAGCCTGTACGAGAACGGTTTCGCCCGGTTCCAGCTTGGCATTGTCGAACAGCATGTGTTCGACCGTGCCGAAGGTCACAGGCGCGACGGCAGCGCCGATGGCGTCAACGCCGGGAGGTGCTGCCACGAGCAGGCGGGCCGGAAGGTTCACAGCCTCGCAGGCAAAGCCGTCGAGGTGGAAACCATGCACGCCGCCGACATGTTCGCACAGATTGTCACGGCCTTCGCGGCAGGCGCGGCAAAGACCGCAGGTGCGCGCACCGTAGATCGAAACAAGCTGGCCGGGCAGCAGATTGGAAACGCCAGGGCCAACGGCATCGACAACGCCGGATGCTTCCGCGCCGATGACCAGCGGCATCTTTCGCTTGGCGAAGGCCATGCCGCGCCAGCCCCATACGTCGATATGGTTCAGCGCGACCGCCTTGATCTTAACCGTTACTTCGCCAAGGCCGGGCGGCGGCGGCGGTGCAATATCGGTAATTTCAAGGCGACGGTCGTCGAGAAGCTGCAAAGCGCGCATGGGCTATTCCTTTCATGGCATGATCCCGGAGAGCTTCCGCCTTCCGGGATCATCAGGAAATTAAGAGCATAATCCGACCAGAGTGAAACGAGGATCGATAAGATTATGCTTTACGTAAAGGGGGTTTAGAGCGCCGATCTGATCTATTCAGATCAAAATGCGCTCTAAATTCTTTTGTCGGACCGATTAATTCGGATTTGCCGCCAAAACAAGGCTCGTATTCTGTCCGCCGAAGCCGAATGAGTTCGAAAGCACGGCAGAAACCGCTGCTTGGCGCTTCACGTTCGGCACAACGTCCAGCGGAATAGCCGGGTCCGGATTGTCGTAATTGATGGTCGGCGGCAGCGTTCCGGTCTGGATCGTCAGTAGCGAGAACACAGCTTCAATCGCACCGGCTGCGGTTAGCGTATGGCCAATCATCGACTTGTTGGACGAAACCGGGATAGATTCGATGCGTTCGCCGAATACGGACGAAAGCGCCAGATATTCCATCTTGTCGTTTTCCGGCGTCGAAGTGCCGTGGGCGTTGACATAGGAGATCTGGTCTTCGGTCAGGCCTGCATCGGCAAGGGCAGCGCGCACCGTGCCAATGGCAGGCGAGGCGTCCGGCTTCGAACGGGTGCGGTGGAAGTCATCGGCCTTTTCGCCGCAACCGGCCAGAATACCGAGCACCTTCGCACCACGGGCTACAGCGCTTTCGAGCGATTCCATCACCAGTGCGCCGGAACCTTCGGCCATGGCAAAGCCGTCGCGATCCTTGGAGAAAGGCTTCGAGGCCTTTTCCGGCTTTTCATTCTGGGTGGAGAGTGCCGATAGCAGCGAGAAGCGAATGAGCGCTTCCGCAGAGACGGAACCGTCGGTGCCAATTGCCAGAACATGGTCGCTTTCGCCGCGGCGGATGGCTTCGACGCCAAGCTGGATCGCCGTTGCGCCGGAAGCGCAGGCGGTGGAAAGCGTGATCGGCAGACCACGTGTTCCAAAGGCTTCCGAAAGACGCTCGGCGATATAGCCGAACTGCGTCGTGTTGAAGAGCGCTTCATGGCGCACGCGACGGCAGGCTTCGAGCAGAAGCGGATAGCTGGCCGGGCCTTCGTTCTTCACGCTGGCATCAAGCGCAAAGCGGCTTTTCCAGTCGAGTTCGACCGGCGGGGCGGCCAGAAACAGCGGGCCGCCGAAATTGGTCGTCGAAAGGCCGGACTGGGCAAGCGCCTCTTCACCCGCAAGACGTGCCAGCTTTTCCGACAGGGCCGAAGCACCGACTTCGCTTTCAGGAAGGAAGTCCACAGTGCCGGCAAAGCGTGTGTTCAGATTTTCCAACGGAAAACGGGTAATGCTGTGAATGCCCGAAACACCGCCTGTCAGCGCGGCCCAGTTGTCTTCCTTGCCCTGTCCGAGCGAGGAAACAACGCCAGCGCCCGTGATGGCGACGATGGGGCGGCCCAGATGGTCTGTATATTTGGTCATCTTATGCTCTCACCAGCTTTGCGGCACCTTCGGCGCGCGTTGCTCCGACAGTGGTGACGACGGCTTCGCTGATTTTGCCATCAGCTGCCTTTTCCGATGCGTTCAATGGCGCAAAAGCCTCGCCCTTCCAGACGGAAATGGCGGCCAGCGCAAGCGCTAGCGGAAATTGTGCTTCGCGCAGATGGCCGGTCAGGCCGGATATGCCGCGATAGGCTGCGGAAAAGCCGTCCAGTACGGATTTTTCGGCCTTGGTCGCTTCATGAGCGCCGGATGCGCCGGAAACGACATAGAGAGGCTCCTTGCCGCCATTGGCTTCGAGAACAAGGTCACGAAGGGTCTTTGCAAGATCGTCGCTTTCGCGGCGGATCTGCGTGGCCGCGATTCCTGCCACTTCCGCATAAGCGCGTGCGCCGCGCTTTGCCGCATGTTCGGCGTTTTCGAGAACGAGAAACACACCGCCGGAGCCGGAGATCATGCCGCCGCCAGCCGAGCCGTCACGCTCCCAGAGCGGCGCCCAGCCGTCATGCTTGAGCAATCCGCCCAACTCGTGACCGAGAATCATGTCGAAATGTTCGGCATTGTAGGAGCCGCCCACCAGAGCATGGGTGCTTTGTCCGGTGCGGATGCGGGCAGCCGCCGTTTCGATGGCCGAAATGCCTGAACCTTCTTCACCCATGAAAGTGCGCGAAGAACCCGTCACCTTGTGCACGATGGAGATATTGCCAGCGAGCAGGTTGGAAAGCTGCGCCAGAAACAGGGTCGGGCGCAGTTCTGTCGAGAGCTTCTCGTTGAGCATCACACCGCGATTATTGCTGGTGCGGCCTTCCTCGAGAATCTGCATGTCGACGGTAATGTCGCGTTCGCCGCCACCCGCGCCCACAACCATATCCATGGTCGCGCAGAGCGCTTCATCGTCCTTCATGCCAGCATCCTGCAGCGCGAGGCCCGCAGCATAGGTGCCGAGCCGCTGCCAGGTTTCCATCTGGCGCTGGTCGCCGCGCTTTGGAATCTGCAGGCTCCAATCGACTTCGCCGAGTGGGTGAACGGTGTAGGGAGCAAAAGCTTCCTTTTCGAGACGCGGTTCGCTGCCTGCTGTCGAAAAAGCGTTCCAATGCACTTCGGCGCCTTCGCCGAGTGAGGAAATAATGCCAATGCCGGTGATGACGACTTTATTGTTCTGCATGGGTCCGGTTCTGCCGTGATGAGGCCAAGGTCTATCCGAGAACTATCCTGTGCTCCAGAAACGGAATCAGGGCGAACATTGCTGTCCACCCTTCAATACCGTCAATTTTTCAGCGAGCTCAGGCCTTCTTGGCCGCAACCAGCTCGTCGATCTTGGCGCAGAGGTTCTTCAAAACGAAGTATTCTTCGGTCGGAACCTTGCCTTCGTTTACTTCCTGCGTCCACTGCTCAAGCGGAATCTTGATGCCGAAAGCCTTGTCGATAGCAAAGACGATGTCGAGGAAGTCGAGGCTGTCGATGCCCAGATCGTCGATGGTGTGGCTTTCCGGCGTGATGGTGTCACGATCGATTTCACTGGTTTCGGCGATGATGTCGGCGACTTTGTCAAAAGTAGAGGACAAGTTTCGATTCCTTTATTCCTGATGATGCCGCGAATTACAGGCATCTGATTTTTTCGTCGCATTTCGCAGCCAGCAAAAGTGACGGACACATTTGCTGGAAATGCTCTATATGCGCGTGTCTAGCGTTTTTCCGGCCACGAGGAAAGTCATATTACTTTCAAGATCACCGGGCGTTCGATGCGCATATAAGATGCGAGGCGAGTGAAGCGCAACATAAAGGCAATCTCAAATTTTTGAAATCGCTTCATACGGCCGGTTTTGGCTTCTTTTTTAGCGCTTGGCGAAGTAGATGACGCCAATGAGCGACAGCGCAATCATCGCACAGGCCAGCCCCGTTTCCAGCGGGCCATCCTGTACAATGATGGCGACCAGCCCTGACACGATGCTCGCCAGCGTGCCAACAACTCCAGGCTGTTGCAATGTATTCACGACGGGATTGTCGGGTTGAGCGACCTCTGGCCGGGTGCTGTATGCGGGTTCGTAGGAGTGGGGGAACGAAATGCCGGCGGAATGAGCTGCGTCTATGTCGTTGGCGGGCTTTTCCACAAGCGTCAGCGCACGGGAGCGCACGCGCTCGACGCGTGCTTGCCAGCCTTTGCCGAAGGTTGCGGCGGCGGCCAGTCCTCTAAGCCAGGCGGACCGCTCATCGCAAAGCCGGTCGATGATATCCTGCGGCGAACGCGCCGAGAGCGCTGCGAAAGTCGCCGGTCCGAGAAATCCATCCTGCAGAACTCCAAGTATTTGTTGCAGCATCTTTATCGCGTGACTTGGGCCTGAATTGACTGCGAAGTCCAGCATTGCATAATCGACGCCCGAGGGAAGACTGTCGCCGTCAATCTTGTCCCAATACTGCTTTCTGTAGATTTCCGTTGCCGTGTCTTTAGTAAGATTTTTAACGTCTTGTGCGGATTCGGAATGACCAGTCCACCCTGCAAGAGTACCGAGGGTAATGCCCATATTGGTCGCGCAGCCGGGATCAGCCGGATTGTCGACGTAGCCACCTTCTTACTGAAATATATAAGGCATAATCGTCGCAATATTTGATCACATATCTAGACCTTTTGTAATTTATATTTAAAAAATATATTAAATACGGTGTCTGTATACTGACGGCTCTCACATATGGACATGTAAAAAATATCGGAGGAATCGATTGCGATCAAGCTGCAACCCTCTTGCTTAAGAGCGCGCGATGCGGCTTGATGCGGTTCCCATAAATCATACTTTTACAGGCGGCAGACGTGACATCGGAAATTTTCGGACATGCTCCAGACGGGCAGGCGGTTCATCGCCTGACCATCTCCAACGGACCGCTGACGGCCAAGATCATCACCTGGGGCGCCGCCATTCAGGATCTGCGCCTTGCGGGTCATGACGCACCGCTGGTGATCGGCTATCAAAATTTTGACGATTATCCTACCCATTCGCCGCATCTGGGTGCGATTGCTGGCCGCTCGGCCAATCGTATCCGTGATGCTCGCTTTGTGCTGGATGGCAAGACCTATGAGGTAGAGCCTAACTATCTCGGACGCCATAATCTCCATGGCGGCAGCAAGGGACTCGGCAATCGCGTCTGGAAAGTCACGGGCAGCGGCGCGGATTATGTGACGCTCGCGACCTTTGCCGAAGATGGCGAGATGGGTTTTCCCGGCAATCTCAAAATCAGCTGCACCTATATGCTCAATGGCGATGGCGCTTTGATCGTGCGGCTGGAAGCCGTGACCGACAAGCCGACGGTGTGCAATCTGCTGCACCACAGCTATTTCAATCTCGACGATGGCGGCGAAAACGACATCCTCGACCATCAGCTCAAGATTCTCGCCGATGCCTATATGCCGGTAGATGAGGCGCTTATTCCGGACGGGCGGGTGTTGCCGGTCAAGGGCACCGCATTCGATTTCCGCGATTATCGCCCGATCCGTCATAACGAGAATGGCATGCAGGTCGAATATGACAGCAATTTCTGTCTTTCCGCGGCGCGTGTGCCGTTGCGGCTCTGCGCTTCGGTCAAGGGCGCGAAATCGGGCGTGCGCATGGACGTGCTGACGACCGAGTCGGGCGTCCAGTTCTATGCTGGCAACACGATGGCCAATGATTGCATCGGCCTCACGGGCAAGCCCTACGGAAAACATGCGGGCTTCTGTCTGGAGCCGCAAATCTGGCCGGGCTCGCTCGAATATCCCTATTTCCCACAGGCTATCCTGCGCCCGGGCGAAATCTACGCTCAGGAGAGCCGTTTCGCCTTCACCCGGGAATAGTTTGTATCACCCGGTATAAGCGGCGCGCGCTGTCTCCATTGGGGTGAGCGCGCCGCGTGTTTCGACGACACGGGCTGCAACGGCATGGGCTTTTTGCGCGGCTTCCACCGGCGAAAGCCCTTCCATGCGCGCAACGAGATAGGCGCCGTTGAAACTATCACCAGCACCTGTCGTATCCACGGCATTGGCGAAAACGGCAGGAACCAGGGTCTGTTCGCCATTCGCTGCGACCAGGGCGGGTTCCGTGCCGTCCTTGACGACAACTTCCTTCACGCCGAGGCCGATGAGGCGCTCGGCGCAGGCCTCGGCATTGGCGTCGCCGAAAAGCGCCTGTTCATCCGGGAAAGTCGGCAGAGCGATATCGGCAAGGCGCATCGCTTCACTGATGATGTCCTGCGCTGCCTTGCGATCCGGCCAGAGCTGGTGGCGGAAATTCGGATCGAAAGCGATCCGCGATCCGGCAGCGCGGCATTGCCGCAGTACGTCGAAGAAGGTTTCGCGATGCTCGGCCAAGACGATCGCGATCGAAATACCGGAAAAATAGATGATGTCGCGCCCGGAAAGGCTTTGCTCCAGCGCGGCCCGGTCGCTGGCAAGACGGCGCGCGGCGGCATCGCTGCGCCAATAGGTGAAGGACCGTTCCGCGCCGCTCAGCGTGATCGCATAAAGGCCCGGATGCACACCGGCGATCACCGGGCTATGCGCAATGCCGATGCCGTTGGACGAGAAGAAAACGCGCTGTTTCTGCGAGAAATTATCTTCGCCGAAGGCGCTTACATAGTCGACCGGAAACGATCTGTCGGTCAATGCGCGAACATACCAGGCGGTGTTCAGCGTATCGCCAGCAAAACCCATGCGCCACTGGTCGCCGTCGCCGCCCGAAAGCTCAATCATGCACTCGCCGATAGACGCGAAACCGCTCATCTTTTTCTCCTCAAATCGATTACAGACGCCTATACCAATTTTCTGTGATGTAAAATCGCTTTGTGAGTTGTCTTCCATCATTGTCATACAGGCTTTATCGACTTGCCACATTCGTTGTGTAACGATCCCGCGCCGTGCTGGGGTGAGTGGATTGAATTTGACGTTTGAATCTCGGCTGACATATGGGCTGTTTCAAACGTCAAATTCGAAAAATCCACTCGATACATATTCTTGCTAGTGGTCTTTTGATTCCAACATTTGCACAGCGCTTGAACCAAGGGATGCAACTGTTTGAATCAGACCACGAGACACCGTTACAGACCAAGGAATTGAAATGCGTTATGCGATCTATTTCACGCCGCCTTCCAGCGATGCGCTTTTGAAGGTTGCGGCCAACTGGCTGGGGCGTAACGCCTTTAGCGGCGAGCCGGTCAAGTTGCCGGCGATTCGCTCGCTTGGCACGGAAGAGATCGCGTCGCTGACCGAAGAGCCGCGTCGTTATGGTTTCCATGCCACGATGAAAGCGCCGTTTCGGCTGAATGACAATCAGACGGAAAGCGACCTCCTGTCGGCCTTGATGCATTTCGCATCGTCGGTGGAGCCCGTCATCATTCCGCGTTTGAGGCTTCAAGCCCTCGGGCCGTTCTTTGCACTGGTCCCGGACGAACCGGTCACGGCCTTGAACCAGCTCGCCAATGATGTTGTCGTTGCGCTGGATCGTTTCCGCGCACCGCTCAATGAAGCGGAACTTGCCAGGCGCCGCCCGGAACGCCTGAGCGAAGCGCAGCGTCACAATCTCGAGCGCTGGGGCTATCCTTATGTTTTTGAAGAGTTCCGTTTCCACATGACGCTCACGGGACCGGTTCCGGAGGCTGACCGCGCACGAATCGAACGCCAGCTGGAAGAATTCTTTGCGCCGCTTCTGAACGATCCGGTTGAGGTTGTGAATCTCGCTTTGTTCGTGGAACCTGAGAAGGGCGCGCCCTTCGAGATCCATTCGCTGCACCCGCTGACGGGCGGCAACACGAAGACGCAGCCCCAGCGGGCAGTTGGGAGGCCTTGAGCGATGACCGGTGAAACTATCCTGCGCAACGCGCGTATCGTTCTTGCGGACGATGTCATCGAAGGCTCGATCAAGCTCGTTGACGGTCAAATTGCCGATATTGCCAGCGGTTCGTCCTCGATTGGCGATGATATGGAGGGCGACTTCCTGACGCCCGGTCTGATCGAGCTGCATACCGACCATCTGGAAGGGCATTATGCGCCGCGTCCCAAAGTGCGCTGGAACCCGATTGCCGCCGTGCAGGCGCATGATGCGCAAATCGCCGCTTCTGGTATCACCACTGTTTTCGATGCCTTGCGCATCGGTCTGGACGATGATGCGCAGACCGGCATTGATGATATGCTGAAGCTTTCCACGGCAATAGCGGAAGGGCGTAGGGCGGGCCGGCTGCGTGCCGACCATTTCCTGCATATGCGCTGCGAAGTTTCCGCACCCGATTGTCTTCCGGCCTTTGAACGTTTCGGCAGCCATCCGCTGGTGAAGCTGGTTTCACTGATGGATCATGCGCCGGGACAGCGGCAGTTCACCAATCTGGACGCCTACAAGGCTTACTTCCTGGGCAAGAACAAGCTGTCGGAAGAGGAATTCCGGATTTATTGTGAGCGCCGCATCGGCCAGTCGCAGCAATATTCCGCCAAGACGCGCAAGGCGATTGCCGATTTGTGCCACGAACGCGGCGTGATCCTCGCAAGCCATGATGACGCGACGCTCGATCACGTTGCCGAAGCGCGCGAACAGGGCATTCGCGTTGCCGAGTTCCCGACCACCCACGCGGCGGCGAAAGCTTCAAAAGAATCTGGCATGTCGGTGCTGATGGGCGCGCCGAATGTGGTCCGCGGCGGCTCGCATTCGGGCAATGTTTCGGCGCGTGAGCTGGTCGAAGCCGGGCACCTCGACATCATTTCGTCGGACTATATCCCGGCGAGCATGATGCAGTCGGCATTCTTTCTGGCCGATGTGCTGGACGGCATATCCCTGCCGCAAGCTGTTCTTCTGGTTTCGAAGAACCCCGCGCAGGCTGTGGGCTTTGACGATCGCGGCGAAATTGCCGCAGGCAAGCGCGCCGATCTGGTGCGCGTACAGGTGGCCGACCATGTACCGATTATCAGGACCGTTTGGCGCGAGGGGCGGCGGGTCATTTAAATCCGGCTCTGACGAGCCGAAAATGGCGTTGTTCTGCGCTTCCGGTGCTCATGTACTTTAAGTACACTCCGCTCCGGTTCTCGAACTCCACCATTTTCGGCTCGTCAGAACCAGAATTTCGTCGCGCTTACCCGACCGAAATAGTCTCACCGACGGTAAGGCTTAGTTTGCCGTCGTCGGTCACGCTCAGCGCCAGCTCGCGATAGCTGTTGATGCTTCGATGCGAGGTTTCCGGCGAATGTGGGTGCGTTGCCGTGACGACAACCACGCAAGCACCAGCCGATTCTCCGGCGACGATGCCCGCCGGCGCATCTTCGAATACCAGACAGCGATGCGCATCAAAGCCGAGTTTCTTCGCGCCAAGCTGGAAGCATTCCGGGCTCGGCTTGCCGCGTTCAACATCTTCCGCCGAAACAATGGTCTTCGGCAGGGGCAATCCAGCCGCCTTGATGCGGCGGCGGGCCAGTTCGAGCGGTGCGGATGTTACAATCGCCCAGCGATCTTCCGGTAGGGCCTTCAGAAAATCGCAGACGCCATCGATTGGAACGATACCGTCCAGATCGGCCATCTCAGCTTCCAGCAGGATGGCCGCTTCCTGATCAGGGTCGAGGCCAATATCGAGGCGACGAACCGTATCGACCGCGCGCACGCCGTGAATTGTCGGCAAAAATGTAACCGGATCGATCCCGTGACGCTTGGCCCATTCTCCCCAGACACGCTCGGTCGCCGCAATGGAGCTGAGGATCGTGCCGTCCATGTCGAACAGGAAGGCATCGAAGGATTTGCCGAAGGGGGAAAGGGAGGTCACGCCGGATTTCCTTGAATGAATGAGAAAAGAATCGGAGGGGATGGTTCGGGATGTAATCATAATGCGCAAATGCGACCAAAGTCACAGTCTGTTCGCCTGTAAAGGCGCTGCTCGGTGCTGAAACCAATGAAATATAGAGACGAACTCCTATATTGAAGCTTAGAGAAGCCCAGACCGCAAAACTTGAACATTTCGCGCAAGTGTGGCTTTTTGCGCCATTCTAATGCCAGATTGCCAACACTCGGATCTCATGATCTGAAAATACCCGTTGAATCTCTTTCTCAGGATTTATGTCTAAATGACTGATGTAACATCGAAAAATCGCAACTATCCGGACTATCGCTTCGCCGTTGCGCCGATGATCGATTGGTCAGATAGACATTGCCGGTATCTTCACAGGCTCTTTTCAAAGCGTGCTTTGCTTTACACGGAAATGGTTGTGGCGGATGCTGCGATCCATGGACCGCGCGACCGTTTGCTCGGATTTCATGCTGCGGAACATCCGATTGCCTTGCAGCTTGGCGGTTCCGATCCAGCCAAGCTTGCGGAAGCGGCGAAAATCGGGATTGGCTTTGGTTATGATGAGATCGACCTCAATGTCGGCTGCCCATCGGATCGCGTCCAGTCGGGTACATTTGGTGCCTGCCTGATGCAGACGCCCGAAATCGTGGCGCGCTGTGTCGAGGCGATGAAGGCAGCTGTTTCTGTGCCAGTCACGGTCAAGTGCCGTATCGGCGTCGACGATCAGGACCCGGAAGTGGCGCTGGATGCGCTCGCTGATCTGGCGCTTGCCGCCGGAGCAGACGCCCTGTGGGTGCATGCACGCAAGGCATGGCTGAAAGGATTGTCGCCGAAGGAAAACCGCGAAATCCCGCCGCTCGATTACGACCGTGTCTATCGGCTGAAGCAGCGTCTTGGCGATGTTTTCATCGGGATCAATGGCGGTATTACCGCGCTGGATGAAGCGAAAAGCCATCTGGAACAGATGGATGGGGTGATGCTCGGGCGCGCCGCCTATCACAATCCGGCTTTGCTGGCGGAAGTGGATGCTCGCCTGTTTGGCGATGAACCCGTCGCGATTGATATGGCGGATATTATCGAGGCGATGTGCGAATATACCGACCGGCATATTGCATCGGGCGGCAGGCTTTCACATGTGAGCCGCCATATGGTTGGTCTGTTCAGCGGTCTGCCGGGCGCGCGCCGCTGGCGTCAGATGCTATCCACCGACGCAACCAAGCCGGGTGCTACCAGCGACGTGCTGCGTGAAGCCTATGCCACTGTAACAGAAGCCAGCGCCGAAGCGGCTTAATCAATCAGGATCAGCTGGTCGCCGCGTACCGTAAAGCCCCCCAGTGTTTGCAGAAAATTCATGCCAAGCAGACTGCCGGTCATCAGGCCTTCCTTGGTGACCATGGCGCGAATATTCTGGCGCTCGATGTCACCGATCTGCAGGTTGGCGATGGTAATACTGGCGGCGGAAGCGGTGCCATTGGCTGTCCTCACGGGCACATTATAATTCAGCGACGCTGTATCGAGACCAGCGCGTTCGGCGTCTTCCTGTGACAGAACGACCGAAGAAGCGCCTGTATCGACCAGAAAATGTACGCGCGCGCCGTTGACGCGGCCATTCACTTCGAAATGGCCGTTGGCGGCTTTGGCGAGTGTGACGGTCACAGCGCCTTCAGCGTTTCTCCCAGAAATTGGGCTGCCGGGAATAAGGCCAGCGGTAATGCGGCTTGCAGCATCCTGAAGGTCGTAGCGATACTGATAGCCCGCAACGAGACCGAGAATGACTACCGCCCAGACGGCCATATTACGCGCGAAATCCGAAAGCTTGATGCCGGAGCCGAGCAGACCGGCGGCGAGCACCACGCCCCATATGCCCAGATAGGCTGCACGGGCGAAGACATCATTGTCGAGCCCCATCGTGGTGCCGCTGTCATTGTTGGACATCAGCAACAAAGCGACGATTGCGACGGCGGCAATAACAAGCCAGAAAAAGCGCCCCATCAGCCTACTTTCTTTTCAATCAGAATTTCATGCCGGTCGGGCAGGAGCGACAATACCGTAATCTGCTCTTCGGCGGTCATGCGTGACCAGCGCGTGATTTCATCCAGCGTGCGCGCACAACCGAGACAAAAGCCGGTTTCAGCGTCCATCGTGCATATCAATATGCAGGGGGATTTGATCGTCGCCGTGTTCATGAGTGAAATGTGGTTGCATTACAGGGCCATGACAAGCCCGATCAACACGGCAAGGGAAGCGATTTGTTGCGCCGCGCCCAAAGTGTCGCCGGTCTGGCCGCCGATTTTCGACATGCAAAGCCGGGCGAAGCCGACAAGCAGCAGCGTCACCAGAACAAGCGCGTTAATCACAGAGAGGACGCCGCCCGACGGTAGCAGCCCCAGTGCCATGATAACGAAACCGAGTGCCGCGCCGCAAACCACTGTTTCCCAGCTCGGCGCACCAACGCTGTCGGCAAGTCCGCCGGGCCGGGCCGATGGCAGGCTATGCCAGAAGGCGAGCATGGCAGAACGGCTTGCCGCTTCACTGGCGGCTAGCGCGAGCAGTGCATAGCCGGGGCCCGCGCGCTCCATAATTGCGGCCAGAAGCGAAGCCTTGATGCCGACCCAGGCGACAAGCGTGAGTGCGGCGAAGGTTCCGATACGGGAATCTTTCATGATATCGAGGCGACGGTCCGGCGTTGCTCCACCGAAGAAGCCATCGGCGGTATCACCAAGCCCGTCTTCATGCAGCGCGCCGGTCATGGCTGCCAGCGCACCAACGGCAATAAATCCGCAGGCGAGGGCGGGCAGATGGAGCGAATTGGCGACCATCAGCGCGATGCCTGCAAGCAGGCCCAGCAAAGCACCGGCAATCGGGAATGCACGCGCATTGCGCAATAGCGAATCGTCCGTGTTTTCGAACCAGCTTTGCGGAAGCGGAAGGCGGCTCAGAAAGCCGAGCGACCGGATTGTATCGCCTATGAAATCATTTCGCCGCAAATGACTGCTCCGCAACACTTTATCGCCCATAGGATTATTCTAGGGCTCGCGATATTTCGCCTCAAGGCCCATCGGCTCGAAGAGGTGATTTGAAAAATTCTGTGAGTGCTTATAGGACGTGCCAAACAGATTTGCATCTCCCATGATCGATTGGACTGAACGATATGAGCGCCAGCGGCCTTCCCTTTGACGATTTTCGCGAACTGATCCGCAATCTGCCCGGTCCCGATCTAGGTGCTGAACGGGCAGTGCGTGAGCGTGAGGTAACTCTGACCAAGCCTGCCGGTTCGCTGGGGCGTCTTGAAGACATCGCGGCTTGGCTTGCCGCCTGGACCGGCAAGCGCACGCCGCAAATCAACCGCCCGCTGGTCGCGGTCTTTGCAGGCAATCACGGCGTCACGGCCAAGAACATCACGCCGTTTCCGTCCAGCGTCACGGCGCAGATGGTTGAGAACTTTGCGGCGGGCGGTGCTGCGATCAACCAGATCTGCATCGCCAATGATCTTGGACTGAAGGTTTTCGATCTGGCGCTGGAGCATCCGACGGCAGACATTACCGAAGAACCGGCCATGGATGAGCGCACCTGTGCGGCGACCATGGCTTTTGGCATGGAAGCGATTGCCGGCGGCACCGATCTTCTCTGCATCGGTGAAATGGGCATCGGCAACACGACTATTGCTGCGGCTATCGCGCTCGCTCTGTTCGGTGGCACAGCGGAAGACTGGGTGGGTCCGGGCACAGGTTCTACGGGCGATCTGTTGCAGCGCAAGCTTGCAGCCGTTCGTCAGGCGGTTGCCTTGCATCAGGCGCATCTGAAAGACCCGCTCGAAGTGCTGCGCCGCCTCGGCGGACGGGAAATTGCAGCCATGGCAGGCGCCATTCTCGCCGCCCGCATGGAAAAAATCCCGGTGATCATCGACGGTTTCGTGGCGTCGTCGGCTGCTGCGATACTTTATGCGGCAAACCCGGAAGCGATCGATCATTGCCTGTTCGGCCACGTGTCGGCTGAACCGGGCCATCGCCTGCTGTTGGCAAAGCTTGGCAAGGAGCCACTTCTCGACCTCGGCATGCGTTTGGGTGAAGGAACGGGCGCTGCTCTTGCAGCCAGCATCGTCAAGGCGGCTGCACAATGCCACAGCGGTATGGCCACTTTCGAGCAGGCGGGTGTGGCTTCCGTAAAGCACTGACTAGCCGCCCGCACAAAAAAAGCCCGCCGATTGGCGGGCTTTTTCATTTCAAAGTCTGGGAGGTCAATTATTTTCCTTGTCCAGCACCATGTAGTCGAGTGGCAGTTCAGTCGTGTACTTGATCTGCTCCCTCGCAAAGGATGACGACACGTCGCGAATTTCGATCTTGCTGATCAGTCGCTTGTAGAAGGCGTCATAGGCCGCAATATCCGGCACTGCGACGCGCAGAAGATAATCGACATCACCGCTCATGCGGTAGAATTCGATAACCTCTGGGAATTCCTGCACCACTTCCGAGAAGCGCTTCAACCATTCATGACTGTGCGAGCTGGTGCGCACCGATACGAAGACCGTCACACGCGCATTGACGCGGATCGGGTCGAGGATCGCCACACGGCGCTTGATGACACCGTCTTCTTCAAGCTTCTGGATACGACGCCAGCAAGGCGTTGTGGAAAGGCCAACCTTCTTGGCAACGTCTGCCACTGCCAATGTTGCGTCTTCCTGCAATAAGCGCAGTATTTTTCTGTCGAGCCTGTCCATGCGTTTCCGTTCCCGGTTTTAGAAATCGTTTCCCGAACTTTACGAGTGTGCGAAACGTCATACCTTATGATGTGCTATCGGCAGAAGTTACAGGAAAAATATTCTTATGAGAACCGATCCAGTAAAATTTATTTATCGTCGTTGATGAGGCTTCGGATTTTTGCCTGAACAATAGGCACAACCTCTTGATCGAACCATGGATTGCGTTTCAGCCAGCCGCTGTTTCGCCAGGAAGGATGAGGCAGCGGAAGCACGATCCGTCCTGCCTTGTTGGGCGTTTCAATGAAGTGCCGCCAGTTCTTCACCGTTTCGGTCAGATTGCGTCCGCGATAGTCGGGCAGGTGGTAGGTCAGCGCATATTGCCCCACCACGAGAACGAACTCCAATTGCGGCATGGAAGCAAAGACCCGGTCATGCCATGTCATACGACATTCGCGGCGCGGGGGCAGGTCGCCGCCATGCTTGTCATAGCCGGGAAAGCAGAAGCCCATGGGAACGATGGCAAACCGGGCAGGATCGTAAAACTCCTCGCGGGTCGTTCCAAGCCATTGTCGCAGGCGGTCGCCGGAAGGATCGTTAAAGGGCAGGGACGTATTATGCACGCGGATACCCGGCGCCTGTCCGCATATGGCAACACGCGCAGTATTGGAGACAATGCAGACAGGATTGGGCTCATGCGGCAGCGGTGGCTGAAACAGCGGCTCATCGCGGCAGATGCGGCAGGCTTTGATCGATTGGCCGAGCGCGTTCAGGTCTTCCACGAAGCTTCGCTCCGGATTTCGGGATGTCGTCATTGGAAACGGTCGATGAAGGTGGCGATACGCTCCTTAATATAGTGAACAAAAGCGCCGATACTATTACGGTCAAGCGATGAGGTCTCACTCCCCGTCTGCGCATCCTCATCCTCGCGCGGATTTTCCTTCCGCCATGAAGAGGGTTTTTCGAAACGCCCTGCCCACATGCCACGGCTGTTGCGGCGGGCGTCCGCTTCCTCGCGCTCATAATCGCCATAGGCAATCGCCCAACCCTGTTGGACCATCCAGCTATTCAGATCGGTTTCGCCGAGGTAACAACGCGCCAGATCGCGGCCATAGCGGTCGAAGCCTTCGGTCTCGCACCGAATCGGCGTCCTTCCGATTCTTGCCCGCAAGAAATTGCGAGCCTCCGTGCCGCAATCGTAATGAATACCGTTTCGCTCGCAGGTCTGCGCCATCTCCGGCGCATCAATACCCTTCAGGCGAATATGCACCTTGTTTATGATCACCGTATCCCCATCTATCACATAGACGGGGCCGTCGCGCGTTTCGGTCGGACGCTTTTCATCCGGCAGGTATGAAATACCAACGATAATCGCGGAAAAGAACAATAAAGTCAGTATGATGCTGCGAAATCCTCCTATTCCGCTTCGGCGAGTGCCGGAGGTAAATCGCCTCTGCGGGCGCCTATAGGGGCGTCGGTAATTGCGCATGTGATCCGGCTGGTTCCAATCGGTTGTGTCATAGCTGTTCTATTCTATGCGTCCGCCAGACGGAAACAATCGCCACCGCTTTGTTCGATGGGGAGTGCGTTTCGATGAGCAACAACAGTGAGCTTGTTGTCAAACGGCAACAGTCTTTACCGTTACTTTAGGCTACAAAGAACTACGGTCATTTTTGCCTATTTCCCGCCACAAAGGGACATCATCCGTCAAGGAAAGGCAGAAGCCGTCAAACAAATAGGAGCGAAGGCTCCCGTAGGATTAGGCAGGAATGAGCAAGAGCGCGTTGTTGCAGAGCACACCGATTGCAGGCAGGGGAAACCGTGCCGATGCCGCTCCGATTCCTTCCAATGATGGCAAGGCTTTTTTCGGCCAAGATCGGGTCGCAGTCTTGACGAAAAGCTTGGCTATTCTGCCCTCAATGAATTCTTTCTCCACGATTTGTGCCAACTATTGTGAAAGACCGGCGTTGTGATGCGTAGTCGCAGTTTTTCATATCCTGTTATTGCCATGGCTTTCGGTTTGGCCATTGCCTGCAACAGTGCCTTTGCTTTTGATCTGAACGACGATTCCGAAAAGTCGCGCAGCCCGTTTGAACTCTTCAAGTTCGGCTTCTCCGCCTATAAGAACGGTCACAAGGACGAAGCCATCAAGGCACTGCGTTATGCCGCCGAGCGCGGGCATCAGGGCGCGAAGTGGAAACTGGCCCGCATGTATGCCGATGGCGACGGCGTGGCCGAAAATGACTACGAAGCCTACAAGATTTTTGAGAAGATCGTGCGTGAAGGTTCCGAACCCGGTTCCGAGAATGATTCCTATGTGGCTGATGCGCTTGTCGCGCTCGCTGGATATGTGAAGCGCGGCATCCCGGGTACGCCGGTGCGCGCCGATCTGAGTGTCGCCCGCGATCTTTATGTGCAGGCCGCGTCGAACTTCGGTGATTCCGCTGCACAGTTTGAGCTTGGCAAGATGCTCCTGTCCGGTGAGGGCGGAGAGCGCAATTCGGTTCAGGCCGCGCGCTGGTTCCAGCTGGCTGCGAACAAGGGCAATGCCAGCGCGCAGGCCATGCTCGGAAACATGCTGTTTCAGGCTGGCAAGACCGTGCGCGGGCTGGCTTTCATGACGGCTGCCTCAGAGCGTTGCGCTGCCGAGGATTGCACCTGGATCCGCGAAATGCAGGAACAGGCTTTCTCGATTGTCGGTGAAGCAGATCGCCGGAACGCAGTCGCTCTTGCTAGCGATATGACGACCAAGGGTTCGTTCTAAGCTTCTTTCGTCTTAAACCGACAGCGTGACCGTTACCGGTACGTGGTCAGACGGCTTTTCCCAGGCACGTACGTGCTTTTCAATATCGGTCGATACGAAACGATTGGCCGCTTCCGGCGACAGCATCAGATGATCGATGCGAATGCCGTTGTTTTTCTGCCAGGCGCCTGCCTGATAATCCCAGAATGAATAGATACCGTCATCGTCGGTCGCCGCGCGAATAGCGTCGGTGAAACCGAGGTTTTCAAGCTTGCGGAACGCCTGCCGCGATTGCGGCTGAAACAGTGCATCGCCAAGCCATGCCTGCGGATTCCTCGCGTCCTGTGGTTCGGGAATGACGTTATAGTCGCCAGCCAGCACAAGCGGTTCTTCAAGCGCCAGACGATCTTTCGCCCAGGCTTCCAGACGCTGCATCCAGGAAAGCTTATAGGGAAATTTCTCGGTATCGATCGGGTTGCCGTTCGGCAGATAAAGCGAGACGACGCGGATGACGCCCTTACCGGTCGAATAGACGCCCTCGATGAAGCGCGCCTGTTCGTCGCTGTCATCGCCCGGCAGGCCGCGATTGACCTCATCGGGTGACTTCTTGGAGAGAAGTGCGACGCCATTGAAGCCTTTCTGGCCATGGGTCTCGACGTGGTAACCAAGCGCTTCGATCTCCAGACGGGGGAACTGCTCGTCCACCGACTTGATTTCCTGCAAGCAGGCGATATCCGGCGAAGACTCCTTCAACCAGTGCTGAAGGTTCTCGATGCGGGCCTTGACGCCGTTGATGTTCCACGTAGCGATCTTCATGGCTCAATGATTAGGCGCTTGGGCGGGTGAGGGCAAGCAGGGCGCTGGCCTCATCACAGAAATTGCAGCTTGGCGTATATTTCAACGATCTGTGCATTTGTATTGCCGTCCTTGCGTTCCTATCTCGGACTCATTGGAGCCAGACAGGAGATGACAATGTTCGACGCCAAGAAACTTCTCGATCAGTTTTTGGGATCGCAGATACCAGGCATGTCGGGGAGCGTGAAGGACAGAGCCGGGCAGGTCGGTGATCTCGCGAAGAAAAACCCGCTTGCCACCGGCGCTATCGCTGCCGCAATTCTTGGCACCAAGACAGGCCGCAAGCTGGCCGGTAATGTCGCCACCGTTGGCGGGATCGCGGCCATCGCCGGTCTCGGCTATCTGGCTTATAAGAATTACAAGTCCGGCCAGTCGCCGCAAACGGCGGAGCAACCCGTTGCAAGGGAGCAGGAGCTTCTTCCGCCTCCGCCTGCCGATTCGCCGTTTCACCCGCAGTCACCGGCCATGAGCAACAGTTTTGCCCTGACGCTGATCCAGGCGATGATCGCCGCAGCCAAGGCGGACGGCCATATAGACGATGCGGAACGTGCGCGCATCATGGAGAAACTTCAGATTTCTGGTCTCGATGACGAGGCGGAAGCTTTCTTCCAGAAAGAACTGGCGGATCCGGTCGATCTCGACGCGCTAGTCGCCGCCGCGCAGACGGAAGAGCAGAAGGTCGAGCTTTACACCGCCTCACGTCTGGCCGTCGATCCGGATAGCCGGGCGGAGCGCGGTTATCTCGATATGCTGGCCGGGCGTCTTGGCTTGCCGGACGCGCTGGTGGACCATATCGATGCGACGGTCGCTTCGGTGAAAGTCTGACAAAACAAAACCGGCTGCCATGAGGCAGCCGGTCTATTTCAATGCCGTGCGTTTCGTTTCGCTTAAATCGCGAAGCTAGTGCCGCAGCCGCAAGAAGCGGTCGCATTCGGATTGCGGATCTGGAACGATTGTCCCATCAGATCGTCAACGAAATCGATTTCCGAGCCGTCCATGTAGGGAACCGAGATCGAATCGATCAGAACTTTCGCCCCGAGCTTTTCGATGACGATGTCGTCTTCGGTCTGTTCATCGACCAGATCGTATTTGTAGGAAAAACCAGAGCAGCCGCCACCTTCGACCGAAACGCGCAGCGCGGTCTTGTCCGGTTCGGAATTGAGAATTTTAGCGATCCGCTTTGCGGCGGAATCGGAAACGGTAATGCCTGTCATCGGTTTCATCCGTTTGCAGTTGCTGGGCCAGAGCGGGATTTTCCCTGCTGCCCGTTATCGCAGACTTGCCTTCATATTCTTCTGATAGCTATGAACGCTACCGATAGAAGTCAATGTTTGGTGTAATCATATTACAGTGAAGGATGCATCGCAATGTCGCTGGAAGGAATAGGCTTCGGTTATCGTGAGCGAGCGCCCTATGCCTGCGATCCGGCCTTAAGCCGTGGACGGCTGGTGCCGGAACCGGAAAGCCCGACGCGCACCCCGTTTCAGCGTGATCGCGATCGTATCATTCATTCCACTGCCTTCCGTCGCCTGAAGCACAAGACGCAGGTTTTCATCGCGCATGAAGGCGACCATTACCGCACGCGGCTGACGCATACGATTGAAGTGGCGCAGATTGCGCGCGCGCTGGCCCGTGCACTGCGGCTGGATGAAGACCTCGCCGAAGCCGTAGCACTCGTACATGATTTCGGTCACACGCCTTTTGGTCATACCGGCGAGGACGCGCTCAACGAGCGCATGAAGGATTATGGCGGCTTCGATCACAATGCCCAGTCTCTGCGGATCGTCACCAAGCTTGAGCATCGTTATGCGGATTTCGACGGTCTCAATCTGTCCTGGGAGACGCTGGAAGGTCTGGTGAAGCACAATGGTCCGCTGGTCGGGCCGTATGCGGTCCATTCGGACGATCCGGTGCCGCAGCCTATTCTGGACTTCAACGAACGCTACGATCTTGAACTGGGGCGCTTTGCCAGTCTGGAGGCGCAATGCGCGGCGATTGCCGATGACATTGCCTATAACGCCCATGATATCGATGACGGCCTGCGCGCGGGCCTGTTGACGCTAGACGCGCTGGATGAAGTACCCCTGACAAAGCGGCTGCTCGATGTGGTGCGCGGACGCTATCCCAATCTCGATGCGGTGCGCACCGGCCATGAACTCGTCCGCAGGCAGATCACCATCATGGTCGAGGATGTTATCGCCGAAGCCCAGCGCCGTCTGGCCGAGGCTCGGCCGCAAAGCATTGCCGATATCCATGACCAGTCGCAGTCGCTGGTGGCATTTTCGCCCACGATGCGCGACGAGGAAAAGGTGCTGAAGCGGTTTCTGTTCAAGAACCTCTATTTCCATAACAGCGTAGTGGTGCGCCGGCAGGCAGCGGACAAAATCGTGCAGGACCTGTTCGATGCCTGTTTTGCTGATCCGTCGATCATGCCGCCCGAGTGGCAATCGGGCTGTGAAACGCTGGATATTCCGTCGCGTGCGCGCAGGGTTGCCGACTATCTGGCGGGGATGACTGACAATTTTGCAGTGCGCGAACACCGACGATTGTTTGACCATACCCCCGATTTAGCTTAATCGGGGCCAAACGAAGTGTTGGCAAGGCTGAGAAGCCCCCTGCAACACAACGACCTAATGGAACGAGCCCACTCTGGAATACGCAAGTTGCAAAGCCAGACGACGGGCTGACAGGACAGACCATGAATATCTTCGCAGATTTCGACGCACGTATCAAAAAGACGTTGCAAGATATTGATCTGAAACCGAAAGATGGTGGTGATCTCGATCTTTCGCGCGTTGGCGTAGAGCCCCCGCGCGATGCGACCCATGGCGATATCGCGACCAATGCGGCCATGGTTCTTTCCAAGGCTGTCGGTCAGAATCCGCGCGAACTTGCGGTGCGTATCGCCGAAGCCTTGAAGAGCGATGAGGACGTCGAAACGGTCGATGTTGCCGGTCCGGGCTTTATCAATCTGCGACTGAAGGCCAGCTACTGGCAGCGCGAGCTTGCCGCGATGCTCAATGAAGGCACGGATTTCGGTCGTTCCAAGCTTGGCGCGGGCAACAAGGTCAATGTCGAATATGTTTCGGCCAATCCGACCGGCCCGATGCATGTCGGCCACTGCCGCGGCGCCGTTGTGGGCGACGTGCTGGCCAATCTGCTGAAATTTGCGGGCTACGACGTCGTCAAGGAATATTACATCAACGATGCGGGCTCGCAGATCGACGTGCTCGCAAGCTCCGTCATGCTGCGTTATCGCGAAGCGCTGGGCGAAATCATCGGTGAAATACCGGCTGGCCTCTATCCAGGCGATTATCTCGTGCCTGTGGGACAGTCTTTGGCCCGGGAATATGGCACGAAGCTTCTGGAAATGCCGGAAGCGGATGCGATGGCTATCGTCAAGGAAACCACCATCAATGCCATGATGGCGATGATCCGCGCCGATCTCGAAGCGTTGAACGTCCATCACGATGTGTTCTATTCCGAACGCCAGCTGCATGCCGATCATGCCCGTGCGATTCGCAATGCGATCAACGATCTGACGCTGAAGGGCCATGTCTACAAAGGCAAGATTCCGCCCCCGAAGGGCCAGCTGCCGGAAGATTGGGAAGATCGCGAACAGACTTTGTTCCGCTCGACCGAAGTGGGTGATGATATCGATCGTCCGCTGATGAAGTCTGACGGCACATTCACCTATTTTGCCGCTGACGTTGCTTATTTCAAAGACAAGTACGACCGCGGCTTCAACGAGATGATTTACGTGCTGGGCGCCGATCATGGCGGCTATGTGAAGCGTCTTGAAGCCGTTGCGCGTGCCGTGTCCGACGGTAAGGCCAAGCTCACCGTGCTGCTCTGCCAGCTGGTGAAACTCTATCGCAATGGTGAGCCGGTGCGCATGTCCAAGCGTTCGGGCGAATTCATCACCTTGCGCGATGTCGTGGACGAAGTGGGCCGCGATCCGGTGCGTTTCATGATGCTTTACCGGAAGAACGATGCGCCGCTCGATTTCGATTTCGCCAAGGTCACGGAACAGTCCAAGGACAATCCGGTGTTCTATGTGCAGTACGCATCGGCGCGTTCGCACTCGGTTTTCCGGCAGGCTGCCGACCAGCTCGGTCTTGCCGATCTGGACCGCGTGGCCATGTCCGCACATTTCGACAAGCTGACTGACGAGAGCGAAATTGCACTCATCCGCAAGCTTGCAGAATATCCGCGCTTGATCGAAGCAGCGGCGATCCATCAGGAGCCGCATCGTCTTGCTTTTTACCTGTTTGACCTTGCCAGCGCGTTCCATTCGCAATGGAATAAGGGCACAGAGAACCCGGACTTACGTTTTATTAAGGTTAACGATCCAGACTTGTCACTAGCCAGGCTAGGGCTGGTACAGGTTGTTTCCGATGTTCTGACGTCTGGATTGACGATCATCGGAGCTGATGCTCCGACGGAAATGCGCTAGAATTGATCGATTGACGGGAGCTCGTTAAGTCAAACGAAGCTCTCGAATGCGGTAGATCAAGTCTAACAAGAAAAGACCGGGATGAACCGAAGGTGTTGGTTTATCCCGTTCTGGTCTTTCGGTGCAGGAAACTACCGTCAACTTTTGCCCACATTGCCTCGCTAATAAGCAATGTAAGGTGACGTCTTGCGGCGTCCAGGGTTTGAGTTAGGAACACACCATGACGGACAGCAGTGCAAATCCCCGTAGTTACGGCGAGCGTCCGCTGCACGAAGACGATCCGCTGATGGAACTGTCGCGAATCGTGGACTTTGGCGCGCCTCAAGGTGACCATTCCGCTTGGAATGAGCGTCAATCTCATGATCGGCCCGAGCCGGACTTTGATCCGGCGCTTGATCTCGAACGCGAGCTTCTCGGTGATTTTGACGATTACGCGCAGCCGGCAAGTCACAACCAGCCTGTTGAGCCTGAGCCGGAAGTTGCTCAGGATCAGCGCTACAGCGCGCAGTATTATCGCGGCGCTGAACCGCTGGTGCACGAAGAAGACCTTGCTTCTGCCCTGGAAGAAGAACTCGACCTGCATCTGGAGAGTGGAGCGTCCGTTCCTGCGCCTGAGCTTGACGACTTCGAAGACGCCGAACGCACCGAACCCGTTCAGCAGTTCGATTATGCCGATTATTCGAGCGCGCGTGATTCGTATGACGACCGTTATTCAGCGCAAAGCTCGGCCTATGATCACCGCGAATCGCCGGATAGCCCTGCCGCCGATCACGGCGCATATGATCCGACGATCTATCAGCCAGCTATCGAGCCGCACGAGGAATCCTATCTGACCCAGGCCGCGCAAAGCCGTGACTGGCAGACCGTGGAGCCTGCTGCGCCGTCTTATGGCGCTGAGCCTGCGCATCAGTCCATGTCGCTCGAGGACGAGCTGGAAAATCTGCTGTTCGGTGACGAGCCGCAGCCAGCATCCGCAAATGACAGCGCCTATGGTTATCACCCTGAGCCGGTATCCTATGCTCCGCAGGCCGCTGCCTACGAACCGGAACAAGCCGTGTCATACACGCCCGCGTCGGGCCATGACCTTGCGGCGGAGGAAGAGGCGGAGCCTGAATTCGACGATCTGGTGCTGGATGAACTGCATCTGGACGAACAGTCATCCGACGAACCGCATCAGCCGGTAGCAGCCGTTGCGCCAGTTCAAGACGCGGTCGCCCGCACGGAACCATCCGGCTATCCCTATTACACCCGTGGCAATTTTGCTTCGGGCGTTGTCGCGCAGATGCCGACGGCATCGACGCAACCCGTTCAGCAGGAATCGTCTTACGCCACTTCAAGCGCCTTCGCTGGTGCGGAGCAGGCTTCGAACGAAGTCGCGGCGCGGGACGACGATTTTTCCTTCGACGATGATTTCTCCTTCGATGCCGCAGCATTATCCGCAACGACCGCTGCGGAAGGCACCGATGATGATCTGTCGGATCTCGATGAGCTGAGCCTGAGCGAAGACGACTTTGGTTTTGAGCCTTCGGGTGATTACTCCGAATCGGAAGTCCTCAAGGCGACCGACGAGGAATTGCTTGGCGGCGACGATTTCTTCAACGAAGACGATCTCGATCTGCACGATGACAACAGTGCAGCTGCGCCTGCCTATGCCCATGCGGTGCTTTCGGATGAGGATTATCGCCCGACGACATCGATGCCGCATTTCGCAACTGCACAGCAGGCTGCCAGTGCACCCGCACCGGACGTGGAAACGCTGAGCGTTGCCGAGAATAAGGTTGAACAGACCCATTCTCTCGATCTGCCGGAAGTCAATTACGGTGAGGAGGAAAGCGCTGCCGGTCTTGGTGATCTCGAAGCTGAATTTGCCGAGGTCTTCAATACGGTTGGCGTCGATGAGTTGAACACGCCTACCGACGCGCAGAGCGAAGCCGACAAGGCCTTCGAAGATATCTTCCGCGAAAGCGCATCCAGCTATCTGCCGAATGCCGGTGTTGCCACAGCGGGCCTTGGTGCAGCCGTTGCCGCTGCTGCAACCTCCTATGGCCGTTCGCAGCCGCGCCAGACTGGCCAATATAACGCAGGCGAGCAGGCTGGCAGCGAGGATGACTTCTACAATCATTGGGCAGCCCAGGGCGCGCAGACCGTTGAAGGCGGCGACTATGGCGCGCGTGCCGCCATGCAGCCCGAAGACGATCTTGGCAAGGCGTCGGAAGCCTATCGCAATCGTCCGGTACGCGGTCGTCGCGGCTTGATTCTGGCAAGCGTCGCCGGTGCTGTCGTATTGCTCGGTGGTATTGGATATCACTTCATGGGCGGCGGTTCGCAGGAACCGGTCGTCATCCATGCCGACAACCAGCCAATCAAGATGCAGCCGGAAAACCCCGGCGGTGCGACGGTCCCGAATCAGGACAAAGCGGTCTATGATCGCGTTGCAGGCACCTTGCCGAATAATCCGGAACAAAAGTCGCTGATCACTTCGGGTGAAGAGCCCGTCGATATTTCGGGCACGGACGACAATGAAGCCATGACCGATACGCCGGATTCGTCGGCTGAAAACGGTCAGGCCAATGCTGGCGCACCAAATGGGCAGAACACCCCGGAAAACGCGCCTTTGATCCAGCCGCGCGAAGTTGAAACCATGATCGTTCGCCCGGATGGCAGCATCGTGCAGCCGGAACCGGCGGCACCGCAGACGGCCAACAACGCCCCGCAGCCTCCGGCACAGCCATCCGCTCCGGCTGGTGGCGATGAAATCGCGGCAATCGCTTCGGGCAATTCCGTGCCGGAACCTTCGGCGCCTGCGCCGCAAGCCCAGCAGCCTGCTGCGCCGGCCCCGGTTGCTCAGGCGCCAGCTGCGGAAACGCCGCGCCTCCCGGCACGTGCGCCGGTTGTCCCGTCGCGTCCGGCTGAACAGCCTGTCAACATAGTCGGCAACGTTCCGCAGCGCACGCAGGCCGCAGCGCCTGCCGCTGCTGCTCCCGCTGCCAATCAGCAGGTTGCATCGGCTGCCGGTGGCGCTGCTGGGGCAGGCGGGTATTTCATCCAGATCGCATCGCAGCCTTCCGCTGAACTGGCGCAGAAATCCTATGCCAACATGGCGCAGAAATACGCCAATGTGATCGGCGGGCGCGGCGTGGATATCAAGCGCGCCGACATTCCGGGCAAGGGGACCTACTACCGTGTCCGCGTTCAGGCCGGTTCGCGTGATGATGCCAACGCGTTGTGCGGTCGCTTGAAATCGGCTGGTGGCAGCTGTCTCGTAACCCGCTGAGCCATAACAACAGACAGGAACAGGGCGGCATGAGCCGCCCTTTTCATGTGCACTTTCAAGCGCACGGAATTTTAGTTAGAACGAATTGCCAATCAGCGGAAAAGACGAGGGATATTCGCATGAAACAGTGCAAGGCATGGATTGCCGGTGTTTCGGGGACAAAGCTTACGCCGGATGAGGTTGCCTTTTTCCGCGACGAAAGGCCCTGGGGCTTTATCCTGTTTGCCCGCAATGTCGAAAGTCTCGAACAGGTTGCTGAACTCACCGCGCATATGCGCGATGTGACGGGGCGTGATCAGACGCCGATTTTCATCGATCAGGAAGGCGGGCGCGTGCAGCGTCTGCGTCCGCCGCTTGTGCCGAATTATCCGTCCGCCGGAGAGATTGGCGCGATCTTTGCGCGCGACCGCGAAGCAGGCCTGCGCGCCGCATGGCTGCATGCACGTTTGCATGCCTTCGATCTTCTGAAGGTTGGTGTCACCTCCGACTGCCTTCCGGTTCTCGATGTGCCCGTCGAAGGCGCGCATGATGTGATTGGCGCGCGCGCTTATTCCAAGAACCCGCATGCGGTGGCCGAGATGGGCCGCGCCGCTGCCGAGGGCTTGCTGGCGGGCGGTGTGTTGCCGGTCATGAAACACATGCCGGGCCATGGCCGCGCCTTCGCGGATACGCATAAGGAACTGGCTCGTGTGACCGCGCCGCTGAGCGAATTGCTGGCGCATGATTTCGTGCCGTTCAAGGCGCTCAATGATCTGCCGATGGCCATGACCGCGCATGTCGTGTTCGATACGCTGGACCCAAAGCGTCCTTCCACTTTGTCGCCGACTGTGATCAACACGATCATTCGTGAAGTGATTCAGTTCGACGGTCTGATCATGAGCGACGATATTTCGATGAAGGCGCTTTCGGGTGGACTGGGCGACATTGCCGACGGCATCATCGGTGCGGGCTGCGATATCGTGCTTTATTGCGCAGGCGTGATGGAAGAACTGGTGCAGGTTGCCGCCCGCGTGCCGGTGCTCGAAGGAAAATCGAAGCGTCGCGCGGACCTGGCCGAAGTCTATGCGGGCGATCCAGACCTTTCGGATGAGGACGAACTGCGCGCCGAATTCAACGGCATGTTCGAAGCGATAGCGTAATCGTTAAAACTTGGTAAACTGCGCAAATGCATTGCCCGGCTTGTCCGGGCAGCATGAGTGGCGACTGCGCATTGAGAGGCGAGCGGCTTGGCGGCATCGGGAACCAACACGGACGGAAAAGACGGCATGCTCGTGCCGATGGATTCGCTGTGGCAAAGCGATGCCGAACGAGCGGAAAGTGAACCGTCCTTGCTGATCGACGTGCAGGGCTTTGAAGGTCCGCTTGATCTTTTGCTGCATCTGGCGCGCAACCAGCGTGTCGATCTGGCGCGTATTTCCGTTTTGGCGCTGGCTGAGCAATATCTCGAATTCGTGGAGCAGGCCCGGGCGTTCCGACTGGAGCTCGCCGCCGACTATCTCGTGATGGCGGCGTGGCTCGCTTATCTGAAATCCAAGCTGCTTATTCCCAAGCAGCAGGGTGACGATGGCGAGACCGGCGAGGAGCTTGCTGCATTTTTGCAATTCCGCCTGAAAAGGCTGGAGGCAATGCGCGATGCCGCAGCCGCTCTGGTCAATCGCAACCGTCTGGGACGTGATGTTTTTCCGCGCGGCATGCCGGAAGTGGTGATGGTCGACCGCGCCAGCCAGTTTTCCGCAACGCTCTACGATCTTCTGACGGCCTATGCCTCTCAGCGCCAGCGGCAAGCTGTAACGAATGTACAGATCACCAAACGCGCTGTCTGGTCTCTGAAGGAGGCGCGGGTGGCGCTGGTACGCCTGATGGGTGGGGATATTGGAGACTGGATTTCGCTCGACCGTTTTCTGATCGACTATGCGCTGTCGCCGCAGGAGAGGGCGTCGGCGCTGGCAAGCTCCTTTGCCGCCAGTCTGGAACTGGTGCGTGAAGGCAAGCTCGAAGTTCGCCAGAATGCGCCATTCGAGCCTATTTATATGCGGGCCAAGCCCGGTTTAAGCGAATTTGACGAGGACGAGGATGTCTGAGGCGGAACGCCAGCTGGCGGAATTCGAAATGGATGATGAATTTGAGGAAGCTGAGCTTCCGGCAAGTGGGTTAGCCGATCTGGCCCGCATCGTCGAAGCGATCATTTTTGCTTCTGCCGAGCCGGTATCGGAGCGCGCGCTACAGGAACGCCTGCCACCGAAGGCCGAGCTTGCGCCGATTTTGCAGCATCTCCAGAAGGTCTATGAGTCGCGCGGCGTGCATCTTGTACAGGTCGGTTCGGCCTGGGCATTCCGCACCGCGCCGGATCTGGCCTTCCTGATGAGCCGCGAGGCGGTGCAGCAGCGCAAGCTGTCCCGCGCTGCCATGGAAGTGCTGGCGATCATTGCCTATCACCAGCCGGTCACCCGCGCTGAACTGGAAGATATTCGCGGCGTCGAAACGTCCAAAGGCACGCTGGACGTGCTGATGGAGACGGGCTGGATCAAGCTGCGCGGACGCCGCCGCACGCCGGGCCGCCCGGTGACATACGGCACGACGGAATCGTTTCTCGACCATTTCGGACTGCCGGAAATCCGCGATCTTCCGGGGCTGGAAGAACTGCGCGGGGCAGGGCTTCTGTCCGCCCGCATGCCTTCAAGCTTTGCCGTTCCGGTGCCGAATATCGACCCGGATGAACTGACCGACGAAGAAGAGCCGCTCGAGGATATCGATCTCGAAGACCTGGGCCTGCTGGCTCCAAAAGATTAAGTCGGTGTGCGACTTTTCTATGATCCACAATTTGCTGCACATAAAGAGGACACATGCGACGAATAAAATCGTTACATTGGCCTTCACAGCTATACTTCCGTTTGAAAGATTGCTTGAAAGCGCTTAAATCACTATCGACATTGCAGGAACAGGCTGCGTTTAAGCAGCGATGAGAGGAATGAAATGGGTAGCTTTTCCATCTGGCACTGGCTGATCGTTCTGGCGGTTGTGTTGCTTCTTTTTGGCCGCGGCAAGATTCCCGAGCTGATGGGTGATGTTGCCAAGGGCATCAAGAATTTCAAGCAGGGCATGAACGACGAAGACGCCGCCAAGGACGCCCGGGACGATGGTCGCACCATCGACGCCAAGGCGGAAGAAACCGTCAGTGACGTCAAGAAAACCACCAAGTCCTGATCTATCGGATCAAGAATGCTGCGTATCAGGATGGTTACGCAGCATGTTTGCCATCTGTAATAGTGCGGTTTTCCGCCGAAAGACGGGACACGCGCGCGCTGCGCGGGGTATAAAATGCTCGATGTCGGTTGGTCTGAATTGCTGGTCATTGCGATCGTCATGATCGTTGTCGTTGGCCCCAAGGATTTGCCGAAGATGCTTAGAGCCTTCGGTAAGGCGACTGCGCGCATGCGCGCGACAGCCAACGAGTTTCGCAACCAGTTCAATGAAGCCTTGAAAGAGGCGGAACTGGAAGACGTCAAGAATATCATCGACGAAACGCGCAAGCTCGATCCTCGCTCCAAGCTGACGCAGGTTTTCGATCCGATTCGAAGTGCAGGCGAAGACCTGAAATCGAGCATCAAATCCTCGACCTCCATGTCGCCAGCAACGCCTGAAAAGGTTGCGGAAGTGACCACGCCGGTCGATTTGAGCGGGACACCTGTTCCTGCACCTGCGCCCGTTCAGACTGAAACTGCCCCGGAAAAGCCTGTAAAGGCACCGCGAGCGCCACGCAAAACGGCGGCAAAAGCTGAGCCAGCGGCACCGAAGGTGGCAAAGGCCAAGGCCGCAACGGCAAAGCCAGCGGCTGCGAAGCCCATTGCCGCCAAAGCGACTGCGGCGAAATCCACGCCGAAGAAGGCGGCGGACGCAACCAAACCAGCCGCTGACAAGGCGGTTGCTCCTGCCAAAAAGACCACCAAGAAGACAGGAACCAAAGCGTGACCCGTGACGAGGATGAAATCGAGCAGAGTGCCGCGCCTTTGCTTGAACACCTGATCGAACTGCGCCGCCGCCTCATATGGGCAATCCTGGCATTTTTCGTGGCATTCGCAGTCTGCTTTGCATTTGCAAAGCACCTCTTCAATCTGCTTGTCGTGCCTTATCAATGGGCCATTGACTGGGCAGGCATGGACCGTTCCAAGGCGGAGCTGATCTATACCGCGCCGCAGGAGTTCTTCTTCACGCAGGTGAAGGTGGCGATGTTCGGCGGTATCGTGCTTGCTTTCCCGATTATCGCGGCGCAGATTTACAAGTTTGTCGCGCCGGGGCTCTATAAGCATGAGCGCATGGCTTTCTTGCCCTTCCTCATCGCATCGCCGATTCTGTTCCTGCTCGGCGGAGCGCTGGTCTATTTCTTCTTCACCCCGATGGTTATGTGGTTCTTCCTCGCCATGCAGCAGACGGGCGGCGCAGGAGAAGTGCAGATTTCGCTTCTGCCAAAGGTCTCGGAATATCTGAGCCTCATCATGACGCTCATTTTCGCTTTCGGTCTGGTTTTCCAGTTGCCGGTCATCACGAGCCTCATGGCGCGTGTTGGCCTCGTGACTTCGGCTGGCCTGAAGGACAAGCGTAAATATGCGATTGTGATCGCCTTCATCGTGGCCGCCGTTCTGACGCCGCCCGATCCGGCGAGCCAGATCGGTCTTGCCTTGCCGACGATCCTTCTCTACGAGATTTCCATTATCGTGGCTCGTATGATCGAGAAGAAGCGCGACGAAGCAGAGAACGCAAAAGAAGCTGAAAACGACGCTTCTTCCTCTTGATCGTAGACTACGATTTCCGCTGGCCGCAGCTTTTTGCGGCCCGCCCTTGTTCAATTTCACGAAACGGCTTTTCCCATGCTCGACATCAAATGGATTCGCGAAAACCCAGAAGACCTCGACAAGGCGCTTGCAAAGCGCGGGGCAGGGCCGCTCTCGTCCCAACTGATCGCGCTCGACGAAAAGCGCCGCGAAAATGTCGGCAAGGTTCAGGCCGCGCAGGAACGCCGCAATGCCGCTTCCAAGGAAATCGGCAAGGCGATGGCTGAAAAAGATGCCGCCACTGCCGACAGGCTGAAAGCGGAAGTCAGCGAACTCAAGAATTTTCTTGCTGAGGCTGAGGAAGAAGAGCGCCGTCTGGTCAAGGAATTGAACGACGCGCTTTCGACGATCCCGAATATTCCGCTTGGCGATGTGCCGCTCGGCAAGGACGAAGCCGACAATGTCGAGATTCGCCGCGTCGGCAATCAGCGCAATTTCTCCTTCCAGCCGAAGGAACATTATGAACTGGGCGAAGCGCTCGGCATGATGGATTTCGAGCGCGCAGCGAAAATCGCCGGTGCGCGTTTCACGATCCTGAAAGGTGGTCTGGCGCGTCTGGAACGTGCGCTCGGTCAGTTCATGCTCGACCTGCACACCACCCAGCATGGCTATACCGAAACCATGCCGCCGCTGATGGTGCGCGACGAGGCTGTTTATGGCACTGGCCAACTGCCGAAATTCTCGGAAGACCTGTTCCGCACCACGGATGGCCGCTGGCTGATCCCGACGGCGGAAGTGCCGCTGACCAATCTGGTCGCCGACGAAATCGTCGATGTGAAGACTCTGCCGCAGCGTTACACCGCGCTGACGCCCTGCTTCCGTTCGGAAGCCGGTTCCGCCGGGCGCGATACGCGCGGCATGCTGCGCCAGCACCAGTTCCTGAAAGTGGAAATGGTGTCGATCACCGATGCAGAAAGCTCGATTGCCGAACATGAGCGCATGACGGCTTGCGCCGAAGAAGTGCTGAAGCGTCTGGAACTGCCATTTCGCACTGTCGTGCTCTGCACCGGCGATATGGGCTTCGGCGCGCAGAAGACCTACGATATCGAGGTCTGGCTGCCGGGTCAGAACACCTACCGTGAAATTTCCAGCTGCTCGGTCTGCGGTGATTTTCAGGGCCGCCGCATGAACTCCCGCTATCGCCCGGAAGGCGAGAAGTCCACGCGTTTCGTTCACACCCTCAACGGGTCTGGCGTTGCTGTCGGTCGTGCGCTCATCGCCGTCATGGAAAATTACCAGCAGGAAGATGGCAGCATTCATATTCCTGAAGCATTGCAGCCATACATGGGCGGCCTCACGCGCATTGAAAAGGCTGCGTGATTCAGGATCTCAATAATTAGAGCAGGAGTGAAGACGTGCGAATTTTGCTGACGAACGATGATGGTATCCACGCTGAAGGCCTCGCAGTTCTGGAGCGAATCGCACGACAGCTCTCGGATGATGTCTGGGTTGTTGCACCAGAAACCGACCAGAGCGGTCTGGCGCATTCGCTGACCCTGTCGGAGCCGCTGCGTCTGCGCCAGATCGACGAAACGCATTTCGCGTTGCGCGGCACGCCGACCGATTGTGTCATTATGGGTGTCCGTCACGTTCTGCCGGGCGCGCCTGATCTCATCCTTTCCGGCGTCAATTCCGGTGCGAATATCGCCGACGATGTGACCTATTCCGGCACTGTGGCCGGTGCGATGGAGGGCACGCTGCTCGGCATCCGCTCCATCGCTCTGTCGCAGGAATATGACTATGAAGGCGACCGCCGGATCGTTCCGTGGGAAACGGCTGAAGCCCATGCGCCGGACCTGATCCGCAAGCTGGTTGCAGCCGGTTGGCCGGAAGGCGTCTTGCTGAACCTCAATTTCCCCAATTGCGGTGCGGATGAAGTGCAGGGCACCCGCGTGACGGCGCAAGGAAGACTTAGCCACGACGCGCGTCTGGACGAGCGCCGCGACGGTCGCGGTTTTCCCTATTTCTGGCTGCGTTTCGGTCGCGGCAAGGCACCTGTCGCCGACGACAGCGATCTGGCGGCAGTCCGTTCCGATTGCATATCGGTCACGCCGTTGCACCTTGATCTGACCGCGCATAAGGTTCGTGCAGAACTGAGCACTGCGCTTGGTCTTGAAGCTTGAATCGGGGGGAAGCATGAGGCAGGCAACGTCTGAGCGGCCAAGGCTTTCGGACCGGGAAGGATTTGCATCCTTCGTCTTGCGCATGCGCGCGCGCGGTATTGATGATCCGCGCCTCTTTGCAGCCATTGAAGCGACTCCACGCCAAAGCTTTCTCGCTTCGGCGTGGTCGCATCTTGCCTATAGCAACCGCACAGCGCCGCTCGATTGCGGTGAATATATCGAAGGCATTGACGATCAGGCGCGTGTGTTGGCAGCGCTGAAGCTGGAACCGGGCCATCGCGTGCTGGAAATCGGCACGGGATCGGGCTTTACCGCCGCCGTCATGTCGTCGTTATCGGGCCGCGTGACGACGGTGGAGCGTTATCGCAAGCTTTGCGACCACGCCTTGCAGCAGTTCGTTTCGCTGAAGCGCGAAAATATCATGGTCAAGCACGCCGATGGACGCCACGGTATGCCGGGCGGACCGTTCGACCGAATCATTCTCTGGCTGGCTTGCGAAGAAGTGCCGCGCCATTTCGTGGAGCTGCTGGCGACGCACGGTGTACTGATCGCGCCGATCGGTCCTGGTGACGGTGAACAGATCATGACGCGGATCTCCAAGGTCGGCAGCCGTTTCGAGCAGGAAAACCTGATGGTTGTCCGCTATCAGCCCTTCATTGAAGGCGTTTCTTCGGTTCTTTAGAGCACATCCCGAAAAGTGTGAAACGGTTTTCGGATGAGATGTGCGTTTCAATAAACATTTAGAGCGCCGATCTGATTGAATCAGATCGGCGCTCTAAATCGCCATTTTCCCAAACTATAGTGCCATCCATTCCGGTCTTCATCGGAAGGGTGGCTGCGCGCCAATGTGCGCTTATGGTGTTTAATTGGTGAATCTTTTTTCAAAGTTGGGTCGTTCTTAACCAGCGAGTAACATTAACGCGCTTTAATCGTCTTACTGAGTTTCGAGTATGGACGAGTTGAACATGCGTTTCCCAATTTTGCAGCATACGTCCGAACGTCTCCTGCGGAATGTCGCAATCGTTCTGATTGCCGGCTTTGGAGCCGGGTGCAGTTCCGATACGATGCGTTTCACAGACGGCATCTTTACCGGTTCGACGTCCAATCAGCGCGTTGCGCAACAGCCCTCAGGCGATGTTTATGCGTCCGCCCCAATAGCGCCGGCTCCGCGGGTTTCCAGCGGAACGGTTCAGCGTAATTCGCTGCCGGCACCATCAGCAGTGTCTTCCGCCCCAATGGCGGCACCGGTCGCGGCAGCGCGCCAGTCGGTTCAGGCTCCTGTCGCTGCAGCCTCGACGCAGATGCAGAATCAGGTTGGTCAGGCCCGCAATATGGCAACCAATCAGATCAACGGTGCAGAGACCCGCGTGGCAAGCGCCGCGACCACGACCCACAACGCTGTGAACGGTACTGTTAACGGTGCCAAGGAAAAGGTTCTGGGTCAGCTTCCGGCAACGCCCGGGCAGGGCGCCCCGCGCCCGACCGATAATAACATTGCCGTCGTCCCGGCAGCCCCATCGGTCAATGGCAAGAAGTCTTCTGCCGCTACCGATATGGCTTCGGCGGGCGCAAACACGGCGACGCCTCCTGCGCCGAAGGGCGGCTATACGGTTCAGAGTGGCGATTCGCTGTTTTCGATCGCACAGAAGCACAATGTCCCGGTTGAAGATCTGAAGCGGGCCAATGGTCTCTCCAACGGTGCGATCCGGGTCGGTCAGACGCTGGTAATTCCGGCAGCAGGCGCAGCCGCTGTAACGCAAGTTGCAGCGGTCACCCCGCAGCCAGCAAGTCCGGCCAAGGCCGCAGCCGCCGCAAACGATGCGGACGCCGGAAGTGTTAAGCCTTACACGCCGCCGCAGGCGAGCAACAAGGTGATTGAAGACGCCGAGAAGGATCAGGCCGCAGCGCCATCCTCCACCGGTATATCCCAGATGCGCTGGCCGGTTCGCGGTCGTATTCTGGCAAGCTTCGGTCAGCGGGATGGTACGGCAGTCAGCGACGGTATCGACATCATGGTTCCGGAAGGAACAGCGGTTAAAGCAGCTGAAAACGGCGTCGTGATCTATGCTGGCGATGGCCTGAAGGAATTCGGTCAGACGGTTCTGATCCGCCACGACAACGGGCTGGTCACGGTATATGGCCATAATAGCCAGATACTGGTCCAGCGCGGGCAGAAGGTTCGCCGCGGCGAAGATATCGCCAAGTCGGGCATGAGCGGCAACGCGAAGTCGCCGAAGCTGCACTTCGAAGTGCGCAAGAATTCCTCGCCGGTCAATCCTTCCAAATATCTGGAAAGCTGAACGTAGTGAGAAATGCCAACGAGAAGGCGGGCCGAAAGCCCGCCTTTTTCTGTTTTACATGGCCACACCGAGACGGCCAGCAAGATCCTGAACATATTGCCATGCCACGCGCCCGGAGCGATTGCCGCGTGTGGTCGACCATTCCAGCGCTTCCGCGTGAAGCTTGGCGTGATCGTAGTTCAGTTTGAAATGGGCCGCATAGCCGTCCACCATGGCGAGATAATCGTCCTGGCTGCATTTGTGGAAGCCGAGCCAGAGCCCGAAGCGATCCGACAGCGAGACTTTTTCTTCAATGGCCTCCGACGGGTTGATCGCCGTGGAGCGCTCATTGTCGATCATGTCGCGCGGCATCAGATGACGGCGGTTTGATGTTGCGTAGAAAATCACATTGCCGGGACGACCTTCAACGCCGCCTTCGAGCGCGGCTTTGAGCGACTTATACGAAGTATCATCGTGGTCGAAGGAAAGGTCGTCGCAGAACAGGATAAAGCGATAGTCCGTATCCTTGATCATGTTCATCAGCGTCGGCAGGCTGTCGATATCCTCACGGTGGATTTCGATCAGTTTGAGCGGCTTTTGGGACACAAGTTCGGCGTTGACGCTGGCCTGTGCAGCCTTCACCAGCGAGGATTTGCCCATGCCACGTGCGCCCCACAGCAAAACATTGTTTGCCGGATAGCCATTTGCGAAGCGGCGGGTATTGTCTACGAGCTGGTCACGCACCAAATCTACGCCACGGATCAGGGAGATATCCACGCGGTTAACCCGCTTCACCGGATCAAGCGTCAGTCGTTCCGGCGCCCAGACAAAACAGTCTGCGGCGTCGAGCTCCGGCGTTTTGGCTTCTGGTGGTGCGATACGTTCGAGCGCGGCGATCAAACGGTCCAGTTTCTGGCTGAGTATGTCTTCGGTTGTCATTTCCATGCCCCTAGTGGTCTCGGAACGGCTTAACATGTCACAGCGGAGGCGAAAAGTGTGCGACCTTGGCGCAGGCGGGGTGATCGTCGGTTGCATTTGGCGCGCCAACCATTGTAATGCCCTTAACAAATTGTCTTTGAGACTTCAGAGGAGTTCCTAATGTTCGTAACACCGGCTTTCGCTCAAGCACCTGGCGGCGGCGCTTTTGGCCCAGACATGCTGATGAGCATTCTGCCGTTCATCCTGATCTTCGTTATCATGTACTTCCTCATCATCCGCCCGCAGCGGACCCAGATGAAGAAGCGTCAGGAAATGCTGAACGCAGTGCGCCGTGGCGATACGGTCGTGACCGGCGGCGGCATTGTCGGCAAGGTGCAGAAAGTCGTCGACGACAATGAAGTCGAAGTCGAAATCGCCGAAGGCGTTCGCATCAAGGTTTTGCGCAGCACGCTGATGGATGTGCGCGTCAAGGGGGAACCTGTCGCCGATAATAAGAACAAATAATCTCTTTTTGAGATGTTACGGGCTCCGGTAAGTTTTTTCTAACCGGAGCCCATGCAATATTCGGTCGGCGCGACCTTTGTATGCGCGCTTGATCCAAGGCCGGAGAGCGGTGCGCACGCGCACCCCGGCATGCTCTATCCAGGCCAAAACGGGCCAAGCTGAAACGGAATTGCTGCTCTATGCTCTATTTTTCACGCTGGAAATCGGCCCTGATCTGGTTGGCGGTTCTCGTCAGCTTCGTCATCGCTTCCCCTAATTTTTTCTCGCGTGAAACGCTGGCAAATCTGCCCGGTTTCCTGCCGAAGAAGCAAGTCGCGCTCGGCCTTGATCTTTCCGGCGGCTCGCGCCTAGTCATGCAGGTGCAAAATGCGGGCAAGAACGATCTTGAACGCTCCGCAGAAATCATGCGGCAGCGCCTTGAGGAACTGGGCTACGGTCATCCTGTTGTAGAAACCGAAGCGCGCAACCAGATCCGCGTCGAAGTGCCGGGGCTGTACGATGCGCAGCTTCTGAAAGATATTCTCAGCATTCGCGGCGATCTCTCGTTCCACGCTGTTGACGATTCCATTTCGCCGGACGACGCCATTCGCGGCACGCCGCCAGCAGATAGCGAAATCGTCTATTCTTATGACGATCCGCCGGTCGGCTATCTCGTCAAGAAGCAGCCAATTCTCACCGGCGCAAATATCACCGACGCGAAGGCAACGCTTTCTTCCGATGATAATGAGCCGGTCATCACCCTGACCCTTGATGATGCAGGCCGCAAAGGCCTTGCCGCCTTGACTGCCAATGCGACGGGCAAGAGCTTTGCCATCGTGGTCGATAATCAGGTCGTGTCTGCGCCGGTCATCAGCGAGCCGCTCGACACAAACGAATTGCAGATTTCTGGCGCCTTCGATTTGCAGGCCGCCAATAATATGGCCGTTGTTCTGCGCTCTGGCACATTGCCGCAAGCGGTGACCGTGCTGGAAGAACGCACTATCGCATCAGCGCTTGGCGAAGATTATGCGAGTGCCGCCGTGACGGCTGCACTTCTGGCCGCACTTCTCGTCGGCCTGTTCATGGTGCTGTCCTATGGCATTCTAGGCGTCATCGCGATGGTGGCGCTTGTAGTCAACATCATCATCTTGACGGCGGTTATGTCGCTCATCGGTGCTTCGATCAGCCTTGCCAGTGTTGCGGGTCTGGTGCTGATCATCGGCATGGCGGTGGACGCGAATATTCTGATTTACGAGCGCGTGCGTGAAGATCGCCGCAAGGGCTATTCGGTCGTGCAGGCGATGGAATCCGGCTTCTACCGTGCGCTGTCCACCATCGTTGACGCCAATCTGACGACGTTGATTGCAGCATTGGTTCTGTTCCTGCTGGGCTCCGGCACGGTGCATGGCTTTGCCCTGACCGTTGCAGTCGGCATCGGCACTACGCTGTTCACCACGCTCACCTTTACCCGTCTGCTGATCGCCCAATGGGTGCGGACGGCGAAGCCGAAGGAAGTGCCGAAGCGTCGTCTCAAGCTGGTGCCGACGGTCACGCATATTCCGTTCATGCGCCTGCAGTTCATCACGCTCGGCATCTCCGTGCTGGCCTGTGCCATCGTGGTGGCGCTATTTGTGAATATCGGCTTCAACTACGGCATCGATTTTCGTGGCGGTTCGATGGTCGAGCTTCAGGCGCGTAGCGGCGACGCCAATCTTGAAGACATCCAGGATCGTCTTTCCGAACTGAATATCGATAGCGCCCGCGTTCTGCCTGCCAAATCGCCGCGTTCGGCGCTTGTGATCATCGGCAGCCAGGAAGTGGGCGACGATGCCGAACAAACGGTCGCCGTGAAACTGCGCGGCGAGTTCGAACAGGATTATTCGTTCCAGCGGGTGGAGGTGGTCGGTCCGACCGTTTCCGAACAGCTATCGCGCGCCGGTATTCTGGCCGTAGTCCTGTCGCTGATCGGCATTTTCATCTATGTGTGGGTTCGCTTTCGCTGGCAGCTGGCGCTTGGCGCAGTGCTTTCGACATTGCATGACGTGGTTATTCTTGCGGGCATGTTCATTGTCTTCCGGATGGAGTTCAACCTCTGGAGCGTGGCGGCAATCCTGACGATCATCGGCTATTCGTTGAACGATACGGTCGTGATCTATGACCGGGTGCGCGAAAATCTGCGCCGTTACAGCAGCGCGCCGCTGCCTGCGATCATCGATGCCTCGATCAACCAGACCCTGTCGCGTACCTTGCTGACGTCCTTTGTAACGTTCCTTGCGCATATTCCGCTTTACGCCTTCGGCGGCGCCGATATCCGCATGTTCGCGCTGGCGCTGAGTGTGGGTATTATCGTGGCGAGCTATTCGTCGATCTTCATCGCCGCGCCGCTGCTGGTTCAGTTCGGACTGAAGCCGCGCGGTCCCGAGCAGGATGAGGAAATGGGCGACGAACTGGCGCAGTCGCTCAATCTGGAAAGCTGAGAATGGCCAAGGGAATTGAAATACGCGAAGCGCATTTTCCGGGGCGCGCGCCGATTGATGCATATGGCGATGGCGGTTTTCGCTTCGCCGAAATGTCGCATCGCGGTTCGATCTTGTGCCTGCCGTCCGGCATTCACGGCTGGAAGCCCGCAACGCCGCCGGTGCTTTCGCGGGCCGATCTGGAGCTGATTCTGGAGCAGGCTTCGGATATCGAAATTCTGCTGGTTGGAACCGGAATGGATTTGCGGCGTATTCCAGAAGACGTGCGCGCGGTTTTGCGAGAGCATCGCATTTCATCCGACCCGATGAGCACCGGTGCTGCCGTGCGGACCTATAATGTGCTGCTGGCGGAAGATCGCGCGGTCGCGGCGGCGCTTATTGCAGTAGAATAACGATCATGAACCAGAATGAGGCACATTGCCTGGCGCTTCTTCGTGAGGCTGACCGGGACCGTTACCTGTCGGTGCTCTATGCGCCGGAGGAAAAACGCGGCTGTCTGGCCGCACTTTATGCCTTCAATGCGGAAGTGGCGCGCATTCGCGATCTCGTTCACGAACCATTGCCGGGCGAAGTGCGCCTGCAATGGTGGCGCGATCTGATCAATGGTGAGGCGAGGGGCAGCGCCGAAGCGCATCCCGTCGCCGCCGCTCTGGTCGAAACGATCAACAAGTACGAGCTTCCTCGAACGGCGTTCGACAATTATTGTGAAGCGCGCATATTCGATCTTTATGATGATCCGATGCCAAGCCGTAACGATCTTGAGGGCTATTGCGGTGAGACCGCATCGGCTATCATTCAGTTAGCCGGCTTTATTCTGGATCGCGATGCCGCGCAGGCGCATAGCGAAACCGCCGGTCATGCGGGCGTTGCGCAGGCGATAACAGGCCTGCTGCGTCTTCTGCCGATCCATCGCCGTCGCGGCCAGCTCTATGTTCCAGCCGACATGCTGGCTTCGGTTGGCGTAACGCGGGAGGCATTTTTAGCCAAGGACGATGCGTCGGCCTGCGAGCGCTTGGTAAGCGTCATGCTGGCGCTCGCTAGTGAGCATCTGGCGATTTTCGATAAGGCAAAGGCGACATTGCCCAAAAGCCTCGCACCGGCGTTTTTGCCGATGGCCATTGTGCCCGCCTATCTGAAAGCGATTGAACGCCTTGGCGGCAAGGCCGCGGAACGGACAGCCGATATTTCGGCTATCCGTAAGCAGTGGCTGATGTTTCGCGCGAATTTCTGACCGTCAGGCCGGTAGTTCCAGCCACTTGCGGAAATCAGCAAGAGCGCGGGCGGAAAGCGCGCGCTTTTTGGCGATGGTCTTTTCCTTGCCACGCAGACGTTTGCCTGCTTCCTTCGGAACTTCGACCGGTGGAAACAGGCCGAAATTGACATTCATCGGCTGGAACGACCGCTTGCCCGGCTCGGCATCGTCAGCGACGATATGGCCGCCGGTGATGTGCCCGAGCAGTGCGCCAAAGGCGGTTGTCGGCGGTGGCGGTACGGCAGCATTGCCCAGTCGCTCTGCGGCGGTGAACCGACCGGCGAGAAGGCCGATGGCCGATGATTCGACATAGCCCTCGCAACCCGTCACCTGACCGGCAAAGCGCAGGGTTGGCCGAGACTTCAGACGCAGCACGCTGTCGAGCAGCACGGGCGAGTTCAGGTAAGTGTTGCGGTGCAAGCCGCCGAGACGGGCGAATTCAGCATTTTCCAGTCCGGGAATCATCTTGAAGATGCCGGTCTGCGAGCCGTATTTCAGCTTCGTCTGGAAACCGACCATGTTGTAAAGCGTGCCCAGCGCATTGTCCTGACGCAGTTGCACGACTGCATAGGCCTTCACCGTCGGGTTATGCGCATTGGTCAGCCCCATCGGCTTCATCGGGCCGTGGCGCAGCGTTTCGGGTCCGCGTTCCGCCATGACTTCAATCGGCAGACAGCCGTCGAAATAGGGAGTGCCTTCCCATTCCTTGAATTCCGTCTTGTCGCCCGCCACGAGTGCGGCGACAAACGCTTCATACTGCTCCTTGTCCATCGGGCAGTTGATATAGTCCTTGCCGGTGCCGCCGGGGCCGACCTTGTCGTAGCGCGACTGGAACCAGCAGACGTCCATATTGATCGAATCGAAATGCACGATGGGTGCAATCGCGTCAAAGAAGGCGAGCGCGTCGGCACCCGTTTCAGCGGCGATGGCTTCGGCCAGCGACGGGGCGGTCAGCGGGCCGGTGGCCACGATTGTGGTGCCCCATTCTGCGGGCGGCAGGCCGGTGACCTCTTCACGCTTGATGGTGATCAGCGGATGAGCCTCAAGCTTTTCCGTCACGGCCTGCGCAAATCCCTCGCGGTCCACGGCAAGCGCGCCGCCCGCCGGAACCTGATGCGCATCGGCACAGGCCATGATGAGCGAGCCTGCAAGGCGCATTTCGGCATGAAGGACGCCGACAGCATTGGTTTCGGCATCGTCGGAGCGGAATGAATTGGAGCAGACGAGTTCTGCCAGCTGCTCGGTCTTGTGCGCATCGGTGCCGCGCACGGGGCGCATTTCATGCAGCACGACAGGAACGCCTGCCTGCGCAATCTGCCAGGCGGCTTCTGAGCCAGCGAGACCGCCGCCAACGACGTGGATGGGGGAGAGATCGGATGTATTTGTCATGATCCTTCCCATATCGCCTTTGCGGACGGCCTTCAATGGGGCAGCAATATCCCAAAAAACAAATGGCATCCGTCGCGGGAGGAGGTGCGACGGATGCCATATGGAAAGACCGGATTGGGAGGAGGAGAACCGGTCTTGTTATCGCAAAGCCTGGGAGGAGGATGGCTTGGCGATGAACCAGGGCTGGTGGGAGGAGGATCCAGTCCTGGTAGTATTCTAGAGCATTTCCAGCAAAAGTGTGAAGCGGTTTTGCGTCGGAAGATGCGTAAAAACAAAGACTTAGAGCGGTTCCGACGATTCCGTCAAAACAGGAACCGCTCTAAGCTCGAAACTTCACTCTGAAATTTTCATCGAAAGGCGTTCAGCGTAATGCAATCGTGTCGCGAACAGCTTTTCGGTCTTCAGCGTGATGCTTAGCGAGTCTTGCTCTGACGAGCGACGTAAGGGATATCGGCGCGGGAGATGCCGAGATCGTTCAGTTCGCGAGTCGAAAGCTGGTTCAGTTCGCTGACGGTTTCACGGTAACGGCGCCAGTTGTTGTAAGAGCGAAACAGGTTCATGGTCTTCATCCTTCAGTGTGCGATGCTATCGCTTGGGTTCAATTCATCTCGTTTGTTGCCCATGATATAAGCTATTGTTTTTGCAAGTTGCAGAGCCGAGTTTGCATAGCTGCCTTGCGGGCGCTGCAACACGCTTTAAATCGATTGGACTGTTCCGGCACAAAATTGCCGCAATGCGATTTGAACGCATGGTTTGCTGGTTTCGAAGTTTCTTATATGTTCTCAACCGGTTGCGGTGGCGACCGTCATCTCAGTTCGTTGACCCGGGAGTCATTTTGTCTTTTTCAATCTCAGTGGAGCGCCTGATTGAGCGCTGGCAGCAGGAAGGGCTGATCGATGCGGTGACCGCATCGCGCCTGAACGCGGATCTTGAAAAACGAGCCACGGGTTTCAGCCTCGGTGCGGTGCTCGCCACGCTTGGCGGACTGCTTCTGGGGGCCGCCGTCATCATGCTGATTGCCGCCAACTGGCAGGATATGCCGCGCCTGATGCGGATTGGGCTCGTGCTTGCCCTCATCTGGATTGGTTATCTCGGCGGCGCGTGGCGACAGGCAAAAGGCGACAAGGTGTTTTCGTCTGCCCTTTATGTCGTCGGCGCTGCGTCCTTCGGCGCAGGCATCGCGCTTGTCGGGCAGATGTATCACGTGTCCGGCGATGTTCATTCCGCCGCCGTCTACTGGACACTGGGCGTGCTTGCATCAGCCTTCCTGCTGCGCGCGCCGGTTCTGGCCGCTTTTGGCGCAGGCGTTGCGTGTTTCTATCTATCGACATTCGTGTTTGACGGCACACCGGCGGACAATGCCGATTTGGCCTATCGCTGGATCGGTCCGCTTCTCCTGCTGGTTGGCGTCGGTGCCGCGCTCTTCACGCGCTCGCGCCATGCAGCCCATCTCTGGGCCTTGTTCACGATTGGCTGGGCCTTGCTGTTTTACGCGAAGAATGAAAGCGATGTGGTCTTGTGCATCATGATCGCAGTCGGCATCGCCTTCATGCTGGCGGATGCCTTTGCGCATGACATGATGGAGCGGCTCACGCGCTTTGCGCAGCCGCTGGCTTCCTATGGGCTGCTGCTGTCGCTGCTGTCGCTCGGCATTCTGCAGCTCAATCATATGTTCTCGTCTTCGGGCGGGTCGGCCTCCCTCGATCAGGACGTCCTTTATAGTATGCTGATCCTTGGCCTATCGATTGGCGCCATCGCATTGTGCGGTCGCGACAATGGCGGATTGCGCTCCATCGCCTATGCCGCGTTTTCGTTTCAGGTGCTTTATCTGGCATTCACAACTGTCGGCACGATGATCGGCACGTCCGGCTTCTTCCTGACCGCGGGTGTTCTCGTACTGCTTCTGGCGGCCTTCGTTCGCCGGATGGAGCGACGGTTCGGTAAAAGACGCGAAGCGGGGAGCCAGTCATGAGCAGGAAGTCGCTTTATATTGGTGCTGCCCTTTCCGCCTTGCTGCAAAGCGGCATTCTTTTTGCAGGCATCGAACAGCGCGCATCCATATTGCGCTCGGGCCATGAAATCGTGTTGCAGACCGAACCGGTCGATCCGCGCGATCTGTTGCGCGGCGATTACGTCATTCTCGGCTACGAGATTTCCAGTGTCATGGGCAAGGACGTGCAGGGCAAGCCATCAGGCGAGCCGCGAACGGTCTATGTCGCGCTAAAGCCGGATGCAGAAAAGCTATGGCATTTCTCGCGGGCGGCGCTCAGGCCGTTCACCGATCTCGCGCCGGATGAGGTGCAGATTCGCGGCCAGTCGACTTACCCGGTTTCTGGCTATCCGGATCAGACCATTCGCCTCAATTTCGGCATCGAGCGCTATTATGTTCCTGAAGGGCAGGGTCGCGATATCGAAATCGGACAACGTGAAAGTCGGATTTCTGTTGTTGTTGCTGTCGATGATAGCGGCACCGCAGTCATCAAGGCTTTGCGGGACGAGGGGCGGCAACTCTATGAAGAACCGCTCTATTGATACGGTTTTCCGGCAGTTTCGCCACTCTTATACTGCCGCATCAAGCTGATGTTTATCTCAGGCTTGGCATGCGCGGAATGATCGCTATATAGAGGGGCAGAGTGCCGGAAGCGTTTTGTCTTGCCAAGCCCGGAAAATCTATCCCGGGAAGGCGGCTTTTTTCCTTTGAACCGGGAAAATTGGATGATATAGAGACGCGCGCTTTCGAGGGCAGTTCAAGATCTGAGACGAATTTGGTGCGTTCTGAAGAATGCGCTTCGGTTCAGAAGCGGATATGGCGAAATTGGTAGACGCACCAGATTTAGGTTCTGGCGGGAGACCGTGGGGGTTCGAGTCCCTCTATCCGCACCAACTGCCTTAAGGCTAAAGAATTTCTCTCCCGCGTCTAGAGGCCCAGCGTCTAGAGCAAGGTGCCGGAAACGGCGGGACAATGACAAGAAGTGAAGGTTTGAACATGCAGGTTACCGAAACGCTCAATGAAGGGCTGAAGCGCGAGATTAAAGTCGTGGTTCCGGCCGGAGATCTCGAAGCCAAGCTCGCTGAGCGACTGGAAACTGCGCGCGGCCGCGCCAAGATCAATGGTTTCCGTCCGGGCAAGGTGCCTGCCGGTCACCTGCGCAAGATGTATGGCCGTTCGTTCATGGCCGAGATCGTCAACGAAATCCTGAGCGATTCGTCGCGTTCGGTTCTCGCAGACCGTAACGAAAAGTCGGCAACCCAGCCTGAAGTCATCATGTCGGAAGACGAAAAAGAGGCCGAAAAGGTTCTCGACGGCAAGGCTGATTTCGTTTTCTCGCTGAACTATGAAGTTCTGCCGGCTATTGAAGTCAAGGATTTCTCCAAGATCGCCGTGACCCGTGAAGTCGTCGAAATCTCGGAAGAAGAAGTTGACGAGCAGGTCAAGCGCATCGCTTCCTCGACCCGCACTTTCGAAACCAAGAAGGGCAAGGCCGAAAACGAAGATCGCGTGACGATCGACTATCTCGGCAAGCTCGACGGCGAGCCGTTCGACGGCGGTGCAGACAACGACGCACAGCTGGTTCTCGGCTCGGGCCAGTTCATTCCGGGCTTTGAAGAGCAGCTTGTTGGCGTCAAGGCTGGCGACGAAAAGGTCATCACCGTGACCTTCCCGGCTGAATATGGCGCAGCGCATCTGGCAGGCAAGGAAGCTACCTTCGACATCAAGGTCAAGGAAGTTGCCAAGCCAAATGAACTGGAACTCAACGACGAAACCGCGACTAAGCTCGGCATCGAGTCGCTGGAACGCCTGCGTCAGGTTGTTCGCGAACAGATCGAAAGCCAGTACGGCCAGATCACCCGCCAGAAGGTAAAGCGTCAGATTCTCGACGCTCTGGATGGCGATTATCAGTTCGAAACCCCGCAGAAGCTGGTTGACGCTGAATTCAACAACATCTGGCAGCAGATCAACTTCGACCTGCAGCAGGCTGGCCGTACCTTCGAAGACGAAGAAACCACGGAAGAAGCTGCTCGCGAAGAATATCGCAAGCTCGCTGAACGCCGCGTGCGTCTCGGCCTCGTTCTCTCCGAAATCGGCGAGAAGGCTGGCGTTGAAGTTTCTGAAGAAGAACTGCAGCGCGCTGTTTACGACCAGGTTCGCCGTTATCCGGGCCAGGAAAAGGAAATCTACGACTTCCTGCGCAAGACCCCGGATGCGGTTGCCAATCTGCGCGCTCCGATCTTCGAAGAAAAGGTCGTTGACCATCTGCTGGCCAACATCAACGTGACCGACAAGAAGGTCTCGAAGGAAGAGCTGACGGCTGAAGACGAAGACGGCTCGGAAGCAAAGCCTGCAAAGAAGGCTGCGCCGAAGAAGAAGGCCGCTCCAAAGAAGAAGGCCGACGAAGACAAGTCCGAAGAGGCTTAATCTTCTCTTCCCTTGAAATAAGGACGGGCCGCGCATTGCGCGGCCTTTTCCGTTTCAACCCACGGATAAACGGCTGAAAAGCTTGCATCCATGGGGGCTTTGCTCTAGGCCGTAGGGACAAATTAGCTTGCGGTTTGGTATGTGTGAAAATTCTTCAGCTGTAGGAGCAAACCCGAAGGTGGAGTATATCTCAATCAAGGGGTTGCGACGCCGAGATGGAGGATTTTCACCATATCCCGGAGGAACGCGGTGTATTTTGCTTCTGAATGCGTCGAAATTCCCTTGTGGAGTTCACTCCACGCGGTCATTTCTCCTATTCAGCAACAAAATACCTTCGCGCCAAACCATCGTTAATTTGTCACTACGGCCTAGCCAGATATCAATCCGTTTTTAGCTCAATCAGAATATTTGCGAGCCAGCATGTCCCTTATTGATACGCGCACACCGGAACCGAAACGCTTCATCTCCGGCGCCACCGGCGACTGGGAAGTCGTCATTGGCATGGAAGTTCATGCGCAGGTCACGTCCGAGTCGAAGCTGTTCTCGGGCGCTTCCACGTCGTTCGGTGCCGATCCGAACGCCAATGTGTCTTTGGTGGATGCCGCCATGCCGGGCATGCTGCCGGTCATCAATCTGGAATGCGTCAAGCAGGCTGTCCGCACCGGCATCGGCCTCAACGCGCAGATCAATCTGAAGTCGGTTTTTGACCGCAAGAACTACTTCTATCCCGATCTGCCGCAGGGCTATCAGATTTCGCAGTTCAAGCAGCCGATTGTCGGCGAGGGCAAGATCACCATTTCGGTCGGGCCAGACAATAAGGGCCAGTTCGAAGATGTGGAAATCGGCATTGAACGCCTGCATCTGGAGCAAGACGCGGGCAAGTCGATGCATGATCAGCATCCGACCATGTCCTATGTCGACCTGAACCGCTCTGGCGTGGCGTTGATGGAAATCGTCTCCAAGCCAGATCTGCGCTCGTCGGATGAGGCGCGCGCGTACCTCACCAAGCTGCGCACGATTGTTCGCTATCTCGGCACCTGCGACGGCAATATGGATGAAGGCTCCATGCGCGCCGACGTCAATGTTTCCGTGCGTCGTCCGGGCGGCGAATTCGGCACGCGTTGCGAAATCAAGAACGTCAACTCGATCCGTTTCGTCGGTCAGGCTATAGAATATGAGGCGCGCCGTCAGATCGCCATTCTGGAAGATGGCGGTTCCATCGATCAGGAAACGCGCCTGTTCGATCCGGTGAAGGGAGAAACCCGTTCGATGCGCTCCAAGGAAGAAGCGCATGATTACCGCTATTTCCCGGATCCTGATCTGCTGCCGCTTGAATTCGATCAGGCTTTTGTGGATGCGCTGGCTGCCGAACTGCCGGAACTGCCGGATGAAAAGAAGCAGCGTCTGGTCGAAAAGCAGGGTATTTCGATCTACGACGCCTCTATCCTGGTCACGGAAAAGGCGATTGCCGACTATTACGAATCTGTGGCTGCCGGTCGCGACGGCAAGGCCGCGGCCAACTGGGTCATCAACGATCTGCTCGGCGCGCTCAACAAGGCGGGTAAGAGCATCGAGGAATCGCCGGTCAGCCCGGAACAGCTCGGCGCGGTGATCGATCTCATCAAGGACGGCACGATTTCCGGCAAGATCGCCAAGGACCTATTCGAAATCGTCTGGAACGAAGGCGGAGACCCGAAGAAGCTCGTTGAAGAACGCGGCATGAAGCAGGTCACCGACACCGGCGCGATTGAGAAGGCCGTCGATGACATCATCGCCGCCAACCCGGACAAGGTCGAACAGGCCAAAGCCAAGCCGACGCTGGCTGGCTGGTTTGTCGGCCAGGTCATGAAGGCGACGGGCGGCAAGGCCAACCCGCAAGCTGTGAACGATCTGGTCAAGGCCAAGCTCGGGATTGAAGAGTAATGTGGGTTCGAAGCGCCACCGAGGCTGATCTTAAGGCAGTTCACGAACTGCTCGTATCGACCTGGCATGCGACTTTCGACGACATTCTGGGCCGGGAGATGGTCAACGCCGTCACCGGCCAGTGGCATAGCATTGCCGCGCTGAAAACCAATCTGCGCAAGCCCTATTCGGAATTCATCGTCGCCGATAACGGCGAGGGCGGTATCGACGGTATGGCCTTCGCCAGCCAGTCCGAGGAAGGCAAGGCATCGCTGCACCAGCTTTATGTGCGTCCGGATGTGCAGGTGCAGGGCGTCGGCACGATGCTGTTGGCGGAAATCGAGATGGCTTTCCCCGATGTGCGCGCAATCAAGCTCGAAGTGATCGAGAAGAACGACAAGGCGGTGAAGTTCTACGAACGCAAGGGCTATGTCACGGTCGGGCGTAACGAAGACTGGGGCGATCCCAATTGCAAGGAACACGTTCTGGTCATGGAAAAGTCGCTCGAAGGCTGGAGCGTCTGACGCTCTTCATACTCTTGTGACAGCGGCAACTTGACCCTTGCCTTGATCGGGCGATAGGGCCATAAGCAAGGACAAAGCGGCAGTTTCGGCTGTCTGCGATGATGATGGATCTGGAAAAGGCCATGATGAAATTTCTTACGCAAGTCTTCACCTGGTGGAATGGCCAGACGCTCGGCACCCGCCTTCATACGTGGCGCAAGGGCGAGCGCGTCGGTGAAGACGAGTTCGGCAACATCTACTATCAGGGCGGCAAGGACTCCGAGGGGCGCACGCGTCGCTGGGTCATTTACAATGGCTATGCGGAGGCCAGTGCAATTCCTGCGGGCTGGCACGGCTGGATGCATCATCGTGTCGATACGCCCCCTAGCAAGGAAGACTACAAGCCGCGTGACTGGCAGAAGCCGCATTTGCAGAACCTGACCGGCTCGCCGCTTGCCTATCGTCCGAAGGGCTCGATTGCCCGTCCGGGTACGGAACAGGCCGAGCGTCCCCGCGTGACGGGCGAATACGACGCCTGGACGCCGGGCAACTGAGACTGAGTAAGTTCAGAATCCGGCGTGATTTTCTCGCCGGATTTTCTTGTTTCCTGTCCCATTACAGCCTTTTTCACTTAAAAAGCCGGGATAGACGAGTGGCGAAGGTCTGTTCAGGCCATTGCAACTTGCGGCAGAGCAACGAATCGTCACATTTCGAGCCTAGGAACGATTCCAGTTTATTTGATCAATCTTTGATGCGGGTTTCCGTTTTGACGAAGCATTCCCCCGGCACGGCTGGTAACGGAAAAAACAAAATCAAGAAGGCTGCACATGTGGCCCTGATTTCGCTTTTTGCGGCTGTCGGCAGCTTGCATGCTGCTCAGGCAGAACGTGTTTCCAATCCGGTCGCGGAGTTTTCGGGACTGGACAAGATCACCGGCCGCATCACGACATTTGACGTCTATATCAACGAGACGGTTCAATTCGGCGCGCTTCAGGTGACGCCGAAGGTTTGCTATTCCCGCACCGAGAATGAAGCGCCGCGCACCGACAGTTTTGTTGAGGTTGAGGAAATCACGCTGGATCGCAAGATTCGCCGCATCTTTACCGGCTGGATGTTTGCCGATAGCCCGGGCCTCAATGCCGTCGAGCATCCGATCTATGACGTTTGGCTGAAGGACTGCAAGCAGAAGTCCGACGTTCCGGCACCCGCCACGCAAAAGAACTGATTCAGGGATTTTCTGGTGAAATCAGAAACGAGCAATGCCTTCGAGGGCTTGCTCGAGAATTTTCTCGTATTTCTTGCGGGGAACTTCGATTGCACCAAAGCGCTCAAGATGCGGTGTGGTGAACTGGGTATCGAGCAGCAGGAAGCCCTGCTTGACGAGATGTTGCACCAGATAAGCAAGGCAGACTTTTGAAGCGTCACGCTTGCGCGTGAACATGCTCTCGCCGAAAAAGGCCTTGCCGAGCGTTACGCCATAAAGACCGCCGACCAGCTTGCCGTCGTGCCACGCTTCGACCGTGTGGCAATGGCCGATTTCGAACAATTTGCCATAGGCTTGCCGGATTGGACCATTGATCCATGTGCGCGCGCGTTCGCCCGCGCCGCTGGCGCATCCATCGATCACGCCCTCGAAATCGCTGTCGAGCCTGATATCGAAAATGCCCTGCCGGATAGTCTTTTGCAGGCTGCGGGGGATATGGAATCCATCCAGCGGAATAATACCGCGTTTTTCAGGGCGCACCCAGAAGACCTCTGGATCATCCGCCTCTTCGGCCATCGGGAAAACCCCGGTGGCGTAAGCGCGCAGGAGCAATTCCGGCTCGATTGCGTAGTCGTCCGGTTTTGCTCCTGCAGTCACTTATTTAAGCGCCTTCGCTTTCGGACTGGCTGGCAAGATATTTTTCGAGCCAGTGGATATCATAGGCGCCATTGGCGATGTCCTGATTTCCAATCAGCTCCTGGAACAGGGGCAGGGTCGTCTTGACACCGTCCACCACGAACTCGTCCAGCGCGCGGCGCAGACGCATCATGCATTCGACGCGGTTGCGTCCATGCACGATGAGCTTGCCGATGAGGCTGTCGTAATATGGCGGAATGCGGTAGCCGGAATAAACGCCGGAATCCACACGGATGCCGAGGCCACCAGGCGTATGGTAGTGGGTGATGAGACCCGGTGACGGCGTGAAGTTACGCGGGTCTTCCGCATTGATGCGGCATTCAATGGCGTGGCCAGAGAAACGCACGTCCTTCTGCTTCACCGAAAGACCGAGACCTGCCGCAACGCGAATCTGCTCATGCACGAGATCGATGCCGGTGATGGCTTCCGTGACCGGATGTTCCACCTGCAAACGGGTGTTCATTTCAATGAAATAGAACTCGCCGTTTTCATAAAGGAACTCGATCGTGCCTGCACCGCGATAGCCAAGCTCGGCAATAGCGTTGGCGCAGATCATGCCGATCCTGTCGCGTGCTTCCGCGTTGAGAGCCGGAGAGTTGGCTTCTTCCCAGACCTTCTGGTGACGCCGCTGCAAGGAGCAGTCGCGTTCGCCCAGATGGATCGCGTTGCCCGCGCCGTCGCCCATGACCTGAACTTCGATGTGACGCGGCTTTTCGAGATATTTCTCGATATAGACCGCGTCGTCACCGAAAGCGGCAGCAGCCTCGGAGCGCGCAGTTGCGAGCGCAACCGACAGGTCTTCCTCGGTGCGCGCCACTTTCATGCCGCGACCGCCACCACCGGCCGAAGCCTTGATGATGACCGGGAAGCCGATTTCCTTGGCTACACGGGCAGCTTCAACATCGTCTGTGATGCCGCCATCCGAACCCGGAACGACCGGAATGCCAAGGCGCTTGGCCGTGCGCTTGGCTTCGATCTTGTCGCCCATGATGCGGATATGCGAGGCGGTGGGGCCGATGAAGGTAATGTTGTGCGCTTCGAGAATTTCCGCGAACTTGGCGTTCTCGGACAGGAAGCCGTAGCCCGGATGGATCGCGTCGGCACCGGTGATCTCGCAGGCGGCAACGATCTGATGAATGTTCAGATAGCTGTCGCGCGATGGCGGCGGGCCAATACAAACACTTTCATCCGCCAGACGGACATGCATCGCGTCGGCATCTGCCGTGGAGTGAACGGCGACCGTCTTGATGCCCAGTTCCTTACAGGCTCTGAGCACGCGAAGGGCGATTTCGCCACGATTGGCTATGAGGATCTTTTGAAACATGCGCTTGCTGCCAGTTCCCGTTTCGTGAAGTGAAGACGCGTCAAACAAGGGTTGAACGACGCTTATTCGATCACGACGAGAGGTTCGTTGTATTCAACCGGCTGGGCGTCCTCGATCAGAATGGCCTTGACCGTACCGGCGCGCGGGGCGGGGATCTGGTTCATGGTCTTCATGGCTTCGATGATGAGAAGGGTCTGGCCTTCCTTCACCTGCGTGCCGACTTCGATGAAGTTGCGTGCGCCCGGTGCCGGAGCAAGATAAGCGGTGCCAACCATCGGCGACGGAACGGCGTTCTTTGCCAGTTCAGCCTTGGTTGGCTCAGCAGCAACGGGAGCGGCGGCAGCAGGTGCTGCAACAGCAGCCGGTGCGGCGGCGGGATAGACGGTCGCTGCGGCCTGAACCGTTACATTGCGCGAAACGCGAATGCGCAGATCGCCATGTTCGATTTCGATATCGGTAAGGTCGGTATCGTTGAGGATATCCGCCAGATCGCGGATGGTTTCTTTGTCTATGACAGTGTTTTTGCTGGACATATCAGGCCCCTTTTACGCTTTGCCCGTTGTGTTCTTGTTCTTTGGCAATTGCCGCGAGCGCGCGTAGGCCGAGCAGATACCCTTCCGCGCCAAAGCCGCAAATGACGCCTTTGGCGACTGCGGATACGTAAGAGTGATGCCGGAAGGCCTCACGCGTATGAATATTCGAAAGATGCACTTCCACGACTGTGACCTTCGCTGAGCGGATCGCGTCGTGAATGGCAATTGAAGTGTGGCTGTAGGCTGCCGGGTTGATCAGGACATAGGCGTCTTTTTCGCCCGCTTCCTGAATCCAGGTGACCAGATCGCCTTCATAGTTGGACTGGCGGAAATCAACTTCGAGATCGAGAGAACCGGCCTCGCCTTTGCAAGCCGCTTCAATATCGGCAAGCGTCGCAACGCCGTAAATTCCCGGTTCACGCTTTCCCAGAAGATTGAGATTGGGACCGTTGAGAACAAAAACCGTCTTTGTCATTTGTGTCCGCGCCAAATCCTTTGCAGCCGATATCGCGTTACCACGAAAATTCAGTAACACTTCGCTTTCCATATAGAGAGCTTGGATGCAAGCCGAAACCCTATAATTCAGTGCAGAAGTTATGCCTGACCGGTTTTTCCCGCTATTCTTTGCGAGATGCACCGGCATTACGGCCTTTTTTCTTCAAGCGCCCGTCATCACCCGTTTTTGATAAGCCTGTGCCCGATAGGCTTCAAAAAGAAAGCCATCGGGCACCAGCTCTCATTTTACTTCTTGGCGGCGGTGCGTGCCGCGGCGATTCTCTCCACCAGACCATCGACGCCGATGGCGCCCGGCACCAGCTCGCTGCCGATGATATAGGACGGTGTGCCGGTGATGTTGAGCTGCGTGGCCAGCTGATAGGTATCCTGGAATGCGCCGGTGATTGCTGGATCTTTCATCTTTTCGCGCAGCGCAGTTTCATCAGCGCCAAGCTTGACGGCATCGGCAATGGCGGAGGCTTCGGTGGCGCGCTCCTGTGCGCCGAGCAATACACCGTGGAATTCAGCATATTTTTCCGGCATCAGCGCCTTGAAGGCCTGGGCAACAATATGCGCCTTTACCGAGTCCGGGCCGAGGATCGGGAATTCCTTCATGACGAAACGAACATTCGGATCGTTTTTCAGGATGGCCTGCATGTCGGGCAGGGCGCGTTTGCAATAGCCGCAATTATAATCGAAGAACTCATAGACGGTGACGTCGCCATTCGGATTGCCGAAGACCGCATCATGCTGCGGATTGTAAAGCGCGCTCTGATTGGCGGCCAAAACCTTCTTGACCTGTTCCTGCGCCTCATGCGCCTGCTTGGTTTCCAGCGCGCTCTGCACTTCCAGCATCAGTTCCGGATTCTGGAGAAGATAGTTGCGCACCACATTTTCAATGGCCTTCTGATTAAGAGGTGCTTCAGCCGTCGCTGTGGCCGCGACCGGCGCAGCCGCATGGCGCGACAGGCCTGCGCCATAGCCAAGAGCCAACGCTGCCAGACCGACAACGCCACTCACCAGCGTGATGGAAACTGCTTTGTTCATTTTGAAATTCCAATCTTTCTAAAATTACGCCCCCTTGCCGATGGACGAAGACCAATGCGTGGGGTTATTTGCTTTTCTTCGTGTTGATGATGTCCTGCGCACGCAACCAGTCCGGCGAGCCGGATTTCAGCTGCTTCTGCGCGCGGATCGCGAATATCTGGGCATCCTGTAGTTTGCCCGAATAGAAGTTCATGTCGGCGGTTGCAAGGTCTGCAAGTCCCATGCTGCCCTGCTGCCCATAGGCTTGCGCCAGATATCCGTAGCCGCCTGGAAACTCGGGATCGGAAGCGATACCCGCCTTGATCTCCTTGATTGCGGTGGGCATGTTTGCCTTGGCGCCTGTCAGCATGAGTGCGCGTCCGTAACTCATGCGCAGCAAGGGCGACTTGCGCGGATCGAGCGATACGGCGGTCTGGAAAGCCTTTGCGGCACCGGCAGCATCATTCGCCTTGATGAGAACCTCGCCCCGCATTTCATAGAAATAAGGGTTCTTCGGTTGCTCCTTGATGAGCGCATCGAATTTGGGCTGGGCGGAACGCGCCGAGCCATTCAAATAGGTCGTGATCGCACTGCCATAGCGCGCGGGAAGTCCCCCGGCATTGCTCCGGAACATGCGTTGCAGCGCGCCCATATCGCCCGAATAGGCGGCAATCTTGGCCCGCGCCATGTCGTGACGCAATTGCAGTGCGGGCGAATCCGTCTTGTTGAAGTTGGGGCTCTTCCGGGCCAGTTCTTCCAGATTGGCGATACGTTCGCGCGGCAGCGGGTGGCTGATGCGGTATTGATCGATCTGCGTGCCTGACAGGGAAAGCGCAGAGGCAAAACGCTGGAACGTATCCAGCATGCCCTTCGACGACTGCCCGGTCGCGTTGAGATAATTGACCGCCATGCGGTCGGCCGTCATTTCCTCGGTGCGCTGATAGCTGAGCAGGGTACGCATTGCCGCTTCGGCGCTGCCGAGCGCGATGCCGCCGCCGGCACCAGCAGCCGAGCCGCTGCCTGCCGCAGCACCCGCTACGCCGGCACCCACACCCAGCAGCATGCCAATCACCGCCATGGTCCGCGCACGGCTCAACTGCTCACGCAGGCGATCCTGATGCCCACCGGCCAAATGGCCCGCCTCATGCGCGATCACACCGATGATTTCATTGGGCGTATCGGCCTGCATGATGGCGCCGGTATTGATGAAAATGCGCCGCCCATCGACAAAGGCGTTGAAGCTCGGCGAATTAACGAGGATCACGCGCACGCCGCGGCTGGAAAGACCGGCGGCCTTTAGGATCGGCGCGGCATAATCTGCAACAAGCGCCTCAATTTCCGCGTCGCGCACGATTGGTACGCCGCGTGACTGCGCAGATGTGGGTACAACGCCCGTAGCTGCGACCGCAAGGGCCGAGAATGCAGCTACAGAACGGCGAAGGAATCTTCCGAAGGAAAAACTTCCAGTCGGGAAAGGCGCGATCAATGCTGCCATAATGCTCGTCGTCCTCCTCGTGATCTTTCGCGAATCTCGCATCGGTTCAATCATCGTAACGGGAAACAAGTTCCGGTTCAGGACCTTATATCCGTCCGGGCGCTTTTTAAACGATATCTCGACAGGGCAGCACGATCTAAAAAGCCGAATATCGGGCGTGCAATCTCTGCTGACTTTCATATCCGGTCAATTCCGATATTATTGCCATCAATCTTTAGACCCAAAAGCGCATGACCACCGCGCTATGGGTGTCCTTCGCAAACATTCATTCAGGACAATGCACCCAATTTCTTAAAAGCGCTGTTGCTTTAGCAATCCGGCGTTTATACGGCGGTGATGTTGTGTTCTGTCCATGTGGCGGCTCCGGTGGAGCGCCTGCAATGTTCTGGAGGTAAAGTTGATCAGTCTTTCTAGTCGCAGTGCGGTCGAGCCATTCCACGCTATGGACGTTCTGGCGGAAGCCAACCGCCGCCGCGCCGCAGGTCATCCGATCATTTCCATGGCGGTTGGCCAGCCCGCAGACCCGGCGCCGCAAATCGTGCGGCAGGCCGCCGAGCAGGCACTGAAAGACGGGCGCATCGGCTATACGGACGCGCTGGGGCTGGTTGAACTGCGTGAGGCAATTGCCGCGCATTATGCCGATCATTACGGCGTTTCCGTTTCGGCGGACCGGATCGCCGTGACGACGGGCTCTTCAGCAGCTTTCAATCTGGCGTTCGTCGTCTATTTCGATCCGGGTGACCGGGTGGCGATCACACGGCCCGGCTATCCGGCCTACCGCAATATTCTGACGGCACTCGGGCTGGAAGTGGTGGAAATTCCGACCGGCAATGGCACATCGGCGGCTCTGACGGCGGAGGCACTAGCCGCAGCGCATGCCGAAAAGCCGCTGAAGGGCGTGCTCTTTGCAAGCCCAGCCAATCCGACAGGCGCAGTGATCGCCAAGCCTGAGTTGAAGGCCGTCATCGATACGGCCCGGTCGCTCGGTATTCGCGTGATTTCGGACGAAATCTATCACCGGCTTTCCTATGAAACCGACGATGTGACGGCGCTTGAAATCGCCGACGATGTCACGATCATCAATTCGTTTTCGAAATATTATTGCATGACGGGCTGGCGCATCGGCTGGATGGTTCTGCCGGAAGGCGATGTTCGCGCTATCGAGCGGCTCAGCCAGAGCCTTTATATTTCCGCACCAGAACTTTCGCAGCGCGCAGCCATAGAGGCTTTCCACGCCACCGCCGAGCTGGAGCGCATCAAGGATCGCTATCGCCAGAACCGCGCCATCCTGCTGGAACATCTGCCGCAAATGGGCCTGAAACTGGCGGCACCGATGGACGGCGCGTTCTATGCCTATTGCGATGTTTCGCGCTTCACCAATGACAGCATGGAGTTCGCCCGCAAGATGATTGCGGAGATCAACATCGCCGCAACACCGGGCCGCGATTTCGACCCGCTGGATGGCCACCGCACCATGCGCTTTTCCTATGCAGGAAAAGTCGAGGAAATGCAGGAAGCGGTTCGCCGTCTGGAAGAGTGGCTTCCGCAACAGTCAGCCTGAAACCAAAGATGCAAAAAAACCGGCGTTTCCGCCGGTTTTTTATTTCTGATGTCGGGCAGGGCTTAGAAGAAACCCTTCTTCTGCCACCAGCCACCGCGCTTCGGCTTCTGTTCGTCGCTCTCGCTCGAGGTGACGACAGGCTCCGCGCTCTTGGCTTCTTCGACTGCTACTTCAGCTTCAACAGCCTCGTCGGCAGATTCTTCAACCGCTACCGGCTTCGCGACCGCTTTACGGGTACGGCGCTTCGGCTTTTCAGCTTCGACGGCTTCCGTTGCTTCTACAGCTTCCGCTGCCGAGTCATCGACCTTCTTGCGAGACCGGGTGGTCTTCCGCGCTGGTTTGGCAGGCGCTTCCTCCACTTCAGCTGCAACCACTTCGTCTGCGGCTTCTTCAGTCTTTACAGACTTGCGGGCACGCGGCTTGCGGGTAGCCTTGGCTGGCTTTTCGTCTTCGACCGAAGCAGGCACTTCGCCAGCTTCCGATGCGACAACAACCGCTTCCACAACCTCAACGATTTCAGCCTTGGCAGCCGCGACTTCGGCAGCGGTAGCTTCGATAGCCGCTTCGGCCTTCACCGGCAGAACCGGCGTATACCCGACAAATTCCGGATCCGGAACCTTGCGACCGCGCACTTCGTCTTCACGACGGTTCTTGCGTCCGCCGCGACGACCACGACGGCGCTTCTTGCGGCGATCATCTTCGCTCAATGTGGCATCCGAACGCGCTTCAGAAGCTTCGCCTTCATCCGCATCGTCTTCGGCGTCCTCGGAACCGGGATCGTCCTGAGCGGTCTGTTCGCGGCTATCGCGATCCTTTCCGCCACGACGACGGCGACGACGGCGACGCTTGCGATCTCCTTCTTCGCTGCGTTCTTCACGGGCCGGTGCTTCGGCCTTGACGTCTTCTTCTTCCTCGTCTTCCTCGACCGGAATCTCAGGATCTTCGAAGTCGTCTTCAATATAGGCCATCGGCTGGACAGGCGGCTGTGTCACCGGACGGGTGGACGGCGCGCCCTTGTCGATAGCAAAATGCTGGTGACCGACGCTTTCGTCGGCGTCGATGCTGATGGCAACGCCAAAGCGGCCTTCGAGATCGGCCAGCAACTGGCGCTTGTGGTTCAGCACATATAGCGCCGAAGCTGCTGGCGTGCGAACATTGATGTCAAAGCCCGAATGACGCAGCAGATAATCTTCGATGCCGCGAATGATATGCAGGGCCATGGACGAATCGGAGCGGACATGGCCGGTGCCGCCGCAATGCTGGCAGACCTGCATCGTGCTTTCCAGCACCGATGCACGGATGCGCTGGCGCGACATTTCAAGAAGGCCGAAATGCGAGATGCGACCAACCTGAATGCGAGCGCGGTCGTCTTTCAGGCAGTCCTTCATCTTCTTTTCGACAGCGCGATTGTTGCGCTTTTCTTCCATGTCGATGAAGTCGACGACGATCAGACCGGCAAGATCGCGCAGACGCAGCTGGCGCGCCACTTCCTCGGCTGCTTCAAGATTGGTCTGGAGCGCGGTGTCTTCGATGGAATGTTCGCGTGTCGAACGACCGGAGTTGACGTCGATGGCAACCAGCGCCTCGGTCTGGTTGATGATCAGATAGCCGCCCGATTTCAGCGTGACCTGCGGCAGCAACATGCGGTCGAGCTGCGCTTCGACGCCATTGCGCGTGAAGATCGGCACCTGTTCGCGGTAGGGCTGGACCACCTTGGCATGGCTCGGCATGAGCATGCGCATGAAATCCTTGGCCTCGCGATAGCCATTCTCGCCGGAAACAAGGATTTCCGTGATGTCCTTATTATAAAGATCGCGGATCGAGCGCTTGATCAGGCTGCCTTCTTCATAGACGAGGGAAGGCGCCGTCGACTGAAGGGTCAGCGTGCGGACATTTTCCCAAAGGCGCATCAGATATTCGTAATCGCGCTTGACTTCCGCCTTGGTGCGATTGGCGCCAGCGGTGCGCAGGATCACGCCCATGCCCTGCGGCACTTCGAGTTCCTTGACGATTTCCTTCAGGCGCTTGCGATCCTGCGGTTGGGTGATTTTGCGGGAAATGCCGCCGCCACGCGCGGTGTTCGGCATCAGAACCGAATAACGACCGGCCAGCGACAGATAGGTGGTGAGAGCCGCACCCTTGTTGCCGCGCTCTTCCTTGACCACCTGCACCAGCAGAATCTGGCGGCGCTTGATTACTTCCTGAATGTTGTACTGGCGGCGATGGGTGCGGGTATGCGTCGGCAGCTCTTCCAGCGCGTCTTCCGAGCCGACCGATTCGACCATGTCTTCTTCGTGCTCGATATCGTCGTCGTCGCCATTATCAACGGCTTCCGAAATCACGTCGCCCTTATGCGACAGGGCGCTTGCGGGCGTTCCCGGCACATAATTTGCGAAACCGGGGCCGACGGGCTCTGCTGCGGGCAGGCCGTTATCGGAAGTGCTGGCCTGCGCCTTGTTCTGGTTGTCGCGACCGCCACGGCGGCGATTACGGCGCGAGCGGTCATTCGACCGTTCACCCGAACGCTCGCCGGAGCGTTCGCTCGACCGTTCGTTCCGGGCGCGCGGCTCGTCTTCATCGTCGTCTTCAGCGCGCTGCGCTTTGGCTTCCGCTTCAAGCAGAGCCAGACGGTCGGCAACCGGAATCTGATAATAATCGGGATGGATTTCCGAAAAGGCGAGGAAACCGTGACGGTTGCCGCCATATTCCACAAAAGCAGCCTGAAGCGAAGGTTCGACACGCGTAACCCGCGCGAGGTAAATATTGCCTTTCAGCTGCTTCTTGTGTTCCGACTCGAAGTCGAATTCTTCAATCTTGTTGCCGCGCGTAACGATGACGCGGGTTTCCTCCGGGTGGGAGGCATCGATGAGCATTTTGTTGGACATTATTGTCTTTCCTGCCGGCGCGAAGACGCAAAACACGTGCGCCGGACGAAGCCCTGAAGGCTGCCGACCTAACCGTATTGCATCTGCCGGATGGTTCTGGGTTCGCCGGAACATAAGCTGCTGCCTTTACGCGCGACGGCCTTGTGGCGATCACGGTCTTCAGGCTTGCAATGGTCAGTCTTACTAGACCCATAGCTGTTCCGAACGAAACGACCTCAATATATGACCCGGAGACCGGGCCGATTTCGTTGCTCTTCTCGAGCGTTAAAGCGCCGTGCGTCCATCTGGGCGCACAAGGACACCTTAAATTCTCAAATCCACGCATCGTTCTATCCTGAAGCCGGACCCGGCTTTAAGTTCGATGCGGCGGCGACAGCGCGTAATGATGCGCTATCGACCTATCAAAAGCGGAGGGCGGGGGAGCCACATCTCCACTGAATTCTGTTCCGGCTACCGGGACTGTGAGCGTATAAACCACTGTTCTCGCTCTCGTTCTCTCCGGTCATTTTCAAAAACCGGCAAACGATTCTGACAGCTAACCCGTAACCTGCATTAGCTTTTATGGCGTTGGATGCATGATGACAAGTACGAATATCAGTTGACATCCGCATCGCAATTTCGTCGTAACGCGAGCGTAGGTCATATTCGCGGCTCAATTGCGGCTGGAAATCCTTCGTTAACCGTAGTTCTGTACGACAGTTTCATCAGTTGCGTGCAGCGGGTCGGGTAGACAGTTGTGCATGGAGGCGCACATAAAAAGCGCGGGCATCGCTATTCGATGCCACCAATTCAATATTAGTCGATCGTGATGGCGAATGCATTTTCGAAACGGTGAAAAAGCAACGACACTATCTTCAGGCATGCGGCAATGGCTCGCGCTTGCTGTGTTTTTCTTTGTCGGCGTCTTTCACGTTGGTGCCACTTTAGCAGACGAGCAGAATAACACGCCGCTGACGGCGCTCACCTTCCGCATGGCGGGCGACGATCTGCGCACCCGCATTGTCGTGATGTTCGACCATGAACCGACGCTGACGACGCGTCTCTTCGACAACCCGCATCGTCTGGTGATCGAACTGCCCGAGACCCGTTTCGGCTTTGATGAAAAGAGTCTCGAAGCTAGAGGTCTTGTTTCCCATGTCCGCTATGGATTGGCCGGGAAGGGGCGCTCGCGCCTCATTCTGACCTTGCGCGGCCCCTTCAAGGTCGAAGACCTGCGCGTTTTGAAGAATGAAAGCGCGTCGGGCTATCGTCTCGTCGCGGATATTGTGGCAACTTCCGACCGGGAATTCACGGCACAGCTGCAACAGCGCTCCGAAATCACCAGTTCGACCGAGCGCAAATCTGTTGCAACACCGGATGCTGGCAAAAGCGAGATGCGTCCCTTTACGGTGATGATCGATCCCGGCCATGGCGGCATCGACAGCGGCGCCGAGAGCCTGAGCGGCATCAAGGAAAAAGATCTGACGCTGGCCTTTGGCGTCGAATTGCGGGACCGCCTGGCACAGGAAAAGAACATTCAGGTTCTGATGACCCGCGACGACGATACCTATCTTCGTCTTTCCGAACGCGTGCGCATCGCACGTCAGCATGAGGCCGATCTATTCATCTCTATCCATGCGGATACGATCAACCAGCACGATATTCGCGGTGCGACTGTCTATACGATCTCGGACAAGGCGTCAGACTCCGTAGCACGCGCTATGGCGGAACGCGAAAACAAATCCGACAATCTTGCCGGTGCCGCGCCGGAAGAAGTGCCGGAAGTGGCCGATATCCTGCTCGACTTGACGCGCCGCGAGACCCATACATTCTCGCTCAGCTTTGCGGAAAAAGTGATCACACATTTGCAGGGGCAGGTGAATCTCATCAACAATCCACATCGTTTTGCGGGGTTTCAGGTCCTGCGCGCGCCGGATGTTCCTTCCGTGCTGATCGAAATCGGCTATCTTTCGAATGCGGAAGACGAAAAACTGATCAGCAATCCGGAATGGCGCAAAAAACTTGCTGACCGGCTTGCGCTGGCAATTAAGTCGTTTGAAACGTTGCGGCGGCCAGCTGTTGTAACGAAAGGTTGATGGTCACCATAGCGATGCACGCATGCAACAGTTTGTCGTATTTTTGTACGGGTATTGAGCGTAAAGGCGTTAATTCTGTTAAAACCGACAAACGATCTTGCGTTTGACGCATTTGGTGGTCACTAAGCCCTGAGATCATGAGACCTTGCGAGGCTCGTGGGTTGGCGGTTGGCGCTTTGACGCTTATCATGGGACTAATCTGACGGCAGGATTCTGCGAATATGGTAAGGCTTATCGGATATTTCTTCGGAATTGGAACGGTGCTGTTGCTTCTGGTGGCAGGCGGCGTTGCCCTTTACGTGGGAAGCCTTTCCAAGGATTTGCCCGATTATGAGGTGCTCGCGAAGTATGAGCCGCCTGTCATGACACGCGTTCACGCGTCGGACGGTAGCCTTATGGCGGAATTTGCGCGCGAACGCCGCATGTACCTGCCGATCCAGGCTGTGCCGAACCGGGTCAAGGCTGCTTTCATCTCCGCCGAAGACAAGACCTTCTACGAACATCATGGTCTCGATTTCGGCGGTCTGGCACGCGCCGTTATCACCAACGTCAAGAATATGGGATCGGGTCGCCGTCCGATGGGCGCGTCGACCATTACACAGCAGGTGGCGAAAAACTTCCTTCTGTCCTCGACCCAAACCTATGACCGCAAGATTCGTGAAGCTATCCTGGCCATGCGCATCGAACAGGCCTATTCCAAGGATCGCATTCTCGAACTTTACCTGAACGAAATTTTCTTTGGCCTTGGCTCTTATGGTATCGCGAGCGCGGCGCTGACCTATTTCGATAAGTCGGTTGGCGAGCTGAACATTGCAGAAAGCGCATATCTCGCAGCATTGCCGAAAGGTCCGAACAATTATCATCCCTTCCGTCAGCCAGCCCGCGCCATGGAGCGTCGCAACTGGGTGATCGATCGTATGGCCGAAAACGGCTACATCACGACGGCGGAAGCAGAAGACGCCAAGAAGCAGCCGCTCGGCGTCACGTCGCGCAGCGATACGCATTACGTCTTTGCATCGGAATATTTCACCGAGGAAGTGCGTCGCCAGATCATCCAGAAATATGGCGTTGACGCCCTTTATGAAGGCGGTCTGTCCGTTCGCACCACGCTGAACCCAGTCCTGCAGGCCGAAGCGCGCAAGTCGCTGCAATCGGCGCTGTTGCGTTATGACGAAGCGCGCGGCTGGCGCGGCCCGCTGAAGAATGTCGAACTCGGCAATGACTGGGGCACCGCTTTTGGCGACATGCAGTCCTATTCAGATGTTCCCGAATGGCAGCTTGCCATCGTGCTCAATGTTTCCGCAGCGGGCGCCGATATCGGCCTACAGCCGCAAGTCGAAGCGACCGGATCGCGCAGCAAGGAGCGCAAGCGGGCCTTTATCTCTGCCGACGACATGAAGTGGGCGATGCGCGTCACCAATATTGGCGGCAAGCGCAGCAGCGCGAAATCGCCTGAAGGCGTGCTCAATCCCGGCGATATCATCTATGTCGCGAAAGAAGGCAACGGCTACCGGTTACAGCAACCGCCGAAGCTGGAAGGCGCGCTCGTCGCCATGGACCCGCATACGGGCCGTGTTCTGGCAATGGTCGGCGGTTTCTCCTATGCGGAATCAGAATTCAACCGCGCCACGCAGGCCTATCGCCAGCCGGGATCGTCGTTCAAGCCGTTCGTTTATTCGGCAGCCCTCGATAATGGTTACACACCGGCATCCGTGGTTCTCGACGGCCCGCTGGAAGTCAATCAGGGCGGTTCGCTCGGCGTTTGGGCTCCAAAGAACTATTCCGGAAAGTTCGCCGGTCCGTCCACGCTTCGCTATGGTATCGAGCAGTCGCGTAACGTGATGACCGTGCGTCTGGCGCAAGACATGGGTATGAAGCTTGTCGCCGAATATGCCGAACGTTTCGGCATTTACGACAAGATGCTGCCGGTTCTTTCCATGTCGCTCGGCGCTGGTGAAACCACCGTGCTGCGTATGGTGACGGCCTATTCCGTCATCGCCAATGGCGGCCAGAGCATCACGCCTTCGATGATCGACCGTATTCAGGATCGCTACGGCAAGACTGTGTTCAAGCACGATGCGCGCCAGTGCGAAGGCTGCAATGCGCAGGATTGGGCCAATCAGGAAGAGCCGACCCTGATCGACAATCGCGATCAGGTGCTGGATCCGATGACCGCCTATCAGATCACCTCGATGATGGAAGGCGTTGTTCAGCGCGGTACGGCGCAGATTCTGAAGAGCCTCGACCGCCCGCTGGCTGGCAAGACCGGCACGTCCAATGACGAAAAGGACGCATGGTTCGTGGGCTTTACGCCTGATCTCGTGGTCGGCGTCTTCATGGGCTATGATACACCGACGTCGCTTGGACGCGGCAATACCGGCGGCGGGCTGGCCGCGCCTGTGTTCAAGTCCTTTATGGAACAGGCGCTGGCCGGAACGCCCAAGGCGGACTTCCGCGTGCCGGAAGGCATGACGCTGATCGCGATCAACCGCAAGACCGGCATGCGCACCAATGAAGGCGATCCGAACCTCATCATGGAAGCCTTCAAGCCAGGCACCGGACCGTCTGACAGCTATTCGGTTATTGGTATGGATTCGTTCCGCGAAGGCTCGCCTGTCGCACCGCAATCGCCGCAGGCCACGCGCGCGATCAGCTCTGGTTCCGGCGGACTTTACTGATTGGAATAATGGGCTTTTGCCTTTACACAGCGGGGCGTCGTGACTATGGTCCGCGGCGCTTGGACTGACTGTCCGACGCTGGAATGATGAGCCGGGCTTCGCGTTCGGTTTGATGTTCCCGTTGAGATACGAATTACTGAAGGAACGATTTGCCCATGCGCGCGGAAATCGAGACGCTGGTTGACGAAATCCAGCAGGCCATAAGCCTGCTGAGGAGGCATCTTTGACTGGGATCAGGCGATAAAACGTCTCGGCTATCTCAACCAGAGAGCCGAAGATCCCACACTTTGGAATGATGCCCAGGAAGCCCAGAAGCTGATGCGTGAGCGCCAGCAGCTGGAAGACAGCATAAACGGCATCAATCAGCTTACCCAGACATTGAACGACAGCATTGAACTCATCGCCATGGGCGAGGAGGAAGGCGACAAGTCGATCATCGACGACGCGGAAAACACCATCCGCGAACTCAAGGTCGAGATTGATCGCCGCCAGATCGACATGCTGCTGTCGGGTGAAGCCGATGCGAACGACACCTATGTCGAAGTGCATGCCGGCGCCGGCGGCACGGAAAGCCAGGACTGGGCCTCGATGCTGCTGCGCATGTATACGCGCTGGGCGGAACGCAACGGCCGCAAGGTCGAGGTGATGGAAGTGCACGAAGGCGAAGAAGCCGGCATCAAGTCGGCGACCATTCTCGTCAAGGGGCACAATTCATACGGCATGATGAAAACCGAATCGGGCGTTCATCGTCTCGTTCGCATCTCCCCTTATGATTCTAATGCCCGCCGTCATACCTCCTTCGCCAGCATCTGGGTCTATCCCGTGATCGATGACAATATCGATGTGCAGGTGACGGAAGCAGACGTTCGCATCGATACTTATCGTGCATCGGGTGCGGGTGGTCAGCACGTCAACACGACGGACTCTGCGGTGCGTATCACGCATATCGCGACCGGTATCGTGGTGCAGTGTCAGGCGGAACGTTCGCAGCACAAGAACCGTGAAAAAGCATGGTCCATGTTGCGCGCGCGTTTGTATGAGGAAGAGCTGAAGAAGCGCGAAGAAGCGACCGACGCAGCCAATGCCACCAAGACCGATATCGGCTGGGGGCATCAGATTCGGTCCTACGTTCTGCAGCCATACCAGTTGGTGAAGGATCTGCGCACCGGCGTGGAAAGCACCAATCCGCAGGAAGTGCTGGACGGCGCTGTGACGCCTTTCATGGAGGCAGCGCTTGCCCATCGCATTCAGGGCGGCGGCGAAATGATCGACGATATCGACTGATACCGCTTCGAAATCTGCCAATATCAAAAACCCGGTCTGAGCGCCGGGTTTTCATTTATGTATTAGAGCGCATCCCGAAAAGTGTGAAACGGTTTTCGGAAAAGATGCGCGTTAAACAAACAATTAGAGCGCCGATCTGATCCAATCAGATCGAAACGCGCTCTAAAGAAGCGGCTCTATCTGCTTACCAGCCTTGAGAAAATTGACCGGATTAACCGGGCGACCATTCTCGCGAACTTCATAATGAAGATGACTGCCGGTTGAACGTCCGGTGCTGCCCGCCTGTCCGATGACCGTGCCGCGTGCGATCTTTTGCCCGTCGCGGACCAGAACCTGCGAGAGATGCGCGAAGCGAGTGGCAAAGCCGTTGCCATGGTCGATCTCGACCATATTGCCATAGCCGCCGAAGCGTCCTGCCTTCATGACCGTTCCGGCCGCCGTGGCTTTTACCGTCTGGCCATAGGCTGCGCGAAAATCAATGCCCGAATGGAAGGCGGCGCTCCCGAAAAACGGATCGCTGCGATACCCAAAAAGGCTCGTTACCGGCATTCCGGGGGCAGGATTTGCCAGCGGCATCGCCTTGATCTGTTTGCGAACGCTGTCGAGCCTCTCCAGAGCGCTGTCGAGGTTGCGGATCTGCATGTCGAAATCGTTGACGACTGTGCCGGGCGCTGAAATCGGGATCAGCGGACCACCCATGGCGGAATGCGCACTGTCTGACGTTTCTATGCGCAGACCGGCGGAATTCAGCGTATCGACGATGGTGTCAGCTTTTTCATAAGCAGCATCGGCCAGATTGCGCACCTTGCCATTCTGCTCGCTTTCGATGCGATGCAGGGTCTGATTGATGGTGGCAAGCAGCTTGTCGGAGGTTTCGATTGTGGATTCACCCGACATGCCGCCAGCAAGACGCAAGCCCAGCGGTCCCGCATCGGCGCGACGCTCCGGCTTGGCGTTTGTGGGCACAGGCCCGGTTATGATCGGATCGATGCCGGGAAAGTCCCGCCCGCCAATCGCTTCGTCGGGGATAAGCTGGCTATGCTCTTCGGCGAAGGGTGCGGGCTGCGAAGGCATATCCGGCATTGGCTGCAGCTTCGAGGCCCGTTCCAGCAAAGGCGCCAGCTTGCCGTCGCGCGCGCTCAGCGTCTGCTGGCGCTGCATCAGCTCGGCAAGCTTGTTTTCCATGACCTGCTGATCGAGCATCTGGCGGCTTGTGATGCGGTCGACTTCCGTGCGCAGCAAGGAAATCCGGTCTTCATAAAGCTGCTGATTGCGTGCTTGTCGCGCAATGCCCGAACTGATCAGATCGTCACGCAGCACCAGATAGGCTGTTGAGCCGAGATAAGCGGCTGAAAGCGTCAGAAAGGCCACTCCGCCTGCGATGGCCATCCATGGGCGAAAGGTGAAATGGCTGATTTTCTCGCCGCGAGCGATAATGACGACAGGTGGTTCCTTGCGTTCGCCAAAGACCGTGTTTCCCGCTGTTTTCGCCCGCTTATTCGTCATGGCACCCGCATGCCCCTCAAAGTCTGGCGGAACGTTTCAGAAAAACGTACCGATTCCCTAAGCTTGATTACAACTTATTAGGGTTAACAAAGCTTTGCATTTGTGGCTTGCGCCAGCCATGCGGGGCGGAAATGCGGTCAGATGGTTACAGGAGGCAGCGCGCGGGCCGCTTCAAGCACCTCTTCGGCGTGACCGGCGACTTTCACCTTGTTCCAGACATGGGCGATACGACCAGCAGCATCGATCAGAAAGGTCGTGCGCTCGACGCCCATATATTTGCGGCCATACATGCTCTTCTCGACCCATACGCCATAGGCTTCGAGGGCCGTACGCTCTTCGTCTGCGACGAGATCGACGGTCAGCTCGTGCTTTTCTCGAAATTTGGCATGTTTCTTGGCGCTGTCTGGCGACAGGCCGATCACCCGCGCGCCGATTTTATCGAATTCCGGCTTCAATTGTGAAAACGCAATCGCTTCCTTGGTACAGCCAGACGTGTCATCCTTGGGGTAGAAATAGAGGACGACAGGCTTGCCTTTAAGCGATGACAGGGTGAGTTGGCCGCAGCCCAAAAGTCCATCCGACGGCAAGCTGAAATCCGGTGCCGTTTCGCCAACTTGGGGATGAGCCATATCTGCGCCTTTCTTTTGTGGATTAGCATGGAAATCACCTGCTACAGTCCGAGCTATCGCATTCGAGTGACGCTTGTGCAACCTTGGAAACGGCATCGTTATAGAGATTGGCGAAATGTCGGAAAAAGGGACAAAGCCTGAAATGCAGGCACTGTCTCAGGTGGAAAGGGCGAGTAAAATCAATTCCATACGATTGTTTCGTGATTCAATTTATGAAACGTCGTCGATTGCAGCACTTGATATCCGGCTGGGTTGTTGACAGAGAAACCGAAACGAATCCGCTTCAGCAAGCGGGAAATGGATAGAATCGAGCGTCTGGCCGCTGACGGTATGGATGGTCTCGCAAACAGCCCGCTGCGCACGGGGCGGTCTTTTACGTCGCGTTGTTCCCATGCTTTCGTTTCGATCTGCATTCTGCTCGTTCTGGTTGGCGGTGCTGGTTTTCTGATTCTCCGGGGTGGCGTAAACAGCGAACTTTTACGCAATGAAGCGCAGAAAGCCCTGATAGGCGTTCTGGGCGATGGCGCTACGGCATCGATCGGCAGCGCTGCATTATCGCTCGATCAGGATAGCCATGTCGCCATGGAAGCACGCGATGTTTCCGTGGCTGACCCTAGCCAGGGCGTGGAAATCAAAGGCATCCGATCCGTCCGTCTCGGTCTGGCCCCTCTGCCGCTGCTGACGGGCTCTGTTCGCGTGGCGCAGCTTGAGGTCGAGGGCGTGACCTTCGATATGCCAGAGGCCAAGGGCGACGGTTTCTGGAAATCCCTGCCTTACGATGAGCGCGGCATCGTCGATTTCGATGCGGTATCGGAGCAGATTTTTGCAGCCATGCGCAAGAGCGTGGAGCTTTTACGCCAGCAGGACACGCGCGCCATCGGCATTTTCAACAGCACGATCCGCTTTAAGGCCGGCGATGCGCAGCAGTCCGTGGATATCCAAAGTGCGCGACTGGTCGAAGATCAGGGCAAGATTGCCATCAAGGGCGAATTGCTTTGGGAGGGCAAGAGAATAGCGATCGACGGCAAGATTGATCGCAATGGGGCCGATAACAGCCTTCAGGGCTTTACGCTTAACATCAACGATATTCCCGTGACGCTCGGCTCGCCGCCCGAAGTAACGCCGGTTATGGCAAATAACAGGGTCAACCCTGCACATTTTGAACTGCACGGGCAGGCGAAAGTTACGCTGTCCGGAACGGCGGCGACAGCCGATCAGCCGGAACGCCTTAGCGTCGATCTCGGCGTCGATGGTATCGACATGCAGATGGGGCGGGTTGAAGATGTGCGCGGCCACGCGCTTTTGAGTCTTGAGCATCAGGTGGGCAGCCGAAAGATCGAGATCAAGCAATCGGAGCTGCAATTGGGCGGATTGCAGGCGCAGTTCAATGGCGCATTTGGGCCCGAGCCGGAAGATACGGGCAATCCGGATGGCCCGGCCTATCGTTTTGAGGTTTTGACCAGTTCGGCAACCAGCATGCCAGCGGAATCGACCGAACCGCCGCTGTCCTTTGCAAGCCGCATATCGGGGCGTTTTCTGGCCGATCAACTGCGTGTGCAGTTTGCCAATCTTGATGTGAAGACCGAAAACGGCCAGCTTTACGGGCAGGGCGGCATGGCCTTCGGCAACGGTTCGCCTGAAATGATTTTCATGCTGCGCATTCCAAAAATGCCCGTGGCAGATGCCAAACATCTCTGGCCAATCGATGTGGCCGACGGCGCGCGGGAATGGGTGTTGAAAAACCTCTACGGCGGCATGATGAAGGACAGCCAGATCGACATCTCGCTCGCGGCAGGACGCTTTAACGGACCGGGCCTGCCGCCGCCGCTGACGGGCGACGAAATCAAGGGCGATTTCAACGTGTTCGATACGCGTCTGGATGTTGTCGGGGAATTACCGCCGGTGCGCGATGCCGACGGCGTCATCACCGTTCGCGGTGCGCATACGACGATCAAGCTCCCCAAAGGCGTTGTCTATACAGCGCAAAACAGAAAAGCCGACGTTTCCAACGGCATGTTGATCATTCCATGGGGGCCTCAGCGACCGGTGATTTCCGATCTCGATATCACGGTTTCGGGCGATGCTTCCGCCATCGCCGAGATCGCCGGTAAAAAGCCGATCGACGTCCTGAAAAATGTGCCATTCCTACCGGAAGACGTATCGGGCGATGTGAAGGCACAGGTGAAGGTCAGCTTCGCCGTGTCGAAGGATCCGCCGCCCGGCACCTTGAAATGGAACGCCGATATCGGTTTCAATAATCTCGATATTGCAAAGCCGGTTGGCGGCTCGAATGTCAGCGATGCGACGGGCACGATCAAGGTCGATCAGACCGCCGCCGTCATCACGGCTGATGCAAAACTCGACGGGGTGCCCGGCAAGGTGACGATGGTCGAGCCCGTTGATCTGTCCGGGCCTGCGAAGCGTGATCAGAAGATCAAGTTGGAAATCGACGACAAGACCCGCAACGCGGTGTTTCCGGGACTTAACACCGTCTTTTCGGGGCCAATGTCGGTCGATCTGAGTATGGCGGAAGGCGGTAAGCGCCACGTTACTGCCGATCTTGGCAAGACGCAGGTGGATCTTTCATGGCTCGGTTGGCGCAAGGGCGCTGGCATACCGGCCAAGGCCACCTTCGATTTCGTCCAGAACCCGGACGACAAGAGCAAAATTGATATCACCAATCTGGTCTTCACTGGTGATGCCTTCGGCGTGAAGGGCAATCTGTCTATTGCCAAGGGCGACTTCCAGTCCGCGGATTTCAGCGAGCTGCGTCTCAACCGGAATGACGAACTTTCCGTCAAGGCCACCAAGGGCGCCAATGGCTACCGTGTGACCGTGCGCGGATCGCAATTCGACGCGCGCGCTTTGATCAAGCAGGCATCAGATCTGGGCGGCAAGGGCACCAGCGGCAAAAGCAAGGGACCACGTGTGGTCGTAAGCGCGCAGGTCGATGAAGTCAGCGGCTTCAACGGCGAGTCCTTGCGCAATGTCGCCATTTCCTACGAAAGCTCCGGCAACCGCCTTGCCGGTGTTTCTGTCAATGCCCAGACCTCATCCGGTCAGTCTTTCGTCGCGACGAATAACGATCAGGGTGATGCCCGCTCTATCTCGCTTCAGTCAAACGATGCGGGCGCGGTTCTGCGTTTCTTCGACTTCTACGACAAGATGCGCGGCGGCAAGATAACGGTCGGCCTTGCAGCGCAGGGCGACGGTCCATTGCGCGGACAGATCGATGCTCGTAATTTTGCGATCATCAACGAGCCGCGACTGGCCAAGCTCGTGTCGAGCCCGCCTGCAAGCGGGGGCGCGAGCCTCAACCAGGCGGTAAAGCGTGACATCGATGTGTCGCGCGTCGATGTCGAACGCGGCTTCTCGCTGATCGAAAAGGGCGATGGCTATCTCAACCTGTCGAAAGGCGTGGTGCGCGGGCCATCGGTCGGCACCACTTTTCAGGGAACGCTCTACGATCCGCAGGGCAATATGTCGATCACCGGCACCTTTATGCCCGCCTATGGCGTGAACCGCCTGTTCGGAGAAGTGCCTATCGTCGGCATGTTGCTGGGCAATGGCCGCGACCGAGGCCTGATCGGTATCACCTATAAGCTTACGGGAAGCGCGAAACAGCCGCAGGTGGTCGTCAATCCGATCTCGATCATCGCGCCGGGCATCTTCCGCTCGATCTTTGAATTTTAAAAAATAAAGCCGGGCAGGAGCCCGGCTTCTTCTTTGAATCGGTACCGATTGGCCAGATCAGGCGGGGCGGATAAGCACGTGGCGCTTCTTGCCAAGCGACAGCTTGATGACGCCCTGATCATTCAACGCGCTGGCATCAATCATCATGCGCGGATCGCTGACCGGTTCGTCATTTATGCGTACAGCGCCACCTTCCACATGACGGCGCGCTTCGCCGTTGGTGGTGCAGAGTTCTGCGAGAACCATCAGCGCCAGAATACCGATGCCGCTGTTGAGCGTGGCCTTGTGGACGCCAACTGTCGGAAGATTTTCGGACAGTTCGCCGTCCTCAAAGGTCTTGCGAGCGGTTTCGGCTGATTCTTCCGCAGCGTCGCGGCCATGCAGCATGGCGGTAACTTCGGTGGCGAGGATTTTCTTCGCTTCGTTGATTTCCGAACCTTCGAGCGCCGCCAGCTTGGCGATCTCATCCAGCGGAAGCGTCGTGTAGAGCTTCAGGAACCGTTCCACGTCGGCATCTTCGGTGTTGCGCCAGTATTGCCAGAAGTCATAGGCGCTCAGCATTTCCGCATTGAGCCATATAGCGCCGCCCAGCGACTTGCCCATCTTTTGGCCAGAAGCGGTGGTCAGCAGCGGGGAAGTTAGGGCGTAGAGCTGCGACGTCCCCATGCGGTGGCCGAGGTCGATACCGTTGATGATATTGCCCCACTGGTCGGAGCCGCCCATCTGCAGGCGCACATCGTAACGCTTGTTCAGCTCAACAAAGTCGTAAGCCTGCAGGATCATGTAGTTGAATTCGAGGAAGGACAACGACTGCTCACGATCAAGGCGCGTCTTCACCGAATCGAAGGACAGCATGCGATTGACCGAGAAGTGACGGCCTACATCGCGCAGGAATTCGAGGTAATTGATGTTGCGCAGCCAGTCGGCATTGTTGACCATCAGCGCGTCTGTGGCGCCGTCACCGAAGGTGAGGTAGTTCGCGAAGACGCGCTTGATGCCGGCAATGTTCTCGGCAATCGTATCTTCAGTCATCAGCTTGCGCGCTTCGTCCTTGAAGGACGGATCGCCAACCATGCCCGTGCCGCCGCCCATCAGGGCTACGGGCCTGTGACCGGTCTGCTGGAGCCAATGCAGCAACATGATCTGGATAAGGCCGCCCGCGTGCAGACTTGGTGCCGTCGGGTCGAAGCCGATATAAGCCGTCACGGTTTCCTTGGCCAACAATTCGTCGAGGCCGCTTTCATCGGAAATCTGATGAATGAAGCCACGCTCGGAAAGCGTGCGAAGAAAATCGGATTTGAAACCGGACATTCCTTTTTCCTGACTGGTAAGGCGAAGTTGAAACTGGAGTAAGCGGATGCGTACAACAAAGTGATAAGTTGGCCTTTAGCACCAATCAACCGCCAATAACAAGGAAACTCCCCAACGAGTGGGGAAACGCGCAATTTGAGCAGGTTTCGTCAACAGCTTCGATTGTTCAGTGCTGTGCTGTGTTCGAGAATAGATTGAGAACCACGACGCCTGCGATAATCAATCCCATGCCCGCGACGGCGGCAAAATCCAGCTTCTGGCCGAACACGAGCCAGCCGATCAGCGCGACCAGCGTGACGCCAATCCCCGACCAGACCGCATAGGCAATGCCGACGGGGATCGTCTTCAATGTCAGGGATAGAAAATAAAACGCGAGCCCGTAGGCGATGATCACCACGACGGATGGACCAAGACGGGTAAAACCGTCCGACGCCTTGAGGCTTAATGTACCGATGACTTCGGAGCAGATGGCAATGGCGAGAAGAGCATAGACCGGCATGGCGCACCTGCTGAGAAACGAATCGACCTGATGAGAAACACTATGCATAAAAAATCCGGCGGAGCGATCCGCCGGATAAGACCAGGTCAATCTGGTTTGCGACTGTACTGTTTGCTTAGCGCAGACGCTTCGGACGCGCTTCGACCAGTTCGCCCATCAGACGGCGGTCGAGATATTCCGAGCATTCTTCGATCAGCTGGTCGCCGTGACCCGCAAAGAAGTGGTTGGCGCCTTCAATCGTATTCTGCGTGATGGTGATGCCCTTCTGGGTCTTGAGCTTGTCCACCAGCGCCTGCACATCCTTGGGCGGTGCGACCTTGTCCTGATCGCCATGGATGATGAGACCGGACGAGGGGCAGGGCGCGAGGAACGAGAAGTCGTAGGTGTTGGGCTGCGGCGCGACCGAGATGAAGCCTTCGATTTCCGGGCGGCGCATCAGAAGCTGCATGCCGATCCATGCGCCGAAGGAATAACCGGCCACCCAGCAATTCTTGGAATCAGGATGCAGGGCCTGCACCCAGTCGAGCGCGCTCGCCGCATCCGACAATTCGCCTGCGCCGTGATCGAATTCGCCCTGGCTGCGGCCAATGCCGCGGAAGTTGAAGCGCAGGGTCGTAAAACCGCGCTGCTGGAACATATAGAACAGATCGTAGACGATCTTGTTGTTCATTGTGCCGCCGAATTGCGGATGCGGGTGCAGGATGAGCGCGATGGGCGCATTCTTTTCCTTGGAAGGCTGATAGCGGCCTTCGAGGCGTCCGGCAGGTCCGTTAAAAATGACTTCTGGCATGTGTACTCCGCTTGTAACGGGAAGACCGGACCGGAAGCTGCGAACTTGACGTTGCGGGACGCCGCTTCTAGAACCGATTTGAAATTTGGACAGGCTGAACCCGAAGTTCAGCACGCAGTAATGGCTTAATAGGCTTTTCCCGATTGAAAATTCAAGGAAATTGCGCTCGAAGCCCATTCTTGACGTTATTTAGGAGATAGGGACGGTGAACGCGAGCGGCAAGAGGCTCTATCTGGACTATAATGCCAGTGCGCCTTTGCTCGATGAAGCGCGTGAGGCGGTCATCGAGGCGTTGGGCATTACGGGCAATCCGTCCTCCGTGCATCGCGAGGGCCGCGCCGCGCGTGCGCTGGTGGAAGCGGCGCGCCGCCGCGTTGCATCGCTGGTCAATGCAAAGCCCGAACATGTCTTCTTCACTTCAGGCGCGACCGAGGCTGCATCGACGCTTTTGACGCCGAATTACATGATTGGTCGCTCGCCGGTGCGTCTTTCGCATCTTTATGTCAGCGCGACCGAACACCCCTGCATGACCGCTGGCGGTCAGTTTACGACTGAGAGCATCACCACATTGCCCGTCGATGAAAACGGCATTTTGCGGCTTGATGTTTTGAAGCAGGCGCTCGCTGCCCATGACAAGAGCAAAGGCCTGCCACTGGTCGCTGTGCAGGCCGCGAATAACGAAACCGGCGTCATTCAGCCCGTGGCGGAAATTGCCGCTGTCGTCAAAGCTGCGGGCGGCGTTTATGTTGTGGACGCGGTTCAGGCTGCTGGGCGCATTCCGCTCGATATTTCAGTCAATTGCGGCGATTATCTTATCGTTTCGTCCCACAAGATCGGCGGCCCGAAGGGTGTCGGCGCAGTTATCGCCATTTCCGACCTGATGATGCCGCGGGCGCTGGTGCGCGGCGGCGGTCAGGAAAAGGGGCATCGTGCAGGCACAGAGGCTTTGCCGCTGATCGCGGGCTTCGGCGCTGCTGCCGATGTTGCAAAAAAGCGGCTTGAAAGTGGGGGCTGGTCTTCCGATATGCGGGATAGGCTTGAAGCGGGCATTTTGGAAATCGCACCCGGTGCGGTCATCCACGGCAAAGCCGTGGATCGTCTTGCGAACACGACATTCTTTTCGCTCGATGGCCAGAAGGCCGAGACAGTCCAGATCGCCTTCGATCTTGGCGGAATAGCGCTGTCCGCCGGTTCGGCCTGTTCGTCAGGCAAGGTCGGTCCAAGCCACGTGCTGGCCGCCATGGGTCAGGAGGACGGACCGGGCGCGATCCGTGTTTCGCTGGAGCCGGATGTCAGTGCGGATTCGGTCGACGCGTTTCTCGCGGTGCTGCGCACAATCGTTGAGCGTTACAACAGCAGAAAATAGCCGGCTGAACTGATTTTGCGCTCGAATGGGCGCCAAGTTTGCGCCATTCCCAAAATATTCTTGAATTTTTCGGACAAATTTAAGTGCAGCGCTTGAAATCTAGTTTAGAGAGGTTTTAAAGAGGCGTCACGCACACTATATTGAGGCGGTATTGTTCAAGACATATCACCTTGACGTTTGCAACTGTCGGGCCTTGACCCCGACGAGGATGGAGAACGCCAATGCCTGCAGTGCAGGAGACCATTGATCAGGTCCGCGGCCTTGACGTGGATCAGTACAAGTACGGCTTCGAAACGACGATCGAAGCAGAGAAGGCTCCCAAGGGCCTGAACGAAGACATCATTCGCTTCATCTCCGCCAAGAAGAATGAGCCGGAATGGATGCTGGAATGGCGTCTGAAGGCTTATGAACGCTGGCTCACCATGGAAGAGCCAAGCTGGGCGCGTGTCGATTATCCGAAGATCGATTTCCAGGACGCTTATTATTACGCGGCCCCGAAGAACCAGAGCGGCCCGAAGTCGCTGGACGAAGTCGATCCGGAACTTCTCAAGACCTACGAAAAGCTTGGCATTCCGCTGCGCGAGCAGGAAATTCTTGCGGGCGTTCGCAAGCAGGGCGATCCGAGCGAAATTGACGGCAATCCGTCCGATAACGTCTATGCATCCGGTCGCGTGGCCGTCGATGCCGTGTTCGATAGCGTGTCGGTCGTGACCACCTTCAAGGAAGAACTGTCCAAAGCGGGCGTGATCTTCTGCTCGATTTCGGAAGCGATCCGCGAGCATCCGGAGCTGGTGCAGAAATATCTGGCGTCAGTCGTTCCGGTGTCGGACAATTATTATGCCACGCTGAATTCGGCTGTCTTCACGGATGGTTCGTTCGTCTATGTTCCGAAGGGCGTTCGCTGCCCGATGGAGCTTTCGACCTATTTCCGTATCAACGAGAAGAACACCGGCCAGTTCGAACGCACGCTCATCATCGCTGATGAAGGCGCTTATGTTTCCTATCTGGAAGGCTGCACCGCACCACAGCGCGATGAAAACCAGCTGCACGCCGCCGTGGTGGAACTGGTTGCAATGGAAAACGCCGAAATCAAATATTCGACGGTCCAGAACTGGTTCCCGGGCGACAAGGACGGCAAGGGCGGCATCTACAACTTCGTGACCAAGCGTGGCGATTGTCGTGGCGACAATTCCAAGATTTCGTGGACGCAGGTTGAAACCGGCTCCGCCATCACCTGGAAATACCCGTCCTGCATTCTGCGCGGCGACAATTCACGCGGCGAGTTCTACTCGATTGCCGTGTCGAACGGTCATCAGCAGATCGACTCGGGCACCAAGATGATCCATCTCGGCAAGAACACGTCGAGCCGCATCATTTCCAAGGGTATTTCGGCTGGCAAGTCGAACAACACCTATCGCGGACAGGTTTCTGCCCATCGCAAGGCTGAAAATGCCCGCAACTTCACCCAGTGTGACTCGCTTCTGATCGGCAACGATTGCGGCGCGCATACGGTGCCGTATATCGAAGCAAAGAACGCTACGGCGCAGTTCGAGCACGAGGCAACCACCTCCAAGATTTCCGAAGATCAGCTGTTCTACGTGATGCAGCGCGGCATTCCGGAAGAGGAGGCAATCGCTCTCATCGTCAATGGCTTTGTGAAGGAAGTCATTCAGGAACTGCCGATGGAGTTCGCCGTCGAAGCCCAGAAGCTTATCGGCATCTCGCTTGAGGGCAGCGTCGGTTAACCGACGCATTCCTCCCTTCTCGCATCAGATTTTCTGGCCAGCCTTTTCCTGGCATTAGAACAAGGTTTACATTCATGCTTGAGATCAAGAACCTCCATGCAAAGATCGCCGACACGGATACCGAGATCATCCGTGGCCTGAACCTCACCGTGAACAAGGGTGAAGTGGCTGCGATCATGGGTCCGAACGGTTCGGGCAAGTCCACGCTGTCCTACATCCTCGCTGGCCGCGACGACTACGAAGTGACCGAAGGCGACATTCTTTATAACGGCGAGTCGATCCTTGAACTCGACCCGGCAGAACGCGCCGCTAAGGGCATTTTCCTCGCTTTCCAATATCCGATGGAAATACCGGGCGTTGCCACGATGGAATTCCTGAAGGTTGCGATGAACAGCCAGCGCAAGGCGCGCGGCGAGCCGGAACTGAAGATTCCGGAATTCATCAAGCGCGTGAAGGACGTTGCCGGCGGCCTCAACATCGACATGAATATGCTCAAGCGCCCGCTCAATGTCGGCTTCTCGGGCGGCGAAAAGAAGCGCGCTGAAATTCTTCAGATGCAGCTTCTGGAACCAAGCCTTTGCGTGCTCGACGAAACCGACTCCGGCCTCGACATCGATGCGCTGAAGATCGTTTCGGAAGGCGTCAATGCGCTGCGTTCGCCAGATCGCGCCGTGATCGTCATCACCCACTATCAGCGTTTGCTCGAATACATCGTTCCCGATAGCGTGCACGTGCTTTACAAGGGCCAGGTCATCAAGTCTGGCGACAAGAGCCTCGCACTGCATCTGGAAGAAAACGGTTATGCCGAAGTAATCGGCGAAGCAGCCTGAGGAGGATTGGATTATGAATATCCAGACCGCTCAGACAACAAAGCCGAGGACGCCCGCTGAAAGCGCGCTGATCGACAATTTTGGCGATCTTATCGGCAATTTGTCCGGTAACGGCGATGTTGTTATCGCACGCGATACGGCGCTTGAACTGCTCAAGACCAACGGGCTACCGTCCCGCCGCATTGAAAGCTGGCATTACACGGATTTCCGGACGCTTTTGAAGGGCGTTGCGCCTTTTGATAGCGCCGCCGGTACGAAACCGCTTGCGGCTTTTCTTGCCGGTTCCACCATCCTTGCCGCCAGCAATGGCGTTGCGCTGGATGCCAAGGCGCCTGAAGGCGTGTCGCTGACGCCGGTGCGTGAAGCGCTGGCCGACGGCTCGCTGGCTCTTCAGCTGAAAGCGCGCGGCACGGACGATACGATTGGTCAGATCAACGCTGCCTATGTCAGCGATGGCTGGATGATTTCGATTGCCGACGGCACGGAACTGGAAGCGCCTCTCGAAATCCAGAACATCCAGAAAATCGGGCAGGGCCACACGCGTTTCCCGGTTCGCATCGGCTCCGATGTCAAGGCAACGATCATCGAGCGCCAGAATGGCGGCGAGGGCGATGCCTTCTCCACATCGGTGAGCCATGTTTCGGTTGGTGACGGCGCGGAAGTCCTTTGGGTCATCCTGCGCGATTTCGGTCAGGCGACACAGCTTTCGCAGTTCAATGCGACGATTGGCAAGGGCTCCAAGCTCACGCTCTATATCGTCAATGCGGGCGGCAAGCTGGTTCGTCAGGAAGTGCACGTCAATGTGACGGGTGAAGATTCCGACTTCGAGCTTCGCGGCCTCAATCTTCTGGCCGACGACACCCACACCGACATCACCATGACGGTCGGTCATCTGGTGGAGAACACGCGTTCGACCCAGATCATCCGCAATGTGGTGAAGGACCGTGCGCGCGGCGTTTTCCAGGGTATGATCCGCGTCGCGCAGATCGCCCAGAAGACCGATGCGCGCATGGCCTGCAACACGCTTCTGCTTTCTGATGAAGGCGAGTTCGACGCCAAGCCGGAACTCGAAATCTTCGCGGATGACGTGGCCTGTGGTCACGGCGCAACGGTGACCGAGCTTTCCAAGGACTATCTGTTCTATCTGATGGCCCGCGGTGTTCCGGAAAATGAGGCGCGTGGCCTGCTGATCAAGGCATTCATCGCCGAGATCATCGAAGAGCTGGAAGACGAAACGCTGGTTGAAGCACTGGAAGCGGTGCTGTCCAACTGGCTCGCCGTTCATGCCTGAGTAAATCGGGCCTGATTGAATAGGACGGTGCGCGCTGATGTGCGCGCCGTCCTTCCTGCCGAACGGCAAAGGGAACGATCATGGACCAGAAGAATCCGCTTGCTGCGACTTATGACGTGGAAGCCATCCGCCGGGATTTTCCGATCCTGTCGCGTGAGGTGCACGGCAAGCCGCTCGTCTATCTCGACAATGGCGCTTCGGCGCAGAAGCCGCAAAGCGTCATCGACGCAGTGACGCATGCTTATGCGCACGAATATGCGAATGTGCATCGCGGTCTGCATTTTCTGTCGAATGCCGCAACCGATGCCTATGAAAAATCGCGCGAAACCGTGCGACGTTTTCTGAATGCAGGCTCGGTCGATGAAATCGTCTTCACCAAGAACGCCACCGAAGCGATCAATACGGTCGCCTATGGCTATGGCATGCCGCATATCGGCGAGGGCGATGAGATTCTGGTCTCGATCATGGAGCATCATTCCAATATCGTACCATGGCATTTCATTCGTGAACGTCAGGGCGCGAAGCTGGTTTTCGCTCCGGTGGACGATGAAGGCATCTTCCACATCGAGGAATTCGAGAAGCGCCTGACGGACCGCACCAAGCTGGTCGCCATCACGCATATGTCGAATGCGCTGGGCACCGTGACGCCGATCAAGAAGATCGTTGAGCTTGCTCACGCGCGGGGCATTCCGGTGCTGGTCGATGGCAGTCAGGGCGCGGTGCATCTGCCGGTCGACGTGCAGGATCTGGGTTGTGACTGGTATGTCTTCACCGGCCACAAGGTCTATGGTCCGTCCGGCATCGGCGTTCTTTACGGACGCGCGGAGATGCTGGAAAAGATGCGTCCTTTCCAGGGCGGTGGCGAAATGATCGAGGAAGTCACGGAAGAATACGTGACCTATAATCATCCGCCGCACCGTTTCGAAGCTGGCACGCCGCCCATCGTTCAGGCAATTGGCCTTGGTGCCGCGCTCGAATATATGGAAAAGATTGGCCGTCACGCCATTCTCGCCCATGAGGAAGATTTGCGCGATTACGCGCATGAACAATTGGGCAAGATCAATTCGCTCCGCATTTTCGGCCACGCGCCGGACAAGGGAGCTATCATCTCGTTTGCGCTGGAAGGCATCCATGCGCATGATGTGTCAATGGTGATCGACAGGGCCGGGGTCGCTGTGCGTGCGGGCACGCATTGCGCACAACCCCTCTTGAAACGCTTTGGCGTTACCTCTACATGCCGTGCATCCTTTGCCATGTACAATACCCGCGCTGAAGTGGATGCATTGGCGGAAGCCTTGGAAAAGGCGAGGAAGTTTTTCGGATGACCGAGATGGAACAAAAAATCCAGGATCAGGCTGAAACCAAGCCTGCCGATGAGGCCGCGAAACCCGAGGGCAGCGCCGTGTTCTCGGCCTCCGCCATTCCGCAGGATGAACTCCTGCGCTTGACGGATGACATCATCGCGGCTTTGAAAACCGTCTATGACCCGGAGATCCCGGCGGATATCTACGAGCTCGGTCTCGTCTACAAGATCGATATCGAAGACGACCGCACCGTGAAGATCGAGATGACCCTGACGGCTCCCGGCTGCCCGGTGGCTGGCGAAATGCCCGGCTGGGTGGAAAACGCCGTCGGTGCTGTCGAAGGCGTTTCTATGGTCGAAGTTTCAATGACTTTCGACCCGCCATGGACCGCTGACCGCATGTCCGAAGAAGCGCAGGTCGCTGTCGGCTGGTACTGATTGTCGGTCCAAATCTTGAAATACAAACAGCCCCGTCATGCGGGGCTGTTTTTGTTTGTCCATCGGTCCGCCTTTCTTGAACCTAGAGCGTGACCTCGTTCGATCTGATCGAAAGCGTTCTAATGCCCGGTCGTCTTCGCATAATGCAGGGATTGCTTACCCCGGCAGCCACGGAGAACACCCACAAGGCCGCCAAGCGCTGTCGCCGATGCGAGTACCGCAGGTGCGCCTTTCAACGGGATCGATAGAACCGCTACAAGTAACTTCCAGCTGCGACTTGCCAGCAGTGAAGGCAGCTTGCCGACCGCGCGCGACGGGTTCTCCTTGTAGGACGTAATAAACTCCGTCGTATTGTGATCGCGATTACGGCGGAAGTGATAGCCGAGCGTCAGACGGCTGAGGGGCACAGTCTCGTAAACGATCGCATCCGGTGCCCAACCGGTCCGAGCGCCGAGCGCTTTGGCTTTTGCATACAAGTGCCAGTCTTCGCCTCCCGTCAGGCCTAGATAGGAATCGAAACGCAGCTCCGTCTCACGAAAGAAATCAAGCCTGCCCATCCAGCTTCCCGTGGCAACCTTGATGCCGCCAGCCATGCCATTTTTCCATCTTCTGCGGGATTTGCGCTCGGAGCGACTGGCGAGCTGATCAAGTCCAGACCAGACGAATTTTTGCCAGATGCTCAATTCGCCGTCGATTGGCATCGGGCGTACCGGCGAGCCGACGATATCCAGGTTCTCGCGCTGCTGCTCAGCAAAGAGCTCAATTAGCCAGTTCGGCTCGGGGATTTCGTCGTCATCGACGAAGACCAGAAAATCATGCCCGTTTTCGACGGCGTGGTTCAGCGCGCAATTGCGCGAGTGTGAAATGCCGATCCTTGGCTCAAGCTCGTATTGCACGATATGGGACGGCATTCGCGCAGCAAAATCCGCCACCGGTTCATCCAGTGATTTGCAGCTATCGTTCTCGACGATCAGAAAATGAAGCGTCACCTGTTCCGGCACGACGACACGTTCCAACGACTTGAGAAGAGCGCTCAGCATCGCCGGGCGGTTTCTGGTTGCCACTGAAATCAGTATCGAATGTCGCTGCATGAGACGTCTCGTTATTGGATAATGCGGTCTTCTATATCGGAATGAGAATCAATTGCACTGCAAGTATTAGGGTACACATTAATAATGTTACAAATTAATAATTTAACACATAATGACTTGATTTTGCAGTATAGAACGAAGCACGCAAGGCCGTACATCAACCCAGTCGCAGTAGCTTTTGCTTGTGATAATGGCGGAAATTGGAGCGGGTAGCGGGAATCGAACCCGCGCGTTCAGCTTGGGAAGCTGACAGGCTACCATTACATCATACCCGCAATCTGCAAGATAATTCACTATCTTGAAGCCGTTTTTGGCAAGACCAGATTGGAGAGTTGGCACTCTGGCGCACAAGCTATGGTCTCTTTTCAAGCCCGTCAATCTGTAAGATTGCGGCGGCAGGGGAGTCCTGCGGAAAAGTCGCTGAGCGGTCGCGATCACACCTCGTTACCGTCTTCAACTCTGCTGGCAGAGTGTCAGAATTAGCGTCTGCGCATATTGATATCCGCAAATCCGTCGCCATCTGCTGAAAAGCCTTTCACGCCCTGTCGCGTAAAGCGGGGACAGAAACGAAACTGAATTGACGGATACCATATGACGAAGACAACCAGGCGCCGCGCATTGCTGATTGTAAACCCCAATGCCCGCAATGGGACGGGGTTCGGCGGCGCAATGAAGACGGAGCTTGAGCGCGGCGGATTGGAGTTGTTCGAGCATCAGCCCCGAGAAGGCGAAACGATTTCCGACGTCATCTTGCGTGAGCGGGACCATGATCTGGTCGTCATCGGCGGCGGTGACGGATCTCTCAACGCGGCTGCAAAAGGGCTAATGGAAACCGGGATGCCACTTGCCATCCTGCCGCTTGGCACAGCCAATGATTTCGCCCGCACAGTCGGCATTCCAGCCGACCCGATAGAGGCGGCCCGCCAGATGGTGGCTTATGAAACCCATTCCATCGATCTTGGCGAGGTGAACGGTCACCTCTATTTCAACGTCGCGAGCATCGGTTTTAGTGCTGAACTTGCGCAGCAGCTGAGTGCGGATGCGAAAAAGAAATGGGGCAAGCTCGGTTATGGCATCGTTGCCGCACGCATTTTGATGCGGTCAGAGCTGTTTACGGCGTATCTCGAACATGACGGCATGACTGAAAAGATCAAAACCCTGCAGGTGTCCGTCGGCAACGGCAAGTTTTATGGCGGCGGTATGGCTGTCGAAAAAGACGCCGCCATCGATGACGGCAAGTTGGATTTTTACAGTCTGGAGGTTGATCATTGGTGGCACTTGCTGCGTCTTTTGCCAAGCCTGCGGCGTGGTACGCAGTCGAAATGGCATGATGTGCGCGCTTTTCCAACGACGGAAGTGATTGTCCGTACCAAGAAGCCGCGCGCGGTCAATACCGATGGCGAGCTTTCGACCTGGACACCGGCGCATTTCAAACTGCATCGACAGGCGGTCAACGCGCTTATTCCTGGTTCATCGGCGCGTAGTCGCTGAAATTCAAACAAAAAAAGGGCCCGCAGCAATGAAGCGCGGGCCTAATCATGACGTTAGGTGACTGGCTCAGAGGTCAAGAGAGCCACTTCTACAACGGATTAGTCCTGGGAATGTTCCGTCTTTAGAAGAAAAAATACCAGATAATCAGCACGAGAATAAATGGTACGCCCAAAAGCCACAGAATGAGTGCTCGAAACATGATGTTCTCCTTGTTGTGCGTTTTTCAACTCTGTTGGGGGCAGGTTGGTTCCACAATTCAGGGAGGCGAAGGGCTGCTCCGTTAATCATCTTGTGCGTGTAGCGACTCAAATTGCGGCTTTTCTAAAAGTTTTAATGATCCGTCAATAAATCGGTGACATCACTGGATTTATGTAAAGTGCAGCCAGCGTTCTGGGCTGCGTGTTGAGTAACGGGCGTGTGGCGTATGAGTTCGAAGCGTGGGCTGAAAAATTCGGTCAGCGAGAAGGCGGCGATGCTGCGTGATAAGCGCGGCTCAGTTGCCATGATGACTTTTATGGCTTTGGCCGTTGCGCTGGCCGGTTGCGCCACGCCTCCGCAGGGCAAGTCTAAGCCGAAGCGCTCCAAGGAATATTTCGCCGAGTCCAAATACGGCGTGAAAGCGAGCCCGCGTGTTGCCTATGGCACGGGTAAACCGCTGCCGCGCGGCGGCGGGCGCGATCAGACCGGTCAACCTTACAAGGTTAAGGGTCGCTGGTATTATCCCAAGGAAGACAAAAATTACACGGCTGTCGGTCGTGCGTCCTGGTATGGCGAGGCTTTTCATGGCCGTTTGACCGCCAATGGCGAAGTTTACGATATGGCGCATCTGACCGCAGCGCATCCGACCATGCCGCTGCCGAGCTATGCCCGCGTGACCAATATGGATACCGGCAGTTCTGTGATTGTACGCGTCAATGATCGCGGCCCTTACGAATATGACCGGGTGATCGATCTATCACAGAAAGCGGCGGAAATGTTGGATTACCAGCATCACGGCACCGCCAATGTGAAGGTGGAATATGTCGGGCGTGCGCCGCTGGAAGGCAATGACGATGCCTATCTGCTGGCATCCTATCGACCTGCTGGTGGCGATATGATCGGCCAGCCGGCAACAGGCGTGATGATGGCCATGAACGGCCCGACGCCAACATCACCGAAATCCCGCATTCCGTTGCCCCCCATGGCGCCGCAGAGCGCGCCTATGCCGGGCTCCCCACCGGTTCCCCAGGAATCGCCGTTCTCGGTCAATCCAGCCTATGGCGATGCCTCCGGCCCGGCACCGATATTGCCGCCAAATGTGCCGACGCCGTCGCGCAAGCCGAATTCCAGCTTTGGTGTGGCCAATGCTGGCCACATCAACGGACTGGCGGGCTATGCATCTGACCGGATCGCAGCGAGCGCGTATACGGAAGAACGCACTTATGGCAGCATCCTGACGCCGAGCGCTATTTCCAACGCATGGAAGCGCCGCAACGCGGAAGAGCACGGCGAATATGTCGAGCTCGGCCTGTTCGACACGCTTGAAGCGGTTGAAAAGATGCAGCGTGCGCTTCCGAAAACCGCTAAAATCAGCCGCACAAAGGTGCCGACCGAAAAGGGCGAGTTCTACGAGCTGACGGCTGTTGCGGAAAAGGGCGGTAACGATGCCCTGCTGCGTGCCGCCTGGAAGGCTGGAGCTAAGAACGCGTTTGTCGTGCGAATGGATTAATCGATCGCATGATGCGGTTTGAAGGATTGATTTTGGTCGAATTCGTTGCGTAAGCTTGCAACCTGGCTGTCGTAACGGGATTTCCATGGGGCTACATTCAAGAATTGCTGGGGCTTTAACAGCAGGAACGGTGGGAATCGCTACCGTTCTGTTGCCTTTGGCGGCTATTGCCGCGCCAGTCGAGACCGCGCTTATGACCAAGGCGCCGCAAGCCCTGCTGATCGATGACCGCAGCGGCACAGTGCTTCTTTCTAAAGGTGCAGAAACACCAATCCCGCCTGCATCACTTGCCAAGCTGATGACGGCGGAAGTGGTGTTTGAAGCGCTGGAAAAGGGCCAGACGACACTCGAAACGCCCTATACGGTCAGTGAAAACGCCTGGCGCACCGGCGGCGCGCCATCCGGCACATCGACCATGTTTGCCCGCATCAAGTCGTCACCGACGGTCGCGGACCTTCTTCAAGGGCTGATTGTTCAGTCGGCTAACGATGGCGCGATCATTCTGGCCGAAGGACTGGCTGGAAGCGAGCAAAGCTTCGCAGAGCGGATGAACCAGCGCGCCAGGGAGCTTGGTCTTTCCAATTCGGTATTTGTGAATTCGACCGGGTTGCCAGCAAACGGCCAGTCGGTCACGCTGGATGATCTGGCCAAACTTGCGCGTCATATTCATTCGGCCCACCCGGATTTCTACAAATATTACGCCCAGGAAGCCTTTACCTGGAACAACATCACGCAGCGCAACCGCAATCCGCTTTTGCGGCTGGACGTTGGTGCGGATGGCATGGGCACCGGTTATACGGAAGCATCTGGCTATGCGCTTGTCGCATCGGCTGAGCAGAATGGACGGCGTCTTTTCCTTGCATTGAGCGGTCTTGCGAGCGTGAAAGAACGGGAAGAGGAAGCCAGAAAGCTCATCCAGTGGGGTATGACGTCGTTTGACGATATGCGTCTTTATTCGGCAAACGAAATTGTGGGAGAAGCGCAAGTCTTCGGCGGCACGCAGGCCAGTGTTTCGCTGAAAGTCAAAGACGATGTCGAATTGCTGCTGCCGAAAGAGGGGCGGGAAAAGCTGAAAGCGCGGTTCATTTATCGAGGACCGCTGCGAGCGCCGGTTGAAGCTGACAGCAAGATCGGACTTCTGGAATTCGACCTCAACGGCAATATGGTTCAGCAAGTGCCGTTGTTTGCTGCGCAATCCGTCGAGGAGGGCAGTCTTGCGCAAAGGGCCTGGAGCAGCGCGGTGGAGCTTTCGACCGGCTGGTTGCGGAAATATCTTTAGACAGTTTTGGGATATGCTCAAAATTCTCGACCTCACCGCCAAAGACCGGTATGACCTTGAATCAAGCTCTTGTAGCTATTGAATCTTTTCAGAACGTAATGCGGAAGCCAGAGTGTCAGGATTATTCATCACATTCGAAGGCGGCGAAGGTGCAGGCAAGTCGACGCAGATCGCCTTGCTGGCCAAATATTTGCGCGCCAACGGATTTGATCCCGTCATTACGCGCGAACCCGGCGGTTCGCCGGGCGCTGAGGCTGTGCGGCACGTGATCCTGAGCGGCAATGCCGAAAGCTATGGCCCGGCCATGGAGGCGATGTTGTTTGCGGCTGCCCGCGCCGATCATGTCGATCAACTGATCCGCCCGGCGCTTGCCGAGGGGCGTGTGGTCCTGTGTGATCGCTTCATCGATTCCAGCCGTGCCTATCAGGGCGTGACCGGCAATCTCAATGCGACCTATATGGCGGCGATTGAACGTATTGCAATCGACGGTGCCGTTCCCGACATGACAATCATTCTCGATATTCCGGCTGAAAAGGGGCTTTCCCGTGCCGGAAAGCGACGCGGTAACGAGACTGCGGATCGTTTTGAGAAGGAAGATATCGCCGTGCATGAGGCGCGCCGTCAGGCATTTCTGGCCATCGCCGAAGCAGAGCCTGAGCGCTGCAAGGTTGTTGCGGCAGATCGACCGCAGGAAGAAATCGCCGAGGATATCGGCGCACTGGCCAGTGAACTCCTGAAAAAGAAGGGGCTGTTGTGATCGACGAACTCGACGTCCCCAAGGCGCATGATTCCATTGAAGGCATTCCGGAGCCCTCCGCGAGCGATTATTTGACTGGCCATGGAGAGGTCACGCGCTTTCTAGCGCAGGCCTATCGCGAGGGCCGGATGCACCATGCGCTGCTGCTTGAGGGCGAGCAGGGCATCGGCAAGGCGACGCTCGCTTTCCATCTGGCAGGGCATATGCTCAGCCATGGCGATCAGGCCAATGCACCGGAAGATATCGGCACGCCGGATTTCGCGAGGCCTCTGTGGCGGCAGATCGCGGGCGGTATGCACCCGGCGGTGTTGCATATCAATCGTCCGTTCGATCAGAAGACCGGCAAATTCCGCACAGGCATCACGGTGGAGGAAATCCGCCGGGTCACGCATTTTCTGACACGCACCGCCTCCGACCATGCATGGCGTATCGTCATCGTCGATCCTGCCGATGACATGAACCGCAATGCGGCCAATGCGCTGTTGAAAACGCTGGAAGAACCGCCAGCGCGGGCGCTGTTCGTTCTCGTGTCACATTCATCCGGTCGCCTTTTGCCGACTATTCGCTCGCGGTGTCAGAGCATTCAGCTGCGTCCGCTGGACGAGGCGGCAATGAAGGATGCGCTGTCCCATGTGGGAGCGCATATCGGACTGGATGCGGCAAGCGTCACGCCAACGCTGTTGGAACGCGCCGAAGGCAGCGTGCGCAAGGCGCTTCTGCTTCTGGCGCATGGCGGCATCGAGATTTCCGAAACCGTTGATGGAATACTGGAAAGGCCAGCTTTCGATCTGCCCAAGGCGCAGGCGCTGGCTGGCGTTCTCACCGGTCGCGAGGCGGAAATACAGTATCAGCTCTTCCGCGACCATCTGATGGAGCGCATCGCCGCTGAAGCGCGCAGGCGCGCCGAAGCCGGGCAATTGCGCGAGGCTGATCAGTGGTCGCGATTCTGGAGCGATCTTGGCCGCGAGATCGTCGATGCCGAAACCTATAATCTTGATCGCAAGCAGGCTGTTGTGATTTTGCTGGAGAAGACGCATCGCGCCTTTCACGCTGGCGCGGGATCATAGGCTGAGATCAGCCCGACTTGCTGCACTGCGGCGTGACATGACCGCTCACATGGTTTATGTCACAGCCGACGATTTTCTCTTGTGTGTGTCTGGTGATCGTTCCCGCAAACGGTCAGGCGCGCTTTCAAACATCGAAAGACCGGGTCCATAATGAGCCGCGAAAAATACTATATCACCACCGCGATTGCTTACCCTAACGGCAAGCCGCATATCGGTCACGCCTATGAACTGATCGCAACTGACGCGATGGCGCGTTTTCAGCGCCTGAACGGCAAGGATGTGCATTTCCTGACCGGTACGGACGAGCATGGTATCAAGATGCTGCAAAGCGCGCGCAAGGAAGGCATCACGCCCCGCGAGCTTGCAGACCGCAATACCGAAGCTTTCCGTCGCATGGCCGAGGTTCTGAACAGCTCGAACGACGATTATATCCGCACCTCCGAAGAGCGTCACTACAAGGCCAGCCAGGCCATATGGCAGGCAATGGCCGCTAATGGCGACATCTACAAGGGTGGTTATGCGGGCTGGTATTCGGTTCGCGACGAAGCCTATTATGGCGAGGAAGAAACCGAAGTCCGTGCGGATAATGTTCGCTACGGTCCACAAGGAACGCCTGTCGAGTGGGTTGAGGAGGAAAGCTACTTCTTCCGTCTCTCGCAGTATCAGGACAAGCTGCTCGATCTTTACGAAAAGAATCCGGGCTTCATCATGCCCACCGAACGCCGCAATGAAATCGTGAGCTTTGTGAAGTCCGGTCTGAAGGACCTGTCGATTTCGCGCACCACTTTCGATTGGGGCATTCCGGTCCCGGGCGACGAAAAGCACGTCATGTATGTCTGGGTCGATGCGCTGACCAATTACATCACCGCGCTCGGCTATCCAGATACGACGAGCGACAAGTGGGCTTATTGGCCAGCCGATGCGCATATCATCGGCAAGGACATTTCGCGCTTCCACGCCGTTTACTGGCCCGCGTTCCTGATGTCGGCGGGTATTCCGCTGCCAAAGCGTGTGTTTGCGCACGGCTTCCTGTTCAACCGCGGCGAGAAAATGTCGAAGTCGCTCGGCAACGTCATCGATCCGTTCGGTCTGGTGGAACGTTACGGTCTGGACCAGCTGCGCTACTTTCTGATGCGCGAAGTGCCGTTCGGGCAGGACGGCAGCTACAGCCATGACGCCATCGTCAACCGCACCAATGCCGATCTCGCCAACGATCTTGGCAATCTGGCGCAGCGTTCGCTGTCGATGATCGCCAAGAATTGCGAAGGCAAGGTTCCGCAGCCGGGTGAATTCTCGGATGCGGACAAGGCCATTCTGGATCAGGCCGATGCGGCGCTGGAAACCGCGCGTAAAGCCATGGACGATCAGGCGCTGCATCTGGCGCTCGGCGCGATCTTTGCCGTTGTCGCGGAAGCGAACCGTTATTTCGCGGGGCAGGAGCCTTGGGCGCTGCGCAAGACCGATCCGGCGCGCATGGGCACTGTGCTCTATGTGACGGCTGAAGTCATTCGCCGTGTCGGCATCATGGTGCAGCCTTTCATCCCGCAGTCGGCGGAAAAGCTGCTCGACATTCTGGCGGTCCCAGCCGACAAGCGTCAGTTCACCGACGTGGCGGCAAGCCAGCTCGTCGGCGGTGCCGATCTGCCAGCCCCGCAGCCGGTTTTCCCGCGCTATGTGGAAACAGAAGAGCAGAACTGAGTTCGATGATGCTTGTCGATAGCCATTGTCACCTCGACTTTGCCGATTTCGAGCCCGAGCGCGATGCTGTTGTGCAGCGCGCGCTCGACGCCGGGATCAAGCGCATGGTGACGATCTCCACGCGGGTCCGCAAATTCAATACGATCCGCGCCATCGCGGAAACCTATGAGTCCGTCTATTGCTCGGTCGGTACCCATCCGAACAACGCGCATGAAGAACTGGACATTACGGCTGACGATCTTGTGCGCCTTTCGGAACATCCGAAAGTTGTCGCCATAGGCGAGGCGGGTCTCGATTATCACTACGACTATGCGCCGCCGGAAGCGCAGCGTCAGGGCTTTCTCGTTCACATCGAAGCCGCGCGCCGCACGCAGTTGCCGCTTGTCATCCATGCGCGCAGTGCAGACGACGATATGGCCGAAATTCTGGAACAGGAAACCGCAAAGGGCGCTTTCCCTTTCATTCTCCATTGTTTCTCGTCCGGTCGCGCACTGGCGGAAAAGGGCATTGAACTGGACGGCTATATTTCCTTTTCCGGCATTCTGACTTTCAAGAACTCGCCGGAAATCCGCGAAATCGCAACCATTGTTCCGCGTGACCGCCTGCTGGTGGAAACGGACGCGCCGTTCCTTGCTCCGTTGCCGCATCGCGGCAAGCGCAACGAACCGTCTTTCGTGCAGCACACCGCCGCCATGCTGGCCGAGACGATTGGCGTGAGCAATGACGAAATCGCCCGTATCACGAGCGACAATGTGTTCAGGCTGTTCTCCAAGATGCCCCGGCCTTCAGAGGAAGTTTGAGCGTGACGTCTCCCCGAAATTGCCTGCGATTCACAATTCTGGGCTGCGGTTCGTCGCCCGGCGTTCCGCGCGTCAATGGCGATTGGGGGAAATGCGATCCGCAAAATCCGAAGAACCGGCGCACCCGCACCTCCTTGCTGGTGGAGCGTTTCAATGAGAGCGGCAACCACACCACGGTGGTGATCGATACGGGGCCGGATTTCCGCACGCAGATGATCAATGCCAGCGTGCATGCGCTCGATGCGGCGGTCTATACCCATCCTCATGCCGACCACATTCACGGCATCGACGATCTGCGCACCTATGTGGTGGATAATCGGCGGCTGATGGATGTCTATGCCAACCGCTTCACGCGTAACCGGCTGTACGACGCTTTCGGCTATTGTTTCGAGACACCGGCTGGCTCAAGCTATCCGCCGATCCTGAGCATGCATGATATTGCAGCCGAAACACCCTTCACCATCGACGGTGCAGGCGGCGAAATCCGGTTCGAACCATTCCGGCAGATCCACGGCGACATCGAGTCGCTCGGCTTCCGCATTGGCAATGTTGTCTATTGCACCGATGTCAGCGCGTTCCCGGATGAGAGCCTGCGCCATATCCGGCATGCCGATGTGCTGATCGTTGGTGCCTTGCAATATCGCCCGCATCCGAGCCATTTCTCGCTGGAACAGGCGCTGGAATGGATCGAGCTGTTTGCGCCCAGGCGGGCAATCCTCACGCATATGCATGTCCCGCTCGACTACGAGACCGTGCTGCGTGAAACGCCTGATAATGTCGAGCCCGGATATGACGGGCTCCGGTTTGAAATCCCGCTCTAAATAAAATGCCCGGCATCTCTGCCGGGCTTTTTTTGTTTGCTGTCATCAGCGATCAGGCGCGAGCCGGGAAGGGCATCACATTGCTACCTTCTGCGGGCTTGGACTGCTTGTCTTCAAGAGCCAGACCACCGGCGCGGAGCAGGTCGGAAAAGCGACCGCCACGGGCTGCAAGTTCATCGAAGCTGCCGCGTTCGACCAGATGCCCCTTGTCCATGAACAGAACCTGATCCGCCGACCGGACCGTCGAAAGACGGTGCGCGATGATGAAGGTGGTGCGGTTCTGGCTCAGATCGTCCACAGCCTGCTTCACCTTTTCTTCGGTCTCGACGTCGAGCGCGCTCGTCGCTTCGTCGAGTACGAGGATCGGCGAATCCTTCAGGATGGCGCGTGCAATCGCCAGACGCTGGCGTTCGCCGCCCGAAAGCTGCGAACCGCGTTCGCCGACAACCGTGTCATAGCCATTGGCCTTGGCGAGAACGAAGTCGTGGGCTGCGGCAGCCTTGGCTGCGGCATGAACATCTTCATGCGTGGCGTCTTCACGACCGACGCGGATATTCTCCTCGACGGTACGGTTGAAGAGACCGGCATCCTGAAACACGGTGGCAATCGCATGGCGCAGCGAGCGGCGGCTGACAGTGCGCGTATCCACACCGTCGATCAACACACGACCAGCAGCCGGGTCGAACACACGCTGGAGAATATTGATCAGCGTGGTCTTGCCTGCGCCGGTCGGGCCGACGATGGCGACAGTCTGGCCAGGCTTCACCTCAAAGGACACGTCATAGACGCCCTGACCCGAATTCGGGAATTCGAAGGTGACATTGTCGAAAACGATGTCGCCCTTGACGTTTTCCAGATCGGCCACGTCCTGCGGTTCCTGCCGGTCGGCGGTCGCGTCTTCCATCTCGAAGAATTCTTCGAGCTTGGCGCGTGCCGTCACAGTCTGGTTGATGAAGGCGCTGATCTGGTCAAGACGACCGATCATCAGCTGTGCGAAGCCGATAAAGGCAATCACGTCGCCAACACGCATCTGGCCTTTGGTCACGAAATAAGCGCCGAGAACCAGCACCACCACCATGGAGAAGGTCGAAGCCATGCGGTTCAGACCGCTGGCGAGCGCCCACCAGTTGAGAACGGGAAACTGCGCCTTTTCCAGATTGCGCGCATAATCGCGCAGCGCCTGCGTTTCAGAGGCAATGCGATTATAGCTCTGCACGACCGAAACATTGCTGATCGTATCGCTGACATGCTCGAAGAGCTTGTGGTGATGCTTTTCGACGGCCATCTGGCCGTCCTTGGTCTTGCGCATGACCAGCTGGCCGATCATGACATAGATGACGCCGAGCACGATCAGGACGAGCGACATGCGCATGTCCATGTTCATGGCAACCGGAATAAGTGTCGCCAGAGCCACAACCGTGGTCAGGTGCTGACGCATGAATTCGAGCCAGAGCGTGAAGAGCGAGTCGGTCGCGCGGATCAGCGTGTGCAGGGCATTGGATGTGCCGCGCTTCTGATGCCAGGCAAGCGGCATGGTGATCAGGCGCTCATAAGAGTCAATCATCACGCCGAGACGGCGGCGATGGGCAAGCCGATCCGCACCGCGCGCAACGAAAACGGCTGCGATAATGTTGAAAACGCCGAGTGCCGCCCACATCGACAGCGGGGAGATGATGTCACCCTTATCGGAAATGGCCTGAATGACCTGACCGAACAGGACCGGTTCGGCCAGTGTAACAAGGGCAACGAGGACACTCGCGACACACATCGATATCGTTGCGGCTTTCTCGACCGCAAGATATTGCATGGCTCGCCAGTATATTTTGAGCAATGACACTTTCGCACTCCCGCTCGTTCTATTTACGGGGCTAAATGGTATGAGCCCACTGTTCTATCAATATCTAATGTCGGGAAGAAGTGGCTATTGGGTGTCAGAACCAACCATAAATTAAAAACGCATGTAATCGAGTGTGAAGATCAGGCTGTTTTTTGCTAAATATCGGGTAAAAGCGGCCTGAAAGGCTTCAAATCGCAGTTTTCTGGAATAGCACTAGCAATCGGGGAAACTCACGTCTATTGACAGGATTAACGAGTTGGCGCGCATGGTCGCGCCCCAAAAAGATATTGATCGGGTTTCTCCATGGCAGGCGTTGAACAGAAGATTGTGGATACGAGCGAGGCGGGCATGCGTCTCGACCGCTGGTTCAAGGTTCACTTTCCTGGGCTGGGCTTTGGCCATCTGCAAAAATTGCTGCGTTCGGGTCAGGTTCGCGTGGATGGTGGTCGCGCCAAGGCCGATACGCGTCTTCAGGCGAACCAGATGGTTCGGATTCCACCGCTTGGCGTCGACGAGAAAACGACAGGTCCGGTCACGGCGCGCACCATCCGCAGCCAGCAGGACGGCGACGTTCTCTCTCAAATGCTGATTTATGAAGACCCGAAAGTGTTCGTCTTCAACAAGCCAGCGGGGCTGGCCGTGCAGGGCGGTTCGGGATTGACGCGTCATATTGACGGCATGCTGGAAGCCTGGCGCAATAAGAAGGGCGAGAAGCCCCGTCTTGTGCACCGTATCGACCGCGATACGTCCGGTGTTCTGGTTGTCGCCCGCACGCGTGGCGCTGCGCAGGCTTTGACTGCCGCATTTCGCGAGCGGGACACGAAGAAGACCTACTGGGCGTTGGTGAAGGGCGTCCCGCGCAAGCGCGAAGACAAGATTTCGACCTGGCTGGTCAAGGAACAGACGCCGGATGGCGACAAGATGCGCGTTTGCCAGCATGGTGAGCCGGATTCCGATCACGCGGTTTCCTATTACCGCATCATTGAAAAGGCGGGCAACAATCTGACCTGGCTGGAAATGGAGCCTTATACGGGCCGCACGCACCAGCTACGCGTCCACGCCGCCTATATCGGCCATCCGATCATTGGCGATCCGAAATATTTCGAAGCCGACCAGAACTGGGAGTTCCCCGGCGGCATCCAGAAGCGCCTGCATCTTCATGCGCGTCGCATCCGCATCCCCAATCCATCGGGCGGCGTGATCGACGTGACTGCGCCGTTGCCGCCGCATATGGTGCAATCTTGGAACCTGCTCGGGTTCGATGAGGATAGTGCGGAAGACTGACAACATAAAGAAGAATTGAAATGGCAGGGGAAAATGGGGGGACGGCGCAAGGCCGGGCTTCTTTCGATGGGCTGGCGGTTGCTCTGGTCATCTTCATCATGTTCAGCTGGGGGCTTAATCAGGTTGCCGTGAAAATCGGCAATCAGGGTTTCAATCCGATGCTGATGGCTTCCGCCCGTTCGGTTCTGGGCGGAATATGTGTGTTTCTCTGGTGCTTCTGGCGGCGCATTGCGCTGTTCAGAAATGACGGCACCCTGCTGCCCGGCCTCCTTGCGGGATCGCTTTTCGGCACCGAATTTGTGCTGATTTTCATCTCAATGGACCTGACAAGCGTCAGCCGCGTGACCCTGATGATGAACGTCATGCCGTTCTGGGTCGCTATCGGAAGCCATTTCCTGCTCGGCGAGCGCATGTCTGTCCGTGCCTTTGTCGGCATGTGCGTGGCTTTTCTCGGCGTGTTCATTGTCTTTTCCGACCATGTCAGCCGACCGGGGCCATATGCTTTCTATGGCGATTTGCTGGCGCTTGTTTCGGGCATTCTCTGGGGGCTGACCACGCTGGTCATCAAACGCAGCAAACTCGCTTATGCCGTTCCTGAGAAGATCCTGTTGTATCAGCTTGTTGTTGCCGCTTTGGTTCCTTTGCCGTTCATCGGCTTCGCCGGTCCGCTCGCTCGCGATCCGAATGTTCTTTCGGTGATCTCGCTGCTGTTCCAGTCCTTCTTCGTGGTTGCATTCACCTATCCGCTCTGGTTCTGGATGGTGAACCGCTATCCGGCCTCGAAACTCTCCAACTTCGCCTTTCTCACGCCCGCCTTCGGCGTATTGCTGAGCGGCATCGTTCTGGGGGAAGCACTGAGCTGGAAGATATTCGCAGCCTTGATCCTGATTGGCCTCGGCCTGATCATCATCAATCGTCCGGCAAAGGCGGCGGCAGCACGATGAAACTCGTTCTTTTCGATTGCGACGGCACTCTGGTGGATAGCGGTGATTTCATCCATCGTTGTATGGCGGAAAGCTTTGCCGATGCAGGGCTGACGCCACCAAAACAGGCCGAGACGCATTCGATCATCGGCCTGTCGCTTCCGCTGGCCATAGCGCAATTGCTGCGGCGCGAGCCGGACGAGCAAGTCGACTGGCTGACGCAGCGCTATAAAGAAAATTTTATCCGCCTGCGGCAGGCACCGGATTTCGCGGAACCGCTTTATGATGGCATTCTGCCGCTTCTGACGGAACTTGGAGAGCGGGACGATCTGCTTTTGGGGATCGTCACGGGCAAGTCGCGTCGCGGCGTTCATGCGGTGTTCGAACGCCACGGCATTGGCAAGCATTTTCTGGTCATCCGTACGGCGGACGACTGCCCGTCCAAGCCCCATCCGGCGATGGTGCTTGAATCCTGCGCGGAAATGGGGATAGAACCCGACCGAACCATTGTTATCGGCGATGCGATCTACGATATGCAGATGGCCCGCTCGGCGGGCGCTCTGGCGGCGGGTGTGTCATGGGGCTATCATGACCGACAGGCGCTCGTCGAAGCCGGTGCACAGCACATATTGAGCACGCCGCACGACCTTCATCCGCTGCTGAACGCAATGGATACGCTTTAAAAATTGGAAAAACCCATGCGTGATACTTTGAGCGATCTTGAAGCTGGTAAGCAGCTTTCCGACGAGAATCCCATCATACGTGCACAGAAGCTGATGCAGGCGCAGCTGCCGAAACGCTTCTACGAGCGGGCGGACGTCGCCGAAGTCGATGGTGGCTTTGCGGTTCATCTCGATGGTCGCCCGGTGAAGACGCCAGCGCGCAGCCTTCTGCTATTGCCGACGGCTGCTGCGGCAGAAATCGTCGCTGATGAGTTTCGCGCGCAGGAAAAGGTGATCGATCCGGGCAAAATGCCTGCCACCCGTCTTGTGAACACCGCTATTGACGGCATTGCACAAGACCCGCAGGCAGTGCTTGAGGATGTGTTACGTTTCGCAGGCACGGATTTGCTGTGCTATCGCGCCGACGCGCCGCAGGAACTCGTTTCCCGCCAGACAGCGCGTTGGGATCCGCTGATCGACTGGGCGGAAACGCTTGGCGCGCGGTTCGCACTCGCCGAAGGTGTCATGCATGTTGAGCAGCCGCGTGAGGCGATCACGGCATTTGGCATTCATCTGTCGGCGTTTAATGATCCGATTGCGCTCGCATCGCTTCACACGATGACGACGCTGACCGGCTCGGCCATCATCGCGCTGGCCATCGCCAAGGGCGAAGTGTCCGCCGAAGACGGCTGGCAGCTTGCGCATATCGATGAAGACTGGACGACTGAGCAGTGGGGCGAGGACGCCGAAGCTGCGGCGCGGCGTAAGGCACGCGAAGTCGAAATGATGATCGCGGCGCGTATACTCAAGGCGCTCTGAATCCATTTCTTAATTAGCTTATCCAAGGCACTGACAACAAAAAGAAAACCCGGCCATGAAGCCGGGTTTTCTTTCGCGCGTTTTTAAAAACGCGTCGTTCCCCTCGGCAACTCTTGGAGTTGCGGGAGCGCAAGCGCCCCGCTTACCCATGGATTAGACCGAGTAGTACATGTCGAATTCGACCGGATGCGGGGTCATTTCGAACCGCATCACTTCGGCCATCTTCAGCTCGATGAACGAGTCGATCTGGTCATCGGTGAACACGCCACCAGCCTTGAGGAATTCGCGATCCTTGTCGAGCGACTGGAGCGCTTCACGAAGCGAGCCGCAAACGGTCGGGATCTTCTTGAGTTCCTTGGCAGGCAGGTCGTACAAATCCTTGTCCATGGCCTGGCCAGGATGGATCTTGTTCTTGATGCCGTCGAGGCCAGCCATCAGCAGGGATGCGAAGGCGAGGTACGGGTTGGCGGCCGGATCCGGGAAGCGGACTTCAAGACGCTTCGACTTCGGCGAGGAGCCGAAAGGAATACGGCAGGAAGCCGAACGGTTGCGTGCCGAATAGGCCAGCAGAACCGGAGCTTCATAGCCCGGAACCAGACGCTTGTACGAATTGGTCGACGGGTTGGTGAATGCGTTCACAGCCTTGGCGTGCTTGATGACGCCGCCGATGAAGAACAGGCAGTTTTCCGACAGACCGGCATATTCATTGCCAGCAAAGGTAGGCTTGCCGTCTTTCCAGATCGAGAAGTGAACGTGCATGCCCGAACCGTTGTCGCCGAATATTGGCTTCGGCATGAAGGTTGCGGTCTTGCCATAGGCATTGGCAACCTGATGCACGACATACTTGTAGATCTGCATCTTGTCGGCGTTGCGCACGAGCGAGTCGAACTTGACGCCCAGTTCGTGCTGAGCCGATGCCACTTCGTGGTGATGCTTTTCAACCGTTACGCCCATCTCCGTCAGAACGGTGAGCATTTCGGAACGCATGTCCTGGCAGCTGTCGATCGGCGGAACCGGGAAATAGCCGCCCTTGACGCGCGGACGGTGGCCGAGATTGCCGGTTTCATAGTCGGTGTCGTCGTTGGACGGCAGTTCGGTCGAATCGAGCTTGAAGCCGGTATTGTACGGATCAGCCTTGTACTTCACGTCGTCGAAGACGAAGAACTCGGCTTCCGGGCCGACATAGACCGTGTCGCCGATACCGAGCGACTTCATGTAGGCTTCTGCCTTCTTTGCGGTCGTGCGCGGATCGCGGCTGTAAGCCTCGCCCGAGATCGGCTCGAGAATGTCGCAAAGAATGACCAGCGTGGACTGCGCGAAGAACGGGTCGATATGAGCCGTCGTCGGATCTGGCATCAGAACCATGTCGGATTCGTTGATGGCCTTCCAGCCAGCGATCGACGAGCCGTCGAACATGACACCGTCAACGAACATGTCTTCGTCAACAAGGCCGATATCCATCGTGACGTGCTGTAGCTTGCCCTTCGGGTCGGTGAAGCGAAGGTCGACAAACTTGATGTCGTTGTCTTTGATCTGTTTCAGAATATCGTTGGCGGTCGTCATTTTAATTCCCTGTTTGCACGACGAAGGATAGGTAGGCTGATGTCAATCAGATGGCGTCCACGCCGGATTCACCGGTGCGGATACGAATGACTTCTTCAATGTTGGAGACGAAAATCTTGCCGTCGCCGATGCGACCCGTCTGGGCTGCCTTGCGGATGGCTTCAATCGCATTGTCCACGGTTTCATCCGCTACAATGACTTCAACTTTCACCTTGGGAAGAAAGTCGACGACATATTCAGCGCCGCGGTAAAGCTCGGTATGACCTTTCTGTCGTCCAAAGCCCTTGGCTTCGATGACAGTAATACCCTGCAAGCCGACTTCCTGAAGGGCTTCCTTCACTTCATCGAGTTTGAAGGGCTTAATGATGGCTTCGATCTTTTTCATCAGAGAATGGTCTCCGCTTTTCTTCAGAAATGAGCGTTGTGCCCGTTTCACTGTAGGAGAAGCATGAAGCGTGCCAGTTTGAAAAACCTAGGCAAAATTTTCTCTTCTCTTCCATTTCCTTAGCAGAGTGGCACTAAAGGCGGCACCTTTGCAAGGAGGTGCCTATCGCTGGGGTGTGGACGAGCTATTCTGAAAGGGGGCGTATGATTAAAAAGTAATCAATTTGCGACAAATATAGGCTCTCTTGCGCAAAGCGCTCTGCCGGTTGTTTAATCACCGCAAAATCCGTCTTACAAAACAGGTGCGCGATGTTGGAATTGCTTTTGCCCGATGAAATGGCCGCAGCGGATCGCTGGACCATGGATAATGGCGTGCGGGACGGCTTTTCGCTGATGCTGGCAGCGGGCCGGGCGGTGGCGGATGTCGCGCAACGCATGTTCGCCGACAAAGGGCCGGTCGCGGTTTTATGCGGTCCGGGCAACAATGGCGGTGACGGTTATGTCGCAGCACAATATTTGCTGGAAGCGGGTTTCGAAGTCGTGTGCTTCAGTGTAGCGCCACCGCGAAAGGGCAGTGATGCGCTTCGAGCCTCCCTGTTTCACAAGGGCGAGGTGCGCAGTATCAACGAATTCTCGCCAGCGAGTTTTTCCGGCGTCATCGACGCCGTTTACGGTGCGGGACTGACGCGCGCGGTTCATGGAGTCGAAGCCGTGGCTATCGACGCCATCAACGCTTCTGACATTCCGGTTATCGCCGTCGATCTGCCAAGCGGCGTCTCGGGCGCCAGCGGGCAGATACTGGGCGAGGCCGTCAAGGCGCGGGCAACCGTCACATTCTTTCGCAAGAAGCCAGGCCATTTGTTGCAGCCGGGCAGGGCCTTGTGCGGGGTTCTTCATGTCGCGGATATCGGCATCCCGGACCGTGTGCTGGACACCATCCTTCCCCAGGCGCACGAAAATGACCCGGCGCTGTGGGTTGAAAGCCTGCCTGCCCTGAACGTCAACGCCCATAAATATAGCCGCGGCCATGTCGCGGTCTTTTCCGGCGGAATGCACGCGACAGGCGCGGCGCGATTATCCGCACTTGCCGCTGCAAGAAGCGGCGCAGGAGCCGTAACGCTGTTGTCGCCGCCGGACGCTGTGGCCGTCAATGCGGGCCATGTCACGAGCATCATGGTGCGTGAAACCCGTAGCGCCAAGGATGTGCGGGACTTCATTGCCGACAGAAAAGTCGCGGCGGTGGTGCTCGGCCCCGGTTACGGAAATGCGGCTTTCGCACGCGAGCACGCTCTGATGTTGACAGGTCGTTCGGCCTCGTCATTTCACGGGCTTGTGCTTGATGCAGATGGCATAACGGCCTTCGAAAAGAACCCGCGGGAACTGTTCGAGGCCAGAAAAGACGCAGAGACCGCGCTTGTTTTGACGCCGCATGAGGGAGAATTCCGTCGGCTTTTCCCGGATGTGGCCGATGAGGATGCGTCGAAGCTCGACAAGGCGCGCAGGGCTGCTGCCCTCGCCAATGCGGTGGTAATCTATAAGGGGCCGGATACGGTTATCGCCGCACCGGATGGTCGCGCCGCGATCAATGCCAACGGAACGCCGTTTCTGGCGACTGCCGGGTCCGGTGATGTTCTGGCAGGCATTGTGGGCGGATTGCTGGCGCAGGGAATGCCGCCCTTCGAAGCTGCTTGCGCGGCTGTCTGGGTTCATGCCGATGCAGGGCGGCGTTTCGGTCACGGGTTGATTGCCGAAGACCTACCCGGCCTGCTGCCTGCCGTCTGGTCGGCTCTGGCGGGTTCAGCCCGAAGCTAACAGCTATCGGTGACGGGAGGCGCCTTGGCCGGTGCCGACATCAATAATGATATCGCCCGAAACCGACACATCGGTGTTGCCGACCCGAAAATTCTTCCAGTTTTCCTTCGGAGCCCGATCCGGTTCCGGGGCGGGCGGCGGAGCCGCGACAAGCGGCTTATGCGCTTCAACGCCCGGAAGGCCGGGCGCAGACTTTTCCTGACCGAACGCGCCAGATACCAGAAGAGTTGAAAAAGCCAGTGTAACAAGCTGAAAAACTGTATTTTTCACCGTTCCATACTCTTTCAGACGGGGTCAGCAACCGCGTCGATCAGCTGTTCGGCCATTTCGAGGGTAAATTCGTCATAATGCGAAATCACGCGGCTCGGTTCGTAATGCTGGACTGGAAGATCGGTATAACCGAAATCGACGGCCACCACGGGGATACCCGCAGCCTTGGCCGTATCGATATCCGTGCGGCTGTCGCCAACCATAAGCGCACGATCCCGATTGCCGCCAGCGCGCGCAATGGTGTCAGTCAGATGGCGTGGGTCCGGCTTGCGCCAGGCGAATGTGTCTGCGCCGCAGATCGCGGCAAAACGCGCGGCTTCGCCCATCGAGGTCAGCAACTTAACCGAAAGAGATTCAAACTTGTTTGTGCAGACGGCCAGCTCGAAGCCATGCGCCTGAAACCGGTCGAGCGCTTCCAGCACGCCAGGGAAGAAGATAGAATGTCCCGGCATGTTGTCCGCATAATGTTCGCGGAACTCTTCTACCAGCTTATCGAGACGCGTGTCATCGATCTGGGTTTGCTGCGCCGCAAAGGCGCGCTCGATCATGGTGCGTCCGCCCTGACCGACAAAGCGGCGCAGGGCTGCGCGATCTGCCACCTTGAGTCCGGAAATCGAGAGGCAGTGATTGAGGCTGTCGAGAAGGTCCGGCGCGGTGTCGACGAGCGTGCCGTCGAGATCGAAAACAATGATGGGTTTGGCACTGGCAACGGACATACTGTCTCTCTCGTATAAAATGACGTCGGCCATTCGTAACTGATAGCGCGCCATGGCTCAAGGGCGGCTTCTCTGGCCGCGCAGATGTGAAATTCTGCGTCATATTTAAATAGGTGCTTTGTTGTAATGCCTACGCGTGCTAGACGCGAACCGAATTGGGACGAGAATCCGCCGGGTCAAGCCGGAGGATATGCTAGGATTTCTTTCATGGACGAAGCACGCAAGCTGAAGATCGCCGCCGCAGCCGAGGCCCTCACGCATGTCAAGGATGGTATGCGTCTTGGTATCGGAACCGGCTCGACGGCAGAAGAATTCGTGCGTCTGCTGGCTGAAAAAGTGCAGGGCGGCTTCAAGATCATCGGCGTGCCGACATCCGAACGCACTGCCAGCCTGTGTCAGGAACTGGGCGTTCCCCTCACAACACTGGAAGAAACCCCGCATCTCGATCTGACCATTGACGGTGCTGACGAAGTCAATGGCGAGCTTTCGCTCATCAAGGGCGGCGGCGGTGCGCTGTTGCGCGAGAAGATCGTGGCCGCGGCTTCCGACGCCATGATCGTCATTGCTGACCAGTCGAAAGTTGTGGAAACGCTGGGCCGTTTTCCGCTTCCCATCGAGGTCAATCGCTTCGGTCTCGGCGCTACGATGCGCGCAATCGATGCGGCAGCCACGAAATGCGGCCTTGCAGGCCCGCTTAACCTGCGCTTAAAAGATGGTTCGCCTTTTGTAACAGATGGTGGACACTACATCGTCGATGCATCTTTTGGCCGCATTCCCGAGCCAAAGACACTATCTGACGCTCTCTTCGCCATTCCAGGCGTTGTCGAGCATGGACTTTTCATCGGGCTGGCGCGTGCGGCAGTAATTGCCGGAACCGACGGCATTCGAACCCTGAACCGGTCTTGAACTGCCAGTGCTATAACTGGTGTTGAACTGATTGAACGGAGTATTGAGCATATGATCCCGGCAACTGGCTTTCGTCGTCTGATTGCACCGCTTTCCGTATTCGCCCTGATGGCCGGCGTTCATGCGGCTTCGGCGCAGGAAATCACTGATGCCCATCTGCAGGCTGCCCGCGAAGCGATCTCCGCGATCCACGCGACCGAACAGTTCGACGAGATTCTGCCGAACGCAGCCCGCGCGCTCAAGGGCGAGTTGATCCAGAAGGACCCCAACCTTGAGGGTCTGATCACCAAGACTGTCGATGAAAAAGCGCTGGCGCTGGCTTCCCGCCGTTCGGACCTCGAAACCGAATCCGCGCGCGCTTATGCAAAGGCGTTTACCGAAGAGGAATTGAAGGCGATCTCGACCTTCTACACCTCGCCAGCTGGCAAGAAGCTGCTTTCGGAAGGCCCGATCGTGACCCGTGAAGTCGTGAAAGCCGCCAATGTGTGGCAAAATGGCGTTGCCCGTGACCTTGCTCGCGATGTGGCGGAAGTTCTGGCTGCACAGGCCCGTGCGGCGGCAGGCCAGCAGACACAGCAGCCCGCCCAGCAGTAATTCACGGCTCAGATCAAATAATTTGAAAGCCCGGCGACTTGGCCGGGCTTTTTCTTTTGCCTACATATCATCGTCAGTAATTCCGAAGGAGATTCCCATGGCCGGATATGATTACGACCTCTTTGTTATCGGTGGCGGTTCCGGCGGTGTGCGCGCAGGCCGTCTGGCGGGCGCGATGGGAAAGAAGGTCGGTCTGGCCGAAGAATATCGCATGGGCGGTACATGCGTCATCCGCGGCTGCGTGCCGAAAAAGCTTTTTGTCTATGCCTCGCAGTTTCCCGAACATTTCGAAGATGCCGCGGGTTATGGCTGGTCCGTGGGCGAAAGCAGCTTTGACTGGAAGAAGCTCATTACCGCCAAGGACAAGGAAATTGACCGTCTGGAAGGGTTGTACCGCAAGGGACTTGAGAATTCGAAGGTCGATATTTTTGCAAGTCGCGCGGTACTCGTTGACGCGCATACCGTCGAGTTGAAGGCCGACGGGCGTCGGGTTACCGCCGAGAACATTCTGGTCGCCACTGGCGGTCGTCCGAACCCGCATGAGGCTTTGCCCGGCCACGAGCTTTGCATCAGCTCCAATGAAGCCTTCCATCTGGAAGAGTTGCCAAAGGCAATTGTCATTGCGGGCGGCGGCTACATCGCGGTCGAGTTTGCCAATATCTTCCATGGTCTGGGGGTGGAAACCACGCTTGTCTATCGCGGCAAGAATATCCTGAACGGTTTTGACGGCGATGTCCGTCACCTGTTGCATGAAACCATGGAAGCCAAGGGCATTCGCATCATTTGTGAGGCGGTTTTCGAGAATGTCGCGAAACAGGCAGATGGTCTTTTGTCGATCACGCTGTCGAACGGAGAAACGCTTGAAGCCGGGCAGGCGATGCTGGCGTTGGGCCGCATGCCCAATACGGAGGGTCTCGGCCTTGAGGCTGCCGGCGTCAAGCTCGACAAGCTTGGCGCCATCGAAGTGGATGACTATTCGCGCACCAGCACCCCCAATATCTGGGCGGTCGGGGATGTCACCAACCGCGTGCAGCTGACGCCCGTGGCCATTCACGAAGCGATGTGTTTCCTCGAAACAGTGTTCAAGGACAATCCTACCAAGCCGGATCATGAACTGATCGCAACGGCAGTCTTTTCCCAGCCGGAAATCGGCACTGTTGGTCTGACGGAGGAAGAGGCTGCGAAGAAATATCCGGACGTCGAGGTCTATCGCGCTTTGTTCCGCCCGATGAAGAACACCCTTTCGGGCCGCAACGAAAAGATGTTGATGAAAATCGTCGTCGATGCGAAAAGTCGCCGGGTTTTGGGCACCCATATTTTGGGGCCGGACGCCGGTGAAATGGCGCAGCTTTTAGGGATATCGTTGAAGGCCGGAGCGACCAAGGACGATTTCGACCGCACCATGGCCGTACATCCGACCGCAGCCGAAGAACTGGTCACCATGTACAAGCCAAGTTATCGCGTCGTGAATGGCGAAAGAGTAGACGGCTGATCCTTTCGCCGCAGGCAAATATCATTAACGAATATTGCTGGCATAAAACCCGCGCGTGCATTATATCAGCGCGACCCACGCACGCCGGGGTTTTGAAATTTTAGACATGGGGCTGGCATCTTCTTCAGGTGCAAGCTGCATGGATGGGAATTCCGGCTTTCGTGTAAGGAGGATATAATCCGAGGATTATCGAGCGGATAACGCAAAACAGGTGCTCTAATGACGAAGAACTGGACCCCGCATTCCTGGAGAAACAAACCGATCAAGCAAGTGCCGTTTTATCCGGACGCACAGGCTTTGAACGATGTTGAGGCCCGTCTTCGCACCTATCCGCCGCTGGTTTTTGCAGGCGAGGCGCGCAAGCTCAAGCAGCAGCTGGCTGCAGTAGCGGAAGGCAAGGCATTTCTGCTTCAGGGCGGCGATTGCGCCGAGAGCTTCGCTGAACATGGCGCGGATAATATCCGCGACTTCTTCCGCGTGTTCCTGCAAATGGCCGTTGTGCTCACCTTTGGCGCTTCCAAACCGGTGGTGAAGGTTGGCCGTATTGCCGGTCAGTTCGCCAAGCCGCGTTCGTCGGATATGGAAACGAAGGATGGCGTCGAACTGCCGTCCTACCGTGGCGACATCATCAACGGCATCGATTTCGACGAAGCTTCGCGCATACCCGATCCGCAGCGTCAGGACATGGCGTACCGCCAGTCCGCAGCAACGCTCAACCTGCTGCGCGCTTTCGCTCAGGGCGGCTATGCCAATCTGGAAAACGTGCACCAGTGGATGCTTGGTTTCGTTGGCAAGAGCCCGCAGGCTGAACGTTACACAGCTCTGGCGCAGCGCATCTCCGAAACGATGAACTTCATGCGCGCCATCGGCATCACCTCCGACAGCAACCATTCGCTGCGTGAGACGGATTTCTACACGAGCCATGAAGCGCTGCTTCTCGGCTATGAAGAAGCGCTGACCCGCGTCGATTCCACGTCGGGCGACTGGTACGGAACGTCCGGTCACATGATCTGGATCGGTGATCGCACCCGTCAGGCCGACCACGCCCATATCGAATATTGCCGCGGCATCAAGAACCCGCTTGGTCTCAAATGCGGCCCGTCTTTGCAGCCGGATGATCTCATCCGCCTGATCGACCTGCTCAACCCGGAAAACGAAGCTGGTCGTCTGACGCTCATCGCACGCTTTGGCTATGACAAGGTGGGCGATCACCTGCCGCAGCTTATCCGTGCTGTCGAAAAGGAAGGCCGCAAGGTCGTCTGGTCCTGCGATCCGATGCATGGCAACACGATCACCGCTGGCGGCTACAAAACGCGTCCGTTCGACCGTATCCTCAAGGAAGTGGAATCCTTCTTCGCGATCCATCGCGCCGAAGGCACGCATCCGGGCGGCATCCATGTCGAAATGACCGGCAAGAACGTCACGGAATGCACGGGCGGTGCCCGCGCCATTTCGGCAGACGATCTTCAGGACCGCTACCACACCCATTGCGATCCACGCCTCAACGCTGATCAGGCACTGGAACTCGCATTCCTGCTGGCGGAACTCCTCAAGAAGGAGCGCGATGCGGGCGCTGAAAAGCAGGTCGCAAGCGCCTGAACTGTTCCTGGATTGTAATTACATTTGGCAGGGCGGAGGTTTCGATCTCCGCCCTGTTGCTTTTGAAGCAGAGTTGTCTAAAGCATTCTCGGGCAACAGCGCGAAATCGTGACCAGTCTCTCTTGGGGGTATTTATGCAGCGCATTTTTCTGGCTTTTATAAACTCCATGCGCGCGTTGAGATATCTCGCGGGCAATGAAAAAGCCGTGCAACAGGAAATGGTGCTGTTTCTGATCTCGTTGCCTGTCGCATTCTTTCTCGCGCCGACCTGGCTGGCCTTCCTGCTGATGACCGGCTCGATCCTGTTTTTGATGATGGTGGAAATCCTGAACACAGGTATTGAAGCGACCTGTGATGCAGTGTCCCGTGATTTTCACAAGGAAATCCAGATTGCGAAAGACTGCGGTTCATTGGCTGTGCTGATCGCAATTGTATTTGTCGTCGCAACTTGGGGATATGTACTGATTTCAAATTTCTATTATTAAAATAAATACAGTAATATCCGAAATGGAGCGGTTTCTAACAGTTTATTCATTGTTGGTATTTCGGAAATTATACTGATTGATATCTTCATCCGGAAATGATTCCAGGAGAAGTGTATGCTCAGAATAATTTATCTGTTTTTGCTGTTGGTATTCGTAATTTCGCTTGGGCTTTATTTTATCAACGCCAACGCTGCGGAAAGCGCACCTTTAGAAACAAAGGCTCATCACTGTGATGCTTATGAAAATCTGGTAGATTACAGTCTCTGTATGCTTAAATCACCGAACACTAACGTGAATTGAGTTACGCCACGGAAATTCTGTTAGAGAATAGCATTCTTCAGATTTCATAAAATTCCCGCTGTTCTTATCGTTAATCCAGTCCAATCTTCGAAGGGGAGGCAGAGCCGCTCATTGCATCCCTTCCACTCCCACGCTAAATCTCTGGCAGAAATAGTGTTGGTGAGAATCTCATTATGCTTCGTATTGCAGTCGCGCAGCTCAATCCCGTCATGGGTGATATTGCCGGAAATCTGGCCAAGGCTCGTGCGGCTCGCGCGCAAGCCGCCGAGATGAAGGCCGATCTGATCCTGTTCACAGAGCTGTTCATTGCCGGTTATCCGCCAGAGGATCTGGTGCTGAAGCCGTCTTTCGTCGCTGCCTGTGAAAAGGCGGTTCGGGACCTTGCTACGGACACAGCGGATGGCGGACCGGGGGTCATCATCGGAACACCTCTGCGGCGCGAAAGCGGTTTGCATAATTCGGTCATGGTGCTGGATGGCGGCGAGGTAATTGCCGAGCGGTTCAAGGTCGATCTGCCGAATTACGGCGAGTTCGACGAAAAGCGCGTATTCGAGCCGGGGCCGCTGCCGGGACCGGTCAATTTCCGCGGCGTGCGCATCGGTATTCCAATTTGCGAGGATATATGGGGCGATCTCGGTGTTTCGGAAACGCTTGCCGAAAGCGGTGCCGAATTCCTTCTCGTGCCGAATGGTTCACCCTATCACCGCGCCAAGATGGACCGCCGTTATCAGGTTGTTCTGAAACAGGTGATGCTGGCGGAACTGCCGATGCTCTACGCCAATCAGGTTGGCGGTCAGGATGAACTGATTTTCGACGGTGCCTCATTCGCCTTCAATCCGGGCAGCAAGTTCCCGTGCCTGCAAATGCCGCAATTTTCCGAGCAGATCGCCATGACGATCTGGCATCGTGACGGAGATACGTGGCGTTGCGAGGAAGGCGAGAAAGCCCTGCTTCCAGAAGAACTGGAGGCGGACTATTCGGCTTGCGTGCTGGGCCTGCGCGACTATGTGAACAAAAATGGTTTCAAGGATGTCGTTCTGGGTCTCTCCGGCGGCATCGACTCAGCAATCTGCGCCGCGATGGGCGTTGACGCATTGGGGCCGGAGCGGGTGCGCTGCATCATGTTGCCATACCGCTATACATCGGATGAATCGCTGAAAGATGCGGCTGATTGCGCGAAGGCGCTTGGCGTGCGTTACGATATCGTGCCCATCGCCGAGCCGGTTGAAGGTTTCATGCGCGCACTGCAGCCGCTTTTTGCTGGAACGGACAGTGGTGTGACCGAAGAAAACCTGCAAAGCCGTGCGCGTGGCACGATCCTGATGGCTGTGTCGAACAAGTTTGGCTCGATGGTCGTCACGACCGGCAACAAGTCGGAAATGTCAGTAGGTTACGCCACGCTCTATGGCGATATGAATGGCGGCTTCAATCCGATCAAGGACGTGTACAAGATGCAGGTCTATGCGATGTCGGAATGGCGCAACAGCCATGTTCCGCAAGGCTCGCTCGGACCGACAGGCGAGGTGATCCCGCACAACATCATCTCCAAGGCGCCCTCCGCCGAACTGCGCGAGAACCAGACCGATCAGGATAGCCTGCCGCCTTATCCGGTGCTCGATGACATTCTGGAATGTCTGGTCGAAAACGAAATGAGCAATGCCGATATCGTTGCGCGCGGTCACCCGGTTGAGACAGTGCAACGGATCGAACATCTGCTCTATCTGGCTGAATATAAGCGCAGGCAATCTGCGCCGGGTGTAAAGATTACCAGGAAGAATTTTGGACGCGACCGCCGTTATCCCATAACGAACCGCTTCCGCGACCGCTGAAAGATAATAGAATGACTGTTACTGTTCGTTTCGCCCCGTCGCCGACGGGCTATATTCATATCGGCAACACGCGCACTGCACTGTCCAACTGGCTTTATGCGCAAAAGAATGGCGGCAAGTTCATTCTGCGTTATGACGACACGGATGTGGAACGGTCGCGTCAGGAATATGCAGAAGCCATCGCCGTCGATCTCGATTGGCTGGGCGTGAAGGCGGATCGGGTCGAATATCAGTCGAAGCGCTTTGATGTTTATGCCCGTGCGGTGGAAAAGCTGAAGGAAGCGGGGCTGCTTTATGCCTGCTATGAAACCGCCGATGAGCTGGAGCGCCGCCGCAAGCTGCGCTTGGCGCGCCGCCTGCCGCCGGTCTATGGCCGTGAAGCGCTGAAGCTCACCGATGCGGAAAAGGCTGCTTTCGAGGCGGAAGGCCGAAAGCCCCACTGGCGTTTCCTGCTGCCGAATTTCGAGAGCGATCCGTTTGCAACCCAGCGCACCGAGGTTCATTGGGACGATCTGGTGCGTGGCCCCCAGGTGGTTGATCTCGCCTCCATGTCGGACCCGGTGCTGGTGCGTGAAGACGGCACCTATCTCTACACGCTTCCTTCGGTGGTGGATGATATCGATCTCGGTGTCAGCCATATTATCCGTGGCGACGACCATGTAACCAATACCGGCGTGCAGATTGCAATCTTCCGCGCGCTCGGCGCTGAACCGCCGGTCTTCGGACACCACAATCTGCTGACCACCACGACCGGCGAAGGCCTGTCCAAACGCACGGGCGCCCTTTCGGTCGGTTCGCTGCGTGAAAACGGCTACGAGCCGATGGCGGTTGCTTCGCTGGCCATACTCATTGGCACCTCGGAAAGTGTTGCAGCCGCGCCGACCATGGACGCACTGGCGGAACGGTTCGATCTGGCGTCGATTTCAAAATCGTCGGCCAAGTTCGATCCGGCGGAACTGGACACGCTCAATCGCGCATTGCTGCATGAGATGTCTTTTGCGGATGCCAAGCCGCGTCTCGACGCGCTTGGTATCGAAGGCGACAAGGCCGAGCCATTCTGGCTCGCGGTACGCGGCAATCTGGATCGCTTTGGCGATGTGCAGCATTGGTGGAAGATCGTGACTGGCGACTTGCCGGAAGCACCGGAACTGTCGGACGAAGATCGCGACTTTATCCGTGTCGCATTTAATTCGCTGCCAGCAGCCCCTTGGGATCACCAGACCTGGAAGGTCTGGACCGAGGCTGTCAAATCGGAAACGGGACGCAAGGGCAAGAGCCTCTTCATGCCGCTGCGTCTGGCGCTGACGGGACAAGCTCACGGGCCGGAACTGGCCGACCTTCTGGTGCTGATGGGGCCGGACAACGTTCAGAGCCGAAAGCCCTGACAGTTTTTTGACTGCAAACAAAAACAGCCGGCACAGTTGATCTTGTGCCGGCTGTTTCTTTTTGCGGATGGGCTTACTTGCGAATCTTTGCCTTGCGGGCAGGCGCTTCGCCAGCGCGCTGCAGCGCTTCCACAACCGACAGAGCGGTCATGTTGACGACGCCGCGCGAGGTGACCGAAGGCGTCAAGATATGCGCTGGGCGGGCCGCGCCAAGCAGGATCGGGCCGACATGCAGCGCATCGGTGACGGTCTTGACCACGTTGAGCGTGATATTCGCGGCATCGAGGTTCGGGAAAACCAGAAGATTGGCTTCACCCTTCAGGCGCGAATTCGGGAACACACGGTCGCGCAGCGCCTGAGACAGCGCCGAGTCGCCATGCATTTCGCCATCGGATTCGAGGTCGGGGGCCTTTTCTGCGAGAATAGCCGCAGCCTGACGCATCTTTTCCGCGCTGGCGCTTTCCTTAGAACCGAAATTCGAATGCGAAACCAGAGCAGCTTTTGGGACGATACCAAAACGGTCGATTTCCTTGGCGGCGAGAATTGCCATTTCTGCAATTTCATTCGCATTCGGATCGACATTCACATAGGTGTCGGTCAGGAACAGCGCGCCGCGCTGCGAAATCAGCAGGCTGAGCGCGGAGTAATCGCGGATACCCGGCACGATGCCGATGATCTGGCGCACAACGCGCAGATGGCGCTCGAAACGGCCTTCAAGACCGCAGATCATTGCATCCGCTTCGTCGCGCATCACGGCAAGTGCCGCAATGGCGGTCGAATTGGTGCGCACGATGGTGCGGGCAGCTTCCGGCGTGACGCCCTGACGGCCCGTATAGGACAGATACAGATCGACATAGTCGCGGTAGCGCGGATCGTCTTCAGGGTTGATCAGTTCGAAATCGACGCCCTGACGGATTTTCAGGCCGTAGCGGCGCAGGCGCGTTTCAACAACCTGCGGACGACCGACGAGAATCGGCGCGGCGATGCGTTCTTCGATCACCACCTGCGCGGCGCGCAGCACGCGCTCATCTTCACCATCGGCATAGATGACGCGCTTTGGCTTGTCCTGCGAACGGGCGGCAGCGAAGACCGGCTTCATGATCAGGCCCGAGCGGAACACGAAGCGGTTCAGCCTGTCGAGATAGGCTTCCATGTCTTCGATCGGGCGCGTGGCGACACCGGTTTCCATCGCAGCCTTGGCGACAGCCGGAGCAATACGCAGGATCAGGCGCTGATCGAAAGGCGAGGGAATGATGTAATCCGGGCCGAAGGTTGGCGTGTCGCCGGAATAGGCCTTGGCGGCCACATCGGAAGGCTCTTCCCGTGCAAGCGACGCAATGGCGCGCACGGCGGCAAGCTTCATCTCTTCATTGATCGCGGTTGCGCCGACATCGAGCGCGCCACGGAAAATATACGGGAAGCAAAGAACGTTGTTCACCTGGTTCGGATAGTCAGACCGCCCGGTGCAGATCATGGCGTCGGCGCGCGCAGCGCGTGCTTCTTCCGGCATGATTTCCGGCTTCGGATTGGCAAGCGCCATGATCAGCGGCTTTTCCGCCATCTGATTGAGCAGTTCCGGCTTCAGGACGCCTGCTGCCGAAAGACCGAGGAACACATCTGCGCCGCCGATGACATCGGCCAGCGTGCGCGCGTCGGTCTTCTGGGCATAGATTTCTTTCCAGCGGTCCATCAGCGTATTGCGGCCTTCATAGACCACGCCTTCCAGATCGCAGACCCAGATGTTTTCGCGCTTGGCGCCAAGATTGACGAGAAGATTGAGGCAGGCGAGAGCCGCGGCGCCGGCACCCGAGGTGACGATCTTGGCGTCTGCAATCTGCTTGCCTGCAAGCTCCAGACCGTTCAGCACGGCGGCAGCCACGATGATCGCCGTCCCATGCTGGTCGTCATGGAAAACCGGGATGTTCATCTTGGCGCGAAGCTGTTCTTCCACTTCGAAACATTCCGGAGCCTTGATGTCTTCCAGATTGATGCCCCCGAAGGTCGGTTCCAGAGCGGCAACCACGTCAACGACGCGATTGATTTCAAGCGCGTCGATTTCGATGTCGAAAACATCGATATCGGCGAATTTCTTGAACAGGACGGCCTTGCCTTCCATGACCGGCTTCGATGCGAGCGCGCCGATATTGCCGAGGCCGAGAACAGCCGTACCGTTCGAAACTACCGCTACGAGGTTGCCCCGCGCCGTATATTCGGCAGCGGTTGCCGGGTCTTCCTGAATGGCGAGGCAGGGTGCTGCCACACCCGGCGAATAAGCGAGCGCAAGGTCGCGCTGGTTTCCGAGCGGCTTGGTTGCCTGGATTTCCAGCTTTCCGGGCTTCGGATAACGATGGAAAAACAGGGCTGCTTCATCGAAGTCCGAACGCGTCGGCGTGGAAGGAGTTTTCTTGGTCATAGTCGCATCGCTTTCCATTTTTCCGCACCGCCGGGATGATGAGCGGCGCGTGGAGGGTGCAATCACATGCACACCGAGCCTTTAAACACGTGGGTCGGGCACTTCGGGTTTTAACTCAAACCCGGACGTTCCATTAGGCCCGTTTTGGAGAATGAGTTTATCTGTAAAGTAATGGCCGTGTCAGAAGGCGCTCTGATAAGCGCCGCCGTCAATAACCAGATTCTGGCCCGTTATATAGCCTGCATGCTGCGAGCAGAGAAAGGCGCAAGCTTTCCCGAACTCTTCCGGCTGACCAATGCGTCCCGCCGGAATACGGGCAGCACGCTTGGCGGCTTCCGCTTCAGCGGTGGTGCCGGTTGTCTGCGCCGAGAAGGCAAAGCCTTTGCGCAGGCGATCGGTGTCGAATGCACCGGGCAGGATATTGTTGATCGTGACATTGGCACCTGCAACGGTGCGGGCGACGCCAGCGAGAAAGGCCGTCAATCCGGCACGGGCCCCGGACGACAGGTCAAGCCCCGGAATGGGCGCATAGACCGAGGTGGAGGTGATGTTGACGATACGGCCAAAGCCGCGCTCAACCATGCCGTCAATGACCGCCTTGATCAGTTCGATCGGGGTGACCATGTTCTGCGTCACGCCTTCGAGAAGGGCTTCGCGGTCGAGCAGGCGGAAGTCGCGGAAGGGTGGTCCGCCATTGTTGTTGACGAGAATATCTGGGTTGGGGCAGGCGGCGAGCAGTGCCTGCTGGCCTTCCGGCGTCGAAACATCGGCGGCGACGGTGACCACATTGACACCGTAGGCCGAGCGAATGGCGTCAGCTGTCTCAAGAAGAGTTTCTTCACTGCGACCGTTCAGGACGATATCGCATCCTGCTTCGGCCAGTGCTTCGGCGCAGGCGCGACCCAGACCTTTGCTGGAAGCGCATACGATTGCCTTGCGACCTTTCAAGCCCAAATCCACGGCTCGATCCTCTTTGCTTTTTTAAAGGTCATGGAGACATGCCACCAAGCGACAAGTGCAATCAACCGGATTCTGGTTGACGCGCTGATGTGTCCACTTTTCTCGACGCTCATTTGACCATTTTTCGGTGTTTTTCACGCTCAATATTCGGTGATCGTAATTGGCTGGTCTGCCGCTGTCATATGCGCGTTACAGTCTCGTCATGCCCCTGTGACATGAATCAGGTTCTCTGCATCTAGTTTCAGGTTGCCATTGAGAGGACAACCAAATGAGCACCGATGCAGCACAGGCGAAGAAACTCCGCACGATTTTCATCTCGGACGTGCATTTGGGATCTAAGGCCGCGCAGGCCGATCTGCTTCTCGATTTCCTGCGCTACCATGATGCGGATACGATTTTTCTGGTCGGCGATATTGTCGATGGCTGGCGGTTGCGGCGCAACTGGCACTGGCCGCAGGAACACAACGACGTTGTCCAGAAGCTGCTGCGCAAGAGCCGCAAGGGTACGAGCATTGTCTACATCGCCGGCAATCACGACGAGTTCCTGCGCAATTTCCAGGGAACGCATTTCGGCGGCATTGAAGTGATGAACCGCGCCATTCACGAGACGGCGGATGGCCGCAAGTTTTTGGTGATCCATGGCGATCAGTTCGACGTGGTGGTGCGCAACGCCCGTTTCATCGCTTATCTCGGCGACTGGGCCTACGATACCGCGATCTGGATCAACACGGTTATGAACCGCGTGCGGTCTCTCTTCGGGCTGCGTTACTGGTCATTTTCCGCATGGGCGAAATTCCGGGTAAAAAAGGCGGTTAATTTCATCGGCGAGTTCGAAACGGTGGTGTCCGAAGAGGCCAAGCGTATCGGTGTCGATGGCGTCATTTGCGGCCATATTCACCACGCCACCATCGAAAAGATGAACGATGTTGAATATATCAACACCGGCGACTGGGTGGAAAGCTGTACGGCGGTTCTGGAGCATTTCGACGGGCGCATGGAGCTCCTCAAATGGACGGAGATGCGCGACAAGAAAGCGCCCGGTGGCGGGGCCATCGCTCACGAAAACGGGGCCGACGACAATAGAATAGTCCGGCTGCCACGTCCGGCCCGTAATGTGGCGAAAATCGCCGGATGAACAAGCTCGTCATCGTCACCGACGCCTGGCATCCGCAAGTCAATGGCGTCGTTCGGACACTGACCAAATGTCAGGAGATGATGCGCACACGGGGCTACGAGGTGATCGTCGTTTCCCCGCTCGACTACAAGTCGGTTCCATGTCCGACCTATCCCGAGATCAGACTGGCGTTGACCACGCCCGGCGCATTTCGGCGGCGGCTCGTAAAGATGAAGCCGGATTATATCCACATCGCCACTGAAGGTCCGCTGGGCTACATGGCCCGGCAGGCGTGCCTGAAAATGGGGTGGAGTTTCACGACCAGTTTTCACACGCGCTTTCCTGAATATGTGGCGGAGCGCTTTCCGGTGCCCCTCAGCTGGAGCTACGGCTTTCTGCGGCGGTTTCACAATGCCGCCTCGCATACGCTGGTTCCAACCCAATCCATTCTGGATGATCTGAAAGAGCGCGGTTTTACTGGCCTCAATCTGTGGACGCGCGGCGTGGATCGGGGCGTCTTTCATGCGCGCGCCAATGTGGACCGCGACCTGCCGGAACCTGTCTTCATCTGCGTTGGTCGCGTGGCGACGGAAAAGAACCTTCCGGCCTTTCTCAGTCTCGATCTACCCGGCACCAAACTGATTGTTGGTGACGGCCCGGCGCTCGATGATTTGAAATCACGCTTTCCAGATGCTGTATTTGTCGGCAAGCGCGAAGGCGAGGCGCTGGCCGAAACCTATGCTTCGGCTGATGTATTCGTTTTTCCAAGCCGGACAGATACGTTCGGCCTCGTGCTGCTGGAGGCGATTTCGTCCGGGCTGCCTGTTGCGGCATTTCCCGTGCCCGGATCGAAAGATGTTATCGGCGAGACGGGCGCAGGTGTTCTTTCGGAAGATTTGCGCGCGGCCTGTCTGGCCGCGCTGGAGCTTGGGCCCTTCGATCCCGAACAGGTTCTAAAGCCCTTTACGTGGGAAACCTGTGCCGACCTCTTTGAAGAGGCCTTAACCTCTATTGCTGGTGATCGTCCTTCCCACACCTATCAGGAAACTGCTCAGCCCCAGACAGTCACTTCTGGCGGATAAACAAGCGCGCCATCGTAACGAAGGCCCGGTTCGCGATCATGCGCAAGCAGCAGTGGTCCGTCGAGATCGACGACCGTCGCCTTCTGGGCCAGCAGCACCGCAGGGGCCATGCCGAGCGATGTGCCGACCATGCAGCCGACCATGATCTTCAGGCTGAGACTGATGGCTTTCTCGCGCATGACCAGCCCTTCGGTCAGTCCGCCCGCCTTGTCGAGCTTGATATTCACGGCATCATAGCGCTTGGCCAGTTCTTCCAGCCCCTCGGACGTGTGGACGCTTTCATCGGCGCAAATCATGACCGGATGTTCAATCTCGCTCAGGATCGCATCTTTATCTGCGGGCAGGGGCTGCTCGATCAGGATCACGCCCGCATCGGCGGCGGCGCGCATGTGTTCGGCAATATTCGCGTCGGTCCAGCCTTCATTCGCATCGATGATGATGCGGCTGTTTGGTGCTGCCGCAGCGACGGCGCGAATACGCTCAATGTCGTTCTCGCCGCCCATCTTCACCTTGATCAGAGGGTAATGCGCGACTTTCGCGGTCGATTCCGCCATTTCTTCGGGCGTGCCAAGCGAAACGGTAATCGCCGTTTCAAGTGGCTTGAATTCACCGCCCAGCATATCGGCAACGCGCTTGCCAGCGGTCTTGGCTTCCAGATCCCACAAGGCGCAATCGACCGCGTTACGCGCAGCACCGGCGGGCATCAACTTTTGAATGTCCTGACGCGTTGCGCCGCGTTCGATTTCAGCCCGGACGGCTTCGATTGCTGCAGTGACGCTTTCGATGCTTTCGCCATAGCGTGCATAGGGAACGCATTCGCCGCGTCCCTGATGTTCACCGTTGCCGATTGCACACACAACCACCGCTGCTTCGGTCTTCGATCCGCGCGAAATTGTAAATTTTCCGGCGATAGGATAGCGTTCGACAAGGATATTCAAGGTATTCTGCATGGAGAGCCTTCCGAATCTCAATCCCGAAAAGTTGATGGGCTTTTTGGATGAGATAGTGCGTGAGAGCGCGAAATTGGGGTATTCGTCTGATTCATCGGGCGGATGCTCCAATACGCTGTATTTCGGTCGTGTTACGACTCGTATATGAGGTTTGCCATGTTGACCGACACTGCTGACAAAGCAAGAGCTGCCGCGAATGTCGCGCCAAAGATCGATGTGACGGATCAGGATGGCGTGCGTCTCGTTCGCTTGAGCGGACGCTGGGTTTCGCAGAGCGTCCATCTTGTCGATGACAAGATGCGCAGTCTCGAAAAAGTTGCAGGCGGCCAATCCACGCATATCGATGCCTCCGGCATTTCCGGCCTCGATACGGCGGGTGCCTGGCTGGTCGAACGGCTGAGGCAGCGTCTCATCACCCAGAAGGCCGATGTTCAGCTCGAAGGTATCCGCGAATCCTGGACTCCGCTGATGGATGAAGTGGGCGGTGCCGTTGAGCGGGCGCTGGATGTTCCCCGTGCGAAAAAGCCGTTCTTTCTCATTGCTTTTCTGGCTGCCCTTGGTGGCGGTGTCGTCTCGATTTACGACGACTTCAAGATGTCGATGCATATTCTGGGCGCCACTATTCGCGGCGCGCAGCTGAAATATGGTCGCGGGAGCGGGATTCCGATTGCTGCCATCGTGACGCAGATGGATCGGATGGGCGTCGGCGCTATTCCAATCATCGTGCTGATGTCGACGATTGTTGGCGCAATCATCGCACAGCAGGGTGCTTTTCAGCTTCGTTATTTTGGTGCGGAAATTTTCGTGGTCGACCTCGTCGGCATTCTGGTTTTACGTGAACTGGGCGTGCTTTTGACCGCGATCATGATTGCCGGTCGTTCCGGCAGCGCCATCACGGCGGAAATCGGCTCCATGAAAATGCGCGAGGAAACCGACGCGCTGACGGTCATCGGGCTCAATCCTGTTGGCGTTCTGGTGTTTCCGCGCCTCGTTGCGCTGGTCATCGTGCTGCCGCTGCTGACCATCATTTCCAATCTTGCTGCATTGGTTGGAGCAGGCGGCGTCGCATGGTTCTATTCCAATATCTCGCCGGAGGCCTTTATCAGTCGTTTGCATGACGCCGTGGCGTTGAACACCTATTTCGCTGGTTTGATCAAGGCGCCGTTCATGGCGATGATCATCGGTATTCTTGCTTCGGTCGAAGGTATGAAAGTCGGCGGCAGTGCAGAATCACTTGGACGCCGTGTTACAGCGTCGGTTGTGAAGGCTATTTTTGTGGTCATCGTCGTTGATGGGCTGTTCGCGATGTTCTACGCAGCTATTAATTTCTAGAGATTTATATGGCCGTTGTTTTGTTTGGGTTCTTTGAGACACAGTTACACAGAAAACTGAACCTGCGGTCGCTTTCGGCTGTTCAGTCGGAAGCTTGGCTCGGTTAAAGAATAGATATGGAGAACGGTATCGACGCGGAGTCGCAACCACGGCAGGATGAAAGCCATCACACGGCGACACCGATGATATCGGTGCGCGACGTGACGGTGTCGTTTGGCCGATCACCGGTACTCGATAAGCTTTCCCTCGATATCTACAAGGGCGAGGTTCTCGGCTTCATCGGTCCATCCGGATCGGGCAAGTCGGTGCTGATGCGCACAATATTGGGGCTGAACAAGAAGCAGTCTGGCGAAATCGAGATTCTCGGTCGCAACATTGATCACCTCAACGAACTGGAAAAAATGGCCATCGACATGCGGATGGGCGTTCTTTTCCAGCATGGCGCGCTGTTTTCGGCGCTCAATGTGCTTGAAAATATTCAGGTGCCGATGCGCGAATATCTCGATCTGTCGCCAAAGCTGATGGATGAACTGGCGCGACTGAAGATCGATCTCGTGGGGCTGAAGCCGGATACGGCAGAGAAATTTCCCTCGGAACTTTCCGGCGGCATGATCAAGCGCGCCGCTCTGGCGCGTGCTCTGGCGCTCGATCCGGACATCGTTTTTCTTGACGAGCCGACCTCGGGGCTCGATCCGATCGGTGCGGCAGAGTTCGATGAACTGATCGCGAACCTGCGCGATACGATGGGCCTGACGGTCTATATGGTCACGCACGATCTCGACAGTCTGTTTGCGATCTGCGACCGCATAGCGGTTCTGGGGAACAAAAAAGTACTGGTCAGCGGCACGATAGAAGACATGCTGCATGTAGACGATCCATGGGTTAAATCCTATTTTCGGGGCAAGCGTGCGCGCCAGATCGATCCTTCGGCGCCATCAAGAAGGCGGCCGGACAGCCGCTTGCAGACGGGATAAAATATGGAAACAAAAGCCAATTACGTTCTGGTCGGGGTGTTCACGCTGCTTGTCAGCCTGCTGGCTTTCGGATTCGTGTATTGGATTGCGCGCTTCGGTGAGGCGCGCGATTCCATTCCCATGGATGTGCGCATTCCCGGCTCCGTGACAGGCTTGACTGTCGGTAGCCAGGTTCTCTTCAACGGTATCAAGGTTGGCGATGTCCGTCGTCTGCGCCTCGATGAAAGCAACCCGGAGATGGTGATCGTACAGACGCGCGTGAATGGCAGCACGCCGATCACGCGTTCCACGGCTGCAACACTGGGCTTTCAGGGCCTGACCGGTCAGGCTTATATCGAACTGAAGGGCGGCAGTCTGGACGAGCCGAACCTGCTGACCGAAGCGGCGAAGGAAGATACCGTCGCGCGCATTGATGCCGATCCGTCTGCGGTCAACAATCTGCTTGCCACTGCGCAGGACATTTTCGGACGTGCCAACACCGTGCTCGGCGAGCTGGAAGGTTTTGTCAAAGAAGCGCGCGGCCCTCTGACCGATACGATCAACAACACCAAGACTTTTACCGATGCACTGGCAAAGAATGCCGATATCGTCGACGAGCTGGGTTCCAACACCGGCAATATCAAGCAGATCATCGCGGATGCGAAGGATATGATGGCGCGTCTCAATGCTGCCTCTGTGCGTGTCGATGGCATTCTGGCCAAGACCGACAAGCTCTTGTCCACGGATGACAAGGACGGCGTGGTGGCACAGGCCAAAGCGACGCTCGAATCCATTCGCCAGACCTCTGACAATCTCGACAAGCGCCTTGCACCGATCGCAGAGAATTTGCAGCGCTTCTCTGGGCAGGGGCTTCGGGACGTGCAGTCGGTGGTTGTGGATAGCCGGCGTTCCATACAACGTATCGAGCAGGCGATCACAGATCTTGAACGTAACCCGCAGCGTCTGATTTTTGGCGGGCAAGGCAGTGTACCTCAGTATAACGGAAGGGCGCGTCATTGATTTTCTTAAGCGAAAATTCAACAGGCGGGATAATTGGCTTGAAATCGCGTCGTAAGCTCGTTGTGTCAGGTTCTGTTTCGCTTCTGGTAGCGGCGCTGCTCGCGGGCTGTGGGACGACACCTCTCGATACATTCAATCTTTCCGCGCCGAAGCCCGCGGTCTCATCCCCAAGCCGTAAGAGCCTGCAACTGCTGGTTCCGACGCCGACGGCATTGAAGGCGCTCGACAGCGAAAACATAGTGATCAGCTCCGCGCCGGGTTCCATCGAGTATCTGAAGGGTGCGCAATGGGGCGACAGGCTGACGAATATCGTCCAGTCTCGCCTCGTCCAGGCCTACGAAAATACTGGAGTGTTTGGTGGCGTTGGGCGTCCGGGTGATGGTCTCGCCATCAATTATCAGATTCTGACTGATCTTCGCATGTTCGGTGTTCAGGTTAGCGGCGGCTCCAGAACGGCTGTTGTGGAACTGGCAATCAAGCTTATGAACGACAAGACCGGTGAAGTGCGCGCCACACGCGTATTTCGGAATTCCGCGCCGGTCAGCGGAACCGGCAATGCGGCTTACGTGAGGGCGCTTGATGCAGCCTTTGATCGTACGGCGAATGAAATCGTTAGCTGGACGGTTTCATCGCTCTAAGACGCACAACGCCCAAAAACGGTTGAAATGAAAAGGCGGGGTTCAAACCCCGCTTTTCTTTTGTCCTGCGAGGGCGCCGGAATTCGGTCGTCCTAGGCTTCGGTGCATTTTACCCCATCTCCTGGTGGAGATTTGCGTCATTCCTATTCCGTTCGGCAAACAAAAAACGCGGCCCGAAGGCCGCGTTCTGAATGGTTTTGTCTCTGACGCTTGTTAGCGCAGGCGACCGCTGGCATGGGCCAGCATGGTGTAGACCTTGCCGGTATCAGACGTCAGATAGGTCTGCGTCACCATGTTGTCGCGGTCGTTACGGGCAACGTCCTCAAGCAGACGCTGGAAGTCGTCCATGTAACGGTCCACGGCGCGGCGGAACTCGCCATCCGTCTGATACTTGCGCTTGATGTCGTCAAACGTCTGCTGGCCCTTGAGTGTGTACAGGCGACGGGTGAAGACATTGCGCTCGCCACGGCGATAGCGATCCCACAGTTCAACCGATGCTTCATGATCGATAGCGCGGGCGATATCGACCGACAGCGAGTTCAGCGACTCAACCACATGGCTCGGCGAACGCGGAGCGGCGGTTGGCTGTGCCTTGGGCTGAATGGCTTCGTCATCCTCACGCGATGCGCGGGCAAGAAGATCGGAAACCCAGCCGCGGGGCTTTTCAGCAGTAGCGGCAGGTGCCGATGCAGCCGGAGCCTTCGGCATTTCAACCGGACGCTGGCGAACGGCGACATCAGCCTGCGCGACCGGAGCCGCAGGCGCCTGAACCGGGGCCGGGCGTTGTGCAGCTGGCGCTGGACGCGAAACCGGACGGTCGGCGCGGCTTTCGCCAACATCGACCAAACGGCCAGACTTGTTGACGATCTCAGCCAGTTCCTTAAGCGCGCTGATCTGCTCGCTCACGGCCTTGCGCATGGCGGTGGTCGTTTCCTTGGCTTCGGCAGGCATATCGAGCACGCCACGCTTCAGCTCGCCACGGGTGGTGTTGAGCTCGGTGCGGATTTCGCTAGCGGTGCGACGGATATCGTCGGTTGCTGCCGAGAACTTCTGCGCTGCCTGTTCAACGATTTCCGAAACGCTTTCGCGCATCTTTTCCGCCGATGCCCGGGTCTGGCCTTCTGCACGCTGGAATGCCGAGGCAACCAGAGTTTCGAAGGACTGCATGAGCTTCTCGATGCCTTCCGACTTCTCGACAAGGCCGGAAGCCAGCTTGTCGAGCGCCTGCTGGCGGTCAGACAGCGTGGTGACAAGACCGTTCTGGGCCGAATTGATCATGTCGGAGGCCGAGGAAAGAACCTTTCCATGGTCTTCGAAACGGTCAGCAATGTCGGCGATCTGCGACAGGGTGCTATCGGAAAGCGCACGCAGCGTGCCGATATTGGTGTCGATCAGGCCGGTTGATGCCTGGAACATCTGCGCAGCGCGATTGGTGTTTTCGACGAAGCTCGACGTGGTGTCGACGAGGCGTCCATCGATATCCGTTAGGTTGCGCGTTGCAGCGTCGATCAGCTTGCCAAGTTCGCCGTTAGAAGCGGCGAGACGGTCGATCAGTTCGCTGACATTGTCGGAGAGACCGGCCTTTGCCTGCTGAACGGCTGCAATGGTTTCTGCTGTACGGTTTGCCAGCGCATTGACCAGCGCGGCATTTTCCGAACGCAGGCGGTCGGTTGCTGCATGGGTTGCTTCTTCAAGCTGTTGTGCCAGACCGCGTCCGCTATCGGCAAGGCGCTGGACCAGCGGCTCTGCGGTATCGTTGAGGATCTTGGTGATTTCCTGCGAGCGAGCTGAGAGAACTGCATTGAGTTCACGCGTGCGCTCTTCAAGGGTAACAGCCGTCGTATCCGTGACCTGCGCGATGCGGGCTTCCACGGAACCGAGCTCCATCGTGATGCGCGAGCCAATGTCACCGAGACGGGTGGCAATTGCATCGGCGCGTTCCACGAGACGGGCTTCGGTGCCTGCCAGATTGTCGGCAACGCTGGCTGAGAAGGTCTCGCTGTGACCAGCAAGGGTCTCGCTCGTCTTCGATGCCGTGTCGGCGATACGGGCTTCGATGGCGCTGAGCTCACCCGTGAGGCGGTTCTCGATAGCTTCAAGACCGCTTGCAATGGCGCCAGCGCGTTCGTTGAGGCGGATTTCGGTGCCAGCCAGATTTTCGACAACGCTCGATGCGAAAGCTTCGCTATGACCGGCAAGGGTCTCGCTCGTCTTGGCTGCCGTGTCAGCAATGCGCGCTTCGATGGAACCGAGTTCGCCGGTGAGGCGGGTTTCAATTTCGCCGAGGCGTCCGGCAATCGCATCGGCGCGGTCACCGAGACGGGCTTCCGTACCCGACAGATTGTCGATCAGGCGTGCACTGAATGCTTCGCCGAAGCCGTCTAGAGCCTGACCGGCCTTGGCTGCTTCTGCGGAAAGCGTGCTTGCCGCTTCACCGATCTTTTCACGAAGCGAGCTGGCAACGACACCAGCGCTCTGTTCCAGTGCGCGGCGAACATTGTCGACGCCGATGGAAAGCGCCTTTTCCATGGTCTGCGTGCGTTCTTCGATGATGCCGGTCTGGCCAGCGAACGCATCGTTGATGACGGCGCCGCTTTCCGCGATGACACTGCGCAGATTAGCCGTATGCCCTTCGATGATACCGGTCTGGCCCTCAAAAGCCTGACCGATGGCAGCGGCACTGTCGGCAATTGCGCCGCGCAGATTGGCGGTGCGCTGATCCAGAACGTCGCTATGGTCTTGCAGCGCCTGATTCAGCGTAGACGTGCTGTCGCTCAGCGTCGCACGGATTGCTGATGCGCGCGTTTCAATCGTCTGTTCATGGCCGTTCAGAATATCGACGAGCGATTCGTTATGGTTGCTCAAAACAGCGCGCAGGCCGTTCGTGCGTTCCTCGACCTGACGAACATGGTCGCCAAGCGTTGCTTCGAAAGCCTCGCGTCCGGCGGTGATGGATTGGCCGAGCGTTGCTGCGCGTTCGTCAAGTATGCGCGTTAGCGAAGACTGGTTCTCTGCAATCAATGTCTGAAGCGAGTTGACGCGTTCATCGAAAGCGCGCGCCATGACTTCGCGATTTTCGTTGAAATTATCGCGCATTGCCGCCGTGCGTTCATCCATCAGCTGAGCAAGCATGGCCTGATTGCCGGTGATGACCGTATTCAGAGCGGAAGCGCGTTCTTCCAGCGAGCGGGCGTGATCGGCAAAGCTTGCATCCAGCTGTGCCGAATGGCTCGCCATGGCCTGCTGCAGCGCATTGGTGCGCTCAGCCAGAATGGCCGCATGGTTGTCGGCGACTGAGTTGAGCGCCGATGCGCTGCCGTCAATCGCATTGCGGATATCATCCGTGCGGGCTGCCAGCGTATCGGCGTGGCCACGAATGACTGCCGACACACGGTCGGTCTCGCCTTCGAGCGAAGCGGCCAGCACATCGCGGCTTTCGGCAAGCTTGCCCGCGAAAGCTGCTGCCTTTTCACCGAGAAGATTGCCGACGCTCTCACCGATCGAGGTCAGATCGTCGCTGATTTTCGTCTTGGTTTCGTCGATCATTGAGCTCAGCGAAGCACGACCGCCGGAGAAGGTCTCGGCGATTTCACGCGTGCGGGCGATGAGATTTTCATTGATCTGGCGCGAGCGGGTTTCCAGAGCGGCGTTGAGCTTTTCCGTGCTGCTGTCGAGCGCATGGGCGCGTGCCTCGAACTCGGAAAGCAGGGCATGGCCGCGTTCGGACAGGGTGCCTTCCAGATTGGCAAGGCGCGTGTCGAACTCGCTGACCATGGATTGCGTCGAGCTGCCCAGCAGGTTGGCAATGCCAGCGGCGCGTTCATCGAGGGCCGTGGTGAAGCGTTCCGAAATCGTGCGGGACTGTTCGTCCAGCGTCGCGATGCGCGTGTCGAGCAGATTGGCAAAAGCCTCGCCCGAAGTCGTGATGCGCGAGCCGATATCGCCCGTGCGGGTCTCGATGGCTTCGGCAATGGCGCTGCCGCTCTCGTTAATGCTGCCAATCAAGCGTTCGCCGGATTCGCTCAACAGTGAGCTGAGCTGTTGGGACGCAGACAGAACATTGTCACGGATGATGTTGGATGCGCTCGACAGTTCTTCCTTGAGCTGTTCATGCGCACCGGAAATAGAGGAGCGGACGCGTTCAGCATGGCTGACCACGGCTTCACGCTCATTGCCCAGATCGCCTACCAGCGAACGAATGCGAACTTCATTGTCGCTATAGGCGCGTTCAAGCTGATTGACTTCGGACTGAACGAGGGTTTCCAGCTCGACGGCACGGGCAAGCGTGCGTTCGATGCCTTCATTCATTGCAGCCACTTCGCGGCGCACAGCCTGGCTTAGCGTCGAAACCCGGTCAGCCGACACGGCTTCTGGTTGAAGCAGCTTCATGGCGGCTTCAGACATGCTACGCGCGGCGTTATGCATTTCCTGCGCGCGCTTCACAAGCTGCGCAAAGCCCCAGAACATGGCGACGGGCAGGGCAACGCCTGCAACCACACCAATGCCAGCGGGTGAGGTGAAGAAGTTCTTGGTGGCTTCGAGGCTGGAGAAGACAGCCGGATCGATAGCCTTGCTGAGTGCAACGCCACCGGCGGCCCAAAGCACGCTGATGGCCGTGGTCGTCAAGTACAGCTTGGACGAACGTTCGGTCACGCGGCGCGGCGCGGTTGCGATGGCGCGGTCGTTGCGGGAGTCGTCGTTGGCGGGCGTGCGTGCGGCAGGTGTTGCAACGCTGACGGTCGTTGCCGGTGCAACAGGGCGCAGGATGGCCTCCGGAGCTTCCGGCACGTCTGCAAGCTGAGGCGAAGGAGCAGCTTGGGTCGTGTCGGGCTTGATCGGGGTAGGCTTATGCGGCGTATTGGCGACGATTTGTTGTACAGGCTGCTGTGCGGAAGACACGGCCTTGACCACCGGCGGCACGGGAGGTGCTGCAGGCGTGGCGATCACGGATGCAGAAACGATCGGGGCGACCTTCGTTTCGGCGGCCAAGGCTGCAACCTTCTCGGGTTCTGCGGCTTTCGTCTTCTGTTCCGCGACCAGCTCTTCAGCGGCGCGCGAAATCTGCTCTTCCAGATCGTCGACCGAAAAACTCTCGTCGAACGCACTTAAATCCATATCGATATCGAGATCATCGCCGAAGTCGATGTCGAGTGCCTGTTCTAGTGCCTTTTCAACCTCAAGGTCGAGCTTCTGTGCCTTGGATTTGGAAGCCATTGTTCGCCTACCTCGTACTCAATTACCGTGACGGCCGGATCGTCAAAGAGCCGTTACTAAACTTTATCCGCCATTTTGCATCGTATCGGCTCGGTCCTGTTAAGGAAATAGGCGACGCCTGCTGATGCCTAAAACTTTAAATACAAGGTTAACAGAAAACGTTTAGCTTCATAAAAATGCGGTATTTCCGGGCTTTTTGCAATTATCAGCAAGTTGTGGAAATCAGCAGGGGTCGCTTTTTACAGTTCGAAAGGCGACGCAAATTCGTTAACAAAATTGCTCGTATTTCGAATTCGATATCCGATAGCGCAATCATAAGCTGTATTTTCCGGGTACAGGATTCGCACATCCGACGTGTCCGCATTCCCGTTTTGTCATCATATGCTGCAATCTTGCGCAACGGCAAGGCAGAGTTTTGCAGAAAACCCATTATATCGGCGCTGGCGCACCGCTTATACATCATAAAACACGGCATATTGGCGCAGTTGGGCTTAACGGAGCTCTTGCGGTTGAAACTAACGCCGGAACGCCGTATCTGCCTTTGCGAGATTATGCGTACAGATCCCAATTTCAGGCGGTCCGTCGCAAGGGATAAAAGATCGCGTGCTTCACGCGTTTCAAGGAATGAACATGACCAAGATCGTATTCGTATCCGCTGACGGCGCGACACGTACCGAAGTTGAAGCTGATAACGGTTCCAGCGTGATGGAAGCGGCCATTCGCAATGGCATTCCGGGCATTGATGCCGAATGCGGCGGCGCCTGCGCCTGCGCGACCTGCCACGTTTATGTTGACGAAGAATGGACGGAAACAGTTGGCGGACCCGATCCGATGGAAGAGGACATGCTGGATTTCGCCTATGAGGTGCGTCCAACTTCGCGTCTGTCCTGTCAGATCCGGGTGACCGATGCTATCGACGGTCTCGTCGTGCAGGTGCCGGAACGCCAGAACTAAGAAAATGGTGGCGGCTCCGGGGATCGGTATAGGAAACGATATAGCGATCATCGGAGCAGGGCCGGTGGCACTCTTCGCCGTATTCCAGCTTGGCCTGTTCGGGTTCAGATGTCAGCTTATCGACGCGCTTGATGGACCGGGCGGACAATGTTCTGTCTTTTACCCTGATAAGCCAATCTTCGATATTCCGGGTTTCCCAACGATCATGGGTGACGAGCTGGTGTCGCGGCTCCTAGAACAGATCGAACCTTACGAACCCAAATTTCATTATGGTCAGACCGTTACGGCGTTGGTACGCGCTGGAGATCGCCTTGTCCTGACGACGGACAACGATGCTTCATTTGCGGCTGACGCCGTAGTGATCGCTTCTGGTCTGGGGGCGTTCGGACCGGACGGTCAGATCGTTCGCCCCGATCCATTGGCCGAACTTGGCTTGGAGCGGGCAGGCAATGCGATTGCTGTTTCGCCCGAGAGCTTCGCAACATCACAGGCCGATATCTACGCGATTGGCGATGCCTGCCATTATCCGGGCAAACTGAAGCTGATCTTGTCCGGTTTTCATGAAGCCGCTCTCATGACGCAGGCCGTGCGCAAGAGATTACAGAAAGCCGGATCCCCGTAATCAGCGCGGCAGCTGGTTCATCTTTTCAAGACGATAGGTCAAAAGGCGCTCAAAACGCTTTTCAAAATTAATGGTCTCGACGCGGTCGAAGCGCTGCTGGGCTTCGTCATGCGCTTCCATGAGACGCGCAGTAACCTTGTCGATATCCTTGCGCAAAACAGCGCAGTCTGAGCGGGACGGCAGCGCGCGAATCTGGCGTTCCATCTCGCTGGCATGGCTGCGCGCGATGACGATATGGCTTTCCTCGTGACGGCGAATGTCCTGATAAAGCGTGTCCCAGATCAGTGCCAGTTCCGCTGTCGCCTTGCGGCGCTGCGCCCAGCGCGGCAGCGAGACTTTTGCGTGAACATTGACGTAAACGTCCTGCACCTTGCAGGCCTTGCCTGCTGCGCGGCCGTAACGGACTTTGGCGTCGAAGCGGATTTCCGCGGCGCCCGGATGATGTTGTCCTGTTTTCTTCAAAAAGGGGCCGCTGCGGGATAGCGCCTTATCGAGTTCCGCGGCTGTCTTGCCATTGATGGTGTAATATTTGAATTCACGGAAGATCGCTGCGGCGTCGGCCTGAGATGCAACGATTGCAAGAACTGCGCCAATAGCCAGAATCCGCTTTTTGAAAATCATATTCTGGCACCTTTTTTCTAAACTCTGAATAAACTCATATTTTGCCGTCGCAGCTTGGCATGCAAACGTCAAGAGAACTATAACGCTTTGGTTAAATGACATTCGGCCAGCTTGGTTGCATCGCGGGCCTTAATTAGCATCTATACAGGAATATCCGGAAATGGCGAAAATCTGGCATCTGGCTCACGGGCGTAGCCTTGAGTTCGGGGAAAAGTCCGTGATCATGGGCATTCTCAATGTCACGCCGGATTCCTTTTCCGATGGCGGGCATCATAGCGATTTCGAAACAGCGCTCGCTGCTGCCGGAAAGATGATCGAGGATGGCGCGACCATCATCGATGTTGGCGGAGAATCGACCAGACCCGGCGCAGAGAGTGTGGACGCAGCAACTGAACAGGGCCGCGTCGTTCCGGTTATCAAGGCGCTGACGGAACGTTTCGGCTGCATTATCTCGGTTGATACCTATCGGGCCTCAACCGCCAGGGTGGCAGTGGAGGCTGGCGCGCATATCGTCAACGACGTCTGGGGCTTGCAGCGCGAACCACATATTGCCGATGTTGCCCGCGACACCGGGGCGGGGCTTGTCATCATGCATACGACCCGCGACCGGGAAACTGATCCTGATGTGATCGAGGATCGCGCTGTCTTTCTGAACACGTCGCTGGAGATCGCGGCAGCGGCAGATATTGATCGATCCCGCATTGTTCTCGACCCGGGTTTCGGCTTCGGCAAGACTGTCGAAGACGACGTGGTTTTGATGGCGCGGATGGAGGAGTTGCAGCGTTTTGGCTATCCGTGGCTGGTCGGCACCTCCCGCAAACGCTTTGTGGGTGCGATCACAGGTGAGACCGATCCTCTGAAGCGTGATATAGCTACATCTGCGACTTCGGTGGCATTGCGACTGGCAGGAGCCGACATCTTTCGCGTTCACAATGTCGCTTTTAATAGAGACGCTCTTGCAGTTGCGGATGCTATCCTGCAAGTGAAACGCAGCGAGAATATGAGAAAGTGAAGCCGTGTACACGATCCGGATTATGAATTGCGCATTCTTTGCGCACCACGGCGTCTTCGACGAAGAACACAAACTCGGTCAGCGTTTTTATGTCGACGCCGTTCTGGATGTTGATCCGGGGAATGCGCTGGAAAGCGACGATATTGAAGGTACGGTCCATTATGGGACGGCTTTCACAGTGATCGAGGAAATTATCACCGGTCGCCAGCGTTATTTGATCGAGACGCTGGCGCTTGATGTCGCCAAGGCTCTGAGCAAGCGGTTTCCGCAGATTAAACGTGCGGAAATTACCGTCCGCAAGCCTAACGCTCCAGTGCCGGGCGTTCTTGATCATGTCGAAGTGACGGTGGTCTATCCCCAGTGAGTGCTGCCCCTGGACCTTATCGCGCCTGGCTTGGCCTTGGCGGGAATATTGATGATCCCGTTATTTCGATGGCCCAGGCGTTGCGCATGCTGGATGCGCGCGCCGATACAAACGTCGTGGCTGTTTCGTCTGTCTATCGCACTCCACCATGGGGAAAGACCGATCAAGCATGGTTTCACAATGCCTGCGCCGAGGTAAAAACCACGCTGGAACCGCTTCAACTTATTGAAACGTGTCTCGATGTGGAACGCTCGCTGAAACGTGTGCGGCTGGAGCGTTGGGGACCACGCATTATCGATATCGATATTCTTGCGATGCAAGATGCTGCCGGGCAGCCTGTTGCGATGGCGCTGCCGGAACTTCAGCTGCCGCATCCGCGTATGCAGGAGCGGGCCTTCGTTCTCGTACCGCTCAACGATATCGCACCGTCACTGAAGGTAGCCGGACGCACGGTTGCTGCGTGGAAAGCCGATGTGCCGTTATCCGAAATAGAAAAAGCCCGCACAGATGCGGGCTGGTGGAACCAATAAAACTGTAAAAATCAGTTCTTGGCGATGCTGCCGACAGCGACATTATCAATGCGCTTAAGGCTCATGCCGATGACCGGAACGAGTTCTTTTTCGACACGCACGGACACGGTGACATTCATCGTGTTCGGATCGGAAACACGAGCCAGCATGGCGCCGTTCAGCTGCTTGCGATTGAGGCCGAAAACCATCTTGTTACCGCTGACGGAACCCGACGTTACGTCGAGGCCTTTGCCTTCCGAACCGTCGTTGAACTTACCGGAATAACCGGAGCCGACACGGGTAACGGTCGCCTTCATAGGCTGCGAAAAGACACCGACGCGGCAGGTGCCATCCAGCGTCATGCCCACCGCATCATCCGGCGTGGAGCCAGCGAGATTGCAGACGAACTTGGTGCCCTTGTACTTGCCGGCAACGATTTCACCGGGGCCGGACCACTGGCCTTCGATCGTCTGGAAAAACTGCTTGTCCTTGTCTGCGGCCAGAACCGGCGCAGCGGAAAGCGAGACGGGCAGCAGCGTCAGGCAGGCAGCGATGCAATTCTTCATAGTCGGCTCTGTCCCGGAATTTGCGACCTCAACTGGACGCTATTCCTAATCATTGTTGGTCAGCATGTCACGACCGAATGTCGTGTCATACGCTGCAAAAAGCCGGAATGACCGGCAATATCAGAAACAATCGGACTGGGTGGGCAACATCGAAACAGGTTTGTGCCAAACGACCAGATCACTCGATTCTGATGCAGGATTTCTGTCTGCTAATAATCGTCTTGAATGGTTAACGCTTGGTTTTCATCGGGCTGAAAGTCGGTCTGTTTTCCCGAAAACTCATTGCTGTGTTTTACGCGCTGATGCCTTGTCGGGCTTCGATGCAGCGGCTCTATCGGAATTGACGCGGGCCAGATCCCCGATGAAATCGCTGACGCCGGGGCGTCTTTCGGCGTTGAACGGGAAGGGGCGCACGACGTCCATTGCCGCTATGCCGATCCGCGCTGTCATGAGGCCGTTGACCACGCCTTCGCCGAGTTTGGCCGACAGCCGCGACGCCAGACCCTGACCGACCAGCTGCTGGATCACGCTGTCGCCCATGGCAAGTGTGCCGGTGACGGCCAGATGGGCAAGAACGCGCCGTGCGAGCTTGATGAAGCCCAGTGTGCCCGGTCTGCCGCCATAAAGCTGCGACAGCCGGCGAATGAGCCGCGCCGATTCGAAAATCACATAGCCGATATCGACAAGCGCCCGCGGGCTGATCGCCGTCACAATCGATACGCGCTTCGATGCGTTGAGAATGAGGGCGCGCGCTTCACGGTCGAGCGGGCGCAAAATTTCCGTCTCCGCAAGCCGGATCAGGTCGCGCCCGTCGATAATGTCGTCGGTCAAGCTATCGAGGAGCTGTCCACGCGCCGTTTCCGGCAGATTGGCTGCAATGGCGCGCAAGTCATCGACAGCTTTGCGGGCGGCAGCCATATCGTCACGCTCGGCGGCGTCTGCTGCATCCTTGCGCAGATGCTGCACGGAGGCGAGCCGTCGCAGGGCTAGCAATTCCCGGGTGATGATGGCGATGAACGCGGCGAGGGCGACGAGCGCCACTGCCAGTGCGGTCCAGCCAAGCCAGTCGGCACGGGCGAATAGCGCCTGAATAAGGTCTTCCGTCCAGATGCCGATGGTGAAGGACACCAGAATACCCAAGGCGCCGGTCAGGATTTTTCCGAGCGACCATCCGCTGAACCAGCCTTTGCGTTTGGGCGCTTCGAAAGCTGGATCAAGGATTTCGAGTTCGGCGGCTTCTTCGTCGCTGAGTTCGAAAATATCGGGCTCCACGACGATCTGCTCCAGATCCTTGACGGCACGAGGTCGGCGTGGCGTCTCGTCTGGAGCTTCCGGGAGGGGTTTTGCGCGTGGCGGAGCATCAACCTTGAAGGAGGTCGGTTTGCGCGGTGTGTCATCGCTCATGCCAGACGATCTCCGATCAGGAACTGAAGGGCGCGGTCCAGCCTTATATGGGGGAGCGACAGCGTCACACCTTCGGCGGTGCGCTCAAGGCGCGGGGGGCGGAACCGTACGAAGCGAATGGCGGGATCATCCGGTGTGGAAACCTGTTCAAAAATCGCATTAGGATTCTTTGGCAAGTCACCGGGAAATATAGCCGTTTCTGTTTCGCCGTCGAATATCTCGCCATCGATACGCTCACCCTTGAGCGGTGTCCCGACGATGACGGGAAGAACCTCTTTTCCCTGTGTGACGGTCGCTTCCCGCGTTGCACGCACCGCAGCCATGGCCAGAACATCGATATCAGCGCCTGAAAAGTTAGCGCGCTCGATGGCGCGTTCCACAAGACGGCGGACAATCGCCTGCAAACGATCATGGCTTTCATGATGCAGATGGTCGGCCTTGGTTGCGGCTACCAGAACGCGCCCAATGCGGCGCTGGATAAAGCCGGTCAGCAGATTGGAGCGTCCGGGCCGGAAACAGGACAGAATGTCTGTCAGTGCACGTTCAAGGTCCGCGACCACTGCTCCCCCGGCATTCATGGCCTGCATCGCGTCGATCAGCACGATCTGGCGGTCCAGTCGCGCAATGTGTTCGCGAAAAAAGGGCTTTATGACATAGGTTCTATAGGCCTCGTAGCGCCGCTCCATCATGGCGGCGAGCGATCCGGCCTTAATGTCTTCCGGTGCAAGATTGGGCAGTGGTGCAAAGGTGAGCGCGGGAGAGCCGTCGAGATCGCCGGGCATCAGGAACCGTCCGGGTGGCAGGGTGGACAAGGCACGTTCGTCAGCCTTGCCTGCCCGCAGATAGGCGGTGAAGCTTTTTGCCAGCCGCTGCGCCGTCAATTCGTCCGCTTTTTCGGTCGGATCGACCGAGGCAGCTTCCGCCAACCAGGGCTGGGCCAGATCGATATGGGTCGGTTCGTTGGCGAGCGCGAAAGAATCCGCGCTGAATTCGGCATAGCTCTTGCCGAGCAGAGGCAGATCGAGCAGCCATTCACCCGGATAATCGACAATATCGACAGAAAGTCGTCCGGGCGACAGCCAGCGTCCCCATGCCGATGCGGTTTCATACTCAATAGTCAGGCGAAGCTGCGAAATGGCGCGCGTGGAATCCGGCCAGATGCGCTCATCGATAAGGGCCGAGAGATGTTCTTCATATTGAAAACGCGGAACAGCGTCGTCGGGCTGCGGCTCCAGAAGCGCTCGGGAAATCCGCCCCGACTTATAAGCTTCGAACATCGGCAGTCTGCCGCCATGAACAAGATTATGGACCAGTGCGGTGATGAAAACCGTTTTACCGGCGCGGGACAGGCCCGTCACACCGAGGCGCAGCGACGGAGAAAGAAGCCCGGTCGCACGTTCCGTCAATGTGTCCAGCGCGATTTTGGCTTCATCGCCGATACTGGTAAGCTTTGCCAATGATGTCCTCGCAGGGTGAGACCCAATTCACGCTATAAATAAGATGAGGAACCTGTTTCGCAAGAAGAGCGCGCGGCAGGCCCACTGTCCAGAGCTCATGGCTGCGGAAAACTTTCAAGAAATCCGTGTTCGCGGCTGAGATCGCTCAGCTTTTCTGGAAAGGATATGGTGGCGAGCGCGGCGGTGGGAAAACCCGCATGCAGCCGGTCGAGGCTGTCCGGGTCGCCTTTGGCGCACAATGCAAGCGCCAGATCTTCCATGCTCGGATTATGTCCGACCAGCATCAGCGTTTCGACATCGCCATGCGCGCGGATGGATCGGAGATATTCTGCCGCGCCGCCGCTATAGATTTCGTCGTCTATGATGGTTTCCACCTCCACGCCCAGTCTCGTCAGCAGGCCGGAGGCCGTTTCCCGTGTGCGGCAGGAACCGGACAGCACCACACGGTCAGGCACGAGGTCTGCTGCGCGCATCGCTTGGGCGAGCCGATCGAGCGCGGTCTGGCCTTCCACATCGAGCGGTCTGTCGTAATCCTTCATTCCGGGCTTTGCCCAGAGGGCTTTGGCATGTCGTAGGAGAAGCAATCGACTCATCATACCGTCCCGAACGTGGCTACACGGATGTTTTGCCATGATTTTCGTTAGAATGCGCGCTCGCTGTGCTGTGAGGTGTAATTTTCCACCGTTGCCTGACGTTGTTCACAGCGGATTTATGCCGATTTATTGGGCATGATAGAGCAACGAAATCTGAAATTGTGAATTCATGTTTCCCATTGCAATCTAAATTTAATCGCCGCCGTCATCCTGCAGACATAATGGGCGGCGTATCTATGGGACGCCTTATTTGCACAAATTTTTTGCAAATACACACAAAATTGATGCACTAAAAAGTAGTGGGATACGTTTCTTTGATGTTGTGTCGACTGGACGATGGACTTATATAACCGCACGCGTCTCCTAGATGTGGGGTGATTCAGAATGAGTGAATTAATCGACCTTGACTATAGGCCCACTGAAGACGAACCGTTCATGAATGAACGGCAGAAGTCTTACTTCCGAGCGAAACTGATCGCTTGGAAAAATGATATTCTGCGCGAAGCGCGTGAAACGCTTGATGCGCTACAGCAGGAAAATGCAAACCATCCCGATCTGGCGGATAGGGCATCCTCCGAAACGGACCGGGCAATTGAGCTTAGGGCTCGCGACAGACAGCGGAAGCTGATTTCCAAAATTGATGCGGCTTTGAGCCGAATTGACGAAGGCACGTATGGTTTCTGTGAAGAAACCGGCGAGCCCATCAGCCTGAAGCGTCTGGATGCACGCCCAATCGCGACATTGTCTATTGAGGCGCAGGAACGTCATGAGCGTCGTGAAAAAGTTTATCGCGACGATTAAGAACATAACGTTGGTTTGAGAAATTTCGAAGGCTGCGGGCAACCGCAGCCTTTTGTTTTGTATGTTCCTAAAACGAAAACGCCAGCGGCATAACCGCTGGCGCGTGGATGGCGAAACGACGAGCGCTCGTTTATGGGCGGGTTTCGTTTTTCGTCAGTTCGCCGAGAAGCTTTTCCATCTCATCTTCGATGTCATCCGAAGGCGTGTCGTCGGCTGCCGAGATGTCGAGCGAGCTCAAAAGTTCGTTCTCGAAGAAATCAGCTGTCAGATCCGTTTCCGATTCAGACGCTTCTTCCTTCACCGGCGCAGCTTCTGTTTCAAGATCGGCCATGATCGCGTCGTGCAATGCACCGCCCAGTCCTTCGAGGCCATCGTCTTCCGTTCCTGTTGCCGGTGTCGATTGAACCGGTGCTGCGACCGTCACTTCCGGCTCGACACGCTTCGGTTCGGCTATATTGGTAAAATCCGGCGTTACGGTGGACGAAACGGATGGGCTGGTTACATCAAGCGGCGGTGTAGGCGCGGTTGTTGGTGCGGAAGCCGGTTCACGCTCCGGCACGATGCTGCCGAGAGTTGCCGCGGCGACCGTTGCAGCAGCAGCGCCAGCTGTCGCGGCGGTGGTCCCCAAGTTCGACGTGGAACTGACTACGCCGCGCGATACCTGGCTAAGCGGATAGGCAGGATGAGCGCGTGCAGGCGGCTGCAAAGGCTGCGGCGGCTGGACTGGAAGCACGGTGCGGGGCTGCGGCGGATAATTTGGTGCGGGTCGCGGTTGCGGACGGTTCTGCGGTGCTGCCTGTACAGGTGGTGCGACCGGAGGGCGGGCAGGTGCCTGCGGGGCCGCGGGAGCAACAGTCGGTGCCAGTGGGGGGCGTGGCGACACACGTGGCGCAACAACCTGCGGGGCTTCCTGCCGAACGGGCTCTTCCTTCGGCGGTTCCGGCTTGCGATAGACCGGCGTCTCGATAGCCGAGCTGAGCTGGATCGCTTCATCCTTTTCCGGCGCTGATTCTGGCGCGGAGTTATGTGATGACAGAGCAGGGCGCTCGCTTACATCGCTGGCAATCGTCGCCTCGTGCTGGCGAAAGCGCTCGATATGTTCCGGCTCGATGCGCGAGGTCTGCACGCGGGCATGCGCACGTGATTCCATGACGATATTCTGTTCGCCCACCACATCGGTCGGTCCGCCGATGAGCAGCAGGTGCTCAACATCATCGCGTCGAATGAGAACCAACTTGCGGCGGCTATCCACCGCCGCGGCATCCATGACGGAAAGGCGGGGCTGGCGCGACCGCCCGTTCGATGTGAAGCTGCCGCCGCTGAAACGGCGGATAATACTCAAGACAACGAAAATTCCGCCGAGAATGATCGCAAATATAAGCACAAAGCCGACAATATTAGCCGCGCTTTCTCCAACGATGCCGCTGAGCCATTCCTTCATGCGGATACCCTCTTAAATTCACTATTCGAAAAACGCTGATGAAACGGAGATTGCGCATCCCCCGACATTCCGCATCATCGCGTAACTTGCATTTTCAGGACAGTAATTGAATTTGCAAGCCTTGGGAATGTTCCATTGAATTACGGGAAATCTATGATCCCCAACCAAAACAGTGAAAAACGCCCCAGTTTACACCGTTTCCGTGTAGCAACGCTTGTGCTGCTCGCCGATTAACGCATTCTGCGAATCGGATATACCCAGATGCATGGCGTTTCGCCCCACTGCGCGATCGTTTAGGAAGAACGCGTAAGGAAATGGGTGGCGACAGGATCGGATTGCTTAATGAGTGAAAAGACGTCTTGGCTGATTGAAACAATGCGCGGCGCAGTCGTTGCGTGCGGAGAACAGTCATGCAGCATGGAAGGTCGGTGGGCTTGATGTCTCGACAGACGGACAACGCATATCCGAAACCGCTCGTCACACCGAAGCGCAATTCCAGCGGCGCGCTGCGTCTGCTGATCGTCGGCCTCCTGCTGACCGGGCTGGCGGTTGTCTATTTCCTGTTTCGCGACCGGATCGGCGATGGCTTCGCGCTCATCCTGATGGGCATCCTATCTATGGTCGGCGTCTTCTATCTTCTGGGCGCGACCACAGGCCTCATACAGTTCAGCCAGCGGAAAGGCGGGCAGGATCTGGCGCGTTCCTTCATGGATTCGCAGCCGGAAGGCACGGTCATTTCCGATTCTCGCGGTCAGATCGTCTATGCCAATCAGGCCTATGCCAATATGACCGGCGTCGCCACTGCGGACGGCATCCGCTCGCTCGACAATGTTCTGACGGCGGAACCGGCAGCATCCGACGCGATCTACCGTCTTACAAATGCAGTGCGCGACGGTCTTTCTGGGCAGGAAGAAGTGAGGCTCTCCGGCGGGTTATCGCGCGAGGCGCACGGGTCTTTGGCTCCGGTCTGGTATCGGATCAAGGCTCGCCCCATCGAAGCAGGTCAGGATTACAAAGGCCCGCTCGTCGCGTGGCAGATTGCCGACATTTCGGAGGAACGCGCCGAACAGGAACGCTTCTTTCAGGAATTGCAGGAAGCGATCAACCATCTCGATCATGCACCGGCAGGCTTCTTCTCCGCCGATCCGTCGGGCCGCATCATCTATCTCAACGCCACTTTGGCGGAATGGCTGGGCGTGGATCTCACGGCCTTCACACCGGGTTCGTTGACGCTCAACGAGATCGTTGCGGGCAGCGGCATGGCACTTATCAAGGCCGTCAAGGCCGAACCTGGCACCAGCCGCAACACGGTGATCGATCTCGATCTCATCAAGCGCAACGGCCAGAGCCTCGCCGTGCGCTTTTATCATCGAGTGCAGGCGGCGCGCGACGGCACGCGCGGCACAAGCCGCACCATCGTTCTGGATCGTGCGGAGGGGGATGATTCATCCGCAGCGCTGCGTTCGGCGGAAGTGCGGTTCACGCGCTTCTTCAATTCCGCGCCGATGGCCATTGCCGCCGTCGATGCGCAAGGCCACACGCTGCGCACCAATGCGCGCTTCCTCGACATTTTCTCGTCAGTCGTGGATCGTGATTCCGTCGACCGGCGCGTGAAGCTCGAAAATGTCGTACACGAACGCGACCGCGAGGTTTTCACCAAGGCACTGGCTGCGGCCTTTGCCGGGCAGGCCAGCATTTCACCCGTCGACACGGTGCTTCCGGGCAATGAGGAACGGCATATTCGTTTCTATATGAGCCCGGTCAGTGATATGGGCGGGGAATCGTCGGAAGAAGCCGCAATCATTTCCGCCGTTGAAACGACGGAGCAGAAAGCGCTCGAAAACCAGATGGCGCAGAGCCAGAAAATGCAGGCTGTCGGTCAACTTGCCGGCGGCATCGCGCACGACTTCAACAATGTTCTGACGGCGATCATCATGTCCTCGGACCTGCTGTTGACCAATCATCGCGCATCTGATCCGTCTTTCCCGGACATCATGAACATCAAGCAGAACGCCAACCGCGCGGCTTCGCTTGTGCGCCAGCTGCTTGCGTTCTCGCGCCGCCAGACGCTGCGTCCGGAAGTGCTTGATCTCACCGATGTTCTGGCCGATCTGCGCATGTTGCTGGCGCGCCTTGTCGGCAAGGATATCGAACTCAAGATCGATCATGGTCGCGATTTGTGGCCGGTCAAAGCTGATCTGGGCCAGTTCGAACAGGTTGCCGTCAATCTCGCTGTCAATGCTCGCGATGCTATGCCGGAAGGCGGTGCAATCACGCTGCGGACCCGCAACGTGCCTGTCCATGAAGCGGCAAAGCTCAATTATCGCGATCTTCCAGAAGCCGACTATGTCGTCTTCGAGGTGGAAGACACCGGCACCGGCATTCCAGCCGATGTGCTGGAGAAGATTTTCGAGCCGTTCTTCACCACCAAGGAAGTGGGCAAGGGCACCGGTCTTGGCCTGTCGATGGTCTATGGCATCATCAAACAGACAGGCGGCTTCATCTATTGCGATTCCGAAGTCGGCAAGGGAACGACCTTCAAGATATTCCTGCCGCGCCTCATCGTGGAGACGAGCGCCGAAGACACGCCTGTTGCAGTCAAGGAAAAGAAGGTCGAAAAGGCAACCGACCTGTCCGGTTCCGCCACGGTTCTGCTCGTGGAAGACGAGGATGCCGTGCGTATGGGCGGCGTGCGCGCACTCCAGTCGCGCGGCTATACGGTGCATGAAGCGGCTTCCGGTGTGGAAGCGCTGGAAATCATGGAAGAGCTGGGCGGCGAGGTGGATATCGTCGTTTCCGACGTGGTTATGCCCGAAATGGACGGCCCGACACTGTTGCGTGAACTCCGCAAGACCTATCCGGATATCAAATTCGTATTTGTTTCCGGTTATGCGGAAGACGCTTTCGCCCGCAATCTGCCTGCGGACGCCAAGTTCGGCTTCCTGCCAAAGCCGTTCTCGCTCAAGCAGTTGGCGACGACTGTGAAGGAAATGCTGGAGAAGCAGGACTGATGGATTTGAGGTCGACGTTCCGGCAAGACAGTTATGGGTAGCCGCCGCATCGCGGTTTTCGGCGGCGGTCCGTCCGGACTGATTGCAGCCGAAAAACTATCCGCGCTCGGATACGCCGTGACCGTCTATGAGCAGATGCCGACCGTTGGACGGAAATTTCTGCTGGCTGGAAAATCCGGCCTCAACATTACCCATGCGGAAGATTTTGCGGTCTTCGCAACCCGTTTCGGCGCGGCCAATGCCCGGCTTCTACCAATGCTGCAAAACTTTGGGCCTCATGAATTGCGCGACTGGGCTGACGGGCTTGGCGCTGAAACCTTTGTGGGCTCCTCGGATCGGGTGTTTCCAAAGGCGATGAAAGCTTCACCGCTTCTGCGCGCGTGGGGCCGTCGTCTGGAAGCGCAAGGCGTGCGGGTGTTGACGCGCCATCGCTGGGTGGGCTTTGATGGCAATACTCCTGTTGTGGAAGCGGCCAATGGCCATGAAGCAGTGGAATGCGATGCTGCGCTGTTTGCTTTTGGCGGCGGAAGCTGGCCGAAACTCGGTTCAAATGGCGCCTGGGTCCCGCATTTTGCCGAGAAGGGCATTACGATTGCGCCGTTGCGCTCCGCAAATTGCGGGTTTGATGTCGCCTGGAGTGAGCATCTGGTGAGCCGTTTTGCAGGCGAGCCAGTCAAATCCGTCACCATCACGAGCGCTGCCGGTACGACTCAGGGCGAATTCGTTGTCACCAAGACGGGGGTCGAAGGCAGCCTTGTTTATGCTCATGCCGCAGCTTTGCGAGACGCCCTGGCGGCAAACGGGCAGGCTGATCTGGTGCTGGATCTTGCACCAGGGCGTAGTGTCCAGCGTCTGAAAGCTGATCTGGAACGGCACGACCGCAAGCTAAGCTTTGGCAATCTGTTGCGTAAGGGCGCTGGCCTGACCGGTGTGAAGGCAGCGCTTGTCGCGGAATTTCTACGGGATAAAAATCCTGATAAGCTCGCACACGCCATCAAGGCGCTGCACGTTCCGCTGCTGCGTACCCGACCGATCGAAGAAGTTATCTCTTCGGCTGGCGGTATCGTGTGGGATGAGATTGATCAGAAGCAGATGCTGCGGAAAATGCCCGGCATCTTTGTTGCGGGTGAAATGGCAGATTGGGAAGCGCCCACTGGGGGCTATCTTCTGACGGCCTGTTTCGCAATGGGCGTTGCCGCAGCCGAAGGTATCGACGGCTGGCTACAGCCGACCTGAGCAAATTTTAGAGCTATCTGGAAAATGGCGCACCCGACAGGATTCGAACCTGTGACCTCTGCCTTCGGAGGGCAGCACTCTATCCAGCTGAGCTACGGGTGCAAACTGGACGGCTGAAAGCCTGTTCTGCCGCGTTTCTAGCTGAACCTCGCAATCGCATCAATGACTTATTTTCATAAACCAAGCTAAATCTGACGCGAACTGCATGAAACGCCAGATGCTCCCGGACCGGTGGTTATTAACGAGCGGCTTCGGGACCTTTCACTGTCAATTCTTGGGGCTAAGATCGCCTGCATTTCAATTTTCTCGGCAGAAAAGTCTTTTCGTCTCGTTTCTATGAAGATTTGGACGCGCGGATAAGTTTCAGGATTCTACGCTAACGACAGAGCCAGTCCGTGCGGTTATCGTCAATCATCTAATAAAGGGCATCCGAAAACAATGTTCAAAGTGGCCGCTGCTATGTGGACGCTGGGGGATGTCCTTTGCATTTGAAGAATTGACATAAACCGGATGAGTATCGCGGGAGGTTTTTGTGAGCATCATCTTCAAATCTTCGAGTATATTTGCAGAACGTATGCCGACACGCCGGATTCTTGTTGCTGGCGGTGCGGGTTTCCTCGGATCGCATCTTTGCGAGCGGCTTCTGCGCGAAGGCAATTTCGTTATCTGCGTCGATAATTTTTCCACGGGGCGTATCGAAAACCTGCGCAATCTGCTGCGTTATGACACATTCAGCTTCGTTCGCCATGACATTGTGCATCCGCTCGATCTGCCGGTTGATGAAATCTACAATCTGGCATGCCCGGCTTCGCCGCCGCATTATCAGGCCGATCCGGTGCACACCATGAAGACGAGCGTTATCGGCTCGCTCAATCTGCTGGAACTGGCCGCCCATTATCAGGCACGGATTTTTCAGGCTTCGACATCTGAAGTCTATGGTGATCCCCAGGTGCATCCGCAGCCGGAATCCTATTGGGGCAACGTCAATTCGTTTGGTCCGCGCTCCTGTTATGACGAGGGCAAACGGTCGGCTGAAACCCTGTTCTACGATTTCCATAAGCAATACGGCGTCGATATTCGCATCGTGCGTATCTTCAACACCTATGGTCCGCGCATGCGCCCGGATGATGGCCGCGTCGTATCCAACTTCATCGTGCAAGCCCTCAAGGGCGATGACATCACCATCTACGGCGATGGCTCCCAGACGCGTTCCTTCTGCTATGTCGATGATCTCATCGAAGGCTTCTGCCGCTTGATGGGCAGTCAGCCTGCCATTCACACGCCGGTTAATCTCGGCAATCCCGGCGAATTCACGGTGCGTGAACTGGCAGAACAGATCATAGCTTTGACCGGTTCGTCATCGCGGATTGTACAACGTCCGCTGCCAACCGATGACCCGCGTCAGCGTCGCCCGGACATCACCGTTGCCAAGCGCGAGCTTGGCTGGGAACCGGCGATTGCCCTCACCGAAGGGCTGAAGTCGACGATTTCCTACTTTGAGCGCCAGCTGGTCCGACCTTCGGGAGAGCTTGTTGAGGTGGCATGATGACCAGGCGAAACGTACTCGTTGCCGGCGGTGCTGGCTTTATCGGTAGCCATACGGCCAAGCTTTTGGCCGGGCACGGATTTTCCCCGGTCGTCTATGACAATCTGTCGACCGGTCACAAGGCATCGGTACGTTGGGGCGAATTCGTCGAAGGCGATATTCTCTCGCAGGAAAAGCTCATCGCAGCGATTGAGACCTATGATCCTGTTGCAGTCATTCATTTTGCGGCTTCGGCCTATGTCGGTGAATCCGTCACCGACCCAGCCAAATATTACCAGAACAATGTCTGCGGCACGCAATCGCTTCTGGAAGCTTGCCGTTTGACGGGCGGTCGTCCGATCATCTTCTCATCCAGCTGCGCGACCTATGGCATTCCGGATCGCCTGCCGATCCGCGAAGGCGAGGTGCAGCGTCCGATCAATCCTTATGGGCGAACCAAGCTGATCGCAGAACATATGCTTGCCGATTATTCGACAGCCTATGGGATGCGTTATGCGGCGCTGCGTTATTTCAACGCGTGCGGCGCGGATATCGACGGGGAACTGGGCGAAAAGCACGATCCCGAAACGCATCTTATCCCGCGCGCCATGCTGGCGGCTGCGGGAAGCGCTGATGTGCTTGAAGTTTTCGGCGATGATTACGATACGCCGGACGGCACCTGCATTCGCGACTATATCCATGTAGTCGATCTGGCGCGGGCCCATGTACTGGCTGTCGAACATCTGGTGAATGGCGGCGGTAATCTGATTCTCAATCTTGGAACCGGGCGCGGCACGTCAATCAAGGAAATCGTCGATGCCATCGGGCGGGTGACGGGACGTCAAGTGCCGGTCGAAATGCGCGCACGCCGGGCAGGTGATCCGCCAGTACTCTACGCTGACCCGGCTGAAGCTGCAGAAAAGCTAGGCTTCAGGACACTTCATTCCGATCTCGATACGATTATTCGTACCGCTGCTCCGTTCTTCGGTCTGGAGGCGCGATCATGAAAACGCCTCGGGTCGCTCCTGTCGCAGATAATCAGGAACCATTGCTGACGCCGATTTTCACGGGCCGCAAGCGGGTGGAATATATCATCGGCATCACCGCATGGGCCATGGCTATCGCCTATTTCTGGCAATGGTGGCTGATCAGCGCCGAGCACGTCCACCTCGTTGGTTCTATTCTGGTCACGGCGCTGCTGGCCTGGGTGACCATACTGCCGCTTTATTTCATCCTGATCTTTTTTCATGCCTCGCGACCGACGGGCTCGCTGCGACTGCCGGAAGGCAGCCGGGTTGCAATGGTGGTTACCAAGGCACCATCCGAGCCGTTTGAAGTGGTGGCGGAAACCTTGCTGGCCATGTTGGCGCAGACCGTGCCACACGATACCTGGCTTGCGGACGAAGACCCGTCGCCATCCACGCTGGCTTGGTGCCGCGAACATGGCGTATTCGTATCGACGCGCAAGGGACGTGCAGACTATCACCGGCAGACATGGCCGCGCCGTACACGCTGCAAGGAAGGCAATCTCGCATTCTTCTACGATCATTACGGTTATGACCGTTATGACTTCGTATCGCAGCTCGACGCCGATCATGTGCCGGAGCCCGATTATCTCTACAATATTCTGCGTCCGTTCGCGGACCCAGCAGTCGGGTATGTTTCAGCACCGAGCATCTGCGACCGAAATGCGCATGAAAGCTGGTCGGCACGCGGACGCCTTTATGTCGAGGCGAGCATGCATGGCTCCCTGCAGGCCGGTTACAATGGCGGCTTTGCCCCGCTCTGCATCGGCTCGCATTATGCAGTGCGGACGGCTGCGCTAAGGGAAATCGGCGGTCTTGGACCAGAGCCGGCCGAAGATCACTCGACCACGCTTTTCATGAACGCTCATGGCTGGCGCGGTGTCCATGCCCTGGATGCCATCGCGCATGGCGACGGTCCACGGACGTTCGGCGATCTGGTAACACAGGAGTTTCAGTGGTCGCGCAGTCTGGTGATGCTGCTGTTGCAGTATACGCCGAAGCTGATTGGTCGCCTGCCGCTGCGTCTCAAGTTCCAGTTTCTGTTTTCGCAGCTGTGGTATCCACTCTACGCCTTCTTTCTGCTGCTGGGTTTCCTGCTGCCCATCATCATTCTGGTTTCCGGCGACAATTTCGTCAGCGTGACTTATCCCGACTTTCTGCTCCATTTCCTGCCGCAGTCGGTCATGATGCTGTTGCTGGCGTTGTGGTGGCGGTCAAGCAAGACCTTCCGTCCTGTCGACGCCAAGGTATTCAGCTGGGAAGCCACATTGTTTCTGCTCGCACGGTGGCCGTGGGCCATGGCGGGAACACTCGCTGCGATCCGCGACTGGATGACCGGTTCATTCGTTGATTTTCGTGTCACGCCCAAAGGCGCTTCGGAAGTCGATCCGGTTCCGTTTCGTCTGCTGGCGCCCTATGGCCTGATCGCGCTGCTTTCCATCCTGCCGGTTTTGCTGGTGCAGGACGCGGCCCAGATACGCGGCTTCTACGCATTCTCGATCATCAACACATGCGCCTATCTCATGTTGATGGTGGTCATCATCGTGCAGCACGCCCGCGAAAACAAGGTGCGTGCGAAGAGCGGGTTCTACCGCTCTGCCTTGGCCAGCAGCTTCATGGTGCTCGTGGCTGTGACAGGTATCACCACTGCCGAACGCGGACGCGATGGCATCGAAGCGCTGGCCTGGGGCACGAAGAGTTTCACCCTGTTTGAAGACCGGTTCTCAGTCGCTGGAGCAGGCGTCGGCGGGCGAGATGTTCACAGAACGATATTCAACCCACGTTGGCGTGAGACACCGTCCAATGGGTCCAACAACGAAAACAACTAGCGAAGAGGCGGGACTTATTATGAAGATCGCTGTGATTGGAACGGGTTATGTCGGTTTGGTCAGCGGCACCTGCTTCGCTGCCTGGGGACATGAGGTCGTCTGCGTGGACAAGGATGCGCAGAAGATAACGGGACTGGAACGCGGCGTTGTGCCTATTTACGAACCGGGGCTGGACGAACTGGTCGAACGCAACTTTGCCTTCGGCCGTCTCAGCTTCACCTGCAATCTGGCCGAAGCCGTCAAAGGCGCTGAGCTTGTGCTCATCGCCGTCGGCACGCCTGCACGGGCTGGCCATGGCGATGCGGACCTGTCTTTCGTCTATATGGCGGCGCGTGAACTTGCGCCGCTCATTGATGACAACACGGTTGTTGTGGTGAAATCCACCGTTCCGGTCGGGACCGGCGATGTGGTGCAGAAGATCATCGGCTCTGTGCGCAAGCCCGGCACATTCTCGGTTGCATCCAATCCGGAGTTTCTGCGCGAAGGCGTCGCCATTCGTGATTTTCTGGAACCCGACCGCGTCGTGATCGGCGTGGAGGACGAGCGCGCACGCAAGCTTCTGGTCGCGCTTTATAGCGCGGCGCTCGAAGCAAACCAGACGCCCATCGTGGTGACGCAGCGCCGCACCTCCGAACTGATCAAATATGCGGCGAATGCTTTCCTCGCCACCAAGATCACCTTCATCAACGAACTCGCCGATCTTTGCGAGGAAGTTGGAAGCGACGTTTCTGATCTGGCTTTGGGCATGGGGCTGGACAAGCGGATCGGTACCAGTTTTCTGAATGCTGGTCCCGGCTATGGCGGCTCCTGTTTTCCGAAGGATACGATTGCGTTGCTGCGCACCGCGCAGGACCATGGCGTAGCTCTGCGTCTGGTCGAGGAAACCGTGACAGCCAATGAAGCGCGCAAGCGCCGCATGGCGCTGAAGGTCATGGATGCGCTTGGCGGCGATATCGAGGGTCGAACCATTGCCGTGCTCGGGCTGACATTCAAGCCCGATACGGACGATATGCGCGATGCGCCGTCCATTCCGCTGATCGAAACCTTGCAGCGTTTTGGCGCCCGTATTCAGGCGCATGATCCGGTCGGCATCGAAAATGCACGTCGCATCCTCGGCGATGTGGAGTTTTGCGAGAACGCCTATGACTGTGTGGCCGATGCCGACGCCGCCGTTGTCGTGACCGAATGGGACAGCATCCGCAAGCTCGACCTCGTTCGCATGAAGCGGCTGATGCACCAGCCTGTTCTCGTCGATCTCAGAAATGTCTTTTCCCGGGCGATGGCCGAAAGGCTTGGCTTTCGTGTTTCGACCATCGGTCGCCCCGTTCATCTGCGGCAGGAAATAAAACCAACAAACTTGCTGCCGCAGGCGCGCGTCCGCCAACCACAAGAACCCCAGGCGGGCGCGCGCAATCTTAAAATTGTGGGAGGATCAAATGAAACTATCGATGTTTGATGCTGGCCGCTCTCTTAACCGCCGGAGCAAGCTGGCTCTGGCATTTGTGGCACTGACGGCTGCCATGACGGGTCTCGCGGCAGGCGCCAACGATGCAGCCACCATGCCGGGCGATAATATTCCCGCCGGGACGCGCGTGATGACGCCGTTTGAAATCTATGTGCTCTACCGCGACAAAAACTGGCAGTGGACCGACGGTTCCGGCCAGATGGTGAGTACGGATCGCCGTTTTACGGCGCGCGTCGATGGCGAGAAGGGCAAAGCCTGGGCGGAAGGTCGCTGGATGATTACCGAGACCGGGCGGATGTGCTTCAAGGCTGACTGGCACACCGAAAAGGGCAAGTTTCCGGTGAAGACATGCTTTTCGCACCGTATCGGCGATGGTGTGGTCTATCAGAAGCGCGAGCCCGACGGCGTCTGGTATGTCTTCCGTCACGCAGATGGTCGTGCGGACGACGAGGCGCGCAAGCTTATTTCGATCAGTCTTTCAACGGAACAAAAGAATGGCGAATTGAAAGCGGACGCAGAAATTCCGCAAACGCCAAAACAATAGAAGGGAGGGGGCCATGAAAACCCCTTACAAGATAGCTTCCATTTTGCTCTGCGGAGCATTCGTTTCCAGCGCTGTCTATGCCGCAAGCGGTGTTTCGGGTGCGACGGTGGATACGCGCAATCTGTTCCACGACAAGCGACCAGTCATAACGCCGAAGTCGATCACCCCCGGCGCTTATGACCCGCATGGGGATTATACCAATGATCCCAATTCGAAGATCGAACATCTGTTCTTGCCATGGGAAGATGTGGATCTGACGAGCCTGAGTGCGGCTGATGCCTATGCGCGGGAACGCGGTCGTGATCTGCTGATCACCATCGAGCCATGGTCATGGGCGCGCGACTGGCGCGTTGCACCCGATGCACTGCTGAGCGGTATTGAGAATGGTCGCTACGACTCCAACATGGCCGCTGTCTGCTCGGCGGCGTCGAAGCTGAAAAGCCCGGTAACTATTCGCTGGGCTCAGGAAATGGATGACAAGACAGGCCAGTTCACCTGGTCTTACTGGTCGCCGCAGGGATACGTCGCCGCTTATCAGCATGCCGTGACGGTCTGCCGGAAAACACTGCCAAACGCCAAATATATGTGGTCGCCGAAGGGCGAAGAAGGGCTTCAGGCCTATTATCCGGGTGATGCATTTGTGGATGTGATCGGCCTCTCGGTGTTCGGTTATGAACCTTATGACAAGCTGGAGCTCGGGCGCGCCACCAGTTTCGTCGAGCGCGCGAAACCCGGTTACGACCGCGTGGTGGCCTTCAACAAGCCGATCGTGATCGCGGAACTCGGCTATGAAGGCAGCGATGACTATGTTCGGGCCTGGGCAGCAGAGGCGAACAAGCCTCAACCTGAATTCCCGGAACTGACAGCCGTTGTCTACTTTAACGACCGCGAAGTCTACCCTTGGCCAAGGGGTGTCGGACGGCCTGACTGGCGCGTTGCGAACCACCCATTGGATTAAACTGAAACTCGAACGATTGGACAGGAAAGCAAAATGTTTTCGATCCGTTTCACAGCTGTGAGTGCGGCGCTGTCCGTACTCCTGATGGCCGGTGCCGCCGAAGCTGCACCCAAGCCAAAAGTAGACGACGCAACGGCCAGACAGGCCGCTGCTGCATCACCAATGTCCGCACAGGCCCTTGAGGGAATCTATGCGGGCAAGACATGGAAATGGAAGGATGGCGGCGGCTTTTTTTCTGCGGAAGGCCATGAGTTTTCAGCCTGGTCACAGAAGGGGAAAGCCTGGTCTTACGGCGAAGGACGCTGGTATGCCACCAATGGCGGCAAGCTCTGCATGCAGGCTTACTGGCGTGACAGATCCGGTGGCGTTGGAAACACGACCTGTTTTCTTCATCGCGAGAAAGCGGGCGTGATTTACCAAAAGCGTTCTATCGGAGACAAATGGTACGTTTTCCAGAGCAATCCTTCGCAACCAACCGATGAAGCACGAAAGCTCGTGCGCGGCGATCTGGTGGGCAAGGGACTGGTGCGCATAAAGGCAATGGCCCGTTAGCGCAGAACGACATCAGGCGGGGAAACCAGTCCGCCAGCTTCGTGCGTTAGGAGTGCATCAGCGAAGTTGGCGGACTGGTGGTCTGCGGAGACCGACATCTGCATCCTCGAATAGCAGCGGATGCAGATGTCGGATCCAGACCACGAACATTATTAGTCACGCGTGAAGCAGCGCGACTTTTGACCAAAGCCACTCGGCGTGCAGACATAGGAATTGCCGCCGAAATATTGCGAAGCCGAGACTTTAATGACCTTGCCCATTGGGTTCTTATTGTAACGGACTTCGTTGTTGACGCGATACTTGACGAGGTAAACAGACTGCGTGTCATTCTTCGGCTTGTATTTATCTTTGGCCTGCGCATTTGCAGACAGGCACAGAGAAGCTGCAAGACCTATTGCCGCTGTTGCTACCCACTTTACGCTTTCACGGCGTACAGCATTGAAAAATACATTGTCCATGCGACTGCCTCCTGTTGGTTATTTTGGAGGTGTTTTAGCAAGTGCGATTTAATATTCTTGCCGGAAATTCAAGACAATTTTCATCAAATGGGATGCAGCCGTATATATCCCACGATAGGTGTATCCTGTCTACTGTTAGCTTGTGCTAATATACGAGGGAGATGTCGAACACGGGTAAAAAAGATCTTAGAGACTGTTTTTACCTAACATTTTGGATTTCCTGGACTTGTCGTGTTGGCCTATTTTTAAAATTGAATAATTATATCAAGTTTTCCATGCTTTATACATGAAACGAATTTAATATTTGGCCGGGCGAATCCCATTTATTTAATTTTTTGCTAATGTTATTATTTCAGCCTAAAGTCTAAGACAAAGTGCATCGCTTTGATCAAGCGGTGAAATCAAGGAATTGCCGTGACGGCCGACAGTGACAAGACTGGGCAAGATCTTAGGTCAGAATTTGTCGAGCGCCGACAATCAGTGCGCGTGCCGGTGTCTCCATTGGGCGAAATTGTTGGGGGCAGTAACCTTCTGGAACCCCTGATCTTCACGACGGAATATTACGAACCTTCCCAACAGTTTGCTGCCTGGCAACAACACATGCAACCTTTGCTGGATATACGCCTGCCGGATGGAGTTCGCCCCAGCGACGGATTTATAGCCTCTCAAACCGTGTGGAATCTGGGCGGTATGCTCCTTGTCCAACAGACTGCACCGGCATTCAGCTATGAACGTCCGAAGGAAAAGGTGCGTTTCAGCCCGATCGACCACTGGCAGATTGGCTTTTTGCGCAGTGGACATAGCTGGACGGGGGTGGATGGTCGTGTGGCAGAGAGCGAGCCGGGCATGATCGATGTGCGCTCGTTCGGCTATCCATTTCGGGGGCGGGCGATCGCGTCGGAGTCCGTTTCCCTGATTATCCCCGTCGATCAGTTTGCAGGTCGCGGCGGCATGCCGGAGTCCAGCAACAATGTTACGTTGGGCGGTTACCGCGCCAAATTGTTGATCGACTTTGTTTCAAGCCTTGAACACGGTCTCAATCGCGTCACCAACGAAGACTTGCCGGCGTTGCGGGATAGTCTGCGGCAGATCATATTCGACACAATCGCACCGCTGGTGAATAAAATCGACGTGAGCGAGCAGATTTCCCAATTGGGATTGATGACCAAGGCGCGGCGGTTTATCCAGAAAAACCTTATGTCGAGGGATTTGACGCCAGAAGCGCTGAGCCGTGAACTGGCAATTTCGCGCACGCATCTTTATCAGCTCTTCGAGGGGTCGGGCGGGGTCCTCAACTATATTCGGCAAAGGCGCCTGTTCGCCGCTCACGCCATGCTGGCGGATGCATCCGAAAATCGAAAGGTTGCAGATGTGGCGCTGGCTTTGGGTTTTGATTCTGCGGCCAACTTCACGCGGGCGTTCACACAGCAGTTTGGCTATAGCCCCAGCAGTGTGCGCAAGGCGTCTTCAAGAACCGAGGCGGTCGCAGACACGCAACAGGATCCGAGGCAGCCGGTGACGTTCGAGACATTGTTGCGGACGCTTGCCATGTTCGAGACCTGACAAGATAGTTTGGGCGAAAGGGAAACAAAAAAGGCGCCAGTGGCGCCTTGTTCTATGAGCTGATCATTCGTCCTACCCATATGAGTATACAAGCTCCGACGAAACCTGAAATCAGATAGCCGAGCCAGCCACCAAACGATACGCCGAGCAAGCCGAATAGGAAGCTGGCTACCGTAGCACCGATGATACCCAAAATGATATTCATGAATATGCCGGTGTTGCTATTCATGAAGTTGGAAGCAATCCAGCCAGCAAGGCCGCCAATGATGATGGCAGCAATCCAACCCACGCCTGCACCGCTCATGTGATCCACTCCTCTAATCCGGGTTCGGTAACGGCTTATCCATCTGCCGAACCTTGAAACATGCCTTCCCGAATAGGGCCCGAAATGGACCGCACTTTAGAAACAAGCACATTATGACAACAGGCCTTCGAAGCGTATGCGTCTCAAAAACGAAAACGCTTCAAGAAATCGGATCGATCGTTCGAACTATCGACAAACGCCTGAAACATCTGCTTATCCATCGAGATAAACTCTTGGCTCCAAGCGTCTGTTTAAAAACGCGTTATGCGGCCAAATGTTCCATTAGCAGCAGGAATATCAAAGGCCGCTAGGAACAATACCACCATTGTCCTTGAGCTTCTGAATGACCTGCTTGGGCAGCCAGACATTCAATGTCGCGGAATCGCTTATGTCGCCAGTATAGCCAAGTTCCTTGGCAAGTTCCTTGCGGTGTTCAAGGCTGCTGTCGAGCCCCAGCGCCTTCATCAGATCGACGATAGACGTTTTCCAGTTGAGCTTCTGGCCGCTCTTCGCCACCGCCGCATCGAGTACAGCGCTGACATCGACAGTACCGGTAGCGGCAGGCGCCGTGGACGCGGGTGCTGCTGTTGGGGATGGTGCGGCTGCTGTTGTCTGGCTTGGTGCGGCGGTTGCGGTCGTTGCGGTGGCAGGCGTTGCTGCCTGTGCCTGACCCCATATGGCGCTCTTGATCTTGTCGAAAATGCCCATGTCCAACTCCAGTTGTAAAAACAGGTGGCCCGACCGGGGAATTGTCTGATCAGACGTGGTCGGACACTTCACTCAGCCAAAGGACTGGCTGTGCCGAACAGAATGCATCATTTTACAAATGGTTCCAGACAATATTGCACGTCAGTGGTAGATAACTGAAATTATGTCTGTATCTCTTTGTTAAGATGACGGGCTTCAGCTCGAAATAAAGGGTGTTCGTTCAGTCTGATGAATATAATAATGCTCGATAGCAACATCCGGAAGCTCGGACAGATCAAACGATTGTCTGTTTGTTGCTTTCATCCTTCCTTCGTCGGACAAGGTCACGCTCGGAGCACTCTTTAAAGGCACGGCAACGGAGAGGCCATAAAGAATGGCACCCCAGATCACGAAGGGCGATACCGCAATAAGTACGAATATGTACTGAGGTGTTTCCATATTCTAAATTTTGAAGTTATTGCAGGCAAACGTCAAAGAAAAGACAACCTCTCAAGGCCTTGCTGAGCGCTTTCCTTTCCCAATCTCTGCTGGAAAGAGGGGAATAAAAGTTCCGCTGCTCCGTGCCGGCGTTTCACGAAGAGGCCGACACACGTGATGTGTGTGCTGTGAATATCAACAATCTCCGAAAACAAACGTTGCATTTTCGCCACAATGCGTTGCATAGATGCAACGCTATTGGGTATCATGGTTAATATGAACGAAGCGAATCTGACCACGGATATGGATAAGGCGGAACAATCGTCGCGCAAAGGCGAGGGGCGCAGACTTCTTGCATTGCCGGGGATCATCACCGTTGTCTCGGCGCTTGTGACGGCGTCTATTTCGTTTGCGATTCTAATCGGTATTACTCCTATTACGCCTGACCGCACCGTCACGCTGGTCTTGGTCATCATCAATGTCGCGTTGATTTTGTTCCTGATCTTGCTGATTTGTCGTGAGGTCTACCGTATCGTCACGGCCCGGCGGTCGGGCAAGGCGGCATCGCGGCTGCATGTCCGCATTGTCGCTTTATTCTCGCTGATCGCGGCTGTTCCGGCAATCGTGGTCGCCATTGTGGCATCGGTAACGCTCAATCTCGGTCTCGACCGCTGGTTCGACACGAACACGCGCGACATTGTGAATTCGTCACAGAGCCTGACGACCGCATATATTCGCGAAACGGCGCTCAATCTGCAAAGCACGTCCTATTCGATGCTGCAGGATCTGGATGCGCAACGCACGCTTTACAGTCTGGACCGGGGTGGCTTCATCGAGTTGATGACATTGCAGACGCGCGGACGCGGGCTGCTCGGCGCATTTCTGGTGCGCGAAAACGGTTCCATCGTGGTGAAAAGCGACACCGGCATGGAAGTGCGACTTCCGCCGCCGACGGAAGATGCTTTGAAAACTGCAACGGATGGCAAACCTGTCATCATTCCGCCCGGTAATCTCAATTTCGTCGGCGCAATCATCAAGATGCGCGAGATTCCGGACGTCTTTCTATACACAGTCCGTGCTGTCGATCCGCAGATTTTAGACGCCATGCGTCTGATGGAAGCCAATACGCAGCGCTATCAGGCCATGGATGCAAACCGTATTCCAACGCAAATTGCCTTCGCACTTTTGTATTTTGGTCTGACGCTGATTGTTCTTCTGTCTGCCATCTGGACCGGTATCGCGGTTGCGGATCGTCTGGTGCGCCCTATCCGCCTGCTGATCGGTGCAGCTGACGATGTGACCGCCGGTGACCTCGACGTTTCCGTGCCGGTTCGTTCATCGGATGGCGACGTGGGGGCCTTGTCCGGCACGTTCAATAACATGGTCGCAGAGCTGAAAAGCCAGCGCAACGAGCTGATTGCGGCCAAGGACCAGATCGACGAACGTCGTCGCTTCTCGGAAGCCGTGCTTTCGGGCGTGACGGCGGGCGTCATCGGCATTGAAACCGACGGCTCCATTTCGATTCTTAACCGTTCGGCAGAACATATGTTCGGTGTCGTTTCGAAGGATGCAGTGGGCAAGAGCTTGAGCAGCATCGCGCCTGAGGTCGGGCAGGCGTTTGAAGTGGCACGGACTGCGGACAAGCCGGTCCATCGCGAGCAGGTGAGTATGACGCGAAACGGTGTGGCGCGCACATTCAACGTTCAGGTTACGGTCGAAGATGTTGAATCGGAAGATCATTCCTATGTCGTGACGGTGGATGACATCACCGATCTCGTGCAGGCACAGCGCACGTCCGCGTGGGCCGATGTCGCGCGGCGCATCGCGCATGAGATCAAGAACCCACTGACCCCCATCCAGCTTTCCGCCGAGCGTATTCGTCGTCGCTACGGCAAGGTCATTACCGAGGACCGAGAAGTCTTCGATCAATGCACCGACACCATTATCCGTCAGGTGGGTGATATCGGCCGCATGGTCGATGAGTTCTCCGCCTTTGCGCGCATGCCGAAGCCGGAAATGCGGCAGATGGATATGCGCGAAGCGTTACGCGAGGCATCTTTTCTGATCGAAGTCAGCCGCAGCGACATCAAGTTCGAAAATGATTTTGGACCGGAAAAGCTGACTGGTTCTTTTGACAGCCGTCTGATCGGTCAGGCTTTCGGTAATGTCATCAAAAATGCGAGCGAAGCGATTGATGCTCTTCCGAAGGAGGATCGCGGCGAGGGGCATATTCTCATTCGGTCCTATAAGACTGACGGGCATCTGATTGTCGACGTGATCGACAATGGCAAGGGCTTGCCGGGCGACGACCGCCAAAAGCTGCTTGAACCCTATATGACCACGCGGGAGAAGGGCACCGGGCTTGGCCTCGCCATCGTCCGCAAGATCGTCGAGGATCACGGCGGACATCTTGAATTGCATGACGCGCCAGCGGATTTCCACGGAGGTCGTGGCGCAATGATACGGATGGTCTTTCCAGATATGCAGGCCGGTGTAACCGAGGCTGCCGACGGAAACGACGACACAAAGATAGCTGGACAGGTGAATTGATATGGCAGCCGATATTCTTGTAGTTGATGACGAAGCGGATATCCGGGAGCTCGTAGCTGGTATTCTCAGCGATGAGGGTCATGAAACCCGCACCGCCTTCGATGCGGACAGTGCGCTGGCGGCTATTGGTGATCGCGTGCCGCGACTGGTGTTTCTGGACATCTGGCTACAAGGCAGCCGTCTTGACGGTCTGGCTCTGCTGGATGAAATCAAGAAGCAGCATCCCGATCTGCCGGTGGTCATGATTTCTGGTCACGGCAATATCGAAACAGCGGTCTCGGCCATCCGGCGCGGCGCTTACGACTTCATTGAAAAGCCTTTCAAGGCGGATCGTCTGATTCTCGTCGCCGAGCGCGCTCTGGAAACCTCCAAGCTGAAGCGCGAAGTGTCTAATCTGCGCAAACGTTCCGGCGAAAGCATGGAGCTGATCGGCGCGTCTCTCGCGATGAGCCAGCTCCGGCAGACCATCGAGCGCGTCGCGCCGACCAACAGCCGCATCATGATCACCGGCCCTTCGGGTGCCGGTAAGGAGCTCACGGCGCGCGCCATTCATGCGCAATCGACCCGCGCCAACGGACCGTTCGTGACCGTGAATGCGGCGACAATCACGCCGGAACGCATGGAGATCGAACTGTTCGGCACCGAAATGGATGGTGGCGAACGCAAGGTCGGTGCTTTGGAAGAAGCACATGGCGGCATTCTCTATCTGGATGAAGTTGCCGACATGCCGCGCGAAACGCAGAACAAAATTCTGCGCGTGCTGGTCGACCAGCAGTTCGAGCGCGTCGGCGGCACCAAGCGCGTCAAAGTCGATGTGCGCATTATTTCATCCACGGCACAAAACCTTGAAGGCATGATTGCCGAAGGCACATTCCGCGAAGATCTGTTCCATCGCCTGTCGGTCGTTCCCGTGCAGGTTCCGCCGCTCGCGGCACGGCGTGAAGATATTCCGGCGCTTGTAGAGTATTTCATGATCCAGATTGCCGGGCAGGCGGGTATCAAGCCACGTAAAATCGGTGCGGATGCGATGGCGGTGCTTCAAGCCCATAGCTGGCCGGGCAATATCCGTCAGCTGCGCAACAATGTGGAGCGCCTGATGATTCTGGCGCGCGGCGACGATGTAGACGCGCCGGTAACGGCTGATCTTCTTCCAGCAGAAATCGGCGACACGCTGCCGCGTGCGCCGACGGAATCGGACCAGCACATCATGGCTCTGCCGTTGCGTGAAGCGCGTGAGCGCTTTGAAAAGGAATATCTGATCGCCCAGATCAACCGTTTTGGCGGCAATATTTCACGCACTGCGGAATTTGTCGGTATGGAACGCTCGGCTCTTCATCGTAAATTGAAATCACTCGGCGTATAAGCATCTGGTGATTTTAAAAGCGGGGTAGCCATGCGGGTGATCGTATGCGGAGCGGGGCAGGTCGGCTATGGCATAGCCGAACGACTGGCCGCCGAGGAAAACGACGTTTCCGTCATCGATACGTCGGCGCGTCACATCGAAATCGTGCGTGATACACTGGATGTGCGTGGATTCGTTGGCCACGGCTCGCAGCCGGATGTGTTGGCTGCGGCTGGCGCCGACGAAGCCGACATGATCATCGCCGTTACGCTGTCTGACGAAGTGAATATGGTCGCATGTCAGGTTGCCCATTCGGTGTTCAATGTCCCGACGAAGATTGCGCGCATCCGTGCCCAGTCCTACCTCAAGGCGGAATATCAAGACCTGTTTCTCCGCGAAAATCTGCCGATCGATGTGATCATTTCGCCCGAGCTGGAAGTGGGCGAGGTGGTGCTGCGCCGTATCGCCTTGCAGGGCGCAACGGATGTTTTGCGCTTCGCCGATGATCGCGTCATCGGTCTAGCCATTGAATGTCTCGAAGAATGTCCGGTCATAAACACGCCGCTCAAGCAACTGACAGATCTTTTTCCCGATCTGGCGGCCACGGTGGTCGGGGTTGTCCGCAATGAAAACCTGTTCATTCCGCGCTCATCTGATGAGCTAAATGCAGGCGATCTGGCTTATGTGGTTACAACGCGTGAGCAGGTCCGCCGAACTCTTTCGCTGTTCGGGCATGAAAAGCCGGAAGCACGCCGCATCGTCATAGCAGGCGGCGGCAATATCGGGCTTTATGTGGCCAAGGCGATTGAAGACCGCAAATGGCAGACCCGCGTGAAGATGATCGAAAGCGATCATGAGCGCGCTTTCACGATCGCCGATCAGTTGAAGCGGACCATGGTGCTGCATGGCAGCGCGCTGGATCAGGCATTGCTGCAGGAAGCCGATATTCAGGACGCCGATCTGATGGTGGCGCTCACCAATCAGGATCAGGTGAATATTCTCTCCAGCATCATGGCGAAACGCCTTGGCTGTAAAAGCAATATGGCCTTGCTCAACACGGTCGCCTATCAAGATTTCACCCACATGGTGGGCATCGACGCCTATATCAATCCGAAGGCGGTGACTGTTTCTAAAATCCTGCAGCATGTCCGCCGCGGGCGTATCCGGGCGGTCTACAGTGTCTATCGCGATATGGCCGAAATCATTGAAGCCGAAGCACTGGAAACGTCGTCGCTCGTCGGCGCGCCGTTGCGGGATCTGGATTTGCCCGTGGGTTTGCGAATCGGCGCGATTTACCGGGACGGGCAGGTTATCCGCCCCAATGGCGATGTTCGCATCAAGCCGAAGGACCGGGTGGTGATTTTCGCAACAGCTGAAGCCGTGAAACATGTGGAGCAAATGTTCCGCGTCAGCCTCGAATTCTTTTAACTATTAATGGTGATATAATTTACTGCGTGTGACTGATATAAGCCGCCAAGTGACATCGTTGGGGGTTTATATGGATATCTGTACCTTCTGGTACGGACCTTCTTTGCGTGAGGTCGATCAGATTTGTCTGGCGTCGATGGTCATGACAGGCCAGCGCGTGAAGTTGTTCGCCTATGCGCCGATAGAAAATGTTCCCGCTGGTGTAGAGCTGCATGACGCCCACACGATCTTGCCGGAACGCGCGTTCAAACGGCTCGATCCTGGCTTCCCGACCCTTCGCTCCTCAACAACCATTGTCCAGTTCAGCGATATTTTCCGCATCATGCTGATGAAGCATAAGCAGGGTGTGTGGCTCGATACGGATGTCTTTCTTCTCAAGCAGTTCCATCCCAATCCGGAAAAACCCTATCTCGCAAGAGAAAACCGATATCGTGTTGGAGTGTCAGCGCTCTATTTCCCGCATGATCATCCAATCATTGGCGAGTTCGAAGCCTATATGTCTGCGACGCATGCTCTGCCGCGATGGCTTGGATTTCGGCGCGGAAAATTGCGACCGCTCTACTACCGGGCGATTGGCAAGGAAGTCACACCTGCCTCTATCGGCATAACGGTGTTCGGCAATGATGGCATTTCTCGGCTCGCCCGGAAATATGGGGTATTCAAGAACGCGGCTCCGCAGGAGAATTTTTACTATTGGGTCGGCAAGGATGCGACACGCATCTACGATCCGGCCTGTGGGTTAAAGCCGCTCCATCATCCGGACTTTATTGGCTTCCATGTTCATAAAAAACACAAGGAAGTTGTTTCACTGCAACCCGGCAGTTTTTACATGTGGATGAGGGATCGCGTGAAACCCGTGCTTGAACATAATGATAATATTGAGCTTTCCAAGGCGAGCTGATCACTGGATGCTAACCTCGCTACCAATATTTGACACGTGTTCAGCAAAATTGTCGGTTGCGCAAAGATTCCCATCCTGTTAACCGAAGCTTGAGGGCGAAGCAGTTGTCTTTCCACAGCAATTGCAGTTCTGTACCGGCACCTCGCGTTCCGGTGCTTGATTTATGCAAATGCGCATGCTCGTCTGGAGCATTTCCAGCAAAAGTGTGAAACGGTTTTGCGTCCGGAAATGCGATAGGGAATAACTGCATTTCCAGCAAAAGTGTGAAACAGTTTGCTGGTCGAGAAATGCTTGAAAACAATGAGAGAGAGCGGGTTTACCGCTTTGATTTATCGCGAACAGGCTGCTGATCGATTAAAGGAATAAAAACAATGGCTGAACGATCGCAAAATCTTCAAGACCTTTTTCTGAACTCCGTACGCAAACAGAAGATCTCGCTCACGATTTTTCTGATCAATGGCGTGAAACTGACTGGCATCGTGACGTCTTTCGACAATTTCTGTGTGCTGCTGCGCCGCGATGGTCATTCGCAGCTTGTCTATAAGCATGCAATTTCGACGATCATGCCGAGCCAGCCGGTTCAGATGTTCGAGGGCGAGGAAGCCTGACGCTTTCCGAATTCCATTCGGGTGTAGCGGCTTCGCCCAGCGATGTCGCGTCGCCCTGATCTATCGTTAGGCGATTATTCCGGGTCTCCGTTGGGGCTCGGATATATTTGCTTTAACGTCCGGGGCGTCTTCCATTTGAAACACGCATAGCGGCGACCTATTTGTGCTTGATGATGGAGCGCAATGTCTCTGCACTCCCCGGAGAATGTTTATTTGTCCAAATTCAAGGATAAGAACGCGTCGTCCTTCGACGCGCATAAAGACGATGCAAACAAAGGCTACGGCCTTTCCGAACAAGAACCGACCAGAGCTGCCGTCGTCGTTCCCATTCTGCCGGAGCGCTATAATGCCAGCGGTTCGGGCGAAGAAGGCGCTCGCACGCAGTTTCAGCGCTCGAACGAAGCGCGTCTTGAAGAAGCTGTCGGTCTGGCTCGCGCCATCGATCTTGAAATCATCCATGCCGAAGTCGCGATTATTGCCAATCCGCGGCCCGCAACCTTGCTTGGCGCGGGCAAGGTCGAGGCCATTGCCGATACGGTCAAGGAACACGACATCGGGCTGGTCATCGTCGACCATGCCCTGACGCCAGTTCAGCAGCGCAATCTCGAAAAGGATTGGAACGTGAAGGTCATCGACCGCACGGGCCTCATTCTAGAAATTTTCGGTGAGCGCGCACGGACCAAGGAAGGTGCGTTGCAGGTCGAGCTGGCGCATCTGAACTACCAGAAGGGCCGACTGGTTCGCAGCTGGACCCATCTGGAGCGTCAACGCGGCGGCGGCGGATTTCTCGGCGGTCCGGGTGAAACCCAGATCGAAGCCGACCGCCGGCTGTTGCAAGACAAGATTCTGAAGATCAAGCGCGAGCTGGAAACGGTTGTGCGCACACGCACGCTGCACCGCCAGAAGCGGCGCAAGGTGCCGCATCCGATTGTTGCGCTTGTCGGCTATACCAATGCCGGCAAATCGACGCTGTTCAACCGCATGACCGGCGCGGAAGTGCTGGCTGAGGATATGCTCTTCGCCACGCTTGATCCGACGCTCCGTCGCATTCGGCTGCCCCATGGCGAGACGGTCATCCTGTCCGACACGGTGGGCTTCATTTCCAATCTGCCGCACCATCTGGTGGCAGCCTTCCGCGCCACGCTGGAAGAAGTGGTGGAAGCCGATCTCATTTTGCACGTGCGCGATATTTCCGATCCAGATAACGCCGCGCAGGCTGAAGATGTCGAGAATATCCTGGCTGGTCTCGGGATTGAGCCGCAGGACCGCAAGCGCGTCGTCGAAATCTGGAACAAGATTGACAATCTGGACGAAAGCGGACGCGAGGCGGCATTGCGTCTGGCCGCTGCCGGTGGTGATGAAGGCCGCCCGATACCCCTGTCAGCCATCACAGGCGAGGGCGTTGATCGTTTGCTTGATCTGATCGAAACGCGGATAGCGGGTGTGCTTGGCGCCATCGATATCGTCCTTTCACCTTTCGAGCTGCACATACTGAACTGGATCTACGAGCACGGCAGTAACGTGCAGCGCGAGGATCTGGAAGACGGTTCGGTGCGGGTGAAGGCGCGTCTCACAGAAGTGGCGCGCCGGACGCTCGACGACAAGCGCGGTATCAGGCCGGAGAAGCCGGAAAACGACTGGGATTGATCATCATCCTGTGAGGGGGCGAGCACCACTTGCGGAACAGGGGCGCAACGCCCTATGTATGGAAGTCCGACGATTCAAATCCACTCAATTCGCATCATTACATCCAGAGGCCCATAATGAGAGATCCGATTGAAACCGTCATGAACCTCGTGCCGATGGTGGTCGAGCAGACCAACCGTGGCGAGCGGGCCTATGATATTTTCTCGCGCCTTTTGAAAGAGCGCATCATCTTCGTCAACGGACCGGTTGAAGACGGCATGTCGATGCTGGTTTGCGCGCAGCTTCTGTTCCTCGAAGCCGAGAACCCGAAAAAAGAGATCAACATGTACATCAACTCGCCGGGTGGCGTGGTGACGTCCGGTATGGCGATCTACGATACAATGCAGTTCATCCGTCCGCCGGTATCCACGCTCTGCATGGGGCAGGCCGCGTCGATGGGCTCGCTGCTTCTGACGGCAGGCGCAACCGGCCAGCGTTATGCGCTGCCGAATGCCCGCATCATGGTTCACCAGCCTTCGGGCGGCTTCCAGGGGCAGGCGTCGGATATCGAACGCCATGCGCAGGACATCATCAAGATGAAGCGCCGCCTCAACGAAATCTACGTGAAGCACACGGGCCGCGACTACGAAACCATCGAACGCACCCTTGACCGCGATCATTTCATGACCGCGCAGGAAGCGCTCGAATTTGGTCTCATCGACAAGGTCGTTGAAGCACGTGACGTGAGCGCCGACGAATCGAAGTGAGCCTGAATCAGGCTCCCTTCCAATTATTGGCCCCTTTTGCCACAAAAGGGGCTCAATTCTTGGACCAACGTGAAGGTTAACGCGCCGCGTTAAGCATCTGTTGGGCATCAAGGCGCTAAAGTTGGTCAGATCAGGCCGAATCTTTGCCGGGGACTTATTTTTTGTTTGTTCGACGGTTCAGGTTCTGCAAAAGTCACCAAATGACTCCTTCGGTCGGGGAGTCTACGGTGACTGGAATCCTAGAAACTACAGGGGCAGTGCGTATTAGCTGTCAATGTGACCGGTAGAAGGTGAGTATTTCCTTCCGTACTGGTTCCGAACCGGAAGAAACGATCGGAATGAACAGCCCAAGGTTCGTTTCGGTTTATTGAAAGGAAACTGCAATGAGCAAAGTCAGCAACAGCGGCGGCGATTCCAAGAATACGCTTTATTGCTCGTTCTGCGGCAAAAGCCAGCATGAAGTGCGCAAGCTGATTGCAGGCCCGACCGTTTTCATCTGCGACGAATGCGTCGAACTCTGCATGGATATCATCCGTGAGGAAAATAAATCCTCGATGGTGAAGTCCCGTGAGGGCGTGCCGACGCCGCAGGAAATCATGGCCGTTCTTGACGACTATGTCATCGGCCAGAAGGATGCCAAGCGCGTTCTGTCGGTTGCGGTGCACAATCATTACAAGCGTCTGGCGCATCAGTCGAAGAGCAACGATATCGAACTGGCGAAGTCGAATATTCTTCTCGTCGGTCCGACCGGCTGTGGCAAGACCTATCTTGCACAGACGCTCGCTCGCATCATCGATGTGCCATTCACCATGGCCGATGCGACGACACTCACGGAAGCCGGTTATGTCGGTGAAGATGTTGAAAACATCATCCTGAAGCTGCTTCAGGCTGCTGATTACAACGTCGAACGCGCGCAGCGCGGCATCGTCTATATCGACGAAGTGGACAAGATCAGCCGCAAGTCCGACAACCCGTCCATCACGCGCGATGTATCGGGCGAAGGCGTGCAGCAGGCGCTTCTCAAGATCATGGAAGGCACCGTTGCCTCGGTGCCTCCGCAGGGCGGTCGCAAGCATCCGCAGCAGGAATTCCTGCAGGTGGATACGACGAACATCCTGTTCATCTGTGGCGGTGCTTTTGCCGGTCTCGACAAGATCATCTCGGCTCGTGGCGAGAAGACCTCCATCGGCTTCGGCGCTACGGTCCGCTCAGTTGACGAGCGTCGTATCGGTGCGGTGTTCCGCGAGCTGGAACCGGAAGATCTGCTGAAGTTCGGTCTTATTCCGGAATTCGTCGGTCGTCTGCCGGTTATTGCGACGCTCGAAGATCTCGACGTCGATGCACTGGTCCAGATCCTGACAGAGCCGAAGAATGCGCTCGTAAAGCAGTATCAGCGCCTGTTCGATATGGAAAATGTCGAGCTGGTGTTCCACGACGACGCTCTGCGCGCCATTGCCAATAAGGCAGTTGAACGCAAGACCGGTGCGCGTGGTCTGCGCTCGATCATGGAAAAGATCCTGCTCGACACGATGTTCGAACTGCCGACGCTGGAAGGCGTTCGCGAAGTCGTGATCTCCGGTGATGTGGTGGATGGCAGCGCCCGTCCGCTCTACATCTATGCGGAGCGTCAGGACGAGAAGGGCAACGTTTCGGCTTAAGAGATTGAAAATATCCTCAAAAGGCCGCGAAAGCGGCCTTTTTTGTTGTCAGTCTGGCGATTCAATTTAGTGTTGAGCGTTCGAAGCTCTTGATTGGGAGCATATCCGAAGCGGCATATTGTGCAAATTGCCAGGACGGCGCAGGATAGTTAACGATTCTATGAAAGCCGCTCGAAACCGGCTATTGAATTGCCGGGCTTGGCTCTCCAAGTATGAACCGAAGCACGCTGTGCGACCTGCCTCATGATGAAAGGGGGCGTCGGTGTGGCAGTCGGGTCGAAAGGCCTGAGAAAGGACTTGAATTATGACGGGTATTGAAGACAAGACCCCGATGGGTGGATCGGAAGCGGGCGGTGCAGACGGGCTTTATGCTGTTCTTCCGTTGCGCGATATTGTGGTCTTCCCGCACATGATCGTTCCGCTTTTTGTAGGACGCGAAAAGTCTATTCGCGCTCTGGAAGAAGTGATGGGCGTCGATAAGCAGATATTGCTTGCGACCCAGAAAAATGCTGCCGACGACGATCCGGCACCAGACGCGATTTATGAGATTGGCACCATCGCCAATGTGCTTCAGCTTTTGAAGTTGCCGGACGGCACCGTAAAGGTGCTGGTCGAGGGCACAGCACGCGCCAAGGTTTCCAAGTTTACGGATCGTGAGGACTATCACGAAGCGTATGCTGCGGCTTTGCCGGAGCCGGAAGAAGATGCCGTCGAAATCGAGGCTCTGGCCCGTTCGGTGGTTTCCGACTTCGAAAACTACGTCAAGCTGAACAAGAAGATTTCGCCGGAAGTGGTTGGCGCTGCCAGCCAGATCGACGATTATTCCAAGCTTGCCGATACGGTTGCTTCGCATCTCGCGATCAAGATTCCTGAAAAGCAGGAAATGCTGTCCATTCTCTCGGTGCGTGAGCGTCTTGAGAAGGCTCTTTCCTTCATGGAAGCCGAAATTTCGGTTCTGCAGGTTGAGAAGCGTATCCGCTCGCGCGTCAAGCGCCAGATGGAGAAGACGCAGCGCGAATATTATCTCAATGAGCAGATGAAGGCGATCCAGAAGGAGCTTGGTGACGGCGAGGACGGTCGCGATGAAGCGGCTGAACTGGAAGAACGCATCAACAAGACCAAGCTTTCCAAGGAAGCTCGCGAAAAGGCCCAGGCTGAGCTGAAGAAGCTGCGCACCATGAGCCCGATGTCTGCTGAAGCGACGGTTGTGCGTAATTATCTCGACTGGCTGCTCTCCATTCCATGGGGCAAGAAGTCGAAGGTCAAGCAGGATCTGAACTTCGCGGAAGAAGTGCTCAACAACGATCACTTCGGTCTCGACAAGGTCAAGGAACGCATCGTCGAATATCTCGCGGTGCAAGCGCGTTCGACCAAGATCAAGGGCCCGATCATCTGCCTCGTTGGACCTCCCGGCGTCGGCAAGACCTCGCTTGCGCGCTCCATCGCCAAAGCGACCGGTCGTGAATATGTCCGTATGTCGCTTGGCGGCGTGCGCGACGAGGCTGAAATCCGCGGTCACCGCCGCACCTATATCGGCTCGATGCCCGGCAAGGTCATCCAGTCGATGAAGAAAGCGAAGAAGTCCAACCCGCTCTTCCTGCTCGATGAAATCGACAAGATGGGCCAGGATTTCCGCGGTGATCCGTCGTCGGCAATGCTCGAGGTGCTGGATCCGGAACAGAACGCAACCTTCATGGATCATTACCTTGAGGTTGAATACGACCTGTCCAACGTCATGTTCGTGACGACCGCCAATACGCTGAACATCCCCGGTCCTTTGCTGGATCGTATGGAGATCATCCGTATCGCCGGTTACACCGAGGATGAAAAGCTGGAGATCGCCAAGCGGCACCTGCTGCCGAAGGCTATTAAGGACCATGCTTTGCAGCCGAAGGAGTTCACGATCACAGACGATGCATTGCGCAATGTGATCCGCCTTTACACCCGGGAAGCCGGTGTGCGCAGCCTTGAGCGCGAGATGATGACTCTCGCCCGTAAGGCCGTCACCGAAATCCTGAAGTCGAAGAAGAAGTCGGTGAAGATCACCGACAAGAATCTCTCCGACTATCTGGGTGTGGAGCGTTTCCGCTTCGGTCAGATTGACGGCGAAGATCAGGTCGGTGTTGTCACCGGCTTGGCATGGACGGAAGTTGGCGGCGAATTGCTGACCATCGAAGGTGTCATGATGCCCGGCAAGGGTCGCATGACCGTCACGGGTAACCTGCGTGACGTGATGAAGGAATCGATTTCGGCTGCGGCATCCTATGTTCGCAGCAGAGCCGTTGATTTCGGCATCGAGCCTCCGCTGTTCGACAAGCGCGACATCCACGTCCACGTGCCGGAAGGTGCGACGCCGAAGGACGGTCCGTCCGCAGGTATCGCCATGGTCACGACCATCGTGTCCGTGCTGACCGGAATTCCGGTTCGCAAGGATATCGCAATGACCGGTGAAGTGACGCTGCGCGGTCGGGTTCTGCCGATCGGCGGCCTGAAGGAAAAGCTTCTCGCGGCTCTGCGCGGCGGCATCAAGAAGGTTCTGATCCCGGAAGAAAACGCCAAGGATCTGGCGGATATTCCGGACAATGTGAAGAACAATCTTGAGATCGTTCCGGTGTCTCGCGTCGGTGAAGTTCTGAAGCACGCACTCGTGCGTCAGCCCGAACCGATCGAGTGGACCGAGCCCGAAGCACCTGCAGCCGTGCCTGCGGTTGACGATGAAGCAGGCGTTACAACAGCGCATTGACAGTCGATAAGACGACCAAGCAACAAAATGCCGGGCCAAAAGCCCGGCATTTCTGTGTTTAACCCCAGAAAACCGGGCTTTTTTGCCATTGACAGGCTTGGTTTGGCGAGCGTTTCGAATAAACTCCGCCCAATCCGGTCACGTTATCCGTTCCGGTAGGTAAAGAAAGGAAATGCCAATGAACAAGAACGAATTGGTTGCCGCAGTCGCGGAAAAGGGCGGTTTGACGAAGGCTGATGCCGGTACGGCTGTTGACGCTGTGCTCGCTGCTGTCACCGGCGCACTGAAGGCTGGTGAAGAAGTCCGCCTGCCGGGCTTCGGCGTTTTCTCCGTTTCGCACCGTGCAGCTTCGACCGGCCGCAATCCGTCGACCGGCAAGGAAGTTGCTATTCCGGCTCGCAACGTGCCGAAGTTCTCGGCCGGCAAGGGCTTGAAGGATGCCGTCAACGGCTAATGCATGATCTCGGAAAGCCGACAGGCTTTTCGAAGCATTAATGTGTGAAGGCAAGATTTCGGTCGCTGGGTGATGAACGTGAGCGGCTGTCGAGAAGGCCCGGCTCGTCCGGGCTTTTTTCTTTTTAACGGTCAGGGTTGCCTTCGCATCCGTCGGGAATCCAAGATGTGCTACTATGAGTTGATGAGCGCTCGTTGTCACAGCGAACGTCTCATTTAATATCCATCTGGAGCACCGCCCTTGCAGATCGATAAGCATGATGAAGCTATCTTATATGAAGAGTTTCAACGCACTCATGCTGGTGGCTTGATTACGCCTGCGTCGCAAGACGTTCCTAACGTTGATTTCTCCAGCGATGGCACAGCGCGTGAGTGTCGAATATGGGATGGTTATCTTGATGCGAGCTGTTTGCTTCTTAAGACAGTCGTAGATGATTGGCCTCGCGCAAACAATCTCATCTTTCCGGCTTTGTTTAATCTTCGTCACGCTATCGAGGTCGCTCTGAAGTGGCATATTAAATATGCTGGAGGCACCGTTCCTAAACGAGCTGGACACGACCTCCGCATCTTGATGGATACTTTTTGCAGTGTCGTTGCTGAATTAGACGATGAAGACAGCTGCATCGCGCCTGACAACTTCTTAAGATGTATTGGGGAGATAGCTTCTCTCGATCCCCGCGGCATAACATTTCGCTATTCGTCCGAGCATGACGGCTCACCAATAAGAATAACGTCTGAGATTTGGGATATTCGTGCCTTGTATTTTGGAGTCTCGGATTTCGGTGTCGTGTTGGATGATCTGTCGAACAGGATCGAGCGCAGTTGGCTTGAAGCTGACCGGAAAGTCCGAAATTTGGAAACTTCCGCGTGAGAGGATCTATGAAAAAAAGCCGGGTGCTAGACCCGGCCTTTTCATCTTTACGACTGTCGAGCTGCGCTTACTCCGCAGCCTCTGAGTTCCGCTTGGGGCGTCGCTCCAGCAGTTCCTTGAGGAAATGGCCGGTATAAGAGCGCTTTTCCTTCACGATATCTTCCGGACGTCCCACGGCAACGATCTCGCCACCGCCATCGCCGCCTTCAGGGCCAAGATCGATCACCCAGTCGGCAGTCTTGATGACTTCGAGATTGTGCTCGATAACCACGACCGTATTGCCCTGTTCGACCAGCTCATGCAGCACTTCGAGCAGCTTCGCCACATCGTGGAAATGGAGGCCGGTGGTCGGCTCGTCGAGGATATAGAGCGTGCGTCCGGTTGCGCGGCGCGACAGTTCCTTCGCGAGCTTCACACGCTGCGCTTCGCCGCCCGAAAGCGTTGTCGCCTGCTGCCCAACCTTGATATAGCCGAGGCCAACCTTGACCAGCGTTTCCAGCTTGTCGCGCACGGCAGGCACGGCGGAGAAGAACTCCGCGCCTTCCTCGACCGTCATATCCAACACATCGGCGATGGACTTGCCCTTGAACAGCACTTCCAGCGTTTCACGATTGTAGCGCTTGCCGTGGCAGACGTCACAGGTCACATACACGTCCGGCAGGAAGTGCATTTCGATCTTGATGACACCGTCGCCCTGACAGGCTTCGCAGCGTCCGCCCTTCACGTTGAAAGAGAAGCGACCCGGCTGATAGCCGCGCGCCTTGGCTTCCGGCAGGCCCGCGAACCAGTCACGGATCGGCGTGAAAGCGCCGGTATAGGTCGCCGGATTGGAGCGCGGCGTACGTCCAATTGGCGACTGGTCGATATCAATGACCTTGTCGAGGAACTCCAGCCCTTCGATGCGATCATGTTCTGCCGGATGTTCGCGGGAACCCATGATGCGGCGCGAAGCAGCCTTGAACAGCGTTTCAATCAGGAAGGTGGACTTGCCGCCGCCCGACACGCCGGTCACGGCGGTAAAGGTGCCGAGGGGAATATCCGCCGAGACATTTTTCAGATTGTTGCCGCGCGCACCGACAACGCGGATACGCTTGGTCTTGGAAATCTTGCGGCGTTCGGAGGGTACAGCGACTTCCATGACGCCTGACAGATATTTGCCGGTCAGCGAATTGGTATTGGACATGACGTCTTTCGGCGTGCCCTGCGCAATCACCTTGCCGCCGTGAACACCGGCTGCCGGGCCGATATCGACCACATAATCGGCAGTCAGGATAGCGTCTTCATCATGTTCCACGACGATGACCGTATTGCCAAGATCGCGCAGATGGCGAAGCGTGTCCAGCAGGCGGGCATTGTCGCGCTGATGCAGGCCGATGGACGGTTCGTCCAGCACATAGAGAACGCCGGTCAGACCGGAACCGATCTGGGAGGCGAGGCGGATACGCTGACTTTCGCCACCTGAAAGTGTGCCGGAATTGCGCGCCAATGTCAGATAATCGAGACCGACATCGTTGAGGAACTGCAGGCGCTCGCGGATTTCCTTGAGGATGCGCGCTGCAATTTCCCGCTGCTTATCGTTAAAGCTGCCATCAACGTCACGGAACCAGGCATCTGCCTTACGGATCGACATTTCAGTGATTTCACCGATATGTTTCATGCCGATTTTCACGGCCAGCGCTTCCGGCTTCAGGCGATAGCCATTGCAAGCCGGGCAGGGCGTCGAGGACATGAAGCGTTCAATCTCTTCACGCGACCAGGCGGAATCGGTTTCCTTCCAGCGGCGTTCCAGGTTCGGAATCACACCTTCGAAGGGCTTGGTGGTCTGATAGGAGCGCAGGCCGTCGTCATACTGGAAGGTGATCTCTTTCCCGTCCGTGCCATAAAGAATGGCGCGCTGCGATTCCTTGGATAGATCAGACCAGCGGGTGCCGACCTTGAAGCCATAGGCCTTGCCCAGCGCTTCCAGCGTCTGATTGTAATAGGGTGAAGATGACCGCGCCCAGGGCGCAATCGCTCCGTCTTTCAGCACTGCGCTTTCATCGGGAATAATCAGGTTCGGATCGATGGCTTGCTGCGTGCCAAGACCATCGCAGGTCGGGCAGGCGCCAAAGGGATTGTTGAACGAGAACAGGCGCGGCTCGATTTCGGGAATCGTGAAGCCGGAAACCGGGCAGGCGAATTTTTCCGAGAACAGAATGCGTTCGTGGGTTTCGTTGGCCGACTTGTTGGCTGCGCCACCTTCCGCCGTTTCTTCGGACGGAAGCGGCTTGTCGGCGAATTCAGCGACGGCCAGACCGTCGGCAAGTTTGAGGCACGTTTCGAGACTGTCGGCGAGGCGCGCGGTGAGGTCGGAGCGTACGACGACGCGGTCCACTACTACATCGATATCGTGCTTGTATTTCTTGTCGAGTGTCGGAACATCGGCAATCTCGTAGAAAGTGCCGTCGACCTTGACGCGCTGAAAACCCTTCTTCAAAAGCTCTGCCAGCTCTTTCTTGTACTCGCCCTTACGCCCGCGCACGATCGGCGCCAGAATATACAGACGCGTGCCTTCTTCCAGCGCGATGATGCGATCAACCATCTGGCTGACGGTCTGGCTTTCGATGGGGAGACCAGTTGCCGGCGAATAAGGCACGCCCACACGCGCGAAAAGAAGGCGCATATAGTCGTAGATTTCCGTAACAGTGCCGACGGTCGAGCGCGGATTACGGCTCGTTGTCTTCTGCTCAATGGAAATTGCGGGCGACAGACCGTCGATCTGGTCCACATCCGGCTTCTGCATCATTTCCAGAAACTGGCGCGCATAGGCCGAGAGGCTTTCCACGTAGCGGCGCTGGCCTTCCGCATAAATCGTGTCGAAGGCCAGCGACGACTTGCCCGAACCGGAAAGGCCCGTCATGACGATCAGCTTGTCGCGTGGCAAATCCAGATCGACATTTTTAAGATTGTGCTCGCGCGCGCCACGTATGGAAATGAATTTCTGATCGCTCATTCCGCGTCCTGCCTGCTTCGTGATGCCATGGATGGACTGGCTTCGGCTGTGAAACTGCCGCGCCAATCCCGTAATATGGGGCGACGCCCTCCAAAGAAGAAGGGGTTAGGTCATCCTAATTTGCGCTCTTGTAGCACCGGAACAAATATCGAACAACCAGCCTTCTGGTAGACGATACGAAATGTGAACGCAAGAGCGTTGACTGTCACTCCTGACAGGAGCACACTTCGAATACTCGCTGATGCGAAGAGGTATTGCGGTGGGATGACGCGATATCGGCAAGAGGTTCGCGGGAAGCGGGAAAATCCGGTAGGGAGGTAAAGGAGCATGAGTCCACCTGACTACACTGCCTAGCTTTCATAAAGATGAAAGCACAGTCGATCTTGGTCGCGGATGCATTCTTTCGTAGGGAATGATGCGCCGTTGATAAGAAGGTTGATTGCCGACAATCTACATATGCGCGGAAATCGAATGGCCGCGCGCCTTCGAATTCCGAAAGATTTTGTCGACGAATTACTGCCGACATATGAGCATTGCTCCAACCCAAGCCCCGCGTGCCAAAGAAACAGTGAGCGGCGGGGCTTTTTCTTGTCTGACTGTGACGCGCTTTGTTGAATCTTCGGCTGCCGCTATGTTGCGGGGAAGGCATTCTCGTCGCTATTCACTGGACCTCGTTAAAAAATGAGGGATGTTTTGTCGATTTGATACCGCGAACACTTGCATTTTGAACAAAACAAGAACATAAACTCTGTGGACATTGGCATTTCGTTGTACTGGAATTGAGCGCTCCACGCGCCAGTCCTGTAAGGTAATGGATGAGTTTCAGGTGATGGCGCAGCTCATGCGCCTGATCCTTCTTTAGGAAAGCACTTTGTGAGGATTTCATATCTGGCGAAGTGCTTAAGAGACCCGGAGTAGGTTTTCGATGGCTGGTAGCGTCAACAAGGTCATTCTGGTCGGCAATCTCGGTGCCGATCCGGAAATTCGTCGTCTGAACTCAGGCGATGTGGTTGCCAATCTGCGTATTGCGACCTCGGAAAGCTGGCGTGATCGCCAGTCCGGCGAGCGCAAGGACCGCACCGAGTGGCACAGCGTTGTCATTTTTAACGAAAACCTTGCCAAGGTCGCAGAACAATATCTGAAGAAGGGCGCCAAGGTTTATATCGAAGGCGCGCTCCAGACCCGCAAGTGGCAGGATCAGAACGGCAATGACCGTTATTCGACGGAAGTTGTGCTCCAGAAATTCCGCGGTGAGCTTCAGATGCTCGACAGCCGTGGCGAAGGCGGCGATCAGGGCCGTTCTTTTGATCGCGGCAGCGGCGGTGGGCGCAGCCAAATGTCGGATTATTCCGGCGGCGGTGGCGATTTCGGGTCGTCCGGCCCGTCTTCTTCGGGTGGCGGCGGTGGCGGTGGCTTCTCCCGCGATCTCGACGACGAAATTCCATTTTGATGAATTTGACGGGCGCTTTAGGCGCCCGTTTCATTTGGGCTTTTTTGCTTGTTAAATCAAAACATCATATATTTACATTATCTTTTTGATTAATAATATTATTATTGAATTTGCCTGCTTAGTAAGTCTCAATTGAAAACTCCATGCGGTCTGCGGAAAAGCGCGTCAGCGAATACTGGATCGGCTGACCATCCGTATCCACATTGATGGCGCGCGCCACCAGCACGATAGCGCCGGGTGAGAGATTCAGATGTTTCAGATCATCTGAATCAGCATGTTGGGCCGATATGGTTGTCGATTTGCGGAAATAATCCTTGATCCCGGCTTTTCGGAGCGCCCAGGTTATGGATCCATTCTCAGCATAGTCGGCGGCAAAATCGGGAAAGCGCGCCGCATCCACCCAGTGCGTTGCGCGCGATACGGGACGCCCGTCCGCACTATGCGCCGTTTCAAGTTTCGTGACTTCGCTGCCCGCAGCGATGCCCAAGGCGTCTGCTATGTCAGCAGTTGCCGCCTCGGTTTCACTGCTGAGCAATATGCCTTTCACTTCGCTGGCCTGCGTGCCCAGCGATTGTGAAATGCGGGTCCGTGGGCCGATCTGGTAGGTCAGGCGCTTGGCATTGGCGACGAATGTGCCGCGACCTTGTTCCGCGCGAAGAACGCCTTCCTGAGTCAATGCCGCGATGGCGCTACGTACCGTATGGCGGTTGACACCGAAGCGATCCGCAAGTTCCATTTCGGCAGGCATGCGCGCGCCGGATTGAAGTTTCCCGGCCATGATATCGCCGCGTATCTCATCGGCAATCTGCCGCCAGATCGCCACGCCGCTGTTTCTTTCAATTCGTCTGGTCTTTGTCATCAACTGTCATCGTCCTGTCATTGGCAGGGGGTATTAATTCTGGTATTGTATGGTTGTCTAGATAAATAGACAAATATGCGAAGCAAGTCAACGGAATTGAACAGGGCGGAAAAGCTCATGCAAACGACAGAGCCCAAGGCAGGCAATGGCACTGCCGCCGGGGGGATTCACGCCTCGACCAGCAACGACAAGTCCGGCAACAGCAAGGCGCTTGACGCGGTGAAAGCTGCACGACAGGCCAGCATGGCAACGCTTGCACAGGCAAGCGGCGAAGAGCTGAAAGCTTTTTGGCAGGAATGGTCGGACAAGCCTGATTTCGAAATTCTCCGTGGTCCAGAAACCGGACTGGTGATGCTGCGCGGCCGTATCGGCGGTGGCGGTGCGCCTTTCAATGTTGGTGAGGCGACGGTGACCCGCGCTACGGTGCGTCTGGCAGATGGTTCGGTCGGGCATTCCTATGCGCTCGGTCGCGATCAGGAAAAGGCGCGACTGGCCGCTCTGTTCGATGCGCTGTGGATCGACGAAGCGCGCCGCGATGCGGTGGAAGGTCAGGTCCTCGACGCTTTGCGCAACCGGCTGGAGCAGGTCGACGCAAAGCTAAGCAGCGAAGCCGCTGCCACCAAAGTTGATTTCTTCACCATGGTTCGGGGAGACAATTGATGCTGCATCCTTCACCCCCTTCATCTCCCGCTTTTGAAGGCGGTCTGGTAAATCCTGTCACGGACGCCCAATCGGCATTTCACGCGGTCATGCATGCGATGGCCAATCCGGGCCGCGTTTATGCTCTGGCGCGTGCGGCCACGCCGCCGCTGCCACTGACACCGGAACTGGGCGTCATCGCTGCTACCTTGCTCGACCATGACGCCACCGTCTGGTGCGACCGTGCCATTGCAGCCAGTGCAGACGCTACAGCCTGGCTGACCTTTCAAACCGGCGCGCCGCAGGTGGATCGCTCGGCTTCCGCGCAATTCGCACTGATTACCGATGCTGCGCTGGCGCCGTCATTTGCGGAGTTTTCGCAAGGCGAGCCGGAATTTCCTGACCGCTCGACGACGGTGGTTCTGGCGGTCAAGTCGTTTGAAAGCGGGCAGAGCCTTGTTCTGAAAGGACCCGGCATTGACGGTGAGCGAAAAATTCACATCGACGGTCTTCCGCAAGACTTCGTTACGCAGTGGCGCGACAACGGTGCGCAATTTCCGCTCGGTGTCGATCTGGTCCTGGCTTGTGAAAGTGCGGTCATCGCATTTCCGCGCACCACGCGCATAACCAAACTGGAGGGCTGAACATGTATGTTGCGGTCAAGGGTGGCGAAACAGCCATCCGTAACGCCCACCGACTTCTCGATGATCGCCGCCGAGGTGATCGTGCGGTGCCTGCACTGCGTCTGGATCAGATCGTCGAACAGCTTGCGCTGGCCGTTGATCGTGTGATGGCGGAAGGTTCGCTCTATGATCGCGAGCTGGCCGCGCTCGCCGTGCGCCAGTCGCGCGGCGATCTGATCGAGGCTATTTTCCTCGTGCGCGCCTATCGCACCACATTGCCGCGCTTTGGCTATTCCCGCCCGATGGAAACCGGACAGATGCTGATCGAGCGACGCATTTCCGCGACCTATAAGGATCTACCGGGCGGCCAGTTGCTTGGTCCGACCTTCGACTACACCCACCGTCTTCTCGATCCGGATCTGGCGGGCGACGTTGCAGTACCGGAGCCCGAAGTGCGTGAAACCGAGAAGGAAGAGACGCCCCGCGTCACCGATATTCTCGGCGCGAACGGTATGATCGAGGAGGATGGTTCTCTGCCGGAAGGTCACGAACCGGGCGATCTGACCCGCGAGCCGTGGACATTCCCAATGGAACGTGATCTGCGCTTGCAGGCGCTGGCGCGCGGCGATGAAGGCTTCCTTCTCGCGCTCGGCTATTCCACCCAGCGCGGCTATGGCAACACCCACCCCTTCGTCGGCGAAATCCGCATCGGCAAAGTGGAGGTCGAATTCGACGTGCCGGAACTGGGCTTTGCCGTCTCGCTTGGCCGGGTGCAATTGACCGAGTGCCAGATGGTCAACCAGTTCAAGGGCTCCGCAAAGCAGCCGCCACAATTCACGCGTGGCTATGGTCTGGTGTTCGGCCAGAGCGAGCGCAAGGCTATGTCCATGTCGCTTTGCGACCGCGCCTTGCGGGTTCGTGACTTCGATACGGACGTGACCGCGCCCGCGCAGGATGAGGAATTCGTCATTTCCCACTCCGACAATGTGCAGTCGACCGGCTTTGTGGAGCATTTGAAACTGCCGCATTACGTCGATTTTCAGGCTGAACTCGAACTCATCCGCAGCATGCGTGCGGAATACGAGAAAACGCAAAATCAGGCTGAAGCTCCAGTAAAGGAGGCCGCAGAATGAGTGATCTGGCCAATTACAATTTCGCCTATCTGGACGAACAGACCAAGCGCATGATCCGCCGCGCCATATTGAAGGCCATTGCGGTGCCCGGCTATCAGGTGCCATTTGCCAGCCGCGAAATGCCGATGCCTTATGGCTGGGGCACGGGCGGCGTGCAGGTGACGGCTTCCATTCTTGGGCCGGACGATGTGCTGAAGGTCATCGATCAGGGCGCAGACGACACCACCAATGCCGTTTCGATCCGCGCGTTTTTCCAGAAGACCGCCAATGTGGCCGTGACCACGCATACCGGTGAGGCGACGATCATCCAGACGCGCCACCGCATTCCGGAATATCCGCTGACCGAAGGGCAGGTGATCGTCTATCAGGTGCCGATCCCGGAACCGCTGCGCTTTCTGGAACCGCGCGAGACGGAAACGCGCAAGATGCATGCGCTCGCCGAATATGGCCTCATGCATGTGAAGCTTTATGAGGATATCGCGCGTCACGGCCAGATCGCCAAGACCTATGATTATCCGGTGATGATCGAAGGTCGCTACGTCATGGCCCCATCGCCGACGCCGAAATTCGACAACCCGAAGATGCATATGTCGCCTGCCTTGCAGCTGTTCGGCGCGGGTCGCGAAAAGCGCATCTACGCCGTTCCGCCATACACGCAGGTCGTGAGCCTCGATTTCGAGGATCATCCGTTTGAAGTGCAAAAGTTCAAGGAACCTTGCGCGCTATGCGGCGCAAGAGGCGTCTATCTGGACGAAGTCGTGCTCGATGATCGCGGCGGCTCGATGTTCGTGTGCTCGGACACCGATTATTGCGAAGACCGTCAGGCAAAAGGCCATTTCGGTCATCTGGCCGCTAATAACGAGGCCGCAGCCAAGGAAACAGTAAGATGAATGACGAACCTCTGCTGAGAGTGAACAGCCTGTCGAAGTTCTACGGCAGCCGCCGTGGTTGCGAGGATATCTCCTTCAATCTTTGGCCCGGCGAGGTTCTGGCCATTGTCGGGGAATCCGGTTCGGGCAAGACGACGCTGCTCAACAGCCTTGCGACCCGTCTGGAACCGACATCTGGCACCGTTGAATACCGGATGCGCGATGGCGAATTTCGTGATCTGTACAAGATCGGCGAGGCCGAGCGCCGTTTCCTGATGCGTACTGATTGGGGTTTTGTCCACCAGAACCCCGCTGATGGTCTGCGCATGACGGTTTCGGCTGGCGCCAATGTCGGCGAGCGCCTGATGGCGGTGGGTGAACGCCACTATGGCCATATCCGCTCCACGGCGACCGAGTGGCTTGGCCGCGTGGAAATCGCATCGGACCGTATCGACGATCAGCCGCGGGCGTTTTCAGGCGGTATGCGCCAACGTTTGCAGATCGCGCGCAATCTCGTCACCGCACCGCGACTGGTGTTCATGGACGAGCCGACCGGCGGTCTCGACGTTTCGGTGCAGGCCCGCCTGCTCGATCTCTTGCGCGGGCTTGTCAATGATCTGGGGCTTTCGGTCATCATCGTGACGCATGATCTGGCCGTAGCGCGGCTTCTGTCGCACCGTATCATGGTCATGAAAGACGGTCATATTGTCGAGCAAGGTCTGACGGATCGCGTGCTGGATGACCCGCAAGCGCCTTATACGCAGTTGCTCGTATCATCGATCCTACAAGTATAGATCAATTAAAACAGATATTTATCGCATGTTCTTCCCAAAATGGCGGAACTTCATGCGTGAGGTGAAAAATGTCTATGTTGCAAACATCCGTTTCGCAGGTCGTGCCGCCACTGGTCGTTTCCGGCGTAACCAAAACCTTCACTATGCATTTGCAGGGCGGCATAGAACTGCCGGTCGTGCATGGCGTGAGTTTTGAACTCAACGCCGGTGAATGCGCCGTGCTTGGCGGCCCATCAGGCGCGGGCAAAAGCTCGATCCTGAAAATGGTCTATGGCAATTATGCGGTAAACGGCGGCTCCATCCTGATCCAGCATGCGGATCGCGCGGTCGATCTGGCCACAGCCGATCCCCGCGAAGTGCTTGGCGTTCGCCGTGATACGATTGGCTATGTCAGCCAGTTTCTGCGTACGCTGCCGCGTGTGGCGGCTATCGATGTGGTGGCCGAACCGTTGATTGCGCGCGGTGCCGATCACGACATGGCGCTGAATCGTGCCCGGGAGTTGCTGGCCAAGCTCAACCTGCCGGAACGGCTCTGGGCGCTGCCGCCTGCAACCTTTTCCGGCGGCGAACAGCAGCGCGTCAACATCGCTCGCGGCTTCATCACCGATCATCCGGTGTTGCTGCTGGACGAACCGACAGCTTCGCTCGACGCGAAGAACCGCGCGGTCGTGGTGGATCTGATCAAGACCAAGAAGGCTGAAGGTGTTGCGATGCTCGGCATCTTCCATGACGAGGATGTGCGTGAGGAAGTGGCCGACCGCATTATCGACGTCACCGCCTTTTCGCCGAGGGCAGCGGCATGACCAAGCTCTCGGTTGAACCCCTGGTTCACGAAACGGCGGACGTCAGCGGCAGCAAGCTTGGCCGCTACACGGAAGTCGGCGCGCGCAGCCGTCTGTCGGAAACGGTGCTGGATGATTACTCCTATCTCGGCATCGATTGCGAAATCTGGTGCGCGGAAATCGGCAAATTCTCCAACATCGCCAGCCATGTGCGCATCAACGCCACCAATCATCCGACCTGGCGTCCGACCCTGCATCATTTCACCTATCGCGCAGGCGATTATTGGCCGGATGCGGAGAATGAGGCTGAGTTCTTCGACTGGCGTCGCGGCAATGCGGTGAAGATCGGCCATGACACCTGGCTCGGTCATGGATCGACCATTCTGCCGGGCGTCACCGTGGGCAATGGCGCGGTGATCGGTGCCGGTGCGGTCGTCAGCAAGGATGTTGCACCTTACACGATTGTCGGCGGTGTCCCGGCGCGTCTCATCCGTGAGCGTTTTGACGCCGCAACCGGCAATCGCCTCGACCGGCTGGCCTGGTGGGACTGGAGCCATGAACGCCTGCGCGGCGCGCTCGACGACTTCCGCGCGCTCGATATCGAAACTTTTCTCTCGAAATATGAAACTGCCGCCAATACGAGGGCGGTCATGAAAGAGCTTTCTCATGGCTAATGAAATCGTTCTCAAAAATGCGCGTATCGTGCTTGCCGACGAGGTCGTTTCCGGCTCCATCCTGATCCGCAACGGCAAGATCGCCGCTATCGATCAGGGCAATGTGAATGGCGGCGAGGATATGGATGGCGATTATGTCATTCCCGGCCTGATCGAACTCCATACCGACCAGCTGGAATCGCATTATGCGCCGCGCCCCAAGGTGCGTTGGAACGTGGATGCCGCCGTTCAGGCCCACGACGCACAGGTTGCCGCATCGGGCATCACCACTGTCTTCGATGCTATGCGGGTCGGTTCCGATTACGATCGCGACTTCGTCGGCAAGGATATGCGTCTGCTGGCGGATGCGATTGAAAGCGGTGTGCGCGAAAATCGTCTGCGCGCTGACCATTTCCTGCATCTGCGCTGCGAAGTTTCCGCAGCTGATTGTCTGGAAGGCTTTGCACTGTTTGAAAACGATGATCGGGTGAAGCTCGCTTCGCTGATGGATCATGCGCCGGGACAGCGCCAGTTCGCGGAGATCGAAACCTATCGCACCTATTACATGCGCAAGCTGAAACTCAACGATGAAGAGTTTCGTTTGCATTGCGAACAGCGCATGGCCGATTCTGACGCCTATTCGGCCAAGCATCGCCGGGCGATTGCCGATATGTCGGGCGCACGCGGTATCGTTCTGGCAAGTCATGACGACGCCACCAGCGCCCATGTCGATGAATCGCTGGATCACGGCGTCCGGATTGCAGAATTTCCGACCACCCTGGAAGCGGCTTCAGCCTCCAAGGACGCAGGCCTGTCCATCTTGATGGGCGCGCCAAATATTGTTCGCGGCGGCTCGCATTCCGGCAATATCGCCGCCCGCGATCTGGTGGATAATGGCAGCCTCGATATTCTATCGTCGGATTACATCCCGTTCAGCCTGATCCAATCGGCTTTCGGGCTTGCTTCCGGCGAGCGTCCGATTGGGCTGCCTGAGGCTATTCGTCTCGTCAGCAAAAACCCTGCCGATGCAATACGCATGGATGACCGCGGCGAAATTGCTGTCGGTAAGCGCGCCGATCTGGTACGAGCCCGCACCAGAAGTGCGATCCCGGTGGTGCGCACCGTCTGGCGTGAAGGTGAGCGGGTGCTCTGATGCGAATGGAGAATGTCCGGCCGAAAGGCTGTTTCGTTGCCGTTGTCGGCCCCAGCGGGGCCGGCAAGGATACGATCATGGATGGCGCGCGCATGGCGCTTGCGGGCGATGCGCGATTTCATTTTGTACGCCGCATCGTCACGCGTCCGCAAATGCCTGGAACCGAGGATCACGACAGTCTGGATGAAGCGGCTTTTGCAAAAGCTGCAGGCGAGGGCGCCTTTGCGCTGCATTGGCGCGCCCACGGTCTCGATTATGGTCTGCCAAAGTCACTCGATACGCTGATCGATGGCGGAACCGTGGTGATTGCCAACCTCTCACGCCGCGTTCTGGACGATATGCGCAGGCTCTATCCATCGCGTTCGGTGGTCGTGATCAGTGCCCGGCCTGAGGTGCTGGTCGAGCGGCTTGCAAGCCGTGGGCGCGAGAGCCGGGAGGAAATTGCCTTGCGACTTTCGCGCGAAGTGAGCTTCGATGACGGAGCAGGCGATGTTGTCATAATAGACAATTCTGGCGATGTCATTGAATCCACAGGCGCCTTCATTCGTCACCTGATGGAAATCTATGAAGAAACAAAGGTTTAATTGATAGAGCTATAGTGGCGTGTAACTTTACACAAACGTCACGATGCTTTCATTGCAGTGTCATGGAAGCAATTCAGAGTGAGCATGAATGGAGATGAATTCATGCTTCAACTGAAAAACGTAACGCGCCGCTATAATGACAAGGTGGCGGTTTCGGGGGTAGACCTTGAGATCGAGCCCGGCACGTTTGTAGGCATTATCGGGCGTTCAGGCGCGGGTAAATCGACGCTGTTGCGCATGATCAATCGCCTTGTCGAGCCGTCCGAGGGCACTATTCATTGGGATGGACGCGATGTCACCGGCCTGAAAGGCTCTGGCCTTCGCGACTGGCGCGCGCAATGCGCGATGATTTTTCAGCATTTCAATCTGGTCGACCGTCTCGATGTTCTGACCAATGTGCTGATGGGGCGTCTCAATTATGTTTCGACGCCGAAATCGCTCTTGCGGATCTGGAGCGATGAGGAACGCCTGATCGCGCTGTCCGCCTTGCAGCAGTTCGATATTGCCCATCTGGCCGCGCACCGCGCCGATGAACTATCCGGCGGCCAGCAGCAGCGCGTGGCGATTGCCCGCGCATTGGTTCAGCAGCCGCGCATTATCCTCGCCGATGAACCAATTGCCTCGCTCGATCCGCGCAATACGCGCAGCGTCATGGACGCGCTGCGCCGCATCAATCGCGAATACGGCATCACGGTTCTCTGCAATCTGCATTCACTCGATATCGCACGCAGCTATTGCGACCGCCTCGTCGGCATGTCCGCTGGCAAGGTCGTGTTCCGTGGCACGCCATCGATGCTCACCGATATGGCATCGCGCGATCTTTACGGCATGGAAGCCGCCGACGTTGTCGATAGTGACCACATGGTCGATGCGATGCCTGCACCGGTTCCGCAGTCGGCAGAAGCCGCACTGCGCCAGATTTCCGCCTGAGCGACCAAAGCTCCGGAAAAAAACTCGCTCCAAACTCAGGATTAACAGGAGAGACTTATGCTTAACCGTAGAACTTTTCTGGCGGCTGTTGCGCTCACCGCTACCATGACCTTCCATGCTCAGGCTGCTGACTGGAGCAAGGACTATCCGGAAATCATTCTGGGTGTTATCCCGGCTGAAAACGCCTCGACCACTAGCGACCGTTATGCGCCGCTTGCCGCTTATCTCGGCAAGGAACTCGGCACCAAGGTCACGCTGCGCGTTGCCAACGATTATGCCGCCGTTATCGAAGGCCAGCGCGCTGGCAATATCCAGATCGCTTTCTACGGCCCGGCTTCCTTTGCCCGCGCCGTCATGACCGGCGTTGAAACCACGCCGCTCGTCAACCAGCGTCACGACACGGGCGTCAACGGCTATTATTCGGTCGTTTATGTTCGCGCCAACAGCCCGTACCAGAAAATGGACGACCTGAAGGGCAAGAGCATCGCGCTCGTCGACCCAAACTCCACCTCTGGCAACAATGCGCCGCGCTATTTCCTGAACCGCGATGGCTATAGCGTCGATACGTTCTTCGGTAAGAACTTCTTTGCTGGCAGCCACGAAAACGCCGTTCTGGCGCTCGCTCAGGGCACCGCTGACGCCGCCGCCAATTCCTGGAATTCGGAAGACGATTCCAACCTGACGCGCATGATCAGCCGCGGCGTTCTCAAGGATGCAGACGGCAAGGCGCTCACCAAGGACGACTTCCGCATCATCTTCAAGTCGGACTTCCTGCCGGAAGGCCCGTTTGCCGTGCTCAGCACGCTGCCTGACCAGCTGAAGGCTGACATCAAGCAGGCTTTCCTCGACATGCCAAAGAAGGACAAGGCTGGCTTTGACGCCCTTTCCGACGGCAAGGACAAGGAATTCGTAGCGACCGAAGCCAAGGATTATGAGCCGATCATCGAGATGCTCAAGTTCAACGACAAGGCACGCAAGTCCTGATCCGTAGAACAATCGAAATGCCCGAAGCCGCAAAAGCTTCGGGCATTTTTGTTAGGGAACCTCGCATGACGATATCCACTCTCGACGGCAGCGGTTCCAAGAGCCTGCTCGCCGAGTATCGCAGGGAAGTCAGGAAACGACGCCTTTACGGGATCGGTTTCCTCCTCGCTCTTGTCGTTATCGCCATAGCTGCCTCTGTTGTTGCCGATGTCCGGCTGGGCACACTGGTTGAAAATCTCTTTCGTTTTACGAGTTATCTCGGCCGCATTCTGCCGGATTTAACCATCGCCAATTTCTGGGGCGATATTGCCGCGTGGTATTGGAATATCGGCGGCTGGCTCAAAATGCTCTTCGAGACGCTGCTGATCGCCTATCTTGCGACGCTGATCGGCGCGGTCGTCGCTTTCGCGGCCTCGTTCGCGGCTTCCTCCAATATGGCGCCGAATTCGACGGTGCGCTTCATCGTCCGGCGCGGACTGGAACTGCTGCGCACGGTGCCTGAAATCGTGTTCGCCTTGCTGTTCGTCATTGCTTTCGGCCTGGGGCCGATGGCCGGTGTGCTGGCTCTGATGCTTCACACGACGGGCGCGCTCGGCAAACTCTTTTCGGAAGTGGTCGAAAACATCGACATGCGGCCCGTGGAAGGCATCCGTGCTTCCGGTGGCTCCGGTCTTCAGGTCATCCGCTTTGCCGTGCTGCCGCAGGTCGCGGCCAACTTCGCTTCCTACGGTTTGCTGCGCTTTGAAATCAATGTGCGCGGCGCTTCCGTCATGGGCTTTGTCGGGGCAGGTGGCATCGGTCAGGAACTGCTCACTTCGATCCGGCAATTCTATTATAGCGATGTCAGCGCCATCCTGCTGCTGATCATTGTGACGATCGTCGCGATCGATCTCGTCACCCAGCGTGTCCGTCATGCGCTTTTGGGCCGGATTGGCTGAAGGGGAGGTTCTTATGACTGACATTGCACAAAGCCTCTCCCGCGAAGCCCATGCGCACGAAAAGGAACTGCGCGCGGAATATGCGGAACTGTTCGGCAATGCGCGTACATGGCGCAATTTGACCATAACAGGTCTGTTGCTCATTGCTTCGGTGTGGTTTGCCTTCTATTGGCTCGATTTTTCGCTCGTGCGTATCCTAAACGGGCTTGGCCGGTTGGGCGACTTCGCGCTGATGATGTTCCCACCGGCGTCCAATGGCCGTTTCAGCCTCTATCTCTGGTCGATGCTGGAAACCCTCGCCATTGCCTATCTGGGCACTTTGCTGGCGGCAATCCTTGCCTTTCCGTTCGGCTTTCTGGCGGCAAAGAACATCATCCCGAATGTGTTCCTGCATTTCGGCATCCGCCGCTTTCTCGATACTATTCGTGGCGTCGATACGCTGATCTGGGCATTGATCTGGGTCTCGGTCGTGGGGCTAGGACCTTTCGCCGGTATTCTGGCTATTGCCTGTTCCGACTTTGGCGCATTCGGCAAGCTGTTTTCGGAGGCGATTGAAGGCGCAGACAAGAAGCCGGTCGAAGGCGTGCTGTCGTCCGGCGGCAATCGTCTGCACGGCTATCGCTTCGGCGTGCTGCCGCAGGTTCTGCCGCTGATTGGCAGTCAGGTGCTCTACTTCTTCGAGTCGAACACGCGCTCGGCAACGATCATCGGTATTGTCGGGGCAGGCGGCATTGGCGCGCATCTGGCAGAACAGATCAAGGTTTTGAACCTTCAGGACGTTTCGTTCCTGATTATCATGATCCTGATTGCGGTCGCGGTTATAGACTGGTTCTCGTCCAGGCTGCGTCACGCCATGATCGGCAAGAAGGCGCAGAAATCGGTTTAACCTGTTATCAGCGTCTTGATGCCGTCGGCGACGAACTGCACGGCAAGTGCTGCCAGAATGACGCCCAGCAAGCGGGTAAGAATGGAACGACCGGTTTCGCCAAGAAACCGGTCGACGCGTTCTGCGAGAAGCAGCACGACATAGGTAATGAGCAGGCAGATGAAGATCACGCCAACAAGCGCCGCCCGCGGGCCGATCCCGTGGAACGAGTTCGACGTCAGCACGATAGCCGAAATTGCGCCGGGGCCAGCGATCAGCGGAATTGCGAGCGGGAAGGCGGCAATGTTGCGGATATGATCCTTGGTAATGGCGACCTCGGCGCTCTTTTCCTTCCGCTCCGTCCGCTTTTCGAAGATCATTTCAAAAGCGATCCAGAACAGAAGCAAACCACCGGCGACGCGGAAAGCGCCGATGGAAATGCCGAACATGCCCAGAATCTGTATGCCCGCCACGGCAAAAAGCGCCATGACGATGAATCCGATGATGGAAGCGCGCAGCGCAACCTGCCCGCGGTGATGGCGATCCATGCCCGGCGTCAGCGCCAGAAACAGCGGCGCAAGACCCGGCGGATCGATTGTGACGAGAAGGGTGACGAAAGCGCTGAAAACGGTATCGTAGAACCCCATGCTGCTGCCGCCCTCTCATTGGTCTGTCCTGATTGAATTCTAGACGATCAAGGCGTATTGGTCGATGCAAAGCGCCGGATCGGGCAACAAGCTTGCGCGATGTTTATGTGAATATCTTATAAGCCGTTGATTTACCAAAAAGATTTAACCCGCCGAAACGGTCTCGAAATTGGCGTTTTGCGGTGATTTCCTTTATAAAGAGACTTTATCGATTCTGTTGAGAAAGATATCTGAATAGTGTCAGATCTAACCCCTCCACCCGGTTCCGACGATATGAATGGCGGCCCGAGCGGTATTGAGCCGATTTCCATTATCGAGGAAATGCAGCGCTCTTATCTCGATTACGCCATGAGCGTTATTGTGAGCCGTGCTCTGCCCGACGTGCGCGACGGCCTGAAGCCGGTGCATCGTCGTATCCTTCACGCCATGAACGAGATGAATCTCGCTTATAACCGCCCCTACCGTAAATCGGCAGGTGTGGTCGGTGAGGTGATGGGTAAATATCACCCGCATGGCGACGCTTCGATCTACGATGCTCTCGTGCGTATGGCGCAGGATTTTTCCATGCGCGATCCGCTTGTCGACGGGCAGGGCAATTTCGGCTCCATCGATGGTGATCCACCGGCGGCGATGCGTTATACCGAATGCCGCCTGGAAAAGCTCACCGAAGCCCTATTGTCGGACATCGACAAGGACACGGTCAATTTCCAGGACAATTACGACGGGCGCGAGCGGGAGCCGGTGGTTATGCCAGCGCGTTTCCCGAATCTGCTCGTCAATGGTTCGGGTGGTATTGCGGTCGGTATGGCGACCAATATTCCACCGCACAACCTTGGCGAAGTCATCGACGGCTGCATCGCTATGATTGAAAATCCGGCCATCGAGCTGGAAGAAATCATGGAGATCATTCCGGGTCCGGATTTCCCGACCGGCGGCATCATTCTCGGCCGCGCAGGCATCAACTCCGCCTACACGACCGGTCGCGGCTCGGTGATCATGCGCGGACGCGCAACAATCGAACCGATGCGAGGAGATCGCGAAGCCATCGTCATCACCGAGATTCCGTATCAGGTGAACAAGGCCTCAATGATCGAGAAAATGGCCGAGCTCGTACGCGACAAGCGTATTGAGGGCATTTCCGATCTGCGCGATGAATCCGACCGCGAAGGCTATCGCGTCGTGGTCGAGCTGAAGCGTGACGCCGTGGCGGATGTCGTGCTGAACCAGCTCTATCGTTACACGCCGCTGCAGACCTCGTTTGGCTGCAACATGGTGGCGCTGAACGGCGGCAAGCCTGAACAGCTGACGCTGCTCGACATGCTGCGCGCCTTCGTGGCTTTCCGTGAGGAAGTCGTCACGCGCCGCACCAAGTTCCTGCTCAACAAGGCGCGCGATCGTGCGCATGTGTTGGTGGGTCTGGCCATTGCCGTCGCTAATATCGATGAAGTGATCGCACTGATCCGCCGTGCGCCTGATCCGACGACGGCGCGTGAGCAGTTGATGGAACGTCGCTGGCCTGCCGCCGATGTTGCACCGCTGATCCGTCTGATCGATGATCCGCGTCACCGCATCAATGAAGACAACACCTATAATCTCTCCGAAGAACAGGCCCGCGCCATTCTCGATCTGCGTCTCCAGCGCCTGACCGCGCTCGGACGTGACGAAGTGGCCGACGAACTGAACAAGATCGGCGAGGAGATCCGCGATTATCTGGATATCCTGTCGTCGCGTCTGCGCGTCATGACCATCGTCAAGGATGAGATGATCGCGGTTCGTGACGAGTTCGCCACGCCGCGCCGCACCGAGATCGGCTTCGGCGGCGCAGAAATGGACGATGAAGACCTGATCGCGCGCGAAGACATGGTCGTTACCGTCAGCCATGCGGGTTATATCAAGCGCGTTCCGCTGACGTCCTATCGTGCGCAGCGCCGCGGCGGCAAGGGGCGCTCCGGCATGGCGACGAAGGACGAAGATTTCGTCACGCGCCTGTTTGTCGCCAATACGCATACGCCGGTTCTATTCTTCTCCTCGCGTGGCATTGTCTACAAGGAGAAGGTCTGGCGCCTGCCGGTCGGCACACCGCAATCGCGCGGCAAGGCTCTCATCAACATGCTGCCGCTGCAGCAGGGTGAGCGTATCACGACCATCATGCCGCTGCCGGAGGATGAAGAGTCCTGGGCAAATCTGGACGTCATGTTCTCGACAACGCGCGGCACGGTTCGCCGTAACAAGCTGTCGGACTTCGTTCAGGTCAACCGCAACGGCAAAATCGCGATGAAGCTCGAGGACGAGGGCGATGAAATCCTCTCCGTCGACACCTGTACGGAATTCGACGACGTGCTTCTCACCTGCGCGGGCGGCCAGTGCATTCGTTTCCCGGTGACCGATGTGCGCGTCTTCGCAGGCCGTAACTCCATCGGCGTGCGCGGCATCAATCTGGCAGATGGCGACAAGGTCATCTCCATGGCGATCCTGCACCATGTCGATGCCGATGCATCCGAGCGTTCCGCCTATCTCAAGCGTTCGATTGCCGAGCGCCGGGCTCAAGGTGCGGACGATGCCGATGATATTGTCGTTGTCGGTGAAGAAGTCGGTACGGACGCCGAGCTTTCCGAAGAGCGATATCAGGAACTGAAGGCGCGCGAACAGACCGTGCTGACGGTTAGCGAATACGGCTACGGCAAGCGTTCGTCGTCCTACGAGTTCCGTGTTTCAGGCCGTGGCGGCAAGGGCATCCGTGCAACCGATACGTCGAAGACCGACGAAATCGGTAAGCTCGTCTCGCTGTTCCCGGTCGAAGCAAGCGACCAGATCCTGCTCGTCTCCGATGGCGGCCAGCTGATCCGTGTGCCGGTTGATGGTATTCGTCTTGCCGGTCGTTCGACCAAGGGCGTCACGATCTTCAATACGGCTGACGGCGAAAAGGTCGTTTCCGTCGAGCGCATTTCCGAAACGGAAAGCGATGAGGAAAACGGCAACAACGGCGTCGATGGTGGTGAATCCGGGCCCGAGGGCGAAGCGCCGACGGCTACCGAAGAATAAAGTGAGCCGCATTTCGGCTTGCCGAAGCATAATGAAAAAGGCCGATGGCAAAACCATCGGCCTTTTTCAGATGCCAAGACTGGAGGAATTGGCAATCTTCTAACTGAACCACGTCGGTGAGACGGGGATAATACACTGATATTTTAGTTATTTAGTTTGAGATATTTGTAAGATCAGCATGACAGCGATGTGTTCTTCTGACGCTTGATCTCAAGCCAATCGGGCGAGACTTCAAGCCATGGAGAAGCGGTTTATCGCGAGCGCATATTGCGGATGCTGTTGAGATCGAATGCGACCTGACGCACGCGCTGGCGTTTGGATTCGTTCTCCTCAAGGAGCAGTATGATTGCCGATGCGGCCATCGCGACCATCATGGATAATGCCAGAAGAAAGATCATCATCGTCATATCCTTTCGACATACATACGCTTCAGAAACGAAAAGGTTGCACCGAACTTGCGCCTATTCTGGTAAATCGGTTGTGAACTTGCTGTGAAATCCTCGTTCACATCACGTTCAATTGGTTTCTTGGTTTCTATTTTCTTATCGTTCTGGTTCTTGTTGAAAATCCTGTCAGAAAAGGCTAGCTGGAAGAAATGACAATCGCGATCTATGCGGGCTCCTTCGACCCGGTGACAAACGGCCATATGGATGTCCTGAAAGGCGCACTGCGCCTTGCCGATGAGGTTATTGTCGCCATTGGTGTTCATCCCGGCAAGAAGCCGCTGTTCAGTTTCGATGAGCGCGTGGAGCTGATTGGCCAGAGCGCCAAAGCTGTTCTCGCAGGGGATGCGGCGCGCATTTCCGTTATCTCCTTTGATGGACTGGTGATCGACTCGGCGCGCAAGCATAAGGCGCAGCTAATGGTGCGCGGCCTGCGCGATGGCACAGATCTCGATTACGAAATGCAGATGGCTGGCATGAACGGCACTATGGCGCCGGAATTGCAGACCGTTTTCCTGCCGGCTGATCCGGCTGTGCGCACGATTACCGCCACATTGGTTCGCCAGATTGCATCGATGGGCGGCGATATCAAGCCTTTCGTACCGGCTGTTGTTGCCGCTGCCCTTGAAGCAAAATTCAAATCCTGAGGTTTGGGAGTTTTTCGATCATGAAATTTATCCGTTCGGCGCTCGCCGCTGCCGCGATCCTGACACTGTCTCAAGGCGTGATGGCCTCCGTCGCCAATGCGGCGGACACGCTCATCCTGAAGCTCAAGGACGGTGATGTTGCGATCCAGCTGCGTCCTGACCTCGCGCCGAAGCATGTGGCTCAGATCGATAAGCTGGCAAGTGAAGGCGCCTATGACGGCGTTGCCTTCCATCGTGTCATTCCGGGCTTTATGGCCCAGACTGGTGACGTCCAGTACGGCAATATGGACAAGGGTTTCAACGCTCAGAGCGTTGGCACCGGCGGCTCCAAATATCCGGACATCAAGGCTGAGTTCTCGAAAGAGCCTTTCGTGCGCGGCACGGTTGGCATGGCACGCAGCCAGAGCCCGAATTCCGCTAACTCGCAGTTCTTTATCATGTTCGATGACGGCGCATTCCTGAACGGCCAGTACACTGTGGTCGGCAAGGTTGTCAGCGGCATGGAAGCCGTGGACAAGATAAAGAAGGGCAGCGAATCCAATAACGGATCCGTCGAAAACCCCGACAAGATCGTTAAGGCGACCATTCAGAAATAATTATCCAACACAACGCGTCTTATCGAACGCATTGAAACAGGAGAGGCCCAATGGCTTACAAAGACCCCGAAAACACGCTCGTTCTGGAAACCACCAAGGGCAATGTCGTCCTCGAACTCTATCCGGATCTGGCGCCGGGCCATGTCGAGCGCATCAAGGAACTGGCGCGCGAAGGCGCTTATGACGGCGTCGTGTTTCACCGCGTCATCGACGGCTTCATGGCGCAGACCGGCGACGTGAAGTTCGGCAAGTCCGGCGGCGCGCATTTCAACGGCGCGCGCGCTGGCATGGGCGGTTCAGACAAGCCGGACCTGAAGGCCGAGTTCTCCAACACCCAGCACAAGCGCGGCACCGCTTCGATGGCCCGCAGCCAGAACCCGAATTCGGCCAATTCGCAGTTCTTCATCTGCTTCGCCGACGCGCCTTGGCTCGACCGCCAGTACACCGTCTGGGGTCAGGTCATCGAAGGCATGGACAATGTCGACAAGATCAAGCGCGGCGAGCCGGTTACCGATCCGGACAAGATCGTCACGGCGCGTATCGCAGCCGACGCCTGATCGACTATTTCCAATGAAAATTGCGGCTCCGGTCCATACCGGGGCCGTCGCTATGTCTATCTACGAGGCCTGTCATGCGCGTTGATCTATTCGATTTCGACCTGCCGGAGGAGCGTATCGCCCTGCGCCCAGCAGAGCCGCGCGACCATGCGAGGCTTTTACGTGTTGTTCCGGGTCAGCCGTTCCAGGATCGCCACGTCTATGATCTGCCTGATCTTCTACAGCCGGGCGATGCGCTTGTTTTCAATGATACCAAGGTGATACCGGCACAACTTGAAGGCATGCGCGAACGCGACGGCAATATCAGCCAAGTCAGCGCAACCCTGCATATGCGCATGGGACCGGACCGTTGGGCAGCATTTCTGCGCCCCGCCAAGCGCGTCAAGGAAGGCGACCGCATTCGCTTCGGCCATTCAGGTTCAAGCTGCTTCCTGGGCACCCTCGACGCAACCGTTGCCGAAAAAGGCGAGGCAGGCGAGGCGCTTCTGGTGTTCGACCTGTCCAGCGCGATGCTGGATGAGGCAATCGCAGCTGTCGGACACATCCCGCTTCCACCCTATATCGCTTCGAAGCGCGCGGAAGACGACCGCGACCGCAGTGACTACCAAACGGTCTATGCGCGTGAGGAAGGCGCGGTTGCAGCGCCCACTGCCGGGCTTCATTTCACGCCGGAGCTTCTGGAAAAGATCAAGGCCAAGGGTATTGAAGAGCATTTCGTGACGCTGCACGTCGGGGCGGGGACTTTCTTGCCCGTCAAGGCCGACGACACCAACGATCACAAGATGCATTCCGAAATTGGTTATGTTTCCCAGAGGACTGCGGATGCGCTGAATGCCGTGCATGAGCGCGGCGGCCGCGTCGTCTGTGTCGGCACGACGTCGCTGCGGCTCATTGAAAGTGCCACAGGCGAGGATGGCATTGTCCGCCCATGGTCGGGCCCGACGGATATCTTCATCACGCCCGGCTATAAATTCCGCGCTGTCGACATGCTGATGACCAATTTCCACCTGCCGCGTTCGACGCTGTTCATGCTGGTTTCCGCATTCAGTGGCCTTGACACGATGCGCGCTGCCTATGAACGGGCGATTGAAACCGGCTATCGCTTCTATTCCTATGGCGACGGCAGCTTGCTTGTACGCGCCTGACATAATAGACAACGGCCCATGACCAGCGAAAATTTTGAGTTCAAAGTCCTCGCCCGCGACGGCGCGGCCCGTCAGGGTGAAATCTCCATGCCGCGCGGCGTGGTGCGCACGCCCGCCTTCATGCCGGTCGGCACAGCCGGAACCGTCAAGGCCATGTATATGGATCAGGTGAAGGCGCTTGGCGCTGATATCATTCTCGGCAACACCTACCATCTCATGCTGCGCCCCGGTGCGGAGCGTGTTGCCCGTCTTGGCGGATTGCATGAGTTTGGCGGCTGGAAAGGCCCGATCCTTACTGATTCCGGTGGCTTTCAGGTCATGTCTCTGGCGCAATTGCGCAAGCTGGATGAGAAGGGCGTGACCTTCCGCTCGCATATCGACGGCAAAGCCTATGAGATGACGCCGGAGCGCTCCATCGAAATTCAGGGCCTGCTGGATAGCGATATCCAGATGCAGCTCGATGAATGCGTGGCGCTGCCTTCGCCGGAGAAAAACACCGAGCGCGCGATGGAGCTGTCGCTTCGCTGGGCCGAGCGCTGCAAGGTAGCCTTTGGCGATCAGGCCGGCAAAGCCATGTTCGGTATCGTGCAGGGCGGCGATAATGCCCGCCTGCGCGAGCGTTCGGCAGAAGCGCTGAAAGCTATGGACCTCAAGGGCTATTCGGTCGGCGGCCTTGCCGTCGGTGAGCCGCAAGAGGTCATGCTGGACATGCTGGAAGTCGTCTGCCCGATCCTGCCAGCCGAAAAGCCGCGCTACCTGATGGGCGTCGGCACGCCAGACGATATTCTGAAATCAGTCGCGCGCGGCATCGATATGTTCGATTGCGTGATGCCCACCCGCGCAGGCCGTCACGGTCTAGCCTTCACGCGTTTTGGCAAGGTCAATCTGCGCAATGCGCGCCACGCCGACGATCACCGTCCGCTCGATCCGGAATCCGATTGCCCGGCATCGCGCGACTATAGCCGCGCCTATCTGCATCATCTGGTGAAGTCCGGTGAAGCACTGGGCGCCATGCTGCTGACCTGGAACAACCTGGCCTATTATCAGTATCTGATGAAGGGTATCCGGGCAGCGATTGCTGACAGTCGCTTCAACGACTTTGCCGCCGAAACCACCGCGGGGTGGGAGCGGGGAGACATCCCGGCTCTGTGATTCGCAAGCTGCTAAAATAAAGGGCGCTGAGCGCCCTTTTTTATTGAATACTGTCAGTTTTCTGTCAGCATGTTTTCCAGACGGCAGAGAACGGCACGCTGTTCTTCATCACTTAAAATCTCGCATTCCATCAATTTAGAACACTCAAGACCCGCGACTGCCAGATAGACGATCAGCGCCGTATCGGGGTCGGTCGTATCCTCAATCATACGGTCCAGAAATGTCCGGTGATACTGGCGAACAGGGACCATGAACCCAGGATCTTCGGCCAGTGCTGCAAGGACGCCGCAAGCGGGCGGTTCATCATCGGCCTGAACGCGGTAAACATCGAGAAAAGCCCGCGCAACGCGGTTTTTATCGCCGGACTGGAGCGTTTCCTGAACCTCCATCGCCCGCTCATGTTCTTTCATATATTCTTCGACAACGCCTTCGAGCAGCTTTGCCTTGGTCGGAAAAGAATAAAGCAATCCGCCTTTCGACAGCCCAGCCCGGGCGGCAACGGCGTCAAGTGAAATATGAGCTGGCCCCACTTCCCGAGCGAGTTCCACGGCCGCGCGTAAAATACGCTCGCGCGAAGAGACCTTCTTTTTAGCTAACAACTTCGACGGGTCTCCTGACAGTTCATGAGTTGACAATACCGTCCAGACGGTACAGTTATTCGCTCCGCTAATTCAAGTAAAATACGCGCGACCTTTGTGTGATTGCGAAAGGGTGCGCTCAACGTTCCCCCTTGACGCTTTTTCAAGAGCGATCAGGGCGCTACCCCGGAGTACAACCGCAATGATAAAGCGCCTAATATTGGCAATCGTGTTCCTGGTGATCGTCGTCGGGGGGCTTGTCGGCTTCAATCTGTTCAGATCGAAGGCCATCAAGGACTTTTTCGCCACCATGCAACAGCCAGCGCAGACTGTTTCAACCATCACGGTTGAGCCGGGCAAATGGCAGCCGGGCGTCGAAGCTATCGGTACGGCCCATGCGCTGAACGGCGTGGATCTGACGGTTCAGCTTGACGGCATCGTGCAGAAGATCAACTTCACCTCCAATCAGGAGGTGAAGGAAGGCGATGTGCTGCTTCAGCTGGAAGACAGCATTCAGAAGGCTGATCTTGTTGCCGCCGAAGCGCAGGCTGTTCTAGCCCAGCAGAACCTGAAGCGCGCCGACACACTGCGCACACGCGGTGTTGGCGCTGTTTCCAACGTCGACACGACGGCGTCTGTCGCCAATGCCGCAGAAGCTGCCGTTGAAAAAATGCGTGCCACACTCGCGCAGAAGACTGTAAAAGCGCCGTTCTCCGGCGTTATCGGCATCGCCAAAGTCGATATCGGTCAGTATCTGACGCCCGGCACGGTAATCGCCACCTTGCAGGACACCAACATGATGCGCATCGACTTTACGGTGCCGGAACAGTCGCTGACCTCGATCAAGCTCGGCCAGACCGTCAAGGTCGGCTCTACAGCCGAGAAGCTCGATTTCACCGGCACGATTGTCGGTATCGATCCAAAGATCGACCCGACCACGCGCCTTGTTTCGGTGCGCGCAGAAGTCAAGAACCCGGATCACAAGCTGACGCCTGGTCAGTTCGTGCAGGTTCGCGTTGAACTGCCGGAAGAAAGCAATGTATTTGCCGTTGCGCAGACGTCCATCGTGTCCAGCCTTTACGGCGATTATGTCTATGCCGTTCGCCCTGAAAAGAAGGCTGAAGACGGTAAGGCCGACGCGGAAGCAGCAAAGCCGGCTGCCGATGCAAAGCCCGCAGAGGGCGAAAAGCTGGTCGCGCAGCAGGTCTTCGTCAAGCTTGGCCGTCGCTATAACGGCGTGGTGGAAATCACCAGCGGCCTCAAAGCTGGCGATATCGTCATCACCGCTGGGCAGAACAGGCTTTCACCCGGCGTTCCGGTGAACATCGACAATGCGGTTAACCCGGCCAATCCGGCTGACAAGAAATAGGCGAACCGATGAGTTTTTCAGACATTTTCATCCGGCGACCCGTTCTTGCAACGGTGGTCGCCCTCATGATCATTCTCCTCGGCCTTCAGGGTATCGCGCAGCTTTCCGTGCGCGAATATCCGAAGGTTGACGAAACGGTCATCACGATCACCACCAACTATGCCGGTGCGAGCGCCGAGCTCATTCAGGGCTTCATCACCGCGCCGATCGCTGAATCGGTCGCGACGACCGAAAACATCGACTATGTGACTTCGTCCAGCCGCCCATCGTCCAGCACGGTGACCGTGCAGATGAAGCTCGGCGCGAATCCAGATGCCGCGCTGACGGAGGTGATTGCCAAGGTTAATCAGGTTCGCGGCGATCTGCCGACCGAATCCGACGACCCGATCATCGTCAAGGGAACGGGCCAGAGCTTCGCCACAATGTATCTGGCTGCGCAGAACCCGAACATGACGAGCGAGCAGATCACCGAATATCTGGAACGCGTCATCCAGCCGCGCATGTCCACCATTCAGGGTGTCGCCAAGGCTGAAATCCTCGGCGGTCAGGTCTATTCGATGCGCGTCTGGCTCGATCCGATCCAGTTGGCGGCGCGTCAGATAACGGCACCGGAAGTGCTGGCTGCGATCAATGCGTCCAACTTCCTGTCGGCTCCCGGCACCACGAAGAACGAATATGTCGCGTCTTCGATCACGCTGAAATCGACGCTACAAACACCGGAAGCCTTTGGCGCAATGCCGATCAAGACTTCGGGTGACGAAGTCGTGCGTCTGCGCGATGTGGCGAAGGTGGAACTGGCAGCCAAGAGCACTGACACCATCGTGTCGTTCAACGGCTCCGCCGGTACTTTCCTCGGCGTTTATCCGACGCCAGCGGCAAACCCGATCGATATGGCGGCTGCCGTCAATAAGGAACTGCCGTCGATCCAGAACTCGCTGCCGGAAGGCATGTCGCTGGTTCTCGTCTATGACGCGACCGAGCAGATCAGCTCCTCGATCAAGGAAGTCTTCACGACCATCGGCGAAGCCGTGGCCATCGTTATTCTGGTCATCATCGTCTTCCTCGGTTCGTTCCGTTCGGTTCTGATCCCGATTGTGACCATTCCGATCTCGCTGATCGGCGTGTGCTTCTTCCTGTTCGCGCTCGGTTTCTCGATCAATCTTCTCTCGCTGCTCGCCATGGTTCTAGCCATCGGCCTCGTGGTCGATGACGCGATTGTTGTTCTGGAGAATATTCACCGCCATATCGAAGAGGGCTTGCGTCCAATGGATGCCGCCTTCAAGGGTATGAAGGAAATCACCGGCTCGATCATCGCCATGACCATCACGCTGGCGGCGGTTTTTGCTCCGCTCGGTTTCACCGGCGGTCTGACTGGTGCGCTGTTCCGCGAATTCGCCTTCACGCTGGCGGGCGCAGTCATCATTTCCGGTGTGGCGGCGTTGACCATCTCGCCGATGATGTGCTCGCGCATGCTCAAACATGGCGAGGAAACGCGGTTCCAGAAGTTCATCGACCGCACCTTCTCGCGCGTGGAAAAGTGGTATCACCGCCGTGTCTCCAACTCGTTGAACTATCGCGGCATCACACTGATGATCGTCGTGGCGCTGATGGGTCTGACAGGCTTCCTGTTCATGAACACATCGAGCGAACTGGCTCCTGAAGAAGATTCCGGCGCGCTGTTCTCGATGTTCCAGGCGCCGCAATATGCGACTTCCGCCTATACGAACCTCTACGCCGAACAGATTGATGCGCTGACGAAGGATTTGCCTGAACAGAAGACGCGCTTCCAGATCGTCGGTATGGACGGCGGCACGACTTCGGGTATCGCGCTTTGGGTGCTGAGTGACTGGAATGATCGCAAGCGCACGCAAAAGCAGATTCAGGAAGACCTCACCAACCGTCTGACCAAAGTGGCTGGCGTGCAGGCTTTCGTCTTCGCTCCGCCATCGCTTCCGGGTACGGGCGGCGGTCTGCCGATCTCGATTGCCCTGCAGTCGACAGGTCCGGCGGACACGGTTTTCGAACTGGCGGAAGAGATCAAGAACGAAGCGCAGGCTTCGGGACAGTTCATCATCGTGCAGAACTCGCTGTCCTTCAACGCGCCGGAAACGACCATCACTATCGACCGCGACCGTGCGGCGACGCTTGGCGTGCAGGTCAGCGACATCGGTGCAACGCTTGGTCTTCTGACCGGCGGCGCGTCGGTTGCCAAATTCGACCGCGATTCGAACAGCTATGACATCATCACGCAGGTGCCGGATGCCTATCGTTCGAATCCCGAAAAGCTTGGTGACTTCTATGTTCGCAGCGTTTCGGGCTCGATGATCCCGCTGTCGTCGGTCATCACGATCACGCAGAACGCATCGCCTGCCGCAATCGAGCAATTCAACCAGCTCAACTCGGCGACGATCTCGGCGCTACCTCTGCCGGGTGTCACGACAGGCCAGGGCCTGCAGACGCTTGTCGATCTGGCCAAGGCGAAGATGCCGGAAGGCTTCTTCCTTGACTATTCCGGCCAGTCGCGTCTGGAAGTGGAGCAGGGCAACACCATTCTGATCGCATTCGGCCTTGCCGTTATCGTGATCTATCTGGTTCTGGCGGCGCAGTTCGAAAGCTTCCGCGATCCGTTCATCATCATGATGTCGGTGCCACTTTCGATCTTCGGCGCTATCGTGCCGCTCAATATCGGCCTCGGCACGCTGAACATTTATACGCAGGTTGGTCTCATCACGCTTGTCGGGCTGATTACCAAACACGGCATTCTGATGGTGGAATTCGCCAATCAGCAGCGTCGTCTGCATGGGCTCTCGCGTCGCGATGCCATCATCGCTGCCGCCGAAACCCGTCTGCGTCCGATCCTGATGACCACCGCGGCCATGGCGCTCGGCGTTGTTCCGCTGATCATCGCGACCGGTGCCGGTGCCGCCGCCAGATATTCGATGGGTCTGGTGATTTTCACCGGTATCGTGATCGGCACGATGTTCACGCTATTCGTGGTGCCGATGTTCTACACCTTCATCGCGAAGAAGGATGTGGAGGGCGAATATGTGGCTTCGCCGGAAGAGGGGCGTGATCCAACCCCGGCGCAACCGAGCTAAGACTAGCTGATCACTCTTAGTTGCTTTGAATTAAGTATAGGGCGCCCTATTTCTAGGGTGCCCTATTTCTTTGCGGTCGTTGCAACCGCAGCACTCAAGCCCATATGAGCCAGCATGATCCCTTTATCCGTACTCGATCTTTCGCCCGTTCCCGATAACAGCGATGCCGGTCAGTCTCTGCGCAACACGTTGGAGCTTGCACAGCATGCGGAAAAGCTTGGCTTTCACCGATATTGGCTGGCCGAACATCACAATATGCCGGGCATTGCCAGCGCCGCCACATCGGTAGTGATCGGCTATGTCGCCAATGGCACGTCGACGATCCGCGTCGGCGCGGGTGGCATCATGCTGCCGAACCATTCGCCTCTGGTGATTGCCGAACAGTTTGGCACGCTGGCCTCGCTTTTTCCGGGCCGTATCGATCTCGGCCTTGGCCGTGCGCCCGGAACCGACCAGATCACGGCCCACGCGCTGCGACGCAATCTCGACGGCGATGCCAGCGCATTCCCGCAGGACGTGGTGGAACTGCTCAACTATTTCAAACCGGCAGAGCCTACCCAGCGCGTCCGCGCCGTTCCGGGCGAGGGGCTTGAGGTTCCCGTCTGGATTCTCGGTTCAAGCCTGTTCGGCGCGCAGCTCGCCGCCATGCTGGGCCTGCCTTACGCCTTCGCATCGCATTTTGCGCCAGCGGAAATGGAACGCGCCATCGCGCTTTACCGTGAGCGTTTCGAGCCGTCGGAATATATGCAGAAGCCTTATGTTATGCTCGGCCTCAATGTCATCGCCGCCGATACCGACGAAGAAGCGCATTATCTGTTCACCTCGCAATTACAGGCATTCGTTAATCTGCGCAGCGGTCGTCCGGGCAAGCTTCCGGCACCGGTAGAAGGCTACATGGAACAACTCGATCCGGCAGCACAGGCGCTTGTCCGCCAGATGCTTTCCTGCCGCGTCGTCGGTGGACCCGAAACGGTGGCAAAGGGCATTCAGGCTTTTGCGGAAAGCACCGGCGCCGACGAACTGATGATTACCGGCATGATCCACGATCACAAGAAGCGCCTGCGCTCCTATGAGATTGTCAGCAACTCGATTGCGTGAGGATCGAATTCGCGATTGACTTCACCCAGGAGCCAATCGCGAAACGCATTCACCGCAGCTGTGTTGGTGCGCGCCTTCGGGGTGACGAAATAATAGCTGCTCGGGCTTTTGACCGTGTGCGGATAGGCCACCACAAGCTGCCCGCTGTCGATTTCCGAGCGGGTCAGAAAAAGCGGCATCAGGGCGACACCCAGCCCCGCAATGCAAGCCTGAGACACGTTGGAGAACTGCTCAAACCGCATGCCGCCCGGCGCTGGCACGGTGATGTCGAGGCTGCGAAACCAGTGATCCCACGCGCCCGGTCGTGATGCCATATTGAACAGTGGCAGCCGCAGAAGATCGGTGGGCGCTGACACCGGGTTTTCCTTCAGAAAAGCTGGGCTGCACACCGGCGCAACCGTTTCATCCATCAGAAACACACAATCCGCATTGGGCCAATCCGGCTGGCCAATATGAATAGCCGCGTCCAAACCTTCGCGGTCAAAGTCGAACTGGCCGATGCGGGTCGCGAAATTCAGAATAATATCCGGATATTGCGCCACAAAGCGTGGAATGCGCGGAATGAGCCAGCGCGTGCCGAATGTCGGCAGAAAGGCGAGGTTCAACGTCTTGCCGCGCATCTGCGACATGACCTGAAGCGAAGCTGCGCGAATGGCAGATAGGGCAGGCGCAACAGCATTGAAATAAGCGCGCCCCGCATCCGACAGCACGACCTGACGGCTGGTGCGGTCGAAAAGCGCTGCCCCAAGCTGCTCTTCGAGCGTCGCGATCTGGCGACTGACCGCGCCTTGCGTCAGCGCCAGTTCTTCCGCAGCGGCTGAAAAGCTTGCCAGCCGCGCCACAGCGTCGAATGCTGCAAGCGCACTGGTCGAGGGAAGGAGGCGTCGTGAGAGTGTCGTCATGATCTATTACTAAATGGAATAGATCGATGAGTAAACATCGTTTGCAGCACGACGTTCTGCGGTTCATAGTCCGGTCAATTCTGAAATGAGGAGAATTCATAATGTCGCGTACGGCCTTTAACTGGGAAGATCCCTTTCTGCTCGACGAACAGCTGATTGAAGACGAGCGCATGATCCGCGACTCCGCAAAAGCCTTTGCGAGCGACGTTCTGCTGCCGCGTGTGGAAAAGGCCTATCTCGACGAAACCACCGACCCCGAACTGTTCCGCCTCATGGGGCAGGCGGGTCTGCTCGGCGTCACCCTGCCGGAAGAATATGGCGCGGCCAATGCCGGTTATGTTGCCTATGGTCTCGTGGCCCGCGAAGTCGAGCGCGTTGATTCCGGTTATCGTTCGATGATGAGCGTGCAGTCATCGCTCGTCATGTATCCGATCTATGCTTACGGCTCGGACGAACAGCGCAAGAAATATCTGCCGGGTCTCGTCTCGGGTGAGCTGATCGGCTGCTTCGGCCTGACCGAACCGGATGCCGGCTCCGACCCTGCAGGCATGAAGACCCGCGCCGAAAAGATCGACGGCGGTTATCGGCTGACCGGCTCCAAGATGTGGATCTCCAATTCACCAATCGCCGACGTGTTCGTGGTGTGGGCCAAGTCCGCAGCCCATGACAATGCCATCCGCGGTTTTGTGCTTGAAAAGGGTATGAAGGGTCTTTCCGCTCCGAAGATCGGCGGCAAGTTGTCGCTGCGCGCATCCATCACCGGCGAAATCGTCATGGACGGCGTGGAAGTGTCGGAAGACGCCCTGCTGCCGAATGTTTCGGGTCTCAAGGGGCCGTTCGGCTGCCTCAACCGTGCCCGCTACGGCATTTCGTGGGGCGTGCTGGGCGCTGCCGAAGATTGCTGGTTCCGTGCGCGCCAATACGGCCTCGACCGCAAGCAGTTCGACAAGCCGCTGGCTGGCACACAGCTTTACCAGAAGAAACTTGCCGACATGCAGACCGAAATCACGCTCGGCCTTCAGGCTTCGCTGCGCGTCGGTCGTCTGTTCGACGAAGGCAAGATGGCGCCGGAAATGATCTCCATCGTCAAGCGCAACAATTGTGGTAAGGCGCTCGATATCGCCCGTCAGGCGCGCGACATGCATGGCGGCAACGGGATCCAGATCGAGTATCACGTGATGCGTCACGCGCAGAACCTCGAAACCGTCAACACCTATGAAGGCACCCATGACGTCCACGCGCTGATCCTCGGACGCGCGCAGACCGGCATTCAGGCTTTCTTCTGATCGTAACCGCCCGCAACGTCCTCCCAAGGCCCGCTCGCTTTCTGCGGGCGGGCTTTTCCGCTTTTGTAAGGTATCCGAAATGCAGAACACACCGCTTGACGGTCTCAAGGTGGTTGAACTGGCCCGTATTCTGGCAGGCCCGTGGGTCGGTCAGACGCTTTCCGATCTGGGAGCGGACGTTATCAAGGTCGAAAGCCCGGAAGGAGACGATACGCGCAAATGGGGCCCTCCCTTTATTGAAGTCGAAGGCGAGAAGTCGGCGGCCTATTTCCATGCCTGCAATCGCGGCAAGCGTTCGATCACAGCCGATTTTCGCACAGAGGAGGGACAGGAGCTGGTGCGCCGCCTCGTGGCCGATGCAGATGTTGTCATCGAGAATTTCAAGCTCGGCGGCCTCGATAAATATGGCCTTGATTATGAAAGCCTCAAGGCCGTCAATCCGCGCCTGATCTACTGCTCCATCACTGGATTCGGGCACGATGGTCCCTATGCCGAACGGGCAGGCTATGACTTCATGATCCAGGGCATGGGCGGCATCATGGATCTGACGGGCGAGCCGGATCGCGAGCCACAGAAGATCGGCGTGGCCTTTGCCGATATTTTCACTGGCCTTTATAGCGTGATCGCCATCCAGTCGGCGCTCATCATGCGCCAGCGCACTGGCAAGGGACAGCACATCGATATGGCGCTGTTCGACTGCATGTCGGCGGTCCTCGCCAATCAGGCCATGAACTATCTGGCCTCCGGCGTAGCCCCAAAGCGCATGGGCAATGCGCATCCCAATATCGCACCATACCAGACACTGCCGGTCTCTGACGGCTATTTCATCATCGCCTGCGGCAATGACGGCCAGTTCGGCCGTCTGGTCGGCCTGCTCGACCTTGCAGGACTTGCGAGCGACGAGCGCTTTGCCACCAATGCCGCCCGCGTTGCGAACCGCACAGCGCTGACAGAACTGCTGGAAGAGCGCACCCGCCAGTGGACGCGCGACGACCTTCTGGCGAAACTGGAAAAGATTGGTGTTCCGGCAGGACCAATCAACTCGGTCGCCGATGTCTTCGCCGATCCGCAATTCATTGCGCGAGGCATGAAGATCGATCCGCAGGGCGTACCAGGGTTGCGTACGCCGATCCGCTTCTCCGATGCAGAACTGAAGATCGACCACCGCTCGCCCAATCTGGGAGAACATAGCGAAATGGTCCGGTTTGAACTCGATCGGAAATGAAGTGATCAACCCCGCTCCGGCGGGGTTTTCTTTGCGCTGGAGAAGCACTTTCTTAAGCCGGAAAAACAAAAACGCCCGAAAGGGCGTTTGCTTAAAATCTAACGATTTCAACTCTCTAATGAGAGAATGGTGCGGTCGAGAAGACTCGAACTTCCACGGGTTGCCCCACAGCGACCTCAACGCTGCGCGTCTACCAATTCCGCCACGACCGCCCGTGGTAGAAGCCGAATTGCTCCGGCGAGTGGGCATTTAGCAAATCACCTTGGGGTGCACAAGCCCCATCTGCACCATCAGCCAATCTTTTTCGAAAAGAATGTGAAAAACCGCGTCGCGTTCACCATCACTAATACGGAGAACGCTTATTTTGCGGGCTTTTTCAAAGACTTCCCTCTCGCGATATTTTTCAGAAAAACTTCACAGAGCTACTCACCCACACGTGAAAAAGGCATGACGAGACCGGAATAGCCCGTAGAATCGCGAATCCTCACTCCAGAAGATTCGTAAAAAACTGAAAAATCAGCCCGCTATGCCCTGAAGACGCCGGATATCATCCAGACGCTTGATCGTTTCGACATATCCAGCGTCGATTGCCTCAGAGGCGCGGTGGAAATCTGCAAGGCCGATCTGTCCGACAACGGGCATCAGCGACAGGTCCGGCGGATCGCCCGCCATGCGGGCGCGGGAAATGCGGTCCTGTATGATGTTGAATGCGTCCATCATCACACCGGTGATTCCAAGACGCGCTTCCTTTTCACCATGGACCGCGCCCGGCAAACCTTCCTGGCGCATTTGCGCGTGTTTGATGACTGCTGCACGGCCATACTGATCATAGTGAAGATTGACCGCAAGAACGAGCCGCTGCTCATAGGCGCGGCACACGGAGACGGGCACAGGATTAACGAGCGCGCCGTCGACCAGCACCCGCTCGTCCCAACGTACAGGTTCGAAAACGCCGGGCAGGGCATAAGAGGCGCGCATGGCGTCCACCAGCGGCCCCGACGACAGCCATATCTCATGGCCAGTGCGCAATTCGGTACAGACCGCCACAAAGGGCCGGGTGAGTTCGTCTATCCGGAGACCGTCGAGATGTTCCCGCAGGCGTCCATCGAGCTTCATGCCGCCGAAAAGACCGCTACCGCGAAATGTAATGTCGAGGAGATTGAACATGCGGCGGCGTGTGAGGCTGCGGGCAAATTCTTCGAGCTCATCGAGCTTGCCCGCCAGATAACAGCCGCCGACGAGAGCGCCAATGGATGTGCCGGCAATCATTTCGATCTCGATGCCGGCTTCGTCGAGGGCGCGCAACACACCGATATGCGCCCAGCCCCGCGCAGCACCCCCGCCAAGTGCCAGCGCAATCTTGCGCGGCTCGCGCTTGATTTCGGGCTTCTCAATGACTTCCTGAGCAGGCGCTTCGACTTCTATGCTGACAGTCCTGCGCCGTACCCCCCAGTTAAGCATCACTTGGGACACCTCATCGTTTCGAGCAGACTAACGAAACTTTGTATCCAAAGAATAAATGCTGCAAATTGATGACGCGAGACCTATTCGCATCATCACATCGTTTTGAAAGCGATCAATGATCGTGATCGCACCCGCCGACATTTTCGATTTTCAGCGCGGGTGCCCCATTTTCGGTAACTACCTGCCGGTAAAAACACGAGCGGCGCCCGGTGTGGCAGGTAGGACCATCGCCAGCGACACGAACCTTGAGCCACAACGCGTCCTGATCGCAATCGGTGCGCAATTCGATCACACTCTGCAGATTGCCGGAAGTCTCGCCCTTCTTCCAAAGGGTGTTGCGCGAGCGCGACCAGTAGTGGGCGATCCCGGTGTCCAGCGTCAGGCGAAGCGCTTCCGCATTCATATGAGCCACCATCAGAAGTACGCCGTCGCGCTCATCGGTGACAACTGCCGTAATGAGGCCTGAAGCATCGAAGCGCGGCATGAATACCGCACCTTCTTCAATCGTCTTTTTGTCGGAGGGCTGGACAGGGAAGGTCGTCATCGTCTCGCCTTAAATGGATAAGAGGCACGGGCTTTATGCCACGTGCCTCGAAATATCTGAAAACGCCGGTGATGCATGCCCGAAAAGCCGAAACCTTTCGGGACAGAGCATTATTTGCTGCGTGATAGGGTCATGAAGCGCACCTGTTCATCCACCTTGGTCTTCATCTCGCCGGTGAAGGTAGTGGTGATGGTGGTCGAACCCTGCTTGCGAATGCCACGCATGGCCATGCACATATGCTCGGCCTCAATCATCACGGCAACGCCGCGTGGCTTCAGAATGGTCTGAATGGTGTCAGCGATCTGTGCGGTGATGCTTTCCTGCGTCTGTAGGCGATGCGCAAAAATATCGACCACACGGGCGATCTTCGACAGGCCGACCACCTTATGGTCGGGCAGATAGGCGACATGCGCCTTGCCGATGATCGGAACCATATGGTGTTCGCAATGCGAGAAGAAGGAAATGTCCTTCACCAGCACCATATCGTTATAACCGGCGACTTCCTCGAACACGGTGCCAAGCACTTCTTCGGGGCTCTCCGTATAACCGGAAAAAAGCTCCTTATAGGCCTTAGCAACACGCTTTGGCGTTTCCAGAAGGCCTTCGCGATCCGGATCATCGCCAGCCCATAGCAGAAGCGTGCGAACTGCCGCTTCCGCGTCGGCTTGCGTTGGCGTGCCGTGCAATGGGGTCACATTCGCCTGCTTCTTTGAAGGCAGGCCGGATTCGTCATCTTCTCTGAGGATGCGCGCGTCCATCAGTATTCTCCAGTAGTCTCCTTCTCGGAGGAGACGAGTTAAACGGACAATACAACGATACGCTTTGCGAGCGGGCGATGTATTGATCCGGTGGCTTAAGCGCACCGGACAGGTTTCATGCCACCACCATGGCACTGTGCTAAAACATGATACCTAAAAACACAAAGGCTTTTTGGTATGTTATCATGCCCTAAAACAGACTGTCAGAACCTTCAACAATAGTTCAAAGTTCAACGTTCCAGCGCCATCCAAAGTGCAGGCATTACTTGCCTAATATATAGGGAGTAAATTGCAACTTCAAACTCATATAAAAAAACATTTTTTTGTTTTTTCTCCGGCTGGTATCAAGGTTTTGAAATTCGTATCATTTCGGCGCAATGAAAGCGGCAGAGGCGGAACTCGAAAATCAGCTCTATCTTGTTCGTCTGGCGCACTCTATGAATTTGAAGTTCCTGACTGCTGACACCATTTAAGACAGGCTGCATGGCCAGCATATCAGGCGGAAGGCTTACGCACATGATCGATGACATCTACAACAAGCGCATCCTGGAGTTCGCGGGCAACATGGAGCGCATCGGTCGGCTGTCCGAGCCGGACGCTGTCGCCACGATGCATTCGAAACTGTGCGGCTCGACGGTCACGGTCTATCTCAAGATGGCGGATGGCGTGGTGACCGATTTTGCGCATGAGGTGAAGGCCTGTGCGCTGGGGCAGGCATCCTCATCCGTCATGGCGCGCAATGTCATCGGCGCAACGTCCCATGAGTTGAAAGCTGTTCGCGACGCGATGTATGCCATGCTCAAAGAAAACGGCCCCGCACCGGAAGGGCGATTCGAAGACCTCAAATATTTCGAGCCGGTACGCGACTACAAAGCCCGCCATGCATCCACCCTTTTGACCTTCGATGCCGTGGTCGATTGCATTCGCCAGATCGAAGACAAAGCCAAGGCCGCCTGACCCCATGTGCTCCTGCGGCAAAGACCACACGGCCGATACGCCGCCTCAAGAAAAGCGTTACAGCCGCAACTTCACCGACCGATGGCGCAAGACGCCGGGCAGGGTGTTTGGCACGGCATTCGTCCGGTTCTATCAGTTGACCCTATCGTCGCTGATCGGAAACTCCTGCCGCCATATGCCTACCTGTTCCGAATATGCCTATGAGGCGATCGCGCGTCATGGCCTGTGGCGCGGCGGCTGGATGGGGCTTTTCAGGGTCATGCGCTGCGGCCCCTTCGGCACGCATGGTTTTGATCCCGTGCCGCGGGAATTGTCGGGTGAGCTAAAATGGTATCTGCCCTGGCGTTACTGGCGCTGCTCCGCGCCCCACCAATAAATACCCATATTTTTTGCATGATGCTTAGAATTCATTAACGATATCAATGTTTCTTAGGGAATAAGAATTGAGGCATCGTTATGGTCTTTTTCAGGCCGCAATTTGCCTGCACATCCAGCTAGCAATTCCATATCCCGCGAGCCACCATGCTGACATCGTCGTCCCGTATCGCACGTTTCGTTGCTTCCGTAGCGTTTGGAGCCACTCTTTTTTATGGTTCCGCTGCAATGGCCAAGCCCTCGTGGGTCGTGTTCGACGCGGACAATAACCGGATTCTCGGCCAGGACGACGCCAACTTCCAGCGCGCACCGGCGTCGCTCGCCAAAATGATGACGCTTTACATCACCTTCGAAGCACTCAAGACAGGTCGCCTCCATTGGGACGACGAGATGCCGGTCTCGAAAAATGCTGCTGCGAAGGTGCGCATGAAGCTCTGGCTCAAGCCGGACCAGACCATTTCCGTGCGCGATGCTGTCAATGCAATGATCATCATTTCGGCAAATGATGCGGCGACCGTGATGGGTGAGTATATCGCCGGATCGGAAGCGGGGTTCGGCCGCCTGATGACGCAGCGCGCGCGCCAGATCGGCATGAAGAGCACCTTTTTCGTCAATCCATCGGGGCTGACGGCCAACATGACCCAGCTCACTACCGCGCGCGACATGGCTGTGCTCGGCATGGCGCTGCGTCGCGATTTCCCTGAACAATATGCACTGTTCTCCCAGCGCTCCTTTACCTATCGCGGACGGGTTTATAACGGCCACAACAATCTGATGTACCGCTATGGCGGGGTCGATGGCATCAAGACCGGCTATACGAACGTATCCGGCTATAATCTCGTTTCGTCCGCCATTATTGGCGGCAAGCATCTTGTAGGTGTGGTACTGGGCGCCGGATCGGCAGGCGAGCGCGACGGTCAGATGGCCAAGCTTCTGACCCGCTATGGCAATGCGAACGGCGAGGGGACGGCTGTGGCTATGGCAAAACCGGTCGCTTTTGCACCATCGCCGAAAGAAACCCCGAAGAAGGATTCGGTTGCCGACCTGATCGACGATTCCCAGATCGAGCAGGGCGATGGCGGCTATCTCGTGGCATCGGCAGGCGCAGCCTGGCGTATCCAGCTTGCTGCAACACCGACGCGTGCTGGAGCTACCGAACTTCAGGAAAAGCTGCGCCCCGCAGTGGATCAGGTTGCTCGTGGTTTGAAGGGCGAGATTTCGCCGGACGGCAAGCGCCGCAAGGTCTATCGCGTCTGGTTCGGCGGGTTCAAGGATTCCGCTTCCGCTGAGAAGGCCTGCGCCAAGCTCAAGAAGCAGCTTATCGACTGCTTGCCCATCAAGGGCTGACATCCCATTTACCGTTTGTTTTTACATCCCGACAAATAGCCCTGTCGGGATGTCGCGCTTTACTGGCCGGACAAAAAATACTAGAAGCCTCACAATACTGACAACGCATGATCATGAACCACCCGCAATCGTTGGCGGGACTGGATAAGGACGAATAGAATGTCGAATACCGTTTCCATGCAATTCCCCGATGGTTCCGTACGGGACTATGATGCGTCGACCACCGGCGCTGCACTCGCGGAATCAATCTCCAAATCTCTCGCAAAAAAGGCAGTGGCCTATGCCGTCGACGGTACCGTGCGCGATCTTTCCGATCCGCTTGGCGCTTCCGGCAAGATCGAGATTCTCACCCGCGAAGACCCGCGCGCGCTTGAACTGATCCGTCACGATACGGCGCACGTTCTGGCAGAGGCCGTTCAGGAGCTTTTCCCGGGTACGCAGGTTACCATTGGCCCCGTCATCGAAAACGGCTTCTATTACGACTTTGCGCGTAATGAACCGTTCACCCCGGACGATTTGCCGGTGATCGAAAAGAAGATGCGCGAGATCATTCAGCGCAACAAGCCCTTCACCAAGGAAATCTGGTCGCGCGACAAGGCCAAGCAGGTTTTTGCCGACAAGGGCGAAGCCTATAAGGTCGAACTCGTCGACGCCATTCCAGAAGGACAGGACCTCAAAATCTATTACCAGGGTGACTGGTTCGATCTTTGCCGTGGTCCGCATATGGCTTCCACCGGCCAGATCGGCAATTCCTTCAAGCTGATGAAGGTTGCCGGGGCCTATTGGCGCGGTGATTCCAACAATCCGATGCTGACGCGCATCTACGGCACCGCTTTCGCCAATGACAACGACCTTCAGGCCTATCTGCATATGCTTGAAGAGGCCGAAAAGCGCGATCACCGTCGCCTTGGTCGCGAAATGGACTTGTTCCATTTCCAGGAAGAAGGACCGGGAGTCGTGTTCTGGCACGCCAAGGGCTGGAAAATGTTCCAGAATCTGGTGAGCTATATGCGTCGTCGCCTCGATAGCCACGGCTATCAGGAAGTCAACGCGCCGCAGGTGCTGGACAAGTCGCTTTGGGAGACCTCTGGCCACTGGGGCTGGTATCGCGACAACATGTTCAAGGTAACGGTTGCCGGTGACGACACCGACGACGACCGCGTCTTTGCATTGAAGCCGATGAACTGCCCTGGCCACGTGCAGATTTTCAAGCACGGCCTCAAGTCTTACCGCGATCTGCCGATCAAGCTCGCCGAGTTCGGCAATGTGCATCGCTATGAACCGTCGGGCGCTCTGCACGGCCTGATGCGCGTGCGCGGCTTCACGCAGGACGATGCGCATATCTTCTGCACCGAAGAGCAGATGGCGGCGGAATGCCTGCGCATCAACGATCTCATTTTGTCGGTCTATAAGGATTTCGGCTTTGAAGGGATCACAATCAAGCTCTCGACCCGCCCTGAGAAGCGCGTCGGTTCGGACGAACTTTGGGATCGCGCTGAAAGCGTGATGATGAAGGTTCTTGAAGAAATTCAGGCGCAGTCAAACGATATCAAGACCGGTATCCTGCCGGGCGAGGGTGCTTTCTACGGACCGAAGTTCGAATATACGCTGAAGGACGCCATCGGCCGTGAATGGCAATGCGGCACCACACAGGTCGATTTCAACCTGCCGGAACGTTTTGGCGCCTTCTACATCGACAATGAATCGGAAAAGCGCCAGCCGGTCATGATCCATCGCGCCATCTGCGGCTCCATGGAACGTTTCCTCGGCATTCTGATCGAAAACTTTGCCGGTCACATGCCGCTCTGGTTTGCGCCGGTTCAGGTCGTGGTGACGACGATCACTTCGGACGCCGACGATTATGCCGTCGAAACGGCTGCCAAGCTGAAGGCCGCCGGTTTGCAGGTTGTCACTGATCTGCGCAACGAGAAGATCAACTACAAAGTTCGTGAACATTCGCTCCAGAAGGTTCCGGTCATTCTCGTCTGCGGCAAGCGTGAAGCGGAAGAACAGACGGTCAATATGCGCCGCTTCGGCTCGCGTGATCAGGAACCGATGACACGCGATGAGGCGATTGCCCGTCTTGTTGAAGAGGCAACCCCTCCGGATTTGATCCGCCTCAAGAACGGCTGCAGATAAAAAGAGCCGTGTTCCAAACAAAAAGACCGCGCCGAGGCGCGGTCTTTTCTGTTTAAGAGCAATTGTTATCTCAATCGAGGCTGTCGTCAGATGCCTCGAATTCCTTGTTGGCAATGACTTCGACTTCTTCATTCTTCCCGGAAGAAACCTTGAAGTCTCGCTGATAGATGCGATCCTTGTTTTTGGCCACGGCGACATAATCGCCTTCGATCAGAACCAGCGACGAATAAGCGCCCACACTTTCGCGCACCACGTCGCCGGAAGCATTGAGAACAGACCAGGAAGTGTCGGCCAGCGCTTCGCCGCCATGTTCGCGCACCAGCTTCAAGGTCACTTCTGCAGCACGATGCTCGACCGTCGCTTCGGTGAGCTTGCCTGCTTCGACACGAATATCAGCGCGGATAATGGCGTTGGCGGAGCCATAATTCGAGACAACATGATAAGTGCCGCTGTTGAGCCGGATAATCGCATTAGGCTTCACATCCGGGACGATCAGCGAACGCTCGCTATTGTCCTCATCGGCATAGATCGAGAACCGCAGCAGATCTTCGTTGATCTTGCCCTTATCGGGCAGGACCGCACTTAGCTTCATTCCTCCGGCATCCAGCATCATCAGCTCGTGCCGGGCATTGTTGCCAAGGGTGATGCGCTTGGTGGCGCCGGCGCGCCCATAGGCAACGTGCACGAGGTAGCTTCCCTCCGGCAGATTGAACGCGGCGCTACCGCCCTGTGCGCTGGCGATCAGCGGCAATTGCCCGTCCGGCCCGACATTGGGTGAAAAAACGCGCCAGACCAGTCCTGTCGGTATGTCGCTGCCATCCTCAATGAGGCGCGCTTTGAGGTCCAGCTCGGTGGTTTTCACCAGCGGATTGTTTTCCGGGCTCGTCGGCGACGCATAGGGGCTGAGCGTCGGTAGATTAAGCGCAGGTTCGGGAAGGTTCAATCCACTGCTTGCCTCGGCGGCAGGGTCAAGGCCCTGCGCCCCTGCAGGCGCACCCGACAGAACGGCCAGCAACGCGACAGCGAGTCCTTCGCCGCGAAAGTAACGGGATATTTGAAAGCAAGGCAGAAGTTTGAAAACCGACATAGCTTTTTTGAGCCTATGCCGGTGTCGAATTCAAGGCCAAATCGCGAATGACACCGGCATTTTTTAGCCGTTGCCACACCGCGCTTTGCCCGAATTTTGACTTTACACCGCCCTTGCGACGGGCGAGAAGAGACGGCACTTTGAAAAGAAGAGTTGCAATTCAGGTTTTAGCAAGGTCCAGTCGTGAGGTTTTCCGTGGCGCATCCGGTGTTCGATTTTCTAGCTCAGCGTAGTTCCACGCCGATTTCCGCAATTGGCGCTCCGGCACCTGAGGGCGAAGAACTGGCTGAACTGCTCAAGGTCGCAGCCCGCGTTCCCGATCATGGCCGCCTGACGCCCTGGCGCTTCATTCTCTACCGTGGCGATGCTCGCAAACGGGTAGGGGAGTTTCTGGCCAAGCGCGCCGAAGAGCGCGAAGGCCCATTGTCCGAAAGCCGCAAGGAACAGGAATTGAACCGTTTTTCGCGCGCGCCGCTCGTTATCGGCATCGTGTCGTCGCCCGTGGCGCATGAGCGAATTCCGCAATGGGAGCAGTTCCTGTCGGCTGGTGCCGTCGCGATGAACCTCTGCATTGCCGCCAATGCGCTCGGCTATGCGACCAACTGGATTACAAACTGGTATTCAGACGATACACCATCGCGCGCATATCTTGGTCTTGCTCCGAATGAACGCGTGGCCGGTTTTGTTCATATGGGGACCGCAGAAAACAAGATGCCGGAACGTCCTCGCGCCGATATGGACAAGATCGTTTCGGATTATTCCGGCCCATGGGCGGAATAATGTATAGCTTTAATATCATTTCCTAATACAAGGAAATAGCTATGTTTTATGAGCCAAAAGAGGGGCATCCTCTACCCCATAACCCCTTCAAGGCCATTGTCGCACCGCGCCCGATCGGCTGGATCGGCACATGCTCGAAGGACGGAGCGGTCAATCTCGCTCCGTATTCTTTCTTCAATGCGATCTGCGACACGCCACCCATGGTGATGTTTTCATCAAGCGGCATCAAGGACAGCGTGACTTTCATCGAGGAAACCGGTGAGTTCACCACCAATCTGGTGAGTGACCACCTCAAGACGCATATGAACGCCTCGTCCGTGGATGCGCCGCGCGGCACCAGCGAGTTCGATTATGCCGGATTGACCCGCGCGCCGTCGGAAATCATCGCTGCTCCGCGTGTGAAAGAGGCTTATGCGTCGCTGGAATGTGTCGCTGTCGACATCAGGCGATTACAGGATAAGGAAGGCCAGCCGACCGACAATTACATGGTTATCGGTGAAGTCGTCGGCGTTCATATCGATGAAAGCATTCTGACGGACGGTCTGGTCGATATAGCGAAGGTCAAACCCGTGACGCGTCTCGGCTATATGGATTACGCCACGACAGAGAGTGTCTATCAGATGTTTCGGCCGAAATGGACCGATAAGTAGGGAGGGGTTAGAGCCCCTTTTTCTTGGCATCTGTCCAGATTTCTTCCATTTCTTCGAGGCTTGCTGAATCGAGATCGCTTCCGGCCTCATCCAGCGTCTTCTCGATGAAATGGAAGCGCCGCTTGAATTTGTCATTGGCGGCAATCAGCGCCGTTTCAGCGTCAATATCGAGGTGACGGCCAAGATTGACCATGGCGAACAGCAGGTCGCCATATTCTTCCGCAATATTGGCCTTGTTCTGCGCGGCCATTGCTTCCTTCAGCTCGGCTGTCTCTTCGGAAATCTTATCGAGAATTGGCGCTGCTTCCGACCAGTCAAAGCCGACTTTTGCCGCTTTCTGCTGCAGTTTCAGCGCACGAACCAGGGCAGGGAAGTTGGTTGGAATATCGTCGAGAAAACCGTTATTCTCATGCGTGTCGAGCCCGAGATTAGCGCGTCGTTCCGCGCGCTCCGCCTTTTCTTCCGCCTTGATCCGGTTCCACGAGCCCTTGGCCATGCCAACGCGACGGGCGTCCTCATCTCCAAAGACATGCGGGTGACGGCGGATCATCTTATGGGTAATCGCCTCTACCACGTTGCCGAAATCGAAACTGCCTTGCTCTTCGGCCATCCGCGCATGGAAAACCACCTGCAGCAGAAGATCGCCCAATTCCTCGCGCAGATCGTCCATATCGTCGCGCTCGATGGCGTCGAGAACTTCATAGGCTTCTTCCAGCGTATATGGCATGATCGAGCGGAAGTTCTGCTCCACATCCCAGGGGCAGCCGGTTTCCGGATCGCGAAGGGCGGCCATAATTTCAAGCAGGCGGTCGATATTGCGGGAAGGGGTCATCTGCGCTCCATCGAACTTCGTTAATACCGTTGCCAGTTGCTCCCAAAGAATCATCTGGAACGGCTTGAAGTCCGTTGCCGATTTTGCATAGTCGGCTCGGGATCGCACATCGGGGCGGCATGTTCAACAAGTGGATACTTGATCGATGACAATTCTTGTGACTGGTGGCGCCGGCTATATCGGCTCTCATACCTGCGTTCAACTGATCGAGGCAGGCCATGAAGTGGTCGTGGTCGATAATTTTGACAACAGTAACCCGGAAGCCCTTCATCGGATCGAAAAAATTACCGGACGCGCGCCCATTCGCGAACCGGGGGACATTCGTGATCGCGCACTTCTTGAACAGATCATCACGCGCCACAAATGCACAGCGGTGATCCACTTCGCGGGCCTGAAGGCTGTCGGGGAATCAAGCGAAAAGCCGCTGCATTACTATGACTGCAACGTGCTGGGCACGCTGCGGCTGTTGCAGGCGATGGAAGCAACCGGCGTCAAAACGCTGGTATTCTCCTCATCCGCCACCGTATACGGCGATCCGCAAAAGCTCCCGATCACCGAAGATCAGCAGCTTTCTGCGACAAATCCTTATGGTCGCACCAAACTCATCATCGAAGAAATGCTGCGCGATCTCTATAACAGCGACAACAGCTGGAAGATTGCCATTCTGCGCTACTTCAACCCTGTCGGCGCGCATGAAAGCGGCCTGATTGGCGAAGATCCGAAAGGCATACCGAACAATCTGATGCCGATCATCGCGCAGGTTGCGACGGGACGCCGTGAAAAGCTCAACATCTGGGGCAATGATTATGCGACGCCGGATGGCACGGGCGTTCGTGATTATATCCACGTGGTTGATTTGGCCGCTGGGCATCTTAAAGCGCTGAAAAAGTTGGATGAACCAAAATGCTTCGCCGTTAATCTTGGCACGGGGCAGGGCTATAGCGTTCTCGATGTCGTCAAGGCGTTCGAACATGTTTCCAACCGCCAGATCCATTACGAGATCGCGCCGCGACGTCCTGGTGATGTTGCTGAATGCTATGCCGATCCATCCTTTGCCAATAACTTCCTTGGCTGGTCCGCTGAGAAGAATCTGCGTGAGATGTGCCAGGATATGTGGAACTGGCAGTCGAAGAACCCAAATGGCTACGAATAAACAGGCAGCCACCAGTTAATCGCAGTCACATCCCGTAAAAGTGAAGCAAACGGGCCTGTTTTCGAATCGTCATGGATTGAAAACAGGTCCGATGCGTTTATTAAACGGCCCTGCAAAACAGGGCCTGTCTCCCCGAACATCTTCCATGTTTCATGGACGCGACACGGCGCCGGGCTGTTTCCCAAGGCGCACCGAAGACGATTGGACGAAAGAATGCGTTTCCTGCCGGATAAATTCACGTCGATGCTGATTGCCACGATCTTGCTGGCGTCGGTGTTTCCGGTGCAAGGCGAATTCGCGGAATGGTTCGGCATGGCGACAAAGGTTGCCGTCGGCCTTCTGTTCTTCCTGCATGGCGCACGGCTCTCGCGTGAAGCGGTCATTTCGGGCATCACGCATTGGAGGCTGCATCTGGCTGTCTTCCTGTCGACCTTTGTATTGTTTCCGATCCTCGGACTTGCCGCGGGCTGGGTTATTCCGGGTCTCGCACAATCGGCCTTCTATACCGGCATTCTCTACATTTGCGTTCTGCCTTCGACGGTCCAATCATCCATCGCTTTCACATCGATGGCGGGCGGCAATGTGTCTGCCGCGATTGTCTCGGCTTCTGCCTCTAATATTTTCGGCATGTTTCTGACGCCGCTGCTGGTGGGGCTGCTATTCGCGGTGCAGAGCGGGGGAGGCGGTATCTCGCTCGATGCTTTCGAAGCTATTTTGCTGCAATTGCTGCTGCCCTTCGTTCTTGGGCAAATCCTGCAACCCTGGATCGGCAATTTCATGCGGCGCAACAGCAAGCCGCTCAGCTTTGTGGATCGCGGTTCCATCCTGATGGTCGTCTATCTGGCTTTCAGCGAAGCCATCGTGGAAGGCCTTTGGAAATCCGTCTCATTGGATGATCTGGTGATGATGGTCGGCGTCAACATCGTGCTGCTGATTGCCGTCCTGCTGATTACCTGGTACGGCAGCAAGCGACTGGGCTTTAATCGCGCCGATTGCATTACCATCATGTTTTGCGGTTCCAAGAAGAGCCTTGCCAGTGGTGCACCGATGGCAAGCGCCATTTTCGCGAGCGCCAATGTGGGTAGTATTGTGCTACCATTGATGCTGTTTCATCAGATTCAGCTCATGGCTTGCGCGGTGATTGCGCGAAAATTGGCCGATCATAAATAAGCTGCCCGAACGAATACAGACTTTGAAAAGGCATAAGGCAATGGCGCAGACTGACGACAAATCCTTCGATGAGGACGCTCTGGCGGAAGCCTATGATCGTGCGCTTGCGCTTGAAAAGGCTGGCGATTTCGACGGCGCTGCGAAAGCCTATGAAGAAGTTCTGGCCATCGACCCCGACGATCATGGCGGCGCGGCAGTGCGCCTTGCCAGCATGGGACGCGGCGCTGTTCCGCTGAAGGCGCCCGATGCTTATGTGGCGACGTTGTTCGACCAGCACGCGGAAATGTTCGACACGATTCTGGTGGACCAGCTTGGCTATGACGTGCCGCTGCAATTGCGCGAAATATTGCTGGAGATCGATGACGAGTTTCATCGTGATCGTATGCTTGATCTTGGTTGCGGCACGGGCCTTTCCGCCGATGCGCTCGATGATATGGCGACGCACAAGACGGGCGTCGATATTTCTGAAAACATGATCGAAGTCGCTTTTGAAAAAGGCGATTACGACGCGCTGTTTGTCGGCGAAGCTGTGCGCTTTCTGGAAACTACTGCCGAGGACAATTGGGACCTGATCGTGGCGACGGATGTGCTGCCTTACATGGGTGAGCTGGACCGTTTCTTTGCTGGCGTGGCGACGCAGCTCGAGCCGGACGGCTATTTTGGCTTCTCAAGTGAAACGCAGGACGACACGCGCTTCGCGGGCCGGGCGTTTATGGTCGGTGATTATCAGCGTTTCGCGCATGCCAAATCATACGTGACGGCAATGCTGGATGCGCACGGCATGGACTGCATCCGCTGTGAAAACATCACCGTGCGCAGCGAACAAGGATCGCCGGTTCCCGGACATCTTTACGTCGCACGACGTCGCTGACATTTCGGCGCAGCGCGGTTTACCTAAACCGCGCTCATTGAGCCATTATTGGCGCAAACATCTGTTTCAGGGTTTATCGCCTAACTGCACTTGGCGGCGATCCGGATGCTTGCAGGATTGTTCCATAATCTATCTTATGTGATCCATATATATAGCCGGGGTGGGTTCTAGCTTGAAGTGCGACCGTCCCACGATGGCGATACGGATCTGACCGGCGGTATGAGCATGATGCCGACGGCATATCGTTCACTTCGAAACGTAAGAAGCCATAAGCGCTTCGTGCCCTCGCTCACTTCGCCTCGCCGAGATATTTGGTCCTGAGCTTCGCGATCTCCTCGCTTTCATGCAGACTGATGATAGCCACGCTGGCGGGCTGGACTAGTTCGCTGTGACGCGGAAATGCAAATCCATATTTGTCTGGGCTGAATGAACCACCGGCTAGATCAAGCGGCTGATCAATATGCTGATGCATGTAATATTCGAGCACAGGACCATCAGCGACGATTGCTGCGATCTCGTCATTCACGAGCGCTGCAACAGCTTCCGGCAAATGATCGAACGAAACCGTGGCGATGGATCGTGATTTCAGAAACTGTTCTGCAACGCTTCCGGTTCGCACCCCGACGGATTTTCTCTGGAGGTCGCTCAGGTTCGATACCCTGTTGTCGATATGCGCCAAGGTCATCACGCTGGTGATCGATGATGTGACATAGGCAATGATGGCGATACCGAAGACCATCCAGAAGGTTTGCCAGATACGCCCAATCCACCCAAACAGATTTTTGCGTGAGGTTTTGCCGGAAGTCGCAATCGAAACCACGTGATGGAAGCTCTCTGCCAACCCTTCTCGCCAGCGCTTTGGAAAGCTCTCATCAAAGCGTCTGTCGAACAGTGTCAGAAGCACCGTTGCCGCAAGCAGAATGCCCAGAATCCAGCCATAGGTGGTCAGATGGCCAGCGCGGTCGAGGCGTCCGATAAGGTCATCCCATCCGGTTCCGGCCTGGGTATGCACCATGATACGCAGACCGGCATCAAACCATGGATAGGTAAAATCGGCGACCTCAGCCCGGCTTTCGGTGATGGTCAGATTGGTAACGGCTGCATCGACTGTGCCTTCCGAAACCGCCTTCATCAGCGCGCCGTAGTTCTGAAATTCCACATAATGCGATGCAATATTCAGGCGTGCGGCGATGTTCTGCCTACTGCCCTCATTGTTGACGAAAGGTTCGCTGACATACACGCCAACCTGCACAGGCTTTGGGGCTTGTGACGGCCCTTGCGCATAAGCATTTGCGCAAATCGTCAACAGAAACAAAACGAAAAAGAGAATGGATATTAGTCGATAATATAAATTATATAATAATATATTCATATCCCCCACCCTGTTGTCAATTTAATATGATGGATTGAAATGTATATTGCAACTATATTTGTTTTATTTTTAATCAATATAAGTAATATCTAATTATATTAAGATAACGAATGCGAAAAACCTGATCGGACCGACGCTTAGGTCGTGACTGGTCGGGCCTTTGATCTCTTGCGTGATTGACAAATTCGACGCTTGATTAAAATCATTCCCCCACTGCCTGCATCATGAGAATGAGTAAAAAGTGTACGGAGCCCTGAACGGACTAAGACCAAAGCAGCATGTAATCATCTTATACATGTTGTATGACCCGACATGGGTTCCAGCGCTCGCGTTCCTGACCGGCATTTTCGGTCATAGCGCATATTGAACGGGCACTCCCGGCCCGCTGGCTGGATGGGATAGAAGGTAGAGTTATAGATGTTGGAAGCACGTATTCGAAACGCTTCGCTGCGAGAGAAGATCATCACGCCTGAGCAGGCAGCTAGCCTCATTAAGGATGGCATGATCGTCGGCATGAGCGGCTTTACCCGCGCCGGTGACGCCAAGGCTGTTCCGGTCGCCATGGCCGCGCGTGCGGCAACCGATCCTTTTCAGATCACGCTGATTACCGGCGCCTCGCTCGGACACGACGTCGACAAAATCCTGACGGAAGCGCATGTTCTTGCGCGCCGTATGCCGTTTCAAGTCGACCGCACCCTGCGTTCCGCTATCAATCGCGGCGAGGTCATGTTCATCGATCAGCATTTGTCTGAGACAGTTGAGCAGTTGCGTTCCAACCAGATCGGTCCGATCGACTATGCCGTTGTGGAAGCTCTGGCGATCACCGAAAGCGGCGGCATCATCCCCACCACCTCTGTCGGCAATTCGGCAAGCTTCGCCATTCTGGCCGACAAGGTGATCGTCGAGGTCAATCTCAACCAGCCAATGGCGCTGGAAGGTCTGCACGATATTTATATCCCGACCAAGCGCCCTACCCGCGATCCTATCCCGGTTACGGCCTGCGACAGCCGTGTCGGCCTGCCCTATATTCCGATCCCGGTCGAGAAGATCGCCGGTATCGTCATCACCCAGGAAAATGACAGCGCCTCTACGGTCGAGCCAGCCGACAGCGAAACGATTGCCATTGCCGGCCACCTGATCGATTTCCTGAAAGACGAAGTGGCGCATGGTCGTCTTGATCTGACGCTGAACCCGCTGCAGGCCGGTATTGGCACCATTGCAAATGCGGTCCTCAACGGCTTTGTCGACAGCCCTTTCCACAATCTGCGCATGTATAGCGAAGTGCTGCAGGACAGCACGTTCGAGCTTTTCGATGCCGGAAAACTGGACTACGCCTCCGGCGCGTCGATCACGCTCAGCCCGGCAGTCGGCGAGCGCGTCTTCAACAATATCGACCGCTATCGCGACAAGCTGATTCTGCGTCCGCAGGAAATCAGCAACCACCCCGAAGTCATCCGCCGTCTCGGTATTATCGGCATTAACACGGCGCTTGAGTTTGATATTTATGGCAATGTGAATTCCACCCATGTCGATGGCACGCATATGATGAATGGTATTGGCGGCTCTGGTGATTTCGCACGCAATGCCTATATATCCATTTTCGTCAGCAAGTCTGAAGCCAAGAGTGGCGCCATCTCCTCCATTGTGCCGATGGTCAGCCATGTGGATCACACCGAACACGACGTCGATATTCTGGTAACCGAGCAGGGTCTTGCCGACCTGCGCGGCCTTGCACCGCGCGAGCGCGCCCGCGTCATCATCGACAATTGCGCGCATCCGGATTATCGCGATCTGCTCAATGATTATTTCGAGCGCGCCTGCGCTCGTGGCGGTCACACGCCGCACCTTCTGGAAGAAGCTTTCAGCTGGCATTCACGCCGTCGTCAAAGCGGCACCATGAAGCTTGGATAAGTATCCCCATCGGGGACCCGATTTCCAAATCCGGTCCCCCTCGCCCTGTACCCGCTCGCGGTTTGAGCGGAACTTTCTCCACGTCGAAACGTTATCCGGCATATCGTTTTCCAATGGGAAACGAGAATGCTGCGAAAGGATTGGACTCGTGCACCAGTCTTTTCGTGTAACGTTCAGTCTGGCGTCCAGGAGGAGCGGCGGTCAGACAGTGAGAACAACAGCGCCGTTCCAGTAAGGGTCAGAACAGCTATGTCAATCCTCATCGGCCTTCTGATAACAATTCTTGTTATCTTCCTTGTGCTTTATCTCATCAACATGCTGCCGCTGGATGCGAAGGTGAAGCAGATCGCTCAGGTTATCGTGATCATTATCGGCATCATCTCACTACTGAAGTATCTCGCTGTCTTCTGACGACTATTACCCTTTCAATTCACACCCAAAATCTCCCAAGTAATGCACTTATCGTAAGTCAACACTAGTGATGAGACGAGTTCATTCGAAGCGTCCTGGCCATCCGCGCGCTTCGAAAAGCTCGTCTCCGTCGCCTGCGTGAAAAGCAAAACATTAGGGCCGCTCCGGCGATTCAACTTTCGCTGAAACTACTCTATGGTTGTCTCGGTCCTTCCCTTATGTTAGCCATTACATTATTCGGTTAGATTATTCGAAAATCCCGATATATCCCCCGCTCTTTTTTGATTTTTGTCTTGATCAGCTCTAGGTTTTGAAACCCTAAATTGTGTCTTTCATGAAACGGTTCGTGAAAAAGTTGCACCCATGACTTTTGGCATCTTTTCCTGACGAGCAGATGCTCTTATAAGCCGTCCAGTCAATTGCTCCCTTAAACGTAAGGTTTCGAGCGACAAATAAATAATCCTGATCCGGGGACGGGGAGCAAGGAAATGAAGGCAGCCTTATGGAAAGCAGGAGTGATAACCCTTTCTGTTGTGCTGTTTTCTGTCGCCCTCACCTGGACCCTTGCCGTTCTCTCTGGCGAAAGGCCGGGTATACTGGCGCTGGCGCTGAGCTCTGGTATTCCATTCGCCACGGCCTTTCCGTCGCTCGCCTATATTTTCCGGCAGCATAACAGGCTGAAAGATGCCTACGCCCAGCTCGAAAGAACACATATTGAGCTGCAAGCGCGCTCACGCATCGACCATATGACGGGATTGCTCAACCGCGAAGCCCTGTTCGATGCCATGAAAGTCAGCCGCTCACGCATTGAAACAGGCGTATTAATGGTGATCGACGCCGACCACTTCAAAGCCATCAACGATACATTCGGCCACAGCGCCGGGGACCGCGCTTTGAAGCTGATCGCCTTCGCCCTGCAAAACGTAACGCGCAAAGGTGATCTGGTTGGGCGGATCGGCGGCGAGGAATTCTGCGTCTTCCTGCCGGGCGCCAGCAGTGAAACCGGTATGCGCGTGGCGCAACGCATCCGCACCGAAGTGGAAGGCACGCCCTTTCATTCAACAGAATATCAGGTCTATCCGCTGACGATCAGCATCGGCGTGGCGTCGGCTCCAAAAACCGAGACAAATTCGCAAGTGATGAGCCGTGCCGACCGCTGCCTTTATATGGCCAAGCAGCGCGGACGCAATTGCGTGGTGCTTGATGAAGAAAGCGCCCGACTGGCGAGCGCTTCTGTTGTTTCAATCAACAATGGCCGCGAAAGAGCGCGGAGCTAGCCTTAAATGGTTAGTCCACCCACGGCGTGACTTCTTCCTCCGACCAACTGACTGCAACAAACCCCATCTTCTGGTAGAGTTGCAATGCGCGCGGACTGTCGAGCGTGTTGGTATGGATGGTGACTTTCTGGGGGCCATGAGCCCAGGCGGCAGAAATGGCTTCGCTCAGGAAGAACCGGCCAAGTCCCCGCCCCTGAAAATCGGCCATCAGGCCAAAATACAGGATCTCCGCTGTTTCCGGTATAGCCGTCAGGTCGAGCTCTACAAAACCAGCTGGATTGCCATCCGCGTAAAGCACATGGATTTCACTCGTCTCCGCGTGGATAATGCTGGCCACTTCCACATCGCTCTGCATGCGGCGCATCATCCAGTGATGCCGCCGCCCTACCTGCTCGTAAAGATAGCGATAGAAATGCACCGGCATGCCGCTGGCCCGCATGATGGCCAGCCGCACACCGGAGGGAACCGGCACAGAAATCGCCGGTCGCGTCTGCATCTCCAGATGCGTAATTCGAGCTTTCAGCTTTTCGACCATGATCAGTCGGCTTCGCCTGTCACCACCGGCGTATCCTGCCTGCTGCCCCATTCGCTCCATGAACCGTCATAGAGCCGGTTATCCTCATGCCCGAGCGACGCCAGCGCCAGCATGATGACCGCCGCCGTGACGCCCGAACCGCAACTTGTGACGACAGGTTTGGCGAGATCGACACCAGCCTTGTCAAAAATTGCGCGCAGACTGTCCAGGTCTTTCAGTTCGCCATTCTCCGACAACGTACCCACGGGAACATTACGCGCACCCGGCATGTGACCGGAACGCATTCCTGCGCGCGGTTCGGCTTCCTGACCGGTAAAACGTCCTGCCGCGCGCGCATCGGCGATCTGTGAACGGCGTTCGTCAACGATTTCCCGCATTTCCGCGAAATCGACAACGCCTGCTGCGTCAAAATCAGGCGTAAAAAGCGTGGCCGCAATCTTCGTCGGCTCGTCGGTTACGGGGTAGCCAGCTGCCTTCCAGCCATCGAAACCGCCGTCGAGAACAAACACGTTCTTGACGCCCATGACGCGGAACATCCACCAAACGCGGGGCGCTGCAAACATGCCCGGACCGTCATAGACGATGATCGTCTCATCGGCAGTGATGCCCATCGCACCGACATGCTGTGCGAAGAGTTCCGGCGACGGCAAGGTGTGCGGCAGGCCAGAATCCTTGTCGGCGATCACGTCCTGATCGAAGAAGACCGCGCCCGGAATATGCGCCGCATGATACTCTTCCAGTCCATTGCGCCCCGCCGCTGGCAGATACCAAGACGCATCCACAATTGCGATGCCGGGCTTTTCAAGCCGCTCCTTCAACCAGTCGCGCGAAACGACGAATGCGCTTTTCTCACCCATAATAATACTCCTGAATGCTCACGCTTCTGGCAAAGCACCGAAGCGAATACGAAAACGGCGGTTTTCCTTGCCCTTTTTCTCGATCTTGCCGATATGGATTTCGCCTACTTCCTGCGTTTCGGACACATGAGTGCCGCCGCATGGCTGGGAATCCACCGCGCCATTTTCACCAATGGCGACGAGCCGGATGCGTCCGAGCCCGACAGGCGGGCGGACATTCTTCGATTTCACGATATCGGGGTTGGCGAGGAACTCTTCATCGCTGATCCAGTTGATCGAAACAGGGTCGTTGGCTTTAACCAGCTCCATGATCTTTTCGGTCACGAATTCCTTCGTATAGGTCGGATCAGGTAGATCGAAATCGACACGGCTTTCATCTTCGCCGACTGCTGCACCGGTGATCGGGAACGGACAGGCGACCGACAAAAGATGGCAAGCGGTGTGCATGCGCATCAGCTTGTAACGACGCGGCCAATCGATATGCAGGACAAGCGTTTCACCGACCGTCGGCGCTGACTGCCCTTCGGCTGGCACATGAACGATTTCATTCTTGTTTTCGCCGGTAACGGTCGCTGCAATCTCGATCCGCGATCCATCGGCGCGCTCGAAAAAGCCGATATCCCCCGGCTGTCCGCCGGAGGTGGCGTAGAAATTCGTCTGGTCCAGAATAATACCGCCGGTTTCGGTCATGGCGAGAACCTTGCCCTCCGCCGTTGAAAGATAGGAATCTTCACGGAAAAGCGCATCGGTCTCATAGGCCATTGTTTTATTCCTCGAACGGTATGTCTATCTCGGTTTTGGTTTCCAGCCAGCCTGGCACCGGCAAGTTCTTGCCGCGCAGGAAGGATGGATTGAACATTTTCGACTGGTAACGATTACCATAGTCGCAAAGCACCGTCACAATTGTGTGGCCCGGACCGAGATCTTTTGCAAGCCGGATCGCACCGGCGATGTTGATGCCGGATGAACCGCCGAGGCAAAGCCCCTCATTCTCCACCAGATCGAACACGACATCGAGCGCATCTGCATCCGAAATGCGGTAGGAAAAATCAGGCGTGAACCCTTCCAGATTGGCCGTGATTCGTCCCTGCCCGATCCCTTCGGTGATCGAATCGCCCTCGGCTTTCAATTCGCCGGTCGTGTAATAGGAATAGAGTGCTGCGCCATAGGGATCGGCGAGCCCTATTTTGATATCGCGATTATGTTCCTTCAGGCCGAAGGCCGTTCCGACAAGCGTGCCGCCCGATCCGACAGCCGCCACGAAACCATCGACCTTGCCATGGGTATCGCGCCAGATTTCCGGCGCGGTGGTTTCGATATGCGCCTGACGATTGATCGGATTATCGAACTGGTTGGCCCAGATCGCGCCATTCGGTTCGGTTTTGGCAAGCTGTTCGGCCAAGCGGCCAGACAGGCGCACATAGTTGTTGGGATTACGATAAGGCGCGGCTGGAACCTCGATCAGTTCCGCACCGAGCAGACGCAGCGCGTCCTTCTTTTCCTGGCTCTGCGTTTCGGGAATGACGATGACCGTGCGATAGCCGAGCGCCTTCGCAACAAGGGTCAGGCCAATGCCCGTATTGCCCGCCGTTCCCTCGACAATCACGCCACCCGGACGAAGCAGGCCGCGCTTTTCGGCATCACGGATAATGTAAAGCGCCGCGCGGTCCTTGACCGATTGTCCCGGATTGAGAAATTCAGCCTTGCCGTAAATCTCGCAGCCGGTGATCTCGGAAGCCTTCTTGAGACGAATCAATGGCGTGTTACCGATTGCGTCTAGAACCGACTGGAGCATAGCTTCCATCCTTCATCTTGGGCCGAGCTGTTTGCCCGGAAAGTATGAGGAACCGCCCTGCCCTTCAAGGAAGGATGGAATAATTTTCCAAGACAACCCGCAAACTCAAACCACAAAAAAGCGGTTCCAAAGAAAAAGCCGCCCGAAATGGGCGGCTTTTGTAAAAGATGTTCTGCGAGAGGTCAGGCAGCGCGCTGTCCGCCGCCGCCATTGCCGTTGCGGCGCTTACGACGGAATGGACGCTTTGCCTTTGGTGCCGCTTCGCCAGTCGCATTGGCATGGCCGCCTGTGGAAGCGTGATTGCCTGAACGATGCTCGCCCGGCTTCTGCGCTGGACGACGATGCTGCTGCGGTGACGGGCCCTTGCGGTGCTGCGTCTTCTGCGGCTTGTCCTCGCCCACAATCGAAATGCGCGGTGCTGCTGCTGGTGCCGGTGCAAGCTTGACCGGAGCATCCTTGATCGGAAGCTTGGTGCGGGTCACGCGTTCCACTGCACGCAGCTTCGAATCCTCGGTCGCCTGATCGTACAGGGTGATCGAGGCACCGCTGGCGCCATTGCGTCCGGTGCGGCCGATACGGTGTACATAGGTTTCCGGCTCGTCCGGGAGGTCGTAGTTGACCACATGGCTGATGCCGGGAACATCAATACCGCGCGCAGCGATATCGGTTGCAACCAGAATTCGCAGCGTGCCGTCGCGGAAACCATTCAGCGCGCGCTGGCGGGCATTCTGCGACTTGTTGCCGTGAATGGCCGCAACGTCGAACTTGTCACGTTCAAGGTGGCGCACGACCGCATCCGCACCATGCTTGGTGCGGGTGAAGACGATAACCGAACGCATGTTCTTATCCGCCAACAGAGCCGACAGAAGGCGGCGCTTTTCCTTGGTCGGCACAGGATGCACGACCTGGGTGATTTCGGCAGCCGTCGTGCCCTGCGGCGCAACTTCCACGCGAACTGGATCACGAAGCAGGCTGCCTGCGAGTGCTGCAATTTCCTTTGGCATGGTTGCCGAGAAAAGCGCGGTCTGACGGTCGGCATGGGTTGCCTTGGCGATGCGCTTCACATCGTTGATGAAGCCCATATCGAGCATGCGATCCGCTTCATCGAGCACCAGCCAGCGGGTCTGCGAAAGGTCAACCAGACCTTCGCGCATCAGATCCGTCAGGCGGCCCGGCGTTGCAATCAGCACGTCGATGCCGGGTGCGATACGCTTGATCTGCGTCAGCTTCGATACGCCGCCAAGCACGAGCGCCGTCGAGATATGCGCGGCCTTGGAAACGTTGCGGATCGTCTGTTCAATCTGGACGGCCAGTTCGCGGGTTGGTGCAAGCACAAGCGCGCGCGCCGTCTTCGGGCGGCGCTTATCGCCAAGACCGATGATCTTTTGCAGGATCGGCAGGCTGAAAGCAGCAGTCTTGCCCGAGCCGGTCTGCGCAATACCGAGAATGTCCTTGCCTTCCAGCTGCGGCGGGATAGCCTGCGTCTGGATCGGCTTGGGTTCGGTCATGCCAGCAGCTTCGACACCTTTGAGCAAAACGCCGGTGACGCCAAGAGCGGCAAAGCCGCCCGTATTTTCATTTGTCAATTCAATCTCTTTCGGCGGCACCGCACATTTGCGGTCCGCTTTCAATGCCGGGAAAGCGCAACTTGCCCGAGCCAAATCCATTTTTATGATAACGACGGGACGCCGGGAAAACCCCTGGCGACTTGCGCAGCCGTGCCCGAGCAAATCTCAGGTCCACTCCGCTTCCAGACCATTCCAGAAGACGAAGGTGTGACGCAACAAGTCCAATGCCGGGAAAGCCGACAACTAACGTCGGCCCATGCGCCTGCCGCCCATATGGGGTGGTTTGAGCGAAAAAGCAAATGATTTCGTTTTCGCGCGTGATCCAAAAGCCGTCATGCCGGTCTGCAAATGGCAATTTCTGCGCTTACCTAGGCTCACGTACCCAAAAGTACGCTCCGCTCCGGTTCTCGAAATCACCATTTTCGCCATGGCCTTTCGCCTTTTTGATTCAGACGCTTGGCTTCGGTTCAAATGATGAAATCAGCCAGAACCTGATTGTCCGTAATGTCCTGATAAGCCCAACCGGCCTCGCCGAACTTCTTTTCCAGAAGTTTGAAATTCGCGGCATCCTTCGTTTCAATGCCGATCAGCACCGAGCCGAAATTGCGGGCGGATTTCTTCAGATATTCGAAGCGGGCGATGTCATCTTCCGGCCCCAGCAGATCAAGGAACGAGCGCAATGCGCCCGGACGCTGCGGGAAGCGGAAAATGAAATATTTCTTCAAACCTTCAAAGCGAAGCGCTCTTTCGCGAACATCCGGCAGGCGTTCGAAATCGAAATTGCCACCCGAAACGACAATCACGATGCGCTTGCCCTTGATTTCGCTTTTCTTGAAATCCTTCAGCGCGTCAATGCCCAAAGCGCCTGCTGGTTCCAGCACCACGCCCTCGATATTGAGCATTTCGATGATCGTCGCGCAGAGGCGATTTTCCGGAACCGTTATGACAGATTTCGCGTCGAAGCCTTTGAGAAGCTTGAAATTTTCCTTGCCAATCTCAGCGACAGCCGCGCCATCCACGAAATTATCGACATGGGTAAGCTTGATACGCTTGCCCGCTTCCAGACTGGCTTGCAGGCTTGCCGCTCCCTTCGGTTCGACAAAGCGAAACGCGGTTTTCCAGCCAAGATCGGAAATATATTGCGTCACCCCGCCGGAAAGCCCGCCGCCGCCCACCGGCAACAAAACCAGATCCGGCTTTTTGCCCTCCGGCAATTGTCGTGCGATCTCCAGCGCGACGGTCGCCTGACCTTCCACAATACGCGGATGATCGAAAGGTGGCACCATGACGCCATTGTTGCTGGCCGCAAATTCCTGCGAAGCAGCATAGCAGACGTCGAAAATATCGCCGACGAGCTTGATTTCGATGAATTCACCACCGAAAGCGCGGGTCTTGTCGATTTTCTGCTGCGGCGTCGTCACCGGCATGAAAACAACGCCCTTGCGACCGAAATGGCGGCAGACGAACGCAAAGCCCTGCGCGTGATTGCCTGCCGAAGCGCAGACAAACACGACGTTCTCATCGGTCGTTTTCACTGCCTTGGAGATGAAATTGAAAGCGCCACGAATCTTGTAGGAGCGCACCGGCGTCAGATCTTCGCGCTTCAACCAAATCTCTGCACCATATTTGCGGGAGAGATAATCGTTGAGCTGCAATTGCGTCTCGGGGAAAAGCGCACGCATTGCCTTTTCGGCCTGAGCCACGGATTTGACGAAGGCGGTCATACTGAAACTCTCTTCATTCCTACTCGATAGGGCTTATCGCTATACGGGTTTGCCCATGCAAACAAGGATGAAGGGAACGTCTCTAACCAACGTAATAAATATTGACGATCTTGCGGTCTCCGAAGACGACCAGCGGACCGTCATTCAGGAGTTCGAACAGAACGGCTTCGTTAATTGGAAGCGGGATCGTTATTTCTTCGAGGTAAAGCGCCTGCCACGAAACTGACCGTTCCCTCCGTATTTCGCGATGCATCAAACGAAGCGCGGCCTCGGCTTCTGCGCGCTGGTCCTGGCGGAAAAATCCGCCGCACCAATCCTGAACATGATCATAGGTGATTGTGTAATAGGTTACAGTATCTGCCATACCAGTCACGCCCCCAAAGCACTTTCGCGGTACGCCCCCGCATTGTGCCCTTCGATCTTTGGTGATCAGGGTGTTAGCAACCGCACTCAGACGGCCTCACGACCTTTGGCTTCAGAGAAGCTTGGACATACGTCGCAAGCACCCTGACCATAAAGGACGAAGGTTCGGCGTCTTTCGGTGACACCAACCGCTGAGTGATATAAGGGGTTGCTACGCCCCGGACCGCCGCGTAGCGGTCCATCTGTAGGCGTAAATCATTCCTGACAGCTTGTCATATCCAAAATTCGTCAGCTGACAGGCTTTTGCGGAAATAATGGCATCTGGCGCGAACCGATCAAATTCATGGCCGGGAAAACACGCCGATCATACCGCTTTTCTATTTTAGAACATAAGGATATTCGATAATTCAGCTGTTATTGCTGGCAAGCTTTCTGTCTTGAAATCGACGCGCAAATCATGACATAGAAATCCTGTCGCTGCGGTCGTGGCGAAACTGGTATACGCAACGGACTTAAAATCCGTCGCCTTTTAGGCTTGCGGGTTCAAGTCCCGCCGACCGCACCACAATTTTTCATGCAAAAGCCGCCGAGTTTTCCCAGCGGCTTTTGTTTTGATGAAATGCCGTCACCCGTGCAGTTTGGCGGTGATTTCAGCGACGCGCTTGCCCTGAAAACGTGCGCCTTCCAGTTCCTGCGCCGATGGCTGGCGCGAACCATCGCCGTCTGCCGTCGTCGTCATGCCATAGGGCGCCCCGCCGCGCACCACATCATTGCCCATCTGCCCCTGATAGGCATAGGAAAGCGGCACGATGATCATGCCATGATGCTGCAACTGCCACTGCGCCGAAATCAGCGCCAGTTCCGCACCGCCATGTTGCGTCGCCGTTGAAACCATCACCGAGCCAACCTTATTGAGCAGCGCGCCCTTAGCCCACAGGCCACCGGTCTGGTCGAGAAAATTCTTCATCTGCGAAGCCATCATGCCATAGCGGGTCGCCGTGCCCAATATAATGGCGTCATATTCGACCAGATCGTTCGGCGATGCGATGGGTGCGTCCTGATCCACTTTATAATGCGAAGCCTTGGCGACTTCGAGCGGCACCAGTTCGGGCACCCGCTTGATCGTGACCTCTGCGCCGCCTTCGCGCGCACCTTCGGCCGCAGCCTTGGCCATCTGCTCCATATGTCCATAGGACGAATAGTACAGCACCAGAACTTTTACCATCTGACGTCTCCGTTTTCGATTTTACGGAACCCCTTTTCCGCAATCACTCAACTAGAGAGCATTTTCATTTTGGAAAGATGGCCCACGGGAGGAACATTTTGTCTTTTGCGACAAACCGGTTGCGGCGCGGTGCGCCTGAGGCTTAACTGTCGCCAAATTGAAATGGAGTCTGGGCATGACCGACACTTCGCAGCAGGCCGTCAGGGCTGCAATGCTCGCCATCGGCGACGAACTTCTTTCCGGGCGCACCAAGGACAAGAATATCGGGCATCTCGCCGATCTGCTGACAGCTGTGGGCATCGATCTCAAGGAAGTGCGCATCGTGCCGGACGAGGAAGACGCCATTGTCGCCGCGCTCAATGCCCTGCGTCCGAATTTTGATTATGTCTTCACTTCTGGCGGCATTGGGCCGACCCATGACGACATCACCGCCGACGCCGTTTCAAAAGCCTTTGGTGTGCCCTGCATCTATGATGAAAAGGCCATGAAGCTTCTCGGCGACAATTATGCGCGGCGCGGTCTGGAATTCACCGATTCCCGCAAGCGCATGGCCCGTATGCCGCAGGGGTCGGAACATATCGACAATCCGGTTTCTGCCGCACCGGGCTTTCATATTGGCAATGTCTATGTGATGGCGGGCGTTCCCTCCGTTTTTCAGGCCATGCTGGACAATGTAATCCCCACATTGCGGACCGGCCGCAAGCTCTTGTCGCGCGCGGTGCTGTGCCCTTTCGGCGAAGGCGTCATCGGCGCGCCGCTGGCTGAAATCCAGAGGCAGAACCCCGACACGATCATCGGATCCTATCCAAAATTCGAAAATGGGCGTTTTAGCACCGAGCTTGTGGTGCGCGGCAGCGATCCGCAGAAAATTGACGCCGCGGCTGTCGAAATAGAAGCAATGATTGCTGAACTGATTATTTCCGGCGCAAGCTGACATGTCTTTATGCCTTGCAACCTTTTGCCTACGCAACGCGTTGCTTTCTATGCTAAAATAGAAACACAGCTGGAAGGAGATCGGTCATGACCTACAAAACGGTGGTTGCCTATTCCAGGAGCGAGGCCGAGCTGAAGCGGGTACTATCCGCCGTCGCGCTTTTGATGCGAAAAGTCCCCGATCTTCATGTCATCGGCCTCTATTCCATCCCCTCTCCTATCGTCTATGCCGATCCCAACGGTTTTATCGATCCCGGCATGTTCGAGCTGCACGACAAGCAGCACAAGGAACTCTCCGAGCGGCTGAAACACGCCTTTGAAGAAGAAATGCGCAGACAGGATGCGCATTTCGAATTCCGTATCACCCGCTCGGAAACCGGTACCGCCGCTGACGGTGTGTTGACCTCCTGTCTCGGCGCCGAATTGCTGGTCGCGGGTCAGCCGGACCCGGATGATCCGGCTACCAATGACGAAACCGCCGACACGATTGTCTTCAATGCAAGCTGCCCGGTGCTGCTCGTGCCTTACGCGCCAGTCTTGCCGCAATTGTCGCTGGACCGGATCGTCGTTGCCTTCAACGGCAAGCGGGAAGCGGCGCGCGCCGCTTTCGATGCGCTGCCCCTAATGAAACAGGCAGGACGAACGGAAATCGTCTGGGTCGATCCACCGGAAGCCGAGGGCGAGGACGAAGCGCTCGCTGGAACCGAACTGGCCGAATCCATCGCCCGCCATGGCATTGAGGTCGATGTTACGCCGCTCGCCTCGCATGGACGCTATGCGCAGGATGCGCTGCGGGAGCACATCGTTGCGGAACGTGCCGATCTGCTCGTCATGGGCGCCTATAGCCATTCGCGCCTGCGCGAGCTGGTTTTCGGTGGCGTAACGCGCTCGATGCTCAATGATCTCCCCGTTCTGACACTGTTTTCGCGGTGACATGTCCGCTCATTTCTAGCGAGCAATTATCCCCAATTCGTCGCATCAAGCCCCTTCAAGCCATAACAGACTTGCAAGATCAGTGTTTTTGCGGTTATCAGCACTACCCGGCGCTGACTGTGCCGGGTTGAAGAAACCTTTTCATCGTATTGCAGCCCCCTTGATGGCGGGCGCAGATGGCGAAAGCGAAGGTCTACACAGTTCAGCGCGCTTGACGGTGGTCATCGCGCATTTTTGGTTTAGCCAGTCTGTGGGCCACAGCCCACGGACTGTTCCATGGAGCGTTTCGATGTCCTTGCCCGATAAAGCCTTTCCCGTGTCCTGGGATCAGTTCCACCGCGATGCCCGCGCGCTTGCATGGCGCATTTCCGGCATGGGGCGCGATTGGCGTGCAATCGTCGCGATTACGCGCGGCGGTCTGGTGCCTGCGGCCATTATCTGCCGTGAACTCGGCATCCGCCTTATCGAAACCGTCTGCATTGCCTCCTATCACGATTACACGTCGCAGGGCGAAATGCAGATCTTGAAAGGCATCGGCGAACAGCTGCTGGAAAATGGCGGCGAAGGCGTGATCGTCGTCGACGACCTTACCGATACCGGCAAGACCGCCGCTATCGTGCGCGAAATGATGCCGAAGGCACATTTTGCAACGGTTTATGCCAAGCCGAAAGGCCGTCCGCTGGTTGATACCTTCGTGACCGAAGTATCGCAGGACACCTGGATCTATTTCCCCTGGGATATGGGCTACACTTATCTGGAACCGATTGCAGGCGACAAGCGCGGATAGTCTTCGCTTAGAGCGCATCCCGAAAAGTGTGAAACCGTTTTCAGACAGGATGCGCGCTCTAACACGCGATAGTAAATTGGAGATGCCAGCCTCACCGGCTGGCATTTTTTATTTCTATGGCTGTTTCGAGCCGAGACCGACTGCATAATCGGTACTTTCTCAAAAAACCACGAGGCTTTTCAAGGACGTGCGAAAACGAAAGAAAGCGAAAGCAAAAAAAGGATATTTTTGCCGTATTCACGTGCTATAGAAAATAGATGAAATGACGCTGATCGCGCTCAGGTTCGGCGTTCGAAAACGAGACGCCTCCCCTGTATTTTAATAGCGGCTTTAAAATAAAGGACTTTTTTGGCCCTTTGTAAGAACTGTTGCGCATTTGATCAGTTGTTATTTTGACGAATCGTTCCATTTTAAGGAAAAGAGGGAACCCAGCAGTGAAGTCGGCAGCCAAACAACTTATTGCAACGGAAAAGCGTATTCTCACGCCTTCTGGTCGTTTGCAGCAGGTTGCGGCCCTTGTCTATCGCCGCGAAATGGATGCCCTTCAGGTTCTCGTTATCACAAGCCGTGGCACGGGCCGCTGGATCATCCCCAAAGGTTGGCCGCAAATCGGTCGCACGCTTGCGGAAACAGCCTTGCGCGAAGCCTTCGAAGAAGCAGGCATACGCGGCGATGTCTCTTCCGAACCAATTGGCAGCTATAATTACTGCAAAATGGATATGCCACCCGAACGGATCAATCAGTTTTCAGTCGCTGTTTATGCCGTCCGTTTTACCGGCCAGGAAAAGAGCTGGCCGGAGCGGGATCAGCGTATTTGCGAATGGGTTTGCCCGGACGAAGCCGCCCGGCGCGTCGAAGAGACCGAGTTGAAGCAGATTCTTCTCCGTTTTGGTGATTCGGGTATGGTCGCCGCCGCCGAATAACAGCGTCGTTTCCCCCTCAACGCTTTTTATCCATCGTCATTCGGCTTTGATGCGGCGTTTCCTGCGGCTATTCCAGCCATGGAGCCTTATGATCCCCGTGGGCATCACGCCGACGGGGAAAATCTCGAGCCTCCAACGGCGGCATTTTTCGGCAATTGCAGCGTGAATGGCGAGACCTGAAGACGCATTTTGCTCAAAGCTCGCATTAGCGAGCGGCCTGATCCTGCTGTTTTTGCAAAATAATCGCCCTCAAGGATTGGTTAAAAAGGGGTAAAAGCGTTTTAGCCGGCTTCGTTCACAAAAGCGTCTCTTCTCCCCGTTATCCACACTCGCCCCCAGCAGCTGACGCACAATATCTAGCGTCAGGCGCCTTACAACAAACCAATGCTTGACGCTCGAAGCCGAGTCGTTTTTTATGAACTTATCGTTGCGTAAGTGGCGTGGCCGGGCGTCTGAATAGCCGGTCTTTCTTTCAGGTTAGTCAAGTTCTGGAACGGGCGTTGCGCTATTCAGTGTAGTTTTCGCTCCGGGCTTCGTCGTGCCCGATTTCCGGGCCGGACCACCTTTGGAGAAGCAGATGCAGCCACATGACGAAAGAGCGTTAACACTAGATTTAGTATTTGCGCTCATGCTTCTTACAAGATAGAGTATTTCTCGATCTGCTGATTTGTTGGTTTGCAATGCCCTGACGAGGATGGTTCCGACCGCCTTGGGGTGTTTTGTTGCGCGCCAGAGGAAGCAGGAGCAGGATTTTGGGACCCCGGATCTTTACCGGTGTCCTCACCAAGAAGCCCTTCCCCGCAGGTGGGCTTTCAAAACAGAGACGCGGTACAGACAGTACGTGGCAGGCCATGGTGGAAACTCACCCTTGGGGCTACTATATATAGAACGTTTGGATGGAAAAGATGAAGATCGAACGCCGTTTCACGAAAGAGAATCAGTCGGCCTATGCGGACATCGCGTTTCGGACTGCGACCAGCGAGATCAAGAATCCCGATGGATCCATCGTATTCCGCCTGGAAAACATCAATGTACCGGCTCAGTTCAGTCAGGTTGCAGCCGATATTCTTGCGCAGAAGTATTTCCGCAAGGCTGGCGTGCCCGCGCGTCTGAAGAAAGTCGAGGAAAACGACGTTCCGTCGTGGCTGTGGCGCTCGGTCGCCGATGAGGATGCGCTGGCGTCGCTGCCACAGAACGAGCGTTACGGCTCTGAAATGGATGCCTGTCAGGTTTTCGACCGGCTAGCCGGCACCTGGACCTACTGGGGCTGGAAGGGCGGCTATTTCGGTTCGGAGGAAGACGCGCTCGCCTTCCGTGACGAGCTTGCCTATATGCTCGCCACCCAGCGCGTCGCGCCAAACAGCCCGCAATGGTTCAACACCGGCCTGCATTGGGCTTATGGTATTGACGGTCCCGGCCAGGGCCATTTCTATGTCGACTGGCAGACCGGCAAGCTGACCAAATCCAAGTCGTCCTATGAACACCCGCAGCCGCATGCCTGCTTCATCCAGTCCGTCGCTGACGATCTGGTCAATGAAGGCGGCATCATGGACCTTTGGGTTCGCGAAGCGCGCCTGTTCAAATACGGCTCCGGCACGGGCTCCAACTTCAGCCATCTGCGCGGCGAAGGCGAAAAGCTTTCCGGCGGCGGCAAGTCGTCTGGCCTTATGAGCTTCCTCAAGATCGGCGACCGTGCTGCGGGCGCCATCAAGTCGGGCGGCACGACGCGCCGCGCCGCGAAGATGGTCGTTGTCGACATCGACCATCCGGATATCGAAGAATATATCGACTGGAAGGTGAAGGAAGAGCAGAAGGTCGCTTCGCTCGTCACAGGCTCCAAGATCGTCAAGCAGCATCTGGCTGCGATCATGAAGGCTTGCATCAACTGCGAAGCCGATAATGATGATTGCTTCGATCCGTCGAAGAACCCTGCCCTGAAACGCGAAATCAGGGCGGCCAAGAAGAACCAGGTTCCTGAAAACTACGTCAAGCGCGTGATCCAGTTTGCGCGTCAGGGCTATACCGACATTCAGTTCAAGACCTATGACACGGATTGGGATTCGGAAGCCTATCTCACGGTTTCGGGCCAGAACTCGAACAACTCCGTCTCGTTGAAGGACGAATTCCTGCGCGCCGTCGAAAACGACAGCGACTGGAACCTGACCGCACGCAAGGACGGCAAGGTCATGAAGACCTTGAAGGCGCGCGATCTTTGGGAAAAGATCGGTTATGCGGCATGGGCGTCCGCTGATCCGGGCCTGCACTACAACACGACCATGAACGACTGGCACACCTGCCCGGTCGCCGGTCCGATCCGCGCCTCCAATCCGTGCTCGGAATATATGTTCCTTGACGATACGGCTTGTAACCTGGCGTCGATCAACCTGCTCACCTATCGCAACAAGGACGGTTCGTTCGACATTGCGGCTTACGAGCATACGGCCCGCCTGTGGACCATCGTTCTCGAAATCTCGGTGATGATGGCGCAGTTCCCGTCCAAGGAAATCGCCCGTCTCTCCTACGAATACCGCACGCTCGGTCTCGGCTATGCCAATATTGGCGGCCTGCTGATGACCTCCGGTATTCCTTATGACTCCGATGAAGGCCGCGCCATCTGCGGTGCGCTGACCGCGATCATGACCGGTATTGCCTACGCAACCTCCGCTGAAATGGCGAAGGAACTGGGCACCTTCCCAAGCTACGAACCAAACGCCGAGCATATGCTGCGCGTCATGCGCAACCATCGTCTGGCCGCTCATGGCAAAACGGAAGGTTATGAAGGCCTCGCCGTCAACCCGGTGGCGCTGATTGCCGAGGACTGCCCGGATCAGGACCTGATCACCCATGCCCGTGCGGCCTGGGACAAGGCGCTGGAACTCGGTGAAAAGCACGGCTACCGCAACGCCCAGTCGACCGTTATCGCGCCAACCGGCACGATCGGCCTCGTCATGGATTGCGACACGACCGGTATCGAGCCTGACTTCGCGCTGGTGAAGTTCAAGAAGCTGGCCGGTGGCGGCTACTTCAAGATCATCAACCGCGCCGTGCCGGAAGCACTCCGCACGCTCGGCTACTCGGAAAGCCAGATTGCCGAAATCGAAGCCTATGCTGTCGGTCACGGCAACATCAATCAGGCTCCGGGCGTCAATCCTTCGTCGCTGCGCGGCAAAGGCTTCACCGATGAGAAGATCGAAGCCCTGAATGCAGCGCTCAAGAGCGCCTTCGACATCAAGTTCGCTTTCAACAAGTGGACGCTGGGCGAAGATTTCTGCAAGGACGTGCTAAAACTCACCGACGAACAGCTGAACGATTTCTCGTTCGAAATGCTGCCCACGCTCGGCTTCTCCAAGAAGGACATTGAAGCCGCCAACATCCACGTTTGCGGCGCGATGACCCTCGAAGGCGCACCGTTCCTCAAGGAAGAGCATTACGCCGTGTTCGATTGCGCCAATCCGTGCGGCAAGATCGGCAAGCGTTATCTGTCGGTGGATAGCCACATCCGAATGATGGCAGCCGCGCAGCCGTTCATTTCGGGCGCGATTTCCAAGACGATCAACATGCCGAACGATGCGACCGTCGAAGACTGCAAGAACGCTTACATGCTGTCCTGGAAGCTGGCTCTGAAGGCCAATGCGCTTTACCGCGACGGTTCCAAGCTTTCGCAGCCACTCAACGCCGCGCTGATCTCGGATGATGAAGACGAAGATGATGCAGTCGAAGCGCTGATCGAGGCACCGGCAGCCGCCCGTGCCGTTCAGGTGACGGAACGCATCGTCGAGAAGGTCATCGAGAAGATCGTGCATGAGCGCGAAAAGCTTCCGAACCGCCGTCAGGGCTACACCCAGAAGGCAGTCGTCGGCGGACACAAGGTCTATCTGCGCACTGGCGAGTTCGGTGACGGACGCCTCGGTGAAATCTTCATCGACATGCACAAGGAAGGCGCTGCTTTCCGTGCGATGATGAACAACTTCGCCATCGCCGTGTCGCTCGGCTTGCAATATGGCGTGCCGCTGGAAGAATATGTGGAGGCGTTCACCTTCACCAAGTTCGAACCGGCTGGCATCGTCATCGGCAATGACGCGATCAAGACCGCAACGTCGATCATCGACTATGTGTTCCGCGAACTGGCCGTGTCCTATCTGGGCCGCAACGATCTCGCTCATGTCGACACCAGCGATTTCTCGAACACGGCGCTCGGCAAGGGTATCCAGGAAGGCAAGACCAATCTGGTTTCGACCGGCTGGACACGCGGCTACAAGCCGACACTGGTGACCAACACGATGCCGGGCGGCAGTGAAGCCAAGGGATCCTCGGCATCCGCGCCGCAGGCTTCGAATGTCACGACCTTGAAGTCGAGTGCTACCCCGGCTGGTCGCCCAGCGACCATCGGTCTGGTGACGGAAGGTGCGACGGCTTTCAAGCGTGAGTTCGAAGAACAGACAGCTCCTGCTCCGGCACAGCAGCAGGAAACCTCGGCTGCAACGGAACTGTTCTCCGACAAGGCTGCAGCCGACGCCGCTTCGGCCCGCGCCGAAAGCGCCAACTCGGCAAAGAAGCTAGAAGCCGACCGTCGCATCAAGTCGATGATGCAGGGTTACACCGGCGACAGCTGCACCGAGTGCCAGAACTTCACCATGGTGCGCAACGGCACCTGCCTGAAGTGCGACACCTGCGGCGCAACCAGCGGCTGCAGCTGATCGAATGGCGACGTAAAACCGCGACCATATTCATTGAGATAAAGAGCGCCTCTCGGGGCGCTCTTTCCATTTGTGATGGGCGAAAACAAGCCGTACATTCTGCTTCGATAATTTGTCGGCTCACTTCATGGGTCGACCGATCCCCATTCCGGTTCTGTGAGGACGCGATGAAAGCGATTGTCATCCACGCTGCAAGGGACTTGCGCATTGACGAGCGTGAGCCCGAGACGCCCGGTCCCGGCGAGGTTGAAATTCGTCTCGCCACGGGCGGCATATGCGGCTCGGACCTGCATTATTACAACCATGGCGGATTTGGCACCGTACGCGTCAAGGAACCGATGATCCTCGGACACGAGGTTTCCGGCCACATTGCTGCACTTGGCGAAGGCGTTTCCGGGCTTGCCATTGGCGATCTGGTCGCCATATCGCCGTCCCGTCCCTGTGGTCACTGCGAATATTGCCACCAGGGACTACCCAACCATTGCTTCAACATGCGCTTTTATGGATCGGCTATGCCCTTCCCGCATATTCAAGGCGCATTCCGTGAACGGCTCGTTGCAAAAGCCAGCCAATGCGTGAAAGCCGACGGCCTCAGCGCCGGTGAAGCGGCAATGGCTGAACCGCTCGCGGTCACGCTGCACGCCACCCGCCGTGCAGGCGAGATATTGGGTAAACGCGTGCTGGTGACCGGCTGTGGCCCCATCGGCACGCTTTCAATCCTGTCGGCGCGTCGCGCTGGTGCTGCGGAGATCGTCGCTGCGGATATTTCCGGGCCAGCGCTTGATTTCGCCCGCAAGGTCAGCGCGGACCGTACCGTCAACCTCTCGCAGAACCCTGAAGGTCTGACCGAATTCAGCCAGAACAAAGGAGCATTCGACATATTGTACGAATGTTCTGGCGCGGCGTCTGCCCTTGTGGCAGGCATTCACGCGCTTAGACCACGCGGTATCATCGTGCAGCTCGGAGTGGGTGGTGAGATGAACCTGCCGATCAACACGATAACGGCCAAAGAACTCGATTTGCGCGGTTCCTTCCGTTTCCACGAAGAATTCGCTCTCGCTGTAAAGCTCATGCAAGACGGATTGATCGACGTCAAACCACTCATCACGCAAACTCTGCCGCTCACTGATGCGCTGAGGTCCTTCGATATCGCGTCAGATAAAACGCAATCGATGAAAACCCAGATTGCATTCAACTAAGGAACTTCAAAAAAGTGCGAGACAGGTTCTATCGCTCCAGGAGGAAATATGAGCGTTCAACTCTTCGATCTGACGGGCAAACGCGCGCTTGTGACCGGCTCGTCGCAAGGGATCGGCTATGCGCTGGCAAAGGGCCTTGCCGCCGCCGGAGCTGATGTCGTTCTTAACGGACGCGATGCGGCCAAGCTGAAGGCCGCCGCAGAAAGCCTTGGGGTGAAGCACAGGCTGGCCTTCGACGCGACAGACCATGAAGCTGTTCGCGCGGCCATAGACCGGTTCGAGGCGGATGTCGGTCCTATCGACGTTCTCGTCAACAATGCGGGTATGCAGCATCGTACCCCGCTTGAAGACTTCCCAGCCGATGCCTTTGAGCGCTTGCTGAAAGCCAATGTATCGAGCGTTTTCAATGTGGGGCAGGCTGTTGCCAGACATATGATCAAGCGCGGAGCGGGCAAGATTATCAACATCGCAAGCGTCCAGACTGCCCTCGCCAGACCGGGCATAGCCCCCTACACCGCCACCAAAGGCGCCGTTGGCAATCTGACCAAGGGCATGGCCACCGACTGGGCCAGATACGGCTTGCAATGCAACGCCATTGCTCCCGGATATTTCGACACGCCACTCAATGCCGCCCTCGTTTCTGATCCGACCTTTTCCAGCTGGCTTGAAAAGCGGACGCCTGCGGGGCGCTGGGGCAAGGTGGATGAGCTCGTCGGCGCCTGCATTTTCCTTGCGTCGGGAGCTTCCTCCTTCGTCAATGGCCATGTGCTCTATGTTGATGGCGGCATAACCGCCTCCCTTTGAACAGCAACCATCAACGAAAACAAACTTCTAACGGAGAGCCTTGATGATCTTTGCATCCAGCTTCTGCACGGTATAGCCTGAACGGGATGGCGTCAGCCCGAGACGCACCACAGAAAGATGCATGGACGGTATGATCATGACGGTTTGACCGTCATGGCCAGACATCCAGAACGCATCATCAGGAATGCCATCCTCGCCCGCTTTGGCGCCACCGGACTGCAACCAGACCTGCGCGGAGCCATAACGGCCATCCGAGGCCGCAGACGGTTTGCGCATGAAGGACACGAAATCGGCAGGCAGAACCTGTCTTCCATCGAGCTTTCCGTCTCCCGCCAGAAACGCGCCAATACGGGCCCAGTCACGCGCGGTCGCGTACATATAGGACGACCCAGCGAACACACCCGACGCGTCCGTTTCCACGAGGGCGCTGCTCATGCCGAGCGGTTCGAACAAGGCAGTGCGCGGATAGGCTAGCGCCTCGTTCCGGTTATCGAAACTATCCATAAACAGCTTGGATAGAATATTCGCCGTCCCGCTCGAATAGTTGAACTTCGTTCCAGGCTCCGTTTCCAGCGGTAGCGAAGCGGCAAATCCCGCCATGTCCTTTTCCAGAAACAACATACGGGTGACATCTGCCACCGCACCGTAATTCTCGTTAAAACGCAGACCGCTGTCCATCGCCATCAAGTTCGCGACGGTGATCTTGGCGCGCTCGTCGTTCTGCCATTCCGGCAGAAGATTGCTTTTGGCCAGATCCATGCGGTTTTCAGCAATCCGCATCCCGATCAGCGTCGCCATTACGGATTTGGTCATCGACCAACCAAGCAGCGGTGTATTCGCATTGAAGCCCTCACCATAGGTTTCGGCGATCAGTTGACCGTTGTGAATGACCGCAATGGCCCGCATGCCCGGGCCTGCCAGTTCGTTGTCTTCGATAACGTTCTGCACTTCTGCGGAAATCGCCACGTGCAGCGGATTGGGCGACGTCTGCACGGTTTCATCGGTCGCGACACTGCGGCTGTCCGTCGATTGAACATTGGCGCATCCCTGTCCGGGAAGAAACACAGATTTGCTGGGCGCAAAAAAGCCGAAAATCCGGACAGTTACGGTGTCAGTGTCTTCATCCACGGCAACATTGAGGAATTTCAGCAGCGGATTTCCCGGCGCCTGAACATCGTCGGCGAGAACCGCATCGGCGTCTCGTTTGGCAATAAACACATTGGAACACACGATCTTTGCTGCATAACCCGTACCCACCCGCAAAAGCTCTGGTGGGTTGAAACCGAGCCATGCCGCCACGCCGACTAACAGCAGAACGACCAAACCGACGAGAAACGTGAAAAATCGCTTTAAAAACTTCGACATGAAATACCGTTTCTTTCAGGGCAAACCTGCCTGAGCAGGGCAATATGCAAATCTCATCTTGCGGTATGTTTCTGCGAAACGGGATTGCAGTCAATTACCGTCCGACAACTGACCATATAAAAAGGGGCGCTGCTGCGCCCCTGATTTTATCGGTTGGAACTGGCCGGACCGTTCCAACGGCTGCTGTGATGCCGGTGATATCCGCGATAGTAATCGCGTTTATAGTGACGGTGCGATTGCCAGCGGTGATCGCGATAGTGGCGCCGATCGGACCGCCAGTGGTCCCGTCTGTGGTAATGCCGCTTCTTCCAGTGCTTATGCGAATGGTAGCCGCGATGATCGCGAACCTGTTCGACATTGGAAGTCACGCCGGGCTTTGCCAGATTGGCCACAGGTGCAGCGGAAGCTGCTCCGGCGCCCACCAACAAGCCAACGCCAACAATTCCTGCAATAAGTCCACTAAAGAGCTTCATTCTTTTTACTCCTCTTGATAGGAAGCATCATGAAACCTAACGCATGAACTCAAAATGAACAGCTTCATCTATTCAACGATCTGTGATCGATTTAAAAGATAAACAAAATACTCTTCAAGAAATTTTTATAACGATAATAATTGTTTATCACCTGATGCTAGCCTTGTTGCGCATCTCTTCTGTTTCAACTTCTGCGGGTTCATCTTTCTGCCGCCTTTATGCAATCATCTTCATATGCGCTTCATTGCATCAGCATTGAAGCGCACCCCGGCGTCATTATGCACCTAACACAAACGTCGGGGTTTCTCCCTGTCTGGTTTTAACGCTCCATACATCAGGTACACACGCAAGTTTGACATCAAAGCGATGAACAATCCGGCAGTTCGCGCGTTAGTCCCCTGTTCCCAATGTAAACGGAGGAAATCCCGATGGACTGGAATCGTGTTGAAGGCAACTGGAAACAGGTCAAAGGTAAGATTCAGGAACAATGGGGCAAGCTGACGGACGATGATCTCGACCAGATCAGTGGTCGACGCGAACAGCTTGAGGGTAAAATTCAAGAACGGTATGGCCTCGCGAAAGACAAGGCCAAATCCGAAATTGATGACTGGTATAATCGACAGCAATGGCTGTCCTGAATGAAACCCCGCCACGGCGGGGTTTTTTCTTGCGCTATATTCCCAAGACGGACGCAACAGTGATCGGCGTTCAGCGCTTGAGCCAGCGCGACTTTCCCGATATCCAATAGCTCGACTGTTCCGTGATCAGCTGCGCAGAGGTTTAAATGTCGCGTAAACTGAATGTTGCTGCCTGTGTACTGGCGCTTTCCGCGCTCGCATCCTGCACGTCACCTTCAGCCAACGTCAATCCGCCCAAACCGCCGGTCGATCCGACCGCGATCATGGGTACTTGGTGCAGCAATAACGACAAGCGCTTCACGATTTCGCGGGAGCGCTTCGATAGCCGCGACATGCAGTGCACCGTCATGAAACTCGACAATTACAAGGGAACGTTTACGCTCAACCTGGTTTGCGATAGCGATCACCAGCAGGCCAGCGAAAACGTGACCGTCACACCGATTGGCGACGCTGTTGAGATTGTATTCCTGTCGAAAGGCGTTCGCCACCCGCGGGCAAATCGATGTGGGCCCGCCTCTTCCGCGCCCGTTGCCGCTCCTGCGCCATCCGAGCCAAGTCCGCCCTCTCCAGTCGTACAATAACAGCTAGAAACCTCCATCTGCACAATTGAGAATCGAGGCTGCTCGGGATTCTGCAGCTGGCTGCTGCTTTTCCGCGAGACTTCGCGCATGCGCATGGTGACAGTCATGAGTTTCGCTCCGTAACAGGCAAAAATGTCGGAACGATCCAGAAATCAAACCGTTAGAGCTATGGACACCCAATGCAGAAAGGAGAGCAGTTATGTTTAGAACATCACTTCTGACGGCAGCGTGTGCACTTTTGATTGGTGCTCCGGCCCTTGCGCAGACGGCGGCTCCCACCGCGACAACGCCCGGTACGGATACCCCCGCACAACAGGACTTGCCTGTATCGACAAAGAACATGTTCGGAGCAGCTCCCTCTGCCGATAAAAACAAGATCGGCTTTGTGGAACCCAAGGAAGGCGAAGTCCTTGTCTCCAGCTTCATCGGCCGCAGTGTTTATGAAAGCGATGCCAATGACGCAAAATCAATCGGTAAACTGAATGACCTTATCGTCAGTTCTGACGGATCGGTTGTTGCCGCCGTGATCGGTGTCGGCGGTTTTCTCGGCGTTGGCGAAAAGGATGTCGCCGTAAGCCCCGATGTCCTGCAGTTGGCGACCCGTAGCGACGGAAACACTTGGCTAGTTCTAAGCGCAACGAAGGACCAGTTGACCGCAGCCCCTGCCTTCGACCGCTCCAAGGTCTTCACCAATGGTGTGGCCGATCCCAATGCAGCCAAGGAAAACGAGGCTCCGGCGAGCGGTGAAACCACAACACCCGCCGCGCCTGCCCCGGCTCAGTAAAAGCTGAACAAATGGCAGCGATGGCCCCGATCTGTGATAGATTCGGGGCCATAACCGATTCAACGGGTCTTTTACTCGAAGACCCGAATCTCCTGAGCTCAATCGGAGGCTACGCCAATGAAGAAAGCTGTTCTCATCTGCATCGCGGCATTATCGGTGAGCGGTTTCGCTGCAATCAACACCAGCGCAGCTGTAACTTCTCCCAAACAGCGCGCCGAGGAAGTGAAAGCTGTCATCGACGCGGTTTCCCGTGAACTTCCCAAGAACCCCATCAATACTGTCATGTATATCCGGGCTAATAATTTCGAGGTTCTGGCCGGAACCTGCACCGTGCGGGCGCATATCGTCTCTTCCAAAACCTCCGGGTCGGATAAAGCCGACAAGATCAAGGTGCGCCTCAACCGACAGCGTTGCGCGCGCTAAGGTCACATCTGGAAAAGCCAGACACGGTTTTCGGACAATATATGGGTAAAAACAAAAACTTGGAGCGTCTTCTTCCGCCCGAGATTGCTTATTGTTAATGTCGCTCAATATGGCGGATGAGGCGTATACGTGCGATAATATCAGCCATGAGAGAAAGAGCGCTGATAAGGACACGGCATACCGCCCTGATCGCGGTCAGGGTGTTGTGTCTTATTGTGCCGATTATCGTTGCCCTCGTCGCACTTATGCTCGTCGCCCAATATGATGACGACAGAAATATCGTGACAAATACCGGCGTTGCAGGCGCCACTGCACCGAACGGCAACTGAACGATTTTCGCAATGCATGTGGGGCGGTTGGAAAATGGTGGGCGCGACAGGGATTGAACCTGTGACCCCTCCCGTGTGAAGGGAGTGCTCTACCGCTGAGCTACGCGCCCTTAGAGCCGTATGGCTCAATCAAGGTGACGCGGATATACGGTTCCGCTCGGGGCAAAGTCAAGCGCCGACCGCTTGTTTCCCAAATGATTTTCACAGCCGAGATCGGTTCAAGGCGGCTCAATAAAAATGGCGGCGAACAATAACCGCCATGTCTCCAAGGCCTGAAAACCTCCGCTGTCGCTGAACGCCAGCGCGTCGATTAAAGCGCCGCCAGTCGCGATGCCGCCGTTTTATCGGAGGCCTTCTGCATGCCTGAGTCGCGATCATAAACGTCACTGTAATAGCGAATCTGGCCGTTCGTGTCCGGCCATGCCGTGAAGTAGGAAATATAGACCGGCACCGGGTCCGGCACCTTGATGCCGCGCTCATTCTTGCCGAAATATTTCTCCAGATCGCCAACGGGCTTGCCAAGCACGGCTGCCGCCATGTCGCGTGGACGTTCCAGACGAATACAGCCATGGCTCAGCGCACGCATGTCGCGACTGAAATAGGACTTTGCGGGCGTGTCGTGCATATAGATATCATGTTCGTTCGGGAACAGGATCTTCAGCTCGCCCAGGGCATTGTCGAGGCTTGGCTTCTGACGGATACCGACATGCGATTTGCCTGATGCAACGGCGCTCCAGTTGACCGCGCTCGCCGAAACCTTCTTGCCACCGACATAAACTTCATAGCCGTTGCGGTCGAGATAGCTGGTGTCGCGCATAACCTTGGGCAGCATTTCGTTCAGAATGATCGAACGCGGCACGCCCCAGGAAGGGTTGAACACAACCGTCTGCACCTTGTTGTAGAAGAAATAGGTCTGATGGGTCGGCGAGCCGATCACCACATTCATGCCCAGCTTTTCCTGACCATCCTCGAAATATTCGGCGCGGTAGGCTGGCTGGTTGACCATCACATAACGCGTGCCAAAATCATGCGGCAGCCAGCGCAGGCGTTCCATCGAATAGAGAATCCGGTCGCGCTTGACGGATGATTGCTCACCCTGCAACGCCGAAATCGTGTTGCGTCCGATGACGCCATCGGGCGCACTGCCCGAAAGCTTTTGATAGTCCTTGATCGCGGAAACCAATTCCGGATCGTAAAGGCTCGTATCGGCATGAGCCTGCAAGACATCGCGGTGCTTTTCCAGATAATCAGCAGGCGCGTGTTTGATAATGAGCGCCACTATATTGGCCAACTGGTCGCTGGTGTCGCCCGGACGAATGACACCATCAAGAGAAACGCGAACGGTTTCACCTGCTGGCGCGTCCGTTTCGGACAAAGCCTGCTTCAAAGCCGCATATTGCGCATTATCCGGCTGGAACCCGTGCAAATAAGCGGACGGATCGGCTTCACCGGCCAGTCTTTCCAGCACGGTCTTCGGATCGACGCGATCACGCGGCAGGTCATGGAAACCGCTCAGGCGGTCGGCGATCACACGCCCCTCGCCCGCGTCCATCGCATAGCGCAGCGCACGGGCCGACATGCGGATTTCAAACTCAGCCAGCTTCTGCTGACGTTCTTCGTTCTGCGCGGGATCGAAATTATCGGAAGGGATCGTGACCGCATATTCATCCGGATTGAGTCCGTCTTCGCCAGCACGAGCAAAGAAGGCTGCAACCGCCTTGGCGCGATCAAGCACCTTGCCGTCAGCCGACCAAATGAATGAGCGATTGGTCGAATAATAGGAGACTATCGCCTCAGCGATTGGCTTTTCAGCCTTCACATCGACGGACTTCAAATAATCCATCGCGGCGTCGAAAGCGCGATTGCCAGCCGTATCATTGGCCTCATGCGTCTTTTCCACACTGATCGGCGACATGCCGGATGTCAGCGGATCAACAACACTTGCCGGAGCAGTTGCAGCAGTCACCTGCATGTCAAGCGCGGTGAAATCGATCTTGATCAGCGTTTCCGGCTTGTAATCATAAATCTCGGGTCCCTTCACCGTCACACGCTGCGCTGGAGGAGCGATCCGCGTTGGCGCTGTTGGCGTGGCCGCAGCTGCAGCACGGGGAGCAACGGCGGCGGGCGGAAGCGGTGCAACGGGCTGCGCGGCCTGCTGGCGACGCTGCTGAAAAAGCTCGAAAAGTGAATTCGCTGCCTCAGCCTGCGTGACCGGGAACAAGGCCGATGCGGCCAGAGCCAGTACCATCGCATTGCGAATATAAGATCCGCTGGTGCGAATTTTCTTTACATCCATCTGCGCGCGCCGAGAAAACTGCATTTCAACCGCCAAAGTTAGCATGTCCGCCAAAAGGCGAATCCGTCTCAATCAATTCGCGTAGATTTTATGAATCTCGTATAGAAAGTTTTAACGCTAATGCCACTTCTTTCAATTTCTTGCTCAAAAATAATCACAAAACTTTGAGGAAGGCGCATTCTGGCAACAGCAGGCCTGTACCAGAAGCGCCTCTCTTTGCCTCATTGCGCAATGTGCCGCAGTGGATTCCGCCTCTCATCGCGCTAAAAGCCCCTCAGATTATCCCGGATGGTGCCTAGAAATCCGGGTTTTGAGCAACATACGTGCAAGCTGGGGATCTGCCGATTTCTGGCCAGTACGGCAGGCAAGCAAGCGAGGTACCACGATGGCAGATGCAAGCGCCGCCGATCTCTTTCCTCTTGGCGAAGACACCACCCCATACCGCAAACTGACCTCCGACTTTGTTTCGGTCGATACTTTCAAGGGTCAAGAAATCCTGACTGTCGACCCGGAAGGGCTGCGTCTTCTGTCCGAGGCGGCATTTGCCGACATCAACCATCTGTTGCGTCCTGGCCATTTGCAGCAGCTTGCAAAGATCATGGAAGACCCGGAAGCGACCGACAATGATCGCTTTGTCGCTTATGACCTTCTGAAGAACGCCAATATTGCCGCAGGCGGCGTTCTGCCAATGTGTCAGGATACCGGCACCGCGATCATCATGGGCAAGAAGGGCCGTCGCGTCTGGACGGAAGGCGGCGATGCCGATGCGCTCGGCAGCGGCGTGCTCGAAGCCTATAACAAGAAGAACCTGCGTTATTCGCAGCTGGCACCGCTTTCCATGTTCGAGGAAAAGAACACCAAGAACAATCTGCCTGCGCAGATCGACATCTATGAAGAAGGCGAAGACGCCTATAAGTTCCTTTTCGTGGCAAAGGGCGGCGGTTCGGCCAACAAGACGTTCCTCTATCAGGGCACGCCTTCACTTTTGACCCATGACCGGATGATCGACTTTCTCAAGGACAAGATCCTGAGCCTCGGTACAGCCGCCTGCCCGCCTTACCATCTGGCGATTGTTATCGGCGGCACATCGGCTGAAATGAACCTCAAGACCGTCAAGCTCGCCTCCACGCGCTATCTCGACAGCCTGCCGACGGAGGGTTCGGAAACCGGCCATGCTTTCCGCGATCTGGAAATGGAAGCCGAAATCCACAAGCTGACCCAGTCACTGGGGGTCGGCGCGCAGTTCGGCGGCAAATATTTCTGCCACGACGTGCGCGTCATCCGTCTGCCGCGCCATGGCGCATCGCTGCCAATCGGCATCGGCGTTTCCTGCTCGGCAGACCGTCAAGCCAAGGGCAAGATCACCAAGGAAGGCATATTCCTGGAACAGCTGGAAACCAATCCGGCGCAATACATGCCGGATATCGACGAAGAAAAGCTTTCCTCGCATGTGGTGAAGATCGATCTCAACCAGCCAATGGCCGAAATTTTGAAGGAGCTGTCCAAGCACCCCGTCAAGACGCAGCTATCGCTGACCGGCCCGATCATCGTCGCCCGCGATCTGGCGCATGCGAAAATTCGCGAGCGTTTGGAAAACGGCGAATCCATGCCGGATTATTTCAAGAACCACCCCATCTATTATGCGGGTCCGGCGAAGACGCCAGCCGGCTATGCATCGGGCTCGTTCGGCCCAACCACGGCAGGCCGTATGGATTCCTATGTCGACCAGTTCCAATCTTTTGGCGGCTCCATGGTGATGCTCGCCAAGGGCAACCGTTCGCGTCAGGTGCGCGAAGCCTGCGGAAGCCATGGCGGTTTCTATCTCGGCTCCATCGGTGGCCCGGCTGCTCGTCTGGCGCAGGACTGCATCAAGAAAGTGGAAGTGGTCGAGTATCCGGAACTCGGCATGGAAGCCATCTGGCGCATTGAAGTGGAAGATTTCCCGGCTTTCATCGTCATCGACGACAAGGGCAATGATTTCTTCAAGGAACTCAATCTGGGCTGATTAACGCTCAATTGATATTCGGATAAGGGCGGCTTAAAAGCCGCCCTCCGGTTTCCGCCCTTATGCCACAGCCCGCAAAGGCATGGGGCCGCTCACATAATCCGCAATTTTTCCGGCCACATCCGGGCTGGCTATGATCCTTCGGTGCCCAAGACCATCAGCCCAATGCAGCCGGACATGCGACCCCGCTTTGGCAGCCATTTCGGCACAGCGCGCCGGAACTTCCTTGTCGTCGCGTGCATGAATAACCAGCGTCGGGATCGACAATCGGCGCAGATGCTTATCGGTGTCGAAATCGTGGATCGGGCGCGCTGCGATTTGCTGAACTCTATTCTTCATCGCCTGACGCACATCGGCCTTCAACTGCAAAACCTCTCCGAAACCTTCGAAAACGCCGTCCATAGAATGCGGAGATGCAATGGTTACCAATTTGGCGGGACGTCGCTCGCGATAGCAGCCAAGTGGCCCGGCAGCCGCGTTGACGACGACCGCACCGCCAAAGGAATGCCCGACCATCGCATAGAACGGGCCATACTGGCGCCATGCGGCATCTACCGCGGCAATTGCCCGGATGAAATCGAGCTCACGGCCCCCCGATGCGCCATGTCCCGGCAGATCGAGGGCGACGACCCGCTCGCCGCGTGCGACCAGCGCGCTGATAATCGCCATCATATCCGCACTGCGCGAGCCCCAGCCATGCACAACCAGCGAAGTACGGACAGTCTGTCGAGCCATCCCTGCGGGTTCGAAAAGATAGGTTGCGACAACGCCGCGATCTATAATCAGATCGAGCCTTTTGGCCTTGAGCAACTCTTCGCTCGTCTGTTGCAACTTTTCCGCATAGGCTTTGGTCTTGGGCTTGCGGCTCGGCGTGCGGCAGAAAATCTTGAATGCCGCACGACCAGCACGTTCCGGTGCAATGTGGCCAAGCACACCCAGACCGAATCGCGTAACCTGAAGAGATAACGTCGCCATAACGAGGCCTCAATCATGTTCAATCCTGAACAAATAATTGTACAAGAATGAACAAAATGCAAGACAAGAATCAAAAGCTGCCTTGGGATAATCCGCGCTTCAAGAACTGGATTGCCGTTGCGAGAGCTGGCAAGGCGGTCGAACGCGCGCTGGCGCAGGGGCTGGCGTCGTTCGATCTGAAGATTGCTGACCTCGATGTGTTGATGAATATTTATCGCCATCCAGGCGAATCGCAGCACGATCTAGCTCGCAGAATTCTGGTTGGGCGATCCAATATCACGATGTTGCTGCCGAAACTGGAGAATCGGGGATTGCTGACGCGCAGCGGCGATCCGGTGGACAAGCGGATTATCCGCCTCACGCTCACGCCCGATGGTGAAAAGCTGCTCGGCGAAGCGCTTTCGGTCTATACCGAGTTGATCGACCGCGTCATGGCCCACTCCACCGCGTCGCAATGCAACGCCATGGGCGACATGATGCGGCGTATCGCGGATATGCTGGAAAAGGATTAGCGGTCGCGCTTGAGCCCTTTTTCTGCCAGTTCATCGAGATAGGTTTGCCAGAGCGCCTCTTTCTCGGTGCCGAGCTTGTGCAGATAGGTCCAGGAAAACAGGCCGGTGTCGTGCATATCGTCAAAGGTGATGCGCACCGCATAATTGCCGACCGGCTCGACCTTGATGATTTCTACGTTCCTCTTACCGCCGACCGTAATGCGCTGTTCGGGAGAATGCCCTTGCACTTCTGCCGACGGCGAAAGCACGCGCAACAGCTCGGCGGTCAGTTCAAATCGCTCGCCACTGTCGAAAGCCACCGTCAGCAATTTGCGGTCGCTGGAAACGCGCAGTTCGGTCGGCCAAACGTCGCTCATTGCTTTTCTCCATATTAAGCTTGCTCCGTCATCGTCGAAGCCTGCTTGTGATAGGCTGCATGTCGAAATACCGCAAGGGTATTGAAACTGCTTCAGCCCGGCAAAACTGGACAATGCGCGGCGGAAGTCTTATCTCATAAGAACGGGTAGATACTGCGTCGCCCCTCATGGAAACAATGGCTTCACAGATGAAAACCTTACAGGCACAGCCCCTTGTTTCTCCCACCGAACCGATGATCGATCCTTTCGGACGGACGGTCAGCTATCTGCGTGTTTCGGTGACGGATCGTTGTGATTTCCGTTGCACCTATTGCATGGCGGAGCACATGACCTTTCTTCCCAAGAAGGATCTGCTGACGCTGGAAGAGCTCGAACGGCTCTGCACCGTGTTCATCGATAAAGGCGTGCGTAAGCTGAGGCTTACTGGCGGCGAACCGCTGGTGCGCAAGAACATCATGCATCTGATCCGTGGGCTTTCGCGTCACCTGGCGTCCGGTGCGCTGCAAGAATTGACGCTGACCACCAATGGCTCGCAGCTTTCGCGCTTTGCCGATGAATTGGCAGATTGCGGCATAAAGCGCATCAATGTCTCGCTCGATACTCTAAATCCCGACAAGTTTCACGAAATTACCCGCTGGGGCGACCTTGCGCGCGTGCTTGAAGGTATAGATGCCGCGCAGAAGGCTGGCATCCGCGTGAAGATCAACGCCGTTGCCTTGAAAAATTTCAACGAATTCGAAATCCCCGAGCTGATCCGTTGGGCCCATAGCCGCGACATGGATATGACGCTGATCGAAACCATGCCGATGGGCGAAATCGAGTTCGACCGCACCGATCAGTATTTGCCGTTGTCGCAGCTGCGTAGCGACCTTTCGGTTCAGTTCACGATGACCGATATTCCATATCGCACGGGCGGCCCTGCCCGCTATGTCACGATTGAGGAAACCGGCGGACGTCTCGGTTTCATCAAGCCTTTGACGCATAATTTCTGCGAAAGTTGCAACCGCGTCCGCCTCACCTGCACGGGCATGCTCTATATGTGTCTCGGCCAGAATGACGATGCCGATCTGCGCAAGGCGCTGCGGGAAAATGACAGCAATGATTTCCTGAGCCGGGCTATCGATGAGGCGATTTCGCGCAAACCCAAGGGCCATGATTTCATCATCGACCGTGATCATAACCGGCCAGCGGTGGCACGGCATATGAGCCTGACCGGCGGCTAAAGGCGCTTTTACTTTTGAGCAAAAATACTCGCAAATAATTGTCGCGCAATAAACTTTAACACGGTATGGAATTCTAAATTGGATTCTATACCGTGCTGCAGTCAGAGAATTTCCGCGCAAGTATTTATATGCTTCTCGCCATGGGTGTTTTCACCATCGGGGACAGCATTACCAAATTCCTTCTCACGGAAATGAATAGTGGTCAGTACATGCTAATCCGTGGCGTTTTTGCGACCGCAATGGTCGGCTTTCTAGCCTGGCGTCATGGCGCGTTGCGTAATCTTTCTCTGGAGCCGATGACGGTCCTGCGCGTGCTGGGCGAAGTCGTTGCGACAATTACCTATATCGTCTCGTTAGGAAATCTCTCACAAGCCTTCTGTTCTGCGGTATTTCAGGCGACACCTTTGTTGGTTACGCTTGGCGCAGCAATCTTCCTCAAGGAAAAAGTCGGCTGGCGGCGCTGGGCCTCTATTCTTGTCGGTCTTGTCGGTGTGCTGATTATCATTCGTCCCGGTTCAGCCGGCGCGGCAAGTTTCAGTGCGATTGCCATTTTGCTGGCAAGCGTCGGCTTTGCGGCCATGCGAGATATTGCGACGCGCCGCGTGCCCGCCCATGTACCGACATTCTACCTTTCAACGCTGACTGCCGGTGCAATTGCGATAACCGGCGGCGTACTGACCGCCCCGATGGGCGGATGGCAGCCTGTCGGCCTTCTCTCCATCGCGGCCTTGCTTGGCGCTGCCGTGCTTCTGCTGATCGGATATCACTTCATCATTCTCGCCATGCGTGAGGGTGAAGTGTCCTTCGTTTCCCCGTTCCGTTATTCCAGCCTGCTTTGGGCGATAGGCCTGAGCATCGCGGTCTTTGGCGAAGCGCCAGATACGTATACAATCATTGGATCGGTTCTCGTCGTCGGAAGCGGCATCTACATGGTCTATCGCGAACACGCGCTGAAGAAGCGACAGAAGAGCAGAAGCACCCTTGCTTCCATTCCAACTGGTCTCGGACCGAAATGATGGCCATCAAGCAAGATGTGGTCGGTGCGATCATCGCAGGCGGATTATCGAGCCGGATGCGTGAAGGCGGAATAGCGGGCGACAAATTCCTGCAGGCTTTAGGTTCAAGCAGTATCATCGCCGCAGTTGCAGCGCGGCTGAAACCGCAGGTGGACGCGCTTTTCATTAATGCCAATGGCGACCCGTCCCGATTGGCCGATCTTGGTCAACCGATCGTCGCGGATATCCCCGCAAACCATGGTGGCCCCTTAGCTGGCATTCTCACTGCGCTCATTCGTGCTAGAAATTCAACATGGCTCCTGACCGCCGCAGCGGACACACCGTTTCTGCCTGCCAATCTCGCAGAGCAGCTCTTCGAGCGCCAACGACAGAGCGGCAAGGACATCGTTCTTGCCAGCTCAGTTGGGCATGTTCATCCGGTTTTCGGCCTGTGGCGCACTCAACTGGCGGATCGGCTGAGAGACTGGCTTTCGACCGCAGAGAAAGCCAGCGTTCTAGCTTTTGCACGCGATGTAAAATTCGAAACGGTAGACTTTCCACTTGCAACGACGAAGGTTGGCTCGGAAAGCTATGATCCATTTTTCAATATCAACCGACCCATCGATCTTGTTGAAGCCCGGCGATTGAATCGTTTGAACGGAGCCTTGCCATGACGCACAAGCTGTTCGGAATTACAGGCTGGAAGAATTCCGGCAAGACCACGCTCACCGAAAAGCTTGTGCGCTGCCTGACCGAACGCGGCTACCGCATCGCGACCATCAAGCATGCGCATCATAATTTCGATATCGATCACGAAGGCACCGATTCCTGGCGACATCGCCAGGCGGGCGCTGCGGAAGTTGCCATCGTTTCAGAGCGCCGCTTTGCCATCATGCATGAAAATCTCGACGGGCCAGAGATCTCGCTGCAAGACATCGCGGACAAGCTCGCGCCCTGCGATTTGATTCTCGTCGAGGGCTATAAGCGCGAGCCACACAAGAAAATCGAGCTCCGTCGAATTGGCAGCCATGACGGCCCACCGCTCGCCGAAAACGATCCAAGCATCGTCGCCATTGCAACCGATTATCCCCAACAGAGTTCAAGCCTGCCGGTCTTCGATATCAATATGGTCGATGAAATTGCCGATTTCATCCAAAATGAAATGGCGCTTTGAGCAATTCCCTAGTGCTTTCCGCCGAAACGTCAGCTTTCACTATTTTGCTCCGACTTTCGGCGGAATAGCCTGTGAATTCCGCAATAATTATACGCAAAATTATTACGCAAGCCATCTTGCCTTCCGGTGAAAAGTGGTGGGAATATCGTCTTCGGATTGGAGGGCGGTGGCGAACATGCGAAAAATTATTGCGCAGCCTCCGCTGGACCATCTATTGCTAGCAGCGGGAGGAGCGACTATCGATCACTAATCCTCAATTTTAAATTGCAGTTGCACGACAAATGGCTGACCAGAAAAATAATCAGGGAACCAGCCAGAGTAAACGAGAGGACTAATTATGCGCGTATTGAAGCGTATCGTAGCAGCAGCTTCGGTTGCGACCATTGCAACCATGGCTGGCGGATTGGCCATCGGCGCCGCAAATGCTGAGGAGCCTTTGAAGCTCACCATCGCCACTGAAGGCGCTTATCCCCCCTTCAATTTCATCAAGCCGGACGGCACTCTTTCAGGGTTTGACGTCGATATCGCACATGCGCTTTGCGATGAAATGAAGGCCCAGTGCACGTTCATCACCCAGGAATGGGACGGCGCAATTCCGGCCCTTCAGGCCGGCAAGTTCGATGCCTTCATCGCTTCCATGTCCATCACCGATGAGCGCAAGAAGCAGGTCGATTTCTCGAACAAATACTACAATACACCTCCGGGCATCGTCGCCCCGAAGGATAGCGACATCAAGGGTGTGACCAAGGAAGATCTCGCTGGCAAGACGATCGGCGTGCAGGTTTCCACCACCCACGCGAATTACTCTGAAAAGACCTTCACCGACAGCACGATCAAGGCCTACCCGACCGCCGAAGAATACCGTCTCGATCTGGCCAATGGTCGTCTCGACGCTGCCAATGACGATAGCGTCACGCTCGGCGAATGGCTGAAGACGCCGGATGGCGCCTGCTGCAAGATGGTTGGCACTTTCCCGCCGGTTGTTGAAATTCACGGTCCCGGCGCAGGCGTTGCCTTCAAGAAGGGCCGCCCGGAGCTGGTTGAAAAGTTCAATGCAGCCATCAAGGCGATCCGTGCCAACGGAAAGTACAAGGAAATCAACGATAAGTACTTCGAGTTCGACGCCTACGGCGCCGAAAACTAAGTTTCTTTGAAGAAGTCTGCGCCGGTTTGTATTAAAAGCATATCCCGAAAAGTGTGTAGCGGTTTTCGGACAAGATGTGCCCAAAAACAAACCGGCGCACAGCGTTTATGGCGGACCCTTCGGTGAAAGCGCTCGCAACAGAGCGAGCCGGATACGTATCCGCCCAGAAAAAAGAAAAAGGCGATGGAACATTACGCCACTTTATTGAGTTTCGGCCCCGAAGGCTGGTCGAGGAGCATCGCCTGGGGGCTTCTGGTAACGGTCACTCTGGCAATCGCCACTCTGCCCGTCGGCCTCGTTCTTGGATTTCTGGTTGCTTTGGGGAAGCAATCGACCGAACCGTCAATCCGACTGGCTTCGAATATCTACACGACCATTTTCCGCGGTCTTCCAGAGCTTCTGACCCTGTTTCTGGTTTATTTCGGTGCCTCGCTCGGCTTGCAGAAACTGTTGGCACTATTTGGCGTCAACGCGAATGTCGAGATCAATGCCTTCGCCGCCGGTATGGTGGCGCTCGGTTTCGTTTTCTCATCCTATTCGAGTGAAGTCTTCCTGTCCGCCTTCCGCGCCATCCCGCGCGGGCAATATGAAGGCGGTTACGCGGTCGGCCTGTCGCACTGGCAAACGATGCGCAAGGTCATCCTGCCGCAATTGATCCGCATCGCCCTGCCCGGCCTTGCCAATCTATGGCTGGTGCTGCTGAAAGACACCTCGCTCGTATCCGTGATCACACTGTCCGACATCATGCGGCAGACCTCCATTGCAGCGCGCGTGACCAAGGAGCCATTCCTATTCTTTGGCGTCGCTTGTCTGCTCTACCTCGCTCTGGCGATCATCTCGTCCTATTTCATCAACCGCATCGCCCAATGGGCTGATGCTGGCAGCAATCGTTCGCGGGGTGCATGATCATGAACGAAGCTGTCACACGAAATAACACTGCCGTCATGGCACCGCCGCCAGTCGTCCGTGAATGGACACGCGCACGCATTGCTGGCCATATCTTTGTGGGGATATGGGCGCTGATGTTCGTCGGACTAGCCATCTATCTCTACAATGTCTGGCGTATTGATCTCTTCGAGACCTATGGACCGCGCTACTGGTCCGGCCTTCTCGTCACGTTGAAACTGGTCGTGGTGTCGATCCTTGTCGGTGCGGCGCTGTCGATCCCGATTGCCGCCGCACGCATGTCGAACAATCGCTGGCTGAGAGCCATCGCGTTCGGCTATGTCTATTTCTTCCGCGGCACCCCGCTTCTGGCGCAAACCTTCCTGATCTATTACGGTTTCGGCACTTTCCGGCCTTTTCTTGAAAGCATTGGCCTGTGGGTGTTTTTCCGGGATGCATGGAATTGTGCCATTCTCGCCTTCTCGCTCAACACGGCTGCCTATCAGGCGGAAATCCTGCGTGGCGCGATCCAGAGCGTTGGCATGGGCCAATGGGAAGGTGCTGCGGCGCTCGGCATTTCGAAGCGCGTGACGTTCTGGAAAGTTATTCTTCCACAGGCGCTGATCGTCGCCCTGCGTCCATACGGCAATGAAATCATTCTCATGATCAAGGGTTCGGCCATCGTCGCCATCATCACGGTTCTCGACCTGATGGGTGAAACGCGGCGCGCTTATTCCCGCACTTTCGATTTCCAAACCTATCTCTGGGCGGCAGTGATCTACCTGCTGATCGTTGAAGTGCTCCGACATATCTGGGATTATCTCGAACGACGGCTGACACGACATCTTGTTCGCTGATTTAGCGAGAAGGTCCTGAATTTAGCCCCCGGCAGCCTTGCAGCTTCCGGGGGCTATCTGTTTAATCAACAGCGCGTCCCTGCTGGGCGCATCCAATTCCTGAAGCATAGCAATGGGCAATATCATGTTGAAAATCTGGGGTCGCACCAATTCCACCAATGTCAAGAAAGCGCTCTGGATAGCGCAGGAACTTGGCCTTGATTACGAACAGATCGACGTTGGCGGCCAGTTCGGCGGGCTGGACGATCCGGCCTTTCTCGCACGCAATCCCAATGGCCTTATTCCATCGCTCGAAGACGGTGAGACCGTGCTGTGGGAATCGAATGTCATTACGCGCTATCTGGCGGCGACTTATGGAAATAATAGCCTGTGGATCGAGAATCCGGCCAAGCGCGCGCAGGGGGAAAAGTGGATGGATTGGGCCTCCAACACGCTCTACAGCGATTTCAGCAATGTCATGAAGCATATGATCCGCCTGCCGGAAGACAAGCGTGACCCGGCCATACTCCAACGCGGTCTCGATGGCCTTGCACGTTCCATGAAGATTGCGAATGACGGTCTCGGTCAGGCGTCGTGGTTCTCTGGAGAAGAGTTCGGTATCGGGGACATTCCGGTTGGCTGCTATGCCTATGCCTGGTTCGAATTCCCCATCGAACGCCCTTCGCTGCCGCAGCTGGAAAAATGGTACGAGCGCCTGAAAGAGCGCCCTGCCTACCGGTCAGCTGTGATGACACCCCTCACCTGATCCTACGGTCCAAAAACTATCCAGAGGAATGAACGAATGACGACGACTGCAAAAGTAGCCTTTCTCGGCCTGGGCGTGATGGGCTACCCGATGGCGGGCCACTTGAAGAACAAGGGCGGCCACGACGTGAAGGTCTATAATCGCACGACCGCCAAGGCTGAAAAATGGGCGAAGGAATTCAGCGGCAGCTTCGCCGCCACGCCCGCAGAAGCCGCGCGCGATGCCGATTATGTGTTCGCCTGCGTCGGCAATGACGACGATCTGCGCTCTGTCACCATCGGCCCGGACGGTGCTTTTTCGACCATGAAAAAAGACGCGATCTTCATCGATAACACGACGGCCTCTGCCGAAGTCGCACGCGAGCTTTCGGAAGAAGCGCAAAAGCGCGACATTCATTTCATCGATGCACCGGTTTCGGGTGGTCAAGCTGGCGCAGAAAACGGCGTGCTGACGGTGATGGTCGGCGCCAGCGAACCGGTCTTCGAGCGCGCCAAGCCGATTATTGACGCCTATGCCCGCTCTGTCGGCCTTATGGGCCCCGTTGGTTCGGGGCAGCTTGCCAAGATGGTGAACCAGATTTGCATTGCCGGTCTCGTTCAGGGATTGGCTGAGGGCATTCATTTCGGCAAAAAGGCTGGACTCGATATCGAAAAGCTCATCGCAGTCATTTCCAAAGGTGCTGCCGGTTCCTGGCAGATGGAAAACCGCTCCGCGACAATGAATCAGGGCAAATATGATTTTGGCTTCGCCGTGGACTGGATGCGCAAGGATTTAGGCATCTGCCTTGATGAAGCGGATCGCAACGGCGCGCTTCTGCCCGTCACGGCGCTTGTCGACCAGTTCTACAAGGAAGTGCAGAAGATCGGCGGCAGTCGCTGGGATACGTCTTCTTTGCTGGCGCGTCTGGAGCAGAAGTGAACCTCGCTTGATTTCTATTTCAAAGAAAAGCCCGGCATCGCTGCCGGGCTTTTGCTGCTTGCACTGCATCAAGTCGATCAGAACTTGACCATCGCTGTCAGCGAGAGGCCGCTGACAAAATCATCGTCGAGCACGCCCTCGGAACCCAACAGGCTGCGCTTGCCGTCGTCCACTGTAGCGTCAATCCTCCCTGAGACTAGCCAGCCTGCAGCGCCAGCCAGGCGGATATCGACCTTATCGCTTGGCTTGTAACCGGTGCCAAGGGTGAACAACCAGAGATCCGTCTGTGTGGTGAGCCCAGTGCTGGTGCCGCGATCCCAGGTCAGAGTCCCGTCGAGAGACCAGTGGTCATTGAACCTGTGACCAATACCGCCCCTCAAAGTCCAACCGTCCTGATAATAGAGATTCAGGCTGGTGACCCTGGTTCCAGTTGGAAGAACTTCATTATCAGACGCGACAAAATCAACAGACGTCACGCTTGACCAATCCATCCATTCCACCGAGCCAAAAGCCAGCCAGCCGGGCGCTATACCTGTCTGAAATTTGAACTCGACGGATTGAGGTGTCGAAACGTCACTATCCACATTGATCGCTACACCGCGTCCAGTGATCGGATTCAAAATCAGATTATCAACGGTACCTTCAAGGCCATATTTAACCTCGGATTGATAAACGAGGCTCGCACGCATGGCATATTCGGGATTTTCATAGGCAGCGCCAATACGCCAGCCGAAAGACTGGTCATCTGCATCCAAAGAAGCGGCGCGAAACGGGCTGCCCGGAATGCCGTCTTGGCTCCGGGAAAAATGGGGGATCATCCGAGTCTGCTGACCACGCAGTTCCTGATAGCTGACACCGCCGAGAATACGGAAATAGCCCACAGCACCTGCGTCAAAACGATAAGAACAGTTCACACCATAGTCGTTCGACGTGATTTTCTGCTTGGCCAACGGGTAAGAGCGGACCGTTTCAATGCCAACCTCTGTGCTGATACCCCAGGGCCGACGATATTGCGCAGCACAGGCAAGATCGCTGGTAAGGTCGAACTTGGCCGAAATCTTCGGCATCCAGTAGCCCTTGGCCTCTTCTATTACCTTTTCGAATGGTCGGCCTGTCGCTGGATTGATACCGCCATTCTCGTCACTGGCGGTCGAGCCACCAATTTCCGTCAATCGCCGCTGTGGCGCTACATAAACGACCGAACTATCGACTACGTTTCCCTGTTCGAACAGAATATCAAAATCCTGCGAACTGGTCTCGAAAGCACCGGCGTGAGCGACAACATCCCTTCCCAGCAGCGCCACCGCAATACCAACAATTTTCAAGCTCCGTCTTCCCATAAATCTCCCCCCAAGACCGCCATGGAATTCACGTTGACGCAAACGTAAAACGGGAAGAAAGAGACCGGCAATATCCAACCAATTGCGGGTTTAATTGTACGATCAGAGCGCACCGAACAAACTGGTTCGGCAACGGAAATCCGACAAGTCGCGGTCACAGTGCTACCAAAATCACCCCTTTTTGGCGATATCTTCGCTCGCTATGAAAACACAACAGCGTGCTTGAACGACCGAAATGATGGGTTCGTTGTTTTAGAAGCTTCTGGAATTTAAAATTAAAAGGGACATATCACAAAAAAGCCCAGCAGCGAGAACTGCCGGGCTTGAAAGATAATGGGCCGGAACATTGGTTAAAAATGCTCCGACCCATGATTTGTATCTGATCAGTTCGATCAGAACTTGACCTTCGCGGTCAGCGAGAGACCGCCGACAAAGTCGTTGCCGAAGTCACCCTTGGAGCCAGACAGGCTGGGCTTTCCATCGACGATGGTATCGTCCAGCTCGCCCGAAGTCAGCCAGCCTGCAGCGCCTGCAAGACGGATTTCAACCTGATCATTCGGTTTGTAGTTGGTGCCAAGACCAAACAGCCAGATGTCAGTCTGTGAGGTCAGGCCCGTGCTGGTGCCACGATCCCAGGTCACAGTACCTGCAACCGACCACTGATCGTTGAACTTGTGACCGACGCCACCGCTAACCGTCCAGCCATCCTGATAGTAAAGATTCAGACTGGTGATCTTTGTGCCGGTCGGCACGATCTTGCTGTCCGAAGAGGCGAAATCAACCGAGGTCAGCGACGACCAGTCGGTCCACTTCACCGAACCAAATGCGAGCCAATCAGGCGCGATACCGGTCTGGAACTTGAATTCAACCGACTGCGGTGTTGCGACATCGCTCGATACATTGATCGGCAAACCCTTGCCGGTCAGCGGGTTCAGAGCCAGATTATCAATGGTGCCTTCGAGATTATACTTAACCTCGGACTGATAAACGATGCTGGCGCGCATCGCATATTCCGGAATTTCGTATGCCGCACCAAGACGCCAGCCATAGGACTCATCTTCCACGTCGAGAGATGCAACGCGCCACGTGCCACCGAATGGATGACCAATGGGCGGAATAGCCTTGGTCTGTTCGCCGCGCAGTTCCTGATAGCTCACGCCACCGAGGATACGGAAATAGCCCTTTTCACCGGCTGCAAAACGATAGGAACAGTTCAGGCCATAGTCGTTCGATGAGATCTTCTGTTCTGCTGCGACGAAGCTGCGAACCGAGTCCAGACCAACATCCGTATGAATGCCCCAAGGCTGACGATATTGTGCTGCGCAAGCCAGATCCGACGTCAAGTCGAACTTTGCGGATGCCTTCGGCACCCAATAGCTCGTCGCTTCGTCGACTTCAGTGCTGTAAGGCTGACCGCCGTTGAAAGGATTTCTACCGCCCGTCGCCGCTCCGATCGCCGAGCCGCGAATGTTCTTCAGCTTACGCTGCGGAGCGACAAAAGTGCCGGACGCATCGACGGCGTTTCCTTGTTCAAACAGAATATCGAAATCCTGCGAGCTACGTTCCAGACCACCCGCGTGAGCGACAACCGCACTCCCAAGCAGTACCGCCGCAATTCCCCCAATTTTTAAGCCGCGTCCGCTCATAAATGTCCTCCCCAGATAACAACGGCATTAACGTTGACGCAAACGTAAAACAGGAAGGATTCGACCTGCAATATCCAATCATTCGCGGGTCAGTTACGTGCTGAAAGCAACCACATCAAAAATGCCTAAAATGTGTTGAGTTTTCATGTCCGCTGAAAATATTCAGACCAATAACAGCCAGAAATTCGCCCAAATTGCCGCTTTTTTGGCTAGATTCAGGCTTTGTTGCGAATGCGCAACAATATCAAAAAACAATCGAAACGCCGGTTCGATATCGTCTCGGAGCTCTTGAAACGCAACTTTCCCGCGACATACCAAATAAGAAAACACCCGGCAGGTTTCGCTGCCGGGTGTTGATTCGTGAATGCCTTACGTTACGGAACAGGTCAAATTAACCCGCGTCACGGATACGTGACTCAGCCGTCGCAACCCGTTCGGCGGCTTCCTTCAACTCGGCCAAACGCTCACGTTCGGCTTCAACGACCTCTTCCTTGGCATTCGCGACGAACTTCTCGTTCGACAGCTTGTTCTCGATCCGATCAATATCAGCGGCGATTTTGCCAGCTTCCTTGGCCAGACGGGCAGATTCGGCCTTGAGATCGATCAGCTTTCCGAGCGGAATGCAGATCGTTGCTTCACCGTGCAGCATCTGCGCTGCGCCCTTAGGAGCCTGCGCTTCGAAGGTCACGCTTTCAACACGGGCCAGACGCTTGATGGCAGCGTCGTGACGCTCAAAGCGTTCCGTGGTCGTTGCATTGGCGTCGAGAACGACGACCGGCGCGACTGCGCCAGCCGGAACATTCATTTCCGCACGCACTGACCGGATGCCTGTGACGAGATCGACCAGCCAGTTGATGTCGGCAGCCGCTTCTTCATCCGCGAAGGAAAGCTCCGGCCAATCGGCCAGCGCCAGAACCGTATCGCGCTTCTTGCCTTCGCCAGCGGTCAGCGCCCAGAGTTCTTCGGTCATAAACGGCATGAATGGATGCAGCAGCTTGTAGATCTGGTCCAGACAGTAAGCAGCGGTCGCCTGTGCCTCGGCCTTTGCCGCTTCATCATCACCCATGAAGATCGGCTTGAGCAGTTCCAGATACCAGTCGCAGAACTGGTTCCAGACAAAACGATACGCCGCACCTGCCGCTTCATTGAAGCGGTAATTGGCGATGCCTTCGGTCACGGCGTGCGTGGCTTTGGTCAGTTCAGTCAGGATCCAGCGATTGACTGCAAGCTTGGCGTTTTCCGGACGGAAATTTGCATCGATCTTGACGCCATTCATCTGCGCAAAACGCGTCGCATTCCACAGCTTGGTGCCGAAATTGCGATAGCCGGCGATACGCGCCGGATCGAGCTTAACATCACGGCCCTGCGCGGCCATGATCGCCAGCGTAAAACGCAGCGCATCGGCGCCATATTCGTCTATCAGTCCGAGCGGATCGATAACGTTGCCCTTCGACTTCGACATCTTGGCGCCGTTCTTATCGCGCACCAGAGCGTGCATATAAACGGTGTGGAACGGGATTTCCTCCATGAAGTGAAGGCCCATCATCATCATCCGGGCAATCCAAAAGAAAATCAGGTCGAAACCAGTGACCAGAACGCTCGTCGGGTAATAGGTCGCGAGTTCCGGCGTCTTGTCTGGCCAGCCAAGCGTCGAGAAAGGCCACAGCGCCGACGAGAACCAGGTGTCTAGAACGTCGGTATCGCGCTCCAGAGCAACGTCTTCGCCATAATGCGCCTTCGCTGCCGCCTTGGCTTCCGCTTCGCTCTTTTCGACAAAACACGTGCCGTCCGGTCCGTACCAGGCGGGAATCTGGTGCCCCCACCAGAGCTGACGCGAAACGCACCACGGCTGGATGTTCTCCATCCAGTCGAAATAGGTCTTTTCCCAGTTTTTAGGCACAATCTGCGTGCGACCGTCGCGAACAGCGGCCATAGCAGGCTTTGCCAGTTCGGCTGCATTCACATACCACTGGTCTGTAAGATAAGGCTCGATCGGCACGCCGCCGCGATCACCATGCGGAACGGCGTGGGTGTGGTCCTCGACCTTTTCCAGATAGCCGCGCTCGTCCATCAGCTCGACAATGCGCTTGCGCACTGCAAAGCGATCCTGCCCGTCCAGCTCGGCAATCAGCGCCTTCAGTTCCGGCGTCAGCTGCAGGCCTTCGAGGAAGTCGTTATTGTCTTTCAGCGTGACGGCAGCTGCTGGCGTCAGAATATTGATCGCGCGCAGGTCATTGCGCTTGCCGACTTCGAAGTCGTTGAAATCATGCGCGGGCGTGATCTTGACTGCGCCAGATCCAGCTTCCGGATCAGCGTAATCATCGGCAACAATCGGAATATGGCGGCCAACGAGCGGCAGCACGACATCATTGCCGACCAGAGCGTGATAGCGTTCATCCTTCGGATTGACCGCAACGCCGGTATCGCCCAGCATGGTTTCCGGACGGGTCGTCGCGACAACAATGTAAGTATGCGGATCCTCTGAATCGAACGGCACATTTTCCAGCGGATAGCGGAAGTGCCAGAGATGACCCTTCGTCTCACGGGATTCGACTTCAATGTCGGAAATCGCGGTCAGCAGCTTCGGATCCCAGTTGACCAGTCGCTTGTCGCGATAGATCAAGCCCTGCTTGTGAAGCGTGACGAAGACTTCCAGAACGGCGCGCGACAGACCTTCATCCATGGTGAAGCGCTCACGCGACCAATCGCACGACGCGCCGAGCCGACGCAGCTGATTGGAGATCATGCCGCCGGATTCGGATTTCCACTGCCAGATACGCTCGATGAACTTCTCTCGGCCCATGGCATGGCGGTTCGGCTCCTGCCGCTCAGCAAGCTGACGTTCGACAACCATCTGGGTTGCGATACCGGCATGGTCCATGCCCGGCTGCCAAAGCACGTTCTTGCCGCGCATGCGCTCGAAACGAACCAGGATGTCCTGAATCGTGTTGTTGAGCGCGTGGCCCATATGCAGCGAGCCGGTAACATTCGGCGGAGGAATGACCACGGCAAAAGGATCGGCTCCTGGCTTCGCTCCTGCTCCCGCTTTAAATGCCCCTGCTTCGTCCCAGCGTTCGGCAATTTTCGGCTCTATGGCCGCGGCGTCATAAGTCTTCTCAAGCATGGAATTATCCGGTCTTTTTGCGCAATGAAAGGATTGAGCGCTCAATAACAACAAACGGGTGATAAATCACTTCAAAAGTGAAAACCCGCCTGCAAGACAGACGGGCTTTTGAACTCAAGGGCCGCTTTACACGGGCCGCAGGTCGACTATCGGTCGCCGCGCACGACCCGTTCGATTTCTTCACGAACAAGCCGCTCCACAAGCGTGGGCAAATTGTTATCCAGCCAGTCCTGCAACATGGGGCGCAGAATCTCCGCAGCGATATCGTCAAAGGAACGACGCGGCTCTGAACGCACGACGTGGCTCAAATCCTGAAAAGCGGCGGCCACCTTACGTTCCGCCACCTGTGACAGAATATGGGAAGCCGCAGTGGTTTTTGCCAGTGGTTCCGGTGTAGGCGGAGCAGCGGCAGCGATCGGCTTTTCAGGAACAGCGGCTTGCGCCACGGCCTCTACGCTTTCCTCAAAATTAGGCTCAAGCAGCTCATCGATGGCTTCAGCGATGCCATCTTCCAGCGAACGATCAAGCGCTTCCAATGAGCTCTCGTCTTTCGCGGCTGCCTGCGCAGTTGCGGCAGGCGCTTCCCGGGGCAGATCAGCCGCGCGCCGGTCATCGTTCTGGGCGTCTAGGACAATGTTCTCTTCTTCCTCTTCGATTTGAGGCTGGAATGTGGGCGCAGCTTTGATCGGCTCATCAATCGGCCCGCGCAATACGGCTTCATCCTTCAGAATATCCCGCATCATGGCCGGCCTTTCGGTCGGTCTGGAAACCGGAGCTTCCGCAGCGGGCTGTTCCTGTGCGGGCGCTGCAGGGCGGCGGAACTCCGCCACCTCGCCGCGCAACGGAAAACTAGCCATCGTCGACATAGGGTGGCGGCTGACATCACTGTCTTCTATAATGCGTCGGATGGAAGCTAGAATCTCTTCCATGGACGGTTCGCGTGATGCGCTGGATGTCTGTGCCATAGCGGTCCATCTTCCCTATTTCAGAATAGAGCAATGCGCGCGCGGGGAGCGGCGCAAGGTTCCCCTTCTCTGTTTGGAGCAGCCGTTTCGCCGGAAAACCTTCCGCAAGCTCACAAAGCCGCGTCCTGCAAAGGACAGAGAATCAATGGATTAAGGGTACCGGACGTTCGGCGATTTGAGAATCCCCGCAAGAGAGCCAGGCAATTCAACTCACAGCTTTATCAATTTATTAAGAATTGACCGCCATCGCCGCGAATCGTCATCAAACAAAAACGGCGCCCGAAGGCGCCGTTCAATCTGAAAATTCCTGCTCTTTAACGACCATCTGGCGTGCGCAGGCCGAACCACTTATCCTTGACGGCCTCGTAGTGTTCTTCTGGCTTATATTCAGCCACCTGTAGGCCCATCTGCTTCGAAGTCATGCGGCCGGTCGCGTTGAGAAGCGCATAGCTGGCGACAACCACATCATGCTCTGACTGAACGAGGCTGATCTCTGCTGCGGTCAGATCGTTCTGCGCGTTCAAAACGTCGAGCGTCGTGCGCTGGCCAACCTTGCGCTCTTCAATCACGCCATCCAGTGCGAGCTGAGCAGCGGCGATACCATCGCGATTTGCTTTGACCGAAGCGCGGGCAGCTTCAAGCTGCGACCATGCCGACCCAATAGCTTCACGAACCTGATCGCGAACGACGTCAACTTCGATCCGCGCCTGACCAAGCTGTTCCTTGGATTGGCGAATCTGCGCCGAGGTGCGTCCACCCGTATAGATCGGGATCGTCACGCCGATACCGACCGATGCGGAATTGCCGTCACCAACCGTCGAACCGGCATAGGTATCCAGACGACTAGCGCCGGCCGACAGACCGACGGTCGGCAGCATTGCGCCTTCCTTGGCCTTGACGTTGTAGCCAGCAGCATTCACGGCATATTGCGTGGCGAGAATGCCCGGGTGCCCGGCCTGTGCGATTGCGAAAGCATCGCTCGGCGATTTGGGCAGGTTCTTCGCGGCAGCGGCAGCGGTAAGCCTGTCGGGTTGTGCGCCGACGATGCGAATATAGGTCGCCTCAGCCGACTTGACGTTAGCGCGAGCGCTATTCAGCTCAGCTACAGCAGTCGAACGGCTGGCTTCAGCCTGCGCAACGTCGGTACGCGTGCCTTCACCGACATCCAGACGTGCACGGGCTGCGCGTACCTGTTCGTTCATCGCGGCCAAATTCTTCTCGCGAAGCACGGCGATCTGGCGATTCTGATAAACGCCCATATAGGCAGCGACAGCGCTATAAAGCGTGTTCTGCTCGTCATTGCGCATATTTTCGCGCTGCGCGTAAACCTGTGTTTCCGCCGCGGCGACATTGTTCTTGGTCTGGAAACCGTCAAACAGCATCTGGTTCAGCTGGATGCCGACCGTGCCGCTGGTGCGATAGCCGCTTGCCGGCGAACGACTGCGGCTTGCATCATAAGTACCAGTAATCTGCGGACGGTAATTCGACTTGGCTATAGCCACGTCTTCGTCCTGAACGCGCACGCCTGCGCGGGAAGAATTCAGGGAAGCGTTATTCTTATAAGCCTTGACCAACGCACCAGTGAGGGTTTCAGACAAGGCGGACTGCCCCGATAACACGGTGCCGGCCAACAATGCTGCCGCTGCGACCAGTCCTTTGTACGTTTTGAACACCGGGTACCTCATCTTAAGAACAGCCAATTTCAGTAAATCGAACCAATCAGTTCGGGCAACCTTAAATAACCTTTAAAATCGGTTATTTCCATCGCCCCGCCCAGAGCATGCACAAAGAAATTCCGCAGCGTTGCAGAATTGTACCAATCCCCAAAATTAGAATTCGAACTGAGGAATCCGCTCGAATCCCGGAAGTGGGCGCACCGCAGTGTTGAACGCAATGCGTCCGGATGCAACACCATTTTCTTTAACGTAGATCCGGGCAACCGAGGCGTTTCCGCGGCCTTCCACGGCGATAAGGCGTCCGCCTTCCTTGAGCTGCTGGAACAAGGTGTCCGGAACGAAATCCACGCCACCCTCAATCATGATCACATCGTAGGGGGCTTCCGAAGGATAGCCCGCATGCATGTCGCCCGACACAATCACAACATTGTCATAGCCGAGTTCGGCAAGACGCGCAGTCGCAGCGGCAGAAAGTGCAGAATCACTCTCAAGGCCGATCACCGAACCGGCGAGCTGCGAGAGAATGGCGGAGGAATAACCGGTACCGCAGCCGATATCGAGCACGACATCGTTCTTGTTCACACGGGCAAGCTGAATAAGCTTTGCAAAAGGCGACGGCTCCATGAGGTAACGCGGCGCGGAACCGTCGGTCTCAAGTGGCTGGTCTTCGTCGATATAGGCAACAGCCTGACGCACGGTCGGTACAAAGGCTTCCCGCGGAACGGCGAGGAAAGCGTCGATAACCGCCAGATCGGTTACGTCCGTCGTGCGGATCTGATTGTCGACCATCTTTGTGCGAAGATCCTGGAAATCGGCTGCCATAGCCCTCAACCCTTCATTATCGCCTGACGCGATGTTTCATATCACAAAGCACTCCGCAACGTCGGCTCAAACCTTGCTGCGAGCGCACCATAAACGAGATTTGCCGTTGATGTGGCAAAAATCGCCGGTGCAGTCAATGAAACAGCTGCCAAACACCCGCATTTGCGGCACTTGAACTCACCCGATTGACCCTTTGCGGCCCCCCCCTTCCGTTATGGAAAGAAAATGCCGGAAAGCGAAGCTCCCCGGCACCTACATCCTGTCTCGTTCCGGCGCAAGCGCTGGCAAAATCACATTATTGAGCGTTAGCCGCCGGATAACCCGCAGCTGCCAACGCGGAAACCACTACGTCCCTGGAAGCACTGCCACCGAACTCAACTTCCTTGGTGTCGAGGTCGATTTCAATCGGCGCTGTTGCGTCGAGCTTGCGCAGGGCGGAAGTTACGCTATCGGCGCAGCCGCCGCATTTCATGTTGGGAATAGTCAGTTTCATCGCAGAAAACGCTCCATACTTGATATGGACACTTATGCACCTTGCCATCGTGGTAAGGTCAAGCATGAAAACGCTATTGCTGACTGGCGATTAATTCCCTTGTTTTATGGTGCTTCGCAGGCTTCCGGCACGCTCTTTTCAAGCTCCAGTTCGGACTTGCTCAGCGATCCGGTCATGATCTCAATCGGCTTGAAGGGCGGCTCTTCCTGCATGGCGGGATTGGTGAGATGGATCGTGTAACAGCCGCCGAAAACTTCCTTCTTGCCATCATTGCTCTCGGCTTCAATAGCCAGCGGCTGGCTCCAGTAGATCTGGCCCGCGCCCGGATCCGGCTCTGTCTTGCGCAAAGCGACCTTGACGCTCTTGGTGTTCTCATAGCCCTTCACAAAGGCCTTGAAGTCGGGCTCCCGCCCCTCTTCCGAGTAATACCCATAAGCGCGTGTATATTCCTTGCGATTGATTGCATTGTAGTAAGATTCAATCAGCGCCTGTGGTGAAGACCGGTCGTCGCGATATTCCGGGACAGTAACACCATTCGCGGCATCCTGTGTCTGTTCGGATGGTTTGGTCTCTTCCACAGGCGCCTTTGTTTGCGCAGCTTCCGGCTTTTTCTGCGCTGTCGGCTCCGCGCTTTCCTTCGGTGCGGGCTTCTGCGCTTCCTTGGCGGCAGGCTTCGGAGCCTCCTGCGCATAGGCCTCCGGGAGAGCTACAGACAGGCCAAGCGCGCTCACGAAAACAGCCAGTCTCAGAGATTTCATCCGATCGATCGACATTCACATCTCCTCTTTTCCCAATGCCCGCCAGCCGAACACGCGGCCTGCGCTCTCGATTTGGTGTCTTGCGGTAATGATGTTACAACACTAACTATAGTGAAAACGTGGCAGCGAGGTTTGAACTCGCGGGTTTCATACGAGATTGGTTGATTCTCGGGCGTGAAGCCACAGCCTCAAGGCCACTGCATAGCACCGGAAGAGAAGAACCATGGGCCGTTTCGCAGTCATGACGCTAACCGAAGCCGCAGCAAATCGCGTTCGCGAGATTGTTGAGTCGCGCGAAGGCGCGCTAGGCATCCGTGTCGGCGTGAAAAAAGGCGGCTGCGCAGGCATGGAATATACCATCGATGTCGCCAGCGAAGCGAAAGCTGGTGACGATGTTGCCGAGAAAGATGGCGCCAAGGTCTTTATCGCCCCGGAAGCTGTGCTTTTCCTGCTCGGAACCCAGATGGATTTCGAAGTGACGACGCTGCGCACGGGTTTCGTGTTCAACAACCCGAACCAGACCTCTGCCTGTGGCTGCGGTGAATCGGTTGAACTGACCCCCGCCTCGGCAGAAAGCCTCCGCCAGATGCAAGGCGCTGCCTGACATCCGTGCGGATAGTCTTCCGAAGGACTCTCCCCAATGGATGACGAAACCCTTCGCGATCTGCTGCAGGATTTTGGCCCGATCAGTATCCGCCGCATGTTCGGCGGCAAAGGCATTTACCATCAGGGACTGATCTTCGCGCTTGTCGTGCGCGATGAACTACTTTTCAAAGCCGACGAATTGACTATTCCACGTTTTATCAAAGCTGGATCGGCGCAATGGACCTATGAAGGACGCAAAGGCGGTGACCCGGTCGGCATGCCTTATTGGAGCGTGCCGAGCGAAGCCTTCGATGATCCTGAAATCATGACCGAATGGGCCCGCCTCGCCTATGAAGCCGCGCTGCGCAGCACTCAGTCAAAACCCCAAAAGAAATCGGCCGCGAAGCGTTCCTTCACGACCGAATAACAATCTCAAAACTGCTGTCTGCTTACATGCCCGTCGGGATGAGCATGAAAGCAGGAATATCGTTGCCGAAACCAACCGGCGACGGACCATCATCGTCGCGATCACGACGGCGCTGCTTATGTTGGTCATGCTGCGGCCTGCCACGACGTTCGTCGTTGGAAGCGCGGATCGCGTCGCGGCGGTCATGGGATTCGATAATGGGCTGCGGCTGTTCCGCCGGATCGAGCGCTTCGGTCGAAGCTACCTTTTCCTTTGGCTTATCCATGCTCTTGTCCCGCCCCTTGTCTTTGCCCTTGCTGTCGCGCTGCGATTCCTTGCCCTTGCCACGCGCATTGCGGCCCTTGCGCGGCTGATCATCGGCCTCGTCGGACGGTGCAAGCGTGGACAGATCGCCATCGAGCCATTCGATCTTCTCGCCGATCATGTTCTCGATCGCGGCAAGATATTTCGTGTCCGACGGCGTGACGATGGTGAACGCCTTGCCTGAACGGCCAGCGCGACCCGTGCGGCCAATGCGGTGCACATAGTCTTCCGAGTGGATCGGAACATCGAAATTGAAGACGTGGCTGACATCAGGAATATCCAGACCGCGTGCTGCCACATCGGAAGCGACCAGCAGCTGCAGCTTGCCTTCCTTGAAGTTGGACAGCATCGTCATGCGGGCGCGCTGGTCCATATCGCCATGCAATGCACCGGCGTTGAACTCATGGCGCACTAGCGAACGGAACAGTTCCGACACATCCTTTTTGCGATTGCAGAAGATGATCGCATTCTTGAGCGTGTCGCCTTCGGCACGGATGAGATCGCGCAGTGCAGCGCGCTTGTCCCAATCCTTCTTGCTCGATTTGACCAGACGCTGCGTCACGGTCTTTGCCGTGGACGACGCCTTGGCCACTTCGACACGTGTCGGCGAATGCAGGAACTGTTCGGTGAGTTTGGTGATTTCCGGCGGCATCGTCGCCGAGAAGAACAACGTCTGACGCGTGAACGGGATCAGCTTGCAGATGCGTTCGATATCCGGGATGAAGCCCATGTCGAGCATACGGTCGGCTTCATCAATGACCAGGATTTCAACGCCGGTCAGCAAGAGCTTGCCACGTTCGAAATGATCAAGAAGACGGCCCGGCGTGGCGATCAGAACGTCAGCGCCGCGCTCAAGCTTGCGCTCCTGCTCGTCGAACGAAACGCCGCCGATCAGCAGCGCAACATTGAGACGATGATTGACGCCGTATTTGACAAAATTCTCTTCAACCTGCGCTGCAAGCTCACGGGTCGGCTCAAGAATGAGCGTGCGCGGCATGCGGGCACGGGCCCGGCCCTTTTCCAGCAGTGTCAGCATCGGCAGAACAAAAGAAGCCGTCTTGCCCGTTCCCGTCTGGGCGATACCAAGCACATCCTTGCGCTCGAGCGCGGGCGGTATAGCGCCTGCCTGAATGGGGGTTGGCGCGGTGTATCCCGCCGCTTCTACAGCAGCAAGCACTTTCGGGGAAAGACCGAGTTCGGCAAATGTCGTCAATGGAGGCGTAGCTCTCTGGTTCGGAAACGTGTTCCGCCCATCTGTCATTGCAGCCGCGTCATCCGGCGCAGAAATCAAAGCAGAAAAGGCGTCTGCAACGCATCTAGCGTTTTCTTGCAGCATCGCCTACGTCCGCAGCGTGCAAAAGTCAACCAAAATACCAACATACGATATCAAATTGCTTTGATATTCCTGCTTAAACCGACCAACGACGCCAATCAACGTCTTTTCAAAGCGAATTAAATCAAATTGATGACAATTAGAGGATTGTCACACACGGTACTTTTTCATCTTTGCTTGTGCGTAATCTTACCCAAAAACCTATCGATTTTTCAGATCAATGCCGAAACTGTTCGGTGAGAATTCGCTCATCCCAGGAGTGGTTCTTATCAAACAGAATGGCCACCTGACTATTCGGCGCCTCGCGTACCGTAACCGAAGTTACGGACTTCACCTCATTATTGTCGGCAACAGCATTGACCGGACGCTTTTCCGTTTCCAGCAAATCCATACGAACAGTCACATGTTTGGGTAGAAGCGCGCCACCCCAGCGGCGCGGACGGAACGGGCTGACCGGCGTCAGCGCCAGAAGCGGCGCTTCCAATGGCAAGATCGGCCCTTGCGCCGACAGATTATAGGCCGTCGAACCGGCGGGTGTTGCGACCATCACCCCATCGCAGACTAGCTCTTCCAGCCGCACTTTACCGTCAATCGATATGCGAACCTTAGCCGCCTGATAGGACTGGCGAAACAGCGAAACTTCATTGATCGCAAGCGCTTCGACGGGAGCCGAATTGTCGGTCTCCGCAATCATGACCAGCGGACGGATCGTTTCCATCTGCGCGGCGAGAATGCGTTCCGGCAGATTATCGACGCTGAACTCGTTCATCAGGAAGCCGACGGAGCCGCGATTCATGCCATAAATCGGCGTGCCAGTATTCATGAAGTCGCGCAGCGCCTGAAGCATGGTACCATCACCGCCGAGTGCGACAATAATGTCGGCATCTTCGCCCGACACATGCCCATAGCGGTTCACGAGCTCTTTCTGGGCCGCAAGTGATTCTTCGGTCCCGGATGAAAGAAAATGAAGCGCGAGTGATTTGTCGTTCATGTCTACTGTCTCGCTCCCCAGCTCAACCCTGATAAGTTTGCCATGTCCCCATCGCGGTCTATTGGCTATCACATGAAAAACCCTGTTGCCATGATCTCTTCGCGATGATTTTTCGTTTTACAGACGCGTCATTTGTGCTAATCGAGCGCAGACCGCATAGCGGAAGCGATTTGCAACCCAAAGCGGTTCGATACACACTGTATCGTGAAGTGCCCTTATAGCTCAGTTGGTAGAGCACCTGATTTGTAATCAGGGGGTCGGGAGTTCGAGTCTCTCTGGGGGCACCATCTTATCTATCTGAAAGTATTAAAAACCCTTGCGCCATAAGGCTTTTACCCCATATTGACGTCACAAATCACGTCACAAAATGGGTGCGGGAATGGCTGGCAAGGTGATGCATTTGAAGAATCGCAACGGGCGTTATTCAGCGCGGCTTGTCGTACCGCAGGCCCTTCGATCCATCGTCGGCAAGTCGGAGCTTGAAACGCAACTAGGCGCAGACCGCAGACAAGCCTTAGCGAAGCTCCCAAGCGCCGTAGCAGCCTTGCAGGGACGAATCGCCCTCGCAGAGCAACAGGCGAAGTCAAAGGCCAGCCCGGTATCTCTCCGCTATCCCCTCACCCCCGAACAGATCGCACACAGGCATTATCAGGCGCTTGTCGTCTTTGATGAACAGATTCGCCAGAGCGACCCGCGTTTCTCGAATATCGGCATTGATGACGTTCTTGTGGAGAACCTACGCGCCGGGATCGCCGGACGTTTGAATGATGACCAGCTTGAACCATTAGTTGGCGACCGTATTGAGCGGTTCCGCTTGCTCGGCAATACAAGCGTTCAAAAAGGCTCGCCAGAGTGGCGCAAGCTGGCGATAGCTCTATGCGTGTCAGAATATGAGGCGTTGGCGCGATCAGCAGAGCGCGACGAAGGAATCTTCAACGGCGCGCCAGAGCACCCTATGCTTGTGAAGGCCGCAGAAGCGCCAGCGCAAGCGCCGCACGTTGATATCATGGAATTGCTGGAAGAATACCTCAAGGGGCTGGAACGCGACGGCAAAGGCCGTGAAGCCCGTAAGCGCTGGACACCGGTATTTCATGACCTGATCAAATATGTCAGACATAACGATGCGGCCAGCATGTCCGATGATGATATTATGAAATGGCGCAATAAGAAGTTGGAAACGCTTTCCTCAAAAACGGTCAGTGATGTATATATGGCGAGCGTCCGCGCCGTACTGAAATGGGCAGTGGCAGAAAAGAAGCTCACTCACAACCCGGCTGGCGAAGTTCGCGTCAAAAAAAGGAAACCCGTCAAGTTGCGCGAGCAAGGCTTCCGCGATGACGAAGCGTTAGCGATCCTCAAATACTGCCGCGCCTACCAGCCGAAGGAAACCAATAATCCTAGCAACCGTGAAGCTCCGAAATCGACAGCGGCTAAACGATGGGCTTCCATTATCTGCGCTTTCACTGGCGCTCGCATTGTTGAGATTATGCAGTTGCGCAAGGAAGATGTGCGTCAGGAAGGTGACGCAACCGTTATCAGGATCACACCTGACGCCGGTTCCGTTAAGACCGGCCAATATCGGGACGTGCCGCTTCATAAGCAGTTAATCGATGAAGGTTTCTTAAAATTCGTGGAATCTTCGAAAGACGGCCCATTGTTTCATCATAACAAGCCGGAAGACGCCCTCACCGGCGCTCGCACCATGGCGGGCCGCGTTAGCAATTGGCTACGCGATAGTAAGGTTATCCCCGAAGGCGTTCAACCTAATCACGCTTGGCGGCACCGCTTCAAAACGATTGCCAATGATCTCGGCCTACCAGAGCGCGTTGTTGACGCGATCCAAGGTCACGCGGGACGAACAGCCGGTGACGGATACGGTGACGTTACTGTTATCGCCAAGAGTCGCGTTATCGCTCAATATCCGGAATATGAATTAGATAAGAAATAATGATGATTTTAGTTTAAACATCATTTTTATTGAAATTTAGGATTCACAACGATTCTCAATCGTGAGAGAATAGGCCATGTTCAAAAAGCATGGTTTTAAGTTGTGTTGCGTACAAATGTTAGCCGGGTATTTAAGGCGCTAGGTTTTTCACTGGAAAAGAAAGCTTACACGCTGACTAATCCAGATATCTATCCATTATTTGGTATTACTCCAACTGTAAGCGGTATGAACGTTGGTGGCGAAAACGCCATTAGCGTTCCTGCCGTCTTACAGGCGGTTCGTCTTATTTCTGAGAATATTGGTTCGCTACCTTGCAAGCTCTATCACGATCTTGAGCAAGGCAAGACGCAGGCTAAAGAACATACAGCACACCGGATCGTTCATAACCGCTCCAATGGTTGGACTAGCGCGGGACAACTGCGCACCGACCTGACACGTGATGCATTGATTCATGGTGGCGGTCTTGCAAAAGTTGTCCGCGCATCCGATGGCAGGCCGCTTGAGCTTGTCCGCCTGAAACCCGGCACCGTTTCTATCTATGAGGATAGCCTTGCCGACCTTCCGCCGATCTATCGCGTAACGGAAGCAGGCGGCACCGTTGATTATCCACACACCGAAATTCTGGACATTCGGCCCTTTGGTAGCAGATCGCCGGTTTCACTCGGCAAGGAAGCAATCGGCTTATCCGCTGTTCTGGAACAACACGGCGCTAATCTCTTTAAAGGTGGCGCTCGCCCGCCTGCCGTCCTGTCCCGCGATAAGGCTATTCCATCCGATCCCGCAGTAGGCGAGCAGAGCCTTAAAACCCTCAAGAGCCGTTTTCAGGCCGCGCAGAGCGATGGTTTCAAGGTTCCGCTCATTCTTGATGACGGCTGGAACTATAACCAGATGGCGCTCACTTCCACAGACGCGCAATTTCTTGAAAATCGCACATTCCAGATTGCAGACATTGCCCGGATTTTCGGCGTCCCGCCCCATATGTTGTTTGAGCTATCCCGCGCCACTTGGAGCAATAGCGAAGAAATGGCCCGCTCATTCCTGCAATTGTGTCTCCGGCCTTGGCTGGATCGCTGGCAGGATGCTTACGCGACCGTCCTACTGTCCGAAGACGAACAGGACGAATATTCGTTTGAATTTGTCATTGATGACCTACAGCGCGCCGATACCGCGACCCGCACCGATAGTTTCGGCAAGCTGGTCGCATCGCGCATCATGACGCCAAACGAAGCTAGAGCCGCAATGAACATGCCGCCGCTTCCCGGTGGCGATGAACTGGCTAACCCTTACACTTCCGTTTCCGGTCCGAAGACCATCCCCGACAATAAGGATGATCCGAATGACCAACCCGAATAATATCACCGTACGTTTTCTTAACGTGGAAATTTCCGGTGCTCCAGAAGCCGTTTTGCGATTTGTAAAAGGCTGGCAGCAGCCCGAAGAAAAGCCCCAACCGTGGTGGGTTACGGAAACTCCTTGGTTTGAACGCCACGGCAAACTCACGCCAGAGGAAGCCGCCGACCTCGAAGCCGGTACGTACGGAACCCGCGACAACCAGAGTAACGAGAATCCGCAGTTTCGCTTTTTTCCGGTGGAATTGAGCGACAAAACTATAGGCAAGCTAACCGCAAGAGCGGGGGAATCTGCTCGAAAGGCTCTTAAAGATTCGATTGCCGACGATGCTGGATACCGCGAAGCCAAGCGCAAGCTGTTCGCCGCTTCACGCGAAGCCCTCGACAGGAATTTGCGCCGATGATCACCGCTTTCATTGGCGACAGTGAACGTCAGCTCAAAATCCTGCCGGAGCATATCGAAGAACTCGAAACGCTCACCGGCTCGGCAATTGGCGCTCTTTACGGCAAGGTTATGAGCGCTCAATTCCACTTCAAAGACCTTCTAACGATTGTCCGGCTCGGCTTGATCGGCGGCGGCACCCCAGATCGCGAGTCGTTCGATCTTGTTGACGCCTACGTCAAGACACGTCCGGTTATGCAGACCCTGCCGATTGCGCTTGATGTTTTGGAATTGCTTTGGAGCGGCGAAACCGTGTCCGGCGATGATGACCAGCAAGAGGTCGCGTAATGGAAAAAATCGAGATCAAAGCCGATGTTTCCATGGATGACGCTGGAACCGTGACCGGGATCGCATGGCCGTTTGGTAAGCCTGACAGCATTGGCGACCTGATAGAGCCGACCGCGTTCAAATTCGCGCCAGAAATCCCGATGCTGGTTGAACATGACGGCGGTCAAGTTGTCGGCGTCTGGAAATCCTATGCCGTTACCGACAAGGGGCTTGAAGTGAAAGGCCGCTTATTTGTCGAAGGCTCGGAACCAGCCCGCGCAGCGCGCCTGCATTTAAAGGCCCGCAGCATGTCCGGCCTTTCAATCGGTTTCCAGAATAACGGTTTCAAGGCTCGGCCCGAGGGTGGTCGCGTCCTGACAGATATTACCGTCGCAGAAATCAGTCTTTGCCGCCGTCCGATCCATCCGAACGCGGGAATTATTGAAGTTAAAAGCGCCGTCGATGGAGCGGCATTCCATACTCAAAAGGATAATTTCTCTATGGAAAATGAAGCTATTGAGATCGTGCCAGAAGCTGAGGCCGAACCTGTCATCGACCAGAAGTCATTTGACGCCATGAAAGCGCGTCTGGATAAACTCGAAGCCAAGGCGAACCGCCCGCAGCCTTCCAATAATAATCATCCTCGCGCCATGAACGACAATGGCGACAATCTTGAGCGCAAGGCGTTCACTGATTATATCCGCAGCGGTCGCATTGAAGAAAAGGCGCTTGCTTACGGCACCACGACCGGCGGCGTTCTGGCACCTGAGCAAGTTTCGACCTCGATTATTGAAAAGCTGGCAGAATATTCGCCGGTGCGCCAGCTTGCTTCCGCTATCAGCATGAGCGGCCCACTTTTGCAGCTTCCGCGCCTTGTCGATGAAGTTGACCCGGCACCACGCGCTGAAACCGCCGCAGCCGCAGAGGACGAACCGTCCTTTGAACAGATCGACCTCAAGCCGTTCGAAATGGCTATCACGGTTCCGGTTACGCGCATTCTTCTAGAAGATGCACAGATTGACCTTGAGTCCTACCTGTCCGGCCATATCGCCCGCCGTTTTGGTCAGAAGGAAGCCGCTTGGTTTATCAACGGCAATGGTACCACACAGGCCGAAGGCGTTTTAACCTCGGCAGAGATTGCAGCCTATGAGGTTGAACAGATCGACGCCGACGCCCTGATTGACGTCTATTATAACATCAAGACCGGCTATTCGCAGCGCGGCTCTTGGCTGATGAACCGCGCCACCATGGCAGTCGTTCGCAAGCTCAAGGATACGGACGGCTCTTATCTTTGGCAGCCTTCGATTGCCGCAGACGTTCCGCCCACCTTGCTTGGTCGCCCGGTCCTCGAAGCTGTTGACATGCCGAATGTTGCCGCCGAAGCCACCCCGATTATCTTTGGTGACTTCCAGTCTGGTTATACGATTGCTGATCGCGTCGGTTTCACCACGATCCGCGATGAACTGACCGGCGCTGATAACGGTATTATTAAGCTCCGTGCACGTCGCCGCGTAGGCGGTCGCGTTGTGCTTGGCGAAGCTTTGACCAAGCTCAAGATCGCAGCCTAATCATGAACAAGCGGCGCGCAAAAAACCATGCGTTGAACAGCGTGAAGGCCCTCAAGCCTTCATTGCGCGCCGCTTTGCATCTTGTGCAAGAATTTGGCGATCTAGCAGCCGTCCTTTCCGATATCCAGAGTGGAAAGGTAGGCACATTGGCGAAAATCGTCCTGATCGCCAGTGGCAGGAAAAACCACGCCAGATTCTTGCACGGGATCGCAACCCACGGCGCAAAGCAGATTCCAGCTTTGCAGCCTTATTTCGTTGCCTTCATTTATGGCCTCATTGCAGACGTTCCGGCCCTGTCCGACGCGTCGGACACGCCACAGATAGACACCGACGAGCCTGACACCGATCAGCCCGACCAGACGCCAGATCGCTACTATCTTCGCCTGTTTCAGATCGGCACCGGCGTTCTCGGCTGGACACCGGCAGTCACATGGAACGCCACCCCGACAGAAATCACCCTGGCTTATCGCGCCCGCACCGAGTTCGTTGCCGACATTCTGAAATCCGTATTCGGCACGACCGACGAAAAGACCAGCCCCACGCCGGTTACAAAAGAAGCCCTCGACACTCTTATCAGCAGTGGCAAGCACGATCCGAAGTTAGATCGCGCCGCCCTTGATGACCTGAGAGCAGCGATATGACCGGCATTCCTCGCATATGCGCCTGCAACAACGTTGTGCCACATGGTGAGTTTTGCGCCTGCCAGCGCAAGCAGCAGCAGGAGCGCAAGGCCAAGCACGACCGCAACAGGCCCACCGCAGCACAGCGCGGCTATAACCATGTGTGGCGTAAAACCCGCGCTGAATACCTCGCCATGCATCCTTATTGCGTCATGCCCGGATGCGGCAAGCCAGCTTCCGTAGTGGATCACATACAGCCGCACCGTGGAAACAAAAAACTCTTTTGGTGGCGTGGCAATTGGCAACCGCTTTGCCAGCCTTGCCATGACCGTCACAAGCAGCGGCAGGAAAGGGGCACATGATGCGCCCCAATCAGTTTTACATGGGCCAGTATTTTACTACTAGCGCGATGATACCGGCTACAAAACCAAGACTAATGGTAAGTTCCAATTTGGTTTTTTTGGCGCGGTTCTCGTACTTGAAGGTAAGCATTCAGAACCTCTTGCTTTGCGCTCAGTTTCATCATGCTTCCTTTCTGCAAGCCAAATTGTCGCTTGCGTTCGTCGTTAATAATAAAATGACTTCGATGCATTTCCCCTCGCGCGGGTTAAGGATTAGGCCCTCCGATGCGGACGGCCCGGCGGATACTGTCCCATTTCAATGGAAAACAGTGGCTCAGCCCCCCGAAAGAGTCCAAACCGATTTGAGTTTCAACAGGGCGATAACAAACGTCAAACGCTTACTTAAGAGGAGCGGTGTTTAGCCACATCATTATTAAGAGCCGCCGATCTTGGGCCGGGCGGGTGCCTCTCATCTTTCATGGTCTGGAAGGGACCGGCGCGGGGAGCACTTTACAAGAGATACCCAAAATAACTTTTTCAATTGGAAATTTAAGGAATTTATAAAATGGCAGTTGTGCCGCTTACATTGGCAAAAGCCCATATGAACATTGTCGGTAACGACGATGACGAATTGATCACGCATTATCTCGACGCCGCCGAAGAATGGATTACTGACTTCACTGGCCAGCCTATTCCAGACCCGGTCCCGGCTTCGCTAAAACAAGCGATCCTCATGATTGCCGGTCACTGGTACGAGAACCGCGAGGCAACGATAGTAGGTATTGCCGCCGCGACCTTGCCGCTTGGCGTTATGAATATTCTCCGCAATCACCGCGATTATTCGCTTGGTCAGGAAGCTTGAACCATGGCGAAGCAGGATAACGGCATGAAGTCTTTCAACGCCGCTATTGATCGGCTCAAGAAAGACGTGCCGCCAAAGGTAGTGAAGGCGCTTGTTACCTCCGCAAACGAACTGGCAGCGACACAGCGCCGGTTCGCTGAGAGCAGCCGCGACACTGGCGCACTGATCGACAGTATCACCGTGACACTTCCCGGCGAGACGACGCCGCCATATTCGCAACCCGGCGGCTCACGCAGCGCAGGCGAGAACGAAGTTATTATCACTGCCGGAAACTCGGACGTTCGTTATGCGCACCTAGTCGAGTACGGCACCAAATCCGCCGAAGCACAGCCTTTCTTTTGGCCCGCCCTTCGCCTGACCCGCAAGCGCCTGCAAGGTCGCATTGACCGGGCAGGACGCGCCGCTTTGAAAGACGCGTGGAAAGGCACACAGGCCGGAACGGATATTGAAAATGATTGAGCCTTCACTTGCCTTACAAGCGGCCATTAACGCCGCTCTAGTCGATTCCGCAGATGTTGTCGGACTGGTTGACCCGACGAACATTCGCAGCGGCAGTACCCGCCCGGATGAGTTGCCATGCATCATCGTAAGCCCAACCATGACGCAAAATCTCGGCTATGCATCCGGCAACCAAAAGAGTGCCCGTATCTTAATTGACGTGCACGTTTGGGCGGCAGATGACGGTAAAGACACCGCTTGGAAGATCGGCTTTGCCGCCTGCAACGCCCTCTATGATGCGCCACCCGCCGAAGGTTTAGCCGTTGTCGAATGGGAAAAGCCGCTCATCCGCTGGATGCGTGACCCGGACCCGGAGCGCACCCTTTGCCATGGTGTTTTGTCGATCAATGCCGTTGTCATGTGGAAAGAATAAACATGAGAGCGGGTAAACTAGATCGCAAGATCACCATAGAGCGCAAGACGAAAACCAAGACCCCGACCGGCGGCATAGTTGAAAGCTGGCTGGACGTGGCGACGATGCGCGCCGAAATTGTGCAGCAATCGGCAACTGAATTTCTGACCGGCTATGGTGAGGCAGAGAACGGCACGATTGTTTTCCGCCTGAGATACCTTGGCGGCATCACGACCGCCGACCGCGTGACCTACAACGGCACCGCCTACAATCTGAAAGAGATCAAAGAACTCGGCAGGCGGCGCGGCCTTGAATTGCGGGGTGTTGCCGTATCATGACGCATCTACGTGGAATTAAGCCAGCGTTGAAAGCCGATGCGGACGCCCTCACCAAAGCCCCGCCAGCACCGGCACACCTTACGCCAGCGGCTAAAGCCGAATGGCGGCGAGTCATGCCGCAACTTATCCAGCGCCGTATTATCACCCGTGGCGACCTCGCCGGGATTGAAAACTATTGCGCCGCTATAGGCGCGGTTCGCCAGATTGCCGACCAGATGAACGCCATGCCGGTTCCTGACCTGAAATTAGGTGGCCTTCAAATCCGATTCATGCAGACGGCGCGCCAGCTTGCTGCTGAATACGGCCTTACACCGACCAGCCGCGCCCGCGTCGGCGGAGACATGCCGGACGATGACGACGACGATAACCCGCTGGCAGTGCGATAATGGCTGGCAGCGCATTTCCAGAATGGATTTATGACGGTTCGCCTATTGAAGACCCGTTCGGCTATGGCGAGCGTGCCGTCAAATTCATTCGTTGTTTGCGTCATCCGGCAGCGAACAACAACACGCCGAAAGCGGCGAACGACAATAAGCATCCTAAAGCATTTCAGCTTTTTGACCCGTTCGAACGCATCACCCGGCGCATATATGGCCCCCGGAACGCGGACGGCCGTAGAATCGTCAAAACCGTTTTTCTCATGCTTGGACGCGGTAACCGCAAAACCAGCCATGCCGCCGCGTGGTCGCTCTTGCATCTTCTTGGCCCGGAAGCCGTTCCGGCTGGACAGGTGATTTTCGCAGCATGTGACCGCGATCAAGCGGGCATCGGTTTCAAGGAAGCGGCGAACATCGTTCGCGGGGATAGACGGCTGGTTGCGGCGACGAAGATCAATGAAGCCCAAAACGGCGCGAAGTTGATCACGAACCGGAAAAACCGCGCGACCTTAAAAGCGGTTTCGAGCGACGGCAAGGCGCAGCACGGCACCACGCCGACCTTTGTGCTTGTCGATGAAATCCACGCTTGGAAGGGCCGCGACCTTTGGGAAGCTATCGACAGCGGTATGGTGAAGGCCGATGACCCGCTTATGATCATTTGCACCACGGCGGGCCGTGGACAGGATAATATCGGTTTCGAGTTATACGATTACGCCTATAAGGTCGCGACGGGCGAGATTGATGACCCGTCATTCTTGCCGATCCTGTTTCAGGTTGACCCCGGTGACGACTGGCGCAACGAAAAGACGTGGTTGAAGGCTAATCCCGGCCTGCCGTTCGGCTTTCCTAATATTGACGGTTTGCGGAAGGCGGCGCGCACGGCAGAGAATAGCCCGCCCGCCCGATACCAGTTTCAGCAATTCAATTTGAATATGTGGCAGGCCGCTAGCCGTGACCCGCTGTTTGATATGTCGGTTTATGACGCCGGTTATGATCCGCATTTTGACCTTGCTGACCTTGAGACATTGCCTTGTTATCTCGGCGTTGACTTGTCCCGTTCTGGCGACCTGACCGCCATTACCGCCGCTTTTCGCCATGATGACGGTCGCATTTCGGTGCATCCTTGGTTTTATTTGCCGTCCGAAGGCTTGGACGAGAAAGCACGGCTCGAACAGGTTCCATATGCGCGCTGGCGTGACGATGGCCTTTTGAACGTCATTGACGGCCCTGTCATCGAACCGGACGTTATCACAGCCCAGATTATAAATATTTACTGCACCTATAATGTGCAGGAAGTTGTTTTCGATCCTTCGCTAGCCGGTCCCATTATGGCAAAGCTGATCGACGCTGGCATTAATGTATTGCAGCTTCCGCAAACGCCGAAGAACATGCATGGCCCGATTTGCGATCTTGAGCGCATAGTGAACGGCAAGCGCATTCGCCACGGCGCGCACCCGATCTTACGTAAGCATTTTGAAAGCGTGGTGGTGAAACGCGCCACCAATGCAGGCGAGCTTGTGACGATGCACAAGGGCACTCGGCACAGCAATCATATTGACGGCGCCATCGCGTCTGCACTTGCCGTTTCCCGTGCCGTGAATGGCGAGCAGTCCGGCAGCTTCCTTGATACAATCGACGATTTTGACAAGCTATGGAATAGTTAAATGGATAGTGAACAACGCCTTTTAGTTACCCTCGAAGCCCGTATGAACAAGTATGAGCGTGATCTTGAACGCGCCCGCGCCAAGACTTCGAAGAATATGAAGGGTATGGAAGACGCCGCCAAGCGGTCGGCCCAAAACATGGAAAAATCTTATGCTGACACCGGCAGCAAGATTGCTGAGAGATTGCAGCTTGCTTTCAAGCCGATGCTCGCCGGTGGCGCGATTGCAGCCGCAGCGACGGCTTTCAAGCAGATCGCCACCACGGTTGCAGAAGTAGGCAGAGAAGCCGACAAAGCCCGCGTCTCGGCCAAGGTATGGCAGCAATGGACCTATGTTGCCAAGGCGACAGGTGCGAGCGTTGACGGCGTAACCGACGCCCTCAAGGAACTGAATATCCGCGGTGATGAGTTTGCCCGCACTGGTAAAGGCTCGGCACAGGAAGCCTTTGAACGGCTTGGCCTGACCGCCGCAGATGTTGCCGAACGCCTGAAAGACCCTTCCGCCTTTCTAGATGAGATTATAGGCAAGCTGCAAAAGATGGATAGCGCGGCACAGGCTCGCAATCTCGATGAACTATTCGGCGGCACTGGCGCAGAAGAGCTTTCAAAAATGCTCGGCCTATCCGTTGAACAGCTTCAGAAGCTTCGCAGTGAAGCCGCCCTTTTCAGCGATGATCAGTTGAAGGCCGCAAAAGACTTTGATGCGCAGTGGGAAACCGTTTGGCGCAACGTGCAAGTTTATGCGAAGCAGGCCGCGCTAGAGTCGGTTTCCTACATTAAACAAATCGCGAGTGCTATTAGCGCTTTGAAGGGCGATAACATCATCGCGACCAGCCGAAATTACGCCCTGTCCGATGAAGGCCGTTTGAATACCTATCTGGAACGCCGCGCCGACATTTTGAAACGGATAGCCGATATCCGTAACAAGCCGGACTTTGACAATGATTATGACGGCCTTGCGCTGGAGCGGCTTGAGGCCGATCTTGCCGATGTCGATAATCAGATTGCAGCCCTGACTCCGCACACCAAGGAATTTGCGGCAGCGCTCAAGGAAATGTCAAATATCACCCTGGGCGTGTCCGGCAATATGAATAATGCGGCCACTTCCGCCGCCAATTTCAAGCAAGCCCTTACCGACCTCAAGAACCTTGTGCCGGAGCTTAAAGCAGAACTGGACGAACTGGCGAAGCTCGACCAGATCGACAAAGCTTTTCAGCAGGCGGTTAAGAACGCCAAGACACCCGCAGATATCGAAGAGGCGAACCGCATTGCAGCCCGCGCCCGAACAGTTGCCAGTTATGGCGACCAGAAGGACTTTTTCAGCCTTGTGAAGCGCGTTGAAAGCGGTGGCAACTATAATGCCACGCTCGATCATGGCAGATGGACGAACGGCCCGCAAAACCTTACCGGCATGACGCTTGATCAAATCATAGCGCTACAAGACCGGATGCTTACGCCAGAGAACCGAAACCTTTATCGCGACAAGAACGGCAACCCTGCCGGATCGTCCGCACTCGGCGCATATCAGATCACGCGTCGGACCCTCAAGGGATCGATGAAAGCGCTCGGCCTTGCCGGTGACACCATGTTTGATGAAACCACGCAGGACGCCATAGCGCGATATTTGGCGCGTTCGCGTGGCAATGACGTGGAAGGACTTAGAAACGAGTGGGAAGGGCTTCGCCGTGTCGATCCTGACACAATCCGCAGCCTCTATAATCAGTCCGATCTATCGCCGGTGAAGGTCGCGCCTAGCGAGAGCCAACAAAAGGCGACCGACGACGCAAAGAAGGCAACAGAAGCCCGCAAGCAGCTTAATGACAGCTTGCGCGAAAGCCAGAGCCTTGCCGAACTTGAGCGTAAGACCGTTGGTATGTCGGCGCAGCAGCGCGGGATTGAGCTTGAAGTCTTCCGCCGCGTACAGGATGCGAAGCGGCAAGGCTTGAGCTTGTCCGATCAGGATATCAACAAAATCCGCCAGCAGATCACGGCGACAGCCAGCCTGAACCGGGAAACGGAAAATGCGCAGCGTGCTATCAATGGTGCACAGGAAGCGAAGCAATATTTTGCAGAAAGCTTCACATCGTCCCTGTCTGGCCTGATTACCGGCACGACGAGCCTTTCGGATGCGGTTAGCAACCTCGCGAACAACCTTATGGACGCCGTTTTGCAGGCTACTTTGCTCGGCAAAGGTCCGCTCGCAACCCTGTTTGGTTTTGGTGGTGCTGGACAGCCTAGCGGCCTTCTAGGCTCGCTTTTAGGCTTCGCAGAGGGCGGCTTCACTGGCGCAGGCGGTAAATATGAACCGGCTGGCGTGGTGCATAAGGGCGAATACGTTCTGTCCGCACCAGCCGTGAAACGTCTTGGCGTCAAGAACCTCGAAGCGTTACACCAGAACGCCAAACGCGGGTATGCCGATGGCGGCTATGTCGGACGCACTTCCTTTGCGCGTCCGGCGAATATGAACACTGTCAGCACGACAAACAATTCGCCAGCCGTCAATATCTCGGCACCCGTCACGGTCAATGCAAATGGCGGCACACCTGAGCAGAACGCCGATCTTGCCAAACAGACCTCGAAGGCGATGGAAAACACCATGCGCGGGATTGTTGCCGACGAAATTCATCGCGCTATGCGTCCGGGCAACTCGCTCAACAATCGCACTCGCAGACGTTGATTTCGGCATCACCTTAAGCTATAGTGTATAAAAGACTATAGCTTAAGGTAAAAATGCAAAAGCCTTTCATGATTCAAATGCCCTATGAGCGCGGCGTACAACTTAAGAAAATCCTCGAAGCGAAGAACACAACGATAGTTGCGTACCTTAGCGACCTTATCCGCAGCGAGATCAAGGCTGGCGTCATTTCAGACGGCGTTCCAGATTTTGAGATCAGAAGCAATGGCGATAGCTTCCTTATCGGCTTCGCAGATGAACCACGCGAACGCATGAGCCGCGAGCGCACAAAGCAGCTTGCGGATACAATCTATCTTGCCGCGACCGCAGATAAGAAATTCTCGGAAACCAGAATTGACCGGCATTTTATTGTCGCGAGAGCCGCGGGCAGCGTCAAAGTGACCATCCCGGCCAATGGGATTACTCGGCGGTATAATTCTGACATTGCGGAAGATTTGGCGCGCCAGATTGATCGCGCACTTGATAGCACCGATTAAACAAAACAGCAGCATTAACGAAGGAGCTAGAAACAAAAAAAGCGCCAAGGTAGAGGCCCTTAGCGCTTTTAAGATAGTTAACGAATGGAAACCTTGATGAGTAGTATTTCCAAAAACGATAATAGTGAATTTGACTTTGATTTGCAAGGCTTAAATCAAGGCTATATCAGCAATCGGTTGCTTTCGGATTTAGATAGTCTGGATAGTTTGTTGGACGATGTTCCAGCTAATCTACCTGATCCGCTTTCGTTTGCTTCGATTTCAGCGCCAGAGCTTGAGCGTGATACAAAGCGATTAAACGCTACGTTTAAAGCCACGCTCGACCTTTATCAGTTTATGATCGATCAGAGCCGCGCTAGTGAAGCCGATGATCTGACTAACCGTATCCGGGAAATCAGAGCAGAGTTTGACGAACGCCACGGCGAGCAATCCCATAAGCGTTATATTGACCGCGCCCTTGTGCGTCGTTTCCTTGATTTGACCACTCGCAGAAGCTCTATCAATCCGGCGTTCGAAGTTCCTCGAAGCAGTCAGATTGAGAGAGTTTTGACGCCTGCAATTGATGGAGTTTTGACGCCTAGCCGCGATGAGTTTGAAGGAGTTTTGACGCCCACTATTCACCCGTCAAAATTCCGCAAGCTCGAAACTAAAAAATCAGAAAATACTGAACAAATTCAATTCGGTTATACCGGTCGAGATACATTTCAACCAGTGCGGGATTTCAATACCTATTCCACACCTCATAACGAGATAGAAGAAATAGAGAAAATAGCACTATCAGAAATCACACCCGCCGCGACACAATTCACCACCCGTCAAAACTCCCTCAATTCAACACTACAAGGCGAACAGCGCTCGCAATCGCCCGAACTGTTACCCGCCTCCCTCTACGGTGCTTTTGGTGATTTTGATGCACCGCAATTAGACAGGGCAGATGCTGGCAGCGCCAAGCCGACACCATTCACCGTTGCGCGTGACCATGCCTTATCATCCCAACCAGAGCGGAAAGACCTTCAACACTTCCTTGACGCCAAAAACCTCACGGATCCGTTTCAACACAGATGGAAAAGCCTGACCGACAGGAAGCGGAAATTCGTGCTTTCCTCAATGTTGGCGCACGAAAATAACGGCTGGTTTTTCAGCTTAGACTTTCATGAGGATCGCGCCGCCGAACTTATGAAGTCATCAACTCCGGCTATGCTTTTCGCAGATAGGCACCTACGCAAGCACTTGCAAGCCTGTCTCGGCTATGTTCCGGCAATTGCGCTCGCACTTGAATTTGACAGCAAGGGCAAGCTTCACACTCACGGCATATGCATCCCGGATATGGAGAGATCAGATCCGGGCTTTAAAGACAAGCTCGCGGAAGCGTTGCGCCTATCCGCGTCACGTACCTACAAGCGAAAGGAACTCTATCCCACGCTTGCGAACGTGAAGCCGATCTTTGAGCCGCTTGGATTGGCTGCATATATCCTGAAAGACCTATCCCGGACACAAAAGAAGATAAGCAAAAATGAAGTGAATGTTGTGTACTTAAATAGAGAAATGAAGAAAATTACGCTTAGTTATCACGAACTGGCTAGAAAATCTGAATGATAATAACTAATCAATTAGTTAATAAAAAATAATATTTGATTAGATTCTACTTTTACTATTGATCTAGAATCCATCGATTCTTATTAGAGTAGCGGTAATGCGCCGAAGCGCTCAATTAAGGACCGAAATAAATGAGTAGAATGAGAAACACACGGCGGGCAAAGCTAAACGACCTTGAAGTTGTTCGGCACATTCCGGCTAATGATCGGCGGAAAGGCACAGCAGTACCTATTCGGGTTCTTGGCAATCCATCGCCTCATATCGTGTCAGATGAAGCTTGGCGGGATTGTTTGGACCAAATCAAAGATATTATTCTGCGGCCATATACTGGCGTATGCGAAATTGGTTTTGATCCGCTCAACGAAATCAGCCTGACCATTGCCGGGAACCTGAATGTCATCCCCGGATCGGTCCCCCATAATCCCGCATTTCAGAGCGACAACCGATATGCGGGGTTGAGCGCTCACGATGCTGATAAGCTCATGTGTGACCGCATAGGAGAAATGCTTTTCGGGGAGTTCGAGGAAATACGTTCGATCCCGGATAGTGAGTGGCAGCTACGCGATAATCGCTATTGGGCGCAAGCGCTGGCAGGTGCAGTTTGGGCTATCTTGCAAAGTCGCCTGAGAGGCGCACCTCATGGCTAAATTCAGCGTTGAGGCAATAGAGCGGCATATCAGAAAAAAACATCCCGGCTGTCCTGACTTCGCTGTCACGCATTTTGTCGCTCAAATTGCAGAACGAGACTGGCAAAATGCCAGTCTCGGAAAGGCAGTGGGTATCACTATGCAGAACATGATGCGCCACCTCATGACCGATTACGACCAGCTACTTTTATGCGGGGTAGACCGCAACGAGGCGAGGCGGCGAGTGCAGCCGAAAGTAAATGCACTTATCGAAACGTGGAAAAGCCGATGACGAAACCTGTATTCATAATGCCATTCGAACGGGCCGCACCTTCCGATTTTGATAAAATCAAAGAAAGGACTGAGAAAATTACGCCGCAATTTAAGGCGGCGCTACTAAACCGGCTTATCCAATTTTTTGAAGCCTATAGGAATGGCATTCCCGACGATGACAAAATCTACGGTGTGGCTTGTGATTTGAGTACCGCGAACGTGTGGAGCGTAATAAGCACGGCTGAATTAGCCGACGTTATGAAAGGGATAGATCGCCAGATTCAGCAAAGTTTCATCGATGGACTACCGGAGGTTTTGCGCATTGAACTGGCGGGCCGATGTGAGTGATTACTCTATTACCCTTCAATGGCACTCCTGGAATTGGCTACGATCCGATGAATGAGATTGGCTTGGCGCTCGCGAAGCATATAAATGTCATTCCCGTGAACAATTACGTCGGAGCTATGGCATATAATCAATAGTCGTCACATTGTTCGAAATCCAGATTCGGATATGCGTAAGTTAAGTTTTGAATTGAGCGAACTTGAAAATGATGATGGAGGGGCAATTGGATAAGCAGAAAATAACCGAAATATTCTTACCCACACTTCATGAAGCATTGCAGCGAATGGATAATAATAATTTGAAGCTCGCTCACTATACCCGCTTTGAAAATGCGAAGCTGATAATCTCTGGACGAACAGTTTGGATGCGTAGCAGCGATAAAATGAATGATACTCGTGAAATAACACACGGTATCGAGGCAGTGGATTACGCGCTCGCCAAGCATAAGAATTTAACGAAAGAAACTTTAAGCCGATTTTACTCGGCATTGCCAGCGATATTGGAAAAAAGCTGGTTCGATTTAAGAAACCGCGTATTGCGCGATGTTTTTATTTCGTGTTTCTCCGAGCACTGGCCCCACGAGACGCCAATGGGCCGACTTTCAATGTGGCGCGAATACGGTAAGCCAGATGGAGTGGCGCTTGTTCTCAATGTCGAACCATTTCGACTAGAAACAAATGCTTTGAATGCCTATGCCAGCCCAGTTTACTACGGCGGTAAAAATGAGTTGGCGAACAAATATGAGGAAATTCTAATTAATATTTCGGATAATACGAGAGAGCTTAAGGCGTTTTCCAACCCTAGTGACATTCTACAATTAATGACTATGGCTATTTTGTTCGGCGCTTCCTGTCTTAAGCATTCCATATTCAAGGAGGAAGAAGAATGGAGGGTGCTGCATATGACCAATATACAAATGCCCACTTTGCTGAGAAAGCGTTTAGTGCCCAATACTAATGAAACTGTGTTTGAAATTCCTTTGGAGGACCATCCAGATAAAGGCCTTGTTGGTTTAACGCCGGATGCGATTCTCGCTAACGTTATTTTTGGACCTTCAAAACGCACTGACGAAAACATAACTGAAATGATTGATTTATTGCGACTACAAGGCGTAAGGGAGCCGCACTTGCGCATCTTGAAGTCTGAAATCCCATTGCGCGTTGATTAACTACATTGATAGAGAGCGAAAGCCCGCCAATTGGCGGGCTTCTATTATTCTAGACTATTTTTTTGCAGCCTTGTTAGGCGTAGTTGGTGTCGCTGGCGCTGGCGTACTAGTGCCAGCCCACGCAAGACCATTAATGAACGAGCTACACGCTTGCATCGGCCCGACGAGAATCACGGCACCCGTAAAATTGCCATTCACCCGGCTACGCGCCTTTTGAATATCCACTTCCGTTGCGCCAAGCTTCCGAGCTTGCGCTAGATTTTTTTCAGCGTCGGATCGCATAGCGACGGCAGAGCCGTAGCCGCCATACGCCGGGCACTGGACCGCTGCCACTTCCGCACCAGCATAACGGTTTAGATAGCGCTCCATTGGAGTGTAGTTCGTGGTGGCGCAGCCGACCAGAAACACGCTGCCAAGGGCAGCGAGCATAGAAAGTTTCATGATTGTCCCCATAACCCCATGAGTGTTTACGGGCGACAAGGAATAATAACGGGGTGCAACCGTCAAGCAGTGTGCGGGGGATAAAGCGCCGCAGTTATCCACAGGCCAAAGAACCCCAAACTTATGCCCGTCACAATGTCACAAAGCATAAATTTAGCGAATGCTAATAAAACATTAAAAACAACGCACTACAGACGTGACTCCAGAGAGTTTCGACAATTCGAGTCTCTCTGGGGGCACCAGTATTTTCTTCGTGAATTGAAATTTCAGTTTATTTTCAAATTTTTACAAAAATCAACTTCGGAAGCTTTTCTCACTTACATCCCAAATTGGATCATTGTTTCGACAGGTAGGCCGATTCGCCAATAGCGATGTGTGAGCCGCTACTGTCCGCTGGTTTCGCTATTCTTCTTCTTTTTATCTTCATCGTAATGAAACTTGATGGCGAAGAACATGGCGGTCCCTAAAACGAGAACCTTGAACGCTATCAAGACAACAGGAATCCATTCCATCTTTTCAATATTCCATTCTATTAGTGCATGCTCTCCAACCAGGAGGAGTGTGAGCTCAGCCCCTGCTCTAGCAGCATCAATTTTTGGTCTGATCGCGCTTTCATAGTCAGTCTTTGTTCGACAGTATATAATACCCAGTCTTAAAGCTCGATAGAAGAAAATTGCGGTCAGGCGAACTGGCTTAGTTCCCTTTGCCACCGCGATAGATATTCACGCCGAGTTCGCGGATTTTCTTGCGCAACGTATTGCGGTTGAGGCCAAGCAGGTCTGCTGCCTTGATCTGATTACCGCGCGTTGCCGTTAGGCATGCCAGAATCAGCGGATATTCAAGCTCAGCCAGCACACGGTGATAAAGTCCCGGCGGCGGCAGGTCGGCACCGAACGAAGCGAAATAACGCTGCATGTTCTGCTCGACCGCTTGCGAAATCGTGACGTTTTCCGCGTCGCCCGTCATCGCTGGAATCGTGTCTGGCTTCGACAGCTCCGCCTTCAGCTCCGTTTCGATGATTTCCGGCGAAATCTCTTCCTGCGGATAGAGCGCCGCCAGCCTGCGCACCAGATTTTCAAGCTCACGCACATTGCCTGGCCACGGATACCGGCGCATCATGTCTAGACCGGCATTGGTGATGCGTTTTTCCGGCAAACCCTCCTCGGCGGCACGCTTGAAGAAATGACGCACCAGATCGGGCACGTCCTCACTGCGTTCGCGCAGCGGTGGTAACCGCAATGGCACCACGTTCAGGCGGTAATAGAGATCTTCGCGGAACAGCCCCTGCGCGATCAACTGGCGCAAATCCTTGTTCGTCGCGGCCACAATGCGCACGTCGGTCTTGATCGGCGTACGCCCGCCGACGGTCATATATTCGCCTTGCTGCAACACGCGAAGCAGGCGCGTTTGCGCTTCCATCGGCATATCGCCGATTTCATCGAGGAAAAGCGTGCCGCCATTGGCCTGCTCGAAGCGCCCGCTCGAGCGATTCTGCGCGCCCGTAAAAGCGCCCTTCTCGTGACCGAACAGTTCCGACTCGATCAGATCGCGTGGAATGGCAGCCATATTAATCGCAACGAACGGTCCCTTGCGACGACGGCCATATTCATGCAGCGCGCGCGCGACCAGTTCCTTGCCGGTGCCAGATTCGCCCGTCACCATCATCGTCAGGTCGGTCTGCATCATACGCGCCAGAACGCGATAGATCTCTTGCATCGCAGGCGAGCGACCGACAAGCGGCATATTCTCGCCAGGCTCATCCTGACGGGTGGCAATGGGCTTATGCTTCGGTTCGGACAGAGCGCGACCGACAATATTGATCAGTTCCGTCAGGTCGAACGGTTTCGGCAGATATTCGTAAGCGCCCGCTTCGGAGGCGCGAATGGCCGTCATGAACGTGTTCTGAGCGCTCATCACCACAATCGGCAGATCAGGCCGCATTTTCTTGATGCGGGGCAGAAGGTCAAAAGCGTTTTCGTCCGGCATCATGACGTCGGTAATCACCAAATCGCCATCGCCAGCCGCCACCCAACGCCACAGCGAAGCGGCGTTCGATGTCACCCGCACATCATAACCGGCCCGAGAAAGCGCCTGATTGAGCACAGTGCGGATCGCCGCGTCGTCATCCGCCACCAATACGGTTCCCGTCGGGCGTCCTGCTATCATGCGTCGTCTCCGGTATAATCAGTCGTGAATTTGCTTGGCCGGGAAGCAACATCCGAGCTTTTCCAGGCAGGCATGAGAATGCGGAAAGTGGTGCGCGAGGGATGGCTGTCGCATTCGATGATGCCGCCATGATCGCCGATGATTTTCGCCACCAGTGCCAGTCCAAGGCCCGAACCGTTGGTCTTGGTCGTCACAAACGGATCGAAGAGATGCGGTAGCATATCCTGGGGCACGCCCGGTCCATTGTCGTGTACGCAAAATTCCAGCGGCAGCGCCACGCGGTCGCGCGCACCCGGCACCTGAAGGCGGATACCCGGGCGGTAAGCCGTCGAGAGAAGGATTTCGCCGTGATCGCGGTCCCCAATGGCTTCTGCGGCGTTCTTCACCAGATTGAGAAACACCTGCACCAGCTGGTCGCGATTGGCGAAAACCGGCGGCAAGGATGGATCGTAATCTTCCGAGAAGCGGATATGCCGGGCAAAGCCATTGCGGGCCACGGCTTTCACATGATCCAGCACCGCGTGAATATTCACCGCCGTGCGCTCGATGGGGCGCTCGTCGGAGAAAACCTCCATCCGGTCCACCAGTGATACGATGCGGTCCGTTTCATCGGTGATGAGCCGTGCCAGCGCGCGATCCTCGTCGCCAACCACCTGCTCTAGCAACTGGGCCGCACCCCGAATACCCGATAGCGGGTTCTTGATCTCATGCGCCAGCATCGAGGCAAGACCGGTCACCGAACGCGCCGCGCCGCGATGGGTCATCTGGCGGTCGATCTTTTCCGCCATGGTCTTTTCCTTGAACAGGATGACCACAGCGCCCGGCATTTCAACGACGGGCGCGACATAGAGATCGACAATGCGTTCCGCACCGAGACGCGGCGAGGAAATATCGACGCGATACTCATTGACCGGCATCTGGCTGGCGCGAACCTGATCGATAAGCGCCAGAAGCGGGCTGCCAAACGGCAGAAAACTTTCCAGCCGGTTGCGCGACAATATGGACGACCCTGAACGGAAGAACTGCTCACCGTCCAGATTGGCGTAGACAATGTGATTGTCTGGCCCAACCATGATGACCGGCTGGCTGATTGCATCCAGAATAACCGATGGGATGCTGCCTTTTTCATCTCTTTCGCGCATCAGGCGACCTTTCTGAACGCCGATTTCAACTCTGGCGCATCCGTCGTCCGCGCCGCGAATATCCGACGCAGCGCTTCAACAACCTTTGCGGGATCAGTCAGCGTCATCACTTCCGCCTTATCCGCAGAGGTCAAAGCCTCTCCGGCATGACGAGCCAGATACCAGCCAAGATGCTTGCGCGCATGGCGAATACCCGTTTTGCTACCATAATGGTCGAGCATATCTTCGTAATGCATTATAATATAATCGATAATCTCTGTTTCGGATTGCGCCGATGGTGAACTACCCGCAATCAAACCCGGCAGCCATGGCTGTCCATAGGCAGCGCGCCCGACCATCACCGCGTCGGCACCCGACCGGCGGCGAATTTCTTCCGCACCTTCACGCGACGACACGTCGCCATTGGCGACGAGCGGAATTTTCACCGCATCGCGCACAGCGCGAATAGCATCCCAGTCCGCATGACCCTCATAGAACTGGCAGCGTGTGCGGCCATGCACCGTCACCATGGCAATACCGGCATCCTCGGCCCGTTTGGCCAGTTCCGGTGCATTGATGCTGTTTTCGTCCCAGCCAAGCCGCATCTTCAGCGTGACCGGCACCTTGACGGCAGCCACCGTCGCCTCAACAAGTGTCATTGCATGATCCAGATCGCGCATCAGCGCCGATCCAGAATAGCCGCCGGTCACTTTCTTGGCCGGGCAACCCATATTGATATCGATGATATCAGCGCCCTCGCCCTCGGCAATCCTGGCCGCCTCGCCCATCCAATGCGCTTCACGCCCGGCAAGCTGAACCACATGCGTGCCCAAACCTTCGCCCGACAGGCGCAGCAGGCTTTCCTTGTGACGATTGCAGAGCTCCGCGCTGGCGACCATTTCCGAAACGACCATGCCCGCCCCGGCAGCGGCTGCGCGCTTGCGAAATGGCAGATCGGAAACGCCAGACATCGGCGCCAGAAAAACGCGATTCTTGAGCACCACGCCACGGATATCCAAGGGCTGATCGATAGAAGTCACCAACAAATGCCTATTTCATGTGCATGATGCATAACGCACACACTTTAATCAGTTCGTCTTTTGAACGCAAGGAAAAGCGCATAGATTGAGCGATAAATCAATTGCAGTCTGGCATTTGTCGATGCAAGGCATTATTCGGCTTCCAAGCGACCAACTTTGGCAAAGGCAAAGATCATTTCGAAAACAGCAGCGGTCATTGTGGCAGCCGGCCGGGGCGAACGGGCGGGGCAAAGCGTCGAAGGGCCGAAGCAATATCGGCGCATCGGCGGGGAAGCCGTGCTCGCACGGACGTTGCGCGCCTTTACCGACTGCGCAGTGGTCGACAAGATCGTGGTTGTCATCCACCCCGACGATCAGCTGCTTTATGAGCGCGCCATACCGGAAATCCACAAAGATGTGATCGTCGTCACCGGCGGCCCGACACGGCAGGAATCCACACGGCTAGGCCTTCTCGCCCTCAAAGACCACGCGCCCGATTATGTGATGATTCACGACGGTGTGCGCCCCTTCATCACGCAGGCGCTGCTCGAACGCATCGTCGGCAATCTGACGCCGGAAGAAGGCGTCCTTCCTGCGCTGGCCGTTTCAGACACGCTGAAACAATCGGCCATCGACGGAACAGTCAAAACCACTGTTCCCCGCGCCGGTTTGTTCGCAGCGCAAACCCCACAGACATTTCCCTATGCGCCTATACTCGACGCACATGAGAGAGCCTTCGCCATCCGTCGCACGGATTTCACCGACGATGCCGCCATCGCCGAATGGCAGGGCCTCGCCGTGCGCATCATCGAAGGCTCGGCCGACAATACAAAGCTTACCTGGGCAAAGGACATCGAAATGGCAGACAAGCGCCTGCGGCAAGACCATGCCGCCTTTCCGGATATTCGCACGGGCAATGGCTATGACGTACATTCCTTCGAACCGGGCGACCATGTCACGCTCTGCGGCGTGAAAATCCCGCATGAGGCAAAGCTCAACGGCCATTCCGATGCCGATGTGGCGCTTCACGCCCTCACCGACGCCCTGCTCGCCACGCGCGGCGCTGGCGATATTGGCACGCATTTCCCGCCTTCGGACCCGCAATGGAAGGGTGCAGCGTCGCGCATCTTCATCGAGCACGCGGCAAAGATCGTTCGTGAGGCTGGCGGACGCATTGCCAATGTCGATGTGACGCTGATCAGCGAAGCGCCGAAGGTCGGACCACATCGCGCTGCCATGACGGAAGCGCTCTGCGATATGCTGGGCATCGCCGCCGACCGGGTGTCCATCAAGGCCACGACCAACGAAAAGCTTGGCTTTGTCGGTCGCCGCGAAGGCATTGCCGCCATTGCGACAGCGACCGTCATTTATCCCGGCGAGGTGCCGGAATGAGCGAACTTATCGCCGAGAAAGAAGCAATCGCAGTGCTGGAGGCCTGCCGCAAGGCTGGCTTGATGATTGCGACCGCCGAATCCTGCACCGGAGGCCTGATTGCTGGCTCCTTGACCGACATCGCCGGTTCGTCCGATGTCGTGGATCGCGGCTTCGTCACCTATTCCAATGAAGCCAAGCACGACATGATCGGCGTACCGATGGAACTGATCAACCGCGTCGGCGCTGTCTCGAAGGAAGTGGCGATTGCCATGGCCGAAGGCGCGCTTAAGCATTCGCGCGCTGGCATCAGCATTGCAGTGACTGGTGTCGCTGGTCCCGGCGGCGGCTCGGATGAAAAACCCGTCGGGCTGGTTCATATTGCTTCCGCACGCAACGGCCACCCAACGCTGCATCGGGAATGCCGTTTCGGCCCGAAAAGCCGTGCGGACATTCGCCATGCGACGGTTCTTGCCGCGCTGGAACTGGTCCTGACAAATTTGCGCGAGGCATAACGCCAACGCATGTACTTTCCGCCCCGCCGCGCTATCCTCTGCTTATCGGTTCAAGATGAGGAGCATAGGCAATGCGTTTCAAAGGCAAAGTGGCCATCGTAACTGGCGGGGCTAGCGGCATTGGGGAAGCGACGGTCCTGGCTTTTGTACGTGAAGGGGCCAATGTCGTCATTGCCGATTATGCCGATCACGGCCAGCAATTGGCCGATGAGCTTGCCGGCGAACACCAGCAGGCCATTTTCATCAAGACCGATGTAACAAAAACCAAAGCTGTTCAGGAGCTTATTGCCCGCACGGTTGAAAATTATGGCCGTCTCGATATCATGTTCGCCAATGCGGGTATTGCGGCGGACGGCCCCATCGACGAGCTTGACGAAAGCGCCTGGCAGAAGACCATCGATATCAATCTGACCGGCGTTTATCTCTGCGATAAATACGCAATCGACCAGATGCGCTCGCAAGGCGGTGGCGTCATCGTCAATTGCGGATCGATCCACAGCCATGTTGGCAAATCAGGCGTGACGGCCTATGCAGCGGCAAAAGGCGGCGTGAAGCTTCTCACGCAGACGCTGGCTATCGATTATGGCGCGCAGAATATCCGTGTGAACGCCGTCTGCCCGGGCTATATCGATACGCCACTATTGAAAGACATTCCGGACGAGGGGAAACAAGCGCTGATCGCCCTGCACCCGATGGGCCGCCTTGGCCGCGCCGAAGAAGTGGCAAGCGCGGTGCTGTTCCTCGCAAGCGACGAGGCTTCATTCATCACCGGATCGTCATTGATGGTGGATGGTGGGTATACGGCGCAGTAAAACCCCGTTTAATTACAGACCGTAGATCTGGTCGGCGCGCTTTTCGAAGGCTTCCGAGAATTTCTTGAAGGCCAGGTCGAACATCGTGCCCATCAGCAGGCCAAGTGTGCGGCTCTTGAATTCATAGTCGATGAAAAACTCGACGTCGCAATAGGCTTCGTCCTCGACGGATTTAAACGTCCAGCGATTATCGAGATAGCGGAACGGGCCGTCGAGATATTTGACGTCGATGACATTCTCGTCCGGCTTCAGCAGCACCTGGCTGGTGAAGGTCTCGCGGATCAGCTTGTAACCAACCGTCATGTCGGCAATCAGCAACGCCTTGCCGTCGCGCTCCTTACGGGAGCGGATCGACAAGGCTTCGCACATCGGTAGAAATTCCGGATATTTCTCGACATCCGCAACGAGCGCGAACATCTGATCGGCCCGGTGATGCACCCGTCTGACGGTCGTAAATTGCGGCATGTCGTGTTATGCCCGGTTCGCAATCTGCGCTTCGCGGGCGGCTTTGAGCTTTGCAAAATCGTCGCCAGCGTGATGCGAAGAACGCGTCAGCGGGCTGGAGGCGACCAACAGAAAGCCCTTGGTCTTGCCGATGGTTTCGAACGACTTGAATTCGTCCGGCGTCACGAAACGGATGACCGGATGGTGCTTGCGGGTCGGCTGCAGATACTGGCCGATGGTCATGAAATCAACGTCAGCCGAACGAAGGTCGTCCATCAGCTGCAAGATTTCATTCCGCTCTTCACCGAGGCCAACCATAATGCCGGACTTGGTGAAAATAGTCGGATCGAGTTCCTTGACGCGCTGCAACAGGCGGATCGAATGGAAATAACGCGCGCCGGGGCGAACCTTAAGGTAACGCGACGGCACTGTTTCCAGATTGTGGTTGAACACGTCCGGGCGAGCCTTGACGACGATTTCCAGAGCGCCTTCCTTGCGCAGGAAGTCCGGTGTCAGAATTTCGATGGTGGTGGCAGGCGTTGCAGCACGTATGGCGCGAATGACCTCGGCGAAATGCTGCGCGCCGCCATCGGCCAGATCGTCGCGATCGACCGAGGTGATGACCACATGGGTCAGGCCCATCTGCTTGACGGCCTTGGCGACATTTTCCGGTTCATTTGGATCAAGCGGCGTCGGAATACCGGTCGAAACATTGCAGAACGCGCAGGCGCGTGTGCAGATTTCGCCCATGATCATGAAAGTGGCGTGCTTCTTTTCCCAGCACTCGCCGATATTCGGGCAGCCAGCTTCTTCACAGACGGTCACGAGCTTGTTGGAACGCACGATTTCGCGCGTTTCGCTATAGCCGCGCGAGACTGGAGCCTTGACGCGAATCCAGTCGGGCTTTTTCAGGACTTCATTATCCGGGCGGTGCGCCTTTTCCGGGTGCCGCAGACGTCCGCTCTGGTTGACCGTATTGAGAACTGTAACCATGCTGTTTCCTGCCTATCCGGAGCATTTCCCCAAAGGGAGATAAAATGCTCCTTAATTCGGTCCGGTCCTAAGCCCTGACCACAGACCTGTCAACTTGGACCATTTGCTACTCATCGCCGCGCAGCCAGCCCGAGCGCCCTGAAAACCAGAGCCCATATGAGCCCGAAGACCAGACCGCCGACGCCAAGCGCCAAAGTCAGCGTCCAGACGCCATACCAGCCCAGGAGCGCCATTCCGTTGACCGATATGGTGTTACCCCCGAACATACTCAAGACGCCGGCTAAAAATCCAAGCGTCAGACCGATGACGGTACACCATTTTATGATCGGCCAGGCGGCACGCCGCCATGGCCCTCCATTTTCGATCAGCGGAATAGGCGTCTCCTATTTGCTTTAAGCGTTCAGCACACGTCCATATGCGTCAAGCACGCTTTCCTTCATCATCTCCGAAAGGGTCGGATGCGGGAAGACCGAATGCATCAGCTCTTCTTCGGTGGTCTCAAGGTTCATGGCAATCACGAAACCCTGAATGAGTTCGGTGACTTCCGCGCCAACCATATGCGCACCGAGAAGCTGGCCGGTCTTCTTGTCGAAGATCGTCTTGACCAGACCCTGATCCTCGCCGAGAGCAATCGCCTTGCCGTTGGCCGAGAAGGAATAGCGACCGACACGAATGTCGAAACCCTGCTCCTTGGCCTTGGCTTCCGTCAAGCCGACCGAGGCAACCTGCGGATTGCAATAGGTGCAGCCCGGGATCTTGCCCTTGTCGAGCGAATGCACATTCGGAACGCCTGCAATCTTTTCGACGCAGATCGTGCCTTCATGCTCGGCCTTGTGCGCCAGCATCGGCGGACCGGCAACGTCGCCGATGGCATAGATACCTTCGACATTGGTCTTACCATAGCCGTCAATGACAATGCAGCCACGATCCGTCTTCACGCCGAGCGCTTCAAGGCCGAGATTCTCGATATTCCCCTGAACACCAACAGCCGAAATCATCCGGTCGACAGTCAGCTTCTGCACCTTGCCGTCCTTGGTTTCGATGGAGGCCGTAACGTTGTTGGCGCCCTTCTCCACTTTCGTAACCTTGGCATCGGTGATGATCTTGAGGCCGCGCTTTTCAAGCTGCTTGCGGGCGATGGCGGAGATTTCCGCATCTTCCACCGGCATGATCTGCGGCATCACTTCCACAACCGTCACATCAACGCCCATGTCGTGATAGAACGACGCGAATTCGATGCCGATTGCGCCCGACCCCATGACCAGCATCGACTTTGGCAGGTCCTGCGGCACCATGGCTTCGAAATAGGTCCAGATCAGCTTGCCGTCCGGCTCGATGCCGGGCAGCGCACGCGGACGCGCGCCGGTCGCGACGATGATGTGCTTGGCCTTGTAACTGCCCTCGCCCAGCACGCCCTTCGGCACCGGGTTCTGCGGCTGCATCGGCTGCTTCGATGTCTTGCCGACCGTGATTTCGGCGGGATTGGAACCGGAAGCGCCCTTGACGAGCTTGGCTTCGCCCCAGATCACGTCGATCTTGTTCTTCTTCATGAGGAAGGCGACGCCGCCGTTAAGACGCGCCGAAACGCCGCGCGAACGCTGCACGACAGCTTTCACGTCAGGCGTGATGGTGCCTTCCAGCTTCAGACCGTAATCCTTGGCATGTTCACCAAAATGCAGGATTTCGGCGGAACGCAACAGCGCCTTGGTCGGAATGCAGCCCCAGTTGAGGCAGATGCCGCCCAGATGCTCGCGCTCGACGATTGCCGTCTTGAGGCCCAGCTGCGCAGCACGGATCGCCGTGACGTAGCCGCCCGGTCCCGATCCAATAACAATAACGTCGTAAATGTCGGCCATAGTTCTTGCCCTTATTCCTGAAAGCGGAAAGGCCGCACCCATCTATAAAGACAGGCGCGGCTTCAATTCCATCAGACCAGCATGCCCATCGGGTTTTCGATGTGGCGCTTGAAGGCCTGCGCCAGTTCGGCGGCAAGAGCGCCATCGACTGCGCGGTGGTCGGTGGAAAGCGTGACCGACATCACAGTCGCCACTTTCATCTCGCCTTTCTTCACCACGACGCGTTCTTCACCGGCGCCGATTGCGAAAATGGTCGCATGCGGCGGGTTGATGATGGCGGCAAAATCCTTGACGCCGAACATGCCGAGGTTGGAAACAGAGGTCGAACCACCCTGATATTCCTCAGGCTTCAATTTGCGATCACGCGCGCGCTTGGCCAGATCTTTCATCTCGTTGGAGATAGAGGACAGCGTCTTGTTTTCCGCGTGGCGGACGATTGGCGTAATCAGGCCGCCCGGGATGGAAACGGCAACGCCGACATCCGAACGCTTGTGCTTGATCATGCCGCCTTCGGTCCAGGAGACATTGGCTTCGGGGATATCGCGAAGCGCCAGGGCGGTGGCCTTGATGATCATGTCGTTGACAGAGAGCTTGTAGGCCGGAACTTCGCCCTTCTCTGTCTTGATCATTGGCGAAGCCGCATTGATCTGTGCGCGAAGCGCCAGAAGCGCATCAAGTTCGCAATCGATCGTCAGGTAGAAATGCGGAACAGTCTGCTTCGATTCCACCAGACGACGAGCAATGGTCTTGCGCATGCCGTCATGCGGCACGATCTCGTAAGAACCTTCCTCGAACAGCTTCAAAACGGCATCGTCCGACATCGGCTTGACAGGCTGAGCAGCACCGGCAGCAGCCTGCGGTGCAGCGGCAGCTTTCGCGCCGCCCGACTGAATAGCCGATTCCACATCGCGCTGAACGACGCGGCCATGCGGGCCGGTGCCCTTGACGGCGGCGATGTCGACGCCGGCGTCCTTGGCAATGCGGCGTGCAAGCGGAGAAGCAAAAACGCGTTCGCCCTTCGCAGGCGCCTGTGCGGGAGCAGCAGCTACCGGAGCAGGCGCTGCAGCAGGTGCAGCGTCCTTCTTGGCTTCGGCCTTGGGCTCTTCCTTCGGAGCATCGGCCTTTGCTTCCGCCTTGGAAGCGGCAGCGCCGCCGCCCTTGGCAGCTTCGGCAACGTCTTCACCGTCAGCGGCCAGAATGGCGATCAGCGCATTGACCTTGACGCCTTCCGTGCCAGCTGGAACAACCAGCTTGGCAACGGTGCCTTCGTCAACAGCCTCGACTTCCATCGTGGCCTTGTCGGTTTCGATCTCGGCAATCACATCGCCGGAGGAAACCTTGTCGCCTTCCTTGACCAGCCATTTCGACAGGTTGCCTTCTTCCATCGTGGGAGAAAGCGCTGGCATGGTGATATTGATCGGCATGTCCAGACCCTTTCGTTAAGCGGAGTAGGTCACGGCTTTCACCGCTTCCACGACTTCGGCCACATTCGGCAGCGCCAGCTTTTCGAGATTTGCGGCGTAAGGCATCGGAACGTCCTTGCCTGCAATGGTCAGGATCGGCGCATCGAGATAATCGAAAGCCTGCTGCATCACGCGTGTAGCGATTTCCGTGCCGACTGACGACTGCGGGAAGCCTTCTTCCACCGTCACGAGGCGGCCGGTCTTCTTGACCGATTCCACGACGGTCGGAATGTCCATCGGGCGGATGGTGCGCAGATCGATGACTTCAACGTCAATGCCCTGTGCAGCCAGTTCTTCCGCAGCCTTGACCGCATAGGTCATGCCGATACCGAACGAAACCAGCGTCGCGTCCTTGCCCTGCTTGTGAATACGAGCCTTACCAATCGGCAGAACGAAATCATCAAGCTTCGGCACATCGAAATGATGACCGTAGAGAATTTCGTTTTCGAGGAAGATAACCGGGTTCGGATCGCGGATGGCGGCCTTGAGCAAGCCCTTCGCATCGGCAGCCGTGTAAGGCATGACGACCTTGAGGCCCGGAATATGGCTGTACCAGGCGGCATAGCACTGCGAATGCTGGGCTGCGACGCGCGCGGCGGCACCCGAAGGACCGCGGAACACCATCGGAGCGCCCATCTGGCCACCCGACATGTAGAGGGTCTTTGCAGCCGAATTCACGATCTGGTCAATCGCCTGCATGGCGAAATTGAAGGTCATGAATTCAACAATCGGCTTCAGACCGGCCATTGCAGCGCCAACGCCCACACCGGCAAAACCATGCTCGGTGATCGGCGTATCGACCACGCGGCGCGCGCCGAATTCATCGAGAAGACCTTGTGTGATCTTGTAGGCACCTTGATATTCAGCAACTTCTTCACCCATGATGAAGACGTTCTCGTCACGGCGCATTTCTTCGGCCATAGCGTCGCGCAGCGCTTCACGCACCGTCATCGAAACCATTTCCGTGCCAGCCGGAATATCCGGATCGGACGCGACTTCAACCTTCGGCGCAGCCGGAACGCTGGCAGCAGGCTTGTCTTCAGCCTTCGGCGCGTCCTTCACTTCTTCCTTGGCTTCCTGCTTCGGGGCCTCAGCCTTGGCAGCCGGAGCCGAACCGATATCGGAAGCGCTTTCGCCATCGCCGAGCAGCACGGCGATCGGCGTATTGACCTTTACGCCTTCCGTGCCTTCAGCGATCAGGATCTTGCCGATGACGCCTTCATCGACGGCTTCGACTTCCATCGTCGCCTTGTCGGTTTCGATCTCGGCAATCACATCACCGGACGTAACCTTGTCGCCTTCCTTTTTCACCCATTTGGAAAGCGTGCCTTCTTCCATGGTCGGAGAAAGGGCGGGCATGAGAATTTCTACGGGCATGACAACACCTTTCCCGAATTAGAGCAGAATATCCGTGTAGAGCTCGGAAACATCCGGCTCCGGATCGTTTTGAGCGAAATCGGCCGAATCAGCGACGATGTCGCGGACTTCCTTGTCGATTTCCTTCAGCTCTTCTTCGGTTGCCCAGCCCTTGTCGATCAGGCGCTGTTTGACCTGTTCGATCGGATCATGCTCGGAACGCATCTTCTGCACTTCGTCCTTCGAGCGATATTTCGCAGGATCGGACATGGAGTGACCGCGATAGCGATAGGTTTCCATTTCGAGAATCAAAGGACCCTTGCCGGAACGCGCCCAATCAGCAGCGAACTTGGCGGCAGCGGCGACGGCCCGAACGTCCATGCCGTCAACCTTGATGCCCGGAAGATTGAACGAAACGCCGCGCTTGGAGAAATCGGTTTCAGCGGAAGAACGCGATACCGAGGTGCCCATAGCGTAACGGTTGTTTTCGATGACGTAGATCACCGGCAACTTCCACAGCGAGGCCATGTTGAAGCTTTCATAGACCTGGCCCTGATTGGCAGCGCCGTCGCCGAAATAGGTGACCGACAGATTGTCGTTGCCGCGATACTTGTTCGCAAAGGCAAGACCGGTGCCGAGCGGACCCTGAGCGCCGACGAGGCCGTGACCGCCGTAGAAGCCTTTCTCCTTGGAGAACATATGCATGGAGCCGCCCTTGCCCTTGGAGTAGCCTCCACGGCGTCCGGTCAGCTCGGCCATGACGCCGCGCGCTTCCATGCCTGTTGCCAGCATGTGACCATGGTCGCGATAGGACGTGATGATCTGATCACCTTCCTTCAGCGCGGTCTGCATACCGACGACGACAGCTTCCTGTCCGATATAGAGATGGCAGAAGCCACCAATGAAGCCCATGCCATAAAGCTGGCCGGCTTTTTCTTCGAAACGCCGGATCATCAGCATCTCGCGATAGGCGTGCAGCTCCTGCTCTTTGGTAAATTCAACAGGCGCAGGTGCCTTGGGTGTAGTGACGGAAGACGTCTGCGTTTTGCCAGCAGGCGCCCTTTTAGCCCTCGGTGCCATATCTCGCTCCCTAAGATTGTCGTTATATTGTGACGTTATACGGGCATATTACAAGATACAATATGCACCCAGAGCATAGCTGCTATGCTACCAAGCCCTTAAAAACATATCACAAAAAGACAATTAACCGGAATTCAGTTAATTCGATCTATCTTCCCGAGAAGTGATAATTGTCACTTCATCGGGATGGGAGAGATTAAGCGCCCTGCGAGCCTGCTCGTCAAGCATATCCTTTTCAATGGATCCGTCACGCAGAAGCGCAACGCGCTTTTCGAGCGCGGCACGCTCCCCGCTGATTTTTTCGAGCTGCTTTGTGAGGGTCGCTTTTTGCTCTTCAAGCTGGATACGGGCATACAGGCCGAATTCGCCGTGATAGGCGTGGAAGCCGAAATAGCTGAGAAACGCAGCCGTCAGGATGGGTAAAATAAAGCGCCCACGGATCGATTTACGTTTCTGCTTGGTCCACATTGCGGCTTCCTTCCCGGATGTTTTTCGCGGCAGCGAATCTCAAGCTGCAACCGCCAATCCGAATTCCACTATCAAGCATTATTTTGCTTAACAGAGCTTTACCGCAGCCATATGTCAGGAAAAGATTAACCCTATTTTTGTGAAACAGATTAGGCGTTCACAAGACGGTGTATTTTTTAAAATTCACCCTGAAAGCGGGAAATCGGCAATCATGATCAACCCATGATTGCCGATATATTCATCGCCAAGCGCTCAAACGATCACACATCGAGAATCGTTGAGAACCCGCCCATGATCATGCGCTTGCCATCGAATGGCATTTCGCTGCCCATTGCCGCCATGCGTGGATCGCTCATCATCTTCTGATTGGCCGCATCGCGCGTGGCTTTGTCGGGATATTCGAACCAGGAGAAAACTACCTCCTCGTCATCCGCTGCCTGCACGGCCCGGCGGAAGTCAGTCACCTTGCCATCGGGGACGTCATCCCCCCATGCCTCGACCATGCGCGTAACGCCGAACTCCTTGAACAGTTCGGCAGCGGTCGCTGCATGTTTGCGATAGATTTCCTTGTTCGCTTTCGGAACGGCGACGACGAAACCTTCAATATAAGCCATTTTCTCTCTCCCTTTGGTTTCCCCCCAACGGCTCGGGCAATACGGGATTGAGCCGCTCCATGTCTGCCATATTGCTCCCCGTTCAGGGCGAGCACATGGCAAAGACAATAACATTGATATCAATATATATAAGCGGAGTCAAAACCGAGACTAGATGACATGTCTCTATGCGCCCTCACGGGCAACGAAAAAGGCGGGCACAGGGCCCGCCTTTCATCAATTGCTTCAGGTTTTGATTAGAGGAACTTCAGCGCGCTGCGGCCCGCATAGCGGGCCTGCTTGCCGAGTTCTTCTTCGATGCGGATGAGTTGGTTGTACTTTGCCGTACGGTCCGAACGGGCCAGCGAGCCGGTCTTGATCTGCCCGCAATTGGTCGCGACAGCGAGGTCGGCAATGGTCGAATCTTCGGTTTCGCCCGAACGATGCGACATGACGGCGGTGTAGCCTGCCTTATGCGCGGTTTCGACGGCATCAAGCGTTTCCGACAGTGAGCCGATCTGGTTGACCTTCACGAGGATCGAATTTGCGACGCCCATGCGGATACCATCGCGCAGACGGGCCGAGTTGGTGACGAACAGATCGTCGCCAACCAGCTGGCACTTGTTGCCAACGAGATCGGTCAGGTACTTCCAGCCTTCCCAGTCGTCTTCGGCCATGCCGTCTTCAATGCTGACGATCGGATAATCGGCGACGAGCTTGGCCAGATACTTGGCCTGCGCCTTCGGATCGCGTGTCTTGCGCTCGCCTTCATAGACGTAGTTGCCGTCCTTGAAGAATTCGGTCGATGCGCAATCGAGACCGATGGCGATATCTTCACCCGGCTTGAAACCAGCCTTCTCAATCGATTCCATAACGAAATCGAGGGCAGCCTGCGCGCTCTTAAGGTTCGGAGCAAAACCGCCTTCGTCGCCGACATTGGTGTTGTGGCCAGCGTCCTTGAGACGCTTCTTCAGCGTGTGGAAGACTTCCGAGCCATAACGAACGGCTTCGCGGATCGACGATGCGCCAACCGGCAGAATCATGAATTCCTGAAAGTCGATTGGGTTGTCGGCATGGGCGCCGCCATTGATGATGTTCATCATCGGCACCGGCAGAACATGCGCGTTGGCACCGCCAACATAGCGATAGAGCGGAAGGCCGGTTGCCTGAGCGGCGGCCTTGGCAACAGCCAGCGACACGCCGAGAATAGCATTGGCGCCGAGATTGCCCTTGTTGGCAGAGCCGTCGAGGTCGATCAGGGTCTGATCGATAAGCAGCTGGCTTTCGGCATCGAGGCCTGCAATGGCGTCGAAAATCTTGCCATTCACGGCTTCGACAGCCTTTTCCACGCCCTTGCCGAGATAGCGGCTGCCGCCATCGCGCAGCTCAACGGCCTCATGGGCGCCGGTCGATGCGCCGGATGGAACAGCGGCACGGCCAAAAGAGCCATCTTCAAGCACTACGTCCACTTCGACGGTCGGGTTGCCGCGGCTGTCAAGAATTTCGCGGCCGACGATGTCGATAATTGCAGTCATAGGAGCCAGTCCTTCCCTATAGATCGCTCCGCTTATATGCAGAGCTGCTGAACAAATCCGATGTGGGCACATCCTTAGCGAAACAAAAGGCGGAGGAAAATCCCCCGCCTTTCACAATTCGCTTTGAATTCCGAGTGTCTGAATCAAAAAGACGGCAGGCAGCGGAGAAAATGGTGATTTCGAGAGCCGGAGCTTGAGCCGTACATTTGGGTATGTGAGCCTAGGTAAGCGCAGAAATTGCCATTTGCAGCCCGGCATGGCGGCTTTTGGAACAGACACTAAAGTCCCTTGGCAATCCGGTCGAACGCCACGAGCTTTTCCAGCAATGCGGGCATCTTGTCGATCGGCACCATGTTTGGTCCGTCCGACGGCGCATTGTCGGGATCCTGATGGGTTTCAATGAAGAGACCGGCCACGCCGACAGCGACTGCTGCGCGAGCCAGTGTTTCAACAAATTCGCGCTGTCCGCCGGACGAACCGCCCTGCCCGCCCGGCTGCTGCACCGAATGGGTTGCGTCGAATACCACCGGTGCGCCCAGAGCAGCCATGATCGGCAGCGAACGCATGTCGGACACCAAAGTATTGTAACCGAAAGACACGCCCCGCTCGGTCGCGAGCACATTGAGATTGCCGCTTTCGGTGATCTTGGCCAGAACATTCTTCATGTCCCACGGCGCCAGGAACTGGCCCTTCTTGACGTTGACCGCGCGACCCGTCTTTGCGGCGGCGATCAAGAGATCGGTCTGACGGCAAAGGAAAGCCGGAATCTGAAGCACATCGACAACGGGCGCGACTGCGGCGCATTGTTCTTCGGTGTGGATATCGGTCAGAACCGGAAAGCCGAATTCCTTTTTCAGATCGGCAAAGACCTCCAGCGCCTTTTCCAGACCGATGCCGCGTTCTGCCTTCAGCGATGTGCGGTTGGCCTTGTCGAAGCTGGACTTGTAGACGAGACCAATGCCGAGTTTATCGGTCATTTCCTTAAGGCGGCCTGCCATATCGAAAGCGTGTTCACGCGTTTCCATCTGGCAGGGGCCAGCAATCAGGGCAAATGGCGCACTGTTTGAAAAAGTTACGTTTCCGATTTTTACGGATGAATTAGCAGTCGCCATAACTTGACCTCGATACTGAATGCCTGACGGGCACTTTATCTGGCGTAAAGGTGAGTGGAAAACAAGACCACAGCCTGAAAGCCGAAAAGAAACGCGCCCCGAAAGGCGCGTTAGAGTTTTAGACCAGACGGCTCTGCTCTATTGCCGCTTCAATGAACGAAGCGAAAAGCGGATGCGGTTCGAACGGACGGGACTTCAGTTCCGGATGGTACTGAACGCCGATGAACCATGGATGGTCAGGATATTCGACGGTTTCCGGCAGAACGCCATCCGGCGACATGCCTGCGAAAATCAGGCCAGCCTCTTCGAGACGCGCCTTATAGTCGATATTGACTTCGTAGCGGTGACGGTGACGCTCGAAAATATCGGTCGAGCCGTAGATTTCCGCGATCTTGGAACCCGGAGCAAGGGCTGCCTCATAAGCGCCAAGACGCATCGTGCCGCCGAGATCGCCCGCGGCTGCGCGCTTCTCGAGCATGTTGCCCTTGAGCCATTCTGTCATCAAACCAACAACCGGTTCCTTGGTCGGGCCGAATTCGGTCGACGACGCGTTTTCAATGCCAACCAGATTACGCGCCGCCTCGATGCAGGCCATCTGCATGCCAAAGCAAATGCCGAAATACGGAACTTTCCGCTCGCGAGCGAATTTCGCCGCAAGAATCTTGCCTTCTGCGCCACGCTCGCCAAAGCCGCCCGGCACCAGAATGCCGTGTACCTTTTCCAGATGCGGAGCCGGATCTTCACTTTCAAAGACTTCAGCTTCGATCCAGTCGAGATTGACCTTCACCTTATTGGCAAGACCACCGTGATAAAGCGCTTCGATCAGCGACTTATACGCGTCCTTCAGACCCGTATATTTGCCGACGATAGCGATGGTGACTTCGCCCTCCGGATTGTGCAGGCGATGGGAAACTTCTTCCCAGCGATCCATACGCGGCTTTGGAGCCGGGTCGATACCGAATGCCGAAAGGACTTCCGAATCGAGACCTTCCTTGTGGTAAGCAATCGGCACATCATAGATCGTCGCCACGTCGAGCGCCTGGATAACGGCGCTTTCACGCACGTTACAGAATAGCGACAGCTTGCGGCGTTCGGATTCCGGAATTTCGCGATCCGCACGCACCAGAAGAATATCCGGCGCAATACCGATGGACCGCAGTTCCTTCACCGAATGTTGCGTCGGCTTGGTCTTGAGTTCGCCCGCCGCCGGAATATACGGCATCAGCGTCAGATGGATGTAAACCGCTGCTCCGCGCGGCAATTCATTGCCAAGCTGACGGATCGCCTCGAGGAACGGCATGGCTTCGATGTCGCCAACGGTGCCGCCGATTTCGCACAATACGAAATCATAATCCTCATTGCCTTCGAGAACAAAATTCTTGATCTCGTCGGTCACATGCGGAATGACCTGAACCGTCGCGCCGAGATAATCGCCGCGGCGTTCCTTTTCGATGATGTTACGGTAGATGCGACCGGTGGTGATATTATCCTGCTTGTTGGCAGGACGACCGGTGAACCGCTCGTAATGACCAAGATCGAGGTCGGTTTCGGCACCATCGTCAGTGACGAACACCTCACCATGCTGGTAAGGCGACATCGTGCCGGGATCGACGTTCAGATAAGGGTCGAGTTTACGGATACGCACGCGGTAACCGCGTGCCTGAAGGAGTGCAGCCAGTGCTGCAGCAGCTATGCCTTTTCCAAGGGAAGAAACCACGCCGCCAGTGATGAAAACATATCGCGCCATGGGCTTATCTCGTTAGACTTTCTTAATTGATTCCGCCACAAAAAAATGCGCCTCGGAGTGATTTTTCACCGAAGCGATGCGGTAATCATTGTTGAACACAGACATGCCACCCCAAAACGGAACGTTTAGAGAGCAACACAAGCCCCTCGGCGTATTGGACGAATGTAAACGCTATACACCTGAACATGCCCGGAGCACGACCTCCGGGCGAATACATGGAACCGTCTTAACGGCCCCTGCCTGATATTTCCATGCCGAAGCCCGCAATCCACAGATAAGGCCTCAACCGAGGCGCAGCGCCATGGATACAATGGCCAAAAGAAAACCGGGCCCTGAAGCCCGGCCATTTTTCTGTTCGTCAATATGGATTAGAGAACGACGACTTCGGTTCCGAGGCCGACACGCTCGTAGAGATCCATGACGTCTTCATTGATCATGCGGAAGCAGCCGTTCGAAGCGGAGCTGCCGATGGTCCACGGCTGAACCGTGCCATGAATACGGACATAGGTGTCCTTGTTGCCCTGGAACAGATACATGGCGCGCGAGCCGAGCGGGTTGCCTGGGCCGCCATCCATGCCGTTCTTGAAGCGGCCATAATGACCCGGATCACGTTCGACCATTTCCTTGGTCGGAATCCAGCGCGGCCATTCACGCTTGGCGTTGATCGTTGCGGAACCCTTGAATTCAAGGCCCTGCTTGCCAACCGCGATGCCATAGCGGCGCGCCGTCGTCGAGGTTTCCACATAGTAGAGAAAACGCTGCTTCGGGTCGATCACGATGGTACCCGGCTTGTAGCCTGTGAAGGCCACTTCCTGCGCGCGGAACTTCGGATCGATATTGTACTTGTTGGCCTTCACACCGGCATTGCCGCTGGACGCGCTCTTTTTCTTCTTCTTGGGCTTGTCCGGATTGGCCTTAGCATCGCTCGACAGCGCAACCTGCTGCACATTCGCGGCAGCAGCTTCATTCAGCTGCGCCTCGGCACTGACCGGCGAAGCGGCAAAAGCCGGCGCGGAAACTCCAACGCAAAGGCTCGCAATGCCAGCCAAAAGAATACGACGTGAAAACATGATCAGTTCCCGAAAATCCAAGCACAAGCGGAAAATAGCTGCCGCATTTGCGGCCCAGCTTTCGCTTTCCATACTGTAAACGCAGGAACGACTCAATTCGTTGCAGCGGTTGTGCAGTGCGATTCGTGAAAGCCTATTGCCTGCTTGCAACACTTTGCAATTCGATGGTTAACAAAAAGAAAACCGGCCCATTGGGCCGGTTTCACAATCACTTGATTCCATGAGCTCTTTTTACTGCGAGCTTGGTACCGGGTTGGCTGGAGCTTCCGGTGTCGCCGGTGCCTGCGGCGCTGTGGTTCCCGTCGGAGCGGCGGGAGCAGCGCCCGGTGCAGCAGGTGCGGTCTCATTCGTGTTGGTACGCGAAGACTCGCCGCCAAGCTGATTGAGAATTCCGCCGCCAGCGCCATTGCCGCCTGCCGGAGCCGTCTGACTGCCGGATGCTGCCGGAATACGGTTCAGAATATCGGTTGGGCGCTCGCCATAACGCGCCATGATGCCGAGGATCAGCGACGTCGCGAAAAAGCCGATTGCCAGAATGGCAGTCGTACGGGTGAGCGCATTGGCGGCACCCCGCGCCGTCATGAAGCCAGAACCGCCGCCAATGCCAAGGCCGCCGCCCTCAGAGCGCTGGATAAGCACAACGCCGACAAGCGCCAGCACGATCAACAAATGAATGACAATGAGTACGGTTTGCATGGGTAACGGTCTTTACGTCCCTGAACTAAAGCAGTTCCAGGACACATCACATGACCATGTCCAGACTGCACGATAGAATAGATGCGGCTCTTTACACGCTATTGCGCGATAATCCAAGCCCCGCCGCCCAAGATAGAAGCGCGTCAGGGCAAGGCGCCGCTTAAAGATTGCGGTAGGTCTCGCATATGGCGAGGAAGTCGGTCGCCTTCAAGCTCGCACCGCCAACAAGCGCCCCGTCGACATCGGCAATCCCGAGCAGTTCAGTGGCGTTGGACGGCTTGACCGAACCGCCATAGAGAAGACGCAGATGCGCGCCCTTTGCGCCGAAACGCTCGGTCAGCTGCTCACGCATGAAGGCATGTGCCGCGCGAACGTCCTGCACCGTTGGCGTCAGGCCCGTGCCGATGGCCCATACAGGCTCATAGGCAATGATGGTGTTTTCGGCGGTCACGCCATCCGGCAGGGAACCTGCAAGCTGCGAGCCGATGACCTCCAGCGTGCGCTCGCCCTGGCGCTCGTCAGCCGTTTCACCAACGCAAACGATGGTCACAAGACCGGCGGCCCACGCGGCTTCGGTCTTTGCCTTCACGATATCGTTGGTTTCACGGTGATCGGTACGGCGTTCGGAATGGCCGATGATGACATGGCTTGCACCTGCTTCTTTCAGCATTTCTGCCGAAATATCGCCGGTATGCGCGCCGGAAGTCTTGAAATGACTGTCCTGCCCGCCAAGGCCGACGGTGGTTTCTCCAGAGAGTGTTTCAGCAGCGCGCGACAACAAAGTGGCAGGCACGCAAATCACCGCATCGAGCTTCCTGCCGAAATCGGAGCTCAAACCGGCTGCAATCGCGCGCAGCTCGGTGAGAGATTCTCCCGTTCCATTCATCTTCCAGTTGCCAGCGACCAACGGACGGATACCCGGAGTCATTGTATTCTCCTCGCCTTTTTAAATGGCAGGCGCAACACATGGTCGCGCCGAATTTTGCCACTGACTAAGCATATTCGTGTCGCAATGCAAATGTTCTTGGTTGCGGAGCCTCAATGAGACCTTGCATATGGGGCTTGCTTGGGGTTATCCCCTGAACGGTTCAATTCAATGACTGGCTCAACTCAACCAAAGCCGAGCTTTTTTCATAATCGAAGGGTTTCCCATGCTCGACAGCCTGCGCTCTGCCGCTCAATCCTGGATAGCCAAGCTTCTGCTTGGTGTGCTCGTCCTGAGCTTCGGCATCTGGGGCATCGCGGATGTCTTCCGCAGTGGCATGACAGGCAATGCCGCGCTGACAGCAGGCGGCTCGGAAGTGAGTGCGACTGATTATCGCTTCGCTTATGAGCAGCAGGTCATGCGCCTGTCGCAGCAGTTCCGTCAGCGTCTGACGCGCGAGCAGGCAAAATCCATCGGCGTTGAAAACCAGGTGCTGGCGCAGCTTGCCGCCGGTGTCGTGCTTGACGAAGGCGCGCGCAACATGCAGCTCGGCCTGTCGAAAGACGGCATTGCCCGCCTGACGGCGGAAGATCCGGCATTCCAGGACGCCAGCGGCAACTTCAGCCGCGCGCAGTTCGATGCGGTTTTGCGCCAGTCCGGCATTCGCGCCCAGGATTATCTCGAAAATCGCGCCAAGGTTGCCCGTCGCCAGCAAATGGTCGAAGCAGCGACCGACGGCATCAAGATGCCCGACGCCATGCTCAAGGCGCTGGCACTTTATCAGGGCGAAAGCCGCAGCGTCGACTACATCACCATTCCTGTGGAAAAAGCAGACGCGATCCCTGCCCCGGCGGATGACGTCGTCAAGGCCTATTTCGACGCGCACAAGGATGAGTATAAGGCGCCTGAATCCCGCAAGATCAGCTATGTCAAGCTGGAGCCCGCCGATATTGCCGATCCGGTTGCCGTGACGCAGGACGAAATCAGCGAATATTACGAGAAAAACAAGGCTCGCTACAGCACGGTTGAACAGCGGACCATCGAGCAGATCAGCTTTGCGGATGAAGCTGCTGCCAATGCAGCGCAGGAAAAGATCGCCGCTGGCACAAGCTTCCTCGACATCGGCGAGGAACAGGGCAAGACCGAAGACGATCTGAAGCTCGGCACTTTCGAGAAAAGCGCTATTCCCGACCAGACCATCGCCGACGCAGCCTTTGCGCTCGCGGAAAACGGCGTAAGCCCCGTCGTCAAAGGCGGTTTCGGTCCCGTTATTCTCCGCGTTACCAAGATCGACCCGGCGCATGTCAAGCCGCTCTCGGAAGTCGAAGCAGAAATCCGCACGACCCTTGCCAACAATATCGCGGCAAGCAGCATTAGCGGCATCCACGATTCCTATGAACAGCAGCGCTCGGACGGCGCGTCGATGGCCGATGTCGCCAAGGGCCTGAGCCTCAAGACCGTCACCGTCGATGCAGTCGATGCCGAAGGCAACGATCCATCCGGCAAGCCGGTTGAACTTCCGAACGGACAGGCGCTTCTGGCCGCTGCTTTCCAGGCGGAACAGGGCTTTGACAATGACGCGCTGACCATGGGCAATGTCGGCTACCTTTGGTATCAGATTGATGGCGTCACCCCTGCCCGCGACCGCACCCTCGATGAAGTCAAGGACAAGGTTGTGGCGGCATGGAAGGGTGAGGAAGCCGTTAAGCGCCTCAATCAGCGTCTGGAAGACCTGAAGAAGCGTCTCGATGGCGGCGCGACGCTCGATGCGATTGCTTCGGAGCTTGCTCTTGAAAAGCAGACCAAGCGCGGCGTCACCCGTTCCACGAACGATGCCGATATCGGCACGGCTGCGGCAGCGCAGATTTTCCGCGGCCCGAACGGTTTCACCGGCACGGCGGCAGCGCCTTCCGATGACGCACAGATTCTCTTTAAGGTGACGGAAGTGACCGAACCCGCCAGCGCTGGTCCGGACACCATTCCTGAGCAGCAGCGCAACTATCTGGCCACCGCCCTTTCCGACGATGTGCTGGAACAGATGGTTGGCGAATTGCAGAAGCAGTATCCGGTGAAGATCAACCAGACCGTCATCAACAATGCACTTGCGTTCTAAGTTCCACTGAACGCCGGCAATCGAAATAAACAAGCGGCAGAAAGACAATGGCTGATCTGAAACCATACATCGCGAAAGCGGCCTCCGGCGAACCACTGAGCCAAGAGGATTCGAAAGCCGCGTTCGACATCATGATGTCCGGTCAGGCAACGCCTTCGCAGATCGGCGGCTTTCTGATGGCTTTACGCGTGCGTGGCGAAACCGTGCCGGAAATCGTCGGCGCGGTCGCTTCCATGCGGTCACGCATGTTGCCGGTCGTGGCCCCTTCAAACGCCATCGACATTGTCGGCACGGGCGGCGATCAATCCGGTTCCTACAATGTATCGTCCTGCTCGGCCTTTGTGGTGGCTGGCGCTGGCGTACCGGTCGCCAAGCACGGGAACCGCGCGCTGTCGTCCCGCTCTGGTGCCGCAGACACGCTTGCCGCTCTCGGCGTCAATATTGAAGCGGACGCAGAAACTATTGGCCGCAGCGCACGGGAAGCGGGTCTCGGATTCATGTTCGCGCCGATGCACCATTCCGCCATGCGCCATGTCGGCCCATCCCGCGTGGAGCTTGGAACCCGTACGATCTTCAATCTGCTCGGACCGCTCGCCAATCCGGCAAGCGTGAAGCGCCAGCTTCTGGGCGTTTTTTCGGCGCAATGGGTTGAGCCTCTTGCCCATGTGCTGAACGAACTCGGCATGGAATCCGTCTGGGTCGTCTATGGCGACGGTCTCGATGAGATGACCACCGCTGGCACCACGCAGATCGCAGCGCTGGAAAACGGCACCGTCCGCACATTCGAAATCACGCCTGAAGAAGTGGGCTTGCGCCGCTGCAAGCCGGAAGAATTGAAAGGCGGCGACGCTGCCGAGAATGCCAAGGCGCTGCTCGCCGTTTTGGAAGGCGCAAAGAACGCCTATCGCGACATCGTGCTTCTCAATTCCGCCGCAGCGCTCGTGATCGCGGGCAAGGGCGAAGATTTGAAGGACGGCATCGCTCAGGCCGCCCATTCCATCGATAGTGGCGCGGCTTTGGCCGTTCTGCAAAAAGTAATCGCTGTCTCCAACGACAAGACAGTCTGACGAGAGGAAGCGCACCATGTCCACCGATATTCTCCGCAAGATCGAAGTCTATAAGCGCGAGGAAATCGCTGCCGCCAAGGCGCGTCACACGGTCGAAGACCTGAAGGCCCGCGCCAAGGATCAGACCGCACCACGCGGCTTTCTCAAGGCGCTCGAAGCCAAGCGCGCAGCCGACAAATTCGCCCTGATCGCAGAGATCAAGAAGGCCAGCCCGTCCCAAGGACTGATTCGTCCGGATTTCAACCCGCCAGCGCTGGCAAAGGCCTATGAAGACGGCGGCGCTGCCTGCCTTTCGGTTCTGACCGATACGCCATCCTTTCAGGGCGCGCCGGAATTCCTGACGGCGGCGCGTGATGCTTGCAACCTGCCCGCTTTGCGTAAGGATTTCCTGTTCGATACCTATCAGGTCTATGAGGCGCGCAGCTGGGGCGCTGACTGCATTCTGATCATTCTGGCAAGCGTGGATGACGATCTGGCCAAGGCGCTGGAAGAAACCGCCTTCGAACTAGGCATGGATGCGCTCATCGAAGTGCATGACGAGGCCGAGATGGAACGTGCGCTCAAGCTTTCCTCGCGCCTTCTGGGTGTCAACAATCGCAATCTGCGCACATTCGAAGTCAGCCTCACGGTTTCGGAACGTCTCGCAAAAATGGCTCCTGCCGACCGCCTGCTGGTTGGGGAAAGCGGCGTCTTTACCCACGAAGATTGCCTGCGGTTGGAGAAATTCGGCATCGGCACGTTCCTGATCGGCGAAAGCCTGATGCGCAAGGACGACGTTGCTGCCGCCACGCGCGAGCTTCTGACCGGCAAGGCGTGATGTCATGACCTCGGACACGGCCAAGCTCACCCATCTCGATCAGACTGGCGCTGCCAATATGGTGGATGTCGGCTCCAAGGACGAGACCGAGCGCCAGGCCGTTGCCGAAGGCAGCGTGACCATGCAACCGGAAACGCTGGCGCTCATTCTGGCGGGCGATGCTGCCAAGGGCGATGTGATCGGCACGGCGCGGCTTGCAGGCATCATGGCTGCAAAAAGGACCGCCGACCTCATTCCGCTTTGCCATCCGCTGATGCTGACCAAGGTTGCGGTGGATATCGCGCCTGACCACGCTCTGCCGGGCTTGCGCGTGCGCGCGCTCGCAAAGCTCAAGGGCCGCACCGGCGTGGAAATGGAAGCTCTGACAGCTGTTTCGGTGACGTGCCTGACAATCTATGACATGGCCAAGGCTGTCGATCGCCATATGGAAATCGGCAATATTCGCGTTGTGGAAAAGAGCGGCGGCAGGTCCGGCGACTGGAAGGCCTGAAGCGTTTCGGCAAAACTGAGTTCGAGAGGAAATACGATGTCCCTTCTCCCGGTCGAAGATGCTCTGGCGCGTATACTCTCCTCCGCAGAACCGCATGGCCTTGAAACTGTTGCACTGAGTGAAGCAGGCGGGCGCGTTGTAGCCCGCGCCGTTGAGGCCCGTTTCCTGCAGCCACCTTTCGATTGCTCTGCCATGGATGGCTATGCGCTGATTGCTCCTGAAAAAATCGCATATCCGCTTCAATTGACCCTTATCGGTGAATCCGCTGCGGGCAAACGCTTCGAAGGCACGTTACAGCCCGGGCAAGCTGTGCGCATCTTCACCGGCGCGCCGATGCCTGAAGCAGCCGATACGGTTGTCATTCAGGAACATACCGAACGGTCCGGCGATCAGCTGACCATTCGGGAAGGCCTGGAACCGGGACGCCATATCCGCCGGGCAGGCCTCGATTTTGCGCAGGGCAATACCGTCATACCAGTCGGTCGAGAACTGGACGCTCCGGCGCTGTCGCTGGCTGCTGCGAGCGGCAATCCAACGCTCGATGTGTTTTCCAAGCCGCGTGTCTCGATATTGGCGACTGGCGATGAACTCGTGCCGCCCGGCGCCACGCCTGGCCCGGACCAGATTGTCGCCTCCAACAGTGTCGGCATTGCCGAAATTGTGCGGCGTGCGGGTGGCAAGCCTGAAGACATGGGCATCATCCCGGATGATCCGGCACAAATCGAAGCGGCAATCGCCGCCGCACTCGACAGAGGCATCGACGTGCTGGTGACCATCGGCGGCGCCTCGGTTGGTGATCGCGACTACGTGCATGGCGCTCTGCGCAATTGCGATGTCGAGCTGGATTTTTGGAAAATCGCCATGCGCCCCGGGAAGCCGCTCATGTATGGACGCAAGACGGTCAACGGCAAAACCGTTCATGTGATCGGCCTCCCCGGCAACCCTGTTTCGAGCCTCGTTTGCAGTCTGGTCTTTGTGCGCCCGCTTATTGCAAAGCTGGCAGGCACCGGTCTGGCGGCGGATATCCGCCCCGCGAAGCTCGGTCTGGCGATGCCTGCCAATGACCATCGCCGCGATTTTGTGCGCGCAACGGTCGAATCGCAAAGCGATGGAACACTGCTGGCGATACCATTTCCGGTACAGGATTCGTCCATGCTGACGGCGCTCGTCGGTTCCGATGCATTGCTCATTCGCGATGAAAATGCCCCGGCAGCGGATGCGGGCGCATCATGCCGTGTTCTGATGTTGCGCTGATCGGCGTGAAAAGCCACGCTTTCACCATCTCGAAAGAGCATGAAATGAGAGTGATAATTTATTGATAATAAAACACTAAATTGAATGGCCTGTAGCGCATCGCGTCGCCCTGCGAACATTCCGGCAACAAGCTGCTAGCCCGTTAATCATTTTAAAACCATTGCAGAACAAGACTGGAACATATAGTGTTCGTTCTGGTTTTGTTTTTCTCGATTCTTATCTGGCCGGAGGGTGTCGCGCATGTTGACCCGTAAGCAGCACGAGCTTCTGCTGTTCATTCATGACCGTCTGAAAGAAACAGGTATTCCGCCATCTTTTGACGAAATGAAGGAAGCGCTCGATCTTGCTTCCAAGTCGGGCATTCATCGGCTGATAACCGCTCTGGAAGAGCGCGGCTTCATTCGCCGGCTGCCGAACCGTGCGCGTGCGCTGGAAGTGCTGCGCCTGCCGGATTCGATTGCGCCGGGACTGAACGCACAGAAGAAATTTGCACCAAGCGTCATTGAAGGCAGTCTGGGCAAGGCGCCAGCTGCACCAGCACAACCAGTGCGCCCTGCCCCTGTGGCGATCAATGACGATGTTTCCACGACGGTGTCGGTGCCTGTCATGGGCCGCATCGCCGCCGGTGTGCCGATCTCCGCCATTCAGAACCAGACGCATTCGCTCAGCCTGCCGCCGGAGATGATTGGCGCGGGCGAACATTATGCGCTGGAGGTCAAGGGTGACTCGATGATCGAAGCCGGGATTTTCGACGGCGATACGGTGATCATTAAACGCGGTGACATTGCCAATCCGGGTGAAATCGTTGTCGCACTAGTCGATGATGAAGAAGCGACTTTGAAGCGCTTCCGCCGCAAGGGTGCATCCATTGCGCTTGAAGCGGCAAACCCCGCCTATGAAACCCGCATCTTTGGACCAGATCGCGTCCGCGTGCAGGGCAAGCTGGTGGGATTGATCCGCCGCTATTGATCGTTAAGCCCGAAATGGAAGGCCGTTTTCGGGTTGATATGCATGCAAATATGGCTGGAACCGCCGACCAACTTGGTCCCACAATATTAACGTGGTTCCACACCATATTGAGAACAGCACGGTCAATCACATTTGTCCGTGTCCTGATCGTCAGTAGTCACGCATTGCGTCTCTGCTTTTTGGGCAGGTTGCTTCTTTTTATATTCCCAGTCAGGCAAGCCACGTGCCGCTCGTGAATAGAGCCGGAACAGATGCCAAGGACGCCGTGGCTCATCAATTGCGAAAGCTAGCCTGTCGCCATAACGCGGATCGGCAAAACTATGCCGCTTTTGGATGCCATCATTCATAACATCCAAGTCATTTGATGAAGACATGGCAGGGGCACCCGTCTCAACTTGTTTGTCGCCTAACCTCATCTCGACCGTTCCCCGCAGGGCCAGATCGCGTCGGCTGACGACGAGCTTCTTCTGGTTTCGGCATCCCGGTGTTTTTCCAGCTATGGCAAGGATGACAATATCACCCACATCGCAGGCGATATCCTGCACGGCAGGCGCAGCCGTATAGGCCAGTTCGCGTCCATCGCGTAATGTGATTGTGCAGAGCTCGTCTTCGCAGATAAAGCCGTCCGTTGGTATTCCTCGAAGCCTGTCTTTTGCGTGCTGTGGTATCAGGAATTGTGTTGCGAGATAGGCGGTTTTCCAGTTGTCGGCGGTGAACTTCGAAGGTCTCTCGCGGTTCATAGCAAAGCGACCGTCTGGCAGACGAACACCAACCAGTTTTGCATCTTCCGAGATCACGACATCCGGAAATGGCTCGTGTACGAAGGCAATAAATCCGGCCAAAACAAAGGGTAGCGCCAGAATCTTGAGCCGTGTTGTGAACAATACGGCAATTACAAGCGCTATCGTCTATAGAGCGAGAGCCGCGACCGGCATTGCTCCGGGATTACCATCAGGGGACCAGGACGCGATGATGCTGGCAAGAGCGCGGACAATCCAGATTCCGGACCCGGCGACTGTCAGAGGCAGCCAGTCGAGGCCGAGCGGCATCAGCACGAGGCCCAGAACCGAAAAGGGCATAACGAGAGTGGCGATTACCGGATCGGCCAGCACATTGCCGATCAGCCCGAACGGTGCGGTATTGTTGAAATGGTAAGCGGCGAAGATACCGCTCGCAATCCCTGCGACCAATGATGTTCCGGCGGCTGCGGCGGCGGATTTCAGGATTTTCGATGGCAACCCAGCTGCCGACGGAACCGTGCGTCTCTCAACATCCTGCATTTTTTTGGTTTTACGCATGCCCCACCATGCATAACCGGTAATCAGCGCAGCCGTCGCCGAATAGGACATCTGGAAGCTTGGCCCGAGTATTTCATGCGGCGAGATCACTATTGTCACCATTCCGGCGATAGCCAGATTGCGCATGCTGAGCGCAGCGCGGTCAAACAGTAAAGCGCTGAGCATGACGGCGATCATTACATAGCTGCGCTGGGCCGCGACATCGGCACCAGACATTGCGAGATAAAATCCGCAGGCCAACAGGGACAGAAAGGCCGCATATTTCTTGACCGGATGCCGGACGCTGAACGCCGGAAAGAGTGCAAAGGCAGATCGCAGCGCAAACATGACGACACCCGCCGCCAGCGCCATATGCAGGCCTGATATGGAAAGAATATGCGCGAGACCCGCCTTGCGCAGGTCGTCATTGGTTTCCTCGCTGATGCCGCCGCGCGTCCCGGCAATCAATGCGGCGGTGACATTGCCGTCTTCGCCACCGATCACTTCCTCCACCCGTTCCGATACACGCACCCGGAGCAAAGCGATCCATTCGCTGATTTCTGCCGTCAGACTTGTCTGTTGCGGAACATTTGCCGTCTTTGGATTTCCCAGAAAGAAGCCGTTGGCTCCGATACCGTTGAAATAGGCGTGGAAGGAAAAATCATAATTGCCAGGACGGACCGGGCCTGACGGAACCCGCAGCCGTGCAAAGCCGGTTAATCCACCGCCGATCGATGTATCTGCCGGAATATCACGGGCGTTGATGCGAATGCGCGTCGGCGCAAAGCGCAGTTTTGGGCGCTCTGTGGACAGTAGATCGAGCGTAATACGCCAGCTTCCGTTATCCTGCGCGTCCAGCGCAACAACCCGGCCAGTAACGCGCGTAGACACATCGGAACCGAGCATCGGCGTCGCCATGCGGTCGGTTTCCCATTTACCGCTTAAAAGCCCGAGCTGAAAGGCAAGCGCCAGGGTCAGCAGCTGACCAGCAAAGAAATGCTTGCGCGCGAATACGCGAACGATAGCCAACCCGGCCAGCAAAGCCAGAATGGGCGTCCATTCGGGTTCAAACGACAGGGTAAAATAGACAATCGCGCCGAGGCCGCTGAAAATCGGAATTAGCAGAAAGAAGATTCCCCGTGCCGTTTCGAGATGCAGCGCTTCCGCGAAAGCACTGGGAGTTCTCCGCGCTATATCAGCGACGATGCCGCGCCAGTCGGTTGGTTTAGCGGCAGGCGGCTGATCTTGATCATCATGATCGGCAGGCGGGGTTTTGCGTTCGGGCCAGGGCTCGGGAATATAAGAGCGCGTCAGGCCATCGGGCAGGCTTTTGACAAGCGCCCGCTCATTGGCCTCATCGGAGGCCCTGGCCATATCACCTATGCGCGTCATGCCCCCGCCTGACTGCAAAAAAGGTCTTTTTGTCGAAATACCCCAAAAGAACAATGCCGCAAGGAGCCGAAACAAACGCGAAGCCCTTGCGCGTCGTGCTGCCTATGCTACATGAACGCCAGTCTAAATCGAGAGGTTTTGTTATAGAAATCCTCGTCCCCGCTCTTGGAAGCGGGCAATAGAATTCAGGTTCGCACGCCCCTGCCCCGGCAATTGCCGCTGTCTTGACGGGCGCGCAATAGAGTGGAGCTACCATGTCGAAACCGGTCGTCACCCGTTTTGCCCCTTCGCCCACGGGTTATCTTCATATCGGCGGCGCGCGTACGGCGCTGTTCAACTGGCTCTATGCCAAGCATACCGGCGGCAAGATGCTGCTGCGTATTGAAGACACCGACCGTGAACGTTCCACCGATGCAGCCACCGCTGCCATTCTTGACGGCCTGACCTGGCTTGGTCTCGACTGGGAAGGCGAGCCGATCTCGCAGTTCGAGCGCGCGCCGCGTCACCGCGAGGTCGCTGAAGAACTCGTCGCGCTGGGCAAAGCCTATTACTGCTACACGACGCCGGAAGAGCTGGAAGAAATGCGCGAGAAGGCGCGTGCCGAAGGCCGCCCGCCGCGTTATGATGGCCGCTGGCGCGACCGCGATCCCTCCGAAGCACCTGCAGGTGTAAAGCCTGTCATTCGCATCAAGGCGCCGCAGGAAGGCGAAACGCTGGTGCGCGACGCCGTACAGGGCGATGTGCGCTTCCCGAACAAGGATCTCGATGATTTCATCATTCTGCGTTCCGATGGCACACCGACCTATATGCATGCGGTTGTTGTTGACGACCACGATATGGGCGTCACGCATATCATCCGCGGCGACGATCATTTGACGAACGCCGCGCGCCAGACCGTGATCTATGACGCCATGGGTTGGGACGTGCCGCAGATGTCGCATATTCCGCTGATCCACGGTGCGGACGGTGCAAAGCTCTCCAAGCGTCACGGCGCGCTCGGCGTCGATGCCTATCGCGCCATGGGCTATCTGCCGGCAGCGCTCCGCAACTACCTCGTTCGTCTTGGCTGGAGCCATGGCGACGACGAAATCATGTCAACCGAACAGATGATCGAATGGTTCGACGTGAAAGACATCAACAAGGGCGCTGCCCGTTTCGACTTCCAGAAGCTCGAAGCGATCAACGGTCTTTATATGCGCGCCAGCGACGACAAGACACTGTTCGACGCTCTCGTGGCTGTTTTGCCGGAAATCGAAGGCGGCAAGGAACTCGCGGCAGGGCTCGACGACAAGCACAGCGCGCAGCTCCTCGCGGCTATGTCCGGTTTGAAGGACCGTGCCAAGACGCTCGTTGAACTGGCAGACGGTGCAAAGTTCATCTTTGCTGCCCGTCCGCTCGATCTCGACGAAAAGGCCGCCTCGCTTCTCAACGAAGAAGGCCGCGCGGTTTTGAAATCCGTGCTGCCGGATCTGGAAGCGGCCGGAGAATGGACCATTGAATCACTGGATGCGGTGGTTCGCGCCCACGCAGAAAAAACCGGACTGAAACTGGGCAAGATTGCGCAACCACTGCGTGCCGCCCTGACCGGTCGCGCTACTTCACCGGGCGTCTTTGATGTGCTTTTTGTACTGGGTCGTGAAGAGTCTTTGGGCCGTATTCGCGATCAAATCGGTTAAGGTGCTATCATTCACGCTGACGTGACGTAGCTTGCTTAAATAGTTCAAATTTCGCATTGCATCACGGACGGTTTGGGATAGTTTGGCGATCAAAATCGTAGCCGTAATGCGTTAAAAATCGGGTATCCCGCAGCTTTGGGACGCCCGCCAAGAGATACAAGACAAGTTATAGCAGCGAATGCAATACTGCCGCCCACGGCGGCAAAGTGGACATGAAAGGAAACATGATGTCAGCTAAGACAGCCAGCTTTACTCTCGACGGCAATACGTTCGATCTGCCTGTGCGACAAGGCACTGTCGGGCCGGACGTCGTCGATATCGGTCCGCTTTACAAGAATTCGCATGCGTTCACCTACGATCCGGGTTTCACCTCGACGGCTTCTTGCGAGTCCAAGATCACCTATATCGATGGCGATGAAGGCACCCTGCTCTATCGCGGCTATCCGATCGACCAGCTGGCCGAGCATGGCGACTTCCTTGAAACCTGCTACCTGCTGCTTTACGGCGAACTGCCGACCGCGACCCAGAAGGCCGATTTCGACTATCGCGTGACCCGTCACACGATGATCCACGAACAGATGACGAAGTTCTTTACGGGCTTCCGTCGCGATGCGCATCCCATGGCCGTCATGGTCGGTTGCGTTGGCGCCATGTCCGCCTTCTACCACGACTCCACCGACATCACCGATCCGCATCAGCGCATGGTCGCTTCGATCCGCCTGATCGCCAAGGTGCCGACGCTCGCCGCAATGGCCTATAAGTACCATATCGGCCAGCCGTTCATGTACCCGAAGAACGATCTCGATTTCGCATCGAACTTCCTGCACATGTGCTTTGGCGTGCCTTGCGAGGACTACAAGGTCAATCCGGTTCTGGCCCGCGCCATGGACCGCATCTTCATCCTGCATGCCGACCACGAGCAGAATGCGTCGACCTCGACCGTGCGTCTTGCCGGTTCGTCGGGCGCAAATCCATTCGCTTGTATCGCAGCTGGCGTTGCCTGCCTCTGGGGCCCTGCCCATGGCGGCGCAAACGAAGCCGCGCTCAACATGCTGGCCGAAATCGGCTCGGTGGATCGCATTCCGGAATTCGTAGCCCGCGCCAAGGACAAGAACGATCCGTTCCGCCTGATGGGCTTCGGCCACCGCGTCTACAAGAACTATGATCCGCGCGCCAAGATCATGCAGAAGACCTGCCACGAAGTTCTGGGCGAGCTGGGCATCAAGGATGATCCGTTGCTCGACGTTGCAATGGAACTGGAAAAGATCGCTCTAACCGATGAATACTTCATCGAGAAGAAGCTTTATCCGAATATCGACTTCTATTCCGGCATTACGCTGAAGGCTCTCGGCTTCCCGACCGAAATGTTCACGGTTCTCTTTGCACTCGCCCGCACCGTCGGCTGGGTCGCACAGTGGAAGGAAATGATCGAAGATCCGCAGCAGAAGATCGGTCGCCCGCGCCAGCTCTACACCGGCGCTACGGAACGCGATTACGTGCCGGTTGCAAAGCGCAAATAAGCGCGGCAAACGCTGAAAATAAAACCCCGGTTGCCAATGGTAACCGGGGTTTCTTTTTGATCAAAACTTGAATTGCTCAGCCTTTGCGGCCTTTTTCTATGGCGTCCAGCAGAACCCGCGCGCCGATTTCTCCGGAAGGCCGCTCTGTCGACATGACTGAAGCCACCGCGTCAAAGCCATCCAGCTGGGCCTGACGCGCTGAACCGGGGCGCATCAAACGCTCCACATTGCGGGCCAACATCCCCGGACGCACAAATTCATTGAAAAACTCCGGCACCACCGGTTCATCCGCAATGATATTAGGCAATGCCGCGCTCCAGATGGTGATCTTCGGCACCAGAAATTTGCGCGCAAACCAGTCCGCCTTGTAGGAAAGCACGCTGGGAATGCGCGACAGGGCCAGTTCCAGCGATACGGTTCCAGACGCGGCTAGCGCGGCATCGGCCCGCGCAAAGGCCTTCCACTTTTCTTCATCACCGACGACGATCAGCGGCTTTACCGCCCACGCGCGCGACAGGTCGCGCACCATCGCTTCGATACGCGGCAAGGTCGGCAGTATAACCTCAAGCTTTTCCACGCGTTGGGAAAGCTCTTCGACCGTCTTGCCGAACGGCTCCATCAACATCTGGATTTCCGTTCGTCGTGATCCCGGCAGCAAAAGCAATGTGTGTTTGCCGGCGTCCGATCTTTGCGGTTCAAGCGCCAGCTGCGCCACACGCGTATTGAGTATAGGCGCATAACTCGACAGGCGATGCCCGACATAAGTCGACTGAGGGCCGTTCAGCCGCTCCATCACGTCAACCTCAAACGGCAATACCGTCAGCACATGGTCGATATAGGCGCGCATGGCGCGTGCACGCTGCGGACGCCATGCCCAGACGCTGGGAGCGATATATTTTACAATCGGAATGGAAGGATCGGCGGCTCTGATTTTCTTCGCAACGCGATGGGTAAAATCCGGGCTGTCGATCAGCAGAACGCAATCCGGCTTTTCCGCCACGATCTGCCGCGCCGTCTGTCGAATGCGCAACACTAGCCCCGGCAGGTTTTTGATGATTGCGCCAAGCCCCATCAAAGCGATTTCGTGCGGATCGAAGAAAGTCTTCAGACCACGCGCAGCCAGATGATCGCCACCCACACCGACAAGATCGACCAGCCTGTCGGTCTGATGCCGCAAAGCGTCAATCAGGTCTGCACCGAGAAGATCGCCGGATTCTTCACCGGCCACGATTGCTATTTTCAATGGCCGGCTGGTGTTACTCAAGTTTAAGCGTCCTTCTTGTCCCGACTGACTGTCTCTATGAAGAGACCGCTTTCATTTGCCGCTGCAATGGTTTCGCCGAAGCCTAAGATAAATGTACGACCCGCCTCGACCGCAATTCCCGCGAGACCGGCGCGTTTGGCATTCAGCACAGTGGAAATACCGATGGCTGGCAAATCCGCTCTCTCATCCTGACGAGGTTTGGCCATTTTCACAAGAACCCCGCCGCGCTTGGGAATACGCCCGGCTTCACGCAGCTCGCGGACGCGCTCGATCATCAGGTCAGTGCCCTCCGCGCCTTCCAGCGCCACGACGCGACCGCCAACTGCAACCGCACCCTGGCCGACGTCGAGATCGCCAAGTCGCAAGGCCGATTCCATAGCCAGCTTAATATTGGCAGTTTCCTTTACGTCTGGTGCAACTTTGGTGAGAATACGCGCAGGTGACGGAGACAGAAGATCGGGCACAACTTCATGTGCGCCGACGACCTTGAAACCAAATGATTCCAGCAGCCCGATAAAAGCACGCAGCAGGGCATCATCGCCCTGCCCCAGTGCACGGAGCACATAGGGAATGCCCCGCAATGTCGGCCAGTCGAGCTTTAGATCGCCAAGATGCGGCCTGTTGCGCACACCGCCTGCGAGAACGACATGCGAAACGCCAGCCGCTTTCATGGAGCGAATAAGCTTTGCGAACTCGACCATCGAAATTTCCTGGTGCTCGTAATTATAGAGCGCCCGGTCGGCTTCTTCGCGCAGGGGAACGATAAAGGGCGGCGTACCGGCGTTCTGAAGCGCCTCGGCGACCGCAATGGGCAACAGGCCGTTGCCCGCAATGATCCCGACGCGCCCGCCTTCGAGAGACGGACGCGCCAAAGTCTCAACTCTCGTCGCTGTCATGCCCGACTCCACCATGAGCCGCGTCGAGTGGTGGCGTTGTATAGGCGCGTTTTGCGTCGACACTGATGAAGGCTATCATATCGGCAACCGCCTGAGAATCGGGATAAGCCGCCAGCACGTCGGCAGCGCGATCACGAACCGGCTTAGTGCGATCGAACAGCATGCGCACGGCATGGCGCAGCATGTGGATTTCCGCGCGCTGCATGCCGGAACGCTTCATACCGACAATATTAAGGCCGCCGAGATGCGCGTGATTGCCAATAACCATGCCATAAGGAATAACATCACCCACGACACCAGCCATACCGCCGACAAATGCATGATGGCCGACGCGCACGAACTGATGCACGGCCGCGCCGCCGCCCAGAATGGCGTGGTGTTCGATGGTCGTGTGACCGCCGATCATGACATTGTTCGAGAAGGTGACGTGATCGCCAACATCGCAATCATGCGCCACATGCGCATAAGCGAGGAAAGTGCAATCATTACCCACCGAAGTATAGCCCCGCGCGCTGTCCGAGCCACGATGCATGGTGACGCCTTCTCGAATGAGGCAATTCTCGCCGACCGTGAGTGTGGTTGGGCCACCCTTGTGCTTGCCGTTCTGCGGATCGCAACCGAGAACAGCATGCGGATAGACCTTCGCGCCCGCGCCAAGCGTGGTCCCGCCCGTGACGACCACATGGCTCATCAGAACGGAATTGTCGCCAATGACGGCGCCCGATTGAATATGACAAAAAGGCCCGACAGACACACTCTGGCCCAGTTCCACTCCCGGCTCAACAAGAGCAGTGGGGTGAATGATTGTTTCTTTCATTGTAATGCTCACTGGCTTTCTTCACCGGCATTAATCATTGCCGCAACTTCCGCTTCGGCAACTTTCACACCACCAACCTCAGCCACGCATTCATACTTGGAAATATTGGCGCGCTGTTTGACTTTCTTAACATGCAGAAGCAACTGATCACCTGGAATGACCGGGCGGCGGAACTTCGCATTGTCGATGGTCATGAAATAGACAACGCCCGGGCGGCCAGTCTTGCGCTGAAGCAACGAGATGGCTCCAGCGGTCTGCGCCATCGCCTCGATGATCAATACGCCCGGCATGATCGGCTTTTCCGGAAAATGCCCGGTAAAATGCGGCTCATTGATCGTGACGTTCTTGATGCCGGTTGCCGACAGATCGCCATTGATATTCACGACGCGATCGATCAGCAGAAAAGGATAACGGTGCGGAAGCACGGCCAGAAGTTCCTGAATATCCGCCGCTTCGAGTTTCGTCTGTTCCGTATCACTCATCTGAGGATTGCTCCTTTCTTGATTGCCCGATGCTGCGAATGTTCGCGATATCGCGGAACCACTGCTTGATAGGACGTGCGGGAAGACCTCCCCAACGTTCTCCATCGGGTATATCGTTCATAACGCCGCTCGCGGCTGCAATCTGCACGCGCGAGCCGATGATAAGGTGATCCGCTAGACCGACGCGACCACCAAGCATGGTCCCGTCGCCGATCACGCAACTTCCGGAAATACCGCAATGCGCGGCAATGAGACAGAATCGTCCGATACGCACATTATGCGCAATCTGCACGAGGTTATCGATCTTGGAGCCCTCGCCGACCACCGTGTCGCTCAGCGACCCACGATCAACCGTTGTGTTGGCTCCGATCTCCACATTGTCCTGAATGATGACCCGACCGATCTGCGGGACTTTTTCAAGCCCGGCGGCACCGGGCACATAACCAAACCCGTCCTGGCCGATGCGAACTCCCGGGTGCAGAAGCACACGGTTGCCGATAAAGGCGCATTGGATCGTAACGCCGGGCGCAACATAGCTATCCCGCCCGATCTGGCAGTTTTCGCCGATTACTGCTGTGGCAGCGATCAAGGTGCCCGAACCAACGGTAACGCCCTTGCCGATCACCGCGCCTGCTTCAATCGTCGCGCCATCTTCGATCTGCGCTGACGGGTGAATAAAGGCCTGCGGGGAGATGCCGGTTTCGCCGAACCAGCTTTCCGGCTTGGCCGACGCTGGAAACAACATCCGCCCGACAGCGGAAAAATCACGATGAGGGTTGCGGGTAATCAGCGCAGCCATATGCGAAGGAACGCTCGGAGCGATGTCTTCCTTGCAAAAAACGCCCGCAGCCTTAATTGCGGCCAGAGATTCGGCGTTCTTCTTACCTTCCACGAAAATAAGAGACCCCTCTCCGGCATCCTTCATGGAAGCCAGACGCTCAACAGAACGCGGTGCAAGCTTCGGGTCACGAAGTCTTGCACCGGTGAAATCAGCAACATCGCCAATCGTGAGTTCACGAGAAGGCGAGAAAAAGACAGGATCTGCCATCAGTACACTTTCTCTCCCGGGGCGTAGCCGCCCCGGGGAAAGGCAAATCGGTTAGAACTTGGTCGAAACACCGAAGTTGAAGTTCTGAACCTTGTCGGTATCAGCCTTCGCGACCGGGAATGCGTAGTCGAAGCGCAGCGGACCAAACGGCGAGGCCCACATCAGGCTGAGACCGACCGAAGCACGAATCTTCTTGTCGTCGCCGAGAACCGGCTGACCGCCCAGCACGTCGTCACCGCCATAGAGCATGGCCGCATCGGCGAAGACCGCACCGCGGATGCCGAGGCTTTCCGGTACGACAGGCATCGGGAACTGCACTTCAGCCGTACCGTTGATGTAGGTCGTGCCACCCATCCAGTAGCGCTGACCGGTTTGCGAATCCTGGTAACGACCAATGCCGTTGAACTTGAAGCCGCGGATGATATCCGAATTGTTCTTGAACAGATCGAAGATACGGACGCCGTCGTCGCCGAACTCGTGGATGTAGCCACCGCCGACACCCAGCATACCGACGATGTCGGCTTCCTGCGCAAGCGTCTTGTAGTAGTTACCCTTGAAGGTCGTCTTCAAGAACTTCGCGTCACCGCCAAGACCAGCGAATTCCTGCGTGAACTTGCCGTAAAGGCCATCATGCGGATTCTTCATGTCATCGATGGTGTTATATGTCAGCGAATAGCTGACCGACGAGCGAAGCCACGGGCTATTCTCTGCTGCTTCAACCAGAGCCGGTGCATAGTAGCCATCAATGTTATCGCGGAACAGGTCGTACTTTTCCTGAACCAAGTTGTAAGCGAGACCGACCGAGAAGTTCTCCGTGACCGGAAGACCAAAACGAATCGTACCGCCGGTCTGCTCGACATCGTAGTCGTCGTTCACGCGATAGCTGCGGCGGAACACGTCGAAGCCAGCCGAAATGCGATAGCCAAGGAAATACGGTTCTGTGAAGGACAGACCATAATTGCGCATATCGTCCTGACCGGCACCGGCGCTTAGACGAATATACTGGCCGCGACCGAGGAAGTTACGCTCGGTGATCGCACCTTCGACCGACGCACCCGGCGTTTCGCCGCCGGTGGTGTAACCGCCGCCGATAGAGAATTCACCGGTCGACTTTTCGACAACGTCCACAACCAGAATCACCTGATCCGGCTCGGAACCTGGAGCGGTCGAGATATTGACCGTCTGGAAGAAGTCCAGAGCTTCGAGGCGGCGCTTGGCGCGCTGCACCATGACCTGATTGAAGGCATCGCCTTCATTCATGTCGAACTCACGACGAATCACGTAATCGCGGGTCTTGTCATTACCGCGAATTTCAATGCGCTGGATGTAAGCGCGCGGACCCTGATCGACGCTATAGACAACTGAAATCGTGCGGTTTTCGAAGTTACGATCGCCACGCGGTTCGACCTTGGCGAAGGCATAGCCGCTACCGGCGACGCTCTCGGTCACAGCCAGAACGGAATCTTCAACTTCCTTGGCGCTGTAGGCGCGACCCGAACGGGTCTTTACGAGACCGGTCAGGGCATCGGTATTGACGCCATCGACGGTGCTTTCAACGCTCACGTCGCCGAAGGTATAACGCTGACCTTCATCGACCGTGATCGTAATCGTATATTCATTGGTCGACGGGTCGAGAACCGCATTCGACGACACGACGCGGAAATCCGCGTAACCACGATTGTAATAGAAACGGCGCAGCGTTTCCTCATCAGCCTGCAAACGGCCTTCGTCGTAAACGTCATTGCGGGTCAGCCACGACAGCGGGTTCGAACGCTTGGTGGAGATGACATCGCGCAGACGACGACCGCTATAAGCCTGATTGCCAACGAATTCGATATTGGCGATCTTGGTGCGCGAGCCTTCGTTGACTTCGTAGACAACGTTAACACGACCCTGGCCGAGATCGACGGTGCGTGCATTCACGGTCGCATCGCTGCGTCCGATATGTGCATAGGCAGCCTTGATGGCTTCCTTGTCCGACTCCATTATCGCCGCATCGTAAGGCGAACGCGGCTTCAGCTGGACGGCGCGCGTCAGGTCGGGATCCTTGATCTTCTTGTTGCCCTGGAACAGGACATTGTTGACCACGGAACGCTCGCTCACATTGACGACAAGCGTGCTGCCGGACTGGTTGATGCGAACATCGGAAAACAGCCCCATAGCGAAAAGACGCTTCACCGCAGCATCGATATCAGCGCTGGTGAAGGCCTTGCCCGGACGAATGTCGATGTTGTCGCGAATGGTCTGAGCATCAACGCGTGTGTTGCCACGAACATCGATACGGCTCACAACGGCAGCTTCCGCGACATTCACGGATGCGAGCGAGAGCGCAGCAGTACCCGAAGCCACTAGAGCCACCGACATGGCGAGCGCGGACGCGGCGCCAAAGAATTTAGAACTTGCCGTCATAGGCTTTCCGAACCTTCGTTTCTGTCCCCGGGACGATGAACCCAGAAAAATGCGTACAGATACAACCGTATTAGCCGGTTTTTCCATACAAGCAAGCGTTGCGGTTAAATTCTGTTTACTTAGGCAACAAGCGTGGCATCCGTGCCACGCGAATTGTAAGTTATGGTAAACAGATTGCTTAGCTTTTCCGGTCGTCGCTCCCAATGTTCACTTCTGTTTAACACCTCGCCCGGCCTCCGTCGGACAAAGAGTCGTCTCTGTGCAGTCAGCTTAACCGAGCAGGCCGGTCTAGCCAATAAACCCCAAGATCGTCATCCCCCAAGATTTCAATTCCGAGGACCGCTGCCTGAGACAGTCGGCAATTGATCTAGCAGGCAAAGAGGTCGTTGAAAAGTACGAACCCCATAAATCCCATCACAAGAAGGAATCCAATGCGGTAGAAAATCTCCTGCGCTCCAGGTGACACCGGGCTGCCCTTGATTGCCTCCACAGCATAGAAAACCAGATGCCCGCCATCCAGCGGCGGCAGGGGAAACAGGTTCAAAAGCCCGATCCCAATGGACAGCATAGCCGTCAATTGTATCAACCAGTCAAAGCCGGCACTTGCAGCCTTGCTCGCCATATTGGCAATCTTGACTGGCCCGCCGAGCTGGCACTTATCCTCACGGCCAAAAGCAAAACGTGTGAAAAACTCACCCGTGCGGCTGATGATGAAGCCGGTCTCCATCACCGCCTGCCCGACTGATTCGAGCGGACCATATTCAATGCGGCGGAAATTGCCGACCGCTTCCGTGGTCTCGACACCGATGGCGCCGAGCTTCACCTTGTTGCCAAGTGGGTCTACGCGTTCAACGGTCGCGGGCGTTGCCTTGAGATCCACCATCTTGCCGCCGCGCTCGACCGTAAAGTCGAGCGTGTCGCCTGCCCGGCCCGAAACGATGCGCTGCACATCGGCAAAAGTGGTGATCTTCTCGCCCTCGACACTGATAAAGCGGTCACCCGGTTCAAACCCGGCGGCAGCCGCAGGACTATTGGGTTGTACGCCCGCAATCAGCGGATCAGCGATCTGCCGCCCATAAAGCGCAAAGAACACGCTGAAAATGACAATCGTCAGAATGATGTTGAAGGCCGGACCGGCAAAAACCGTTGCCGCACGCTTCCAGACCGGTTGGGTATGAAACGCGCGCTTACGATCTTCCTCGCTCAGCACATTGCTATCCACACCGACGGGCGAACTGGTTTCGCTTTCATCGCCGATGAACTTCACATAGCCGCCAAGCGGAATGGCTGAGAGCTTCCAGCGCGTGCCCCGACGATCAGTAAAGCCGAGAAGTTCCGGACCAAAGCCAATTGAAAAGGCCTGCGCACCGATGCCGCACCATCGCGCCACCAGATAATGCCCCATCTCATGCACGAATACGACGACTGTAAGAACGAAAAGGAACGGTACAATTGTCCCGACAAGCAGGCTTTCACCGCCGAAGAAAAAGGCCAGAGCCTCCTGCAAATCACTACTCCTTACAAATCACCCGTTGATCGATCGCAGCCTGGATTGGCGCGCCGATCCTCGTACTCTACGAATCGCCTGCCGCTTAGAAACTGAAAAAGATAGCAGATGGCACATCCGGCTCTGCAATCACGGCACCAAAGAGGTATAGAAGTGCAGCAGCGGCGACAAGCCCATCCACACGGTCCAGCACGCCGCCATGTCCCGGCAGAAGGCGACCCGAATCCTTGGCGCCGAACTGGCGCTTCACCCAGGATTCCGCCAGGTCGCCGATCTGCGAAACGATAGAGAGCAGAAGCGCCAGAAGCGGCACGATCAGGCTGCCGGGCGTTGCCACAAGCGAAGCGACCAGAATGCCGCCTGCAACAGCAGCAGCAGCGCCGCCAATGGCGCCAGACCATGTCTTGTTGGGGGAAAAACGCGGCGCGAGCTTTGGCCCGCCCAAGGCGCGACCGTTGAAATAGGCTGCGATGTCCGTGGACCAGACGACGGCGAACAGAAAGACGATGGCCGTAAAGCCGAATGGCTCGTCACCGCGCAAAAGCGAGAGCGATATTGCCGAAAACCCGGCGTAGAAAAGCCCGGCTGCAGGCCAGGCCCGACCGGTTTTCCACTGGGTGGCGAGAAGAATCAGTGTTCCAAGCAGAAGCGTACCGATGGTCAGCAACGCGCTGCGATCCAGAATCAGAAGAATGGCTGTCAGGACCAGCCAGACCCAGCCGAAAACCCGCGAAAACAATGTTTGACGCGGAGCGCTCAGGGCCGTCCATTCGTAGAACATCGCCAGACCGATAGCGATTGCGAAAAGCGTGAAACCCAACCCGCCTACCCAGGTAAGCCATAAGGCGGCTGCGCCGAGCACAATGGCGGTGAGAATACGGGTTTGCAGATTGGACATTGAGACCTTTCGGCTTACGCTGCGTCAGGGTATGCGATGCGATGGAACAGGGCAATGAAGATGCATGGCAGCGAAACAATCCATCATGACATTTATTGCCCGATAGCCCGGTTACCCTCTTCGCAATCTTCGAGGCTGGTTGGCAGACTGCTCCGCGTTTCAACGCCGCCAAAACGGCGCTCACGCTGGCGGAACACCTCATAGGCAGCATCGAGATCGGCCGGGCGGAAATCCGGCCAGTGACCGGGCAGAAACAGAAATTCCGCATAGGCGGCCTGCCAAAGCAGAAAATTCGACAGCCGCATCTCGCCGCTCGTGCGGATGATTAGGTCTGGATCGGGCATGGAAGCGGTATCGAGATTGGCCGAGAGCAGCTCGGCGGAAATCGACGCGGGGTCCAGACGACCGGCAGCAACATCACGCGCCAGACTCTTGACTGCCCGCACAATTTCGTCGCGCGAACCGTAATTGAAGGCAATTACCAGATTGAGGCCGGTGTTGCGGCGGGTCAGGGCTTCCGCCTCGGTGAGCAGCCCGCGAATATCGTCGGCCAGCCCTTCCCGCTCGCCGATGATGCTGACCTTCACATTGTTACGATGAAGGTCGGCAAGATCGCGACGGATGAAAAGCTTGAGCAGACCGAGCAGGTCATTGACCTCGCCGCTCGGTCGCGACCAGTTTTCGGAAGAGAACGCAAAAAGCGTGAGATAGCCAAGACCGCGATCACCCGCCGCCCGCACCGTTTCGCGCAGCGCTTCCACGCCAGCACGATGCCCGGCGCTACGCGGCAAGCCACGCGCCTTCGCCCAACGGCCATTGCCATCCATAATAATGGCGATGTGGCGCGGATCGGACATTCCTGGCTCTCCTTTGTCAAAATCACGCAGGTCCTAGACCTGCATGATTTCGCCTTCCTTGACGGCAACAACCTTATCCATTTCGGCGATGGTGTCGTCGGTCAACTTCTGCACCTTTTCGGACAGAACGCGGCTGTCATCCTGACTGATGTCGCCGTCCTTCTCCAGCTTTTTCAACGTGTCCATGCCATCGCGACGCACATGGCGAGCGGCGATACGGCCCTGCTCGGCATATTGATGCGCGATCTTGACCAGTTCCTTGCGGCGCTGTTCGTTCAGTTCCGGCAGCGGAATACGCAGCGTCATGCCGTCGGTAATCGGGTTGAGGCCCAGACCGGAATCACGGATAGCCCGCTCGACAGCGCCAACCATGCTCTTGTCCCACACGGAGACTGAAAGCATGCGCGATTCTGGAACCGTGATATTGGCAACCTGATTGATCGGCATCGTCGCGCCATAGGCTTCGATGGTGATCGGCTCAAGCAGGCTGGCGGAAGCGCGACCGGTGCGAAGACCATTCAGATCGTGCTTCAAAGAGTTGACTGCGCCTTCCATGCGGCGTTTCAGGTCGTTGATGTCAAAAGCATCACTCATGCATATTCTCCTTCGATACGCAGCAAGACATGTGAACGATCATCGTTGATCAATTATCGGAAACGATCGTGCAGCGTCCCTTGCCTTGCAGAATTTCGGCCAAGCCGCCGTTTTCATGGATGGAATAGACTATTATCGGAATGTTGTTCTCGCGCGCAAGGGCGACTGCTGCCGTATCCATGACGGCCAGGCCGCGATCGAGAACTTCCTTGTGGGTGAGCGTGTCGAAACGCGTCGCGGTCGGGTCCTTTTTCGGATCAGCCGAATAGATGCCGTCAACCTGCGTGCCCTTCAACAGCGCATCCGCTTCAATCTCCGCCGCGCGCAATGCTGCCGCTGAATCGGTCGTGAAGAACGGATTGCCGGTGCCGCCTGCGAAAATCACCACTTTGCCCTCGTCCATATAGGCCGTTGCCTGACGCTGCGAAAAACTCTCGCAGATTTCCGGCATTGCTATGGCGGAGAGAACAACGGCATCGACGCCGATCTTGTGCAGCGATGTACGTAGCGCCAGCGAATTGATCACCGTCGCGAGCATGCCCATATGATCGCCGGTCACGCGGTCGCCGCCCTTGGACGCCACGGCTACACCGCGAAAAATATTACCGCCGCCGATCACCACGCCGACTTCGACGCCCAACTGGCGCGCCTGCTTGATATCGTTGGCGATCCGGTCTGCAACGGAAACATCGATGCCGAAGCCCTGACTGCCCATCAATGCCTCGCCCGAGGCTTTCAAAAGGACGCGCTTATAGGCGGGCTTGCCGGACATGGAATGCTCTCCACTGATCGAAATAAAGTGATTGTGTTGCGTTCCGATACACGAAGGGCATCGCGTTGTCACGCGATGCCCTTCATAATCAAAAGCCTTTTCAGGCTAAAGCCTGTTCTGAAAGCGCAAATACGCTTTCAGCGCATCAGCCCTTGGCTGCAGCGGCGACTTCAGCAGCGAAATCGCTTTCTTCCTTTTCGATGCCTTCGCCGAGTGCGATGCGGGCAAAGCCGACGATCTTGGCCGGAGCGCCGATGGTCTTTTCAGCTTCCTTGAGGGCAGCTGCAACCGTCAGATCCGGATTGATGACGAAAGCCTGCGACAGAAGAACAACTTCTTCATAGAACTTGCGCATACGGCCTTCGATCATCTTTTCGATGATATTGTCCGGCTTGCCGGATTCACGAGCCTGCTCGATGAAGATCGACTTTTCGCGTTCGGCGGCAGCCGGATCAACGTCTTCAGCGGTCAGCGCGAGCGGGTTGATAGCAGCAACGTGCATTGCAACCTGACGACCGAATGCATTTGCAGCTTCTGCATCGCCAGCGGTTTCGATAGCAACCAGAACGCCGAGCTTGCCGAGACCATCAGCAACGCCGTTGTGGATGTAGGTTGCAACCGTACCCTGCGGAACGCTCAGAGCTGCCGAACGACGGAAGCTGATGTTTTCGCCGATGGTTGCAACTGCGTCCTTGGCAGTTTCGGTAACGGATTTGCCGTCAACATTGGCGTTGGCCACGGCTTCGGTCGAACCGTCGGTAGCCAGAGCAGCCTTTGCGATCTTGCGAACCAGATCCTGGAAAGCGTCGTTGCGGGCAACGAAGTCGGTTTCGGAGTTGACTTCAACGACAACAGCCTTATTGCCGGAAGATGCAACGCCAACCAGACCTTCGGCAGCCGTACGACCAGCCTTCTTGTCGGCCTTTGCAATGCCCTTGGCGCGCAGCCAATCGACAGCAGCTTCGATGTCACCATTGGTTTCTGCAAGCGCCGCCTTGCAGTCCATCATGCCAGCGCCGGTCAGTTCGCGGAGTTCTTTAACCTGAGATGCGGAAATGCTCATTGTGTCGCCTTTCACGAAAGCGAAGGCACACCGAATGGGTGTGCCAACTTTGAACCGGCGCTATTTTGAGGTAGCGTGTTTTGCCCGAAAACCGTCAAACGTGCTTCGGAATCACGCCCTTGCGCCGGAATGAAACGAGATTATCCATCCGCCTCTATCAGAGATATGACGGATGGATGAAATCATGCGCTGATTAAGCGCCTTCAGCCGGAGCTTCGAGAGCTGGCTCAACCGGGGCTTCAGCCTGCGCACCGATGTCGATGCCCATTGCACCCTGCTGGCGCGCAATACCGTCGAGAGCAGCGCGTGCAACCAGATCGCAATAGAGCGAGATAGCGCGTGCGGCATCGTCGTTGCCCGGGATCGGGTAGTCGATCTGGTCCGGATCGCAGTTCGAGTCGATCACGGCAACAACCGGAATGCCAAGACGCTTGGCTTCCTGGATAGCAATTGCTTCCTTGTTGGTGTCGATGATGAAGATCAGGTCAGGAACCGAACCCATGTCCTTGATGCCACCGAGTGCGCGGTCAAGCTTTTCACGCTCACGCTGAAGGTTCAGAAGTTCCTTCTTGGTGAAGCCCTGGCCTTCGCCGGCCAGAAGTTCGTCGAGCTTGCGCAGACGCTGGATCGAGTTGGAGATCGTCTTCCAGTTGGTCATCATGCCGCCGAGCCAGCGGGCGTTGACGTAGTACTGGGCTGAACGGTTTGCTGCATCGGCGATGATGTCCGAAGCCTGACGCTTCGTGCCGACGAACAGAACGCGACCGCCGCGAGCAACGGTGTCCGAAACGATCTTCAGCGCGTTGTGCAGCAGAGGAACGGTCTGGGACAGGTCCATGATGTGGATGTTATTACGAGCGCCATAGATGAAAGGCGCCATTTTCGGGTTCCAGCGGTGGGTCTGGTGGCCGAAGTGAACACCAGCTTCCAGAAGCTGGCGCATGCTGAAATCAGGCAATGCCATCTTTATTTTCCTTTTCCGGTTTAACCTCCACGGGCTGAGGCGATTGCTCGCCACCGGAGGTTTTTGCCGGATTTCTCCCGACAAAAGCCCAATCCCGTGTGTGGAATAGGCGCGCTGTTAACCGATCGCGCCATGAATTGCAAGTCGTTTGACCAACATACCGCAATCCGGTCGCAGGATGAAGGCGTTTCAACGCTTGCGACGCGACCAGGTTTCCCGAAGGCGGAAATTCTACGAGAAAGAAACGCCAAGCAAGGATAGCAGCAATGCAAAAACTATCTTTTTCATATAAAAATCCGATAAATTAATAGAAAAAGGCCACAATGCTTAGCATTGTAGCCTCAATATAAATCTATGTCACTTTAGATTTACTATTTACAGCCGGCCTTCTGGTCAGCCTTGTCGAATACATCGAGCTTCACCAGCTTGCCGCGCATGGCAAAGTCACCATAGTCCATGGTGAGGTCGCGGGTGATGCCGTTGCGGTAAAGTTTGAAATTGATGCGGTAGATCGGCAGTCCGTCCTGTTTTTCCTTGTCATCGAAATAGGCAATCGTCACGGGCCAGACCGGATCCTTGGAAAACTTGCCCATGAACTTGGTTTCGTCATCGGATGGATTCTGCCCCTTGCCGACGACGACCGTGGTGGCGACCACGCGGTCGGCATCTTCAGAGGCATCGAACAGCGACGTCTGATAGAACTTCTCGCCTGCTTCCGCCTTGCCGATCAACTCTTCCATATGCTGCGTCGGAAATTGCGTTGCGCGCAGATCGATCTTGTTTTCCTTCGGCTTTGAAAGTTCCACGACCGTCTTGCCACCCTCAAGCTTGGCATCGCCCCGCACTTCCTTGACAAGTTCCTTGTCGACAAAGGTCTTGTTGACGAAGCGGAAGCTCTTGCCGTCATTACCTTCAAACGTTGTCGTCTGCTGATCGGTCACACGCTGCGGCTGTTCTTCCATGTCGATGCGGGTCACAAAACGGAAGTTGGTGGTATAGCCTTCGCAGGCCGATCCGTTGAACTCGTACACCATGCGGCCCGTCAGGCCACTGATTCCCGACTTTTCATCGGCGCGGTCCAGCGTCAAATCGTAAACGGCGCGGTGCGGAACCAGCGTTACCGTCGAAGCCGCTTGGGCCACGCTCGCAAGTCCAGCCCACACACAGGCAGCGGTTCCACTTGCAGCAACAGCCACCTTAAAACCCGGCTTCAAAAAACGCATACATGAATCTCCCGATGAGTTGACAAGCATGATAAAAAAACTCGTGGCGGAAGCGAGGCAAAAAACGCACCCTTCCCAAAAGCTTCACCGATTCTGCCTATAGGGTGACGGAGAAGTCCCTTTGCAAGCAAGGATTAATGCAATGACCGATACGATCGAAAGCCGCCTGAAAAACCTGGGTATATCTTTGCCGGTAGCGGCCGCACCGGCCGCAAACTATGTTCCCTTTGCTGAAACAGGCTCGCTTTTGCTCACTTCGGGCCAGCTGCCGCTGGAAAATGGCAAACTTGTGCATACCGGCCAGGTTGGCGACAAATTGACGGTGGCCCATGGTCAGGTTGCAGCGCGCGCCTGCGCCGTGAACATTCTGGCACAGGCCAAGGCTGCACTCGGCGACCTTGAGAAGATCAAGCGGATCGTGAAGATCACCGTGTTCGTGTCTTCGACCGCCGATTTCGTTGAACAGCATCTCGTCGCCAATGGCGCGTCCGATCTGCTCGTCGCCGTTCTGGGCGATGCGGGCAAACATGCACGTTCCGCTGTCGGCGTCGCCAGCCTGCCACTCAACGCACCGGTTGAAGTCGAAGCGATTATCGAGGTTGCATAATGTCCTCCATCGACTGGCTCGCAAAGCGCCCTATCGCGCATCGCGGATTGCATGATCTGAACAAGACCCGTTGGGAAAACACGCTCGCCGCCTTTGAAGCTGCCGCCAAGGCTGGCTTCGCCATCGAATGCGACGTGCATCTGACGAAAGACGGCGGCGTGGTTGTTTTCCATGACGACGACCTGCAGCGTCTCGCCGGACGCGAGGGGCGTATCAGTGAGCTGACGCTTTCTGAAGCAACCGCGCTTCATGTCGGCGACACCGCTGAGCGGGTGCCAACGCTCCGCCAGATGCTTGATCTGGTCGATGGTCGTGTTCCGCTGGTGATCGAGCTGAAAGGCATCGAAGGCCGTGACGACGGGCTGGTCGCAGCGGTTGCCCGCGAACTTGCCGGATACAAGGGCGAAGCGGCCATCATGTCGTTCGATCATCATCTGATCCGCCGCTTCGCAAGCGACGCGCCGGGGATTCCGGGCGGGCTGACCGCGGAAGGCATGCGTACACAGGATTTCGAGGCGCATTTCTCCATGCTCGCGCATGGCATTTCCTTCGTATCCTATAATGTGCACCACCTGCCGAACCCGTTCGTCACCTTCGTGCGCGAAAAACTGCATATGCCGGTGATCAGCTGGACCGTGCGCGACCGGGAAATGCAGAAGCACAGCGAACTCAATGTCGAACAGATCACGTTCGAAGGGTTCGACCCTCGCTCACTGGTCGCCTGAGAGCAAAGGATTTGCGGTGAACGACGAAGATCCGCACAGTGAAGAAAGCTTCGTTCTCCGCATCGTTGAAAATATCAGCGAATTTACGGAAGACGAGTGGAACAGTCTTGCCGGGGCCTCCCGGCAGGATGCGAATTATAATCCTTTTACGACCCGCGCTTTCCTGTCCGCGTTGGAGGAATCGGGTTCCGTTTCCCGAAAGGCTGGCTGGCTGCCGCGTCATCTGCGTCTTGAGAACAATCGTGGCGAATTGCTCGGCGTCGTGCCGAATTATCTGAAGGGACATAGCCAGGGCGAATATGTTTTCGACCACGGCTGGGCTGATGCGTTTGAACGCGCGGGCGGACGTTACTACCCTAAATTTCAGGCGGCTATTCCCTTCACGCCCGCAACCGGGCCGCGCCTGCTGAACCATATTGCCTATGACGGCGAAGCCGTGCGGCTGGCACTGGCGGGCGGCTTGCGCGAGTTGACGGATCAGGCAGGCGTATCCTCGGCGCATGTAACCTTTGCCCTACCCGAGGAAATTAAAGCGCTTGAACGCGCAGGCTTCCTTCATCGGACAGATCAGCAGTTTCATTTTATAAACAAGGGCTTTTCCAATTATGATGACTTTTTGGGAGAGCTTGTTTCGCGCAAACGCAAAGCGCTGAAAAAGGAACGCCGCGAAGCCCTGTCCGACGGTATTGAAATCGAATGGCTGACCGGCAGCGACCTGACTGAAGCAGTATGGGACGATTTCTTTGCCTTTTACATGGATACAGGCAGCCGCAAATGGGGCCGCCCCTATCTCAACCGAAAGTTCTATTCGCTCATCGGCCAGACCATGGCCGAGGATATTCTGCTGGTCATGGCAAAACGCGCCGGGCGCTATATTGCAGGCGCCATCAATTTCATCGGCGGCGACAGGCTGTTCGGCAGGCACTGGGGCTGCATCGAGGATCATCCCTTCCTGCATTTCGAGGTCTGCTATCATCAGGCCATCGATTTCGCCATCGAGCGCAAGCTGCGCGTGGTGGAAGCAGGCGCGCAGGGCGAACACAAGCTCGCGCGCGGCTATGTGCCTGTCACCACCCATTCCGCGCATTATATCGTCAATGAAAGTTTCCGGGATGCGGTGCGCGACTATCTCGACCGGGAACGGCGCGAGGTTGAACAGATTCACGCGGCGCTGGAGGAACATACGCCCTATCGCCACGAAGACTGACCATCGAAGCTTGCCTAACACCTCTCTATGCGGTCAGATTTGGCAAAGTCCAGCATTGGAGAGAATCGCATGTCTGCCACCTATGACGACAACAACATTTTCGCAAAAATCCTGCGCGGTGAAATTCCGTCTACCCGCGTCTACGAAACCGACGATGTCGTCGCCTTCATGGATGTGATGCCGCAGGGCGCCGGCCATACGCTGGTCGTGCCGAAGGCACCGTCGCGCAACCTGCTCGACGCCAAGCCGGAAACGCTGGCTGTCGTGATCGCAGCCGTGCAGAAAATCGCACAGGCCGTGAAAAAGGCATTCAATGCCGATGGCGTCACCGTCATGCAGTTCAACGAACCGGCTTCCGGCCAGACCGTTTATCATCTGCATTTCCACGTCATTCCACGTTTTGAAGGCGTCGCTCTCAAGCCGCATACCGGCCAGATGGAAGATCCCCCCGTTCTTTCAGCGAATGCTGAGAAAATCCGCGCAGCACTCTGATAAGACTCATCTTTAGAGCGTCAACAGACCGGTAACCAGCAGGATTTCCGCGACCGCGATGCCGACGAGCAAACGCTTGCCAGCTATCAGATAAGCGGCAAATCCTGCACCGGCTGCTCCGATCCGCAGCCAGGTCGGCGAATCCGCAAGAGCGCCGTTCGGATAAAGAATAAGCTGCGCAATCACGCCAGCGACCAGCGCCGTTGCAACGCAGCGCACCAGCACGAGGAGTTCGGAATCCTCGCGCACTCGTCCGCCAACGATCACGCCCATGACACGGAAGATATAGGTTGGCAGCGATCCCGCCAGAATGATGAAGACGAACGGCCACCACCAGCTGTCGAAACTGTCCCAGTTCATTGCGTCTTCTCCTTCGCCAAGCTGCGCTTCCGGTGGAAGCCAAAGGCAATCAGACCACCGACAATGCCCGTGCAGAGCAGGTCATATCCCGGCATGAACTGGTGAAAGAGCGGAAACAGCAGCAGGCCGGACGCCATGGCAACCTGCCCTGCCCGTTCGCGTGCCGACCGCCAGAGCGAGGTCAGAAAATACATTGGCGTCAGCAGGAAGAGTGCCGCGAACACAACCGGCGGAAACGAAGACGACAGCATATAGACAATTGTCACCACCAGCGCATTGGTGCCCACCAGAACCGAGCCGATCCCGGCAAAATAGCTGGTGCGCATATCGCGTGGAATGTTGCGCAACTCTTCCATCGCCATAACCCAGGCCGTCACGGCCACGAAATGGCAAAGCGCCGCCAGGGTCAGCTTGCGCGTGTTCGGTCCTTTGAGTTCCGGCAGAAGCGCTACTACCATCGGCATCAATCGCACGGACGACAGGCCGACAGCGAGTGCAGCGGCAGGCAATGTCGCCCCCGCACTGATAGCGCCGATCAGCACGACCTTGGCGGGCAGCGCCCAGATGGTCAGCGTCATGAACACCGCCTGCCCGACCGAGATGCCGCTTTCGATAGCAAGCCCGGCAAAGCCGACAAACGAACTCATCAGCAGGATAGACGGAATGCTGACAATGCGCCCGCAACCGCGCAGGAACCAGCGCAAGTGCTGACCGCTATGCGCTGATGTCATGTCATGTTCAGGAGAGTGGTTGGGAAGTTGAGTCGCTGGCATAAAGCCACGTTAGAATAGAATCGATTGAGGATCGATAAGTTTAAACTTCAAACGAAAACGGCCCCTCCAAAGAGGGGCCGTTTGTTCACGTTTTTTACTTCTTGCGCGGCACTTTCGGCACCGACGACTTGGTGGCTGAAGCTTTAGGGGCCGCCTTGGCGGCTGGTTTCGGAGCTGGTTCGTCCTTACCGGCCAGAACCTTTTCCTTTTCAGCCTTTTTCGGAGCGGCCTTCCGACGAGGAGAAATCTTCTTCTCCGCCGGAATGTCCTTCTTCGGCTTCACCGGCTGCTCGGCGACCGATTCCAGCGACAGGTCGGTCTTGCCGTCCGCCTTGGTGATCACGTCGACGCGCACGGTGCCGCCATGCTTGAGCTTTCCGAACAGCACTTCATCGGCCAATGGCTTCTTGATGTGTTCCTGAATGACACGTCCAAGCGGACGCGCACCCATGCGTTCGTCATAACCCTTGTCGGCCAGCCATGCGATTGCGCCTTCGGTCAGTTCGAAGGTGACACCACGTTCGGCAAGCTGTGCTTCGAGCTGCAGAACGAACTTCTGCACGACCTGATGAATGACCGGAACCGGCAGCGGACCGAACGGAATGATCGCATCAAGACGGTTGCGGAACTCCGGCGTGAACAGCCGGTTGATCGCTTCCATATCGTCGCCTTCACGCCGCGTGGAGCCGAAACCGATTGCCGCTCTGGCCATATCCGACGCACCGGCATTGGTGGTCATGATCAGGATCACATTGCGGAAATCGATCTTCTTGCCGTTATGGTCGGTCAGCGAGCCATGATCCATGACCTGCAACAGAATGTTGTAGAGGTCCGGATGCGCCTTCTCGATTTCGTCGAGCAGCAGCACGCAATGCGGATGCTGATCGACACCGTCGGTCAAAAGACCGCCCTGGTCGAAACCGACATAGCCGGGAGGCGCACCGATGAGCCGCGAAACCGTATGGCGCTCCATATATTCCGACATGTCGAAACGCAGAAGCTCAACACCAAGCGAGGTGGCAAGCTGCTTGGCGACTTCCGTCTTGCCGACGCCGGTAGGGCCGGAGAACAGATAGGAGCCGATTGGCTTGTCCGGTTCACGCAGCCCCGCACGGGCCAGCTTGATCGAGGCCGACAGCGCTTCGATAGCCAGATCCTGACCATAGACGACGCGCTTCAGTTCCGCATCCAGATGCGACAGGACGAGTTCGTCATCCTTCGAGACGGACTTCGGCGGGATACGGGCCATCGTCGCGATGGTCGCTTCGATTTCCTTCACGCCGATGGTCTTCTTGCGCTTGTTTTCCGGCAACAGCATCTGGCTGGCACCGGTTTCATCGATCACGTCGATGGCCTTATCGGGCAGCTTGCGATCCGAAATATAGCGGGCGGACAATTCCACCGCCGACTTGATGGCATCGACCGTGTATTTGACCTTATGGAAATCCTCGAAGTAGGGCTTCAGACCCTTCATGATCTCGATAGCGTCCGGGATCGACGGCTCGTTGACGTCGATCTTCTGGAAGCGACGCACAAGGGCCCGGTCCTTCTCAAAGAACTGGCGATATTCCTTATAGGTCGTCGATCCGATGCAACGGATCGCGCCGGATGACAGCGCTGGCTTGAGCAAGTTCGATGCATCCATCGCGCCGCCCGAAGTCGCGCCAGCGCCGATGACCGTGTGAATTTCGTCGATGAACAGAACCGCACCGGGAAACTCTTCAAGCTCCTTGACGACCTGCTTCAGACGTTCTTCAAAGTCACCGCGATAGCGCGTTCCAGCCAGAAGTGTGCCCATGTCGAGCGAGAAAATCGTCGCGTCGGCAAGCGCTTCGGGAACCTGCCCCTCCACGATACGCTTTGCGAGACCCTCGGCAATGGCAGTCTTGCCGACGCCGGGATCACCCACATAAAGCGGGTTGTTCTTCGAGCGGCGGCAAAGGACCTGGATCGTCCGACTGATTTCGCTGTCGCGACCGATCAACGGATCGATACGTCCGGCCTTGGCTTTCTCGTTGAGGTTGACGCAGTAAGCGGACAGGGCGTCCTGCTTTTTCTTCGGTCCCTCTTCCTGATCTCCACCGGGACGCTGTTCTTCGCTCGGGCTTTCAGCTCCGCGTGGCGAACGCGTTTCGTTGCTCTGGGGACGCTTGGAGATGCCGTGCGAAATATAGTTCACGGCATCGTAACGGGTCATCTGCTGTTCCTGAAGGAAATAGGCAGCATGGCTTTCCCGCTCCGCGAAAATGGCGACGAGCACGTTAGCGCCCGTTACTTCCTCGCGATTCGAAGACTGAACGTGAATGACAGCGCGCTGGATCACACGCTGGAAGGCGGCCGTCGGTTTTGAATCCTCGTCATAGCCGGTGACGAGATTATCCAGTTCGCGGTCGATATAATCAGTAACGACGCGCTTGAGGTGCTCCAGATCGACGTTGCAGGCGCGCATCACTGCGCCAGCATCCTGATCGTCGATCAGGGCAAGCAATAAATGTTCGAGCGTGGCATATTCGTGATGCCGCTCGTTTGCGATGGTCAGGGCTTGATGCAGTGCCCTTTCAAGGCTGGGGGAGAACGATGGCATAAGACCTCACTTTTTCTCCATCACGCATTGCAGCGGATGCTGATTCTGGCGGGCAAAATCCATGACCTGGCTCACTTTGGTCTCGGCGACTTCATATGTAAATACTCCGCATTCACCGACACCGTGATTGTGAACATGCAGCATGATGCGCGTGGCATCATCAAGGCTTTTTTGGAAAAAACGCTGCAGGACATGTACGACGAACTCCATGGGGGTGTAGTCGTCGTTTAGAAGCAGGACACGATAGAGGCTGGGCTTCTTGGTTTTAGGCTGCGTGCGCGTGACCACAACGGTGCCGTTTTCCGGCCCGTTCCCGCCATCGGTCTTGCTTTGCATGATTGTATTGAAATGCCTCATGAAACCTGTACCCAAATGCCCATCTGTCGACCCCGCCCTGCCTCAATATGTAGGTCTTCTCCCGCTGATTTTAAGCCCTTCAATGGCACTTGCAACCGAGACTTATTACCAGCGAGCCCCTTGACACAACTAATATAGGTCAACGCCCGGATTGCTAACGCTTTCTGCTGAATGCACCCCCGGAATTTTGCCCGGATGGGCCCCACGCCGGCGCAAAAAGTTCTTCATAAATGCGTGATCAAAGCTGCTAGCAACGCGGGGCGGCCAAAAAATTTCGGATATTTGTGAACGACCCGCTTACCATAAACGGATTAGTAACGCTGATGACATTAGGGTGGTGGAATTAGATTGCTGTGTGCCTTTTGCGCCTCAGCTTAAAAATTCCGGAATACAGGTAGGGTCATCACCGTGCGTATGGCATTCAGTAAAGTCGCATATGCCCTGAAAAAAGCGGCGCAGGCTACGCTTCTTCTCGCGACCGTAACGGGCTGTTCGACAGCCTCCACCACCATACCGGCCATTGCCGCAAGCGACAGATATGCAGCAATCGTTGTCGACGCCAATACGGGCAAGACGCTCTTTGCTGCGAATGCCGATGCGCAGCGTTATCCCGCTTCGCTGACCAAGATGATGACGCTCTATATGCTGTTTGAAGCCATGCAGGCCGGGCGCATCAATCGCGACACGCCGATTCCTGTGTCGGCTTACGCCCGCGCGCGTCCGCCAACAAAGATTGGCTTCCGTCCGGGGCAAACCATTCGCGCCGAAGATGCGGCGCTTGCGATGGTCACCAAATCTGCCAATGACGCGGCAACGGCCGTCGGCGAATATATTGGCGGCTCGGAAGAGCGTTTTGCCCAGATGATGACCGCGAAGGCACGCCGTCTCGGCATGCGCAATACCACGTTCCGCAATGCTTCCGGCCTTCCAAACATGGCGCAGCATTCCACGGCGCGCGACATGGCGATCCTCGGCATTGCGCTGCGTCAGCATTTCCCGCGTGAATTCGCATATTTCTCGCGCCGCAGCTTCGTTTATCGCGGCCAGACCATCAACGGTCACAACCGCCTGCTCGGCCGCATTGAAGGCGTGGACGGCATCAAGACCGGCTACACCAATGCTTCCGGATACAACCTCGTTTCGTCGGTCAATCTCGATGGCCGCCGCATCGTCGCCGTCGTCATGGGCGGCAATACCGGCGCAAGCCGCGACGCCCATATGGCGCAGCTCATCCGTCAGTATCTGCCGAAGGCAACACGCGGTCGTAGCACTGACGCCCTTATTGCCGCAACGAATGACGTGCCGCAAACCGTTGCCGCTGTCGATCTGCCGAAGGCAAGACATGCGCCGGTTCCGGTCGCCCGCGTGGAAACGGTTAGCGACACGATCAATAGCGAATCCGGTGAAGGCGATGCGGACCAGCCGCAGGTGCTCGCCCTTGCCGCGCCGACCGCCCGTCCGGCAGCTCTCGCTGCACAGGCCGCCATTCGCCCGACGCCGAAGGCCAAAATCCCATCCGGCACGTTGCAGGCACAAGCGCAGGCACAGTCACAGCAGGACGTTGATCCGGTCACGACTGCGTCGGCACCGTCTGCGGGCGGCTGGGCTATCCAGATCGGTTCTCTGCCGAGCGAAGGCCAGGCCCGCGACATGCTTGCCAAGGCTTCCTCGTCTGTCGGTGGCGCGCTGCGCAGTGCGTCGCCGTACACGGAAACATTCAGCAAGGGCAGCGCCACTTACTACCGTGCCCGTTTCGTCGGCTTCAACTCGAAGCAGGCCGCATGGGATGCTTGTGCTTCTCTGAAGAAGAAGAGCTTCGGCTGCTATGCCGTCGCTAACTGATCAATCGCGAGGGGACTTTCGCCCCTCGCAACAGCTTCAAACCCGAATTTTGTAAAGCGTAGAGGGTTTCGAGATGTCCAATATGAAAGACACTTACGTACAACCACCGCTGAAGACCGTCTGGTCTCATGAAGAAACCCGTGCGCCTGCACTCGGCGGCCTGTTCTCCGTGCAGACACTCAAGCAAGCCGCATTGCGGATTGCCGATGTGCGCCGCGGCACCGGGTTTCAAACCCGTGATCTCGTTGGCCTGCTGGTCAGCCACGCTGCCCGCAACAAGCGGCTTGCCCAGCCCCGCGCGCGGATGCGCATGACGCTGCCGGTCAATTCCAATACGATCACCGTTCGCGTGACGATTGAAAACTGACCCGGAATGAGCCGAATAAAACAAAGGCCCGCCGATTTTCGGTGGGCCTTTTTGATTCTGGGTAAATTGCTCAGAGCAGTCCGAGTGCGGCCAGTTCCTGACGCAGCTCGGCGGGGAGTGCAGCCCTGCCCGATTTTCCGGCCGCTTCATCACGTGGCACTTCGTTCTCGCTCAGATAACGCCAGCCCTGAAATGCGCGGCGCGGTTGCCATTCCGTTGGAACGATCTTCGGTTCCAGCACGAAATGACAGCGGCTGATACCAGCTTCATCCGTAAAGGGGCGGACATCCAGCAGTCGCTGGCGACACTGGATATTGCCCTTGATGACCCAATAGAGCGAACCGCCCTCAAGCAGCTCGTCAATGCGCTTAGGCACCATCCGCGTCGTGTGAGTCTGCTCGGGCACGAGCCCCGCGCCCCGCTGTTCAGCAAGGCGGAAATCGATCCAGGCTGCGAGATCTTCGATACTATCGCAACCAACACAAAGCTTGACGAGATTGAGAGCCATGGAAGCGGTTTAACCAAGGGACGCCACCGCTTCAAGCGTGAAGAATCATGTTCTCCTAAAGTTGAGCGATCAACAGGCTACCACATTGACGGCCAGACCGCCCTGACTGGTTTCCTTGTAGCGCTCGCTCATGTCGTGGCCGGTCTGACGCATGGTCTCGATACAGGCATCAAGCGGCACGAAATGCTTGCCGTCACCCTTCACCGCCAGCGACGCAGCCGTTACGGCCTTTACCGCACCGAGCGCGTTGCGTTCGATGCATGGCACCTGCACCAGTCCGGCGACGGGATCGCAGGTCATGCCCAAATGATGCTCAAGCGCGATTTCAGCGGCATTTTCGATCTGCTCCGGTGAACCGCCCAGCACAGCTGCCAGTCCGGCTGCCGCCATTGCAGAAGCGGAACCCACCTCGCCCTGACACCCGACCTCTGCGCCGGAAATCGATGCATTGAGCTTGATGACGCCACCTATAGCTGCCGACGTCAGCAGAAAATCGCGAATACCCTTCTGGTCCGCATCATCATGGAAATGCAAATAGTAGCGCAGCACCGCAGGCACCACGCCCGCAGCACCATTGGTCGGGGCCGTAACCACCCTGCCGCCCGAGGCGTTCTCCTCGTTGACCGCCATGGCATAGACCGATAGCCAGTCATTGGCCAGCAGCGGATTGCTCCGGTTGTTGCGCCAGTCGTCCTGAAGCTTGTCGTGGATATGCCGCGCACGACGACGAACGCCCAACCCGCCGGGCATGATGCCTTCCCGGCTCAGACCGCGCTCGATGCAGCCGCGCATGGCGCCCCAGACGCGATCCAATCCCGCGTCGAGTTCCTCCCGCGACATATGCACTTCTTCATTGGCGCGCTTCATTTCCGCAATCGACAGCCCGCTCTCATGGGCCATGACCAGCATTTCAGCGGCATTGCGGAAAGGATAAGGCACATCGGCCTTATCATCCGGCTTCGCGCCGCTGCGCTGGACGCGGCTCAGTTCTTCCTCGGTGACGACGAAACCGCCGCCAATGGAAAAATAGGCACGGCGCAACAGCAGATTGTCATCACGGTCGTAAGCCGAGAACGCCATGCCGTTAGCGTGGCCGGGAAGCGGCGTCTTCCGGTCGAGAACGAGATCAACCGTAGGATCGAACTGATAGGACGGGTGGCCTTCCGGCTGCACCGTCTTGCTCGCCAGAACCTTCTGGACTTCCGTATCCATGATATCTGGATCGATCGTGTCGGGCAAAAAGCCGCAAAGGCCAAGAATGACCGCGCGGTCGGTCGCGTGACCAACGCCGGTATAAGCCAGCGAACCGTGCAGGCTCGCTTTCAGGCGCACGATTCTGGAATGCGCAGGCCGAGGCCAGTTGCCGCTGAGGATCTCATTGAGAAACATCCGGGCAGCCGTCATAGGGCCCATCGTATGGGAACTGGAAGGCCCAATACCAATCTTGAAGAGATCGAAAACCGACAGAAACATTCCACACCTTCTGCAGCTTCGACTTGTCGGAGCTGACCAAGCTTTGACCTAACGCCCGTCCTATCCAGACAATTGTATGCGCGAGCGAATACAACACGCGTTGCGGTACATTCATATCAGATAGTGTAAGAAAGGAATAACGCAAACGGATTGCCGAAATGCGGCATCAATTTTCCGGAATGCGTAGCTCTGTTTCCGCGCTGCTTTCGGATCAACTGGATCGGCAACGCCTTATCGATCAGACAGAGAAGAGGTAGGCCATGAGAATGATAGCGGCGAGCCCAATGACTGCCCAGAGCGTGACGCCCCAGCAGGATTTTTGAACGGTGTCGTCCATGGAACTTTTCATAACCCTATTGTGTATCGGTCTGACAAACAGTGGCTTTGATCACGTCACTGTTACCAAGCATATAGCTATGTGAAGTGCGAAAAGCAACGGCGAAAAGCGGCTGAAATGCGGCAAGCTGTCAACACCGCCAGCAATGCAATTAAAAAACATAATTCAAATCAAAACCTTACGAATCTCTTTCGTTAACAAATCCTTTATAGTGGCGGCAGAATTGCGGCATCAGGGTTGCGGCAGGAACATATCTGTCTTGCCTGTGAAGCGATAAGCGCCCAGCCCCACCCACTCCCGCATCGCCACGCTGAAGCGCGACAGGGCATCGTTCGGTGACTCCAGATAGATGGAGAATTTCTCGTTCAGGCGCGTCTTGTAATCGACCGGCCATGCGATCACGTCGAAACCGGCCTTGCGAAAACAGCCCACCGAACGCGGCATGTGATAAGCGGAGGTCACCAGCAGCCATTTTTCGCCCGGTTTAGGCTGGGCCAGCTCTTTCGAGAAGACCGCATTTTCAACGGTATTGCGCGACTTGTTCTCGTAAATATAGCGATCGCCGGAGAAACCCAAATCATTCAGAAGCGTACGCGTTGTATCGGCTTCGCTGGTGGATTCTTCAAAAAACGCGCCCTCGCCGCCGGAAATGATGACTTTCGCATCCGGATAAAGCCGTGCCAACCGCATGGTCTCGACGATACGGTCGGCAGCGCTGTTCAGTTCAAATCCCGGCCGTCCCGCATTGATGTCGCCGTTCATGTAACCGCCCAGAACGACAATGCCGTCGACATGGTCCGGCAAAGCCGTTTTGGGAAAACGGTCTTCCAGCGGTGCGAGAAACAAAGCGCCAAGCGTCGTGAACGCGCTGACAAACAGAATGAGCGCGGCCGCGACTAAAATAGCCCGCCCGGTTTTGCGAAAGCGGACCCAGACCGCCACCATGCCAAGCAAAACGAACAGAAAAATGATCGTAAGTGGTTGAAAGAAAAGCCAGAAAAGCTTTGAAAAACTATAGAACACCCTGAAACCCCAAGCGAACCGATCAACACGGGATCGAATCCCGCGTCTCGCAATACTATAGAATTGGGCTCAGCCTGTGGTAGAGATTTGCGAGGAATCGGAGCCGGAAAGCACCATGCAGAATACTGCCGAAGCGGAAACCACATCTGCCACCCCTCGCGCCTCTTTGGGACGTCTCGGGCGCATCGATATCGCGCGCGGCATCGCGCTGATCGCCATGGCGATCTATCATTTTGGCTGGGATCTGGAATTTTTCGGCTATATGGCCCCGGCAACGACGGCGCAGGGCGGCTGGAAACTCTTTGCGCGCTGCATCGCCTCCAGCTTCCTGTTTCTCGTCGGTTTCAGCCTCGTTCTGGCCCATGGCCGCGGCATACGCTGGCGTTCGATGGGCATACGTCTTGCGCAGATCGTGGTCGCGGCGGCGGCCATCACCGGCGTCACCTATCTGATGTCGCCGGAGAGCTTCATCTTTTTCGGCATTCTGCACCAGATTGCGCTGGCGAGTGTTCTCGGCCTGCTTTTCCTGCGGCTACCTTGGATTGTGACACTGATCGCGGCCATCTTGGTCATTGCTGCGCCTTATTTTGCCAGAGCCGATCTCTTCAATCATCCCGCGCTGGCTTTTGTCGGGCTTTCAACTGTCACGATGCGCTCCAACGACTATGTGCCATTGTTCCCTTGGTTTGGTGCTGTGCTAGTGGGGATCGCTGCGGCGCGTATCGCCGAACGCTACAACTTGCTGGCGCTGCTGGCTGGCGGCATCAAGCCCACCTTCCTGCAAAAGCCGCTCACCTTCATTGGAAGGCATAGCCTCGCCTTCTACCTCATTCACCAGCCGGTGCTCATTTCGCTGGTCTATGTCTTTGTGCAGATCGCGCCACCTGCCCGACCAGCGCCGAGAGAAGCCTTTACGCAGTCTTGCGTGGCGGCTTGTTCACAAACCGGCAGCGAAGCACTGTGCAGGGAATTCTGCGGCTGCGTCGTAAGCGAACTCGACAAGGCGCAATTGTTCGACGATGTCTTTACCGGTAAAGCCGATCAGCAGAACAACAGCACAGTGCGGGAAATTGCGAATATGTGCTCGCCGGTTCCCGATACGCAACCGGAATAACGGGTTACGTGCTGACGCCAAGCTCTGCCAGCCGCTCAATGCAAGCTTCTTCGATCTGATCCAGCTCGCTGACCGTTTCATCGATATCGCGGCGCTTCTGGCGCAGATCATCGCGTTTTTCTTCGACACGCTTCATCAGAAGCTTGAGTTGACCCGTTTCGCCAGGCGGCTCCCGATACATCTGGATGATCTCGTGAATTTCGGCAATGGAGAAACCCAAGCGCTTACCGCGCAAAATCTGCTTGAGAAGGTGGCGGTCCGACGGGCGGAACAAGCGGGTCCGGCCACGCCGCACAGGCGCAATCAGTCCTTCGTCCTCATAGAAACGCAGGGTACGGGTCGATATCCCGAATTCTCGCGTCAGTTCCGTAATCGTATAATATTCGCGCACCACAGCATCACACCTCAACCTTGAGTGATTGAATGTTGTGCAACCGCATTTACGTAAAAGTCAATATCAATCCGTCACATACTAAAATATTGACACTCTTATAGGAGCCGCAAATTTGGGCTTATAACAGCCGAAAATCACGAATACCGCATAGAATGTCGCTGAAAAGAGACATTAAAACAGCAATATAGCGCTATCACGGCTGCACGAGCTTGCCATGATATTGCCGATCATGCGTTATAGCGACATCACGAAACAAGTATGACGGCAATTTATGCGGCGCTCGATAAAATATACATTGATCGGACTCATCGTCATCGCGATAGGCGGCGCGGTTCCGTTTGCAGTCGAGCCCATCGTCGTCAAGATCGGCGAAGGGTCGATTCGCCAGCTCGCCCATGACGGCAAATTCTGCAAAACAGAAACCTGTGACGAAGGCATCCAATATGTGACGGCCTTTCTGGAAACCAATTATGGCCTCTCGCCGCACGACGTTAAATGGTGTATGGGCGTCGATGTCATCGCGCATTATGAATTGCCATTCGGCAATAATCTGAAAAAATCCGTTACAGACCGAATGTATGCCCGATGCGGAGATCCCAAGCAGGACGAGCCTGATGAGGGAGATCACAGCGAAGAATAGAGCATTTCCAGCAAAAGTGCGTAGCGGTTTTGCGTCGGATAATGCGTGAAAACAAATAGATAGAGTAGTTCCACGGTTCCTTTTCAACCCGAACCGCTCTAGAGCCGGATAGGGGACAAACTTTCATGAAGCGTCTGTTGCGCATTGTTGCCTGGCTTGTCCTCGTCTTCATCCTCATCGTCACGGTCGGCCCGATCAACCTGCGCCCGATCAGCGGTGAGCCTGCGGATGTCGAGCGTTTCGGAGCATTCTTTGTCGTCGGCACACTTTTTGCGCTCGCCTATCCCCGTCATTGGCTATCGGTCCTGTTGCTGACAGTCGGCTGCGCAGGCTTGTTCGAGCTTTTGCAGCGTCTCGCGCCTGGACGGCACGGGGAAATCGCGGATTTCCTGTTCAAGGCTGCGGGCGCTGTCTGCGGAACCGCCGCCGGCTATCTGTTGAGCCGGCTCGTGCCAGCCAACAAATCATAATCAATCAGGCAACAGACATCAGGTTCAGTCTGTCGCGCGCCGTCTGGCGCATGAATTCTTGATGGATTGAGCGCAGCAACGCGAAAAGATCGTCATTCGCGGCCAGTTGTCTGCTTTTACCGGCGGTTTCAAGCATCATGGCGGAGACTTCCACTGGGCCGAACTTGCTGCGCCCGCTGGCTACCGCGCGCCATGCCTCAATGGCGGCAATCAGCGCAGTATGGGTGGCATCAGCCAACCCGGCAGAACGCAGCAGCGCCACCAGCGCAGCCGGGCGTCCATGCGAAATGATTGAGCAAATACGGTCTTCGTCAAGATCGGACAGCGATGCCATCAGAGCCGCGAACAAATCGATACGACCACCTGCGACAACACGGATGATGAAACTGGTCGTCACCTCACCGCGTAGACGCAAATGCTCCACCACGGCAGGCAGTTCCTGATGCGAGCAGGTTTCGGCAATATCTATGGAGGCACGCATGGCGGCATCGCCGACGAGCTTCGCAGCGCGGCTCTCACCCAGAAGACGATTGACCAGCGGCATCTCTTTCAAAGCATCGCCAACCTTCACCACCAGCAAATGACGGCAATCGGCAGGCAGCTGCGGATGCGCCAATAGCGCCTCACGCACCTGTGGCTCATCTCCGCAACGCTCCGCGATCCGGCGGAATGACAGCGGCGCAATCCGCGCGCAGCCGTTACGCAACAATTCGGCAACCGATTCGAGCGTGCCGACTTCCGCAATGGCAGCGGCCAGCGCGATGGAAACATGCGGGCGGGCGGCGACTAGCAACTGGATCAGCGGCGCACCAAAGGAAACCCGGTCGATAAGGTCCGCCTCGCTCAACAGCGGCGAGCGGGCGATAATATAGCCCGCCACTTCCGGCTGATCGGCCGCAAGCGCTGTGACGATATGCAATGGGGAATGCGCACTGGTGGACAGAACATCGGCCATGGCGATACGCACTTTGGGCGACGGGTCATCGAGCATCAGCGTCAAGCTGGCTTCGGCAAAAGCGCGGGATTGCGGCGGTTCCTGCTGATCGATGCAGCACTGCGCAAGTGCCGCGGCTTTGACGATACGTGCTGAAACCGGCTCGCTTCGGCTGATAGGCGCACCATTTTCGATATACATTCTGGCCCCGCTCCAGACAGTTCTTGTATTCAAAATTGGTAAATTAAAATGGTTTATGATCCGTTTACCATAAGCTGCACCCAGCTCTGAAAAGGAATGGAACCGAACGGCCTTCCGCACGTTTTCCTTGCATCAATCAACGGAGACGACAAATGGCCGAAGACAAGACCACCAACGATATCCAGCAGGCTTTGGAAAAGCAGATCGCTGATATGCGCGGCGAGCTGAAGCGTCTTTCCCGTTCGCTTGCCGCCCAGTCCGGAGAATTCCGGGAGCGTGCGGAAGACGCCATGGATGACGTATCGGGTCGGCTGCGGCACACGGCGCAGGCTGTTCGTGATCGAGGACAAGTGGTGGCGGAAACGATACGTGAAAACCCCGGAACGGCGACCACGCTGTTCGGTACAGCCGGCATTCTCGGCATTCTGATCGGCGTCGCCATCGGATGCGCGCTTTCGGATCGCCGCTAGAGTATATCTCGAAACGTCTTGAACGGTTTTCAGGATATGCTGTGAGCAAGCCGATTGAAGCCGGTTTAAGGAAGGCCCGCGCCGTCCCCTCGCGCGGGCCTTCCTGCATCTAATTTTCCTTTACGCCTGCCTGGCTGGCTGATAGTCAGCTGCTTCGGCAATTTTGCCACCGGTCGCAGCCTACCCGGTCAAAACAAGGACAAAAGCCAAGCAACCATGCTTGTGCTGCGCGCATAAGCGCGAAACTGGCTGCGCCGGAAATTGATGAAAGGCGCTTAAATGTCAGAAAATACAATATATTCCGGCCTGACTCAGCTGGGTTCGACCACTGGTGTGCCAACCTCCCCAGAAGAAGCCGTTCTCGAAAAAGTCGCCAATCCGCAGCATGGCACGCGCTATTGCGTGCGCTTTACCACGCCGGAATTCACATCGCTCTGCCCCATGACCGGGCAACCGGATTTTGCCCATCTGGTGATTGACTATGTGCCGGACCACTGGCTGGTGGAAAGCAAATCGCTCAAGCTCTTCCTGTTTTCATTCCGCAATCACGGCGCTTTCCATGAAGATTGCACCGTGACTATTGGCAAGCGTCTGGTCGATCTGCTGCAACCGGAATGGCTGCGCATCGGCGGTTACTGGTATCCGCGCGGCGGCATCCCGATTGATGTCTTTTACCAGACTGGTGCAGCACCGCAGGATGTGTGGATCCCGGAACAGAATGTGCCAAGTTATCGAGGAAGAGGATAATGGAGGCCTCGCCCTGGGTTTGAACCAAGGACAGGGGAGTTTGCAGGCTCCCTGCGTTGCATTCCGCCACGAGGCCATTACCGATCGTTCCTAGAACGCAGAACTTGCTGACCGGTTAATGATCTCACCCGAACCACAAGTATCGGGCAAGAATGTGAACTTTGTGAACGCACGGCAAATGCCGCGGCTCTATTGTCCAGCCTTCCACCCGTCCCTATTATCTGTTCAAACCCCAGCGCCTGTCCATTTCGGGAAAAACATTATGAAACGACCCGGTATTTTCCTCTCTCTCACCCTGTTATCCGGCATCATCCTCACAGGCTGCGGCGGCGCGGGAAAGGCAGCCATGGATACGGGCAAGAGTTTTGACCGATTCGCTTGTATGTCGCGCAACTTCAAGGGAGAGCCGCCCTGCCCGCAGCCCGATCAGGCTCCGCCCAAAACCCAATAGGTTTTGAGCCTGATGCGTTAATCTAAACCAGAAAGGGAGGCCCAAGATGACTATTGAACCGCAAGATGTGCTCAAATTCTGGTTTTCGCCAAAGATGCGTGAAAACTGGTTCACGAAAAGCGACGCCATCGACGACGAGATTCGCGAGAAATTCGCAGCAGCGTATGAAGACGCACGTAATGGCAAGCTCGAATCCTGGAAACAGCAACCGGAAAGCGCACTGGCCCTGACCATTCTGTTCGACCAGTTCCCGCGCAATATGTTCCGCGGCTCGTCCCGCTCCTTCGAAAGCGACGGTCTGGCGCTGGATGTCGCCATGCAAGCGCTGGACCACGATTTCGACCGGCAGCTCTCCGCCGATGAGCGTCAGTTCTTCTATCTGCCCTTCATGCACAGTGAAAATCTGGACCACCAGCGCCGTTGCGTGGAGCTTTATGAAAGGCTCGGCGACCAATATTCGCTCGGCTTTGCCCGCGACCATCACAATATCATCAAGCAGTTCGGACGCTTCCCGCACCGTAACAAGGTACTGGGTCGCGCAACCACGGAAGACGAAGCCGACTTCCTCAAGGAACATGCCGGTTTCTGACTATAGAAGGCGGTAAGGCAGGATACCACGGCGGTCGTGATCGACCGCCAGCCTGCTTTTCAACGGCGGCACGGCGCGCTGCACGCATTCCGCACGGTCGCAAATCCGGCATGAAACGCCGATGGGATCGAAGGCTGACCGCGCCGTGATATCGAGACCATCCGCATAGACGAAATCATGCGCGTAGCCCACTTCGCAGCCGAGCGCGATGGCATAGCGCCGCTGCGGCGCGTTGAACCCCCCTTCGCTCTTCGTCAGTTCGGTCGCCACGCAAAGATAGCGTGCACCATCTGGTGTTTCGGCCAGCTGACGGATAATCCGCCCCGGCATTTCGAATGCCTGATGCACATTCCAGAGCGGACAGGCAGCGCCATAGCGCGCAAATTGCAGCTTGGCGGCACTGTGCCGCTTGGTGATATTGCCTGCACGGTCGATGCGCGCAAAAAACACAGGGATGCCGCGCTGGCCAGAGCGCTGCAAAGTGCTGAGACGGTGCGCGACCTGCTCCAGACTGGCCCCGAAGCGCGAAGCCAAAAGTTCAAGATCGTGGCGCAGCTCCTTCGCCGCGGCGAGAAAAGTCTGGTAAGGCATGACCAGCGCGCCCGCGAAATAATTCCGCAGCCCGATCTTGCAAATCTCCACCGCTTCGACCGAGCGAAAATCAGCGCGCCTTGCAATCGCATTGACCAGATCTTCCATTTCCAGTTCTGCGATTTGAAACGCGATCTGGAAATGGCGCGTGGAAGCAGGCGAATAAGGATTGAGATAGAGAACCCGCGCGACCGGATCGAAGCGGCGCAGAACCGCCTCGTCGGAACCCGACCTCGCCAGCCGCACACGATGCCGCTCTTCCATATATTGCGGCAGAGCGACACCGATATCCCGTCCGGGAATATCCAGCTGCTCGGCAAGCTTTTCCGCTGCAACATCAATCTCATGCACATAATTGTCGATAAAATGAAAGAAGTCGCGCACTTCCTCATAAGGTGCAGGCTCGGCGATCGACGGCGCGCGCCCCAGCTGATTGTCCAGACTGGCAAGCTGCTCGCTATTGCGCCGATAAGCCTGATGGCACGCAATGAGCGCATGGGCCAGCCCCGGCGCGTTCTGGGTGATGAGTTTAAGTTCCTGAAGGTTCGGCTTGTAATTATCGAATACGGGATCGGCCAGCGCCTCGGAAACGGCCGATAACAACCGGTCATCGTCACCCAGAGAGATAGCGCCGATATCGATCTGGTAGTTTTCGGCCAGCGCCAACAGGACAGCCGCCGAAACGGGCCGCTGGTTATTCTCGATCTGGTTCAGATAACTCGTTGATATACCAAGCCGTTCGGCAAAAGCCGACTGCGTGGCCTTATGCTGTTCGCGGATTTCGCGTATCTTCCTGCCGACATAGAGCTTTTTGGGTGCCATTTTTGCAATTTCGCATTTTGCTATTTGCAAATTTATATCTTACACAATCGCACCTTTTCAAGCTTTTCTATACGGCTCACAAGCGCTTTAAGCATTTCAGAAAACGCATATAAAAATGCCTATCATTTCAGCTTTATAACCGACTTTCGAAGGCCGCAATAATGCAGGAACTCCTAGAACAGCTCGAAGCCCGCCGCGCCGAAGCGCGTCTTGGCGGTGGCCAGCGCCGTATCGACGCCCAGCACGCCAAAGGCAAACTGACCGCACGCGAACGCATCGAAGTGCTTCTCGACGAAGGATCGTTCGAGGAGTTCGACATGTATGTCACGCATCGCTGTACCGATTTTGGCATGGCGGAGCAGAAAGTGGCAGGCGACGGCGTTGTCACCGGCTGGGGCACGATCAATGGCCGTCAGGTCTATGTGTTCAGCCAGGACTTTACCGTGCTCGGCGGCTCGCTGTCGGAAACCCATGCCCAGAAGATCTGCAAGATCATGGATATGGCGATGAAGAACGGCGCGCCAGTCATCGGCCTCAACGATTCCGGCGGCGCACGCATTCAGGAAGGCGTTGCCTCGCTGGCCGGTTATGCTGACGTGTTCAAGCGCAATGCCGATGCTTCTGGCGTCATCCCACAAATTTCGGTCATCATGGGCCCCTGCGCGGGCGGCGCGGTCTATTCCCCGGCCATGACGGACTTCATCTTCATGGTGCGCGACTCCTCCTATATGTTCGTCACCGGCCCGGATGTGGTGAAGACCGTCACGAACGAGATCGTCACAGCGGAAGAACTGGGCGGCGCGCGCACGCACACCGCAAAGTCGTCGGTCGCTGACGGCGCTTACGAGAACGACATCGAAGCGCTGGAACAGGTGCGCATTCTGTTCGACTTCCTGCCGCTCAACAATCGCGACAAACCGCCGGTTCGCCCGGTCCATGACGATCCGTCACGGCTGGAAATGCGGCTCGATACGCTGATCCCCGACAGTGCGACCAAGCCTTACGACATGAAGGAACTCATCCACGCGCTGGCCGATGAAGGCGAGTTCTTCGAAATTCAGGAAGCCTTCGCCAAGAACATCATCACCGGCTTCCTGCGCATCGAAGGCCAGACCGTGGGCGTCGTCGCCAATCAGCCCATGGTGCTGGCAGGCTGCCTCGACATCGATTCCTCGCGCAAGGCAGCGCGCTTCGTGCGCTTCTGCGATGCTTTCTCGATCCCGCTCCTGACCCTCGTGGACGTACCGGGCTTTCTGCCGGGCACAGCGCAGGAATATGGCGGCGTCATCAAACACGGCGCTAAGCTGCTCTTCGCCTATAGTCAGGCGACGGTGCCGATGGTCACGCTCATTACGCGCAAGGCCTATGGCGGCGCTTATGACGTGATGGCCTCCAAGCATATCGGCGCGGATATCAACTATGCATGGCCGACGGCGGAAATCGCCGTAATGGGCGCCAAGGGTGCTACGGAAATTCTCTATCGCTCCGAACTGGGCGACCCCGAAAAGATCGCCGCCCGCACCAAGGAATATGAGGAACGTTTCGCCAATCCGTTCGTGGCTGCGGAGCGCGGTTTCATCGACGAGGTGATCATGCCGCATTCCTCGCGCCGCCGCATTGCGCGCGCTTTCGCCAGCCTGCGCAACAAGCAGCAGAGCACGCCCTGGAAAAAGCACGACACCATTCCGCTGTGATCCGGTTCAGTTGAGTAGATAAAATGATCAAGAAAATTCTCATTGCCAATCGCGGCGAAATCGCCTGCCGTGTGATCAAGACCGCCAAGAAGATGGGCATTGCCACGGTGGCGGTTTATTCCGATGCCGACCGCAATGCGCTGCATGTGAAAATGGCCGACGAGGCCGTGCATATCGGGCCTGCACCTTCCAACCAGTCCTATATCGTCATCGACAAGATTCTGGATGCCATCAAGGCAACCGGTGCGGATGCCGTGCATCCGGGCTATGGCTTCCTGTCTGAGAACCCGCGTTTTGCTGAAGCGTTGAAGGCGGCCAATGTCACCTTCATCGGACCGCCGGTGAACGCCATCGACGCTATGGGCGACAAGATCACCTCCAAGAAGCTGGCCGCGGAAGCGGGCGTTTCCACCGTGCCGGGCCATATGGGGCTGATCGAAGATGCCGACGAAGCGGTGAAGATCGCAGGCGCAATCGGCTATCCGGTGATGATCAAGGCGTCCGCTGGCGGCGGCGGCAAGGGCATGCGTATTGCGTGGAACGACGAGGAAGCCCGCGAAGGCTTTCAGCTGTCGCGCAACGAAGCGAAGGCATCCTTCGGCGACGATCGCATCTTCATCGAAAAATTCGTCACCCAGCCGCGCCATATCGAAATTCAGGTGCTTGGCGACCAGTTTGGCAATGTCATTTATCTGGGCGAACGCGAATGTTCCATCCAGCGCCGAAACCAGAAGGTGATCGAGGAAGCGCCCTCGCCTTTCCTCGATGAAGCAACCCGTAAGGCCATGGGCGAACAGGCCGTCGCGCTTGCCAAGGCGGTGGGATATTATTCCGCCGGTACGGTTGAGTTCATCGTCGATGGCAGCCGCAATTTCTACTTCCTCGAAATGAATACGCGTCTGCAGGTGGAGCATCCTGTGACGGAACTCATCACCGGCATCGATCTCGTGGAAGAAATGATCCGCGTCGCCGCCGGTGAAAAGCTGCGCTTCGGTCAGGCTGATGTGAAGCTCAACGGCTGGGCCATGGAAAGCCGTCTCTATGCCGAAGACCCCTATCGCAACTTCCTGCCCTCTATCGGTCGCCTGACCCGCTACCGGCCTCCGGTGGAAGGTCGTCGCGATGACGGAACGGTCATCCGCAACGATACCGGCGTATTCGAAGGCGGCGAAATCTCGATGTATTACGATCCGATGATCGCCAAGCTTTGCAGCTGGGGTCCGGATCGCCTCGCAGCCATCGACGCCATGGGCAATGCGCTGGATGCCTTTGAAGTTGAAGGCATCGGCCACAATCTGCCCTTCCTGTCGGCTGTCATGGATCACCAGCGCTTCAGAGCGGGTGCCCTGACCACGGCCTTCATCGCCGAGGAATATCCGGACGGCTTCTCGGGCGTAACACCATCGGAAGACGATGCGCGCCTGCTGGCCGCTGTCGCAGCCCATATCAACCTCACCGTCGTCACCCGCGACGGACAGATTTCCGGTCGCCTTTCGGGACAGGACGTTAAGCCCGGCCACGACTGGGTTGTGAAGATCGGCGACCATCTGCTGCCGGTCCGCCTTGCTGACGGCGAAGGCGGCGCCACGGTCAATTTCGCCAATGGCGGCGATCTCACCATTGCCAGCGACTGGCACCCCGGCAGTGAGCTCGCCACATTCACGGTTGGCGGCAAGCCGGTGAGCGTGAAGGTCGCCCGTGCGGGTTCCGGCTGGCGTCTGCGCTGGCGCGGCATGGACCTGACGGCGCATGTGCGCAAGCCACGCGTCGCGGAGCTGGCAAAGCTGATGCCGGTCAAGTTACCGCCGGATACGTCGAAAATGTTACTTTGCCCGATGCCGGGTGTCATCACCTCGATTCTGACCGAGGAAGGCGCTACGGTGGAAGCCGGGCAGCCGCTTGCAACCGTCGAGGCCATGAAGATGGAAAACGTGCTGCGCGCAGAGCGCCGCGCCACCGTCAAGCGCATTGCCGTCAAGGCCGGAGAGAGCCTTGCCGTCGATGAACTGATCATGGAATTCGAATGATCTTGAAGACGGCGCTTCGCGCCTCCTCAAAGTGAGACCATTATGGGATGGAGAATAAGCCAATGACGCAGAAAACCCGCGCGGATTGGGAAGCGTTGGCCGAAAAGGAACTGAAGCGACCGGCGGACAGCCTTATCTGGCATACGCCGGAAGGCATCGACGTGAAGCCGCTCTACACGGCAGACGATCTGCAAAATGTCGGCCATCTCGACAGCCTGCCCGGTTTCGAGCCTTTCGTGCGCGGTCCGCGCGCGACCATGTATGCCGGTCGCCCATGGACCATCCGCCAATATGCCGGTTTCTCCACCGCAGAAGCATCCAACGCCTTTTACCGCAAGGCGCTCGCCGCCGGGCAGCAGGGCGTTTCGGTTGCCTTCGATCTTGCCACCCATCGCGGCTATGACAGCGACCATCCGCGTGTGGTGGGTGACGTGGGCAAGGCTGGCGTCGCGATCGACTCCGTCGAGGACATGAAAATCCTCTTCGACGGCATTCCGCTCGAAAAAGTCTCCGTCTCAATGACCATGAACGGCGCGGTGATCCCGATCCTCGCCAATTTCATCGTCGCGGGTGAAGAACAGGGCGTATCGCGCGACCTGCTTTCCGGCACCATTCAAAACGACATTCTCAAGGAGTTCATGGTCCGCAACACCTATATTTATCCGCCGGAACCTTCCATGCGGATCATTGCGGACATCATCGCCTATACCGCGACGGAAATGCCGAAATTCAATTCGATTTCCATCTCCGGCTATCACATGCAGGAAGCCGGTGCGACGCTGGTGCAGGAACTCGCCTTCACACTGGCCGATGGGCGCGAATATGTGCGTGCCGCGCTGCAAAAGGGCTTGAATGTCGACGACTTCGCCGGTCGCCTGTCATTCTTCTTCGCCATCGGCATGAATTTCTTCATGGAAATCGCCAAGCTGCGCGCAGCGCGCCTGCTCTGGACGCGGATCATGAAGGAGTTCGAGCCGAAAAAGCCGGGTTCCTTGATGCTGCGCACCCACTGCCAGACCTCCGGCGTGTCGTTGCAGGAACAGGACCCTTACAACAATGTCGTGCGCACGGCTTTCGAGGCCATGTCGGCAGCGCTTGGCGGCACGCAGTCGCTGCACACCAACGCTTTCGACGAAGCCATTGCTTTGCCAACGGAATTTTCGGCGCGCATTGCCCGCAACACGCAGCTCATTCTCCAGAATGAGACCGGCGTGACGAAGGTGGTCGATCCGCTGGCAGGTTCCTATTACATTGAGAGCCTGACCAATGAACTGGCGGAAAAAGCCTGGGCGTTGATCCAGGAAGTGGAGTCCCTTGGCGGCATGACCAAGGCGGTCGAAAGCGGTTTGCCGAAACGTCTGATCGAAGAAGCGGCTACCAAGCGGCAGGCGGCGGTCGACAAGGGTGAGGAAGTGATCGTCGGCGTCAACAAGTTCCGGCTGGAACAGGAAGACGAGATCGACATTCTCGAAATCGACAACACCGCCGTGCGCCAGTCGCAGATAGCGCGCATTGAGCGTATTCGCCAGACCCGTGACAAGGCCAAGGTGGAAGCCGCGCTTGCGGAACTCGAAAAAGTGGCGACCAGCGGCGAAGGCAATCTGCTTGCCGCAGCGGTGGAGGCCTCCCGCGCCCGCGCCACGGTCGGTGAAATTTCCGACGCCATGCGCCGTGCATTCGGTGACCACGCAGCAGAGCCGAAAGTGATCCGCAAGGTCTATGGCGACGCCTATCAGGACGAGCCTGAATATCAGACGCTGGTGTCGCGACTGGAGGACTTCTCGAAGCAGAGCGGCGAAACGCCGAAGGTGATGGTCGCCAAGCTGGGACAGGATGGGCATGACCGTGGCGCCAAGATCATCGCGTCAGCCTTCGGCGATATCGGTTTCGAAGTCCTGGCCGGACCGTTGTTCCAGACACCCGACGAAGCTGCCGATATGGCGATCAAATCGAAAGTGCACGTCATTGGCGTGTCGTCGCTTGCAGCCGGTCACAAGACCCTGCTGCCGCAGCTCGTCGAAACGCTGAAAGCCAAGGGTGCTGAAAACATCGTCGTGGTTTGCGGTGGCGTGGTGCCGCGTCAGGACTATCAGTACTTGTTCGACCACGGTGTCGCCGCCGTGTTCGGCCCTGGCTCCAACGTTTTGGACTGCGCCCGCGCCGTTCTGGACATTCTGGAAGGAAAACGCCGCAATCTCTGATTTATCAAAGCGTTAAATCAAAAAAGCGATTCTTTTTATGAACAAGAAAAGCCGGAGCACACGCTTCGGCTTTTCTGTTTATACAGTTTACGATTTCGGGTCGGCGGATGCCGGTATCGCGGAACTGGTCACGGAAACCGGATCGCTCGCGGGGAACGTATCTTCCAGCCCCTCTTCCAGCTGACGTTCCAGTTCGGCCCGGTCACCTGCCCGCCTTGCACTCGGACGGGTCAACAGGCTGTCCGGTTCAATCCCGCATTCCATGGATGCAACGCCAAGCGCCGCTCCAAGCTTAACCGCTGCACGCCGAATAGCGTCATCGCGCTTCAGTTCTGCTCCGGTGTCATTCTCAAAAATCACGGACACTTTTTCATCACCCTCGGCAATAAACTCAACCGTGTAGAGCTTGAAGCCGCCAATCGAGCCGATGCGGGTTTCGACGATTTCCATATGCTGATCTCCGCGGTTTTTCTAACTGCGGGATAACGAAAATCGGTCGCTATAGTTCCACGGCAACAAGCTCACAGACATTCGATTCAGGCGAATTGCAGTCCAAAGCCCTGCATGAGCCTGCGAATGGCGTAATCCGGTTTCTGCGAGGTGAAGACCGCGAGATCGTCGTGATGATGCAGTTCCATGTCGCCCTTGCGCGGTGTCAGCAGCGATACGGTGCGGCGCGCAATCGCTTCCGCCGGATCGAGCCAGTCCACCGGCCATGGCGCCAGACGGCGGAAGACATTGGCGAGGAACGGATAATGGGTGCAGGCGAGCACCACGATATCCGTGCGCCTGCCGTCTTTCTCGATGAAGCAGGGCGCGATCTGTTCCACGACCAGCGCTTCATCAATCTTTTCACCGCGTATATGCGCCTCGGCGATGCTCGCCAGCCGGTCGGCGCCGACCAGGCGCACATGGCATTGCGAGGCGAAAGACTGGATGAGATCGCGCGTATAGGCGCGCTTCACTGTGCCGGGCGTCGCCAGCACGGAAACCAGCCCCGATGATGTGCGCTCGGCAGCGGGCTTGATCGCAGGCACGGTTCCCACAAAAGGCACCAACGGATAGGCGCGGCGCAAATCGTCCAGCACCAATGTGGAGGCCGTATTGCAGGCGATGACCGCGATTTCTGGATCATGCGTTGCGATGAACCCGCCGAACAGCTCGACAATGCGCGCCCGCAGCGCCTCTTCTTCCCAACCGCCATAGGGAAAACCGGCATCGTCGGCGATATAGACAAAGCGCCGGTCCGGCATCAGCACCCGCGCCTCGCGCAACACCGTCAACCCGCCAATACCGCTGTCAAAGACCAGTATCGGCCTCTCCTTATCGGCTGTTACGGAAGCGGAAAAGCTGGCGACGGGCGCGTCTTTCATTCTGCCTTGTCCTCTGGTGCAGGCTTGCGGGCACGACCTTCCGGCGCTCCGGAGCCACGCGGTTTCTTGGGCGTGAATACATCAAGCGAGGTGACCACCCCGCGCAGGAGTTTCAATTCCGCCGAGGCAAAACCGGCGCGCGTCAGAACGGCACGCAGATTATTGACCATGATTTCCTTGCGCGCTTCCGGCCGGAAATAACCTCTGACATCAAGGGCTTCTTCCAGATGGTTGAACAAGCCCTGCAATTCCTGCTTCGGTGCAAGTTCCATCTCCGGTCCGCGGAAAACCGTTTCGGTCTCCGTTTCCAGACCGGACTTCATCCACTCATAGGACATCAGCAGCACGGCTTGCGCGATATTGAGCGAGGCAAATGCAGGATTGACCGGGAAAGTCACCAACTCGTCGGCAAGGCCCACTTCCTCATTGCTGAGGCCAAAACGTTCGCGACCGAAAAGAATGCCGGTCTTTTCGCCGGTCTTGAAACGCCTGCGCAACTCGTTGCCAGCCTCAACGGCGCTGCGCACCTGCTTGAAGCCGTCGCGTTCACGCGCCGTTGTGGCATAGACGAAGTTGAGATCAGCAATGGCCGATGGCAGATCGTCATAAACCACCGCATTGTCGATGACATGGTCGGCCTTGCTGGCGGCTGCCCTTGCCTTTTCGCTTGGAAATTCTTCACGCGGATTGACGAGACGCAGTTCTGCCAGACCGAAATTCGCCATGGCGCGCGCCACCATGCCGATATTTTCCGGCAATTGCGGCTCCACCAGCACGATTGCCGGTCCTTCCGCGATAAAGGGGCGCTGTTTGTCGGTTCCTGCCATGATGTTTTCCGTCATAGATATAATCGTGGCGTTTCCCTGACATAATTGACGCGAAATCGCAAAGATTCCCCTTAGAGCCTGAAACAAAAAGCGACATGTGTGCGCGAAAATGGTGATTTTCGAGTAACGGAGCGGAGCGTACTATTCGTACGTGAGCACCGGAATCCTCGCATAATCCCGAAAAGTTGCAGACTTTTCGGTTCAGATTATGCGAATGCAAATCTCAAATTGCCATTTGCAGCCACACAGGGCGACTTTTGGAGCAGGCTCGTACGTTCATGCGTAAAAAGCCGGGTGTAGTATCCGAATAACACCAGCCCTCACCTCATCCATGCCAGTTTATCCAAACGGAAAACAGGATTCAGGGAGGAAGCCATGTCCGGTAAAAAAATTCTCATGCTGTGCGGTGATTTCGGCGAAGACTATGAAACCATGGTCCCGTTCCAGACCTTGCTTGCGGTCGGCCACACGGTTCACGCTGTCTGCCCCGGCAAGAAAGCCGGCGATCAGATCGCAACCGCCATCCACGATTTCGAAGGCCACCAGACCTATTCAGAAAAGCCGGGCCATAATTTCACGCTCAATGCCAGTTTCGCCGATGTAAAGGCTGAAAACTATGACGCGCTGGTCATTCCCGGCGGTCGCGGACCGGAATATCTGCGCCTCGACGACAAGGTCATCGCCGTCGTAAAACACTTCTTTGAGACCAACAAGCCGGTCGCAGCCGTCTGCCATGGAGCCCAGTTGCTTGCAGCCGCCCGCGTACTGGAAGGTCGTAACTGTTCGGCCTATCCGGCCTGTCGACCGGAAGTCGAACTTGCCGGCGGCACCTATGCCGATATTCCTGTTGATCAGGCTGTAACAGACGGCAACCTCGTCACCGCACCAGCCTGGCCTGCCCATCCGGCGTGGCTGTCGCAGTTCCTTGGCGTTCTCGGCACCAAGATCACGCACGCTTAAGCATAATGGATATTGCCTGCAATCATCATCCGGTTGCAGGCAGCTCCATATTGCGCAAAACTATCCGGGGAGCCTCATCCGGGAGAAAATCATGTGCAGGTTGTTCATCGGCGCCAATTCAGACCTCTGGCAGAGCGTGACGCGCTCGCTGCGCATTGACGGTGTCGTCACCAGCGTCCGGCTTGAGAACTTCTTCTGGTGGACACTGGAAGATGTCGCTTCCCGTGACGGTCTCAGCGTGAGCCGCCTGATCAGCAAGCTCTATGGCGAATCCCGTGAGGAAGGCCACGACCTCGACAATTTTGCCTCGTTCCTGCGCGTCTGCTGTGGACGCTATCTTTCCCTGCAACTGAGCGGCCTCGTGCCCATGGACAAGGCGGCAGCGATCTCCTCGCTCGATGCCGAGGCCATTCTGGCGCGCGAACAGGAAAATTACCGACAGCAGCAAGAAAGCTGGAAGAAGCCGCGCAACGGCGAGGCCGCGACGCACCACGCTGCCTGACCCAAATCAGCGCCCTTCCCAATTTTTTGACTGCCAATTTCGCCTATAGGCCAAAGAATAAGGCTTCAAACCTTTGCCTTATTGCCTGCGGGTGCTATAGGGGCGCATGCATTCAAGGCGCATTTAAAAAGAGGCTTCATCCATGGCAAAAATCAAGGTTGCGAACCCGGTCGTTGAACTCGACGGCGACGAGATGACCCGCATCATCTGGCAGTTCATCAAGGACAAGCTGATCCATCCCTATCTCGACGTCGATCTGAAATATTACGATCTGTCGGTTGAAAACCGCGATGCGACCAATGATCAGGTCACTATCGATGCGGCCAACGCCATCAAGGAATATGGCGTCGGTGTAAAATGCGCGACCATCACCCCTGACGAAGCGCGCGTTGAAGAATTCAAGCTCAAGAAGATGTGGAAGTCGCCTAACGGCACCATCCGCAACATTCTCGGCGGCGTGATCTTCCGCGAGCCGATCATCTGCAAGAACGTTCCGCGCCTCGTGCCGGGCTGGACGCAGCCGATCATCGTCGGTCGTCATGCTTTTGGCGACCAGTACCGCGCGACCGATTTCAAGTTCCCGGGCAAGGGCACGCTTTCGATCAAGTTCGTCGGCGAAGACGGCGAAACCATCGAACACGAAGTCTATCAGGCTCCGTCCGCTGGCGTGGCGCTCGCCATGTACAACCTCGACGAATCGATCCGCGAATTCGCCCGCGCTTCCTTCAATTACGGCCTGCAGCGCGGTTACCCGGTCTATCTCTCGACCAAGAACACCATTCTCAAGGCTTATGACGGCCGCTTCAAGGACATCTTCCAGGAAGTCTTCGACGCCGAATTCGCAGAGAAGTTCAAGGCAGCCAAGATCTGGTACGAACACCGCCTCATCGACGACATGGTCGCTTCGGCGCTCAAGTGGTCTGGCGGTTACGTCTGGGCTTGCAAGAACTACGACGGCGACGTTCAGTCGGACATCGTGGCTCAGGGCTTCGGCTCGCTCGGCCTGATGACCTCGGTTCTGATGACGCCGGATGGCAAGACCGTTGAAGCGGAAGCTGCACACGGCACCGTGACCCGTCACTACCGCCAGCATCAGAAGGGCGAGGAAACCTCGACCAACTCGATCGCTTCGATCTTCGCATGGACCCGCGGTCTCGCACACCGCGCCAAGCTTGACGACAATGCCGAGCTGAAGCGCTTTGCCGACACGCTGGAAAAGGTCTGCGTCGACACCGTCGAAAGCGGCTTCATGACCAAGGATCTGGCGCTGCTCATCGGCCCGGATCAGCCGTGGCTCTCCACCACCGGCTTCCTCGACAAGATCGACGAAAACCTCAAGAAGGCTATGGCTGCTTAATAGCACCGCACCTTTATTGAAATGCGAAACGGCGGGTTTATCCCGCCGTTTTCTTTTTGATTTGCTTCATATGGGAAAACGCGCATCCTGCATCCATCCATTCAAGGAGGATAAAATGGCTGAGCTGACGCTTTTCACCAACCCCATGTCGCGCGGACGTATCGCCCGCTGGATGCTTGAGGAAACGGGCAAGCCCTATGACGTTCAAATTCTCGACTTTGGCCCGCCGATGAAGGGCGCTGAATATTGCGCTGTGAACCCCATGGGCAAAGTGCCCGCATTGCGCCACGGCGAAGCTATCGTCACCGAAGCTGCGGCCATCTGCGCTTATCTGGCCGTCACCTTTCCAGAAGCCGGACTCGCGCCGCATCCGGATGAACGCGCCGATTTTTATCGCTGGATGTTCTTTGCCGCCGGTCCGCTGGAAGCCGCCCTTTCAAACCGCTCCATGGGCTTTGAAGTGCCGCCGGAGCGCGAGCGCATGATGGGCTATGGCAATTATGACAGCGTCGTCGCCACGCTGGAAAAGGCGGTATCGCGCCATCCCTATATTACCGGCAATCGTTTTACGGCAGCCGATGTCTATGTCGGTTCCCATATCGGCTGGGGCATGATGTTCGGAAGCTTGCCGCACCGCCCGGCATTTGATGCTTATTGGGAACGGCTGCAAGCCCGCCCCGCCGCAAAACGCGCAGCCGAGTTGGATGACGCTGCCGTCAAAGCAGCAAGCTAGAGCATTTCCAGCAAAAGTGCGAAGCGGTTTTGCGTCCGGAAATGCGTAAAAATAAAGACTTAGAGCGGTTCCGACGATTCCGTCAAAACAGGAACCGCTCTAGGGCCGACTTCAGCTCGGCTGTGCTTCAATCGAGAACGCGTTCTTGAAGGCTTGCGCACCGGTGGGTGAAAATGCGATCACCCGCCCCTCGGCGCGTCTGGCCCAACCACGCGCGATAAAATTTTTCAACAGTGCCGCGCCCAGTGCGCCCCCCAGATGATTGCGCCGTTCGCTCCAGTCGAGACAATGGCGGCATACCGGCCTCTTGCCGTGTTCAAGCGCCGCCACGTCAACGCCCAGACAGGTGAAGAACGATTTGCCCTCATCCGTCAGCACGGGCTCTTCGGTGTTATCGATCAGGCGAAGCCTATGTGCGGCGTCGAGCATTTCGACCCCGCGCTCGCCCGCAAGATGATCGTAACATATGCGCGCTTTGCGCAATGCTTCATCCTTCGGCCCTGTACGTACGCGCACCGCGCCCGTTCGCTGGGCAAGGCCCATCAGCCCTTCCAGCACCTGCGCCACATCCGCGCCCGACAGGCGGAAATAACGGTGACGGCCCTGCTTTTCTGCAATCAGCAGATTGGCGGCATCGAGCTTGGCCAGATGCCCGCTCGCCGTCTGCAAGGTGACGCCCGCCGCAGCCGCCAGCTCGCTGACGGTCAGGGCGCGCCCGTCCATCAGCGCAGTCAGCATGTTTGCGCGTGCCGGATCGCCAAGTAGAGAAGCGACGGAAGCTATGATCGGTCCATCTTTCATACTTCGATGCTAACCGAACTATGTCTGCGTTTCAACCGCTACAGTGTCTCCATCGAAACCATGCATATCAAGGAGACCTTGCATGATCACCTGTTTCATCCGCTATCAGATCGACCCGTTCAAAGCGGATGCCTTTGCCGAATATGCGCGCAATTGGGGACAAGCCATTCCACGTTGCGGCGCGCAACTGATCGGCTATTTCGGCCCGCATGAAGGTTCTGCCACCACGGCCTATGGCGTTTATTCGCTGGAAAACCTCGCCGCTTATGAGGCTTATCGCGCAAGGCTGGCCGCCGACCCGCTGGGACGCCAAAATTATGAATTTGCGCGCCGGGAGCAATTCATCCGGTCCGAGGATCGCATCTTCCTCAAGCTGCAATCGGGACCGCATGCGGAGTTGATAAAGCCATGATCACGGTGATCTTTGAAGTCTGGCCCGCCGATGACGAGCGGCGCGGACAATATCTCGATATAGCGGCAAGCCTGCGCGACGATCTCAGCCGCATCGATGGCTTCATCTCGATTGAACGTTTCCAGAGCCTTGCAGAGCCGGACAAGCTTCTATCCTTGTCCTTCTGGCGTGACGAAGAAGCGGTGCGCGCATGGCGCAATCTTCCCTCGCATCGCATTGCCCAGACCAAGGGACGCGGCGGCGTCTTTGAGAACTACCGCCTGCGGGTTGCGAGCGTCCTTCGCGATTATGGGCTGGATGAACGCGCCGAAGCGCCCGATGACAGCCGCAAAGCACACGCTGCTTAAAATAATAAGGCCGGGTTTCCCCGGCCTTATTGGTATGAAATCACGAGATCAGCGCCTTGACCGCTGCAATCGCAGCATCAGCCTTGTCGCCATCCGGGCCACCAGCCTGAGCCATGTCCGGGCGACCGCCGCCACCGGCGCCGCCAAGTGCTGCAGAAGCCGCACGAACCAGATCCACGGCGCTGAAACGGCCAACCATATCTTCCGTCACAGCTGCAACCGCACTGGCCTTGCCATCTTCACCGACACCGATGAACAGAACCACGCCGGAACCGACCTGCTTCTTGCCTTCATCGGCCAGCGGCTTCAGATCACGCGGCGATACACCGGTCACGACCTTGCCGAGGAAGTTGACGCCGTTGACAGCTTCAACTGCACTGCCGCCCTCAGATGAACCGCCACCGAGCGCCAGTTTCTTGCGCGCCTCGGATAGCTCGCGCTCAAGCTTCTTGCGTTCGTCCATCAGGGCATTGACGCGTTCAAGTGCTTCGGCGGGCGTGGTCTTCAGCGCGCTGGCGATTGCCTTCACGCGTTCATCCTGCTCTTCGAGATAAAGCCGTGCGGTCTCACCCGTCAGCGCTTCCATCCGACGAACACCGGCTGCAACCGCGCCCTCCGAAACGATGCGAACGAGACCGATATCGCCCGTCTGGCGTACATGCGTGCCGCCGCAAAGCTCGACCGAATAGGCCTTGCCAGCCTTCGGACCATGCTTGGCCGTGCCCATCGAAACGACGCGCACTTCATCGCCATATTTTTCACCGAACAGCGCCATTGCGCCTTCGGCAATCGCATCGTCCACAGCCATCAGACGCGTGGAAACAGACGCGTTCTGCAGGATGATCTCGTTGGCCATGTTTTCGACCTTGGCCAGTTCTTCGGCCGAAATCGGCTTCGGATGCGAGAAGTCGAAGCGGAGGCGATCAGGAGCAACGAGCGAACCCTTCTGCGCCACATGCGTGCCGAGCGTTTCGCGCAGGGCTTCATGCAGAAGATGGGTTGCCGAGTGGTTGGAGCGAATGCGCGTGCGGCGATCCGAGTCGACTTTCAGTTCGACAGCCTCGCCGGTTTTCGCTGTGCCCTTGGTCACTTCGCCGATATGAACGAAGACGCCCTCGCCCTTCTTCTGCGTGTCCTTGATGGTGATGACAAAGCCTTCACCGGAAATTGTTCCGGTGTCGCCCTGCTGGCCGCCAGATTCGCCATAGAAAGGCGTCTGGTTGACCACAACGGATACGGTCTCGCCTTCGGACGCCGACTGCACTTCCGCGCCGTCGCGCACCAGAGCGGCGATAACGCCTTCCGCGCTTTCGGTTTCATAACCGAGAAACTCTGTTGCGCCGACCTTGTCCTTGATGCCGAACCAGATCGTCTCGGTCGCAGCTTCGCCGGAGCCTGCCCAATTGGCGCGAGCTTCAGCCTTCTGGCGTTCCATGGCGGTGGCGAAGCCGTCCGTATCGACGGTGATGCCGCGCTGGCGCAGAGCGTCCTGCGTCAAATCGAGCGGGAAACCGTAGGTGTCGTAGAGTTTGAAAGCGGTTTCGCCATCGAGACGGTCGCCTTCAACCAGCTTTTCCGACGCATCGGACAGCAGGCCAAGGCCGCGTTCCAACGTCTTGCGGAAACGGGTTTCTTCCAGCTTCAGCGTTTCGGAAATCAGCGCTTCGGCGCGGATCAGTTCCGGATAGGCCTGCCCCATTTCGCGAATGAGCGCCGGCAGCAGACGCCACATCAGCGGCTCTTTCGCGCCCAGAAGCTGGGCATGGCGCATGGCGCGACGCATGATGCGACGCAGCACATAGCCACGACCTTCATTCGACGGCAGAACGCCATCGGCAATCAGGAAGCTTGATGCCCGCAGATGATCAGCAATCACGCGATGGCTGGCGCGGAAATCGCCCTCGGCCTTGACGCCGGTTGCTTCTTCCGAAGCGCGGATAAGCGCCTTGAACAGATCAATGTCGTAATTGTCATGCACGCCCTGCAGCACGGCTGCTACGCGTTCCAGCCCCATGCCGGTATCGATGGACGGACGCGGCAGATCAATGCGCTGATCTGGCGTAACCTGCTCGAACTGCATGAAAACGAGATTCCAGATCTCGATGAAGCGGTCGCCATCTTCGTCGGGCGATCCTGGAGGTCCACCCCAGATATGATCGCCGTGATCAAAGAAGATTTCCGAGCACGGGCCGCACGGACCCGTATCGCCCATCGCCCAGAAATTATCGCTGGTGGCAATACGGATGATGCGGTCGTCGCTGAGGCCGGCGATCTTCTTCCAGTAATTCGCCGCGTCATCATCCGTGTGATAGACGGTGACGAGCAGCTTATCCTTCGGCAGACCGAATTCCTTGGTGATCAGATTCCAGGCAAAGCTGATGGCGTCTTCCTTGAAATAATCGCCGAACGAGAAATTGCCCAGCATTTCGAAGAAGGTGTGGTGGCGCGCAGTGTAGCCCACATTGTCGAGATCGTTATGCTTGCCGCCGGCGCGCACACATTTCTGCGAGGTGGTTGCGCGATTGTAAGCGCGATGTTCCAGCCCGGTGAACACATTCTTGAACTGAACCATGCCCGCATTGGTGAACATGAGCGTCGGGTCATTGCGCGGTACGAGCGGACTCGACGGAACGATTTCATGTCCGTTCTTGCGGAAATAATCGAGGAATGTGGACCTTATCTCGTTGACGCCAGCCATAATTCACCCTTGGGCTTTTCCTGCCCTGCATTGATGTGACCCAGTATAAAAGGCCGCATCGATTGTCTTTTGCACCTGCAAACCGCCAACAAATGAACGCAACCGCAGGCATCACTCCCTTTCCGCGCTACAAAGACGTGAAGTGGAGTTCTTCGGTTGACCGCTTTTAACGATGTGCTGCTTTTCTGTCCAGATAAGCAGTATGCGCTATAAAGGCAAATTCAGCCCCTAAACGCACCTTTTACCTGTGCTTTTGAATTCCCATCAAGCTGCGACTAAAAAAGTGAAGCCCTGTGCAACAGCAAAGGGCTTCCAACTTTCAAGCGATACCTGAGGTTCTAGCTGAGATTACATCTCCGCCACATCTGATCCGCTATCTTCCTCAGGACCGCCGTCTTCAAGGAACTGTTCCGCGATCAAACCGGCATTCTGGCGAAGTGTCGTTTCGATTTCACGCGCAACTTCCGGGTTCTCCTTGAGGTAAAGCTTCGCGTTTTCACGGCCCTGGCCGAGACGCTGCGAATTATAGGAGAACCAAGCGCCAGACTTTTCAACAACGCCTGCCTTCACGCCAAGATCGACCAGTTCTCCCGTCTTGGAAACACCGGCGCCATACATGATGTCGAACTCAACCTGCTTGAAGGGAGGAGCAAGCTTGTTCTTCACGACCTTCACGCGGGTCTGGTTACCGACCACCTCATCACGCTCCTTGATCGAACCGATACGGCGGATATCAAGGCGAACCGAAGCGTAGAACTTCAGTGCATTGCCACCGGTTGTCGTTTCAGGCGAACCGAACATGACACCGATCTTCATGCGGATTTGGTTGATGAAGATGACCATGCAATTGGAACGCGAGATCGAAGCGGTGAGCTTGCGAAGCGCCTGGCTCATCAGACGAGCCTGAAGGCCCGGCAGCGAATCGCCCATCTCGCCTTCGATTTCCGCACGCGGCGTGAGCGCTGCAACGGAGTCCACGACCAGAACGTCGATTGCGCCGGAACGAACGAGCGTATCGGTAATTTCGAGCGCCTGCTCGCCGGTGTCCGGCTGCGAGATCAGCAGGTTTTCCAGATCCACGCCGAGCTTGCGTGCATAGACAGGATCGAGCGCATGTTCCGCGTCAACGAATGCGCAGATGCCGCCCTTCTTCTGCGCTTCAGCAATGGTATGCAGCGCGAGCGTCGTCTTACCGGAGCTTTCCGGCCCGTAAATTTCAACGATGCGGCCCTTGGGTAAGCCGCCTACACCCAGCGCGATGTCCAGAGAGAGCGATCCGGTCGAAACGGTTTCGATCTCGACCACCTTGTCGTTCTGACCGAGGCGCATGATCGAGCCTTTGCCAAACGCTCTTTCGATCTGTGACAGCGCCGCATCAAGTGCCTTAGTCTTGTCCACTGAATTATCCTCAACAAGTCGCAATGAATTCTGAGACATCTTACACCATCCTCTTGTCCCGCTAGAAGCCCGGCAGGCTCATCGCTATTATCTATTTGTATCTGTTTTGTTCTCATTTGGCAATAAGTTTAACCATTTGAAATTAAATGATATTATTATTTTGTTCCATTATTGTTCTCTATAATTAGAGATACGTAAAATAAAAAGCCTTTCCACGCTTTAAGCAACTCAAGGGCGTTCTGCTGAACAACGATTCGCACCGAACAGACAAAAACGCAGCCCTTCTTGCAAAGGACTGCGTTCGATACGCCAAGCCTAGACGGCCTGATTCTGTCTACCGGAGCGTCAGCTTGCGCCCCGCAGCGGCGAAATCTGGATTTCAACGCGACGGTTCTGAGCGCGGCCTTCCGGCGTCGCGTTGGTCGCCACTGGCTGGCTTGCGCCATAGCCGATGATCGCAAAGCGGCGCGGATCAATGCCCTGCGAGCCGAGATAGCTCGCGACAGATCCAGCACGACGCTGCGAAAGATCCTGATTATAGCTGGCGCTACCCGTCGAGTCGGTATGACCCAGAACGTCAACGAGGGTCTGGTTGAATTTGCGCAGCACGATGGCTACCGAATTCAGCGTCGGATAGAACTGGCTCTTCACCTGATCCTGATCCGTGTCGAAGGTGATGCTCGACGGCATGTTCAGGATGATCTGATCGCCGTTACGCGTCACGGAAACGCCGGTGCCCTGCAACTGCGCACGCAGTTCATTTTCCTGACGATCCATATAGTTACCGATGGCGCCGCCACCGAGCGCGCCAATGCCTGCGCCGATCAGCACCGCGTTGCGCTGCGCGCGGCTGGAACCGCCCACCATGAGGCCACCCAGAGCCCCGACCGCTGCGCCGATAGCCGCGCCGCCCGCCGTGTTCGACATCTTCTGTTCGCCCGTATACGGGTCAGTGGTGCAGCCCGCCAGCAATGTGGCTCCAATCAGGGCGATACCGATTTTTTTCAACATGCAAAGGTCATCCTCAATTTGCGATTCCGCGCGCATGATAATTGCGATTAAGGCCGGATGGTGTTCCAAATCTCGTATTTGAATCCACTATCTTCATCTTTTAGCTAATGCCGCCACAGGAACGCAACTGCACCGCGTAACGATTGGCCATCGCCTGCGCCCGTTTGGCCCCATTAAGTGCCGTGGCATTGCCGCGCCAGGCCCCACGCGCATAACCGCCATGGCCGGTGTAATAAGCCAGATAGAGGCTGTAAGCGTCGTTACGGTTGATGCCGTTCTTCTGATAGCTCTGATAGTGATACCAGCCTATGAAATGAACAGCGTCGGCAAAGTTGGTGCGCGAGGCGGTCCAGCGGCCGGTCTCGCGCTTGTAGCGTTCCCAGGTTCCATTGAGCGCCTGTGAATAACCATAGGCGCTGGATGGGCGCTTCCATGGGATAATCCAAAGAATCTTGGTGCGGGGCGGCCGTGCATAGGGCTGAAAGCCCGATTCCGTATAGATCGTCGCCATCAGAACCGGAACCGGCACGCCGAATTCACGCGATACGCGCGTTGCGGCGCTCTGCCAATTGTTGAACCAACCGTCACGCTGATCGAAGACTGCACAAACATTGCTGACCTGCCGGGGGGCGGTCGCGCAGCCTCCAAGGATCACGAGCGCTACGAGACACAAAACGCGCATCATGGAAGACCTCATCAAATTGTAAAGATTGATAAAATGTAAAAGTAAACTTCGTGTTAACCGGAGCGTATGGGCGCGTTTCGTATTCGGAAAAATGAAGGGATGAGTTCGCATTTGCAGAAGGAAATATTTTACGAGCAATAATAAATATTATTGTGCACATGAATTGATGGTGCAATTTATATTTATAAAATTAAGCTCGTAATTTTTGATAAAAATTTTGGAATTTTACTGAAATACTTATTCGATTATTATTATGTAAATAATTTGGAGAATAAACTATGGGGTATACGCAATATTTTATTCCCTATGGAATAACCTACATATTTCTAGCGGCATCTGTCATCGCAATCGTAACCCAACATGGATTTGTCGCCCTCGCCTTGCTGATCCCGGTATTCATTGCAGCACTGCTTGGAGAATCCGTGTCTCCAATTGGCCTGTTGGCATTAGCGCTGTTCGCAGTCCTCGCGCAGTGGCGGTTCAATATTCTTCGCGAAGATTTGTATGCTCGTTTTCCATGGACTGAACCGGCGACAGATATGCTTGTGGTCATCGCATGTCTTACGTTCTTCGTGCATTACATGCGGGGCTTTCATAACACGAAGATCATTGATGCGGTGGTTATGTCCAACGGCGGCGTGCCATTTTCGATGTATTTGAATCTCGACAAGACAGCGGCGGCGATCATTCTTGCTCTCAGCGGGCGGTTTTTCACGTCAGGAACGGAATTCGACGCCCCGATAAAGCGAGCGGGAACAGCCGACACGGTGAAGATCATAGGCCTGATGTGGGGCGGTTGCCTTGTCACCCTGATCCCCGTCGCATTGGCGATCAACTATATCAAGTTCGACCCAAAAATCATGCCCTATTTCGGCATATGGGCCGTCAACAATCTGGTCTTTGTTACCTTTGCCGAAGAAGTGCTGTTTCGTGGCATGATACAGGGACGCCTGCTGGCCTATTCCTATTATCGTGGCTGGCATCCGGCCTTTGCAATCACGATCGCCGCAATCCTGTTCGGTCTGCTGCACTATCAAGGCGGTCTGAGCTACATCGCGCTGGCGACCCTTGCCGGGATTTTTTACGGTACAGCCTATTACAAGACAGGCCGGTTGATCTCATCGATCACAGTGCATTTTCTGCTGAATCTGACCCACGCACTGTTCTTCACCTATCCAGCACTGGCCCATTAAGCGGCAGGGGGCAGGTTCTTAGCCGTTCCTGCCCTGACGCTCCTGACGCAGCCGCGCCCAGTAGTCGAGTCGCTTGCGGATATCGCGCTCAAAGCCGCGCGCCGGAGGATCGTAGAATTTCTGCCGCCCGAGACTTTCCGGGAAATAATCCTGACCCGAAAAAGCATCCGGCTGATCGTGGTCATAGGCGTAACCGTCGCCATAGCCCTCATTCTTCATCAGCTTGGTCGGAGCGTTTAGAATGTGCTTCGGCGGCACCAGAGAGCCGTGTTCCTTGGCGGCGCGCATAGAGGCTTTGTAAGCCATATAAACGGCATTCGATTTCGGCGCCGTCGCCAGATAGACGCAAGCCTGCGCCAGCGCCAGCTCCCCTTCCGGCGATCCCAGATAGTCATAGGCGTCCTTGGCGGCGTTGCAGATGACGAGCGCCTGCGGATCGGCGAGCCCGATATCTTCGACCGCCATGCGCACCAGACGCCGCCCCAGATACAGCGGATTTTCGCCTGCATCGAACATACGCGACAGATAATAAAGCGCCGCGTCGGGATCGGATCCGCGCACCGATTTATGCAGCGCCGAAATCAGATTGTAATGCCCATCCTGGCTCTTGTCATAAACCGGCGCACGACGCTGCACTACATCCCGAAGTTTCTCCGCGGTAAAGACCTCGTCGGGCCTCGCAGCACGCCACACCTCTTCGGCCAGCGTCAACGCGGCGCGACCATCGCCATCGGCCATGCGAATCAGACTGGCCCTCGCCTCCTCATCCAGTGGCAGCGGACGGCCTTCCTGTTCTTCGGCGCGGATCAGGAGCGTCGCGATGCTTTCTGCGTCATGCGGATGAAAGGTCAGCACCCGCGCCCGCGACAAAAGAGCGGCGTTGAGTTCGAAGGACGGGTTTTCCGTGGTCGCACCAATCAGAATAACGGTACCGTCTTCCATTACCGGCAGAAAAGAATCCTGCTGGGCGCGATTGAAGCGATGAATCTCGTCCACGAAAAGCAAGGTCTGCCGACCGGACATGCGCCGCGCGCGGGCCGTCTCGAAAACTTTCTTGAGATCGGCAACGCCGGAAAAGATTGCGGAAATCTGTTCGAAAGCAAGATCGGTTTCGCCAGCCAGCAGCCGGGCGACGGTGGTTTTGCCGGTTCCGGGCGGGCCCCAGAAAATCATCGAACCGAGCGAACCGGAGGCAATCATCCGCGTCAGCACGCCTTCCGGCCCGGTCAGATGTTCCTGACCAGTGACCTCAGACAGATGCTTCGGACGCAGGCGGTCGGCCAGCGGACGATTACGGTCCGCATTCGGGTCTGACGCCGATGAAAAAAGATCGCTCATTCGATAACTCGGTCGCTAAATAAAATGCCGCTTCAGGCATAAGCTTACCTGAAGCGGCATGCAACTTTCTGTAGCGATTTATCGAACGAACTGGCGCAGAAGCGTTCCGTTGCGTTCGATTTCCATCCGCCATGCCAGACCGCGACCCGCATTCAGGACCGAAGAAAGATCGGTTACGCTGCGGATCACATTGCCATTCAGGTTGCGAATGATATCACCCGGCCGCAAGCCCAGCCGTGCTGCGGGCGACCCGGAATAAACATCCATCACCGCCACGCCGTTTGCATCGCGCTTCAGGCGCAGCTTTGTGGCCGTGGACGGCGTCAGCTCCTGAACGGCGGCGCCAGCGAAAGGATTATCGCCCTCGATCACCAGGGGTGGTGTCTGCTTCACTTCCGGCGCTTTGGTCAGTTTGACCGGCAGCGTCAGATTTTTACCGCCGCGCAGGATCGCAATGGAAACTGTGCTGTCGATCCTGGCAGTCGACAGACGATAGCCGAGGACATCCTGATTATCGATGCGCGTCCCCTGCACGGAAAGAACCACATCGCCAACCTTCAAGCCTGCGGCTTCCGCCGGTCCGTCTTTGGCAACAGCAGTAATCAGAGCGCCATAAGGCTTTTCCATACCGAGGCCTTCGGCCAGATCAGCCGTCACGCCCTGGAAGGTCGCTCCGATATAGGGGCGCTCAAAACTGGAACTGCCACGCTGCGCCGCATCGATTACCGCGCGCACCATATTGGACGGAATGGCAAAACCGATACCGACAGAGCCTCCTGAACGCGAATAGATCGCCGTATTGATACCGATCAGCCGTCCGCGCATATCCACCAGAGCGCCGCCGGAATTACCGGGATTGATGGCGGCATCGGTCTGGATGAAGAAGTCGAAATCGGAAATTCCGACCTGCGTGCGCGATTGCGCCGAAACAATACCGCTCGTCACGGTCTGGCCCACGCCGAACGGATTACCGACCGCAAGCACAAGATCGCCCACTTCCACCTCATCGGAATTGCCAAGCGACAGAACCGGGAATTTTTCCTTGGAATCAATCTTCAATACGGCCAGATCGGTGGTTTCGTCACGCAGCAACAGCTTGCTTTCGAATTCGCGACCATCAGACAGCGCAATCTTGATCTCGTCCGCACCCTTGATGACGTGATTATTGGTCACGACAATGCCCGACGCATCGACAATAACGCCAGACCCAAGCGACTGCTGGATACGCGGCTTGCTATCGCCGAACTGCCTGCCAAAAAACTGTTCGAAAAACGGATCGCCTGCAAAGGGCGATTGCGCTTGCGCCTGTACCTGCCGGGCAGCATAGACGTTGACGACGGCGGGCGTCGTTTCCTTGACCAGGGGCGCGAAGGAAAGCTGCATATCGGCCCGGCTGAGCGGTATCTGCTTTGCCGGAACTGCTGGCGCATCCTGCGCCATGGCTGGCAGGCTCGCCATGCCAATCGATGCCAGAATGATGCCCGTGATTCCGAAATGTCGCCAATTCATGCACAAACTCCGCGCTTTCCCAGCCTTCCCGCTTAGCTTCCCATGAAAGGATACGGGATTCGTCGTCCATATGTAATGGAGTGAGGCCAAGGATAAAGGGCCACATTGTGACCGAGAACAAAATGCGGATGCAAATTTCCGTCACATCAACGTGTGGGCGCATATACAAGCAGCAGCGCAAATAAAAAGGGCCGCACCAGGCGGCCCTTTTCGAATTTATTCAGCGTGAATTACGCTGCGTCGGCTTCAGCAGCAGCTTCAGCTTCGACGCGGGCGCGGTCAGCCTTGCCCTTTGCATCGACATCGCGTTCCACGAATTCAACAACGGCCAGAGGCGCGTTGTCGCCAGCGCGGAAGCCAGCCTTCATGATGCGGATGTAGCCGCCGTTGCGGGTTGCATAGCGCGTAGCCAGCGTATCGAACAGCTTAGCCACGACCTTAACGTCGCGGATAGCCGAGATAGCCTGACGGCGTGCATGCAGATCGCCGCGCTTGCCGAGCGTGACAAGCTTTTCTACGATTGGACGGATTTCCTTAGCTTTCGGAAGCGTGGTCACAATCTGTTCATGCTCGATGAGCGAAGCCGCCATGTTGGCGAACATTGCCTTGCGATGCGAGGCAGTGCGGTTCAGCTTACGCTGTCCATTACCGTGGCGCATGGCCTTCTCCTTTAATTCGTAACGTACCGGGATATGCCGGTCTTATTTTCGTTTTACGCATTGTCCGACGCGAAACCGCTTCGCACTTTCGCTGGAAATGCTTAGTATTGGTCTTCGTAGCGCTTTGCGAGATCTTCGATATTTTCCGGCGGCCAGGACGGGATTTCCATACCAAGATGGAGACCCATCGACGCGAGAACTTCCTTGATCTCGTTGAGCGACTTGCGGCCGAAATTCGGAGTCCGCAGCATCTCGGCTTCCGTCTTCTGGATCAGATCGCCGATATAGACGATGTTGTCGTTCTTCAGGCAGTTTGCCGAACGGACAGACAGTTCGAGTTCGTCCACCTTCTTGAGCAGAGCCGGGTTGAAAGCCAGTTCCGCAACCTGTTCCTGCGGAGCTTCCTTCTGAGGCTCTTCGAAGTTGACGAAGATCGCCAGCTGGTCCTGGAGAATACGAGCAGCGTAAGCCACAGCGTCTTCACCCGTGACCGAACCGTTGGTCTCGATGTTCAACGTCAGTTTGTCATAATCGAGAACCTGACCTTCACGGGTGTTCTCAATCTTGTACGACACCTTGCGAACCGGGGAATACAGGCTGTCGACCGGGATCAGTCCAATCGGAGCGTCTTCCGCACGGTTGCGGTCGGCAGGCACATAGCCCTTGCCGGTGTTGACGGTGAATTCCATGCGGATTTCAGCGCCTTCGTCCAGCGTGCAGATGACGTGATCCGGGTTAAGGATCTCGACATCGCCGACAGTCTGAATGTCGCCAGCCGTAACGACGCCTGGGCCTTCCTTACGAACGACCATGCGCTTCGGGCCCTCGCCTTCCATACGGATGGCGATTTCCTTGACGTTCAGAACGATATCCGTCACGTCTTCGCGGACGCCCGGAATAGAAGAGAATTCATGCAGAACGCCGTCGATCTGTACGGCGGTCACAGCAGCGCCGCGCAGCGACGACAGAAGCACGCGACGCAGAGCATTGCCGAGCGTCAGACCAAAGCCGCGTTCCAGCGGTTCAGCGACGACGGTTGCATGCGTGCGGGAGCCGTGGGTGATAAATTCCACCTTGTTCGGCTTGATCAGTTCCTGCCAGTTCTTCTGGATCATGTGAGTATCCCTCTATCAATCGTCGCTACCATCCTATCGTAGCGATCAAGTGAAGAAACCGCAGAGGAACCCTGGATTTCTCCAGGGTTCGTACGGCATGTGAACGAGGATTAGACCCGGCGCTTCTTGCGCGGACGGCAACCGTTGTGCGGGATCGGCGTAACATCGCGGATCGACGTGATCACAAAGCCGGCAGCCTGAAGGGCGCGCAGCGCGGATTCACGGCCAGAACCCGGTCCGCAAACCTCGACTTCGAGGGAGCGCATGCCGTGTTCCTGAGCCTTCTTGGCGCAATCTTCGGCAGCGATCTGTGCGGCGAACGGGGTCGACTTACGCGAACCCTTGAAACCCTGAGCACCTGCAGAAGACCAGGCAATCGCATTGCCCTGAGCGTCCGTGATGGTGATCATGGTGTTGTTGAACGTCGAATTTACGTGGGCAACGCCCGACGAGATGTTTTTACGCTCGCGACGGCGAACGCGCGTGGCTTCCTTGGCCATGATAGTCCTTTCAATCGATCTCTACACCGCCGTAATTCCAGCGGCTACACCGGTCCTCACGAAAGGACCAGCATCAAACCCAACCGGCGCACCGGAAAGGCCCGACGGAACGAAAACGTTCCGTCGAAATTACTTCTTCTTGCCTGCGATAGCCTTCGCCGGACCCTTACGGGTGCGTGCGTTGGTATGCGTACGCTGGCCACGAACCGGCAGCGAACGACGATGACGCAGGCCGCGGTAGCAACCCAGGTCCATCAGGCGCTTGATGTTCATCGAAACTTCACGACGCAGGTCACCTTCGACCTGATAGTCAGCATCGATTGCTTCGCGGATCTGAAGGACTTCAGCATCCGTCAGCTGGTTAACGCGACGATCGTCGGCAATGCCAACCTTCGTCACAATTTCCCGAGCAAATTTCGGTCCAATCCCGTGGATGTACTGAAGCGCAATAACAACGCGCTTGTTCGTCGGGATGTTGACGCCAGCGATACGTGCCACGTCTGTTCTCCTTAATGTTAATCACTTCCGCCTGAAAGACTGATCCCCCAGACAGCATAAAATGACCGGTATCGGCCTCTTTTCGATTTCCGCCGCTACCCGCCATTCAAAACCAAATGAAGTGGCGCAGTCTTTGACGGAATCGCCCGAAAAAGTCAACTCTTAAACGTTCGTAAAGCCTCTAAACCGGCCTTACAGACAATTAATGCGACTTCTGGAAGCAACAAACGGGCAAAAAAGCCAACCGCTTTTCTGCCCGTAATATGCAAAGGCTCTGTTCAAGCCTTATTCTGATTTCACGCCGGAACGAGAATTCTCTCGATTTCGGCGGTAACTTCTTCAACCGGAGCCATACCGTTGAGGACACGCAATTCGCCAGTCCCGGCATAGTAGGCGGAAAGCGGCGCAGTCTTCTCTCGATATTCGACCAGACGCTTGCGAAACGCTTCCGGATTGTCATCCGAACGTACTTGACCGCCCTTGGCAATCGTCTCGGCCACGCGGCTCTCCATCCGCTTGACCAGGGCATTCTCGTCAACCTTCAGCTCGATGACTGCATCGAGCTTGAGGCCTTTGCTTGCGAGCATCCCGCCGAGAGCCTCAGCTTGCGGAACTGTGCGCGGGTAGCCATCGAGAATGAAACCGTTCGCGCAATCGGGAGCGTCGATGCGCTCCGACACGATCTGGTTGACGATCTCGTCGGATACCAGTTGACCGGCATCCATCACCGCCTTGGCGCGCTTTCCGACTTCGCTTTGCTGGGCGACTGCCGAACGCAGCATATCGCCAGTCGAAAGCTGCGGAATTCCATGCTTCTTGGTAAGAAGTCCAGCCTGCGTCCCCTTACCTGCTCCGGGCGGCCCAAGAAGTATCAGTCTCATTTATTGCGTTTCCCACCTCTGAGTTTGGACTTCTTGATCAGCCCTTCATACTGATGGGCGATAAGATGTCCCTGAACTTGCGCAACCGTATCGAGCGTCACGCTCACGACGATCAGCAGCGATGTACCACCAAGATAGAACGGCACGCCGGTCGCGGAAATCAGGAATTCCGGCAGGAGGCAGACAAGCACAATATAGATGGCGCCGACAACCGTGATACGGGTCAACACATAGTCTATATATTCGGCGGTCCGCTCACCGGGACGAATACCCGGGATGAAGCCGGAATGCTTCTTGAGCTGGTCAGCCGTGTCCTTGGGATTGAACACGATGGCCGTGTAGAAGAAGCAGAAGAACGCCATCAAGCCAGCGTAGAACAGCATGTAAAGCGGCTGTCCATGGCCCAATGCATTGAGGATAGTAGTAGCCCAGCCCGGCATTTCTGTCGTGTTGGCGAAGCCAGCCACCGTCGCCGGCAGAAGCAGCAGCGAGGATGCGAAGATCGGCGGAATGACGCCCGCAGTGTTGAGCTTCAGCGGCAGGTGCGACGTGTCGCCCTGGAACATCCGGTTGCCGACCTGACGCTTCGGATACTGGATCAGCAGGCGGCGCTGCGCACGCTCGACAAATACGATCACTGCGATCAAAGCGATCGCAAGTACGATGACGCCCAGAATGAGACCCGTCGACAGAGCGCCGGTACGGCCCAGTTCCAGCGTACCGGAAATGGCATGCGGAAGGTTTGCAACGATACCGGAGAAGATGATCAGCGAAATGCCGTTGCCGATGCCGCGCGCCGTGATCTGTTCACCGAGCCACATCAGGAACATGGTGCCGCCAACGAGCGTGATCACCGATGAAACGACGAAGAACGGTCCCGGATTGGTGACGATTCCATTGCCCGCCTGCAGACCGACCGAAATGGCATAGGCCTGTACGAGCGCCAGAAGCACCGTGCCGTAACGCGTATATTGATTGATGATCTTGCGGCCCGCCTCGCCTTCCTTCTTCAGCGCTTCAAGCGACGGGACAACCGACGTCATGAGCTGCACGATGATAGAGGCCGAGATGTAAGGCATGATGCCGAGCGCGAAAATGGCCATACGACCGACGGCGCCACCGGCGAACATGTTGAAAAGTCCGAGCACACCCTGGCTATGCTGCTGGAAAGCCTGCGCAAGAGCGTCAGGATTGATTCCCGGAAGCGGAATATAGGTGCCGAACCGATATACGAGCAAAGCACCCAGCGTGAACCAGATGCGCTTCTTGAGTTCATCAGCTTTCGAAAAAGCCGAGAAATTGAGATTGGAAACTAGCTGTTCAGCAGCCGATGCCATTAAATTTCTCCGGTGAAAAGTCTCCGGTCCCCTACCCCATCGACACGCGTTTATTCAACCCGCGTCCTCACGGACAAGAAGACCCAACCCAGATATGCGCATTGGCATAAATGTGCAAGCGGCGGCCCAGTTTTTATCGCAATTCCAAATAGAAAAATGCGCTGCATTTTTCCGGAATCGCTCTGGGCCGCCGCTTATAATTTTGATGCAGAAGCTTTATTCGGCAGCTGCAGCTTCAGGAAGCTTGACGCTACCGCCAGCCTTTTCGATCTTCTCGACTGCCGACTTGGAAGCGCCAGCAACCTCAAAGGTCACCTTAGCCTTCAATTCGCCATCCGAAAGAATGCGAACGCCGTCCTTGGCGCGACGAATCACACCAGCAGCCTTCAGCGCTTCGAGGTTCACAACAGCCTTGGCGTCCAGCTTGCCGGCGTCGATAGCGGCCTGAACACGGCCGAGCGACACAACGTTGAAGCTCTTTGCGAAGATGTTGGTGAAGCCGCGCTTTGGCAGACGGCGGTAGATTGGCATCTGGCCGCCTTCGAAGCCATTGATCGAGACGCCCGAACGGGACTTCTGACCCTTGACGCCGCGGCCAGCGGTTTTGCCTGTGCCCGAGCCGATACCACGGCCAACGCGCTTGCGCGCCTTGACGGAACCTGGCTTGTCACGCAGATCGTTGAGTTTCATGTCTCTATCCCCTGCGTTATCAGGCCTCGTCCACGATGCGGACGAGATGCTGAACCTTGGCGATCATGCCACGAACCGAAGGAGTATCCTCCAGCGTGCGGCGGCGGTGCATTTTGTTAAGTCCGAGGCCGATCAGCGTTGCACGCTGTTCGGCTGGACGACGGATAGGGCTTCCGATCTGTTCGACCGTAACCGTCTTACCCTTCTTCTCAGCCATCACTCAAATCCTTTGTCTATGGCGTATCCGGTGGCCCGTTTCAGTATCGAATGCAACTTCTTGCAGAAACTGTCGGGCCCCGGACTAACACAAACTATCGGCTATTCTTCCGAACCGACCACATCATGGCGGCGAGCCTGAAGGGTCGAGTACTTGATGCCGCGCTGTGCCGCGATATCCTTCGGATGCATCTGATGCTTGAGAGCATCAAACGTCGCGCGAACCATGTTGTATGGGTTCGACGAACCGAGCGACTTGGCGACAACGTCCTGAACGCCGAGCGTTTCGAACACTGCACGCATCGGACCACCGGCGATGATACCCTTACCGGCAGGAGCTGCACGGAGCAGAACCTTGCCAGCGCCATGACGGCCTTCGACGTCATGATGCAGAGTACGACCCGAACGCAGCGGAACGAAGATCATGTCGCGCTTGGCAGCTTCGGTGGCCTTACGGATAGCTTCCGGCACTTCACGTGCCTTGCCATGACCGAAGCCGACGCGGCCCTTCTGGTCGCCAACGACGACGAGAGCAGCAAAACCGAAGCGACGGCCGCCCTTGACGACCTTGGCTACGCGGTTGATGTGAACGAGCTTGTCAACGAACTCGCTGTCGCGCTCCTCGCGACCGCGGTCTTCGCGGTTACGTTCTCTCTGTGCCATATCCTGATTTCCTTTTTTCTTTTCCGGAAGCACAAACTTCTATTAGAAGCTGAGGCCGCTTTCGCGGGCAGCTTCGGCGAGAGCCTTCACGCGGCCGTGGAAAATGAATGCACCACGGTCAAACACTACGTCCTTAACGCCAGCCTTGACGGCGCGCTCAGCAACCAGCTTGCCAACAGCAGCAGCTGCTGCCTGGTCTGCGCCGGTCTTGAGCTTGCCCTTGAGGTCGCCATCGAGGGTCGAAGCGGCCGCAAGCGTAACGCCGCGGACGTCGTCGATGATCTGGGCGTAGATGTTCTTCGAAGAGCGGTGTACGCTGAGGCGTGGTCGGCCGTTGGCGGCAGACTTGAGCTGACGGCGCACGCGAGCAGCGCGACGCTGCAAAGTTTCTTTTGGCGATGCCATGACGCGCTTCCCTTACTTCTTCTTGCCTTCTTTGCGGACGATCTTCTCGCCAGCATACTTGACGCCCTTGCCCTTGTAAGGCTCGGGGCCGCGATATTCGCGGATCTCAGCCGCGACCTGACCGACCTGCTGCTTGTCGATGCCGGTGACGACGATTTCCGTCGGCTTCGGCACGGCAACAGTGATGCCAGCAGGCACGTCATAGACCACTTCATGGCTGAAGCCGAGCGAAAGCTGCAGGTTCTTGCCCTGCATGGCAGCGCGGTAACCGACGCCGCTGATTTCGAGCTTCTTCTCGAAGCCGTCCTTCACGCCAACAAAAATGTTGGAGATCATCGTGCGGGACATGCCCCACTTCGAACGAGCTTCCTTCGACTGGTCGCGCGGATCGACGCTGACAGCGCCGTCTTCCATCTTGACCAGAACTTCATCGTGCACGACGAAGGAGAGTTCACCCTTCGCGCCCTTGGCCTTGACGATCTGCCCATCAACACTGGCGGTCACGCCTGCCGGGACCGGCACGGGTTTTTTACCGATACGAGACATTTTAATACCTGTCTTTTATCTGTTCGCTGTCAACCGCATCAGAAGATGCGGCAGAGCAGCTCACCACCAACGTTTTGTTCACGGGCTTCATGATCCGCCATCACGCCCTTCGGCGTGGAGAGGATCGAGATGCCGAGGCCGTTCGCGACCTGCGGGATCGACTTGACCGACACGTAAACGCGACGACCAGGCTTCGATACGCGGCTGATCTCACGGATAACCGGAACACCTTCATAATACTTCAGCTCGATTTCGATCTCGGCCTTGCCGTTCACGAATTCGCTCTGCGAGTAACCGCGGATGTAACCTTCAGACTGAAGAACATCGAGAACGCGAGCGCGCAGCTTGGAAGCCGGGGTCGTAACCTTGGTCTTCTTGCGGCCTACTGCGTTGCGGATACGGGTCAGCATATCGCCGAGAGGATCTGACACAGACATATGCTACTCCTTACCAGCTCGACTTGACGACGCCCGGAATCTGTCCGAGCGAACCCAACTGACGCAGCGCAATACGCGACATCTTCAGTTTACGGTAATAACCACGCGGACGGCCCGATACTTCGCAACGATTGCGAATACGAACCTTCGACGAATTGCGCGGCAGTTCGGCAAGCCGGATAGTGGCGCGGAAGCGCTCCTCCAGCGGAAGGCCCTGATCCATTACGATCGCCTTCAGACGTGCACGCTTTTCAGCATGACGCTTAACCAACTTTTCGCGGCGCTTGTTTTTTTCGACTGCGCTAGTCTTGGCCATGTTATCTATACCTCGCTACGCTTGCCGTTACTGCCGAAACGGGAAGTTGAATGCACGCAGAAGAGAGCGCGCTTCATCATCCGTCTTGGCGGTCGTGCAAACGATGATGTCCATGCCCCAGATCTGATCAACCTTATCGTAGTTGATTTCGGGGAACACGATGTGCTCCTTGATGCCCATGGCGTAGTTGCCACGTCCGTCGAAGCTCTTCGGGTTCAGGCCGCGGAAGTCGCGAACGCGAGGAAGAGCGATCGTCACCAGACGATCAAGGAATTCATACATGCGGTCCTGGCGAAGGGTGACCTTCGTGCCAATCGGCATGCCTTCACGCAACTTGAAGGTTGCGATCGAGTTACGGGCGCGCGTGATGACGGCCTTCTGGCCAGCAATCTGGCTGAGGTCTTCTGCAGCTACCGACGGCTTCTTCGAATCGCCGGTGGCTTCGCCAACGCCCATATTGAGGACAACCTTGGTGATGCGTGGGATCTGCATCTCGTTGTCGTATTTGAACTCTTCAAGTAGAGCCTTACGGATACTATCCTGATAAAGCTTCTTGAAGCGTGGAAGTGCCTTAGCTTCAGCCATCGATCAGCGCTCCAGAACGTTTTGCGACACGAACCTTCTTGCCGTCCTCAACGCGGAAACCGACGCGGGTCGGCTTGCCATCCTTGGGATCAGCAATTGCCAGGTTGGACAGGTGGATCGGCGCTTCCTTGGAGATGATGCCGGCTTCCTGGGTCTGGGTCTGGCGCTGATGACGCTTCACAATATTGATGCCGCGAACGAGCGCCTGCTCGTCCTTAGGCATGACCTTAAGAACTTCGCCCTTACGGCCCTTGTCCTTACCGGACAGCACGACAACGCTGTCGCCTTTGCGAATCTTTTGCATCGTTGTGCTTCCTTACAGAACTTCCGGAGCCAGCGAGATGATCTTCATATGGTTCTTTGCGCGGAGTTCGCGCGGAACCGGTCCGAAGATACGCGTGCCGATAGGCTCTTTCTTGTTATCGATGAGAACAGCTGCGTTGTTATCAAAACGAATTACGCTGCCGTCCGGACGACGGATGTCCTTGGCGGTGCGTACAACAACCGCCTTCATCACGTCACCCTTCTTGACGCGGCCGCGCGGAATAGCTTCCTTGATCGACACCACAATGATGTCGCCAACGGAAGCATAACGCCGCTTCGAGCCGCCCAGCACCTTGATGCACATGACACGACGTGCGCCGGAGTTATCCGCCACGTCGAGGTTTGTTTGCATCTGAATCATGACTGGCCGCCTTCTTTTCCTTCAGCTGGTTAAGGGCTCCTGCCCTACCTAAGCTGCGTGTTTGTAATTTAGCCCGCTGCTTCGTTCGTTAGAACGATCCAGCGTTTGTCCTTCGAGATCGGAGCCGATTCCTGGATGGAAACGGAATCACCAACCTTGAACTGGTTGTTTTCGTCATGCGCCTTGTACTTCTTCGACTGACGCACGGTCTTCTGGAGAAGCGGATGCGAATAGCGACGCTCAACCTTAACCACAACAGTCTTGTCGTTCTTATCGCTGACGACAACGCCCTGCAGAACGCGTTTAGGCATGATATTTTTTCCTTATGCCTTGCTTTCGGCCGCCTTCTGGCGGGCAATAGTCTTAATACGCGCGATGTCGCGGCGAACCTGCTTCACGCGCGCGGTCTTTTCGAGCTGGCCGGTCGCCTTCTGAAAGCGCAGATTGAACTGTTCTTTCTTCAGTGCGGCCAACTCGTCGTTCATCTGATCGGTGCTTTTCGCCCGAACGTCTGCGGCTTTCATAGTTGCCTCTCCTTATTCAGCAATGCGCTGGATAAAGCGCGTCTTGATCGGCAACTTTGCTGCGCCGAGTCTGAGGGCTTCGCGTGCCACATCTTCGGGTACGCCGTCAAGCTCAAACATTACGCGACCTGGTGCCACACGGCATGCCCAGTAGTCAACCGAACCCTTACCTTTACCCATACGGACTTCGGTAGGCTTCGAAGTAACCGGCAGGTCAGGGAAGATGCGGATCCACACGCGACCGGCACGTTTCATGTGACGGGTGATCGCGCGGCGAGCCGCTTCGATCTGACGTGCGGTGACGCGTTCCGGCTCGAGAGCCTTCAGACCGAAAGCACCGAAATTCAGATCCGTGCCGCCTTTCGAGTTGCCGTGGATACGGCCCTTGAACTGCTTGCGGAACTTGGTGCGCTTAGGCTGCATCATTGTTCTCTACTCCAAATTTCTCGCCCGCGGCCCGCTTTTTAAGCGTTTTCGCGGCGGCGGTTCGACGAGGAACCCTGATTGTCACCCTCGACCGCACGACGTTCGGAAGCCATCGGATCGTGTTCAAGGATCTCGCCCTTGAAGACCCAGACCTTCACGCCGCAGATACCATAAGCGGTCTTCGCTTCTGCCGTGCCGTAGTCAATATCGGCGCGCAGAGTGTGAAGCGGAACGCGACCTTCACGGTACCATTCCATGCGAGCGATTTCCGCGCCACCCAGACGACCCGAGCAATTGATACGGATACCTTCGGCTCCAAGACGCATTGCCGACTGAACGGCACGCTTCATGGCGCGACGGAATGCCACACGGCGTTCGAGCTGCTGAGCGATCGACTGAGCGATCAGCGTAGCGTCGATTTCCGGCTTGCGAACTTCAACGATGTTGAGCGAAGTATCGGCATTGGTCATCTCGGAAAGCTTCTTGCGAAGCTTTTCGATGTCTGCACCCTTCTTGCCGATGATGATGCCCGGACGAGCCGAGTGAATCGTCACGCGGCACTTCTTGTGCGGACGCTCAATTACGATCTTCGAAATCGCAGCCTGCTTGAGTTCCTCGGTGAGGTACTCACGGATCTTGACATCTTCATGCAGCAGCTTGCCGTACTCACCGGTATTTGCGTACCAACGCGAATCCCAGGTGCGGTTGATGCCGAGACGAAGACCGATCGGATTAATCTTCTGACCCATTATGCGGCCTCCCCTTTTTCCGCGACTTCGCGGACAACAATGGTGAGATGCGAAAACGGCTTCTCGATACGGCTCGCGCGGCCACGGCCACGGACGTGGAAGCGCTTCATGACGATCGACTTGCCCACATAGGCTTCGGCGACGATCAGAGCATCGACGTCGAGGTCGTGATTATTTTCAGCGTTTGCAATCGCCGACTCTAGCGTCTTCTTAACCGTATCGGCGATCCGCTTGCGCGAGAACGTCAGATCGGCAAGTGCCGCATTCACTTTCTTGCCGCGAATCATGCTCGCGACAAGGTTAAGCTTCTGCGGGCTGACGCGGAGCGTACGGGCGACGGCTTTCGCCTCGTTATCCTTAAGCTGGCGGGGAGCCTTGGCCTTGCCCATCGTTACTTCCTCTTTGCCTTCTTGTCCGCGCCATGACCGTAATAGGTACGCGTGGGCGCGAATTCACCGAACTTGTGTCCGACCATTTCTTCCGAAATCGACACCGGCACATGCTTGTTGCCGTTGTAGACGCCGAAAGTCAGACCGACAAACTGCGGCAGGATGGTGGAGCGGCGGCTCCACATCTTGATAACTTCGTTACGACCGCCTTCGCGTACCTTCTCAGCCTTCTTGAGAAGATAGCCGTCGACAAACGGACCTTTCCAAACTGAACGAGCCACTTCAGACTACCTCTCTTACTTCTTGCGCTGATGGCGCGAACGCATGATGAACTTGTCAGTCGCCTTGTTCGAGCGCGTCTTCTTGCCCTTCGTAGGCTTGCCCCACGGAGTGACAGGGTGACGACCACCCGAGGTACGACCTTCACCACCACCATGCGGGTGATCGACCGGGTTCATTGCAACACCGCGAACGTGCGGACGCTTGCCACGCCATACCGAACGACCGGCCTTGCCGTCGTTGATATTGCCGTGATCCGGGTTCGAAACTGCACCGACCGAAGCGAAGCAGGCGCCGGAAACCAGACGCTGTTCGCCAGAGTTGAGGCGCAGGATCGCCATGCCCTGGTCGCGACCGACGAGCTGGGCATAGGTGCCAGCCGAACGTGCGATCTGACCGCCCTTACCAGGCTTCAGTTCGACGTTGTGGACGATCGTGCCAACCGGCATGGAGCTCAGCGGCATTGCGTTGCCCGGCTTAACGTCGACGGAGTTACCGGCAATAACCTTGTCGCCAACAGCAAGACGCTGCGGAGCCAGGATGTATGCGAGTTCGCCGTCTTCGTAACGGATCAGCGCGATGAACGCGGTGCGGTTCGGATCGTATTCCAGGCGTTCGACAGTGCCGACGACGTCAAGCTTGCGACGCTTGAAGTCGATGAAGCGGTACGAACGCTTGTGACCACCGCCCTGAAAGCGAACGGTGATACGACCGGTGTTGTTACGGCCACCCTTCTTGGACAGACCTTCGGTCAGGGACTTGACCGGCTTGCCCTTGTAGAGTTCCGAGCGATCCACGATGACCAGCTGACGCTGGCTCGGCGTGGTCGGATTAAAATGCTTGAGTGCCATTGTCTCTTACTCCATGGCCTCTCAGAGACCGGTCGAAACGTCGATGCTCTGGCCTTCAGCCAAAGTAACGATCGCTTTCTTGACGTCGCTCTGGCGCCCGATAATGCCGCGGAACCGCTTGACCTTACCTTTGCGCACTGCAGTGTTGACTGCGGTAACCTTGACGCCGAACAGCGCTTCGACTGCAGCCTTGATTTCCGGCTTCGTTGCCTTGCGGGCTACGTTGAAGACGACCTGGTTGTGTTCAGAAACCAGAGTGGACTTCTCGGTGATAACCGGGCTGACGATCACGTCGTAATGGCGAAGATCAGTCATTTAAAACGCTCCTCAAGTGCTTCGACAGCCGCCTTGGAAAGCACGAGCTTGCCACGACGAAGAATGTCGTAAACATTGATGCCCTGCACCGGCAGAACGTCGATGTTCGGGATGTTCGAAGCGGCGCGCTGGAAGTTCACGTCGATCTCTGCACCGCCGATGAGGAGTGCATTTTCCAGACCGAGCTTGGCGAACTGAGAAACAAGCTGCTTCGTCTTGGCTTCGGAAGCCGCCAGATCATCAATGATGATCAGGTCGGATGCCTTTGCCTTGGCGGAAAGAGCATGACGCAGGCCAAGCGCGCGAACCTTCTTCGGCAGATCGTGTTCATGGCTACGAACAACTGGTCCGTGAGCCTGACCACCACCGCGGAACTGCGGAGCGCGAGCCGAATGGTGACGAGCGCGACCCGTACCCTTCTGCTTGTACATCTTCGAACCGGTGCGGCTAATGTCGCTACGGCCCTTGGCGTCATGAGAGCCCTGCTGACGGCGAGCCAGCTGCCAGCGCACAACGCGCTGAAGAATGTCGTCACGCGGGTCGAGGCCGAAGATATCTTCGTTCAGCTTGACCTTGCCGGCATCCTTGCCTTCAAGAGTTGTAATCGTGAGATCCATTATTCGGCTCCCTCAGTCGCGGCGGCTTCAGCCTTGGCGGCACCTGCACGCAGAGCGGCCGGCTTCGGCGCGTTCTCAGGCAGCGAGACCTTGACTGCGTCGCGGACGATGATCCAGGCGCCCTTAGAGCCCGGAACCGCACCGCGGACCAGAATGAGGCCACGATCAGTGTCCGTCGAGACAACTTCAATATTCTGCGTGGTCACGCGGGTCTGGCCCATATGACCAGCCATCTTCTTGCCCTTGAACACCTTACCCGGGTCCTGGCGCTGACCGGTCGAACCGTGAGCGCGGTGGGTAACGGAGTTACCGTGAGAGGCGCGATGACCAGCAAAATTGTGACGCTTCATAACACCGGCAAAACCTTTACCGATCGAAGTACCCGTCACGTCGACCTTCTGGCCGGCGACGAAGTGCTCGGCGGTGATTTCCGCGCCGACTTCGAGGAGGTTGTCCGGAGAAACGCGGAATTCCGCAAGCTTCGCCTTGGGCTCGACCTCGGCCTTCGCGAAATGACCGCGCATAGCCTTGGACGTGTTCTTTACCTTGGCGATACCAACGCCAAGCTGAACAGCCGTGTAACCATTCTTTTCAACTGTACGCTGAGCTACCACGTGGCAATTCTCCATGCGGAGAACCGTCACCGGCACATGCTCGCCGGCGTCGTTATAGACGCGGGTCATGCCCAGCTTCTGTGCAATAACACCTGAACGCATCGGGTTCGTTCCTTCCGTCCTCAAGCCGATTAAAGCTTGATCTCGACATCGACACCGGCGGACAGATCGAGCTTCATCAGCGCGTCCACAGTCTGCGGGGTCGGGTCAACGATATCGAGAAGACGCTTGTGCGTGCGCATCTCGAACTGCTCGCGGCTCTTCTTGTCGATGTGCGGCGACCGGTTAACTGTGAACTTTTCGATCCGTGTTGGAAGCGGGATCGGTCCGCGCACATTTGCACCGGTACGCTTGGCAGTCGACACGATTTCCCGCGTCGAAGCGTCAAGGATCCGATGATCAAACGCCTTAAGGCGAATGCGGATGTTTTGACCGTTCATTTCATCTGTTCCTTGTTACGCGGAGCGTCTCCGGAGAGACGCTCCTGCACAAACCTTAATTACTCGATGATCGAAGCGACGATGCCTGCACCGACGGTGCGGCCACCTTCACGGATAGCGAAGCGGAGCTTCTCTTCCATGGCGATCGGGACGATCAGCGTAACGTCAACCGTGACGTTGTCGCCAGGCATAACCATTTCCGTGCCTTCCGGCAGGGTCACAACACCGGTCACGTCAGTCGTACGGAAGTAGAACTGCGGGCGGTAGTTGGTGAAGAACGGCGTATGACGGCCACCTTCGTCCTTGGTCAGAATGTAAGCTTCTGCCTTGAACTTGGTGTGCGGCTTCACCGAACCCGGCTTGCAGAGAACCTGACCGCGCTCGACGTCTTCACGGCCAACGCCGCGAACCAGTGCGCCGATGTTGTCGCCAGCCTGGCCCTGATCGAGCAGCTTGCGGAACATTTCAACGCCGGTAACCGTCGTCTTCGAGGTAGGCTTGATGCCGACGATTTCAACTTCTTCGCCAACCTTGACGATACCGCGCTCAACGCGACCCGTCACAACCGTACCACGACCCGAGATCGAGAACACGTCTTCGATCGGCATCAGGAACGGCTGGTCGATCGGACGTTCCGGGGTCGGAATGTAGCTGTCGACGGCGTCCATCAGGTTGCGGATTGCGTCTTCGCCGAGTTCCTTCGAGGAATCTTCCAGAGCAGCCAGAGCCGAGCCCTTGATGATCGGAACTTCGTCGCCCGGGAAGTCGTACTTCGAAAGAAGTTCGCGCACTTCCAGCTCAACCAGTTCGAGCAGTTCTGCGTCGTCAACCTGGTCGCACTTGTTCAGGAACACAACGATTGCCGGAACGCCAACCTGACGAGCGAGCAGGATGTGCTCACGGGTCTGCGGCATCGGGCCGTCAGCAGCCGAAACAACCAGGATCGCGCCGTCCATCTGTGCAGCGCCGGTGATCATGTTCTTCACATAGTCAGCGTGGCCTGGGCAATCGACGTGGGCATAGTGACGGTTGGCGGTTTCGTACTCAACGTGAGCCGTCGAGATCGTGATACCGCGGGCGCGTTCTTCCGGTGCAGCGTCGATCTGGTCATACGCCTTGAATTCACCGAAGAACTTCGTGATCGCTGCAGTCAGCGAGGTCTTGCCATGGTCAACGTGACCAATGGTGCCGATGTTAACGTGGGGCTTCGTACGTTCAAACTTACTCTTTGCCATTTGAGCTCTCCGTAAATTTAGCCTGCTCAGGCATTCTTTTGATTGGGAGCGTAACCTTCAGATTACGCATGTCTTTCTCCCGGAACCGGTATCCACTCCCGGGAGACATGCGCTCCGATTACGCAAACTTCTTTTGGATTTCCTGTGCGACCGCCGTCGGAACCGGCTCATAATGGTCGAACTGCATCGTGTACTGTGCACGGCCCTGGGACATCGAACGCAAGCTGTTCACGTAACCAAACATGTTGGCGAGCGGAACGTTTGCATTGACGACCGTGGCGATGCCGCGGGCTTCGGTGCCGGAAATCTGACCGCGACGCGAGTTCAGATCGCCGATAACGTCACCAACGTAATCTTCCGGCGTCACAACCTCGACCTTCATGATCGGCTCGAGGAGCTGAGCGCCAGCCTTCTGCGCACCTTCACGGAACGCTGCACGGGACGCGATTTCGAAGGCGAGAACAGACGAGTCAACGTCATGATATGCGCCGTCGATCAGGGTGGCCTTCACGCCGAGCATCGGGAAGCCGGCGAGCGGACCCGCACCCATGACGCTTTCGATACCCTTCTGGACACCCGGAATGTATTCCTTCGGAACCGAGCCACCGACGATCTTCGATTCGAAGATGAAATCGTCGCCATCATGCGGTTCGAAGATGATCTTGACGCGAGCGAACTGACCCGAACCACCCGACTGCTTCTTGTGGGTGTAATCGATTTCAGCCTGACGGGTGATCGATTCACGGTAAGCAACCTGCGGAGCACCGACGTTGGCTTCAACCTTGAACTCGCGCTTCATGCGATCGACGAGAATGTCGAGGTGAAGTTCGCCCATGCCGGCGATGATGGTCTGACCGGATTCTTCGTCCGACTTGACGCGGAACGAAGGATCTTCAGCAGCCAGACGATTGAGCGCGATGCCCATCTTTTCCTGGTCGGCCTTGGTCTTCGGCTCGATAGCGATTTCGATAACCGGATCCGGGAATTCCATGCGTTCAAGGATAACCGGCTTCAGCGGATCGCAGAGCGTATCGCCAGTGGTGGTTTCCTTGAGGCCAGCCAGAGCAACGATGTCGCCTGCAAAGGCTTCTTCGATGTCTTCACGGCTGTTCGAGTGCATCTGCAGCATACGGCCGATGCGCTCACGCTTGCCCTTGACGGTGTTTTCGAGCGAAATGCCCTTGGTCAGCTTGCCCGAGTAGATACGAGCAAAGGTCAGCGAACCAACGAACGGATCGTTCATGATCTTGAATGCGAGCATCGAAAGCGGTGCTTCATCCGAAGATTCACGGGTGGTTTCCGTTTCGGTCTTGACGTCGATGCCCTTGATGGCAGGAACGTCGGTCGGAGCCGGCAGGAATTCCACAACAGCGTCGAGAAGCGGCTGAATGCCACGGTTTTTGAACGCCGTGCCGCAAAGAACTGGATGGAACTTAACGTCGATGGTGCCACGGCGGATCAGTGCACGGAGCTGTTCGTTCGTCGGCATGGTGCCTTCGAGGTAAGCTTCCATTGCAGCTTCGTCGATTTCCACGGCCAGCTCGATGAGCTTTTCGCGGTATTCTTCAGCCTGATCCTTGAGGTCTGCAGGGATTTCGCCAACTTCGGCAGCAGCGCCGATGGAGCCGTCCCAGGTCAGAGCCTTCATTTCGATCAGATCGATAACGCCGGTGAATTCATTTTCAGCGCCGATCGGCAGCTGAACCGGAAGTGCCACGGCGCCAAGACGCGAGCCAACCATTTCTACGCAACGGTAGAAGTCAGCGCCGATCTTGTCCATCTTGTTGACGAAGACCATACGCGGGACGTGGTACTTTTCAGCCTGACGCCACACCGTTTCCGTCTGAGGCTCAACGCCAGCATTGGCGTCGAGCAGCGCGATTGCGCCGTCGAGAACGCGCAAGCTACGCTCGACTTCAATCGTGAAGTCCACGTGACCGGGCGTATCGATAATGTTGAAGCGGCGCTTCTTACCATCACGGCCCTGCCAGAACGTGGTCGTAGCAGCGGAGGTGATCGTGATACCGCGTTCCTGTTCCTGCTCCATCCAGTCCATTGTCGACGCACCATCGTGGGTTTCGCCGATCTTATGGTTCTTACCGGTGTAGAACAGAATACGCTCGGTCATCGTCGTCTTACCGGCGTCGATGTGAGCCATGATACCGAAATTGCGGTAGTCTTCGATTTTATATTCGCGGGCCATGATAGTCGCTCTTTGAATAGGTTTCGACGATTACCAGCGGTAATGCGAGAAGGCGCGGTTGGCTTCAGCCATGCGATGCGTGTCCTCACGCTTCTTCACAGCAGAACCGCGGTTGTTAGCAGCGTCAAGCAGCTCACCGGAAAGACGATCGATCATCGTCGTCTCGTTACGGCCACGAGCAGCATTGATGAGCCAACGGATGGCAAGTGCCTGGCGGCGTTCTGGACGCACATCAACCGGAACCTGATAGGTTGCACCACCAACGCGGCGCGAACGGACTTCGATGTGCGGAGCTACGTTGTCGAGCGCCTGATGGAACAGCGCGACCGGCTCGGACTTCGCCTTGGCTTCGATTGAATCGAGCGCACCGTAAACGATGCTTTCAGCAACCGACTTCTTGCCATGCAGCATGACTGCATTCATGAACTTCGTGATAACGAGATCGCCGAACTTCGGATCCGGATTGATCTCACGCTTCTCAGCCTTATGGCGTCTGGACATTTCGTCTCTTCTTTCAATTACATCGGGCTCAGCTCGCCTTTTGGCGGCCGGTATCCCCGGAAAATCTTACTTCGGACGCTTTGCACCGTACTTGGAACGGCGCTGCTTGCGGTTCTTGACACCCTGGGTATCGAGAACGCCGCGGATGATGTGGTAACGCACACCCGGCAAGTCCTTTACGCGACCGCCGCGGATCATGACGACAGAGTGCTCCTGCAGGTTATGCCCTTCACCAGGAATATAACCAATGACTTCGAAGCCGTTCGTCAGACGAACCTTGGCAACCTTACGGAGAGCCGAGTTCGGCTTCTTCGGGGTTGTCGTGTACACGCGGGTGCAAACGCCGCGCTTCTGAGGGTTTGCCTGCAGTGCAGGAACCTTATTGCGCTTTACCGGCGCAATGCGCGGCTTGCGGATAAGCTGGTTTACGGTTGGCATACAACCTTCCTCTTTAAAAAATCTCGTATCCACGCCCAAAAGGGCCGTTTCACCGAAGTGATCATGCACGAACTCGGAGTCAGCCATCGTCAACCGGTGGCCACCCCGAACAAAAGCAGAGGAAGCTGACGCTTCATGCGAACGGCAAGTTGCATTTCGATCGTAAAACGAACCCTGTTTGAGACGAACTTCAGGGCGCGTCGCCCCGAACAAGCCAGTCTCACATCGGCTCAGATGGGCTGCTGATACGTCTTTAGCGGCGTTTCGTCAAGGGAGTTGAGGCAAGTTTCTTCGCCAAAGGGCGCGAAACCGGCGTTTTGGCTTTGGCTGGACAGGTTATTGCGCTGTCATCTGCGCGAAATCGCACTTATTTCGCGATCAAAACTGTCATTTTCACTAAGGTCCATGGCTTTGGCGCCCCGGAGCCGTTATTGAAACACATCCGAGTCGAAACGCAACCCACTATTAAGGGATTCTCAATGTCTTCCACTACCGCATCCACCGGCGACGATTCGCCCACCGTCCATCTGGTCATCGCCGACGTCTGGAATGAAGGTGAAGAATCCCCCATCGAAGTCCATCTGCTTCTGAAAGCTGACGAAGACGAAGATCTTGTTCAGACCGTTCTCGGCATTCTCGCCGAGGAAGGTTATCATGAAGCCGAACTTCTCGAGATGGGCACCCTCACCGAAGAGCCCGCCGAAGAACCGCACAAAAGTGCATGGGCGACCGCTCTGAGCGGCGAAGTCGCGCTGATCGAATTCGACGGCGACGACGAAGAAGAAGAGTAAGATTTAGAGAAAGCGTTTCCGGTACGGGTGCGAAGCACTGTGCGGAAAATGCTTCCGAGGACAAGGCGCATTCCGAAAACCGGATGCGCCTTTTTCTTTTGCTTTCATAGCCCCCTCTCCCGCTCAAAGGGACAAACAAAAAGGCCGCCTCGAAGGGCGGCCTTTTTCAGTTTGGTTTCTACCGATTATTCGGCAGCGTTGTTGGTCATGTCCACCAGCATCGCATTGGCTTCCGACGAACCGGAAGACTTGCGGCGCTCGTCGATGATCAGATCGTCGCGAGCCGTCGCAATACGACGGATCTGGTTGGTCATGCCGCCAGTACCGGCCGGGATGAGACGACCGACGATGACGTTTTCCTTGAGACCCTGCAGCGTGTCCATCTTGCCGGCAACCGCAGCTTCGGTAAGCACACGGGTCGTTTCCTGGAACGACGCAGCCGAGATGAAGGACGGAGTCTGCAACGAAGCCTTGGTGATACCGAGGAGGACAGGATTGCCGGAACCCGGCTTCTTGCCTTCTTCGATCAGACGTTCGTTGATCTCGTCGAGTTCGATACGATCCACGTGATCGCCCGGAATGTAACCGGTATCGCCGGAATCGGTGATCTCGACCTTCTGCAGCATCTGACGGACAATCACTTCGATGTGCTTGTCGTTGATCAAAACGCCCTGCAAACGATAGACTTCCTGGATTTCGTTCACGAGGTACGAAGCCAGAGCTTCGACGCCCTTGATCGCCAGAATGTCATGCGGCGCCGGGTTGCCGTCGAGGATGTATTCACCCTTTTCGATGACGTCACCGTCCTGAAGATGGAACGGCTTGCCTTTCGGGATGAGATACTCGACCGGCTCGATCGTGTCGTCATTCGGCTCGATGATGATGCGACGCTTGTTCTTGTAGTCGCGACCGAAACGAACAGTACCATCGATCTCTGCGATGACGGCGTGGTCCTTCGGACGACGTGCTTCGAACAGTTCTGCAACGCGCGGCAGACCACCGGTGATGTCCTTGGTCTTGGCGCTTTCCATCGGCAGACGAGCGATAACGTCACCAGCCTTCACATGCGCGCCCGGCTCTACCGAAAGGATCGATTCCACCGAGAGCAGGAAGCGTGCATCGCCCCCCTTCGACAGCTTGAGGATCTTGCCGCTCTTGTCCTTGATGACCATGGCAGGCTTGAGATCCGAACCGCGCGGGGTCGAACGCCAGTCGATAACGACGCGCTTGGTGATACCCGTCGACTCATCCGCCGTTTCCGAAACCGAAAGACCATCAACGAGATCTTCGAACTCTACGTAGCCTTCAACTTCGGTCATGATCGGACGGGTATACGGGTCCCACTCGGCAATACGCTGACCGCGCTTGACCGTGTCGCCCTCGTCCACGAACAGACGCGACCCGTAGGTCACGCGATGAACCGCACGTTCCTTGCCCGTAGCGTCGAGGATCAGGACGGCCATGTTACGGCCCATCACCACGAGGTTGCCATCGGAGTTGCGAACCACATTGCGGTTGCGCAGCTTGACGGTGCCTTCATACGAAGCTTCCAGATAGGACGAGTCGACAACCTGTGCCGTGCCGCCCAAGTGGAAGGTACGCATGGTGAGCTGGGTGCCCGGCTCGCCGATGGACTGCGCAGCGATAACGCCGACAGCTTCACCCTGGTTGACCGGCGTACCGCGTGCGAGGTCGCGACCGTAGCACTTGGCGCAAACGCCGTTGCGGGTTTCGCAGGTCAGTGCCGAACGGATGCGGATCGACTGGATACCAGCCTTCTCGATGATCTCGACGTCCTTTTCCTCGATCATGCGGCCAGCTTCGACGATGACTTCGCCGGTTGCCGGATGCAGGATCGGATCGAGAGCCGTACGGCCCAGAACGCGCTGACCAATCGAAGCCACGATCTGGCCGGCATCGACGATCGGCTGCATGGTGAGACCGATTTCGGCGCCGCAATCGACTTCCGAAATGATCGCATCCTGTGCAACGTCAACGAGACGACGGGTCAGGTAGCCCGAGTTGGCGGTCTTCAAGGCGGTGTCTGCCAGACCCTTGCGAGCGCCGTGGGTCGAGTTGAAGTACTCGTTAACGGTCAGGCCTTCCTTGAAGTTCGAGATGATCGGGGTTTCGATGATTTCACCCGACGGCTTGGCCATCAGGCCGCGCATACCGCCAAGCTGACGCATCTGATTGACCGAACCACGGGCACCCGAATGCGACATCATGTAGACCGAGTTCATCTGCTTCTGGCGACCGGTCACCGGATCGAATTCGACGGCCTTCAGGCGCGCCATCATCTCTTCGGTGATCTTGTCGGTTGCCTTGCCCCAGGCGTCCACGACCTTGTTGTACTTTTCGCCCTGAGTGATCAGGCCATCATTGTACTGCTGTTCATATTCGGTCGTGAGCGCTTCGGTGTCCGCAACGATCTTCGCCTTGGTGTCCGGAATGACCATGTCATCCTTACCAAACGAGATACCCGCACGGCAGGCATGGGCAAAGCCGAGCTGCATGATGCGATCGCAGAAGATAACCGTCTCTTTCTGACCGCAATGGCGGTAGACGTGATCGATCATCTTGGAGATGTTCTTCTTGGTCATCTCCTGATTGCAGATGTCGAATGGCACATTGACGTTCTTCGGCAGAAGCTCGCCAATGATCATGCGGCCAGGCGTCGTGTCGTAAATCTTCGACACAGGCTTGCCTTCGGCATCGACCGTCTTGAAGCGGCCCTTGATCTTGGTGTGCAGCGTGACGACCTTGGTTTCCAGCGCGTGCTGGAGTTCGCCCATATCCGCAAACACCATGCCCTCGCCCGGCTCCTTGTCTGCCACGATGGACAGATAATAGAGGCCGAGAACCATGTCCTGCGAAGGAACGATGATCGGCGCGCCGTTGGCCGGGTGCAGGATGTTGTTGGTCGACATCATCAGCACGCGTGCTTCAAGCTGGGCTTCAAGCGACAGCGGGACGTGAACAGCCATCTGGTCACCGTCGAAGTCGGCGTTGAACGCCGTACAGACGAGCGGATGCAGCTGGATAGCCTTGCCTTCGATCAGCGTGGGTTCGAAGGCCTGAATGCCAAGACGGTGCAGCGTCGGAGCGCGGTTCAGCAGAACCGGATGCTCGCGGATCACTTCGTCAAGGATATCCCAGACTTCCGGACGTTCCTTTTCAACCAGCTTCTTCGCCTGCTTGACGGTGGAGGAATAGCCCTTCGCGTCAAGGCGAGCGTAGATGAACGGCTTGAACAGTTCGAGCGCCATCTTCTTCGGCAGACCGCACTGGTGCAGCTTCAGTTCCGGACCAGTCACGATAACCGAACGGCCGGAATAGTCGACGCGCTTGCCGAGCAGGTTCTGACGGAAGCGGCCCTGCTTGCCCTTGAGCATGTCGGACAGCGACTTCAGCGGACGCTTGTTGGCGCCGGTGATGACGCGGCCACGACGGCCGTTGTCGAACAGCGCGTCCACAGCTTCCTGCAGCATGCGCTTTTCGTTGCGGATGATGATGCCCGGTGCGCGCAGTTCGATCAGGCGCTTCAGACGGTTGTTACGGTTGATGACGCGGCGGTACAGATCGTTCAGATCCGACGTCGCGAAACGACCGCCATCCAGCGGCACGAGCGGACGCAGATCCGGCGGAATGACCGGCACGATCTTCATGATCATCCATTCCGGGCGGTTTCCCGACTCCAGGAAGTTTTCGACGATCTTCAGACGCTTCATCAGCTTCTTCTGCTTCAGGTCCGACGTGGTCTCGGCCAGTTCGACGCGCAGATCGGCGGCGATCTTTTCGAGTTCCATCGAAGCCAGAAGCTCGTAGATAGCCTCCGCGCCGATCAGAGCCGTGAACTGATCTTCGCCGAATTCATCGACGGCGATCATATATTCCTCTTCCGAAAGAAGCTGATGCTCCTTCAGCGAGGTCAGGCCCGGTTCGGTCACGATGTAGTTTTCGAAATACAGGACGCGCTCGATATCCTTGAGCGTCATGTCCAGCAGCGTGCCGATACGGCTCGGCAGCGACTTCAAAAACCAGATGTGAGCAACCGGAGCTGCGAGTTCGATATGGCCCATACGCTCGCGACGAACGCGCGAGAGCGTGACTTCCACACCGCACTTTTCGCAGATGATGCCTTTGTATTTCATGCGCTTGTACTTGCCGCACAAGCATTCATAGTCCTTGATCGGGCCGAAGATGCGCGCGCAGAAGAGACCATCGCGTTCTGGCTTGAACGTACGGTAGTTGATCGTCTCCGGCTTCTTGATCTCGCCGTATGACCAGGACAGAATCTTCTCAGGGCTGGCGATCGAGATTCTGATGGAATCGAACGTTTGCGCCGGAGCCTGAGGATTGAAAAGATTCATGACCTCTTGGTTCATGCCGTTCTCCTTAAGGGCGATCCGCCGCCCTGTCTGTCGTCGATGACAGGCTGAAAATCCCTGTCATCCGGAAAAGAAATCGCGGTACTACACAGTTTTTGAACTGGCTTGCCGTAGTCTCGTTCCCTCTGGCGGCCATGAAAACCACTCGAATGAAACGAGTATACGGGCGCGCCACGGCAAGACCATGGCGCGCCTCGATTTTTTACTCTGCAGCGTCCGGCAGGGCCGGCTGTTCAGCATCACGCGTGTCGTCGAGTTCGACATTGAGGCCGAGCGAGCGCATTTCCTTGACGAGAACGTTGAAGCTCTCTGGAATGCCCGCTTCGAACGTGTCGTCTCCGCGCACGATGGCTTCGTAGACCTTGGTACGGCCTGCCACGTCGTCCGACTTGACCGTAAGCATTTCCTGCAGCGTGTAAGCTGCACCGTATGCTTCCAGTGCCCAGACCTCCATTTCGCCGAAGCGCTGGCCGCCGAACTGGGCCTTGCCGCCCAGAGGCTGCTGCGTCACGAGCGAGTAAGGTCCGATCGAACGGGCGTGGATCTTGTCGTCGACCAGGTGGTGGAGCTTCAACATATAGATGTAGCCCATGGTCACCTGACGGTCGAACGGCTCACCCGTACGTCCATCGTAAAGCGTCGACTGACCCGAGGTCGCAAGACCGGCATCCGTCAGCATCGCATTGATGTCGGCTTCGACGGCACCGTCGAAGACCGGCGTTGCAATGGACACGCCGCGCTTAACCTGATTGGCCAGCATGACAACGGAATCGTCGTCATAAGAGCGGATCGGCTCGTTGCGGTCATTGTCCGGATAGATGTGCTCCAGCGTCTCGCGCAGCGGCTCGATATTGGCCGTCTTGCGGTAGACGTCGAGAAGCTCACCGATCTTCTTGCCCATGCCAGCGCATGCCCAGCCGAGGTGGGTTTCCAGAATCTGGCCCACATTCATGCGGCTTGGAACGCCAAGCGGGTTCAGCACGATGTCGGCATGCGTACCGTCTTCGAGGAACGGCATGTCCTCGACCGGCAGAATGCGCGAAACCACACCCTTGTTGCCGTGACGGCCAGCCATCTTGTCGCCTGGCTGGATCTTGCGCTTCACAGCGACAAAGACCTTGACCATCTTCATGACGCCTGGAGGCATCTCGTCGCCGCGCTGTACCTTTTCGACCTTGTCCATGAAGCGTGCTTCGAGCAGCTTCTTGGATTCGTCGTACTGGCCACGCAGAGCTTCCAGCTCGCCCTGAAGCTTTTCGTCTTCAACGGCAAACTGCCACCACTGCGAACGCGGATACTCGGTCATGAGCTCGCGGCTAATCGTCGTGCCCTTCTTGAAGCCCTTCGGGCCGGCAGCGGCAACCTTGCCATCGATCATGTCGGCGAGACGGCCATAGACGTTGCGGTCCAGGATAGCCTGTTCGTCGTCACGGTCCTTGGCGAGACGCTCGATTTCCTCGCGCTCGATAGCCATGGCGCGTTCGTCCTTTTCAACGCCGTGGCGATTGAAAACGCGAACTTCCACAACCGTACCGTAGGTTCCGGGCGGCATGCGCATGGAGGTGTCACGAACGTCGGACGCCTTTTCACCGAAGATGGCGCGCAGAAGCTTTTCTTCCGGCGTCATCGGGCTTTCGCCCTTCGGGGTGATCTTGCCGACAAGAATGTCGCCAGGATGCACTTCAGCACCGATGTAGACGATACCCGCTTCGTCGAGGTTCTTCAGCGCTTCTTCCGAAACATTCGGAATGTCGCGGGTGATTTCCTCAGGTCCAAGCTTGGTGTCGCGGGCGGCAACTTCGAATTCCTCGATGTGGATCGAGGTGAACACGTCGTCCGAAACGATCTTTTCCGAGAGGAGGATCGAATCTTCGTAGTTGTAGCCGTTCCACGGCATGAACGCGACGAGCACGTTGCGGCCGAGAGCCAGATCGCCGAGATCGGTCGACGGACCGTCAGCAATGATGTCGCCCTTGCCAATCGGATCGCCGACGCGAACGAGCGGACGCTGGTTGATACAGGTCGACTGGTTCGAACGCTGGAACTTCTGCAGACGATAGATATCGACGCCCGACTTGGACGGATCGAGATCTTCCGTAGCGCGGATAACGATACGGGTCGCATCGACCTGATCGACAATACCGCCGCGACGCGCTGCAATCGCTGCACCGGAGTCGCGAGCCACAATCGGTTCCATACCCGTGCCGACGAACGGCGCTTCAGCGCGAACGAGCGGCACAGCCTGACGCTGCATGTTCGAGCCCATGAGAGCGCGGTTGGCGTCGTCGTTTTCGAGGAACGGAATGAGCGCTGCTGCAACCGAAACGAGCTGCTTCGGCGAAACGTCCATCAGATCCACGTTTTCACGCGGCGCCATCATCACTTCACCGGCATGACGGCAGATGACGAATTCGTCAACAAAACCGCCTTGTTCGTCCAGCTCAACGTTTGCCTGGGCAACCGAGTGCTTGGCTTCTTCCATCGCCGACAGATAGACAACCTCGTTCGTTACCTTGCCGTCGATCACCTTACGGTACGGGCTTTCGATGAAGCCGTACTTGTTGACGCGGGCAAAGGTTGCAAGCGAGTTGATCAGACCGATATTCGGGCCTTCCGGCGTTTCAATCGGGCAGATACGGCCATAATGGGTCGGATGCACGTCGCGGACTTCGAAGCCAGCGCGCTCACGGGTCAAACCGCCTGGTCCAAGAGCCGAAAGACGGCGCTTGTGGGTGATTTCCGAAAGCGGGTTGGTCTGATCCATGAACTGCGACAGCTGCGACGAACCGAAGAATTCACGAACGGCAGCCGCTGCGGGCTTCGCGTTGATGAGATCCTGCGGCATGACCGTGTCGATTTCGATCGAGGACATACGTTCCTTGATCGCGCGCTCCATGCGGAGCAGACCGACGCGGTACTGATTTTCCATCAGCTCGCCGACCGAACGCACGCGGCGGTTGCCGAGATTGTCGATGTCGTCGATTTCGCCACGACCGTCACGCAGTTCGACCAGCATCTTGACCACGGCCAGGATGTCTTCCTTGCGCAGAACGCGCACGGTGTCTTCCGCGTCGAGATCCAGACGCATGTTCATCTTGACGCGACCGACGGCCGAAAGGTCGTAACGTTCTGCATCGAAGAAGAGCGAGTTGAACATCGCTTCGGCGGAATCCATCGTAGGCGGTTCACCCGGACGCATCACGCGGTAGATGTCGAACAGCGCATCCTGACGGCTTTCGTTCTTATCGACAGCCAGCGTGTTACGGATGTAACCGCCAATGTTGATATGATCGATGTCGAGGACGTTGATCTCGGTTTCACCGGTATCGAGCAGCGTCTTGAGGACCTTCTCGTCGATTTCGTCACCGGCTTCGAGATAGATCTCGCCGGTTGCGTAATTGACGATATCTTCCGCCAGATAGGAACCGAACAGATCGTCTTCCGTTGCCTTGATGGCCTTGAGGCCCTTCTCGGCAAGCTGACGAGCCGAACGGGCCGTGAGCTTCTTGCCGGCTTCCAGAACAACTTCGCCCGTATCCGCGTCGATGAGATCGGAAATGATCTTCATGCCCTTGAAGCGGTCGGCGGAATACGGAATGCGCCAGTTGTCGCCGTCACGCGTATAGGTGACAGTCTTGTAGAAGGTCGACAGAATCTCTTCGCCGTCCATGCCGAGCGCCATGAGCAGCGTCGTGGCCGGCAGCTTGCGGCGACGGTCGATACGCGCATAGACGATGTCCTTGGAATCGAACTCAATGTCGAGCCAGGAACCGCGGTAAGGAATGACGCGAGCAGCGAACAGAAGCTTGCCCGAAGAATGGGTCTTGCCCTTGTCGTGATCGAAGAAGACGCCCGGCGAACGGTGCATCTGCGAAACGATCACGCGCTCCGTGCCGTTGACGATGAAGGTGCCGTTGTCGGTCATGAGCGGCATATCGCCCATGTACACGTCCTGCTCCTTGATGTCCTTGATGGACTTCGCGCCGGTATCTTCGTCAATATCGAATACGATCAGACGCAGCGTCACCTTGAGCGGCGCGGAATAGGTCAGGTCGCGCTGACGGCATTCGTCAACGTCGAACTTCGGTGGATCGAATTCGTAACGGACGAATTCGAGCATGGAAGCGCCGGAGAAATCCTGGATAGGGAAAACAGACTTGAAAACCGCCTGCAAACCCTCGTCAGGACGCCCACCGGATGGTTCTTCAACCATTAGGAACTGGTCGTAAGACGCCTTCTGAACCTCGATAAGGTTCGGCATCTCGGCGACCTCTGGGATCTTGCCGAAAAATTTGCGTACGCGCTTGCGACCATTGAAAGAATGGGTCTGAGCCATCGTCGCTCCTCGTTCTATAGCCTTGCGGCTTGCTCACGCCTTGCGGCCTTTATCATGCGCCGCCTTGCGGCGGTCCTTCGAGCGCATGGATTTTCAAGTTGATGAGACCTGAAACGGACCATGCGCAATCTCGTCGTATCAGAGCAGCTTACGCATCGTTACCGACACGTGGCGCTCTAATGGGCTAAAACCCATTTCCTGAAAGCCGTTCTGGCGTTCAGAAAAAGGGTTTCCAGTCAGTCGATCCACCGTTTGACGGGCGGAAACTGGCGGATGGAAACCATCCGCCAGAATAGTCCGAACTTACTTGAGTTCGACCTTGGCGCCAGCAGCTTCGAGCTGTGCCTTGATCTTCTCAGCTTCGTCCTTCGAAGCGCCTTCCTTGACAGCCTTCGGAGCGCCTTCGACGAGGTCCTTGGCTTCCTTGAGGCCGAGACCGGTGATTGCGCGCACTTCCTTGATCACGTTGATCTTGTTAGCGCCGCCGTCAGCGAGAACGACGTCGAATTCGGTCTTTTCTTCAGCAGCAGCAGCCGGAGCAGCGCCACCAGCAGCAGCAACTGCTACAGGAGCAGCAGCCGAAACGCCCCACTTCTCTTCGAGAAGCTTCGAAAGCTCAGCAGCTTCGAGAACGGTCAGTGCCGACAGGTCATCAACGATCTTTGCGAGATCAGCCATTTTGGTATTTCCTTAGTTTCAAGGTTTGAACAATTGACAGCGAAAAACGGCCTTACGCCGCCTCGTTCTTCCGGGCGTGCGCGCCAATAACGCGAGCGATCTGGCCCGCTGGTGCGCTGGTAAGTACTGCGAGACGCTGAGCCGGGGTCTGGATCATTCCAACCAGCTTTGCGCGCAGTTCGTCGAGCGATGGGAGCGAAGCAAGCGACTTGACGCCATCGGCGTTAAGCGTCGTTGCACCCATTGCACCGCCGAGAATAACGAGCTTGTCGTTAGTCTTGGCGAATTCGACGGCTACTTTCGGAGCAGCAATCGGGTCGTTTGCGTAAGCAACAACCGTCTGACCTGTAAACAGATCAGAAATGCCTTCCGATTCCGTGCCCTGAAGAGCGATCTTGGCAAGGCGGTTTTTCGCGACTTTAACGGACCCACCTGCATCGCGCATCTTCGAGCGAAGATCGCTCATCTGCGCAACGGTGAGACCGGTATAGTGGGCCACGACGACCGAACCGGACTCTTTGAAAGCGCCGTTCAGCCACGAGACAAATTCGCGTTTTTCCGCTCTATCCACTGTCTCTCTCCAGTAGGCAGGACCACATGGCCCTGCCGGTTGCCTTTGCCGAACGAACTTCACAGTTGGTCCGGCGCTCGAGGATCCTGTCCCCTTCAGCTATCCTGGAAGCCAGGCATCACTCAAAGGCAACTACGGTTCAAACCTTGCATGCACATTCGTGCGAAACAGGGTTATTCCACGTCTCATGCAGGCCGTATGTTTAAGGACTATCACCCGAAGATGATGATCCGCCTGCAATCTCGGACAGGATAACCGGATTTTCATCCGGCTATCCGGATCTTGCGATCCGGAATTCTTGCACTTTGTCTGCTTTCACATCCCCGGCGTGCCGCCGTTGCGCCCCCCCTGAAGGAAAGGCTCAGGCTCCGGCGAACCGGAGCCCAGATAGATTAAGCAACAACCTTGACGGTTGCCGGATCGACCTTGACGCCAACGCCCATGGTCGAGGAAATCGACACGCGCTTGACGTATTCGCCCTTGGCAGCCGACGGCTTTGCCTTGATGACGGCGTCAGCGAAAGCCTTGATGTTTTCTTCGAGCTTCTGCGAGTCGAACGAAACCTTGCCGATACCGGCATGGATGATACCAGCCTTCTCGACGCGGAATTCGACTGCACCGCCCTTGGAAGCAGCAACAGCGGCAGCAACGTCGGTGGTGACGGTGCCAACCTTCGGGTTCGGCATCATGCCACGCGGGCCGAGCACCTTACCGAGACGACCGACGAGCGGCATCATGTCCGGGGTTGCAATGCAGCGATCGAAGTCGATCTTGCCGCCATTGACGATTTCGAACAGTTCTTCCGCACCGACGATGTCGGCGCCAGCCTTCTTGGCTTCTTCAGCCTTGTCGCCGCGTGCGAAAACAGCAACGCGAACCGTACGGCCGGTGCCGTTCGGCAGGTTGACAACGCCGCGGACCATCTGGTCAGCGTGACGCGGATCAACGCCGAGATTCATCGCGATTTCGATGGTTTCATCGAACTTGGCGACAGCACGTTCCTTGACGAGACCTATAGCAGCCGACAGATCGTACAGCTTGTTACGATCGAGGCCTTCGCGGATCTTGTTAATGCGCTTGGAAATCTTCGCCATCGTCTCAGCCCACCACTTCCAGGCCCATCGAACGGGCAGAACCTTCGATCATGCGCATCGCTGCTTCAATGTCAGCGGCGTTCAGATCTTTCATCTTCGCTTCAGCGATCGTGCGAACCTTGTCGCGGGAGATCGTGCCAGCGCTTGCCTTGCCCGGAGTCTTCGAACCGGACTTCAGGTTAGCGGCCTTCTTGAGGAAGTAGGTCACCGGAGGCGTCTTCATCACAAAAGTGAAAGACTTGTCCTGGTAATAGGTGATCACGACTGGAATCGGCGAACCCTTTTCCATTTCCTGCGAGGCAGCATTGAACGCCTTGCAGAATTCCATGATGTTGATGCCGCGCTGACCCAGAGCCGGGCCGATCGGAGGCGACGGATTGGCCGCACCGGCTGCTACCTGCAGCTTGAGCTGGCCTGCAATTTTCTTAGCCATTACTTTCTGCCTTTTTTACAATGCCGGAAAACCGGCTTCTCGATTGACGCCGGGAAACCCGGCTTTCGACTGACGCCAATCAGACAAAATGTCAGACTGGCGGGCAGTTCGGTGGTGCGGAGATCGACGACCGGCTAAGCCGCCTTCCCTTCCACCACTTCCACTCCGGTTGAAATTTTGATCCCGCTTATGCCCTTGGGCCAGTTCAGGATCTCGCTCCGGAGTGAAATGCCCTTGCGGGCAAACGATCAGAGCTTATCGACCTGACCGTATTCCAGATCCACAGGCGTCGCGCGCCCGAAGATGGAAACCTCGACCTTGAGACGCGCGCGCTCTTCATCGACTTCCTGAACGATGCCATTGAACGACGCGAACGGACCGTCGGAAACGCGAACCTGCTCACCGATTTCGAAGGAGACCGAAGTCTTCGGACGATCAACACCATCCTGAACCTGGTTCAGAATCTGATCGACTTCCTTCTGGGAAACCGGAACCGGCTTGGAGTCACCGAGGAAGCCGGTGACGCGCGGCGTGTTCTTGATCAGCGAAAAGACAGCGTCGGTGAGCGTGGCGCGGACGAGCACGTAACCCGGAAAGAACTTGCGCTCGGCATCAACCTTGCGGCCGCGGCGCACTTCAACGATCTTTTCGGTCGGCACAACGATCTGCTCAATCAGATTGGACAGACCCTTCTGCGCAGCCTTGGCTTCGATGTCCTCAGCCACCTTCTTTTCGAAATTTGAATAGGCGTGAACGATGTACCAGCGCGCCGTCATCTAAAAACTCCCCAATCCTGACTTATCGACCAAGGCCGAGAATAAATTCTACGCCATAGGCCATAAGCTGGTCGGCAAGGAAAAAGAACGCAGCAGCCAGAAACGCCATAATCACCACCATGATGGTGGAGATGACCGTTTCACGCCGGGTCGGCCAGGTTACCTTCGCCGTTTCGGCACGGACCTGCTGAAGAAAGGTGATCGGATTCGTTTTGGATGCCATCTGCCGCTCTGTCATTGATCGAGCGCGACCTCCAAACTTTGAACAGCTAATCGTTTCAATCAGCGAATCAAAAGCCGGAACCCACGCGTATACGGCGCGCAAAGCTGAATTATCAGCCCCACGCACCGCGTGTCTGTTGACGTTACATAGAATCGATTCCCACAAAACACAAGCCCAAAGGTTAAAAGAATACCATACAGGCTTGTCGGAAATCCGACCCTTGCACACACCGCCCTACCACACCATTCAATCGTGTGACTGCGGCCTTCCCTGCCCGGCCAACAAATCCGGCAGGAAATTATCATTCTCCGACAGCGCCATAGACCGCTATAAAAGCGCTCGATACGAGCAATGTCGCAAAAGTTAAGGCAACGTAAACGCCGCCTGACTGACCTTTATATAGAAAACGGGTGCATGCAGTCAAGCTGCATGCACCCGTTTCTAAATGGCAGGGGCAGCAGGGCTCGAACCCGCGACCTACGGTTTTGGAGACCGTCGCTCTACCAACTGAGCTATACCCCTATATGACGCCGGGCGTCATAATGACCGGCGGCGAACCGCCGATCAATGATAATTCATTACTCGATGATCGAAGCGACGATGCCTGCACCGACGGTGCGGCCGCCTTCACGGATAGCGAAGCGGAGCTTCTCTTCCATGGCGATCGGGACGATCAGCGTAACGTCAACAGTGACGTTGTCGCCTGGCATAACCATTTCCGTGCCTTCCGGCAGGGTCACAACACCGGTCACGTCAGTCGTACGGAAGTAGAACTGCGGGCGGTAGTTGGTGAAGAACGGCGTATGACGGCCACCTTCGTCCTTGGTCAGAATGTAAGCTTCTGCCTTGAACTTGGTGTGCGGCTTCACCGAACCCGGCTTGCAGAGAACCTGACCGCGCTCAACGTCTTCACGGCCAACGCCGCGAACCAGTGCGCCGATGTTGTCGCCAGCCTGGCCCTGATCGAGCAGCTTGCGGAACATTTCAACGCCGGTAACCGTCGTCTTCGAGGTAGGCTTGATGCCGACGATTTCAACTTCTTCGCCAACCTTGACGATACCGCGCTCAACGCGACCCGTCACAACCGTACCACGACCCGAGATCGAGAACACGTCTTCGATCGGCATCAGGAACGGCTGGTCGATCGGACGTTCCGGGGTCGGAATGTAGCTGTCGACGGCGTCCATCAGGTTGCGGATTGCGTCTTCGCCGAGTTCCTTCGAGGAATCTTCCAGAGCAGCCAGAGCCGAGCCCTTGATGATCGGAACTTCGTCGCCCGGGAAGTCGTACTTCGAGAGAAGTTCGCGCACTTCCAGTTCAACCAGTTCGAGCAGTTCTGTGTCGTCAACCTGGTCGCACTTGTTCAGGAACACAACGATTGCCGGAACGCCAACCTGACGAGCGAGCAGGATGTGCTCACGGGTCTGCGGCATCGGGCCGTCAGCAGCCGAAACAACCAAGATCGCGCCGTCCATCTGTGCAGCGCCGGTGATCATGTTCTTCACATAGTCAGCGTGGCCTGGGCAATCGACGTGGGCATAGTGACGGTTGGCGGTTTCGTACTCAACGTGAGCCGTCGAGATCGTGATACCGCGGGCGCGTTCTTCCGGTGCAGCGTCGATCTGGTCATACGCCTTGAATTCACCGAAGAACTTCGTGATCGCTGCAGTCAGCGAGGTCTTGCCATGGTCAACGTGACCGATGNGTGCAGCGCCGGTGATCATGTTCTTCACATAGTCAGCGTGGCCTGGGCAATCGACGTGGGCATAGTGACGGTTGGCGGTTTCGTACTCAACGTGAGCCGTCGAGATCGTGATACCGCGGGCGCGTTCTTCCGGTGCAGCGTCGATCTGGTCATACGCCTTGAATTCACCGAAGAACTTCGTGATCGCTGCAGTCAGCGAGGTCTTGCCATGGTCAACGTGACCGATGGTGCCGATGTTAACGTGGGGCTTCGTACGTTCGAATTTGCTTTTTGCCATCGCCGTTGTTCTCTTTGTTCTAGAACCGCTCAAGCGCCAGCACAAAAGCCGGCTGGCTTTCGGACTGACATTATTGCCAAAACGGAACGGCGAACCGCCCGTCGATGATTCCTTACACGCCAAACCGCTCTTGAAAATTTGGAGCGGGTAGCGGGAATCGAACCCGCGTATTCAGCTTGGAAGGCTGCTGCTCTACCATTGAGCTATACCCGCGCACTCATGACTCTGATCCGACAGTGGTGGAGGGAGTTGGATTTGAACCAACGTAGGCTTAGCCAACGGATTTACAGTCCGTCCCCTTTAACCACTCGGGCATCCCTCCAGATATCACTATCAGCAGAGTCGAGCGACTAGGCATTTTGCGAAGCGGTCGGTTGGCTGTTGGGCTCGCCGTCGCTCCACGGGGGGCCTTATGACGATAAGCGCTTCCCCTGTCAACAGGGTAAAAGCGAAAAGAATGCATGCCTATCCACAGTTTGACCAATGCATCGCAGAAGACCGGGCACAGGCAGGCGTTTCCTCGCATGAAAAAATCAGGATAAACGGGGTTTCGTCTCTCAATGGGCAACCATAACAGCCTGATAGCATTTACAGGCAAGCAGCTATCTTCCCACTCTCTAAAGGGATATAAGCGCAAAATGACTGATCAGAACACGCCCCGTACACCTAAAGATACACATTATGCGCGCCTGCGCCGTCAGCATCGCGACCAGAAGGCTGCAGCTGAAGGAAAAGCCCCGCACAGACCGCAACGCCCCGCCATATCTGCCAGCGCCGTAGCGGAAGGCATCGTGCGCCTTTATGGGCTGCATACGGTGCGCGCAGCCGTTGAAAATCCGGCTCGCAAAATTTTGCGTATGCGCGCCACGCGCAACGGTTTTGCGCGGCTTGAAATCGGAGAAGCCGATTCGCTGCCCTTCCCTGTCGAGATCGTCGATCCAAAGGATATCGACAAGGAAACCGGTTCCGACGCGGTGCATCAGGGGGTGATGATCGAAGCAGAACCGCTGCGCGCCAAAAAACTCTCTGAATTGCAGGAAAGCCCGCTTTTGCTGGTGCTCGATCAGGTCACCGATCCGCACAATGTCGGCGCCATCATGCGCTCGGCTGTGGCTTTCGGTGCGGGAGCACTGATCACAACCAGCCGTCACAGCCCGCAGGAAACCGGCGTTCTGGCCAAGGCTGCATCCGGTGCGCTTGAACTTATCCCCCATATTGAGGTGAGAAACCTCGCCGAAGCGATTGAAGAGCTGCACGGGCTGGGTTTCCAGACCATCGGCCTTGATTCGGAAGGCCCGCTGGAGATGGAAGCGACGCTAACGGGCCGACGAATCGCGCTGGTTCTCGGTGCGGAAGGAAAAGGCCTGCGCCAGAAGACGCGGGAAACCGTGACCGCGCTTGCACGGCTCGACATGCCCGGCGAGATTAAATCGCTCAATGTCTCCAACGCCGCAGCGATTTCGCTTTATGCGGCGGAGCGTTATCTGCGCAATCGTTGATTCCACACCCATGCGCCGTGAAATTTCTTGTCGGCGCATGGCATTGTTGAACGGACAGGCTCAGGCGGTCGCGATATAGGTGCGAATCTCTTCGGCCTCGCGCTCCACATCTTCGATTCGCCGTTTCACGACGTCACCGATGGAGATGATTCCGACCAGTTTGCCGTGTTCTTCAACCGGCATATGTCTGAAACGGCTGCGCGTCATGATTTCCATGACCTGATTGATCGTATGATGCTCCCGGCAGACCTGCACTTTTGCGGTCATGACCTCGGCAACCGGCATGGCCATCGCGCCGCTTTCCTTGAGGGACAGCGCCCGGACCACATCGCGTTCGGAAAGAATGCCTTTGATATGACCGGCCTCGTCGCAAACCACCAGAGCGCCGATCTTGTGTTGGTTCAACATGGCAACGGCGTGGGAAAGCGTGTCGGCAGGTGCGATGACGATAACGTCCCTGCCCTTATGTTCGAGAATCGATCTTACTGTCATGCCAAGTCCCTCCAAAGATTTAGCATTCGCTGTTTCAGACATTCAAACACCTGAAAACAGAACGCAGCTCCTCCCGCCGCGTTACCTGATGGTGCGCTTTGATCGCCCGATTAGCAAGTACCATAAAACTGGGAGGGAACTGTTCTAACGCCTTAGAACTGCATCATAGCTGCGCGGACGATCCAGCAGCGAAATCCCGAAGAAACCGGCGATAAAACCACCAATATGCGCTTCCCAGGCGATGCCCGAGAGATCAGCGCCGCCGGTCGTGTAAATGCCGGTAATGATATTGATCACGAACCAGACGCCCACGAAGGTAATGACCGGTTTCAGCGTCAGCGTGAAGCCGACCGGCAGCAACGGGCCGGCAAATTCTGCCCGTCGCCCAAAATTCACACGCCGGAACCCGTAACGCGCCGAAGCGCCCATCATGCCGGAAATCGCGCCCGAAGCGCCAACCAATGGCGTCACGCTATCCGGATAAACCGCATAATGCGTCAATCCGGCGATAATCGCCGTGAAGATCCAGAAAATGATCATGCGCGCGGTTCCGATACGCCCTGCCAGCGGCGAACCGAAGGCAGCAAGCCAGATCATATTGACCACGATATGCTCGATGCCGCCATGCATGAAGGAATAGCTGAGCAACGTGAACAGGCCAGCCGGATCTGTAAAGCCGCCGCCCAGCGAGAATCGCGCGGGAATCAGAGAGAAGTTCAGCATGAACTGATAGTTCTGCTGCTCGCTGATCAGGTAGTTCTGATAGACATAGACCGCGACGCAGATGCCGATCAGAGCGATCACCACGCCTGGAATATTGAAGATCGGCTCACTTCCTCCCGAACGACCGCGATTATTCTGCATTTCCGGTTGCGGAAGGACCATGAACACTGCTTTCCAGATTACGAAACCGCGATGGAGCCAATGACGCCCAGTAACGACAATCGGCCCAATCGGACCGGTCGCGTGGCGAAACCAGCATTTGATAGGATAGAAATCGTTAAAAATAAAGGCCAGTGGAGGTCAACCACCGGCCCTGACGCGAACCAGCGAGATTCGCAAAAATAACGACTGGATCTCAGAAAAACACCAATCAAGACAACGGCTTCATCTGATGTCCTCATCAAACGCCAGCGCTATCCGCATTGCAAGAATTACTTGTTGTTAACCTTAACGGTCGAGCACCGTGGATGAAGAAAGGGTTAAGCTGGCATCGGCGCCGTTAATACTATTTTAATGGTCGCGAGCCGGAGCCAGGGCGCTTCGCAATCGACCAGCATTCCAAATTCACCCCGAATCAAACGAACGGCGCATGATGAAACACCGCAGCACGATCGCGATCTTCAGCGAATGGCAGCGACTGGCCTTTGATCGCAATGACGATCTCGAGCGCGGTTTCCAGGCGCCGCAGCGCACCGATATCGAACCGCGTCGGCTGGGGCGGCATTTGTCCGATCTCTTTTTCGTTGAAGCGGATGAAAATGGCGAACTGGTCTTTCGTCTTGGCGGCACGCGAATCTGCACCCTGTTCGGTCGCGAACTGAAAGGCGTGCGCCTTTTATCCTTGTGGCCAGAGCGTGACCGCCCTGCCCTCGGCGAACTGGCGCAGAATGTCAGCGCGATGCAGATCCCCGCGCTTAGCCTGCATGATGGAATCAGTCTGTCGGGCCGCAGCCTCAGCTTTGAAATGCTGCTTGCGCCATTGGAATCCCGCGACGGTCGCGTTGGCCTCATGGGCAGCATGGCCGTTCTGGACAATGTGACCTGGGCAGGCGCCGATCCTCTGGTACTCGGCCATCTCAATCACATTGAACCAATTGCGCCGGATGTGGCGCTTGCCGATGAAGCGGTGAAAGCGGCGATCTTCACGGTCAATGCCTCGAATCGTGCCCGCCAGTGGACGGAAACCCGCATGGCGACGCCGCCCATCCACAAGGTTCCGCATCTGCGCGTCATCAATGGCGGCAAAGCCTGAAATCGCAGTTTCTCTTTTGCGCCTACGCAAAACCGCTTCGCACTTTTGCTGGAAATTTAATTTTGTCTTTGCGCATTATCCCACGCAAAACCGCTTCGCACTTTTGCTGGAAATGCTTTAAGTATAACGTAAATAACAGCTTATTGGCGAAAGACTGAGATGGGCCAGCTTCAATGAGGGGATTTGCGGCGACATCACCTGCGAATAGCGGGCGGCAGGATAATTTCAATGCCGTCAACGTTGATCTCAACGGTCGCTATATGCTGGAAAACCGCAGCGAATATCCTTGTGTCCTGAAGCGCATGTCTCCCGGCACCGCCCTGATGACCGGTATCGCCACGCCGCGCAATGGCGAACGTATCATCGCCTATATCGATCATGTCGGACGCATCGAAGGTACTGCTTATCAGATTTCGGCGGAAGGTTTTCATCTTCTCCTTACCAATACGGCGACCAAAAAGGACAAGCTTTCGGCTCAGCTGACATGGCTTGCCAATCGGCATGAACTTTCGCTGCCGGAAGATCGCCGCCATGAGCGTGTCGTCCCGCGCAAGTCGCATCAGAATGTCACCTTCCCCGATGGCACCCAGTTGCTCTGCCGTATTGCCGACTTGTCGCTTTCGGGCGCGGCTATTGAATGCGACGTCAAACCGCCCATCAAGAGCGGTATTCTGTTGGGGCCGATCCGCGGACGGGTCGTGCGCCATTTCGCAGATGGTTTCGCCATCGAGTTTGCCACCATCCAGACCAGCACAACGCTCGACAGTCTTTTCAGCTAAACTTTATACGGCTGAAAAGATGAACGTCTGTCAAGGTTACGGATTGGCAAACCGCGCGCAGGGGTATAAACAGTAAAACAACGCGAAAACTCGCGTTTTCAGGCTGAAATAGCTACTTTCTTTACAAAAACTTTCAGTATTCCGCGCAGTTTTAATCGAATTTGAATCGCATTTTCGCGCGCAAATTTGCGCGGCTTCAAATTGTCCCGGTCATTTTGATCTCCAACAGGGAGATAAAAGAATGACCAAGCAAACCATCATCGCAGCGATATTTCTGCTGCTCGGCGTTGGATTGGCGCAGGCAGCGAACCCGGCCTCCAACTCGCCATGGATGACCACCGGCGAACGCACCTCGCAGCCGATCGGGCATTATGAATTTTGCGAGCGTTATCCTGCGGAATGCAAGATCGTCAGCCGCAACACCAGCGCTCTCAAGCTGACGCCGAAGCTGTGGCAACAGATCATTGCCGTCAATGACAGCGTGAATACGCGAATCAAGCCAGCCACCGACATGGAAGTCTGGGGGCGCGAGGAATATTGGGAATATCCGGTAACCGCTGGCGACTGCGACGATTACATGCTGGAAAAGCAGCGCGAGCTGATGGCGCTTGGCATTCCTGCCAATACGCTGCTGTTCACCGTGGTTCGTCAGCCGAATGGTGATGGCCATGCCGTCCTGACGGTGCGCACCGACCGCGGCGATTTCATTCTCGACAATCTCGACGAGCGCGTTCTGGCCTGGAACAAGACCGACTACACCTATCTGAAGCGTCAGTCGACCGCGAACAGCGGCAGCTGGGTTTCGATCAAGGATGACCGCGACATTCTCGTCGGCAGCATCAAGAACTGACCAGACACAGATGAAGTTCAAAGGACGGGTTCCCAGTCTCCCTCTGGCCCGTCCTTTTTGTTACCGAATCGTCAGGCCGGTTCCATGCCGCGCATGAAGGAGTGCCCCTTCTCGACATAATGCCTGGCGGACAGCTTCAGCTTTTCCACTGCCGCCTCATCCAGCTCACGCAGAACGCGCGCGGGCGAGCCGACAACCAGCGAATTGTCTGGAATTTCCTTGCCCTCCGTCACCAGAGCACCGGCGCCGATCAGGCAGTTCTTGCCGATCTTTGCGCCATTGAGCACGATAGCGCCCATGCCGATCAGCGTATTCTCGCCAATGGTGCAGCCATGCAGGATCGCCCGATGGCCGATGGTGCAGCCCGCGCCAATCGTCAACGGAAAGCCGATATCGGTGTGCATGATGCAGTGTTCCTGCACATTGGTATCGTCACCGATGGAGATCACTTCATTGTCGCCGCGCAAAACGGCCCCAAACCAGAAGCCCACATTTTCGCCCACGACGACCTTGCCGATCAGTGTCGCATCCGGCGCAATCCAGTTGCTGGCGCGGTCTGCGAATTGCGGCTTGTGTCCGTTATAAGCATAAATCGGCATGTGGGCTCCTCCATCAGAATATCTTCATGAAAAGAGCTAAGCTTTTTTTGGGCGTGGAACAAGCGCGGCTTCATGCTCCGTTAACCATAAAAGGCCGATAATCGCTGCAATATCATCAGCATGGCATTCCCGCCGAATGGAAAGCGCAATCGAAACCACCACGACAAAAGATGGCAACCGGCTGTACGTCCGCGTTTTGCTGGCGATTGTCATACTTGTTGTGCTTTCCGTTGCCATCAATCTTGGCGGCCGCCTGCTCGGCCCAATGATTGCGCGCGGCGGTCATTCCGACAGCACCCATCTCTATAAAGTGCTGATCGGCAACAATGTCCTGTCGATACCGGCCAATATGATCCGCTTTTCCAATCAGCGGCGCGACGGACTGACCAACCGCCTCGATCTCTACGCGCGCTGGCCCGGACTAACCGGCTATACCGAAGCGGACCGCGCAATCTTCAATCTGCTCACGCCGAAGCGGCAATTGCTATTCATGTCGATTGAAGAGCGCACCATGTCCCGCGACATGAGCGGGCGCTATCTGCCAATCTATGCGGCGTTGATCGAGCCGGAGGGCGAAGCTTTGGCGGGTGGGTTAACGATTCACCGATTTCTGAAAGGCAGCGGTTTTACCGATGAAGAACTTGTTGTCTCCGATACGGCGAGCGGCAATCCCGCCTTCGTCGCCCGGTGCATGAGCGATGCATCGGCAGAAAATTTCAACGCCTGCGAGCGCGATATCCAGTTTGGAAAAGGGCTGCAGATTCTCTATCGCTTTCCCCGCGATATGCTGGCCGAGTGGAAAACACTCGATGAAGCCATGCGTCAGTTCGCAACCGGGCATCTGTTGGGAAATAGTTAAAGAAAACGCCCTCTCCACGAAGCGAAAAGGGCGTCAGTTCGTCAGCCTATGACGGATCATCATGGGTCGTGCTCGAAAAATCCTGCGATTTTTCGAAGCCGTGCCTCAAAGATCGACGTCGAGAATAGCCATAGAGAAATTATAGGACAGTTCGCCTTCGTCCTCATCCTTGTAGATCAGACCCAAAAACTCATCATCGAGATAGAGCTCAGCTGAGTCGTTCTTGCGCGGGCGCGCCTTCACCTGAAGGCCCTGATTGTTGAAGGTCCGTTTGAAATAGGCGTCCAGTTTTTTGAGTTCTTCGGGTTTCAACCGGCTTCTCCTGAATTTGAATGAGGCCGGTTTATTGCACCCGGTCTTTTGTGATGTAAACCCCCGGAGGGCCAGTCCTTCGGGGTTTTAGCGCCTAACCACCGCTTTCGACAAAATATAGGCCGCTTGCGGAGAAAAACCAGCAAGCGGCCCGGATTCTGTACGTTCTGCGTCTGCGTGATTAAATGCCGTCGCCCAGCACGCCATCGCCCAGCAACTGGTCCATGACTCGGGACGGTTCCGCGCAGCCCGTATCGCCAATGATTTTGGCAGGCACACCGGCAACCGTGACATTGTGCGGAACAGGCTTGAGCACGACAGAACCTGCCGCGATCTTTGAGCAATGGCCGACTTCGATATTGCCGAGAATCTTTGCGCCCGCGCCGATCAGCACGCCATGGCGAATCTTCGGATGGCGATCACCGCTCGATTTGCCGGTACCGCCCAGCGTAACGCCATGCAGGATCGAAACATTGTCTTCGATCAGTGCGGTCTCGCCGACGACAAGCCCCGTCGCGTGATCGAGGAAAAGCCCGCTGCCCAACTGCGCCGCCGGATGAATATCGGTCTGGAAGATCGACGACGAACGGCTCTGCAGATAATAGGCAAAATCCCGGCGGCCTTGATGATAGAGCCAATGCGCTAGGCGATGCGTCTGGATCGCATGAAAGCCCTTCAGATAAAGGATCGGGTCCATGAAACGGCTATAGGCCGGGTCGCGGTCGTAAACGGCCTGAATATCCACGCGCACGGTCTGCGACCATTCCGGGTTGGCGTCCAGCATGGCATCAAATGTCTGGCGCAGAATATCGGCACTCAAATCCGCATGGCCGAGACGTTCCGAAATGCGGTGCATGACGGCATCTTCAAGGCTCGGCTGGTTGAGAATCGTCGCGTAAAGAAACGTTCCGAGCACGGGGTCGGATTTGGCGGCTTCCTCCGCTTCGGCACGGATGGAGTGCCAGATAGGATCGACTTGCCCGAGGCTGGCATTCACTTTCGCAGTTGAGCGAACAGACATGGATATACTCCGGTTTTGCACCGCGCGGGCCAGACGAAAGCCGAATTTTCCGACATGGCTCCGCGCCGCAATACGAGTTCGGCGCGCAGCATAACTGAAAACGCTTTGCCTTGACACCGCAGAAATTGACACAGGCCCTATTGGGCGATCAGAGCGGATTTTTCCTGAGAAACTCCAGGACCGCCTGCTTGTAGACCTTGTCGCCAACAGCCAGCATGTGGTCACGCCCCGGAATATCGAGCGCCTGACCGTTCGGCAGCAGATCGGCCAGTTCCTGCGGATTGCCAGCAATGTCGTCTGTCGTGCCGACAGCAACCAATACCGGCTGCATGATCCGTGCGATGGCCGCCGCCGGAACCAATTCCTTTGAGGTAATCACACAGGCGGCGAGCGCAATGCGGTCGCTCTTGGTCTGGTCTGCGAATTTGCGGAACATCTGCCCGCGCGGATGGGTGATCGTCGTCGGATCTTCGGCCAGTAGCGCCTCGCCAATCGGTTCCCAGTCGCCAGCGCCGGTGACCATGCCGATGCCCAATCCGCCAAAGATTGCGCTGTGAACACGCTGCGGATGCTCAATGGCCAGAAAGGCAGTGATCCGCGCGCCCATCGAATAGCCCATCACATGGGCTTTCTCGATGCCCAGATGATCGAGCAGTGCTGCCGCATCGCCCGCCATCTTGGTCGGCGTGTAATCTTCCGCATTGTGGCTTTTGGCCGAAAAGCCATGTCCGCGATCATCCATGGCGATAACGCGATAACCCGCCTCGGTAAGCGTCCGGAACCAGCCCGGCGAAACCCAATTGACGAGACTTGAAGACGCAAAGCCGTGGATCAGCAGGATCGGATCGCCTTCGCCATCCTGACGATATGCAAGACGCAAGCCGTCATTTTCGAAATATTCGATATCGAGGGCACTCAACTGTTCATTCCTTTGATTGTTCCGTCGGCGGTGTCCGGCGCGATCTTAAAGCATGTCTCCCGAAACTGGGAACCGGTTTCGGGATAAAGACATGCGTAAAAACAAAAGCTTAAAGTGTGTCGCGTGAATATGATTGAACGCGGCGCACTTTAGGCGCGACACTCGCCGCATATCACGCGATGGACGGCCCTGTCGCCCTTCTTGATGCCGGTGCGCTTTACCGTACCGGCCAGAAGCTCGACCACGAAGGCTGCCGGAACCTCGGATGAAATGATATCCTCCGAATAGGGCACCGCATTTTCATGAATTGCGGTGACGCGGCCCTTGTCGTCAAGGAAAACCATGTCCAGCGGAAGCGGCGTGTTCTGCATCCACATCATCACGCGGCGCATCTCACCGAAGACAAAGATCATTGCGCGGTCTTTAGGAAAATCGGTGCGCCACATCAGCCCGCGCACCCGCGCATCGTCGGAATCAGCCACTTCGAGCGCGAAGGGAAGTTTATTGCCCTTGGCTGTAATAAAAGTCAGCGGCGCGGCATCCACCGGCAGCCGCATCGGCTGCTTTTCCTGCGCCTGCGCGCCAAAAGCTGCAAATAAAAATGCGATAACAAAAAATAATCGAGCCATACTCAACCCACGCCAAAACCCTGTAATCCGGGCCGGGAGATTATCAACCCGCCATAATGGGTACAAGAGATGAAGGCCCGCCCCTCACCGCCTTTTGACTACGATCGTCACAGACTGTTCAATTTGATGGGAAAATCAGTGCGAAACCGGGATCGCCGTGCCGATATCCGGATGAATTTCAGCAGCCATCAGACCTTTGTCGCCCGTGCCGAAGCGAATGAGCACGACCTGACCGGGACGCAATTCCATCATGCCGAAACGGCGCAGCGTTTCCATATGAATGAAAATATCCTCGGTGCCCTCACCGCGGGTGAGAAAGCCGAACCCCTTGGTCCGGTTGAACCACTTGACGATGACGCGCTCGAGACCGCTCGACGGGGTAACCGTCACATGGGTGCGTTGCGGCGGCATCTGCGCTGGATGAACGGCAGTGGATGTGTCCATCGAAAGAACGCGGAAACATTGCATACCGCGCTCGCCCTGGCGAACTTCACAGACGATACGTGCGCCTTCCAGCGCCGTCTGAAAGCCATCGCGGCGAAGCGACGTCACATGAAGCAGGATATCGTTCAGGCCCGGCTGATCCGGCACAATGAAACCGTAGCCCTTGGCCACGTCGAACCACTTAATGTGGCCCGATATTTCAATGATATCGCCCAGCTCTTCCGAGGCGTGCTGGCTGTGAAACTGGTCATTCGACACAGACTTGTCCGCCATGCGTTCGCCCCTCCTCTATTCTTCCGTTGCGATTCAAAGCTGATTCTTGATCAAAGAATAACACTTCCTTAACCGGAGGCGGCAAGCCTAAACTTTTGTTCTCCCCCACGATCATCACAGACTTTGTGTTTCCGGCTTCATTTCGGGACATATGGCAATGCCGTCCGAGGACAATTCCCCATTCAATGTTTTTTAACGTGTTGGCGTGTGCCTGCGCGTGTCGGAAAAATGCAAAACAAAAAGTGCGACATGGAAAAGCGCCCGCTATTTGCTATATCCTTTCGCGAGGCCAAACGCTTCGGCCCATGCTGGAAATGCTTCAAGGAGAATAAAATGCGCTATCTGCACACGATGGTTCGAATCCGCGACATCGACGAATCCCTCGATTTCTACGTGAATAAATTCGGCCTTGAAGAAACCCGCCGCATCGAAAACGAAAAAGGGCGCTACACGCTGATCTTTCTTGCCGCTCCCGGGGATGCGGAGCGCGCCAAGGCTGAGCGCGCACCGACAATCGAGCTGACCTATAACTGGGATCAGGAAGGCTATACGGGCGGGCGCAATTTCGGTCATCTCGCTTATGAAGTGGACGATATCTACGCCACCTGCCAGAAGCTGCAGGATGCCGGTATCACCATCAACCGCCCGCCGCGCGATGGCCACATGGCTTTCATCAAGTCGCCAGATGGCATTTCCATCGAACTCATCCAGAAGGGCGAGCGCCTCGCGCCGCAGGAGCCATGGGCTTCCGCCGAGAATATCGGCAGCTGGTAATATTCTGTTGTCCTGCATTATCCCGCGCGAAACCGCTTCGCGCTTTCGCTGGAAATGCTTAAACGCAAAAAGCCCGGTCTCGCGACCGGGCTTTTTCTTGATTAGAACGCTTATTCCGTTCCCTGAATGGCTGCGAGCAGCCACTCGCCGCCATCGACACGGGTAAAGGTCCAGATTTCGGTGCTTTCGACCGGCTCGTTCGCGTTGCCTTCGACAACCGCGCCGGTATTGCGGTCAAGCATGACGTCGATTGCAGAGTAGCGGATCGCCACGGTCGCATAATCGACATTGCCTTCACGCCAGGCTTCCGAAACATCGCCCTGAAGCAGCTTCACGTCCTTCACTTCGTTGCGCATGCCGCTGGAAGCGATTTCGCCCAGTTCTTCTGCCAGATAGGACATGGCTTCCGGCGTGGTCAGCTTGCGCAGCGCTGCGTAATCCTCGCGGCCATAGGCGCTCTGGACTTCCGAAAGCATCTGCTCGAAACGATCAAGCTCTTCCTGTCCAACATCCATCGGCTCGTCTTCGACCGCCTGAGCAACCGGCTCTTCAGCCTGCTTGGCGCCCGCGCCGAATGGATTGACCGAAGGCGTGCGACCGCCAAAACCGCCAGCCTGCTGCGGCGCGGCGCTCTTGGCTGCACCGAAAGGCTGCGCGTTGGCATTGCCAGCGCCAGCCGCAGCAGTTGCGTCCTGACGGCGATTGGCAAACATGCGCATAACGAACATTGCGATCAGCGCGATCACGGCTACCTGCAATAGAAGGCCGAACATACCGGCGAGACCACCGAGGCCATTACCGAGCATCATGCCGATCAGACCGCCAACCAGCAGACCGCCCAGCATGGAGCGACCGAAATTGCCGAACATGCCGCCCGCACGCGCCGGAGCCGCGTTCTGCGCGCCAGCGGCGGCAGGCCGGGTCGTCTGCGTTGCGCCGGTATTCGGCGTCATCGAACGTTCGATCGGTGCTGCATTATTCGGTGCGGTACGCGTCGGCGCAGGCGCCTGATAGGTACGCGCGCCACGGCTGCCAAAACCGCCTCCGCCTGCACGGCGAGCCTCGGCGAAATCGACAGCGGCGAATGAGGCGATCAGGCCCAGGACCATCGCAGCGGTCAGTTTTGTCAGGCGGTTTCCGAAACCCGGCATTGTTTACTCCCATTTAGAGACATGTGTGAATGTTTAAATCATTGCACATATGGGAATTGCCCCCCGTTCTTCACAAGGGCGTGAACTCAAAAAAATCGAGAAATTTCAAACCGGCTTTGCGGCGTCCAGGATCTGGATCTGGGGCGAAACGGAGCCGTTCCAATGATTGAGCGACAGGTTGCCGACCACATGGACGCTCTGCCCGATATTGTTGAACAGGAAGCGCCCGAGATCGCCTTCAGCCACACGAAATGCGATGCCATTGACCCGCTTGCCGTCCGCGCCGCGCAAGACAACCCGCACATGGTCGCGACCGACGCTGCGCACATCGGCCAGCACATGATGCGGCAAAGCCAGTGTCGGCTGCGGATGGGCGGAACCGTAGGGTCCAGCCTTCTGCAAGGCTTCATATAGCGAAACCGTTGCGCCCGATGCGGCCAGCGCGCCATCGATGGAAAGGCTCTGGTTTTCGCGAAGACGCGCGACGATATGGGCGGATTCGTCTTCCAGATAGGCTCGGAGCGCGCCGAGCTTGGCGCGTTCAATGGTGATACCGGCCGCCATGGCGTGGCCTCCGCCCTTGACCAGCAGCCCGCGCTCCATCGCACCGCGCACCAGCTTTCCGAGGTCCAGACCGCTGATCGAGCGACCCGAGCCGGAGCCTACGCCATTGGCATTGAAGGCAATGGCGAAGGCTGGTCGCCGCGCCTTTTCCTTTAAGCGCGAAGCCAGCAGGCCAACGATGCCGGGATGCCAGCGTTCGCTGGCCGTCACGATGACAGAGGCGCCCGCGCCGCCTGAAATCTCGAGCGATGCTTCCGCTTCCGCTTCCAGAAGCATTTCCGCTTCCATCGCCTGTCGTTCCTGATTGAGCCGGTCGAGTTCGACGGCGATGCGGTCCGCCATCGAAGGATCGTCGAGCGTCAAGAGCCGCGCACCTAATCCGGCATCGCCGATACGACCGCCCGCATTGATGCGCGGACCGATGAGATAGCCAAGATGGAAGACATTGATCGGTTCGCCAATACGCGACACCCGCGCAAGCGCTGCCAGACCGGCATTGCTCTGCGCGCGCGCAACCAGCAAACCCTTGACGACGAAGGCGCGATTGACGCCTTGAAGCGGCACCACATCGCAGACGGTCGCCAACGCGACCAGATCAAGCAGCGACAGCAGGTCCGGCGCTGCGCCCTTGCCCCGGTCGCGCAATATCCTGGTGACCTGCACCAGCGTCAGAAACACGACGCCCGCAGCGCAAAGATGGCCTTGTTGCGAAATATCGTCTTCGCGGTTCGGGTTGACGATAGCCACCGCGTCTTCCGGCAAATCACCGCCCACCTGATGGTGATCGAGCACGACAACATCTGCTCCAGCCTGTTTGGCAGCCGTGATGGAGGGCGCGCTGTTTGTACCGCAGTCAACGGTGACGATCAGGCTCGCGCCCTTGGAAACCAGCTCGCGCATGGCATCGGGATTTGGGCCGTAACCTTCAAATATGCGGTCGGGAATATAGATCGAATGTTGGATGCCGTAATGTTTCAGAAAACGCGCCATCAGCGCCGAAGAACATGCACCGTCCACGTCATAATCGCCAAAGATCGCCACCGTCTCGCGGCGCTCAATGGCGTCCGCAATACGGCCTGCCGCCTTTTCCATATCGGTCAGCGTCGATGGGTCGGGCATGAGATTGCGCAGTGTCGGATCAACGAATTCCGGCGCGCCTTCGACCGTTACGCCCCGCCCTGCCAAAACCCGCGCCACCAGATCGGAAATGCCGTGATGCTGGGCGATGGCAAGCGCTGTGTTCGCTTCGCGCAGGCCCAGCCGATCCACCCATTTCTGGCCGGTTGCAGATTGTTTTATTCCAAGGAAAAGGCGATCTGTCGTCATAAGTTCTTAAAGACACAAAAGGCGGCATCTTTGCAATGCCGCCCGCAATTTATCAGTCACGCGCTGCCCGAGCCAGCCCGTGGGCCACCAGCCGGTCGATGACTTCGGGATAGCTGACGCCACTGACCGCCATGACTTTTGAATACATGCTGATATTCGTGAAGCCGGGAATGGTATTCAGCTCGTTGATGAGATACCGCATATCCGGCGTGACGAAAAAATCGACACGCGCCATGCTGTCACAACCGAGCGCCCGAAACGCCCGCGCTGCCAGCGCCAGAATTTCTGTCTCGATTTGCACCGGCAAATCTGCCGGGACTTTCAGCGCCGCGCCGTCCTCATCGATATATTTGGCGTCATAGCTATAAAAGCCATGGCTTTCTGCCGGAACGATCTCTCCGGTTCTCGACACAAACAGGCCGTGATTCTCGTCCTCCAGCACCGCACATTCAATCTCGCGACCCTGAATGAACTCTTCCGCCAGAAGCTTGGCATCGTGCCGGAAGCCTTCCGCAAGCGCTTTTTGATAATCGGCTTCCGTTTGAACTTTGCTGACACCAACGGACGAACCCTGACGGGCGGGCTTGATGAAGACCGGCAGGCCAAGCGCCTCCGTCAGCGTCTCGAAGGATGGAGCCGTTTCGCGCGTGATCGTCATGGCGCGCGCAACGGGAATGCCAGCTTCCATCAGCAGGCGCTTCGCAATATCCTTGTCGAGCGCATTGGCTGAACCGCAAATACCGCAACCCGCCATCGGCACACGTGCCACTTCGGCCAACCCCTGTACACTGCCATCTTCGCCGTGAAGTCCGTGCAAGACCGGAAAGACGATATCGATCCGCGCCAGCTCATAAGGCAAACCGTTTTCGGGCAGCGCAACGGCGCGCCCCTTGCCGCCCGGTAGCAATGAAACTTCAGTGCCATGGTCGGGCCGTTCCAGCTTGCCGCCTGCAAAGCTCGTCAGCAGCCATTGACCCTCAGGGGTGACATAGATCGGGATGGCTTCATATTTGGCCGGGTCCAATGCGTTCATGACATTCGTTGCGGAAAGAACCGATACCTCATGCTCGGCGGAACGCCCGCCAAAGAGGACCGCGATCCGTAGCTTGTTCGGCGTTTCAGTCATGCCCGCTCCATTTCTAAATCGATAGGTGATTGAACACAGTCGCGATCAAAATGACAAATCTTTGGCCAAAGCATCTGCGCAAGGCTCCATAAACAGAAATCCCGGAAAGCGCGGGGCTCTCCGGGATCTATTTGCTTCGTCGTCAATCATGACGCAAAAAACTAGAACTTCGACAGGTCCTGATGACGAGCCTTGATCTCGCGCACGGTCTGCGAGCTGGAGCGCATCACGATCGTATGCGTCTGGATGTAATCGCGCGCAAACTTCACGCCGGAAAGCATGTTGCCATCCGTCACGCCGGTAGCTGCAAAGAGCACGTCGCCCTTGGCCATTTCTTCCATCGTGTAGACCTTCTTCGGATCCGTAATGCCCATCTTGAGCGCGCGGGCGACTTTCTCGTCCGTGTTCAGCTGGAGACGGCCCTGCATCTGACCGCCTATGCAGCGCAGAGCTGCTGCAGCCAGCACGCCTTCCGGTGCGCCGCCGATGCCGATATAGATGTCGATGCCTGTTTCATCCGGGTTGGTCGTGTGCATCACGCCTGCAACGTCGCCGTCGCCGATAAGGCGGATTGCAGCGCCCGTCGCGCGCACTTCTTCGATCAGGCGCGCGTGACGCGGGCGGTCCATGATGCAAGCCGTGATTTCATGCGGCTTCACACCTTTCGCCTTGGCGATGGCATTGATATTTTCCGTCGCGCTGGCGTCGAGATCGACAACACCCTTTGGATAGCCCGGGCCAACGGCGATCTTCTCCATGTAGACGTCGGGCGCATAAAGCAGATTGCCCTTCTCGGCGATGGCGATGACCGCCAGCGAGTTCGGCAGGTTCTTGGCGCAGATCGTGGTGCCTTCCAGCGGATCGAGCGCGATATCGACATCCGGTCCCTGCTTGGTGCCGACTTCTTCACCGATATAGAGCATCGGCGCTTCGTCGCGCTCGCCTTCGCCGATCACCACAGTGCCGGAAATCGGCAGACGGTTCAGTTCCTGACGCATGGCGTCAACGGCGGCCTGATCGGCAGCCATTTCATCGCCCCGGCCTCGCAGCCGCGCTGCTGCCACTGCTGCGCGTTCGGCTACACGGACCAGTTCCAGTGTGAGAATGCGATCCAGTCCGTGGGGGTGCTGCTCTGCGGTGTTGGCCATTTGAACAAGTCCTGAATTCGAATTGCGTTGATGCGCCACAAGGGGCGCCTTGCCGCGTTTATAGCGGCACTATGCGAACCTTTTGTCAAAGTCCCCGGTGCCCTGCAAGAGCCCGAAAGCTAAAAACTATGTGCGCTCAAATGCTTAATCGATTTAAGGACTACACGCTTCGTTGCATGTCATGGCCGGGCGTGAACTGGCCTGCGCAACATCATGGTGCAATCCGCCACGAATAATCATGGCGGATCGCACAGCACGACACTCGAATTAGCCTGCGCGCTCGATACGTATCATCTGCGGCTTATCCACCAGATGGTCATCCTTGAGGATCGCTTCCAGCGCTTTCTTGACAGCTGCTTCCGTCGTCTCATGCGTGACGAGGATGACAGTCTTGATGCCTTCCTGCTGCGTGTCGCCCATGGGCGGGCGCTGCACGATCGACTCAAGCGAGATGTCGTTTTCGGCCATGCGCTTGGCGATACCAGCGAAAGCGCCGATGCGGTCGAGAACCGTCAGACGGATAAAATAGCCGCCCGCGTGCTTGCGCATCTTGGCGCGCTTATAAGGCTGCAAGGCCTTGGCAGGCGTGCCGAATACAGGGCCGTGCTGGAAGCCCGGACGGCTCTTGGCAATATCGGCAATGTCACCGATGACGGCAGACGCCGTCGCATTGCCGCCAGCGCCGGGTCCAGACAGCAGCAGCTCGCCCAGCAGATCGGTTTCAATGGCAACCGCGTTGGTGACACCATGCACCTGCGCAATGACCGACGAGGTTGGAACCATGGTCGGATGCACGCGCTGTTCAATGCCGGTATCGGTCTTCTGCGCCACGCCCAGAAGCTTGATGCGGTAGCCCAGCTCATCGGCGGCGCGAATATCGGCCAGCGAAATATTGCTGATGCCTTCCAAATAGATATCGTCGGCGGCAATCTGCGTGCCAAAGGCAAGGCTGGTCAGCAGCGCAAGCTTGTGCGCCGTATCGTTGCCTTCAATATCGAATGTCGGATCGGCTTCGGCATAGCCGAGGCGCTGCGCATCCTTCAGGCATTCTTCGAACGAAATGCCCTCTTCCCACATCCGGGTCAGGATGTAGTTGCAGGTGCCGTTCATGATGCCATAAAGGCGCGAAACCGTATTGCCGGTCAGCGACTCGCGCATCGCCTTGATGACCGGAATGCCACCGGCAACCGCCGCTTCGAAGTTGAGCAGAACGCCCTTATCTTCGGCGATCTTCGCCAAGGCAACGCCGTGGCGCGCAAGAAGCGCCTTGTTGGCGGTCACGACATGACGACCGGCGCGCAAAGCCGCCTCAACGGAAGCTTTGGCAGGACCATCATCACCGCCGATAAGCTCAACATAGACGTCGATATCAGCCGACTTCGCCAGCTCGACCGGATCGTCGAACCAGTCGATGCCGTTCAGGTCAACGCCACGGTCACGCGAGCGATCACGGGCGCTGACGGCGGTAATAGTCACCGGCTTACCGCATTGGCGCGTGAGCATTTCGGACTTGTCACGCAGGATACGCAACACTGAAGCGCCAACGGTGCCAAGGCCCGCAACGCCGATCCGCAATGCATCACTCATTATATCGACCTTCTGACTCTGATTGTCTGGATGTAGTGGATTTCGGTAGGTGGGAATTCTGGCCGCACACTCGTCGCGGCCAGAAAGGAAGAACCGGGAATGGCGCTTAGCGGCGGCCTTCCAGCGGGATCACATTGTGCAGATTCTCGTCCTTGGTGGCGAGGAAACGCTTGATATTGCGTGCGGCCTGACGAATGCGATGTTCGTTTTCGACCAGCGCGATACGCACATAATCATCGCCATGTTCACCAAAGCCAATGCCAGGAGCAACGGCCACATCGGCCATTTCCACCAGAAGCTTGGAGAATTCGAGCGAACCCATCGCGCGGAAGCGTTCCGGAATCGGCACCCAGGCAAACATCGTGGCTGCTGGCGGCGGAACATCCCAGCCTGCGCGGCCGAAGCTTTCGACCAGCACATCGCGGCGCTGCTTGTACACATCGCGAACATAGGCAATGTCGGAACCATCGCCGTTGAGTGCTGCGGTTGCTGCCACCTGGATCGGCGTGAATGCGCCGTAATCGAGATAGGATTTCACACGCGTCAGAGCCGCAATCAGGCGTTCATTGCCGACCGCAAAGCCCATGCGCCAGCCTGGCATGGAGAATGTCTTGGACATGGACGTGAATTCCACCGCCACATCCATGGCGCCCGGCACTTCCAGCACGGAGGGTGGCGGATTGCCGTCGAAATAGATTTCCGAATAGGCGAGATCCGACAGAATGACGATGTCGTGCTTGCGGGCAAAGGCCACGACATCCTTATAGAAATCGAGCGTTGCCACATAGGCCGTCGGATTGGACGGGAAATTGAGGATCAGCGCAATCGGCTTCGGAATCGAGTGCTTTACGCCGCGTTCCAGCGCCGGGATGAAGTTGTCATCCGGCTTGGCCTGAATCGAACGGATCACACCGCCCGACATGATGAAGCCGAACGAGTGGATTGGATAGGTCGGATCCGGGCAAAGCACCACGTCGCCCGGCGCCGTGATGGCCTGCGCCATATTGGCGAAGCCTTCCTTGGAGCCGAGCGTAGCGACAACCTGCGTGTCCGGGTTGAGCTTCACGCCGAAACGGCGCGCATAATATTGAGCCTGCGCCCGGCGCAGCCCCGGAATGCCTTTCGACGAGGAATAACGATGGGCGCGCGGGTCCTGAACGGCCTCGCACAGCTTGTCGACGATATTCTGCGGCGTTGGCAGATCCGGATTGCCCATGCCAAGATCGATAATGTCGGCCCCGCCCGCTCGCGCCGATGCCTTCAGGCGATTGACCTGTTCAAAGACATAAGGGGGCAAGCGACGGACTTTATGGAATTCTTCCGACATGATCCTGTTCCAAAAGGAGAGTTGAACAATAGACGCATCAATGCGCCGTGGGTGGAGCTATACACCTGATATCGAATCGGGTCGAGACTTCTTGCCGCGCCGTTTCGAATGTGGCCTTCCGTGTCGATGAAGGGCTTATTCTTCCCCGGATTCGATCTGCTTCAGGGTAGCTTCTGATTCAGCCTGCGCTTGCTTGCGCATGGCCTCAGCCTGTGCGGGGGTAAAACCGCCGCCAGTGGTTCTCGATGCCGCGAGACGCGTGCGATCGGAATCGAGTTTTGCAGTCATCTGCTGCTTTTCTTCCGGCGTGATCTGCTCGGTTGCAGCCTTCGGCATATGACCGAATGTCGGGTAGACGCCGGTGCGCAATGCGCCTTCCTGCGGGACACCCTGAAATTCCTTGCCACCGGCACAGGCAGTGAGCATCGCTGCGGCTGTTGCTGCCAGCATGAGATGGGCGATCTGCCGCGTGCTCTTGGTCATATGTCTGATCCCGGTTTTGCCGTTGAGGCTGCCGCAAAGTCGCGACAGAATATACTTCCGAAGGGATAGCACCAAGACGATGCACCATGTCAACAAGCGATTGGTCCAATTCCGACATTTGGCTTGCGGACAGCGCTTATTTCGTTCCATGCAGCGCTACACCCCTCGGAAGATTACACAAAGTAATATTTCGTTACTAAAGGATTAATCCGCAATCTTCTGGAATAATGCAGGCTGTCTATCGTACAAAATGCACTTCGATAGTTGCCTTCACAGCATAAAAAACTTAAAAATTGGCAACAATTGCAGATCAGGTGATTTGCACAGTGCTGAAATTGGTTTGCCGCAAAACTGGAGAAGCCACTTCAACGCATTGATATGATGGAGTTTGTTTCCCAAGGCTTATTAAGGCTTTTATGAGGGGACTGCGGGAGAAATCACATTCTGTGATTGGTTGAACCCGCACGGGAGAGCCGATCTCCCGAAACCAGGTGGGCTCGGACTCGTCCGGTTCGCCAAGCTGGTCAGGGAAATCGAGCTGGAGCGGACTATTGAAATTTGTACCATCTGCGCACCGGACAACCGGCCGACGATTTTCAGGCAGCGTGGCTCTGCTCGCCCTTCTGTTGTCGTCCTGCACGTCTACGGGGACCGGTCCTGACGGCAAGCCGCTGCAGATGACGGCCAATGGCTCAATGCTGACAGAGACGCTGCAAAGTGCTGCCGACCAGACTGTCGCCGCCGAAGCTGGCGCCGAAGCCAAGACCGCGGAAACGAAGATAGAAGAGAAGCCCGGTGACGCAAAGCAGGCCGCAGCCGCTGTAACGGCGCAGACCCCCGCCGCTACGCCCGTTAAAGAAAACGCGAAAAATGCCGCTATGACCACCACTGCGGAAAATACGGCAGCCGAGGCGCACCCCACACAAGTGGCGGCAGCTGCGCCGGAAAAGAAGAGCAATTCGCTCTTCGGTCTGTTTGGCGGAAAAGATACCAGCGAATCGAAGCCTGCCGAGGCAACCGCGCCAGCGGCGACAACGGCGGCGGCAAGCGCCGAAAAGCCGAAGAGCGAAAGCGCCGAGGCAAAGCCAGAAGCCGCGCCGGAGTCGGCAGCAGATGCGAAGGCGCAGCCGCAGGAAACCGCGAAACCAGCCCAGCAGGAAAAGCCGGTGCAGGTTGCCTCGCTTTTCGGCACGCCGAAGAATGCCAATGCTTACGCCACGCCGCAGCGCCCCACCGCCTCTCAGGGCAGCATCTCGCGGCTCTTCTCCGACGAATCGGCAGGCTCGCGCGCTGACCGCACAGAGAACAAGAAGCTGGCGATGGCGAAACCTGTCTCGCCTGCCGTAAAGCATGAGTATAATTATACATTGCCGGGTGTGCGCGCCAATGGTGGCATCGAAATCAAGCATCGCAACAGTCTCTATGACGACACCGACATTGATGCGAACGAATATGATGATTCGCCCAATGTCACGCTTGCTTCAGCGCCCGGCCTCGCCCGGCTCGCGCCGAACGGCCTGAAGGTGCAGCGCCAGACTGTCGATGTCGCCTGCCTCAAGCCGCAGCTCGTTTCCATGCTGAAGACCATGGAGCGGCATTTCCGGCGTCCGGTCATGGTGACGTCGGGCTATCGCAGCCCGTCTTATAACCGCAAGGTCAACGGCGCCCGTAAATCGCTGCATATGATCTGCGCCGCAGCCGATATTCAAATCGATGGCGTTTCCAAGTGGGAAATGGCCCGCTTTGCCCGTTCCATGCCGGGACGCGGCGGCGTCGGCACTTATTGCCACACGACATCGATCCACGTGGATATTGGGCCAGAACGCGACTGGAACTGGAAATGCAAAGGCTGATGTAACCATCCGCAACACCATTTTTGACAGAGATCAGGCTGGCCCCGTTGGGGCCAGCCTTTCTTTTTTCTATCTATTTCAAGGTCATAGCGAGGAAATCCACAGGCATCATCTCACTAAATGAACGCTTCCGCGACTTTTTTCAGAAAACTGATTTTAAGGGGTTGCGAGTCAGTACCTTCCTGAATATAAGCCCACTCACACCAGCAACAGGCGCCCATCGTCTAGCGGTTAGGACAGCGCCCTTTCACGGCGCAGACAGGGGTTCGATTCCCCTTGGGCGTACCACTTGCTGGTTTTTCTTTTCCAAGACATATCAAACCTTTAGCTCTTTCAGAGCAGTCATTCGCGTGTCGTTTTGCGCCCTCTGAATTTATTTCACATATGCTGAAAAAAGGGCTTGCATGTCTGAAATATCCTGACTATAAGCGCCCCACACCAGCAGGCGCCCATCGTCTAGCGGTTAGGACAGCGCCCTTTCACGGCGCAGACAGGGGTTCGATTCCCCTTGGGCGTACCATTCGCTGGTTTTTCTTTTCCCAAAAAATTGATGGAAACAATACTGGTTGTTCTGCCGGTATATTGCTACGCGCATCTGCACCCATTTCGCAATTCAGAGGGAAATACTGCTCATGTCGCAAGCTACAGCCATCGTTCCCACCGCCCATGCCAGCCGTTATCTGCAGCAGCTCTGCAAACACTGGGCGCATAAGTTCACCGTCGCGTTCACACCTGAACACGGCCAGATCGATCTTGGCGAAGACCGACTGGTGATTCTGGATGCGGATTCGGAGAAACTCACCGTTACCGTGAAAACCTCTGCCGAAAATCTTGCCCGGTTGCAGGAAGTCGTTGTGAATCACATCGTCCGCTTCGCGTTCCGCGAGGAACTGGTGTTCAACTGGGAGCAGGCTTAAACGCCGTCGTTTACCTTATCTGCAAATCGCCCGCAAAATGCCCGGAATAGCCATCATCGCATCACATTCCGGGCTCATTCCCCCGCGACATTCCTCACAACTTCAAATGACCGATTTGATGGGGAAATATAGGATGACCAGCGAAACCAGAACCACTCTCACCTTTCTCGGTGCAGGCTTTGTCGCCGCAGCAATGGCGCTTGGTGCGGATCTGAGCTGGTCGGACGTCATCAAGGCGCTTTTCTAGAACAAGCGTCATGATCGCTCGATAGTGCTTTTGACTTTTTGTCGCTTTCGGCGGACAAACGTTTCGCCGTTTAGTCCAAAATGTTCAGAAGCTTTATGTTATTTCCAACGCCCCTCGTCTCCGGCAGGCTTGAACGCCGCTATAAGAGATTTCTCGCAGACGTAACGCTCGACGATGGCCGCTTTATTACGGCGGCGGTGCCCAATACAGGCTCTATGCTCGGCCTGACGACGCCAGGCTCACGCGCATGGCTGAGCGTTTCCGATGCGCCCCACCGCAAATATCCCCATACATTGCAGATCGTAGAGGCTGACGACACGCTGGTCGGCGTCAATACGGGCCTGCCGAACAAGATTGCTGAAGAAGCAATCGTGTCAGGGCTCATTCCGAGCCTCGGTGGCTATGCCAGCCTCAAGCGTGAACAGAAATACGGACAGAACTCCCGCGTCGACATTCTGCTTGATGAAGGCACCCTGCCCCGCGCCTATGTGGAAGTGAAAAATGTGCATTTTATTCGCACACCCGGCCTCGCGGAATTTCCCGATACGGTGACCGCGCGCGGGACAAAACATCTCAATGAGCTCACCGACAGTGTTGCCGCTGGTCATCGTGGGGTGATGTTGTTTATTATCCAGCGAAGCGATTGCAGCAAATTCAGCATTTCCGGCGATCTCGACCCTGTCTATGCCCGCGCTTTTGAGCGCGCCATCGCATCCGGGGTTGAGGCATGGGCCGTTCGATGCCACATAACGGACAAAAGCATTGTCGCCACCGAGCTGGTGCCAATCGAATAGACAAAGACGGATCGAGTGATGGTAACTTATATCGAAGCGACAAGCGCCCCCATGAAATATACCGGCCAGATCAGACTCTATGGCCCGGATGCCTTCGAGGCGATGCGCAAGGTCTGCAATCTGACCGCCCGCTGTCTGGATGCGCTGAACGACATCGTCAAGCCCGGCGTGACGACCAACGAAATCGACCGCTTCGTCTTCGAATTCGGCATGGATCACGGCGCCTTTCCGGCGACGCTCAACTATCGCGGCTATACCAAGTCGACCTGCACATCGATCAACCATGTGGTCTGCCACGGCATCCCGAACGACAAGCCGCTGCGCGAAGGCGATATCGTCAATATCGACGTGACCTATCTGCTCGACGGTTGGCACGGCGATTCCAGCCGCATGTATGCGGTTGGCGAAATCAAGCGAGCGGCGGAACGCCTGCTGGAAGTAACCTATGAAAGCCTGCTGCGCGGTATTGCTGTCGTCAAGCCGGGCGTGAAGACGGGCGCTATCGGCGCTGCGATCCAGACCTATGCCGAAGGTGAACGCTGCTCCGTGGTTCGCGATTTTTGCGGCCATGGCGTTGGCCAGCTTTTCCACGACGCGCCGAATATTCTCCATTATGGCACGCCGAACGAGGGCGTCGAGATCAAGGAAGGCATGATCTTCACGATCGAGCCTATGATCAATCTTGGCAAGCCGCATGTGAAGGTGCTGGCCGATGGCTGGACTGCCGTGACGCGCGACCGCTCCCTGACCGCCCAGTATGAACATACGGTCGGCGTGACCAAGGACGGCTGCGAAATTTTCACATTGTCACCGGCCAATATATTCGGCCCGGCATCAATGCGGTAAAACCGGAGCTATATTCTCATCTGTTTTTGCGGGGGTTTAAACAGAATGACAAGGAATAGAGACAAGCCGGGGATCTATGACATCCCCGGTTTCAGCGACACGCTTCAACTGTCACCGAAGATCGCGAAACAGCCGCACCATGTCGGCCACCGGGATCGTCTGAAGCAACGCTTCCAGGCTGCGCCCGATGCGCTCGCCGATTATGAGTTGCTGGAACTCCTGCTCTTTCGCGTTATCCCGCGCGCTGATACCAAGCCCATCGCAAAGGCCCTGCTGAACCGCTTCGGCACGCTTGCTGAAGTGCTCGGAGCTTCCGAAACGCTGATTGCCGAGGTACCTGGCGCTGGCCCTTCCGTGGCGCGTGACCTCAAGATCATCGAAGCCGTTCACAAACGCAGTGCGCGCAGCAAGGTCATGAAGCGCGAGGTATTCAGCATCTGGGAAAAGGTGATGGATTACTGCATGACGGCCATGGCCCATGAAACCCGTGAGCAGTTCCGCATTCTGTTCCTGGACAAGAAAAACCAGCTCATTGCCGACGAGGTACAGCAAAAAGGTACGGTCGATCATACGCCGGTCTATATAAGAGAGGTGTTTCACCGCGCGCTGGAGCTTGCCGCAACGGGAATCATTCTCGTCCACAATCACCCTTCAGGCGACCCGTCGCCATCTCGACCGGACATTGAGATGACACATGCATTGGTTGCCGCCGCCAGGCCTTTGAAAATTACCGTGCATGACCACATCATCGTCGGCAAACAAAAATGCATCAGCTTCCGTAAGATGAACCTGATGTGACGCGCATCTGAAACCAGTCCGTCGCCCCCGTTACCACTTGTTAAGCATAGCGCGAAGAATGGCGGCGCGCTGGGTGGAATTCGCTCCAATTTTCTTAAATTTGGTCACATTCAGCCACGAGAAGGCAACCGTCAAACGGGAACCAAACCGAAGGCGGCGGTGTCCGCCTTTGCCGAACAGATTTTGCATATTTTCCATCAGCGTTCCGGATGGAAAAACGGAGTACAAAATGTTGAAGCGTACCTTTACCGCAGTGGCGCTCAGCGCCGGCATCATGGCCCTCGCAGCCCCGGCAGTCGCCGCCGATATGATGGGTTCGAACGATTATTCCTACAACGATCCCGTTGCCCAAGGCCCGCATGACTGGTCCGGCAATTATGTCGGCGCACAGATCGGTGCATCTTCCTCGAAGATCCCTGGCCCGTTTACGAACCGCGCCGGGGTGCTCGGTGGCGTTGTCGCCGGTAAGAACATCCAGAGCGGCAATTTCGTCGTTGGCGGCGAAGTCGAAGCCAATTTCGCGGAAGCCGAACATCGCATCGGTCATGGCGGCAGCCTACAGCAGTCTTGGAACACCAATGCCAAGGTCAAGGCCGGTTACGCCTTCGACAAGACGCTGGTTTACGGCACTCTCGGCTATGGTGCGACCCGCTTCAAGGCGAAGGACAACACCACGTCGGGTCCAGGTTGGGAAGGCGGCGCGCTGGTTGGCGCGGGCGTCGAACAGGCACTGAGCGGCCCGCTTTCGGTGAAAGCTGAATATGACTTCCAGCGTTTCGGCGATGTGAAGTCGGAGGTCAACGGCGTTTCTCAGCGCAACAACCTCAAGAACCACGCGATCAAGGCCGGTCTGAACTACCGCTTCTAGAGCGATAGTAACCTTATACCGTTTTTGCATAAGGCAATTCCATTTTTGCACAAGGGCTGCGGTTCAACCGTAGCCCTTTCATTTTGCACCGATTTCTTTGCTTTCAGACACGCATGTCCGCTTCCTCATCTATTGACTCCCACTGCGTCTCCTATCTTATAGGAGGTTACGATTGGGGATTAGGCGCGTGGCAATTCTGTTTAAATTTTATGCAAAAATGCCGATACAAATTCTTCCCGTTGCGTAAGTTTATTCAATAGAGTGCTGAAGCAACGCTTTGTCACTCAGCCAGGAAGATAGCATGCAGCGTGTTTTCGATGGGCATAACGATGTCCTTCTGAGGCTCTGGGAGAATTCCAGAAACGGCGACGATCCCATCCGGGAATTCATCGACGGAACGCAAACCGGCCATATCGATGCGCCGCGCTCCCGCAAGGGCGGACTTGCCGGCGGTATCTGCGCCATTTATGTGCCCTCCGGCCACCATATCGAACTTGGCAAGCCGGATGCGAACGGCCATTACGACACGCCGCTTTCGCCGCCGCTCAAGCGCGCCCCTTCCCTCGACATTGCAGTTGAAATCGCATCCATCGCGCTCCGCCTTGAAGAGGCTGGCGCGTGGAAATTGTGCCGCAATGGCCGCGAACTCGATGCAACGCTGAACAGTGATACCTTTGCCGCCGTTCTGCATATGGAAGGCTGCGAGGCTATCGACGCTGATCTTGCCGCGCTCGATGTCTTCTATGCGCTCGGCCTGCGTTCGCTTGGCCCCGTATGGAGCCGCAACAATATTTTCGGTCACGGCGTACCCTTTTCTTACCCGATGAACCCGGATACCGGTCCCGGTCTGACGGAAGCGGGCAAGCGCCTTGTCAAAGCGTGCAACCGCAAGGGCATTCTGATCGATCTCGCGCATATCACCGAGCAAGGCTTCTGGGATGTGGCCGAACTCAGCGACCAACCGCTGATCGCCAGTCATTCGAATGCCCACGCTTTGACGCCTGTGGCCCGCAATCTGACGGACAAGCAGCTGGATGCCATTCGCGAAAGCAAGGGCTTGGCGGGTCTGAACTATGCCACCACGATGCTGCGCGCCGATGGCAAGGAAGACGCCAACACGCCGCTGTCCGATATGGTGCGCCATATCGAATATATGGTCGAGCGCATGGGAATCGACTGCGTGGCGCTCGGTTCCGATTATGACGGCGCGACCATCCCGGCAGAAATTTCCGATGCCGCCGGAACGCAGAACCTTGTCACGGCTTTGCAAAAGGCCGGATATAATGACGAGGAACTGGCAAAGCTCTGCCGGGACAACTGGATCAGGGTCCTGAAACAGGCGTGGCACGAAGCCTGAGATACAAACACAATCCAACAAAATCCCAACAAAAATACAGAAAGGGAACTCAAACATGATGCATTTCGGACGTTTTCGTATTCTCGCCGCAGGTGCGGCGCTTGCCGCCGTGATGGCAGCAAACCCGGCCCTGTCGGCCACACCGGCCGATACGCTCGTTCAGGCATGGGCGATCGACGACACCATTACGCTCGATCCGGCGGAATCCTTCGAGCTCAGCCCGGCTGAATTTATCGGTAACGCCTATGACATGCTCGTTCGCCTCGACATCAACGACACGTCGAAAGTCGTGCCGGGCGTGGCGGAAAGCTGGACCGTTTCCGACGACGGTCTTACCTATACGTTCAAACTGAAGAAGGACATCAAGTTCGCTTCGGGCAACCCGATCACTTCTGCCGACGTGGCATATTCTTTCGAGCGCGCCGTGCGCCTCGACAAGAGCCCGGCTTTCATCCTGACCCAGTTTGGCCTGACCAAAGACAACGTCAACGAAAAGGCGAAAGCCGTAGACGACAACACCTTCGTCTTCACCGTGGACAAGCCTTATGCGCCAAGCTTCGTGCTGAACTGCCTGACCGCGACCGTCGCGGCAGTGGTCGACAAAAAGCTGCTCGAAGAACATGCCGCAAAAGTCACGCCGACCGACGATTACAAATATGACACCGACTACGCCAATGCATGGCTGAAGACCAAATCGGCAGGTTCTGGACCTTTCTCGATCCGCGAATGGCGCGCCAATGAAGTCGTCATTCTGGAACGCAACGACAATTATTATGGCGAAAAGGCCAAGCTCAAGCGCGTCTTCTATCGTCACGTCAAGGAAAGCGCGACTCAGCGCCTGATGCTGGAATCCGGTGACGTCGATGTGGCGCGCAATCTTGAACCGGGTGACTACGAAGCCGTTCAGAAAAACGACAAGCTGACCACGACCAGCGCCGCCAAGGGCACGGTCTATTACATCAGCCTCAACCAGAAGAACCCGAATCTGGCGAAGCCCGAAGTTCGCGAAGCGTTCAAATATCTGGTTGACTACGATGCCATCGGTTCGTCGCTCATCAAGGGCATTGGCGAAATCCGCCAGACCTATCAGGCCAAGGGCGTTCTTGGCGCTCTCGATGCTGCGCCCTACAAGTTCGACGTTGCCAAGGCAAAGGAACTTCTCGCCAAGGCTGGTCTGAAGGACGGCCTTTCCGTAACCTTCGACGTCCGCAATACGCAGCCGGTGACCGGTATTGCCGAATCCTTCCAGCAGAGCGCTGCGCAAGCTGGTGTGAAGATCGATATCATCCCCGGCGACGGCAAGCAGACACTGACCAAATATCGTGCTCGTAACCACGACATGTATATCGGCCAGTGGGGCATGGACTATTGGGATCCGAATTCCAACGCCGAAGCCTTCACGAGCAATCCGAACAATGCCGACGATGCATCCACCAAGACGCTCGCATGGCGCAACGCCTGGGATATTCCGGATCTGACCAAGCAGACGCAGGCAGCCCTTCTGGAACGCGACAATGAAAAGCGCGCAGAGATCTACAAGAAGCTCCAGCAGGAAGCGCTCGATCAGAGCCCGTTCGTCATGCTGTTCCAGCAGATCGAAACGGCTGGTATCGCCGGCAATGTGAAGGGCTACAAGCTTGGCCCGACCTTCGACTCCAATCCGCTGGTAAACATCACCAAGGAATAGTCGGTCACGCCTTGGCGCATGAGCAATTTCATGTGCCAAACCGGCTTTAAAACAAGGAGATGGAGCGGTTTTCTGAATCAAAAAGGAAAGCCGCTCCTGAGCTTTTGCAAGCAAAGATGACTGGGCTTCAGACCGTCAACCGTTCTGAACCGCACTCATCGTCGGAAGCGGTCAAAACATTGAGTAATATCGAAACCAAGAAAAGAGTAAGGCGAGCGCCGCGACGTTCATCGGCCCTTGCCGCGTCGTTAGCCAGTTTTCTGGTCATCGTCGTCACGACCTATCTGGGCCTTTTGGCCGTAACCTTCTTCATCGGTCGCGTCGTGCCGATTGACCCTGTGCTGGCCATCGTCGGTGATCGCGCGCCTGCGCATGTCATCGCCCGCGTGCGCGAAGAAATGGGCTTCAACCTGCCCTATTACCAGCAGTTCTATCTTTACGTGAAGGGCGTGCTGCACGGCGATTTCGGCACGTCGGTTCTCACGACCAATCCGGTCATGACCGATATCCGCCGCGTATTCCCGGCCACCATGGAACTGGCGACACTCGGCACGATTATCGGCGCTCTGTTCGGTATTCCGCTCGGCGTACTTGCAGCCGTCAAGCGCGGCAGCATCATCGACCAGATCGTGCGTGTTATCGGGCTTGTCGGCTATTCGGTGCCGATCTTCTGGCTCGGCATGCTGGCGCTGCTGATCTTCTATGCCCGTCTCGGCTGGACCTCTGGTCCCGGACGCATCGACATCACATTCGAATATACGTTCACGCCGATCACCGGCTTCTACCTGATCGACGCGATCCTCCAGCGCGACTGGCCTGCCCTCAAGGATATTGTCTCCCACCTTATCCTGCCATCGGCGCTGCTCGGCTATTTCTCGCTCGCCTATATCAGCCGCATGACGCGTTCCTTCATGCTCAACGAGCTTGATCAGGAATATATCGTCGCGGCGCGCGCCAAGGGCATTTCGGAAACCCGCATCATCTGGGGTCACGCGCTGCGCAACGCAGCCGTGCCGCTTGTGACCGTGATTGCGCTTTCCTATGCCGGACTTCTGGAGGGTTCGGTTCTGACCGAAACCATCTTCTCCTGGCCGGGTCTTGGCCTCTACATCACCAATTCACTACAAAACGCTGATATGAATGCCGTTCTCGGTGGCACTATCGTCATCGGGTCGGTCTTTATCGCGCTCAACCTCGTGTCCGATCTTCTCTATCGGCTTCTCGATCCAAGGACGCGCGCACGATGAGCCAAATGACAGATACTTCCAACCTCTCATGGCGTGAATGGCTGCTTACCGAGCGGCCCCAGTCACGCACGCAGGCCCGCCTCGGTCGCGCCTATATGGTCTGGCGGCGGTTTACGGCCAACAAGCTGGCGGTTCTCGGCCTCCTGATCATCATCGGCCTGCTCGTCGTTGCCGCGCTGGCCGATGTGCTTGCGCCGCATTCGCCGGTTATCGGCGATCTCGCCAATGCTCGCCTACTGCCGCCGGGAAGCCCCGGCTATCTGCTCGGCACCGACGATCAGGGCCGCGATATTCTTTCGCGGCTTATCTATGGCTCGCGCCTCACCCTTTATGTGGTGCTGCTGGTTGCGATCATTGCAGCTCCGATTGGCCTACTGGTTGGCACGGTGGCCGGTTATGCCGGCGGTTGGGGCGATGCGGTTTTTATGCGCATCACCGACATCTTCCTTGCCTTCCCGAAGCTCATCCTGGCGCTCGCCTTCGTTGCCGCTCTCGGACCGGGCATCGAAAACGCCATCATCGCCATCGCGATTACCTCATGGCCGCCTTATGCGCGTATTGCACGTGCGGAAACGCTGACCGTGCGCAACTCCGACTACATCTCGGCAGTCCGCCTGATGGGCGCTTCGCCGATCCGCATCGTCGTGCGTCATATCATGCCGCTTTGCACCTCGTCGCTGATCGTCCGCGTGACGCTGGACATGGCGGGCATCATTCTGACAGCAGCGGGCCTTGGCTTTCTTGGCCTCGGCGCACAGCCCCCATTGCCGGAATGGGGTGCGATGATCGCATCCGGTCGCCGGTTCATTCTCGACCAATGGTGGGTTGCCGCCATGCCGGGTATTGCGATCCTGATCGTCAGCCTCGGTTTCAACCTGTTGGGCGATGGCCTGCGCGATGCGCTCGATCCGCGGGGTAACAACCAATGAAGCCGCTTCTGACTGTAGAAGACCTGCGCGTCACCTTCCCGACGCGCACGGGAGCCATCGAGGCCGTTCGCGGCGTCAGCTTCGAGCTTGGCCGCGAACGCCTTGGCATCGTTGGCGAATCCGGTTCGGGCAAATCCCAGACCGGTCGCGCCATCATGGGGCTGACACCGCTTCACGCCCAGATCACGGCTAAGACGCTTAATTTCGACGGGATTGATCTTCTCAATATTTCAGCCCGCGAACGGCGCGCCTTACGCGGCGGCCGCATCGCCATGGTGTTGCAGGATCCGAAATATTCGCTCAATCCTGTGATGACCATCGGCAAACAGATCGCCGAAACGCTGAAAGCCCATGGCAAATATAGCAGCGCGGAAATTCGCGCCCGCTCGACAGCCATGCTGGAAGCGGTGCAGATTCGCGATCCGGAACGCGTCATGAAGCTCTATCCGCACGAGGTTTCGGGCGGCATGGGCCAGCGCGTGATGATCGCCATGATGCTGGTGGCCGAGCCGGAACTGCTGATTGCCGACGAGCCAACCTCGGCGCTCGACGTGACGGTGCAGCTCGAAGTGCTGGGTATTCTCGACAAGCTGGTGGCCGAACGCGGCATGGGGCTGATTTTCGTCAGCCACGATCTGCGCCTTGTTTCGTCCTTCTGCGACCGCGTCATCGTGATGTATGCGGGCCGTATCGTGGAAGAGATCGCGGCCAAGGATCTTGCCAATGCGAAACATCCCTATACGCAAGGATTGCTGAACTGCATGCCGAAAATCGGAGCCGACCGCCATCCTCTGCCCACCTTGCAGCGTGAGGAGGCCTGGAAGCTATGAGCACGGCACCAGCACTGAGCGTCGACAATATTGACGTCTATTTCGACCATTTCCATGCGTTGAAGTCGGTCAGCGTCCATGTGGCGCAAGGCGAATCCTATGGCCTCGTGGGTGAATCCGGTTCGGGCAAGTCCACGCTTCTGCGTGCAGTCGCAGGACTTGCGCCGATCGACGATGGAGAAATCCGTATCGACGGCGAGCCCCTCAAGACACCACGCGACAAGGCCTTCTATCGCAAGGTGCAGATGGTGTTTCAGGACCCTTATGGTTCCCTGCACCCGCGTCAGACCGTGGACCGGCTTTTGCTGGAACCCCTCGCTATCCATGGCGTCAGCGATGCCGAACAGCGCATCGTGCGCGCACTGGACGAAGTGGGGCTTGGTTCGGGCTTTCGCTTCCGCTATCCGCACCAGCTATCGGGCGGCCAGCGCCAGCGCATCGCCATTGCCCGCGCATTGATCGTGGAGCCGAGCATTCTGCTGCTCGATGAACCGACTTCGGCGCTCGACGCATCGGTCCAGGCGGAAGTGCTGAACCTGCTGGAACAGGTTCGCCATGACCGCAACCTCACCTTCATTATGGTGAGCCACGATCTTGGTGTCGTCACCCATATGTGCGACCGGCTTGCGGTGATGCGCAATGGTGAAGTGGTTGAACAATTGCAGTCTGGCGATCTCGTCACCGGCAATATTCAAGCCGACTATACGAAAAACCTGATGCGCGCGAGTGAAGGTTTCCGGCGCTGAAGCGACCCGCAAGACGCAACTAAAAAGGGGACCTTTCGGTCCCCTTTTTTATTCTTCCGAAGCTTTTCGAGCGTTATCGCCATCCTGACCGCGCCGCCAATAAGCGACGATCAGCTGACGATTCTTCGGAACGTTACGCTCCTTGCGCATATAGCTGCGAATATTGCGGAAGGCGTTGAACTCGCAGCCCGCCCATACATAAATATCTTCTTCGCCTTCCGGCAGCTCGACCGCGCGCACCGCATCTTGCAAAAGCGTCGTGGTGCCGGCTTCGGCGCCATTGCGGTTCAGCCATTGCACATCGACATTCGCGCGCGAAACAAGCTTCTGTTCCTCGGCCTTGTCGCCAATTTCAATGCGCACAACGGCCTTTGCATCTTCTGGCAGCCGTTCGAGAATCCGACCTATGGCGGGCAGCGCGGTTTCATCGCCCGCGAGCAGATACCATTTGGCATCACCTGCATCGCCGCCCCCGGGGCCGGTCATGCCGACGATGTCGCCCGGCTTGGCCGTCAGTGCCCAACCCGATCCTGGCGCATCGCAATCGTCGCCGTGCACAACCATGTCGATATCGACCCAACCCGCTTCAGGATCGATATTGCGGATCGTGTAAACCCGCGTTGCAAGCTTGGCATCGCCTTCCGGCCATACCGGACGTCCATCGTCGCCCGTCACCGGCCATTGCGCCTTTGCCAGTCCCTTTGGCGGGAACAGCAGGCGGATATGCAGTCCGCTATGCGAGAACCGCTGGAGATTTTCGCCCCTCAGGCGCACGCGACGCATATGCGGCGTGACGTTGGACACGGACACCACCTGCATTTCGCGGAAATAAGGCAGCGGCAGACCCGCAGCAACATCCCCCTGCCAGACGATTTTCGGCATTGGGCTGCCTTTGTCCAGAAACTCCAGCACATGCTCGGCTATGGAGTATTTCATATAGGCAAGGCCGGTCTCGTCATCGCTTTTTACATCGACGCTGACTGTCTCGCCATCCCACTGAACATCGGCCTCACCGAAGCTCATAACAAGTTTCGCATGCGTTGCGTCCCGGTGCACATCGGCATGTTCGACGAAATGATCGAGCAGCTGATTGACGATATGACCGGCATTGGTCAGCGTAAAGCGGGTGTTGGCGTTGAGTTCGGACATGCCCCATCCTCCGTCGGACGAAATGATGCATCAGCCTTACCCGAATATAAGATGACAATTCAAGTCATCATTTATCTTTGGTCGCACAATAGAGCGTGACAGGCAGCGCCTGACGCCACACGTCGAACGAACCCAGCCCTCCGGCCTGCGCCACGGAGAGCCGCACGAGTTCTCCGCCAAAGCGCTGCCGCCAGGCGAAAAGCTGCATCTCGCTTTGCACGGTCACGGCGTTGGCGACCAACCGTCCGCCGGGTTTCAATGCACCCCAGCAGGCTTGCAACACACCCTCATCCGTAACGCCGCCGCCAATGAAAACCGCGTCCGGCCTTTCCAGCCCCGCAAGCGCGCCGGGCGCTTCACCGAGAACGATCTGCAAAGCGGGTACGCCAAGAGCATCGCGATTGCGGGCGATCATGTCCTGACGCCCTTCATGCACCTCAATGGCGATGGTGCGACAGGAGGGATGCGTGCGCATCCATTCGATACCGATAGAGCCGCATCCCGCGCCAACATCCCACAACAACTCGCCGGGCAGCGGCGCCAGCCGCGACAGTGTCACGGCGCGAATATCGCGCTTCGTCAGTTGGCCATCATTTTCGAAGGCCTCATCCGGTAGGCCGATCATATTGGGAAGAATTTTCGCATCCGGTTCCGCAAGACATTCCACGGCAACGACATTCAGATCGGCACCGGCGGGAATTGTCCATGTCCCGGCAATACCGCGACTATGTTTTTCTTTCGGTCCGCCAAGATGTTCCAGCACATCGATGCGGCTTGGTCCAAAGCCACGAGCGTTTAGCATCTGTGCCACTTTTTCCGGCGTGGAGCCGTCATTGCTGAGGATCAGCAGTTTGACGCCTGGCAGAATATGCTTTGCCAGCACTTCCAGCGGACGCCCATGCACGCTGAGGCAGCGCACATCCTGCAACGACCAGCCCATCCGCGCCGCAGCGAGCGAAAACGAAGATGGATAAGGCAGGATCAGCATTTCTTCGGGTGGAAAGTGCCGGATCAGCGAAGCACCCATGCCGTAATGCATCGGATCGCCGCTGGCCAGAATCACCACCGACTTGCCGCGTTCGGCGGCAATCATCGGAAAAGCGTCGTCAAAAGGCGAAGGCCATGCAATCTGCCGGGCACCGGACGTTTCGCCAACCAGTCCCAAATGCCGCTTGCCGCCGAAGATCACATCAGCCGAAGCAAGAGCCTGCCGTGCAGTCTCGCCAAGTCCGTTCAAACCGTCTTCGCCGATACCGATGACCGTCAGCCAGCAAGCCATATTGTTCGCTCCGTTTTCCTCGTTCGTAGGGTGCACCGATGGCAAGTGCAAGGCCCAAAGCGGTTCCCACTTTCTTGCCCGACATGGTGGGCGTATAAGGCGATTATGTTGAACCAAAAGACCATAGCGACAGACACCGAAAACTCAGACAGGCGAAACGCGTGTCCCGGCCTGTCGCGCATGGTTATGGCGCGCGACGGCGCGATTGCGCGCATAAAACTGCCGCTGGGTCGGCTCACCGCCGATCAGGCTTTCGCGCTCGCGGAGATTGCCGAAGAATTTAGCCCGAATGCTGCGGAGCTTTCAATTCGCTCTAATTTTCAGCTACGCGCCATCGCGCCTGAAAATTGGGAGCACGCGGTCACCGCGCTTTATCAAGCCGGGTTTGGTGCCGATAATCCTGCGGCGGATGACATTCGCAACGTGATGGTCAGCCCGACAGCCGGTATCGACCGCGATCAGGCTTGCGATGTCACACCGCTGGCGCGGCAATTGCTGGCAGCGCTTGAAAACAACGCCGACTATCACGCGCTTTCGCCAAAATTCTCATTCCAGATCGACGGCTGCGAAGCCTGCGCGATCGTTTCGCATCCGGGCGATATTTGGCTTTCGGCCAGCGATGACGGCCATCACTTTGCTTTCGGCTTCGCTTCTTCACCCGATGGAGCCGCGTTGGGACGCATAGAGGCCGATAATGCCCTGCCCTTTTTGGAAGCGGCGCTGCGATTATTTCTCGCCCATGCCAAAGGGGCCGCGCGCATGAAGCAACTCTTCGAAACCATTGCGGTCGAAGCGTTTTTGACGGAGCTGATTGCCAGCCTTCCCTTTTCAATCGAGCCCGCTGCAGGTTGGCAGCGACGACACCCGCGGCAGTCCGCCCAACTCGGAGTGCACATTCAGGCCGACGGATGGTTTTACACCGGCGCGATGCCGCTTCTTGGGCGGCTCGATCCGGTACAGTTAAAGGCGCTTGGTGCCCTTGCGCAAAAGGTCAGCGGCGGGGAAATCCGGCTGACGCCTTGGCAGGGCGTGATCCTGCCAAATATCGATGCCGCAAACCGCGACGACGCCATCCAGCAATTGCATACCCTCGGGCTTGCGACCGATGCGCAGGCACCGCAATCACGACTGCGCAGCTGCACGGGGGCAAAGGGTTGCGCCTCGGCCCTGTCCGATACACAGACCGATGCGAAAGAACTGGCCTTGCTCCTTGATGGCGACAGCACCAACGCAATCCATCTTACTGGCTGCACCAAGTCCTGCGCCGCCCTTGCCCCGCTTCCGCACACGCTTCTCGCTCGCGCGCCGGGGCGCTACGATGTCTTTTTTACAGACAAGGCTGGACCATCCCGTTTCGGGCGGCTATTGGCGAGGGATGTGACCATCGACGCTGCCGCGCGCCTTCTCAATTCACCAGAGCGGAAACCATGACAGATTACATTCGCGACGGGCAGGCCATCTATGACCGCTCCTTCGCCATCATCCGCGCCGAGGCGGATCTGAGCCGCATCCCCGCCGATCTCGAAAAACTCGCTGTGCGCGTCATCCACGCTTCCGGCATGGTGGATGTGGTGAACGACCTTGCTTTTTCGGAAGGCGCCGGTCTGGCGGGCAAGCAGGCGCTTGCACAGGGCGCACCGATCCTTTGTGATGCACGCATGGTTGCCGAAGGAATCACCCGCTCGCGTCTGCCTGCCGCCAATCCGGTCATCTGCACGCTGAACGACCCTTCCGTGCCTGAATTGGCGAAGAAAATCGGCAATACCCGGTCTGCCGCCGCACTCGATTTGTGGTTGCCGCATCTTGAAGGCAGCATTGTCGCCATCGGCAATGCGCCAACTGTCCTCTTCCGCCTTTTCGAAATGCTGGATGCTGGCGCACCAAAGCCAGCGCTTATCATCGGTATGCCGGTTGGCTTTGTCGGCGCGGCGGAATCGAAGGACGAACTCGCCGCCAATAGTCGCGGCGTGCCCTATGTCATCGTGCGCGGACGCCGTGGCGGCAGCGCCATGACGGCAGCCGCGGTCAATGCTCTGGCTTCGGAGCGCGAATAATGACGGCAAAAGGCAAGCTTTTCGGTCTGGGTGTCGGCCCCGGCGATCCTGAACTCATCACATTGAAGGCGCTTCGGCTGCTCAAGGCCGCGCCCGTGGTGGCCTATCACGCCGCCAAGGGCAAGAAAGGCAACGCACTCACCATTGTCGAAGATTATCTCTCGCCGGAACAGGTTCTGGTGCCGCTCATCTATCCGGTGACCACGGAAAAACTGCCCGCGCATATGGATTATGAGCAGATCGTCAGCGATTTTTACGGTGAGATTACCGGAACAATCGCCGCTTATCTCGACCAGGGGCAGGATGTGGCGGTGATCGCGGAAGGCGACCCGTTTTTCTACGGCTCGTTCATGTATATCCATGACCGGTTGGCCGAAACTTACGAAACCACGGTTGTCCCGGGTGTCTGTTCGGTGCTCGGTGCTTCGGCTGTGCTTGGCGCGCCGCTGGTCTATCGCAACCAAACGCTGTCGATCCTTTCCGGCGTCATGGGAGCTGACGAATTGAAGCGTAGGCTTGCCGATACGGGTGCCGCGGCCATCATGAAGCTCGGCAAGAATCTCGACAAGGTTCGCGATGTGCTGTCCGATCTGGGACTGATGGACCGCGCACTCTATGTCGAGCGCGCCACCATGGCCAATCAGCGCATTGTGCCGCTATCAGATGTTAGCGGCAGCGATTGCCCTTATTTCTCGATCATTCTCGTTCCCGGCCAGAAATGGAACGGCGCATGAAGCCGGCTATCGTTGTGCTGGCGGAAGCGGCGATCCCGACGGCGCGCCGCATTGCCACCGCGCTCGATCAGGCCGAAGTGCTTGGACTGCAGGATCGCGTCACGGGTGCGGACAGAACATTTGCCCATTTCGGCGATACCATACGCACCTTCTATGAAGAAGGCCGCCCGGTTGTCGCGCTCTGCGCCGCCGGTATTGTCATTCGTGCCCTCGCGCCGCTTTTGCAGAACAAGCGTATCGAGCCGCCGGTTCTGGCGATTGCCGAAGACGGCAGCGCGGTGGTGCCGCTTCTCGGCGGGCTGTCTGGCGTCAACGACATGGCGCGAACCATTGCCGCGGCACTGGACGTGGCCCCGGCGATCACCACCTCCGGCGAATTGCGCTTCGGAATCAATCTCATGCACCCGCCAGCGGAACTGACGCTCGCCAATCCGGATGCGGCAAAAGCCTTCACGTCCGATCTTCTGGCAGGTGCGAAACTGCGCCTCAAAGGACACTCCCGCTGGCTGCAATCCTCCAGGCTGCCTTTCTCCGACGATGGCAGGCTCACCATCAGCATCACACCGGAAAAACGTACACCGCTGCCGGATGAACTCATCTATCATCCGCAAGTCGTTGCCGTGGCCATCGACCAGCCGACCGACAATCTTGCAGAGGCCATCACGAAAGCCTTCGACGAAGCGGGGCTTGCTCTGGCATCGCTGGCCCTGCTGCTTGCCCATGAACGCCATTGCGCTGCGCCACAAATCCACGAAGCGGCGAGCGCGCTCGGCGTGAGCCTGCGCTTTGTACCATCAGCCGAAAATGCCCTCGCTCTCGCCCATCTTTCGGTCGAGCAACCATTGCGCGTGGCAGAATCCAACGGCGTTGTGCTGGCCGTTGCCCCCACCCCAGCCGACGTGCTGCGGGTTGGGCGCAAACGCGGAAAGCTGGTCGTGGTCGGGCTTGGCCCCGGAACGCGCGATCTGATGACGCCAGCCGTGCAGCGCGAACTCGAACAGGCGGAAGATATTCTCGGCTACGAGACCTATGTGCGCATGGTCGGGCCGTTTCATGCCGGTCAAACCGTCCACATGACGGATAATCGCGAAGAAATGCAGCGCGCGCGCCATGCTTTCGAACTGGCAGCATCAGGCCGAACGGTGGCGATGGTATCGTCCGGCGATCCCGGCGTTTTCGCCATGGCGGCTGCCGTGGTCGAAGCATTGGATGAAACCGAAAACCCTGCCTGGCATGGTGTGGAGCTGGTCATTCAGCCGGGCATTTCGGCTGCGATGGCAGCAGCATCCCGCAGCGGCGCGCCGCTTGGCCATGATTTCTGCATTCTCTCGCTGTCCGACAATCTGAAGCCATGGGATGTGATCGAAAAGCGTCTGACGCTGGCGGCAGAAGCCGATCTCGCCATGGCCTTTTACAATCCGATTTCCAAGGCCCGCCCGCATCAGCTGGGCCGCGCACTGGAAATTCTGCGCCAGCATCGCGCGCCGCAAACACCGGTTGTGCTGGGCCGCGATATCGGCAGACCGGCGGAAACCAGCCGCGTCACAACGCTTGGGCAGCTGACGCCCGATGATGTGGATATGCGCACGGTGGTAATCGTCGGCTCGTCCCATACGCAGAGGTTTGCGCGCGCAACGGGCGGCGAATGGGTCTACACGCCGCGCTGGTATGGCGAAAAGCCGGACAAATGAACAAACAAAAAGGCAGGGAAATCCCTGCCTTTTTCGTAGCTTATCCAAGTTTATGGAATCAGTTTTTCTTTGCCTTGACCTTCTTGGGCGCGGCAGCAGCGGCTGCGTCCGCCTTGGCGGCTGCAGCTTCAGCGGCAACCTGATCGGCGCTCTTCGGCGAGGTATCGATAACAGCACGCACGCCGCCCTTGGCGGTCAGCTGGCAAACTGCGGTGCGCAGATCGACCTTCAGGTCCACATCCGTGCCGCCATTGGCACCTGGTCGCGAGTCGACAGCGCTGATGGCGTGCTCCGGCAGGAAGTACTTGTTGGCAGCGGCTGTGATGCATGGCTGCGCCAGAGAATAATCCACGCTCTTTACAGGAGTCGGAAGGAAGCTTGGCAGCGAAGAGCTGGCCGCAGGCACCGGCGAATCGGTCTTGCCGGGGGTGATGGCAACGGGCGCAGTCGTCGTACAGGCGGCAGCAAGCGGGGCCAACATGGCAATGGCAAGGAAACGGGCTCCGATGCGGACTCGTCCGGACATAATGGTCTACCTCATAAGGTCTGCTGGATAGGTAAAATTTTAACTTCGATAACTATTCGCTTTTAGCCGATTGTCGAGTGGCAGGAACGCCACAGAGCCGGAATTTCGATTCGCATCCACAAAACTGTCGTCACTGTTTTGCGAGAATCCAGTTCAGCATCTCCCGCCAGTCCGTCATGCGGATCGGTGTGCCGTGGTTGCCGGACTCAAACCGCCGGAACTGCACCGGATAGCCCGGCGCGCGCTTGCGAATATCGCGATAGAAAGCTTCCTGCCGGTCGATGGCGAAAACCGGATCGCGGCTGCCATGCCCGAAGAAGATTGGAACACGCCGTTTAAACGTCGCCGATGTGAAGAAACCGTCGTCCCACAACGAACCGAGCAGAATAAGCCCGGCGAGCTGAGCACCCGCCTTTTCATTGGACGCGATGCGCCAGCACAGCGAACCGCCCTGTGAGCCGCAGGAAAGGATCAGCGGCGCGGAAGGCGATGTTGCTTTCAAAGCCTCGATCAGTCCGGCGACCTGCGCTTCGCCGGTATCGGCGAAATCCTTGAAATCCGGCGTGACATAGAGACCGCCATTCAACGTCGCCAGATTCTTGACGCGGTTGAAATTGCCGCCAAAGGTGAAATCATTCATGCCCTGCAGTCGGTTACCGCCACGACCGTGCAGATAGATCACGATGAAGGACGCGCCCTGTTGCTTGCCGGCAAGCATTGCCTTGACTGGCCCAGCCGCAGTCTGAAAGGTGGCGTCCTTTTGATAGGCCCGCGCCTTGAGCGAAATATAGCTGTCCTTGACACGCTTTTCCGGCACGCTGTCGCGACCATTGATGTCGCGCATCTCATTGTAATCAACGATTTTATAATCGCCGCCATCGGCGCTGCTCAACACGCCCGGATAGGCAAAGGCATCATCCTTGAAGGGCGGTAGAGGCCCTTGTGCGCAAGCTACGGACACCGACAACAGCAGCGCTGCCATACCGACAAGTCCAGCGCGCGCTGTTGCGTTCAATCGCTTTTTCATTTGCCTCTTCCCCGGCCATCCAATCACAAATCGAGCGTGTGATAGCGCCGGTTCAGATAGATGAGCGCAGATGCATCGGGATTTGAACGCAGAGCAATCACTTCGCCGAACAGCACATGATGGGTCGAGTGATCCTGAATGCTGACAACCCGGCAGTCGAAAGCCGCCAGCGCATCGGCAAGCACGGGCGCCCCGGTGGCAAGCCTTTCCCACGTCGCCAGTTCGAAACGCTCATTCTGCGTCAGGCCAATGCGCCCGGAAAAGGCATCGGCCAGTTGCTGATGCGTTCCCGCCAGCGTGTTGATGGCAAAGACGCCGTTTTCGATGAAAAGGCGATTGTCTTCATGGATCTTCTGAAGGCAGATCAGCACCGTCGCCGGAGCGTCGGATACGGAACAGGCCGCAGTCAATGTCAGGCCGCGACGCCCGGCCGGGCCATCGGTCGTCACGATTTGCACCGCACCAGCATAGTGACTCATGGCGTCGCGGTAAGCCTTCGGTTCCACAGATACCGCATCGGAAATAATGTTATTTATCGTTTGCACGTCAGAATTGATCCGTTGCCGACCATAATATTTAGCCAGAATACTGGCATAGATTACGGGCATTGCACAAAGGCGCGGAAACCGCTACCCACTTTTCGATCACATTGCCACGAATTGTATAAAGAAGACCGATAACGTGATTGAGTCTGGGAAGCTTCCCGTTGCCGTTCTGACAAGCCTCGCCATGCTGTTGCTGGCGGGATCGGGCATGGCGTATGCGGATAATGTCCGGATCGGTCTGGCCGCACCTTTGACCGGCACCTTCGCGCCATTGGGCAATCAGCTGGTACAAGGCGCACGGGCCGCCGCTGATGAAAAAAGCGCAGATCTCGTTATCTTCGACGATCATTGCGACGCGGAAGGCGGCAAGCAAGCCGCAGAACGCTTCATCGCGCAAAATGTCCGTATTGCATCGGGCTTTCTCTGCGCCGAAGCGCTGGAAGCAGCGTTGCCCGTTCTGGCCGAGCGCAATATTCCGGTCATCGTGTCGGGCGTCAGCGAACAGACCCTTGTCGAGCGCCGTGCCGCGTCGCCCTTGCCAGCGTTTCGGATCAGCACGGGACTGGAAAAGGAAACGCAGGCGACGGCGAGTTTTCTCGGTAGTCTGTGGCGCGCCCAGCCTTTCGCGGTGATCGACGATGGCACCATAGAAGGGCGCGAGCGCGCGAGCCGTGTCCTTGCCAGCCTGAAAGAACAGCAGCTGCAGCCGGTTTTCACCGACACCTATCGTCCGGGGCTTGAAAACCAGAATGCGCTGGTTGCCCGGCTGAAGCGCGCTGGGGCCACCCACGTTTATGTTGGCGGCGAACGCGACGACATCGCCGCCATTGGCGCAAGTGCTGCTTCGCTCAATTATCCGCTGGTGATTGCAGGCGGCAGCCTTCTCGACGCAGCACCCGGCGCAAAGCGTTTGAGCGACGGCACATTGATGACGGCGCCGCTAAAGCCGCAGGATCTGCCAACCGCGAAACCGGCAATCGACGCGCTGCATCAAGCGGGCCACCTTGTCGAAGCCTATGCGCTCACGGGCTATGCAACCGTGCAGATCGCCGCCGATGCCGTCAGCAAAGCCGACGAACAAAAGCAGCCGGTACTCGATACGCTGCGCAATGCATCCTTCGAAACGGTGCTTGGTACGATCAAATTCGACGGAACCGGCATGCGGACGGACAATCCCAACCGCTTGCAGCGCTATGAAGGCTCGCGCTTCATACCAGCTGATAGATAAGACCGAGAAGGCTTGCAACTATAAGGAACCCAGTCATTAGGGTCATGGTCGCCCAGAACAGGTCCAACGCTGCGTCAATATCGGTCGCTTCGGCCTCGCGCTTGCCCGATGCATTGAGCATCGGCCCTTCCACTTTCTCTTCGCCATATTGACGCGGACCGGCCAGCGCCAGATTGAGCGCACCCGCAAAAGCGGATTCCGGCCAGCCCGCATTGGGCGAGCGGTGCAGGCGCGCATCGCTGCGCATGACCGATAGAGCGGCTCTCGCCGCCCCCTTGCTGCGGGTGAACGCTGTCGCCAGCGCCGCCAGAAGACCCGTCAGGCGTGCGGGAATATAATTGGCAACATCGTCCAGCTTCGCAGCGAAACGACCGAAGTGCCGATAACGATCATTGAGATGCCCGATCATCGAATCGGCGGTATTGATCATCTTGTAGGCGAACAGTCCCGGCAGACCGCCGACGAGAAACCAGAATGCCGGGGCAACGATGCCGTCCGAGGCGTTTTCCGCCAGACTTTCAATGGCAGCACGGCTGACGCCGCCTTCGCTCAGCTGATCGGGATTGCGTCCGACGATCATTGAAACCGCCTTGCGTCCGCCTTCGATACCCTCGTCACGCAGCCCGCGCGCAACCGCGCCGACGTGATCGCCGAGGCTCTTCTGCGCCAATAGCACGGCAACGATGACGATTTCCGCCACCGCTCCAGCCGAGCCGGCGAAGGGCAGCAGGCTTTCAATCGCCAGCCCCACCAGAATACAGGCCGCGACCAGCGCAATGGTGAGCCACATGCCGTTCCGGCGCAGAACCGCTTCCGGCAAAGTGCGATCATTGAAGCGCTTCTCCCCCCAGGCAATCGCCTTGCCAAACAGCACCACCGGATGCGGCAACCTTTGCCAGAGCTGCGGCGGATCGCCGACAACACGGTCAAGAATGAGCGCCAGCGACAGGATAATCAGCTTTATTTCCATGGATTTAACCGAGATTCATGAATCACTTTTTCAAGCTGCTTTTCCGAGACATTGATTGAGCGCACGTTCCAGACGCGCAAGATCGGCATCGTCATTGGCAAGACCGATCCGCAACCAATGCGGAGCATAAGCAAACTTGCGGAGAAGAATATGCTCCGCGCACAAGGCATTGTACAATGTGCGGGCGTTGTCGTGGGCAACCAGCGAGAAAAGCGCCGTGCCGCCAACTTCCCACAATCCGCATCGCGCAAGCACATCGGATAGTCCCCGACGCCGAACGTCTATCCGCCTGCGAAACGCCTGCAATGTCTCGCCGCCCGCAAAGGCGTCGGAAGCAATGACAAGCGCCGGACCCGGCACAGCCCATGGGCCCAACCGCCGCGCTATCGTCTCGACAATACCAGCCTGCGCGACGGCAAAACCAAGCCGCACGCCAGCCAGACCGAAAAACTTGCCGAAGGATTTCAGCACGATCAGCGGCTCATCGGAAGCCAGCGCTGCGACGCTGACTTCGGGATGCGGATCGGCAAAAGCCTCATCCACCACCAAAAAGCCGCCTCGCGCACCCATAGTCCGGGCGAGAGCGAGTAATTCATCGGCAGCAATCACCCGCCCATCGGGATTGTTCGGATTGACGATAACCGCAGCCGTCGCATGGTCGGGAATATCGGCGATGCCAGCGCATTCCACAACCTGCCAGCCTGACGCGGCGAAAGAAGCTGCATGTTCCTGATAGGTCGGCGTCAAAACGGCGACGGTTGCAGGCTGCGCCAGCGTCGGGATGATCTGGATCAGCGCTTGTGTACCGGGTGCGACAACGATGGGCGCGCCTTCCGTCAGCCCGTAATAGTCGCGCGCAAGTTCAAGCGTCTGGCGCAGCAGCCGCTCATCCGGCAAACGATTCCAGACTTCGGCCGGAATATCCGGCAATGGATAGTGTTCGGGATTGATCCCGGTCGAAAGGTCGAGCCAATCGCCCGGCATGCCGCCAAAACGCGCAATCGCCTTGTCCAGCGCGCCCCCATGTTCAATATTGGATGTCACGCATGATCTCCGGAAAAATCGATGACATGCATGAAGGAACCGGCGACCGACCCGACCCTCAGCCCGGCCTCGCCCAGATCATCCCCCACCGCATCACGGACTTTGAACAGCCTGTCCGCCGCGCCTTCGCGCGTGATGCTGGCATAATGAAATTCGTGGCCTTTCAGCGGCACCTGCCAAGGCGATCCGCCCAACGGCTCCAGAACGCGATAGCCAAGATGCAGCTTGCGTTTGGCAAAACTCGTTTCCAGCGGCAAAAGACCCAGCATCGGATGATTTTTGCCGCTGGCATCTTCCAGCGTCTCGCCTAGCACCATATAGCCGCCGCACTCGCCATAGACGGTGATACTGCGCGCCGCCGCAGCCTTGATGCTGTTCTGGAAATTCTGCGCGGCGACAAGCCGTTCCGCATGGAGTTCAGGGTAACCGCCCGGCAGATAGATCGCATCCGCCACCGGTGACGGCGCTTCATCCGCCAGCGGCGAGAAGAAGGAAATTTCCGCCCCGCGCCTGCGCCAGCCTTCGAACAGATGCGTATAGGCAAAGGCAAATGCGTCATCGCGCGCAACGGCGATGCGACTTCCAAGCGGCTGAAGACGCGGCACATTGGCCATCTGAACGAAACGCTTCGGTGCCGACCAGATATGCCGCAGTGCGGCAAGATCGATGTGCGCCTCGATCATATCGGCGGCGTGGTCGAGAAAGCGTTCGAGATCGGCATGTTCGCCCGCCTGTACCAGCCCCAAATGGCGTTCCGGCAAAGCCAGTGCCGCGTCACGCGGCAAAGCCCCAACGACGGGAATACCCAGCGGCTTGAGCGCATCGCGCAACATGGTTTCATGACTAGCGCTACCGACACGGTTCAACACCAGACCTGCAACGAATACATCCTTGCGAAACCGGCTGAAGCCTGAAACCAGCGCCGCAATGGAATGGGACTGTTTTGCGCAATCAACCACCAGCACTACCGGCAGATCGAGCAGCCTTGCCAGATCGGCGGAAGAGCCCTGTCCGTCCAGCGCGCCGTCGAAAAGGCCCATCATGCCTTCGGCGATCAGCACTTTTCCACCTTCGGTCATCCGGGCCGACAGGGCGCTGATCAGTTCCACCCGCATCGCCCATGGATCGAGATTGAAGCATTCCGCACCGCTTGCAGCCTTATGATAGGCAGGATCGATATAATCGGGCCCGGCTTTCACCGGCGCAAGGGCGACACCGGCCCGCTTCAAGGCGCGCAACAAACCAAGCGTTACCGTCGTCTTGCCGGAACCGGAGGCGGGCGCGGCGATCATAAGACCCTTCATGCGCTCTGGCCTCCACGTCTGATATCCAGCGGATCGCTGACAAGCTGGCGTCCCTGCGCGGCCCCGATCCAGTCGAGACCGCCGCGCAGCCGGACCACCTCACCGACCACCACGATGGCAGGCGGCTTGAGCCCGGAAGCTTCAACATCGGCGGCAGCGCGCGCCAGCGTCGTTTCGAGAACGGTCTGTTCGGGAAGGCTGGCATTGCAGACAAAAGCGACCGGTTCGTCGAGCGAGCGTCCGGCAGCGATCAGCCGAGCCGTGATGAGATCGATATGTTTCATTGCCATATACATGACAATAACCGGTGACGATTTTGAGATGCCGTCCCAATCAATGCGGTCAGGCAGCAATCCCGTTGCGTCATGCCCTGTCAGGAACGTCACTGACTGGTTGATATCGCGGTGTGTGGCGGCAATGCCCGCATAGGCCAATCCGCCGATGCCCGCCGTAATGCCGGGCACGATGCGGAATGGCACGCCATGTTCCACCAGTGTCAGCGCTTCTTCCGCGCCGCGACCAAAAACAAAGGGATCGCCGCCCTTGAGGCGCAGAACCTTCTTGCCCTGCCGCGCCAGTTCCACAAGCCGAAGTGAAATGTCGCGCTGTTTCGGTGAGGGCTTACCGCCCCGCTTGCCCGCATATTCCAGCACAGCCTGTTCGTTTTTCAGCGACAGACAGGCTTCATCCACCAGAGCGTCATAGACGATGACATCCGCCTGTTGCAGCGCATTGACGGCATGAAGCGTGAGCAATCCCGGATCTCCCGGCCCGGCGCCGACCAGCCAGACATGGCCCGGCTCCATCGCTGGCAGGGCAATGCCCCGTTCTGTCGTCGATCCGATTCCGCTCATTCTCTTCAACCATTAATAAATCTAGCGGCACTGCTATCAGATACCTTATAAGGCATCCATGAGTGACGAAACCGCAGACCCCAATAAAAAGCTTGGAAAAAGCGAGCTTAGACGTGGCTGGACCACAGGCGCGTGCGCAACCGCCGCGACCAAGGCGGCGCTGACCGCGCTTATCACCGGCGAATTCCCCGACCCGGTCGGAATCATTCTGCCGAAAGGGGAAGTGCCCTATTTCCAGTTGGCCTATGAGGGGCTTGGTGAAGGCTATGCCATGGCGGGCATCGTCAAGGATGCGGGCGACGATCCGGATGTCACGCATGGCGCGACGATCATTTCGACCGTCTTTCCCGCTCCGCCCGGAACCGGCGTGGTTTTTCGTGCGGGCGAAGGTGTTGGCACCGTCACGCGGGCCGGACTGCCTATTCCACCGGGCGAAGCCGCGATCAACCCGGTTCCGCGCCGCATGATGACAGAAGTCTGCGAGGAAATCTGCGCCGAATACGGGCTGCCCGCCGATCTCGTCATCACCATTTCCGTGCCCGGCGGCGAGGAAATCGCAAAGAAGACGTGGAACCCGCGCCTTGGCATTGTTGGCGGCATTTCCATCCTCGGCACCACGGGCGTCGTGCATCCCTTCTCATGCTCGGCCTGGATTCACTCCATCCATCGCGGCATCGATGTGGCGCGCGCGGCGGGCCAGAAACATGTACTTGGCGCGACAGGCTCCACTTCGGAAGATGCCGCGCAAGCGATCTACGATCTGCCGGATTTCGCCATTCTCGACATGGGGGATTTTGCAGGCGGCGTGCTCAAATATCTGCGCGATCATCCGATCGACAAGCTGACCATTGCAGGCGGTTTCGCCAAGCTCACCAAGCTTGCCCAGGGCGCGCTCGATCTGCATTCGGCCCGCAGTCAGGTCGATATGGGCTTTCTGGCAGAGATTGCCGAACAGGCGGGCGCGCCCGGAAACTTCAAGGACCGGATTCTCTTTGCGAACACCGCCAAGGAAGTGCTTGATATGACAAAAGCAATCGGCATCGATATCGCCACGCCGATTGCCGTCAAAGCGAAGGAAACAGCGCTCGCAACCTTGCGCGGCGCACCTGTCGATGTGGAGATCATCGTGACCGACCGGGCGGGAGCCATCCTTGCCCGCGTCTAAGCCTAAGCTGCTGATTTTGGGCGGCACGACGGAAGCCGCAAAGCTGGCGCAGGAGCTTTCGGCCTTGCCGGTCGAAGTCATGACTTCGCTTGCGGGACGCACCGCCAATCCAGCACCCTTGCCCGGTCCGGTGCGCAGCGGCGGTTTTGGCGGCGCTGACGGGCTTGCTGCCTATATTGCGGCTGAGAAAATCGATTACGTCATCGATGCCACGCACCCCTATGCTACCCGCATTTCACAAAATGCCGTGACGGCAACTGCATCGACCGGGACGGCCCTGCTCCGGCTCGAACGTTCGCAATGGGTGCAGCAAAGCGGCGATCAATGGATCGTTGTGGCCAATGAAGAAGAAGCTGCAAGACTGATCTCGGCGGGAGAACGTGTCTTTCTGGCCCTCGGGCGTCAGCATATTGCGCCCTTTTCAGCGCGCGCCGATGTGCATTTCGTCATGCGCATGATCGACCCGACCGATGCCCCTCTGCCTGCGAATTGCGAAATCCTGCTCGCCAGACCGGGCACTTACGCGCAGGAAAAGCAATTTCTGACGGAAAAGCGTATCGGGCTGATCGTCTGCCGCAATTCAGGCGGCGACACCTCCTATGCCAAGGTCAGGGCCGCGCGCGATCTCGCCTTGCCCGTGATAATGATCGCCCGCCCCGCGGTCGTGGCTGAACATGTCGCGACAACGGTGGAAGACACCGTCGGGCTGATCCGCTTATACTTCGGTCTTTGAACGCGCCGCATGGCTGTGCGCTTCGTGATAAAGCGCCGAGTCCCGAAAGCTCTTCGGATCGAGCCCGCGTCCGACAAAAATCATCGCGGTCCGCTTCAAATCGGCTGCTTCGATCTTTCCGGCAATATCCGCCAGCGTGCCGCGCAGGATGAGTTCATCCGGCCAGCCGACGCGATAAGCCACCACAACCGGGCAATCCGCGCCATAAAGCGGCGTCAGCTCGCGTTCGATCTTGCCAAGATTGCGGATCGACAGGTGGATGACCAAGGTGGCTCCCGAACGGCCAAGTGTGGCGAGGTCTTCGCCTTCCGGCATGGCGGAGGATTTCATCGATGTGCGCGTCAGAATGATCGTCTGGTTGACTTCAGGGATCGTCAATTCCTGCTTCATCGCCGCCGCTGCTGCGGCAAAGGCCGGAACACCGGGCGTCACATCATAGGGAATGTCCAGCGCATCGAGCCTTCGCATCTGTTCGGCGATCGCACCATAGATCGACGGATCACCGGAATGGACGCGGGCGACATCCTGCCCATTGGCATAGGCCGCCGCCATTTCCGCAATAATTTCATCGAGCGTCATGGATGAGCTATCCACAAGCCGTGCATCCGCCGGAGCGGAAGCAACCACATCCTTCGGCACCAGCGATCCCGCATAAATGCAGACGGGGCATTTTTCGATCAACCGCAGGCCGCGCACAGTGATGAGATCTGCCGCACCCGGACCGGCGCCAATGAAATGAACGGTCACTTTGTCTTACCTGTTTTCTTGTCCCGCCACAGCCAGCGCAGCGGTGGCGCGCGGCACGCCGGTCTTGTGAACGACGAGCTTTGCCGTTGGCCCCGCACCGGCAAGGGCGGCGGCTTCTGCAACCCCATGGCAACCGATGCGCTTGAACACAGCCTCGGAAGGATTGGCAAGACGCGGCGTTTCTTCCTCCAGACGCCTCGCCTCGAAAAAGCGCAAGGCGCAATCGTAATGAGCCGCCAGTTCAGTCCAGATGGAATCACCGGCCTTCGATGCGAGTGTCGCGATCATATCAGGCCTGCGCAGCCCGCATTGGGATAGAACAGTGCCCGCAAGGGTGATCAATTCGCCAAGCGTCGCGCCGGAAGAGCTGCCCATTCCCAGAACGGCAAGCTGCGCCTCACGCGCCACAGGGCGAACCCCGTTGCGCCTGCTGCAATTCTTCATGCTTGATGCCCAGCACATCGGCAACACGCTGGATCAGCACCGTTTCCGATTTGTCGATGCGGTTATCGGCGCAGGCAATCGTCATCAGATCGCGCAACAGCGACAGGCGACGCTCGGGAGCCATTTCGGCGAGCATATTCGCGGCCTGCTTGGTCGTGGTTTCATAAGCGAAATCCTTCAGATATTCGGCCACTTCCGGAATATCTTCCGCCGCGATACCGAAATTCTTGAAGGCGATTTCCTTGAAGGCGGCAATTTCAGCTGGGTGCTGGTCGCCATCGGCGAACACAACATGCAAAAGCAGCAGCAATTCCGAAGCCAGCGCCGGATCATCGGCAACACGCTGCACGGCACTCTTCTTGTTCAAAAATGCGCTAATGCGGTCAAAGATGCTTTCGCTCATAGGCCCCCTCCGAGTTGGTGGTCACAACCACATCATTAATGCTGGCGGATCGGGAAAACAACGTTATGTTGCGACAACAGTTCCCGGACCCTCTCCATGCCAGAATTTCTCGATACAATCACCCTGCTCCTGACGGCTGCCGCTTTCATCGCTGGCATCATCGATTCCATCGCTGGCGGCGGGGGGATGATTACGATCCCCGCTCTATTGCTCGCGGGCATTCCCCCGGTGGAAGCGCTCGGCACCAACAAGCTGCAAGGCCTGTTCGGCTCGTCATCGGCGACCATCGCCTATGCGCGCAAGGGGCACGTGAATATTCGCGAGCAATGGCGGGAAGCGCTTGCTTCGCTGCTCGGTTCCGTCTTCGGTGCACTGCTTGCAACAGTTCTGCCGGTCGCAATCATGCGCACTGCGCTGCCGTTTTTGTTGATCGCAATCGCTCTTTATTTCGCGCTGAAACCGAATATCGGCGACATCGACCGTTCCCGCCGCATCGGCCCGTTCCTGTTTGGCGTGACCATTGTGCCGCTGATCGGCTTTTACGATGGCGTGTTCGGCCCGGGGACCGGATCGCTCTTCATGCTGGCTTTCGTGGCGCTGGCGGGCTATGGCGTGCTGAAAGCAACCGCCCATACGAAACTGTTGAACTGCGCGTCCAATGTCGGCGGCTTTGCAACCTTTGCAGCAGTCGGCGTCATCAACTGGAAGATCGGCATCTGCATGGGCATTGCGCAATTCATCGGCGCGCAAATCGGCGCAAGTCTGGCGATGAAGGTCGGCTCGCGCATGATCAAGCCACTCTTGATCGTGGTCAGCCTCGCACTGGCCGTGCGCCTTTTGATGGACCCGACCAATCCGCTCCGGCAGTGGATTGGACTTTAAACCCTCAAGGCGACCAGCACCACCCCGCAGCCGATCAGCACAATGCCGAACCAGTTGATGGTCGACATGCGCTCACCGAGAAAGACAGCACCGAACAGCGCCACAAGCACCACCGAAAGCTTGTCCACTGGTGCAACGCGCGCCGCATCGCCAATTTGTAAGGCACGAAAATAGGCAAGCCAGGATGCCCCGGTCGCCAGACCGGACAGAACGAGAAACAGCCACGACTTGGCAGAAATCTCGCCCGGCCTTTGCCATTGGCCGGTGATCGTCAAAAACAGGCACAGCGCGCCGATAATGACGAACGTCCGGACCAGCGTTGCAAAGTCCGAATTGATGCCCTGAATGCCGACCTTTGCGAAAATCGCGGTCAGTGCGGCGAAGACCGCCGACATCAGCGCCCAGAACTGCCAGCTTGCTACCATAATCAGAACTCGATCCCCTTCTGGGCTTTCACGCCCGAACGGAACGGATGCTTGATCATTTCCATCTCGGTGACAAGGTCGGCCACCTCGATCAGCTCATCTTTCGCGTTTCGGCCGGTCACGATAACGTGCTTCATCTCGGGCTTGGCTTTCAGCACCTCCACGATTTCTTCTACCGGAAGATAATCATAGCGCAGAACGATATTCAGCTCGTCGCAAAGCACCATGTCGATATCCTCATCCATGATCATGGCCTTGGCCTGCTCCCATGCGCCCCGCGCCATGGCGATATCGCGGCTGCGATCCTGTGTTTCCCAGGTAAAGCCCTCGCCCAATGCCGAAATCGTCACCTGTTCGGGAAATTTTTCCAGAACCCAGCGCTCGCCGGTGTCCCACGATCCCTTGACGAACTGCACCACGCCGATCTTCATCCCGTGACCGAGCGCGCGGAAAACCATGCCGAAACCGGCGGTGGATTTGCCCTTGCCCTTGCCAGTATGGACGATCACCAGACCTTTTTCCTCGGTCTTGGTGGCCTGTATCTTGTCGCGCGCGGCCTTCTTCTTGCGCATCTTGTCCGCATGGCGCGCATTCAGCTCATCTTCGGTCATCGACAGAAGTTTTTCAGATTTCTCAGCCATTTGTCGCCCTTTCCGGATTCAACTTCTGAAGATTTTCCAATATGAACCGCGCCGAGTTCGAACGCGGCGTCCAGAAGCCGCGCTCGATAGCATCGTTCAGCTTTGCTGCAGTTTCCACCAGCGCTGCCGGGTTCTTTTCGGCCATGAAATCATGCACAGTCTTGTCGGCGATATAGGCCTGATAGACCGCCTCGAAATGATGGTTCCCGACCTTGCCGGTGGTAGCGGCAAAGGCGAACAGATAATCGACGGTGGCGGCAATCTCCGCCGCACCCTTATAGCCATGGCGCATCACGCCCGCGATCCATTTCGGATTGGAAGCACGCCCGCGCACCACACGCGAAAGCTCCTCCTCAAGCGTGCGGATCACCGGCTTTTCCGGTCTCGAATGGTCGTTGTGATAAACCGTCGGCATAGCACCGGTCAGGTTTTCCACAGTCGCGGCCATGCCGCCCTCGAACTGGTAATAATCGTCGCTATCCAGAAGATCATGTTCGCGGTTATCCTGATTCTGCACGATGGCCTGCACCGAACGCAGGCGCTCTTCGAGAAGGCCGCGCTCCGCCTGCCCCTCCTCGCCCGCGCCATAGGCATAGCCGCCCCAGACAAGCCAGGCTTCCGCCAGATCATTGCGCCCGGCCCAGCCGTTTTCGTCGATCAGCGCCTGCAACCCAGCGCCATAGGCGCCGGGCTTCGAGCCGAACACGCGATAGCCTGCACGGCGCTGCGCGGTCTTTTCATCGGCTCCGCTGGCCATAAGCCGCGCCTGCTCTGCCGCCATGCGTGCGGCAATCGGATTATCTTCGGCGTCCTCGTCGAGCGCTCCCACCGCACGTACCGCCTTGTCGAACAAGGCGATCTGTTCGGGAAACGCATCGCGGAAAAAGCCCGATATGCGCAAGGTCACATCAACACGCGGACGCCCAAGCATGGCAGGCGGCACGATTTCGTAACCGGTGACGCGGCGCGAGGCCATGTCCCAGACCGGCTTGACGCCGATCAGCGCCAGAGCCTGCGCAATGTCGTCGCCGCCAGTGCGCATATTGGACGTGCCCCAGGCGGTGAGACCGAAAGAGGTCGGCCATTCGCCATGGTCCTGCGTGTAGCGCGTGACCAGCAGTTCCGCCGATTTGCGTCCCAGTTCCCACGCGGCTGGCGTCGGCACAGCGCGGCTGTCGGTCGAGAAGAAATTGCGCCCGGTCGGCAAGACATCGGGCCGTCCACGCGTTGGCGCGCCGGAGGGCCCCGGCGGCACGAAGCGTCCATCGAGCGCGGTCAGCAATCCTTCGATTTCTGCCGGACCGCAGGCGATAACGCTTGGCCGCAGATGATCGTCTATCGCTTGCAACACAGCGCCGGTCTGTTGCCAGTCTTGCGGACAGGCCTGTTCGCCCGAGACGAACGTTGCCGCCAGGAGTTCGATACGTTCCACCGTATCGCCCGCAATACGCCATGTCGCCGGGCTAACTTCTACCAGCAATGCCGGCTTCGGTCCGGTCCAGGGATCGGCCATGTTGCAATCCAGTGGATCGAAACCCTCATCCAGCCCGGCATCGACAGCAATAGCGCGCTGCAAGCTCTGGTCGCCGACCCTTCCGCCAAGCGCAACCGGCACGCCACGCGGAACACGGGCCAGCGCCACCAGAAGATCGGTCAAAAGCCGCGCCTGCGGCGCTTGCCCGAAAATATGCAGCCCGTCGCGGATCTGCATTTCCTTCAGATCGCAAAGATAGGCATCCAGCTTTTGCAGCGCCATGTCTTCATTGTCATGGTCGTGAATGCCTGCATCACGGTCGAGACCAATATCGCGCACCAGATCGAGAATCTGCCCCTTAAGCCGCAGCAGACGGCGCGGATCGACGCCCGACGCTTCGTAATATTCATCGACCAGCGCTTCGAGATCCTTCAGCGGGCCGTAGCTTTCGGCACGGGTCAAAGGCGGCGTCAGATGATCGATGATCACCGCGCCCGCACGGCGCTTGGCTTGCGTGCCCTCGCCCGGATCGTTGACGATAAACGGATAGATATGCGGCGTCGGCCCGAACACGGCTTCCGGATAGCAGTTTTCCGACAGCGCCAGCGCCTTGCCCGGAAGCCATTCGAGATTGCCGTGCTTGCCCATGTGCACGATGGCATCGACATCCGCTATCGTGCGCAAGTAGGCATAGAAAGCGATATAGCCATGCGGCGGGACCAGATCCGGCGAATGATAGCTTTCCTTCGGATCGATATTGTAGCCGCGCGCGGGCTGAATGCCGGTCAGCGTTTCGCCAAGCCGCATCAGCGGCAGCGCAAAAGCATTACGTTCCCGGTCGTAGAACGGATCGGCTTCCGGCTCGCCCCAGCGGGCGGTGACTTCCGCCTGAATCGCATTGGGAAGCTTTTTGAAAAAGTCGTTGTATTGATTGAGCGAAATGGTTTCGCGAATCTCTCGGCCATCGCGCGCGGCATTGGTCGGCCCGGCTATCAGAAGCTGCATCAGCGCATCGCCATCCGCAGGCACTTCGCCAGCTTGATAGCCTGCATCGGCCATGGCCTTGAGCGTCTCGACCGTTCCGGCTGGCGTATCCAGCCCGACGCCATTGCCAAGCCGCCCGTCGCGATTGGGATAATTGGCGAGGATCAGCGCCACACGGCGCTCCCCGGCCTTCTTCCGCTTCAATCGCACCCAGTTTGCCGCAAGTTTCGCCACAAAAGCCACACGGTTTTCATCCGGCTCATGGGTGACGATATTCGCTTCCACCGCCGCATCGAATTGCCGTGCCGATTTAAACGAAACCGCCCGCGACAGGACGCGCCCGTCCACTTCCGGCAGGGCGACATTCATGGCCAGATCGCGCGCCAGCAATCCCTGCTGGGAAGCCTGCCAGACGGCCCTTGGCGTGCCCGAAAAAATCACCTGCAAAACCATATTGCCGCGCTTGTCGAGCACAGTCGGCTTGCGCTCTGCGCCCGGTGAGGAAATGGCAAAGCCGGTCGCGTTCAGCACAATATCCGGCGTGCAATCTTCGAAAACGCCGTCCACCACAGCGGCGGACAGCCGGTCCTTGAGGCTGGAGACGAACAGAGGCAGCGGGTTGATGCCTTCCGCCTGCAAACCCGCAATCAACGCTTCGACAGGCTGGGTCTGGCCGCTTTGCACCAGCGCGCGATAGAAGACGATGGCCGCAACCGGCGCATCCTTGATCCAGCGGCTGCGGATGAGGTCGAGCGATACCACCGCCTCGCCGGGCCACCAAAGCCCCGCCTTGAGCAGAGGTGCTGCTTCGGCTGGCTTTTCGCCGCCATCAATCAGCGCTGCGCAATAATCGAGGAAGGCGCGCATATTGGAAGCGCCGCCCTCGATCAGATAATGCCACAACGCGTCACGGTCGGCGTTCGCAACCGTCGAGAAACGATCCAGGCCGTGATCCGGCTTGTCATCGCCCGGAAGCACCGCGATCTTCACGCCATGGTTCACGGCGCAGGCATGAAGCGCTTCCAGCCCATAGGGCCAATAAGTCTCGCCGCCGATAATGCGCACGACAATCAGCTTTGCATGACGCGCCGTCCGCTCGACATAGGCGTCGACGGACATGGGATGGGTGAGGCTCAGAAAACTGGCGAGCCGCAGGCTTGGCCCGTCTGGTTCAGCGCGATGCGCCTGCGCAAGACTGGCCAGTTCCGTGTCGGCGGCGGAAAGGAACAGAATATCGCCCGGCGTCTGGCCGAGATCGACGGCCTCATTGCCGTCGCTGATCGTTCCTTTCTGGGCAAGCAGAAGATGCATTACAAAACTGCGTCTTTCACGGCCTTGGTGATGGCGTCTTCATCGATCTCATGCAGGCCGATGACGACGAGACGCGTCGAACGGGCTTCATCCTTGCCCCACGGGCGGTCGAAATAATGCTCGATACGCGGGCCGACAGCCTGCACCACCAGACGCATCGGCTTGCCCGGCACATCGACAAAGCCCTTGAGACGCAAAACATCATGGTCAGCGATGATGGTCTTCAGCTTTTCGGCAAAAGCCTTCGGGTCCGACACGGAACCGGCTTCGACGACAAAGCTCTCGAATTCATCGTGATCATGCTCGTGGCCATCGGCATGATGGATTTCATGATGCGACTTGCGGTTGGCGATATCGTCTTCCGTACCAACGCCAAGCCCGAGCAGCACATCGGCGCCAAGCTTGCCGAAGCTTGCAGGCACCATGTTGACGCGGCGCGACGAGCGTTCGGCAACATCAGCCTTCACGCTGTCGAGGCTTGAGGCGTCGATCAGATCGGCCTTGTTGAGCACGATCAGGTCGGCTGCATGAATCTGATCTTCAAACAGTTCTTCCAGCGGGCTTTCATGATCAAGCGATTCATCGGCAGCGCGCTGCGCATCCACCTTGTCATGATCGTCGGCGAAGCGGCCTTCGGCGACGGCGGCAGCGTCGATCACCGTCACCACACCATCGACCGTGACCTGCGTCTTGATCTCCGGCCAGTTGAAGGCGGCGACCAGCGGCTGCGGCAATGCGAGGCCGGAGGTCTCGATCACAATGTGGTCCGGACGATCTGCGCGGTCGAGCAGTTTGGTCATGGTCGGAATGAAATCATCGGCAACGGTGCAGCAGATGCAGCCATTGTTGAGCTCGATCACGTCTTCCTCGCGGCAGGTCTCGATGCCGCACCCTTTCAGAATGCCGCCATCGACACCAAGATCCCCAAATTCATTGATGATCAGCGCAATGCGCTTGCCATTGGCGTTTTCAAGCAGATTGCGGATCATCGTGGTCTTGCCCGATCCGAGAAACCCGGTGATCACGGTAGCCGGTATCTTCTGACCCTGCATGGAATTATCCCTTCATCTTGAGCGGCAAACCTGCCGCCATGAAATAAACTTCGTCCGCCGCCGCAGCGACGGCCTGATGCAGAAAGCCTGCATGATCGCGAAATTCCCGCGCCATGCGGTTTTCCGGCACGATGCCAAGTCCCACTTCGTTGGAGACGAAAACAACCGGCCCACCCAGCTTAGAAAGCGCGGCAACCAGATCACGTCCTTCCGAAGCAATGTCGCGCTCGGCCATCATGAGATTGGTGACCCATAGGGTCAGGCAGTCAACCAGCACGAATCTTGACGGTTGCGCCTGTTGCAACAGCGCGCCCTTGAGATCGAGCGGCTCTTCTACAGTCTGCCATTGCGTGCCGCGCCGGTCGCGATGCACCGCGATACGGCTTTCCATTTCTCCGTCGAAGGCGCGCCCCGTCGCCAGATAGACCGGCTCAAGCCCGGAGGCTTCAACCAGTTTTTCGGCATAGGACGACTTGCCCGAACGGGCTCCGCCAAGAACAAAGGTTATTTTTCCAGGCAGAGCCACGCTTTCAGCCTTCCAGTTCCGATGCGGCGTAATGCTGGATGAACCAGCCGAGCGCCAGACCGATAACCGCCCACATGAACAGATTCGTCGCCAGCGAGGCGACCGCATATTGCGACGCAAGCAGCGACGGAATTGGCGACGCAATATCCTCCGGATGCGGCGCGCCATAGACATGCGGGGCGATAATGGCGACGAGACCGAGCAGTTTTGCCCAGATTTCTCCGCGCAGCACGATCAGATAGAGACCAACGCCGCTCAGAACGACCGTCAATATCCACCAGAGCTGACGCTCTGCAAGATCAGCGGCAGGCATGGCTGGCAGTTCCGGCGAAAGGCCGAGCGCAGGCATGAACGCCACCGCGAAGAAACCGGCCATGCCCCAGTAAAGGCCGTTCTGCACCGTGATCGGGCGACCGAGCAGCAGCGCAATACCACCAAGCAGAAGAGCAAAACCGGCGCCGGCCACGAGATTGGCCAGAATCGTATTACCAAGACGACCGAAAGGCAGTTCTGCCCCGGCCTCTTCTTCGGCTGGTGCGGCTGCTGCCGCATGATCACGGGCAGGCGTTTCAGTAGCATGTTCATGAGACGCAGCCTCCGCCGGTCCATGGCCCAGATCGTGACTATGGCCGCCATTGGCCTCTTCGTATACTTCCGCCTGAATGATCAGCGGCACGGTCTTGAGATACATGGCAGGCGTCACCAGAAGTCCTGCCAGAAGGCCCGCAGCAAGCGTGGCCAAAAGATATCGGATCAACATTTCATTCCCCCAACTGCAAAGCGCACCGGTAGCAAATGCTATCCGACGCTCTGCAGTGTCAGCTTCCTTGAAAAACAGACATACGTTCATTTCCCCATGCGAACCGACGCGCTATCGCGGTTCGCAATGTCGATGCTAAAGCATCAATGGCAGGGAAAACCGTAAGAATGGCGGGTATCGTGCGCTGAATCGTGCAGCGCGTCCGAATGCGCAAGACCGACGCCATAAATGAGAAACGCGCCAAGAAGCAGGGAAACAACAGCCGTGCCGAGGCGCGCAGCCAAAGGCAGGGTAGTCGTGGTGGAGACAGAATTATTTATACGTGCAGCCATGACAACCTCCGTGCAGGCAGCAGGGAAAAACCTCCCATGGGGCGCGGGTATGATACCCTTCTGCAACAGGCAGGTCTCCTGGCTCGCGGGTCGTCGGAAATGTCACCACCTTCCCGGAACTTTAAGTTCCAGTGGCTGCCGGTCGCCCGGCTTGGCTCCATTCCTCTCCGCTCTACAGTCGCGGGGTCGGCTGCGATAAAGACGCCCGGAATGGGTCCGTCCTTCGCATTCCCTCTTGGTCCCACCAGATTCGTCCGGCGGAAACCTGTCACATGTCTGGACATTAGGCTTTTGCTGATGGGCCGTCAATCAGGACTGCGGCAGTGTCAGGTCAAGGAAAACAGTGCATGGATATCGAGACAGGCTTCCAGTCCCTCGGCCAATTCATCGAGCGCCGTCTCGACGGTCAAACGATAATTGCCTGCGCCGCCTTCGACCCCCAGCGCAGCGAGAAATTGCTGTCGAAACCGATCCGCGCCGAACACCCCATGCAGATAAGTCCCCATAATCCGACCGTTCGGAGAGACCGCGCCGTCATCATGATCCCCGATGCGGGCGAAAGGCCTGAACATATTAGCCCCTGTCGTGCGACCAATATGAATTTCATATCCTTCCAGCGGCGCATCATAAAGCAATGAACGCGCCTCGACATTGCGGACGACTTTTTCCGGCTCCATGACCGTCTCGATGTCCAGCAAGCCGAGCCCTTCCGCTTCGCGCACCTGCCCTTCGATCCCGTGCGGATCGCGGATGCTGCGCCCCAGCATCTGGAAGCCGCCGCAGATCCCGAGCACATGTCCCCCACGCTTCACATGCGCTGCCAGATCGCGATCCCATCCGTTTTCGCGGAACGCCAAAAGATCGGCAATGGTGGATTTTGTTCCGGGCAGCACGACCAGTCCCGCATCGGGCGGAAGCGGCGCGCCGGGCGGAACCATGATCACTTCGACGGCAGGTTCGGCTTTCAGCGGGTCCAGATCGTCGAAATTGGCGATGCGCGGTAACATAGGAACCACAACTTTCAGCGCTTTGTCAGCGCTGCGCACCGCACGCTCCAGAACCACCGAATCTTCGGCGGGCAATCTGGAAACAGCCTTGAGCCATGGAACCACACCGAACGAACGCCAGCCGGTGAAGCGTTCGATTGCTTCCAGCCCGTCGTCGAACAGGGAAATATCGCCGCGAAACTTGTTGATGATGAAACCGCGCACCATGGCACGGTCTTCTTCCGGCAGGATTGTGTGTGTCCCGACCAGCGAGGCGATCACCCCTCCCCGGTCAATGTCGCCGACCAGTACCACCGGCACATTGGCACGCGTCGCAAAGCCCATATTGGCGATATCACCGGCCCGAAGGTTGATTTCCGCGGGCGACCCCGCCCCTTCGATCAGCACGAGATCGGCGCCTTCACTGACGATGGAAAAGGATTCCATCACCGAGGCCATCAATTGAGGCTTCAATTCCTGATAATAGCGCCCGCGCGCTTCGCCGCGCACCTGGCCCTGCACGACGATCTGGCTGCCCATATCGGTCTGAGGTTTCAGCAAAACCGGGTTCATATGCACCGAGGATGGAACACCCGACGCCAGCGCCTGCAGCCACTGCGCGCGTCCGATTTCACCGCCATCATCGCTGACCGCAGCATTGTTGGACATGTTTTGAGGCTTGAACGGACGGACTTTCAATCCGCGATTGCGCGCCACACGACAGAGCCCAGCGACAAGCACGCTCTTGCCGACATCAGACCCCGTTCCCTGAAACATAATTGCCCGTACCATTTGACCTGCCTAGCCGAAACGGTAAGCCGTGGCAATCCGGGTTTGAGCCTGTGCCTACCGGCACATCTAACGCGCTCAACGATGCACCTTCTATGCAAAAATGCGCATCAGTTTATTACAAATGTGAGCAAGATTATTCCAAAGGAGCGTTGGCAGTCCTCCGCTCTTGTGCTCTAGTCAGACCAAGATGCGCGGTACTCATAGGGGAGGAAACCATGGATGCTGCTGAACAGAACCAGTTCGAGCTGAACGAGGAACAGCTCGCCATTCAGGAGATGGCGCGCGGCTTCGCAAGCGAGCGGATTGCACCCCACGCGCTGGAATGGGACCGCGACAAGCATTTCCCGATTGATGCGCTGCGCGAGGCCGGATCGCTCGGCATGGGCGGTATTTATGTGCGCGAGGATGTCGGCGGATCGGCGCTGAAACGCATGAATGCCGTGCTTATTTTCGAGGCGCTCGCAGCGGCGTGCCCCTCTTTCTCGGCCTTTGTCTCGATCCACAACATGGCTGCGTGGATGATCGATACATTCGGCAACGATACGCAACGCCAGCAATTTCTGCCCCGTCTCACCACGATGGACTGGCTGGCCAGCTATTGCCTGACCGAGCCGGGTTCCGGCTCGGACGCCGCCGCCCTTCGCACCCGCGCCACGCGGGACGGCGATCACTATGTCATCAACGGCGCCAAGCAGTTTATTTCCGGTGCCGGAGAGACCGACATATATGTGACCATGGTGCGTACCGGCGAGGACGGTCCGAAAGGGATTTCAACCCTCGTTGTGCCAAAAGATGCATCGGGTCTGTCTTTCGGCGCCAATGAATACAAGATGGGCTGGAACTGCCAGCCGACGCGAACGGTCATTTTCGACAACTGCCGCGTGCCGGTGGGAAATCGGCTTGGCGAAGAAGGCACAGGCTTCAAGATCGCCATGGCCGGTCTCGACGGCGGACGGCTGAATATCGGAGCCTGCTCGCTTGGCGGCGCGCAATCTGCACTCGACAAGGCGCTGGAATATTGCGGCGAGCGAAAAGCCTTCGGACAAACGATCGACCGTTTTCAGGCCCTGCAGTTTCGCCTTGCCGATATGGAAACGGAGCTTTCGGCAGCGCGACTGCTGCTTTACGCTGCCGCCAACAGGCTCGACCGCAAAACCCACGATGCGGGCAAATGGTCGGCCATGGCCAAGCGGTTTGTCACCGACACCGGGTTCAATATCGCAAATGAAGCGCTGCAGCTCTTTGGCGGTTACGGTTATCTCCATGATTACGGAATCGAAAAGCTGGTCCGCGACCTGCGCGTGCACCAGATTCTGGAGGGCACCAACGAAATCATGCGCGTGATCATTGCAAGGCATATGATCGGACGCTGAACAGCATTTATACGGAGGAGTTTATCATGGCCACTATCGCATTTATCGGCCTCGGCAATATGGGCGGCCCGATGGCGGCAAATCTGGTCAAAGCCGGACACACGGTGCGCGGCTTTGATTTGTTGCCGCAGCATCTCGAAGAAGCCCGTGCCAATGGATTGCAGATTGCCGCGAGTGCAGTGGATGCCGTTTCGGATGTCGACGCGGTCATAACCATGCTGCCAGCGGGCAAGCATGTTCTCGCCGTTTATGAGGAAATCGCCCCTAAAGCGCGAAAAGATTCAGTTTTTATCGATTGCTCCACGATTGACGTCGATTCCGCCCGCAAGGCCCATGCGATTGCAGCAGATCACGGGCACCTCTCCATTGACGCACCGGTTTCCGGCGGTACCGGCGGTGCCGCCGCAGGCACGCTAACCTTCATGGCAGGCGGCAGCAACAAGGCCTTCGAGCGTGGCGAACCGATCCTCAAGCCAATGGCTGGCAAGATCGTGCGTTGCGGTGGTGACGGAGCCGGACAGGCCGCCAAGATCTGCAACAACATGATTCTCGGCATTTCGATGATCGGTGTCAGCGAGGCTTTTGTGCTGGCTGAGAAGCTCGGCCTGTCCCATCAGGCGCTGTTCGACGTGGCTTCAACCTCGTCGGGTCAGTGCTGGTCGCTCACCACCTATTGCCCCGTGCCGGGACCGGTGCCGACCTCCCCCGCCAACCGTGACTATAAGCCGGGCTTTGCCGCAGCGTTGATGCTCAAGGACCTCAAGCTGTCGCAGGAAGCGGCGAGAAGTGCAGGCGCTGAGACGCCGCTTGGCGCCCATGCGGAGGCGATTTATTCGCTGTTCGACAGTGAAGGCCATGGCGGCGATGACTTCTCCGGCATCATCAATCATTTGCGGGCAAAATCCGACGCAAAGTAAAAAGAGATCACATGCGTGAAAAACTTGTCCCAAAAAGGCAATGTTTAGATTTGCTTAATCGTCTGCTAACCGTACGGTAACGATGTTCAGTTAAAAAGGAGCTCGAGACAGGCCGAGCCTCTCTCGATGCTCCGGATCTGGTATTGCGTACCGGAGCTTCATGTATCTCCCACCAGCGTTCAGTCCGGTGGGATTGCCATGCGTAGTTGGCAAAACCGTGCACCGAAAGGCAGCGCGGTTTTTGCCGTAAACGAAAAATTTATCAAATATTGTCCGCATATTTCCCTTGATGGGTGCTACTCGGATTGAAATCCGAACATAATCCTGTGACATGTAGCAGCCTGTTTGCGCCTATCCGGGCACATCGTTCAGCATCGGGACTTCGAGTTTGACCGCAATAAGACATACCGCGTCCACCGCAGATAAAGAAATATTGGGACTGCCTTGGGCCGTTCTCTTCGTCATCTGCTATTTCGTGCTTCAGGCCGTTCTGGTGACTTATATCTCCAACGGTGCTGGCCTCGACGATGCGGAGCAGCTTGCCAATATAGGCTATCTCGACTGGGGTTATGGCGGTTCGCAGCCGCCGCTCTATACGTGGACGACCAATCTTGCCGCCTCTGTGCTGGGCACATCGATGCTCACGCTTCAGATTGTGAAGTTCGGCATGCTGGCAAGCCTCTTCCTCAGTGTGTTTGGCGCCATGCGGCTTCTGGGCTTTTCACGTGCAGTGGCCTCGGCCAGCATGCTCGGCCTGTTTCTCATCCCGCAAATCGGCTGGGAATCGCAGCGCGCCTTGACCCATTCCGTCGCGGGCACGGCAGCATGCGGATGGACTTTTCTGGCCTTCGCCTGGCATATGCGCAAACGCAATGCGCTTTCCGCAGCCGCGCTCGGCGTGGCGATGACAGCGGCTCTTCTCGGCAAGTTTAACGCATCTTTCTTCCTGATCATGCTGATCATCACGGCGCTTTCCGTCCCGGAATATCGGGCGGTGCTGCTGTCGAAACTCTCGGGAATTACCCTGCTTGCTTTCGCGATCTGCATCGGGCCAACGGCAAGATGGATGTTCGCGCACAAATCGAGCGTCTTGGCGCGCTCCAGCAAATTTCAGATGGGCGCATCGGGAAATCCGATCTTCGACCGGCTGAACGGTATGGAAAGCTTTGTCGAAGCGGCCTTCCTGTTCTCGGTTCTGGCACTTGCAATCGCGGCGATCATCGCGCTCATTCATTTCAAAAAGCGCACGGTGCCGACCACGCCCTACACGCCCGGCGAGACATTCATGCGCCGCTTGGTGCTTGTCGGATTACTTATCGTGCTTAGCGGTGTTATTGCTACCGGCGCCAATGACGTGAAGGACCGCTGGCTTCAGCCCGTGCTGTTTCTTTTGCCCGCTGTGCTGGCTTTCCGTCTGGAGCGCTTCCGCATCGGCAACCGGCCGGTCATCGAATATGCGGCGATGGGTGCGCTGGTTGCGCTGCTCGTCCCCCCGGTCCTGTCCTATTATCTGGTCTATGGCTCCAGCGTTCCCCCATATGGGCAGCTCGATTATCGTCAGCTTTATACGGAAATCAGCAGCCACGGACCGTTCAAAACCATTGTTGCTGATAATCCGCAGATACCGGGCAATTTCCGGCTGTTTGACCCCTCGCTGAAGGTTGTCCACTCGGAGACACCGGAAGGGGCCAAGCAGATCGCAGCACCGATCCTTATCCTGTGGTTTGGTGACGCCACACCCAATGCACAGATTGCGAGCCTTCTGGCCAGCGTCAATATCGCGGTGCCAACGACGGGTATCATGACGACGAGCATTGCTTATAGAACGCGCCCGGATATGCAGATGCCGGTGGGGTATTTTCTGGTCAACGCGCAATAAACATCCGACATGTCTATGACAGCGAATGAACGACGAATGAAAAGGCCCGGGAGCATATCCCGGGCCTTCACTTGGAGCGCGTTTCGATCTGATTGGATCAGATCGGTGCTCTCAATGTTTGTTTTAACGCGCATCTTTCCCGAAAACCGTTTCACACTTTTCGGGATGCGCTCTAAATCCTTATTCCACTGTTTCCTGAACGGCATGCGCTGTGCCTTTGACATCGCGTCCAACGCCGCGAACCGTATTGGCACAAGAAGCCAGTGTGAAAGCACAGAGAACAATAGCAACCGGGACAAGGCGGGTCAGTTTCATAGCGGTCTCTCCGATAGGGATGTCGTTACAGCCCAAATGAATGGGCACACATGCTTGTATCGAGCCAGCATCCATAGGCCCACCCCGGACCCCGCCTCTGTCAGCTGGCCATGAAGCCGTTTCATGCGGCTGTCATAAATGAAATCTAGCGCAACCTTTTAACCTGACAAGAGACGGCATTACTTACACCCACAAGTTCTTGTGAGTTGTATCAGCAAGCACGAAAAGTCTCGAAACGACCCGTACGGCGATAAGCTTCAAAGACATTGCGCAAATTCTCCGCCACCGCATGAATATGCGGCCCGGCGTCGGGCCTGATAATCATGCCAAGCTGATAGCGCCCCAGTTCAGGCAGGCCATGCTCAGAACCCAACGCAACAATGCCTTCGCTGAGCAAGGTCTTCGCGAAAGGGGCGATGGCGAGGTCGGCCATGATGGCGGCGCGCTGCCCGGTGGAATGTGAACTCATATAAGCGATGCGATAAGGACGGCGCGAGCTTTCGAGCGCTTCCAGTGCATTGCCGCGCCAGGCGCAACCTTCTTCCCAAATGGAAAGCGGCAGCGGATCGCGACGGTAAGCCGTTCCGCATTTCGCCCCGGCCCAGACGAGTTCCTCATCAAGTAGAACTTCCGTATCGTCCTTGCTGGGCACCGTATGCGACATGTTGACGAGCGTCACGTCGAGACGCCGTTCATCCAGACGCTTGCGCAGATTGCCGCTCTGATCAATCACCACATCGACCGTCACGCCCGGATGAGTTTCGGCAAAGCGCTTGAGAACCAGCGGCAGAACGCATTCGCCAATATCGTCGGGCGAACCGAGCCGCACAACGCCGGTAACAGTCGGCGCAACAAATTTCGAAACTGCTTCACGATTGAGCGCCAGAAGGCGACGCGCAAAGCCGAGCAGAACCTCACCGTCGCTGGTGAGCGTCACCGAACGCGCGTCGCGGTCGAACACGGCAACGCCGATCTGCTCCTCAAGTTTCTTGATCTGCATCGACACAGCCGAAGGCGTGCGAAAAACCGCATTAGCGGCGGAAGAGAAACTGCCCGTATCCGCGATCGCCACAAACGTGCGAAGGACATCGATATCGAGCATTGGCAAAGGATGCTGGACGGGCGCTGTCATAACGGAACTCCGGCTGTAAATCAATTTTTCTGATCTTAAGCCTTTTTATATTTCGTTTGATTGAACGTCAAGCACGGCGCACATTAAGTCCATCGAAACAAGGCATCCCGCTGCAGCAGGCATTCAAACCAATCCATTCTCGCCCCGAGGAGACCGAAAATGACCGTACAATGCCAAACCGTGGGTCAAACTATAGGCCAGACCGCAGCCCGCAATCGCGGTTCAGCGAGGCCGGAATCCCATTCGATCTTTAGATGGCTGCGCCAGGCGCTGGCCGAGATACGAAGCCAGATCGATCAATGGCTGCTCGACCGCAAAATCGCCCGTACCCGCCTGGCTGTCCAGAATCTGCCGGAACATATCCGCCAGGATGTTGGCTGGCCCACCATTGAAGATCGCCTTCCCGTATCCCGACAGGGCCGTCCCACGCATCTGAGCGACCCGCGCTAAGGCCGATTTGCGACAAATATCTCTTTTCGAATGAGGGCGAGCCTATCTCGCCCTCATTTTCACGACATAAAAATACCTTCTCGCGGCAGGCATTTAGCCGCACTTTGCAACCTAACTGTTCTGTGTCTCAATAAAGCACTGTCCCGTTTGCGTCATTGCCCTCCCCTAGCATTTGCGGGCAAGGCTACCGGGATCGCCGGTCTGATAGCGACCGGCAAAAGCGGGGCAAAAATCGACCCCGCAGTCGTGACGGAGACGTAAGCAGCACCGCGTCGGGAACCGCGGCATCTGCTTCAAAAAATGGGAACGGTCCGGTTATGAACCAGGCTTCATCGATCAAGCGGTCTATTGTCTTTTTTCTGGTGCCGAACTTTTCGATGATCGCGTTTGCGACGGCCATCGAGCCGCTGCGCATCGCCAATCGTATGCTCGGTTACGAAGCCTATCACTGGCGTCTGACGTCAACGGATGGCCAGCCGGTCACGGCATCGAACGGCGTCGTTTGCGCCGTCAATGCCTCGCTGGAAGACGAACGGCGCTATCTGCAACGCGAACAGCGCCCGTCCATGGTGTTTGTCTGTTCAGGCGTCTATGTCGAAGAATTCCGCAACAAGTCGGTCTTCGCCTGGCTGCGCGAAGAATATAATCGCGGCGTGGCGGTCGGCGGCCTGTGCACCGGCGCGCATATTCTTGCGGCAGCCGGTCTTCTTTCCGGCAAGCGATGCGCCATTCATTGGGAAAACCTGCCCGGCTTTGCGGAGGCCTTCCCCAAGGCGGAGGTCTATGCCGACCTTTTCGAATTCGACAGCAATATCTACACCTGCGCTGGTGGCACGGCCTCGCTCGACATGATGCTGAAGCTGATCGGCGACGATTTCGACGCCAATCTGGTCAACAAGATCTGCGAACAGGCACTGACCGACCGGGTTCGCAGCCCGCAGGACCGCCAGCGTCTGCCGCTGCGCGCGCGCCTTGGCATCCAGAACTCCAAGGTTTTGACCATCATCGAGATGATGGAAGCCAACCTGTCAGAGCCGCAGGCGCTGATCAACGTCGCCCACACGATCGGCCTGTCGCGCCGTCAGGTCGAACGGCTGTTCCGGCAGGAAATGGGACGCTCTCCGGCCCGCTATTATCTGGAAATCCGCCTCGACAGGGCACGGCACCTGCTTTTGCAATCATCGATGCCGGTGGTGGAAGTAGCAGTGGCCTGTGGCTTTGTTTCCGCGTCGCATTTTTCCAAATGCTATCGCGAACTCTACGGGCGCTCGCCGCAACAGGAGCGCGCAGATCGCAAAATGCTCATCGCGGCATAGGCCGGATCAGTACTGCGAATGGTAACGCCGCCTGTGTGGCGGCTGCCTAAAAGATAAGAAAATCAGAACCGTAAAGCGTCTTTCGGAATCAGTTTCGCAAGATCGGATAACGCACGTTCCACCATGTCGCTTGCAGGACAGGCTTGTTGCGAAAAAACCCGGCTTTGCCCGGTGATGGACGCAGTCGTGTCAGGCTGGGAATATGTCGTATAAAGGCAAATATCCTGCCCCGTCAGCGATTATGGTTCTGTCAAATACCAACCAGGGTCACATAAAATGGCAGAGTTTCCTAAGAAGGCGAAGGTCGTAATCGTCGGGCTCGGCGGCATCGTCGGCGCATCCGTCGTGCATCACCTGATCGAACGGGGCTGGGACGACATCGTCGGCATCGACAAGTCGGGCATTCCGACCGATATCGGTTCGACCGCGCATGCGTCGGATTTCTGCTATGCGACCAGCCACGATTTCCTCTCCTGCTGGACCACGCTCTATTCCATCGATTTCTACGAAAAGATGGGGCATTACGCCCGTGTCGGCGGCCTTGAAGTTGCCCGTGTGGGCGACGATGGCCGCATGGATGAAATTAAGCGCAAGGTCGCTTCCGGCAAGGCCTTCGGCACTCGCGCCCGCCTGATCGAACCGGCAGAGATCAAGGAAAAATTCCCGCTGATCGAGGAAAGCATGGTTCAGGGCGGCCTGTGGGACCCGGATGCCGGTCTGGTCATCCCGCGTTCGCAGACGGTCGCCGGCAAGCTGATCGATCAGGCGGAAGCGGCGGGCAAATTGCAGAGCTTTGCCAATACGCCCGCCCAGTCGCTGCTCGTCGAAAACGGCCGCATCAAGGGCGTCGTCACCCATCGCGGCACCATAGAAGCGGATTATGTCGTGGTCTGCGCTGGCCTCTGGGGGCGTTTGATTGCCGAGATGGTCGGTGAGGACCTGCCTGTCATGCCGATTGACCATCCGCTGACATTCTTCGGTCCCTATAACGAGTTCGAAGGCACGGGCAAGGAAATCGGCTGGCCGCTCATGCGCGATCAGGGCAATTCCGCCTATATGCGCGATACGGGCGACCCGAAGACCGCCGAAGGCGGCCAGATCGAATGGGGCTATTACGAAGAGACCAATCCGCGCCTCTGTCACCCGCGCGATCTTCTGGAAAAGCACGAAGCGCGGCTTTCGCCGTCGCAGCGCGACCTGGATATGGAACAGGTTCTGGAACCGCTTGAGCGCGCCATCGAACTGACTCCGATCCTCGGCGAGCTTGGCTATAATGAAAGCCATTCCTTCAACGGCTTCCTGCAAGTCACCACCGATGGCGGCCCATCCATGGGCGAAAGCCAGAAGGTGCGCGGCCTCTGGTACGCAGTCGCCATCTGGGTCAAGGATGGTCCCGGCATGGGCAAGCTCATCGCCGACTGGATGACCGACGGGCGCACATCCATCGACCATCATGCCATCGACTATTCCCGTTTCTATCCGCACCAGATGACCGAGCAGTTCATCTGGGATCGCTGTACCGAAACGGCAATGAAGGTTTATAACCCGGCAGTGCATCCCCGTGAGCCGTTCTCCAAGGGACGCAATATCCGCCGTTCACCCTTCTATGAGCGTGAAGTGGAGCTTGGCGGCTATTTCATGGAACTCGGTGGCTGGGAGCGTGCGCATGGCTATGCCGCCAACGAGCATCTGCTGGAAAAATACGGCGACCGCGTACCCGTGCGCGAAAATGAATGGGACAACCGCCATTTCTGGCGTGTTTCCAATGCCGAACATCTCGAACTGACTGAAAATTGCGGCATCATCAATCTCTCGCATTTCGCGATTGTGGATATTGAAGGCCCGGACCATGTCGAGCTGATGGAATGGCTTTGCGCGGCCAAGATTGGCGGCGATACCAATATCGGCAAGGGCATTTATACGCACTTCCTCGACGATGAAGGCATGGTGCGCGCCGACTTCACGGCAATCCGCATGGCCGACCGTATCCGCATGATCAACGGCGCCGATGCAGGCCCGCGCGATTTCCATTACATGCGCCGCGTGGCCGAGGATAAGGGCTTTGACGTCACCATTACCGATGTGACGGAGAAATATGTTACCATCGGCATATGGGGCCCGAATGCCCGCGAAAACCTCAAGAAGGTTGTCGAAAATCCGGAAGGGCTCGATGCCGAAAACTTCCCCTTTGCGGCGATCAAGCCGATCAGGATTGCGGGGAAGGACGTGACCGCCTTCCGCATTTCCTATGTCGGCGAACAGGGCTGGGAACTGCATATGCGCTATGAAGACGGCCTCGCCGTCTGGGATGCGCTGCGCTCGACCGGCACGATTGCCGTTGGAGTCGAAACCTATGCCAATACCCGCCGTATGGAGAAAAGCCTGCGCCTACAAAATGCCGACCTGCTGACGGAGTATAATCTCCTGGAAGCCGATCTGGCGCGTCCGAAGGTCAAGGAAGCCGATTTCCGCGGCAAGGCAAAGCATGTTGAATATCGCGCCCGCGAGCACCAGCCCGCCATGCTTTGCACACTGGTCATGACCGATAATGTCGATTCGAAGGGTGTTGCCCGTTATCCTGTCGGCATCATGCCGGTCATGGACCCGGAAACCGGCGAAACGCTGGTCGACGAACTGGGTCGCCGTTCCTTCACCACGTCAGTGGCTTTCGGCCCGACCATCGGCAAGAATATCGCGCTTGCCTATCTGCCGTGGAGCTATTGTCAGGAAGGCCGCAAGCTGACGGTCGAATATTTCGGTGAAACCTATCCCGTCGAAGTGGCGTCCGTTGGCTACAAGCCGCTTTACGACCCGGAGAACCTCAAGCCACGCAGCTGACCTGACCAGCAAAAAGCCGGGCATTGCGCCCGGCTTTTTCAATTCATGATGCAGCGATCTTATTTCAGCGTCGCCTTGCCGCCTGTAATGGTGATCGTCTCATCACCCGTCAGCGCCTCACGGTCGCCGTTCGGAAAGGTCACGAAGCAGCCGGAAGCGCAGAAATCGACCGTATCGCCGGGCGCCACAACCATTTCGCGCTTGGAAGCACCTTCGGTCACCACAATGGTCTGCGCGGCGCTGTCCTTGTTGGAAATCTTGGCGGCGTAGGAACCGCCCATGGAAGCTGCAAGCATAAGAACTGCGCCAAGACCGATCGTGCCAAACTTTCTGATCTGAATTACGTTCATATCGTTTCGGCGTTTCCACCGCTCCCGCTTCTACCACCCCGATGAAAGCGCGTGTCACCGCTTCCATCCTCGAAGAACGACCCGCCGTTCATAGCTCATTTATAGATGGACAAAACTGAACTGCAACTGAACGAGGCGTTCATCACGCCTTATCGTCATTGTCATCTGCGACCTTTTTCTCCTCACGTGCTTTCTTCTTCGGCGTCGGTGTCGGTGCCTTCTGCATGATCTCGGAGAGCTTTTCGATTTCCGGCAGGCTCAGCACCAGATCGGTCGAAGACGAGGACAGATGCAGCCCCTCTTCATGGAACCGTTCGACAATCTGGAATCGCAGCTCGTTCTTGATGCCGCCGGTCGAGGTGATATCCGCGACATGGGCGTAGATATCGAACACCATCAGCGAATCGGTCATGCTTTGAAAAGCAACGAACGGTTCCGGATTCTTGAGAATGGACGGGTGGCCGCGTACGATATCCAGCAACAGGGTGTGCACACGCCTTGGATCTTCCGTATAGGAAGCCTGCACGTTGATATCGATACGGCCAAGCTTGTTGCGGTGCGTCCAGTTGCCGACATTGCCGTTGATGAGCGTCGAGTTCGGCACGATGATCGACTGCTTCTGGAAAGTTTCCACTTCCGTTGCGCGCACGCTGATCTTCTTCACGATGCCGCTGACCGTGCCCGCTTCCACCCAGTCACCGACCTTGAACGGACGCTCCGCCAGAAGGATCAGACCGGAAACGAAGTTCTGAACGATATTCTGGAGACCAAAACCGATACCAAGTGAAAGACCACCGGCGATAAGCGCCAGATTGGACATATTGAACCCGGCCGCCGAGACACCCATCAGCGCAGCGAGGCAGAGACCGACATAACCGATCACCGTGCGGATGGAGTTGCGCACGCCGGAATCGACGCGGCCTCTCGCCATGACACTGTTGTCGAGCCAGTTCTGGAACCAGCGCGTCAGCAGATAGCCGATGACGAACAGCAAAATGCCGGTGAGCAGCCCCATCAGCGAAACCGACATATTGCCGATTTCGAAGCCGGTCATCAGTTTGAAGAAGGCATTCTTCAACTCGGCCCACTGGAAGCCGAGCTGCATTAGCACCAGCGGAATGCCGATCAGCGCCACGACCAGATTGATGAGAATGCCCGCGACAAGCCCCAGCTGGTCAAGCGTCGCATCGTCAAAATGGAAGCGCTCGCGCAAACTCGCGCCCACCTTGCTTGACGCGAATGCCTGTTCTTCGGAAATGGCGCGGCCCGTCAGGAAGCCCAGATACATGGTCACCAGAAAAGCGCCGGTGACGACGATCTGCTGCGACAGGAAACGCGCCATGCCGATATAGCCGAAAATGGCGGCCAGAATGGGTAGAAGCCCGAGAATGATGAGAAATACCTTGAACGGACGTGGCCATGAACGCACGCCCTCGTGGTCGCGCCGTACCACCGGTTTCAGGAAGGCTATTGCCAGAATGAGAATGCCCACCATCACGGTCGCCAGCAGGCTCTGCGCCATGGTAAGCGACAGCGGCGACGACAGAAGCTTGTTGACCGTCCCGACAAAGGAATCGACACCCGTCGTCAGCGCCGTCGCCGTTATCAGCAGGCCCAGAACCCGTCCCGGGCGCGGTGCAACCGGCACGAGCCGCCATTGCGGCATATCGGGGCTGATACAGGCTGCGGCCAGCCGATGAATGAAAAAGACGAGACCGAGAACGATGAACAGCGATTCCAGTATCGACGCGACGTCCGTTCTCAGGACATTGAAATAATTGAGGAAAAAGTAAGTCGTCGCCAGAAAGACGCCGATCGCAGCCGACGGAATGACCGTGGACCAGAACGCGACCAGAAGACGGCTGAGATAGGAGGGCGATTCGATGGTCGGATCGCGCTGATAAAGTGTACCAAGCACATGGCGCGCGCCAAGCTGAATCACCAGGGCGCCGACGAAAGCGAAAAATGCTGCGGCAAGAAACGAATTCAGCTTGAAGGTGACGACGAAGCGCCACCATGACTGGATAATCCGCCACAGCGACACGACCTGATTGTTCGCCGCCGCTGCAACCTCGGTGCCGAGTGCGGAATCGAGATTAACCCGCTGCGACAGCGTTTTTGCGAAAAGATCGCGGCGCAGATCGCCGATCTTCGCCGACATCTGATTGACATTCAGCGAGGTATCTTCCGTATCACCGATCATCGCGTTGATCGTCGCTTTTTCAGCGGTGAGCCGCTTGCGTTCATCGGTGACAATGCCCGGTTCCGTGGCCTCGCCGGTCGGCGCGGGGCCGAGCTGTTCCAGACGCGTGTTGATCTCGGTCAGGCGCGGACGAAAAGCGACACCGGCATCGAGAAGCTTCTTGGAAAGCCCATCCAGCTGAAGCTTCAGATTCGCCAAGGTTTCGTCACTGGTTCCAGATTTCTGCAACTGTTCGCTGATCTTCTGCGCCTGTTGCTTCAAGTCGTCGATGACCGGTTTTTGCTGCTGCACGATGGCCGAGACCGGCGGCTGATCACCATTTCCCGGCGCAGCTTGAGCACCATCGTTTGACGAACCGGCTGGCGCAGGAGCCGGTTGCGCCGTCTGTTCGGCTTTCGGCTTGTTATCCTGTGCGCTGGTGGGCGCTATGCTGCCCAACGAAAGCGCGCCGATCAAAAGAGAAAATGCAACTATCCGAAACGTTGATAAATAAGCCAATTTCAAATCTGCCGTTAAGACGATCACTGTTTCAACATAAAGCGCCGTAGAACGGAAACAAGGCGGCTTGCAAGAGAGAATCCCATTTGCTCCTGAAAGTCTCCAATGGCGCATATCGACAGCCCTTGCTGGGGAGCAACAACGAAACCACGGCAGAACGCCAGTATTTCCTTGTTCGCACCGGCTGAAATGGCTAATGAGGATTCGTGGACAGTGCGGAAGCTGGCTCAAATCCTGAGCGAGACTCTAACGGAAGTCTGGGCGGTTTTATGATAGGCATGAACAGCACAGGGCATCATAGACAGCATGGCTTCATGCTGTTGATGGCATGCGTGCTGTCTTTCGCAGCTCTTTTGTTCGCCGTGGACTTCTCCGCACTCACTGATAAGGCGAATGACGAATCTTCGCGCAGTCTGCCCAAGATGCTTGCGGCCAGACAGGCTGAAAGCACGCCGACGGCCCCCGTCAGGCAACAATCGGCACCGGCGTCGCAGCCCATGCGCGCCATCCTCATCGAAGCTATTGCCGCGAAAATCAAGGCGGCTTATCCGCTGGGTGGCGACACGGCTCTGGCTGTTACCGGAACTGGCCTGTCCTTTGCCAATGCGAAATCCGCAGAGGCAGAGCGCAGCTTTCAGCGCTTCACGGCAGCCCAGCAATATTTTGGTTTTGCCCGCGCGCCTCCTGTAGGCGCATAATAGGCACCACCGGAGGGCTGGCTTTTCCAGTCCCGCACACTCTTACGTAAAACAGCGTCATCCGCCCCGCACAGATTGTGGCTTTCCATTTCGGTCAGCTATCGGGACTTGAGATGACGCGCAGACCCGGAACCACAATCCATGCGTACTTCGAAATGGGTCGTAGCGCTGTACAGCCTGATCGTCGTGATCGGGCTTATCATCGCCTTGCCCAACTTCTTCACACAAAAACAGCTGGATGCGATGCCATCCTGGTTCCCGAAGCGTCAGGTGACGCTCGGTCTCGACCTGCGCGGCGGTTCGTATCTCGTGCTGGAAGTGGACGCAGCCGGCCTCAAAAAGGACCGCCTGCGTGCGCTGCTGGACGATGCCCGCAGCAAACTGCGCGCCGAGCGCATCCAGCCGCAGTCGATCCGTGCCGTGGGCGATGCCGTCATCGTGGCAATTCCCGATACCGACCAGCGCGCGAAGGCGGAAACGGCGCTTCGCACGCTCATCTCGCAGGTCAACACCAGCGGCTTCGGCACGGCGATTAACGATATCGACGTCAATTCGACCGATAATCAGATTCGCCTGACGCTGACAGAAGCGGGCTTCAACTACCGCCTCGATGCGGCGCTGCAGCAGAGCCTTGAAATCATCCGCCAGCGCGTTGATCAGGTCGGCGTTGCCGAACCTTCGATCCAGCGTGTCGGTTCCGACCGTATCGTGGTTCAGCTACCGGGTCTTCAGGATCCAGCCCAGCTCCGCCAGCTTCTCGGAAGCACGGCGAAGATGAGTTTCCATATGGTCGCCGATGCCAATCCGAACGATACGCCGCCTCCGGGCGTCACGATCATGCCGGATTCCAAGGACCCGAACATCAAATATCCGATTGAGGATCAGATCGCACTGTCGGGCGAACGCCTGACCGATGCGCGCGCCGGTTTCGATCAGCGCACCAATGAGCCAATCGTTTCCTTCCGGTTCGACAGCCTTGGCGCTCGTCAGTTCGCCGATATCACCACCAAGAATGTGAACCGTCCTTTCGCCATCGTTCTCGACGGCAAGGTCTTGAGCGCACCGGTTATTCGTGAGCCGATCACCGGCGGTTCGGGCCAGATCAGCGGCAGCTTCACGGTTCAGGATACCGTCGTTCTCTCCGCGCTTCTGCGTGCTGGCGCCCTACCCGCGCCGCTGACCGTCATCGAAGAACGCACCGTCGGTCCCGACCTTGGCGGCGACGCCATCAAGATGGGCCTGATCACCGGCATCATCGGCTTCGCGCTCGTGGCCGTATTCATCGTTCTGCTCTACGGCCTCTGGGGCATGATCGCCAATGTGGCGCTTCTTCTGCACACATTGCTGACTTTCTCCGCGCTAAGCCTCATCGGTGCAACGCTGACCTTGCCCGGTATCGCCGGTATCATTCTGGGTATCGGTATCGCGGTTGACGCGAATATTCTCATCAACGAACGTATCCGCGAAGAAACGCGCAAGGGCCTCGGCGCCATGGCGGCGCTCGATAAGGGCTTCCACAGCGCCTTTGCAACCATCGTCGATTCCAACGTCACCTCGCTGATTTCGACGCTGCTTCTGTTCATGTTCGGCACCGGCCCGGTTCGGGGCTTCGCCATCACTATGATGCTCGGTATCGCGATTTCGATGTTCACCGACGTGACGCTGGTGCGTATGGCGATGGGCTGGTTCGTGCGCAAGCGCAAGCTGAAGGTTCTGCACATCGAGCCGATCCTGAAGTTCGCGCCGGAAGGCACAAACTACCGCTTCATGAATGCGCGTTTTGTCGGCATCGGCGTGTCCATCGTGCTGTCGATTGCCTCGATCGTGCTGTTCTTCAAGCCGGGCCTCAATTACGGCATCGACTTCAAGGGCGGTATCCAGGCCGAAATCACCACGTCACAGCCAGCCGACCTTGCGCAGCTTCGCGCCAAGCTCGGTGCATTGGACCTCGGTGAAGTTGCGCTCCAGAGCGCAGGCAGCGCCAATGAAGTGCTCATCCGCATCCAGCGTCAGGATGGCGGTGAGGAAGCGCAGACCGCAGCCGTCAACAAGATGCGGGAAGCCGTTACGCAACTCGATCCGGGCGTGAAAATCGAACGAACCGAAGTCGTGGGACCGAAAGTCTCCGGCGAACTGGCCCGTTCCGGCTTCATCGCGGTGGTGCTCTCCGCACTCGGTATGCTGGTCTATCTCTGGTGGCGGTTCGAGTGGTTCTTCGCGCTTGGTGCGATCATCACGCTCATTCTCGACACCACGAAGATCGTCGGTTTCTTCGCGCTGATGCAGCTCGATTTCAACCTGACGGCTATCGCGGCCCTTCTGACGATCATCGGTTACTCGGTGAACGACAAGGTCGTGGTCTATGACCGTATGCGTGAAAACATGCGCCTCTATAAGTCGAAGCCGCTGCGCGAGATCATCGACATGAGTATCAATCAGGTGCTCGTGCGTTGTATCTACACGTCGGTCGTGACTTTCCTGTGTATGTTCCCGATGGCGGTATGGGGCGGCAGCGCCGTCCATAATTTCGCCGTGCCGATGCTGTTCGGTATCGTCATTGCGACATCGTCGTCGATCTTCATCGCAGCGCCGATCCTGCTTCTGCTGGGTGACTGGTGGCAGCACCATAAGGATGCCCACAAGCCTGCTGAAGAAAAGGCTATCGCGCAGAAGTGAACCCAATTGCCGGGCAGGATTTTCGCCCTGCCCGGCTCCCAACGACTGAAATTTCAATAGAGGGAAACGGCACCCTATGCCCCATGACACGCCTTTGATTGCGACCATCGTCATCGGGTTATGCCTTGCTTTTATTTTCGGTGCGATTGCCACCCGCCTCAAGATTTCTCCATTGGTCGGCTATCTTCTGGCTGGCGTTATCGCCGGTCCGCACACACCGGGTTTCGTTGCCGATCAGGGCCTCATTCTGCAGCTCGCCGAAATCGGCGTCATCCTGCTGATGTTCGGCGTCGGCCTGCATTTTTCCCTGAAAGACCTGCTATCCGTCAAAGCCATCGCCGTTCCGGGCGCATTGGCGCAGATCGCTACTGCCGCTGCCCTTGGCACTGGCCTTGGTCTTGCGCTTGGCTGGGATGTGGAGGCAGGCATGGTCTTCGGCCTTGCGCTATCCACGGCCAGTACGGTTGTTCTGTTGCGCGCCATGCAGGAGCGCCGCCTCATCGACACCGAACGAGGGCGCATCGCCGTCGGTTGGCTGATTGTCGAGGACCTTGCCATGGTCATGGCGCTGGTTCTGCTGCCAGCTGTCGCCAGCGTCACAGGCCGCGCAACCAGTGCGGCAGCCAGCGACCCGCTCGCGGCATGGCTTGGCCTCGGCATCGGTGGCATCATTCTTCTGACCATCGCCAAGGTGGTTCTGTTCGTCGCCCTGATGCTGGTCGTCGGGCGCAAGGTCATTCCCTGGCTTCTCAATGTCGTTGCGCAGACCGGCTCGCGCGAATTGTTTCGCCTTGGCGTTCTGGCCATTGCGCTTGGCGTCGCCTTCGGTGCGGCGCATCTCTTCGGCGTTTCCTTCGCGCTCGGCGCTTTCTTCGCCGGTATGGTGATGAGCGAATCCGAGCTCAGCCATCGCGCCGCGGAAGAATCCCTGCCGCTGCGCGATGCTTTCGCGGTGCTGTTCTTCATTTCGGTCGGCATGCTGTTCGACCCGATGAGCCTGCTGAAAGACCCCCTGCCCCTTTTGGCCACCCTTGCGATCATCCTGATCGGCAAGTCCGTCGCGGCCTTTTTCATCGTGCGGGCTTTCCGCCGCCCGGTCAGCACCGCGCTGACGATTTCGGCAAGTCTGGCGCAGATCGGTGAATTCTCGTTCATCCTCGCAGGCCTTGGCGTCAGCCTCAATCTGTTGCCGCCCGCCGGACGAGACCTCATTCTGGCAGGTGCAATCCTCTCCATTTTCCTCAACCCGGTGATGTTCATCGTCGCTGAACGGATGCGGCCCTGGATCGAAAAACGCAGCGCAAGCGAAGGTGCGAACGACACAACGGGCAGCACAGCCATCGATGTCTCCGAACCGGAACCATTGCCGCACACCCTTCTGACCGGCCACACGATCATTGCCGGTTACGGACATATCGGCAGCAGGTTGGCCGGCAGTTTGCAGGAACGTGCGATGCCGTTCCTCGTCATCGATGACTCGTCGAAAATCTGCACCACATTGCGCGAAAAAGGCATCGAAGCTATTGCAGGCAATGCCTCCGATATTGAAATAATAAACGCGGCGAAGCCCGGGCTCGCCCAAAATCTGGTGATTGCGATTCCCAATGCCTTTGAGGCAGGACGCGCGACCGCTCTGGCCCATGCGGCCAACCCGGATATCCACATCGTTGCGCAGGCCAATTCGCAGGCTGAAGCGCAATATCTGACCGATCTCGGTGCAACCTCCGTCATTCTTGGCGAAGAGGAAATTGCAAAGGCAATAGCCAAGGCAATCGGTGCAGACGTTTCGAATACGGGCGGCAATGCTTCCGCCCGGTCGCCACAGCAGCACATTCAGGCACAGGACGACAGTTCGGTGATTGCCGCTGATGGCGAAGCACAGGCCATATAAGGGGGAACACAGAATGAAATTTAAAGGGGCGGTAATCGGTTAATGAAAGCAAAGGATTACATCTGGCCGGTCATCGGTCTGTGTGCTGTCGGCGTTTCAGCCTGGCTTCTCTATCGGGAACTTCGCAGCATATCGCTCGACGATGTTCTGGACAGCCTCTACGCCATTCGCGCACATCACTGGGTACTGGCAGCGGCGGCAGCCCTTCTCGCCTATAGCTCGCTTGCTGGTTACGACCGTATCGCGCTTCTCCATCTGCGGCGCAAGATTTCCTGGCTTTTCATCGCACTCTGTTCCTTCACCACCTATGCTTTGTCGCACAATATCGGCGCATCCGTCGTCTCCGGGGCCGTCGTTCGCTACCGCGCCTATTCCTCGCAAGGCATGCCGGGCAGCGAGATTGCCGTTCTCATCGCCTTCTGCTCGTTTACATTCATACTCGGTGTGATCATCACCTCCAGCGTGGTGTTGCTGCTGGAGCCGCATGTGCTCATGCGCTTCAACGAAGACCTGACACCCACCGTCGCCATGGTCATCGCCCTGATCATGCTGGCATTCGTTCTGCTCTATGTTTTCGGCAGCTGGATGCAGCTGCGTCCACTCCAGATCGGCAAGTTCCGGCTCGAATATCCGCGCATGTCGGTTGTCGTGCAGCAGCTGATCGTCGCACCCCTCGAACTGATCGGCGCTGCGGGCATCATCTATTTCGCCCTGCCGGAAGCGGGCAATCCCGGCTTTCTGATCGTGCTCGGCATTTTCCTCGTCTCCTTCTCGGCAGCTCTCATCTCGCATGCGCCGGGCGGCCTTGGCGTGCTCGAACTGGTTTTCCTGACCGGCCTTCCGGATATGGATCAGGCCGATGTGCTGGCGGCACTGATCGTGTTCCGCCTGCTCTATCTCCTGATCCCCTTCGCCATGTCGCTGGTGGTGGTGCTGATTTTCGAGAAATCGCAGTTCCTGCTGCGCTGGAACGAAAAGCACAACAAGTGAGACCCCATTCAGGCGGAGAATAATTTTCACGCATCCGCCTGAATTTGAATTCCTTTTCCTTAAAATCGCGGGTTTCAGCGCCTATTTTGGAAACTGCTTCGCTAGTCGCCTCGATCGGGGCGAAAAGCGAAACAGAAAAGCCCTCCCAAGGCTCTGATCTCTGTGATGTCGCAATTGTAGCAAAGCCAACTCGTGCTTTTGCTGCGATTGCCGGAAAAGGAAACAACGCATGCCTGCGACACTTATCATCCCCGGTTACAAGGGATCGGAAGCAGGCCACTGGCAGCGCCAATGGTTGCATGACGATCCGTCAGCATTACTGGTTGAACAGGACGACTGGCATTATCCAGTGCTATCCGACTGGATGCATGCACTCGAAGCAAAACTGGCCGAAAATCCCGGCGCGGTTCTGGTCGCCCATAGCCTCGGCTGTGTGCTGGTTGCCCATCTGGCAAGCCGCCCAGCTGCCGCCCATGTTGCGGGCGCGCTTCTGGTCGCTCCAGCCGACGCGGAAACCATGGCCTCCCGAGACAGCCGTTTCCAGAGCTTTGCCCCGCTGCCGCGCCATGAGCTTGGTTTCCCTTCCATCGTCGTCGCGAGCCGCAATGACGATTATATGCGCTTTGCCAAGGCGGAAGCTCTGGCGAATGTCTGGGGTTCGGGTTTTGTCGACCTCGGCCATGCCGGTCACATCAATGTCGCGAGCGGTTTCAGCCGCTGGCCGGAAGGCGTCATTCTCGCCTCGTCCCTGCAACGGGAGCCACAAAAAGCAGCATCCTCCCAAGCTGCTCCGCTGGCTGCCTGACTGCAAACACCGTGCGTCCCGTCAGACGCACGGTGTTTTTCATTGTCAGGCGTGCTGCCTGCGCTCCAGCAAGAATTTCAGCACCAGCGTGAGAACGGCAATCAATGCGAGTGTGGAAGCCGCGGCAAAGGCTCCGGCGACATTATAGTCATTGAACAGAAGCTCCACCTGCAACGGCAAGGTGTTCGTCTTGCCACGAATAGCGCCGGACACGACAGATGTCGCGCCAAACTCGCCCATCACGCGCGCATTGCACAGCACCGCGCCATAGAGCAGCGCCCATTTGATATTGGGCAGCGTGACGTAGAAGAATGTCTGCCAGCCATTCGCGCCCAGCGTCATCGCCGCTTCTTCTTCATCGCTCCCCTGCACTTCCATCAGCGGTATCAATTCGCGCGCCACAAAGGGTGAGGTCACGAACAGGCTGACCAGAAAGATCGCCGGGACCGTGAACATGATCTTGAGATCATAGCTTTCGAGCAGCGGACCGAGCAGCCCCTGCGAGCCATAGAGGAAGAGATAGGTCACGCCCGCCACGATTGGCGAGACGGAGAAGGGTATCTCGACAAAGGTAATCAGCAGTCTGCGTCCCGGAAAACGGAATTTTGTCACCAGCCATGCGACGCAGACGCCGAACGCCATATTGATCGGCACGACCACAATGGCGACCAGCACCGTCAGCCAGATCGCATGCAGCGTATCGGGCTTCAGGATTTCGCCAAAAAATGCGCCCGCGCCCTTGCTGAACGCATAGGCGAAGATGACCGCCAGCGGCACGCCGATGCACAGGATGGACAGCACGCTGGCCAGCCAGATCAACAGACTGCGAACCGGCCCCGGCGCGTTGCGTGCCACATTAGCGCTCTGCATAACGAAGCTGCCTTGCCTGAATGAGATTGGTGATGAGCAGCATCAGGAATGCAGCGACCAGCATGACGAAGGCCAGCGCCGCTGCGGCTGGGTAATCATATTCGTCAAGCCGGATGAAGATCAGAAGCGATGTCACTTCCGTTTCAAACGGCAGATTGCCGGAAATGAAAACGATGGAGCCGAATTCGCCGAGGCTGCGCGCAAAAGACAATGACGCGCCCGCGAGAAAAGCCGGGAAGATCGTTGGCCAGACGATATGGGCGAAAATCTGCCACGGCTTCGCGCCGAGGCTGCGAGCGGCTTCCTCCACATCGGCGCTCATATCTTCCAGCACCGGCTGCACCGTGCGGATGACGAAAGGAATGCTGGTGAAAGCCATAGCGATGGAAATACCGAGTGGCGCATAGGCGACCTTGATGCCGAGCGGCTCCAGAAACTGGCCGAACCAGCCGTTCTGCGCAAAGACCGTCACCAGTGCGAGACCTGCAATGGCTGTCGGCAGCGCAAAAGGCAAATCGACGGCGGCATCCATCAGGCGCTTGCCGGGAAACTCATACCGCGCCAGCACAAAGGCCAGCAGCAGGCCGAACAGGCCGTTGAACACGGTCGCAAGCGCCGCCGTGCTGAGCGTGATCCGATAGGTGGCCAGAGCACGGTCAGAGGTGACGATGGACCAGAAGTCGCTCCAGCCGAGGCTCGCGGTCTTCATGATCATGGCGAGCAATGGCAAAGCCACGATGACAGTCAGATAAAACAGGGTGCAGCCGAGGGTCAGACCGAACCCCGGCAATACCGAATTGCGTTTCATGCTGAGAAGCGACACTGAATTATTCCATATAACGGCAGGAGCGCACGTCGCCGCACGCTCCTGGATCCGCGCTAAATTACCGCTTACTTCTTGGTGAAGAGCTGATCAAGCACGCCGCCTTCGGCAAAATGCTCTTTCTGCAACTTGTCCCAGCCGCCGAACACATCATCGACGGTCACGAGACGCACATCCGGATAAATATCCTTGTGCTTTTCGATGACCGCCTTGTCATGCACGCGGTTGAAGTTCTGCGCGAGAATCTCCTGACCTTCCGGCGAATAGAGATAATTCAGATAGGCTTCGGCGATCTTGCGCGAGCCGCGCTTGTCCACCACCTTGTCAACGACCGTGACCGGGAATTCGGCCAGAAGGCTGACCTGCGGAACGACAACATCATATTTGTCTGCGCCGAGCTGCTTCTGTGTACCACGGGTTTCGGCCTCGAAGGTGACGAGAACATCACCGATACCGCGTTCAGCAAAGGTGGTGGTTGCACCACGGCCGCCCGTATCGAAGACCGGCACATTCTTGAATATCTTGCCGACGAATTCACGCACCTTGGCGTCGTCGTTGTTGAAAGCTTCCTTCGCATAGGCGGTTGCCGCCAGATAGGTATAGCGCGCATTGCCCGAGGTTTTGGGGTTCGGGAAAACAACCTTCACATCGTCGCGGGCAAGATCGTCCCAGTTCTTGATGTTCTTCGGATTGCCCGCACGGACCAGAAATGCCGGGAAGGAATAATAGGGCGACGAATTGTTCGGCAAACGCTTCTGCCAGTCCGCCGGGATCAGATTGCCCTTGTCGTGCAGAACCTGCACGTCGGTCACCTGATTGAAGGTCACCACATCGGCTTCAAGACCTTCCAGAATGGAGCGGGCCTGCTTGGAGGAACCGGCATGCGACTGGTTGACGGTCAGCTCTTCGCCAGTCTTCGCCCTCCAGTCCGCGATGAACGCCTTGTTGACCTGCTCGTACAGCTCGCGAGCGATATCATAGGAAACGTTCAGGATTTCCTTCGGCTCTTCAGCCTTGACCGGTGCTGCACCCAGACCAAGCGCGACAGCCGCATAGAGAAAAATTTTCCGCATTAGACTATCCCCACCGCCCTGCACCTGCAAAGCGTTCATATAGATGATTGAACTTGGAAAGAAAATCTATCGAAAGGCGATTCAAAATCAACCTAAATCATTGATTTAAATCAATAAACTACTTTCCGCGAACTCCTTGGAACGTGCGCCCAAGCGGCCTATGCGTGTTAGAAAAATATTCCTCAGAGGCGCAAAAATCCGAAACAGGACAACAAAAAAGCCGGAGACTTTCGCCTCCGGCTCGTATTTCTTTCTGCATAAAATCTTACCAGAAACCGCGATGCTGCCAGCACCACAGAAAATTATGCTCGCTGCGCTCAAGCCGACTGCGCCGACGCGCTGCGATTTCCTCAGCGCTCAGTTTCATTTCCCGCCACGGCTGCGCCAAAAATGCGGGAATGCCCAAGAAGGCGTTTTTCAGTCCGGTGGTCAGCACCTGCAAGTTCCGCATCAAACCAGGCCTCCTATCCGCGTTGTCGCGTCCCCATCTCCAAGCTGCCGACATCCAGGCACGTCTTCAATCCAGACATGCTTTCGCCGCAACAATGAACGATGCGTTAATTTTGAAGCCTTCGAAGCAGATGTCAATAACCGACTTATTTTATCGGAGTTAACAGGGTGAAATATTTTGCGAACAGCAGGTTGCCGCCCGCAAAATCATACCAGCTTATACCTCGTAGTCGCTGACGGGCTTGATATGGACCTTGTCCACATTGCGCCCCTTCATGGCGTCGATCCTGAATTCGAAGCCGTCCGCGACGAAACTCTCGCCACCCAGCGGCAGGTGGCCAAGGTGCCAGAGCACATAACCGGCCAGCGTCGTATAGCGGTCGCTGTCGTCCACCAGATCGCGCTCCAGAAGACCGCTCAGGCGGCGAATATCGGCGAAACCATCGACGATATAACCGCCCTGCCCGTCCGATTCGGCGACGGATGCTTCCTCGTCCTCGTCGGGAAATTCTCCGGCAATCGCTTCCAGCACGTCAGTCGGCGTGACGACGCCTTCGAATGAGCCGTGCTCATCGACGACCACGGCAAGCTGCACCGGCGAAACACGCAGCTGCTCCATCACACGCAGCACATTGGCGCTTTCATGCACGACGAGCGGCTGCTTGACGACCTGGTCCCAGTTGATGGACTTTTTGTCCGTCATGTCGAGCAGCAGATCGCGGACCGACGCCACGCCGACGAATTCATCAACCTGACGGCGCGCAACCACCACGCGCGAATGCGAAAGCTTGCGAATTGCTTCGTGCAGTTCATCTTCGCTTTCATCGATATCGAGCCATTCGACTTCATTGCGCGGCGACATGATCGAGCGCACGGGACGATCCGCCAAATCCAGCACGCCACGGATCATTTCCTTTTCTTCCGGAAGGAAGACGTCATTGGCAGCCGTCTGCTGGGCGATCACGTCGACCGTATCGGAAAGCGGGTTCTCGCCGCGCCCGCCACCGAGCAGCCGCAGAACCGCGCCCGCCGTCCGCTCGCGCAGATCGTTTGTCGTCACCAACTTCTCGCGATTGCGGCGTGACATCTGGTTGGCTGCTTCGATCAACACTGAGAAGCCGATGGCCGCATAGAGATAGCCCTTCGGAATATGGAAGCCAAAGCCTTCCACCACCAGGCTGAAACCGATCATCATCAGGAAGCCAAGGCAGAGGATAACCACCGTCGGATGCTTGTTGACGAAGTCCATCAGCGGCTTGGACGCCAGCATCATGACGCCGATTGCGATAATGACGGCAATCATCATCACGGGCAGATGCTGCACCATGCCGACAGCCGTAATCACGCTATCCAGCGAGAAAACCGCGTCAAGGACGACAATCTGGACAATGACCTGCCAGAACACCGCATGGACCACGCGCGAGCTTTTTGCCCCATGCGCGCCTTCCAGGCGTTCGTGCAGTTCCATCGTGCCCTTTGCCAGCAGGAACAGACCACCGATCAGCATGATGATGTCGCGTCCGGAGAAGGACATATCCATCACTTCAATCAACGGTTCGCGCAGCGTCACGATCCACGAGATCGATGCCAGCAGGATAAGGCGCATAAGAAGCGCCAGAGTGAGGCCTATGACACGCGCGCGACTGCGCTGATGCGGCGGCAGCTTATCGGCCAGAATGGCGATAAAGACGAGATTGTCGATGCCGAGAACGATCTCAAGCACCACCAATGTCACCAAACCTATCCAGGCATTGGGGTCGGCAATCCAGTCCATGGACCAGTCCATGATATGTCGGCTCCTTTAGTACACGGCCCGAAGACTATTTCCGGGCAATATGTGAGTATAAACAGATGTTTAGAGTGCTGTCCTGAATCAAAAAGGCAGCGTCCAAACGGGTCAGAAAAAGCGAAATCCAGAGATACCTGCGCAAACGCCTTCGGGCCGGAACGCAAAATCGCGATCCAGCCGAAACAATCCACAGGCGGCAGAGAAAGGCTTGAAGCCTATGAAGCGAAAGGTTCCCGCGCGGGAACCGGTACTTCGGTAAGACGAATCGTCAGAACTGTCGTCGGGCATTAAGCGCGATGAACCTTTTATAGGGCGCTGTATCGGTGTTATCACCGACCTCGGGCACCAATTGTTATACGAAACATACGATCGTTGTTCGCAATATACTCACAGGCTGGCGGCTAAACTTCTCAATCAGCATCCAGCGTTACCCCTCATTATGCAGACGATCGCCGGTCAGGCAAGTGCGTCTCCATAATCCCTTATTCGGCGGGCGAAACCTGTATCCGACGCGACTTTCGCTCCCGACGCGGTGGACGTGCCTTGAAGAAACGCACACCGATGACCGTGACGATCAAGGTCAGCACCGTAATGCCGATGGCGAACCAGAACATATGATCGCCGTCCATCTTGGCGAATATGCCTGCGCCACGCCCGGCCAGCCAGCCTGGAAGAAACATCAGCGGCGCCCAGACCAGCGCGGACAGCACGTTTGCGGTTTGAAAGCGCGTCTGGTCCATCGACATCATGCCGGCGACCATGGGCACGGTACAGCGAACCGGCCCGAAAAAACGACCAAGGAAGACGGCGGAAAAGCCGTAGCGGCGGAACAGCAGGCGCGCACGCGCAACGCCGCTGCGATGCTTGTTCAGCGGCCATTTGTGAATGATGTTGCGGCCCAGCCACCAGCCGAGGAAATAGGAGATGATATCGCCAATGACCGCGCCGATAATAGCGCCGATGATGACGGGCAGCGGCTCGATGATGCCAGCGCCCACAAGGCCGCCAATGGCAATCATGATCGGGGTGGCGGGAATGAACATCCCGATGATCGCGAGAGATTCGCCGAAGGCAATAACACCAACAATAGGCCCGGCCCATACCCGATGATCGGAAATGAAATGCCCGAGATTGCTGATAATGCTTTCCATGCTTTCCTCAAATGCCGCGAACCGGATCTTGAAGCGGTTTTCCCGCCTCGGTTTTCTCTGCAAAGGCTATCCGGTGCATGACGCGCCCTGCTCGGATTATAATGCTGATCGATCAGCTCGGGTTCGTGACTATGAATGATTACCCGCCGATCAAGACATTTATATGCTCTAACTTCTCAGACAAGCATCAAAAAATGATGACATGGCTGCGACATTTGAAGCGTGAACCTACGCCCCGAAGCCGTAACCCGCTTCGCCCCCACACGGACATAACCGCAAGTACGAATCCAGTATTTCGCGAATATGGAGTGGGGCCTGCGCGCTTACAACGCTGGAAACGCAAAAAAATGAATCAAAACAAGATTCTTTTGGCATTCGATTCTTCCGGATTCGCTGGGGTGGTCACAACTTTTGCGACAATTGCAGCGAAACTCCCGGCAAAGATGCGTAGCTGGATTGTTCAGAAGCCAGCGTTTCCGGGCTTTTGCTCAAAGATGCAAGTTTTTTTCGAAATTTTTCGATTGGAGGGTAGACAGCTGTAAAATCGACCGGTATACACCCGCTCACTTCACCGGGGCCGCTGCCTCGGCAAAGCGAGTGGGTGATTAGCTCAGTTGGTAGAGCAGCTGACTCTTAATCAGCGGGTCGTAGGTTCGATCCCTACATCACCCACCATTTTCTCTCCTGAAAACAAACGCTTCCGCTGATTGACACCGTAATGAACGGTGCCGAAGTGATCCTGTGATCGCATCAAAATTTCGATTTTCGTCCCCTGATAAATCTCTTCGTTCATCTGGATCTGTCCGCATTTGCGGCAACCTCGTGCACCGGACCGCGAGTACATTGCAGTTTCATTACATATAATTAATTGGTCCATTCATATGCGGTTCATCTAAAAAGACACACATTACTGGCACGCCAATTGACGGCGCCCCTGTAAAGAGTAATGGAGTGAAACAACCATGAAATATAGAACCGCAATTCTCGCTGTAATCGCATCTACAATGCTTGCTGGACCTGTACTGGCCCAGGAAAGCAGCAATGCGAATACACCAAAGCCGGCAACGGAAGCGGCTGCTACACAGGATAAGGACGTCAAGACTAAGCGCGGACCAATCGATCTGGAAAAGTTCTCCCGCATGGAAGAGCTGAAGGCCGCCGACACCAATGGCGACGGCGTCCTCTCCCGCGATGAAATTGAAGCGTTAGCGCTGAAGCGTGTCGTGAAGCGCGAGGCTGACCGTTTGGAACGCCGCCTCGACGTCAAGGGCGACGGCAAGATCACCCTCTCGGCCATCGAAAACCAGCGCAAGAAGGAATTTGCCGCGCTGGACCGGAACGATGACGGCGTCATCGACCGCAAGGAAATGCGCGCCGCACATATGGGCCGTCACGGCATGGGACCCCATCACGGCCGCCATGGCATGGGGCAGCATCACAAGGGTGGCGATTTCAAAGGCTCCCACGGTGCAATGAAGGACCAGAAAGAACAGCCTCAGGAATAGTTCCAGAAACAAAAGCCCGGGCGCAATGGCCCGGGCTTTTATTGGTTCGTCTTCGACGATCAGGAGCGGATAACGCCCTTCTTGAAAATGATATTGCCGTAAAGCCGACGCTCGCCCGTGCGGATCACAGCGAAGGCTTCTCTGGCACGCGCGTAGAACGCAAAGCGTTCTACCGGATCGACGGCAATCTTGCGCCCTTCAGCCACCGCGATGACCGCTTCAAACTCGCCATAAATGGCTGGCGTTTCGTTCGACGCTTGCATGACAGCCGCTGGCTTGTCGACAAAATCGTCAAGCGGCAGAACCGACAGGACGGCTTCCGCCATGGCAGTGGCACTGATGCCCGGGAAATCCAGGACTGGCACACCGGAAGCTTGCGCTGGATAGTTTGCGTCTACGATCACGAGATCGTCGCCATGCCCCATATCCGCGAGAATGGAGAGGAGTGAGCCGGTCAGCAAAGGGTTGATGTTTTTCAGCATAATGTCTGATTCCAGATTTGAGGCATCTTCGATCCGAAAATCTATCAAACACCTGCCCATATGCAAACGCCGGCTGCGATGCAGCCGGCGTTTTTCTCGTTGATTCCGAAGAGATGGCTTACTCGGCCTTTGCTTCGATATTCACCTTATCAAGCAGCGATAGAGGATCCTGAGACGCAGAGATCATCTCCAGCGCGCCGATGCCCTTCTCTGCCTTAGACGTGACCGCCAGCTCGAAAATATTCGGCTTTGCGAGGAATGTGGAGAATGCGGCCACCACCTCCTGAAGCTTCGGTTGGTCGGTCGCCAGTTCCTGCAGGAAGGCGGCGGCGATCAGGGAGAAGCTGCTACGCACTTCATCTTCCGTCATGTCGTTTTCTTCCGCATAGAGCTTGAGCGCCTTGGCGATCAGGCCCTTCTCTTCAACCTTCACCTTTACTTCTCGCGCCTTGAGGCCAAGAGCAGCAACCTGCGTCATCACCTTGTCGCCCGAGAAAAACTCCTTGGTGAAGCCGCCCATCAGGCCGTTGACCGAGACGCTGCCCATATCCTTGCCGCTGACGGAAATATCCGAAATGACAAGGTTCTGGTTCGGTTCATCCCAGTTCATCGCCACATTGGACGAGATCGTCACCTTGTCATAACCAAGCTTGCGCAACTGGTCGTAAATCTCGTCATTGCCGGATTGCGGCACCGGAAGCGTCATATCCTCATAGCTCACGCGAATATCGGACGGGATACCGTTCTGCGGCTTGTTGAGCGCGACTTCGTAATTCTTCATGGAGAATTTGATACGCTCGGGAATTGCCGGAACCGATGCTTCTTCAGCCGCTTCCGGCTGCGCCTCTTCGCCTTCTGTCGCAGGCTCTTCGGTGGAATCCTGTGCCGGACCCGCGATGTCGACGCCCTGATCATCCGTAGCGACTGCGGCATCATCGCCAGCCGCATCGACGGTTTCCTGATCAGTCGCATCGTCAGTGGTCTCGTCAGCGCCGGTCACATCGTCAACCGCTTCCGGTTCATAAGGCAGATCCGCATCGACACCGGAAACGCGCATCGTACCAAATTCAGGCAGCAGCGTTGTAAATGGGAAGTTTTCGGCCTCTTCATCGCTGAGCGCGGCGAACTTCTTCAAGGCTTCCATAGTCGGTGCCCAGGAAAAGCCCTGCATGGAAACTTCATCGACTTTCATATAGTCGGTGCCGTTGCCGATATTGACGCCCTTCACGGTGGCGTCCACCTTGCTGGTGTCGAACGCAATCGAAATCTGAGCAATGTCGCCCTTGCCCTTGGTGCCGTCGGTGGGCTCGATCTTGAGGCCGAGCATCTCCATGTCGCCCTTGCCGATCATATCGACAATCGACAGCACACGCAGGAAGAATGCACGCTGTTCGGCTGGCGTCAGATCTTCCGGATTTTTAACCGCCTCGATCTGCTGAACTATGTCCAGCAGCGGCTCGGCAGGCATGCGCATGCTGAAGCCATTGCTGCGAATCTCATCATAGCTGAAACTCACCTCACGGCTCTTCATGGCGATATTCTTGGCCGAGAACGGGCCATAAACCGGCTTGGCGTCCTTATCGTCCGGTCCAGCCTTTTCCGTATAAAGGCGCGTCAGATAAACGCCGTCAATGTCCTTGCCTTCCGTCTGGCCGATTGAGCCCTGCATCTGGTCGCGGACGGTTTCGCCGTCTGCCTTAGGGGCCTCGAACGCAAATTCAAAGGTCGTATTAGCAGCGGAAAAACGGGCGACGCGGCCTTGCTGGATGTCTTCGAGCTTCACGTCCTTGTAGACGACTTTCTGCTCGTTGCCCGCAATGGTCTGAACCAGATTGATCTCCGGCGCGACGACGCTTTTGGCCGAGAAGCGGCCAACGCGCTCGGGCAAGGTCAGCTGACTGTTACCAAAGGTTTCACGCAATGTGGAAATATCAAAGCTCGCATCATCGATCTTCACATGGGGAATGGAGATCTTGTAATTGGCGACCTGCGTGTTGATGTCGGATGCATCCAGCATACCGGTCAGAAACAGGAATTTCGGACGGCCTTCGATCGAGCCGATGCGCACATCAGAACCGTTCTTGAGCGGCAGCGTCACGTCGCGCAGATGAATGCGTCCGAAGAAATCGGCTTCGACGGAAGCAGCCTTGCCGCCACGCTTTTCCAGCTGTGACGTGATGGTGTTCTGAAGCGTGATCTTGTATCCGGTCAGACCAGCGGCAGCTATCGCGATGACCGCAACGGCTGCCCAAAGCGCCTTGCGTCCACCCTTGCCGGTCCCGTTCTTTGCCTGCTCCACGATATTCGTCCTTTCAGCGCAATTGAAACGGTCGTTGTGTCAGCCGTCACCGCCTTAAGATCGTACAACCAAACGAAAAGTCGTGGTTTGCAGAAACACGGCTAAAACAACGGTTTAGAGCACCGTCTATCTACCTGTAATTGTGCGCGCAAGCAGGAACGCCGATTGCTGCCTGATTTTTTCGGAATACTCCCAATAAAAGAGCTCGTTTTCAGTAGATCCGTTAGAAAGGCTGTCAGAGCGGTGCATGCGGTTGAGGCGAACCATCGTAGGCACCCCAGATCGATTGGTCGAAATTCACGATGGCTCCCGTCATCAGCCCCGATTCTTCCGAAGCCAGAAACGCAATTGCCCGCGCAACTTCCGCAGGATCGATCAAGCGTCCAAAAGGTTGCGCTTTGGCGGCGTCATCGAGCCAGTTGGCGGGCGCGCCATGAAATTCGCGCTGGATACGGTCTTCGCCGTCCGTCGCCATCCAGCCGATATTCAGGCAATTGACGCGGATGCGATTGCGCAGCACCGAATAGGCAACATTGCGGGTCAGCGTGTCGAGCGCGCCCTTCGATGCGCAATAAGCGGCGATGAATGGCTGACCGCCCATCGATGACATGGAGGATATGTTGACAATTGCCCCTTCGACGCCATCGCGCCGGAAAAGCTTGATGGCTTCCTGAATAAGAAAGAAAGGCGCCCTTGTGTTCACCGCAAACAATCGGTCGAAAAGTTCGGGCGAGGTATCCAGAATGGTCCCGCGGTCGGTCAGACCAGCCGCATTGACCAGAATATCGAGACGTCCGAAAGCACGGTCGGCTTCGGCGATGATTTTTCTGCAATCCTCGACTTTCTCCAGATCGGCCTGAACGAAAACCGCGCGCGGGCCGGTTTTCTCCAGCAGATCGACCTGCGCCCGCCCCTTTTCTGCCGAGCGACCGCAAATCACCAGACCGGCGGCGCCTCGTTCGGCAAACAGCTTTGCCGTGGCCGCACCCAGCCCTTGCGTGCTGCCGGTAATGACAGCAACCTTGCCTTTCAACTGCTCGTTCATCGCAAACTCCGAGACCCGATCAAACCCTGCCGCCCAGTTCGGCCGACAGGTCGGACAATTCCTGACCGCCAGCCATCAGGCTCTGCAATTCATCCATATCGACTTCGCTCTTGGTGCGGGTGCCAAGCGTCACACCGCGATTGAGCACGGTGAATTTGTCGCCCACCGCATGGGCGTGGCGGACATTGTGGGTGATGAAAATCACGCCCAGACCTCGCGCGCGCACCTGATTGATGTATTTGAGTACCATCGCGGTCTGGCGGACGCCAAGCGCGGAGGTCGGCTCGTCGAGGATCAATATCTTAGCCCCGAAATAAACCGCCCGGGCAATGGCCACGCACTGCCGCTCGCCACCGGACAGCGTGCCGACGGCCTGCTGCGGATCGCGCACATCGATGCCGATCCGGCGCATTTCCTCGCGCGTCACGTCTTCAGCGAATTGCGTGTCGAACCAGCGCAGCGGACCAATCCCCTTGGTCGGTTCACGCCCCAGAAAGAAGTTCCGCATCACCGACATGAGCGGGATCATCGCCAAATCCTGATAGACCGTCGCAATACCATGGTCGAGCGCATCGCGCGGGCTGTTGAATACGACCTGTTTGCCTTCGACAAAGAAGTCACCGCTCGTCGGTTTATGCACACCGGACAAGGTCTTGATGAGCGTCGATTTACCCGCGCCATTATCGCCGAGCAGGCAATGGACCTGTCCGGGTTCGACGCTCAGCGAGACGCCATTCAGTGCAATAACCGGCCCGAAATGTTTGACAAGATTACGGATTTCAATCGTCGGCGTCGTCGTTGTCATTGTCATGGCAACCTCCCGGCTCAGAGCGGTTCCGATTAAAACGAAATCGCGGAACCGCTCTATCTATTTGTTTTTACGCATTATCCTTCGCAAAACCGCTACGCACTTTTGCTGGAAATGCTTTAGCGTTCGCCCGTGGCGCGCTTGCGAATGAAATTATTGAAGAGGACGGCGATCAGCAGCATTCCGCCGAGAAAGACGAGATACCAGTCCTGATCGATCTGCGTGTAAGTCAGGCCGATCAGCACCATGCCGAAAATGATGGCGCCGAAGAATGCACCGATGGCAGAGCCGTAGCCGCCCGTCAGCAGGCACCCGCCGATGACGGCTGCGATGATGGCTTCGAACTCTTTCTGGAAGCCGCGCCGCGCATCGGTCGATCCGGCGTCGAGCACGGTCAAAATGGCGACCAGCGCCGCGGCCATGGCCGTGCACATGAAGAGCGTGGTCTTGACGCGGCGCACCGGAACGCCGGAGTTTCGCGCCGCCAGCGCATCGCCGCCCGCCGCGAAAATCCAGTTGCCGAAGCGGGTGCGCACCAGAACATAGGTGGCGATCAGCGCCACACCGGCGAACCACAACACCTCGACCGGAACGCCCTTCACGGTCGGTTCTCCATTCGGGAATTTGGCGATCAGGTCATGCTCGGCCATCCAGGCGAACAGTCCCTGAAACGCATCGCCGGAAAACAAACCGGCGAGCATGCTGTTGCCGACGGCATCCTTGACGCCGCGAAGCTGCGTTGCGCCGCCGGTCGCCCATTTGAGACCAACCAGCGACAGGCCGCGCAGGATAAACAGGAAAGCCAGCGTCACAATGAAGGACGGCAGCCCCGTCCTGATGACGATCTGGGCGTTGATCACGCCGACCAGCGCCGCAAAGACGAGCGTGAGGATGATCGCCACGACAAGTGGCACCTGCCAGACGACCAGCGCTGCCGCGAAGATCAAACCGGCAAAAGCCACCATGGAACCGATGGAAAGATCAAACTCGCCGCCGATCATCAAGAGCGCAGCGGCAACCGCGAGAATGCCCAGCTGCGACGCGGGCGCCATGAAATTCATGATGCCGGCAGCCGTGAACATCGCGGGATTGGCCGTTGTCAGGAAGAAAGCCGTGATGAGAATAAGCCCGGAAACGGCGCCAAGTTCGGGTCGGCTCAAGAGCCGCTGGATCGGACTTGCCGTTTTGAGCCGTTCGTCGCGCTGCTCCGCAATCGTCGCGGGCTTCGGTTCGGACATTGGTTCACTCATGATTTTCTCCTGAAGCGCCTCGCAGCCGCTTGATGCGCAGCCGTCGATCTCAGGGGTGCGACCACCCGTTCCCGCCCATCGCAATGGGCGGGTCAATTATCTATTCTAAAGGCGGTTTCTACCTGATGCCCTTGGCGGACAGCTCCACAACCTGCTTGGCCTTGTCCTTGGTAATCAGGTTCGGGCCCGAAGCCACATTGCCGCCGGGCATCAGGCCATATTTGGCATGAAGAGCGAGGAATGAGACCGGCAGATAGCCTTGCAGGAACTGCTGCTGGTCGATGGCAAAGTCTGCCTTGCCGTTCTCGACAGCTTCAAGGAAACCTGGCGACATATCGAATGTTGCGACATGAATGCCGCTGCGTCCGCTTTCGCCAGCGGCCTTCACGGCAGGCTCACCGGCAAGGGTAGCATTGAGCGTCAGGATCGTATCGATGGCCGTATCCGAAGCCAGCGCTGCACGCACCTTGGCTTCATTTTCCGCAGGGTCGGTCGAGGTGGGCAGAACGGTAACGTCACCGAAACCTTCCTTGAAACCGGCGCAACGCTGGTCAAGGGAGACATTGCCCACTTCCTGATTGACGCAGATGCCCTTCTTGCCGCCAGCCTTTTTCAGGGCTTCACCGGCAGCTTTGCCCGCATCGGCCTCATCCTGACCGACATGCAGCAGCGCGCCGAGCTTTTTGGAGGCATCGGAGCCGGAATTCATCGAAATGACTGGAATGCCAGCCGCGACGGCACGCTGGATCGATGGTCCGAGCGCATCGGCGTCCGGGATCGATACGACGATACCCTGCGGCTTCTGGTTGATGGCAGCGTCGATAAGCTGCGCCATCTGCACCATGTCGAAAGTTTCCGGCGCACGATAATCAACCTTTGCGCCGGTATCCTTGGCGGCTTCCGCCACACCGTTCTTCACAACGGACCAGAACGGATCCGATGCCTGACCATGGCTGACGACAACAATGTTGATGTCAGCCGCGTGTGCAGCAAATGATGCAGCCATAAGGGCCACACCAGCGACTGCCGATTTCAAAAGAGATTTCATGTTCACTCCTCCCATTGCCCGACGCTCCCCGCCGGTTTTCCCGATTTTTCAGCCTTGCCGGTATCGTTACGGGGCTTCCTCCAAGCCATGTCCCGCAACGTAAACCGATGTCGACTACTCAATAGAATGAAACAATCATTAGAAAATTCTCGTGGAATTATAATTCCATTTCTGCTAGCTGATGTCAATCGCATAAGCTCGCCCCGAACGGCATATTTTCCGGCTGGGCGTTTCGTAATGCGGGCTGAGCTTTGCCAGCATGTATGGTGTCAGCGTTTGAGAGGAAGGCATGGCAGTCGTTACAGGTCTGATCGGGTCGGGCTTTATGGGCAAGACCCACGCGCTGGCGCTGGCCAACGTCAATCGCATCTTCGATCTGCCCGTGCGGGTCGAGCTGCACACGCTGGCCGACATTGATGAAACAACGGCGCAGAAAGCCGCGAAACAGCTGGGCTTTGCCCATGCGACCGGCAACTGGCGCGACCTGATAGTCGATCCGGCAATCAATCTCATCGACATCACCACCCCCAACCGTTTTCACAAGGAAATGGCGCTGACGGCGATCGATGCGGGCAAACATGTTTATTGCGAAAAGCCGCTTGCCCCCAGCGCCGCCGATTGTCTGGAAATGACGCTGGCAGCGGAGAAGAAGGGTGTCCAGACAGCTGTTGGCTTCAACTATCTCAAGAACCCGATGATCCGGCTGGCGAAAGACATCTTAGACAGCGGTGAAATTGGAGAGGTCCGAAACTTTCGCGGCATCCATGCGGAAGATTTCATGGCTGATGCGCGCATTCCGTGGACCTGGCGGCTGGACCCGGCAGGCGGGGGCGGCGCCCTTGCCGATATTGGCAGCCACATCATCGCCGCCGCACGCTATCTGGTCGGCCCAATTGCCGAAGTCATGGGCAAGACTGTGACTGCCATCCGCGAGCGCCCGGATAGCGCCAATCCCTCACAGAACAAGCCGGTTGAAGTGGATGATGTCTGTCACGCCATGGTCAGTTTTGCCAATGGGGCGACCGGGACGCTGGAAGCAAGCTGGATCGCCAGCGGGCGCAAAATGCAGCACGAGTTTGAAATCTCCGGTTCCAAAGGCGCGATCTTCTTTACGCAGGAGCGGTTCAACGAGCTGGACCTCTTTCTCTATGCCGACAAAAAGGGGCAGCAGGGGTTCCGCAAGATTTTCGCCGGCCCCGACCACGAACCCTATGGTTCGTTCTGCGTGGCGGCAGGACATCAGATCGGCTTCAACGACCTCAAGACTATCGAAGTGCGCGACTTTCTGCTGGCCATTGCGGGCCATAGAACCAGCCATGCCGATTTCCGCGAAGGCTATGAAGTGCAAAAGTCCGTGGAAACGATCTATGCTTCGGCGCGCGAACGCCAGTGGCGCCGAGTTTAAGCCCGCGACTTCGGCTGCACGATGAACTGGCCGTCGAGATGCAGGATATGCGCCTCGATCCCGTAAACCTGCCGCAGCCGCTCCGGCGTCAGCACGTCCTGCGGCGAACCGTCCGCCACCACGCGCCCGTTATCGAGAATGATCAGCCGCGTGCAATATTGAGCCGCGAGGCCAAGCTCGTGCAGCGAGGCGATCACCGTCCGACCCTCATGCGCAAGCGCTGCAAAATTTTCCATCAAGGCCAGCTGATGCGATGGATCAAGTCCGGCCACCGGCTCGTCGGCGAGGATAACAGGCGTATCCTGCGCCAGAACGCGAGCGATCAATACCCGCGCCAGCTCACCGCCGGAAAGCGCGTTGGCTGGGCGCTCGCCGAAAGCTTCCACATCCATGCGCTGCATCGCCGAACGGATCAGCGCTTCATCGCCAGCGTCCAGCGATGCAAAACTTGGCTTCAGTGCAGACCGTCCCAATGAGACCAGCATATGCGCGGAAACCGGCCAGGCGACATCGCGCTCCTGCGGCAGATATGCAACCGCACGGGCTCTGTCGCGGGCGTTGAGACTGGCTATTCCCCGGCCATCCAGTGAAACCGCGCCATCTGCTCGAACAAGGCTGAGCATGGATTTCAAAAGTGTGGTTTTTCCAGCGCCATTGGGGCCGATTAAGCCGATGAATTCACCGGGGCCTGCGTCGAAGCTGACGCGATCCAGCACGGTTTTCCCACCCAGCGACACGCTGATATTTTGAACCGAGAGCGCCGTCATACAAGTTGCCTGCGATATTTGAACACCAGCCACAGGAAGAATGGCGCGCCGATCAGGGCCGTCACGACACCGAGCTTCAGTTCCCGTCCCGGCATGGCGACCCGCACCGCTATATCGGCAGCAAGCAGCAGAGCCGCACCGCCCAAGCTACTCGCGACAAGCAGCCGCGACGGGCGCGCCCCGACCAGCGGTCGCAGCAGATGCGGCACGACAAGGCCGACGAACCCGATAGCGCCTGCCACCGCGGTTGACGCCCCGACGCAAAGCGCTGTGCCGAGCACGGCCAGAAGCTGCACACGCGCCAGACTGACGCCCATGCTGGCCGCCGCATCGGCACCGAGCGTCAGACTGTCCAGCGCCCGCCCGAGCGACAAAAGCATGATCCAGCCAAGGAGGATAAACGGAACCACCAGCATCACATGGGTCATCGACCGGTCCGCCAGCGAGCCCAGCATCCAGAACACGATTTCCATGGCCGCGAAGGGGTTGGGTGAGAGGTTCAGCGCCAGCGCGGTCAGCGCTCCGGCAAGGCTGGTCACCGCAACACCGGCCAGAATGACCGCCAGCGTTCCGGCATTGCGCCCGGCCATAAGCTTGACGAGAAAGACCGACGCAAATGCACCGGCCAGCGCCAGCAATGGCAGGGCCAGAGGGAACAGCAAGGACAGCCCGGTATAGATAGCGATGACTGCGCCAAATGAAGCCGAAGCACTGACGCCGAGCAATCCCGGCTCTGCCAGCGGGTTTCGCAGATAACCTTGCAGTGTTGCGCCCGACAGGCCCAGCGACGCGCCGATCAGCAGCGCCAGCAAGGCGCGCGGCAGACGAATTTCACGCATGACCAGCACGATGGCATCGCCCTCACCGCTGAACAGCGCCCGGAGACTATCGCTCACACTGATATCGGCTGGCCCGGTCAGCAGCGACCACGCGAAGAGAACCGCGACGAGCACGGCGAGGCCGACAAGCAAAAGCACGAAACGAGCCTTTTCAGTCACGCGCCGCCTCGCTTAGTTTTGCCACCGCTTCAACACTGAAAGGCCCGCCGCAAACGGTCAGATTATCGGGCAGCGTTATTGCTTTCGCCTCGCGTTCCAGCACTCGCAAAGCCGGATGCTGGAAATTCTGGAAAGCCAGCGCCGGTGCACGCTCGCTTGCACTAAGGACCAGCATATCCGGCTTTTCCATCACCAGCATCTCGAGAGGCAGCGCCGCAGGACCGTTCACGCCGGCGCGGTCGGCGATATTGTCCAGCCCCGCCCGCTTGACCGCCTCGTCAATCAGCGTGCCGCGCCCGGAGGTGTAGCTATTCGCGAAATAGAGCGCGACAGTCTTGCGATGCTGCGGCTTTTCAATTGCCGCAAGCCCTGCCCGCATGGAGCCGATCTGCGCATCCGCCTGCTCTTCGCGCCCCAGCAACGCACCCATACGTCGCAAATGTGTTTCGATATCGCTGAATGAACGTGCTGGCGCAAACTGTTCCACACGCAGGCCAAGTCTCCGCAACAGATCGACCGTCACTTGCGATGAAAACGTGCCCGCAAGCACCAGATCAGGCTTCAGGAGGAAAACCTCTTCCGCCTCGGCCCGATTGACCGGCAGTTGCGCCGCCTGCCCCGCCAGCACGGAAAGCTGCGGATCGCGCGACAGATGAGAAACCGACTGCAACTGCCCCGGCGCGGCCAAAAGCATGGCCAGCTGATCGGTGCAGACATTGATCGACACCACGCGCTGCGGCGGTGCGGCCTCCGCAGAAGAAAGAGCGACCGAAACCATGGCTGCCAGCGCCACAAGCCAGTTTCTGCCAAGGATCGTCGCTCTCGTCACCCGTCGATAAACCCTCAGAAATTCCGCGTCAGGCCGATATTGAAGGTGCGGCCCGGCGCAATATAGCCGGAGGTTGTCTGGTAGTCCTTGTCAAAGATGTTCTCGACCGAGAACTTCAGCTTCGCCTGCTTGTCGATGGCATAAAGCGCCACGAAATCGGCGGTCACATAGCTGCCGAGCTTCCGCATATTTGCGGCATCGGCATAGCGCGAACCGCCATAGAAGACGCGGCCCGTCAGGTCGAGCCCTTCAAACGGCGTATAGTTCACTTCAGCGGTCGCCTTGAAACGTTCGCGATAGGCTAGATCGGTGTCGTTTTCTTCATCGATGGGGCGCTTGAAGTCCAGCACTCCCTTCACACCCCACTGGTCATTGAAGCGATGGCCAAGCGTCGCCTCGAAGCCTGTCACCTGCGCGCGGGCCACATTATAGGGCAGATAGGACGGTGCTGTGCTGATGATCGCATCGCGCAACTCATTGCGATAAAATGCAAGATCGAGGCTGGTCGCTGCCGACATCTGCCAGTTCAGCCCCACTTCATAGGAGCGCGACTTTTCAGGCTGCAGATCGGGATTGGCGAAGCCCGGATAGTAAAGCTCGTTGAATGTCGGCGCGCGGAAGCCCGTCGCATAGGACGAACGCACAACGAGATCGGGAACAATCTCGTAGCTCGCGCCGATATTGTAGGTCGTCACATTGCCGAATTGCTGGTTGTGATCGTAACGCACGCCGCCATCGACGCGCAACGCTTCATATTCCAGCGAATATTGTCCGAACACCGCCGCCAGATCACGTCCCGTTTCGTCATAGGCGACGGTGGAATCGATGGTCTCCCGATAGGCTTCGACGCCGCCGGTCACGACATGCTTTGCCTTGCCTGTCTCGAAACTTTTCTCGGTGGAAGCGAAGACGCCATAACGCTTGGTTTCAAAACGGTCGGAGCCGGATACACCCTTGCGGAAATCACGGCTGTTGTCGATGCCCGAGCTGAATTCGACCGTCGATGACCAGTCATCCGTATGATCGATCCGCGTGCCGATCTTTCCAGAAAAGGCTGTGCTGTAGCCCTGATTGGCGGACGGATATTCGGAATCATACTGATTACGGCTGCGGCTCAAAAGTCCATCCGCATAGATCCTGCCCCAGTCAAAATCTTTTCCGAGCGAAAAGTTGAACGAGCCTTGTAGGAAACCATCCCGGTCCGGTTCGTGTCCCCACGCATCGGGGCTGGTGAAATCATAGCCCTCAGTGCCGGTTATCGCCGCGCCAAAGGCATAATCGACACCCGTAGCGCTTTGCCCCCGCACCGAACCGGAAGCATAGCCGCCCCAGGGATGGGTGACCCCGGTGGTCATGCTACCGCACCACGAGCGCTCGCCACAGGCCCCGCCCTGCTTGGTGATGATATTGATGACGCCGCCCATGGCATCCGCGCCATATTGGGCCGAATGGCCGCCCTTGGCGATCTCGATGCGCTCGATAGACGTCAGCGGAATATTGGCCAGCGCCGTGGCGCCGTCCGTCGCCGATGCCGTGCGCACGCCATTGACCAGCACGACCGTCTGCTTGGACGACATGCCCCGCATATAGATGTCCGACTTGGACCCCTGCCCGCCATTCGTCTTGATCGAAACACCGCTATAGGATTTCAGCAGCGATGGCAGATCGGAGGCGGCCGAGCGCTCGATGTCAGCCGTGTCGATGACCGTTACCGACGATGTGGATCGCTGCAACGACGTTGCGCGACGAAGCGGCGTGACGACAATCGTATCGAGAACCACGCTTGCATTGGCATCGCCCGCGCCGCTGGCGGTTTGAGCCGATGCGGCAAGCGGATCTGCAGCCGCAAAAGCAGCCGTCAGCAAAATGGTAAATTTTGGAATATGCACTTGTATCTTCTCCTGCAATCGCCTGACCGCAGGTCGAAGAAATGGGAAACCCGTTTCTCGTTCCGGCGGCAACATTTGTTCAATGTCACCGCTACGGAAAGCCGCGCCCCGACACGCCCCGTGTCGAAACTAGGTGACCGGATACGGCAGGTCTCCTGACTTCCGGGTCGCCGCTGCTCTCCCGCCTTCCCGAATGCGTCTGCACTCAGTGGCTTGGTCGCCTTGGCGACCCTGGAAGATAACTCTCCGGTTACAGTTGCGGGGGCAGTCGCAGAATTGGCCAGATGGCCTCACCGCGTTCCCTTTTCATCCGCCTTTTACAGCGAAACCGTTTCCTGAAACGAGCCCTAGCAAGGCTGGTGCGGATTCGCAATGCGCCAAAAAGCGCGCTCCCCTGAATCGCATTCTCAACGAAGCGATTCAGGGTGTTGTTTTCAAATATCTTTGGTTATCTCAGGAAAGCCCGGAAACGTTGCAGCGCGAAATAAAACAGCACCGAGCCGATGACTATCAGGGCCAGAAATTGCGGCCACACCACGCCGATCCCCGCCCCTCGGAACAGGATCGCCTGCGCCAATATAACGAAATGCGTGTTTGGGGCCACCAGCATGATGTTCTGGATGATATCCGGCATGCTTTCCCGTGGGGTCATGCCGCCGGAAAGCACCTGCAGCGGCATTAGCACCAGCATCAGCAACATGCCAAACTGCGGCATGGAGCCTGCAACCGTTGCCAGGAAAATGCCAAGGCTGGTGGTTGCGAAAAGCTGCAACGCGGCGCCAGCCAGAAACAGCAGAACCGATCCATAAATCGGGACCGCCAGCAGGCCTTGCACGACAAAGACCAGCGCAAAGGCCGAAGCCACCAGCACGACCAGCCCCATGGACCAGACCTTGCTGATCATGATTTCAACCGGTGTCACCGGCATGACGAGCAAATGCTCGATGGTGCCATGCTCGCGCTCGCGGATCAGCGCAGCACCCGTCAGGATGATCGACAGCATGGTGACGGACGAGATGACATTGTTGATCGCGCCGAACCAGCTCTTGTTCAGATCCTGATTGAAGCGGGATCGCAAATTGAGATCGACCTTCGTATCCGCCGTACCCCGATAGCGGTTGAGAAACTCGTTCACCTCGCTGGACACGATGGACTGCACGTAGCCGCCGCCCGTGAAGGCCTGGCTCATGCGGGTTGCATCCACATTGAGCTGGATGGTCGGGGAGCGCCCGGCCAGCAGATCGCGCTGGAAATTCGGCGGGATGTTCAGCGCAAACGTGTCGAGCCCCTCATCCATGCGGCTGTCCATTTCGTGGGAGGAGATGAGTTTGGGCGGCACAAAATAGGGCGGATAAAACGCCGTGGTAATCCGGTTTGAGACCGGCGACTGATCCTCATCGACAATGGCGATGGCCGCATTGCTGAGGTTTTCCGGCTGTGCCCGGGCGGAGGTATAAACCGCCAGCGTGAAAGCATAGACGATGAGGAGCAGAAGCATCGGATCGCGGGCGAGACCGCGCAATTCCTTGATGCCGAGCTGAAGTATGTTGGCTATCCGCATCTCAGCCCGCCTGTTTCTTGAGAAGGAGAATAGCGAGCACCATCAGAACCGGAATGGCAATCAGCAACGGAATGAACGACCCGGCCAGATCGCCGAAATCCAGCGCCTTGGAAAACACCCCGCGCGAGATGGTCACGAAATAGGTCGTGGGATAGATCTTGCCGATGAATGCGCCAGCGCCCTGCAATGACGAAACCGGATCGATGATGCCGGAATATTGCACCGCGGGAATGAGCGTCAGCAGGGCCGTGCCGAAAATGGCCGCGATCTGGCTGCTCATGAAGGTGGAAAGCACCAGTCCCATGCCGGTCGCGATGATGACATAAAGCAGCGCCGCCGCTGCATAGGTGAGAAAACTGCCCGTAAATGGTACCCGGAAGATGAAGACTGCAAAGGCCGTCAGCATGAGGAAGTTGAGGAAGGCGAGCGCGATATAGGGCAATTGCTTGCCGAAAAGGAACTCGAACTTGGTCACCGGCGTCACATAGAAGTTGATGATCGAACCAAGTTCCTTTTCACGCACCACGCTCAAAACCGCAAGCATGGCCGGGATCATCAAAAGCAGCATCGGAATGACCGCTGGCACCATCGCCACCAGGCTCTGGACGTCGGGATTGTAGCGATAGCGAATTTCCAGATTGAAATTGCCGACTGTCGCCGCATTGCCATAAAGCTGGCGTGCCTTTTGCGTCAGCCAGTTAGCATGCATGCCCTGCACATAGCCGCGCACTGTTTCGGCGCGGGTGGGCATGGCGCCGTCGATCCATGCCGCCACCTCGACAGGCCGTCCATGTGCTATATTCGCCCCGAACCGAGGCGGTATCTCTATGGCAAGGCTGATTTCGCCATTGCGCATTCGCCGGTCGAGATCGTCATAATCCGTGATCGGCGGCATTTCGGTAAAATAGCGCGAACCGGCAATCTGCTGCGTGTAATCGCGGCTGACCGTCGTATCGTCGCGGTCAAGTACAGCGAATGTCAGGTTTTCAACATTGAGATTGATGCCGTAACCAATCACGAACATCAAAATCACGGTGCCCAAAATGGCAAGCGTCGCGCGGATCGGATCGCGCTTCAACTCCAGCGCTTCACGCCGCGTGTAAGCAAGCATTCGTCGCCGATTGGGCAACCAGCTTGAAGAAGGCTTCGGGTGGGCAGTCGCAGGCTCGACCGGCGCTGGTGTCTCCTTCGGTACAGGGGCCTCCTGTTGCGGCGTCTCGCCAATGGCTTCGGTGAGATAAGCGATAAAGGCTTCTTCCAGCGTCGCCGCATTGCGGCTTTCGGTGATCGCCTTTGGCGTGTCACTGATCAGCACCTTGCCCGCATGCATCAATGAAATGCGGTCGCACAGCTCAGCTTCATTCATGAAATGGGTCGAGACGAAGATCGTCACATTGTCCTTGCGCGACAGGTCGGAAAGACTTTCCCAGAAAGCATCACGCGCCACCGGGTCCACGCCGGACGTCGGCTCATCGAGAATGAGAATATCCGGCGAATGGATCAGCGCCACCGCCAGAGACAGGCGCTGGCGGATGCCGAGCGGCATGGAATCCGGCAGTTCATCCATCACACCGGCCAGATCGAAACGCTCGGAAAGCTCCTTGATGCGCCGCGCCGTCAGCTCCGGCTCCATGCCGAAAAGCTTGGCATGCAGTTCCAGATTCTGGAGAACCGTCAGCTCGGAATAAAGCGAAAAGGCCTGCGACATATAGCCGACGCGACGCCTGATATCGATATCCTTCGGATCGACTTCGCGCCCGAACAGTCGCGCAATGCCCTCGCTTGCGGGCAAAAGGCCGGTCAGCACCTTCATGGTCGTGGATTTGCCGCAACCATTGGAACCCAGGAACCCGAAGATTTCGCCGCGTGGAATGCGGAAGCTCACATTATCGACCGCGGTGAAATTGCCGAACCGAACCGTGACATGTTCGGCTTCAATGGCGATCTCCGCATCGGCACCCGGCGCGCGCGGCGGAATGACGATTTCCTTGTGCCCCTGCCGCAATTCCTCCGGCAGCAAGGCGATGAAGGCCGCATCCAGATTGGGGGTGCCCGTGCGTTCCAGAAGCTCTTGCGGCGTACCCGTCGCCAATACCTGTCCGTCATTCATCGCGACAAGCCAGTCGAAACGCTCCGCTTCCTCCATATAGGCGGTCGCGACGATGACGCTCATCCCCGGACGGTCCTTGCGGATATCGTCGATCAGTTCCCAGAACTGGCGACGCGACAAAGGATCAACACCCGTGGTCGGTTCATCGAGGATCAGAAGGTCTGGATCATGGATCAGCGAACAGCAGAGGCTAGTCTTCTGCTTCATGCCGCCCGAGAGCTTGCCTGCCGGGCGATCCGCAAAGGGCGACATGCCTGTGCGCGCCAGAAGATCGGCAATGCGCCGTTCGCGTTCCTGCCTGTTATGGCCGAACAACCGTCCGAAAAAATCGATATTCTCGAAAACCGAAAGCGTCGGATAAAGGTTCTTGCCGAGGCCTTGCGGCATATAGGCGATGCGCGGATAGGCGGATTCGCGATGCTTCCGGTCGGCAATATCGCCACCCAATACCTCGATGCGCCCTTCCTGCATACTGCGCGCACCGGAAACCAGCGAAAGCAGGCTAGACTTTCCCACGCCGTCCGGCCCGATCAGGCCGATCATGCGCCCTGCGGGAATATCGAGATCAACATCGCGCAGCGCCTGCGCAGCGCCATAGGACAGCTTTACGCCCTTCGCGCGAACGACAAAGCTGTCGTCTCCCGCCACAGACTGGACCGCAGCTTCACTCATTTTACGGTTTCCGCGAGGTTCTTCGGCCATTCAGCAGCGGGATCGAGCTTCACATAGGCCATGCCAGGCAGCCCGGTCTTCACCTGCTGGATGTATTTCTGAAGCAACTCCGGCGAAATCTTTGCCTTCACGCGGAACATCAGCTTCTGACGTTCCTCCTCAGTTTCAACTGTCTTCGGCGTGAACTGCGCCACATCGGCAACGAAGGAAATCGTGGCCGGAATGACATATTGCGGCGCTGCATCCAGCACAATGCGGGCCTCAGCGCCGATTGCGACACGACCGGCCTGCGCGGTTGGCAGGAAGAACGTCATATAGACATCGCCAAGATCGACGAGGTTGAGCACGCGACCGCCAGCCGAAAGCACTTCGCCGGGCTGAGCAACACGATACTGCACCCGCCCCGCCGTCGGCGCGACCAGCGTTGCGTCGTTGATATCCGCCATGATGCTCGCAATCGCCGCCTTGGCCGCTTCCACCGAAGCCTCAGCATCGACAACCTGCGCCTTGGCGGCATTGATGGCTGCGTCACTCGCCGCAAGCTGCGCCTTGGCCGCCTCGACAGCAGCCTGAGCGCCCTGCGCACTGGCGCGATCATCATCGAGAACCTGTTCGGAAACGGTTCGTGACTGGGTCAGCGCCTGCGAACGCGCCAAACGCCGCTGCGCTGCATCGAGCTGCGCATTGCGCTGGGCAACCGTCGCCTGATTGGCCGCAAATTCCGCCTGGCGCTGCGTGACGAGGCTCTGGGCCGTCTCGATGCCGATCTGTGCCCGGCGCAATTGCGCTTCCGCCTGCGCACGCTGGCTTTCCAGCTGATCGGTATCCATGCGCGCAAGGACGTCGCCCTTTTTGACGAAAGAACCCTCATTGGCAAGTATTTCGCGGATACGACCGGGACTTTTGGTCGAAATATCGATTTCGGTGGCTTCGATACGGCCATTGCCCGAGGCAATTCCCTCGGGCAATCCGCTGCCGTTCAGGGCCTTCCAGGCATAGTAGCCACCGGCAGCCAGCGCCACCACAACTGCAGCCACAATCCATTGTTTGCGGTTGGAACTCATGCGAAACACCCTCTTTGCAATATCCACGACAATGCCAGCATTATTCCCGAGTTAATTCAAGGCATTGGCAGGCGATCCCCATTGGTCTGGCTGTTCGCATTCCCACCGCCCCGCTCGATAGTCATCGGAGAACCATTCGGTTGAGGATATGGAACAACCGCGCAGGTTGACAACCAGCGAATGCTAATTAACGCGCGATAAAGTAAATGCCGTCGCGGCCGTGCATAGAGGCGCTCATTATCCAATGCTTTGACGGTGATCAATAAACACTAAAATACTAGCAATTTCCCCTCAATTCAGAGCGAATGAGAAGCGCGGGTGCCGATTTGGTGAAACAGAGGGGCAACGCCGACAGCACCCGCTGGCTGCCGAAGACGACGTCACGGAAGATCGCGCTGATATGCGCTCGACAGATTGGATGAAGACCGGGATGCCATTCAAGACGAGGCATCCCGGGTCGCCGATTCTGGTGGTAACCAACAACGGCAGGAGCACTAGCAACTCTGCAGGAAGCGCACTTTGATCAGGATCAAAGATGTGCGGTGAAATGCTTTATTTCTGCCCGCACTTGCCCCATGTCTTCTTCAAATGATCGGATACGTTCTTCTGTTTTGGGTCGGAAAGAAACCCTTGTCGAAAGAGGATGCTTCCCTTCACTTCCGGCAGCGACTGATTGAGTTCCAGCTGCCGCTTGATCTCGCTCAAGCCTCCACCTGCCTGCCAGCCCGGCTCTGATGCAGTTGCGGTTCCAGCGCGATAGAGCGCCAAGCCAATATAAAGATCGGTCTTGGTGCCACGCACCGTATCCGCCCACCATTTGACGATCGTGTCGTATGGCACGGCCTTTCGGTCGAACGACCAGTAGACCTGCGGCGCGATGTAATCGATCAGGCCTTCCTTGACCCAGCGTCTCGTATCGGCAAAGTCGCCATCATAGTTCGTCTTGCCCGCGCGCGTGGCCGAACCCAGCGGATCGTCGGCCTTGTTGCGCCAGACGCCGCCGGGGCTGATGCCAAAGCGTACATTCGGCTTGATCGACTTGATCTTGTCGGAAATTTCCTGAATCAACGTGTAAGTATTGTAACGCCGCCACTCATATTTGCTGGCAAAGCGTGTGCCAAAACGCGCATAGGTCTTGTCGTCATCGAGAGGCGAGGACGCGGTCTCGTAATAGAAATAGTCGTCGAACTGGATGCCATCGACATTGTATTTCTGCACGACCTCGGCGGTAATGTTCGTCACCCATTGACGAACAGTAGGAATGCCGGGATCGAGAACATAGCGATCCGCCGACACGCCGACCCAGCTTGGATGGGTCTTGTAGACACTCCGTGGCGAATCCTTGGACGAGTTCTTCAGCTCCTTGCGCGTCGATGCCTTGACATCCATCGAAACCCGATAGGGATTGAGCCATGCGTGCAGTTCGATGCCGCGCTTATGCGCCTGCTCAATGGCAAACTGCAACGGGTCAAAGCCGGGGTTTTTGCCGAGCGTACCGGTCAGATAGGAAGACCATGGCAGATAGGAAGACGCATAGAATGCGTCCGCTGCTGGCGACACCTGAAACACGACCGCATTGATTCCGTGCTCCGACGCCTCATCAAACAGTTTCACCAATTCCTGCTTTTGGCGCCGGATGCGTTCATCGTCATTTTCGATTTTCTTTGACGCATTCGACGGCCAATCCAGGTTGAGAACCGTGGCGATCCAGCTTGCCTGAAACGCATCACAATGGGAGGGCGATATGTCGAGAGGCATGGGCGTTCCGATGTTGATTTTTCATTTCCAGCCTTATCCGGCACTCGGAGGCTTGGATATGCTCATTTTAAGCACTAGCTTAAAGCCGAATCTGACGAAGCGAGGGCTCATGTACAAGAATATTGTCGCCACAACCGACGGGTCGGAATTTGCCGAGCGCGGTCTCGTACACGCATTCCAACTGGCCAAAGCCGTTGGCGCGAAGGTTACGGTTGTAACGGTGACCGCCCCCTATTCCGTGTCGGGCCTGCCCGGCGGCTGGACCGACAGTCCCGCTTTCATCGAACGTTTCGAACAGGAATGGAAGGATTTTGCCGAGACCACACTGGCACGCGCCCGTGAACTGGCAGCCGAAGCCGGTGCGGAAATCCACACCCTGCACGTGGTTGCCCAGCACCCGGCAACGGCCATCATCGAATCGGCAACTGAACTGGCCAGCGATCTTATCGTGATGGCCTCGCATGGGCGGCGCGGTTTCAAAGGCCTGCTGCTTGGCAGCCAGACCTATGAAGTCGTCACGCGCAGCACTGTTCCAGTGCTTGTTGTTCGATAAGTGTAAGCCGTGGCGGTCAGCTTGTCTGGTGACCGCTAGCGCTTTCGATATCCACCCGGAAGAAAACCGGCTCCATCTTGCGGACGTCGCCTTCCTTGGTGATGGTCTTGGTATAGGCCGGTTCCCACCATGTCGGCTCGGCAGACATGATACCAACGATGGCCGCTTTCTCGTCCTCTCTGGCAATCTCGCGATAACGACCATGCAAAACCACGGTTTTCCATTCGGTTCGCGATACGATGTGGTCGAAGAGGATGCAGACGGCATCGTTCTTGCGCATGGCTTCGGTCTTCTGTCCGTCGGTCGTGAAGGAATAAAGCGATCCGCCATTGAACCGGAAACTCATCGGTACGATAACGGGGCGATCATCCAGAATATAAGCCAATCGTCCTACATGCGAATTCTGAATCATGTCGCGAAGATCGTAGTCCGACATTTCCTTGATCATCATGGCGCGTCGTCTCCTGAAAAGCTCTTCTTCACATCCTAATATAGAGTAGGCAGATCGCCTTGACAGTGATCAAGGACGCGAAAGAAAATTGCGTCAGATGAAAAGCCGGCCCTCGGCGATCTTGACTGCCGTTCCACCAATGCGCGCACCCGTCAGCTTCTGCCCGTTGACATCGAGCTCGAGCCGAATGAGCGACGGACGCCCCATTTCCATGCCCTGCTCAACCCACCATTGCGAGCTGCCGTCGACTGGCTTGTCGTTCTGCTGGATCATTCCGGCAAAGGCGGCAGCTGCCGAACCCGTCGCCGGATCTTCATAGACATTGGCGCCGGTCACGAACATGCGCGCATGATAATTGCTGTTGAAGAGGATCGTCTCACGGCAATAGACATAGATCGGCAGCGGGCGACCATCGACATGCGGCAGACTTTCGGTCACATAAACCGGATCAATCGACACCTTGGCCGCGGCGATGAGATTGTGAACCGGCACGAGCAGATAGGGCGTGCCCGCGCTCCAGATGCCGGGAACGTGATTCTCGAAACCGATCTCGTGGGTTCCAAGCCCGATGGCAGCGGCGGCTTCTTCTTTTTCGACCCGCACGTCCACCTTTTCCGGCAAGCGCGGCAGATCGAATTCGGCAAAGGCGCTATTGTCACCCAGGATAACACCGCAGCGCACAATGCCCACCTTTTCCTCCAGCGCAACAAGCCGGTCGGCCTCGTCGCCCGTGTTGCGGCGGCGTGCCAGCGAAACGGCCGCCCCCACCGTCGGATGACCGGCGAAAGGCAGTTCGTAGTCAGGGGTAAAAATCCGCACGGCAGCTTCATGCGCCGGATTGGCAGGCGGAAAAATAAAGACGGTCTCGGAAAGATTGAACTCGCGGGCGATGGCCTGCATGCGGGCATCATTCAGCCCTTCGCAGTCATGGACGACGGCCAACGGATTTCCCGCCAGAGCTTTCTCGGCAAAAACGTCGAAAATCTCATAAAAACGGCCGGAAACGGCGGCTTCGCTCATCCCTCATTCTCCCCTCGACACTTTTCTGGAAACCACCCAGAACCAGTGTTTTCAACGATTGCATTCAAGCATCACATTTATAGAATTCAATGCGAGCATAGCCAATTTATCGGCCCTGTCATCTGTCCGTCTGGCTTATTTCGTCACTGGTTGAAATGCCAGTCGGCAAAAGCGCGAACATAAGACGGTGTGGCATCGCCCATCATGCCTGCTGCCTTGATCGGAATGATCTCTGCAAGCTCCGGCTCGGTCTGCGCAGACACGAAATTCTCAATACCGGAAACCAGCTCCCGCGACGGTGCATCGAAACGATAGCGGCGGAAGAGCGCGATGCTGCGATTGCCGGTCACCAGGTTCAGCTGCGCCTCGCCTTCTGCGTCGGCCAGATCAAGCCCAGTCTCCTCCTGCACTTCGCGCTGCATATTGGCGACGTAGTCCACGCGCCCGTCGACAATGTCATTATCGTCGATTGAGCCTGCCGGGAAATAGATGCGTCCGCCGCCAGCATTCCGCATACCCATGCGAGCCGCGATCAAATGCCCCTCGCCCGAAACGATGACGCCCACACCAAAGATATGCCACGGACGGACCGGCTCCGGATCATTGCGCCAATGCATCAGCGTCGCAAAACTGCTGCGCTTGAACCCGGCCTGCAAGACGCCGCCGATCAGTCTCGCCTCCGGCGCCAGAAAGATTTCGCCATCGAACAGGGCTGGTTTTGCAGCCTGCTCACGCTGCCAGTTGATCGCTATCGCCTGTTCATGCTGCTGCGCATATTCAAGCGGTCCCGGAACGATGCGGACATCCACATCATCGATGACATGAACCGTATTTTCCCGCACATGATCCATCGCGGCACTATCCTGTTTCTCAGACAATATTCAGCGTGACGGCAACCGGGCAATGATCGCTGGCCTTAGGCCGGTCCCAGCCCGTGCGCGGATAGCGTTCCACCTGCTGGTCTGGCGGAAAGACCGTGCGCCAGGGCTGGCCGCGCCTGACGATTTGCGGCACCGCGCTTTCATTCTTAAAAGCAAATGAGGGTGACGCCAGGATGTAATCAAGCTGACAAAGATGTCGCTCCTGTGGTCCGCGTGTGTGATAGAGCGTCCAGCGATCCATGACGGGGCGACGCTCCACGAGGTTGACGGCAAAGCCATCGCCGAGCAGCACGTCGAGCGCGCTTTCCTCTTCCTGAACCGGCGTGAATTCATAGCCGTTCCATTCATCACCCCCGACGACGATACGCTCGCGATAATCGTTGAAATCGCCACAGATCAGCCAGCGCCGGTCTGCCGCCTTGGCCGGTCCGAACTTGTCCTCGATGATGCGGCGGATCGCTCGCGCCTCGGCTTTACGAACCGGCGATGATGCGGTGCGCCCGTCAAAACCGTTGCGCGCGCCGGTCATGGATTTGAGATGCGTCACGAAAAGTGAGAGCGGCTTGCCTGCAATGCGCAAATCCACATTGAGACAATCCCGTCTGAAAATGCGGTCATGCGGCTCGATGCCCAGTTCTGCAAGAACAGGCTCGTAAAGGCCAAAATCGGTATAGGTCAGATGCGCGTGGCTGGTGACCTCACCCACCTCAATGGGCTGGCCGTCGCGGGTCGTGTCCCTGATCATCACGGCCACATCGATACCCCGGCTGTCATTGCCGTCGATCAGATATTTGTGCCGGTAACCGTGGCCGATCATCTTAAAAAGATAACCATATTCGAAGGCGTTGAGCGCGGCCAGATTATCGACTTCCTGCAAGCACAGAATATCGGCGCGGGTTTCGGCGATTGCCAGCGCCGTCATCTGCCTTGTGTCGTCGGCATGGGCTACCGCTCGCGCCTGTTCCAACAGGCGGTATTGCGCCTCGTCGCCGATCTCGAACAATTGCAGGCTGCGGTCCTGATGCAATTCGTTGCGGAAGCCGGAGAAATCGAACCGGCGCATCAGATTCTCGACATTGAATGTGGCTATCGTAAACATGTGCGAGCAATCTCGCCACTTGCATCGCGATTGGCAAGGACTTCTTGGTCGCGTCGGTATTTTTCCCCCGAGCGGATGATTTTGGAAGATAAAAGACCCATATTAAGTGTATGGCGAGAGCGAATGCACGCCTCCCATGCATGAAAGGCAAAGGTTGTAATGCTCAAGAAAGCCCTGTGCGCAGCCATGATTTCCAGCCTGTTTGCTGTCGGCTTTGCCGCGCCAACAATGGCTGTCGAATTACGCAAGACGCCCTATCTGCCTTCATTACAGCCAGCCAGACCGCCAATCGTCAATCCGAACTCGAATACCAATCGCCCCGGCCCGAATTCGCCGGGATGTTACGGCTCGGTCACCTGCCGCAACAGCGAGAGCTATATCTCCGGCGAAGGCGTGTTGCGCTATAAAAACGGCGAACCGCTGGAAGTGCGCCCATCCACCCGTCCGCAGGTTAAGCGCTTCGGACCGAGCGTCAATCACATGCAGTGGTGCTCAAACCGCTATCGAAGCTATCGCAGCTCCGATGACACTTACCAGCCGCTCGCCGGGCCGCGCACCAGCTGCAACTCACCATTTCAATGAAGAAAGGCCGGGATGAACCCGGCCCTTTCAATTCTCTTCCGATGATCAAGCAGCAGCAGATTTGCTGTGCGTGCGGATCAGGCGGCCAAGCCGCATGATGCCTTCATCGATCATTTCGTCATTGGCGCAGGAATAGCTGAGACGCAGCGTGTTGGCGCCGCTACCATCGGCAAAGAACGCCTTGCCCGGAACGAAAGCGACCTTTTCGGTCTCGATGGATGATGCCAGCAGCTGCGCGCCATCCATGCCTTCCGGCACAGTGACCCAGATGAACATGCCGCCTTCAGGCTTGGTCCAGCTGGTGCCTTCCGGCATATTTTTGGCAAGAGCTTCCAGCATGCGGTCACGGCGATGCTTGTAGACCTTGGCGATCTTGGCAACCTGCGCCTCGAAGCCATGCGTCGCGACATGATGAATCGCGATCTGGTTGATGGTCGAGGAATGAAGGTCAGCTGCCTGCTTCATGAGCACGAGCTTGCGGATAACATCCTTCGAGGCAACCACGTATCCAACGCGCAGACCCGGCGCGAGAGTCTTCGAGAACGAGCCGCAATAAATGGTGCGGGTTTTTTCGATGTCGCCGCCATTGCGGGCGATGTCGAGCGAAAGGATCGGCGGGATAGCTTCACCATTGTAGCGCAGATACTGATAGGCTGCGTCTTCAATGATCGGAATATTCAGCTCGTCGGCCTGCGCCAGAAGCTTTTGACGGCCTGCCAGATCGACGGTCTCGCCGGTCGGATTGGCGAAATCAGCCGAGAGATAGCTGAACTTCACCTTGCCGCCAGCCTTTTCAGCGGCCTGCGCATAGGATTCAGGCGTGCGATTGCCGGTGATCGAAAGCGTGTCATAGGACGGCTCATAGGCATTGAATGCCTGCAAGGCGCCGAGATAAGTCGGTGCAGTCACCAGCGCGGTATCATGGGGCGAAATGAACAGCTTGCCGAGATAATCGAGCGCCTGCTGCGAACCGGAGGTGATGAAAACATTGTCCTCGGTGCAGGGAATGCCGATCTTGGCCAGCTCGCCAACGAGCCATGTGCGCAGCGGCTTGTAGCCTTCGGATACCGAATATTGCAGCGCGGCATTTGCCTCGGCACCCGTCAGCGTTTCCTTATAGGCAGCCTGAAAAGCTTCATGCGGAAACAGCGCCGGATCGGGAATGCCGCCAGCAAACGAAATGATGTCCGGACGCTCCAGCAGCTTCAGAAGTTCGCGGATTTCCGATGCGCGCATGCGTTTGGAGCGCGTTGCAAAAACATTTTCCCAGTCCAACACGGGAAATCTCCTCAATTAGACTTAACCATCCATCTGATGGAATTCGTACTAGCTAGCTCTCCTCAAACCCCAGCTAATAGGGGGAAGCTCTAGCGCAATTTTAGACCAACGAGAACAGCTTTTCCCATGCTTCTGCGGAATAAAGCTATTCGAAATTCTTTTGGCCTTCGAAGTGCATGAAACGGAAAGCTGACGCAGAGTTTTGGTTCTTTTCGTTCGCGGCTTATTCGCGATCAATACAACCATCCCGCGCCAAGTAATGAAGGGGGCGCATGAAACGCCCCCTCTTCTTGCTTGTCATGGAAGCTCGAACGATTAGTTGCGAGCCTTGTCGACCAGCTTGTTCTTTTCAATCCACGGCATCATGGCGCGCAGCTTGCCACCGACTTCTTCGATCTGGTGCGCATCGTTGTTGCGGCGGATACCCTTGAAGCGAGCGGCGCCAGCCTTCCATTCCTGCATCCAATCGGAGGTGAACTTGCCGGTCTGAATGTCTTTCAGAACGCGCTTCATTTCAGCCTTGGTTTCGGCCGTGATGATGCGCGGACCGGTGACGTATTCGCCCCACTCAGCGGTGTTCGAGATCGAGTAGTTCATGTTGGCGATGCCGCCTTCGTAGATCAGGTCCACGATCAGCTTCATTTCGTGCAGGCACTCGAAGTAAGCCATTTCCGGCGCATAGCCGGCTTCAACCAGAACTTCGAAACCGGTGCGGATCAGTTCGACCACGCCGCCGCAGAGAACAGCCTGCTCACCGAACAGATCGGTTTCGCACTCTTCCTTGAAGGTGGTTTCGATGACGCCTGAACGACCGCCACCCACGCCTGAAGCATAGGACAGAGCGAGGTCATGGGCATTGCCGGAAGCATCCTGATGGATGGCGATCAGGCAAGGCACGCCGCCGCCCTTCTGGTATTCGCCGCGAACCGTGTGGCCTGGGCCCTTCGGCGCAATCATGACGACGTCGACCGACTTCTTCGGCTCGATGAGGCCGAAATGAACATTGAGGCCGTGGGCGAAAGCAATCGCGGCGCCATCGCGCAGGTTGCTGTGGATGTGGTCGCGGTAGATGTCGGCCTGCAGCTCGTCAGGGGTCGCCATCATCATGAGGTCGGCCCACTTGGCGGCATCGGCAACGTTCATCACCTGGAAGCCGTCAGCCTCGGCCTTCTTGACGGTTGCGGAACCTTCGCGAAGGGCGACGCGCACATTGGCAGCACCGGAATCCTTCAGGTTCAGCGCATGGGCGCGGCCCTGGCTGCCGTAGCCAACGATAACCACATTCTTCGACTTGATCAGGTTAACGTCCGCATCCCGGTCATAATAAACGCGCATTTCCAATTCCCTTCGTTTCAGTTTGTTCCCTGGCCTTCTTGTGTCAGCCGATCAGGTCATGCCCCATACAGAGCGAAAAACTGCTTTGTGGCGCGCCGGGCGTCCCGGATGACCACATCGTCAGTCAGTTCCAGCCGGTCGCCCAACAGCAACCGGATTTGCATGTCCCGGACCACAAGCCCGAAAAACGTGCGAAATGCTTCATCGATATCGTCGAAAGCGAGCAGCTTCGCTTCCATCCCCATTTCAAGGATTGGCTTCAGGCGCTGGGCCATGGCCACCGGTCCATTGGAGAGAACGATATCGCCCAGTGCCGATTTGGCCGAAGCCGCATGGCTGACCGCGAGACGGTTCAGCGCGATCGACGTGCGGCCCGAAAGCACCAGCAACCAGTCGCGGGCGAAGTGCTCCAGACTGGAGAACAGCGATTCCGCGTCAAGCTTCTCGCGCGCCAGCGGCACGACGCGAACCTTGGAGGCCTGCCAGCGAACCATCGCCGTCAGAAGACCGTCACGGTCGCCAAACCATTTATAGAGGCTTTCCTTGGAGCAGTTGGCGGCGCGCGCAATGCTCGCCGTCGTCAAAGCGCGGTCTCCGCCTTCGACAAGAAGGCGCAACGCCTGCTCCAGAACATCGTTCTGACGCGGCGAAAGAGCCTGCTGCTTTTGAGCCTGCAATTCGTCGCTTCCATCAGTCACGGATTACTTCCTCCTCTTGTACCGTACGGTACGGTTCCCATTCTATTAGCCCTTGCCGCATAGGCGGTCAAGCGAGATTTTTGAGAAATTCGGAGGATAATTGCCCTTTTCGCGAACGGTCGAAACGGCGACCTGAAAGATCTCGATCACGCGATAAATGAGCAATAAAAACAAAGAGAAAGGGCGTCATCCGGAATCAAGTTCTCAGATGACGCCCTGATAAACAGACGGCTATTAAAGTGAATTCCCGATCAGATATTCACCTGCGTACCGATTTCCACCACGCGGCCCGTTGGAATCTGGAAATATTCGGTCGCGTCCGAGGCCGTTCGCGCCAGCAGGATGAACAGCTTGTCCTGCCACAGAGGCATGCCGGAATGCACCGAAGCCTTGAGCGAGCGTCGCGAGAGGAAGAAGGACGTCGTCATGATGTCGAACTTCCAACCGAGCTTGCGGCAAAGGCCAAGCGCGCGCGGGATATTCGGTTGCTGCATATAGCCGAATTTGAGCGTCACCTGCATGAAGCGCTCGTTATATTGCGAGACGCGGGCACGATCGGCGCTTGATACCCACGGCTTCGAAGCCGTGACGACGGTCAGGATGACATTGTTCTGATGCAGCACCTTGTAATGCTTCAGACTGTGCATCAGCGCGGTCGGCGCGCTCTTGGGATCGCCGGTCAGGAAGACGGCTGTTCCCGGCACAATGGTCGGCGGACGCTTGGCCATCTGCTCGACGATGAGATCGAGCGGCACTTCGCCCTTGCGCGTCTTGAGGAACAAATGCCGCGTGCCCCGCACCCAGGTCCACATGATGATGACGAGCACGGCAGCAATACCGATGGAAGCCCAGCCGCCGTCATGCACCTTGATGATATTGGCGCTGAAGAACATGACGTCGATCAGGAGGAAGCCCAGCATCAAAGGCAGGGCGCGCCCCACCGGCCAATTCCAGATCCGCGTCATGACGATATAGAGCAGAACGGTCGTCACCAGCATGTTGCCGGTTACCGCGATACCATAGGCAGCGGCCAGATTGGTCGACTTCTCGAAGCCCAGCACCAGAATGACAACGGCGAGGCCGAGCACGAGGTTCACGCGCGGAATATAAATCTGCCCGTGCAGTTTTTCGGACGTATGCTGAATTTCCAGTCGCGGCAGAATATTGAGCTGCACCGCCTGTCGCGCCACGGAATAAGCGCCCGTTATGACCGCCTGACTGGCGATAACCGTTGCCGCCGTCGCCAGCAGCACCATCGGCAAAAGCGCGAAATTCGGCAGCATCTGAAAGAACGGCAAAGCCGCCGCTTCGCCATGCGACAGGATAAAGGCGGCCTGCCCGAAATAATTGAGCACCAGACACGGAAACACGATCCACAGCCAGGCGCGTACAATCGGCTTGCGCCCGAAATGGCCGAGATCGGCATAAAGCGCTTCCGCACCCGTCATGGCGAGGAAAACCGCGCCCACAGTGATGAAGGCAATGCCGGGGCTGATGGCCAGAAAGCGCACCGCATAATAAGGATTAAGTGCGGAGATGACCGTGGGGTCGTCGAAAATATGCCAGAGGCCCGATGCTCCCAGCGCCAGAAACCACAGCGCCATGATCGGCCCGAACACGATTGCCACCCTGCCAGTGCCGAGCTTTTGTACCGAAAACAGCGTCACGAGAATGACGACCGTGATTGGCACCACGAAGGGTGTGAGGCTGGGCGCGACGATTTCCAGCCCTTCCATTGCGGAAAGCACCGAAATAGCTGGCGTAATCACAGCATCGCCGAAGAACAATGCCGCGCCGACAATGCCGACACCGAGAATGAGATTGGGACGCCCCTTCAGCGCGCCACGCACCAGCGCCATCAACGAGAGGATGCCGCCTTCGCCGTTATTGTCGGCGCGCAGAACGAACAGGACATATTTGATCGTGACGACAAGCGTCAACGCCCAGAAGATAAGCGATACAACGCCAAGAATATCGGAGCGAGACAGGACGCCATCGGAAGCCGCCGCATGCAGCGCTTCACGAAAAGCATAGATCGGGCTGGTGCCGATGTCGCCATAGACGACACCGAGAGCGCCCAAGACCAGCGTCTTCATGCTGTCATTGTGGTGGTCGTTCTCTTCGGCGGCAAAACCGGCTTCGGAGCCCGCTGCACCGCCGACCGGCGGCGTGACCGCCGTATCCGGCGGGTTGGATTGCGATTGCGTGTTCTGGCCGTTCAGCTCGTCGCTCATTTGCCGACACCTCGCAACATCCTGAAATCATTCTGGCTGAAAATCATAGCGTGTGGAGCCCACTCACAGGAATGCCCGCAAAAGATTGCGGATTGCAACAACCGTGCCGCAGCTTTGCCCCAATCGGATTCAAACATAATCACCGAACCGAACGGCAAAAACCTGCCGCTCCGATGCAGCCCCGAAGGCAAAACGCGCCGGGGCAATTCCATGCGGAATGCGGATTTCGGAAAACCGTATCAATGCTTCCCTCATACGTCCCTGCGCGCTCCTGACGCGGATGAACCAGCCGCGGACGCCTATAGCTTGTTGAGCTTTCGCACAAATGCGCTTTTCGCAAAGCTCAGATCGAAGCTATGCATTTTGCGCATTGAAGGTGCCAATTACCCAGCCAAAGCAGCGTTGAAACGTCCCACTGTCGCCGCCATACCATACGTCAAAGCGTCCGCCGTCAATCCATGTCCGATGGAAACTTCTTTCAATTGTGGAATGCGCTTGACCAGTGCGGGCAGATTTTCGACCGTCAGATCGTGGCCAGCATTGATTTCGAGGCCGAGCGCTGCGGCGGCATCCGAGGCCTTGCCGATACGGTCCAGCTCACGCGCTGCGACAGCCGGATCGTCATAGGTCGCGCCATAAGGGCCGGTGTAGAATTCCAAACGGTCGGCGCCGATGGCCTTTGCCTTGTCATAGCCCAGCGGATCGGGATCGGCGAACAGCGAAACGCGCATACCGCCCTTCTTCAGCCGCGCCACGATGGGCGCGAGATAATCGGCCTTCGATAGAAAATCCCAGCCATGGTCGGACGTGGCCTGTGTCGGATCGTCCGGCACCAGGGTCACCTGTTCCGGCTGGTGCTTTTCGACCAGATCGAGGAAAGCGTCGCTCGGGAAGCCCTCAATATTGAATTCAGCCTGCGGAAATTCATCGTCGATCAATGCGCGGATATCGCCAAGATCGGAAAAGCGGATATGGCGCTGATCCGGACGCGGATGCACCGTCAAACCCGCAGCTCCTGCCGCAAGTGCTATCCGTCCGAGACCGGTGACGCTCGGCCAGGGCAGATCGCGACGGTTGCGCAGCATGGCAATGGCATTGAGATTGACAGATAATTTCGCAGGCATGGAGGCAGTTCTCCCATTATCGGTTTTTCGCTTTAGAGCCTGTTCCAAAAGCCGCCCTGTGTGGCTGCAAATGCCGATTTTCTCCATTCCGGTGCTCACGTACTTTAGTACGCTCCGCTCCGGTACTCGAAAATCACCATTTTCGCGCGCACAGGCCGCTTTTTGAGTCAGGCTCTTATATCGCCCGCCGCAGGAAAGTGTGAGTGTTTTCCCGTCGCACCTGTTGACCCATCCCCAAATGTTGCCGTTTCCCACCTTTCGAGCATAGGACAAACTTTCCCTCGGCAAAATTGGAACAACGATCCGCAACCTTTCGCCCGGTCCGAACGTTGATTCCTGAGTGGAATTCAGACAGTCTTGGAGACCGATGATGCGCAATGAGGACATTCCCGTTGTCCGCCGCATTCCCACAGACCGGAATGATGTGTTCGCCTTTGCCATTGAAGGGCATCTGGACGATTCATCGCTGGAGAATCTCTACGGTCTGCTCGACGCGGCTTATGAGCAGTTTGACGAGATCGATCTTCTGATCCGCCTGACCGGCTATGAAGGCGTGGACTGGACCGCAGCTTTTTCCGAAAGCATGCTGTCGATGCGCTCAAAATCGCTCAAACATCTGCGTCGCTATGCGATTGTCGGAGGGCCGTTGTGGATACAAGCCAGCATCACCCTGATGCAGCCCTTCCTCTCCATCGAAATGCGTTCTTTCGAAACCGACGAAGAACAGGACGCATGGGAGTGGCTGAACGCCAAACCCATCGAGAGTTGATTATTTTACAATTGTCAGGCGCTCGGCCGCACGCGTAATGGCTGTATAGAGCCAGCGCTCCCGCGTATCGCGAAAAGCATAGCTTTCATCGAACAGCACGACATCGTCCCATTGCGAGCCTTGAGCCTTGTGCACGGTCAGCGCATAGCCATAGTCGAAATCGTCGTAACGCTTCTTGGTCTGCCACGGAATTTCGCTGTCCGGGTCTTCGAACTGCGCCTTCAAAAGCTTGATCTTGGCAACGCCGCGATCATCGTCTTCCGGCGCGACCAGCAGATTGATGCCGGGCTTCACGGTTTCCTTGGATGAGGTCATGACCTTCCAAAGCGACCCGTTGAGCAGCCCCTTGGCCGGGTCGTTGCGCAGACAGACCAGCTTGTCGCCCGCCTGCGGATAGTCAGCCGTAAAGCCCTTCAGTTCGCGCAGGCGCTGATTATAGCGACGGCGCGTGCGGTTTGTGCCGACAAGCACCTGATCCGCCTTCAGCACCATGTCCTGATTGACTTCGTTCTTGCTGATGACCTTTGCCGCGCCGTGATCGCCATAGGGCAGCTCACGCCCTTCCCGTACATCGAGCGCCATGCGGATGATCGGATTGTCCTGCGCCTGGCGGTGAATCTCGGTGAGCAGATAATTCGGCTCATGTTCGGTGAAAAATCCGCCGCCGGAAATCGGCGGCAACTGACCCGGATCGCCCAGCACAAGGATCGGCGTTCCAAAGCTCATGAGATCGCGCCCGAGCGCCTCGTCCACCATCGAACATTCGTCCACCACGATCATCGCCGCCTTGGCGACCGGGCTTTGCCGGTTGAGCGAGAATGTCGGTGCGATGGACGTCTTGCCGGTCGTCTCATCCTCAACGGCTTCCTCGCCACGCGGACGATAGATCAGCGAATGCAGCGTGCGCGCATTGCTGGCGCCCTTGGAACGCAGAACCTGCGCGGCCTTGCCAGTAAAGGCGGCAAACTGCACATCGCCATCGACATGTTCGGCGAAATAGCGCGCAAGTGTCGTCTTGCCCGTTCCGGCATAACCGAACAGCCTGAAAATGGGACTGCGCCCTTCTTTCAGCCATTGTCCGACGGCCTTGAGCGCCTGATCCTGTTCCGGTGAAAACTGCATGGCTCTTTCAGACAGGATTCGCGACCCGAAAACAAGATCAAACCGTGATCAAACAGCCGTATTCAGGAGAGCCGTATAGCGAGAGAGGTCGACATTGCCGCCGCTGACGATCACGCCGACGCGTTTTCCGCGCAGTTGATCCGCAATCTGGCGGGCACCGGCGAAGGCCAGACAGCCGGTCGGCTCGACCACCAGCTTCATCTGCCGGGCAAAGAACTTCATGCCATCAACGAGCGCCTGATCGCTGACCGTCAGCACATCCGTCACCTTTTCGCGGATAATGGCAAAGGTTAGATCGCCCGGTGCTTGCGTCTGCGCGCCATCGGCCAGCGTCTGCGGCGTATCGATGCGCACAATCTTGCCTGCACGCAACGACTGCTGGACGTCGTTCCCCGCTTCGGGCTCGACGCCATAGACCGCGCAATCGGGCGAAAGCGCCTTGGCGGCCAGCGCCGATCCGGCAATCAACCCACCACCGCCGACACAGACGAACAGCGCGTCGAGCGGGCCTACTTCCTCGATCAGCTCTTTGGTCGCGGTGCCTTGTCCGGCAATGATATGCGGATGATTATACGGCGGGATCAGGGTCAGACCACCCTCCTCCGCCAGACGGTTCGTCAAAGCGTCGCGGTCATCCTTATAGCGATTGAAGGTGATGACATTCGCGCCATAGCCGCGCGTCGCTTCAAGCTTGGACTGCGGCGCATCTTCCGGCATCAATATGGTGGCGGAAATGCCAAGCAGCTTTGCCGATAGGGCCACTGCCTGCGCATGGTTGCCCGACGAAAACGCGATGACGCCGCGCTTTTTCTGCTCGTCGCTGAAACGCGACAGGGCATTGAATGCACCACGAAACTTGAACGCACCGATCCGCTGCAGACTTTCCCCCTTGAAAAAGAACTCTGCGCCCGTCTCATCATTCAGCGCAGTCGAAGTCAGAACCGGCGTATGAAACGCGTGCCCTTCGATCTGGCTCGCTGCGGATGCAACATCGTCATAGGTGGGAAGTGCCGACATGCCATGCTCCTGATTATGAGCGCATCCCGAAAAGTGTGAAACGGTTTTCGGAAAAGATGCGCGTTAGAACAAAGGTTTAGAGCGCCGATCTGATACAATCAGATCGGCGCTCTACCGTAACATCGGCCAAAGGCTTGCGATCAGCAGCAAGGCCATGGCCATGTTGAACCATTTGAGACGCACCGGATCGTCCAGCCAGTTGCGCAGTAACATGCCAAAGCCAGCCCAGACCGATACGCTCGGCAGATTGACCAGCGCGAAAGCGATGCTCACCAGCGCCACCGCCAGATAGTAATTGTCATGCGTGGCATAGGTGGCGATGCCGGTAACGGCCATCACCCATGCCTTTGGATTGACCCACTGAAAGGCTGCGGCCTGCATGAAAGTCATCGGCTTGCCTTCGTCACTACCCTTCGCTTCCCCGATGGAGCGTGACGTGGCGATTTTCCATGCGAGATAGAGCATATATGCGCCGCCAGCGAATTTCAGGCTGGTATAGAAAGCCGGCACGGTTTCAAGCAACACACCCAATCCGAAGCCCACCGCCAGAAGCAGGCCGAAAAACCCGACACCGATGCCCAGCATATGCGGGATCGTGCGCCGAAAGCCAAAATTCACCCCCGAAGCAAGCAGCATCAGATTGTTCGGCCCCGGTGTGATCGAAGAAACAAAAGCGAAGGCGATCAGCGCCAAAAATATTTCGACAGACATGTGATGAACCCGATTTACCCGCACAAATTAGCTCAATAAAAAACCGGCACAATCGAAACATTGTGCCGGTTTTGAGCCTTATTGTATCGATCCTACCCTTGGCAGAAAAACTATACTTACATCCCCTCCGGACCCCGGTTCATTGCTGCCACGCCGGTGCGGCAGATTTCCACGAGGCCGAGCGGCTTCATGATCGAGATGAACTGGTCGATCTTCGCGGTCTTGCCGGTGATCTCCAGAATAAAGTGATCCGTCGTCGCGTCGACCACCTTGGCCTTGAACGCATCGGCAAGACGCAGAGTTTCAGCGCGAGCTTCGCCCTTGCCAGCCACTTTCACCAGCGCCAGTTCACGCTCAATCGGGCGATCGTGACCAAGTTCGCTCGCGCGATGGCTCAGATCCACCACGCGGTGAACCGGAACGATGCGCGCCAGCTGGTGGCGGATCTGGTCAAGCACATGCGGCGTACCACGCGTCACGATTGTGATACGCGACAGATGCTTCTCATGCTCGGTTTCCGAAACCGTCAGGCTTTCGATGTTGTAACCGCGGCCGGAGAACAATCCGATCACCCGGGCGAGTACGCCCGGCTCGTTGTCGACGAGGACGGCAAGCGTATGGGTTTCCGGGGTCTGTGTCTCGGCTGCAATGAAGTAGGCCGATCCGGAAGCTAGGTTCTGTGCATTCATGATTTCAAATCCTCCGGATCAGACGAGCGCGCGGCCCTTGGCATCGATGGCATTGGCAACGGCTTCGTCGGTGGCTTCGTCGGGCAACAGCATTTCATTATGCGCCTTGCCGGACGGGATCATCGGGAAGCAATTCGCCAGATTGGCAACGCGGCAGTCGAAGATGACCGGCTTGTCGATATCGATCATTTCCTGAATGGCGGCATCGAGGTCGCCCGGCTTTTCGCAACGGATGCCGTGCGCGCCATAGGCTTCAGCGAGCTTGACGAAATCCGGCATCGCTTCCGTATAGGAATGCGACAGACGATTGCCATGCAGCAATTGCTGCCACTGGCGCACCATACCCATATATTGGTTGTTCAGGATGAAGATCTTGATCGGCGCGCTGTGCTGGATGGCCGCCGACATTTCCTGAATGCACATCTGGATCGATGCGTCCCCGGCAATGTCGATAACCAGCGCATCCGGATGCGCGATCTGTACGCCGAGCGCGGCAGGCAGGCCATAGCCCATCGTGCCGAGGCCACCCGAGGTCAGCCAGCGGTTTGGCTCTTCAAAACCGTAGAACTGCGCAGCCCACATCTGGTGCTGACCAACTTCGGTGGTGATATAGGTCTTGCGATCCTTGGTCAGTTCATACAGCCGCTCAATGGCATATTGCGGCATGATGACGTCTTTGTTCGGCGTGTAGGCCAGCGAATTGCGGGCGCGCCAGCGGTCGATCTGCTCCCACCAGGCGGCGATAGCCTTTTTTTCCGGCTTCTTTTCGGAAGCGCGGAACTGGCGAACCATATCTTCCAGAACATGCGCAACATCGCCGATAATCGGCACATCCACGCGAACATTCTTGTTGATCGAAGACGGATCGATATCGATGTGGATTTTCTTCGAATTCGGCGAGAAGGCATTGAGGCGACCGGTGATGCGGTCGTCGAAGCGCGCGCCGACGCACAGCATGACATCGCAATCATGCATGGTCATGTTCGCTTCATAGGTGCCATGCATACCCAGCATGCCGAGCCAGTTCTTACCCGAAGCCGGATAGGCGCCGAGGCCCATCAGCGTGGAGGTGATCGGGAAATTGCCGAGTTCGACCAGCTCGCGCAGCAGACGGGAAGCTGCCGGGCCGGAATTGATCACGCCACCGCCGGAATAGATGACGGGCTTCTTGGCCGTGGCGAGCAGACGGACGGCGTCGGAGATCGCCTGCGCATTGCCGTCGAGAACCGGACGGTACGTGGTGCGCGGCGTGGTCTGCGGCGGCGTGTAGATGCCCTTGGCGAACTGGATGTCCTTCGGAATATCGACCAGCACCGGACCGGGACGGCCGGTGGATGCAACGTGGAAGGCTTCATGCAGAATGCGCGACAGGTCGTTGACGTCCTTCACCAGCCAGTTGTGCTTGGTGCAGGGGCGTGTGATGCCAACCGTATCGGCTTCCTGAAAAGCATCGGAACCGATCAACGAGGTCGGGACCTGACCAGAAATGCAGACGAGCGGGATGGAATCCATCAGCGCATCCTGAAGCGGCGTGACCGCATTGGTTGCGCCGGGGCCGGATGTCACCAGCAGCACACCGACCTTGCCGGTGGAGCGGGCATAGCCTTCGGCGGCGTGGCCTGCACCCTGTTCGTGACGCACGAGAATGTGCTGAATCTTATCCTGCTGGAACAGTTCGTCATAGATCGGAAGCACTGCGCCGCCCGGATAACCGAAAATGCTCTCCACGCCCTGATCGATCATGGCCTGAATAACCATTTCCGCGCCGGTCATCTCGCGTGGGTGGCTTGTTTCCTGTGATCCTGCGGCGGTCGCTTCCGCCTCTTGTTTACCTGCAGTCATCGTTCTCTTCCCGTCTAGTCAGTATTTCGGTGTTGGATTTAGCCCATCGGGCTTTTTTGGATAATAAAAAAGGCCCCCGAGGGAGCCTGTCTTTCGCGCATGGGAGCTTTCGCCGGATGGTTACACCATCCTGCCCATGCGCGCCCGTACCACAAGAATAATAAACGTGTTCATGGGGCGGGACACTAATCGCCTGAAAAGAAGCCGTCAACGCATAAATATGGGCCCTGTGATATTTTCTTAAGATTCACCCCACCCTCTCGATAACTTTATTTCAACCCGGATTTGCTAGCTTCATCAGATAGCTCTTATGAAAGTTGGCGGAATGAACACGGGCGGGGATATTGACGGCAGTGCCGAAATGAAGGACCGCGGCTTTGTACAACGCAACCGCACGGAAGGTCACGTCATCCAGTGCGACGGCGAGCGCGCGATTATCGCAGCTTTGTCCGGCCCCTCCTCCACCGCATCTGATGACTACTGGACCGTCGGTCAGCTGATCTCGATTCAGTCGGGCGGCAACCGTCTGGTCGGCCTCGTCCATAATGTCACCGTGCCCGATAATGTCTGGACGCGCGGCGGCGATAACATCGTCCATGTCCATGTCGAGTTTCTCGGTGAAGTGCGCGGCGAACCGGACGGCGCTATGTCGTTCAGCGGCGGCATTTCCCGATATCCCTATCCCGGCGCCATCGCCCACCGTATCCGCGCCTCCGACCTTTCCGCAGTCTATGCCCAGATGGGCCAGACAAGCGTGCCCATCGGCGCGCTGACACAAGACGCCTCGGTCCCGGCCTATGTTTCGGTTGAAGACCTCATCTCGCGGCACTTTGCCGTTGTCGGCACCACGGGTGTGGGCAAATCCAGCGCTGTCATGCTGCTCTTGCGCCGCATCGTCTTGCAGCGGCCCGATCTGCGCATTCTGATCCTCGATCCGCACAATGAATTTGCGGGCGCGTTTCCAGACCTCGCCATTGCTGTCGACCAGACCAATATCGAATTGCCGTTCTGGATGCTGCGGCTGGACGAATTTGCCGATGTGATCTTTCGCGGTCGCACGCCAGAGCCGACGGAATACGACATATTGCGCGACCTCGTGCAGCTTGCCCGCGAAAAGACCAATGACAGCGAAACCGGCGGTCGCCAGACCCTGCGGCGCAAACTGTCGGACAGGACGGTCAGCGTCGATACGCCCATTGCCTATCGCCTGCGCGATCTCCTCACCCTGATCGAAGACAGGATCGGCCTTCTCGACAGCAAGGCGGAGCGGCCCTATCTGCGCAACCTGAAAGCACGGCTGGAATCTATCGCCAGCGATCCGCGTTTCCGCTTCATGTTCGCCGTCACCGGTGGGCCGGAAACCATGCGTCAGGCGATCGCGCGCATTTTCCGCATTCCGCATAATGGCAAGCCGATCTGCACCTTCCAGCTTGCGGGCCTACCGTCCGAAGTGGTCAACGCGGTTGCTTCGGTCCTGTGCCGCCTTGCATTCGACATTGCCATGTCGAGCGAAGGCAGCCTGCAAACCCTCGTCATCTGCGAGGAAGCGCACCGCTATATACCAGCCGACAAAGACGCCGGTTTCTGGCCGACGCGACAGGCCATTGCCCGCATTGCCAAGGAAGGGCGTAAATATGGCTCCTATCTTGGCGTGATCAGTCAGCGCCCCGGCGAGCTGGACGCCACCATTCTCTCGCAGTGCAACTCCATCTTCGCAATGCGTCTGGGCAATGAGCGCGATCAGGAGATCATCAAAGGCGCGCTGCGCGGCGGTGCGCGCAGCATGGCCGGGTTTCTCTCGTCGATTGCCAACCGTGAAGCCATTGCCTTCGGTGAAGCCTTTTCGACACCGATGCGGCTCACATTCGAAACAGTCCCGCCGCATCAGCTGCCGGGACGCCGCAAGGCCGAAAGCCTGACATCATCCCGGCAGGTCGATGACAAGATCGCGCTCGACCGTATCGTGGATCGGCTTCGCTCGTTTGAAAACAATGCGCAGACCGGCGCGCCGGAAAAGCCGTCCGACGATAGCGACCTGTTGGGAAAGCCTGCGACAATCGGCAGGCTGGAGACCGTCACCACAACACCGCTTGCACCGGAGCGACCGGCACCTGTCGTCTCCCATAACAGCGAGACCGCCCAAAGCATGAAGAAGCTTGGCGATCTGGTGCGCAATTTTCGCAAGGATTTTGAAGGCTGACGGAAGGCGCTGCGTGTTAGCGCATCACGCGCAGACGCGATTGCGCCCCATATTCTTGGCGGCATAGAGCATCTTGTCGGCGCGACGATAAAGATCCTTCGACGTTTCGCGCCGGTCCCATACCGCAAGGCCGATACTGACGGTGACCGTCAGCTTCACATCGCCAAGATCGATTTCCAGCGCCGCAATGGCCTTGCGGATACGATTGGCGAGCTTGATCATCAGCTCTGCATCCATATTGGGCGCCAGCACGGCGAATTCCTCGCCGCCAAGACGCGCTACCACATCGTGATAGCGGGTATAATCGCGCAGGCAACGCGCGACTTCCTGCAACACCACGTCGCCAATATCGTGTCCATGGGTGTCGTTGACGGCCTTGAAGTGGTCGAGATCGATAATCATCAGGCCGACGGGCCGCTGGATACGGTCGAATTGGACCAGATATTCCTTCAACGCCTCGTCGAAATAACGCCGGTTCTGCATGCCGGTCAGACTGTCAGTCAGGGCGGCATGTTCGAGCGTTTGCGAGCGTTCGGACAAATCCTGGGTGATGATCTGCAACTTGCCGCGATCCAGCGCCTCGGTGCGTATCTGCGGATAGATCAGCAGAAGCCCGCAAACGACAGAGGCAATGAGAACCCAGATCGCCGCATGGTTGAGCCGTCCGAGAGAAGTCACCAGTTCGGAAGCGGACGCATCAAGAGGGCTGGCTGCAAGCGCACCCAGATCGACATGCACGCGATAGAGCAGAATGCCTATCCCGCACATCAAAATAATCAGAATGAAAAATGCCCGCTCCGATTTATGAAACCGCATATTTCGCGCCCGCCTCTCCTTACCGGAGATTGCCAGCGAGTTATTTCAGTGTCGTTAATTGAAGTAGTGCTTCATCAGAATTACTTAAAAAACTCCAGCTTTTATCAAGCTGATTGCGAAACCAGGTCGACTGGCGCTTGGCATATTGCCGTGTTGCAATGACTGACCGCTCAATGGCCTCGTCTTTGGTCATGGCGCCATCGAGGAAAGCGCTGATCTCGCGAACGCCGATAGCCTTCATGGCAGGCAGCGCCGGATCGAGCTGCAAGGACAACAGCGCCTTCACTTCGTCGATAGCGCCATTGTTCCACATCAAGGCAAAGCGCCGCGCAATGCGTTCGGAAAGCCAGCCCCGTTCCGGTAAAAGCACGAGTTTGCGCGCCGACTGGTCATCCACCAGAACGCGCCCCCTGGCTTGCTGCCATACGCTCAGGGATTTTCCGGTGCTTTCAATCACCTCCAGCGCCCGCACGATACGCTGACTGTCGGTCGGCTGAAGCGTCGCAGCCATCTGCGGGTCGCGTTCCAACAAAGCCCGATGCAACGCTTCTGCGCCTTCCGCTTCCATGCGGGCGCGCCAATGGTTGCGCACATCTGACGCAACTTCCGGCATTTGCGACAGACCGCCCAGGAGCGCGCGGAAATAAAGCCCCGTACCGCCGACAAAAATCGGGGTTCGGCCTTCCAGCTCGGACCGCGCCAGAAGGGATGCAACATCGGCAAACCATTTGCCGGTGGAATAGGAGACCGATGGCGGAACTTGGCCGTAGAGATGATGCTCAGCAGCGGCGAGATCGTCTGCGCCGGGGCGCGCCGTCAGCAGATCGAGCACATCATAAACCTGCATGGAATCGGTGTTGACGATGAAACCGCCGGTCTCCCTTGCCATATGAATGGCAAGTGCCGACTTGCCGCTGGCCGTTGGGCCAGCTATCAGGATGGCATTCTTGATCGCCTCCTCACTCATCGCAGGAATCGCTCCCTCATGTCTGCATCCGCTTCGCTCGTTGCCACTTTGATCGCCAACCCGGCCAAGGCCGCTCTTGTTCCGTCGCTCGGGATTAAAGCGTCAGCGGCAGTGAATGCAACAGGACTTTACTGGCTTGCAGATGGTATTGCCTGCGATATTCCTCTGCCAACCGGCTTGAGCGCCGAAGACGCCGAGGCTGCGCTGCGCGCGACACTCGATGGCGCACCGGTCGATGTGGTTGTGCAGGCGCAGGATCGCCGCCGCAAGAAAATCCTGATCGCCGACATGGATTCCACCATGATCCAGCAGGAATGCATCGACGAACTGGCGGAAGAAGCAGGCCTGCGCGACCATGTGGCTGCGATCACCGCCCGCGCCATGAATGGTGAAATCGCCTTTGAACCAGCCTTGCGGGAACGCGTTGCGCTGCTGAAAGGCCTGCCGCTTCAGGTTATCGACAAGGTGATCGCCACCCGCATCACGCTCACCCCCGGCGGCCCGGAACTGGTGCGGACCATGCGCAAGCACGGCGCCTATACCGCGCTCGTCTCCGGCGGTTTTACGTCCTTCACCCACCGTATTGCCGAAATGATCGGCTTCAATGAAGACCGCGCCAATCTTCTTCTGGACGATGGCGCCCAGCTTACCGGCGTTGTTGCGGAACCCATTCTGGGCCGCGAAGCCAAGGTGGAACGGCTGGAAGCAATCGCTGACCGTCTCGGCCTGTCAACCGAAGACGCAATCGCGGTCGGCGATGGCGCCAACGATCTCGGCATGATCCAGCTCGCGGGAACAGGTGTGGCGCTTCATGCCAAACCGGCAGTGGCGGCGCAAGCCAAGGTGCGGATCGACCATGGCGACCTCACCGCCCTTCTCTACATTCAGGGTTACAGGAAAGCGGATTTCGTCGAATAGAAATTCGCCTCCGGGCCGAACACTACAGCTGAAAATTCGTCAGGCCGTGGCGAAAAGAGTGATTTTCGAGTACCGGAGCGGAGCGTACTTAAGGGTACGTGAGCACCGGAACGCAGAAAATTGCTCTTTGCAGTCCGGCATCACGAATTTGCACTGTAGTGTTATGCGACTTGACCGGCGCACCAGCCCGACGACCAAGCCCACTGGAAATTATATCCACCAAGCCAGCCGGTAACATCGACCACTTCGCCGATGAAATAGAGGCCCGGCACAGACTTGGCCTCCATGGTGCGCGAATCGAGGTCGCGCGTATCGACGCCGCCCAGCGTCACTTCTGCCGTGCGATAGCCTTCCGAACCGGCAGGCTTGATGCGCCAGCCTTGGACAGCGGCTTCCACGCGGCGAAACAGCTTGTCGGACATATCGGCGAGCTGCCCGCTTGCGCCGTTTTCCTCGGCAATTGTCTGCGCAAGTTTCTTCGGCAGATGCAGGCCGAGCGCTGTCTGCAAGGCCTGCTTGCCATTTTGCGCGCGCTGGGCGCGCAAAGTTTCGAACAGGTCTGTACCCGGTAACATGTTGATGCGGATCTCATCACCCTCTTTCCAGTAGGATGATATCTGCAGGATGGACGGCCCGCTGATGCCCCGATGCGTGAACAGCATGGCCTCGGCAAAGCTCGTCTTGCCGCAGGACACCACCGCATCGACGGCGATACCGGCCAGCGGCTTCAGGCGTTCCAGCGTATTGGGTTCAAAGGTGAGCGGGACCAGCGCCGGACGCGTCTCGACCAGCCGCAGTCCGAATTGTTCGGCGATATCGTAGCCGAAGCCGGTCGCGCCCATTTTGGGAATCGATTTGCCGCCACAGGCAACGACCACGGAACGGCATCTGACCGTCGTGCGAACACCGCCTTCCGTCAGCCGCAGTTCAAAGCCATCGGCTGTCTTGGCCACAGTTTCGACACCGCAGGAGAGTTTCAGCCGCGCGCCATGACGCTTCATTTCGCCAAGCAGCATGTCGATGATCTGCGTGGCCGACCCATCGCAGAAGAGCTGTCCGAGCGTCTTTTCATGATAGGCAATGCGATGCCGCTCGACCAAGGCGATGAAATCGCGCTGCGTATAACGGCTCAAGGCCGAGATGCAGAAATGCGGATTGCGCGACAGATAATTCTTCGGGCTGGCGTGAATATTGGTGAAGTTGCACCGGCCGCCGCCGGATATGCGGATTTTCTCGCCCGCTGCCTTGGCATGATCGACAACCAGTACGGAACGTCCGCGCTTGGCCGCTTCGATGGCGCACATCATCCCGGCTGCGCCCGCGCCTATCACGACAATATCGACAGTTTCCAAACCCGCACCGCTCCCTCGCCCGACCGGGCATTGAATCTCATTCTCAGCACTTGCCGCTATTTGATTCAAATCGCAAATGAAAACGGCGCTGCGGATGATCCGCAGCGCCGCTCCAATTCTATCTTATCGAAGTGCTAGTCGATCCGAACCGTCACGAAACGCAGCTCGCCGGAGCGCGACGCCAGCATGAGCAGCGCATTCTTGCGCCCTTCCCGCCGCAGCGCATCGATGCGCTTCTTCACGTCCTCCGGCGCTTTGACGGTGACCTGATTGATATCGACGATGACATCGCCGGTTTCAACGCGCTTGTCGCCCGCAGCCGAACCCGGAGCGACATAAAGAATGGCCACGCCCTGCACATCTTCGGCAATGCCGAACTCGCCGCGAACATTGTCATCGAGCGCGGACAGCTTCATGCCAAGCACGGTCGGGCCGGTGGCTTCGCTCTTCTGCTCCTTCTTCGGCTTGGCAGGCGCTTCCTCGCCGTCTTCGCCTTCCGTTCCATCCGGTGCAGGCGCCTGGTCTTCACTAACGGCTTCCGTGCTCTTGTCGTCTTCGACAAGGCGTCCGAGCTTCACCTTGATGGTCTGTTCCGCGCCATCCCGAACAACCTTGATTTCCACTTCCTTGCCGACCGGGCTTTCAGCCACGAGGCGCGGCAGATCGCGCGCGGTGTCTACCGGCTTTCCTTCATAGCCGATGACCACATCACCGGCCTTCAGCGCCGTATTATCCACGCCGGAATTCTCGATCAGCCCTGCAATCAGCGCGCCTTTCGGTTCTTTCAGACCGAGACTGTCGGCAATATCCTGCGTCACCGGCTGGATGCGGACGCCGAGCCAGCCGCGCTTGACCTCGCCGAACTCCTTCAGCTGATCGATCACGCCCACGGCCATTTCAGCCGGAATGGCAAAGCCGATGCCGATGGAGCCGCCCGAAGGCGAAATGATCGCCGTATTGATACCGATCACCTGCCCGCTCATATCGAACAGCGGCCCGCCCGAATTGCCGCGATTGATGGCAGCATCCGTCTGGATGAAGTCATCATAGGGGCCGGAATTGATATCGCGCTTGCGGGCCGAAATGATACCGGCGGTCACAGTTCCGCCAAGCCCGAACGGATTGCCGATGGCCAGAACCCAGTCGCCAATGCGCGCCTTTTCCGAATTGCCGAATTGCACGGCCTTGAGCTTGTGCTTGGCCGGATCGACTTTCAGGACAGCAAGATCGGTCTTGATATCCTTGCCGACCAGATCGGCTTTCAGCTTGGTGCCGTCGTTGAAATTGACCTCAATCTCGTCGGCATCCGCAATGACGTGGTTATTGGTGACGACGAAGCCTTTTTCGGCATCGATGACGAAGCCCGATCCAAGCGACTGAACCTTGCGGGATTCGTCGCTTTGCTCGCCATCCTTGTTGTTGAAGAAATCCTTGAAATATTCCTGAAACGGAGAGCCTTCCGGCACTTTCGGCATGGGCACGGGACCATCGCCCTCGCCGCCATCGTCCTTTACGGTCTGCGACGTGGAGATATTCACCACCGCATCCAGAAGCCCTTCCGCAAGATCGGCGACAGAACCCGGCCCCTGAATGCCTTTCACGGCAGCGTCCTGCGCAAGGGCGGGCGGCGTTGCGACCGTCAGCGTTCCGGTGACAGCCAGCGCGCCCATTGCCACGGTTGCGAATAGGGTGCGAGCGAATCCCGCCTTCGGTACGATTGCCATAAAGCTCTGCTCCGATCCTGTATATCTACGCAAATAACCTAAAGGTTAGATCGCCGTAAATTAAGGCCTGTTTGCGGCCCCGTACAGGCGAATGGCCATAAATAACGGAGCCCAAGGGGCTTATCCCCTGACAAGCCAGACGATGCCGACGCCGATGGCCAGCGCCGCGATACCGGCAATGCGCAATGCGCCTTCCGGGGCTTCACTCGCCTCGCGTGCGAGTTTCTTGGCGAAAAAAGGAAAGCCGCCGTAGAGCAGCCCCTCGATAACGAAGAGAAGACCTACGGCGGCTAAAAAATCGCTCATGAGAGCTGTTCCCGCGTTTTACTGCGAAGGCGTTGCCAGCTTGCCGCCAGCATCACGGAAGAACTTGAAGAACTCCGAATCCGGCGAGAGAACCAGCGTCGTATCCGGCGTTTCGAGCGCTTCGCGATAAGCGGCCATCGAACGATAGAAGGCGAAGAAGCCCGGATCCTTCGATGCGGAGGCGGCGTAGATTTCACTGCGCTGCGCATCGCCCTCACCGCGAAGGATTTCCGATTCCTTGCGCGCTTCGGCGATGGTTTCCACAACCTGACGGTCTGCCACGGCGCGGATGCGCTGGGCGGCTTCACGGCCACGGGCACGCAGGCGCTCGGCTTCGGCCAGACGTTCCGCCTTCATGCGCTCATAGGTCTGCTGCGAGACTTCGGCCGTCAGATCCGTGCGACGGATGCGGACATCCTGAATGGTCAGACCAAGCGATGTCGCATCGGGACGCAGCTGATCGCGCACTTCACGCATCATGTCGCCGCGCTCTTCCGAAAGGGCGGCTTCAAAGCCGCGCTGACCGTAGACACCGCGCAGAGCGGCATCGAGACGGGTGCGCAGACGCTGTTCGGCAAGGAGCGTGCTGCCCGAAACCGTTTCACGGAACTTGCGCGCATCGGTGATGCGATAGACGAGGAACGCGTCGACGTCATAGAACTTGCCGCCCGAAACCTGAACGCGGATATCGTCCAGATCGAAACGCAGCAGACGGTCATCGATCATCTGCACCGTATCGGCATCAAGGAAGCCGAATGGCAGCTTGAAATAGATGCCCGGCTCGGTCTTCACGTTGACGATCTGACCGAAACGAAGAACGATGGCCTGCTGGCGCTCCGAAACGATGAATGTCGCGGAATAGAGCAGGAAGGCGAGGACAGCGATGATACCCGCAATGATCGGAAGTCTGTTCTGGGCCATTACTGGGCACCTCCGCCGGTCGAGGGGGTCGTGGTCACGGTTGCACCCGGCGTTGTGCCTGCGCGCGGCTGCTGGCGCATCAGTTCGTTCAGCGGCAGATAGGGCACGACATCCTTTCCGGGTTCCACAATGACTTTCTTGGTGCTTTTAAGCACCTGTTCCATGGTTTCGAGGAAGAGACGGTTCCGGGTCACTTCCGGCGCTTTTTCATACTGGCTGAGGACCGAGCTGAAACGCTGCGCTTCACCTTCGGCATCCTGAACCACGCGGTTCTTATAGGCGGCTGCTTCTTCGCGAAGCTGGGCCGCTTCACCGCGGGCCTGACCGAGTTTCTGGTTCGAATACTGGTTCGATTCCTCGATGAAACGGTCTTCATCCTGTTCGGCACGCTGCACTTCATCGAAGGCGTCGGCCACTTCACGCGGCGGCGACGCATCTTCAATCGACACGGCATTGACCTGAATACCGGCCTGATAGCTGTCGAGCGTCTGCTGCACGATATTGCGAACGCTCTGCGCGATCTCGGCACGATTGTCGCGGAAAACGTCCTGCGCCGGACGGCGACCGACGATTTCACGCATCGCGCTTTCGGACACCTGCTGTACCATCGCATCGGGGCTGTCGACATTGAACAAATAGGCGCGCGGATCGGACACGCGATAAAGAACCGAGAACTGGACGTTCACGATGTTCTGGTCGCCGGTCAGCATCAGACCTTGCGTCGCCGTGCGGGACCCCTGAGCGCCGATATTGATCTGCTTTTCGACGATCTGCGCTTTTTCATAGGTCTCAATCGGCCACCAATGGAAATGCAGGCCCGGCTCGGAAACTTCATCCTTCGGCTTGCCGAAACGAAGTTCAACCGCCAGCTCGTCCGGCTGCACCGTATAGACGGATTGGAAAACCCAGAAGCCGAGCAAGGCCGCACCGATCAGGAAATAGATCGGACGATTGCCGCCGCTCCGCCCACCGCCGCCACCGGGAAATACCTGCTTCAGGCGATCCTGGCCTTTGCGCAAAATATCTTCGAGATCAGGTGGTGTATTCTGGCCACCCCCACGAGGTCCCTTCGGGCCCTGTCCCCAGGGGCCATTATTATTGTTGTTATTATTGTTGTCACCGCCGCCGCCACCCCATGGGCCGCCGCCGCCATTCTGATTGCTCCAGGGCATCCTCACCTCTAAGCTTCTGTTTCCCGCATCCCCGGCAAAAACGCGTCGGCGCTTCTAACGGAGATGCTCCCGGAAGACGGGAAAGCAAGGCGCAAACCCCCGTCATCAACTAATGTTACCGTTTTATAGGCATCGGGAGGCGCGCTTTCAACGGAAGCGCAATAAAATTCCTATGTTATGCTTTACGCAACACGCTTTTCGTACACCATATAACGGGTCGGATGGCTGTCTTTTTCGCCGGCTGGCACATCTTCCGACGACACCAGACGCCACGCATCGGGCTTAATCTCCGGGAAATGCGTGTCCCCGTCGATTTCCGCCAGCACACGCGTCAGATGCACGCGATCCGCTAGCGGCAAGGCCTGCGCATAAATCTTGCCGCCGCCGATGATGCAGACTTCACCAACGCCAAGCTCTTCCGCAAGCTTGCGCCCAAGCGCAATGCCGTCTTCCAGCGAGCCGACGATGTGCGCTCCCTCGGCTTGAAAATTCTCAGCACGGGTCACGACGATATTGGGCCGCCCCGGCAAGGGTCGCCCGATCGATTCCCACGTGCGGCGGCCCATAATAACCGGTTTGCCCAGCGTCAGCGCCTTGAAGCGCTTGAGGTCCGTCGAAAGCCGCCATGGCATATCGTTGTCGCGCCCGATCACGCCATTCTCGGCTGCGGCCACGATAATCGAAATGACGGGCTTGTCCGTGCTCACGCTGTCACTCATACGGCAATCGGCGCCTTGATCGTCGGATCGGCTTCATAGCCTTCCAGCGTAAAATCCTCGAAGCGGAAGGAAAACAGATCCTTCACGTCCGGATTGATGCGCATGACCGGCAGTTTTTTCGGCGTGCGCGTCAATTGCAGCCGCGCCTGCTCGAAATGGTTGGAATAAATATGCGCGTCACCCAGCGTGTGGATGAATTCGCCGGGCTTGAGGCCCGCCACCTGCGCGATCATCATGGTCAAAAGCGCGTAGGAAGCGATGTTGAACGGTACGCCGAGGAAAATATCCGCCGAGCGTTGATAGAGCTGGCAGGAAAGCTTGCCATCCGCGACATAGAACTGGAACAGGCAATGGCATGGCGGCAGCGCCATTTCATCGACCAGCGCCGGGTTCCACGCCGAAACGATCAGGCGGCGTGAATTCGGATTGCCATGCAGCATCTTCATGAGATTGGCGATCTGGTCGATATGCCGCCCATCCGGCGCGGGCCAGGAGCGCCACTGATAGCCATAAACGGGGCCGAGGTCGCCCTTCTCGTCGGCCCATTCATCCCAGATCGAAACGCCGTTTTCCTTCAGATAGGCGATATTGGTATCGCCCTTCAGGAACCACAACAGCTCATAGATGATGGAGCGCAGATGCAGCTTTTTGGTGGTCAGGACCGGAAAGCCCTCCTCCAGATTGAAGCGCATCTGATAGCCAAAAACCGAGCGCGTGCCCGTTCCCGTGCGGTCGCCGCGATCGGTGCCGTTATCGAGCACATGCTGGAGAAGATCGAGATAGGTGCGCATGGAATGTTCCCGGATAGGGTTTTTCGAGATCGATTCGTTTCGACCCTACTATAAGGAAAAACCCCGGCGCGGGGCACCGGGGTTAAAATTCCACAGACAATATGCACTGATCAGTGCCTGAATCAAAAAGCGGCATGTGTGTGCGAAAATGGTGATTTTCGAGTACCGGAGCGGAGCGTACTTCCCAGCATAATCCCGAAAAGTTGCAGACTTTTCGGACAAGATTATGCGTCGAAAAATGCTACGTGAGCACCGGAACGGAGAAGATTGCCATTTGCAGCCGCACAGGACGACTTTTGGAACAGGCTCTCAGAGGTCGCCGAGTTTGCCGAGTTGCTTGGCCACAAGATAATAGAAGGTCACGCGGTGCTTGTTGCGGTCGCCCTTCATCACTTCAGCGACGTGGTTCACCACTTCTTCAGCCTTGGCCGCATCGGTCACGCCAAGCTTCTTGCCAACCCAGCTGTCGCGCACACGCTTCAGTTCCTCCGGATCGGTCGCCGAAACGAGCGAAGAGTCGCGATTGCGTAGCGCAATGCCCAGATGCTTGACGATCTTCTCGACAACCGCTTCATCAGCGGCAGCATCGTAGCGGCGGACATCTGCAAGGTATTCACTCATATATCGGCTCTCCTTCAGTATGGGCACACCGCCCTATATCACTGCAAATCCCGATCGACCGGAAGAAAACCCAGCCTTTCCAATATAGATACAACCAAGATTGACCAGTGCGAGCAAGCTGTCAACGACATTTTAGAGAAGCAACACGCGATAATGTTCCTTTGCCCCGCAAAGGACAAAATACGGTCTAACATATTCTCGAAATGAAATTCATTCATATGTTTAATACAATTCTGATTAAATTTTCAAATCCAATTTAAAGTTCGCAACGGGTTTAATTATGCTTAGAGCTTTGTCATTGCTGATCGCATTGCAGATTTTTCTTCATCCTGTCCACGCACATTCTGAACCAGCTGATGATAGAAACAAAAATATTGCTGGCTATATTCAGGATCGGAAGAATGAGCAGTTATTGCTGCTCGAAAAACTGGTCAACATCAACAGCGGAACGGCGAACGCCGAAGGTGTAAAGCAAATCCGGAATGTTCTGAAACCCGAATTCGAAGCGCTTGGCTTTGATGTTCACTGGCACGATCTTCCGGCAGACCTGAAACATGCAGGCACGCTGGTTGCGAGACATACCGGAAACGCCAGAACACGCATTCTCCTGATCGCGCATCTGGATACGGTGTTCCCGCCAACGAGCAAGTTTCAGCACTTCACTCTTTCCAAGGACGGAAAAGAGGCAAGCGGCCCCGGCGTTATCGATGACAAGGGCGGGCTGGTCACGATCCTCTATGCGATGAAGGCGCTCAAAGACGCCGATGCGCTCAAGGATGCGAATATCACAATCGTCATGACCGGCGACGAAGAACTGGCCGCGAGACCGACAAGCCTCTCCCGGAAAGTTCTGATGGACGCGGCGAAACGCAGCGATATCGCGCTGGGGTTTGAGTTTGCACTGGCCCCTGATGAAATGGTCGTTTCCAGACGCGGCCTGTCTGAGTGGTTTTTGACCGCCACCGGTAAGGCAGCGCATTCTTCGCAGATTTTCCAGCCAGATGTCGGCTTTGGCGCTGTTTATGAAATAGCCAGAGTAATCGACGCATTGCGAACGGAACTGGCGAAAAAGCCCGATATCAGCATGAATGTGGGGCTTCTCCTCGGCGGCGAGCAGGTCGATGAGGATATTGATCAGGGAACAGGGACCGCCAGCGGACGCAAGACCATCGTTCCGCCCAATGCTCTGGCCCATGGCGATCTGCGCTTCATGACGAAGGACGAACGTGACGCGATCGAAGCCTCCCTGCAAAGGATTACGGCGCAGCCGCTTGCCGGGACGCACAGCAAGGTCGCGTTTCAGGACATCATGCCGGCAATGCCAGCGACTAACGCCAATTATGCGTTGCTATTGCAATATAGCGCCATATCGCAGCAACTTGGGGGCCCTGCGCTCAAGGCTGTAGCCCCGCAGGACCGTGGCGGCGCGGATATTTCCTATGTCATGCCTTATATGAAGGCGGGCATTGATGGATTAGGGCCGTGGGGTAAAGGCGCGCATACGGAAAATGAGACAATCGATATTTTGTCTCTTCCGGCCGCCACGAAACGAGCTGCCTTATTCATCCTTCAGAAGATTCAGGAGTAGATTTGCACCTGACAAATATAATCGCCCCTCTTCCAATATGGATCGAGCACGCCTATATACGTCTCGCTGGCGCAAGCCAGCTATGGTGATAAACGGACGGTGTAATAAACCCATTGGACCCGGGGGCGGTACCCGGCGCCTCCACCAGAACACAGGCTTTATCGTCAGTCTGTGCTGTGGCGGGGGCGAAATAGGATCGACAAGGGTGTAAAGATCGCTCTTTTACTCGGCATGATACCACCGTTATCGGGTCGATTGAGTAGTTGCAAATGACAACAAAGCTCAGGGTTATGCTCTCGCTGCCTAATGGCGGTGCGGGAAACCCACTCTAAAGCCCTTAGGGTTAGCACCTTAAGGCGGGGTTCGGAGGCACCTGGCAACAGAAGCCTCCACTTTCCCTCATCATATCAGGCTGCTGCCGCTTCTGTATCGAGATCGCCCGTTTTGCGGGAGAGGACGATCTGCGTCAGCACGAATGCAGTCAGCGCGCAACCGGCAATTCCGCCAACCATGGGCAAAGCCGATCCGTCGAAGAACGAGCCCGTAATGCCGATTGCCAGACCGCCAATCACGAAATGCAGCGTTCCCATCAAGGCCGAAGCTGTACCGGCAATCGCGCCGTAATCCTCCAGCGCCAGAACCGCCGTTGTCGGAATCACAAGTCCAAGGAAGCCGTAGCCGACGAACAGGAAGCCTGCGATCAGCCAGAGCGAATGATGCCCCATGAGAACGGCGGCGAACATGGCAAGCATGGCGGCGGCAAACCCGGATACGGCAACGCGCATCACACGGCGCAGGCCAAACCGAGCGCCAAGCAAGCCATTCAGCTGCGAAACACCGAAGAACGACACAGCATTGGCCGAGAAAGCCAGCGCATACTGGTTCGGGGTCAAGCCGTAATGGTCGATCAGCACGAAGGACGAATTGGCCAGATAGACGAAGAACGATGCGATGCCGAAGCCGCCGACGAAAACCAGCCCAAGGAAATAACGGTCCTTGAGCAGACGGCCATAGCCGCGCAGAGCGCTGCCGATGCTGCTTTCAAGCCGCGCTTCACGCGTTCGCGTTTCCTGCTGGGCGGTGGCAAGCAGCAGGATGCCGATAAGTGCCGCGACCAGAACGGCCCAGAACACACCGCGCCATCCAAAGAAGCTGATGATGACCGAGCCCGTAAGAGGCGCCAGAATCGGTGAAATCGAGAAGACCAGCATCAACAGCGACATGAGTCGCGCTGCTTCCACGCCGGTATGCAGATCGCGCACCACGGCGCGCGGAATCACCATACCCGCCGCCGCGCCAAGCCCTTGCAGGAAGCGGAACAGCACCAGCACATCGATATTGGTCGCCAGCGCAGAGCCGACACTGCCGATGGCAAACAGAATCAGCCCACCGTAAAGCGGGACTTTGCGCCCGACCATGTCCGACAAAGGACCGCAGAAAAGCTGCGCAATCGCCAAAGCAATAAAAAAGGCAAGCAGACTCATCTGTACCGCGCCGGTTTCCGCATGGAGATCGGCGGCTATCGTCGGCAAGGCAGGCAGATACATGTCGATCGCGAACGGACCGACGGCGGAAAGAAGACCAAGAACAATCGCATTGCGCACAAGACTCGAAGCCATGGGAGACGCGCTTTCATCAATGTTTCGTGAGGTGCCCGCACCGGTTTCGGATCGCCAACTTCGCTTGGGAGGATGGATCGCTGGGCTCGCAAAACCGGTACTGGATTGAATAACTCTCTGTAACTGCTATGGCTTTTCAGACCAGATCCGGGATATACGCTCGCAAACGGGCATATCGGACCTCTGAAATAACCGTCACAGTCTCTTATCTGGACGAAATGCCAAAAGGAATTTGACATTGATGTCAAATTAGACACCATTGTCCAAAACGTCAAGTCATCTTATGTTGGGCTTATGAAAACTACTGACATAATCGAAATGGCCGCCCCGCCGGTGAAGCGCAGCCCCCCTGGAAAAGGGTTGAACGCCGCGGTTGGCTCCACCGCAATGAAGCCGGGACAGTGCATGAAACGCGATTTCATCCTGTGTTCTGCGGCGCGCGTTTTCTCGCGCGACGGGTTTCAGGGTGCCAGCATCGATCTCATCGCAAATGAGGCGGGCGTTTCGCGGCAGACCATCTATAACCACTACCGCGACAAGGAAGCCCTGCTCGCCGCTGTGGTCGAAGATGCATTGGACCGCATGAATGCGAGCCTGTTCGCCGTACTTTCCACTTTTCCACAGACCGGCGCCAATCTTGAGCAGGACCTGACGACTTTCGCGATCCGCATGAACCGGAATTGTGTTTACGATCCATCGGGTGCTTTTCTGCGCAAGCTCTTGCAATCCAACGCACCTGATCTGCCGTCTGCCGGTTACATCTGCAAGACCAAGGGGCCGGCGCAGGCTGTCCCGGCCATTGCCGCGTGCCTTTCCCGTCTCGCGCTCGCCGGGCATCTCCGTCTCGACGATCCCGATCTGGCAGCGCTGCATTTCATGGCGCTGATCAGCGCCGATACGCAACTTCGCGCCTTGCATGGATGCGCCGTCGATGACGACACCATCGAACGCAGCGCGATCAATGGTGTGAGGACGTTCCTGCTGGCATTTGGTGTGCCTGAATCGTCCCCGCAAGCGGCTCCTCGCCCCTGACAGATCGGCCAGCGCCACCGCACTTTCGCAATATATATCATGGTTTCCTGCGAGAACGAACTTGACATCTGCCTGCGAATCCGTGGGATAAGAAACCCATGGTACAGGATCTGATCCGTTACGACATTCTCGCTCAGGAAGCCCTTCGTGGCGTCATTCGCAAGGTTCTTGCGGAGGTGGCCAAGGCTGGCCTGCCGGGCAATCATCATTTCTTTATCACGTTCCTCACCGGAGCGCCGGGCGTGCGCATTTCCTCGCGCCTGAAGGAGAAATATCCCGAGCAGATGACAATTGTGTTGCAGCATCAGTTCTGGGACATGAATGTCACCGATCAGCTTTTCGAGGTCGGCCTGTCTTTCGGCGACATCCCTGAAAAGCTGGTGATTCCATTCTCGGCGGTGCGCGGTTTTTACGACCCCTCGGTCAATTTCGAGCTTGAGTTCGACGTTGCGGCAGTTCAGCCGACCAGCGACAACGATGAAGACGCAAACATCGCGCCCATCGAGATGATCCCGGTGGAAACAGCGCCCGAAAAGCCGGAGAAGACCAAGGCGAAGTCGCGCAAGTCTGCGGCTGAAAAGCAGGCAGCAGCCGCGAAGGATAATGCTGAGGGCGAAGATACGCCCAAGCCCTCTGCCGACGTGGTTTCGCTGGACGCTTTCCGCAAGAAGTAAATCTTCTTCCCAATTTTGCATGAATTCATGAAGGCTTTGGCTACGCTGCAAGCATGTTGCTTTGGCGCAGAAGCCGTTCGTATAAAACTGTGGCCAGACAGGGCGTTATTTCATAGTATAGTACTAACCAGACCATTCGTTTTGACTTCGATCAAGGCAACCGAAGTTTAAAAAGATAAGATAGCGGCCATTACGGCATTGGAAATCAAGGCGGGAATCTCATGGTTCGTTTGTTAGCGCAGGCAGTTCTCTGGATAAGCGGCGTTATCGCTGCGTTCTTCATCGCGAGCGATGCGCCGAACTTTCCCCTCTGGCAAATGACCATTGGCCTTTTGCTGCTCGTCGCGGTTTCAGTCGCGATCTGGTGGTTCACCAATCCCAAGGAACCGAAATAAGCCAAGACGACAGCTTGCAGGCCATCGGAGCGCCGCGTTATAAACGCGCGTTGCAAAGCACTGAGGCATCCGAGAGACGGAAATGAGCGACATCGTCAATCTGCGGCAGTTCAAGAAAAAGAAAGCGCGTGACGCCAAGGAAAAGCAGGCGGATCAAAACCGCATTCTTTTCGGACGGACGAAAGTGGAAAAAGACTTTGCGCGCGAAGAGACCCGCAAGAGCGAGCACTTCCTGGATATGAACCGCCTTGAGCGCAAAGACGACACGGACAGCGAGCTTTGAGCACCGGCGGCCTGCGCAAGCACTCCGTCAGCATTCGCGGCCATGCGACCAGCTATACGCTGGAAGACGAATTCTTCGAGATACTCAACCAGATCGCCGAAATGCGCGGCCAGTCGATTGCATCACTGGTGGCGGAGGTTGACAGCAAGCGTGAGCGCACCACCAATCTTTCTTCGGCGCTACGTCTTCACGTCTTGAACTGGCTCAAATCGCAGATACCGCCAGCCCGCTGAACACAGACGCGGTCAGGGCTGCTGGGCGGGCGCGGTTGGGGTCGGCTCCAGAGTTTTCAGAAATTCATTGAGCGACTGCCCGCCTTCCGGGCTCGTCAACGGTGCAGCTGCACCATTGGCCGCCCCGCCTTCCGGATCGGCAGGCTGGGGCGGCTCCGACGCGCGACGCTTCTGCTCTTCCGCTCGTTTTTCCGCTGCAACGCGCGCCGCCGCCTCCGTACGGCGACGTGTCTCGTCTTCCTGCTGGGCGCGTGCGCGTTCTGCCGCGTCGGCTTCCAACACGCCAAGCTGACGGCGCAGACGCTGCTTTTCCATCAGACTGGCCTGCATGGCCTCGACGCGTTCCTGCTCACGCTCCAATGCGCGCTGGGTCAGGAACTGCACAAGCGGCTGCCGGTCGAGCTTCACTTCGGGCCGGTCGTAGGTCCCGCCAATGGTGAAAGCCACCTGCGGCGATAGACCCGTCTGCGCGCGCTCATCGCCCTGGAATGTGAAGGTTCCGCTGCCACCGATGCCGAGCGTCGAGAGGTCGAATTGCAAATCGCTCAACAGGGTCGCGTTGCCATCCGACAGATTGGCGGAAGTCATGCGCGCAATACCGCCAGCAACAGTAAATTCGAAACGCGCATCGCCAGGCGTGAAGCGTGCATCCGGCGCGACGGCCTTGTCAGCAATAGCAGTAAACCGCTTCGCATCCAGTTTCTCATCACCGGCAGGCTGATCGCCAATGGCGTCAGCGGCTGCGACCATGGCAGGCAGGGCTGCACCATCCAGACCGGTCACTGCGAATTTTTCCACATCGACGGTCGCCGTTCCCGCCAGCGAACTGACCAGCGCGGCGGCGTTCTCGCCGCTGCCATTCAGCGTCACCGCAGCCTTGACGACGCCGCCCAACGGGGCCGAACCGTCTTCCAGATGGTAGAAATTGGCGAGGTCCGCACCACTCCATTTCAGATCGGTCGACAGCAGCGCGTTCTTATCACTGTTGCGCAGTGACAGGGTGCCAACGAGATAGCCCCCTGCCCAGTTGCCGGTCAGTTCGGTGAGGCTCAGACTATCGATCGTCTTTTGCAGGCGCGTCGAAAATTCCGTCGCGGTGCCGAAACCTTGCATATGGGCCTCAGCAACATTGAGCTTCACGTCGATCAGCAGCGGCAGCGACGGCCGAACCGCAAAAGCCCCGCGCGGCCAGATGGACTTTTCTGTCGGCTTCGCCGGTTCAAACGCGTCCTGTCCGAGCATGATGGCCGCCAGCCCATCGACCTCAAGCGAAGCGAGCTTCGCCTCGCCTTTCAGCTGCGGCAGCCCGCTATCGGCAAAATTCGCCTCCAGCCGCGCCGACACGTCTTCGCCGCTCAGCTGCCCGGCAAGATTCGGAAAGCGCAAAATGCCCTTGGCAAATTGGAAATCGCTGGAAAGATCAGCGGACAGGCCCGCGCCATAACCCGGCAACGCATAGCCTGCCGTGGCGATGAATGGCTGCAGATCGGCGGACTTGATATGCGCCTTGCCGCTTGCGGCAATATCGCCGCCGATCAGCGAAATCACCCCGTCTGCCGACGCCGTGCCATCGGGCGCTGTCAGCTTGAGAAGCGTGCGCATCCCGGCGCTCGGCGCGCCCTGCATGGTGAGGTCCGCAGTCAGTTCACCGGCAAGCCCCAGAGGCAGCGACGGCAGGCCGATCAGGGCCAGCACAGACTCCCCCTGCTCGGAAGTAGCCGTGCCGTTGAGCTGCATCTGCAAAGGGTCAGCATCCGTCTCGCCGCCGCTGGCGGTTCCCGACAGGTCGAGCTTCATCCCGCCGGTCTTGCCGGTGACGCTGAAGGAAAATTCGCCGCTGCCGGGCGAAGTTTTGGTTTTCGTCTCGGCAGGTCTCGCGCTTTTGCCCTTCGCCGCACCGTTCTTCGCGGGACTGGCTTGCGTTTCCGGCCTGACCGGCGCGACCGCGTTGGCGATCACGTTGATCTCGCTGTCCTCGAACAGGCCGGGAAAATTCGCCGCACGCGCCGACAAAGCGCGGAACAAAGGCAATTGCGGATAACGATTGGCCATCAGGGAGATGAAGCGCGACAGATCGCCAGAGAGGATCGTCGCATCCAGCTTGCCCGATGGTGAATTGGCGAAGGGCTCATAAGCGCCGGTGGCCGTCAGTGTCGCATCGGCCACATCGCTGATCATCAGCCGGTCAAAATCGAAACGCCCATCGTGAAGGCGCATCGCCAGATCGACATTGGCCGCTTCCATATCCTTGAACCGCATCGGCCCGGCCTTGAAGCCGACATTGAGCGTCTGCGCATCGAGAAGCGCCAGCCCCTCGCCGCCGGAGAAAAACGAAACGAAAGCCTGCAAGGCATCGCTTTCCACCGCGCCGCCCTGCAGATTGACGTCGATGGTCGGCTGCGCCGCGCCTTTGACCTGCCGCAGCAGTGATCCTTTCAGCGACGTCTTGCCCAGACCGATTTCAAGATCGTCGATGCGCTGCATCCCATCGCGCAGATCGACCTTGCCGGAAAAACCGGCCCCGTCGAGCGTGCGGATCGATTCATCCACTGTCTCATTGAGCCAGGTGGCAAGACCGGACGGCTGACGCGATGCAACCAGCATTTCGCCTTTGAAACCGAAAGCGTTGCCGACGGACAGCTTACCCTTGGCTTCGACTTTGGTGCGCCCTGGCAGATCGGCGGCGAACTGGCGAATATTCCAGTCTCCGCCGTCCGGTTCGGCATTGATCGTCACCGAGCGAATAGTGGTTCCACCGGCAACGACCGCTGGCAGACGGAGGTCGATGCGGCCCGGTATGGTCGGGATCGGCAGTTGGTCCAGAACCCTGCGCGCAATGGCGATGCGGTCCGAAAGCGGCATGGCGGACGTGACCTGCTGGTCTTCCGCCGTCTCGCTCGGCCCCCAGAAAATCTGCTGCCCATCGGCGCTGATTTCAAAGCGCGGCACATTGCCGTAATCAATCAGCGCCTTGCCGTTGACGACATAGGGGTTGTCGGCTGGCCCCTGCTCCATGCGAAACTCGCTCGCATCGAAGCGGTCGGTATCGGCGGTGAATTTTCCTGTCAGGCGCAGGCCGCTGAAAAACGGCTTGTCGGCGGAAGCGTCTTTCTGGTTTTTGTCATTTTGCGCCACCATGTCAGAAGAGCGAAGCGAAAAATCGCCCGCATAATTCAACCGGCCATCCTTCAGAACGATATCGCCATCGGTTTCGAATGCAGCGGGAATGGCTTGCGGCGAAATACGGGCTCGCAGCCGCAGGGAGCCGTCGGGCTTCGCCTCGCCGCTCGTCAGATCGACTGCAAGCTTGCGGCCTCCAAGGCTGAAACTGCTTTGCGCCTGCCATGGGCCGGCAAGGCTGTTGGCCGACAGGACGGCGTTCAGCCCCGTGGCCTCATGAACGCGTCCGCTCGCCAAATCATGCAGCGTCACCGCGCCATCGCTGATCGACAGCCTCTCGACCTTGATCTGCGATGGATTGAGCGGCGTGGACGGACGAATGGCCCAATCGACCTTGCCGTCCTTATCCAGCGATATCGAAACGCGCGGGCGCTCGACACGCATGTCGAAAATCAGCACCTGACCGCGCAGGAAAGGCATCAGTTCCGCATCCATCGAGAAACGGTCGAGGGTCATCACCGGATGCGTTGCATCGGCCCCGACGCGGACGTCGGAAAAGGTCACGGATGGGAACGGCAGCAGCCGCGCATTCACATCGCCCGCAACCTTGACAGGGCGCCCCAGAATACGGCCCGCCTCGCGCTCGAAATCGGCCCGATAGCCGCTCCAGTCGACAAAAGGCGGCACCACCAGCGCTGCAGTCAAAAGCAGCACCAGAAGCCCGCCGACAATGACGAATATGCGGCCCAAGAAGCAGCTCCGGTCAGTCACGTGGATTCAGTCAGGCGCGAGACCACGGGTGAATCACGCCATATTTACCAACGCAACATAGTGCATCGACACACAAAGTGCGAAGCGGTTTTGAGGGTTGCGCGGCAACAAAAAACAGCATCGGTTCGGCGACAACAAGGCAAGCTGCCGCCTAGAGCGCGTTTCGATCTGATAGAATCAGATCGGCGCTCTAGTCCTTTGTTTTAACGCGCATCTTTTCCGAAAACCGGTTCCCACTTTTCGGGATGCGCTCTAACCGATGCAAACAAGCTCGTTCATTGAATCACCTTCTGAGCCGAGCGGCGCAGAAGGCTGATTTGACTCACGAAATCAGTATTTTACCGGGGTTCATGATATTCAGCGGATCGAGCGCTTTTTTGATCACGCGCATATAATCGGTCGCTTCACCAAGCTCCATGGCCAGATATTTCATCTTGCCCTGACCGATGCCATGTTCGCCCGTGCAGGTGCCTTCCATGGCCAGCGCCCGCATCACGAGCCGGTCCATGAAAGCTTCCGCCCGCTCCATCTCTTCCGGGTCTTCCGTATTGAGCAGCAAAAGCAGATGGAAATTGCCGTCGCCCACGTGACCGACGATCGGCGCGAGGATGTTGCTCTCTGCCAGATCGCGTTCCGTCTCGGTGATGCAATCGGCCAGACGCGAAATCGGCACGCACAGATCGGTCGAAATGCCCTTGCAGCCGGGACGCAGCATGGAGGAGGCGAAATAGGCGTCATGGCGCGCGCGCCACAGACGGTCGCGCTCCTCGGCATTCTGCGTCCAGTGAAACGGCCCGCCGCCATGTCCGGCGGCGATCTCGCCGAAAATCTCGGCCTGTTCGGCAACGCCGGTTTCGGTGCCGTGGAACTCCACGAACAGATAGGGCTGCGCTTCGTAAGGAAGTTTCGAATAGAGGATGAGCGCTTCCATCTGAAGCTTGTTGACCAGCTCGATACGCGCCACCGGCACGCCCATCTGGATCGTATCGATCACCGCGCGACAGGCCGATTCCACATCCGGGAACGGGCAGATGCCGCCGGAAATCGCCTGCGGAATGCCCTGAAGCTTCAAGGTCAGTTCCGTGATGATGCCGAGCGTGCCTTCCGCGCCGATCAGCAGGCGGGTGAGATCGTAACCGGCGGCGGTCTTCTTGACGCGTTTCGAGGTTTCGATCAGGCGACCGTCCGGCATGACGGCTTTCAGCGCCAGAACATTCTCGCGCATGGTGCCATAACGAACCGCATTGGTGCCGGAAGCACGCGTCGAGGCCATGCCGCCAAGCGTTGCATTTGCACCCGGATCAATGGGGAAGAACAGGCCCGTATCGCGCAGATATTCGTTCAGCTCACGGCGCGTCACGCCCGGCTCGATAACGCAGTCGAGATCTTCGGCATGAACGGCCAGAATGCGGTTCATATGCGTCAGATCGAGCGATACGCCGCCCGCCGCCGCGTTAACCTGACCTTCCAGCGACGAACCCGCGCCGAAAGCCACTAGCGGCACGCGATGTTCGGCGCAGATGCGCACCACATCCTGCACGTCCTGCGTGTTTTCAGCGAACACCACGATATCCGGCGCCTGCGTCGGCACATAGCTGGTGGTGTGGCCGTGCTGCTCACGCATGGCCTGCCCGGTCTGCGCCCGCTCGCCAAAACGCTGCTTGAGGATACCGACCGCAGCGGCGATACCCTCTTCATTGCGTGGAAGCGCGATCACATGCTCAAGCGACATTGTTCATTCTCCGAATTTCAAAAGCTTAATTAGCAGGAAGAGCTAGCGCCGCCGGGTCCTGACCCAGCTGCAAGGCGATGGCGCGCACGACGAGATTGTGATCCTCGCGCTGCGGCAAGCCGGAAACGATGGCAGCTCCGATCACACCGGCGCCCGCAACGCGGATCGGGAATCCGCCGCCCGCCAGCGCGTAATCACTTACATCCAGCGCCTTGTGCGGCGCAAACATGCGGTCTTCACGATTTTGTTCCAGAACCAGACGATAGGTCGAAGCGTGGAAACGGCGCACGACATTGAACTTGCGGCGCAGCCATTCCGTATTATCCGCAGTGGTGCCGACAGTCGCCGCGAAGAACAGGCGGCGGTCCCACAGCGAAATATCGATGCCAACGCCCAGCTTTTCTTTCACGGCGATATCGCGAATTCTCTGGCCCAGCGCAAAAGCGTCGTTCTCGTCGAAGGACGAAAAAATCAGCGCCTGTTCCTGACGGATGATCTGTTTAATGTCGTCGCCTTGCGCCACGTCTATCGCTCCATGGAAACTCAGATGGGTTTCTTGTGCTCCTTCATTCGCATGTTTGCAACAACGGATATCCACCGATGTTCATCGGCAAACTTGATTGATGGTACACAAGACGCTAGTGGAACCTTATGGCTCAGAACCCCAATATCGATGTGCCTTTGAAGGGCGACCAAATCCCCCCGTTTGTGGAAACAGCCGTGTTCAAGCGCGACGTGTTTTCCGAAACGCGCGCGGGCTATTTTGCGAACGATCCCGACACGCGCATTATCCGCCGTGTGGTGAGCGCCGCGCCCTGGTGGTCAAGCCCGCTGGCATGGATTCTCGCCCGGCGCGAAATTCGCGGCCTGAAGACCGTGCGCGGCATCGAAGGCGTTCCGCAGCTGATCGCCACCGACCGCGACGGCCTTTATCGCTCGTGGACAGAAGGCACCCCGCTGCATCTTGCGCGTCCGTCCGATCCGAAATGGTATCGCTCGGCCCATCGAATCTTACGTGATATGCGCCGCCTTGGCGTCACGCATAACGATCTTGCCAAGCCGCAGAACTGGCTGATGACGCCGGAAGGCGAAGCAGCCGTGATCGATTTCCAGCTCGCCAGCGTCCATCGCCGTCGCGGCGCGCTCTACCGGCTGATGGCCTATGAAGACTTCCGCCATCTCATCAAGCAGAAGCGGGCTTTCGCAAAGGATCTGATGACGCCGACGGAAAAGCGCATTCTGGCGCGCCGTTCGCTGCCGTCGCGCATCTGGCTCGCCACCGGCAAGAAAGTATACAATTTCATCACACGCGGCATTTTCAGCTGGTCGGACGGCGAAGGTACGGGCGACCGTATCGACAATGAAGGTCCGGCAATTCTGGCCGCACTCAAGTCCGATCCGCGCGTCAAGGACGTGGCGCTGGCGCTTTATTCGCTGCCAGCGAAGGGTGTGGGTCTCTATGCTTTCGTGGAAACGCTGGATGCGGACGAGAAAAGCCTGCGGGCGCGCCTGAAAAGCCAGAAGGTGGAGCTGATCCAGCCGGTCGCGCACCTGCCGCGCCGTGAAGACGGCACCATCCGCGACGATATTCTGCGGCTGATCGCCATGAACCAGATGACGGAGCTGGACGATCTGTTGCAGCGCGAGCCGGAACTGCGCGGCCTTGTGGAAGCGCTGGCTGCCCACCGCCTGAATTTCACGGATCGGCGCGTTACTCAATTAGAGTAGGCGAATATTTTAACCCTTTCGCTGGTCTTGGCTTTTGCCTGGCGTGTTTCCGAACGCAAAAATGCTGCGCAGTTTTGCTGGAAATACTTGAGCGAATCATTACATTCGGGGTCAGATGTCCGATTTTCCCGACGATATGCCGTTTTTCGGCGATGATGCACCGGCTGGCCGCGCGCCAGCTACCGGCGGTATTGCTGCGCGCGCCATGGCCGCGCGCAACCAGCAGCGTGGCGAGCCCGATTACCTGAAAGGGCTGAACCCGGAACAACGTCAGGCTGTGCTGACGACCGAGGGCCCGGTTCTGGTGCTTGCGGGGGCTGGCACCGGCAAGACCCGCGTTCTGACCACGCGCATTGCCCACATTATCAGCACCGGCCTTGCCTATCCGAGCCAGATTCTCGCCGTGACCTTCACCAACAAGGCCGCGCGCGAAATGAAAGAGCGTATCGGCCATCTGGTCGGCGGCGCGGTGGAAGGCATGCCGTGGCTTGGCACGTTCCACTCCATCGGCGTGAAATTGCTGCGCCGTCATGCCGAACTGGTCAATCTCACTTCCGATTTCACCATTCTCGATACCGACGATGTGATCCGGCTGATCAAGCAGCTCATTCAGGCGGAAGGTCTGGATGACAAGCGCTGGCCTGCCCGCACTTTCGCCAATATGATCGACGGCTGGAAGAACAAGGGCTTTGGCCCCTCCGACATTCCGGAAGGCGATGCGCGCTCGTTCGGCAATGGCAAGGGCCGCGAATTGTATCAGGCCTATCAGGAGCGCCTGCGCACGCTGAACGCCTGCGACTTCGGCGATCTTCTGCTGCATCCGATCCGCATCTTCCGCAACCATCCCGATATCCTGCGCGAATATCACGCCAAGTTCCGCTATATTCTGGTGGACGAGTACCAGGATACCAACACCGCGCAATATCTCTGGCTGCGCTTGCTCGCACAACGGCCGCAGGCGAGAAATGCAGCGCCGACTACCACCCAAGCCGGAAACGCTCCCATACAGCCCGCTAGGGCGTCCGAGCCAATGCGAGGCCCTCGCGGAGCCGGTGAGCGCAGCGAACTCGGCGCGAGCGAAAACAAAGTCAACCTGTGCTGCGTTGGCGATGACGATCAGTCGATTTACGGCTGGCGCGGCGCGGAAGTGGACAACATCCTGCGCTTCGACAAGGATTTTCCGGGCGCGGTTGTCATCAAGCTTGAGCGCAACTACCGCTCGACCGCCCATATTCTCGGCACTGCCGCGCATCTGATCGCCCATAATGAGGGCCGTCTCGGCAAGACGCTTTTTACCGAAGCGCCAAACCCCGACGATCCGCGTGTGAAGGTGCATGCGGCGTGGGATTCGGAAGAAGAAGCCCGTGCGGTCGGCGAAGCGATCGAGCAGGCGCAGCGTCAGGGCCATCTGCTCAATAACATGGCAATCCTCGTGCGGGCATCGTTCCAGATGCGCGAGTTTGAAGATCGCTTTGTGACGCTCGGCCTCAATTACCGCGTCATCGGTGGCCCCCGCTTCTATGAACGGCTAGAAATCCGCGATGCGCTGGCCTATCTGCGCGTTGTCGCGCAGCCCGCCGACGATCTGGCGCTGGAGCGCATCATCAATACGCCGAAGCGCGGCCTGGGCGAAGCGGCCATCCGTCAGGTGCATGATTACGCCCGCGCCCGCGACATTTCGATGTTTGCCGCCGCCTGCGATCTGGTCGAAACGGAAGAGCTGAAGCCAAAGCCGCGCTCGGCCCTGCGTGAGGTCGTGGCGAACTTCCTCCGCTGGCAGTCGCTGCTCGACACCACACCGCATACGGAACTGGCCGAGACGATTCTCGACGAATCCGGCTACACGGCGATGTGGCAGAACGACAAATCGGCGGAAGCGCCGGGACGACTGGAAAACCTCAAGGAACTGATCCGTTCCATGGAGGATTATGAAAGCCTGCGCGGCTTTCTGGAGCATATCGCTCTGGTGATGGATGCAGAGCAGAACGAAGACATGGATGCCGTCAACATCATGACGCTGCATTCGGCCAAGGGTCTGGAATTCGAAACCGTGTTCCTGCCCGGCTGGGAAGAAGGACTGTTCCCCCACCAGCGCGCGCTTGATGAAGGCGGGCGCTCCGGGCTGGAGGAAGAACGCCGCCTTGCCTATGTCGGCGTCACCCGCGCCAAGAAAAACCTGCATATCTGGTTCGTGTCCAACCGGCGTATCCATGGCATGTGGCAATCGACCATTCCGTCGCGTTTTCTGGAAGAACTGCCGGAAGCGCATGTCGAAGTCGCCGAGCTGGAAGGCAATTACGGCGGCTATGGCAGCGGCTACGGCCAGTCCCGTTTTGATCGGGCCGATCCGTTCCAGAACACCTATTCCACGCCGGGCTGGCAGCGCGCGCAGCAGAACCGGTCTGAAGCCACGCGCAACAATTGGGGCTCCCGCTCGGGTAGCCGCGTGGAGCGCGTCGGTTACGGCGAAACGGATTCCGGTTTCGGCGCCGGGCGTGGCTCGGTGAAGGGCCGCACCATTGAGGGCGAACTGGTCGCGAAGTCGGTGGCCGATAAGCCCTCGGCTTTCAAGGTCGGCGACCGGGTGTTCCACCAGAAATTCGGCAATGGCAGGGTCGCCGTTATCGATGGCAACAAGCTGACCATCGACTTCGACAAGGCAGGACAAAAGCGCGTTCTCGACGGCTTCGTCCAGCCTGCCTGATGCGAGATAAAAGCAGGCCGGATTATTCCGGCTTGCCCTTTTCCCAAGTCACATCGCCTCTGTAGAGCGGCACGGTCGAGAGTGACGTCTTGGCCGAACCATCCTGCACCTGAGTGGCATGGGCGAGATAAAGCAACGTATTGTTCTGCTTGTCGTAAATGCGGGTGATGGCCAGCTTCTTCCAGATCAGGCTGGTGCGCTCGGAAAAGACCCTTTCGCCCTTCTGGCCAAGTTCGATATCACCGATAGAAATCGGTCCGGTCTGTTCGCAGGAAATCGACGCATTGGACGGGTCTTCAAACCACTTTCCCTTTTGCAGCCGGTCGATCATGCTGCGCGAGAAGGATGCGAGATGACAGGTCACGCCCTTGACCTTCGGATCGGGCACCGCGTCGATGACGATATCGTTGCCCACCCAGTCCACGCCAACCTTGCCGACCTGTTCGGCAGTCGCCGGCAAGACCGACATGGCAAGAAGAGCGAAAGCGGCGAAAGTCTGCTTCATCATGTTCTCCCTGAAAACCTGTGAGGAGAAGTGGCGCGGCTGACCCGTCTTTGCAAGAGCCTACTGAAAAACACCCGTCTGCAAACGGCTACTCCCACTTGTCGAGGAAGTCGCCAATCGCCATGGTTTGAATATCGGGCACAGCCTCAAACAGCTTTTCGACCGGCCAGTCCCACCAGCAAAGTTTCAGTAGGCGTTCGGCAGTGGCATCGTCGAAACGCTTGCGAATAGGTTTGGCCGGCACCCCGCCGACCACCGTATAGGGCGCCACATCCTTCGTCACGACCGCATTTGCGCCGATCACCGCCCCATGGCCGACCGTCACGCCCGGCGTGATAACCGCGCCGTGGCCGATCCAGACATCATTGCCGATCACCACACGTTTTGCCTGACGGCGCGCGCGAAACTCACCATCTACCCCCAAATAGCGAAAATATTCGTTGGGACGATAGCTCAGCTTATGCGTGGTCAGCCGTTCCATCGGATGGTCCAGCGCATTGATCCGCACATTGGCCGCGATGGAGCAAAACTTGCCGATCTCGGCATAAATGCCTTCGCCATTGCGCTCGAAATAGGTGAAATCGCCGACCGTCACTTCGCGCAGAATGACCCGCTCGCCAATATCGGCATAGCGTCCGAGCTTCGAGGATTTGAGCTGCGCCGTCGAATGAATACGCGGCTCGCTGTTCTGGAAACGAAGGTCGTCGGAATTGGCCATCAAAGATCTCAAGGTTGCTTAACAGCGACTAAGCCGCCTGCTGCGAACTCTGTTCGCTCGATAAGTATGCCTTGATAGCATCCGGCAGCACATCGTCAAACTTTGCGATCAGCGACGCATGAATTTGCGCCTGAAACTCCGGCTCAAACCGCTCGAAGCCCTGCACGCAACCGAACGGGGCGGAACCGTTGCGGATCTTGTTCAGTTCTTCAATCCAGTGCTTGGCTTGCACGAAATCGAGATAAGCCAGTTCCCGCGCCGGGTAGACAGGGGCTTGATGCTGCGTGATTTCCAAATGGTTTGCGAGTGAAACCGTGTTGAACTGTTCGATATTGCGATAGCGGAACCCCACCTGCCGATGCAGAACATCGGGACGTTGGGCAAAGAACGAGGCCAGCGTACTGCGTCTCAGCGGATGCGGGTGGTGATGGATACTCAGAAACCTGTTCTTCACCCCGGCAGCAACAGCGCCTTTCCATTGCGCAAGGCGGAATTTGGGGAACGTATATTCGTACCGGGAAATTTTCCCGAGAAAGCGCCGCAGCTTGTATTTCAAACGGGAATTTTCCGGCCGCACCCAGTCGCCATGCAATCTGGGACGTCCGTTTTCATATAAGTCTGTCACGTCCAAGGGGGCATTCAGAAAGAAATCATCGTTGGAATAGATGAAATGTTCCGCCAGTCCGGGAATGCGCCATACCGCGCCCTCGATGGCTCTCGCATTGAAGGATGGACGCGCCGCGGGCAGTCCTTTGAAAATATCGTCATGCGAGACAATCTGAATGAAGGACGGATCGCACTTGCCCTCCGCCGCGAAAGCATCCAGCAGCTGCGGCTTCTGGTTATCTGTGATGATGAAAATACGCCGTATGAACGGCGCGAACTTAATCACCGAGGCGATATTGTAATAGATTTCACCATTGTCGAAATAGCGCTCGCTGGTTACCGCCTCGAAATGGGTCTTTTCAGAATCTGGCGCAAATCGCTGCCGAGAGGCCTTGTGCGCCGGGTCTTGTCCATCCACCCAGGCGATTACGTAATCGATTTCCAATGCTGCTCTCTTGAAGTATTACAGTTTTGCTACCGAGATATAACAACGCATCGGTCCTTACCCAAGGAAAGATCGCATTTTGCCGATCAACTTTGGTTGTCCCGCAAAACAGAACGAGCGAACAAAAATTTCAGAAATTATTGAAAATTGGAAAAAGAACCGTAGATTAGGCCCACTTAGAAGTGCGTGATTGTAGAGCGTGAAGGCGCGTTCAAAAATGCAAGGTTCATCGGACATGAAAAAATTCCTGCCCATCTTCATCGTTGCCTTCATCGTCGTGATTGTCGGGGCTGCTGGTTTCAACATGTTTCGTGATCGAGAGGCGGCGAAGGAACCCTTCGGCGGACCGCTTAATCTCGTCACGATGGATGGACAGCCATTTACCGAAAAAGACCTTCGGGCCACGCCTTCGGTCATTTTCTTCGGCTTCACCCATTGCCCGGATGTCTGCCCCACGACGCTTTACGAGCTTGACGGCTGGTTGAACCAGCTGGGCGCTGAAGGTCAGGACCTCAAGGCCTATTTCATCACCGTCGATCCTGAGCGCGACACGCAGGACATCATGAAAACCTATGTGGGCAATGTCTCAAAGCGCATCGTCGGCATTACCGGCACGCCGGAAAATATCGCCGATATGGTCAAGTCCTACCACATCTATGCCAAGAAGGTTCCGGGCGAAGACGGCGAATACAGCATGGATCACACGGCCTCTGTCTTCCTGCTCGACAAAGGCGGGCGGTTCCGCAGCACCATCGCCTATCAGGAAAACCCGGATACGGCACTGGAAAAGTTGAAGAATCTGGCAAAAGGCGCAACAAACGGGTAAGTAAAGTCTCCAGAACTTTTAGAGAGCTTTTTACCTCATGGCCCAGTCACGACTTTTCTTTTCGGCGAACAAGGCGGAAGCCGAGCGCGTTTACAATATTCTCGAACAGGCTTTCGAGGATGACGGCTTTCCCATCGCCATCACCGAAATCGATGAAGACCGGCAGATTTTCGAGGTCTCGGTCTATGTCGAGGACGGTGCCGAAGAGGTCGCGGCCCGTGCGGACACACTGATTGGCGCCGACAAGTTCGAAACCGAGGAACTGCCGGATATCGATTGGGTTACCCATTCGCTCGAAGGCTTGAAGCCGGTTCGCGCCGGGCGTTTCTTCGTCCATGGCTCGCATGACCGCGACAAGATCGAGCCGAACGATATTCCAATCGAGATCGATGCGGGTCTTGCCTTCGGTACGGGCCATCATGGCACGACGGCTGGCTGCCTCGAACTGATCGAGGACGTGGTTGAGAGCGAACATCCGACCAATGCGCTCGATCTTGGAACCGGCAGCGCCGTGCTGGCCATCGCCATCGCCAAGCTCGCGCCGATCCCGGTCCTTGCGACCGACATCGACCCCATCGCCGTCACCGTCGCGGCAGAAAACGCCGCCAAGAATGGCGTTGCCGAGCACGTCATCACGGCAACCGCGGAAGGTTTCGACCATTCGATCTTCCGGTCCTATACGCCTTTCGATCTGATCGTCGCGAATATCCTCGCCAATCCGCTGATCGAACTTGCGCCCTCGTTGAAGCAGCATCTGGCTCCCAGCGGTTCGATTATCCTCTCCGGCATTCTGGACAGCCAGCATGATGCGGTGCTCGCCGCCTATCAGGCGCAGGGCCTGACGCACCAAAAGACGCTGCATCGCGAAGGCTGGGTGGCGATCCATCTGAAATAACGCGATCCGGAAACGCTTATCTTTCATCTGTTGCGAGTTAGACCCATGGCTTTTCAGACCTTTGACGTCACCACCAACCCGGCCAATGGCGCGCCCCGCGTGGCGAAGCTGCGCGAGAAAATGGCGGCGCTCAGCCTCGATGGTTTTCTGGTGCCCCGCGCCGACGAGCATCAGGGCGAATATGTGCCGCCCCATGCGCAGCGCCTTGCCTGGCTGACCGGTTTCACCGGCTCGGCAGGTGCGGCTCTCATCCTGAAGAAATCGGCCTATATCTTCATCGATGGGCGTTATGAATTGCAGGTGCGCGCGCAGACCGACCCGGAAGTCTTTTCCTATGAAAGCCTCGTCAGCACCCCGCCTTCCGTCTGGCTGGCTGAGAATGGCAAGGGCCTGACCATCGGCTTCGATCCATGGCTTCACACCATTTCCGAGGCCCATGCGCTTCGCGAGGCGCTTGAAAAGCAGGGGGGCACGCTGGTGCCGGTCGAAACCAATCTGGTCGATGCGATCTGGGACGATCAGCCAGCCGCACCGGCCGCCGCCGTGACCATTCAGCCCGCACGTTTTGCCGGTCATGAGGCCAAGGACAAGATCAGGGACATGCAGAAGGCAGTCGCTGCCAGCGGCGCCACCGCCACCGTGCTGACCGATCCGTCATCCGTCGCGTGGGTGTTCAACATTCGCGGCAAGGATGTTTCCAACACGCCCTTGCCCTTGAGCTTCGCCATCATTCCGGCCAAGGGCGAACCGGAAATCTTCATCGACGAAGCCAAGCTCGCCATCGAGCCCCGCGCCTATCTCACCCAGCTTGCCAAGCTGTCGGCTCCCAGCAATCTGGAAGGCCATCTCAGCGCACGCGCTGCAAAGGGTGAAACCATTCTGCTCGACCCGGCGCTCGCGGCAGAAAAACTGCGCCTGATCGTCACCGGCGCGGGCGGCTCCGTGATCGACGGCAAGGACCCTGCCCGCATTCCACGCGCGGTGAAGAACAAGGCCGAGCTTGACGGTTCGCGCGCCGCGCATGAACGCGACGGCGTGGCCATGGTCAATTTCCTATCCTGGGTCGATGCGCAAAAGCCGGGCACCGTGGATGAAATCGGCGCAGCCCAAAAGCTGGAAGAAGCGCGGGCCAGCGCCGGACGCGATTTCCAGATGCCGCTCGAAGACGTGTCCTTCGACACGATTTCCGGTGCCGGCCCCAACGGTGCGGTGATCCATTACCGCGTCAACACGGATACCAATCGCATTCTACAGGATGGCGAACTTTATCTGGTCGATTCCGGCGCGCAATATCGTGACGGCACCACCGATATCACCCGCACCGTTCCGGTGGGCAGAGTAGCGTCTGAAACCGTCAAGGCTTTCACACTCGTGTTGAAAGGCGTGATTGCGATCAGCACGGCGCGCTTCCCGGTGGGTACGCGCGGACAGGATATCGATGTTCTTGCGCGTATCGCGCTGTGGAAACACGGCTTCGATTATGCGCATGGCACTGGCCATGGCGTGGGCGCTTATCTTTCGGTGCATGAAGGACCACAGCGGATCGCCAAAACCGGTTCGCAGGAACTTCTGCCGGGCATGATCCTCTCCAACGAACCGGGCTATTACAAGCCAGGCTCATTCGGCATCCGCATCGAAAATCTCATCATCGTCACCGAACCGGAAATTCCGGAAGGCGGCGATATTCCGATGATGGGCTTCGAAACGCTGACCTTCTGCCCCATTGACCGTCGTCTGATCGACAAGTCACTCTTGACGCAGGAAGAGCTGGACTGGCTCAACAATTACCACGCCAGCGTGCGCGCAAAGCTGTCCGGTCATCTGAAGGATGCCGAGCGCAAGTGGCTGGAAACGGCAACGGCCCCGCTATAAGCTCAAATCGGGCAAAAGTGGCGCAGCGCGATCAACAGCGCTGCGCCTGCAAAAAACATCGATAGCATGCTGATCCGCAAGGACAGGAAGCCGCAAACGACGAGCACGAGCAGCTCCCGCCAGCCATGATCCGAGGCAGGCGCGGCGACAATCGCCGTCAGAACCGCCGCAGGCACGGCATTCAGCGCCGCCTCCACACGATAATGCAGGCGCTCGAAGCGCGACAGAACCAGATGCCCGCCAATACGGGTCAGATAGGTGAAGAAGGCCGCAACAATGATGATCCAGGTCGTGGTGTCCATAGGCGTCACACCTTCACATTGTGTGGCTTGGCAAGAGCCGCCGCCAGAACCACGCCGCCAGCGGCTCCAAGTGTCACATGCCAGGGCGAACCAACGAATTTATAGGCGGCAATGGCAGAAATCGCGCTGACGACAACCACCGGCCACCAATGCCTGCGATGACGAAAGCTCATCACCATCCCGAGGAAATAGATCGGTAGCAGGAAATCGACGCCAATCGCATAAGGGTTGGAGATCAGGTCGCCAAACATGGCGCCGATCCAGGCTTCCAGAACCCAGCAGATATAACAAGTCAGCCCCAGTCCCATATACCAGGAAAAGGTGATCTTCTTGCCCGCTTCGCTGCGAATCTCGACCTCCGCATATTGCGGATCGACCAGCACGAAAAAGGCGACTGCTTTCTGCAAGAATGAGAAGTGGCGGATACGCCGCCCCACTGTCGCCGAATAGAGCACATTGCGGAAATTGACCGCAAAAATGGAGAGAACGATCATCCAGGGCGCGATATTCTGGCCGAACAGGTCAAGGCCAACCATCTGGCTTGCCCCTGCGTAGAGCGACGCGCTCATGAATACCGCTTCGCCGACCGAAAGGCCGTGATCGAGAGCAACCGCACCGAACAACACCCCGAAAGGTGAGCCTGCCACGACAATCGGGACGGCACGTTTTGCGCCCTCGACAAACTCGCTGCTCGCAGAGGCCTTAGCAGGCCTGAAACCCTGGTCCACGGAATCCCCTCCTCCAGACGAGCAGTCATTAGGCAATTCCATGACTCGTTGGAATAGGTTACCCGCAAAAATCATACAAATAGAGGAACTGCGGTCAGTTTATCTGACGCGCGCAACATTTAGGCATCACTCATGCAGATAATTGATATGAGGATCAATCCGGCTGATCTGGCGGCAGTGTGCCTTCAATCTTTCTGATCCAGTCGACCAGAGGGCGCGCGCGCTCGACAAAATCAACCAGCCGATCCGCAAGCGCTGCCTCCGTAATACTATCCGGATCGATTTCCATGCGCACCGCGAAATGACGGTTGCGGATAGCCTCGACCAGATCCGCGTCGGTCACGCTTTCGAAGCCGCGCGGCGTGCGCTTCAGACGATCATTGTCGCTGATCTGCAAACCGTTCTTCTTCAGCTTTGCCACCATGGCGCGATATTCGTCCGGTTTCTCCGCGATGGCTTTGCGGATGGCCAGCAGGAGCTTCGGTTTCGGCCCCCACCAGGCCACCCCGGCATAGCAATCGCGCACGCCCGGCAGCCCGATGCAGACATAGAAACAGCCGCTTTCGTCCCATTTAGTGCCGGAGCGTGAAAGCAGCGCCGAGAGGTGCCGGTTATAGGGCGCTTTATCTTTGGAGAAACGCGTATCGCGCTTGATGCGGAACTGCGATTTCACGCGATCACCCTTGAAGCCTAGCCCCGCTTTTTCAAAGCGGGCGCTCAGCTCTTCAACCAGATCGCCAAGCGGCTCTTTCAGGTGCTCTTCGAAGAGTTCCTTGTTCTCCACAAACCATTCCCGGTTCTGGTGGAAATCGAGCGCCTTCAAAAATGGAATAGCCTTGTCGCCAAAACCCTTGAACGGTGCCATTCGATCAACCCTCCCCGACGAGCGTAAACCAGGCATCTTCATCGATCACTTCGATGCCAAGCTCGGCAGCCTTCGCGAGCTTCGAGCCCGCTCCCGGACCAGCCACCACCAGATCGGTTTTCTTGGAGACGGAACCGGCGGTCTTCGCGCCATAGCGTTCCGCCATGGCCTTGGCCTCATCGCGCGACATGCGTTCGAGACTACCGGTGAACACCACCGTCTTGCCTTCCACCGGTGAGCCGGTGGCGACACGCGGTGCTTCGTCCAGCGGGGTCACTTCCGCCAGAAGTGCGGCCAGCACCTCGCGATTATGTGGTTCGCTATAAAAATCGACCACCGCTTCCGCGACGATGGAACCGATGCCCTCGACGGCCAGCATATCCTGCCAGGCATCATTGCCCTTGTCGGTGCGGTCGCCGCCTTTCGGCGGAACGGCTTCATGCGCTGCCTTTTCAAACGCAGCATAGGACAGATAAGCCCGCGCAAAGCGCTTGGCGTTGACTTCGCCGACATGACGGATGCCGAGGCCAAACAGGAAGCGGCTCAGCGCGATTTCGCGCCGGTCATTGATCGCGTCATAGAGCTTCTTGACCGAAGTTGCGCCAAAGCCTTCAATGTTTTCGAGCTTCTTTAATGGAGATGCCGCCTGTCGCTTTTGCAGCGTGAAAATATCGGCAGGCGATTTGATCTTCAGACTTTCATCATCCGCATGGAAGAAAAACTCGACCTGCTTTTCGCCCAGACCCTCAATGTCGAAGGCATTGCGCGACACGAAATGGCGAATGCGCTCGACCGCCTGCGCGGCGCAGGTTAGTCCGCCCGTGCAACGATAGACGGCTTCACCCTCCTCACGCACCGCATGACTGCCGCAAACCGGGCACTGATGCGGGAAGAAAAACGGCACCGCATCCGCCGGGCGCTTTTCCAGCACCACATCGACGATCTGCGGAATGACATCGCCAGCACGCTGCACGATCACCGTATCGCCAATGCGAATATCGCGCCCTTCGCGAATAGGCTCGCCCTTCTGACCGATGCCCTTGATATAATCCTCATTGTGCAGCGTGGCATTGGTCACCACCACGCCGCCGACGGTGATCGGCTCCAGACGCGCCACGGGCGTCATCGCGCCAGTGCGCCCGACCTGAATATCGATGCCGCGCAGGATGGTGGTCGCCTGTTCCGCAGGGAACTTGTGCGCAATCGCCCAGCGCGGGCTGCGCGAGCGGAAACCGAGCCGCGTCTGCAGATCGAGCCGGTCGACCTTATAGACCACGCCATCGATATCGTAATCGAGATTGGGGCGCTCCAGACCAATGGCGCGGTAATGGGCGATCAGTTCATCGACACTCGAGAGGCGCTTCATCAGCGGATTGACGGGGAAACCCCAACTGCGGAAGGCCTCGACCATGCCAAGCTGCGTATCGGCTGGCATGTCCGACATTTCCCCCCAGGCATAAGCGAAGAAGCGGAGCTTGCGGCTTGCCGTGACCTTAGCGTCAAGCTGGCGCAGCGAGCCCGCCGCCGTGTTGCGCGGGTTTACATAGGTCTGCTTGCCTTCCGCTTCCATCTGGGCGTTGAGCGCCAGAAAGTCGCTCTTGGCCATATAGACCTCGCCGCGCACTTCCACCACCGAAGGCGCGCCTGCCGGAAGCCGGTTCGGGATTTCGCCGATGGTGCGGATATTGGCGGTCACGTTTTCGCCCGTCGTGCCGTCGCCGCGCGTTGCGCCGCTGACCAGCACACCCTTTTCATAGCGGATCGACATGGAAAGGCCGTCGATCTTCGGCTCGGCGGGAAAAACGATGGAATTGTCCGGCAATTGCCCCAGAAAGCGATAGACACTGCCGACGAAATCGCGCACGTCCTCATCGGAAAAGGCGTTGTCGAGCGACAGCATGGGCCGCGAATGGACAATCGGCGCGAAAGTCGCCAGCAGTGGTGCTGCACCCACCCGGCGCGAGGGGCTGTCATCGCGCACCAATTTCGGGAAACGCGCCTCTATCGCCTCGTTGCGCCGCTTGAGGGCGTCATAGTCCGCATCCGAAATCTCCGGCCTGTCATTGGCATGATAAAGCTCATCATGATGAGCAATCTCACGCGCCAGTCGCTCCAGTTCGGCAGCGGCTTCAAGGGCGGTCAGTTTTTCAACGGGCGTCTCGGACATATGCGACAAGCATCCTGGCTATCTGAATCGAGCTGAAACATATCCAAGAAAAGTCATTTAGCCTACAGCCGCCTGACTTTACGAACAGAGGATACTGTCAGAGAGCTGTCAGGAGGCCAGAGCGCTGTTTTCCGCCAGCAGACGTTCCGCCGCCGCGCGCGCCTCATCGGTGATGCTGGCACCGGCGAGCATACGGGCGATTTCTTCCTGCCGCTCATCGACGCCGATAGACCGGATCGATGTCGACATGCGGTCTTCATGGGTCGCGGATTTGGCGATGAGGAAATGCGTCGATGCGCGGGCCGCCACCTGCGGCGCATGGGTAACGGACAGCACCTGCACCCGCGACGACAGCCGCGCCAGACGCTGGCCAATAGCATCCGCCACGGCACCGCCCACCCCGGTATCGATTTCGTCGAAAACCAGCGTCGGCGCAGAACCGCGATCCGCTAGCGCCACTTTTAGCGCCAGAAGAAAACGCGACAGCTCACCGCCGGAAGCGACCTTCATCATCGGACCGGCGCGTGTACCCGGATTGGTGCGCACCCAATATTCCACCGTGTCGATGCCTTCGGCGGCGCGCGCCTGCGGGTCGGTGATCATCTCGACGAGGAATTCGGCGCGTTCCAGCTTAAGCGCTGGAAGCTCGGCCATGACGGCCGCTTTCAGATGCTCCGCCGTCTCCTTGCGTCGGGCGGACAGTTCAGCCGCAGCGGCGTCATAAGCGGCGCGTGTGTCGCTCGCCTGCGCTTCAAGCTGCACCAGTTTTTCCGCGCCCGCATCCAGCTCGGCAAGATCGGCGTCCATCTTGTCGCGCAGCGCGGGCAAGCCCTCCACCGCCACCGAATATTTGCGCGCCGCCGCACGCAGCGCGAACAGGCGCTCTTCCACCTGCTCCAGCACGCGCGGATCGAAATCGATCTCCCGCATGGCGTGATCGATGCCGTCCTGCGCCAGCGCGAGACTGTTCAATGCTTCATCGATGGCTTTGCAGACAGGCTCAAGCAGATGCGGGGCTTCCGGAATTTTACGCTCCAGACGGCGCACCAGACTTGCAAGCGTCGGCACCGGCGAACCATTGCCCGAGAGAAGTTCGCCCGCTTCATTCACATCACCGGCGATCTTTTCAGATTTCATCATCACCGCACGGCGCTCGGCGAGCTCGTCTTCCTCGCCGGGCTGCGGATCGAGCTTGGTCAGTTCATCCACGGAAGAGCGCAGATAATCGCCCTCGCGCTCGGCGGCTTCCACGCGGGCGCGATGACGCGACAAAGCAGTTTCCGCATCGCGCCACGCCTTGTGCCGTTCGCGCACCACCGCAGCTTCCGCATCAAGACCGCCGAAAGCATCCAGCAAAGTGCGGTGCAGATCGGTATCGATCAGCGCGCGATCATCGTGCTGGCCGTGGATTTCCACCAGCCTGCGGCCCAGATCGCGCAACAGCGCAACGCTTGCCGCCTGATCGTTGATGAAAACGCGCGTGCGCCCATCGCCCATCTGGAGACGACGCAGGATGACATCGCCGTCATCGTCAAAACCATTTTCGCGAAGGAAAAGGCGGGCCGGATGACCACCCGGCACATCGAATACCGCCGTCACCTGCCCCTGGTCCGCACCATGGCGAACCAGCGAAGCGTCGCCACGCGCACCCAGCGCCAGCGACAGCGAATCGAGCAGGATGGATTTACCGGCGCCGGTCTCGCCCGTGAGCACGGACAAGCCGGTCTTGAACTCGATGTCGAGCCTTTCAATCAGGACAATATCGCGGATCGAGAGGTGCGACAGCATGTCGGGCTCAAACTGTTATGAACCGCCGCCCGTGATGAGCGACGAAGCCTTGGCCAGCCATGAACCGCCGTTATCACGCGGCTCGAGACCACCGCTCTGCAAGAGCTTGTAGCTGTCCTTGTACCACTGGCTGTCCGGGAAGTTCTTGCCGAGAACCGAAGCGGCCATCTGGGCTTCCGAGGTCAGGCCAAGCGCATAATAGGCCTCGACCAGACGCGCCAGCGCTTCTTCCACCTGACGGGTGTTGGAATATTCCTCGACCACGCCGCGGAAGCGCTTGATGGCGGCCAGATATTCCTTGCGTTCCAAATAGTAACGGCCAACCTGCATTTCCTTGCCTGCAAGCTGGTCGCGGGCAAAGCGGATCTTGGCTTTCGCGTCGTCGGTATATTCCGAATCCGGGAAGCGATCGACCACTTCCTGCATCGCGGCAATGGCGCGGCGGCTTGCAGCCTGATCGCGCGTCACGTCCGGAATCTGGCGGAAATAGGAAAGACCGATGATGTAATAAGCGTAAGCCGATTCGGGCGATGTCGGGTAAAGCGTGTTGTAACGCTTCGCCATGCTGATCGCTTCTTCGTAATTACCCTTGCGGTAATTGGTGAAGGCAGCCATCACAAGCGCCTTGCGTGCCCATTCCGTATAGGGATGCTGACGGTCGATGGCGGCAAACTTCTTGGATGCCTCGTCAAGACGCCCCGCATCCAGATTGGCCAGACCTTCATTATAGAGCTTGTCGGCAGGATCGATCGTCTCAACATACTTGGTGAGATCAATATCGTCGTTCTTGCTGGCGCAACCGGCGAGCGGGATAAGAACGGCGATAGCGCCAGTCAACAGCGCGGTTTTCGTCACACCCGTGAATTTGAAACTCGTCATGCGGTCTCCGGCCTTCTGGCAGCGTCATTCCTGTTTGAAGCAACGTGCGCGCTTGTAGCATTGCAACCGTGCTTCATCCATCCAAATCATTCAACTTTGGCAAAGATTAAACAGTGCCAAGGCTGTTTTGGCCGTCCATAAACCACATGCAGGCGCAATCGTCTAGCTCTACAATCGCCAGATTTTGGCCGAAACACTGTCCGGACGGCTCCTTCGCAACGTGTGAACCGTGAAGATTGGTCCCCTCATCAGCCCGCCGTAAAACGGCAGGCGACTCGCATCACAATGGTGAACCGGCGAACACGGCTCAATTAAGGCCGAGTTCCGGGATCATCCAAATTATTGTGGACTGTGCCACGAAGACCGGAAGCGCCTCTTAAAGCGCCCAGGGCGCAGCGATATTCGGCTTCACGGCAACGAAATCCGAGCTCTTGGCATTGCGGCGCACGCCGGATGCTTCAACGATATCGAAAGCGCTCTTGTCGGCCAGAAGCGCCTTGACCGTTTCTGCATTCAGGCGATGACCGCTGCGATAGGAGCGGAAACAGCCGATGAACGGCAGACCGGCCAGCGCCAGATCGCCCACGGCATCCAGCGTCTTGTGACGCACGAACTCGTCCTTGAAGCGCAGACCACCCGGATTGATGACCGAATTGTCGTCACCAATGACCAGCGAATTGTCGAGCGACGAACCAAGCGCATGGCCGGAGGCCCATAGACGCTCCACATCCTTCATGAAGCCGAAGGTGCGCGCAGTGGAAATCTCCTTACGGAACACCGCCTCGTCCATGTCGTTCGCAAATTTCTGACGTCCGATCAGCGGGCATTCGAAATCGATCTCGACCTCAAAACGCGTGCCAGAGAACGGACGGAACTCACCCCAGGAGCCGCCGGCTTCCACACGGACCGTCTTGAGAATACGGATGAAACGGCGCTTGGCCTGCTGCGTGACAATGCCCGCCTCGTCGAGCGCTTCGATGAAGCGCGCCGAGGTGCCGTCGAGAATAGGCACTTCCGGACCGTCAATCTCAACGATCAGATTGTCGATGCCGAGTGCGGCGACAGCGGCCATCAGATGCTCGACCGTATCGATCTTCGCTTCTTTTGGTCCGAGCGACGTGCAAAGATCCGTTGCGCCGATTTCCGAAACATGGGCGCGAATTTCGCGTGCAGTGCCTTTCAGGTCCGAGCGCTGGAAGATGATGCCTGTATCCGCATCGGCAGGAAGAAACGTGGCCGACGCCGGAGCGCCACCATGGACACCCACACCGGAAAGGGTCACCGCACGACCAATTGTCTTTTGATAAGCGCTCAAGGCTGTTCCAATCTATTCAAAATCCAGAATATACGCTCAACGCGTAAACAGGCCGCACTTGCTCGCTGGCGTACCCTGCTCCCGCAATCGCACAATCTAATTCGCAAACGCGATTAATCCGTTAGATATGGCAAAATTAGCGGCAGGGAAGACAAAAAGAATCACAACCCCGTGTGAGCCCCGATACAACCGACCACGCTTAAAATAGTGAGCCGGGTCGCGGGGACAAAATCACGCTTTCTTACGCTCTATTACCATAAAGGCCGTTTTATTCCAGCATTCCCGGCAAAAAGTAAAAAGCCCACCTGAGACAGGCGGGCTTTTTGGGATTTTACATCGGCGTTCGATCAGTTCGACTGGCGGCGCAGGAAGGCCGGGATTTCGAGCTGGTCGTCTTCAGACGCTGCACGCGGCTGCGGACGGCCCTGATCGTCGAGCTGGCCACGGCGCGGCGCGTAGATCGAGCTGTCCTGCTGCATCGGGCGGCGTTCAGCCGGACGCATGCCGGGTTCGCGATGCTGCGCTGGCTCCAGACGGGCTGCAGGCTGCTCTTCTTCACGGCGCGACAGACCATGGGTCAGGCGCTTGAGAAGGCTCATCGGACCGCGCGGCTCTTCCTGAGCAGGCTGTGGCTGCTGCGGAGCGCGACGGGCGGCGATTTCAGCCTGTGCAACCGGCGGGAAATCCGAAACAGCTGGCATACGCGGAGCCGGGCGCGGTTCGCGGGCCGGTTCTGCATGCATCTGCTGCGGCTGCTGATAAGCCTGCGGCTGAACAGCATGGGCTGCCTGCGCCTGCGGCATCGGTGCGCGAGCAACCGGAGCGCGTTCGAAAGCTTCCGGTGCCGGCGCCTGGAAAATGCGGCTCTGCGGACGGAAATCAGGTTCTGCGGAAGCAGCAGGTGCGGCTGGCGCAGCAATCGGCATATCGACTTCGGCAGACTGGATTGCCTGAGCAATCGGGTCGGCCTGACGCGGCTGTTCAACGACCGGAGGACGCAGAGCGCCGTGCGGAGCCATCGGCTTGGCTTGCGAGGTCGGCTGCTTTACCGGCTGGCGAAATTCCAGCGGCGCAGGCGCCGCATCTCCGATCTGCTTGTCGATGCCGGTAGCAACCACGGATACACGGATGACGCCTTCGAGACCTTCGTCGAAGGTTGCGCCGAGAATGATGTTTGCTTCCGGATCGACTTCTTCACGGATACGCGTTGCAGCTTCGTCGACTTCGAACAGGGTCATGTCGCGACCGCCGGTGATCGAGATCAGCAGACCCTTTGCACCGCGCATCGAGGTTTCGTCGAGCAGCGGGTTGGCAATCGCAGCTTCGGCAGCAGCCATTGCGCGGCCTTCGCCGGAAGCTTCGCCGGTGCCCATCATCGCTTTGCCCATTTCGCGCATAACCGAGCGAACGTCAGCAAAGTCGAGATTGATGAGGCCTTCCTTGACCATCAGATCGGTGATGCAGGCAACACCCGAATAGAGCACCTGATCGGCCATCGCGAATGCGTCGGCGAAGGTGGTCTTGTCGTTGGCGATGCGGAAGAGATTCTGGTTCGGAATGACGATGAGCGTATCGACGTTCTTCTGCAGTTCTTCGATGCCGAGGTCGGCCGTCTTCATGCGGCGCGCGCCTTCGAAATGGAAAGGCTTGGTCACGACGCCGACGGTCAGGATACCGCGTTCACGTGCTGCGCGGGCAACAACCGGAGCTGCACCGGTGCCGGTGCCGCCGCCCATACCTGCGGTGACGAAGCACATATGCGTGCCATTGAGGTGATCGACGATTTCGTCGATGCATTCTTCAGCAGCGGCACGACCGACTTCGGGCTGGGAACCTGCGCCCAGACCTTCCGTCACGGCAGCGCCGAGCTGGATGATCCGGTCGGACTTCGACATGGTCAAAGCCTGCGCGTCAGTGTTGGCCACAACGAAATCCACGCCGCGAAGACCGGCATTGATCATGTTGTTGACTGCATTGCCGCCGCCACCGCCGACACCGAAAACGGTGATGCGGGGCTTCAGCTCGGTGATGTCCGGCTTTTGCAGATTGATAGTCATTGGTCCTTGTTCCTCTTAAAGCCCGTCACCGCGTTTCGCCGCTGCGGTGCTGATTGGTTGTTACCCAGATGGTCACGTCCCGGAAAATTCGACTGTTCACTCAAAGATCGGTTACTCAGAAACTCTCCCTCAGCCATTGGCTGACACGTTGAATGCGCCCACCCGTACCGGTCATGAGACCGGAGGAAGCTGCTTTTACCGACCGCTCTTCTATCCCGGCCACCTGCGGGTAGATCAGAAGTCCGACGGTCGCGGCAAAAGCTGCCCCCTTAGCCGCCTCAGGCAATCCCGCTATTCCTAGAGGACGCCCGATTCGTACATTTCTTGCAAGGATTCGTCTGGCGGCCTCCGGCATACCCGGCAACTGGCTTGCGCCGCCGGTCAAAACCACACGCTTGCCGACAATGTGTCCGAGGCCCGACTGGTTCAGCCTGTCGCGAACCAGTTCCAGCGTTTCTTCCACTCTTGCACGGATAATCCGCGTCAGAACCGACCGCGGATACTGATTGGGTACATCACGCTCGTCGTCGCCAATCGGCGAGACGGAGATGAGATCGCGGTCGTCGGCAGCGCTTGGCAGCGCCGAGCCATACATGACCTTCAGGCGTTCGGCGTCTTCCATGCGAGTGGAGAAGCCGCGCGCCACGTCCATCGTGACGTGATTGCCGCCGATGGCAACCGCATCGGCGTGAATGAATTTGCCTTCGGAGAAGACGGAAATCGTCGTGGTGCCGCCGCCCATGTCGATGCAGGCAGCACCCATTTCGGCTTCATCGCCGACCAGAGCCGACAGGCCGCTTGCATAGGGCGTCGCCACAATGGCCTCGACCGAAAGATGGCACCGATTGATGCAAAGCTCGAGATTGCGCAGCGGAGCGGCATCAGCCGTCAGCACATGCATATCGACGCCGAGGCTGTCGCCCAGCATGCCCTGCGGGTCGCGCACGCCGCGCTCGCCATCGAGCGTATAGCCGATCGGCAGCGAGTGAACGAGGTGACGCTCAGCCGCCAAAGCCTGCTTCGCGCCAGCGGCCAGAACGCGGCGAATATCGGTCTGCTCGACCTCGTGTCCGCCGAGATTGACGCTCGCGGTGAAGGTTTCGCTCTTGAGGCGACCGGCCGAAATATTCACGATCAGGCTGTCGACAGTCAGACCGGCCATGCGCTCTGCGGCATCCACAGCGAGACGGATGGACTGTTCGGCGGCATCGAGATCGATGATCACGCCGGACTTCACGCCGCGCGAACGCTGATGGCCGATGCCCAGCACTTCCATGCGGTGCGTGCGGCCTGGCAGAAGCGCGCCGCCTTCATGCGGACGCAGCCTTGCGATGACGCAGGACACCTTGCTTGAGCCAACATCCAGAACCGTGAGCAGGCGCACCTTGCGCCCTGCAGTTCCGCCTTGTGATGATCCCTTACCGCCCAGAATACTCATACGCGCTTCCCCGTGCGGGCCAATTCTTTCTTACGCTCCGCCAGGAACTTCTGGCGCTGTTCCATACCGCTTGCCGTCAACTGAACGGTCACACGGTCATCCAGACGAAGATCGACCGCCATGATATCGCGGGTCAGAAGATGCTTTTCCTCATCGAGTTTCTGGATCTGCGCGAGAGCCTTCAGCGGATCTTCCGACGGAAGCATGATGCGCACACCATTGTCCAAAAGCAGGTCCCAGCGACGGTCGGCGACGCGGATATAGGCGCGAACCTTGCCAGCCAGCGCCGGATAGTTTGCGACCTCGTCGACAAAGCCCTTGACGACCTTCTCAGCGCCTTCACCGACCACGAGCGGCAGCGTGTTGTAACGACCGGCGCGGAAAGGCACGATGGTATCGCCTTCGGCATCGATCAGCGACAGTTCCTTGTCGTTCTGCCAGATGGCGAAGGCCTGACGCTCTTGCAGCGCGACCTGAACCGTGCCCGGATAAACCTTGCGCACTTCGGCGCTCTGCACCCATGGCAGCTTTGCGATTGCAGCGCGCGCTTCTTCAGCGCTCAGGCCGACCAGCGACGTCTCGCCATCAAGGTTAAGCTGACCCAGAATATCGATATCGGAAGTCTCGTGATTGCCGACGACCTTGACGTCCTCAATGGCGAAACCAAGCGTCGAGGCCGTGGCCTTCACCACGTCCTGCGAGTGACCGCCAACAACCATGCCGTAAAGACCGGTGGCGCCAAGGAAGCCCAGCATACCGATAGTGCCCGCATGGCGCGGAATGCTGACATTGCCCTGAAACAGACGGGCGGCGAAGCGAAACGGCTTGCGCAGAAAGCGCGGCAGGACGAATGCGACATTCATCGCCGATGCGTTTCGCATCGCGCCCGAGCGCCCATATCCATCATTTCTGCCGTTCAACGCAAACAAGACGCGTCCTCCACCATCCAACTCAACAATTCACCGAAAGAGATACCAGCCGCTTTGGCGATATCAGGCACGAGCGAGGTGGGCGTCATCCCCGGTTGGGTGTTAACTTCCAACCAGATAACTTCGCCTTCTTCTGAAAAACGATCATCGAAACGGAAGTCCGACCGGCTTACGCCCCGACACCCGATTGCCCGATGCGCCGTAAGGGCCATTGTTTGTATTTTTTGGTAAATATTTGGTAAAATTTTTGCCGGACACACGTGAGTTGATGCGCCTGCAACATATTTTGAATCATAATCGTAGAACTGATGGCCGACCGGAACGATCTCGCAGACATCCATGGCGCGATCGCCCATCACGGCGCAGGTCAGTTCGCGCCCGGCGATGTAGCTTTCGACCAGAACTTCATCGCCATATTTCCAGTCGGCGGAGCCGATGATCTGCGGCGGATGAGTCTGGTCTTCCTTGACGATCACGACACCGAAGCTAGAGCCTTCGCGCACTGGCTTGACGACATAAGGCGGCTCCATCGGATGTTCGGAACCGATATCGAAACGGTTCATAAGACGCGACGGCGCGACGGCCACGCCAGCAGCGGCAGCAACCTTCTTGGCGCGATCCTTGTCCATGGCGAGCGCGGAAGCGAGAACGCCGGAATGGGTGTAGGGAATCTGGAGATATTCGAGGATGCCCTGAATGGCGCCATCTTCACCGAATGGGCCATGCAGCGCATTGAAGGCGACATCCGGCTTCAGCTCGGCCAGAACACTGGCAACATTGCGGTCCACATCGATGCGGGTCACGCGGTAGCCGCACTCTTCGAGGGTCTTTGAACAGGCCGCGCCGGACGACAGGCTGACAGGACGCTCGGAGGAGAATCCACCCATCAAAACGGCGACGTGTTTTCCCGTCATGTTAAGCATCCCCTCTGCGCAATCCCCTGCGCGGTGAATCAAGAACAGAGTCCGAACAGTCCAGCGGCACAGGCCGCAGACACCCGCGGCAGGAAAATCCTGCCGAATCAAATCACTGTGTGGTTAACCATAAAGAATCAGAGGATTGATTCCGTGACAAGACCCTATCAAAAGGGACGAACCTTACGCGTCGCTTGCGAAGGCGAAAAAGCCCGGAATTTCAGGCAGAAAATCCGGGCAATTTTTTTATTAAACTTTGCCGAGAAACTCTTCTACGCGCTCGCCGTCGCGGAACAAACCGAGACGCTTGATCTCCCAGTGGAGGCGAATCCCCGAGTTCTCGAAAACTTTTGCGCGAACTGTCTCGCCCAAAGTCTCCAGATCATGCCCGGTCGCAGTGCCAGTATTGATCATAAAATTGCAGTGCATCTCCGACATCTGGGCACCGCCGACGCGCAATCCACGACAGCCAGCCTTGTCGATTTCCTTCCAGGCAGATGTGCCTTCAGGGTTCTTGAAAGTAGAACCGCCGGTCTTTTCGCGCACAGGCTGCACCGTCTCACGATGATGCTGCACCTCGTCCATGGCGCGCTGAATATCCTCGCGGTCACCCGGAACGCCCTCGAACAGCGCCGAGGTGAATATCAGCTCCGGCGATGCCGAAGAATGGCGATAGGCATAGCCCATATCGGCATTGGAAAGCACATGCAGCTCGCCCTTGCGGTCAAGCGCCCGAACTTCCACACCGCGCTCGCGCGTTTCCACGCCATTTGCGCCCGCATTCATGCGCACCGCCCCGCCAATGCCACCAGGAATGCCGTGGTAGAAATGGAAGCCCGCAAGCCCCGCCTCAAGCGCCGCCGCAGCCACGCGCTTGTCTGGCGTCGCTGTGCCGGCCTTAAGCTGCGTCTCGGAGACGCGCTCCACCTCGCCAAAGCCCTTTGCGGAGAGCCTGACAACAAAGCCGGGTACTCCACCGTCGCGGACGAGCAAATTGGAACCGATACCGACCACGAGGATCGGTATTTCTTCCGGCACTGCCTTCAGGAAATTCGACAGGTCTTCCTCATCGGCAGGCTGGAACAGAACCTGTGCCGGACCACCGGCGCGAAACCAGGTAATCTTGTCCATGCCCGTATCGGGCGTCAGACGCCCGCGCAGGCCCGACAGCTTGCCGTCGAGCTTCTTGAGAAGCGTCTCGCCGCTTTCCATCGGGTGATAGTCCATTACTTCTTACCCTGTTCGGCGAGTTCCTTGGGCAAAGCATAGGCCCATTGCGTGATGTTGCCCGCACCGAGGCAGACCACAAAATCGCCCGGCTGCGCGATAGAGGCAACCAGCGGAGCCAAGGCTTCCGGTCCGCTGGCATAACGCGCATCGCGATGGCCCGCCGTCTTGATACGGCTAACGAGCGTTTCGGAGTTCACGCCTTCGATAGGGTCTTCACCAGCCGTATAGACCGGCGTGACGATGACGGTGTCGGCATCGTTGAAGCAGGCAGCAAATTCGTCGAACAGGCTGTGCAGGCGCGTATAGCGATGCGGCTGCACAATGGCGATCACACGACCGCCTGCCTGGCTGGTGGCTTCGCGTGCGGCTTTCAGCACGGCTCGGATTTCCACCGGATGGTGACCGTAATCGTCAAAGATTTCGACGCCATTCCACGAACCCGTATGGGTGAAGCGGCGCTTCACGCCGCCGAATGAACCAAGGCCGCGACGGATATCGTCAGCGGAAATGCCCAGTTCATGTGCGACCGCGATGGCAGCCGTGGCATTGGACACGTTATGCTGGCCGGGCATCGGCAGACGCAGATCCTTGATTTCGACCGTCTCGCCCTTGCGCGAACGGATGACGACGTCGAACAGGTTCGCCGCACCTTCCATGCGCTGATTGACGAAACGCACTTCCGCCTGCGGGTTCTGACCATAGGTGATGATGCGGCGGTCTTCGATGCGACCGACAAGCGCCTGCACTTCTGGATGATCGAGGCACATGACGCCAAAGCCGTAGAACGGCACATTCTCCACGAACTGCGCGAAAGCGGCGCGCACATTGTCAAAATTGCCGTAATGGTCGAGATGTTCCGGATCGATATTGGTTACAACCGCAATATCGGCGGGCAGCTTTAGGAAGGTGCCGTCGCTTTCGTCGGCTTCTACCACCATCCAGTCGCCGTCACCCATGCGGGCATTGGTGCCATAGGCGTTGATGATGCCGCCATTGATAACGGTCGGATCGAGATGCCCCGCATCAAGCAACGCCGCCACCATCGACGTGGTGGTCGTCTTGCCATGCGTACCGCCAATGGCGACCGCACGACGGAAGCGCATCAGCTCGGCCAGCATTTCGGCGCGGCGCACGATAGGCAACAGCTTTTCGCGTGCAGCGGCCAGCTCGGGGTTGGTCTTCTTGATAGCCGTCGAAACAACGATGACTTCCGCGTCGCCAAGGTTTTCCGCCTTGTGACCAACAAAGACCTCGATGCCCTTCTCGCGCAGACGCTGCACATTGGCGCTGTCCGACTGATCCGAGCCCTGGACCTTGTATCCGAGATTATGCAGCACCTCGGCGATGCCACTCATGCCGATGCCGCCAATTCCAATGAAATGGACGAGCCCGATGTTCAGCGGCATTTTCATGACCGAGTTCCTTTTTTAAATTCCTGGACAGATTTTCCTGCTGCAATAGCCTCTGCCAGATCGGCAAGCAACCGCGCAGCATCTGGCTTACCGACGCTTTTTGCGGCTTTTGCCTGATTTTCGAGCCTTTCCGGCTCATTCATCGCCGATTGCAGGATTTGTGCAAGGCGTTCTGACGAAAGGTCGGCTTGCCGCACCACCTCGCCGCCGCCAGCGCTGGCGAGTGCAGCGGCATTGGCCGCCTGATCGTGATCAAGCGCATGGGGGAATGGCACCAGAATGGCCGGACGACCGATCACCGTTATTTCCGAAACCGTCGATGCGCCGGAGCGCGAGATGACGAAATGGGCATCCGCCATGCGTGCCGGCATATCGTTGAAGAACGGGGCCACATCGGCTGGAATGCCAAGCTTCTTGTAGGCCTCGCGCACGGAAGCTTCGTCTTCCTTGCGCGCCTGCTGGGTGATCAGAAGTCGCGCACGTTCCTTCTCGGGCAGAAGAGCAACAGCAGCCGGTATCGCGTTTGAAAAGAACTGCGCACCCTGACTGCCGCCGAAAACCAAAAGACGGAAACGCTCATCAGGCTTTGCGGGCTTGTAAGGCGTGGCGGCTGCCGCCAACACAGGCGGGCGCACCGGATTGCCGGTCGTGACCGTTTTGTCGGCAAAGGCACCGCCTGTTTCCGGCAGAAACCCGCCTGCAATCGCCTTGACGCGCCCCGCAAGGCCTTTGTTGGCGCGGCCCATCACGGCGTTCTGTTCATGCACCAGCGTCGGAATATGCATGTTGCTCGCGGCATAAAGCGGCGGCAAGGTCGGATAGCCTCCGAAACCGGCAACGAGCTTCGGCTTCAAGCGGCGGAACAATTTGCGTGAATCGAGATTGCCCTGCCACAGCGACCAGAACGTTTTGAGCAGCGCAATCGGATTGCGGCCCGCAATGGTAGCCGAACGGATCACATGCACATGGCTTTCATCGAAAGCGCCCGCAAAACGCTGCGCGCGAGCGTCGGTCGCCAGATGCACATCCCAGCCGCGCGATTTCAGCTCATGCGCCAACGCTTCCGCCGGAAAAAGATGGCCGCCCGTTCCCCCGGCGGCCAATACGATAACACCTTTACCCATCAATCCCTCACAGCGCCGGAATGCGTTCGCCCCGATTTGAACCAATATGCCCAACCGTGTGCGTCATGCGCGCTTCCGGACGGCGACGGGTGAGCGCCAGCAGAATACCCATGGTGATGGCAATCGCCCCCAGCGACGAGCCGCCATAGGAAATGAACGGCAGCGTCATGCCCTTTGCAGGCATCAAATGCAGGTTCACCGCCATGTTGATGATCGACTGGAAGCCGAAAAGGATCACGATGCCCGACACGGCCAGACGTGTGAACGCATCGCGTTCCTTGAGCGCGATGGAAAGTCCGCGCACCACGATGAAGGCAAACAGGAACATGATGATCATGCACAGGATGATGCCATATTCTTCCGCAGCCACCGAGAAGATGAAATCGGTGTGGCTATCGGGGATGATGCGCTTGACCGTGCCTTCACCGGGCCCCTGCCCGAACCAGCCGCCACGCAGAATGGCTTCGCGTCCGGCATCCACCTGGAACGTATCGCCTTCGCCCGTCATGAAGCGGTTGATACGACCGGCCACGTGGTCGAACACGAAATAAGCGCCGAAACCGCCGCAAACGGCAAGACCGCCCAGAACCAGAATCCAGAACATCGGCAGGCCCGCGAGAAAGAACATCGCGCCCCATGTGCCGGTGGTCAGCATGGTCTGACCAAGATCGGGCTGCAAGACCAAGAGACCCGCAACAGCGCAAAACAGCAGCATGGCGAGGAAATAGCCCGGCATGTCGCCGCCGCGTTCGCGCTCGGAGAAGAGCCAGGCGCAAACCACCACGAAAGCGGGCTTCATGAATTCGGACGGCTGGATGGAAATGCCCGCCAGATTGACCCAGCGGCGCGCACCTTTCACTTCAATCCCGAAGAAGAGCGCCGCAACCATCAGCACCATGGAAACGGCAAGCAGGATCAGGGCGAAACGCCTGATCTGCCGCGGAGAAAAGAACGACACGCCGATCATGACGATGACCGCCGGGATCATGAAGACGATCTGGCGTTCGACGAAATGGAAGCTGTCGAGACCAATGCGCGACGCCACGGCCGGGCTTGCCGCAAAGGACAAGAGAATGCCAAGCCCCATCAGGGCCAGACAGGCTACGAGAAAGAAGCGGTCTATTGTCCACCACCAGTTGGCGACAGGACCGCGATCGACACGGCTTACCATCAGCTTTCTCCTCCAATAGGCATGATACCCGGAAGGGCCAATACGGCGCTGCGGAAGGCATCGCCGCGTTTTTCAAAATTCTGGAACTGATCGAAGCTGGCGCAGGCTGGCGAAAGCAGCACAACCGGCTCCGAGGCTGCATCATTGCCCGCATCGCGCGCGGCATGATCGACGGCCACAGCCAGCGTATCGGAAATCTCGAACGGCACGCTGTCGCCCAGCGTCGCCGCGAATTGCGCCGCCGCTTCGCCGATCAGATAGGCCTTGGCGATGCGCGGGAAGAACCCGCCGAGCGACTCGATCCCGCCCGCTTTCGGCACGCCGCCAGCGATCCAGTAGATGTTCTGCGGAAAGGACGACAGCGCGGGTGCGGTCGCATCGGCATTGGTCGCCTTGGAATCGTTGACGAACAGCACTTTGCCGCGCCGCCCCACCTGCTCCATGCGGTGCGCCAGACCCGGAAAGCTTTTCAGCCCGGCGCGGATTTCATCGAGCGACAGGCCCACCGCAAGGCAAGCCGCCACGGCTGCAAGCGCGTTCTGCGCATTATGCGCGCCGCGCAGCGAACCGATCCCGGCGAGCGAAGCCAGCTCCTCAACCTTGCCATCGGTGGCATGAGAGAGGGTCTGCCCCTCGGCGAAATAGCCGTTGTCGAGGTGCTTTTCCTTGGAAATCCGCGCAACATTGACACCGTTCGCCGCCAGATTTTCGGCAATCGCCGTGCAGTAAAGATCGTCAACGCCGATGATCGCCGTGTGGCTTGCCGCAACCAGCCGCGCCTTGATGGCCGCGTAATTTTCCATCGTCCCGTGACGGTCGAGATGATCCGGCGTCAGGTTCAGCAAAATGCCTGCGGTCGGGTTCAGCGAAGGTGCCAGATCGATCTGGTAGGACGAGCATTCGACCACATAGAAGCGGTTAGCCGCTGGCGGGTCCAGCGTCAGGATTGCCGTGCCGATATTACCGCCGAGTTGCATGTCGCGGCCAGACGCCTTGATGATATGGGCGATCAGCGCCGTGGTGGTCGATTTGCCGTTGGTGCCGGTAATGGCGATGAACGGGCAATCGGGCGCGATATGATTGCGCTCGCGCACGAAAAGCTCCACATCGCCAATAATCTCAACGCCTGCCGCATGGGCAAGATCGACGGTCCAATGGGGCTTGGGGTGGGTCAATGGCACACCCGGCGAAAGCACGAAGGCGGCGAACTGCGACCAGTCCGCCTGCCTCAGATCGCCGGTTGCAATGCCCGCACCTTGTGCGCGGGCCACACTGTCGGGATTATCGTCCCAGGCAATGATCTTCGCCCCTCCGGCCACAATGGCCTTGGCCGTGGCGATGCCCGACCCGCCCAATCCGAAGAGGGCGACGGTCTTGTCTTTAAGGGCGGTGATCGGGATCATTCTTCTTGCCTGTCGATACTGGTCTTGTGACTATCTGAGCTTGAGGGTGGAAAGGCCGATCATCGCGAGAATGATGGCGATGATCCAGAAACGGATCACGACCTGGCTCTCGGTCCAGCCCTTCTTTTCAAAATGGTGGTGGATTGGCGCCATCAGAAAGACGCGCTTGCCGGTCAGCTTGAACGAGCCGACCTGAATGATCACCGAAAGCGCTTCCATCACGAACAGGCCGCCGATGATGGCGAGCACGATTTCATGCTTGGTCGCAACGGCCACGGTGCCGAGCATGCCGCCCAGCGCCAGCGAACCCGTATCGCCCATGAAGATAGCGGCAGGCGGCGCATTGAACCACAGGAAGCCAAGGCCCGCACCAATCACCGCGCCCAGCACCACGGCGAGTTCACCCGTGCCCGGCACGAAATGGATTTGCAGATAATCGGCGAAGATCGCGTTACCCGAAAGATAGGCGATGAAGCCGAAGGAGGCGGCGGCAACCATGACCGGCACGATGGCCAGACCGTCGAGACCGTCCGTCAGGTTCACGGCATTGCCCGCGCCGACCATCACGAAGGCGGCGAAGGGAATGAAGAACCAGCTCAGATTGATCACGAACTGCTTGGCGAATGGGAAGGTCAGCGAAGAGGAGAAAGGCTCCTGCCCCGCGCGCATGATGACGAAGGCGGCAATCGCTGCGATCAGGAATTCGATGCCCAGACGCGCCTTGCCGGAAAAGCCCTTGTCGGACTGCTTGGTCACTTTCAGATAATCGTCATAGAAACCGATGGCGCCGAAACCCACCGTGACCAGCAGCACCACCCAGACATAGACGCTGGAGAGATTGGCCCAAAGCAGGCACGAAATGAGAATGCCGGTCATGATCATCAGACCGCCCATGGTGGGCGTACCGGCTTTTTTGAAATGGGTCTGCGGGCCGTCGGCGCGGATCGGCTGCCCCTTCCCCTGACGCACGCGCAACGAATTGATGATCGTCGGGCCGAACAGGAACACGATCAGCGCCGACGTAATCATTGCGCCGCCGGTGCGGAAGGTGATGTAGCGGAACACGTTGAGCGGTGTCATGTGTTCGGCGAAGAAGGTGAGAAGCATCAGCATGTGGAGAAAATTCCCTCGACCATCGCCTATTCCGCCGGCTCGACCGGCGGAAACTGGGCAGTGAAAGCCTTGACGATTTTGGAGAAGCCGATTCCCTTGGACGATTTCACCATGACGACATCGCCGGGACGGACCGCCTTTATCACCAGCGGCAGTAATTCATCGGTGCTCTGCCTGTATTCGGTGTGAATTTCAACCGGCAAGGCGTTTTTAAGCACCGACATTTCAGGGCCGCCGATAAAAAGTGAATTCACTTCGGCATCCACGATCGGACGTGCGAGGTCGGCATGCAGCTTTCCGGACTGGCGACCGAGTTCCAGCATGTCGCCGAGAACCGCGATACGCCGCCCTTTCGGACCTTCCGGCTTGGACGACTGGAGCAATGCCAGCGCCGCCCGCATGGAGGTCGGATTGGCATTGTAGCTTTCGTCGATCAGCGTGAACGTGCCGCCATCGGGATGTTGCAGCACATGCTGCGCGCCGCGCCCGCCTTCTGCCGAAAGGGTCGCCATGGCCATGGTAACCTTGGCGAGATCAGCGCCGACGAGGTCGCAAGCGCCCAGAACCGCCAGCATGTTCTGCGCGATGTGACGGCCCGGTATGCTGACCTTCACGACAGCTTCATGGTTGCCGATCTTGACCGTCATGCAGGAGCAAGACGGATGCAGCTTGACTTCACGCAGGCGATAATCGGCGCGCGCATTCTCGCCAAAGGTCGAAATATGTTCGACGCCAGCTTTCTCCGCCAGTTCTTCCAGCTGCTTGAAACGCTTGTCGTCACGGTTCAAAAGCGCATAGCCGCCCGGAACGATGCCTTCGAAAATCTCGGCCTTGGCGACCGCGATCTCCTCCAGATTGGCGAAATGACCAAGATGCGCAGGCGCGATCAGCGTGATCAGCGCCACATGCGGACGCACCATCTTCACCAGCGGACGAATTTCGTCGTGGTGATTCATGCCGATTTCGAATACGCCGTAATCGGTATCGGCTGGCATGCGGGCGAGCGTCAGCGGCACACCCCAATGATTGTTGAAGGATGCGACCGAGGCATGAACCTGGCCGACGCCGGACAGAACATGGCGCAGCGCTTCCTTGGTCGTCGTCTTGCCGACTGAACCCGTCACCGCAATGATCTGCGCCTTCGAGCGCGCGCGTGAGGCGATGCCCAGCTTGGTCAGTGCTTCCAGCACGTCTTCCACGACGATCATCGGCACTTTGAGATTGCCGAATGCAGGCAGGCGATGCTCGGCCACCACCAGTAGACCCGCCCCAGCCGCCATGGCCGCCGTCGCAAAGTCGTGCCCGTCAAACAGGTCGCCCTTGATCGCGAAAAACGCCTCGCCGGGTTTCAGCGTGCGGCTGTCGATGGAAATGCCGGTTATACCTGCGGGAAGCGTGCCGAAGGGCCTGCCTCCCATGGCGTCAACCATATCAGCCGATGACCACAGCCACTCTTTCATCCCTGACGCTCCTCGAGACGTGCGGCCAGTGCGGCTGCGACTTCCGCATGGTCGGAGAACGGCAAGGTGATGCTGCCGACAATCTGGCCTTCCTCATGTCCCTTGCCCGCAACCACCAGCGTGTCGCCCGGCATCATCATGGACACAGCCGTGAAGATCGCTTCGCGACGGTCGCCGATTTCCGTCGCGCCAGTCGCCGCAGCCATGATTTCCGAACGGATCTGCGCCGGAACTTCAGAACGTGGATTATCGTCGGTGACGATAACAACATCGGCAAGACGCGAGGCGATTTCGCCCATGATCGGGCGCTTGCCCTTGTCACGATCACCGCCACAGCCGAACACGACGATCACGCGGCCCGTGGTGAAGGGGCGAACCGAAGTCAGAACATTTTCAAGCGCTTCCGGCTTATGCGCATAATCGACATAGGCCGGTGCGCCGTCTTCGGTCGCGCCCACCAGATCGAGACGGCCCGGCGCGCCCTTCAGGCGTTCCAATGCGCGCATGGCGGCAGCGGCGGGCACGCCCGTCACCATGGCAAGACCAGCAGCAACAAGCGCATTCGCCACCTGGAAATCACCGGCGAGCGGCAGCTCGATTTCAAAGATTTCGTCGCCAATGCGCACTTCGACATGCTGGCGGAAACGCTCATGCTCGACGCGCTTGAGGTTGATGAAATTGCCCTTGCGGCCCACGGTCTTCACGTCACAACCGGCAGCGGTCGCCGCATCGATGGCCTGTTGCGAGAAATGATCGTCCGAGAAGATGATCGCAGGCGCACCCTTTGGCAGCAGCGTATCGAACAGGCGCATTTTCGCGCCAAGATATTCTTCGATGGTCGCGTGATAATCCATATGATCGCGACCGAGATTGGTGAAAGCGCCAGCAGCGAGTTTCACCCCGTCGAGACGGCGCTGGTCAAGCCCGTGCGACGAGGCTTCCATCGCAGCATGGGTCACGCCCTCATCGGCCAGTTCAGCCAGAACCCGCTGCAACTCCACCGGATCGGGTGTCGTCAGCGAATTATAGTCGCTGCGGGTCGGCGAAAATACGCCCGTCGTGCCAATATTCGCAGCGGGAAACCCTGCATAAGCCCAGATCTGACGTGTGAAGGAAGCAACGGAGGTTTTGCCGCTGGTGCCCGTGACGGCAACCATAATCTCCGGCTGTTTGCCATAGAACTGTGCCGCTGCGGTTGCCAGAGAATGGCGCGGATCGTCCACATGCAGAACCGGCACGCTCGCATTCACGATGGCGGCATCCTTGGCGGCGATCACGGCGGCTGCACCGCGTTTGATCGCATCGGCAGCAAATGCCGCGCCATCCGCCTTCACGCCTTTGAGCGCGGCGAAGAGGAAACCGCGTTCGACCTTGCGGGAATCCGAGGTCACGCCCGTGATTTCCACCTCACCGTCGGTGCCGGTGGCCAGTTCCGTAAAAAGAGCGATTTCCTTCAGTTTCATGGCAATCAAATCCAAATTTCGTTGCGTACCCAAGCTATGCTGCGCGAATCAGTCGTATTCGTTGGAAACCATTGCTGGCGGCAATTCCTGTTTTAAATCAGGCCCACCGCTCATATTGCTAACCGTTGCCGGTTGCGCATCCAGTTCGAAGTCAGGTTTGACACCGAGAAACGACGCGGAACGGCTGATGATTTCATAGACCATCGGTGCAGCATTGAAGCCCGCGGTCGCGCCGAATTTGCCCTGTTCCGGCTTCGGCTCATCGATGATGGTCAGCACGACATAGGCCGGATCTTCGATGGGAAACGAGGCAAGGAAGGCGTTAAAACGCGAATCCTTCGAATAACGGCCGTGAACCACTTTTTCAGCCGTACCCGTCTTTCCGCCGACGCGATAGCCCGGAACGGCCGCGCGCTTGCCCGAACCGCCCGGCGCCGTGGCGTTGAGGCGATAGAGATAACGCATATCAGCAGAAACTTGTGGATGAACGACCTGCTTCTCTCCGAGAGCGACAGTTTCAGCCTGAGAACGCATCAGGAAGGTCGGGTTGAACAGCTTGCCGCCATTCATCAGCGCTGCCGCGCCCACCGCCGTCTGCAGCGGCGTCGTCATCATGCCATGACCGAACGAGATGGTCATCGAATGGACCTTCTTCCAGACGCGCGGCTCGACCGGACGCGCCACTTCCGGCAATTCCGTCTGCATGCGGTCGAGAAGACCCATCTTTTTCAGGAAGGCGCGATGGCCTTCGATGCCCACCGCATCGGCTTCGCGACCGGAACCGATATTCGACGAATAGATAAAGACTTCCGGCAGCGTCAGCCAGCGGCCCTTGCCGTGGAAATCGCGGATGGTCTGGCGACCGAACACCAGCGGGCGCGTTGCATCGAGCTTCGACTGCAAGGTGAACTTGCCGGAATCGAGCGCCATCGCCGTCGTGAAGGTCTTGATGGTCGAGCCCATTTCATAGGTGCCCGCCGACATGCGGTTGAGGCGATCCTTGTCGAGCGCATTGACCGGATTGTTCGGATCGAAATCCGGCACCGAGGCCATGGCGATCACTTCGCCGGTCTTGATGTTGAGAACGACGGCGCCTGCGGCAATGGCGCGATAGCGCTCCATGGCCTTGACCAGAACGTCGCGCATGATGTGCTGCACGCGGATATCGATGGACAGGCGCACCGGCTCAAGCGACTGACCGGTCGCAAGACCGGCAAGGCGGAGATCGGTCAGGCCCTGGCTGTCGATATATTTTTCCATACCGGCAATGCCCTGGTTATCGACATTGACCAGGCCGAGAATATGCGATGCGGTCGGACCGCCCGGATAAAAGCGGCGCTTTTCGGTGCGGAAGCCGATGCCCGGTACGCCGAGCGCCATGATCTGGCTCTGCTGCTTCGGCGTCAGGCCGCGCTTGACCCAGACGAAGCCCGCGCCGCTCTTGAGGCGCTTATAGGTCGCTTCCCAATCCAGATCGGGCAGCACCGTGGACAGCATTTCGATGGTTTCATCCGGATCTACGATCTTGCGCGGTTCGGCATAAAGCGAAGCGGTGTTGATGTCGGTCGCGAGAATTTCGCCATTGCGGTCCAGAATATCGGGACGCGAGGCCAGCTGGTGCACAGCGGGGCCGGACGCGTCTTCGTCCTCGCCGCCGATCATGCCGAAATAGACGAGCTTGCCGCCAATCACGCCATAGATGCCGACGAAGCAGGCAATCGCCATCCACAAACGGTTGCGCGCACGATTGCCGTGTTTTTTACGCGACCCGACAAAAGCCATGTTGCCAGCCAGCTTTTCATCGCCGACCGGCTCCAGACCGTCCATCGCATTTTTGTTCTTTTTGGAAAGACCGAGTTTCAGCCGCATGATCAGTGCTTTGCCCCGCTCTTCTTCTTGATGCTGCCGGTGGTGACCGTGTCCTGTTCGAGGACACCGCTTGCGACCAGTTCATCCGTGCCGGAGATGATTTTCTGAATGTCGTCCAGCGGACGTTCCGGAATATCGGATACGCTCAGGATGAGCTGCTCGGCCACGATGGGCTGCAGGTTCAGCTCTTTTTCATAGACGCCGGTCAGGCTTTGCAACCGGCCCGGCTGCGTCATCAGCGCCCAGTCTGCCCGCAACAGCGTAATCGTATCGCGCTCGGAATTGATCTGGCGTGTCAGCTTGGCGATGACCGCGATCTGTTTTTCGGCGTCATACTTGATGGTGTAGGTGACAGCTGCCGCCACCAACATCGCCGCAATCATGATGAGATCAAAAGTACGCAGCACTCGTTCAACTCCGGCTCAGTTCATGCGTTTCAGGCAATTTTGGGAGCCCGAACAGCGAAAGATCATCTTCAAGCGGCGGATTAGCCGTCCGCAAACCGGCGCGCAGCTTCGCCGAGCGCGCGCGTGGATTGCTGGCTTCTTCCTCCGGCGTCGGCCCAACAGCGCCTTTGACCGCGGGCGTGAAACTTGGATGGCGCACATGGGTTTCGGGCATATGCCGCGAGCCCGCACTACCGCCTGCGCGATCCGCGAAATAGCGCTTCACCATGCGGTCTTCGAGCGAATGGAACGTCACCACCACCAGCCGACCGCCGGGCTTCAGAACCTGTTCGGCAGCCAAAAGCGCGCGGGCCAGTTCGCCCAGCTCGTCATTCACATAGATGCGCAGCGCCTGAAACACGCGCGTCGCGGGATGAATAGGCACTTTGGGATTCCGACCGACCAGCGATTCAATCGCATTGGCGAGATCGAGCGTGCGCGTGAAAGGCTGCGCCTCGCGGCGCTTCTCGATCATCCGCGCGATACGCCCTGCATGACGCTCTTCGCCAAGGAAATTGAAGATGCGCGCCAGATCGCCCATTTTCAGGCGATTGACGACATCGGCAGCGCTCGGCCCCTTGCTGGACATGCGCATGTCGAGCGGCCCGTCCTTCTGGAAGGAGAAGCCGCGCTCGGCTTCATCGATCTGCATCGACGAAACACCGATATCGAGCACAACGCCATCCACTTTGCTGCCTGCTCCCTTCACTTGCGCAACGGCTTTATCCAGCGCCGAAAACCGGCTTTCCACCAGATGCAGACGCCCCGGAAACTGCTTTTCCATGGCGCGTCCGGCTTCGATGGCCATTGGATCGCGGTCTATCGCGATCACTTCGGCGCCTTCATCCAAAATGCGCCGGGTGTAGCCGCCTGCCCCGAAGGTGCCGTCGACGATGACTTCGCCGGGCTTGGGCTTGAGAGCGTCAATCACCTCGGAGATCAACACCGGAACGTGACGGACTTCAGCCCCTTCGGCTTGAGATTTGTCTCCGCCGAGGCTCGCCATCATTCCGTTCCTTTCCCGGGAGTTGCCCCGCTATCCTGTGTCTGCCTGCAGATTCCGGCCATTTGCCGTCATGGTGACGATCAGGCGGATTCGTTCGTCAGTTATCGGATATTAAGCTTAATGAAGCGTTATCCTTTACATCAGCACACGGGAATATTGAGGGGCAGTAGGGCAGTAGGGCAGTAGGGCAGTAGGGCAGTAACCTGTCTCTTATACACAGTCCGAGCCCACCTCTCCTGCACATCCGCGAGCCCAGCAGACCGAGGCTGCTCTCGTCTGCCGTCTCTTAAAAAAAAAAAAAAAAAAAAAAAAGAAAAAAAAAAAAAAAAAAAAAAAAAAAAAAAAAAAAAAAAAAAAAAAAAAAAAAAAAAAAAAAAAAAAGAAAAAAAAAAAAAAAAAAAAGAAAAAAAAAAAGCGCTTACAATAACAACCGAGAAACGAAAAAGCCGACAGTCGAAGCAAAACGCGACGCAGGCACAAAGAAGGCGATCGACACCGACAACAAACCGGGAACAACGCCGCTGACAACGCTGATGCAAACCAAGAAAA
>NZ_JAELXQ010000019.1 GCF_016427605.1 Ochrobactrum sp. Q0168 | reverse complement strand
AGCTTTCCGCCCTGCAAGGTGGCGATACCGGCGGAATCATAACCGCGATATTCCAGTCGTTTCAGAGCATCGACCAGAAGCGGCGCGACTTCATCCTTGCCTATAATACCGATAATTCCACACATGCATCTGCTCCAGATCTGGGTCGCTTGCTTTTGCTGGCCGGTTTAAAGACTCTAAAGCGGAACGGCAAGCCAAGCCATCCGCTCTCGGGTCGTCTGATAGTCGATTTATTTCGATGAGGTTTTAGCCGCTTTGATGGCGGCGTACTTCTCCCGCAGGATCTTCCCCCGGCCTTCTTTCGTTTCCTGCCGCGCGCGACCGAAAGCCAGCGCGTCAGCGGGAACATTGTCGGTGATTGTGCTGCCCGAAGCGATATAGGCGTTGTCGCCGATTTCTACCGGCGCAACCAGCGACGAATTAGAGCCGATAAAGGCGTTTTCACCAATGATCGTCTTATATTTGTTGTAACCGTCGTAATTGCAGGTGATCGTGCCAGCCCCGATATTGCTGGATGCGCCGACGATCGCATCGCCGATATAGGTCAGGTGATTGATCTTGGCGCCCTTGCGCACATCGGCGTTCTTCACTTCGCAGAAATTGCCGACTTTGGTTTTCTCACCAAGCTTTGCACCAGGACGCAGACGCGCAAAAGGCCCGATTTCCGCGCTCGGACCAACATTCGCGCCTTCCATATGCGAGAAGGAATGAATAAGCGCACCCGATGCAACATGAACACCAGGACCGAAGAACACATTCGGCTCGATGATGACATCAGCTTCCACCAGCGTGTCATGGCTGAAGAACACTGTTTCCGGCGCGATCAGCGTCACACCGGCCAGCATCATCTCGCGGCGCTTGCGGTTTTGCCAGATGGCCTCGGCTTCCGCGAGTTCTGCACGATTGTTGATTCCGATGACATTATCAACCGGCACTTCGATCGCCGTTACGTTGAGGCCCTTCTCATGCGCGATGGCTACGATGTCGGTAAGGTAATATTCGCCCTTGGCGTTGTCATTGCCGACCGCATCCAGCAGCGCCAACGCTTCGCTTCCGCGCACGGCCATCAGTCCGCCATTGCAGAAACCGATCTGCTTCTGGGCTTCGGTAGCTTCCTTTTCCTCGACAATGGCGATCAACTGGTCACCGTCTTCGATCAGGCGGCCATAGCCCTGCGGATTTTCCGGGCGGAAGCCAATCACCACGATATCCGCGCCATCGGCCAGACGCGCACGGGCCGCTTGCAGCGACTGCGCCTCGATCAGCGGCGTATCGCCGAAGACGATCAGCAGATCGTCATAACCCTTCGCAATTGCCTCACGCGCTGCAAGCACAGCATGGGCCGTACCGAGGCGTTCCGTCTGCTCGAAGGCTGAAACCGGACCGGCGAACTTCTCGACCGCGCCGCGCACGTCTTCCGCACCGCGTCCGACGACCAGCGCGACATCGCTTTTGCCTGTCCCCTGCACCGCCTTGACCACATGGCAGACCAGCGGCAGGCCCGCGACTGCGTGCAGCACTTTCGGCAAGCTGGATTTCATGCGCGTGCCTTCGCCGGCAGCAAGCACGATGGAAAGGCAAGTACGGTCTGTCATGACATTATCCAGAAATATGTGGTGTTCGTCCGCTTTAGCATGAAAGCGTATAAGGAAGCTTACGGAATTAGCCAAGCCGCCCGAGAACCGGGAACGTCTCGAGCAACCAGAATGAGAAGGATTGCATGCCGCCTGTCAGGAACAGGACGCCTGCAACGACCAGAAGCGCGCCCATCGCCTTTTCCACCTTACCGAGATGCACGCGGAAGCGGGACAGGAAGCGCATGAAAGCACCGGAAAAAAGTGCTGCGATCAAAAACGGAATACCGAGACCCAGCGAATAGACTGCGAGCAGAAGCGCGCCCTCGCCCACGGTGCTGCTACCGCCAGCCAGTGTCAGGATCGGGCCGAGAACCGGGCCGATACACGGTGTCCAGCCGAATGCGAAGGCCAGCCCCATGACGTAAGCGCCGAGTGGTGAAGCGGGCGCATTGCGCGCCTGAAAGCGCGCCTCGCGCGACAGGAAGGACAAGCGTAGCAGGCCCAGAAAATTGAGGCCCATCAGGATGATGACGACACCGGCGACGATGGCGATATCCTGCTGCCATGCGCGCAAAAATGCGCCGATAGACGATGCGCCAGCTCCCAGTGCCACGAAAACCGTGGTGAAGCCGAGGACGAAGCAGATAGCGGCAAAGGCAAGCGAGCGACGCGCAAACGGTTCCGCCGCAACGCGGGCGGCTTTATCAGCGCGGAAATCTTCGACGCTCACGCCAGCCATATAGCAAAGATAAGGGGGCACCAGCGGAAGAACGCAGGGCGATAAAAACGACAGCGCTCCCGCACCAGCCGCCGTCATATAGGAAACATCGAGCACGATTACCTCATTCGTTCATCAAATGGCTTGTTGCCCGGGCGAACCGCAGGCTTATATAGACCAAGTTTTATGCAACTCTGAATATTTTTGATACAACAGCACATTAGAACACAAGTTTGCCCAAAATCGGGATCACTCCCCGCCTTTACAATAATTTGTTGATTGCTCCAACTGGATGGCGCTCCGATGAGCTTGACTGATGATGAAGTGCCTTCTCAACATATAGCTGCGTCTTCCGGGTCTTTGGGCTGGCTGAGGCGATATCAGCATTTTCTGTTTCCGGTGGCGGGCATCGCCATCGCGCTGCTCGCGATCTATGTTCTGGAAACGATGCTCCAGCATACGTCGCGTTCGGAAACGCTTGCGGCATTGCATAGCATTTCCTGGACGACGCTGACGCTCGCCGTCTTCTTTACGGTGCTGAGCTATGCGGCTGTCGCCCTTTACGATGTCGTCGCGGTAGACACCATCGCACCGAACCAGATTCCGCGCCGCATCGCTGCAGTTGCGGGAGCTGCAGGCTATGCGATCTCTAATGCGCTCGGCTTTTCACTTCTGACCGGCGGTGCGCTTCGCTATCGCATCTATGCCGCAGAAGGCGTCAGCTTGGCGGATATCGGCAAGATCGTCGGCACATCATGGTTCGCAATCTGGTTCGCGCTGATCATCATGATCGGCGCTGCACTCCTCATCGACCCGCAAGACGTGCCGTGGCTGTCCACCATCGATTCGCGCATCGATATCGTGGCCGGGGTGGTGATCCTCGGCGGTATCGGCTGGCTGATCTACTGGCTGTCGCATGGCGAGCGCAGCGTCAGAATAGGCTCGTTCAGCCTCCGGCTTCCCAACTCCAAGGGCGCGCTGATCCAGATCTGCGCGGGACTGGTCGATGTCGGCGCTGCTGCGGCCACTTTATATGTTTTGATGCCTTCCGACGCAGTGCCAAGTTTCGCCGTCTTCGCGCTTGTCTATGTGATCGCCATTGTTCTCGGTATCGCCAGTCATGCGCCCGGCGGTCTCGGCGCCTTCGAGGCGACCATCATTGCCGGTTTGGGCCTCGGCGGAAAACCGGATGCCATTGCCGCCCTGCTCGCTTATCGCATCATCTACACGGTCATGCCGCTCGTCGTGGCAACGGCTGGCATTCTCGTTTGGGAAGCAATGCGGCGGCGTCAAATGCTGGGCAAGCAGGCCGCCTTCGCCAAACGGCTGTTCGAGCCTCTGGTGCCGAGCCTTTCTGCTGGCATCATCTTCCTGGGCGGCATCATTCTGTTGATTTCAGGCGCAACGCCCAACTTGCGCTATCGCGTCGAACTGCTCTCCGACATCGTGCCGGAATTCCTGATGGAAATGTCGCATCTGGCGGCAAGCCTCGTGGGTGTCGCGCTTCTGATCGTTGCGCGCGGCCTTTCCAAGCGGCTGGAGCGTGCATGGGTGGCGGCCATGACGCTGCTCCTCAGCGGTGCTGTGTTTTCGCTCGTCAAGGGCCTCGATTGGGAAGAAGCCGTCATTCTATGCATCTTCGCATCAACCCTCTGGAACTTCCGCGATTCCTTCTATCGTCGTCCGATATCCGGACCTTTCGAACTAAGCTGGAACTGGATCACCACGGTCGGCACGACGGTGCTGGTGTCCACCTGGCTTGGCTTCTTCGTCTACCGCCATGTTGAATATTCAAGCGATCTGTGGTGGGATTTTGCATGGAGCGGCAATGCCCCCCGCTTCCTGCGGGCGACCGTGCTGGTTTTCGCGTTGGTCGCCGCTGTCGGCCTGCATTCGATCATCAATCGTAACAGCCACCGCAGGCGCAAGGTCGATTATTCGATTCCGGAAGCCGTTCCAAATCTGGTTGCCGAATGCCCGCATACGGATGCGGCACTGGCCATGCTGGGCGACAAGCAGTTTCTGCTCGCGCCGGATAACAGCGCCTTCATCATGTATGCCCAATCCGGTGGCAGCCTGATCGCGCTTGGCGAGCCGATCGGCAATCCTGAAACCGGCAAGGAAGCAGCATGGGCGTTTCATGCGCTTGCCGACAGATTGGCGCTGCGCACGGTTTTTTACGGCGTCGGCCCGCAGAGCCTGCCGCTGTTTCTGGATATGGGGCTGATCGCGCTGAAACTGGGCGAAGTCGCACGGGTGAATCTGACCGACTTTTCGCTCGAAGGACCGCGCCGCCAGCCATTTCGCTATGCCGACCGCAAGATCGACAAGGATGGTTTCACCTTCGAAATCATTCCGGCGGCTGAAGTTGCGCCGCTTATTCCGCGTCTGCGTGAAATTTCCGATGCCTGGCTCGATTTCAAGTCCGGCAGCGAAAAAGGATTTTCACTCGGTTATTTCGACGACGACTATATGAAGCGTTTCGACGTTGCCGTGCTGAAACATGAAGGGGAGATCGTCGCTTTTGCCAATCTGTGGCGCGGTGCCGACAAGCACGAAATCACCGTGGATTTGATGCGTTATATGCCGAATGTCCACAAGCTGCTGATGGATGCGTTGTTCGCCAAGCTTTTGATGACCAGCCAGGCCGAAGGCTACAAATGGTTCAATCTTGGCGCGGCTCCGCTTTCCGGTTTGAGCGGCAGCAGGCTCGCCTCGCGCTGGAACCGGCTCGGCTCCTTCATCTACAAGCGGGGCGCGGACCTTTACCATTTCGACGGATTGAAGGCCTTTAAGGAAAAATTCGATCCCGTCTGGACCCCGCATTACATGGTCTGCCCCGGTGGACTGGAAACGCCGCGCGCCCTTCTCGACGCCACAACCCTGATCAACGGCAGCCCATTGGAGTTCATCCGTAAATGAAGAAAGAACGCGTCCTCTTTACCGTGGTCGGGCTTGTGCTGCTTGGAGCGGCGGGCGTTTACGGCTCGCTGCATACCGGCAAGATCGCCCGCATGTGGACAAAACTCACAGGCTCAGAAGAGCCGGTCATGCATGCGAGCGCTGAACGGCTGTCGAACATCCCGGTCTATATGCCGAACGGCGACCCGGTCGGGCTTACGATCCTTCTCAGCGACGAGGCAGGCATCGGCGAAAAGGAACGCGCCTATACGGACGCGCTCCTGGCCAGGAACATGATCGTTCTCCCGGTTGAACTCGGGCCCTGGCGCGCTTCGCTCGATAAGGAAGATGGCGAATGCAACTACCTCGACTCCGATTTTGAGGCCATCGCCAAGGAAGCACTGCGCGGGCTTGATCTCGATGTCTATTTCCATCCGGTGCTGACCGGCCTTGGCCAGGGCGCAACCATTGCCTATGCCGCTGCCTCAGATTCGCCCGACGCCACCATTGCGGGCGCGGTTTCGCTCGACCCGGTTCCGGCCAAGACCCGCCTGCCCTCGTGCACGGAAAAGGCAGCCGCGACGAAGACACCGGATGGCGCCTTCACTTATGCCTATGATGCCCAGATACCTGCGCCTGCGCTGGTGATGAGCCCTCCCGGAGGCGAAACCAACAATCCCGTCGAAGCGCGGCAAAAAAATATCGCCGTTCTCCAGAGCGGAAAGGATTTCCCGACCCGCATGAAAATGGCGGTGGATAATGTTGTTGCCATGGCTGATCAGGACGCCAAGAACGAGGCCCTGCCGATTGTCGATCTTCCCGCCAAGGGTGACAATGCGGAGATGGTGGCCGTGTTCTATTCCGGGGACGGCGGCTGGCGCGATCTCGACAAGTCCATCGGCGAATGGCTTCAAGCCAATGGCGTGCATGTCATCGGCGTCGATTCGCTGCGTTATTTCTGGTCGGAACGCACGCCGGAAGAAATCGCCAAGGACACGACTTCCATGATCAAGAAGGCTGATCCGACAGGCAAATTGCCCGTCGCCGTACTTGGCTATTCCTTCGGGGCCGACACATTCCCCTTCGCGTGGAAATATCTCGATCCGTCCATTCAGGACCGCACAAAAATGATCGGCCTGCTCGGCGTCGAAACCACGACGACGTTCCAGGTTTCCATCGAAGGCTGGCTTGGTATGGATGGCGACAAGGATGTCGTTCCAGCGATTTCCAGCATACCGCTCGACCGCGTCGTCTGTGTCTATGGCGAAGAAGAAGAGGACACCGCCTGCACGGCAAAAGAACTGAAGGGCATGGACGTCATGAAACTGGCTGGTGGTCATCACTTCGATGAAAATTATGAGCCGATTGCAGCCGCCCTGCTCGACAAGATGCGCTCTCGCGCCGGTTTGCCGCCGCGCCCGTCAAGCTGACGGGCGACTTCCGCTAAAGGCGCTAACCCTTTATCGCGCCTGACGGATTTTGCGCGCCGAGCGCGCGCTGAACCGCCACGCGGGCGGATGCCAGATCGGGCATGACCCAGTTTGGCTCGCCGCCCAGAAACTTGTCGAGGAAAGCGATGGCATAGCCTGGCATGTCGGCCACGTTTTCCCGATATGACCACCAGGTCCGCAAATCGTCCGCACAGGCGTCGATATCCTGCGCCACGCCGAATTCCTGCTCCTGCACAGCGGCAATCGCGCAAATGCAGTAGTTGGTATAGAGGAAGCCTTCCGGCCAGAAGGCGATAATGTCGTGCTGCGGCGTGTTCTCGCCCTCGACTGCCTTGGGGATTGATCGGGCTTTGGCAGGCGATAGGCGGATCAATTCACGCAAAACGAGACCGGCGGCAAAGGTGATGAAATCCTTGCGGTCCACCTTGGCAAAGCGCTTGTTCTGCTCGACCAGCTCAACCCAGTTCAGAAAAGCTTCCGTCAGTTTCTGCTCGTCAATATCGTAATCGACGCCATAAACATCGTGGAGAAGGCTGGCGTGTTTGCGAAACGTCGCGCGGAACCAGCGCAACTGCCGCAAGCGGCGTCGCAAATCCGGCATCGATGCCATCTGGTTCTTCAAAAGCAAATCCATATTCCACGCCTCCAACGCCGACAGACCATATGCGAAACAACAGCTGTTGTCAGCTTGTCCGTCCAGAGATATTCACCTCATAATTATACATATTGACATTTAAGAAAACAAATGTTCTGTGAAGAGACGGAGACTGGCGGCGCATGAAGACGCATCAAGCCTCCGGTGGAGGAGGAGAAAATGGCTATCTGGCAATGGGCTTTACTGGCTTTGGCTCTGTTATGGGGAGTCCAGTCGCTGGGCGTCTGGTTTCAGATGCGCCATTACTCCGACGTGCTGAAAGGCGTCACATCCCGCTACTCTGACGGGTTCGTCGGTGCGGGCCATGTGCGGGGGCGCTTCGGCAAAGGCGTCATTGTCATGATTGTGGTCGACCGCGACCTGAAAGTCCGCCGTTTTCTGGAAATGAGCGGGCGAACCGTGTTTGCGAAATTCAAGCGGCAGGAGGCCTATGAGGGCATGTCGCTCAATGCTTTGCGGCGCGAACAGGAAGCGCTCGAAAAATCACCCGTCAACGCTGCTGCAAAACAGGCGATGGACCAGATCGACCGCATCCGCGAGCAATCCGACGGCGCGTCTCTCGAAGGACTGAAGCTGGCGCACGCCTGAGCGCGTGCCTCACCGCGAACTGGGTGGAAATGTTCAAGGGGTATCGCCCGACGAGGACGGGCGTGGAGGAGGAGAAATGTCAATAGCTGCAATGCTGGCGCAAGGCGCCGATACGACCTTACAATCCTTGCATGTGGCGAGCCAGATGGCAGCCAACATGGCAACAGATGCAGTGTTTCACGGCAAGCTTGCCGTCGAACACGGCAGCCATAACCTTGTGCAGCTTGCACAGGCGACCGGCGCGGACAATCTGACTGTCGATCAGTTCAAGGAGCGTCTGCAACACGTCACGCAGGAAGAACAGCTGGGCTGGCTTGCCTCGATCGGCAAGCACTTCATCGGCATCTTCCAGAAGGGCGGCGAAGTGTTTTCCGGTTTCGTGACCGGCATCATTCCGACGCTGGTAGTCCTGATGACCGCTTTCTACGCAATCACCGAACTGGTCGGCGAAAAGCGCGTGCACGGTCTGGCACAGGGCGCAGGCCGCATCGCGCTGACCCGTTATACGGTTCTACCGGTTCTGTCGGTATTCTTCCTGACCAACCCGATGGCCTATACCTTCGGTTCGTTCCTTGAGGAAAAACACAAGCCTGCCTTCTACGACGCGGCAGTGTCCTATGTGCATCCGCCGCTTGGCCTCTTCCCGCATATCAATCCCGGCGAATATTTCGTCTGGGGCGGCGTGCTCGTCGCGCTGCTTGAACTGGAAAAGAAGGGTGCCGTGCCCAATGGATATCACATCAATGTGGCCATCTGGTACGCCCTCGTCGGCCTCGTCGTGATCCTGCTCAAGGGCATGCTCACCGAACGCATCACCGCCATCATGGCGCGCCGTCAGGGCATCGAGCTCTAAGGCGCGCGGGAGGACATCATGGCCAAAACCTATAAATCCGTTAGAATTTCTCACGGCTCCGGTGGCTGGGGCGGACCGCTCGTCATCCAGCCCACCGAACAGCGCAGCAAGATCGTATCCGTGACCGGCGGCGGCATTCATCCGCTCGCCAGACAGATCGCAGAAATGACCGGGGGCGAAGCCGTAGACGGTTTCCGCGCTCCGCCCATTGAAAGCGAAATGGCCGTCGTCGTGGTCGATTGCGGCGGCACCGCGCGTTGCGGCGTCTATCCGCGCAAGCGCATCCCGACCGTCAACCTGACGCCCGTGGGCCAGTCCGGCCCCCTCGCGCAGTTCATCACCGAAGACATTTATGTCTCCGGCGTGAAACCCGAAAATGTCGTCCCTGCTGATGGCTCCGAGGCTCCTGCAGCAGCTGCTTCCTTTGGAGCTGCCGCCACCAAGGCCGAGGAAAAGCCAGCAGCGCCCATCGATACGTCGAATGATGGCGGTCTCGTCGGGCTGATCAGCCGGATCGGTCGCGTCATGGGCCGTGTTGTTGGCATTTTCTTCAACGCCGGTCGGCGCACCATCGATCAGGTCATCCGCAACGTTCTGCCATTCATGGCTTTCGTGACGATGCTGATCGGTCTCATCCTTTATACCGGCATCGGCGATATTCTCGCCCAGCCAATGGGACCGCTCGCCAACAACATCGTCGGCCTGCTCGTTCTGTCGGCCATCTGCGGCCTGCCCTTCCTGTCTCCGATCCTCGGACCGGGCGCGGTCATCGCGCAGGTGGTGGGTGTGGCAATCATCGGCCCGCAGATCGCCAATGGCACCATCGCTCCGGCAATGGCCCTGCCCGCGCTCTTCGCCTACAACACGCAGGTCGGTTGCGACTTCGTGCCGGTAGGTCTGGCGCTCGGTGAAGCCAAGCCGAAGACGATTGAAATCGGCGTGCCCGCGATCTTGATCAGCCGCCAGATCATGGGTCCCGTCTCGGTGCTCATCGCCTGGCTCGTTAGCCTCGCCGTGCTTTGACGCAAACTGGCTCGCCGTATCAACGCGGCGGGCCGCTCCTCCCAATCTCTGCCTTTAATTTTCTGCATCCTCATCTCCCCAATTTTTGGAGGATGCAGATTGAGTGAAATTGAAAAGGACTGCCGCCATGCCGATACATCTCAAGACACGGATCACCGCAATCGGTCCCGAAGTGGCTGATCTCGCCGAAGGCGGCGTTGTGATCCTGTTTGCCGAGGGCTCCCCGCCCGAGCTGGCGGAAGTCTCGGTGATGCATGCGGTCGAAGATGGCCCGCAGGAAGCCGCACCGCCCGTTGGCGCGCTCATCACCATTGGCGACATCACGGCAAGCATCACGGCTGTCGGAACCAGCGCCTGGCAGAAAGTGCGTGACATCGGCCATGTGGTGATATCGTTTACCGGCGCTGACTCGACCGACCGCCCGGGCGAGATCTGTGCCAGCGAAATTGACGGCGCCGCTCTGGTTGCCGCGCTGCGCGAAGGACATATGATCGTCATCAGCGACTGATCTCAAGAAGCATTCATGATCCAAGGCTCTCAAATGGAACGCTCCACCATCGTCCGGGTGCATGAAGGGCTGCATGCGCGCCCCGCCACCCGCTTCGTCAAGCTCGCCAAGGGGTTCGAGTGCAATATCGAGATCGCAAAGAGCGGCAAAAGCGTCAGCGCGAAAAGCTCCGTCAAACTTATGCTGCTCGGCGTGAAGGAAAATGACGAAGTCACCGTCAGCGCCGAAGGGGCCGACGCAATTGAGGCGCTGGAAGCGCTGATCGGCTATCTCGAAAACCCACGCGCCGGACTTGAGGAAAATGAAGGCGCAGCTGTTGTCGCGGCCACTGAAGCCGCTTCCATCGTCGTCGCCCCGGCCACAAATGTTACCGTTACGGCGTTGCCGGAGGGTCAGATCAAGGGCGTTGCCGCCAGCGAAGGTCTTTCGCTTGGTGAGGCATTTCCGTTTTTCCCGGCCGAAATCACGCCGGGAACCGGCAAGCTGGCAGCAGATGAAATCGGACCGGAAATCAGCCGTTACGAGGCCGCTGTCGCGACCGTGCAGGAACGGATGGAACATTCGCTCGCGCGTGGTGATCTGGCCGAAAGTGATCGCGGCATCGTTGCCGCTTTGAAGGACATTGCTTCCGACGACAGCCTGCGGGAGGAAGCCCTTGCGCTTATTCGCGGTGGCATGGATGCGGTCTCCGCGACGCTTGGTGCTGCCTCGACGGTCGCCCAGCAATTCGCAAACCTCGACGACCCTTATCTCAATGCGCGCGCCGATGATGTGCACGCGATCAGCCGCCAGATATGCCTCGCTTTGCTCGGTCAGGAAGATATCAATCTCGACGGATTACCGGACGGCGCCATTCTGATTGCCGAAGACATCGGCGCTTGGGATCTGGCCCGCGCACCGCTGAAGCGCATTCGCGGTGTGGCCTGCGGCCATGGCGGTGCGACCTCGCATGTCGCCATCATTGCGCGCACGCACGGAATCCCGGCAGTGCTTGGGCTTGGCGACGCGGTTCACACGCTGAAGACCGCGCGTAAGGTTGCCGTCGATGGCAGCGCCGGTATTGTTCATCACGACCCGGATGCCACCGTTCTGGCTGATATCGAAAGCCGCATTGCGAAGGCCACGGAAGAGCAGCGTGCGCTGGACAAGTATCGCGATTTCACGCCGCGGCGCGCCGATGGCGTGACGATTGAGGTTGCGGCCAATCTTGGCGCCTTGGAGGAAATCGAAGCGGCCCAGACCGCAGGCGCGATGGGCGTCGGACTGTTCCGCACTGAGCTTCTGTTCATGAAGCATATCCATTTGCCGTCCGAAGACATGCAGATGGAAACCTATGCGTCACTTCTGCGCGCTTTCGCGCCGCGGTCTGTGATTGTCCGCACGCTCGATATCGGCGGCGACAAGCCCGTCGCGGGCATTGAGTTCCCTGAAGAGGAAAACCCATTCCTCGGCTGGCGCGGTATCCGCATGTGCCTTGATCGCCCGGATGTGTTCAAGCCGCAATTGCGCGCCCTGCTTCGCGCCGCCGTGCACGGCCATCTGAAGGTCATGTTGCCGATGGTTTCCGACATTGAAGAAATCCGGGCGACAAAGGTGCTGATTGCCGAATGCGAGCGCGAGCTGACCGCAGAAGGCAAACAATATAGCTCGTTTGAACTCGGCGTGATGATCGAAACACCGGCAGCTGTTTTTGCCGCCGATCAGCTGGCCAAGGAATCCGCGTTCTTCTCCATCGGCACCAATGATCTGACGCAATATGTGATGGCGGCAGACCGTCTCAACCCGACGGTGGCAAAGCTCAATGACGTGAACCATCCAGCCGTGATGGCGGCCATTGAAATGACTGCGAAAGCGGCCACATCGGCGGGCATCATGGTGGGCATGTGCGGGGAAGCGGCAGGCAAGCCGGATCTCATTCCGGAATTTATCCGCATGGGATTGACCGAGCTCAGCATGAGCCCAGCTTCCATTCCCCGCGCCAAGAAGATCATCGCCGACCTGTTCGGCGCATGAACCGCCTCGGTTAAGGCAAATGGGCGATCAGCGTCGCGAAGAGGGTTTCGAGCTTCTTCACGTCGCGGGCCTCCGCCGCATCGACCAGCCGCTCATAGCGTGCTTCAAGCACCATGAATACGCTTTCCAGCGGATCAATATCGGCGAGGTCGGCAGGTTTCACCGTCGCCAGCCCGCAAGCGAGGCAAGCGGCGGCAAGCCCGACCACTTCCGCCTTGCGCAGATTTTCCGGATCGCACGAGGCTTCCGACAACATCGAGCGCACAGGCTTTTCAGCCAGAGACTCCAGAAACAGCGCGGTCAGCGCCTGCGCAACCGTTGCGGGATCGCGCAGAACGTCCGCATGTTTGCGCAACAGACGCCCATGGATCACAGAAAAAGCCGCTTCATGGATCAGCGCGTTTTCGAGTCCGTAACGGCGCATCGTTCCCTTGAGGAAATAATACATATCGCTGCGGAAACCGCGCGCACCTTCCGCGCCGGTGCCAAAATAGAAGGAAAGGCTGCGCATTTGCGGCGCGCCATGATGTTTGGCCGGCTCAGACGAGATGAACGAAATCGAGATCGCTTCGGCAGCGGTCAGCGCTGTATCCATCACGCCTGCGGCATGGCCGAGCAGCGCTTCCGGTGCGGGCAGGCTGTTTTCTGGGGCACGCGAACTTTGCCGGGCGCGCCTGATCACATAGCGCATGTCACGCAGACGGTCTTTCAGACTGACGGCGATTTCATCGGAAAGTGTGCGCAGCATGGCGGTCGTCCCTCCTTGCGAGGCCAACAATCGTATCTTAACCGATACAAAAGAAGTATTGTTTTCCTCGTCCCGGAAAAGCAATAGGTTCCATATTCACAAAGGCGCAAACTGTAAGAATTTTGGGGAATCGATTTGAAGAAGACCGCCAAGGGGAAACGGAACGCAGCTGAAACCAACGAGCTTCTGGTGGGCTCCGAAGGCGTTGCAGCGGAAAACCGCACCAGCCGGCTGAGAACCCGTGCGGCGTGGATGTATTATGTCGAGCAGATGACCCAGAGCGATATTGCGGATGCGTTGGGCGTTGGCCGTGTGACCATTGTGCGTCTTCTTGCCGATGCTCGCGCCCGCAACGAGGTTAAGATCACCATCGAAGGCAAGCTTTCGGCTTTGACCGCGCTGGAAGCGGCGCTTGAAAAGGCGTTCGGGCTGGAACAGGCCATCGTCGCGCCCCTCTCCTCTGCCGAGACCGACCCGATTCCCCCGATCAGTGCTGCGACAGGTGCCTATCTGTCAGAAAAAATTCAGCATGGCATGCGCATCGGCGTCGGCTGGGGCCGCACCTTGTCCAGCACCCTGCAGCATATCGGTTCGCGTCCGGTCAACGATCTCAAGGTCATTTCGCTTCTGGGCGGCATCGTGCAGCCGCGACGCTCCAATCCGCCGGAATTTGCCTGGCAGTTCGCGCAGATGCTACAGGGCGAAGGCTATCTCATCCCCGCGCCCGCCCTGGTGGACAGCAAGGAAACCCGCACCGCGCTTATCGAGCGCTGCGGCCTCAATACGGTGCTGGACATGGCCGAGGACCTCGACATGGTACTGCTCAGTATCGGCGGCATCGAAACCGCCAGCAGTACCTCCTATCGCGTGGGGCTCGTGGATGAACAGCAGAAGCAATCGCTGCGCGCCAATGGCGCGGTCGGTGACGTGCTGTTTCACTTCTACGATGCCGATGGCCGTATCGTCGACGACCCTGTGCATGAACGCGTCATGTCTGCCAGCATCGAAAGCTTGCAGAAAACGCCACAACGTATTCTCACATCCGGCGGCAAGGAAAAGATCGAAGCGCTTCTGGGCGCGATGAAGCTATTGCGCCCAACGGTTTTCATCACCGACGAGGAAAGCGCTGCCGAAATGCTCCGCCGCATCGGTCATTCCGTTCCGAACTGACGCGCGAAATACAGATAATACAAACAGATAGAGCGCTTTCGTGATCTTACACGAAAGCGCTCTATCCAATTCAGCCAAAGTCGCTGCGGCGAAATTACTTGCGCAGTTCGGCTTCGATTTCGTCCAGAACCTTGTCCTTGCCAATACCGGTCAGGAAAGCGAGACCTTTGATCACCCGCTTCTCGACTGCGGCAGAAATCGGCGTTGTCGAAACGATGAAATCCACATTATCGGCCAGGGATGGCACCTCGGTAGCCTTGGCCTGCTGCGCGTTGAAGGCCAGTCCGCGCTTTTTCATTTCTTCGGTGACGGCAGCGTTCACAGCAGTGGATGTTGCGACGCCGGTGCCGCAGGCAAAGAGAATCGTTTTCATTTTGGCCATTGTGTTTCCTCCGGTTAGCCCAGCACAACTTCAACGTCAGCGAGCGTGCGCGCATTCTTTAAATTGTCCAGCGCGTCCTCATTTTGAATCGTCGCCATAACCTGCTGCAAGGTCTCGATCTGCTTGTCCTTGTCATTGATGGCAAGCAGGAAAACAAAACCGACAGGCACTTCCTCTTCCGGATCTTCCATATTGGAAAAGATGACGGGAGATTTCAGCGTAGCGAAAGCGATGCCCGCTTTCAGGACATGCTCGGGATCGGTATGCGGAACGGCGACGTTTTCTTCGCGCTCCAGCGGCAGACCGGTTGGCATGGTCTGTTCGCGCTTTACGACCGCATCCGCATAGCTGGGCTTTACATAGCCAAGCCGTTCCAGCTTTGCCGCCAGAATACGGATGATCTCCTCATTGGTTTTGGCCTCGCTCTGTAGCTCTATCGCTTCAGGGTCGAGAAAAGCCATCAGGCCGTTCGCCATTCCATCCTCCATTTCAGATAGCCGCATACCTCTCCGGTATGCGGCCAGTATTGCTTTTGCGCCTTACCAGTTGTTCTGCTCGGCTGGCTCGTCTTCTGCACCGGCGGCGCGTTCCCAACCGTCTGTGTTGCGACGATAGAGAATGAACGCTGCGGCGATGACGACTGCGAGAACCGCGATTCCAACAACGCCCAACCACTGGATTGCGGCGATGATGACATAAGGCACCCACAGGAAGCCGTCGACCACGGAAGTGATCTGCAACGCGTTTTCCGGCAGCTTGAAACCGGACGACACGGCAGCACTCGTGAAGAGCGGCGCCAGCGCATTGGCCACATAGAAGCCGATGGCGAGCGTCACCGTACCGACGACGACCATGCGGAACACGTTGCCCTTCAACAGCGGCGCGGTCATGGCGACGATGAACGGTATAACCGCAAGATCGGCGAACAGGATGACGCGGTTGCCCGGCAGAATCACCGACAGGATGATCGCGATAGGCACGAGGATCAGCGACGACGAGATGGCAGCCGGATGGCCGATAAGGATCGCCGAATCGAGACCCACCAGCAATTCGCGGTCGCCCGTGCGCTTGCGCACAAATTCCTGTGCCGCGTCAGAAACCGGCAGCAGGCCTTCCATCAGAATTTTGACCATGCGCGGCAGAAGCAGCATCACGGCGGCAAGCGTCATGCCGGTGCCGAGCACCTTGGCCAGCACATGGCCGAAATCACCTGCATTGTAGAAAGCGATGAGACCAAGCACGAGACCGATGATCAGGCCAAGAACCACAGGTTCGCCGAAGACGCCGAAGCGGCGCTCGATGGTTTCGGTGCTGATATGGATCTTGTTGATGCCAGGAATGCGATCCATGATCCAGTTGAGCACGATAGCAATCGGCAGAATTTGCGCCGACGCCAGATGCGGCACCGAAACGCCCGGAACGCCGTAAAACTGCTGCACGGCGCGTGCAGACCAGTCAGCGAACAGAAGCGACAGAGCGGCAACAAGGGCGGCAACGATAATGCCATAGGCCAGATTGTCCGTTGCCGCGACGACGAGCGAGCCGACAAAGGCAAAATGCCAGAAATTCCACACATCGACATTGAGCGTGCGGGTCCAGCGCATCAAAAGCAGAGCGATGTTGACCAGAATTCCGACCGGAATCACCCAAAGCCCGACGGACGAACCGAAGGCGATGGCGGCAGCCGAAGGCCAGCCCACATCCACGATGTCACGCTTGATGCCCGTATTGGTAACAATAGCCTGAGCCACCTCGCCGATCGAGGTGAACATCAGCCCCAGCACAAGGTTGATACCAATGAAGGCGACGCCGATGGTGACGGCTGCGCGGAAGGCCTTGCCTACTTTTGCGCCCAGAACCACGGCGATAATGAAAATGACGATGGGGAGCAGGACCGTCGCTCCCAACGTATCGATGGCCGATTTCAGGCCGCTTAGAAATGCGTCCATAGTTTTCTCCTCCCCCCGGCCATCCTCCAACGAATGCCAGGCCGTTCGAACGCTTGTATCAAGTTCCGCGCCGTATGCCCCCACAAGATTTTGTTGTGTTGCATTTTGAAACACCGGGCAGAACATTTGTTTTTTATAACAGACCGATGTTTGTTCACAAGCGCTAAAGCACGGTAAGGAATAACAGGTCCGACGAGTGTGATATATGTACACTCGTATTGACTTGGAAACAAATGTTCATTATCGGGTAAAGGAAGAGAGGCGCGAAGGCGCCTGGAGGAACATCAGGAGGAAAAGATGGCGACGAATGTGGCGTTGACGGGCTTGGCACGTGATATGCAGGCGCGTGCGGACAGCGGGCGGCCAATCCGCATCGGGCTGATCGGCTCCGGCGAGATGGGCACCGATATCGTGACGCGCGTGGCGCATATGCCCGGCATCGAAATTGGCGCCATTTCCGAACTGCGTGTTCCGAACGCTTTGAAAGCAGTCGACATCGCCTATCAGGAAGAAGGTCACGGCAAGGAGGTTTCGAACGCCTCCGATCTGACCTCGGCCATGGAAGGCGGCAAGGTCGCCGTAACCGACAATGCCAGCCTGATCCTCGAAAACGATCTGATCGATGTGGTAATCGACGCCACCGGCGTTCCGGCTGTCGGCGCGGAAATTGGCCTGCGCGCCATGGAACATGGCAAGCATCTCGTTATGATGAATGTCGAAGCAGACGTCACCATCGGCGCTTACCTCAAGGCGGAAGCGGACCGTCTGGGCGTCACCTATTCCCTCGGCGCTGGCGACGAACCGTCTTCCTGCATGGAACTGATCGAATTCGTTTCCGCCATGGGTCACCCCATCGTTGCTGCGGGCAAGGGCAAGAACAACCCGCTCAACATCGACGCCATCCCCGATGATTATCTGGAAGAAGCCAAGCGCCGCAACATGAATGTGCGTATGCTGGTTGAGTTCGTCGATGGTTCCAAGACCATGGTTGAAATGGCAGCCATCGCGAATGCCACCGGCCTCGTGCCGGACAAGGCGGGCATGCACGGCCCTGCCGCAACGCTTGACCAGCTCAACAAGACGCTGATTCCGGAAAAGGACGGCGGCGTGCTGTCGAAGGTCGGCGTGGTGGATTATTCCATCGGCAAGGGTGTTGCGCCCGGCGTCTTCGTCGTGGCCGACATGTCGCATCCGCGCGTTTCCGAACGCATGGAAGATCTGAAAATGGGCAAGGGTCCATATTTCACCTTCCACCGTCCATATCACCTGACCTCGCTGGAAGTTCCGCTGACCTGCGCCCGCGTCGTGCTCTACGGCAAGCCGGATATGGTGCCGCTGGCAAAGCCCGTGGCCGAAGTATGTGCTGTCGCTAAGAAGGACATGCAGCCAGGCGAAAAGCTCGATGCCATTGGCGAATATTGCTACCGCGCCTGGATCATGACGTCTGGCGAAGCGCGTACCGCGCATGCCATCCCGTGCGGCCTTCTTCAGGACGGCAGCGTGACGAAGCCGATCAAGAAGGGTGAACTCATCACCTATGACAATGCAGCCGTCGCGCCGGGTTCGAAGATTGCCGAACTGCGCGCTCGCCAGGACAAGCTCGTTTACGGAGCATAAGGAGCCGCACCATGGTTCAAGCCAGAAAGATTCATGCGCAGGCCGCAGATCGCCACAACCTGCCCTTCGCTTTTCGCACCTATTCGCCTGAACAGCTGAAGGAAGCTCTGCACAAGATGTATCTCATCCGCCGCTTCGAAGAAGGCGCGGAGGAAAGCTACACGCGGGGGTTTATTCACGGGACGATGCACCTGTCCATCGGACAGGAAGCAAGCGCCATGGGTTCCTGCCTGCCGCTGACAGACGATGACATGATCACCTCGACCCATCGCGGCCATGGTCATTGCATCGCCAAAGGTGCCGATGTGAAGCGTATGTTTGCCGAATTCTTCGGCAAGGAAACCGGTTATTGCAAGGGCCGCGGCGGTTCCATGCATATTGCCGATGTGTCCAAGGGCAATCTCGGCGCCAATGGCATCGTTGGCGGCGGCATTCCGATTGCTGTCGGCGCTGCGCTTTCCGCCAAGAAGCAGAAGAACAACAAGGTTGTCGTGTCGTTTTTCGGCGACGGCGCCAATAATGAAGGCGCTTTCCATGAAGCGCTCAATATGGCTTCCGTCTGGAAACTGCCGGTCGTTTTTGTCTGCGAAAACAATGGTTATGGCATGTCCACTTCAACCAAGCGTTCAACGGCGGTGGCCAATGTTGCGGATCGCGCTTCGGCCTACAACATGCCGGGCAAGGTCGTGGACGGCAACAACCTCTCCGACGTGGCGGAAGCCATCAGCGAGGCGGTGGAACGCGCACGGCACGGCGAAGGCCCTTCGCTGATCGAAAACAAGACCTACCGACTGCGCGGTCATTCGAAGAGCGACCGCAACCGCTATCGCACCAAGGAAGAGATCGAGGATTGGGCGAACAATCGCGATCCCATCGCGCATTTCGAGGCTGATCTGAAGGCTTATGGCGTGATCGACGATAAGGAGATCGAAGCCATTCGGGCCAATGTCGAGAAGGAAATCGCCGAGGCGATTGAATTCGCGAAGAACAGCCCTTCTCCCGACCTCACCAACCTGACCCGCGACGTATATACGGACGAAATCTGATCATGGACACCACAATCCGCGAGTTGAGCTATTCGCAGGCCGTTCAGGAAGCCATGGCGATTGCCATGGAGCGCGATGAGCGCGTTTTCCTGATGGGCGAGGACATCGGCGTCTATGGCGGCGCGTTTCAGGTTACCGGCGATCTCGTGCATCGCTTCGGTGAAGACCGCGTCATGGATACGCCAATTTCCGAACTGGGCGGCGCTGGCGTCGCCGTCGGCGCGGCGCTCACCGGCATGCGCCCGATCTTCGAATTCCAGTTCTCCGACTTTGCCGCGCTCGCCATGGAGCAGATCGTCAATCAGGCCGCAAAAATCCGTTATATGCTGGGCGGCGCGGTTTCGGTGCCGCTGGTCATGCGCTTTCCGGCCGGTTCCGGCACGGGTGCCGCTGCACAGCACAGCCAGAGCCTCGAAGCCTGGCTCGGTCATGTGCCCGGACTGAAGGTCTTGCAGCCATCCACGCCGCATGACGTCAAGGGCATGCTGCTTGCAGCCGTTGAAGACCCCGATCCTGTCATGATCTTCGAGCACAAGCTGCTCTACAAAATGAAAGGCCCAGTGCCGGAAGGCTATTATACCGTTCCCATCGGCAAGGCCGAAGTGGTGCGCGAGGGCCGCGATCTCACCATCGTCGCGACCGCGATCATGGTGCATAAGGCGCTGGATGCTGCGGCAGAACTGGCCAAGGAAGGCATCGACGTGGAAGTCATTGATCTGCGCACAGTGCGCCCGATTGATCGCGACACGATCATCAAAAGCGTCAAGAAGACCTCAAAGCTGCTTTGCGTCTATGAAGCCGTGAAAACGCTCGGTATCGGCGCGGAAATCTCGGCCATCGTCGCCGAAAGCGATGCTTTCGATTATCTTGATGCCCCGATCGTCCGCCTTGGTGGCGCAGAAACGCCAATCCCGTACAACCCGGATCTGGAACGCGCGACCGTGCCGCAGGTGCCTGACATTTTCAAGAGCGCCCGCGATCTTGCCAGGGGAGTGCGCTGACCATGGCGGTTGAAGTCATCCTGCCGAAAGTCGATATGGATATGGAGACCGGCCAGATTTCGCGCTGGTACGCCAAGGATGGCGATACCGTCACGAAGGGCCAGCTCCTTTTCGAGATCGAAACGGACAAGGCGGCCATGGAAGTGGACGCACCGGCCAGCGGCACTCTCGCTGACGTGACTGCCGCCGAAGGTACTGTTGTGCCAGTCGGTCAGGCCGTTGCCTGGATTTACGAAGAAGGCGAAGAGCGCAAAGCACCACCATCCGTTGAGCTCACCGCCAATGCGCAGCCTGCGCCCCCGCAGAGCGCGCCCGTGCCGGTTCGGGAGGATGGCCCCCCACCTTTCGAACCGGTCGTTTCTGCCTCCCGAGGCCTTGCCGCTCAGGAAGCTGCCGTGCGTGCAACGCCGCTTGCACGCCGGCTGGCCCGCGAAGCCGGTATCGATCTGGAGGCGATTGCCGGTTCCGGCCCCAAGGGCCGCGTGCAAAAAAAGGATGTCGAGGCGAAGATCGGCTACGCCCCCGCTGTGGCTTTAAGCCCATCGGCTGCCGCCCCGGCACAAAGACCTGCTGCGTCCGGTTCCGCTGCACCGCTCAATGCCGTCTGGCTACGTGAGGGTGAAGCTGGAAAACTGCCGGTTGTCCTGATCCACGGCTTTGCTGCCGACCTCAATTCGTGGCGGGGGCTGTTTGCAGGGGCGACGCTTGGCCATCCGGTTCTGGGGCTTGATCTTCCCGGACACGGTGCTTCCCCGCGGGTGGTGCCGGACAGCGTCGATGCAATTGCCGAAGCCGTCGAAGCCACACTTGCAGCCTTCGGCGTAAATGCCTGCCTGCTCGGCGGCCATTCGTTTGGCGGCGCTGTTGCTGCAGTCGTTGCCGCACGTGGCATCGTCGATGTGCGTTCGCTGGTGCTGATTTCGTCTGCCGGTCTCGGCCCCGAAATCAACGGCGCCTTCACCAAAGGCCTGATCGCCGCCAAAAGCGAGGCGAGCATCGTCCCATGGTTGAAATTGCTGGTCAGCGATGAGAAACTGCTCACGCGGCCTTTCATCAATGCTACGGTCGCTCAGGCCGCCGATATGGAATTGCGCGCCGCGCAAAGCGCGATTGCGGAACGGTTCTTCACCGATGGCACACAGACCTTCGATCTGCGTTCAACCGTCGCTGGATTGCCGATCCCTGTGCGGCTGATCTTCGGTGCGGAAGATCGGGTCATTCCCGTCAGCCATGCTCATGGCCTGCCCGGAAAAGTTGGTGTGCATATCTTCCAGCGTTGCGGACATATGCCGCAAATTGAAGAGCGTGCCGAAGTGCTGCGTATTCTAGGCGAATGCGCCCGCGCCGTTGCCTGAAACAACAAAGCCCCGGTTCAGCCGGGGCTTTTCTAGTATGTCAGGCAGTGAGCGCCGATAACGTCCGCTCGACCAGCCGCGTCATCGAGCGCGTTGAGCCGAAGGGCCAGATATCGCTTCCAAGATGATAGATATGACCAGCACTGACCACGGGCAGAACTGGCCAGATGGCGCTTTCCGTCAGTTCCTTCGGCGTCGTATCATCCAGCAGGCAAAGCCGTGTTTCCGGACCGAGAGCGGCAAGCTCTTCCAGCCCGAATGTCGTAAAACCAAAGGGCTGCACGCCACGGTCGACTGCTTCGGAGAAACCAGCCTGCACCAGCGTTTTCATCACCGCAGAATTGGTCGTGAATATTCTCAGCCGCGCCACACCCGGCAAGGGCTGCGCAATCGCCACGGGCAACGAACCGGATAGTTTTGCCCGCGCTGCTGATAGACCATCTTCGAAAGTCTGCCATTCGGCCCTGCCCTCCGCCTCGCGTTCGAGCGCGGTTGCAGCGGCAGCAAGATTTGATTTCATATCCTGAAAGAGATCGGCGCTATCCGACGCGCCGTCAAGCAGCACGGTCGGCGCGATGGCTATGAGTCGCTCGGCAATCGCCTTATGGCGCAGTGCGGAGGTCAGGATCAAGTCCGGCTTCAGCCGCGTAAGCGCTTCAAGGCTCGGCTGTTGCCGCCCGCCAACATCGGCTGCATCGGCGAGGCCGTCATTCTCGATATTGACCCACTGCCGATAGCCCGCCAGATCGGCGACGCCCAACGGGCGAATGCCGAGCGAAAGCGCAATTTCCGTTTCCGCCCATTCAAGGGTTACGATCTTGCGCGGCGCTTCGGCCCGAACAGAAGACGTAAGGGCGGCAAAAGCCGCCCCCACAAGAAATTCTCGTCGTGAGAGACTCACTACCATTTCACACTCGTTGTTGCCACGATGGAACGGCCCTGACCGTAATAGCATTGGCTGGTCGAATTACAGCCCGCCACATATTTCTTGTCACCGAGATTAGTAGCATTCACTTGCAGGCTGTAGTTGCCAAGATCATAGCGCAGGAAGGCATCAACCAACGTATAGGACGGCACGAAAAACGTATTCAGCGTGTCGCCAGCGGTCTTGCCGATGCGACGCACACCGCCGCCCAAAACGAGATCACCCTTGAGATTGTCCGGCAGCGGCACGTTATAGCTGACGAACAGCGACTGCTGGTCCTTCGGTACGGTGTAAGGCATTTTGCCAATTTGTGCCGGGGTCTGGCTTTCGCTCACTTCCGGGTCCTGGAAGCTCATGGCAGCCGTCAGGTTCAGGCGATCCCACAATTGGGCCGTACTTTCCAGCTCGACGCCGCGCACCCGCACTTCGTCCGTCTGATAGTAGACGCCGGAAATACGATTGACGACATTCTGCTGTTCAGCCTCAAAGGCCGAAAGCGTCACGCTGTAATTCGCGCCTTCCGGGGCGTATTTGAGGCCCACTTCCTTCAACGTACCGGTGGTCGGCTTGAGCGGCGTATCCGCCAGTGTCAGCGTCGGCAGGAACGACGTCGAGTAAAGCGCATAAGGCACAAAGCCGCTGTCGAACACATAGGCAACACCTGCACGACCCGTAAACTTTTCCGGGTCCTGCTCGTAATCGACGGTGCGACCCGTTGAGAGCGTCGTCTGCTCGGAATCAACCCGGACGAAGTCCTTGCGTCCACCGAGCGTCACGCGCAGATTGCCCGCTTCGATCTGATCCTGCACATAAATGCCGGTCTGATACTGATTCTGGAGAAGGCGCGTCGTGGCCTTGACCGGTGTCAGCGGCTGATTGAAGGTCGGGTTGAACAAGTCCTGCGACGGACCGGTCGCCGAGCCCGTGTAATTGTCGAGACGCTGCCATTGCTGGTCGACGCCGACCAGCAAAGTGTGTTCCAGCGGACCCGTATCAAAGCGCGATTCAAGCTGCGTATCGAAGGCGATGGCATCAAGCTCCGGCTGTGCCAGATAATTGGTGCGCGGCAGCGTTCTACCGTTCCAGCCACTGGTTGGCAGCACGCCTGCAAACAGGTTGCGATAATCGGTCTTCAGATGCGAATAGCGGAAGTTCTGACGCAGCGTGAAAGTATCGTTGAAGCGATGCTCGAACTGATAGCCAACGTAACCGATTTCCTTCTTATAGGTCGCAATACGCGGATCACCATCGGTGAAGTCGCGCGGAATGCTCTGCCCGGTCGGGTTCGGCAGCACGCTGCCATAGGCCGGTACGATCACACCCGCCTGCCCCAGATCATCCTTGAGATAACCGCCGGATACGATCAGGCTGGTATCCGCATCCGGACGCCAGGCGAAGCTCGGATTGATGGCAATACGGTTGTTCTTGCCCAGATCGTAGGACGTATCGGCGTCGCGGATCATACCGTTCAGCCGATAGGTGAAACGCGGATCGTTGTTGATCGGTCCTGTCAGATCGAATCCGAACTCCTTGCGCTGGAAACTGCCGCCCCGCAGATAGGCTTCATTGGACGCTTCGGCTTGCGGCTGCTTGCTGACCATGTTGACGATGCCGCCCACATTGCTCTGACCGAACAAAGCGGAACTTGGACCGCGCAGAACTTCCACGCTTTCGAGCGAATAGGGTTCAACCACGAAACCTGAATAACCGCCGGTCTGGTTGGCGATCTGCGGAATGCGAATGCCGTCCAGATAGAGATCAGCCGGAAAGCCGCGGATCGTATAGTAATCCGAGCGCACATCCGCGCCATAACGCTGACCGTTCACATTGGCGCTATAAAGCAGCGCTTCACTGACCGACGAAACAGCGCGATCATTCATGTTGTCGCGCGTGACGATGGAAATCGATTGCGGTGTTTCGCGGATCGGCGTGTCGCTCTTGGTGGCTGCGCGGCTATATTCGGCGATGTAGCCCTTCACCGGAACGCGAGGCCCCTTGTCGCCGGAGGTCTGCACTTCGATCGTGTTAAGCTGGATGACGCCCGTATCCTGTGCCATCGCCGGAACGGCAACGGCGCATAGAGCCACGCCTCCAAGCAGCACGGTTTTGAGCAGCGACCCGGCGCGTCTGCTGTTGTGAATGCGATCTGTGTTGCGCACGGTGTCCCTGCTCGTCTTCAACTTTGTTCTCCTGCCGTTTCCTGCAAAACAGCTGATGCCCGCCGCCGGTCAAAGCAGCGGCTGTAGCGATTATTTTTTATTGTTGCGCAAGTCCAGAATTCAGAATAATTCTAATTTACTCACACATATCAATGCGTTGCGCGAGCGAATATATTCAGGACCGTTTGGTGAGTCAGGCCAATCTTGGTTGCATTCGGGTCAAAATTTTGCAATTCCATTTAAATATGACAATTTCAGTCAAATTGGGCCAAAATGGAAATTCGCACGCGACCGAAACACGCCATCGACTATCAGGACATTGCACGCCCTCTGGCGGTGATGCGGCGCGACTATAAGAAAAGCGCTTCGTCCGGCTGGCACAGTCACCGGCGCGGCGAACTTCTCTATAGCAACAGCGGCTATATGACGGCGCAGACCGAAGATGGCGCTTTCATGCTGCCGAGTGGTTACGCCGTGCTTCTGCCGCCCGATGTGCCACACAGCGTCGATATTTATGGCGCAGTGGAAATGCATGCCGTCTTTATCGAAGAATCGGTCCTGCACGATCATTGGGAGCCGACGCGCGTTCTCAAAGTTTCTCCCTTGTTGGACGCCAGCGTGCAGGCACTGGCCGAAGAACCGGTGCTCTATGATGAAAGCGGGCGCGCCCAGCATCTGACCGCACTTATTCTGGACGAGGTTCGCTCGGCGAAAGAACAGCCCTATGTCGTCTCGCTGCCGACCGACAAGCAATTGCGCAGGCTTTGCCGCAGCCTTTTGGACAATCCCGGTCTTGATCTCACCATTGACGATTGGGCGGATGAAGTCGGCATGAGCCGCCGCACCATGACGCGCAAGTTCCGTCTCCAGACAGGTATGAGTTTTGTCGAATGGCGGCAGCGCCTGCGCGTGTCCCATGTCATGCGCAAAAAGGCGGAAGGGATCCCGCTCGCCATCGCCAGCGTCGAAGCGGGCTATCAGAGCGTTTCGACTTTGAAGAAGACGATGAAACGATTGGGCGGTCAATAATGGTGCGGCTCAATGGTAGCGCGAATATATCCGCCGTACAGGCAAATTGATTTTCGCTGCCGCGAATAGTTCCAAATGGAAGATCAGACTGGTGCCGTTAAACGAGATGGAGAAACGACATGAGAGTGTCGGTACTTTCTTTAGCTGCGGCACTGGCGACCTTCGCCTTTCATGCCGAGGCCAGTCCTGTCGGCAATATGCAACCAACAGTGCAGTCGGGGCTCGTTCAGAAAGCACGTGACGGGTGCGGTCGCGGCTGGTTCATGAACTATGACGGTGTATGCGTTCCCGGTTATCGCCGCCCGCCCCCGCCACCCGGTTGGGGATGGGGACCACCACCTCCTCCTCCGGGTTGGGGTTGGGGACCACCGCGGCCACCACGCTGGGGTTGGGGACCGCCGCCGAGAGACTGGCGTCGCCATCATTGGCGGGACGAATATCGCGACGGACCACCGCGTCACAGACCGCGTCCCGATTGGGACTGATTTCAAGAAACCGGATCGGGCGGCCAGGGTCGCCCTTTCCTTTAGTATTTGCATTCCCACGCTTCGCTGATTCTGCTTCGCACAACGCGAGTTTCTCTGCCAAACCCTATTGATATTGCTACAAAAATCAAAAGTAAAATTTTTTGATTTACGTACCTCATTTTTGCTCCTATGGTTTGCATGGAGGAGCAGGAATGAAACCCACCGTTCATGATATAGCGCGCACTGCGGGCGTGAGCCTTGCCACGGTTGATCGCGTTTTGAACGACCGTCCGGGCGTCCGGTCCAAAACCCGCGAGCGGGTGATGGATGCCATGAATGTGCTTGGCTATGTCCGCGACGTGGGGGCGGCCAATCTGGCCCGCAGCCGGCTTTATCAGTTCGATTTCATTGTGCCCGACAATGACAATACCTTCATGCTGAGCCTTCGCGAAGAGATCGCTATGGCAACCGAACGCGTTCTGGCGGAGCGTGTTTCGATTAATCTCATTCTCGTTCCCGCATTCGATGAGGCTGCGCTGGTCGCCGCCCTTGACGCCAGCGCCCTTCGCAAGCCAGACGGCGTGGCTTTCGTCGCGCTCGACACGGACCCTGTTCGCGCTGCCTGCGACCGGCTGTGCGCAAGCGGCGTGCACGCCGTCACACTGGTTTCCGATCTCGGCCAGTCTGCCCGCGAACATTATATCGGCGTGGACAATGCTGCGGCCGGGCGCACGGCGGCGCGCCTTCTCGGCCTTTTCGCGAACGGGACCGAAGGCGTCATTGCCATTCTCACCGGTTCGCTGAAAGTGCGCGATCACCGCGAACGTTTCGATGGTTTTACCTCAGCGATGCGAAGCGATTTTCCCGCACGCGCTATCCTCCCCGCGCTTGAAGGCCTTGATGAAGACGCGCGCGTGGAAAATCTGGTAAGCACGCTGCTTCGCGAGCGGAACGATATCGCGGGCATTTACAGCCTCGGGGCTGGCAATGGCGGCTTGCTTCGCGCGCTTGCCGCCCATGAGGGAAAGCGCCCGCTGGTCATAGCCCATGAGCGCGATGACGCGACCTCTCAGGCGCTCGAACAAGGGCTGATCCACGGCGTTCTTGCGCAGGATGCAGGGCATGAAATTCGCAGCGCCATTCGTATCCTGAAAGCCTCCTCTGATCGGCTGCCGATCATTGCGGGGCAAGAACATATCCGCATCGAAATCTTTCTCAAAGACAACCTGCCGCAGTTCTGCTGAACCGCCGGCCCTCATGAAATTCCGACAGGAGCCACTATGTATCTCGGCCTCGATCTTGGAACATCCGGCGTAAAAGCGCTTCTGATCGATGACAATCAGCGACTTATTGGTTCTGCACATGGTGAATTGGATGTATCGCGCCCGCTTGCGGGCTGGAGCGAGCAGGACCCCGCCCAATGGATCAGCGCCACTGAAACGGCCATAGACGCCCTGCGGCAAGCCCGTCCGACGGAATTTGCTGCCACCAAAGGCATCGGCCTTTCTGGCCAGATGCACGGCGCGACATTGCTGGACGATGCAGATCAGGTGCTTCGCCCCTGCATCCTCTGGAACGACACGCGGAGCTATCGCGAGGCCGCCGAGCTTGATGCCGACCCGGCCTTCCGCACTATTACGGGCAATATCGTCTTTCCGGGCTTTACCGCGCCCAAACTGGTGTGGGTCGCGCGCAATGAACCTGAAAACTTCACTAAGACGCGTAAGGTCCTGTTGCCCAAGGATTATCTGCGCCTCTGGTTGACGGGCGAGCACGTTTCGGACATGTCAGATTCCGCCGGAACCAGCTGGCTCGATACCGGCGGGCGTCACTGGTCGTCCGAATTGCTTGCAAAGACGGGACTGACCGAAAGCCATATGCCGCGCCTTGCGGAAGGCAGCGACGCCACGGGACAACTGCGTGCCGAACTCGCTGCGCGTTGGGGTATCGACGGTCGCCCAGTGGTCGCTGGCGGCGCAGGTGATAATGCCGCATCGGCCTGCGGCATGGGAACGGTGAAGTCCGGCCATGCCTTCGTGTCGCTCGGCACTTCCGGCGTCCTGTTTGCCGCCAACGGCGCTTATCAGCCGAAGCCGGAAAGCGCGGTCCATGCCTTTTGCCACGCACTGCCCGGCACATGGCACCAGATGGGCGTCATTCTTTCGGCGGCAAGCGCGCTTGACTGGTTCGCGCGTGTTGTTGGTGCAACGCCGCATGTACTTGATCAGGAACTGGGCGAAACCGTCACGGCTCCCGGCGGCGTAACGTTTCTGCCTTATCTGTCCGGCGAGCGCACGCCTTACAATGACGCGAAAATTCGCGGTAGCTTCTCCGGTCTGGAGCATGAAACCGACCGCAGGGCCATGACACAGGCCGTTCTGGAGGGTGTCGCCTTCGCCCTTCGCGACAGTCTCGTGGCCCTTCAATCGGCGGGCACTGAAATCCATTCGCTCATCGCGGTCGGTGGCGGGTCCCGCTCGGCTTATTGGCTGAAATCCATAGCAACGGCGCTGAACACGCCTGTTTCGCTGCCGGAAGAAGGCGACTTCGGCGCAGCCTTCGGCGCAGCGCGTCTAGGACTGATCGCGGCCAGCGGTGCCGATCCGTTTGCGATCTGCACGCCACCGCGTACCGCGCGCACTATCGAACCCGAACAGGCGCTTCTCTCCGCTTACGACGAGGCCTATCAGCGCTACCACGCAATGTACCCGGCTCTACATTCGCTGGCCGGTTAAATATCCAACACAATGGGAGGATGAACATGGCAACCGGATTTTTCGGTGACATAGAAAAAGTTCGCTTTGAAGGTCCTGACAGCGATAACCCGCTGGCATTTCGTCACTACAATCCCGACGAAATCGTGCTTGGGAAACGCATGGAAGATCACCTGCGTTTCGCGGTTGCCTATTGGCACACCTTCGCTTGGGAAGGCGGAGACCCGTTTGGCGGGCGCACATTCGAGCGTCCCTGGTATTCCAACGATATGGACGCGGCCAAGCTGAAAGCAGACGTCGCCTTCGAGTTCTTTTCCCTGCTTGGCGCGCCGTTCTACTGCTTCCACGACGCCGATGTGCGTCCGGAAGGCAAGGACTTCGCGGAGAACACCAGAAACCTCAACCAAATTGTTGATATTTTTGAGAAAAAGCAGGCAGAGACTGGCATAAATCTGCTCTGGGGAACTGCCAATCTATTTTCGCATCGTCGATATATGTCGGGTGCGGCGACCAATCCCGATCCGGAAGCTTTTGCCTTTGCCGCAGCCACGGTCAAGACCTGTATCGATGCCACGATGCGGCTCGGCGGCCAGAATTACGTGCTTTGGGGCGGTCGTGAGGGCTATGAAACCCTGCTCAACACCGACCTGTCACGCGAACTCGACCATATGGGGCGTTTTCTCAATCTGGTTGTCGAGTACAAGCACAAGATCGGTTTCAAGGGCACGATCCTGATTGAACCAAAGCCGCAAGAACCAACCAAGCATCAGTATGATTACGATGTTGCGACTGTCTATGGCTTCCTGAAACGCTATGGCCTCGAAAACGAAGTGAAGCTGAACATCGAACAGGGGCACGCCATTCTTGCCGGGCACTCGTTCGAGCATGAGCTGGCGCTGGCGCGCACGCTCGGCATCCTCGGCTCTATCGACATGAACCGCAATGATTATCAGTCCGGTTGGGACACGGATCAGTTCCCCAACAATGTGCCGGAAATGGCGCTCGCCTATTATCAGGTGCTTTTGGGCGGCGGTTTCAAAACGGGCGGCACGAATTTCGACGCCAAGCTGCGCCGCCAGTCGTTGGACGCGCAGGACCTGCTGATCGGGCATATCGGCGGCATGGATTGCTGCGCGCGCGGCCTCAAGGCTGCGGCGCAAATGTTGGAAGATGGTGCGCTTTCAAAGCCGCTGGAAGAGCGTTATGCAGGCTGGAACGGCGACTTCGGCAAGAAGCTTCTGGGCGGTCTGTCTCTCGAAGAGATTACCGCTGCCGTAGAAGGGCAGAATATCAATCCACGCCCGAAATCAGGTCGTCAGGAATATCTGGAAAACGTGATCAATCGCTACGTTTGATCCGACAAAACCAAACAAAACCCCGCCTTCCGGGCGGGGTTTTGCATGCTTGATTTAATTCAACGCAACGTGATGCGTTGTGCGACAGGCGGCAAAACGGTCGAGCTTTTGATCGTAAACCGTTGTCTTGATTTGCATCATTCCAAGCACCGTATGAAACAGATTGTCATGTGAAGAGGGCTCGGCAACGGTCTTCTTCAGGCAATCGACATCAAGCCCCGTATCCAATGCATATTCCGGCGCAAACCACGTGATGAACGGCACATGGGTCTGCTGTGACGGCGCAATGAAATACGGCGCGGCATGAAGATAGAGACCATCCTCGCCAAGAGACTCGCCATGGTCGGACATGTAAATCATCGATGAAGCAAATTTGTCTTCATGCGCTTTCAGCAAATCTATGACCTCCGACAGGATGTGATCCGTATAAAGGATAGAATTGTCATAGGCATTGACGATCTCGTCATGCGAGCACTTGGCGAAATCGTTGGAGCGGCAATCCGGCTTGAACTTGGCAAATTCTTCCGGGTAACGGCGATAATAGGCCGGGCCGTGGCTGCCTGTCATATGTAGGACGATGGTAGCATTGCCTGACAGCTCTTTCAGTTCCTTGCTCAAACTATCGAATAGAATCTGGTCGATACATTCGCCGCCCTCACAGTAACGCGTGTCCTTGGCGTTTTGCAGATCGATCGTCTTGATGCGGTCTGCAACGCCCTTGCTACCGGTATTGTTCTCATACCACGCCACCTGCACGCCCGCATGTTGCAGCACGTCCATCAGATTTTCCGATCCACGGAACTTGGTATTGGAAAATTCTTCCCGCGTGAAAGGCGAGAACATGCAGGGTACCGAAACCGAGGTTTCTGTCCCGCAGCTGGTCGTGTCGGTGAAGGCAACGACATTGCGCTGCTTCAATTCCGGATTGGTTTCCCGCGAATAGCCGTTGAGACTGAAATTTTGTGCGCGTGCAGTCTCGCCGACCACCACAACCGTCAGCAGCTTCTTATCCGCGGGCAGTTTCGCCATGGTCTGCTTGGCATCAAGCCCAAGTGGCTCCATCGGTATGTCCCGGTTCTTGACCACATGCGCTACATATTGAACCGTGCTGGTGATCGGCGTTCCCGGCATCAGCTTCTGCATGATGTCTGCATTATGCTCGCGAAACATCGATGAATAGGCCGCATAATTCACGCCCAGTATGGCAATCGTCGCCAGCAAGCAGGCGAAGATGATGCCGGTATTAACTGCCAACTTGCCCAGCAAGGGCCGGTGTTTGATCCGCACCCAGGCAATCAGCAAGGATGGCACAACGCCGAACAGCAGCATATGCCAGGCAAAGCTTGGTGTCAGCAGCGCACCGGATTCAGCCTGCGTTGTCGTCAGCGCGGCCTCGACCACATATTTGTCGATAATCGTCCCGAATGTATCGGTGAAATAGGAGCCACCAGCCGCGATCAGAACAAACAGGATCAGGATCGGTTTGATGACATACTTCGCCGAAAACGCCAGCAGCAGCGCCGTATGCAACAGTAGAAGTGCCGCCGCTATGCCCACGAGTTTCCACGGTGCATCGGCATAGTAAGCACCGATTGCGTTCCAGAATGAAGCGTTGGTGAAGATAAAGACGTAAAGCACCGTCAGAAGGCACAATGGGCCGCTGGCGATGGTGGGACGAAATTTTTGCATGGCGTATGTCTCAAGCGGCTCTTTGCGAGATCTGCCCGCGACGCTGGCAGATCTATATGACCAATACGCCTTTGCAAGCGTTTGCTTAGAAACATGCAAATATAATGGTTTTTCTACGGCGGAGCGACCGTAACGCGGTCGCCCCACATAATTTTTTGCGTGGGATCAAAGGCTGACCCAGGCGCCGTTTCTTTTTGACGAGCGTACGCAGGCGTCAATAAAGCTCACACCCAGCAGTCCATCGTCAACAGTCGGATAAAGCACCGCACTATCCGGCTTTTTGCCTTCGCGATGTGCTTCAATGGCATTGGCCGCTTCGGTATAGATCGTCGCAAAAGCTTCGAGATAGCCTTCCGGATGGCCTGCTGGCACACGCGTTACCCGTGCAGCCTCTGGACCAGCACCCGCGCCGCCACGCGTGATAAGCCGCTTCTCACTGCCAAATGGTGTAAACCACAACCGGTTCGGGTCTTCCTGCGCCCATTCAATCCCGCCCTTTGTGCCATAGACACGCAGACGAAGCGCATTTTCGTTGCCGGGAGCAACCTGACTGCACCAGAGCATGCCTTTCGCGCCGCCAGCAAAACGCAGCATGACATGCGCATTATCATCAAGACGCCGCCCCTCGACAAAACTGTCAAGATCGGCAGCCAGACTATCCAATGTCAGGCCGGTCACAAAGGACGCCAGATTGAAGGCGTGGGTGCCAATGTCCCCAGTAGCGCCGCCAAGGCCGGACTGCGCCGGGTCGGTGCGCCAGATTGCGCCCTTCGCGCCGGTAGCTTCGACGGCTTCCGTCAGCCAGTCCTGCGCATATTCCACCTGCGCGACACGCAGATCGCCCAGTTCGCCGCTGGCCACCATGGCGCGGGCCTGCCGCACCATCGGATAACCGGTATAGTTGTGGGTCAACACGAACAGCGCGCCGCTCTCATCCGCAGCTTTTTTAAGCTTCTTGGCATCTGTCAGCGTGGAGGTCAGCGGCTTGTCACAAATGACATGGATTCCGCGCTTCAAAAACTCTTTCGCAGCTTCATAGTGAACATGGTTGGGCGTCACGATGGAAACGGCTTCAATACCGTTTTTCAACCGCGCTTCGCGGATCGCCATTTCGCGGAAATCCGAATAGATGCGGTCCGACGCCAGCCCCAGTTCACGTCCAGAAGCCTGTGCTTTTTCCGGCGAGGACGACAGCGCGCCCGCAACCAGTTCAAAACGGTTGTCGAGCCGCGACGCCATGCGGTGCACGCCGCCAATAAACGCCCCTGCCCCGCCGCCAACCATGCCGAGACGGATGCGCGGGGTTGCAGTTTCCTTGGTTTTGGCTTCAATCGTCATGGATTCCTCGTTTCGTCTCAAAGACCCAGCATACGGCGATTGGCAGCGTCATCGGTGCCGCCGGATGCGAAATCGTCGAACGCCTTGTCGGTGACGCGTATGATATGCGCCTTCACGAATTCTGCGCCTTCGCGCGCGCCGTCTTCCGGGTGCTTCAAGGCGCATTCCCATTCGACCACGGCCCAGCCGTTGAAATCGTTCGCGGCCATTTTCGAGAAGACCGCGCCGAAATCAACCTGCCCGTCGCCGAGTGAACGGAAACGACCGGCGCGATTGACCCAGCCCTGATAGCCGCCATAAACGCCCTGTCGCCCGGTCGGATTGAACTCGGCATCCTTGACGTGGAACATCCTGATCCGGTCTTGGTAAATGTCGATATTGTCGAGATAATCGAGACATTGCAGCACATAATGCGACGGGTCATAGAGCATGTTGGCGCGCGGGTGGTTCTTCACACGCTCCAGAAACATCTCGAATGTCACGCCGTCATGCAGGTCTTCGCCCGGATGAATTTCGTAGCAGATATCGACGCCATGCTCGTCAGCATGATCGAGAATCGGTGTCCAGCGGCGCGCAAGTTCATCGAACGCCGTCTCCACGAGACCGGCAGGCCGCTGCGGCCATGGATAGACAAACGGCCATGCAAGCGCGCCGGAAAAGGTCGCATGCGCGCCAATGCCGAGATTGCGCGAAGCCTTGATCGCCATCTTGACCTGCTCGACGGCCCAGGCCTGCCGCGCCTTAGGATTGCCGCGCACTTCCGGCACGGCAAAGCCGTCAAAAGCTTCATCATAGGCTGGATGAACCGCGACGAGCTGTCCCTGCAGATGGGTAGAAAGCTCGGTGACGACCACGCCGTTTTCCTTCGCCACACCGGCGAATTCGTCGCAATAGTCCTTGGATTCGGACGCTTTTTTAAGATCGATCAGCTGGCTTGCCCAGGTGGGCACCTGCACGCCGACATAGCCTTTCTCGGCAGCCCATTTGGTAATGCCGTCCCATGTGTTGAACGGCGCTGCATCGCCCGCAAACTGCCCAAGGAAAATCCCCGGCCCCTTGATCGTCTTCATCGAAACTCCTCCAGAATAAAATGAAAATGCGCCCGCCAAAAGGCGGGCGCACGCAAACGGATCAGAATGGCGAATCCGGGAAGTAGAACTGCTCCGCATTGTCTTTCGTGACGAGCGTTGCATCGAGGATGTAATTGCCGCTGACCGGGATCTGGTCATAGAAATGACCTGCCGTGAGCTGCATGGCCGTCGCCACCATCGCTGGTGGATAAAGCACATCGACCGGCACAAGCTTGTCGCCGTCCATGACCTTCTTGATCATGTCCTTGGAACCGGCACCTGCAACGATGTACTGGATATCGCTGCGATTGGCCTGCTTGATTGCTTCGAGCACACCGACAGCCATGTCGTCGTCCTGACACCAGACCACGTCGATCTTCGGATATTTGGTCAGGAAGTCCTGCATCACGCGGAAGGCGTCGTCGCGGTTCCAGTTGCCGTACTGACGGTCGAGAACCTTGACGTTGGAGCCCTCAATGCCCTTGTCGAAACCGTCCTGACGCTGCTGGTCGATCGGGATCGGCATGCCGCGAATGACGACAACCTGCGCATCCGGTGTGGTCTTCTTGATATATTCACCTGCAACCTGACCGAGCGCCGGATTGTTACCGGCGACATAAAGATCGCGGATCGAGTTGTCGTTGTTGCTCGGCGCACGGTCGACCAGGGCGACGAATGTGCCCTTGTCCTTGATTTCCTTGATCGCGTTGACAAGCGGGTCCGGATCGGACGGCAGCACGACCAGCGCATCAAGGCCCTGTACCGCCAGATCCTGCAACGCATTGGCCTGATTAGCCGCATCCGGCGAGGTCTTGACGATCACGTTCAGACCGGGATGCTCCTGCATCAAAAGCTTTGCCACGCGCTCGGCGTGATAGACGACACCGGCGGTCCAACCATGGTCGGCAGCCGGAATTGAAACGCCGATGGTGACCTTCTTGTCCTGTGCGCTGGCGACACCGGTAAATGCCATGGCGCTTGCAGCCAAAGCGGCGAAAGCAACGCCCAAAAATTTCCTTCGCATGTTTTCCTCCCAAAAAACGGGGCTTGTCTCTTTCAATGGATGCATGCCTGGTTCCCGGCACCGTATCCGGTTGCGGGAGACATACCCCTTTTGCCGGAATCGCCCCTGCAATCCCGCCAATTCCTGCATATCATCGTCGTGACAGTGACCGCTGCACCAGCATGGCGATGATGATGATCGCGCCCTGAATGGCCCCGATCAGATATTCGCTGACGAAGTTCGACAGCAGCATAATGTTGCCGACGATCTCCAGAATGAACGCACCGCAGATGGTGCCCCAAACCCGGGCGACGCCGCCGCGCAGCGCCGTTCCGCCGACCACAACAGCCGTAATGGCCTGCAATTCCCAAAGGATGCCGGTCGTCGCCGATGTAGACCCCAGACGAGGTACGTAGAGCAGCACGGCCACGGCCACGCAAAGCCCCTGAACCACATAAGCTATCGTGCGCACGCGCTTGACCGAAATGCCGGAATAACGGGCTACATCCTCGCTGGAGCCGACCGCAATCACATGCCGCCCATAGCGCGTGCGATAGAGGACGAAGGCAGCAATCGCCGCCGTGACGAAAATCGCGATCACTGGCACCGGAACCCCCAGAACCGTGCCGAAATAGGCGGGACGATAGAGCGACTGTATCTCCGGATTTCGAAGCGTGATCGCGCCGCCCTGCGACAGCCATGTCGTCAGGCCGCGATAGATGCCCATCGTACCGAGCGTCGCGATGAAGGGTTCAATCCCGCCAACCGTTGTGATCAGTCCGTTCAGGAGACCACAGGCAGCGCCCACTATGACCGCAAGCATGACGGCGGCGATAAGCATCAGCACCGGATCGGCAATGACGCCGCTATTCATGAACAGGATCATGATGCTGGCCACAAAGGCGACCATCGCGCCGACGGAAAGATCGAGCCCCCCCGACGAGATCACATAGGTCGCACCAAGCGCGATAATGGCGATGAAAGCGCTGCGCGTAGCGACATTCAGCAGATTGTCGATACCGATGAAATTGGGATTGGCGATTGTCCCAAGAACCAGCAGAAGAGCGAGCGCGATGAACGGCGCGATGGCTCTCAGATCCCAGTCTTTGGACGTCTTCGGCGCCCGGCTTTTGTCAGTCGCAACCTGTGTCATTGAATTCCCACTCATCGTCTTTTTCTATGTATTGCCGTTCAGGCTGCTTCCGCCGCGTCAACGCCGGTCGCCAGAACCACGATGTCATGTTCCGTCATCCGCTCGCCTGTGACCTCTCCGGCAATCCGCCCTTCACGCATCACGACGATACGGTCGCAGATACCGATCAGTTCGGGCATTTCCGATGACACGACGATGATCGAACGGCCCTCGTCGGCCAGATTGGCGATGAACTGATAAATCTGTTCCTTGGTCCCGACATCAATGCCGCGGGTCGGCTCGTCGATGATCACGATGGAGGGGTCGAGCATCATCATCTTGGCCAGAAGCAGCTTCTGCTGGTTACCGCCGGACAATTGCCCGGCCAGAATATCCTTGTTCCCCGTGCGAATGTCGAAATCGCGGATCGCATCGTCCAGCGCCGCCCGCTCCTTGTTGCGGTCAATCTGGAAGCGGCTGATGAATTTTTTCAAGGAGGCCAGAGTGAGGTTGATACCAAGATCCTTGGTCAGCAACAGCCCCTTGCCCTTGCGGTCTTCGCTCAGATAGGCGATGCCCGCCGTCAGACTGTCATGGGCATCGCGGAAATGCGCTGGCCGACCGTTATGGCGCACCTCACCTTTCCCGGGACGCAGGCCCACGACACCTTCCATCAGCTCAGTACGCCCCGCGCCGACCAGCCCTGCAAAACCCAGTATTTCGCCTCTGTTGAGGCGAAAGCTCGCTTCCTTGACATGGCCCGGCACCGAAAAGCCGCTGACTTCCAGAACGGCTTCGCCGCCATGCTGCGTTGCGCGGTCGGGATAGAGCTTCGCCACATCGCGCCCGACCATCAGACGCGCCATGTCGGCGGGCTGAAGCTCAGACGCCAGATGCGCAGAAACGAGCGTTCCGTCACGCAACACCGTCAACCGGTCGGATATTTCCTTCACCTCAGGCAAACGATGCGAGATGTAGAGAACCGCAACGCCCTTGGCGCGTATATCGCGAATAACCTTCAACAAGGCTTCCGTTTCGACAGGCGTCAGCGAGGCCGTCGGCTCATCGAAAATCACCACGCGATGCGGCACCAGCAAAACACGCGCAATCTGCACAAGCTGGCGCTGCGCTATCGACAGGCTGCCCACCACCGCGTCCGGATCAATATCGGTGCCGAGATCGAGTATCGCCTTGCGCGCACCCTCACGCATCAAGCGGTCGTTGACCGTAATGCCATTCGCCAGCTCTCGACCGAGATAAATGTTCTGCGCAACCGTCAGATCCGGCGCGAGCAATATTTCCTGATGCACCAGAACGATGCCCTGCGCTTCGGCTTCAACCGGATTGGCAAAGGAAATCGGCCTGCCGTCAATGCGGATTTCACCAGACGTCGGGCGTTCATTGCCCGCAAGAAGCTTCATCAGCGTCGATTTTCCGGCGCCATTTTCGCCGATGATCGCGTGAACTTCGCCACCGTAAATCTGTAGATTGATATTCTTCAGCACCTGCACAGGGCCGAAAGATTTCGACAGCGATCGGGCTTCAAGAAGCGCTGCTTTATCGGGTGTTACAGCCGCAATCATAAGCTCGCACCATTCGATGCGCCGCGTTCGCGGGCACAGCCTTCCCGCCAATGATCCTGATAATCAGATCGCACGTGAACTCCTCCCAAAGCCTCACAACCGGAAGCTTAACTTTCGTTTTGAGGTACGTAAAGCAAAATTGTGCAAACGTTGTCATTTCACGGTTCCCAAAAGTTGCAATGAACCGGCAGCGCCCTTGCGATCAGACCTCAGAACGCTATATGTATAGCACCCCCATATTTTAGATTGCTAAGTAATGTACGACCCAAAACAGGAACTGCACGCCGCGTTCACCATGGGCCTATCCACTGCGGCCCGAAAAATGCGCAACCTTTTCGATTCCCGCGTCCGGGCGCTCGGTCTGACGCTGTCGCGTGCACGCGTGATGCTCTTGCTTGCGCAGGACCGTGACTGGAACCAGCGCGAACTGGCCGATGCACTGGAAATCGAGCATCCGTCGGTTGTTCGCCTGCTGGACGGCCTTGAAAAACAGGAGCTTATTCGCCGTGTTCCGGTGGAAGGCGACCGTCGCGCAAAGCGCATCGAGCTGACCGCGGAAGGGCAGGAACAGGTGCGCGAACTTCAGGAATTAACTCATCATATTCGCGCCGAGCTTCTCGAAAAGATCGACCGGCAGTCGCTGGAAAATGCGCTTTTCGTGCTGCAGGAAGTGACCCGCACCGCTGAAACCGCACTGGTCGCGCAGGAAAGCTGAACAGATCAAATTCCCGTGCCGCGCTCTGGAATAGTTGCCGCAGTGGGCCTAGATTTATGCCGAATGACAGGGAGCCCACCCATGACTTACAGCAAGAATCCAGAGGCCATCGCCAAGCTGTCGCCGGAGCAATACCGCGTAACGCAGGAAAGCGGCACCGAGCGCCCCGGAACAGGCGAATATCTCTATAATAAGGAAGCCGGTATTTACGTCGATATCGTGTCCGGCGAACCGCTCTTTGCGTCCAGCGACAAATACGATTCCCATTGCGGCTGGCCAAGCTTCACCAAGCCGATTGAACCGGCCAATGTCAGCGAGTTGAATGATGTTTCGCATGGTATGGTTCGCACCGAAGTGCGGTCCACCCATGGCGACAGCCATCTTGGCCATGTCTTCCCGGACGGGCCGGTTGATCGGGGCGGCCTGCGTTATTGTATAAACTCAGCCGCCCTGCGCTTCATTCCAAAAGCGGAAATGGAAGCGGCAGGCTATGGCGATTATCTCGATCAGGTCGAAGATATCGCATAAAAGACAACAACAGCCTTTTCGCCCCCGCGAAAAGGCTGTTTGTTCTTAAGCACTCACGCCGATGGCGTAATCAGTCTTTTCAGAAGTGCTTTCAGCTCTTCGATCGAGCGATCGATCTCAAGCTTCTTCTTCTCAAGTTCGGCGAGCTTTGCGGAAAGGGTAGCCCGCAAGTCGTTGAGCTGGCTCAGATCGCTTGCGCCTTCTTTCCACAGATCGATAAGCTGTTTCGTCTCTGCGAGCGTAAAGCCGATCTGGCGACCGAACAAAATGAGACGCAGGCGTGTGTGGTCTTCACGGTCATAAAGACGCGTGACTCCAGCCCGCCTTGGGCTCAACAATCCCTTATCCTCGTAGAAACGCAATGCCCGCAGCGACAGCCCGAATTCGTGCGCCAGATCGCCGATCCTGAACAATGGGCCGCGTTGCTGGTTATCTTCTCCGACCTTCAAGCTGCTCCCAGTCAGGAGCTCCGCTATCGTCACAGGCTCAATGGCCTTTTCAATCATAGTCATCCCTGTTTCCGCCCCCGGAAACGCCCGTCCACCGCGCCGGAGCGCGATGGAACCTCGTTGAGAACCGACTAAGGGATAAACTTCGGCCATAAATGACCGGGCCAGCCCGTCGATTCTGGTTGTCCATACTGTCATGACAGACCCGGCCACTTCCGAACCTGGGCAATTTGGCGCCTACCACACCTGCACAGGCCTTCTGACCGGACAAATTGCGTTCAAAAACAAGCTGAAAACCCGCATATTAACGACTTGTTTACTACGTTTGTACAAATGTAGGTGCAGCAAGTTTATGCGGTTCTGCGTTCCCGAATTTGCGTCCGGCGACCCTTATCATTTGGAAAAGTGAATTTCTCATGGCAAATCCAGAGCTAGCTTCCGGTTCGCGTTCCAGAATTGATGAATTGAACGCACATCGCGAGCGCCGCCCCGCATCCGTAGCAATGCAGGAGCTTGATCGCACGCTCGCCGGCCTGGAGCGCCGGCTGATGGAGCTGGAACAGGACGCCCCCGCAGCACCGCAGCCGAACGCGCCTTCCTTTGCCGCTCCCCGCTATACGGACGAGACCGCAGCCGGTCTCGCAGAAATCGCCGACAATCTGCGCCGCCGCCGTGACAGTCAGCGCCAGCATCAGGCGCAGCCGAGCTTTGCTTCCAGCACCGAAATCAGCGACGCCAGCCGCGAAATGACGCGCATGCAGCGCGCTGCCAGCGAAGAAGGTTTTTCGCAGCGCATGAGCGACGATTTTGAGCGCCTCAGCGAAAGCGTGCGCCTGCTTGCCGAGCGCAGCAGCGAGGCCAATGCACAGGCTCTGCGGCGTCAGTTCGACGAATTGAACCGCACTGTCCACACACTTGCCCGTGAAGAAACCCTGCGCCGTCTCGACAATCGTTGGGACCGCTTCGACGAGCAGATGCAAGCTTTCGAGAAGCGGCACGATGCCGTCAATCCGGCTTTGAACGCCATCGGCTCGCGCCTTGAACAGATGCGCGAAGCCATCGGCACGTTGCCGCAGTCCCATGCGTTCAGCGCCATTGAAGAGCGGATTGGTCGGCTGGCGCACTCCATCGAAGACGCTTTGAACCCGCAAAATGCAGCTCCTTTCGAACAGGATATGCTGAACCAGATCGACACCCGGCTGGATGAAATCAGTCGCGCGATCATCGCGACCAGCCGCGCGCAACGCCCCGATCAGGAAGATGCCCGCCGACTGGAGCGTATCGAGAAGCGTCTCGCCGAGCTTGCAGACCAGATCGACGGCTCGGCTTCCCGCCAGAACTCCGATGTCTTGTTCCAGAAGCTGAGCGAGCTTTCGCAGCGCATCGATGTGCTCTCAAGCGGACAGGCCCTTCCCGACCGGATGGCAGAGCAGCTCGCCCATCAGATCAACCTTCTGGCCAATCAGGTCGCCAAGGTTACGGAAAATCTGAGCCAATCCGACTATCGCAGCGTGGAAGCGCGCCTCGAAGCCATCGGTCAGAAGTTGGAAAATGCTGAACGCCGTAGCCACGAGCCGGACCCTGCCGTTCTCGACACCATCGACCGTCGTTTCGCAGAACTGACGGAGCGCCTGGATGCGCAATATGGCAATCGCTCCATCGACAGCGACGCCATCCATACGCTCGAAGGCCGTCTTGACGATATTTCGCAGCAGATTTCGCTCGGATTGCTGCAAGCACCGCAATATGAAATGCCGAATCTGGCAGACAGTGAAGCGATCCGCAATCTGGAAGACCAGATTGCAAACATCGCCCATCATCTGGCCCAGCCGGTGGCCGAACTCGCCCAGATCAAGCCGCGCCTCGATTCCATCGAGCGCTCACTTGAAACGAACCGCGAAACCGTTCTCGACGCCGCACGCGAAGCTGCGGAAAGCGCGGTTGCGCGTGTTCTCCAGCATGGTTCTCAGGGCGATACGGCCATTGCCCGCCAGCTGGCAGACGATATGAAGTCGTTGGAAATGCTGGCGCGCAACACCGACGAGCGCAACAGCAAGACCTTTGAAGCCGTACACGACACGCTGGTCAAGATCGTGGATCGCCTGTCGCGTCTCGAACAGGATATGGGCAGTCAGGGCGCTGCAAGCGTCGCCAATCGCAGCCTCGATACGCATGAGAACGATGCACGCCCGGCCATGGCTTTGGCCGAGGAACCCGCACGCCGGTTTTCCGCTCCGGAAGCCAGCGCCCCGCGCCTGAACATCCCCCGCTCGCCTGCGACTGCTGCTGCGGAAGCAGCTTTTGCCACCATTCAAGGCGAAACCGCTGTCGTGACCGCACCGGCTGGCGAAGCGTCCGGCAAGTCGTCGCTGTTCGGTGGCCTTGCGAAAGCAATGCGCGGACGTCGCGCCGAGAAAAACAGCATCAATACCGACAACGATCTCAAGGCCGAAGGCTTCGACAAAAGCGACGCCCCGGCTTTCGAAAGCGGAATGGCCGCCGTTGAGCCAATCATCGAGAACGAACCGGACGCCCGGTTCGGCGGCGATCATATGCCGGACCTCAACTCCATCATGAAGCGCGTGCGTGAAGAACGCCGCCAGCGCGAAGATGCAGCCGATGCCGCTCTTGCAGCGAATGGCAAGGTCGATTTCATCACCGCCGCCCGCCGCGCCGCACAGCTTGCAGCCGCTGAATCCGAACAGCTTCAGAAGGGTTCAGCCAAGGGCGCAGGCAAGAAGAAAAAGTCCGTTGGCGACATTATGCAGCGCCAGCGTAAGCCGATCCTGATGGCCATCGGCGCTATCATGATCGCCATGGCGGGCCTGCAAGTTGGCAGCGCCTTCCTCACCCGTGACGAACCGACCGACATGACCGTCGATCTCGCGCCTCAGCCGGAAGCACCTGTTGTCGAAACGCCGGCAACACCGCAGGCTCCGGTACAGGCTGAAGCACCGGTCCAAGCCGAGACACCGCAAGTTGTTGAGCCGCGTCAGGAAAAAGCCCAAGCGCCTGCTGCATCCGAGCCTTCGCCCACCATTGAAACGGTCATCGCCAGCGCACCCACCACGCCGGTCGAAGCCTCCACACCTGAAGAGGCTGTGTCACCTTCCGCACCGGTTCAAGTCGCTATTCCGGCCATTCCGGAAGAAGCAGGTCCCGCTGCATTGCGCGAGGCAGCGGCCAAGGGCGATGCACGCGCCCTGTTCGAAATCGGCAATCGCTATATGGAAGGTCGCGGTGTCACCGCCGACTTTACCAAAGCCGCGCAATGGTACGACATTTCCGCCGGTCAGGGCTTTGCCCCGGCACAATATCGCCTTGGCAATTTCAATGAAAAGGGCCTCGGCATGCCGCGCGATCTGGACAAGGCCAAGACCTGGTATCAGCTCTCGGCGCAGCAAGGCAATGCAAGCGCGATGCACAATCTCGCCGTTCTGTTCGCAACCGGCGCAAACGGCGCCCCGGACAATGCCTCCGCCGCTCGCTGGTTTACTGAAGCTGCCGATCTCGGCGTGAAGGACAGCCAGTTCAATCTTGGCATTCTCGCCGCCAAGGGTCTCGGCATTCCGGTCAATCTGGAAGAGAGCTACAAGTGGTTTGCCTTGGCCGCCAATTCCGGTGACAAGGACGCGGCCCAAAAGCGCGACCAGATCGCCGAAGCGCTTAAGCCGGAACAGCTGGAAAAGGCAAAGGCCGCGGTCCAGTCCTGGAAGGCGAAGCCGCTGAACGAAGCCACCAATTCCATTGACGTGCCGGATGCCTGGACGGAAGCCAAGCCGACCACCACCGGCTCGGTCGATATGAAGAAGGCGGTTCGTAACATCCAGCTCATCCTTCAGAAGAACGGCTATGATGTCGGCACCGCCGACGGCGTGATGGGCGGCAAGACCCGCACGGCCATTGCCTCGTTCCAGAAGGCCAATGGTCTGCAGCCGACCGGCAATGTCGATCAGAAGCTGGTTCAGCTGTTGTTGCAGAAGAACACGTAATATCTGTCGCCAGAGGCGGCCAACCATTGCAGGAAAGTAACACGTCCGACGCAAGGTAACCGTAATGACAATCGGCGTTTGACTTAAACGTCCCGGCAGCGCAAGACGGTAGGCGAACAGGCCTCGCGGAATTGCGCGACCGCAGCGGGCCGGAGAAGCGTATGCGTCCGTGAGAGCCGGGTTCGGAATTGGGTATTTATCTTCCCATTGCGGAATTATCGGTCAACATGCTGGTTCTGCTCAGCATGGGCGCTGCGGTTGGCTTTCTTTCCGGGCTATTCGGTGTCGGCGGTGGCTTTCTGATCACGCCACTGCTGATCTTCTACAACATTCCGCCTGCCATTGCCGTTGCCACCGGCGCCAATCAGGTTATCGCCTCGTCTGTTTCCGGCGCGCTTGTCCATTTCAAGCGGCGCACGCTTGATATCAAGCTCGGCCTGTTTCTCGTTGCAGGCGGTATTGGCGGATCTCTGCTCGGTATTTTCGTCTTCTCATGGCTGCGCGAGCTGGGCCAGCTCGATCTAATCGTATCCATCCTCTATGTGTTTTTCCTTGGCAGTGTCGGCGGACTGATGCTGGTGGAAAGCCTGCGCGCCTTGCGGCGAGTCAAGAAAGGCGGTGCGGTGCGCCGCCCCGGCCAGCACACATGGATCCACAAGCTGCCGTTAAAGATGCGGTTCCGCGCCTCGACCATCTATGTCAGCATTATCCCGGTTCTCGGCATCGGATTTTTCATCGGCCTTCTATCATCGGTCATGGGTGTTGGCGGCGGCTTCATCATGGTGCCCGCGCTGATCTATCTGCTGCATGTGCCGACCAATGTGGTCGTGGGCACTTCGCTCTTCCAGATCACGTTCGTGACGGCCTTCACGACAGTCATGCAGGCGACGACAAACCAGTCCATCGATATCGTGCTGGCTTTCCTGCTGATGGTCGGCGGCGTGATCGGCGCCCAATATGGCGCGCGTGCCGGCCAAAAACTGCGCGGTGAGCAGTTGCGGCTCTTGCTGGCTCTGCTGGTGTTGGCCGTTGCTTTGCGCCTGGCCTTTGGCCTGTTCGTGCGGCCCGACAATCTTTTCTCCATCACGATAGCGGATTTTTGAGATGCGGGCCGCTGCTCTCACCTCGGCAATGGCTCTGTCGCTGATCGCGAGCGCAGCTTTTGCACAGGTCAACGCCAGCGGTGATGGCAATACGGTCCCGCAATTGCAGACGCCTGCGGAAGAAACCATCGATATTGGCCTTTCAACCGAGACCATCGCCATCACCTCCAATTTCGGCGGCACCGACCTGACCATTTTTGGCGCGTTGGACAATGCCGATCCGATGATCCAGCGGCAGGGGCGTTACGATATCGTCGTGGTTTTGCAGGGACCGGAGCGCAATCTGGTGGTGCGCAAGAAAGAGCGTTATCTGGGCGTCTGGATCAACGCCAGCTCGGAAACTTTTCTCGGCGTTCCACTGTCCTATTCGCTCGCCTCGACGCGCAATCTGCAGGATATTGCGGATGAGAAGATCTACCGTCAGCTTTCGGTCGGCGTTCGCAATTTCTATTTGAACCCGGAAGATCCTGCGAGCCTCTCCGGCAACATTCCGAAATTCGGCAACGAGCTTCGCGAGATGAAAATCCGGCAGGGGCTTTACAGCCAGCGCATCGGCGGCGTGGAATTCGTGTCCCGCACTCTGTTTCGCGCGACGCTCAACCTGCCAGCCAATGTGCCGGTCGGACGACACAAGGCGCGCGCACTTTTGTTTCGCAACGGTGTATTTTTGCGAGAGGCCAATGCCAGCCTCGAAATCGTCAAAGCCGGTCTGGAGCAAAGCGTCTATAACGCCGCCCACCAATATAGCCTGCTCTATGGTCTGTTCGCGGTTTTTCTGGCGGTCTTCACCGGCTGGTTCGGACGTATCCTGTTCCGGAAGGACTAATCACCCGCCGTGCAGCGCGCCACGGGCAATCGGATAAACCTTGCCCTGCCCCAACATATAGGCGCGCAGTGTTTCATCGACAAAAAGGCCGCGAAAGGCGCGATCCAGCACGTTGAGCGCGCCGGTATAGGCGCCAAAGGCGGGCATGATCAGCCTTTCGCCGTCGCTGACGAAACAGGGGCGGCGCACGGAGCGCCCGCGCCGCACGATGCGCGCAGCCGGATGAAGATGGCCCGCAATCTCGCCCTGCCCAAGCTTGCGCGAGGGTTCGTGCCGAAACACCAGCGGTCCGACCGCCAGTTCCTCCACGCAATCGCCCGGCAGATCGACCGGACGTTCGGGATCGTGATTGCCGGTGATCCAGAACCAGTCGCGGTGTTCCATCAGCGACTTCAGTCGGATGGCATAAAGCGACGGCAGGCGCTCGCTCGCTTTCGGATCATGAAAACTGTCGCCAAGACTGATGATCGCTTTGGGCTGGTAACGGGCAACCGCCGCGGCCAGCATATCGAGCGTTGCCGCCGTATCATAGGGCGGAATGAGCTGCCCGCGCCGGGCGAAGGATGAACCCTTTTCCAGATGCAGGTCGGACACGACCAGCATGGCGAGATCGGGCAGAAAAAGTGCCCCGGAAGGATCGCAGACGGCGGCGATACCGCGCACTTGCGTGTGCGCGAGACTATAGGCCTCACCATTGCTCCAGACAGCCGTTCTCATTCCGAAACACTCATTCCCAATTCTTATTCCATCGCCTCGCGGATGAGATCGTCAGCCGTTTCCTCAAGCAGCATTTCATCGCCCTCGCCTGCCACACGCTCGCGCCCGATTTCCAGCATCACCGGCAGGGCCAGCGGCGAAATATGTTCAAGCGGCTTGTGCAAGATATGTCCTTTCACGCGCGCCAGCATGTCGCCGAGGCGCTTGATATCGAGAAGTCCCGTCGCGGCATCCGCCCGCGTCGCCTGCAACAGAATATGATCCGGCTCGTGGCTGCGCAGCACGTCATAGATCAGATCGGTGGATACCGTCACCTGCCGCCCGGTTTTTTCCAACCCCGGATGACGCCGCTCGATCAAACCGGAAATCACGGCGCAATTGCGGAAAGTGCGCTTTAAAAGATAGCTTTCGTCGAGCCATGCTTCGAGATCGTCGCCCAGCATATCCTCATCGAACAGGCGTGTGAGATTGAGTGAACCGGAGCGTATCATCGCACCCATATCCTTCAGCCCCCAGAGGCCCAGTGAATAATCGGTGGCGACAAAGCCCAGCGGATGTGCGCCCATCCGCTCCAGACGGCGCGTCAGCAACATGCCGAGCGTCTGATGGGCAAGCCTGCCCTCAAAGGGATAGGCTACCATATAGAACCGACCGCCACGCGGAAACGTCTCGATCAGCAATTCATCGGTGCGCGGCAGCACGGATTTGAATTCCTGTACCTCCAGCCACTCGCGCACCTGTTCGGGCAGAAACTGCCAACGGGTGCGATCGGCCAGCATGGCGCGCACTTGCGAGGCGAGATAGGTCGACAGCGGGAACTTTCCGCCCGCATAAACGGGAATTTTTGCGTCCTGCCCGGCCGCACTGGTGGCGATGCATTCGTTTTCGCGAATGCCTTCGAAACGCAACACCTTGCCTGCGAACAGGAAAGTATCGCCCGGCGTCAGCGTTTCCAGAAAATATTCTTCGATCCGGCCCAAAACCCGACCACCATAGGCGCTGGCTTTCTTGCCGCCGCGGGTGAGCCGCACGTTCAGTTCCGGCGCTTCGACAATCGTTCCGATGTTCAGGCGATATTGCTGCGCGATCCGCGGATTGGACACACGCCACGTGCCGTCCGCCGTCTTGCGGATTTTGGCAAAGCGCTCATAAGTCTTGAGTGCATAACCGCCCGTTGCGACGAAATCCAGAATGCGATCAAAGCTTTGGCGCGAAAGGTTCATGTAAGGTGCAGCACTGCGCACTTCGGCAAAAAGCTGGTCGGCATTGAACGGTTCGGCGCAGGCCATGCCGAGCACATGCTGCGCCAGCACATCAAGCGCACCGTCGATCAGCGGCGGCGTATCCTGCGCGCCGAGATAATTGGCGTCGAGAGCGGCGCGACACTCCATCACCTCGAAACGGTTGGCAGGCACCAGAATGGCGCGGCTCGGTTCGTCCATACGGTGATTGGCGCGACCGATACGCTGCGCCAGACGGCTTGCCCCCTTGGGCGCACCGACATGGATGACGAGATCGACATCGCCCCAGTCGATACCAAGATCGAGCGTGGACGTCGCAACAACCGCCCGCAACGTATTGGCGGCCATGGCCTGTTCGACCTTGCGGCGCTGGCTGGCATCGAGTGAGCCATGATGCAGAGCAATCGGCAGCGTATCCTCATTGATGCGCCACAGCTCCTGAAACAGCATTTCCGCCTGACTTCGCGTATTGACGAAAAGCAGCGTGGTCCGATGCGTCCGGATCGCCTCATAAACATCGGCAATGGCGTAACGCGCGGAATGTCCGGCCCAGGGCACCCGTTCCTCGGAGTCGAGAATGGAGATTTCGGGCTTCGCGCCACCATCCACCGTCACCAGACCGGCTTTGGGATCGGTGCCGTCCTGGTCGACAAGCCAGCGGCGCAGTTGGTCTGGTTCTGCAACGGTCGCGGACAGCCCGATAGTCTGCAATTGCGGTTGCAGGCGGCGCAGTCGCGCCAGCCCCAGTGCCAGCAAATGGCCGCGCTTGGAAATCACCAGCGAATGCAACTCATCCAGCACCACATAGCGCAGCCCCTTGAAGAACTGGTCTGCCCCTTTGGACGCGATCAGCAGGGCAAGCTGTTCCGGTGTCGTCAGCAGAATATCCGGCGGCGCCAGCTTCTGCCGCTGGCGCTTATGCGCAGGCGTATCGCCGGTGCGGGTCTCTATGGTGATATCGAGCCCCATTTCCTCCACCGGCACGGTGAGGTTGCGATGGATATCGACAGCGAGCGCCTTCAACGGCGAGATATACAACGTATGAACGCCCCGCTTCGCCATACCCGGCCTTTTACGGCCTTTCCGCTCAAGATCCACCAGCGCGGGCAAAAACCCGGCCAGCGTCTTGCCTGCGCCGGTCGGCGCGATCAGCAAGGTTGATTGCCCCTCTTCCGCACGCGCCAGGAGTTCGAGCTGATGGGCGCGCGGCGACCAGCCCTTGGAACCGAACCATTCGACAAAACGGTCCGGCAGGGCAAAAGCGGCAGATGCGGCGGCGGGTTTCAAATTCAGTTTCACGCCCCCAATCTAATAGCCGCGCGGCACCGCGCCAAGATGTTTGTTCACTTTTGTTCTCATTTTGTCAGCAATGACGCCACCCGTCTCTTTTCAGCGCGAAGCTGCTGACCTATCTAGGCCCTATGCGCTTCAACCAGCTCTTATGTTCCTCTCCAAAAGGTCTTTATTGCCCGCCCGGCGATTTTTATATCGATCCGGTGCGTCCGGTGGAGCGCGCGCTGATCACCCATGGCCATTCCGATCATGCCCGCGCGGGACACACCCATGTTCTGGCCACCCAGGAGACCCTCGATATCATGCGCCTTCGCTATGGCGAGGGTTTTGCCGAGACCGTGCAGCCGGTTGGGCTTGGTGAAACGCTGACGATCAATGGCGTTCACGTCAGTTTCCATGGCGCTGGCCATGTGCTCGGTTCAGCACAGATCGCTGTTGAGAAGAATGGGTGTCGCATTGTTGCATCGGGTGACTACAAGCGCTCTGCCGACCCGACCTGCGCGCCATTCGAGCCGATCAAATGCGATGTCTTCATCACCGAAGCGACATTTGCGCTGCCGGTGTTTCGTCATCCCGATGCGTCGCATGAAGTCGCAAAGCTTCTGAAATCCCTCACGCTCTTTCCTGAGCGCGCACATATGGTCGGCGCTTATTCGCTCGGCAAGGCGCAGCGCGTGATCAAGCTCATTCGCAATGCAGGCTATAGCGATCCGATCTATATTCACGGCGCACTGGAAACATTGTGCGACTATTACCAGATGCGCGGTATCGATCTCGGCCCGCTCGAACCCGCAACATTGGAGCGCGGTGAGAAACAGCCTGACTTTGCGGGCAAAATCATCGTCGGCCCGCCGTCCGCTTTTTCCGACCGCTGGGCGCGGCGTTTTCCCGATCCGGTGTCGGCCTTTGCCTCCGGCTGGATGCGCATCCGCCAACGCGCCAAGCAACAGGGCATCGAACTGCCGCTGATCATCCCCGACCATTGCGACTGGGATGAGCTTACGAAAACAATATCGGAATTTGCGCCCGCCGAAGTCTGGGTCACGCATGGGCGGGAGGAGGCTCTGGTTCGTTGGTGCGAATTGCAGAACATCCCCGCCAAGCCGCTGCATCTAATCGGCTATGAAGATGAGGCCGATTAATGCGTGCTTTCGCCGAACTTCTTGATCGTCTGGTTCTCACCCCGCAGCGTAATGGCAAGCTGCGCCTGCTTGCAGATTATTCCCGCACCAGGCCCGATCCCGACCGGGGACTGGCGCTGGCCGCCATCACGCGCGATCTGGAATTGCAAAGCGTGAAACCCGCCATGCTTCGCGCCCTGATCGCGGAACGAACAGACCCGACGCTTTTCGCCTATTCCTATGATTATGTCGGCGATCTGGCTGAAACCATTTCGCTGATCTGGCCCGGCCCCAGCGAGACCTCGCCGGGCACCAATCTGTCGCTCGGCGTGGTGGTGCATGAATTGCAACGGGCCTCGCGCCGCGAAGGCCCCCTACTGGTTGCAGGCTGGCTCGATCTTCTCGGCATATCGGAACGCTATGCCCTGCTGAAACTTGTGACCGGCAGCTTGCGCATCGGCGTTTCAGCACGCCTTACCAAACAGGCGCTCGCCGATTTCGGCGGCGTGGAGGTGACAGAGATCGAAGAACTCTGGCATGGCCAGTCACTGCCCTATACGGAGCTTTTTGCCTGGCTTGAGGGCCTTGCTCCCAAACCAGCCGCGACGGCCGATGCCCCCTTTCGCCCCGTCATGCTGGCCACTGCACTGGATGACGCGGAAATACCCTCGCTCGATCCCGCCGCTTTCAGCGTGGAATGGAAATGGGACGGCATCCGTGTGCAAGCCGTTTCGGAAAACGGGGTGCGCAAGCTCTACTCCCGCACCGGCGATGATATTTCCAGCGCTTTTCCAGACGTGCTGGAGGCGATGGACTTTGAAGGCGCGATTGATGGCGAACTTCTCGTCGGGCATCATGGTGAAACCGGCATTGAAACCGCCACTTTCTCCGACCTGCAACAGCGGTTGAACCGCAAGACCGTCAGCGTCAAACAATTGCGCGATTATCCGGCTTTCATCCGCGCTTATGATCTATTGCAAGACGGCAACCAGCAATCTGGTGAGGATTTGCGCGCCCTGCCCTTTGTCGAGCGCCGCAGGCGGCTTCAAACCTTCGTCAGCAAACTCGACCCGCGCCGGTTCGATCTGTCCCCTGTACTGCCCTTCGTCGATTTTGACGAACTCGCCGCCCTGCGCGTCAACCCACCGCACCCGGTTATCGAAGGCGTGATGTTGAAACGGCATGATAGCGCCTATCTTCCCGGCCGCCCAAAGGGTCCTTGGTTCAAGTGGAAGCGCGATCCGTTCACGGTGGATGCGGTGGTTGTCTATGCCCAGCGCGGCCATGGCAAACGCTCCAGCTACTATTCCGACTTCACCTTCGCGGTCTGGACAGGACCGGAGGACGAGCCGGTTTTGGTGCCGGTCGGCAAGGCCTATTTCGGCTTCACCGATGAGGAACTGAAATTGCTGGATAAATTTGTTCGCGAAAACACCATCGAGCGTTTTGGTCCCGTGCGTTCGGTGCGCGCAGAACCTGATCATGGGCTCGTGGTGGAAGTGGCCTTCGAAGGATTGAACCGGTCAACACGGCATAAATCCGGTGTCGCGATGCGCTTTCCGCGCTTCTCGCGGCTGCGCTGGGATAAGCCGCCTCGCGAAGCGGATCGGCTTGAAACGCTGGAAAAGCTGCTCAGCTAAATCTCCTCCAAGTCTGGAGAAGAAAAGTCAGTAGCCCTCTGTTTTTCAACGACTATTTTGCATTCGCCGAAACGCGGATTTCGTAGATGTCAACCGGCTTCCCCGATCCGGTCAGGTCGGAATTGATCGTGATGACACCGGCGCGACCGGCTTTCCTGCCACCTGCAAAATCCAGATCGAACAGAAAATCGTTCCGCGATTCACCGACGTCATACCGTCTGCGCCCGCAATCGCCAAAGCCTGCAAAATCGCAGCTGACCGACATTTGCGTGATCTTGCCGCCATCGGCCTTGGCGATGATATCGAACGTGGCCGTCTTGCCCGCAAGCTGATCCAGAATGCCTTCGCCAACGTCGAATTTGACGGTATCGCCTTCACCCGAAGATTTCACGCGCGCAAAGCTGCTTGGGCCATCGCGCAAGATTTCAGCCGTAGCGCTGCCCTGCACCGACATGCGCGTCGCTTCGGACGGCTGGAAAATGGTAATCCACTTGGCTCCGCCCGGCTCTTCACCGTCCTTCAGCGGCGCTCCGCCTCCTTCGCCAAGCAATGGACTATTGGAAGGGCCACGGCTCAGATCGGTGAAGCTGCTGTAAAGCGAATAGCCGATCATGACGGCGACAAGCAGCACCAGCGCGGGAATACCATAGCTATAAAAGGGCGAATGGCGCTTCTTCCTGCCACGCTTTTCCTTACGCGATACTCCGCCTTCATAACCAAGATCGGCACTGGTGCCCTTTTTCTTTGTGGAACGGGATCGAATATCACTGGTGTCGAGCGCCGGAGCACCGCTCGCTGCCGCGGCACCACCTAGGACAGGATCATCGCGATGCGGCGCATCCAGCGATGGCTCCGCATAGTCTCCACTCTGGCGCGGCGCAGAGAACTCCTGCTCGATATCGGAGATCGCATCTTTGAGCTTCTGACGGCGCTGTTCTTTTTGGGCGTCGCTCAACGCCGTGTTGGCAGCGAGCGCACGTTCATGGGCGCCCCATGCGGATTCGTAGATACGCTGGCGGGTCGCAGGATTATAGGCATCCGCTTTGGCAAATGCGTTTCTGATGGCGCGTTCTATACTATCCAAAGGCCGCTCGTCCCCGTGTTCACGTTTCCCGCCTTTTGTGCATTCCAAAAGTTCAAAACCGACTTCCAGAAAGCAGCTTTTCACAAGCCTCAGCGAATTTAACGTCTGAATCAAGGCATTTAGCCGTTCAATAACCGATTTGGCTACCTGATAAGACCCGCCTTGCCGTCAAATATCGACTTTCAACGCGCTTTTCCCCGAACCTTTGGTCCCGTCGCTTCACCCTAGCAGATTGAATCTGATGCAGAAACCCGATCCGAGGACGCCTGGCAGCACAAAATATCGGCCAGTTTCATAGTCTCCGCATCAGAATTCTGGGCTCCCTATCTGCCTGTTGCGCCTTCGTATCTGACACTCCAGGCCAAAATCGAACCGCGAAATCAATATGCCGAAACAGAATCATCATCTAATGCATTGCAGCTGGTCCCGAACCGATCGGTGGACTGCCCATGCCACGCATTTTAAAAATGCTTTCGCTTGGTTCTCCGAGCGAATCTCATTTAATCTTTCGTATTGCCGTTCTGTGCAGGCATGCTAGAGATATTACGTTTACGCAAACGTCAATTTTTTGAGGAGAATAATATGGCCTTGCCGGATAGTTTGAAGAACAGATTGCGCATTCCTGTCGTCGGCGCGCCCCTATTCATCATTTCGCATCCGGCGCTTGTTATGGCGCAATGCAAGGCTGGCGTCGTTGGTTCGTTCCCTGCCCTCAATGCGCGCCCTGAAGCACAGCTGGATGAATGGCTGGCGGAAATCACAGAAGGGCTCGCCGCCCACGACAAGGCCAATCCAAACCATCCGGCAGCGCCATTCGCAGTCAATCAGATCGTCCACCGTTCCAACAAGCGGCTGGAGCACGATCTCGGCCTTTGTGTGAAATACAAAGTGCCGATTGTCATTTCCTCACTCGGCGCAGTGCCCGAGGTGAACGCCGCGATCCATTCCTATGGCGGCATGGTGCTGCATGATGTCATCAACAACCGCCACGCCAATTCTGCCATTCGCAAAGGCGCGGACGGTTTGATCGCGGTGGCAGCTGGCGCAGGCGGCCATGCTGGTCCACTATCCCCTTTCGCGCTGGTGCAGGAAATCCGGGCTTGGTTCGACGGGCCGCTACTTCTTTCCGGAGCGATCGCCAACGGCCGCTCGATTCTCGCAGCACAAGCCATGGGTGCGGACCTCGCCTATATTGGCTCGCCATTCATAGCGACGACGGAAGCCCGCGCAGTCGACGCCTATAAGCAGATGATTGTCGATTCAAACTCCTCCGACATCGTCTACTCGAACTATTTCACCGGCATCGCAGGCAATTATCTCAAGCCTTCCATTGCCCAGTCTGGCCTCGACCCGGATAATCTGCCTGAAGCCGATCCTTCCAAGATGGATTTTGAACAAGCTCAGAAGGATGGTGCGAAAGCCTGGAAGGATATCTGGGGCTGCGGACAGGGCGTTGGCGCAATTCATGAAATCGCTCCGGCGGCAGCGCTGATTGACCGTCTAGAGCGTGAATATAAGGAAGCGCGCAGTCAACTCTGTGCTGGCGCATAAGGCATATTGCCAGCGCGCTTCGAACAGGGCCTCTCCGATGGAAGGCCCTGTTTTCACAAGGTTTGAAACAATATTTCGGTTTGTTCGATTTCGGCCTTGCTTTCCGTTCTGCTTTTGGTTATCAGCGCACCGTCCAGACGGAAACGAATGGAATCTCCCACGGGAGTTGGAACGAAGGTTCCTAGGCCGCTTTAGCTCAGTTGGTAGAGCACATCATTCGTAATGATGGGGTCGCGTGTTCGAGTCACGCAAGCGGCACCATAAAATCAAGCATTTAACTTGTTTTCGTTTTCACCATTTTGATGCTAGCAATCAAATAGCAATCACCTTCGTTATTTATAATTTGCATTGCAAAACTTCCATGTGAAGCAGCATAAAATCCCGGTGGAAAAACGTTCGGGAATACACAGAATCCGCCTGAGCTGCACGTCGTTACAATATTTCTGTATTGTCGAACTCGAATACTCTTGTTGTTATGTTAACAACAACGTCCATCGCGTTTCGTAATCGGACACCATGTATGTTAGGTGGGCTCAGATAAATGGCGAAAAAGCCTGATAACAAAAATGAGCAGCCTAGCCTTGAGCAGCTCTATCTCAGCCTCACCGAGCACCTCGTTCGAAAATACAATATGTCATTGAGCTTTCTCACGACGCAGACTGACATTGCTCGAGAACATCCCCTGCCCTCAACAAACTATGAGCGTGACCATCTGCTGACGTCTGAGCAAGCTGCTGGTGTTTTAGGTTTAAGTCCAAAGACCCTTGCTAACTAGCGGTTCCAGCACATTGAGAACTTACCTTATCGAAAAGTGGTCAAAGCTATTCGTTATAAATACGGCGATCTATTAGCTTTTATTGGTTTACAAAAGAGAGAAAATACTAGTCAGAAGTGAAGCAGTTTCTATTATCTGAAAACGCAATGACTAATCCTTTTGAATCGCCGCAATGGGGCCAGACGCTGACCGTCCGCTTATGCGTTATGAGCGGAGTTAGCTGCCATTCGGCAGCAGATCAGACCTGCGGCTAGCCAATCAGATTGTGGCCCTACATGAGCCTTTCCGCTCGCACTCGCATTGCTGGGTCAAGTTCGAGTGAATGACGCGCGATCTTGTCGAAACGGACGGACGTTGTCTCATTGATGGCGCGCAGGTCCCCATCAAGCGAACCAGCCATTATCTGGCGAAACGTGATTGATGAACGCCCCACGTTCAGCACCTGAGAGCGGATCGTCATCAAGTCCCCGGCGGGCACTTCCTTTTTATATTCCATTGTCGAGCGCACATCCGCCCAACCGAAACCCTCATCCGGGATTTTCCCGGCTATGTGTCCCAGTAGCAGAAAGCTCGCATCGTCGAACATCCCGGCATAATACCGGACATTCATATGTCCCATGACGTCGCACATCCACGGATGTACTACGCCGATAAAAGTCACAAGACCGCTCATCGCGCTACCGACTGATAGCCGCCCAGGAAAGCGGTGAGATTGTCACCCAGCGCATCGCAAAGATAACCACCTTCCTGCACGATGACGGTTGGTAGTCGAAGCTTTGCAATTGCTTCGGCAATGCGTCCGAAACCGCCAGTGGTAACCGACAATCCGCCGAATGGATCACCCTCGAAGGGGTCAAGACCAAGTGCTACCACCAGCGCATCTGGCGCGAAGGCTTCGATACGACGAAAAGCCGTATCGAGCGACGCGAGGAACTCGTCATCGCCAGATTTACGCGGCAGAGGCAGATTGAGGTTGTAGCCAAGACCAGCCCCTTCACCGCGTTCATCGGCATGGCCCCAGAAAAATGGATAGAAGCGCAGCGGATCGGCGTGAATCGAGACTGTCAAAACATCGGGACGCGCATAGAAAATGCCTTGCGTGCCGTTGCCGTGATGCAGATCGACATCGAGGATTGCGACGCGTTCGGCCTTCGAGCGTAGCCGCTGCGCGGCAACCGCCGAATTGTTGACGAAACAAAAGCCGCCAGCAACATCGGCAAAGGCGTGATGCCCCGGTGGACGGCAGAGCGCATAGGCCGCCACCTCGCCTGCAAGCACCGCATCGGCGGCGTCAACCGCACTCCAGGCACTCCAGCACACGCTTTCCCATGTGTGTTCGGCTATCGGGCAAGCCGTATCGGCCATGTGATAGCCAACCTGCCCGACGGCGGATGCCGGATAGCGGCCGTCACGCGCCAGCGGATGAATGTTCGGGATGACCTCTTCCGAAGCCTCCTCAATGCGCCGCCAACGCGGATAGATATGCTGTAAGAACTCCAGATATTCCGGCGTATGCACAGCTGAAATCGGGGCTAGACCGTTATTTTGCGGGCGGATGATCTCGCAGCCTGCTGCCTTGGCACCCGCAAGCAGACGTTCGACGCGCTCTGGCTGTTCGGGGTTTGGCTTCGGCGCGCCGCTGGAAAGAAAGGCTTTCGGGTCGTGGCGCTTTTGCTCAACAGCGTAGAAGGCTTTCATGACTGCTCCCTAGTTTGCATTGATACGCGCCAGACGGGCAAAATCCTCGCCATAAGCGCCATGATCGAGGTCGGTTTCGATCCAGCCAATACCCAGCCTTTGGTAAAATCGTTGCGCGGCAACATTGTCCCGATCCACAACCAGCCGCAGATAAACGCCGCCGCGTGCTATCGACCATGATGCAACATGGCGAAGCAAAATCTCGCCTACCCGCCGACCGCGAAACCCTTCATCGACATAGAGGTCCTGCACAAAGACACCAGGCTTCCCAAGCCATGTCGAGAAAATCGGGAAGAACAGCGCCAGTCCTGCAAATACCTCGTCCACCTCGGCGATCAGGCTGGTAAAAGCCGCGTTGGGACCAAAGCCGTGGCGGCGAAAGTCTTCTACCGTACTGGAGACTTTGCCTGCAGCACCCAGCCCCGCGCCCATCGCGCGGATCGCCTCGTGAATCTGTTCAGCATCGGCAGGCTCGGCGACCCGGATCACAACGCCCGCTTTGCTATCCAACACAATCTTTGGCATCAGAACGCCACCCTGTCTCCACCCTTCAGGCCCAAATAGTCGCGCGCCTCCTCGGGTGTGGCAACTTCAAGCGACAAGCCGTCAAGAATGCTACGAATGCGCCGCACCTGATCGGCATTGCTCCTAGCCAGCTTTCCCCGTCCGTCGTAGAGGCTGTCTTCCAGGCCGACACGCACATTGCCGCCCATGGCCGCCGCCATTGTGATCATTGGAATCTGGTGCCTGCCTGCTGCCAGAACCGAGAAGGAATAGTCGTCGCCGAAAAGCTTGTCGGCGATGCGTTTCATATGCATGAGGTTTTCCGGGTCTGCGCCGATGCCGCCCAGAATACCGAAGACGAACTGGATGAACAGATGACCGGTAACCAACCCATGGTCGCGAAAATAAGCCAGTGAATAGAGATGGCCGACATCGTAGCATTCAAACTCGAAGCGTGTGCCGCAGCCCTGACCAAGACTGGTCAGAATGCCTTCCATATCCGCGAAAGTGTTCTTGAAAATCGAATGGCGCGTTGCCTCCAACAGTTCCGGCTCCCATGCGTGCTTCCACTCGCGTGGCTTATCGAGGGCTGGAAACAGTGCGAAATTCATCGAGCCCATATTGAGCGAACACATTTCCGGTTGCGCCTTGAGCGGCGCGGCCAGCCGGTCATCCAGCGTCATCAATGACGACCCGCCAGTGGAAATATTCACCACGGCCGCAGTCGATTGCTTGATGCGGGGCAGGAACTGCATGAACAGGTCCGGATTGGCGGACGGTCTGCCATCACGCGGATCGCGGGCATGGAGATGCAGGATGGATGCGCCCGCTTCCGCCGCCGCAATGGCTTCGCTGGCGATCTCCTCCGGCGTAACCGGCAAGTGCGGCGACATGGTTGGAGTGTGCACGGAGCCCGTCACTGCGCAGGTGATGATCACCTTGCGCTGTGTTTTCTTCTTCTCGGTCATGATCCGGTTACCTTATGCGTTCACGGGCAGCTTGAGTTCACGCGCCAGAACCTCCAGCGTATCGCCAAGGATCGCGGTGATCTCGCCAACTTGTTCTCTGCTCACGATCATCGGCGGACAGACGAGGAAGTGATCGCCTTCAACACCACCCCGCGTGCGGCGCGAATAGATGATCAGACCACGCTCATAGGCAAGATCGACCATGCGCTGATGAGCGTTCAGCTCCTTCGGCAGCGGCTTCATGGTTTCAGGATCTGACACGAATTCGGCTGCCAGCAACAACCCCTTGCCACGCACATCACCGATGAACGGGAAGCGCTTCGCCAGTCCTTCCAGCTCGCCCTTCAGCGCATCGCCCATATGGGCGGCATTGCCGACCAGATCGAGACGGTCAATCTCCTGAAGCACCGCCTTGCCAGCCGCGCAAGCCAGCGGATTGCCCGCATAAGTGAAGCCGTGCAGGAAACCGCCAGCATCCAGCACCGGCTGCACGATGCGTCCGGGCGCAGCCATTGCGCCAAGCGGGCAATAGCCAGAAGCGAACCCTTTCGAAAGCGCGATGAGATCGGGCTTGCAGTTCCAGTGGTCGCCGCCCAGAAACTTGCCGGTACGTCCTGCACCGCTCATCACCTCGTCGTGGATGAGCAGGATGCCATAACGGTCGCAGATTTCGCGGATACGCGGATAATAGCTGTCGGGCGCGACCAGCGCGCCGGTCGACGCTCCACCGATCGGCTCCATGATGAAGGCGAGTACGCTTTCGGGCCCCTCTTCCTGAATCTTCTCCTCCAGCATGTCGGCATATTTCTGGCCGCGCTGTTCCAGCGTGAGATTGTCGCGGTCGAGATAGGCGGTCGGTGCCGGGACTTTCGGCATTTCGCGCATGATGGGTGCGAAAGGCTCGCTCAAAGCCGCGTAGCCGGTGACAGCCAGCGCCCCAAGCGCACCGCCATGGTACGACGGAAACCGCGAAATCACTTTCCAGCGTGTGCCTTGCCCGGTCGCAACCGCCCATTGGCGGGCAAGCTTGATGCAGGATTCCACCGCTTCCGAACCGCCGGACACAAAGAAAATCTTGTCGAGCCCTTCCGGCATACGCTCGGCGGCCATGCGCGCCAGATCTTCCGCCGGTTCATTTTCGAAGTGCAGACGATAAGCGAAGGTGACGCGATCCATCTGCTCTTTCATGGCGTCGAGCACGTTGCGATTGCCGTGGCCGATATTGACCACCATCGCGCCGCTAGAGCCGTCGATGACCCGGCGTCCATCCTGATCCCAGATGTAGATACCTTCGGCACGATCCACCAGCGGCCTGCGCAGGCGCGACTGGTAGAAAAGATGCGATACCGGGCGTTCATTCTGTGCTTTTGTGTTGAGCATGGCGTTACTCTGTCAGCGCTTGAGATATTGGTTGAGAACATTGGCGGTCACACGTTCGACCATGCGGTCGCCGCGTTTGAGAGCCGCGACCCATTCGCAGCTTCCGGCGTGGAACACTTCGCCCTTGCCGCGTGGAAAATTGACGATCATGCCGCAGCCGCGCTTGATGCGTTCCACGGCTGCATCCCCATCGTTGCCGATCAGCGTATCGGCCACGAATTTTGCATCGGCATCGGAAAGAAACTGGTCGTCGGCCGGAATATCCGCGCCCTCTTCCTTGAGAGATGACATGCCGAGCGCCAGAATCTGTAGGCCATCGGGCGCGCCGCTGCCCTCCTCCGGTTCAGGCAGACCGCCCCGGATCACATAGTCGAGCCCGTCGACCTCATAGCCGAAGGCGTGACCGTCAGCGCCCAGGAGATCACCGTAATAGATGCCGGTTCCGGCAAAGGCCCAATGTTCGGGGCGATAGACCGGAAAGCCGCGCACGCCGCGTGGAGCACAACCGCCCCAGCCAACATAAAGTCCGCGCAGCGCATTGAGACCGAAGGTTTCGGCAGCAGGCCGTCCGGCTTCCGTCGCTTCCCAGCAACCGCTGGTGCGGCGTGGATCGGCGGAGCGATAGACCGGGTCTTCGGCGCGGGCGCGATATTTGTAGCAAGTCTGGCGCTTGCCATCATCCTCAAGCCGCGTCTGCCACATGAAGTTGCCCGCAAAACGGGCCGCACGACCGCCGCCATCGACATAATGATCGACGGCATCGCGCATTTCCCATGTCCAGTATTCGTCGTGACCAACAAAGGCCACACAGTCATACCCGTCGAGGATTTCCGGCGAGAAATGCAGCTCATGTTGGCTGGCGAGATCAATCGCAAAGCCTTCCCGTTCAGCCCAGCGGAAGAACAGGCTGTCATAACTCGCCCAGCCGGATGAGGCATATTTCTTGGAATAACCATTGGCAAAGGCCCATTCCATATGCGGATAGCGTGGAGGGGCGGCAGGCGGAGTCACAAACTCCAGCGGCACGCGGGGCGCATTGGACGGCAGCAGCGCAAAGCCACGGCAGAACGGACGCTCGATGCTCACCGTCGTCGCGTATTGATCGCCATTCGGCCCTGTAATGCCCTGATAGTGGTTGGAACCGCCCCAGGTATTATAAGCCGTCCACGTGCCGGTCGCAGCGACCTGCAGGATACGACCCGGCTTACGGCCTGCCGCTGGTCGCAGGATGAACAGATGGTGGCAATGGATCAGCTGACCGTCATTGCCTTCGGCTTTCAGCGTGATGCGATAAGCACCGGAAGGCCAGTTCTCGTCCGTCTTGAACGAAAATGTCGTCTCCCAGCCGCAGCCCACAACAGAACATTGCGCTGGCGTTTCCTGCCATTTGCAGTCTATGCCGCACTTTGAGAAGACAGGCTTTTCAACCGCCCCATCGCGCACGATTTCGATATCGAAACGCGACGCGGTCGCACTCACCTGCAAATGAACCGTTGCGCCCGGCAGATAAGAATAGGCATCGGTGTAGCACCAGATTTCGCCACGCGGCCCGTCCATGCCGGGATATTCATAATAATGGCCAAGCACGGCTTCGCGTCGCTGCGCCGGGGTCAGTCCGAAATCGGGAAACTCCCCAAAATCGGCGAACTCATTGGCGTTTCTCTCGTTCATGCCATCACCTCATGCCGCCAGATATTTCTTGAGGAAGGAGCGGGTACGCTCCTGCACCGGATTGCTCAAAATCTGGTCCGGCGGCCCTTCTTCCACGACCACACCGCCATCCATGAACAGGATGTGGTCGGCGACCTCGCCCGCAAATCGCATCTCATGCGTGACGATCAGCATCGTCATATGTTCGGCGGCGAGCTGCTTCATGACGGCATTGACTTCGTCCACCAGTTCGGGATCGAGCGCCGACGTCGCCTCGTCGAACAGCATCACCTTGGGCTGCATGGCAAGCGCACGTGCAATGGCGACGCGCTGTTTCTGGCCGCCCGACAGGCGCGAAGGGTAGACGTCGATCTTGTCGGCAAGCCCGACCTTCTTCAAAAGCTCCAGCGCCAGCGCGCGAGCAGCGTCCTTTGTCATGCCCTTGAGTTTGATGGGGCCGAGCGTGATGTTTTCCAGCACGGTCAGATGTGGGAACAGGTTGAAGTGCTGGAACACCATGCCCATCTGCTGGCGCACCGCATTGATATGCTTTTCAAACGCCTGTCCGGTAAGAGGTTGATTGACCTGCACGCCGTCCAGCCACACTTCACCGCCATTCAGCGTTTCCAGATGATTGATCGAGCGCAGAAGCGTGCTCTTGCCGGAACCGCTGGGGCCGATGATGGCGACGATCTGGCCGCGCGATACGGAAAGGTCGATGCCCTTCAACACTTCCAGCGCGCCATAGGCTTTGCGGGCACCTTTCACTTCGACCATCGGTTTTGCCGATTGGGAGCGGCTCATCGCGTGACCTCCACTTTTCTTTCAATGCGTCGCAAGCTGGCTTCGAGAACCAGATTGACCACGTAATAAATGGCCGCGACGGTGATATAGAATTCAAACGGGCTGAAAGTTTCACTGATTGCGAGCTGCGCACTATGCACTAGTTCCGCAATGCCGATGATCGAAACCAGCGACGTATCCTTCAGAAGAACGATCATATTGTTGCCGATCGGCGGGATCGTATTGCGCACCGCCTGTGGAATGACGATGTAACGCAAGGCCTGACCATGGCTGAAGCCGATGGAACGCGCGCCTTCCATCTGGCCAGGATCGACCGCCACGATACCTGCCCGCATGATATCGGCGTTGTAGACGGCAAAGTGCAGACTGAGGCCGATAATGCCCGCGCCCAGGGCGGGAATATCGATGCCGACCTGCACCAGCCCGAAATAAATCAGGAACAGCTGCAACAGAAGCGGCGTTCCCATGAACAGCCACATGAAGAACCGCACCGGCCATGCGAGGATTGCGGGCGCATAAAGCACCACCAGCGCAAACGCGATGCCGAACACGAAGCTGAAGAATGCCGAAACAACGGTCAGAACAAGCGTCCACCAAAGGCCGGTCAAAAGCAGATTCGTATAGGGAGCGACGATGCTGAAATCGAGAGCTTGCATCCCCATCCCCTCACTGCGCCGCGAAGCGCTTGTCGAGCAGATCGACCCCGCGCGCCACGACATAAATGATGATCATGTAGAGAACGGCTGCAACGCCGAAAATCTCGAACGGTTTGTAGGTTGAACCGATGAAACGCTGCGCCGTATAGGTCAGTTCAACCACTGAAATGGTGGAAACCAGCGCAGAGCCCTTCAGGAGCGCAATCGTATTGACACCGAGAGGGCGGATCATCAGCCGGGCTGCCTGGGGCAGCACGACGAACCGCATCGTCTGCCCTCGCCCGAAGCCGATGGAACGAGCGGCTTCCGTCTGGCCGCGATCAACGCTCTGAATTGCGCCGCGGATCGATTCCGACATGTATGCGCCGATATTCAGACCCAGTCCGATGACACCAGCGGCAAACGGCTCCAGATTAATGCCAATCTGTGGACCGCCGAAATAGAGAATGAAGAGCTGTACAAGGCAAGGTGTGCCGCGAAAGACGCTCACATAGGCTGCCGCAATCCATCGCAGGATGACCGAGCGGGACAGACGCCCGTTAACGAGGACCGCCGCGACGGCCAGACCCAACACCAGGGCCAGAGCAGAAATTTTGACAGTCACCCATGCCGCCTCCAGAAAAAACGGGAGGACGCGCTGCATCAACGCAAAATCCATCGGAAAACTCCGGTCAATCGGTTCTCAACCGGCCCGGACATATGCCAGGCCGGGATGACGTATCAGCGAATATCGCTGCCGACCCATTGCATCGAGATCTTCTCATAGGTGCCGTCGGCCATGATCTCGTCGAGAGCCTTCTGCATCGCAGCCTTCAGCTCTGGATTATTCTTGCGGATGGCGATGCCGATGGCGACGCTGCCGCCTTCGATATCAGGCGTATCGAGCCTACGGACCTTCTGGCCGGTTTCCTTGATCGCCACCATGACCGGGATGTTGTCGACGACGATGGCGTCGACGCGACCGGCATTCAGTTCGAGCATCAGCTCCGGCAGCCCCTTATAGGTGCGAATGGTCCAGCCGCCCTGTTCGCGCGCCCATTTTTCATGGGTTTCACCAAGCGTGACGCCCAGTGTCTTGCCTTTGAGATCGTCGAGCTTTTGAACTGCGGAGTCTTCCTTCACGAAAACCGCGCGGCCCGCATGATAGTAAGGTCCCACGAAATCCACGGCCTTCTCGCGTTCCGGCGTAATCGTCATGGAGCCAACCACCGTGTCGAACTTACCTGCCCGAAGGCCGGCGACGATACCATCCCATGCGGTGGTAATAAGCTGTGGCTTGAGCTGCATGCGCTCGGCAATCGCCGAACCGATCGAAGCGTCGAAGCCCACGACTTCGTTCTTCTCATTGACGAAATTGAACGGCGGGTACTGGCCGCTCATGGCGATCTTCAACTCGCCCGCTGCCTTGATATTTTCAAGATCATCCGCCTGTGCAGGCGCAACCGCAAAAACTGCAGTGGCGGCAATTGCGGCTGCGGCAATGAAACCCGTGAATTTGTTAAACATGCTGTTCCCGACTTCCCTTTGTTTGTTTTTCTTGAAGCTTTTTGATGCCTTCCAATATTGATGATTGCTTTTATGGATGCATTTCGCAAATAGATAATGGGAATGGATTGCATAGATTTCATGAATGGATGACCCATGTCGCTGCATCGCCCTGAACGCCTTGTCTGGGATCTGGACTGGAACCTTCTGCGCAGTTTTGTGGTAATCGCGGAGGTCAAAAGCATTACCCGCGCGGCAGAGCGCCTTAACCTCAAACAACCAAGCGTAAGCAATGCATTGCGCCGATTGGAAGACCGCATCGGCCAGCGGCTGGTGGAGCGTGACGCAACCCATTTTGAGCTGACGGACGTTGGCAAACTGCTCTACGAACAAAGTATCGAGGTGTTTGGCGCGATTTCACAGCTGCCGCAACTGGTGCGCGGGGTCGGTGACAATGTGACTGGCCATGTCACCATCTCTGTCGCCAGCCACATCATATCGCCGATCTTCGATCAGGCGCTCGCGCTGTTTCATGAACAGCATCCCAATGCGACACTGACGATCAACGTATCCGCCAGTACGGAAGTCGCGCGGCTTGTGCGCGAGAAGCGCGCTTCCTTCGGCCTCGGTCTGGTGAGCAATCGCGACCCCGCGCTCGACTACACAATGGTCTATCGCGAGTTCTTCGGGTTTTTCTGCGGGCCCCGGCACCGGATGTTCGGCCAGTCCGGACTGACCCTTGCCGATCTGAGGGGAGAACCATCGGTTTCGTTCCAGACCGATCATATTGCAGACGCGCTGCGACCCGTAGCCCTGTTGCGCAGTGAGGCGCGACTTTCACCTGATGTTGTCGGCACCTCGTCGAGCCTTGAGGAAGTGCGCCGGATGATCATCACCGGGCTTGGCATCGGCCCACTTCCATTGCACGTCGCGCGGCGCGAGATTGATGATGGCCTTCTCTGGCGTCTGCCGCCTTACGACAACCCGCCAGCCATCGATGTTTTCCTGATCCACAATCCTGAAGCCAACCTCAACAAGGCGGAAAAGGCCATGCTAGCCGGACTGAAATCTATCATTGCATCAACGCCCCTTGAGGAGCGCATCTACCAGGATTGAGCCCCCCAAAGCCCCCCTATCTTCACGGCTGCGCAAGCAGCGTTTCATGATAGGCCCAGAACTCGTCTATGAAGCGCTGCGCCAGACTGTTGTCGGGGCCGTTACTGCGGCGAATGACCAGAAAACCAGCATCGACGAAGCTCGTGAAAGGCCGGATCGCCACGCCGCGTCCGCGAAAATCCGTTGCCGAAGACGGATCGATGATCGTTATGCCAACACCTTCGGCCACAAGCGTCAGCGCCGTGTGCGACAGGCGAGTCTCAATGGTGGCGGACCGTGGAATGCGCGCAAGCGCAACTTCCACACGCATGGCAAACAGCGACCCCGGCTCCAGCGTGATCATACGTTCATCGGCGAGATCATCCGGTGAAACCTCCGGATAGTCCGCGAGACGATGCCCCAGCGGGACTGCGACAACCGCCGGTATCGCACGGGTTTCAATATTGAAACCGGGCCGGTCGAGCGGACCATCGGCAAAGCCTAAATCGACCTGACCAGATGCAACGGCTTCGACCACCATCGCGGAAGGAATACCGTTGAGAGAGGCGTGGATATTGGGCCGCTCCTTGAGAAAACGCGCAAGGAAGCGCGGCATGATCCCGTTTGCAAGCGCAGGCATGGCCGCGATCCGCAACATGCCCGCATTCTGACGGCTGATCTCGTCTGCGAAACTCCGGATGCGATTGAGCCCGACATAGGCCCGCTCGACCTCCTGCAACAGCGTCATGGCCGCCTGCGTGGGGATCAACTGGTTTCCGCGACGGTTGAAGAGCTTGAGTTTCGTGTCGATCTCAAAGTCGCGGATCAGGCGGCTCACAGCGGGCTGGGTGATCGACATCAGTTCCGCTGCTGCCGTCATTTTTCCAGTCAGCATGACGGTTCGGAACGCTTCGACCTGACGCAGGTTCATGTTTCACCATAATATTTGGTTATGCTTGAGGCTTCATTTCGAATTTGACTGTATTGAGCCCCGCTGTCAAACCACTCCCATAAACGTATCGGCGCGGTGAAAGCACCGGACATAAAAAGGGAACTAGGCAGTTGGGTGCGGTCAGCGCATATCTGGATTTGATGGGTTTTGCCGAAGACGGCTGGGGCTACGATATGCTCCGGGCCACTGGCATGACACTCGCGGTAGCCTTTTGCGGTTTCGCGGCAGGCACAGTGTTCGGCATGATTGCCGCTGCCGCTTCATTCTCATCGCAGCGCATTCTCAGAATTGTGGCTGACGGCTATTCGACTGTGCTTCGCGGCATCCCCGATCTTCTGGTCATTTATCTGTTCTATTTCGGCAGCAGCGCTGTGTTGAGCCAAATTGGCGCGTTGTTCGGCGGACAAGGTTTCGTCAGTGCGCCAATCTTCATCACCGGTGCACTGGCCATCGGTGTGGTATCGGGCGCATATCAGGCCGAAGTCTATCGTGGCGCAGTGCTTGCACTCCCCAAAGGCGAAATCGAGGCTGCCAAAGCGTATGGCATGCCGCCGCGTCTGCTGTTTCGCCGCATCATGGTTCCGCAGGCGGCGCGCTTCGCCATTCCGGGCATCGGCAATGTGTGGCAGCTTGTCTTGAAGGAATCCGCACTGATCTCGGTCGTTGGACTGGTTGAACTGATGCGTCAGGCGCAAATCGGCGCTGGATCAACCCGCAAGCCTTTCACCTTCTTTCTGACCGCCGGGCTGCTTTATCTCGGCATCACATTCATATCGGGCGTGTTGTTCAAGAATGCCGAAAAGCGCGCCATGCGCGGCATCCGGAGGGCGGTATGAGCTTTCTCGACCTACCGTTCATGTTCGACGGTTTCGTTCAGCTATGCCGGGGTGTCCCGCTGACGCTTCAACTGATGGCGCTGTCGGTTATCAGTGGCGCCGTGCTGGCGACCATACTGGCCACGATGCGTCTGTCGGGCAATCTGATTCTGGATCTCATTGCACGGGGTTACATCTTCGTGCTGCGCGGCACTCCGCTGCTGGTCCAGCTCTACATCATCTATTACGGCCTCAGCCAGTTTCCAGAACTGCGCCGGAGCTTTCTCTGGCCATTTCTGCGCGAACCCTATTGGTGCGCGGTGCTGGCTCTGGCGCTCAATACAGCTGCCTATAGCGCCGAAATCATACGTGGCGGCGTTCTGTCGGTCGCGACCGGGCAGATCGAAGCAGCGCGCGCTTATGGTATGAGCGGCTTCACCCTCGTCCGTCGCATTCTGGCCCCGCAGGCCTTGCGGCAGATGCTACCCGCCTATTCAAATGAAGTCATCCTGATGGTAAAATCCACGGCGCTGGCATCAACCATCACCATGATGGAAGTGACAGGGCTGGCAGCCAAGCTGATTTCTGCCACCTATCGCCCTGTCGAAGTCTTCATCTGTGCAGGCGCGATTTATCTCCTCCTGAATTTCGTGGTCACCAGGATCTTCAAATTGCTGGAATACCGCCTGTCGGCGGCCCAGCGTCAGCCTGTCATCGTGCATGCCGCCGGAGGAGACTCATAATGCAACATTTCGAAACGCCTGCGGTCGAGATCAAGAACCTCGAAAAATGCTACGGCGCGCACAAGGTTCTGCATTCAGTTTCCTTGCAGGCCCACCAGGGTGAAGTCATCTCCATTTTGGGAGCATCAGGTTCAGGCAAATCCACACTGCTGCGCTGCATTAATATGCTGGAAGTGCCGGATGCGGGTAGCGTGGCTATTCATGGAGAGGCGTATAAGCTCGACCAACACCCGGGACGCGCGCCTCGTCCAGCCGATGTGAAACAGGTTCAGCGCCTGCGCGGTCAGGCCACCATGGTGTTCCAGTCGTTCAATCTGTGGTCGCACCTGACCATCCTTGAAAATCTGATCGAAGCGCCTGTCCATGTGCAAAAGCGAAACCGGTCGGAGTGCATTGCCGAGGCTGAAGCGCTGCTGGAGCGGGTCGGCATAGCCGATAAGCGCAACTTCTATCCCGCACATCTTTCCGGTGGCCAGCAGCAACGCGCTGCGATTGCCCGCGCGCTAGCGATGCGTCCGAAGATCATGCTGTTCGATGAACCAACCTCCGCACTTGACCCCGAACTGGTGGCCGAGGTGCTGAAGGTCATGCGCGATCTGGCGGCAGAGGGGCGCACCATGCTGGTCGTGACCCACGAGATGGGCTTCGCCCGCGATGTTTCCAGCCGTGTGGTGTTTCTGCGTCAGGGCGTGATTGAAGAAGAAGGCACGCCCGACGAGGTTTTTGGAAACCCCAAAAGCGAACGGTTCCGGCAATTCATTTCCAAACAAAACGCATGAACCGATCAATCGGTTTTCTAACAGAGGTGAACATATGAAACTGAAATTCGTCTTTTCCGTCCTTGGCGTTCTCGCCGTTGCCCCAACCGCGCATGCCGAAGATGTTGTGCGCATCGCGACCGAAGGTGCTTATGCGCCATGGAATTTTTCCGGCCCGAACGGCGTGCTGGAAGGCTTCGAGATCGATCTCGCCAAAGATCTTTGCGAACGCCTGAAAGCGAAATGCGAAATCACAGCTCAAAACTGGGACGGCATCATTCCATCGCTGACTGCTGGCAAGTATGATGCCATCATGGCGGGTATGAGCATCACGCCGAAGCGTGAGGAAGTGATTGCCTTTTCGTCGCCTTATGCGGCAGCCATCAACTCCTTCGCAGTCATGGATGACAGCGACCTCGCCGATCTGCCGGAAGACGGCAAACCGCTGAATGTCGATTCCGATGCGGCCAAGCCGGTGCTCGAAGAAATCGCCAAGAAAATCAACGGAAAGACCGTCGGCGTTCAGGGTTCCACAACCGCTTCCGCCTTCATGGAACAGTATTTCAAGGATGGCGCGGATGTGCGTGAGTACAAGACCGCCGAAGAACACAATTTCGACCTGACCAGCGGTCGCGTGGATGCGGTTGTCGCCAATGCCACAGTTCTTGCGGCTGCGCTGGAAAAGGATGACATGAAGGGCGCAAAGCTGGCTGGCCCGCTGTTTTCGGGCAAGGTCTTCGGCATGATCGGTGTCGGTCTGCGCAAGGAAGATACCGCCCTGAAGGGTCGCTTCGATACTGCCATTCAGGCCGCGATTGCCGACGGCACGGTGAAAAAACTTTCCGAGAAGTGGTTCAAGGTGGACGTAAGCCCGCAAAACTGAGCCAACACAATCGGGCCTGACGCTCGTCAGGCCCAACCCTGACGACGCTGTGACAACAGATTGAATTTACGAATGCGCAGATTGCCGGACCAAAACATAGTCATTATCGGAGCGGGACTGGTTGGCTCTGCCATCGCCTGGGGTCTCGCCCGATCTGGTCTGCGTCCAATGCTTCTCGATGGGGAAGACCTGTCCCTGCGCGCATCCCGCGCCAATTTCGCGCTCATCTGGGTACAGGGCAAAGGCGTAGGCGCACCACACTATGCCCGTTGGACAATGCAATCTGCGCGCCTGTGGCCGGCTTTTGCAGATGAATTGCGGGATGTCACCGGGCTTGATGTGGCGTTGAAACAGACCGGTGCCTTTACCTTCTGCCTCGACGAGCGCGAGCTTCAAATGTTTGCCGAAGACGTCGCGACAGTAGCGCGGGAACTAGGCAATGACGCCCCGGAACATGTCGTGCTCGACCATCAGGAAACGGCCAGAATGGTGCCCTCCATCGGGCGAGATGTGATCGGCTCGATCTATTCGCCGATGGACGGCGATGTGAATTCACTGCGCCTGTTTCGCGCCTTGCATACCGGCATGATCAAACTCGGCGCTTCCTATGAACCGCATTGTGAAGTCTCGTCCATCACCCCGCAAAACGGTGGCTTTCTGTTAAGCGGTCCATGGGGCGAGGTCTTTGCCGAACGCATCATTCTGGCTGCGGGCAACGGCAATGCAGAGCTTGCCAAGAGTGTCGGTCTTGAAGCGCCGGTCGTGCGCAGCAAAGGTCAAATTCTTGTAACGGAGAAATGCGCGCCCTTCTTCCCCTATACAGCTGCCACGCTGCGGCAGGCGGATGAAGGCGGCGTCATGATCGGCGACAGTCAGGAAACCCATACGGACCGGATTGCCACCAATCAAGATATCAGCGCGGTTCTGGCCAATAGGGCAGTGCGGACATTTCCGCATCTGGCCAATGTCAATGTCATTCGCAGTTGGGCCGGGTTTCGGGTTAAGACACCGGACGGCATGCCTGTCTACGAACAATCCGAAAGCCACAAGGGCGCTTACGCCGTCATGTGCCATTCCGGCGTCACGCTTGCAGCCAACCACGCCCTGATCGTGGCTAAGGAAATAGCAGCCGATGCCAAACAACTTGCTGGTGATGCGTTCTCCGGCCGGAGGTTTCATGTCTCCTAAAATGTTCCTGAAAACTGAGACACCAGAGGAAACCGTGACGATCACATTCGATGCGCGCACCTTGACGGTACCTGCCAATGTAACTGTCGCCGCAGCGCTGCTTGGAGAGGGCATCACCCGGCTCAGAAACAGCGTCGTTAGTGATCAGCCGCGAGCGCCCTATTGCCTGATGGGTATCTGTTTTGAATGTCTGGTCACTATTGATGGTATTCAGAACCGCCAAGGCTGCATGACGCCTGTGGTCGATGGAATGGTCATTTCTTCGCAGACCGGCGCGCGTCGGGTGGAACCATGACGACAATGTTCAAAAGAACTTCCGATATTCATGCGCTCGACGCGGCCTACGACGTTGCCATTATCGGCGCGGGACCGGCAGGCATGTCGGCAGCCGCAGAGGCCAGTACCGCTGGCGCTAACGTGGTCCTGTTCGACGAGAACCCCGCCGCCGGCGGCCAGATTTACCGTGGCATTGAACACAATACGACTGCCCGCAGACCGTTTCTCGGCACCGACTACTGGCGGGGCAAAGAAGTCCTGCAAGCATTTATCGCCAGCAAGGCCACCTATGTGCCGCAGGCGCTCGTCTGGAGTGTGGAACCACAGGATGGCGACGACAGCAACAGCGTCGAGCTGCGCGTGTCCATGGGCGGCAAGAGCGGGATTGTCTCCGCGCGCCGTGTGATCTTCGCGACCGGCGCGATGGAGCGCCCGATGCCTGTCAGGGGCTGGACATTGCCGGGTGTTATGACCATCGGCGCAGCACAGATTGCGTTGAAGGCTTCCGGCCTCCTGCCCAACGGAAGTGTGGTTCTGGCAGGAACCGGTCCGCTCCTCTACATGTTCGCCGCGCAGCTGTTGCAGGCAGGCGGCAAGGTTGCAGCACTGCTCGATACGACGCCCGGCGCAAATTACCTGAAATCTGCGCCGAACCTGCTTTCATTCCTTTTCTCGCCCTATGCCTTGAAGGGGCTTTCCCTGCTGTTGAAGGTGCGCAAGTCGGTGCCGGTTTATTCCGGTGTCACCAAAATAGCCATTGAAGGAAAAGACGAAGCCGAGGCGATCTACTTTTCGGCCAAAGGCAAGACTCACAGGCTTGCTGTCGATAGCGTCTTCCTGCATCAGGGTGTGATCCCCAACAACAATCTCGCCAATGCTTCCGGCTGCGCTCTGGTTTGGAACGACGATCAGAAATGTTTTCAACCGCAACTCGACGACAATGGTCGTTCGTCTGTTCCGTCCATCTACATTGCTGGTGACGGCAGCGGCATTGGTGGTGCATTGGTTGCCGAGCAGAGCGGGCGTATCGCTGCGCTCGCGGCCTGTCAGGATATCTTTCCGACATTGGCCACAACGTTGAGTTCGAAAATCGCAAAGCTGCGTGCGCAAGCGCGGCGCTTCGAACGTGGTCGGTCCTTTATCGACGCGCTCTACCTGCCTGCACAGGCGTTTCGCGCACCAACGGATCGGGAAACGATCGTCTGCCGTTGCGAGGAAGTGACTGCGGGTGCAATCCGCGACGCGGCAGCCTGCAATATCGCCGGCCCAAACCAGCTGAAAACCATGTTTCGCTGTGGCATGGGGCCTTGTCAGGGCCGCATGTGCAGTTCCACCGTCACGGAAATTCTGGCCGAGGTGCAAAACCGCGCGCCGGAAACAGTCGGCTTCTATCGTCTGCGTGCGCCGGTGAAACCGGTGCCGCTCGGCGAAATCGCAGCACTACCCCAAACCCCCGATGCTGTCTTGGCCGTTACCGGCGAGCAACCGGGAAATTCCCCAACCATCTGAAAGGATTAAACTATGGCTGAGCGTTTCATTCAGACGCCGATCATGCATCGCGTCGTCGAGCACAATGGCATTGTCTATGTCGGCGGAACCACCTGTGATGACGAAAGCCTGGATATGGCTGGTCAGACCCGCGAAATCCTCGCCAAGCTCGACAGCTATCTGGCACAGGCAGGCACCGACAAGACCAAGCTTCTGGCAGCAACCATCTTCGTAACAGACCTCAACAAGAAGCCTGAAATGGATAAGGTCTGGAAAGAATGGATTGACCCGTCGCTGCTGCCAACCCGTGCAACCGTTGGCGTTGCTGATCTGGGTGGGGATACGCTGATTGAGATCGTGGTTTCCGCTTACAAATAATCGACTTTAAAAGCCACTTTGGGTTTCTTGAAATGAAAAACCGCCGACTGTCATGGAGTCAGCGGTTTTTCTCCATCCAAAAGCTATAAGCCTCTGGCAGCTATTATTATCAGCGGACTTAAGTACGTTAATTGTCAGAATTTAGATAATTATTATTCATCATATATTGAAATACTTTTTTATCAACCATTCGAAAACCCTATAATACCAATTAAAATCTGCAAATAAAACGTATTCTTAATCGTTTCTAAAATATATCTAAAATAGTTATTTAAAAAAACACCAAAGATTCTGTGGAATGTTTCCGGTAGTCGCAGATCTAGCATTCTCAGCGAAGCGACAACTAAGTTTTCGAAGGGATATTTGAACATCCAACCCTTTTTAGGCGTAAAGGACATGGCAATTATCTTGACAACCCGCGATGTTAACGGGGTCAAAGAATCCGTTCGTTCCAATTTCTATTTCCGTTCGCGGATAGCACTTCTGCTGCGCATTCCAACTTACTTCGGATGAACTGCCAATCAAAACAGAAGGTCTGCATGTGGTATTAATCGGATCCCCTTAGTCGACGAGCTTTTCGCCCGCTACAGTCCGGCAACTATGGGGTACAAAGCTGTCAGCCAGAATGTGATTTGCGGCGCCCCCCACAACCGACTGCAGCAATGCCTTTAAACTACGGCGAGCGCGAAGCGACGTCCGCTCTCGAATAGGTAGTTAAAGAGCAAGCTATCCGCTTTACACCCCTTCGCGGTCGCTAGTAATATGAAAAGAGAAACCACCGCTTTCAGCAAACTTTTCGACAGCTCGAACGTCCGACATAAAGCGCAAAGCTGACATTCAGCAATCGGAGTGACATATGCCCGCCCTTTTGCCATATGTTTCCTTTCACCGTAGTTTACCTATTTTCAGTCGAGCATTGGACACTTTAATGCTTTACGCGGCCTTGTTTTTGAGAATGTCGAGCGCAACGTCGATGATCATGTCTTCCTGGCCGCCGACCATGCGGCGCTTGCCAAGTTCGATGAGGATTTCACGCGTATCGACGCCATAGAGCTTCGAGGCGTTTTCCGCATGACGCAGGAAGCTCGAATAGA
>NZ_JAELXQ010000018.1 GCF_016427605.1 Ochrobactrum sp. Q0168 | reverse complement strand
GGAGAAACGCACGACCGGCCTACGGCTTATTCAGCAGCTTGGAAAAGCTCTCTGCGCGGTCCGCGGTTCGCTATCTTCCTCATCATCATCGCGACGCATTGCTGAAAAACTCATTTCTCCCGCGTTCGATGGCTCGCGGAGGCGATGCAAGGCCATCGGTGGCGGCTCTGAGGTCGCCCAGCAGATTTCTCGCTTCAGAAGCGTAGCTTTCGCGGATGGGCAGTCTGCTGCACGCCTGCCGGAACGCAGTTGAACAGCTTCCGGCCGATGATCGCGTCCAGTTACCCCAGGCGACTAACCGTGCTCTGGCTGAGTCCGAGTTCCAGACGGGCGTGTGAGAAGAGCAGTGATTTCACCAATTTCTAGTAGGCCTGCATCATATCGAACGGTTGATTTGCCGTAGCCGATCCCGGGATCGCTTCTTGCGTCCCAACACCATTGGTCCTGCGTCTCTATCCAAATAACGCGCTGACATCCAGAGGGTGCAGCTCGCTCTTCATTAAATGAAACTGATTCTGGAACAAACCCGGGCGAGTGCGGTTCGGAGGGCTGTCTACACGACAGTGAAGAGGAGCTAATCTCATGCCAGGTCGATATCAGAACGATGATCGTGACGATTACTATAACGAACCCTACCGGGAGCGCGACTACGAAGCGCGGGGAAGCGACTACCGAGGCTATGATGACCGCTACTCAAGCGATTATGCCCGGGGACGCTACTCTGACGACAATGACGAGCGATATACTTCCCGGCGAGAGTCAAACCGCGAGCGGGAAAGTGATCGATACCGTCAGCGGACCGAAGGTCAATCCAGAAGCATCTACACTGCAGTCGGCCAGCATCGGGGAAAAGGACCGAAGGGATATACACGCTCCGATGACCGCATCAAGGAGGACGTATCGGACGCATTGATGGAAGATGCGGAACTCGATGCATCCGACATAGAGGTGACGGTCAAGAAGGGCGAAGTGACCCTGCAGGGGCAGGTTGGAAATCGTCAGGACAAGCGCAGAGCAGAAGAATGCGCAGAAATGTGCGCCGGCGTTGTTGATGTTCAGAACAACATCAAGATCCGTTCAGCAACATCGGCTTCGTCAAAGGGTACTGCCTGAAATTTGAAGCTCGCGGCTGGAGAACGCAGCCGGAGATGAGCCCTTGGCGGGGCTCATGCGCCTTGGGGCGCGAAAACTCACAACAATTGGAGGATGAAATGCCACGCACTATGCCAGAACGCGACGATCAAGGCCGTTTCGTAAGCGACGACGACCGGGGTCGGGGCGGAGATGATCGCCGCAGATACGCCAGCAGCCGCCGGGATGACGACGACCGCCGTTCCAGCCGTTATGACGACGATGACCGGGGCCGCGGCCGCGGAGGCTGGTTCGGGGATTCCCGCGGCCATGCTGAAGCTGCCCGTCGCGGATGGGACGAGCGTCGGGATGACTACGATGACCGGCGCCGCTATTCCAGCCGCGAAGACGACTACGATGATCGCCGTTCCAGATATGACGACGATGACCGCGGACGCGGTTGGTATGGCGATTCCCGCGGCCACGCGGAAGCTGCACGGCGCGGATGGGACGAGCGACGCGACCATGATTATGACGACCGTCGCAGATATTCCAGTCGCGACGATGACCGCGGATATTCGAGCCGGGACGATGATCGTCGCTCGGGCGGCGGTCGGGGTCATGGCGGTTGGTTCGGCGACTCTCGCGGCCATGCGGAAGCTGCCCGCAGTGGTTGGGAAGAGCGCCGGGACGATGATTACGACAACCGTCGCGGTCGCTAGAGCATGACTTCCCAAAAGCGGAAACCCGGTATTGGAACAGGAAATGCTCTCGACACCGGCAAACAGACAGGGCGGCCTTCGGCCGCCTTGCACGCCGCTCCGCAGCAATAAGCGCTCTTTTCAGGGAATTTCACGATGGGTGCAAAAGCAACGCGCGAATTGGATGTCCTCGCCGAAAAGGCGCGCCTTCGCTATCTTCGAGCCCGCAATATGCTGATACTGGAAGCAGCAATCAGCGCTCTGCTCGACACCGAAACGCCGCACGACGCCGCAAAAACCCTGCGCGAACAGGCCGATTTACTCGTTCGCTATCTTTGAGAACCCATGAAGCTTGCCACTCCATTGCCTGCGCGCGATGGGGCAGGAACATAATTCTCCCGCGTGGGTTCGGATTTCTTACAAGGGAAAGGAAACAGGATCATGAAAACGGTGTTGCTTGCCTTCTCGGCAATTCTTCTCATTTCGGCTCCGGTATATGCCCAGTCGACGAGCGAAAAGACAGGGATCAATTCTCTCGTCGGGTCCGCGCCGTCTACTCAGGATTTCGTGACATTGAGCGGGAGCGGCGACATGTTCGAGATCGAATCGAGCAAACTCGCGCTCGCAAAGGCCGATCCCACCACCAAGAGCTTTGCACAGCAGATGATCACCGATCATCAAAAGACCAGCGAGGAATTGACAGCACTCCTGAGTACAAAAGTGAACTCAGTAAAGGCTCCGGCGACGCTTTCCGATGACCATCAGCAAATGCTGGACAAGCTGAAGGGGCTGGAGGGCGAGGATTTCACGAAGCAGTACCGAAGCGATCAGGAAGAGGTGCACGAAGACGCTGTCGATCTGTTCAAGCGATACGGCGAAGGCGGCGAGAATGCCGATCTCCGGGCCTGGGCCAATGCAACCCGGCCCGCGCTGGAGCATCATCTCGAAATGGCGAAGAAATTAAACGAATAATGAGCTTCTATCGCCATATTCCGGTATAGCGCGAATCTGGAAATTCGATTGTGCACTTCCAGCGGTACTCCAACCCATTCTGGTCTACCCGCAATAGGGTAGGCGGTCTTTGGTAGTGCAGTGACGATGGTTGGCGCTGGAGTACCCGGAGATGGACAAAAAGTTTCGACTGGATACCGGAGACGAAGATCGAGCCACAATATCATTTCCTTTTGATCGAATGACAGTTCAGCGCTTTCGCAAGGAATTTCCCCGCGCACGATGGAGCGACTGGAACAAGGCCTGGATCGTTCCTGGGAAAACGGCGTCTCAACGCATTGATCGTTGGCTGGCTCGAGAGGCCTCACGTGCAAACCCCTTTGCCGAGGAAAAGGGGAGGGACGCCTATGAATTCGAGCCGATCCTCAGTACGTATTTGTCGGTCGACGGTGACGGGTTACGAATTAAAACGCCATATTCGCCACGGCTGGTTGAAGAAATCCGTCAGATATCCTTCGCCCGATGGGACCATAATGCGAAAGTTTGGCGGCTGCCCTTTGCATCTTATGATGAGCTTGCCCAACATTGGGAGACCATCGAAAACGAGGCTAAACGCAGCGAACCGGAAGAACGGCGTAAGCGCGCCGAAGCCCGTAAGGGAAGCGATGAAGAAAAGAGGGCACGTCGACGTGCGAACGAGCGCAGGCGACGAAGAATTCCGCTACCTTCCGAAGCGTTGCCACCGCTCAATCGTCCTATTGCAACTGAGATCTATGGTATCATCGTTGTTACGGAGATAACGGGCGAATTGGTGCACTGTGACCCGATCGACGACATTTATCCGGGTCTCGACGGCGAATATGTTTGGGGGATCTGGCGCTTGCCCTCACTCGACGAACTCATTCGAACCTGGCCCAGGAAGAATGAACCGACAAACAAAGATCGAGAGCGGAGGTGGTGGCATCCCGATATCGAACAATTACGCGAAGCGCGGCGATCGGCGCGGTCTCGTGAGCGCCGGGCGACGACGCTTGTTTCTGATTAGCTGACAACGAGCGGTAACTCAATCTCGATCATCACAGGCGCATGATCGCTCGTGTGAGGCCAGCTGCGCGGGTTGCGTCGCACGCTTGCCGATTTCAGGGCCGGTGCCAGAGCGGGACTAAGAAGGAGATGATCAATGCGCAACCCAGCATCGCGTTCGAAGGAATTGCGCCAGTATTTCCAGAACGTGTAAATACGCTCTTTTGGATGAAGAGACCGGACCGCATCCGTCCAACCTTGTGCAACCAGTTGTGCATATGCTTTTCTAACTTCGGGCCGAAACAAAGCGTCGTCGCGCCAGCGCTCCGGCGCGTAGACATCGAGATCGGTCGGCATAACATTGAAATCGCCAGCAAGCGCTATGGGTATGTCGAGTGTCAGCAACTCAGCCGCATAATCGTGCAGCCGTTGGAACCAGCGGAGCTTGTAGTCGAATTTGGGTCCAGGAACGGGATTGCCGTTCGGAAGATAGAGAGAGCCGACTAGTACGCCTCCAACCGCTGCTTCGAGATAGCGGCTCTGCGTGTCATTGAGTTCGCCGGGAAGTCCACGTCGCGTGACAACCGGGGTCCTTCCTCTCGCCAGAATTGCCACTCCATTCCAGCTTTTCTGGCCTTGCCAAACCGCGTCATATCCAATTTTTTCCAGCGCTTTGATCGGGAATTTTACGTCCGGCGTTTTCAGCTCCTGTAAACAGACAATGTCCGGTGTATCCTCTTCAAGCCAGCGCAACAATACAGCCAACCTTCCATTCACGCCATTGACATTGTAAGTGGCTATTTTCATACAGTATCTCTTGCTTTTTGGGAAATTGACGCGAGATATCGGCGATGAGAGGGCTTCGTTAACGTTCGCGCTAACGAAGCCCAACCTAATCAATCGCTGAGTGCATAAAGATGCCCGTATTCGATCATTCAGGTTCTGGAGCCATCTGCTGATTGTTCTGATCAGAACGTTTCAAAATCCCCTGTTTGGTAAGATATTCCTGTTGTCCCTGTCTTGCCTGATCGAGGTGCTGCAGGATCACTGGCAACATTTGCTGCGCATAGCTTTGCAGCTCCACATACTCGCCAGAACCTATTTCCCAGGAAAGCAACTGGACCATCTTTTGGTGATCAATAACTTGGCTTTGCCAATAAGCGGCTTCGCTATCGACGGGTGGTGGTGAGGGTTGGACTGCGGGAGGCGGAAGTTTCACGGCACTGGCAAGCTCTTTCAGTTTGTCTGCCATTGGACCGTGGTCATTTTTCATGCGTAACACAAAGCTCTTCATTTTATCGCTCCCGGCGTATTTCTTGGCCTTCTCAGCCAAAGAAAGTTCGGCCGAATTCCGCAAAAGAGCCAACTGCAGGAAGAGTTTGTCGGTATTGTTCGTTTGTGAGGGGACCGGTAACCCGCTTTCGTTGAGCTTGGTGTCTGGCGATACGAAGCCCGGGTTGGGCGCTTGCGCTGAAGCCAGACATGCTGTCCCCAGCAGAAAAACAACTGATATACGTATCAACAATGTCTTTCTCCTAAAGCGTTCGAAGATAGGCGACGAGCGCCTCTTTTTCGTCTGTTGCCAGCTTGGTTCCCAGGACGAGATTGAAAAACTCGACCGTATCGTCGAGCGTCAGCAAGCGTCCATCATGAAGATATGGCGGAGAATCCTTGATGCCTCGAAGCGTGAATGTCTTGATCGGACCATCCGGTAGAGTAACCATACCATTGTAGGTTTTCCCAGGCTCATAAAACCGCTCAAGCTTCAGGTCGTGCATGTTATTGTCAAGAAACGAGGCTTGAGGGACGTGACACTCGGCGCAGCGTCCTTTCCCCGAAAACACTTGCTCACCCTTCAGTTCCAGCGGGATTGCTTTTTCGGGATCAAGTTTGCCGAAAGGATCGAGCTTGGGCGCGGGCGGAAAGTCAATGATGTTTTGCATCTGCGCCATCATCGCAACCTGATTGGAGCGGTCCGGGAGATGGACACCTTTGCGGGTTGCGCTTACATGATCGCCGTTAAAATAAGCCGTTCTCTGCTCAAATTCGGTAAAGTCTTCAATCGAACGCAATGACCGTTTTGAGCCATGTATCTGTTGATTAAACATGCCGCGCAAGCTTGTCGTATCAAGTCTGAACCTGCTGGCCTGTGGACGCACGTCCGGGGTCTGGTGAAAAGCGCCGTTTGTATGGAAATTGGTGTGGCAGTCGAGGCAGGCTACGCCCATGCTCGGATCAACGACCTTGCGATCTTCCGTCTGATTGAATTCCTCCTGCGGAAACGGTGTTAGCAACAGCCGCAGGCCCTCCAGTTGCACCGGAGTAACGATCCCGTTCATATACTCATAAAAATTCTTGATTGTAAGAATATCACCGCGTGAGACGTCGCCTAGTTCGGGATGAGTGGTGAGAAAGATCGGGGGAGGGAATTCTGGTGTGAAGATATCCGGCAAGTCGAACGCTACATCAAAGCGATTGAGGTCGCGCTTTTCGTCTTGCTGTATGGTATCGATCTGCGTCTGAGGAAAGACCTGTCCTCCTGCGGCTTGTTTCACGTGCGGAAGTGGTAAAAAACCTTCGGGTAACAGTCCCTTGGACCTGATTTCCTCCGGTTTCATCTGACCGAGCTTCTCCCATGTCATTCCGTCCGGGAGCCTTACGCGGACACCTTCCTGGACCGCCTTTCGGCCGCCGGACATCATGACATCCGCTGCAGGCCGGTCCCGAAGATCATACCTTTGTTCAAGCAGAGCCTTTTGCTGCTGCATGACCCCCCGCTTTTGTTTCTGATCTTGATCTTTGACGGCTGAAAATGGCTGAACGGGCAGCGGTCGATATGTCATGTCTGGAGGCAGTGGGTCTGCCCGCCCGAGGCTGAATGGCAAAAAAACGGCGATCGTTGCAATAGCAAGCTTAATATTGCGTCCCGACATGACAGCTCTCCTCTGCGCGCTGGGACCGAACCTCGGTGAACGAAAAAAGTTCCTTTTCTTTTTGCTGTGGTGGGCGCTCTTTCGATCCCGGTGAGCTCGTCTCTTTTGAGCGCCGGCGTCATGCAAGTTAACTGCGACTACCAGAATACGAACATTGCGACGGCGGCTGCAGTCATGGCGGCGGTCGCAACCCATCCAAACAATCTGGTTGCAAACCCTATCGTGAATCTGCCCATTTCATCACGTCTGCTTGCGACGATCATCATGGCGGCCATTATGGGAACCGCGACGACGCCGTTGACAACTGCGCTCCAGAACAATGCGGCAATAGGGTCGATGGGCGAAATCGCGATCGCCGCTCCAACAATGAACGCCAGTGCGATTACGCCGTAGAATCCAATCGCTTCCCAGGGCTTATTCGCCAGACCGCATTTCCAACCTTGAGATTCACCAAAAGCGTAGGCAACGGAGCCTGCAAGCACGGGTAATGACAAAAGCCCAGTTCCGATAATCCCCAAACTGAAAATGAGGAAAGCGAAATCTCCTGCCAATGGCTTGAGGGCTTCGGCGACCTCGGCTGCGGAATTGACTTCAGTCTTTCCGGACGCATGCAGGGTTGCCGCTGTGCTCATGATGATTGCGATCGCCACGATATTAGAAACAGCCATGCCAGCGAAAGTATCAATACGTATACGTTTCAGTTCCTTCTTTGCTTCTGCGGGATCTCTACGAAGCGGCTCCTCGTCTTTTGAATTGTCGATTTCTTCTACCTCCTGAGAGCTTTGCCAAAACAGGAGATATGGGCTTATGGTGGTCCCGAAAATGGCAACGATCATCGTGATGCTTTCGCTTTTAAGAGAAAACTTTGGCCAGAAAAAACCTTTTAAAGCTGCCCACCAGTCCACATTCGCTACGAACAATACTGCGACATATGCTAGGAGAACGAGCGTGAGCCACTTGAGATAGCGAGCGTAAGTTTCATAGGTTATGAAGAGCTGCAATCCGAGCGATAAAACGCCGAACGCCAAGGTGAATATGACGGGATAGCCGCCCATCACCAGACTGGCGGCTGCACCCATGGCGGATAGATTGGCACCCATATTGATGGTGTTGGCGATCAGTAGCAGCGCAACAAGCGAAAGCAGCGCCCAGCGGGGAATGATTTCGCACAAATTTGCAGCGAGCCCCTTACCGGTAACTCTCCCAATCCGTCCGCTGACCAGTTGGATCGCAGTCATAAGTGGAAACGTAAACAACATGCTCCACAGCATGTTGTATCCAAACTGGGCGCCTGCTTGCGAATAGGTTGCTATGCCGCTCGGATCGTCATCGGCTGCGCCAGTAACGAGACCGGGACCTAGCTGTTTGAAAAGCGCTGCGCGACGCCAACGTGGTAAGATTGGGTTTCGGTTTGATGACGCATTATCGCTATCGTCGTTGGACAATACCGTCCCTCCGTTTAAGGAAATTGATCCCCGTCACCATTGGTATGCTCAAGTTCGTGGAAGAAAAATCAATTCACAGACTTCGAAGCCAGCGATTTCTCGCTGGCTTCGATAGCGATAGGAAAATCGTTTATGCTGCCGCGTGCTGATTTGCGGACGTTTCAGCAAGTTTGGTGAGATCCTTGTCGGTTTGCCCTTCTTCCTGCAACGTCTCATTTAAAAGCCCAGCTACATCCTTATAGCCAAGATTATCGGCCCAGCGTTTCAATGTGCCGTATCGCGTGATTTCATAATGCTCGACCGCCTGAGCGGACGATATAAGACCGGCGTCAAGGGCAGGGCTATCCGAAAATTCATCCATGATTTCCTCCCCCTCAGCGATAATTCCTTCAATGGCGTCGCACGTCTTGCCCTGCGCGCGTTTACCGAGGATCTCGAAACATTGCTGGAGCCGTTCCACATGAGTTTGGGTTTGTTCCCGATGCTTCTCAAACGCATTCTTCAGCTTCTCATCTGCGGCAGCTCGGGCCATTTTTGGAAGCGCTTTCAAAATCTTGCGCTCGGCATAATAGATATCTTTCAGGGTGTCGTAGAAAAGATCTTCGAGATTGCGCTGTTTGGTATTAGCCATTTAAGGGTTCCTCCTGTGTACTGTCCGGCGTGCCGCTAAAGAAGACACGATAACGAGACTAACCCCCGGCCCGAAATTTTGTTTCATGTTGACTGGAAAACAAATCCGCCGGTGGCGACAGGAGTGCTTCGATCGCCAATGTGAACACTACAGATAACGTTGCATGAACGCGTTTTGGAACGAATGGGCCGCCAAAGGCTTATCTAAAAAGCCATCGCCTTGCGAACAGGAGATCAATCTGTCGCATTGGGGGATTGTAGCGAAGTCGTAGCTCGCATCGGATGATCGTATGCGTTCATTTCTTTGGCAGGAAATCTTATTGGTGCTGGCATTCGGAACCGGCGGTGTCGCATTTGCTTTTGAAACGACAATCATGAAAACTGGATCTGCCGGCGCGTTAATCGCAACGTTCTGTCTTATCGTAGCAATCGTTGCGGTCTCCGTGCGGGTCGCTCATCGGGCGGAAGCGATTGCTTCTAAAGTTGGTGATCCGTATGGGACCATGGTGCTGACAATGTCAGCTGTTGGCGTTGAGGTGCTCATTCTACTCATTTTGATGAACGGAAGTAGCGGCTCACCCACGCTCGCCCGGGACACAATATTTTCCGCCGTCATGCTCGACATTAACGGAATACTGGGGCTCGCCGCGCTTCTTGGCGGATGGAAATTTGGAGAGCAGGCCTATAACGATGATTCCGGGAAGACCTACGGTGTCATGATCTTGACGGCGATGGGTATATCGATGGTTGTTCCCGAGTTTGTTCCTCATGAGAAATGGCGGGTTTATTCGATTTTCACAGTGGGCGCCATGGCTATGCTCTACTGGGTATTTCTCAGAAACCAAATTGGACAACATAGCTATTTTTTCAACTACAGCTACCCGGAAAAGAAAACGAAGGGCGGGAAGCCCCGCGAATACGAACCGTTGACGCCATCAATCGTCGTGCTAGTCATCGGCGTTGTACTCATAGGTTTTCTAGCGGAAGTGATGTCGGCGTTTCTGTCGCACGGACTTAATGCGGTTGGGGCCCCGGTAGCATTGGCCGCCTTTGTGGTGGCCATTATGTCTGCGGCCCCCGAACTTTTAACGGCACTTCGCGCTGCACTTGCCAACCGTATGCAAGTGGTGATCAATATCGCCTTGGGAGCTTCGTTGTCGACGGTTATCCTTACCGTTCCAGTTATTGAAGGCTTCGCGCTTTTTAACGATCAGCCAATCGTCATGGCTATGACGCCAATTCAGACCATGATGATCGCCATAACACTTATTGCGGCAGCCATTAATTTGAACGACGGCCAGACCAACGCCATTGAGGGTATGACGCACTTTGTCTTATTCGCAACTTTTCTGGCACTCTCCTTTCTGGGGGTCGCTGGCGGCTGATACAACCCTTTTCAATAGTAATATTAGGTTTTGGTTATGTCGTTGGCTGCGGTATTTGAGAATTATGTATCACCTTCATGGAAGTATAATTTTGTAAACCTGTAGGTACAGCGCTAATATGTTCTTATACCATGGGGTTTTCAATAAGTACGACGAACGCCTATATTTTCCCACTCATTTGTTCTATTTCGATAGAACACCCAGACTGGGCAGTGCCGAGCTGTTATCGTTTGGCTGCATCACTTTCAGCAAAGGTCCTTTCAAGAAACTGAGCGGTGGTCGCATCCAGATTGGACCGCAGCCAATCCGCCATGGCAATCTCCTCTTGCAAGCTCTGCTCACATGTCCGCGCGACTTCTTCTTCATTCAACCTGCGGGCCGCTGCAATCAAAATAGTGTAAGAAGCAATTTCCATATTCTCGAACGCAAAACTTGCAAGAGAGCCTTTCAGGACTTCGTCTCCTGCGAAAAAACCGCTAAACGACTGGCCCATTGCCATAAGTTTACCGCCGGCATCCTTTAGAGTGGATGCATCTTCGCCCAGTTGATCCAGACAACGTTCAATCCGCTCCGCCTGGATTTTCGTTTCCTCTAGATGGGACCCTATTCGTTCGGCCAGGTTTGGATAGTTTTCCAGGCGACCAAGAAGCCCGTTCAGCATGGTTTCTGCTTGCTCTTCCATTGCATGAGCGTCACGAAGCCACTGAACGAGCCAGTCTCGAGTATCAGACATTTTCTTCTCCTTTGATTGTCATTCTTTTGATTGTCGCGCTGCCTAACCGATCGAAAAGCAGTTTGTTCCGTGTAACGACGGAACGAACTGGTCTGCGGAGTGTTAGGCGGTTCACACAAAAAGGATTATCGCTATGCGAACCGTAAGTGCGTTGTTCTCCAACACGCTTCAAGCCAAACTCACCGTTTCAGCTTTGGTGGCTTCTGGGATTCGTACAGAAGAAATATCCATCATTTCCAGCGGGACGGAGGGAGAATTGACGGAGCACGCAACCAGCGTCGCAGCAGGCACCGGGGCCCTTGTGGGCGGGACAGCAGGATTGCTCACGGGCCTTGGATTGATGGCAATACCCGGGCTGGGACCGATCGTGGCCGCAGGCTGGCTTGCAAGCACTCTTACAGGAGCGGTGAGTGGGGCCGCGATCGGTGGCATCGCCGGAAACGTTTATCGTTCGCTCATCGAAGCGGGCGTTAGCGAAACGGATGCAAACATTTATTCCGCCGGCATAGAGCAGGGCGGAACTTTTCTTGCAGTAAGGGTATCTGATGAACAGTACGAGACTGCGGAGGGAATTCTCGAAAAAGCCCGAAGCTTGACAGATACGGAAATAAACACGCCGCCGGCTCCTGGCTAACAGATATCGCAAGGACTTTGCTTGAAAACGCATAGTTTGAACTAATACCCCAGCTGAAGGAAGGCTACACAATGGCCCAGCAAGTTCCACTGAATAATGAGATGCCCGCATATAATCCGGACAATGATGCCGTGCGTGATGACGGAACGCATCAGTTAAGAGAAGATCTTGCCTACAAACGCTTGGCGATCGTGAACGTGGTATTCTACGGTAGGCCGGGCGCAGGAGACCGGAAGTGGGTCTTGATCGATACGGGTATCGCCGGGATGAGTGGACTGATTGTTAAGGCCGCCATGCAGCGCTTTGGGCCGAACTCGAAGGCTGCTGCCATCATTCTAACACATGCCCATTTTGATCACGCAGGTAATGCAGAACGACTGTCAACACTGTGGGACTGTCCAGTGTTTGCACATCCCCTCGAGTTCCCGTATCTCAATGGAGCCGCTTCCTATCCACCGCCCGATCCATTGGTCGGAGGTGGCATGATGTCCCTTCTTTCACCGATTTATCCACGAGGACCTATCGATATCGCAGAACGGTTACAGGCCCTGCCCGAGGACGGAGATGTGCCCTTTATGCCCGATTGGAAATGGCTTTTTACACCGGGCCATTCGCCTGGCCACATCTCGCTATGGCGCGCTCAAGACAAGGCATTGATCGCAGGCGATGCCTTCATCACGACGCGCCAGGAATCCTTATATTCTGTGCTCCTTCAGAAGCCTGAAATACATGGACCGCCCATGTACTTTACCACCGATTGGGACCAGGCAGAGATATCCGTAAAGATGCTTTCTGAGCTAGATCCCAGAGTCGTTGTCACCGGACACGGCGAGGCCATGCGTGGTGAGCCAATGCAAGAAGCACTTTACATTCTGGCCGACCGTTTTAGCCAGATAGCGATCCCGAGACGAGGAAAATATGTCGCCAAGCCTGCACGATTGCAAAGCGATGGTGAATATTGGCGCTGTTGACTTTGTCAATTACACGAAGATCGGGCCATTTGGGTGCAAGGCTGGAGCGCCACCGGTTAAATGCATGTCAGGAGCACGACTTTCCCGGCGTTATCAAGCGCTCGCAAGATATTTTGACCGATATGTAAATTCACAATATTTCGAAACGACAAATCATTTTTGCGCAGCGATCAATATGGCAATTCCAAACGCCAAACAGATCCCCAGTCCTCCACCAAGGAAAAGTACCAACGTGTGATAATCAGTCATCGGAGTCATTCCCTTCCATGGTGATTACGCCCCTCGGCGTATCGATCGGTTCGTTACCTAAACGGCGGACCTGGTAGGATTTAACATCGCGAAATGCACTGGATTCGTTGGTTGTAAGGTCAGCGTCCCCAATGGCTACTTTCCCGCGGAAAGCATCCGTCTCATATTGAGTAGCCACAACTCTTGCGTCGGCTTCCGAGCGAGCGGAAACTAATAAGGTCCCTCGTTTAAGAGCCAGCTCATTGTCATCTCCGGGCGAGGGAACAAGCATGAAAGCATAGCATTTGAAGTCGGTTTCAATCTTGACGCCGCTGTCGGGTGTCTCTTTCCACTTGGCAAAGATGTTCTTGTCCCGATATTCCATTTTAAACCTCCATTGCTCCACACCGGAGCCCCAACTGCCGGGCGAAACGGATGTTCCTCCCTAAAAATTGAGGCAAACCATGCTTTGAGAGACGCCGAAATCATGTTGCCCGGCGTTCAGGCCTCCCCAATTAGATCACTCGGGGTCAGATAAAATGGGGGTGTCCAGCCATATCCAGCTGATGCTCTTGCGGGGCGAGAACATTTCAATATCAATGGTCTTGGTGCTGTCGAGAGCAACGTTATCAAGTTCATCGTCATTGAGGAGAACGTATTCGCCTTCTCCGCGTTCATAACCCTTAGCGTCGTCATCTTCCCAGACTTCCTTTCCAGTTACAGCGTCGACGTAACGACTGACGGCACGATTCTGCGTCTGGCGGTTAAGGGTGTGAAAACGCACTTTCTCGCTATCCGAAGTAGCTGGCATCATCTCAACAGGGTAGGTGACAAGAGAAAGTTTCAAGTATCCCTTCCAATAAGGACGAATAGCCATTCCACGCCTCCGTTAGCTTGCGCGCCGCGTAGGCGAAGCAGATTGTCGGGTCTTCGACCCCGCCTTGGCCGTTTTCCTGCGAGCGGGCGAACGATCTGCGTTTGCGGCGGTACGCTTCGCTTTCTTGGCGCTAACGCCTGCACTTTCACGAAGAGCCTGGAGCAGTTCGCTCGGCTTGGACGCAACGGGAACCTTCTTCTTAGGCAGCAGTTCAGCAACTGCAGCCTCGTACCGATCATCGAATTTGCTCTCATCGAACTCACCCGCCTTGGTGTTGATGATGTGTTCGGCGAGTTCCAGCATTTCGCCCTCGATCTTGATATCGGGAACATCGTCAAATGCTTTTTGGGCGGAGCGGACTTCGTAATCGAAATGCAGGGTGGTGGCAGTCAGCCCTTTTCCGTGTGCTCAGATCAGTACGGTGCGCATGCGGCGAAACAGGACGGTGCGAGCTATAGCGGCAACCTCGGAGAGTCCGAACGAATCACCGTCCGATTCGTTCCGGCTTGTGAGCGAATCATTCGAACCTCGTTTTGGTCAGGAACGAAGAAGCCCCGACGTCCTTCCCGGAGTCGTCGGGGCCACGCTCGGCAAATGAGGTGCATGTCCTTGCCGGGCGCTTTATCCGCTGAGCTTCGTACGACCCGGCGGATAATGAACAAAATTGGCCTGCTGAGAGCCAAGCAGGGCTGCGCCATACCCGGTGTTGAGTTTTTGACGCTTGGCGGGTGTTATCGCCACGCAGGAAACTGTGTCTGCGAGATTTTGTTCCGCATCATGCGAACGGATCATATTCAGTCCGAATAGAGGAAACAGTTCGAGTAGATGCGTTGTTATTCGCAGCGGGTAGAGATTGGTTGTGGTGACGTCTGCTATACTTCTGGTGCGCCAGACGTGAGGCCAGCTCACAGATGTACGATTGGTCTCGCAGCCCGCTCTCGTACAACATGATGATGGTCGATGCTAATTCTAATGGAGAATAGTTGCGGTCGCTCTCTTCGAGCATGATAGCTGCATTTCCAAAGCAGCTCCGCATGAAATTGACTTCCAATGGATTATATATACGGCTCGCTTCGTTAAATAGCGGCATTTTTGGCCTCCCTTTAGCTTTCGCTAGTAGAAACCCCCACAGTCATTGAAGCATGGGCGAAAACACCGAATAATACAAGTAACAATGTCCTCGCCAGCTACTTTGAGCTGACGAGGAGTACCTGCCGAAGCGAGCCACGCGGATGCAGGCACCGCATATCTTACTTACTGAGAACACGCTTGTTCCTCCAAAAAGATCCTGCCTTGAAATTCAAGGCAGGGCTGCATCGGCTTCGTCATGCAAAAAATTGGTGATGTAATCTAGTCCTAGGAGACTGGCCCAACCCACCTTGGGCCTGCGTCGTTCCTTGAATGCCCGACGAATAAATCGCGAGAGACGTTATTGAGCGTTCGGGCCGCGATGGCTCCAAATTTGGTGAGTTTCCGCGGCGCGGTCTCTTTAGTTCCGATTGTGAGTAACGATGCATGACGCATATGAAGGATGATCGGGAATATGGAACTGGGCTAACGAAAAGCGCGTAGTGCATCCGCGGGGACAGGGTTTTACCGAATGTTATCTTCGGATTGGCCTGTCGCAGGTTCACCAAGTCTTGGTCCCTCCGCACGCGTTTCAGTTATCAGAATCGCCCCTAGTTCACGTCAGCGGGTTTTCTGTCATCGCTATTCATTAGCCTATGCTCACTCTGATGAGTGCGATCACTTCTTTTAGACGCGGGATGAAAAGCACACCGGCGCACCAGACTATTATCGGCAAAGACAAGGCTACTCCAATTGCCTAGTGGATGTGCCGATCCCATGCACCGATGAAGAGCGCCGCTCCCGCACTCAAGAACTGACTGACAATGCCCAGCGAAAGCAGTCGCGCGGACAAGACGAACCTGAGAGGCGTGCCGAGGTGCAGGTCGGTCACCGTATCATGTACCTTTGTCATCGCTCATCCTTTCTTCGAACCGGAATTGGCGATCCAGTTTGTGAGGACAGCGAGATAGTCATCGCCGGCGATTTCGATCTCGCCAGCGGAGAGCTTGTCGGCGCGGTATAGGACGAACGGCTCCGTCCAGATCAGCCCGCATCGGTTCGCCGTGGCGCGCAGGGGCGTGAATATGTCAGTTGTCGCGAACATGTTGGCTCCGCCGGGCCGATAGGCTTCGGCCGTGTTGCCGGCGGTTGCCGCTATCATCAGGGGTGTCCCCTCAAGGCGGCGCCCCTCCGCCTCATAAGCGATATAGAACATGCGCGTGAGCACGGCATCCTGCCAGGCTTTCAGAAGAGGCGGTGTCGAATACCATTGAACCGGGAACTGCAGGACGATCCGGTCCGCTTCGAGCAACCGCGCCGCCTCCCGTTCGCCGTCACGGTACAGGTCCATCCCGTTGGGATAAGTCTCTTGCATATCAACCAACTCGACATCGGGCAGCGCTCCCGCCCGTCTGGCAAATGCGGCGTTTGCCTTGGAACGGCTGAGATCCGGATGGAAAAGAAGCACAAGGGTCTTGGTCATCATCACCTCCAATATTCTGTTGGAGAGACCATGCCGAAAGCCAGAAAATTATTCCAATCGATATATTATCTATCTTATTATTCGCGACATGAATTTAAGATCGATCGACCTGAACCTCCTTGTGATCCTCGATGCGCTGCTGGACGAGGCCCATGTCGGCCGGGCTGCCAACCGGGTTGGACTTTCGCAGCCCGCCGCTTCGGCAGCCTTGCAGCGATGCCGCGAATTGTTGGGTGACGAACTCCTCGAACGCGGACGCGGAACGATGCGGCGGACGGTCAGAGCGGAATCTCTTCGCGATCCGCTCAAATCCCTGCTTGCCGGGATCACGGAACTCGTCGATCCGCCTGAGCCACCGCTTGAGGAGATCAGGCAAACCCTGCGTCTTTCAATGGCGGATTATCCGGCGCTCTTCGTGTTGCCGCCGCTTCAGCGCGCTTTGCAGACTTCAGCGCCCGGCATAGATCTGGTGATCCTGCCCTGGAACGGAGCGGACGCCGCACGGACTGCACTGATCGACGGCACGATCGACATCGCTGTTTCTGTCTTTCCAGGTGACGATAACGATATCCATCGCGATATTCTGCTGAACGAGCACTACGTCGTTGCGTTTCGAGAGGGTCATCCCGCGGCGGACGACTTCAATCTCGACCGATGGTTGGATTTTCCGCACATTCTCGTTTCAGGCAGAGGCGAAGGATGGGGTCCGTTGGACATGGAATTTGCCCGGATCGGGCGATCGCGACGTGTGGGCTTGGTGGTTCCATCATTTGGAATGGTTCCTGAACTGCTGCGTGGCTCCGACATGATCGCCATGCTGCCCTCGCGTGTTGCTCTGCTGGCCGACGACCTCACCATTTTGCCGACGCCGATCACGGTGCCGGGATTCGCTCTGCATCTTGCGTGGCACCGACGGCGGGCAAAGGATACGGGATTACAGCACGTCGTGGATTTGATGAAAGGATTGCTCTGCGATTAAATTGGCCGCGTCGAACGGTTTTCTGTCCTTCTCGCAAGCGCAAAGAATTCGCGGCTGTCGAAATATCCTTCTCAACAAACGCTAGAATTCGAGTTGAGAAGTTTCATGTCGAGCCCCGCAGCAACAACCGCCACATCCGCTTCAGCATCCGATAAACAACCGCGCATTGGGCATCTCAAACTGGCCCCGTGGCTGGCGTGCGCCGTCGTGATAGGCGCGGTCATTTACACTGTTTCGAGTTGGGATGCGTGGACAAGCAATCGACCGACGCAATCGACCCAGAATGCCTTTGTCAAATCCGAGCCTGCGGTATTGAGCGCACGCGTCGGCGGCTATGTCAGGGGTCTTCCGGTCGCGGATTACCAGACGGTCAAAGCCGGAGATATCATCGCCGAAATCGAGAGCCATGACTATGCCGTGCGCGTTCAAGCGGCGGAAGCATCACTCGCAAAAGCGCAAGCCGTGCTCGACAATCTCGGCAATGAGGAGGCCCAACAGCGCGCCGCGATCGAGCAGGCCGTGGCGTCGCTTCATGCTTCGGAAGCCCGCCTAACACAATCCCAGCAGGATTTCGACCGCAAGAGCCGGCTCGTGACCAATGGCACTGTCTCGGGAAAGTCTTTTGATGACGCGAAGGCGGAACTGGCCTCGGCAATTGCCTCCCGCGAGGCGGCAGTGGCGGCCCTGACTTTCTCGCGAAGACAATTGGATACGCTGGCAGGGCAACGCGCTGAGCGCAGGGCGGATCTCGATGCCGCCACAGCCGCCCTTGCGTCGGCAAAGCTCGAATTCGGTTACACCCGGATCATCGCACCTTTTGACGGTGTGCTTGGCCGGCGTAGCGTCCAGATCGGCAGCCTTGTGGGGTCAGGAACGCAAATCGTCACGATCGTACCTCTCACCCGGCCTTATGTGATTGCAAACTACAAGGAAACGCAGCTCAAGAACGTCCGGGCCGGACAACCGGTGGAAGTCGCAATCGATGCCCTTCCCGGATATCGCTTCCAGGGACGCGTCGAGGAGATTGCCCCGATGAGCGGGAACGAGTCGTCACTGATTCCGACCGACAACGCAACGGGCAACTTCACCAAGGTCGTTCAACGTATCCCGGTGCGCATCGAACTTGAGCCAGGGCAGGCGGACCTTGATCTCTTGAGGCCAGGCATGTCCGCCGAGGCGCGGATCGATACGCTCGGGGCGAAGGTGGCCGCCTATACCCGTGAAATTCGTACCGTGACCAAAGAGACCTACGCCGATGCAGTTCGATAAGGTCCCTTCAATCTCACATCTCTGGCGCGGCGCCCAAGCGCCAAATCCTGCACTGACAGTGGCGGTCGTTTTCATGGGCGCGTTTCTCACCACATTGCAGGGCCGGCTTTTTTCCATGTCTCTCGCAGACCTAAGGGGAGCGTTCGGTCTCGACGTCATTGAAGGGGCGTGGCTGAGTACGGCGATGAACGCGGCGCAATTTTTGACCATGCCTGTCACCGTCTGGCTGTCGCTGATTTTCGGGCCAGCCCGCGTCATCATCGTATCGAGCGTGACGATCGCACTGGCCACCCTGACGATACCCTTCGTGCGCAGCTACGATCTGCTCGTTTTCCTGCACGTCATCATGGGACTGTGCCTAGGAACCTATCTCCCGTTGACGATTTCGCTGGCGCTGCGCAGCCTGAAACCTCACTTCTGGCTTCTGGCGATGGCGGTCTACAGCCTGCGGGCTTCGTTCGGGACCGACGTCGGCGTTGGACTGTCCGGAATCTATGTCGATGTCATCGACTGGCGGTGGGTCTACTGGACTGCCTCACTCGCCGGGTCCCTCATCGCCTTCATGGCCTGGAAAGCGCTCCCGCTGACGCCGATCGATCATGACAAGCTGCGTAGCAGCGATTGGGGAGGTATGGCGATGTTCTGCCAGAGCCTGGCCATGCTGTTTGCAGGATGCTCTCTCGGCGAGACCCTTGGATGGTTCGATTCCGGCGTGGTGGCGGCCTGCCTGGCGAGTGGCGCGATTCTGCTGGTGATGTCCATTGTGAATATCGCTCTGAACAAGGCCGCGTTCGTCGATTTCAGCGCACTTGGAAACCACAATGTCCGCACCGCGCTCCTAATTGCCTGTCTTTATGGGGTACTGATGGCGCCGACCTCGATTCTGATCCCGAATTTCCTTGCCGCGATCGGCAAGCTGAAGCCGCTCCAGACCGGATCGGCCGCCATCATCGTCTTCGGCACTTACCTCGCGATGACCCCGGTCGCTGTGTGGATCGCACGGCGTGTGGACGTACGTCTGCTGCTGATCGCAGGCTTGAGCATTATTGTCTTCACGTCGGCCTGGTGCGGCTCCAGCATCAACAACGAATGGCGGACCGACCAATATCTCCCAGCTCTCATTCTCTTCGCCATCGGCGAGTGCCTGACGCTTATGGGCATTATCCCGCTCATCGTCGTCAACATGAATCCCGCGCACGCGGCGGCTATCGGGGTCTATGCTCCTCTCGCGCGCATTTTCGCACCCGGCGTAGCAAGTGGCATCATATCACTCGTGTTGCGGCTTTCGTTGGATACCCACAGCGTCATGCTGAAGGCGGGTGTGGAGGCTGGACAGTCTGCTATTGTCCAGCGCGTCGCCAACGGCGTGTCAGGCGTCGCTTCCGTCATTGCGCGCGAGGCGGCTGTGCTATCCTATGTGGATGGGTTTTATCTCGTCGTCTGGGTGGGGATATTCGCTCTGCTCCTCGCCGCCACCCTGCAACGGGCGCCTGTTAACCCCTTGATGCCACCGAAATCCGCATGATGCGTGGCCGTTTCTCTGCAAATCATGGCCGGTTCGCAGCAGCCAAACTGCGTGGAGCGTGATATGTTGCGAAACTTGGGAATGGAGAGGAAAGCGGCGTTCAGACGAAAGCGTTGAGGTATCATTGATGAGCATCCCGGTTCTTCCCCCTCATGATTATCCCGATACTATCGCGCGCCCCGTCGTTGGTCTGAAGGTCGAACTCGCTTTTGCCGGCGAGACAGAACCGCACAAGCACCGCAAGGACCAATTGCTCTATGTCATCGAGGGGCTGATCACGGTCGAGGCCGAGCAAGGTGTCTGGACGGTCCCGCCGCAATGCGCCATCTGGATTCCGGGCGGGCTCACGCATTTTGCGAGGGCGACCGGCCAGGTGTCGATCGGGAACCTCTATGTCGAGCCCGACGAAAGCCGCAGCCAGCGGGCAGATTGCGGCATTCTCTTCGTTCAGCCTCTCCTGCGCGAATTGATCCTGCGTTTCGTCAACGAGCCGTACAGCTATCCGGAGGGCGATGTCCGCGAGATGCGTCTGGCCTTAGTCCTTATGGATGAGCTGGAGAGAGCGCCGGTGGAGCCGTTGCGTCTTCCTATGCCCTCGGACCGGAGATTGAAGCGGCTGGTCGATACGCTGATCGACGATCCTTCAATCAAGCTGAATCTGGAAGAGTGGGGCGCCCGTGTGGGGGCGAGCAATCGCACCCTGACAAGGCTGTTTCAGCGTGAGACTGGCATGTCATTCGGCCGCTGGCGGCAGCAGCTGCATGTTGGTCTTGCTCTTCAACGGCTGGCGGACGGCGAATCCGTAACGAACATCGCAATCGACCTGGGATACGAGAGCCCGAGCGCATTCATCGCCATGTTCCGGCGAATGCTCGGTACGACTCCGGCCCGCTATCTCACCGAGACGGCAACCGAGATGAGCGGCGGCTGTAAAGAGGATGTCATCCATATCTGTGGTGACCGATGCCCTCATAACAAGGTTCCGCCAGCAGGTAATGTGGTGCCGCTATCCCGTAAACGCAGCACCAATTAACGCTGTAATCCGGCAGCAGGCGGATGCGCATTCGCGATCAAAGATCTGGCATCTGGAGCAGGTGCTGCAAGTATCCGTAAGTGCTGACAGAACTGCTTAGCCAGATTCCCGCTTCAACCTCCCTGCATCGATGGCTTCCAAATAAACGTCGACGCGGTCCCTTACCGGAAGTTATCGTCGGATAGGTTCCACCACATTTTGATCCCTCCGATCGCGTTCAGTTTAAGCATCGCCCCAAGTTCACGTCAGCGGGTTTTTAGGGCATCGCTATTCGTGGGCTTATGCACCCTCTGATGCGTGCGATCACTTCTTTTTAGGATCGTGCGCGTGGTGACTGTCCCGCTCTCCACCGCCTCCGGAAACGTGGCTTTGTGATCGTTTATCGCTATCGGCCGAAGGCTTATTGATCTTGAGCGGCTTTTTTGCATTCTCATGAGATGCACCTGGTCCGCCTTGGCGGATGCTTGCGGGTGTTTTAGTTGAAGTCGACATGATGCTTTCCTAGCGATCCTGCTGTAGGCCCTGATGCGTCGTATTGATCTTTGTGTTTCCTTGCTGCCCCTGCTTTTCCACGTTGGGCGCGGATGATCCGCGTTCGACTTTCTCAATTGGGGGTTTTCCGTCTTCGCCGGTTCCTTTATTACTACGATTGGCTTTCGGAATGAGCGGTTGTTTCGCGGTCATAGCTTGAATCCTTAGTTCGTCTACCGCTTTAAGCGCGACCAAGATAGCGTCCTGCTTTTCTGTAGCGCCGCAGGTATGGGCGACCCGAGTTGCACAAAGCAACGTCCGAACATGAGGCGAGCAAGTTTGTTCCCTTTTGGTCAATTAGAATAATTGACGGCGCAAAAACAGGCGCTGGGCTTTCCGACAGGCTCTCTCTTGCTGTCGCCGCCAGCACCCGCTGGCACTACAGGACCGTGTAGGGATAGTGAAGCTAAAGCTTGTCAGCCGCGTGAAGCGGAATTGTATCAACATTCCGTGCTCAAATTGCTTCTCGGGCGGTTCAACAATCCTCGATCAAAAAAGCTGTTTGATGAAATAGGAGCACGCGACAGTTCCCCGTCGGAGATACCCCAGTCGAAGAAATTTAGAAGAACGAACAACGGGGCGGTCATGCACCAAATATGGAAGGAGTAGCCCGCTTGTCGTCGATAGGAGCCACGACGATTGTACTCTTGACTGGCAATCTGGAATGGTGGCTCAGGATGACAAGGGACTTTATTGATAGGAGCGTACATAATAACCGCATTGGTCTACGGCTTCATGAATCTTCTGTGCAAGTTCAACTGAGTTCGGCGTATCACTGTGGATTAGAATTGAGTCCACACTCATATCTATTTGATCACCGTTAACTGTTTCAATTTTGCCTGTTTCCAACAATTTGCAAATGCGCCGCGCGACAGCTGTACTGTCATGCATGACACCACCGTTTTGCCCACGGCCAACAGGAACACCAGCCTCTGAATATCCGCGATCAGCAAGAAAGGATTTTACGAGTCTGACATTCTGCGATTCAGCCTGATGGGCTGCAGCGGTGTTCGGGAGTCCGATGAAAACGAGAGCGGGATCAAAGGCTTTCATAGCGGAGATCAATGTTTCTGCCACGTCATTGTCGGTGAAAGCGAGGTTGCCGAGTGCGCCATGAAAATTTGCGTGCGTTAGTCTCGCACCGTGATGTTGGGCTATTGCGGATAAAGCACCCAATTGCGTGATCGTTGTCAGTTCCAACTCTTTCAGCGACAGTTTCATCATACGACGTCCGAAGCCCTCACGGTCAGGAAAGCCGATATGCGCACCGATGGCGACTTTGTTCTTGAGTGCCTCACGAATTGTTTTGTCCATAACGACGGGATCGCCCGCATGAACACCACAGGCAATATTGGCGGAGGAGACAATTTTGAGTAATGCCTGATCGTCGGCCACTTCATAGGCCCCGAAGCCCTCACCGAGATCACAGTTTAAGTCAATCGCTTTGTCAGACATGTCATAATTTCCTTATGCGCGAATGCTGGCAAGTATCGTATTATAACCAACGATGTTCCCGTCGTTCGCGTCGAACTGTTCTAATATTCCGGATTTTGGGGTTTTAACCTCGAAAATCAGATCTCCTGTCTCAAGCCAACCCAGCCGCTCGTTTTCAACGACCGAAATGCCAGCCTGCAGCGCGCGGTCGGTAATTTCCTTTCGAAATATTCCTGGAGTAAAGGCACGAATAGCCAGAGCTTCTCCATGTGTGGCCGTTTCCGGCGCAGCACTATCGAGCCAGAGTTCCAGCTTGGTATGTCCGGCTGAAATGCAGACGTGGCTGATACCTGCAGTGGCTGCATGGTCGCTGACCGCACGAATAAAATTACCAGTAAACAGTGTCATGCAGCTTTTTTCCTGACCATTTGCCATGCGAGCGTCGCCTGCGCTTCCAACTGGTTTAAACGTAGTTCGCTGGCACGGGCGGCGGCAATCGCAGTCTCATGATCAGTGCGCGCAAACCGGACGTGGCCCCCCAGCCGCGTCTGTGCAAGTTTGCGTAAATCTGCGCCGATAATAACTCCGAGTTTTGGGTATCCGCCGCATGTATTCGCGTCATTCATCTGAACAACTGGCTGGCCTGATGGTGGCAATTGAATAACACCTGGCAAAATACCGTGGGAGAAGAGTTCAGTTTTTTTAATCGCTTCGATAGTTGGCCCTGCGAGGCGGTAGCCGATGCGATTGCTGTCGGGCTGGATACGCCAGTCACTTTCTAGAAAGCTTTGCTGCATGGAACTATCGTGGTTGTCCCACTCTGCAGCTGGAAGCATTCTGATCACGTTGTCAGTCTCAAGTAGACCGAACTTTTGCGTGTTGAAACCAAATCCCCGGGCGATTGAAACGTCATGCGCACCAGATCTGAGGGGTAGTTGGTCGCCTGTCTTGAGGGCACGTCCTCCAATACCACCAAAGCCGCCTTTGCGATCGGTTGAAACTGAACCCAAAACCGGCTCAATAGCAAATCCACCGGCAATGGCGAGGTAAGCATACATGCCTTCTCCGGCTGGTGTGGTTTTTAACACCTGACCGGCATGAGCCTGCTGAACCCACCAACCCGGAACAGGAGAACCATCAAGTGTTGAATTGATATTAGTTCCGGTCAGCGCGAAAACCGTATCATGAGGAAAGTGAATTTCAGTGCCACCGAGCGCAATTTCTATTGCGGCTTCATTGCGGGGGTTGCCAGCTAAAATGTTGGCGGCCTGAAAAGCGAGTGGGTCCATGGCGCCACTGGCCGTGACACCGATCTGCCGATAGGACGGTCGACCAAGATCTTGAATCGTCGATAGAATTCCAGGTTGCACAATCTCAATCATGACAGGATGTCCTCAATGATGAAGCGGACACGATCTCCGGGCACAAGCAACGCGGGGGAGGAATGGTCTATATTGAAAAACTCCAAATCAGTTTCGCCGATAACATGCCACCCTGACGGCGACGTGCGTGCTTGTACGGCAGTCTGATCACCACCGATGATCACCGAGCCAGCTTTTACACTCAGGCGCGGCGTGTCGCGGCGGGGCGTTGAGAGCAGTGGATCCAATCCTCCGAGGTAGCCAAATCCCGGCTGGCTACCCAGTGCATAGACAATATAATCGCCGCCAACATGGAGGCGGACAAATTCTTCCGTACTGAGGCCTTTGCTTTGAGCAAGAGCCGGAAGATCTTCGCCGTAAGTGCCACCATATCGTACTGGTATCTCTATGAGCTTTCCGGCGCGTGGACGGCCGTTAGCATTGCTCCATAAGCGGGTGATATGAGTTACTAGTGCATCGCGAGAGAGAATATTTGCATCATACCCAATCAGCAGGTTGTTCATGCCGTGGATTGTTTCCCCAACCCCTTCAAATGTCTCCAACTCCTCACTCAGTGCCCAGAAACGTTCCTGCATCTGCAACGACAAGGCGGCCGGAGGCAATTGGCACAAAACCGCCCGTTCTCCCATGTCAGAGATAAGAAGTGATGTGACGTCGGTCATGCTGCGGTGCCTCCCGCACCAATAATTCGTCTTTCGAGGAAGTGAATATTTGTGCCGCCGGCGCAGAAATCAGGATTTTGCAGAATGATCTGGTGCAAAGGGATGTTTGTTTGCACCCCTTTAAGCCGGGTCATTCTGAGCGCGTTTTGCATGCGCTCGATCGCTTCTTGGCGGTTCTCACCCCATACGATTATTTTTCCGATCATAGAATCGTAATCGCGAGGTATTTCATAGCCCTCTTCGATATGGCTATCGATACGGGCATGTTCGCTTGATGGCACAATCCATTCGCTGATTATACCTGGTGAAGGCAAGAAGCTTTGCGGATCCTCAGCGTTGATGCGGCATTCCAGTGCGTGTCCTTTAAGGATTACATCCTGCTGTGAGAAACCCAGCTTCTCACCCCGGGCAATACGTAATTGAGCCTGAACAATATCAACTCCGGTAATTGCTTCTGTTACCGGATGTTCAACCTGTAAACGCGTATTCATTTCAATGAAATAAAGCGCACCATCTTCGTAGAGGAATTCGAAAGTACCAGCACCACGGTAATTGATCTGACGACAGGCTTCCAGACACTGTTCTGCAACCTGACTTATCAGGTCACGACTGATATGCGGGGCTGGCGCCTCTTCGACGATTTTCTGGTGTCGTCTTTGCACTGAGCAATCTCGCTCACCCAGCCACACACCATTTCCATGACTATCAATAAGAACCTGAATCTCGACGTGGCGTGGATTGGTCAGAAATTTTTCGAGATAAACTTCCGGGTTACCAAACGCGTTTCGTGCCTCTTCACGCGTAATGGCGATGGCATCAGAAAGCTCTGCCTCATTATGGACAACACGCATCCCGCGACCGCCGCCACCGCCGGATGCTTTGATGATAACAGGATAGCCTATTTTTCGTGCCAGATTTTGCTGTTCGGAGACCGAGCTGCTGAGTGCCCCCTCTGAACCGGGAAGGCATGGCACGCCTGCCACAGCCATTGTTGTTCGCGCTCTGACTTTGTCCCCCATCAGATAGATTGCTGAAGCTGGCGGACCGACGAAAGTTAAGCCGCAGTTTTCCACGGCTTCAACAAAGCCAAAGTTCTCCGAAAGAAAACCATAACCCGGATGAATGGCATCGGCACCGCAACTCAGTGCAGCAAAAACAATGGCAGATTTATTCAGATAGCTTTCACGTGGTGACGCCGGGCCAATACAAATTGCCTCTTTTGCACGTTGTACATAAGGTGCAGCGGCATCACCTTCGGAATAGGCCTGAACATAAGGAATCTGCATTTCTTTGCAGGCACGTTGGATACGGACGGCAATTTCCCCGCGATTGGCAATAAGCACCTTGCTGATCATGCTTGTGACTCCACTGCAGTGGTTATGCCGAAAAGCTTTTGTGCTGAATCGACAGAAGCTTCATTTTCGGCAAAAATTGCAGCGACGATCCCCTCTTCAGTGGCTGCAACAGGAACCATCGTTTTCATAGCCTCAATCAGGGCAACTGTATCGCCTTTTTTAACAGCGCTGCCGATCACGACATAGGGGGGCGTGTCAGGGGATGGAGCCAGATAAAGAATACCGGGCAGAGGAGCATTGATTACGCTGGTATACTGCGTCTCTGCTTGTGAGAAGGCCGGCGGGGATTTCGCAATGGCGAGTGCTGCGTCTTTTGCATCGCGCCTGAGACGGATTTCTCCATCGCTATCGATTAGCACCAGTTCTTTAACGGACGAGCTGGACATAAGATCCAGCAAATCCTTAACGCGCTCCAGATTCATATGATTGTTTTTCCGATTTACCCATCTTGCCGGACAATGCGATTAGCCGGCGCCTCCATAACGCCCGACGTGACGACAAGGGATTTCTTCCGGGACTTCTTTTGGACAATGCGTCATCGAGTCCCCGACATGTGGCCTTGGTCGAGCTTTAGAAAGATGATCTGGGCTCACAGAGAATAAAAGCGATAAAAATACATAATTTTCTATCGCTTTTTGGAATGTTAATTTTTTAATTCTGATACTGACGTGAGAAATCGCAAATTTCCGCTGCGAGTTTGGCGATGGTGGAGACAATAGCTGCCGGACGATCACTTCGATACATTGCCGAATAGGGAACTGAGGGAAGAGAGGGTAATGTCGGAATGATTTCCAATTTGCCCTCATCCACCAATGGCTGGAAACAATCCCGGGGAACATAGCTCAGGCCAAGACCGGCGATCGAGAAACCGAGAAGGGCGGTCATGCTGTCACTCGACAAGAGTTTTGGGAAAATGACACCTTCATTGCGAAACCATTTTTTTAGGTAAAGCCCGGAGCCTGATCGTCCACCTTGAGACAGAATAGGATATTTTGTAAGCTCCGACAGAGACACGCTATCTTCGAAGTCTACCAGTCCAGGTTTCGCCATCCATGCGTTTTCTACCTGTGCCAATGGAATCGCAATAACGTCAGGATCAGCGAATGTTTCGGGGATCACGATAAAATCCATTGAACCATCGCAGAGTTTTTCAAACAACGTTCGGCTCATGTCCACTTCCGGTTCAAGCAGTACAGATGGAAAACTTGCTCGGAGTTCTGTGACAAAACGCGGCAGCCATGTGATGGCAGTCAATTCCGTTACACCAATACGCAAGCGATAAAGTGGTTGCTGGGCAGTGTCATGCAGTGCCTGAATGCGATCTGTTAGCTGCAGCATTTCCTCTGCAATGGCAAAAAGATACTCGCCTTGTTCGGTAAGCCGCGCCCCGCGTTGTGAGCGGTCGAAAACCGTAATGCCTGTCAGTGCTTCAAGCTCTTGTACCCGTTTAGAAATAGCTGATTGTGAGGTGTTGAGCCGCAATGCAGCTTTTTCAAATGTGCCCAGATTGGTGATCCAGTAAAGCGCTTCCATTTGTTTTACGGTTACACCGGTGGTCATTGACGTCATTCCTAAAAGAGATGAAATTTTATTATTATTTATCGTTTTTCAGAATGAAAATAAAGCATCACTTTATGTTCAGTTTGTCGGGCAGCAACCTGATCCCGATTCCCAACCTGGAACAACTGATGTCAATTGAGCTTTCAAAACGCGTTCTTGATCTGAAACCATCTGCCAGTATTGCGGCCAAAGCTAAAGTGCGCGAGCTGGAAAGCCAGGGTTTCAAAATCATTGATTTCACTATCGGTGAGCCGGATTTTGCAACGCCACCACATATTATCGATGCTGCAATCGACGCACTCAAAGCGGGTGATACGCATTATACTGCAACGCAGGGCACGGATGCACTGCGCGCCGCAATTGCAGGGAAACTGAAACGTGATCATAATATAGCTTATGACGCCCCAGAAATTGTTGTCGGTGTTGGTGCTAAGCAGCTGATTTTCGAAGCGTTTGCTGCGACACTGAACAAGGGCGATGAAGTGATCGTTCCTGCACCATACTGGGTTTCTTACCCGGATGTTGTTGCCGTTAATGGTGGCACGCCGGTCATTCTTGTCTGCGAGGAAGAAAACGGTTTCAAGTTGTCGCCATCAGCGCTTGAGGCGGCCATTACGCCAAAAACCAAGTGGCTTATTCTGAATTCCCCGAGCAACCCTACTGGTGCAGTCTACAGCGCCGAGGAACTGCGCGCATTGCTGGCAGTTCTTGATCGTCATCCGTATGTGGCGATCATGACGGACGATATTTACGAACACATTGTTTATGATGGGATGACCCATTTCACCCCAGTTCAGGTTAATCCGGATTTCAAAGCACGTTGCCTGCTCATCAATGGCATGTCGAAAGCCTATGCTATGACCGGCTGGCGCGTTGGTTATGCAGCAGGCCCCAAGCCCCTGATCGCAGCCATCGGAAAATTGCTAGGGCAGAGTACAACCTGTGCAAGCTCAATCAGCCAGGCCGCTTCGGCTGCAGCTCTGAATGGCGATCAGCAATCGGTCAAAGATATGTGCGCAATCTATAAACAGCGTCGTGACCGGATGTGTGAATTGCTCGCTGAGATTCCGGGTATTCGCTGTGCGACACCGGAAGGTGCTTTTTATGTTTACCCATCAGTTGAGGGATTGCTGGGTAAGGCCACACCAGATGGTCGAGTGCTGAAAACCGATCTTGATGTGAGTATGTATTTTCTTGAAGCAGCCAATGTCGCTGTGATGGACGGCACGTCATATGGTCTTTCGCCCTATCTGCGTCTGTCTTTTGCGACTGCCATCGAAACAATCGAGCAAGGCTGTGAGCGCATTGCGCAAGCCTGCGCAGCACTCCGCTGACCAAGGCCTACATCAGAAAAATAACATCTTACACCGGTAGCAGCTTTTGCCGCCGGGTCATTTCCGGAGATTACATATGACAGGAAATCGTCGTTTGCAGTGTGCTGTGCAAGCCAGTTCTGAGTTGATTGCGGCCTTCGCAAAAATACCCGTTGCCAATATCAGTGATAATCTTGAGCGCCTTTCGGGTGCAGTTGGCATTCGGCCTTATCACAATGGTTCGGTAATGGCGGGGACAGCTCTTACAGTTCGCACCCGCGCGGGCGACAATCGTGCCATTCACGACGCGCTGGAAATGATCCGTCCGGGTGATGTGATCGTAGTCGACGGTGGTGGCGATACAAGCCGCGCTCTGATTGGCGAAATTATGTCTTCGGTTGCTGCAATGCGTGGAGCGGCTGGCTTTGTGCTGGACGGTGCTATCCGCGACGCAGCAAAGGTTGCAAAGTCAGATTTTCCGGTATTTGCGAGGGCTGCTATTCATCTTGGGCCTTATAAGAATGGCCCGGGTGAAATCAATGTTCCCGTCAGCATTGGCGGTATGACAGTCAATCCGGGCGACATCGTTATCGGCGATGCGGATGGCATTGTGGCTTTCCCTCAGGAAATTGCTCAGGAACTTTTGAAAGCGTCGCAGGAGCAGTCGGCTAAAGAAGAAGAAATTCTGAAGGGCATCGCTGCGGGACAATATACCGGCGTCTACGCAGAGCATTGAACGCACTAAAAATAACAATAAAAGAGGTGAACATGACAACTACACATTCTGCGGCAAGCCTAGCCGCGCGTCTGGACAGGCTGCCTATTCTTGGCTTTCATAAAAAATTCCTGCTCCTCGTTGGGGCAGGGATGTTCTTCGATTCCTTCGATATTTATCTCGCAAACTCGGTGCTGGCGACACTCAAGCAATCGGGTTGGTCGACGCTTACACAGAATGCGACATTCCTTTCAGCAACCGCTGTAGGGATGCTGATCGGCTCTTTGTTGGCAGGTATTTTGGGCGACCGTTATGGACGCAAGTTTACCTACCAGTTCAATCTTGCCATTTTCGGCTTTGCAGCAATAGCCTGTGCGTTTGCACCGAACATGGAGTTTCTGATCGTCGCGCGCTTTATTAGTGCAATTGGTATGGGTGCAGAAAACATCATCGGCTACGGTATCATCAGTGAGTTTGTCCCACCTGCTTATCGCGGGCGCTGGGCTGCACTTCTGTCGTGCATCGCGCAGGCAGGACTGTTCTTTGCGACACTGACCGCATGGCTTGTCATCCCAACCATGGGCTGGCAGATGATGTTCATCATCGTTGGCATTGGTGCGATTACCGTTCTTATCGCTCGAAAGAACATTCCTGAATCTCCGCGCTGGCTGGCAAGCAAAGGACGATTTGAAGAAGCGGCGGCTGTCGTTGCTGAAATTGAAAAAGGGACAGACGTTTCCAAGCTGCCACCTCTGACGATTGATCGCACCACGACGCAGAATATCTCGGCTGACTACAAGACTTTCGATCCACGCTTCAGAACATCGCTTATCGTTGCTGGCATTGCGATGATCGTGCAGAGCGTCTCGATCTATGGTTTTGTTGCCTGGGTACCAACTATTCTGACCCAGCAAGGTATCTCGTTGAATGCGTCTCTGCTTCAATCAGCATTCATGACGCTTGGCGGACCTTGCGGTGCTCTCCTCGCTTTCATGTTGACTGACCGTATCGGTCGTCGTCCCGCAATCATTGGTGGTTCGCTCCTGGCTGCGGTCGTTGGGCCACTATTTGCACTGGTGACGTCACAGGTTGCGGCAACGGCTTTAGGCTTTGTGATGTTCACGATTATCTATTATCTCGTGTCCGTCGTTCAAGCTGGCTATCTGCCAGAGCTGTTTCCGACACAAGTTCGTATGCGTGCTACCGCCGTTGCCGTGATGGCAGGACGTTTTGCAAGCATTGGTGTTCCTTACGCAATTCTGTTCTTGCTCAATGGCTGGGGCTTAATGGCTGTCGTTGCAATGGTTTCTGTCTTGCTGGTTATCCAGATCATTGCGATCGCTCTTGCCGGTGTTGAAACCCGACACAAGAGCCTTGAAGCAATTACAACAGAGACGATCACATCCCGATAAGCGCGCTGCTTGTCCTTCATCCCGGCATGGCTTTTCTAAACGCTGTGCCGGGTCTTTTTTCGGGGCTGCCTCGTAAACCGGGTGCAGCTGGCTAGGATGCAGCACCTCTACCTGTGTTGCGCTTGCATTTGAAACGGTCCCCAACCATGCACAGTCAAAAAATCCAAAAAGCAATTGAGCTTGCTGAGAATGCAACACGAAGCGGTCCTCCTCCCCGTCCGGGCAACCCTTATTTTGGTGTTGGTCCGATTACCGACGGCACGGATGGTATTCTGGCCTCGCAGCAGATCAACTTCGAGTTTGGACGTTGGCTGTCTGCCAATTACCGCAAATATGATGATCGGGGCAGGGACCTCGGTGGTTTTACTGTAGCTGAAATCGAACAATCCATGCATCGCGGCTATCCAGCAGATAAAATCATTCTGGATATGATGCGTGAAATTCACAGCTACTTCGGTTTTTCTGAAGAGAACCGCCTGGCTGTTGGCCTTGGCGGGGGGCATAGCGGTTTTACCAGCTGTATCATGCATCTCATGAACACGTCTCCAGACTGCAAGGTATATATCGATACGCCTGCCCCGGAGAAAGATGATGCAGTCGGTGCAGGCTTTTTCCGACAGTCATGGGCAGCACAGATTTTAGACATGCAGTGTCGGGCCAAAAACGGTGACGTCAGTCGAGTGCATTTCGCAATATCTGAAGGGATGATACCTGAGGCGGAATGGCTGAACAGCAAGCGCATTCGTCTGTTCATTGGCGTTGGCCATGAAACAACCGGTGCGACCAGTTACAGTTCGGCGGATATCCGCAATCTCTGTGACTGGATTGATGCAGATCCGGATAATCATCATGCAGTTCTGGACGCAACGTCCCTGTTAGGTGCAATGGCGTGGGAGCAGTCGCTCATCAAAGCTGTTATGGAAAAGTGTTGCCTGTTCACGCCACTGCAAAAGGCCATTGGTGGTATAGCAGGCTACTTCGTCGCATCGTTCACGCCATATGCACTAGCGCTTGTAGAGCGCAATCAGCAAAACCAATCCTGGTTTATTCCTCGACAACTGCGGCTGACTGCGCCACTTGATCCGAAGCGACCGCTGAGTGGGCAGTCGAGCGTGGAGATTGGGCCCTTTTATGATCCGTCTACCGACAGAATGCTAGGCGGGGTGATTAATACTTATAGCGCTTTGGCGTTCGCGCGCACGACGTTCGGTCTAATGCGTGTTAAGAATAGAATTGGCAATATTGAAGCTTTGAACCGTGCATCGGTACGCAATCGCAATGTGATCGCGGACTGGACTAAGGCGCATTCATTATTGTCTTTGACAGTCAGCGACATCGAACGGCGCGGTGCTGCGGTCACATTGCTGAGCGTAAATGACGCGGATATTGATGAGCCTGCAACCCACGCCCGAATTCTTGCGAAAGCAAAAAGTTTGCTGGGCTACGAGGGCATAACCCATGCAGATGGTCGTCATGAGGCAGGGCTTTGTGCAGCGTTTTATATCAATGCTTTTCCCGGGACACCGGGAGATTTCCGTGCATGGGTAGGCGGAGTGCGCAGTGAAGAGGACGTTCTACTTCTGCTGGAAAATCTGCAATATGCCTGGCAACGCGCGAAGATTGCCGTTTTGCAGTCTGACTACCATGACACCTTCATTGCGCCGGATATTGCACAGCGCATGCCTCTTAAATCTGAGGTGTCTATTTCTTCAGATCAGGCAGAGCAGTTGTCGGAACTACGCAAAAATGCTGAAGATCTGGCAGCCTTATCCGTTGCGATGCTCGCTTGCCGGGCTGATGAGTATCCTCAGTTAGTCAAACATTTTGCAGCACACTGGCAACGGCTTTCCGGCTCAGCAGCCGCTGTGAATCCGGTTCTGGATTGAGCTTAAAACTGAGAGCAACAATCAATTGCAGTTAATTTCGAGAAAGTATTTATTCATTGAAAAAAGTACTTATTTGCGACCTGGTTGGATTGAAACTCGATCACAGTGGTTGCCCGGATCATTCTGAGGTGGCGGAGTTTATCCGCGCGCAGGGTGGCGTATTTCACAAAGGCGGCGTTCTGGAGAATGCAGCAGAAGCGCGTGCTGATGCAGTTAATTTTTATTATCTGCCGTATCTGTCTTCGGGTGAAGAAATGACGCAGGCAGGGAATGAAAGTTATGATGCAGTTATTGCTGCTGCGACTTTTATTCCATCACAGGCACGGTTTAGTCTTGGCGGCGTACGGATCGGTGCTGGGACGGGGAATATGGGGTCGGCCTCATGGGGCGGTGGCACCGGTGTTGGCGGTAGTGCGCCGCTAATGAACACGCCGGGCAGTAACAGTCGCGCCACAGCACAGATGGTGATGAAGGCAATTCTGAGTGTGATGCCCGACCTGCCGCTTGATGATCTGCATGACCAGGTTCTGGCCGGGCGTTTTGATACGCGGGTTCATATTCAGGCTTACCCGACAGAAAAACTTGAGGGTAAACGGCTCGCTGTCCTTGGATTCGGTAATATTGGCCGTGAGGTCGCAAGGCTCGCAAAAGCCTTTCAGATGAATGTAACCGTCTATGCTCGTTCCGCGCATAAAGAGCGAATTCTCAATGCGGGCTTTGATTACAGCGATGATCCAGTTGCCGCATGTGTCAATGCAGATATTCTGAGTGTGCATGTAGGGCTTGGCCAGCGCGACGCGACTAGCGGCTCCTATCTGAACTGCGGCATTGTTGGCGCTCCACTGTTAAAGGTGATGCGGCCGGGAGCCATTGTGGTGAACTTTGATCGTGGAGAAGTTGTCGATGTTGCAGCCTTGTCGGATGCGATGCAGGTTGGACAGGTGCGTTACGCGTTCATTGATGCAGATATTTTCTGCGATGCGAAAACGGGGCGTCTTAGCGGCCCACTTGCACCCTATATTGAGCCTGCCCGACAACTTGGAGGGAGAATGAAGCTTTATCCGCATATTGCCGCTGATACTGATCATCCATCGCGCGTTGCAGGTGCAAAACAGGCGGTTTTGCAGATTATTGAAGCAATGTGTAACAAGCGTGTTCGCAATCTGGTTGGCGATCTCCCGGATGGCTACAAACTTGCCGTTGATGAAGCAGCTAACACAACTGAATGAGCATTTGCATGATTGCCGACGCAAAAGCATTCTTCGACGGCTTGTTTCGTGCAGCTGTAGCCGCGGCTGATCCAGCCTTGAGTATCGGTAGGTTTTTGCCAGCAAAACCAAAAGGCCGGACAATTGTGATTGGGGCTGGCAAAGCTTCATCACAGATGGCAGCTGCGCTTGAAAGTATATGGCAGGGACCACTCGAAGGCGTGGTTGTCACACGCTATGGTTATGCTGCAAAGTGTGATCGGATAGAGATTATTGAGGCAGCTCACCCTGTTCCTGATGAGGCGGGGTTGCTCGCAACGCAACGCCTGCTCGGGTCGATATCCGATCTAACAGATGATGATCTGGTAATTGCCTTAATATCGGGAGGCGGCTCAGCGTTACTGCCCTCCCCACCCGAGGGTATGTCACTCGCCGATGAGGTTGCAATCAACGATGCGCTCCTCGGATCTGGTGCACCAATTGCAGCGATGAACACAGTTCGTAAGCAGCTTTCTGACATCAAAGGAGGGCGCCTTGCTCTGGCCGTCTGGCCTGCCAAACTTGTGACGTTGGTCGTCTCTGATGTTCCAGGCGATGATCCGGCGCTTGTGGCGTCAGGGCCGACCATTGCAGATCATACAACACGCGCAGACGCGCTTAGAATTATTGATGAATATAAAATAAGGCTGCCAAAATCGGCAATCCGTCATTTGACTTTCTTTAAAGATAATGCGCCTTCGCCCTGGGATGAGCGTCTTTTGACTAATGAAATTCACATAATTGCTTCGGCGTCGCTTTCTCTCGAGGCCGCTGCCGAATACGCGAGAGCGCAGGGAATAGAGGCCGTTATTCTTTCGGATTCCATTGAAGGAGAAGCTCGCGACGTGGCTGGAGTACACGCAGCTCTCGCCCGTGAAATCAGCTTGCGCAATCGACCTTTTCGTAAACCCATCCTGCTACTGTCTGGTGGTGAAACGACGGTCACGCTTCGGGCGCGAAGTGGTAAAGGCGGTCGCAACACTGAATTCTTACTCGCCCTCGCTATCGCTTTGCAAGGTATCGACGGTGTATCGGCATTTGCGGCTGATACAGATGGTATTGATGGTTCTGAGAGCAACGCCGGTGCGTTCGTGTTGGCCGATACACTCGTGCGGATGCGCAAAAATGAAATCGATCCTGTCCGGTCGCTCTCCAAAAATGATGCGTGGACGGCGTTCAACTCAATAGGCGATCTCTATGCACCGGGCCCCACAGGAACCAATGTGAATGACTTACGGGCTATCCTGATTACGTAACGGATCGGTATTCGTAGAGTGCTAGAGACCGGTATAAAATTCAGTGTTTGGAATTCTTGACTGGCAATCAGGCAGCCTAACTTGGCTTGCACGTGGCAATTGATCATACCGATAGTCCCGACGTGCCAATGAACAACGAAGCCATCGTTTGGGCCCCTTAGGGTATCAGTACAATCTTGCCCATATTGGCGTTACTCTCCATCCATATGTGCGCATCGCTTGCTCGGTCGAGTGGGAAGGTTTGATTGATATGCGGGCGGATAATGCTTCGGGCGACGAGAGGAAGCACGGTGCGAGTGACGGTTGTGGCGATGCGGCTTTTCTCGGATTTTGACAACGGCCGTAATGTCGAGCCGAGTAGTGTGAGGCGGCGACGCAAAAGTGGTTCGAAATCAGCAGATATGCGACGGCCGCCCTGCAGTGAAATGATAGCGCAGCGCCCGTCGACGGTCATAGCCTGGAGATTGCGGTCGACATAGTCGCCACCGACCATATCCAGCACAACGTTGACCCCACGTCCCCCAGTCGCCTGGAGCACCGCTTCAACAAAGTCGATTTCCCGATAGTTGATCGCGATCTCCGCGCCGAGACTGCGGCAATAATCGCATTTTGCCACCGAGCCAGCGGTGACGATCACCCTAGCGCCCACTGTCTTTGCGCGTTGGATTGCATGGCTACCGATGCCGCTTGATCCGCCATGGATAAGAACCCATTCACCTTTTTTAAGAGCAGCGCGCTCGATTAGATTGTATTCCACCGTCATGGCGACCTCGGGAAGCGCGGCCGCGATTACGAAATCGATACTATCTGGAAGGGGGATGAGTTGGTCGGCTTCGGCAATTGCGAAATCCGCGTAACCGCCGCCATGCACCAGTGAGCACACCCGCTCTCCAATGCCCATAGGAACGTCTTCGCCTACCGCCGCGATGGTGCCTGCGACTTCGAGCCCCAATGTCGGATCGGCGTCAGCAGGTACAGGATAGACGCCGCGCCTTTGAGAAATGTCTGGCCGGTTTACACCGGCCGCATGAACCTGAATAAGCACCTGTCCTCTTCCAGGGCGAGGCACCGGCACCGTTAGGAGTTTCAAGGCCTCCGGCCCGCCCGGAGCCGGGCATCGTATCGCTCGCATTGTCGTATTGCTGAAGGCGAATATCACGTTATTATCCTTGCGTATAAATAGTAGTGATTGGCGCTTTGCGTCAGGTCAGATGCAGTCTGATTGTCGCGACTCCGGAAAGTCCCGTGACGATTGCAAAGAAACGCTAGGCATCAACCGGGCTCCAATAATTGGTGAACATGTAGCCGGTCGGCAGGGGAGCGAGGATAGCGACACCCCGCCCGAAGCCGATCATCAGACCGATTCCGGTGCCGCGCAGCACGGTCGGATGGGTAGATGGGCTTATGGAGTAAAACGCGGCTACTGCCCCGCTTGCGCAAATACCAATGGCGAAGGCGAGCACCTTGGCAGGTTACTATGCGCCCATGTACAGGCTATAATTTGTCCTCTGTTTTCGATTCGAAATCCGAAGCATCATGACGCTCTCGAAGTTGCGAGGACGTTTCCCCCGATATTCGATTGACCATGCGACCAAGCTTAACAGCAGGCCGCGCAGCTATTGTATCGGACCATTTCACAACATGTTTGTATTGTCCGACCTCTAGAAATTCCGCTGCTTCATAAAGCGAAGATTGAATTAGGGCCCCGTACCAGGGCCATATGGCCATATCAGCAATTGTGTATTCGGGGCCAGCAACATACGCGCTTGATGCAAGTCGACGATCAAGAACGTCGAGCTGACGTTTAACTTCCATGGCGAAGCGGTTGATTGCATATTCAATTTTTATAGGCGCATAAGCATAAAAATGGCCGAAACCACCACCCAAATATGGTGCGCTTCCAACTTGCCAGAAAAGCCAAGAAAGGCACTCTGCACGTGACGCAGTATCGCTGGGCAAAAACGCTCCGAACTTTTCTGCAAGGTACAGCAAGATCGCACCCGATTCGAAAACGGGAATCGGCTTTTCATCACTGCGGTCTACAAGAGCCGGGATCTTAGAATTCGGATTGATATCAACAAATCCAGAGCTAAATTGGTCGCCGTCGCTGATCTTGATTAACCAAGCGTCATACTCGGCACCTTTATGTCCTAATCGTAGTAGTTCTTCCAAAAGTATCGTAACTTTTATGCCGTTAGGCGTGCCTTGAGAGTAAAGCTGCAAAGGATGTTGGCCGATAGGTAGGCCTTTTTCATGGGTGGGACCGGCTACAGGCCGATTGATATTAGAAAAGCGGCTGCCGTCCTTATTCTGCCAGGTCCAGACTCTTGGCGTAGAATAGCCAGATCTATGTTTCATAGTTTTTGGTTCTCTCGTTGTTTTGATTGCAAATCACATCTAAACGCGAGTTACGATTGCGAAGAAGTACTCAATATGCTGAATAACCGTGATCAGTCATAACCAATTGACCTGTTATGCCGCTTGCCGCGTCGGACGCCAGAAAACCCACAGTCGCGGCTATTTCCTTAGGCTGAAGGAGGCGTCTTGTCGGCGTGTCTTCCAACCAGACTTTCATGGTCTCTGGTTGCTCAACACCCACTGTTTTTAGCATATCCGTTTCAGTATAGCCCGGACCTACGGCATTTACTCGGACGTTATGAGGAGCCCATTCAACCCCTGTGACCCGACAAAGGTGAGCAATTGCTGCTTTAGACGTATCATAGCCAGCATGGACTTCTGGTCTAACCGCTTTAGTTCCGGCAATAGAAGATATAGCAACTACAGCCCCCAGCCGTCGCCGAACCATATGTTTTCCAAACTCGCGTACGCAATAAAATGTACCGTCAAGATTGACAGACATCACTCTCCTCCAGTCTGCATCCGTGTGTTCAAGGAAAGCTTTGCCATACCCGACGCCTGCATTCGCAATCAAAATATCAACCGATTTCTCTCCATCATTTAAGTGATCCGCGACCTCTCCAACCGCTCGTGAATCAGTGATGTCAAGTTTGACGGCTGAAACGTTGTGATTTTGAGCAAGAAGTCGCTCCGCTGCTTCGAAGACACGATCATCAGCATCACTCATTACAACTGATGCCCCTAATCCCAAAAGTCTCTCGGCGATCGCGTGGCCAATCCCGCCAGCTGCCCCCGTAACCAAGGCAGTTTTCCCAGTTAAGAGGTAGTCTCGAATGACTTCATTTTGCATAAATTAAGAACCTCGTTTCAGCTTTCCAACTCTGGCATTCTAGAATTTCTCTTTCAAGTGATATTTCTTTGCGGTCTTAAAAGTCAGCGTTATCAATCAGTTACTGCCTAAATGCAGCACTTCGTAGCTTCCGAACACTAGTAAATCGAGTTGACAAATTCTAGCATGTTACCTACTCGAGATTAGGAGCAGGAGAAATTCGGGAGGATTCAATTGTCAATTTCATTGTCGTTAGATGGAAAAGTAGCGATCATAACAGGTGCTGGCAGCGGCATAGGTGCGGCTTCGGCTAAGATTATGGCTGCCGCGGGCGCGAAATTGGTACTGGTGGATATGAACCAGGATGCCCTTGCCGCCATGAAAGAAACGATTAGGACCGAACATCAGGGCGTGTCAGTGATGACAGCGCAAGCGAATGTGACAGATCAGAACGCTGTCATCGCGTATATTTCTGAGGCCCACAAACGTTTCGGACGCATTGACGTTCTTTTCAACAACGCGGGTATTGAGGGTACAGTCAAAGACATCATAGACTATCCTGATGATGTCTATGATCAGGTAATGGCAGTCAATTCGCGCGGGGTTTGGCTAAACCTTAAATACTGTGGACAGATTATGTGTCGCCAGGGCGGTGGCAGTATCATCAATATGGGATCTGTATCATCCCTGATCGGAGCCAATGGCTTCGGAGCATATACCGCAGCCAAGCATGCCGTCCACGGGATAACTCGTAATGCAGCCGTGGAAATGGCTCCTTTTGCGGTTCGCGTTAACGCAATTTGTCCCGGCCCAATTGATACGCCGCTGCAAGACAGGGTAATTGGTGAAATTGGATCGAACGATAAATACGCCGATAGCCTGGCAGGGAAGTCAGTTCGGCAGGTAACTGAGCTAAATATCCCGTTTGGTCGCTTAGGCAGGCCCGAGGAGGTTGCCTCGGTAGTTGCATTCCTGGCTTCCGATATGTCTTCGTACATCACTGGCGCGGCAATTCCGATAGATGGCGGACTCGTCGCGAAATGACGTGAGGCGGATCGCCAGAAGCGCCAATAATTATGTCGGTAGCTCTTGGTAATTGTCGCCAACTTATCCGGTTCGCACTTTCAATTGGTAGAGCAGTTATCTCTGCAACCGGCGACGGAAAGGATTGAGATATTGGATCCGACAATAACTAAAGCGGCAGAAGAAGCGTTTGCAGGATTCCCGACGGTATCTGCCCACAATCTTCAAAAGAGTTTTGATGGACGCATGGTCCTGCGCGATATCTCTCTAAAGGTCAAACCGGGAGAAATTCGGGCCGTTCTTGGTAATAACGGATCCGGAAAATCGACGCTCATAAAAATTCTCACCGGAGCCTATACCTTTGAAGAAGGGGAGGTTGTTTATGGAAATCAACGATTTAAGGGAAAGGTGCCTGCGGAGGCACTGGATGAGCATGGAGTACGCGTTATTCACCAGGAGAGCCCTCTTCCAGCTGAGTTGACAGTTGCGGAGATTTTTGGCCTCCGCAACGGTTTTCCCAAACGGATGGGAATTATCGACTGGAAAACTTTACGGCGACGAACGAATGAAATGTTGTCCGCAGCCGGAGCATCACTACCAACCGACGCATTGGTTTCGAGCCTCGATGCTGCTGAGCGTGCGACGTTAGCACTGTTAACCGCATTGCATAACGCCAACCCGCGGGGAATGACGATTATCTTAGACGAGACCACAGCCGCTCTAAGCTCGAGCGAGGCCAATCGCTTTCTCCAAATTGTTAGAAATTTGGCAGAAGAAGGCGCGGCCGTCATAACGATTACGCACAGGCTTGGGGAGGTCATGGATTTTGCCGATTCAGTTGACGTTATGCGGGACGGCGCTTTCGCGTATTCTTCCAAAGTTTCGGAAACCAACGAGAAAAAAATTCTAGCTGAACTCAATCCTGGCTCCGCAGTGAACCGCTCAGATGTTCATGGGCGAGAAATCGACAGACGTTTTATTCCATGTTCCTCTTCGGCGGACAGCGGACCGATCCTCACGGTGAAACATGTCACTGCAAATCGCCTGGCAGGAGCGAGCCTTGAGCTCTTCCGGGGAGAAGTTGTTGGAATTCCGATCTCTGTCGGCAACGGTGCAAGCGATTTGCTGCGCTCGATAGCTGGCGCGATACCTGTTACAAGTGGAGAATTTAGTCTCGATGGAAAGGTTTTTCCATCGGGTCATACTCCTGCAACGGCTATAGAGAGAAATTTGGCGTTTTTGCCCGGCGACAGGCTGAAGGAGGGCGGTATTGCGCAGCTTTCTGTTCGAGAGAATATGGCCATGCCGCGCTTCGACTCCTACTGGCTTAATAGCCAGAGCCAAATCGACAATGAAGAACTCGTCTTCAAAGCGCTCGCTGTCTCACCTCCCGATGCCTCACTTCCGTTTGGTGTTCTGAGTGGAGGGAACAAACAAAAAGTACTACTCGGCAAGTGGCTTCTGATGCAGCCGAAGGTCATTCTGCTCGACGACCCAACAGTTGGTGTTGATCCGGCATCGCGTGAGACAATCTTCGAAATCCTGCGCGGCCTCGCGACGAAGGGAGCAGCGGTGCTCTTGACATCAACCGAACCAGCCTTGCTCGCGCGCGTTTGTGACCGCGTACTAATTATGAATGAAGGCACCATAACCACCGAATTCGGTAACGGTGATGTCTCCTATGAAAGGATCAGTCGTGAGTTCAACAGATAACACGGCCAATTTGAAGACACCATCAGGAGCTCACATGAATACGTCTCCATCTAAAATGACCCTCGCTGCCGTCCTTGGAAGGCACGGATTGCTGGGGCTACTAGTCCTTCTATTTATTACCTTCAGTGTCTTCGAGTCTTCGACATTTCCGTCAGCAAGCAATATCAGCACCATGTTGCTGATGCTTTCGGTGCCTGGCATGTTGGCTATTTCTGTCCTGCTACCAGCGATCGTCGGCGAGTTCGATTTGTCTCCGGGTTACTTGTTAGGCTTTACAGCAGTTGTTGCTGCGTCCCTGGGGGGTAAGCTTGGTTGGAACACTGCCGAATGCATAGCGGGTGCGCTCGTGGCTGGCGCGTTGGTTGGGCTCATCAATGGCGTGTTGGTTGCGTATTTTCGCATTCGCTCACTGATTGCAACACTGGGTATAGGTATAGCGCTGAGTGGTCTTAGCGTTGGTGTGAGTGGTTCGCGTACACTTTCTGTTGGTATTCCTGAGGGGATTACGTCGTTGGCAACGACCAATCTGTTTGGGGTGGGGAGCGCGGTCTATATTACAGTCATTGTGTACGTAATCGCATATATATTGTTAGAACATACACCATTTGGCCGGAAAACCTATGCTGTCGGAGGGTCGGAACGCGTTGCAATTCTTTCAGGTCTACCAACAACCCGAATTAAGCTCATCGCCTTTGTCGTGGCGGGTGTTCTTGCGGCGCTGGCCGGGATGTTTCAACTCGGTCTGACTGGAGCGGCCAATCCGAACTATGGTTCGACACTACTACTTCCCGCCTTCGCAGCGGTTTTCCTTGGTTCGACCAGCGTGCAGCCTGGCGTTTTCAATGTGCGAGGAACTGGTTTGGCGGTCCTCGTACTGGGCGTTGGCTTCACTGGCCTCAGCCTGATGGGGGTGCCGTTCTGGTTCGAGCCCGTATTCAATGGGGCGATGCTGCTTGGTGGTGTTGTTTTGTCGAGCCGCGAAGCCCGCAAGGCGCAGGGTCAGACCTGACTATTGTACGACTTCGATCGAATACATAAAAACGAGGATAGATCAGTATGTTTTTGCAAGATCAAGTGGCCATTGTTACTGGTGGCGGACAAGGGATCGGAGCTGGCATATCGCGCACACTTGCTGCTTATGGCGCAAGAGTAATGATTACTGATATCAACCTAAGTGATGCCGAAGCCGTCGCCGCTTCGCTCCGGACGGGTGGACACGACGCTATCGCTGTCAGGCAAGACGTCTCTAACGCAAGATCTATGGACTCTGTGTTAAATGATACGCTCAAGGCGTTTGGGTCGGTAGATATACTTGTAAACAATGCCGGTGTTGCAGCTCAAATTCCTTTTGATCAGATCACAGAACAGCAATGGGATCACGTCACCGGCATTAACCAACGTGGGCTATTCTTCTGTTCACAGGCTGCCGGTAAGCTCTTCAAGCAGCAGCGATCGGGCAAGATCGTCAATATAAGTTCATTCAGCGGTAAGAAGGCTGTTGCGGAGTATACGATCTACAACGCTACCAAAGCAGCGGCCATTATGATCACGCAAACAATGGCTCTAGAATTGGGGCCTTACAATGTCAACGTAAATGCAATCTGTCCCGGAATTGTTCGAACGCCGATATGGGATACCCTCGAACCTGAGCTCTGGGACCGAAACGCCGCTAATATTCCGCTCCAGCGTGGACAGACAGTTGAGGACATCGGTGAGGCTGTAGCCTTTCTGGCTTCAGAACGTGCCCAGAACATCACGGGAGTTGTTCTGGGTGTCACAGGTGGATTGGCCATGTTTTGAGAGAATGACTGGATGCAGGGCGTCGGGGCCATGTAGAGCGCTCGGACGGGCCATTGATTCAAATCTTAGATTTTGTGGGAGAACGTGAATGACCACCGCAACGCAAGGCACCGAACTTCATCCTGTCCCGACTTGGGCGAGCGAGAGCGGCGTCTGCAAACTGAAGGAAAGTATGGCGGATGCTAATAGTGGAACAACACTCGATCGGGTGCTTATTGCGGAGCGCATTGGCCGCTACGGGTGGGGTTTCGACGAACGCAGTGAGAACCTTGTTGGTGAATGTTTTACGGATGATGGTGTATGGGCAGGCTCAGTGATGGGTGAGACGTCCATTGGTCCATTTGTCGGTCGTAGCACGATTGTTAAATGGATGTCCGACTTCTGGGTAACATTAGCGGATCAGCGCCGTCATTCGTTCACTAATATCGCTATTGATGATCTTACCGATACTGCCGCCACCGCCTATGCTTATCTCACCCTATTGCGTTCGTATGAGAAAAAGCTCGAGTTTGTGACGGCCGGTCCGTATCGGTTTGTCATGAGAAAAGAAGAGCGGATCTGGCGTATCGCTCGCTTGGATGCGGGGTTCGATATTCCGTTCTGAGCTAGCCCATTTTAGCGCTACTCGAAACGACATTCTCATATGTACCAAACTGCCCACGATGTCGAAGTTTTTGGCTTAATTCTCCAAATGTTTCGACTCTCCCTGTTCGCTATTATGTTCGGAGAAGAAGGCGTTGATAACTCTTTATGGCATGTCCAGTCCAAACGTTCATAAAATCCTTATCATGCTGACTGAACTGAACGTTGATTACGCTTTTCGGTTTGTAGATGTCTGGAAAGGTGAGCAATTTTCGAAGGAGTTATCGGAGCTCAATCCTATCCAGAAGATGCCAATCATCATCGATGATCACGACGGACAGTCGGAAATATCTACAATTTTCGAGTCGGGGGCTATTCTGATCTATCTTGGTGAAAAGTATTCGATGTTCCTTCCGAAAGAAGGTCGCGAGCGCTACCAGACAATCCAATGGCTGATGGTGCAAATGTCGTCGGTTGGGCCGAGCTTCGGACAATTCAATCATTTTAGGCGTTATGTTGAGACACCGAATGAATACGCGGAAGCTAGGTTTGAGGCACAAACCAGAAATCTTTATCGCCAAATCAATGATCGACTCGGCAAGGCGCGATATTTGGCTGGAGACGTTTACTCGATTGCCGATATATCAATGTTTCCCTGGTTTCGCACCATGTCTATGTTCTTTGATGGACCGAGTGAACTCTGCAGGGCATACAATGCCGAATATCCAAACATATGGCGTTGGTATGATGAAGTTTTGTCCCGGACAGGTGTCGCAGATGCCGTGGCCTTTATCAAGAGCATGAAGTCGACTGCGGCATCCGCTACCAATGAGGATCGCGATAGATTTTTTCAGCGGGGAAACTTTTCTGGGCGACCAATACCAACACAATAACAACCAGAACAATCGACAAATTCTAGCATGCTAGTATATAAATGTCGCGGCAAATTGGCGGCGCGAATGGTGGAGGAGAAATAAAACCGTTCGTGTTTCTGACCCTGGTTCGATGCTTCAAACCATGCGATCCAGTTGCGCGGCTACCCTCACTATAACTGGCAGTTTGGTCCTCGGCTTAAGTCCAACTGTCGGCAACTTTAACGGGAGGAATTAATGAATATTAGTTTATCAAAACTTACGATTGCGTTGCTTGCGCCTTTGGTCTTCACCTCGGCGCCCGTTCGAGCGGCAGACTTTGATCTCGCGAAACACGAAAAGGCGACGCAAGCGGCAATGAAGGGGCCGCAGAACTGGGTCGGGCCAACTGACAAGCTCCTCCCCCCTAAAGATATCAAACTAGCGATTATCGCGTGCGACATGACGCTGGCCGGCTGTTCGGTGTCTGCAGAAGCAGCCGCAGAAGCCGCTAAGACTTTGGGATGGAAAGTCGATATCTATGATGGTCGGTCAGACTTCGCGACTCAGAACCGTTTGATCACCCAAGCGGTCGCGACGGGTGCGAATGCCATTCTTGCAGATTCCATTAATCCTGAACTCGTCAAGACGGGGATCGCCGCGGCCCATGCCAAGGGCGTCATTATTGGTGGAATTTTTGTAGGGAGTGGAGTGGGTAAAGACGGTTATGCGTTTGATATAGGCCCAAACTGGAAGAAGATTGGCGAAGCACAGGGCGACTGGATCATTTCTAGTTCAAAGGGGAAGGCAATCACGCTTCCGCTTAATGATCTGGAATTCAGCACAGTGGTAACACTGGTCAACTCGTCCGTAGAAACGCTGAAGAAATGCCCGGACTGCAAGACCCTTGATCAGGAGACTTTCGTCGCGGGAGACATCGGAAACGGTCTTGGTCGTCGCGTCCTCGGCCTTCTTCAACGCAATCCCGAAGTCAGCTATCTCTATGGCACATATGATCCGGCGATCGCCGATATGGTGCCGTCAATCATGAATGCGGGACTGGGCGACAAGGTTAAAATCGTTGGGCAAGTTGGGAACCCGGAGAACCTGAAGTATATTAAAGAGGGCAAGGCACAGGCCGCGACGGTGGCATTGGACGCAACCTATGCCGGGTGGATGGCAGTCGATGCGACAATTCGTATGCTGACTAATGTTCCACTCATGAAATCGAGAATCACCGACGACCCAGACTTCCTATACAGCGGAGATTGCCCCTTCATTCTCTACACGAAGGATAATCTTCCGGCTGATCTCGAAAAGCCGTGGGAAGCGCCGATTAATACACGTGCCAATTTCAAGAAGCTTTGGGGTGTTGAAGGCTGATCAGAAGCGATTTCGAGCCATCTGGCTGACAAAGTCAGGGCGCCACGGGTCTCTCATGATATCGTCGTGGCCCTATTGACGGATACAATTGGCATTCGTTTGTAATCTTACGGCATGCCAATTGTGATCGTCGATCCGAATTAGCAGGATTACGATGTTAAAAGCTGATGATGAAATTATGGGAAGCACTTCCAAAAGTCATCAGTTTCTCATACGGTTGTGCAAATATTGTCACCGTGTGTGACCGTTTTTGAGGCGAATATTGATGACGATCCAGGGTAAAGCAAGCAATTCCGCGCGTCAGTCAGGTTTGGCGGAGTTCGTTTACGGAGCTGTCAAGGAACGACTTCTTAATGGGAATTTAGAGCCCGCACAGGCAGTGTCAGTTGAAGCATTGACGGAAGAGTTGGACGTCAGCCGTCAGCCAGTGATGGGAGCACTTAAAAGGCTTTCAGTGGAGGGCTTCGTTGTCATCGTTCCACAGGTCGGTTGTCGAGTTCGACAGTATTCGTCGCAAGAAGTGACAGACTTCTTTCGGCTTTTTGCTGAGGGTGAAGCGCTTGTGGCGGAGTTCGTAGCGGAACGTGCTTCTCTGCAAGAAATTAATCGTCTTGAAGTCATCTCCGATCAGATCGGACGCTTACGGGAAACGACCGCTGAGCCTGATTACACGGCGCGGCAATATCGTGTATTGAACCGTGAACTTCACTTAGAAATGCGCCGTATATCCCGTTCCGTACCCGTCGCCGAGGTAGTCGAAACGTTAGGAGATCGAAGCGATTTCTTCATAGCAGCGGCGCGTCGGCCGATTTTCGCGGACCGTCTAACGACTGCCCACGATGAGCACGAGGAAATTATCAAAGCATTTCGAGAACGTGACGTAGCCACGGCCAGAAATGTTATGAAGACGCATATCCTTCAGATTGAACAACGTCTAAGGGGCGCGTTTGTCGAGGTGATTGAATAACCCAAAGCGGGTTATCAACTGGCATTCCACAGTTCCAATATGAGCTTTTGATGAATTCCTGACGATATGGCTCATAAATATGGATTGTGCGCATTTTCGATAAATTCTAGAATGTAACAAGATTGTTGTAGGAGAATGGATCATGGAAACCACCAAAGTGGCAATCGTCACAGGTGCCGCAGGAGGAATCGGTCGCGCAATTTGTGCTGAACTCGCCAGCCGAGGCAATCGGATTATAGCGGTTGATAGGAACCAGAAAGACCTAGAGACCCTTGCCAGTTCGTTGCGTCAGCAGGGGTATGACATTGTTGCGAGAGCCACTGAACTTACAAATGATGCGTCGTTGGATGACATCGTGCAGGATTTGAAACGAGTCGATATCCTCGTGAACAATGCTGGTATCTTCGACGTTAAGGAGTTCAGGGATCTCACTGCAGCTGACTTCCGCCGCCACTACGAAGTGAATGTCGTTGCTTCAACGGAACTGATACGCCGTTGTCTTCCAAAAATGGCCGAAGGTAGTGCGATCGTCAATTTGGCGTCAGTAGCTATGTTTGGGGCTTTAAATTTTTCACACTATTCCGCATCAAAGGCTGCGGTGGGAGCTCTCACGAAATCCTTGGCGCTGGAGCTAGCCCAGAGTGGGATTCGCGTAAATGCCGTAGCCCCTGGGCCAATCGCAACGCCGATGATCTTTAATCGCGATGATAATGACGCCGTGAACATAATCAAGCGCATACCTCTGGGGCGGATTGGCGAACCGGAAGATATAGCTGCAGCTGTTGGATATCTTTCATCGCATTCAGCCAAATTCATTACGGGCGTTGTGCTTGTTGTGGATGGTGGTCGGACACTGACTGGGCCGGCAGCATGAACCGCAGCCGATCCAATCTAGTATTCGCACGGTAGTAGACTGAGGAGTATTTAAATGAAGGTCGTGTTGATTACAGGAGGCGCACGTGGGATCGGACGTGCGACGGCGGAGCGTTTTCTTGCTGCCGGACACAAGGTCGTTGTGACGGATAAGTCCGCAGAAGCACTCGAGCCTTTACGGCAATCATTTCCTGAACGGTCAGCTGTTATCGAACAAGATATTTCGGAACGTACTGCTCCTGATGACGCGGTACGATTTGCGCTTGATCGGTTCGGAAGATTAGATGTTTTAGTAAACAACGCTGGCATTGGTGGTGCTAACCCAGATATTACAAAAGAAACGGAAGAGGGCCTGGATGACATGTTGAACATTAATCTTCGCGCTCACATCCGTTTTTGCCAAATAGCGCTTCCGGCATTGGGAGCTGGCGCTTGCATAGTAAACGTGGCTTCGATAGTCGGACTTCGCGGAAATGCCGGAAACGGAGTGTACTCGATAGCCAAAGCAGGTATTGTTGGATTGACGCGGCAACTAGCTGCCGATTACGGACCTTTAGGCATCCGGGTGAATGCGGTTGCTCCAGGATTAATCGAAACGCCTATGACACGCGACAAAATCAGGGCGAACCCTGCCTTCCAAGCCCAATTGATTAATCGGACTCCTTTTCCACGAATAGGCTGTCCTGAAGACATCGCAAATGCAGTATATTTTCTGGCATCTGATGAGGCGGGCTTTGTGAACGGCCATGTATTGGTTGTCGATGGGGGGTGGCTAACGGCCAATGGCGGCCCTATTGGATTTCAATGATCTGCCAATCGGCTGGAATTTGGAAGCTGAAATACAGCGAGGCATACAATTATCGAGACAGTATAATGGTGCCGGTTAGAGCGCGGTACTCCTTTAGGTTATACTGATTTTAAGTGCACTCCCAAGTTTATTTGGTTTTGGTTTAAAATGCTCTCATTGGATATGCTTGTAGGCGATTAACTGCTCCCAATCCTCGTAACTAGTTTGGAGGCGTTGGAAGTTCAAAACCTCTACACGCCTCGCGGTTGAGTTGGTGACAATTTATCGTTAATACCTAGGATCATAGAAAATAGCGTAAAGGGCGATTTGATCGCTAGACGTAGCTGATGTGACCAGGGTGGTGATTTAAATGGGCGCAAATGAAACTTCCGAACTCCGCACCCATGCAGTTTATGAGGCTCTTCGAGCAGATTTATTGGAAAGTAGGATACGGCCAGGAGAGAGGTTGAAGTTCCTTGACTTAGCGGAACGTTTCGGAAATAGCCAAACGGTCGTCAGAGAGGCTCTAACACGGTTAAGCGAAGAAGGTTTGGTGATTTCGAGTCCCAAACGCGGTTTTTCTGTTATGACGCTGTCGACCTCAGATCTAATCGACCTTACCAATTTGAGGTTGAGCGTTGAAGTCGGCGCATTGCGTTCAAGTGTTAAAAATGGCGATCTGACTTGGGAGCGCGAGGTGGTTTCCGCTCATCATGTTCTGGAACGGACTCCCCTACCAAATGGGACGGATCACGGTTCAACTTGGCGTCAACGGCATAGGGATTTTCATGCTGCCCTTTGCTCCGGATGTGGAAGTCCACGGCTACAGAAATTGACTTCCCAATTACGAGATGCCGCAGAACTGTATCGTATTTGGTCACGTCCCTCCGGATTTCACGTTGGCCGTGACTTCGCAGGTGAACATAAGGCCATTGTGCAAGCTGCACTCGCTCGAGATGAGGCGAGTGCTGCCGACCTGTTGTCCTTGCACCTCAACAGAACAACCCACGACCTACTACTCGCGGCAGAAAAAATAGTCGACAAATAAAATAACGGATTTTTTTATCGCGTAAATCGCATTTTATCGATAATCATCTATTGATCAGTTGTGATTCAAATCGAGTCGGAGTTATTAAACATGGCATACATGGTATTCACGAAAGACAAGCAGGATGCGGCACATATCCGGGCGGAGCATCGTCAGGCGCATATGGATTACCTAGCCTCTTGGGAGCCTAAACTTATCGCTTCCGGGGGCGTCCAAACCGAGAGCGGCGAGTTCAATGCTGGACTTATAATCATTGATGTTAACTCTCTCGAAGAGGCAAAGGCCTTTATCGAAGGCGACCCATTCGGAAAAGCCGGTTTATTCGGCGAGATTACTGTCTCTAAGTGGGTGCAAACATATTTACATGGTCGTCTTGATCGCGAGCCGTTCCAAGCATTAGCAAAGTAGACTGTCTCAATGGGAACCTGCCTGGACGCAAGGTTCCCATTTAGTTCGCTTGAAGCGGATATTTCATCCTTTCTTATGCACGATATCATATCCTGGCCATATCCCAGAAGCTGCGCGCCAATGGGGTCGTGGGTATTCGACTTTTACGCCAAGGGACTGTGCTGCATGTAATGGCCAGCGTGGATTATCCAACGCAGCACGTGCGATGCCAATAAGATCAGCTTGACCGCTGGATAGGATACCTTCTGCTTGAGGCCCTTCCAATATCATCCCCAATGCCATTGTGGTTAGTCCGCTCAGCTTGCGAACACTCGCCGCCAACGGAGCCTGATAACCAGGAGTCACCGGCGGAAGTTTCTGATTACTCGAATTCCCACCGCTCGAAACGCTGACGTAGTCGATTCCTATATCCTTCAGCTTTGCAGCGACTTTCGCGGTTTCCTCAACTGAAATTCCGCTCTCAACCCAGTCGCTTCCATTGAGTCTGAAACCGATCGCTTTGCTTCGCGGCCATACTTTCCTCACGGCGCGGGCAAGTGTGATTGCGAATAGCATACGGTGTTCAAGAGACCCTCCATACTTGTCAGTTCGTAAGTTGGCGATGTTGGATAAAAACGAACTTATGAGGTAGCCATGAGCGCCATGAATTTCGATAAGATCGAAACCCGCACGATCAGCGCGAGTTGCCGCCGATACGAAACTCGCAATGACGTCGTCGATATCGGTCAGAGACATTTCATTGGGTGCCGGCCAGTTTTCTTTTACTCGCACGGATGACGGACCAATTGGAATCCATCCGCCCTGTTCGATTGTTACAGGGTTTGGGGAATCAAATGGTTCGCTTGACGATTTTCGACCAGCATGTGCCAATTGAAGACCGATGGGGGTGGACGAATACGTGCGGATGTTTGAGAGAAGCTCGCGAAAATGCTCCTCCTGATCAGCATTGTAGATGGCAAGATCGCACGGGCTAATGCGCCCTTCAGGTGAAACGGCACTCGCTTCTATAATAACCACGCCGGCACCTGACACTGCCAAACTGCCATAGTGCATCGTATGCCAAGGCGTCACTTTTCCATCCGCTTTGGCCATGTACTGGCACATCGGTGATATCGCTATGCGATTTACGAGTTCAAGGCCACCTACTTTGATGGGTGAGAACAACTTGATCATACTGCGATTGATCCTTCGTACAAATAAGCCGCTTTCCGCGAAGTTTGGAGGCCTGAATTGAGTCCTATTGACGCTTGACACCAATATGAGCCCGCTATACCCATGTCAATCTTATCGGCAATATCAAATATTATCGATAATGAAGAGACTTCGCGAACAGGGCAACCGTGCATTCGCGATACTGATTATTGGGAACTATGACTCTAGTTTCTGGACGGTCAGCTAAGGGAGGATTTCATGTTGAGATATGAAAGAAGTGTCGCTCTTATTTCAGGAGGCGCGGGTGCATTTGGTTTAGCCATAGCGAAGCGGATAATTCAGGAAGGCGGACGTGTTGTACTGGCCGATCTTCGGGCGCCCACCACTAAATTGGAACCTGAACTGGACTGTAGACCTGAAAGCTGGAAATTTGTCGAATTAGACGTCACCTCTGAAGAGAGTTGGCTTAAGGCTGTCGAGTATACTGAATCACAATTCGGAAAACTTAATCTTTTGGTCAATAATGCAGGCGTTGTTTCTCAGGAGGTGCATGCGATTGATGAATTGCCCTTAGTAGAATGGCGGCGCGTATTCAAAATTAATGTCGACGGTGTTTTTCTTGGTATGCAGGCGGCAATTCGCACAATGAAGCAGAGGAAAGCCGGGGCGATCGTTAACATCGGTTCGATCGCGGGCTATGTTGGTTCACGGGACGGAGTTGCTTACGGAGCGAGCAAAAGCACGGTGAAAAACCTATCCAAACAAGCGGCCCTTAGTTCCGCAAGATTCGGATATGGTGTAAGGGTCAATACAGTCCATCCTGCTTACGTCTGGACTCCACTGGTTGCTGAGAAATTGATCCGCATTCACGGTAGCAAAGAGGCGGCGATGAAATCACTGACTTCTCTGATACCGCTCGGTGCGCTTCCAGAAGCTGATGACATAGCTGCGGCAGTCGCCTTTTTGGGGTCCGATGATGCTCGCATGATTACAGGTGCGGATCTCGTAGTCGACGGTGGACGGCTGATTCAATAAAGGGGTAACATCCCCTTTCTGCTTCTGCGACAATTTTGCTTTCGCCATTTATCTAGAATCGGCAGTGCTTTCTTGTCTTCTTAACATAAATGCTAGCATGTTATATACGCCTAAGGAGGAGACAATGAACGCATTAGACGATGAATTCGACGTGGTAGTACTGGGCTCAGGTGCGGCTGGGCTAACGACAGCTACTGTCGCCGCGCATCTGGGCATGAAAGTATTATTGGCCGAAAAAGAGCACCAGTTCGGTGGAAGTACTGCTCTTTCGGGAGGCGTGGTATGGATTCCGAATAATCCCGAAATGCATAAACTCGGCATGAGTGACAGTGTCGAAGCAGCTCGCAGTTATCTCACGAAAGTGCTTGGTAACAAAATAAGATACGATCTAGTCGATGCGTTCCTCGCGAACGGGCCGGACATGGTGACGTTCATGCACAAGCACACCGAGCTTCGGCTTATAAGTCGTCCAATCGCTCCAGATTACTACCCGGAGCTGGACGGAGCTTCCCCGGGAGGGCGAGCACTCGACCCGCAAATTTTCGATGGACGTCGTCTCGGCAAGTTGTTCTCTCGTCTTCGCTGGCCTATCAAAGAGTTCTTGGTGTTTGGCGGTATGATGGTGGGTCGCAGGGAAATCGACCAGCTACTCGGTTCTATGCGTTCACCTCAAAATTTTGCAGTATCAGCCAAAATGATCTTGCAATTTCTCGCACAAAAGCTGTCTCACGGCAGGGGAACGCGGCTAATAGCTGGCAATTCACTCGCTGCCCAGCTGTTGAAATCTGCATCAGACGCTGGTGTTGAACTCCGTAACGAAGTTCAGATTGATGCTCTCGAAAGCGAAAGCGGACGAATTAATGCCGTGCGGGTAACATATGGTGGAAAACAGCAGGTCTGGCGTGCGAAATTGGGCATAGTCTTGGCTGGCGGAGGTTCCGCAGCCAATCTCAAGACGATGAGCGAGATACTACAAACTCCTGAACAACACTACACTATGGCTCCGAAAAGCAGTACGGGCGGACTTCAGAAACTAGCAGTATTGCATGGGGCTGTAATTGATGACGCAGTGGTTGATCCTGCTAACTTCAGCCCCGTTTCAGTCATGAAGGATGCTGGTAAAGAAATCCGCTTTCCGCACCTTTTTCTCGATAGAGCGAAGCCTGGTCTGATCGCAGTTAATCAAGCAGGGCGTCGTTTTGTTGATGAAGCATCGTCCTATCATCAGTTCGTGCAGGGAATGCTTGCGGACTCGTCTCTTTCAGTTCCTGCATGGTTGGTTTGCGATGCGAGATTTTTGCGGAAATATGGGATGGGTCTGGTAAGACCGGGCATCGGCTCTCGAAAGCGATTCCTCGACACGAAGTATCTTATGACTGGGAAGACAATCGCCGAACTTGCACAGGCGATTGGTGTCCCTGCCGGTCCGTTGGAATCGGAAATTGAGAAGCATAACCGTTATGCGATAGACGGCCACGATCCCGACTTTGGTAAGGGAAGCAATATATACGACCGACATCTCGGGGACGCGGCTAACGGCCCCAACCCTTGTTTGGGTCCTATATCTGCCGCTCCATTTTATGCGATCAAGGTCTATCCAGGAGATATCGGGAGTACACAAGGCTTGAGGACAGACGCCAACGCGCGCGTCCTCAATGCCGACGGTCACCCGATCAACGGATTGTATGCCTGTGGCAATGATATGAACTCAGTGATGGCAGGTACCTATCCAGGGGCAGGTATCACGCTCGGGCCTGCGCTCACATTTGGTTACATAATCGCCAATACGCTGAATCGGGAACGCCAAAACAAACCGCAGATATAGCAGCGTAGTAATACCCACGAGTCACACGAGCGGTTTCGGATCTGATGCCTTTCCGCTTTACATGCTAGCATGTTAGCATTATAGGTTGACTAGCCGGGAGGAAACGGCGCGTCAGCCAGCGAACAATAGCCAGCCGAGATATGTGGCCAGGCGAACGCGGACGAACGGCAAGGGAGGAATTATGAACTTTCAAATAGCGACCATACTGCTCCAGGATGGTATCGCGACGGGTGCGGTCTACGCCATGTTGGCGCTGGGATTTGTTCTAGTATTTACAACAACCCGCATCATCTTCGCATCCTATGGCGACCTGATAGCTTACGCAGCATTAACCCTTCATTCTCTTCAGCAAAACGCGCTACCAGGTACCGTATACCTACTAATCGTGCTTGCACTCATTGCGACAGGGGTGGAGTGCATCTCCAAGTTTAGACAAGGAGAATACCAAGATATTCCCCGCGCGGTCGCGATCTGGCTTGTCTTGCCACTTTGCCCGGCACTAATTAGCTATCTTGTACAAGGGGTTGCCCTGAACTCGTATTTCCAGGTCATGCTGGCTATTGCCTTGGTGGTTCCAATCGCGCCACTACTCTACCGCATCGTATTCCAGCCGGTGGAGACCGCTTCCACTCTCGCTCTACTTATCGTTGCCCTTGTTCTTCATTACCTGATTTCGGGGTTAGCCCTCATGTTCTTCGGCCCCGAAGGTGCAAGAACCACAGCCCTATTCCGCGGCTTTTTCCATGTTTTTGGCCTCAATATATCATACCAAGTGATCGCGGTTGTTGTCGTGGCAATCCTCATGGCGGTGACCTTGGCCAGCTTCTTTGGATTTTCCCTGTCAGGAAAAGCATTGCGGGCGACTGCTCTGAATAGAAATGGGGCTCGCCTGGTCGGGATATCAACCCATCGCTCAGGTAGCACTGCATTCATTCTGGCCGGGGTTATTGCATCAATCGTCGGCATCCTGATCGCACCTACAGTCACGATCTACTATGATTCCGGACTGATGATTGGACTCAAGGGTTTTGTTGGCGCGGTACTTGGTGGTTTTGTTAGCTATCCACTAGCAACTATTGGCTCGATCATCATCGGTATTCTCGAATCTTATTCCTCCTTCTTTGCCAGTTCCTCCAAGGAGATTATCGTCTTCATCGCAATTATCCCAATTATACTGCTGCGGACATTCATTACACCCCAGCATATGGAAGAAGAAGAGGAGGTCGCATAATGGCCGAGATAGCTTCAGTCACTCTCTCTCGGTCTGCGCCTCGTTCCCGGTATTCCCTGGTATTTGGCATCGCGACTGTCGTACTCGTCGCACTTCCCTTGGCGCTAAGTCCATTTAGCGTATCAATGCTCAATCTCGTCGGCATCTATGCCCTTTCTGCGTTAGGCCTAATCCTACTGACGGGTTCGGGAGGTGTGACCTCCTTCGCGCAGGCCGCCTTCGCTGGCATAGGGGCGTACACCTCAGCCTATATAACCCTTAAAATAGGTTATGGGCCCTGGGTGGGGCTATTGGCTGCGCTTCTCATAGTTGGTCTTTCTGCGGTGCTCATGGGTGCCATCACTCTCCATCTTGGTGGTCACTACTTGCCAATCACTACGCTCGCCTGGGCAGTTGCAGTTTTCATGTTTCTTGGTAACTTGACGACCTTAGGCGCGCATAGCGGTATCGGGGATCTGCCTTCGGTAACGGCGTTTGGTTATGAACTGACGCGGCCAGAACAGGTATACTATCTAATTTGGGCTGTGTTAGTCCTAGCATTGATCGGTGCGACAAACCTCCTTTCCTCTCGCATGGGGCGCTCGATTAACGCCCTACGGGGTGGAGCATTGCTTGCAACAAGTCTCGGAGTTAACGCTTTCCGCGTTCGACTGCTCCTGTTCGTCTTGGCTGCTGAACTTGCGTGTGTTTCAGGTTGGCTCTTCGCCCATACGCAGAAGTTTATTTCGCCTTCACTGTTTGATCTCAACGCAGGCATGCAAGTGCTTCTCATGTCGGTGATTGGTGGCATTGGAAGCGTCTTGGGAGCGGTGGTCGGATCTGCATTGGTAATGCTGGGACGTAACTGGATTCAAGATATTCTTCCAGCTCTTGGCTTCGATGCTGGTACGTCAGAGGTCGTCATATTTGGGATCATATTCATCCTGCTGATCCAGTACTCTCCGCGAGGGCTCTCGCCCTTGCTCGCCCTTATTCTGCCGACAAAGCCCGCGGCAGCTCTTCCGAGCATTTCAAAAAGCGAGCGCCTTTCTTTTTCCCGTTCGATGGAAGGATCAGGATCGGCATCACCTTTGCTTCGGCTTGAGGGTGTAGGTATGAACTTTGGTGGCCTCGCAGCGGTCAGCGACCTATCTTTTGAGGTCAAACCCGGCACGATCGTTGCTCTGATTGGCCCCAATGGGGCAGGTAAGAGTACCACTTTTGATATGATCAGTGGTTTGAAGGTGCCGACTAAGGGCAAGGTTTATTTTGCAGATAAGGAGGTTACTAGCCAGGCCGCCCGCCTACTGGTGACTGACGGGCTTTCTCGAACTTTTCAGCATGTAAAACTGCGTCCGAAGCTTAGTCTGATCGATAATGTTTTGATGGGTGCCAACTGGAGAATGAAATCTGGGCTGTTTGCTGGGGTGTTCAAATTGGATCGTCTAGAGGAGCAGCAGTACCGTAAGACCGCTTTGCTTGCGCTCAATGAAGTCGGGTTGGGTGACGATGCATACGGGCTTGCCGGCAACCTCGCATTGGGGCAACAACGACTCCTTGAGATAGCTCGCTCGCTCGCTTCTGATCCAAAGATGATCATACTCGACGAGCCTGCGGCAGGTTTGCGCGCTATGGAAAAGCAAGCACTTGCAAACTTGCTCCGGCATTTGAGGAATTCCGGAATGACGGTTCTCCTAGTCGAACATGACATGGATTTTGTTATGGGTCTGGCAGACGAAATAGTCGTTCTGGAATTTGGTCGACGGATCGCCGTCGGCAAACCAGAAGAGATCAGGGCAAATCCGAGAGTTCAGGAAGCCTATCTTGGAGGAATTGCCTGATGTCCTTTCTCAAGGTTGAAAATCTCAGTGCCTCCTACGGTAAGATCTCGGCGATCCGGGACCTTACGATCGAGGTGGAAGCCGGTCGTATTGTAACAATTATTGGACCAAACGGTGCTGGAAAGAGCACCTTTCTGAAGGCCCTGATGGGATTAATGCAGTATAGTGGTAGCGCCCGCTTCGACGGAGAGGAAATCAGTCGTCGGGATGTCCAGGGGCGAGTGCAAAACGGCATGATTCTTGTTCCCGAAACGCGCGAATTGTTCAATGAAATGACAATCCGTGAGAATCTGGAGCTGGGCGCTTACACACGTAGGCGACATAGCCGAGCTGAGCTGAAACAAGACTTCGACCAAGTCTACGCTCTGTTTCCCCGTCTGTCCGAGCGCATGAATCAGGACGCAGGGACGCTTTCTGGCGGTGAGAGGCAGATGTTAGCACTCGGTCGGGCGTTGATGGCAAAGCCCAGACTACTCATGCTCGACGAGCCAAGCCTCGGCCTCGCTCCAATCATCGTCCGGGAAATCTTGCAAATTGTATCCCGTCTGAGAGAGCTCGATGTCAGCGTTTTACTCGTAGAACAGAACGCGCGAGCGGCTCTCCAGACTGCGGACTACGGTTATGTGCTGGAGACGGGTGAAATGGTCATTTCTGGACACGCTTCAGAATTGCTGAATCATCCGAGGGTCATCCAAACCTATATGGGTGGAGCCGCCAATTTGACGGCTTCAAATAGCTAACTATGGGACTCATAACTCAATTTTGTGGAGGAGAAACATGAAAAAAATTATCCCCCTGGGCATTGCAGCACTTCTTTCAACACTAGCTGCTATCCCCAACGCTTTCGCGGACGTTAAGATTGGCGTTGTTTTGGCGTTGTCGGGCTCTGCTGCTTCGCAGGGCATTCCCGAAAATCAGGGACTTCAGCTTGGCCTGCCGAAGGAGATTGGTGGTCAGAAAATTGAACTCATCGTTCTTGACGACGCGGGGGATCCTGCAATCGCAACGCGCAATGTTCAAAAACTGATTAACGATGAAAAGGTTGACATAATTGTCGGCCCGACAACGACCCCAAGTGCAATCGCCATGTCTCAGGTCGCGGCCGGTGCACAAGTGCCGATCATTCCATTGGCCCCAGTATCGCTCAACGACTCGAGGGATCAGTGGTTGTTTAACGTTCCGCCCCCGCCCGTAAAATGGATTATCCCAGTCGTCAACGATATGAAGAAGCGCGGGGTAAAGACTGTTGGCTTCCTCGGTTTCTCCGATGCTTGGGGTGATGTCAGCAAGAAGGCGCTTGAAACTTACGCAGACAAGATGGGCTATCAAATCGTAGCAGATGAGCGCTTTGCCCGGGCCGATACATCCGTGACGGGTCAAGTTTTGAAGCTTATGGCTGCAAATCCCGACGCTATCTTTCTGGGTGTCTCGGGAACCCCTGGCGTTCTTCCAAACGTCACACTTAAGGACCAGGGCTATCCCGGCCCAATCTACAATGGTAACGGCATTATGAATAAGGACTTCCTCAAGCTCGGGGGAACTTCTATCGAAGGGATTTACGGTGCGGTCGGCGCTATCGGCGTGGGCGACCAGCTTCCCGACAGTGAACCACGCAAACCCGTCGTAGCAGAATTCGTAAAATCATACGATGCGAAGTACGGAGCGGGTAAGGCGGATGCGCTGTCGGGATACGGATACGACACCGGAATAGTTCTTTCCATTGCGATAGAAAAAGCGCTGGCGAAAGACAAACCAGGCACCCACGAGTTCCGTGCTGCGTTACGCGACGGTATGCGTGAACTTAACCGCGTTCCTGGGGTGCACAGCATTTATGCATTCTCAGATCCGTCATGGCCTTGGGGCGTCGGCGATGATGCCGCCTTCCTCGTCACCGTTAAGGATGGCAAATGGATGTTGATCCAGTGAGTGATCTATTCCGCCACGTTGAAATATAATTCAGGACTACGCAAATGGCTGAGAATGACAACCACATCTATGAACTTCGATTATATGCTATCGCGCCCGGTCGACTGAATGATATGGCTGCGCGGTTCCGGAATGATATTCGCGTCCTGTTCCCGAAACATGGGATTCGCTTGGTCGGTAGTTGGACATGCATCGCAGGTCCTCGAGCTCCGGTATTTGTTTATCTCATGCGCTGGGATAGCTTTGAACAACGTTCGCAGGCATTTGCCAGCTTTGCTGCCGATCCGGATTGGCAAGAAGCGCGCGCAAGAACGAATGGGCCATCAGAACTCGTGGAGCGTTATGAGATCCAATTCCTAAAGGCGCTGGATGGGAGCGGTATAGAAGAACCTATGCCTCTTACGGATGACGGTGTTTTTGAACTCAACATTCATGCAGCTTCCAATGGAAGAGCAGTTGCCATGCGTGACGCCATTCTCAATCACGATTTGGCGGCGAAAGAACGCGCCGGTGCTGATCTTGTCGGAGCCTTTGAAGCAATCACGGGCCCCAAGTTGCCGAGCGTCATCAGTCTAGTCCGATGGCCAGATGCGAATACCTTGTCGAAGGGATACGACTTGGTCGAAAGCGATCAAGGATACGGGCAGCACCTCCGGACGGAGATAAACGACAACGGTCGGCACGTCTTGGGTGATGCTGACCGCTTCGTTATGCGACCCGTTGCAATCAACTGGAACTGATCTAGTGGGCGTCGCGCACTCATGTCAAAAACACTTAGCAATGAAGGCTTATAAAGCCGAGGAAGGAAAGTATGAAGCTGGTAAGTTTCACAGTCTCTGGTCGTAACAGCTGGGGCATTCAAAAAAGCGGAAAAATTGCAGACCTTGGTGCTCTTCCAGGAGCGGCGACGGATCTGCGCGCTGCACTTGCGATGGGTATTGATGCGTCGAAAGCGGAAGAAGCTCCGTCAATTGATGCTAAAGATGTCACATACCTACCAGTGATTCCCAACCCGGATAAGATTTTCTGTATCGGCATTAACTATGCCACACACATTAAAGAAACCGGACGACCAGTACCTGAACATCCTGTGATTTTTACACGCGTGGCTGCCTCCCAGGTTGGTCATGGAGAAGCTATTCTTCGACCGAACGAATCTGAGAAACTCGATTTTGAAGGTGAACTAGCCGTCGTGATAGGAAAGGCATGCCGTCGGGTACCCGTCGAGAATGCTCTGGATTATGTTGCAGGTTATGCGTGTTATAACGACGGCTCTATTCGCGACTGGCAGCGTCATACGTCTCAGTTTGCACCGGGAAAGAATTTTTACAAGACTGGCGGATTTGGTCCCTGGCTGGTAACTACTGATGAGATCCCAGACCCGTCCAAGCTTACGCTGATTACCCGCCTGAATGGGGAAGTCATGCAGGAAGCACCGATCTCTGATCTGGTATTCAATGTTCCGCAGCTCATTGCATACTGCTCAACCTTTACGCCCCTTCTTCCCGGCGACGTCATTGTTACTGGAACTACAGGGGGCGTCGGTCTATTCCGTGATCCTCCTGTCTTTATGAAAGCGGGCGATGCTGTCGAAGTCGAAATCTCGTCAATAGGGATTCTTAAGAACTCTGTAGTAGACGAAGCCGCTTGAGTCTACGACATGGATGGTTTTAAACGGGCAGGGCCATTAACTAACGTAGCCTCAGCACAAAACAACGAAGTTGTTTCGGTGAAACACAGCAACCGTCGAGTGGGACTGGCGGACTACGTCTATGCGTTCGTCAAGGATATGATCCTAGACGGACAGCTGGGTCCGTGTGAAGCCATCCAAGTAGAACTACTCTCCAAAAAACTAGACGTGAGCCGACAGCCTATAATGGAAGCACTGAAGCGTCTCGCGCTCGAGGGTTTTGTTTTGATACTACCACAGGTGGGATGCCAAGTACGGCACTATTCGGTGGAAGAAATCACAGACTTCTACAGGCTCTTTGCGAAGGCCGAGGCTCTTATCGCTGAGCTGCTGGCAGAGCGAGCAACATCTGCTGATATTGAGATGATGACATCGATCTCTGAGCAGATAGGTATGCTTCGAACCTCTAACATGAACCCATCGGAGACTGGAGTTCAATACCGGCAACTGAACCGCCGCCTTCATTTCGAGATGCGAAGGGCATCACACTCATTGCCGGTTGCGGAAGTCGTCGAGACATTAGGCGATCGAAGCGACTTCTTCGTTGCATCGACTGGTCACAACATCTTCGCACAGCGCCTAGATCGCGCCCATGCCCAACACGAAGCCATCATTGCCGCAGCTAAACGCCGTGATCCTCTGGCCGCTCGACAGGTCATGAGGCAGCATATTCTTGAGACTGCAGAGCATATAAGGATGAAGCAATGACCGATGGTTTAGAGGGCATCAGTGCGCCCAAAGCTCTTAAATTCTAGCATATTACATGGAAGGACGACAGATGATCAAAACATCGGTGGTGATAGCAGGCGGTGGCCCAGTTGGGATGACACTGGCACTCGAGCTCGCGAAACGAGGAGTTGATTGCCTTGTGGTTGAGCGGAATGAGACAACCACAAAGCATCCTAAGATGGATATCACGAACGGTCGCAGTATGGAGCTGTTTCGTTCGCTTGGCATTGCCGATGAACTTAGAGCTGCTGCCGTGCCCAGCTCTCATCGATTTGATGTCTCCTGGATAACTGACTTCACGGGTTCCGAACTCTACCGTTTTGCTTATCCTTCGGTTGACGAAATGCGGCTGAAGATCCGCAACACGAACGATGGTACGCAATCTCTTGAGCCTGCCATGCGCGTATCGCAGGTCGTCATCGAACCCGTACTGAGAGCGGCGATTGCACGACATTCGCAAATCGAACACCGTTTCCAAACCCGATTTGAATCATTCGAAGAGACTGATGATGGTGTGACTGTCACTCTTCAAAACTTGGCTACCGACACAATTGAGACGGTTTGTTGTCAGTATTTGGTTGGATGTGATGGAGGTGGCAGTCAGGTTCGCCAGTCGCTTGGAATAGAGTTTGAAGGTAAGCCCCGTGTCATGGAACGGTTCATGACACACTTTAAATCCACGGAAAAGGAGTTGCTGATGCGCTGGGGTGTTGCCTGGCACTATCAGTCCGCCTACGGAACGCTTATCGCACAGGACGATGAGAGCATCTGGACGCTCCACTCACGGTTCCCAGATGGTGAAGTGGATGACGTCGATCCCCGCGCTCTGCTTCGACGCTTCGTTGGGCGCGATATTGACGCCGAAATATTAGTCGCTAATCCTTGGGCGCCTCATCTGCTAGTGGCTGAGTCCTACGGGAGGGGTCGTGTATTCATAGCTGGAGACGCAGCGCACCAGTACATTCCTACAGGCGGCTACGGCATGAACACCGGGATCGGTGATGCTTCGAATCTTGGTTGGAAACTTGCGGCAGTCGTTAAAGGTTTTGCAGGTCCGGCACTCCTCAACAGCTATGAGGCCGAACGACTTCCCGTTGGTATCCGAAATTGCGCAGCCGCGGAAGATAACAATGATGTGCGGCGTGCCATCGGTTCTCTCTACAATGATTTGTTGTTTGCGGAATGTGCGGAAGGTGATGCCGCGCGCGCGCAAGCATCCGCTCGCATAGCAAGTCTCGGAAACCTCGAAAATGAGGCTTGGGGTATAGAATTTGGTTATGTGTATTCAAATTCTAACGCTGTGATAGCGGAAGCTGACGCAAACGTTACAGACGATCCTGCGGTTTATGTGCCGACAACTGTACCAGGAGCTCGGCTTCCGAGTATTTTTCTTCCGGATGACACAGCTCTATTCGATCATCTGGGGGACTGGTTCACATTGCTCAATTTTGGCCCGAAAGGCGCCGGACAATACTTTATTGAAGCTGCGGAAACCCTCGGAGTTCCACTGAAATTAGTCGAGGTCGACGCCGGAGATCTCGCGCAAATCTATGAAATGCCCCTGATCCTGGTTAGGCCAGATCAGCACGTTGCATGGCGCGGACATCAAGTCGACAATTCAGTATTGGCTAAGAATATCTTGAAGATGATTTTGGGAAGGACGGGCAGGTAGATCGAGATTTATCTGTCGATAAAAACAAGTGGAGGATAGAATGAAAGTTGCATTGATTACAGGTTCTGGCCAAGGGATAGGACGCGCTACTGCAGAGAGATTCCTAAACGGCGGATATCAAGTAGTAGCCACTGACATCACGAACGAAGGACTGGCGGAGCTTTCCATTCTCGCTCCGGATCGGGTAAAAACCCTTTGTCAGAACATAACTGATACCCACGCCCCCCAAGAAGCGATAGATCTTGCCATGTCGTCATTCGGGCAGCTGGACGTTCTGGTTAATAATGCTGGCATCGGGCGACCGAAACCCGTGGGTGATACAAGTGACGAAGAGATCGACAGGTTTCTGGACGTTAACATCCGTGCTCAAATCCGCTTTAGCCGAGCTGCACTCTCTGTGTTGAAAAGCGGTGGAGCGATGGTCAATATATGCTCCATCTTCGGCTTTCGTGGAAGTGCAGGCGGAGGAGTCTATTCGGTCACGAAGGCAGCAATGGTGGGTCTTACGCGCCAGATGGCTGCAGACTACGGTCCGCAGGGGATTCGCATCAATGGTGTAGCGCCAGGGTTGATTAAGACACCAATGACGAAAGATCGCATCGAGAACAATAAAGAGTTTCGTCGTCTGATGGTCGAAAGCACTCCCTTCCCTCGGGTGGGAACGCCTGAAGACATAGCAAACGCGGTTCACTTCTTATCCTCGGAAGAAGCAGCGTTTATCTCAGGCCAAGTACTGGTAGTCGATGGTGGTTGGCTTGCCGCGAACGGTGCACGCGCTGCATAAAGGAGGTTGAAATGACGAGCTCAGGGAATAGGTTGGACCAACGAAGCATCGTGATCGTTGGCGCTGGATCTGGTATCGGCAAAGCGACTGCGGAGTGTTTCGCTTCCGAAGGGGCCAAACTGGCAATCCTTGATTGGAGTTTGGAAACGGCCTCAGAAGTGGCTAAATCGTGCGGTGGCACCGCAATCCAAGTTGACGTTGCCTCGGCGTCGTCCGTTACGACAGCATTTGAAAAGGCCGCCAAATTTCTAGGAAAAATTGACGGTTTGGTGATCACAGCGGGCGTTTTCGATACGGCACGATTCCTCGATACACCGCCCGATATTTGGCAGCGTACGCTTGCAGTAAATCTCACTGGAACGTTTAATGTCTGCCAAACAGCCATTCCCTACCTCGAGAAACTGGAGCGGTCGACGATCGTGACACTCGGTTCTGGTGTGGCTCTGGTACCCTCCGGGCCCGGAACAGCGGCTTATGCGGCATCCAAGGGCGGCGTGATATCTCTAACAAGATCACTGGCTGCTGAATTCGCTCCCAAAATAAGGGTCAACTGCGTGTGTCCAGGAATGGTGGACACGCCGATGACAGAGACGGTGATTAGGGACGCAAATGGACAGATTAAGTCCACGGTCATAGGAAACTATGCGTTACAACGGTTCGCGACCCCTAAGGAAATAGCATCATCGATACTCTTCCTGACTTCTGATGAGTCTTCATACGTTACTGGGATTACACTCGCTGTCGACGGCGGACGGACGTTCCACTAGCACTCATAGACCGGACTGTCTCCGACATTCCGGTCGATCTCTATTTGCCCACCAGGCGAACACCACTGAATTGGACGACAATAAGCCTCACGTCTGAGGTAGAGTCGGTTTATCAAATACGGAGGATTTACAATGGCCGTTTGTGCTTTGGGCTATCTGGGTATCCGTTCACCACTACTGGATGACTGGGCTGATTTCGCTGGCGGGCTTTTGGGTATGCAGAAGATTGACCGTGGAGGGAAAGCCTTGGCGTTTCGTATGGATGATCAAAGACAACGTCTATTGGTCACTGATGAACCCGGCGATACTTTGTCATTCATGGGTTGGGAAGTAACTGAAAAAGATGATCTGGCGAGGTACGCTGCCAAGCTGGAAGTGGCCGGTACGAAAGTGACACTTGGCTCCAAAAGGCTGGCAGATAAGCGGTTTGTTACAGAGTTAATTTACTTTAATGATCCAGTGGGCAACCGCGTTGAACTTTTCTGGAAGCCGATGATCGCTTCCGATCCCTTTGTTCCAGGACGCCCCATCGATGGCTTCAAAACCGGACCATATGGGATGGGACATGCCGTTCTTCATGTAGACAATATCCAATCTCAATTGTTGTTTTACCGTGATGTTTTGGGATTTTCAGTTACGGATTACGGTCACGAACCTTATCCTCTATACTTCTTCCACGTTAACAATCGCCATCATAGTCTTGCAATGGTTGGCTCAGGTAAGCAGGGCTTCCATCATTTTATGGTTGAGTACCAGAATCTCGATGACGTGGGGCAAGGGTACGATCTGGCTCAACTTGAAGAGGGTCGAGTGGCATATACCCTGGGCAGACACACAAACGATTGGATGACATCATTTTATGCCAATACTCCGTCCGGGTTCTTCGTAGAAAGCGGTTGGGGCGGGCGTATAATCGACGAGGCCACATGGGAACCGCATGAAACAGTTGCCGGACCGAGCTTCTGGGGCCATGACCGATTGTATTTAGAAGAGGACGATAAAACGCGTCTTGCACTGCGTGAAATGAGGCTAAAAGCAGCTCGCGAGGGAGTGAGAGCGCCCGGCGTACCGGATTGTCCGTGGCTTTATAATGAATTCCTCTCAAAGACAAGCAAGTCCAGTTAGAGACTTATCAGGTGAATTCATGAATAATCAAGTTCGTTCACTAAAGCGTGGCCTAGATATTCTAAGTTTTCTCAGCGCGCATGGAGGAACAAAAGCAGGCGAGCTAGCCAGATCGCTAAATCTTTCGAGAGGAACTGTTTATAGACTTCTCCAAACACTAGACGCTGATGGTTATGTCAGTTTCAATTCAGGCGACCAACGATTCAAAGTAACGAATAAAGCTGCCACACTCGGCGATGGTTTTCGTTCAGAATCTGAGCTTGCCGAAATTCTAAAACCATTGATCAGGAAGTACGCAAAGGAACTCATCTGGCCAATTGATTTCTTGGTGTACGATAATGGTACTATGGTTGTGATTGATAGTACGCACACTCTCAGCCCTATGTCGATAGATCACTCGATGGTTGGTCGGAGAGTCCCTTTGCTACGCACAGCAGCCGGTCGAGCATATCTCGCCCATGTGTCTCACAGTCAGCAAAAAATCATGGTCGAACAGCTAAAAAACTTAAAAGAACAAGACGACGCACCGTTCTTAGATGAAACACGATTGTCGATCATGCTACAGAAAATCAAGGCAAAAGGTATCGCAGTTCGATACAACGGAAAATTTAAGCCTGATACAGCAGGCCTGGCAGTACCGCTAATCTATGACGGGGACGTGCTCGGTTGCATATCGCTTATATGGATCAGAAAAGCTCTTTCAGTTGAACGAGTACTTGCAACGTGCGAGGAACCTATACGCGCACTCGCGCACGAAGCTGTCATTGAATATGGCCAACGACTTAACTGACGAATGGTCACTCTAAAAACTGATATTTAAACAGCTGGTACAAACGAATTAACCCATTTGCTCCGCTTTTCTATCAGTTTTCTTATACTATAAAGGAGACGTTTTATGCAGATCAAGAAGCTTGTGTTTTTGACTCCGAAACAGGGCATGACCGATGACGCTTTCGCCGCCTATTGGCTAGGTACCCATGGACCGTTGATTGCATCGTTGCCAAACTATGGTACTTGGCGCCAAAGATATGTGCAAAATCACATAACAGGCCAATCACCTGTGGGGAATAATTTTGTCTATAGCGGTATCGCGGAATTTTGGATTCCAGGCGAATCTCCCAATGAAGATAGTTTTTCTCGCACAGATGCGTTTCGCGAGATTGTCAGACCGGACGAATTGAACTTTCTTGATCTGGACCGGACTGCAGTTATAGCTGCAACGGAAGAGGTACTGGTTCCAGGAAGTGGCCAAGTGAAACTGATTATTCTCTCTCATTTGCACGAAGGCGCGGATAACGATCTATTACGTAGCGACACTAGACAGCGGCTCAGCTCTTTACTCGTCTCTCAACCGTTGCAGCAACTTATAAAAGGGTGGGCAATCAATACTACCATTGCAGGCACGAGTAAGTGGCTAGGAAGAAACCTTGAAGAGCTGCACATCGACTTTGTAGAAGAGATATGGTTCGATTCATTGTCTGACATGAACGAGATCCTATCGTTCTGGTCAGAAGGCGTCGATAAACCGGGAAAAGAAGAGCACAATAAATTTTATTCACGCTCATCATTTATTGCAAAAGAATACACTCTTTACGATGAAAGGTGATAAGCTTGGTTGGAAGGTGCAGGTAAAGATTGCCCGCTAGGCGGGCAACTGAAGAATAGCTGTTCCATTGGTGACGGCGAAATGCTCATCTGATCCTTAAAAACTTTTGAAACAATCAATCAAGAACACCCGCCCTAGGTCGGCCCGATCATGTTAATGAGCTGAATCTTGAGCTGGTGATGATAAATCATCTGCACGTGGAGGAGACACGTATGACAACTGCCAAAAACAGCTCACTTCGGGTGGCATTGGCCAGTTTCATTGGCACCACAATTGAGTACTATGATTTTTTTATTTTCGGCACGGCCGCCGCTCTAGTTTTCCCCAAAATATTCTTTCCTGAGAGCACGCCCCTTATGGGTACTCTTATGGCGTTTGCTACATTGGGGGTTGGGTTCATTGCTCGACCCATCGGTGGCGTAGTATTTGGACATTTTGGCGACCGGATTGGTCGTAAGAGAATGCTTATTCTCTCACTGATTGGTATGGGAGTTGCGACTTGTCTAATGGGTACGCTTCCAACTTATGCTCAGATTGGCATCTGGGCCCCTGTTTCCCTCGCGATATTACGACTTGTTCAGGGTTTCTGCGTCGGAGGAGAATGGGGAGGAGCGACTCTTATGGCCGTCGAGCATGCGCCGCCAGCTAAACGTGGATTTTATGGTTCTTTTCCACAAATGGGAGGGCCTGCAGGGACTGCTACCGCAACGCTGGCTTTTCTCGCCGTATCGACGTTTACTACCGATGATCAGTTACTGACGTGGGGGTGGCGCGTACCATTTCTGCTTAGTTCATTACTGGTGGTTGTCGGATTGGTAATTCGTTTTACAACTACTGAAAGCCCGGAGTTTGAACGTGTTACCGCCAAACGAGGCGAAGTAAAGTTGCCGGTGGCAGTTGCGTTAAGTCAACACTGGCGTGAAATTCTAATCGTCGCCGGCATCTATCTAAGCCAAGGCGTGATATCATACATCGTGATGTCATATCTCGTCTCATATTCCACGACCGTGGCAGGAATTGATCGTAATTGGGCACTCTTGGGAGTGTTTATCGGCGCCATCGTTTTAACAGCGCTCTGTCCAGTTTTCGGTGCTCTATCCGATCGTATAGGTCGAAAAACAACTTACATGCTAGGCGCCGTTGCGATGTGTATTACGAGCGGACCGGCAATCTATCTCATTGATCTCGGACAGCCATGGGCCTTGATGTTAGCAATCCTACTAGTTTATGGATTGGCTATGGCCCCTGCATGTGCAGTTACCGGTTCGTTACTCTCATTAGCTTTTAAAACTGAGATTAGATATACTGGCGTTTCGATAGGGTATACATTATCACTAATTGTCGGATCGGCCTTTGCCCCGATGATTGCGACTGCGATATATGCTAAGACAGGGACGATTTACGGACTATATGTTTATCTCTTGATTGTCTCTGCAATTTCCATTGTCTCTGTATTGCTTCTGCCTGGCCCATTTAGACGCAAGGAAGCTAAAAATCAAACTCTTCGATATACAGATGAGAAAGAAGCTTCAAATAGTTATACTAATACACCATTCGATGAAAAGCTTGCATGAATTTTAAAAAATCATAAAAGGATAATATTATATCAATGTTGAATGCCAGATGCATACGGTATGTATCTGGCATTTCATATTAACGAAAATTACAGGGTATCATTGGTTGTAATATCTTTATTACATAATTTTTATATGTAAATGATTTATTGCGCAATATCTTACTATTTTTTACAAGGCCAATTCCCTGTCTGTCACAATTTATAACGAGTAATGTGCTTTTGAAACGTCACAGCCTGGCTTATGCCAGAGTAAGAACGTTTGCCTTCCACCTAACGGTTGGCGAGACAGCAGGTTGCAAGGCTTATGATACACAGACAGCTCAGCCGAGCTAGCCCACAGACGTTTCTCGCTGATAAAGGCTATTATGCGGTTGCGATAGGTAATGATCTTGTCAGTGCAATATGGGTCACGTAACTCCCTGGACAGCAAACCGCCGCATGATGATGAGATATGATTGTACGCTTTATAAACGACGCAAATAATTGCACGGATGTTTGGCAGACGGAAAATTAACTATGCCATTACCACCCTATACAACAAAATTGCTGAGAGCTTATGTCCATATAGCTACTGCTAGATGCTGGCTCAAACGCGTCCACACTGCCCAGCAATACATTTGAGATCCTAATCAGTCTGCAAATAGTGCCAGTGTGGCCGAATATTCTCCGGCTCACACTTGTCTTGTTTCGGAACCGGAGGCAACTCAGGTGTTGAAATTACAAAATACCGCCATCATCGAGATGTAATAGATATGAGCGGTGTATTAACGTCCGAAAGTTGAGCAACATCGTGCTGAAGGCCTTTTTCAATTAATCGCTTGCCGGCAACAAACTCGGAAGGGCGGTTGATCGAGTATACGCAGTTAACGCGACCGTTCGTGTGAAAAATGACAGAAAACTCGCGATTATTAATGTCACCGCGTATAATTATTTGATCAGCTTCCTGCGGTAGGCCGGCAATTTTTAGGCTCACATCGAACTGATCAGTCCAAAACCATGGGATTTCTTCTGACGGTATCCGAGTGCCGCATAGCACGGCCGAGACCCTACGGGCGTGCGCGATTGCGTTTGGTACGGACTCTAAGCGTATGGCGTTTCCATATCGTTCGCTGTCGAAACGTGCACAGTCCCCTATAGCAAAGATTGCTGAGTCATCAGTTTGAAGAAATTCGTTTACTATTATACCGTTTGATACGTGGAGCCCGGCATCTTTGGCAAGTCCGGTATTGGGTTCCAGTCCAACCGCTACCACGAGCATATCACATGCGATACAATTATGATCCAGGTAAACAGCACTCACGGATTTAGTTGCACTGTCGATTCTGAAACCTTCTATGGCCACGCCAGTGTTGATCTCGACACCAGCCTCCCGATGCAGTGAATGAAAAAAATCTGATAGAATATTTGGCAGCGCGCGCTCCAGCACACGGCTTCCGGCCTCAAGAATCTGGACATCTACTCCCATCGCTTTTGCAGACGCAGCAATTTCCAGCCCGATGAAGCCTCCTCCTACGATGACCAGACGATTGCATGATGGCAAAGCAAATCGTATTCTCTCAGCATCAGCTAGAGTTCGCAGTGTGTATACGTTCCGACAGTCTACTAATTGCGGGAAGCCTTCAAGGGCGCGAGCTCGGCCACCAGTAGCTAATATCAGACTTGAGTATTCATACTCCGAGTTCTTCCCCGTAAGATGAATCGTCTTGGTTATTCGATTGATAGCCTCAACTTTCTTACCTACATGGAGATCGATACCGGCACGAGCTATAACCTCAGCGGTTCTATTACGGTATTCGCCTTCAGGAATGCTACCCTTTAGCAATGCTTTTGATAACGGTGGTCGATGGTAAGGCCATGTGTTTTCATCATCAAAAATAGTGATCGGGCCGACCCAACCATTACTGCGCAAGGCAAGGCCAGTTTCAATTCCGGCGCAGCCCGCACCAACAATGATCGCTTGGCCTGAAAGATCTCGATTACAATTGGGGATCTGCGACGGTGACACGGATGCCCTCCAAATTCTCCGACATTACAATTTGACAACTGAGCCGACTATTGGCTTTGCGGTCAGCAGCAGTACAATCAAGCATTTGCTCCTCATTGCTGCTGGGTATTGGCAGGCGTTTTAAATACTCCTCATCCACAAACACATGACAGGTCGCACAACTTGCTGAACCGCCACAATCGGCGATAATCCCATCTACGCCATGAGCTGTCGCGGCGCGCATCAAGCTTACGCCCGACTCCACATCTACGGTTACTTCGTTCCCAGCCGGGACTATAAATATCGCTTTCATTTTCTGACTTCCGTTTCTTCGCGAATTACCGCGCGATTGCGCGAAGAGGGATGCGTGCGTGCGAACGCATCTGGTTCATCGGTCGTTGTTCGGCAGGTTGTACGAGCTCAATCCGATTTACCCTTTTGGCAAATTCAGTTAGGAGGCATTCCGCCTCTAGTCGCGCAATCATTTGTCCAATGCAGACGTGGATACCCGAACCGAAGGCAACGTGAACGCCGGCAGTATTCCGGTCGAGTAGGAATGCGTCTGGCCGCTCCCATTTACGCGGATCACGGTTTGCTGCTCCAAGCCACAACCCCAGTTTTTGCTCAGCTTCAAGACGCAAGCCAGCGAATTCCATCTGTTTATTTGGCGTGCGATACAGAACTTGAAAGGGAGACTCGATACGGATCCCCTCGTCCAATGCAGTCCGCATCAGTGCCGGGTTTTCTTTAGCTAGCTCCATTTGTTCTGGGGAGTTAGCAAGGTGGTAGATACAGGCACCGATTCCCGCGATTGTGGAATCTGTTCCACCGCCTACTAGAGAACGAATAACATTCTTTGCTCCACCGGTAGGAAGTTCTCCACGATCTTCAGCTTCATAAAGTTGTCCGGCTGGCGAACCTGGAATGACGCCTGTTCGTTCGACACTACGTTCGAACCAATCAAGATAAGGTGTCGCGCGTTCCATCGCTCGTCGATAGAGTGCGTTTTCCGGACCGGTCTGATTGAAGCGCATTTCGCCAATCGCTAAGACGTTCTTTCGCGGCAAGTCAACGCCTACAGCAGTAGAAAATACCTCCATAATATAGGGTTCAATGAGATCCGCCATAGCGTCGAATTCGCCCATGTCCAGTATCTTGGAAATGTATTCTGCTGCCTTCTGCTCGAACAACTCACGCCAAGTTCTGATGACTTTGGGCGAAAGAATCTTAGTCGAGGCATTCCTAACCATGGTATGATCGGGTGGATCTGCCTCAACGAGTTTGCTCGGAATACGAAACTTCCCAGGTTTGCGTATGTCTTGAATGCCGACCCCGCTAGCCGAGCTAAAATCTTTCCAGTTATTTAGGATAGCGTGAACTTCAGCGTATCGACCAACCGCGTAAAAACCATAATTTTCGAGTTCTACGACCGGCGCGAGATCTATCAGCGCCGAATGAAAAGGATAAGGGTTAATGATCGTCTCTTCTGCGTAGGGATCAAAACCTTTTAGAATTGGTGGTCGTTCGAGCGCCAAGTGTGACACCGCTATCTCCTCCTGAATATCTGCTGACTGATTCAGCTTAGATAATCATCTTGACGTTTAAGGCAGAGCAAATCCAATATGAAAAACGCATTATTGATACAGAATTGGATATGGAATGGACTGGCTTAGAAAAATTCGCGTTAGACATCTGGACATGCTTATTAGTCTATCGCGAACGTTGAACGTAACGCGGACTGCGGACGAGTTGCATATGCATCAATCCGGTGTTTCGAAAATGCTCCGCGAGCTTGAAGATGATTTAAACTTGGTACTCTTTGATAGGGGGAGTAAGGGCCTTCTGCTAAACGAGCATGGCAGAGCGGCTTGCGCCCATGCGGTTCGTATAAGAACAGCCTTGACATCGTTTCGGGATGAAATGGAGGTGCTCGCCAATAAAGGAAGCGCGTTAATCTCAGTTGGCTTTGCGGGAGCATCGTCAATTGATGCATTGCCGATGGCGTTGTTATCAGTCCTTCACAGTGTTCCGCGAACTCATATTCGTATAACAGAAGGCGCAGTGTCTTTATTGCAGACCAAACTGATTGATTACGAGATCGACTTGTTGGTCGCCCAAACGGGCTTGCATTTTGATCCAAGCCTTGGGATTTCAGAAGAAGCGCTTTATGCTGATTCGATTTGCGTTGCTGCTCGTGCTGACCATCCGCTTGCAACCAAATCCAGCATTACCTGGGATGATATTGTAGCATATCCGTTGGCGGTTTGGTCGGCAGGAACTCCGACTCGATTCGCGCTAGAACGTGCGCTCGCCCGAAACAATTGGTCGCTTCCCTCAGCGTTTCTCGAGAGTAATTCAGCTTCCATAAATATGAATCTCATAGTGAATTCGGATATGGTAGGATTTTCCATGCTCAGGGGCGCAAGTCTTTACGCCGCCCACGGCATCCTAAGCATTCTATCCTTCGATCTCGAAGAAGTCGGTATAATGAGTGTTTATTGGCGTAAAAGCGACGAGATAAGGAAGCCAATCGCGCAACTTTTGACAAAGCTGTCACAAATGCCTACTGGACTTGAGATGGCTTCACATGAAGGCTAATGACGCTCGAAGAACGATCACGCAATTTAATGTCAATAGTGATTAATTAAGATGAGGCAGCAATTTATTACAGAGAATTTATTAAAAGAATTTTAGATTAAAAAAGGATATACTAAGCTTTTGCGAGGAAATAATAACTTTTACAATAAAGTAATTTTTGGATTTATTCAGATATTGTAAAACTATTTATATTGCGGTCATTGTGGAATGAACTTTATTGTTCCATGGAGAGGGCTCCCGCGGCCGTTATCGTAGAGATAAGGTCACGGGAGATGCCTTTTGTTTGTCAACAATTTATGTGTGAGGAAACGTTTCGGTAAGAGAGTTTCGTTTGGAAGCTTCCTCGAACCAGCCAGTCAATTTTGGGTGAGTAGAACGCCAATCTTTTTCCGGAAACCGAAAATCAAGATATCCTAGTACACAGGCAGCCGCGATGGATCCCGCGCTGAATTCCCTCGCAAGTTCATCGAACCAGCGACCTTCAAGATCGTCAAGGCCGGAATCAATCTTCTCCATCTGTCCCCGAGACCAGTCATCCCAACGTTTTTCTTCTGGGCGCATTACGTTTTCATAGCGATGCAGAAGACATGCGTCGAGAATGGCATCCCCCAGGGCTTCGAGCGTCAGAACTTCGAACCGACGGTCCGTCGGATACAGGCTGTCACCTTTCACTCCGATGGAATCGATATAGGCGCAAATCACGCGACTATCGAAGAGTGGGGTATCGTCTTCAAGCAAAGCGCACGGCACTTTACCGCTCGAGTTATATTTCACGATGTTTAGATCGCGCTTCACTGGCCCCGCAGCAGAGCTCAGTTTTTCTACCTGATCGGCCAGACCGCGTTCATAGGCCGCAATCATGACCTTGCGGACGTAAGGCGATGCCGGGGAAAAGAAAAGGCGCAATGTCATACCGTTCTCCTACGGTTTTTAGAGGAGCCGAGCCGGCTTTTTGCTGGTTTTTCGGCGAGTGGCATCCGAAGGAAATCCTGCGGATAAAGCTTGAGATGTTCTTGAAGATGTTCAAAGGCGAACAAGACGTGTTCATGCATGATCGCTGCTGCCCGCTCGCCTTGCTGCTTCGAAAGGGCCCGGGCGATACGGCGGTGGTCATCATGTGAGCGCTTAATGACGTCGAAATCACGCCATATGATGATACGATCAGAAGCTATAGGCACGTTCTGGAGATTCTCGACGAAAATTTGAATCCATGGATTTTTTGCCAAACCAATGATTGTTGTATGAAAGCCAACGTTCATCTGGCGATATTCAGGTAGATGTTCCGCGAGAAGCGCACCTTTTTCCAATAGCGCGTCACCGTCTGCGACGAGCTTGAACAGATAGTTGGCGTCTTTTTCGGTCATATTCTCAGCAGCCAGCCGACACGCCAAAGCCTCAAGTTGCGCACGCACGGTAAAAGCGCCGGCCACATCGGCAAATGAAAATTCCCGCACATAGAACCCACGATTGCTTTCATAGGACACCAGGCCGGTCTGCGAAAGGGTAGTCAAGGCTGCGCGCAAAGGCGTCCTCGAAATCTGCAGCATTTCGGCAAGCCGATCCTGATGCAATTTTTCACCCGGTTTAAGCGCGCCGCTCAGTATGGCTTCGCGCAATTGGCTCGTGGCTACTTCCGTGCTTGTCAGCGGGTCCATTTATGATCCTACGTTCGATGTGGGAATAATGTATCCAAAATGCGAGTTAGAGACAAATATATTTTGCTTTTACCCAATAAATGTGTTCATTGCACTCACAACGAAAGTGGAGGACCATCTCTCATGCGTGGTATTTGTCTCGTAACCGGTGCTGCAGGTGGCATTGGTAAATCCGTCGTTCGCCGGCTTGCAAACGATGGGCATCAGGTTTTGGCTGCCGATATTTCTCTCGATGCGGCAGAGGCATCCATTGCTGGAATTCCCGGTTCTGGTCATCAAGCGATAGCGCTGGATGTGGCTAACGAAAGTGCAGTCATAGCAGCCTTCGCCGAGGCGGAAAAAAAGGGAACGCCAATTCATCAAGTCGTGGCTGCGGCTGGGATATTATTGTTCGCATCTAACGGAGATCGTCCGCGGATCGTCGATATCGATCTGGCGAGCTGGGATAAGACCCAAACCGTTAATTCGACCGGAACGTTTCTTCTCCTGAGGGAATTTTTGCGTTCAGCTGACCGCGGTAAGGTTGAAAACGGTCGCTTCATAGGGTTTAGCTCGGTAGCGGCTCAGCTCGGCGGCTATCGTTCCAGCGCAGCCTATATAGCCTCTAAGGGTGCTGTTATGGCATTGGTGAAGGCAGGGGCGCGCGAAGCGGCGCATCTGGGTATCACTGTTAACGCAGTCGCGCCGGGACTGATCGATGCTCCGATGCTCCGCCAATCCCTTTCTCCGGAAAATGATGCATCTGTGGCCGTTAATATTCCGCTCAATCGCATCGGAACGCCTGAAGATATCGCTGGTGCTGTAGCATACCTTATGAGTTCTGACGCGGCTTATGTTACGGGCGCAATGATCGACGTTAATGGTGGCTATCGAATGCAATAAAGCACGTTTGGAAGGGTTGAGCGTCATTCAGTTTGAGGCCGATGTTGACCTATGAAAACCCTTCCAGATTGCCTCTATTGTTAATCTTACGAGCAGTATTCATGATGGGAGCGCTTCTATGACGAAGTCATCTTTATCCACTCAATCTCTGCCTTCTGCTATCATTACCGGTGCTGGCGGCGGCATCGGTCGCGCCATCGCTCACCGACTGGCGGAAGAAGGCTATGCAGTCGTTGTTGCAGATCGGGCTGAGGAGGCCGCCCAAGAAACCGTACGTCAAATCACGGACCAGGGGCGAGAAGCTCGCGCGGTCATCCTGGACATCACGGATCCAGCACAGACTCAGTCCTTGATCGATGAAACCAAAAACCTCAGGGTTTTGGTTAATAACGCCGGCATATTTAACACGCGCGATTTCGACAAGCTAACGGCTGACGATTTCCGGTTGATGTATGAAATCAATCTCGTGGCGATGTTCACGCTTTGTCAGCAGGCCTCGCGTGTCCTGCCGGAAGGTGGGCGGATCATTAATCTCGCATCACGCGCCGCATTTGGTGCACGCAATTACGCCCACTATGTCGCCTCCAAGGCCGGTGTCGCCGGTTTCACGAAGGCGCTGGCGCTGGAGCTTGCGGCGAAGCAGATCACGGTCAACGCGATTGCACCTGGGGTCATCATGACGGACATGCTTCGGGAACGTTCCGACGGACTTGATGCATTATGCGCTCAGCAGCCGACTGGCAAACTCGGCGAGCCTGAACATATCGCTCATGCAGCAGCGTTCTTCGCAAGCCCGCTTGCCGAGTTCGTAACTGGCCAGGTTCTAATCGTGGATGGTGGTCGTTCCGTCGGCGGCACTGCGGCCTTTTAGTCCGCATCCGAGAGCGGTGGGTACGCGGTCTGCCGGTACCCAGTCAGGGAGGAAATATGAGTCTTCAGATGAACACGCTTGACGGTAAGACCGCAGTTGTTACCGGTGCCGGGCAAGGCATCGGTAAAGCTATCGCGGAGGCGCTTCGGGCGGCAAATGCTCGCGTTATTGTTGTTGACCGAGAGAGTACAGGTATAGAGGCTTTGGCCTCGGCAGATCCAAATGTCCTTGCCGTGCAGGGCGATGTCACCGACGCTTCGCTACCGGGAAAGATTTCGGTAGCACTTGATGAAGCAAGCCTAAGCCTGGATATTCTTGTCAACAATGCGGGCGTTGCGAAAGGCGCTCATGCGCTCGAAACGTCCGATGACGACTTCACGCGTTATTTCGAGATCAATGTCCTTGGTCTCTTCCGTTTATCACGCTGGGCGGTATCCCGAATGATGACGAATCGTGGTGGAGCAATCGTCAACACGGCTTCAATTTTCGGACAGATCGGCGCGCAGAACTCTTGTGGTTATTCTGCATCGAAGGCAGCAGTCATCGGGCTCACACGTCAGATGGCAAATGATTTCGGTCCGAACGGAATTCGCGTTAACGCTGTCGCGCCGGGCTTGATCGAAACTCCACTGACGGCGGAGCGTATACGGACTGAAACATGGCGGCGGCACCAAATGATTGATGGCGCGCCGCTGAGACGCGTTGGCACACCGGAAGATGTGGCGCGAGCGGTACGCTTTCTCGCTTCGGAAGAGGCAGGGTTCATTACCGGGCAGATACTTGCTGTTGATGGCGGGTGGGCGATGGGCCGTTATCCGCGAGAGGAGGCTATTCATGCAGGCGTTTGATGTCCCTGAATTGCCGAGTGAGTGCGATCTTTTGATCGTTGGCTCTGGTGCAGCAGGGATGGCGGCCGCTATTTCGGCCAAGCATAGCGGATTGAATCCGGTCATTATCGAAAAATCGGATTTCTTCGGCGGATCGACAGCTGTTTCCGGAGGGGCGATATGGGTACCCTGCAATCCACTGATGCAGGCCGTGGGGCGTCAGGATAACCGTGAGGCGGCCCGTCATTATATTCAGCAGGAAGCTGGCAATCGCTTCAATGCGGAACTGGTCGATGCGTTTCTCGATCAAGGGCCGGAAGCCATTCGTTTCTTCCATGAAGAAACTGCACTGAAAATGGCGGCTCGACCCACTTCTCCAGACTATCATTCCGATGCAGAAGGTGCGTCCGAAGGGGGCAGGGCAATTGATGCTTTAGACTATGATGGCCGCCGACTGGGTAAAAATCTCTATCGTATGCGTCCTCCGATAGCCGACTTCACAATCCTTGGCGGAATGCCCCTGGGCAGGTCTGATATTTATCACTTCCTGCACCTGACCCGTTCTGCAAAGTCAGCCATTCATGCGACCCGTGCGGTATTACGCTATGTCCGGGACCAGTTGAGCTGGAAACGCAACACGCGGCTTGTCATGGGGGCTGCCGTTTCGGGTCGCTTGGCGGAAACCGTATTCGCTCTCGGCATACCGCTTTGCACAGGCCACGAGTTGATCAGGCTATTGCAAGATGCCGACGGTCGCGTAATGGGGGCCCAGGTTAAGGGACCCAAGGGACTTGTGAAAATATCCGCAAAGCGAGGCGTCGTCCTTGCCGCAGGCGGCTTCCCTCACGACACAGCGCGACGGCGTGAAGTATTCGATCATGTTAAACACGGGCTTCCCCATTATTCCATGTCACCGTCCACCGGAACCGGGGGCGGGATTGCAGCCGCAGAAGAAATAGGAGCAGCGTTCGTTGATAGCAATGCGAATGGAGGGTTCTGGACGCCTGTATCGTTGCTGCGCAATCCAGACGGTACATTGCGACCATTTCCACATCTGTTTCTTGACCGGGCCAAACCCGGTGTTATCGCGGTAGGTCACGACGGCAAGCGATTTGCCAATGAAGCGACAAGCTATCATGATTTTGTGCAGGCTCTCATTGGTAAATTATTGCAGGAAGGACAGCGTTCGGCCTGGTTGATGGCTGATGAACAGGCAATCCGCCGGTATGGGCTCGGCGCTGCTCATGCTTTTCCCGCACGGATAGGTAAGCACATTCGCAGTGGCTATCTCAAGAAGGCAAATTCTATTGCAGATCTTGCGCAGCAATGCGGGATCGACGCCAGCCAGTTAGAGCGAACAGTTCGTTCTTTCAATAATGCTGCGCTCAACGGAGAAGATGCGGAATTTGGGAAAGGTTCAACCAGTTATCAACGTTATCTGGGAGATCCTGAGAATACTCCAAATCCTTGCCTCCGCCCGTTGAGCGGGCCGTTCTACGCCATTGAGATATTCCCTGGCGACATTGGAACAACGATGGGATTGGCAATTACCGGCAAAGGCGAGGGAAAGAGCGCGAGCGGTGGCATCATTACAGGTCTTTACGCCTGCGGTAATGACATAAGCTCCATTATGTCGGGGGCTTATCCTGGTCCTGGGATTACGCTCGGTCCAGCTCTGACATTTGGCTATATTATCGGAAAGACTGCTGCCGCCTCGTAAGGGCGGCAGCTATGATAAGCGGCTTTTCAAGGCTTCCAGCGATCGGGCTGCGCAACCTCAAAAGCGGGCAGGGATTCCAAACGATCAACAACCGTTCGAATATTTGAGAACGGTTCCATATCAACACCCCAACGCCGAGCGTTGTAAATTTGCGGTACAAGGCAAATATCGGCAAGCGTCACGGTATCGCCATGGCAGTAATGCCCACGGTCGTTCTGGTCCAACATGCGTTCGACAGCCTCCAGTCCGTGGGCGATGAAATGTTGCATCCATCCTTCCGTTGAGATGCTTCCGTCCGAAGCGGAGACCGCATAGCGGGCAACATGAAGATTGCAGACAGGATGAATTTCCATCGCAATCGCATAGGCAAGCGCACGTACCCTGGCTTTGCCCACTGGTGAAGCCGGCAAAAAGCCGGCTTGACGTGTTTCATCAAGATATTCCAGAATTGCGAGCGACTGTGTGAAAATGAGCCCGTCTATTTCGAGCGTGGGCACCAATCCTTGGGGATTGCGAGCCAAGTTTTCCGGGCTGCGTTGCTCGCCCTCCAACAAATTCACGGTGATGCTAGTATACGCTTCTCCGATCAAGGCGAGGGCAATTCTTAGGCGATAGCTCGCCGACGAACGCCAATAATCATAAAGCAGAGTCACCGCAATCCATCCTTTGGCGGCAGCGCTTCTTGAACGCGCCCGGAGCAATCGCCGAAGCCGATGACGTAACCATCCCCTCGCGCTTCACCACGAATAGTGACTGTATCGCCGTCTTCTAGGAAGGTACGGACACTGCCGTCAATGTGGATTGGCTCTTTGCCTCCCCATGCGAGTTCGAGCAAGGAACCGCGGCTATTCTTTTGCGAGCCGGAGATTGTTCCTGAGCCGAGCAGGTCTCCGGTATTCATCGCACAGCCAGACGTGGTGTGGTGGGCCAGCTGCTGAGCGGCGGAATAATACATCTCCGCATAATTGGTTCGACTGATGGTGGTTTCTTTTCCACCATTGGGCGTCAAACTCACTTCAAGCGCAATGTCATACAACATTGGCCGCGGCTCATGAAGATACGGCAGCAAAGGGAACTCACGCGCAGGCGTTGAAGTTCGGAACGGCTCCAATGCGGCGGCAGTTATGATCCACGGGCTTATAGTGGTGGCCGTTGCTTTTGCCTGGAAGGGTCCAAGAGGTTGATATTCCCAAGCCTGTACGTCTCGTGCCGACCAGTCGTTCAACAGGACATAGCCAAAGATCATAGCGTCCGCTTCCTCGACGCTGACGGGTTCACCGAAAGTGGAAGGGGTGCCGACGATAGCACCTATTTCCAACTCGAAGTCGAAGCGGCTTGAAGGTGCAAAGCGCGGCACGGTTTCATTCGGACCCTTAACCTGCCCCCAGGGGCGGCGGAAATTGGTCCCAGAAACAACGACCGAGGACGCGCGGCCATTATACCCGATCGGTATATGCAACCAGTTGGGCGGCATAGCATTCTCCGGCCCGCGAAACATACTGCCTACATTGAACGCATGGTTCCGGCTGGCGTAAAAATCGGTGTATTCGGCGACCCGGAAAGGCATATGCAAACTTGCATTGTCGGCGTTTCGCAAAAAATGCCCGACGGCCTCCTGTTCAGTTGATCCTTCTGCCAGCAGTTCGGTTAACCGCAACCGCAGGGCTGACCACGCTGCCGGACCCGCTGCCATCAGCTTGTTCCAGGAAGGTTCGTCCAGGAACGGGCCACCTTCCAGCAAAATCAGACCTGCGCTTTCTGCTGCAGTTGCATCCAGGATCATGCGTCCGATAGCGACGCCACACCGCGCAGCTTCGCCTTCAAAGGAGAAGACTCCGTAAGGAAGATTGTTGAGCGGGAAAGGGCAGTCCGGTACGTTGGCGGAGACCACCCATGAGGGGAGAAGGGGCATTGCTTTTCTCTCTTGAAAGTCAGGAATTACCGGAAAACTGGATGAGAAAGCCTCACCTTTTAATGCCGGGAGTTCCGTCAAACATCTTTTCCAAACTATCCCAGCAATCGATGTAATCCTCTTGGAGGGATGCCGAATTTGCAGCCCACTCACTGACGTGTTGTGGAAAGCGGGTCTCGAACATGAAACTCATCGTATCTTCGAGCTTTTCCGGCTTGAGTTCGTGTTTGGTCGCGTTGTCATAGGCACCCCGATCAGGGCCGTGCGGCAACATGCAATTGTGCAGCGACATACCACCAGGAACAAAACCCTTCGGTTTTGCGTCGTAGATACCGTAAATGTTGCCCATCAGTTCCGACATGACATTCTTATGATACCAGGGTGGCCGGAACGTATGTTCTGCCACCGACCAACGATCGCGGAACAATACGAAATCGATATTGGCTGTTCCCTCCAGCCCCGAAGGCGCAGTAAGGACCGTAAAGATTGATGGATCTGGGTGGTCAAACAATATCGCCCCAACAGGGCTATAGGTTCTCAGATCGTATTTGTATGGAGCGTAATTGCCGTGCCATGCCACGACATCAAGCGGGCTATGGCCAATACTGGTACGATGGAACTGTCCGCACCACTTCATGATCACGGTCGATGGTGCCTCGCGGTCTTCGAATGCGGCAACCGGCGTTTTGAAATCGCGTGGATTGGCCAGACAATTGGCGCCGATCGGACCTCTGTTGGGAAGATCGAACTTCTGGCCATAATTTTCGCAAACAAAGCCTCGGCATGGTCCTTCCAGCACTTCGACACGATAGACGAGACCACGAGGCAGTACGGCGATCTCCAGAGGTTCAACATCGATGATGCCGAGCTCGGTGCTAAAACGTAAACGTCCCTCTTGTGGAACCACAAGTAATTCGCCATCTGCAGAGTAGAAATATTCATCCTTCATTGATTGAGTGATGACATAAATATGGCTTGCCATGCCGGTCTGGGTGTTGACGTCGCCTGCTGTTGTAACAGTGCGCATACCGGTAACCCATGTGAGGTCACCCTCACCGTGAGGGATTGGGTCCCACCGATATTGGCCGAGACTGATGACGTCCGGCAGGATATTGGGTGCCGATTTCCACAGAGGTACATCGATCTTCTCAAAGCGCGTAGTATGCTTCACGGAGGGCCGTATACGATAGCACCATGTCCGCTCGTTTTGGCCACGAGGCGCTGTAAACGCTGTCCCTGAAAGCTGCTCTGCGTAAAGACCATAGTTACAGTTCTGTGGAGAGTTCTGCCCTTGTGGCAAGGCCCCCGGTAGAGCTTCGGTTTCGAAGTCGTTACCAAACCCTGGCATATAGCCATCATGGCTCGACACGGTACCAGTTTGACGGATCATGCCTTTAGGCAAATCGAAACTTGTCATCGATGTCTCCTGACCGACTTATGTTTGTGATGTGAGATTGGGTAGAACTGTTGAAACATTCTGTCAGATGCTACCGAGGTCAATGCCTTTGGTTTCGCGGATGCTGAGCGTCGCGAGGAAGGTTATCAACGCGCAAACTACGAAGTAAGCTGCCGGTGCCATCGGGCTACCAGTGGCCTGAATGAGCCAAGTGGCGATAAATGGTGAGGTCCCACCGAGAATCATGTTCGTCATATTGTTTCCGAGCGCCAGACCGCTGTAGCGGACAGATGACTTCAGCATTTCCACATAGGTGACATAGGACGCGCCGTTTACGATCGAAACAGTGCCGAAAAGAACAGTCTGTCCGAGACAGGCTTGCCAGGCTGGTCCCGACATGAGGGCGAACATGGGATAGCCCAGGACGATGCCCAATATGCTGCCGGTGAACAAGACGGTCTTCCGTCCAAAACGATCGGCGAAATAACCTGCAAGAGGAAGAATTATGACACCGACAATAAGTGCGATGGAGGTCGAAAAGAACGCTACGGCAGGAGAATGATGTCCAACAGTCTGAAGATACGAAGCAACGTAAACGGACGAAATGTAATAGCCACCGGTTATCTGCGCTCCCAGCAGCACGATCTTGACGATATCTTTCCAGGAATGCTTCAATAATTCGATGACTGGAATTTTCTTTGTATCACCCTTGTTGCGGATTTTCTCGAACTGCGGAGTTTCGTGGAGATGATTCCGGATCCAGATTCCAATGCCGCCGATGAAAATGCTGAGAATGAAGGGCAAACGCCACACCCATGCATGGACAACTTCAGTTGGAACCAACGATGAGATGGTCAAGGCCACCATCGATGCCACCAAAGAACCAAGATAAGTTCCGGTGTTGACCATCGATGTTTGGGTCGCGCGCCATTCCCGAGGAGCAGTTTCAGAGACGAAAGCATTCGCGCCGGCAAGCTCCCCACCTGCCGCAAAACCTTGAAGGCAACGAGCCAGGACCAGGATCAATGTGGCCCATAGCCCAAGCGTCTCATAGGTTGGAAGCAATCCCATGAGCGTTGTAGCCGCGGCCATCAGAATGATAGTCCATGTGAGGGCTTTTTTTCGCCCATATCGGTCGCCAATATGACCGAAGATAATTCCCCCCGGTATGCGCAGGAAGAAGGCAACTGCAAAGGTTGCGAAGGTGCCCAGCATCGCGGCATTATCGTCGCCTTGCACGAAAAACAAGCTCGCAATATAGGCTGCCATGAAGCCGTAAATGCCAAAGTCGTAATATTCTACGACCGTCCCGACAATTGCGCCTCTTATGGTTCGAGCATTGGACCGAATTCCCATAGCGTCGAGCTTGCTGGATGACATCGTCACATTTCGATTAGCGACTTCGCTCATCTTTCTTACCTCCCAAAAATGTAAAGCTTGCGCCCGGGGCACCTTTCAGCTTTTCAACGGGCCGTGTTTAGAAGCTTCTGATCCCTCGGGCAGAGTCTGATGACTCCTCCAATCGAGCTTTCATTAAACGTATTTCATATCATTTGCAATGATATGAAATACGTTTAATGTGCCCAAACGGTGGTTCGACCCTAATGGGATTTCTTACGGTTGCCTCTCATCGAGGAATTGGCCTCAAGGAGAATATATGACAAATTTTTATGTAGTAATTGCTTCCAAAAGACAATTAACGCAATCCCCTAAGTAATTCTGAATCTATATTCAACTCTATTTAAGTTTATAGGAAAAAGCGATAATTAGTATTATATTGATTACTTCAAAAATAAAAATTCGGTATCGGTGAGGCATGTCGCTTGCAAACTGAGCGACACCCATATTATGTCATGTGCAACGATTTATGCGAGGTGGTACACATGTCGGAAGAGTTTGATTTGGATGCATTTTTGCCTTACCAGATTTCGGCAGCGGCAGCTCGGATCAGCAGGGACTTCGCCGTTCTATATGAAAAGACCTTTGGCTTAGCGCCCACTGAATGGCGGGTGCTCGCGCATCTTTCACAACAGGATGAAGTTAGTATTCGTGATATCCACTTTCGAATCGATATGGATAAATCGAAGGCAAGCCGGGCCGCCAGTCGCCTGGAGGACATTGGATTGGTCGCAAAAGTGCTCAATCCAGATGATCGACGGCTTGTATGTCTTTCTTTGACTGAAGAAGGGCGGGAAATGGTTAAGCAGATTACTCCAATAGCCAATGCATTTCAGAGTGAACTTTCTGAATTGATAGGGAAAGATATGGATTCGTTCCAGCGAAGCCTCAAAAAAATATTAAATAGGTGAATTTTCGGGATGATATAACTATATAATGCAAAGTATCATCTTTGCATTGTTCATCCTATAAACCCTGAGCAAATAAGGACAGGCTGAGAGCCGGAGCTACGTTAACCTATTCCCGCTCGACGCACATGGCGACGCCCATGCCGCCGCCGATGCAGAGCGTCGCGAGGCCTCGCTTGGCATCACGGCGCTTCATTTCATAAAGCAGCGTGGTCAGCACGCGTGCGCCCGACGCGCCGATCGGATGGCCGATGGCAATGGCGCCGCCATTGACGTTGACGATCTCCGGGTTCAGGCCAAGATCGCGCACCACGGCGCAGGATTGCGCCGCGAAAGCTTCATTGGCCTCCACCAGCTCCAGATCGTCAATCGTCCAGCCAGCCTTTTCCAGCGCCTTGTGCGTGGCCGGAATCGGACCCGTCCCCATGATCGATGGATCGACGCCAGCCGTTGCCCAGGAAACGATACGCGCCAGCGGCTTGACGCCGCGCTTGTCAGCTTCCTCGGCATCCATCAGCACGACAGCGGCAGCGCCGTCATTGAGGCCGGATGCATTGCCCGCCGTCACCGTGCCTTCCTTGTCGAAGGCAGGTTTCAGCTTGGTCAGCGCTTCGATAGTCGCGCCTGGACGAATATATTCGTCGGACGAAACGA
>NZ_JAELXQ010000017.1 GCF_016427605.1 Ochrobactrum sp. Q0168 | reverse complement strand
AGGCCGCCGCGGTCTCAATCTGGCAGACTGCATCCATTATGCGTGCGCGAAATACTATCGTGTGCCCATCCTGGCGACAGATAACGAATTTCGCGAAACCGACCTTGAAACAGTTCCGTGAGCGGACAAGGTTTTATGTTCAACCAGTTTCCTGACGACGCAGATGGCGGGCAATTAGTTTCGCTTTGATTGCCAGTCGGAAATCTGCTGCTCTAAATCTGCGCATCTTCATGCAATCAAAAGCGACATTGCGGGCAGCCCCGCCAGCAGTTGATTCTAATTCTGCCCAGTGTAAGCGAGTTGTTAATCTTAAGTATTTGTAATCTTTATAGTATAAATTTCTCACCTAAACAGTGACCGCCTCGATCAGGATGTGCCAACAGACGCCCTCCCTAATAGGCTCGGATCCCGTGTCATCATCCCTCCAACAGCCCCAGAGATTTCCCCCGCATTGAGATGCGAGGGAAGTTTCGCTCCCACAAAGATCAAGAGTGCGTAATCTTCGTTCCGAGGACTTTAAGACACTCGCGCATGAACGCGGCGAGTCCAGTCCAGCCCTTGGCAGAAACCATGTTGCCATCGACAAAAGCCTCCGTCGGCTTGACATCGATATATGTTCCACCCACAGCCGTAACTTCGGGCTCACACGCACCGAGACCAGCGACCTTTCGCCCCTTCAACACGCCGGGCACGGCCATAAGAATCTGCACGCCATGGCAGATTGTAAAAATCGGTTTACCCGTCTCGTGGAAATGGCGGACCATGGCTTGAATGCGCTTGTCTGTGCGGATGTATTCCGGGCCGCGACCACCCGCCGCGTAGACAGCGTCATATTCTTCGACGCGGACCTCAGAAAAGGTCTTGTTGATGTCGGCATAGTGACCGAGTTTTTCTGTATAGGTCTGATCGCCTTCGAAATCGTGTAACGATGTCTTAATTCGATCTCCGGCCTTTTTGTCCGGGCAGATCACGTGCACTGTATGGCCCACAGCCTCCATCCCCTGCTGGAACACGAAAATCTCGTATTCCTCAGTGAACTCGCCGGTCAGCATGAGGATCTTCTTACCGCTCATGTCATATCTCCTGTTTTCTTTGTGGGGGTGGTGCCCGGTTCGCCGGGCACCGTTGAGGGTCAGAAGGGGGATGCGGGGAAGTAGAATTGATCGGCGTTGTCAGGGGTGATCAGCGGTGCTCCCAGTAGGAAAGAACCCCGCACCGGAGCCTGGCCATTAAACTGGGCTGCAGTCATGTAGATGGCCGATTTGATCATAGACGGCGGATAGGGCGTCGAGATCGGCGTACGCTCGTTCTTTTCCTTCACCATCTCTATGACCTGCTTCATGCCGTTACCGCCAAGAGCGTATTTGATGTCCTTACGACCGGCGTTGTCGACGGCCTCAATGACGCCCAGCAGCATGTCGTCGTCGTTCGCCCAGACCGCATCAATCTTCGGGTACTTGGCAAGGTAGTCCTGCATCAACTTGAAGGCCTCGTCCTGATTCCAGTGCGCATACTGGATATCGAGGATCTTGATGTTGGTTTTGGCGATGACATCCGAGAAGCCCTTGATCCGCTCGTCGTCAATGACAGTCGGTATGCCACGCAACACGACGATCTGCCCCTCGCCGCCGAGCTTATCGGCAAGCCAATGACGGCATCCATGACAGGCTCGATCGCCAGCATTGTTGCGACAATGTCTGCTTTTTTGCGGCCCTTGTCCCACTTGCAGATATTCCGGAATCCACCCCAATCCCATCCGTTCTGCTGTGGTTTCCGCCGCCAACCGCCTTTCGACGTTTTATCATATGTGGCATATGTCGCGTCTGACCGCCGTCTTCAGCGTAGCCGTGCTTTAGAGCAACGGAATTTGACTAGCGGTTGCCATCGCCTCGGCCCGGAGGCTTTTCCAGAAAGGCATTCGCAATAAGCTGCGAAAGGTGATCCACGCGCGGCGCAAAGGAACGTTGATCGCCCAACCAGGCAAGTGCCGCCATCAACGCGAAGAGATCAGTTCCGTCGACATCGGTTCGAGCCATCCCCTTGGCCTGAGCCCGCTGAAGAAGTCGCGCACCCGCCGAACGGACTTCGGTGCATGACGCATAGAGCGCGGAATCGGGATTTTCCAGCGCAGCCGCCATCAACTCGACGATGCCTCCATAGGCCCGGGTGAATGCAAGCCCATCGTGAAACCATGAAACAAGCGCGACATCGGGCGCGTCCGACGTTTCAAGTTGCCTCGCCTGCTGCGTGAGTTCCTCAAGATTCGTGCGAAGCAATGCTTCGAGCAATGCCTCCCGCGTTGGGAAATGACGGTACAGGGTGCCCAGCCCAACTTCCGCGCGACGCGCAATATCGCGAAGCGACGTGTCGGCACCATGCTCAGCTACGGCTTCACGAGCGATCGCAAGCAAGTGGTCATAGTTCTTTTTTGCGTCGGCGCGCATGGCATCCCTTGAAAACGGAACACTGCTCCGTATATGTAGAGCATCGCTCCGTTATAGCGTGTATCATCGACAAAAGGAACAAGCATGTCCAACAAACTTGATCTCTCGAAGGAATTTGAAGGCCGCAAAGTGCTGGTGACCGGCGGCACGCGCGGGATTGGCGCTGCAATCGCTCAGCGCCTTCTCGACGCTGGCGGCGACGTCGTCGTCGTTGGGCGGGCACGCACCGACGACATCCCCGCTTCGGCAAAATTCGTCGCCGGCGACGTCAGCACCAACGAAGGCGTCAAGGCGATTGCCGCACAGGCGCTGGCGGCCCTTGGCGGTCTGGATATCCTCGTAAACAACGCGGGCGGCTCCAAGGCATTTCTGGGTGGTTCCGAGACGATCCCGGACGAAGAGTGGCAGCGCGATCTGGCACTCAACCTTCTTGCAGCCGTTCGCTTGACCAACGCCACGCTCCCCGCACTGAGGTCTTCGAAAGCGGCTTCGATCGTAAACATCTCATCGACAGCGGCGACGATACCCTTCCCTTTCGACGTGCACTACGGTGCCGCCAAGGCAGCACTGGATTATTATTCGCGCACGCTCGCGATCGAACTGGGCAGCAGTGGCATCCGGGTCAACGTGGTAACCCCCGGCCCTATATCGACTCCGAATTCCGACGAACTGCGCAAGCAGCTTCCGATCTCCGGCGATGAATGGAACCAATACGTCCCGCTCGGCCGCATCGGTGCACCCGAGGACATCGCGGAAGTCGTAGTGCTGCTCGCGTCGGAGCGTGGCAAATTCCTGACGGGCGTGAATTACCGTGTCGACGGGGGCATGACGGCCCGCTGATTTGAGGTGACAGGCGGTCATTTGAAGACTGCCTGTCCCGCCTCACGCGGCAGGATAGACTATTTCAAGGCCCCTCATCCGAAGGGCGGCTTTCGCGACTGTATTGCGCCGCAAGCCGCCTGTCCGCTCCCGCCCCCATTGCGGACGTCGAACCAAGTGCGCGGTTTCTCCGTAAGCTGACACAAGCGTTGACCTTCGGTTTTTAACGTAATCTGAGCTAAACGGCGAGCAATCCTTCAGTCAATGAAAAGGAGCAAAATCTTCAGGTCTAGCGGTGTTTCATCATTCCAAACGCACCCAATCCATCGCCTCCAGAACATAGGGCGCAAACAGGAAGTCGCGGATTGTGTTGATCCTATCATTCCGCCAATTGACCAACACAAAATGTGCCGGCGCCGCTGCAGCATTGCCTTCGAAAACCAGCATGGCCGGTCGGCCTTCGATTGCGCCGAACGAGAAACGCCATTTAGCTTCTTCGGCATATCGCGTGAAATATACGCCGATCCTATCACGCCCTTCCAGCCTAAGCCGGTTCACCAGGTCTAGTTTCACGTCTTTAGCGAGTATGGCGCGAATGGCGTCGAAATCGCCGCTGCGAAACAGCTCGACGAATTCGGACATCCGTTGCCGCTGGGCATCCAGCATCAACGGCAGACGCGCGTCGGAGGGCATTTTTGCAAGGTAGCGCAAGGTCGAACGCCCCCTTTGCAGCGCCGACTTTGCAGAAGCGGGGGTACAATCTGCGATGTTCGCAATCTCCTCAATCGAGTGTCCAAGCACGTCCTTCAAAATCACGGCGCAGCGTTGCATCTCGGGCAGTTGCAAAAAAGTGTGAAAGCTGATCGCGAGCACGTCCACTTCGGGCATCGACGCGGATTCGGCGTCTTCAAGCAGCGGCACTACGACAGTTCGCGACCGACGGCGGAGAAGATCGATGCACGTATTGTGGGCGACCCGAAAAAGCCAGTTTTCGAGATTTTCCACGTAGGCGCGGCTAGCGCGCGCTCCGAGTGCCTTCACTATCACGTCCTGCAATACATCTTCACCGTCAATAGTCGATCCGATCATGCGCGCGCAATAACGATGGAGACGCGGCCTAAGCTCGACCAGTTTCGCCTCGAAGTCATTGTCGCTCATCACAAACAGTTCATCGGGCAAGTTAAATCTCCTGAGATTCGAACGTGAGAATTTGTACACCCGTTTCATCGGGGGCGAATAGCCGGCGATCCGCAGCACAGGCACGACCTTCTGGGCTTGCGATTGCCTCTTTCAACGCGGCCAAGTCTTGGAAATAGACAGTTCCAATCAGGAACACATCATCCGGGCCGGCAACAACCGAAATGGGCCGTTTACTGACCTCGTAGCGTAGGACGCCTGGCATCTTCTTCGCCAACGGGATGTGCGTTTCGAAATAGTGCCTTTCGAATGCCCCTATATCGGCAGGGGTCTTATAAAATGCAACGATCTTGGCCATGGCGGCTCTCCCTCTTATTGGACATACCAAAGACGAAGAAGCAGCCGGAATCGGATCGCGTCTCTAAGTTTATTTCACGCGAGAACCCATGTGCCGTTTCCGATTGCTGGACCGACGCATTTCCAGTCCGACTGACCAAAACCCGTCAGTCGGCTATCACCCCAAAACTGTCGATCCGGTTCGGTTATCGCCAAGAGATTGCCGATACGGTCCGCGATGGCCACTATGACAGTTTCCGACCCATCAATGCCGGCCAACAGGTGGCGCTGCGGCCCCGGAAGTTGTCGAGTGCAATGACGGATCGGCACGCCGCTTGACGATCGACGTCAATTCGTCCGTATGGCGGGTTCCCCATTCACAAAGCTGGATGAGGGCTTGTGCGAGGCTGCTACCGAAGCTGGTGAGCGAATACTCGACCCTGGGCGGGATCTCGCCAAAGTCGAGACGGTCGATGATCCCGTCCGCCTGCAACTCCTTGAGCTGCTGGATCAACACCTTGTCGCTGACCTTCCCGACCGCACGGCGCAGTGCGCCGTAGCGCAATGCGCCCTGCATGAGGTGATAGAGGATCAGCGGTTTCCACTTGCCGCCCATCACAAACAGGACCGCATCCAGACCGCAAGTGAAGGGACTTGTCATTACACGCGCTCCATCAAATTATGGTACTTACCAAATGGTGCATACTAGAATAACAGGCGGTGTTCCCCTAGTTCAACCTCTCCACAATGAAGGAGAACGAGGTTGTCATGGGCAAACTAGAAGGAAAGATCGCTGTCATCACCGGCGCCAATAGCGGCATCGGCCTCGCTGCTGCCAAGCGGTTCGTGGCCGAAGGCGCCCACGTCTATATCACGGGTCGTCGGCAGGAGGAGCTCGACAAAGCGGTCGCGGAGATCGGCTCCGACGTGACGGCGGTGCAGGGCGACGTGTCTCGACTGGAAGATCTGGACCGCCTTTTTGGGACGGTGCGCGCCAAACACGGGCGCATTGACGTGCTGTTCGCCAACGCGGGCGTGGGCGAGCTGGAGCCGCTAGGACAAATTACGGAAGCATCCTTTGATCGGACGTTCGGCGTGAACGTTAAGGGCGTTGTTTTCACTGTGCAGAAGGCCCTGACGCTCATGGGCGACGGGACGTCCATCATACTCACCGGCTCGACCACTGGAACGATGGGAACGCCGGCCTTCAGCATCTACAGCGCAACGAAAGCGGCGATCCGCAATTTGGCGCGCAGCTGGGCGTTGGACCTAAAAGGCACGGGCGTTCGCGTGAACGTCCTGTCGCCTGGGGCCACAGCGACTCCGGGTCTGCACGGCGTTGCGGTGGCCGGTGGAGAAGACGCGATCTATGAGCAGCTGATCGCCCAGATCCCTTTGGGGCGGATCGCCGATCCCGACGACATCGCTGCAGTCAGTCTTTTCCTTGCATCTGACGATAGCGCCGTGATGACCGGAAGCGAGATCTTCGCGGACGGCGGCATGGCTCAGGTCTGATCCGTTAGCAAAGCAGGTCGAAGCACGAACGGCGGCTCTTTCGCATAGCGAGCCGTTCGCTGCCGGTCTATTTTCCACCCCTTCACGAACGTTAGCAGCAAAAGGGCGGAATGATCGCTTCGGAGTGCGTGTGAACTGTACGGTAATGTCTGCAATTGGGTGCGAAGCGGATGCAACATCTTCTCCATACTCAGGGCGATGAGTAACAGGGGCGGCTTCTATTACTCATAAACTTATGTTAATAAGAGCGATAGAAACGGGTGTTATCGCTCATGCCTTGGAACTGGACACAGCCTGATTGGCCGCATTTTCGCTATGACGCGTCTGCACTCGCGGTACTGGAACAGCGATTTCTGCTCACCTCCGGCGAAGTCATCGGCGCTGTGCGTCACATCGATCCCGACGACCGCGACCGGTTGCGCATCGAACTCTTGAGCGACGAAGCGGTTAAGACGAGCGCGATTGAAGGCGAAACACTGGACCGTTTGAGCGTCCAGTCGTCGCTGCGGCGACAACTTGGCCTGGACGCGGATCGGCGTTCAGTGCAACCGCGTGAACACGGGATCGCGGAAATGACGGCCGACGTTTATGGCACCTATGCCCTGCCGCTTGAGGACGCCACTCTGTTTCGGTGGCATACCATGTTGATGGCAGGCAGCCGGCATCTGGAAAGTATCGGTGCTTATCGTAGTCATTCCGACGCCATGCAGATCGTCTCTGGCCAGTTGGATCGTCCGACGATTCATTTCGAGGCACCGCCGTCAGCTCAGGTGCCAGACGAAATGCATCGGTTCATATCGTGGTTCAACGAAAGCGCTCTGACCGGCGGTACGCCCCTCCCCGCGCTCACCCGCGCCGGGCTTAGCCATTTATGGTTTGAAAGCATCCATCCATTCGAGGACGGCAATGGGCGGCTTGGTCGCGCACTGGCCGAGAAAGCGCTCGCCCAATCGCTGGGACAACCGAGTCTGATCATGCTCAGTTTTACCATCGAACAGCAACGGAAGGCCTATTACGATCAACTGGAAATCCATCAGCGAACCCTCGACGTCACTGAATGGTTGGTGTGGTTTTCCCAGATTGTTCTGACGGCTCAACAAACGACACTTGATCGCGTCGCCTTTTACATCGCCAAGGCGCATTTCTACGACCGGTTCAGAGGAGCGTTCAATCCCCGTCAGGAGAAAGTCATTGCGCGTCTGTTCGAGGCGGGACCTGAGGGCTTTATCGGTGGTCTTAGCGCAGACAATTATCTCGCTATAACCCGCACGTCGCGCGCTACCGCCACCCGCGATTTGCAGGATCTGGTCGACAAAGGGGCCTTGACGCGCAGCGGTCAGCTTCGTTTCACCCGATACGCGCTGAACTGGGGCAGACCGCGTGGGGAATTCTGATTTAGAGTCATTAACAAGCTCGACCCGTTCCTTGTAAACGACGTAGCTCCAATTCCAGATTGCCAGTCAAAAGAAGCAAGTTTCGAATATTGTGCCTGTTAGTTCTTTAAGCTAGCCAGGCACGTTTCCTATTCGCTGCCTCAATTATTTGGACTCGGGCTAACCTGATACCGCAATGCATCCACGATGATTTTGAATGCTGGCGAATTTTGGCGACGCGTGGGATAGTAAAGGAAATACCCGTCGAAGAAAGGTGACCACTCGTCCAGGACCAGAGCCAATTCACCGGAAGCGATTTGTCGCTCTACGATGTTCTCGGGCACATAAGCTATTCCATAACCACTCACCGCTGCATCGATCATGGCGTAGGAGTTGTTGAAAGTGAGTTGCCCGTCGACACGAACGCGTAATTCCTGATCACCCTTTTCGAATTCCCAAGCGTAGAGCCCACCTGCAGACTCATGGCGCATATTAATGCAACGGTGGCTCACAAGGTCTTGTGGATGTACCGGTATTCCATGCTTAGCCAGATAGTCCGGCGAAGCGATTGCAACGAGGCGCGAGTCAGGCCCAATCCGAACCGCAATCATATCTCTTTCGAGGCTCTCGCCCAAGCGCACACCGGCATCAAAACGTTCCTCGACGATATTGCGGAAAGTGCTATCAAGCACAAGCTCCACGCTGATATCGGGATATTTCTTAAGCACTGGCTTCAGCTTCGGCCATACAACGCTCTCCAGCGCATGATCCGAAAGCGTCAGTCTGATCGAACCGGATGGCTTGTCGCGAAACGCCGTTAGTGCCGCGATCTCATCCTCGATCTCGGCCATGCGCGGGGTTATGGTTTTGAGCAACCGTTCGCCGGCGGGAGTTGTGATAACATTCCTGGTCGTGCGTGTCAGAAGGCGAATACCCATGCTGCTTTCAAGCTGTTTAATCGCATAGCTGAGGGTCGATTGCGCGACGCCAATCCTTGCAGCCGCTTTGGTGAAGCTGCGCTCCTCGGCGACGATCCTGAACCACGTCAGTTGATTGAAATCCGTTTTCTGCATGGGCCCTCTTCACGTCTCTGCTGTGAGATTAATCGATCCCATCGATTGATCCAATCAAATTACAGCGGGTAATCGGTCGTCGACAGATCGGTTATAACCACGTCCAGACATCAAATATCAAACAGGAGCACGCGAACGATGGTTTCTGCGGTGGAAAATGTCGGCAGCAGGCCCACTGCCTGGGGTGCCGTCCTGTCGATGGCGCTATGCGTAGCGATGCTGATTGCCTCGGAATTCATGCCCGTCAGCTTGCTGACACCGATGGCCGAAGGGCTGCATGCAACCGAGGGTCAAACGGGTCAAGCAATCTCCATCAGCGGCTTGTTTGCCGTCATCGCGAGTATGCTCGTCACCACTGCCGCGGGGAGATTGAACCGGAAATGGGTACTGATCGCGATGACAGCCTTCATGCTGCTGTCCCTGGTGCTGGTCGCTGCCGCACCGAACTTCCTCGTTCTGATGGCTGGCCGTGCGCTGCTTGGCATATGTATCGGAGGCTTCTGGGCGTTGGCTACAGCCGTCATCATGCGACTGGTGCCAGTTGAAGACGTACCGCGCGCACTCGCTTTGATGTATGGCGGGCAGGCCATTGCCGCAGCATTTGCAGCACCTGTCGGCAGCTATCTCGGTGGTCTGTTTGGCTGGCGTGAAGTTTTCTGGGCACTGACGCCGATTGTTGTCGTTAACCTCGTCTGGCATGCAGTTGCGCTTCCCTCACTGCCCGCACACCAGAAGCAGGATTTCCAGGCGATGTTCAGCTTGCTGAAGCGCCCGTATTTTAGACGCGGCCTGCTCGCCTGCATGCTGTCCTGGGGCTCGGCCTTCACCATGTTCACCTATTTGCGTCCGTTTCTGGAAAACGTGACAGGCGTGAACGTCACAACCCTTTCGGTCCTTTTGCTACTTTTGGGTTGCGCCGGGTTCATTGGCACCTGGGCGGCCGGTCGTTTCGTCAAAGGCAATGTGGCGTCGTTTTTGAAACTGCCCGCATTCGTCATGGGCAGCGCCACTGCCGGGCTTCTGCTGTTTGGGTTCTCGGTTGTTGCTACGGGCCTCTTCATGGCCATTTGGGGCGCGATGAACACCATGTTTTCAGTCATCTGGATGACGTGGATGTCGCAAAACGCCGACGATATGCCCGAGGCCGCCGGCAGTTTGATGGTCGCCGCGATACAGACCTCAATCTTGCTCGGCGCAATCATCGGTGGGCTGCTACTGGATGGCATATCGATCGAAGCGACATTCATCGGCAGTGTTGTGCTGGCCGTCTTAGCAATCGCGCTCATTGGCAATGGCCAGCGTCTGCTGAAACAGTGAGTCATTTGATATGAACAGCTTTTTACTGATCTCACGCCGTCGGATCCTTGCGGTAACTGTCGCTAGCCTTGTCATGCCGCCACTTCTCCGCCTGTCATCAAGTAAAGCTCAAGCCCAAAATGGAGTTACCATGCGTCTCAGACTGACTTTCGCCGATCAGAATTTCACGGCGACGCTGGAAGACAATAAGGCGGCACGGGAATTGTTCGCGATGATGCCGCTTAAACTCGATATCGATGATTACTCGACCAACGAAAAGATCGCATATCTGCCGCAAAAGTTAAGCGATGATGGCGGTAAGCATTTCGAAAACGAGGCCGTCGGCGATCTTTGCTATTACGCGCCCTGGGGCAATCTGGCCATGTTTTACGGCCCTTACCATTGGTCCCGGGGTCTCATCCGGCTTGGCCGGTTGGATCACGGCGCTACGCCACTGCTGATGCGCGGGAAGTTTCCCCTCCGTATCGAAGCGCTGACCTGAAGCACAGCAATGAATGCTCTGACGAGCCGTAAGGAGACCTTGGCATGACCCGGAAGACTGACTTTGAAATCTCACACAATCCGGATGACGCAGCAGATGAAGGGCGTCGTAAACTGCTAAAATTGGCAGGCGCCGGCGTCGCCATTCTTGGCACAGGGACATTTCTCAAAACTCCCACCGCAAAGGCTCAGGACATGTCACAGGCTTGGGACAAGGTTTTTCCTAAAAGCGAAAAAGTCGATCATCAAAAGGTTACATTCAGGAACCGCTATGGCATCACATTGACTGGCGATCTCTACCTGCCGAAGGACCGTACGAACAAACCTCTGCCAGCCATTGTCATCAGCGGTCCATTCGGCGCCGTCAAGGAACAGTCTGCGGGGCTCTATGCTCAGACTATGGCCGAGCACGGCTTCGTAACGCTGGCTTTTGACCCATCCTTTACTGGCGAAAGCGGCGGGGAGCCCCGCAACGTCGCTTCTCCTGATATCAACACCGAAGATTTCATGGCGGGTGTCGATTATCTGGGCCTGCATCCTACGGTCGACCGCGAACGCATCGGTGTTATCGGCATCTGCGGATGGGGCGGCATGGCACTGAACGCCGTGGCTGCTGACAAGCGCGTGAAAGCTGTGGTCGCCAGCACGATGTATGACATGACGCGCGTGATGTCGAATGGCTATAATGACACTGTGACCCTCGAACAGCGCACGCAGGCGCTGGAGCAGCTCAGCCGACAGCGTTGGGTCGATGCAGAAAAGGGCGCCCCGGCCTATCAACCACCCTATAATGAATTGAAAGGCGGTGAAGCACAGTTCCTGATTGATTACCACGCTTATTACATGACACCACGCGGCTACCACAAACGCGCAGTGAACTCAGGCAACGCATGGACGATCACGACACCGATGTCGTTCATGAACATGCCGATCCTGAACTACATCAAGGAAATTGCGCCGCGACCGGTGCTGTTCATCCACGGTGAAAATGCCCATTCACGCTATTTCAGTGAAACGGCTTACGCTAATGCTGCTGAACCAAAGGAGCTTATGATCATCCCTGGTGCCAGCCACGTCGATCTCTACGATAGGGCCGACCTCATCCCATTCGACAAGATCACCGATTTCTTCAATCAAAATCTTGCTGCTTAACTACCAAGCGCTCCGGCCAATAGGACTTCTACGTTCTCTTTCGCGTAGATGCCATTCATGAAAAGCATTCATAGACCCATGTTGATTTGTGCATCTAATCAGAAATCCTGCCTGCATTTATAGAGTGATAAGTGACGAGTTTTCGCGGTACAATCGTCGATGACGATGTTGACCACGCAATGAATGTCAAAAAAGGGGCTTCACGATGCTGGGAACCATTCTCTACTCACCAGGCAGCGTACGCTGTGAAGAAATAGCAGAACCAACGATTCTTTATCCGACTGATGCTATCATCAAGCTTTCAGCGACATGCGTTTGTGGTTCTGATCTCTGGCCGTATCGCGGGCTCCAGAATATGAGCGGCCTGCAACTTATGGGCCATGAATATTGCGGCGTTGTTATCGAAGTTGGTAGTGCCGTAAAGACGATCAAGCCAGGTCAGTTTGTCGTTGGCTCCTTCTGCCTTTCCGACAATACCTGCCCGCATTGTCTGGCCGGTTTCCAATCGTCATGCGAACACCGTGAGTTTATGACAGGTGCTCAGGCAGAATATGCGCGCGTTTCCTTAGCGGATGGTACACTGGTTGCTACATCAGAGGTGCCTGCCGACGATCTCCTTCCAAGCTTGCTGGCTGCTTCCGATGTCCTGGGAACAGGCTGGTATGCAGCGGACGCGGCCCGTGTTCAACCGGGCTCAACAGTCGTAGTCGTCGGTGACGGCGCAGTCGGCCTGATGGGCGTGCTCTCTGCCAAACAGATGGGTGCGGAACGGATCATCGCCATGAGCCGTCACAAGTCGCGCCAGGAGTTAGCGCTGGAATATGGTGCGACCGATATTGTCGCCGAACGCGGCGAAGATGGAATCGCCAAAATCAAGGATTTAACGAAAATGGTCGGCGCCGACTCCGTTTTAGAATGTGTTGGCACGCAGGAATCGATGAACCAGGCGCTGCAGGTCGCTCGTCCAGATTCCGTGATCGGCTATGTTGGCGTTCCGCACCGCGTGCAGTTCGATGGCCAGTCGCTGTTTTTCTCGCAGGTCGGCATGCTTGGTGGGCCAGCGCCAGTCCGTCGCTTTTTGCCACATCTCATTGATCTCGTGCTCGCACGCAAGATTAACCCCGGCAAAGTCTTCGATCTGGAATTACCCCTCTCGGACGTCGCGGAAGGCTACAAGGCTGTGGACGAACGCCGTGCTATCAAAGCGTTTCTCCGCGTTTAGCACATAACTTGGCCACGCTACACCGGCGTGACTATGGATAGAAAAATTTGCTTAAATTTAAATATGAACTCTTGGAGCAGCCGCATTTGCAACGATCCAGCTCTCATCTTGATGCAAAAGATATTCAGAAGAGTGACTTATCACTGTAAGAGATGACAAGCTATTATCATTACACCGCATCTATGCAATCATAATAATTCATTCCAAATAGAAGGAATGGCCGGTTCCCGTAATGTGATTGTGCCTGACCATTTACTTCGTGACACATGGAGGCAAGCCAAATAGCCATGAAACTCCAGATCAACGATGAAATCTTCGATGTCAATTCTGATCCGGACACGCCGCTATTGTGGGTCATTCGCGATGAACTTGGCCTGACAGGTACAAAGTATGGCTGCGGTCTTGCGCAGTGTGGCGCCTGTTCCGTGCTCGTCGACGGCGAGATCATGCGCTCCTGCGTGACGCCCCTCGACAGCGTTGCAGATCGGAAAATCACCACGATTGAAGCAATAGAAAACGATGACGTCGGCAAGCGCGTCATTGCTGCATGGATTGCACATCAGGTGCCTCAGTGCGGTTACTGCCAATCAGGTCAGGTGATGGCTGCGACTGCTCTCCTGAAAGAAACCGCCAATCCAAGCGAGGACGACATCGCTGCAGCAATGATCAATCTGTGTCGCTGCGGAACTTATAATGCGATTAAAGCGGCGGTCAACGACGTGGCAGGTCGCAAGGAGGCATCGCTATGAACGAGGTCTTTCGCAAACTTGCCCTTGAGACAGAATTGCCGACTGACGGGCCGGTCAACCTTTCCCGCCGTAGTTTTCTGATGGCATCAGCCGGTGTAACTTTTGGGGCGCTTGTTATCGGCTTCGGCCTCCCCATTCGCACCGCCCAGGCACAGGCAGCGCCCACCAAAATTATTCCAGGCACACGCGTGCCGGCCTTTCTCGAAATCCGACCGGACAATACCGCAAGGCTGATGAGCCCGTTCGTCGAAGGTGGTCAGGGTATTTTTACCGCGATGGCGCAGATCGTAGGTGAAGAGCTCGACCTCGATCCCTCGTCCTTCACAGTCGAAAACGCGCCTGCCGGGCCTGACTATCAGATCATTTTAGGCGGAATGCGTATCACTGGCGGCAGTATGTCGACCCGCCTCGGTTATGACACGATGCGCCACATTGGTGCATCGGCTCGCATGATGCTGATGCAAGCCTCAGCCGCGCGTCTCGGTGTTCCAATCGGGGAACTGACGACGGAGCCCGGCCGCGTTATTCATGCGGCCTCAGGTCGGGAGCTGTCCTACGGCGAAGTTGCGGCCGATGCGCTGGACCTTCCAATCCCGACGGCGGACAGTGTTACGCTCAAGGACAAAAGTCAGTTTCGCTGGATTGGCAAGTCAGTGCCGCGTCTCGATGTCCATGACAAGTCAACCGGACGTGCGATCTGCGCCATCGACTGCAAGGTCGAGGGTATGCTGCACGCAGCAGTCCAGCACGCGCCACGCCTTGGAATGCATGTCGGCGCGATCCGCAATGAGAATGCCGTCAAGGCAATGAACGGGGTCCACTCAGTGCACCGGCTTCCAGGCGCCGTCGCGGTGGTTGCTGAGCGATGGTGGACGGCCAAACGCGCCGTCGAAGCCCTTCAAGTCGACTGGCAGGAAGCCAACGGAAAACCCGCCGTCGAAGGCGGTCGCGTCATGCCCGCCGATTTCTCCACTGCCGCTTTCGCCGATCGTTTGGCCAATGAGCCGGGCAATGGCAAGGATGCCGAAACCGAAGGCGATGCAACCGGCGTGCTTGCCGCGGCCAAGGACATTGTATCGGCGACCTATCATAGTCAGTATCTGAACCATGCCCAGTTGGAGCCGCCATCAGCGCTTGCACGATTCAATGATGACGGCAGCCTCGACGTCTGGATGCCGAACCAGGCGCCTGAAATATTTCAGGCTGATATAGCCAAGACCACAGGTCTCGACCCGGCCAAAATCAATATACATAGTCCGTTGCTCGGCGGCTTTTTTGGGCGGCACTTCCTCTATGTGGCGGGCAGTCCCTATCGACAGGCAATCCAGCTAGCTAGGGAAACCCGCCGACCGATCAAGCTGATCTGGAGCCGGGAGGAAGAGTTCCTGCGCGATACGCTTCGTCCAATGGCAGCGGTGCGCTTCAGAGGAGCGCTTGACGAAAACGGCATGCCGAGCGCAATCGAAGCAATCAGCATCACCGAGGGGCCATCGGAGGGCATCAATGGCCACAATCCAGATAAACTTGACGAAACGGCCGTCGAAGGTCTCACCGGCAAATCCTATGCCATCGCTAACAAGCGTATTGCGCAGCTTTATGTCGAGAACCCGACCATGCTGGCCTACTGGCGCTCTGTCGGCAATTCGATGAACGACTTCTTCTATGAGTGTTTTCTCGATGAGTTGGCCGATAAAGGAGGCAAAGATCCTTACGAACTCCGCCTGCAGTTATTGAAGGAGAATGCTCGCCTGACCACCCTGCTAAAGGCCGTTGCAGATTTGTCAGGTGGCTGGAAACGCGGTCCATTTACAGCGGAGGATGGCTCGCGCCGGGCAAGGGGCCTGGGCATGGCATCACCGTTCGGCAGCCATACGGCGGCAATCACCGAAGTTTCCATTCGATCCGGCCAGGTCGTCGTTCACGAGGTCTGGGAAGCGATCGATCCTGGCAGCATCGTCAATCCTGCCATCATTGATGCGCAGATCAACTCGGCGGTCACGCTCGGTCTCTCCCAGGTTTTGCTGGAAGAAGCGGTTTACGAAAAGGGACAACCGGTCGCGCGCAACTACGATCTCTATCCGATCCTGCCACCCGACAGAATGCCGCGCGTACACGCGCGGATCGTGGAAAGCGGAGAAAAAATGGGAGGGATCGGCGAACCGGGCTTGCCGGCGATTCCTCCGGCGGTTGCAAACGCCGTGTCGACCCTCACAGGTCAGCGTGTGCGCAAAATGCCGCTCTCTCATTATAATTTTGAGAGCTGAAGTCTCGTTGTTGGCAGTGCGATCGACGCCGGGTTGAACACCCGGCTGGCAATCTCGGCCACTGCTATCGTTGGTGAATTACGCCTGCTGGAACGTTACGAAGGATGGATCGTCCTTGAAAAGATTACTCACTGTTCTTCTCGTCGTTGCAATTGTTGTTGTTGCCGGGATCGTCTGGTTCGTGAACCACACGCCATCATCACCCTTCGACAATGTGGAAGCCCGCTCGGCGTCTACGCCTGAACTGCTGGCGCGTGGCGAAATGGTCGCGCGTCAGGCTGACTGCGTCGCCTGTCACAGCACGCCGGAAAGCAAGCCCTTTGCCGGGGGGCTGGAAATGGGCACTCCGCTCGGTTCGATCTTTGCGACCAATATTACGCCTGACAAGGAAACGGGGATTGGCAATTATTCGCTGGCCGATTTCGATCGGGCCGTGCGGCACGGCGTGACGCCCGCGGGCCATCGCCTCTACCCGGCAATGCCTTACCCTTCCTACGTAAAGATGACCGATGAAGACATCAAGGCGCTTTATGCCTTCTTCATGCAAAGTGTGCAGCCTATCAACCAGCCCAACATAGCGAGCGGCATCGACTGGCCGTTGAATATGCGCTGGCCGCTGGCGCTGTGGAACGCCATCTTCGTCGAACCCGGTGTCTATGCCCAGAAACCGGACCAGAACGAGCAATGGAATCGTGGCGCCTATCTCGTACAGGCAGCAGGTCATTGCGGGGCCTGCCATACGCCTCGCAGTGTGACAATGAATGAGAAGGCCATGGACGAAACCAGCGCCGTCTTCCTGTCAGGCGCTTTGCTCGACGGCTGGTATGCACCAAGCCTGCGCCAGGATCACAACACCGGTCTCGGTCGCTGGAGCGAGGACGATATCTTTCAGTTCCTCAAGAACGGCCGCAATCAACATGCAGTCGTTTTCGGCTCGATGACCGAGGCCTACAACAATTCGCTTCAATTCATGACTGACGAGGACCTGCAGGCGATCAGCCATTATCTCAAGTCGCTTCCTGGCGATCCGTCGCGGGACGGTCAGCCCTGGCAATATGTTCAGACACCCGCCGACCGCAGTCGGCCAGGTGCTCAGACCTTTGCCGCCAAATGCAGCTTCTGCCATGGTCCGGATGGCCGCGGGCAGAACCAGTGGATTCCGCCGCTCGCTGGCGCGGCGTCATCGCTGACCTCCGAAAACGCCTCACAGATCAATGTAACGCTCAACGGATCAGGCCGTGTCGTGGCAAACGGCATTCCGGACGCTTATCGGATGCCACCCTATCGGGCGCAACTATCCGATAAGGAAATCGCCGATGTTCTGTCCTATGTCCGTTCGGCCTGGGGCAATCACGGCGGACCTGTCAGTACGGATGAGGTCAAAGCCTTGCGCGAACACACCGATCCGGCAAGCAGCAATCCGATTGTTTTGCAGATGCGTTAGGTGGAGAGCAGTTATGCATCGATCTTATCGTTGGCTTACCAGACCTGGCACAATACCCCTTGTAACGTCGCCCAACACGGTCTCGTCCGCAATCGCCAATGATGGAAGCGCGCATGTGCTTCTCTCCTCCCGTTGCTTGCCATGAACGCGCCAGATATTTCTAGGTTCTGTACCGCAGACCTTCAAAGCGCATTCCTCAGTGATCGCCCCGTCGATGTCATGAGGTTTCTGGTTGATGGGCTAAAAGAAGGTCATCGTTGCGCACTCGTGATGCTGACCGACATTATCGATGGGGCGTCACGTCCGCTTGGCGCGCTCATGGCGGTCCGGGATGACGGTCAATATTGCGGTTTTGTCTCCGGAGGCTGTGTCGAAGCGGCCGTGGCGCGGGAGGCACTTCTGGCGCTTGACCAGGACCAGGACCGATCCTGCCGGTTTGGTAAAGGATCACCGTATTTCGACCTGGTCCTGCCATGCGGCGGCGGTATCGGTTTGACAATTCATGTTCTGCGAGATGCCTCCCCCATCCAGAAGCTTCTGGATGCGAAAGCAAATCGACTGCCCGGCCTGCTCAATTATAATTCAGGCGATGCAACCCTGTCCTTTCAGTTCGGGACAGCCCGCACCGGTTGGATAGACGATATTTTTGTCTCAGCGCACAGGGCCGAACCACGTCTATTGGTGTCAGGGCAGAGCATGGAAAGCCGTCTTTTGATCGCCCTGGCAAAATCTACACAACTCGACGTTCTCGAAATAGATTCCCAGTCAATTCGTGCATTGCCGATAGATGCCGAAAGCGCCATCATTCTGCTTCAGCACGATATCGAAAAGGAATTACCGATACTGAGATATGCGTTGGCGTCACCAGCTTTCTTTATCGGTTGTCTCGGCAGCCGCAGGACCCACGACCGGCGAACCGCGATCCTCTTGGAGGAAGGCTATTCGATGCAGCAATTGCGCCGCATACACGCCCCGATCGGTCTGTTCGGCCCGGCGCGCGAGGCCAGAGCCGTCGCCGTTTCCGTTCTCGCACAGATTTTTTCCATCCTTGAAGCCAGGCGGGCATAGATTGTTCGATGGATCCAGTCGGTGAGCAGCTCGAACCCAGCGTCAGCCGTCATGCGGCGACTGCACTGATTGTCCTCGGCGCAGGCTTAGGCTCCCGGTTTGGTGCAAAAGACAAACTTGCCGCCCAGCTCGGCGGCATACCACTGGCGCACCATATCCTGCCCGCTCTTCAACCATTTAGCTGAAGCAGCGAAATTCTCGTTTGCAGGAGTCAATCCAACTGGGCGAAAGCCTTTGCCGATGATGGTTTTACGATCATACGAAACGATCAGCCAAACAAGGGTATGCACGGCTCGCTGAAGATGGCAGTGGACCAACTGACAGATTCCAGACTGGCCATGATCTGTCTCGCCGATATGCCGTTCGTAACGCGGGACAATATCGAGCGACTATTACTGCTCGCCCATTCATCAAATGGCCAAGCGGTTGCCTCCCGGGCCGAAGAATATCGGGGCCCTGCGGCCATATTCCCGGTAGCCGCGTTAAGGCAGCTGCGTGGTTTTGGTGAGGGCGGCGCGCGTTCATTGTTGATCAACGCGCTGTTCGTGGATTGCCCACTGAGCCAATTGCTTGACGTCGACACCACCACCGCCTTGAGCGTTGCTGAAAACATCAAAGAAAATCAGCGGCGATGATGCGAATTGATCAGTCTCACCCACGGAACAAGAGACGAAGAGCAACCCCGACCGTACAAAGAACGACAAGAGCGCTCACGAGGAAAACTGCCCCAAGTCCACTATGGCCGGCAATCCATCCAAGCGATGGGCTACCGATTGCCATAGCGACGTCAAGGAAAGCGGTGTAAATGCCCATCGCGAGGCCTCGATTTTCCGGCGAAGTTCCACGCACTGCTTCAACGCCCAGACCAGGATAGACGAGTGAGTAGCCAAAGCCCGAAATGGCTGCACCGGCGGTGGCAGCAATTGCACCATGGGCAAGCCAGATCAGGATTAGCCCGCCTGCCAGAACGAGAACAAAAATCAGAGCGACCTTCGCGCCACCGAATTTATCGGGTAAATGACCAGCAATCAGGCGCGCGACGATCAGTGCAACACCAAATGCAGTGAACGCCAGCCAGATCGGATGCCAGTTCTGTTGAAAATAAAACAGAGAACTGAACGCCAGGATTGCACAATAACCAATACTTGCAGTGGCGGCACCGAGCCCTGGCAACCAAACCGAGCCGACAACGGATTTCAGAGCAAATTGCGTCTTGTTGGGTAGAGGCGCGACTGCCGGCATTGGTAGAACTGCAATCAGCACCAGAAGAGGAAGTACGGTCGTCACGAAGGCAATAGAGGCGAAACCGTAGGAATTGAACATCATGGATCCGAAGGGGCCGCCGAAAGCCATGGCCGCGAACATCGCTGTTCCAACCCATGCAATCACCTTGCCTGCATGTTCCTTGTCAACAATACCAAGGCCCCAACTGACACCGCCAGTAATAATGAAGCTTTCCGCACCGCCGAGGACCGCACGGCCAACGAGCAGGATCGATACTGAGGCAACCGGAACACGAATGAACACAATGGAAACGAGATAGAGTAATCCAGAAATGCTGGCTGCAATCAAGCCTGCAACAACACCGGACTTGGCACCGTACCTGTCGGCAAAGGACCCCGCCCATACACGCGTTAAAAGCGACGCGGCGAACTGGGCACCAGCAACCAGTCCAATAACGAAGGTTCCAAACCTGAGATCGTCATGAACATGGAGCGGCAAAACAGGAAGCGCCAGTCCAATAATCAAGAACCCGGCAAGTACCGCGGCCATGATCGGTATAAGCGCAATCACAACAGAATTTCCAGGTGCCGGAGCGTAAAAAGCTTTAGACATATCAGTCTGCTCTCTTCATCTGATCAATGGTGAAAATGAAATCCTGATCCACCTGGCTCTGATGACAACTCATGCAGCGTTGGCCGTTCTCGGTCATGTTTGGAGACCGATCGGGCGCAAACTCGCGAAACTCCCAATCACCGGCGCGGATATTTTCCGGATGGGCACTACCCCATCCCGCCTGCTTTTCCATGACGACATAGCGGTGGAGTTGCCCGCCCCGATAATCTTCCATCATGATAACGGTCCCATTGGGCATCGGCTGCCCGGCCTCCGCCGCCGTGATGGCTTCGAGGTTCGCGAAGATTTCTTCGCGAATCCCGCCGCGATTGACGGTCGCGTAATGCACCCCGTCTTTATAATTCTCCGGAAACTGAACGCGATCATTGGCAGCCCATGCCTGCCACACGACAACCATACCGACGGCGGTCAAAACAAGAACAGATGTAAGACTGAGCCTTTTCGCTTGTACCATTGAGCCCTCCCCCTCAATACGCCTGCGCGGTCGGCCGGAAGAGGATTTCATTCACGTCCACTTCCTCCGGCTGGCTCATGGCGAAAGCAACCATGCCAGCGAACGAACTGGCCGGAACGGCGTTTTCATAGGTCTTGCGCATGTTCTCGGCGATCACCGGATCAGTGATCGTGTTGAGCAGATCGGTCGCGACCGCGCCGGGCGAAATGATCGTCGTGCGAATGTTGTAGGGCTTCACCTCCTGGCGCAGCCCTTCGGAGATAATCCTGACGGCGTGCTTGGTGGCGGCATAGACAACACCGCCCGGTCCAACCTTGTGGCCGGCGACAGACGACACGTTGATGATGTGTCCGCTCTTTTGGTTCTGCATGTGCGGTAACGCTGCCGCGATGCCGTAGAGGACGCCTTTGATATTCACGTCTATCATCTGATTCCAATCCCCGATCTTCAAGAGATCGAGGCGGGAACTCGGCATCAGGCCGGCATTGTTCAGTATAACGTCAACACGCCCATGCTTCTCGACGGCTCGGTCCACCAGCCGCTTGACCTGTTCGCGGTCGGTCACGTCCGTCTGGACAACGGCGTCGTCGGCGAGCTTCAGTTCCCGGGCGAGCGTGCGCAGGCGATCGATGCGACGAGCGCCGAGGATCAGTCTTGCACCATCCTCGGCGAGACGGCAGGCTGTGGCTTCACCGAGACCGCCGCTTGCGCCGGTAATCACGACGACTTTGTTTTCGATACCGTGTGTCATGGGATTATCCTTGTCTGCGGTCCCGGCCCTTCGCTTGGGACCGCTATTTCTGTGGGCGCTTCTCAAAAACGGTTCGAACCACGGACGACGCCGAAAAGGCGTTCGGCCAGCCCGCGTAGTAGGCAAGATGGCTGACCATCTCGGCCGCTTCCTCGCGCTTGAGGCCGTTGTCCATCGCCTTGTTCAGATGAAATGGTGCTTGTTCGACGTGACCGTTCGCAATGAGTGCGCTGACCGTAACCAGGCTGCGATCACGAGGCGCGAGGCCGGGCCTTAGCCACAAATCCTTGAACAACACGTCCGCCGTATCGCGCACAAGACCGGGTGAAGCAGGCCCTGTCGTTTCTTCCACCCGTGCGGCTCGGGTAGCCTCCGCCTTTTCATCGAGTGGAAGCAGTTCGACCGATGCTTTGGGAAGCTGGTCGGGACCGATGCCGCGCTCGGCAAACACGTCTTTTGTAATCGCGGTGGCGGCGATGGCGTTGCCCCACCCTGCATAAAAAGCCAGATGGGTGATGATCTCGGAAATCTCAGAGGGCTTCACGCCATTGTCGAGGGCGAGCCGCAACTGCTCGGGAAGCAATACCGTTTGATTGCGGGCGATGACGGCCGTAACAGTGATGATGCTGCGGTCGCGCGGCGTGAGGCCGGGACGTTTCCAAAGGCCGTTGGCCAGCGTATCCGTCGCATAATGCTCAAGGACTGGAGAAACGGCCTGCACGTCCTCGCGAGACAGGCCGCCGGTCTGCGAACCCGTCTGCGCTACAGCGTCAAAAGACCCCATGGAAAGCGCCAGGGCAAGAATAGTGGAAGTTTTCATGATATGGTCTTTCACCCTCCGTTAGCGGTACTGCTCTTCGGAAACAGGCTCCAGCCAATCGACGTTCTCTCCGTCCTGCAGATAGGTCATGGCGATGTGCGCCATCGGGCTCGTCGTGGTGGCGCCATGCCAGTGTTTGATTCCTGCTGCGAAGAACACGACATCGCCAGCATTCACGGTGCGACGCTCATGACCTTCCTCTTGGACCCAACCCTGCCCGGACGTGATGAACAGTAATTGTCCGGCAGGATGCGTATGCCAGGTGGTACGAGCACCGGGTGCAAAGGTCACAAGACCGGCATTAGCCCGTGTCGTGTCGTTCGGCGGTAACAGCGGCGTGATAATGACATGACCGGTGAAGTTGTCGGGCGTTTTGCCAATCACTGACGGCGACGCCCCGTTCGGACGGATTTCAATACCTTCAGCACCAGCTGACACTGCGCCAATTGTACTCATCGCTGCTGCAGCAATAACATTTTTCATGATCAATTCTCCTGTTTCAAGCTTCAACCGATCCAACAAACTGTTTGTCGAGCGACGTGCATTGCTTGCAAACAGAATATAATTCGGCACAGACTGTGCGATTAGATGCTAAAATCTGATTGGACCAATAAGGATAGCTTCTGAATGCCTGGAGAAAACTTGAACGATCTGGCTGCCTTTATGATCGTAGCCGAAGAGCGGAATTTTACACGGGCCGCCAAACGTCTCGGTGTCTCGCAATCGGCGCTGAGCCAAACAGTGCGTGTTCTCGAGGCTCGACTTGGCATACGTCTTCTAACCCGCACCACGCGCCGGGTCGAACCAACGCAGGCGGGAGAAAGGCTCATTCAATCGATCGGCCCGCGCATTGCCGAGATTCACCAGGAACTTGATTCGCTCAGCGAATTACGGGAAAAGCCGTCGGGAACAATCCGATTGACAGCGACAGAAAACGCCGCAGAAGCTATTCTTTTGCCAGCGGTTGCCAAACTGGTCACCCAATATCCGGATATCAGAGTTGAAATCGTTACCGATTATGGTCTCACAGATATAGTGGGTGAGCGTTTCGATGCTGGCGTCAGGCCAGGTGAGACGATCGCGAAAGACATGATCGCTGTCCCCGTTGGACCTGATCTACGAATGGCTGTAGCCGGATCACCTGGATATTTTGAGAAACGATCAATTCCAAAGAGCCCTCAGGAACTTACGGGACATAATTGCATCAATCTGCGCCTGCCCATTCACGGTGGACTTTATGCCTGGGAATTTGAAAAGAAAGGCCGGGTGCTGAATGTCCGTGTCGATGGACAGTTGGTGTTCAATACGTCCAGCCTTATGCTCAAAGCCGCCGCTGAAGGATGCGGCCTTGTCTACCTGACCGAAGGACAGCTTGGACCATATCTCGCCGACGGACGTCTTACCCGTGTCTTGAGCGATTGGTGTGAACCCTTCCCGGGCTATCACCTCTATTACCCCAGCCGTAGACAACCAACTCAAGCCTTTACGCTTCTCGTTGAGGCGCTTCGGTATAGAAAAAAATGAGACAGCTGACCAACAGTGGTTGCGGTGGAGCCTCAAGCTGACAAATTTGATTGCCAGTCAAGATCGACGAATTGCCCGCCGCTTAATCGTTGGCGAAAAATCTGAAACGCCGCCAAGCATTGATAACAATTCGGCATTAGGTGACCGAAATATTTATATTGGAATTATATTAAAAGCTGCTGTTGACTGAGTTCTATAAGGTCACGGAGATGATCGCTCGGGGGGAGAGGAGAATCGAACTGTTCTCCGTTCCTTCGGTTTCCGCCAACAAATAGTAGCAGCTTGCGTGTTGCTTTCCTCAAGTGAAAACCGAATTGATGACTAACGTAAATGAAACTCTCGAAACCGACATCGTTATCGTAGGTGCAGGTTCAGCGGGATGCACCCTGGCTGGCCGATTGACCGAGGATGGTCAAACTGCGGTTACTATCCTTGAAGCCGGTGGAAAGGACTGGAATCCATGGATTCACATCCCCATCGGTTATGGCAAGACGATTGTCCATCCCCGCCTCAACTGGCGTTTTGAGACCGAAGCAAGCGCCGAAATCGGCAATCGGCGGATGTACTGGCCGCGTGGTAAGGTGCTAGGCGGCTCCTCATCGATCAATGGACTTCTCTATATCCGAGGCCAAGCGCAGGATTATGACCACTGGCGACAGCTCGGCAATACTGGCTGGTCTTATGATGATGTCCTGCCCTATTTCCGAAAGGCGGAGAACCATGAAAATGGTGGCGACACCTACCATGGTAGTGACGGCCCTTTGCGCGTTTCCAACCTCAAGGAGCGCAACCCTCTTTGCGATGCTTTCATCAAGAGCGCAGTCGAAGCTGGTATTCCGGCTAATGACGATTTTAATGGCGCAACTCAGGAAGGAGTGGGCTACTACCACACAACGACCCGCAATGCGCGTCGTTGTTCGGCATCTGTTGCCTATCTCAAGCCAGCGATGAAACGTCAAAATTTGCGCGTGATTACCAAGGCCGAAACCCAGAGGATCGTATTCGAGGGCAAACGAGCCGTCGGCGTTATCTTCGAGCGGGGCGGCAAGCAGATATTTGTTCGTGCCAGGCGCGAAGTCGTCATAAGCGCTGGATCGATCAATTCACCAAAATTACTTCTTCTTTCAGGGATCGGGCCTGCCGCGCAACTGAGACAGCTCGGCATTGACGTTGTACATGATCTTCCGGGAGTGGGAGAAAACCTGCAGGATCATTACGGTGCACTCGTGACCTATAAGAGCCGCCTGCCCGTAACGGTCAACGATATCATGATGAGCCCGGCGAAACAGTTGCAGGTCGGCCTTCAATATCTACTCTTCCGCACCGGCCCATTGACGATTTCGGCCGCGCAGGTTGGCGCATTTGCGAAATCCGATCAGCGTCTGGAGACGCCCGACATTCAGTTTCTGTTCCAGACCTTCAGCCACGATGAGTATGATGATGGCCTGCACAAGTTCTCGGGCTTTGCCAATGCTGTCTGTCCGGTGCGACCAGAAAGCCGAGGCACCTTGAAACTACGCTCGGCCAATCCCAAAGATACGCCATTGATGCAGCCCAACTATCTTTCATCGGAAAACGACCGCAAGGTACTGGTCGAAGCTATCAAGCTGTCGCGCAAAGTGGCTGAGAAAGCCGCAATTGCAGCCGTTATAGAAGCCGAATATGCACCCGGCAAGGCGGTCCAGTCGGATGACGAAATACTGTCTTATGCGCGCCAGACCGGCCTTTCGATCGCACATCAAGTTGGAACATGCAAGATGGGGCAGGATTCAATGGCTGTGGTGGACGCCTCATTGAAAGTGCAAGGTATCGAAGGTTTGCGGGTAGTCGATGCTTCCATCATGCCGACGCTGATTTCAGGCAACACCAACGCGCCAACTATTATGATTGCGGAAAAGGCCGCCGACATGATCCGCATGTCTGGAACCTGACCTGATCACATATCTTATATCCATCCGGTTCCGAGCGCGAAATTAAAATTCGGATAAAGCGGGAACACACTGGGCCGGACTAGTGGGAGAGTATCCGTGCTCAACGGACAAATCTTTGATTACATCATTGTCGGCGCTGGCTCTGCCGGATGCGTTTTAGCTGCGCGGCTAAGCGAAGATCCCAAATCAAGTGTGCTTCTGATGGAAGCTGGCGGAAAGGACTCAAGCTTCTGGATTCACATTCCAGTGGGCTACGGCAAGACCATTGTCGATCCCAAGGTCAACTGGAAGTTCGAGACAGAACCAAATCCTGCGCTCGGCGGTCGAAAAGTGTACTGGCCGCGCGGTCGTGTACTCGGTGGCTCATCCTCCATCAACGGTCTGATCTACATTCGGGGGCAGGCAGAGGATTATGATCACTGGCGGCAACTCGGGAACCCTGGATGGTCCTATGAGGACGTGCTGCCCTATTTTCGCAAGGCAGAAGATCAGGAGAATGGTTCCGACCAATATCACGGTACAGGCGGCCCCCTTGCCGTCACCAATCTCACAGAGCGCAATCCCCTTTGCGACGCTTTCATCGGATCGGCCAGTTCACAAGGCATACCGCGGAACGACGATTTTAATGGCGCGCGACAAGAAGGCGCCGGTTATTTTCAGGCAACCGTAAAGAACGGTCGCCGCGCCTCCGCCGCAACCTCCTATCTCAAACCGGCAATGGGTCGCGCCAATCTTCATGTCGCAACCGAAGCGCAAGCCGAACATATCCTGTTTGACGGCCGCCGGGCATGTGGCGTCCGCTTGCGTCATCGCGGCACGTCTGTCAAGGTCAAGGCGGCCCGCGAGGTCATTCTCGCTGCAGGCTCGATCAAGTCGCCTCAAATTTTGATGGTTTCGGGCGTCGGCGATGCCGAAGCGCTCGCGCGGCACGGCATTCAGTCAGTTCACCACCTCCCCGGCGTCGGTAAGAACCTTCAGGATCACTATGGCGGTCAAATCACCTGGAAGTGCAATCGTCCGATCACGATGAACGACGTCATGATGAGCCGGTTCAAGCAGGCGCAGGTTGGACTAAAATGGCTTTTGACCCGCAAGGGACCGCTTTCGGTTCCCGCCGGGCAAGCAGGATTGTTTACGAAAGTGCTGCAGGAATCAGCATCGCCTGACTTGCAGTTTCTGTTTCAGACTTTCTCCGGTGGATATTATGAGGACGGTCTGTTCAAGTTCTCCGGCTTTGCAAATTTCCTTTGCCCGGTACGACCGGCCAGCCGCGGCGAGATCACGCTCCGCTCCGCTGACGCCTTTGATCAGCCAAAGCTCGCACCCAATTATTTTTCCGACGAACGGGATCGGCGCATTGCGATCGAAGGTTTGAAGCTCGCGCGACGCATGGCCGCCAGCAAACCGCTTGCTGATTTTGTCATTGAAGAACATTTACCGGGATCGGCGACGGCAACCGACAACGAGATTGAGGATTATCTCGTTAAAAACGGCGGCTGCGTCTCACATCAGGTTGGCACCTGCAAAATGGGCACGGATGCGATGGCTGTCGTGGACCCCGAACTGAAAGTCAACGGTATCGAGCGTCTTCGCGTGGTCGACGCCTCGATCATGCCAACTCTGATATCGGGCAACACAAACGCTCCCACGATCATGATCGGCGAAAAGGCAGCAGATCTCATCAAGAGGCAATCGGCATGAGGGATTTGACTGCACCAACAGCCGAACGGAGGACAAGAGGATGGATGGCAATGTGATCGTCCGGCTCGAGGGAATATCCAAGACGTTCCCGGGAGTTCGCGCACTCAGCAAAGTCGATCTGACAGTTCGAGCTGGCGAAGTTCATGCCCTGACCGGCGAAAATGGCTCCGGTAAGTCGACACTTTCCAAAGTGATCGCCGGCCTTATTCAACCTGATGAAGGCAAGATCATCGTTGCTGGCGAGGAGTGCCGGATCGAGAGCCCGGTTCAGGCATTGCGCAAGGGCATTGTGATGATCAGCCAGGAGCTGACCCTCGCACAAACCCTCACGGTCGCCGAAAATATCTTTCTCGGCAGACTACCACGAACTCGTTTGGGCTTCATCGACTGGCCCCAGTTGGAAACAGATGCGCTTGCTGCTCTCGCGCGCCTCGGCGTTCATGTCTCACCGCGTGCGATCGTTTCTGAACTGAGTGTCGAGCTTCGTCAGGAGATCGAGATTGCCCGCGCCCTGTCCTCCAATGCCCGGTTGCTCATTCTTGACGAGGCGACCAGCTCGCTATCGGAAGCCGCCACGGAACGTCTGCTCAATCTCGTGCGGCAAGAGCGGGATGCCGGTATGGCTATCTTGATGATAACACACCGCATGCCAGAAATTTACGCAGTGTCTTCTGTCGCAACCGTGTTGCGCGACGGCACACTCGTGGCAACGGTTCCGCTTCCCGATACGCGCGAAACCGACCTTGTCCGATTGATGGTTGGTCGAGAGATCAAGGATTTCTATGGCAAACGCATGATAGATACCGGCGAAACCGTTCTCCAAATCGACAACCTGCATACGCCCAAAGGTGTCCTGAAGCAAACGTCGCTTGCGGTCAACCGTGGCGAGATCATGGGCATCGCTGGCCTTGTGGGATCGGGCAAATCCGAATTTGGCATGGCCCTTGGTGGCGCAATTGCCAGCGCTGGCACCGTCAGGGTCGCGGGACACAACGTTCGGTTGGGTGATCCACGCAAGGCCATCGCCGCCGGTATTGGTTATGTACCGGATGACCGTAAAGCATCTGCGCTCCTTCTTGTACGCAGTGTGCTCGAAAATTTCTCCCTTGCCTGGATGGATAGGCTCTGTCCGTTTGGTTTGCTTAATAGCCGCAGGGAGCGCAAAGATGTTGGCGATGCGATCAGGAAATACCGTGTGGCCACTTCGTCGTCCGCCACTGCGATATCTACCCTTTCCGGTGGCAATCAGCAGAAGGTGATACTCGGCCGCACCTTCGTTCGCAAACCGGATGTGCTCGTGCTGAGCGAGCCCACGCGGGGCATAGATGTCGGCGCAAAAAGCGAGATTTATCGGATGTTGCAAGACGCAGCCGAAGCCGGTGCAGCGGTGATCGTGATTTCATCTGAACTACCGGAACTTCTCGGAATTTGTGACCGGATTGCCGTCTTTTTCGAAGGCGAGCTGCAACAGGAATTCGACCGTGACGAAGCCACCGAACAGGCCATCGCGCATGTCGCCGTTGCGGGTGTCGCCAGATATGAATATCCGACCCAACTATCCGGAGCACCCCAATGACACTCACCCAACTGGAAAAGCAGACTGCGACCGCACGCTTTACGCCCGCGCCATCCCTGATCGTCCGTATTTTTCAAAACAGATATGCCGGCGCATTGGTCGCCCTTGTCATCGTCAGTATTTTAATGACACTCACGCAGCCAGTGTTCCTCACCTGGCCCAACCTGATGAACATAGTTAAATCCAACAGCGTCATCTTCGTGCTGGCGCTGGGTGCAACTTACGTCGTTATATCGGGCAGCGTTGATTTGTCTGTTGCAAGTGCAGCAGCCGCGACCGCAATGATCTTCGGCCTGCTACTTCTCGCAGGCACTTCAGCTCCTATTGCGATCCTGATGGCGTTGGCTTTTGGCGCACTGCTTGGCGCGATTAACGGCATGCTTGTTGCCTATTTCAAGATATCCTTCTTCGTTGTCACCCTTGGCACGCTTTCGATGTTTCAGAGCTTTGCTCTGATCATCAATGAAGGCACGAGCGTGAGTGTATTTTCCAGCGCCGGATTTAAGCCACTCAACACCTTCGTCAATGGCAGCATTGGTCCGTTCCCGATCATCCTTATTTTTGATTTAGCACTGCTATTGATCGCTGGCGGTATTCTCAAGTTTACAGCTTTCGGTCGTGCACTTTATGCAATCGGAGCGAATGCCGAAGCTGCACGCCTGAACGGAATTAACGTCAAGCGCGTTGTGCTGATCGTCTTCATCATTGCAGGTTTGATGGCTGGCTTGGGAAGTATCGTTCAGGTTGGACGGCTGACATCGGCAGCGGCAGAAGTCGACCCGACACTGTTGATGACTGTGCTTGCCGCCGTTCTGATTGGGGGAACAGCATTCACCGGTGGAGAAGGCGGCGTATTCGGCACAATGGTAGGCGTTCTGTTCCTCGGCGTGGTACAGAACGGCCTGACACTGAGTGGCGTCTCGTCCTTCTGGCAGGGCATGGTAAGCGGCGCCATTCTCATACTAGCGGTCTGGCTTGGTGGTTTGCGGGAGATACTCCGTCGCCGACGTCAATCGACGATCGAGTGAGGGCGTTGGAACAGCCCGGGCTGCTAAACGTTAAACGGTGTATTCTATAGAATGTTCGATGCGGTCAGGTGCGGTTAGTCAAACTCCGCGACCTGACCGATCACAAAACGTTATTTACTCGGCGATTGGAAAACTGGTCAGCGAATAGCCGCGCTCGGGACCGTTCTTCCAACTGTCTATGTTCTCATAAGTGAACAGCTTTGCCGCCACGATGATTTCCTTTTGCGGCGCACTTGCATCAGCCATAGCGCGCTCCATGGCGACGGCAACGGCAAAACCGGTCGCGTAGGAGTCCGGGTCCCAGGTTCCGGTCAGGCGGCCTTCCTTAATGGCAGTGATAGCATCCGGGTCGCCATTGATACCGAACACCATGATACCGTCTTCGTCCTTGCCATCATAAATCGACTTGCCACTTGCCAGTGCAGAAGCGGAAATACCGAGCGCACTTGCATCGTTGTAAGCCCAGAAAACGTCGGTATCCGGAAAACGTAGCAGCTCGTCGGAAGCAAGGCTCGCGGCATTTGCTGTTGAATCCTTGGTGTTGTCCACCTGGTCTATGACATCAAGGCCAGCTGCTTTGGCGGCGGCGGTGAAGCATTTGACGTTGTTGACGATGGCTTCAACCGGCGGCCCCCCGAACACCACGACCTTGGCACCGGGTTTGCGCTTGGCGATCCAGGCGGCCTGCTGGTCATAAGCGCCGCCAGCCTTGCAGACATTGGTCTGCCACCAGACAGTGTTGGCGACACCTTCACCAACGGAGTTCAGGCCGATCACCGGCACCCCCTGCGATTTGGCGCGGTCATAGGCTCCCGCAACCGCATTCGCGTCGAGCGACCATGAGCCGATTGCTTTGGCACCCATCGTGAGAAGCGTATCGACATGCGAGACCTGGCGGTCGGCGGAGAGACCTGCATCGAGTACACGATAGGTCCAACCTTTTTCCTTCGCAGCTTCCTCAATTGCAGCATTGATCATCTGCTGGCCCGGCTGTGCCGTGATCGGCGAAACATAGCCAACCAGATTCTGTGCCTGCGCGCTGGCGACGGACGCCAGCATAATTGCGGTGAAGGCGATCCTTAGTTTTTTCATGGTCATGAACTCCCCTTTCTTATGTTTGGTCGAAGCATCGCTTTGTGCAAAGCCCGCATCTCGCCTGATCACATGCAAAACTGAAATTCCCCTGGGCATCCAATAGAATAGGTAGAGCCTATTGATAACAAACCGCTATGACGCGATTGCTTTGAAATATGCATCGGGAATTGAACGCAGTGGTCTTGATCAAGACCAAAGAGCGTGGATAATGAGCGAGTGCGAACCTGAAACGTACGAAGATACGGGGTAAGCATATCGCTGGGCATCGCCCGACAAATGGGACATCCGGACCACCGAGGCCGACATGCTGGATCAGCTGGCTTACGCTGCCGATAACAGGCAGGCGACCATCCGAGCTCTTTTCCTCGAGCCTATCGTCAATGAACTCGCACGCCTGCGTGCACCGCTCGACGATATCCTTTCGCGCCATGGTTTTTCAAAAGCCGACTTGCGGTCGCCATATAGCCGCGTTTCGTTGCGTCTTTATATCGAACTGATGGAAGATGCAGCGACCCATACCGGCAATCCCTATTTCGGGCTCGAACTCGGCTCAAGCTTTCGACTGCAACAACTGGGGCCGTTCTATGCGCTTATGAGCAACGCACAAAGCGTACGGTCGGCGCTTGATATCTTTGCTCGTTTCCAAACAGCCTGGCAGACCAGGACAAGCCTGCTGATCACGCGAGAAGCCGATACGACGAGCTATGCTTATGCCATTGAGGACCCATCTATCTGGCCCCGACATCAGGATGCCGAATTTACGCTCGGCGCCATTGCCGCGCTCATTCGTCAACTCGGGCTGCCTCGTTGGGTCCCGCAAAAGATTGAATTCGAACACGCGATGGACACGCGGGGCACGCGCCTGCGCGATTTCTTCGGTTCTCCCGTCGGCGGCAGGGCCCGCTTCAATTGTATGATCATCGCCAACGAGGACCTCGACCGCCCGCTACGATTAGGTGGAATGGCCGAGACTAAAGCAATGGCAGTCGTAGAACGCCATCTTCACGACCTGATGTTTGAAACGCCAGAAGACGGTCGGACGCTTAGCGAGGTGGTGACGAACTGCGTGGTCAAACGGCTGGGCCGAGCTTCCGTCGATCTCGATATTATCGCCAAGGAATTAAGTCTTTCACCCCGAAGCCTGCGACGGAAACTGGACGAGGAAGGCACCTCATTCAGAGAAATCCTTCAGTCCCAGCGGTTACTGAAGGCGGAAAATCTCTTGGCCAATGGCCGATTGCAGATATCTGAACTTGCGGCCTATCTGGGCTACTCCGACGTAGCGGTGTTTTCCCGCGCTTTCAAGATATGGACCGGTCTGTCGCCACGCGACTACATCACAAAAGGACAGCTTGTAACAGCTCGGAAAATTTCGGCCTATTGAAATTCATCTTCCTCCTGCCTGTAACACAAGCTTTCGTGGCCTAAATTGCAAAATATTTGGCCACTTCCATCATCCCCGGTGTCGCTTGAACATGAGACATTTGCTGATCGAAGACCAGCAGAGTGCCATCATGCTTAAAGAACACGATCCCTCGCCTTCCGCCGTCAAAGCAACTCACCCGCTTGACCCTCTGTCGATCACCGAGATCGATGCCGCATGCAAGATTCTGCACGCGGCACGCGATCTTGGTCAGCTACCACGCTTTCCCTTCGTAGAGCTACGTGAACCGCCAAAGTCTGAAGTCGAAACTTTCACCGGGGGCGATGACTTTTCACGTATCGCTTTTGTCCTTGTGCTCGATATCGCCACAGGCCACGCTGGTGAGGCGTTGGTGGACTTGCGCACAGAACAGCTCGTGTCGTGGAAAGATCTCAAAACCGATCATGAGCACGGCCAACCGCCGATCATCGTCGAGGATTTCTTCCGGGCCGCCGATATTGTTAAAGCGGCGCCGGAATGGCGTTCGGCCATGAAACGCCGCGGGCTCACGGACGGCGAAATCGAACTTATCCAAATAGACCCGATCTCACCCGGTTATTTTGATTTCGAGCCCTATAAAGGCCGCCGTATATTGCGCGCTGTCTCCTACTATCGCGCTTACGAGCAGGACAATGCTTATGCTCATCCGATTGAAGGCATCGTTGCGGTGGTTGACCTCATAGAAGGCAAGGTTATCACCGTGGAGGATGACGGACGGCTCGTACCGATCCCCAAGCAACAATACAACTACGATAGCGCCTCCCTCGCTCCTGCACGTACCGATCTCAAACCGCTAGAAATCATTCAGCCAGACGGCCCAAGCTTTGCTGTCGATGGATGGAAAGTGACGTGGCAGGATTGGAAATTTCGCGTCGGGTTCACGCCCCGTGAGGGGCTGGTGCTTCATCAGCTTACCTTCCGTGATGGCGATGTCGACCGACCGCTGATTTATCGCGCGAGCATCACTGAAATGGCCGTACCCTACGCCGACCCTTCGCCACAGCATTTTGCAAAATGCGCTTTCGACGCTGGCGAATTCGGCCTTGGCAAGCTTGCCAACCAGCTGGAACTCGGTTGCGACTGTCTTGGCCACATTCACTATTTCAACGTGCCCGCAGCGGACGATTTCGGTCAGCCCTTCTTGATGAAAAATGCGATATGCATGCACGAGGAGGATTTCGGAATTCTGTGGAAACACAATGAATTTCGTTCCAACATTAGTGAGACGCGCCGCTCTCGTCGGCTCGTGATCAGTTTCTTCGCCACCGTTGGTAATTATGACTACGGCTTCTACTGGTATCTCTATCAAGACGGGACTATACAGCTCGACGCCAAGCTGACCGGTATCGTCCAGACAGCGGCATTGCCGGATGGTGAACGATACCAGTGGGGCGGCATGATCGTTCCTTCGCTCGGTGGCCCCTCGCACCAGCATTTCTTCAACGCCCGCCTGCATATGACCGTCGACGGTAACGGCAACAGCGTTACCGAACACGACTATATCCGGGTGCCAATGGGGCCGGAAAATCCACATGGCAACGTTTTCAAGGTCAGCTCGACCGTGCTGGAGAATGAAGCCGATGCCGCGCGTGAAGCCGACGGATCGACAGGCCGGTACTGGAAGGTCATCAATCCCAACAAGTCCAACGACGTTGGTAACGCGCCGGGCTACAAGTTGGTTGTAATGCCATCGCCGACGCTGCTCGCCGATCCCGGCAGCTCTGTCTACAAGCGTGCAGGTTTCGCCTCCAAACATGTCTGGGTGACGCCATATGCACCGGAGGAACGCTTCGCCAGTGGTGATTACCCAAATCAGCACGGGGGCGAATGCGGTCTACCGGTCTATGTCAGACAGAAGCGCAGCATCGTCAATGAAGATATCGTACTCTGGCACAGCTTCGGCCACACGCATGTCTGCAAGCCCGAAGATTTCCCGATCATGCCTGTGGAATATGCGGGCTTTACCTTAAAACCCAACAACTTTTTCAAAACCAGTCCGGCGATGAAAGTCCCGGCATCGCAGCCGGGTGGTCACGGCTCAAAAACCCATACCTCTTGCTGTGGCGGCAAAGAATAGCCAAAACGACTTCAACACGACGCAGGTAACCTGAAGCATACAATAAAAGGGGAAAAAAATGCCTGTTTCTTCAGCTTCACTATCCATCGAAGCGAGCGCTATCAGCGACGCTACCGACGAACAACTCGAACGAGGCGTGCTCGGCACGTCGGCTATCGTCTTCATGGTGCTGGCGGTCAGTGCACCGCTGGCCGTCGTCGTGGCGCTCATGCCGATAGCGCTGGCCTTTGGCAATGGTTCAGGCGTACCCGGCGCATGGCTTCTTGGAGGGGTCGCCATGCTTCTATTTGCAGTGGGCTATGTTCGGCAGATTCCCTATATCAAGAACGCCGGTGCCTTCTATGCCTATATCTCCGCGAGTGTCGGACGAACCATAGGATTGCCCGCTGCCTATATTGCCGCCGTCTCCTATCTGGCACTTTGCCTGTCGACGCTTTCGGCACTTTCTTTCTTTTGCGGCGACCTCTTTGCACTGGTAACGGGTCTTCAGACACCTTGGCTATTATGGGCCGCAATAAGCATTGTCATCGTTTCGATACTCGCATACCACCGCATCACGCTCGTTGCCACGGTATTGTCGATCGCGCTCTTAGCCGAGATCGCGATGATCATGCTGCTCAATATCGCTATCATATTTCAGAAAGGGTTGCCGGCATTCAACCTCGGCGATTTTTCACCGTCATCCGTTTTTGCCCCCGGTCTCGGCGTAGCGCTGATTTATTCCTTCAACAGCATGATCGGTTTCGAAAGCACGGCCATTTATCAGGAGGAAGCAAGCGACCGCAAGGTCACCATTCCCCGTGCAACTTACGTTTCCGTCATCATTGCTGGCTTGCTCTATGCGATGACCGCATGGTGCCTCTCTACCGCAATCGGCAGCCTTGAGGTTGCAAAGGTCGCGGAGGCAGATCCGGGCCATTTCGTTACTGCGCGGGCCAACGACTTCCTTGGTGCGTGGAGCGCGCATGCTTTCAGCGTTCTTGTGGTCACCAGCGCATTTGCCGCAGTTCTCGGCCTCTTCAATAACAGCGCCCGCTATATTTACGCACTCGCCCGCGACGGCGTACTACCGCAGCGATTGGCCAAAACGCATCCGCTCTATAAATCGCCCCATGTAGCGGGACTGTTCCTGACACTGGTTCTCTCAGTCATTACTGCGGCTGCCGCGCTCGCCGGTCTTGATCCGCTCCTCAATATCTCGCCCATGTTCGTAGGTCTCGGCTCGGTCGGCCTTATGACTCTTCTGGCGCTGACTGCGCTCGGCATTCCAGTGTTTTTTGCCAAACGCGGCACTTATGGGCTGACAACCACGTTAGCACCCGCACTCGGTGGCATCGCGATTGCAGCAGCCACGTGGCTCGCAGTCACCAACTACGAGGCGCTGACAGGTATAGATTCTCCATTGGTCAACGCTCTGCCATGGGGATTGGTCATCGTTGCCATCGCAGGTTTTCTGCAGGCTCTTTGGCTCCGTAGCAAACGACCGGAAGCATATCAGAAGATCGGCGCGTCGCGCATCGAAGATGCAAGCTAACACCTGAAGTCCTCAAGGGCAGCTGTTCCGTTGATGTATCCGCTCGATACAGCTTTCGGTGACCGCTGCCCCAATTCTTCACTGCTGCGGACGCTATAAAGATGACACTTGAGTTAATCCTTGCATCCGGAATGCTGACAGGACTGGCCAGCAGCCTGCACTGCGCTGGCCTCTGTGGCGGCGTCGCCTCGTTGTTTGTTTCCGTCTCTCAGCCCGCTGGCGGGTTCTCCACGAGCCAGCGACTGAATTTTCTCGTCAGGATGCAGTTGGGTCGCGCTACAGTCTACGTCGCGGCGGGAATGGTTGCAGGCAGCCTCGGCTATTATATCCAGAGCATGATGCTGCTGGCTGGCTTCCAGAATTTCCTCAGATACGTCGCAGCATTTATGATTATTCTGACGGGGCTTTCAATCATCGGCTTCCTGCCGTCACCTTCAAAGCTCGAAGGCAGGTTCAGTTTTTTCGCCATAATGCAAAAATCGGCGTTGAAACTGCGACCGCGCTCGCCCTACCAGCTTGGCGCTGCACTGGGATTGGCGCCCTGTGCAATGGTGCTCAATGCGCTACTCACTGCTGCTCTTTTCAGCGATATAGCTGCCGGTGCACTCTACATGTCCGGTTTTGCCGTTGTAGCATTACCTGGCGTTGTCATCTCGGGCTTTGGGATATCAAGCATGTCGAGCCTTGGCCTATCAGCCAAACGAAACCTCCGGCGGATAGTGGGCACCGCCCTCGTGGTAACCGGCGTGTTCTTCACCACTATACCCGAAGCGTCGATTTCAGCTCTCTGCCTCGGATAGTCCTTTCAACCAGCGACGAGCGCCAGCACCCTGAGAGGGCTACCCGAACCATGTTTAATCTTCAAAGGTGCGGCCATAATGACTGAACCTTTGGGAGGCAGTTGGTCGAGATTTGCAAGACATTGCAAACCATAGCGACCTGCGCCATGGAGATAATGATGGGCGGGATAAGGCGGGCTGAAATGTCCAGCCTGCCCCGCATCGGTGCCAATCGTCTCCGTGCCGAAGCCGATAATGTCCCGTTCCTCAACCAGCCAGCGCATAACCTCAACGTCCGGACCGGGCGTATGGGCACCATCATCGGCGAGATTGGCATAGTCGCGGCCCGATTTTTTCGACCAGCCGGTCCGCAGCAACACCCAACTACGCGGGGCTATAGGACCGTGAATGGCCTCCCAAGCTTCTACATCGGAAACTGTCAGCAGATAATCTGGATCGAGTGCGGATTGCCTTGAACAATCGATAACGTTTGCGGGCGCCAGCATATGGGCAGTCGGTAGCGTATCAACAGTGTTTAACGGTAAGTCTTTGCCCGTGAACCAGTGGATTGGTGCGTCGAAATGCGTACCCGTATGTTCACCAAAGGAAATATTGTTCCAGTACCAGCCCGGACCGCTGCCATCATAACAGGATATGCGTTCGATGCGGAAAGGCGCCGATTGGCCCAGCTCCGGCGGCATGATGATGGTCGGGAAATTGGGGCTCAGCGTGTGTGTCAGATCCACTAGCTTTAATTCACCACTGGCGATCTGAAGCGCCAGTGCTGCAAGAACGGAGTCGGGTGTCTGGGCCGCGCTGCTCATAGACCGATCTCCCGTTCCAATGCTTTCGGATTGGCGGCAAACCGGTCGCGAACATCCTTCGCAACATCGCCGACATAGCTTTCTTCAAGGCCGCGGCGCAAGCCGTCAAGGATAGCTTCGGCAAGCTGTATCGGAGCAACCTTTGGCGGAGGCACTGTTTGAAACCACTCCGTATCCAAAGGTCCCGCGAAAGCATTAAGCAGCTTGATGCCGCCTGGTCTCAACTCCGCCCTTAGCCAGTGCGAAAGTGAGAGACACGCAGCGTTCAGCATCGACAATGCGCCATATGCTGGCAGGTTGGAAAACGCATAGACAGAAAGCACATTTACCCAAGCCGCTGCCGAGTTCGTACCATCAGCGCCTCGGCTTACCATGATTGGACCAAAAGCTTGTGCCAGCCGCATCGAGCCCGCAAGCATCACCTCTGCACCTTCCATCAGCTTGCGCGCCCCACTCGGATCAAAGAGGTGGACCGGTCGCGTATGGTCTGCTGTATTGATCAGAATATCGATCTTCGCGCCGATAACGGCCGCAAGGTCGCTAACGGATTGCTCGTCTGTCACATCCAGCGGCACAATCTCCACGCCTTCGATTGCGCGCAGCATGTGCTCACCGGGAAATGGTTTCCATGGTTCCGAAACCCCAACGAAAACGCGGGCAGCGCCTGCTCTGACCAGCGATTGCGCCAGCGCCTGTCCAACGGAGTTGCGACCGTCTGTGATCAGCACGCGCCTGAATTTCGGATCAGCGGTCAATTCACGCCACGCAGGATCGTCAAGCATGTCGTCTGTTCCCTTCAAAGGCAATGCGCAGATTACAGGCTGGCCCGCTTTGTCGAGTTGCAGCGTCAGCCGAACCTTATCGCCCTCTACGCATTCGCCATGGAGGTTCGCGATAATTTGTGGACCGCACTCAGACGTGACAATGCCTTGTCGCCAGGGTGTGCGCTCACGAAAATAGCTGTCACTGGTAATGTGGATTGTCGTAGCGGAAACCAGTTTTCCGCCACTGGGCGCGTCGACAAATGCAAGCTTGTGCGACAGGCAGTTCGGGCAGGCATCGTGTGGCGGATAAGTAAATTGCCTGCACTCTTCGCAACGTTGAAGAGCAAAACGGCCCTCGGCAGCTGCGAGCGTAAGCCCATGCGCCGTGCGGCTGCGAGCAGATGGTGGCAAGAGTGGCTGTCGTGTACGAGCAAGCGGATTTTTTCGCTTTGGTCGAGCAAGTGGTTCGGTCATGCGTTCCCTCCCGCGAAAATAACAGCGCCAGATGAAAGCCCGCGGTCGTAATTAATCATTCCGAAACCAGAGGCGAGGCTGATGCGGGCATTTTTGACCTGCGCCGCACCCGCTACTCCCATTACCTGTCGCATGGCCTCCACAATGCCAAGATGACCGCCCGCCGCACCGGCCTGGCCGACGGAGAGTTGGCCGCCACTGGTGTTATGCGGGAACGAGCCGTCTATTTCGAATGTATGGCTGCGGACGAAATCCGGCCCCTCGCCCTTCTTGCAGAACCCCAGATCCTCGAACTGCATCATGGAGATGACGGGGTAATCGTCGTAGGTTTGCACCACATCGATATCGTTCGCAGTAACGGAAGCCATGGCGTAGAGATCGTCGATATCGCGCGCCCAGCCACCACGATATTGCACCTCGTCGTCAGCATAAGCATGATGGCGCTCTATCGTCGAAAGAATATGGACAAATGGGAGGTTCAGGGCTTTCGCTGTTTCTTCACGCATTATCAAAAATGCTTCCGCGCCCGCGCAAGGCATGACACAATCAAAAAGGTGGATCGGGTCGGCAACCGGTCTCGCCGCCATATATTGCTCAAGGGTCAGCGGCTTTTTCATTAGCGCAAATGGATTGCGAAGTGCATTGGTCCGCTGGGCGACACAGAGCTTGCCAAAATCTTCCCGCTTGGCTTCAAAACGGTTCATGTAATGGCGAGCAATGAGCGCAAAACTGGCATTGGCCCCGCCCGCCCCATAGGGATATGTCGCGTCCTGCGCGAAGCGTGAGAAATTGGCGAGCGTCTTGCGAAAACTATCGACGTGGTTGGTATCACCAGCAACGCAGGCGACAATATCCGCATCTCCCGCCTGCACAGCCCGTGCCGCACGTCGAAGCGAGATAATGCCGGAAACGCCCCCCATTGGCACATGATCGAGCCAGCGGGGCGACAAGCCAAAATGCTGGGTCAACCCGATCGCCGTGTCTGGCGCGGTCGAAAAACTTGCCATCGCGAAGCCGTCAAAGTCGCGATGGCTGATACCTGCGTCCTTGGCCAATGCCCTTAATGCGCGGCCGATCCACCAATGTGCGCTCTGGATGGAAAACCGCTCGTAAGGCACGGTTACCGGCGCTGTGGCGACAATTCCCTCATAGGACTTCCGCGCAAGTTTACCTGCCATCAGCCTTGCACCACCTTGTGACGGATACGCGCCTTCAGGTCTCTCAGGTCGATTGCTGCGCCGAGACGCACCAATTCTGCGGCCATGGTTTTGATCTCGCCGCGTTGCAGCTTTTGAGTGGAACTAAGCGGCAGCGAACTGATGAAGGCGACATAGCCTGGCAACTTGTGATAGGCGAGCCGCTCCGCGCTGTCCCGGACAACGGCCTCCGCCAGCATGACGGGGTCGTCATGGCCGGCGCCTTCCGCCCGCACGAAAAAGGCGAACACTTCTTCGCCGCGTAATTCGTCGGGGACCGGCGTTACCGCTGTCGCCTTTATAGCGGGATTGCCGCCCAGTGCCGCTTCGACTTCAAGAACGGCGATGTTCTCGCCGCTGCGACGGACAATACTTTTCTTGCGATCGAAGAAATAAAGCAGATGATCGTCATCCTCATAAACGACGTCGCCTGTGTGGAACCAACCGCCAGCCCAAGCTTCCTCGGTCGCCTTTTCATCCTTGAGATAGCCGGAAAAAAAGCCCTGACGCGGATCGCTACCCGCTGCGCGCACGATCAGTTCGCCCGGCTTACCACGCTCGACATCACAATCCAGATCATCAACAATCCGGTACTCCATGCCGTCCCGTGCACGACCGATGCAACGCAAGCCAGGTGTGTAGGCATCGCGAGCCGTGCCGGTACAGGCCCGTCCGCCCGTCTCGGTCATCGCCCACGCTTCGATGATCGGAATGCGATAGCGCTCCTCGAATTCGATTTTGTGCTGGGCATCAACGCCCGGTCCCAGCGAAAACTTGACCTTGTGGTCGCGATCAAAGGGGGTTTCGGGAAGCCTGAGCAAAATCGCAGGGATAACACCAAGACAATGAATAATAGTTGCGCCGGAGTCGCTGACCGATTGCCACCAGCGGCTGGCATGAAAGCGATCTAGCGGTACAATGGCACCGCCCGACACGATCATTCCGAGTGCCGTACAGCCGAGCGCGTTCATGTGGAACATGGGCAGCGGCGTAAGTGCAACTTCGCAGTTCGGTTTGATTTCACCAATACCGCCCTGGGTGACATACCAGTCGGCGAGCGTCATGAAATAGGTGTTGGAAAGAATGCAGCCCTTAGGCTTTCCTGTGCTGCCGGAAGTAAAAAGCAATGCGCATTCGTCGTCTCCATTGCCCTTCGGCTTTCCGGCCAACGATGTCGCAGGAGGAAGGGGCCCGCCTGCTTCAACCACACGAACACATTCGCTTTCGAAGCCCGACAACGCCGGCGCATGGACAGAGTAAGTGACGATCAAATCCGCATCGGCGATTTCGAGTTGATAATCGAGTTCTGCGGGACGAAGGTCCGGATTGATAGGTACAATCGAGACACCGATGCCGTTGAGTGCCAGCCAGTGGCTGAAAAATTCCGGTCGATTTTCAAGGAGCAGCGCAACTCGATGGCCTGCGCCATATCCAGCCGCAATAAAGCGTGCCATGATCTCCCTAACCTCAGCATATACTTCACCATATGTCTTTCGAAACCCGTCCGGCGCATAAGCGAGACCGGCACTCACCGGAGCGATCAACATCGGTGCGTCGGGTTGAGCTTTGGCTTGGGCTTCGAAAGCGAGAAATGGCGAATGCATGAAAAGGCCCTCATGCCACTGCGGCATTAGTGGTTTGTCGCATAGGAAAAGTTTTCCAAGGGATAGTGGGGTGAGGCTCGAAGGGTCCAATATAATTGCTTGCCATAACAAATCGCATATTGTTATCAATCATTATGGATCTGAGACAAATTCGATATTTCATAGCAGTGGCCGAAGACGAGCATTTTGGGCGCGCCTCGGAACGCATCCATATCGCCCAACCCGCGCTCAGCCGACAAGTCCAGCTACTCGAAGCGGAGCTCGGGGTGACGCTATTTGATCGTTTGCCGCGCGGCGTGAGACTGTCGGCGGCGGGGCGGACATTTCGGGATCATTGTCGCGAGATTCTTGTAGATCTCAGTCATGCTGTCAGTGAGGCACAATCGGTCGCTCGCGGTGAGTCTGGCATGCTGAAGCTTGGCTTTATCGAAGTCGCCGCGTGGAGTGGCGTCATTCCTGAAACGATCATGGAGTTTCGCAGCAGCAGTCCCGGAGTTAGTCTGGTACTGAGCGCGATGACAAGTCTCGACCAAATCGAAGCCATATACGATGGCAGAATCGATGCGGGATTTCTCTATAATCCACCTGCCGATCCCCTCCTGACGATAAAACCGATCACGCGCCATTCGGTGCTGCTCGCAGTGCCCGTCAACTCGGAATTTGCAGGCCGGAAATCGGTAAATGTGTCAGAACTGGCGGGGCAACGGATGATCCAGTTCCATCGTCGCGAAAGTCCTGCCTACTATGACGAAATGCACCGCGGTCTGTTCCAGGCGGGCGTTGCAGTCGATGTAGTGCACGAAGCCGAGAATGAGGCGGAAATGCTGGCGCTCGTCACCACCGGCCTTGGAAATGCGCTGGTCAACGAATGCCAGAAATGGCGCAAGCCTCTCGGCGTGGAACTGCTGCCTGTCGATGGATTGGATGTGGGGCTCAATCTCGCTTTGGTCTATGGGGCCAGCCAGTCTGTCCCGGCGCTCACGAGATTTCTTTCTCTGTTGGAACACTAGAAATCCAGAACAAACAAAGCAGGTGAGACTTGATCGCGATAACGTTATGCGATCAATCTATTGCCTCGATACTATTGGACCTTCAGGGCCCTCCAATGGTCAATTTCAGCATCAGCGACAAAAAGACGGTCAATCAAGATCGCTAAAGGGAACTAACATGACCGGAAGGCTATATTGCCAATCCGAACTGGGAGCGAATTGAAATGCTTGCGTTGATAGAACGAGCTGGCGGAGCAGCCATGCGTATTCCAGCAGGTAAGTTGCTGATCGCTGGAAAATGGCAGGACCCTGTCGATGGCCGCACTATCCCCGTTTATGATCCGGCAACAGAAGAGAAGATCGCTGATATAGCAGCTGCCTCTGCGGTCGACGTCGACCATGCAGTGCAAGCTGCTCATCGGACCTTCGAGAGCACACTCTGGCAAAAGATGCGTCCGCTGGATCGCGGTCGACTGCTCGAAAAACTGGCGTTGTTAATTGAGCGTGACGCAGAAGAGCTGGCGCGCCTGGAAACGCTGGACAACGGCAAGCCCTATCTGGTTTCAAAGAACATTGATCTGAAATTCACAGTGGACGCGCTGCGTTACTACGCGGGGTGGGCATCGAAGATCAACGGCGAATATATCACGCTTTCACCCTTTTTTGACGACGGAGGCACCTATCGCGCTTACACCGAACGCCGTCCTGTGGGTGTCGTGGGTGGTATCACGCCCTGGAATTTCCCGCTCGGTCAGGCAATTCAGAAGATCGCACCAGCAATCGCCTTTGGTTGTACGATTGTATTGAAGCCCTCGGAAGAGGCCTCTCTGACAACGCTTCGACTGGGTGAACTGATCCTCGAGGCGGGCATTCCCGACGGCGCTATCAACATCGTTACCGGCTATGGACATGAGGCCGGTCAGGCTATCGTTGACCACGAGCTCGTGCGCAAGATTGCCTTTACAGGCTCGACCGCCACGGGCCAGCGCATTCTCCAGTCTTCGGCGCGCCAGATGAAGCGCGTGACGCTTGAACTTGGTGGCAAGTCTCCGACGATTATATTGGCCGATGCGGATATCGATAAAGCAATACCCGGTGCGGCGAACGCGATTTTCCCCAACTCGGGACAGGTCTGTACCGCCGGTTCCCGGCTCTTTATCGACGCCTCGATTTTTGATGAAGTAACCAATGGGGTGGCGCAGATAGCCAAGGAATTGCGGCTCGGCAGCGGTTTCGATCCATCGACCCAGCTTGGCCCGTTGATCTCTGCTCGCCAGATGGAACGTGTCTCATCGCTAGTCGCGAGTGGCATCGAAGAAGGCGCAGAACCGCTGTGCGGTGCGAGCCGCGCCGACACAACGGGCTATTTCTACCAGCCGACCGTATTGACCAAAGGCCGCCGCGACATGCGGATTACCCGTGAGGAAGTGTTCGGCCCGGTGGTGATGGCGATGCCTATCGAAGATCCACGCCAGATCAAGGCGTTCGCCAACGATACCGAATTCGGATTAGGTGCCAGTATCTGGACCAAAGATATCAATAAGGCCCATCTGTTGGCCAGTCAGCTGGACGCGGGCACCGTCTGGATCAATACGCACAACATTCTCGATACCGCCATGCCCTTCGGCGGCGCGAAGCTCTCAGGACTCGGCCGCGAATTCGGCACCGAAGTGGTCCATGCCTATACCGAACCGCGCGCTGTCTGCATGCGACTGGAATCGCCCGACTTCGACTAAACAAAGACTTGAGCACATTGCTGAGCAAACTGAACCGGGATTAGGCGTTCCGGTAACGGGGTGAATTTGGCCCTAGACAGGCTACTCCTCAAAGCTTGTTTGCCGGTCCCAGGGAGAAGTGCAATGAAGGATCAGCTTGATGCGCTGGCAAATGAAGTCACGGACAAGGTGATTGCATGGCGGCGGCATATACACGCCAACCCAGAGCTGTCCTTTCAGGAGCAGGATACCGGCGAATTCATCGTCGATACATTGCGATCCTTCGGCAACATCGAAATCTCCCGGCCGTCAGGCACGAGCGTAGTCGGACGGTTGGTGGGCGCAATGCCCGGCCCGACGATTGCGATACGCGCCGATTTCGATGCTTTGCCGATCACTGAAGATACAGGTTTGCCCTTTGCATCCCGAAATCCGGGTGTCATGCACGCCTGTGGTCATGACGGGCACACGGCTATTCTGCTGGGCACGGCCGCCGTGCTGTCGCAACTCAGTAACAGAATAGAAGGTGAAATCCGCTTCCTGTTCGAAAATGGTGAAGAAACACCACCCGGAGGAGCTCTGGGAATGATCGCTAATGGGGCAATGAAGGGCGTGGACAGGGTGATCGGCCTGCACCTCTGGTCACCCTACGAGATTGGCGTAGTGCAGGTGAACGCCCGGCATGTGATGGCTGCTTGTGACATCTTCAAGATTACAGTCAAAGGCAAGGGCGGCCATATTGGTGCTCCCCATGCCGCCGTCGATTCCATCTCAATCGCAGCACAGATCGTCACCAACCTGCAGCACCTCGTCGCCCGGGAGATTGATCCGCTACACTCGGCGGTAGTCGGCGTTACCGAATTCCATTCCGGTCGATCTGTCGGTGTCATTCCAGCGACTGCAACAATCAGCGGCGGCACCAACACCTTCGACCCCGGCATTCGCGACCTGATCGAGCGTCGCATCGGTGAAATCGCCACCGGCATCTGTGCAACACACGGCGCGGCTTGTGATTACGAATATACCCGTGTCTACGACAGTGTGGTCAATGACCCGCAAACTGCATCTATTGTCTCGGGTGTAGCCACCGCACTTTTCGACTCCAGAAAGGTCGGCGAACTACCGCCAATCATGCCGGGAGAAGACTTTTCTGCCTTCGGACAGAAGGCACCATCCTGCTTCGTGCTGTTGGGCGCCGGTAATGCTGCCAAAGGCATTACCGCACCGCATCACGATGCCGCTTTCAACTTCGACGAGGACGCACTTGCCATGGGTGTTCGACTATTCGTCCATTCTGCCTTCGCCCTTCTCCAACGGACTGCTGACGCCAAAGCCGCCTGAAATCTCACAATGCCGTAACAACAGAGGTTCCGAATGAATGCGCTTAGTAACGATTTAAATCTTCTCGGAGCCGAAAGTCGCGCGTTTCTGCGTCAGCAACATGGTCTTCGCATCGGCGGGCGCACTGTTGCCGCCTCCGGTGGGAAAACCATTCCGATGGTCGACCCTAGTTCCGGTGACACGGTCGGATATGTGCCAGAAGCTACAGCCGAAGACGTGAACGCGGCAGTCGGCGCAGCCCGCCACGCGCTGGAAAATGGTCCGTGGTCGCGCATGCGACCTCACGAACGAGCGCTCGCCATGTCTAGGCTGGCCGATCTGATCGAACACAATAGCCGTGAACTTTCAGAACTGGAAACCATTAACAGCGGTCGGTTGATCGCCAATACCCGTCTCTTCGACGTTGAATTTTCTGCTCATACGCTGCGTTATATGTCGGGCTGGGCAACGAAGATTGAGGGGCGCACCGTCGATATTTCCGCGCCCTACATGCCGCAGGGCGAGTTCTTCGCCTTTACCCAGCGCGAGCCCATCGGGACTGTCGCTGGCATTACGCCATGGAACGTTCCTCTCTGTCAGGCCGTGTGGAAAATCGCACCCGCCTTGGCCGCTGGTTGCACGATAGTCCTCAAGCCTGCAGAGCCGACACCGCTGACTGCGCTTCGCCTTGCCGATCTCGCGCTTGAGGCCGGCATCCCGGAAGGTGTTCTCAATGTGGTCACCGGTTCCGGCGCCGACACGGGAGCCGCACTTGTGAAACATCCGGGCGTCGATAAAATCTCCTTCACCGGCTCGACTGCGACTGGCAAGCTGATTGCCTCACACGCGGCAGCGACCTTCAAAAAGTACAATCTGGAACTTGGTGGCAAATCGCCGGTCGTCATTATGGCTGATGCAGATCTGGAAAAAGCCATTCCTGGCGCGGCCTGGGCAATCTTCGGCAATCATGGTCAAAATTGTTGTGCCGGGTCACGGCTCTATGTGCATGAAGCAGTTTTCGATAAGGTACTCGAAGGAGTAGCGGAGATCGCCCGCTCCATCCGGCTTGGACCCGGTCTCGATCCACAAAGCCAGATGGGGCCTCTGGTCAATCGCGCGCAACAGGAACGCGTACTCAGCTATATCGAAACTGGTAAACGCGAGGGCGCATCTGTGTTGATAGGTGGCGAAGCGGTCGATCATGCGGGCAGTTATGTTAAACCAACGGTGTTGGTGAACACCAACCAACATATGCGCGTGGTTCAAGAGGAAATTTTCGGTCCGGTTCTTGTAGCGTCGAAATTCACCGATGAAGCCGAGGCTCTCAAGCTGGCCAATGATTCCGAATATGGGCTCGGTGCCAGTATCTGGACCCGTGACATCAGTCGCGTGCACCGGTTCATCCGCGGTTTCAAAGCTGGCAACATCTGGGTCAATGTCCATAACGTACTCGATACGGCGCTACCCTTTGGCGGCACCAAGAATTCGGGCGTCGGACACGATTTGGGCGAGCAATCGGTACTTGACCATACCCGTATCAAAGCTGCGGTGGTTTCGCTCTAAATGTCATCAAATTCAATGAGCGCTTCAGCGCGCGACATCACCGTCCAGCCATTCATCGAGGGGATTGTGGAGCGGTTCGGACCGAAGCAGCGCACCCTGCCGCAAATTTTGATCCAGCAGGCGGAACGTTACCACGACCGGCGGCTTGCTGTTCTCGGCAACACCGTCTGGACCTATAATGACGCCCGCGATATCGCCGGACGCGCTGGCGCGCTACTGGCATCCGCTGGTATCGTTGCAGGCGACCGGGTGGCAATTTTCTGTTCCAACCGATCTGAATTCCTGGCGGTCTTTCTTGGCTGCGCCTGGATCGGAGCGATCATGGTGCCAATCAACACAGCCTCGCGTGGGAGCCAGTTACAGCACATCCTCGTGAACTGTCGCGCGCGACTGCTCGTCGTTGAGGCCGCTTTCGCCACAGTCTTTGATGAACTTTCGGAGGCTTTAGATAGCGTGGAGACAATCTGGACGATTGGTGGCGCCGTAGATGTGGTGGGGGAAATGCCCGCGCGCGCGCTGCCTGAATTCCCCGCTTCAATTTCTCCACATGCGGTAAAACCGGGGGACACCTGCGCCATTCTTTATACCTCCGGCACGACTGGCCCAGCCAAAGGGGTTTGCTGCCCGCAAGCCCAGTTATTCTGGTGGGGCGTGGGGACCGCGCGTGGGTTGGGAATACGCGAAGACGACGTGCTGCTGACAACTTTGCCACTCTTCCATACCAATGCGCTCAATTGTTTCTGGCAGGCGTTGCTCACGGGGTCGACCTATGTGCTGGAGCCGAAGTTTTCCGCCTCCGGCTATTGGAAAGCGGTGAAGCATCACAAAGCCACCATCGGCTATTTTCTCGGTGCCATGGCGGCTATACTTCTCTCACGACCACCGGAAGATTCCGATATCCAGCATTCAATGCGCACGGCTCTCGGCGGCGGCGTGCCTGAGCGTTTTCACAAGCCGTTTTTGGAACGGTTCGGTGTACCGCTCCTTGACGCTTATGGCTCAACCGAAACTAACTTCGTCTTCGCTAGCAACATTCCCCCGGCAAAGCCAGGCACGATGGGCTACCTCTGCCCCGGCTTTGACGCGCGCATTGTCGATGAAGATGACGTAGATGTTCCCGAGGCCGAACCGGGCGAGCTTCTTCTTCGCGCTGATGAACCCTTCGCCTTTGCCACCGGCTATTTTGGTATGCAGGATAAAACCGTGGAGGCATGGCGCAATCTCTGGTTCCACACGGGAGATCGCGTTGCCCGCGATCCTGATGGCAACTACCGTTTTATCGACCGGATGAAAGACGTAATTCGTCGTCGCGGCGAGAATATCTCGTCATGGGAGGTCGAGCAGGTGCTTCTGTCACACCCGGCGATTTCATCCTGCGCCGTTTATGCCGTTCCTTCTGACTTTGGGGAAGACGAGGTGATGGCGGCGATCCTGCCGGAAACCGGGAACCGGATCGATCCGATCGATATCGTGGATTTCTGCAATAGCAGACTTGCCTATTTCGCCGTTCCACGCTTCATCGACATCGTGAGCCAACTGCCGCTGACCGAAAATGGCAAGATTCGTAAAGCGCTACTCAGGCAGACTGGTATCACAGCGACCGCCTGGGACAGAGAAGTCGCAGGCTATGTACTCAAGCGCTGAAGATAAGTCATGACGAAGGATGATCTGCACTATATGGGGCTGGTCGAAACGAGCGATTTGATTGCTCGTGGCGAAATATCCTCTATTGAGGTGACGCAGTACCAAATCGCCCGTTGTGAGGCGCTTTCACATCTCAAAGCCTTCATAACCGAGACGCCCGAACTTGCACTCCGGCAAGCCGCCGCTGCTGACCGGGATATTGCCAACGGTCGACGCAAAGGCCTATTGCACGGCGTGCCCATAGCGCTCAAAGATCTCTATGATCTTGAGGATACACCAACGACGGCGGGATTACCGCTGCGACGCAACGCCAAAGCGTTTTCGAATTCTACAGTCACCGAGCGTTTGATTGATGCCGGGGCAGTTATCCTTGGCAAGACCAATCTTACTGAAGGCGCTTATGCGGAGCATCACGAACCTTATGGCACACCGATCAACCCATGGAACCCTGACCGCTGGTGCGGAGCTTCCTCCAGCGGAAGTGCTGTGGGGGTAGCATCGGGCCTGTTCTGCGCCGCGCTGAGCACAGAAACCGGCGGATCGATCAGGATCCCGTCCTCAATGAACGGAGTAACCGGCCTGAAGCCAAGTTGGGGGCGTGTGAGCCGGGCTGGCATTTATGAACTAGCCGGATCGCTCGACCATGCCGGACCGATCACGCGTAATGTGGTTGATGCAGCTGCTATCCTCGGTGTTATAGCAGGTCACGATTCTGCCGATCTTACTTCATCGCGACAGCCTGTCCCGGACTACCTTGCTGGGATCACCGATTCCATCAAAGGTCTGCGCATCGGTTTTGACATGGCATTCTCATCCTTGGGGACAGATGCGGAGCATATCCAAGCGCTTCAGTCCACCGCAGATGTGTTGCGCGAGCTCGGCGCCAAACTGGTCGAAATAAAGGTGCCCGATACGTCGCAGATCATCTGGGATTGGTTCGATATCTGCGCAGTTCAGAATGCACTTGTGCATGACAAAGTATTCGACGAAACGCCCTACGCCATCGGTCAGTCCTTGCGCGAGCTGGTGGCAAGAGGCCGAGCGCTTAAAGGTACAGACTATCAAAAAGCCATAAACCGCCGTGCTCTCTTCCGAAACGAATTCGACGCACTGTTTGCAAAAGTCGATCTTGTGCTTTCACCAGCAATGGCGTTTTCTGCCCCCACACTTTCCATGATGCGGAACTTTACGGACGAGCTTATTTCAGGCATTCATCGGTTCACGTGTCCCTTTACGATGTCAGGGCACCCGGTATTATCAGTGCCCGGCGGCTCTCACAGCGATGGTATGCCAATCAACATTCAGCTGATCGGGCCCGCATTTGGCGAAGATATATTGCTCAGAGCGGGGCACGCTTTTCAATTGGCAACAGCCTGGCATAAACGTCACCCGTTAACGTTAGAGAACTGAATTATCGCCGCAAAGGCGTTTATTCATCGGCGAATCGAACGGAAATTCGATGTACCTTATGCAAATCGCGAATATCGCACATTGTTACGCGAGACATATGCGGGAACATTCATAAACCAGATTGCCAGTCAGGGATTTCGCTGCCGACTACATTCGCAACCCGGACTGTTCGAGCTCATTCGAACTCCGGGGCTATAGAAGGTTTGTCAAATTGGGCATGTTAATCGATTCAGGATCATCATCGGCCTGCCGTCTGGAAAGCGCCATTTCAACCGCTGCACCTGCGCGAGCTTATCCTCTTTTAGACAGAAAAGACTATGGCAACATAGCTTCAGCTTTTGAAATGCCGTTGAGCTGGAATGAAAATGCCAGATCCCGCCCATCTCGTGACTTGAGCGCCGTTGTCATGGTCTTTCCATCCCGCAGCGCTTTCAGCCATTGAGCATCGACCTTCGCGTCAGCATAGCAGCCGCCCGCATCGCAGCTTTGCCATGTGAGCGAGCCCACCTGCTTCTCATCAATCAGAATTTTGACCGGATCGGTCAAGCTGACACCATAGGGCAAAGTGAATGCAGCTGCGGTTTCAGGTTTACCGGCAACGCGAGTGAACGACGCGGTCGCCACTCGCTGGCTCTGATTACCTTGCCGCATCACGATGCTCTGCGAAACTTCACATAGCAGCTGTTCCGGCTGCAACTGATTAGAGCATGACATCAGCCAAAGCGGTGCCGCAGAAGCGGCGTTTTGGTCGGCTTGTTGCGTATCGCTGGCTCCGGCTGGCGGGACCTGTGCCAAGGCAGCAGCAGAACCGCAGCTCATCATAGCAGACATAGCGATCATCGTTGCAGTCAGTCGGTTCATGGTCTCTCTTCTCTAACGAATATTCTAGAAACGCAGGCCCAGATTCACGGTGGCCGTGTGGCCAACGGTGTCGTCGCTCCATTGGCCCTGATAGCCAAAGGTCAAACGTGTGGTGTTGTTGGCATCGTAGAATGTCAGACCAGTGTCCACACGTCCGGTCAGATCGCCCGTCTGGCTATAATTGCGGAACGTACCGTCTGCACTACTCGCACCGGCGAAGGTTGCGTTAATGAAGACGTCATTCTTATTAGCAAAGCTGACCTCACCGCGCAGATAAGCCTGCATCCACAACGTGCTGCTGATCTGTGTATCGACGCCCACTTCAAGTGATGGCGTTGCCGCCAAGACCCATTGCCCCGTGCTGTCCAGCTCCAATCCAAAGTTGGTGTCGTTTTCCGAAGCGCTGCCCGAATAGAGATAGCTGGCGTCGAAATCAAATGCGGGGCGCAGATAGACAGGACCACCATCGGGTCGATAGTGATAGGCGGATCCGAGTCTAAAATTAGCCTGACTGATCCGTTGCTTCGCCGTCGCCGTTCCCCCGATTACGAGATCTCCACCGGGCAAAGCACCATAAATATCGATCAGACGTGTGCTGTCATATTGCGCCGTCGCACCATTGAGAATGCCATAAAGCTCCCACGGACCCTTATACTTCGACAGAGATACGCCCAGCATTGCGCGCTGCCCGTCTGCCGAAAAGCGGTCTCCGCTCGTCAGACTGAAATCTTCGAAGCCCGTTCCGAAACCCAGATAGAGATTTTCTTTGAGCGGCATACGAACACCGGCATACAGACCGGCGGTTTGCGTATCGAAGCTTCTATACTGGAACGACGGGTCCCGATCCAACGTGCTGGCGCTGCCCGTAAACCAGTAGCAGCTATGTTCATCTCCCATACGCGCTGCAAAATTGTCGTAACCACAATCAGCCATGGTTCGTGCAAAGCGATAACCAGACTGCAAGGCGTCAACTTGCGTGGTCGCGTAGTCCTCCGAACCAAGATTGTCGACCGCATTGAGCACTTCGGTACTAGTCTGCATGTTGGCAATCAGGGCGAACATTGGCCCCATACTGGTTGAGCCCTGTCCCGACAGAACCCGTGCGATGTGTTCTGCGGTTTTGGTCTGATTGCGGTTCATCCCGGGCATCTGAAAATCGGCATGCGGGATGAGGTCGATTGTGCTGCCGTCACCAGTCGGTCCATTCAACCCGATTTCATAGCTCATCACAGCTGTACCAAGTACGGTAGTGCCGGCATTCGCGGTTGTCCCGCCTGCATCGACGAGCACCAGCGGACGTAAACGGTCCAGCTGATGGAGCACCGGTTTCACTGTACCGGCAATGGTAGCATTGCCGGTGACATTGATCAGGTCGCTCGCGCCGCCAGCGGCTGTATCCTGACGGAAATAGACATCTGCGGTGTAGGCCGCCGTGCTGCCGAATGTCAGAGAGCCATTAACCGCTGTCGTCTGGCTGACATTCTCAGTCACTTGCAGATCCGACGCCGCCATACGGGCGCTCAACGCCGTATTTGGCACGTAATAAGCGACGCCACCCAGAGAAAGATTGCCGTCGATAGTTAATTGACCCGACGCGCCAAGATTAACTTCATCTTGGGCGTAGAAGGTCGCACCTGGCCGAACCGTCATGCTGTTGGTGCCACCACCGAGATCGATATTGCCAACCGCACGACCATTGAGTGTCACCTGTTCAGAACCGCCACCTCCGCTGATGATACGATTATTGAGCGCCATCAAGAAACTGTCGGAAGAAAGCGACAACGTATTGGCCACCCCGCCATCGATCATGATTGCAGCGGTCTCAGCGGCAAGACTATCGGTAGATTGCCCGTTGCTACCGCCGACAATAACACCGTTCAGTGCGATATCGATATCACCTGCGCCGTCCTTGCCTTCGGATTGAGCCAGGACGGCAATGCCGCGCTCACCAAGCGACAGAATATTTCCTGTCAGGTCGAGGGTGACACTTCCGCCGCGGCCTGTGCCGCCGGCGCTACCATGGAACAAGCCGTCAACACTGCCGCCACCACCACCGAGGCTCTGCGCCAGTATGCCGATAGCGTCCTTACCCATCACCATAACGTTGCCGCTGTTGGTGAAGTCGATAGCGCCACCACTACCGCCGTTATTATCCGACAGCAGCAGATTGACTGCCGACGGCGCCAGATCCGTGCCGACCAGACCGCCGCCACCGCCGATACTTTGCAGCACAAAGCCGTGGGCTTGGTCACCCGTCGTGGTGATATCGCCGCTGTTCTGGAGGGTTATTGCTCCGCCATCGCCGGTTGAACCATCGCTTGCGCCAAGGGTAATCGTGGCCTGATCGAGGCTGGTCAGATAGACTTCACCACCGCCCGCACCGATGGACTGGACGATTTGACCGCTGGCATTATCACCCAGGGTGCTGACTGTGCCGCTCAGGTTTAGGGTGATATCGCCGCCATTGTTGCGGAAGGAAGGATCTGCGCCGAGCGTAACCACTGCATTGCGCTGACCGGAGCTTCCGCTACCCGATGCACCTGCAACAATCATGCGCCCCCCGCCGCCGCCGATAGATTGCGCGAGACCGCCACTGGAAAGATTGCCGAGTGTCGTGACATCCCCAATACGATTGGCAACCAGATCGCCGCCTGAAGCATCGTCCGTGTTGATCGCTCCGAGCATCGCGCTCAGAGCGATATCACCAGTGCTGAGCGAACCGATTGTCGTCGTCGACATACCGCCGCCGCCGCCGATGCTCTGGAGCAACATGCCCGCCGAACGATCAGACGTGGTGACGATATCACCGTGGTGCGTCTGGTTTACCGAAGCCCCCGCATTTCCGTCCACATCATTGCCACCCAGGGACAACGAGCTGCTCAAAGACGCCACAGATGACCCGCCCGCGCCTTCTTCAGACGCCGCCGCGAAATCGAGGAATGTATCCACATTGCCGCCGCCGCCATTCACCGATTGGCTGAATACGGCCTGACTGCCCGCACCGCTGACAATGATGTCACCGGTACTGTTAACGGTGACTGTGCCTGCAGTGCCTTGTGCTCCAAGGCGTGCGCCAAGCACTGTCGAGATGACATAATCGGCCGCCATAACAGCCGGAGTGGAAATCGAAAGCGCAGCATTGCCGCCGCCGCCACCGACCGACTGCGCGAAAATACCATAGCTCTTTTCGCCGCTGACGCGGATCGTGCCGCTGTGGTTGACCGTGACATTCCCACCGTCTGCGCCATCGCCGCCTGCACCGCCAATAGCGATCTTGGAGTAGGACTGCCCCCTCGCCTGATTGACCAGATCATTAAGCGACAATGCAACCGCCATGCCGCCATTGCCGCCGCCACCGCCAACGGATTGGGCCAGCACGCCATAAGACTGTGCGCCCGATACGCTGATTTCGCCAGTATTGGTAACTGTGACATCGCCAGCCGCGTTACCGCTGCCGCCAGAACCGCCGATATTCAGTGCCATAGTGGGATTGGCTTCTGTTCCTTTTTGCAGGGCGAGGCTGCCGGTTATCGAGTAACCACCATTGCCGCCGCCGCCCCCAATAGACTGGGCCAAAATACCATGTGCCTTGTCGCCACGGGTAACGATGAGGCCGTCATTGACGACATTGACCGCGCCGCCGGTACCGCCCATACCGCCAGCGCCGCCGATTCCAAGCTGCAAGCCCTGTTCCGCATTGGCCGTGCTGGCAGGTTTGGTGACCGTAACGGAAAGAACCTCACCACCATTACCGCCGCCGCCGCCAATTGATTGGGCGAAGATACCGTGGCCTTCGTCACCATCGGTTATAATTCTAGCGTCAAAGGCGTTGAAAACGTCCACAGTGCCACCGGCACCGCCAGTACCACCAGCCCCACCGATCAACAGCGCATTGCGCGTGCTGTTATCGGCGTCGCTACCAGCAATGATGTTGCGAACATGCTGCGCGTCACCGCCGCCGCCGCCAACAGCTTGGGCAAAAATGCCTGCCGCCTGTTTGCCCTGAGTACCAATATCGCTCGTATTCGTAACGCTGACATTGCCGGAAACAGCACCCGTGCCTCCGGTACCACCAATTGCAAGTGTCGACGTGCTGGCAATGGTCGAGCGAAGATTGACAATCGTGTTCTCGACCAAGCCGCCTTTGCCGCCGCCGCCGCCAACGGATTGCGCCATGATGCCATGAGCGGCATCTCCAAGGGTGGTGAGAACGCCGTTATTTGCGACGGTGACATCCCCCGAGGACATGCCATCGCCGCCAGAACCGCCAATATTCATCGAGGTTGTTGTCCCGATTTCGGTGCCTTTAACCAGGTTCTTGATAATATCAAGCGGAGATGTGCCCGCCTTTGCATAGCCACCTGTACCACCAGCACCGCCAACGGATTGGGCCAGAATACCAATGGAGCCGCCGCCCTCAGTCGCAATACGGGCAGTGCTGACCACATCGACATCGCCTGACGTGCCGCCACTTCCGCCCGTACCACCAATATTCAATGAATAAGACGTCGCCTTCCCGGCCGAGCCGGTTGCTCCGCCGCCATTGCCGCCGCCGCCGCCAACTGACTGCGCAAAAATGCCGTGCGAGTCGTCGCCAAGCGTGTACAACAAGCCATTGGCTTCGACCGACACATTGCCTGAAGTGCCGCCTTGACCGCCTTCCAGACCAACGCTGACCGAGAAACTGCTGCCGGTCTTGTCGCCATCTTTCGGTGTCGTCAAGGAAACCGATGTTGCCGAGGAATTGCCGCCACCATTGCCGATGGATTGTGCAAACAGGGCATGTGAGCGATCGCCTTGTGTGCGTATCAGGCTGTCGCTTCTGACTGTAACATCACCGGAAGAACCGCCAGTACCGCCAACACGGCCAATGGTGATGCCGATATTGCCATCTTCGCCACCTGTGGAGAGCACATTATAGCCGGCATTACCGCCCCCGCCGCCAACCGACTGGGCAAATATGCCATGCGCGTCGTCTCCAGATGTATCAATGACGCCGGTATTATCGACCGTAACATTGCCGCCTGTGCCACCAGCGCCTGTACCGCCGCCGATAGCCATGCCGAAGCCTTTGTTTTTGGAAGCATCTCCCGTTTCAAAGACCAACCCGGCATTAAATGCGGCGTTACCGCCACCGCCGCCAAGCGATTGTGCAAAAACGCCGTAGCTTCCGTCCTGAAGGGTAACAATATCGCCAAAATGGCTGATATCCACCTGACCGCCATTGCCAGCATTACCCGCCGACCCACCGACCGCGATGATTGCGGAATTGACGGTTTTATTGCTTCCGCTGCCGCCGCCACCGGTCGAGGTTTCGGCTTTATCAAGCGTGTCCGTAATGCCGGTAACCGCTGACGAATCCACACCGTCATTGACAGTTTCCTTGCGGTCGCCTGCCGATCCGCTATTACTGCCGGAACCCGTGGTCCTGCTTATACCGAGAACTGCGTTGATCCCGGCATCGCCACCGCCGCCGCCAATACTGCTTGCCTCGATACCATGCGCACCAACACCATCGGTCAGGATCAGCCCCGCCGACTGGAGGGAAGTTCCTCGTGTGACGCTCACATTGCCCGCATTACCGCCGCTCGTGCCAGTACCACCAATGCCGATACCGACCGGCGTGCTATCCTTGGTCGCAACTGCGGTTACGTTGATGCCACCGGTACCGCCGCCGCCGCCGACGGACTGGGCAAAGATACCGCGGGAATGATAGCCGTTGGTCGAGATGTCGCCGTTTGAAGTGACATCAACATTGCCAGCATCTGCGCCGACGCCGCCATAGCCACCAAGACCTGCAACAATGCTGAGATCGGTTGCGCCGCCGGAGCTGTCGGAACTGCCCCAGTTCAACTGTCCGCTGACATTGAGCGCGCCATTACCGCCGCCGCCGCCGATAGATTGCGCAAGAATGCCATGCTTCCAGTTACCCTCGACCGCAATGGTGCCCTCATGGTCAACGCTGACATCGCCCGATACGTTACCTGCACCGCCCGATCCGCCAACACCGAATGTAATGGAAGGGATTTTGCCGTCTTTGCTGAGCGCGATGCCGCCTGAGACGTTCAGCCCACCGTTGCCGCCGCCGCCGCCGATGGATTGCGCCAGAATGCCAGCTGAACCTTCTGTGTCAGGCAGTTTCTCATCGCTCTTAAACAGTCCAAGATCGACAAAAAGTGTCTTGAGACCGAATGAATCGACCAATCCTGCCGTGGTGTCGACCACCGAATTACCCAACACATCGCGCAGTTTAGTTTCAAAGCTCTGGTCAGTCGGCTTTCCGAAGTCGCTTGGATCCGTTGTGACCTGAATGTCGGCCCGTGCGGTAACACTAACATTGTCCGCGCGGCCCGCATTGCCGCCCATGCCGCCAACACCGACGATCAGCGATGTATCCGACACTATGCCGCCAGAAACATTCATACCACCATTGCCACCGCCGCCACCCACGGACTGCGCAAGGATGCCCGAACGTCCCGTACCATGGGCAAGGATGGTGCTGCCATCACCGACATTGACATCGACCGTACCCGCATCCCCGCCGATACCGCCAAAACCACCAACGCCGATCAGCACACCGTAGGATTTGCTGTTGTCTGCTTGGCCTTCGCCGGGCTTGCTGCTGATTGCAACGCCACCGCTGACATTGAGGCCGCCATCACCGCCGCCGCCGCCGATCGATTGCGCAACCAGACCATCTGCGCCTTGCGTTTCATTGAACGTGACACTGCCATCACTATTGATGGTGCGCGGCAAAGCGGTCAGCGCGCCAGTATAAGAAAGACTGACTGCGCCCGCATCGCCGCCGCCACCGCCAAATCCGCCGACACCAGCGGAAACCGAAAAGATCGTGCTCGATCCAGATGGCTTGGTCAAAGCCAGTGAGCCGGAAACATTGGTGCCGCCGACACCGCCGCCGCCGCCGAGACTTTGAGCCATCAGGCCGGTAGACCGGTCGCCGAATGTATTGACCGTTCCAATGACATCAAGATCAACGGCCCCGGCATTGCCGCCCGCGCCGCCAAATCCGCCAAGACCAAGCGATACAGCCGCGCCAGATTGCCCCGTGATGCTGACTGCGCCTGAAACATTCAGGCCGCCCGTACCGCCACCACCGCCAACCGACTGTGCCATCACGCCGATGCTCTGATCACCCATTGTGGTGATGTTGTCATGGGCAGCCGTAACGCGTACCTTGCTCGTGACATCGCCTGCATTGCCGCCGCCGCCACCGAACCCGCCCAGGCCGAGCGATGCCGCTCCGCCACTTTGTTGCGTAAGGTTGACAGTGCCGGAGACGTTCATCCCTCCGTTACCGCCGCCGCCGCCAAGGCTTTGCGTCACGATGGCCGAGCTTCTGTCGCCAATGGTAAGGACGCCGCCGGTCACATTCGACGCCGTCAGGGCACCTGCATCGGCACCCGCGCCGCCAAACCCGCCCAGACCAAGCGCTACAGCTGCACTTGTTTGACGCGACAAGGAAATAGCGCCACTGACATTGAGACCGCCATTGCCGCCACCACCGCCAAGGCTTTGGCTGAGAATACCGATAGAGTCCTCGCCCAGTGTTTGCACATAGCCGATGACCGTCTGGTCAACGGAACCTGCAACACCGCCATCGCCACCAAAACCGCCGATACCCAATCCAAGGGATCCGGAAAATTGCGGCGCGACCGAAAGGCCGCCGGAGATATTGATACCCCCGTTACCGCCACCGCCGCCAAGGCTTTGCGCGACAACACCCGACGAACGGTCGCCGAACGTGAAGACATTGCCTGAATAGCTGCCAGTTACATCGCCAGCGTATCCACCAGAACCGCCGAAACCACCAATACCGACAGCTGCAACACCTGAACCATTGCCCGCAATACTGACCGCGCCACTGATGTTGATGCCGCCGTTACCACCGCCGCCGCCAACCGACTGAACCAGCACACCGGTTGAATCAGCGCCAAACGTGACAACGTCACCGGTGAAACTATTGGTTGCGATATCTGCGTGACCACCGTCACCGCCAAAACCGCCAATACCAATGCCAACGGCACCGCTGTTTTGTGCGGCCAAACTCACGGCACCGGAAACATTGATCCCGCCATTGCCGCCGCCGCCGCCAAGCGATTGCACCACCACACCAGCCGAACGATCACCTTGGGTGAAGACATTTCCGGTCATTTTCCCAGAAGCCATTCCGGCGTCGCCGCCCCCGCCGCCCGAGCCGCCAATGCCGATACTGGCCGCGCCCGATCCATTGCCTGAGAGGCTGACGACACCGGCGATATTGATTGCGCCATTGCCACCGCCGCCACCGGCGGACTGGACGACCACACCGCTCGCATCATCGCCTGACGTTTGGACATTGCCATTGATCGTGCTGTCTGCTTTGGCCGCATTGCCGCCATCGCCACCGCTGCCGCCTAGTCCAACGGCAACACCGCCAGCGCCTGTACCGGCTGCTGTCACTGTTCCCGATACATTGAGGCCGCCGTTACCACCCCCGCCGCCAAGCGACTGGACGACCACGCCGCCAGAACCATTGCCTTCTGTGATGACGTCACCGGTGAGAACCGACGTCGCATTGCCCGAAGCGCCACCGGCGCCGCCGGAACCGCCGATGCCGACAGACGCACCGCCGGCACCTGTTCCCGCGACTGCAACGGTCGCCGAAACATTCATGCCGCCATTACCGCCACCACCGCCAAGCGACTGAACAAGCAGAGCCGTCGAGCTGTCGCCAATAGTCGTGAGATTGCCCGTGACCTTGCTGCCAACTGTGCCGCCTGTGCCGCCTGCTCCCGCACTACCGCCGAGACCGACACCGACCGCACCCGACCCGGTTCCTGCACCCGTCCCAGCAGGGAACACATTAACCCCGCCATTGCCACCGCCACCGCCAATCGATTGTGCGACAACCGCCGCCGATTGGGCACCATGAGTTAGCACATCATTTTCAACCGTCAGGTCGACCGTGCCACCATTACCGCCACCTGCACCGCTACCACCCAGACCGACCGAGATCGCACCTGATCCCGTACCTGCGCCGGATACCGTTGGCGTGATATTGAAACCGCCATTACCGCCACCACCGCCAACCGACTGCGCCAGAACACCCGTGGACGCATCGCCGCGCGTCTCGATATTCGCGGACGTATGGGCGGTTACCGTCGAACCGTTGCCGCCGCCAGCACCACTACCGCCAAGCCCAACACCGATTGACCCTGCTCCAACACCTGCGACGGACAGCCCGGCGCTGACATTGAAACCGCCATTACCGCCACCGCCGCCGATAGACTGCGCAACGAAGCCAGATGACGCAAAGCCTTCCGTCAGGATCTCTCCGTTCGATGCCGCGTTGACTACGCCGCCGTTACCACCACCCGCACCATCACCGCCGAGCCCAACGCTGACCGTTCCGGTCCCTGTCCCAGCCCCGGCAATCGAACCAGAGACGTCGAACCCCCCATTCCCGCCGCCACCGCCGATGGACTGCGCGACAACGCCTGAAGAGCGATCTCCTTGCGTCCATACATAGCCGTTGGTTGTGAGAGTGACTGTGTCGCCCTTTGCGCCCCCGCCGCCACTACCCCCCAATCCAACGCTGACAGCACCGCTGCCGACGCCCGAACCACTCAAGGCACCAGAAACATTAAACCCGCCATTGCCGCCGCCACCGCCAATGGATTGCGCCAGAATGGCCGTGGAGTCTTTGCCTTCCGTCGTTACGTTTCCATCGACGGTTGCAGTGACGGTGGAGCCGTCGCCGCCGCTGCCGCCTGAGCCGCCAAGCCCTACCGAAACGGAACCGCTTCCAGCCCCTGCTCCAGACAAGGTCCCCGACACAGAGAACCCTCCATTACCGCCGCCGCCGCCGATTGACTGGATTACAGCGCCAGCCGCGCGTTCACCTTGGGTTCCCACATCGTTGTTGATATGGGCGGTTACCGCACCGCCATCGCCGCCAGCGCCTCCTAAACCGCCAAGCCCGACAGACACCGCGCCCGCACCAGCACCAGCGCCGGCCCCACTCGCTGCAACAGAGAACCCTCCATTCCCGCCGCCACCGCCGATCGACTGGATCAAAATTGCACCGGAATCGTCCGCTTCCGTTGCAACGACGGCATCCACCCGAGCATTCACCCCACCACCATTGCCGCCGCCAGCGGCCGAACCGCCGACGCCGACGCTGACTGCTCCGGCACCGCCGCCACCACCCGCAAGCCCCGCTGCGATTGAATAGCCACCATTGCCGCCGCCACCGCCGATTGACTGGGCAACAACCGCAGTCGAGAACTGACCCGTCGTGCGGATCAGGTCACCACCGGCGATCAGGTCAATTGCCCCGCCGGTACCGCCGCCGGCACCACTTCCGCCAACACCGACGTTGACATTGACTGTAACGCCTGCGCTGCCACCGACGCTGCCTGCAATGCTACCGCCGCCGTTACCACCGCCGCCGCCGATGGATTGAGCAAGCAGAGCGGACGAGCTGTTGCCGCGTGTCGTAATATCGGCATCCGTATAAACACGAACCAATCCGCCACTGCCGCCAGCGCCCGCTGAGCCGCCGATACCCACGGATAGATTGCCGGAAGCGATCAACGATCCGCCAGCTGTCGCAGCCACGGCGAGACCACCATTACCGCCACCGCCCCCAACCGATTGGAAAATCATACCGGCGGAACGCTCTCCCGTGGTCACAACGCTGCCCGAGAAGCCCGGAGCGACCAGATTGCCACTCCCATCGACGGTGCCGACGAGGACTTGACCGCCATGACCGCCTGCGGCGCCCGATCCCCCGACACCGATTGCCAGAGATGCAGAAGCCAGGCCACCAGAGGCGGCGGCTGAAATCGCGTAACCGCCATTACCACCACCACCACCGACGGATTGCAGTATGATGCCTGCCGCGTCCGCACCAGCGGTCTGGACAGCGGCATCACCGCTACCAGCCAATATCGCTGTTCCACCGTCGCCACCGACACCACCCGATCCGCCCACGGAGATAGAAGCGGCACCAAAAGCACCGACTGCCACACTGACAGCACCGCCGCCATTGCCCCCGCCGCCGCCGATCGATTGGGCAATGACGCCGGTCGACCGGTCACCAGTCGTCACAATCCGGGAAGGCTGGCTGGCATCTGTGTTGGAAAGCGTCACTTTGACCTGATCGCCTGCGCCGCCATTACCGCCTGCGCCGCCAACCGCCACACCAGCAAACGCACCGACTGCGCCAGACGAGCCGCCATTACCGCCGCCGCCGCCAATCGATTGGGCAATGATGCCCATTGCATCCTGTCCGCTGGTCATGATGACGCCGTCATTGGTTACGCTAACCGCTGCCCCGTCCCCACCGCCGCTACCGCTGCCGCCAACCGAGACCATACCTCCGGTTGAACCACCATCACCACCACCGCCGCCAATCGACTGCGCGATTATCCCCCGCGCGCCATCGCCTTCGGTGACGATCCGGCCAATATTGCTGACAGAAACGTCCGATCCGCTACCGCCCTTCGAACCGTTTCCGCCGATACTCACCAGACCATAGGCATTTGTCCCCTGGCCGCCGGAACCGCCAATGGATTGCGCCATGATGCCATCGGCGAGATCGCCTTTCGTATAGATCGACCCCGTTCCCTCGTTCCTCACGCTGACAGTGCCACCGGAACCGCCATTAGAGCCCACGCCGCCAAGCGCCAGCGCGACCAGACCTGCCGCCGTACCGCCAGCACCGCCGCCACCGCCAATCGACTGCGCCATGATCCCGCGTGAAGCCACGCCGTGCGTTTCTATGGTGCCGCCATTCGTGACTTTAACCTCGCCCCCATCACCACCATTGTCAGCACTGCCTATCAACGAAACCAACAGGTTACTGCTTGCGCCCGCAGATCCACCCGAACCACCAATGGACTGCGCAAAGATACCATTCGAATAGCCACCCTCTGTAAGGATCGTCGCACCGGCAAAGGTTTTGACGTCGACCTGCCCACCGCTGCCGCCTGACCCGCCACCACCCCCTGTCCCGACAAGGCCCCACTGATCGCCGCCGTTACCGCCATTATTACTGACACTCAGCGCATAAATACCGTGAGCATTCGTTCCACGAGTAGAAATGGCACCCGACTGGTTCACAGTGACATGTCCACCGTCGGAGGAGTGTCCGCCAGCACCCCCGCTGGGCGCGACATAACCGCCGCCACCATCTCCGGCTTCGCCACTGCGACTATAGGCAAATATGCCATAATGATTGTCGCCACTTGTCTGAATCGTGCTTGATGCGGCTTGTGTTGCAATAACGGTACCGCCAGCACCGCCGTCGCCTCCGTCGCGGCCGCTCCAGAAACTGCCGTAGGAATTACCGCCTTTGCCACCATTGCCACCAACGCTGCCGACTTCCCACCCCACATTGGAGGTTGCGTTGACATCTGTGGTCAAGGTTTGAACGTTGGTTGGTCCGGTCGCGCCATCGCCACCCGAGGACGGAGGAACGAAGAGCGCCCCTGCTCGCCCGTTCTTGCCGTTTTTGCCGTAAACGACTTGTTTGACGCCATTTGGCCCATTCACATCGACAGGCGGAATGAGCGTTCCGTCAGTGCCAGCACTGTTAAAATTTTCATTAAAAATTGCGGTCGCTTGGCCAAGCGGGATTTCTATGTTACTTGCCGCTTCTGCACTCGAAATTACAGCTTTATTGTCGGCAATAGAGACAACCACAAAAGCGACTGGGTCCGGCGTGTCGTTGTTATAGAAGACTTCACCAGGGGCTTTCACCAGGAATGTATAGCCATCGTCAGTCTGAACAAATGCGGTCGTTCCAGCGGTCGCAGTTCCCGCCGGGTCAACGATCAATGCAGTGACGGTTGTTTTTAACCCCGTTATAGGGTTTGTCACTTCTTGATTGACGGATGATGTTTTTGACGGTTCGGGCGGATCGGCAGCAAAAACTGTCGAGCTGCCAACGGCGAGGTAAATACCTGCCATAACCGCAAACTGCACCGGCAGACCCGCCGACGACCGATGTCCACGCGCACGCTTCCCGATTTTCATGACGGTCCCACCCGGTACCGCTACTGCCCCACAATCTCTGTACGCTGCGGTCACGCGTACGAGATTATTCATGACGTGTCACACGACACTTCATTACTAAGTCTGGATTTTCCCTCAACTTGACTGCTATTGCTTAAAACTGGCAAATTCGGCAGCCCAGCTGGAGAATATGTTCCAGTATTAGCTTAAAATCAATACGCCAGTTCTAAAAACGGCAGAGATTTATGCCTTTCGAAGCCAAAAACACAGCCACAAAAAGCTGGTTGCTTGAATCAATTAAATATAAAATCTACGCTAACGGCAAAGGGCCAACAATACGGCAAATGTCGTATTTCGTGACAACGCACACTCAGATGAACTCGATGATCATGGCTGAATGTTCGAATAACCTGGTGGCTTCTCGAATTTGAGGGAATGCTGAATGCGCTGACTTGAAATATGCGCAACAGCTTGTTGGCTATCGCGCTTCAGCAATAGCATACTCAACTGGTTATAGTTGAGATAGATTGTATGATTTGAAATCTTATGAGATCTTTATCAAGCGCACTTTACTTTAAAGAAAAGGCGACCTACCAAACGACAATTGTCGCCAAATCTTCCTCGAATATTGCCAGCCAAGATAACTGTCTGTCGCAAAAGTGTTCACTTCCAGCCTCGCATACAGCCGCAGCCTTCGTTATCTGAAGGTGCTACAAATGGCCACCGCAAAAGTTCAGCGCATGAAAAGCTGCCGCAACGAGACCTTTGCGGCTCGATCGTACAAGAACAATGCTCCAGTTACCACTTCACGCGGAAACCCACAGTTCCCTTATAGGCATAGCTGTCGCCAAAATTAGCCAGGCTCGTGTTGATCGAACCTTCGCCATAGAGCGAATATTTGTCGCCATTCCAATTATAGCTGCCGCCAAGCCCGATGCCGCCCCAAAACCGGTCGTTACGGCTGGTAAATCCGGTACCGGAAACATCCACCTTGGTTCCATCCAGAAACTCATAATAGAGATTGGCGATGCCGTAGAGATAGGTTCGGTCGATTAGGCCACTATCGTTGTACCAAGAGTTCTGCCGATCAATGCTCAAGCCAAGGCGACCTTGCAGACTATCGCCTCGGTCAAGACTCACCTGCGCGCCAAAAACATCATTGAAGCTGTCGAAATCGACATTCGAATAAACGAGCTGTGCTTGCGGCGTGACGGACCATTGCTCGTTCAGCATCACACGCTGGCCGCTTTCCAGCGAGAGTGCATAGCCAAACCCGTTATTGCCGTCCGACAGACCCACCCCGGCAAGCGTGGAAGCCAGATCGCTGTCATACCAAGTGGCCTGCGCCTGACCGTCGATATAGAAACCACTTTCTCCATACCATGTCAGCGTGCCGCCAAAACCGTAGCCATCCGTAGAGATTTCGCCGTCGCCATAAATGGAGCGCGTCTTGGCCTTGCCGTGCACATAGTGCACAGTCAAACCACCGATCAGCTTGCCGCTTTCATTTTCGACAAAAAGACCGTCGAGCCCGGCTTGAAGGCGGAACGTGTTGAAATCGTAATCGGTTCCCGATGTCGACGAAAGCGGCGACATATTTGTGTGTACGCCTTCGACGCGGCCCCACACGCCATTATTTTCGATCAAAACGCCCGTTTCCTGCGGCGGCGCGTAAGGCGAACCAATTGGGTCCGCGCCTTCCGACAGCATGACATTGCCTGCATGGCTCCAATATCGGTTACCAACGCGCTGTTGCAGCGTCGGAAGACCGTTCATACCCAAAAGCAGCTGCGGGTAAGCCTCGTAAACCGGTACACCCGGCTGGTACAACGGCAACTCCGGCCCCGGCCCCGGCTCAGGTTCAGGGTTTCCGGGTTCCGGTTCAGGCTCCACCGGACTCATTGTCGAGCGGAGATACCAGTCACCGTCATTCGGCGTCGAGACACCACCCTTATAGAGCCTGTAGGCATAGGCACCCGCAACAACAGCTGGATCGCCATTGAATTCATAGTCACCGAGAAGCGTGAATGAACCATCGGAAGCGCCGCCAACGCTGATGATCCGGATGCCTTCCGTGGTGACGGTGCCTGTGCCGTTCACATTGATGACGTCCACCAGCGTGCTGCCAGCACTATTGCCTGTGACGATGAGCATATCGGTTGCGGAACTATCATTGCCCAATGTTGTATTGAGCCGCAACGCGCCGTTCGATCCGGTATAGTTGCCGTTGATGGTAAGGTAATCACCCACCGAGCTGCCACCGGCCACCAGATCGATCAGACCAGCATTGTCGACCTCGACAGCAGAACCTGCAACGCTCGGCGAGATGGCGTAGCTTCCACCGCTCGCGATGACCGAGCTGGTGCTATCGATAGTCAGTGTGCCCGTCTTTGTTTCGGCGTCGCCAAGTATCAGGTCACCACCCATGGTCAGTTGCGACCCGGTCAAAAGGCTAACTCTTTCCCAGTTGATGAAACGCTCAGGCTGCGATGTCTGCACATTGGTCAGCGTGAGCGTATCCGTGCCAAGACCGCCATCAATCACTGTAGTCGGCTGGACTGTGGCTTTGGTCAGGTTCTCCAGATTTGCGACATCGTCGCCGCCATTCAGGTGGATTTCCCCGGCAATCATGCCGCCCCCAATCCAGTTCAACGTATCGACACCAGCTCCGGTCAGTACGTCGCCGGTGATAGCGCCGCCCGTCACGTTGATGGTATTGACACCACCCGCCAGACTGATCGCCGTGCCGTTACCGCCCGTAATGATACCGGCATTGCTCACCGTATAACGACTGCCGGCACCGAGAACACCGGTAGCCAGTGTGCTAGTAATGACGCCGGTTGCGGTATTCGTCAGGACTGTACCGCCCAGCATATAAACGCCGTTGCCGCCATTCCCGGAAGCGGTGATCGTGCCGGAATTGACGACGGTTTCGTTGACGCCTGCCAGAACACCATAGGCATTCAAACCGCTCACATTCACTGCACCGGTATTGGTCAGAAACCCGAAGCCGCCCAATGAGCGCATGCCATGCGCTGTCTGGCCGGTTGTGGTGATCGTGCCGTTATTGGTGAGCGTTCCCTGATATTGCTTCGACATCCCAAAGCCATTCAGCGACGTGGTCGTAATCGTGCCGTTGTTGACGGCATTGGCATAATCGTCGAGCAGAACGCCGGAACCCGGCGGATTGATGATCGCGCCAGCACCAATCGTTACCGTGATGTTGTCCTGACCGGTCGTCGCGATAACCCCGTATGTGAAGGGATTGGGCGCATTCGCATCGCAGGTAATGGTCTCGCCTTCGTCGGGCTGTCCTTCCGCAGTCGTGGAGCCTGTAATGGCCATGTTCCGTGTGACGTTGAAACACGCTGCTTCGGCAATCGTGGGAAAGACCGCTCCGGCAAGTGTCGCTAATCCGGCAACCGCCAGGGTTGGAACAGCGCGACCGAGGGCGGCTTGTATCATGACGATAGTCACAGAGCTGGCGAGGATTCGATTATATGTCCGGTTGACCATCCAGGAACCCCAATGAAAACAAGAAACTTGTATTCTACAGCTGAATATCGTCATGCCCGCATCGCGGTGGCATCCGGGAACAGGCATCGGGCAGAGTTATTTACGCGCGGCCAAATCAATTCCTCATCAATAAGCAGATAATCGGAACGAGTCGAGTGCTATAACCGCAATCATATCTAAAAAAGAGAATTGTTTTCGAAAGCGCTCATGTCAAGTCAACAAATTACTTTATGAGATGCTGTCGACGCCCTCTGAGCAGATCAACCAATCAATGCCTTCCGACATTCTATAAATTCAGAATCTGTTGCTGGTTCGGCTCAGCAGAGATCGCCAGGCCAGCGACCCTTTCCGGATGGTAAGACTAACATTGAGCACGTCGCAACAGTGTTTTTCTTCGGGCGACGTCCAGTATGATGTGACTCTTTGCTTTACAGGCGTGACCCCACTTGACTCTTCGAAAGGCCGGGTGTTTTTGCCAGAAGTGTTTTATCGCTACAGAAATGCCGACAGGATAGCCTCACGCCATTACAATTAAAGTCTCTTTCGCCCGCTGCGACAGCCAAGCGGCATGGCTTTTGCTTCATGCAGACGGGAGACACTTTACGGGAATACGACAATGTCCAACACAACCACCATCCACAACGACGGAAATACACTGTTTCCGATCGTTCTTTCCATCGTTGCCGCTGCGGCAACCGGCGTTCTCTGGGCTTATGCCAATCCGATCCAGCTGGTTCCGGGTGTGATCCAGTGGCGCATTTTTGCTTTCCTGCCGCCGCTGGTCGGTATTCTTCTGGGCCGCAAGAGCGGCTTCATCTGCGGCTATCTCGGCACGATCATCTGGTCGCTGCTCGCCGGCACCTTCATTCCTGCGCATTCGCTGCTCATCGACGGCATCATGGTTGGCCTGACCGGCCTGATCCCCGGCATTCTGTTCGATCCGAAAACCACGATCTTCAACCGCGCCACGCTGATTAAAATTGCAGCGACCTGCCTGATTGTTGGCCTCTTGATGGTTGCCGCCGTTTCGGCAAGCCTTGCTTATCTCGGCATTTTCCCGTTCTGGTGGGCCGTCATGTATCTTGGTCTTTCCGATATCGTTCCGATGCTGATCGGCACCCCGCTGCTGGTCGTTCCGGCCCTGAAGATTCTCAAGGGCGCGCATCCGTCCGGTTTCACGCGTTTCTGAGAACGGGCCCGGAAAAGTGCTCCAACTGCAGAATGTTAAAGTGGGCTTTGGCGATTCCGTTCTGGCAATCGCCGAGGCCAGCATCAATATCCGTGACGGCGAACGCCTTCTGGTCTGCGGCGCAGGCGGCAGCGGCAAGACGACGCTGCTCAACGCCGCATCCGGCATCGTGCCGCGTCTGATCACCCCGCAGGTTTTCGGCGGCGAGGTGACGCTGAACGGCAAGCCCATCTCTTCCATGTCGAAGGATGAGCTGTTCAGCACGGTCGGCGTGGTGTCGCAGAATGTGGAAGACCAGCTCTGGGATCTCAGCGTCGAAGACCTGATTGCCTTTCCGCTGGAAAATCGCGGCCTTGCCAAAGACGCCGTCCGTACGCGGATCGACGATCTTCTCAACGAGCTTGAACTGAACGCTTTGCGTGGCCGTCGCGTGCTGACCCTTTCGGGCGGCGAGCGGCGCATGGTGGCCATGGCTGCCGCACTGGCCGCCGAGCCGAAGCTCCTGATCCTCGACGAGCCGACCACGGGTCTTGATCCGGCCGCGCGTCAGCGCCTCGTGCGAGTTCTCAAAAAGCTCGGCGCGGAAATTCCGGCCCTGCTGATTGCCGAACAGGATCCTGCCTCCTTGCAGGCCGTCGTCACCGATGTCGGTCTGGTGAAGGACGGCAAGCTTGCGCCCGTCGTGCCGCTTGCTTCCATCATCAATGATGCCGGAGCCTGGGAAAATGCGGGTGTTCTGCCGCCTGTGGCGGTGCGCAAACGCCTTGCTTGTGGCAAAGCCGAGGGTCAGGTGCTCGTTTCCGTGTCGGGCATCAAGACGCAGCTTCAGCGCCGTGACGGACAGCCGGTTCTTGAAAACGTGAATTTCCAGATACGGGCGGGCGAGGTTGTCGGTCTGATTGGCAAGAACGGTGCGGGCAAGACTACGCTGTTCCAGTCCATTTTGGGGCTTCAGAAAATTGCGGCCGGTTCAATCACCATTGGCGGCGAGAATGCCGACAAGTGGACTGCCGCAAAGCGTGCCCGTTCGGTTGCTTATCTGCCGCAGAATATGCGCCGGATTCTGTTCAACATGACGGTGCTGGAAGAGGTGGTCTTCGCCATCACAGCGGCAACCCGCGTGCCGAAGGATGACGCGATCACCGCCCGCGCAACCGCTTGCCTGCACAAATATGGTCTGGGCGGTCACGAGGAAACCAACCCGTTTGCGCTTTCCTCGCGGCAGCAGGCCTTGCTTGGTCTCGCCTGTGCGGAAGCGGCGGGCGCTTCGGTTGCCATTCTCGATGAGCCGCTTCTGGCGCGCGATCTCAACGGTCGCCGTATGCTGGAACTGTTCCTCGAAACCACGCTCAGCGAAAACCGTGCCGTGATGTTGATCTCGCACGATCTGGAACTGGTGGACGATGTGTCGTCCCGTGTCATGATCCTCGATAACGGCCATGTCACTTTCGATGGCGATGTGGATGCGTCCTGGGCGTCCGATGCCTATGGCGCACTGGGCTGGCCCAAGCCGCGTGTCGTCGAGACGGGAGAAGCCGCATGAAAATCTTCTACGAACTGAACTTCTTCGTGAAGCTTGTCGCGGCTTTTCTGGTTATGCTTGCGGCCTGGCTGGTGCCCGGCTGGCATTATGGCGTGCCGCTGGCGCTGGTGACGGTCGGCTTTCTGGTGCTGGTCAAGGTGCCGGGCCTGCGCGGCTATCTCAAAGGCGCGATGCTGTTGACGCTGCTCGTCATGGCGAGCTGGATTCTCAATCTCGTGCTGCAAGGCATGGCCTTCGTGGACACATTGCCGATTGCCGCCGGTATGGCGGCGCGACTGGTGACGACAACGGCGGCCTTCTATTTTGTGATGGAAACCAGCACGCCGGGCTCCATTTTGGCGGCGGCAAGCGCTGCGCGTCTGCCGCCCATGGTGACGCTGGTGCTGTCGCTGACCTTCGGCATCATTCCGATGCTGCGCGAGGATTTCGAACGTATCGCGGACGCCCAGCGCGCCCGCGGCATGGAAATCGATGACGTATCCTTCCCCATGCGCCTGCGTTTTGCGCTGGCGCGCGGTGTTCCGCTTCTGGTGCAGGCAATCCGCATGGCGCATGCCATTTCGCTTTCGCTCGCCATTTACGGCTTCGACACCAAACGCAAGCGCACCACATGGCGCAATGTCGGCCTGCTGGTCGAATCACGGCTCAATACCAAGGACATAAAACGATGACTGAAGACACGAAACTTTCCGGGAATGGACAGGTCTGGACCGTCGATGTGGCAGGCCGCAAGGTCGATCTGCCGATTGTGCCGATCAATCCGAATTTCGCCATTTCCCTGATGATGGTTATCGATCTCGGTGTTCGCTTCGGTGAGCATGTGGGCAAGGCGCTGGCCGAAAAGCTGGCTCCGCTGAAACCCGATGTGATCGTCGGCGCGGCAACGCTTGGCATTCCGGTCGCGATTGAAGTGTCGCGCGCGCTTGGTCTCGACGATTATGTCGTGTTGCAGAAGTCGCCGAAAATCCATCTTGGCGATGCGCTGGTGCAGACGATTTCCTCCATCACCTCCAAGGGCGAGCAGCGTCTGCTTCTCGACCGTCAGGCAATCCCGCTTCTCAAGGGAAAGCGCGTCGTCGTGGTGGACGATGTCGTGGCGTCGGGTTCGAGCCTCAAGGGTTCGGTCGAGCTGGTGCGCAAGGCAGGCGGCGAGGTCGTCGGCCTTGGCGTTATCCTCACCGAAGCCAGGGACTGGCAGGCAACACTGGGCGACGACGTGAAGCTGCTTCACAGCCTCGCGCATATTCCGCAGTTCGACAATCAGGATGGCGAGTGGAAGCCAATTCTGGAGAGCTTTCTGTGAAGACCAATGGAGTCTCGTAACCCTTAACTTCAGGACAGTCACACGCGGTGACTGTCCTTTGCGGCCCTTGGGGCAAAATTGAGTGTGGCGAGGCGAATGATCAACGGCGGCTCCTGGTATGTTGAGAGACTTATCTCAAAGTCCTGATATCTCTCGGTGCTTTGCGTCGATAAATGATGGATAAACAGGACAATTTAACTCTTGTTTTAAAAACCACATTCAGCTTATAGAGAAGCAGGTTTCACACGGCTAACGATAAACCACGACCCGCAATTCAGGATACTATCAGTGACCGCATTGAAAATACTTCTGGCCGCTACGAGCTTTGTTGCCCTGCTCGCTCTCCAGAACAACCCAGCGGACGCGGCCACACGTTTTCCGCTGACCCTCGACAATTGCGGAACGAAAGTTACCTTTGCAAAAGCGCCGGAACGCGCCATCGGCCTTGGTCAAAATAGCGCCGAAATATTGTTGCTTCTGGGCCTTGAGGATAAAATGGCAGGAACGGCGTTCTGGCCAAGCAAGGTTTTGCCGCAGCTCGAACCTGCCAATTCCAAAGTGAAGCTTCTAACCGTTGAGTTCCCGACATTTGAATCAATCCTAGCCGAGAATCCGGATTTCGTGGCGTCAGCTCTTCCAAGCCTCATCGGGCCAAATAGCAAGGTCGCAAAGCGCGACGATTTCGACAAGGTTGGCGTTCCAACCTATCTTTCGCCGAGCACCTGCCTGAGCACAGACCAAGTCAAGGATGAATATGGCAGCCGCGACAAGCTGTGGACCATGGATCTTCTTTATAAGGAGATCGATGAGCTTTCGCAGATTTTCGATGTTTCGGATCGCGGTCACGCGCTCATCGCCGACCTCAAGGCGCGCGAGACGGCTTTGCGCGCAAGTGTACCTGCGGGCGGCAAGAAGCTTTCTTACCTATTCTGGTTCTCCAGCCCGTCACCATCGGCAGACGCCTATTTGGGGGGCGGAAAGGGCGCCTCGAGCTTCATCGCTGATATTTTGGGCGGCGAGAATGCCGTCAAGGCGGAAGCTGAATGGCCAACGCTTGGCTGGGAAAGCATTATCGCCGCCAACCCTGATGTGATTGTTGTTGCAAATCTCGACCGTAATCGTTGGGAACTCGACAAGCCTGAAGCCAAGATTCAGTTTCTCAACACCGACCCTGCGGTCAGCCAGATGCCTGCTGTCAAGAACAAGGCAATAGCCGTCATGGATGGTCAGGCCATGAACCCGACCATCCGCTCGATTTATGGTGCCGAACAGGTCGCAGAAAAACTGAAAGCACTTGGTATTCTCAAGTGAGTGTTTCCGGCCAGTCTTTGAGGCATTGGGGCGCTTTCAGCATAATGCTGCTGGCGTCGCTTGTCGCAATCGGATTTGTGGTGGGGATCAGCGTCGGAATTGGCGACTTGCCGATCCCGTTATCGACAACCTTTGCAGCGATAACCAATCGCCTTGGATGGAGTTCAGTGGAACTTAATCGCATTCATGAGACGGTGATCTGGGATTACCGGCTCAGCCGCGCATTGGCAGCGGCATTTTGCGGCGCCGGCCTCGCTCTCTCCGGCGCGATCATGCAGTCGCTTTTGCGCAACCCGCTTGCCGAGCCTTATGTTCTTGGTATTTCGGCTGGCGCATCAACTGGCGCTGTAACGGTCGTCATTCTCGGCATCGGCGCTGGCGTTGTTTCATTGTCGGCAGGCGCATTCGTTGGCGCGTTTGCGGCTTTTTTCTTTGTTGCCCTTCTCTCAAATGGTACACGGGGCGGAGCGGATCGTACCATTCTGGCGGGCGTCGCTGCATCCCAGCTGTTCAACGCAGCCACATCCTATATCGTTACCACATCCGGCAATGCGCAGCAGGCCCGCGACGTGATGTTCTGGTTGCTTGGCAGCTTCGGCGGCGTTCGCTGGCCCGAATTCATGCTGGTGTCCGTTGTCATCACCCTCGGTCTAATCGCCTGCCTTCTCTATGCCCATGTTCTGGATGCATTTGCTTTCGGGGATGAGGCCGCCTCCTCGCTGGGCGTGAATGTCGGCCGTGCACGGATTGTTCTCTTTGCGCTCACGGCTGTGATGACGGCCACCATCGTCAGCATGGTCGGCTCAATAGGCTTTGTCGGGCTCGTTGTCCCTCATGCTGCACGCTTCATCGTCGGGCCACTGCACATAAGACTGTTACCCGCGTGTGCCATTGCCGGAGCAATCTTCATGGTGCTGGCCGATATCGCTTCGCGTACATTGATACCGCAGCAGGTCTTGCCCATCGGTGTGGTGACCGCCCTCGTCGGCGTGCCGTTCTTTTCGATCATACTTTACCGGTTTCAGCGCCCATCATGACGATCAAAGCCGAAAATCTTGTCTGGAAAATTGGCAAGAAAGCCGTCATCGACGATGTGTCTTTCGAAGCGAAGCCCGGAAAGATGCTGGGACTTTTGGGACCAAACGGTTCTGGCAAGACATCCTTGCTGCGTCTGATTGCGGGATTAAAACGCCCCTACTCCGGGCGCGTCGTGCTTGATGGAGAAGATATCAATGCTGTCGCCCGACGCAGCGTCGCGCAGCGTGTTGCTTTTGTTGAGCAGCACGCAACGACAAACGCCAATCTCAAGGTGATGGACGTTGTGAGACTTGGTCGTTTTCCGCACAGATCGATGTTCTCTGGCTGGACGGGCGCGGACGAGACAGCTGTTCAGGATGCCATCGAACGTACCGGCATGATGGCTAAGAAGAACGACCAATGGCAAACCCTGTCAGGCGGCGAGAAGCAACGTGCCCATATAGCAAGAGCGCTTGCGCAGATGCCGAAAGAACTCATCCTCGATGAACCTACCAACCACCTCGATGTTCAGCACCAAATGAGCTTGTTGAAGCTGGTTTCCGGACTACCCATCACGAGCATCATTGCTTTGCACGATCTCAATCATGCAGCCATGTTCTGCGATGAATTGATCGTTATGCTTTCTGGAAAGATCGTCGCTTCGGGAACACCGGAAGAAATAATCAACGAGAATATTCTCAAGCAAGTTTTCTCGATTGATGCGCGCGTGGAACCTTCTCCCTATAGCGGTCGTCCTCATATTCACTATCTCAAGTAAAACCGCACTGAAGCTGTATATCCGGCCTAAAATCAAACGCTCCATGACGTTACAAGATTGCGAGTCAGAGTTTTGAATGGCATCTCCAATTTCTCGCTTACCTCTGGTCAATGCCAGAAGCGTTTCGCGAAACAAAAAAATGCATTCTCCCATTCTATTGGATCTCGTCGCGTTCGGTAACGGTCGCAGGTGTCTACTGATGAATGAAATATGTAGGTCGCTACTACGCGCAGAGACTCCTGCACTAGCCAGCACGTTTCATTATGCGGAATTCGCATTCTGATAGTCAAAGAAAACAACGTGGAGCGTCCGAAGATCGATGGACGCTCTCGCCTTGTTTATGACGCAACCCGATGAGTTAGGCATCATCTCGGACGGTTCAAATGTCCCCCATCATCAGTCCATTCCATATCCCACAACACTTTTAATCTCGAGAAAATCGTGGATGCCAAAATCAGCATATTCTCGGCCATTGCCGGATTGCTTGTAACCACCGAATGATGCTGACGTGTCCCAGTCCGGATAGTTCAGATAGACCGAACCTGCTCGCATCCGCGATGCTACGTTCCGCGCGCGTTCAATATTGGTTGACTGCACGTAAGCGGCGAGCCCGTAAACGGTATCGTTTGCGATACGAACCGCGTCATCCTCATCCTCATACGGTATAATCGAAAGTACGGGACCAAAAATTTCTTCCCGCGCAATTGTCATTTTAGGGTCGACATGGCCGAAAACAGTCGGTCGGCTATAATAGCCGCGATTTAGTCCATCGGGCCTGCCGGGTCCCCCTGTGACGAGCGTAGCGCCTTCGCTTATGCCGGATCCGATCAGACGCTGGATCTTGTCGAACTGCAGCTGGCTGACGACAGGGCCGAGCTTGGTATCCGCTGCCTGCGGATCACCCGTGCGGAGCGCTTCGGCAGCAGACTTCGCAATGGCGAGAGCCTCATCATGTCGATCCTTCGGCACGAGCATACGCGTCGGCGCATCACAGGACTGGCCGGTATTGCTGAAACAGCCGTTCACCCCTTTCGTGACAGCGGTCTCGAAGTCGGCGTCTGGAAGAATAATGTTTGCTGATTTGCCACCAAGTTCCTGTGCAACACGCTTGACTGTATCTGCCGCTGCCTTTGCGACGATGATGCCTGCGCGCGTAGATCCGGTAAAGGAAACCATATCGACATCGGGATGCCCCGCCATCACCTGTCCGACGTCAGGCCCGGTTCCATTGACCAGATTAAACACACCCTTTGGCGTACCGGCAGCATGCATGACTTCGGTAAATAGGATGCCGGAAATGGGGGCAATCTCAGAAGGCTTCAGAACTACGGTGCAACCAGCGGCAATTGCCGGCGCGACCTTGCAGACGATCTGATTGAGCGGCCAGTTCCACGGTGTTATCAGCGCACAAACGCCAATCGGTTCCTTGACGATCCGCGTCGTACCGCGCGTCTCGCTGAATGAATAATCTTCAAAAGCTTTGATGGTGGCCTCAAGATGCCCCCGCCCCGCCCAAGCCTGCGCGTCGCGGGCGAAAGCGATAGGCGCGCCCATTTCTGCCGAAACGGCCTGCGCGATATCTTCAAAGCGTTCATTGTAAACATCGAGAACGCGCTTGAGCAGAAGAAGCCTCTCTTCTCTGGTGGTCAGCGAGAATGTTGCAAACGCCGCTTTTGCCGCAGCAACAGCCTTGTCCACGTCTGCCGCCGAGCCTACGGAAATCCGCGTGAAGGCCTCTTCAGTGGCTGGATTGATGACATCCAGTGTTTTCGGTGCGCTTGGTGCAACCCATTCGCCGTTGATATAAAAACGTTCATGATTGCTCATGGGAATTGGCCTTTCATTACGGTACGAATTAACGTTCGGAGAAGTCGATATCAGGCGAGCACAATGCCCCCCTCGATGATGGGCCCGGTTATTTCGAAGCGGTCGAGTGCAAATGGCTTCATACGGCGGTCGACGCGGCCCTTGACGATAGCCTCGGCTAACAGCTTACCGGCAGCAGGCGCTCCGGCAAAGCCGTATGACCACCCCGCCGAAAACCAGAGTCCATCGAGATTTGGATGTTCTCCCAGTAAAGGAGCGTAGTCCGAGGAGGCATGAAGCTGCCCCGCCCAATGGCGCAAGATGCGCACCTCGCCCAGTTGGGGAAACATTTCGAGGTAGATCTTGGCCATATTGGCCATCACAGGAATATCCACCTTCAGCGACATGCGAGGTCTTTCAGGCACTTCGGTGCCGCCCACAACCTCACCACGTGACGTCTGGTGGAAATATGCGAGGCTGTCGATCAGCGCTATTGCGGGCTTGATCAGCGGTCGTGTCGGCTCCAATGCCATGGCTTCGATACGCATGCCGAAGCCGTCTAATTCCACGCCCGCCAGCGCCGCGATGTCTGGATTGTTGGGTCCGGCGCACGACACGACGCAGTCCGCTTCAATACGATGGTCACCGACCAGCACCGCAGTCACACGGTTTGAAGTCTTCTCCACGTCCGTTATCTTCGTTCGATATCTGACATCGACGTTGTTTCGCTGGCAAAATGCAAGCAATGCCTTCATCACAGCGTGATGGGGGGCCACGCCGCCATCGGATTGATGTTGCACTGCGCGGACACGGGACTTGTTGATCGCCGGAAGCAGATCGTCGATCTCGCTTCGCGATAGCATTTTGCTGTTAACGCCGAGGCTCTTTTGAACTTTCAGCCCCTCCAGCAACATGGCCTCGCTCTTTTCCTGCTCGGAGACAACCGAATAGCCGCGCCGGGTGAACATGACGTTTTCGCCAAGGCGTTTTGACCAGCTCTGCCATTCGTTCACCGTGAGGACAAACAATTCTGTCCAGGCAACGGATGCAAAACCCGGTCGGATCAATGTGCCATTGCGACCGGATGCGCCGCCTTGCCAATACCCCGCATCGAGAACGAGAATATCGCGTTGTCCCTGCTCAATCATATTGAACGCGACGGACAATCCTTGCACACCGCCGCCAATGATAACAACGGACGCTCGTTTTGGGAGGCTATTACTCATTGGTCTGGCTCCACAAGTCCTGCAAGTCCGGCCGCCTGTGCGATGGTAATCGAGCGCCGGGGCGGTCGATGCGTGGGTCTTGCGAAGCTCTCCGGATCGCCGCCGACGCGCGCAGCAAGCATTGCGATCATGTGTTCCCAGCAAGGAAAGCCTTGGCAGGTGCCCATTCCGCACGACGTCAAACGCTTGAGGACTTCAGGGTCTGTCTCACCCTTGTCTATGTGACAATAGAGTTCGCCAGCTGTCACATCCATACAGGGACATATCAGCGTCTCTGGATGGAGATTCGGGTTCGCCGATATGCATTCATTACCCAAGGCAGCACTGCCCACGACGGATATGCGACCGGGCAGCGGTCTCGCCTCGACCTGAAAAATACCTTCGCCTGATGCCTGGAATCCAAGGCTCGGATCGACGCGCCATGGGCCAGCATGGATCAGCGCATCGCAAGCGATCCGAGTTATCGCCCGTATCGCATTGACATGCGTCCGCCCGCAGATTTCCTGCAGCTCCTGCACGTGCCCGATATGCACAACGTTTACGCCAAGCTCACGCAAACGACCGGCTACATTAATCTGCGCTCCAGTGCCAACTACCGCTACCCGCTGTCCTGGCATCGTCTTGAAAACAGCAGCAAGTTGAAGCGCCGTGTGCACATCCATGACCCCTGGCAACTGACTGCCTCTTACCAGCGGCGGGATTGAACGGCGTCCCGTCGCCAGTACTGTCTCGCGCGGCTCGAACACGACGGCGTTCCGCTTATGGTCGTGTGGTGCCCCGACCATAAGCGCCCCTTCGCGGTAGACGCCGAAAAGCTCCATCCCTGAAAACAGGTGCACACCAGAATGAAGCGCTTCGACCCCACCGCCCATCGTAGTCGCGAGACGCGCAAGGCTTTCGCCTCTTGTAACCAGCGCAACCTTTTCTCCCTTCGCAGCCCGCCTATTGGCTTCAGAAATGCCGGTTGGGCCACCGCCAATGACGAGACTATCGATGGCAATCCGCTCACCGGGGATCGCCTGCGGTTGGAGAGAGACTTTTGCTGGCCGGCCGACGCCCGCCAGATTGGCCATACCGCGCTCTGCCAGGCGATAGGCCAGACCAGATTTCGGCATCCAGTCGCCGTGCTCGAAGCCGCCATAAACTGCCTTGGATGGCAGAAGTTGAGCGAGTCGAAGAACATCAAAACGGGCCGACGGCCACGTGTTCTGCATTTCCACGACCATGCCGTGGCGCGCGACAATCTGATCCAGTCGGACATTGGGACGTCCATCAACCCGCGCAAGCACGCCCGTCAGATAAGAACCACTATAGCCGAGCGGTCTGTGCAGCTTGCGGGAACGGGTCAGCGTGGTAACGCCTGCCCGCCAGAGTGCTGCCGCCACACTGTCGCCCGGCTGCGCCGTGACTTTCGAGCCATTCCAGAGAAACGAAATGCCCGTCTTTCGATCTTCTTCGCTCATCCTCCCGCGACCTCCCGTCACTTGCAGATGATCACGACGTCGCTGGCCGCCCATTTGAGGCCAACACGGCTGCCCTGGGCCATCGCCGCTATATTCCCCACATCGCGGCTGCGGACATTGACTTTGCTGCCATCGTCCATTCGAACAACAAGGCGGTATTCGACACCGAGATAGATCTTGTCCTCGATCACGCCCTCACCCGCATTGTCGCCATTGGAACCGCCAATGACGGCTTCGATACGCTCGGGGCGAAGCACGACACAAGTGCTACGCCCATCAAGCAGGGTCTCTGAGCGGGAAGCATCCTTAGGCAAGGTTACGCGCCATCCATTGCCCGCGACGGCGACAGAGCTGCCTTCAGAGCGGACAGTGCCATATAGAAGATTGGCCTCCCCGATGAAATCGGCAACAAATTCCGAGCATGGACGAAGATAGAGTTCATGCGGCGTTCCGATCTGTTCAAGACGCCCGTCCTTGAAGATGGCAATCCGGTCGCTCATGACGAGCGCCTCTTCCTGATCATGTGTGACGGATACGACGGTCGCGCCCACCTGACGCGTTATGTGCATGATCTCAATCTGCATCTGGCTTCGCAGCTTCTTGTCGAGCGCCGCCATTGGCTCATCCAGCAGCACGATGTCCGGCTTGAAGACAAGCGCGCGGGCAAGCGCCACGCGCTGTTGCTGGCCGCCGGACATTTCCTTCGGATAGCGCTTGGCACAATGCGCGAGACCAACAATCTCGAGCATCAGCATACTTTGTTTTTCACGTTCGGCACGTTTTACGCCACGCGTCTCCAGCGGATAACCAACATTTTCCAACACGGTCATGTGTGGAAATAGCGCATAATCCTGGAACATCATGCCGATGTTGCGCTTCTGTGGTGGAACGGAGGTCATGTCTCGACCTTCGATAAAAAGACGCCCCGATGACGGTTGAATGAAACCGGCAATTGCGCGCAGCGATGTCGTCTTGCCCGACCCCGAGGGGCCGAGCATTGTCAGGAATTCGCCTTTGTGGAGTTCGAAAGATACGTTATCAAGTGCCTTGACGTCTCCATAGAATTTCGAGACGCCATCAAGTTTCATGGCCGCTTCTACGGTCTTATGAAGGGTGGCGTTCATCATCTGGATTCCCTGAATTTGGACGAAAGAAGGACGCCCAGTGCCGATATTGCGATGAGGATCGCAGCGACAGCAGCCGTGGCGGGGTCGAGATTGGTGCGCACCTGGTTCCAGATCATGATCGGCACTGTGCGGGTCTGAACATCGGCGAGAAACAGGGCGATGACCACTTCGTCCCACGAGGTGATGAAGGCGAAGACCGCGCCCGACAGAACACCGGGCTTGATCAGCGGTAATGTCACGCGCCGAAAGGTGAACCAATGGCCGGCGCCCAGGCCGAGGCTGGCCGGAGCAAGCGACGGATTCACCATTCGCAAGCTTGCCGACACGGACACGACCACGAACGGGATTGCAAGTACGCTATGCGCGAGCACCAGACCGAGACGGGTGGCCACAAGCCCCCAACCCGAAAAGACCATATACATGCCCACGGCCAGAACGATGACCGGAGTTACCATGGGGCTCAGCAGCAGTCCCAGAACGACCGTCTTGCCAAAGAACCGGCTTGAATGAAGCGCCAGCGCAGCAGCCGTGCCAACGATGGTTGCAAGAACCGATGCGGCAAAGGCGACGGTCAGGCTGTTGAGCAAGGCGCTCCGCCAGTCTGGCGACCCCAGAACCTTTCCATACCAATCCATGGTAAAGCCAACCGGCGGAAATTCGAGCGTCGAGGTCGTTGTGAACGACATGGGCACGATGATCAACGTTGGCACCAGCAGGAACAATGCAGTCAGCCCAACGAAGCCCCAGAAGAGAAAGCAACGAACGCGATCCATGATCAAGCCACTCCCCGCTTGGCACCGCGCCACTGTATCAGGCTGCGGAGAAGACCAAAAAACCCAAACGCTATAGCAGTCAGCGCCATCAGCACAACGGCGAGCGCCGCGCCAAGGCCGAAATTGAGCTGTTCGTTGAACTGCCCCGCAATCAACTGAGCGATCATCATGTCGCGCGGGCTACCAAGCAAGGCTGGCGTGATGTAAAAGCCAAGCGCCAGTGTAAATGTCAATATCGCTGACGCCATGACACCCGGCAGCGACAATGGAAAATAGATCCGGGCAAAGCCGCGCAACCATGATGCGCCGCAAATTGAGGAGGCTTCCAGCAGGCGCAAATCGATTTTCTTCATCACCGTATAAAGAGGCAAGACAGCATAGGGCAGCAGAATATGTACCATGCCGATCATCACGCCCAATGGCGTACGGATGAGACGCAATGGTCTGTCGATCAACCCGATCCCCATAAGGAACTGGTTGATCAGGCCGCTGTTCTGCAACAGCACAATCCAGGAGAAGCTGCGCAGCAGCAGACTGACCCAGAACGGGATAAGCAATGCGATGGTTAGAAGCAGCAACGCGGAGCGTCCACCATGCGCCATCGCATATGCATAAGGATAAGCAACCGCGACGGTCACGAACATAACGATGAACGATACCCTGAATGTCTCACCGATTACACGCAGGAAAAGCGATGTCGTGAATATCTGACGATAGAATTCCAGGCTGCCGTCAGGTGCCGAAATGGCCACCAGCTTCAGAAGCGGAAAGACGAAGAAGAGGCAAAGAAACAGGATTGACGGGACGAGCAGCCAAAAGGTCGGCGATAATCGCAAGGCTCCTAGAGAGCTTCCCGTGCGTGCGCTGTGATCGTCGTGAATGGTCGCGGTCATGTTGTTTCCGACACGTTGAAGGTGAGGCCCGTCCGAAATCGGGGCGGGCCATCAGGATCGCTTACTTGAGGAGCCATTCCTGGAAGCGAAGGTCTACCTTCGCACCGTTCTCCGCCCACCAGTCGGCGTTCATAAGAACGCGTGTATCGAGGTGATCGGTCGGGAGACTACCTTTGAATTTAGCGTCTACCGCAGTCACAGCGTTTTTGTTCGACGGGCCATACGGCATATACTTCGTAAACTCAATCTGCTGGGCGGGCTCGGTAAAGAAGTTGATGGCCTTCATGGCCGCTTCCTTGTTCTTGGTGCCCTTTGGAACGACCCAGAAGCCAGTCTGCGACGTCCAGTTTGTCCAGTCGATCTTGATGCCCTTGTCCGCAACATTCAGCGCGCGACCAACCCATACCAATCCCATGGTAGCTTCACCGCTGGCCAGAAACTGTTCTGCCTGCGAACCGCTGTCCCACCACACAATATCTGTCTTGATGGTGTCGAGCTTCTTTAGCGCCCTGTCCACATCAATCGGATAAAGATCCTGCGGCTTTACGCCATCGGCCAGAAGTGCGGTTTCAAAGATACCCGAAGCCGCATATTTCCAGACCGCGCGCGATCCGGGAAACTTCTTCGTGTCGAAGAAGTCTGCAAAACCTTTAGGCGCATCACCGCTAAACTCCTGTGCATTGTAGGCGACAACCGTGCCCTCAATGTCCGATGCAACCCGATATGTGCCGGCGGCACCCTCAATGAATTTAGAGCGGTCGACGATCGAATAGTCGATCGGCTCCAGCCACTTTGCATCTGCATCCAGGCCAAAGCTGTCGTCAGTCAGCAAGAGATCGAGCGTGACATTGCCAGTCTCGACCATGGCCTTAAGCTTGGCGTTGCTCGACGACGTGTCTTCGACGATCTTGATGCCCGGATTCTGTGCCATAAAGGGCTGGAAGTAGGACTTCGACTGCGCCTCCTGATACGCGCCGCCATAGCTCGATATTGTGAGCGTTGTATCGGCGGCGTTTGCGGCTGTTCCTGCAAAAAGTACGGCGGCCACCGCGATTGCTAATTTCGTTTTCATCAGTTCCCCATTCTTTGTTCTTATGTGGATCGGCTTTTTGTTCAGATCGTCTCAGTTGCCGACAGCGGCTTGCACCGCGATCTCGACAAGGATGTTTTCCGCTGCAAGGTTCGCTTCGACTGTCGCTCTCGTGGGGAGAGCATCTTCCGGAATCCAATCTTCCCATGCCTTGTTCATCGCAGCAAAATCAGCAACAACGTGCTTCAGCCACACCTGAGCGAATAATATCTTCGACTTGTCGGTGCCAGCCTTGGCCAGCAGCTCATCAATACGAGCCAGAACCTGCGCTGTCTGACCGGCAGCGTCCTGCGCTCGATCTGCCGGAACCTGTCCCGTCACATAGGCAATTCCATTGTGAACCAACACATGGCTAAGGCGTTTTCCATTGGGTTCGAAACGTTGGATTGGCATTGCTTCTCCTATTTGTTTTCCTGAGAAATCGTTCCCGTAGCGGACGGCTTCAAACCTTTGGTAGCGCTCGATATCGCTCGTGCGGTATTGACGAGTTGAGGTGCCAGTTCCTTGCGCACCTGTTCCGGTTGCCAGCGGCTGAAGGGCACCGATATGTTGATTGCACCAAGCGGCTGTCCGTCAGCATTCACGATGCTGGCGCCTATCGCGATATCGCCGACATAGATTTCCTCGGTAATCAGGGTAAAACCCTCGGTGCGCGCCTTGGCCGCCAGATCGAGGATCTTTTCCGGATCCGTAACCGTATTCGCATTGAACGCGACGAGCCTGGAACGGGCGATGTAATCGCTTGCCTCCTCAGTCTTGAGCGCAGACAGATAAGCGCGACCTGCCGCCGTGCAGTATATTGGCAAACGCTGCCCTATTGGGACATGAATAGGCATTTCCCTGTGGCTGGTGAATCGTGCGACATAGACCATGTCGGTGCCCCACGGCTGAAGAAGATTGCAGCTCTCCCCAGTCTGCCGATTGAGCTGCTGGAGATAGGGATTGGCGCGCTCAATCAGTTCGCTGGTCTGTAAATAGCCTGTTCCAATCTCCAGAGACTTTACCGTCAGCCGGTAGCGTTTTGAAGAATCTTCACGCGCGAGATAGCCAAGGGCTTCCAACGTAAAAACCGATCGCTGGACTGTGCTTTTGTTCAACCCGGTGGCCGCCGCCAGCTCAAGCAGATTCATGGCAGGTCGGGACACTTCGAACGCAGAAAGAACAGACAGTCCCTTGGCAAGGGCTGTCACATAAAGCGGAGAGTTCTCTGCATCTGTCATAGTTTTCGATCCCGAATGTGACGTTCTCTAGCAATAGTTTTCATCGCCATCTCATCCCGCTTTCCGGGCTTCATGTCCATCCTTCGCATGGAGCCAACGATAGGCCATCCACTGGCCAAGACGGATGAAGCTGGCGAAGGGATATTGTTCGGGCTCCTTACCAAGGAAGGGAACCGTTGTCTTATACGGCTTGCCCGCGGCCATCATTGCGAGTTTCATTCCAAGATGCGTGGAAAAGGAGACCCCGCTTCCGGCATAGCCGCCTGCCGTGTAAACATTTGCAAGCGCCGGAACTTCATAGCAGAATGGAAGCGAGTTTCGGGTAACTGCGACCCACCCGCCCCACCAATGATCGACTGGAATCCCCGAGATCGCTGGAAACTTATGCACCATAGCATCGTAAAGATACTTCTGGTGTTTCGGGGCCTCGGCATCCTTCCCCGAAATAGCGCTGCGGCCACCAAACAAGATGCGATTGTCCGGCAGGCGTCGATAATAAAAGAGCAGACTGCGCGTGTCGAACATACAGTCGCCGGAAGGCAGAGTCGCTTCGACTTGCGACACGGTCATGGGTGCAGTGACGATAATCTGCGAATGCACCGGAAGAACGCGGGCGGCAAGCTGGCTGTGAAGACGCCATGACGTGTAGCCGTTGGTTGCCACGATCACAGCCTTGGCGCGCACTACACCCGAGGGGGTTATCAGTTGATGTCGACTGCCAGAGCTCGACCACCCTGTAACTGGAGAGTTTGTGTGAATACGCGCTCCATGCTCTCGCGCCAAGCGGTGCAGCCCGCGCGCGAGCTTCAAGGGATTGATCGAAAAGCCGTCCGGCAGGTAGAGAGCGCCATGGCTCTCAGGCCCCTCGTGAACGCCGACAAGCTGAGATTTCTCGACATATCTGGCAGGGTATCCCAAAACCTTGTTGTAAAGTTCCTCTTCCCGCCGAAGCGCCTCTGTATGGGAGCTGTAGGTGGCGACCTTATAGACCCCATCAGGTTGCTTATCGCATTCTATGCCACCTTCAGAAATCAGGTTTCGAACGGTATTCAAGCCGTCCGTCAGCTCGGAAAAATAAGCACGCGCCGCGTCGGCCCCATAGGTTTTGACGAATGTCGGCCAGGAAACGCGCCCGCCAGATATGCGAGAAAAACTTCCGTTGCGTCCGCTACACCCCCACGCCGTGGATTTTGCCTCCAACAGCGTGGCCTGGATCCCGTAATCACGACCGAGCGAAAGCGCCGCTGATAGCCCGGCATAGCCACCACCGATGATCGCAACATCGACATCAATATCACCGGAGACCGGGCCATCATCCGCGGGCGCTTCTCCGCTAACCTTAAGCCAGTAGGAGTCCGGACTGCCTTGTGTACTATCGGGATAGGCATGAACTAACGGGTCGTACATTGATTTCCTGTTATCGCTATGCGATATTTATTTATCGATATTAACAATAGTCTATATTAATTTCGATTTGTCAATATTGCTCGAGGGAGAAGATTCACAAACGCGGCAGAAACCTTAAACGAGGAGCTGGCGCTGAAGTTGGACTGATCGCACTTTCCGCGACATATCCTCAAACTGATACACCCGATGCCCAATGCGATGAGTTGATTGCAGCGCGGAATTGGCGCAGTTTATGTCGTAACGCGTGGTAGTACCGCGATAGTGTTTGATGCGATAAAAAACCGCTCGACCAGATTTCTCTGACCATAACCCATAATGAGAACGCGAAGACGCCCTCGCGGTTGGATTTGGGAGGGTAGTAGCCCATAACTTGTAGGATGCTATGATCTTGCCGATTGCATCGGTATCTTAAGCTTTGTCCGCAAGCAGCGTGCCGCGTTCTTTGATACAAGCCATGAGGCCTTCAGCCTGAGAGCAGCCAGCAACTCTGCCAACCGTCAGGCAAAGATTGATCGGACGGCCTGCTGTATCAACAATTGCGTGGATTTTACATGTGAGCCCGCGACGGGAACGTCCTATGCAACAATCGTCGGCATCCCATTTTTTCCTTTGCCCTATGTTGGTGAATACGAACAGGTGCTATCGATCATCACGATGTCACCATCATAGGCCTTTGAGATAGCTTCCAACAACCGATCCCAGCGCACATTGATATGGCAGATTTTTGATAGTCTACAACCGCTTCTTCCGATCAAAGTGACGGCAGGTTTCTGAACCATCCCGCGATTTTGACGACAGATCTGATCGCATGAATCGTCGCACGGCGGAACGATCAGAAAAATTGATGCGCCTGTCCACACCGATGATCGCCTGGTGCCAGATGAAGTTGATTGCCGGTCAGCAACAGGAACTGCCGCTGCCAATCCGGTGTTGGATTGGCAGCGGCTTTGTCGCAGTTCGAAACGAGATGGCGTGGGATTCTGCGCGATTTACGGCAACCCTGTTACCATTT
>NZ_JAELXQ010000016.1 GCF_016427605.1 Ochrobactrum sp. Q0168 | reverse complement strand
TCAACCCGTTTTTTTCAAGAAAATCACAATCTTATCAACCGTAACTTCCTCAAATCCAAAACCAGATTTCCATCCAGCTCCAGCCGCCCCAACTACTCATCAGCCAACTTCTCGTCAACCACTTTCACCAGAACTCAAGGACGAACCAACCTGCCGCTAGCAGCGTCGCCGCCCTCGTTGTGGCGCTATATAGGCCCCACACCACAAAACTGTCAACAAGGGTTCTGACGTTTTTTGATATTTTTTTGACAGCTTTCCACAGGACACGAAATCCCAAGATTTTGGCACGCTATATATAGGGTGCGAAATATGCCGTTGCGGAAGGCCGGGCCACAAACCAGCCTCAATAAAAAACTAGCTTCCGCGAAATTCGAAATTTAGCTGTGCCGCATCCAGCGGTCCGTCAATCCGGCGGTGTTGTGGATATCGGCGTCTGGCAGCCTTGTCATTGACTTACGCGTCAACGGCAGGCAAAACTCTGATGCCCGTTTGGGAGCCTTCCCTCGACAAAGGAAGACACCTTAGCATCGGATCAGCGCGTAAGTCGCTTTTCTGACAAGCGATGTTCAAGCACGTTTTCGTGCCATCAGGTTTAGAAGAAGGGCCTACTATAGCAGTATGAAGGATATGGGGCCGAATAATCTCGATCCGGGTGACGAGCCCCCGCTGAGCGTAGGCGGACGGCGACGGCCTCCAGATCGGCGCGAAGTTTCGGCACGCTGGCTTGCCGGCACCTTCCTGACTGGCGTCACCTCTTGCATGCTGATCGGCGTTGCTCTTTTCGCTGCCCTTGACGGGCGCGAGCAATTGGCGACCCCACCTGAAATTCTGGCGCGCAACGATATGCCAAGTGCAACCGAGGAAAGCGCTGTCACCAAGGGTGGCCGTCTCGTCAGCACGATTTCGGCGCAGCAGCCGCGCGACCGTCGGCGGTTCGACCTTTCCACCATGCAGAAAGTCGGGGAGCGCGAGGTTATCCGCACCCGTCCGTTCGAATTGGTGAGCATGGCGCTGGCGGTCGATCACCCGACCAGCCGAAAATATCCGGCATTCGATGCGCTGACTGTGTTCTCCGAAGGTCCAACGGCCCCGCAACCGGCAGACACCGGCCAGATTTATGGTGCCAAAGTTGAGAGCGAAGTCAGCCTCCACGTCGTCGATTTTCCGCTCAACAGCGCAACTTTCGATGCATCGAGCGATCTGTCGGTCGATGAAGTTGAGAAGGTCGTTCGCGATACTGGCGGTCTGTTGACCGACGGTGATGTTCAGGTCGCCTCGCTGCATTATGTCGATCCGGTCCGCTTCGGCGGCAATGATTCCCCCTATGCGCTCGGCCCGGCGCTTGGCGTAAAGATTACGCAGGAGAATGTCAGTGTCGCGCCGAAGGCCAATGACGAGCAGACGGAAGATGGCTTCTCGGAAGAACTGATCCCCTTCCGGCAAACCGCCGATATTGCGCAGGCGCTGGAAGACGCAGGCTATAGTGGCAATGAGACGTCGACCATGGTCGATGCTCTCTCCAAGATGATGAATTCTCCGCGCCTGAAACAAGGCAGCGTGCTGCGCATCGGGACTGAAACCCGCAACGGCGAAGACCGCATCGTGCGTGCGAGCATTTATAATCGCACCACGCATCTCGTGACGGTCACACTCAACGATCGCCAGCAATATGTTCCGTCGGATGAGCCCGAAGATACACCACTTTTGCAGACGGCTTTCGAAGGCAATGCCGTCCCCAGTGCCATCCGCGGCAACCTGCCCAATGTCTATGACGGCATCAGCCGCGCGGCCCTTGCCTATGGCATGACGGAAACGATGCGCGAACAGCTGGTCAAAATGCTGGCCACCGACGTGGATCTTCAGGCGCAGTTGACGCCGACCGATAATATCGACGCCTTCTTCTCGCTACCGGACGGCGCTGACGAGGCGGACAAGGCGGACAGCGATTCGCAGCTCCTTTATGTGGCCGCTACTTTTAGCGGAACGACCCGAAAATTCTACCGCTATCAGGCGCCGGATGGCAGCGTCGATTATTTCGATGAAGGCGGCAAGAGTGCGAAGCAGTTCCTGCTGCGCAATCCGGTGCCCAATGGCGTGTTCCGTTCTCCGTTCGGCATGCGCCGCCACCCGATTCTCGGCTATAGCCGCATGCACACGGGCGTCGATTGGGCCGCGCCGCGCGGTACGCCAATCATCGCAACCGGTAACGGGGTTGTCGAAAAAGCGGGCTGGACCAATGGCTACGGCAATCAGACCCTGATTCGCCATGCCAATGGCTATGTCAGCAGTTACAGCCACCAGAATGCAATCGCGCGCGGCGTATCTGCCGGCGCAAGAGTGCGCCAGGGTCAGGTGATCGGCTATGTCGGTTCGACCGGCCTCTCGACTGGCCCGCATCTTCATTATGAAATGATCGTCAACGGCACCAAGGTTGACCCGCTGCGGATCCGTCTGCCGGACAACAAGGCCTTGAAGGGCAAAGAGCTTGAAGCTTTCAAGCAGGAGCGTGATCGCATCGACACGCTTTTGAACAGCGACGACAACAGCACCAAACTTGCTGCCAACGCATCGACCAAGGGGTAATGAAAAGCCGGGCACGCAAAATGATAGCCCGGCTTTTTCTGTTTGAACCGTGAAGGTTGAACTATTCGGAAAACTCGACGGTGACGCCGGGCTTGACGAGCTTGGCGAGTTCTTCCGCGTCCCAATTCGTCAATCGCACGCAACCATGGCTGGAAGTCTTCCCGATCTTGGAAGGCTCCGGTGTTCCATGGATGCCGTAAGTCGGCTTAGAAAGCGCAATCCAGACCGTTCCGACCGGCCCATTCGGACCCGGGGGGATCGTTAGAACCTTGTCGTTGTTGCCCTGCTTGAAGTTGATCTTCGGATTATAGGTGTAGTTCGGGTTGATCGCGATACGCTCCACCTGCACGATGCCGGACGGCGACGGATTATCCGATGAGCCGATGGTCGACGGATAGGCCACGACGAGCTTGCCGCTTTCGTCATAACCACGGACCTGCTTGCGTCCCTTGTCGGCGATGATTCTCGCCACCTTGGCGCGCACCGGCTTGCCGAGATTCGGCACTTTCACCACGCTACCCGGCTGATTGAAATTCACTCCCGGATTGATTTCCTTCAGGTAGTTTTCGTCGATGTGGAATTTCTCGCCGAGCATTTCCGTCACCGACGTATAAGCCATCGATGGAAGCTGCGCCTTATGGGCGTAATCTTCCGGGATCGACGCCACATATTGGCGACCGACATCCTCATTGGTGATCGTATATTCGAAGAACGCCGCACCGCCCGTGGCTTCAAGCTCGGCATTCACTGCCGCATCATCCTTCGGGCTGATGGATTTTCCGGTCAGTTCACCATATGCGGCAGCGGCCTTGTCGACATTGCTGCCGGAACGGCCATCGATAACGCCGGGCGATGCGCCAGCGCGATCCAGCAGTACCTGAAAGGCTGCGATCTTGGCCTTGGCACCCTCGCCTTTCGGCATCTCGATGGCGGGCGCCATGTCGCTCGAATGCGGCACGTTCTGCGGCTGCTCATAGCCAGGCTGACCGTAATTGTCCTGACCACCATAATTCTGGTCGATGCTGGCGGAGTTGGTGCCAGTATTGTCGGGATAGTTTTCGCCGGACGGCGGCAGTTCCGAACGCTGCACCTGACCATCCTGATTGCCGCGATAGCTCGGATCGGACGGTGCGGCGGGATAGTAATTCGGGTCTTCCGGCACATTACTGAAACCGTCGTAAGGCGAACCGCCATCGACCGGACCATTCAGCGTCCAGTTGTCGTCTTGCTGCGGATCCCGACGGCTATTGTGACCGTCATAGCTGTTGCGGTCGTAGCTATTGGCATCCTCGACGCTGATGATGCGGCCACGACGATCCATCGTCACCCGCCGACCATATTGGTCAATGTAAACGCGCACGCGCCGGTCGTGATAGACTTCTTCGCCCGGATCGTAGAGCTGCGCCAGCTGCACGGGAGCTTCCGTGAGCGCGGCGTCGCGGTTTTCTTCCGCAAATGCCCCGGCACTCGTGGCGGGAAGAGCCGCAGAAGCAAACAATGCGAAACGGAGCATGCGTATGGAATGCGTCATGAAGGAAAGTCCCAGGTGCCCGTAATATCAGACCGTTCAATCGGATCGTCAGGTCATGGATGCCGCGAATATGGTTAATAAGTGATTATCTATTTATCAGCAGATGCCAGATGAACTGGACATGAAAATGGCCAAGTGACGGCAAGTTTTTTGAAATTTGTAGCTGTAATATTTCTCTAAGCTCTGTGAGATCGCCCACCCGAATTGAACAAGGCAAAGAAAAAGCGCCGCAATCTTGCGACTGCGGTGCTTTGTTCAAGCAAGCGGGACGTCAGGCGTCCACGCTTTCGTTCTTCGGATCGGGTTCGAGAGCACCGCGAACCGGACGGAAATTGAGCCTGTCCGAACCGGCGGTGATCTTGACGAGGGAGCCGTCCAGAATATCGCCCAGCAGAATACGCTCGGCGAGCGGGTCCTGAACTTCCTTCTGGATCACGCGCTTCAAAGGACGTGCGCCGTAAGCTGGATCATATCCCTTATTGGCAAGCCATTCGCGGGCATCTTCTTCCAGCTCCAAGGCGATCTTGCGATCAGTGAGCAAGGCCTGAAGACGCTGCAACTGGATATCGACAATCGCACCCATATCCTCGCGGCGCAGCCGGTGGAACAAGATGATTTCATCGACACGGTTCAGGAATTCCGGCCGGAATGCCGCACGGACCACACCCATGACCTCGTCACGAACGCTTTCGACATCGTCTTTCTCGCCCAGATTGACGAGATATTCGGCGCCGAGATTGGACGTCATGATGATGACCGTGTTGCGGAAATCGACCGTGCGACCCTGACCATCGGTCAGACGCCCATCGTCCAGAACCTGCAACAGCACGTTGAACACATCGGGATGCGCCTTTTCGATCTCATCGAACAGGATCACCTGATAGGGCCTCCGGCGAACGGCTTCCGTCAGCGCCCCACCTTCCTCGTAACCGACATAGCCGGGAGGTGCACCGATCAGGCGGCTCACAGAATGCTTCTCCATGAATTCCGACATATCGATGCGCACCATCGCGGTGTCGTCCTGGAACAGGAACGAGGCCAGCGCCTTGGTCAGTTCGGTCTTGCCGACGCCCGTTGGGCCCAGGAAGATGAACGAACCGATAGGCCGGTTCGGGTCCTGAAGACCAGCACGCGCACGGCGCACCGCCTTGGAAACCGCCTGAACGGCTTCGCCCTGACCGATGACGCGCTTTGCAAGCTCGTCTTCCATCCGCAACAGCTTTTCGCGCTCGCCTTCGAGCATCCGGTCAACCGGAATCCCTGTCCAACGGGAAACAACCTGCCCGACATGTTCCGGCGTCACAGTTTCTTCCAGCAGAGAACCCCTGTTCTCCTGGCTTTCGGACTGGGCGAGTTCCTTTTCAAGCTGTGGGATCTTGCCGTAAGCAAGCTCACCAGCCTTCTGGAATTCACCGTTGCGCTGTGCCGTGGCCAGAGCGTTGCGCGCTTCCTCCAACTGGCGCTTGAGATCGGCAGCCAGACCAAGCTTCTGCTTTTCCGACTGCCACTTGGCGGTCAGTTCAGCTGATTCTTCTTCCAGATCGGTCAGCTCTTTTTCAAGACGCACCAGACGATCCTTGGAAGCAGCATCGGTTTCCACCTTCAAGGCTTCGCGCTCGATCTTCAGCTGCATGACGCGGCGGTCGATCTCATCCAGTTCTTCCGGCTTCGAATCGACCTGCATGCGCAGGCGCGACGCAGCCTCATCCACAAGGTCGATGGCTTTGTCTGGAAGAAAGCGGTCGGTGATATAGCGGTTGGACAGCGTTGCGGCGGCGACCAGCGCGGAGTCCGATACGCGCACCTTGTGATGCTGCTCGTATTTTTCCTTCAAGCCGCGCAGGATTGAGATCGTATCCTCGACGGTCGGCTCGTCCACGAAGACCGGCTGGAAACGACGTGCAAGTGCCGCATCCTTCTCGACATATTTGCGATATTCTTCCAGCGTGGTTGCGCCGACGCAGTGCAACTCACCGCGAGCCAGCGCAGGCTTGAGCAGGTTGGACGCATCCATCGCGCCATCGGTCTTGCCTGCACCGACAAGCGTATGCATCTCGTCGATGAAGAGAATGACCTGACCGGCAGCCGTCTGAACTTCCGACAGGATAGCCTTCAGGCGTTCTTCGAACTCGCCGCGATATTTCGCGCCGGCAATCAGCGCGCCCATGTCGAGCGCCATCAGCTGCTTGTCCTTCAGCGATTCGGGCACGTCGCCATTGACGATACGCAGCGCCAGACCTTCGGCAATCGCCGTCTTGCCCACGCCCGGCTCACCGATCAGCACCGGATTGTTCTTGGTGCGGCGCGACAGAACCTGAATCGTGCGGCGGATTTCCTCGTCACGACCGATCACCGGATCAAGCTTGCCGTTGCGGGCATCCTCGGTCAGATCGCGCGCATATTTCTTCAGCGCGTCGTAATTGCTTTCGGCAGAAGCGGAATCGGCAGTGCGGCCCTTACGCATATCGTTGATCACCTTGTTCAACGCTGTCGGTGTGACACCGGCTGCGGCAAGAATTTCAGATGTCTTGGCGGATTTCTCGATTGCCAGCGCCGTCAGCAGCCGCTCGACCGTGACAAAGCTGTCGCCCGCCTTGCTGGCGAGCTCTTCAGCCAATGTGAAAACCTTGGCCAGCGGCTGCGAGAGATAGAGCTGGTCGTTACCGCCCGAAACTTTCGGCAGTTTTTCCAATGCGCTCTGCAAACCAAGGCGCACATCGGCAATGCGTCCACCGGCCCGCTCGATCAACGATGCAGCAAGCCCCTCGTCGTCATCGACAAGGATTTTCAGGATGTGCTCAGGGGTGAACTGCTGATTACCGGAAGAAAGCGCGAAAGTCTGCGCCGACTGAATGAAACCGCGAACGCGTTCCGTGTATTTTTCAATATTCATAATGTCTCCTTTGCCCTTCCAGCCCTCTAGAGGCACCGGAAGATGTTGGGTGACGAAGCCCCCGCAAGGGCGGGCTTCATGTCTTTCCAAGACAGGATATGGGACTATGACCGCCTTTCGGCAAGGGTGGGCAATGCAGGCGCGACCAAATAAAAATGGCGCGGAAAACCGCGCCATTTTTAAATCATATGTGGAAACGCTTATGCGTCGGAATCGACCGGTTCCGTTGCTGGCGTATCGCTGCCCGCATCCTTCGCGACACGGCGCGGACGACCCGGACGGCGGGTAGCGCGACGCGGTGTAGCTTCCTCATCGGCCTTCGCTTCGACAGGTGCTTCCACTGGAGCCTCAACGGGTGCGGCTTCCGCGGCCACTGGTGCAGCCTTTGGAGCCCGGGCGACCGGAGCTGGTTCCTGTTTTTCCACTGGAGCTTCTACGACCGGCTGTTCACCTGCTTCACCGGCCTGTGCTTCAGGGCGCTCTTCGGCATTGAAGCGTTCGCGCTGCGGGCGTCGTCCCCGGCCAAGGCGACGATCACGATTGTCGCGTTCACGCGGCTGACGGCTTTCGCCGCTTTCCTCGCCGTAAATGACTTCGGCAGGCGTGCCTTCGATGACCGGCTGCGGACCGGAACCGCTTACCGGACGCGGTTCGACGGCGACTGCTGGCGTAAAGCCGGTATCGTCGTCATCAGCGCCGTCATCGTCGAAGGTTTCTTCGCGTTGGAATGGCACCGGGTTCTGTGCCATGGCAGCCATGATGATGCGATTGTAATGTTCAGCGTGCTGAAGATAGTTTTCTGCCATAACCCGGTCGCCAGAAGCTTGCGCGTCCCGTGCGAGGGTCGAATATTTTTCTGCAATATGTTGCGCATTGCCACGGATCTTTACGTCAGGTCCGTTGCTTTCATAATTACGCGACAGAGGATTGGGGCCCTTGCGGTTATTGTTATTATTATTGTTGTTATTCCCCCGTCCGCGCATACGCCTGTTCTGCTGTGCTGGCCTCATATTCATCTCTTTTCAGATTAAAGGGCGCAGAAACGTTGCGACGAAAAAAGCCGCCTGTTTCTTGCTATTGAGCCATGGAGGAAGCACGCCCTAAAACTTCCTACACATCGACTAATCTTAAAGCGCATCGCATTTCTTACTGTTCGCGTGACGCACATTAAGGGTTGCTTTTATGCATGTCGTTCCCGGAAAACCGGTCCCCACTTTTCCGCGACATGCTTCTCGGCTCCGCATATCCATTGGACGACCGGAACCTGACGGTTGCATCGTGCAAGGCCCATTCCGAAAAGCATCGCTCTTCGGGACCATGCCTGAAAGTCGTGTACTTCCGTACGAGCCATCTCCAAAGGCTGAAACCCCAGGAGAGCATGACCTCAAATCGTCATGGAGCATTTCCGCCACGGCCCTCAAAAAGCGGGCAAAACCATTCTGGCTGTATACGGTGGCCGGAAACTAAACGGCTTCGCGGCAAATTCCAAGTGTTTTTTCGCGCCGTTGGGTATCAAAATTTCGTTTATGATTTTTGCGCAAAAAGCATGGCCCTTCTATAGCCGCCCAGATCACGCGCATCGTTTGCGAGTTCAAAACCCGCTTGCTCGAACAGCGCTTTTACATCCTGGAATTGTCCGGCGCCGATTTCTACGGCAACCATACCACCATCATATAGGTACTCTACTGCCTGTTCTGCAAGGGCCCGGTAAAAATCCAGTCCATCCTGGCCGCCATCCAGTGCCGCAAGAGGATCATGCTCGCGCACTTCACGCGACAGACCGGCAATATCTTCATGCGGAATATAGGGCGGGTTTGAGACGATCATATGAAACCGTCCGCTGATAGCGGCGAACCAGTCGCTCCGCAGGGCGGCGAAACGCTGGCTCACATCGTTGAGTGCAGCATTGATTCGCGCCGTCGCCAGCGCGCCTTCCGATACATCGAGACCAATGCCATGCAATGCCTCGAAGCGGTGCAGGAGCGAGATCACAATCGCGCCGGTGCCCGTGCCCATATCGAGAAGTTCGGCTATACCATGCTTTTTGATCAGCGCTTCCAACGGCGGAATGACCAGCTCCACCAGCGCTTCCGTATCCGGTCGCGGTTCGAGTGTTTCTGGAGAAAGCCGGAATGGCAGGCCGTAAAATTCTCGAACACCGATAATGCGATGCACCGGTTCGCCTTTCGCGCGGCGTTCCAGTGCCGCGCGCAAGGTCTCGACACGCTCCGCGTCGATCAGCCGGTCCGGCGCGGAAATCAGATCCAGCCGTGTCGCGCCCGTCGCCCATTCGAGGAGCAGGCGCGCATCGAGATCGGGCGTTTCCAGCCCGGCATCGCGCAACTGCCGTCGCGCCTGTGCTGCCAGAATGTCAAGACGCTCGCCGCTCACGCTCAGGCGCCCAGTTCGGTCAGAAGCGCTGTCTGGTGATCAGAAATCAGCGCATCGACCAGTTCGTCGAGATCGCCTTCCATCACGCGGTCGAGCTTGTAGAGCGTCAGGTTGATCCGGTGATCGGTGACGCGGCCCTGCGGGAAATTATAGGTACGGATGCGTTCCGAACGGTCGCCGGAGCCGACCTGGCTGCGGCGCGCCTCGGAGCGTTCGCTTTCAGCCTTCTGACGCTCCATGTCATAAAGGCGGGCACGCAGGATCTGCATGGCGCGGGCGCGGTTCTGGTGCTGGGATTTTTCCGCCTGAACCACCATGATGCCGGTGGGGATATGGGTGATGCGCACCGCCGAGTCGGTCGTGTTGACGTGCTGTCCGCCAGCGCCCGATGCACGCATCGTATCGATGCGGATATCCTCGTTGCGGATCTCGATATCGATGTCTTCGGCTTCTGGCAGCACCGCAACCGTCGCAGCCGATGTATGAATACGCCCGCCAGCTTCGGTTTCCGGTACGCGCTGCACACGATGCACACCCGATTCGAACTTCATCTTCGAGAACACGCCCTTGCCGGAAACCGTCGCGATGATTTCCTTATAGCCGCCCGCATCGCCTTCGCTGGCCGAGACCAGTTCGACACGCCAGCCCTTTTCGCTGGCATAGCGCTCATACATGCGGAAGAGATCGCCCGCGAAAAGCGCGGCTTCCAGTCCACCCGTACCGGCGCGAATTTCGAGAATGGCGTTCTTCTCGTCCGCCGCGTCCTTGGGCAGAAGCAGAATCTGTACTTCCTGCTCCAGCGTCTCGACTCGCTTTTCGACTTCCGGCAATTCCTCGACAGCCAATGCGCGCATATCCGCATCCGTCGATGCATCGTCGCGCATCGCAGCCAGATCTTTCGCCTCAGTGCGCGCATCGCTCAATTCGCGAATCTTGCCGACGACTTCCTGCAATTCAGAATATTCGGAAGCAAGCTTCACATAGGTTTCCGAATCCGGATTGTCGGCCATCTGGCTTTCGATCATCGAGAACCGCTTCAAGAGCTGGTCCATCCGGTCCTGCGGCAATGCGATCATATCATGTCCTAAAAAGTCATCGTCCGAATGCAAATGTGCGAAACCGGGCGCGCCGCGTCCCGCGCCACACCCGGTCATTCTATGCAATTTGCCTTGCTATAACGGAATATCGTTGTCTTCTGCAAATCGAAGCATCAGTTCGCGCAGCGAATGCGCGACATTCGGCTTGTCCAGCTCTTCATTGAGAAGCGCATTCAGCTTCGTTGTATCCAGCGCGCCGAGCATCGCCTTAACCGGGCCGATGGCCGCAGCCGACATAGAGATGGAGCGGAAACCAAGGCCGATCAGCGTCATGGCCGTCAGCGGACGTCCCGCCATTTCACCGCAGAGCGTGACCGGCGTGTTGTGCCGGTTGCCGGTATCGACAATATGACGCAGCGTCCGCAGGAAGGCCGGAGAAAGCTGGTCGAAACGACCGGAAATCAGCGAGTTACCGCGATCCACCGCCATCAGGAACTGGAACAGATCGTTGGAGCCGACGGAGACGAAATCAACCGCCGTCATCAGCTCGTCCAGCTGCCACAACAGGGCTGGAACTTCCACCATCGCGCCAAGCTTCATCCGTGTCGGCAACGCATGTGCAAACCGCGACAGATGGCGAACCTCGCGTTCGATGATCTCGCGCGCGGCCTTCACCTCGGCAACTTCCGTCACCATCGGCAGCATGAGCTTCAATTCGCGCCCGCCCGCCGCTTTCAAAAGCGCGCGCAACTGCGTGCGCAGCAGGCCCGGGCGGTCAAGCGTGAGGCGGATGGCGCGCCAGCCAAGCGCCGGATTTTCTTCCTGCGCCGATGCGCTGAAGTAAGGCAGCACCTTGTCACCGCCAATGTCGAGCGTGCGGAAAGTGACCGGCTTGTCGCCGGATGCTTCCATGACTGAACGATAAAGCCGCTCCTGCTGCTCGGCCCGTGGGAAAGTGGAAGCGACCATGAACTGCAGCTCGGTGCGGAACAGGCCGATGCCCGACGCGCCTGATGCCGCAAGCTGCGGTAGGTCGACCAGAAGGCCGGCATTCATTAGAAGCGAAACATCCACACCGTCCTTGGTCAAGGCAGGCTTGTCGCGCAATTCGCGATAATGCGCCTGACGCCGGGCGCGGAACCGAACCTTTTCCGCATAGGCCGATTCGACATCTGACTGAGGGCGCAGATGCACGATGCCTTCGTCACCATCGACGATGGCGGCATCGTTGTTTTCAGCCATGGAAACAGCGCCCTTGGCCTGTCCCACGACGGGAATGCCCATGGCGCGCGCCACGATCACCACATGGCTGGTAGCGGCGCCGTCTTCCAGCACCACGCCGCGCAAACGCTCACGCGGATAGTCCAGCAATTCGGCTGCGCCCATGGAACGCGCCACGATGATCGCATCCTTGACCAGCGATTCGGCCATCGTCTTGATGTCGCGGCCCATCAGCTGGCGCAGCAGACGGTTGGCGAGATCGTCGAAATCCGACAGGCGCTCGCGCATATAGGGATCGGTCAGATGCATCATCCGCGCGCGCGTGTCGCTCTGCACCTTCTCGACCGCGGCTTCTGCGGTCAGACCATTATGGATCGCTTCTTCCAGACGCCGCACCCAGCCGCGATCATGCGCAAACATCCGATAGGCTTCCAGCACTTCGCGATGCTCGCCCTCAATGGCCACATCGCGCCGCGAAAGCATGTCATCGATGGAAATGCGTAAGGAGCCCAACGCCTGATCGAGACGGGCAAGCTCGGCCTGGCTATCCTCATTGAAGAGATTGGTCACGACGATGCGCGGCTCGTGCAGCACGACATGACCAAGACCGATGCCGTCATTGAAGGCAGCGCCGGTCACGCTCATCGGACGGCCCATATCGAGATCGATACCGGGACGCACGAGCTTCAACCCGTCGCCGGATGCAATGATTTCGGCAAGCACCATGGCTGTCGTTTCCAGCGCTTCGACTTCGTCTTCACGATAGGCGCGTTTGGTGCGGTTCTGCACGACGAGAACGCCCATGGTGCGACCAGCGCGCAGCACCGGAACGCCGAGGAAGGAATTATACACTTCTTCGCCCGTTTCCGGCAGATAGGCGAAGGCCGGGTGGCTTTGCGCATCGGTGAGGTTCAACGGACGCGCGCTCGCGGCAATAGTGCCGACAAGACCCTGCCCCAGACGCAATTGCGCGAGGTGAACCGCCTGCGGGTTGAGGCCTTCAGTGGCATAGAGTTCGAGAACGCCGTCAGCGCGAAGCACATAAAAGGAGCAGACTTCCGCGACCATATTTTGCGCGATTTCACGGACGATCCGGTCAAGGCGCGGCTGCGGCTCAAGCGGCTCAGCCATCAATTCGCGCAGCCGCTTCAGCAGAACGCGGGGACCGGTTGTCTGATCGCGCATGATCGTCGGACACTCCTCTTGTGCAGTTTCGGCACCGAGGTGAAGCGGCTTTCCGTGCGAACTGCGGCGAATAAAGAGAAAACGGCTTTGCTTGCTCCGTACTACCGAAAGCCGTTCGGACTGGTGGCCCGCTTTCGCCGACCGATTCCCATTACCCGCCCGCGACGCGTTACGCCAACCCCTTTGTGAGCATTTTTGACACTGCCGTCTAGTGCTTTAAGCAGAAATTATGCCAGGTTCCGGAACGAAAAAATGCCGCGAACCGTTTACGGACGCGGCCTTGTTTCAAAACGGTTTAATAAAAGCCGGGTTTTATGCCGGCTTAATATCAGTGTTCAGCTGATTACGATTTATCGAGACCGTAGACGGCGTGCAGCGTGCGCACGGCCAGTTCCGCGTAAGGACCATCGATCAGGATCGAGATCTTGATTTCCGACGTCGTGATGGCGCGAATGTTGATGCCCTTTTCGGCCAGCGCCTTGAAGGCGATGGCGGCAACGCCCGCATGGCTGCGCATGCCGATGCCGATCACGGAAATCTTAGCCAGACCCGTTTCCGACTGGATGTTGTCGAAGCCGATTTCACCCTTGACGTTATCCAGAACGCGCAGCGCCTTGTCGATATCGCCGGTCGGGATCGTGAAGGTCATGTCGGTCTTGGAACCGTCTTCCGACACGTTCTGGACGATCATATCGACATTGATATGTTCCTCGGCAAGCGGGCCGAAAATGGCTGCCGACACGCCCGGTCGGTCGGCCACGCGGCGCAACGAAATCTGAGCCTCATCTTTCGCAAAGGCGATGCCTGTGACGGTCTGCTGTTCCACGATTTCATCCTCGTCGCAAATAAGCGTTCCGGGCGGGTTGATCGGATCACCCATGCCCGGCGCATCGGGGTCCGTAAAGCTCGAGCGCACAAAAGTGCGTACCTTGTGCACCATGGCGAGTTCGACCGAGCGCACCTGCAAAACCTTCGCTCCGAGCGAAGCCATTTCCAGCATTTCTTCAAAGGAGATCTTTGGCAGGCGGCGCGCCTTCGGCTCGATGCGCGGATCGGTCGTGTAGACACCGTCTACATCGGTATAGATATCGCAGCGATCAGCCTTCACCGCGGCGGCGACAGCCACAGCCGAGGTATCCGAACCGCCGCGTCCGAGCGTCGCAATGCGGTTGTCCGGGCCGATACCCTGGAAGCCGGCCACGACAGCGACCTGCCCCATTTCCATGCGACGGATGATTTCCGAACCGTCAATCTCCTGAATACGGGCCGCGCCGTGCGCATTGTCGGTCTTAATCTGAATCTGCCAGCCCTGCCACGAACGCGCATCGACACCGATCGACTGAAGCGCAATGGCCAGAAGGCCGCTCGTCACCTGCTCGCCGGAAGCGACGATGGTGTCATATTCGCGCGCATCGTAGAAAGGCGAACTGGCGCCACATACCTTCGGCATGTTCTGCACCCAGTTGACCAGCTCATTGGTCTTGCCGGACATGGCCGAGACGACAACAGCAACCTGATTGCCCGCCTCGACCTCGCGTTTGACGTGGCGCGCCACATTATAGATGCGTTCCAGATCGGCCACCGAAGTGCCGCCGAATTTCATCACGATGCGCGCCATTTAAGGATACGTCCCGCTATTTTGAAAATTACACTCTCACCTGCCCAAAACTCATAATGTTGCGGCAGGCAAACCCGTGGTCACATAACTAATATGTCACGGTTCTGCAAGGCTGCGATTCGCAAGAACATTCTGTTCAGCGCTGGAATGCCGGAATTTGATTTGCAGCTTGACTTTGAAGCGCTACCTTGAGAGCAGAACGGCACGCTTCCGCAGCTGGAGAATGAAATGACCGAGACGGCCCGCACCACCATCGACGCTTCCGAGATCGAGCATTTCTCGCGCATTGCCGCGGAATGGTGGAACCCGCAGGGCAAGTTCCGCCCGCTGCACAAGTTCAACCCTACACGCCTTGCCTATATCAAGGAAAAAATCTGCGCCAAATTCAATCGCGATCCGAATACGCCGCGCCCTTTTGAAGGATTGCGCCTGCTCGATATCGGTTGCGGCGGCGGTCTTCTTTGCGAGCCGATGGCGCGTCTCGGTGCAACCGTGATCGGCGCGGATGCCTCGACAACCAATATCGAGGTTGCGAAAATCCACGCTGCACAAAGCGGCGTCGACGTGGATTATCGCGCCACGACGGCGGAAGCTCTGGCCGAGGCTGGCGAGAAGTTCGACGTGGTTTTGAACATGGAAGTGGTCGAGCATGTTTCAGACGTCGATCTGTTCATATCCGCGACCAGCGAAATGGTGAAGCCGGGTGGGCTGATGTTCGTCGCCACCATCAACCGCACCCTGAAAGCCTATGGTCTGGCGATCATCGGTGCGGAATATGTGCTGCGCTGGCTGCCGCGCGGCACGCATCAATATGAAAAGCTGGTGCGCCCAGAAGAACTCGAATCCGCCCTTGCCAAAGGCGGACTGCGCCTCATCGACAAGCTGGGCGTGACCTATAATCCGCTTGCCGACAGCTGGAGCCGCTCCCGCGATACGGATGTGAACTACATGGTGCTGGCCGAGCGGCCAGAGTAACTATCCTTTTTGTGCTCTGGTTGTCATCGCCACACCAATCGCGATGACGACAGCACCGATCCAGGTGAGCAACGGATAATGCTCGCCCAGAAACAGCGTGCCGGAAATGAGACCGAGCGCTGCGGCCACATAGCCGATCTGGCTGAGATAAACCGGCCCGCCGACCGCCTGCAGCCGGAAGAACAGCGCGAACATTCCCGCCGATGCAATGGCCTGCGCAGTCGCAGCCCATGGGGCAAGCGCAAATGTCTCAACCGGAAATCCGCCAGTGAACAGTAAAATCCCCGCAAAGAGCATAATGGCGGAAGCCAGATGACTGCCTGCCGCAAGCTCCGTCGGATCGGAATTTTTCGGCCAGTCGAGCGTGCGATAGACGTTGCCGCAGGCGAGAAACACCGGAATGAGCAAGGCGGCCGCAATCCAGAGCGGATCGGCGGGCTTGCCGACCTCACCGCGTGTCAGCGCCACAAGGATTGCGCCGATAAAGCCGACAGCGATACCGCCAATGCCCAGCGCATTCGGACGGCGCAAGCCGAAACCCATTGAAATCACCAAGGTGATGACCGGCGACAGCGTGTACATGATTCCCGTGAAACCAGCGCCGAGACGCGGGATCGCCGACAGAATCAAAAGATTGGGCAAGGCATAGGAGATGATTGCGGTGCAGACATAATAGCGTGCGCGCCCGCCGGAAAAACCAAGGCTCTTTCCGCGCAAAAGCAGAACGGCGAGCAGGATCACGCCGGCACTGGCGGAAAACAGAAAGGTCCACATGGCCGGTGGAACGCCCGCCTGCGCAGCGATCTTTCCCAGAGGCAGAATAAGCCCCAGCAGGGTGCCGGTGGCCAGAAGCAGAAAGGAGGCGGACTCCATCAATTTCATGCACCCGGCCTCCCCTGCCGTGCTGTCATGACGAACAGGTGACCTAATTCTGATCTTCTGGAAAGACCGGCAACGGCATCACATCGACACCATCTTCAAGCAGTGAATGCACATCCTCACGCGATGCTTCGCCATAGATGCCGCGCTGTTCCGTTTCACCGAAATGAATCTTGCGCGCCTCTTCAGCAAATTTGTCGCCGACATAATCCGCATTCTCGCGGACCTTGCGGCTCAAATCGCGCATTTCCTCAAGAGCTTTCTTCTGGGCCTCGCCCAGCGCCATGGCGATCTTTTCCTTGGCCCTGCCCGTGGAGACTGCAGGCGCCATCAGGGCTTTCTGCACCTGATGCGAATTACAGACCGGACAGGAGACGAATTTCATCTCCGACTGCCGATCGAAATCGGCATTGTCGCGGAACCAGCCCTCGAATTCATGGCCGTTATCGCAATGAAGCGAAAAGCGGATCATGGAGTTATGCATCCTCTTTCTGTTTAGCGGTCACCGTTTTGACGGTAAACTCGCGCGCGTTCTTCAAATTCGGCACCTTGCCGCGCGCCGCAGCGCTCTCGGCAACGTCGATATCGGCAACGATCACAGCCGGTTCGTCATGGGCAGCTTCCGCCAGCACCTTGCCCCAGGGCGACACGATGATCGAATGCCCATAGGTTTCACGACCGTCCTCGTGCAATCCGCCCTGCGCCGCCGAGATAAGGAATGCGCCATTTTCGATGGCCCGCGCACGCTGCAAAATGTGCCAGTGCGCCTCGCCGGTCTGCCTGGTGAAGGCGGCGGGGCCGGTGATCACATTGGCGCCAGCCAGCGCCTGCGCACGGAAAAGCTGCGGGAAACGAATGTCGTAGCAGATCGCCATGCCAATATTGGCGAAAGGCAGCTCGGCAATGACGGTTTCCTTGCCCGGTTCATAGGTGGCCGATTCGCGCCAGCTTTCGCCATTGTCGAGATCGACATCGAACATATGAATCTTGTCATAGGTCACGAGTTTCTCGCCCGACGGCGTAAACAACCCGGCGCGATTGGCAATCCGGCCGTCGCCCGCATCAATGGCCGTCGAACCGATATGGAGGAAGATGCCGTGTTTTGCGGCCAGAGCCGAAGCGGCCTTGAAAACAAGGTCATTGGCTTCGTCGCGCAGGCTTGCCTTGAACGCCACGCGATCACGCATCATCGCGCCGGTCATTTCGGGGGATTGCACGTAAGTCGCGCCCTTCGCTGCCGCTTCCGCGACAAGTTTCTCCAAAGCCTCGATATTGCGGACAACATCGGTGCCAGAACGCATTTGCAGTGCGGCAGCGCGGAACGTGCTCATCGGTTTCTCCCCCGTTTATAAGATTAAATTAGTGAAGTTCGCCGGTCTTGAGCAGACCATCGAGCTTGCCCTGACCGTCGAGCGCAAAGAGATCATCGCAGCCGCCGACATGGACCGAACCGACGAAAATCTGCGGGAAGGTGTTGCGGCCCGACCGCTCCTGCATTTCGGCGCGCAGTTCCGGCGTAGCGCCTGCGTTGATCTCGTTGAATTCCACGCCCTTGCGGGTCAGAAGATCGAGAGCACGAGCGCAATAGGGGCAGCCCGGGCGGGTATAGATGGTAACGTCAACCATGAAAAACTCCATTCGTTGCCACACTATATAGTCGGCAACGCTTCGCTCTGGAAGACCCTCCCGGTTTCACGACGCTGTGTGCGGGCTTGTTCTTGCCCGCAAGTTTCAATCTGGCAGAACACGGCTGAATGTCAGAACATCGACGCTTTTAGCCCCGCCGCGCAACAAGGCGCGTGTTGCAGCCTTCACCGTCGCACCTGTCGTATAGACATCATCGATCAACAGGACACGGCGTCCGCGAACGTGAATTTCCTGCTCTTTCGGGACACGGAAAGCACCGTCCACATTGCGCTTGCGCTCCTTCGACCCAAGCCCGATCTGCTGCTCGGTGCGCCGGATACGATTGAGCGCTTGCGGCGCAAAGGGCAAGGCACTCTGCTTTGCCAGCGCCCGCGCAAGCTCCGCGGACTGGTTGAAACGACGGCTCCAGAAGCGCCAGCGATGCAGCGGAACCGGCAGGATAACCTCGCATTCCTCCAGCAATTCGCGGCCCGCGCGCTGCATCCAGCGCGCCATCCACGGCGCGAGATCGGTCCGGTCATGGAATTTCAAAGCCACCGCCATGCGTTGCGCTGCCCCGCGATGCACCACCGCCGACCGCGCGCGACGAAACGGCGGCGGATCGGCAATGGCCTCCGCACTCAGGAAGCCGTCGCCAAAATCATGACCAAACGGCACACCCAGCACCGGGCAGTAAGGCCGCTCGATAAAGCGCAGCTCCGACCAGCAGGCCGGGCATAATGTGCCGGGCTGCGAGACATGCGCCTTGCAGCCCGCACAGCTTGCCGGAAACAGCAGATTGGCGGTCGCGTGCAGCATATGTCGCGCACTTACCTGCGCGCCGCTGTAAAGCCTACGCAAAAAGGTTTGATGCGGTGTATCGTCATCCGCCATTGCATTCGCCCCCGTTCGAATGCATCTATTCCCGCGACTAAAGCGCGTCGCGCTTTATCTATTTGTTTCTACGCATGTCGTTGCCGGAAAACCGGTTCCCACTTTTCCGCGACATGCTTTACACTATACGCCGCGTAGCAAAAGAAAAGACGGATTCCATGCCTGCCCCCGAAAGCGCGGTCTTCGACCGCGACCTACAGCTCGCCTTTCGCCGCCGCGCTTTCCGGCGCGCCGAACCGGGTGCCGATTTTCTATTGCGTCGCGTGGCCGAAGACCTTGCCGACCGTCTGGATGCCGTCGAGCGCCGCTTTCCGGTAGCCATTGATCTTGCAGGCCATAACGGTCTCGCAGCGGAGGCCATCGCCTTCTCCGGCAAGGCAGACACCATTTTGCGCGTTGAGCGCGATGCGGATTTCCTGAAAGGTCCCTTCCCCGCCGTCGTCGGTGACGAAGAGCTGCTGCCGATCAAACCGGGCAGCGCCGACCTGATCGTTTCGCTGATGGCGCTGCACGCCACCAATGACACGCCCGGCGCCATGGTGCAGATTGCCCGCGCATTGAAGCCTGACGGGCTTTTTCTGGCGGCGCTCAGTGGCAGCGGAACCCTCGGCGAATTGCGTGAAAGCCTGCTGCAGGCGGAAATCGAATTGACCGGCGGCGCATCGCCGCGCGTTTTTCCGTTTGCAGATGTGCGCGATGTCGGCGGCCTGTTGCAGCGCGCGGGCTTTGCACTGCCGGTGACAGACGTGGAAAACGTGACGGTACGCTATGATTCGCTGTTCAACCTGATGGCCGATCTGCGCGCCATGGGTATGCAGAACATCGTGCGTGACCGTTCGCGCCGTCCGGTATCGAAACGGCTGTTCTTGCGGGCGGCGGAAATCTATGCGGAACGCTTCAGCGATCCCGACGGGCGCATCCGCGCCACATTCTCGATCATCTGGCTCTCCGGCTGGGCCCCGCATGAATCGCAGCAAAAGCCGCTCAAACCCGGCTCCGCCAAGGCCTCGCTGGCCGACGCTTTGAAGAAAGCGGAAGAAGAGTAATTAACAATCGCCGCGATGGCTACCGTCCACATCGATAACGCAGACAGAATTCGGGTTGGGCTGCAGCACGCTCTTGCGCACAGTATAGGTCTGAACAGCACCGTGGGGCTGGCTGCCTGCATCGCGCTTGATAGAGCCGGTCATCGTCCGGTCGACGCCAGCGGGCAGAACGGACTGGGCCGCAACCTTGGCCGCCTGTTCGTTGAGGATCGGGACAATAATCAGCGCCATCGCCACAGCGGCAGAACCAAACAACAGCACCAGACGCAGGAAACCACGCCCCGCTTTTGTTAAAGTGGTGGGTGCATATTCGTTGTGATCGGCACTGAAATAATTGTTGTCGAAACTCATGATACCAGACTCCGGAGCGGCTCCCATTCGAGAATGCCGCAACGGAGTGAATCAGAGATTAACCGACCAGCCTTATCGTAAGAAATTGTCAGCTTTTTCACAGCTGTGGATAAGCGGCGCCGATTCTCCAACTCTATAGAAGATCGATCAGGAACGGGATCAAGGGTTCATCCGCGGGAGGCATCGGATAATCGCGCATATCCTTCGGGCGCACCCATTTCAGCGCCTGTCCTTCCAAGCCCCGCGCGATGCCTTCAAAACGGCGGCAGACATAGAGCGGCATCAGCAGATGAAAATCATCGTAGGTATGGCTGGCGAAAGTCAAAGGCGCGAGGCAGGCCACCTTTGTCGTGATGCCGATTTCTTCCTGCAATTCGCGGATCAGCGTCTCTTCGGGCGTTTCGCCCGGCTCGACCTTGCCCCCGGGAAACTCCCACAGGCCAGCAAGCTGCTTGCCTTCCGGGCGTTGCGCCAGCAGCACCCGCCCATCGGCATCCACCAGCGCGCAGGCCGCAACGAAAAGAATGCGACGGCTCTTCACTTCGCTCATTTCTCGTTGCTCTCCCGATAGGCGTAACGATAGGCTTCCTGAAAGCCGAAGCGCTCATAAAGTGCAAGACCGGGGGCATTTTCCGCTTCGATCTGCAACCATGCCGTTCTCGCGCCAAGCTTCGCAGCCCATTTGAGCGCCGAGCCGACGACACTGTGGCCGTAGCCCTTGCGGCGCGCCTCGGGCAAGGTGCCGACATCGAACAAGCCGGCCATGACGCCATCCTGCACGCACAGCACATCGGACACCGCACGGCCTTCTGCCTCCAGCACGAACATGCCCTTGTTCGGACGGATGCCGTCCAGAATTTCGGACATGCCGGGGCGCATTTCTTCCGGGCGCTCGTGGATGGACAGCGACGCATCGACGAAACGGCCGATATCCTTCAGCGGAATCTGGTCGATCTCGCCGGACAGGTCGGTCTCGGTCAGATTGCAGGTCATGACGATGGTTTCGTCCCGGCGTTTCCAGCCGAGCCCTTCGAGATAATCCTCAAGCTCGACGGGCGCCAGCGGCGAAAGGCGGAAACAAGGCACGCGGCCATAGGCCCGAAAACGCTGCGCCGCCAGCTCGACGCGGGTTGGAATATCCCGCGTGTCGCCCGGATCGAGCGGATTGATCGAGTTCAAACGCTTGGAGGAATGCGCTGCCGTCATGCGGATTGCCCAAGTTCCGTCGTAATGAACCGACGTGGCAGGCCAGGCGCGGAAGCCTACGGCTTCGAGCTGGCGGACAATGGCAAGACTTGGTTTGGTCATTGGAATTCCTGAAAGCGTTTCAACATCTGTCGTCCGGCAAAGGCCCGTTGAGATTCGGCGGGGCAGCGTGCCGAAAATAGTGCTCTTTGGGAACCGGAGCGGAGTGTACTTTAAGGTACATGAGCACCGGAAGCGCAAAAGAGTGCTATTTGCAGGCCGCTGGAACCCGAATATCTCGGGCCTTAGCTTCGATAGTCGCCGTTGATCGCCACATACTCCTTGGTGAGATCGCAGGTCCAGACGGTGGCTTCGCCGCGACCGATGCCGAGATCGACATGGATGCGGATATCCTCGCCCTTCATATAGGCGGAGGTCGCTTCTTCCGAATAGGCCGGATCACGCTCGCCTTGATAGGCAACGCGGATATCGCCGAAAGAAATGGCGAGCCGGTCGCGATCGGCTGGTTCGCCAGCCTTGCCAACAGCCATGACGACACGGCCCCAATTGGCGTCTTCGCCTGCCACAGCTGTCTTGACCAGCGGCGAATTGGCAATCGAAAGCGCGATCTTCTTCGCCGAAACGGACGATTTGGCGCCCGTCACTTCGATTTCGATCATCTTGCGTGCGCCTTCACCGTCGCGCACGACCTGCAAGGCCAGCGACTTCAAAACGCGTTTCAACGCCTTCTTGAACTCCTTCAAGCGCTTGTCGGAGACATCAGTGATCTTCGGCGCGCCACGACCGGCCGCAGCGCCGGTTGCAAACAGCATCAGCGTGTCGGAAGTCGAGGTGTCGCTATCGACAGTCACCGCGTTGAAGCTCTTGTTTGCGCCTTTCGAGAGCAGGCTTTGCAGCACACCGGCCTTGATCGGCGCATCGGTGACGATGAAGGACAGCATCGTCGCCATGTCCGGTGCGATCATGCCCGCGCCTTTGGCGATACCGTTGATCGTGACAGGAACCTTGCCGAGCAGCACCGTTTCTGTGGCGACCTTCGGATAGGTATCCGTGGTCATGATGGCCTTGGCGGCTTCCGTCCAGAAATCCTCGACCGCGTCCTTGTTCATATCGCCGAGCAGATGGGAGAATTTGCTCGCATCAAGCGGCTCGCCGATCACACCGGTCGAAGCCAGGAACACATCGGTCGTGGCGCAGCCGACGGCTTTTGCGGCGGCTTCTGCCGTCGCCTCGGTCGCAGCCTTGCCCTTGACGCCGGTAAAGGCATTGGCATTGCCCGAATTGACCACCACGGCGCGCGCCTTGCCGTGAACGAGGTTCTTGCGACAGAAATCGACCGGCGCAGACGGGCAGAGCGAACGGGTGAACACGCCCGCAGCTTCCGCCGGACGGTCGAACACCATTAGCATCACATCGGTCCGCCCCTTATATTTGATACCGGCAGCGGCAGTAGCAATGCGCACACCGTCAATGGCAGGCATGGACGGATAATGTTTTGGAGCGAGCGGAGAAACGGACGCAGACATGGTTGCCTCAAAAGGGGTCGGTTCAGGATGTTCGGTTCGATGGATCATCGATAGTCTTGATTCTGGCGCATTGGAAATGTTTGCGGGACAAAATCAAGCACAAACAGCTGATATAACGAAAAACGCCCCGGAAGACCGGGGCGTTTAACAATTGATGGAAACTTACTGCTGCGGCTGGTCACCTTCAGGTGCGTCGCCCGCATCACCGGCATCCTGCGCGGCGGCAGCATCCTTCATCGCCTTTTCGACGGCCGGATCTTTGTACTCGATCTTCATCGCGTCGCGGAGCTTCTTGACCGTTTCAACATAACGCTCACGCAGAATGATCGAACGGATCTGTTCCTTGACCTGATCGAATGCAGGCGGCTGCTTGGTGCGGCGGTCTTCGAGCTGAATGACGTGGAAGCCGAACTGGGTCTGCACCGGCTCCTTGGTGTATTCGCCAGGCTTGAGCGCAAAGGCCGCCTTTTCGAATTCCGGAACCATCTGGCCTTCGGTGAAGTAGCCAAGGTCGCCGCCATTGGCAGCGGAACCGTCGGTGGAGCTTTCCTTGGCCAGATCTTCAAACTTCGCACCACCGGCGAGCTTCTTGATGATGGCTTCGGCTTCTTCCTTCGTCTTCACGAGAATGTGACGCGCGCGCACCTCGACCTGAGGCGGCATGGCGGCAATTTCCTTGTCGTAGCGTGCGCGGATATCGGCATCGCCGATCTTGTCGACGATGGCGTCCTTGAAATATTCATTGTGCAGCGCGCGTTCACGCAGGAAAGCCAGACGGGCTTTGAATTCGTCGGTCTGGTCGAGCTTTTGCTTTTCCGCTTCCGCCGACATCGCCTTGATGTCGATCAGCGCGGCCAGGGCTGCCAGACGGCGCTGTTCAGCCGGAAGACGGGCAAACTGGGGATCGAGATCGCCAGCGGCCTGATCGACGTCGCCGACAGTGATGTCCTTGCCGTTGACGGTTGCCAGAACCTTTGCCGGATCTTCCTTTTCAGCCGGAGCGGCTGCAGTCTGTGCCGCATCCGCAGGCTTGGGCGCCGCGTCCTGCGCAAACGAAACTGCGCCGGAGAGGCTTGCGAGGGCAACGGATGCCGCAAGAACAGCGAGAGCCTTGCGATAAGGGGCTTTGAGAATGGCTTTCATATGAGATTCTCTCCTTCGAGACCGCTTACCGGCCCGATGAATGCGGCGGAATTTGGCCCGGACACCGCCGCCCTGACACTGATGAGCGGGATTTCCGGCCTGTTGAGCAACGTTGACATCGCCCTAAGCCCCACTTATCTGTCCTTCGGCTTTGCGTCCAGAGTGTTTCCAGCGATACCCTGCAAATATGCCGGGGTTTGGACGCTCGGCGAGCAGCGGGGGGAAAATGTGCCAAAATTGCGCCTTGAAGGGCTGCTTTAGCGGTGTACTTTTCTTGCATTTGTTTCAATACGCGTGAATAAAGCATTCGACATTGCCGGAAGCGCTTCCGGCTGAACGGACAGGAAAGGACCAGTGATGGTCAGCTTTGGCGGCCTCGCCCGCAAGATATTCGGTTCATCCAACGACCGCCAGGTAAAGACCCTGCGTCAGCGTGCGCAACAGATTACCGCGCTTGAGAAGAATTACGAAACGCTCACCAACGAGCAGCTTCAGGCCAAGACCGCCGAATTCCGCGCCGCACTGGCTGAAGGAAAGACGCTCGACGCCATTCTGCCCGACGCTTTTGCGACCGCGCGTGAAGCCGCCAAGCGCGTGCTCGGCATGCGCCCCTTCGATGTGCAGCTGATCGGCGGCATGGTGCTGCATGAGCGCGGCATCGCAGAAATGCGCACCGGTGAAGGCAAGACGCTGATGGCGACGCTGCCCGTCTACCTCAACGCGCTTGAGGGCAAGGGCGTCCATGTCGTGACGGTCAACGACTACCTCGCCACCCGCGATGCGGAGACGATGGGTCGTCTTTACAATTTCCTTGGTCTGACGGTCGGCGTCATCAAGCACGGTCTGGACGACGATGAACGTCGCGAAGCCTATGCCTGCGACATCACCTACGGCACCAATAACGAACTCGGCTTCGATTATCTGCGCGACAACATGAAGTATGAGCGCGCCCAGATGGTGCAGCGCCCGCATAATTACGCCATCGTCGACGAAGTGGATTCGATCCTCATCGACGAAGCGCGCACGCCGCTGATCATTTCCGGCCCGCTGGAAGATCGCTCGGAGTTTTATAACCTCATCGACACTTTCATTCCGCCGCTGGCCGATGAAGATTACGAAGTCGACGAGAAGCAGAAGACCGCCATCTTCACCGAAGTCGGCACCGAAAAGGTCGAGAAGCTTCTGGAAGCCGCAGGTCATCTGAAGGGTGAAAGCCTCTACGACATCGAGAATGTCGCCGTGGTTCATCATCTGAACAACGCGCTGCGCGCTCACAAGCTGTTCCAGCGCGACAAGGACTATATCGTCCGCAACGACGAAATCGTCATTATCGACGAATTCACCGGCCGCATGATGCCGGGCCGCCGCTATTCGGAAGGCCTGCACCAGGCGCTGGAAGCCAAGGAACATGTGACGATCCAGCCGGAAAACCAGACACTGGCCTCGATCACCTTCCAGAACTATTTCCGCATGTATAACAAGCTCGCCGGCATGACCGGTACGGCTGCGACCGAAGCGGAAGAGTTCGGCAATATTTACGGTCTCGAAGTTCTCGAAATCCCGACCAACCTGCCTGTGCAGCGTATCGACGAGGACGACGAAGTTTACCGCACCGTCGAGGAAAAATACAAAGCCATCGTGCGCGATATTCGTGCCTCGCACGAAAAGGGCCAGCCGATCCTCGTTGGCACGACCTCGATCGAAAAGTCGGAGCTTCTGGCCGAGCGTCTGCGCAAGGAAGGCATCAAGGACTTCCAGGTCCTGAACGCCCGCTATCACGAGCAGGAAGCTTACATTATCGCGCAGGCCGGCGTGCCGGGCACTGTCACCATCGCCACCAACATGGCGGGTCGCGGTACCGACATCCAGCTCGGCGGCAATCTGGAAATGCGCGTTCGCCAGGAACTGGCGGACGTTCCGGAAGGTCCCGAGCGCGAAGCCAAGATCGCCGAGATCAAGGCCGATATCGCCCAGCTGAAAGAAAAGGCGCTTGCCGCAGGCGGGCTTTATGTTCTGGCGACCGAACGCCACGAAAGCCGCCGCATCGACAACCAGCTGCGTGGCCGTTCGGGCCGCCAGGGCGATCCGGGCCGTTCAAAATTCTTCCTGTCGCTGCAGGACGACCTGATGCGCATCTTCGGCTCCGACCGTATGGACGGCATGCTGCAGAAGCTCGGTCTCAAGGAAGACGAAGCCATCGTCCATCCCTGGATCAACAAGGCGCTGGAAAAGGCTCAGAAGAAGGTCGAGGCACGCAACTTCGAAATTCGTAAGAACCTGCTCAAATACGACGACGTGATGAACGATCAACGCAAGGTGATCTTCGAACAGCGTCTGGAAATGATGGACGAGCCGGACCTGACCGAAACGGTTGCAGAAATGCGCCATGAGGTCATTGAGGACATCGTCGCGCTGCGTATCCCCAAGGATGCCTATGCGGAAAAGTGGGATATTGCCGGTCTGAAGGAAGATGTCGTCACCAAGCTCAATCTCGACCTGCCGGTCGAGGAATGGGCGAAGGAAGAAGGCATCGCCGAAGAAGAGTTCGAGAACCGCATCAAGGAAGCCGCCGACAAGGCCGCAGCCGACCGCGCCGAACGCTTCGGACCGCAGATCATGACCTATGTCGAAAAATCGGTCATCATGCAGTCGCTCGACAATCTGTGGCGCGAACATCTGGTCAATCTTGACCACCTGCGCTCGGTTGTCGGTTTCCGCGGCTATGCCCAGCGCGACCCGCTGAACGAATACAAGACCGAAGCCTTCGAACTGTTCCAGGCCATGCTGGCGAACCTGCGCGAAGTGGTCATCTCGCAGCTCATGCGCGTTGAGATCGTCCGCGAGGCCCCGCCAGAACCGGAATTGCCTGTCATGCAGGGCCGTCACATTGACGAGACGACAGGGCAGAACGATTTTGACGATGCCGCATGGACCGATCACCAGCACGATGAGCGCATCGTACCGGCAGCTGACCGCGACCCTGCTGATCCCCGCACATGGGGCAAGGTCAGCCGCAACGAGGCCTGCCCGTGCGGATCGGGCAAGAAATACAAGCACTGCCACGGTGCTTTCGAATAAGGACAAAACCCCGGCGCGCCAAACGCCGGGGTTTTTCTTTGCAACCTTATCGGTCGATGCTTTAATCATGTAGTAAGCATCAGCACGCGGGATTCAGGAAATACTCACCATTCCTGCAATTTCCGCGTGAAATCTTTCGCTAGATTTTTCTTTTTTCCCTTTTTAAAGAACTCCCATCTAAGGTCCTGCCATCGGTTCTCATCAGACCGATAACCGGAATTCCGACACATCCCGAAAACGTGAAACGTTTTTCGGATAGGGTGTGTAAGAAACAGACAACAAGACCGGGAAAATCCCGGCGCAAACAGGCGAAACGCTCATTCATAAGGGCGGCGCATAACAGGGTTGGCAAAGACGTGTGGTTTTCGGCAGCTGAAGCAGCGGGCCGGTTTTTACCCGGCACCATCGCGGCCAGACTTCGTCCTGTGACGGAGCGGCTGGATTCCGTGCTGACCGATAGCGGTTCGCACGCGGCTGCGCAGCGCGCATCGCTCGTCGCCTTTTCGGTTCGTGTCGCCAGCGCGGCAATCGCGCTGCTGTCGCAAGTCATCCTCGCCCGCTGGATGGGCGAATTCGAATATGGCATTTTCGTTCTTGTCTGGCTGACGATGGTGATCATCGGCGATCTCGCCTGCTTCGGCCTGCACACGACGATCATTCGCTTTGTGCCGGAATATGTTCAGCGCCAGATGTTCGGTCTGGTGCGCGGCATTCTGTTTGCCGGACGCGCATTGGCCTTTACCTCGGCAACCATGATCGCACTCATCGGCTCGCTCACGCTCTGGCTGCTGAAGGATCAGATCGCCAGCTATTACCTCGTGCCATTCATACTGGGTTTCGTCTGCCTGCCCATGATCACGCTCGGCAATATGCTGGACGGCATTGCCCGGTCGCGCACCTGGGTCACCATGGCGCTGACGCCGAGCTATATCGTGCGCCCGCTTCTCGTGCTTTTGTTCATGATCGTGGCGCATGTGTCGGGCTTGCCATCGACGGCTGCAACAGCGCTTGGCGTATCCATTGCCGCAACCTGGATCACCACTCTCGGGCAGTTTTTTAAGGTCGACCGCTCGCTGCAAAAAGACATCCCGGCGGCCCGGCGCGACCAGCGCCTACGCGAATGGATGACCGTCGCCCTGCCGATCTTCCTCGTCGAGGGCTTCTTCTTCCTGCTGATCAATGTCGATGTTCTGATGGTCGGTCGCGAGATGGATCCTGAGCACGTGGCAATCTATTTCGCCGCGACGAAAATCATGGCGCTTGCCCATTTCGTCTATTTCGCTGTGAAGGCGAGCGTCGCGCAGCGTTATTCCGATCTGTTGCACAGCGGCAGCCGCGAGGAATTTGCAAGCTTTGCGCAGGCCTCCGTCCGCTGGACCTTCTGGCCCACGCTCGTTCTCGGCATCATCATCCTGATAACCGGCTATCCGCTGTTGCGGCTGTTTGGTCCGGCCTTCACGGAAGGCTATCCGCTCCTGTTCATTCTGATCATCGGCGTCATCGCCCGTGCCAGCGTGGGACCGGCGGAAAGCCTTCTCAACATGTCGGGCAAGCAGAATATCTGCGCCCTGCTCTATGCCGTAACGCTTGGCGTCAATGTCATTCTCAATCTGGTGCTGATCCCACGCTTCGGCCTGATCGGCGCGGCCATTTCGACAGCCATCGCCATGCTGATGGAAGCAACACTGCTTTCCACAGCCGTCTTTCGCACCATGCATATTGCTATGTTCATTCTCATCCCCCGAGATCGAGACAATAGCCCGGAGGGTATTTTGTAATGGCCGCAAAACCTTTGCTTGAAGAATCCGCGGGCGGAAACGCAGCCCGCATCGTCTCGGAATTGTCCGATACGGTCGCCGTAATGGATGCCGCCAAGAAACTGGAGGAAAGCCTGCACAGCCGCGATATCCCGCGCAAGCTGGCGATCTACGGTGCTGCGGCTGGCTTCGAGCTGCGCGACGAGCTGGATCACTTAAGCAACCGGACCATCGAACCGAACGTCTTCTTCAATGCCCGTTTTCTGGCCCCCGCCATGCCGCGGCTGGAAGACCGCGAAGTGCGCTTCATGGTCATGCGCGACGAAAACGAAATCCGCAGCCGTCTGCGCTTTGTGATGCCCTACACCATCGAGCGCCCCGGCCTTCCGCTATCCACGCCGGTCATCCGCGCATGGTCAACGCCATTCGGCCCGCAGGGCACACCGCTCATCGACCATGACGATCCGGTCGGCGTTGTGGAAGACCTGTTCGATATTCTGGCGCGCGACCACCTCAAACTGCCCGATGTGCTGGTTCTGCCCGAAATGCGCTCCAATGGGGCTGCGGCAAAGCTCATCCGCTCGGTTGCGGTGGGACGCCAACTGCCAGTCGTCGCCATCGAACAAAAGGAACGTCCCTTCCTCAAGAGCGATCTCGACGGCGACAGCTACATCCAGCAGGCCATCGGTGGCCAACACCGCCGCGACTACCAGCGGCTGTGGCGACGTCTTGCCGAAAAGGGCGAACTCGCCCACCGTATCTATCGCACGCCGGACGAAGTGCGGCAGTCATTCGAGCATTTCCTGTCGCTGGAAGCCAATGGCTGGAAAGGAAAGCGCGGTACAGCCATGGCGGTCGACCGCTTCCGTGCCGCCTTCGCCCGCGAGGCGGTCAATAATCTTGCCGAACGCGATTGTGTGCGTGTCCACACGCTGGAGCTGGACGGGCGTGTTATCGCCATCCTGACCGTCTTTACCGTCGCGGGCGAAGCATGGACCTGGAAAACCGCCTATGACGAAAGCCTTCAGGCTTTTTCACCCGGCGTTCTGCTCATGATCGAAGTCGCGAAAAGCCACCTGAACGATCCGAATATCCTCAGAACGGATTCCTGTGCCGTACCCGACCATCCGGTGATGACGCGCCTTTTCCGCGAGCGCGAAACCATCGAAACCTTGGTGGTCGGACTGACCCCCGGGGCAGACAAGCTCACCCGTCAGGCCGCATCGCAGATCCATCTTTATCAGCGGACCCGCAATCTCGCACGCATCGTGCGCAATCGCATTCGCAGCTTCACGGATCGCAGCTGAAACGATGCTTTGCCCGCTATAGAAATAGCGGGCAAGATCAACAGTTTGTGAAAGCTTTTCGGGCGTGTTATCATTATCCCCGGGAGAGCGCATGACAGGCGGAAGAGGAGGTCCGCACCGGTGCATTTCCCACCTCGCAAGAGGTGCGAAGCGTTCCGGGTCATAACAATCAGGACCGGCTTTCGTCTGGTTCACAACCGCCAGCGCGCCCTCCCATGGGAAGGAGATGCGCTATGGAATATTTCCACTATATCAGCACGCTGGATTACATCCTGCTCGGCTTCATCGCGGTCGTCGTGGTGTGGAACGTGGTTGAACACGGACTGCGCCAAAGATAGGCCACCAAACCGGCAAGGTTTTTGGCGTCGAAACTTGCGGCCAGATTGCCCGTGCAAACGCCCCGGCGTTTTGCAGCAGAATGGCGGGTGGTGATCGCCTGCTCGGAACGCCGTGCTTTCCGGCACGAGCGTCAGGGGAGTTGTCGGCTTTTCGACGTCTGACTTACAGCGCCTCTTTCAAAGCTGGCTGCGCCATGCTGTCCGTGCACTGGCCGAGGGTTTCTGGCTGCTTCGGATAGGCCATTCATAACAATCGTCATTTCACGCCAGAACCTGCGCTTGTGGGCAATTGACGTTGTTTCGTTTAGTCGGTATATCCCAACCCGCTGTCCATTCTTGGCCATATCAAACTGCTTCGGCAGACCTGTGCGGGTGTGGTGGAACTGGTAGACGCGCCGGACTCAAAATCCGGTTCCGAAAGGAGTGTCGGTTCGATTCCGACCACCCGCACCACTTCATAACAATCTCGAATTTGTATTGCTGGCGCTCGACATCATCGAGCTGTTCGCGCTCGTTCGTCAGTCTAATCGGCAGATATTGCCTCACGTCCAGTTTTCGTAAGCGAACGAGCCCTTCGCAGACCTGAGCGCGCCTGACATTTATCCGCCGTCGAAAGCTCGCCTGGATTTCAATCGTTAACTGCTAAATTACGTTTAGGTAATTTTTACTTTACAGTAAAGTCAAATGAGCTGATACTCATCAAGCACGAAGCAATCCCAATCAAGCCTCTCCGTAGAATTCCACATAAAACATAATTCCCTCCAATCTGGCGATATATTATGCAGAAATCAGTTAAAATAAATATCATTGAAAACAAGATTCTTCATTTAAAATTAGCTAATAATATTATTAAATCATTCTTAAATAAAAATGAAATTAATTCCGATGATCTTCCAAATATGATTACAGAGATTTGTGAGTGCATCAACGGATTACACGGTAAACCGTGTCTTTCCTCTGAAGAGGTTCCAGCGTCACCTTCTGTCGACCCCAAAGAATCGATCTTCGAAGACTACATTATCTGCCTGGAAGATGGTCGTCCCTACAAGACGCTGAAGCGCGCCTTGATGAGCCGCTTCGGGCTGACACCCGATGAATACAGACGCAAATGGAACCTGCCCGCTGATTATCCGATGGTGGCCCCCGCTTCTGCAAAGAAGATGTCTGCATTGTCCAGAATGGAAAAGGACGAGACGGAGACTCGATAAGGTGACCGCTGGTCTCGCTTATTTCTGTCCGTGATCGACAATCGCCGCTGAGGCCGGGCTGATCCAGCCTCAGCGGCAGGCATTGCCCTATGCCGCGTCCAGTGCCTGCGCGAGATCGGCAATCAGATCGTCTGGATGTTCGATGCCGATGGACAGGCGAATGGTCGATTCCAGCACGCCGATACGCTCGCGAATCTCAAGTGGAACGCCGGAATGGGTCATTGCCGCCGGGTGGCTCGCAAGCGATTCCGTGCCGCCCAGACTGACCGCGAGCTTCAAAATCTGAAGCGCGTTGAGGAAGCGGAACGCCGCCGCCTGACCGCCCTTGATATCGAATGAGAATGTGGAGCCAGCGCCCGTGCATTGCCGCTTGAACAATGCGCCGACATCGGAATTCTCATCCGCGAAGGGCAGATAATGCAGCTTTTCGACCTTCGGATGATCGCGCAGAAATTCCGCAATCGCCCGCGCATTGCTATCGGCGCGTTCCATACGCAGACCGAGCGTTTCCAGTGATCGGCCAAGCATCCAACAGGAATGCGGATCGAGCTGCGTGCCGATGGCGCCGCGCAAGGCCTTCACCTGCCGGACGATGGATTTGGAACCAAGCACCGCGCCCGCAATCAAATCGGAATGGCCGCCGACATATTTAGTCAGCGAATAAACCGACAAATCCGCACCATGATCGAGCGGCTTCTGGAAGACCGGCCCCAGCAAGGTGTTGTCGCAGGCGATGATCGGACGATGCCCTTGCTGCTGCTCAATTTTTTCAGCCACGCGCCGGACGGCGGCGATATCGACGATACTGTTGGTCGGGTTGGCCGGTGTTTCGATCAGGATGACCGAAACGCGCCCCTTGGCGAGCGCTTCCTTCGCCGCCTTTTCGATTGCCGCCTCGTGCACGCCATCGGCAAAAGCCACCGCTTCCACGCCGAAATTCAAAAACGTCTTCGCCAGCAGCGTTTCAGTACCGCCATAAAGCGGCTGCGAATGCAAGATGACATCGCCGGGGCGCGCAAAGGCAAAAAGCGTGGTCGCAATGGCGGACATGCCAGACGAAAACAGCGCTGAACTCTCGGCACCCTCATAGACCGCGAGACGGTCTTCGACGATCTCGCTGTTGGGATGATTGAAGCGCGAATAAACCAGTCCCGCGCCAACACCGGCAGGCGGCTCCTTGCGACCGGACACAAAATCGAAGAAATCGCGCCCGTCCTCGGCAGTCTTGAAAACAAAGGTTGACGTCAGAAAAACTGGCGGCTTGACCGCGCCTTCGGAAAGCTCCGGGTCATAGCCATAATTCAGCATTTGCGTTTCGGGATGAAGCAGGTGGTTGCCCAAGTGGGTTTTGTAAGGACGCGGCGCAGTCATGACGACCTCCAGAAAAGCCAAACTCCTCTTGCCCAACCAGATAGGCGGACAAAAGGAGCTTAACAGAGGTGATCGGCAATCTTCTTTCGTTGTTTGCCTCTCACGGGTAATCGCTGAACCCGTGAAAAACACCCCCGAGACAACAAATAGCCGCCAATTACTTTATCACCAGCACCGGAACAGTGCTGAGCGACAGGACTTCCGCCGCCTGGCTGCCAAGCAGGAGCTTATTGACGCCGCGACGGCCATGGGACGAAATGACGATCAGATCGCTGCTATGAGATTTCGCAGCCTCCACAATGCCTTGCGCGGGCGACTGGTTTTCGACATGCACCGCCTCAGCGGTCACGCCGGCGGCTTCCGCCTTGGCCTTGGCCTTCGTCAGTATCTCTTGTGCAGCCTTGGTAATTGCTTCGCGATACTCCTGAAATGCAACCGGGCTCGATGCCCACTCCGCCGCAACGACGATGCCATAGGACGGCAGAAGCTCGGTCACCGATACGAAAGTCACTTTCGCACCCGTTTCCTTGGCCAGTTCCACGCCCTGATCCACGCCCTTTTCAGCGAGTTCCGACCCATCGGTCGCGATCAGAATATTCTTGTACATCTCTCGATCTCCTGGTTGCCTGATAGCTAAATTATGCGCGCCTTACCCAAGCCGATGCATTGATGCGGATCAATCTCCTTCCAGATAAGCTAATACGCGCACTCCCAATTTTGATGGAATTCACTTTTAAAAAATTCGATTATATAGAATAAAATTCTACTCTTGATCCATCGCGCGCATATGCCCAGCTATGCTTTTGCGCTGTTTCCTCTTAAACTTTGCGCAATATGAAGGGAGATTACGCTATGAACAAACCCCTTGGCTCGAAGAGCAACGAAACTGCGGGACGCGGTCGTATTTACGGCTCCATTCTGGAAACGATCGGCAACACGCCGCTTGTGCGCATTGATAAATTTGCCAAGGAAAACGGCGTTGTCGCGAACCTTCTGGTAAAGCTGGAATTCTTCAATCCGCTGGCGAGCGTTAAGGACCGCATCGGTCTCGCTTTGATCGAGGCGCTTGAAGAACAGGGCAAGGCTGTGCCCGGCAAGACGGTTTTTGTGGAGCCGACCTCTGGCAATACTGGCATCGCGCTGGCCTTTGCTGCCGCCGCCAAAGGCTATCGCCTTGTGCTCACCATGCCGGAAACCATGTCGGTGGAACGCCGCAAGCTTCTGAAGCTGCTTGGCGCCGAACTGGTGCTAACCGAAGGCGCCAAGGGCATGAAGGGCGCGATCGCCAAGGCTGAGGAAATCGCCGAAGGCAACCCGAACGCCATTATTCCGCAGCAGTTTGAAAATCCGGCCAATCCAGAAATTCACCGTCGAACGACGGCGGAAGAAATCTGGAACGACACCAATGGCGAAGCCGATATTCTGATCTCCGGCATCGGCACCGGCGGCACGATTACCGGCGTCGGTCAGGTGATCAAGGCGCGCAAGCCTTCCTTCAAGGTGATCGCCGTCGAACCGAAGGATTCGCCTGTCCTGTCCGGCGGCACGCCCGGCCCGCACAAGATCCAGGGTATCGGCGCGGGCTTCGCTCCGAAGACGCTCGACACCGGCGTTTACGATGAAATCGTGCAGGTCTCCAACGAGGATTCCTTTGCCAATGCGCGGCTGATTGCTCGCATCGAAGGCATTCCGGTCGGCATTTCGTCGGGTGCCGCGCTGACTGCAGCGATCGAAGTCGGCAAGCGCCCGGAAAATGCTGGCAAGAACATTGTCATCATCATCCCTTCCTTTGCAGAACGCTATCTTTCGACGGCGCTCTTTGAAGGTCTGGAATAATCGGCTGTTTCCAGGCCTCAACCCAGAAAAGCAAAAAGCCAGAGCGGGCGACCGTTCTGGCTTTACTTCTTTCCACTCTGCCTTGGGAGAGGCTTATAGCGCAGTCCGACCTGATATAATCAGATCGAATTGCACTTTAGTGGCGGGTGCGAGCTTCGCAAGCCGGGCCCGGCCCGCGCATGTAATGGCGCTCGGGCCGATAGCTCGGTGCGACGAACTCGCGAATGACATTAACGCTGTCACGCAGCTGAACAAGAATGCTCATCGCTTTCACCTTCATCAATCATGTTCGAAAGGATGTTCGCCGCGCTCAAGGTGAGCGTGTGAAGTAATCTTCACTTCCGAACATCTTAATGAAAACTTTAACGATCAAAGATGAATAAGTGCTAAATGGGCATCGTTAACGGTAAGTTAATGGTAACGATATTCCGGTTTTCCACAGCTGCATGAAACTTGTCACAGTTGCCATGCGGACACGAAAAAGCCGGTCGAAACCGGCTTTCTTTGAGATTGTTTGACGCTCAGCGCGTCGGCACCGGATGCTCGCCGCGATAATCGTAAAAGCCGCGGCCCGTCTTGCGTCCGAGCCAGCCTGCTTCGACATATTTGACCAGCAGCGGGCACGGACGATATTTGGAATCCGCTAGCCCATCGTGCAGCACCTGCATGATGGAAAGGCAGGTGTCGAGACCGATGAAGTCTGCAAGCTGCAACGGCCCCATCGGATGGTTCGCACCGAGCTTCATGGCCGTATCGATGGCTTCGACGCTGCCCACGCCTTCATAAAGCGTGTAGATCGCCTCGTTGATCATCGGCAGCAGAATACGGTTGACGATGAATGCCGGGAAATCCTCGGCGACCGTAACCGTCTTGCCCAGCGCCTGCACAAAATCCTTCGACTTGCGGAACGTGTCTTCATCGGTGGCGATGCCGCGCACCAGCTCCACCAGCTTCATCACCGGCACTGGGTTCATGAAGTGAATGCCGATGAAACGCTCCGGACGGTCCGTCGTCGAAGCGAGCCGCGTGATGGAGATTGAGGAGGTGTTGGTCGCCACAATGGCCTGCGGGTTCAGGATCGGGCAGAGCTGCGCGAAAATCTTGCGCTTGACGGTTTCGTCTTCGGTCGCCGCTTCAATGGCTAGATCGACACCTGCGAGGTCTTCCATGGAATTCGCAGCGCGGATCAGCTTCATGGCGGCGGCGCGCTCTTCTTCCTGCAATTTGCCGGAAGAAACCTGACGCGCCATATTGCCGTTAATGGTGGCAATGCCCTTTTCCAGCCGGTCCGGCGCAGCGTCGTGTAAAAGCACACTAAAACCTGCCAGAGCGCAGACATGCGCGATACCGCCACCCATCTGACCCGCGCCGACTATACCAACTGTCTTGATCGCCACCGTGTAACTCCTTCATCCTCCCCAATGGGGCCTGTCGAGCATATCTTTTCTGCAGCAAGCGGAAAACCGCGCTTCGAATTGCAAAAGGCTCTTTACGCAAATGATAGGCTGTCCGCGTAAAATGCAATCCAAAATTCTTGCTCATTACAAAGAACCCGCCCCGAACGCGAGACTAAGCCTCCGATGGGGACGGGTCGCAAAATGACGAAGCGGCGAGACCAGCCCGCTGCTTCGCAAAAAATCAGAGAGCCTTCTGCAGCTCCGGCAGCACGGTGAAGAGATCACCGACGAGCCCGTAATCGGCAACCTGGAAGATTGGCGCTTCTTCGTCCTTGTTGATGGCGACGATGACGCGGCTGTCTTTCATGCCGGCCAGATGCTGGATTGCGCCAGAAATGCCAACCGCGATGTAAAGCTCCGGTGCAACCACCTTGCCCGTCTGACCAACCTGCCAGTCGTTCGGCGCATAGCCCGCATCGACCGCCGCACGGCTGGCGCCAACCGCCGCACCAAGCTTGTCGGCAACCGGCAGGATCACTTCCTGGAACTTCTCAGCCGAACCAAGCGCGCGACCGCCCGAGATGATGATCTTGGCCGAGGTCAGTTCCGGACGATCCGAAGCCGACAGCGCATTGCCGACAAAGCTCGATAGCGCCGGATCGGCAGGCACGGTTGCGCTTTCAACCGCAGCCGCACCACCCTCGCCCGTTGCGGAGAAGGAGGCGGTGCGCACCGTGATCACCTTCTTGGCGTCGGTGGACTGCACCGTCTGGATCGCATTGCCCGCATAGATCGGACGCTTGAACGTGTCTGCCGAGACGACTTCCATGATTTCAGAGAGCTGCATCACATCGAGAAGGGCTGCAACGCGCGGCAGGATGTTCTTGGCCGAAGTCGTCGCCGGAGCGATGATCGTGTCGTAATTGGCGGCGAGTGCCACGATGAGCGCTGCCGTCGGCTCAGCCAGACGGTTTTCCAGCGCATCGCTTTCAGCAAGCAGAACCTTGCGCACGCCTTTCAGCTTGGCGGCAGCATCGGCTGCAGGTTTTGCGCCCTTGCCTGCAACCAGAATATCGACATCGCCGCCGATCTGGGCAGCTGCCGTCAACGCCTTTGCCGTCTGGTCCGAAAGGGTTGCATTGTCATGTTCGGCAAAAAGAAGAATAGCCATTTATCGTGTCCCTTCCGATTTCTTAGAGAATACCGTCAGCCTTGAGCTTCTCGACCAGTTCAGAGACTGAACCAACCTTGACGCCAGCCTTGCGGCCACCCGGCTCTTCGGTCTTCAGAACCTTGAGGCGCGGCGCAATATCGGCGCCGAAATCGGCAGGCGACTTCTCGTCCAGCGGCTTCTTCTTGGCCTTCATGATATTCGGCAGCGATGCATAACGCGGCTGGTTCAAACGAAGATCGACCGTGACAATCGCCGGAAGCTTCACATCGATGGTCTGCAGACCGCCATCCACTTCGCGTGTCACCTTGGCCGAACCGTCAGCAAGCTCCACCTTCGAGGCAAAGGTTGCCTGGCTCCAGTTGAGAAGCGCCGACAGCATCTGGCCGGTTTGGTTGGCATCGTCGTCAATCGCCTGCTTGCCAAGGAAGACGAGGTCCGGCTTTTCCGCATCGACCACGCCCTTCAAGACCTTGGCGACGCCGAGCGGCTCGACTGTCTCGTCCGTCTTGACCAGAATGGCGCGGTCCGCACCCATGGCGAGCGCCGTGCGCAGTGTTTCCTGCGCCTGTGCCGGGCCGACCGAAACAGCTACAATCTCCGTTACCTTGCCAGCTTCCTTCAAACGGATCGCCTCTTCAACCGCAATCTCGTCGAACGGGTTCATCGACATCTTCACATTCGAAAGCTCAACGCCAGATCCGTCGCCCTTCACACGGATCTTTACGTTGTAATCGACGACACGTTTTACTGCGACAAGGACTTTCATCCGCGACCACCTCTTCAATGAATCCTACGGCACGACTATGCCGCCATGAAACACCGCCCGCATGCCAAATTCCGACGAGAACCCGACACAGAAGCGGCTCCGAAGAAAGCGCCGTGACAAAGCCGTCAGGCACGGCACCTCCCATTAGAAATCGGCGGGAAACGTAAAGACGCTTGACGTGCACGTCAATCAGCCTCGGCAATCTATATCGATTAATATCCATTTATTCTGACAGAACTTCATTCGCAGATTGTTGCATGTCTCGCCCCGCCGCCGCATCCCTCATCCGTGGCGTTTACAAAGGCGGCATCCTGCTTTACGACACGCCCGCACTAACCGGTCGCAGCCTACCCGGTCAAAACAAGGAACCCTGACTATGAAAACGCTTGTCGTCTGCTCCGGCGGACTCGACTCCGTTTCGCTGGCGCATAGAATCGCAGCGGAACATGAACTCACTGCCCTTCTCTCCTTCGATTATGGCCAGCGGCATAAAAAGGAGCTGGATTCGGCCAGAGCCTGTGCCGAACGACTCGGTGTGCCGCACCAGATCATCGATATCCGCACCATCGGCGCCAGCCTGACCGGTTCGGCGCTGACCGACGATGTCGACGTCCCGGACGGTCACTATGCCGAAGAGACGATGAAGATCACTGTCGTGCCCAATCGCAACGCCATCATGCTGGCGATTGCCTTTGGCGTGGCCGCCGCGCAAAAGGCCGATGCGGTCGCGCTGGCTGTCCATGGCGGCGATCATTTCATCTATCCCGATTGCCGCCCCGGCTTCATCGACGCCTTTCAGACCATGCAGTACCATGCGCTGGACGGCTATGCCGATATCAAGCTGCTCGCGCCTTATGTGAATGCGTCCAAGGCCGATATCGTCACCGATGGCGCAAAACACGCCACGCCTTTCGAGGCGACATGGTCCTGCTACAAGGGCGGCGAGCACCATTGCGGTCGCTGCGGCACCTGCGTGGAGCGCCGTGAGGCGTTTCACCTCGCAGGCGTCGAAGACCCGACCGTCTATGAAGACACCGATTTCTGGCGTGAAGCCGTAGAGCGGAGGAACGCCTGATGTTTCGCATCACCAAGGAGTTTCACTTTTCCGCCTCGCATCAGCTGACCGGACTCCCTGCCGATCACCAATGCGCACGGCTGCACGGCCATAACTACATTGTTGAAGTGGAGCTTTCCGCCCCCGATCTCGATCAGCATGGCTTTGTGCGCGACTATCACGAACTGGCGCCCTTCAAACATTACATTGACGACACATTCGATCATCGGCATCTCAATGATGTGCTGGGACATGGACACACCACAGCCGAAACGCTGGCAAAGCACTTCTTCGACTGGTGCCATGCGCGCTGGCCGGAAATATCCGCCGTGCGGGTGAGCGAAACGCCAAAAACATGGGCGGAATATCGCCCAAGTGCGAAGCCATGAAACAGGCCTCCGAAATCCGCATCAGCGAGATTTTCGGCCCGACCATTCAAGGCGAAGGCGTGCTGATCGGCGAGCCGACTGTCTTCGTGCGCACCGGCGGCTGCGACTATCGTTGCGCATGGTGCGACAGCCTGCACGCGGTCGAAAGCCGCTTTCGCCATGAATGGAAGCCGATGGGTGTCGAGGCCATCTGGCAGGAAGTGACGGCACTTTCGGGAAATCACCCCTTAACAGTGTCACTTTCCGGCGGCAATCCGGCCATACAGCCGCTTGGACCTCTCATCGCCCATGGCCAAGCGGCAGGCTATCGTTTTGCACTGGAAACCCAAGGCTCCATCGCAAAGGACTGGTTTTCCGCTCTGGATACGCTGGTGCTCAGCCCGAAGCCGCCATCAAGCCGAATGGAATTCGACCCCGATGCGCTTGCGGCCTGTGTGGAAACTGCGGGACCGAAGCCCCGCGTGGTGCTGAAATTCGTGATCTTCGACGATGCCGATTATGCCTTCGCGAAACATGTCTCGGCGCTTCATCCGCAACTGCCGGTCTATCTCCAGCCCGGCAATCGCACCCCGCCACCGCCTGAAGCAGACGACGCATTAATCGACATCGACGGCATCATGCGCCGCATGGAATGGCTGGTGGATAAGGTGATCGCAGACCGCTGCTTCGAGGCGCATGTGCTGCCCCAGTTGCATGTGCTGATCTGGGGTAACAAACGCGGGGTTTAAGCACATCCCGAAAAGCGTGAAGCGGTTTTCGGAAAAGATGTGCGAAATTAAAAACTACCTGTTTTGGCCCGGCACCCAGAGCACGTCTTTCGCGCCGTTATCATTGACGGCGCGGGAGGCGACGAAGAGAAAATCCGAGAGGCGGTTGATATATTGCAGCGCTTCAGGCGACACCACCTCGCCCTCGATCTTTGCCAGCGCCACCATCAGGCGCTCGGCGCGGCGCGAAACCGTGCGCGCCAGATGAAGCGCCGCCGATGCCGCCGAACCGCCCGGCAAAATGAACGAGCGCAATGGCTCAAGATGGGCATTGAGAGCATCAATATCCGCTTCGACACGGGCGACCTGCGACGCAACGATGCGCAGCGGTTCATAAGCCAGCGGCTTGCCGTCATCGGGCGTCGAAAGATCAGCGCCAAGATCGAAGAGATCGTTCTGGATGCGCGACAGCATCGCGTCGATCTCCGCATATTCGCCGGTATGAATCCGCGCCATGCCGATGCAGGCATTGGCTTCGTCCACCGTGCCATAGGCTTCCACGCGCAGATCGGACTTCAGCCGACGCGGCCCGCTGGCAAGGCCGGTGGTGCCGTCATCGCCGGTGCGCGTGTAAATCTTGTTGAGCTTGACCATGCCTTACTGTCCGCCTGAATACCGCGCGAAATAGATTGCGCCCACGATCAGAACGATTGCAATAAATTGCAGGAATACGCGTAACTGCATCATCTTGTTGGAAAAATTGGCATCGCCGCCGCGCATCATATTGCGCAGGCCAATGATCAACACAATCGCAACGGCGAGCATGGCCACCATGGCCGCGCCTTTGAACACAACGTCCATCTTGTTCCCTTCCCATCATCCGCAGTCTTTGAGGCTTTAACATTAACGCATTATCCGACGCAAAACCGCTTCGCACTTTTGCTGGAAATGCTTCAAGACTGATCGGACAGCATCCGGTAAAGCCAGCGCGACGGCATCAAGCGGCGCGCCAGAATTCCCAGTTTCGCCGGCCTCGTTACCGCATAATGCGGACGTGGACGCGGCGCCTCCAATGCGTGAAGCAGTACATCATAGACGGCTTCCGGTCCAAGCTTGTTCTTCGATTTGGTGCCGCCGCTTGTCAGCTTGGCCATCTGGCGCTGATAAAGCTCGCGATGCACCGAGGTTTCCATGTCGATATTGGCCTGCGCATGCCGGGCGGCATTATAGGTGAATTGCGATGCAATCGGCCCCGGCTCGATCAGCGAAACTTCGACGCCTGAACCTTCAAGTTCCATGCGCTGCGCCAGCATCAGCCCTTCAATGGCGAATTTGGACGCGACATAAGCGCCGCGCCATTTCATCGGCACCAGCCCCAGGATCGACGAGCAATGAACGATCCGCCCGTGCCCCTGTTTGCGCATGACGGGCAACACGCGCCGTGTCAGATCGTGCCAGCCGAAGAAATTGGCCTCGAACTGGGCCCGAAGCGCTTCCACCGGCAAGTCCTCGACCGCGCCCGGCTGGGCATAGGCGCCATTGTTGAACAGCGCATCCAGCCTGCCGTCTGTTTTGCGCAGCACTTCATCGGCAAGGGCGGCAATGGAATCCGGCTCGGCATAATCAAGATAATAGGCCGTTATCCCTTTGGCCTGCAGGGCGGCGATATCCTGTTCCTTGCGCGCGGTGGCAAAAACCCGCCATCCACGACGATGCAAGGCTTCCGCACAATAAGCGCCGATGCCGGAAGAACAGCCGGTTATGATGATGCTGCGATTTGCGCGTTCCTCAGCCATTTCGTCCTGTCCCTGCCGCCGCGTTTCCTCCACAGTGCTTGATTCGCAACGGCTTTAAAACGGCGCTACCCTTGCAATCTGTCAGGTGATGCTAGATTTAAGGCATTGAAACGCAATGCGGGCGGTGAAGAGGGTAAAATCTGCGGATGCGAAAAGTCAGGCGTTTTCTCCGTCAGATTACCTATGATGTGCTTGGTCATTTCAGTTCGGACGACGGCTGGGCATTTGCCAGTCACATCGCCCTGTCGGGCCTGATGGCGCTGTTTCCTTTCCTGATCTTCGCAACCTCGCTGGCGAGCTTTCTCGGCACCAAGGAATTTGCCGAAACAGCCGTGCACGTCATTTTCGACATGTGGCCATCGAATATCGCGGCCCCCATTGCCAATGAAGTGACCAATGTTCTGACCGTGCAGCGCAGCGGACTGCTGACGTTGAGTGTGATCGCCGCTGCCTATTTCGCCTCCAACGGCGTGGAGGCGTTGCGCATCGCGCTCAACCGCGCCTATCGCGTCACCGACCAGCGCTCGATCATCTTTTGCCGCCTGCAAAGCCTCGGCTTCGTTCTGGTCGGCACGTTGAGCCTGATGGCGATCAGCTTCCTGCTGGTTCTGGCCCCACTCGCCGTGCGCATTGCAGAGCAATGGTTTCCCGACATTGCGCCCTTCACCGGCACCATCGCCTTCTGGCGCTACAGCATCGCCGTAGCCGTTCTGGTTCTGGCGCTGTTCATGGTGCATATCTGGCTGCCAGCCGGACGCCGCAGTCTTGGGGATATCCTGCCCGGCATCCTCGTCACGCTTGTCGCCTGGCTCGCCGCTGCGACCGCCTTTGCAAAATATCTTGAGACTTTTGCCAATTATGTCTCCACCTATGCGGGCCTAGCCTCGATCATGGTGGCAATCGTCTTTCTCTATATGCTGTCGGCAATCTTCATCATCGGCGCTGAAATCAATGCGGCAATCATGAATTTCCGCAAACGCGAACAGCAGCCGGATTTGATCGTCGAATAATCAGCGCTTCATCGTCGTCAGGGCAACGCCCAAAGTCGTCACGACCATGCCAGCAATCTGAATCGGGCCGAGCGTCTCGCCGAAAATCAGATAGGCCATGATCGCTGCCGTCCCGGGCACGAGATAGAACAGCGACGCGACTTTCGACATCGCGCCTTCGCGGATCATCACCAGAAGCGCCAGAATAGCGCCGATGGAAATCGCCAGCGTCAGCCAGACCAGCGCGAAAATGAGCTGTGGGGACCAGATCATCACCCGGGTTTCGAAACTGAACGCACAAAGCGCCGTCAGCGCGGCAGCAGCAATATACTGAACAGCCGTGCCGGTTTTCAGATCGCCGGTCGTGCCGAAACGCTTCTGCCAGACCGTGCCGGTGCTGATGGCAAGCACGGCAAAAAATGCCGCCGCAAGGCTTTTCGGATCGACGCCGCTGCCTGCCGAAAATTTCGGCCAGACGACCATGGCAACGCCAAGAAAACCGATCAGCAGTCCCGCCCATTGGCGTCCGCTTGCCCTTTCGCCAAGAAGCATGGCGGCGATCAGCGTGGTGAGCATGGGTTGCAGACCCGCGACCAGACCCGACATGCCAGCGGGCAGACCGTGATGCACGGCCCAGAACAGTGCCGAGAGATAAGCGCCGTGGATCAGACAACCGGCGATAGCCGCATGAACCAGCGTCGCCCCTTTCGGCCATGTGGCCCTGCTCGCCAGCGCCCAAAGCGTCATGATGACCGCTGCGATGGAGAACCGCACCGCCATGAAGGTAAAGGGTTCTGCATAAGGCATGGACAGCCCGGCCCCGATGAAGCCGGTGGCCCAGAGCAGGACGAACATAAGGGGGAAGAAGCGGGCGGCCATGGCAAACTCTCTTATTTTGGCCCGCCATATACCGCTTCGCCCGAAACGCCTATCGCATAAATCTGATTGCAGCGTTCAATTTGCCAAAAGCCAGCACTCCTTTTATGGAGAACAGATGACCACTGAAACCAATACGATCCGTGTTCTTGTCGACGCCGATGCATGTCCGGTGAAGGCTGAAATCTACCGTGTGGCCGAACGGCACGGCCTGCCTGTCGTGCTGGTCGCCAATAGTTTCGTGGCAATCCCGCGCGATGCCGAACGGGTGGAGCGGGTTGTGGTATCGGACAGGCTCGACGCCGCCGACGACTGGATCGCCGAGAATGCACAACCGGGCGCTATCGTCATCACCGCCGATATTCCGCTGGCCAGCCGTTCGCTTGAGAAGGGCGCATCGGTCATCGCGCCCAATGGACGCGTTCACACCCAAAGCACCATCGGCAATACGCTCGCGACCCGCAATCTGATGGATTCGCTGCGCTCCGCAGGCGAGATCACCGGCGGCCCGGCACCGTTCTCGCCCAAGGACCGTTCGGCCTTTCTGTCAGCGCTCGATCTTGCCATTGTGAGGCTGAAACGGGGTGGGTTTACTTCAGCTTGAGCGGATCGTGGCGGTCGCCACACCAGCCCCAATCAGCAGAGTACCGCCTGCGCGATTGAAAATCCGCAAGGCCCGCTCGCTGGCAAAGAAGCGCCGCGCCCGTGCCGCCGTCAGCGCATAAGCGAAAGCATTGAGGAAAGCGAGCACCAGAAAAGTGCTCTCAAAAACCAGCATCTGGGTCAGAAAATCCCGATGCGGGCTGAGGAACTGCGGCAGAAACGCCACGAAGAAAGTAATGCTTTTCGGGTTGAGCGCCGTCACCAGCCAAGCATGAACCAGCATCTTTGCCGGATGCACCTTGTCATGCCGCGCCTTCGCATTCATCGTACCGCCTGCCCGGAACAGCTTGATGCCGAGCCAGACGAGATAGGCAGCACCGATCCATTTGACCGCCGTGAACACGGCTGCGGAAGCGGCAAGCAAAGCGCCGACACCCAGCATCGAGAGCGTCATCGCCGTGAAATCGCCAAGCGCCACGCCCACCGCCATCGGAAAAGCCGTCTTCCAACCCTGCCCCAGCGCATAGGATACGACGAGCAGAACCGTCGGCCCCGGAATGATCAGCAGCACAATGGATGCGGCGGTAAATGCAAGCCAGACGTCGAGGCTCATGGGGATCTCTCCTTTGAAAAAGGAGCAAGCCACCAATTCGCCCCTTTGTCGAGCGTTAAAGTTTTTGCGCTGCTTCGATCAGTTTCATGGCGTCAGGCCCTTCCCATGGGGCGGGGCCGTTCATGGAGGCGATCTGGCAGCCATCCTTATCGACCAGAAGCGTGACCGGCAGACCGAAAGCAAGGTTCTTCCGCTTCAGCTCATTGAAACTCGCCATGGTCGCATCGCGATGCAGCGTGAGGTTCTTGATGCCGATCTCGCTCAGAAAGCCCTTCGGCTTGTCGTCGGAGCCTGTGTCGATATTGATTGCCACCACATCGAAATCCTTACCGCCCTTTTCGGCCTGCAATTTGTCCAGCGCTGGCATTTCCTCGCGGCATGGCGCGCACCATGTCGCCCAGAGATTGACGAGAAGCGACTTGCCCTTGTAATCGCCAAGCGTCATCTGCTTGCCGTCAGGGCCGGTGAAGGCAAGATGCGCGACGGAAATCGGCTTTTCCGCCGGGCGCATGGCGGCCACGCCGCCGGTTGCAGCCGCGTCGAGCGCCTTCACGGAATCCGCTTTTAAGGCGCATTGGGCGGACGCTTCGTCATTTTCGGCAGAAACATTAGCGGCTACCACATTGCCAGAGGGGCGCTCCATCACGTATACCGCCCCGATACCGGCAATGACACCGGCAAGGGCTGCAAGAAGGACGATCTTGCGATTTCCCGATTTCGCCTTTTCGTTGTCTTCTGCCATGTCGCGTCACTTCTTTCTAATATCCGGCCAAATCGTCACTCGGGGCATATGAGCATGAGCGAACAAAAATCAAGCAATCAGATGTGGGGCGGCCGTTTTGCCTCAGGACCCGATGCGATCATGGAAGAGATCAATGCATCGATCGGCTTCGACCGCAAGCTCTACGCGCAAGACATCCAAGGCTCGCTCGCCCATGCAGCCATGCTCGCAAAGACGGGCATCATTACGGCAGACGATCACAAACAGATCGAGCTGGGCCTGAAAACCATCCTCAAGGAGATTGAGGACGGCAAGTTCACCTTCTCGCGCAAGCTCGAAGACATTCACATGAATATCGAGGCGCGGCTGGCCGATCTGATCGGCCCTTCCGCCGGACGCCTGCACACCGCCCGCTCGCGCAACGATCAGGTGGCTGTCGATTTCCGCCTCTGGGTGAAGCAGGAACTGCAAAAGACCGCCGCCGCCCTGAAAAACCTGATCGAAGCGTTTCTGGAACGCGCCGAAGAACATGCGGCAACCGTCATGCCGGGCTTCACCCATCTCCAGACCGCACAGCCTGTCACTTTTGGTCATCATTGCATGGCCTATGTGGAAATGTTCGGGCGCGATCTGTCCCGCGTGCGTGACGCCATCGAGCGCATGGATGAATCGCCGCTGGGCGCTGCCGCCCTTGCAGGCACCGGCTTCCCGATCGACCGCCACATGACGGCGAAGACGCTCGGCTTCCGCGAACCGACCCGCAATTCGCTCGACAGCGTTTCCGACCGCGACTATGCGCTGGAATTCCTGTCGCTCAGCGCCATCTGCGCCGGTCATCTGTCGCGCCTTGCCGAAGAAATCGTCATCTGGTCGACGCCACAGTTCAACTTTGTGCGCCTGTCCGACGCCTTCTCCACCGGCTCGTCCATCATGCCGCAGAAGAAAAACCCGGATGCCGCCGAACTGGTGCGCGCCAAGACCGGCCGGATCAACGGTTCGTTGGTTGCTCTTCTGACCATCATGAAGGGCCTGCCGCTCGCCTATTCCAAGGACATGCAGGAAGACAAGGAACAGGTCTTCGACGCTGCCGAAAATCTGGAACTTGCCATCGCCGCCATGGCTGGCATGGTGCGCGACCTGACCATCAATGTCGCATCCATGAAGAAAGCTGCCGGTTCAGGCTATTCCACAGCAACCGATCTGGCCGACTGGCTGGTGCGGGAACTGGGCCTGCCCTTCCGCGAAGCGCATCACGTCACGGGCCGCGCTGTGGCACTGGCCGAAAGCCGCAAGGTCGACCTTGCCAAGCTCTCGCTGGAAGAGCTGCAATCGATCCATCCCGGCATCACCGATGCGATCTTCGGCTATCTCACCGTTGAGAAATCGGTCAAGAGCCGTCAGTCCTTCGGAGGCACGGCCCCGCAGGAAGTGCGCCGCCAGATCCGGTACTGGAAAAAGCGTATCGTGAAGGCGTGAGTGTCTGATCTAAAAGTCGCCATGCCGGTCTGCAAATGGCAATTTCTGCGCTTACCTAGGCTCACGTACCCAAAAGTACGGCTCAAGCTCCGGTTCTCGAAATCACCATTTTCGCCACGGCCTGCCGCTTTTTGATTCAAACACTGATCGCCGTTCAAGATAAAGTCATGTGAAATCATCCGGTCAACGGATGATTTCACTCTTGAGAATTTTGCGTTACAGCTAGCGCAAAGAGATTTTGATTCAGGAACCAAAGCTGATGACAGGCCGCTCCGCTATTTCGACCGTGCTTATGATCGCCGCACTCGCGGCCACACTTGCCGCCTGTGGACGCAAAGGCCCGCTTGAGCCGCCTCCGTCGTCGCTGATCACCGACGATCAAGGGCATACCAAGCCGAAACCCAAGGAAGACAAGCCTTTCATTCTTGATAAGCTGCTCTAGTTCTTAAGGACTATCTTCCGTGAATCATTTTGAATATCGCGACGGTATGCTGCACGCCGAAAATGTCAGCCTGCCTGAAATCGCCAAGGCGGTAGGCACGCCGTTCTACGTCTATTCCCGCGCCACGATCGAGCGCCATTTCCGCGTGTTCAGCGAAGCTTTCGCCGATATGGAACCGCTGATCGCCTATGCGCTGAAGGCGAATTCCAATCAGGCCGTGTTGAAGACGCTGGCCAAACTCGGCGCTGGCGCCGATACAGTGTCGGAAGGCGAAATCCGCCGTGCGCTCGCCGCTGGCATTCCTGCCAGCAAGATCGTTTTTTCCGGCGTCGGCAAGACGCCGCGCGAAATGGATTTCGCGCTACAGGCCGGTATCTACTGCTTCAACGTCGAATCCGAACCGGAGCTGGAAATTCTCTCGGCCCGCGCCGTTGCCGCTGGCAAGGTTGCCTCGGTATCGCTGCGCATCAATCCGGATGTTGACGCCAAGACCCACGCCAAGATCTCGACTGGCAAGTCTGAAAACAAGTTCGGCATTCCGCGCGTCAAGGCGCGTGAGGCCTATGCCCGTGCGGCCAGCCTTCCGGGCATCGACGTGGTCGGCATCGATATGCATATCGGCAGCCAGATCATCGATCTTGAACCCTTCGACAATGCCTTTGCGCTGATGGCGCAGCTGGTGACGGAATTGCGCGCCGATGGCCACAATATCCGCCATGTCGATGTTGGCGGCGGTCTCGGCATTCCCTACCGCACCGACAACAACCCGCCGCCGCTGCCCGTGGCCTATGCGGAAATTGTTGCCAAGCACATCAAGCCGCTCGGCCTCAAGACCGTTTTCGAGCCGGGCCGTCTGATCGTCGGCAATGCCGGTCTGCTGGTGACGGAAGTGATTTTCGTCAAGGAAGGCGATGCGAAGAACTTCATCATCGTCGATGCCGCGATGAACGATCTCATCCGCCCGACGCTTTATGAAGCATTCCACGATATCCGTCCGGTCAGGCTGGCAAAGGATGACGCACCGCGCATCCGCGCCGATTTCGTCGGGCCTGTTTGCGAAACGGGCGACTATCTCGGCCTCGACCGGGAAACGACAAAGCCAGCGCCCGGTGATCTGATCGCAGTCAGCACCGCTGGCGCTTACGGCGCGGTTCTGTCGAGCACTTATAATAGTCGCCTGCTCGTGCCAGAAGTTCTGGTGGATGGTGACCGCTTCCATGTCGTTCGCCCACGCCACACTTACGAAGAGCTGCTTGCGCTCGATTCCATACCGGACTGGCTGTAGGCCATCGGGCCCAATTAATCAGGGCCCATATTAATCATGGCAAAGCCTCGCCTTTGCCATGATGCATGTTATCCTGTCATTCTATTGCACGCTGGCAGACAGAGCAGAAAGCCCGGATGACGGATCAAGGCCATGACAAGAAGGACAAGCCGCAATTGATGCGGGATGCCTTTTTGCGCCTGTTTTCAGGCGACGGCGCTGTGTTGCGGCGTCTCCGTCTGCGCACCTTCCTGTCCGTTGCTTTCGAACGTTTGTGGCCGCTGGTCCTGCCGCTGATTCTGCTGGCAGCCCTTTTCGCAAGCATCAGCTGGTTTGGCCTGTTCAGCATGATGCCGCGCTGGCTGCATATCGCCGTGCTGACGATCTTCGCACTGGCAGGGCTGGTTGCGCTCTATCTTCCGTCTCGCTTCTGCCAGCCAACCCAAGACGATGTGACGGCGCGGATCGAAGCGGTGAATGGCCTTGTGCATGAGCCGCTGGCCGTGCAGTCCGGCCACATGGCCACCGGCACACACGATCCTTTTTCGCAGGCTCTCTGGCGCGAACATCAGAAGCGTATGGCCGAACGGCTCAGGAACCTGCAATCCGGCCTGCCGCGACCGCGCCTGCCGGAACGCGATCCTTACGGTCTGCGCGCCGGTGTGGTGCTGCTGTTCATCACGGCGCTCGCCTATACGTCCAGTGCTGGCAGCGGGCGCATTGCCGACGCTTTTCACATTCGCCCCGGCGATGGCACTGCTCTTGCCCGCGTCGATGCCTGGGTGACGCCGCCACGCTATACGGGCCGCGCGCCGGTCTTCCTGACGGCCAGCGCCGACAACAGCCGCAATGCCGAAGCGATCAATGTCCCTGAGGGCAGTGTGCTTTCGGTACGTGTCATCGGCGGCAGCTCGGAGCGCCTCACCGCAACCAATGCAGAAGGCGAGCAGCGGGAAGTTCAGCCCGTTGCCCCCAAGGAAGAGCAAACGCAAGCCCAAGGGCTGAGGCCGGTACAGACGCCGGAAGAAAGCGCTGTCGATGGCAGCCGCAATTTCCGTTACGATTTACGCGAAGACGAAACTGTGACCCTTTCCGGCACGGATGCGCGCTGGAAATTTGCGGTGACGCCGGACACGCCGCCGACAATCCGCTTTACCAAGGAGCCCGGTCGCGCGCTGAACGGCACGTTGCAACTGACCTACGCGATCGATGACGACTATATGCCAGCCAAGGCTTTTGCCGAAATCGTACCGCTGGAAATCGATGAAGATGAAGAAGCTTCCCCGCTTTACGAAGCGCCGGAACTACCGCTCGCGCTGCCACGCCGCGGCGTGAAGGAAGCCACCACGTCAAAAGACCTGACCGAACATCCATGGGCGGGCCAGAAGATAGCGCTGACCCTCGTCGTCACCGACGCGGCAGGTCAGGTTGGCCGCAGCGAAACCAAGACGATAACGCTTCCCGAGCGGCCTTTCAGCAATCCGCTGGCGCGCGCTATTGCCGAACAGCGGCGTATTCTGGCGCTTGATGCCAACCAGCGCGACCATGTGCTGGACATGCTGTCGGCCCTGATGCTGCGCCCGGAAGAAACCATCAAGAACGCCGCGCATTATTTGGGCCTCGTGACCATCCGCACAAAGCTTCGTCTGGCGCGCAGCGATGATTCGCTTCGCGATGCCGCCGATTATATGTGGCAGGTAGCGCTCGGTATCGAGGACGGCAATCTATCGGCAGCCGAAAGGCGTCTGCGTCAGGCGCAGGAAGCCCTGAAAAATGCCCTGCAAAACGGTGCTTCGCAGGAAGAGATCGAGAAACTCACCGCCGATCTGCGCAAGGCGATGCAGGACTTCCTGCGCGAATTCGCCCAGCGCCAGCAGCAAAACCCGAATGCCCGCCAGTCAGCGCCTGACCCCAATGCGCGGATGCTGACGGAAAAAGACCTGCAGCGCATGATGGACCAGATCGAAAATCTGGCCCGTCAGGGTTCCCGCGATCAGGCCGAACAGCTTCTCTCGCAATTGCAGGACCTGATGAACAATTTGCAGATGGGACAGGCGCAACCCGGCCAGCAAGGTCAGGGACAGCAGGGCCAGCAAGGGCAGATGCAGCAGCAGATGAACAAGCTTGGCGACCTGATGCGCCGCCAGCAGCAGATGATGAATGAGACCTTCAATCTCGACCAGCAGCAGCAGCGCCAGTTCGACAGCAATCCGGGTGCGGGTATTCAAGGCGAAGCCGAAGACATGGAAGGCCTTTTCCCCGGCGATGACGGCTCCAAGGGTGGCGGCTCGCAGCAGGGCGGCCCGACGGATGAAAAGACGGCAGAGGCCATGCGCAAGCTGCAACAGCAGCAGCAGCAACTGCAACAGGAATTGCAGAAGCTCACGGAAGACCTGAAAGGCATGGGCATCGAACCCGGCAAGGATTTCGGCGATGCCGGAAAATCCATGGGCAATGCCGCCGAAGCGCTGGGGCGCAATGAAGGCGCAGAAGCCAACGACAATCAGGGCAGCGCTCTTGACGCCTTGCGCCGCGCCGGACGCGACATGATGCAAAAGATGCAGCAGGCGATGGGTCAGGACGGGCAAGGCCAGAACGGCGCCAATGGTGCGCGTGGCCGAGATCCGCTCGGACGCCAGCAGGGCATGGGAGCCGATGACGGCAGCGGAACCAAAATTCCCGGTGAAATCGATATTCAGCGCGCGCGCGAAATTCTGGATGAGATCCGCCGCAGGCTCGGCAATGCCCTGACGCCGCAGATGGAAAAAGAATATCTGCAGCGCCTGTTACAGTTCGACTAAAAGCTGTTTAGCAAATTAATCTTTAACGTGTCCGACATACGGCAGCTGCCGGAACGAATGGGCCACGTCCATGCCGTAGCCGACGACAAAATAGTCGGGGCATTCGAAGGCGACGAAATCCGCCTCCAGATCGACCTTGCGCCGCACGCTCTTGTCGAGCAGGACGGCGATGCTGACGCTGCGCGCACCGCGTTCCAGCATCAGTTCGCGGACGAATTTGAGCGTCTTGCCTGATTCCAGAATATCGTCGATCAACAGCACGTCGCGATCACGAACTTCGCTGTCGATATCGCGCAGCAGGCGAACTTCGGTGCTGGTCGTGCCCTTGCCATAGCTGGAAACGGTGATGAACTCGACATCCGGTTCAACGCCTGCATCATGCATGGCGCGGATGAGGTCGGCTGCGAAAATGAACGAGCCCTTGAGAATAGAAATCGTCAGCAGATTGTGAAACTTGCGTTCGGCAATAGCCTTCGCCAGTTCAAGATTGCGACCGGCAATATCTTCCGGACTGAACAGAATTTCTATCGTCTTGCCGCCGACTTCTGGCATTGCCGGTTCTCTCCTGATCTTCTTTTGCTTCGATACGGAAGGCACGCTCTATAGCACGCTTTCACGAAAATGCACCCCGCCTGTCAATAGGCGCAGGCTTATATCCATTTCCTGACGACAGGATTTGATATAGCGTGCCCGCATGCACCCGGACATTATCGAACTGCGCTCCTTTTACGACACGACACTCGGTCATCTGGCCGAGCGCGCCATACGCATGGCGATTGCCGGTCTTTGGGAACGTGTTCCGGGCGAACGTCTCATCGGAATGGGCTACAGCCTGCCCTATCTCGATCGGTTCAGCGCCGATACCGAACGCACTTTTGCGTTCATGCCAGCCGGACAGGGCGCTATCGCCTGGCCGTCGGCGGAAAAATCCACCACGGCATTGGTGTTTGACGAAGAATTGCCTCTGCCGGACTCCTCCATCGACCGCATTTTGATGGTTCATGCACTGGAATATGCCGAAAGCGCGCCGGAAACGCTGAAGGAAATGTGGCGCGTGCTCGCCCCCAATGGTCGGCTGGTGATCGTGGTGCCGAACCGACGCGGCGTCTGGGCCCGCTTCGAACACACACCTTTCGGCAGCGGCCGGCCTTATAGCCGCGACCAGCTTTCCACCTTGTTGCGCGAAGCCAATTTCACGGTCAACACCGTCAGCGACGCGCTGCATTTTCCACCCGCCACGCGTCGTTGGATGATGCGCCCCTGTCTGGCACTGGAAGGTCTTGGGCGGCGGCTTTGGCCGCTTTTCTCCGGCGTTCTGGTGGTGGAAGCCCAGAAGCGTCTCTATCAGGGCCTGCCGGTTGCGCAGCGCTCGTCGCGGCGTGTTTTCGTACCGGTACTCGGAACCCCCGTCGGAGGACTGCGCAAAGCAAAGCAGAAAGAAGCGGAAACCTGACGCTTTTCCCTTGAAAACAAGGTTTTTCTCGACTTCGCGCCCATGGCGGTTTATGTCGCATCGGGGCTCAAATCCCTTGAGTGTCCCGTTCATCAACACTGTTCTTTTGGCGGAGCCAAAATCATGACCGATCAGCAAAACCTTTCCCGTCCCCAGCCCAAGGCCGGCCTGCTCAACATCGCAGCCTATGTGCCCGGCAAGGAACATGTGGAAGGCGTTGCCAAGGTCTATAAGCTCTCCTCCAACGAGACCCCCATCGGCCCAAGCCCCCATGCGGTGGAGGCCTATCGATACGCGGGCGAAAAGCTGGAACTTTACCCCGACGGACAAGCGCTGGCGCTGCGTGAGGCGATTGCCGAAACGCAAGGCTTGAACATTGGCAACATCATGTGCGGCAACGGTTCGGACGAGTTGCTTGGCCTGCTCTGCCAGACCTATCTTGCGCCGGGTGACGAAGCCATCATCACCGAACATGGCTTTGCCGTTTACAAGATCCAGACGCTGGCCGCCGGTGCAACACCGGTAACGGTGAAGGAAAGCAATGCGCGCATCGATGTGGACGCCATTCTTGCGGGCATCACACCGCGCACCAAGGTTGTCTTCATCGCCAATCCGGCCAACCCGACCGGCACCTATCTGCCGTTTGAAGAAGTGCGCCGCCTGCATGCGGGCCTGCCGAAGCACGTCCTGCTTATCCTCGACGCTGCCTATGCCGAATATGTGCGCCGCAACGATTATGAGGCTGGTCTCGAACTGGTGTCGTCGAACGAGAATGTCGTGATGACCCGCACCTTCTCGAAGATCCATGGCCTTCCGGGCCTGCGGATCGGCTGGATGTATGCGCCAGCCCATGTGATCGACGCGGTCAACCGCATTCGCGGCCCGTTCAACATGAACTCGGCAGCGATTGCCGCCGGTGCGGCAGCTATTCGCGACCGCAACCATGTCGAAAAGTCGGTCGCCTATAACGACAAGTGGCTGTCCTGGCTGACGGATGAGTTCACAAAGCTCGGCCTGCGGGTGACACCTTCGGTGACGAATTTCCTTCTGATCCATTTCCCTGAAGACGCCGCCCATTCGGCGGACAAGGCGGATGAGTGGCTTTCCAAGCGCGGTTATATTCTGCGCCGCGTTGGCGGATACGGTTTCCCCAACGCGCTGCGCATGACTGTCGGACCGGAAGAAGCCAATCGCGGCGTCGTTGCCGCACTCACCGAGTTTTTAAAGTAAGATCAATGTCTACGATCCATTTTGATAAAATCGCGCTGATCGGTATCGGCCTCATCGGTTCGTCGCTGGCGCGCGTCATCCGTCGCGAAGGCCTTGCCAAGCACATCGCAATCGCAACCCGCAGCGCCGAGACCCTGAAGCGCGCCGAGGAACTGAACCTCGGCGACAGCTACACGACCGACAGCGCCGAAGCGGTCAGGGATGCCGATCTGGTTATCGTCTCGGTGCCGGTCGGTTCGTCCGGCACCGTCGCAAAGCAGATCGCGGGAAGCCTGAAGCCTGGCGCCATCGTCACCGATGTCGGCTCCACGAAAGCTTCCGTGATTGCGCAGATGCAGCCGGAACTGCCCGCCAACGTGCATTTCATTCCGGGCCACCCGCTGGCCGGAACGGAATATTCAGGCCCGGACGCCGGCTTTGCCGAGCTGTTCAACAATCGCTGGTGCATCCTCACGCCGCTTCCCGACACCGATGAAGTGGCGCTGGAAAAGCTCACCGCCTTCTGGACGGCCTGCGGTTCGCGGCTTGACCACATGGACCCTCAGCACCATGACCTGGTGCTGGCCATCGTCTCGCATCTGCCGCATATCATCGCCTACAACATCGTCGGCACGGCCAGCGATCTGGAGCAGGTGACGAAATCGGAAGTCATCAAATATTCCGCATCCGGTTTCCGCGATTTCACGCGTCTGGCTGCATCGGACCCAACCATGTGGCGCGATGTCTGCCTGCATAACAAGGACGCGATCCTTGAAATGCTGGGGCGGTTCTCAGAAGATCTAGCGTCCTTGCAACGCTCGATCCGCTGGGGCGACGGAGAGGCCTTGTTCGACCTCTTCACGCGCACGCGTGCGGTGCGCCGTGGCATTATCGATGCGGGTCAGGAAGTGGATGCGCCCGACTTTGGCCGTCAAGCTGCGACGCGCACCGCCGAAAAGAAGTAAGGCAACGGATAGGGCAGCCATTTTTAACGCGCATCTTATCCGAAAACCGTTTCACACTTTTCGGGATGCGCTCCAACATACTGCCCTACTCCCTTATTCCCCCTACTCCCCTACAACGCCGGTAAACGCCCAAGCGGAATGAACCCGGCGTTAGCCTTGCCCTTGCGAACGGCAATCTCCAGCATGGGATTGCCGTTTTCGTCTTTCGGCATGGCTGAAAGCGCGAAGAGGATGGTGGCGATATTGCTGCCCTGCTCGGGGAAAACCGTCTGACCTGCCTGCGCCAGCGACTGGGCATTGACCAGCGTGAGCTTCACGTCGGCATTGATCAGCCCTTCGTCATCAATTGAAAACGGGCCGGTCAGCGAGACCATTGCCCCATTGGGCATGGAGAGAAATGCCTGATTGATGGTGCCGCTATGGCCGCGAAGGCGCTGACTGAAATCGGAAGAGCTGGACGCCAGAAGTGTGGCGGCATCGGCGATCTCGATATCGGCAACACCGTCGATCTCAGGGCTCTTGGCGTTACCGATCACCGGTGCTGCAAGCTTCAGCCCCGCAAAGCGGCCCGTCAGCTTCAGCGCGCCCTCGGCAGCGCTCATGCTGAAATCCATTTGCTCCAGACTGCTCAGGGGCTCTGTCGTGGTGGCTTCGGTGCGGCGACCGACCACGATGTCGCGCGCTTCGAGCGCGATCTCGGTCGGGAACGGGCGGGCAAGGCGGGTGTTGGAACTGAACTTGCTCCAGTTGACTTCAAGCGGTTGCAATCCGGGGAATTCAATAAAGGCAGGTCCGGTCAGATCGTTGCTGAGCGAGCGCGGCGCATAGACCGGTGAACCCGAGGTGAAACGCCCGGCGCGAAAAGCCATCCCGGCGCTCGGCTTCTGCCAGGAAATGCTGTCGCAGACCACATTGACCCGCAAAGGATAGCCGCTGGTGCGCAAATCCTCGCAGCGCACGCCAATGCCCTGGGCGGAAAGCTTGGCCATATCCGCCGTCGCGCGCGTTTGCAGACGGTCGGACACATAGAACCACCCGGCTGTATAGGCAGCGGCCAAAACGATCAGGAAAATGCCGAGCGCAATCTGCCGCTTTCTGGATTTCCGTTGTTTCGTTCCAGCTTCCGTTCCGGGATGCATCATCGAAAAACCTTATGTCGGTCAGAGATTAGAGTCTGAGAAGCGGCAAAGCCGCCAGCGACGCATCTTTCGATACAATGTTTAGCTCTCCCTCACTCTTGGCCATATTATGGCAGGAATGAGTCTTGTGAAGGGGCGGTTCAGAAAAAACGAGGGATATCCATTAATTACCCATGGAAATCCACCACGAGACGGCAAATACTATACCATCATGACACACAGTATCGATGAAAAGCGGTCGAGTGATTTCTGGGTTTTCGGCTATGGCTCGCTGATGTGGCGTCCCGGCTTCGCGCATGTGGAAACCGTTCGCGCCCGTCTGCACGGCTATCGCCGCAGCCTTTGCATCTATTCGCATTTTCATCGCGGCTCGCCCGACCATCCCGGACTGGTGCTTGGCCTGGACGCGGGCGGCTCCTGCCTTGGCATGGCCTTTCGCGTGCCGGGCGAGATGACCGAGGAGGTGATGGTCTATTTGCGCGAACGCGAAATGTCGAACAATGTCTACCACGAAAAGAGGCTGCGGCTGCGCCTCCACGACGGACGCGATGTTCAGGGACTGGTCTATGTGGCCGACCGCCGCCATGTGCAATATGCGGGCGCGCTCAAGGCCGAGGACGCGGCAGCGATTGTTGCATCCGCGCGTGGCGAATCGGGCGCAAATATCGACTATGTGGCCAATACGCTGAAACATCTGCGCGACATGCGCGTGCGCGATCATGCGCTGGAACATGTCGGCAATTTGATTGCCGCCAAATCACACCTGCCGCGTGATTTCGATTGACCGAGCAGGGTGATGAGAAGCGATCAGTCCCTGATCGCGAGAATGGATTTCGCCAAACCGGCAATCTTTTCAAACTCGATCCGCCCATCCGGGAAGAGCTCGCGCACCTGCCCGGTGGTTAGAAGCCGGATCGATTCCACGTGAAAACGGGCTTCCTCGGCACTTTTCTGACGCTCGAAAAAGCCCAGCCGCATCTTGGTCATCAGCCAGATGCGCACCGCCACCGGCAGCCACTGAAAACCGATAAAGCGGAAATGCGGTTCGTAGGGAAACCAGTAATTCGGCGTCTGCATATAGTAGCGCCTGCACAGCCTGCGCGTATTTTCCGCAAATCGCGTGATAGCAGCCCAGTCGCCGACATGTTCGATCACCGAATTGGAATGAACGACGTCGAAAGTCCGCCCGGCAAAAAGCGCCGGGTCGGTTGCGTCACCGACCAGAAAGGTGAAAGTTTCCGTGTCCTTCTCTTCCTGCTTTTCAGGATTGATCAGTGTGAAATGCAGGCGGTCGCGGTTGGCTTCAATGAAGGCTTCGCCGATCAGCCAATATTTTTCCGATCCGCCAAGATCGAGAATCTCTACCTTTTCGCCTTCAGGCTTTTCGGCAAGTGCGGCTTCGATCAGCTTCTGGATATGAGCAAACCGTTTGGCGCGGAAAGAAAACTCGATGCTTTTGCGGTCCTTATAGGGATCGCGACCATTTTCTGAAATATTCATTGCCGTTTTATCCGTTCAGCCAAATCCAGCCAGCATTGCCGAATTCACTTGGCATTTATTACGGAGCATAGCAACACCGCACATAATATTAGCAAACACTAACGATAAATGCGGCGATCAGAGAATAAAGCGCATCCAAATGGGCTTGAATAACGCCGCAGAACGGCATTTCAGTCACGAAAGTTGAGCCGACATTCCATCGGGCACTTGTCCTTAAACGCAGCAATCGCTACATCTCGGCCAATCGTCAAGGAGACAGACACTCATGATAGCATTGTTCCGCACCATTGATCTGGCGCTCGACATCTATACGTGGATCATCATCGCCAGCGCCATTTATTCGTGGCTCTATGCGTTCAATGTCGTCAATTCCAGCAATCGCTTCGTGGCCTCTGTCGGAGAGTTCCTCTACAAGGTAACCGAGCCGGTTCTGCGCCCGATCCGCAATCTCCTGCCCAATCTCGGGGGGATCGACATTTCGCCGATCATCCTGCTCCTGATCATCTTCTTCATTCGCCAGTTCATGTGGACGACACTGCTGCCGCTCTTCCTCTGATCGGCAAAGCAGACATCAAATACAAAAGCGCCCGATGATCCATCGGGCGCTTTTGTTTTGAACTCAATTCATGAAATGGGCGATTACTTGCCCTTGGCGCGTTCAATCGCTTCGACGATGAACTTGCGGGCGTAGTCTTCATCGCCCCAATCGCCGATCTTGACCCACTTGCCGGGTTCCAGATCCTTGTAATGCTCGAAGAAATGCGCGATCTGCTTCAGCGTGATTTCCGGCATATCCGTGTAATCATGGATCTTCTCGTAACGGCGCGTCAGGTGCGGCGACGGAACGGCGATGATCTTTTCGTCCTTGCCGGAATTGTCTTCCATGACCAGAACGCCGATCGGGCGGACATTGATCACAGAACCCGGCACCAGCGGACGGGTGTTGCAGACGAGAACGTCAATCGGATCGCCGTCTTCCGAGAGCGTATGCGGTACGAAACCGTAATTGCCCGGATAGGTCATCGGCGTGTAGAGAAAACGGTCAACGATCAGAGCCCCGGACTTCTTGTCCATCTCGTACTTGATCGGCTGGCCGCCGACCGGAACTTCGATGATGACGTTGACGTCTTCGGGAGGATTGGTTCCGATGGAAATGGCATCAATATTCATGATGGGTCCTTTCGTGTCGCGCTCTGATAACGGGTTTCATGTTTCCGTGCAAGAAAAACGAAAGTTCAATAAAACGCGACCAATTGTCATTTAGCTGATGTTCAAAGGGAAGGATGTCGAAGATTTAGAGCGCATCCCGAAAAGTGTGAAACGGTTTTCGGACAAGATGCGCGTTACAACAAACAGTTAGAGCGCCGATCTGATCCAATCAGATCGAAACGCGCTCTAAGGGCGCGGTAAAACGCCCAGTTCCTTCAATCGTTCAACAGCTGTCGGTGGCATCGGGGGTGGGTTGGGATCGCGGCTTGCCGCAACCAGAAGCTCGTCGCAGGCCGTTTCGGTGGTTTCGATCAGGCGGCGCAGAAATTCTTCCTTTTCAAGCCCCGCCGGAATGGGCGGCAGAACGCGGCAACGAATGGTGCCCGGAAAGCGCAGAAATTTGCGGCGCGGCCAGTAGAGCCCGGCATTATGGGCAATCGGCAAAACCGGCAGATTAAGCGCATCGTAAAGATGCACGATGCCATATTTATATTGCGGCGGCGCGCCAGGCGCGCGGCGGGTGCCTTCGGGATAGATCAGGATCTGACGCCCTTCGGCAATGGCCTTTTCCGCGCCCTTGGTGATCGAATGCAGCGCCTTGACGCGCGATCCGCGATCCACCGGGATCATCTCCATCTTGGCGACATACCAGCCGAACAGCGGAATGCGCATCAATTCGCGCTTCAGGATCAGAACCGGATCGTCCAGATAAGGCAGGAAGGCATAGGTATCCCAGGCCGACTGGTGCTTGGGCGCGCAGATATAGGCGCCCTCAGGGATATTCTCGAGCCCTTCAATGATGTAATCCGTCCCGGCAATGATCTTCTGGAGCTTGAGATTGACCCGCGCCCAGAGCTTGGGCACGATCCATGCCTTCTTGCGCGGCAGCAGGAAATAGAACGGCGTATAGACGATCATCTGCACCAGCGTGCAGATGTAAAACGCCGCATTGAAGAGAATTGAACGCAGATAGAGAAGCATCGTGTCGGCGAATGTCCCGGCTAGAGCACGTCCCGTGAGAGAGACACAATCTCGAAAAACTGTCAGACCCTAGCTTTCCGAAATCTCGGGCACTCGTATATCAGGAACTGTCCCGTTTTCCATACAGAAAACCGTGACTGCCCGCCGGGATTTTACTGTTTGTTACCGATTGATTTTCTGACCGGCCACGCCGTTCAAAATGTCGAAGCCGAAAATTTCCGACGCGCCGACGCGCACGAGCGCGCCCAGATATTTGACATATTCCACGAACAGCACGCGCAGCGTATCACCCTCGGCGACCCAGCTTTGTCCACGACCCTCGGCGTTCACCACCGGATAGGGCACGAACTCTACGTCCTTCATCCGGTAGGACATTTCCAGAATGCTGCGCGGCATATGATAATTGTTCGTGACGACGATCACCCGATGGTAATCATTGGTGCGAATCCAATGCTCGCTTTCTTCGGCATTGCCGACGGTATTGCGGGCGGAACGGTCAAGATCGACACAGCAGTCGAACAGGCTCGGATCGGCATGGGTGGCGCGCTGTATGGATTTTTCATTGGTCGAGGGGTGCACGCCGCTGATCAGCAGACGCTTGCCGCGCTTTTCCTGCAACAGATCGACCGCAGCCTGAATGCGGGATTGACCGCCGGTCAGGACCACGATCGCATCGGCGGGTTCGTCAATCACAGGCGGTGTCATGCTCGTCACTTTCTCCCCGAAGGCGACAAAGCCGACGAGAAAGGCCAGAAGCAACGCAAAAAGCACGAAGGAAATGGGTTGAAAACGTCTGAGCATGCGCATCATGACAGACCACAGGAATCGGGTTGGCGCAAGCAGCAAGGATGAAGGGGCAACGATAGGGGGACTGCGCCGCCAGACCACGGCGCCAGCTTGCAACTCTTCCGCTGTTCGTTTCTCTGCCACCGCATCGTTACTCGCCCGGTATCCGCCGCTCCATGCGCGCGCGATTCGTCCGTCGTTCCTTTGGCTATCATACGCAGCATTGCGGCGATAACTCGGAAAGCTACCAGGAATTCGCGTGCGGCGGTGCGTATTGGGCCAAAAGATCGTCATTCGGAGCGCACTCCCGGACCATCCATGGTTGCGAGCTGGCGGATCACCGTCAGGCGGCTGGTCAGCATGGTCAGGACGCTGACCAGAATGATGATGGCGGCGGCACCCAGATAGCCGCTGCGACCAATGGCGAAGCTGCCGAACATGGCGGCCGCCTGATCGCCTTCCGGCGTCGCCATATGGCGTGAAGCCCACCAGGAAAAGATCAGGAAAACCAGCATGGCGGCGGCGCCTCCGAACAGGGCGCCCTTCAGCGCCGTGCGGAAGAAATGCCATTCGAATTCACGCGCCACGAATTTCGATTCCGCGCCGATGAAATGCAGGACCTCGATGATATGGCCGTTGCCGGACATCGCGCCGCGCGTGGCGAAAATGACGGTGAGAACAGTCGCCGCAATCACCAGCGACAAAACCGCCGTGCCAACCAGAACCGTGGTATGCGCCATCGACACCAGCCGATCCACCCAGGTGCGGTGATCGTCGAAACTGGCTGCGGGAATGGCGCGGGTCAGTTCGGTTCGCATGGTGCCGAAATCGGGCGGCGCGCTTTCATCAATGGTCACAACGACAAGACGCGGCACGGGCAGTTCGTCAATGTTGAGTCCGGTGCCAAGCCACGGCTCCAGCAGACGCGCAGTGGCATCCTTGTCGATGATATTGGTCGCCTTCACGCCCGCAAAGCCGCGCGCGATGTCGCTCGCCTGCTGCAAGGCCTTTTCGATATCCTGCCCTTCGACCGGGCGGATTTGAATGGTCGCCTCCCGCGCAATCTGGCTCTGCCAGGCGGCAGCCGATGCGCGAACCAGCGACACGCCCCCCATGGTCAGGCAGGCGAGAAAGGTCATGATCGCGATAACCGTCACCAAAGCGGTGCCGGTAACGCTTCCATCGGGCACAATCGGGCTCGGCCCCTTGCGCTGCCGGCGCTTGCCGACCCGCACCAGAACCATATCCTTCAGGTCTTCGAAACGAACCTTCAGATCATCCAAAGTTTTTTGCCAGCCGCCTGGACGGCCATTGCCGGGCTTATTCATAGATGTCGAGCCGCCCATGTTCCAGAATCATGCGCCGCGCATTGACCTGATCCATCAGGGAAAGATCATGCGTGGCGATGATGACAGCCGTGCCCGAGCGGTTAAGCTCCGTGAAAAGGCGCAACAGGCGCTTGGCCAGCGGCGGATCGACATTGCCGGTCGGTTCGTCGGCCAGCAGCAGTTCGGGCTGGTCGATCAGCGCACGCGCAATCGCGGCGCGCTGCTTCTCACCACCGGACAAAACCGGCGGCAGAACGCCCATGCGGTCGCCAAGGCCGACCCAATGCAACAGTTCTTCCACCTCGTGCCGGTAGGTGGCTTCTTCCTTGCCGCGCACCCGCAGCGGAAGCGCCACATTCTCGTAAGTGGTCATGTGGTCGAGCAGGCGGAAATCCTGAAACACAATGCCGATACGGCGGCGCAGCAGCGGCACCTCCCTATGGTCGAGCCGCGCCACATCCTTGCCGAACACGTTGATCAGGCCACGTGTCGGCTTCAGCGCCATGAAGAGCAGGCGCATCAGCGACGTCTTGCCAGCGCCCGAAGGGCCGGTCAGAAACTGGAATGAACGCGGCGGTATGTGGAAACTGACATCCTTCAGGATTTCAGGTCCCATTCCATATCTCAGGCCGACATTCTCGAAACGTATCACCGGTCAGCTTCTCTTCGGTTCTTCGCGCGCGCGAGCGTTCGCGCGTCGCATCAATATCGGATCGACCTTTACCCTCTATGGTTAATCTTGCGTTAAATCCGACCCGTTTCAGCCGTTAAAAAATTCGCGAGCGAAGCATTAACCATTTTGCGGCAGCCTAACACTACGGTTGCATTCTTCGTGATGCCGGTCTGCAACGAGCAATTTCCTGTGCTCCGGTGCTCACGTACCCAAAAGTACGCTCCGCTCCGGGGCTCGAAAATTACTCGTTTCGCCACGGCCTGACGAATTTGCAACTGTAGTGCTATGCGGCCGGAATGACCGAGGAAACGCAGAGGAAGATGACTTCATGATGGCGAAGCAATCATCAGCCGCAGACAATGCGCGCACGCATGAGCGCGCTTCGACGTCTGCTGGATGGCGTCTATCGCTTGCCGTCGATGTCGAGGATGCAGAATTCGAAACCGTGCTGCCGGAACGGCAAATGCCCGGCACACCGCGCGGGCGGTCGGGCTTCAGCCTTTTCCGCAAACCGGACCAGTCGGCAATTTCTGTTGAAACCGCACGCGGCCAGGGCGTCGCCTATTGGGTGCTGGTGGCCTTTTGCGCCACGACCGCTTTCTGGATGGCGGGCGGCTATACGATCATGACCAGCAGGTCATCGGATGTTGCAGCCACCCCCTCGCCGTCTCTGCCGCTCGTTTCCGCGTTGAAGGTGACGGACATCACCACCAAGATTGCCGAGCGTGCCGAAGGCAATGTGTTGAATGTGGGCGCCAGTATCAGGAACGAAAGTCGTGAGACCCGGCTGCCCCCGACGCTGATCGTCAGCATCACTTATAGCGACGGACAAAAACGCGAACGCCTGCTGGAGCCGGCACGTAAAAGCATCGAGCCCGGTCGAAATATCCGTTTCGAGACGATGTTGCCCGCCCTCCGCGGCACAATCGAGAAAGTCGATATAAGGTTGGCGCGCCCGGCCTGAGGCCCAGCACGGAAGCTGCCGTCTACTGCCAGCAGCCGAGATTGCGTCCCTTGAGATTGTGAGAATCGATATCGACGACAAGCTTCGGGTCCTGACGCAGCAGAACCATGGTCGTGCGCTGCTTGAGTTCGATCTTCTGCCATCCGGCGCACTCGGTCGGCATCGGCGTGGAGTCGATCTTGACCTTTTCCGTCCATGCGGTCGCCGTGCATCCGGAAAGAACGGAAATCAGCGCCATGGTTGCGGCGCTACCCCATAGGTCTTTCGATCCTCTGGTCTTCGGATACCTCTTCAAACCGCCAACTCCCTGTCATGCTCTGCGACAGCCTATGAAATGGCTGTTTCCGGTTGCGGGACCGCCCCGTGCCTGCCTTCGCTTATAACGCGCATGCAGCGCCTTTCGCAATGTCCCGAAGACAGAAGACCATGCCAAGGCCAAGACTCCATTGCAAATATGACGCGGGACAGTCCGGTCATGACAATCCCTTCAATGGGAAGCAAGCAATCCCGATAAAAAGCTCCCTTCGATCTTGAGCAGATAGCCAGCTGAATTATTTGAATAAATTCAATATCTTGTGGCATATTTTAATAAATATCAGAATAGAATTGGGATAAATTTGCGCCATTACTGTTAAAACAGTTCCAGGAAGCAAAGCATAGCAAACATTCTTTGCTTTCAACAATATTGCCGGAAGAATATGACAAGGATATAGTTTTGGATATCTGATTCGCATTCGGCCAGTTTCACTACAGCAACCTTGGGGGTTTCCATGTTGAATAAACTATCGGCTGAGTTTTTCGGTACTTTCTGGCTGGTTTTCGGCGGCTGCGGTAGCGCGGTGCTCGCTGCGGCTTTTCCTGAACTTGGCATTGGCTTCCTTGGCGTCGCCTTTGCTTTCGGCCTCACGGTCCTGACTATGGCTTTTGCTGTGGGCGGCATTTCCGGCGGTCATTTCAATCCGGCTGTTTCCCTCGGCCTCGTGATCGGCGGAAGACTTCCGGCAAAGGATCTGATCCCTTACTGGATCGCACAGGTTCTGGGCGCGATTGTTGCGGCGGCAGTGCTCTATCTGATCGCTTCGGGGAAAAGCGGTTTCACGGCTGGCGGCTTTGCCTCCAATGGTTATGGCGAACTGTCGCCGGGCGGCTATAGCCTGACATCGGCCCTGCTGATCGAAATCGTCCTGACGGCGTTCTTCATCATCATCATTCTGGGTTCGACATCGTCGATCGCTCCGGCAGGTTTCGCCCCGATCGCCATCGGCCTTGGCCTGACTCTTATCCACCTGATCTCGATCCCGGTGACCAATACGTCGGTCAACCCGGCTCGCTCCACCGGCGTTGCGCTCTTCGCCGAAACGGCCGCGCTCAGCCAGCTCTGGCTGTTCTGGGTTGCTCCGCTGATCGGTGCCGCACTCGGCGCGATCATCTGGAAAGGCCTGCTCGGCAGAGATTGATCCGCCCTCCCGGATCGATTAGGCCGGCGTCACGTCGGCCTTTTTTTATTTGAAGACTTTTCGCCTGTACAAATAGCGGCGAAATATTTGCCACCAAAAAGTGATTCCGATCATGGGCGGGATGTTGTAAGTAACAAGCATCTTTCCTCTCGATGTCTTAAGCAATGTCCCCCTCAACCGATGCTTCTTCTGCGGATCGTTACGCAGCATTCCGCCACTCATCGTTCAAGAAATATTGGGTCGCACGCTTTCTGAGCGCCTTTGCGGTGCAGATCGTCAGCGTTTCGGTCGGCTGGCAGATTTATGACCAGACCCGCGACGCCTTCAATCTGGGCATGGTTGGACTTGTGCAGTTTCTGCCCGCATTGCTCCTTGTCCTTGTGACGGGCGCGACAGCCGACCGTTTCGGCAGACGCCTGATCATGGGACTGTCGCTGGTTCTGGAAGCGGTCGTTACAGCCTTGCTGCTCCTTTTGACGGTGGCGGGCCTCTTCGAGCCGATAACAGTATTTGCCTGCCTGCTGCTGCTTGGTATCGCGCGCGCTTTCCTTGGGCCGTCCTCCGCATCGCTCGTCGTGAACCTCGTTCCGACCGAAGATTTCGCCAATGCAGTGTCATGGAATTCGTCCGCCTGGCAGGTCGCAACCATCGTCGGGCCGGTGGCGGGCGGTTTGCTCTACGGCATCTCGCCGGTCGCAGCCTATTGTGTCGCGACTGCCTTCCTGATCGCCGCAGCGCTTCTGATCTTCTCTATTCCGAAACCCAGACAGCATACGCTGACCGAAGAGCGGTCGCTGTCGACCATGCTCGCAGGCTTTCGCTATATCTGGAAGGAAAAGATCGTGCTGGGCGCAATCTCGCTCGATCTTTTCGCGGTGCTGCTCGGTGGCACGGTCGCACTATTGCCGATCTATGCGCGCGATATTCTCGATCTCGGTCCGTGGGGGCTTGGCCTGCTGCGTTCTGCGCCCGGCATCGGCGCGGTTCTCACTGCAATCTGGCTGGCCGGTCATCCGATCCGCGACCATGCAGGCCGGGTGATGTTCGTCTTCGTTGCGTTGTTCGGCCTGTTCAACGTCATTTTCGGTGTTTCAACGCTGACCTGGCTTTCTGTCGTCGCACTGGCGCTGGCCGGCGCTGCCGATATGATCAGCGTCTATATCCGCGAAACGCTCATGCAGCTATGGACGCCGGACCATGTTCGCGGACGCGTCAATGCCGTGAATATGGTTTTCGTCGGCGCATCGAACGAACTGGGCGAATTCCGCGCAGGCCTGATGGCTGCGGCGCTCGGCGCTGTTCCGGCTGTGGTGATCGGCGGCATCGGCTCCATCGCCGTAGCGATGATCTGGGCAGCGATGTTCCCGCAATTACGCAAGGCCCGCCACCTGCAAGGGCGGACTTGATGATCAGAAGGGCGAGCTGCGGCTCGCCTTTTCTATCTGAACCCGCGCCTGAAGCGCGTTGCGGTCGTCCTCGCGGATGCCGATAAGCTCGGCGATACGCCAGGTGACGTCCGCTTCCACTTCGCTGACATCCCCGTCGGCATAGACCATTTCCCACATCAGCCCCACGAAATCGAGCCGGGCATTATAGTCGAGCTGCCGCTTGAGTACGGATGTAAAGCTTGAGAAATCGATAGCCTCACTATCGGCTACTTCGGCGGCCTTGATCAGCTTCTTAAGCGCATCGCCCTTGAGATTGTATTTCAGCGACAGCATGGAAGCGAGTTTTTTGCGTTCGCTCTCCCGCGTTTCGCCATCGACATCCATGATGTGGAACAAAAGGGCAGCTGCGGCAAGCTTGGGATCGTCGTTGGAAATATCTCCCTTGCGATCGCGAGAAGCGTTGCCGGGCAGATCTTTCAAAAATTCCAACAGACGATCGAACATTCACCCTCGCGAGACGTATCAATGCAGAAGCGCTTCAGGCAAACGCTGCCTTCCTATCTGCGAACCTAACGGGGGAAACACGCCAGACAACGCGACAAACCGTCATGAAAGACGGTTCGCAGCAGATGAAGCGGCATGCGTTGTTTTTCAGCAACGCTTTACCAAGCCGAACCTCGCTTAAAATAACCGTAAGCCGCTTTGCGCCTTCCGCGGTGTATTGTTTTGATCCACCCCCGGGTCGTCGACCACAAAGTGACCGCGCTTGTCCTCGTCGTTGGCATCATCACCAGACAAGGCATCAAGAGGCGGTTGCGGAATTTCATCGCGTTTCAGAACGGGTGGGGGCGCAGCGGCTTTCACCGGCTCTGCGGCGGGCACAACCACTTCGGCCTCCACCACATCGAGCTGTGGTGCGGCTTTCATGGGTGCCTCGCGAACGGGCGGCGTCGCCACCACGGGCACTGCCGGTTTAATATCCGGCACTGGTCCCTTGATCTCCGGCTCTTCCGCCTCGACAACCGGCGCGAGTTCAACAACCGGGACTTTCCATTCAAAGCTGTTCAGCCTGCCGGTAACTGGTGAAACTGGCGACCAGCGCTCGGAAACATAACCGTCGGCCGTCCAGGCTGGATCACGCGGCGCTTTGAGCGCCCTCGCGAGCCACTGACGCACCTTGCCCTGATCGCCCGTCTCCGCTTCCTCGATATCGGCCAGCAGCAGATAGACGCTTTCCGTCGGACGCGCCCGCAGCACCTGATCGGCATTATCGCGCGCTGTCTTGAAATCTCCGGCCTCATAGGCCGCACGCGCCAGGACAAGACTGCCTTCGGCGGTGTTGGAGCGCAGCGACACCAAATGCCGCGCGCGCTTCAAACGGTCCTGCGCGGTGTCGCCAGCGCGGGCATAGACATAAGCGGAAGCGATATCTGGATGCGGGGACCGCTTCCACGCCGCCTCCAGAATCTTGGAACCCTTGCGCACTTCGCCATCGGTAAACAGCGCCTGCGCGGCGACCACCGCAGCAGGCACCAGATCGGGCGCGAGCTTGTTTGCCTCCAGCGCGATAGTCTTGGCATGGGCATGGTCCACATTCAGCGTCGCCATGGCCTTGGCCGTCAGCAGCGCGGCGCGTTCCTTCTTCACCGTATCCTTGCTGTGCGCCAGCGCCTGCTTGCGCGCCTCGACCAGCTTCAGCGCCCCGTCCCAATCGCCATCAGCGCAGAACTGGCCCATAACCGCGGATGAAGCCCATTCCAGTTGCGGAGCCTGTTTGGCCGCTTCCGAAGCATAATGGCGTGCGGCTTCAATCGCGCCGACGCGCTGCGCTTCGATATAAAGCCCACGCAGGCCCAGAAGCTTGGTTTCCGGATCTTCCAGCATGGCCTCGAAGCCTTTGCGGGCATCGTCGGTGCGGCCTTCGAGCATCGCCGTCTGCGCTTCCAGAAGCTTGATGAGCGGCTCCTGATCGGAATTCAGCAATTTGCCAGCCTGCTTGGTCATGCGGCGCGCGGCTTCCGCATCGCCCGCTCCGGCAGCGATCAGGCCGGTCGAAAGCGACTGATATCCACGGTCGCGCTTGCGTGCACGGAAATGGCGGCGCAGCGTGTAGGGCGACTGGATGATGCTCTTCACCAGCCACCACAAAAGCAGGATCGCCGCCACGATAGCCACGATTCCGGCGACCGCCGTAATCAGCGGCACATTATAATGGTTGCCCGCGAAAACGATATCCAGCTCGCCCGGACGGTCGGCCAGCCAGGCAAAGCCGAAACCAAGGGCAACAACGATCAGCAGATAAAATAATACACGCAGCATCGGCCCGCCCCCCTTAGTTAGCCGCCGGTGCGGCAGCACCCGCGTCAGTCGGCGCCTTTGGCTTGAGGCTGTCGGCAACCAGACGCTGGATCAGCGCATCGGCATCGCGCCGCACCTTCATCTGGTCCGCAAATTCTCCCGAAACGTCTTTCGCATCGGCGGGGAGCTTTTCCCATTCGCCGATGGCGCGTTCCAGATCGCCTGCGTGAAGCGCTGCTTCCATGCGGGCCGTCGTCGGACCGACGCCCTCGCCTTCCACATTGCCTGCGACGGGGCGAACGCTCACCAGCCCCTTGGCGCTGGCGACCAGCTGATCCCAAACACCCGCATCGGCGGGCAGCTTGTTTTCGGTCGCGACAATGCGATTGGCAACCGGGCCAAACCAGGCATTAAGGTCGGCCACGGTCGGCACGCCTGTATTGGCAAAGGCCTTGAGGCCATCGACCGAGCTATCCTGCGGCGCGAGCGACGCATAAGTATCAAGCTCGGACTTGAATGAACCACCCCGATCAATGGCCGTTTTTAGCGCATTGGCAGCAATCAGCGCTGTTGCATCCGGCTGACGGGCGGCTTCGCCGACCTTTGCCTGCAAGGAAGTCAGCTTCGATTCCAGCGAAGAGATCGTACCGCTATTGCCGGAAACACCAGCGGCGGCTTGATCGGCCTGATTCTGGGCAGCCGATAATTTCGATTCCAGCGCGTCGAGACGCCCGGTCAGCGCTTCGATATCACCGGAAGCAGCGCCTGCGCTCGCCTGCGGCAGTGTTTCGACCTGCTGCTGTAATTGCGTCAGCGTGCCTGCGACCGCTTCCGCCTTGATTTCTGCGGCCTGAACATTCTTCTGCAAATCGGCAAATTGCGTGCGGCTCGCAGCATCGAGCGGCGCAGGCGTCGGATTGGTGCGCAGTTCGGCGATCTGCTGCTCCATCCGTGCCAGTTGCTCGGCGGTCACCCGCGCGCCCGGCGACGGAATGACATTGCCCCATTGCAGGGCGAACATGCCGCCAAGCGCGATAACGCCACCGGCAATGCCTGCCAGAAGATGCGACGCACCGGCGCTGGATTTTGGGCTGGAACTCTGACTGGAATTGCCGACGGGCGGCACGGTGGACGATGCGCCGGTGGTTGCACGCGGCTTTTCTGTTTCCGGTTTCACACCGGCGGTAAAGGGCGGCTTGGATGCACCTGCGGAACTCGCACCCGGCTTCGCTTCTGGCTTTGGCTCGGATTTTGTTTCAGCGGCTTTCGCCTCAGCTGGTTTGGCTGCTGTCGCTTGAGCAAAATTCCCGACCGGCTCGGCGGGCGGCATCGCCTTGGCTTCCGCTTGTTCATCGACACGCTTTACATCAGACGGATCGAGATTGATCGTCACGGGATTGCGGGCCGGTTTGGAATGTCGCGGGGTGCCGGATTTCGCCATGGGTCCTCTCGTAATCGTCGATTGCCTGCTGGTAGTTCTGCCTGACTCTAACAGATAAAATCCTCTGTCGCAGGAAGGTTGCGCCTAAAAGAGTCAAAGTTTGGAAAACAGTCGGAAAAGTCCTGTCTCATCCGGCTGTTCCGCCACCAGCGCATGTGTCTGCCAGTCCGATGGCAGTTTTGCGGCCACACGCGCCGATATGCACAAAAAGCGGGTCTTTTCGTTAAAAGGCGGGACGATCCTGTCCATCGCCGCAACGAACGCTTCCGCTGCCACGCCGGAATAAAGCATCACCGCCGCAAGCGGTTGCGTACCCAATATGCGCTGAAGTTCCTCACGCGAATAGTCGACGGTTTCGATATCATAGACATCGCACACGATCATATCGAGACCGGCTGCGGATACGCGCTCTTCGAAGATCGGCTGGCGCACACGCCCCGCCAGATAAAGAACGCGCGCGCCTTGCGGCAAGGTCTTGCGCATGGTTTCCGCAAGACGCACCGCATCGCCGCCGCCATCTATAACCTCGGTGAAGCCCGCCTCGCGTGCGGCGTGTGCCGTACCCTCGCCAACGGCGAAGAGCGGCATATCGCGTTGCGGCAAAGCGTGCCCCGCATGGCGGAACGCATTGGCGCTTGTCACCGTCAAGGCATCGAACCGGATATCAGGAATCGAAAAGCCGAGCGGCACAGTGCGGCTGGGCGGCAGAAGCACCGGCTCGAACCCCGCCTCAGTGAGTTTCGCGGCGGTCAGCAGGGCCGCCGGTTCCGGCCTCGTCACCAGAACCCGCTTGATCGCGGTCGCTGCGCCCGGCCCGCTCAAGGTCAATCCCAGTCGGTGAAGAAATGCGGGCCAGCCGCCGCGCGAACCTGCCTTGCAGCCTCGGTTCCAAGCGCCGCCGCTTCCGACGCCGTGCCGTCAAGCGTCACTTCATGCGCCTTTGTGCCATCGGGCGTCAGGATCATGCCGTGGAAATGCACCTTGTCGCCGTCCACCGTGGCAAGACCGGCAATCGGCGTGCGACAGGAGCCATCAAGCGCGCCTAGAAAAGCGCGTTCGCAGGCAAGGGCTACCTGCGTGTCGCGATGCGCCAGCGGCGCCAGCAGCGCATCGATGCGGGCATCGCCGATACGACTTTCAATGCCGATGGCGCCCTGTCCCGGCGCGGGCGGGAAGGTCAGCGGATCGGCCAGCTCGGTAATCGCCGCGTCAAGGCCGAGCCGCTTCAGGCCAGCGCAGGCCAGAAAGGTTCCATCCACTTCGCCCGCTTCAAGTTTTCGCAGGCGGGTATCGACATTGCCGCGATACATCACCACCTGAATGTCCGGGCGCAGACGCCGGATCAGCGCCTGACGACGCAGCGATGACGAACCGACCACAGCGCCCTGCGGCAAATCCATGAAACGCTTGGCCTTGCGGCCAATGAAAGCATCGCGCGGATCCTCGCGTTCAAGAAAGACGGAAAGATGCAAGCCCTCAGGCAAGACAGTCGGCATATCCTTGGTCGAATGAACGGCGAGATCGATGCGTCCATCCTTCAGCGCCTGTTCGATTTCCTCGGTAAAAAGCCCCTTGCCGCCGACTTCCGACAGCGGACGGTCCTGAATGCGGTCGCCCGCCGTGGACATGGGCAGAATTTCAATCGCCTCTTCCGGCAATCCATGCGCCTCCATCAGGCGGCGACGCGTTTCGTAAGCCTGAGCCAGAGCCAGCTTGCTACCGCGTGTGCCAATCTTCAAGGATGGTGTTTGCATATCGCGTCGTCCATGGTACCGGGTTGCTTGACGTATCAGAATTATGAGACTGGCAGGGTCTAACCGCAAATGCGCATTCTTGGAATAGAAACCAGTTGCGACGAAACAGCCGCCGCTATCGTTGAACGCAACGATAAGGGCGAAGGCCGTATTCTGTCCAATGTGGTTCTGAGCCAGATCGCCGAACACGAGCCTTATGGCGGCGTTGTGCCGGAAATTGCCGCGCGCGCCCATGTCGAGGCGCTGGATCGGCTGGTCGCACGCGCCTTGCTGGACGCGGATATGCAGCTCGATGAGGTGGATGCCGTGGCGGCCACCGCTGGTCCCGGCCTCATCGGCGGGCTGATCGTCGGCCTGATGACGGCCAAGGCGCTCGCCATGGCCGCGCAAAAACCGTTCTACGCCGTGAACCATCTGGAAGGCCACGCGCTGACGGCGCGGCTGACCGACAAGCTCGAATTTCCCTATCTGCTGCTGCTGGTTTCCGGCGGTCACACGCAGATGGTGCTGGTGCGCGGGCTCAATGATTATGAGCGCCTCGGCACCACGATCGACGATGCGTTGGGCGAAGCCTTCGACAAGACGGCGAAGCTTCTCGGCCTGCCCTATCCCGGCGGTCCGGCGGTTGAGCGCATGGCGCTTCAGGGCGATCCAAAGCGCTTTCCCTTGCCCCGCCCGCTGAAAGGCGAAGCGCGGCTCGATTTTTCCTTCTCCGGCCTCAAGACCGCGGTTCGCCAGACGGCAAGCGAACTGGTGCCGCTGAGCGATCAGGATGTGGCGGATATCTGCGCCTCGTTTCAGGCAGCCGTGGCGGATACGCTTGCCGACCGGGTCGGGCGCTCGCTCGAACGCTTCAAGGCGGAATTTCCTGACTGTGCAACGCCTTCGCTCGTCGTTGCGGGCGGTGTCGCCGCCAACAAGACCTTGCGGGCGTCGCTCGAACAACTTTGCGCAAAACACGGCTTCAGCTTCATCGCGCCGCCGCTCAATCTGTGCACGGACAATGCCGCGATGATCGCCTGGGCAGGGGCAGAACATGCCGCGACCCAGGCCCCGGATTCGCTTGCCATCGCGCCGCGCTCGCGCTGGCCGCTCGATGAAAAATCCGCGCCGCTGATCGGCACGGGACGGCGTGGAGCCAAGGCATGAGCGCGCGCACGAAGATTGCCGTTCTTGGTGGCGGCGCATGGGGCACGGCGCTTGCCGCCATGGCTGCGACCAGCGGCCACGAAGCATGGCTTTTTGCCCGCGATGCGGAAACTGTCGCCGCGATCAACAATGATCGGCGCAATCCGCGCTATCTGGGCGACATCGACCTGCCCGCCGGCATTCACGCCAGCACCAGCGCTTCCGATGTTGTTACCGGTGCTGATGCGGTTCTGGCTGTGATCCCGGCGCAGGCCATGCGCACGGGCCTCTCCGAACTGAGCAGTCTCATCCCGCAGTCCGCGCCCGTCGTTCTCTGCGCCAAGGGTATCGAGCGCGGCACCGGACGGCTGATGTCGGAAGTGGTGGCGGAAGTTTTGCCGAACCACCGCATCGCCGCCCTTTCCGGCCCGAGTTTTGCCACGGATGTTGCACGCGGCCTGCCCACGGCGGTGACGGTTGCCTGCGAGGATGCCGATACCGCCGACCAGCTGGCAGCGCTTCTTTCTGGTCCTGCTTTCCGCTGTTATTCGACCACCGATCTCAAAGGTGTCGAGATTGGCGGCGCGCTGAAAAACGTTCTGGCGATTGCGGCGGGTGCAGCTGTCGGGCGCGGCTATGGTGCGAGCGCGCAGGCAGCGCTTGTGACACGCGGTTTTGCCGAACTGCGCCGCATCGGACAAGCCATGGGCGCAAAGCCGGAAACCATCATGGGGCTTTCCGGCCTTGGCGATCTGATGCTGACATGCTCATCCGCGCAGTCGCGCAACTATTCCTACGGCCTCGCGCTTGGACGCGGCGAAGATCTGACCAACCGGCCCCTGGCCGAAGGTGTCGCCACCGCGCCGATTGCTGCGGAGCTTTGCGACAAGCACGGCATTTCCGCGCCCATCATCGATGCGGTCGGCGCTTTGCTCAGCGGAAAGATCACCATCGACGAGGCTGTGACCAACCTCATCAACCGACCACTCAAGACCGAAGACTAGAGGACCAGACGATGCTTTTTGCACTTCTCTGCAACGACAAGCCCGACCATCTGCAGGTGCGCCTCGACACGCGCCCGACGCATCTCGACTATTTGACGAGCCTTGGTGATGTGCTGAAGTTTGCCGGTCCCTTCCTCGGCGAAGACGGCAAGCCGAATGGCAGTCTCGTGGTTGTCGAAGCCGAAGACAAGGCAGCCGCTGAAAAAATCGCCGCCAACGATCCCTATGCGAAGGCCGGTCTGTTTCAGGATGTGACCGTGCGCCCGTGGAACTGGGCAATCAAGAACCCGGCCAACGCCTGAGTCGCTTACCGAGGAACGCATAATGGCTTACTGGCTGTTCAAATCCGAACCGTTCAAATGGTCCTGGGAGATGCAAAAGGCCCGTGGCGAAAAGGGCGAGCAATGGGATGGCGTGCGCAATTATCTGGCGCGCAACAATATGCGCGCCATGAAAATCGGCGACAAAGGCTTCTTCTACCATTCCAATGAAGGGCTGGAAGTGGTCGGCATTGTCGAGGTCTGCGCCCTGTCGCATCCCGACAGCACCACCGACGACCCGCGCTGGGACTGCGTGGATATCAAGGCCGTGCGCGATATGCCGAAGCCCGTTACGCTGAAAGATGTCAAGGCCAACCCCAAGCTCCAGAACATGGCGCTTGTCACCTCCATGCGCCTGTCCGTGCAGCCGGTGACGGAAGACGAATGGATCGAAGTCTGCCGCATGGGCGGCCTCGACGCCAAAGACATCTGAGACCAGCAACCGATGCTCGATCCGGCGGAAACCAGCACGCGCAGCTTCATTCTGGCCAATACCGGCCTGCAAGCACCGCCGCATGTGCCGGAAATCCGCCTGCATCTGGCCGACGAAGCGCACGACCTCTGGCACAAGACAGAGGAAGAACTGGCCACAATCGGCCTGCCGCCGCCCTTCTGGGCCTTTGCCTGGGCGGGCGGTCAGGGCGTGGCGCGCTATATTCTCGACCATCCCGAAGCCGTGCGCGACAAGACTGCGCTGGATTTTGCGTCCGGCTCTGGCCTCGTCGCCATCGCCGCTATGAAGGCTGGCGCAAAAAGCGTCATCGCTTCGGATATCGACCCCTTCGCGCTTCCCGCAATCGATATCAACGCCACCGCCAACGGCGTTGCCGTGACGGCAAGCCTTGAAGATCTCATCGGTGCCGATCACGGCTGGGATGTGGTTCTGGCAGGCGATGTCTTCTATGAGAAACCGCTGGCGGACCGGCTCATTCCGTGGTTCGCAAAACTGGCGGAACGCGGCGCTCAAATCATCGTCGGCGATCCGGGCCGCGCCTATCTGCCGAAGGATCGGCTGCGGCAGCTCGCCGTCTATACCGTGCCCGTGACGCGTGCGCTGGAAGATTCCGAAATCAAGCGCACGACCGTCTGGGCTTTTGTCTAGGCCCGGTTAAGCAAAGCGTTTCGCGCCCGCGACACACAGCACGACGATACCCGCTGTCGCGACCATGCCCATGCTGACAGGCTCGCCCGCAATGCCCGCCGCCAGCATCAGACCGAAAAACGGTTGCAGAAGCTGAAGCTGGCCGACCGTCGCGGCGCCGCCTTGCGCCAGCCCGCGATACCAGAAGAAAAAGCCGATCAGCATCGAAAACATCGACACATAGACCAGCCCGCCCCAAGCCATGGCACCAATGCCTGCCCATGTTTCAGGCCGCATGAGGATGGTCAGCGGCAGCATGATCGGCAGCGAGAACACCAGCGCCCAGCAAATGACCTGCCACCCGCCAAGTCTGCGCGACAGGCTGGCACCTTCCGCATAGCCAAGCCCGCAGACGATGATCGCGCCCAGCATCAGCACATCGCCGAGCAGCGTGGACTGGCTGCCCTGCCCATAAGCATAGGACGCGACTATAGCGCCGCCGACAATCGAAAACAGCCAGAACAGCGGACGCGGGCGCTCACCGCCGCGCAGCACCGCGAATACCGCTGTCGAAAGCGGCAGCAGGCCGATGAAGACAATGGCGTGCGCCGAGGTCATATGTTGCAGCGCAATGCCCGTCAGCAGCGGAAAGCCGACCACGACGCCCAGCGCCACCACGATCAGCGAAATAACATCGCTCTTGCGCGGAAGCGGTTCGCGAAATGCCAGCAGCAAGGCCATGCCCAACAGCCCGGCAATAGAAGCGCGCGCCATGGTCAGGAAGGTCGGGTCGATATCGATGACCGCAAGACGCGTCGCAGGCAGCGAGCCCGAGAAAATCAGCACGCCCAGAAATCCATTCATCCAACCAGCGGTTTTGTTTCCCCCGGTTTGGCTGACATAGGCCTTGTTCCCAACATTCTCACGCATGTGTCTTTTCAGCTTTCAGCAAAATCGTCTATGAATTTTGCGGACAATGCCGCGAACTTGACGAAATAATCAGAGACAGTTACCGGACAATTCTGGCAAACTGTACTGATATGAAAGAGGGTACAGATGATATCGACGGGCCTTTTGCGCAGCCTGGAAGCCGTGGAAGCCGCCTATGCGGGCGTCGAAAGCGCGCGCGGCGAAGAGAACGCTGCTGCAGAAAAGACCTCGCTCGTCGAAAAAGTCATGTCAATTATCCGTGGTCGCATTGCGGCCATGAGCCTTGCGCCCGGTGCCCGCCTGCCGTCGATCCGCCGTCTTGCCGAAACCATGGACGTCTCCAAATCCACCGTCGTCGAAGCCTATGACCGGCTGGTCGCGGAAGGCATTATCCAGTCAAGGCGTGGCGCTGGCTTCTACGTCTCGGAACGGGCGCGCCAGCCCTTTTCGCTGGCCACGACCACACCGCATAAGGACCGGCAGATCGATCCGTTCTGGGTCATGCGCCAATCGCTGGAAACCGAAAGCAAGACATTGAAGCCCGGATGCGGCTGGCTGCCGGATGAATGGCTGCCGCTTGAAGGCATCCGGCGCGCACTTCGCGCCATTGCCCGCGACGAGCGCAGCGATCTCGCCACCTATGGCGAACCGCTCGGTTTCCGCCCGTTGCGCAGTCACCTCGCGCACCGGCTGGCGGAACAGGGCATGGATATTTCCGGCGGCGAGATCGTGCTGACCGATTCCGGCACGCAGGCCATCGATCTCATCTGCCGCTTTCTGCTCCAGCCGGGGGATACCGTGCTGGTGGACGACCCGTGCTATTTCAACTTTCAGGCCGTGCTTTTGACCCACCGCGTCAAGCTGATCGGCGTGCCCTATACGCATAGCGGCCCGGAGCTTGAAGCCTTCGCCAAGGCAGCCGCCGAACACGCGCCAAAACTCTATATTTCCAATGCAGGGCTGCAAAACCCGACCGGCGGCGTCATGTCGCCCGCAACCGCGCATCGTCTTCTGAAACTCGCGGAAGCCCATGGCGTCATTCTCGTCGAGGACAATATTTTCGGCGACTTCCATCCCTCGCCCGCGCCGCTACTGGCGGAACTCGACGGGTTCGAGCGTGTGCTGCATATAGGCAGCTTCTCCAAGACGCTCTCGGCTGCGGCGCGTGTCGGCTATATTGCCGGACGCAGCGACTGGATCGATGGCCTGACCGATCTGAAGCTCGCCACGACCTTCGGCGGCAATTCGATTTCAGCGCAGATCGTCCACGCGCTTTTGACCGATGGCACCTATCGCCGTCATATCGAAGGTCTGCGCGCCAAGCTTGCAGATGCCATGACGCTGACTGCCAAACGCCTGAAAAGCGCAGGTCTGGAACTCTGGGCCGAACCGCAAGGCGGCATGTTTTTATGGGCGCGCTTGCCGGATGGAATGGATTCCGGCATCATTGCACGGCACGCGCTGGACAAGGGTGTCGTTCTGGCGCCCGGCGATGTCTTCAGCCCGTCACGCACGGCAAGCGCCTATCTGCGCTTCAACGTGGCGCAATCGACAGATCCCGCTGTTTTCACGGTTCTGCAAGAAGCGATGAAAATGACAGGTTGCTAAATCCAACCACGACATTAGCCTTCCCGCGACGAAAACAATTTCAAGCAAAACACGCACAGTCATATGGGCGGCTGCCGTTATACTCTGACGACTGTCTTGGAGGAGACATTGCGTATTTTCGTGTGCGGCATAACTCGGACAGCCGCAACACGATTGCGCAGGGAGAACGGAGAGGGCAGACCGGTCTAAACCCGTCTGCCGGGAGGGATTAGCATTGAATACGCACCTGTCCGGGGCGGATGCAGTTTCGCGCCCTGAAGATGAAAAACTGTCGGTTGCCGCCAACATTGCCTATGGTTTTCAGCATGTGCTGACCATGTATGGCGGCATTGTCGCGGTTCCCCTGATTATTGGTCAGGCCGCGGGATTGAGCCCCAGCGAAGTGGGTCTGCTCATCACCGCCTCGCTGTTTGCCGGCGGTGTCGCCACCGTGCTGCAAACCATCGGCATTCCCTTTTTCGGATGCCAGCTGCCGCTCGTGCAGGGCGTTTCCTTTGCCGGTGTTGCCACAATGGTGGCCATTGTCACGTCCAGCGGCAGCGGCGAAGCGGGGCTGCAAGTCGTGCTGGGTTCCGTCATGGCGGCGGCCTTTATCGGCTTTCTGATAACGCCGGTTTTCTCACGCATAACGCGCTTCTTTCCGCCGCTCGTGACCGGCATCGTCATCACGACCATCGGCCTGACGCTGATGCCCGTTGCGGCCCGCTGGGCGATGGGCGGCAACAGCAATGCGCGCGATTTCGGCAGCATGTCCAATATCGGTCTGGCCGGGCTGACGCTGGCGCTCGTGCTTATCCTGAGCAAAATCGGCAGCGCCACCATTTCGCGCCTGTCCATCCTGCTTGCCATGGTGTGCGGCACGCTGATCGCCTGGGCGCTTGGCATGACGGATTTTTCGCGCGTCAGCGAAGGCCCAATCATGGCTTTGCCGGAAATCTTCCATTTCGGCATGCCGGTCTTCAGCATCGCCGCGACTATTTCCATGTTCATCGTCATTCTGGTGACTTTGGTGGAAACCTCGGCGGATATTCTGGCCGTGGGCGAGATTATCGGCACCAAGGTTGATTCCCGCAGGCTCGGCAACGGGTTACGCGCCGACATGGCATCAAGCATTCTCGCGCCTGTGGTCGGCTCGTTCACGCAGAGCGCTTTTGCGCAGAATGTCGGACTTGTAGCGGTAACAGGCGTGAAAAGCCGTTTTGTCGTCGCAACCGGCGGTTTGATCCTCGTCACGCTTGGCCTGTTGCCGGTGATGGGACGCGTGATTGCCTGTGTTCCGCCAGCCGTTCTGGGCGGTGCGGGCATCGTGCTTTTCGGCACAGTCGCAGCCAGCGGTATCCGCACACTGTCGAAGGTCGATTATCAGAACAACGTGAATCTGATCATCGTCGCCACCTCTATCGGTTTCGGCATGATCCCGATTGCCGCGCCGCAGTTCTATCATCAGTTTCCGGCCTGGTTTGAAACCATCTTCCATTCTGGCATAAGCTCGGCTGCGCTGATGGCCATCGTACTGAATCTGATGTTCAATGAATTCAAGGCAGGCAATTCCGATCAAATGTCCGTGTTCTCGGAAGGGACCGAGCGCATCATCCGTCATCACCACATCGCCGAACTGCACGATGGCGACTATTTCCTCGGCGGGAAACTCTACGATGTGCAGGGCAACGAAGTGAAAGTCGTCCCCGCAGCCGCACACTGAAAGATCGACACTATCGCAGGACGCGAACCACCGTCCTGTCCGATAGATGCGGCAAGAGGCGCGCCATGTCGGCGCGCTTCAATGCAATACAGCCTTCGGTCGGCGTATAGCCCAGCCTCGCAAGATGGAAGAAAATGGCGCTGCCGCAGCCGCGGCGGCGCGGCAGGATGTTCCAGTCCATCACGATGCAGACATCGTAAAGATCATCCTTGCGCCACATGTCTTCGTGACTGGCCTTGTAAGGCAGCGGCACCGGTCGGTTATAATTGCGGTCGCCCGGCGCGTCGCACCAGCCGTCCAGACGGCGGATTCTGCGCAGCGGCAGCTGGGTTGGCGGCAGATTTCCCTTATCGCCACGGCGATACCCGTAAAGCAGACGCATGGCGGTCAGAGGCGTTGCGCCGTCGCCCTCGCGCTTGAAAGCGCTGATGCCCCCCTTGCCAAGCGCGCATTCCAGCACCAGATTGCCAGCAGTAAGCAGCCCGCGAGTCTTATGGCCCGGCTTGGCCCGCACATTAATGATGCCGACCCCACGGTTTCCTTGGTATCTGGTCACGCCCCCGTCTCCATTTTCAGTTTTTCGGGCAAACATGTTTACAATCCGCCCCCGAAGCCGGTGAAAACATGATTCGCGTTTCGCCGCTTCAACTTCTGGCCATTAAGTGTCATAAAACACGAAGAGCCATATTGAAATCAAAGAGTAACGAGGACAGGCATGACAGGCCGTACAATTCTGATCGTGGATGACGACGAAGATCTCCGCTCCATCCTCGTCGAGCAGCTTGAGCTGTGTGAAGAATTCCAGATCCTGCAGGAAGACAATGCCACCAAGGGCATTCAGACTGCCCGCAACGGCATCGTCGATCTTCTGATCATGGATGTGGGTCTGCCGGACATGGACGGCCGCGAGGCTGTCAAGCTTCTGCGCAAAGGCGGCTTCAAGTCCCCGATCATCATGCTGACCGGCCACGACACAGAATCGGACACGATTCTCGGTCTCGAATCCGGCGCGAATGACTATGTCACCAAGCCGTTCAAATTTGCCGTCCTGCTTGCCCGCATCCGCGCGCAACTGCGCCAGCATGAACAAAGCGAAGACGCGACCTTCACAGTCGGCGCCTATACGTTCAAGCCGGGCCAGAAGCTGCTCATCGACGAGAAGGGCGCCAAGATTCGCCTGACCGAAAAGGAAGCGGCGATCATCAAATATCTCTATCGCGCCGGCGACAAGGTCATTGGTCGCGATGTGCTGCTGGAAGAGGTCTGGGGCTATAATTCGGGCGTGACGACCCATACGCTCGAGACCCACGTCTATCGCCTGCGCCAGAAAATCGAGAAAGACCCGTCCAATGCGACGCTTCTCGTCACAGAAAGCGGGGGATACAAGCTTGTCCCGTGATGGACAGCGCCCGATGCAGGTGTATTGACAATCCATGGCGCTAGACGACGATATTCGCATTCTCGGTACCGTGGGCCTGTTCGAGTCTTTCACGCCCGAACAGTTGCGCCTGCTTGCCTTCGGTGCCGAGCGGCTTGTGCTACGGGCGGGCCGCGAACTTTTTCGTGAAGGCCAGAGCGCCGACTGCGCCTATATCGTCGTTTCCGGCAATATCACCCTGTTTCACGATACGGACGAGGGGCGGATATCAATCCGCCCCGTTGGCCCCGGTGCGATGCTTGGTGAGATGGCTCTCATCGCCCAGACATCGCGCCTCACCGGCGCGGTCGCCGAAGCGGAGACAGAAGTGATCCGCATCAGCCGCTCAATCTTCCGGCGTATTCTGGAAGAATACCCCGAAGTGGCAGCCTCCTTGCACGGCCATATCAGCCGCAACCTGCTAGAACTGATCAGCGAAATTGAGAAGGTCGCGCCTCGTCTCGGTAATGGCGACTGATTTTTTGGCAGTGATGACATCAAAACAAAAGCGCTGACCTGAACCAGTCAGGTCAGCGCTTTTTTGTTCCAAAGTAAAAGTTTTACACAATTATGCCTGATTCAAAAACCAACGTAGTCAACTGCTGCCAGTGAAGACATTTCTGTTTGCACCGCGAATGCTCTGATGCAGATTTGCTTCAAACCCGGACAGATAAGCTGACGCTAGACAGCATCCGCAATGCCAGCTTGCATTCGCACGATGTCCGAAAGCCCAAATCATGCTTGGCACATCGGTATCGGAATGCAGTAGGAAGAGCCCTGTAACAGGCCCTTCCTGATCTACACCACTTACCAGTTCACCCTGAAGCCAACGTTTCCTTTGACGGCATAACTGTCCGCAAAGTGATTGAGCGACGTGTTCAGCGTGCCCTCGCCATAGATGGAATATTTATTGTCCGCCCATGCATAGGTGCCGCCGAAACCGACACCCGCCCAGGTGCGATCCTGATCAGCCTTCATCCGGGTTCCGCCATAGTTGATACTCGTTCCATCAAGAAATTCCTGATAGACGTTGGCGATGCCGTAGACATTGGCATTGACCAGGCGACTATCCGTTCCTTGCCAGCTGTTGGCATAGTTAGCAGCAAGCCCAACACGGCCATTAAGGCTGTTGCCATCACGGTTGCTGACAGTAGCGCCATAGCTATCCGAGAAAGTATCGAAGTCGACTGACGAGAACATCAGTTGTGCCTGCGGCGTCAGCGACCAATGCTCATCGAGATCGAAACGCTTTCCGCTTTCCACGCTGAGCGCATAGCCGAAGCCGTTATTGTCATTGGATAATCCTTTGTTGCCGCCACCAAAGCTGAGATCAGTCTTGTACCAATTGGCCTGAGCCTGCCCATCGACATAGAAACCATCATTACCGTACCAGGTAATGGTTCCACCTAGGCCCCAGCCCTGCGTGTTCAGTTGACCGCCACCGAGGGAATCATCGAATTCGCTGGACGTCTTGGCACGGCCATTTCCATATTGGCCGGTAATACCAGCGATCAAGCGGCCATTCTCATCCTCATAGAACTGCCCATCGACACCCGCCTGCATGATGACAGTGTTGACATCCTGTTGCACGCGCCCGGCGGTCGTATTCGGCTCCAGACGGTTATGGGCGCCTTCGATACGTGCCCAGATGGCCTGACCATCGGTCTCACCAGCGTCTGAATGAATAGCCGACGTCTTCTTGGCTATGTACTGATCGCCACGACGCTGCTGTAAAGTTGGCAACTGGTTCAAGGCCTGCATGCTCGCGGCATAGGATGTATAAACCGGAGCTGCTGGGCTGAACCGCGACGGTCCACTTGGATTATTGGAACACCCATTCGGATCACTACAATTCGGCGACGGTCCATCTGGATTGGTTCCGGTATATTGGCTGACCAGATACCAATCGTTGGTGTTCGAACTGTGCGCGTCGCCTTTTTGCAAGGTATAGGCATAAGCCGACGAAGTCAGAATTGCTGCCTGTCCATCTTTAGTCGTGTAATCGCCCTTAAGATCGAATGCGCCATCGGATTTGCCCCCAACATCAATCAGCTCGATACCATTCAAAGTTTGAGCACCGAGGCCACCTCTGTTTTTGACCACGACCGTTGTAGTGCCCGAGGTGCTACCATCGACTTTCATTGTATCTGTGTTGGAATTATCATCACCAAGCACGGTATTCATGACAAGCGTGCCGCCGTTACCGATATAGTTTCCTGCAATATGCAGCGCGGTCCCGCCACTGCCACCAAAATCAACTGTGCCACCGTTGCTCAACGAAGCCATGTCGGTCGCGAAGCTACCCAACTCAAGTGCCGCATCATTCGCTACCGAATAAGCCGACATCCTGCTGAAAGCACCTTTCGCGCCTTGCAACAGCGTGCCGCCATAAACGACAGTAACTCCGGAATAATCGTTTGTACCCGAGAGCGTCAATGTGCCGTTCTCGTTTTTTATGAGACCGCCTGTGCCAGAAATCTTACCGGAAAAATCGGTATAGAAGTCCTGATTGAGTGTCAGGGTTCCGCTACCCAGCTGAATCTCGCCGTCACCCTTGCCATCTTTGTTGCCGACGAGACCACCAACCGTTTCGTTGAATGAATCAAGATCGAGTGTGGCGCCTTTTTCAACGGCCACACGGCCCGAGCCGAATGCTGTTTCCGCAATACCGGCCTTCGCCCTACCTGCCTCGACAGTCAGACCACCAGAGAAACTATTGCTTTTAAAGAACGTGGTTGTTCCACTGCCACTTTGGAACACCTCGCCTCCACCGCTGATGGAATGCTCAAAATCGACATCATTCGAGCGTTTGAATACGAGAGCGCCATTGCCATAACTATCGCGTTTGAGATCAATGTCGGTTTGGACCATACCGTCTAGCGTGTTATCGCCAAGTTGGAGTATTCCGGCAGATACAGTTGTTTTTCCGGTATAATCACTGTTATTTGTTAGAACTAGAGTGCCATCTCCCGTCTTGTTCAAACCGTCGTGTCCGTGCAAAACCGTGGCGATCATGGCTGTCGGAGGCTCATAAGCCCTGTTATTGACTCCGACCTGTATAAACGGCGTGGTTCCACTAGTTCCTTGAACCAAATTGAGAGGATCACCGGTGATGCGATAACCGTCGGTCTCAAACACCAGCCCTGCCGCGTTTACGTCACCCGCTTGGTCGTCAATAATTACAGTTCCGGAGGCTGCCTTGAAGACCGCGACTGATCCATCAGCCCAACTGCCATTGATGGTTTGACTTTGATAATCTTTCCAATTTGTTTCCGCGACGTCCCAGGTTCCGTTACCGCCATGGACTCCGTCACCATCAATTACACGTGAACCATCCCAGACAACAAACGTCATGCCCTGCATATTGACGAGGTTGATCTGACCGGGATTCGTGTCCTCAAGCTTCCAGTCGTCCGGATTGGCCAAGGTACCGTCGATGGTACCCAGTTGAAATCCGGTATCGTCCATGGTTTTGATAGGGTTGTAATCAAAAATGCGATAGATTCCGGGTGCGGCATTCCCACTGGTCGTAACGTCGAGTTTTCCGTTAAGGGTGAGGTTACCAGTAACGTTGAACATCCCCGTATCGAAAGTCGTTCCGCCAATATCGACGCCAATTGTACTGCCCGTGTCGACAATCAGGTCACCGCTTATCGTCAGCGTTGTGCTAAATTTTCCTGCCAGCGTTCCGCCAGCCTCAACATGCGTATCGCCGACCGTGCCAGAGCCAGCCAGCGTTCCACCGTTATTGACGATAACCTTGCCACCGAATCTGTTGCTGTTGACCAGCAGAACGCCTTCGTTCACGTTGGCAGTGCCTGCAAAACCCGACGCATCGGCGCTGGAGTCGAAGATCAGGCGACCGTCACCAGTTTTAGTGAAAGCAGAATTATTATCCCCCGTGAACGTTCCCGTGAGCGTTAAATCATTGGGCGTGCCGATCTCGAAATCGCTGTCCACACCCAAAACGCTAATATCGCGCGTCATTGCAAAAGGAGATTCTGTCGACAGCGTGCCGCCATTTAATATCAGATCGCCGGTTCCGAGAAGGTTATCAGAAGCGATGATCAGCTTTCCTCTCACAAGCTCCGTACCACCCGAATAATCGCTCGCCGTATTCGTAAAGCTTACAGTGCCGGGACCATCTACAACCACCTTGCCGTCACCGGTGGTCTTGTTGTTGAAGCTATAAACTGTTCCGCGATCGATAACCAGTTCAGCGCTGGTTGAAATATCGATAACGCTATCAGGATCCACACTGCCCGCTGCCCCCCCATTGCCGAGCTGAAGCGCTCCTGCCGAAATGATGGTATTACCGGTGTATTGATTGTCAGCGGCCAGGATGGTCTTTCCCTCTCCCTGCTGCACGAGCTGGCCCCGACCGCTGATCGTTTGGCCAATGAAAAGATCATTGCCCGTTCTATCGAGAACCAGCGATGCACCATCTGCAATGGTAACACTTGAGCCCGTGCCGAGTTTTCCTGTTGTGCCCCCGTCACCGATCTGCAATTTGCCGTTGTCAATCGCGACCGCGCCGGCAAATGCGCTGAGATCTGTCAAAACAAGTGTTCCCGCACCTTTTTTGAGCAGCGTCCCGGCACTGGCGAGATCTTGTGCAATGGTAAAGGTGTTACCAGCGTCGTCGATGTCAAAGCCACCACCGTTACCGCCCCATTGGATTGTCCGCGCCGTCGATTGCATCCCCGTGTCGGTTATCCGCAGCGTCCCGCCGTTGAAGTTCAGATCGCTTGTTGCAGCGCCGAGTGCGTCGTCCTGACCTACCGAAATCACACCGGCGTTCAGATCGGTCCCGCCCTCATAAGTGTTCGCCGCAACCAGCGTCACCGTACTTTGTCCGTCCTGGACTACCTTTCCCTTGCCGGTAATCGTCGTGTCAACCTCTGTCGAACCTGCGCTCTGTTTAAAAGCTAAAATGCCTTTTTCTGAAGTGCTTGGCCCAGTATCGACGGAGGTGCCGGCGGTGCCCAATCCGCCGCCATCGCCAATTGTCAAAGTTCCTTCATTGATCGTCCAACTCACATCGCTGACCTTTGTCAACGTCCAGTTGCTGCTTCCCTTCTTTTCGAAGGTCTGGAAACCCTGATAGTCACCTGTGCCATCTGTTTGGGTCGACAAAATCCCATCGAAGATATCTCCATCGGATCCCCCAAGTATGAACGTATTGTCCGTTCCGGCGTCTGCGAACACACCTCCATAGATTTTCGAACCTTTACGGATTTCCAGCGTGTTGGTGCCGCCCGTAAAGTGTACGCCATAACCATTTTTTCCATCGACCGCAGTGCCAGAGCCATTCTCTCCCTTTACACCGCCACCGCCCCCTTCAATGATGGCACTATTAACGACCGTTAGGTTTGAGCCGTTAATACCATCGCCGCCATCGCCGCCATTTCCATTTGTGGCGTCTGTCGCGTGCGCAATACCGCCCGCGCCGCCGGCACCGCCGCTGATCGTACCCCCATTGTCGCTGACAATGGTAGCTCCGTTACTTTCAATGCCGTTGCCCCCAGCTCCGCCAACGCTCTGAAACGTAGTATCAGGACCTGTTGTGAGCGCATCCCCTCCATGCCCCCCGGCGCCTCCCGTGATAGAACCCTCATTATTGACAGTCGGCAGCGCGCCATTAGTATCCTTAAGCACGACCACGCCTGCGCCACCAGCTCCACCTTTGGCCTCATTGTGTATCTCAAGGTCGAAAGCGGACCATTGGTCGCCCACTCCGGCGTTGCCGCCGGCGCCCCCCATAATGGCCGCGCCAGCGCCATTGAGGACCATAGTGACTCCATAGACGCCCGCGCCACCGGCACCGCCATTTGCCCCCCACATGTCATTACCGCCACGACCTGGATCTGCTAACTCAGGGAAATTAGTGTCGGTATCCCCGCCATCGCCGCCCGCCCCGCCCGTGATGCGGGCAGATGGTTCGTTTGTAACGATCGAACCTGACAGAGCCATCGTACCGCCAGCATCCGCGC
>NZ_JAELXQ010000015.1 GCF_016427605.1 Ochrobactrum sp. Q0168 | reverse complement strand
TCTCCTATATTCACGCCGAAGGCTACGCCGCTGGCGAGTTGAAGCACGGGCCTATCGCGCTAATCGATGAAACCATGCCGGTCATCGTCATTGCACCGTCCGACCGTCTTTATGAAAAGACCGTTTCCAACATGCAGGAAGTGGCGGCTCGCGGCGGCCGCATCATCCTGATCACCGACAAAAAAGGTGCCGAAAGCGCCAGCGTCGATACGATGGCGACCATCGTTCTGCCGGACGTGCCGGAATTCATCACGCCGCTGGTCTATGCGCTGCCGATCCAGATGCTGGCCTATCACACCGCCGTCCTGATGGGTACGGACGTGGACCAGCCGCGCAACCTGGCAAAGTCGGTTACGGTTGAGTAAAATCAGTTTATTACAGAGTTAGCTTTATAAAGTGATTGAAGTGGCCGCGTGAGCGGCCATTTTGCTAGCCGGCTCTAAGCAACCTTATCGCCTCATCGCGCCCGAAGAGATAGAGCAGCACGCGCAGCGCCTGTCCGCGTTCGGATTCCAGATCGGGATCGCTGGTCAGGATATAGCGGGCATCCTTGCGGGCGATTTCCAGCAGGTCGCCATGGGTTTCGATGGAAGCCAGACGGAAACCGGGCGTGCCGGACTGGCGAGTGCCGAGCAGCTCGCCTTCGCCGCGCAGTTTCAGATCTTCTTCGGCGATGCGGAAACCATCTTCCGTCTCGCGCATGACTTTCAGTCGCGCCTGACCGATTTCACCCAGCGGTCCCTTGTAAAGGAGGATACAGGTCGACGGCTTGTCGCCGCGCCCCACGCGCCCGCGCAACTGGTGCAACTGCGACAGGCCGAACCGTTCGGCGTGTTCGATCACGATGATGGTCGCGTCGGGCACGTCCACGCCGACTTCAATAACGGTGGTAGCAACCAGAAGCCGCGTCTCACCCTGCTTGAAGGCTCGCATGGCTTCGTCTTTTTCGGTCCCGTTCATGCGGCCATGGATCAGGCCGATCCGGTCACCAAACACGGATTTTAGGCTTTCGAAACGCTCTTCCGCCGAGGTCAGTTCGACGACTTCGGATTCCTCCACCAGCGGGCAGATCCAGTAGATCTTCTGCCCTTCCTGCACCGCCTTGCGGATGCGCTCCACCAGTTCGCCCATGCGCTCCATCGGCAGGATCGCTGTGGTAATAGGCTGACGCCCGGCAGGCTTTTCGGTGAGTTTAGATACGTCCATGTCACCGAAAGCGGTCAAAACCAGTGTGCGTGGGATCGGCGTTGCCGTCATCACCAGCATATCGGGGGCCGTGCCCTTTGCGGTCAGCATCAGGCGCTGATGCACACCGAAGCGGTGCTGTTCGTCGATGATGACCAGAACGAGGTCGTGATACTCGACCTTTTCCTGAAACAGCGCATGGGTGCCGATGACGATATCGATCTCACCGCTTTTCAAGCCTTCCAGCACGGCATTGCGGTCGCGACCTTTTTCACGGCCAGTCAGAAGCGCGGCTTTCAGCCCGGCTTTTTCGGCGAGCGGCGCGATCGTCGCAAAATGCTGACGGGCAAGAACTTCGGTTGGAGCCATCAGGGCGGATTGACCGCCAGATTCCGCAGCATGCGCCATGGAAAGCAGACCCACCACCGTTTTGCCTGATCCGACGTCGCCCTGCAAAAGCCGCAACATGCGCTCGGGCGATTTGAGATCTGCAATGATTTCGCGAACGGCCTGATCCTGCCCTTGGGTCAAACGATAGGGCAGGTGGCGCATGATTTCGGTGACGATGCGTCCGGTGCCTTCCAGCGGTCGCCCCGAAAGCCTGCGTGTCTTGGCGCGCACAAGGGCAAGGGCAAGCTGCCCGGCCAGAAATTCATCATAAGCCAGCCTGCGCCGCGTGATGCCCTCAAGCGCAATGTCGGACGGGTCTTCCGGCTGGTGCAGGGTATTAAGCGCGTGCTGAAAGCTTGGAAAACGCTCGCGCGCCAGCAAAGGGCCGTCGATCCATTCCGGCAGCGGTGGAACACGCGTCAGCGCTTCCTTGATGGCGCGCCCCAGTGTTTTCGGCGACAGGCCAGCCGTCAGCGGGTAGACCGGCTCGACCATTGGCAGGTTGGCGGCGTCTTCGAGGCTCGCAATATAATCAGGATGCACCATGGAGGCGCGCCCGTTGAACCATTCCACCTTGCCGGACACGATGACAGTTTCGCCTTCGGGCAGCGTCTTTTGCAGCCATGGCAATTGCGCATGGAAGAAAGTCAGCGCAATCTCGCCGGTATCGTCATGGGCGAAGACGCGATGCGGAACATTGCCTCTGCCGGGCGGGGCGGGCTGGTGCTGATCGACGACAACTTCCAGCGTGACGATGGCGCCTTCCTGCGCGAGCGCAATGCCGGGACGGTTGCGTCGGTCGATGACACTGTTCGGCGGCAGAAACAGGAGTTGGCCAACCTTCGGTTCCGCGCCGGGCACATCGGTGCCCAGAAGTTTACCAAGCAGAACCGCTACTTTCGGGCCAATGCCGGAAAGCGAGCGGACGGAAGCGAAAAACGGATCGAGCAGGGACGGACGCATGGCGGGGAGCATTAACTGCTTCGCTGTCGGGTGCAAGCCTGCGCCATCATCTTTTCGTGCTCTTTTTGTTCTTGTCTCATAAACAGGTTCCCTGTTCGGTCCCAGATGCTATATACCGGCAGCGAATTTGATAAATGGAGCAGTTCCGACATGACTGGCAGCACACTTGCGACGGGAAATCTGGATGTACGGCGTCGCAAGCTTTTGTTTCGCGCCTGGCATCGCGGCATGCGCGAGATGGATTTGATTCTGGGCCAATATGCCGATGCGTATATTGTCAGTTTCACCGATGCCCAGCTGGATGAATTCGAGCAGATTCTGGAAGTGCTGGATCGTGATCTTCTCAAATGGGTGACAGGTGAAAGTCCGATCCCCGCAGAACATGACACACCGCTGTTCCGCGATATCGTTGCTTTCCGTGACCGCATAGAGTTTTAAAAAATCCATGCCCGTTTTCAGCAAATTTGGTCTCAAGCCCAATACGGATACGAAAGCCGGACGCCGCATCGTCATTGACGGTGTGGCCGATGGCTTCGAGGCGTTCTGCCTTGCGCGTCTGGCGGAGGAGATCGGCGAACGCGGGCCCATCATGTATATCGTGCGCGACGGGCAGCGCATTGCTGACCTTGAGCAGGTCTTGAGCTTTGTCGCGCCGGATCTGCCGGTGCTGCATCTGCCTGCATGGGACTGCTTGCCCTATGATCGCGTATCGCCCGGTGCCGACGCATCGGCGCGCAGACTGACCGCACTCGGCGCTCTGGCGGCGCTCAAGAAGACACCGCACCCAGCAATCGTTCTGACGACCGCCAACGCCGTGCTGCAAAAACTGCCGCCACAGGCGGCGATTGCCGAACAGGTGATTTCAGCTCGTCCCGGCAACCAGCTCGACATGAATGAACTGGCTTCACGGCTTGAGCGCAACGGTTTTGATCGTGTGTCAACCGTGCGCGATATCGGCGAATTTGCCGTGCGCGGCGGCATTGTCGATCTTTACGCGCCGGGGGCTGAAGAGCCTCTTCGGTTGGATTTCTTCGGCGATACGCTGGAAACGATCCGCGCCTTCGACCCTGCTTCCCAGCGCACGACGGGCACGCGCAAGGAATTCGTGCTGCAGCCGATGAGTGAAATCACGCTCTCACCGGATATGATCAGCCGTTTCCGCAAGAATTACGTGGCGATGTTCGGCGCGCCGCAGCGTGACGATGCACTCTATCAGGCGATCAGTGAAGGCCGCCGCTTTGCCGGCATGGAACACTGGCTACCGCTGTTCTACGATCATCTGGAAACCGTTTTCGACCATGCGGGCGGCATGCCCGTGGTGTTCGACCATCTGGTGCATGAAGCTCTGGCTGAGCGCCACACTATGGTGGTGGACCATTATGAGGCGCGGCTTCGTCAGGCGGAAGGCAAGGAAGCGGGCAGCGAGGCCGTTCCCTATAAGCCGGTCAAGCCGGAAGCCCTCTATCTTACGCCGCAGGCGGTCGAGGATGCGGTGCAGGCGAGCGGGTTGCGCATCGACCTCACACCCTTTGGCGCGCCGGACGTATCGAACCGCACCATTGTTCATGCCGATGCGCATAAGGGGCGCAACTTTGTCGAGGAGCGTGCTGCAACCGACGTGAACCTGTTCGAGGCCGCGGTGAAGCACATTGCCGATCTGCGCGCCTCTGGCAAGAAGGTGCTGGTCGCCGCCTGGACGGAAGGTTCACTCGACCGTCTGTTGCAGGTTCTTGACGAACACGGGCTGGAAAAGATCGAGACGGTTGACCGGCTCTCAACCGTCAAGGCGCTATCGCGTGACAAGGTGACGGCAGCGGTTCTGGCCGTTGAAAGCGGCTTTGATGCCGGTGATCTCGCAGTCGTTGCCGAACAGGATATTCTGGGCGACCGCCTTATCCGCCGGTCCAAGCGTCGCAAGCGCGATCAGGATTTCATCTCGGAGGTGGCTTCGCTGACGGCTGGCGATATTGTCGTCCATGTCGATCACGGTATCGGTCGTTTCATCGGCCTCAAGACGATCACAGCTGCGGGCGCGCCGCATGACTGTCTGGAAATTCACTATGCGGGCGATGATCGGCTGTTCCTGCCGGTCGAAAATATCGAGCTTCTCTCGCGCTATGGATCGGAAGGTTCCGACGCGGTTCTCGACAAGCTTGGCGGTGGCGCATGGCAGATGCGCAAGGCCAAGCTCAAGAAGCGACTGCTTGAGATTGCGGGCCATCTGATCCAGATCGCCGCCGAGCGCCAGATGCGCGGCGCGCCGGTGATGACGCCGCCCGACGGGCTTTATGCGGAATTCTCTGCTCGCTTCCCCTATGACGAGACCGAAGACCAGATGACGGCCATCGAGGCGGTGGCAGACGATCTGGCCGCGGGCAAGCCGATGGATCGCCTCATCTGCGGCGATGTCGGTTTCGGCAAAACGGAAGTGGCGCTGCGCGCCGCTTTCATCGCGGCTCTCAACGGCGTGCAAGTCGCGGTTGTTGTGCCGACCACGCTTTTGTCACGCCAGCATTTCAAGACCTTCTCCAAGCGCTTTCATGGCCTGCCGATCACCGTCGCCCATGCTTCGCGGCTGGTTGGCACGAAGGAACTGGCCGCCACCAAAAAAGGTCTGGAGGAGGGCACTGTCGATATTGTCGTCGGCACCCATGCGCTGCTCGGCAGCTCGATCAAGTTCAAGAATCTTGGCCTGCTCATCATCGATGAGGAGCAGCATTTCGGCGTCAAGCACAAGGAACGGCTCAAGGAGCTGAAATCCGATGTGCATGTGCTGACCCTGTCGGCAACGCCTATCCCGCGCACCTTGCAGCTTGCGCTGACCGGTGTGCGCGAACTCTCGCTCATCACCACGCCGCCGGTGGATCGCATGGCGGTGCGAACCTTCGTTTCGCCGTTCGATCCGCTCGTCATTCGCGAAACATTGCTGCGCGAACGCTATCGCGGCGGTCAGAGCTTCTATGTCTGTCCGCGTATTTCCGATCTGGGCGACATCGAGGAATTCCTGAAAGAGCATGTGCCGGAACTGAAAGTCGCCGTTGCGCATGGCCAGATGGCGCCGGGCGTTCTCGACGACATCATGAACGCCTTCTATGACGGCCAATACGACGTGCTTCTTTCCACGACCATTGTGGAATCCGGTCTCGATATTCCAACCGCGAACACCATGATCGTGCATCGCGCCGATATGTTTGGTCTGGCGCAGCTCTATCAGCTGCGTGGTCGCGTCGGGCGCTCCAAGCAGCGCGCTTTCGCGCTCTTCACGCTTCCAACAGGCAAGATGCTGACGCAGATGGCTGAGCGCCGCCTGAAAGTGCTGCAATCGCTGGATACGCTTGGCGCTGGCTTCCAGCTTGCCAGCCATGACATGGATATTCGCGGCGCGGGCAATCTGTTGGGCGAGGAACAGTCTGGCCATATCAAGGAAGTCGGTTTCGAGCTTTACCAGCAGATGCTGGAAGAAGCCGTCGCGACGCTTAAGGGTTCCGGCGAAGTGGAAGACAGCCAGTGGTCGCCGCAGATCGCCATTGGCACGGCGGTCATGATTCCGGAAGCCTATGTGCCGGACCTGCAATTGCGCCTTGGCCTTTATCGCCGTCTTGCCGATCTGGAAGAGCCGCAGGATATCGACGCATTTGGTGCGGAACTTATCGACCGCTTCGGCCCGATGCCGGAGGAAGTGCAGCACCTGCTCAAGATCGTCTATATCAAGGCGCTGTGCCGTCGCGCCAACGTCGAGAAGCTGGATGCGGGCCCAAAGGGCGTCGTCATCCAGTTCCGTCATGCGACGTTCAACAACCCGGTCGGTCTGGTGAAGATGATCGGGGAGCAGGGCTCGATGGCGAAGATCAGGCCGGATCAGAGCATCGTATTCATCCGCGATTGGGCAACGCCGGAAAAGCGCCTCAACGGCGCGGCTGTCATCATGACGCAGCTCGCGAAAATCGCGGCGGGTTAACCCGCCGCGTCATTTCTTTTAGCGATCTTCGGAAATCCCCGGCTCGAAGCCTTCCGCCGTCTGGCGGATGGCATCGGCCAGAACATCGGCGGTCTGTGCGCCCATGACTGCATATTTCTGATCGATAATGAAGCAGGGAACGCCGCGCACGCCGATGCGGTTGGCAGTGTCGATTTCCTCGCGGATCGTTGCCTTGTCGGCATCGCTTTCTAGAAGACGCGCGACAACGGCTGCATCCATACCAACGCTTGCCGCGGCATCGACCAGCACTTCATGGTCGCCAATATCCTGTCCCTGTTCGAAATAAAGCGAGAACAGAGTGCCGACGAGCTTGTTCTGCGTATCCGGAGCGGCCTGTGCCGCCCAGTGAATGACGCGGTGCGCGTCGAGCGTGTTGGGCGCGCGGGTGATCGCCTCGAAATCAAAGACGATACCGTTTTCTTCGCCGAGTTCATTCAGTTGCTTATGAACGTCATCGATCTTCGAGCTGTTGCCAAATTTTTCGCGCATATAGGTCCCGCGGTCCTTGCCTTGCGGCGGCAGCGTCGGATCAAGCTGAAACGGACGCCAGCGAATTTCTGCGTCCACATCGGGCAGCATGGCGAGCGCATTTTCAAGCCGCTTGCGCCCGAGAAAGCACCACGGGCAGACAACATCGGACACAACGTCGATGGTGATTTTCTTTTCACTCATGCGGGATGCTCCGTGTGGTTGCGGGAGGCTGTGCCTCCCGCATTGATATCGCAGATTACAGGAAGTGGATTTAGGGCGAATTACAGTTTTATCAAAGAGAACTCAAGGCTGGCCCCGCCACCAGGTTGGCAACTGATAGCCGTAAAGCGCTGTTTTGGTTGGATGTTCGATCCGGTCCCAGCGTGCAACCCACTGGTAAGGCAGATGGTAGAGGGGAATGTAGTAGTCGCCCGACAGCAGCACCCGATCAAGCGCGCGCACGGCGCTAACGAAATCGGCGCGGCTGCGCGCTGCGAGCAGTGCGTCGATCATCGCATCGACCGCCGGATCGGCCACCCCTGCATAGTTGAAGCTGCCCTGCGCATCGCGCGAGGCTTTACCCCAGCGCATCCACTGCTCATTGCCGGGCGACAGCGAACTGGAAAGAGCGCCCAGGATCATGTCGTAATCAAAGGTCTGGAGCCGTTGCTGATACTGTGCGTCGTCGGCTGTGCGGATTTCCACCGTGATGCCGAGGCGGGCGAGATTACGCTTGTAGGCAAGCCCGATTTTCTCTTCATCTGCCGAGCGCGTCATGATCTCGAACTCCAGCGGCTTGCCGGAGGAATCGACGGCAAGCCCGTTGTGGAACTGAAACCCGGCCTCCATCAGAAGATCATAAGCCTGTTTAGCAGGCGCGCGGTCATGACCGGTTCCATCGGTAACGGGCACATGCCATGTGCCATTCATCACGTCTTCACGCACTGCATCGGGATAGGGGGCCAAAAGTTCCTTTTCACGCGCATCAGCAGGCTTGCCCACTGAGGAAAGGTCCGAGCCCTCCCAGAAGCTCTGGGTGCGCTTGTACTGGCCTGCAAACAAATTGCGGTTCGCCCATTCGAAGTCGAACAGCAATCCCAGCGCCTGCCGTACGCGGCGGTCGGCGAAGATCGGGCGACGCGTGTTGAAGACAAAACCCAGCATGTTTGCGGGTGTGCCCTTTTCGAACCTTTCCTTGATGACCTTGCCTTGCTGTACGGCTGGAAAATCATAGGATTTTTCCCATCGTGTGGGATTTCCTTCAATGAAGACGTCGAGCAGGCCCTTTTTGAAGGATTCAAACAGGGAGGTTTCGTTGCGATAATATTCAATCGTCAGCGTATCGAAATTGTCCGTGCCGCGCTTGGAGGGAATATCCTTCCCCCAATAATCCGGATTGCGCTTGTAGATGATGCGCTGCCCGGGCTGCACGCCGGACACCAGATAGGGGCCGCTGCCGATTGGCGGCTTCAGTGTCGAATTGCCGAAGGTCGCCGGGTCGGTTGCGTGTTTCGGAAGAACCGGCATGACCGAGGCGATGAGCATCGGAAACTCGCGATCGGACTTGTCGTTGAACATGAAACGCACCGAGCGTTCGCCAGTTTTCTCGATTTTGTCGATCCGACTCATGCGGTTGTTGAAGGGGGGGCGGCCTTTTTCGGTAAGAATCTGGTAGGTGAAAATGATGTCATCCACCGTCACCGGCTGTCCGTCCGACCATTTGGCCTTGGGGTTCAGCGTGAACTCCACCCAGTTTCGATCGGGGTCTATAGCGACTTTTTCCGCGAGTAGCGGGTAGAGTGTGAATGGTTCGCCGCGTGAGCGCTGCATCAATGTCTCGAAGACGAGGTTGCCAAACTCGCCGTCGCTGAACAAGCCTCGCGCCGTCGTGCGCATGCTTTTCAGCACAAAGGGGTTGAGACTGTCGAACGTGCCGACAACGCCCATGGTCAGCTTGCCGCCTTTGGGCGCATCGGGATTGGCATAGGGAAAATGCGTGAAGTCGGCAGGAAGCGCGACGTCGCCATGCATGGAAAGGGCATAATCAGGCGTTGTTGCTGTTTCGGCCTGCGCCATGCTCGCGGCGATTCCCGCCGTCAAAACGGCAATAGCTGCCAGCCCTCCCAATTTCGGTGCCTTCGAAATTGCCGGCAGGAACTTTCTGCGCAAAAGAGCGATCAATCCGTTCAACTTCATTCGTCCATTGTAAGTAAGCGTGATGTGCTTGTTTTTAAGGAAATACGAAATAGCATTGATTCGTTAGGCGAAATTATCATGATCGTACAATATAAGAGCATTTTGGGCGTGTTCCCAACGTGACAGTACAAATGAAAATGGTGATTTTACGAGATTCGGAGCATTCCAAACGGAAACTGGTCTGGATTCGCGTTCGTAGTCGTTGTAACACCGCCCCGGAATAGGATTGAAGAGTCCTAAAGGTCACGCTGTTGCCGCATTTTCAAACCAGTGACGGTCTATCGCTGACTAAGCCAGAATACGGGAACTAAAGATCAGAGCGTTGAAAGGAACCTGTTGATCATGTCCAGCACGAAGACAATCGCAGCCACATCGGCCATCGCTGGCGCGTTCGCCTTGCTTGCCTCCGCAACGATGCCTGCATCGGCGCAACAGCCGCCGCAGGGTTGGTTCAAGGTCTGCTCGAAGCAGGAAGATAACGACATCTGCAATACGCAGAACATTATCACTGCCGATTCCGGCCAGTTGCTGACGGCTGTTAACCTCATCGAGATCAAGGGCAAGATCAATCGCAAGATCTTCCAGGTCACCGTGCCGATTGGCCGCCTGATTCCGGCTGGCGTTGGCATGCAGATCGACAACAACAAAGCGGTAAAGCTTGAATATGGCATCTGCTTCCCGGATCGCTGCATCGCTGAAGCGCCGTTGAACGACGATCTGATCAAGGCTCTTCAGAAGGGCAGCAAGCTGACGCTGACCTCGGTCAACTATCAGAACAAGCCGAACCCGATCCCGGTCGCTCTCACCGGCTTCTCACAGGCTCTCACCGGCCCCGCTCTGAAGCAGTCGGAACTGGAAGACCGCCAGAAGGAACTTCAGGACGCTGTCCAGAAGAAGCAAAAGGATTTTGAAGCCAAGATGAAGGCCGAGCAGGACAAGGCCAAGGGTGCTGCCAACTAATCGGTAGAATCAAGGCAATGACAAAAGGGCGCTTTTGGCGCCCTTTTTTGATTCATCACTTTAACAAATACAGCTGATTTAATTGGAATGCTGTGATTTCACGCGATAGCTTCCATTATCGAGACGGTCGAAAATTTCATCGATCTGCGGATGACGCAAAGGCTCGCCACTGACGTCTGGCAGCAAATTCTGCTCGGACACATACGCCACATATTCCGATTCCGCATTTTCCGCGAAGAGGTGGTAGAAGGGCTGGTCGCGCTGCGGGCGCGCGTCTTCCGGTATGGACTCATACCATTCTTCCGTATTTGCGAATTCGGGGTCCACGTCGAAGATAACGCCTCTGAACGGGAACAGCCGGTGTTTTACAACCTGGCCGATTTGGAACTTCGCATGTTTTATCTGTGTCATACCCATGAGACGTTATGTAGTTCACCGCCCGCCGAATTAAAGCGGGCGTGAAACATGAAGTTTTTGAAGGGAAGCGTTATTTGCTGGCGTTGTCGCGTTGACGGTCTGCCAGTTTGGGAAGCTTGGGGAGAAAATGCGCAAAGCCGCTGCCGGGCCGCAGGCCTTCCCGCATGAAGAATGACCGCAACGGCGCAAAGGATCGCAGCATTTCAAGCCCGACGCCGCGTGCGATCTGTGCAGGCAGCATGGGCGACAGCAGCGAACGGTTGAGCGCATCGACCGAGCCGGTTCGAGCCAGAATATCGGGGCGGCGTGCACGGTCATAAGCGCGGATCACACGATCAGAACCTGGATCGACAGGATCGCTTTCGATGGCCTTGACCAGCGTTTCCACGTCGCGTGTGCCAAGGTTGAGACCTTGCGCGCCGATAGGCGGGAAAACATGCGCCGCTTCACCGATCAGGATAGTTCGCTTGGCTGCAAATGCGTTTGGCACCAGACCGGATAGCGGCCAGCCTTGCGGGCTCACGTCGATTTCGATCTGGCCGAGCATCGACTGCATCATTTCTTCAACCTGTGCGGCCAGAGCCTGATCGTCCAGCGTGAGCAGGGTTTCGGCGCGTTCAGGGTTCACCACCCAGACGAGGCTCGAGCGCTTGCCTTTCAGCGGAACCTGCGTGAACGGGCCGTGCTCGGTGTGAAATTCCGTTGAGATGTTTTCGTGGCTGATACTATGGGCGAATGACAAGACAATAGCGGTCTGCGGATAGTTCCAGCGCCGTGCACGAATGCCTGCAGCTTCCCGTGCACCGGAATTGCGCCCATCGGCTGCAACCAACAGGCGGGCATGAAGCGTATCCCCGCCCGTTACTGTAACCGTTACATGATCGCCGTTGGGACGATATTCGATAGCCGAAGCTGTATTGCGCTCGATATTTGCGCTTTCAGCCACTGCTTCGGCGAGCTTCGCATTCAGCACAGCGTTTGGAATATTATAGCCGAATGCCTCTTCGCCGATTTCACCGGCACGGAAGGTGACTGTCGGGCTGCGGACAAGGCGCTGCGTCGCATCGACAATGCGCATAGACGCAAGCGCTGCGGCTTCCGGCGCGATGGATGCCCAGACGCCAATCTGTTCAAGAAAGCGGATGGCGGGCATCATAAGCGCGGTGGTACGGCGGTCGCCCTTATCCGTTTCGGGGCCGAGAAGAACGGTGCAATAGCCTTTCGCGCCTAGCGCCAGCGCCGCCATCATCCCGGCCGGGCCGCCGCCGCTGATCACGATGTCAGTCATCGGCTTGTTCGCAACCAGATCGTTCATTTCGCTTCATCCTTCGTCGGGACGTGTCGGCCAAAAGTGCAGATAGGAAGATGATTCTTCCGAGCCGTTCTCAAGCAGCACTTAGACCGAAATGCAGGCAAAGGCCATTCTTCCGTGGAATTAAGGCTGATTTGCCTCACGCCTTACTTGCTCTTTGGAGCTTATTCGGGGAAAGCTTTCAGCAAGAACACGGCTTTTCTGGGATAGATCGCTTCACGATCCAACAGAATGGTTGGGGCGTCAGTTTGTTTGGTGTACACGCCCCAGATGAGTCCAAAGTACGATTGAAATAATATCGCTGTATCTTCTGCGGAAATTGCGCGGCGACAAAACGGAATGGCGAACAGCGTGAAAACCAGACTGACCGGAAAACTTAAAGCCAAGAAAGTCACAGCGCCCCAAGCCAAGGCGTTTTCCGTCCATCTGTTGACGGCATCGGGGTCGTTTCTGGCTTTTCTGTCGATCGTTGCGGCAAGCGACGGGCGATATACCGCGATGTGGTGGTGGCTTGGTCTGGCGCTATTCGTGGATGGTATCGACGGCCCAATCGCGCGCAAGCTCGAAGTCAAATATGTTCTGCCCAACTGGTCGGGTGAGCTGCTCGATAACATCATCGATTACGTCACCTATGTTCTGATCCCCGCCTTTGCCTTGTATCAAAGCGGCTTCATGGGAACGAACCTATCCTTCATATCGGGCGCGATCATTGTCGTGTCGAGCGCGATTTACTATGCCGATACGGGCATGAAGACGAAGGAGAACTTCTTCAAGGGCTTCCCGGTGGTGTGGAACATGGTGGTCTTCACTCTGTTCATCGTCAGGCCGGGAGAATGGGTCGCGTTCGGCACTGTGGTCGCATCGGCGATCCTGTCGTTCCTGCCGATCTGCTTCCTGCATCCGGTGCGCGTTGTGCGGCTGCGTCCCGTCAATCTCACGGTGTTTCTGCTCTGGTGCGCCTTCGGGGCAATCGCGCTTTATTACACGCTGGATGCGCCGCTGTGGGTGCGCGTGGGTATTTCCGTCACCGGGCTCTATATCTATTTCATTGGCGCAATCATGCAGTTTTTCCCTGGCCTTGGGCGCACGACCGCCGTCATTGAGACCGAGAAAGCTGCAGCTGCAAAAAAGAGCGGAGACGTATGATGATCAATGCCATTCGCGTTCATCAGACCGGCGGGCCTGAAGTTCTGAACTATGAGCCGATTGAACTCGGTGAGCCGGGGCCGGGCGAAGCAAAGGTTCGTCACGAGGCTGTGGGCCTCAATTTCATCGACGTTTATTTCCGTACCGGCCTCTACAAGGCGGCGCAAATGCCATTCACACCCGGCAATGAAGGCGCGGGCACCGTTATTGCCGTTGGCGCAGGCGTTGAAAATGTGAAAATCGGCGACCGTGTAGCCTATGTGGCAACGCCTGGCTCCTATGCGGACGAGCGTATTTTGCCTGCCGACCGTTTGGTGATCGTGCCGGAAAATATTGATCTCAAAACAGCCGCTTCGATGATGCTCAAGGGCATGACCGCACAATATCTGCTGCGGCGTACCTTCCGCGTTGAAGCCGGGCAGACAATCCTTTTTCATGCCGCGGCTGGCGGCGTCGGCCTCATCGCGGGGCAGTGGGCCAAGCATCTTGGCGCAACGGTTATCGGCACGGCGGGATCGGCAGACAAGATCGCGCTCGCGAAAAAGCACGGCTATGACCATGTCATCAATTATCGCACGGAAAATTTCGCGGAAAGAGTGCGTGAGCTGACCCATGGCGAAGGCGTGGACGTCGTCTACGACTCCGTCGGACGTGATACCTATATGGGTTCGCTGGATGTCCTGAAACCGCTCGGCATGTTCGCCTGCTTCGGCCAGTCGTCTGGCGTTATCCCGCCGTTTGATCTTGGGCTTCTGGCGCAGAAGGGCTCACTTTTCGCGACCCGCCCCACGCTGTTCAACTATGTCGCCAAGCGTTCCGATCTTGAAAAGACCGCAGCCGAGCTTTTCGACGTTGTGGGCAGCGGTGCGGTGAAAATCGAAATCAATCAGACTTACGCCCTGAAGGATGCCCGCAAGGCGCATGAAGAACTGGAAGCGCGCAAGACCACAGGAACGAGTATTCTACTCCCGTAATACCCCTTGGCTGACCTTATTTTCGCGGCGTGACCGAGGTGGCACGCATCGCCGGTGTGTATATGTTAGGCAGAGCCTTCTTTTGCTCTTTTCAAGTGCAAAATTGCTGCTAAGGTCTTTCAAAAATACATTTGGGGAATAATGTCAGCCAATTTATCCGACCGGCCTCTTCTGGATGTCCGCCGGCTCACGAAAGTATTTGGGCAGCTCAGGGCTTGCGATGGGGTTGATCTCACCATTGCCGAGGGTGAAATTCACGCGCTTCTGGGCGAAAATGGCGCTGGAAAGTCCACTTTCGTCAAAATGCTTTTCGGCGCTTTGCAGCCGCTCGAAGGCGAAATCGTCTGGAAGGGCCAAAGCGTTGTCATTGGCGAACCCGCTGCCGCAAGAAAACTCGGCATCGGTATGGTTTTCCAGCATTTTTCGCTGTTTGATTCGCTGACTGCCGCTGAAAACATCGCTCTTTCACTGGACCATTCGCTGTCCTTATCGAATGTGGCGAGGCGAGCCAGTGAAGTCGGCAAGACCTATGGCTTGCCAGTTGATCCGCAGGCTCATGTCGGCGACCTTTCGGTCGGCGAGCGCCAGCGCATTGAAATCGTGCGCTGTCTTTTGCAGGAACCGGACCTGATCATTCTGGATGAACCGACCTCGGTTCTGACACCACAGGAAGCCGATCGCCTGTTTGAAACACTCGAACGGCTGAAGGCAGAAGGCAAATCCATTCTCTATATCAGCCACCGTCTGGAAGAGGTGAAGCGCCTCTGCGACCGCGCAACGGTGTTGCGTCACGGCAAGGTGGTCGGGCATTGCGATCCGCGCAAGGAAACTGCCGCGTCGCTCGCCCGCATGATGGTTGGCAACGACATTAAGGTCGTGGCGCGCAGCCCGATGAATACCGCGGCGACGCGTGCTGAAGCCCTGTTTGAAATCCAGTCACTGTCGCAGCCGCCACGCGGCCCCTTCTCCACGGCGTTGAAGAATATCTCGCTTTCGGTGGCGGCAGGCGAAGTTGTCGGTATCGCAGGCGTTGCTGGCAACGGGCAGGGCGAGTTCTTCGAGGCGATATCCGGTGAAGTGCTGCAATCGGCGGCCTCGACCGTGCGCATTCGCGGCAGGGATGCGGGCAGGCTCGGCATCAGTGAACGCCGCATGATGGGTGCAGCTTTCGTGCCGGAAGAGCGGCTCGGCCACGGTGCGGTGCCGTCGCTGCCGCTAACCGATAATCTGTTTCTGTCTCGCTACAAGACCGACGCGAAAGCGTTTCTGCGTGGCGGTGCACTGAAACTGATTGCCGAAAGCGCGCTGCATTCCGCCGCCCGGCGTATCATCGAGCGCATGGATGTGCGCAAAAGCGCAGAAAACCCGCCGGCATCAGCATTGTCCGGCGGCAATTTACAGAAATTCATCATCGGTCGCGAACTCGACCGTTCGCCATCGGTCATGGTCGTCAACCAGCCGACATGGGGCGTCGATGCCGGCGCCGCAGCCCATATCCGGCAGGCCCTTGTGGATCTGGCGCGTTCCGGCTCCGCCGTTCTCGTTATCAGCCAGGATCTCGATGAGCTCTTTGAAATCAGCGACCGGATTGCCGTCATGAATCACGGTCAGCTTTCCGAACCTTTGCCAGTTGCTGAAATGACCCTTGAAAAGATCGGCCTGCTGATGGGCGGCATTTCCGGTGAAGCAGCGGCGGGGGCAGCCTGATGCGGATCGAACTCGTCAAACGGCCGCAGCCGTCGAAGCTTTTCAGCGCCTTGTCGCCCCTGCTGGCTTTGGCGCTGACCTTCATCTTCGGGGGGCTCGCCTTCGCGCTGATGGGCAAAGACCCGTTCAATGCGCTTTATGTGTTCTTCGTCGAGCCTTTGTTCGATATCTGGTCGTGGCATGAATTGCTGGTCAAGGCCGCGCCGCTGATCCTGATCGCGGTCGGCTTGTGTGTCTGTTTCCTGTCGAACAATTGGAATATCGGTGCCGAAGGGCAATTTATCATGGGCGCGGTCGCGGGTTCCATCCTGCCGGTGCTGTTTCCCGACTTCCAGTCATGGATTGTTCTGCCGCTGATGTTGTTGATGGGCATGGCGGGCGGCGCGGCCTATGCGACTGTTCCGGCCTTCCTCAAGGTTCGCTTCAACACGAACGAGATTCTCACCAGCCTGATGCTGGTCTATGTGGCGCAGCTCTTTCTCGACTGGCTGGTGCGCGGACCGTGGCGTAACCCGGAAGGCTACAACTTCCCCGAAACGCGCCAGTTCAACGAAAGCGCCATTCTGCCGGAAATCTGGAGTGAATCGGGGCGCGCTCATTGGGGCTTCATTCTGGCGCTAATCGCCGCCGTGCTGGTCTGGTTCATGCTCAAGCACACGCTAAAGGGCTTCGAGGTCAAGGTTATTGGCCAGAGCCCGCGAGCCGGGCGTTTTGCCGGTTTCAGCTCTGGCAAGCTGGTTTTCTTTGTCTTTGCCGTTTCGGGTGCTTTGGCCGGGCTTGCCGGTATTGCGGAAACATCCGGCGCTATCGGGCAGCTTCGCCCGGTGATTTCGCCGGGCTATGGTTTTACTGCAATCATCGTCGCGTTTCTGGGGCGTCTCAATCCGCTTGGCGCAATCGCTGCCGGGCTTGTGCTGGCGCTGTCCTATCTCGGCGGCGAGGCAGCACAGGTCGCCATCGGCATTTCAGAAAAATCGGCACGCGTGTTTCAGGGCATGATCCTGTTCTTCGTGCTCGCCTGTGATACGCTCATTCTCTACCGCATTCGTTTTGTCAGTACGCGCAAAGCGGGAAAGGCCTGATCCGATGGAACTGACCCAGGCCATTCTTCTCACAATCGCCACCGCCGCCACGCCGCTGCTGATCGCAGCCATCGGCGAACTGGTGGTGGAACGTTCGGGCGTACTCAATCTCGGCGTTGAAGGCATGATGCTGATGGGCGCTGTATCCGGCTTTGCCGCAGCGCAGCTCACGGGCTCGGCATGGCTCGGCCTTTTGGCGGGCATGGCCGTTGGCACCTTGTTTTCAGCGATTTTCGGCTTCCTGACGCTCACACTCGTCACCAATCAGGTGGCGACCGGCCTCGCCCTGACCATTCTGGGCATTGGTGCTTCGGCCATGCTGGGCGAGAGCTTTGTGGGCATTCCGGGCGTGCGCCTCGATGCTATCTACATTCCCTATCTCACGGACATTCCTTTGGTGGGGCGGTTCCTGTTCGGGCAGGACCCGATCTTCTATTTCTCACTGCTGCTGGTTGCTGGCGTGACGTGGTTCCTGTTCCGCACACGCGCAGGGCTCACCTTACGCGCCATCGGCGACAGCCACGGCTCCGCGCATGCGCTTGGCGTGCATGTGGTGCGCACACGCTATCTGGCGGTGCTGTTCGGCGGGGCCTGCGCTGGCCTCGCAGGCGCGCAGCTCTCGCTCGTCTATGTGCCGCAATGGGTGGAAAACATGACGGCCGGTCGCGGCTGGATCGCATTGGCGCTGGTGGTTTTCGCCTCGTGGCAACCATGGCGGGTACTGATCGGTGCTTATCTTTTCGGCGCTGTCACGATCGGGCAGTTGCATGCGCAGGCGCTTGGGTTTGGCATGCCATCACAGTTGCTGTCGGCCTTGCCTTATCTCGCGACTATCGTGGTGCTGGTGATCATCTCGCGCAACAAACGCCTGACGATGATGAACACGCCCGCATCGCTCGGCAAGCCGTTCGTACCGGACAGGTAGGGGTTGAACAAAAGCTGCTCCCAACAGCTTTTGTTTTGAATATTGGGTGTCAACAAGGAGTGCAGGGAACATGAAAAAGACGCTTTTGGCCTTCGCCACAGCTGCGAGCTTTATGCTCGGCGGCGCGGCGCATGCAGAAGAAAAACTCAAAATCGGCTTTATCTATATTGGACCTCCGGGCGATTTCGGCTGGACCTATCAGCACGATCAGGCGCGCAAGGAACTGGTTGAGGCACTGGGCGACAAGGTCGAAACGACCTATCTCGAAAACGTGCCGGAAGGCGCTGACGCCGAGCGCTCCATCGAGCGTCTGGCGCGCGCCGGTAACAAGCTGATCTTCACAACTTCCTTCGGTTACATGGATCCGACGATCAAGGTCGCCAAGAAGTTCCCGAAGGTGAAGTTTGAGCACGCCACCGGCTACAAGACCGCAGATAACGTCTCGGTCTATAATGCGCGCTTCTATGAAGGCCGGTATGTTCAGGGACAGATCGCTGCAAAGCTCTCCACCAAGGGTGTAGCAGGCTATATCGCCTCCGTGCCGGTGCCGGAAGTGGTGCAGGGCATCAACGCCTTCATGCTGGGTGCGCAGTCGATCAATCCGGACTTCAAGGTCAAGGTCATCTGGGCGAATTCCTGGTTCGATCCGGGCAAGGAAGCCGATGCCGCCAAGGCGCTGATCGATCAGGGCGTCGATATTCTGACCCAGCACACCGATTCCACTGCCGCCATTCAGGTTGCAGCCGAACGCGGTATCAAGGCTTTCGGTCAGGCTTCGGACATGATCAAATTTGCGCCGAAGACGCAGCTGAGCGCCACCATTGACGAATGGGGCCCGTATTATATCGACCGCGCCAAGGCGGTTCTCGACGGCACCTGGAAGAGCCAGGACATCTGGTGGGGCATGAATGAAGGCCTCGTCAAGATGGCTCCATTCACCAACATGCCGGACGACGTGAAGAAAATGGCCGAGGAGACGGTGGCCAAGATCAAGTCCGGCGAATTGAAGCCGTTCACCGGTCCGGTCAAGAAGCAGGACGGTTCGGAATGGCTCAAGGCTGGCGAACAGGCCGACGACAAGACCTTGCTCGGCATGAACTTTTACGTCGCAGGCGTGGACGACAAGCTGCCGCTATAAGCCTTGTTTACGCGCAAAAAAAAGGGCGCCTAGGGCGCCCTTTTTCTTTTTCTATTTGCTTCTACCGAGGTTTCTTAAAGCGATAGTTTAAGGCCTTCGTGGCTGTGGGTGAATCCGAGCGACTGATAAAAACGCAGCGCATCGGAACGGGATTTGTCCGTGGTGAGTTGCACCAGTCCGCAACCCCGTTCGCGGCATTTTTCAATGGCCCATTCGATCATCTGACGGCCAATGCCGCCGCGGCGAATATCGCTCGCAATGCGCACGCTTTCAATCTGTCCACGCCATTGGCCCATGCGGGACAGCCCCGGAATGAAGCTCAATTGCAAGCAGCCGATAATCCGCCCGTCATGCTCGACTACGGCCAGAAACTGGTTCGGGTCGGTATTGATGGCAGCAAAGGCGTTCCGGTATTCGTCGCGCAACGGCAGGCTGGCGTCTTCGCGCTTTGCGCCGAGCGCATCATCGGCAAGCATGGCGACGATAGCCGCCACATCTGCCGATGTTGCTTTTCTGATGGCTATGGCAGCCGACGCCGCCATCAGACCGCGATACCGTGCAGATCGTATGCGTCGCTGGCTTCGACCTTTACGGTCACGATATCGCCAACACGCAGCGGACGACGCGACTGGATATGCACGCTGCCGTCGATTTCCGGCGCATCATAACGGGTGCGGCCCTTGGCGACCGTGCCGTTCGCCTCATCGATAATGACGGGCAGGCGCTTGCCTACTTTCTTCTTGAGAAGATTGGTGGAAATCTGCTGCTGCTTGGCCATGAAACGATGCCAGCGGGCTTCCTTGATTTCTTCCGGCACCTGCTCAAGGCCGAGATCATTGGCTTTTGCGCCCTTGACCGGCTCATATTTGAAGCAGCCCGCGCGTTCGATTTTGGCTTCGTCGAGCCAATCCAGCAGCAGCTGGAAATCTTCTTCCGTTTCACCGGGATAACCGACGATGAAAGTCGAGCGGACGGCCAGATCAGGGCATGTTTCGCGCCATGCCTGAATGCGGCGCGACGTCTTTTCCTGATGAGCCGGACGGCGCATGTTTTTCAGAACGGCAGGCGAAGCATGCTGGAATGGAATGTCGAGGTAAGGCAGGATTTTGCCGTCCGCCATCAGCGGAATGACTTCATCGACATGCGGGTAGGGGTACACATAGTGCATGCGCACCCAGACGCCCATGTCGCCCAGTTCGCGCGAAAGATCGAGAAACTTGGTGCGGACCGTGCGGTCTTTCCACATGGCTTCCTGATATTTGATGTCGAGGCCGTAGGCGCTCGTATCCTGCGAAATGACGAGGATTTCCTTGACGCCGGCTGTCACCAGCTTTTCGGCCTCGCGCAGCACCTGATCGATCGGGCGCGAGACGAGATCTCCGCGCAGCGCCGGAATGATGCAGAAAGAGCAGCGGTTGGAGCAGCCTTCGGAAATTTTCAGATAGGCGTAGTGGCGCGGCGTGAGCTTCACACCCTGCGGCGGCACCAGATCAACGAAGGGATCATGTGCTGGCGGGGCGGCTTCGTGCACGGCGCTCATCACGCTTTCATAGGCCTGCGGGCCGGTGATGGCGAGCACGTTCGGGTGACGTTCGCGAATGACGTCCGGTTCCGCGCCGAGGCAACCGGTAACGATCACCTTGCCGTTTTCGTTGAGTGCGAGGCCGATGGCGTCAAGCGACTCGTCGCGTGCGGAATCGAGAAAGCCGCACGTATTGACGATCACCAGATCGGCGCCGTCATGCTTGCGGGAGATTTCATAGCCTTCCGAGCGGAGGCTGGTGATGATGCGTTCGGAATCGACCAGCGCCTTCGGGCAGCCAAGTGAAACGAAACTGACGCGCGGTGCGCTCATTGGGGGAACCTTGCAAATTTCGGAAATTGCGCGCGCAATACCACGACAAAGGGGGCAAGGTAAAGCTTGGATGCCACGAGCGGTCGCCGCATGGCGCAATAAGCAAGCCGGGACTGGAGGTCCCGGCTTCGGAGCGTTCAGAAAAACAGGCTTATTCGGCTGCGTCCGCAGGCGCGGCGTTCAGCTGGCCGTAACGCTCTTCACCGATTTTCGCCAGCAGGTCGAGCTGGGTTTCGAGGAAGTCGATATGGCCTTCTTCGTCTGCCAGAAGCTCGTCAAAAAGCTGCTTGGAAACGTAGTCGCCGAGCTGATCGCAGATTTCGCGCGACTTCTTGTAGGAAGCGCGGGCATCATATTCACCGGCAAGATCGGCTTCCAGAACTTCCTTGACGTTCTGGCCGATGCGTAGCGGTGCGAGAGTCTGCAGGTTTGGGTGACCTTCGAGGAAGATGATGCGGTCGATGATCTTGTCAGCGTGATGCATCTCTTCGATGGATTCTTCGCGCTCTTTCTTGGCAAGACGCGTGAAACCCCAGTCGTTCAGCAGGCGGTAGTGCAGCCAATACTGGTTGACAGCGCCGAGTTCCAGAAACAGAGCCTCGTTAAGCCGCTCGATGACCTTTGGTTCGCCTTTCATTCCATGAACTCCCGAATTTGTCGCGTAGAGAACGTACACGATCCATAAACTGGATAACGTTTTCGTCCATTTGGTTGTGACGAAGATGATACTCTTCAGTCACCCTTATGATCGTTTCTACGACGTTTGGGAAGCAGCCGCAGCAGCGGCCGCGCTTGGACATGGCATTATAGACGGTGCCAGGAACGATAAGCTGCCAGCAGTCCTGATCGAGAAGTTCGATCACAACTGCTTCAATATCTTTATCTGTGATGACGTTACAGCTGCAAACTAGCATGAGATGGATACTCCCATGCCGTTCTGGCAGTAAAAACCTGACGCGGAATGCGAAAACTGGAGGAAGTTTACCTGATTGCCCGGTACTTCTACTTCAAGATGGCTGCTGGAAACGCGCAGCGTTATTTTACTGGTGGCGCAAGGCCAAGATGAACCGGACAATGGTTCCTCCAATTGCAAGGGTTAAAGGCCCGAACATTAAAGGTCTATTGAGGTGATCTATTAAACTCACCAAACTAGGTCAGGTTATGGCTGGGGAGCAGGTATCTGTCAAATTCTATGTTTTTGAAATGTTCTAAAAAACAATTACTTAGAATCATTCTAAATATGAGTTAACTATCCATGTTTACACATGAATTGGGTGTTTAAATGCTTCGTCGGCAATGGTGTAAAAGCATTGCCGACAGAAGTTGCGCCATTTCGCCGCACCTTGTGGAAAAGGTGCTCGAGACAGTGGCTTATGCGCCTTCGACGGCGCTGAAGCCTTCGAACTGCGGCGGTCCGAGATAAAGCGGTTTGTTGGTTCCAGCATTGCGATGCGCTTCGCGGAACTGTTCCGACTTGGTCCAGAAGACGAAATCTTCGCGGCTGCGCCAGACCGTATGGGAAGCATACAGCGTATAGCCTTCCTCTTCATTGGTCGCGCCGCGCAGCAGGTGGAACGTTTCGAAGCCCGGAAGCTCGGAAAGTGTGGAATCGCGATTTTTCCAGACGGCTTCGAAATCGGTTTCACTACCGACGCGTACCTTGAAGCGATTCATGGCTATGAACATGGCTCATCCTTTTCCATTGGGTTTGGACTGGCTTTCGATCGACTATAACGGGTTTTCTGGTCGGCATGGCCAGAAACCTGAACTCGAATTTCCGGCGCGTGCGGTGGTAGGGCCGCACGCGCCGCGTCACATCTCGGGATCAGAAGGCCGCAGCCGCGGTCAGAGGTTGGCCAGCCTTCAAAGATGCGACGGTTAGATCATGTCCCGGGCACCTTGGGATGGTCGTGCCCGGGCACTTGCCTCGGATCAGAACTGGAACTGTGTCGCCACAAGGAACGTACGTCCCTGACCTGAGCCCGACGTGCTCAGGAATGGCGTGTAGCTCTTGTCGAACAGGTTGTTGACCTTCAAAGTCAGATCGACGCTATCGGTGAACTTGTAATTGGCGAACACGTCCACGAGGCCATAGCTGTCCGACTTAGTGACGCCGGTGAATCCGACGGTATCGCCGTCCGAAACATAGGAATAGCGACCGCCAACCGTCAGCTTGCGTTCGAGGAAACGCGCACCGCCGCTAACCGAGAACACGTCATCCGGCATATACTGACCCGCGCCGAGGCCTGCCGTTTGAGCCGGAAGGTCTGATTTCGAGTGAGTATAGGTGATGCCACCGAAGGCCATACCGGCGTCATACATCGCTTCCAGCTCAAATCCGCGTACCTGCGAGGTGCCCTCGACATTCACGAACTGGGATTTGCGGTAGACGGGATTGAATGCCGATATGATGTAATCCTCGACATCCATGTCGTAATAATCGGCTTTCAGGCGGAATGTGTCTCCGGCGAGGAAGAGGTCATCCTTCTTGACGTTCACACCGATTTCCCAGCCCTTCTGGGTTTCAGGCGAAAGGGCAGGATTCGGCAGGAAGCTGACGCTTGTTGAACCGGGGTGGGTGCCGCCGAGCATGGTTTCCTGCAACGTCGGTGCGCGCATGGTCTGGGAATAGGTTACATAAGGCTGTAACCAGTCGGTGGCATTGACCGCCAGCGTGATTTTCGGATCGAGGCGCTGCTTGGAAATATCGACGTCGTAAAGACCGCCATTTCCAAAGTTTGCCAGACCGGTATCGGCGCTGCCAGACGTATTGAAAAAATCGTAACGCAGGCCGCCAATCAGGTCGACGATGCCATAGCTGAAGGTGGCTTCGGTAAACACCGCGCCATTGCTGCTACGACCGTCAGCCGGATTGACGCCGGTATTGTCGCCGGAAACATTGTCGCGGAAATATTCGACGCCGTAGTTCCACTTGACGCCGACTTCACCGAGATTGAAGCGCGATGTGTTCGAAATGTCGAAACCATAGCCCTTGTCCGTGATGCTACGACCTGTTGAAGCGCCGGGACGGCCGGTGGACAGGCTGTTATAATAGGTCATGTCGAGGCGGTTGTAATAAGCGTTGACATGCAGGTCGACCAAGTCGTTATCCGACGGATTATAGCTGTAATTCGCCGTGAATGTCTTGTTCTTGACGTTCTGGTCGTAGGAATTGGCGCCAAAGTCGTTGTTGTAGAAAACACCGCCAAGCGACAGCTTGTGATCTTCGCCGAAACCAAATTCGGTCTTGACGAGACCAGAGGTCAGTTCCTGTCCGGTATCCGGCTGCTCGACGCCATCGCCATTCTTGTAATTGTTGGAATCGCGGCGGCTGATGGCAGCGGCAACGCCCATCGAATTGACGCGCGCACCGGCGGCCAGCATTTCAGAGAAGCCGACGCCGTTGCTGCCCCATGAGGCACGCCCGAGGACACCATATTGCTGGCCCTGACGGACGATGTCATCCACGCCGAGCGTGCGGAAGTTGACGCTGCCCGCCAGCGCGCCGCCACCCGTGCCGGTCACTGCGCCGCGCGAAATATCGATGTCGGCGAGGAGGTTCGGATCGACATAGGTGAAGCCCTGCGCCTCATGGCCGGTGAAGCGGAAGTTCTGACGAACGCCATCGACCATCATGTTGACGCGTCCGGAACCTTCAAAGCCGCGAATATTGACGGCAACACCCGGCTGGGAGCCGTTCATGCGGGTGAAGACGCCCGGCTTGTCGCGCAGCACATCGTCTAGTTTCACATCGCCGTTGCGGCGCAGCTCTTCGCTGGAAACAGTGCTGACGGCGGCGGGCGTATTGTAGGTCGCATCACCCTTGGCGCCATCGCCCCGGATGGTGATCGTCTTCAGCTTGATGTCGGTTTCGCCTTCGGCTGCTTTTTCCTCCTGAGCGAATGACTGCGAGGCCATCGCGACAAGAATGACGGCGAGCCCGCTGCTCGCCAGGAATGAACGCTTGTGTACCCCACCAGTCGCCCGCATTGCTGTATTTCCTCTGCGCAAGTGTGCTCCCACCGACCTGAGTCCCGGCAGGAAAGCCTAAGAATTCAATTGTTTAGAATGCTTCCAATATGAAAGCCGCTTGGCTGGCTGGCGAAGACGAATTCTTCGTGGCTTGCGCTGGAAGGGCGAGATTTAAACTTGACTCGATTAATCCAGTAATGCAGTGATTAGTAAACATGACTAACGATGTCAACAAATCAATTTCGTCACCAACAGGCGGATATCGTTTTGTGAAAAACGTGGCTTCCGAGCGAAGCTTTTAAGTCAAAGGCAGGCAGGAAAATGAACAGGCGTATTCATATAGACATGCAAGTGCGTTTGCCCCGCGGGCACGCCGCCGACCGTTCTGCCAATCGCATGATCGACGGTTCAGCTGGCGATACCGCCGGTGAACGCGCCGCGCCGACGATTCGCGCAACTCTGAAGGAAGCGCAGATCAAGACTTATGGCAGCCGTGAACTTTTCGACGGCTCCCGCGAGGTAGGGATAGAGCATGGCGGATCGCTCTATCGCCTCAAGATTACCCGCCAAGGCAAGCTCATTTTGAACAAGTAGGCAAGACTCTCATGACGCAATATTCCAAGCCCTCCCCAGAACAGATTCTCCAGGCACGGGCGGACAACCTGAAGGCGCGCGAGCGCGATTTCGCGCAGAGCCTCGGTATTTCTGAAGCCGATTTCGTTGCTGCCCATTGCGGACTGGGCGACGATGCCGCCATCTCGGCCCGCCGCATTCGTGCTGATGTCGAGACATTGCTCAAGCGCGCTTCGAGCCTCGGCGAGGTTATGGCGCTGACGCGCAATGAAAGCGTCGTGCACGAAAAGATCGGACCGTTTGAAACGGCCGTTTGGGGACCGCATGCGTCAATAGTGCTGGGAAAGCAGATTGATCTGCGTATTTTCCCGAAGCATTGGGTGCATGGTTTCGCGGTTCGCAAGAAGGACGGCGAGGAAGTGCGGCGCAGCCTTCAGTTCTTCGATGCTTCCGGCGAAGCGGTGCACAAGATTCATCTGCGACCGGCATCCGATGTTGAAGCCTATGAGGCGCTCATCACCGAACTTCTGCTTGATGATCAGTCGGGTTCTATTGAAACGACTGCGGTTGCGCCGAAAGGTGCAAAGGCCAATGTCGCGCTTGTCGATACCGATGCCTTCCGCGAGCGCTGGAGCGCTTTGACCGATGTGCATCAGTTCATGGGGCTGCTGAAGGATTTTGGCGTGGACCGCCATCAGGCCGTGCATCTTGCCGGACAGGATTTTGCATGGCGCGTTGATCTTTCATCCGTGGAAGCGATGATGAATCACGCCGTACAGCAGCAGTTGCCGATCATGTGCTTTGTCGGCAATCGCGGTTGCATCCAGATCCATACTGGACCGATCCATGAGATCAAGATGATGGGTCCGTGGCTGAACGTTCTCGATCCGACCTTCCACATGCATCTTCGTATCGATCACATTGCCGATGCATGGGTCGTGCGCAAGCCCACCAAGGACGGTCACGTCACCTCGCTGGAAGCTTATGACGCCAATGGCGAACTGATCGTTCAGTTCTTCGGCGAGCGTCATGAAGGCGAGGCGGAACTGGCCGACTGGCGCATGATTGTCGAAAACCTGCCGCGTCTTCCCCGGTCAACCGCTGCATAGGACGCGCATGATGTCTGTCATTTCAGCAAGATTCACGCGGGTTGCCGCTGTCGCCGCTATGGCTTGGTCACTGGGCATCGGCATTGCCGGTGCCGATACCGTCGAACGGTTTGCCGATACGTCACGTATTGTCTCTGTCGGCGGGCCGCTGACGGAGATCGTCTATGCACTTGGCGCGGAAAAGATGCTCGTTGCACGCGACCAGACCAGCACCTATCCGGCGGCAGCGGAAGCATTGCCGGATGTCGGTTACATGCGCCAGCTTGCACCGGAGGGGGTGCTGTCGGTCAATCCGACGGGCATTCTGCTCATCCAGGGCAGTGGGCCGCAGGACACGCTGGAGGTCTTGAAGAAAGCCTCCGTGCCGATGGTTATCGTGCCGGAAGATTATACCGGCGAAAGCGTCATTGAGAAGATCGAGGCTGTCGGCAAGGCGCTCGGTCTTGAAGACAAGGCCAAGGTGCTGGCGGATAGAGTCGCGGGCGATCTTCAGGCTGCAGAAAAGGCAGCCGGCGCGCACGAACAGCGCAAGCGGGTGTTGTTCGTCTTGAACGGCGCTAGCGGACGTCTGATGGCGTCCGGAACCGGGACGGCGGCTGACGGCATGATCAAGCTTGCAGGCGGTGTGAACGTCATTACCGAATATCCGGGTTACAAGCAGCTGACCGATGAAGCTATCGGCAAGGCCGCACCGGATATGATTTTGATGATGAACACCGGCGGCGATGGTGTTGGCCCGGATGACCTTCTGAAAAATCCAGCAATTGCCAGCACACCTGCCGGACGCGCCAAAAATGTCGTCGCCATGGACGCGCTTTATCTGCTGGGCTTTGGCCCGCGTACGGGTGCTGCCATTCGTGAATTGTCGGCGAAACTCTACGATACGCCAGCGGGACAATAATCGGATCAGGCATCCGACATGAGGAATAAGCAAATGACCAGCCAAAGTCGTGTGGCAGGCGGAGAGCCCTTCACCATGCGTCATCGAGCCGGAGACAGTCGGAAGAACGCTGGCGCAACCGGCGCGAAGGTCGGGGATCGCACGCAACGCGCACGCATTGTGCTGGTCGTACTCAGCGTCGCGCTGTGTCTTACAGCCCTGTTCAGCCTTACGGCTGGTGCTTCGGATGCTTCCATTCTTACGCTGCTGCGTGGATTTGTGAGCGGGGAGGGGGCGGAGACCTTTCAGCGTGATCATCTGATCATCATGGAAATCCGCCTGCCGCGTATCATCCTCGGCATGTTGATCGGTGCGGGACTTGCCGTGTCCGGTGCCGTCATGCAGGGGCTATTTCGCAATCCGCTGGCTGATCCCGGTCTGGTGGGTGTAGCGTCGGGTGCCAGTCTCGGCGCTGTATCGATGATCGTGCTCGGCGGCAGCGTTCTGGCGCCGGTTATCGCGGTTCTTGGCATCTACGCACTGCCATTGGCGGCCTTCTTCGGCGGGCTTGCCACAACCTTGTTGCTATACCGGGTTGCGACGCGTCGCGGGCGCACATCGGTTGCCACCATGCTTTTGGCGGGCGTTGCGCTTGGCGCGCTGGCGGGGGCTGCGACCGGCGTTCTGGTCTATATGGCCGATGACCGCCAGTTGCGGGATTTGACTTTCTGGGGGCTTGGTTCGCTTGCGGGCGCGACCTGGAGCAAGATTGGTGCTGCCGGGCCAATCATCGCGGTGGTGCTGATTGCTGCGCCAATGCTGGCGCGTGGTCTTAACGCGCTTGCACTGGGTGAAGCTGCTGCTGGACATCTCGGCATTCAGGTGCAGCGCATCAAGAATGTCGCCATCGTCACCGTTGCTGCGGCCACCGGCGCGACAGTTGCGGTAGCCGGTGGCATCGGTTTTATCGGAATCGTGGTGCCACATATGTTGCGTCTCAGCATCGGCCCGGATCATCGCTATCTTCTGCCCGCGTCGGCGTTGCTGGGCGCTATTCTGCTTCTGCTTGCCGATGCGGTCAGCCGCACCATCGTTGCACCGGCGGAACTGCCCATCGGTATCATAACCGCCATGTGCGGTGCGCCGTTTTTCCTCTGGATATTGCTGCGTCAGCGCGGCCTTCTTGATCTGTGAGGTTGTCATGATTGAAACCAAGTCACTCAGCGTTCGTCTCTCGGGTAAGTCGATCATCGAGAATATCGATTTCACGGCGCGCGCCGGTGAGGTGACGGCAATTGTCGGTCCCAACGGATCGGGCAAGACGACGCTCCTGCGCGCGCTGTCGGGCGATGCGCCCTATACGGGCGGTGCCTTTCTGGATGGGCGGTCCTTTGCGGATATCAAGCCATGGGAAATGGCGGCGCGTCGTGCGGTGCTGCCGCAGGCCAGCGCCTTGTCCTTTCCGTTCACAGTGCGCGAGATCGTCGGCCTTGGTTTGACAGGCGGCTACAGCGGCCTGTCGCGCGATCTACAAACCGGCTTGCCCGACCTTGCCTTGCAACGCGTGGATCTTGGCGGTTTCGGCGGCAGGCTCTATCAGGAGCTTTCGGGCGGCGAACAGCAGCGGGTGCAGCTTGCCCGCGTGCTTTGTCAGGTCTGGAGGCCAGTCGTTGATGGCTCCGCGCGTTATCTTTTTCTGGATGAGCCGATCTCGAGCCTCGATATCAGGCACCAGATCGTCGTGATGGAAATCGCGCGGGATTTTGCTGCAGAAGGCGGCGGCGTGATCGCCATTCTGCATGATCTCAATCTGACGGCCATGTTCGCCGACCGGATCGCGGTCATGTGTCAGGGCAGGCTCGACACGATCGGCACGCCACAGGAGGCACTGACCGATGAGCGGCTGGAGCGGGTTTATGAATGCGCGCTGCGGGTAGGAGTGCCGCCTGCGCGTGGTGTGCCCTTCGTGCTGCCGCAATCGGCCTATCGCGCCGCCGCCGAATAAAAGCAGACACATTAAAAAAGGTGCGGTTTTCACCGGACCTTTTGTTTCTCACACTGCCGCAGGATTAGCTCGCGACGCGCTGTTCTTCCATCTCATCAAGACCCAGCAGTGCCCGCACATTTGGACGGGCTTTTACCAGATCGGAAATGCTATATTTCATCAAGACGCCGAAGAAGGCGTTGAGCGCTTCACGCAGCGCCGAGTTCAGGGCGCAGCTATCGACCAATGGGCACTCGGTTGCATCGTTTTCGAAGCACTCGGCCATTGCGAAGTTTTCTTCGGTGACGCGTACAACATCGAACAGACTGATATCGTTGGCCGCACGGCCAAGGCGCACGCCGCCATTGCGACCGCGCACGGTTTCAACCAGCCCGTTTTCCACGAGCGGCTGCAAAATCTTGAAAAGAAACAGTTCCGAAACGCTATAAGCGCGAGCGATTTCCGGAATGCGGCTCAGCTTGCCTTCATTCGCGGCACAGTACATGAGTATCCGAACGGCATAATTCGTCTGGCGAGTAAGGCGCATGACAGTTCCTTTCAGCACGTCCAGAGCATTTTCAAACCCGACCAGGTCAGGTCGGAAAATGCCCTCGCTCTTGATATTCCGCTTCCAAAAATCTGGACTGAAATTTCGGTTTGAACTCCACAAAGCCCGCGTCGAGAACACTCTCCGCTCATGGCTTTTTCATGGAAACCGGATTTCATTGATAGGCCAGTTTAGAATCGTTCTTAATATATAGAAGGTCTTTTCCCACATTTAAAGTGGAAAAAACGAGTCGTATTTTTGCTGATTGCAAGCCCTCCCGTGTTCGGCTTGCATATTACTGGCAAACGTCGATCCACTCTGCGGTCACCAAAGCTGCCATCCTGTCGGGCGCAATACGAACCGCGCTGTTGGTTGCTCCCGCTGCCGGAACCACTTCCTCGAACGCTTTCAGCGAAACATCGCAATAGACGGGAAGCGCGCTCGGTAGGCCGAAAGGGCACACGCCGCCAACCGGGTGGCTGGTTTCAGCCAGCACGGTGTCGGCATCCAGCATACGTGGCTTGGTGCCGAAGCGATCCTTGAACTTGCGATTGTCGATACGCGCGTCGCCGCGTGTGACAACGAGGATTGTCTGGTCCTTAGCTGAAAAGGAAAGCGTTTTCGCGATTTGGCCGGGTTCCACGCCGTGCGCTTCTGCAGCCAAGGCGACAGTGGCGGTGCTCGTTGGCAATTCGATGACTTCGACTTCGGGCGCCTTGTCAGCAAAAAATGCCTTTACGGATTCCAGGCTCATGGCTTTCCTTATTATGATGATAATTCAACTCAAGTTTACGTCTCATTAACGATGAGAGCAACCCTAGAACTGTTATAATTTTGGTGGAATTGGTCAATTGAATAATTATTGGCGATGCAGCGTTAAGCGCGGCGATATTATTTTCCAATGCGGACTTGTTTTGAACACATTGCCCACCTATATCGCTGTCATCGGCATAGCTTAAGAGCGCTGGACGCGTCTGTTGCTCGCTATTGTCGCCATCGTTTGATGCTTTTGACCACGGATGTACTGGCACTGGTAGGAAAGCGATGGATCAGGAAGGTCGGTGCGTTTTCGCCCCGGCCTTTTTTGTTTTCTAAATTTGCTGCCCCTGAGAGATCGTACAGAACGGTCGCGATCAAGTTGACGCGGCGATAAAAGCTGCTAAGAAGTCACCCGTTGAGTGATTGGTTGGCAATCGATGATTTGCTGCTTTTCCCACTGAGGGAAAAGAAGGTATTACAATCACTTGGAGGGGTGGCCGAGCGGTTTAAGGCACCGGTCTTGAAAACCGGCGTGCAGGAGACTGTACCGTGGGTTCGAATCCCACCCCCTCCGCCATATCTCAATCCACAATCCGCTTTGGAGAGCTATTTCTCTTGCAAATCTGGGCTTTTCTGCCCATTGCTTTGTCCAGCGCGATCTACTGCCAGCCACGCCCAGCTTCGCATTATGTGTATATGATGTGTATAGCAGCTTTCGGAAATGTGTACATCGCGCCCAGCGAGATGTGTATACGGTCTGGGAGGGCAAATGCTTACGGATACGGCCATAAAAAAAGCGAGGGCGGGCGATAAAGGTTATCATCTGACCGATTCCAGCGGGCTATCCATTTTCGTGACCCCTGCTGGCTCAAAGGTCTGGCGCTTCCGATATCGGTTTGCCGGTAAACCCAAAGTGCTTTCATTCGATTCATATCCCGAAGTTTCGCTCGCGGAAGCTAGGCAGCTTCGCGATGAGGCGCGGAAGCTGGTCAAGGCTGGAAAAGATCCGGCTGTAGAAAAACGGAAACTAAAAGCAGGGCCGCCAGATCCCGACGCAAACACTTTTGAGAGGGTGGCGCGAGACTGGTTCGAACTGCAGAAATCATCTTGGGTCGAACGGCACGCGGATGACGTGATTACCAGTCTGGAGAGGGACGTCTTTCCTGATCTCGGTTCAGCCTCGATAAACGACATCACTCCGCCTGATGTGCTTGAAGTGCTCAGAAAGATCGAAAAACGACCAGCTATCGAGACGGCACATAGAGTTCGGCAGCGCATGTCTGCTGTGTTTGTTTTCGCCATCGCTAGCGGCAAAGGTTTGACTGATCCTGCGGCAATCGTTCAAAAAGCACTCACGCCGATCCAAAAAGGTCGCCAGCCCGCCGTCGCGACATTGGCTGAGGCGCGAGAGATAATTGCAGCGCTCGATCGTGAGCCTGCACATCCCGTTACGCGGCTTGCCATGCGGTTGCTCGCGCTGACTGTTGTTCGCCCTGGCACTTTGATTACCACGCGGTGGGATGAGTTGGCTGACGTGGATCCGGAGAAACCAATATGGAGGATCCCGGCAGCGCGGATGAAGTTGCGCAAAGCGATGAAGGATGATGATCGCAACGATCACGAGGTTCCGCTATCGCGCCAAGCTTTGGAAACGCTCAAGGCGGTGCATACTTTGACCGGAAAGGGGCCCTATGTATTTCCGAACGCGCGGCATGCACACAAACCAATGAGTGAGAACGCGCTTGGATACCTTCTCAATCGGGCCGGGTTTCCTCAAAGGCATGTGCCGCATGGCTGGCGGTCCACTTTTTCGACCGTTATGAATGAAGAGTTTCCCGCGGATAGGTTCGTTATCGACGCCATGCTGGCACATAAGCCGAAGGACAAGGTCGAGGCCGCATACAATCGAGCGCAACACATGGCGCGCCGCTCTGAGCTGGCGCAGATATGGGCCGATAAGTTGTTAGAAGGTGCGTTACCTGCCGCCGATCTTCTCGGCGGACGTAGGCGGTCAGCTCCGACAATATTTGGCGAAATAGGCGAATAAGAAAAGAGCGGGTTCCCCCGCTCTCTAATGCCTTGGCAGTTCTTCGATCCACTGTTGGATCTCGTCTGAACGCCATCGAACACAGGTGGAACTAAGTTTGACTGCTTTGGGAAAGCTGCCCTCATTGATCTTCTTATAGATCGTTGCTCTGGCGATGCCGGTTACTTTCATTACCTCTTGCAGGGGCATTAATCGTGTCGATTCGCTATTAAACATTTGAGCCTCCTGCATCATTCCCTCGCAGAATGTAGCCGACGCCCGCTTCGCCAAGTATTGGATAGCCCGCGCCTCGCAGCGCAGAAATATCGCGATAGATCGTTCGATCGGTCGTATTGAACTGTGCCGAAAGCTCGCCAGCGGTGATTTTGAACCGTGTTTGCAAGATGGCAATAATCATCCGCCTCCGGTTGCCGACTCGCTGGACAATTTCATGGTACGGATTTTCAGGACCTGGCATCATGACGGTCGCCCTCTGATGGGTGGTTAAGCAGGCTACGGACAACGAATCCGATATAGCCGCCCAAAACGAATAGGGTGACGTGTGGCAGATATTCGGTCATCGTCTGCATCCTCCGAACGTGTCGCACTTGTCAGAATTGCCGAACATATCTTCTTCGTCTGGAGCATCTTCCAGTTCGAGTGCATCTGGCATTGGTTCTGGCGGCTGATATTTCCCGCGTGGGCTATTGGCCCATTTACGCACTTCGTTGGCCCCGACCGCGCCCATGTGGCGCTTTGGTCTGAACATTGTCTTGCCGACTTCCTGCTCAATCTCCGCAATCGCTTGCCAGTCAGCTTCGGTGAAGCGCTTCATGTCGTTGCGGTTGGAGTTAATGCAGCGGCACTCTCGCGACCTGTGGGGCAGTACTTCCCAGCCTGCACGATGAATGAGCGCGTTCCGCTCAGCTTCGGAGAAAGTGGCGAACGGCGCAACCATCATTCTGCCGCCATGGTTCATCGACTTGATGAGCCATTCGGGGAAATCGGCACGATCCTGACTTTCATCGCGGCGTACGCCGACGAGGCAGACAGCGCGGCAATCAGGATCGTTCTCGGCAAGCCAACGCTGTCCGGGTTCGATTTTCAGGATGAACGAACACCACTGAAATTTCTGTGTCGGGAAGCCCTTCTTGTCCCGCGCCAGCTCGCGAAAGCCGATGCTGCTAGTCCGATAGGGTGTGAAGCCAAGGGAATGAACCCACGCTTCGCCTTTCTCGACACGCTCGGCCCAGCCGTCAGCCATCCAGCCAGTATCTGTGAAGACAACAGCCACGCCTTCAAGTTCGTTCTCATGCGCCCATTGGATAAGGGCAATGCTGTCATTGCCGTAGCTAACGAAGATCACGAACCGGATGGGTTGATTTGTCTTCTGCCCACCGAAATCGAGCAAATCTGCAATGTCGTGCTTCCTCATCACGCCACCTCACTGCTTGGAGGAGTAGGGAGACGGTCGAGCCGTTCGATTTCCGCGAGGATGAGAGCGCCAGCTTTGACCAGATTGCGCCTGCGGTCAGACGGTTTCCACCACTTCAAATCCCAAGCGCGAGGCCAAATGCGATAAGCCCACGGGAATGACAGTTTGCCTTTGCTAACTGCGCCGGTCAGGGTTGACACGCCGATCACATAAGAAGCGGCAGCGAAAGCCATTTCACCGCCCGCGTGGGTATCATCGTGCTCCGGCGTCCAGCCTTCCGCCTCGATCTGACGGCGGCGCTCGGCAAGCACGTCACGGGCGGCCAGAGATAGGGCATCGGGCTTGTTTTTCTTGTTTTCAAGGTCTCGTTTCATTTCCAGCCCCATCTTGACGGCTTCGCGCAAGCTACCTTCCCGCGCTTCCGCCGCTTTTCGCGCTTCTGCAATTGATGGATACGCGGGTTTACGCATTGCTGCCCTCCGATGGTGCAGAGGGGAGAGGACGCCAGTGGGTGGGAACTTCGCTGCCTTCTAAGCGCAAGGCTTGCGGCCACTGAGTGAACCAGTCTTCCTTGAACAAGGTTTCCTCGTCCAGCAGGTCAAGTTCAGCCTCTGACACTGGGAACGCGCTACAGCTTGTGTAACTGGCAATGAACTGACCACAGTCTTTGCGCCACGCCAATATCTCTGTTCCATCCCGTGGTGTGTTGGGATGGTCAAACGGCAGCCATCCTTCCCCCTGCGCTCCGTCATCGCTGGGCTTATCCGCTACTGGATGTAGGGCGCGGATTGCGGCGAGAACATCTCCTGCGTTAATCATGACATCAGGGTGGCCGCAGCATTCGGGCGAACCATCACTTGATCGCTCGCCATTCCCACAACACACTTGCATTCCGTTGTCGGTGATAATTTTGTTTATTGCTCCCGCCGCTTCCTCCAGCACAGCCGCTCTGCCAGCGGAAGGATCAAGCGCCGACAGGACACGAGCCTCATAGTCGGCCTGTGCGGCGGCTTTGGCAGATGGCAGATCGTCGCCATCATACAGCATGGCCCCATCTGAATAACGGACTGTGGCGAAATAGAAACTGTCCGATCCGAACGACTGATTGATGTAGTACAACATACCTCTGTCGTCAGACGTAACATACGTCATCGCAACTCGTTCAGTGTACGTCCAATCAAGTGCCTTCACCCGCACCGCTGCTAGGTGAGGGAAGGCTGCGGTGAGGGCGGCGCGGTGACTTTCTGTGCTATCACCTTCGCATTCTCTATACGCCTTCTGTGCTGCCCTTACGGCATTGTCACTCACCTCCATTACACCACCCTCCGCAGGCGACGGCGATTGTCGTTGGCTGGGCTGCGACGCTGGCGCGGAGCGCCATAGCGGAACCGAACGCCAGTAATGCGCGCCAGTTCGAAAGCCGTGTCTCGCAGCGTTTCGGCCTCAGTGTGATAACCAAGCGCGCGCACTGCCTTTGAAATCGACAGGACCTGCGCGGCGGTCGTGCCTTGCTTCTGAAAGTCGGCGGCGGTCAGGATGGGCGCCATAGCGGCGTGCGTCGTCGATACATGTCTGTGCATGTCATTCTCCTCGTGTTTGGTGGGTGCAAAAAAGCCGTGGCGCAAAAGTGCGCAAAGGCCGTAAGTCTGGGAGGTTCGGGGGCTTAAGAGCCCCGTCGCTATCTTTCGCGCCTCATGCGGATAATCCCAACCCAACGCCGCACACGGCTACAACGAACCCCAGCACGACAGCCAGCTCCACAGCTTCTCTGGCTGCGTACCTGATCCACGGCTGTGGGCGGCCATGTTTCCTAGCCTTGTAGTCAGGGCGGCGCATAGGCTCGACACTGCCGGCCTTCGGAGCGTCGGTATGCGTGTCTGGTTCCAAGTCGGCGAGCATTTCTAAAAGGGCGCGGTTCATGCTGCTGCCCTCCGGTCTTTTGCTGGCCGTTCTGCCGCCGGTACGTTATCGTTCGCAGCTACTGGCTCGAGGCGATAAAACCCGTGATTGCCCGCGCCCCGATGGTTCATCGGTATGGTCCAGCCAAACGAGGGCAGGAGCTTGCGGAGGCGACTGATTTGCACCCGCACAACGTTTTGGGCGCCATCAGGACCGCCGTTTGGGTCAAAGGCGTAGACGTTGTCGACGAGTTCGTCGATGTAGATGCGACGCGGGTAAATCGCTGTCAGCGCATCGACGATGTTTTTTTGCCCGCGCGGGAGGGGAGCAGCTTCAAGTTCGGTGGCTGGGTTCCGCTCCATCTTATGCAGCCTCCGCCAGCTCAACCGGCGTGCAGCAAGCCGCGGCGCCGCTCGTCTGGAAAACTTCGAACGTCTCGCCCGGGCACAGGGCAGCGAGACGCGTCGCCTCGGCCAAGGCCTGCTCAAACGAGCCGTGTTCGTATGGCATGGTGGTGAAGACGCCAACGCGGCCGGTCTTCTTGCCGCGGCGGAATACAAAGAATCCGCCGCCGATGATTTCATTCAGGCGAGGCTTGGGGTTTCTTCTTCTCGGTGCTGTTGCTGACATTTGGTATCTCCTCGTGTTTTGGTCGGTGGTCAGCAGATCAAGCTGGTGAGGCTGTCTTCGTGCTGTTGGGGAGAAGGTAATGGGATATTTCACATTAGTCAATGGGAAACTTCCCAAGTGACGAAATTTGTTCGATGGGGTAAAACCCATTTATGAAACAAGTCACTGTAGACAAAGATCGTTTCCGGGCCGCGATGAAGAAAGGCGACTGGAGTATGAAGGCCCTATCGCTCGAAGCTGGGATGGGGGAAACTTTTGTACGCGACATCTTGGATCGCGGTGCTGTTCCAAAAATCGACTCCCTGAAGTCGGTTGCTAACATTCTGAATACCACTGTCGGGTATCTTATCGGGGAAGAACCGGGAGTAACTTCAGTGGTAGGGCGAGTCGGGGCCGATACGAGTGGTGAAATAGTCTATGGAACTGGCGACGGCGGGTTCGGGGATGTCATTATCCCACCTGGCGCCGGCCCCGAGTCGGTAGCCGTTGAAGTGCACGGCTACTCTATGGGAACTTTCGTCGATGGGGCTTTGATTTTTTATAGCGATCAAAAGCTAGCCCCCTCTGACGAAATGCTTGGCGATATGGTCGTTGTGGGACTAAGCGACGGTCGTGCGCTATTGAAGCGGCTAACGCGTGGATCTCGTCCAGGTCTTTACGATCTGGAATCGCTAAATGGCCCAACCATGCGGGACCAGGAAGTCGTTTGGGCTGCCGACATTGAATCTATCGTGCCGCCGCGACAGGCTCGACGAATACGCATCTAGCGCTTTCGGGTGATAAATCACAATGCCGCGCTTGCGGCATTTTTTATGCTCTGAATAAAAAATGGGAAAAATCACATTGACAAATGGGATTAATCCCAATATCTTCCAATCATCAACCGACGCAAAAGACGCCGGGATCACAAAATGGCAGGCAACAGAATGAACATCCTCCCACGGATTTTCGCCCTTAATAGATAGAAACCATTTCTGAGGAGAAGCGCCATGATGAACACAGCCGAAAGAAGCCGCATCGCTTCCGCGCCACAAGGGCCATAGATTTCAAAAGGGACACTGCCGACTGAAACGTCGGCGGTGCTTTCGGCGTGGCCAAACAGATAGTTCAACTCAGCGGCTTCTCGCCACGTCAGAACCTAAAAAGCAGGCTGTTATGGGTCGGCACCACCCGTTACCCCAGCCTGCCCGTACGTCGCGGTTAACACGAGGAGGGCCGAAGCCGCTTCTACTCCGCGATTTCCTTCGCAGGTACCACCCCGCGCGACCAGACAGATGCCGTTAGACGCGGCGCTTGTCAACCATCGCCAACCACAAGAGGAGACATGCAGTATTCATCAAGACACGAACTGCAGGCAACTGCCGCCGCGCACCGTAAAAATGGCGCGTCGTTCGGGAAGATTGCGGAATTGATGGGCATTACCAGAGGCCACGCCTGGTCGCTGCTTTCGGAAAGATCTCCCACGCTACCGGCGCCAGAGCCAACAGAGAAGACCGTTGTGCGGCGCACAACTTTTAACGGCGGTTATTCGGGAGGATGCATGGACATTTATGTCTCGCTGCCCCGCATAACCATTCTGGACGGTCCATTTACAGGCACAGTCCACTAGCCTTTTGAGGCAGGCCGACCGCGAGGATGACGGGGCCAACGACTAACCTCCCGACGAGGAGGCCATCTTGAAAACGAAATATACACGAACGGGCGAGCGGGACATGACAAACCGCAAGCCTTACCGGACGGCTGCGCAAAAAGCAGCAGCGCGCGCTTCGGCACGTCTTATTGACGGCCGTTACATTTCCAGCGCGCCTGTCACTTACCACCGCGCACCGAAAAGAGGTGCCGCATGACCAATCCGATGATTTCGGCAGTGCTGGATGCGCTGAAGAACAGCCCAGCCGAATGGCATTTTACTGAGTATCGCGCCACCAATCGCAATCGTGGCATCGATATCTGGATCGGCAATGGCCTGTATGGGCTTGATGTCAACGGTTACGGCAGCGTGACGGTTCTTTCATGCTTTTTCGGATGGCTTATTCCATGGCGCTTACGCGTTTGGCGAGCCGTATGGCGTGCCAGGGCGGCGCAGATTCGGGGTGCCGCATGACCTGCGAATGCGGTGAATGCTGGGACTTACCCGGCGAAATCGTCGTCCACCGGCTTTGGAAGTGGAAGGGCATCATCGTCGAGGAGCGCGACAATTACCGCTGGCTGACTGTGCGTTTCATGATTCCCGGCACCGGCCTTGTGCAGCTTGAGGTCTCGCGCTTCGAAGTTGAGCCAGATTTCGAAGAGGATGACGGCGGCGTCGAGGCGGACAAGCCCGATGACGACAACGTCATCCCGGTCGATTTCACCAAGAAGGTGAAGCTTACGAAAAACACCAAGACGAGGGGAGCAGCGTGATGGCTGACAAGCAAACAGTGAAGGTTGGTGACAGAATTACGGCCAAATTCGATGATTCCTGCAATGACTACAGGGCCGGTAATACTTTTTACGTCCAAGAGATTGATGAACAAGATGGCGAGATGATTGTTATCTTCACAGACAATGTTGGCGACAAACGTTATCGGCGCGTGAGCGAATTCACCGTGGAACACGCGCCCGTTGCTGGAGCAACCGGCAAAGCTTCCTGTGCTATCGAGGAGGGGGATCGGGTGCGGGTGCTTTCGGATTATCTCCCATGGGCAAGCGCCGACGAGATCGGCACTGTCCAGAACGCGAATGCGCGCGATCGCGATTGCTTTGTGAAGTTTGAAACAGAGCGTATGGGCGATCATAATTGGTATGTGCGTTGGGATAACCTTGAGCTTGCGCCATCCCTCAACATCGAAACCGGCAAGTTCTATCGTACCCGCGATGGGCGGAAGGTTGGGCCGATGAAGCGCTACAACGATGGTTGGCTGAATGAATCAGACGGTCATGGTCGTATGTGGCGCGACGATGGATTGCGGTATTACGAAGAGTCACGCGGCGACGGCAGCGACCTCATCGCCGAATGGGTCGACGAGCCGGCGGGTAATGCCAATGCGCCTGCGACCACACCCGCAATCGTCGCCTTGATCGAAGGCGGCCAGCCCAAGCCGTCAGAGCAGCCGAAGGTTCATAAAAGCGAACAGGCCGCCACTGACGAAGCTGAACGGCTTGCCGTCAAATATCCGGGCCAGAAGTTCGGTGTGTTCGTTCTCGCTGACTCGCGCATTGCCGATGTCGTTATTCGGAGGGCAGCATGACCTCCACCACGTACAGCCACACGCGCAACTATGCGCCTAAAGACTACGCCGACGGCGACACCTTCTATGAGCCGGAAACCACGCTCGGCCTTGGTGACCGCTTTCTCTGGGCCTTGGCAGTTGTTGCTGCGCTCGCTTTGACGGTCGGCTTCTACGGATGGGTGCTGGGATGATTTCCTTCACCACAAAAGCTACAGCCGACATGCCGCACATCGATCCCGGGCGAAAGCCCGGTGTCGGACGCATCGGGCAATCCTTGGCGCTTGCAGCGTTCGCGCTGGCAATCGCCGCGACAATTGCAGCCTTCCTATTTTGGAACCTGCTCCTGCCGTTCTATGGGCTGCTGTATCTGTGGGGTGCGCACTGATGCCACTCAGACCGCCGCGCGACAACTGCGCAGCCGCCCTCACAAGCCCGCCTGCATGGCTTGTAGGCTGGCTCATTCTTGCGGCCGTCATCGCCGCAATCGCCGTTACCCACCACACCTACTGAACACGAGGAGACCTATGGCTCTATCTCTTTCAAGCCTCAAGTCGACCAAGAGAAACGATCCGCCTGTGATCCTTCTCTACGGCGTCGACGGCATCGGCAAGACGTCGCTCGCGGCAGAATTCCCGGACCCGATCTATCTAGCAACCGAAGGTGAGCGCCCGCCGTCTGACATCGAAATGGCAACCCCCGGCACGATTGAATCCTTCGACGACCTGCTGAACGTCATCGGCGAACTGCTAACCGAAGAACACGACCGGCGCACCGTGATTATAGATAGCCTCGACGGGCTGGAGCCGCTTGTCTGGCGTGCGACCGCTGCCCGCCTCGGCATCAATGGCATCGAGGATGCGGGGTTCGGCAAAGGCTACGTGGAGGCCGATACCGAATGGAATGAGCTCATGGCCGCCGTGTCGGCGCTGTCCCGTGCAGGCATGTATGTAGTCATGCTGGCGCACCCTGAAATCGTGCGCTTCGACAGCCCGACTACGGACCCGTATTCACGATACCAGCCTAAGTTGCATAAACGATCGAATGCACTGGTTCGTGAGAAGTCTGACATCGTCGCTTTCATGAATTACCGCATCTCCATCAAGGAAAAAGAAGTGGCGCGCCAGACGAAGGTCAGCCATGCCGAAGGCGGCAAAGAGCGCCAGGTGCATTTCAACGAGGCGGCAGGTTTCAACGCCAAGAACCGTTATTCAATGCCCGACAGCGTCGTTTACCGCAAAGGGCAGGGCTTTACCGATATTGCGAAGTTTTGGCCGATTGCCCACGACAATGACCAGAGGGAGGCGGCGTGATGGCGACTGCATTTGAACGAGTGCGCGATATCCTTGTGCTTCACCTCGACGTCGCACAAGAACACGTAGCACCGACTGCGGCGATTATCGATGATTTGGGCGCCGACAGCCTCGATTTGGTCGAACTCATCATGGCTTTCGAAAATGAGTTCGAAGTTGAGGTTAGCGACTACGAAGCCGAAAAATGGCTAACCGTGCAGGACGCCGTAAAGGCTGCTGAACGGCTTACGGCGGAGGCTGCCTAATGGAAAAAGCTCTAGCTGGCCTTGTAGCAATCGCGGCCATCCTCTTCTTCGCACCGCTCATCGGTGTTCTGGGCGGGGCATTCGTCGGATGGGTCGTGGGCCTGTTTTTCGCAGAAACTATCCACGCCTTCCTTGCGGCCGTTGGCATCAACGCGGCGGGCCTTGCGATGTGGCAGATCGGTGCTTCACTCGGTTTCATCGGCGGGTTCTTTCGCCCGGCTATTCATCGGGCGAAGGCGTAAACACCCAAACCCCAACGCAGCTGTTTTAAGTAAATAACGTCGCTCCGCTGCGGACGGAGCGCGCGGAGCGACGGCGCAAAGCAATCCTCCTCCCCTGATTACTTACGCAGCAGCGAATTACCATGAGAAGAAAATGGTTAATAGTTAAACATCCGTAACGATTACCTAACCGAACCACCAACAACACGAGGAACTTATAGATGGCGCAACTAGGCGTTCAATTTAACCCGCAGGATCACAGCACCGAACAGTCTGATTTCGAGCTGCTGCCCAACATGATTGCAAAGCTCGAAATCTCCGCCGGCGATGTAAAAGTCGACGGAACGGACATCGCGGTGAATTTCACAATCGATGTGGTCGAGCCGGAGGAATACAAGGGCCGCCGCATTTGGCACTGGGTCGACGTTCAGAACCGGGACGCTCAAAGACAGGACCGTGGTCAGAAAGACCTCGCCAAGCTCTGCCGGGCGGTTGGTCATGACGGGCCTCTGGAAGATACCGAGCAGATCCTGTTCATCACTTTCACTGCCCAGATTGTCCAAAATCCCGCTGGCGTCAGCAAGAAGACGGGCAAAGCATACAATGCCAGCAACCGTATCCGGAAACTCTTTTATCCCGACGAAGGCAACGTTCCCCAGCCTTCAATCGACGCCAACCAGCCGGTAGCGCAGGCCCGTCCGGCCAATGACAACCGACCGGCTGCGGCAAACAGCAACAAGCCTGCACCGGCTGCTGCTGCGGCAGGCAAGAAGCGCCCCTGGGGTTAAGCCACACCAACCCGCTACTGGCGCGAAAGCGCCGGTAGCAACCACCTTACCGATCCGAACACGAGGAGATACGCATGGCTTATGAAGCGGAGCGCAGACAGATCGATGCCGCGCTGCCAATACGCTTTGACGGCGCGTTTGTAGCTGGCGGCGCTGTGACGAGCGTTTTCACCGGGGCGAAGATCAATGACGTTGATCTTTACTTCAAATCACGCCGGGCGTTTGAGCGCGCTGTTTATGACGCATATGAGGAAGGCCTATGGTGCGTCGCTGCTAGCAAGCGGGCCGTGACGTTTGCCGACCAAAGCAACAATATCGCCCAGTTGATGTATTTCGACTTCTTTCCGACTGCCGAAGATATCTTCAAGGCATTCGATTTCACCGTCTGCATGGGCGCAGTGGACTTGGACACGGGCCAGCGATCCGAATGGAAGGGAGCAGAATTCGTCACCGTCGGCGAAAAGCATCCCGACTCCGGCTTTGTTTTTCATCCAGACTTTCTGAAACACAACAGCCAACGATTCCTGAAATTCAACGCTGGAACGCGATATCCGCTAGCTTCGTCAACACGCGTTCTGAAGTACCAGCAGCGCGGCTACACGATCGGCAAGGGCGACATGATGAAGATCGCGCTGGCAGTTCGTGGCGTGAAAATCGACACATGGGACGATCTGAAAGACCAGATTGGCGGCGCCTACGGCGACAAGATTGTTCTAGGCAATGAGGACAAACCTTTCACTATCGAGGCGGCGATTGATGCCCTGACCGTCGATGACGCCGAAAGCGAGCCGTGGGTGCAGCCTGCGAACGACAATATGCCGGGCACTGCAGAAACGCTACTGGCGCATATCGCAAACCTAAACGGCGTCGAGTTCGTCCTGCCTGAACTCGACGAGGACGGCTGGCCTTTGGCGGCCTAAACCCAACAGGCGCGGCTACCAACCGCGCCTTCTACCACCGAACACGTGGAGACTAACGCATGGCACCCCTCCCAAAAGCAGAATCCAGCACTGTGCGCGCCATCTACGCAGCTTACGAGGCCGCCAACGAACAGAGAGACGGTAAGACCATTCCCGCCTCTCAGGTGGCGGAAGAATGCAGCCGCAAGCTGTTCTTCGATTACAGATGGACCACACCGCACGAATCCATCCCTGGTCGAACGCTACGCATTTTCGAAACTGGTAACATTGAAGAAACACGCTGGATTGAGAACCTTCGCATGATCGGGTGCGAAGTCGTTGATTATGGCCCAGACGGTCGGCAAATCCGCGTTGAGCTGTGCGACGGTCATGTTGGTGGCTATCTCGATAGCGAAATTCTTGGCCTGCCCGAAGCTCCGTCCAAGTGGCACGTCGGCGAAATAAAGTCACACAACCTGAAAAGCTTCACGGCGTTGAAAAAGGAGGGCGTCCAGAAAAGCAAGCCTCTCCATTTTGGGCAGATGCAAATCTACATGCACGCGCGTGGGCGTGACCGAGCGATATATCTCGCGGTCTGCAAGGACAACGACGAACTTTACACCGAACGCGTTCATTATGACGCGGCATACGTAGCGCGGCTTTTGGCAAAGGCCGAACGCATCATCCATGCGAACGACCTGCCACCGCGCATCAGCGATAACCCGGAGTATTTCTCGTGCAAATGGTGCAAGCACAACGCGATTTGCCACGATGGCGCATGGCCGAGAACCAACTGCCGGACGTGCATTTTCAGCAGCCCAGAGCCGGGTGGAACGTGGGCATGTTCGCGATTCAACAAGCCACTGTCACTGGCCGAGCAAAGCGAGGGATGCCCTGCTTTCCTTACTTTGCCGTGCTTGGTTCCAGGAGTGCAAACAGACTGCGATGAAGAAAACGAAACCATTACCTATACCCTTAAATCTGGTGAAGTGTGGACAGACGGGGCGGGTATTAACCCCAGCCAATGATAACCATCCTAAGTACATGGGGCCTCATGTACCAGATCGAGACATGGCGTCGAAGCTTGGGGCTAAATACTACAACACCGGTGCGGCATGTATTCATGGCCATACGGCGCTAAGATCAACTTCCGACGGCAAGTGCACGGTGTGCAAATGGCTACAATGGGAAGCAAACCGTAGAAAAAAAGGAAAGAAGCCCTTTCAACCAAATTGGAAAAAGGCCGAGGCGCAAAAACTAGGTGATAAGTTCTTTCATGGAGAACCATGCCCGCACGGCCATAGCGGTATGCGCTGGACGCACAATGGAGCGTGCGTTGAGTGTACGATCAATGCAGCAAGGAAATTTCAAAACACTCCAGAAGGCATAGAGGCAAGAAAACAGTGGCGCTTCGACAATCCAGATAAGGTTCGAGAATATAACAGAAACTCAAAAGCCAAAAGAAAGGGCGCAGAAGGAACGCACACAGCACAGGACATACGAGATATCCTGACTAGACAAAAATACAAATGCGTTGAGTGCGGGGCGTCTGTTCGCAAAAAAAGCTATCGCCACGTTGATCATATTATGCCGATTGCCCTTGGCGGAACAAACTGGCCATTTAATCTTCAAGTGTTGTGCCCGTCCTGCAACCTTTCAAAAAATGCAAAACACCCACTCGAATGGGCTAGAGAGAAGGGGCGATTAGTTTAATGCTAACCTTACGCGACTATCAACGTGCCGCGGTTGACGGCCTGTATGACTACTGGCGCGAACAACCCGGCTCGCCTCTTATCGTGCTTCCGACGGGCGGCGGCAAGAGCCTCGTGCTGGGTACGATCTGCAAGGAACTGATCGAAGGCTGGCCCGACATGCGCGTGCTCGTGGTAACGCATGTACGTGAATTGATCCTGTCGAACTATCAGGAACTCCTGAATATTTGGCCTTTCGCGCCTGCTGGTATCTTTTCGGCTGGCGTAGGCCGGCGTGATGCGAAGGCGCAGATCGTTTTCGGCGGCGTGCAGACCATCGCAAACAAGGCGGAGCAGATCGGCCACATCGACGTCGTTCTGGTCGATGAAGCCCACCTCATGCCGCGCAATTCCGAAACGCAGTATGGCAAGCTGATCGAGGGCCTGCGCGCCATCAACCCTGACCTGAAGCTGGTCGGTCTCACAGCCACGCCTTATCGCTTGGGCGAGGGGCTTTTGACGGAAGGTGACGGCGCACTTTTCGACGACATCTGCTTTGAAAAGCCAATCGACGAAATGATCGAGGAAGGCTATCTCTGTCGTCCGATTTCAAAGGGTATGGCTACGGCATTCGATCTGTCTGGCGTCGGCAAGCAGGCCGGTGATTACAAGCAGAACGCATTGCAGGCCGCCATCGACAAAGACGATATCACTGCCTCGGTGGTCGACGAGATTGTAACGTATGGCACGGCGTCGGGTGCGGAGCGCAAGGCCTGGCTTTGCTTTTGCAGCGGCGTTGAACATGCCCGACATATGCGGGACGAAATCCGTAGCCGGGGATTTAGCTGTGAGACCGTGACCGGCGACACCACGACCGGTGAGCGCGACCGGATTCTGGCTGACTTCAAGGCTGGCAAGATCCGCGCGCTGACGAATAATTCAGTGCTTACGACCGGCACAAACCTGCCGATCATCGATCTGGTCGCATTTTGCCGCCCGACCTTATCAGCGGGCCTTTATGTCCAGATGGCAGGTCGTGGCCTGCGTCTTTATCCCGGCAAGGAAAACTGCCTGTTTCTGGACTTTGCTGGCGTAGTTCGTAAGCACGGCCCTATAGACGCGGTCATGGCTCCGGGTATGAAGAAGGGCGACGGCGAAGCGCCGGTCAAGCAATGTCCGCTAGAGCCTGACGATCGTGGTCTAGTAGGCTGCGGCTCGCTGATCTATGCATCGCTATATACTTGCCCTGACTGCGGATACGAATTCCCGGTCGATGAAACACCGAAGATATCTGCGCAGGCCGAAGACGTGCCGATGTTGTCGAAGGACAACGCCAGCACCCGTCAAGTGGAGCGCCGCACCTTCGCATACCACGAAGGCAAAGGCGGCAAGCAGGACAGCGTGAAGGTGTCTTATTGGGTAGGCATGTCGCCAATTTCCGAATGGTTGGGGCCAGCGCACACCGGCTTCTTCAAGTCGAAGTCAGACCGGTGGTGGCGAAAGCACGGAGGTCAGGCTCCATTTCCGAAAACGGTGCTGGAATTCATGGAGCGCCAAAACGAGCTGCTGCCTACCGTGGAGATAGTCGTGAAGCCCAACGGCAAATACTGGGAAGTGGTCGACGCCATTGCGGGAGCTGCAAATGACAACGTGCCGGAGGCGGGCAACGACAATGTGCCGGTGCCAGCCTACAGCGCCGACCTGACTGACGATGAAATAAACGACGCGATGTACCTGTAGCGTTAACGGGATGCGCCGCGAGGCATGTTAACTTACCTACTGCTGCTTACCGCAGCAAAACCAACCACCGAAACACGAGGAGCAATGATGCAGAACAATTACGACCCGTATAACCCGCCGCCTATTGGTCACAATAGACCGCCGCTTTCCGCGTACGAGACTGTAAAACAGGAAATCGAAGACCTGTTTGATGAAGCTAAAAATTTCGCAGACGGTCAAGCAATCGACAGCCAGCCCATTGCCGACGCGATCACCGAACTGCACGACAAGCTTCATGAGGCCGGAAAGCGCGCCGACGAGGCTCGCAAGGACGAAGCGAAGCCGCATGACGATGCAAAGGCAGAGATACAAGATCGCTACAACAAGCTGATCGGCAATACTAAGTCTGTCAAAGGCAAGGTCGTGCTCGGCAAGGAGACGTTGCAGACATTGCTGACGCCCTGGCGCAATAAGCTCGTTGCCGAGAAAGAAGCTGCGGCCAAGGCGGCGCGTGAGGAGGCTGACCGCATTGCGCGAGAAGCGCAAGCGGCCATGCGAGCCAGCGCAGGCAATCTCGAAGAGCGTGAGAAGGCCGAAGAACTGCTTGCCGAGGCCAAGAAAGCTGACCGGTGGGCTAAGCGCGAAGATCGTTCAGCAACCACTGGCACAGGGCTGCGCACGATCTGGCGCTGCACACTGGAAGATGAAGGCAAGGCTTTGGATTGGGCATATGGCCGAGAGCCAGAGCGCTTCAAGGAACTCGTACAGTCCATGGCCGAAGAAACAGTGCGCGCGGGTATGCGTCAGGTGCCGGGGTTCAAGGTCTGGGATGAGCGGGTGGCGCGTTAAACAGATTCCGTCTAGCTTAAGAACACGGACAAGGCGGTCAGTACCGCAGATACACTGCTGATAATTGCTGCGATCTTATTCAATCGTCCTGCTTCATTTAAGAAGAGCTTAATATCGCCAGTTGTCATCTGAGGCACACCGTCGACATAGAAGCCACCCTTCGTCATAACTGTGCCTGTCTTTTGGTTCTCATCTGGGGGCGGCAAACTAGATTCAGCTTTAACTTGCGCTGACAGAATCCAATAATAGCATGAGATCGACCATCCTAAACATGCAAGTATGGCCGCGAACTTGCTCAAGTTCTTAAGTTCCAACAAAGCGCTAAAAACTTCGATCACGCCACTCCCCCTATCAATATACAGAATCAACCCCACCAATTCCCTTATCACACCACCCCGCCAGCCACCAACTGGCGGGTTACCACCACGAAATACGAGGAGATGAGGATGAATGAACCGCTACCTAGCGGGCCTTTCGGCTGCGTCCTTGCGGACCCGCCATGGGCATTTAGAACCTACAACAAGAAGAACATCGCCCCGACTAGAGGTCGCCAGCCTTATAGCGTGATGTTGGATGATATCAAGGCGCTACCTGTTGAGCAGGTATGCGCCCGCGACAGTTTGCTATTCATGTGGACCGTTTCACACCTACAGCGTGAAGCCTTCGATGTGGCCGCATCGTGGGGGTTCCGTCCTGTCAGTATAGCTTTTGTCTGGGACAAGGGCCGCATGGGTATGGGCTATTGGACCCGACAGGAAGTTGAAATCTGCCATCTGTTCAAGCGAGGCAAGCCGCGTCGCCTTAGCAAAGGTGTGCGCTCGCTGATCAAAGCGTCCCGCCGTGAGCATAGCCGCAAGCCTGATGAGCAGTACGATCGGATCGAGCGGCTTGTCGACGGGCCGTACCTTGAGCTGTTCGCACGCCAAGCGTGGCCGGGATGGTCATCGTGGGGCAATGAGGCAGGCAAGTATGCTGCGGCGAATGATAACCAAGATTTGCTGGGGAGGGTGGCGTAATGGCTAAGCTCACACGGGCACAGGCTCAGGCCCACTCTCAAGCAGTCGCCATACTGCAGCAAGAACGGCTGTCGGAAGACGATAAAGAATTTGTCTACAGGAACTGGAACGAAGGCGCGAACCACGTGAATGGCGCCGCGGGCGCATTCTTCACGCCATTCGACATGGCGTTTGATTTTGCGATAGATGCCGGTGGCGGCCGCATTATCGACCTCTGTGCCGGCATTGGAATGCTGTCTTACGCCATCTGGCAGCGCAGCCGTTTCGACGACAGCAGGCCACAAATCACCTGCGTTGAGCGTAACGCCGATTATCTGGAGGTGGGGAAGAAACTGCTGCCAGAAGCAGAATGGATTCATGCTGACGTGTTTGACGTTCTGGATATGGGGCTGGGGCACTTCGACAGTGCGATTAGCAATCCTCCGTTCGGAAATATCAAGCGGAGCAAAAATTCCCCGCGATACAGCGGTAAGGACTTCGAGTTTCACGTAATTGATATTGCGTCCCATTTGGCAGACTACGGCACGTTCATCGTTCCGCAAATGTCGGCTGGATTCAATTATTCCGGACGGCAGAGCTATGAGCGACAAACCAGTGGCAAGGCCGTTAAGTTTCAGGAGCAGACTGGCCTGCTTTTCGATACAGGCTGCGGTGTCGATACCGCCTATTTCATCGATCAATGGAAAGGCGTCTCTCCAATGTGCGAGATCGTTTGCATTGACTTTACAGAAGCGCGCCCCGTTGCCGCGAAAGCGCAACCGGCGAATGACAACCAGCCGCCTGTGCAGGCCAGCCTTTTCGGAGATGCCGCATGAGTCATCCCGAACAGTGCTGGGTTTGCCAGAGACACGCCGTAGGCCTTGGTGTGCAAGCAGACCGCGAGCCGATCCGCTGGCTGTGCAAGGAATGCGCCGACATCGCCGAGCATATTCGGCATCGCCGTCGGTTGGACCCTTACGAGCTGCGCGCCCTTGATGCTGGCGTGGAGGCGGTTGGGGAATACTTGCGATCCATCCAAAAGACCGATCTTAAGGACATGGACGAGCTAGAGGCGCGCATGTTGGTACGCGCCGCATGGGAAGGTTGCGGGCGAGGGATGCGGGAAGCGTTGAAGGAGGCGCCGTTTTGACAACGCCGCTTTAGCCAGTCGCCGGCGGCTCGATAGATGGCATCTTCTTGAGTAACGTATCGTTGTATGTGGCGCCACCCTGGCCATGATGAACTTTGCGATGGCAGGTTGGGCAAAGCGCAATCACATAGCTGGGGTCATCAGGGCCGCCGTCGCTCACTCGACGGATATGATGAGGTTCCAGGTAAGGTTGCCCGTTGACGCGCAGAAAGGGCGCGGAGCACCCGCAGCCCTCACAATGACCGTAGGCACGAGCTAGCACGTAATCCCGAACGTGTCGGCTTCTCTCATAGATGGTTCGGCTTGATGTCTTGCCCTCGCGGCTGCCGGCGGCCTCTTTTGCAAGGCGCCGCATGGCAGCCAAGTCAAGGGTGGGGTCGGGTTGCTCATCATCGACGGCTTCTATAATATTCTCGAGGTTTCTGAGTTCGAAGATTATGGCTTTGCGCATATCATTGTTGCGATCGGGCGACTGTCCCCATCGCCAACTCTCGCAGATAAAGCTGCCCCGGAAGATCAGATCTTTGCCTTTCCCGAGGCTTTCAAAAAGGAGTAGATCCTTGCCCAACATAGCATGGTCGCGAATTGCTTTATTGCCGCGGACCATTTCCATGTCGCCGACTTGACCTTCACCATAATAGTCAAAACGTCCATCCGGCAGGTGTTGGTCTTCATAGCCGTAATGACTGCCAGCCTTGCCGGTGATGATAATTACAACGTTATGGTTGGACGGGGTAACGATGCCACCCTGTTGCTGGCCAGCAAACTGACCGTGAATGTCTTTCCGCCTGTTATAATATCTGCCTACGACAAAGCCCCAAGTCATGCTTACCCCCGCGTTGAAAGCCAGGGTTAAGCACTACAATATCATCGCGAAGTGTTCCAGACCGTCAGCAGGCCTGACGTCGCTCTTCTAGCGAGTTAAGCAAATCGCTCAGTTCCTTGGCATCGCGGTAGTTCATTCCTACCGCCTGCCGTACGCCCATCTCGACTGGCTTTTGAACTTTCTGATCAACCACTGACCAGGTGTCGTTAATTCCGTTTGACGCTTTGTATCGTCGGCCGATGTACCGCCCACCCTTTAATGTTGATCTGCTCATCCCAGTCCTTTCAAGGTTCGAATCGATTGAAATCTATGATTGCAGACATGGTTAACACATCGCAAGTTGCTGCCGTCGCAACCGACCCCATGCTCGACAATCACTGCGGCGTGACGTTTAGACCTGCGGCATGAATCCGGTTCATTAGAGCCGCCGCCGCCTCGGCCTCATCGATATCGAGGTCTCTTAAATAGGAATCTTGCAGCTTGGCCACGTGGTCGGTTTCGGTATCGACGACCGACCATTGGCCGTTGCTCGTTCTCTTCATTTCATACCGTCCTTTGGACATTTCTAGGCTCCAAAAAGGAAGATTGATGCAAAATAACATCCAGGTGTTTTCGGGTGAAGACCCCATGCTTGACGTCGCGCTGTCCTACACGGCGCGCAGTTGGCCTGTCTTCCCATGCCGTGCCGCTGACGAGGAGTTCGTCGACGAAGACGGCCTTATCGAAATTCTCGCCACCAAAACTCCGCTGACCTCAAATGGGTTCCGTGGTGCAACGCTGAATGAGCGCATCGTGCGTGAACTCTGGCGCCGCAATCCCGGTGCAATGATCGGTGTGCCGACCGGAGCGCCTATCGGCGCGTGGGTGCTGGACATCGACCCGAAGCATGGCGGGCCGAATACGCTCGCGGCTTTGGAAGTCGAGCACGGTGCGTTGCCAGCCACGCTTACGGCCGAAACAACGAGCGGCGGCCGACATTATTTCTTCAAACACAAGGCAGGCGTTCGTAACCGCGGCGCACTTGGCGCGGGCATCGATGTTCGCGGCGACGGCGGCTATGTCATTGCGGCTGGCAGTGTACCGGCTGTTGGCCAGCCTTACCGCTGGCTGGTCGATATGGAACCGGTAGACGCGCCGGAATGGCTGCTGGAGCTTGTCCTGCCACGGTCATACGACAGCACGACGATGTATCAAGCACCGTCGGTATCCGGCACGATTAACGACCGATACGTGGAGCGCGCGGTACAGTCCGAGCTCGACGACCTCGCCATGGAACCGATGGGTAACCGCAACAATCGTCTGAACGACGCGGCGTTTCGGCTGGGCACGTTCGTCGGTGCTGGTGCACTGGCGGAATCCGAAGCACGGGCCCTGCTACAGGACGTAGCGCGCGGCTGGGGCAGGGACTTCCCGCGTTGCTGCAAAACGATCGACAATGGGCTGAAGGCTGGCAAGATGCATCCGCGTCAGGCGCCGGAAGCCGTCAACGACAATACCAAGCTCGTGGACATCACGCGCATGCTGGACAACGCGCGGGCGAAGGTGGAGAGCGGTGACACCAACCAGGAAGAACTAGTGACGACTGTCCAGATTGATCCTGAGAAGTTGCCACCTGTCGAAGAAGCCCCCACCGACCAACCCATCCTCGCAGCTACGCCATTCCAGTGGAAAGACCCGTCAACGCTGCCACGCCGTGAGTTTGCTTTCGGTCGGCATTTCATCCGTAAGTACGTCTCTGTTACGGTTGCACCGGGCGGCCTTGGCAAAACCGCAAACAGCATCGTGGAAGCGCTGGCCATGGCGTCAGGCAAGGCGCTGAACGGCGTTAAGCCTCCGCGTCGACTTAAGGTCTGGCTGTTCAATGTCGAAGATCCCCGCGACGAGCTGGAGCGACGCATCATGGCGGCGTGCATTCACTTCAATCTCAAGCCCGAGGATATCGACGGTCATCTGTTCCTCGACAGCGGTCGCGAGCAAGAGCTTGTTGTGGCAATCGACGACAAGAAAGGCGTCAAAATCCAGGAGCCGATCGTCGAGGCGGTTGCGGAAACCATCCTTGCCAATGGCATTGATGTGATGATCGTCGATCCGTTCGTGTCGACGCACCAGGTCAACGAGAACGACAACGGCGCAATCGACAAGGTCGCGAAGCTCTGGGCGCAGATCGCGGATTACACGAACTGCTCCATCGACATCGTGCACCACCTGCGCAAGGTCAGTGACCGCGAGGCCACCGTCGAAGATGCTCGCGGTGCTGTGGCCCTGATCGGTGCCGCTCGTTCGGTGCGTGTGCTTAACCGGATGTCGGAAGCGCAGGCCAATGAGGCAGGCATTCCCGGTATGGATCGGTTCGGCTACTTCTCGATCACATATGGCAAGTCGAACCTTACGCCGCTGTCGCATCGGTTGGACTGGCGCCATATCGAAAGTGTGGCACTGGGCAATGGGCGTGGGCTGACACAGCCGCAGGACCACGCGCCCGTCGTGACTGAATGGCATTGGCCGTCCAGCGAGGAAGTCGCCGAAGGTCTGACCGACGAGCAGAAAGATGCAATCCGCGGTGCTGTAAATGGTGGCATGTACAAGCAAGCACCGCAGGCCAAGGACTGGGTGGGGCACGCCGTTGCTTATGCGCTGGGGCTGGATGTCGACGACGAGGTGCAGAAGAAGCGGACCAGCCTCATTACCAAGGCACTGTTCAAGGAAGGATTCTTGGCGAAGGTCGAAGATCGCGATCCGATACAGCGAAAGACTACGACGTTTGTGAGGGCGGTATAGGATTGAAGAAGTCGGCAGCACGGTGGAAGGGAACCAAATGTTGGGTTCAGCTTTATCTCGAGGATATCGTAACTGGTGGTATTAATGAAAAAGAGATTTCTCTCACTCTTGGCCTTCACTTTGTTGGCGGTGCTAGCGGCCTGCCAAACGAACGGTCGCCCGTCGCAGGTCCAAGCCGTAAGTGGCTTTGATGCTGCACGCTATCTTGGTAAATGGTACGAAATTGGTCGCATCGAAAATCGGTTTGAGCGCGGCATGACGCATACAACCGCTCAATATTCGATGAACACCGACGGGACCATTAAGGTGCTGAATGCGGGCTATGACCCGAAAAAGGGTGCCTTCCGGAGCGCTACAGGGAAGGCGAATTTCGCAGATGCTTCAGATGTGGGTGCCTTGAAGGTTTCTTTCTTCGGGCCGTTTTATGGTGGCTATAACGTCGTTGCCCTCGATCGAAAGTACCAATGGTCAATCGTGGCAGGAGACAAACCAGAAAAGTATTTCTGGGTACTGTCCCGTCAGCCCACATTGACTAAGGAAATTAAGGGCAAGGCAATCAGCGTTGCACGGCAGCTTGGGGTTGACCCAGATTCCATTCTGTGGGTTGAGCAAAAGCGCTAGTATCTAGGAATATGAAAGCGGGGCTTCGGCTCCGCTTTTTTTATTGTTGTGACCAATCCGGTGTGATGCCGTTCGTGCCCATGATGCCGTAAGTTCCCCCTGTATTAATAAACCAAACGCTGAAAATTGCTGAGAGGACCAGGAATACGGTAGCTGAGATGGTGATACGCGCTTTGCGCGTTCTGCGCCTCAATAGGAGATAAACGCCTGCGCCAACGACAGCAGATGAAACATAGGCAACAATCATAAACGGCCCTTATTGGGAGAAAGGCGGAAACCCGCAAAGAAACAGAGACTGCTATCGCCTCGTTCAATAGGTCTGGTCAACTAGTACAGCAGGACTTGGCTCAGGTTGCGGGCTAATAATAAGGAACCTATCAGCAAATGTTTCGTTTCGCTTTTCCAAACCAGGAGGACGATCATGAAAACTCTGTCTGATATTTTCGAGCATACCTTGCAGGACATTTATTACGCAGAAAACGCCATTACCAAGGCTCTTCCGAAAGTCGCCAAGGCGGCCAAAAGCGCCAAACTTAAGCAAGCCGCTGAGGAACATCTTGAAGAAACCAAGGGGCAGATCACGATCCTGAATGATGTGTTCAAGTCTCTCAAGCTGAAGCCTACCGCTGAGAAATGCGACGCGATCGAAGGGCTGATTAAGGAAGCCGACGGCTTGATTGAAGAGGCAAGCGGAACAGCTCTTGACGCAGGCTTGCTCGCAGCTTGCCAGGCGGTTGAGCATTATGAAATTTCCAGATACGGTTCGCTGCGCGAATGGGCAAAGGAGCTCGGACATACGGAAGCGCACACCTTACTTACCCAGATTTTGGATCAGGAAAAAGCCACAAATAACAAGCTCACGAACTTGGCCATAAGCCAAATCAATAAGGCATAGTTTTCTGGCTTCATATGAGAGGAAGGATGTCCGCCTTCCTCTCTTTTTTTCCATCACTACAACCGCCTGTCACAATCAAAATACAACCAGAGGTAACGCGTAAGACTTCTTGCGCACTTCTCGAAAAACCCTAAAAGAAGTTCGCAAATGCACGCTGCTTTTGGTGCGTAAGAGTTCTTATATAGAAACTTACGCACAAAGCGCGCGGCGCGCAGTTCTCGAGATTTGAGAAGTGCGCACTTTTCCTGATTTTTGCCAAATCCAGAATACAACCTGATTTGAGGTTGGCCAAAAATATTCGCCGCGCTGCGTCGGCCATTAACACGACGTTTATTGAGGCATTCCACACTCCTCTTGCCGGTACCAACGGCATACCGCAATAAACACGAGGAGCACACATGGCACGCAACCGCACACGCGCGCCTTCGCCTACGACCGTCACCACACAGATCACACGCATCAACGGCGCCCGCGTCAAGATCACCACCCGCAATGGCCGCGTTACTACAAAGCCAGCCTTGCCGCTCGAATGGGAATTACAGGCGGCACAAGTAGCCAGCCTGCGTCGCCTGCCACAATACCAGCGCCGGTTCCTGTTAGCCGGAGACATGAACGCCAGCAAGCGTGGGCCAAGGGCACAGGCTCAGGCAATCGCAACGGGAATGACGAGCGGTGAACCTGACCTCCGCATCTATGGCGAATACGGTCGTCTGCTGCTGATCGAGAACAAGGTCGGGCAGGGAAGACTGTCGCCGGCCCAGAAAGACCGCCACAAGGCCCTAGAGCGGCTTGGCTACACTGTTCTGATCATTCGGGCCACGACGACGACAGAAGCCGCTGAGCAGGCCGTTACAGCGGTTCTAGGGTGGCTTGCAGAAACGGACGCCGCGAAGGCCGCCTAATCAACCAAACCAAAACACGAGGATGACATATGAGAATTCAAAAAGCTGGTGATATCTACCTGAATGATGATGGTTCGCCCGTTCGAACATATCAGCGTTCTTTTGAGTTTCGCGATATTTCGGATGGGAAACTGAAAGCCGTTGATGATCTGATGCTGGAAATTGAAGCACATCAGTTCGTCAATGAGACGAGTGCGCTTAGGATCGGATTTGTTGATGGGCATTACCGACAATACGACGCTTCCAACGATAATTTGCAGGAGTCGGTGAGCGAGTATCACCCACGGATGAAGGGTGATCACGAATATCGAACCGACACCAGGTTTGAACGCGATGAAAACGGCAAGTACACGCTTCGTGCAGTGGAGCCGACAAAGGAAGATGAAAAGCCGAAGATTATCCGGACACCCGAAGATCGAGCATCTGGCCGAGATTTCGCTGGAAACAAGAGAACCATAGAAAGGCGGGCTCTCGCACGACTGCGAAAGAAAATCGAAAAACGCCAATCCATTGGTGATCCGAACTGCGTTCAGTCGCGCGATGAGGATTTCCCTCTCCTTGCTGTTCTGCGCAGGGATAGGCGCCCAGATCTGATTGCAGCAGTATTGAAGTATCGTCGGTTGGTGGCGCTGTGTGAATCCGAGCCTCTGAAGGGCCAGAGCTATGGCGGGGCTGATGGCTCGGCGACGGTGTTTTATTCAAACTTTGAAGATGGGGAACTGGTACACTCGTCGAAGGTGCGGCGGTCTAAATCCGCTTACGATATTCCTGCAGTTCGGGTTCGAGCGTCGGTTATCAATGATCGAGGGGAACAGGTGTCAGGTCGAACCGAGAGCATGCACGTTAAACTAAACGAGGATACGCTGGCTGACTATATCGACAAGAAGCCCGTGCTGGCACGCATCAGGTCGGCTTTGGGAGCATTGCTGGACCCGGTTGAAGACGCGGTTCTCGGTGGGCAGACTTTACAAGCTGTCGGCGAAGCTGAGGGGTTTAAGGGAACAGCAGCATCATTGGCCGGGAAAGGGCTCGTTTACCGTGGCCTTACGGTTCTTGATGGATTTTTTTCGCATCAAAAACCCAAGGCTGATAACGATAACTATCGGATAAATAACACAAAATCAGGATCATTTTAAGTAACGCGCACTCAAGTCACCTATGGGTGAGTAGACACAAAAAGATTGGCCCGCCGTGTGCGGGCCTTTTTATTGGGCGTTCTATGCCCCCCGGTCCACGACCGGGTAACTATTCCAGCGCCGTTTCTCCTCCGGCTGCTGGTTCGGCGGGTTGAGCCTATTGCGGTAGGCTCCCCGCCGATTGTGTTCTAACGGTAACGGTTGCCGCGGCCCTTCATGAGCATGCATGCAACCAAGGCGACCAGTCCGACGGATGCCCACGCCGATGCTGTGCCGGGATTTTCGCGTGCGTATTGCACAGCACGTTGACCATGTTCACGTGCGCCTTCGGCAAGCACATTCACAGCATCTTTCGTGGACGCGAGGGCGTCGTCGGTTGCGCCGGATAGATTGCCGAGATGATCTGACAGTCGGGACGATAGGCTGCTGATTTCCTTGCGCAGTGCGTCGATTTGTTCGGAAAGCATGCCTTCGGTGGTCTGTGCCATTTCATTCTCCTTTTCGATTGCGAGGAGAGAACGGGAATGTGCATTCAATTGTTCCATTCTATTTCAGCGGGCGAGAGCGCTGGTGTGCTCGCCGGTCTCATAAGCCGGATATGATCGGTTCGATCCCGATGCCCGCAACCAATTAAAGAGCAGCTGACTCTTAATCAGCTGTACGAAGGTAAGCATGGCAAGACCCGACCGCCGCAGCACCGAAGCAGCTGCTTACCGTAAGCTCTATAAGACCGCACGCTGGCAACGCTTACGTGAGCGGCAACTGGCCGCTCATCCGTTGTGCGCTTACTGCTTGCAGCAAGAGGACGTAACACCAGCGACGGTGTGTGACCATGTGCGCCCCCATAAAGGGTGCGAAGAATTGTTCTTCGACCCCGACAACCTTCAAAGCCTCTGTGCTCCCTGCCACGACCGCATCAAGCGTCGTGAAGAGCTAGGCCAGGATGTTGTTCGGTTCGGGCCGGAGGGGTGGCCGATAGCATACCCATGCAATTCTCGACCTCTTGCAGGGTTCAGGGGGGTGAGCTTCGGCTCCCCGCCTCTTTCATATGAGGTCGGCAAGGAGTCGAGACCTTGGATCTATTTGGAAATTGCATCTCCGCCCCATTAGCGGACAACGATAACCGCCCTGATTATTCGAGGCTTGGTAGGTATGCAGAGTTTCTGGTTTGCGCTGATATCAAAGAATGGATACCACGCTATTCATTCAGATACGTCTGGGTTCGACGTCCTTATGATAGCAGGCCACAAGACGTATCGAATTCAGGTTAAATCATCATCTATCATTAGGCGCCAACGCGCTGAATGGAGATGCAGGATATCAGTGGACCGACGCGGCGGCAACGCTAGCCGGAAGCGTGAGGTTGATCGGCGTGATGCCGATATACTGGCTCTCTTCCATAATGACTTGGAAACTATCGTTTATCTGCCGGTTTTGCCTGGGTGCGGGCATGTGAAGCTGCCTGTCAGGTATTTGAAGGAAGCAAAAACGATAGAAACCCTTCAAAGCGCCATATCAGTTATGGACGGAACGCCGTTTCACTATATCCCCGAAGGTATCCCGGCGTAGACGGGGGGATCAAAAAGCGCCCAAGTCCGCAGTCACAGGACCAGCGGGGTCCCAAAGCGCACGCATCCGCAATTGAAAATATGACCCCATAAGGATTTCATTCCATGGCAAAGCCGAGAAATCCCCTCGGCAAGGCCAAAGTCGAGGGGCGAGACAAGAAAGACCCACAGCGCTTCAAAAACCGCGCCGAACCGGCCGCAAACGGCCCTCTTGGGGCTCCTCCCGTTTGGCTGAAGGACAGCGCTGAGATAAAAGCGAAGTCAGCCTGGAAGCTTTTCGCGAAAGAGCTGCCGTGGCTGAATGAATCGCATCGCACGCTTGTTGGCATGGCTTCAACTATTCAGGGCCGCATCATGGCCGGGCAGGAAGTTGGCGTGCAGGCGATGAACCTGCTCCGCCAGATGCTCGGCCAGATGGGTGCCACGCCTGCGGATGCCTCCAAGGTGGCGACGCCTGACGAGGGCGAGGAAAAGGATGATCTGCTTGACTGATATGCCGGCGCTTGAGCGTGTGAGCGCTTATGCGCAAGCTGTCATTGATGGCAGAGAAGTTGCCGGCCCTCACGTTCGCAATGCATGCCGTCGCCATTTCTACGATCTCGAACACGGGAATGAGCGCGGGCTGTACTGGGACGACGACGCAGCCGACCGTGTGTTTCGGTTCTTTGAAGGGCGGCTCAAGCTTTCCGAAGGGCAGTTCGAAGGCAAGCCTTTCAAACTGCATGCATCGCAGGCTTTCAAGCTGGGTTCGCTGTTCGGCTGGAAACGGGCCGACGGTTCGCGGCGCTTTCGTCGCGCCTACATCGAGGAAGGCAAGGGCAACGGTAAGTCGCCGTTTGCTGGCGGTGTCGGTCTGTACGGGCTGATCGCGGACAAGGAGGCTGGAGCGCAGATCTATGCGGCGGCCGCTAAGAAAGAACAGGCGGCCATCCTTTTCCAGGACGCCGTCAAAATGGTGCGCGCCGCTCCTGCGCTGGTCGAACGGCTGAAGTTCAGCGGCGGCATCGGGCGCGAGTTCAATATCGCGCATCACAAGTCGCAATCGTTCTTTCGTCCGATCTCGAAGGATTCCGGCAAATCAGGCTCCGGTCCGCGTCCGCACTTTGCGCTCTGCGACGAGGTGCACGAACATCCAGACCGCTCGACGATGGAAATGCTGGAACGCGGCTTCAAGTTTCGTCGGCAGCCTCTACTGTTGATGATTACGAACTCGGGCAGTGACCGAAACAGCATTTGCTGGGAAGAGCACGAACACGCCGTCAAGGTGGCTGCCGGTACCCAAACGCCAGACGAAGACTTTGCCTATGTCGGCGAGGTGATCGACGACACAACGTTTTCCTATGTTTGCGCGCTGGACAAGGGCGACGACCCGCTCAAGGACGAAACTTGCTGGAAGAAGGCTAACCCGCTTCTCGGCGTTATCCTGACGCAGGAATATCTGGCCGGTGTCGTCGCTCAGGCAAAGCAAATGCCGGGCAAGCTGAACGGCATTCTACGGCTGCATTTCTGCTGCTGGACCGATGCCGACAAGGCATGGATGCCACGCGAGACCGTCGAAAGCGTAATGGACGAGTTCGATCCTGAAGTTGAACACGCTGACAAGCCGGTTTTCATGGGCGTCGACCTGTCGGGCAGCAAAGACATGACCGTGCTTGCATGCGTAGTCCCGACTGGCTTCAAGGAAATGGAGCGCGAGGACGGATCTACCGTCAATCTGCCGACGTTTGATGCGTGGGTGGAGGCCTGGACGCCAGCCGATACGCTGGAAGCGCGAGAACAGGCTGACAAGGCACCGTATGCGCTTTGGGTAAAGCAGGGCTGGTTGAATGCCCCGCCGGGCAAGCGGATTCGATATGACTTCGTGGCCTCGCGGGTGCAGCAAATCGATCAAGCCTTCGATATAAAGGCCATCGCCTATGACCGCTACGCCTACGACAAGTTCCGCGAGGAAGTCGAAGCGCTCGGGTTAGACATTGAACATGTCGCACACCCACAGGGCGGCAAGGTTCGGGCGCGGCCTGAGCCTGCAAAGGTAGAAGCGGCGAAAGCTGCCGGCCTGCCACCGCCGCAAGGCTTGTGGATGCCGGGCTCGGTCCTGGCGCTTGAAGACATGATTATCGATGGTCGCATTCGTATGCGACGCAGTCCCGTCCTTATGACCGCCCTGATGGGCGCCACTTTCGATCATGACCCGCAAGACAACCGGTGGTTCGTCAAAACAAAGGCGTCAGTGCGCATCGACGCGGCAGTCGCTGTGGCGATGGCAGTTGGCGTGGCGATGGATACACCGATCGAACCAGCCGACATCGACGACTTCGTCAACAACATGATCACTATAACCTGGTAGGAGTGCCCATGGGCCTTTTGACTTGGGTCGGGAAGCCTTTCGGGCTTCTTTCCGGCCCATGGCGCGCATTCTTTGGAATGTCGACGACAAGCGGCGAGACGGTCACATATGAACATGCCATGCAGCTCGATGCTGTCTGGGCGTGTGTGAACCTGATTTCCAATGCTGTGAAAACGCTGCCCTGCAATGTCTACAAGGGTGACGGCGTTGACGTCGACCGCGAGAATCCGCTGTACGAACTACTGCACGACTTGCCGAATCTGGATGACAGTGCGTCAGATTTCTGGGGTATGGCTGCCCTTTGCCTGTGTCTTGACGGCAATTTCTTCGCCGAAAAGAAGAAAAATGGCGGTCGGCTGGTAGCGTTAAACCCGTTCAATCCGCTTTGCGTTGATGTGAAGCGCGATGACCGGAACAACCGCTACTACGAGGTCACCGAACAGTACAAAAACGGCAAGAAGGGCGGCGTTCGCAAAATCCGCGAAGAAGACATGCTTCATGTTCGCGGATTGGTCATGCCTGGCTGTGATCGGGGCCTTTCGCCAATAGCTGCACAGCGCAATGTCATCGGCAACGCCATGGCCGGCGAAAAAACGTCTGGCCGTATGTTCAAGAACGGCATGATGGCTTCAGTCGTCTTGTCTTCGGATCAGGTTCTGAAGCCTGATCAGCGCAAGCAGATCGCGGAATCTCTACAGGCATTCGCCGGCGCCGACAAAGCAGGCGGGATCGCGGTACTGGAGGCGGGGCTCACCCCGTCGCAGATCACCATCAATCCAAAAGATGCGCAGATGCTTGAGACGCGGCAGTACAGCGTCGAGCAGATTTGCCGCATTTTCGGCGTTCCGCCTGTCATGATTGGCCATGCTGCGAATGGCACAACGACTTGGGGCAGCGGGATCGAGCAATTGATCCTGCAGTTTACCAAGACATGCCTCACGCCCATGCTCAGGAGCATTGAATCCGCGATCTACCGCGACTTGCTTGATGCAAAGACCCGCAAAACGACCGTTGTGAAGTTCAATATGGAAGGCCTGCTGCGCGGCGATAGCCAGGCGAGGGCGGAGTTCCTGCAGAAGATGGTTCAGAACGGCATTTATACGCCGAACGAGGCCAGAGCTTACGAGAACAAGCCAAAGATGGATGGCGGCGACGAATTGATCGTCAACGGCACCATGCAGCCTCTGTCCATGGTCGGACACAACGGCGGGCCTCCGCTGGATGATGCACAGCCAAGCGCTGGATAAGGGAAATTCATGAAATTCGAACACATTTTGACGGCCTTCGAGGCCGAACCGTGGGCGATTCAGCGCGAAAAACTAGCCGTTTTGGCTGATGTTCTTGCGGCACGTGTGGCGGGCGACAAGCTCGTCACACCTGAATTTGCAGCGACTGTTTCGGATGCTCGCGCAAAGGAAATCGCCGAAATTGAAGGCAAGGTCGCAGTGATCCCGGTTTATGGCGTGTTAGCCGACCGAATGGACCTGTTCTCAGCGATGAGTGGCGGCACGTCCTATGCCGGCATCAAGCGTCAGCTACACAAGGCGCTGTCCAACGAGGATGTGAAGGCCGTTGTTCTTGATATTGATAGTCCTGGCGGCTCGGTACCTGGCACGGACGAACTCGCAACGGAAATTCGCAAACTGCGCGGCGGTGAAAAACCGATTATAGCGCAAGTGAACTCGCTGGCGGCAAGCGCCGCCTACTGGATCGCGTCGTCGGCCGACGAAATTGTTGTTACGCCATCCGGGCGTGCAGGTTCGATTGGTGTCTACACGGCACACGACGATATCTCTGCCGCGTTGGAAAAGGCTGGCGTCAAGCGCACCTACATTTCGGCAGGCAAGCACAAGGTCGAAGGCAACGAAACTGAACCACTCGGCAAGGACACGCTGGCCTACATTCAGGACAGCGTAAACCGCTCCTATGGCCGGTTTTTGCAGAGCGTTGCCGATGGGCGTGGCGTTACGAAATCCAAGGTCGAAGACGGATTTGGTCAGGGCAGGGTATTCTATTCTGAAGCCCTTATTGACCGGGGTATGGCAGACCGTATTGCCACACTTGACGAGACCTTGGCCCGATTGGGCGCGAACACCGAGCCGGAATATGTCCGCCGCGTAAAGGCTTCGAACGCCGCAAAGGCAGAAGCTGCGCAATTGTTGGCTAACAAGATGGCCTCCGGCGAAGAAATCACCAAACGCGAATTCGAGAACGGCCTGAAGGGTCTTCTTGGTCTTTCGAATTCGGAGGCAGAGCGGGCCGCTCGGCTCTACCTCAAGTCTGATCAGGGGGCTCCTGATGACGATGCGGATGCTGCCGCTTTGGCAGCGGTCACACGGCTGATTGCCGAAGCAAAGACATTCAAAATCTAAATCAAAGGAGCCATTTATGGCTGAACTAGCAGAACGCATTGGCGAGCTGGGTGCTTCGCTCGCCTCCATTAAAGAGCAGGTCGGCAATCTTGCGACCGATTTTACCACGCAGCTCCAGCAGCACGGAACTGTTTCCACTGAGCTGACCGGCAAGGTCGACAAGGCGCTGTCCGAGCTTGGCGACACCACGACCCGCATTAGCGAATTGGAAAAGCGCGCCGCTCGTGAACGTGAAGACGTTGCGCAGGGTCCGCAGGACGTTGGCGATATCGTCGTGGCGTCTGAAAAATTCAAGTCAACTGACGTGTCCGGCGCGTGGCGCGGTTCGATCCGTGTTGGCATGGAACGCGCTGACATTACGTCCGGCAATACCACGGTTGGCGCCGGTCGTTCGGCGGGATCGTCGCTTGTTCCCGGGCAGCGCGTGCCAGGCATCATCGCCCCACCTAATCGCCAGCTGACGATCCGTGACCTTATTGCACCGGGTCAGACCTCGGCCGCAAGCGTCGAAATCGTTAAGGAAACGGGTTTCACGAACAACGCTGCGCCCGTCGCAGAAGGCACGCAGAAGCCCAAGTCTGACCTCACCTTTGATATGGAAACCACGCCTGTTCGCACGCTGGCCCATATCTTCAAGGCAAGCCGTCAGATCCTCGACGACGCTCCGGGCCTTGCGAGCTACATCAACGCTCGCGGCACGTACGGTCTCAAGTTCGTTGAAGAAGGCCAGCTTCTGAACGGTGACGGCACCGGTCAGAACCTGCACGGCATTCTCCCGCAGGCATCGGCCTTCGCTCCGGCCTTCACTCCGGAGAACGAAACGGCAATTGACCGCCTTCGCCTTGCAATCCTACAGGTCATTCTGGCCGAATATCCGGCGAGCGGATTTGTTCTGCATCCGACGGATTGGACCAAGATTGAGCTGACTAAGGATCTTGGCGGCAACTACATCGTCGGCAATGCCCAGTCGCCGATCGGTCCTTCGCTGTGGAATCTACCGGTCGTCCAGACGCAGGCAATTTCTGCGGGCAAGTTCCTGACCGGTGCGTTCAATCTCGGTGCGCAGATTTTCGACCGTATGGGTATCGAAGTTCTGCTCTCGAGCGAGAACGTGGACGACTTCGAAAAGAACATGTTCTCGATCCGCATCGAAGAACGCCTTGCGCTGGCAGTGTACCGCCCAGAGGCGTTTGTGACGGGCGACGTCAATCCGCCTGTAACTCCTTAATCGTTGATGGGGCGCTTCGGCGCCCCTTTTCACGAGGAAAACATGAAAATCAAAGCGCTAAAAAACCTGGTCGGGAATTACGGCCGATTGGATGAAGGCATGGTCGCCGATCTGCCGAACTGGCAAGCAGGCCCGCTTCTGGCGCTTGGTTACGTCGAGAAGTTTACGGAGGTTGGCGATGGCCGACACGAAGACACGCAAGCGCCGGGTGGCGAGCTACATCGGGGCGGGAATCGTCGATCCAAATCCGGCGCCCGAGCCAGAACCGGAGCCTGAAACGCCGCCGGAGGGTGGTGGCGATGGCACTGGTTGACCTCGAACTGCTGAAGAAACACCTTCGTGTGTTTCATGACGACGAGGATGCCGAGCTCGAAGTATATCTGGCTGCGGCAGAGGGAATCGTCATCGAATATGTCGACCGCGAGGTCGTGGCAACCGGCGCGACGCCTACCTTGCCGGATGGCATTGAGTTAGCACCGCCGATCACGGCGGCGATCTTGTTGGTTGCGGCTGATCTGTACGAGAACCGCGAGCCAGACATGAAAGCGGAAGGTAATGCCGTTCTGCCGCGTCATGTTCGTGCGCTACTCGCTCCTTATCGGGTGTGGCGCACGCTGATGGTGGAAGAATAGACGAAACCGCGCTGGTTGCTTGATCCATATCGGCTGTTGAGGGTTTGAGATTGTTATCGTTCTAGCAATTGTGGAACATATGGACCTCTGAATGATTGGAGATCGCAATGGCCCGCACAGACAAGAATGATACCGGCTTTCGTCACGAGGTTGCAGAACGGTCGCTCAGGTATTTAGGACGATCTGCGGATACACTGACAGCAAGAGAACAGTCTGTCCTAGCGCGATTGTCTGAGCGTCAAACAATTGCACGCGATGTAAATAGGTCGTTTGACGAGAAGCTGACCTATGGTCAACGGCTCGCAGATAAGGTCGCCGAGTTCGGTGGTTCATGGACATTTATAATGCTTTTTGCTCTCGTGCTCGTCGCGTGGGTGGCTGCAAATTCAATTTTGGTGGCATTCGCTTTCGATCCGTATCCGTTTATCTTTCTCAATCTCGTGCTTTCGATGTTGGCCGCCGTGCAAGCGCCGATAATTATGATGAGTCAGAACCGCCAAGCTGCAAGGGACCGGCTGGATGCTGCACATGACTACGAAGTGAACCTCAAAGCTGAAATTGAAATAATGGCGTTACACGAGAAGTTTGATCAGTTGCGTTCGAACGAACTCAAGGCGCTCATCGAAAAGCAGCAAGAGCAACTGGAAATTCTTACATCGCTGCTTGCGAAATCGACGCCCGATTAAAATTGAGGCTTCATGCCCTGGCTCCACTTCACAGCCACCTACGACTTTATTCCCAAACCCGCGGTGACGATCCGGTATCCGGCGGGATACGTCGGCTTGGTGACCACGCCTTGCGCTAATCGCGCCATTGTCGCTGGCAAAGCCCAGCGACTTCCAACTCCCACAAAAGACGAGGCTGAAGCATGGCGAAGCGCGCAGGTGCCGGCAGCCTGAATTGCCGTATGACGTTTCAGGTCCGGCAGGACGTGGATGATGGTTTCGGCGGTACACGCGGCGAATGGGTAGACCAGTTCACCGTGCCGGGAAGGCTCGAACCGCGATACGGCAGCAATGCTGAAAGCATCATGGCGGCGCGAATGCAGTCCATGCAGCCTTACAACTTGACGATCCGCGGCAGTACTGCGGCAAGGCAGGTGACGGCGTCGTGGCGGGCATATGATGCTCGGGCTGGGAAGACTGGCGGTAAGCCGAACCGGGTTTTCGGAATTAAGACCGTCGTCAATCCCGACGAGCGCGGGCAGTACATTGAGATGCTGGCGATTGAAGGCGAGGAAACGTGATGGCGGTAAAGATCAAAGGTCTGGACCGCTTGCAGATCAAGCTAACGAAATTTCCGGAAGTCGCTGAAACATTTGTCAAAGCCGCTATGGAGCAAGGCGCTCAGGATATCGTCAACATGATGCAAAACTTGGTTCCCGTCGATGACGGTGAACTGATGGAAAGCATCGGGTGGACGTGGGGCCAAGCGCCCAAGTACAGTCAGCGCATTGGCAGCGTTAAGTCGAATGACGGCAAGCTGACAATCACGATTTACGCCGGCAATTCCAAGGTGCGTTACGCACATCTGGTCGAATTCGGCAGTGCGCCACACGTGAACGGCGGCATGTTCCCCGGAACATTCAACCCGGGGTCAAAGGCGCAACCTTTCTTTTACGTCTCGTGGCGAGCCAAACGGCGAAGTGCGCGGGCGAGGGTATCTCGCGCTATCACCAAGGCAGCTAAACAGATAGCGGCGGATCGTTAAATGGACCCGGTTTTAGAACTTCAGGGCGCAATTATTCAGCGATTGCGCAGCTTTCCCGCGCTTGTCTCGCTGATTGGTCAGCGTAGCTACGATAACCCACCGACGAATGATCAAGGGCAGGTTTCGCCCTCGATTTTCCCATATGTCAGTATCGGCGCGTCGAGCGCTCAACAGGCAAATGCCGACTGTATTTTCGCTGACGATATCATTTTCCAGCTGGATGTCTGGTCGATTGAGCCAGCCAAAAAACAGATGCGCGACGTCGCAAACGCAGTGCGTCTCGCAACACGAGGGTGGGAACCTGCTTTGGCATCTAATGCCCTCGTGACATTCGACTACTGGCGAATTGACTACATACAGGACGGCGCGATCAATCATGCGTCGATCCGTTACACGGCGATCATCGAGCAGCCTTAAGGCCTCCGCGCCGATCACCCCGAAAATCTTTTTGTACGGCTGCCCCCTGGGTGGTCTTTTTCGCATGGAGGCCGCAATGGCTCAAGCTACGACGATCAAAGGCGGCAAGGTCCGCGTTAAGATCGGCAATGACGCAACGCCGATCGTGTATAAAGCACCATGTGGCTTTACCCAGCGATCGATTACGCTAACCAAGAACCTCAATGAAGTCTCGATCCCGGATTGTGAAAATCCTGACAAGGTCGACTGGATTGGACGTGACGCGGCGTCGCTCTCCATGAGCATTAGCGGCGAAGGCGTGCTAGCTTCAGAATCCGTTGAGGATTGGCTGGATGCAGGTGAGAGCATCGACTCCATTCCGGTACAGGTTGAAATCGAGTTTCCTGCTACGACCTACACCTATACTGGCAAAATGCACGCTGAGAGCCTCGAAATCGGCGCCAACAACGGCGAGCGGGCTACACTCAATGTGTCGCTGCAGTCCGACGGCGAGATGGTCCGCACTTCGGCGGCGACGGCTCCCTAATGAGCAGAGACGCTAAAGTTGAACTAGACTGGGCGGATGGTACTTATACCTTCCGCCTAGGGTGGGGTGAATTGGAAGCCTTGCAGGAGGCTTGCGACGCCGGCCCCTGGGTCATTCTGGAGCGGCTATTCACCAAACAGTGCCGCGTCGGCGATATCGCCCATGTTATCCGGCAGGGATTGATCGGCGGAGGCTTGGAGCCCACGGCGGCCACGAAACTGGTGCGAACCTACATCGAAAAGCGCCCACCTGCTGAGAACATAGTTTTCGCTACCATTATTCTACAGGCGGGCATTCAAGGCGTGCCGGAGGAGCCGGTGGGGGAGCCATCGGCGGCAAATCTGAAGGAGAACAGCTTGACAGTCTCCCCAACGGAAAAGTCAGATTTGCCGCGGTCTACGGTAACGGTGCGGCGCTCGGCTTCACGCCGCAAGAAGTAAGACGAATGTCCATGTGGCAGTTCATGGCTGCCGTTGACGGTTACGTCAAAGCCAACTCGACCGACGATGGCGGTTTGAGCCAGGCGGAAAAAGACGAGCTTTGGGAGTGGGTGAGCGAGGGGTAGGGCGGGTTGCTAGTAGCAACCCAACTGCGTTGCCTCAGCCTGCGCCTGAGCGCGTTCAGCTTCCAGTATTCCTGCGTAGTTGGCCCGGCTAAGCAGTTGCTGGCATCTCAGTTCTTTGTTTGCCGGGTCAGATGCCTTATTGCTGGCGCAACCGGACATAGCCAACATTGCTACGCAAACTGTAGTTATCGCTTTCATAGGCCTTCCTCCTCGCAAAGGAGTATGGCTCGTGTCGGCATGATTGGTAAAGTGACGCCGCAAATCTACTTAAACGGATTCAGCGATTTCGCGCCTTTGGCCTTCGGATCGACGGTCAAGGTATAGGCGCCACCGGGCAGCTTGTAAGGCGAACACCGTTGTAAGGCCCGGTTGAGCGATTCCACGCCAGCCTTCCCAACCCCGTCTTTCGGGAACTCTTTGGCGGTCACATCCGACAAATCCCCGTCTTTATCCAGTTCGACAGAGAGAACGATCTTGCTTGCCAATTTCATTGAAGCAGGCGGGTTCCAGCACTCCAGCGCAGCCCGCTCGAACGCATCGTTCTGCTCATTAGCCTGCGCGGGCATTGCCATAACGGCGGCAGCAATCACCAAAAAACATACTCTCATGGAGCCTCCCTGCCATGGCAACCAACCTTGAATCTCTTGTCGTTCAATTTTCAGCCGATTTCAAGCGATTGGAGAACGCCATCAATCGTCAGCGTGGGCAGTTCACGCGGCAGATGCGCCAGATGGAGAAGTCTGCAGATGTCAGCGTACAGCGTATCAACGCGGCGCTTGGCAACATCGGCAAGGGCACAATGCGAGACCTCGCAGCACCTTTGACCGGCATTTCTGCCGCTTTGGGGACGCGCGAGTTGATGCAGTATGCGGATGCTTGGACGCAGGCTGGGAACCTCATTCGTTCGTCAGCGACGGCTGCTGGTGTTGGCGCACGTTCGCTGAATGAGTTGGAGGACGGCGCGAACGAAGCTCGGACAAGTCTTGAAGCCTATACTGACCTATATGCTCGGCTGATCAGATCGGCCTCCGCCGTAGCCAAGTCGGAAGACGAGATTGCTTTGGCGACGTCGCTGGTATCTAAAGCATTCAAGGCGGGCGGGGCATCGGCACAGGAGCAAGCTGCAGGCATTCTCCAGCTCGGGCAAGCTTTGGGTTCTGGCGTGTTGCAGGGTGATGAACTCCGGTCGTTGCGTGAAAACGCGCCGGTCATTGCGAAGGCAATTGCTGACGAGTTTAAGACCACTATTGCAGGCTTGAAGCAGCTTGGTGCCGATGGGAAGCTGACGTCTGATCGCGTATTCAAGGCTATCTTGAATGCACAGAAGGGGATCGAAGCGCAGTTTAAGGCAACGAACTCGACGATCGCTGACGCCTTCACGCAGATTAATAACGAGTTTACCGCTTATATCGGCAATGCCGATAAGTCAGCGGGCGCAAGTAGGCAACTGGTGCAGGCGCTTCAGTTTGTTGCCGACAACTTCAAAGAAATAGCTGACGTCGTTGCGGCTTTTGTGACCGTGCTGATTACGGCCTTTACTGGCAGGGCAATTGCAGGCGTCGTCGTTGGACTTGGTCAGGCCGTTGTTGCGTTGGGCTCGTTCCTGACCGCACTACGCACCGGAACAAGTGTTGTAGCAGCGTTCAGCGCGTCTCTCGGCCCGATTGGGCTTCTGGCTGGTGCCGCGGCCGGAGCGGTTTATTTGCTCTATAACAACATGTCGTCGGGCGACCGTGCTGCTAAATCATTCAGCGAAGCCGTCGATGGAAACAAGGTTGCGTTAGAGAGCGCTGCTTCTGCTTCTCGTCAGTATCAGACTGAACTGGTCAAGCAGATCAGTCTGCAGCTCGAGGCCGCCAAAGCGGCTTACGCACAGGCTGATGCGGACTTCTCGGCGGCTAATGCGCGGGCTCAGGGGTTCCGGAAGCTAACCGGGCTCAAGTTTGAACCGCTGGAATATGCCGCCGATCAGGCACTAGCAAACGCAGACGCCCTCGGGTTGGCTGTTGGCAAGTTAGAAGACCAACAGAAAAAGGCTCAGCAGATCCTCGCCTCTACGCCCTCGGGCTACGGCGGCGGCACCAGCTACACGCCAGACGACAAGAAAAAGGGGCGATCAAAGAAAACCCCTGCTGAGCGGTTCGACAGCGACATTCAACGTATTGCTGACCGCACGGCTGCACTTGTTGCAGAGACAGAAGCGCAGCGCCAGATCAACCCGCTGATTAACGACTATGGCTATGCCATGGAAAAGGCGCGCACAGAGCAGGAATTGCTCAATGCGGCGCAAAAGGCGGGTGTCGCGCTCACTCCGGAACTGCGGGCGCAGATTGCCCAGACCGCAGACCAGTGGGCGCTTGCCAGTGCCGAGGCAAACAAACTTGCCGAAGCGCAAAACCGTATCAAGGAGACCGCCGAGGATATGGCGGCTTTCCAAAAAGACCTCGTCGGTGGGATTGCTGATGATTTCTTAAACGGTGCAAAGTCAGCTGAGATTTTCGCGAACGCTCTTGGCCGCATTGCACAAAAGCTAATCGATATCGGCCTTGCGAACATCTTCGATACCGACAAGGGCGGCTTCAACCTATTCGGCGCTCTGGGTGGCATCTTTCGCAAGAACGGTGGACCGGTAAAGCGCGCAGGCGGTGGAATTGTTCGCGGTCCTGGCGGGCCGCGTGGCGATAAAATCCCGGCGATGCTGAGCGACGAGGAATTCGTCGTGAATGCGGCAGCCACAAAGCGCAACCGTGCTTTGCTGGAAGCCATCAATAGCGGGCGTGTTATCGGGCTTAAGGATGGAGGCTCACCTTTGCGCGCGCCATCCATGCCGATCCTTCGGACACCTGCTGCGACGCAGCAAGCGCAATTCGGCATTGCCGACGTTCGTGTCTTTGTGGATCGCGACGGCAACTGGCAGGCCGAGGTCGAACGCATCTCGCAGCGCAACGTCAAACAGGGACTGGCTTCTTACGATAAGTCGGGAGCAGTTCGAACTGCGCGAGATCTAAGGCAGGTGAACTCAAGAGGGCTGGCAAAGTAATGGCTGAACTTCTTCCGACTGGCCTCCGCTACGAAGCGACTTTCCCGATCCTGAATCGCCCGGTTTCCATGTCTCAATACGGAGATCGGGCGATTTCAGCGATTGAGAACGGCGATCCGTTCTGGACGTGGACGGCCAAAGTCACCGATTTGACGAATGCCAAGAGAAATTTACTCGAAGCGTTCATCGATCGGTGCCGGGGCGGTCTAGTTACAGTGCATTACACCCCAAAGCACGTCTGCATCCCGCAAGCATACTGGGGAGACGCCAATAACCCGGCAATAACTGGCACCGCGACGCTGGCTGCGATCAACGGCGATACACTTACGCTAAATGGCGTCGCAGTCGGTCTTAAACTGATGAACGGCGATTTGATCGGGTTTACGGTCGGCGATTACAACTTCATCGCCCGCATCGTTGCTGATGCCACAGCAGCCAGCACGAGCGTGCAGGTGAAGATCGAGCCGTTCTTACCGTCCTACATAACCGTCGGCGCGGCAGTTCGCTTCAAGAGCCCGGTGATGAACATGCGGCTGATGCCGAAGACGTGGGAAATTGGCGACGGCAAGTTTCCCGATGCGTCGTTTCAGTTGATTGAGGTGCCGAAGTAGGCTCGGCTACCGTTGGCGCCGAGCGCGAATAGCACGAACCCAGGTGTTGTTGAACATAATGGCGCCTATGACCAATGCGACGGCGCCAAGGGCGATCATGCCGAAAGCTACGCCTTGGTCTCCGAACTGCTGATATAACCAGCCCGTTTTTTCTACTGCTTGGGCTGGATTTCCAAGGCGAAGAATACCTTGGATCAAGGCACCAAAACCGACAATCAACATGCAAACACTTCTAATCATGCCGGCCAGATATCAGCTGGGCGCAGTTCAATCCACCCTTTCGATGATTTGGCGGTAACTAATGGCATTCCCAGCACGTCTACAGCAATTGCTCGACGAGGGCAGGGGTAAGATTGCCTCTGCCGTCAAAGTCGAATTCGGCACCGGCATTTATGGCTTTTTCTCTGGCAAGGGAAGCGTGAACTATGCAGGCCTCACGTACAACGGCAACACGCTGATTGACATTGATGAGCCTATGTATGCGCTCGGCACGGCTGCCCAGCCGGTAACTATGAGATTGCCTGCTGCTGCTGATTTTGGGCTCACACCCGACAAGCTGAAGCTGATTGAGCAGGAAGATTACAAGAACCGTCCTGTTACGTTCTACGACTTCTATTTCGACCCGGATACGAACGCGTTCCTTCACGCCGAGCCGACTTGGTACGGCTATGTCGATACCATCGACCACCGCGAGGAAGGCGACAATGTTTGGTTAGAAGGCAATATCGAGACCGGTGCAGTCGACAACTTCCGCGAAGGTTATCGTTATGCCTCGCACGAGGATCAGCAGCTTGTTTCGTTAGGCGACATGCTTTTCGAGTATGCAGCGAGGATCAAGAATGAATTCTTCAAAATCAAATTCGGCTAGAGTGCAAGGTTGGGATCGTGCGCTGGAAGATATTGCGACGGCGCACGTCTCCATCACTCCGGAATGGGGCGTCTCGGACTGCCTGATGACGGCGGCAGATGCGATTGAAGCGGTTATCGGAGAAAACCCTCTCGCCGAATTCCGCGGTAAATACAAAACCGAGGCCGGGGCCGCGCGCAAGATGCGCGCCAATGGCTGCGAGAACGTCAAGGACGTATTCGAAACCTATCTCCAGCTTGTGCCGGTCAATCGGCTTTCTGCCCGCCGGGGTGATGTCGGCGTGATGCTAATCAATGACGAATACGTCGCCGGGTTCATTTGCGGCTCTGGCTTCGGGGTCAAACAGCCTTCCGGGCTCGCATTCTACCCGGTGACCGATATCGAGCAGGCCTACAGGGTCGGCAGCTAACCACCACTACAATCAGCGCCTTTGAAGGTCCGCCAGCAGCGGGCCTTTTTTGTTGCGCCTGCATGAGGCCGCCACATGCCATTTTTAGCGCCTATCTTCACAGCTATCGGCGGCATCGTGTCGAGCGTGGCCGCATGGGCTGCTGCCAGTCCGATTCTCGCCGGTATTGCTCAGACTGCATTCGGCATTGCGCTTAAATACGCCGTCAATGCGTTATTTCCTCCCAAGACACAGAGCCGAGCTTCCGAACTGGAAACCCAGTATGGGGCGAATATCCCGCGTTCGGTGATTCTCGGCACATGTGCGACCGAAGGCCATCATATTTACCGAAATAGCTACGGCAGTGGCGGGCGTCTGATTCAAGACGTGTTCGTCCTATCGAGCTTCCGCATCACAGCCGTGCCTCGTGTTCGTTACAACGGTGAGTGGCGCACACTTATCGCACAAGACGCGGATGGCTACTGGCATGTGCCGAACGAAGGCACGAGCGGCGACGATCACGATAACGTCCGCGTCAAGTTCTACTACGGCACCATGGATCAGCAGGCCGAACCTACGCTGATCAACAATGCCCGTCCTGCCGGTCGCTGGACTGCGAACCATCGCGGCGCTGGCGTTGCCTATGCAATCGTGTTTTCCGAGCTTCGCAAGAACGGCGATGGTTTGACCTCGCCAGCAAAGCTGTTGTTCGAAGTCGTCGGCGCGCCTCTTTATGACTGGCGCAAAGACACCACGATGGGCGGATCGGGCGCGCATCGCTGGGATGACCAGAGCACTTGGGAATATTCTGATAATCCTGTTGTGCAGATCTACAATCTGGAACGCGGTTTCTTCAACGGCACGCAGCGCATGGTCGGCAAGGCTGTTCGCGCAAGCCGCCTACCGTTGGCAGAATACACCCAGGCGGCGAACATCTGCGATGAAGGTATGCCGGATGGTTCGAAGCGCTATCGCGCCCATGCGATTGCCAAGGATGGTCCCGGCGCCAACCACGACGCCAACCTTACGCCGATTCTTGAAGCTATGTGCGGCTCGTGGGTTGAACGTGTTGATGGTGAATTCCCGATTGCAGGTGCTCCTCAGGCCATCGTTGCAACCATCACCGACGCCGACATCAAACGTGGCGCACCGTTGCGGTTCAGTGCCAAGCGCAAACGTACCGAACTTATCAATACTGTCGCGGCTTCTTATGTTTCGCCGGATGACTTTTATGAAACGAAGGACGCCGCAACTCGCATTGATGCCGGCGCATTGGCTGAAGACCGCGAAACGCTTGCTAGTGCCATTCCTTACGCTGCCGTCACCGATGTGCGGCAGGTGGACAGGCTGGCAGACATCGCGATCCGTGGGGCGCGTTATCAGGCATCAGCGGAAATCGTCGTTCATCCGAAATTCCTCGATACAATCAAGGAAGGACGGTGGGTTCGCTGGAATAGCGCCAAGTATGGCGACCGCACGTTTCAGGTTCTGACGCGCCAGCTTGGCGGGATCAATACGGATGGCGCTCGCGATATCTCGCTGTCTTTGCAGCAGATCAGCAATGGCGTGTTTGATCCTACAGCTTACGAAACCAACCCGCCGAACATCATCGTTATTCCGCCGCCGCAATATCTGGCCGAGGTGCAGAATTTCTTCGCCATTCCAATTGTTGTCGTAGCAGATGGGCAAGGGGAGTTGCCCGGTGTGCGGCTGATCTGGGACCCGATTGACGATATCTCAGTCGTTGGTGTCGACATCGAATATTGGCCAGCGAATGACCCCTCGCAGGTGTTCACCAAGTTCGTAACATGGGACGTTATCAACGTTCCTATTGTTGAAGGTCTAACCTCGCTGACTGACTGGTTTGTCCGGACGCGCTTGCGCGTGGATAATGGCCGATCCGTCGCTTGGTCGACAGAAACGCCATTCACGACGCTCAAGGCGGCGGGCGATGATAGCCCGGTCGATTATGAGCGCCTAGACAGTGACACGAAGGGCCTCATCAACTGGATGACTGATGACCGGCGCGAGGCGCTTCGTCAGGCTCAGGAGAATGCGACCAAGACCGCTGACGGCATTCTGGCGGGTTATGCAGATAGCCGGTCGCTTCGCCGCGAACTTGCCAGCACTTACGGCAAGGCAAAGGCTTCGTGGTCTGAAGATATTTATGTAGCTACTGGGCCAAACAGCGCCATTGTGCAGCAATTGACACAGTTGAACGCCGAGCTTGACGACAAGGCAGATGCAAGCGTTGTGACGCTTCTGTCTACGCGAGTGGATAATGTCGAAGGCCAGTACACCGCGGTCGCGGATGCAATCACCGACGTGAACGCGTCGGTTGATGGCACGGTGGCTAACTCGGGTTGGCGCATGACATCGACAGTAGGCGGTGGTGGCACATCGGCCAGGATATCGGCTTACGCGCGCATCAACACGGGCGACACTTGGAAACAGGCGGGCTGGTTTATCAATGTCACGCCGACGGGAAGTCAATTCATCGTCGTGTCCAACCAGTTCGCGATTGCCGATCCGAACAATAACGGCACCTTCACCTATCCGTTCGTTGTGCAAAACGGGCAGGTCTACATTCAGAATGCCCGTCTCGGAACGCTGTATTTCGACGTGCTTCAGTCCAACAACGGCAAAATGATCATGCGTGGCTATGACAACTTGGCCGATCTGCGGATATTCACATGACCCAGACGTTTATCGGCTACAAACCGGGTGTCGGCCCGGTTCTGAAATGCCTGAAATATGACACTGACGATCCGCTGACGCTGGCGAACACGGCATTCGACAGGTTCTTCTTCAATTCGGAGACACAGAACCTGTCCTATGTTTTCCCGACGAACCCGTTTTTCTATCGTTCGGCAGAGCTTTCGGCTCTTCCGGCGACATTCAACATCACAAATGATCGGGGCAACGTCGTCATTTCTGGACGAACGGGAACGGCAACCGGCTTCTATAATGTCTCGACCTTCTACAGGATAACGAATGCCTATTCGAGTATGGGCTATGTTCCGATGTCTGAGTTCCGACAGGTTGACTTGCTGACCAACCGAATTGAGTGCGGGTCCTTCCTTAGCTATTACGCCTTGGTTGGCTCGACCAATCATAACGTGGTGACGGCGCAGCAGTTCTATACCGTTATGGGAAGGATGGTTGGAACGACGAGTGGTTCAACGACATTCCCGACGGTCTACAACGGCATAATATCTACGGGCGATCAGGGATTTGTCGGGCTTGGAGAATGGTTCGTCTGGAAAAACCAGCTGATCTACACCGACAATAGAAACCCGAACGCCATTTATCCGAGTGTATGGGACTTGCCCGCCGACGCATCGGCCATGCGGACCTATACGTCTGCTCCGAACCTTCTGTCACTTGAGGCGAGTTCCAGCCGGTTTGTGCTATCCAGACCCGGCTATGATGTGAACACGACGAATGAGTTCGGGACGATCATCAGCTCGAACAATCGTTCGCCGGCTCTCTGCGTCATGAACGGAACAGAAAATAATATCCCGGCCAATGGATCGAGAACGATTTCAGCACCTGCTGGCGTCATTTTTTCGCAAAGGGCGGTTGTTGACGTTATGTTCCGTGTCTCCGGGCAGACGTGGCGCGTACCTGGACTGCTGACCGATACCACGGCGGCAGGAACTTGGCGTTTGTCTTACACCGTGTCCAACAACAGCGTCACGTTCTACAATTCCGAGAAGGACGCCGTTGATTTGCGGTATGTCGTATTCAACGTGGATGACCAGCCGACGTCGACAGGCGGCAACCAGGTTATCTTTCGGGGAAACGATGGTGCGAGGGATTTCGTTCAGATCAAGAAACCCGGCACGAGTGACCCTGCCAGTCGTCCGAATGATATCTTGTTCGACAGTCGCTATCCGCAATTCCAGATCATCGCGCAGGGCTTTATTCCGTTATCGAGCTTTGGCAACTCGTCGGCAGGGGACGCGGTATATAAGGGCGCGAGAACCTTTCGGTTGAACTTCAATAATGCCGGTTTCGTGCCTTACCTGAAATACTCAACCGTCTTTCCGAACTGCGTAACGACGCCAATCTATCGAGCTGAGCGCGGGGTTGATGTCTCCAACATATCCATGCTGGCCGAAGTGAACGACACCTATGTCGATTTCTTCTGTTCGCCGGATAGCGGTTGGTCCGATGCGTTCAGTCAGGCTGGCAGCTGGACGCGGCTTGATTACGGTGCCCGTATTCAGGGCGTCCGGTATTACATTTTTGGCATAACGCCGAACTGATCCCAGGAGAAAAATCTATGGTTACTTTGTCCGACTATATGTCGGGAACGATTTCGCTCGCCAATGGGTCAGTGACTGTTACCGGCACCGGGACGCTGTTCGAGGTGACGCGGTTTCGGGAAGGTGACACGCTCCAAATCCAGAACCTGACAGCAGTTATTGCCAGCGTCGATAGCAATACCCAGTTGACACTTGCAGAGCCTTGGACCGGCGCGAGCATCGTCAACGGTCCATACCGCGCCCGCCAGCTTGGCGACGGATCGCGTGTTTCAACGCAGGCCGCAACCATCATTGAACTGCTCGGCAACGGTGTTCTGGCCAACATCGCTGAACTTGGTGTCGAGGAAGGGAAGGCCCCAGTTGGAGGGCCGACCGGGGAATATGAGTTGCAGGCGGTAGTCACTGACCCAAATGGCAGCTTGCGCAATCTGGCAGCCCTGACGCTTGGTGGTCGGCAGATTTTGCAGACGGACGGTTCAGGAAGCCTCACAGCGATTACGCTTGCAACCAAGCAAATTCTTCAGACAGATGCTAACGGCGCCCTCACCCCATTGGCACTCGTTGCTAACAAGCAGCTTGTCACGAACGGTTCTGCCCAAGTATCACTTGCGGACGATAAATCCACTAAAACCATATCTACCGTCGCTGTCGCAACGCCCGTCGCGTATATCGATGTGAGTTTACCAAGTGGTTACGAGTGTTTCGATCTCGTATTGAATTATCTTATCCCATCAACAAATGCGGTCGCGCTTGGCTTGCAGTTCAGTACCGACAATGGGGCGACGTTCTTCACTGGCAGCGACTATCGTTCCTCAGCTATTTCTGTGACCAGCGCTAGTACCGGCGCATTCGGCGGGGCTATGATCGCGACAAATCTAGTTGTTTCCAACGACATCAGTAACATTCACGGCGTTTCGTCGCGCATTTCCATTCATCCAGGAAGTTCTGCCGGTCGGCCCGCGATGTCGGCTGTCACAGGCGTGCAGGCGTCTTTTGGATACAAGGTTCAAATCTATGCCGGTTCGTTGCTGACGGTATTCCAGCGAGTGACGACGATCCGTGTGTTTTTCTCGTCCGGAAACATCTCAAGTGGCCGTGTGACTTTGATTGGAGCCATCAATGGGTAATCAGAAGGCGTTGCACGACGGTAAGACCGTCGTCGCTGACAAAGAATGGCTGGCCAAGCGCGATGGTGGGGCGTTTTCCGAATCGTCAAACGGCTTGCAGATATACAAAGCCGCCGTTCAAAACCATATCGATAGTGTGGCGCAAGGCTTGGGTTATGAAAATTCCGCGAATCTCGCCAGCTATGTGAATTCCACCATCTCTGAGTGGGCATCGCAAGCCATTGGATTCGTCAAGTGGCGCGATCAGGTTTGGACATTCGTGTTTTCGGCTTTTGCCGACATGAACGATGGCAAGCGAGTTATGGAGCCAGTAGATCAGTTCATTTTGGCGCTTCCTTCAATCTCTGAATTCGAGGACAATAAGTGTGGGAATTATACTTCAGCAGATATCTGATTTTAGCGACATAGATCGCTCGATCTACGCTGTAATTGCCAATGACGATACTTTGCCACAAAAGTATGAGGGAGACGAAATCGTATCTCTAGTAATTGATGTGACCAAGCCGTCTAGCAAACTGGAAATATCGGTCGCGGGTGTAGCATCATGTACAATGGGCGGGATCATTACTTGCGCCGTATTCGTCGGTGAACAGTCTTCAGCATCGGCAGCGTGGGGCGTAAACGGTACGAATGCGTTTTATGTCAATATTGGCAACGCCTTTGTCACGGACACAATCGGCATCGCTGGGCCTGTGAAAGTTTCTCTACGGGTGGGGCTTAATGACGTTTCTGGTGGTAACTATGTGACGATGGGCGGAAGAAGCGGCAATGTGCAGTGGGGTGACAAGTCGCCCTGCACACTCACTGTCCGAGAAATAGCTGGTGCGGAACTCTCTTGGGCAGGCAAGCAGAGGACTGGCAGCTTAGCTGACGAAGCGCCCGGCGTGGAGCATTTTCTACTTATAGAACCCAATGGATTGCCGGTAACTGCGGGGGATTTGTATTCTCACAGATATCACCACCATACTCGTATTATAGAGCATGAAGGGCGCGTGTGGGCTGCATATACAACTACCGGAATAAATGAAGATGCAAAAGGGATGACTGTTCTGCTTCAGTCATCAGCATCAGACGTTGTCAATTTTTCCGCACCTGTGATGGCGTTCCCGTATATTGAGGCATTCAATGCCAACCAGCCTGCCTCTAACGGCCCCGGCATTCTGCCGCGCAATTTTCAGGTCATAGATCGGCGCCTATTCCTTGTCGGTGCTGTCGATGACACGTCGGGCGATCATCGGGTAGGTCAGGCATTACTTGCTGTTGAATGCCTTTCGGACGGTTCATTAGGGGTACCTTTCCGTGTATCGGTCGCGCCTTATAAATCGACACTTGGATGGTCTCCCAATTACGACAGCGTCCTCTCGCCAGTGCTTTTAGCGTATTCTAAGGTCTTCGGAATATGGGGAGGGAGCACACCAGACGCCCCCATTCTCTCGCCATGGATAGGGTGGGTTCAATCGACGGGTGTTTATTTTACGGAGCCGACAACTTTTCAAAGATCGGAAGACCAAAATGATCTTTTGAGACTCTGGCGGCAGATTGGCGGGTCGCGGGCGCGCGGCTTGAATGAAAGGGCATGGATCAGTCGAAGCCGTGATGGCGGGATGACGTGGGGAGGCCTACGGCGAACAGATATTCCTAATGTTGCCGTTTCTTCGGGGGTCCGACTATCAAATGGACAAATCGCATTGGTCGGCAATCTGGAAGGCGGGAATAAAAGAGATCCGTTATTCCTTGGCCTCTTCGACCAAGGCGAGCTGTCCAAACTTTACTACGTGCGCCAAGGCTTGTCGAAAGACCCCACTTACCCAAGCGAGTACAAAATAGGCGCAGCCGCTTATCCAGACGTTTTTGAAGGGGAAAACTATATCTGGGTCAGCTACAGCAATGCGAAGGAACGAATTTTCTTAAGCAGGATTCCCAAATCTAGATTATAAGTCTCAGAACACACTGGGGCTTTTTATGCATAAATCGACCGATAGACTTGTTATTTTGGAAGGAATGCGAGGGCTGGCGGCACTTATCGTTGTCGTCTATCATTCGATCCTTGCATTTCATCCGGCTGTAGTCGGTCGATATATAGACGACCCCGCTGTTTCCGTCGCTGGAACCCCGCTTTTCTCGTTCATTAACGGAACGGCGGCTGTGGCCTTCTTTTTCACATTGTCAGGCTTCGTTCTGGTCTATCGAGCCGTCGACGATCAGGATGTCGCGTCGATCAACAGGAATCTTATGAGGCGGTGGCCGCGTCTAGCGATGCCGGTTGTCGTGATTACGATAACATCATGGGCACTTTTTTATTTCGACGCCTATAGCTACGGCGCAGCGGCAGAAATATCAAAATCGGGATGGCTGAACGGGTTTGGCGGGTCTCCGGTGCTTCCATTAGGAAAGCCAGTATCGGACGCGGTTTCAGAAGGATTGTTTTTCACGTTTTTCCGCGGGGATTATAATTACAATACCGCGCTATGGACGATGCATTTCGAATTCATCGGGAGCTTTATCGTCTTTGGGCTTGCCTATTTCATCATCGCAGTAAAGGCGGACCGCGGCTTGTCGCTTTATGCAATCGGTGTGGTGACGGTTCTCGCCTCAATTATTTCGCCATGGTATCTCTGTTTCACGCTTGGCGTTGTGATCGCGCTGTTCCAACGCGATGTTAAAAGTAGTCTGCCGTTTAAAGCCTTCGCTATTCTAGCGGCCATTTATATGATGGGGTATTTTAATCCAATTGGATGGTATTGGTATCTCGACGGTATAGACCGTGTTTTTATCTATGCCGCGGCGAGTATGCTTCTTATTGTGGCGTTTCTGCAGTCCAGTGTAGAAGGTTGGATAGCGAAACTATTTGCTATCCTAGGTGAGCTGTCATTCCCGATTTATCTCGCGCATATGCTCGTTATAACATCGGTTGGGTCATGGATTTATGTTCGCGTTCATGAAGCGGGAGGGCGTTCGGCGATCGCAGCCGTTTCAGCATCCTTATTGTTGAGCGTGGTAGCAAGCATACCGCTCATCTATTTGAACCGTTTCTGGCTCAGGGCGATGGGTTCCGTCGGACGAAGCCGAAGAATAGCAGACGCTTAAACGATCAACAGCCGCCCACTGAGGCGGCTTTTTCTTTGCTTAAGAAAAACCCCGGCTGGGCCGGGGTTCGTCGCTACTGCCGTCGTCTGGCATTCCAGAAAAGGGCGGTTATCACCCATAGAAGCGCTGCGAGAATTGCGCCTTCAATCAGATAATACCAGTGCATCGAAACTACCTCAGGCCGGAACGCGCCCGCCGCCTGAGCTGTGCGAATTCATCCACGGCATCGCGACTTCGGGCTTTTCAATGATTTTCCGCTTTCGAGCAAAACCTTCAAATGCGTTTTGGGCGACGATAAGCGGTTTCTGGCCGCTGTGAGCGTCGCAGCAGGCGCTCCATGCCACTTCATAGATAATATCTCGATCATCGTGTGGCCATTCATAGAGAAAATCGATTGCGTCGGCAGGGCTTGCAATTTCCCTGATTAAGTATTTGCCGTCCTTCACAAAGATAGGGCTGTCAAACAAACGGTCGCTCATCGGAACCTCCATTTGATCGAACGATAAAGTTGGAATGACGGCATCGATTTAGTGATCGTGTTGGCGGTTTCAAGAACCGCATTTTCAAAATTTCAGGACATCCCAATGAACAGAACAACGTTCTTCGCGTATGCGAGGCGCGCGCCTTTTGGCGGGCGCCTGAGCCAGGCGCAGGTCGACGGCACGTCGGCCATTCTGGCCGAAGCTGAGCGCCGAGGCCTGCCGGACGAGCAGACGGCTTACGTGCTCGCAACGGCATTCCACGAGACAGGCGGCAAGATGCAGCCGATCGAGGAAAATCTGAACTACACCAGTGCTGCACGTATCAGGCAGGTCTGGCCGTCGCGGTTCAGCACAGTTGCCGCAGCACAGCCCTATGTGCGCAATCCGCAGGCTTTGGCTAACAAGGTCTATGGCGGTCGCATGGGCAATGTTGGCGCAAATGACGGCTGGCGGTTCCGCGGTCGTGGCCTGTCGATGATTACCGGCAAGGACAATTATAAGAAATATGGTCTCAGCGATAATCCCGACGCCGCGCTGGAGATGGCGACTGCTATCCGCATCCTGATTGACGGGATGATCAACGGCAAGTTTACCGGCAAGCGGCTGGCAGACTATTTCGGCGCCGGTAACGCTAACCCAGAAGGTGCCCGCGCTATCGTCAACGGCAGCGACAAGGCCAGCCTCATCGCTGGCTATTATCGCAACTTCCTCGACAGCCTTGTGGCGGCGCGCGAAATGAAGCCCGCCATTGCAGAGGACGCCAAGCCTGACGATGTGCCGTTGCTGCAGGACAAGACCGTGCAGACGATCGTCGCTGGCACGGGTGGCACGCTCGTGACTGGACTTATCGGCGCGGTGAGCAACCCGTGGGCGTTTGCGACGGTCGCGCTTCTGCTGGTCGCAGCAGGCGCGGGCTTCTGGCTGTGGAAGAGCGGACGGCTCGAACTGAAGAGGGTGGCGGCGTGATTCGCGTGGTGATCGAGTATGACGCGGACGCTGAAACTGCGGTCGTTCAATACGTCGGCAAGACACAGGAATGGCGCGACGCCAAGCTGACCTTCGCTCAGGGAATCACCGAGACGCGAGACGGCTACCTCATCCGCCGCGAATGCGACGGCAGTGCTTCCATTATGTTGACTGGAGTGCCGACATGACCTGGCTCTTATCCCTGCTCTCCAAAATCACAGGCTGGGCCGTGGCAATCGCTGCGGCCCTTGCGATTCTGGCGGGTGCCTACCTCAAGGGCAGGGCGGACAACTCGTCTGCCGCCACTGCCGACCGGCTCAAGGCCGCCAATAAAGCAAGGAAGATCGAAGATGAAACCAGCAAGCTTGGCGGCGGTGATGTTGACGCTGCTCTGTCTCGGTGGATGCGTGACAGCCGGTAGCTATTGCGACGTTGCGCGGCCCGTTCGCCCGAGCATTGAGGACAGCCTGACAGACGGCACGAAGCGCCAGATCCTCGCGGAGAACACCAAACTGGAAAAACTGTGCGGGGTGCGATCGTGAGCGCCCGGTATGCATACGCAAAGGCGTGGCTGGCCTGCCTGTGGCTGGGTGTGGCAGCAAGGGGGAATATTGGATGACCGGCGCTGAAATCATGGCCGTCGTCGGCTTTATCGTTATGCTGATGGGCTTTCTGTTCGGGCTCTGGAAATACGTGGAAAGCCAGATCGCGAAAGCCGAAACGCGCAACGCTGCGAAAGCGGACGCTGCAACGGCTCTTGCTAGCCTGACACGGCAGGAGCTTTCCGATTACAAGCTGCGCGCGGCAGAGACGTTCGCCACCAAGGCAGGTATGCAGGAACAGACGTCCCAGATCATGCGGGCCATCGAAAGCGTGGCACACCGCATCGACGGGCTCACCGAGCGGATTGATAACATCATGGCGACGAGGACGACGACGCGGGGCAGGGGGTAGTTGATTGGTATTGGAGCCGTCTCTTGATGTCGGCTTCAATATTCAGCATTAGGGTTTTGCCGTCGTTCGTCAGTTTCTCATAGGCGTCCTTGGAGAATTTGTCGGTTTCATACCGATAGTTAAGTTCAGCCTCTACTATGCCGGCATTCATCAATTCAACAATCGTATCGAAGCTGGTGCATAGTTTATCATCAATGAATATTCTTTTTGATCTAAATAGGATGGTGAATTTTCTAAATCGTTTGTCAGTTTCGTATATTCTTCGCAACTCAACTAAATTATTATACTTATCTTGTGGCCGTTCCGATGATTTAATTATTTCAACGTCAGAAGGACGAAATTCATTGTCGGTTAAAAACTCGTCGAGTTGTTTGTCCGTCATTCGACTAATATCTGCGTACTGTCGAAATGGGGAGGATAGCGAGACAACATAGCCATAAGCTTCATTGGCGGCGCTCCACACTTCTGGCAGCGCCTCAAATTCCCATTGATGAAGTCGTTGCGCACGATCAAACGTCGTATTTAGTTCTGCTTTGATACGCTCAATTTCTTTCGTTTGCTCGTGCTTGAATAGCTCAAGTCGCTTATTGAAATGATTATCAAGCCAGCCCTTTCCCCAAGACTTCATGATGAAGAAAGCAACACCTGCTGCTCCGCCACCGAGCGTCAACAGGCCAAGAATATACTTCGATGCTGTCGCAATTATCTCTTCAGTCGTCATAGTTCGCCGCTCAGAATCGTTTTTCCAACAATCCATTAACACCACATTTATCGAGACATTCCATCCTTCCTATTGCGCCGCTCACCACCGCTACCAACCAAACACGAGGAGACTGTATGTCCCATGAGAGACAGGGCGCGGGTGCGCGCCTTTCACACGAAGAACTCCTGCGGCGCGCGGAGGCTTACCGCGAGCACGGCACGCTGGTTAAGGCTGCCGCTGCGCTTGGGATAAAGAAGTCGGCATTCCATGAGAGCATCAAGCGGGCGGCAGAGATTGGGCTGTTGGGTCCGTCGCAGACGCTGCCAGGCTATGCGATCAAAAGCCTGACCGAGACGCCGAACGGCACATATATGCGCCAGACGAAAGAGGCTGGCCCGGTTTATGAACCGACGGCTGGCCTTGCCGTCAAAGGAAAGACGACGCTCGTCAATGCCGAAGGCAGGGTAATCACGCAGCACATTATGGAGCGATCTGATGTGCAGCAACAGCGCGTCGTGCTGGATGCCCTGGTTGCGGCTCTCTCGGAAAGCCTGCCTCGTGTCAGCATTATGCGCGCTCCGCGAGGCTCTAATGCGGATCTGTTGAACTTCTTTTGTTTAACAGACGCCCATTTTGGGATGTTGGCATGGCGTGAAGAAACCGGCGCCGATTACGATATCGAGATTGCAGAGCAGCTTGTTATGGACTGGTTCGCTGCCGCGATTGATCTTGCGCCCGACGCACATACCGCTGTTCTGGCGCAGCTTGGCGACCTTGCTCACTACGACAGCATGGAGACGGTCACGCCCGCCAGCAAGCACGTGCTGGATTCGGATTCACGACTGCAGAAGATAATTCGCGTCATCATCCGGACAGTTCGTCGTGTCATCGACATGCTACTGCAAAAGCATCGGCAAGTGCATATCATCATGGCGCAAGGGAATCATGATCCAGCCTCATCGGCATGGCTGCGGGAAATGCTGGCAGCGATGTATGAGAACGAGCCCCGCATCACCGTCGACAACTCGCCCAGCCTTTATTACGCCTACGAGTGGGGCAATACGGCGATATTCGCACATCACGGCCACAAGCGCGGCGTTAATAACGTCGATGCGACGCTCGCTGGCATGTTTCGCGAAATGTACGGCCGGAGCAAATATGCCTATGCGCACATCGGCCATTTGCATTCGGACGAGGGGCGTAAGTCCGGACTGATGTATGTCGAGCGCCATGAGACGCTGGCGGCTCCAGACGCATATGCTGCTGGCGGCGGCTGGTTGTCAGGCAGATCGGCGAAGGTCATCACGTACTCGAAGCTGTACGGCGAAGTTTCACGGCTGACACTCCGGCCTGAAATGGTGCAGGGCGCAGCGCGTATGCCGGTTGCGGCGAATGATAATAATCCGGAAAGAGCTGCAGCCTGACCACCGCGCCGCCCACCAAGCGGCGCTTTCACCACAAACACGAGGAGATAACATGCTTGAAGAAGCAGAAGACCGCGCTGCGCGAGCGGCTGTTGAAGGGCGGCGGATGAGGGCAGGTGGGGCGGTTATAAGTTGCCTGCCAAAACCTAATAACGACAACGAGCCGGTAGCCAGAGTGACGATAAGGGCTGGGGAGCTTTGCATCGGTGACGTTCCTCTGCCGCAGCCGGTGCTCGTTGCCCAGCAACAAGCACGCAAGCCCCTCGTCATCATCGAAAGCCCGTACGGCGGCGACATCGCACGCAACACTGAATATGCCCGCGCCTGCCTTCTGGACAGTTTGCGGCGCGGAGAGGCACCCATCACGAGCCACTTGCTGCACACGCAAGTGTTGGACGACTCGCGGCCTGATGAACGTGAGCTCGGCATTGAGGCTGGCCTCGCATGGTATCGCGTGGCAGAGAAATGCGTTGTTTACGGTGACCGTGGCATTAGCGGTGGTATGATCGAGGGCATCCAGCGGGCCAAGCGGTTTGGTGTGCTGGTCGAGTTCCGCAATATTGAAGCAAGGGCCGCAGCTTGAGAGCGCCGCAGGAGAAAAACTATGAGTAACCTTGAGACAGCAATTGCGGTAGCGGCAGCGGCGCATATGGACCAGAAGAGCGACAACGGCGATCCCTACATTCTTCATCCGCTGCGCGTCATGATGGCTCAGGAGACGCGCGAAACGCAGATCCTCGCTGTTATGCACGACATGATTGAGCACACGAACACGTCGCTGAATGATATCTATTCATTTGGCTTTGACGACGACATCGTGCTGGCCCTGAATGCGATCACTCGTCGCGATGACGAAGACTACTTCGTGTTTGTCAAAAGGGCCTGCTCTAACCCTATCGCGCGACCGGTCAAAATCGCAGACCTGCGCGATAATCTGCGCACCTATCGCGACGATGAGGAACATCGAGTACGCTACACAAAAGCTCTCGAAATGATCGGGGAGACGCCATGACCAACTTCCACATGGGTGATCAGGTTGTCTGCATCGATGCCAAGGTCGGCTTCGAGCAGTTCATCGAGATCAAGGAAGGCGAAATTTATGAAATCGCCTGGATAGGCCCCTTCGAGCATTACACGCAGGGCAACTACATCGGCGTTCGCCTTAAGGGCATTGATCGAGGCATCTGCCCGCAGTTCGGTTATGACAATCCGCCGTTCGCGGCGCGTCGGTTTCGCCCGCTTGTTCGCGATAAGCTGTCGGCGCTGCGCGGTCTGCTTGCGGGCGGGCCAGTAACTGAGAAGTTTGAAGAGCCGAAGCGGAAGGTGAGGGAAGAGGTATGAGTTTCGTCGTCGACAGAACAGCGCCCATTTATGCCGACCTCAAGTTTAAATCAGTCACCTCCGACGGCGGCAGCACGAGCTATTACGAGCTGCCTCCCCATGCGACCGAGCTAAACGACCTGATCGAGCACAAAGGCATGTCCTTCGCGCTCGGCAACATCTTCAAGGCTTGCTATAGGTTCGGTGAGAAAGACGCGGCCAGCCGAATGTACGATCTGAATAAGATTATATATTTCGCGGAGAGGCTGAAGGCTTTGGAGCAGAGACGCCAATAAAACAATCAGCCGCCCTTCGGGGCGGTTTTTGCGTTTCTGTCAATTGTGGCTATCCTCATGTTTTGAGGAGGACGCGACAATGAATTTTGACGATGGGATAAAGATCGATCTTGAGGAATACGCCGACGTGCCAGCCGACCAAATGATCGACTACGCCTACGAAAGATTTGGGGAGCACGCTAAAACCAGTGTTGCATGGACTGCCTTCAATGCATGGGCAAACGGCACGAAGGAGGAATATGATTACTGGGGCGCAGTTTTCATGCGGATGTCCAACTGATACCGTGTCGAAATTCCATTTAAAAAAGAACCCCGCAGCGAAAACCGCGCGGGGTTAGGCAACTGAGCCCTCTCTCCCAAGGGCGACAGAAATTTATCCAATTGGGCAAAAAAGTAATTACTAGTCCTTCGCCCGATCCGGATAGGGTTCTTTTGGCAATCTAATATTAGGATTGCCGGGCGAGTTTGTCTGCTCATGGGTAGGTTTTTCCTGATGGTCGCTGGGTTCGACCGGTGATGGGTCGGTTACGTCCTTTTCCCGTACGAGATCGGGATCTGACCATGGATTTTTCTTCTGGGCCATTAGTCTCCCTCCAAAAGCTATTTCGTCTTGCTGGTTTCTTTCTTCAGAGAATTCCGCAGTGCATCCATGATATTAATGACATTGCCGGCGGCTGGTTCCGTTTCGGCCTTTTTGGACTTGGCTTTTACCGGTTTCTTCAGCGATTTCTTTTTGTCTGCGATGATGTCAAGCAGGCGCTCCTGGACGGGGTCGTGAACCAGGTCGGGCTTCCAGTCCCGGGTTTGCTTTTTGATGAACTTTTCTATCAGCGGCAGTGCGTCCGGATCGGCCTTCTCCTCGCCAATCCTTTCAAAATAGAGATCTTCGTCGCGCACTTCGTCACCGTAGCGGAGTGTCCAGAGAACTATCCCTTTGCCGCGCGGCTCAAGCATAACGGCCCGTTCACGCCGAGACAGGACCAACCTGGATATGCCAACCTTTTTCTCAGCTTTCATAGCCTCGCGAATAACCGCGAAAGCTTCCTCGCCGACGGGATCGCTAGGAGACAGATAGTAGGGGGTGCCGAGCCAAATCCACCCGATGCTTTCACGAGGCGAGAACATTTCAATGTCGATCGTCTTGGTACTGTCGAGCGCAACATTCTCCAGTTCATCATCTTCGAGGAGAACATATTCTCCTTCTCCTCGCTCGTAACCTTTTGCCTCATCGCCTTCCCTGACTTCCTTGCCAGTCACCGCGTCGACATAGTGACTGACAACGCGGTTTTGGGTCTGTCGGTTTAAGGTATGAAAACGTACTTTCTCACTTTCGGAAGTCGCTGGCATCATTTCGACAGGGCAGGTGACAAGCGAGAGCTTCAGGTATCCCTTCCAGTATGGACGAACGGCCATCTCAAATTTTCCTTAACTTGCCCGTCTCGTGGGTGAAGCAGACTTTCTGGAATTTGTGACAGCTTTCGCTGCCTTTCTCCGAGCTGGGGCGCGATCCGCATTAGCTGCCGTACGCTTCGTCTTCGCGGCGCCAAGACCGGCACTTTCGCGGAGAGCCTGCAGCAAATCGCTCGGCTTGGACGCGACGGGCGCCTTTTTCTTAGGAAGGGTTCTACCTTCGATCTTTGCCTTGACCAGCTCGGCCACAGCCTCCTCATATCGGTCGTCAAATTTGCTGGCGTCAAATTCTCCGGCCTTGGTGCCGATGATGTGTTCCGCTAGCTCCAGCGTTTCGCCTTCAATCTTGATATCCGGCACATTATCGAAAGCTTTTTGAGCAGAACGCACCTCGTAATCGAAATTGAGCGTGGAAGCGGTCAACCCCCTTCCGTGGGCACGGATAAGCACCGTTCGCATGCGGCGGAATAAAACGGTGCGCGCTATGGCGGCCACCTTGGCCTTCCTCATGCCATCACGAAGCAGGACGAACGCCTCCGTGCCCATCTTGTCGGGAGCGAGGTAGTAGGGCTTGTCGAAATAAGCAGTATCAACCTGGTCGCATGGGATAAAAGCTTCGATCTGCAAGGTCTTGTTGCTTTCGGGGATCGCGGCGGCTACCTCATCGGGCTCAAGAACCACGTATCGGTGATCATCCACTTCGTATCCCTTGACCTGATCTTCACGTTCAACGGGCTTGCCGGTCTGACTGTCGACGAATTCTCTTCTGACCCGGTTGCCGGTTTTGCGGTTGATTGTGTGAAATGAAATCCGCTCGGAAGTAGACGCGGCGGTGTACAAAGCTACTGGACAAGACACCTCTCCGAACTTGATATAGCCCTTCCAATTCGCTCTTGGCGCAACCATCTCGCATACTCCCGACACAACCAAAGCGATTCATCCGAATCACTTTCAACCGAGTCCGAACGAATCACTCTTTGATTCGTTCCGGTGTATGCGAATCATTTTTGTTCGCGCATTAATCCGAATTGGCTGGTTCCATATTGGAGTTTGCGGCGGGGAAATGATCGTCTGGATGACGGAATTGATATTTCTGGTGCGTCAATTTGGCGGCCAGTTCTGACATGTAGCCGAGGTCTCGTAGCCCGCTCTCATAGAGCATGATAATTGTTCCAGAGAGATCTATCCCCACATATTCACGTTCGCTTTCATCGAGCAGGACAACAGCATCGGAATAAATCCGTCGCATAAAGTTCACTTCCTCGATTGTATAAATGCGGCTTCCCTCGTTAAAAAACGGCATGGCTAGCCTCCCTTCAGTCCTCAACCAAAGCAAAAGCCGTGCGGCATTGATTCAAGTGATATTGGTTAATGCGGAACAGCCCAGAAGGTTTCTGAAAAGCATGCCCTTGGCGCAGAAAAGGCTATTTCCCGGGTGCTGGTGACACGGCAATGCGATGGCGTAACCGATAATGATATGCGAGCCACAGCGGTCTCAGGCAGGTTCTAGCGTTTCCCTTGCCAGATCATCGCAAGAGCAATCAGCGCTAAAATAGATGTGAGTACGGCCTCGGCCAAGATAATCCAACTCATTTGCGTTCCCCATACACAATTGAACGATCCACGGCCCAATCCTGTCGGCGAGACACGCCAAAATTCCCCCAGAGCCAATGAAGCGGTTCTTATAATGAATGCTTAAAAACAGTAAACCCGGCGCCTTTGCGAGGTCGCCGGGGCTGCGCAGGGTATTGGTCAGTCGGGGTTACCTCGCGCCGTCCCCGTCCCCAATAAGGGTTACCCTACATGACGGTGCAGGGTAGGCGCAGCATCCGAGCTTGCAAAACGGTCGCTGGCACCGACGGCTCCGAACCGCGCGCTTAGGAAATTGTTCCCTCTAGCTGGTCCGAGTTGGCGTGCGACGAATCCATGCTGTGTCGCATGGCATACTTTTGATGGGCCAATCTTGCAGCAAGTTCGCAAAGATAGGATTGGTCCCGAAGCCCATGTTCGTAAAGCATAATTATGCTAGCAGAAAGTTCTTGAGCAGAATAATTGTGGTTACTTTCTTCAAGGATGATGGCTGAATGAGTGAAACAGCTACGTAAGAAATTGACTTCCACAGGCATATATATTCGGCTCGCTTCGTTAAAAAACGGCATGGCAGCCTCCTTATATTTAGAAGGCAAGCGTACGCCGTTCAGAAATATTAGATATCTAATTATTATCACTTAATATTAATTCTAATTCTCAAGCAAAAATATTGAACCCCGCCAGCCGTTTAGCTGACGGGGTATGCGCCTGCCGAAGCGAGCCACGCCGTAAACAGGCGCATGGCTATGGCCTGAATGGGCGTCCAAACTGGCGAGGGTGAGGATTGTTTCAATTAGAATGGGCGAAGCCCAGCATTATTCCTCCGGATCTGTGCCCGCTTCACCGGCCAAGATCGCGGCGGCAGCGTTAAAGAGAGCTTGAGCGGCTTCAATCCGGCTCCATCCAGCCGCTTCGGCTTCGTCAATTGTTTCCACTAGGCTGTCGGAAATCGCTCTTTGACAATCCAGATCGCGATCGTCGTATTCCCCTTCACGCTTCGGGCCTTTCATCGTGCACCTCCACCATGGTATCGTCGCCTGTGTAGCGGCTATTGTTAACCTGGGGCGACACGCGCCATGCTTGCAATATGTCGTCGTTTGCGGGTTTGAGAAGGTCTTGGCGCGGCTCTGACAGCCAAAGATGCCAGTTTTTTTCTTCCAGAATGACGGGCATCCGGGTGTGAATTTTTGCCATGAAGTCGTTCGCCGCACAGGTGATTATCGTGCAGCTTTTCACTTCCTCGCCTGTCTCGCGATTTTTCCAGCGTTCATAAAGCCCGGCGAATGTTAGGGGCTTGCCGTCCTTGGCAGATATGAACCAAGGTTGGCGTGCCTCTTTCGGGCCGGTCCATTCAAAAAAACCAGAGGCCGGGATAAGGCAACGGGTACTTTTGAAAGCGGAGCGAAACATTGGCTTGCCGGTGATCTCTTCAGATCGAGCGTTGAAAGTAGCCGGGACACTCTTCATATCCTTCGACCACCAATTGGGTACGAGCCACCAACGCATTTCTGAATAGTCGAGGTTTCCGCCGTTTTGCGTAATGACACCAACCTGCGTTGTCGGAGCGATGTTATATCGAGGCTGGATATTCCGAGGCGTAACTGCCGTCAGATTGTACATCGCGTGGATTTCAGCCCACGTATAAGTCTGGGTAAATCGTCCGCACATGCGCGCCTCCCGGTTGCAGGAATGTAGTGCGCTTATTGTTTTCGTCCAGCCAAGGCATCTTCGCCTTCCTGTTTATGCTCGCGGCAGAACCACAGCTGTCCGTAGGCCGCCGTCTTGTAGCCGAACGATCCCCACGCCTTGCAGCCTTTTGCATCGCAATAATGCTCAAAAAGCTTGCCGCCTTTGGATGCGACGGTGTTCTCGCTCTTATATCCGCTCATTTATCTCGGCGCCTTGGTAATTCCGAATTGTGCATCGCCCTTGGCTGTACAGGCCTTGCACCGCATTCGCGGGTGCAGATCCACGAAGTAGGTGTGCGTGCCGAACTTTCGCAGAATGATGGTTCTGTCTACTGAGCCGATATGACCGCAGCGGCAGCAATAGCCGTAAAGTTCGTACCAGCCGAACAGATCCATTATCCGTGCTGAAGCAGGCATTTCCTTCAGGAAGGTCGGTCTTATTCTCATTTTTCAAAATACGTCTCCCACGGCTTGGAAGACTTGTCGTGCGGGTTATGTGCCTTGCCGCCATAAAGCCGGATGAATTCTTGCTGGCCTTCCTCGGTCTGGAAAATGGCCGTGCTGAAATCTTTCTTATCGTGATACACACCGGCCCACAGGTGATAGCCGCCCAATCTCTGCCGGTCGTTCAACATCTGAACAAGGTTTGTTCGGTGCCAGTCTGTGAGGTAAAGCACGACCTGAAACGGATACTCTTTGTTGATGAACGTTTTTGACGGCTCACCGCGTGACCTGCTGCTCATTTCACGGACACCGGTGGCTTCCAGCCGCGGGCAAAGCCCATGGACATTGCCAGACTGGCGTATTCGATTTCCTTCACCAGAAAATCGCGGTCTTTCAGCAAGGTCTGGATAGCAGCTCGCGCATCGCCATCGTGATAGGATAGCACCAGATCGATTTCGTCTTCGTATTCATTTTTCTGCGCAACCGCACTCATTGTTCTGCTCCAGTGAAGCAGACATACACGCCACCAAGCATGTCTGTAATGTCATCGGGTCAATCCCCGATGTTCCTAAAATGTTCTCATTCTGAAAATGAGTCAATCCAGAATTTGGGCTATTTACAAGACAACCAAGATTCGTTCGGATCAGACATATCAGTTTTTGAAATTAACTATTATTAAAAAGTCAATATTGACCGCTGTCATTTCCTCGGCGATATAAGCCCAACACAGGGGGAAACATGCTGCCATTTCTTAAATGGGCTGGCGGGAAACGTTGGCTCTTTAATGACAATTTCATCAAGACATTGCCCAAGTTTGAGCGATATATCGAGCCATTCTTGGGCGGTGGGGCGGGTTTTTTTGCCTTAGAGCCTAATGCTGCATTGATATCAGATGTAAATTCTGAACTTATCAATCTGTATGAAAATGTACGTGATAATCCCGCTGGAATAATTCAACTTCTTCAAGATCACCAGGCGAACCACTCGAAAGACTATTATTATTATATAAGACAGCAAGTTCCTGTGTCTTCCTTGGAATCTGCGGCGCGGATGTTGTACTTAAATAGAACGTGTTGGAACGGTTTGTACCGTCTCAATCAAAGAGGTGAATTTAACGTTCCTATTGGTTCTAAAACGGCGGTCCTGTTGCCATCGGATGATTTTTTCCGCGCCTCCTCAATTCTGAAGCAAGCAGAAATTATTCAAGGAGATTTTGAGAAAGTTCTGAGTAGGGCCGGAAGTGGTGACTTAGTCTTTATTGATCCGCCATATACTGTCGCGCACAACATGAATGGGTTCGTCAAATATAATGAAAAGATCTTCACGTGGTCTGATCAGATCCGCCTGAAAAAAAGTATTGAATCAGCGGCGGCTCGTGGAGCTTCAATAATCCTTAGTAATGCAAATCATATTTCTGTGGCTGAACTATATGGGGATTTGGGAACGAAGTCTGAAGTCTCGAGACATTCTGTTATTAGTGGCAGCTCCGCTTTTCGCGGTACAACCACCGAACTGATCGTGAGGGTATGATGTATTGGATGCGTCAATTCTTCACGCGAGGTGGATTGCACCAACGAGCTATCACTGAAGTGACAGTAACAACATTGTTTTCATTGGTCCCATTTGTGGTTCCTGCCTTCATTAGCATGGCAAAGGCCGATGGATGGGATGCATCTGTCCTGGAACCGTTGATGGGAAAGGGGCAACTATTTTTATTGTCATATGGATTGTTTGGATCGATATTTTGGTTGTCTGTTGTTCAAAATGAGACAGCTAGACACAATGCACGTATATTTGTCGGGTTCATAACGACAATAATTATGTTAATAGTCGTAGGTTACTCAGGGTTTGACCCGACGTTTACGAACGTCGTAAATCGGTCTGTCATTCGCGCAAGCTATATATTCTATCCTATGGTCGTTTTCCTGTATTATCTATCGATTTTTTATTCGAGAATAGATCCACCAAATGCCGGGGACACTTTAAAAAGAGAGACAAACTCAATGCGCAGTAAGTTTGAGGAGTTTAGCAGTGACGAACAATAAAGATATTGTTTTGAATTTCCTCGAACTGGAGCAGAGTGTAGGTGTATTCTATTCGTGTGTGATAAAAGCTCAAACGCTGCTTGAGCTGTGTACATTTGATTTTCGCCAGATCCGTGAAAATAATGGCGTGAAAGAGTTTTTGGGTATTCAACGGCCATTAAAAGCATCCCGCGTTCAGGAGATCAGCCAGTATATCCGAACCGAAGATGGTAGCTTTCCCACTTCGATCGTGATCTCAGTCGACGAAAGATGCGCTTCGTTTATTGTTGATGATTCTGGGCAGCGCAAGCTGCAGCTTAGCGAATATTACAATAAAGAAACCCAGTCGGTCGATATTCCATTTGATTCAATCGCGACAATTATCGATGGACAACATCGTCTTAAAGCGTTTGAGGGGACCGGTATTAACTGGGATCTTTCTGTGAATATTTTCGTTGGCATCGATGAAGGTACGCAGGCTATGATCTTTTCTAAAGTTAACTTGGCTCAGACTAAGGTTAATAAAAGCCTCGTGTACGATTTGTTCTCACTTGATCGAGGCAGAAGTCCGGAGAAGACGTGCCATGAAATAGTGGTTAATCTGAATGACATTCCAGATAGCCCATTTTATAAGTCGATCAAACGTCTCGGATCCGCTACTGACGGAGTTTTTGGAGAGACACTCTCTCAGGCAACAATCGTTAAGGGCATATTGCCACTTATCACAAAAGATCCAATCGGTGATCGCGATATTGGCAGGCGTTCGGGGGCATGGCCAGATCGCGGCCCGAAAGATTTTAATAGTCGCATATTCTATCCTTTCTTTCAAAAGAATGAGGATTACAAAGTTCTTGCGATTCTTATCAATTACTTCAACGCGGTAAAGGAAAGATGGCCAAATGCCTGGGAGTCGCGTGGGCGTGGTGCTATTTTGGCCCGAACTAATGGCTTTAATGCATTAATTCGATTTCTTAAGGACGCTTACTTGGAGATCACTGGAAGTCCAGAAGTAGTGTCAAAGCAGAAATTCTTAAAAATTTTTGAAGCTTCCGATTTAGAGGATAAGGACTTCACAACTGAACGTTTTCCTCCGGGCACGAGTGGTTCTGCGGCTTTATACAATGAATTGATTAAATTGGTGAGCAGACAGGATGGATTCTTTTAATAGGATGATCTGATCAATACTATTTTTGGTTTAAATGGGTTCCAACATTTGATCTTTCAGCGTCTACAGTGACGATTCAGATGTTGGAACCTTCTTTGTTTCTGAAATAAAAATACCTGCCTTCTAAGCCGGCATCCGAAGAATTGTTCTAGCTCGGCGGCTCACGTTAACCCCCGCCTATTCATCACGTTGCGTTAGTTTTATCAGGAGGCTCCAACAATGCGTCGGAGAGACCTGAGCGACGCAATATTTCGCGAATGTTGTTTTGTGCTTCTCGCGACTGGACGGCAACGCGTTCCATTGATTTCATTTCTACAAGACTTGAATCGTCTCCGAAAATATCCCGCCGCGTTGATATTAGAATTTGATCATGAACGTATCCACTCCAATGAAATGCATAACGCTCACCAAACTTATCAAAACCTTCTTTGGAAGTTGGAGCTATTTCGATTATCTTTTTTCTGAGTCCAACGGCGTCAATGATATCGCTTTTATCTTCGAGCGGAACAGTCATAAATTTCATTAGTATCACGGCGCTGTAAATCAGGCTTTCATAAGCGGAGTAAAGCTTCAGAGTTTGATCGCTTAAATAAAGGTTGAATAGCGTTTTATCTGTGGCACTCAGCGTTTGGATTTTGTTGTCAATATCAAATGGATTCAATAATGTCTTTATAAATTCAATGATCTTTGGGTTGTTGCCATTCTCGAGTATGTGGTCAATGTTGAGAATATTAATGTATTCTACCAACATGCTGAACTGAGACAGAGATTGTCTTGCTTTAAGTAAGCTTTCTGCTGCGTCAAGGCGTTTTGCTTGAATTAGCGTGTTTCGCTCTTTGTTGGCAGATATCAGATAGCTCCGAATTTCGTCGAGTTCCTTCTCACTTCCGCGCAACTCAGTTCGAAATATCTCTTCTTTCTCTCGAATCTCGGCGCGAAAGGTTTCCAGCTCCTTTTCGTAATGGTTTGCAACCGAACGAGTGAATAGTTGTGAAATGGTATCCCGCATTATGAAAGCAATGAAGCCAATGGCACCCGTTGAGATAACAATGTTCAATAGCCAATCGATTATTTGTTGAAACATCTGGTGCCTTGATTCGTTTAGATCGCGTACGCGGATAGTACCGGCGTCCATTCACGCAATCTACGCCACAACCTGATCGGCTACGTCCACGAGAACAGCCTTCCATTTTACCGCTAACCGTTGAGTCAAAAAATGTGTACATTTCTTCGTATATCTTCGCAGAGGACAGGAGATTATTACCATTAAAAGCAGATATTTAGATTAATTAGTTGGACTGACACCCCCTCCGCCATGCGACATTTATAAGCCACTGTTTTTTCTTTATAAAATACACGGCGCTCACAATCAGCCTATCAACGGGCTCATCGGGGCATAAATTCACACCAAATATCGCTGATAGAAATTCCGCTTGCCAATCGTGGCGATTGATACCTAGAATCGCTTAAACATCAACATTTGCGCATGACGTGCTCCAATCTGAAACCTATCCCTTAAGCGGTGGGTTGGGGTATATCATGACTATGGATGGCCAGCTTTCGTTTATCGAAACTGAAAAAGATGCGCAGGATCTGGATGTTAAGCACAATGCTTTGCCAGTTTCACAAAACACCCAAGAGCCTTCTTCAGATAACGCCCATTCTTTCGGCAAGCAGACTTATGCCGACCTTAAGGGTCGCCCATCGATTTCTGAGAGCGTTTGTCCTGAAAAACGCAATGTAGCGAAACCTGCGAACAAGCAAGCGCCAGTTCCCAACGGATATACTGCCCCTTCCACAGAGGAAGAAAAATACCTTTCCGTTAAAGAAGTCGCGCTCCGCTATTCGAATAGTGTTCCCACTATTTGGCGCTGGTCAAAGGAAGTCGAGGCTTTTCCTAAACCTCACATCATTCGTCCGGGTACGTCGCGCTGGCGCATGTCAGACCTATTGGCATTTGAAAACCGTAATCTGGAGGCATAATATGACCTCCAATCAAACAAATGTTCGGAACTCTCGCCGCCATAGTCATATAGCGGCAAAATCTCATTTAATTTATACGACCCGAGAAGTCTTGGATCTTTATGGCATTACGCCGAATACCTTGACTGCATGGAAGCAACTTGGACTTCCGGCTTCACGAAGCGCTACAGATCTCTACCTTGGTCAGGATCTCAATAATTTTCAGAATTGGTACAAACGGAATAAGTCCCGTCCACTAGGCTTGGGTGAGGTCTTTTGCGTTCACTGCAAGCAAGTGCAAGTGCATCTGGCTAAGGCTGAATTCTATCGCTGAGCACATCGGACCAGCGCTCGCCGTCCACTGTGCTTCACACGTTACTTGATCTCAAGAAGTTCTATGATTGGCTCGAAGCCACGCGGACATTAAGACGGTGGCATCAGGACTGAGTAAATTTTCTCCCCGTCGCACAACCTTCAAGCATTGACAGATGCGCCCGGGAAGGACGACGTTGTTCCAACGCATAAACAAGTTCTCACCATCGTCTTGGCCATGCCTCATGAGAATTTCATCCAAAGACGAGATCAGGCTTTGCTCGCATTCTTGCTGCTCAGCGGCACGCGCATCAGTGCAGCTCTGAGCCTTCAACTGCGACACATCAATTTGGAGAACCGCAGTGTTTTCCAAAATGCACGCATCGTCAAAACCAAGAATGCAAAAACCATGCACACAGCCTGGTTTCCTGTTGGTGAGGAATTCGAGGCAATTTTCACAAACTGGGTAACTGCACGACGGCATATCCAATAAGTCAGCCCCACTGTTTCCGCGAGCAATGGATCCAATTCGTCATAGAGCGCGATCTGACGAAGTTCTTCCGCTCATGGATCAGGGCACAGTCCGCAAAATAATCAAACCTGCATGCCAGCTGTCGAGCTTCCATATTTCAACCCGCACGCTTTACGCAAAACGCTTGCGCTAATGGCAGATGACCTTTGCAAAAATGCTAAGCGCAGAAAAGCATGGAGCCTAAGAGCCTACGCGAAAATTAAGTTGAGCGATTTCAGTTGTTTATGGTTCTCTGTGGTTTACCAAGACTACCTGGACTGAAACCGCCCGTCACGGCTATGCCAGAGGAGGCTTACGCTATGCA
>NZ_JAELXQ010000014.1 GCF_016427605.1 Ochrobactrum sp. Q0168 | reverse complement strand
ACTGGATCTGCTGCATGCCAAGGGCTACGGCGCGCAAGCCCGAGCCGCAAAGCTGGTTGATCGCAAAACCCGTTGCTTCTTTCGGGCAACCCGCCGCCATTGCGGCCTGACGCGCGGGGTTCTGCCCTTCACCTGCCGTCAGCACCTGCCCGAGAATGACCTCATCGACATCGTCAGCCGCAACGCCCGCCCGTTCCAGAGCCGCCTTGATCACGGTCGCGCCCAGTTCATGGGCAGGCACAGTAGCGAAAGCACCGTTGAAGGACCCCACTGCGGTCCGCGCAGCGCTGGCGATGACGATTGATCTGTTGAGCATGCGGGACTCCCAAAAGGGCATGTTGCGATGTATTCGATGTCTAGGCGAGCACTGCTCGGTGAGTTCGATCTTATGTCATGTAACGCGCGGGGGTCTTAGACGCGACTTCATCGGCAGAAACTCCGTCTGCCAGTTCGACAAGTGAAAATGGCTGTCCGGGTCCGCGGCGTTCAAAAACGCAGAGATCGGTGATAATGGTGTCCACGACATTACGGCCCGTCAGCGGCAGGCTGCAAGATGGTACAAATTTCGCTGTTCCGTCCTTTGCAACATGTTCCATAAGGACAACGATCTTCTTGACACCTGCGACAAGGTCCATGGCGCCACCCATCCCCTTGATCATTTTGCCCGGTATCATCCAGTTGGCAATGTCACCATCTTCGCTGACTTCCATGGCGCCGAGCACCGTAAGGTCGATATGACCGCCACGGATCATGGCGAAACTATCCGAGCTTGAAAAATAACAGCTACTCGGAAGCTCGCTGATTGTCTGTTTTCCAGCGTTGATCAGATCTGGATCTTCCTCACCTTCAAAAGGGAAGGGGCCGATACCAAGCATGCCGTTTTCGGACTGCAGAGTAACTTCGATACCTGCCGGAATGTGATTGGCGACAAGTGTCGGGATTCCAATGCCAAGATTGACATAGAACCCGTCACGCAAGGAGCGTGCGGCACGGGCCGCCATCTGATCGCGTGTCCAGGCCATCAAGCGTTCTCCATCTTACGAACTGTACGAGATTCGATCTTTTTCTCATAAGGACTGCCGACGATCAGTCGCTTCACATAAATACCCGGAAGGTGAATGCTGTCGGGATCCAGATTACCCGTAGACACGATCTCTTCGACCTCGGCAACGCAGATTTTCGCTGCCGTTGCCATGGGCTGATTGAAATTACGCGCAGTTTTGCGGAAAATCAGATTGCCGCTTTCGTCTGCCTTCCAGCCTTTTATGATAGCAAGATCAGCGTAGATGCCGCGTTCCAGCAAATATTCCTGTCCGTCGAAAACTTTGGTTTCTTTGCCTTCGGCCACAGTGGTCCCGACACCTGTCTTGGTATAGAAACCGGGAATGCCTGCGCCGCCAGCCCTGCAGCGTTCGGCCAGCGTGCCCTGCGGGCAGAACTCCACCTCCAGTTCTCCGGCGAGGTACTGCCGTTCGAACTCTTTGTTTTCTCCGACATAACTGGAGATCATCTTCTTGATCTGTCGGGTTCTCAGAAGTTTACCAAGACCCTCATTGTCGATGCCAGCGTTGTTGGAAACAACTGTCAGGCCCGACACATGGCTATCGCGCAACTGATCGATCAACCGTTCGGGGATGCCACAAAGTCCGAAACCGCCTGCGCAGATTGTCATACCATCAAAAAGCAGGCCGTCGAGCGCTGCTGCGGCATCGAGATAGAGCTTTTTTACCAAGTTATCCTCCCTGTACAGAGGGCATTGGAACCCAACCTAATCATCATTTCCAATTATTTGTTTTTTGCTCTAATGATAAGTAATGGCTATTAATCGTATCTCTCTTTATCATCTTGAGACATTGATCTGGATTGCTCGGCTCGGCACCTTCGCGGCAGCTGCCGATAAGCTGAACACGACTCAGCCCGGAATATCTGCCCGCATCAGTGAGCTTGAGGAGCGCTTGGGCGCAAAGCTGTTTGAGCGAAATGGCCGCACCGCAAATCTGACGCCAGCAGGACGTGAGCTTGTACGAGAGTATCAGCCGGTCTGGGAGCAGCTGCAGGGCATGTTGCTGCGAACGGCTGGCTTTGATCAGATCAAGGGTATCGTGCGGGTCGGTGCCGGTGAAATCGCCGCCGCTACCTGTCTGCCTTCATTTGTGGCTGACATGAAGAAACGCTGGCCTGAGCTGACGCTTGAAATAGAAATCGAACTTACAGCAAATATGATCCAGGCGCTGTTGGGTGGAAAAATAGATATAGCATTCACGGCTGGGACGGTGGCGCACCCTGCTTTGGAAGCAACTTCGATTGGAGCAGTTGATCTCTTGTGGGTAGCAAGCCCGGATATTGCAGCTCAGATTGAAGCAAGGCAGCCTGACCCAAGCCTGTCGCCCTGGTCGCTGCCAAGCCACTCACCCATTTATCAGATCATGAAAACTGCATTGGAAACTTTTCCAATTCCACTGCGCTCTGTCAACCTGTGCAATAACGTGCGCACAATGATTGACATAGTCGCTCAAGGCGCCGGCTTTGCTCTTGTTCCCAAATCAATGGCTCAGCCACAGCTTGATGCCGGACTACTCGTATCGGTGCTGACTGAGCGACCGGTGAACCCAATGGTGTTTCAGGTTGTGGCTCGAGCGGGGGAAGGGGATCCCACGATTACGGAAATTCTCAGGCGCGCAAAGCAGATCAGTATCTGCACCTTGCCGTGAACCGGCAAGGTACGCGCGATGGGATGAATCGTGAACCCCAGCGTTGTAAGTCATTGCGAGCCGCGTCAGAAGCGTCGGACTAGCAGACGTTACTTACCCGATTTTAGATCAGGGCTTTTCCGTCGTAAAATGCCTTCCTCCACCGGTAAATGGTAGGATTCTTATAAACCCCACCGATGTAAAAAGGGTCTGCTTTCACGAAATTCTCGGCCTCTTCTCTGGTATCGATATCGAGAAGAATTAGCCCACCCAACCCGACCTCTCCGGGATCATCAAGCAATCCACCGCTGGCAAGAACCCTGGCTAGATTTTCGCGCATATAGTCCAGATGGGCATCGCGCAGCTCAAGGCGCAGGCTTGCCGCTTCCGGCTCATCGATCCAGCTAATTGCATAGGGCATTTGATTTCTCCCGTAAATGGTTTTGGGCAAGGCGAGGTACTGAGAGGTCCGTCGCCGCTTTCTGAATCGCCCTGTAGGCGAATACGACTGCGGGTCCAAGCGTGATCCCGCCGCCAGGATAAAAGCCGCGCATGGACGAGGCCAGTTCATTGCCGCAGGCAAACAATCCAGGGATAGCGGCACCCGACGAATCAAGCACTTGAGCATCGCCATTGGTCATTAATCCCACTGCAGTGCCGAGCGTTGCCGGGAGGATCGGAAGCGCCACGAAGGGCGCCTTTACAATCGGCGACAAATTGGGATTCGGACCAGCTGCAGGGTCGCCCCAGATACGATTAAAAGATGTCGATCCCTTGCCGAAATCCGCATCCTTACCGGTCGTGGCAAACATGTTATGCCGTTCGACGGTCGCAGTGAGTGAAGCGGGATCAATGCCGATTTTTAGGGCGAGTTCCGGTAGTGTTTGTCCGGTGGTGATATAGCCGTTGCGGACATAAGACGAGAGGCGGGGCGACCATGGCCAGGGCCGGATCGCGCCCAAGCCGTTCTTTCGAACGAAAGCCGCGTCGCAGATGAAATGAAACGGCGCGTCCGCAGCCGCTCCAAGCGCCGATCGCCGTTCGAACAGAGCTGCGACAATGTCATGGTATGAATTGGACTCGTTGACGAACCGGCGTCCTTCAGGATCGACTGCTATTATTCCTGGACGGCCCCGATCGAGATAGCCGTATATGACCGGAACGTTTTTTCCGTCTCGCTCCGTCAACAAAGAAGAGGGGGTCCATAGGCAGGGACTGCTCAACTGGGTGTCGACGACTGCGTCGATAGCGCGCGCCGCTCGATGGCCGTCGCCGGTATTGCCTTCGAACGCCATTGAATAATCATGCGGGAAGGAAGCGGCAAACTCGCGACGCAGCGCCGGATCTTGCGGGAAACCTCCCGTCGCCAGCACAACTCCCAGACGGGCCCGCACTTGAACGAGGCGACCGTTCCTCTGAACAATCGCGCCCTCCACGCGGTCCCCGTTACGGACCAACTCCTTCAATGGGGCATTGACCCATATCGTTGCTTTATAAGCCTTGAGGCTGTGAAGCATTCGCGCAACGAGCGCATTGCCGTTGCTAATCTGTGCTCCCCGTCTATATTTGAATCGATCGAGTCCGTGCCGAGCCAATCGTTTCATGACGCGGCTGAAATTTGCGAGAGAGGCGAAAGGTCTGACGAAAGCGGGAATTTCGTCTGGCCCTACCATCATACCGCCGCACACCATGAGTCTGTCCATTGGCGGACGCACCAGATCGAAGTCTCGTCCTAACTGATTGCCGTCATAGCGGCGCGCCATGATCGAACGTCCCTTGTCCACTCCTCCGGGACTGTCCGGGTGATAATCAGGTGACTGGATCAGATCGAACACGACCGACGTGCCGTCCTCGATATCGTCTATTGCCGGCCCCGCGCTTTCCAGAAACGCCTCTGCCAGATCTTCTCGATAGTAGTTGCCGAGCTCATGCCGAAGATAGGTGCGCGCGTCCTCTATAGAGTCGTTGATTCCGGCTTCCTTCGCCTGACGATTGCCCGGTACCCACAGAACCCCTCCTGAGGTCGCGGTCGTACCACCTACCAAGTCAGATTTCTCGCACAGCAGCACTTTCATGCCACGCTTGGCGGCAAAGAGGCTTGCCGCTAATCCGCCGGCTCCACTACCGAAGACCAGAATGTCCACGTCCTCTTCGGTGTCGGGGCTATTCCACGAAATCGCCCGCATCAGGCCACCCCTGTTTCCGCTTGCGCATATGGCTCCGGCAGAAATTTGGTGCTGGACCATCCACCGTCCACAGGCATCACGATACCCGACACGAAGCTGGCTGCATCGGAAGCGAGGAAGGCGCAGACTTCTGCGATTTCTTCAGGACGGCCGGGTCGACCCAACGGGCAATCCTCGATCATCGACCGGCGAAACCACGGATTCGTTTCCAGTCGTTCGCGGACCAGCGGTGTTGCGATGAGTCCTGGCGACACTGCGTTTACACGGATACCGTCGCGTCCGTACTCAGCCGCCAACTGCCTTGTCAGTCCCGCCAAGCCCGCTTTGGTCGCGGCGTATGCGGAAGCTCGGGTTGTTCCCAGCATCCCAAATACAGAAGCGATATTGATAATGGCGCCGCCTTTTCCGCGCATCACGGAAATTGCGGAGCGGCAAAGGGCGAAAGGCGCGGCGATGTTCACGCTGAGATAGCGGGCTAGATCGTCATCGCTGGTATCAAGGACTGGTCGGGAGTTGCCGATACCGGCATTGTTCACGAGCACATCAACACGGCCATGCTTCTCCATAGCTGCCGCGATGACGCGCTCGGCAGCATCTGGCGAGGTCAAATCCAACTCCACTGCGTCGAAGTTAGCCATTTTGGTCAACTCGACCGGAGCGGGATTCTGATCGGCCCCGAAAACTAACGCGCCTTCGCGCAGAAACGTCGTCGCGATGGCGAAGCCGATTCCCGAAGAACTGCCAGTGATAATCGCAATTTTATCCTTCAATCGAAGCATGTTTAGTCCTTCCTGCCTGTTGGCTACAAAATCTCGCGAGTGCCTTCGCCGCGTCTGGCTGTGGCATCGATGGCCAGGGCGGACCTGACCATGGTGAACGTCGAATATCGCGGTTGTGGTGGCGCTTATGGGTATGCGCGGCGATTCATGCCGCGCGGTAGCCCGTTAAGGTCGGCGTTTTATTCCAGCACGCCTTTCATAAGGCCAATACGTCGCGGGTTAGTCTCGGTTCGGCATTCTTGTGGCTTAATGATCACGCCGCTGCGTCACTTCCCGCTATTGTCGTAGCCGGGTCTCGGAACATGGATCATCGATGTGTGGGACAGCCCGCCATCAACGACAAGATTGTGCCCGTTGATGTATCGGGCGAAGCTGCTGGCCAGGAACATGACCGAGTTGGCAACGTCACGGGTCGAACCGAGCGTGCCAAGCGGCACAAGGCTGCTGCGCTGCTCCGTTACTCCGGGAACAGCGTAAAATTCGGTGTTGAGCGGCGTCGGGATAAAGCCGGGACTGACGGCATTGACCGTTACGCCGGACGTTCCCCATTCAAGCGCGAGCTGTTGTGTCAACATGACGACCGCCGCCTTGCTCACGCTGTAAGATCCGCAATAAGGATGGGGTTCAGTTGCGGCGATCGAGGCTACATTGACAATTGTTCCGGACCGACGCTGCCGCATAGGCTCGCTGAAGCGTTGCGCGCACAGAAGGTAACCCTTCACGTTGACGGCGACCGTCTGGTCCCAGGTCTCAGGAGCAACCGATTCCAGCGGGCCGAAACGCAGAATCCCGGCATTGTTGACGAGGATATCGCAATCTCCGAAAGCCTCCCTGGTCTGATCGACAGCTCGATCGATCGCAGTGGCGTCAGTCACGTCTACGCCGATCGAGATAGCCGCCCCACCGAAATCGAGAATCATTTCCTCCGTCGCCTTCGCCTTTTTGAGATCGTGGTCGAGAATCGCGACGCGCGCTCCCGAAGTTGCGAAAGATGCGGCGATTTCTTGCCCGATCCCACCACCGGCGCCGGTGACCACACAGGTCTTGCCCGAGAAATCTAGCCACGCTTCACGTTTAGCGTTCATCTTCACCACCCTATTTTGTTTCCGCTGGCGGGCCGACCACAGCCGCCAAATTGCAAGCTCCGCCATTGACGACGGAGATTCGGTTAAACATTTGCGTCGTTCGATTGTTATTTCGAACGTGGCATCGAATACTTAAATCGTTGATCGTTTCCAGCGCCATCGTTGACAGCATGCGGCAAGTGTGCGACCATATTCTCATTAGATGCGAAGATTGATCGCACAAGACGATGCTTCGCACAAGAGGGAGGAAACAGAAATTGATCCAATCATTGCGGTTGAACGGCGACTGATCTAGTCAAAAATCTCTTCATAATCATAACGATAGCTTTGCAAGCGATCGCTGTTTTGTGCCTGTCTCTGACCCTTCTGGCGTGTATTGCGGGCTGAGAGCGGCGCGAGCTGCAAAATCGAGTGCTGGCGAAACGAATTCGGCTTCTTCAAGTATTGTTTGGCTTGAAGGGCGGTTGGTGCTCGAATTTATTCAAGTTCACAGCATCAAAAAAGATTCATAGGGAGTAAAAAATGAAAAAATACGTTGCCTATGCTGCATTCACTGCGCTGACTGCTTTCTGCAATGCTTCGGCTCAGGCTGAGCCGCTAAAGATTGCAGTCATCGAGGCGTTCTCGGGGCCAAACGCTCAGACCGCTATCCCGTTCGTTGAGGGCGTCCGATACGCGATTGGAAAGTTGAATAAAGAGGGTGGCTTTAACGGCGACCCCATCGCCTTGACCGAATATGATAGCCTCAATCAGACGGCGGGCGCGGCAGAGAAACTCAAGGCTGCGATCGCAGACGGTGCGCGCATCATTATCCAGTCGACCAATTCGGCTATCACCGCACAGATCTCCGAAGACGTCCGGAAATACAACCTGCGCAACAAGGGTAAAGAGATTCTCTTCATGATGGAGGGATCGGAAGCGGCCGAATTCACGGCGGACAAATGTCAGTTCTGGGCATTCAAGCTGGCAAGCAACCCTTTCATCAGGATCAATGCCCTTGTGTCAGCGATGAAGGATACGGGTAAGCTGGGAACCAAGATCTACAGCATCAACCAAAATTACTCCTATGGTGTCGACCACGAAAAGGCGCAGGCACTGTACGGAACGGCCGCAGGCGCGCAGATCGTCGGTTCAACACTGCACGACACCGCGAAAATCCAGGACTTCTCGCCTTTCGTCGCACAGATCAAAGCTTCTGGCGCCGACACGATCCTGAGTGGAAACTGGGGCAACGACATTATTTTATTCATGCGCGCGCTCGGTGATGCGGGTCTTAAAGTTAATGTCGGCAATACTAGCCTAGACACGAACGGGGCGCTGAGCGCGATGGGGCATTCGGCCCTGGGCGCCGTGCTGGTAAAGCTTTACAACCTGGAAGCTGGCGGCAAGGCGGGCGAGGAGTTTGCGGAGGACTTCAAGGCTTCAGTCGGCCATTATCCATACAACGAAGAACCGACGACCGCGTTCGGCACCCTGCTGCTGGGCGAAGCTCTGAAAAAGGTCAGCAAGCCCGGTGGAGAAGTCGATATTCGGACCATAGCTCTTGCTCTTGAGGATGCCAGCTATGAGAGCCCGGCGGGCCGTTGGTCATTCAGGAAAGAGGATCACCAAGTCCTTCTGCCTGTTACCGTGTCCGAAGTCTCGACAGAGGCTCGATACAAGGTCGACGGAACCGACATGGGCTTCAAGCTGTTGAAGATCGTTTCGCCCGAAGACAGTGCTGTACCCGTCGATCCCAAGTGCAAAATGAATCGACCATCCTAATACATTCACGCTGAAACTGGTTGAATGCCGGCTCCCGATGACGGAGCCGACATTCTCGGCAAGGGTCTCCGGCATGGAATTCTTCATTATTTCGACGCTCAATGGCCTCGTCTATGGGCTTCTTCTCTTCATGGTCTCGGCGGGTTTGACCCTCGTCTTCGGCCTGCTGGGCGTCGTAAACTTTGCGCACGCCTCGTTCTATATGCTGGGCGCTTATCTCTCCTTCACGATCGCCAAGATGTCTAACTTCTGGCTTGCCTTACTGATCGCCCCCCTGCTGGTAATGGTCATAGGGGCATTCATAGAACGCTATATGCTAAGACGCGTTCATGGCTTCGGGCATTCGCAGCAACTTCTTCTCACCTTTGGCATCGCCTTCGTATTCGAGGAAGTGATCAAGCTCTTTTGGGGCAACTTTCCTGTTGCATACCGCCCTCCGTCTCTACTCAGCGGCCCCGCGTTTTCTTTGTTCGGGACGAACTTTCCGTCCTATCGGGTGTTTGTCGCCTCCGTGGCTTTGGTGCTGTTGGGCATACTCTTCTTGCTGCTCCAGAAGACGCGCATCGGTATCGTCGTTCGTGCGTCGGTCCAACGCCCGGGTATGGTATCCGCGTTGGGACACAACGTTCCACTGGTCTTTCTTGGTGTGTTCGGTGTCGGTGCATGGATGGCAGGTCTTGCCGGAGCCGTCGGCGGCGCTCTTCTGACAACGAGCCCCTCCATGGCAGCAGAGATGAGCGTTATAGCGTTTGTTGTCGTGGTCGTGGGAGGCCTTGGTTCGCTTATAGGCGCATTCATATCATCGCTGCTGATTGGCCTTCTCACGTCGTTCTCGATTGGATTTCAGGTGTCGCTCGCAGATATAGCGCAGATCTTCGGCTATGGCATGGAAGCCAGGGAGATCGGCGGTTTGCTTACTTTGCAAATTTCGTCGCTGTCGGCTTCGCTCCCCGCATTGCTGATGCTTGTTGTGCTGTTGACGCGGCCTGCCGGACTGATGGGCGAAAGGAACTAGAATATGATTAGAAATGGAATACTGGCGCTTGTTGTCGCCTTGTTTCTCGTCGCCCCTTTTGTTTTGGGTGGACACGTCATCGGTGTTCTGACTACAGCGCTGATTGCCGTCTTGTTCGCTATGGCGTTCAACCTTCTAAGTGGTCGCGCTGGGATGCTTTCGTTCGGTCACGCGGCGTATTTTGCTATCGGCGGATTTGCTGTCATTCACGCGATGCAGGCCGTCGAGAACGGAAGTTTCTGGCTTCCCACGCCGCTGATTCCGCTCGTTGGCGGTGTAGCCGGACTCATCGGCGGTCTTTGCGCGGGATACTTCGCCACGTTGAGAAGTGGTGTTTACCTGTCGATGGTAACGCTCGCGTTGGCGGAGCTCCTCCATGCGATCGCACCCAATCTCAGCGGAATTTTTGGTGGTGAGGTGGGGCTGACGACGATGAGGATGCCCTGGTCCCAATTCGATTTCGGTAGTGAGGTTCATGTCTACTATACGGTTGTCGCCTGGGTCTTGCTGTGCATCGGACTGCTCTATGCCTACAATCAAACACTATTCGGGCGCCTGACTGTCGGTCTTAGGGAAGCCGAGCGTCGGGTTTCCTTTCTCGGCTACAATCTCCATCACACGAAGACCATTGTGTTCGGTGTGTCGGCCATGTTTTCCGGCATCGCGGGCGGCCTTCTGGCCTTCACGACGGAAAGCATCAACTACTCGATGCTGGGCATGGGAATGTCTGCCTCGGTTATCTTGCATACTTTCGTCGGAGGGGCGGGCGTATTTTTCGGTCCAGCGATTGGCGCCTTTACCTTCGCTTTGTTCGGTAGTCTGGTTTCCGATGTGACAAAGAACTGGCTACTCTATCAAGGCATACTCTTCGTTGGCATCATGATGTTCATGGGTGATGGTCTGGCCGTGCTCGGGCTGAGAATCGTGAGCGAGTTCAAGGACCGAAACTGGGGTTCCCTCAAACGCCGTGTCCTCCTGCTTCCGCCAGGTCTCCTCATCACGGCAGGGATCGTCACGCTACTCGAGCTAACATCCCGTATTCTTGACCAACAGTATTCTGCCATAGTTGATAGAACCAAGGCTTGGCCTCCAATCTCCCTCTATGGTTACAACTGGGATCCGATGGCAACTACAACATGGATCGTCCCAGTCTTAGCGATCGGCGCTGGCATGGGCATTTTGCTACTGGTCAAATCGCGAACGGAAAGGGAGGCTTCGCCGATGACCTCTCTGGCAGAGGAACACGCGCGATGATGAAAGATATCATCCAGCTCTCCGGACTCACCAAGCGTTTTGGGGAAAGCGAAATCATCCGCGGCGTCGACCTTGTCGTAAGAGCGGGCGAGCGGCACGCTTTGATCGGACCCAACGGCGCTGGTAAATCGACGCTGTTTCATCTGATCTCAGGGCTTTATACGCCGTCGAGTGGTGATATTCGTTTGAACGGCGCCTCAATTGCAGGTATGCCGCCTCACCTGATCACCCGCCGTGGATTGTCGCGATCGTTTCAGATCACCACGATTTTTCCGCGTCTGAGCGTATATGAGAATCTTCGCATCGCGGCCATGGCCAGGCATGGCCGGCGTTATCCGATGTTTTCTCTCGCCTCGAAGGCAACCGCAATCAACCGCGATACCGATAAGTTGCTGGAGTTGGTCCGTCTGACCAACGTGCGTAACAAGTTCGCGGGAGATCTGACCTATTCCGAGCAGCGCGCCCTTGAGATAGCCATGGCGATCGGACCGGGGGCCGACGTAATTCTACTTGATGAACCTATGGCAGGAATGTCACGGGAGGAAACCCATTACATGCTCAATCTGATCCGCGAAATCACGGTGGGGAAAACACTCCTCGTTGTCGAGCATGATATGGAGGTTGTTTTCTCTCTTTGCGACCGGATATCCGTCCTTGTCTATGGCGAGATTATCGCATCGGGCACGCCGGAAGAGATACGTGCGAGTGCTCGGGTTCAGGAAGCTTATCTCGGCGAGGTGCCCGCATGACGTTACTTTCCGTAACCAACCTACACACCCACTACGGCAAGAGCCACATCCTTCACGGGATGAGTTTAACCCTGGGAAACGGCGAGATGATTGCCTTGCTCGGCCGTAATGGGTCTGGCAGGTCTACAGCCATGAAGGCCATAATGGGTATGGTCACACCCACGCGCGGCTCGATCAAACTGGCTGGCCGAGAGCTTGCAGGGCTCCCGTCCTACAAGATCAACCGCGCCGGTATCGCCTACGTCCCAGAAGAGCGGTTGGCTTTTAGCAATCTCACCGTTGAAGAGAACTTACACATTGGGCTCGCCAAGCCCCGGCCGAATACGAAAACGTGGAGCCTGGACGAGATGTACGGCTTCTTCCCCCGTCTCAAGGAACGTCGCAATGTTAAAGCAGGGTCAATCTCTGGCGGTGAGCAGCAGATGCTCACCCTGTGCCGTTCATTGCTGGGGCAGCCTACAGCCGTTCTGATCGACGAACCGACCGAGGGACTCGCACCCAAGATTGTGGACCATCTCGCTGAGGTGATGCTGGACATTAACCGTCAGGGCGTAGCGTCGATATTGGTGGAGCAAAAAATGACGATTGCCTTAAAGCTTTGCAGCCGATGCCTGATCATGGGACACGGCGCCATCGTCTTCGAGGGTACGCCAGAGGAACTGCTCGCTACGCCATCGGTGCGGAGGGAATGGCTTGAAGTTGCCTAGACGTTGGCACGGCTTTTGGGAACACGTTCGATGGCATCAAAGTATTTCATCTATCTGGCTGGCAGCGATCGCATAAAAAAGACGGATTTCCAGGCGCGATATCTTCATGCCGCTCGGCGAATTGCCAATTCCGATTCCTGCGGGGGTGGCGTGATCGTCAATATAGTGGAGGATACGCCCGAAGGTGTTCCCTACCGCCCCTTAGAAACGCAATCCGATTTGGTAGATCCCTATTGTGACGTCATAGTGGAGATTTATCCACCGGTCGATAGGGCCGAGGATGTGCTTGCGTCATTCGTTACCTGCATGGATGATATCGCTACGACCGAGATATATCAGGTCGAGGAGATGGTGCAACTTGATCGACAGACTGCAATCAAGGGCCAACGATCACCCGGCATGAAGTATATCGGAAGGCTAAACTTCCATCCGGACCTGCCTGAGTCAGCGGCGCGGCGCAGTTGGGATATCCACGTTCCACTTGCGTTGAGAGTGCATGTTGGAATGGACAAATATGTCAGAAACTGGATAGTCGACGATTCTCGAGGCCGTCCTGCAGACGGAATTGCCGAGCTGAATTTTCCAACATTTGAAGATATGCTTAAGAGATATTTCGACAGTGAGCGCGGAAGGGAGGAGATATTGCACGACATATCTCATTTCATTGCGCACGGTACGCGATACTTCGTAAGTGAATTTATCCTTAGATAATGAAGACATCGTCCTCGAAATTGGATATCCGATTTCAAGGACGATAAGTTAGCGAGAACAGGGTCATTTCATGACAAAAAGAGAAAGTGCCGCCGCCGGTAAGTCGCAGAATGAGACGTCTGTACTCAAACGGGTAGCCGAGATCTTGAACCTGTTCTCGGAAACTTCGCCGACTATCTCACTTGCAGATGTCGAAACCATATTGCAGGTCAGTCAAGCGACCGCCTACCGATATCTACATGATCTGCACGAGATCGGATTACTCTCGCGGATTTCTGGACGGTATGTGCCGGGGCCAACAATCATGGAGCTTGAGTTCATTCTCGTGAACTTCGACCCAATCTTGTTGGCGGCCAAGGAAGTCATGGAAGAGATATCGACGCGGCTTGGCGTCCACACCTTCTTGTGCAGGATGTATCAGGACCGCGCCGTCAACGTATATTCGACGCGACCGGAAAGTTCGTCCGAAATGCCGCTCAAACCGGGAAGGAGGCTTCCTGTTTTCAGGGGAGCCCAAGCACGTATCATCCTCGCTCACCTTGATCGGCGACGCCAGAGGAGGATTTTCGAGCGTCATGAAGGAGATAAAGGGCGAGACGCAATTGGTGCTGATTGGACCTCGTTCAGTTCTGCGTTGAGGGAAAATCGCAGTAAAGGTTACTATTTATCGCGTGGTGAGATCACAGCGGAGCTGATTGGTGTCGCAGCTCCCGTTTTCGATGAAAACAATGAAATCATTGGCGCAATCTCGTTATCTTACCCCATGCATGCTCCCCCGCCCGTGAGCGAGGCTGAGATGATTAAACTCTCTAAGAAAGCTGCTAAGGACATCACGCAGCGGTTGGCAGCACTTGCTCCATAGCACCTGGAAAGACAGTGTCACTACGACGAGCTACTCTTTGACTTCCATCACCAATCTTCGCTAAGAAAGAAGAGTTGTTCTCGACGCGAATTTGGAACACCGATTTACTTGCTCAAGCACGAATAGGTAACCTCTCCTCTCAGTGCCGACGTGATTGGAGACTCAAACGACTACGAACCGGAGGGCACAACGTGTATGGAGATATGCTTTCAGCGGAAGACGAACAAGAAATTCGCTTTGTTCTCGGCCACTACGTTCATTTCCTTGATTCCGCTGACGCTAAAAAGTGGGCAGCGCTATTCACGGAGAACGCAAGTTGGATTAGACGGAATGCCGCGCCCATCGAACACGGCGGGTCAGGTATTGCTGCAGGAGTGCGAAAGGGTCAAAAAGAATTAACTGCACTGGTTACAGAAGCAATAGCCGTGAATTTTAAGTGCAGAAGTCGCCACTTCATTACTGATCTGGTCCTTTGGAAGAGTGACGATCCTTTGGAGGCAAAGGGGCGCTGTAGAATGCTTATTACCGACTGGCGAGGCGGACCGGGAAGAATTGCGATGGCAGGGGCCTATGATTTTGTTTTTTCCAAAACCATAGACGGCTGGCGAATCTCAACATTGACAGCCGAATTCCTACCCGACTGAAAAGGCCTATCATCAGAAGATCCAATCTGTCATAATAATACGGGAAAGTTCCATAATGGTGATTACACCTCACGGTAATGTAGCCGCAAAGTTAAAGTGTCCTGTTTCTGCAAAGTTGGAATGTCACTCTCCCCGGTCTGAAAGACGTCTGGGAGACAAGCAGATGGGATTGATTGCGATGAGCGAGCGTGATCTGCAGCGGATCGAGATTTTGTCGAAGGTGATGGCCAGTCGGATGACGATGGTTTCAGCGGCGCATGTGCTTGATCTGAGTGAGCGTCCGGTCCGTCGACTGCTGCAGCGGATGCAAACCGACGGTGCGTCGTCGATCCGGCATAAGGCGATCGGTCGTCCGTCGAACAACCGGATTTGCGACGGTGTTCGCGATGTGGCGGCAGAGTTGAAATGTCCGCCGCTTTGCAAAGTTAAAATGTCCGCTTGTTCCTAACAGCACCCCGACTTGGCCCGGCCTGCCCGGCTGGTCAGGGTTGCAAGGGCTGGCCGGGGCAGAGCGTCGTGCCAGCAAACGCCTCAGACGGACATTTTAACTTTGCAAAGCGGCGGACATTTCAACTCGACCGCCAAAGGTAATAAAACCAATTAGTTAGAAGATGTTCGTGATCCACAGTTAATCTTGGTATTTGCCTGGACGAGGAAACGATGTTTCAGGCTAACCAGATTCTGACTAAATGTCAGTATATGTATTGCTTTATATAGCATAATTATAATTTTAATCCTTGTGCCGTCATTAATATTACATTAATATTACATTAATATAAACATTATTAAAATAAGCAGATTATATTAAACGCAATCTGCGTAAATTTCATAAATATTGCGATGACTATCACAAATATTCGGTCATATAATTCTTAAGATTTTAGAATTTTTCCATTCAAGGATCCATGTTTTTATATATACGCCGGATTTTACATACGGATCGGTCAAGTTAAACGAATCCAATTCTGCTAACGTTGCAACATTTGCAATTAGTAATGCGGCAGTGGTGGCATCACTGCCTTCTTGGAACGCGGGACCCGACATAAGAATCTCGAACGGTGCGTCAGCAATGTGTTTTTTGTGTGCATCATGAAGCTGCGCGCGTGCGCGGGTCCTTCGGGGATCTGAGACTGCAAATCGAAATGCGATCATTGTTTATTTCCTGCTTTGACAAGAACGAAATCGAACTTTGACTGCCATAGGCTGATAGATCCCGATGTGCGCTCGAATGGGGCAATCAAGGTCTTTTTAACGCCAAATACTGCATCCGATTTGAGGTAGGCGTCTTCTCCGACGAAGGTATGGGTAATTAGCTTTTCATAGCCGTCTGCATTCACCAGGTAGTGCATATGAGCAGGCCGGTATGGGTGCCTGCCGAGATGGCCGAGCATTTCTCCTACCGGCCCGTCGTCTGGGATAGGATATGAGACCGGTTTGATGCCGAAGAACTCGTAGTAACCATCATTCCCGGTTACGAAAATGCCACGATTATTCCATTTCGGCTGTATGTCTGGCTGTTGGACGTCGTAATAGCCGTCTGAATTGTCGGACCACACGTCGATGCTCGCACCAGCGATGGGAATGCCATTCAGATCAATCACTCGTCCAAAATAGCGACAGCTTTCTCCCTTACCGTCTAGGGAAATGCAGTCGCCCATCTTTCGCAAGGGTGCGTTTTTCACATGGAAGGGTCCAAAAACTGTATTTTCGGTGGCACCGCAGGGGCGTCTATTGTTGATGGCGTCGACAAGCATTGAAACTCCTAGCGTGTCGCTCAACAGAATAAACTCTTGCCGTTCTTCACTACATATCCGCCCAGTGCGTGTCAAAAAGTCGATAGCGTACTCCCACTCGTTCTGTGTCAGAGCCACTTCCTTTATAAAACTGTGCAAATGGCTGACCAATGCCCCCATGACTTCCGTGAGCCGGGCCGAGTTCGGTTTCATTCGTCCATTCACGGTTTCAGTGGAGTTTTCCTCCGAAAAGTACGCATTCATATGTCCATCTCCCAATATAGTTCAGCGCGGGCGAGCGCCTTCCAGCGCCATTTCAAGGAGTTGCTGGATAGCTTGGCGCTCCAGGGGGCGGGGGTTCCAGTAAGGGTTTTTCAGGGACTGTTCGGTGGCCCGCTCTATATCGCGGCGCACGAGTCCAAGTTGAGCGAGAGAATACGGCGCGCCCAGGCGTCGTGAAAAATCAAAGATGCCAGCAGGGATTGACGCGCCGAATAAGTCTTGAAGAGGCGCAAGTTCCACCGCCGCCGCCTCACTATTGTATGCGATTGTGTAGGGAAGCAGGATCGCGTGTGTTTCGGCATGAGGGAGGTCGAACATTCCTCCGAGCGTGTGGCAAATCTTGTGATGGAGCGACATCCCTACTGTGCCAAGAACCGTGCCGCACAACCAGGAACCAAACAAAGCGGACGTTCGCGCGTCTGTGTCGTCGGGTTTTTCCCTTATTATCGGCAATGCGCCATGCAGGGCGCGGAGGCCTTCTATCGCCATCAGGGACGAAATCGGATTTCTGTCTTGGGCGTAGAGCCCTTCCAGCGCATGGGCCATAGCATTGAGGCCGCTGGTTATGCTGAGCTCGACCGGAAGCTTCATTGAAAAATTGGGATCGTAGATCACAAGGTCGGGAAGGATGCCCGGGTCGCGAATGGTGGTCTTGGAGCCGTTTTCTGTCTGTCCGAGTATAGGCGTGACCTCAGATCCCGCATATGTGGTTGGAACGATGATCTGCGGAAGGCCGGTCCTGAGAGCGATAGCTTTTGACAGGCCGGTAGTCGAACCGCCACCGATAGAAAGGATTCCATCCGCATTCAGGTTTCTGGCGATTGAGACGGCTTTCTCAGTTGTGTTGACTGGTGTATGCATGACTGCTTCACTGAAAACGCCAACGGAACTGTCTTTAATGATATTGGCTAATTCCACCGCTTCGTCACGCTGAGCGTCGGTGGATAGGACAAGAATCCTGTTCAATCCCATCCTGTCTCTTTCGTCGGGCAGCTTTTGAAACGTCCCGACCCCGAAAAGAATACGAGCTTTGTTTGAATTGTAAGCGAATGAGTGCATGCCGATCCTCAGTCAATCTTGAGCGCACGGTTGTCCACACGCATCAGGAACGGATGAATCCGAGTGTCGGCCCACACATGTGCGTCCTGAAATGGATCGTTGCGATTAAAGGAAACAACGTCTTCCAGCCGTTCGGCATCAACGATGAACATTGAGCCGATCATGGTGACTCCGTCCTTAGCGACTAGCGGACCTGAAATGACTGTCTTCACGGTAGCGCTTGCGAGATATTGCTTGTGAGCGTCGTAGTTGGCCAGTCGGCGAGGAAGGGCGTCTTCGAAATCGATACAATGGACGACGTAGAGCATGAGATTTTGCTTTCATAGCATTAGGATGAGGCCAAACTTATCGTCTCTTTTTCTGCATCTCTTGCAATGTGCAGAGTATCCATTCTGGATGTTTTGTCACTGGAGATTTGAACTGTGACCAGGTGATGTTCGGACACCACTAGGAGAAGACAGGCGTTTTGGAGAAGACAAGAATGGCAAAGCAACGAAGAATCGGCTGGATAGGGGTTGGTAAAATGGGCCAACCGATGGTGCGTCATCTGTTGGCGAAGAACCATCATGTGGCAGTCTATGATAGAAATCCGGCAAACTGTCATACAGTTCGCGGAGATGGAGCCAAAATCGCTCCGTCCGTGGGTGAGCTTTTGAAGGACGTCGAGATTATCATGTCGATGATCCCTAATGATCAAGTTCTCGATGATCTCGTTTTCGGCGAATCTGGGTTCGCAGGCCACTTGAACGAGGATCAGATATTCGTGGATTTGAGTACGGTTTCTCCCCGTATTTCGAAAAAGGTCTCCAACGGCATCCGGACAACCCGTTATCTGCGCGCGCCCGTTTCTGGGAGCACCCATACTGCGAAATCGGGATCCCTTACGGTCATGGTATCCGGCCCGCAGGCTGATTTTGAGATATGCCGGCCGGCGTTCGAAGCGTTCTCAAGTCGACAATATTACGTCGGTCCGAGTGAGGAGGCGCGATATCTGAAACTGGTCCTGAACAGTCTTGTAGCGGCAAATGCAACTTTAATGGCGGACGCGTTACAGCTGGGTCAAGCGGGTGGGCTTTCCCGGAACGTTATCATGGAAGTTATCTGCGAAAGTGCAGTAGTTTCGCCACTTCTCAAATACAAGCGAACCAATATAGAGCAGAACGACTATCCACCGGCATTTTCCGTCTCCCAGATGATTAAAGATACGGGTTTGATTGCCGAAGCCGCAGCTGATGTCGATGTCGAAATGGCAGTAAATGCGCTTTCCCTAGAGCGTTTCCTTCATGCCGCGGAGAATGGTCTTGAAGACCGTGATTTCTTTGTGCTCACTTCCGAGACTGAGCACGCGTCAGGCTAAAGCTGGATTCCCGGGAATGGAATTGGTTCTGGGGACTATGGGTAATCACGAATAGAGGAGATCTTGATCAAGGGATTTGATCCTCGTATTGGCGTCGGCCAAGGCCACCTTGATTGACTTGTGGCCAATCAACGCGTCGTGAACCTCCTCGCCCAAAATGGTTTCGATATGGATGTATTTGGGTATGGCGGGACGTTGCCATACGTTGAGCAGACGACGTTGCGACAGCGACTTTACCAGTGTGTAGATTGGTGAATTGAGGTTGGCTCCCGGGTCCCCCATGAGGCTGAAAAGAGGAGATAGCGGTAGCCCGTCCTTTGCGCGCGCGAGCATCGCTTCAGGACTACACATCCAAGTGAGGATCTGCATTGCTTTTTCCATCCGTAACGGCGGCAGATTGCTCGGAATTGCGAAGACAAATCCGCCCAAGGGGGCAAGGCTTTTTCCACCTCTTCCAAACGGAGGTTGCAGATAGGTTACGCGCCGCTTGACGGCGGAATCGATCTGCATTTCAAAACGCGTCGCATGGATTGACCACGTATAGGCCATAGCCGCTTTCCCGCGTGTGAATAAGTCAAGAACGGTTTGGCGCGATGTTTCGAGAATATTCGGCGGCGATATGCTCAGAAGTTCTTTCATGTATTCCAGCGCTTCGTGCGCCGCATAGCTATCGATCAGTGCTCGCACCTTGCCCCCGTTCATATCCTTTTTCTCGAAGCCGCCTTTTACCTGGGCGAGGTCCGGGATGGGAGCGCCGCAACAGCCAATAATGAACATGAACGTATGCGCGACATCGATGCCGCGACTGGCGTTCCAAACGATCCCGTAACGCCCGTTATTGGGGTCATGCAAGGCGCGACCGCATTTAAGCACATCGGCGAATGTTGCTGGAGATTTCAGGCCCTCAGTTTCCAGAAGGTCCTTTCGGGCCGCCAGGATTTCGACTGCAGCATAGCTGGGAATGCCAAACTGTTTTCCTTTCGACATCCCCATATCCCAGACTTCAGGATTAAAGCTTTGAGGCACGACCCGCCTTGCGTCCGTGAGGGAGTTGAGGTTGATGACGGCGCCGGCTTCAGCAAACTGCCCAACCCAGGGCGCATTCAGCGCAACGATATCGAAGGTGGATTCCGGCCGCTTGGCATTGGCCAACAATTCAGCATGCAAATCCTCCATGTTGCGCATGTGGAAGTTCTGATAGGGGCCTAACCGTTTACGGAAATCGGACCAGAGATGTCGCAAGGACATGAAATAAAAGTCATTGTGAAGGAGAAAAGTCGCCTTTTCGACACCGTCTATGTTGCGAACAGCACGAAGCTGGTCTTCGCTCAGCGCCAGCGCCTGATGATCGCCTCCAAAAAAATATTCCTCATCATTGCTGAAGTTTTTGTCACCATAAACGCGCGCAAGTTCTACTTTGACGTCCTTCGCGTAGTTGTAGAACTGATCGAGCAGCAGATTACTGGGAATCAGTTGAAAGCGCTTGGTGTCAGAGCCGCTGAAAAACTTTTCCAGCATGTGTTCGCGCAGAAGTTCGTTTATCTTCCGGTGGGCCGTTGCATAGGGAAGCTCCGAAATCTGAATCAATTCTGTCAGAGTGACGGCCCCCCCTTCGATGAAGCGCTTGACAACATGACTAATTATTCGCCAGTGCGCGTCATCCTCAACCTTGCCATGCATCGGCCGGAAGGCATCGCGAAGACGCGACATGAAAGCAATCACACGTGCGATCTCATACGGGCTCAAAATCAAACTCTCCATCAGCATCCAATAGGTGGAGACTTCGTGCGACCGTAAGTGAGCGGCAGATGCAACGCAAGAACGTTAACGTGAGAGACAGGCCTCGAACTGGCGGGCAACTGCGCATACAACATCGTCCTTGCCCATTGGTCCTACTATTTGCAAGGATACAGGCCGTTCGTTGATGGAGGGTAATGGGACAGCAATGGCCGGATTACCCGAAAGGTTGAAAGGGCGTACGTTTTTGGTCAGCGAGACCGCGCTTCTATCGGCTCTCGCGTCCGTCAGCGCAGGAGGAAAGTCCGCAATAGTCGGTAAAACCAGCACGTCGACTGTCTCAAAGGCTCTTTCAAGCTCTTCGCGAAATTGCTTTCTTATGACTTCGGCGATACGCACGTCCTCTGCGGTTATACGCGCCGCCTTTCTAAGTCGTGTTAACACGTCATCGCCAATCAGTGAGGAATCCAACAGGTCGCGAAATGCGTTCGCGGTTTCATATTCGATCATCGTTAAGCCAGCTGAAAACGCAGAGTCGAAATGTGCAAGCATAACCCTACAGATCGGCAACCCTGTTGCGCGGACTGCGGCTATTATCGCATCGGATATCTCGGGGTTGCCAGGAGGCGTAACCAACCCGAGCTTATAGTCGCGGGAATCTTTCCTCTTATAGTGCGGATCAAGGGCCTCCATTGTCGCTTCCAGCTGGGCGACCGATTGTGCAAATACACCAACGCAATCCAGCGAGGATCTGGCTGGTGAAACCCCGTCGCGCGGGATCCGTCCGAACGTTGGCTTCAGTCCGAAGACGCCGCAGCAGGCGGCGGGAATTCTTATGGATCCGCCGGTATCGGTGCCAATCGCTACATCGGCCAGGGACGCGGCGACTGCTGCGGCGGAACCACTGGAGGAACCACCAGGAATAAACTTCGGGAAACGCGGGTTGGCAGGGGTGCCGAAGGCGTCATTTATGCCGGTGATGCCAAAGGCAAGCTCGTGCAGCTTCGTTTTGCCAACAATCTGGAAATTGGTGGCAAGCAGTCGCTGAACGATAGTGGCGCTTTCGAGAGCAGGCGGTTCGGTCAGATAAACACGGCTTCCCGCCGTCGTGTTGAGCCCCTTGATATCGATATTATCCTTGACCGCGACCCGTAGTCCATTGCCGCCTAATGACGTCTGCATGACAAAAGGCGATTGTGGCGATCCCAACAAATTCTGGAATGAGCTCATCAATTGATCCTACGTCCAGTTGTCTCATCGAAAAGATGAATATGCTGGACTTGCGGAGCAATATGCACGGTGGATCCCAGAGTCAGATTGCTGCGGCCCGAAATTGCGAAGTGAACCGGTTGTCCGTCGATTTCTGCCGTAACAAGTGTCTCCGCCCCTGTTGGCTCAATGACGGTAACGGTTGCGATCACGCCAAACGCAGAGACATGCATATGTTCCGGACGGATGCCATAGATCACGGACCGCCCGTTCAGGTCGGCATAGGCCGGCAAGGGAAGCTGAACGCCACCGGCTGTGATGAAGCTATCTTTTGAAACTTTTCCCTTGAGAAAGTTCATCGCAGGCGATCCGATGAATCCCGCAACAAAGACGTTGGCGGGGCGGTCATAGACATCGAGCGGCGCACCGACTTGCTCTATGAACCCATCTTTCATGACGACAATCTTGTCAGCCATTGTCATTGCCTCGACCTGATCATGCGTGACGTAGATGGTCGTTGTCCGCAGTTTTTGGTGAAGTGACTTGATTTCGGCTCGCATTTGCACGCGCAGTTTGGCGTCCAGATTGGACAGAGGTTCGTCGAACAGGAAGACGGCGGGGTTGCGGACAATAGCGCGTCCCATAGCGACGCGCTGGCGCTGTCCGCCGGAAAGCTGCTTGGGGTAACGATGAAGAAGAGCGTCCAATCCGAGTATTTGCGACGCATGTCGGACTTTCCGGCTAATCTCCTCTTTATCCGCTTTGGCGAGCTTAAGTGCGAAGCCCATATTCTCTGCCACGGTCAGATGCGGATAGAGGGCGTAGTTTTGGAAAACCATTGCTATGTTACGCGCCTTGGGCTCGAGCTCGTTTACTATGCCGCCGCCGATCGAAATTGTTCCGGCGGTGATGCTTTCCAGTCCTGCGATCATACGCAGCAGGGTGGATTTGCCGCAACCTGACGGCCCTACGAGCGTCACGAAAGATCCATCATCGATGCCGACACTGATGTCCTTCAAGACGGAGAAGTTATGGTAAGCTTTCTGTACATTATCCAGAGAAACGGAAGCCATGGATTGCCTCGTTGCTAGCGCCGACGGGCGCGTGATGTAGTTGAATTAGCCTTTGACTGCTCCGGCGCTGAGGCCTGAAACGAAGTAGCGTTGCACAAGCAGGAAGAGGAGGACAGGTGGGATGGTGAAGACGAGCGCCATGGCCATGATCTGGTTCCACGGAGTGACGTACTCACCGAATAGCGAGGACAAACCAATGGTCCCAACCCATTGATCAACGCTGCGCAGCAAGGTGCGCGCAAGCATGAATTCATCCCAAGCGTTCAAGAATGAAAAGATCGATGCGGCGATAACACCTGGAAGCGAAAGAGGCGTTACGATTCTCAGTGCAATGTAGTACCACGATGCGCCGTCGATGCGAGCCGCCTCGTCAATTTCGAAAGAAACGCCGTCGAAAACGGTCTTCAGCATCCAGACCATGACCGGTAACGCGAATGCCGCATTTGCGACGATAACACCAACCAGACTATCCGCCAGTCCAAAGCTGATGAACGTTGTGTAGAGCGGAATGATGAGAACGATTGGCGGCATCATTTGCGTTCCAAGGATCGACAATGTCAGAAGACTCTTGTGTCTGAATTTGAAGCGGGACAAGCCATAAGCGGCCGGAATGCCGATTGCCAGCGCCACCAAGGTTGAAAGAGCTGCGACAAGGAAGGAGTTCAGAAGCCAATGGAAAAGGCGGGTATCGAAGAAAATTGTACTGAACGTTCCGATAAAATGCCCATCCGGCAATAGGGCAGGAGGGTATGCTGTTGCGGCTGCATCGCTTTCAAAGGATGACTTGACCATCCAGAGAAGAGGGATCGAAATAATGAACGCCAAAAGATAGGCAAGCAGGACGAGGGACCAGTGGGCTCTTTTCATTGAATGGGATCCGATGCTCATGCCTGGTTACCTCGTGCGTTGATGACAGCAAAATAAATTCCGGCGCATATCATTGAGATTAGCAGAACTGCGACGCCAAGGGCTGCGGCGGTGCCTGGATGAAACTGCTGAAACATTTCAAGATAGCTGCGCAGCACGATCGTTTCGGAGCAGCCAGCGGGGCCTCCGCCCGTAAGGAGGTAGATCGCCGTGAAAGATCGCCCGAAACACCAGATCATCATAAGAAGTGTGAGCATCACGGTTGTTGATCTCACGCCGGGCAAAGTAATATGCCAGAACGCCTGTAGCGTGGTCGCCCCGTCCACTCTAGCCGCCTCGTAGTGCGAGCCGGGAATTGATTGCAGCGCCGACAGCATCATGACCATGCCGAGTGGAAGCAGTTTCCAGATCGATATTCCAGTAAGCGTGACAAGCGCATTCGGGCAACTGTTCAGGAAGTCCACTGAGAGATGGGCGCCTAAGAGTGTCGAAAGCAAATAGTTGATAACACCTACGTCGAAGTTGAATAACAGCGAAAAAATTAGGCTCGCTGCAACATAGGGAATTGCCCAAGGTACGATGAACAACGCCCGTACAACAGCGCGACCGGGAAAGTGCTGATTTAACAAAATGGCGATTGCCAGACCGAGCCCCCAGACCAAAACAACATTGCCAAGTGTGTAGATGACTGAAGTCGCGACGAGCTTCAGAAAATCTTCTGCGCCGATGATCCTCGCGTAATTTGCGAACCCCACAAAGGCGGGGTTCCCCCCCATCGTATCGGCATAAAAGCTCATCTTGAAAGTCTGCCAGACTGGAAAGACAAACACCGCGATAAGTGAGACGACACAGGGACCAAAAAAGAGTAATAAATGCATATGCGGGCGGGACCGCACAGATTTGGTTGGGGTCTGATCTGATGTGATGGCTGACATGTTCTACCTCGAATGGACCGGACAGTTTTCGCGTCCCGTCGTGCGTGGCTATTTCTTGGTTCCCATGAATGCCACCAGATCTTTCTGGATGGCGTTGGCAGTATCTTCCGGTGTAGCGCCGTTAAACAGCATTGCTTCGATACGCTTCCCGATCAGTGAGATCACGTCGCTACCATATTGCTCGACACCTTCCGGCGCATAGCTAACAGCTGTGCTGGCGAGATTAGTAAAGGTTTCGAACCAAGGGTTTTCCTTAAGGTAATCAGCTGGAACCATGCCCTTACGACCGGGAATGACACTTGCCAATTGTACAAGGCGTTCCTGCCATTTCGTCTCCAGCATCATCATCAGAAGCTTGGCGGTCTCATCCTTGTTCTGGGATGCTTTCGGTATTGCAAGAAAGCTTGTGACTGTAATGGGCTTTCCAGCGCCGAGAGGCAGTGGTTCCGTAACCAGATTGTTGTAGGTCTCTGGATTGCCGGATTTCGCCATTGCAGCCATAAACGGGCCAGCTGCATACATGGCGATCTTGCCATTTACAAACATTGGCCGGAAGACTTCGAACTTGGCTCCTTTGGGTACAAGATTGTTCGTTACCACATTTTTGTAGAACGTCAGGGCTTTTATCATCTCCGGCGTATTGGCCGTTGGTTTGCCCTCGGTGAAAAACTTTCCCCCGAAACTGGCGATGATCGGTGCGTATTCCAGATATTGCTGGGAAGGCGCACCAGAGTAGGCGGAAAGAGCAAGTCCAAACTTCTGTTGCTTGGGGTCGCGAAGAACTTTGACCACGTTCTCAAATTCCTCAGCGTTTTTGGGGATGCCGAGGCTCGCTGCATCCAGCATGGCTTTATTGATAAAGAGGGCGCGTGGATTAGTGGCAAAGGGAATGCCGTATATTTTACCGTCCTTAACCGCCAGTTGTTCTGGTGCTATGAAATCATCGACCTTTATCCCCGCGGCATCAAGGTAGTCGTTGAGAGGCTCGAGCAGATCGGCTTCGATATATCTTTTGAAATCAGGATCGAAAGCCGTCAAAACGTCTGGCGGATTACCTGATGAGATATCGATGAACATCTGGTCGGCAAAAGACGCGAATGGGATGAACGTGTCCTTGATGGTGACCCCCGGATTTTGCTTTTCGAATTCGGCTTTAAGTTCCTTAAGAAAGGCGCCATACGTCGGTTCCGTCCATTGGAAGGTGGGGTAATTAATATCTGCGGCCAATGCAGATGTTGCAAACACCATGGCGGTGGCGCTGGCCAACGCAAAGCGTGTTAGGAGCGAGAGCGCACGAAACGTGTTGCGCTCTCGGTTTTGTTCAGTCCTGCCCCGGTTTTCAGGTTGCATTATTTGTTCCCCTTTTTTGTTTCTAACTGCTAGCGCGCGAGTTGCGGATTGAAAAGCACAGAGCTTTTCGGGATATTCTCGGCCCAACCAGGTGTAAGCGGCGCAATGAATACGTTTTCCGTGCGGTAGCGTGACATCTTCCATACGCCGTTCACCTTCTTGAAGGCATTGAACAGCCGACTTGACCGCAGGACCGAAGAGCCGTCGCTGAAGATCCAAGGCTGAAAGTGAACCCACTTGCCCTCTGCGGTATCACCGTTGACGGTGATATGCTCTGATGTCAGATAGTGGCAGTTGAGCAGCATCTCAGGTTCGCGAGGCTGGAAGAAGCCTTGGAAATGCTTCACCAACTCTGCTTTTCCGGAACTGAAACCAAACTGATTTTCATAATACGGACCAACGCCTTCCCAAGTCGCATCATCGGAGAACAGGTCAACAATGAGCTCGATACGTTGTTCAGGCGTCGTATCTCCTTCAGGTAGAGGCGTGTCGCAAAGCAACATATAACGGCTGATGATACGGCGGATCTCCGATTCTGCTGCTAGCCTGTCAAGCTTTGAGGATAGTCTCGCAATCTGTTCCTGTAGGTCTTTTTCCATGTGTATTTTCCTTACGTGTATTTAGACAGACTGTAGAATTTTAACTTCGACGTCTTTGGTGAGATATGACATGCGTTCGCTCCAGAACGCCTGAAACGTTTCGCCGTTGAAATGGCGATCCAAGTCGGCCTGGCTGGCCCAGCGTTCGTAGAAGACGAAAACCGAGTTGTTGTCTGCAAGCGTGGACAATTCATAGGCGAGGCAGCCCTGCTCCAGCGCTGATGCTTTCGCCAGTTCTTTTAATCTGGTTTCGAGTTCGTCTCGCTTTTCAGGTTTTGGGTACTGATATGCTATGAGTGAAATGGAAGTGTCTGCCACAAGCTCTGCTCCACATCGCAGGGTTTAACCGTCTCGCCAATGCAGGATGTGACACCGGCGCCGGTTAGCAAACGATAACGTTGAACGGAGTTTGGGGAGCTTCGCAAACATCCAAAATGGATAATTGGCGTGTTGAAGCGAGAGGTTTCCAGAAAAACTAACTCAGTTGAACACCAGGGTGTTCTAAAAGTGAAAAACTAATTGACAAAGGATTTATATATGCCGTTGCTCGAACATAGATTTAATATCTCAAACGGCTGAAAAAAATTTGCGAACAGTAAATATTGAATGAATTTTCAATGTGAAAATCAAATATTGCCATTGTGAAAATTCCTAACCGTCAAAATGAAGCGACAATTTATCCATTTATTCTACATCTTGTAAATATATTAATGTATTTCTATCGAAAGTGCCATACCAATGCGAGGTGTTTACTATGTGCCGGTTCTATAATGGGCGAATTTATTCCATATGATTGTAAATTGAGCTTTATGTAATTTTGTGCGCGCCATTGCGAATGGTCGTTGTGGGCAACTGTCGTGAAGGGTTAAGCTTTGGACCTTCACCGGTAATCGACGTATTGCACAACAGTGGGGAGTGTTCGTCCTTCCACGATGAGGGTCATTTGCTGTTAGTGAGGCGTAGCCGTCAAGAATCTTGACTGGCAATCAGCACATCTACCAGTGGCAAGGGCCAGCGGTTCATATCTCCTTCAAGGCGAAGTGATAGTGTTCGGCACAGTGATAAGGCGATCCTCGACCGGAAACCACGGTCCTTGAGAATAAAACGCTTCCGACAATTTCTGAGCTTCCTGGTGCTTCCAGCTTTCGAATAAGAGGTTATCCAGTATTCTCAGTTCAAAAGGTCTTAGCTTAACGAGAACACCACGACAGCTTTCCGCCAGACTTTGGGTATGCAAAATCGACATATCGATCAGCGTACTTTCGATTTCTGTTTTCGAGGTTCGGCTCTTATAACTATTTATCATTCATCGCTATGTAAAAAAGACAAGGGGATACGAATATATGGCGTATATCACTGCCGAGATTCGAGCGTCGAAAGTATACCATGGATATGACGAGGATCGGAAAGCCGTCGTCGACGATCTTGGCGCGGGCGGATTCGTAAAGAAACTTATCAAGGTCGCCAGAATTTTGTCGGTCACCGAAGATTATATTTTTATTGAGTGTCCTCACAACACCGTCCAGACGTGGGAGTATAAGGGAACGCTGGAGGATTTCAGGTTGAAACTGCGTCAGGCGGGTGTGGAGGCGGAATGAGTGTTCTCCCGGGTGAGGTTTGAAAAATGAAAATTGTGTCCGTCAACGTTTACTATGTGCGCGGACAGGGCCTGAAGCCCGTTCTGGTGAAAATTCAGACGGATGAAGGCATATCTGGATTAGGCGAGGCCGCGATTTCCTATGGAACCGGTGGCTCGGCTGTAGCGGGTATGATTAAAGATCTGAGCGAACGGTTTTTGCTGGGGGTTAACCCACTGTACATCAATCGGATCGTTTCGGACATGTACGACCAGGCGTTCTGGTTAAAGAACCCCGGCGGAATTGCTTGTGCCGGGATGAGCGCCATAGAACAGGCGCTTTGGGATATTCGCGCCAGAGCGTTGAATGTGCCAGTATATGAACTCTTTGGCGGAAAAATTCGCGATGAACTGAACTACTATGCGAATGGCTGGTATTTCGGAGCGACATCCAACTCAGACCTGATTAGAAAAGCTGCCGACGCTGTTGACGACGGACATTATGCCCTGAAGATCTATCCGTTGGCGCAGATACAGCCAAATGGAACATTGCGGCATCCAAATGGTCGATACTCTGACAATCGTGACGCCGTCACCGCTGGAATCGAACGCGTGCGCGACGTACGAAAGGCGATCGGTTCCGATATCAGGCTTATGCTTGATTTGGGTGGCGGCATTTCTATCGCAGACACCATGCGGTTTTGTGAGCGTATCAAAGAATATGATATCGAGTTTGTGGAGGAAATCACCGATCCCGGCGACCTCGGTGCGTTGTCTCAAGTCGCTTCGTCGATTGATATTCCAATTGCGACTGGAGAGCGGCACTATCTCAGACAAGGTTTTCGCGATCTTCTTGAGAGACGTGCGATCAGTATATTGCAGCCCGATATTGGCAATGCGGGTGGTTTCGCGGAAGTCCATAAAATATCAGCGATGGCTGACGCCTACGGTTTGAAGGTGCAGCCGCATGTGTGCGGAAGTTCTATCGCAGCCAACATCGCGACTCACATGAGCGCCTGTTTGCCCAATTTTTATGTTCAAGAACATTTCCCATATTGGGCTGACATACCGGGATATATTGAAGTGGCTACCGTGCCCTTTGAGGAAACAGTCAGGAACGGACGCCTTCCGATCTCAGAAGACATTGGGTTTGGAGTCGAGCTGCATGAGGCTGTAATGAAGGAACATCTTTGGGCTGTTATCCGATAAACGCCGTTACTTCATACTGACGGGTGAACTGCAATCAAACATCGGTATTGTCTGCTATTTCGTTTGCCCTTGGCACTGTTGTAGGCGAGTGTGTGCCACAACTGAAATGCTGGGATGATATTTGATGAAGAAGCCAGGGAAACAAAACTGGGAAGTAGGGATGAACCTCATCTACTTTTCAGCCTTCCGGGCAGTGATGCTAACTGGAACGGTAAGCGCCGCTGCTGAACTTATTGGGCGAAGTCAACCCGCCGTCAGTCGGCTTCTGAACAAGCTTGAAACCGAGTTGGGTGTCACCTTGTTTGAGCGCAGAAAAGGGTTGATCACGCCGACATCGGTTGCCCACCTTCTTCTGGATGAAATCGATAGAGCGTATACATCTCTCGATTCTTTGAGAAATTTCGCGGCAACCGTCGCCGAAGGTGAAACCAGCCGTATAACCGCGGCTGTTATGCCCGCCCTTGGGATAAGTTTCATGCCCCAGGCGCTAAAGAAATTTAAAGATGGCTGGCCTCAAACACGTGTGCAGCTGAATATACGGCTTTCTGCCAAGATCGAAGAATGGGCGGCGTCCCAACAGCTGGATTTTGGTCTTGCAGAACTCCCATTCCGCAGATCTGGCTTTCAAACAGAAGTTTTCAGCGATGCCGCTTATATTGCTGCGGTTCCACGTGACCACCATCTCGCGAGCCGCGACAAAATCGAACCACTGGATCTTCGAAACGTACCATTTGTATCATTTGCGTCATTCACCGCAGCTGGCCCGATTATTGCGCAGGCATTCCGCGCTGCGGGTGAAAAACTTGACCCAACTTATGAAACAACGATTTCCGCTGCGGCATATGAATTTGCCAAAATTGGCCTGGGGGTCGCGCTTATAGACCCTTACACGGCCATTCACCAACTTGATGATCGGGTAACGCTGGTGCCATTCCTGCCAAAAATACCGTTCAACGTGGCGCTTCTTCGCCCTTATTCCCGTCCACAAAGTCGCGTGTCGGAAGCGCTTCTGGACCTTCTTTTCAGCGAGCGAGACGCAGTGTTGGCGAAGTTGCCGTACTTTTGACGGATAGGAATCGTTAAGTTGCCAGACTTCCGGGGGGCTCAATCCATTATGCATTTACTGCATATAGGAGGCCGATTTTTTTATTTTGAGCATTCCGAATTAGCTGCTGTACTCGCCCGACGCCGAGGAAGGGAGCAGTTAAATGAGGATGGAGGCCACGCGGGACGAAAGTTATGATGTGATCGTCATTGGCGGCGGTATCAACGGTACCAGCGCTGTCCGCGAACTCTCCGCCGCTGGGTTCAAGGTCTTGCTTGTTGAAAAGGGTGATTTCGCAAACGGCGCGTCGAGCAGATCGTCCAGGATACTCCACTGCGGTCTCAGATATTTTGAGACGAGACATCCGGTCCGCACGTTCGTATCGTCGCCTTTGAAGTTGAAGAACGCGATTTCCATGGCGCGTGCCGCTATGAATGCGCGGGAAGAACTGGTGCGTCTCCAACCAATGCGATGCAAGCCTTTCAAAATGTGCTTTCCTTTATACGAAGCGGATGATCTGCGTGGATGGCACCTGGATATTGGGCTTTCGCTCTTGAAGCGTCTTGGATCGGGGCGACTGCCGCTGGAGTACCAACGGCACAAGCGCAACTTTGATAGCTCAGTGCCTTTGGCAAAGGACCTTCGAGATCGGAAACAACTGAAGTCGATAGCGACTTACCGCGAATACATCATGGACTGGCCCGATAGGCTTTGCGTCGATGCGGCCATCGAAGCAGAGAAGCTAGGCGCTGATGTCCGTTTGTTCACCAGTGCGAGCATCAGAGAAAAAAACTCTGATGGGCTGTGGCGGGTCGATCTTAGCTCTGCAGATCGTGAAATAAGCAGCGTGTTCGCACCTATCATTCTCAATCTTGCCGGAACTTGGATCGATGACGTTCTACAGATATCCGGGGAGGGGAATGATCGTCTGATTCACGGGACGAAAGGCGCGCATATAGTCGTTCGTCTTCCGGATTATTATCGTGGTCACGGGGTTGCGGCGCTTAATCGATTGGGAATGCCGATCTATTGTCTGCCGTTCAAGGAGGACCTTTATCATATTGGCCCGACCGAAACCTATTTCGAAGGCGACGCCAGTAACGTTATGGCAGATGACGTCGATATTGAGTTTCTACTCGATGAAATCAATTTTCTTCTTCCTGCTCTTAAGCTGACGAAACAGAATGTCGAATTTACCTGGGCCGGTGTGCGGCCGTTGACCTTTAATCCCAAAAACCCTGACGGTGACAGAGTTCGGCATATCCATGATTTGAAGGACAAAGGCCATCCGGGAATTTTTGCGATGACTGCCGGACCGGTCATGAGCCATATGAGTGCAGGGCGGGAGCTACTGGCAACGGTTGAAGCAAATATTCCGATGCGGCGTGATCGGCAAACAAGTCAAATGAAACAGTCGAACACGTCGGGCGCTGATGAAGACACTCCGTCGTTTCAGCATTATGTCTTGCGGGAACATGCCCGGGATTTGAAAGGTATCTTCTATACCCGTAGCGGCATAGGTTGGGGGCAGCATATAGACCGCGCCACTGCCACCAATGTGGCGAATGAAATCGCGGATTTGCTAGGATGGGAGCCAGAGCAGATCGAGCGCGAAGTAGACAAGTTTCTTCAATACCAACGGGAAATTCACCGTTCGGGAGAGCCTGCAAAATCCTAACGAAACAAAAAAGAGGAGTGAACTGAAATGGGTATGCGCAGACATCAAAATCTTGCTTTGGTGGCAGTTTCCACGCTTACTATGGCGATTTCGCTTTTTGCGAGCCAGGCTCGTGCTGATGGCGAGCGATTGAAGGAAATCCTGGAGCGCGGCACTCTCCGTGTTGGTTTGCAAGGGGCTTTCAAGCCCTGGTCTTTCCCAGGTGCGGACGGCAATCTTCAAGGTATCGAAGTTGATCTCGCCAAGAGCGTCTCGGATGCGCTGGGTGTCAAACTAGAGCCCGTCATTATTACATCTGCGAACCGCATGCAGTTCCTCCAGCAGAACCGGATCGATCTGATTGTCGGCGGTATGTATGATACTGCGGAACGTCGTAAGGTCATCGGCATTATTGAACCCGCTTACTGGGCCTCGGGGCCGACCTTGCTTGCCAAGAAGGGTGTTATCAAAAGCTGGGACGACATTGCCGGAAAGCCGGTGTGCGGAAAGCAGGGAAACTACTATAATCAACAAGTCGAACGGCAACTGAAAGCAAAGCTGATCGCATTTACCGGAAATTCCGAAGGTAAGGAAGCTCTGCGTGCTGGACGTTGCATTGCTTGGGTCTACGATGATGTCAGCATCATGGCTGATCTCGAGACACCAGAGTGGCAAGATTACGAAATGCCTGTTCAGGCCCTCTATAATAATCCGTGGGCTGCTGCTGTCCCGCTTGAAGAACGCGATAAGGGCTGGGGCGCATTCATGGCGGGTATGGCATATCGCTGGCAAGCTGATGGTACGCTGATTGAACTCGCCAAGAAATGGAGTGTAGCACCGTCTGATTGGTTCACCGAGCAGACTAAGAAGCTCCATTGGGATACCGCTTACCTCGAGCCGAAAGAGTAAGGCCGGTGCTTTCTGATCAGCAGTAGCTCGGAGTGATGATGATCGAACATATATCAAGTTTCTTCCGTAATCTGAACGAGACTGCGGGCTTGAACTTTATCGTCTTCTATGACGACTACGAGTTCAGCCGCTTTCTTGAAGGGGCGTTGATTTCACTGCGGCTTATGGCGTTTTCCATCTTGCTGTCGCTGGTGATCGGCGTGTTGGGAGCTTGGGCACAAACGTCAAAAAGCGCGATAATTCGCGTGGCGGTTGATGCTTATATCCAGGCGTTTCGAAATACACCTCCGATGATCCAGCTTTTGTTTTTCTACTTCGGCCTAGGTGCGTTCACGCCAGCCGTAGACATGGGGGGATATTACGAGCCCATTATCTCTTCTTTTGGGTGGGCTGTAATCTCGCTTGGTATCTTTGGTGGGGCGTTCAACGTCGAGATATTCCGGGCTGGCCTGGAAGCCGTTCCTGAAACGACAAAAGAAGCGGCTGAAAGCCTCAGCTTTTCGAACTGGCAAATCTATATGTATGTGACACTTCCACTGGCGTTTCGCATTAGCCTGCCAGCTTTGACGAATAACCTAGTGAGTTTGGCAAAAACAACCTCGCTTGCTTATGTTATCGCCGTTCCAGAAATGACCTATGTCCTCAATCAGGTTTGGTCGGACAACATCAACGTGCCTGAGATGATCCTCGTGCTTTTTGTGTTCTATGTCGCGGTTGTGAGTATCCTCGCCTGGGGCCTCCACGCTCTCGAACGCCGTTTGGCACTACCGGGGTATGGACATGAATAAGCGCGCTTTCACAATTGTTCCTTCGCATTACGGCGTAACGGCATTCTCTAGCGCTCTGTCGTTGCGATACGGAATTGTTCTCGTTGCAATGTTTTTCGGATCATTGTGTGTCGCTTATGCGCAAACAATGAATGCCGGAACGCCGACTGCAGTCGAGACACTTTTCGGTTGGGTTCCATTTATCTTGCGCGGCTTTTTGTTAAACCTCTACATGAGTTTTCTGGCCATGGCCTTGGCGACCGTTCTCGGAATTTTACTCGGTCTCATGCAGATTAGCTTGTTCTGGCCGGTAAGAGCTATCGCGCGCCTGTTGACGCATCTCCTGAGAAACTCGCCTTGGCTCGTTATTCTCTTTATCGCCATGTATATGATGCCAGAGGATTTTCGCCTTCCGGGCGGGATTGTGATACCGTTTCCCGGCTGGATGAAAGCAACCGTTGCTTTTGCATTGCCCGTCATGGGGAACATAAGCGAGATCGTCCGCGGATCGGTTCGGTCCATTCCGTCCGGGCAGTGGGAATCGGCTGAAAGTCTCGGCTTTACGCGTGTTCAGACACTTTGGAATATCATACTGCCACAGAGCTTCCGGCGTTCAATACCCCCATGGATGAACTGGTATGCGCTACTCACGCTCTCCACTCCGATGGCTTCTATTTTCAGCGTCAGAGAGTCTGTTGCCAACGCACAGGCTGCAATGGAAGCGTCGGGCGGACGACCGGAATTTCTCTTTCCGTTCTATCTGTTCCTTCTCTGTCTGTTCTTTGCGTACATCTATCCAATCGCGCTTCTGACAAGGAAACTGGAGAAAAGATATGCTGCATAAAGAAAATATCGATACACCCCCTCTGGTTTCTCTAAAGGATGTGCACAAGGCGTATGGCGATCTGGAAGTTATCAAAGGGATAAGTCTTGATGTTCGCAAGGGCGAGGTGATCTGCATCATCGGTCCGTCGGGTTCGGGCAAATCGACTCTTATTCGTTGTATCAATGGTCTAAGCCCAGTGCAGAAGGGCTCGATAATCGTCGCAGGGCAGGAGGTGAATGATCCCAAGCTCGACAAGCTCGCATTGCGGCGAAAGGTCGGAATAGTCTTTCAGCAGTACAATCTGTTTCCGCATAAGACGGTTTTGCAGAACGTCATGATGGCGCCGATCAAAGTCCTGCGTGAACCAAAACAGGAAGTTGAGGAACGGGCGCGTGCTCTGATTGCAAAAGTCAAACTTACTGGCAAGGAAAACCAGTATCCCGGCCAGCTGTCAGGTGGCCAGCAGCAACGTGTCGCCATCGCGCGAAGCCTGGCCATGCGTCCTGACGTTATGCTTTTCGATGAAGTTACCGCAGCGCTCGATCCTGAAACCGTCAAGGAAGTTTTGGCGACGATAAAGGAACTCGCGTCCGACGGGATGACCTGCATTCTGGTTACCCATGAAATGGGCTTCGCACGCGAAGTGGCCGATCACATCTACTTCACTGATCGAGGTGTGATCGTCGAGCATGCTCCACCGAAAGAGTTCTTTACCTCAGCCAAGGATCCTCGGACCCAACAGTTCTTAAGTCAGATATTCTAGCCGTATTACGACACGACAATCATCAGTAGCATCAGGAACATGCCAGGCCGAGCGCCAGGTGTGAACGGGTTTCTATAAACCAAAGGGAAAAGCGATGTACCAGCATGCCTCAAACGGTGTCAAAAATGACCCACTGCTGCAGCCGCTGAAAATCAAGCATCTTGAACTTCGGAATCGCATCATGAGCACCAGCCACGCGTGTGGTCTGGAGGTCAGCGGGCTACCGCTTGAAGCCTATCAACGGTATCATGAAGAAAAGGCCAAGGGTGGAATAGCCCTGTCGATGTTCGGTGGATCCTCCAATATCGATATCGATTCCCCGAATGTCTTTCGGCAACTTAATGTAGGAACAGATGACATCATCCCACATTTTCAGCAGTTTGCCGAGCGTATGCATCGCCACGGCGCAGCGCTCATGTGTCAGATAACCCATCTCGGTCGACGTGGCGAAAGTTATGGTGGCGATAGGCTGGCAATGATAGCACCGTCGCCTCTCCGGGAAACGCTTCATCGCAGCATCCCAAGAGAGATGGACGACCATGATATTAATCGCGTTGTGAAGGCATTTGCTGCTGCGGCGCTGCGATGCAAGGAGGGAGGGCTGGACGGCATCGAAACGCATGCTGGTGGTCACATGATAGGGCAGTTCCTGTCTCCGATTTCCAACCGCAGAACCGATCGCTTCGGCGGATCGCTCGAAAACCGAATGCGGTTTCCGCTTATGGTGCATGAAGCTATCAGAAAGGCCGTCGGTGATGATTTCATCGTTGGTATCCGCATGGCAGTGGATGAAGGACCCGATGGCGGCATGAGTTTCGATGAATCTCTGAAGGTTGCACAAGCACTTCGCGATATTGGCGGGATCGATTTTTTCAATGCGATTTATGGCATGATGGACACGACCCGTGGTCTCGCGGAAGACGCTATGCCTGGAATGGGATCGCCGCTTGCACCTTGGGTCGAGCCGGTCGGACGGTTCCGCCGGGAGCTCGATATTCCGGTATTCCATGCCGCACGTATTTCCGATGCTGCTTCCGCCCGGTACGCTATCCGCGAAGGCAAAATGGATATGGCGGGCATGACCAGAGCGCAGATCGCTGATCCATACCTTGCAAGTAAGATAGCGTCGGGACGAGAAAGCGAAATCCGGCCATGCGTAGGCGCTACACATTGCCAGTCGCCGCATCGTCCCGCGTGTCTTCATAATCCGGCAACGGGAAGAGAAACAGTCCTGCCTCAGGTCTTTACTAAAACCGAAAGCACCAAACGTAAGGTCGTCGTGGTTGGCGGGGGGCCCGCAGGCCTTGAGGCTGCCAGAATATGCGCGGAACGGGGTCATGAGGTTTCGTTGTTTGAAGCGGCATCCGATTTCGGCGGCCAGCTTCTTCTTGGCGCGAAGGGTTCGTGGCGCGGTGACCTCATCGGCATAGTTGAGTGGCGCGTGGCTGAACTTAATCGTCTCGGCGCCTCCCTCCAAACGAATGCCTATCTTGATGAAAACGAAATCCTGGCGCAGAATCCCGATGTTGTTTTGCTAGCAACGGGCGGTATGCCGCAAATTGATCTTCTGCACGGCGGAGATCTATGCATCTCCACGTGGGATATTCTGGCAGGTCAGTCCAAGCTATCGGGTGAAGTTCTTGTTTTTGATGGCACCGGGCGACATCCGGCTCCGCTGGCGGCCGAGAAGGCCGTTGGCTTTGGCGCCAAGGTGAAATTCGTCACCATAGACGCCCAAATCTGTGAAGAACTGACTTATGCCGAACGGGTACGCTGGAAAAAGCTCTTTCTGAAATTTGGCCTTTATCCCAAAACCGAAACACGTTTGACGGAAGTCCACCGCCAGGACAATCGACTGATCGCAACGCTTGTGAACGATATTACGCGAGAAGCAGAAACGATTGTGGTCGATCATGTTGTCGTGGAGCAAGGAAGTGTTCCGTCCAACGAAGTTTTCGAAGCACTGCGATCCCATTCTTCAAACGACGGTGTGACCGACCTGCGCGCTATGGTTGACGCCACGCGTCAGCCTATCTGCGAAAGACCTGGATTTGAGCTTCACCGGATAGGAGATGCTCTTGCCAGTCGCAACATTCACTCCGCGATGTTGGACGCAATAAGAATATGCAGCTCGCTTTGAGAATTTTGGGAGCGTATTCAGCGTCCGAATTTATCCAGCAGCTGATACCATGCGGCTACTGTACGGACGGCTGGCGCTCTCATCGAGAAAAATGGAATATCTACCGGTTTCTGGCGCCGCATCAGCGCCAGATCAGGCTTTTCGCCTTGCAAAAGTTCAATCGCGTAACGCCCCAGAAGGCTCGACATCGCGATTCCTGCTCCATTGTAACCGAGCGAAAAGCCAATATTCCTATCGATCAACCCGATTTGTGGAAGACTGTCCATCGTCATGGCAACAAGCCCCGACCAGCGATTGGCAATCCGGTAGTCTTTCAACTGCGGGAAGATATCAGACATCGCTCTTTCAAGGGTCGCATAGGCGGCCATGGAGTCATTTTTGCCGAATGCGCCTCTGCCACCAAAAAGCAAGGAGTCGCCGCTACGTCGGAACCATCGCATCATTCTTCGCGTCTCGCTGTAGCTCCGATTGTTGCAAAGAATTTCATCAAAAACAGAACTGGGCAACGCTTCCGTCGAGATGATCGCACTCCTGAACGGTATGATGGTCTTACTCACATTGCCGGTGGCAGGAGTGATGTCGGAATAGGCATTCGTCGCGATCAGAATCTGTTTGCAACTGATCGATCCGGCTTTTGTACAAACGAGTTTTGCCGGGCCTTCTTCCGCGATGCGAAGAGCGGGACTATTTTCGTAAATGAGGCCTCCCGCCAAAAGAACGGCGTTGGCCAAACCCCGGCAGTAACTAAGAGGATGTATGGTGCCAGCATGGGAGTTCAGAACTCCTCCATAAAAGCGCGTACTTCCGGTCTCTTTCGCAACCTCATTCGCCCCGAGCACTGTGATGCTCGTATCGCCGAATATGTCCCTGATCGTCTTCGCTTCTTCCATGAGCGCCGCGAAGGTGGCCTCGTTATGCGCACAGCGAATGTTCCCGTTTTTTGTCAGATTCGCTTCTCGGATCTGAAATCGCTCGACATAACTTTCAACGCAATTCATCGCTTCGTGACCGAGCGCGTTCATGCGTTGAGCGACTTGCCTGCCGTGAGTTCGCGCCATGATGCTTAGTGATACACGATACTTCGTCGATACCACGCCGCCATTTCTTCCAGAGGCGCCGAAGCCGACTTCCTCTGCTTCGAGAACAACAGGTCTCAAACCAAGTTCAATTGCTCTTACGGCGGCCGACAAGCCCGTATACCCACCTCCGATGATGACCAAATCAGCGGCAATGTCGTCCTGCAATGTCTTGCAGTTCAGAGGTGGTGTTGCAGTCTCCCGCCACAAAGATCGGGGTAGGTCGAGTTCTCGCATCTGGAAAATACCTGGGCTTACTTACAAGTTATTGTCTCTCGCTTTCGACAGCATCGGCGAGCTCTCGCAAAGTCGAAAAATGGAAGTCCGGCGTCGTCACTACTTTCGGAACAGGCGTTCCACCGAAACCCTTGAGACCCTTTCGGCGCTCGATCCAGCAGACTTTGTACCCAAGCTCTTTAGCGACGCCTATATCGTGGTACTGGCTCTGGGCAACATGCAGGATTTCATCCTGCATGAAACCAAATGCCGATTGGCGCCCAAGATTGTAGGAAAAGAAGCGTGGATCCGGTTTTGGATACCTTGCATCGTCAGCAGTGACGCTGTCGTGAAACGGGTTGCCGAGCTTGTTCGAATTGGCGCTGAAACCGACACGATCATAATTGGTCATCGCGACCAGTCTAAAATGCCTACGCAATCGTCTGAGCGCTTCAGCGGAATCCTCGAATGCGGGAAAATCAAAAAAGTGGCTGTGGAATTTGTCCCCCGCGGCGCTGTCGTCCGACAATCCAAGTTCCTTCGCAGCGTAGAGATAAACGTCGCGCATGACCTCACTTGCGCGGCCTGGAAATTTCTCTCTTGCTTTCAGATAGGGCTGGAAAATCTGATCATCAGTCAGCGTCTTCGCCGCCTCTCCGCCTGCGGCGCGGAAACCGTCCAGAATACCCTTCTCGAAGTCGATGCAGGTCCCGACGATATCAAAAGTCAGAACTTTAAAATTTTCGAAGCCCATGAATTGTCTCTCCTGTTCCGGGCAAAAGCCAGTTGTGTGGCTACATTGGGATACTTGAGACAAATCCATCAATTCCAAAAATAATCACCTCTGGGGTTACATTTTGTAATGTCACATATTCGACGGCTCCTTCCCTCGCTCAACGCACTCGTCGCCTTCGAAGCGGCAGTCCGATGCGGAACATTTGCAAACGCGGCACGGGAACTTGGGGTTACAAGTCCCGCAGTCAGCCGCACCATTGGGCGTCTGGAGCTTCATCTCGGAATGCAGCTTTTCAAGCGAACGCCGACGGGAGCAGAACTAACTGAACATGGAGGTGATCTTTTTGCGGAAGTCTCGAAAAGCTTTTCAAACATTGAACGTGTTTTGGCTGGACTAAGACAAAATGCGCAAACGAAGCGACGTACAGTGCGAATATCAGTCTCGGGGGCTTTCGCTACGCATTGGTTTATGCCGCGGATGAACCAATTCCAAGCGCTGTTTCCTGATGTAGACATTCAGTGGCAACTGATCATTGGGCCGCTCGATTGTCCGGTTAATGACTCCGATATCGCGATGCGGTTCGATCCCAAAGTGGATGACCGGTATCGAATTTTGCCACTTATGCCAGAGCTTCTGTTGCCTGTGCGATCTCCTGCTTTCGCTTCCAGTTCGACACAGTTCCAATCGGGTTTGAATCAGGTGATCACTCTTAGCGGGTCGCAGTTCAGGTGGGCAGATTTGTATTCCGTTGATGCACTGAAAGAGATAGCCCGGGAACTTCAATTCTCGGATTACAATGTCGTTGTACAGGCCGCGCTGATGGGACAAGGCAACGCTATCGGCTGGTTAAGCGTAGTGTCAACTTTGCTGGCCAACGGCTCGCTCGTTCCATCGCATCCTGTTGTGGTTTCGACTGGCAGAAGCTGTAATCTAGTGACTTCGATCAAACCGGATGAATGGTTCATTCGCGACATTTGCGACTGGATCATCGATGAATATCGACGGGATGTGAGAGAGATTAACAAAGCATACGAAGGACTGATCAACGAATTCTGAGATTTACCGCCCGTAGCGGCAATCCAAACTTCGCTGTCGCTTTGATCAAAAAGTAAATGGTCGCGGTTTTCTATCCGATGCGCGTATGATGTGCTCTTGACTGGCAATCAGATGATTTGTCTCACAGACATTGAAGACTGTTAAGCGCGCGCTACCATTTGCCGGCGCTTACCCACGTTTCGTCAAAGTCGTGCGGTGCGATGCAACGCCAAATACATTAACCTACGTTACCTAATCGAAGTTACGATACTATTACGTAAGCGATTATGACTGATGCAGGAGGGTAATTTTGCCCGTCGCGGTGTGATCGAGATACCACCTGCTGTTGTTGCAAACAAGCTGTTGCGGCGTGATAGGCCAGTCGCGTGGCGCAAGAAAACACCAGATTTTATTTGTGTCGAACATGACACGCCACATGCCGTGTCATGGTTCGTGCCACCAAAGACGGTGCAATTTGATGACACTCTGCGACAGCGAGAGGACATCTTGTCGAGAAGCCGCAGCCCTTCGGAGGGGAGGCTGGGCTCGGCAGATCACCACGCAATACAATACGCCTACGTTGACGTTGGGCGATTGGGTCAGGCAGTGGAATGGCTGATAGCAGAGCCTCCGTATAAGGATGCTCAGGACGGTTGAAGACTTCGGAGGCTTCGCCTGTTTCGACGATCCTTCCAAGATACATGACCGCTACACGATCTGCGAAATGCCGGACAACCGAGAGATCGTGGCTGATGAACAGATAGGACAGTCGGAATTGTCGTTGAAGATCGAGCAGCAGGTTGAGTATCTGCGAGCGGATCGAAACATCGAGCGCTGAAACCGGCTCATCCAAAATCATCAGCTTGGGATTAAGTGCCAGTGCTCTGGCAATCACGATGCGCTGCCTTTGTCCGCCTGAAAATGCACCTGGCTTTCTGAGCGCGTGTTCAGGATGCAAGCCTACGAGCTTGAGTAGTTCTGCAACGCGGGCACGCCGTTCGGATGCTGTGCCGATATTGTGTATAGCCAGTGGCTCGGCAATGCTCTCGCCAATCGTCAATTTCGGATTAAGTGCCGATGCAGGATCCTGAAACACGATCTGAATATCACGCGAAAGCCCGCGTATTGTTTCAGATAGACCATGCGTGACTGGTTTCCCATCAAAGCTGATATTGCCGGATGTCGCTCTGGTCATGCCAAGGATAGCTGTGCCGAGCGTGGATTTACCACAACCAGACTCACCGACCAGTGCCACGCTTTCTCCACGGCCAATCTCAAGATCGACGCCATCAACGGCTTTCACAAAGTTGACGGCACGGCCCAGCAGACCGCCGCGAATGGGATAATGAACTTTGAGATTTTCAACGGACAGCAACATGTCACTCATACCACCGCTCCCACTTGTTGCGAGCGCCAGCAGGCCGCTGCACCAACATCCATGCGCGCTGAAAGCGGCGGTACATGCGTCCTGCATTGATCTTCCGATATCGGGCAGCGTGGCGCGAAACGGCAACCATTAGGCCATGAGCCGATATCAGGCACAATGCCTTCAATCGTCGGAAGATGGGTTTTCGGTTCGCCTTCGAGACGTGGAATGGTTGAGAGCAGCAGCTTTGTGTAAGGATGCTCCTGCCGGGAGAAAATCGCATCGACGGGCGCCTGTTCGATGACGCGGCCTGCATACATCACAGCCACACGATCGGCCATATCGGCGACAACGCCCATGTCGTGCGTGATGAGCAGGATTGCTGTTCCCGTCTCGTCGCGCAGCTTTTTCATGAGGTCGAGTATCTGCGCCTGAATGGTCACGTCGAGAGCTGTCGTCGGCTCATCCGCGATCAGAAGGCGAGGACGGCAGATCAGGGCCATGGCAATCATAGCGCGCTGGCACATGCCGCCTGAAAGTTCGAAAGGATATTGTCCGAAGCGAATTTCAGGTTCTGGAATTCCCACTTCTTCGAGCATGGCAATGGCTGCGTGGCGCGCTTTCTTGCCACTCAGATCGCGGTGTACGACAAGGCTTTCTTCGATCTGCCGGCCAATTTTCATCAGTGGATTAAGCGATGCGACCGGCTCCTGAAAGATCATTGCGAGGTCATTGCCGCGCAAGTCGCGTTTGGTCTTTTCAGGCGTACTGACAAGATCCTGCTCGCCGAATAGAATGCGTCCGGATGCTATGTTTGCTACCCTGGGCAATAGTCCCATGACGGAGAAGGCCGTCAGCGATTTCCCGCAGCCGGACTCGCCCACAACAGACAGGATTTCGCTTTCATTGACTTGAAAGCTCACCCCATCCACCACCGGTTGGCCTGCAATATGGACGACAAGTTCATCGACTGTAAGCACAGGTTTCGTCATGCCGCCTCCGTGCATACCGCTGCCCATGGATGATAGGGATGAGCCATGCCGGTATTCTGGCCGTCTTCGCGCATCACGACGGAGGGGATGGAGAAGTTCACCGGATAGAGTGTGTCGGCGATGATTTCGACCGGAAATTCTTCACTTAAACGCGCTGCCACATCGGGCTGCGCGCGTTCACTAACGCGAAGCTTTACGCCGCTTGCATCGATACGCGGTGCATGAAATGCCGCTTCTGGCGAAAGGCCGAATACGTCTATATAGGACAGTATCTGAGCGACGGCTGGCATGATCTGACGCCCACCTGCAGCTCCCAGCGCGATATGGGGCTGACCATTTTTGCTTGCAATGATCGGGCACATGTTTGCAAGCGGCTTCACACCAGCCGCTATGGAGTTTGGTTGCCCGGGGCGCGGGTCGAACCACATCATGCCATTGTTCATGAGAAGATCGAGCGAGGGCGCAACGACTTTCGAACCGAAGCGCGACAACAGCGTGTTGGTGAGCGAAACCATGGTTCCATCACGATCAACAACGCTGATATGTGTTGTGCAGCTTTCGCCGCTGCTGCCATGTCCGAGTGTACGAAGCCGTTCTTCGGATGCGCGGCGAATAGCTCGCGCAAAGGCGAGCGCGGTTTTTCCCGAAAGGGCATCTTCCTGCGGCAATGTTCTGTCGAGTTCTTCAAGAACGCGTGCGAGTGTTGGCCCACCGGAAAGCCTCGGCATAGCATGAACAGTAGTATTGCGATAATCAATGGTGAGCGGCTTTTTCCACTCAGGCTGGAAGTTGCGCAGATCGTCCTTGTCGATGAGGCTGCCACCAGCGCACAAATCGGCAATGAGCTTTTCGGCGATTTGACCTTCGTAGAAGTCGCGCGCGCCTGCTTGTGCCAGCCGCTCCAGCATCGCGGCTTTTTTGGGCATTGGAATGCTACGCGGCGAACCGGTTTCAGGGACGCGCGGCGCACGGCCATTGTCAAGAAACAGTGCGCTTGATGCGGGAAAGCGGTTCAGTCCTTCGGTGTCGATGGCGAGGCAAAGCGTGGTGAACCAGTCGATTTGCAATCCATGCCGGGCATGATCGATTGCAGGCACCAACGCATCGGCGAAGCTGATTGAGCCAAAGCGTTCAAGTGCAGATGACAACCCCGCAATTGCGCCCGGCACACATATGGAGCTGTAGCCTATGAGATTTTGGTCGTCGACAACTTTGGGCCAGTTGAACCAGTCGCCATCGCTGCCCGGGGCAAGCGGATAGTCGTTTGGATCAATATTGCGTGGCGACGTGACGTTGAAATCAAGCGCATCGACGCTTCCGTCTTTGCCATCAGCGTGCAAGAGAAAACCTCCACCGCCGATACCGGAAAGCCAGGGCTCTACTACACTCAAGACAAGCGCCGTCGTGACTGCGGCATCCATGGCATTGCCACCACGACGCAAGACCGCAGCACCCGCCTCAGCTGCGACCCAGTTCTGGCAGGCGACCATGCCGCCTTCGCTACGGATTTGCTTTTTCTGGATTGCCCAGCTCTCAGCCATTCGTCTGTCCAAATCTACGGTTTCCGATAGAGTCGGGTATTTTCGCTTCGACAGCAAAGCGCCCTACATTGGCGGATGATGCATGGTGTGCCGCAATTTCTGCCGCCGTTGTGACCCACGCGTCTTTTTGGCTGGTGATGTTGTCCAGCAGTTCCTCCAGAAGGGCGATGCGCTGCGCGCGACCTGAAATCCAGTCATGCACAGTCAGCGTAAACAACCCGCCAAAGCGATGAAGTGTGCGCCATTCAGAAATCCAGTCGCGCAATATTGCTTGCCCGGATTGAAACGGCCACTTGTCGCGTCCGCCACCTTCAAACTTGAAGAAAATGGCATCGTCGGTCGCCCACTGGACTGGAATTTCCGTGACGCCGTCGATCTCATAGGGGTGATCGAAGCCGGAGAGTGAGGAGTCATAAGCCAATCCCACCCGCTTGATCTCGCGCAGCATATGCGGTGTGATTTCCCATGCAGGGGAACGAAAGCCGACTGGTTTCTTGCCAGTCTGTTTGACGAACAGTTCTATGCTTGCTTCCAGCGCGCCGGTGAATTCTGCATCCGTCACATCGGCGACAATCTCATGAAAATAGCCGTGAAGGCCAACTTCATGCCCCGCCTCTATGAGTGCGGGCAGGATTTCCGGATTGGTTTCTGCGGTTAATCCCGGGACATAAAAACTGGCTTTCACGTGGTAGCGTGCGAAAAGGTCAATCAGCCGATAAAGCCCGGTGCGCGGTCCAAAGTTGCGGATTTCGAGCGTAGCCAGTCGATCTGGAAGGTCATCGCGATGCGCCCACATGAACGGCACCTGCGCATCCACATCGACGGACAGGAGCGTTGCTGACTGCTTGCCTGCTGGCCACTGATAGTTGGGCCAGGGTGATTTGACGTTTAATCCTTCGGTCATAGCGCCTTCTTCTTCTGCTGAAATACGGCAAGCGAACCGATGGAGTTGCCGCCGTCCACAGTCAGGGTGGCGCCAGTGACATAAGCGGCGGCCGATGATGTCACATAGAGGACTGCAGATGCGACATCGGGTGCGGAAGAAGCACGCCCAAGCGGTATCGACGAAGTCACAGTCTTCACATGCTCATCGGACAAAGCGCTGACATCGCTTCCGGCGGCAAAACCCGGTTCGACCGCATTGACGCGAATGCCATATTCGGCAAGCTCAAGCGCAAAGCCTTTGGTCAGGCGATCAAGTGCTGTCTTGGAGGTGCAATAAGGGACGACCGTGGTACGCATCTTGCGTGCCGCACCTGACGATATATTGACGATGGAACCCGCAGTTTCGGTGTCGACCATCTGTTTTGCGAAAAGTTGAGACAGCAGGAATGGAGCGCGCAGGTTGACGCCCATGATGCGGTCCCAGTCTTCCAGCGAAATATCGAGCAGGAATCCTGAAGGATATATGCCCGCATTGTTGATGAGAATATCCGGCGCGCCCCAGCGTGTCGCAACCGCGTCCGCAAAGCTCGTGATAGAAGCTGCATCAGCAAGGTCTGAGACAGTGCCGAAATGGCCCTCGCCGGGCAGTTCCGCGATGCGGGCATCAAGCTTTGTCTGATCCTGATCGGTAAGGCAGAGGATTGCGCCTTCCTGCGCAAAAGCCGCAGCGATCCATCCGCCAATAATGCCGCCAGCGCCTGTTACGATAACTTTTTTGCCTTTGAATTCATTCTCGAAATTCACGGATAAAACTCCTATCTGCCGCGCGGATCGAGCCGGTCGCGGATATGATCGCCGATAAGGTTGATGGAGAGGACAAGCAGGAACAAAGCGAGGCCCGGAAAAGTCGCGATCCACCATGCGGAAGCGACGTAGTTGCGTCCGGTCGAAAGCATCGCTCCCCAGCTTGCGGTCGGTGGCTGCACGCCTAATCCAAGGAAAGACAATCCGGCCTCAAACAGGACCATCAACCCGAATTCAAGCGTGGCAACGACAATAAGCGCGCCAGCGATATTGGGCAGAATATGCCGCCACAAAAGGCGTAACCATCCAGCTCCCATGAAACGTGACATGCGGACATAGGGCATATTGGCCACCGAAAGTGTCTGTCCATAGGCAACACGCGCATAGCGCGGCCAGCGGGTGAGGGCGAGGACGATGACGACATTGGCGAGACTCGGCCCGAGGATCGCAACCGTGATGATTGCCAGAAGAATGGCTGGGACCGACAAGACCATATCGACCAGCCGCATGATGATGGTTTCTGTCCAGCCGCGATAAAAGGCTGCAACCATACCAAGGATGCTTCCCAGGATTCCGGAAAGAACGACTGAGGAAATAGCCACCAGCAGCGAAATACGTGCACCGTAAATCAGCCGGCTTAAAACATCGCGCCCCAGCTCATCGGAACCAAGATAATAGACGATGCCACGGCTCTCAAAGCCCGGCGCTTTGAGGCGCGCAAGCAGGTTCTGCTTGTTGGGGTCCATCGGTGCGAAGAATGGCGCAAAAATCGCTATCAGGATCAGGAGGATCAATATCGCCAGAAAAGGTGAAACCGATAATGGCAGTTTCTTCGACCATTTGATGAATGTGCAGGTCGATGAGGTGAGGGACGTCATGGATGACCTCCCATGCGAATGCGTGGGTCGATAATACTATAGAGCACGTCGGCGATGAGATTGAGTGCAATTGCGGTGACCGCGCCGAGCAGAACAACCCCCTGCACCAGCATGAAATCGCGTGCAGCAATCGCCTGCACGGTTAACTGCCCCAGACCGGGCCATGCGAATACGGTTTCGACGATCACCGCACCTGCCAGAAGGTTGGCAATCTCAAGTGCTGCAACGGTCACAACCGGAATGGATGCGTTGCGCAGCAGATGACGTATGACGATGCGCGTTATCGGTACGCCCTTGGCATGAGCGGTGCGCACATAATCTTTTTCAAGTTCATCGAGCACGGCGGTGCGCGCCACACGGGCAAATGTCGCCATGGAGAGGAGGCCGAGTGCCACGGACGGCATGATTAGGCTCGGCCAGTCACGCGCACCGGAAGGCGGCAGCCATCCGAGCCGGACTGCGAAGACCATGATCATCAGGATCGCGCTCCAGAATGTTGGCATGGATTGGCCCGCAAGTACAAAACCCATAATGGCCTTTGATTCCGCTCTTCCACGGCGCACGGCCATAATGACACCAAGCGGAATGCCAAGTCCCACGGCAACCAGAAGCGCGCCTCCGGCGAGCATGAGCGTATAGGGCAGGCGACTCGCAATCAGTGTCCAGACCGAAACATTCTGTACATAGGAACGACCGAGATCGAACGTCAGCAAGCCGCGCAGATATTCGAGATACTGAACGGCAAGCGGCCGATCAAAGCCGAGCGCTGTGCGCATCGCTTCGATATCAGCCTGAGTTGCATTCTGCGGAACGAGCAACAGAACGGGGTCTCCCGCAAGGCGTTGCAGAAAGAAAATAAGCGTCATGACGCCAAGAATGGCGATCAATGCCTGCACAATGCGGGTCAGAAAAAAGGCTGGCACTGCGTGTATCGTTCCCTTGTTATTTTTATTGCAGGTCGGCGCAGTTATGCGCCGACCTTTGGTGCTCTAGTCCTGCCAGCTCATCCGGTTCAGGAAGAGGCTTTCATTGGCCGTCGGTTTCCACTGAAGCTGTTTTGCTGCGCCATAGATGATCGCGGCCTGATAAAGCGGCACAAGCGGCACTTCCTCGGCTACGAAAGTGCTGACGGTCTTATAATTCTCAAGGCGGGTCTTTTCGTCCAGCGTGCCGCGTGCGGCTTCCAGCGCCTTGTTGATTTCCGGATTGTTTGTGGACGACCACGAGCTTGATGAATGAAGCAGCGGGAAGAGCACTCCGTCCGCATCCTGACAGGCGCAAGACCAACGACCGAAAGCGATGGCAGGCTGGCTTTTCGGTTCACTCTGCGCGCTCTTCAGATAGGTCGCCATATCGGTCATCTCGATATTGACGGTAAGCCCCGTTTCGCCGATCATCTGCGCCACTGCCTGCACGATGCGCTGGTCGAATGTAGGGGCGGTAGCAAAATTCACTACCTTACCGGTTGCGCCTGCATCCTTGATAAGCTGCTTGGCCTTTTCCAGATCGTAAGCGTAGCCCTCAATGCCTTCGACATAGCCAAAATGTGCGGGCGTCGCCATTTGTGCGACTGGTTTATCAACGCCTCCAAGCAGCCCTTCGGTAATCGCTTCCTTATCGATTGCACGAGCAACGGCTTCGCGGACCCGCTTATCATCGAATGGAGGAAGGTTCGGGTTAAGCTTTACATAGCCCACACGCTCTGTAAGCACTGACAATGGCTTGGCATTGGTAGAACCTTCGATCTGTGCTGCGAGATCTGCATCAAGTCCAACCGCAAGATCGGTTGTGCCCGATTGCAGATTGGCGATGCGGGTGGCCGCATCGGGAACAGCACGGAATTCGGCAGTTTTGAACGCGCCCTTTTCGCCCCAATAGTCGTCATTGCGTTCCAGCGTAACCGCAACGCCGCGCTGCCAGTTCACGAACTTATAAGGGCCGGAGCCGACAGGAGCCGCATTGAAGGCGTCGTCGCCTTTTGCTTCAACAACCTTTTCCGGAACGATGGAGAGTTTGACGAGTTGTGCCAGAAGCGCTGGATAAGCACCGTCGGTCTTCACAGTGACTTCGTTATCGCCGGTGGCTTCTGCCGATACGATCTTATTAAACTGGCCAAGCTGTGGGCTTGCGAAGGCCGGGTTGATGATGCGGTTGATGCTGAACGCTACATCCTTCGCCGTCAGTGGCGAGCCATCATGAAATTTTACATCATCGCGCAGCTTGAAGACGATTTCCGTGTCGGAATTATATTTCCATTCAGTGGCAATCTGCGGCGCGATTTCGCCGACATCAGTGCGCGTGACCAGATTGTCGAAGATATTGCGATAAACGTAGTAACTGTCCGGGTTCCACTGCTTATGCGGATCAAGCGACGATGGCTCGTTCACAAGATCAATGACGAGCTGATCCTTGGCAAAGGCTGCAGTCATTGTAAGCGGTGAACAGGCCAGAACGAGGCCTGCAATGACGGAACGGATCGAACGGCTCACTACTTCCATATTTATAATGCCCCTGGTTTATCCAAATGTGATTCTGGACGAGGTTGTTTCCCGGTTTTGCTTTTGCCCGCGTTGCGGCGGGCGGGTTTGGCGCTGACCATTGCTTCCGATTCAAGGAAGCGGTCGAGCAGATAGGTTTCGAGCGCTGTGTTAGCCGCGCCAAACAGTTCCAGCGCTTCGCTCTTTCGCCCCTCGATAATCGCACGGATCAACAGCGAACGGTTGGCGGGGATCAGTCTGACGCGCCCGGTCTTCTCGAAGAAGTTGACCAGACGCACGGCACGATCCCAAAGGTCGGTCAGCCAGCCCGCAACAATCGGCATATTGAGCCGGTTGGCGAGCAATTCCAAAATTTCGCGCTCATAGCGGCGAATGGTCGGAAGGATGTCACCCCCAAGTTCATTGCGCTGTGTGAGCGCAAGATGCATTTCACCCAGCGCATTCAGCCGCTGAATAGACGCCTCATCCAGTACCGCTGCGAAAAGCAATGGCTCCAGATGTCGCCGCGCCGCACTCAATTCGCGGATTTCGCCCGCAGAAATTGGAGTGACAACCCAGCCGCTTCGCGCTGACGACGATACCAACCCGCTCGCTTTAAGGCGCGCGAGTGCCGAACGCAGTGCACCGCGTCCCAGTGCGAATTCGGCTGCAAGTGCGGATTCCGACAGCCGTTCACCCGGCGCGAGAACGCAGTTTACAATCGCATTTCGCAGTGCCTTTTCCGCCAGATCTCCCTTGCCCTCGAGCGATACAGGCGATGTATAGGCATCGTTATCCAACATTTATAACTGACCTCTCAGTTTCATATTTTGAAATTTCTTTATGCTAAAGAAAAGAACAGATTTTCTTTTCCGGATCACCGGAGTGAAGAATTTATCTCCGTATCGCTCTGCAGAGGAAACAGGAGCATGTTGCCTCTACGATTCCCATAAATCAACTGTTTCTCTTCGATGCACAAAATTGAAATGGCATTTTTCAATTGCATGCAGATTTAGAAAATGCGCTGGTTGCACGATTTCCCGTAAAGTGACAGTATTTGATATTAATATTGCAAAACAAAAAACTGAGATGTCAAATTGTATTTTTGAGTTGCAATCTGCTTATCGTTCAATCGGAAAAACCGGGGAACCCTACGGGAGAAAATTCGATGCGCTTTAAAAACGCACTCTTCGCCGCGCTGCTTGCCGCGACAGCACTCGCTGTTCAGCCACATAGTGCTAGCGCGAAGGACCTGCTGGCGGTGGATTTCATTGCTGAGCCGAGCTCGCTTGATCCGCATGTGCAGTGGAATACCGACAGCTTCAATGTCTATCGCAATATTTTCGACAATCTGCTGACGCGTGACGATAAAGGCGAGATCGCTCCGCAAATCGCCACTGAGTGGAAATATCTTTCCGATGCGGAAGTCGAATTCAAAATCCGCAACGATGTGAAGTTCCACGATGGCACACTACTGACCGCTGCGGACGTTGCCTTCAGCATCAAACGTGTTATCGACCCGGCGTTCGCCAGCCCACAGATTGGCCAGTTCAATCAAATCAGTGATGCGGTTGCCAAGGATGATACGACTGTCGTTGTTACCACCAAGGGCCCTTATCCTGTTCTGCTTGCACAGTTGACGAAGCTTTCCATCGTACCAAAGCATGTGGTGGAGAAGGTCAGCAAGGATGAGTTCAACGTCAAGCCTGTGGGCTCTGGTCCTTACAAGCTCGAGAACTGGAACCGTGGCGTTGAAGTGCTGCTCGCGCGCAATGACGAGTATTGGGGCACGAAGGGTGAATTCCCGAAAGTGGCCTTCCGAGCCGTTCCAGATGGTTCAACCCGCATTGCTAACTTACAGGCCGGAACGGCTGATCTCGCAAGCAATCTCGATAATGATCTTGCCGCTCAACTGGAAGCATCGGGGCAGGGCAAGGTATTGCCGGTTCGCGGTGAACGCATTGCTTTCTTCTCGCTCAACATCAACAAAGCACCGCTTGATGATCCTCGCATTCGTCTGGCAATTGCCCATGCCATTGATAAACAGGGCATCGTCGAGGGCATTCTGGGTGGTTATGATGCTCCGATTGACGAGCTCACGTCCCCGGTTTCATTTGGGTTTGTTGAGGGTATAAAGGCTCCAGAATATAACCCTGAGAAAGCCAGGGAGCTGGTGGCGGAAGTTGGTGATGCGGCCAAAACCGAAATCACTCTGCTCACCACGCCGACCTATGATCAGCGTGTCGTGCAGGCCATCCAACAGATGCTGAATGATGTCGGCCTGAACGTCAAGATTGCCACCACTGATATGGGCAACTGGATGCAACAGATGCAATCTGGTGCCGATACGATTCCTTCGGCGGCCTTTGGCCGCTGGAGCTGTGGCTGTCAGGATGCCGATGGCACGCTCTATCCGCTTCTGCATTCTTCGAGCAGCTGGTCGACGATCAAGGATGAGCGTCTCGACAAAGCACTGGATGAGGCGCGAACAGTCATCAACCCAGAACGTCGTCTCGAACTCTACAAGTCCGTCCACGAGATCGTAGCCGCAGAGAACTATATCATTCCGCTTTATCAGGCATCAGTGCTTTACGGTGCGGCAAAGAATGTGGAATTCGCGCCCCTGCCAAATGAGAACCTCTTCCTTAACCGCGTCGGCTGGTCGGAAAAGTAAACGGGTCGAAGAAGCCCTGAAGCCGGACTGTCGTGCAGTCCGGCTTTTGCAGTTTCCAGGTCTCATCACAGGAACAGATTGCAGTGATTACGATTATCGAAAATGCCAATGTCGTCGACGTTGAAAATGGCAAGGTGCTCCCCGATCAGCGCCTTGTTCTGGAGAATGGGTTCATTCGCGAGGTGAGCGAAGAAAAAGTGCCACACTCCGAGGCAAGCCGGGTTGATCTTAAGGGCGCATTCGTTATTCCGGGGCTGATTGATGCCCATGTCCATGCAACGGCCTACACTGCCAATTTGGGCGAGCTGCCGCGTCAATCGCCGATGTATGTGGCAGCACGTGCCGCAAAGGTGCTGGACGGAATGCTCTCTCGTGGCTTCACGACTGTGCGTGATGTCGGTGGTGCTGATTTTGGTCTCGCACAATCGGTCGAGGAAGGGTTGATTTCGGGACCGCGACTTCTTTACGGGGGCAAGGCGCTTTCAGCCAGTGGTGGTCATGGCGATCATCGCGCCATGGGTGTGGATCGGACTGACGAAACCTATGCGCAGGTCAGCCTTGGTCGGCGCTGCGATGGTGTTGATGAGGTTCGCCGAGCAGCGCGTGATGAGATCAGGCGCGGCGCACACCACATCAAGATTATGGCTAATGGTGGTATTTCTTCCCCAACCGACCGCATCACTTCGGATCAGTTTTCGGAAGAGGAAATTGCGGCAATCGTCGATGAAGCCAATATGGCTGATCTTTATGTCGTGTCACATACCTATACCGCCCGTTCGGTTGCACGCGCTGTACGTAACGGTGTGCGTTCAATCGAGCATGGTAATCTTCTTGATGAAGAGACTGTCGTGCTGATGAAGCAGGCTGGGAGTTTCCTGACGCCGACGCTCTCTTGCTTCCGGGCGCTGGCGGAAGTGGGCGCGGAAAGCGGTTTCCCAAAAGACCGGATGGACAAGATCAGGCTGGTGCTCGATTCTGGCCTTTATGCTGTCGAACTTGCCTATCGCGCGGGGGTGCCGATGGCATATGGCACCGATCTGATCGGGCCAATGCATTCGCGCCAGCTGCATGAGTTTGCCTTGCGTGCCGACGTTGTACCACCGCTTGACCTGCTTCGTGCGGCAACGAGTACGGCGGCGGAATTGGTGCGGCTTGAGAATGAAATCGGCCACGTTAAGGAAAATTACCGCGCCGATCTCAATGTCCTCTCAGCCAATCCGCTGGATAAGGGTGTTCTGGAAAGCTTTGCCAAGCATCTCCAGTTCGTAATTAAAGGTGGTGAAATCGTTAAAAGCTATTCTTCATAAGATCTGAAATGCAATCTCGCATTCTTCTGCTACCTGACGGTCCCATTCGCTCTTGTCGAATGACGCAAGCGGAAGAATGCGGGTAGCACGTTTTGTGAAAGGGAACTTGGTCGCATCCGTCGAAGCATAACCGCCGCTGTCGACGACAAAAACACCTTGTTCTGCAAGCGGCGTAAATGACGTGCGGAAATGGTTGCTCGATTTGACGTGAATGATCGCCTTGCTTTCGAGATTGATACCCAGACTACGGAAAGCCTGTGTGTCATAGGCCTGAATGCGCTCGGTGACGAGAACGATATGACCGTGATCGCGGACACGAAGAACAGCGCCCAGACCGCCCTCCAGCAGTTCGCCGTGCAGATTGGCCCCTTCGTTGCGATAACGAACATCCGTGACGCGCTCCACAAGCGCATCAACAACAAACGGTTCCCCGCCTTGCAAACGCCCCATGGCAATTTTGCCGCGATTGCCCTCACCAATCGCCTCTGCCGCCAAGACCGCTTCGCCATCAACCATGAAACCAGCTGCGAATGGCAGGTCCTGCGCAGAAAGACTTGCAAAAATATCGGCGACATTAGCAATCCCGCCTGAACCGGGGTTATCGCCGGCGTCACCAATGACCACACGCCCTTTGGTGGCACGATCATAGATTTCCGGTGCTATGGCATTGAATGCAGGCGCTGGTCGGGTTATGGCCTCGCGCTTTTGCCAGATGACATCCGCCATGTCGCGATAGGCCTGCTTCATGGCTTCTTCGTCGGTGCCTGTTACAAGAACAGAGCTTCCAACATCATCGGAATCCACATAGGGAAAGCCGCCCATTACAACGACATCGGCAAGCCCGTCACGGTGTTCGATGTCATTGGATAGTGCGATCAGGCTTTTGAATGGCTCTGCATCGCTGGTCTGGGCGCTCATGGGTGCTGCTACTGGCAAGCGGAAGCGCCGTGTCCGCCAGCTCACAGGGTCAAGCGCCAACTGCATTAATTTTTTGCCGCGCGCATGAGTGTCAGAATGTGGGTACAGTTTGCCGCCTATCACCACATCGACAACATGCGGCAGCGTCGGTTCGACATTGGCATGAAAATCGAGCGGTACGGCTATGCGGACATGAGGGCCAACAATTGCACGTACCTTTCGGGCAAGATCTGTCTCAGGTGTGGAGACGCTCTCAACCACCAGAGCGCCGTGCAACAGAAGCGCTGCGACGTCTACGGGGCCCGTTGCTACAATGTCTTCTAGCGACCGAATAATTTCTGCCACAAGACGGTGATAACCTTCTGCCTCGAGCGTTCCACCCGGAAGGCATCCGGTGCAAACGCCGTAAGCAATGTCATAGCCGGCTTCATCAAGCGCTTCCGTTACACCGCCCAGCCAGTTGCTGGTTGAGCCGAATTCTCGCCGCACATCTTCGCCACGAAAATACTGTGCTGAGAGAAATCCATCGTAATTCGCCTTGACCGGCGTAAACGCGTTGGCTTCGTGAAAGAGCTGAATAACGGCGGCGCGGGGCATGGGACTTCCTTGGAATTTTGGTCAGACTTCGCGGCCATCCTGCCACCGCATATAAGGCAGGATGAAGCGCGCCGTTCGGCTAACAATGGGGTGAAAAGCGACCTGTGGCACAGGTGTTGGACGCAAGGCGAGCCGGTCATCCGCTACGCCGCAAACGGCATCGGCAACTACATCCGCCATAGCGCATGAGAGTGCAAGGCCGCGCCCATTGCAACCAATCCAGCCGTAAAGACCGTCGTCGCGTCTATGCAGATGCGGCAGGCGATCCACCGTCATAGCGATGCGCCCGCCCCAGAACGTTTTCACTGTTCCGTTTGGCAGGTCAGGGAAGAGCTCGCGCAACCGACCCTCCACCATCGCAGGCAGACGATACGCCGCACCTGCCTGAATGGCGAGTGCGCCGCCAGAAACCAATCGCCCCTCACGATCCTTGCGGAAATAACGAAGGTCAAATCGGGTGTCTGACGATGCTTCATTGCCGGGCAGGATTGTATCTGCCAAATCCCCCAGCGGCTCGGTTGCCGCTTGATAGGATGTCACCGGCACAATAGAGCGACGCAGTTCGGGCCAGAGATTGCCGGTGTGGCCGGCGGTCGCGAGCACGACTTTTTCTGCGTAAAGTTCGCCGTTCGGGGTTTTGATCTGCCAATCTGTCGACGCTCGCGTGAGATTAAGTGCTGGACTTTGCTCAAAGACTACAACACCTTCTGAGGTAGCGGCACGTGCAAGGCCCACCGTGAAAGCATAAGGATTTATGTGCCCACCGCCACGATGCTCCCATCCGCCATGGTAAGTATCGGTGCCTAGCCGGGTTGCCAGATCATCTGAAGAAACAACGGCAGTTGGTGCACCAGCTTCAGCCCATTGTGCAGCAAGAGCGGAAACGCGCTTAAAACGCCCAGGGCTGTGCGCGGGTTGCAGCCATCCAGCACGGCGCAAATCGCAATCGATCCCATAACGGTTGGCGAGTTCATAAAGCTTGTCGGCAGCGCCCCTCACAAGCTCGATAAAACGTTCCGCCTGTTCTCCCAGCCAAACATTCCTTAAAGCATTAGGCCCATGGCGTGTCAGCGCCGAAATGACTTGCCCGTTGGCGCGTCCGGAAGCGCCATAGCCGACCTTGGTTGCTTCAAGTACGGTGACTTTGCGACCACGCCTCGCGAGCTCGATGGCTGCAGCAAGACCAGCAATGCCGCCGCCAATGATCGCGATCTCGGTTTTTACAATACCTTCAAGAACATTACCTTCAAACTGTTCGCGTGAGAGCGACATCCACAAGGATGAAGGTTTATTCGATGGCCAGGATTTCATGCGCGAACCATCGCGATTTCCAATCTGCAACTTTCCCGTTAATCGAAAACAGCATCACTGTTTCCGCTGATCGTCAGGCGACCCCTTCCAGCCGATATCGGTATATCTGCGAAGCTGTCGCTGGATAGCACCTCAAGTTCCGAGACGTTCGGTGTGGCGACAGATATCAGACTCCGCGCACCGTTGGGGTGTTCTATTACGCCAGATGTCCAGAGAAGTTCAGGTGTGTAGTGCTGGCAGAGTAAACATTGATAGGCTGGGGTAACGCTATCTTTGAAACGGCTTATCGAAAACCGCAACTCGCCAGCGTCGGTTTGTCGTGAAAAGTGCCTTACCGCTTCAGTCTTGATGTTCTTATCTTTGAAAGCCTGAGCGTCCGCCTCTACATCTTTGCTGCGCAGCGCTATCCCATGCAATCCAGAACCATTTTCGAGAAGTTTGCGCCATTTGGCATTGGCTTCGGTGTTCTCAACGATTGCAAGGATTTCGATATAAGTGTCATTGAGCATGACACAGCGATTGGCCGTACCCATGGCAGCGCTGTGTTTTGCGATTGGTGTGACATGGAATCCGGCTTTTTCAAAGGCGGTTCCGGCAGTATCCAGATCGCCTGTGAGAACCACAACACGGTCGATGGGTAAGTGAAAAGTCATGCGGCCACCGTCATTTTTCTGATGCCATAGATGCGGTCGACAATGATGAGCGTTGCAACCGCCATAAGCAGTTGCAACGTACTGAGAGCAGCGATTGTCGGGTCGAACTGATGTTCGAGATAGCTGAGCATCACAACCGGCAAGGTGTTTGTGCTTGCGCTGGCAAAGAAATAACTCACAGGCAAGTTGTCGAACGAGGTGAGAAATGAAAACAGCGATCCAGCCATGATGCCGGGGCGGATGAGCGGCAATGTGACATGCCCGAAGACCTGCAAGGGATTGGCACCCAGAATGGCGGCGGCTTCTTCATAGCTTTTGGGCAGACTGCCATAAACGCCTGCAACCGTGCGGACGACATAAGGAAGGCAGACGATAGTATGGGTGATCAACAGTGCGCTGAATGAAATGCCCAGCCCAAGCCTGCTCATGAAGAAAAGCGATGCGAAGCCAATCACAATCATTGGCATCGACAAAGGTGACAGCAGAAACGCCATGACGGCGCTTGCCCCGCCTGTTCGTGAACGCGCCAGATAAAGGCACGCGGGGATGCCGATCAGACAGGAAAGAATGGTCGCACCGATTCCAATCTTAAAACTGACGATAAGGGCATCCACGAAAGGCTGATAAGCGAAAATATTCGCAAACCATTTGAGCGACCAGCCGGGAATTGGAAAGGCCACATAGCCGGCAGACGTGAAGGACACGAGTACCACAACAAGAATGGGTGCCAGCATGAAAATGAAGAACACGACCACGAAGGCGGTCAATGCAATGTCTGTCCAGTCTTTGCCAAAGAGTTTCATCGTTTAAGCTCCCCGACGGCGCACGAGACGCAATTGCAAGAAGAGACAGGCAACTGCGATCACCAGAAGGATCGAACTCATGGCACTCGCCATGCCAAAATCACGTGTGGTGTTGAATTGCTGGTAAATGAGCAATGGCAATGTCTGAAGACCGCCGCCGAGCATTACCAGTGTAACGAAGCTTCCATTGGCAATCATGAAGACAAGTATCGCGCCGGTTCCGATGCCGTCGAGAGAGAGGGGCAAAGTCACCTCCCAGAAGGTGCGCAGACGTCCGGCACCGAGAATTTTTGCAGATTCTTCCAATCTGCGATCGATACCTTGTAAAACCGTGCTGATCGAAAGAACCATGAAGGGAACGAGCACATGCACGAGAGCGGCTATGGTGATTTCCGGCGAGTTGGTGAACCGCAACGGCACCGAGATGAGACCGAGCTGATTGACAAGCAGATTGTTGATGAGGCCACGGCGGGCAAATAGAACCTGCCAGCCGAAGGTGCGCATGATGATTGAAGTCAGGAGTGGAGCGATAAGCAGAAAGACAATCAAGCCAGCCCATCGGCCTGCTTTGCGCACCAGAAAATAGGCAACCGGATATCCGATGATTACGCAAATCAGTGTCACGCCACCAGAAAGCAATATCGTCTCGCCGATGACGCGCAGATAGAAGGGATCGGTCAGCAGCGTGGCGTAACGCGCCAAAGTCAAACCGCCTTCAGTATCGACAAAGCTGCGGACGCTGTTGTCAAACAGTGGCAGGACGAAAAAAGCCAGCAGGAACGCCAGAGCAGGCAAGACAAGTAGCCAGCCAGGTAGAGCCAGCCCCTTTCTTGCCGTAGCCTTTGATGTTTCTGTCTGGCTCATGTCCGTACTCCGGGATCTTACTGACCGATTTCCCGGTTCCAGCGATCCACCCATTCATTGCGAACCTGAGCAATTTGCTCATATGGCGGGAAGGCGGTTTTCTGCCATGGCGTGATGCGGGGCTTGAGCTTTTCGCTGTACACCACATCCACATTGGTGACGCCGTAATTCATGATGTCGGCAAATTGCGTCTGGTTGGCTGAGTCGAGAACTTCATTGATATAGTCCCAGGCGAGTGGGTTGGCGTTTTTCGCCTTCTGGACTGCCAGACCGTTGAGTGAACCGCCTTCTTCCGGATTGATGAAGTCGATCCAGGTTGCGCCTGCATCGTAATGGTTCCAGGTGCGGCCATCGAAATAAATACCGATATCCGCTTCGCCGGAAGAAAGATGATTGAAGAAATCATTCGGTCCAGCCCAATAGACCAGGTTGTCCTTCATCCGCTCGACGGCCTTGAAGAACGGATCGACTTTGTCGGCACCGCCACCAAATGCCTTGGCCATGGCCCAGATTAGCATGATCGGTGTGACGGCATAGCTGATGGACGGGATAGAGGCCACGAATTCACCAGCTGCAACCCTGTCGACAAATTCGGCAAACGACTTTGGCGGATTTTTCACGCGGTCTTTATTGTAGGTGATGCCAGCTACACCATAGTCGAACAGTGTCCCTTTTCCCTCGACTGAGTCCGTCAGCTGCTGTGGAATTTTTGCAAGGTTCGGCAGCTTTTCGACCGTAAAGTCGTCAACAAGGCCTGATCTTGCTGCAGTCAACGCAAGGTCCGGCGTCATGATGAGCACATCGACCGGCGGTTTCGCTGGCGACGCTTCAACCTGCGCCAGCCATTGCGGTGGGCCACCGAGAGAGACATTGGCTTTTGCGCCGGTTTTGGCTTCAAATGGTGCAACAAAGCACTTGCGAACAGCTTCTTCCCATATGCCGCCAAAGGCAGTCACGGTGATTTCTTTTGCGGCCTGCGCATTGGCGATGCGCGGGAATCCGCCTGCGGCAAGACCCAGACCAAGCATGGCGCCTGAGCCGAGGAAGTTTCGTCTGGTAATCAGTGTCATTGCGATACTCCTTATCTGGAACAGTCAGGCGTTTGCGGAATTGGATATTGCGATGAGCTTCTCTACTGCCGCCCGGAATGCGATAGCCGCTGTATGTGCGTTCGAGGCTTCTGCCTTTGTTCGTGGAAAGCCTTCCGGTAGAGCAGGCAAAACGGCGTCGAATACAGCTTTACGCTGGCGCTGCCGCACGGATCCGGGAAGCTGCACAAGCGCACGGTTCAGACTGTCCATCAAGGCGGGTTCGAATACTTCATCCCAGTGCTTTCGCTCAGGGCCAAATCCGTCGGTGACGCCGTTGTCTGTCAGTGATCGACGTTTGGCCTCGGTGGCATCCTTATCGATCGCGCCAGTGTGTATCACCACGCCATAAACGGTATGAGCGGCGTCGCGCGTGACAAAACCATCCAGAACGTCGCGCAAAACGGCGTTTGGATCTCGTTTATGCGGATTGCCCCAACCACCCGCTCCGGGGGTCAGAAACGTTACCGTATCGCCTGCATTGACGTTGAGCACATCGATTTTGCCAAGCCTGCGTTCATCAGGATGTCCGCGATTAACGATCAAGGCGCCGGGCAGACCTGCCTGGCCACCATAGGAACCCCATGGACGGAACAGCAGGCGCTCCATGCCTCGACCGAGTACATTGGTATTATCGGTCAATGCGCGAAAGGTCAGTTCCATGCCGCACCCGCCGCGCCATTGGCCGGGGCCACCGGAATCCGGACGCAGGCTGTAGTGCAGGATTTCAACGCCGAGCTCGGCTTCGACCGTTTCAACGGGATTGTTGGCGAGATTGGAGATGCCGCTGTCTCGACCGTCAACGCCATCGCGACCAAAACGTGCGCCGGTACCACCGATCATCGGTTCGATGACCTGTACGCGACGCCCGCCTTTGCCATCTGGTTCCGCCATGACAACGGGAATGACTGTGCCGGATGATGCGGCAGGCATGACATCAGGCAATGCTTTTCCGAAGGCACCGTTCAAAACGTCATTGACGCGAATGGCTGCTGCATGACGTACACCTGTTGCAGCGGGTTCCTGCGGGTTGACCAGACTTCCCTCAGGTGCAGTTATCCGAACCGTATCAAGCAGGCCGACATTTAACGGTGCTGTTGGATCAAGCGTGTTGACCAATGCGAGTACCCTGAGTGTCAGCCATGCATGGGGGCGTCCGCGCGAAGGGATGTTCATGGAGGTGGCCACTTGCGGATCAGTTCCGGTGAAATCCAGATGCACTTCTCCGTCTTCGAATGTCACGGTCAGTGCGATGCGAACAGGCAAGTTACCGGCTGCGTCATCATCAAGATAATCCGAAAACGCATAGGAGCCAGCGGGAACCTTGCGCAGAACCGAACGTGCCTTTTCAGCTGCGTAGGTAACAAGATCGGTGCTGGCTGCCGAAACCTCATCTGCTCCGTGCTGGGCAATCGCCTGTTCGAAGCGACGACGACCGGCAGCAAGAGCTGCCAGCATGGCACGGATATCACCCATATTGGCTTCAGGCGTGCGGCTGTTTGTTTCCAGAAACAGGCGCACTTCGGGTGACATCTCTCCGCGCTTCAACAGCTTGACGGGCGGGATGCGCAAGCCTTCCTGAAAGATTTCAGTATTCATTGGGGAGATGCTGGATGGCACGCGTCCGCCGACATCCGAGCAGTGCACGAAACACCAACCATAAGCAATTACGCGGCCCTCATGGAAGTAGGGCTCAATCATATGAAGGTCGGGCAGATGTGTGGCGAGACCTTCTGAACGATAGGGATCGTTGGTCAAGATGACGTCGCCGGGTTCGAGTGGTCCCACTGCTTCAATCGTCGGTCCGCATTCAAGGCCCACAAATCCTGAAACACCGATAGAACGCGGATAGGCGAAAAAGCGTCCGTCCAGCCCGGCAAGCGCGCAGGCAAAATCCGCAGTTTCCTTGACATAAAGCGTGCGACCGGTGCGCTGAAGTGTCAGGCACATTTCTTCGCTGATAGCTGCAAGCTTGTTGCCGAGAATGGCAAGCGTGACTGGGTTTAGTTTCATTGTGCCAACCTTTCAAGATGCAGATTTCCGGCTTTGTCGCAGTTGGCTATCCAGCCGGGAAGCAGAATAGTGGTGGTGTCATCCTGCTCGATAATTGCAGGGCCACTGACCTGATCATTCGCCCGGAAACTGTGGCGGTCGTAGATATCTGCATCAAGCCATGCACCCTTGTGAAACAAGCGGCGTTTGCCTTTGATCTTTGGTTTGCCGTCGCCTGTTGGAAACTCCTGCGCGGCGAGGTCCGGCGTGACGCCAATAACCGCGAGACGGGCCGTCCCCAACTCGACTTCGGCTGTGCTGTCGCGGAAACCATAGATGCGCTCATGTTCGCGGTGAAAAGCTTCGGAAATGGCATGAACGTCGGCATCGACATCATTTAATGCAACGCGCAATTCATAAGCCTGTCCGACATAACGCATGTCAGCAGCTTTTTCGAAAAGGCGCCCTGTGCTTTGTTCACCTTCCTGATTCAACCAGTCATTTCCTTCTGCTGCGAGAGCTTCGAATGTCTCGGCAAGAGTCGCTGCGGTTGCTTCATCAAGCTCTCTGCGCAAACTGCGAACGAAATCACGTCGTAAATCTGCTGCCGCCGCACCCAGTGCACAAAACGTTCCTGCCGCTGGAGGTACGACGATGCGGGCGATACCCACTTCTTCTGCCAGAAGGTTGGCGTGTGTTGGGCCTGCGCCACCAAACGGAACGAGCGCAAAGGATGCCGGATCAAGACCGCGTGCTGCGAGTGTCTTATAGAGTTCGGTCGCCATGCCAGCGGTGGTGACTGCAAGCGAACCCTGAGCGGCTTCAGCCGCAGCATTTTCATCCTGAAATCCGATGCGATTGCCAATCTGTGCAAGCGCTGCAGCAGCAGGCGCGCTCTCAAGCTGCATACGTCCACCCAGGAAGCCGGTGGGGTCGATATAGCCAAGCGTCAGATAACAATCGGTGACGGTTGGCTCTGTGCCGCCGCGACCGTAAGAGATGGGGCCTGGCATTGCGCCAGCACTGCGAGGGCCGACTTTCAGCACGCCATGGTCATCAACCCATACGATTGAGCCGCCACCCGCACCAATGGCCGAGACATCCACCACAGGCAACACCAGAGGTAGACCGCCAATATCGGTTTTGGTGGCGAGCGCAGCTGAACCATCCTGTGCAACGGCGATGTCTGACGACGTGCCTCCCATGTCAAATGTGATGATTGCGCGCACGCCCGATGTTGCGGCCAAACGTGCCGCTGCCATCACACCGGAGGCCGGTCCGGAGAGGATCGTTTCAACCGGGCGTTCCTGTGCAGAGCCGATGCTTAGCGAACCGCCATTAGAGGCTGTGACGAGGATCGGCGCATGAACACCATCGCGAGCAAGGCCCGTTTTCAACCCCTCAAAATAGCGCTGCATCAATGGCTGGATATAGGCGTTGAGACAGGCGATCAGTGTGCGTTCATATTCGCGGATTTCTGGCCAGATCGCTGCGGCAGATGTAATGGAAAGCCCATTCGTCTTGTCCGATATCTTCTGCGCCAGCTCTTTTTCAACCGAAGGATTGGTATAGCCATTGATCAAGACAAGTGCTGCCGCATCGACATCCAGTGTATTTAGTTGTGCTGCAATTTCTTTAAGAGCTATATCGTCGGGAAGTTGGGTTGTCGTGCCGTTTGCCGAAAGTCTCGCGCCGACTTCGATGATGCGATGGCGTGGCACCAGTGGCTCTTCCTTGCTTGCATGAAAATCAAAGGAAGAGGGCATACGACTGCGCGCGATTTCCAGAATGTCGCGATAACCTTCGCTGACAATGAGTGCGATCTTTGCACCGCGTCGCTGGATTATGGCATTGAGACCGATTGTCGTGCCATGCATAAGCGTGTCGATCTGGTCGGCTCCGAGATCCGCTTTCTTGAGCAATGACTGCAGGCCCACGATCAGCGCCTGAGACGGATCTTCAGGCGTCGATGGTTCCTTGTAATGGATAAGGCTTTTGCGGTCGGGATCGAACAGAACAAAATCGGTAAATGTTCCGCCCACGTCGATGCCGATACGTGCGCCATTCTTCTGCATATTCGGAGCTTTCAGTTCAATCTGATGTTACGACGACGGCATCCTGCGGGTTCCAGCCGAGTGTGATTTCTTCATTGAGATGATAAGCGAGCTCGCCAAGGCGGCTTTCAGCTTGCCGGTAGATGAATATTTCCCGGCCGAGCGCCGGAACGTCGATCTGATAGGCAGCATAATTTCCGCGAAACACCGCGCCGACTACCCGGCCATTCAACTGGCCATTGCCATCTGCAACCGGCACAATCCTCTCTGGCCTTATAGAAAGTGTTAGCGGCTGTGATGAGAGATACCGGGTGGCGAGGGGAATAGTTACACTTCCCTTGCGTCCGCCGATCAAGAGTGAAGAGCCGTCCGGGGATGTCTTACCCTCGAAAATGTTGGAGGCTCCCAGAAATTCGGCAACGAAACGGTTCTGCGGTTTGTCGTAAATTTCCCCGGGCGTTCCAAGCTGAAGAATGCGCCCCTTGTTCATGACTGCGACTTGGTCGGCCATGGAAAGCGCTTCTTCCTGATCGTGCGTGACAAGAAGAGTGGTAATGCCAAGTCGCGCCTGCATGGCGCGGATTTCAAACTGCATGCTTTCGCGCAAAGATTTATCGAGTGCGCTCAAGGGCTCATCGAGAAGCAAAACTTTTGGATTGACCACCAGTGAACGTGCAAGCGCCACGCGCTGCTGTTGACCACCCGAAAGCTGCGAGGGAAAAGCGTCGCCACGACCAGACAGCTGGATGAGATCGAGCATCGATTTGATGCGTTCATCGCGTTCTGCTTTTTCGGCACCCTGCATCTTTAGGCCGAATCCGATATTTTCTGCGACTGTTCTGTGTGGAAACAGGCTGTAATTCTGAAAAACCATGCCGAGACGGCGCCGGTGAGGCGGAAGATTGGTTACATTGGTTCCGCCAATTAGGATCGTGCCTGAATCCGTGCTTTCAAATCCTGCAACCATGCGCAGCGTGGTTGTTTTGCCGCACCCCGAAGGACCGAGCAATGAAACGAGTTTTCCGGCCTCGATGGTCAGATTGAGACTGTCGACAGCAATGTTCGAGCCAAAACGCTTCGTGACGGCCTTAAGCACGAGCGCGCTTGCTCCGTTTTGCGAATGCAAACTCATAAGCACTTCTCGCGATTTGCCCTGCTGCCTGTCAGAAAGATCATGTGCATTTCCAGCATTACAATATATTGTAGCGCTACAATCGACTGCAAAGCTAATTTCGTCAAGAACGAGTTTTCTACAGACACCCTGTTGGACCGCATAAAAAACCTTGAGAAGTAGCATCATGAGAATAATTCGGTGCACCAAGCCATGAATAACCTTGTTCGCAGTAAAAATATTATAACGATGCAGTCGGTCGCGCAGGCCGCTGGTGTGTCGCCTATGACCGTATCCAATGCGTTCCGTTACCCCGAACGGGTACTGGAGGAAACGCGGTTGCGCGTGTTTCAGGTCGCGGCGGAACTTGGCTATGTTCCGAACCATTCTGCAGGCATTCTTTCGTCCGGACAAAGTCGGGTCATTGGCGCGGTCATTCCGTCGATGAAGAACTCAAGCTTTTATAAATATGTGCGCGGAATGCAGGATCGCGCCAGCGAGAGCGGCCATGAGTTGATACTCAAACTTGCGGAAACCAGGCAAGATGAAACGGCTGCGATTCAGACATTCATCGGTCTGCGCGTCGCCGGTATTTCGCTGGTCGGAAATCAGCATTCCGAGGAAGCCATTGATCTTATCAGGAAGACCGCGACACCTGTCGTAGAAGGCTGGGTCACTGACAATGTCCTCGATATGGCGGTTGGCTATTCCATGGCAGATGCAACACGTTCTATTGCTTGTCTTCTCGTCGAAAGAGGTTGCCGTCGTATCGGGTTTGTCGGATATGGTGGCGCATCCGCACGTCGATATAGTGACCGTCTGCCAGCTTTCGAGGAGACTATGGCAGCAGCCGGTCTGGAACATCACCGCATCTGCATTGTGGAGGAGGCAGATGGTTTTGGTGCAGGCCCCAAGGCGCTTGAAGCGCTGTGCCGTATAGATCCAGAGATCGATGGTGTGATTTGTCCTACGGATATCGTGGCAGCTGGTGTGATCTTCGAATGCACGCGTCTAGGATGGAAAGTACCGGAGCGTCTTGCCGTCACCGGATGGGGTGACTACGAAATCGCATCGGAAATAACGCCAGGCTTGTCGACGATCCAACCAAATGCCTACGAAATGGGTGTGAAGAGCATGACAATGATCGTTAATCGTGTCTCTGGAGTGAGCGCGGCTCATGCAATCGTCGATATCGGTTATGATGTCGTGAAGCGCGAGAGTGCATAAAGCATTTGGCCCCGATGCACGTTTATGTGGTATCTTTTTTCCGGGTGAAGAAGCATCAATGCCGTGCCGTTCCAGTTGGGCGCTGAGCGAGCCATTCTCTTCTGTGTGTCCGGAGCATTGCCGACAGTCAGAATCTGCGCAACCTGAAGAAAATGTGGACCGAACGCGATATCATCCCGGATTACTCAACAGTGCATAGTTGGCGTTTGCATTTCAGGCCCAACCTGCCCAGAGGCTTCAATCGCTGAGGAGAGTGCGAAGAATCATTGACTGGCAATCAGCACATCTCCCGGATGGCAAGGGCCTGAGGTTCATATTCCTTCAAGGCGTAGCGGTCTAAGCGTCATCGACAGGTGCGTTTCCTGACTGGGGACTAACGTTTCGCTTGGGAAATATCATTTTTGTGCGTCGGTCTCGGTGGGTCTAAATTGTAGTACTGCTTCATGAAGCCCACATTGCTTATGAAGGGCTCTTTGCCTTCTGGCGTTCGTATATCTCCAGAACAGAGTCGGAGTTTTCTGATTGGCTAACGGCTTCTAGTTTCGTCAGGCTCTAAGCCCATGACGATTTTAAGTTCCTCTGCTTAGCATTGGGAGGAAATTGTTTCGGTGTTGGCGTCTCAAACGAAACGTCAGGTGCTCAACAGCTGATGCACTATAATCTATAAATTCTCTAGAATTAATTTTAGAAGGCTCGTTATGACCATCAAATCGCGCGAACAGAAGCTCTGGCTGCAAGCCGAAGACGGTGATCATAGAGGGCAGACCCGTCGGAGTGTTTTGCGCAAGCTACCGCGCCGGCGGCGCGATATTCGCCCGTCTTTTATTCTGCAAAGGCTTGGTGCGACGGCAATTTCCGTACTCGGTTCAGTTTCTCTGGTTTTCTTCCTGGTTTTTGCAACCGGCAGTCCGGCAACTCTGCTCGCTGGCGGGCAGGCAACGAAAGAAGAAATCGCGGTACTGAATGCGAGCTATGGTTTTGATCGTCCCATGATAGAGCAATATGGGCAATTTCTGTTCAATAGCTTGCGTGGCGAGTTTCCAAAATCACTGCGTTTTGACATCCCGGCGATTGATGTTCTGGAGCCTGCCATACCCCTGACATTCGTTCTGGTCCTAACGGCGCTTGTGATCGGCACGGCGCTAGGGCTGACTGCCGGCTATCTTTCAGCTATGTCCTCAAACCGGATTCTCCGTGAAGGACCACTGGCACTTTTGACTGTTGTGCAGTCAACGCCCGTTTTCGTAACCGGCATCCTTGCGGTTCTGTTCTTTTCGCTGACACTCGGCTGGCTTCCGACCGGAGGCAGCGGTAGCTTACGTCATCTCGTTTTACCTGCGTTGACTTTGTCTTTGTTGATTGCTCCGCCCGTTGCGCGGTTGTTTCGCACCAGTCTTAAACAGCAACAGGGCGCAGGGCATGTGCGCACTGCTTTATCGAAACAGATTTCGCTTGGTAGGGTTCGTTTCCGGCACATCGCAATTAATGCCCTGGCTCCTGTGATCGCACTCGTGGGCACACAAACGGGGACACTGTTGGGCGGCGCTGTTCTGACAGAAACAGTTTTTGGTTGGCCGGGTGTTGGCACGGTTCTGGTCAGCGCCGTTGGCATGAAAGATTATCCGGTCATTTTGGCGGCGATTGTCCTGATCGCCCTGACCGTCAGTCTCTGCAATCTGCTCGCCGATCTTTTCATCGCTATTGTTGATCCGCGAAGTGCGGTGGCAAAATGAGTGAAATTTCCATTTCTGAAATCGTTGATATCCCGCGCGAAATTCCAACGCCAAGACTGGCTTTGAGAGGCAAGTTCGGTTTGCTGATCATCCTGCTCTGGGTGGGTACTGCAATTTTTGCACCACTGATTGCACCTTACGAGCCCAACTCCAGTGATCTGATGGCGTTTCTGCAAGAGCCGTCATTCAATAGCGGGCATTGGCTCGGCACCGATGATCTTGGTCGAGATATTCTAAGCCGGGTGTTTTACGGCGCACGGCCTGTTTTGCTGGTTGCAACCGTTGCAACGCTGCTTTCTGCTTTGATCGGAAGTCTGCTGGGTATTGTTGCAGGATTGAGCAATCGTTTGCTCGATCAGATTATTGCCCGGGTCGCTGAGATTCAGCTGACAATTCCCGGTCTGGTTTTGGCGCTTCTTGCACTGGCCTTGTTTGGTTCAAGGCTTGAGAACCTGATCCTTATTCTGGCTCTTGAAAGCTGGCCTCTGCATTTCCGTGTCGCGCGTACCTATACGCTGAATGCGCGCAATCAGGGCTATATGGAAGCCGCATGGCTTGCAGGTGTTCCGTTGTGGAGGTCCGTTCTGCGCCATATCGTGCCCGGACTGTTGCCGCTACTGATTGCAACGTTAACGATAAGCGCTGCCTTCATCATCATGACAGAAGCCGGTCTCAGCTTCATTGGTTTGGGTATTCAGCCGCCAACTGCCGATTGGGGTCTGATGATCGCCCAGGGAAAATCGCAGCTAGGCGCCGCCTGGTGGCTGTCGCTTATGCCAGCTCTCGCTCTGCTCAGCCTTCTCTTTGGTGTGCAGCTTTTGGGCGATGCCCTTTCAAGCAGGCTTTCCGCGCGCGAAACAGGAGAGCCGGCATGACACTCATCAAGACACTTCTGTCCGTTGAAGGACTGGTTGTCAGGTCCAATGAAACGGCACTTGCAGGTCCGGTGTCATTCACGCTGAAACAAGGCGAAACGCTTGGTATTGTTGGCGAATCCGGTTCCGGTAAAACACTCACGGCACTGGCTGTTGCCGGGCTTCTGCCGCAAGGCCTTCATGCTGATGGACAGGGCTATCTCGATGGGGCACCACTCGCGCTTAGCATATCTGACCGTGGCCGTGACTTCAGAACGTCACAAATTGGTGTGGTTTTTCAAAACCCGACAACAGCTCTTAATCCGCGGTTGAGCGTTGGCGCTCAGCTGTTTGAAGCTCTGTCGCCTGCCATGCGCCGTGATAAAGCCAAGGCTGCGAATATCTGCTTGCACCTTTTGGAAGAAGTGGGCATCAGCGAGCCGCTGAAGAAGCTGACCGCATGGCCACATGAACTTTCGGGCGGGCTGGCGCAGCGCGTTGTCATTGCGATGGCTTTAGCGCGGCAGCCGAAACTGCTCATCGCGGATGAGCCGACGACTGCACTTGATGTAACGGTTCAGGCGCAAATTCTTGATCTCATTGCACGGCTGCAAAAACGTCATGGGTTCGGTGTTCTCCTGATTACACACGACATGGGCGTGATCCGGGATCGAGCGGATTGTGTTGCTGTCATGGACGGCGGGGCGATCGTTGAAAGCGGCGCTACGCTCGATCTTTTTGCAAATCCCAAGAGCCGCGCTGCGGGATCACTTCTGAAGGCAAGTGAATTGACTTTTGCGACCGCGAGTGGTGCGCATCATGATGCTGCTTCCCAACCTCCACTTATTGAAGTCAAAGCACTTCAAAAGACATTTCGCAATGGCCCGCGCGCGCTTGGTGGTGTCGATATTTCGGTGAAGGCTGGAACGACACTGGGGATTGTTGGCGAGAGCGGTTCGGGTAAAACCACGCTGGCGCGGATTATTGCCGGACTGGAGCGCGCAGATAACGGCCATATCCTGATTGATGGCAATGTTCGACCTCCAAGGACACGCTCAGGCCACGTACAGTATGTGTTTCAGGATCCATATTCGTCTCTCGATCCACGCATAAGCATCGTGAACACAGTGGCGGAACCCTTGTTTGCCAAAGGGCTTCGCAAAGCTGAAGCTTTGAGAATTGCGCAAGGCTTGCTCGGAGAAGTCGGTATCCATCCGGCTTTGTGGCATCGTTTGCCGGGACGCCTATCGGGAGGACAGCGCCAACGCGTAGGTTTCGCGCGGGCGATTGCACCCAGCCCCAAACTTCTCATCGCCGATGAGCCAGTTGCTGCACTCGACTCCACATCGCGGGAGCGCGTGCTTGCTTTGATGGAAGACATGCAGCGTCGGCATGGCACTGCGCAACTGCTCATTTCTCACGATCTATCGGTCATTGCACGGCTTTGTCGCGAGGTCGTTGTGATGCGTGGCGGTGAAATCGTCGAACGTGGCGAAACCCGCCGCATCTTTGAGGCTCCTGCTGATCCTTACACTCAACAGTTGCTTGCGGCCATTCCCGGCAGAAAGCCGTTTGTCGCTCCCAAGTTCTAAATCTGAACACAAAAACTGGAAAAGACACATGATTGTAAAACGATCATTGCACGTATTGAGACTGATGGGAGCAAGCCTGCTTCTCATGTCTGCAACGCTATCAGCAACCCATGCGCAGGCACCTGCGGACTATGGCAAGACCCATGAATTGGTGGTGGCGCTGCCTTACGCCTTGCAGACCCTTGATCCAGCCGTCGGGGGCAATTTGCGCGGCGATCTGAGCATCATCGCCTCAATCTATTCGCCACTGACGCGCCTTGATGGTGAAGGCAAACTGGTGGGTGTTTTGGCCAAGGACTGGAAACAGGAGTCGGATACACGTTGGGTGTTTGATCTGCGCGACGACGTGGTTTTCTCCAACAATGTGCCATTTGATGCTCACGTCATTAAGTGGAACATCGAGCGCATTCTATCTTCCGAAAAGCCAAGCTGGATCGTCTCGTCGATGAAGGCGGTTGATAAGGTTGAAGTCCTTTCACCGCATCAGGTTGCCTTTACGCTGAAAGCGCCCGACATTGAGTTTCCCAAACGTCTGGCAGGCATTTTCTATCTGGAACCGGAATGGGCCAAGTCACACAATCCAGCGATTGAAGCTCTTGGCACCGGCCCCTATAAGCTGGCGAGCTATAATCCAGAGGGCGAAGTTCGCCTTGAAGCCAATGAACATTATTTCGGCAAGGCAGCACCCTTCACCAAGGCGCAGTTCCGAGTTGTGGTCGATGCTGCAGCCAAGATTAACGGCCTGAAATCCGGCGAGATTGATGCCGCAGCGGTTATCGCGCCGCAGGATCTCGCACAGCTCGAAAGTAATGGTAATCTGGTGGCAGGTGCGCGCCCAAGCACGCGCGTACAGATCATCCGTTTCAACACCAATATCAAACCGCTTGATGATGTGCGCGTGCGGCAGGCTTTGAACTACGCCATTGATAAGGAAGCCATTACCAAGGCGCTGTTCAAAGGATTGGTAAGCCCCGCCAACAGCCAGATTATCACCAGCTTCCACGAGGGCTACAACACAGACCTGAAGCCATGGCCTTATGATCCCAAGAAGGCCAAAGCACTGCTTGCGGAAGCGGGCTATTCGGATGGCTTTGATGCCGAGATGGTGTTTGGCAAAGGCACCTATGTCGGTGGAGAGCAGGCAGCGCAGATTGTCGCGGCCCAGCTGGCAGCGGTTGGTGTCCGTGTGCAGCTCAATATTCTGCCTGCCTCGTCCCATGCCGAGCGCGCGGCGTCTGACAAAGCCGCTGGCCTGACGTGGTTTGGTTACGCGGATACGGCAAGCATCGCTGCCGAAACACTGACCTATCTCGGCAGCACGCATTTTCAGACAATTGGACCCGTTCCAACAGCCTTTGACGAAGCAGTGAAGCAGGCAAAAGGCGCACTCACCAAGGACGCCGAGCTTGCATCAGTCAAACGTGCGACCGAAGTGGCATCTGATGAAGCGCTTGCCGTCTTCCTTTGGGATCTGCCGCAAACCTATGCCTATAGCAACAAAGTCGTATGGGACATCCGCCGGGATGACTGGACGCTGCCATACGAAATCAAACCTGCTGAATAAGCCTCTCTTCCAATATACAGAATACAGGAAATACTTATGACCAGTGGTCTGACGAAATATATCCGACACAAGAGAAAGCTGCACGACGCACGAAAGGGACAGCCTGCAGGCACCGGCCAGCTTTCCGCCAGCGTTGTGGCCGAAGGACGCAGCGGTATCCGTCGTCTTTTCATTCGTGATTTTCAGATTATCACCGATGGATCGCCCGCTGGCGGTGGCTTTGATCTTGGTCCAGCCCCGGGTGAATTGCTGATCGGCGCTGTTGCTGGTTGCCTCAATCATGGCTTTCTCATTCAGGCTTCCCTGCTCGATATCGAGATCGATGCGCTGGAAGTTGTCGCTGAAGCTGTCAGCAAACCGGGACAAATCGGAACAGGCTCAAGCGAGCCAGTTGATCTGGAACTTCGCTATACCGCGAAAATCCAGTCTCCCGCATCTGACGCTGAGCTGGAAGACCTGCGCCAGCGTGTTGAGCTTAACAGCTTTGTTTATAACGTCGTTACCCGCGGCGCTTCGATTGCAGGACGTCTGGAAAGGATGACCGCATGACCATTCGAGTTATCGAGACAGATAAGGCAACGTCCGGCGGTCTGCGTTTCGCCACGCGACCGACCCCTGAGCCGGGTTATGGGGAAGTGCTTATCGATGTCACACACACCTCGCTGAATTTCGGTGAAACCCGGCGTGGTGCGCGCGGTCTTGAGGCTGATGGTACGGTTCTTGGGTGGGATGCGTCCGGTGTGATTGTAGCCGTTGGCCCACAAACCAAAGCGCCTTCCATTGGAACATTGGTTGTCACACGCGCCCCACTTGGAGCCTGGGCTGAAAAGCGCATTGCGCATGTTGAGGATATCGCGGTCATTCCGGAGGGTGTCGATCCGGCAGAAGCTGCAACCCTGCCAACGGCAGCTGTTACGGCGCTGGCGACCTTGCAGCTTGGTGGGCCTATTCTCGGCAAGACAGTTCTGATCACCGGTGCTTCTGGCGGCGTAGGCCGCTTTGCAATCCAGCTCGCACGGCTGGGTGGTGCGCGTGTTATCGCCTCTGTGGGATCGGAAGCCAGTGCAGCGGGTCTGACAGAACTTGGTGCGGACCTTGTTGTGACCAGCCTTGATGATGTGAAGGAAGGCATCGATCTGGTGATCGAGAGTGTCGGCGGGGCGCAACTCGTGCAATCTTTCAAGCTTCTTAACCGTCATGGCAATGTGCAGAGCCTCGGCTGGGCTTCAGGGGAAGACGCAGTGTTTGGTCATCTCGGCACGGTTGGTCCGGTTGGGCGTCACATTCATGGCTTCCTGATTTCCGAGTATCGGGTAGGCTCTTATCTCACGGCACTGCTGCGATGGCTGGCTGAGGGCAAGCTCAAGACAGAAGTTAAGTGGCGCGGCGACTGGAACCAGTTTGACCAGGCTGTCGCCGCCCTTCTTGACCGGCGTTTGCATGGTAAGGCCGTTTTGGATGTGAAACCATGAATGCACATGCCCAATCTTTCCGACATGAGCAATGGTTTGATCCGCCAATCGAGGCGGACATCCGGGCGCGTGTCGAGCAGGTTAAAACTGAGCTTGCGCCGCATGTGGTAGAGCGGGACCGTAAAGGTTCCGCCCCCGTTGAGGAAGCAGCACTTCTTCGGCAGTCCGGTCTGGCAGTACTAACCATTGATGATGGTCTGGCGCTGTTTCGCAAAGCTGACGACCGTCGGGAAGCGATCGGCACACGCTGGCAACATGCCCTTTTTGCAATCCGGGAAATTTCACGCATCGATTTATCGAGTGCAGCACTTCTCGGTTATAATTATATGCATCTTCTGCGTATTGAGATTGCCGGGCGTGGGCCGGTGTTCTCAAAAGCCGTGGCAGATTCGTTGCGGACGCCGACACTTTGGGGTGGTGCCAACAATCCAGGTGGTCCTGCCGCAGACCTTAAGCGGGTTGATGGCGGATATTTTGCCAATGGCAGGAAAAGCTTCGCAACTGCCGCACACACAGCTGACCGGCTGGTCGTTGGTGAAAGCTATCGCGCGCCCGATAGCCATGAGGAACGTTTGACGTTCGTTCTTGATGCGTCAACACCGGGCATTGTCCATGCTGATGACTGGGATGGCATTGGTGCGCGTCGCTCCGCTTCAGGCAGTCTGGTATTTGAAAATGTATTTATTCCGGATGACGCGATTTTCAGCACATCGGCAGCCGATCCAACAAAGCGTCCCCTCAATGAATCGATAGGCTCGCTGGCTTTTCAGATCATGTTCGTCAATTTTCTCAATGGAACGGCGTTAGGGGCAATTGATACTGCATTGTCGCAATTGCACTTGCGCAAAAACGGCCAGAACACATCAGTGCCGGACTATATCGCCGATACAATTGGCAATTCTATCACCTCAGCCAACGCATCTTTTGCGCTTTCAACTGTCGCCAACAAGGCGTTTGGCGAACTGGTTGCAGACATTGATGAGAACCGTTTGACACCGGAACGCCGTGGCGAGATTGCTGATCTCATATCACAGGCCAAGGTTGCTTCGGACGCAGCAGCGCTGTCAGTAACATCGCGCATTTTTGAAGCCGTTGGCGCGCGTTCTGCGACTTTGAAGCAAGGGCTGGATCGCTATTGGCGTGATGCTCGTATCTACACGCTGCATGATCCTGTGGCTGTAAAAATACAGGAAATTGGCAGATATGCCGTTGATCTGGAGTTGGCGACACCTTCGGCGAACAGTTGATTTTGTCAGCACTTATCTCATAAGTATCGTCCAGCTTTCAAAGCTGGACGGCCTGTCACGCAAAGAGCGAACTGATGGACATAACTGACGCAAAATCCAGGCATCCGAAAGAACGCCGGAAAAAAGGAAGCTGGCGCTTCTTGTTTCGCTCGGATAGTGTTGCGCTCAATCTTGTTGCGACAGTCGCGGCGTCAAAAGACAGAACCAAGGGTATTGACCGCCTTTCGGAGCCCTCACTTCTCGACCGATGGCTTTGTGAAGCGGCGTTACCACCGCTTGCAGGTTCTGTGACGGACGAGGAGCTTGCAAAGACCAAATCTTTGCGAGAGGCAATATTCAGACTGGCCGACAATCGTATCAATCAAAGTGAGATTTCGGTGTCGGATATTGCCTTGATCAACGCTCATGCCCGTTCAGGTATGCCGGTTTTGCGTATTGCTTGCGATGGCTGTAGTGCCGAGCCGCCCGAGCCAGCCGAAATGAACGAAATTCTTGGCGTTATCGCACGCGATGCTATTGATGTTTTCACCGGGCCATATCGCACGCGCATCAAACAATGCGCTTCGCCCCGCTGTCATGTGATGTTCGTTGATAAATCACGGGCAGGTAATCGGGTTTGGTGTGCCATGTCTCCATGTGGAGATCAGGCAAGTGCGCGCGCGTACCGTCAACGACGTCAGAAAATATAAAGGTATTCATGAGCGTAGTCAGGATGGCAGCCACTGTCGATAATGGTGGTTTGTACGAATATTGCGCTGGCCCCTCCTGAACTACTGACGCTTCATCTAAGCGCCGCACGGTAATTATTTGAAAAACTCGACGCTAAAGATGCGCGATTTAGCCGACAGCGCAACTGCTAGAGGCTTTGAGGCATTATATCAGGCTGAGTTTAGGCGCTTAACTTGGCCCATTCCGGCGCGGTGCTGTCGTCTTCGAGGCCACCGTTGCGGGCGAATTGTTCCAGCGTCATGGAATCAAGAACGCCGGCGATGGCTTCGCGCACGAGCAGCATTGACCGGCGCACCTGACAGGCGCGGTGATCTTCGCAATCTTCGCAGGGCTGATACGCCATGCGGCTTGCGCAGCGGATGGGTGCGAGCGGTCCGTCGAGAACGCGGACCACCTGGCCTATCGTGATATCGGCTGCCGGTTTGGAAAGGCTATAGCCGCCACCGGGGCCCTTTTTGGAACGCAGGATGCCGTCGTTGCGCAGTTCCAGAAGAATCGCGTCGAGAAATTTTTTGGAGATATTGTTCCTGGAAGCAATCTCGGCGACGAACGCGCTTTCGCCGGGTTCAAGCAAGGCAAGATGCGCCAGTGCTTTCAAACCATATTTGCCCTTCTTCGTCAGCATGAACACTCCACCGATAGTCGCCAATGGTTGGCGCGCATGCTTTTGCACGAAATTGAGTGAATAGATAGTCTATTTACAGGTAATAGACCCCGTTACGCTTCCCGCCGATGATCTCGACTGCGATCTCCATATCGTCAATGTCGCCGAATTTCAGGATGGATCAGTTCGTCCAAGGGCCAATGCGTTGCTGCAATTAAAGAATAAACACTGCCATAAGCCCAACAACTGGCGTCTGGTCGCAACCCGATACGACAAGACTCAAGATCCCTGCTTCGGCTTCGTCACAATTGCTGCAGTCGGTTTATTGATAGTTCTAGTCCACTAGCGCCAGTTATTACCGGAGACGTATGGTTGACTGCGGGCGGGTTCTACTAAGACGAGGGGAAAAACCAATCCGTATGGATTGGCGATAACCTCAATCGGACATTCATTGTTCGGCACCAACAGACCTCTGTTGTCCTCCGATCGCTTTGCTGTCTGAGGTAAGGAAATTACCCACAGGATCAGCGCCCAGCACAAAAACGGCAGCGCAGCGATAATAAGATATATGACCTTGATATTATCCATATCTTATCGTTGCAGAGAGGTGGGGCGTCATAAAGAAATGCGTCGCTGCGCGGTGTCAGAAATTTTAGATTTAATTTCTTTTGGCCGGTTTGTCGCCGAAATGGAGATTTTCTATCAGCAAGTTCAGTACTCCATTTAGATTGAACGTGCTGTTTCCCGTAAGCGGAACCGGCACGAGCTTTGCTCTCCTTGTCGGGATAACTGTTTCGTTTCTTCCTTGTTGTACCCAATGTTTCGGTGGCTTGCATTTTTGGAATGGATTTTCTTCGCTGAGCGCAAGTTTGAAAATAGAATACTTTTTTTATAGAAAATATCGATTAACCTTCCATCAAGCGCGAGTTTAGGCCTGAAAATCTGCTCGGCGAAGCTATTTAGGGCCGTGTGACGATCAACGGAAGCAGAGATTGCAACCGCTGTCCGAAATCGCCACTCCGACGAGGGGATTATGATGAAATTAGCGATTTTCAGTGTCGTTGCGACACTTGCATTATCGGTTACGGCTGCGGCTCATGCCGAGACGGTGAAGATAGGGGTCGTGCCGGGAGCTTACGCCGAAACGGTCGAGGCGCTTTTACCCGAAGCGAAGGCAGCGGGTATTGAAATCCAGCCTGTCGAATTCACCGACTGGACCACGCCGAATGTTGCGCTGGATGCCGGGGATATCGATGTCAATTATTTCCAGCATCGTCCGTTTCTCGATAATGCGATCAAGGACCGTGGTTACAAGCTGAGTGACGTCGGAACGGGCATTCTTGCCAATATTGGACTTTATTCGCTCAAGCACAAAAGCTTCGATGAGATACCGCAGAATGGAAAAGTCGCGATTGCCAATGACCCGGTCAATCAGGGGCGCGGACTGCTGTTGATCGAGAAGGCCGGTCTGATCAAGCTGCGGGAAGGCGTCGGCTTTCAGGGCACGCTTGACGATATTGTTGAGAACCCGAAAAACCTCACCTTCACCGAGGTTGAGGGTCCACAACTGGCGCGAGTAACCGGCGATGTCGATCTGGCGCTCGGTTATCCGCATTTCATCGCCGCTTCCGGTCTGTTCGATCCGGGTTCAGGGCTGCTCTATTCGGGCATCGATGACCGTCGTTTTGCGATTTTGTTCGCGGTTAAGGAAGATCGCAAGGACGACCCGACACTCAAGAAATTGGTGGAGCTTTATCAGCATTCGGATGCTGTCCGTCAGGCTGCCGACAAGGCCTACCATTCCAACGGCAATCTCTACACGCTCTCATGGCAGCACTGAGCGGAGAGGTTTTCGGGACGACGGCAAGGCCGATACGTTCCGCAGCAATGGCGGTGGCGACATCAGCCGTCGCTCCTGCGATCCGCGCCGGTTCGGTCAGTTTCGAACGGCTGAGCAAAACCTATGTCTCATCCGTCGGTTCAGTGAATGCACTTGAAGCCATTGATCTTGCGATCCCCGCCGGTGGCATATTCGGCATAATCGGTCGAAGCGGGGCAGGTAAATCCAGCCTGCTTCGAACGATCAATCGCCTGGAGGAGCCGACAGAAGGCCGTGTCCTCGTCGATGGACAGGACATCGGGCGTCTGGATGAAAACGGACTTGTTGCGTTGCGCCGCCGTATCGGCATGATTTTCCAGCATTTCAATCTCCTGTCCGCCAAGACAGTCTGGCAGAACGTGGCGCTTCCTCTGATAGTCGCCGGGGTGCCGAGACCGCAAATCAACGAACGGGTGGACGAAGTGTTGGCTCTGGTCGGTTTGGAGGGCAAGCATAACGTCTACCCGTCTCGTCTTTCCGGCGGGCAAAAACAGCGCGTCGGCATTGCCCGCGCGCTTGTGCACAAGCCCGAAATCTTGCTGTGCGACGAGGCAACATCGGCACTCGATCCGGAGACAACGCTTTCCATTCTGCAACTGCTGAAGGATATCAATCGCAGGCTGGGATTAACGGTCGTTCTCATCACACATGAAATGAGCGTTATCCGTGAGATTTGCGACAATGTTCTTGTTCTGGAAGAGGGCCGCATTGCCGAGAAGGGGCCGGTCTGGCAGGTCTTCGGTGCGCCGCAACATGCGGCTACGCGCGCCTTGCTGCAACCGCTGAAGCATGACGTGCCCGACGATATCGCGGCTGATCTTGAGACCTCGCCCGTAAGCGGCGGTGAGACGGTTCTGGAAATTCGCTATACGGGCGGGGAGCGAGCCGGACCGGACCTTTCGCAATTGGCAACGGTGCTAGGCTGCTCTCTCAGCCTGCTGCACGGTTCCATCGACCGTATCCAGGGACATGCTCATGGAACGCTTCTGATCGCGGCGAGGGATGTTGTGCCTGAAAATATCGACGCCCTGCGCGGGCAGGTCGGCAGCGTGAGGATACTCGGTTATGTCCGCCGCAATGTATAGCCGCCTCTGGCTGGCATTTATCGATACGGTCCATATGGTTGGTGTGTCGGCATTGATTGCGCTGGTGATCGGAATTCCCATCGCGGTGTTTCTGGTTGTTTCGTCACCCGGCGGCTTCTTCGAGGCGCCAAAGTTGAACCGGATCATTTCTGCTGTCGTCAACGGATTTCGCGCCACGCCTTTCATTGTCCTTCTGGTGGCGCTGTTGCCGCTGACCCGACTTGTGACGGGTACTACGATTGGCGTGTGGGCAGCCATTGTTCCCCTGTCGATCAGCGCGACGCCATTCTTTGCGCGTATCGCGGAAGTCAGCCTGCGCGAAGTGGACAAGGGCCTGATCGAGGCTGCTCAGGCGATGGGCTGCCGCAAATGGCACATCGTGCGTCATGTGCTACTTCCTGAAGCGCTTCCCGGTATCGTAGGCGGTTTTACCATAACGGTCGTGACCATGATCGGCGCTTCGGCGATGGCGGGCGCCGTCGGAGCTGGCGGGCTGGGCGACATGGCTATTCGTTATGGCTATCAGCGGTTCGATACGACCGTCATGCTGGCCGTTATCGTAGTGCTGATTGCCATGGTCACAATCGTGCAGTTCGCAGGTGACTTTGCGGTACAGCGATTGCGCAATCGATAGATGAACGAGGAGAATTGAATGGGCAGGAAGAGCATCGTCGCGGAGCGTCGCGCCAATCATACCAGACGCCCCGCGCCGGCAACGGCGGTGCGCCCGATTGCAACGGACGAAGAGGCTATTGACGCAGCCGAAACGCTGGCAAGCCGTTTTGCCAAGAATGCGGCCCTGCGCGATAAACACCGCATTCTGCCATGGGATGAAATCGAAGCCTATAGCGCAAGCGGCCTGGGAACCATTACCGTGCCGAAAGCCTATGGCGGCCCCGAACTTTCCTTCGTAACGCTGGTTCGCGTGTTTGAAATTCTCTGCGCCGCAGATCCTTCGCTCGGGCAGATTCCGCAAAACCATTTTGGCGTGCTGGCGCTTTTGCGCGATCTCGGTTCGGAAGAACAAAAACAGCGCTTCTATGCCGATGTCCTTAAAGGAGAGCGGATCGGTAATGCGGGTCCTGAACGGGGACGCAAGTCGATTAGCCATGTCGCGACACGTGTAACAGCCAAGCCTGGAGGATTAAGGCTCACCGGACAGCGATTTTACTCGACGGGCGCATTGTTTGCACACTGGATTCCGACGCGCGCTATCGATGACGAAGGTCGCCCCGTGCAAGTGTGGGCTCGTTTCGATGCCCCGGGGCTGACTGTCATTGACGACTGGTCGTCCTTCGGTCAGCGTACGACAGCGAGTGGAACGGTGGAATTCGATGATGTTCCGATAGAGCCGATACAGGTCGTGCCCGTCTGGCCCGCTGCCGATCAGCCGGGGCTGTGGGGGCCGATTTCCCAGATTATTCAGGCGGCAATCGACGCGGGTATCGCGCGTGCCGCCATCGACGAAACAATGGCTTTTGTCCGTGACCGCGCGCGACCCTGGATGGATTCGGGCCTGGAAAGAGCTGCGGACGATCCGACCATCATTCATGAAATCGGCCATCTGGAGACGGAACTGGAAGCAGCGCAGGCGTTACTGCATCATGCTGCCGGTATTCTGGACGCATTGAGTGTGCAGCCCGTCACTGCGGAAACCAGTGCAAAAGCCTCGGTTGCTGTGGCTGAGGCGAAAATCCTCACGACCGAAATCGTGCTCGAAGCCAGTGAAAAGCTTTTCGACCTTGCCGGATCGAGCGCCACGCGTGCAGCGCATGGGCTCGACCGGCATTGGCGCAATGCGCGGGTGCATACACTGCACGATCCGGTGCGCTGGAAGTATCATCTTCTCGGAAATTATTATCTGAATGGTGCCCTTCCGGTACGCCATCAATGGAACTGATAGAGGCGGACGAAGCGATGAATGCACGGTCTCAACCAGCCACGCATGCAGCCCCAGAAGCCGCTGCACGGCCCACCTTGATAGCTAGCGATGGCGAGGCGATCGCCGCAGCCAGACAATTGGCGGTCGAATTTGCCCGCACTGCAAGCGCGCGTGATGCCGGGCGATTGCTGCCCTGGAGCGAACTGGAAACATATAGCGCCAGCGGCTTTTGGGGGGTGACGGTGCCGAGGGCCTATGGCGGAGCCGAAGTTTCTACCGTTACCCTGGCGCGGATCATCGCGATCATTGCTGCGGCAGACGGCTCGCTGGCACAAATCCCCCAGAACCATTTCTATGCGCTCGAGGTGCTGCGCGTCGGCGGTTCGGAAGAGCAGAAACGGTTTTTCTTCGGGCGGGTGCTGGCCGGAGATCGCTTTGGAAACGCTCTTGCCGAAATCGGTAAGCGCGATTTCAAGCGCCGTACCCGTCTGGTTCGCGATGGGACGAGCTGGTACGTTCGCGGCGAGAAATTCTATTGCACCGGCGCAATTTACGCCCACTGGATTCCCACCCTGGTCGTGGCCGAAGAAGGCGGCGAAGATGTGAGCTATCTCGCATTTATCCCGCGCAATGCACTGGGCGTAACGATTATCGACGACTGGGACGGGTTCGGGCAGCGTGTGACGGGGAGCGGATCCGTCCTTTTCGAGAATGTGCAAGTCGAGCCAGACTGGATCGTGCCTTTCAAGGCTTCGTTCGATCGCGCGACGACCATTGGCCCCCACGCCCAGATCATGCACGCTGCAATCGATCTCGGTATTGGCTTCGGTGCATTTGAAGAAACATTGCGTTTTGTTCGCGAACGATCACGCCCATGGCTGGATGCGAATGTCGAGAAAGCTTCCGACGATCCGCTCCTGTTGCACCAGATTGGCCATGTTCGCGTGCGGCTGCGGGCAGCCGAAGCCTTGGTGGAGCGCGCCGCTGCTTCGGTGGATGAAGCGCAGCAGGCTCCGGATGAAGACAGTGTTGCCCGCGCTTCGATTGCTGTGGCCAAGGCTCGCATCCTCACGACCAAAGCGAGTTTGCTGGCAGCCAACAAACTGTTCGAGCTTTCGGGCACTTCTTCAACGCAGTCGGAAGACAATCTTGATCGTTATTGGCGAAATGCCCGCACACATACGCTTCATGATCCGGTGCGCTGGAAATATCAGGCGGTCGGAAACTTTCACCTGAATGGCAAGCGTCCACCGCGCCATGGCGCGATCTAGCGATTAGTGACAACAGCAATGAAAAAGCAGATACTTCTCAACGCGTTCAACATGAACAGCGTGGGGCACATTAATCATGGCCTGTGGACGCATCCGCGTGACAGGTCAACCGACTACAAGAAGATCAGTTATTGGACGTCGCTCGCAAAGACGCTCGAACGCGGATTGTTCGACGGGATTTTTCTTGCCGACATTATCGGTGTCTATGACGTCTATCAGAGATCGGTTGAGCTGACTTTGAAGGAGTCGATCCAGCTTCCGGTCAATGACCCGTTGCTGCTGGTTTCGGCCATGGCCGCAGTAACGGAAAATCTTGGCTTTGGCATCACGGTCAACGCCAATGCCGAGCCTCCCTACACATTTGCACGCCGCATTTCCACGCTCGATCAACTGACCGATGGGCGCATAGGCTGGAATATCGTCACCGGATATCTCGACAGCGCCGCACGTGCTGTAGGGCAGGGCGCATTGACCGCGCATGACACGCGCTACGACAGGGCTGAGGACTATCTGGAAGTGCTCTATAAGCTCTGGGAGGGAAGCTGGAATGACGATGCCGTTCGCGCCGACAAGGCCGCGCGCATCTATGCCGATTTTGCCAAAGTCCGACCGATCCATCATCAGGGAGCGTTCTATCAGATTGAAGGCTATCACCTCTCGGAACCGTCCGTTCAGCGGACCCCTGTTCTTTATCAGGCAGGAACGTCCGGGCGCGGTCGGCGGTTTGCCGCCCGGCACGCCGAATGCATTTTCATCACGGCTACCGACAAGGCCGCGGCCCGTACGACGGCAAGGGCGTTGCGCGAGGCGGTTGTTGCAGAAGGCCGCAAACCAGACGACATCAAGATATTCATCGGAATTTCCATCATTCCAGGACGAACCGAGCACGAAGCGCAGGAAAAGCGCCGGGAATATTTGAGCTATGCCAGCCCGGAAGCGGGACTGGCGCATTTTTCGGCCAGCACGGGTATCGATTTCTCGCGATACGATCTCGATGATGCAATCGAATATGGAACGTCGAACGCGATTCAGTCGGCCACCGAATTGGCGCAGACGAAACGCTGGACCAAGCGCGACCTTCTCAAAGAACTTGCGCTTGGCGGACGTTATCCGTTGATTGCCGGCACACCATCCGTCATCGCCGATGAGTTGGAAAGCTGGATCGACGACGGGGAAATCGACGGTTTCAATCTCGCCCGTACGGTCACGCCGGAATGTTACGACGATTTTGTCGATTTGGTTGTGCCCGTCTTGCAGGAACGTGGTCGCTATAAGACATCTTACGAAAAATCCAGTCTGCGCAACCGTCTCTTCGGTGCCGGCAGCCGCTTGCCGGATTATCATCCCGGCGCGCGCTTTCGGACGTTGAAATAAAATCAAAAGTGTTAAAGCGCTCGAAAGCTTCCACTAGCTGTTTGGTCCTAGCATGTGATGGTTCGGATTGACGATAAAGGCCTCTGGCTTTGATCCAGAGTTCCTGAATGGCTTCATAGGGTGTCTTGAACTTCAAGGCTTTGAGTTGTTTGGCAAAGTTGTATGCAGTCAGCCAATCACGCACATGCCGGCGCATTTCGTTGATGGAGCTGTAGTGGAAAGATTTGACGTTCAGCGGGGAATTGATTCGCCGGATCAATTCCTGTTCCGCTTCACCCTCCTTGATCGTCCGCACCATCCGCTCGGCCTGACCATTGGTCCACGGATGATATGGTTTTGTCAGCCGATGCTCAATGTCGTTTTCAAGAGCGACCCGCCCGAAGATATGCGGGAAAGTGAGGCTCGTACCTTGCTCTCGCTGGACAAATTGCACACCATTATCCGTCAGGATTGTATGAATCCTGTAAGGCACTGTTCTGATCAATGACTTGAGGAACCCGGCTGCCGCCCATTTTGTGGCCTTACGATAAATACGTGCGAACACCAGCTTGCTGGTCCGATCAATCGTGACAAAGAGAAAGCCTTTACCGCCCTCATAGCGGAGCTCGGCAATGTCAATATGGAAGTAGAGAACCTCGTAGTCTTTGAACTTCCTGGGCTTTTCCCCGGTCGCCTTTAGGCAGACGAGATATGCCGTGGCGTGGCAGGCACCGGTGCAGCGAAGAACGGGTCAAATGCGGGATGACATCCTTGAGCGCAATATAGACATCGTCCAACGGTAACAGTGCCTGGACCCGCAGCGCTACGATCGCGGCCTTTTCAACAGGCGCCAGAACCGTACTGCAGCGCTCTTTCGGACCCATGGCATATCTTCGACGGAACGCCTCTTGCGCCACTTCAGGACCGTTTTCTCGTTGATCCCGAAACGCGCGGCGAGCTGCGCGGCCGAAGCTTTCGATCGCTGTAGTTCTGCTCGAATGGCGTGGGTGGTCTTGGCGCTGCCGTGGAGAATTTGGCCCATAGCTCCCTCCGCTGTGTCGGTGACAATTCTACACCATCACATGCTGGGACCAATCAGCTAGAATTTACGTGAGAAAACAAAAATACAACTCTGAGGCACGACCGATCTCATTGCGCTCGCCGCAGCTGATGCTGAGGAAGTCGCTGATAATACAGGAAGCCAGAGCCTTGTACTCGTCGAATTGCATGCGCTGGTTTCCAAAGCCTTGGTATAGCCGGTGTTTCCGGCCAGGATGACAAAATCCACCAGTAGCGGAATACCGTGTTTCAATCCATGGCCCGATCGCCAATCTCTTCCTTCTTCACTACAAACATCTCTCCGCCGCAGATCATCGAGAGCTTCGCTCCCACGCCATTGTAACATGGCGAGGCATCGCCATGTCGATCAGCGCATGAAAGACGGCCTACGGAGAGAGCTGCGTCCGCTCCCCAATTAAGGCGACTCCTCCTACCCGAGTGTTAATATTGAGGTGCTTGGTTTGGCGGTCCGGGCAGGCCATTAAAATCCCGAACCATTTTAACAGGGCACGTCATGCCCGCGGTTGCAATTCACACATATCCTTTCGATTATAATATGTTTGAAGCTAACGGACGCTCGGTTGGAAATATAATCTACCAAATTTGTATAATATAGAAAGACAGGTTGTTCTCTTTTTGAGTCTGCGCCTCTAACGTATCGCTATCAACGACAAGCGTTTTTAGCGAGCGTGTAACATGTCCGTGGAATTCATCAGTATTACCTATCCGAACGCTTCGACCGATATAAATCCTGTTCCGGGGTCTCCGGTCGATCCTCGATATCTCGTTCGTTATGCTAGAGCGCTCGAAGATGCCGGATTTAATTATACGTTGATTCCTTATGAATCGTCTTCATTCGACAATTTCACGATAGGCGCGACAATCGCCGCGAACACGACGCACTTGAAGATTATCATCGCGCTTCGTCCCAACACGATTTATCCGACGGTCGCAGCCAAGGCATTGGCGACGCTCGATCAGTTGTCGGGCGGACGTGTCGTGGTGCATTTCATCGCCGGTGGCAGCGATGCCGAACAGGCACAGGAAGGCGATTTCCTGTCCAAGACGGAGCGCTATGAGCGATTGGAAGAATATATCACCATTATCAAAAGAATCTGGTCGACCACCGAGCCTTTCGACTTTGACGGTAAATATTACCAGTTCAAGAACTTCCGCAGCTCCGTCCGCCCGGTCCAGGCGAACATTCCGGTTTCGGTTGGCGGTTCGTCGCCCGACGCCTACCGGATTGGTGGCAAGGAAGGCAATATTTTTGGCCTGTGGGGCGAGCCGCTTGCCGCGACGCGCCAGCAGATCGACAATGTGAACGCTGAAGCCGTCAAGGCAGGTCGTTCCGACCGCCCGCGTATCTGGGTTACTTTCCGTCCGATCATCGCGGAAACGGATGAGTTGGCCTGGGCCAAGGCGCACCGCATTCTGGATCGCCTGAATGCCAATCATGGTGGAGCAAAGCGTCCGCAACCGCAGAACATCGGGTCCCAGCGTTTGCTCGAACTCGCCTCTCAGTCGGAGGTGCACGATAAGGCATTGTGGTTTGCTCCGGTCGTCGCCACCGGTGCGCGCGGTGCTTCCACAGCGCTGGTCGGCAGTCCCGAAACGGTTGCTCGTGTCATTCTCGATTACGTCGATCTTGGAGCCGAACTCATCTCCATTCGCGGTTATGACAATCTCTACGATGCCATCGATTACGGGCGTTATGTCCTGCCGCTGGTGAGAGCCGGTCTGGCGGAACGCGGCCTTGGCCCGTCCAGTGTGGCGGCGGAATAAGCGAAACCGGCTGGCATATAAATTTCAGCATTCACAGGACGAAGACATGACGCCTCCACAAGCCCATCCCGGGGTTGTGAGTCTGGCCACGCCCGACGTGCGCCCGCTGCAACTCGACAGGCTCGATGCCCCGGACGGAATTGTCCAGGCAATTGCCGAATATGCGCCGGTTCACGATGCAGAGGGGTCGTTCCCCTCGGAAACAATCGCCCTGCTGCACGATGCCGGCATTCTGACTGCGACTGTTCGGCCCGAACATGGCGGACGACATGTCGGCGTCGCGGAACTGGTACGTCTCGTTTCGACGGTTGGATATGGCGATCCGTCGGCGGCGTTGATCATGCTGATGAATCTGCAATTCCATGCCGCGCAGGTCGGTGGCAACAAGCGGGCGGTCGCTCCGCATTTGTACCGTCGGCTTCTGGCCGAATCCTACGAACGACCGACGCTGATCAATGCTTTTCGGGCAGAGCCGGACCTCGGTGCGCCCGCACGCGGCGGGCTTCCGGCAACCAAGGCGCGCTATAGCAGCGAGGGTTGGGTACTGTCAGGGCGCAAGATGTTTTGCACGGGGTCAACAGGTCTCAGCTATCATCTGCCCTGGGCGGTGACTGATGAAGCGACGCCGCGCGTTGCAGAATTTGTGGTTCCCGCCAAGGCACCGGGCATTGAGATCATACCGGCCTGGGATCATCTGGGTCTGCGCGCGACGCAGAGCCACGATGTGGTCTATGACGATGTGTTGGTGCCGCATGACCATATCGTCAATCCGGAGGTCATCACTGCCGAGACGAAGCAGGACGCGCGCGCCGTCGCACCGACCGTGCTGCTGATCCAGTCGCTTTATCTCGGTGTCGCCAGAGCCGCACAGGATGCATTTGCGCGCTTTGCCCATCATCGCGTGCCATCCGGTCTCGGTCGGCCCATTGCAACCACGGAACGTATTCGCACGGTTGCTGGCGAAATCGAGCTGAATATCATTCAGGCGGAATCGCTGCTGTTTCATTTTGCGGACCGGATGGATGCAGGCGACGAGACGGCTTTCCGTCGTGTGATTGCGGCCAAGGCCGCGATCTCGGCCTCGCTCATCCGTGCCGTCGAGCTTGCTGCCAAGGCGCTCGGCAATCCGGGAATTTCCCGCGCCAATTCCATCGAACGCCATTTCCGCGATGTGCTGTGTTCTCGCATCCATTCGCCACAGGAAGATTCCGTCCTTCTCACCCTCGGTACCGAAAGCCTGAACCGGTACGCTCCAAACAAAGGAACTGCTCAATGACCCGTATTCTCAATGACTCCGGCCGCCTCAAGCTTATTCTTGCCGATGGCATTCTCGATGTCGCCAAGGCCAGCGATGGACGCTTTGCCTCCGATCCGCAGGCAATCTATGCGCAGTGGGATGCATTCGTCGAATGGGCGACATCGGCTACCCGTTCTGCGGAAGAAGCCCGCCCGCAGGGCAAGCGGATCGGCTCGCCGGTTTCTGCTCCGCGCCAGATCATCGGTGTTGGCCTGAATTATCACACGCATGTTCGCCATTCCGGGCTGAAGACCCCGACCGAACCCGGTGTGTTCGCAAAATTCCTGACTTCGCTTGCCGGTCCCAATGACGAAATCCCGCTGCCGAGCGAAGCGGTTTTCACCGAGGCTGAACTGGCTGTCGTGATCAAGCGCGAAGGTTTTGAGATCAACGAACGCGATGCTCTGGATTATCTCGCCGGCGCAACCGTGGCGCAGGACCTTCTCGATCCCGCATCGGTAGTGAGGGTGCCGACGCTTGAGGGCAATCCCGGCGCAACCTATCTCAACCCGTCCAAGTCGCTGGCCGCCTTCACACCGATTGGCCCGGAACTCGTTTCGCTCGACGAAGCGGGCGACCTTGGCAATCTGGGCATTGAACTCGACTTCAACGGCACGCCGGTTCAGCGTGGCAATACCAACGATCTGATCTTCGCCGTGCCGGAACTGATTGCCCGTCTGTCGCGCAAGCTGCGCCTGCTGCCGGGCGACGTGATCTTGACGGGTAGCCCGGATCGCGTTCACGGGACCGAAAAGCTGGCCTTGAAATCCGGCGACCGTATTCGCGCCGCCGTCAGCGGTCTCGGCGAACAGCAGTCGGTCGCCGTTTCCGTCGTCCGCGCGGCAGCCGCCTGATAGGTTGTCCATGAGCACGGTCGTTCTCCAGAAACTCGACACCAGGCCGCAACAAACGCTGGCTCCTGCGCGCCTGCTCGCGCCCCGGAATCTGCTGCGGTTCGTATTGCCGGTGGTGGCACTTGCTGTCTGGCAGATCGGCAGTGCTACGGGCCTGATCCATTCACAGACCTTCCCCTCGCCGGGGGAGGTCGTCAGCGCCTTTGCCGAACTCGTCGAGACGGGTGATTTTCAGGCCGCTTTACCGGCATCGTTGCTTCGGGCCGGTGCCGGCTTGGGACTGGGACTTCTTATCGGGATCGCCTTCGGTTTGTGGACCGGGCTGTCGCGTCTGGCGGAAGAAGTGTTTGACTCTTCTTTCCAGATTGTTCGCCTCGTGCCGTTCATTTCGCTGGTTCCGCTCTTCATCATCTGGTTCGGGATCGGGGAAGCCCCGAAAATCTTGCTCATCACGCTCGCCTGCGTGTTCCCCGCTTATCTCAATACCTATGCGGGTGTTCGCAATGTCGACAGCAAGCTGGTGGAAGCCGCGAGAACGTTCGGGCTTTCTCCCCTTGAGATTACCTGGCAGGTTCTGCTGCCGGCGGCGCTCCCCGGCGTGCTGGTGGGCATACGCTATGCCATGGGTGTCTCGCTCCTGGCGCTCATCGTTGCCGAGCAGACCAACAGCCGTGCCGGCATCGGCTATCTGATATTTGTCGCAAGCGGCGCCATGCGCATCGACCTGATCGTGGCCTGCGTTCTCGTCTACGCCGTGCTGGGCGTTCTGATCGACCTGATCATGCGTGCCATCGAAAAGCTCGTCCTGCCGTGGAGATAATCGAATGACCATTGCCGCCAACGTCCATCCCCTCGTCAGAAACGACAGCGCCTTGGCTTTTCAGCCAGTGGAAGAGGCTGTTCAGAAAATCCGCGCGCCAATTGCACCTCCTGTGGCGTCCCCGGTTGCATCTCTTGGGCAGGTCTCGAAGAAATTCGGTGATCAAACCATTCTGGATCATGTCGATCTGACAATCGGGCAGGGCGAGTTCGTCGCCCTGCTGGGGGCCTCCGGTTCCGGTAAGACGACCTTGCTGCGCATTCTCGCCGGCCTTGACCACGCCAATGAGGGCGATGTTCGCGTGGCGCAAAATCGTTCGGTCGTCTTTCAGGAACACCGTCTTCTGCCGTTCCGCCGGGCCTGGCGCAATGTGCTGCTTGGTGCCCGTATCAAGGGTAATGCACGCGCCGTCGCTCGCAAGGCGCTGGCGGAAGTCGGCCTCGAAGCCAAGGCCGACTCCTGGCCGAAACATCTTTCGGGCGGCGAGGCGCAACGCGTTGCTCTCGCCCGAGCGCTGGTGCGGGCGCCGACCTTGTTGCTTCTGGACGAACCTTTTGCAGCACTCGATGCGCTGACCCGCATTCGGATGCACGCGCTGGTCGAGGGTCTCTGGCGCGAACATCAGCCTGCCGTGTTGATCGTCACGCACGATGTGGACGAAGCCATTCTTCTGGCCGATCGCATTCTTGTGCTGAAAAATGGCCGGTTCTCGCTCGATATCGCCGTGCCGCCACAACTCGTCCGAAACCGATCCGCGCAGGAACGGGCCTCTGAGGAAACTGCATCGTTGCGGCACCGGCTGCTCCGCGAGCTTGGCGTTTCCGTTCCGGAAAACGACTGACGATACACAATGACAGCTAAAAGCCCCATTATAAGGAATTTCGATATATGAACTTTATCTTGTCCAAGAAAAACAGTGGGGATCAGCGGGCGAAGGCCCAGCTTCTCCGCGCCGTGACATTAAGCCTTTCGGCATTCTCGCTGGCGGCCGTTATAGTGCAGCCCGGTCAGGCCGAAGAGGCAAAGCAGATTACGCTTGTGATCGGCCAGAACGGTCAGGAACTGCAACCAACATGGGAAGCGTCGGGCATCTGGAAGGATGCGCCCTATAAGATCGAATTTGCAACCTTCCCGAATGCGGTCGAAAACGCGACCGCGCTTTCGGCAGGCAAGGTCGATGTCAGCTACTTCGCGCAGTTCACGGCCATTCAGGCACAGGCTGCGGCCAATCCCGACTGGACGAAGGACACGGTGCCTTACAAGTCGATTGTGGTTGCCGCGACTGCCGATCCGGTTAATCACGAACGCTTCGTCACCGTGGCATCCAAGGACTCCGGCATAACGAAGCTGACCGCCGATGCCGTGCGCGGCAAGCGTTGGGCATCGTCGCCGGGCGCAACCAACTATCTCCTCTATCTCCAGTCGTTGAAGCATCTCGGCCTGACGCCCAAGGATGTCGTGCCGGTGACGCTGAACAATGAAGCGGGCGCGCTGGCCTTGCTGCACGGCGAAGTCGATCTGGTTTCGGGCGCAATCGATTCCTACGGTCCGGCAATCAAGAACGGTGCGACGGTGATTGCCAAGAGCGGCGATGTCGGTCCGGGAAGTCCGGGCGGCTTGCTCGCCAATTCAAAATCGCTGGCCGACCCGGCGAAAGACGCGGCCATTCGCGATCTTGTCCGTCGTTATGTCGAATATCAGGACTGGTACAACCGTCATCCGAAGGAAGCCAAGGAGGCGCTGGTCAAGGTTCGCAAGCTGACGCCGGAAAATGCCGATTTCATCTGGTCCTACACCCGTGTTCTACCGCTGCCCATTGATGAGGCACGGATCGATGAGGCGCGCAGCATCGCTGAGGTCGTTTACGGCTTCGGCGCGCTGAGCAAGGCGATTGACGCGTCGTTCGCCTACGATAACCGTTATGGTGATACGATTCTCGAAACGTTGAAGAAGATCAATTTCGAAGCGAATCTCAAGGATTCGCTGGCCACGCAATAAGGACACTGTCATGACCCGCTATGTCATCATCGGCGCCGGCGCTGTTGGCGCCAGCCTCGCCGCCCAGTTTCAAAGTGTCGGCATCGATTACGCTCTTGTCGGCCGGGGCGAGCAGATCCGTCATATCCGCGCGCATGGCCTGACCTATCAGCGGCCTTCCGGAACGCAGACTGTCAAATTGAATGCCTATGACACGCAGGAGCCGCCGGCTCTGACCACGGACGATGTGCTGATCCTCGCTGTGAAGGCGCAGGACGTCGAGGCTGCGACGGCTTTCTGGTCCCGCCAGCCGCTGGAGAACAGCTCTGAAACAGCAGGTTTCAGGCTGCCTCTGGTTACGCTTCAAAACGGTCTTGCTGCCGAGGCGGTGGCAAGTCGACGTTTCGCGCATGTTTATGGCGCGAGTATCCTGACACCGGCGCGCTTTACTGAAATTGGCACCGTTGTCGCTGGCGGTTCGCCGCAGGTGGGAGCGGTCGTCGTTGGTGTTTATCCGTCGGGCGAAAACGAGACAGCAAGAAAAATCGGCGCTGATCTTGCTCGCGCAAACTACCTCACAGAGGTTCGATCCGATGTGCAACGCTGGAAAGCAGCGAAGCTGGTTTACAATGTGAAGAATGTTCTGGAGATTTTCTCCGGCGACGTGGAGGCGCTCTCGAACTTTGCTGATCGGTTATCTCAGGAAGCGACAAGGGTTCTGAAGGCGGCGGGCTATGATATTGCCGATCCGTCGGAGCGTCGCGTCAGCCTCGCCGGATGGGGGCTTGCGGCTGACAGTGGCATTAAACCCGGCCAGCAATCGACGTGGCAGAGTTTTGCGCGTGGGGTGCCCAATGAGGTTGATTACCTGAATGGCGAAATTGTCCAGCTCGGACGAATTCATACTGTGGATACGCCCTATAACAGTGCTGTGCAGGAAGCGGCGACGCGTTTGGCGCAAAGCGGCAAACGTCCGGGCTCGATCACACTCGATGATATCAATGTGATTATCGGTCAGGTTGCTCGGGCTGCATGAGTGTAACCGGAATGGTCCACTTTGACGCGGACGATTCGCTACAATCAATAAAGGGAACCGAACTTTCGGAAAGCTGAATGAGAGCTTCAATTCGCGACCAAATTCTAAATGTAGCAGGCGCATTGTTTTACAAGGAGGGTATTCGCGCCGTCGGCGTGGACCGTATCATCGAGGAAGCAAGTGTTGCCAAAGCAACGCTTTATCGCCATTTTCCATCGAAGGAGCATCTCGTCGCGGCTTATCTGAGCGAGCGACATGAGCGCGTTCTTCAATCCCTGGAAGATGTGCTCGTCGATATATCTGAACCTCGTGATCAGCTCCGCATCATTTTCGAGCGGCTGCACGAAAAGGCCGACAGTCCTGAATTTCGGGGTTGTGCCTTTGCGCTGGCGGTTGCCGAGCATGGAGAATCCGAACGGGTCGTCTCCATCGCACGCGAACATAAGCGTTCCGTCCGGGACATATTTGCCCGAATTCTCACCGGTGCCGGAATTTCCGAAACCGCGCCGGTCGCGCATCTCGCGCTACTTTACGAAGGGGCACTGGCGACGGTCGCCGTCAATCGTAACCCAACCCACGTTCTTGCTGCCAAGGATGCTGCCCTCGATGTCTTCGATTGGTCCTTCAGGCAAGCGAATGGAAACAACTGAAATGGCTGTCATTGAATTCTACTTCGGGATCGGTTCACCCTGGGCTTATCTCGGTCTTGCTCCCCTTCTGGAAATTTCCCGACGGTTCAATATCGGTATCCGACCGATACCGATTTCCCTGATTGAAGAAAATGGGGCGATCTATTCCCGTAACCGTCCAGCGGCGCGTCGTGCTTATTGGCTGACCGATTTGAGCCGCTGGGCCGCGGTGCGCGGCAAGACCTTGAAACTTCAGGATCGTGCCGGTCTGTCCGATCCGACGCCCGCGGGCTTTCTCGTCATCGGGCATATTCTGGATGGCGGCGATTGGGCCCGCTTGACCGCCGTGCTTCAGAAGGCATTCTGGGAAGACGGTCTGGACATCGGTCGGGCGGAAGTTCGGCGTCATATTCTCGATGCGGCTGGCTTCGATGCGGCAGCTCTGGAAGAGCGGGCCGGTGCTGCGGATATTCAGGCAACATGGAAATCCAATTACGAAGAAGCAAAGTCGCGCGGTGTCTTCGGCCTGCCGACATTTCGCTTCGAAGGCGAACTCTATTGGGGGCAGGACAGCCTGCCATTTCTGGAGCGCCATCTGGAGAAGATCAAAGCGGCGGCCTGAAAAGCGGCTGGTTGACCGGCGAGTTCCGCCTCGCCAGAACCCTTTCCATCTTCGAACGCGGGGATGCGCCCATGCACCCGGCGATTGAACGAGATACATCCCCTATATATCACGGAGGCTAGCCTATGAGCGCGCTCCCACAAGAATTCACCGATGCGCTGTCCAGGCGGTTCGGTGACCGTTTTTCGCTATCGAAAGCCGTTCGCGAGCAGCATAGCCGCGGTGAATCCCACCATACGGGTGTCGTGCCTGATGGGGTTGTCTTCGCGCAGAGCACGGAAGAGGTCTCATTCGCCGTCAAGCTGTGCGCCGCGCATCATGTGCCGATCATCGCTTTCGGAGCGGGTACATCGCTGGAAGGGCATCTGATTGCGGTTCGCGGCGGTATTTCGCTCGATCTGTCGCGGATGAACGCTATCGTGCGGGTCAGCCCGTCTGATATCGACTGTGTGGTACAAGCCGGTGTCACACGCGAAGAACTGAACGCCCATCTGCGCGATCAGGGACTGTTTTTTCCCATCGATCCGGGTGCCAATGCCTCGATAGGCGGCATGGCGGCGACACGCGCTTCCGGCACGAACGCGGTCTGTTATGGCACGATGCGCGAAAATGTTCTGGCTCTGACGGTCGTTCTGCCTGACGGACGGGTTGTCCACACCGGAACCCGCGCCCGCAAATCCTCCGCAGGTTACGACCTGACGCGGCTTTTTGTCGGTTCGGAAGGCACGCTTGGCATTATCACCGAAGTCACTTTGCGCCTGCACGGTATTCCGGAAAGTATATCGGCAGCACTCTGCTCCTTCGAAGATGTCTTGCAGGCGGTGGAGACGGCTATCGCCGTTGTCCAATTGGGTATTCCGGTTGCCCGTATGGAGCTTATGGACCGTGGATTGATCGCTGCCGTCAATCGTTATTCGGGTCTCGATTTGAAGGTCGAGGATACGCTTGCCTTTGAGTTTCACGGATCGTCCGGAAGCGTCGAAGAGCAGGTGCAACTCGTGCGCGATATCGTGAAGGACAATGGCGGGCGCGATTTCGAATGGGCGAGTTCGCCTGAGGAACGCAACCGGCTTTGGAAGGCGCGGCACAATGCCTTTTACGCGGTCGTGTCGCAGCGCGCGAATGCCAAAGGTTGGTCGTCGGATGTGTGCGTGCCGGTTTCGGAGCTCGGTAATGTCATTCTCGATACACGTAAACTACTGGAGAACTGCAGCGTGCCTGCGGCGATTCTGGGGCATGTGGGCGACGGCAACTTCCATGTCGTTTTCGCTGTCGATCCCGACAATGCGGCGGAACTGGAGGAAGTCGCACAGATCAACAAGAAGATGGTGCGAAAGGCCATTGCCGTTGGCGGAACCTGTACTGGCGAACATGGTGTCGGTACTGGCAAGATGGCCTATCTGCGAGAGGAACATGGCGATGCCGTAGACCTCATGGCGCTTATCAAACAGTCGATTGACCCAATCGGGATCATGAATCCGGGCAAGATCTTCGAAATCGCGAATTGATCGAAATTGTAAAACTCAGGTCTGTGCCGGTGGAGGTCATCCACCGGTATTTTGTTTTCGGCCTCAATGAGCGGAAACGCCGAGCGCTTCGAGAAGCCTTGACCGGTGACGAATGAACTCAGGTTCGGCCCGGCTTCGGGACGGTGGCAGCTTGACCGGCTCGTCCAGCACGATGCGCCCGTCATGCAACACGATGGTTCTGTCGGCCAGAATAATGGCTTCATCGACGTCGTGTGTGACCAGCAGGACTGCGGGCGCGTGGGCTGCACACAGATCGCGAAGCAGTTTGTGCATCACGATCTTGGTCAAGGCATCGAGCGCTCCGAAAGGTTCGTCCGCCAGCAAAAGCTCCGGCTCCCGCACCAGTGCGCGCGCCAACGCCACGCGTTGCTGTTCACCGCCCGACAGATCGCCCGGCCAGGCTTGTTCGCGCCCGGCAAGCCCAACTTCGCGCAGAGCCGACAGGGCAAGGTCGTGACGCTTGTCTGATCTGACTCCAAGCTTGATGTTCGGCAGCACGCGCTGCCATGGCAAAAGGCGCGCATCCTGAAAGATCACGCTGGTGGCGTCAGGAACCGTCAGCCCGCCTTCAATATCGGGGTCGAGGCCAGCCAAAGCGCGCAGCATTGTGCTCTTGCCGGAACCGCTATGACCGAGCAATGCAACGAATTCGCCGGGTGCGATTGTCAGGTCGATATTGTCGAGTACAATTCGGCCTTCGAAACGTCTGGTTAGCCCCCGTACCTTGACGCCATTTTTCTGCGCTGTCAGCGAAAAGTCTTGCGCCATGAGAGCACCTTCGTTTCAATGTGTCTGAGAACAGTATCGGTTGTGAGGCCGAGCAAGGCATAGACGACCAGCCCGACAGCGATGATATCGACCTGACCGTTCTGACGCGCTTCACCGACCATATATCCGAGGCCGCTGATGGTGTTGGATTGCTCGACGACGACCAGAACCAGCCATGCGCTGACGGCTGACAGGCGCAGACCGGTGAAAAATCCCGGCAACGCACCGGGCAAGACGACCTGCCAGACAAACTCCCAATGCGTCAGCCGAACCGTATGGGCCAGCTCCACATAGCGCTTGTCGACGCCTGCGATTGCAGCCGACGTGTTGATATAGACCGGTATCATCGTGGTCAGGCAGATGAGGGTAATCTTCATCTGTTCGCCAAGACCCAGCCAGTAAATGGCAAGCGGAATCACGGCCAGAACCGGCGTTGCCCGCCATATCTGCAAGGGCCCATCTACGAGAGCTTCGCCCCAGCGGCTGAGCCCGGAAATGAGAGCGAAAACGATGCCGAATAACACACCCAGACTGAGCCCGGTGATCGACCTGTAGAGAGAGGCGCGTAACGCCTTCTGCAATACGCCATCGGCCAGCAATTGCCACGCTCTTGCCACCACCTCCCAGGGGGCGGGCAGGGTTCTGGGATCCAGAACCCCAGCCGCCGATGCTGCTGCCCATATCAGAAGCAGAAGCACAGGGCCCAGCAGTTTCAGGAAAGGTATCGGCTTTTGTGTCTCGACACGGATCGTACCCCAACCGCTCATAGGCCTGCATATTCCTTCGCGGCAGCCTGATTGATGGCGTCGAAGCGATAGTCGAAATAATCGGCGATCTTGAGGCCCTGCGGCAATTCACCAGCTCCGATCATGAAATCGACAGACTTTTGCAGTTCGGCGGCCAGATTGGCGTCGAGATGCGGCACTTCCGTCTTGCCTTCCAGTCCGGCCAGCTTGCGCGCCGTCGCGGGATCGTAATTGCGCAGCTTGACATAGACGGCTTCCGCATACTCATCGAGATGGTCGTCCTTGTAGAGCTGAGCGGCAGTCCACAAGCCGGCAAATTTGACAATCGCTGCCGCTTTGCCGGGGTCTTCAAGCGCGCTGCGGACCGCATAAATCGGGCTGAGGCCGCTGCCCTGATTGATACCTTCCGGCAGCAGATGAACTCCTTCGTCCTTCAGTTCCGCTTCAAGCTTCAGGCGGAGTGCCGCCACAAGTACGGCTGCATCCACTTCACCTGCCCGAAACGCATCGGCAATGTCGGGTACTGCTACATTGATGAGCTGTACATCGCTGGGTTTCAGGCCGGCGACGTCGAGCACCTTCAGAATATAGACAGACATCATCGTGCCCTTTGGATAGGCAATCTTCTTGCCTTTCAACTGGCTGACGGAAGTAATGTCGCCGCGACCGGGCGCGGTGTAGAAGCCATAATAGTCGCGGGTGTTTCGTGTATAGCCGATATTGTAGAGTTCGGTGCCCTGTGCCCGACCGAAAGCAGTGGCGATATCCGCACCCCAGCCGACATCGGCAGCCCCCACACGCAACGATTCAAGAACGAAATTGTTGCCATTGAAGTTTTGCCATTCAATTTCAACATCTTTTTCCAATTCGGCCAGCCCGCCCGAAAGCCGCAACAGCGTGACATTGGTTTCATTTTGATCGGCGATGCGAAGTTTTGTTCCCTTCGGAATATCCGTCGGCAGTGGATCGGTCAGTGAAATCGTTCCTGTCGCTGCGCCCGCCGATCCCATATAAAGCGTTGCTCCTGCGATTGCTGTGCCGATAAGGAAATGGCGTCTGTTCATGGAAAGCTGCATGGACTATCTCCTGCGTAAACTATGCTGTGACTGAAGATGAGAGGTTGCCTGACTGTCGCACAAGGGATTGGGCGGCACGTTGAGCGAGCGCAATAACGGTTAAGGTCGGGTTTGGGGCAGGGCTGGTCGGAAAGGCGGAAGCTCCTACGACCCAGAGCCCGCGCACGTCCCAGGACTGGAGGTTTGAATCGACCACGGATGAAGCTGGATCGCTGCCCATGATGGCGCCGCCGGTCGCATGAGAATTGGTATAATGAACGGTATCGTAATGTTCGGGCAGTTGTGTGCCGCTTTTGCTAACGTCTGCTCCGGCCTGTTTGAGGATATTGTCCAGAGTGGTCCCAACGGCGCTTACCATGTTGCGGTCATTGGGCTGCCAGTCGAAGTTCAACCGTAGCAACGGATCGCCCCATGCATCGCGATAGGTAGTGTCGATATCCAGATAACGATGCTTGTGCGGTGCCACTTCCCCAAGCATCGCTACACTGACAGCGCGTCCCACATGCTGCTTGAGAGATTTTTGCCATCCGGTTCCCCATTGGGGTGCATTGTCAGGTACGGTCGGGAGCTCGCGCTGGAGATTATAGAGACCTGTTACCTGTATACGGGTGCCGCCGACATAGTTCGCCGTTTTGTCACGCCCCGGATCGAAATCCGAGTTTGCCCATCCGGCGATTTTTGAGGAAGGTTCTTCAAATATCGGTTCGGGTAGAAATCCTTGCGACGATACACCAATATGATTGGCGTAATGGCGTCCGACCAGCCCCCCTTCGTCGGGTGAATAAGCTTTGCCGATCCTGGATAAGAGCAGCAGCCGAACGTTGTTCAATGTCCAACTGCACAGGGCCACCATCGGCGCAAGAACTGTCTGCCGCTCACCATGTTCGTTGGTATAGGTGACGCCGTTTGCGCGGCCACCGGAATGCAGGACGCGATGAACGTGACCCGAACGCAGGTCAAGGTTGCCCGTCGCAACGGCGGCAGGCCACAGGGTATTCAACGGTGTGGCAAGTGAATAGCCGTGTTGCGGATTGACGTTGCGTGTAATGCCAAGCGGGTTCGTATAGGGTTCCAGACTGAGCGCATTTGGCATTTCCGTTACGGTCAGGCCGATTTCCGATGCCGCCTTGGCCAGATGCGCCAGCTTCGGAGAAAGATCGAGTGGCTTTCCGGGCAAAGAATGGGAGCGCTTGTAATTTTCGGACGGCAGACCTCTGGTTGAGGCGACACCGAGAACGGCTTCGGCCCAAGTATAGTGCGGTTCGAGGTCATCGTAGCCAATTGGCCAGTCGCGGTAGTCGAGATCTTCAGCCCAAGGTTGTTGAAGGAGATCGCCATAATGGGTCTTGGAGGTAAAGCCATGAGGATGGAAGCGCGCACTGATGCCGCCCCACATCAGACCTGCGCCGCCAAGTCCGCGCCCGGCCAGAAAGGTGCCCAGCGTTCGCATCGGAAAGGATTGGCCGGTCCGTTCGTGTCTGAGCGTGAAGGTTTCCTGCACAGGATCGGGCAGACGCTTTGCCGGAAAGCCCGGCGACCGTGATTTGTAAAAAATATCGGTGCCTATAAGGCCGGTGATCTCACCTTTTTCGAGAACGAGCGTCTTTAAGCCGTTGCGACAGGCATCGGTGGCAATGACAGCGCCGGTCCAGCCGCCCCCGACAACAATCAGATCGCAATCTCTGCTCATGCTGTCAGCTCCGAGGTAATCGCGCGATTGTCTGGCTGCGTGCGAGCGTCCGATTGATCGAGCCATTGCCAACCGAGTGCTTTATGCTCGGCAGTACTCACAAAAAGCGCGTCATAGATGAGCTGTCGGATTAGTGCGAAGGCCGTCGAAGCGACCTCATCGGACGCGGTTTTGTCGCCAAGCACCTGAAGCAGAACTGACTGCGCGTTTTCGTTATCGAGATCGGAAAAGAACCGCGAAGTAATCGTCAATGCATGACGATCCAGCACGCGCAGCAATTCGACAACGAAATCACGTGGGCTGCGTGGGTCTTGCCAGCCGGCAGCAGCGATTGCATCCGGCTGAAACGGCGGTTGCCGATAGGCGTTGAGCCCCAACCCCCAAGGCGTATTCAATTGAGCGATCACTCGCGCATTCAGTTGGAGAGCCAATTCAGTATCCGGCGCACTCAAGGGCCAGATGAGCGTCACTAATTTTGACAGACCGCCGATCCTGTTGCTGTCGTATAGATTGCTCATTGGCAAACCCTTCGCGCAGGAGTTAGGCCACCAGAGATTCTTGCACGAAATCCGGCAAGACGGCGACAGTGCGCTGTTCGCTGATGCCTGGGATGGATGCGCGAACCACATCGCCCGGGCGCAGATTTTGGGCTTCCGTGCCCTCCACGCGAGCTGGGCTGCCCGTCAGAATGACATCCCCCGGTAAAAGACGCATTTTATGGGACAATCGCGAAATGAGCGCAGGTACAGAAAACACCTGATCGGACGTATGGCCGCGCTGGATCGGCACTCCATTGACGTCGAGTTCGATAGAAAGATTGGCCAGATCGCCGACCTCATCGAGCGACACCACCTCCGCACCAAGTGGTGTAAAGCTCGCGCGGGATTTCGAGGGGTTGATATAAACCACTGCGGAGGAACCGTCAGCTGCGGCGACCTTTACGACCGAGTTGCGGTCGTAAAGATCCTGAGCCACCGTGATGCCAGCAATATAATCGAGTGCGGCGCTTTTATTGACACGATAAGCTTCGCGTTTCAGGACGATTGCCAGCTCCGCTTCCGTAAAGACAAAATCGCTTGGCACTTCTATATTCGAGTATGGACCAGAAAGCGACGTGATGAATTTGGCGAAAACTCCCGGCTCTTCAGGTGCCACAAGGCCGGAATGTTGAAGATGGGAATGATAGTTCAATCCCACTGCTACGATCTGCCGAGGGTTTGGTACAGGAGTTCCTATCAATGTTGCTTCAGGATGGGGTTCATCAGCTTTTCGCTTATTCGACGAAGCCCAGTCAATGAAGGCGTCCCAGTGCTCGTAGATACGTTGCGGGTCGGAGGAAAAACGTCCATCGCTAGCTCTCTCGACATCGACTATACCATCGGCCAGTTTGAGTTTCAGCCTGCCGGAAACATTCACTACGCGAGTCATTTTGGGCATTTCCCTCTCTTGAAAGTGATTGTGAGAGCTTAACGAAATACCGCAGATTGAGAATGACCAGTCTTTCTATTGTCTATTAAAATAGTAGATTATATTTCTTCATCTTTGGAATGATAACGGAACGCTTTTCGATGTCCGCCGAGCAGAAGTGCGCCAGCCTTCAATGTAAGTTGCGCAATATTTGATGGTCATGAAACGGCTATCAACAAAATTAACGGAGCGGCCGGACCATGCCAAGTTCGCAAAGTCCAGGAGATCAAATTTGGGGTGGTGAGACGTCCGCGAACAGCACAACGCTGTAGAGAATAATTGAAAGTACACTAGTGATTAGATCACAGCGATTGGACATTCGTCGCCATATTGAAGAATCTTAAATTTACATTAGAAATCGAGTTCACGCTAAGTGACTTGAGGAGCTTTGTAAGGATCGCAAGACTAGGTCATTAACTTGATTCTTGACTGGCAATCAGCACATCACCAACGGCCGCGGCTAGGGCACTCCGTTTACGGCGAAGGACGTTGTCGTTAGACATAGTACGTCACAACCTATGTCGTCATATCCATCGGGATTGAACAGAAAAGAGATCTTTCTTCGAACACGCATACCCTACTAGGTCGTAGACTCATAAAGTGATGCACCAGATGCGGATAGCGATGAGTTTGACAGCAGCGAGGAAATTGGCCGGGTTCTTATCATAACGTGTGGCAATACCACGATAGTGCTTGATGCGGTTAAAGAAGCGTTCGACCAGGTTTCTCTGGCGATAGACCCATGGTGAGAACGCGAAGACGT
>NZ_JAELXQ010000013.1 GCF_016427605.1 Ochrobactrum sp. Q0168 | reverse complement strand
TCAACCCGTTTTTTTCAAGAAAATCACAATCTTATCAACCGTAACTTCCTCAAATCCAAAACCAGATTTCCATCCAGCTCCAGCCGCCCCAACTACTCATCAGCCAACTTCTCGTCAACCACTTTCATCAGAACTCAAGGACGAACCAACCTGCCGCTAGCAGCGTCGCCGCCCTCGTTGTGGCGCTATATAGGGCGGACTAATCCAAACTGTCAACACGCATTCCAACAAAAATGCAGTTTTCTTTTCCACAGCCAGAAAGAAGAGAATTTACCTCCTATTCACCAATTTGAACAGGTGATTCTGATGCTGAAGCCCAGCCCATTCGCTCAGTGACATCATCGGCGAGCGCCCGCATCCGTTGGCCAATCTCCTCGATCACTTCCGGACGAGCCTCGGCCGCCATCATGGAAAGCGCAATCCCGGCACTTGGGCGGTTCGACTGTTCAAAGATCGCCGCGCCAATGCAGAACATGCCTTCGCGCAGCTGGCCGTCATCAAGCGAATAGCCCTTCTCTCTTATACCTGCCATCTCGATCTCAAGGGCTTTCAGTGAAGCGACGCTCGCCGGTGTGGCGAGTTCCGGCCAAGGCTCGGGAAGATGAAGCGCCCGCTCCTCCGCTGGCATGGCCGCGAGCATGGCCTTGCCGGTTGCCGTAAATACCGCAGGAACGCGCATGCCGATGCGGAAGGTTATTCCCAGTGGCGCAGAGGAATTGCGGCAGGATAGATAGATGACATCCGGACCATCGAGATGGGAAAGCGTCAGCGTATAGGCGCCAAGCCCTTCTGCCTGCGCGACCGCCTCATGAAACACTTCGACAATATCGCTACCCGCCAGAAAGACATTGGCCCAGCGGACCGACTGCGGCCCCATGGAAAAACTGCCGTCATTGTTGAATTTGAGAAGCTTCAGATGAACCAATGTCTGGCAAAGCCCGTGCACACTGCTTTTGGGCAGCCCGGCCTGACGCGCAATATCGGATAGTTTCAATGCACCGCCCTTCCCGTCACCAGCCTTGGCGACGAGATCGAGTATTTGTGCGGCGCGCATCACCGCCGGGACCAGTTTCAGGGAACTTGCCTCGTCAGTCATCGTTTCAATCCTATGCTTGCTCGCCATCTGCCCAACAGATCACCGGCTGAGCGATTGACTTTAGCCGCCACGATCTGTTTAATTCAATATATCGAAGACTGTTCAATATGCTGAACAATCGATCAATGCAAGACTGGGACGGAACATCAGACATGATCACCTTGAAAGACCCTTCGCTGCTGCAATCGAAATGCCTGGTCGACGGTCGCTGGATCGATGCGGCTGACGGCAAGAGCATCAATGTGACCAACCCTGCTGACGGCTCCGTGGTTGGCACGGTTCCGTCGCTGTCGGTGGACACGATCAAGGAGGTTATCGACGCCTCCGCCAAGGCGCTTCCCGCCTGGGCCGCGAAGACCGCCAAGGAGCGCGCGGGCATTTTGCGCAAATGGTTCGACCTTATCGTCGCCAATGCCGATGACATTGCGCTAATCATGACATCGGAACAGGGAAAGCCCCTCGCCGAAGCGCGCGGTGAAGTGCTTTATGCTGCGTCTTTCATTGAATGGTTCGCGGAAGAAGCAAAGCGTGTTTATGGCGACACCATCCCTGCCCCGCAGGCCGGGCAGCGCCTGACGGTGATCCGCCAGCCGGTTGGCGTCACCGCCGCGATCACGCCGTGGAACTTCCCCGCCGCCATGATCACCCGCAAGGCCGCACCGGCGCTGGCCGCTGGCTGCACAATGATCGTGCGCCCCGCTGATCTGACCCCGTTAACGGCTCTGGCGCTTGGCGTTCTGGCCGAGAAGGCTGGTATTCCCGCCGGTGTGTTGCAGATCGTGACCGGCAAGGCGCGCGAAATCGGCGCTGAACTCACCAGCAATGACAGTGTGCGCAAGCTCTCCTTCACCGGCTCCACGGAAGTGGGCCGCCTGCTGATGGCGCAGTGCGCACCGACGATCAAAAGAGTATCGCTGGAACTCGGCGGCAATGCGCCGTTCATCGTCTTTGACGACGCCGATCTCGACGCCGCCGTGGAAGGCGCGATGATTTCCAAATATCGCAACGCCGGTCAGACCTGCGTTTGCGCCAACCGCATTTATGTTCAGCGCGGTATTTATGACAAGTTTGCCGAAAAGCTCGCTGAAAAGGTCAAGGCGCTGAAGGTCGGCAACGGCACCGAACCCGGCGTCGTCATCGGCCCGATGATCGAGGAAAAGGCAATCACCAAGGTCAAGGCGCATATTGAAGATGCCGTTTCCAAAGGCGCAAAGCTCATCACCGGCGGCAAGGAGCTGGGCGGCCTGTTCTTCGAACCGGGCGTTTTGACCGGTGTGACCTCGGACATGGCCGTTGCCCAGGAAGAAACTTTTGGCCCGCTGGCGCCACTCTTCGCCTTCGACACGGAAGAAGAAGTGCTTGCCATGGCCAATGATACGATCTTCGGTCTTGCTGCTTACTTCTATACAGAGAACTTCAGCCGTGCGATCCGCGTCAGCGAAGGCCTCGAATATGGCATGGTCGGTCATAATACCGGCCTGATCTCCAATGAGGTCGCGCCGTTCGGCGGCGTCAAGCAGTCCGGCCTTGGCCGCGAGGGCTCTAAATACGGAATCGAGGAATATCTCGAAACCAAATACATCTGCAGCGCCTACAAGCGCTGATTGTTGCAATGTAATGAATGAGACGGCGCGCATTGTTCGCGCCGTCTTTTTTATTTATAGACGGTGCAACCGCAACGACGGCTATCCGCCGCACATTATCCGGACAATCCATGCTGCGCCGCCTTTACGACTGGACGATCTCACTTGCCGCCAGAAAATCAGCCGAATGGTGGCTGGCGATTATCGCCTTCGTGGAAAGTTCGGTTTTCCTCGTTCCGGCGGACGTTCTGTTTCTGCCGATGGCGCTGGCCCGTCCGGAACGCGCCTGGCGCTATGCCTTCATCGCCACTGTTTCATCCGTGCTGGGCGGTATTGCGGGCTGGTATCTCGGCTATCATGCCTATGAACAGATCGCCAAGCCGGTGCTGGAAATGTATGGCAAGCTCGACACGTTCGAGCATCTGCGCGGCACGACCAGCGCCGACGCTATTTTGCTGATGCTGATCACGTCAGGCCTCGCCCATCTGCCGCCGATCAAGGTGGTAACGATCCTGTCGGGTGCGGCTGGCGTCAATATCTGGCTTTTCATCGCATCGGCCATTGTTGCACGCGGTGCGCGCTTCTATTTCCTGGCCTGGTTGCTGCGCCGCTATGGCGAGCCGATCCGCCATTTCATCGAAAAGCGTCTTGGCCTGATTGCCAGCGCCGTGGCAGTCTTACTGATTGCCCTGTTTTTTGCTGTGAAATATCTTCACGCCTGATCCGGCTGCCTCACGCCGGTCAAAATAAATTGCTTGGAAACAAGTCTCTATCTTAGTTTAGCTGCACATAAAGAGCCGCGTCAGGAATTTTCATATGGCATTTGCACTTAATCATCCGGTCGGCAAGGTTCAGGCTTGGACCGCAGGCATCATGACCCTCGGTCTCGCCGCAACCGTCGGCACTGCCCTCGGCTTCGAGCATCTTGCGGGCTTCATGCCATGCAAGCTCTGCCTTGAAGAGCGCACGCCCTATTATATTGGCGCCCCGGTTCTGGCCGCAGCCTGGCTTTCCTATGGATTGAAGTGGCCGCCGATCCTGACGCGCGGCCTGATCCTGATCGGCGCGCTTTTGATGACCTATGGTCTGGCGCTGGCCGTCTATCATACGGGCGTTGAGCTGAAATACTGGCCCGGCCCGACCGATTGCAGCGCGGCGACCATGAAAGTAACGCTGGATGCGGGCAACCTTCTGAGCGACCTCAACACGCATCCGCCTGCATGCGACAGCGCACCCGGCTTTTTCCTTGGCCTGTCCTTTGCCGGATGGAATATCGTCGCAAGCCTGTTCTTTGCAGCCATCGGCTACTACGGCGCTTTTGCGAAGAGTGGGAAATAGGGAAGATTCTGAGGGGGCTAAGGCTCCAGTTCGACATCCCAATAGAGAAAATCGAGCCAGCTATCGTGCAGATGGTTGGGCGGGAAAAGACGACCATTATTGTGCAGATCCTGCACGGTCGGCATGACCGGCTTCTGGCGCGGCCACATATGCGCAGCCGCAGGCATGAGACCGCCCTTGCGCAGATTGCATGGTGAACAGGCGGCGACCACATTTTCCCACGTCGTCTCGCCGCCATGGCAACGCGGGGTAACGTGGTCGAAGGTCAGATCATGCGGCGAGCCGCAATACTGGCACTCGAACCGATCACGCAGAAAGAGATTGAAGCGCGTAAACGCCGGATAGCGCGGCGGCTTCACATAATCCTTCAGGCAGATCACGCTTGGTACGCGCATGGAGAATGACGGCGAGGAAACGATCTGATCGTATTCTGCGACGATATTGACGCGTTCGAGAAAGACCGCCTTGATCGCATCCTGCCATGACCAGAGCGACAAGGGATAATAGCTGAGCGGACGATAATCCGCATTGAGGACCAGAGCGGGCAAGCCACTCGTCGAGACGGTCCGGGGTGAGACTGCAATGGTCAAGCACGCACCTCCTTCAGAGCAACTCCGAGAAAGGGCGAAACGACTTTCCATGCGGAATTGCGCTCTTTATCGGAGCGCCGCGCGTCCATTGTGGGCGCAACAACGACGCTCCAAGACCGCGAAGACGGACTGCAATCAGCAGAAAATCAAGCTTCTGCGAATCGAAATACCGTCATCAGCTGATGGGGATAATGTAAGCCCGACGTGACAGGATTGTGAAGCGGAAACGCATTTGTGCCACCGGAAACACGCAACATTTACAGAAGCATCTACAAAAGTGGGGCCGCTTCACGCCCCTTGATTGCTGCGTAATAGGCCCAGAACAATCGCGCCGCCACGCCGCGCCAGGGTGCCCAATCTTCCGCCAGAAGCCGCAACGCTTTAGCGTCCGGGCGCATTTGATGGGCAAAGGCATGACCGACGGCTGCTTGCAGCGCCACATCGCCCGCCGGAAACACATCCGGATGACCGGCGGCAAACAGCAGATAGACCTCCGCCGTCCATGGCCCGATGCCCTTTATCGCGGTGAGCGCTTCTATCGCTTCCTCCGCGGGCAGATCGCAGAGCCCGTGCAGATCGAGCCCGTCATCCACCAGCGCCTGCGAGACGGCCAGAAGCGTCCTTTGCTTGGGCCGCGACAGCCCGGCGAACCGCCACGCCTCCTCGCCGCCATCGATATAGGCTTGCGGCGTCAGCGGATCGATCGCCTCTCTCAACCGCGCCCAAATGGCTGCAGCGCTTGCGGTTGAAACCTGCTGCGCCACGATAATCGAAGCCAGACTTTCAAAGCCGGGCGGTGAGCGGCGCAGCGGAACTGCATGGGCGCGGCTGCGAATATCGGCCAGTCGCATATCGGCCAGAACCAGCGCTTCAAGGCCAGCCTCTATATCGTCCAGTGTATCGATCCGCTGCATGGTGTGGCCTTTCATTTCAAACGCCGACAAAGTACCAATGCATTTAAATGACAATCAATAAGAACCGGCAACTGCCACAATCATGACCAGACCTGTCTTTCGCTTCGCCCCCAGCCCCAATGGCCAACTGCACCTTGGCCATGCCTATTCAGCCCTTCTCAACGCACGCATGGCGAACGAAAGCGAGGGTCGTTTTCTATTACGCATGGAAGATATCGACACGGCGCGCTGCACGCCGGCGCTGGAACAGGGCATCTACGACGATCTGCACTGGCTTGGCCTTTCATGGGAAAAGCCCGTGCGCCGTCAGTCCGAACATTTCGGCGAATATCGCAATGCGCTGACAAAGCTTGCCGACAAGGGCCTTGTCTATCCGGCGTTTCTCAGCCGGGGCGAAGTGCGCGAACGGATTGGCGAGGCCCATGCCAAGGGCAAGGTCTGGCCATCGGACCCGGACGGAACGCCGCTTTATCCGGGCGGCGAGCGAAATCTCTCCGAAAAGGAGCGCATGGAACGGATCGTGTCGGGCGTCGCCTATGCCTGGCGTCTCGACATGGATAAAGCTCTGGCGGCTGCGGGCGGGCCAGTGTTTTGGGAAGAAAGCGGCGCCGGCCCGGATAGCGAAACGGGGCGTATCGCCGCCGATCCCGCCCGATGGGGTGATGTGATCATCGCGCGCAAGGACACGCCGACCAGCTATCATCTCTCCGTAGTGGTGGACGACGCGCTGCAAGGCGTTACCCATGTCGTGCGCGGCAGGGATCTTTTCCACGCGACCGCCGTGCATCGTCTTCTGCAAAAGCTCCTCGACCTGCCGGAACCGCATTATCATCACCATGATCTGGTGCTAGGTGACGACGGGCTGAAACTGTCGAAAAGCCGCAAGGATACGGCACTTGCATCGCTGCGCGAACAGGGATGGACACCGGAGCAAATAAAACACACTTTGAAGTTGTGATTTATTTTCTCCCCAGCGTCACAGATGATGTGCCGCCGCGTCGATTGACGAAAGCGCGCCAAAGCGGTTCAAAGGCAACAGGATAGCTGGCGTTAAAAGCGCTGGCGGTGGTTGTGTATATTCTGAAGGAGGCCAAGCCATGAGCAATTACGTCGAAATCGAAGGTTTGCGTGTTGCCCCGGAACTCGTGGAGTTTCTGGCCAAAGAGGCCGCGCCCGGCACCGGTGTGGACCCGGACACGTTCTGGAAAGGCTTCGCCGCCATCGTTCGCGATCTTGCCCCGAAGAACCGCGCGCTTTTGAAGAAGCGCGACGACATGCAGGCGAAGATCGACAGCTGGTACAAGGAAAACCGCGACAAGGGCTACAGCCAGGCGGATTACCAGCAGTTCCTGAAGGATATCGGCTACCTCCTGCCGGAAGGCGGCGCCTTTACCGTTTCGACCGCCAATGTCGATCCGGAAATCACCCATATTGCCGGTCCGCAGCTCGTCGTGCCGGTCATGAATGCGCGCTATGCGCTTAACGCCGCCAATGCGCGTTGGGGCTCGCTCTATGATGCGCTTTACGGCACCGATGCGATTTCCGACGCCGATGGCGCGGAAAAGGGCAAGGGCTATAATCCGAAGCGCGGCGAGAAGGTTATCGCCTGGGCGAAGAATTTCCTCGATGAAAGCGCGCCGCTTGCGTCGGGCAAATGGGCCGAAGTCGCTGGCCTTTCCGTCAAGGATGGCAAGCTCGACATCAAGCTGACGAACGGTTCCGCCACAACCCTGAAAGATGCCAGCCAGTTCAGGGGCTATAATGGCGACGCCGCCAGCCCGACCAATGTTCTGCTGGCCAAGCACAACATGCATGTCGATATCGTCATCAATGCCGATCATCCGATTGGCAAGACGGATCCGGCGCATATTGCCGACATGGTTCTGGAATCGGCCATCAGCACGATTCAGGATTGCGAAGATTCAATTGCCGCTGTCGATGCCGAGGACAAGGTTGCGGTCTACCGCAACTGGCTCGGCCTGATGAACGGCAAGCTGGAAGACACGTTCGAAAAGAACGGCAAGCAGATGACGCGCCGCCTCAATGGCGACCGCAGCTATCGCGCCGCCGATGGCTCCGAGCTGACGCTCAAGGGCCGCTCGCTGATGCTGGTTCGCAATGTCGGCCACCTGATGACCAATCCGGCCATTCTTGACGCCGACGGCAATGAAGTGCCGGAAGGCATCATGGATGCGGCCTTCACCAGCCTGATCGCCCTGCACGATATCGGCCCGAATGGCCGTCACATGAACTCGCGCGAGGGCTCGGTTTATATCGTCAAGCCGAAGATGCACGGCCCGGAAGAGGTGGCTTTCGCCAACGAGCTCTTCACCCGCACCGAAGAACTGCTCGGCATGAAACCCAATACGCTCAAGATGGGCGTGATGGACGAGGAACGCCGCACGACGATCAATCTCAAGGAATCGATCCGCGCCGCCAAGGACCGTGTCGTGTTCATCAATACCGGCTTCCTCGACCGCACCGGCGACGAGATCCATACCTCGATGGAAGCTGGTCCGATGATCCGCAAGGGCGACATGAAGCAGGCCGCATGGATTGGCGCTTATGAACAGTGGAACGTCGATATCGGTCTCGAATGCGGCCTTTCCGGCCACGCGCAGATCGGCAAGGGCATGTGGGCCATGCCCGACCTGATGGCGGCAATGCTGGAGCAGAAGATCGCCCATCCGAAGGCAGGCGCGAACACCGCATGGGTGCCGTCGCCGACCGCCGCCACGCTGCACGCCACCCATTACCACAGAATAGATGTCGCCGCCGTTCAGGAAAAGCTCAAGAGCCGCCCGCGCGCCAAGCTCGACGACATTCTGTCGGTGCCGGTCGCCAGCCGTCCGAACTGGACGCCGGAAGACATCCAGAAGGAAATCGACAATAACGCACAGGGCATTCTGGGCTATGTCGTGCGCTGGGTTGATCAGGGCGTCGGTTGCTCGAAGGTGCCGGACATCAACAATGTCGGCCTGATGGAAGACCGCGCGACGCTGCGGATTTCCGCCCAGCACATCGCCAACTGGCTCTACCATGGCGTTGTCACGGAAGCGCAGGTCATGGAAACCATGAAGCGCATGGCCGCTGTCGTGGACAAGCAGAATGAAGACGACCCGCTCTATCGCCCGATGGCTGCCGACTTCGACAAGTCCATCGCCTTTCAGGCTGCCTGCGACCTCGTCTTCAAGGGTCGCGAACAGCCGAACGGTTATACCGAGCCGGTCCTGCATCGCCGCCGCTTGGAACTGAAGGCGCAAGGGTAAAAACCAAGCGCTCGCCCTCGCCCTTCGACCCGATGCCTTCGCACCGGCTCAGGATGAGGGAGTGAGGTCATTGCCAAAGCCTCGGGCTTTGATCGTAAAACAGATTGAATGCGGCGGGAGAAATCCCGCCGTTTTCGTCTGCGAAATCGCTTGACTCCATTATAATAGATATTATTTCTATCATAATGGAAAACGCAATCGAACAGCTCGACAATGCCATTGGCGAGAACCTGCGCCGTCTGCGTCTGGCGCAAGGCATGACGCTGGATGCGCTGGGCGATGTTTCCGGGGTCAGCCGCGCAATGATCTCGCGGATCGAGCGCGGCGAGACAAGCCCGACCGCACAGCTTCTGGCGCGCGTTTGCGCGGCGCTCGGCACTTCGCTTTCAGCCTTTTTTGGCGATGCGGAAGCGCCGCCATCGCCCTACCTTCCCAATGAGCGCCAGCCCGTCTGGCGCGACCCAGACACTGGCTATCTGCGCCGGTCGGTCTCCCCACCCGGTACAGGCTCGAATGTCGACATGATCGAGGTCGAGTTTCCCGCTGGTGCGAAAGTGTCCTTTGCGCCGCAGACCGCCAATGCCGGTATCACCCAGCATATGTGGCTCTTTGCCGGTGAGATGGAAATGACCGTGGGCGACACGCATTATAGCCTCAAGCCCGGCGACTGCCTTTATATGCCCATCATGGCTGGCATCACCTTTTACAATCCCGGCTCTTCCCTTGCACGCTACGCCATCGTGCTCGAACGCCGCGGCAGCCTTTGAAAGACCGTCCGATGATTCACGTTCTCAATGCGGAAGAAGCAAAACGAGCTGTCCCCGCGCTCGCCGAAATTCTGGCCGACTGCGTCATGGGTGGCGCATCGGTGGGCTTCATGGCCCCGTGTGAGCCGCAGGATTTCACGCCTTACTGGACCCGCATCGCCGGCGAGACCGAGAGCGGCGACACGCTGCTCATCGTTGCCGAACATGAAGGCGAAATCGTCGGCACGGTTCAGCTTGGCCTCGCGCAAATGCCCAATCAGCCGCATCGCGCCGACCTGAAAAAGCTGCTCGTCCACCGCAAGGCGCGCGGACTTGGCCTCGCGCGCAAGCTGATGGATGAAGCGGAAACCCAAGCCCGCAGCCGAGGTAAAACACTGATCTGCCTCGACACCGCCACCGGCAGCCCCGCCGAAGCGATCTATACCCATCTGAATTGGCAGGCCGTCGGCGTGATCCCGAATTACGCGCTCTTTCCCGATGGCAGTCCCTGCGCCACCACGCTCTTCTACAAAGGCATCTGAAATGACCCTTTCCATCCGCCATGCGACGGCAGCCGATCTCCCGACGCTGCTTGCCATCTATAATGATGCGGTCGAAAACACCCTCGCCATCTGGAATGAAACGCTCGTCGATCTGGAAAACCGCCGCCTGTGGCTGGAAGGCCGCAAACGCGACGGGTTTCCGGTGCTGGTGGCCGAGCGCGAAGGCAAAGTCGTCGGTTATGCCAGCTATGGCCCGTTCCGGCCCTTCGAAGGCTTTCGCCATTCGTCCGAACTGTCGGTCTATGTCGCAAGCGATGCGCGCGGCGGCGGCATCGGTCGCGCCTTGCTGGCCGAGCTCGTCGAAGAAGCGCGCCGCCGCAAGGTGCATGTGCTGGTGGCGGGCATCGAAGCGGGCAATGCCGCGTCCATCGCGCTGCATAAATCGCAGGGCTTTGAGGATTGCGGCACCTTGAAACAGGTCGGTCAGAAATTCGGCCGCTGGCTCGATCTGACCTTCATGCAGAAGATTCTGTGATCTTCAGTCGAGCGACATTTGCCACCGACAGATCATCAAGACCGATGGCTCCTTCCACCCGGTCGCTGCGCGCCATGAGATAGAGGCCGAGACCGCTGGTCAGCACCGCGATGAACACCAGATACCAGGCATGCGCCATCGGATTGACCGCCAGCATCGTCGTCACGATCACCGGCGTCAGGCCGCCAAACACCGCATAGGAAAGGTTATAGGAGAACGACAGACCCGAAAACCGCACCGGGGCTGGGAAGGCGCGCACCATGACATAGGGTACCGCGCCAACCATGCCGACGGAAAGTCCCATGACCGCGTAGAGCGCAAAAAGCACCGGCAGCGAGGTGCCGGCAAAGCTGTAGAAAACGAAGGTGGCAATGCCGAAGAACACACCGGCCACCGCGAAGAAGCGACCGCTGCCGATACGATCGACAATTGATCCCGCAGTCACCGTGCCAAACATCAGGAAAAGCGTGCCAAAGCTGGTCGCAGCAAGCGATTGCAACGGGCTGTAACCATAGAGCTTTTGCAGGAAGGTGGCCGTCATCAGCGTGGTCACGACGATACCGGCAGACAATATCCAGGTCAAAAGCACGGAAATGATGACGCCGTGCATATGCTCGCGCAGCACGGTCTTCAGCGGCAGCTTGTCTTTCAGCAGATGGCTGTTCTTCATTTCGGTAAAGATCGGCGTCTCCGCCAGCCAGCGCCGCAGATACACAGCGAGCAGGCCAAAAATACCGCCAATGAAGAAGGGGATGCGCCATGCATAGGCGGCAAGCTCTTCCGGGGTGAAAATCCAGTTGATCGCCGTTGCGATCAGCGAACCGATCATGATGCCGAGCGTCAGACCGGAACAGAGGAAGCCGCAGGCCATGCCGACCCGATTGGCGGGCACATGTTCCGCCACAAAAGTCCAGGCGCCGGGAACCTCGCCGCCAATGGCCGCGCCTTGCAACATGCGAAACACGATGAGCAGGATCGGCGCGCCAACGCCAAGCGTCGCATAGGTGGGCAAGCAGGCCATGGCCAATGTCGAGACCGACATCAGGAACACCGAAAAGGCGAAGACCCGCTTGCGCCCGAACTTGTCGCCGAAATGCGCCAGCACGATACCGCCAATGGGGCGCACCAGATAACCGGCTGCGAAAATGCCGAAAGTCTGGATCATGACCAGCCAGTCCGGCATGTCGGGCGGAAAGAACAGATGCCCGATGACGCTGGCAAAAAACACGAAGATGATGAAATCATAAAACTCCAGCGCGCCGCCGAGGGCCGAAAGGCCAAGGGTGCGGAAATCCTGTCCATGGAGCGGACGGGGGCTAATGCCTTGCGCGTGCGTGTTCATCGATGCCATCGATCCTGTTCTTTTTCGGCTTGTTCGTCATGCCATTGCTTTGCAAAACCCCGTTTTACCGGGGCCGAAATGTAATGCGCCAAACAGGCCCGCATCGCAAGACTTGACTTTTAGCTGACTCATTATAACTTTAGAATAATTCTAAACTGATGGATTTTAACATGCTGAGTCGATTTTTCCGCAACGGTCGTCGCCCGTTCGATTCGCTTTCCGAACAGGAAATACTGGCGCTAGCCATCTCCTCAGAAGAGGACGATGCCCGCATCTATCTCGCTTATGCCGATGGCCTGCGTGAAGAATTTCCGCAATCGGCCAAGATTTTCGAACAGATGGCGGAAGAAGAGCACGGGCACCGCGATGCGCTGATCGAACGGCACCGGGCGCGTTTCGGCGACCATATTCCGCTCATTCGCCGCGAGCATGTCAGCGGCTATTACGACCGCAAGCCCGACTGGCTGGTGCGACCGCTCGGCATCGACAAGGTGCGCGACGCGGCGTCTGAAATGGAAGATCAGGCCTATCGCTTCTATGTCGAGGCGGCGAAGCGCGTCACCGATGCGGCCACGCGCAAGCTTCTGGGCGATCTGGCGCTTCAGGAAAAGCAGCACGAGGTCAAAGCCGAATCGCTGGAACAGGAGCTGACGCCCGAAACCGTGCAGGACGAGGAACGCGCGCTGGAGCGCAAGCAGTTCATCCTCACCTATGTCCAGCCCGGCCTTGCGGGCCTGATGGACGGTTCGGTCTCCACCCTTGCGCCGATCTTCGCTGCCGCCTTTGCCACGCAGGATACTTGGCAGACTTTTCTGGTCGGTCTGTCTGCCTCGGTCGGCGCGGGTATCTCGATGGGGTTCACGGAAGCCATTCATGATGACGGCAAGCTGTCGGGTCGCGGATCGCCGATCAAACGCGGCCTGTCCTGCGGCATCATGACGGCACTCGGCGGCCTCGGCCACGCCCTGCCCTATCTGATCACGGATTTCTGGACGGCTACGTCTTTGGCGGTCGTTATCGTGTTCTTTGAACTCTGGGCCATCGCCTTCATCCAAAACCGCTTCATGGAAACGCCATTCTTCCGCTCGGTTCTGCAAGTGGTGCTGGGTGGTGCGCTCGTCCTGGCGGCAGGTATTCTGATCGGTAATGCTTAAGCTTTGACGTCCAAAGGCGGCGACATCGCTCCCTCAAAACCGTCAATGGCGATGCGGCCCTGCCGGGAGACAGTGACAAAACTGTTTGCCGGCACGGCCCTCCAGTTCGCGGCTTCGCCATCCAGCGGCTCCGACACAACACAGATTCCGGACGATGCGCCAAGTGTCGCCGTATAAAGCGTCGGCGCAAAGGCGTCGGTGGCATAGCGGATCGCATAAAGCTGATTGCCATCGGAAAAGGCAGCCGTCAGCCGCAGAAATGGCGGCACATCGGCCTTTTCGGCTTCATTCACGATCGTCGCCACCATGCGCTTCATCGCCTGAACCGGATTACTGTCCAGGCCGAATTCCAGCATCAGCAGAAAGATCAGTTCCGAATCGGTTGCGCCGTGCTTCTGCGCATAGACATGATCGCTCAGATGCGCTTCGAGCCTGCGGCGCAGCCGGTCGAAACTGCCGATCTGCCCATTATGCATGAAGCTCCAGCGCCCGGAAACAAAGGGGTGACAGTTTGAACGGCTGGTCAGCCCGCCTGTCGAGGCGCGCACATGCGCAAGAAAAAGGCGCGACCGGATTTGTCGCGCCAGACTGCCAAGATTCTGATCGGACCAGGCGGGCAATATATCCCGATAAAGGCCCGGTTCGGTGCGATGCCCATACCAGGCAACGCCGAAACCGTCGCCATTGGTGCGCGTTTTGGCTTCATGCGCATCGTGGCTCTGCGCCACGAGCGAATGACAGGGAGACGAAATAATGTCTTCCAGATAGGTCTCAGGTCCGAGATAGGCTGCCCAACGGCACATGTGCGATCCGATGTAAACGTGTCGCCCGAAAGCGGAAACCGCGGTACTCAGCGACCTCTGTTATGCGTCCGCTCATAGAGCTGACGGACAATGGTGCTTGCAGTCTTCTCGAACAAAAATGGCAAAAATGCATGGATCAAAGCAGCAAATGCCGCCCCGAACAGCTTGAATGAAAACCGCGATGCAAAGGCCATATGCTCGAAATAGGTCTCATCGACCGAGGCGGGATGTTCGGTGAAAATGCGGGTAATACGCGTCGTCATTGCAATGCTCCCGTTTGATTGAGAAATTCTTTCTCTTTTGCCCAGCGCTGAAGCGCCGTTCTGGAAAATCATTTTAGCAAGAATGAAGAAGATGAAATCTCAAAATATTCTTGAAATCAGTATATAATTGGGACAAATATCCCACTATGATAGCTTCTATCGACGAAATTGATCGCAAAATATTGGGAGAACTGCAGATTGACGGCACGCTGTCTGTTGATTCTCTGTCGGAGCGTGTGAACCTGTCGCGCAATGCCTGTTGGCGACGGGTAAAGCGCATGGAGGAAGAGGGCATCATCAAGGCGCGTGTTGCGCTGGTGGACGCCGAAATGGTGGGCTGCGGCCTGTCCGTTTTCATTCTGGTACGAACATCCAGTCACGATCCGCAATGGCTTTCGAAGTTCCGCAACGCCACGGCGCGGTTTCCGGAAATCGTTGGTGTCTATCGCATGACAGGCGATCTCGACTATGTGTTGAAAGCGCGTGTGGCTGACGTGAAGGCCTATGACCGGCTCTACCAGCAGCTTATCGCCAGCGTTCCGCTGTCGGATGTTTCGGCTTCCTTCGTGATGGAAGAAATCAAGGAAACCACCGTCGTGCCGCTCGATCTGCGCTGACGGCAGCCCCAGATCGGCCATGCATGAAAAAAAGCATGATCCTGTGCCGTACTATCATTGCAAAACGCCAAATAGGCGGTACACCTTTGATCTGTTTTCACGTATGAGCGTCGCCAATTTGAATCCCCGCAGGAAAGGCTCCCTCATGACCGCAGCATCCGCTCAAGCACCAACGCTCGGCATCATTCGCCTCGAACATGCGAAAGGCCTTGAACTCCCCGCCTATGAGACCTCCGGTTCCGCAGGCATGGACCTGCGCGCAGCCGTTGCCGAAGACCGCCAGATCGTGTTGCTGCCCGGACGCCGCACGTTGGTTCCGACGGGTCTGATCTTCGAAATCCCGGAAGGCTATGAAGTGCAGATCCGCCCGCGCTCCGGCCTCGCCTTCAAAAACGGCATCACCTGCCTCAACACGCCGGGAACCATCGATTCCGATTATCGCGGCGAAGTGAAGGTTCTGCTGGTCAATCTGGGTGACGATGATTTTCGCATCGAACGCGGCATGCGCATCGCACAGGCCGTCTTTGCTCCCGTAGTGCAGCCAAAAATCGAGGAACGCGCCGAAGTCACCGAAACCACACGCGGCGCTGGCGGTTTCGGCTCGACCGGCACGGCCTGATCAAGCGAAATAGATTGAACGAAGAGCCGGGCGAAATGCCCGGCTTTTTCGTTTGGAATTTACTGCGTCAGCGCCGCTCTTTGACAAATAACACCTGTTACCTGAACATCAGCCTGACCGAGTTTGATGCCGAGCAAGTCGAGCAGGCCGTTTAGTATCGGATCGAGCAGGGATGTGAGCGGCGTCAGAAGACCTTTCAAAAGCACGGAAAGAGCGTCCAACGAAAGGGAAAGACCCGCTATATTCACTTCCAAGCTCAGGTCATTCTTGAACAACATGCTCGTTATGGAGCCGGTTATTGTAGAGTTAGTAACAGTCTTTATCGTTTTATTCTGTATATCATTGTATGTGAAAGTCAGTGATTTCTTTGTTTCATCACCTATAGGCAATGCGATTTTCGCTTTTATCGTAATGGGTAACAATAGGAGAACGTTCACCTCGGCGATCGTGGCCTTATCAACCACCGGCGTTTTTGAGAAGTTTTTCATTTGGTCATAATCAGCGTCGCCGAGATACACGCCTGCTATGCCGGGCCTCGCAGCAATCGTAACCTTTGCACTTTCCGGCCCTGTCGGACAGCTGACATTGCTTAGCTCGGCTTCAGCCCATGCGACATCCACATAGAGCGGTACGTGCAGTCCTGCCAAGGTACCTGCTCCTACTCCAATCCCGGTTTTGATGCTGACGTCGACATTCAGCTTCAGTCGAATCTGAGCTGTGCGAACAAGCGTCCCCGCGCCGCCTACAGCAAAGAACGGTGTTCCCTGAGGAGGTTCACCCACGGTAACAGAAAGCGACACGTCCAACAAACCTGGAATTTTCGCACCCGTATCTACCGCAGCTTGGTGCTTTCCTCCCAACATCACGCCTGCCGAAATCATCTGCAAGACATTGGCCGTGATGCTGTAATTGCCAGCAGAGCCTATGCTGGCGTTCGCCAGAGAACCAAGACCCAACAGCTTACCAACAGGCAATTTGGCTGAAAGGGCGGCTGCATTTTTGCCCAAAACGTTTAGTGCTGCCTTGGCTGTAGCGTTGTTCGTCACGACGTCAGCCATCACCTTTGCCAGAACGCCCACCGAGACGTTTGTATTCAACAACTGATCATATGTCCCAGCGGTCAAGCCGACTTGCGGTGCAAGTTTGTCGAGAAAGCCCAGCAGGTTGATATCGGTGGCAGCAAGAGCGTTGTAGTCAACCAAACTCAGGTTCAGCGTTGTTCCCAGCAAGCCGCCCAATAGTCCATTGAGAACACTTTGATCCGTGTTCAAACTGGCTAGTCGTGAACCGATGGAAAAAGCCGCTTCCGCATGGGAGGCCGCCATACCACTCGCGCCAACTGCAGGGCGATCCATCAGCGCCTGACCGAAATAGAGGTTGCCGGGCTTTGCGAGCGTCACCCGCACAGCATCCGGACTTGTGCCGCCCGCCACGAAACGCGACCCCACATCCACTGATTTATCGGCCTTGTAATTGCCGGTCTCCACCCAGACACGTGTGAGATTGTCCGTCTTGCCCTTGACGATGGAAGGGTCGTACGTGCCCGTCATCATGACGGGAGTGAGCCCATTGGCCAGCAATTGCTTTTTGACAGCATCACTGGCGGTGCCGATTGCGCTGGCACCGCTGATCGCGGCCAGATCGGCCATGTTCTGCAATTGTCGCCGCTCCAGATAGAGCGCGCTTGAATCGATGGTAAGCGCCGCAATTGCGAGAAAGAGTGGCACGATGAGGGCCGCCATCGTGGCCATATTGCCCTCACGCGCCTTTAAAAAACCTAAGCCCCCCACCCGCATGTCATGTCCCTCCGAGCCGGATTGTCGAAGCGCGCACGATCGTCTTGCCGGGTAGAGGCAATTCGGTAAACAGGTTCCAGATCGGCAGATTGGCTGCGTTATAGCTGATCGTGACTGTAAACTGGCTTGGATCCGACGCAGCATTGTCAATCGCGGTCTGTATCTGCGCCGGATTGATCAGCATATATTTGGCCGCGTTTTTCTGGATGTAAGTCGTGGCAAGCGTCTGCCGCTCGGTCGCATCTATCCCCGCAAGCGCCGTGCGTGTTGCATCGGCAGCGAGCTGCTGCACCGCATTGGCCGCGCCCAGATAAATCCCGAAAGCGATGACGCCCATCAGCAGAAGCAGAAAAACCGGCGCCAGTATCGCAAACTCTACTGCCGCAGTTCCCACTTTATTGCGTGAAAAAAGAACAGCAGATCGTATAATCTCCCGAAGCCATTCTTTTCTCTTCAAAAATGGGAAACTAATCGTTTTAATTGTGATCCCGCAGTCCATATGCCCTCCCGTCCAAGAGCAGATAAACTTACATGTATAGACATTACGAATGAACATGCTTCATGCACGCGCACTCAACTGTTTGACAGAAGAAATGCGTTCGATTTTTATTCTTATTACTTTTCATAATAATGCCGTCGATCCCATATCAACATAAAATAATTTAATAAAAGCTAAATAGAGCCTTATTCGACTCGATAGTAAAGTTTAACTACAAGTTGTATCGAGCGCGACCGTTAAGCCATTGTGGCAATTGGCGGCGGTGCGGCGCTGCCATTGGCTATAGCAGCGCGGCTGCTTTCTGCTGTTGTACCGTCGTCGAAAAAGGACGAACAAAAACCGGACTGGAGAAACCAGACCGGCTTTGTTGTCGCGAGAGATGCGGACCGTTTTACTTGAACTGAATGGGCACGCTGATCGATTTACGCGGCTCAGCAAGGGCTGGTGGCGGAGCAGGCACCGGCGAAGCACGACGCACTGCTTCTATTGCGAGTTGATCCACCGCAGGATCACCTGACGAACCCGCCACACGGGCCGACAAGACAGTGCCGGTAGGATCGACAACAAAAGTGACTCTCACAAGGCCCTTGGCGTTTCGCATCTTGCGCTGCAAGTACCGCGTATTGCGGTTGAGATGAGAAAAAAGCTTTGCTTCCCACTTGTCGGAGTTTACTCCAGCCGACGCGTTGTTCTCCCCACGGCGGTTCGCAGCAGCCTTCGGACCGTTATCGGCATCCATGCGCGGGGCGCTGGCCTGACGGGTTTCCTCGGCCTTTTCCGCCTTCTTAGGCTTCGGCCTCTCGACCTTTTGCGGCTTGGGCTTTTCAGGCTTCGGCTTTTCGACCTTCTTGGGTTCGGGTTTCGGCTCTGGCTTGGGTTCAGGCTTTTCGAAGGGCATAGGAACGGCCACGTCCGGCTTTTCCGCCTCGACGGCATCCGGAATGATCTCTTCCGGTTTCTCCTGAACGTTCGGCTCCGGAGGGGTCGGTTCCTCGGGCTGCGGTTCCGGCTGAACAACCGGCTCAGGCTCAACTTCCTTTGGTGCTTCCGCCGTTTCCGGTTGTGCTTGTTCCGCGACCTGTTCTTCGACCGGCGCCGTCGGCTCCGGTGCAAGCTCGACCACCATGGCCGCGACCTCGGCACCGAAAGGTTGCTCTTCTTCCCGCAGCTGTTGGATCGCGTAAGCACCGGCAGCATGTACCGTCAGGACAACTATGCCCGCGCCGATCCAACGTCCCGCATCATGCCAGAAGGAATGATGATGAACGTCGGGAGAGGCCACCTTTACGGGAGGATGATCGGGCGGAAGCGCATTCATTGTGCCGCTCCGGGTGCAGCAGGTGCCGGTGCGGAAGAAGCAGGTGCTGCTGGAGCGGCTGCGCCAACGGTCTCAAGACCAACCAGCGCGATCTTGAGATAGCCAGCCTCGCGCAACAAATTCATGATGCGCATCAGCTCTTCATAGGGGACAGTTTTATCGGCGCGCAGGAAAACGCGCGTTTCCTTGTTTTTTTCCGAGAGGCCATCCAGCGCAGCGCCCAGACGCTCGCGTGCAACGACATCATTGCCGACACTGATGCTCAGATCGGTCTTCAGCGTCACATAAAGCGGCTTGTCGGGGCGCGGCGCAGCGGCGGCGGTCGATGCCGGCAAGTCAACCTTCACGTCAACAGTCGCCAGCGGGGCCGCCACCATGAAGATGATGAGCAGAACCAGCATCACGTCGATGAAGGGCGTTACGTTGATCTCGTGATTGAGCTCGAGATCGTCTCCGCTGCCTTCGCGAAGTTTACTCGCCATGGTGCCTACTCCGCTGCGTGCAGCGTGCCTTCGCGCACGCCGGCTGCCCTGAAATCCAGATCGCGGCTGACCAGACGTTCAACACCCGCCGATGCATCTGCCAGAAGCGAACGGTAGCCGGTGATTGCGCGGGCAAAAACGTTGTAGATCACCACCGCCGGAATAGCGGCCACCAGGCCGATAGCGGTGGCAAGCAGAGCTTCAGCAATACCTGGAGCCACCACGGCCAGATTGGTCGTCTGCGCTTCACTGATGTTGATGAAGGAATTCATGATGCCCCAGACGGTGCCGAACAGACCGACAAATGGTCCAATCGAGCCGATGGTGGCGAGGACGCCGGTGCCCTTGGACAGGCGGCGACCAGCCTTGGCTTCAATCCGCGACAGGCGCGACGAAACACGTTCCTTGAGACCTTCTCCTCCCGCGCGCGCCAGTGCCGGGCTGGAGAGCCGGACCTCGTCTTCGGCAGCCCGCACCATGATGGCGCCCGCCCCCTTGACGCCGTCGAGCGAACGGCCCGCTTCGGAAGGCGTTGCGAAATGACCGATGTTCTTCAGCGCCTTATTGGCACGGCGGCGCGCACCCGCCAGTTCGAGCGACTTGGCAACCCATATGGTCCATGTTGCGAGCGAGGCAAGGCCGAGACCGATCATCACCGCCTTCACGATCCAGTCGGCGGCCATGAACATGCCCCAGGGCGACAGGTCATGCGGAAGGCTGGCATCTCGCTCTTCGATTGCGGGCTGCTGCTCGGCTTGTGGAGCCAGCGTCTGATCCACAGCAAGCGGCTGGATTGCAGGCGCAGGCTGGCTGGTCGGCTGAGTGGCGGCGGGAGCCGCTGAAGGATTGGGCTGCGCCGCCTCTTGAGCCAGCGCTGGACCCACGCCCAGCAAGACAATGCCCATTGTCGCGCCCATCGCCGCAGCCATGAAGCCTTTCCGACAGAAACCAGTCATCTTGATCGCCTTTTGATTGTTCAACTCGGGCGCCAAGGACGACCCATCACGCAGGCCGCAAGGCGCTGCTTGTTGAATCCTTTTTAACTCCCAATAATATGATGATGCAAGTCATGTTTTGTTGTAACTGCCTTTTTCCGCCCGCTTTTTGGGAAGCGGGGCCTGTCAAACCCCTTATAAATAGCTGTTGCATAATGCGGACAAATCAGACCTGATAACCATGTCGGAAGAGTTCATCCCCTTGGTCAATGCGGATGGGTAGAGAGCGCACCGGCAGGAGGAGCATGCAGATGATGCACAAAGACATTCAGGCACTCGAGCATGCGGCAAGAACCGCGATGGCGGGCAATGATGATCCGCTGCCAGCTCCGCAGCGCACGCTGAAACCGGCCCATGTCGGCCTCGCCTTTCTGATGATCGCGGGCGCAGCCTATCTGTTTCTCGTCTGACATTGCTTCGGCTCGATGACCCGCGCCTTGTGCGGACCGGGCCTGCAACAGCCCGCCGTTTACCATGACGCGTAAGAAGTGACACGCGGCGTTGCTGCAAGCAGCTATTGCGTGCAACCATTGGTGACGAAAAGCGTTGTTACAGCGACAATCCGTTATGACAGGAGGCCAGATATGGCGCGATCACCCGCGAAGACGAGCAAGATCGAAGAAAAGATCGAGGAAGCGTTGACCGATTCGACCACGGAAGACTTGCAGACGCAAGTTGAGCAGTTGAAAGAGGACATCGCAGCCATCGCGGCGACGCTTGCCAATCTCGGTAACCAGACCGTCCGCGACGCCAAACGCAGCGCGCAGGAAACCTATCAGAGCGCTTACGCACAAGGCGGCGATATCGTCGATGAATTGTGCGGAAAGGCGCAGGACTTGGAAGCACAATTGACGGCAACGGTACGCGAACGTCCGATCACGTCACTCGCGACCGCGCTCTGCATCGGCTATCTGCTCGCCCTTCTTTCCCGCCGCTGAGGCGTCCCATGCTTAAAGCCCTGGTCCCTATCCTGTCCGCTCTGGCTGGCGAAGAACTGAAGTTCACCGTCAGTCAAACGCGACGCGCGGCAATATACGGCGTGGCGATTGCCATTTTGGGTATCATCACGGTCACCTTTCTTTGTGTCGCTGCATTTCTAGCGCTGGCGCAGGCCTATGGCGGACCTCTGGCAGCGCTGATTCTTGCCGCAATTTCGCTGCTTCTGGCGCTAATCGTTCTCGCTGTGCTAAAAATTCAGGCAGCAGCGGAGGCGAAGAAGCGCAAGCAGCGGATCGAAGCCGATAAATCGGCGATGATGGCGACAGCCGCTCTGGCGACGATCCCATCAATCCTCAAGCGGCCGATACTGGCAGCGGCCCTGCCCTTGGCAGGCATTGCACTAGTCTCGCTGCTTTCAGACAAGAAGAAGCGACCGCCCAAAACCTGACAAAAAGCCCCTATAAAAATAAAAACACCGGGACCCCTTCCGGTGTTTTTTCATGGGTCATCCAGAACCGCTTCGTTTCACTGCGCAGCCGCGTCGGTGCTGTCGACCAGCGATGCAAGACGCACCGACACGCGCGTACCGGGGCGCCCCACCGCTTCACCATAGACCGGCTTTTCACCGAACTGCATGCAAAGCTGCTCGACCACCAGCGTGCCGAGACCGTTCTTGTCGCTGGGCTTTGCCCCTTCCACACCCCAGCCCACACCATCGTCTTCCACCGCCAGAACAGGCACGCCATCGGCATCCGCTTGAAAACTCACGGAAATCTGTCCGCCCGGTCGCCCCTTGAAGGCGTGTTTGATAGCGTTGGTGACCAATTCGCCGACGATGATGCCAATCGTGGTCACATCGCGGGCTTTCAAATCGAGCTGCGCGAAATCCGTAACGATCTCGATTTCGCGGTCCTGTCCGATGGCGTTGCGGATATCGTTGACAACCGTGGTCAGAAACTCGTCGACGCGCGCGGTTTCCATGTCTTCGCCCAACCGCAAACGCCGATGGGCCGTCGAAACCGTCTGTACCCGGTCGCGCGCTGCCGAAAGTGCCGCGCGCGCATCCTCGCTGCGCGCCTGCCGCATCTGCAATCCGAGCAGAGACGAAACCGTCGCCAGCGAATTGCCGATACGATGGTTGGTATCCTGCAACAGAAGCTCGACGCGATAACGCTCCCGCTCCGCGATCCGGCGCTCCTCCTCCAGTTCGGCTGTGCGCTCGCGCACCCGCTGTTCGAGGATCTCTTTTTCGGAGCGAAGGGCCGTCTGCCCCTCGAACATGGTGCGCGCATACCGTTGTATGCGGCTGAAAAGGAGCAGTCCAAGCACTACCGCCGAGGCCAAAGCCACGATGGAAGTGGCCGTCATCCAGTAGCGCATCCTGTTGATGCGCTCGTTGCGTTCAGCAAGCTGCTTTTCTTCCACATCGATGAAGTCCGACACGGTGGTGGAAAGCTGTTCCATCAGAGACTTGCCTTCGTCGCTGCGCACCCGCTCCATCGCAGCCGTGACATTGCCCGACGAGGCAAGCTCAACCGTTTCACGCACATCGGCTTCTTCCCGCTCGATCAGAGCGCGTATCTGCTTGACCCGCGCATCCTGCAACGGATTGGGGACCGAAAGGGCCTCCAGATCTTTCAATGTCTGATCGACGGACATGACCGAATTGCGGTAGAGATCGAGATGCGCCTCGTCGAGCGTCAGCAGATAACCACGGCGGCTCATTTCAATATTGTTGGCGAGCCGCGCAACCTTGTCGACCTGCTGACGCAAGGCATAATTGCGGGAAATGTCGACGATCTGGTGCGTAACGCTTGAGGATAGAAACAGCGTCATCACGGCAGAGAGCAGCACAAGTCCAAGCGAGACGATAACCGCAACCGGTTTCGGCGAAGACTGAAGCAGTTTCTGCAACAAGACTGATGGCAAAACGCGCCCCAATACAAATTGAATGACCCACTTCTGATAGCAAATATCAGTGGCCGCTAACCTTCAAGTGTCTGGTGCAAAAAACTGTCATTGCGAGCGAAAATAAACGCCGCGGGAGGGACGGCGGCGCAGCGCTCAAGCCAAAATGGCACACAAGCTGCTTCAGCCGGAAGCAAGCACCGCCGGATCAGGCACCCGGCGGCACAAAGCTTCAGGCAAAACTTCTCAAGGTCACGCGAGAGGAATCCGCATCCGGCCCGTAATCGCTTTCGCCCTCAATCTTGAGAATTTCCTGAAGACGCGTCCGGGCGCGGCTGACACGGCTTTTGATCGTACCGACGGCGCAGCCGCAAATTTCAGCGGCTTCTTCATAAGCAAAGCCTGACGCGCCGATCAGAATGATCGCTTCGCGCTGATCGTCGGGCAGTTGTTCCAAAGCCGCACGAAAATCCTGCAAATCAAGCGTGCCATACTGCGAAGGATGCACGGCAAGCTGTTCGCTGAATACGCCATCCGTATCCTGCACTTCACGTCCGCGCTTGCGCATCTGGGTATAGAATTCATTGCGCAGGATGGTGAAGAGCCAGGCCTTCATATTGGTGCCCATCTCGAAGGTTTCCTGCTTGGCCCAGGCCTTCATGATCGTATCCTGCACCAAGTCGTCTGCCTTGTCATGCTGACCGATGAGCGACACGGCAAAAGCACGCAAGCTTGGCAGCGACGCCAGCAGTTCTCGCCTGAACTGCGCGCCTTGCGGGCCCTCCTGCTGGGCATTTTCATCAACCGACGGAACGGGTGCTCTGTCCACGCATACTCTCCTGTTCAGCCTGATCGAGTTTATCGAGAAGATCGAGAAAACGGTCCGGGATCGTCTCATCTTGAATCGAGGCGTATAACGCCTTGAGCTTCAATCCGACTTCACAATTGGGTCCTAATATGTCCTTCGGGACGCGCCGCGAAGTTGCGACGCCATTCGTATGAAGGTTATCTTTATCTGTCATATTTTATCGTTCTAGGCGGTGAGCCCTGTCCTGTTTGTTACAAAGCTTCTGTTGGACGGGAAATGCGCCAGCCCTAAAAAAGTTCCCGGAATTATGCCGCCGGTTCGGAACTTTTTTCAAGCCGCATCGTTTTGGTCCGTAATGCCGCCCACTTGCGTGATGATCGCGTTTGGCCAAAAGCCGGTTCAATCCGGTTATTCCAACGGAGTTCATGCGAATGTAAAACAAAGCGGCAGATGAGGAGTTCCATTACCATGACGTTATCGACGCGTATCGCGCCGCATCTTCCCTATCTTCGTCGTTTCTCGCGTGCCCTTACCGGTTCCCAGACATCCGGCGATGCTTACGTGGCTGCCGTGCTCGAAGCTCTGATCGCAGATTTGAGCATTTTCCCGGATACATCGTCGGACCGCATCGGGGTCTATCGCCTGTTCTGCGACCTTTACAAGACCGCATCGATCCGGGTGCCCGAACAATCTTCGGAGATCGGCTGGGAACAGCGGGCAAACCGCAATCTTGCGCATATTGCGCCCCTCCCCCGCCAGGCCTTCCTGCTGGTTGCGGTTGAAGGCTTCACCGACAAGGAAGCCGCCGAGGTTCTCAATGTCGACGATGCCGAACTGGGGCGTCTCCTTTCCGCCGCATCGACGGAAATCTCGCGCCAGGTCGCAACCCGCCTGATGATCATCGAAGACGAACCGCTGATCGCCATGGATATCGAGCAGATGGTCGAAAGCCTCGGTCACGAGGTGGTCGGCATCGCCCGCACCAAGGACGAGGCGGTTGCGCTTTATGAAAAAGAAAAGCCGCGCATGGTTCTGGCCGATATCCAGCTTGCCGATGGCAGCTCCGGCATCGACGCCGTGAACGAAATCCTGAAAGACGACACCATTCCTGTCATCTTCATCACGGCCTTTCCGGAACGCCTGCTTACCGGCGAACGCCCCGAGCCGACATTCCTCGTGACCAAACCGTTCAATCCGGACATGGTGAAAGCCTTGATCAGTCAGGCATTGTTCTTTGAAGAGGCTTCTCAAGTCGCGGCCTGAATTCGGCCCGCTACAACCAAGTTCGGCGCTTATGATCGTCTCCGGGAGAGGGAAAAACCCTTTTCCCGGAGTGTCTTGCATATTCCGCCTTGCAACTCTTGGGCAAGCCCGAATTCAACCCTGAATACCCATTTTTACACGCTGGCAGGAACCGAATGCATAGCAAAGACGTTTATTCCTCATATACAATAGAGGAGATCGGATATGCTTTACTACGCGCTCGTATTTCTTGTCGTGGCTCTTGTCGCAGGTGCGCTGGGCTTTGGCGGCATTGCCGGTGCATCGGCGGGTATCGCCCAGATTTTGTTCTTCGTATTCCTCGCCTTGCTGGTCGTATCGCTGATCGCTTCGGCAATTCGCAAGGCCTGATAGATCGAAGAAAACCCCAGTTCAGAACTGGTCTGTTTTTGGCCGCAAACCGGCCTTACCGATATGACCAACAGAATACCGTCGCGCGAGATCGCGCGGCGGTTTGTTTTCTGAAGAAAAAGCGGATTTGCCATCGCGACCTTCAGCCAGTGCACGCCATCCGGCCCGATAGACAGTCATCGAGACTATAATGAGCGCATCAAACCTGCCATTACGCGAAGCCGAACCGGATGCAGCCCGTCTACGCGCGCTGCTTCGGGCGGTTCGTAATAGCAATGTCTGTGTGCTCTACCAGCGCCCGGATCTGATCTATGCCTGGGGCGAGAATCTCCCCTCCTATTGGCAGAGCTGGAAAGTCGGCGGCACCGACGAGGATTTTATTGTTTCCACATCGCTCCCCAAGCTGAAAGCAGCCAAGGAGACGGCGCTGGAAACCATGACGGCGCAAAATGTCGAACTTTCGATTATGGATGGCAACAAGCTCCACTGGGTCGAACTGCATATCGATTGCGACCGCGATGCCAGCGGCAATCTGCTTGGGCTGGTGACCACCGTACTTGAAATCAGCGAGCTGAAACGCCGCGAGCAAGTGCTGAAAACGCTTTTGCGCGAAGTCAGCCACCGTTCCAAGAACATGCTGGCCATCGTCCAGAGCATCGCCAGTCAAACAGCGCGTTTCACAGATACGATTGACGATTTTCTGCTGAAATTTCGCGGGCGCATCCAATCGCTGTCCTATTCGCAGGATCTGGTGACCGATTCCAATTGGCGCGGCGCGCTTTTCCGCGACCTTGTCCACTCGCAGGTGGAAAAATATATTGATGTCACCGATGAGCGCCTCAGTCTCGTAGGAGACAATCCCTATCTGTTCCCCGGTGCCGCTTTGCACGTGGGTCTGGCGCTTCACGAACTGGTGGTCAATGCCACATCGTTTGGGGGCCTTTCGATCCCCTATGGCCGTGTGGCGATTTCGGCGAAGGTCATACGCGCCACCGACAACGAAGACGAGAAGCTGGTTTTCCGCTGGGAAGAAACCAATCCGGCCATGCCGGAGGTCTACCAGCATGATCCTCGCTTCGGCAGCGCTGTCCTTCAGCGTATTGTTCCCGCCTCAGTCAATGGTCAGGCGGAATACCGCATCGACGGTACGGGCGCTGTTTATTCGCTTACGATACCGGCCGAACAGTTCGATTCCTGAGCTTCCGATCCAAAGTTGCCATGCTGGCATGCCGCTTTTTCATCCGGCCACGTAACACGGGCCATAAATAAAAGCCGTCATGGACGAACCATGACGGCTTATTAAAAAGAGCGAAACGCCTGCCTGCAAAACGGTTGACCGTCTGCGCGGCGTTCACGCCGTCCACCCTTTTTGGGGGAGTTGGGGCGAACTATGAAGACCGTGTTGGGGGGCGGGGTCACGGGCTTCATGCATCAAAAACGCGGCTGGCGGAATTTGGTTCCGTCAGGATTTGATTTTTTTACAATAAAGTTCGAGTCGATGATGAACGATCTCGTAACCGAGCGACCGGGCAATTTCTTCCTGTAGTTTTTCAATCTTGTCCGAGCGAAATTCGACGACCTCCCCGGAATCCATATCGATGATATGGTCGTGATGCGCGCCGCTCGCCTGTTCGAAACGCGAGGGTCCACCCGCAAAGGCATGACGATGGATCGCGCCGCGCTCTTCCAGAAGTTTCATGGTGCGATAAACGGTCGACAACGAAATGCTGCTGTCGATCTCAACCGCTCTGCGAAAAATCTCCAGCGCATCCGGATGGTCTTCCGTTTCGGTCAATATGTTCAGGATGATCCGGCGCGGGCGCGTGATGCGCACACCGGCCTGCCGGAGTTCCTGTTCGTAATCGGGTTTTCTGTAACGTTCGCTCATGCGTCGATTATGCACCCTCACGCCGCCAGTTGCAAATTTTCGCAACTGGGATCGCCCTGATGTCCCCAACGATCTTATAGCTATGCCAGAGGTATCGTACTGTAATATTACCACCATCTTTTAGCGATGAATGTCTTGTTCTTGTTTATCTCTATCGTCGAGAATATTTTTGAGAATCACTGGAGTTATAAAGAAATTATTGGAGGATTATCACATGAAAAATATAGTTACTTTATCTGTATGTGCGACATTTCTGATTGGAATTGCAGTATCAGGGGCAGCCGCGGATGTAAAAGAGGGGTGTTTCTGTATACCCGGCACCAACAAATGTCTGGTTATTCATGGCGGCGAGAGTGCTCAATCCAAAGGCGCTACGTACGTAGATAGATCGGAATGCGAAAAATAATCAAAACTAGCCGCGTCTCTTATGAGCTCGACCCCGCTTTCGGCGGGGTTTTTATTCTGCTTGGAGGCGGTTCACGCCAACTCTCCGCTTTTTTCCTCCTGTACGAACGACCAACTGATCACCTTGCCTAAGTTCAACTTTAATATGGATGACGGTTCAGGGGCATATGGGTGTTTGGGAGGGCTTCCATGTACTGGTTCAACGTTGGGCTGACGGCATTTTTTGTAACGGTGATTGTACCGGCTGTCATATTGCTGGTTGTCGAAGAACTGCGCGGAAAAGGATGACGCGGTTTGCTACCTATTGAATAAAGGTGCTGGAAACCGATGGTACGCCCAAGGGGAATCGAACCCCTGTTTGCGCCGTGAGAGGGCGCCGTCCTAACCGCTAGACGATGGGCGCATAGGGTCTGTTGTTGGCTGATATAATCGCCCTTACAGAAAAGCGCAATCCGGGAATATAAAAAGGCGGCCATTGGCCGCCTGTTTATGTATGCAACGCAACCCGATCTTACTCGACGCTGCCGAGCTTGATGCGGCCGATCACGCGAGATTCGCGATAATCATAAATGATGAGTTCGGTGCCGCCGTCGGGCAGCAGCGTTTCCAGCGAAAGCTGATCGCCGGAGAGGCTCTGCGACAGAAGACGCGTGCCTGGAACGAGGTTGATCTGTGATTCGATCAGCTTCGGCGGCTCGGGCTTCACAGGCTGGGCGGGCGCTTGACCCGGAATATCCGAGCGGGCTTCCTGCGCGGCAGGGGTTTCGGGCGCGCGATTGATCTTGTAGACAACAGCGACCAGCACGGCCATAAGACCGATCAGCATGACGCCGATGGAAACAGCCAGAAGCCGGATCATCTTGCGGCGCACACGTTCCATAGCTGGATCAAGCACTGGCTCGGACGGTTGTTCGTCCTGATAATAGCCCTGCTGATAGTCCTGATAGCCTGAATCCTGCTGATTCTGGTATCGCGGATAGTGTGGATCCTGCATTAAATGACTCCGGTTCATGCACCCGTGTGGCGCGTGATAACGAAGGGAAGAGACAATTGAAAGAACTAATTGCCGACACCGATGCTGCGGGCAAAAGATTGGACCAGTGGCTGGCCGCAGCATTAGGGCCGGAACTCTCCCGCAGTCGCGTTCAGTCCCTGATTGCCGACGGTCATGTGACCATCGACGGTGAACCTGCTCGTGAAACCAAGCAGAAGCTGCGCGAGGGCATGAAGATCGCCATCGTGCTGCCCGAGCCTGAACCTGCCGAACCGCAAGGCGAGAACATTCCCCTCGATATTCTATACGAGGACGATGATCTCATCGTGATCAACAAGCCTGCTGGCCTTGTCGTTCACCCTGGCAACGGCAACTGGACGGGAACGCTTGTCAATGCCCTTATATATCATTGTGGCGATAGCTTGTCCGGCATCGGCGGAATCCGCCGTCCGGGCATTGTTCATCGTCTCGACAAGGATACGAGTGGCGTCATGGTCGTGGCCAAGAACGACCGGTCTCACCGGCATTTGAGCGAACAATTTGCAGACCATGGCCGCACCGGCGATCTGGAGCGCGCTTATCTCGCTCTCGTCTGGGGCATGACCGAACGCCCGCAGGGCGTCATCGACGCGCATCTGGGTCGCTCGCATCGCGACCGCACAAAGCAGGCCGTGGTGAGTGAGGAGCGCGAGGACGCGCGCCACGCCGTTACCCATTATGCGACGGTGGAAAAATTCGGCCCCCGTGAGGATGCCACGGCACTGGCTTCTCTAGTGGAGTGCCGCCTGGAAACCGGCCGCACGCATCAGATTCGTGTGCATATGGCCCATATCGGCCACCCGCTGGTTGGCGACATGGATTATGGCAGCGCCTATAAAACCAAGGCCAACAAGCTGCCGGAACCGCTGAAAGAAGCCGTGCGGGGCTTTCACAGGCAGGCGCTTCACGCCTGGCTTCTCGCCTTCACACATCCCGCAACCGATGAGTTGATGCGATTTGAAGCGCCAGTGCCGCAAGATATGGAGCACCTACTGGAAAATTTCCGCGCGCACTCCATATAATACTGACAGATCTTCCGGTTCTTCCTCACATCGCAATGCATGTAAAACTTGCCTTGAAGCGAAGAGAAAAAGCGGACCAGTGCCAGTCCGGGTGCAGTTGATGACAAAACTGCGCCTGGATGCTCAGAAACCGTAAATTCCAGCGCGCTTTACAAAATACTTCTGCAACTTTTCACGCAGACGGATGTTCACATTACAGTGACAGTTTGTTTCATGAGTTAAAGGATCGTGTTTTCGCCAAAATCATGCCTATATATGGAGGCTCGCGCTCAGGACGTGCAGGAGGCAGCCAGCGCGACAGGTTCGCCAATCGGGAGCCTGACATTATAAAGGAGGGTGCTCTATGGCCCAGATGAATCTTCCCAGCATTACGTCCGGTGACGGTGGCCTTACCCGTTACCTGGAAGAAATCCGCCGTTTTCCCATGCTTGAGCCGCAGGAAGAATATATGCTGGCCAAGCGTTATCATGAACATGCCGACCCGAAAGCCGCCCACAAGCTGGTGACGAGCCATCTGCGTCTCGTGGCCAAGATCGCCATGGGCTATCGCGGCTATGGCCTGCCCATCGGCGAGGTCATTTCCGAGGGCAATGTCGGCCTGATGCAGGCCGTCAAGCGTTTCGAGCCGGAACGCGGCTTCCGTCTTGCCACCTACGCCATGTGGTGGATCAAGGCTTCGATTCAGGAATACATCCTGCGCTCGTGGAGCCTTGTGAAGATGGGCACGACTGCCAACCAGAAGCGCCTGTTCTTCAATCTGCGCAAGATGAAGAGCAAGATTCAGGCGCTCGACGATGGCGATCTCAAGCCGGATCAGGTCAAGCAGATCGCAACCAAGCTGAATGTCAGCGAAGACGAAGTGGTCTCAATGAACCGCCGTCTGTCGGGTGACGCCTCGCTCAATGCGCCGCTGCGTGCAAGCGAAGGTGAATCCGGCGAATGGCAGGACTGGCTGGTCGATGACAGCAACAGCCAGGAACAGGTTCTGATCGAACAGGACGAGCTGGAAAACCGCCGCTCGATGCTCGAACAGGCGATGGACACGCTGAATGATCGCGAACGCCGTATCTTCGAAGCCCGCCGCCTTTCCGACGATCCGATGACGCTGGAAGACCTGTCCAGCGAGTTCGGCATCAGCCGCGAACGCGTCCGCCAGATCGAAGTGCGCGCCTTTGAAAAGGTGCAGGCTGCGGTCAAGGCTGCTGCATTCAAGCAGCAAAAGGCGCTGAACCATATCGAAGAGGCTCACGCTTAAAACTGATATAATCAGCATGGAATTTTACTGCCGCAAAACGGGAGACCGTTTTGCGGCGGATTCGTTTCTGCAAGCTACGCCCCCGCCTCCCCGGTTGTGAGCGCAAAACCCTCATCGATCCAGCCGGTGATCCCGCCAGCCATGAGCTTGACCGGCCTGCCGAGATCGGCGAGCCGCAGGGCACCACGCGCCGCGCCATTGCAATGCGGCCCCGCGCAATAGGTGACAAACACCGTTTCTTGCGGCCATTGCGCCATTTTCGAGCCGATGATCTTGCCATGCGGCAGGTTGATGGCACCCTGAATATGCCCTTTTGCAAACTGGGCCGGGCTGCGCACATCGAGAAGCACGAAATCCGCGCCCTTCGAAAGCGCATCATGCACATCCCAACAATCCGTCTCGAAGGCGAACTGCGCTGCAAAATGGTCGCGCGCCAAGGCGCTTGGTGCTGCTTCAATGGCGGTCACGGCAGATTTGGCCGAGGTCTTCAACGCAATGGTCATGGCGATCTCCTGTTGTGTGCGCCATTCTTTTCGCTCGAACAACGGCCCGCTTGCAATTGGCGCGATTGACAATATACGTAAAGATCATGACAAACCCGAAGCCACAACTCTCTGGCCCGCTGGTCGTCGCCCTTCTCTACGACGGTCTCTGCACATTTGAATTCGGCATCGTCGCGGAAATCTTCGGCCTGCCGCGCCCGGAAATGGGGCCAGACTGGTATCGCTTTGCCAGCTGTCCGATAGAGGCTGGCCCCTTGCGCGCGCATGGCGGTTTCGTCATTACCCCCGACCATGGGCCGGAACTGATCGATGAGGCCGATATCATCCTCGTGCCGGGCTGGAAAGGCGCGGATATTCCTGTACCGGAGGCGATTTGCGAAAGGCTGCGACGCGCGCATCAACGTGGCGCGCGGCTCGCTTCGATCTGTTCCGGCGCATTCGTGCTGGCGGCAACGGGCCTGCTCGACGGCGGTGAGGCCACGACCCACTGGCGCTATGCGCCAGCTCTGCGCGACAGGCACCCGGATATCGCGGTCGATGATGCATCGCTCTATCGCGAACACAACCGCATTTTGACCTCTGCGGGAAGCGCTGCGGGAATAGATCTGCTGATCGAAATCGTGCGGCAAGATTTTGGCCCCTTGGCTGCCAATTCCGTTGCGCGTCGCCTGGTCATGCCAGCGCACCGCACCGGCGGACAGGCGCAGTTTCTTGAAAGGCCCGTCGCCAAACGCGAAGGCACCGAAATCAGCCCCCTCCTCGACCAGATCAGGAGCAATCTCGCCTCGGAATGGACCATCGAACGGATGGCCAGCGAATGCCGTATGAGCGCCCGCACTTTTCTGCGGCGCTTTGCGGAAGCGACCGCGACAACGCCCGGCGACTGGCTGATTGCCGAACGGGTGACGACAGCCAAACAACTGCTATGCCAGACCCCCAACAGTATCGACGATATCGCCGCTTCCGTAGGCTTCGGCAGCGCCTACACGCTGCGTCACCATTTCCGACGGAAGATCGGCATTAGCCCTGCGGAATATCGCAGACGCTTCCTCGCGGAACCGTCATCCAACCGCAATAAAAGCTTCAAATAACTGTAATGGTAGACCTTTAGGCACAAAGCGTGTTTCACCGATGCCTGAAGGACATCCCATGAAAAAGCTCCTGCTTGCCGCAGCCCTCGCCTTGACCGCTGCCACCGCCGCATCTGCTTCCGACTATGTTTCCTTTCTCGATTATCCGCAGAAGGAACAGGATGGGAAGGAATTCTATACGGCTATCGAAATCCCGCAGGGCAGCTTCACCAAATACGAAATCGATGACAAGACCGGTCACATCGTCGTTGACCGCTATCAGTCGATGCCGGTCATCTACCCGGCCAATTACGGTTCGATCACCAGCACGCTGGCAGGCGACGGCGACCCGCTCGATGCGCTTGTCTACACGCGCGAGCCAATCGTACCGGGCGCGATCATCAAGGTTCGTCCGATTGGCGTGTTGAAGATGATCGACGGCGGGGAAAAGGACGACAAGATCGTGGCCGTTCCGACCTCCAAGATTGATCCGACCTATGACAATATCAAGGAAATCAGCGACCTGCCCAAGATCGAGCAGCAGCGTCTGGAAGCCTTCTTCCGCGTTTACAAGCAGCTGCCGGAAGGCCGCAAGCTTGTGGAACTCGGTGGCTTCGACACGGCTGAGGCCGCGCAAAATGAAGTGGCCGGAGCCATCAAGGCTTTCACGGAAAAGAACAAGAAATAACGCCGAAACTCTTCAAACAAAAAGGCCGCTCAGCGCGGCCTTTTTCATTCCAATACTCGCGTTTTAATTGGCGCCCAGAACGTCGGTGAAGGCTTTTTCGCCCGGCACACCTTTTTCAAGGCTGATCAGCGCACGGCGACCATTGCGATAGGATACCGGAATATCGATCCATTGCAGACGGCGCATCAGCGACAGGTTGGTGTCCTGCGCGGTGCGGGCATCGTTGAGCCAGATGATGAAGAAATTATCTGCGATCTTGGACGGAACCGCGATCAGCGGGTTGCCCGCCGCCTGTTCCGTATCCTTGAAGGTGATGCGTTGAACATTGTCGATTGCGCCGCCGGAGAAGCCATCCGGAACGGTGAACACCATCTCGATCAGATGGCTGGCCGGAATAGACTGATCCGTATTCTTGCGGATCGTCATCTTCAGCTGAACATTGCTCGTCGGCATCGTCACCGTACCGCGCACCGCGGGTTCTTCCGGCTGTCCGTCACCGGGGCTTTCCTGAATGACCGACCAGACGACGTTGCCCTTTTCCACAGAACCGGACTCGGTGCTGCCGCGCTCTTCATAAAGCAGCGCCTGCTGGCCGACTGCTACGGTCTGCTGCGAAGCTGGCGTCTGCTCGCCCGGTGTTGCCTGCGAACCAGCGGGAGAAGCGGACGGCGTGGATGCTGCCGTGGACTTGCCTTCGCCAAGACCCGGCGCGCCGCCAGCCGGACCTTCATCGGTCTCGCTGCCATCCGGCAGCAAACGCTGGGTAAGCTTCTGTTCGCCTGCCGGTTGTTGCGGCTGCGGTTCAGGCGTCGGCGTGGTTTCGTTACCAGCCGTATTATTGTCGGCCGGGGGCGGTGTCGCAGAGCTGTCGCCGCCGCTGCCAGCAGGCGTGGACGGCGCATCATTGCGCCCGAGGCTCGATGCGAGTTCCTGGATCTTGTCCTTGTTGGCCCAGACGCCATAACCCGCACCGCCAAGCACAAGCAGAGCAACAAGACCGGCAATCAAGCCCTTATAGGAGCGCTTTTCGCGGACTGCACTGCGCTCGATATATTCGCTACGGCGTGCTTGCGCCTTTTCCTTGGCGCGGTCGATTTTCCAATCGCCGCTGCGTTCCGCGCTAAACGACGTATCTGCGTCCTGTTCCGACACATGGTCGTGACGCTCCGCAGCCGGTGCGGCAGAAAAGGCGGCATCGTCTTCCTCATCATGGTGCGCGCGCGTGGCGTTTACACCGTGATTCGCTTCCTGTAGAAAATCTTCGAGCGCATCATCGACGGGATCCGAGGCCGCGACGGCAGCGGGAGGCGCATAAAAGGCTTCAACTTCGGCAATCGCATCTTCAAGAATATTGCGCTGGCGTACCGCCACAGCCTGCGAGGCATTTGCCGTCACAAGCTTCTGTTCAATCGTCGCGCGCGCCTTCGCGTAAACGCGCTGGCGCAATTCAGGCGATTTGTCCGCCTGCGCATCAATTGTCTTTTTCAGTACAGCTACAAAATCCGCCATTCCGTCTTACCCGGTTTATCGCCCGTTCAGATACTACAAGCACTGGATGCAATTAAATGTCCCAATAATCACAATAATCAAGGGAAAGCAAAGTGTCTGGCAGTAATTAAGCGAAGCTTTTCAAAACGATGAGGCGAAATAGCGGCAGATTCGACAACGCTTCGGGCATTTTCTGGCCAATCTGAACCACCGGATGCCACTGCGACGCCTGAAAACTGAAAACCCGAAGCAGTTTATGCAAAACTGCTTCGGGTTGATCAATAGCGCGATCTAAAGCATGTCTCCCGAAAGTGGGAACCGGTTTCGGGATAAAGACATGCGTTAAAACAGATCAATCCTGGAACGGATCGGTGACGAGGATGGTGTCCTCGCGTTCCGGGCTGGTAGACAGCATGGCCACCGGAGCGCCGATCAGTTCTTCGATATGGCGCACATATTTGACAGCCTGCGCCGGAAGATCGTTCCAAGAACGGGCGCCTGCGGTCGTTTCCGACCAGCCCGGCAGCGTTTCATAGATCGGCTTGACGCGCGCCTGCGCGCCCATGGAGGACGGCAGATAATCGATACGCTTGCCGTCGAGTTCATAGGCAACGCAGATCTTGATTTCGTCCAGACCATCGAGAACATCGAGCTTGGTCAGCGCAATGCCGGTGATACCGGAAGTGCGAACCGTCTGGCGCACGATAACGGCGTCGAACCAGCCGCAGCGGCGCTTGCGGCCCGTCACCACGCCGAATTCATGACCCTTGGTGCCGAGAAATTCGCCGATTTCATCGTGCAGTTCCGTCGGGAACGGACCCTCGCCAACGCGGGTCGTGTAGGCCTTGGTGATGCCGAGCACATAGCCGATGGCTGTCGGGCCAAGACCCGAACCGGCAGCAGCCTGACCGGCCACGGTGTTGGAGGAGGTTACGAACGGATAGGTGCCATGGTCGTTGTCGAGCAGAGCACCCTGCGCACCTTCGAACAAGATGCGGTCGCCAGCCTTGCGGCGCTCATCGAGCACGCGCCAGACCTGATCGATATAGGGGAGGATTTCGTCGGCAACCGAGGTCAGTTCGTTAAGGATCGTCTCAACGGCGATTTCCTCAAGGCCCATGCCGCGGCGCAGCAGATTGTGGTGCGACAGCAGGCGCTCAACCTTGGGCTCCAGCGTTTCCGGCTCGGCCAGATCGATGACGCGGATGGCGCGACGACCGACCTTGTCTTCGTAGGCAGGGCCGATACCGCGCTTGGTGGTGCCAATCTTGAGGCCCGAATTGGAGCCTTCGCGCATGGCATCGAGATCGCGGTGGATCGACAGAATGAGCGGCGCGTTTTCGGCAATGCGCAGAACGTCGGGAGAAATCTCGATACCCTGTGCGCGCAGCTTCGCGACTTCAGAGACGAAATGATGCGGATCGACGACGACGCCGTTGCCGATGACGCTGAGCTTGCCGCGTACCAGACCGGACGGCAGCAGCGAAAGCTTGTAGCTGACGCCATCGATAACAAGCGTATGACCGGCATTATGACCGCCCTGATAGCGCACGATGACATCGGCGCGTTCGGACAGCCAGTCCACGATCTTACCCTTGCCCTCGTCGCCCCATTGCGACCCGACGACAACCACATTTGCCATTTAAGAAAACTCCTCGGTCGGCATGAAGCATTTCCAGCAAAAGTGTGAAGCGGTTTTGCGTTCGGAAATGCGTAAAACTAACTATTGGCCGTTGATAGCCCAAGGATCGCAAGCTTCCCCGAAAGGTTCACGGGGTGCTGATCCCTCGTCTCTATACAGACTGAATCCCGCTTGCGCGACTCTTTCGTGCAAAAAAATCACGATTTTTGCGAACACCGTGGACAGAAGAGGCGCTTAGCTCGCTTGAGATTCCGTTTATGGCGAGGCGAAAATGGTGGGATTTGAGACCCGGAGCGGAGCGTACTTTTGCGTACGTGAGCACCGGAAGCGAAAAATCACGCCATTTGCAGACCGCCAGAAGCGGAATATCTGCGAGCTAGCCCGCGCGAACCATATAGACAGCGTCATCAGAGTAGCTTTTCAGCTTTTCTTCGAGCGCTGGCAGATCGCGGGAGACAAAGCCCTTCTTTTCCCAGAAACCTTCGGAGTTATTCACAGCCACCAGCGACATGGTGAAGAAGCCGTCGGTTTCGGCCTGGGCGGCCATCAGTTCCAGCACGCGCGTGGCAGCGCCTGCGGAGCGGGCAGCGGGCAAAAGCGCAATATCGTGGATGTAATAGGTGCTGGTATCTTCCGGCAATTCGCCGAGAACGGAATTCAGCGCGGGCACCGTATCGAGTTTCCAGGGATGGCTGATGCCATAGCCCAGAATGTCGTTGTCACGGGCATAAACGAAACAACCCGCCGGGTAGAGCTTGAAGCGGTCCCTGAAGACCGCTTCATCCTCGAAAAAGTCGAGATGGACCACATTGGCTACCACAGTCACGCGCTCGATATCCTGCTCGTGCATGCGCCGCCATTCCGGCTGTGCCATCTCTTCAGTCATATTTTCAAACTTCTCCGACGTTGAACTCAAGCGGTGTTGCCGCCCTGATTGCCTCTTGAGCCATCAGTTCGTCAAGTGCCGCATGTGGAATCTGTTCATCCACATAGAGCATGGCAATGGCGTCGCCACCGGGATGATCACGGCCGAGCGAGAAATTTGCGATGTTGATATTGTGCTTGCCGCAGATTGTGCCGAGCAGGCCGATCATGCCCGGAACGTCCTTGTTGGTGACATAGAGCATGTGCGGACCAACCTCGGCATCGAGGTTGATTCCCTTGATCTGGATGAAGCGCGGCTTGCCATCCGAGAAGCAGGTTCCGGCAATGGAGCGCTCGCGTAGCGTCGTGCGGACGGTCAGCTTGATATAGCCGTCGAAAATACCGGACTTGTCGCGCTTCACTTCCGAAACGATGATGCCGCGTTCCTTCACCATGATCGGAGCCGAAACCATGTTGACGTCGGCCACCTGCGGGCGAATGAGCCCCGCCAGAGCAGCACTTAGAAGCGCGCGCGTGTTCATGCTGGACGTGGAACCGTCGAACAGCACTTCCACTTCCTCGATCGGCTCGTCCGTCACCTGACCGACAAAGGCGCCGAGAACTTCCGCAAGTTTTACGAACGGGCGTAGACGCGGCGCTTCTTCCGCCGTGATCGACGGCATGTTGATGGCGTTGGAAACCGCCCCCTTGGTCAGATAGTCCGACATTTGTTCGGCAACCTGAAGCGCGACATTTTCCTGCGCTTCCGAGGTCGAGGCACCCAGATGCGGCGTGCAGACGACATTCGGCAGGGAGAAAAGTTCGTTCTCCGTCGCAGGCTCGACTTCGTAGACGTCGATACCGGCACCGGCCACATGGCCTGATTTCAGCGCGGCAATGAGGTCCTTTTCAACGATCAAACCGCCGCGAGCGCAATTGACGATGCGAACGCCCGGCTTGGTCTTCGCAAGGCTTTCCGCATTGATGAGATTGCGGGTCTTGTCGGTGAGCGGCGTGTGCAGCGTGATGAAATCGGCGCGGGCAAGCAGCTCGTCCAGCTCAACTTTCTCCACACCCAGTTCCTGCGCGCGCGCTTCGGACAGGAACGGATCGAAAGCCACGACATGCATCTTGAGGCCGACGCCGCGCGTAGCCACAATCGAACCGATATTGCCGCAACCGACGACACCAAGCGTCTTGCCAGTGATTTCCACGCCCATGAAGCGGTTCTTTTCCCACTTGCCCGCGCGGGTGGACGCATCGGCCTCCGGCAGCTGGCGCGCCACGGCGAACATCAGCGCAATGGCGTGTTCCGCCGTGGTGATCGAATTGCCGAACGGCGTATTCATCACGATAATGCCGCGACGCGAAGCTGCGGGGATATCGACATTGTCCACGCCGATACCGGCGCGACCGACAACCTTGAGATTTTTTGCAGCGGCGATCAGCTTTTCCGTGACCTTGGTGGCCGACCGAATTGCCAGACCATCATACTGACCGATGACTTCGAGAAGCTTTTCCTTATCCTTGCCGAGATCGGGCAAGTAATCGACTTCAACACCGCGATCCTTGAAAATCTGGACGGCAGTGGGCGAAAGCTTATCGGATACGAGAACGCGAGGTGCCATTTGGGCCTCCTTTTGTTTTAAGCACATCTGTCCGAAAACCGTTTCCCACTTTTCGGGATGTGCTCAAACATGTCCTGACCAAGCATTTCAAACAATGAGCTTGCAGATAGGCACCGCATTGGGCTCTTTTCAGCTCATGGCGAAATGCTGCAAATATTTTGGGAATGCGAGCCGTGGCCTAACCGGGGGCCAGCCACGGCTTAAGCAGGAGCGTGCCTCAGGCAGCAGCCTTGAGCGCAGCTTTCTGCGTTTCAAAAGCCCAGTCGAGCCAATGGGTCAGCGCTTCCAGATCGGATGTTTCAACCGTCGCACCGGCCCAGATACGCAGGCCCGAAGGCGCATCGCGATAAGCGCCGATGTCATAGGCGACGCCTTCCTTTTCCAGCGCCGTGACGATGCCCTTGGCGAAAGCCGCCTGCGCTTCGGCCGAAAGTGCTGCCACTTCAGGATCGACAATGGTGAGGCACACGGAAGTGTTGGAACGATTTTCCGGCTTCGCGGCCAGATTGGCGATCCATGGCGTCCTGGCCACGAAAGCATCCAGAACAGCAAAATTGCTGTCGGCGCGTGCGACCAGACCATCAAGCCCGCCAATCGACTTTGCCCAGTTGAGCGCGTCGAGATAGTCTTCCACGCAGAGCATGGATGGCGTGTTGATGGTTTCACCAACAAAGATGCCTTCGATCAGCTTGCCGCCGGAAGTCAGGCGGAAAATCTTGGGCAGCGGCCATGCAGGCTTGTAGCTTTCCAGACGCTCGACCGCACGCGGGCTGAGGATCAGCATGCCATGCGCGCCCTCGCCGCCCAGAACCTTCTGCCAGGAGAAGGTGACGACATCGAGCTTCGCGAAATCGAGACGCTGCGCGAAAGCCGCAGAGGTGGCGTCGCAGAAGGTCAGGCCCTTGCGGTCCGCCGGGATGAAATCGGCGTTCGGAACGCGCGCGCCGGACGTGGTGCCGTTCCAGGTGAAGACGACATCGCGGTCGAAATCGACCTGGCTGAAATCGACAATCTCGCCGTAAGGCGCCACAAAAGTGCGCACATCTTCGAGCTTGAGCTGCTTGGTCACATCTGTCACCCAGCCCGAACCGAAGCTTTCCCACGCGACCATATCGACGCCACGCGCGCCGAGCATGGACCACAGCGCCATTTCCACAGCGCCGGTATCGGATGCCGGAACGATGCCGATACGGTAATCGGCAGGCACCTGCAGGATTTCGCGGGTAAGGTCGATGGCGTCCTTCAGCTTGGTCTTGCCGATTTTCGCGCGATGCGAACGGCCAAGAGCGGCATCGGCCAGCGCATCGAGCGACCAGCCGGGACGTTTTGCACAGGGACCGGATGAAAAATTAGGGTTAGCCGGGCGAACTACCGGCTTCGCAATCGTCGTCATGTTGTTTCTATCCTCTCAGATAGCACGCGTCTCGGTGGGGAGACGTGGCCCACTGATGGGAATAGCGGAAAGCGCTGTTTCCTGCAACAACCTTTACCAGGTGGTGAAACGAATACCGGCGCGCAGCTGATGCGACTTGATATCCTTGTCGCTGATCGTGATGCCGTTGCCGCTGACCACATCGCCGCTGCTGATGACGCCGTAACGATAGCCGAGATCGAGCTTGATGTTGGAAGCAACGTCGATGCCGACACCCGCCATCAGCGCCCAGGCAAAGCGATAATCGTCGTCGGACTTGAAGTCGCCAGCGCCCGTATCGAAGCTGTAACGCACATTGGCAAAGCCGAGACCGCCGCCGAGATAAGGCGTGAAGCCTGAGAAATTGCCAAGGTCCACATAGGCATTGGCCATCATGTCCCAGATACGGGCTTCTGCGGGGAAGTCTTCCAGATCCTGCTTGGAATAGCCGCCGGTCACATCGGCGCGCAGATAATCGGTGAACTGATAACCGATACCGATCGAAGGCACGAAATTCTTATCCAGATCGAAGCTTTCGGAAACGCTGTTGCCGAACTGGTCCCGGGCCGTCAATCCCGTTTTTGAAGAGATGTTATAACCAAGATCGCCGCGCAGATACCAGCCGGAACCCACTTCCACGGGCTGCGCTTCGACGACAGGTTCATATCCAACAGCATCGAGATCAGCCGCCGAGGCAACGGATACAAGGCTGAAACCCGCCAGAGCAACAGACGACAGGTTGAGAGCACGCCACTTCGCAAACATGATGAGATCCCCGCTCATAAGAATAGTCTCAATTATGAACGCCTATGGTTAATGCCTGATAAAAATCGGGAGATATTTAAGAAATGCCGCAAAGAAAAAGGCCCGGAAAACCGGGCCTTTGACGATCAGATATCGGGGTCGCGTTACTTGTAGACCGGGCCGTCCACAATGGTCGAAACCTGCTGCGGTGCATAAGGCGCATTCGATCCACCGAACATGTAGCGCAGGCCGACGCGCACGTCATGAACGTCCATGCCATTATCGTAACCGTCACCGAGATATTGACCGCCCTCGAACATCTTGCCGCCATTGATGTGGCGATAGCGATAACCCGCATCGAGCTTGAGGTTCTGCGTCAGATCGACAGATGCACCGGCCATGAGAGCATAGGTGAAGCGCCAGTTGGCTGCCCCCTCTACGGAACCGCCGTAGCGCGCATCTTCGATATCGTTCCAGCGCACGCGCGTTCCACCAATACCGGCGCCCACATAAGGCGTGAAGCCAGCAAAGTTGCCGAGATCGACATAGGCATTGGCCAGGATGGACAGCGCCGAGAAATGGCTGCGTTCGTCGGATGCACAGTTCAAATCGCCGTTGCAGGCTTCACCGTAGGTATTGCCCTCGAACTTCGCACGGGTCATGTAATCGACCGTCAGATCGGTACGAAAGTAATCCGTCAGCTGATAGCCGACGCCGCCGCCGATCAGGAAGGAACCTTTCAGATCGCCGTAAAGTGTGTTGCTGCCGAATGTCGACGGGCCGCAATCGCAATTATCGATGGTCGCATAATCCGCATCCTTGAATTTCGGCTTCGAATAGCCGAGATCGCCACGCAGATACCAGCCGCCGACCGCAGGCGGCGCTACAACCACTTCGGGAACCACTGGCGGTTCAATCAGATCCGCCGCCAATGCGCCCGTGGCCATAATGGCGACAGACGCAGCCAAGCCGCCAAAAAAAGTTTTAACAAGACCGTTCATCGTCTGCCCCATAGAAATATCATAACGCCGGAGCGTTATCCTCGCTTTCAATAGGGACCATAGATTTCAAAAGTTAATTACAACTTAACCTTGTTTTTTAACGATACTTTTTAATAAATCTTAGAAGTGGCTAAAATAAAAACGGCGCATCAGAGACGCGCCGTTTCAATAAATCAAAGTGTTGTCTCTCAGGCTGCGTTGCCCACCGACGAGATGACGTCCACGATATCGTTGACTACTTTTTCAACCAGAACGCGATCATCGCCTTCGGCCATCACGCGGATGAGTGGCTCGGTTCCCGATGGGCGGATCACCAGGCGACCCTGCACGCCGAGACGTGCCCGCGCTTCATCGATGGCGCTCTTGACGTTCTTGTTTTCGAGCGGCTTTCCGCCCGTGGTGCGCACATTCTTGAGCAATTGCGGCACCGGCTCGAACTTGCGGCAGATGTCGCTAAGCGGCTTTTGCGCTTCCTGCATGACAGCCAGAATCTGCAAGGCGGAGATCAGGCCGTCGCCGGTCGTCGCGAAATCCGACAGAACGATGTGGCCGGATTGTTCGCCGCCCACATTGAAACCGTGTTCGCGCATATGCTCGACGACATAGCGGTCGCCAACCTTGGTGCGGGCCAGCGTCAGGTTGTGATCGCTGAGGAAGCGCTCCAGTCCGAGATTGGACATGATGGTCGCGACAATGCCGCCACCCGTCAGGCGATCCGTATTCGCCCATGATTCGGCAATCACCGCCATCAGCTGATCGCCGTCAATCACCGATCCGGTTTCATCGACCAGCAGCACGCGATCCGCGTCGCCATCGAGCGCGATACCGACATCGGCACGCAGTTCCTGCACCTTCTTCATCAGGCCAATCGGATGCGTCGAACCGCAATCCTCATTGATGTTGATGCCGTTCGGCTCGTTGTTGATGGTGATGACTTCGGCACCGAGTTCCCAAAGTGCTGCCGGAGCAACCTTGTAACCAGCACCGTTGGCGCAATCGATCACCACACGCAGGCCGTTGAGCGCAATGTTACGCGGCATGGTGCGCTTGGCAAATTCGATATAGCGATAAATATCGCCGTCGACGCGCTTGGCCTTGCCAATGGCGCCATGGCTTGCCAGCAGCGACGACAGATCGCCCTCGATCAGCTTCTCAATCTGAATTTCAATCTCATCCGATAGCTTGAAACCATCGGGACCGAACAGCTTAATCCCGTTGTCGTAGTAAGGATTGTGCGAGGCGGAGATCATCACGCCGATGTCGGCGCGCAGCGAGCGGCAGAGCATGGCGACAGCCGGTGTCGGAATCGGCCCGAGCAGGAAGACGTCCATGCCCGCCGCTGTAAAACCGGCGACCAGTGCGTTTTCCAGCATATAGCCCGAACGGCGCGTATCCTTGCCGATCACCACCCGCGAAACCTGACCCGAACGGCGGAAAATATGACCCACCGCCATGCCAACTTTCATGGCGATATCCGGCGTCATGGGGAAACTATTCGCCTGTCCGCGAATGCCATCCGTTCCGAAGTATTTCCGTGTCATATATTTAGCCTTGCGTTGAGCCACGTCGCTGTCCCGGTGCCGTCGATATATGCCGCTCATTTCAACCAGAGCGCAATAGTCGCGCAGGCCCGCAACTTTGACAGCGAATTTCGAGTGTTAATATCCTAAAATGCCTGTTCTATGCAATTTCGTCTTTGGCAGGGTCCAAAGCGATCCCGGCTTCTAAAGTCGTATCCTTCAAAAGATCATGCGCCGAAATCGTTAACCGAGCCTTTGCAAGCCGTGGGCGAGATATAATCAAAAAGAAAGCCGGGCGAAACCCGGCTTTCGTCGTCTCTTTGCAACAAGCGCTTATTGCGGCTGCGGCTCCATGCCGGGCTCACTGCCCGGTTCGCCGCTGCTCTTGCGCTTGCGCGGGCTACCGGCCTTCGGAACACCAGAACCGCGCGACGGCGTATCATTGCCCTGATCGCGCGACGGCTTGTTGCCGGCGATCAGCGCCTTGATTTCATCGCCACTGAGCGTTTCATATTCCAGAAGACCTTCGGCGAGCGCAATCCAGTCCTTCTTCTTCTTGGTCAGGATGCGGGTCGCTTCGGCATAGGCCTCGTCGATCAGGCGACGCACCTCGGCATCAATGATCTGCGCGGTTTCTTCCGAAATATTCTGCGTACGCGACACCGAATGACCAAGGAAGACTTCTTCCTGATTGTCACCGTAAGCCACGCGACCAAGCTTGTCGGAATAGCCCCATTGGGTGACCATGGAGCGGGCAAGCTTGGTTGCCTGCTGAATGTCCGACGACGCACCGGAAGTGATGTTTTCCTTGCCGAATTTCAGCTCTTCGGCCACACGACCGCCCATCATGATGGCAAGACGCGACACCATCCAGGTATAGGTGGCCGAATAGCGGTCGCCCTCCGGAAGCTGCATCACCATGCCAAGCGCACGACCGCGCGGAATGATCGTTGCCTTATGGACAGGATCAGCTGCAGGTACGTTGAGCGCCACGATGGCGTGCCCTGCCTCGTGATAGGCCGTATTGGCCTTTTCTTCCGGCGTCATGGCGGAGCGGCGTTCCGCGCCCATCATGATCTTGTCCTTGGCGTCTTCGAATTCCTGCATGGTCACCAGGCGCTTGTTACGGCGCGCTGCCATGAGGGCGGCTTCGTTGACGAGATTGGCGAGATCGGCGCCGGAGAAACCCGGCGTGCCGCGTGCGACAACCTTGAGATCGACATTCGGCGCGAGCGGCACATTGCGAACATGCACCTTCAGAATCTGCTCGCGACCGACGATATCCGGGTTCGGCACCACGACCTGACGGTCGAAACGGCCCGGACGCAGCAGTGCCGGGTCAAGAACGTCCGGACGGTTGGTCGCCGCAATCAGAATGATCGATTCGTTGGCTTCAAAACCATCCATCTCGACCAGAAGCTGGTTGAGCGTCTGTTCGCGCTCGTCATTGCCGCCGCCGAGACCGGCGCCGCGATGACGACCGACAGCGTCGATTTCGTCGATGAAGATGATGCAAGGGGCATTCTTCTTGGCCTGCTCGAACATGTCGCGGACGCGGCTTGCACCGACACCGACGAACATTTCAACGAAGTCCGAACCGGAAATGGTGAAGAACGGTACATTGGCTTCACCCGCAACCGAGCGCGCCAGAAGGGTCTTACCGGTACCCGGAGGGCCAACGAGCAGCACGCCGCGCGGAATCTTGCCGCCGAGACGCTGGAACTTCTGCGGATCGCGCAGGAATTCGACGATTTCTTCAAGGTCCTGCTTGGCTTCGTCAACGCCTGCCACATCCTGGAACGTGACGCGGCCATGCGCTTCGGTCAAAAGCTTCGCCTTCGACTTGCCAAAGCCCATCGCACCGCGCGACCCGCCCTGCATCTGGCGCATGAAGAAAATCCATACACCGAGGATCAGAATCATCGGCAGCCACGACAGGAGAATGCCGATCAGCGAACTGGAACCGTCGCTTTCGGGACGGGCAGTGATCGCAACATCCTTGCTTTCAAGCCGCGCAACGAGGCCCGTATCGCCAGGCGAATAGGTCTGGAACGTCGAGCCATTGTCGGCAAAGGTGCCGGTAATGCGCTCGCCGGTAATCGTGACCGATTTCACCCGACCATTGGATACGTCGTCAATAAATTGCGAATAGGAAACTTCACGGGAATTCGTGCGCTGACCAGGGCTCTGGAACAGGTTGAACAGCGCGATTAAAAGAAGAGCAATGATCGCCCAGAGAGCGAAGTTGCGATAGTTCGGATTCATATCGGGTCCAATCGATACCACGGCCATTCCGCAACCGCGGAACGATGTTTCGATCTAACATAGGATCGAAGGAAGGCGTTGCCAAGGCGCGTAACACGCCGCATGGGAGATTCTTCCCACTCTGGTTTATAAAAATTAGGAGTTTGGGGAAGACTGGCGACCAATTCGCCTCTCGATCGCTTGCGCCAGTGCGAAATCATATCCCGGCAGAACGTGGTCAAACAGCGCGAAATGCCGCTCCATGCGGATATGCGCCGGGAGCTTTTGCCCCGGAAGGAATGGCAAAGAGATAATCTTTCCATCGGCATAGACAGCAGGCAGCACCAGAAGCGTTTCGCGCCATGCTGCATGGGTTTCAGACGCGTTTTCTGGAAGCGCGGCGGGAGAATCGGCCAGAAAATCCGTCAGCGCCTGTCGCCCCGGGGCGGCGATTTCAAAATCGCGCGAGCCTGAATTGAAAAACCGAAAGCGCCCGTCCCAGATGCAGCTGCCGCCAGCAGGCAACGGCGCAGATGGCAAATTGCGCCGCTCGCGGCGAAAGCGATGGGGCTGCCCCTTGGCTCCACGCTCGATCAGCGCGCCCAAAATGGTCAATCTTTCGTGTTTTCGGCTTTCCTGTTCTACCTCCCCCGACAGGATGCGTTCGATGCGCAGACGCTCAGCATCGCCGGGCAGGAATCGACGCCCACCCGCCAGCGAAGCCACAAGGCCGGAAAAGAGCCGCCGGACCGTTTCCGGTAAAGCGGCATAAATTGCCGGATCAATTTCAATCCGGTCGCAATCATCCACCTGCAGACTTGTAGGATCGGCCAAAGCCGCAACGAGAGCAGCATTATCGCGCTTGCGCGCGGCACTTGCCAGAGCGACCTGCGCCAGAACGAGCTCGGGATCGGCCGCGGTAGCGGCACCTTGCCGGACCCGCGGACGTTCATAATCGGTATTGACGTTGCTCGGATCGTCAACCCAGCGAAGACCTCTCCCCGTCAGTTCATCCCGCAAAGCCTGCCGCGAAACGGAAAGCAGCGGGCGGATCAGTTCTACTGACCCTTCCAGCCATGATTGGGGCGCCATGGCGGCGAGTCCCCTCGCCTCCGCGTGGTGGCTGCGCTCCTTGCGCATCAGAAAAGTCTCGATCTGGTCATTCTGCGTATGGCCGGTCACGATCACACCCGCACCCGCTTCATGCGCTGCCTGAACCAGCAGCCGGTAACGGGCGCTTCGCGCGGCTGCCGCCAGTCCCTGTGAGGGCTTGGGATCATCCCATGCCAGAATGCGGTGCGCGATACCGTGCTCCCGGCACAGCGCGCCGACATTTTCAGCCTCCTCGGCTGATTCGGGACGCAAGCGGTGATCGATGGTCACTGCAAGAAGTGCAGGACGGGAATCGAGCGTCGCCAAATGATCATTGAGCAGGAACAGCATTGCCAGCGAATCGCTGCCGCCGGAAACCGCCGCAATGACGGTCTTTGCTTGATCCAGATGAAAAGGTTTAAAAATATCAGCCGGGGAAAGCCCCACGAAACAACTCCGCAATCAGCACTTTACGCGTGTACGTTCTTCGGCAACGCGCTTCAAAATGGCGGGCGCGGCCTTGGGATAACGTTGCGGGATCTGCTCGAAGGTCGCGCAGGCAACGTCATGATTGTCCATTTTCTCAAGCGTCATGCCGAGTTTGAACATGTTTTCCGGCGCACGGCGAGAATCGGGATAGTCGCGCTGCGTGTCAATGAACACGGTCGCAGCTTCCGGATAGCGCCCCTGCCCGTAAAGCGATTCTCCCAGCCAGAAGCGCGCTTCCGCGGTCTGCGGGTCAGCCGGATAGCGCTTCACATGCTGGCGGAAACCGGATTCGGCCGCCTTGTAGTCGCCCGACATCAGATACTGATACGACGCCTGATAGAGCGTATTTGGATTGTCGCCCGATGGCAGCGAGGCGACAGCCGTACCGCTCTGCGAGCCACCAGCAGGCTGCTGGCCATTCTGTTCGACAGGGCGTGGTGTAGCGCTCAACGAATCGCCGATTACATTGCCACTGGAATCGAAACGGATGGACCCCAGTGTCTGCGGCGGCTCGCCGCGCTGGGGGCCGCCCTGCGCCAGAGCGCCCGTACCGGTTGTGCCAGTAGCAAGAGAATCGGCGCCAATTGCGCCAGATTGTGCGGATTGCGGTGCGTCCAGAGCCGGTGTGTTGTCCGAAATAGAACCGTCCTGACCGGCATCTGCGGAAACCCCGGCATCGGGATTTCCGGCAGCTCCGCCATCATAGGTGTTTTCGGATGAACCGGCGCTGGCGAGAGCGCTGCCGTCGCCACCGCCATGGCCCAACCGCTCGCCGGTTTCGGCGCGCTTGCCGGTTTCCAGAAACTGGAAGCGCTGCTCATATTCTTCCTGCATTTTCTGCATCTGATCCTGCATTTCGAGGATCTGGAAGTTCATCGCCTCGGCGCGCATACCCAGCGTATCGGCCATGCTGGCAGGATCGCCCGCGCCCTGCGCACAAAGATCGGCACCTGGAGCCGGAGCGGCAACAGCTGGCTGACCTGCCTTGTTTGCAGCTGGCGACGCGATGCCGTTCTTCTTTTCGAGTTCCTCAAATCGGAATTCGTTGTCTTCCTGCGATTTTTGCAGCTGATTGTCGGTGAATGCGATCTGGGCGTCCACATCCTCGATCTTACCGGTCAGGTTACGCACCAGTTCCTGCAACATGCCGGGACTCTGGTAGCCGCCACCCTGTGCGGATGATCCGCCGCCGCGCATAGCATCATCAAGAATGGCGGTAGAGCCGACGCTGACGCGATTCTGGCCCCCGCCCTTGCCCTTTTCGAGGGCCTGAAAACGGGCTTCATTATCGCGATGGATTTTCACGATTTTGTCGCGGAGCTGCAGGATCTTGCTGTAAGACTGCGCGTTCTGATGCGCGAGATTGCATACCTGCTGCGAATACTGGTTCATGCCGGGATCACCAGTTTGCGCCAAAACCGGAGCACTCGCCAAAAGCGGCAGCATGGCAATTGCCAGTGTCACTTTTCTCATTGTTGTCCTCATTCCCTATTGCCCCTGCGAGTTTACAATGAACAGGATGATCGAGTGCCGCGCCTGAATGCTTGCTGAACATGCGGTACCGCACGGCCAGTTCCGCTTTTAGAGCAAATCCGTGAAAAGCAAAGATGCTTTCCCTAACACTACAGTTGCAAATTCGTCAGGCCGTGGCGAAACGAGTGATTTTAGAGCACCGGAGCGGAGCGTACTTAAAAGTACGTGAGCACCGGAGCACAGAAAATTGCTCGTTGCATACCGGCATCACGAATTTGCCGCTGTAGTGCTAATCGCGGTTCACTATGACAGGAGTAACTTCGGCCAAAATTTGTCGAAATGCCCGATCAACCGGCATGAAAACGAAAAAAGCGGCCCGAAGGCCGCTTTTCCCGTAACGCTGTTGTGCGTTTACAATTATCAGCTGCCAGCACCGTTGAGAACGGTGACGGCGCGGCGGTTCTGCGACCAGCACGAGTCGGCATCGCAAACTGCAACCGGACGTTCGTTACCATAGGAAATGGTGCGCATACGGTTGGTCGGCACGCCACGCGATGCGAGGAAGTCGCGGGTGGCGGCAGCGCGGCGCTGGCCGAGAGCGAGGTTGTATTCACGCGTGCCGCGTTCGTCCGCATGACCTTCGACGGTGATCGAATATTGCGGGTAACGCTGCAGCCACTGGGCCTGCTTCGAAAGCGTCTGCTGTGCGTCTGCACGGATCAGCGACGAATCGAGATCGAAGAAGATGCGGTCGCCGACATTGACCGTGAAGTCCTGCGCCGAGCCGGGCGTTGCCGCACCTGCACCGCCGAGGCCGAGATCACCGGCATTGTTCGGGAGATTCTTCTTGGATGCGCAACCGGCGACGGCGAGCGACATGAAAAGGGCAATAGCGATCGGGCTACGTGCAATCGACTGGATGCGGCGCATGGGCCGAGGCTCCTTAAGATTTGATGTTCCTGCGTAACCCACCAATAATCATATCGAGGTTAATGCAGGCTCAAGAAGTATGGTTAATATTGTCTTGAGACCAAATGCAACCGGCGTTTCCGACTGCAATTCTGTTTTTAGGCCTTGATGGCAAAATGCGGCAGAAACAGGGCTTTTGGGGTGGATTGTGGCAATCGCCGCAAATGTAGGCCAAAAACATCGCAAATTAGGCGATAAGGACCAAAGAAAAGGCGCGGGACCGAAATCCCGCGCCTTAATCTTTTTATGATTCTCCGACCGTCAGCCTACTCGAGCAGCGGCGACCAGGCCGGATCGGATGCGAAATTCGGCGTCTGGATCTGGCGTTCGTTACGGCCCGTCAGATCGATGGTGAACAGTTTTGGACCGCCAGCGCCTGCCGCCTTGCGGAAGAACATCAGCACGCGACCGTTCGGAGCCCAGGTCGGGCCTTCATTGTGGAAGCCCGAGGTCAACAACCGTTCGCCCGAACCATCGGTCTTCATCACGCCGATCGAGAACTGGCCCTGCGACTGCTTGGTGAAGGCGATGAGATCGCCACGTGGAGACCAGACCGGCGTGGAATAGCTGCCGTCACCCATCGACAGGCGGCGTGGATTGGAACCATCCGCACCGGCGATATAGAGCTGCGGGCGACCGCCGCGGTCGGAGGCGAATACAACCTGGGAACCATCCGGCGAATAGGAAGCACTGGTATCGATGGCCTGACTGTTGGTCAGGCGGGTCGTGGTGCGCGAGCGCAGGTCCATTGCATAGACATTGGCGCTGCCGTCATCCTGAAGCAGGCTCATGACGACCTTCTGGCCATCCGGCGAGAAGCGCGGTGCAATCGTCATGCCGGGGAAGTTACCGACCAGTTCACGCTGGCCCGTTTCGAGCTGCAGCAGATAAACCTTGGGCTGGCCGCCGGCAAACGACATATAGGTCACTTCCTGGCGGTTCGGCGAGAAACGCGGGGTCAGCGCAATATCGCGACCGTCCGAGAGATAACGGACATTCGCCCCATCCTGATCCATAATCGCAAGACGCTTGACACGCTTCTGGGCCGGGCCGGATTCATCGACGAAGACAATGCGTGTATCGAAGTAACCCTTTTCACCCGTCAGGCGCTCATAGATGGCGTCGGCGATGATATGGGCGACACGACGCCAGTTATCCGGCGAGGTGAAGAACTGCTGGCCGATCATCTGCTGACCGCCAAACGTGTCCCAGAGGCGGAATTCCGCCTTCAGCCTGCCGTCCGGCTGCTTGGTGATGCGACCGGTGACCAGAGCCTGCGCATTGATGACCTTCCAGTCCTCGAAGCGCGGAGCGGCATCGGGATTGGAAATCTTTTCAATGAAAGCGCCCTTGTCGATGGGCGCAAACAGGCCGGAACGCTCAAGATCGGCAGCGATAACGGACGTGATGTTGGGCCCGAGCTGGTCCGCGGACAGGAAATCCGTGATCGCAATCGGCAGAGGCTCGATCACGCCCTTGTTGATGTTGATTTCCACCACGGCGCGTGCTGGCATGGTGCAGACAAGACTTGCGGCAATCATGCAGGCGAAAGCCGAGAGGACTGTCCGGATCTTTGTTTTCAGGATGCCGGTTTTCATATCTTCTGGGACCTCTTTTGTCCTTTGCCCATAGTGGGCTTCATTTGGTCTGGCGACCGGGAAGACCCCGATCAGAACATTTCGCTCGGGTCGAAGTTGACGATCACTTCCGACCATGAATCATATTTGTCGACTGGCAGGTTATACGGGGCGCAGCGTGCGACCGCGCGCTTGGCGCTTTCCGCCGCCGCGCGGCCAACACCGTCGCCGCCACCGCCCGATGTCACTTCCGGAACGCCCTGAATGGAGCCGTCCTGGTTCAGCTTCATCTTCACGGTCACAACCAGCCCCGGCGCATCGGCCACACCGGCAGGCACGTTCCAGCACTTGGAAATCGCACCGCGCAGCGCATCCATTTCACTTTGGCTGAGCTTCGAGCCGCCGGTATTCTTCTTGCCGCCAAGCGACGCCTGATCGGTCGAGCGCTTCGCGCCGCCACCCGAAGCCTTCTGCTTGTTGAGCAGCGCCGAAACCTCATCGGCAATCGCATCGTTTTTCGACTGCGAGGTCTGCGATGCGGACTGCGTCGGCTTCTTTTCATCCGTTGGCTTGCGATCCGGCGTCTTGGCGGTCTGCGCCTGCGGCGGCTTCGGCTTGGACTGCGGCGCGGGCACATTGTCCGGCAGCTTCGGCGTATTCGCATCCGGCGTTTCGGCCTGCTTCTCGATGGCTTCGGCCACCGGGTCAGGCTTCACTTCCTGCTTCGGCTCAGGCTTGGCCTGCATTTCGGTCGCGGGAACCGGCGTCGGCTTTTCTTCCGGCTTCGGTTCGGGCTTGGGCTCAGGCTTCGGTTCCGGCTTCTTCACTGGTTCCGGCTGGGCTTTTGGCTCTTCCGCCGCCTCGATTGGCTTTGCCTTGGTGTCAGGCTTCGGTGGGGTCGTGGTATCGACCTCCTGATCGCCAACATTCTGGGCATTGGGAACGGTTTGCGGCTTGGTCGTCGGGATCGGCGCAGACTTCTCCTTCATAGGAGCCGTCTTCTCGCCTTGCTGAATTTGCGTGATGGATTCAATCGGCACGATGTCGACCGGGAACGACTCCGAATCCTGCACGTCGAATGCCTTCGGCGAGGAAAAGGAAAAGAGCCCCAGCGCAATGACGATGGTATGGAGCGCTACAGAAGATGTCAGGCCAGCCTTCATGATGGCGTCAGCTATCCTGCTCCTGGAGGGTCACAAGGCCGATATTCTTGAAACCGGCGGCGGAAATGCGGGCCATGACCTTCATGACGGTGCCGTAATCGGCAGCCTTGTCACCGCGCACGAAAATGCGCTCTTCATAGCCCGTCTTGGCGATCGCCTGAAGCTTCGGCACGACCTCTTCGATTGGAATTTCAGTTTCCTGCAGATAGACCTTGCCTTCATTGCTGACCGAAACGGTGATGGGCTGCGTATCGGCGTTCATCGCCTTAGCCTGCGTATCCGGCAGATCAATCGGCACGCCGACCGTCAGAAGCGGCGCGGAGACCATGAAAATGATGAGCAACACCAGCATCACGTCGACGAAGGGCGTAACGTTGATTTCACTCATCAGTGCCTTCTTGCGGCCGCGCCTGCGGCGTCCGCCCGACTGCATTCCATTTCCTACCGACATGCCCATTGCAAGATTCCCGAAAGCTCGATTTGCCGTATTCGCTGGAAGGCGCTCAATTGCGCGGCGTCAGCTTCTCATCAATTTGGCGCGACAGTATGGCGGAAAACTCGTCTGCAAAGCCCTCAAGCCGTCCGCCGATCTTGCCCGCATCGGATGAGAGCTTGTTATAGGCAATAACAGCAGGAATAGCGGCCAGAAGACCGATAGCCGTCGCGAGAAGTGCTTCGGCAATACCCGGCGCCACAACCGCGAGACTGGTATTCTTGGAAGCGGCGATAGCCTGGAACGAGGTCATGATACCGACAACCGTACCGAACAGACCGATAAACGGTGCGGCGGAACCGATGGTGGCCAGGAAACCGAGACGCGATTCCATCTTTTCGCTTTCACGCGCCAGCGCGACATCCATCGCCTTGTCGATACGCATCTGAAGGCCGATGGGGGAACGTGCGCCCTTCTCGAAGGATTTTTTCCATTCGCGCATGGCGGCCATGAAGATCGACGCCATGCCGGTGGTGCGGCGTTCGCCGAGATTGCGATAGAGCTCTTCCAGAGACTGGCCCGACCAGAAAGCCTGCTCGAAGCGATCAATGGCGCGGCGCGCGCGGCTATAGGCGATCACCTTGTCCACGACGATAGCCCAGGTCCAGACCGAGGCGCCAAGCAAGCCCAGCATGACCAGCTTGACCACCCAGTTTGCCTGCATAAACAGACCCCAGAGGGTAACATCGGCGGCGGGGGCCGCTAACGCAACATTTTCCATCGATCCACCGTTTCGAGGTTTGCGCGGATCCTATATCCAGACCGCAAACCCCAACCTTCTCTGTCTTTAGGCATTTCCAGCCGCAGAGCCGTTCGGTCTTCTGCTGGAATGTCCTGTTTTTGAATCCAAACGCCCGGCACGGGACCGGGCGGCATCGCAAATCGTCACGGATCGTCCCGAAACCCGGGTGATCCAATCTGCGCAGCTTTACGTCTTGTTCGATGCAGTTCGATCAGGAAAAACGCTCGGCACTTTTCCCGAAACTGCTTCCCGCGCTGTTCGCACACCCAGGCAGGACATGCAGACATTCGCATCGCAACCGCCCCAAAGCACACATGCCGGATTTACAACTTTAAATCCCTACGGCGCTTGTTACGGTTAATTTTGGTGAAAGGAAGGCGCTGCGCTTGCCGCCTGCCGTTCAACCGATTCCGTCAGAATGATTAATCGAATATTATGGTTAAAGATGCGTTAGCATTTGCACCTATATCGCCCCAACATGCCAAAATTGGCCATCAATGAGGGAGCGCTTTAAAATAAACGCGCTAACAGCACCCTCAATTCTTGGGAGGGCAGCCTGAAAATCAGCTTCCCTTGGTGAAAGCCTCACGCCACTCGTCCGGTATCCGGCGTGGGTGACCTTCCTTGGTGATCATCACCGCTTCCACTTTGGCTTCAGAGAGCAGGCGCCCCTCGCAGGTGATTGTCTGCGCCATGATGACCCGCGCCCCGCGAATTTCGCTGACACGCGTTTCAATCAGGATGAGATCGTCCATCCGGGCCGGAGACTTGTAATCGATCTCCATGCGCCGCACGACCCAGACCATTTCTTCGCCAAGCGAACCTTCGGCAAGCTCGATATGATGCACATCCTGCAAGCGCAGGAAATCGGTGCGTCCGCGCTCGTAAAATTCCAGATAGCGCCCGTGATAGACAAAGCCGGAAAAATCCGTGTCGGCATAATAGATGCGCGCATAAAGGTAATGCGCCCCGTCTTTCAGCGCACCGGATACAGCTTCAAGCGCCGCATGTTCGTTTCGATCGGTCCCGATACTCTTAGTCATTGTCTTCCATGAAGAGGCCGAATTGCGCCTGCTGGATGATTTCCGCCGGCGCGGGCAATCCCAGATGCTGCCATGCAATCGCCGTCAGAACGCGACCGCGCGGCGTGCGCTGGAGAAAGCCCTGCTGGATGAGATAAGGCTCGATAATGTCTTCAATCGCATCACGCGGTTCGGAAAGCCCTGCCGCTATCGTTTCGATCCCGACCGGCCCGCCGCCGAAATTGCGCGCGATGATATTGAGGTAACGCCGGTCGAGCTGATCCAGCCCGCGATTATCTACCTCAAGCCGCGACAGCGCCTCATCGGCAATCTTGCGGTCGATGACGTCGCTCCCGGCGACCAGCGCGAAATCGCGCACACGACGCAGCAAGCGTCCGGCGATACGCGGTGTCCCCCGCGAACGGCGCGCGACTTCCAGCGCACCATCCGGCGAAATGCCCATCTGCATGATGCGCGCGCCGCGGCGCACGATATATTCCAGTTCCTCGACCGTATAGAAATTAAGCCGCACCGGAATGCCGAAACGGTCGCGCAAAGGCGTGGTCAGGAGACCAAGACGCGTCGTCGCCGCAACCAGCGTGAATTTCGCAAGATCGATCTTCACCGAACGCGCCGCCGGGCCTTCGCCGATGATCAGGTCCAGCTGGAAATCTTCCATCGCCGGATAGAGAATTTCTTCCACTGCCGGGCTCAGACGATGAATTTCATCGATGAAGAGCACATCGCGCTCTTCGAGATTGGTGAGCAAAGCCGCCAGATCGCCAGCCTTGGCGATAACCGGGCCCGACGTGGAGCGGAAATTGACGCCAAGTTCCTTGGCCATTATCTGCGCCAGCGTCGTCTTGCCGAGACCGGGAGGACCGACGAAGAGTACGTGATCCAGCGCCTCGCCACGCACTTTGGCCGCTTCGATGAAGACCTTGAGATTGGCGCGCGCCGCCGCCTGCCCGACGAAATCGTCAAGCGTCTGCGGGCGCAGCGTATTGTCTTCGTCTACGCGTCTGTCGGCATCGATGAGAGGGTTGCGGTCGCTCATGCCTTCCTCCTCGCATGAACATCATGTTCAGACAAGTATCTCACCGCGCAGATTATCATCGGGAAAGTTCCTTCAAACCAAGACGGATCAGCTTGGCCGAATCGGCGCCCTCGCCCGCCTCTTTCAGCGCAGCCGCAACGGCATTCACCGCCTGATCGCGCGAGTAACCGAGATTGGAAAGCGCCGACACGGCATCCGCGACGGGAGCCGGGGCCGCTCCGGCCCCAAGCTCCTGCTTGAGCCCGATGGTGCCGCTCGCCTCACCAGCGAAGGCGGGGGCCTTGTTCTTCAATTCGGTGACGATGCGCTCCGCCACTTTCTTGCCGACGCCCGGCGCGCGCGACACCATGGCGATATCCCGCAGTGCAATCGCATTGGCGAGTTCCGATGGAGATAATGTGCTAAGCACCGCCAGAGCCACTTTTGCGCCGACGCCCTGCACATTTTGCAACAGGCGAAACCATTCGCGCTCAAGCTGATTGGCAAAACCATAAAGGCGGATCATGTCCTCGCGGACATAGGTTTCGATGAACAGAATGGCCGCCTCGCCCGCGCCGCCGAGATTGCCCAGCGTGCGCGCCGAACAAAACGCCACATAGCCGACGCCATGCACATCGATTACGGCATGATCCTCGGCAATTTCATCGATCACGCCCTTAAGCTTGCCGATCATTCTGGTCCTACCCCGCTAAAAGCGCATCCCGAAAAGTGTGAAACGGTTTTCGGACAAGATGCGCGCGAAAAACAAAAACGTATTCTTGCTCATCAGCTCGCAGCGCGCTCCAGCAGCGCCTGCATCCGGCGGGCGCTTACAATGCTCTGACGATGATGGGCATGGCAAATGGCAATGGCCAACGCATCGGCAGCATCACTCGTGTCGAACGACGCGCGCGGCATCAGCACCTTGACCATCATGTGGATCTGCTGCTTTTCGCCGTGACCGACGCCGATCACCGCTTTCTTGACCGCATTCGGCGCATATTCCGCCACGGGCAGGCCTGCCTGTGCGGGAGCCAGCAGGGCAATGCCGCGCGCCTGCCCAAGCTTGAGCGTTGCGGTTGCATCCTTGTTGACGAAAGTATGCTCAACCGCCGCCTCGTGCGGCATGAATTCATGCAGAACTTTGGAAAGCCCCTCATGCAACTGGCAAAGTCGCGAGGCGAGATCCATCTCGGCATTCGACGTCACCGTGCCCGAGCCGATGAAGTGCAGCGAATTGCCCAGCGATTCGACAATGCCCCACCCCGTGCGGCGCAGGCCCGGATCGATGCCAATAATGCGAATCGTTTCTTTCATAAGCGAACCCTATCCTCAGACGGATTCACTTGACAGCAGAAAAGTGAACAAAAGAGAAACACGCGCCGAAAGCACGGACGGGGCAGCGCAGATTTTGGCTATGACGAGCCGAAAATGGTGGGCTTTGAGAACCGGAGCGCAGCGTACATAAGGTACGTGAGCACCGGAAGCGGAAAAGAACGCCATTTGCAGGCCGTCATAGCCAAAATATCAGCGGCCCTTAAGAAGCGCCGAAGGCAGTCTTCAGCAACACAATCTGTTCGGAAACCGGATTGCCGTGCGGATTGGCCTGCAAGGAAACCACATCGCCATAGACTTCACGGTCCATGCGGCGCACGCGCGCCTGCAAGCGCATCGAGCGCTCCACGAGTTCGGCAAAAGCGGGGGGCAGTTCGCTCCAGCCCGGAGCGCCTTCGCCAGCCGATGGCGTGTCGAGGCGCACCTTGGCCTTTTCGGCAGACACTTGCTGGCGGTTCATCTCGCCGTTGCGGGCGGCGCGCTGGAGCAGCAGCCAGGACGCAATCTGCATGAGACGGGTGGTGAGACGCATCGATTCGGCGGCATAAAGCGTTGCTGCAACCCGCGACAGGTTGCGCGCTTCTTCACGGCCTTCGCCGTCGAGATAGCTCGCTGCTTCCTCGACCATATCCATGCCCTGGCTGTAGATCGGCTTGAACGAATCCGAGAAGACCATGCGCTCTGCGAGGCTGATCATATTGCTCGGCATCTGTCTCTGTTCGCTAATCACTGCTCTGTCACCCTGCATGACCGCCTGCATCGGCGGCCCATTCGTTGATCGCATCCACTGGAGGATGAACGCGACTGAAAAATACTGAACCGCCGTTCGACCACGCGGGACGTTCGGACGGAACAGTCACATCAAACAAGTCCACGACAAACTGCACCTTCATGCACGGTCGCGCAAGATTATGTTTAACGTTCGGTTAACATTTTCAAGGGGTGGTTAACTGTCCCTGCAAGCAGAACGGGTCGAACCGGCTTCCGGTTCCCCTCATGCGTTCAAACGCTGGCCGCTAGAGCCTTGCAGGCACAAAAAAAGAGCCGCGAAGGCGGCTCTCAGGAGTTTAACAGGGAGGCGTCAAACAGAGTGGCTAAACCACTCGGTAAGAATCCAGCCGAACTGGATGTAAATGATTAAACCCTCTTAAGATTAATGAATGGTTAATTTTGAGTTGGACCTGTGGAAATTTCCAGCAGCACTGGACTGAGCAGAAAGGAAAAGCCGCCCGAAGGCGGCCTCTTAATCAATAGCGCTGCAGCGCTGGTTGCGGTTTCGGTGCCGCTTGCATCTTCACCGGCTCGGCGGCAGGAACGGCAGGCTTGGCTGCGCCCTGCTTGCCCCAGCCAATCGTCGGCAGCCATTCCAGATAATAGGCGAGCGCGAACTGCATCACGATACCCGTTGCAATGAGTAGGGTGTCATAAGGAAGACCGCCTGGATTGACCAGCTTCATCACCTGCGCCACCATGGCAAGCAGCGTGCCCGCGATGAACACCGGCAGCGAATGCTTGCCTAGGATGGCCAACGGATTGTCCGGCGCTGTGCGGGCGATGCTGTTCAGCGTCGGCACCACGGCAATGAGATAGGCCATAGCCAGAATGTGCAGAAGACGCGGACCCGACAGGAAGGTCTTGTCAAAGCCGGTGATGATCATCGGCAGGCCCATCGAGGCATCCACACCCCAAAGCGGAATGCGGACCCAGGCCAGCGCCAGCACCAGATAGCCGAGGGCAAGGCCAATCAGCGCCGGATGGGTGGGCAGCTGGCCGCCACGCCGAACATGGATCACGCCTGCAATGCCGATCGCGAACAGGAACTGCCAGGAAAGCGGGTTCAGGAACCAAACGCCTTCCGTCGGATAATTGATCGGCGCGACCTGATAAAGACCAGACAGGAACCAGACCATGCCCGAAACGCCCAGCATCAGCGGCAGACTGATGCGCGCCAGCAGAAGCAGGATCGGCGTCAGGACCAGCATGACGGCGTACATTGACAGGATGTTGTTATAGCCGAGCTGATGACCCAGCGTGACCAGACCGAACAGGGCCTCGACCGGCTGCTTGAGCAGCGGCTCGATATTGATTTCCTTGAGCAGTTCGGAACGCTTCAGGAAGATCGCAGCGGAAGCGAAGATGGCGATCGTCGCCATGGTCGTCATGATGTGGGTGGTATAAAGCACGCCCGCGCGACGCCACATCTTCAATGTCAGCAGAAGACGGTTACCGGGGCCGAATTTGCTGCCATAGGCCAGTGCCACGGCCATGCCGGAAATCAGCACAAAGCCTTCCGCCGAATCGGAAAAACCGAGATTCTTGTGGGTGAAATGCTCGTAGATGGTGCCCGGCACATGGTTGATGAAAATGGTCAGCAGGGCAAGCGCACGAAACACGTCAATGCGCGTGTCGCGCACTTTTGTGGTCGGTGCGGGCATCGCCTCTTTCGCAGTCGCAATCGTCATTTACCAGCCTGTCTGTCTTGCTGGAAAGCACCGGCGCTTGGGACCGCGACACTCTCCAATCGCTGAAGTTGCAGCTCTCCGAATGGGAGATCGGATGAAAGCCACATGTTTCATCGGGGCGTTTATTGCCCGACGTTTGATGGGCCTTATATACGCAATAATCCCGGCAGAACGGGGTTGGTTCCGATCAACTTTCGTTCCAGTGGATAACATAATGCTAAGCGACTATCGGATTTCTCCGACGCTGCTGCCGCGCGCGCAGGCTTGCTCTTGGCCAGTTAGATCGCTTAGAGCCTGTTCCAAAAGTCGCCCTATGTGGCCCAAATGGCAATTTTCTCCATTCCGTGCTCACGTCCCTTAAGTACGCTCCGCTCCGGTACTCGAAAATCACCATTTTTCGCACACACATGCCGCTTTTGGATTCAGGCTCTTACGCGCAGTAGAACAATTCGATAGAGCGCGGCTTCCGTTTCGGATAAACAGAACTTCACTCTTGCCCGAATTCCATCATGTTTTTCTCGTTAGGCTTCGCCCCATGAACAAGTCCGCTCCCAAGACCGAACCCGAACGCTGCCGCATCGTGCTGGTCGCCCCGCCGATTGCCGATAGCGCGGTTTTGGCCGGGCTTTTGACGGAAGCGCTTTCCGGCGGTGATGTTGCTAGCGTGATTCTCGACACCGGCGATCTGGATGAAGCAACCTTTCAGGCTGTCGCTGCCAAGGCCGTGCCGCTCATCCAGGAAAAGGGCGCAGCAGCCCTCATCTTGAACGATACGCGCATTGCTGGCCGCGTCGGCGCCGATGGCGTGCATATTGAAGGCAAGGCAGCCGAGCTTGCCGACGCCATTGAAAAGCACACGCCGAAAATGATCATCGGCACGGGCAATCTGCGCGACCGCCACGGCGCGATGGAAATCGGCGAATTGCAGCCGGACTATATTTTCTTCGGCAAGATCGGCGCGGACAACAAGCCGGATGCGCATCCGCGCAATCTGGCACTGGCCGAATGGTGGGCGCAGATGGTCGAGATTCCTTCCATCGCACAGGCTGGGAACACGCTGGAAAGCATCATCCCCGCAGCCGAGACCGGCGCGGATTTCGTGGCGCTCGGTCGCGCCGTTTTTGAAGCGGAAGATCCGGCGAAAGCGGTTGCCGAAGCCAATCGGCTTCTCGACGAACACGCGCCGCGTTTTGAAAACTGATCCTTCAGATTTGGTTCCCAAGGTCTTGTTGATGCCCATGAAGAGCAAACTTCTTCTCGCTGCCGCTTTGACATTCGCGCTGCCGGCCCTGCCGGCGGTCGCCGCTGGCGAGCCAGCGAAGAGCCAGAGCGACAGCAGTGCCAAGGGCCCCCACAAGGACAAGAAGAGCGATAAACCTGCCAAACAGCCCGCAAAGCAGCCGGTCATGCTACCGCAGCCCGCCACAACTGCACCGATGCCGCCCATCGATCTAAGCCGTTTCGGCGACAAGCCTGCCGACGAGGCCTTCGGTGCTTTTCAGCGTGGGCTTTATCTGACTGCCTTCAATCTCGCGAAACCGCAGGCCGAGAAAGGCGATCCGGCATCACAGGCGCTGATCGCTGAAATCTATGCGCGCGGCATGGGTATCCCTGCGGATCAGAAACTTGCAGCCGAATGGTATGGCAAAGCTGCCGATAATGGCATTACGGAAGCGCAGTTCCGTTATGCGGCTCTGTTGCTCCAGGGCACTTACGTCAAGAAGGATCAGGCCAAGGCCGAATCCCTGATGGAAAAAGCGGCGGAAGGCGGTAACGCCATGGCGCAGTTCAACTGGGGCCAGATGCTGATGGTAAAGCATCCGGGAAAATCCGGCCTCGACCTCGCCTTTCCCTGGTTTGAGAAGGCCGCTGACGCCAAGCTCGCCGACGCCCAGTATGCATTGAGCCAGATCTATGCCAACGGCACAGAAAAAATCGCCCGCGACGACAAGAAGGCGCGTTTCTATCTGATCCTTGCAGCGCGCAAGGGCTATGATACCGCCCAGTTCGACCTTGGGCGCTGGCTGGTGGAAGGCCGGGGCGGCGACAAGGATTATGAACAGGGCTTCCGCTGGATGCAGCTTGCCGCCCGGCGCGGCATGGTCATGGCGCAGGTATGGCTCGCCCGGCTTTACCGCGACGGGATCGGCACGGATGGCGATACGGTGAAGGCTGCGGCATGGTATATCATTGCCCAGCGCGCCGGTTTTCGCTCTCCAGACCTCAACGATCTGATGGACGGACTGGCCGACGACCAGATCAAACAGGCCATCGAGACGGCGAACGATCTCCGCGTTCGCTAGCAATTCTGACGATTCTGCGTCTCCAAAAGATTCTCTTTTCGTGCTCAGGCTTGCACAAAGCGCCGTTTTGTGGTCTTGGAGACGCGATTATCGCGGTTCGAGTATAGACGCCTGCGCAATCCCTCGACAAAGCGGGCGATTGCCCGTTCGCTGTCATGTGACGAACCGCAATTTGTTTCAATTCATTCCGGATCAAGCTCATGAAGATCAATGGTAACGAAATCCGTCCCGGCAACGTCATCGAACATGACGGCGGGCTCTGGGTTGCCGTCAAGACCAACGCCGTCAAGCCCGGCAAGGGCGGCGCCTATAATCAGGTCGAACTGAAGAACCTCATCAACGGCACCAAGCTGAACGAACGTTTCCGCGCTGCTGAAACCGTCGAGCGCGTGCGCCTCGAGCAGAAGGACTTCTCGTTCCTCTATGAACAGGGCGAAGCGCTGATTTTCATGGATACGGAATCCTACGAACAGCTCGAACTCCAGAAGGACTTCGTCGGCGACCGCGCCGCCTTCCTTCAGGACGGCATGATGGTCACGGTTGAACTCTACGAAGAAAAGCCGATCGGCATTCGCCTGCCGGATCAGGTCACGCTGGCAATCACCGAAGCCGATCCGGTCGTCAAGGGCCAGACTGCTGCTTCGTCCTACAAGCCTGCAGTGCTCGAAAACGGCATCCGTATCCTCGTTCCGCCATTCATCGCTTCCGGTGAACGCGTGATCGTCGACACCAACGAACTGACCTACGTCAGCCGCGCTTAATCCAGCGCCCGACTTTTGCGATGCCCCAGCGGGCATCGCAGCTTGTCGCGATTGAACCGCGACTGTTCTTTCTCAGATTGCTCAATTCCTCGAAAGCCTGTGCGCCTCCATGTGTTTTGCATATGGGCCGGCTTTTCAAGGATCTGTTTAACTGCATGATCCAGGCCCCTATCCACGCTTTATCGAACAGCCGTGGGATCATGCCAAAAAGGATAAAGAAATGGCCCGCTCAGCCCTTCTTAACGTTATGGTACAGGCCGCTATGAAAGCTGGCCGTAACCTGGCCCGCGACTTCGGCGAAGTCCAGAATCTTCAGGTATCCCTCAAGGGCCCCGGCGACTATGTCAGCCAGGCGGACCGCAAGGCCGAACAGATCATCTACACGGAATTGAGCCGCGCCCGCCCGGATTTCGGCTTCCTGATGGAAGAATCCGGCGAGGTGGAAGCCAAGGACGGACAGCATCGCTGGCTGATCGATCCGCTCGACGGCACGACAAATTTCCTGCACGGCATCCCGGTTTTCGCGGTCTCCATCGCCCTTGAGCGTCAGGGGCAGATCGTGGCTGGCGTCATCTACAACCCGGCCATGGACGAGCTTTACACCGCCGAACGCGGCGGCGGTGCTTTCCTCAATGATCGCCGTCTGCGTGTTGCAGCCCGCAACAAGCTGGTCGACACCGTGATCGGCACCGGCATCCCGCATCTTGGCCGCGGCCATCATGGCCATTATCTGGTTGAACTGCGCAACGTCATGGCCGAAACAGCTGGCGTTCGCCGCCTGGGCGCTGCCGCGCTCGACCTTGCCTATGTCGCCGCCGGTCGCCTTGACGGCTTCTGGGAAGAAGGCGTCAACCCATGGGATATCGGCGCAGGCATGCTGATGATCCGCGAAGCTGGCGGTTTTGTTTCCGATAAGGATGGCGGACAGGACATGTTCGATAAGAAGAGCATCGTTGCTGGCAACGAAGCTATTCAGGCAGCACTTCTCAAGACGCTGAAGAAGCCGATCTGATCTGGATCGGATCCAGTTTTATGACAGCCCATTCAGCGCGCCATTGGCGCGCTGATGTTTTTTACAGCTCATTTTTTCCTGCTCAGGCGATTCCGCTTCCCCAATTTATGAAGTAGGCTCCCCTTCAAACAGCCGACGATGGAGCGGAACGCATGAGTGACTATAGGGAAACGAGAACACGTCTGGATGAGGGACGCGATTATGACCCCTATCGCCTGAGCAGCCCGCGTATCGTTATATTATCCATGGTAATTTTCCTCATCATCGTTGCCTTTCTGGCAGCGGTTCTGATGCGGCAGATTCATACTTTCTTCGTCACCAATCCCGGCCTTAACGGTCTCATTCTCGGCGTTCTGCTGGTCGGCATCCTTTTGGCTTTCGGGCAGGTCCTGCGCCTTTTGCCGGAAATACGCTGGGTCAATTCCTTCCGCGACGGTGATCGCGACGGCACCACACGCCCGCCGGTTCTGCTTGCACCGATGCGCGCGCTGATCGGGCGTCGCCAGTCCATGGCGCTGACCACCACGTCGATGCGCTCGATCCTCGATTCCATCGCGACCCGTCTCGATGAAAGCCGCGACATCTCGCGCTATCTCATCGGGCTCCTGGTATTCCTCGGCCTGCTCGGCACGTTCTGGGGCTTGCTGGAAACGGTTGGCTCGATCGGGCGCACCATCCAGACGCTTGATCCGAGCTCCGGCAGCACCGGCGATGTGCTGGATGCGCTGAAGGCCGGTTTGCAGGCGCCGCTGTCCGGCATGGGCACCGCCTTCTCGTCCTCGCTGTTCGGTCTGTCGGGTTCGCTCATTCTGGGCTTCCTAGATCTGCAGGCGGGCCGCGCCCAGAACCGCTTCTATACAGAGCTGGAAAACTGGCTTTCCTCCGTGACCGATCTTGGCTCCGACCTCAACGCCGAAAATGGTCAGGCAGGCGAACTCCATGCGCTGGCCGACCGCCTGAAGACACAAGGTGGTGATTCCAACCAGCGCACCACCGCAGCACTCGCCAATCTGGCCGAGGGTATTCAAGGCCTGGTGAAAAGCATGCGTAGCGAACAACAGATCATGCGCGACTGGGTGGAAAAACAAGCCGATGAGCAAAAGGCCATTCGCCAGACGCTCGACCGGCTTTCCAAGGCTATCGGCACGCCGTCCCATGAGCGTGCGCACGACCGCAAGCCGCCTCATCACGACGACAAGGCGGAGTGAGGCTCATGGCTCTTGCCCGCAACCGCCGCCAGCAAAGGCATGTCGATTACTGGCCGGGCTTCGTCGATGCGCTGACCACGCTGCTTCTCGCCATCATGTTCCTGCTGACCGTCTTCGTGCTGGCGCAGTTTCTGCTCAGCCGCGAGGTCAATAATAAGGACAGCGTGCTGGCCCGCCTCAACAGCCAGATTCAGGAACTGACGCAGCTTCTGTCGCTGGAGAAAAGCAATTCGCAGGATATGCAGGACACGATTGCCAATCTGCAAGCCTCGCTCTCCTCTGCCGAAAGCGAGCGTTCACGCCTGCAAACGCTGTTGAACGAAGGCAGCGGCGCGGGTGCCGCTGCCGAAAAACGCGCCGGAGAACTGTCCGTAAGCCTTGATGCGGAAAAACAGGTCAGCGCCCGTGCGCTCAGCCAGGTGGAACTGCTGAACCAGCAGATTTCCGCCTTGCGTCGGCAGATTGCCGCTCTCGAAGATGCGCTCAACGCATCCGAGAACCGCGACCGCGAGTCCAACGCCAAGATTGCCGATCTCGGCAAGCGTCTCAATGTGGCGCTGGCGCAGCGCGTGCAGGAACTGAACCGCTATCGCTCCGACTTCTTCGGGCGCTTGCGTGAAATTCTCTCCGACAAGGACAATATCCGCATTGTCGGCGACCGTTTCGTCTTCCAGTCGGAAGTGCTGTTCCCGACAGGATCGTCGGACATCAATCCGGCTGGCGAAGTGGAAATGAAGAAGCTCGCCGACGCCGTCATCGAGCTGAACAAGGAAATCCCGGACGATATCAACTGGGTGCTGCGTGTGGACGGCCACACCGACAATGTACCGCTCGCCGGTACGGGACGCTTCCGCGACAATTGGGAGCTTTCCTCGGCCCGCGCCACGGCGGTCGTCAAATTCCTGATCGCCAATGGCGTTCCGGCCAACCGCCTCGTTGCGGCAGGCTTCGGCGAGTACCAGCCGCTTGAAGCCTCGGATTCGCCCGATGCCCGCGCCCGAAACCGGCGTATCGAGCTGAAACTGACCGAGAGATAGAAAAGGGGCGCTAAAACGCCCCTTTCTTTCGAGCCCGGCTCAGTAGACCCCAGCCCCGGCCTCGAATTGCAGCTTGGCCAGACGCGCATAGATGCCGCCGCGTTCCACAAGGCTTTGGTGGGTACCTTCTTCGGCGATCTTGCCCTTGTCGAGCACAAGAATGCGGTCGGCCTTCAGCACCGTTGCAAGACGATGCGCGACCACCAGCGTCGTGCGTCCCTGCATCAAACCATCAAGCGCCTTCTGCACCAGCATTTCGCTTTCCGCATCGAGCGCCGAGGTGGCCTCATCCAGCAACAGGATCGGCGCGGCGCGCAGGATGGCGCGGGCAATGGCAATGCGCTGGCGCTGGCCGCCGGACAAGGTCACGCCGCGCTCACCGACCTCAGTATCGTAGCCATTGGCGAGCGCCATGATGAAATCATGCGCCAGTGCTGCTTTGGCCGCAGCCTCGATTTCCGCATCGCTTGCGCCCGGTCTGCCGAAACCGATATTGTCGCGGATCGACGTGGCAAAGATCGCCACATCCTGCGGGACCATGGCCACACGCCCGCGCACCGCTGCCGGATCTGCTTCCGGCAAGGCAACGCCGTCCATCAGCACCTTTCCGGACTGCGGATCGTAATAGCGCATCACCAGCGAAAACACCGTGCTCTTTCCTGCACCGGACGGGCCGACAATGGCGACGGTTTCGCCGGGCTTGACCGCAAAGCTCACGCCATTCAGCGACGGCGCATCGGGACGCGTCGGATAAGAGAAATAAACGTCATCGAAGACGATCTCACCACGCGCCGAGTCCGGCAAGGCGACCGGATTGCGCGGCGCGGAAATGCCGGGATCTTCATCCAGAATTTCAGCCAGACGTTCCGTTGCACCGGCAGCCTGCGCCAGTTCGCCACCAACTTCCGACAGGGCGCCGAAGGCACTGGCCGCGAACACTGCATAGAGCACGAACTGACCGAGCGTGCCGGGCGACATGGTGCCGGACAAAACATCGCGCGAACCAAACCACAGCACCGCAACCACGCTGGAAAAAATCAGGAAGATGGCGAAGGCCGTCAGCACCGCGCGCGCCTTGATGGACGAGCGCGCCGCCAGATAGGCATTTTCCACCGCACGGGCAAAACGCCCGACCACCATGTTTTCATTGGTGAAGGCCTGCAAGGTGCGCATCGCGCCAATCTGCTCGCTGGCATAGGCATTGGCATTGGCGAGCATGTCCTGCGTGAGGCGCGAACGACGCCGCACGGAGCGCCCGAAAGCGATCAGCGGCACGACGATCACCGGAATGGCTGCAATCACCAACACGGAGAGTTTCGGGCTGGTGACGACCATCATGGCCAGCGCACCGACGCCCAGAATGACATTGCGCAGCGCCACCGAGGCGGTGGCACCCACCACCGACTTGATCTGCGTCGTATCGGCGGAAAGCCGCGAGACGATTTCACCGGACTGCGAGCGGTCGAAGAATTCCGGTGAAAGCGCCGTCACATGCGCGAAGACTGCATTGCGCAGATCGGCCACGACCCGCTCACCCAGCGAGATCACGAAGAAATAGCGCAGCCCCGACGCGACAGCCAGAACCAGCGCCAGTAGCACCAGCATTCCGAAATAGTTGTTCACGAAAACGGCGTTGGCGCCGGTAAAGCCGTGATCAATCATGCGGCGCAGCGCGACAGGCACTGCAAGCGTTGTGACCGCAGCCAGAACCAGCGAAAAAAGAGCGCCGATAACCAGCAGCTTATAGCGGGCGACAAACGGAACCATGCGCCGCAGAGGCTTGAGGGAGCGGCGCTTGCGCGCCTCGTCAGCATTCGATTCCGGATTCACACCCGTTGGATTATTATGATCGGCCATTCTTGAGATTGTGCCCTTGTTATTGCCGTGCGCCTGATGTATAGGCTCGGCAACCCTTTTGGAAGCCGTCGCTTGCGGGTGATGGGTCTTCATAAATGCCATTGGGCGAAAGTGCCGCAGTTTTGACATTCAGGCTGCGCTTTTCTTCCAGACTTTCAGGCCAGACTATCAGGATTGAGAAGATGAAAGCCAATATCCATCCCGACTACCACACCATCAAGGTCGTGATGACCGATGGCACCGAATACCAGACCCGTTCGACCTGGGGCAAAGAAGGCGATACGATGAACCTCGATATCGACCCGACCACCCATCCGGCCTGGACTGGCGGTTCGCAGACCCTGCTCGATCGCGGCGGTCGCGTCACGAAGTTCAAGAACCGTTTCGGCAACCTCGGCATCTAATACCGGGTTTACCTGGAGCATTTCCAGCAAAAGTGCGAAGCGGTTTTGCGTAGGATAATGCGACAAACGAATAGAAAGCCCCGCTTCAGCGGGGTTTTTTGTTGCCTGCTTTTTGCCAGAAGCGGGCATAAAAAAACTCCCGGACAAACTTGGGGTTTGGCCGGGAGTTTCGAAAATCCATGAGCGTTGAAAATCAGGCGCTCAGCTTTTCCATCACTTCATCGCTGACTTCGAAGTTGGTGTAGACGTTCTGCACGTCGTCATCGTCTTCAAGCGTGTTGAGAAGCTTGAGAACGGAGCGGGCCTTTTCTTCGTCCAGCTCGGTATTGGTCTGTGGCTTCCAGATCGTCTTGATCGATTCGGCTTCGCCAAGGGCTGCTTCAAGCGCCTTCGACACTTCGCCGATATCTTCGAAAGCGCAGATGATGACGTGCTCTTCTTCGCCCGACTGCACATCTTCGGCGCCCGCTTCGATAGCCGCTTCCATGACCTTGTCGGCATCGCCGACCGAGGACTTGTAGACGATTTCGCCAACGCGATCGAACATGAAGGAAACCGAACCGGTTTCGCCCAGCGCGCCGCCAGACTTGGTGAAGGCTGCGCGGACGTTGGAGGCGGTGCGGTTGCGATTGTCGGTCAGCGCTTCAACGATAACCGAAACGCCACCGGGGCCGCGGCCCTCATAGCGCACTTCATCATAGTTTTCACCGTCATTGCCAGCGGCCTTCTTGATGGCGCGCTCGATATTATCCTTGGGCATCGACTGCGCCTTGGCGTTCTGGATCGCCAGACGCAGGCGCGGATTCATCGTCGGGTCAGGCAGACCCTGCTTGGCGGCGACGGTAATTTCGCGTCCGAGCTTGGAAAACATTTTCGACCGCACGGCGTCCTGACGGCCCTTGCGGTGCATGATGTTCTTAAACTGTGAATGGCCAGCCATGGCACCCCTGTTCTGTTCTAATCGACGCGCACGGAAAAGCGTTACGCATGAACAGACAATCTCACGCAGAGAGTATCACGCAGGCGGGGCCGCAAGTCCGGCCACAATGCTTTCCGTGCAGAATGGCGGCGTTATAAGGAATTGAGCCTCATTCGTCCAGCAAAAGCGCCGAACGAGGCCCTTACCTGTCAAAAAATTCAATAATGCTCGACCGGGGCGTCAAAGCAGCTTATCGATAAATTCATGAATCAACGCCCGCAAGACCCGTCCCCAAAAGCCCGGAACGAGACCATCGCTGCCCGCATCAGCCGGGTTCTGGCCGACCGTATCATCGAAGGGGAAATCGAGCCGGGCACCAAATTGCGGCAGGATCACATCGCCGAGGAGTTCCAGACCAGCCATGTGCCGGTGCGCGAAGCGTTTCGGCGGCTGGAAGCGCAAGGGCTGGCCGTTTCGGAACCGCGCCGAGGCGTGCGCGTCGCCTCCTTCGATATCAGCGAGATTCGCGAAGTGGCGGAAATGCGCGCAGCACTTGAGGTGCTGGCTTTACGGCATGCGGCTCCGCACATCACCCGCGCCACGCTTGATGCTGCCGAGCGCGCCACGCTCGACGGTGACAAGTCACGCGATGTCAGAAGCTGGGAAGACGCCAACCGGCGCTTTCACCGGCTCATTCTGGAACCATGCCGGATGCCGCGTCTGCTTGCCGCCATTGACGATCTGCATGCTGCCAGCGCGCGGTTTCTGTTTGCGACCTGGCGGTCGGAATGGGAAACGCGCACCGATCATGATCACCGGGCGATTCTGGACGCCCTGCGCAAGAACGACATCGACCACGCCGCCGCCATTCTCGCCCGCCACGTGCAATGGATCGGACACCGCCCGGTCAGAACAGCCTCCGGCAAGGTGCGCGATTCTTTTGCGATTGTGGGTTAAAGCATGTCTCCCGAAAGTGGGAACCGGTTTCGGGATAAAGACATGCGTAAAAACAAAAACTTAAAGCGTGTCGCCTGAATATAATGGACGCGATACGCCTTAACGCCAGAATTCGGGAATGGTTTCTTCCAGACGTGCACCGATGCGCAGAGGGGCTGCCTTTTCGGCAAGGCCGGTGCGGTCGGAAATTTCAATACCGACGCCGCAGATAGTCGCCGGACCGTTGGCCGCTTCGAAACGCCCCTTCGGCACCTTGGACAGAAAGCGGTTCAGCGGCTCTTCCTTGTCCATGCCGAGCGACGAATCGTAATCGCCGCACATGCCCGCATCCGACATATAGGCAGTTCCGTTGCGCAGAATCTGGCAATCGGCGGTCGGCACATGCGTATGCGTTCCGACGACAGCGCTGGCACGGCCATCGACGAAATGGCCAAAACACTGCTTCTCGCTGGTCGCTTCCGCATGGAAATCGAAGAACACGGCATCCGCCTGCTCGCCGAGCGGACAGGCTTCCAGAATCTTCTCCGCCGCGATGAACGGATCATCCAGATCGGGATGCATGAAGACGCGCCCCATGATATTGGACACGAGCACGCGGGCTCCGTTTTTGGCGATGTAAAGCCCCTCGCCCTTGCCTGCCGTTCCTTTCGGGAAATTGGCAGGACGCAGGAAGCGGTCCTCGCGCTTGGAAAAATCGAGCGCCTCGCGCTGATCCCAGACGTGATTGCCGGTGGTCACGACATCCGCGCCAGCGCGGATCGTGTCGTGGAAAATCTCTTCGGTAATGCCAAAACCGCCCGCGGCGTTCTCGCCGTTGACGATCACGAAGTCCAGCTTCAGATCGGAAATCAGCCCCGGCAGCTTTTCATAAACTGCTGTGCGCCCCGACCGGCCCACCATGTCACCAAGAAAAAGCAATCTCATGAGATGAGCCTTATAAGCCTGCGCCCAGCGAACGCAAGCCGCTCTCCGTCAGTATCTGGTTGAGTGCGATATCGTGCGGCTCGTCGGGCACATGCTCCACTTGCTGACAGTCATAGGCCATGCCGATGAGCAGCGGCTGCAGGTCGCGCTCGGCAAAGCGCGCCAGCGCGCGATCATAATGACCGGCGCCATAACCAAGGCGATGTCCGCGCCGGTCGAAGCCGGCAAGCGGCATCAGCATGATGACCGGGTCCACCAGCGGCGCACGTGCATCGGGACCCATGGTGCCAAAGCCTGTCTGCACAAGCTGCGCATCGGGTAAAAACTCACGAAAGGCAATCGTTTCCTTGTCCAGCACGACCGGCAGGCAGAGCCTTGCGCCCTTGCCGCGCAGGACGGACAGAAGCGGACGCGGATCGATTTCAGAGCGGATCGGCCAATAGCCCGCGACCAGCGTTCCCCTGGGGATGACCAGCGCCTCTTCACCATGTTTTGCCGCCGCAAGCGACGCCTCATACTGGTAACGGGGGTCGAGCGCATCGCGACGGGCAAGCACGGAACGCCTTAGCGCCTGTTTTTCCTGACTGCCATCCGGGGCCGCTGCTGCCATCCCAAAACCTCTCCGCTTGCATAATCCGACTATAACAGTGGAACCGCAATGAGACGATCCGTCAAGTGATGGATCAGACAGCCTCCGCAATCCGCTCCGATCGGTCACGGATGACCTTCAGCACAACGCCATGAAAATCGTTGAGAAACACCTTGCCCCACAGGTCGCAATAGAAGTCGATCGGCGTCGCGATGCGATAATGCGTGGTCAGCGTCAGGCGAGTGCGGCCATCGGGCAAAGGCTCCAGCCGATAGTCGCCATTGGCCAGTTGCAGATAGCTGCTGTTCACCTTGATATGGGCTTCGACGGCAGAGGGAATGGAGCCCGGCGCGAAACGGAAATCCCAGGCCAGCAGGCGGTTTTCTTCCCACTGCGTCACGATCTCCTGAAAATTCACCCCGCGCGTCCATTGCAACTGACGCACGGCGCCGACACCCTCGCCTTCAATACGCGCATCGACCGGCTGCGGGACACCCAGAACGCCGTGACTAAACGTCCAGGACAGTTCATCGGCGCGCACATTACGGATTTCGACGGTCTGCTTCCACACCACTTCCGGCGGTGCGGCAATGTCGATCACGGTCGTGACCGACCTGTCATGCGGGGCATAGGAAACGTGAAGTTCGGCTGGAAAGACGGCCAGCGGCAGGGCGACCACCAGCATTGTGGAACGGCGCGAGCGGAGCCTGCGGATGATCCAGAGCGTCAATGTCGAGCCCAGTGTCGAAAACACAATGAAGAAGGGCGCAGCCATCGCCACGCAGATGCCCGCTTCATGGAACAGCACCATGCTGACAACGACCAGCCCGCCGATGATGGCCCAGCCCATGCGGACGTGCCGCCACAGGTCTTTTTCGGCACGCGGGTCGGCCAGACTGGATGTGAGGCTCGCCACCGCCATCGGCAGCAGCATGAGACCGGCAAAGAACGGCATCGCATCGTCGGCCACGCCGGACCAGATCAGCATGTACAGAATCAGGCCATAGATGAAAGCCACCGGCACGGCGACCGACAGTCTCTCAAACGGGCGAGGTGTATGGGGAGGCGTGGCTTGGGGCGTTTCCATCAGAACATGCGAATAATTGAATGTTATCGCATGTTTACGGGCAATGCGCAGAGTAGATCAAGTCTTGGGAACTTAATTTGCATTAGCATTGCAAGATGAAAGGAAAGCGGCGACCACGACAACCGATGGTAGTGATTGATCCCGGGAACCTACAACGTAGGTGGGCACCATATGCGAAAGCCCGCAAGCCTTCACAGGGACAGTTCCCTTAGAGATCAATAAGGCCCCGGGGATGCTGTTACACCTGTCGGGAAGCGCAGTACGCCGCTGATGAATATAGTCGCTCGCAACGGGCTGCGCCAGAGGCTGCGGGGCTTTCACCGCGAAATCTTTTCAGAAAATTCAGAAAGCTCTTACGAGCTTGCCCGCGGCGCAATGCGCGATGCCACCTGTTCCAGACGCGATGCCACATCCGACAGCATGCCGGTCAGCGCCGCATCGTTGCTGTCGGCACGGCCCAGCGCTTCATCACGGGCACGGCGCAGCGTCTCGACTTCGCTCTCCAGGCCGTTGATGCGCTTCTGCATCTCGGCCATCTCGTCCATCACCATGATGCCGGCCATGACGGTCAGGCGCAGATCGCCGATCTCTCCGAAGGACGATTTGAGATGGGTGACATATTGATCGAAACGGTCGGCAAGTCCGCTGAGGTGCTCTTCCTGCCCCTCATCGCACGCCATGCGATAAGCCTTGCCATCGATGGTTACGGTAACGGTCGCTATGATAGCCTCCTATCGATCCAGAACGGCGCGGATGGTTTCCATCGCCGTGACAAGGCGCCGCGACACTTCGCGGTTGGCAGCTTCAAGCCGTTCAGCACGGGCTTCGGACTGGTCGAGTTCCTGAGCGAGACGGCTGCGGTCAGCATTCATGCGCTGCACCTCTTCCTCGGCTTCGGCGAAATCGCCTTCCTTGTCCAGCCGCAGATCAACCGCGCTTTCGAGCGTGTTGAGTGCTTTTTCCAGCCGTTCCAGAACTTGCCTGAGGGTCGCTTCGGGTGCCATCCATGTCCTTTCTGATGCCTCATTAACGGCATCGAATCGCGTCTGCCGGACAGGCCTCTTTGAAAAGATTGTAATAATCGACCGCCGGATAAGCAACAAATGAGGTGTTCATGTGAGCTTTCATGCACCGTTAATCGGTGCAAAAATGGCTTTTGAGCGATTACGACGCTGCTTTCCACAGAACTCAATCGATTAGTCGCAGACAGTTTATTACCCAAAAGTCACGCATTTATTGACTCCTCATACGCAGGTGCTATGTGTCCCGGTGCCTTCTGAAGTACGGACCCGAAAAACGCAGGACGCTTTTCGGCGCCATTCGTGCCCAGCCAAAAGGCATCGCCGCAACCCCGTTAAACCCTCCCATGGAAAGACGGCTGAGACCATGAGCAATTCCGACAAACAAAACCAGTTGGCCAACGCCATCCGCTTCCTCTCGATGGACGCGGTTGAGAAAGCCAATTCCGGCCATCCCGGCCTGCCGATGGGCGCAGCTGACATAGCGACGACGCTTTATACCCGCTTCCTTTCGCACGACCCGCAGAATCCGCATTGGCCGGATCGCGACCGTTTCGTGCTGTCCGCCGGTCACGGCTCGATGCTGCTTTATTCGCTGCTCTATCTTTCGGGCTACGAAGACATCACCATTGATGAAATCAAGAATTTCCGCCAGCTCGGCTCGCGTACCGCCGGTCACCCGGAATACGGCCATGCTGCCGGTATCGAAACGACGACCGGCCCGCTCGGTCAGGGCATTGCCAATGCCGTTGGCATGGCGCTCTCCGAACGCATCCTGAACGCACAGTTCGGCGACAGCCTCGTCAACCACTACACCTATGTCCTCGTCGGGGACGGCTGCCTCATGGAAGGCATCAGCCAGGAAGCCATCTCGCTGGCCGGTCACCTCAAGCTCAACAAGCTGATCGCCTTCTGGGACGACAACAACATTTCCATCGACGGCCCGATCTCGATTACCGACAACACCAACCAGCCTGCCCGTTTCGCCGCTTCCGGCTGGAACACGCTGGCCGTTGACGGCCACGATCAGGACGCCATCGCCAAGGCGATCGAGCTGGCCAAGGTTTCCGACAAGCCGACCCTGATCGCCTGCAAGACGACCATCGGTTTTGGCGCACCGAACAAGGCTGGCACCAACAAGGTGCATGGCTCTCCGCTCGGCGCTGAAGAAATCGCAGCCACCCGCAAGGCGCTTGGCTGGTCGGCAGAACCTTTCGTCGTTCCGGCTGAAGTTCTGGACGCATGGCGCGTGGCTGGCCTCAACGCCGCCAAGAAGCGCCAGGAATGGGAAAAGCGCTTCGCCGCCGCCGATCCGGAAACCCGCGCCGAATTCGAACGCCGCATGCGTGGCGATCTGCCTGCTGGTTTCGATGCGGCCATCGTCGAATACAAAAAGAAGCTTTCTGCTGAAAAGCCGAAGGTCGCCACCCGTAAGTCTTCGGAAATGGCGCTGGAAGTCATCAACGGCGTCGTACCGGAAACCATTGGCGGCTCTGCCGATCTCACCGGTTCGAATAACACCAAGACCAGCCAGACCAAGGCAGTGACGCCGGAAAACTACGGCGGCCGTTATGTCCATTACGGCATCCGCGAACTCGGCATGTCGGCTGCCATGAACGGTATTACGCTGCATGGCGGCCTGATCCCTTATTCCGGCACCTTCCTGACCTTCTCGGATTATGCGCGTCCGGCCATGCGTCTGTCCTCGCTGATGGGCATCCGCGTCATCTATGTCATGACGCATGATTCCATCGGTCTGGGTGAAGATGGTCCGACCCACCAGCCGGTTGAGCATCTGGCGGCACTGCGCGCCATTCCGAACCACAATGTCTTCCGCCCGGCTGACGCTGTGGAAACGGCGGAGTGCTGGCAGATCGCACTACATTCGACCAAGACCCCGTCCACGCTGGCTCTGACCCGTCAGAACCTGCCGGTGGTTCGCACCGAGCATCGTGACGAAAACCTCTCCGCCTACGGCGCTTACGAACTGGCGACCGCCAGCGACGACGCCAAGGTGACGATCTTCGCCACCGGCTCTGAAGTGGAAATCGCGCTCAAGGCCCGCGACCTTCTCGAAGGCAAGGGCATTGCCACGCGCGTCGTTTCGGTGCCGTGCTTCGAACTGTTCGAAGGCCAGAGCGACGCCTACAAGCAGGCAACCATCGGCAACGCGCCGGTCAAGCTTGCCATCGAAGCGGCAATCTCGCTCGGCTGGGAACGCTTCATCGGCGAAGACGGCATATTCATCGGCATGAAGGGCTTCGGTGCTTCCGGCGAGATCAACGATCTCTACAAGCATTTCGGCATCACGGCGGAACACGCCGCTGAAGCCGCGGAAAAGAAGCTCAACGCCGCAGCATGATTTTTGAACGCCGGCGTCTGAAAAACGCCGGCGTTTATGTTTCCAGTCTCAACTATTCAGGCCGGTAGCCCTCACCGGCTGAATTATGAAGCACTGCAAGTGCGCTATCCTATCGGGAGATTTACAGAAAATGGCAGTCCGCGTCGCAATCAACGGTTTTGGCCGCATTGGCCGCAATGTTCTCCGCGCCATCGTGGAATCGGGCCGCACCGACATTCAGGTCGTCGCGATCAACGATCTCGGCCCGGTGGAAACCAATGCGCATCTTCTGCGCTATGACAGCGTCCATGGCCGTTTCCCCAAGGAAGTCAAGGTCGCGGGCGACACTATCGATGTGGGCTATGGTCCGATCAAGGTGCACGCCGTTCGCAACCCGACCGAACTGCCGTGGAAGGAAGAAGGCGTCGACATCGCGCTCGAATGCACCGGCATCTTCACCGCGCGTGACAAGGCAGCAATGCATCTGGAAGCTGGTGCCAAGCGCGTCATCGTTTCGGCTCCTGCCGACGGCGCCGACCTGACGGTCGTTTATGGCGTCAACCACGACAAGCTCACCAAGGACCATCAGGTCATCTCCAACGCGTCATGCACCACCAACTGCCTTGCGCCGGTGGCACAGGTCCTCAACGATGCCATCGGCATCGAAAAGGGCTTCATGACCACGATCCACTCCTATACGGGCGACCAGCCGACGCTGGACACCATGCACAAGGATCTCTACCGCGCCCGCGCGGCAGCGCTCTCCATGATCCCGACCTCGACGGGCGCCGCCAAGGCTGTGGGTCTCGTTCTGCCGGAACTGAAGGGCAAGCTGGACGGCGTCGCCATCCGCGTGCCGACCCCGAATGTCTCGGTCGTTGACCTGACCTTCATTGCCAAGCGTTCGACCACCGTGCAGGAAATCAACGACGCGATCCGCGCTGCCGCCAATGGCCGCCTGAACGGCATCCTCGGCTACACGGACGAGCCGCTGGTTTCGCACGACTTCAACCACGATCCGCATTCCTCGGTCTTCCACATGGACCAGACCAAGGTCATGGACGGCACCATGGTTCGTATCCTGTCGTGGTACGACAATGAATGGGGCTTCTCCAACCGTATGGGCGACACCGCCGTCGCTCTCGGCAAGCTGATCTAAGTACGGACAACGCCTCTCCAAAGTGGAGAGGCGTTTTCATTTCCCGAGAAAAACCGAGAGAAGATACATGGCTTTCCGTACCCTTGATGATGCCGACGTCAAATCCAAACGCGTTCTGGTCCGCGTCGACCTCAATGTGCCGATGGCCGACGGACAGGTGACCGACCTCACCCGCATCGAGCGCATCGTTCCAACGATTGCCGAACTGTCGAAGAAGGGTGCCAAGGTCATTCTGCTCGCCCATTTCGGTCGTCCGAAAGGCGTTGCGTCCGACGAAAATTCGCTGAAGCATGTCGTGAAGCCGCTCGCCAAGGTGCTCGGTCACAACGTTCACTTCGCGGAAGACAGCATCGGCGATAAGGCCAAGGCCGCTGTGGATGCGCTAAACGACGGTGACGTTCTGCTGCTGGAAAACACCCGTTTCCACAAGGGCGAAGAAAAGAACGATCCGGAATTCGTCAAGGCGCTGGCCGCCAATGGCGATCTCTATGTCAATGACGCCTTCTCGGCTGCCCACCGCGCCCATGCTTCGACCGAAGGTCTGGCCCATGTGCTGCCCGCCTTTGCCGGTCGCGCCATGCAGGCTGAACTTGAAGCACTGGAAAAAGGCCTCGGCAATCCGGCCCGTCCGGTTGTCGCCATTGTCGGCGGCGCCAAGGTTTCGACCAAGCTCGACCTCCTGTCGAATCTCATCGAAAAAGTCGATGCGCTGGTGATCGGCGGCGGCATGGCCAACACCTTCCTCGCCGCACAGGGCCACGATGTCGGCAAATCGCTCTGCGAACATGATCTCGCCCATACGGCGCGTGAAATCATGGCCAAGGCCGAAACCACCAAATGCGCCATCATCCTGCCGGTCGATGCGGTTGTGGGCTGGCATTTTGCCGCCGATACGCCAAACAAGACCTATGGAGTCGATGCCGTGCCAAGCGACGGCATGATCCTTGATGCAGGCGCATTGTCGACCGATTTGATCGCTTCGGCCATCGACGATGCGGCAACGCTGATCTGGAACGGCCCGCTCGGCGCTTTCGAGCTGCGCCCGTTCGACACCGCGACAGTCAAGACCGCAAAACACGTCGCGGCCCGCACCAAGGCTGGCAAGCTTGTTTCGGTCGGCGGCGGCGGCGATACGGTCGCAGCGCTGAACCATGCCGGTGTGGCCGACGACTTCACCTATATCTCGACCGCAGGCGGCGCTTTCCTCGAATGGATGGAAGGCAAGCCACTTCCGGGCGTCGACGTGTTGAAGAAATAAATCAAAGGCCCCGGAAACGGGGCCTTTTCATTTTAAGTTTTCGGCGTCAATTTCAGAAGGCGTCCGGGATTATCATCTTCGATCAGCCAGATCGCGCCATCTGGACCAACGGCCACATCGCGGATGCGATTGCCCATATCGAAGCGCTCGGCTTCATCCGGCTGGCCTTTGCCATCGATTGTAACCCGCACCAGAGCCATGGATGAAAGACCGGCAATCAGGGCCGAACCGTTCCACTGCTTGAACAAGTCGCCCTTGTAAAACGCCAGACCGCCCGGTGAGATCACCGGCGTCCAGTAAAGCAGCGGCGCTTCGAATTCCGGGCGGGTGCTGTGGCGCGGGATCGGCCTGCCGCTATAATTGTCGCCGTTGGAAACCAGCGGCCAGCCATAACTGAGGCCGGGCTTGATCAGATTGAACTCATCGCCGCCGCGCGGCCCCATCTCGTGTTCCCACAGCTTGCCATCGGGCGCGAAGGCCAGCCCATAAGGATTGCGGTGACCGGTCGTCCAGGTCAGGCCGCGAATGCCGCCCTCATTCGCATAGGGATTGTCCTGCGGCACGGACCCATCCAGATTCATGCGCAGAATCTTGCCCATCGGGGCCTTGTCATTCTGTGCGGTCGCAGGCTGCATACGATCGCCGACCGAAAGGAACAGATGCTTGCCGTCCGGCGCAAAGGCAATCTTGCCACCCGGCTGACCGCCCTTGCCGACCACGTCCTGCTTCCACAGCATGGTCACGTCTTCAAGCGTAGCGTTGCCGCCGCTTTGCGCCAGTCTCGCCCGCGCCAGCACCACGCTGCTGCCGCCTTCTGCAGGTTCGTTATAGGTGAAATAAAGCCCCTTGCTCTTCGCGAAATCCGGCGCAGGCTCTATGTCGAGCAGACCGTTCTGTCCGCCAAAGGCAACCTTCGGCACGCCCGCCACTTCGGTCTTTTTACCTGTCTGGGTGACAATGAAAATCTCTCCGGGTTTTTCCGTCACGACGAGACGGCCATCAGATAGGAAGGCGATTGCCCATGGCGTGTTGAATTCGGCAATGCTTGTGACGGTGAAAGGCGCCTCAGCCTTGGCTTCGCGGTCGCCCGCATTAATGCTGGCGGACCAGGCGGAATGCACCGGAACAGATGCCACCGATGCGGCGAGAGCAAATAGCAGGTAGAGAGGGGCGCGCATGTCTTCTCCTCGGAGGCGTTGGGCGATGAGAACGGCAGGTTATTGTTACATGGGGTCTTGTCGCCGAGATGAAACCCCTCACCGTAAAAACAAGAACCAGCGTGTTTCGACTGGCGAGAAGAAAACTTGTTCAGTCTAAATCGTTTAAAAAAATTTCAATCGTTTCAAGCAGTTGCCCCTGCCATCTTTTTACCGGACACTTCTGCCATCGGCGATAAGTCATCAATTTCCGATGCCGACTGAGACCAACTCCAGTCGGCCGGTTCTGAAGAGGAGCTTACGAATGACCGAACGTCTTGAAGATATTGCGATTGCTCTGGTCGCTTCCGGAAAGGGCATTCTGGCGGCTGATGAAAGCTCCGGAACCATCGAGAAGCGTTTCGGTTCGATCAATCTGACGTCCACCGAAGAGACGCGCCGCGATTACCGCGAGATGCTGTTCCGCGCCGATGATGCGATGAAGAACTATATATCCGGTGTCATTCTTTACGATGAGACCATCCGTCAGAAAGCCAAGAACGGCACGCCGCTGACCGAGATCATCCGCAGTGCAGGTTCGATTCCGGGTATCAAGGTTGATGCTGGCGCGAAACCGCTTGCCGGTTTCCCCGGTGAAACCATCACCGAAGGTCTGGACGGCCTGCGCGAACGCCTGAACGAATATTACGGCCTCGGCGCACGCTTTGCCAAATGGCGCGGCGTCCTCTCAATCTCCGACACTCTGCCGTCATGGGGTGCGGTCAGGCAGAATGCACAGGCGCTGGCACGCTATGCAGCGCTTTGTCAGGAAGCTGGCATCGTGCCGATTGTCGAGCCGGAAGTTTTGATGGATGGCAAACCGGGCGATCACACCATCGACCGCTGCTATGAAGTGACCGAACTGGTGCTGAAGACGGTCTTTGCCGAGCTCTATGACGCCCGCGTCAGGCTCGAAGGCATGATCCTAAAGCCGAACATGGTCATCGACGGAAAAAATGCCCGCAAGGCTTCGGTCGAGGACGTGGCAGAAAAGACCGTGCGGTGCTTCCTGAACACCGTTCCCGCCGCAGTTCCAGGCATCGCTTTCTTGTCTGGAGGACAGACGGGCGAAGAGGCCACGGCGCATCTCTCGGCCATGAATGCCACTTATGACATGCCCTGGAAAATGACTTTCTCTTATGGACGCGCCCTGCAGGCGGCAGCCCTTGAAGCATGGGGCGGCAAGCCGGAGAATGTCGCTGCCGGTCAGCGCGCCTTCACGCACCGCGCCCGCATGAACGGCCTTGCCGCAACCGGCGGCTGGAAAAAAGAACTCGAACAAGCTGCCTGATCTGTTTCAAGACCAGCGATACAAGGAAAAGCCCGGTTTAGGCCGGGCCTTTTCATGATTCGCGGAAATGAAATCCCACGGCGAGCGCCATGACAAATATGGCGATGACGGCAATTTTCCAGAAATCGCCGCGCCGCTTCAATCCCGGCAGCCCGAGCGGTTTGATGATGTGCAGTCCCATCAATAGGACAAGCAGCACAGGCAAAATTTTGGTCACGGCGACACCTCTCTCTTGCCCTTGTGCCGCAGCCATACGCAAGCTGCAAGCCATTCCCGCTCAATTGCTGCGCCCTCAAAATGCCGCTGCTTTATGTTGCAATCTTCATCTTAAGTCCCATGGACGAAGCTTCACGGCTCGGCGTAAATTAAGGATGGAGGAGATGAAAGCGCACCGGAGACATCCGGAGGATGCTGGTCTGAGGAGGCCGGGCTCGCGCTAACATCTGATAAAAAATCGCACCATGGACGTCCGCCTTGCGGGCCGTGTCGGGTGTGTGTTTCTGGGAGGAAAAGCATGACTTCGAAATATGCCGAAACCTATGCCGCATGGCAGGCCGATCCTGAACGTTTCTGGGCGGAAGCCGCAGACGCGATCGACTGGTTCAAGCCATGGGATCAGGTTTTTGCAGGCGACGAAGGCGTCTATGGCCGCTGGTTCACCGGCGCGGAATGCAACACCTGCTACAATGCGCTCGACCGTCACGTCGCCAATGGACGCGGCAATCAGCTGGCGCTGATCTATGAAAGCCCCGTCACCGGCCAAGTGCGCAAATTCACCTATAGCGAATTGCTGGAGGAAGTGGAGGCGCTTTCCGCCGTCATGCTCGATAACGGCGTGACAAAGGGTGACCGCATCCTGATCTACATGCCTATGGTGCCCGAAGCTGCCATCGCCATGCTTGCATCGGCGCGCATCGGCGCCGTGCATTCCGTCGTCTTCGGCGGTTTCGCCGCCAACGAACTCGCAACCCGCATCGACGATGCCAAGCCGGTGATGATCATCGCCGGTTCCTGCGGCATCGAGCCGACGCGCGTGGTGCCGTATCAGGACATGCTCGACAAGGCTATTGCGACCGCCCATCACAAGGTCGGCCATTGCATCATCCTGCAGCGCGAACAATATGCGCATGCCCCAGTCGACGGGCGCGATATCGATTACAAAACCGCTGTCGACGCGGCGCGCGGTCGTCACGTGCCCTGCACGCCCGTGGCCGCGACCGATCCTCTTTATGTGCTCTATACGTCCGGCACCACCGGCGAGCCAAAGGGCGTGGTGCGCGACAATGGCGGGCACATGGTGGCGCTGGCCTGGTCGCTCAAACACGTCTTCGGCGTGGAGCCGGGACAGGTTTTCTGGGCCGCCTCGGATGTCGGCTGGGTGGTCGGTCACTCCTACATCGTCTATGCGCCGCTGCTGGCAGGCGCCACGACGATCCTGTTCGAAGGCAAGCCCATCGGCACGCCGGATGCGGGCACCTATTGGCGCATCATCGCAGAGCACGGCGTGGAGGTGATGTTTACAGCCCCCACAGCACTGCGCGCCATCAAGAAGGAAGATGCCGACGGACATTACGTCCGCAAATATGACCTCTCGAAGTTCCGCGCGCTGTTTCTGGCGGGCGAACGCGCTGATCCCGACACAATCCATTGGGCGGAAAAGCTGATCGGACGCCCGGTGCTCGATCACTGGTGGCAGACCGAAAGCGGCTGGCCCATGGTCGCCAATCCGCTCGGTCTCGGCCTTCTGGAAACGAAATATGGATCGCCAGCTGTCTGCCTTCCGGGCTACGATATCCGCGTGCTGGATGATGAAGGCCATGAGGTCGAACGCGGACAGCTCGGCAATATCCTGATCAAGCTGCCGCTGCCGCCCGGCTGCCTGCCAACGCTGTGGAACGCCGATGAGCGCTTTAAGAAAGCCTATCTCGCGGAGTTCCCCGGCTATTATAAAACCGCCGATGCCGGATATATGGATAGCGACGGCTATCTCTACATCATGAGCCGCACCGACGACATCATCAACGTCGCGGGCCATCGCCTGTCGACGGGCGCGATGGAAGAAGTTCTTTCCGGTCATCCCGATGTGGCGGAATGCGCGGTGCTGGGCATTTCCGATCCGGTCAAGGGTCAGGCGCCTTGCGGGTTTCTGGTGCTGAAATCCAACATCGACCGCGACACGCGCGAGGTCGAAAAGGAATGCGTAGCCATGATCCGCGACGCAATCGGCCCGGTCGCCGCCTTCCGGCTGGCCCTGACCGTGAAGCGTCTGCCCAAGACCCGCTCCGGCAAGATCCTGCGCTCGACGATCCAGAAGATCGCCGATGGCGAGCCGTGGAAAATGCCCGCCACCATCGAAGATCCGGCGGTTCTCGATGAAATCAGCACGATCCTGCGCGAACGTCACATCGGCATGGCCTTCGCCTGAGCTCGGGAGCGGCATCAGACCCAAACTCTTGACCGGCGGTTTTCGCCGGTCCACTCTCCGCGCGAAACGGAGAACAGACCATGCAGCTTGAAGGCAAGGTAGCCATCGTCACCGGTGCTGCCCGCGGTATCGGTTATGCCATCGCAAAACGCTTCCTCATGGACGGCGCCAGCGTCGTTCTGTCGGATATCGACAACACGGCCACCTTGCAGGCGGTCAAAGACCTCGAACAATTCGGCGATGTGCGCGCCATGGCGGCGGATGTCGGCGACAAGCTCGATATCCATAATCTGCTGACCTTTACCGTCACCAATCTTGGCGAGATCGATATTCTCGTCAACAATGCCGGTATCGTCCACAAGGCCGATTTTCTCGACCTCAAGGAAGAGGATTTCGACCGCGTCATGCGCGTCAATCTGAAGGGCGCATTCCTGTGCGGGCAGGCAGTCGCCAAACGCATGGTCGCGCGTGTGGAAGCGGGCGGCGAAGCAGGCACGATCATCAATATGTCGTCGGTCAACGCCATTTTCGGACTGCCGGACCAACTTGCCTATTCCGTCTCCAAGGGCGGGCTCAGCCAGCTGACGCGAACCATGGCCGTAGCGCTCGCGAAATGGGGCATCCGCGTCAACGCGATCGGCCCCGGCTCGATACAGACCGATATGCTGTCAGCAGTGAATACGGATGCCGAGGCGCGAAAGACGATCCTGTCGCGCACGCCGCTTGGCCGAATCGGGGAGCCGACGGAAATCGCATCCATCGCCTCGTTTCTCGCATCGCCGGACGCCAGCTATATCACCGGTCAGACCATCTATGCCGATGGCGGTCGCCTGCCGCTCAGCTATATGGCCAAACCACCCTTCAAACCGTAACCGCTTGCGGCGCTCGTGTTGCAGCAGCGAGAGCGGTTCTTGTTAAAACGGAATCTTCCAACAGCTCTAGCTCTTTTTGTTGCGCATTATCCTACGCAAAACCGCTACGCACTTTTGCTGGAAATGCTCTATATATTAGCGACATAATAATATCGCTTTGCTCCTGACAGAAAGCTGTCAGGAGGGGTGTGCGATAGTGTTTCCCCAAGGATGAGGGAGATGAACTATGGCACTCGCAATCGCACCGCTGATCGCAATCTTGAAGGAATACCGGCGCAGGCATGATGAGCGTCGCCGTTTTGTCCGCACCCAGCGCGCACTGGACGGTTTACCAAAAGATCTGCGCAAGGATTTGGGCTGGCCGGATCGCTATCTGGAACAGCGCAAGACACAATATTGCAACGGAGAGTGACACCGGAATGCGCAGAGCAGACCGTCTTTTCCAGATCGTTCAGCACCTGCGCGGCGGCAGGCTTGTCACCGCGCGCCAGCTTGCCGAACGGCTGGAAGTCTCCGAGCGAACCATTTATCGCGACATATCCGACCTGCAATCGACCGGCGTTCCGATCGATGGCGAGGCCGGTGTCGGCTATATATTGCGGCAGGGTTTCGAGCTGCCGCCCCTGATGTTCACGCGTGATGAAATCGTCGCGCTGGTGGCGGGTGCGCGCCTCATCCGCGCCTGGGGCGGCGTATCCATGGCGCGCGGCGCCGAAGAAGCGCTCGTCAAGATCGAAGCTGTGCTGCCCAAGGAAGAGCGTGCGCGCATCACCGGCACGCAGATCCATGCCCCTACGGCCAGAATCAGCATTGATGAGCGCCGCATCATCGACGCTGTGGAGCGCGCAGTGGACGAAAGCTGCGTGCTCAACATCCGCTATCGCGATCTCGAAGCCCGCGAGAGCGAACGCGATATTCGCCCGCTGGGCCTGTGGTTCTGGGGCAAGGTGTGGACTGTCATCGGCTGGTGCGAGCTGCGCAACGCCTTCCGCACTTTTCGCACGGACCGCATTGTGGAGGCAAGCGAGGCTGGCCGCCGGTTTCGGGCCGAGCGCGGCAAGACACTGGCTGATTTCTACCGCCTGATGGAAATGAGCGAATACAACGCATTTAAAGACTGAAACGCAGCTCAATAAAAAACCCGCCGGTTCGGCGGGGTTTTTGATCGTTCGTTACGAAGATTATTCTTCGTCTTCGTCGGTGTTCGACCCCTTGAGGGACGAGAGCTTGGCGAAAACCTTGTCCGCGTCGAGTTCTTCTTCCGCAGGCTGTTCGTCGCGATAGTCGAAGTTTTCCGTTGCCGAAGCTGGCAGCAAGGTGCTGTCGGATTCCGGTGCAGCCGGACGGTTGCGCGCTGCGCGTTCGACTTCGATGTCGAGATCGATCTGCGAGCAAAGGCCGAGCGTGACCGGGTCCATCGCCGTCAGATTGGCCGAGTTCCAATGCGAACGATTGCGAATCTGTTCGATGGTCGACTTGGTCGTGCCGATCAGGCGCGAAATCTGCGCATCCTTCAGCTCGGGATGATTGCGCACCAGCCAGAGAATCGCGTTCGGACGATCCTGACGCTTCGACAGCGGCGTGTAGCGTGGGCCCTTGCGCTTGGCTTCGGGAACGCGAACCTTCGGGTCAGCAAGCTTCAGACGGTAATACTGGTCTTTTTCGCCCTTCGCGATTTCCTCGCGCGAAAGCTGCCCTGTAATGACCGGATCGAGACCCTTGATACCCTGCGAGGCTTCGCCATCGGCAATCGCCTTCACTTCCAGCGGATGCAGTTTGCAGAAAGCTGCAATCTGATCAAACGACAGAGCCGTATTATCGACAAGCCAGACGGCCGTTGCCTTCGGCATAAGAAGCTGGGTGGCCATTAGATATAATCCTTCTGTTCGTCCGCTCCGGTGGCGCGGGACGTGGAAAAAACCACAATTTCCGGGAAATCACGGCCTATATATAGGTTTTTTGGCTACAGAGCAAGAATGCGCTGAAGCCGTCACAACAATCTGTGCGTGATTTCCCGATTGCGGCTATGACGAGCCGAGAATGGTGGGGTTCGAGAACCGGAGCGGAGCGTACGTTTGGGTACGTGAGCACCGGAAGCGCAGAACCACGCCATTTGCAGGCTGTCAGAGCCGAAACTCTCACGCGATGTCGAGCACGATCTTGCCGATATTTCTCCCCTCTTCCATGCGCTCATGCGCGCGCCAGGCATCCTTCAGGGAAAAGATCATGTCCATCACCGGCGCAACGCGGCGCGTTGCCAGAAGCGGCCAGACTTTTGCCTCCAGTTCGCGTGCGAGGCCCGCCTTGAATTCGACCGGGCGGGCACGCAAGGTCGAGCCGGTATGGGTCAGACGCTTGGTCATCAGCAGCGCGAAATTGGCGGTTGCCTTGGCGCCGTTCAAAAAGGCGATCTGCACGATGCGGCCATCTTCGGCGGCAACCTTATAATTGCGATCGACATAATCGCCGCCCACCATGTCGAGAATGACATCGGCGCCCTTGCCGCCAGTCAGCTCCTTGACGGCAGTAACGAAATCCTCGTCGCGGTAATTGATCGCGTGATCGGCACCAAGCTTCACGCAGGCATCGCATTTGTCCTTGGATCCGGCGGTCACAATGACCTTGGCACCAAACGCCTTGCCCAGCTGGATAGCAGTCGTGCCGATACCCGACGAACCGCCATGGATCAGCAGGGTCTCCCCCGCCGTCAGCCCACCGCGTTGAAACACATTGTGCCAGACAGTGAAGAAGGTCTCGGGGATGGCCGCAGCCTCGATATAGCCATAGCCGGAAGGCAGCGGCAGCGCATTGGTTTCATGCACCACGGCATATTCGGCATAGCCGCCGCCGGGCAGCAGCGCCACGACCTGATCGCCCTTCTTGAAGCGCTTCACGCCCGCACCGAGCGCAACGATATCGCCTGCAATCTCCAGCCCCGGAATATCGGAGGCGCCGGGCGGCGGCGCATAGCTTCCCTGACGCTGCAGGACGTCCGGGCGATTGACACCCGCAGCCCGCACACGCACCAGCACCTGCCCCTCTCCCGGTTCCGGCATGGATCGCTGAACGGGTCGCAACATATGCGGGCCACCCGGTTCGGATATCTCGATTGCAGTCATCCGGGAAGGTAAATCGGCCATCATCATCAAAACTCCTGTTCGAACGCAGCCGGAATCTTGGGCCCCGTAAACAGCTTCGTACCGTCGCAGAAATGCCTCACATAAGCTCTGATCTCGGTCCGATCTGGGACACACGCAATTCCGTTAGAGAAATCGTAATCGATTTTCCCAAATATATATGCGAAGATTCAAGGTGTTAAATCTTTTCTCGGTGACTAAGCCATCATTGACCACGGAGGAAGGCCATGAGCGGTTTCGAAGAAGATGCGATAAAGCCACGTGACAGCGCGGTGCTCAGCGAAGATGAACTGTCGCTGCTTTCAGTCGCGGAGATCGATCAGCGCATTGTCCTGCTGCAATCGGAAATCGAGCGTCTGAAAGCCCAGAGACTGAAGAAAGGCGACAGCCGCGCTGCGGCCGAAGCTTTGTTTCGCTGAAAATGCCAATGGAAGCCATGCCAGCGGCTTCCATAAATCCCCGGCATCCATGCGGGGCAATCACATAGGAATGTCGTTGTGCGCGTTTACATTCAGGTCCTGTCCCTTCTCTGTGGCACAGCCTTTCTCCTGATGGCATCGGGTCTGCATGGGTTGCTTTTGCCCTTGCGCGGCGGTGCAGAAGGTTTCTCGGTCGCATCACTCGGCATGCTGGGTACCACCTGGGCGGGCGGCTTCGTGGCAGGCTGTCTTTTCGCCCCGCGCCTTGTACGCCGTGTCGGTCATGTGCGCGCTTTCGGCTGCTTTGCCGCATCGGCGGCGGTCATCGCGCTTCTTTCCGGTATCTTCGTCGATGCGACCATATGGGTGATCCTGCGCGCCTTCACCGGCTTCTCGATGGCAGGCGCCTTCATGGTCATCGAAAGCTGGCTCAACGAGCGCGCCACCAATGAATCGCGCGGCAGGATTTTCGGCCTCTATATGATGGTCAATTACGGGGCTACGATGACGGGCCAGATGCTGGTTGCAAGCGGCGATGTGCGTTCCGACCATCTGTTCATGATCTGCGGCATCCTCTTCTGTCTGGCGCTCATACCAACCGCCATTTCAACAGCGGTCAGTCCGAGACCGCTCACTGAAGTCCAGCTCGATCTCAAGGCGCTTTACCGCAATTCCCCCGCCGCTTTCGTCGGTTGCATACTCATTGGCATCGCCAACGGCGCATGGGGCACGCTTGGCGCTGTGTTCGGTGCGAAATCGGGCATATCGACCGCTGAAATTGCCCTCATGGTCAGTGTGACCATCGCAGCAGGCGCTTTGATGCAAATACCCATCGGGCGCATTTCCGATCTGGTAGACCGCCGTTTTGTGCTAGCAGGCGTCGCGGCGCTGGCAGCCCTCGTCGGCCTCGTCGCATTCCTCGTCGGGCCGACCAGCGGATCCGTCATCATCGTCATGACGGGCTGTTATGGCGCACTTGCCTATGCGCTCTATCCGGTCGCCGTGGCACACGCCAACGACCATGCAACAGCGGAGAGCTTTGTGAAGGTCTCCAGCGGCCTGCTGCTGCTCTACGGCTTCGGCACCATGCTCGGCCCGCTTCTGGCCGCAGCCGCCATGGATATATTCTGGCCGTCGGGGCTCTTTGCCATCACCATGCTCGCGCATATTTCCATTACCGGATACGCGCTGTTCCGTTCGCGCCAGCGTGCCGCAGTGCCGAAAGAAGAAAAAGATCAGTTCAAGAGCATGCCTTCTGAACGGGGTGCAACGCCGGAAGCAATGAACCTCGATCCGAGAGCTGAGGCAGAAAGCTGATTTGATAAGTCGGGTCGCGCCAAGCGCGAAAGCGCTGTAATAAGCCAATAAAAATATATAAATCAAAATGTTCGGCGGCTGAGGCTCAGCCGCCAACTCTAGCCTCAGATGCAGCCGTTAAAGGCGCTACCGCCATTCGACCGTTCTGGCCGATATGCTCAAAGCGATATCAGGTCGCAACAACACCCGGCTTTCGCCGATCCGTTTCACGTCCGATATGAAATGACTTGAAGCGCCTTTACGGCTTCCCTGTCCATGCGCCAGATGGGCGCTCGCGTCAGTGACGCGTTACCTGAGATCTAAGCTTCTCAATCTGGTCCTTCAGCATAAGCTTCTTGCGCTTGAGAGACGCAACGTGAAGATCATCCATTGCCGGTGACGCCAAAGCATCGGAAATTTCCTGCTCCAGAGCGCCATGCTTCTTTTCAAGCGTGGCAAGATGGGACTCGATAGCCATCATCAGTTCTCCTTGGTTGATTTCCACACGATAATGGGACAGCCAGACCAACCATTTGTGGCAGGTGCTGTTGCTCCATTTGCTTCACTGCATGAACGCCCGGCACACCTCCTGTTTATCCGGGCCAGACACGCAGTCCCGGCTGCCAAGGATGCGGTTTTGATTTGTCGCCTTCGACAGCCGCCGTCCATGACAGAACCATGACAGTTTGGCACGAGTTTGGTGCAAAGTCGATTTTGTCGTGGTAGCATTTTCCAATCGCGAAAAATGTGATAAGGGCTTCGCCCGAAACGGGCTTGTGCGGTGCCTCGATCGAGGTTCGGCGCAGCCCGTAAAACTATTCAACAGAATGGGGTTCGCATGTCCGATCAGGAACAGGCCGAGATCAGGTTGGCCGTCGCACGTCTGAAACAGGAACATGCGGATTTCGATGCAGCCATCAATGCGATGATCGCTGTCGGCTGCGACCAGTTGCGCGTCCAGCGCATGAAGAAGAAAAAACTCGCGATCAAGGACAAGCTTCAGGAAATGGAAGATCAGGTCATTCCTGACATCATCGCCTGATTGCGCCTCATATCGAAAGCAAAGCCGGGGTCCGCCCGGCTTTATCATTTTTAACCACGCACTATCTCATCCGCGAACGCATGAAACGGAGCAGGACAGATCAATGAGCGTTACAGCCGACGTCGCCATTATCATGGGCAGCCAGTCTGATTGGGAAACCATGCGCCATGCCGCAGACACGCTGGAGGCGCTGGGTATCGGCTTTGACGCCCGTATCGTTTCTGCGCACCGCACCCCGGATCGGCTGGTCGCTTTCGCCAAGGGCGCGAAGGCCGAAGGCTTCAAGGTGGTGATTGCCGGTGCAGGCGGTGCCGCGCATCTCCCCGGCATGACCGCCGCCATGACGCCGCTGCCCGTCTTCGGCGTGCCGGTCCAGTCGAAGACGATGTCGGGTCAGGATTCGCTCCTGTCCATCGTGCAGATGCCGGCTGGGATCCCCGTCGGCACGCTGGCCATCGGACGCGCCGGCGCCGTCAATGCCGCCCTGCTCGCCGCTGCAGTTCTCGCGCTCCACGACGACGCCCTTGCAGCGCGTCTCGACGAGTGGCGCAGGGCCCAGACCGAGAGCGTGGCTGAACGTCCTACCAATGAGGTCTGATATGGAAAAATCCGCACTTCAATCCAGGGCAACGATCGGCATTATCGGCGGCGGACAATTGGGCCGCATGCTTGCCATGGCCGCAGCGCGCCTCGGCTTCCAGACGGTCATTCTCGAGCCGCAGGCAGATTGCCCGGCGGCACAGGTTGCAAACCGCCAGATCGTCGCCGCCTATGACGATCCGAAAGCGCTGGCAGACCTCGCCGCTGCTTCCGATGTCATAACCTATGAATTCGAAAACGTGCCGGTCAGCGCCGCAGACAAGCTGGCCGAGACCGCAATCGTCCTGCCGCCGCCAGCAGCGCTGGAAATTTCGCAGGATCGCTTCAACGAAAAGCAGTTCCTCAATGAAAGCGGCATTGAAACCGCGCCCTGGCGTCTGGTCGATGACGAGGAAACGCTGATTGCAGCGCTCGGTGCGCTTGGCGAACGCGGCATCCTCAAGACGCGCCGCCTCGGCTATGACGGCAAGGGACAGGTGCGCCTGACGTCACTGGACGAAAGGGCAGCCCATGACGCACTGACCGCCATCAACAAAGCCCCGGCCATCCTCGAAGGCTTTGTCGATTTCGAGCGTGAAGTTTCGGTCATCGCCGCGCGTGACCGCAGCGGCAACGTCGCTATCTACGATATCGCCGAAAACGTGCACAAGGACGGCATTCTCTCGACCTCGACCGTTCCGGCTCGCGTCACGCCACAGACAGCCGATGCGGCGCGGCAGGCCGCAGAGAAGCTTTTGCACGCGCTGGATTATGTCGGCGTTTTGGGGCTGGAATTCTTCGTCCTCAAGGATGGTTCGCTGCTCGCCAATGAATTTGCGCCGCGTGTGCACAATTCCGGCCACTGGACGGAAGCCGCCTGCGCGATCTCGCAGTTTGAACAGCATATCCGCGCCGTGGCCGGACTACCGCTTGGCAATACGGGCAGGCATTCCGATTGCGTGATGGAAAACCTGATCGGCAACGATGTCGACAAGGTGCCAGCGATTCTCTCAGAACCCAATGCCGTGCTGCATCTCTACGGCAAAAAGGAAGCTCGCGAAGGCCGGAAAATGGGGCATGTGACCCATATCAAGCCCCGCGCCAGCTAGGCTTTGTCGGGAATCTTGACGATTCCTGAAGACTCCGCTCGCTGCGACAAGATTTTCGGCCCCTCGCCCGTGAATCTGCCGCGCAGGAGTTGACATTTACCCGAAACCTTGTGTATTTCGGCCAACCCTTCAGGCACATATCCCGTGTCTGTAATCAATTGGCGCCTTGGGCGCTGTTTTTATGAAGCCCGGCGGCGTTATTCATGTCGATGGGCCAACCAGACCGGTGATTGACATGAAGATCAAGAACTCGCTTAAAGCGCTTAAGGGCCGTCATCGCGACTGCCAGCTGGTCCGCCGCAAGGGCCGCGTTTACATCATCAATAAGACCGCGCCGCGCTACAAGGCTCGTCAGGGCTAATCTTATTTTTGATTTTGCATTTGACGTTCCGCATTGCATAGGGAAATCTGTGCATATGCGGAACGTTTTTGCATGTCTGAAGATTTTTGCGACGGTTGCTGCATTCAGCGCGGCGACCTTGACCATTCACGGCGCGCGCGCCGAGATAACGCCCGATAAGGCGCCCCGGAACGCCCCGTTGATCGCTCCGCTCACGCCCGTACAGATTGGCGCAGACAGCGAGCAGAAGCCTTCCGCAGAGCAACAGGCTCCTGCCAAAGCCGCCGAGCCCCAGACGCCGGAAGAGCGCCTCGACAAGCTGTTTGCGGAATTGCGCAAAACGACGGACGAGGCCAAGGCGCGGCGCATCGCATCGCAGATCAATACGCTCTGGTCGCAATCCGGCAGCGCCACCATCGACCTTCTGGTGCAATGGGCGAATGCCGCCATGCTGGAGCACCGCTATGCGGCGGCGCTCGATTTCCTGAATGAAGCCATCGCGCTCAATCCGGATTATGCGGAAGCATGGAACCGCCGCGCGACCGTCTATTTCCTGCAAAAAGACTATGCCCATGCCATGGTCGACATTAATCACACGCTGGAGCTGGAACCACGCCATTACGGCGCCCTGACGGGCATGGCAGCAATTCTGCGCGCCCGAGGCCTCAAGGAGCAGGCGATGAAGGCTTATGAGCAGGCGCTGATCGTTTATCCGATGATGCGCGACGCCCAGAAGAATTTCAGCGAACTGGCCGATGAGCTGGCCGATACGCGCACTTAACACTCCAGTTGCAAATTCGTGATGCCGGTCTGCAACGAGCAATTTCCTGCGCTCCGGTGCTCACGTACGTTCAAGTACGCTTCGCTCCGGTGCTCGAAAATCACTCGTTTCGCCGCGGCCTGACGAATTTGCAGCTGCAGTGCTGATCTCCAAACAAAACTATCCCGCAAAGCAAAACGCGCCCCGAGAGGAGCGCGTTTTTCTAACTTATGCGGATGAGCACCCAAAACTGGATGAGATTCGGGATGATGGTGTGCCGAAAATGGTGGGGCTTTGAGACCCGGAGCGGAATGTACTTAAGGGTACATGAGCACCGGAAGCTCAAAGACGTGCCATTTGCAGGCCACCAGAGCCCGAATATCGCCAGTTTAGACGCCGGACTTTCCGTCGGCGCCTATATAGGCGATGCGCAGCATGTTGGTCGCACCTGGCGTACCGAAAGGCACACCGGCGGTGATGATGATGCGCGAGCCGACCTTGCCGAACTCTTCTTCGAAGACGATCTGGCAGGCGTGATCGACCATATCTTCCAGATCGTGGGCATCGGCAGTCACGACGCAATGCAGGCCCCAGACGAGCGAGAGCTTGCGGGCAGTATCGACAACCGGCGACAGCGCAATGATCGGCGTGCGCGGACGCTCGCGGGCGGCACGCAGGCCGGTGGTGCCGGAAGCGGTGTAGGTGACGATGGCCGAGAGCTTCAGCGTTTCGGCAATCTGGCGGGCCGCAAGCGAAATCGCATCGGCGCCGGTTGGCTCAGGTGCTGCGCGCTGCGCATCAATGATGGTCGAATAGGTCTGTTCCTGCTCAACCTGTTCGGCAATGCGGTTCATGGTGGCGACGGCTTCGACCGGATACTGGCCCGATGCCGATTCAGCCGACAGCATGATGGCGTCCGCACCTTCGAACACAGCCGTTGCAACGTCCGACACTTCGGCGCGGGTCGGCACCGGCGCGGTGATCATCGATTCGAGCATCTGGGTCGCCACGACGACCGGCTTGCCAGCGCGGCGCGCGCGGCGGGTGATCTGCTTTTGAATGCCAGGAACGCTTTCAAGCGGCATTTCCACGCCGAGATCGCCGCGGGCAACCATCAGGGCATCGGAAAGCTCGATGATCTCATCGAGACGCGTGACGGCCTGCGGCTTTTCGATCTTCGACATGATGCCGACCTTGCCGCGCGATACCTTGCGCACTTCGGCTAGATCTTCCGGGCGCTGGATAAACGACAGCGCAACCCAGTCGATTTCTTCCTTCAGCACGGCATCGAGGTCCTTGCGGTCCTTTTCGGTCAGCGCGCCGACACCGAGCGTGGTGTCCGGCAGGCTGACGCCCTTGCGGTCGGAAATACGGGTGCCGGAAACGACCTTGCAGCGGATGGACTTGCCGTCGGTCGCTTCCGCGACCAGATGCAGCTTGCCGTCATCGATGAGCAGGCGGTGACCCGGCTCGACCGCTTCCAGAATTTCCGGATGCGGGAGGAAGACACGGGTTTCGTCGCCGGGCGCTTCGTTATTGTCGAGCGTGAAGGTCTGGCCGGGAACGAGATCGACCTTTCCGTCCTTGAACTTGCCGACACGCAGCTTCGGTCCCTGAAGGTCGGCGAGAATGCCGATCGGGCGGCCAAGGGCCTTTTCCACATTGCGGATGCGCTTCACGAGGGTGCGCATCAGGTCATGGTCGGCATGGCTCATATTGATGCGGAAAACATCGGCACCGGCTTCAAAGAGCTTGCGGATGACGGCTTCCTCGCCAGACGCCGGACCCAGCGTTGCGAGAATCTTGACCTTGCGGTTGCGCTTCATTGACTATTCGTTCCTGTAACAGTGGGGGTTTCCGGCGGTGTTTCGTCTGCAAGCTGAACCATCCAGCTCGATTGTTCCCCGGTATCATATTCCTGGAAGCCGTTGCGCTGGAAGCCACGCGCATAGCAATCCTGCACGCCCGAGATGCGGAATTCCTTTTCCGCGACGCACATATTCACATTGCCCTGCCAGCGGCCATCGCCCTGGGCATCCTCGGCATAGAGATAATAATAGCGCGACGTCAGCGGGCCTTCGATCAGCGTTTTGCAGGTCGAGCCTTCGATATGCCACCAGCCTTCCGTTACCCAGCCGGTCTTGGCGCGGTATCCGATGGAGACACCAACAAGATTCTGCGTCGAATTACATACGCGGAAATCGGCCCGCGCCTCCACAGATGTCATGCCGAGTGCGCCAAGCAATACAGCGGAAAATACAGCTAGAAAGTGTGGAAGTCGCATCCGCCGAACCCCTTCAGCCCGCAATCGCTTTTGTTTCACGTCTGGAAATCCCATTTCGGTCGCTCTCTTTTCGGCAGTTTCGCCGGTGATGTCAACGCAGTCCCACCGATAAGAAAGCACATGACGAAAGAATGATCGTTGCAATCCCGGCTTTCTCATGACAGACCTGAAACAGCTTCCCGCGCCCGATGAAAATCAATCCCGAATTGTTCCTGGGAATTCACTCCGTGTCGTTCGCCAAATCGTCAGCTACTTCATTCTCGCCCGTTTACAGGATCGAAGGCGATTTTCGCCTCGGCCTGCTTCTGACCGCCGACCATGCACGGCGCGACGTGCCTGCCGAATACGGTAGTTTGGGTCTGGAAGAAAGCGAATTCGACCGTCATATCGCTTATGACATCGGTGTCGAAGCCCTGACGCGGGCGCTCGCGGCCCGCCTTCAGGCGCCGGCGGTGCAGGGCGGCTTTTCCCGTCTGCTGATCGATCCCAATCGCGGCGAGGATGACCCGACGCTCATCATGCAGTTATCGGACGGCGCGGTCGTTACCGGCAATTATCCGATGTCGGCAGGCGAGCGAGAAGATCGACTGACCCGTTTCTACCGTCCCTATCATGAGGCTGTGACGGAAATGAGTACTCGCGTGGAACGCGAAAGCAGGCACGCGCCTTTCATCGTCTCGATCCATTCATTCACACCGCGCTGGAAGGACAAGGCCCGCCCCTGGCAGATCGGCCTGCTGTGGGACAAGGACGACCGCGCCGTCGTGCCGCTTCTGACGCTGCTGCGCGCCGAGCCGGGTCTGGTGGTCGGTGACAATGAGCCCTATGACGGCGCATTGCGCAACGACGCCATGTATCGTCATGCCACTGCCAAGGGCTTTGCCCATGTGCTGATCGAAGTGCGGCAGGACCTGATCGCCGACGAGGCCGGAGCAGTGGAATGGGCGGAACGGCTTGCGCCGATGCTGCGGCAGATCAACACGCTCGACGGCATGCACGAGGTCCGGCACTTCGGCTCGCGTACCGACACTGTGGCGTGAACCGACGCTTTTCCACAGTGTTCCACACCCTTCCACAGGGTTTGACCCCATAAATCGTGCCGGGCGTCTAAAAGCCTCTTAATTTTGCCCGCGACTCGCGGGAAAACCGGTTCAGAATTTCAGACATGCGACACCGTGCCTTGGCGCCGTTCGCACCCATCAAGAGAAGAATTGGAGAAGCCGCGTGAGCGACGACATTACCAGCGAAGCCCAAACCATTGCTGTCGGCCAGTTGCGTGCCTTCATCGAGCGCATCGAACGCCTCGAGGAAGAAAAAAAGACCATAGCCGACGATATCAAGGAAGTTTACGCGGAATTGAAGGGTTCAGGGTTTGACAGCAAGGTCGTGAGGACCATTATTCGTCTGCGTAAAAAAGAAGACCATGAACGTCAGGAAGAAGAAGCGATGCTCCAGCTCTATATGGACGCGCTTGGCATGGGCTGACCCAAAGCTCTAACCGGAGCTTTTACCCCTTCTTCCTGAAATCGGAACCCGGCGGATCAAACCTGATTCGCATTCAGAGGAAGGGGATTGGGTCCATGGAATATAAGAAGCTCGGACGTACCGAACTGAAAGTTTCGCCGCTTTGTTTCGGCGGCAATGTATTTGGATGGACGGTCGATGAAGCGACTTCGTTTTCGCTGCTCGACCGTTTTGTCGATGCTGGCCTGAATTTCATCGATACGGCGGATGTCTATTCCGCCTGGGCCAACGGCAATGTCGGCGGCGAATCCGAAACCATCATCGGCAACTGGCTGAAATCCCGCGGCCTGCGCGACAGGGTGGTTATCGCGACCAAGGTGGGCTCGGAAATGGGGCCCGACGAAAAAGGCCTTTCCCCCGCCTATATCCGCAAAGCCGTCGACGCCTCCCTCAAGCGGCTGCAAACCGACTATATCGATCTTTACCAGTCGCATTGGGATGATCCCGAAACACCGTTCGAAGATACGCTCGGCACTTATAAAGAGCTGATTGAGGCCGGAAAAGTGCGCGCTATTGGCGCTTCCAATCTGACGCCGGAGCGGCTGACGGAAGCGCTGGACGTCGCGAAGAAACACAACCTCCCGCGCTATGAAACCTTGCAGCCGCTTTATAATCTCTATGACCGGGCCGGTTTCGAGGATGGGCTGGAAGCGAACTGCCGCGACAACGAAATTGGCGTCATTCCCTATTACGCACTGGCCGCCGGTTTTCTGACGGGCAAATACCGCTCTGCCGACGATCTGGGCCAGAGTGCGCGCGGCAAGTCGGTTGAGAAATATCTGACGGATCGCGGTTCGCGGATCATCGCCGCACTGGACGAAGTGGCCCGCAGTGTCGACGCCACGCAGGCCCAGGTGGCCATTGCCTGGCTGATCGCCCACCCGTCAATCACCGCCCCGATTGCCAGCGCCACGCGCCTGACCCAGTTGGGAGAACTGATCGGCGCGGCGGAACTGAAGCTCAGCAAAAATGACATTGCCTTGCTCAATAAGGCAAGCGCCTAAAAAGCCTATCCAGCGGGCGCATATGTCGGCCAGGATGAGGCGAAAATGGTGATTTCCGAGGCCCGGAGCGCAGCGTACTCAATGTACGTGAGCACCGGAAGTGTAGGAAATTGCCATTGCAGACCATCCTCGTCGACATATCGGTGGGTTCGATTAGCCTTCGATTTCTTCGCGCAGCATTTCGAGTTCCAGCCACTCTTCTTCCATGGCGGCGTTTTCTGCGCGCTTCTTCTCCAGAAGATCGGCGGTCTTGGCGAAAAGCGTCGGGTCCTTGGCATAAAGCTGCGGATCGGCGAGCTTGCCTTCAAGGACGTGGATTTCCTTGCCCAGAGCGTCCATCTTGCCCGGCAGTGTTTCGAGCGCGAATTTCTGCTTGTAGGAAAGCTTGCGCTTTTCCTCACGCTTCGGCTGCGACCCCTCGTCACCGCTGTAGTCGCTCTTGTCACCGGCGCGGGCAGTCGCCGTCTTGACGTTGCGACGCTCCAGCGCCTGTTCCTTGCGCTGCGCCATCATGTCGGCATAGCCGCCCGCATATTCCAGCCAGCGCCCGTCGCCTTCCGGCGCGATCACCGATGTCACCGTGCGGTCGAGGAAATCGCGGTCGTGGCTGACGAGAATGACGGTGCCCGGAAAACCTGCAACCAGCTCCTGCAACAGATCCAGCGTTTCCATGTCGAGATCGTTGGTCGGCTCGTCGAGAATCAGCAGATTGGCAGGGCGTGCCAGCACACGGGCCAGCATCAGACGCGCCCTTTCGCCGCCGGAAAGCTCGCGAATTGGCGTACGGGCCTGTTCCGGCTGGAACAGAAAATCCTTCATATAGGAAACGACATGGCGCTGCTCGCCGTTGATGACGAGGTTTTCGCCGCGCCCATCGGTCAGATAATGCGCCAGCGTATCGTCCAGATTGAGACTGTCACGCTTCTGGTCAAGCTCGGCCATTTCCAGATTGACGCCAAGCCGAAGCGTTCCGGAATCCGGTTCCAACTTGCCCGTCAGGAGCGAGAGCAGCGTGGTTTTTCCAGCACCATTCGGGCCGACCAGACCAATCCGGTCGCCACGCTGCACGCGGGTCGAAAAATCCTTGACCAGCACGCGGTCGCCATAAGCTTTGTTCAGCAACTTGGCTTCGATCACCAGCTTGCCGGATTCCTTTGAATCGCTGGCGGTCAGAACCGCCGTGCCTTGCGCCTTGCGATGATTGCGAAAATCGGCGCGCATGGAATGTAGCTCACCGAGGCGGCGCATGTTGCGCTTGCGGCGTGCCGTCACGCCATAGCGCAACCAATGCTCCTCGCGGGCAATCTGGCGGCCCAGCTTGTGATGATCGCGCTCTTCTTCTTCCAGAACCTTGTCGCGCCATTCCTCGAAATGGCCAAATCCCTGTTCCAGACGGCGCGTGATGCCGCGGTCGAGCCAGACGGTCGCGCGGCTGACATTTTCAAGAAAGCGACGGTCATGCGAGATCAGCACGATGGCTGAGCGAATCTGGCGCAGTTCGCCTTCCAGCCATTCGATGGTCGTCAGATCGAGATGGTTCGTCGGCTCGTCCAGCAACAGCACATCGGGCTGCGGCGCGATCACGCGCGCCAGCGCGGCGCGGCGCGCTTCGCCGCCCGAAAGATGATCCGGGTTTTCATCGCCGGTGAGGCCAAGATGCTCCAAAAGATAGGTCACGCGATGCGGATCGTCGGTAGGCCCCAACCCTGCTTCAACATAGGCGCGCACGCTGGCAAAGCCGTCCATATCCGGCACCTGCGGCAGATAGCGAACGGTCGCGGCCGGATGCTTGAACACTTCGCCCGAGGTCGGCTCGACCATGCCTGCGGCGATCTTCAAAAGCGTGGATTTGCCAGAACCATTGCGCCCGACCAGCGCAATACGGTCGCCTTCGCTCACCGAAAGGCTCGCATCCTCCAGAAGCGGCGTACCGCCGAAGGTGAGCTTGATCTGGTCTAGACGAAGGAGCGGTGGTGCCATGGTGTCTTCTGAGGCTTTCTGGGCGGTTCTTGGTAAGAGCTTTGAAATTCCGCCCTGCTTGTCCGCGACAAAAGCCATTCTGTCAAATGGATCGATAGGAATGACGCATGAAAAACAAACAGGCCGGGTTTCCCCGGCCTGCCGCGATGTGATTTCAAGCCTTAAGCTGGCTGAAGTTTACTGGCAACGCGCTTCGTAGATGCGGCCATAATTGTCGCGATAGCGGCAATACTGCACGCCATTACGCGTCTGGGCAGCGCCAACCAGCGTACCGGCAACAGCGCCGATAGCAGCACCCGTAAGAGCACCACGGCCATTACCGCCGATTGCACCGCCGGCGAGAGCGCCGATTGCTGCACCGCCAACACCGTAACCAGCCGTGCGCTGTTCGTTGGTCGTGCATGCTGCTGTCGACAATGCGAGCAACCCGGCAACCGCAATCATGGAAAGACGTGATTTCATCAAACAATCTCCTGTCAAAGTTGACACTTCAGGTGCCGATTTTGCGTCCCCAATTTCGGCGCGAACTAATTAACCCGCTTACCGCATTTGAAATACGTTTCGCTGTCGAGCGTCAAGCCTTTTCAATCGGTAAGGTTAGCGACACGCCGTCAGCATGCTCTGAATTAAGATTTGCAACAAGTATCGCTAGGCCAGAACGCACAATAATACGAAGTGTTCCACGCACTATATTGGAAACTGTCCACGAAGAACCAAAAGGCAAGGTCACGTTGTCTAACGGCCACTCAGCATTTGTGATTGAAAGCCCCTCCAAAGCGGAGAAACTAATGACGCTGAACAGTGTGCCATCTGGAAAATCATAGGCAAATTCGCCGGATGTCACCGGCCAGGCTTCTTCCGCACCGCTGGAAAGAAAGACGCTGCGGCCCTTTTCCGCCTGCGCCGTCGCCATTGTGAGATGCAGCAGCGTGTGATCCGTGCGCTGACCGCCGAAAGCACCGCATAAAATGGCGCGTGTCGCGCCACGGGCAAAAGCTTCCTCGAAAGCCAGTTCGCCGTCCGTCATGTCCTTAGCGCGGGGAAATGTCTTTCGCGGCACATGGGCATATTGCTGGCGCAGGATTTCAGGCGTCGAATCGAAATCGCCAAGCCACAGCTCAGGCTCGACGCCCAGCGCGGCTGCATGGCGAATACCGCCATCGGCGGCAAGAATGCGCGCGCCGGCTATCTGCTGCCGCAGCCGTTCGGTTACGACGAGATCGCCGCCGAGGAGGATGACGAATGTGCTCATAAGCTGCTCATATCATGGGCAAATCCCAGCTGGAAGTCTGCTCTGTCCCAGTTTGTATCGCTTTTGCCTCTCTTGCCCTTCATGGCCTGACATATTAATGTCGCAACGCTCTAACGGGGTGCCATCGGCGCAAGCAGATGGCTGAGAGGCTTTTTAAAAAGCCAACCCGCTGAACCTGATCCGGTTTGCACCGGCGGAGGGATTAGATGCTGCTCTGCGGCGCGATCCCGGAAGTTGCAGCATTAAGTTCCAACTTTTCGGGCATGATTGTGTTCCAGACCCCAAGCGGCGCTATATCCTTTTAACTTGATGAAAGGACGTGCCGTTATGCGGCTGTTATCTTTGCTGGCCCTCTCTTTCGCGGCAGCGGTAAGCCTTGCGCCGGAAGCGCAGGCGAAAGACAAACTCACCATCTACACCTATGACAGTTTCGTTTCCGAATGGGGCCCCGGCCCCAAGGTGAAGGAAAACTTCGAGAAGGAATGCGACTGCGAGATCAACTGGGTCGCTTCCGCCGATGGCGTGGCGCTGCTCAACCGGCTGAAGCTCGAAGGCGGCAACACCAAGGCCGATATCGTGCTTGGCCTCGACACCAATCTGACCACCGAAGCGCGCGCCAGCGGCTACTTCGCACCAAGCGGCATCGATCTTGGCAATGTCAGCGTGCCGGGCGGCTTCAAGGACGATATTTTCGTGCCCTATGACTATGGCTATTTCGCCATCGTCTATGATTCCGAAAAGCTGCCCAATCCGCCCAAGAGCCTGAAGGAACTGGTCGAAGGCGACCCGTCGCAGAAGATCGTGCTTCAGGACTCGCGCACCTCGACGCCTGGCCTTGGTATGCTCTTGTGGATGAAGGCCGTCTATGGCGATCAGGCGGGCGACGCATGGCAGAAATTGCAGAAGCGCATTCTCACCGTCACGCCGGGCTGGTCGGAAGCCTATGGGCTTTTCACCAAGGGTGAAGCGCCGATGGTGCTCTCCTATACGAGTTCGCCCGCCTATCATGTGATTGCGGAGAAGACGGATCGCTATAAGGCGCTGGCCTATCCGGAAGGCAATTATCTCCAGATCGAACTTGCCGCCCAGACGACCACCGGCGCCAGGAACCCGCTGGCGCAGAAATTCCTGTCCTTCATGACCGGCCCCGGCTTTCAGGATGTTATACCGGAAACCAACTGGATGTTCCCGGCAGGCAAGACATCGACGCCGCTTCCAACCGCATTCGACGCTTTGCCGAAGCCGGAAAAGACCTTGCTCATTCCATCCGACGAGGTTGCGAAGAACCGCAAGGCCTGGGTCGATGAATGGCTGGCAGCCACCAGCAAATGATCCACGCTGCGGCAGGCAAAGGCACTCACTCCACCCCCGCGATGAAACCAGTCGCGGGGGCTTTGGCGCTGGTCTTCCTTGCCGTGCTGGCCGGTGGTGCGCTCGTCGCACTGGCCTTTGAAGCCAGCGGCGGCTTCAATGCTGCCGCAAATTTCGATGCCTATCTCTGGCGAACCGCCCGTTTCACCATAGCGCAAGCCATCGCATCGAGCCTGCTTTCGGTCGCCTTTGCTATTCCCGTTGCCCGCGCCTTGCATTCGGAAGCGCATTTCCCCGGACGTGGCCTGATCCTGCGGCTGTTCGCTTTGCCGCTCGCGCTGCCTGCCCTTGTGGCCGTGCTGGGCGTCACCAGCATTTATGGTCGAAACGGCCTCATCGCCCATATATCGGGCGCTTTAGGGCATCCGTTCCAGCCGGATATCTATGGCATTACCGGCATTTTGATCGCGCATGTGTTCTTCAACATGCCGTTGGCGGTGCGGCTCATCCTCGCCGCCTATGAATCGATACCCGCCGATTACTGGAAACTCGCAGCCCAGCTTGGCATGGGTAACCGCGCCCGTTTCCGGCTGATCGAATGGCCGGTTATCCGCCGCAGCCTGCCCGGCGTGGCGGGGCTGACCTTCATGCTTTGCGTGACGAGCTTCACCACCGTGCTGACGCTCGGCGGCGGTCCCCGCGCGACAACGCTGGAAGTGGCGATCTATCAAAGCCTGCATTTCGATTTCGACCCGGCGCGCGCCGTGGCGCTCACCGTCACCCAGCTCGGGCTGACCCTGCTGATCCTGCTGGCCCTGCGCCTGACCGGGCGCCCCTCAGAAGAAGGCTTTACCCACACAGCAACACCGCGCCACTACGGCAGCCCTTCCCGGGGCGAACGCCTGTTCAACATCGTCGCCATTCTCATCGGCTTTCTTTATGTCGCCTTGCCGATTGCGGGCGTGGTCGTGTCTGGCCTCGCCGCCGACCTTGCCCGCCTGCTCAGAGAAACGACAGTCTGGCGCGCTATTGGCACCAGCCTTGCGCTCGGCTTTTCTGCCGCCACTTTGTCGGTCATCCTTTCGCTGGCGCTGGTTTCGGCGCGGGAAGCGGTCCAGAGCAACAAAATAGCCAGCCTGTTCGATACGGGCGCGAGCCTCATTCTCGTCATGCCGCCCATCGTGATCGGTGCGGGATGGTTCATTCTGCTGCGCCACTTCACCGATCCTTTCACAATAGCACCTGTCATGGTGGTGACGGTCAATGCAGCCATGGCCATGCCGTTTGCGGTCCGGCTGCTGCGCCCGGCCTGGGACACGGCAGCGGCACGTCACAACCGGCTTTGCGCCCAGCTTGGCATCCATGGCCTCAACCGGCTGCGGCTCATCGACTGGGCGTCGATCCGAAGACCTTTCGGCATGGCCTTCGCCTTTGCCATGGCGCTTTCCATTGGCGATCTTGGCACAATCGCGCTGTTCGGCAGCGATGCGCTTCTGACCCTGCCCTATCTTCTCTTGCAGCGCATGGGCAGTTACCGCACATTCGATGCTGCCGGTCTGGCACTCATACTGGGGCTTCTCTGCCTTGGTTTGATGATGCTTGCCGACCGCGCCGCCACATCCCGGAAAGAGAATTCCGCTTCATGACTGCATCCGCCGACATCCGCCTCACCGACGTGCGCTTCAGCTATGGCGAAACCGCGATGCGCTTCGACCTGACGATTGCGGGCGGCGCCATCGCCGCCATTGTCGGCCCGAGCGGCTCGGGCAAATCCACGCTTTTGAACCTGATTGCCGGATTCGAGACGCCCTCATCCGGCACCATTGCCATCGGCGGTATTGATGTGACACACCTGCCGCCGCCGGAACGGCCAGTTTCGATGGTGTTTCAGGAAAACAATCTGTTTGCCCATCTGACAGTGGCGCAAAATGTGGGCCTCGGTCGCGCGCCAAACCTCAAACTGATGGATAGCGACCGCGCCGCCATCGCCGAGGCGCTCACCCGCGTCGGCCTCAAGGACAAGGAACAGCGCAAGCCGGAGGCCCTGTCCGGCGGCGAACGTCAGCGTGTGGCGATTGCCCGTGCGCTTGTTCGCCAACGCCCCGTGCTCCTGCTGGACGAAGCCTTCGCCTCGCTTGGTCCGGCCTTGCGGCATCAGATGCTCGATCTCGTCAACGAACTGCGCCGCGAAACCGGCATGACCGTGTTGATGGTCACCCATACGCCGGAAGATGCGCTCTATCTCGATGCGCAATTGCTGTTCATCGAAAATGGAGCGGTTGCGGCACAAGGCCGCGCGCGCGACCTTCTGTCGGAGACTGGACCTGAAGCGCTCCGGCGCTATATCGGCGAGAAGCGGGGGTAATCTCAAATAGAGTTACGGTTGCGGACATATTTTGTTCGCAATCCGCCCGGAAGAACCGTATGCAACTCTACTGGGCCGCTTGTACGTCTGCTGGTCTGTGACTAGATTTGCGGACGACCTGATGATCTATGAATCGCGAGGATAAAATACTGTTCCGTCACAAGACCCGTATCCGGGCCTCCCTGTGTCTTCCAGTCTCCCTGCCAGAACGGACGCAGCGCAATTGGCGGAAAGCAGCCGTGGGTTTTGGCTTGTTTGCCGTCGCCCTGATTTCCGGGTGCCAGTCGATCAATTCCAGCAAAGATCTCGGCTTGCAGCCATCGGACAATCCGGTGACGGTCGATAATGTGACGCGCAACGACAAGCTGGCGCAGATCGGCGCGCAACAGCATCCGCGCATCCTCGCCACCTATGGCGGCGAATACAAGGACCAGCGGCTGGAGCGCATGGTCGCGAAGATCGTCGGCAAGCTCACGACGGTCTCCGACAAGCCGGACCAGACCTATCGCATCACCATTCTCGATTCACCCAACATCAACGCTTTCGCGCTGCCCGGCGGCTATCTCTATGTGACGCGCGGCCTGCTTGCGCTCGCCAATGATTCCTCGGAAGTCGCTGCCGTGATCGCCCATGAAATGGGCCACGTCGTCGCCAATCACGGCATTCTGCGGCAGGAGAAGGAAGCGGAGACCGAAATTGCCGGTCGTGTGGCCAGCGAAGTGCTGCATAATGAATCCGCCAGCCGTGAAGCGCTTATTCGCGGCAAGCTGCGTCTTGCCCAATTCTCGCGCAATCAAGAACTGCAAGCCGATGCCATCGGCATCAAGATGATCGGCGAGGCAGGTTACGATCCATTCGCCTCGGCGCGTTTCCTGCAATCGATGGAGGCCTATACCGGGTTCCGTTCTGTGTCAGGTGCGACCGATGCCAGCCTCGACTTCCTCGCGAGCCATCCGGCAACGCCGCAACGCATCGAACTGGCGCTTGGTCATGCCCGCCGCATCGGCGCGCCGGGTGTGGGCACAACCGACCGCGATTCGTTCCTCGATGGCATTGACGGACTGCTCTACGGCGACTCGCCCAATGAGGGCTATATCCGCGAACAGACCTTCATTCATCCCAAGCTCGGCGTCACGTTCCGCGCGCCTGACGGTTTCAGCATCGACAATTCCGCTACCGCCGTCATGGCGAGCGGCCCTGGCGAAGTGGCGATCCGCTTCGACGGCGCTTCCCTGCCTTCCGGCTCCAGCCTCACCGATTATATCAAGTCGGGCTGGGTCACGGGTCTAGACGAAAGCTCCATTCAGGCAACCACCATCAACGGATTGCCCGCCGCAACCGCGCGCGCTGCAGCGGACCGCTGGCAGTTCGACATCGTGGTGATTGGCGCCAACGACAAAGTCTATCGTTTCCTGACGGCAGCGCCAAAAGGCAGCAACGCCCTGCTTCCGGCATCGCAGGCCGTGACGCGATCCTTCAGGCTTCTCACGCCTGCCGAGCAGAACGCCATCAAGCCGCTGCGCATCCGCGTCGTGACGGCGAAGCCGGGCGACACCATGGCAAGCCTTTCTGCCCGTGTTCAGGGCACCACGCGCAAGCTGGAACTGTTCCGCCTGCTTAACGCCATGCCAGCGGGCGCCACCGTCTCGGTCGGCGACCGTGTGAAGATCATCAGTGAATAATATGGAAACTCGTATCGATGCATTGCTTGCAGGCCAGATCGCTCCGCTCGGTCCGCGGAATGCGCCGAGCGCCATCGACAAGCGCCCCGTCACTGGTAAGGTCCGCGTCACATCGGTCGGGCTTGATTGTGACGAGCAAGGCGACCGCAAGGTGCATGGCGGGCCCGAAAAGGCCCTACATCATTATCCTCGCGATCATTATGAGCTGTGGCGCAAGGACATCGGCAACAATCATCGGCTTGGCGCAGCGGGCGCTTTCGGCGAAAACATTTCCACCACCGGGCTTGATGAGCACAATGTCGCTGTCGGCGACCGTTTCCGATTTGGAACCGCGCTGATCGAAGTGTCGCAAGGCCGCCAGCCGTGCTGGAAGCTCAATGCGCGTTTCGAAACGCCGGATATGGCAATCCGCGTCCAGAAGACCGGACGCACCGGTTGGTATTATCGCGTGCTGGAAGAAGGGGAAGCAGAGGCAGGCGACAGCATGGCGCTCGTTGACCGTCTTTCACCGGAATGGTCGCTGCATCGCGTCTGGCACCTGCTTTATGTCGATATGCTGAATTACGACGAACTGGCGCTCATGGCCGAAGTCCCGCATCTGGCCGATGGCTGGAAGCGCTATGCCGTCCGCCGGCTGGAAAACCGCAAGGTGGAAGATTGGTCAAACCGTCTGGAAGGCGACAAGTCCTGAGCTTCGCTCCCTGGACAATATAACAGAACGCGGCACGTTATAACGTCATCGGACGCGACCAAAGAAGAAAGGGCGGTCCGACCGCCCTTTTCTTACGTTGCCTGATTTATCCGCTTCTCAAGCCTGATAAGCCGCCAGTTCGTGCTGGCTCAGCAGCGCGATCTTGAGCTTTTCCAGTGCCCGGCTTTCGATCTGGCGCACGCGTTCTTTGGAAATACCGAGCTTTTCACCCAGCGCCTCCAATGTCACGCCATCATCGTCCAGGCGCCGCTCGCGGATGATGTGCAGCTCGCGCTCATTAAGCGAGTGCAGCGCCACATGCAGCCACTGGTTCCGGCGCTCCATATCAATGGAGCTTTCGGCGACTTCATCCTGAAGCGGATGATCATCGACCAGAAAGTCCATGCGCCGCGAAGCCCCGGTCTCATCATTGTTGACCGGAGCGGACAGGGAACTGTCAGGCCCGGACAGGCGACTGTCCATGAACTCCACATCGGTCGCCGAAACGCCAAGCTGATCTGAAATCTCGCGATAGATTTCGGCCTTGCTCATGGTGTCGTCAGCCTGAGCAAGCTTGGAGCGCAGACGGCGAAGGTTGAAGAACAAGGCTTTCTGGGCCGAGCTCGTGCCACCGCGAACGATGGACCAGTTGCGCAGAATATAATCCTGCATGGACGCGCGGATCCACCAGGAGGCATAGGTCGAGAAACGGACCTCACGGTCCGGGTCGAAACGCGCCGCTGCCTCCAGAAGGCCGACATAGCCTTCCTGAATGAGATCGTTCATCGGCAGCTTGAACTTGCGAAAGCGCCCGGCCATGGAAATCACAAGGCGCATATGCGCCGAGGTGATGCGATGCAGGGCATCCTGATCCTTCAATTCCTTCCAGCGAATGGCGAGGGCCCGCTCCTCTTCGCGCTCCAGATAAGGAGCCGACATTGCGCTGCGGATCATGGATTGGGAGGACGAGGCTGGAGTTGGGAGATTGCGCGCAGCCGGAAGCATGCGATGTGCGGGAACTGCGGAAGAACTGCTTATTGATGACGGCTTCATCTGGTTCTCCTGTTCTGAACTGACATCCTTCTGGACGCCAGGCTGAAGGATATGCCAGTTACGCGAAGAACAATTGAACACTAACAAAAGTCGTTCAGAACGCCCTCTCGGAACAGTCTTGAGGCACACGTTCAGACGCCGCAAAACAGACCCATTACGAACTGGTATCTTTTCACAACGCACGAAAAGCGATCTGGTTCCCTTCGAAAAGTATAAATCTCTGACAACGCTGACAAAAGCCGGGTGCAGCAAACAATTACTTTAGCAAACAATTCAATTTTGAAGCAAATATCCCCCATCGACAGCACAAATAAAAAACCCGGCTTTCGCCGGGCTTTTTAAAATATCGAGAAAAGTGAAACTTATGCAGCTTCAACTTCATCGTCTTCAAGGTCGGCTTCAGCATCGGCCTTGCCGCGCTTCGGACCCTTGGCGAGATTGGCTTCGATCAGACGAACAGCTTCGGTATCCGAAAGCTTGTTGACGGCTGCGATTTCGCGAGCCATGCGGTCGAGTGCAGCTTCATAAAGCTGGCGTTCCGAATAGGACTGTTCCGGCTGGTTTTCCGCACGGAAAAGATCGCGCACGACTTCCGAAATCGAGATTAGATCGCCGGAATTGATCTTCGCATCATACTCCTGCGCGCGGCGCGACCACATGGTACGCTTCACACGGGCACGACCTTGCACCACCTTCAGAGCACGCTCCACATAATCCGTTTCCGACAGCTTGCGCATACCGATGGTTGCGGCCTTGGCGACCGGGACCTTCAGACGCATCTTGTCTTTTTCGAAATCGATCACGAAAAGTTCAAGCTTGTGACCAGCCACTTCCTGCTCTTCGATCGCTACGATCTGACCAACGCCGTGAGCCGGATACACAATCGACTCACCGGTCTTGAAACCACCACGGATTGCGGATTTTTTCTGCTGGGATGACATACGCTTCAATACTCCCTGTTGTGCCCGGCGCGACCCGCCGGTTGACACATGATATCCGACCGCACTCCTGAAAAGCGCGGAAGCTGTTATCGGCCCCAGAGCATGTCGATCTCATACAAGCAGATCGGCACTCTGAGCCGCTGTTTAGGCGCATTTATGCGGCGCCAGATGCTTCCATCTGGGTGCAACATGCGATGAACCGGAAACGCCTCTAACGGCAGATTTTTCCAGCGGGCAAGAAAAGGAGCAGTTGCGGAATAGTGTTGCGGCGCATAAAACCATCCTGAGAAGCCAACAACTTTTCAGGACTTTGCGTTTGATCGCAATCATCCACTCCGGTGCCAATTTTAGCCCGGTAAAAAACATCAGCCTTTCTGAGAAAAACGCATTTGCGCCACGAATTGACGTCCAGTCACCGAAATTATTGGTGCAAGCTAACACAATTTCGCGAAAGAATCAACAAATTGCCAGATATGTCCCGTCTGGCAACCCAATACACCTGTTTTGCCGGTGCTTTCCCGTGATTTTATTCGTCTCTGGCCGCCTTCACGTAGAAAAAGAAAGTGCAAGGCAATGCTAATCTACATGCGATGACAAGACGATAGGCGGCTTGATAGACGCGCGCGACATTAGTCGCCGCTGCCGGGCTCCGGCGAGAAATACTGCTCGAGTTTGCCCGCAACGCCGTCCATTTCCTTGGCTTCCGGCAAGGCTTCTTTCTTGACGGTGATGTTGGGCCACTTCGCCGCATATTCCGTATTGAGCTCCAGCCACTTGTCGAGACCAGGCTCGGTGTCGGGGCTGATGGCCTCGGCAGGGCATTCAGGCTCACATACGCCGCAGTCGATGCACTCGTCAGGATTGATGACGAGCATGTTCTCGCCTTCATAGAAGCAATCGACCGGACAGACCTCGACGCAGTCCGTATATTTGCAGCGAATGCAATTATCGGTCACGACATAGGTCATCGTCGAACTCCTGTTACCGCCCCTCTTCCCGAGAGGAGGCTTGTCTATCCTGTTTATTTGCGCCGATATTTCGACAGATCCACGGAAATGGCTGTGCCAAGGAATATCTCGCTACGACGTCACGATCCACGAGCAATGCCGGATCGCCCGACCCGATTGATCGCCCTGTCCTTCGTGACACAGCGTGAGGTAACGATTTTATTGCGCTCTGACAAGGGTGCAATCGCCGCATTGTCAGCATCGCGCAAACTGCGGAAACCGCATTTCGCCTCAACCGGAAAGTGTAGAAAACACTTTCGTCAAAATGCTTTAGGGCGCAATTTCCATCGCAGCCGCTTCTCTGACTGCGGCAACACGTCCGGATCAGATCCCGCGCAAGCGATCCGTATCACGACGTTCTTTCTTGGTGGGGCGTCCCGCGCCGCTCTCGCGCTGCGGGAGGGCAGCAGCCCCCGGCTCACTCGACGTGGCTGGCGCTGGCGACAGATCTTCATAGAGAAGCTGGGCTTCCGGTGCGGGGCCGCGCCGTTCGCCGGGCAGAAGCACCTTGTAAACGAGGATACGGCGATCAAGCGTGATGGTCAGCACATCGCCGACTTTTACCTGATACGCAGCCTGCTCGATCTTGTCGCGGTTGACCCGGACCTTGCCGCCGACGGCGAGTTTCGCCGCCAGCGATCTTGATTTGACCACGCGCGCGAAAAACAGCCACTTGTCGATCCGCTGTCTTCCGCTTTGTTCGCCGGTCATCTTACTTCTTCATCTGCTCCTTGAGAGCCAGCAGCTTGGCAAATGGCGAATCAGGATCGATCCGTGCGGGGCGTTCCTGTTCGAAACGCTTGTTGCCTTGCGGGGCAGCGTGATCGCGCTTCGGCTGGCGATCACGACCGCCCCCATCACGCGGCTTCCCCTTGAAGCCTTCGCGTTTGCCCTGACCGTCGCCATCATGGTTGTGACGCTTGTTCTTGTCGAAACGCTTGCCGCCACGCGCATTCTGCTCGTCGCCGCCTTCGGACTTGCGTGCCTCGCCCTGCTGGCCGCGCTGGCCACCATGACGCTGACGGTTGTTCTGGTCCTGATTGCGGTTGCGACCCTCGAAACGGCCCTGACGCCACAAAAGAACCGGCTTCGGCTCTTCGGCAACCGCTTCACCTGCAGGTGCAGCGGCTTCAGCAACTGGTGCTTCCGCCACAGGTGCAGGCTCTTCGGCCTTCACTTCAACAGCGACAACCGGTGCAGGCACTGGTTCCGCCGCAGGAACGGCAGGCTTTTCAGCTTCCGCTGCAACAGCGGAAACGGCAACGCCTGCATCCTTGGCGGCAGCTTCGGCAGCGAAGGCATCGAGTTCTGCAAGCTTGGCAGCAACATCGGAAGCTTCCATCGCCTCATGGCGATAGCCCAGGCTTTTCAGAATTTCTTCCATGTCTTCGGTGGTCGCACCGAGGATCGACATCATGGCAGGCGTGACGATGAACCGTCCGCCGTCATAAGCGCCATCCGGACGCGTACCCGAACCCGGACGCCAGGCCAGAGCCGGGCGGATGAGATCGGCAAGACGTTCCAGAATGTCGATGCGAACCGCACGGCGGCCAAGCACGCGATAGCCCGCCAGACGATAGAACATCGGATCGAAAGTCGGATCGACCACAACCGACGTGCGACCGGCAGCCAGAACATTGACCACGTCGCCATAACCGGCGCGCTCGCGACCATCGTTCTTCAAGGCCCAGAGCAGCGTGATGAGACCGGCAGGAGCCGGCTTCAGCAGCATGGGCATGAAGACGTGATAGGCGCCAAAGCGCACGCCGAGGCGACGGAGCGCCGCACGCGAATCCTGATCGAGACCACGCACTTCCTCCACCACCTCACGGCGTTGGAGGATGCCGAGATTCTCGACGATCTGGAAAGCGAGCCCACGCGTCATGCCGGTCAGCGCATCGGCACCGGCCAGATCGGTTAGAGGCTTCAGAACGGTTTCGATGTGATGCGCGACGAAACGGTCGATGCGCGCAGCAACCTTGTCCCGTGCGGGACCGGTCAGCTGTTCGTCGGCAAGGATCACCGTGCGCGGCTTCAAAATGTCGTCGCCTGCAACCAAAGTTGCGACGGTCGCGCCGACCCAGCGCAAGACACCGTCCGAACCAAGCGCGAAGTCTCCGTTGGGAGCTGCCGCAAAGCGCTCCGCACGGCGATCGAACTCGGCGGCCAGCGCCTTTTGCGCAGCCGTCTTCACCGCCTTGGCGTCCGGCCCCTCGGCCTGGACGTCGGCGGTGAAACGGAATCCTTCCAGTTGCCCAACATTGTGGCCTTCGACACTCACGTCTCCGGCCGGGCTGATTTCTGCTTCAAGCATGGCATTCTCTCTCAGGCGCCTCATAAGCACGCTTGTCCTGCGGTCTACAAAGCGTTTCGTCAACCTTTCATGCAGCGCATCGGACAATCTGTCCTCTATTTCGCGCGTCTTTTCCTGCCAGTGTGTCGGATCGGCAAGCCATCCGGGCCTGTGCGACACAAAAGTCCAGGTTCGAATTTGCGCCACGCGGTGCGACAGAGTGTCGATTTCCCCCTCTGTACTGTCGGCGCGGCGCACCTGTTCGCTCATATAATCTTCATCGACGCTCCCTCGGCGCACTAGATCCTGATAGATAGACGCAATGATATCGGCATGTTGGGCCGGTGCGATCTTACGATAATCCGGGAGTGCACAGGCATCCCACAAAAGTTCAATCCGCGCCGGTGTTGTCGCGAGGCGCATAATCTCTTCGTCTTTCGACAGATTTTCAAGCGCCTGCTGGTCGACAGCCGGCAAAGCCTTGGCCAAGCCTTCCACCGGGGCTGGTGTTTCCAGTGAGCGGCGCAGTGCGTCAATCGACGAAAAGTCGAAACGCTCGGTGCGCCATTGCAGCACTTTTACCGGATCGAAATTATGCGCTTCAACGCGCTCGACCAGTTCTTCGTCGAAGGGCTGTACCTGTCCCGTCACGCCGAATGTGCCGTCACGCAGATGGCGACCCGCGCGACCCGCGATCTGCCCCACTTCGGCTGGCGTGAGATCACGGAACTGATAGCCGTCAAACTTGCGGTTCTGCGCGAAGGCCACATGATCGACATCGAGATTGAGCCCCATGCCGATAGCATCGGTCGCCACCAGAAAATCCACATCGCCCGACTGATAAAGCTCGACCTGCGCATTGCGTGTGCGCGGCGACAAGGCCCCCATGACCACCGCAGCTCCGCCGCGCTGGCGACGGATCAACTCGGCAATGGCGTAAACCTCATCGGCGGAAAAAGCGACAATCGCCGAACGGTTCGGCAGGCGCGTAATTTTCTTGGAACCAGCATAGGCCAGATGGGACAGGCGCGGGCGCGTCACCACATTGATGCCGCGCAGAAGCTTTTCCAGAATGGCGCGCATGGTGGCGGCGCCAAGCAGAAGCGTTTCCTGCCGCCCGCGCAGATGCAAAATGCGGTCTGTGAAAATATGTCCGCGTTCCAGATCGCCCGCGAGCTGCACTTCGTCAATGGCGACGAAGGCCACATCCGTGCGGCGTGGCATGGCTTCCACGGTGCAGACGGAATAGCGCGCGGTGGGCGGGACGATCTTTTCCTCGCCGGTGACCAGCGCGACATTGGCGACGCCCACCCGTTCCACGACACGATTATAGACCTCCCGCGCCAGAAGGCGCAAAGGCAGGCCGATCATGCCGCTGCCATGCGACAGCATGCGCTCGATGGCGAGATGGGTTTTGCCTGTATTGGTGGGCCCCAGCACCGCAGTCACGTCGCGACCGCTCAAGCTCAGCGGCAAATCATGGGCAGGGCGTTGGTTCATGCCAATAATTGATTCCCGGTACAAGCACCCCAACATGCAACTGGGGTGCCGATTGTCGTGTGTTGCGATAGCACTATACGACCTTGGCCGAAAGCGCTCCTGTTAAGTTTGAGCCGCCCGACTTTTTACATAGGCAGCCAGACGGTTTTACCAAACACCCGATTTAAACAAAGGGTCCAATTTAACGAATAGAACGACTCTGGAACGAATCGGCTACGAATCGCTGACTCTGATTCCTTCGCCTTTTGTTCACGGCAACATATGGTAACCGGATTGTCGATAGCCACCATATGCTGAATCTCCCATACGCAACGTCCTGACATAAACAGAACAAAACGCCATCGCCGTTAACTTTTGCCCGAAGCGCGTCAAGAGCATCCGATGACAGTTTGAGCAGCTTAAAGAAAACTTAACAATTCCTAATAGTTGGTTATCGAAAATCAAGCCGCCAAAGGCAGTTTCGTTAACCTTCAGGCCAAAGCCGGAACGAATCGGCGACGAATCGGTGATCGGTCAATTTTCTCTCTTTGTTCTCACCACATCTGGTAGGCATTCGTCGAACCGCACCATATTGGAACATTAGCTGACACAGCGATACAGCTGAAACCGAACAGAGAAGCCGCCTGGCGTTAACCTTTGAGCGTCTCCGGCCACTCCAGTCGACATCAAACCGGTCATTGCGGACATAAAAAGGCAGGCTGCGGAAACCCCACAGCCTGCCCCTGAAGATAAAGCCTGATTGGAAGCGGATCAGTCGCGCTCCACGCACATGGCGACGCCCATGCCGCCGCCGATGCAAAGCGTCGCAAGGCCTCGCTTGGCATCACGACGCTTCATTTCATAAAGCAGCGTGGTCAGCACGCGCGCGCCCGACGCGCCGATCGGATGGCCGATGGCAATGGCGCCGCCATTGACGTTGACGATTTCCGGGTTCAGGCCAAGATCGCGCACCACGGCGCAGGATTGCGCCGCGAAAGCTTCATTAGCTTCCACCAGTTCCAGATCGTCAATCGTCCAGCCAGCCTTTTCCAGCGCCTTGCGCGTGGCCGGAATCGGCCCCGTGCCCATGATCGATGGATCGACGCCAGCCGTTGCCCAGGAAACGATGCGCGCCAGCGGCTTGACGCCGCGCTTATCAGCTTCTTCAGCCTCCATCAGCACGACAGCCGCAGCGCCGTCATTGAGGCCGGATGCATTGCCCGCCGTCACCGTGCCTTCCTTGTCGAAGGCAGGTTTCAGCTTGGTCAGCGCTTCGATAGTCGCGCCTGGACGAATATATTCGTCGGACGAAACGA
>NZ_JAELXQ010000012.1 GCF_016427605.1 Ochrobactrum sp. Q0168 | reverse complement strand
CTCGAAAAGACGGCGACGTTCACGCAAAGTGATCTGTGAATAGCAATTCGACATCCAATTTCCTCCATGGCTAACATCATGAATTCATTGGCATGTTGCAGTTTAAAATAGAATGTACCCGGCTACAGGTGAGAATTGCATAACGTATGTTATGGAACTATCTAGCCCGCGATCTACGATCAACTCGAAATCGGGCGTTTACGCTATTCGGGACTAACCACCGACAGCGCCGTGAAACGTAAATGCCGCAGAACGGTGATGAGAAACGCATGGATTACGAGTGTCCGATGGGAGGTTATCCCCAGCCATTTCGACGGTGAACATTTAGGCGAATCGAACCTCGGTTTCTTTGCCTTAAACTGTCAATTGCAGCACTCAACACCCGGAATTTACGGAGATTTTTGACAAAAATTACGGTCGAACAATGCATCTTAATTGCATGAAAATTAGAATTCCCGTACCCGTTTCCAGGCATTGAACTTGCTCCCAATTTTTTGATTATTTGTATTAATTCAATGTGTTGCTAAGTTCGCTTGCATGTGATCCGCTTATCCATAAGATGCAGGGCATTTCATAAATTTCAAAGGAGGGGTTCTTAAATGTATCGGAAATTTCTACTGACAGGCGTGTGTCTTCTGGCGCTGGCAGGTGCGGCATCCGCCGAGACGGTTCTCAATCGCGGTAACGATACAGATCCGGCAACGCTCGATCATCACCGGACGTCCACTGTTGCCGAAGGCAACGTATTGCGCGACCTCTATGACGGTCTGACCATTCAGGATGCGGACGGCAAGGCAATTCCTGGTGTCGCCAAGTCATGGGATATTTCCGAAGACGGGACTGTCTACACATTCCATCTGCGCGACAATGCCAAATGGTCAAACGGCGATCCGGTAACAGCAGGTGATTTCCAGTTTACCTTCCGCCGTCTGATGGACCCCAAAACGGCTGCCGGTTATGCCAGCATGCTGTTTGTCATCAAGAACGCTGAAGATATTGCAGGCGGTAAAAAGCCTGTCGACCAGCTTGGCGTCGAAGCTGTCGACGACCACACGCTTAAGATCACACTGAATGCCCCTGCTCCATATTTTCTAGAACTTCTGACGCACCAGACCGGCTTTCCGCTCAATCAGAAAAGCGTTGAGGCCAATGGCGACAAGTTCACCACGCCTGGCAAGATGGTGACCAACGGCGCTTATATGCTCGAAAGCTTCACGCCGAACGACAAGATCGTTATGAAAAAGAACCCGTATTATTACGAGGCCGATCAGGTCAAGATCGATACGGTAAACTGGATTCCCTTTGAGGACCGCGCCAGCTGCATGCGTCGCTTCGAAGCCAAAGAAGTGCAGATTTGTTCCGACGTTCCCGCCGAGCAGATGGACTATGTGAAGAAAAATCTCGCCAAGGAATTCCGCATGGCGCCTTATCTCGGCGTCTATTACCTGCCGGTCAAGGGTAAGTCGGCCGACAGCAAATTAAAAGACGTGAAAGTGCGTCAGGCGATATCGCTGGCTATCGACCGTGAATTTCTGGCCGATCAGGTCTGGCAGGGAACCATGCTGCCTGGTTATTCCATGGTGCCGCCCGGTATAGCCAACTATCTGAAAGACGCGCCGAAGCTCGATTATTCCGACGACATGCTGGAGCGTGAGGACAAGGCCAAGGAGCTTCTGAAAGAAGCGGGTGTCGAGCCCAATACGCTCAAGATCGAGTTGCTCTACAACACGTCCGAAAACAACAAGAACACCATGGCGGCCATTGCCGACATGCTGGGCAATATCGGCGTGAAGGCCTCGCTCAATGAAACTGAAGGCGCCACCTACTTCAACTTCATGCGCGATGACGGGCCGTTCGATATCGCGCGTGCCGGCTGGATTGGCGACTACAACGATCCTCAGAACTTCTTGTTCATCAGCCAGGGAAATGTCAGCTTCAACTATTCCAAGTGGAAGAACGCAGACTATGACGCGCTGATGGCCAAGGCGGAAAAGACCACCGATCTGGGTGAACGCGCCAAGGTTTTGGGCGAAGCCGAAAAAATCCAGCTCGACGAAGTGGGCAATATTCCTATCCTCTATTATTCGTCGCGCGCGCTCGTTTCCGATAATGTCGCCGGTTGGAACGACAACCTTATGGACAGCCACAAGACCCGCTGGCTTTCCCTCAAACAGTAATTTTAGACAGGGCTGCGCTTGATCGCGCGGCCCTTTTTTTGGGCGGAAGAGAGCTAGACACCCCTCTCCTGCCAGCGTTTCCGTTTTCATTCGGCAACAGATGACAACGGAAAAAATATTAGAAAACAATAATCTAAAAGCCCTTAGTGGGATTTGCCCGGCGGCTCTGTGCTGTCAGGCAAAGAAGGGACAAAGACATGCTGGGCTACACGTTCCGACGATTGGGTAGTGCGATACCCACGATCTTCATTATCATCACTCTGACATTCTTCCTCATCCGCCTTGCACCCGGCGGTCCATTCGACCTCGAACGCCCCCTCGATCCGCTGATCCTCGCGAACCTCAAGCGCGCCTACAATATGGATGCGCCGCTCTGGCAACAGTATCTGGTGTATCTTGGCAATCTCGTGCAGGGCGATCTCGGCCCGAGCTTCACGCGCCGCGATTTTTCCGTAAACGACCTGTTTGCTTCTGGTCTGCCGGTGTCGATCATGCTCGGCACTCTGGGTCTGACGCTGGCCGCGATCATCGGCACGTTTCTCGGCACGCTTGCCGCGCTGAAGCAGAATTCCGCTGTTGATTATTTCGTGGTCGCGCTCGCGACTTTCGGTATCACAACGCCCAATTTCGTTGTCGCCCCGCTACTGAGCTTGCTGTTCGGTGTCATTCTGGGCTGGGTTCCCGCAGGAGGCTGGTCATCGGCCAATGTCACCTACTGGATATTGCCGGTGTTGACGCTTGCCTTGCCGCAAGTAGGGGTTATTGCGCGTCTGGTGCGAGGTGCAACTATTGAAGCGCTGCGCGCCAATCATGTTCGTACCGCCCGCGCCTATGGCCTGCCGTCGCGTGTCGTGGTTGGCGTGCATGCATTGCGCGCCGCCATGCTGCCCGCTGTTTCCTATCTCGGACCAACTGCTGCCGCCCTCCTCACTGGCTCAGTTGTGGTTGAAACGATCTTCGGTATTCCGGGCATTGGCCGATATTTCGTGCAAGGCGCACTCAGCCGCGACTACACGCTCGTCATGGGCACGGTTGTGGTGATCTCGATCTTCGTCGTTGTGTTCAACCTGATTGTTGATCTTCTCTATGCATGGCTTGATCCGAGGGTTCGCTATGACTGATCTGACCGTACCAACGGAAACTGCCGAATTGAGCATGCCAAGCCGCTCGCTCTGGCAGGACGCATGGCTGCGCCTGCGCAAGAACAAGGCTGCCGTCGCCAGCGCAATAGTGCTCATGGTTCTGGCTCTTGCAGGTATTTTCGGGCCGATGCTCAGCCCGCATCCTTATGACAAAATCTATCCGCAGTTCGTGCGCGTTGCGCCAAGCCTCGAGGCCTATCCGCGGGCGGATACGATCCTGCCGGGGCTTGAGCGGGAACTGGCTCGTGCGCGGTTGAAGGCCTCCGCAGAGCCTGAACTGACTGGCAACACCATCGTTGTCGATTTCACGGCGCAGCGCCCGACCGACGACCGTGTTCTGCGTTATTTCCAGCGCTCCGACCTGTTCAGCAATCCGAAGGTGGAACTGGCCGCCGACGGTCTGAGTGGCAAGCTGACGCTTGATGTGACGCGCAATTATTTCCTGCTGGGCACCGATAATCTCGGTCGCGATCTGTTGACGCGCATCTTCATTGGGGTGCGTATGTCGCTGGCGATTGGCTTGCTGGCCTCGGCCATGTCGCTGGTGCTGGGTGTCTCCTTCGGCGCGATTTCCGGCTATCTCGGCGGACGTATCGACAATGTCATGATGCGTGTTGTCGATATTCTCTATTCGCTGCCCTTCATCTTTTTCGTAATTTTGATGCTTGTTTTCTTCGGGCGGTCAATATTCATCATCTTCATCGCCATTGGTGCTACGGAATGGCTGGATATGGCGCGCATCGTGCGCGGACAGACATTGAGCCTTAAGCGGCAGGAATTCGTGCAGGCGGCGGAAGCGCTTGGCGCGACGCGACGGGGGATTATCACCCGCCATATCATTCCAAATGCGCTCGGCCCGGTGATCGTCTTCGTCACCTTGCTGGTGCCGAAAGCCATCTTACTGGAAAGCCTCCTCTCCTTCCTCGGCCTCGGCGTGCAAGACCCCCTCACCTCGCTCGGTCTGCTGATCTCGGAAGGTGCCCAGAACATGCGCGGCGCGAGCTGGCAGTTGATCTGGCCCGCCGCAACATTGACCATCATTCTGTTTGCGCTGAACTTTCTGGGCGATGGCCTGCGTGATAGTCTTGACCCGAAGGATCGCTGAGATGACGAAGGAAACCATTCTGAGCGTTCGCGATCTGCGCGTAACCTTCGATACCCATGATGGTCCCGTTCCGGCTGTGCGTGGTATCAACCTCGACGTCAAGGCCGGTGAAACGGTGGCCATTGTGGGGGAATCCGGTTCCGGCAAAAGCCAGACAACCATGGCGCTGATGGGACTGTTGGCGCGCAACGGCAAGGCAACGGGACAGGCGCTCTATCGCGGTCAGGACCTGATCGGCATGTCCGACAAGGCGCTGAATACTATTCGCGGCGCGAAAATCACCATGATCTTTCAGGAGCCGATGACCTCGCTCGACCCGCTCTATCGCATCGGCGACCAGCTCGCGGAGCCGCTGCGCTATCACCGTGGCATGAGCAAGAAGCAGGCGCGTCCGCGCATTCTGGAACTGCTGAAACTTGTCGGCATTCCGGAGCCGGAACGCCGCATTGACAGCTATCCCTATGAGCTGTCCGGCGGGCAACGGCAGCGCGTGATGATCGCCATGGCGCTCGCCAATGAGCCGGATATCCTGATTGCCGACGAGCCGACTACAGCGCTCGATGTTACTATTCAGGCGCAGATACTCGACCTTCTCGCCGATCTGCAACAGCGTCTTGGTATGGCCGTTGTGTTCATTACCCATGATCTCGGCATTGTGCGCCGTTTTGCCGACCGGGTTTATGTGATGCGCTCCGGCGAAGTGGTCGAGAGCAATCAAACGGAGACGCTTTTTACCGAGCCGCAGCATCCCTACACCCGGATGTTGCTGGATGCGGAACCGGAAGGCGAAAAGCTGCCGCCGCCGGATGAAGCGCCCGTCTTGATCCGCGCCGATAATGTGAAGGTCAATTTCCTGATCCACAAGCCGTGGCTTGGCGCGGCCAATTATATGACCGCCGTGAATAATGTCTCACTGACGCTCAAGGAAGGTCAGACCATCGGCATTGTCGGGGAATCCGGTTCGGGAAAGTCCACGCTGGGACGCGCCATCCTGCGACTTCTCGATTCTGAAGGCCGTATCGCCTATCTCGGCAAGGAGCTGCCGCGCGATCCGCAAGCCATGCGTCCCAAACGCCGGGAATTGCAGCTCGTCTTTCAGGACCCGTTCGGTTCGCTCAGCCCGCGCATGACGGTTGGGCGCATCATCACCGAAGGGTTGCTGATCCACGAACCGCAGCTTTCCGCCAAGGAGCGTGACCGCAGGGCGCAGGAAGCGCTGAAGGAGGTCGGGCTGGACCCTTCCATGCGCAATCGTTATCCGCATGAGTTTTCAGGCGGACAGCGCCAGCGTATCGCAATTGCCCGCACGATGATCCTCAAACCCCGCGTCATCGTTCTGGACGAACCGACAAGCGCGCTCGACCGCTCCGTGCAGAAGCAGATCGTGGCGCTCTTGCGTGATCTGCAGAAAGAGCACGGCCTTTCCTACCTGTTCATCAGCCACGACATGGCAGTGGTTCGCGCCGTGTCGGATTATGTGGTCGTGATGCGCAATGGCAGGATCGTCGAACAAGGCGATACCGAGCAAATCTTCGATCATCCTCGCGAAGACTATACCAAAGCGCTGATGGCGGCAGCGCTCAGCGAGGAACGCTTCGGTTCAGCAAGCTGACGAAATCAACATCTCAGATAAGATCGTAAGAACGGGGCTTTGGCCCCGTTTTTTATTGCCGTTCACCTCCTGTTCGCGCTGTCCTGTTTGCAATTGCGAAGAAATATTTCGACAGAATTATTTAATTGGGATCAATAGATTAGGAGCAATTCATAGCGATTGCACAATATATTCTAAAATGACCAATGTGTCTTATTCCTAATAAAAAGAAGTAAAGTCCGAATTTAATTATTAGGATGTAAATAGATATTATTAGATCTTGAATATATGCGGGGGAAAATTATCAACAATTGAGAGAGGGAATCATGCGGAATTTCTATCCAATCGTTCGATTATTAACCGTGACTATAATTCTATTTCCTTCATCTTCTTATGCGCAGCAGGCAGAGCCAAATAAGGCATTCAGGTCCGATGCCGAATATAAGGCAAATTGGGCCTTGCCGATGATCAACGCAACGCCAGCCTATCAGCGCGGCTTTACAGGCAAAGGCATCACTGTGGCCGTGCTGGACACGGGCATTGATATCTACCATCCGGAATTTGCCGGAAAAGTGCATCCATGGTCGAGAAATTTCGGCACATATATGGGCGAACAAGACGTTCGGGATCTTCAACAAAATGGCAGACCGATTGGGCACGGAACGCATGTGAGCGGCATTATTGCCGCAGCCCGCAACGGAACCGGGATGCATGGCGTTGCCTATGATGCACAAATCCTTGCCTTGAGGGCCATCGTACCGGACCGAAAATATGATGCCATCAATAGAGCGCTGCGCTACGCGTCAACAACCAAGGTGAAGGTTCTGAATGGCAGCTATGGCCCATACGTTTTTCCTACCCCTTACGACAACCCAAATTACCAGCGGCTGAGCTATCAGCCGATCCTGTATGGCGGCTATCTCAAGAATGATTATGAAGCACTGAAAGTGGCCGCAAAAGCCGATATCGTCATGGTTTTCGCGGCGGGCAATGACTACAAGGTCCAGCCGATTTCGTCAGCGCATCCAAGTGGCAGCGCACTGTTTCCCGCAATCACTCCGCAGAACACTGCAATCGGAAAATATAAGTTCGTGGATGGACGCCGACGCGATCTCGACATGAACAACCCGAATACGTTTCACCTGCTCGCACCAAATGATCCGGCGGTTGCCAATCTCGACTTTTCGGATTTGAAAGGCTCCCTTATTGCCGTCGTTTCAGTTGGTCCGAACAGACAGATAGCGAGCTATAGCAATCGCTGCGGTATTGCCGCCGAATGGTGTATGGCGGCTCCCGGTGGCGATAATGGAGGCCCCATCTACTCGACCTATCCCGGGGGGAGTTATCAATATATGCAAGGTACATCCATGGCCTCGCCGCATGTGGCGGGTGCTGCTGCAGTCGTCCGGCAGGCCTTTCCCTACATGAATGCACGGCAGACCATTGAAACCTTGCTGACCACTGCCACCAATATCGGCCCCACCGAAATTTACGGTCAGGGATTGTTGAACCTCGGCGCTGCCGTCAACGGACCGATGAAATTTCGTTATGCGGAAGGTTTCGACGTCGACACACAAGGCTATTCGTCAATCTGGTCGAATCCCATTTCGGGCATTGGCGGTCTGATCAAGCGCGGCGTTGGCGAATTGCGTCTCACCGGTGACAACAGCTTTACCGGTAACTCCGCAGTCGTGGGCGGCACACTGATTTTTGATGGTGACAATGCTACATCTGTTCGTGTGGCCAGGGCTGGACGGTTAAGCGGCGTCGGCAGCGTCAACTCCGTGACCAATGAAACCGGTGGCGTAGTAGCGCCGGGCGAAAACGGAATTGGCACACTGACCGTCAAAGGTAATTATATCGGCAAAGGTGGCACGGTCGAAATTGCCACGGGCGTGGGAGCAAATAACAGCGAGACCAGCCATCTTGTCATCCGTGGCGATAGTTCCGGCAGCAGCCAGTTGAGACTGGTTTCCTATGGCGAGGCCAGCACGCAGATTGCTGATGGCACGAAGATCATTGAGGTAGCAGGCAATCCTGCGGGCACATTCGAACTGGCGGGCGATTACACAACGGCGAATGGCGAAGCGGCTGTTGTAGGGGGCGTCTATGCCTATGAAATCACCGCAACTGCCGATGAACCGACCGAAGCCCCCTTGGCCGCGGCAGCTGATGCACGCTCTTCGTCGCCTACCGTGAATAGTGTGGCTCTGTCGGGCGATGGCGGCTTTTATCTGCACAACACGGCGGCGAATGGCGAGACGCGCTACAATCCTTCAATGCCGATCTATGAAGGCTATGCGCGTAACATGCAGGCCTTGAACCAGATGCCGAGCTTGCAGCAGCGCGTCGGCAATCGATACTGGAACAATGATGCAATGCCGAGCGAAGATGTTAAGGACGGTCATGCGACGGCAGGTCGGGATATCCCCATCGACAAATATGGCGTCTGGGGACGCATCGAGGGAGCGCACAGCAAATTTGCTGCCAACGGTTCCACGGCGGGTGTGACGCAGGACATTGGCGTCTTCGTCATGCAGGCAGGTATCGATGCGCTGTTTCAGGAAAGCCAATCCGGTCGCCTGATCGGCAGTTTCATAGCGCAATATGGCAAAGCGAGCAGCGATATCTCGTCATTTAGCGGCGATGGCACCATCGACACAGACGGTTGGGGATTGGGTGGCGCCCTCACCTGGTACGGCGATACTGGCTACTACCTGGACGGACAGCTTCAACTGACCTGGTATGACAGCAAGCTGGTTTCCGACACGCTCGAAAAATCACTGGCCGATGGCAATAAGGGCTTTGGCTATGGCCTCAGCCTCGAAGGCGGACGCCGTATTGAAGTCAACGAGCATTGGTCGATTACGCCACAGGCGCAACTTGTCTGGTCGTCGGTGGATTTCGACAGCTTCCATGATGTTGCAGGCGTGCCCGTCGATCTGCGCAATGGCGACAGTCTCAATGCCCGCATCGGGCTGGCGGCGGAATATCGCAATGCATGGCGAGACGGTTACAACCGGCTGACCCAGACCAATCTTTATCTCGCAGCCAATCTCTATCAAGAGTTCATGGACAACTATAAGATCAGGGCTGGCGGCGTTGATTTCAAAAATGGCAATGACAAAACCTGGGGCGGGATCGGCGCTGGCGGAACCTATGCCTGGGCTGATGGCAAATATGCGGTTTTCGGCGAAGGCGTGGTCAAGACCAGCTTCGAGGATTTCGGCGATACTTATAGCCTTAAGGGAACCCTCGGTTTCAAGGTGAGTTGGTAGTCTCACCAGATAACAATCCGAAGACCCCACAAGGGGTCTTCAATTTGAAAGCAGAATTCGGGACGTTTCCACGCCGCTTTGTGCTAAAAAGCCTTATGAGAGATTTGTTCGATCAGCTTGAACCTGTTGAGATTCTTGCGCCCGGCGCTGTGCTTTTGCACGGATTCGCATTGCCGGATGAAGACGCCATTTTGAAATCAGTGGCGGAGGTGAGTGCAGCCGCGCCGTTTCGGCATATGGTGACGCCCGGCGGTTATCGCATGTCGGTCGCCATGACCAATTGTGGAAAGGCAGGCTGGGTGACCGATAAAAGCGGCTATCGATATAGCGCCGAAGACCCCGAAACCGGGACCCCTTGGCCCGCAATGCCGGAGGCCTTTCGCAATCTTGCGGAAAACGCTGCACAACAGGCCGGATATGCTGACTTTTCTCCCGATGCTTGCCTGATCAACCGATATGAGCCCGGCGCAAAACTCTCCTTGCATCAGGATAAGGACGAGCGTGATTTTACCAATCCGATCGTGTCCGTCTCGCTCGGCCTTCCGGCAACCTTTCAGTTTGGCGGTCTGAAGCGCAACGACCCGATCACCAAATATCCCTTGCACCACGGCGATGTGGTTGTCTGGGGCGGGCCATCGCGCCTTTATCATCATGGCATATTGGCGTTGAAAGATGGCAAACACGACAAGGTTGGCCGTGTTCGCCTCAATCTGACTTTCCGAAAAGCGCTTTGAGCCTTAAAGCAGTTGCGGAAAAAACGGAATCGTGGACCGCTCTTTCTATTTGTTTTACGCATTATCCCACGCAAAACCGCTTCGCACTTTTGCTGGAAATGCTCTAGTTCAAAGCCTGCTGGCGCGTTTCGACATTGATCAGGAAGGCGATCACGCCCGCCAGCGCCAAAAGCCCAGCAAACATTGCCACAGCAACATTGAAGCTTTGGCTGATGACGATGGTCAATGCTGATGGGGCCAGAAGGCCACCTAGTCGCGCCATCGCACCCGCCGCGCCCATGCCGCTGGCGCGAAGGGCTGTCGGATAAAGCTCCGGCGTGAAGGCATAAAGCGCCCCCCATGTGCCGAGCAGTGCGAAGCTCATGATGAGGATCGACGCGCCCACCACAGCCGAGCTATCAGCAATCGTGAACAAGGCGCAGGCCGCTGCGCTGATGAACAGGAAGGTTATCAGCGTCTTGCGACGGCCCCATGTTTCAACGCCATAGGCGGCAAGCGCGTAGCCCGGCAATTGCGCCAGCGCCACCACGACGAGAAAGCCGTAGCCTCGCACGAAACCGAAGCCGTCTCCGGCGAGCTTGGCCGGTATCCATGTGAAGATGCCGTAATAGGAAACGGAAACGAGAAACCAGATCGCGAGTGTTGCGAGTGTCCGCTGGCGCAGCTTTGGCGACAAAAGCCGTTCATTCGTTACAAGAAGTGGCGCTTCAAGCCGCGCCTTGGGCGGCAGTTCCGGCTTGCCATTGCGGCGTAGCACGCGGTTCATCACCGATTTCGCTTCATCCGCGCGACCGGATTTCAAAAGATGCATCGGCGATTCCGGCACCCAGAGGCGCAACCAGATCCCGATGAGCGCAGGCGCGGCGGTGACGACGAAAATATAGCGCCAGGCATCCTCGACACCGGCAAGACTTGCAGCCCATGCGGCAAGTGCGATGACGACGGTGCCGACTGCCCAAAAACCTTCAAGCATGACCAGCCAGCGGCCACGGTTCTTGGAGGGCAGAAATTCGGCCATCATGGCATAATCGACAGGCAGCGTTCCACCGACCGCCACGCCGGTCAGAAAACGCAAGGCCAGCAAAACTTCGAAGCCGGGCGCGAAGGCCGACAGCAAACCAAACACGGCATCGCAGGCGACCGTGACGAGCAGGACGCGGCGGCGGCCATATCTATCGGCAAGCCTGCCGAAAACGGCCGCACCGACCAGCATGCCGAAGAAGAAAAGCGTGCCGGTTTGCAAGGCTTGCGGCACCGTCAGCCCGAATGTCTTCGCTATGGAGGCAGCGGTAAAACCGACAGCCAGAACCTGCATGGCGTCCGCTGCCCAGACGAGGCCGAAGACGCCGAGCAAACCACGCTGGAATGCGCCCGTCCCCGCCTGATCAAGCGATTGTTCGATGGTGATCTTCATGCCGTCTATGTCCCTCTCCGGCTGAATAAAGTGCGAGCATTTACAGCGCTGCGCCTAGCGCCGTGTCAATCGCTGTTTTCTGAAACCGCACCGTCTTTTGCCTGCAAATAGGCCCACAGACTTTCGGCGCGCGGCGAAAGCGGTGCATCGTGACGGAAAATGCGAATTTCCGTCGTCAGATCCCAATAGGGATCAACCGATGCAGGCACCATATCGCCACGACTGATCTCATCCAGAACCAGACTTTCTGGTAGCCAGGCCATCCCCCATCCGGCCTGAACCATAGCCTTGAGTCCGATGGACATGGTGTTCTCATGCACGACCTTGCGGGAAAAATTTGGGCCGGACGCAAATTTATGCGACAGGGCTGCCCCGAAAAATGAAAAATCCCCATAGCTGAGATAGGGCAACGGAGCGCCGGTCTCGATCGCGCGATCCAGCAATGGCCCGTCGTCGGAAGGCAATGAGACCGGAATAAGCCGCTCTGTACCCAGAACGATGGACGGAAAGCGTTCTCGGTCGATGAGGATCGGCACTGATGGATGCGCATAGGTTAGGAAGAAATCGACCTCGCCTTCGGTCAGCGTGGCAATATTGTCTTCAAATCCGCCGCGATCTGGCGCCAGATGCGAATGAATATTACCGATGGCCGCATCGATCCCCTTTAGCCATTGCGGGAAGAATGTCACGGTCAAAGTGTGCAGCGCTGAAAATTTCAGCGCTGGATTCTGTCCCTGCCGACTTGGCTGAAGACTTTTGCGGGTGGCGTAAAACTGCCGGACGGTGTCCTCGGCGACGGGGAGAAATGTTTTCCCCTCACGGGTCAGCTGAGCGGGAAAAGTAGCGCGGTTGACCAGCGTTACCCCCAACCAGACCTCAAGCTGCTTGATACGCCGCGAAAACGCCGACTGCGTAACGTAGCGCGTCTCTGCCGCCCGAGAGAAACTCGATGTCGAAGCGAGCGCGATGAAGTCTTCCAGCCATTTCAGTTCCATGAGCGATCCTAGGGGAGTAGGTGAGTAGGGGAATAAGGCAGTAGGGCAGTATGTTCAGGTCGTGAATATGCGAAGCTATCCGCTTTTCACCTATTCCCTTACTCCCTTATTCCCCTACTCCCCTGCGCGTTATGCATTTTCTGCATAGTGATTGCAAAACATAGCATTGGCCAGCGAAATTCTTTTTTCCTACCGTCCTCCCAATCAAGAAATTCAGATGCCGAGGACGTATTTTGGCCAGAGTAATTTATTTGAACGGAGCCTTCGTCGACGAAAGCGAAGCGAAGGTTTCGGTGTTCGACCGCGGCTTTCTGTTTGGCGACGGGATCTACGAAGTCAGCGCCGTGATCGATGGACGTCTGGTCGATAATGAACTTCATCTCGCCCGGCTGGAGCGCTCGGTCAAGGAAATCGACATCGCCCTGCCCGTCTCTCTCGACGAGATACGCAAAGCGCAGATCGAACTCATCCGTCGCAATACCCTGCGCGAAGGCGTTGTCTATATGCAGGTCACGCGTGGCGAGGCTGACCGCGATTTCGTCTATGCAAGCGACATCAAGCCAAATCTGGTGATGTTCACGCAGGCCAAAAATCTGGCCAACGCACCGTCGGTGCTGAATGGCGTTCGCGTGGATGTCACGCCGGACACGCGCTGGGCGCGCCGCGATATTAAGACCGTCATGCTTTTGGCGCAGGTGCTGGCCAAGAAGCAGGCTAAGAGCAAAGGCTATCACGAAGTCTGGCTGGTTGAAGACGGTTTTGTCACCGAAGGCGCCTCATCGACCGCCTTCATCATCTCGCACGACAACGTGCTGGTGGCGCGTCCCAATTCCCATTCCATCCTGCCCGGCTGTACCCGCCGGGCCGTGATGAAAATCGCCGAAGAACAGAACCTCAAGGTCGAGGAGCGGCTTTTCACAGTGGAAGAAGCCAAGGCCGCCAAGGAGGCCTTTCTCACGAGTGCATCCAGCTTCGTGACGCCGATCATCGGCATTCAGGACCACACAATCGGCGATGGCAAGCCGGGTCCGCATACACGCCGTCTGCAGGAAATCTACATGGATCTCGCCCGCACGGGCGCAGAAGCAGTTCTCTAACCCAAAAGAAAGTAAGAGGGGAATATGACAATAAAAAACCTTTTAAAGACAGCAGCCTATAGCGCTTTGTTCGCAAGCGTCGCCGCAGTGGTGGGCGCAGGCAGTGCATCTGCTGCAACCGAAGGCTATGGCGATTGCCCGCTGATCGGCGACAAGGGATCGGCCACAATCACCCCCGCTGTACCGGGTCAGTTCACGGTCATCATCAACCTGCCCGCCATCGGCCAGTTCAATGGCGATACGCCGGAAACCATCAAGGACGGCTATGAATTCTGCATGGCCGTCAATATCGCGCATCGCCTCGGCCTTGAGAAGGTGAAGCTGGTCAATGCCTCGTTCGACTCCATCGTTGCCGGTCAGAACAAAGACTACGACATCGCGTTGGCGTTGATCTCTGTCACCGAACCGCGCAAGAAGGTGGTGGATTTCTCCACGCCATACATGTCTTCCGCTTATGGTGTTGCGGCCCGCGCCGACAAGCCGGTGACGGAAGCCGAAATGAAGACGGTGAAGATCGGCACGCAAGCCGGTACGACGCTGGTTCCTTTCGCGCAGGAAACGCTGAAAGTCGCGCATCTCGATGTCTTTGATGACACCGCGTCGATGTTCACCGCGCTTGCTGCTGGCAAGGTCAATGCCGTGATGACCGATCTGTCGATCATTCTCGGCCAGGTGAAGAACTCCAATGGCAAGCTTGCCGTTGTCGGGCAGTATGAATCCGGCGGCCAGACCGCAGGCATCTATCCGAAGGGCACGGAAAACAAAAAAGTCATCGATCAGCTGATCGCCGACATGGAAAAAGACGGAACGCTGAAGAAGCTGGAAACAGCTTATCTGCTACCGTCGTGGGGCACATCGCCGTCCGACGTTCCGGTTTGGAAGCCATGAGCTGATGATTTTCGGGCTGCAGCTACAATAGCTGCTGCAGTCCGGTCTTCCGATTTTGACACCGTGGCGGCACGCACCGCAAATGCAAGCGTGCGGCCACCTTGCCTCAGCGAGAATATCTATGTCCCATCCGGCACCGGAAGCCAGCGCCGAGCGCGCGCGGCAATGGCGCAGTCGTAACAAGGTCCGAACCCATAGCGGTCGGTCCCTGTTCGCATTCGCCTTTTCGTTCATCACCCTCCTGGCCTCCGCGCAGACCGTCTACAGCGTGACAAGCTATACAATCTCGCAGGGCTGGCCTGCGACACCCGTTCTCACCATCGGATGGGCACTGCTTTTGGCTCCGCTCTGCGTTTTGTGGTTCGCCTGGCGTGCTGTGCAGCTTTCCAGCCAAGCCGGAAAAAGCGCCGACATCTACAAGGGCCGTGAACTGGGTGCGCGCGCATCGGACGTGTCCTGGCAGGTTATTTCCTATGCCGTTGCCGTACTGATCTTCTGTGCGGGCGCATGGTTCATGATCGTCAATGACGCTGCGGTCAGCCGTACCTTCTTCGACGTCAATCTGATTGCCAAGTCGGCGGGAACGGTGCTCAAAGCCTTCGGCACCAACATCATCATCTTCTTTGTCGCCGCCATTTTGATCCTGATCTGGGCGCTGGTGATTGCGATTGCCCGCACGCTTCCGGGCAAGGCGGGCAAGCCGATCCGGCTGCTTGCCACCTTCTACAGCGATCTGTTTCGTGGCCTGCCTGCCATTATCACGATCTATCTCATCGGTTTCGGCCTGCCTTTGACGGGCCTGCCGATCCTGAAAGATCTGTCATCCAATGCTTATGCGATCATCGCGCTGACCCTGACTTATGGCGCCTATACATCTGAAGTTTATCGTGCTGGCATCGAAAGCGTCCATCCAAGCCAGATTGCAGCGGCGCGCTCGCTCGGTCTCTCCTATGTTCGCACCATGCGCTATGTCGTCGTTCCGCTGGCGGTGCGCGGCATCATTCCGCCGCTGATGAACAATTGCATCAGCTTGCAGAAAGATACGGCGCTGGTCGCGATCATCGGCACCATTGACGCCTTCAACCAGTCGAAGATCATCGCCAGCAACTATTTCAACCTGTCGGCTGTCACGACCGTCGCCATCCTGTTCATCCTGATCACCATTCCGCAGGCCCGTTTCGTTGATCGTCTGATCGAACGGGATCGTCGGAAAATGCGTTCGAGTATGTGAGGAATACGGATATGGCACTCGTTGAAATCGACAAGGCAATCAAACGCTATGGGTCGCTGGAGGTTCTGTCCGGCATCAGCCTCGACATTGAAGAACATCAGGTCGTTTGCCTGATTGGCCCGTCGGGCTGCGGCAAGTCCACGCTTCTGCGCTGTATCAACCGGCTCGAAACCATCGATGAAGGCGAAATTCGCCTGCATGGCGACCGCGTGACCGGACCGGGCGTTGACCTTGATGTCCTACGCCGCGAAATCGGGATCGTGTTTCAGGGTTACAACCTGTTTCCGCATATGACCGTGATGGAAAACGTCACGCTCGGCCCGACAAAAGTGCTGGGCATGCCGGTCAAACAGGCGCAGGAAAAAGGCCTCGCATTGCTGGCGCGTATCGGGCTCGACCACAAGGCGAAGGAATATCCTGACCGGCTTTCCGGCGGCCAGCAGCAGCGCGTCGCCATCGTGCGAGCGCTGATGATGGACCCGACACTGCTGCTGTTGGATGAAATTACCTCGGCGCTCGATCCGGAACTGGTGTCGGAAGTGCTTGATATAGTGCGCGATCTGGCGACAAAAGGCATGACCATGGTGTTGGCCACCCATGAAATGGGCTTCGCGCGGGAGGTTGCAGACAAGGTCTGTTTCCTGCAAAACGGCAAGGTCTATGAGGAGGGTCCGCCTTCGCAAATCTTCGGCAATCCGCAAGGCGAGCGCACGCAGGCCTTTCTCAAGCGTATTATCGAAGCCGGGCGTCTGTGACCCTGAGCCTTTATTAAAAACGGAACTCTGAAATGACTGCAACCGCGCGCGACTTCGGCATTATCTGTGGCATCATGCCGACAGGCAGCAAGAATGCCATTACCGATGTGCCGGGCGTGCGGGTCGGACACCACACTTTGCGCGATGGCGACATCAATACTGGCGTAACGGCCATTATGCCCCACGATGGCAATCTCTATCGGCGCAAGGTTCTGGCTGCCTGCGATGTCATCAACGGGTTTGGCAAAAGCACGGGTCTGGTTCAGATCGAGGAACTCGGCACGCTGGAAACGCCGATTCTGCTGACTAACACGTTTGGCGTCGGCACCTGTGCCAATGCCCTCATTCGCGAGGCGATTGCGGGCAATCCGGATATTGGCCGCACAACGGCGACCGTCAATCCGGTGGTACTGGAATGCAATGACGGTCCGCTCAGCGATATTCAGGCCTTGGCCGTGACCGAAGATCACGCACGCCTTGCGTTGAACGCGGCTGGCGAAAATGTTGCCCAGGGTAATGTGGGCGCTGGAACCGGCATGAGCTGCTTTGGTTTTAAAGGCGGCATCGGCACGTCGTCCCGGCAGTTCGTGCTGGATGGTTCAACCTATCATCTCGGCATTCTGGCGCTGACCAATTTCGGACGCGCGGGCGACCTCGTGCTTCCCGATGGACGCCGCCCCTCGCCCAAGGCCGAAGCGCAACCGGAAAAAGGCTCGGTCATTCTCGTACTCGCAACCGATGTGCCCATGGAGCACCGACAACTAAAACGCGTCACGCGTCGCTGCGGTGCGGGTCTGGCGCGGCTCGGCGCATTCTGGGGCCATGGCAGCGGCGATATTGCCGTCGGGTTTTCAACAGCAGTGACATTCGATCACGACGAGCCGCGCGACTTTATCCAGATATCGGCGCTCAATGAAAACCGCATCGATACGCTGTTTCGCGCGGCCACGGAAGCAACACAGGAAGCAGTACTGAATTCGATGTGCGCCGCCGAAGCCATGCGCGGTCGTGCCGCCAACCGCCGCTCATTGGCCGATTGGCTTGCCGCAAACGCCGCGTAGTCCGACCGCCCCTGCCATATCATTACAGTTCGACCGACTGGATGACGGGCAAATAGTTGGAATTGTCAAAGAGTTTCATATTTCATATTCCTAATCTGTTAGTTTAAAAATAATATTTAACTCTAATTGTGAGAATTGATTTGGATCCTATTTTTCCCATCTTATTCCCGGCATCGTAAATGTAGCGGGAATTTTTATTAAGATCATTCCGAGTACCATCGCCAGTATAGCTGATTTTTTAGCTAACAACTTAAAAGTTTTGGTGCCCATATACACTTATACAAATTCATACTAAAAAAATTGAATATTTTATTGCTTATTTTTTTGAGGAAATATCAAAATTACAAAAATTCGACTATGTGCGGTTTTGTTGTTTTTTCCTTTTGGCGCCGGATGTGTAGCAGTTGGACCGGATTATCGCTCACCTGTTATCAATACCCCTCCTGCGTGGAACAGTAAGGCCAGTACAGCGGCTCCGAATCTCGCAGACTGGTGGAAAAACCTTGGTGATCCAATTCTGGATCAACTCATTACTGACGGCATTGAGAGCAGTCCCGACGTTGCGACGGCAAAAGCGAAAGTGCGCGAAGCGCGCGCCGGTTATGCACTAGCTGGTAGTGTGCGTTATCCAGGCATTGACGGAACTGGCAGTTTCATGCGTGCTGGTGGCCATAGCAACGATGCCGCGAGCGCGTCGAGTTTTCGATTAAATCCCGCATGGGATATCGACCTGTTCGGCGCGAACCGGCGCGGTATCGAGGCGGCGTATTACGCAAAAGAATCGGCCAATGAACGCTTGCGAGCAGCGCTTGTCAGTCTGATCGGCGATATTGCAACCAATTACGTCCAACTGCGTGGCGTGCAGGCACAGATCGCAATCGCCGAGCGCAATGCCGCGTCCCAACGCCGAACCGTTGCGCTGACGCGCACGCAGCTGGATGCCGGCAACATATCGCAGGTCGATCTGCTTAGCGCACAAACGCAAGCGGATACCACAGAGGCTGAAATTCCTGCTCTGCGCATCAACTATGCAACTTATCTGAATAAACTATCCACCCTCACAGGGCGTTCATCGCTGGCTCTGACCACAATACTGGATAAGCCCCGCCCCTTGCCTTCCGTACCTCGCAGAATAGCAGCAGGATTACCGGCAAATCTCCTGCTCAGCCGTCCCGACATCCGCGCAGCGGAGCGGGATTATGCCGCCGCGACAGCCAGGATTGGACAGAGTCAAGCGGCACTCTATCCAAAGTTTTCGCTTGGCGGTGACATCAACACTGGTGGCGCGAATTTCGGCGATCTTGGCCGATTGTCGACAATAGGCTGGTCATTCGGCCCAAGTCTTTCACTTCCTGTTTTCCAGGGAGGCAAGCTGCTGGCTGATACTGATATAAAACGAGCCCAGCGAGATCAGGCATTTATCGACTATCGCAGCAAAATTCTCGTCGGCTTGAGCGATGTTGAAAATGCAAGCGTCGCGTTCAATCAAAACCGACTGCGCATCGCCCAGCTCCAGAAAATCGTCAGCAATAGCGCGAAGATCAATGCGTTGACGCTCGATCAGTTCAAGGCCGGATCCAAAAATTTCCTCGACGTCCTCAATGCACAACGCAGCCTGCTCGATCAGGAAAATGCGCTGGCGCAAGCGCGAGTGAACATTATCGACAACTATGTCGCTTTGCAAAAGGCGCTCGGCGGAGGCTGGAACGGCAGGATCGACGTCGCCAGACCCGAAGTCGTAGATGGCTATACCGGCCCCCATCTGGTGAAACCTCTCATGGCAACTGCGCCAGATCAATTTACGAGGCCGCAATGAATTCCTCGAAATCTGCATCGAAGCGACGTTTTCGCAAACGTTGGGGCGCACTTCTTCTTGTCTTGATGCCGACTGCCGGGCTGTCGTTCGAGCATTGGTCTGCCCATGATCCGCTGCCTGCAATGACAACAGTGGAGCGCGGCGACATTGAAAGTTCCGTCGTTGCAACGGGCACGTTGCGGCCTAAAAATCTGGTTGCAGTCGGCGCTCAGGTTACAGGCCGAATAATTTCGCTCAAGGTATGCCCCGGTCAGCAGATCAAAGAGGGCGACGTGATCGCGCTTATCGACGCAACCAATCAGCAGAACGAACTCGACAAGGCGCAGGCGACACTGCGTCAGAACGAAGCCACTCGCGAACAAAACCTCGCCGATCTGGAACTGGCGAGGCTGGACCTTGCCCGCAATCAGGCCATGATCGGGAAAAATGCAGTTGCGAGATCCGAATATGACAAGGCCGTTGCTGGGGTGAAGCGACAGCAGGCTGTGTTGGCTAATATAGAAGCGACCATCGCAGCGTCCAAAGTGGGGGTGCGCATAGCAGAAGCCAATCTGGCCTATACCCGCATTACAGCTCCCATTGATGGCACTATTCTTTCAACGGTGGCGCAGGAAGGTCAAAATGTCAACGCACAACAAACCGTGCCGACCATCGCAATCCTCGGCCAGGTCGATACGATGACGGTGGAGGCCGATATCTCGGAAGCTGATATTACGCAGGTGCATAGTGGTCTGCCGATTTACTTTACAATTTCTGGAAGAAATTCAAAGCGTTACGACGCACACCTCGAAGCCATCGAGCCTGCACCGGATTCCGTCGTGAGCGATAAGAGCTTCGGCCTCAGCAACGGCCTTTCCGCTGCAAGCGGCGTGACGGCCTCCGCCGTCTATTATAAAGGCAAGTTTAGCATTCCCAACACCGACGGTCTGCTCCGCACCTATATGACTGCCGAGATCCATATTGTTCTGGCGAAGGTCAAAAATGTATTGCTGGCGCCGGTATCGGCATTGAAACCGCTGGGAGATTCTGCCTCGAATGGCCCGGGCAAAGCGACCGTCCGCGTGCTGAATGCCTATGGAGCGCTGGAGGAGCGCACCGTGGAAACCGGCATTACCGACAAGATCAACACCGAAGTCCGCTCGGGCTTACAGGAAGGCGACAAGATCGTCACCGACAATCAAGAAACCGCTGGCACGGCTAACGGTGCCTGATATGAGCGATATGCCGTTGATTTCGTTGAAGTCTGTATCGCGTCATTATCCATCAGGCGACGGTTTCACCACGGTGCTGCGCAGTATCGACCTCACCATCCAACGCGGCGAGATGGTGACGATTGTCGGCGCGTCCGGCTCCGGAAAGTCCACGCTGATGAATATTCTTGGCTGTCTGGACCGTCCATCGGAAGGGCAGTATCTAATTTCCGGACGCTCGACTGCGAAACTTGACCCGGACGAACTGGCGCAGCTGCGGCGTGAGCATTTTGGGTTTATCTTTCAGCGTTATCATCTGTTGAATGAGCTGGACGCGGTCGGCAATGTCGAGATACCCGCCATCTATGCGGGACAGGCGCGCGAAGCACGGCGCGAGCGCGCCCATGCAATCCTGCGACGGCTTGGAATGAGCGGTCGGACGCACCACCGCCCCAACCAGCTTTCCGGCGGTCAACAACAGCGTGTATCGATAGCACGCGCGCTGATCAACGATGCCGATGTCATACTCGCGGACGAACCGACTGGCGCGCTCGACAGCCGAAGCGGTGAAGAAGTGCTCGACATTCTTCAGGAACTGAACCGTGAAGGCCACACCATCATCATTGTCACGCATGATCGTGCCGTCGCGGCGCGGGCAAACCGCATCATCGAAATTCATGACGGGGAAATTATAGCCGATGCAGTCCATCCTGATGGTTATCGCAAGGGACAGGACATATCTACGGTAACTGCATCAGACGCGCGAAACTCTAATCTTTTCAGTGGTATGCGCGATCGCTTTAAAGAAGCTTTTGCGATGGCCTTGCGTTCCATGAACGCACATCGCATGCGAACATTTCTAACCATGCTTGGGATCATCATCGGAACGGCCTCTGTAGTCTGCGTCACAGCGCTTGGACAAGGCTCGCAACAGCGTATCCTCGAACAGATCAGCAGTCTTGGCACCAACACTCTGTATATCGGCCCAGGTAGCGGCTATGGCGATTTGAAGGCAGCGCTCGTCACCACCCTGAGCGTTGACGATGCAAAAGAGCTGGCCAAGCTGCCCTATGTGGTTGCTGCGACCCCCGAAAGTTCCACGATGGGAACAGTCCGTGTCGGCAATAGGGAAGTCAGCATCACGGTCAATGGTGTCAGTGAGCAGTATTTTGCGACACGTAAAAGCAAGCTGATCGAGGGGCGTTTCTTCGACAGAAGAAGCCTCGATAATCTCGCACAGGACGCCGTGATCGACACAACTACCAAAAAGGAATTGTTCCCCAACGAACAGAGAGCCGTCGTCGGTAGAATAGTTTTTCTGAAACAGATTCCCGTGCGGATCGTCGGGGTGACCAAAGCCGACGAGCAAGGCATGTCGGGATCGAGCAAGCTGGAATTGTTTCTGCCCTACACGACTGTTCAGACGCGCATGACCGGCTCACGCGCCTTGCAATCGATAGCTGTCCGCATTCGCGACACCATGGACCCGGCGATCGCCGAAAAGATGGTGACGGCGTTTCTGGAAAGACGCCATGGCAAGAAGGATTTCTTCATCTTCAATACGGACACATTGCAGAAGACCATTCAGACGACGACGGCAATGCTTGCTCTTCTCGTCGCAAGCATTGCCGGCATTTCGCTTTTCGTCGGGGGAATCGGCGTGATGAACATCATGCTGGTCGCGGTCTCGGAAAGAATCAACGAGATCGGCGTGCGCATGGCAGTCGGCGCGCGGCCGAGCGATATCCTGCAGCAATTCCTTATCGAATCAATATTGGTCTGTCTGATCGGCGGCGTTGTCGGCGTGCTCATCGCGGGTGGCTTCGGCCTGCTATTTGCGCAGTTCAGCACAATGTTTCAGCTCGTCTATTCGCCGACATCCATTGTGGTCGCGCTGTTTTGCTCCAGCCTTATCGGCATTGGCTTTGGTTTCATGCCTGCCCGCAATGCCTCCCGACTCGATCCCGTCGTAGCGCTCGCCCGTGACTGATCCCTGCTCAAATGCCGCGCTGCGGGCGGCACCCTTTAAGGGAGTGTAATTATTTCAACAACCTAAACGGGTTTCTCCACTTTTCACATAGCGGATTACCTTTTAATCACAAGCATATGCTTTTAAATAATATTATTGATTCTGATCGAGATTTTTCCCCGTGAATGCTGACGGTTGACCGGACACACCCTGTCAGAATTTTCTGGGCATCCGCGAAATTATGAAGGGGGTTGTTAACCTTCATTTTTTATTACTTGGGCTCATTCAGGCGACAGTATCTATGGTTCAGGTATCATGCGTAATTTGAGAGAAAATTTCCCCCATTCCAACGGAAATCGTGCAGAGAACGCCTCGGACCCAAAGCCCCAGCGCGGCCAGACTGAGGCGCGTAATCCGACCGATGATGGCGCCTGGAAAATCCATTTTTCCCTTGGCGAGAATGTCCGTTTCACCCGTACGCCGGAAGTGGAACTGATGCGCCGTCGAGGCGAAGATTTGCCAGACGTTAATGCGCCGCGTTCGCAAGCTCAGCCCGTCGCGGAAGCGCCGGAAGCCATTGTGGAGAAAGTCGCGGAAGCCCAGCCTATGGCCGTAGCCGCATTGCAGCAGAGCGTTTCGCTCGGCATGGTGCAGCCGCCCGCCGTACCGGTTCCGCCTGCTCTGCCGGTTATGCCTGCTGCTATAGCAGCCCCTGCCGTTCAGATTTTGCCGGAACAAGCGGTAGTACAGCCAACCATCGCGCCCACAGCCGAGATCACCACGTCTGCTTTTGCCTTCATTTCCGACTTCGCCTTCTGGGAAGGTTGCGATGTCGACGCTAACCTCACACCAGCCGTGCCGGTTATGGCCGCAGCGCCTGTCGCCCCCAAAAAGCCAGCGCCGACCGTTGAATCCATTTTGGCGCAGTTTCGCATTCGTGAATGGAACAGCCAGCCCGAAGAAACGCCCATAGCGCCGCAGCCCGTGGCAAAAGTTCCGGCTCCTCAGCCTGTTGCAGCGCCAGAACCGGTCAGCGTAGCTCCAGCCATTGCTCTGGTCGCAAAGGCAATTGCTCCGAAGAAGGTCGAAGCTGCGCCGCAAATTGCGGAAGTTGCCGAGGTCTCCGGCGAAGCGACCGAAGACGATGTCGTGCTTGCCGTCGCGGAAGCTGAAGAGCACAGCGTCGAAGAAATCGAAGTGCCTGCCCCGGTCGCAGCACCAGCTCCGGCAAAGGCTGCGCCGTCGATTGCTCTTTATCAGCCTCAGCCCCTTCCCCGTGCTGAAGCGCCAGTGATCCATGGCGAATACGAATTCCCGCCGCGTGATCTGTTGCAGATGCCGCCTGCACTCGATGGCAATGTCATCACGCAGGAAATGCTGGAACGCAGCGCAGGCCTGCTGGAAAGCGTGCTGGAAGATTTCGGCGTGCGCGGCGAGATCATCCATGTCCGCCCCGGTCCGGTCGTAACGCTCTACGAATTCGAGCCTGCTCCGGGCGTGAAGTCCTCGCGCGTCATCGGTCTAGCCGACGATATCGCTCGCTCCATGTCCGCCCTCTCCGCTCGCGTTGCCGTCGTTCCCGGCCGCAATGTCATCGGCATTGAACTGCCGAACGCCAATCGCGAGACAGTCTATCTGCGCGAAATGATCGACTCCCGCACTTTCGAAGCATCGAATTATCGCCTGCCGCTTTGCCTCGGCAAGGGCATTGGTGGCGAACCGATCATCGCTGAACTGGCCAAGATGCCTCACCTGCTGGTGGCTGGCACCACGGGTTCGGGCAAGTCGGTTGCGATCAATACCATGATCCTGTCGCTGCTCTATCGGTTCAAGCCGGAAGAATGCCGTCTGATCATGGTCGATCCGAAGATGCTGGAATTGTCGATCTATGACGGCATTCCGCACCTGCTCACCCCGGTTGTGACCGACCCGAAAAAGGCCGTCGTCGCCCTGAAATGGGCCGTCCGCGAGATGGAAGAGCGCTATCGCAAGATGGCTCGCCTTGGCGTGCGCAACATCGAAGGTTTCAATGCCCGTGCGGCTTCCGCCAAGGGCAAGGGCGAAACCGTCATGTGCACCGTACAGGCTGGCTTCGACAAGGAAACAGGCGAACCCACCTATATTCAGGAAGAACTCGACCTGACGCCAATGCCATATATCGTGGTCATCATCGACGAGATGGCCGACCTGATGATGGTTGCGGGCAAGGATATCGAAGGCGCGGTGCAGCGTCTGGCGCAGATGGCGCGCGCAGCCGGTATTCACCTGATTATGGCGACCCAGCGTCCGAGCGTCGATGTCATCACCGGTACCATCAAGGCCAACTTCCCGACCCGCATTTCCTTCCAGGTGACGTCGAAGATCGACAGCCGCACCATTTTAGGCGAAATGGGCGCAGAACAGCTTCTCGGCCAGGGCGATATGCTGCATATGGCCGGCGGCGGTCGTATCGTCCGCGTCCATGGACCATTCGTCTCGGACGAGGAAGTGGAACAGGTCGTCAATCATCTGAAGGAACAGGGCCGCCCGGATTATCTGGCAACCGTGACAGAAGACGAGGACGCAGAAGAAGAAACTGCAGATTCCGCTGTCTTCGATGCGACGTCGATGGGTTCCGAAGACGGCGACGATGTCTACGATCAGGCGGTAAAGGTGGTGTTGCGCGACAAGAAGTGCTCAACTTCCTACATCCAGCGCCGTCTCGGCATCGGCTACAACCGTGCAGCCTCGCTTGTCGAGCGCATGGAAAAGGAAGGTCTGGTCGGACCCGCGAACCATGTCGGCAAACGTGAGATTCTCACCGGCAATCGGGACTGATCTAATCGATATAATAACTTTAAAAGGCCGGTTTGCGAAAGCGAATCGGCCTTTTCTTATCCAATCTCAAGCGCTTGCACGATGTTGCAAGAATGCCCTTGTCAATATGTAAATTATGATTAATACTTAGGATATTCGTACATTCTTGATGACCGGCCGGGGTAGCCCGGATGCTACTCTGTGCCCAAAAAACAGGGAGAATGGTTGATGAAGAGCATAATCATTGGGCCTACCGACAAGGATCGTACAGTTACGCAGCAAATACTGCATCGCATTCATGAGCAAATGCCAAAGCCGTCTGAAGACAAGACGCAAGTTTGCAATGTTTTACGCCGTTCGAAGGGCGGCTACTCGCATCGTCGGCACAAGATTCATAAGCTTGTCTGATTTTGCGTCATGAATTGAATATGTCGGTTTGTTCTCAGCGCCACATGCCATTCTCGGTTTGCTGGCGCTGTTATTTTATCCACTCCAAACTATCTAAATCCGCATTGCTGGTTTATGAGGGAGCATTGCTCCAGTTTCAGTAAATTCAGGAATGTGCGATGACGACCGAAGCCGATGGAAACGACGTGAAGAAGAAATCCGGTTTCTTCCTCGGTTTCATGGCGGTATTGGCCAGCCTGTTTTTTGTGCTGTTTGTCGGACTTGGCATCTGGCAGATCGAGCGTCTGCAATGGAAGCTCGACCTCATCGCCCGTGTAGACGCCCGTGTTCATGCCGAGCCTGTCGCAGCGCCGGGTAAAGATGACTGGGCCAATGTCAATCAGAAGGACGATGAATATCGTCATGTCACCATCACCGGCACGTATCTGAATGATAAGGAAGTACTGGTCAATGCGCTGACAGAGCGTGGAGCTGGGTATTGGGTTCTCACGCCACTGCGCACCGCAGATGGTTCGCTGACCTATATCAATCGCGGCTTCGTGCCGAGCGACAAGCGCGATCTGACAGCACGCCCGGAAACGCAAGTTGCAGGCGAAACAACTGTGACTGGTCTTCTGCGCATGCCGGAGCCGGACGGCTTTTTCCTACGGCCCAATGATCAGGCAAAAAACAGCTGGAACTCTCGCGACGTTGCGGCTTTCGCAGCAAAGGAGAACCTTGGCACCGTCGCACCCTATTTCATCGATGCGGATGCAAAGTCCAATCCCGGCAATCAACCTGTCGGCGGGCTGACGGTCGTATCCTTCCGCAACAGCCACCTGTCCTATGCAATCACCTGGTTTGCGCTCGCAGCCATGATCGTCGGGGCCGCGGTGTTCGTCTGGCGTTACGAGCGCAAATCGAAGTCTTAGAGCGGTTCCTGTTTTGACGGAATCGTCAGAACCGCTCTAAGTCTTTATTTTTACGCATTTCCGTACGCAAAACCGCTTCGCACTTTTGCTGAAAATGCTCTAGACATGCAACGCGTGGCCGAGTGCCTTCATGCTTGCCTCGGCAAAGCCCTCGCCCAATGTCGGATGCGCATGGATTGTTCCTGCAATATCTTCCAGGCGCGCTCCCATCTCAACGGCCTGCGCAAAGGCTGACGACAGTTCGGAAATACCGACGCCCACTGCTTGAATGCCCAGAATGACGTGATTGTCCGCCCGGGCCACCACGCGGATAAAGCCGTCTTCCCGTTCAACCGTCATGGCGCGGCCATTGGCCTGAAATGGAAAGATACCGATCTGCGTGTTATGGCCTGCTTTGCGCGCCTCATCAGGCAGCAGCCCCACTGTCACGATTTCCGGATCGGTGAAGCAGACAGCAGGAATGCAGCGCTTGTCCCAAGCCTGTTTGCCGCCTGCGATAATCTCGGCAACCATTTCGCCTTGCGCCATGGCGCGATGCGCTAGCATTGGCTCTCCCGTGACATCTCCAATCGCGTAGATTCCACGCATCGACGTACGGCAGCGATCATCGATGCGGATAAATCGCCCATCCATATCAAGCCGGATTTCGCTCAGGCCCCAGCCATCGGTCTGCGGTTTGCGTCCGACCGTCACCAGCACCTTATCGGCTTCGATGCGTTTCGCTGAACCATCAGCCGCCAACACTTCCAGCGCCTTGCCGTCGGCGGTCAGTCCCTTGGCCGATGTGCTGGTCAGCACGTCCACGCCAAGCGCCTTCAGGCGCGCCATAACGGGCCGCGTCAGCTCCGCATCATATTGCGGCAGGATGCGGTCGGTCGCCTCGACGACAGTGACTTTGGAACCGAGCTTGGCGTAAGCCATGCCGATTTCGAGCCCGATATACCCCCCGCCCACGACGGCCAGTCTTTCCGGTATCGAGCCCAGCGACAATGCTTCCGTGGAGGAGATGATATTGCCGCCAAAGGGCAGCGCCTCGATTTCAACCGGCACGGAACCGGTGGCGATCACGATATTTTCCGCATGAATGGTCTGGCGGCCCGTATCGGTGTCGACCAGCACGGTCTTGCCGTCCATAAAGCGCGCCTGCCCCTGAAACATGCGCACACGCGACCGTTTCAGCAGGTTGGCGACGCCACTATTCAGCCGGTTGACGATACCGTCTTTCCATTCAAGCGTTTTGACAAAGTCGATAGCCGGATTTTGCGCGGTGATACCGAGTGTGCCTTTGCTGGCAAAGGCGGTCAGGCGGTGGAATTCATCCGCAGCATGGATCAGCGCCTTGGATGGAATGCAGCCCACATTGAGGCAGGTGCCGCCGAGGCGCTTTCGCTCGACAAGCACGGTGTCGATGCCAAGCTGCCCTGCCCGGATGCCGCAGACATAGCCGCCGGGACCGCCGCCGATGATCAGAAGTTTGCAGTTAATCTCACTCATAAGTTCAGCCTTCCACAAAGATCATCGCAGGCGTTTCGATAAGGCTTTTCAGCTTCTGCACAAAGACAGCCGCATCCCAACCGTCGATCACGCGATGATCGAAGCTGCATGAAAGGTTCATCATCTTGCGCGGCACGAACTGGGTTCCGTCCCACATCGGACGCACGGCAATCTTGTTGATGCCGACAATCGCGACTTCCGGCCGATTGATGATCGGTGTCGTGGCTATCGCGCCAAGCGGTCCAAGCGACGTGATGGTGATGGTGGAGCCGGTAAGTTCCTCGCGCTTTGCGGTACCGTTGCGGGCGGCGTCGGTCACACGCGACAGTTCGGAAGCCGCTGCAAAGACCGTCATGCTTTCGGCGTGGCGCACCACGGGAACGATCAAGCCATTTGGCGTCTGTGTGGCGATGCCCACATGCACACCGCCGAACTGACGGATGATATCGGCTTCATCGTCGAAATGGGCGTTCAGACCCGGCTGCTCTTTCACCGCCTTGACGATAGCGCGGATGACGAATGGCAGCAGCGTCAGGCGCGGACGCCCTTCCTTTTTCTCATGGTTGAGACCGCTGCGCAGCTCTTCCAGCTGCGTGACGTCTACTTCCTCGACAATGGTGATATGCGGAATATGGCGCTTTGCTTCCGCCATACGCTCCGCGATCTTGCGCCGAAGCCCGATGACCTTGATCTCGTTGACGGTTGTATCGGCAGCATAGCCGGACAGTGCCGTTGCAGCTCCGCTTTCGGTCTGGAAGAATGCATCCAGATCTTCATGGGTGATGCGGCCCGCGGGCCCCGTTCCGCGAACACGCCGCAGATCAACGCCTGCATCGCGCGCCCGCAGTCGAACCGATGGGGTGGCTAGCGGCTTTTCACCTTCCGCCCGGACCGGGCCAGCACCCGCAAAAGCACGACCTGAGCTTTCACGCTTAGGCGCTTCTGATTTGGGTGGAACCGGCGTCTGCAACAAGACAGGCACTTCTGGCGTCTGCGGTTTGGGCGCTTCGACCGCTATCGGACTATGCGCAGGCTCTTCCGCTTTAGTTTCTTCGATTGCGCCGGAAGCACCTTCGACTTCAAGTCGCACCAGTTCGGAACCGACCGCGATCTTTTCACCCACTTCGCCATTGATCGCGATAACCTTGCCTGCGCGCGATGACGGGATTTCCACTGTCGCCTTGTCGGTCATGACCGCTGCCAGAAGATCATCCTCGCGAATGATATCGCCAACCTTCACATGCCATTCGACAAGTTCGGCCTCGGCAACGCCTTCACCGACATCGGGGAGTTTGATTGTAAAATGAGTCATGGTCTCTCCCCTCACGCTTCCATGATCGACACAAGTGCGCGACCGACACGATCAGGACCGGGGAAATAGGCCCACTCCTGCGCATGCGGATAAGGCGTATCCCAACCCGTCACGCGAATGACAGGCGCTTCAAGGTGATAGAAGCAATCGCGCTGCACGAGTGCGGCCAGTTCCGCACCATAGCCGCAGGTTAAGGTTGCTTCATGCACGATGACGCAACGACCGGTCTTGCGCACCGAAGCCATGATCGTCTCAGTATCGAGCGGCAAAAGCGTGCGCAGATCGATGATCTCGGCATCGACGCCGGTTTCTTCCGCGGCGGCCAGCGCCACATGCACCATGGTGCCATAGGCCAGAACCGTCACCGCGCTGCCTTCACGCCGAAGGGCGGCCTTGCCGAGCGGAACGGTGTAATAGCCCTCCGGTACTTCGCCCAGATCGTGCTTCTTCCAGGACGTCACCGGCTTGTCGTGATGGCCGTCGAAGGGGCCGTTATAAAGCCGTTTCGGCTCGAACACGATCACCGGATCGGGATCTTGAATCGCTGCAAGCAGCAAGCCCTTGGCGTCCGCTGGTGTGGACGGCATCACCGTCTTCAAGCCGGACACATGGGTGAAAAGTGCTTCCGGGCTTTGACTGTGCGTCTGCCCGCCATAAATGCCGCCACCGGATGGCATGCGGATCACGATGGGACACGTGAACTCACCTGCCGAGCGATAGCGTAGACGAGCGGCTTCGGAAACAATCTGGTCATAGGCCGGATAAACATAATCCGCGAACTGCACCTCAATGCAGGGGCGCAAGCCGTAAGCGGCCATGCCTATTGCCGTGCCGACAATGCCAAGCTCGCTGATCGGCGCATCGAAGCAGCGCTCCTTGCCGTATTTCTTCTGCAAACCGGCGGTGCAGCGAAACACGCCGCCAAAATAACCGACATCCTCACCGAACACGACCACATTCTTGTCGCGTTCCATGGCAATATCGTGGGCGTTCTGGATCGCCTCGATCATGGTCATTTTAGTCATGGATCAGAACCCCGCTTCCTGACGCTGGCGAACAAGATGCGGCGGCGTTTCTGCGTAAACATCCTCGAACATGTCACGCATGGAAGGCTTGCGCCCATCATGCAGGGTGCCGATGGCTTCCGCCTCGCGCTGCGCGCTGACGACAAGGTCCATCACTTCTGCTTCCGCCTGCTTGTGACGGTCTTCCGACCAGACGCCGCGCAGGATCAGATAGTTCTTCAGCCGCAAGATCGGATCGCCAAGCGGCCACGCATCGCTTTCGGCCTTGGGGCGATAGGCGGAAGGATCGTCAGACGTGGAATGCCCACCAGCACGATAGGTGACATATTCAATGATTGTCGGTCCGAGATTGCGCCGTGCGCGCTCGACCGCCCATTTCGCAACAGCATGAACGGCGAGATAATCATTGCCATCAACGCGCAGCGACGGAATGCCGAAACCGTGCCCGCGGGCCGCGAAAGTGCCCGAACCGCCCCGTGCAATGCCCTGAAATGTCGAGATCGCCCACTGGTTGTTCACGATATTCATTACCACGGGCGCCTTGTAGGTCGAGGCGAAGACGAGTGCTGCGTGAAAGTCGCTTTCGGCGGTCGAGCCGTCGCCGATCCAGGCTGCTGCGATCTTGGTATCATGGCTGATTGCAGAGGCCATCGCCCATCCCACAGCCTGCGTATATTGCGTCGCGAGATTGCCGGAAATCGTGAAGAAGCCGTGTTCCTTGGAGGAATACATCACGGGAAGCTGGCGGCCCTTTAGCGGGTCCTGCTCATTGGAGAAAATCTGGTTCATCATGGTGACGAGCGGATAATCATCGGCGATCAGAAGCCCCGCCTGCCGATAGGTCGGGAAGTTCATATCACCCTTGCGCAGCGCCTTTCTGAAAGCGCAGCTCACCGCCTCTTCGCCCAGATGCTGCATGTAGAATGACGTCTTGCCTTGACGCTGCGCCATCATCATGCGTGCATCATAGGCACGCAGGATCATCATGTGGCGCAGACCGTCTTTCAGCTCGTCATCGGTGAGCGTTCCAGCCCACGGACCGACCGCCTCGCCCTCGCGGTTCAGCACGCGAATGATGCTGAAAGCGAGATCGCGCATCGCTTCGGGCTTTTCGTCGATTTCCGGTCTTCTGACACTGCCGGCGCGAGGGATTTTGACATGGGAGAAATCCGGCGCATCGCCGGGCCGCCATTCCGGTTCGGGAACATGCAGGGATAGTACGACATCGTCGCTCATGCGGGCATACCTCGCAAAACTGGCATTGAATGTCGAACGGGTGGAATTCTGTTTGGTTCCGGCGGACAGGCTTCGTCGAAACCCGCTTTCCGGATGGCCTTTCATGCACAGATTGACCGCATTCCTCCCATGCGACGTGAAGCCGGTTTTCCTCCTCCGATTTCACTGCCATTCAGGGTGATACGGCTCTCAAAATAAAGCAAGATTATTTTTCTGCTATTTCCACAATCTCAAAATGAACAGTTCCGTTTGTGTACGTAAGCTCTATAAGGGGCTCAAAGAAATATGCTTATTTATCTGATATAAATACAATATTTTATGAAACGAATGCGCGGATTATACGTAATATAATTTCTTTTCCTTGGCCGCTAGATAAGTACCGATTGGTACTATAAGGGCGAACCAGACCGTTTTCAGATATTCGGAACAACATTAAAATTCCAAAACTCGGGCACGCCGCCTCACACCAAAGAGACGATTTTCCCTTGCCTTTACTGATTGAAGCATTGAAGCTGCCGCTTATGAGCAGGAAGAACCAACATGATCGCTACGGTCATTTCGGATATGCAAAGCGAAAGCTTTGAAACGCAACGTCTGTTCATCGGTTGTTGTGGCGTCGAGGACGCGCCTTCATTGAGCTCATTAATGAGTGCTGAGATCAGCCGGTGGGTTGCTTCCTGGCCTTTTCCCCTGACGCTCGGTCAATGCGAAAAGATGCTCCTGGCGAACCGCGCCGTTGCAAAAGAGGGAAAGGCTTTTCCCGGCATCATCATAGAAAAAAATACAGGGAGGATCATTGGTTGGATAAAGATCGCGGCCGCAGACGCATCCTGCCAGAGCTTTGAACTTGGTTACTGGATCGGTGAGAATTTTCAAGGCAATGGTTATGGATTTGAAGCAGCGAGCGGCGCTGTTGATTTTGCATTCACGACACTGAATGCGGCAAGTGTCAAAGCTGGTGCGCAGCTAGCCAATACAGCGTCCCATGAACTGCTTCGCAAGCTTGGCATGACGGAAGATGGTGAAACAGACATTTGGGCCCCGTCACGCAACCAGTTCGAAAGGTGCAAATACTGGAAGCTAGATCGAGTGAAGTGCACCGCTCCATGACGAGAAGCGGTGCACGCGATTTTTATCCTAGCGGATGGCCTTGCCGTCATCGTCAAAGCGATGCGTCTTGTCTGCTTCCGGCGACACGAAGATGATGTCATCTTCGGTGTAGTGGTGCTCACCGAACAGGCGAACGGTGATGAGGCCTGCCGCTTCGGTTTCCACATAGAGAATGGTATCTGCGCCGAGATGTTCGGCGTGGATGACCTTGCCCTTCCATTTGCCGCTTTCACGGCTGACACCGAGATGTTCCGGGCGAATGCCGATGGTCTTCGCACCGGTTTCGCCGATACGACCCGCATCGATGAAGTTCATCTGTGGCGAGCCGATGAAACCTGCTACGAACAGATTGTCAGGTTTGTTGTAAAGCTCCATCGGCGAACCGATCTGTTCGATACGGCCCGCATTCAGCACCACGATGCGGTCGGCAAGCGTCATTGCTTCGACCTGATCATGGGTGACATAGATCATCGTCGCCTTCAGCTCGCGATGCAGCTTGGCAATTTCCAAACGCGTCTGCACGCGCAGGGCGGCATCGAGGTTGGACAAGGGTTCGTCGAACAGGAACAGTTCGGGATCACGCACAAGTGCGCGACCAATGGCGACGCGCTGGCGCTGGCCGCCCGACAGTTCCGCCGGACGCCGTGCCAGATAAGGATCAAGCGACAGCATGGAGGAAGCGCGCGTCACGCGGCTTTCAATCTGCTCTTTCGGCGCTCCGGCCTGCTTCAGGCCAAGCCCCATATTGTCCTTCACCGTCAGATGCGGATAAAGCGCATAAGACTGGAACACCATCGCAATGCCACGCTTTGACGGCGGCGTGACGGTCACGTCCTTGCCGTTGATCAGCACCTGGCCCGAAGACACATCTTCCAGACCGGCTATCGAACGCAGCAGCGTGGACTTCCCGCAACCGGAGGGCCCCACGAAAATAACGAACTCGCCGTCGCGAACTTCCAGATTGATATCCTTCAGCACAGCCTGCGAACCGTAGCTCTTGTTTATCGACTTGAGTAGCAGCGATCCCACAGTCAAAAATCCCTTACAGTTTTACCGGCTGGCCAAGACGCACGCTTTCGTCGGCGGCGAGGCAGATACGCAGCGATTGCAGCGCATCGTCCATATGGCGGTTGAGATCGATATCCTCACGAATGGCTTTCAGCATGTAGGCCTGTTCGCGTTCGCACAATTCCTGATGGCCCGGCTCGTCCGACATGGACAGATCAGTATCCGGCTTCAGGAACTTCCCGTCCGCGCCGCGTTCGGCACGATGGATGCGGATGGTCGAGGTTTTGGTGTGGGCGTCCACATCGTCGGACTTGGTCACAGCCTCATTCATGACAATGGAAACACAGCCATTTGGCGAGATGACATCCTTCACAAAGAAGGCCGTCTCCGACATCATCGGCCCCCAGCCCGCTTCGTACCAGCCAATCGTGCCGTCATCGAACAGCACCTGAAGGTGGCCGTAATTATACATGTCCGGCTTGATTTCATCGGAAAGGCGCAAGCCCATGCCGCGCACTTCCACCGGCTTGGCATCGGTGATCTGGCACATGACATCGACATAATGCACGCCACAATCGACAATCGGCGACGTGGTGTTCATCAGGTTCTTGTGCGTTTCCCAGGTCGCGCCGCTGGACTGCTGGTTGAGATTCATACGGAAAACGTAAGGACCACCCAACTGGCGGGCTTCGGAAATCAGCCGCATCCAGGATGGATGATGGCGCAGGATATAACCGATGACGAGCTTGCGTCCGTTGGCCCGCGCGCAATCGATCACGCGGCGTGCGTCGTCCACACTTGTTGCAAGCGGCTTTTCAACAAAGACATGCGCGCCCTGCTCCATCGCGGCCACAGCATAATCGGCATGGCTTTCCGAATAGGTTGCGATGCAGGCCATATCCGGTTTCAGCTCTGCCAAGGCCTCGTGAAAGGACGGATGGATTTCATAGCCGGAAAGCTCATCCGGCAGGTCAACCTTGGTCCGGTTGACCAGCCCGACAATTTCGAAACCCCGATTGCGGTGATAGGCCAGCGCATGGCTGCGGCCCATATTGCCGAGACCGGCGGAAAGTACACGGACAGGATTTTGCGTTGCAGAACTCATTTTACAGCTCCGGCTGTGATGCCGCGGATCAGTTGCCGCGAGAAAATGACGTAGAGGACGAGGATCGGGAACATGGCCAGCGAAAGCGCCGACAGGACCGCATTCCAGTTGGTGACAAACTGGCCGATGAAAAGCTGCGACCCCAGTGTCACCGTCTTGGTGGCTTCGCTCGGCGCGAGGATCAGCGGGAACCAGAGATCGTTCCAGATCGGGATCATGGTGAAGACAGCGACCGTCGCCATGGCAGGCCGGATCAGCGGCAGCACCAGCTTGAAGAAGATGGCATATTCCGACATACCGTCTATCCGCCCGGCATTTTTCAAATCGTCGGACACGGTTCGCATGAATTCGGACAGGATAAAGATCGCAAGTGGCAGGCCCTGCGCCGTGTAGACGAGGATCAGCGAGGTGAGGCTATTGACCAGCCCCACCGCCACCATGCCCTGCAACAAGGCAACCGTTCCAAGCCGGATCGGGATCATGATGCCGATGGCCAGATAAAGTCCCATCAGCGTGTTGCCCTTGAACCGATATTCCGACAGGGCAAAGGCTGCCATCGCGCCAAAGAGGATGACAAAGAATATGCTCGCCACCGTGACAATGGTGCTGTTCTGGAAATAGGTCAGGAACGAGCCCTGTTTCAGCACCGTCTCATAGCCGATCAGGCTAAAGCTCTCAGGCGTTGGGAACTGAAGCGGCGTGCGGAAAATCGCATTGCGGTCCTTGAAGGAATTGATCAGCGTCAGCGCCACCGGAAAGACGGCGACAAGCATATAGATGATCAGCGCCGCATGAACGAATGTTGTGCGAAGGGGCGAAGTGCGTGCTTTCGACATGATTTCTCGCTCCTCAGAACTGATAGCGGCGCATGCGACGCTGGATGCCGAACAGATAGAGCGACACACCGGCGAGGATGATGAGGAACATCACGGCGGCGATGGTGGCGCCCATGGACGGATTACCAAGCTGAAGCTGGAAGCCGAAGAACGTGCGGTACAGGAAGGTGCCGAGAATATCAGTCGCCTTGTCCGGTCCCGCGAGCGCACCCTGCATCGAATAGACAAGGTCGAACGCATTGAAATTGGCGACGAAGGTCATGACCGAGATCAGGCCGATGGACGGCAGGATGAGCGGCAACTTGATCTTCCAGAACTGGCTCCAGCCGGTAATGCCGTCGCATTCGGCAGCTTCGATGATTTCATCGGGAATGTTGAGCAGCGCCGCATAGATCAGCATCATCGGAATGCCGACGAATTGCCAGACCGAGACAAGCGATACGGTCACAAGAGCCGACTCGGCCTTTCCCAACCATGGCGCGAAGGCCCATTTCATGCCGACCAGATCCATCATCCATGGCGCAACGCCCCAGATCGGGGACAGGATCAGCTTCCAGATGAAGCCGACAATCACGAAGGATAGAAGCGTCGGCAGAAAGATGGCCGTGCGATAGAAAGCGGCAAAACGCAGTCTCGGCAGCGACAGCATCGCGGCCAGCAAAATGCCGATCGGGTTTTGAACCAGCATGTGAATGCAGAAGAATATAACGTTGTTTTTCAATGCATTCCAGAAATCGCGCGACCAGTTTAAGTCGCCGAAAAGCGTCTGGAAATTGGCAAAGCCGACAAAGACGCGCTGCCCGTCAACGACATTGAAGAATGCCTGCCGCAATGTCTCGATCAGCGGCAGCACCATGACGGCGGTATAAACCAGCACGCAAGGCAGCAGAAACACAAGAATGTGCCAGCGCCTCGGGCGTTTTTGCTCAATGATTGGCAGGTCGGCAGACTGGCTCATCAACACTCGCTGTTCTTCGGCTTATGCGGTTCTTGCGAACATTCTTTTGCCGTGAGACTGACACGGATCGCGCATCGCGCGAAAGAAAAACTGCCCGCAAGACTATCCGGTAGGTCTGTTCGGCATCGAAAATGCACACGGGCGGCCCTGCTCTGTCGCAAAGCCGCCCATGCATTATTGCTTTACTTGGCTGGCTTGTACCAGCTGTCCAGGCCTTCCTGCAGCTTCTTGGCGGCATCTTCCGGCGTTACAGTGCCGTTGATGACGTTAGCCGACTGAACCCAGGTTTCGTTTTCGAGGTTCGGCGTGCCGCGCGACAGGATCTGGTAGGTCGAACGGATCGTCGGCTTGCACTTTTCGCGCCAGGACACGAATTCCTGCGCCAGCGGATCGGACATCTTCACAGCGGTCGAATTCAGGCTGAAGAAGCCCGGCAGCGCGTTTGCGTAGATTTCCGCGAATTCCGGTGAAGCGACCCAGTTCAGGAACACCTTGGCCTGTTCGGCATTTTTGCTCGAAGCATTGAGGCCGAGACCGATATCGTTGTGATCCGAAATGTAGCAGCTGTCGCCTGCATTCTTCACCGGCGGCGGGAATGCGCCCATCTTGAACTGCGCCTGCGTGTTGAACAGGCCGATTTCCCACGAACCGGCCGGATAGATCGCAGCGCGACCGAGCGTGAAGAGGTTCTGGCTGTCCGGATAGGTCTGCGCTTCGAAACCGTCGCCCAGATAATTCTTCCACTTGGCAAGAACCTTGAACGGTTCGACCCATGGCTCGTCGGTCAGCTTCTGCTGGCCAGCGATGAGCGCTTTGCGGCCTTCCTCGCCCTTCCAATAGGTCGGGCCGATATTCTGGTAGCCCATGGTTGCGGCTTCCCACATATCCTTGGTGCCCATGGCCATCGGGATATAGGTGCCGTCCGCCTTGATCTTGTCGAGCATCGCGAAGAATTCGGCTTCCGTTGCCGGTGCCTTCAGGCCGAGCTTGTCAAAAGCTTCCTGATTATAGATGAAGCCGTGAATGACCGAAGCCATCGGCACGCAGAAGCTCTTCTTGCCATCGTCGGTGGTCCACGCGGACTTGGCGACGTCGGAGAAGTTCTTCATGCCTTCAAGATCGGTGAGGTCGGCAAGCTTGCCCTTGTTGAACAGCTCCAGCGAGGTGTCGAACGGACGGCACGCAATAAGATCGCCGCCCGAACCAGCATCCAGCTTGGCATTGAGTGCGGCGTTATATTCCGTCGGCGCGCTTGGCGCGAAATTGATCTTGATGCCCGGATTCTTGGCTTCAAAGGCCGGAATGATCTTTTCCTGCCAGATCTGCAGATCGTCATTACGCCAGCTTTCAACCGTCAGCGTGACATCCTGAGCCAATGCGGCAGAACCCGACGCCAAAAGCGTCGAACCCAGCAGCATGAATTTCAAACTATTGCGAACCATTTGACCTTCTCCCGTTTTTCTGAACGCAGACGCACAAAAGAGGCGAGATACGCCTGTCCATTTCGAGACGCCACGGTTATGACGACGGCCCATCGCGGTGCGGGATAAATGCCGGCTCCGCCGGTCTTCGTTCCATCCCATTTCCGCGCGACCCTCGCCTGTCAACAACCTTTGGCGACCCCTGGCGGCATTGCGCTCCCCTTTGATTGAAATTAATGCCAAAAACGTACCAATTGTCCAGCGAAGTTTACGATATTCTCGCATAAAAATTGGAAGCAAGATAATTTACCTTATTTTATCAACACATTAATCAATTTTTCTCGGCTTCGCTGAATCTGCTTGGTTAATGGTATTTTTTTGGTATCTTCAAGTTGGAGGTATCTTCATGGCAGAGTTTTTCATTGGCGTGGATGGCGGCGGCACCGGATGTCGCGCTGTGGTGGCAGATGGCAACGGTGCGATTCTCGGAACGGGACGCAGCGGATCGGCCAATATCGTCACCGATCCGCAGACTTCGCTCGTCAATGTACGCGCAGCCATCGACAATGCCTTCGCCGATGCAGGGCTGGACCAGAGCCATTACGGCGAAAGCCATGCGGTGCTGGGCCTTGCTGGCGGCAATGTGCAGGGCGCGGGCCTGCCGATTGAACGCGGTCTCCCCTTTGCTCACGCCAATGTCGAATTCGACGGTCTCATCGCATTGCAAGGTGCGCTCGGCGATCAGGATGGCATCGTCGCCATTCTAGGCACTGGAACGGCCTATATCGTCCGCCAGCAAGAGCGCATTCATTCTGTCGGCGGCTGGGGTTTTCCGCTCAGCGATCTTGGCAGCGGCGCGCGGCTTGGACAAAGCCTGTTGCAGGAATGCCTGCTTGTGCATGATGGCATCCACCCTCGCAGCCGCCTGACGACAGATGTGCTCAACGAGTTCGGCAACAACCCCGACAATCTGGTCGAATTCGCCTGGACGGCCAAGCCCGGCGATTTCGGCAAATATGCGCCGCGTATTTTCCAATATGCCGCCGAAGGCGACGAGACGGCACGCATGCTTCTGGAACGATCGGCAGGCTATGTCAGCGAAACGCTGGAGATGCTGATTGCTCAGGGCGCAGAACGGATCAGTCTGTTGGGCGGCATGGCGCCGCTTTATGTGGAGTGGCTTCCCGCGAGCCAGCAAAAGCTCATTGTCCAACCGGCAGCTGACGCTTTGACCGGAGCATTGCAACTCGCACTCAAGCGCTATGGCCACAAGATGGATGAGGCGCGTGCATGAGCGGCAATTTCAGCGCCTTTCTCCCCAAGAACCTTCAGGGCACCGGGCCCTCTTCTGGCGCGGGACCGCTTTACATGCAATTGCGCCAGTCGCTGGAAGCAGCCATCCGTGCCGGGCATCTGGCCGATGGAGAAGCGCTGCCGCCCGAGCGGGACATTGCGGAATATGCCAATATCAGCCGGGTGACCGTCCGCAAGGCGGTGGATGATCTCGTCAAATCGGGACTTCTCGTGCGCCGCCATGGCTCCGGCACCTTTGTCGTGCGCCCCAGCGAGCGCGTGCAGCAATCGCTTTCCATGCTCACGTCCTTTACCGAAGACATGGCGCGGCGTGGCATTGCCACCCAATCCAAATGGCTGGAACGCGGCCTTTATTATCCCTCGCCCGAGGAAATGATGAAGCTCGGCGTTTCGTCTGAAACCCGGATTGCCCGGCTTGGGCGCTTGCGCATGGCAAGCGATCTGCCGCTGGCTATCGAACGTGCGACCTTGTCGAGCGAAATTCTGCCCGATCCGAACGCTGTACAGGGGTCGCTTTATGCTGAGCTCAGTCGTACCGGCTTTCGTCCGGTGCGCGCTGTGCAGCGTATATCCGCCTGTAACATCAAAGACCCCGATGCCCGGATACTTGGCGTCACGACTGGCGATGCCGGTTTGTCCATCGAGCGTATTTCCTATCTCGCATCGGGTCGCGCGGTGGAGTTCACCAAATCGCTCTATCGTGGCGACGCCTATGATTTCGTAGCGGAACTCTCGATACCATCGGCCTAAAATCCGAAATTAGCCGATACAAAAAACGGCCCGTTTCCGGGCCGTTTTCTTTTGTCTAATGATGCTTCGTGCCTTGGCGCGCCAGATCTGCAGTCGGATCGGCTGCAAGACGCTTGCGGGCACGGTCATCCATCAGCTCGTACCACATGGCATTGAGTACAGCAAAAGCTGCGGCGAGCGGCAGGCCCAGAAGCCAGGAAAAATACCACATATTGCTTTCCTTTCTTGGATTGAAAGGCGCGGACGGCTTGGCCGTCCGCGGCCCGATCAATAAGCGTGGTTGCTCTCGTCCTCGATCATTTCCTTTTCCACCTTGCCCCACAGCACCCGGTAAACCCAGGAGGTGTAGGCAACGATGATCGGCAGGAAGATCAGGGTCACGACCAGCATGATGAAAAGCGTCATATGACTGGAAGACGAATCCCAAACCGTCAGGCTTGCCCGGGGATCGAGCGAAGACGGCAGAATGAACGGGAACATCGAGACGCCGACCGATGAGATGATGCCGAAGATCGTAAGCTTTCCCAGCAGAAGCGGTGCAACTTCACGACCGCCGCGCAGCGTCAGGAACACCGCAATCGCACCCAGAATGCCAAGTGCTGGAGCAATCAGAAGGATCGGATGACTTGCATAGTTGGCGAACCATGCACTGTGATCCAGTTCCACGGTCTTGCGCAGCGGATTGGAAGGTCCATCAGTGACGATGGCGCTTGTGATACGGTAGCCTGACACCCAGAACCAGCTGGCAACGCCGGCAAGAGCATAAAGAACAAGCGTGAGAAGTGCAGCAATGCTGCCATAACGCCGTGCTCTTTGCTGGATCTCTCCCGAAGTTTTGAGAACCAGCCACGAGGCGCCATGCATCGCCAGCATGGTGACCGACAACACGCCGCACACAAGTGCAAAGGGGTTGAGCAGACCGAAGAACGAGCCCTCATAGAAAATCTGAAGATCATCGTTGAGACGGAATGGGACGCCCTGCAACACATTGCCGACTGCAACGCCGAAGATCAGCGCGGGCACGAAGCCGCCGATGAACAGGGCGATGTCCCATCCGCGACGCCAACCCTGGCCCTCGCGCTTCGACCGATACTTGAAACCGACCGGACGCAGGATGAGGGCAAAAAGGATAGCGAACATCGCCAGATAGAAGCCCGAGAAAGACACCGCATAGAGCGGTGGCCAGGCGGCGAAGATAGCGCCGCCGCCGAGGATCAGCCAGACCTGGTTTCCTTCCCAGACCGGGCCAATCGTGTTGATGATGATGCGGCGCTCGACATCTGTTTTGCCGACGACAGGCATCAGAATATCCACGCCGAGATCAAACCCGTCCATCGCGGCAAAGCCGATCAGCAGCACGCCGAGCAGTACCCACCAGATGATGCGAAGGGTTTCATAGTCCAACAATTCGCTGAGTATCATGGTCATTACTCCGCAGGCGCAATGCTAGCAGGTGCAAGCATGGCTTCAGGTTTGCTGTCGGGTTCCGGTCCAGCTTTGATCGCGCGTATCATCAGGCCCATTTCGATGATGAACAGGACCGTGTAGATCGCGCAGAACCCGATGAGGGTGAGCAGAACCGTCGATGCACCGAGATTGGAGACGGCAACCGCTGTCGGCAGAATACCTTCGATAATCCACGGCTGACGCCCGAATTCAGCAACGATCCAGCCCATCTCGGCAGCGATCCACGGCAGCGGAATTGCAAAGACCGCCACTTTCAAAAGGAAACGATGCTGATCAAGCTTGCGCCGCGCCGACAGCACAAAGAACGTGCCAGTCAGCAAAATCAGGAAGAACCCGATGGCGACCATGATTCGAAATGCCCAGAACAGTGGCAGAACGCCGGGCACCGTGTCGTTCGCGGCCCTGGTGATCTGTTCGTCGGTGGCCGTGCGCGGATCGTCCACATAGCGTTTCAGGAGAAGAGCGTAGCCGAGCCATTGGCTGTTATCGGCGAAAACGTCCTTCACATCCTGCGGCACTGTGCCGGTATCGCCAGCGGCGCGAATTTTCTGCAACGCATCATAGGCGACGATGCCGTTGCGGATATGGTTCTCAGCATTTTCGACCAGCTCGTTGATGCCCTGGATCGGTGTCGTCAGCGAACGTGTGCCGATCAGACCCATGACCCATGGAATATGCACGGCGAAATGGGTTTCGCGCGCTTCCTGGTTCGGGAAGCCGAAGACCGTGAACGAAGCCGGAGCGGGTTCTGTTTCCCACATCGCTTCAATGGCCGCGATCTTCATCTTCTGGTGTTCGTTGGCCAGATAGCCGCTTTCATCACCCAGAACGACGACCGAAAGCGATGCGGCCAGACCAAACGAAGCGGCAACTGTCATCGAACGCTTGGCGAGTTCCACCGAGCGGCCTTTCAGGAGAAACCAGGCGGAAACACCCAGAACGAAAATCGAAGCGGTTGCGTAACCGGCCGAAACCGTATGCACGAATTTGGCTTGCGCCACAGGATTCATCAAAACCGCGAAGAAATCGGTGATTTCCATGCGCATGGTTTCAGGGTTGAACGCCGACCCCACCGGGTTTTGCATCCAGCCATTGGCGATGAGAATCCATAGCGCGGAAAAGTTCGAACCTGCCGCAACGGCATAGGTCGCGATCAGGTGGCCGACCTTGGAAAGACGGTCCCAACCGAAGAAGAACAGACCAACGAAGGTCGCCTCAAGGAAGAAGGCCATCAGGCCCTCAATGGCGAGCGGCGCGCCGAAAATATCGCCCACATAGTGGCTGTAATAGCTCCAGTTCATGCCGAACTGGAATTCCATTACAATGCCCGTCGCGACACCGATCGCGAAGTTGATGCCAAACAGAGTACCCCAGAATTTCGTCATCTGTCGCCAGATGAGTCGCCCCGTCATCACATAAACGGTTTCCATGATGGCCAGCAGCACGGAAAGACCCAACGTCAGAGGTACGAAGAGGAAGTGATAAAGTGCCGTGATTGCAAACTGCAATCGCGACAGGGAGACAATATCGAGTTCCATCTTTTTCAGCCGGTAGTTCCCGGCCCTCCTAGAGCATTTGCGACCAGGAAATTCCCTGGCATCGCAGAATGCGACCAAAACGATTTAGTGTTGCACGTCGCATAAATCGGCAGACGCGACGCGCCTTCGCGTAACGGACCCCGTCATGACATTGTCCGTCTCGAAACGAAAAGCGGATGAGAAACCGCCCGTCGTTCCCATTCTCGATTGTCGGCAAAGCCCCAGTATCTGGGCTTTTGCCCGCCCGGTTCACCTCATGGATTCGAGGATTTCACCGAAACGTTGGTCACTCATGCGCACAGACTCAACGAGAGCGCCTTGATTCAAAACAATGATCCGGTCGCAAATCCGCGCTTCGCGCCGGATATGTGTCGCGACCAGCAGCGTGTGTCTGCCCGACTGCGTCCGCAATCGGGTCAAGACATCTTCGGCGGTTGCAGCATCCAGTCCTTCGGTCGGTTCGTCGAGCAGCCACAATGAAGAATCGCTTAAGAACAGTCGCGCCAGAGCCAGACGTCGCGCCTGCCCACCGGACAATCCCAAACCGCCCTCACCCAGCATCGTATCGAGGCCTGCCGGCAATGTTTCGACAAATTCTCCGAGACCGGCTGTGTGCAAAGCCTGCATCAGCTTCGCGTCATCGGCATCGGGTTTGGCGAGCCGCAGATTATCGCGCAGGCTATCCTGAAAAAGCTCGGTGCGCTGGGTCAACAAAGCGCTGGCCAACACTTCCGCGCTGTCATCCGTCCCCGGGATTTCGCCTGCGAGCAGGTTGAACAAGGTCGACTTGCCCGCGCCGCTGGTTCCGACAATGGCGACACGCTCACCGCTTTCGACAATGAGATTGATGGATTTCAAGGCATCGACGGCTGCGTCTTCATGGCGGACAGAAAGATTACGAAGCTCCACGGCAATGCCATCCGGTGGCGTTGGCAGACTTGTAATCGACGCTCCTTCACGCAATTTTGGCCCAACTCGCCGCGCAGCCAGAATGGTGCGCCCCAGTTCCATCGCACCGCGCCGCAGCGCCGCGAAAGGTTCCATCGCGCCGAGAATAACAAGCATCGCCAATGCGGCTACCGGAGCGCCGATTGTCCCGGCCTGAACAAGCCAGCCGGCGCCGATCAGTCCACCGGCCAGAAGTGCGGCATGTGCCACGCCGAGGCCAGCGCCGGTTCGAATCTCAATGCGATTGAGGGTGCGGTCCGCCGCTGCCACATAATTGTCAGCCCGGATGAGCGCTTCTTTTTGCGCCTGCATCCGTCCGGCCATGAGCAATTCCGTCTGGCCCGCGACCAGATCGATTGTGCGGGCGCGCAAGGCCTCGGTGCCCTTGGCTCGTCTGCGCATCGGCTTTTCCGAACGCAGCGCAGCCAATAACGGCAGGCTCAGGCCTACGATCAGAAGCACAAGTGCAACAGAAAGCCCGAACAGCGGGCTCATCAGCGCAAGCGCAATTCCCGCCACCAACGCGGTTGCAAGTGCGGCACCAATCGGCACGACGACACGCAGATAAAGCGAATCCAGCGCATCGATATCTGCGGTCAGACGGAATAGAAGACGCGCAGGGCGTTTCAAAAGTGTATTGGCCGCTGCCGGTTTTGCCCAGCTTCGAAACAGCTTTTCGCGCAATGCCGCCAGAATGGCGAGCGTTGCGTCATGCGTGACAAGTCGTTCGAGATAACGCGCGCCCGTCCGCACAATGGCAAGAAACCGGATACCGGCTGCCGGTGCAAAGACATCAAACACAATAGCCGTGGCGATACTCAAGCCCGCAATGGCCGTTGCCGTGATGAACCAGCCGGAAAGGCCAAGGAGCGCGATGCCAGCCAGAACAGTCACTGTCGCGGCTGCGATGCCTGCGTAAAGAGCAGCAGCTTTGGTTCTGAAAAACAGGCGCAGGATTGGACGGAGCGCTTGCAAACCGTTCATTCGGCTGCCCTCCTCTGCCACAGCGGATCGGTATTTTGATTGTCGTTCAATCGTATAATGCGGTCCATCCTGCGCGCCAGTCCCTCATCATGGGTGGCGACGATCAGGGTTTTGCCCTTGGCCAGCCGTAACAGGCTGTCGGCAATATGCGTGGCCGTCTCGTGATCGAGATGGGCCGTCGGCTCGTCGGCAAGAATGATATCGGCCTTGGGATCGACCGCGATGCGGACCAGTGCAAGCCGCAAGGCTTCGCCGCCCGAAAGCCCGGCACCGTTTTCCCCAATAACGCCGTGACCGGTGACGCCAGTCACATGCGCGAGCGCCATATCTTCGATGATGGTCGCGGTCGGTCTGGCAACAGCTTCACGCCCAAGCGTGATGTTGTGGCGTGCGGAGCCTGCAAATATATGCGGCTTTTGTCCGACCCAGCTCATGCGTTGGCGTAACGCCTCCGCATTTTCAGGTGCCATGCTCGTGCTGCCGATACGTATTGCGCCTGTTTGCGGCGCTGCCAGCCCGGCGATCAACGCCAGAATGGTGGACTTGCCATAACCGCTTGGCGCAAGCAGAGCGACATGCTCCCCCGCCTCGATTGCCAGGTTGAAATCTGTCAAAACCGAAGGCCCTGCCGGATATTGAAAGCCGACATCGCGCAGTTGAACGGAGGGGGCCGTTTCTTCCAGTTCACCCGCCGTGGCGCTGCTGTTGCCGACAACCGGCATGGAATGACGGCTGAGCTTCTCCAGCGCATCGATGGCGGCTTCGCCCGATGCACGGTCATGCCAGACTGCGGAAAGGTCACGCAACGGCTCAAAGAAAGCGGGCGACAGAAGCAGGATAAACAAGCCTTCGCCGAGCGTCAGCTGGTGTCCCCAGGCACCGAACTGCAATGTGCCGAGCAGGTGGAAGCCGATATACACGGCAACCATGGCTACGCCAAGCGCCGCAAAAAGCTCCAGCACAGCGGAAGACAGAAATGCAATCCGCAGAACCTTCATGGTTTTGGTGCGCAGGGTCTCCGCGTTCTCACGCAGCCGCGTGGCGGTGGCATCGACAGCATGAAAACTGCGAATCGTGGTCAGGCCACGCAGCCGGTCCAGCAGAAAACCATTCATGCCGCCAAGCGCCACGAGCTGCTTTTCGCTCGCGGCCTTCGCACGCCAGCCAATCAGCGCCATGAAGATCGGGATCAAAGGCGCTGCAACGAGCAAAACGAGTGCCGCCGCCCATGAAAACCAGAACACAGCCAGCAGGATCGCCAACGGCATCAGCATGACCCGGATGCGCACCGGTACGAAACGGGACAGATAAGGCACAACCATTTCCGCCTGTTCGGCGAGAATGCTCGCAGCCTCCCCCGACGATGGCCGGGCTGTGTCGAGCGGAGACCGGCTGGAAAGCGCTGCAAAAGCCCGTTCGCGCAAGGCTGTCAGTTCACCGCGGGCGGCGTCGAGTGCCTTGGCCGCGCCAGCACCGTCGATCAGACTGCGCAGGCAACCCAGCACGAATATGCCGAAAGCTGCATAATAAATTCTGTTGTCGAACCCCGTATCGGCGAGACATCCGATGGCATAGGCAATCAGCCCGGCCTGCGGCAGCCACAGAAGCGCTGCCAGTGCCTGAAGATTTGCCCCCCGGCGAAGCATGGTCGGAACCGCCCGACGCCCGGAACGACGCTTGGAGGGACTTGCGCGGCGGTTGCCGCCTGTCGCCTCTCCGTCGACTAGCGTCAGTTTTTCCGCCAGTTGCTCCGTTTGGGGGACATCAGATGTCAATCTCGCTTAGGCTCCTTCTTGGCCGATGTTCGCCCGCGTCCCAAAGCCACGATCCTGTCAGTGGTTTCGAGGAAGCGGGTCACCTTGGCGCCAAGCGCCAGCAGGCTTGTCAGACGGTCAGTATCGAGTTTCTTGACGTCGTCGTACCAGTTGGTCAGACGCTCGATCAGGCTGTACATGTCTTTCATGCGCTCTTGCGCATAACGATCGCCGTCGTCCTGCGGGGCTTCCATCAGCACTTCGCGCAAAACGGACAGGGTCGGATCGATCTCGCGCTTCTTGCGCTCTTCGGCAAGCGTGCGCAGAATTTGCCAGACATCATCCGGCGTCGTGAAGAAATCGCGACGGTCGCCGGGAATGTGCTTCAGAAGCACAAGGTTCCAGCCCTGCAGTTCGCGTATGCCCATGGAGACATTCGAGCGTGACACACCAAGCGCGTCAACGATCTCGTCGGCGCACATCGGCTGAGGCGACAGATAAAGCAGCGCGTAAATCTGCCCCACTGTGCGGTTGATGCCCCAACGGCTGCCCATCTCTCCAAAGTGGAGCACGAACGACTGAACGATTGGCGACAATTCCAAAATTCTCTCTCCCGTATTTTCTGAACTTTCAGAAATTACTGAAATCCAGATAATCTAAATGATGAAAACCTTCAATCCGCCTGACCATCGATGCGCCGCATCTGGACAATTGGCCGCAGCCGCCAGCACTCCTCCAAATGCCATTGGCCGCTCCTTCCGGACCTAACTGGCCGCAGGCAATACGCTTCAGATTCGGGAAAGAGCGAATATCGAGACCGAACAAGAGGATATGAGTCTTTAAGCGAACCCGAAAAAGCTCAGTCCGTTCGTCCGAAAAACGATGGCGGCCCTTACCGGAAGAAGCCGCTGATTTTCCCCGTTCTGCACTGCGGAAAAGCCGAAAACGCCCCTTCCGCACCCTCAAGCATGATGTCTGCCGGCCTCAATCGGGGTCGGAAGATGAAGGCAGCTCCCTGCTGTCCTGCGTCGTGTCGCGATGGATCACGGCGCGGCTGAGCAGCATGAGCGTCACCGGCGTTGTGATGACCACAAAGACGGTAATCAATACTTCATGCAGAATCGGCTTCGATTGCAAGATGGAGAAAAACATGATCGATGCGATCAAGATTCCGCCAGCCCCAAAAGACGTGCCGATGGTCGGCGCGTGAATGCGTTCGTAGAAGGTCTTGAAACGCACAAGGCCAATGCATCCGACGAGCGTCAGGAAAGCACCGGCGACGAGAAAAAACGAAATGAGGATGGCGGCCCAAAGCGGAATTTCGGCTGCATGAATCATTCGATCACCTCCCCGCGCATCAGGAATTTGGCGAGCGCGACAGTAGCGACGAAACCAAGCAACGCGATGATCAGCGCAGCCTCGAAATAGATATCGCTGCCAGTGCGAATGCCGAAGGTGATCAACAGCAGCAAGGCGTTTAGATAAAGGGCGTCGGTGGCGAGCACACGGTCCTGTGCCCGAGGGCCGACCAGCAAGCGATAAACCGCGCAGCCCATGGCCGCGATCAGCATCAATTGTGCTGCGAGCAGAGACCAGAAGATGATAACGGCACTCATGCGGATTTCTCCTTCTCGACAACGTCTGCTGCCCCGAAAATCGCAATCAGCGGCTTCTCATATTTCTGTTTAATCAGATCGCGCCAGACTTGTGCTTCTTCAAGGTCGAGCACATGAATGGTCAGTTCGCGGCGCGCGCTGTGATGATCCACCCAGGCTGTGCCGGGTGTCGCCGTCACCACGCAGGCGAGTACCGCCAGCGCCGTGCGATTTTCGAGCTCCAGCGGGATAACCACGAAACCGGGGCGACGCTTTCTTCCAGACAGAATAATGCGCGCCACAGTGATGTTCGATTGCAGAATATCGAGGCTGAACGTGGCGAAAAGCCGGAGCATAGTCGGGATCGAGCGCAGATGATTTTTCTGCGGCTGCAGCGCCGTCATGATCTGGCAAGCAAACAGCGCAATGACCGCACCAAGGATCAGCTGAGCGCGAGTAAATCCGTTCAACAGCAGCCAGAACAAAAGCAGTGACGCGAACAGCAGCGGATAGGGCAGGATTTTTCTCATTCTACCTCCGCCGCCTGCGCGCCTGTTGCCTTGGAGGGCCCATATTCGATCTTGGGCGCTTTCAGGACACTGTTGATATAATCGGACGGATGATGCAGCGAGCGTGCCGTTTCGTCCATGTAACGCATGGCGGGACCGGCTGCGATTGTCAGCGCAAGGCAGAGCGCCAGAAGCCCCGCAATCGGCACCACTTCGCGCACCAGAACGCGCGGAACATTACCTTCGAGGGACGCCCAAAAGGTGCGGATGCCGGTACGCGTCATGGCGATGAGCGCCGAAAGACCTGAGAGCAGGATCAGCGCAATCAGCGCCCAGCTTGCCGGACTGACCGGCATGGCCAGTTGCGGCGCCGCCCCGTCGCCGTTGAAGACAGCTGCAAGGATCAGGAACTTGGCGATGAAACCCGAAAATGGTGGTAGGCCGATCAGCAAAATGGCGCATATCGCGAAGAATGTACCGAGGATGGCAAGGGTCGCGGGCAAGACTGCACCGACCTCTTCCTCTTCTTCTTCCTCCTCATCGTCGCCATAGGCTTCCATCGTCACCGCAAGAACGTTGGCGGCAGCGTCCTGTCCGCGTTCGACAAGCTCAATCAGCAGGAAGAATGCGGCAATCGTCAGCGTGGAACTGACCATGTAGAACAGTGCTGCACCGGCCATTGCTGTATTGCCGCTGCCAATGGCGGCCAAGAGCGTTCCGGAGGAAACGAGAATACTGTAACTCGCAAGCCTGCCCATGGCCTGCGACGCGACCACGCCGATCAGGCCGAAGGCAAGCGTGACCATGCCGCCGAAATAGAGCCAGTCATTGCCGAAACCATAGGACGAGCCAGCATTGATGCCGAACATCAGCGGCGACAGGCGCAACAGCACATAAATGCCGACCTTGCTCATGATCGCGAAGATCGCGGCAATCGGCGCTGCCGCTGCCGTATAGGTCGGCGCTAGCCAGAAATTGAGCGGCCACATGCCCGCCTTGATCAGGAAGGCGACGCCCAGTACCGCAGCTCCCGCTTCCAGCAGCATCCGGTCTTCAGGCGCAACCTGCGTAATCCGCTGCGCGAGGTCCGCCATGTTGAGCGTGCCGGTGACACCGTAGATGAGGCTCACTCCGATCAGGAACAGCGACGATGCTACCAGATTGACCGCGATATAATGGAGGCCCGCCTTGACGCGCGCCGGACCGGAACCATGCAGCGCCAGACCATAGGAAGCGGCCAGCATGACCTCGAAGAAGACGAACAGGTTGAATAGGTCGCCCGTGAGGAACGCGCCATTCAGCCCCATCAGCAAAAGCTGGAAGATCGTGTGGAAATGCGGGCTTGCCTTGTGCCAATGCGCCAGCGCGAAGCTCAGCGCGGCCATGCCGAGGAGGCTCGCCAGCAACAGCATCATCGCCGCCAACCGGTCGAGCACCAGCACGATGCCAAACGGTGCAGGCCAATTGCCGATCAGATAGACGATGGCTTCTGGCGCCTTTTCGCTGGCCATGCCGACAAGCACGCACGCAATGCCGATGAGACCGAGCGTCGAAAGCGAGTTGATCGCCATCTTCAGCTTGCGGTTGCGCTCGTCGATTAACAGCAAAACCGCAGCCGTCACCAGCGGCAGAACGATGGGAGCAACGATGAGGTGTGATTTCCAATCCATCTCAGTTCTCTTTGCCGTCGACATGGTCGGTGCGTGTCAGACCGCGCGAGGCGAGCAGCACGACAAGGAAGAGCGCCGTCATGGCGAAGCCGATAACGATTGCCGTCAGCACGAGCGCCTGCGGCACCGGATCGGTATATTGGGCGGCCTGCACGTCCAGACCGGAGTCCAGCACCGGCGCAGCGTTGGAGCGCAGCCGCCCCATCGAGAAGATGAACAGATTGACCGCGTAGGAAATCAGCGACAGGCCGATTGCCACCTGAAACGTGCGCGGGCGCAGCACCAGCCAGACGCCGGACGCCATCAGCACCCCGATTGCGAGAGCAAGAACCAGCTCCATCAGTTCTCCTCCTTCGCAGTCGCCGCGGCGAGTTTTTCGACGCGATGTTTACGGATCGATTGGTGCGCCAGCGCGATCAAAACGATGACGGTTGCACCCACGACGAGCGTGAAAACACCGAAATCAAACAGCAAGGCGCTCGCCATTGGCATTTTTCCGACATGCGGTATCTCCACATATTGGAAGAATGTCGTCAGGAATGGATAGCCGAAGAGCCACGCGCCGGAGCCGGTTGCCGCAGCGCTCAGCAAGCCGATGCCGATCCACCGCAGCGGCAGAATGCGCAGCCTGTCTTCAACCCAGCGGGTTCCGGCAGCCAGATATTGCAGGATGAAGGCAATCGCCAGCGCAACGCCAGCCGCAAACCCGCCCCCCGGCAGATCGTGCCCGCGCAGGAACAGGTGCACGGCCAGAACGATGATGACCGGGAACAGCCATTGCATGATGACCGACGGCACAGCCAGATAATCGTTCAGCGTTTCGCCCGCCTTGCGATCCGGCATGGCTTCGTCATAGGCGTCCTGAATCTTCTGCTGGGCGGTCGAGCCGGTGGAATCCGGTGCCGGACGGAAACGACGCAGCAGCGCGAAGACGGTCAGTCCGACAATGCCGAGAACGGCAATTTCACCGAATGTATCGAAGGCGCGGAAATCAACCAGAATGACATTCACGACATTCTTGCCGCCGCCGCCCGAATAGGCATTTTGCAGGAAATAATCGCCGATGCTGTTAGGCGACGGGCGCGTCATCATCGCATAGGCAATGATCGAAACACCGACGCCGCTGGCAATAGCCAGCACAAGATCGCGATAACGGCGGATGCGCGGTCCGATCTTCACCGGAACTGGATCGGGGTCTTCCCAGCGCTTCGGCAGCCAGCGCAGACCGAGCAACAACAGAACCGTCGTGACGATTTCCACCAGAAGCTGGGTCACCGCGAGATCAGGCGCTGACAGCCAGACGAAGGTGATGCAGGTGATAAGCCCTGCCCCGCCGAGCAGGATCAGAGCAGCCAGACGGTGATACTTGGCCTGATAGGCTGCACCGACAGCGCATGCGCAGCCGAGCAGCCAAAGGCCCGCAAAAATCGGATCGACCGGCTGCGCGCCCAAAGTGCCGGAACGCAAGCTCCCCTCGATCAACGGCCAGCCAGCGACCACAACGGCTATGGCAACAATGATGCGCAGCTGCGGCTGCAGGCGGCGTGTGCTGAGGAAATTTTCAGCCTTGCGCGCCCAGTTCCACGATAGTGTCACCAGTACGCGTTCGAAAATGCGCTGGCCTTGCAGATGACGGAATAGCGGTGGTCCGTCCTCGCTGGTTGCCAGATAGTTTTTTAGACACCAGTGCAGAAGCACGCCGCCGATCATTGCAGCGATACTCATCATCAGCGGCAGATTGAAACCATGCCAGACGGAAAGGCTGTATTCCGGCGTTGCATCACCAAGCACCGAGCGCACCGCCGAATGCAGGAATGGGCCGATGGACAAGCTAGGAACGATGCCGATCAAAAGGCAGAGCATTACAAGAAGCTCGATAGGACGACGCATCCAGTGCGGCGGCTCATGCGGTTCACGCGGCAGATCATGCGGCGGCGGGCCGAAGAAAGTGGAGTATATAAAGCGGATCGAATAGGCCACCGTGAAGATGCTGGCGAGCGTCGCCACGTATGGCGTAATCGTGTCGAGCCAGGATGCCAGATGCGTTTCGACCGCCTCGGCAAAGAACATTTCCTTGGAAATGAAGCCATTCAACAACGGAACGCCAGCCATGGCAGCACTCGCCACCATGGCAAGTGTCGCCGTATAGGGCATTAATCGGAACAATCCGCTCAGGCGGCGCATATCGCGCGTGCCCGTTTCATGGTCGATGATGCCTGCCGCCATGAAAAGCGACGCCTTGAAGATAGCGTGGTTGACCATGTGGAAGATCGCAGCCACTGCGGCAAGCGGACTTCCAAGACTCAACAGCGCAGTAATCAGGCCCAGATTGCTGATCGTCGAATAGGCGAGCAGACCTTTCAAATCCTGCTGAAAAACGGCAAAAAAACTTGCCAGCAACAGCGTGATGAGCCCCGCAGAACCCAATATCCAAAACCATTCTTCGGTTCCAGCCAGTACCGGCCACAGGCGGGCGAGCAGAAACACACCAGCTTTCACCATGGTGGCCGAATGGAGATAGGCCGAAACAGGCGTCGGTGCGGCCATCGCATTCGGCAGCCAGAAATGAAACGGAAACTGGGCGCTTTTGGTGAAAGCGGCGAGCAGAATCAAGACAAGTGCGACGGTATAAAGCGGATGGGTGCGAACCTCGTTGCCCGCTGCCAGCACTACGTCGAGATCGTAACTGCCGACGATATGGCCCAAAAGCAGCATGCCGGCGAGCAGGCAGAAGCCGCCAATCCCCGTGACTGTCAGCGCCATACGCGCGCCATCGCGCGCACTGGCATTGTGATACCAGTACCCGATGAGCAGGAACGAAAAGATACTCGTCAGTTCCCAGAACACGGCAAGCAGGATGATGTTGCCAGACAGAACGATGCCGAGCATTGACCCCATGAAAGCCAGCAGGAACGAGAAGAAGCGCGGAACCGGATCGTCCGGCGACATGTAATAGCGCGCATAGATCACGACCAGAAGACCGATGCCGGTGATCAGCATGGCGAACAGCCAGGCAAAGCCATCCATGCGCAAGGTTACATTGAGACCGTAGGCGGGCAGCCATTCAACTGTACCGCGCAAGACCTTCCCATCGGAGACAATCGGATAAAGACTGGCGGTGAGAATGAAGGCGACGAGAGCGATGGCTGCTGTGAACCAAGCGGACCCGCTTCGGTCGGCGCCTCTGAACAGGCCCGGGACGACGCTGCCCATAAAAGGAAGAAGGACAAGCAGGAAAAACATTCTGCCGTCCATCGTCATGCGCCCAAGGCCTCCAATCCGCTCTTACGTTTTATAATCACACACCTCCGGTCCGAAAGCTGTTCGCACTTTCCGGGATGCGCTCCATTTTATCTTAATTTCCGGGCGCAAAACCGTCAGGCACTTTGCAGGAAATATAGGATCAACTGATCCAGCGCATGCGCAGCTCAGGCAAGCAGCAACTGAAATGCTCCGGTCAGATGTTGTGAGGAATCATATATTCCAATGTCGTTATTATGACCGGCCCGACAATATATTGGCAATAGCTTTTGATCGTTTATATGCGACAAATCAGAGGCTTATCGCAATTTTCTGACTTTTTTACCGCAGAAAGCGATGCGAATCTCTTTCGTTTGCCGCAAGCTCAGCCCTGCAACCTTACCTTGAAGGGCAACCTGCGGCGAAAATCATAAGGGCGAATGATAGGAACAAGGCGTCGCTGACCGAAAGATTCTTATCAGGTTTCTCCTTCAAATAAGATATCCACCAGCTTGGCGGCCTGAACGCGCATATCTGGAACAGCGGTCGATTCCCAGAAGACGCCCTTCGTGACCGGACCGAGCGCAAAGAACGAGCCCGACGGTTCACCCCGCGCATTGATCAGCTGGAAATCCTTGGTGACATCCAGACCGAGATCAAGCGCATCGGGCTTTGCCAGCCCATGCTCCATCAGGCCGAGCAAGGCGGGATTGCGTGTCGTTGAAAACCTTGGGTTTCCGCCGCGGCAATCGATGATTGTCGCAATTCTCAGCTTGTGGAATGAACCCGTGTGGCGCTCGCGGTAGCGTATCGTCATATCGGTTTCATTTTCCTGCACCGAAAGAAGCCGCCCGGCAGCAATTTCAAGCTGTCCTGAAGCGCGTGCCGCGTCGATCCGATCAGCCACAGCGGGCGCCATACGATGGCGGTGCGTGTCCCACCAGGGCCGCAAATGACGCAGAAAACTTTCGCGTTGCGCCAGCGGCAGCCGTGTCCATATCTGCTGGGTGTGGGGCCGCAGTGCATCCATGACGGCGCGCCAGTTCGAACCCGAGCTTTCGGCTTCCTGCATGAGTGCGCGAACGCGACGCAGCAGACTGACAATACCGGAAGCGACAAACAATGAATCTGTGTCGACTTCGAAAGGCTCCGCAGGCGCGTGACGGGCGGGCACCAGTCCGCGCCGCGATATTGCGTGTATCTGCCCCCGATGCCCGCGATCGAGCAACGACAACACACTGTCGACCATGGACAGTCCGGTCCCGAAGATCGCCACCGGCGCGTCCGCTGGAATGTCGAAATAGCCTTTGCTGGACCAGTATTCAGCGACATTCGCGCCAGAAACGGCGATTGCCGTTTCATTGCCGGTCGCGACAATGATCGCTTCTGCCGACACAACGTCGCCTGAATCCGCGACAACAGCAGGCCTGCCGCCTTCGAGAACGACATCGACAATCTCGCGTGGGTCGACAACCAATCTCGGTGTGTCGCCTGCACGGTATTCTTCGACGATATCGTTCAGATAATCGCGGTAAAGCTTGCGGGGTGCGAAAGACTGCGGTTGCCATTCATTGGCGATTTGCGCACCCGCCACCGTTTGCCGGGCATGAAGCCAGTTCAGGAAATGATCGGGTTTGCCAGGAAAAGCGCTCATGTTGCTGGCGCGAACATTGAGGAGATGGCTGGGATTTTCCGTGGAATAAGCGATTCCCCTGCCGATCTGGCCGGATCGCTCAAAAATGCGAACCATCGCATGACGCGAGCGCTCCAGCACTTGCGCCGCAAGAATGACGCCGCTCGCGCCGCCGCCGATAATGACAAAAGACTTCAAACTATCGTGACCTATCCCATTTCGCGACGGTTTGGCCCTCTGAACAGGTTCCGTCGTCCTTCCCATAACCCCACCAATTTAATAAGATTCCAACATCGTGCCCAAGATGTAAACCCTGGTTTGGCTGGGAATTTTCCCACAACGCACAGGCTCCAACCCGCTAACTCTGATCAATACGGAAACAATGGCGGCTTCACCATCCCTATTTGTTGACAGTGTGTCTCTGAAAAGCGGGCTGGCGTTGAACGGTTTTACCCCAATATCTTGGGGCACGTCATGAATGTAACTTCTGGACATTCTGCATCGATAGATGTGTCAGGAAGTTCACAAGCTACTGCAACATCAGGATTAGAACGAATGAACAACAGCCATCTCGCATCCATCAAGAAGCGTCGCACTCAGTATGCTCTTGGCAAGAACCTCCCGCTCGCCAAGGAACAGGTTGCGGAACTGATCCGCGAAGCCGTCAAGCACACGCCTTCGTCGTTCAATTCCCAGAGCTCGCGTGCAGTCATCCTGTTTGGCGCTGAAAGCGACAAGCTGTGGAACATTGCCAAGGAAGAACTTCGCAAGATCGTTCCTGCCGATGCCTTTGCGCAGACGGAAGGCAAGCTCAACAGCTTCGCAGCCGGTGCCGGCACGGTTCTCTTCTTCGAAGACCAGAACGTTGTGAAGGGCCTGCAGGAACAGTTCGCACTTTATGCCGATAACTTCCCGGTCTGGTCGGAACAATCGGGCGGCATGGCGCAGCATTCGGTCTGGACGGCGCTTGCCGACGCCGGTATTGGCGCGAGCCTTCAGCATTACAACCCGCTGATCGACGCAGAAGTCGCCAAGACCTGGGATATTCCGTCCTCATGGAAGCTGCGCGCCCAGATGCCGTTCGGCTCCAATGAACAGCCTTTCGGCGAAAAAGCCTTCATGGACGATGGCGAGCGCTTCAAGGTATTCGGCTGATCCCGAATTTGAGACTATGAGACAGGGCCGGAGATTTTCTCCGGCTTTTTCTTTTTTAGCGGGAACAATATTGCCTGATCGGCGCAGTCTATATTGTGAACCTTCCCCAAATAGGAATCTAATGGCGCGGTGCCAGAGCGAGTCGCGAACATCCGGCTTCTCAAACTATGAGGCGCTATTTTTATGCATGGTCAGGCCCAAACGATGGCTATGACCGAAGGGGAAGTTGCATGACCACCGGAATCCTGTCCTTCAATCACCGTCGCCTTGGCGATATGGCATCCAGAACGAGCCTCCAGTCTGGCTTTGCGCAGCGTCTGTTGCGCAGCGCAATTCCCGCTGCGCTGGCCTTTGGCCTGTTGCTGTCGGCAGCGCCGAAAGCGGCGCAAGCCGCCACGCCTGCCGATACGCTGGTCATCGCCATGGGCATTGATGACGTCATTTCGCTCGATCCAGCCGAAATTTTTGAAATCACCACCTCGGAAGTGCTCACCAGCACCTATGAGCGTCTGGTGACGACAGACACCAAGGACCCGACCAAGATCATCCCGCAGATCGCCGAAAGCTGGACGTTCTCGGACGATGGCCGCTCCATCACTTTCAAGATTCGCAAAGGCCTGAAATTCGCCTCCGGCAATCCTTTGACGGCGCAAGATGCAGCCTATTCGCTGCAACGCGCAATCAAGCTCGACAAAAGCCCGGCTTTCATTCTCAGCCAGTTCGGCCTGACACGCGACAATGCCGATCAGAATATTGTCGCTCCCGATGACGAAACGCTGGTTTTCACAACCGGAAAGGCGTTTGCACCAAGCTTCGTTTTGAATTGCCTCACCTCCAGCGTTGCATCGATCGTAGACAGCAAGCTGGTCAAAGAACATGAACAGAAGTCTGAAAAGACAGACGCTTATCCTTACGATACCGACTTCGGCTATGAATGGCTGAAAACCGGCTATGCCGGGTCCGGCCCGTTCGCGTTGAAGCAGTGGCGCGCCAATGAAGTGCTGCTTCTCGAACGCAATGAGAATTATGCCGACGCCAAGCCAGCCATGAAGCGCGTGATCTATCGTCACGTGAAGGAAGGCAGCTCGCAGCGTCTGCTCTTGCAGGCTGGCGATATCGATATTGCACGCAATCTTGAACCCGGCGATCTGGAAACGCTCAGCAAGGACGACAAGTATCACGTTCTCGCAGCGCCGAAGGGGCGGGTCTATTATCTGGTCGCAAACCAGAATGTGCCTGAATTGGCCAAGCCGGAAGTGCGTCAGGCAATCAAATATCTCATCGATTACAACACTATCGAATCCCAGCTCATAAAGGGCATTGGCCGCACGCATCAATCCTTCCTGCCAACTGGTATGTTCGGCGCGGTGGATGACAAGCCTTTCACCTATGACGTCGACAAGGCCAAGGAACTGCTGGCCAAAGCCGGTTTGAAAGACGGCTTCAAGGTGACGCTCGATGTCCGCAACACGCAGCCCGGTGTGGGTATTGCCGAAAACATCCAGCAGACCATGCGCAAGGCCGGTATCGATGTGGAAATCCTGCAAGGCGACGGCAAGTTGACCACGACCAAGGTGCGTGCGCGCAAGCATCAGCTGGCGCTGGGCATCTGGGGCCCGGATTATTGGGACCCGCATACCAATGCCGTGACCTTCACCAACAATCCGAACAATGGTGAAGACGTATCCATGCGCACCAATGCCTGGCAGGCGCATTGGGATATTCCTGAACTGACGGCTGAAACCATTGCCGCCGCGGAAGAGCGCGATACGGCCAAGCGTGAAGCCATGTATCACGATCTTCAGAAGAAGTTCCAGGAGACCAGCCCGTTCGCGATCCTCTATCAGCAGATCGAAACGGCGGTGACTGGCGCGAATGTGCAAGGTTTCAACATGGTTGCAGACGCCAACTACGTTCAGACGGTGACGAAGGACTAATCAGAACGACCGGGCATCCTCCGATGCCCGGTCTTCTCTTTTAAAGAGCTGTGATTTCTTACTTCGGATCGTCGAAACTGAATGGCGGCAACTGAATCAGTGCCGATTTCAGTGCTTCGGACCAGCTTTCGGATACCGTCTGATAATAAGGGTCCGTTGCCTCGAAGCGCCGCTGCACGCCCGTCTTGAGGCTGTCGGTTTCATAAATCTGCATGTCGAGCGGAAGCCCGACAGAGAGATTGGCCTTCAGCGTGGAATCGAACGAGACGAGCAGCAGCTTCACCGCTTCCTCGAAGCTCATATCCGGTTGATAAGCACGCACCAGAATAGGCTTGCCATATTTGTTCTCGCCGATCTGGAAGAAAGGCGTATCGACCGAGCTTTCGATGAAATTGCCTTCCGGATAGATATAGAACAGGCGCGGCTGGCCGCCCTTGATCTGCCCGCCCAGAATGAAGGAAGCGCCGAAAGCATCCGCCGCCTTCTGACCACCGGTAGCAGAACTCTGAATGACTTCCTTGACCGTGTCGCCGATCAGCCGCGCGACCTGAAACATCGATGGTGCATCAAAGATGGAGGGGTGGCGGTCGGCGGGCGCCTTCATCCGCTCTTCCAGAAGACTGGCGACCGACTGCGTCGTAGCGAGATTGCCAGCCGAAAGCAGAACGATGACGCGATCGCCGGGCTTCGACCAGCTCCGCATCTTGGAAAATTTCGATATATTGTCGAGCCCTGCATTCGTCCGCGTGTCGGACATGAACACAAGGCCGCGATCGATTTTCATTCCAACGCAATAGGTCATCGGCAGTATCCGGCAGGCAATATCATCGTTCTTGTCCGATCACTGCCCTACATTGATGTGAACCGCAAGGCTTTCCGCCGTTCCACCGAGCCTAACCCCCGAAATTGGAGCCGCATCGCGATAATCAAGCCCTGTCGCCAGACGCACATAGCGGTCATTCGGGCAGATATTGTTGGCCGCATCGAAACCAACCCAGCCCAGCCCATCGATATGCGCTTCCGCCCAGGCATGACTGGCAGTCTGGTTTTCCACGCCCTCCATCATGAGATAGCCGGAGACATAACGCGCAGGTATGCCGAGCAGCCGCGCGACCGACAGGAAGATGTGGCTATGGTCCTGACACACGCCTTTGCCCGCGCCGAGCGCCGTCTCCGCGTCGGTGAAAACGCTGGTTGTGCCGGGTACATAGGCCACCGAAGCGTGGACACGGTTCATCAGCTCATGAAGCAAAGCAAGCCGCTCCTGACCGGTTGAAATTTCGCCCGCCAGCGCGCGAATGCCCTCGCCGGGCAGGGTCAGTTCGGTTTCGCGCTCGAACAGCCACAATGGCGCATAGCCATAGACTGGGCCCAGCACGCCGACGCGGTCTTCCACTTCGACGCTACCGCTGGCGGTAATGATAATCTCGCTGATATTGCGATGATGCTGCACCAGATCGGTCTTGTTGCCAAAACCGTCGACATAAGAGACTTCCGGTTCGCCGCCTTCGATCGTCAGCTCCCAGTGCTTCACCACCTGTCCCGGAACGGTCGGCGGACGCAAACGCAAACGCTGCACCGCATAGGGCACTGGGTGTTCATATATGTAATGCGAAACGTGCCGGATATGGAGCTGCAAGCAAGGACCTCAATAGAAATTATAGGTTTCAGCGATCTCGTTGCCGAGCCGGTTGTTGCATTTGATGAAGTCCGTCAGGAATTCGTGCAGCCCCATATCGAAGATGGCGCTTATGTCCTGATTTTGCAGGGTCGAAAAGATTTTCTCCCCCGTTTCATGACAAGTGGCGCGGCTGTCATAATCCTTGGACAGGAAATCCAGATGCTCGTTGATGCTGCGATAGCAATAATTCAGCGAGCGCGGCATGCGCCCGTTCAGGATCAGATAATCCGCGACATGCGCCGGGCGATAATCGCCATCATAAACCCAGCGATAGGAGCGATGCGCCGAGACCGAGCGCAGGATCGATTCCCACTGATAATTATCAAGTGTCGTCCCGACATAGGAAATGGCCGGCAGCAGCACATAATATTTCACGTCGAGGATGCGCGCCGTGTTGTCGGCGCGCTCTATGAAGGTGCCGAGCCCCGCAAAATCGAAAATCTCGTTGCGCAACATTGTGCCGTGAAAAGCCCCGCGGATCAGCGCCGTTTCGCGCTTGATCTGGTCGAGAAGCGGCGGCAAATCGCTTTCCTTCAAAGGCTTGCTCAGCGAATTCTTCAAAAGCATCCACGCTTCATTGACGCTTTCCCAAGCTTCACGCGTCAGCGCGGTGCGCACCATGCGTCCATTGGAACGGGCCGTCTCGAAACAGGACATAACGCTCGACGGATTGCTGGTATCGCGCAGCAGGAAATCGGCGACATTCGCCGCATTATAAGCATCATATTTCGCGGAAAAGGCCTGACTTGCACCCGCTGAAACCACCACGGAAGACCATTCTTCCGGTGCGTCAGATGTCTTGGTTAGCGCCATGCGCAATCCGGCATCCACCAGGCGAGCCATGTTTTCCGCCCGTTCAATGTAACGGAACATCCAGAAAAGCCCGTTTGCCGTGCGGCCTAAAAGCATGAAATCATTCCCCTTATCGAGCCATCTTGGCTCCATCTTTGCGCTCCGGTCTTGCTGCCGGTTTCCACGCGCACAAAATCGTATTCACGTAACGGCTAGTCGTCCAGCACCCAGGTATCCTTGGTGCCGCCGCCCTGACTGGAGTTCACCACGAGCGAGCCTTCCTTCAGCGCCACGCGGGTCAGGCCACCGGGCGTGATGCGGATCCGGTCGGAAACCAGCACGAACGGGCGCAGATCGACATGGCGCGGCGCCAGACCTTTTTCGGTAAAGATCGGCGTCGTGGAAAGCGCCAGCGTCGGCTGCGCGATATAGTTGCGCGGACGCGCCTTCAGCTTCTTCGCAAAGGCTTCGCGTTCAGCTTTGGTGGATGCCGGCCCGACCAGCATGCCGTAACCGCCGGAACCGTGCACTTCCTTCACGACGAGTTCGGCCAGATTGTCGAGCACATAGGCCAGACTATCGGGTTCCGAGCAGCGCCATGTCGGCACATTTTCGAGGATCGCCTTGCGTCCCGTATAGAACTCGACGATTTCCGGCATGTAGGAATAAATCGCCTTGTCGTCCGCAATGCCGGTGCCCGGCGCATTGGCAATGGTGATATTGCCCGCGCGATAGACATCCATGATGCCGGCAACGCCGAGCGTCGAATCCGGACGGAACGTCAGCGGGTCGAGATAAGCGTCGTCCACGCGACGATAGAGCACGTCGATGGCGCGATAGCCCTGCGTGGTGCGCATCGCCACGCGCCCGTCAACGACCCGCAGATCGCTTCCTTCCACCAGCTCAACACCCATCTGGTCGGCCAGAAATGCATGTTCGAAATAAGCGGAATTATAAATGCCGGGCGTCAGCACCGCGACGGTCGGCACACCTTGCGTGCCGGGAGGTGCGACGCTGGCCAAGGACTGGCGCAGCAATTGCGGATAGTTCTCGACCGGGCGCACCTTGACGTTCTGGAACAGCTCCGGGAAAAGCTGCATCATCGTCTCGCGATTTTCCAGCATGTAGGATACGCCAGACGGCGTGCGGGCATTATCCTCCAGCACATAGAACTGGTTTTCCGCCGTGCGTACGATATCGACGCCGATGATATGCGTATAGACATTGCCCGGCGGACGAAAACCGATCATCTCGGGCAGAAACGCCTCGTTTTTGGTGATCAGCTCCTTCGGGATACGCCCTGCCCTGATGATTTCCTGCCGATGATAAATATCGTCGAGAAAGGCGTTGAGCGCCATGACGCGCTGCTCGATGCCCTGCGACAGGCGTCGCCACTCCTGACCGGAAATGATGCGCGGGATAATATCGAAGGGAATAAGCCGTTCGGCGGCTTCCTGATCGCCATAGACCGCAAAGGTGATGCCGGTTTTGCGAAAGACGCTTTCGGCATCCTGAGATTTCTGCAAAAGCTTGCCAGAATCCTGGCCATCGAGCCATTGTTTGAGAAATTCGTATGGTGGGCGGACATTCCCGCCATGGTTGAGCATTTCATCAAATGGCTTCACTGAGTACCCCTTTTTTTCGCCATTATTCAGCGCGGCTTGGGGGAAAAGCAAGCACGGAAATCATATAAAAGCGCAAAGCAGGGTTGCGCAATTCGTCGTGATGACACCGAGCGAAAGGCAATGTAGAATTCCGTCCAAATCGGGAATCGCTGCGCGGTTTTTCTTATCCCGGACGATGTGCTTTGACGACCGCAGGGTCGGTTTCAATCCGGCCTGCCCCGATCAGATCCAGACAATAAGGGATGGCCGGAAAGACCGCCTGCAACGTCATCGCGATGGATGCAGGCTTGCCCGGCAGATTGAGAATAAAGCTCTTGCCGCGACTGCCTGCCGTCTGACGGGAGAGAATGGCCGTCGGCGTCTGTTCAAGACTGACGCGGCGCATCAACTCGCCAAAACCTGGCAACTCCTTGTGCAGCACAGCCTGCATGGCTTCCGTTGTCTCGTCGCGCGGGCTCGGCCCCGTGCCGCCGGTGGTGAGGATCAGATCGCAAGCCTCATCATCGCAAAGCGCCATCAGCGTATCGCGGACTGACTCCATCCCATCGGGAATGACGCGCTTCACCGTTTCATAAGGCGTGACAATTGCGTTCTTTAGCCATGCTTCGATGGCCGGCCCGCTCAGATCCTCATATTCGCCGCGGCTGGCACGGTCCGAAACGGTAACAACGCCGATTTTCAAGGTCTTATCCTCACATCCGGTAAGCCGGAACGCTTATAACGTCCGACCACCGCAATGTGAAGGCGTCGTGTTCCGTCTTTGCTTGACGCGAGCGCAAAACCGCTATCAACGTCAATCGTAGCCTGCAAGTCGAACGATCCCCAACATCATCACCAAAAGCTTCTTTCCGGTCATCATGCTCATCAAGCGCAACGATCTCATTTTTGCGGTACGCACCACCGCCGCATCGCTGACCGCGCTTTATATTGCCTTCCTGATGAACATGGATGACCCGAAATGGGCAGCCATGACGGTGTGGATTGTCGCTCAAAGCAGCCGCGCAATGAGCGTCTCGAAGAGCATTTATCGCCTGATGGGTACGGCAATCGGCGTCGTGGTCGCGGTGTTGCTCACGGCAATCTTCATCCAGACGCCAACCTTATTTCTACTGGTGCTTGCGAGCTGGATCGGCCTTTGCACGGCCCTGTCGACGGGATTGCGCAACTTCCGCTCTTACGGCGCGGTGCTCGCTGGCTATACGGCAGCCATTGTCGCCATCGACTCGCTGTCCGATCCAGACAATGTGTTCGAAATCGCCGTCTCCCGGTTGATCTATATCGCACTGGGCATCGTCACCGAAGCGATCATCACCTGGCTGTTCAGCACCGATAATCCCTTTGAGGAAGCGCGCGCGCAGCTTGGAAAATTCATGCGGCAAACGACAAAACTCTGCGCGGAAATGCTTGGCGGAGAAGCCGGAACTGGTGCACTCCAAACCGCTTACCGCAACGCTATCGCCTTCGACACGGCCATTGAATACAAGGCCGCGAGTTCCGTCACGGTCAGGCGAAGCGTCGGTTATCTTCGTCAGGCCATGGTCGTCACGCTGCAACAGGCATCCGCTGTTCGCGCCATATTGGAAATGCCGCCGCAGACCACCCGCGACGACCCTTTACTGCTGGAAGCCAAGGACGCCATGGCGCGCATCGCCGATGGCGACGAAAGCGTCGATCTGGAAGGCTTGCGCGAAAAGATCCTCCGGACGGCGGAAGAAGAAACCGCCGGAAATGCCGATCTCGCATCCGGGCGGCTGATGTTTTTGTATCGCCTGCGCAGTATGCTCGGTTTTCAGGAACAGGCGCTGGCCATCGAAGCTGAACTCGACACCGCGCGACCGAAAACAAACCGCGTGCGCCTTTCCTATCACGTCGATCACACGGCAGCGGTGATCAACGGCATTCGCGCATTCGTGGCCCTAACTGCGGCTTCTGCGATCTGGATCTTTACCGCATGGCCGTCAGGGGCCGGTTTCGTCATCGTCGTTGGCGTGGTCAATGCCCTTTTCGCAACCCGGCCAAACCCGGTTGCCAGCGGCACGGAATTTCTAAAAGGTTCGGCCATTGCCGCAATCGTCGCCGCGATCATGAATTTCGGTGTACTGCCCGCCATTTGGGGTTTCCTGGCCTTCAGCATCGTCATTGCCCCCGTGCTGATCTGTGCCGGGCTGGCCATGCGCAATCCCTCCACCATCGCCAAAGGATCGGCGTTCGCCATCTTTTTCTGGGATTTGATCGGACCCGATAATTTCACGCGGCCCGACGCCACGTCTTTTCTGAACGGCGTGATTGCCCTTCTTCTGGGCATAGGCATCGGTACGCTTGTCTTTTCGCTGCTGTTTCCGCCGAACACCCATGCCGCGCAGCGTCGCATGAAGCGAGCCATGCGCGACAGCCTGAAGAAGATCGGGACGGCGCCGCGCTCCATGACAATTGAGGCATGGATAAGCCAATGCGCAGACCGCATATCGCGTCTGCTGGTGACTGAGACCTCGGCGGAAGCGCCCGAAGCGCATCAGGATCTGCGCGGCATGCTGGCCGTCCTGAACCTTGGCTCGGCAGCGCTGGAACTGGTGCAATTGACCGACCATCACGTTTCCGATGTGCGCATTGCGGTACAAAACATGCTGCGGACACTGGCCGTATTCGAGCCAGCAAGTTTGATCGAGACGACCAAGGCTGGTGCAGGCCGAATTCTCGCCGTCTCGGAGAGCGCCAGTGGCGCAGAGAAGGACCGCTTGCTGCACGCGGCGGCGTTAATGCAGGCCATGGCAATGACGACGGAAGCGAACAGCGCCTTCCTGCGCTAACCGCTCGAAAAGCGCCAAAAATTTTACAAGCCATAAACAATTGGCCGCTATGATCTTTGGTCATATGCTATAGTTAGCTCTAGCAGATGAGGAAGTTTCCGAACACTGACCTGCGTGGATCGTCTTCACAGGTCGCATTGCGGAATGCATGGGAATGCCATTTTCGAGGGACTATTACTTCGGACGGTTTAAGGCCGATGAGCTGGCAAGGTTGCAGCAGGCCTATATCCAGACTTGCACAACTATTGGCTGTTGTCCGGTTACCTCGCCTCTGAAGGATGAGCTGGTCCGTGAAATCATCCAGATTTATGAGTGCGGCGTCTCCCAACCGGAGAAGATCGCCGAACTCATGAAGCAGATCGAGAGTGTCAAGCACCGTGCAGATAAGGGTCCCACGCTCGACCAGTTCGCCGTCATCCGCTCCAAGACGGCATAGGCCCGGTTAGATATCCAGCCCTATCCCGCCGCTTCCGTCACATAGCCGAATTGCAGCACATTCTGCGGCGCTTTCACGCCCGGCAACAGGCGTTCATCATCAATCGGCTCATCTATCTGCGTTCTCACCGGTATGACACCGGCCCAGATTGGCAGTGCATAATCCGCCTCGTCGTCCTTCGGCGGACCTGAGCGGACTTTCGCCGATGCTTCATTTAGCTCGAGTTCTAGAAGCATGGTCGCCTTCAGTTCCTTGGCCATCATCGGACGCAGCCCTTCCCAGCGATCTGGAAAAAGCCCATTCACGAAGTTGCGCAAATGCCGTTCCTTCGCCGCGATATCCGTAATCTTCTTCGCCGTGCCGAAAGCCATCACGGAACGATAATTACAGGAATGGTGAAAGGCGGAACGCGCCAGAACGAACCCGTCCAGAGTTGCGAAGCTGACACAGACTTCCGCTTCTTCGCAGGCTTCCAGCATGCGGCTTGCTGAAGAGCCGTGCCAGTAGATGAAATTGCCTTCCCGCCATACGAGCGTCGGCGACACGTAGGGCGTGTCATTGAAAACATAAGCCACATGAGCAAGTGGCTGCGCATCGATGATCGCGTGAACGCTGTCCGCATCATAGCGACCGCGATCATGCAGGCGTTTCACTCTGGTTCTGTCTGTTGGGGCATTCGTCATGCTGGTCATTCCCGTTTGCACTTGCACTTTCAATGCATGCAAAATGCCGCCATAGTGGTATGTGGAAAATAACCACTTTAATAATAAAGAACCATGCCACTTATTGCATCAATCTCTGAGTTCGGAATTGACCGGACGAGTGAAACGCCGCTCGCTATGCAGCTTGCCGAGCAGATAAGACAGGCCGTTCTGACCGGAAGGCTGAAGCCCGAAAGCCGCCTTCCCTCCACCCGTGCCTTTGCCGAAGAATTGGGCGTGTCGCGAGCCACGGCACTGGCAGCTTATGACCAGCTGATCGCGGAAGGCTATCTGGAAGGCAGGCACGGTTCAGGCACGCGCGTGGCAGCTCAATTGCCGGATGTGGCATTGAAAACCGGTCCAACCCGGGCTTTCAGTCCTGCAAGGACGCCCATAAAGGCAGCGCAATCCCCGCAGCCCTTTCAGCAAGGCGTATTCGACAGCGATCATTTTCCCCATGCGGAATGGGGCAAGCTGCTTGGGCGCATCTGGCGCAACCCTGCCGCCAGCCTGCTGAGCGGTCACGACCCTTTCGGCTATCTGCCGTTGCGCGCTGCTCTCGCCCGCCATCTGCATGAATGGCGCGGCATGGCGGTTGACGCCGCGCAAATTCTGATTACCGGCGGCAGCACCGACGCTTTTTCGCTACTCCGCGAAGCGATATTTACGCCGGGCGACATAATCTGGATGGAAGAACCGGGCTATTCACCTGCCCGTAACATTCTCGGCGGTCAGGGAATTGACGTCGTCTCGGTGCCTGTCGATGGCAATGGACTGGACGTCGCCGCGGGGCGACAAACCGCCCCGCATGCGCGCGCCGCATTTGTTACACCTGCCCGTCATCACCCGACAGGTGTGACCATGCCGCTGGCGCGGCGGCTCGATCTCATTGCCTGGGCACGCGAGAGCGATGCGTTCATCATCGAGGATGACTATGACAGCGAGCACCGCTATATCGGCCAGCCGCTTCCGGCCTTGATGTCGCTCGACCGCGACCGCATTCTTTATATCGGCAGTTTCTCGAAAGTGTTTTCGCCCCTCTTGCGGCTCGGCTTCCTAGTTGTGCCTCCGCAGATGACCGGCAAATTTCGCACCCTCCGGCAGGAGCTTTTTCCGCCGCCATCGCTCCTTGCGCAACCGGCACTGGCGCAGTTTATCGAAACTGGTGCCTTCGCCCAGCACATCAGGCGAATGCGCCGCCTTTACGCGTCCCGTCGCAACAGGCTTATCGCGGCATTGTCGCCCGGTGAATCGTCGCTTTTCATGATCGAAGCGCCGCCTGCTGGCCTAACATTGCTGCTGACGCTTTCCGACCAGCATGACGATGTAGCGCTTACGCAAAAACTCGCAGGCAGTGGGATAGAGGTGCAGCCTCTCTCACCCCTCTATAGTTTTTTCAAGCCAAGACAGGGACTTATCCTTGGTTTCTCAGGCTTTGATGAAACCCCTTTGGAGAAATCTGCAACAGCACTGATAAAAATCCTCGAAAGCTCAATTTGAACCGCGTGCGTTAGCACTTTCGTAAACTTTGGATTCAGTTTTTGCCGGTAATCTTGTCTGAGCAATGACTCGGGAGAGCGTTGCAGCCCATTTGTTTTGAGTACGGGTGCCTATGCGTTCTTCGCCTTCGCGTTCTTTGGTCGTGTCTGCCATTGCGCTCGCTTGCGCCGCCCTTTCGGGCTGCACATCGAGTTCCGGCATCGACAGCATCATGCTTCAGCCGAAACCCTCGGCAGAGGTGACCAGTTCTGTCGTGAGGCCGGTTCCGCCCGCAGCCGTAACCGAAACGGCAAGCGCGCCGCGCGCCCAACCGCTCCCGCCTCAGGAAGAAGTGCTCGCCTGGGCCGGGCCTGTTCCAGATGGCGGACCGTTCAAGGTCCAGCCGCCTGCGCCTGTTGCGCCACAACCGCGCGCGCCATTGCAGGAGCGTCCCGTCGCGCAGATGCCCACACCAGCGCCACAAACTGAAGCGCCTCGCATGCCTGCTCCACAGGTTGCGGCCTATCCGGCCGTGCGTCTGGAACCGCAAACACGCACGGCACAAGATCGCACCAGAATTTACAGCCACCGTTTCCGTGACGCAAAGCCCATCAATTTTGGCCGTGCATCGCCGCGTAAACTCGCGGTCCACGGCGTAGACGTGTCGCGCTGGCAGGGCGATATCGACTGGCCGAAACTGCGCACGCAAGGCGCGAACTTCGCCTATATCAAGGCGACCGATGGCGGCGATCATCTCGATCCGATGTTCCGCAAGAACTGGCGTGAGGCCAAGGAAGCAGGCATCAAGCGCGGCGCCTATCACTTCTTCTACTGGTGCCGTGTCGCCAGCGAACAGGCCGATTGGTTCATCCGCAATGTGCCGAAAGACCCCGATGCGCTGCCGCCGGTGATCGACGTGGAATGGAATGGCGATTCCGCCTGCCGCCGCCGCCCATCCCCGCAACAGGTGCGCGAGAAGATGCAGGTCTTCATGGACAAGCTGGAGCGCCATTACGGCAAGCGACCGGTCATCTATACCGCACCGGATTTCTATGACGACAATCTGAAAGGCGCGTTCAACGACTATCCGTTCTGGCTACGCGCTGTCGCCCAGCATCCATCCAAGGTCTATCCGGGACGCCCATGGCTGTTCTGGCAATATTCGGGATCGGGTCTGTCTCAGGGCGTGAGCAACAAGATCGACCTGAACGTGTTCCACGGCTCCGAAGCCGAATGGCATCGCTGGCTCGATCGCGTCGGCAGCTGAGTTCGCTTCATCTCAAACAAAAACCCCGGAACGGAAGTTCCGGGGTTTTCTGTATTCAGTGGCAATCACTTCTTGCCGATATTTTCCAAATCATAAGGCGTTGACTGGTAAATTTCATTGATCCAGTTGCCGAACAGGAGATGCGCGTGGCCACGCCAACGGTTTTGCGGCGGGCGCGTGGCGTCGTCTTCCGGGAAATAATTCGCAGGCACCTTGGTTTCAGGCTCGGCCTGAATATCGCGGAAATACTCGTCGGCGAGCGATGTGGTGTCATATTCGACATGGTTGAACATATGCAGTGCGCGATGTCGCGTGTCTTCCAGCAGACAAAGGCCGGATTCGGCGCTATCGACGAGAACATTCAGGCCGCTGTCCTGTGGAATGTCTTCCTTGCGCACTTCCGTCCAGCGCGAAACCGGAATGGTGAAATCATCCGAGAAGCCGCGCAAATAAGGCGATGACGGCGCAAGATTCTGCTGGCTGTAAACGCCCGATGCCTTGGCCGGCAGTTCATACTTGCGCATACCATGGAAATGATAGACGGCAGCCTGCGCCGACCAGCAGATATTCAATGACCGATGCACATGGGTCTGCGTCCAGTCGAAAACGCGTCGCAGCTCATCCCAATAGGTCACCTCTTCGTAGTTCAGTCGTTCCACCGGCGCGCCGGTGATCACGAAGCCGTCGAAGCGCTCGTCACGCACATCTTCCCACGGGCGATAGAAGGAGAGCATATGATCGGCGGAGGTGTGGCGTGCCACATGATTGGTAATGCGCACAAGCGTCAACTCCACCTGAAGCGGCGTTGCGCCCAAAAGGCGGGCAATCTGCGTTTCGGTGGTCGCCTTGTTGGGCATGAGATTGAGCAGACCGATGCGGAGAGGCCGAATGTCCTGACGCACGGCATCCGCCTCGCGCATGACCATAACGCCCTCGGCCTGGAGAACACTGGTTGCTGGCAGATCGTCAGGAATTTTTATCGGCATGATCGCGTCGGTCCCTAGTTCTGTCAGGTAGACGCGAGTGGCTTTCTCCGCATAGTTGCCGGTTTGGCCACATCCTCCCTTGTTAGGGAGTACCACCTTGCCCGGATTGGCAGGTTGGCGTTGGGCGTCTCCCCAACTCTTGATGTATGCGCACTTTTACTCAAACGCGGATGGAATGGCAATAGCTTTACGCAACGACAGCCAAGACTGGAACAAATGTCCGCTTTCCGCGTTGTTTGAAGTGCCCGCATACTGACTCAGGCTACCGTTTCGGTTTGAGGGCAACAGGGAGGGAGAAAATGAGCAACATCATATTCTGGACGGGAATTCTGATTCTGCCGATCCTGGTGGGAACAGCATTCGCCTATCTGCGCCATTATCATCACGAAGACGACTTCTGATTTAGAACCAGAAGCCGCCTGTCATTTTGAACTTTTCATGCGCTTCCGCGCAAGGTCTTTATTATTTCGCTGAAACCAGCGAGAAAGCCACGCCCTTTGGATCGAGACACTGGATGATCCATTCGCCGTTTGGCACTTCTGTCGGTCCGAATGTCACCTTACCGCCCAACGATTTCACGCGTTCGGCAGCTGCGCTCGTCCCGTCGACCATGAAATAAAAGCCCCAGCCGTTCGGCACATTTGGCGGTGCGGTCATGATCCCGCCCGCGTCAGCACCGTTTATGCTGAATATCTTATATTTGCCCATTGCGCCCATGTCGAAGTCGCGCGAGAGCTTCCAGCCAAACACTTTCTCATAAAAACCAAAGACTTCCTCACCGTTCCTGGCGTAAAGCTCATGCCAGCCGGGGTGGCCAACCTTCCGCGAACCAAAATCAGCTGGCGGCTCCGGCGGGTCTTTCGGCTCGAAGAGTGCAAAGACCGCGCCCTGCGGGTCTGCCACGACGGCAAATCGCCCGACGCTTGGAATTTCATGAGCCGATTGCAGGACTTTGCCGCCTGCGGCGGTGACCTTCTCCGACATGGTATCCACGTCGGCCACGCCGATATAGCCAAGCCAGCCGGGTTTTGCCTCGCAATCTCCGCTCGGCATGCTGGAAAGCGCCATCATACCGGCAACGGCACAGCCCGGTGCTTCAAACAGTGTGTAATTCACGCCCGGGACGCCTGAATCTTTCCTGGTCCAGCCAACGACCTTACTGTAAAAATTCGCCGCCTCGGCGGCATCTTCAGTCATGAGTTCGTACCAGACGAACGGTGATGCTCCGTTATTCATTGTCATTCCTCCCAGAATTTGAATTCAGCGTTCAGCTGCAGCAGCTGTGTTTGGCCGCTGGCGCCCGATATTCATCGTGCCGTTTTACGAAATGCATGGTGCTATCTTCATTGCGCCCTTTCGGCGCCCGGTCGAGGATCATCAGCGTGCTGATCCACTCCTCAATGCCACGCGCATAGCTGGAATATGTATGATAGATCGTGCCGTCATCGGCCTTGATAAAGGCGCTCATGCCTGGCAATTCGTCATGCGCCTGTTCCGGCGCCAGTCTGTCGAAATTATAGAAGACGCGCCCTGCTTCGATCTCGGCCTTGTCGAACGACACATGAAAATCAAAGTTGAAATCGCCGCCATAGGACGACACCCATGGGAAATGCCAGCCCATGCGCTGCTTATAGCCTTCAAGCTTCGCGAGCGGTGCACGCGATACGGCGACAAGCGTAACATCATGGTTGTTGAGATGCGCCAGTGCGCCATCGAGATTATCGGCGAGGAATGAACAGCCAACACAGCCCTGCTCCCATTCCGGCCCGAACATGAAATGATAGACGACCAACTGGCTGCGGCCGTCAAAAAGCTCTGCCAGCGTTCGACGCCCAGCCGGGGTGTCGAAGACATAGTCTTTTTCCACCTTGACCCAGGGCAATGCCTGTCTTTCCTGATTGACGCGATCGCGAAGATGCGTCGCTTCCTTTTCTCTAGCCAACAGCGCGCGGCGCGCCTCGAGCCAGATTTCGCGGGATACGACCTCATTCATGATGCAAGTCCTCCTCCGCCCCCGGATGGTAAAACGCCCAGTTTATATCGGGATATTTGCTTGACGATTTACATTGATATCAATATTAATGGATCATGTCAAACACTGCCGAAGTTCCTTTTGCAACAACCATTTTGGTTAGAGATACCTGCCTTTGCCTGCATGTCCAGCGGGCGGCTCGCGCGCTTGCGCGGCGATTTGACGAGGCTCTTCGTCCGGTTGGCATGACGAATGGGCAATTTTCACTGATGATGTCGCTTAATCGACCCGCGCCGCCGCCGATGAAGCCGGTGGCTGAATTGCTGGCAATGGATCAGACCACCCTTACCGCAGCTCTGAAACCACTGCAAAGGCAGGGCTGGGTGGAAATATTGGTCAACCCCGCAGATCGTCGTGAGCGCCTGCTGCAACTGACGACCGCCGGGAAAGCAGCGCTGGCTGCCGCCGTTCCCATTTGGACCGCGACCCATGCAGAGATCGAAAAGAACCTTTCGCAAGGCAATGGCGACACGATCCGGCGTGATCTGATCGCGCTTTCGGTGTAGGGGTTCTCAAATTTGTTTAATCATAAACTCTGCATGAATTCATGCAGCACGACGGCTTGGTTGTGTTCCTCGTCCTTCGCGCCATAGAGCAATGTCAACGGCGCATCGCCGGCCTTTGCAACCAGTGCTTTGAGGTCAGGCAATTTATCCTGCAGTTCGGCAAGATAGCGTTTTTGAAACTCGCTCCACTTCGCCGGATCATGATTGAACCATTTGCGAAGTTCCGTGGACGGGGCAACATCTTTTGCCCAAAGATCAATAGCGGCTTTCTCCTTCGTCATACCGCGCGGCCAGACACGATCGACCAGAACCCGATAGCCATCATCGCTTGACGGCGCATCATAAATCCGTTTGAGGCGAATATCGGTCATGTTGAAATCTCCGCATCGTCGCTACCACCTGCTGTTTTAGCGAAACTGCGCGGAATAGGCGACCACAGAAGCGCTGCGCGGGGGCACAGCGCTTCCGTGTTTCGCAGGGTTACGCGGCTTTGCCGAGCATACCGTGCGGATCCAGAACAAACTTCTTCGCTACGCCCTGATCAAAACTCTCATAACCAGCTGCTGCATCTTCAAGCGAAATGACTTCCGCATTGACGATTTCAGCAATATTCAAACGCCCATGCAGGATCGCCTGCATCAATTGCCGGTTATATTTCAGAACCGGCGTTTGACCGGTATGGAACGACTGCGCCTTGGCCCAGCCGAGCCCGAAGCGGAGCGACAGGCTGCCCTGTTTGGCCGCACCGTCCACAGCGCCCGGATCTTCCGTCACATAAAGCCCCGGAATACCAACGGAACCGGCAGGGCGCGTGATTTCCATCATCTGGTTCAGCACGATTGCCGGCTGTTCACCGCCGCTATGGCCTCTGGCCTCGAAGCCCACGGCATCAATGGCGCTATCTACCTCGTTGCTACCGGTCACTTCCGCGATCATGTCGCCGAGACGGTCGCTGGCTGAAAGGTCGATCGGTTCGAAACCGACCTTGCGGGCATGTTCCAGACGTTCCTTGTTGAAGTCTCCGACCATCACGACGGCGGCGCCGAGAATTCGCGCCGAGGCTGCGGCTGCAAGCCCAACCGGACCGGCACCAGCCACATAGACCACCGATCCCACGCCGACCCCCGCCCTCACCGCGCCATGAAAGCCGGTCGGCAGAATATCCGACAACATGGTGAGATCGCGGATCTTCTCCATCGCCCGGTCGCGATCCGGGAATTTCAGCAGATTGAAATCGGCGTAAGGCACCATGACATAGCGAGCCTGCCCGCCGATCCAGCCGCCCATATCGACATAGCCGTAAGCGCCGCCAGCACGTGACGGATTGACGGTCAGGCAGACGCCCGTGTCCTGCTCCTTGCAGCAACGGCAACGGCCGCAGGCGACATTGAACGGCACGGAAACGATGTCGCCGACCTCGAGCATCTCGACATCGGAACCTTTCTCGATGATCTCGCCGGTAATCTCGTGACCCAGCACAAGTCCAGGCATCGCCGTTGTGCGTCCGCGCACCATATGCTGGTCCGACCCGCATATATTGGTGGAGATGACTTTGAGAATGACACCGTGACCGAGTTTCCTCCCGTCGGGTGCAGCCAGCACCGGGTCTTCGATATCACGGACTTCGACTTTTCCGGGTCGCATATAGACGACGCCACGGTTCCTGCTCATGTCTACCTCCTCCAGGTTGGACAACAAACGAAGATGCCAGAAACTGAAAGCGTAACGGCGATGGCGGTAAGGTTCAGTCTCAATCGCGACACGTCTCATTCAATTTGCACGTCACAGAACAGCCGTCATAATTGCGGGTGATGATAATAGAACATTGTATATATTAGCGAAGCAGCTTGACTCAGGGTTGTGCGCAAGCTTCACATGACGCGGATTCTTTCCGCTCTGCCAGGGGACATTGGTCGGGCACCGAAATCGCAAGGAGAGGCAAATGCTTAACGGTTTCAAACGGCAGCACGGACGCCCGCTTTGGGCACAGGTTTTTCTGACGCTCTGTGCAATCACCGGTTTGACTGCCGGGCTTGCCATTGCGCCCGCTCCGTCGAACGCCGCCGAAACGCGCCGTATCGAGATCACCGACGATGGCGATTACTTCGGCTTCGACCTGCGCACCCAGAAGAACGTGACGCTGGACCAGTGCAAGAGCACCTGCCTCGGTGACAATGCCTGCCGCGCCTTCACCTATAATCCGAAGGTCAAATGGTGCTTCCTTAAGACGGATTTCAACAAGCTCAATCCTTCAGTTGGCTCCATCGCCGGTAAGGTCGTATCGGGCGCGGCCAGGGATACAGCCAAGGCAGATATCGGCGCACCACCGGCCATTACCTTCTTCGCCGAAAATCTTGTCGATGAAGCCCGCCGTTTCCGCACCACTATTCTGGCTGCGGACAGTAACGAAGGCCTCAGCACGCTGAAGGCGGATGCGGCCACGGCGCTCGCCAATAGCGACCCGCGCACGGCGATGGAGAAATTTGCCGCCGCAGCCGGCGCTTCGCCCGACGACAGCACGCTCTGGACTGGGTTGGCTCTCGCCACTTTGGCAACAGAACCTTCCAACAGCGAAGAGACGGCCAAGTTCAAGCGCGACGCCACATCGGCAGCATGGAACGGCTATCAGACTTCGCGCAGCAAGGCCGCGCGCGCCGATGCCCTGAATGCGATGGCGCAGGCGCTTGACCGTCGCGAATTGTCCCGTCCTGCCCTTCAGGCCTATGATGCGAGCCTCAATCTCGTCAATTCGGCTTCCGTTCGCGCTGCCTATGAAGACCTCAAGGCACGCAAAGGTTTCCGCATCGTCGACCACAGTGTCGATAACGACAACGCATCGCCGCGCATCTGCGCGCAGTTTTCCGAAGAACTGGTCAAGAGCGGCACCGATTATTCGACCTTCGTGACGCTGGACAGCGCCGCACCCAAGGCCATTGAAGCCAAGGATCGCCAGATCTGCGTCGAAGGTCTGGAACATGGCCACACCTATAGCGTCACCTTCCGCGCCGGTTTGCCTGCCGCCATTGGCGAAACACTGCCAGCGCCGGTAACGCTTTCCGTCTATGTGCAGGACCGTGCACCATCGGTACGCTTTACCGGCGACAGCTTTGTGCTGCCTGCCAAGGCGCGTCGCGGCATTCCGCTGGTCAGCGTCAATATGGATGCGGCCAAGGTCAAGCTCTATCGCATCGGAGATCGCTCGCTGGCGCAGCTTCTGTCCGGCTATCAGTTTCTGCGTCAGCTCGACGGTTATGACGTCAGCACTATTTCCGACCAGATGGGCGCACCGGTCTGGGAGGGCGAGATCGAAACGGCTGGCGGTGAGCTGAACAAGGAAGTCACCACCAGTTTTCCGATTGATGAAGCACTGCCGCAGCGCAAGCCCGGCGTCTATGTGCTGACGGCAGAACCGATCAAGGCGAGCGGCGAAAGCTATGACACCAAGGCGACGCAATGGTTCGTCGTTTCGGATATCGGGCTTTCGACCTATACGGGTCAGGACGGCATCAATATCTTCGCGCGTTCGCTCGAAGCGGCGGAGCCGCTTTCCGGCGTCAAGCTGACATTGCTGGCTCGCAATAACGAAGTGCTTGGTGAAGCGACCACCGACAGCGACGGCCGCGCCACCTTTACCGCAGGCCTCACCCGTGGCTCCGACGGCATGGTTCCCGCCGTGCTGATGGCCAATCAGGGTGAAGATGATTTCGTCTTCCTCGACATGGCGCGCGCAGGCTTCGATCTTTCTGACCGCGGTGTCACCGGTCGTGCCGCCCCGAAAGCGCTCGACGTTTATGCCTGGACCGAACGCGGCATCTATCGTGCAGGCGAAGTGGTTCATGCCGCAGCCCTTGCCCGGGATGATGCGTCGCTCGCCGTGGATAATCTGCCGCTGACCTTCATCTTCACACGCCCGGACGGCGTGGAAGATCGTCGCCTTGTATCGGATAGCAGCAAGGCTGGCGGGCATTCCGTCGACCTGACATTGGCCGCCAATGCCATGCGCGGCACATGGAACCTGAACATCTACACCGACCCCAAGCAACCGGCGGTCGCCTCGCAGATGTTCCTGGTTGAAGATTTCGTGCCGGACCGCATCGAGTTCGACCTGACATCGGACAAGCCGGAAATCGCCAGCGGCGAAGCTGCCAATGTAACCGTCGATGGCCGCTTCCTCTATGGTGCGCCCGCCGCCGGACTGGCGCTGGAAGGCGAAGTCACGCTTTCGACCAAGCGCGACTGGGACCGTTTCAAGGGCTATTATTTCGGGCTGGCCGACGAAGGTCTGGGCGAAGCCACCCGCCTGCCGCTGGATCAGTTGCCCAAGGTAGGCGACGATGGCAAGGCGACCTTCCCGGTCGTGATCGATGACCTGCCATCCACCACCCGTCTGATCAATGCAGCCGTCACCGTTCGCATGCGCGAAAGCGGCGGTCGTGCTGTGGAACGCAAGCTCGACCTTGCTGTTCGTCCGCAAGGATCGATGATCGGCATCCGACCGGATTTCTCCGGTGACGAAGTTCCGCAAGGCGGCACTGCAAAATTCAGCTTCATCGCTTCGGATGCCAAGGGCAACCGCACCAACCTTGATGGCGCCGTCTGGTCGCTGGTAAAGGTTGAGCGCAATTACCAATGGTATCGCAGCGGCAATAGCTGGAACTACGAGCCGGTCACCTTCACCAAGTCGGTCGCAACCGGCAAGATTGACCTCAAGGCCGATGCGGAAGCCAGCATCACCCAGCCGGTCGACTGGGGCCGCTATCGCCTTGAAATCGAAACCGGCGATGCATCCGGTCCGGCTTCGAGCTACGAATTCGACGCAGGCTGGTATGTGGCCGCGACTTCGACGGAAACGCCCGACGGTCTCGAAATCGCGCTCGACAAGGATCATTACGCAGCCGGTGAAACCGCGAAGCTGAAGGTCAGCCCGCGTTTTGCCGGTGAGCTGCTGATCACCATCGGCGCGGAAAAGCTGCTGACGACCATCAGCGAGAGCGTATCGGCTGACGGTGCAACCATCGACATTCCAGTTGGCGAAGACTGGGGCGCTGGCGCTTATGTCACCGCAACGCTCTTCCGTCCGGGCAGCGCGCAGGAAAGCCGCATGCCGGCTCGCGCCATCGGCCTTAAATGGCTGAAGGTCGATCCCGCCGACAAACAACTGGCCGTCACGCTGACGCCACCGGAGAAGATCACTCCACGCGGTACGCTCTCGGTTCCCGTTTCGGTGGAAAATGCTGGCGGCGAGCAGGCCTATGTCATGGTTGCCGCCGTCGATGTCGGCATTTTGAACCTGACCCGTTATCAGGCCCCGAACCCGGAAAACTGGTTCTTCGGCCAGCGCCAGCTTGGCCTTGAACTGCGCGACATGTATGGACGCCTTATCGACGGTTCGCTGGGTACCACCGGCAAGCTGCGCACCGGCGGTGACGGCGGCAACATGGCTGCGGAAGGCAGCCCGCCGACCGAAAAGCTGGTTGCTCTCTTCTCTGGCCCTGTCGAGCTGGATAGCGATGGCAAGGCAACCGTTGATTTCGATATCCCGCAGTTCAACGGCACCGTCCGCGTTATGGCCGTGGCCTGGACAGCTAAGGCCGTGGGCCACGCATCCAGCGATGTGATCGTGCGCGATCCGGTTGTCATTACGGCTGGCCTGCCGCGCTTCATGGCGCCGGGTGATCAGGCAACACTGCGCCTCGATATCGCCAATACGGACGCACCTGACGGAAATTACCGTCTGAGCGTCGAAACGAGCGACAATCTCGGCACGGAAATCGGCTCTTATCCTGACACGCTTGCGCTTGCCGGTGGCAAACGCCAATCGGTCGCCGTGCCGCTCAACGCGCAGAAGACGGGACAGGGCAATATTACGATACGCCTTGCCAATGATGCCGGACTATCCATCGAACAGAACTTGTCGCTACCGGTGCGCCCGGTCGATCTGCCGGTCACGACGCGTCAGGTGGTCAGCCTTCCGGCCAATGGCGGCAGCCTCAAGATTGATGGCGGCCTGCTGTCGGAAAGCCTGCTCGACGGTGCTTTCGTCAGCGTCGGTATCACCCGCAGCGCAGCGTTCGACGTGCCGTCGCTTCTGATGGCGCTCGACCGCTATCCATATGGTTGCGCCGAGCAGACGACGAGCCGCGCCCTCCCCTTGCTTTATCTGAGCGAAATGGCGGCTGGCTCCGAAGCAAGTGCTGGTCTTGGCGATCAGGACGAACTGAAGAAGCGCGTGCAGGACGCCATCTATCGCGTGCTGAGCTATCAGTCTTCGTCCGGTTCGTTCGGCCTGTGGGGACCGGGTTCTGGTGATCTTTGGCTCGACGCCTATGTCACCGACTTCCTCACCCGTGCCCGGGAAAAGGGTTATGTGGTTCCACAGGAAGCCCTGCTTTCGGCGCTGTCGAACCTGCAAAACGCGCTTGGCTATACGACTGACGCCAAGGATCGCGGCAACGAGATCGCCTATTCGCTCTATGTGTTGGCGCGCAATAAGAAGGCATCAGTCGGCGATCTGCGTTACTACGCGGATACGCAGCTCGATAACTTTGCAAGCCCGATGGCAATTGCCCAGCTGGCCGCAGGTCTGGCGCTTTACGGCGACCAGCAGCGTTCGGATCGGGTGTTCAACGTCGCCCTCGACCGCGCAAGCACCAACACAGCGTTCGACTATAATCGCTCCGATTATGGTTCGCGGTTGCGTGATGGTGCGGCCATGCTGGCACTGGCCGCAGAAAGCAAGCCCGCACCGAAAGTGCTGCCATCACTCGTCACGCTGGTTGGTTACGAACGCGACCAGGCGAAATATCTCAGCACGCAGGATCAGGCCTGGATGCTACTCGCAGCCCGTGGTCTCAAGGAGAACAATGCCGCGATCAATCTCGACATTAACGGCACGGCCCATGAAGGCGCTTTCTCCGAACGCGTCAACGGCAACGCGCTTGAAGCACAGCCGCTTGTCGTAACGAACCGGGGCAGCGATGCCGTGGACGCCGTGGTGACAGCCGTTGCGCCGCCTGCGCAATCACTGCCTGCCGGTGGCGAAGGCTTCAACATCGAGCGCGCCTATTACACGCTCGACGGGCAGGAAGCGAATATCACCAGCATCAACCAGAACGAGCGTTTCGTTGTGGTGCTGAAGATCGACGATCTGCAACAATGGCAGTCGCGCCTGCTGGTCACCGATCTTCTGCCAGCCGGTCTGGAGATCGACAATCCGGGTCTGGTTTCCAGTGCCGATCTCGGCAATTTCCCGTGGCTTGAAAGCACCGAAGCCGCGCATCTCGAATTCCGCGATGATCGCTTTGTCGCAGCATTCGACCGTTCGGCAGGCGAGAAAAAGCAGATCGTACTTGCTTATGTGGTGCGTGCGGTAACGCCGGGGCTTTACACCCATCCCGCGGCCACCGTCGAAGACATGTACCGTCCGCAATATTCCGCCCGCACTTCGACCGGAATGATGGAGGTGACTGCGCCCTGACCGTTTTCGGTGAGGCCATGATCAACACATGAAACGGCGTTGGAAAATAGCGATTGGCGGTGCCGCAATTCTCGGCATCGCCGCTCTTGCGACGGTCAGCCTTGACTGGCTTGACCGCGCTTTTCCTCCACCCTTACCTGAACGCCTGACCATCTCCACCGAAGTGATGGATCGAGACGGCGAATTGTTACGGGCCTATGCGACACCGGACGGCTATTGGCGGCTCAACACGCGCATTGAAGATGTCGACACGAAATTCGTGAAAATGATGATCGCCTATGAGGATAAGCGGTTCTACGATCACAGTGGTATCGATCTATGGGCGTTGGCGCGCGCAGCGGTGCAGCTTGCCGGTAACCGGCGTATCGTGTCAGGTGGCTCCACCCTCTCGATGCAGCTCGCCCGGTTGATTGAACCACGCGAAAGCCGCAGCTTCGGCTCCAAATTCCGCCAGCTTGCCCGCGCCGTGCAGATTGAGCGCCGTCTAAGCAAGGACCAAATATTGGAGCGCTATCTGACGCTCGCCCCCTATGGCGGTAATCTAGAAGGCGTGCGGTCGGCGTCACTTGCCTATTTCGGCAAGGAACCGCTGCGGCTTACCACATCGGAAGCCGCAATACTGGTCGCCCTGCCGCAATTGCCGGAACGTCGTCGCCCGGACCGCGCCGCCAGCACCGCGCGCGCAGCGCGTGATCGCGTTTTAACACGGATGGTTCAGGCCGATGTTCTGACCGCCGACGAAGCCCAACGCGGCAAGCGCGAGGCCATTTCCGCCACGCGTCATGCTCTGCCAGCACTTGCTGCCCATTTTGCCGATCTGGCGCTGAAGAAAGCGCCGACTGAAGCCCGTCACACACTGACGCTGAAGAAATCCGTCCAGCGTGGTCTCGAAGCTTCGGCCCGGGAGGCGGCATCGAAACTCGGCTCTAAAGTTTCGGTGGCCATGGTTCTGGCCGACAGCCGCAATGGCAATATTCTTGGCGAAGTCGGATCGGCGAATTATTTCGATGGCAGACGGCAAGGCTGGATCGATATGACCCGCGCCGTGCGCTCGCCCGGATCGACGCTGAAACCCTTCATCTATGGGCTTGCCTTCGAACAGGGCATGATCGCGCAGGAAACCATTATCGAAGACCGCCCGCAGGACTTTGCCGGTTATCGTCCGCGCAATTTCGACATGAGCTATCAGGGCGATGTCAGCATAAGACAGGCGTTGCAAATGTCGCTGAACGTGCCGACCGTCAGCCTGCTGGATGCTATTGGCCCTGCCCGTTTGACCACGCGCTTCCGGCAGGCGGGCGTCAATCTGCAATTGCCGAAGAACGAGCCGCCCGGTCTCGCCATCGGGCTTGGCGGCGCCGGGATCAGCCTGCGCGATCTGGTGCAGCTCTATACCGGGCTTGCCAATGGCGGGCGTGGCGCCGCCTTGCGCGACGGAACCGAAACGGCTGAGCCGACACAACCCTCCGGCCCCATTCTCACCGAACAGGCGTCATGGCAGATCGGAGATATTCTGGCTGGTGTCGTGCCGCCGCAAGGTGCACCGCGCCGGGGCCTCGCCTACAAGACCGGCACATCCTATGGATATCGCGACGCGTGGTCGGTCGGCTATGACGGGCGTTATGTTCTCGGCGTATGGGTTGGCCGCGCCGATGGCGGCTCCGTGCCGGGGCTTGCCGGCTATGCGTCCGCCGCGCCGATCCTGTTTGATGCATTCGTCAAGTCGGGCGTGGTTTCCGTGCCGTTGCCGCGCGCGCCAGCGGGAGCATTCCGCACGGCACGTGCAGACCTGCCGGTAACGCAGACGCGGTTTTCATCGGCCAGCGATCCACTTCCGGTGTTGAAGGCGGCAACAGAACCAGCGCCGCGCATTATCTTTCCGCCCGAAGGCGCACATGTGGACTTGAAAGCACTGACTGAAACCGCATCGCCGCTCGTGCTGAAATTGCAGGGTGGCCGCGCACCGTTTCGCTGGCTCGCCAACGGCAAGCCCGTCGCAGAACCTGAACGCCGCCGCACCGCCACCTGGCAACCGGACGGTACTGGCTATTCAACCCTGACCGTCATCGATTCCGCGGGCCGTGCGGCAAGCGTCAAGATTTTCGTCGAGTAATGTCTATTGCGCAGCTTCCGAAATGGGCTCGCTCATCACGACTTTCTTTTCCAAAGACATGACTTTCAGATTGCCGGAGAACAATATGCCGGAGATCGGCAAAACCGGTTCAGCTGGCAGTTCATCCTGACGAACACTGTCTTTCGGAACGTGCAGCTTATGCTCCACATCACTATCCGCACTAGAAAGTGTCAACGCCACATTGCCCCGCGCATCAAGCAGACTGGCACCATAGAGAAACTCGAAGCTAAGCATTGAGGCGAGGAACTTGTAGGTTCCATCACGCACACCGCCTTTCATCATGGCAGCGCGGTGCAACTCGTCACCGATGCGCACATCAAGCGGTGACGTGCGTGGATCGCAGACATAGCCAACCGCCAGCAACTGGCCGTTCTCCACTTCAAAGCGCATGCGCTCATTGCCGAGGTTCAGGGCGGAAATGGAAAAGCGGCGGTTGCTATACTCCACTGGAACGCGCCCCAGACGTTTGCTAAGCTGCACGCCGCTGAGCGCGCGTGCATTGGCAAAATGGTCCGGATCGATGGCAAAGGGCAGCGCCTTTGGCCGATGGGGCGCGGAAAGCGCCGGTTCCAGCACATCGGCAATCAGATTGGCAACGATGGCGGTAGCGACGGGGCGCGAATAATGGCCCTGATCGAGATAGAAAGACGGGTGGGTCACGGCATCGCGGCCATATTGCTGCATCAGCATGCGCGAGACATCGGCGCAGATCGTGCCATACCACTGCGAAATATAATTAATGCCCGCATCAATGGAGGGAACCGAGTTCAGAAACGACCCGTTGCGCGCGCCGAAGACGAGCGTTGCGATGCGCAGGTTCGGATTGCGTTCCAACGCGTAACGGATAATCCCTTCATAGAACCGCGCCCAATGGCGGAAAGGCCTGCGCTCATCGCCATAAACAAATGCATCATTGATCGCATATTCGATCAGCAGCAGTTCGCAATCTTCGAGCTGCTCGAAAATCTTCAGCTGGTAAAGGCCGAAGGCGCTCGTCGTGCCGCCAACCGCGAGATCCGCTACAATACCCAGCCCCCCCCCGCGGCGCGCCATGGTAAAAAGCAGGGTCGGCAGATAGCCGGGCAGCATGACGGTGTTGGAACCGCCAATGATTACAGTCTTGAGTTTCATTTCGTCACCGTTGCGGTCTGGCCTGCCGGAGTCAGAGCCCCGCAGCGCCAGACGCCGTATGTTCCCTCATCCCAATCGAAATAATAAGCGGCCGCGATCTGGCCGCTATCCATCATCTGGCGGAAGTGTTCCCGCGCCTTTTCGATGAGTTGCTGGCGATTATCGTCATCTGCCGGGCAGGTCTTGGATTTGTTGGCAAAGCCCCATTCGGTGATCCAGCATGGCTTTCCATCCGCGCCGCCGCAGAAAGAAAGCGCCTTGTCGACATGCTTTGCCCGCGCCGCCCGCGTTCCACTGCTGCCGGGATAAATATGAATGCCATAGCCATCGGCCACCGTATCGAGGCCATGCTTTTTCAGAAGATCGGTGAAGACCGCCGGATCGACCGTATCGATCCCGCGCCGATCCGCATCGGCAAAGGGGATATCCGAAAGCCCCGCCGAAACCACCTTGGCGCTTGTGTTGTACCTGGTTTTCGCCAGTTCGGCACGAACGGCGCGCAGCAATTCGACATATTTCTCCGCGCCCTTCTCCACGAGCGGCAGTTCTTCCATTTCACTCAACGAGCGAGCGGTCTTTGTCTTTTCGCTCGGCAGAATGGCCAGATCGCCATTATAGGCGCCCCAGTTGATTTCATTGCCGGTCTCAACGCCAATGAGCGGCACGCCAAGCGCGTCGATCTTTTGCAGCGCATCGCCAATCGCTGTCTGGAAACGTATCGGATCAATGTCCGATAGCCGGTACATGTCCCAAATGCGTCCGCGCCCGGAACGCGGCTTGGTGCCTTCCGGATAAAAATCCACATTGTTCAGCGAGACTTCCAGCAGTACGGCGAGTTTCTTTTCATGCGCAAGCCGGACTGCATCTATGCTCTGGTCGATGGGTCGCGTCAGCGAAAGACGCACAGCGACAACGCCATTCTTCACCATCTGGTCGAATATTTGTCCGCGCTCAGCGGCAGGCAACCAGGCCATATTGACGCGGTTGACGCCGAAGCGCGTATCGGCAAGAGCGCCGTTCGGCACGATGCCGAGCAGGACAGCACCCAAAAGCGCTGCGATTGCCCGTTTTCTGCCCCCGGTGCTCCTGACCGTCCGTTTCATCTTATGCCGATATCCTTCAACGCGCCGTTGAAATTAGCTTCGCATTCCGAATAACGATTGATGGCGGCAGGCACATCGATCTTGGAAAGGAAGTCGCGCAGATAAGCCTTCTTCTGCGGTTCGCGGTTCCAGACGCTGGCATCGATATGCGGAAAGCCGACAAAGCCCAGCATTTCGCGCATACGATCATCAACGGCGATCATCAGTCCCGGGATACCGGACTGCATGCCGATAATCGTGCCGTGGAAGCGGCGGCTCAGGCCGAAATCCTGACTGGAAATCCAGCTGCGCCATTTGTGCGTATCGAAGAACACCAGCAGCTCATTCTTGCGCTGCCATTTTTCCATATGCTTGTAATCGACGGGGGCCGTGATACGGCTTGCCGCTTGATCATAGGCTTCGGAATGGTCTTCACCGGCCATGTTCATATTGTAGACGATCACTTCGTCCTGAATGACATAGCTTGCGACACTGTCCTTTTCGAGCAGTGCATGCGCATCGACAATCGTATCGGCAACGCTGCCGAGATAACCGCCGAAGGAGATTTTCTGTGCGTCCGCGAGGCTTGGATCGGCAAGACGGCTCAGCGAGCGCTTCATCTGATCCGGTGCGTAATAGAGCGACGGACAGCCGGTCGGGCGGACATATTTCATGCCCGCATCTTTCAGGAATTCAGCCGTGAAATGACCGCGTGTCAGGAAAAAGCTCTCCTTGCGACGCAGAACTTCAAGGAAGCGGCGCGTACCTTCCGGCAGCTCCTCCTTCAGATTTTCCTTCTTCTGAATACCGATGCCCATGACGACAATCGGCATGTTCAGCTTTTCAAAGACAAAGGATTCGGTCGTTGCCGCATAGCCCGGGCGCAAGAGATTGGCCGAGGCGAACAGGCACAGGTCGAAGCTCTCATTGAGCTTCGCATAGGTGTCCGGTGAATTGAGGCTGTTGGCCAGATGCCAGAACGGAACATAGGTCACGTCGTGGCCGCGCACGGCGTTGGCAGCGCCCTCACCGATGAGATAATTGCCCGTATTGGCAATCTTCTTGACCTGATCGATCACATCCTTCTTCGTGCGGATGGGTTCGAAATAGGGGCGATGCTTCACGCTCGCCCCGGAAACGCTTTCGACGGTCCGCATCAAATATGACGGGATGCCGGTAATCATTATGCGCATGATGATCCATCTTCGCTGGAGTTATGAGACGGCTTCTTGGATCGGGAGTTATCCAATGCCGATTTCTGAAAGGGCGCTTCGGAAGTTGCGTTCGCGGTCCGAATATTTTTCGATCACGTCGGGGATGTTCATCGCCGCAATATGATCGCTCACAAAGGCACGCCGGTCGTTGGCGGCGTTGAGATCGCGCGCGTCGATCTTCGGTAGACCAGAGAAATTCAACATTTCGCGCATGCGGTCATCGACGGCCACCATCAGGCTCGGCACACCGGCCTGCATGGAAATGACATTGCCGTGGAAGCGGCGACCGAAGGAGAAATCCATGGTCGAGCACCAGGCACGCCACTGATTGGTGTCGAGAAAAGCGTGGACGCTGATCTTCTTCTTGAGATCGCCGGAGCCTTTATAGGTAAGCGGACCGACCAGCTCGCCCGTCGTTGAATCGTAGGCGCGACCATTGGCATCCGGCTCAAGCTGCATATCGAAATGCAAAAGCTCGTCCTGCACGACATAGGCCGAGCGTCCGTCATCGGAGCTGAGCGCATTCATGTCGCCGATGGTTTCCAGCTCCGCGCCCATATAGCCGGTGAAGACGGTGCGGCCCTCGCCCACCTTCACATCCGGCAGACGGCTGATCGCCTTGCGCATATTGTCGGGACGGAAATAGAGCGACGGACAGCCAACCGGGCGAACATAGGAAAAGCCCTGATCGCGCAGATAACCGGCTGCGTTCTCACCACGTGTGAGGAAATAATGCTCGCGGGACTTCAGCACTTCGAGAAGCTTCTTCGTGCCTGCTGGCAGACCGTCTTCTCCTTCAATGTCCGGGCGGTTCTGAATGCCGATGCCGAGCATTACCACGGGCATGTCCAGTTTGGACAAAACCAGAGCTTCCGCATCCGCAGACAGGCCCTTGCGCAAAAGATTGGCGCAAGTGAAGACGCAGATATCGAATTCCTTATTGATCTCTTCTAGACCCGTTCCGTTATTGACACAATTATAGAGATGCCAGAACGGAACATGCTTGGCGGATGGCAGAAGGGCGGTCATGGCGCCCTCCCCGATCAGATAATTACCCGTATTGCTGATGTTCTTCAGTTCCTGGATAAAATTATCCTTGGATTCCGGTACACGCTGCTTTTCCGAATAATAAACCTGCGCCTTTTCCGCTCTCTGGATGAGGCGGGTCAAATGGCTCGGAATGCCAGTGACGAGAATTCGTGGGTTGGCTGGGCGGCTCATAGGTCGACCTTTCTGGTATAATCAGGCAACTGCGCGGCCGGGGAGAACGGCAACCGCGCTGGCATCATCTGCAACGTCCGGCTGGGAAGACCGGGATTTCGGGTAGACAGGGCTGATTTCATTGGCCCAATCCGTGAAGTCGGAAAATGCAGCACTCCATGTGCGGTGTGCTGCGGAGGCAAGAGCGCCTTCCGCCGTGCGCATAAGGGCGTCATTGTCCTGCGCAAGAATGGACAGAATGCGCGTCATGTCGGCGACGATCTGTGCATCATTGCCATTGCGGATCAGGATGCCGTCGCGGCCATGATTGATGAGTTCATCAACCGCACCAACCGCTGTTGCCACCGGCACACAGCCAAGCTGTTGCGCTTCGGCAATCATCAATGGCGCACCTTCCCAACGAGAAGGCATCAAAAGCACATCGGCCCAGGCAAGATGGTTCGCGATATCCTTGCCGTCGAAGACCGGGGGCGACACACGGACACCCGCCTCTTGCAGCTTCGTCATCCAAGACGCGCTCGGATCATCAGAGAGAATCTCCCCGCCAATCGCCTGCGCATCGAAGGAAATGCCCTGTTCTCTGAGCTTCATGATCGCGTCATGCAGCCGGTCGATGCCCTTCTGGCGGTCGAGGCGTCCCATATAGAGGATGCGCATGGGGCGGCCTTTACGGCCTTCCTTCCGGGCTGCAGTCACCTGCGCGCGCTGTTTCGCATCGATGGAGAAGCTCGCGCCATTCGGCACCGAGAAGACTTTTTCGAACGGCACGCCGAAACTATGCAGATAGATTTTCAGCTGATCCGAACAGGTGAGAAAGGCGTCATAGGCATGTTCAAAGGCGATGGCCGCATAGGGCTGCCCGGCCTGACGGCGGAAGACGGTTTCGTCCACCACATGCAGATAACAGGCCGTGCGCGTTCCCTCTGATCGCAGCTTACCCATCAGCGGATGCGCCGCCATGACGTGGTTGTTCACGACCAGATCGAAGCCCGACAGCTGACCGCGCAAGATGCTCCAGTCGAGCGGATGGTCCTCGGTGATGAAGTCCTGTCCGAGAAAGCGATTCGTATCGCCCCAGGCCGGAATACCATCCTTCCAGAAGTGGAGATAATCGAAGGACTGGTCGAACTCGTCCAGCACGTCCATGCGTTCGTTGCCGAGCACAAAAAGATGGGTTTCAAAACCCTGATTCTTCAGCTCGCGGCCAGCCGCATAGGCCACCTTTTCCGCGCCGCCGAACGATGCATTCGGCACCAGAACGGCAGCTGTCTTCTTCTTCGCAGGATTATGTGCGAGCGGCAGAACAGGCCCGCCGCCAAGCTCGTCACGCAGCACCTGATACATATCCGACAAAGCGGGCAAGCGGCGCGGACGCCACGTCCAGCGCATGGCCGCGCTCTGCTTCAGCGGACTTGTGGCAATCGACGTGACCAGATTGAGCATGGATTGCTCCGGTCGCGACAAGGCGCGGCGCTGGCGCACCCGCGGGAACGGAAAGCGGACTTTCATGCGCGCCGATGTGGGCCACAATTGCTGCGTGCCGAGCGACGCAAACCAGTTGAGCGCATCGTTCTCGATGATGTCGCGGATCAGCTTGGTCGAAACGAAAATCAGATCGGCGTGCGGTTGCCTTGCACCGGACGGCATCATTTCGGTATCGATCCGCCGCTCGTTTTCAACATTCGTCAATTCCACGAAAACGATGTTGGCCTGCTCGGCGAGCTTTTCCAGTCGCGACAGAATGTTCGGAAACAGACGCGAGCGTGTCAGCAGTTTCAGAGTCTCGGTGTTGGACGAGGCGAGAAATGGCGGGAAATGGAAATTGTCGGGTTCGGACACACTACCCCAGAAGGCCCGGATCGCATCATCGAACTTGAGATCAGTCGCGCCAAGGCTCGGATCGGTAAAGAAACTGACCGTTCCCTCCCCTGCACGAATGACGCCGTAACGCGGGCATTCCTCATGCTCGAAACCAACCAGTGTCGGACGGCGAAACAGTGCCTTATGTCGCTTGCGCAGAAAGTTGATCGAACCGGAACGGTCGCGATTGGCTTCCTTGAAGCGGCTTTCGGCACGCAGGCGATATTCGAAGCCCGTGTCATGGCATGGCGTGCCGACAAAGCCTGCCTCAATGGCTGAAAGCCAGAATTCCCAGTCTTCAAAGCCGTTCTGGCGGTCGTCATCGAAGCGAACGCCACTGCGGAACACATCCGCGGAGATCATCGAGCCAGTATCGCAGATATTGTCTGTGATGCAGTGAATGAGTCGCGAATAGCTGTCGCCGTAATGGGCGCGCCAGTTGACCGAAAACGTATCGATGTTCGTGTAAACCCAGCCCGCATTCGACGCGAGAAGCTTGCGGTAAAGCGTATCAATCGTGTGCGGTTGCACGCGATTGTCGGCATCGACAAAGTAGACCGCCTTAACGTCCGGCATCTCTTCGAGAATGTATTCGACAGCGCGGTTTCGCGCCCCGCCTGGCCCCGCATTCTCGCCGAAGATTACATGGATATTCGGATGGGCTGCGGAATAAAGTGCCAGACTGTCGAACACTTCGCGACGCGGGTCACCGTCCACCGATACAACGATTTGGGTGCGAAACACCGTCTGCGATGTGAGGATCGATTCCAGCGCTTCAAGCGCCAGCGCCGCATGTCCGTAGAGCGGCATGGCGACGACGATCAAATCCTTCGATCTATCGTACATTCGCGGCCTCTTTCAGCACCTCTTGAGCGGGACTGGTTTCGACATGCTTGACGAGGCGGAAGTTGAACACCTTCAGCCAGGAGAAATCGACGGACTCCCCAGCGGCCCGGCTCAACACAACCAGATCCATGGTACGGTCGATTGGCTCTTCGAGCATGAAGTTGATATCTATAGGGCGATTGGGTGCCACCTCCGACCAGCCACTGAACAGAACCTGCGAACGCCGCCTGTCCATAGAAGCCAGCGCGCCGATTTCGTCCTGCGCATTGGATGCCAGATTGACGAGCAGCAGACCGACCGCGCAGGGCTGGCCTTCCGGATGGTCAATCACAGCCCGGGCGGAAATCCGCACAGTTCCCGGCGCAACAACCCGGCGGATGGCAGCGGCGGTGATGCCTTCTTCCAGCGGATGGCAACCGACGGCGTCTTCATGTTCCAGAAAGCGTACCGTCGGGAAATCCGGCGTAAGCGGTGTGACGGACACATTGGCGACATTGCGCAGAAGCTCGATCGGCAGACGATAATCATCCACCTTGCGACCATTGATCATCGAGGTCGGCACAATGGCATTCGGCAGCGATGCCGGACGCACGCCCGGCAGGCCGGTGAAGATTCTCAGCGCCAGCGGGCGCATATCGAGATCGGCATGCGGTATACGCGCGCGAGCGGCGTAGCGCTCATTGGCGATCACATTGCCCAGCGATAATTCCGGCGGCACGCCGCCCGTCGCCGAGATGCGCAGCCGTAAGGTGCGATGGCTGCCGTCACAGGCTTTGGGGAGCGAGAAGAAATTCCACTCCGAATGCAGCGTGCCATACGGCACCAGCCATTCGGCAATGCCCTCGCCGTTTTCGAGATAATCCAGCGTGACGATCAGCTGACCGTTGCGGTTGGCGGGCAGATCGCGGAAATGCAGCGCAAAGCCCGAGACGGCATAGCTCGAAACCGGAAAAAGCTGTTCAATTTCGGATTCGCGCAGCAGGCGCGCAAAGCCTTCATCCTTGGGGTCAACCAAAGGCGCGTGACTGAAGATCTCGGTCGAGGAATCCCAGTTGCGTGCATGAAAGGCGTCTTCGATGGCGCGGTAGTTCTCGAACATCGTTTCGCGTTCGCGGCGCAGCATGGCGAGTTCCGCATGCACCTTGCTGACATGCCCGACAAGGCGGTCCAGACTGCTTTCCAGCAACTGGGTCACCAGCATGGGCACGGTTTGCGGCCCTGCCTCATCAACGCGCACGACCGGCACTTCCGGTATGGTGCGCATGCGATAAAGCTGCTGCAGTATAGAGTTCAGTTCGTGTGCGCCTTCATCGGAAGCTGCAACCGCAATGAGCGGAAATGTATTCGCCAGACGCAGACGCTTGCCGTCGCCTTCGACGAAAGCAGTCACATCGCCCAGAGAAGTCGCTTCCAGCGCTTCACGATCACGCATCGAAGCAATGGCATAGCGGCGGTTCTTCCGCCCCGAGATCGCAGGAAGTGGTGTGCTCAACATAATCGTCCATTGTCTGATAGCCGATTGGGAGGTTCGGCCTACAAGTACAATGAGAAAATACAGACCATGTATTGTCAACAGTGATATAGCATCAACTATATGATAATATTGCGAATATTTGTAATTTATTTAATTCAAAATTTGAAACAATATGGATACATATTCATTATACCTCGTAAACACGCAGAATTGCGGGCTATTATATTATAATACAGGCACTTGAATGCCCGATTATCGCCACATACTGCTCATCGGACATTCAATACTGCATCGATCAACGTTTTTTGCTGACGTAAACATTCCGACAACCGAAAGCGGTTTTCGATGGTTCGGCGCGCCGCCGCCCGCATCTTGAGGCAGGCATCAGGGTCGGCGAGAACGTCCAGCACCGTTTGAGCCAGCACTTCGGTGTCATAAAATGGAACAAGCAGCCCATTTTGACCGGCGCGGATCACCTCGCGCACCGGCGGCGTATCGGAGCCGATGATCAGCGCGCCGCACGCCATCGCCTCGATCACCGACCATGACAGCACGAACGGATAGGTCAGATAGATATGCGCCGTCGATATCTGGTAAAGCTTGCGCAGATCAGCGTGGGGGATGGAACCCAGAAACACCACCCTGTCGGACGGCAGCTCGTGATCGCGCAAGAGATGCTCCCGCCACGATCCGCCGCCGGGTGGAGGCGTGCCATAGCTGACGCCGTCTCCGCCGACGAAGACGAAGATCGCATCCTTGTTCTGACGAATGACTTTCGCTGCCGCTTCCAGCGCTTGTGGAAAGCCCCGATAGGGTTCGAGATCGCGCGCCACAAAGGTGATCACGCGCGATTCTCCGGCTTTCAGAACACGACCGTCAGGCAGCTGCAAAGATGCGTGACGGTCGGGATAGAAAACCTTGGTATCGACGCCTTCATGCACGACCGCGATGCGGTTCTGCGCCGCCTTCGGATAAAGGCTCTTCTGCCAATGTGTTGGGCTGAAACCGCCATCCATGCTTTCGAGCGTCACGAGCTGCGCCATATTTCTAAGCCGCAGCCTCTTCCGCATCTCTACATCAGGCTTGTCATCGGGCGCAAAGCCGACATCCGCACCATGCGCCCGATAGAAAAATTCGCAATAGCCAAGCGCCGGCGTCGAGGGCAGCACGTCCTTGACGAACATCATGCTGCCCCAGCCGATATGACCGATAACGATGTCCGGCGGTTGCCCGTGTCGCGCCATCGATTCAAGCGTTTCCGCGACACGGTAACCGATCCGGGTATGATGATCCGGAACCTCGAGATATCTGGCCATCGCACCATCGGCGCGAGGACCAGATTCAACTCTGTGGCGAATGACGCGGACCGCAGGGAGGCGACGGTCCACCGTTTCGCAAATCAGGCTTACATCATGTCCGCTCTCGGCCAGATGCCCGGCTAAAGCAGCGAACTGACCAAATCCACGTCTGTGCACAAAAGCTATATGCATGTCACAAAACGTGTAGGTTTTTTGGTCGATATTCGTCGATCAACATCAAATGCCATACCGTGCGGCGTTGCCCCACAGCAATTCCAGTCTGTGTAAAGTCTGGTATGCGATTTCGAGATTTCGCAGATCATCGTCATCACGAGCAAGGATGTGATGATAGTCCCTGCTGGCGTTTCTCAGGTTGAGGCAAAGGCGTTCACCCTTGTCTGTCAGACGAATGCGCGCAGACCGCTTGTCTCGCTGCGAGGCAACGCGATCAACATAACCGCCATCGGTAAGCTGTTTTAAATAATAGGAAATGTTGGACCCGACATAGTGCCCGCGATCCAGTAGTTCACCCACAGTGAGTTCGACATCGCCGATCGCCATCAGAACAAGTGTCTGTGCCGGGCCAATGTCCTCTACGCCCAACTTGGTCAGCTCCGTCTTCAGGAGGCTCACAAAGCGGCGGTTCACTCTTTCAATCATCCGGGCCAGTTCGAAATGAGTAATTACGACTGTATGCACCGGATTTCTGCGTTCCTGTTTCTCGGCGGTTACTTCAGGAAAATCGACGGCTGAGTATCCGTCAATTGATGTTTCGACTTCCACTCCCTCGTGCAGAAGCTTTTGCATCTCTTACTCTCCATTTTCAATTTTACTTCAAATTTTGAAGAAATTTTCAATTAGATTTTCTTGTCTCCTTTCGCATTTCCCCGCCGTAATAACTTTTTTCCGTCACATTCTAAGCGGTATTACTTGAATAATACTGATAGATGGGTGACTCTCTTTAGGGATATCCACGACCTGTGACCATACCAAGGCAGACCGCGTATGATTGATACTGGCCAAAAGAACCTAAATGGCAAGAGCCCCGCTGGCAAAAAAGCCACCGATGAAGTGGGAGTTTCGCCCAAAAGCCTAATTTACAGGGCCCGGCGCGTCTTCCTGTCGGGACTGCTTTATGCGGTGCTTTTGAGTGCCTGTATCAATTTGCTACAACTGACCGTACCGCTCTACATGTTGCAGGTTCATGACCGCGTCCTGAACAGCCGCAGTCTCGACACGCTGACCATGCTGACGATTCTCGCTGTCGGTGCGATGATCGTTTTTGGCGTTCTGGAGTTCATCCGGGCGCTATCATTTCAGGCCATGGGCACCGCGCTGGTGCGCCGTCTCAACCTGGCCGTGTTAACCGCTGCCGTTCAGGCCTCGGTGGATCAGGGTTTGCCGAAAGCAACCCAGACCCTACGCGACTTGACCGAGCTGCGCAGCTTCCTCACTTCACCAGCCATCAATGCGCCGCTTGATGCGGCGTGGTCGCCGATCTTCCTCGGCGTGTTGTTCCTGCTGCATCCGATGCTCGGTGTCATCGGCGTTGTAGCGGTCGTCATTCTGGTCGCTTGTGGCCTCTTGACCGACCTGCTGACTCGCAATCTCATCCAGGAGGCCAATCAGGCCAATATCGAAGCGGTGACGAAAATCGGCAGCAGCCTGCGCCATGCGGAAGTTATCGAAGCCATGGGCATGCTTCCGGCCCTCGCCCGCCGCTGGCGCACCGTGCAGATGCAGGCGCTCGAGGTTCTCGATCTCGGCGGCACCCGCGTCAAAGCGCTGTCGTCGATCGCACGCACGGCGCGTTTCATCATCCAGATTGCCTCGCTTGGCATCGGCACGCTGCTTGCCATGCAGCAGGAAATCACCCCGGGTGCGATGATCGCGACCAGCATCATCATCGGTCGTCTGCTGATGCCCTTCGACCGCATCGTGGAGAACTGGCGTCAGTGGGTCAGCGCCATAGCGAGCTGGAAGCGCGTTCAGTCGCTGCTTTCAGAAAACCTCGCCGTCCGCCAGACCATGCCCACGCCGCGCCCCAATGGCGATCTCGTCGTTGACAAACTGATCTATGCTGCGCCCGGCGTTGAAGTTCCGATCATCAAGGGCATCTCATTTTCGATTTCGCCCGGTGAAGTGCTGGGTGTTGTCGGTCCCTCGGCAGCAGGTAAGTCCACACTGGCGCGGCTGCTGATCGGCATCGTGAAGCCCACTTCGGGTGGCGTCTTCCTCGACGGCAACAACGTCTATCTCTGGGAACGCGGTTCGTTCGGCGAGATTGCAGGCTACCTTCCGCAGTCGGTTTCGCTGCTGGACGGCACCATCAAGGACAACATTGCGCGTATGGGCGACAGCGATCCGCACCGCGTGCTGGAAGCGGCCCGCCTTGCCGACGTGCATGAAATGATCGGGCGCATGCCGCTCGGTTACGACACACCGGTAGGCGACGGACGACTGACGCTTTCCGGCGGCCAGCGCCAGCGCATCGGCCTTGCGCGCTGCCTCTATAATCGCCCACGCCTGATCGTGCTTGACGAGCCCAATTCCAATCTCGACGCCATCGGCGAACGCGCGCTGATGCGCGCCATCGAGCACGCACGCGATGATGGCGCCATCGTCATCATGATCGCACATCGCCCTACGATCATGCAGGTTGCCGACAAGCTGCTGGTGCTTGAAAACGGTCGCATCACGCAATTCGGCCCGCGCACCGATGTTGTGGCGTCGCTGACGCCCGGCAACAACAATCCGCAGGCAGGAGCCGTAAATTCATGACTGGAAAATCCGTCATTCCCCGCCGCGTTTCGAATCTGCTCGCACCGCGTGCAGAATCATCCGACCACAAGGCGCTCACCCGCTTCGGCAGTGTCAAACCAGAATGGGTCTATGATTTGGAGCGCGAAGACAACCAGTCACCGCTGCGCCGCCTGATCATCGCCGGGCTGGCCACCATCGGCGTTGCCTTTGGCGGTTTCTTCGCCTGGGCCTACTCCGCCGAACTCGGTAGCGCCGCCGTTGCCAATGGAACCGTCATCGTCGATTCCAAACGCAAGACCATCAGCCATCTGGAAGGCGGCATCCTCGACCGTCTGCTGGTTCAGGAAGGCGATCTGGTCAAGGTCGGCCAGCCGCTTCTCCGTCTCGACGCCACCAAGGCACGCTCGCAGCTGCAATCGCTTGAAAGCCGCCGCATCGGTCTCATCGCCAAGCTGGCACGCCTGAGGGCAGAACAGGCTGGCGAACACCAAATCACCTTCCCGGATAAATTCGAGGAAGGGGGCGAGAACGCGAAGAACGCCATTCGCGCCGAGCAGATCTTTTTTGAAAAGCGGCAGACGCAAAAACGAAGCAAGATCGACATTCAGCAGAAAACCATCGAGCAATATACCGAGCAGGCCAAGGCTTCGACGGCGCAGATCGCCGCGACCGACCGCCAGATCGCTTTGATCGAAGAGCAGCGCAAGGCTATCGCCAGCCTTGTCGAAAAAGGCTTTGCGCAGAAATCCAAGCTGACGGAGATCGAAACCCGGTTGAGCCAGCTTGCCGGCGACCGCGGCGAATATACCGGCGACAAGGCCAAGGCGGAGCAAGCCAAGGCCGGTGCCGAATTCGCTCTTTCCGGCATTGAAAGCGACCTCCAATCGGAAATTGCCGGTGAAATCACCACCAGTCAGGTCGAACTTTCTGATGCGGAAGAGCAGATCATCGCTGCCAAGGATGTGATGCGCCGCGTTGAGGTGCTCGCTCCACAGGAAGGCATCGTTGCCAATATTCGCCTGCGTACGCCGGGCGGCGTCATTTCTCCTGCCGAAGCGATCATGGACATCGTTCCTGAAAACGAACCGCTTGTGGTGGAAATGAAAGTCAGCCCCAACGATATCGACAGTGTGGCGGTGGGTTCGAAGGCGCAGATCAAGCTGACCGCCTACAATCAGCGCTCCATGGCGCCCTTCGATGGCAAACTGACCTATATCGCCGCCGACCAGACGATCGATGACAAGACCAACACGGCCTATTTCGTGGCGCGCGCTGAAATCAATCCAGATTCGCTTGCAGCCAACCCAACAGCCCGCATGTATCCGGGCATGCCTGCGGAAGTCATCATCGTGCACAAGGAACGTCGCGCAATCGACTATATTGTTTCGCCGATTACTGACAGTCTGAACCGCGCCTTCCGCGAAGATTAAAACCGGGCTGTTCGAAGTTTCGAGCAGTCTGCAAGCATGATGTTCCAGAAGGGAATTGGTTAGGTTTCGTCTCTGACAGTCTCTCTCCTGGAAGATTCAAACCTTGGCTTCCATTCATAAAGAAACGGTATTCCACAGTATTCCCTCAAGGAAGACCGGGTTTCCAAACTTTTAAGGCGCTGCGCATTGAAAACGATGCGTAGCGCCATCATTCTGAAAAATAGACATTTTCTTGTCGATTTCGTGACGTTTCAATTTTTGAAGTAAATTGATCTTAAATATAATCCAAATACAAATTATAATTGATACAAAAGTAATTTTAAAAGAAGTTCACAATTCCCGAATATAAATTTTTCGTAATAAATTGTTACACGCTATTTCTTTAATTATACCATTTTCCGATGTTGTATTTATCAAAGATACGTATCAGACTACTACGAGCATAATGGTCGGAGCATTCCGGCTTGTGAAACCCAACGGAACACAAGGAGAAGCAGATGGCCACTCTAGAAGGCGGCGCCTACGACGACGTGTTGTTCGGCTCCCGCTTTGACGATTTCATCCGTGCCCATGGCGGCGATGATCTCGTCTTCGGAGGGGATGGCAATGACACCATCTTCGGTGGGAATGGCAGCGACATTCTTTTCGGCGGCGCAGGTAATGACATCCTGTTCGGCGAGAATGGCAATGACATTCTTTACGGCAATGAAGGAAACGACATCCTGAGCGGTGGCAATGGCAGCGATGTGCTGTTTGGCGGCAATGGAGATGACATTCTCCAGGGCGGCAACGGCGATGACCTGCTCTATGGCGGCGCTCACAACGATATCCTGTATGGCGGCAACGGTAACGACATCCTTGATGGCGGCACCGGCGACGACATCCTTATCGGTGGCAATGGGAGCGACACGTTCCTGTTCAACGGTGGCGGCGGAAACGACGTCATTCTCGACTTCAATCCTGGCGAGGATATCCTTCAGATTCAGAAGGGCATCAATGGCCTCGATATTACGTCTGCGGACGATCTTGCTGATCGCGTCACGCAGGTTGGCGGCAATGTCGTTGTCGATCTCGGCAATGGCGACACCGTTACCCTCGTGAACACCAATGCTGACGACATTCAGTCACATCCCGACCAGTACTTCACTGTTCACTGATTGAACCAATAATGGCGTGCCCGGCAGCCTCCCGCCGGGCACGCTTTTGATTTTGAAGCGTATTCCGAAAAGTGACTGTCAGTTTTCGGATCAGAATGCGGGCTCCTCGTTAGAACGCGCTTCGATCTGATTAGATCAGATCGGCGTTCTAACCATTTGTTTTTACGCACATCTTTTCCGAAAGCCGTTTCACACTTTTCGGGATGTGCTCTAATTTTCCTGCATCCGACAAGAATGAAAGGGTATTCGCATTGAACCTCGACCATTCGGCGGAAATTGCAATCGGCACCGGCCCAAATGATATCGGAACGCGTGATATCCGGGAAAGCAAACCCGAAAATCTTTCCATTTGCCGCCTTTGCGCCGACGTTGCTGTGATCGTCTGGGATATTCCGAGCCCGGCGCGCCAGTCGACCAAATGCGCGCTCGAAATGCCCGTCCAGCCTGTGCCATTGCTCAGTGTCGGCATTCCACTGGAAAGCGGCGGTACGCGCATGTTCTGGGCCATGCGCACCGGTAGCGAGCCGGTTGAATTTGCTCTTTCTGCGGGCTCCCTCGGCCCGACGGTTCAGTCGATTCTCTACCCGGCCAACGAGCTTGCCTCCTTTGATAGCGAGCGCATCCTGTCAGACCTGACCCTGCCGGGGCATATCAAGCTGCTTTCGACCATATTGACGACATGGCGCAGCGCGTTTCGCCTGTCGCGCAATCAGACTTTTGCATCCCTCGTTCGAGACATCACGCTGGCGTTGACGCCAGAACCGCGGGAAATTCAGAACTGCGGTCAGCCGGTTGCCGGGCACCACCTCCTGGAAACCGCTGTCGATCCGATGCTGGGCGAAATCTCTGCCGTTTATGGTGTGAGCAACGGAAGCGTCATCGTTATCCCTCCGCGCTTCACAGTCGGCCAGCAATCGCAAAAAGCATGGCAGCCTTTCCACCTGCTGGTTGAATCTCCTCAAAGTCTGCCCTCGTCGTTTCTATTCGTTCTGACCGGACAGAAGGGCGTTGCGATCCGCAAACTCTCCGATGCATCGTCAGAACCGATGGATTTCGGCAAATGGTGGACGAAATGGCAGGGCAATGCGGATCTGCGTGAATTTCTGGTCAACCAGCTCGCCAAACTCGGTCCAAGCGGCCCGGCTGTAGCCATCGACCTGCAAAGCCGTTCGCCTCTGCCTGTGCGCCAGATCACACAATCCGCCAGTCATAACCCCGCGGCAGAAATCGACCTTGCCCTTGCTCTGGATAGTGGGCTGATCGTCGGCGGGTGGTATCACGATCCGGCGGCGATGCTAGGCGATATTGAATATCTGCCTGCCAATGGCAGCGCTATTTCACTGAAAGCGCATTTTCACAAATTCCCCGGCAAGATCGCCAAGAGCGAGGATGCGCCACAGGCCGATGTAACGGGATTCGTTGCGTGGCTACCTGCGGCCAAGAACCTTGGTCCGCTTCTGCAACCGCGTTTCCAGATGCGGCTCACGTCCGGCGCAACCGCGCCGCTTGTCCCTGCCCCGCAGCCATTCGAACCGGCGGAACAGCGCAAGCGCATCTTGCGCGCTGTGCCGCCGCAGCATACCCGCCCGAAAGTGTTTGAAACCATTCTCGCTCCTGCTCTGACCGAAGTGGAAAAGAAGCTGGGCGCGACTGTGCGCATTTCGGAAACCAAGGATTTCGGCACGATACCCGCCAACCCGGTCGCGTCAATCGTCATCCCGCTTTATCGCAATCTCGATTTTCTGCGCTTTCAGTTTTCAGCACTCGCCACCGATCCCTGGATCGTCGCCAATGCCGAACTGATTTTCGTTCTCGATTCGCCGGAAATACACGACGATACCGAACACATGCTGGGCGGCCTGCATATATTGCATGACCTGCCGTTTCGCCTTGTCATCATGAATCGCAATGGCGGTTATGCTCGCGCCTGCAACGCGGGTGCGAGTGTGGCAACTGGTACGGCCATTGTAATGCTGAACTCCGACGTCGTGCCGGAAAAGCACGGTTGGCTGCAAGAACTGCTGCAACCGCTCTTCGACAACAAGCGGCTGGGTGCTATCGGTCCCCGCCTGCTCTTTGAGGACGGCTCGCTCCAGCACGCAGGCCTCTATTTCGCCCGTGACCGCCACGGCGTCTGGCTCAACCATCATTATTACAAGGGCATGCCCGGCAGCTACGCGCCCGCTCTTGTCGGACGCGATGTTCCCGGCGTCACAGGTGCCTGCCTGATAACACGTAAGGATATCTTCGACCTCGTCGGCGGATATACTGAAGACTATGTCATTGGCGACTATGAAGACAGCGATCTTTGCCTGAAAACCCGCCAGCTTGGCTTTCAGGTCTACTATGACCCCGCCGTTGCGCTCTACCATTTCGAACGCCGTTCAATCCGCCGCAGCGCCGATTATATGCGCGGTCTCGCCAGCCAATATAATTCCTGGCTGCACACCCAGCGCTGGGATGACGACATTACCGAGCTGATGGCTCCGCCAGAAGACGACACGCAGACTGCACCATCGTCCAATGTGATCGTAGCCAAATATGAAAGGAGCGTCGCTTGACCGACGTGGTAGCGCTGAAACAGCCTGAAACCAAACTTCCAATTCCCGAAGAACAAATCGGCTGGCTGACACATGCCGTATTGAAGAACCGCTTCCTGCCCTCACCCGACCCGAACAGCGTGTTTGTGGGCGATGGCGATTTCCGGGCTGTGGGTGCCGAGTTTCTTGGCCACTTCATCCGCAAAGGCGGCCTCAAGCCTGACGCGCGCGTTCTCGATATCGGTTCGGGCATCGGGCGCATGGCCGTGCCGCTGACGCAATATCTCGACCCCGCCAAGGGGCGTTATGCTGGCATAGACCCCGTTGCGAGCGGCACAAGCTGGTGCCGCCAGCATATCAGCGCGCTTTATCCAAACTTCCAGTTTCAGCATCTCGACATTGCCCATGCGCTTTATAATCCGCGTGGCGCTGTCGATGGGCTTCACCTCGTTCTGCCATTTCCGGACAAGAGCGTCGATTTCGTTATCATGACATCGGTGGTGACGCATCTGGCCGCTGACGAAGTCAAAGTCTATCTGCGAGAAATTGCCCGCGTGCTGGCACCGGGCGGCAAACTGTTCATGACGGCTTTTGTCGTCGATGATATTGCCGCGCGCGACCGTCATAGCAAACGTGACCCGCGCCTCAGTTTCGAACGCAGCGGCACGGGTCCGTGCTGGTATGTGCCGGAGCTTCCGCCGCTCGCCGCCGTCGGCTTTGAGAATGGCTTTCTGGATCGCGCCCTTGCAGGCGTCGGCCTGTCGCTGGAACTGAAATCCTTAGGCCACTGGCGCGGGATCGCATCCGACCACTATCAGGACCTGTTCATCGCAAAACGTGGAGGCGTTGCCTGATGGCCGAACGCGTGCTCGTCGCTGCCCATAACCATCCCTCGCTGCATCCCGGCGGGACGGAAATCTTTGCGCATGACTTGTTCCGCGCCTATCAGCGCGCCGGTTGCGAAGCGTTGTTTCTTGGGGCCACTAACAAGGTTCACCGTCAGGAACGCCCGGGCACGAGCTTCCAGAGCATTGGCAACGGCGGCGACGAAATTCTGCTCTGGTCTGGTCATTTCGACCGTTTCAACATGAGCCAGGTCGACCTCTACGGCATTGTGCCAGACATTGTGGAACTGCTGAAGGATTTCCGCCCGGATGTGGTGCATCTTCACCACCTTCTGCTGCTCGGTGCGGAATTTCCGCATATTGTCCGTCGCACATTGCCGGATTGCCGTATCGTGCTGACATTGCATGACTATTACCCGATCTGCCACCATGACGGGCTGATGGTGCGCACGACGGGCAAGGAACTTTGCTATGGCGCCAGCCCGGATCGCTGTCATGCCTGTTTCAAGGACATCCCGCTCGACAAATTTGTGCTGCGCGAGCGCCACATCAAGTCATTGTTGAGCGCGGTCGACGCCTTCGTGTCTCCAAGCGAATTCCTGAAACAACGTTATGTTGACTGGGGTCTGTCGGAAGAGCTGATCAGCGTCATTCCAAACGGCCAGCCGGAGCGCCCTGTGATCGACGCCCCGCGCCGCGAACGAACCAAACCTGTCTTTGGCTATTTTGGCAATCTGAACCCGTGGAAGGGCGCGACTGTTCTGCTCCGTGCGGCGCAGCAACTGATCAATGAAGGCTTCGATTTCGAACTGCGCGTGCATGGTGCCGCCCCCTTTCAAAGCGAGAGCTTTGTCAGCGAGATCGATCAGCTTTTTGCCGAAACGGCCCCTTTCGTGCAACGGCGTGGCGCTTATCGGCGAGAAGATATCGCGCAACTGATCCGCACCGTCGATTGCGCCATCATGCCGTCGATCTGGTGGGAAAATGCGCCCCTCGTCATTCAGGAAGCACAGGGACAGGATTGCCCGGTCATCTGTTCCAATATTGGCGGCATGGCTGAAATGATTACGGACGGCGTAAACGGCCTGACCGTTCCGCCCAATGATCCGCAGGCGCTGGCGGAAGCCATGCGCCGTATGGCGGAAAACCCGGAGTTGCGTCAATCACTCAGCGACAATGCACGCCATCCGGACACCATCGACACGACAGCATCGCGCTATCTCGATCTGATTGGGACATTGCGTACGGCCCGTGTCGAGGCAGCATAAGAGGTAGATCATGAACATCGCGACCAAAGTTCCAACCGAAGGGGCAGCAAAACCGGCAGCAGCACAGGCTGCATCCGCCGCACCTCAGAGGACCGAAGCCATGAAAGGACGCGTTGACGCCATCGAGGAAGGCCGCCTTTACGGTTGGGCGTTCGATCCCGGAGCACCCACCGAACGGCTTTTGATCCGCGTTCTGCTTGATGATAAACCCATCGCGGAAGCACCAGCGGACAAGGAACGTCCCGACCTGAAGCGCAACGGCATTGGCGACGGCCTGCATGCTTTCGAAGTGATGCTGCCGCAATTCGCCGCCGCTCGCGCCGGTGAGCTTGTTGTCGTCGCAGCCAATGCGGCGGGCAATGAGCAGAAACTGCGCGTACCGAAGCCCGATGAACAGGCCGCCGAAGCACTGATTGCAGCGCCGATGACGCGCATTCTCGACAAGCTCGACATGTTGATGGCCGCGCAGCGCCAGTTGCAGGTCAATCAGCGTTCGCTGCAACGCGTGGCCCCGGTGCTCGATAGTTCCGGCAATGCCGCGCCTGCCGAAATGGCGGACATCGCCGCATCCGTCGATGGCCTGCGCACCGATCTGCATCAGCGCATGACCGAACTCGACGTGCATATCATGCGCATGGATGGCGTGGTCGCGGGACTTGAAAAGCGCATGGATGACGTGCGCAAACGCGCCGGTGGCGACGTGAAGCTGCTGTTCATGTTGATGTACGTGATGGCTGGTTTTGTCGCAGGCGCCATCCTGACGCTTTTCGTGATGCGCTGAGGGGAAACCCATGACGCAAGACGAAAGACCCGTCACGCAGCAATCGGTAGCAAAACCTGCCCGGCCATCGGAACGCCCGCCCATGATGATGGAAGGCGAGATGGTTGTCGGCTGCGTGATCGAAGACACGCTTCTGCTCGTGCTTGGCATCGGCAATGCGAGCGGCGATCAGGTCACGGCCTTTCTGAATGGCGATCCGGCGCTCAGCGTCAAGGTGAACCTCGTCACCTGGCCGCTGAAGGAGCCGTCGCCTGCCGGAACCCATGGATTCGTCGCGATTGTGCCGACCGGCATTTTGCGCCGGGGCATCCTCAAGACGGTGATGTTCCAGCACAAGGCCAAGGTCGCGCGTTACAATTTCGCCTCGCGGGCAGCGCCTGTCGCCGATTTCGTGGCCATGATCGGCGATCTTGCCGGACCAAGCCTGCCAACCGTCATCGATGAACTGGTGGAAGGACTGATTTCCGGTCCTATCGGGCGCAAGAAGCTTGCCGCAATCACCGTACTGTTGCAGGTCGGTGCGCGCTCCGATGGCTGTGTTGAACTGATTGGCGGTAGCGACGAAGGCGAAATTTTCGTTCAAGGCTGGGCGCAGGATCTGACGCCTGCCGTCACACGACTGCTCATCAGCGGCAAAAACTCTTCACTGGCGGAATGTTCGATCAGCGTGTTTGCGCGTCCCGATCTCAACGATCAGGCGTCGGGTTTTGCCGGATTGCTGCTTGCCAATGAGCCGGTGGAGCCGAACGACATTGAACGACTGTTGTTTCGCGGACGACGCGGCTGGCGCTTCACCGAAGTCTATGATCGCAGGCTGCTGGCCGGGTCGCGCGAGACGCCGGGGCATATTCGCGCGATCCTGCCGCGTGTGCGCAGTTCAACGGATATTCTGCTGCGGCTGCGTTCTGCCGCCAACCGCTTCGACGGCAGCGAAACCGTCTCCGGCCTGCCCTTTCCGGTGCGGCTTGGCATCGACAATGTGTTCCGCGTCGAAGGCAGCGGCATACTGGTTTCCGGCTGGCTGCTCGATCCAGACAGCCATGTGGAAAGCGTCAAGCTGCGCCGCCATCGCGGCGAAATACAGATCGACGGTACATGGACCCGCTATGACCGGCCCGACGTGACGCGTGAATTCGACAATCAGCCGCCCTTCAATGCTGGTCTCGACCCCAATCGCCACGCGCACGGTTTCGTGGCCTTCGCGCCTGAACTTGCGGGCGACAGCACATCGCCGTTTTATATCGAGCTGGCCATCAGCGATGGACGCCGCGCCTTTCATCCACTGACGCCGACCCGTGTGACATCACGCGATGCGATTGTCCGGCAGATACGCGCAACCGACCCCAATGCCTGGGCGCTGCGCCACATCGTCGATCAACAGCTTGTTCCCCTGCTGAGCGGCGTCAGCCGCCCGGCGCCGGAAGTGTTCGGCGTGGTCGATCTTGGCCCTTTCGAAGACGCGGTCAATCACGCCGCTAATCTGGCGATCATCATCGGTGTCGATGAACGCGTGGAAGAGATAGAGCCTCTGCTGGCTCTGCTCGCACTCGATCCAGAAACCCGCATCGCGCCGATTGTCGTGGCGGCAGCAACGGAAATCATCGACCGCATCGGGGTGCAGGTTCGAAGGCTCGCGGACTTCTATCGCCTGCGCATCCGCCTCGTTTCGGCAAGCGGTTCGGAAGACCTTTACGATGCGCTGGAAGTTGGTGCGCGCGCTGTCACAACCGACAAGGTGGTGTTTCTGGCAGGCTCGCTGCTGCCGCGGCGTGCAGGCTGGCTGAACAAGCTCGTCTCGGCTTATGACTCACACCACGACTGCGTTTTGTCGCCAACGCTGGTTTACGAAGACGATTCCATACGCTGGGCCGGAACTTGGGTTGCTGGGCCGCAATCGGATCGCGCTTTGATCAGCCGTTATGCCGGTTATCCGATGGATTCCGTTTCCGGCATGTCGCTCACCGAAGTCGCCACGGCGACCTTCGAATGCTGCATCCTGCCGCGTGACGCGCTGTTTTCGGTCGGCGGTTTCACACGCGGCTATCTCGGCACGCATGAAAAAGGTCTCGACCTTGGCCTGAAGCTCAAACAGTCCGGCCTGCGCTCCTACTGGCTGCCGTCAGCGCAAATGCTCGGCTCCGATGATGTGTCGGTCACCGACCGGGCATCAACCATCGCATTGATCGAGCGGATCGACCGACAGGTCTTTGATGCGCGCTGGTCGAATATTCTTGCCGGCAGGCGCAGCGCACCGATTGAGGAACCCGCATGAGCGATAAACTCCGCGTTCTCGTCATCTCGCACGCCCACCCGTCGATCTCGCTCGGCGGGGGTGAAATCGCATCCTATAATCTGCATAAGGGGCTGAACGCCATTCCCGGCGTGCAATCGGTCTATCTGGCGCGCGCCGGTCACCCGATCCCGCGCCACGGCACCACAGCATTGATGAGCATGCGCCGCGCCAGCGACGAAATCCTGTTTCATGCCGACGAGTATGATCACTTCTACCTCTCGAACAAGAATACGGACGAAATCCGTCGCGATCTCCTGCGTTTCGTGCGCGATTTCGATCCAGATATCGTGCATTTCCATCATGTGATGGGGCTGGGGCTGGAAACGCTTTATGCAATCCGCGAGACCCTGCCGGATCGCATCATTCTGGTCACGTTCCACGAATTCCTGTCCATCTGCAACAATGACGGCCAGATGGTGAAAGCCGGAACCTCGAAGCTTTGCAACGAGGCATCGCCCATCGATTGCCACGCCTGCTTTCCACAGATTCCGCCAGCGCGTTTTCTCAAGCGCGAACGCTTTGTGCGTGGGATGCTGGAATTGGCCGACGCCTTCATCTCGCCAAGCCAGTTTCTGGCAAACCGCTATCACGAATGGGGCCTGAGCCCTGACAAGATGGCTGTGATCGAAAACGGCATCGCCATTCGCGAGGTCACGCCTCCACGCGAACTGACCGGCCCGAACCCGCGCCGCAGCCGCTTTGCCTTTTTCGGCCAGATCAACCCGTTCAAGGGCATCGACGTGCTGGTGGATGCGGTATCACGCGTGCCGGAACAGGTGTGGGGTGAAGATTCCCGCCTGATGATTTTCGGCGGCAATCTGGAAAAGCAGCCGCCTGCCTTTCAGGAGCGAATGCAGAAACTGATCGAGGAAGCCGGTCCCCGCGTGCGTTTTTATGGCGCTTACCAGAATGCGGAAATGCCGCGTCTCATGCAGTCGGTCGACTGGGTGGTGATGCCGTCCATCTGGTGGGAAAACTCGCCCATCGTCATTCAGGAAGCGTTGCATCATCGGCGTCCGGTGATCTGCTCCAATATTGGCGGCATGGCCGAGAAAATCCGCGACGGCGAAGACGGACTGCATTTCCGTGTCCGCAGCGCTGAAGATCTGGCCGACCGTTTCACGGAAGTCCTAAGTGAGCCGAGCATATGGGACCGACTTCACAATTCCATTCGTCGTCCTGTACACTATGTGGACTGCGCCAAGGAGCATCTCGACCTTTATAACCGATTGCGCGAGGCGAAGCCTCGCAAAGCGAAGCCGGCAGTGAGTGAAACTGTCCTCTCTCAGGCAAGCTGAGCCTGGCTCGTCTGGAACCATTATCTTACGCATTTCCGAACGCAAAACCGTTTCACACTTTTGCTGGAAATGCTCTTACTAAAGGAAAACCGAATGGCCCGTGCCCCCCGCGCCCTCGTGATGATTCCCGCTGGAGAAGTGTATGACCACGACAATGTGCGCTGGTATCGTCACACCGACGTGCAGGGCAGCATCAATCACTATCACAATATTGGCGACGCCTTCGTGTTCGAGTCATCGCTCAAGCTGATGAACTATGAAAAGGCGTCCGAGCTTCCCATAACCACTTATTCGCCGGAAAAGATCGACCAACTGCGCGAGGAATATGACTATGTCATTCTGCGCGGGTCGAACTATGTGAACAAGGACATGAACTGGCGCGAAAGCATAGCCGTCTTGCAACGGTTGAAACTGCCGGTCATTGCTTTTGGCATCGGCGCGCAGGCCCCCTCCAAGGGCGCGCTGGAACTTTCCGAAGAAACCAAGGCCGTACTGCGCATTATTGCGGATTCGACCGTTTCCATCGGCGTCCGCGGCGCTTATACGGCGCAGGTGCTGAACGATATCGGCATTCGCAATGTCCGCATCATCGGCTGCCCCACGGCCTTCCGCCGCAACAACCAGCATTTGCGCATCAAGCTGCCGCCACTCGACAGCGTAGAGAAGGTTGGCGTCACAGTGCGCCGTGAGGTTTCACCCGCCTACGCAAAGGACATTGAGCAATATCTCACCCGTCACCGCGACCTCATCAAGACGATGGCGCAGCGTTTCGACGTCACGCTGATGGCGCAAGGCGAGATCGATGAGAAAAAGATGGTATTCGGCACACCCGAACAGAAGGAAGAGGCCATCGCCGCACTGAAAGGCCATCGCTGGACCGCCGACTGGTATTTCGATGATGAAATCGAAAACCTCTACCGGAACAAGATGTTCTATTCCGATGTTGTGGCCGATTATGAGAACCTCGTGCGCCAGCAACAGCTTGTGCTTGGTTATCGCCTGCACGGAAACCTGATGGCGCTCGCCAATGGCGTGCCGTCGATCTATTTCACCTATGACAGCCGCACCGCCGAATTTGCAGAGACCTACAAGATTCCAAGTTATGACGTTTTCAGCGACAAGCCGTTCCGTCTGGAAGATTACTGGGATCAGTCGCTATTCGACAAATACAACCGCGCATGGTTTGAAACCTATGCGGAGATGAAGCAGTTTCTCGATGAAAACGGTATCGACAACAAAATGACCGATACCGGCCTGCCGGTCGAAACGCTCAAAGTCGCCTGATCCCTTGATTATTTTGAGCGTCTGGCCTTCACCGCCGATGGTTTCGGACTGTCGGCGGCAATGGGCTTGTCTTTCTGCTCTTCAGCAAGCAGTGACCATGCGGCAATGAACATGGCGGCTATCAACGGCCCGATTACGAAGCCATTGATACCGACCAGCGAAATACCGCCAACCGTCGAGATCAGCACCACATAGTCCGGCATGCGTGTGCCCTTGCCGACCAGCGGCGGGCGCAGCAGATTATCCACGAGACCGGTAACCAGCGTTCCGATCAGGACGAGAATGACGCCTTTGCCCCAGTCGCCGCTGACAAAGAACCATATCGCGGCAGGCACCCAGACGAGAGCCGCGCCGACCGCTGGTAGCATGGAGAAGAAGGTCATCATCACACCCCACAACAGGGCAGCTTCGATCCCCAACAGCCAGAAAGCAACGCCGCCGATGGCCCCTTGAATGATCGCGATGATGATGTTGCCCTTGACCGTCGCGCGGATGACGGCGGTGAATTTTTCCAGAAACTGGCGGGTGTAGTCGTCACTCAACGGAATGGCCTGCCGGATTTTTCGTCCAAGATCCGCACCGTCGCGGAAAAGGAAAAACAGCAGATAAAGCATAATGCCGAAGCCGATGAAAAATTGCAGTGTATTCTGGCCGAAGCTGACGAGACGACCGGCAAAAAGCTGGCTGCCTTGCAGGATTGTCGATGAAATTCGCGAGCGCCATTCAGCGAAACTGCCCAGCTCGAAGCGCTTGAGCCAGTCTTCCAGCGAATCCGGCAGCACCGATAAAATGCTGTTGATATAGCTGTTGAGGTCAAATTCGCGACTGCTCAGCCGCTGATAGAGCGAGTTTCCCTCCTGGACGAGCGAGCTGAAAATGATCAGCATCGGGATGATGACCAGACAGATACACATCAGCACTGACAGAAAGGCCGCGAGATTGCGCCGTCCGCGCAAAACCCGCAGCAGATATTGCTGAACCGGATAGAAGATAACGGCGAGAATGACCGCCCACAGCACTGCGGTGTAATAAGGAATGAGCAGCCAGGCGAAGGCGATCGTGACGAGCGCCAGTAGAATATAGAAGCTTACGCGATGGACGGACATATTCACTCACCGACATTGTCTTGGGAGTGAACCCTGCCCAAAATCTGCTTTTTATTCAATAGGGTATTTCCGGCAGAGCCGTGAGAGACTTTGCCGGAAACAGGTAAGAGCTTTGGCTGAAATGTCACGCTGCGGCCCGGATGGAAACCGGTGCGGCTTGAGGCAGCACACGCGCAATGGCGCTGAGAAGATCACTTTTCGACACGACGCCGACCACAAACCTGTTCTCGTCCACGATCACGGCCACATGGGTCAGACCGTCGGTTAGGACAGGAAGCAGGCTCAACGCGGCGTCATCCGGCCCAGCCGTAATGGCCGGAATCACATGATCTTTCACGCTTTCGCCCGGCTGAATCAATTCACGCAGGCCAACCATGCCGGTCAGTCGCCCGTCCGCGCCCGTCACTGGCAAGGTCAGGATGCGATGGCGCAGCAGCAAATTGCGGGCCTGATCGGCGGTGTCGTTTTCCCCAATGCTGATAACATCACGCGACATGATATCGGCGCAGGTCAGGTCGCCATGGGCGCGGATCGATGCCTGCAACTCCACCTGACGCAACAACCGGCCAAGATCGTTGCGGTCGATGTCGAAGCTCTCATCCAGCGTGTTCAGCGCCTCGTCGATATCCTCTTCGCGGATGCCGGTTCGCACCGAAGGCGGCAAGTCCTTCGTTTCGTGCAGACTTACTGGAACGGCTGCCGCGGAATGCGGATATTTCCGCCGGGAGAGCCTGTGGAACAAGATGCCCAGCCCTACCAGCAGACAGGAATTGAAGCAGACCGGCACAAGCGGGAACCACAGGCCCCAGCTTGCGACCGCCTGACCGCCCAGCACTGCCGTCAGCGCGGCAGCGCCACCGGGGGGATGCAGGCTGCGGGTCACGGACATGGCGGCGATTGCAAGTGCAACGCCAAGCCCGATAGCGAGAGCCGGGTCGCTGACATAGCGAGCGACAATCACGCCCACCAACGCCGAAATCGTGTTGCCGCCAATGATCGACCATGGCTGCGCCAGCGGACTGTTCGGTACGGCAAACAGCAGCACAGCCGATGCGCCGATGGGTGCTACGATCAATGGCAGATGTGAACCATTGCCCAGCAGAAGCCCCGAAGCAAAACCGGTGACAGCGATACCAATCAACGCGCCAACGCAGGCAATCGCGCGCTCTCGCAGTGTTGCGCCCGCAAGAAGTGGATTAAACAGCCGGAATCGCGACGCAGGCGAGCCTTTATGGTCAGGAGATTTATGTCGGGTCATGTCACACTACAGCCAGAGGCGGCCTGTCTATTCCGAGCTTTCCCGGGAACTGAAACAGATCCCGCAATTCACGCAGCGTGAGTATCTTGTCTCCGGCATATGCGAACAAGAAAGCAAATCCGTATGTATTGGAGGAGAAAAGAAAATTCTTCCGCTATTGAAAGCTTATCAAGAATAGCGGCCTCACCAGCATTTCCGTTCCCAATAGCATAAGCCCGACGAGAAACCAGAGGCGAAACCGTTCCGGACTTATTTTCTGGCGAAAAACCTGCCCAAGTGCCATGCCAGCCAGCGCGGGCAAGACAGCAGCAAGCGAAATCAGAAGAATATCGCCGCTATAGGCCTGATGTGAGGAAAGCCCGATCGCCAGCGCAATCGTCGATACCGTGAAGGAGAGTCCCAAAGCCTGCACGAGATCGTCTTTCTTCAAGCCCAGCGCCTGAAGATAGGGAACGGCTGGAATCACAAACACACCAGTCGCACCGGCAATCAGGCCGGTCAATAACCCGATCAGCGGCGACAGCCAGACTTCATGCCGCCGCGATACCTGCCACTGTCGGGCAAAAAGGGTGTATCCCGCATAAATGACCAGACATGCGCCGAGCAGCGACGTCGTCAGGACCGTTTCACCGCCAACGAGCATGAAAGAACCGATCCACGTTCCAGCGATAATTGCGACCATCATCGCCCACAAGCGCAGGGCCAGCGCACGAAAACTTGGCCCGGCCAGCAGCTGCCAGACATTGGTAACGAATGACGGAACAATCAGCAGGCTCGCGGCAGTGAGCGGCGAGATCAACGCCCCCAATACGCCCATGGCAACAGTCGGCAACCCCATGCCGGTCAGGCCTTTGACAAAGCCTGCGCCGAGGAAAGTAAGCGTAATCGTGACGAGAAGTGCGACTGATTGGGTCATGCTTCCGCTATAGAGAATTCCTCCTTTTGCGAAATGCGGAAGTTCCATATTCTACCTTCGGCTTTACCGAAGGCAGAATATAAGCGATAAATATGCATGCGTTTTGACCTCACAGACCTTCGCCTTTTCATCGCCGTCGCCGACGCCGGAAGCATCACGCATGGTGCAACGGAAGTGGGGCTCGCCCTGCCCTCGGCAAGCGAACGCCTGCGTGACATGGAAGCCATTGGCGAGGTCAAGCTTCTTGAACGCGGCAGACGAGGCGTCACCCTCACTGCGGCTGGCGAAGCGCTTGCGCATCATGCGCGGCTCGTGCTGTGCCAGATGACTGACATGCATGCCGACCTCATCACCCATGCCAGGGGCATGCGCTCAACCGTGCGTGTGGCAGCCAACACAGCCGCCGTGACTGAATATCTTCCCATGCGGCTCGCGCAGTTCATGACAGACAATCCACAGATCGACGTCGAACTGAAAGAACGGCAGAGTGCGGAAATCGCAAAATCTGTTTCCGGCGGCTTTGTCGAGATCGGCATATTGTCGGACGCTGTCGATACCGCTGGACTGACACTCCTCCCCTTCACCATCGACCGACTGGTTCTGATTACGGGACCAGACCATCCCCTCGCCGCCGGAAAATCGACATGCCTTGCCGATGTCCTTCATGAACCGTTTATCGGGCTCTATTCAGGCGCACTTTACGATCACATCGAAACCCATGCGGCACGTCTGGGCGTTAAGCTGAAGACGCGCACGCGACTGCGCACATTCGAAAGCATCTGCCCGATGGTCGCCGCAGGCGTCGGTCTGGCAATCATTCCGGAACTGGTTGCGCACCGCATGATGACAACAACCAGCATCGTACCAATCACGCTGATGGATGCATGGGCCACACGGCACTTGTCGCTTTGCATACGTTCGCTGGATGAGCTGACCTCATCGGCGCGTGCGCTGATCGACCACCTGTCGGCAGAGCGTCCATTGAACAATGCAAACGTCCCGACGATTTAATCTCTACTGGAACGCTCTAGAAAACTTGCGGAGCCGTATCCTCTTGTCTATCACACGGCATCGAAGAACATGTCGTTTGGAAGCCGATGGCCACGCAGGACAAAGCAATCATCAGGACGGCTGGCGCCTCCGTCAGTTTTGACGGCGCGATGGCTCTGAATTCGGTCGATGCCTCCGTTCGGGCCGGGCGCATAACCGTCATTTGCGGTGCCAACGGATCAGGCAAAAGCACGCTGTTGCGTAGCATGGCGCGGCTACAGACGCCAACGAGTGGTCAAGTCCTTTTCGACGGGGAAGACATCAACCGTCTGAAACGTATTGATCTCGCTCGCAAGATCGCCGTGCTGGGGCAAATGCCGGAAGTCCCCGCTGGCCTGACAGTAGAAGAACTGGTCGAAAATGGACGCCACCCGCATCGGGGCCTGTTTTCCCGTCTCGGCGATAATGACCGACAGGCAATCGAACGCGCCATCACGCAAACCGGCCTGCAAGCCCTGCGTCATCGTCAAGTGGCTTCGCTATCCGGCGGTGAACGTCAGCGCGCATGGGTGGCGTTGGCGCTGGCGCAGGAACCGTCCGTCCTGTTTCTCGACGAGCCGACGAATTTTCTCGACATTCGCCATCAGGCTGAACTGCTGACGCTGCTCAAGCAACTAAACCGCGACCATGGCCTGACCATCGTAGCCGTTCTGCACGATCTCAATCAGGTGCTGGAACTGGCCGACGATGTTATTCTGATGCGCAAAGGCCACTTGATGGCCTCCGGTAGTCCCGAAAGTGTTTTCACAACAGAGCGCCTTAGAGAAGCTTTCGATTTCGACATCGAAGTGACGGCGCATCCGGTTTTGCCGATCCCGTTCTGCATGCCCCGCTGGGTCAATGATCCAACGGTTCAGCCATCCGCCAAACATGAGCGGAACGCGGAATGACCCCGCAGCCTCTGGCGTCGAACCAGACAAAAACGGCGACCTTCACGGTTGGCATTGTGGTTCTGGCAATCCTGCTGCTCGTCGCGCTGACGGCCGCCGAACTCGTCATCGGCAGTGGAAATGTGACGCTACAGGACGTTTTGCAGTCGCCGTCGCGACCCAAAACGCTGTCGCAGATTATCATCGAAACCATTCGCCTGCCCCGCGCAATCGCAGCCATATTGGTCGGCGCAGCACTTGCTGCCGCTGGCACGGTGATGCAGACTATTTTGCGCAACCCGCTCGCGGCACCCGACATTCTGGCCGTCACCAGCGGCGCGCAACTGGCACTGGTTGTTTCCAACCTGCTGCTTCCTTTTGCCTTTCCGGGCTTTCTCGCCACCATCATCGGCGGCGCACTGGGCGGAACATTATGCCTGCTGGTCGGCGGCGGATTGCGCGCCCAAGCGGTTCGGCTGGCACTGGGGGGCGTGGCCGTCTCGCTTGCCTTCTCAGCGCTTTCTTCCGCTATCATATTGATTGCAGATGATCGCGCATCGGGCATCATCCTGTGGTCTTCCGGCATGCTGGAACAAACAGGCTGGGCTAAAGTTGCGCCGCTCGCGCCCTTTATCGTCGGAGCCATCCTGCTGCTGGTCGCCCTTGCCCGCCAGTTCGACGTCATGGCGCTCGGCAGCGACATGGCGGCTAGTCTCGGGCTTGGCAAGGTAACCGCCCTGACCGGCCTTCTCGCCACAATCGTGCTATCAGGTGCTGCAGTCACCATCGCGGGACCTATCGGCTTCATCGGTCTCGCAGTGCCCAATCTGCTACGCGCCACCGGCATGGTTCGGCACAATGTGCTTTTGCCCGCTGCCTGCCTTTGGGGAGCGGTTGCGCTGCTTTCAGCTGACATCGCCGCGCAGTGGCTGAGCAGCGCTGGCACCCTCATCCCGACAGGCATTCTCGCTGCCTGCTTTGCGGCACCGGCGCTGATCTTCGTCTTGCGTCGCATGAAAGCTGAAGCACCGGCACGCAGCACACACATCCTTGGGAAAACAATATTCAAGCAACCCGCCACACTTTACGCGAGCCTCGGCGCAGTTCTGTTCGCAGCTCTTCTGGCCGGATTGCTCTTCGGCGACGGCGTTGCCGGACGTGACATCGACTGGCAGGCGATACAGGCACTGCGCGCGCCACGCGTGTTGGTGGCCATGGGCGCGGGCGCTTTGCTCGCAATGGCTGGATTGTTGTTGCAGGCCGTGACGCGTAACCCGCTGTCCGGCCCAGAAACTCTGGGCCTTGCACAAGGCGCAGCACTCGCAAGCCTCGTCGCACTGCTCGGCGGCATCATTCCGGGAAGCGCGCTTTTTGCGCTCTGCTCCGCAGGCGGCGCCTGTCTTGTGGTCGTGCTTTTAAGCCTGCTCGGCAAAAACCTGTCGCCGACACGCACGGCACTGACCGGCCTTGCCGTCGCAGCCAGCCTTTCAGCATTGAGCACGGTCGTGGTAATTGAAGCAAAGCTTCAGATTGCCGAAGCACTTGCCTGGCTTGCGGGCTCCACCCATGGGCGCAACTGGCTGGACGTGAATGCACTTGCCCCCTGGCTTTTGCTGATCGCCGTTTCTATGGCATTTGCGAAACGCCTCGACATTATGGCGCTCGGTCGCGACGCTGCGGAATCGCTTGGCGTCGATACGGCCATGACCCGCTTATGGCTACTGCTACTGTCAGCCCTTTCTGTGGCTGGCGCTGTGTCCGCCGTGGGAGCAATCGGCTTCGTAGGGTTGATTGCGCCGCACGCAGCGCGCCTTTGTTGCGGCGCGCGCTATCGGCATCTGCTACCAGTGACGGCGCTGATCGGCGCAATATTGACCGTTCTGGCGGATATGCTGGGCCGGGCGATCTTCGCACCGCAGGAAATCCCGGCAGGCATCGTGACAGCTTTTATCGGCACACCACTCTTCATTCTGCTCATGCGCAGACAATCGCGCTGAATGTTCAAACCAGGGATGTTTTGAGGAAAATGGGAGAGAGAGCCGCATATCGTGAGTGAGCGTCCCAAAAAGGGTTTGTGCTAAGCATGGAATAAACGTGAAAGCATAACCCGAAGTGCGGAAATTTATTCCAGTGCAGTTACAAGAGGAGCAATCTGTTTCTCGAAAAAGTCAGAAAAAATGGCAATCCGCAGCGGCAGGCTCTCACAGGGCGGGTGATAGAGCTTAAACCAGAGTTGAGACATGCGCCATAATGCGCGAGATAAACGCGCTCGGCGTGACCAGCGTGATTAATGTCGGCGGTGGTTGCAGAATTATTCCAACGACTACGCGATCATCGAGAAGCTGCACACCGATAACCAGTTGACCGTGCGCATCCGCTATAATCTCTTTACCCAGAAACCTGGAGCGTTCTCTGGTGCGGATGCTGAGCAGCCTAAGAGCCTACGCGAAAATTAAGTTGAGCGATTTCAGTTGTTTATGGTTCTCTGTGGTTTACCAAGACTACCTGGACTGAAACCGCCCGTCACGGCTATGCCAGAGGAGGCTTACGCTATGCA
>NZ_JAELXQ010000011.1 GCF_016427605.1 Ochrobactrum sp. Q0168 | reverse complement strand
GCGATAATCGCTCAAAATACCCAACCGGTTATAAATTAAACACCCTGGCGCGGGGTGGAGCAGCCCGGTAGCTCGTCAGGCTCATAACCTGAAGGCCGCAGGTTCAAATCCTGCCCCCGCAACCAAATCTTCTTAAATCCCAATATCCTTCATGCATGCACCTCACGATGGTAGCTGCACAAGCTTGTGCAAGCTTCGTGGAGCAGCAGCCCGTTCGACCTAAAATCGATTCACTGGATCGATTTTTTAACGGTCTCACCTCATCAGGCTCATAACCTGAAGGGTGAGGAGGATAAGGAATTGATCCAGTGAATCAATTCCCCGACGAACGGGACAAATCCTGCCCCCGCAACCAAAATCAATACAAAAGCCCCGCATCAAAATGCGGGGCTTTTTTTTGTATCTATCGGCAGCATCTGAAACCTGTTGTGTAACGAAAGGGCATGATAGGTGCGTTATGCAGGTCCTTGGCGCGCGCTGGCCTTCGATAGTTCCGACCAACATGCATCAATGACTTGTTGACGAACCATCGTGTAATGACCTTTTGATTTTTACTTAGTTGGGGGCGCACTTGTGATGGCGCGCGGTGCAATGCGATCGTTCCAGGGGATAGGCGCCTCGCTACGCTACACCATGATCCGGGCCGGGCTTGAGGTGGCGGCGGCTCCTTGCCTGCGCTCGACATTCCCGACTGCTGCGGGGCGCGGCGTCATCTTCACCCTGCATCATGTTCGTCCGGCGCTGGCGCAGCGCTTTGCCCCCAATGCACATCTGTCAGTCACGCCGGAGTTTCTGGAACAAGCGATCAGCGCGGCAATCGACGAGGGGCTTACGCCGGTTCATCTGCATGACCTGCCAGCTTTGCTTGCCGACAAGACCGACAGACGCAGGTTCGTAGCGTTCACTCTTGATGACGGCTATCGCAACAATGCCACCTTCGCAGCGCCCCTATTTGCGAAGTTCTCCATCCCCTACACGATCTTCATCAATCCGGGCTTTGTCGAACGCAAGCGCAGCCCATGGTGGGAAACGGCTGAAGCCTTGACGCGTACCGCCTCGCGCTTCGCGTTCGATTTTGGCAGTGGGCCTGTGGATGTTCGCTGTCAGACGCTCAACGAAAAGCGAGTAGCCTTTGATCAGCTCACGGACTTCGTTCAGGCCATCGATGAAGATGTTGCAGTGCACCGCATAGACATGACAGCTGAGCGCCACGGCGTGTCGCCAACAGCGATTGTCGACGATCTGGTGATGGATGAGCAGGAGTTGCGCTCGCTGGCCAAGGACCCGTTGGTTCATTTTGGCGCGCATACAGTCAACCACGTCAATCTGCGTCGTGTGAGCAACGACAGGCTGCGTCAAGAGATAGATCAATCCGCCGTAGCAATTGAACGCTATGTCGGGCAGCGCCCCCGCTCGTTCTCCTATCCCTATGGCTGGCCAACCGCTGTCGGCAAGCGAGAGGCGGTTGCCGTCGAAGACGCAGGATTTGCCGTGGGGGTGACCACTCAGCCGGGCGTACTGAGCGGTGACAGCCTGCTATCCCTTATGCGGCTGCCGCGCGTGTCGCTCAATGGCTATTATCAGAAGAAGCGCTATGTGAAGGCGCTCATCTCCGGCGTTCCGTTCAAGTTCCTGAGAAACAACTGAGCTTATTGTGGGTGGTTAGAGCATTTCCAGCAAAAGTGCGTAGCGCCTACGCGGGGAAATCAGTCCACTGGACTGATTTCTAATCCCGCTTCGATGCGTAGGATAATGCGTAAAAACAAATAGATAGAGCGGTTCCACGATTCCGTTTTAACCGGAACCGCTCTAGTGGCAAACCACACCGCTCAAAAGCAAAAATCCCGGACAATGCCGGGATCTTGAAAACAAACCTGTGCAGAAAACTGGAGCGGGCGAAGGGATTCGAACCCTCGACCCCAACCTTGGCAAGGTTGTGCTCTACCCCTGAGCTACACCCGCTCGCGCCAGTCGATCCAATAAAGAACCAATCCGTCAGGCACGCGCTATATGAACCAACACAACAAAGATTGCAACAGGGAAATCGAGCCTTTCGACGGGAAATTTTTCATCGCTGTGGATGATCGAAATCATGCTCCCGCACGACTGGCGCCAAGTCGTGAAAAACTGATTATCGATGCAAACAGCGCAAAGCCCGAAGCGATGAACAGGATATAGGGCGTGCCTTCCACGCCCCATTGCGCCAGCAGGAACGCCACGAAGGCCGCACCCAGCGACTGGCCGAGCAGACGGGCTGTGCCAAGCATACCGCTTGCGGCACCTGAGCGTGCGCGCGGCGTCGAGGTGATCATCATGCGGTTGTTCGGCGCCTGAAACAGGCCGAAGCCAATGCCGCATATGGCCATGCGCCAGCAGATGTCGGCAATCGTCGGATGGGCTGGCAACATGCCGACCAGCGCCAGCCCGGCTGCAAAGGTGATGAGGCCGAGCAGGCCAAGAATCGCCGGGGAATGTTTGTCTGAAAGCTTGCCGGACAATGGTGCAACCAATGCCAGCGCAATCGGCCATGGCATCATGAGAAAGCCGACCTCGATCGGCTCGAAGCCGAACACGGTCTGGAACAGGAATGGCAGCGAGATGAAGGCCATCATCTGCGCGAGGAACGACATGATCGACGTGCAGATCGAGAGTGTGAATACCGGAATGCGCAACAGATCGAGCGGCAGAAGCGGGTCTGTGGTGCGCAACGAGCGGCGCGTCAGCAGGATGCCCGCTATGAGACAGGCCGCAGCTTGCAGCACAACGACAGTTTTACTGATTTCGTTGCCCGCGCTGTCGATGGTCGTGATCAGAAGGCCGATGGTCAGGGCGCTGAGTATGGCGCTGACCACATCGAACTTGCGCGCCGAGCGTTCATTTTCCGGCAGGGTGCGGAGACCCATCGCAACCGCAGCGATACCGAGCGGGATATTGATGACGAAGAGCCATGGCCAGGTCAGAGAGGACAGGATGATGCCCGCAAGCGTCGGTCCGATGGTCGAAGAAACCGCGACAAAGAGCGCGTTGAGGCCGATGGCTGTGCCGAATTTCGCCTGCGGAACAGTATAGCGTAACAGCGCAGTGTTGACGCTCATCAGCCCTGCCGCGCCCAATCCCTGCACGACGCGCGCAAGGGTCAGCGTTTCGAGCGAGCGCGCGAAGACGCAAGCCACCGACGCGACCGTAAACAGCGAAACACCCGCCAGATAGATGCGGCGATAGCCGTATATTTCGCCAAGCGCTGCTAGTGGCAACAGGCTGATGACGATGGCGAGCTGGTAGCCGTTGACGATCCAGATCGAGGCTGCGGGTCCCGCGGAAAAATCGGCGGCGATTGTCGGCAAGGCGACATTGGCAATGGTGCCGTCAATGACGGCAAGCGTCAAACCGACCATCAAGGTAGCCCATGCCCAATAGATTCTCGGCTTGGGCAATCCGTCCGGTGCGACGGACGTGCCTTGCTTGATGACGGTTTCGTGCTTCATGTCATTGACCAGTCTGAGGGATGGCGGCAACCTTAACCCGATTGGTAAGGTGAGCAAGCTATCTAACTCAAAATTGCCCGCCGAACATCGTTTTTGCCCGATAAATTGGTCAGGTAACGCTATTGTGTGCCGTTTGCGGGCGAAACGGGCAGGTTCATCACCCGCGCATAATGGCGGGGATTGAAGCTCAGATAGAGCGGGCAGATCGCCGCGACCGTTAAGAGGTGCATGATCCAGCCCGCAGCAAAGCCTCCGGTGATATTATGGAGGAGCGCTGTCGCGACCGGCCCGAGCGCTGCGATCAGAAAGCCGCCGCCCTGCATCATGGCGGCCAAAGCGCCCGCTTCCTCCGGTTTCGGCAAATGATCGAGCGAGGTGATCATGGCAAGCGCGAAACTGCCGCCGAGACCCGCGCCGCAGATTGCCGACCACAGGACCGGCGATATGTCCGGCGCAAAGGCAAGCCCGGCAAATCCGACAGCTTGCATCAACAGGCTGAAAAGCAGCCATGGGCGGCGGTCGGTGCTGCGTCTTGCAAGCATGGGCAAGGCAAGCGCGCTCAAGGCCTGCGCAATCGCCATGGCGGCGACAAGGCTGCCCGTTGCCGAGGCTTCAAGCCCGAGCGTCTGATAATAAGGTGCAAGCCAGGCGACCATGGAGGAGTAGCCCGCATTGACGAGGCCGAATGCGGCCATCAGTGCCCATGTGCGCGGACGGCGCAAGAGCGTGGCTGTGATGCCCGGTTTTTGGCGCGCTGTTTTTGTTGTGCTTGGGGCCTCTTTCAGGATCGGCACGGCCGCGATCAGCGCGAGCACGGCTGGAATGGCAAGCAAAGAGAGCGCATAGCGCCAGTTATGGGCGGCACCGGCAAACCATGGCGCAAGCCGCGCGCCGAGCGCGCCGCCGCCCATGATGGTTGCGGAATAAAGCCCGGTGATCGCGGCGATGGACGATGGAAATCTGGCCTTGATGAGGCCGGGCATCAGCGCCTGTATCATGGCAACGCCCGCTCCGCAGAGAATGGCTGTGAATATCAGCGACAGACCGTCCGGCACGATACCGCGCAGGGCCGATCCGGCTGCAAGGATTGCGAGTGCTGCGAACATGCTGCGGCGCGTGCCGAAAAGCGACTGGATGCGCGGCGTGATAAATGCGCCAAGCCCCATCAGGAGCATGGGCAGGAAAGTCAGGAGTGAAAGCGCGCCAAACCCCATGCCTGTATCGGCGGCAATATCTGACAGAACCGGCCCCGGTCCCGTCAGGAAAGGCCGCAGGTTGAACCCGATCAGCGCGACGAGCGCGACAAGAGCAATGGGTGCGGTCTGGTTGCCGCCGGTGCTGGCATGATTGTTCTGCATGACGAGACTTTATTATGTGCCGCTGCGATCCTGCCATGCGCGCAGCAGGCGCTCGCCTTCTTCTGATGGGCGATGTTCAAAGCGGATACCGGTCTGCGCGCTGACTGGCTTGGCCAGTTCGGCGGCGATTTTGGCGGTGGACAGGCCGTAAGGTTCGGCCTGTTCGTTGGAATTGGCAAACAGGATCTTGTCGACGCCCGCCATGCGCATGGCGGCGAAGCACATGGGGCAGGGCTGGCCACTGGCATAGACGGCGCAACCGTCGAGACGCGACGATTGCAGGGCCTTGCCCGCAGCGCGCAGCGCCAGCAATTCGGCATGGGCGGTCGGGTCGCAGTCGGCCTGCATGCGGTTGACGCCGGTGGCAATGACGTCACCGTCCTTGACCACCACGGCGCCGAACGGACGTCCGCCCTGATCGACATTATCGAAGGCGAGCGCTATGGCCTGATCGAGAAAGGTGCGGTCGGTGCTCATTTCGCGCCTGCCTTTTCGAGAAGGGCGACCATCGGCGTAAAACCGCGCTGGCGCGCATGCTGCAATGGCGTCACGCCGTCCTTGTCGGCAAGGTTCACATCGGCACCGGCATCGATCAGCTGTTTCACGATATCGACATGACGCTCGCCACCATCGCCCAGAATGACGGCTTCCAGCAGGGCGGTCCAGTGAAGCTTGTTGACGTGATCGACATTCACGCCCGCTGCAATCAGCGTGCGCACGGTTTCGACATGGCCGCGTTCGGCTGCCGGAATCAACGCGGTTCCGCCATAGCGGTTGGTACTTTTCAGGTCAGCGCCGTGGGCCAGTGTCATTTTCAGGATTTCGAGATGACCGCGCGCGCCTGCATAAAGATAGGGGCTGTCATTGATCGCGTCCTTTGCATTCACATCCGCGCCCGCCTCGATCAAGGCGCGTGCGACATCGATGTGATTGGCGTGGGTGGCGGCGAGCAGGGCTGTTTCGCCATTCTTGCCGCGTGCTTCAAGATTGGCTCCCGCCTTGATGGCGGCCTTCACGGCGGCGAGATTGCCGCTGCCGGCTGCTTCGATAAGGCCGGTTTCGGTTTGTGCGATGGCCTGATGGCCGGGCAAGGTGGGTTCGCTCACGACAATCGCTCCTGCAATCAATGCCAAGGCAATCAAGCTGAATGATGTTCGGCGCATCGCGGCTCTCCTTGGTTGATCGCTTTCATACCGCTTGATGCTTATATTTGAAAATTAAATGTTGAACTGATATTCAGTGGATTTATGAATACTATATTCAATCTCGATCTGATGCGGGCCTTTGTGGCTGTCGTCGACAGCCGGAGTTTCACGGTTGCCGCGCAGCAATTGCACTCGACGCAATCGACCATCAGCCAGAAAATATTGCGGCTGGAAGAGGCGGCGGGTCAGCCCCTGCTGGAGCGCGCACGTCGCGATGTGCGACCTACCGATGCTGGGGAAAAGCTGCTCGGCTATGCGCGGCGCATGCTGCATCTGCATGATGAAGCCGCCGCCGCCATGACCGGCAGCGCGCTTGCGAGGGTGTTTCGTCTGGGGCTGCCGGAAGATTTCGCATCGCGACTGGTCACGCCTGCCTTGGCTGCATTCATGCGGGAACATCCGAATATCAAGCTGGAAGTGACAAGCGGTCTCAGCCGCGACTTGCAGAAAGGGTTCGAGACAGGTGACTTTGATCTCGTCATGGTCAAGCAGAAGCGCGGCGAGACGGTCGGCAAGATGCGCTGGCCAGAGCCTTTGAGCTGGCTTGAGAGTGCGGATTTTCCGGTGTCTTCGATGTCGCGGCTTGAACCGCTGCCGCTGGTCGCCTTTCCGCCGAACGGGCTTTATCGCAGCGACATGATGGAGGCGCTCGACCGGATCGGCAGGCCGTGGCATGTGGTGTTCACCAGTTCCAGTCTGGTGAGTATTCAAAGTGCCGTGGCGGAGGGACTTGGCGTCAGCCTGTTGCCGACGCGCGTCATGCTGCCTTCCCATCGCGCCGTACCGGAGCTTGCGGGCCTGCCCCCTGTCGAGCCGATGGAAATCGTCATCCGGCATATGGATCATGGCCCCGAGCAGATCAGGCAACTGGCCGGAATACTGGCAGAAACCGTCGAAAACTGATGATCATTCCCCGAAGCGGGATCGTAAAATATAGTCTTCCGAAATAATCCATAGTTTCTGGATGCTCCCCCAGAATTATCAGTCGTCAACAGGCTTCAATCTTTTCAGAAAAGTCGTTGAAATTCGGATTGACCGATTTTGTATCCAGGATATAGTTTGCGGAAAGTTGGGAGGCTTTTCGATTGTCGGCTTATGAATGGCGTAGTCAGACCCGGTTACTGGACGAAGTGGCAGAGGCGCTTCGGGAGCGAATCTATGCGGGCGTATATGCGCCGGGCGCGATCCTCCGGCAGGAGCACATAGCCACAGAATTCGGCATCAGCCGCACGCCTTTGCGTGAGGCTCTGCGCGTTCTGGAACGTGACGGGCTGGTCATCCATCTGCCGGGCCGCGGGGTGCGTGTCGCCTCCGCCGATCTCACCCGCCTGATCGATGCCTATGCTGTGCGTGAAGTGCTCGACGGTGTGGCTGCGCGCTTTGCCGCCGAGCGGGCGAGCGATGCGGATATCGCCCGGCTGCGTACCCATGTTGCAGGCCAGTCGGCGGTGGTCGATCCATGGGATGCCAAGGCCTATACCCAGTCCAATGTCGATTTTCATATGGCGGTGATGCACACGGCGGGCAACGCCTCGCTGATTGCTTTTGTGCCGCTGCTGCGTATGACATCGCAGGGTTTCGCGCCGTCCTTTTCGCTGTCGGTAGACCGTGCGCGCGACGCCATCCGCGAGCATGGCGCCATCGTTGAGGCCATCGCCGCGCGCGATGGCGAACAGGCTGAGCGGCTGGCGCGGGCGCATATTCGCGCCACTACGGCAAGATTGGAGGCGGAACAGCCTCTCCGGGAGAATCAACATGAAGCATGAGAATCAGACGGGAGGAGCGGGTTTGCTCCGTTATGGCAATTTTATCGCGGGTCAGTGGCAGGATACGGCTTCCGGCGAGCATATCACCGTCAAGAACCCGTCCGATGGCAGCGATCTGGCGCTGATCGCGCGCGGCACCAAGGCTGATATCGATCAGGCCGTGGCGGCTGCCCGCAAGGCGCTTTCCGGCGATTGGGGCAAGCTGACCGCAACGGAGCGCGGCCGCGTGCTGCACCGCATTTCGGAAGAAGTGTTGAAGAACATCGACCTTCTGACCGATCTGGAATCGAAGGACGTTGGCAAGCCGGTCAGCCAAGCCCGCGCCGATGTGGTGGCGCTGGCGCGTTATCTCGAATTCTACGGCGCATCCGCCGACAAGGTGCATGGCGACACGTTGCCCTATCAGAACGGCTTTACGGTTCTGTCGATCTATGAGCCGCATGGCGTTACGGGCCATATCATTCCGTGGAACTATCCGATGCAGATTCTGGGCCGCAGCCTTGGCGCAGCACTGGCCATGGGCAATGCCGCCGTGGTCAAGCCTGCCGAAGAAGCTTGCCTGACCATTATGGAATTTGCGCGTATTGCCGAAAAGGCCGGTCTTCCGGTCGGCGCGCTCAATGTCGTCACCGGGCTTGGCGCGGAAGCGGGCGCAGCGCTTTCCGAGCATCCCGATGTCAACCACATCTCGTTCACGGGGTCGGTGCGCACGGGCGAGGCGGTGCAGGCCGCAGCGGCGAAGAACACCGTGCCGGTGACGCTGGAACTCGGCGGAAAGTCGCCACAGATCGTTTTCGCCGATGCCGATCTCGACCGCGCCTTGCCGTTTCTGGTGAATGCGGGCATCCAAAATGCCGGTCAGACCTGCTCGGCTTCGTCGCGCATTCTCGTCGAGCGCAGCATTTATGAAGATGTCGTGGCGCGCATGAGCGAACGCTACCGCGCGCTGAAAGTCGGCCCGGCTAGTGCTGATCCGTCGGTCGGTCCGGTCGTGTCGCAGCGCCAGAAGGCGATTGTCGAGAGCTATCTTGATCTCGCCAAGGAAAGCGGGCTCGCCATTGCTGCGCAAGGCGTGCTGACGGAAGACGCGCCGGAAGGTGGGGCCTATGTGTTGCCGACGCTGATCCGCGACGTGCCTGCCGATCATCGTCTGGCGCAGGAGGAAATCTTTGGTCCGGTGCAGGTCATCCTGCCCTTCGATACCGAGGAAGAAGCCATCGCGATTGCCAATGGGACTTCATACGGCCTCGTCTGCGGCATCTGGACCAATGACGGCGGACGCCAGTTCCGCCTGGCGCGGGCCATCCATTCGGGTCAGGTCTTCATCAATAATTACGGCGCTGGCGGTGGTATCGAACTGCCCTTCGGCGGCGTGAAGAAATCCGGCCATGGCCGCGAAAAGGGTTTTGAGGCGCTCTACGGGTTTGCCTCGCTGAAGACGATCTCCGTGTATCACGGTTAAGGAGAAGCATAGTGTCGCTTGAAGGTAAGGTCGCGCTCATCACGGGAGCAGGTTCGGGGTTTGGCGAGGGCATGGCGAAGCGCTTTGCCGAGGGCGGCGCAAAGGTTGTCATCGTCGACCGCGACAAGGCAGGCGCTGAGCGCGTCGCAGGCGAAATCGGCGATGCGGCGCTGGCCGTGGCCGCCGATATTTCCAAGGAAGCCGATGTGGATGCGGCGGTGGAAGCCGCCTTGTCGAAATTCGGCAAGGTCGATATTCTCATCAACAATGCCGGCATCGGTCACAAGCCGCAAAATGCCGAACTGGTGGAGCCGGAAGAGTTCGACCGCATTTTGGGCGTCAATGTGCGCGGCGTCTATTTGATGACGCGCAAGCTCATTCCGCATTTCAAGAGCAATGGCGAAGGCGTTATTCTGAACGTCGCTTCGACCGGCGCTGGTCGTCCGCGTCCGAACCTCGCCTGGTACAATGCCACCAAGGGCTGGGTCGTATCGGTGACGAAGGCGCTCGCCATTGAACTCGCTCCGTCGAAAATTCGCGTTGTGGCGTTGAACCCGGTTGCCGGTGAAACGCCGTTGCTCACCACGTTCATGGGTGAGGATACCGAAGAAATCCGCAAGAAGTTCCGCGATTCCATCCCGATGGGCCGCCTGTTGAAACCCGATGATCTGGCTGAAGCGGCGGCTTTCCTTTGCTCGCCCGCTGCCTCTATGATCACGGGGGTTGCGCTCGACGTGGATGGCGGGCGCTCGATTTAAAAGTTGGAGGGATAGGGGAACCCATGGGTAACTTACTGAAAGCCGGGCTTATAACGGCTACGATGCTGGCATCGATCAACGGTGCCTTCGCGAAAGACACGCTGGTGGTCGGCGAAGTGCTGGAGCCGCCGGGTCTGGACCCGACCGCCAATGCCGCCGCTGGTATCCGGCAGGTTACCTATGCCAACCTTTATGAAGGTCTTGTGCGCATTGTCGAGGACGGCTCGGTGAAGCCGCTTCTGGCTGAAAGCTGGACCGTCTCCGACGACAAGAAGACCTATACGTTCAAGCTGCGTCAGGGCGTGAAGTTTCACGACGGCACGCCGTTCGACTGCTCGGTGGTGAAGTTTTCCTATGAGCGCGCCGTCGCTCCGGATTCCACCAATGCGCAGAAGGGCCTGTTTGCGCCGATTGAAAGCACGCAATGTCCTGATCCGGCGACCGCCGTTGTCACGCTGAAGCGCCCGACCTCGAACTTCCTGTTCAATATGGGCTGGGGCGACGCCGTGATGGTCGCGCCGAATTCGGCTGGCGAGAACAAGACCAAGCCGGTTGGCACGGGTCCGTTCAAGTTCAAGCGCTGGGTGCAGGGCGATCGCGTCGAGCTGGAACGCAATGCGGATTACTGGGGTGAGCCTGCAAAGCTTTCCGCAGTCACGTTCCGTTTTGTCAGCGATCCATCGGCTGCGGCTGCTGCCATCCTGGCCGGTGACATCGACGTGTTCCCGATGTTTCAGGCGCCTGAGCTGATCGGCCGCTTCAAGAGCGACGACAAGCTGCAGGTTGAAGTGGGCGATACGGCGGGCAAGGTTCTCTTGTCGCTGAACAATGCGAAAGCGCCGTTCGACAATGTGAAGGTGCGCCAGGCGCTGGCCCATGCCATCGACAGCAAGGCGCTGATCGAAGGCACCTATTCGGGCTTCGGCACGCCAATCGGTTCGCATTACTCGCCAGTCGATCCGGGCTATGTCGATCTCTCGCAGACCTATCCTTATGATCCGGCCAAGGCCAAGCAGCTTCTGGAAGAGGCTGGTGTTCCGGCAGGCACGTCGATCACCATCACGCTTCCGCCACCGGCCTATGCGCGTCGCGGCGGCGAGATCATCGCGGCGATGCTGGCCGAGGTCGGCATTCAGGTCAATCTGGTGCCGATCGAGTTTGCACAGTGGCTGGATCAGGTGTTCAAGCGGTCGGATTTCGACGCGACGATCATCGCCCATACCGAAGCGCGCGATCTCGATATCTATGCCCGCGACAAGTACTACTTCAACTACAACAACCCGGATTATAAGGCGCTTTACAAGTCTTATGCCGAGGCTGGCAGCGACGAGGAACAGCTCGCACTCGTCAAGAAGTTGCAGGAAAAGCTGGCCGCTGATGAACCGAATGTCTTCCTCTATGCGCTGCCGAAAATCGGCGTCTGGAACAAAAACGTCAAGGGTCTGTGGAAGAACATGCCGATCCCGGCGGACGATCTGACACAAGCCTATTGGGCTGACTAACAAAGTTCGCCCCGTCGTCTGTTCGGCGGGGCGATTTCATGCGGATGGCCGTGCACCCCAATAAGATAAGGGGAGGGCGTGCGGCGAGTTGGAATGTGGAAAGCGGATATCCGTCTTTTCAAGGAGGTCGCTTTGCTGGCTTACATATCCGGGCGGTTGGTCTCGCTCTTGCTGACGACGCTTGCGGCTTCCGTCATCGTCTTTCTGCTGATGCAGGTGCTGCCGGGCGACCCGGCAGCTGTGATCCTTGGCATCAATGCGCAGCCTGAAACACTCGCTGCGCTTCATACCCAGCTTGGCCTCGACCAGCCGATCTGGTGGCGCTATCTCACATGGATCGGCGGCTTTCTCAAAGGCGATTTCGGCACGAGCTATACCTATTCCGTGCCGATCAGCGAGTTGCTCGGACCGCGCATCATGGTCACGCTGCCGCTGGCGCTGTTGTCCATGGTGCTGTCGGTCGCGGTCGCCATTCCGGTAGGCGTCTATGCGGCGTCGAAGCGCGGCAAGACCGGTGATGTGCTTTCCATGGGCGTGGCGCAGGTCGGTGTCGCCATCCCGAATTTCTGGCTTGGCCTGCTTTTGATCCTCCTGTTTGCCTTGCAGCTCGGCTGGTTTCCGGCCTCGGGTTTTGCGGGTTGGGAAGGCGGTTTCTGGAATGGTATGCGCTCGCTGTTTCTGCCCGCACTGGCGCTGGCGCTCCCGCTTGCCGCCATTCTGGCCCGCGTGACGCGCTCCGCCGTCATCGAAACATTGGGTGAGGATTTCGTGCGGACCGCGCGCGCCAAGGGCCTGACACGCAAGGCGGCACTTTGGCGTCATGCGGTGCCCAATGCGCTGATCCCGGTTGTCACCATCATCGGCCTGCAATTCTCCTTTCTGCTGGCGGGAACCATCATCATCGAAAACGTCTTCAATCTGCCCGGCCTTGGAAGGCTGGTGTTTCAGGCCATCGCGCAGCGCGATCTCGTCACCGTGCAGTCGCTGGTGACGCTGCTTGCCGCTTCCGTGATCGCGGTCAATTTCATCGTCGATCTCGTCTATGGCTTCATCGATCCGCGCCTTTCGACGGGAGGCAGCCGATGAGCCCAGCAAAGCAAGACGCGCAAATCCTGCCGAAGCCCGGTATTTTCCGAACGGTGCTCTTGAGCCGCAGCCTGACCATCGGCACGCTGATCACCGTTATCCTGATCGCGATGGCGCTCATCTCCTTTTTCTGGACGCCCTATTCGCCGACGGGCATGAATTTCCGCGACAAGTTGCAGGGGCCAAGCCTCAACCATCTCTTCGGCACGGATAATTTCGGTCGCGACGTGTTTTCCATGATCATGGTCGGCGCGCGCAACTCCATCGCCGTGTCGATCATCGCTGTGCTGGTCGGCGCGGGGATCGGCATTCCGCTTGGGTCGCTTGCAGCGGCACGCGGGGGCATGGTGGACGGTTTCGTCATGCGCATGACCGATTTGGCGTTTGCCTTTCCCGCGCTGCTCACAGCCGTCATCATCACGGCTGTTTTCGGTCCCGGTGCCGTGAATGCGATGATTGCCATCGGCATTTTCAACATTCCGGTTTTTGCGCGTGTCACGCGCGGCGCATCGCTCGGGCTATGGAAGCGTGAATATGTGCAGGCGGCGCGTTGCGCCGGGCGTGGCGATGTGTCGATCACGCTTTTGCATGTACTGCCCAATATCAATCATGTGCTGATCGTGCAGGCGACGATCCAGTTCGCGCTCGCCATCGTCGCCGAAGCGGGCCTTTCCTATGTCGGCCTTGGCACCCAGCCGCCGATGCCAAGCTGGGGCAAGATGCTCAATGACGCACAGACCTTTATTTACGACGCGCCTTGGCTCGCCATTTTCCCCGGCCTCGCCATCACATTCGCCGTGCTTGGCCTCAACATGCTGGGTGACGGATTGCGCGATGTGCTCGACCCGCGCGTCAGGAGGCAGAGATGACAGCTCCCTTGCTTGAGATGGACGATATGTCCGTCGAGCTGCCCTTTGGCGCTCGTACGGCAGACATTGTCTCCGGCATCACGCTCACGCTGAACCGTGGCGAACGCCTCGGCATCGTGGGTGAATCCGGCAGCGGCAAGTCGATCACGGCACTTGCCGCCATGGGCCTGCTGCCCGAGCGTATGCGCGTGCGCGGTCGCTTGCGTTTCGACGGCGAGGATCTGGCGAACAAGCCGGAAGCGGAACTGTGCAAGATGCGTGGACGGCGCATGGCGATGATCTTTCAGGAGCCGATGACGGCGCTCAATCCGGTCAAGTCCATCGGTGCGCAGATTGCCGAAGGTCGCCGTCTGCATCTGGGTGAAAGCCGCGCCGATGCGGAGCGGGAAGCACGCCGCCTTCTGGATCGCGTGGGACTGCCAGCGCCGCGCTTCAATCTCGATCTTTATCCGCACCAGCTTTCTGGTGGGCAACGCCAGCGCGTGATGATCGCCATGGCGATTGCCTGCGAGCCGGACCTGCTGATCGCCGATGAGCCGACAACGGCGCTTGATGTGACCGTGCAGGCGCAGATCCTCGATCTGATGGATGAGCTGATCGACGAAACAGGCACGGCTTTGATGCTGATCACCCATGATCTCGGCGTGGTTTCGGAAATGACCGACCGGATCGCCGTCATGTACGCGGGCCGCATTGTCGAGACGGGACGCACGGAAGCCGTGTTCCACCGCATGGCACATCCCTATGCCCGTGGCTTGTTTGCAGCCTCGCCCCATGGTGCGGCGCTGGTGCGCAACCATGGTACGGGGCGTCAGCGCCTTGCCGCCATTCCGGGTGTTGTGCCGGACCCGCTGGCGCGCCCGCCGCATTGCACCTTTGCCGATCGCTGCGCCTTTGTGCAGGACGATTGCCGCGAGGCGATACCGGGTCTGGACTTCATCGCGGAGAATGATGGCATCGTGCATCGCGCCGCCTGCCTGCATCCGCGTGAAGGCGAGGTGGTGTCATGAGCAAGATGATTTTGCAGGTGCGCGATGTGGTGCGCGAATATCAGCTTCCACGCGCATCGTTCTTTTCAAAGCCCAGCGCGTTGCGCGTGCTGCATGGTGTGAATGTCGAGATCGAAGCAGGCCAAAGCCTTGGCATTGTCGGCGAAAGCGGTTCAGGCAAATCCACGCTGGCGCGTGCCGTGATGGGGCTGGAACGCCCGCAATCGGGTCAGATTCTCATCAACGGGCAGGATATCTATGCGCTGGATCGCTCTGGCCTGCGCGAAGCGCGCAAGGGTTTTCAGGCGATCTTTCAGGACCCTTACGGTTCGCTTGATCCGCGCCATACGGTGAAGCGGATTATTTCCGAGCCGATTGTATCGCTGGAAAGCGGCACCAGTTCCAAAGAGCGCGATGACCGCGTGGCGGAAGTGCTGGAAGCGGTTGGTCTGCCCAAAGCATCGGCGGAAAAATATCCGCATGAATTTTCCGGCGGGCAGCGCCAGCGCATCGCCATAGCGCGCGCGCTGATCACCAAACCGGCGCTGATCGTCGCCGACGAGCCGGTTTCCGCGCTCGACGTTTCCATTCAGGCGCAGGTCTTGAACCTGATGATGGATTTGCAGGAAAAGTTCGGCCTTTCCTATCTTTTCATCAGCCATGACCTCGGCGTGGTGCGCGCGATTACCGACCGTGTTGCGGTGATCTATCGCGGCAATATTGTCGAGCAGGGGCCGACCAATGCGGTGTTCGACAATCCGCAGCACGACTATACGCGTGCGCTGGTCGATGCCGTGCCAAAGCCTTTCTCCGGTCGCCGCAAGCGCGTGCGGCGATCCGATGCCACACTGAAATTGCCTGAGTGATTTGAGGAAATATCCAATGTCGAATCTTGCCGATTTGTCAGCCGTCGAACTCGTGGCCGCCTATAAGGCGAAGTCGCTTTCGCCGGTCGAGGTCACGGAAGCCGTCATCAGCCGCATCGAGGCCTATGAGCCGAAGCTGAATGCGCTTTGGGCCTATGATCCGGATGCGGCGCGTGCGGCGGCCAGGGCCTCGGAAGCGCGCTGGTCGAAGGGGGAGCCTGCCGGTCCCATCGATGGTGTGCCGCTGACGATCAAGGAAAATATCGCAACCGAAGGCACGGCGGTTCCGCTCGGCTGCGCCGCCCTGCCGTTGAAGCCTGCTAGCGCCGACGCGCCGCCTGCGGCCCGCACGCGCGAGGCTGGGGGCGTGCTGCTCGCCAAGACGACGATGCCCGATCTCGGCATGTTGTCATCGGGCCTGTCGAGCTTTCACAAGCTTGCCCGCAATCCGTGGGATTTGAACACCAATCCGGGCGGTTCAAGCGCCGGTGCTGGCAGTGCGGGTGCCGCCGGTTACGGCCCGCTGCATATCGGCACCGATATTGGCGGTTCCATTCGTCTGCCTGCCGGCTGGTGCGGTCTGGTCGGTCTGAAACCGTCCTTCGGGCGCATTCCGATCGATCCGCCGTTTCTCGGTCGTGTTGCCGGTCCGATGACCCGCACGGTGGCCGATAGCGCGCTTTACATGTCGGTACTGTCGCGGCCAGACCGTCGCGACGCCATGAGCCTGCCCTATCAGGACATTGACTGGATGAACCTTGATATCGACGTCAAGGGTCTGAAAATCGGCCTTTGGCTCGATGCCGGCTTCGGCGAACCGACCGGCGATGAAACCCGTGCTGCCGTTGAAGCTGCCGCGAAAGCTTTTGCCGATGCGGGCGCGATCATCGAGCCGGTTGCGCCATTCCTCAATCGCACCATGATCGACGGTCTGGATCGTTTCTGGCGCGCGCGGTCGTGGTCGGATATCAAGAAGATGACGCCGGAAAACCGGGCGAAAATCCTGCCGTATATCTATCAATGGACCGAGACGGCGGAAGGACTTTCCGGCGAGGAAGTTTATCTCGGCTTCGCGCAGATGGACGCCATGCGCAATGCGGCGCTCGCCGCATCGAAGGATTTCGACTTCATCATTTCGCCGACTGCTCCAATGCCGACCTATCCCGCGGAATGGGCGTCTCCGATCAACGATCCGCAGCGTCCGTTCGAACACATCGCCTTCACCGTCGCGATGAACATGTCGGAACAACCGGCGATCTCGATCAATTGCGGTTATACATCGACGGGGCTGCCGATCGGCTTGCAGATTTTCGGCCAGCGTTTCGACGATCTGGGCGTGTTGCGACTGGCAAAGGCTTATGAAGATATGCGGCCTGCGCAGCGCCCTTGGCCGATTTTATAGATTCCGCCTCTGGCTGCCTGCAAATGGCGTCGCTCTGTGCTTCCGGTGCTCATGTACGTTAAGTACACTCCGCTCCGGTTCTCGAGCGCCACCATTTTCGGCTACCCATAGACGGAATCATTCGCGTCGCAAAAAAAAGGCCGCTGCACGCGGCCTTTGCTATTTACCGGGCCTGAGCGGCGCGCGTTCCTTATAGCGATCTACCGCCGTCAGCTTCTGGATCAGCGGCTCGGCGTCGCGCCAGCCGTAGATTTCGGTGCGCAGATAATCGAGTTCGGCGTCGAGTTCCTCTTCGCCGATTTCGGTCCACCATGATTTCGGGCGACCGTCGCTGCCATCCGACCAGCGATAGCGGCGCTCCTTCAGCTTGTCCTTCATCTCGAAGGGGCTGTTTTCCGCATAGATGCGCAGGCGCGATTTCTGGCTGGCTATCAGCAGTTCGGCAAAGGGCGTGGTCTCGCCCGACTGTTCCTTCAGCACGGCGAGCAGCGCGTGGCAATCATCTTCGGCGCGGTGTCCATTATGGAAATAACCGCTCTGGCCGATCAGATAGCCAAGCTTGGTGCCTTCGAAGCCGCGCGCCGTCCAGTCGATTTCCTTGACCGAACAGGCCCATGGCTTGTTGGCGAAGACCCGCGAAAACCGCTCCAGAAAGGGGCGGTCGAAACCGGCATTATGCGCGATGATCAGATCGGCATCGGCAATCAATGCTTCGAGCTTCGCCAGCGGAATTGTCTGGCCCTTCACCATTTCGTCGGTGATGTTGGTGATGCGGGTAATGTCTGCCGGGATCGGCTTCGACGGTTCCTGCAAGGCACTGATGGTGGCGCAGACATCGCCAATCGAACCATCGTCGGCATAGCGAAAGGCGACGGCGCCGATCTCGATGATTTCTTCCTGCGCGGCATTCAGCCCGGTCGTTTCCGTATCCACCACGACGCCGAGGCGCGGAAAGGCTCTCGTGTCGGCATCGGGCACGACGGGCAGGGGATCAAGGCGGCGCAAAATGCGATAGCGTCCGCTCTCCTTCAGCTGACGCACCATTTCGGCTTCGTTCAGCGCGGGTGCCTTGCCTATCTCCCGCTTGGGCTTCGCGCGGGCAGGACGCAGCTCCGCCCGTTCTTCTCCTGCCTTCGCAGCGGGAGCAAAAAGGTCGAACTGGTGGCGCATCGAAATTCTCCGCGAGAGCATTACCAGCGCGTCTGTCGGACGGCTTTGCGTTGGAAATGCAGGACAACAAACAGAGCGGTGCCAAGCCGAATTTGGGCTGGGGGCGTTCGCATAGCATGGCTATAGGATGGCATCTAGCCTTTTTCAGACCAAGCCTTCATTCGCATTAGTAACAGGTAATAATGGCCGGAAATCGCTTCAAGCGCCCGACGCTTGACTTCGACGAGCAATATCTGGGGATAAATATCATGCGCTTATCTAACAATAGAATTCAGCTTCTGCACCGAGGTCATTGTTTACAATTTTTTATTAGCGGTTCCTTTATTTCAATATACGAATAATTTATTCTGTAACCATTAATTGAGCGACAAAAGTTAATTTGACTTATATGTGCAATTGCACTTCCAGATGGGCGTCACTACTTGTTGAATTATAATTCAATCGATTATTGGTTCGGCTACTCGTGAAAATTGTTCCCTCTTTGCTGATCATGCTGTTTGCGGTCGCGATGACGAGTCTGTGGGTGCTCGACAGGCGGCGAAAGCACATGCTGCTGTTCGGCCTGAGCTTTGCAGCATTTTCGCTTGGGCATTTCGTGCAGGTTTCTCCGCTTCTGCCGGATCTGCGGCGGACATTCCTCTTGGCGACCCTGCTGCAACTCGCTGCAGGCTGGCTGTTCTGTCAGGCGGTGATGGTACGGCTCGGGCGCAGTTTTCCGCCGAAGACCGCGTCGCTGATCACCGTTTCGACACTGGCTGCCGTCAGCCTTCTTGCTTGGCAGGGCGCGATCTACAGCTATCTTGTCGTTGCCGCCAATATCGGTCAGGGAACGCTGGCCGCCGTTCTGTGCTTGAAAGCCCGTCGCATGCCAAGTGACCGGTGGATCGAAACGGCGTTGCGTCTGGTTCTGGCGGCGCTGGCGGCGCATTTCTTCCTGCGCAGCATCTTCACGATCCTCATGCTCGATGATGTGATGAGTTCCAGAGAATTGCTGTCCTTGCACTATTGGTCATGGGTCACGGTTGCCGCGTCGATGGGCGGTGTTCTGCTTGGTCTCTTCATTCTGACCGTCGCCGCACTCGATATTATCGACAAATTGCGCAATGAACGGGATGCCGATCCGCTGACGGGTCTTCTCAACCGGCGCGGCATGGAACTGCGCGCAAGACGCAAGCTGGCGAAGGCTCCGCCGGACGCGACCCATGCAGTCATCATTGCCGATATCGATCATTTCAAGGCGATCAACGACCAGTTGGGCCATGCAGTGGGCGACCGTGTGCTGATCGAATTCTCGCATCTGCTTCAATCGCTGGCCGGAAAGGATGCGCTTGTCAGCCGTGTCGGTGGAGAAGAATTCGTTCTGCTGATCACGGGCAGCGCCCAGCAATGCGAACGCTTTGCAAAGCGGCTCTGCAATCAGGTCAGTCGCCATGCATTTGCGGCGTTGCCGAGTGACCGCCATGTAACATGCAGTTTCGGCATTGCCATGCTGCGTCACGACGAAAAGCTATGGGAAACGGTGTCCCGCGCTGATCTGGCGTTGATGCGTGGCAAGCATCGCGGGCGCAATCGCGCGGTGACCGAGGGCAATGAATTCCCCGAATTGTCTGGCAATGCGCCGACCACTTTTCGCCTGACGGGCTGATGCTGTTTTCCTCTTCCGAAGAGGAATTATCAGTCAGACGCCGTTCGTAAAGACTTTGGTTACCATAATTCGCCATGCTGGAAGCGACCATTGCGGTCACTGCTTCGCTTCGGCCACTGCTTTGCCATGTCCTCTTCGCTTTTTTGCCGAACTGACATGCGAGGCGAGGCCAGAAGTGGGGCCGCGAAGTCGAATTCCAGTCGGGTTAGTATCATGGCGTGTGTGACAGAAGTGTATGGCCACGCGGCTCCGCGTAGCAGCCGCATCAGCGTTCCGTTCAGTTTGCGTGGCTTTCTGCGTGTAACGGCTTTTGCCGCGACAGGTCTTGTCGCAGGCGGCTGGATGCTGACCACTCTCGGCACGCTTGAAACGGTCATTCCCGCATTTGCGCCGGTCGCTCCGGTCATGCGGCGCATTCCGGCAGCCATGCCGCAGGCGCTGGCTCTTGTCGACCAGACCCGAACGCCATCGCGCAAAATGCGCGAAAGTTTCATCAAGGCTTATACGGCGGATGCTGCTTATTCCAACCTCGACTGGCGTCGCAACAAGGTGACCGATGATCAGCCGATCATTGCCGATATCGGCCCGAATTCGGTGATCGAGCCAAAATCCGTAGACGTTGCTTCGCTGATCGAACCCCGTGCGGACCGGGTTAAGCTGCCAGAGCCGGTTGCAGTTGCTTCTGCTGCCACGGTGACGGACAAAATGGGTGGTGCGGGGGAACCTTCGACAGCACCCGTTGCGGCGCTTGGCTATGCCAGCGCGCCGCAAACGCCTGCCGCACTTGTCGCGTTGGCCCAAATCCAGCCGCAGAGCCAGTCCGGCATTTTGCCACTGTCGCAGGCTGAAGAAGCCGATGCGGAAGGCGCTGACACGCCAAATCTACCGGTCGGCAATGCGATACCGTTGCCGCAATCCGCGCCCGACCAGAAAACGGATATGGCAGCTGACGACGACACCGATCGCGATATGTTCGTGCCGGACGATGTGCCTTTGCCGGGCGCCAAGCCGCCACTGCGCGCCTCGCGGATGCATCCGAAGACGCAGCTTGCCTATGCGCCAGAAAGCGGCCAGACAGACACGCCAGAGCCAGGTCTTTTTAGCCCGCTCATCAATCAGGCTGCGCGCAGCCGCGTAGCCATTTATGACATTTCCGCCGCGACCGTCTATTTGCCGAGCGGCGAGAAGCTCGAAGCCCATTCGGGCATCGGTCGCATGCGCGACAATCCCACCTATGTGAACCAGAAGAACCGCGGCCCGACGCCGCCGCATAGCTATAATCTGCGCATGCGCGAGGCGCTGTTCCACGGCGTTGAGGCGATCCGCTTGACACCGGCTGACGGTAACAACCGCTACAATCGCGACGGGCTTCTGGCGCATACATTCATGCTGGGACGCAACGGCGATTCCAATGGCTGCGTGGTGTTCCGGGATTATCCGCGCTTCCTGCGCGCCTTCAAACGCGGCGAGTTCAACAAGCTCGTCGTGGTGCCGCGAATGTCCTCGTCCAAGCCGGCGCGCATCGCTTCACTTTTCTGATCGAGGCATTTTCGCGCAAAGAATTTCCGGTATCGGCGGAACGCACGAAAAATTGCCCCCTATAATATTGCAGGGGCAGCGGGAACTGATAGAAATCCCGCGTTGCAATTCTTCGGAGACATCTTTCAGTGAAGCTCTATTACAAAGCCGGTGCCTGCTCGCTCGCACCGCATATCGTTCTCAGCGAAACCGGCCTGCATTACACGTTTGAAGCCGTGGACCTGAAAACCAAGGTCACCGCCGGCGGCGCTGATTTTCTGGCGGTCAATCCGCGTGGCGCCGTTCCGGCCCTGGAACTCGAACCGGGCGTCGTGATCACTCAGAACGCGGCCATTCTGCAGTATATCGGCGATCATTCGGATGTTGCATCGTTCAAGCCGGCCTATGGCACGATGGAACGCGCACGGCTGCAGGAAGCGCTTGGCTTTTGCGGCGATCTGCACTCTGCTTTCGGCGGTTTGTTTGCGCCGAACCTGACCGAAGAAGCGAAGGCGGGCGTGCTCGCCAATATCACGCGCCGGATGGGCCAGTTTGAGGCTATGCTGGTGGAAGGCCGCAGCTATTGGCTGGGCGAAGAACTGACCCAGGCCGACGTCTATGCATCCGTCGTGCTCGGCTGGGGAGTGGTGATGCAGGTCGATCTAAGCGCCTATCCGAAGGCGCTCGCCCTGCGCGAACGCGTCATGGCGCGTCCGGCGGCGCAGAAAGCGCTGAAGGAAGAAGACCTAATCTGATCGCCTTCCACAAAGGGCAGACAGTAACGCGATTCCCGTGGGTTACGGCTCACGGGGGTCAGAAAGCATAACCGAGCTGATGAGCTCAGGGTGCTTTCATCTCTGCTTTTGAAGTCGGGGAACTAAATGGCGGAGAGAGAGACTGTCGGATTCATAGAATCTCCTAAAATATTCAATAAAATCAACAATATAAAAATCACCCCCATAAAAAAATTGTAGCAAGTTTTGTAACAATTGTTGAGAGCATGATTTGCAGAAAATCGCGTCTCTAGAATTTGATTTTGGTTCAAAAATAGTGGTATTAAAAAACGTGGTTTAAACCGCGTTTTCTTTTGATTTTTAATTCGGTGGGGCGATGACTCGATTCAGTTTTGTAATGTCAGTAGCGGTTTCAATGGCTGCATTCTCAATCTCGGTTCCGGCTTTTTCAGCCGAATTGGACAAATCCATTATAGGTACATGGAAGGGACCGCACGTTGAGAGCTGCCAAGCTTTACGCGATCAAACAGCGGATGATTATCTCATTTTGGGCAAAAAGAGCTTAGAACGCCACGAGGGTAGCTGCGTTGTTATGAATTATTCCCGGAAGGGAAAAAGCCATGCGCTTCAATTCCTATGCGAGACGGAAGGCGAGTCGGTTCGCGGCAGCATGAAAATAACCGTCCTGAATGCGAACAAAATCTCGATAGCGGGAGCCGGTCAGTATGGTCGCTGCAAGTAAGCTCATTTGGTCAATCGGATTGGCTGCGATTGGCATTGTGATCACGGGTTCGGCCCATGCGCAGTTTTTCTCAAGTGGAGGTCGTTCCGGCTACGCATCGGAACTGTTTCTTCAAAAAGTCGAAAAGGCAGGAATAGAAGACAATTATATCGCGACGGTGATCACCTATGACAATCGTGCGCAGAAAAAGACCAGCGATTTCGTTGTCAATTGCAATCAATATATGCCGCAGGTTCTGACCAGTGATAATATCAATCATTCCATTGATATAAAGAATGACCCAAGCAGCGCCGGAAAAACGATTTGGGAGTTATGGCATGCCGTCTGCAAGAAAGACTTTGCCAAAATCTCAAAGAGGCCACCCCTTCAGGATAATCTTGCAAAGGTCGATATAACGACAGAGCCCGAATTCAACGGCACTCCGTATTCCCTGCATTATCAGTCGTTGGATTATTCAAAAAATCTGTCGAATATGGTGAAGGTGGACGCTTTTGAGGCTAGAAAGAAGCTCTTCGATACCGCCTACATTCATTGTGACGAGGACAGCGCCACCGTCTATTGGAAGCGGCAAAAACTACTGATCGGCGTTAATGATGCTGTCGAGTATGATCTGAATTCCAAGATCAAAGACGAAGAACTGATCGCGCTTTCAAAAAATCTCTGGAATGGTGCCTGTAAAACCGTCTCGACCAATGTCACAGGTCAGGGATATACGCCACAAGAGGTCTCATCAGACGAAGGTAATGAGCCTGAAATTGCGGCTCCGCGACCAGAAGCCATTTCCAAACCCTCTAGAAACAAAACTCCGAAGAACGCGGAGAAAGCTATCTCCGAAGCTTATGAAACCTACATGCTCACGAAACTGTTTTGTGAGTATCACTATGCAGGTGACAGGCAACTTGCCCCGCTGAAGACGAAACTGAAGCAACTTGATGCGGTCGCAAAATCACAGAAAATCGACGTTGACGCGCTTTGGCAAAAGGCCACGAAGACGTCTGAAAATGATGCTAACTACAAGCTTATGCAGGCCTACAAGGCGTTTCCAATCGAATATCAAGATCGCATCAAGTTTTCGAATGGTTGCGAGCAAATGACTCGGTTGCTTTCTGCGGGAATTGACCGCTATCTTGCTGAAAGCAGCGGCGGGAAAAAAACGGATACCGAGAAAGACTTCTAAAATTCTTCCTTCTCCCGGAAGCCCTTTCTTCCGGGTGGCAGCGTACTTCTATCGTATTCCATTCCTTCGACATCTTCGAAAAAATCGCGAACCCGACATTGCAGGCCAATGGAAATCTTCTCCAAGGTCTTCACTGTCGGGTTTTTTGCGCCTCTTTCTAGATGACCGACATAAGCACGCTCAACACCTGAAATCAGCGCGAGCTCATCCTGCGAGATTCCACGCGCTACGCGGATACGCCTCAAATTGATTGCGATTTGTTCCTGAATTTCCATTGGCGAACAAAAACACCTTGGATTTCCAATCACCACGTATTAATAAACGTGGTGTTTTCAAACGTGTTTTAAAAGAACACATTGATTTGACGTTTGCTTTTGGGGGATAAATGTACAGGAGATTTGCAGGCATTTGCCTTGCCGCAATTGCATTAACTGCATGTGATCAAAACGTTTCCGCGAAACTTTATGTCCGCGATGTCCAGGATATCACGTCGTCTACAGCCGCAACTGGGATACCGGTCGATCTAACAATCGAAATCCTTGAATCTGGATTGGTTCAGAAGTGCGAAAAGGCAGAAGGACAAGAACTGGTTGAGGCTGTCGCAGCGGTGTTTGAGAAGGCTTCTCTGCTCGGCTGTGAAAGAGTTTCCGGAAGTCTGAACGACCGAATGACAATCAAGGCGACGACCTCCCTTTTCTCCGTAAATGGGGATCAAAACATGCCGATTAGTAACCTATTGGCTTTTCAGGCTGCAAAAGCGGACGATGGGTCATCCTCAGTGCATGTTCGATTCAATCCCGAAAAATATGAAGAAGTCCAGAAGCGGTTGCGTCGGGTGAACTCCATGGCGAGCATTAAACTGACAGATGCTTCTCTTTCAATTGTGGTTACAAACGACCTTCGAGAACCCGCGACCATTATCTATTCCCGGGGCGTTTTTATCGATGGTCATCCAGCGGATATCCCTCTGCAACAGCAACTGAATCCGCGTCAAGAAGCCACGATTAAGCTTGGAGATGTCAAGTTCACGCACCTTGCCCAAAAAGGCTTTGCGCTTGTCTTCGGCATCGATAAGCAAAGCAATCAATCTACCTCAAACTAAAGGAATTGAAGAATGCAAAAAGCAGGCGGCGTAATTGCGCTTGTTGCGGGGATTTTTGGTGTCTTCGCAGCTATTATTACACTACTAATTGGTGGTGTCGGTGCTGGTCTAGAAGCAGAAGGCGCTTCGCAGGTTGTCGGGCTTGGCTGGGGTGGCGTTGGATTCTCATTTCTAATCATCGTTCTTGGTGCCGTTGCTCTCGGTGCAAAGGGCAGACTTCCCGGTATTCTGCTGATGGCCTGTGCTATCGCAGGCGCTATTCTTGGCGGCACTATCGTCGCCATCTTTATGGCTCTGGCTTTCGTTGGCGGGCTTATTGCGACTTTCGGAGCGAAAAAACAGGCCCCGAAAGCCGTCGCCTAAAACTGTATGTAAATTGATAACTGCCCGCGAGGTAATCGGGGGCGGTTTTTTTTAATAATTGTGCTCAAAGCAGTCAATGCGCTGGTGAAATCTAGCAATACGGATAAGCAGGCAGTCGTTGAGTTTATCTGGAGAGATTTGCGGATGTCTTCTCGAAGGCGAAAGCGAAGTCCAGAGGCGATTGTGCGTCCTTATGGGTTTAAAGCGATTTCGACAGTCCAGTCATCAACAGACGATGCAAAGATCGTAAAGCTGTGGGGACGCGCAACAATCGCTGCTATGGCCTAGCGGTGCTAGTATTGATCATTGGAAGCATTGATGTTGAATATTAGTTCTGCAGACTGCTGCTCGTTATTCTGTTCGTCGCGATGGCAAAAGAAATAAAATCGACCGACAAGAAGCTCAATCATGTTTTATATAAAGTAAAAATTATCGTATATTGAGTTAAATATTGAAAAAAGATAACAATAAGAACTTATGAAATATACTAAAAATTTCGTCAGGTGTGATAATGTCGTCATTAATTTATAATTTAACGCTTTCTATATTAAATTATTATTTATCTTAATTAATGGAGATGGTTTTATTGATGGAGAAATATATCTATTTTACAATTAATGCGCACCGTCCAAAAAAGAGACGGTGCGCAAAAAAGGGTGCCTTGAATGAGAAATAACATATTAAACAATTGCGACTTCAGTAGCCTTCAAGGCCGCCAACTGCTGATTGCATTCGTTTAGGAATTCAACCCATTGTTTTTGCTCTGGAATTTTACACTCTTTAACTGCATTAAAACACTCCTCATAAAATGTATTAACCTTTGCGGTATCGCCATGACGGCCAAAAACCCCGCTTGGCTTGTCCAGCAAAAGGTGGAGAAAGGTGCTATCTGATAAGATTTCCTTTGTTTTGGGTGCGTTCGGACTTGGTGCCGGATCAAAGTATAAATCTTTATTATCAGAAGCATAAACGAAATAGAATACCAAATCCATCAATCTAGCTATCATTAAATATGGGTCTATTTGAGATTTATATGGATGTTCTGGAAAGCCATTGTCTATAATTTCTTCAGGGCAATCCCTTTTATAAGCTTTCGCTATAATCAAGAATTTCATAGGATCGGTTAATATCTTGGGAGCGCTCTCAATAAAGCCATCCGAAAGATATTCGAATGTACATAAACCGCACCAGAGTACTATAGAAAGTTCTCCTTCTAGGTTTTTCCAGTCTCCCGGTCGGGCATAGTTTTCTCTGTACATTATATCGACAAAGTCTAAAATATCAGAAAACAAGGAACCAACCGACTTGAGTCGAAACACGGGAGTAAGCTCTCTCGGAATATGAGAGGAACCGGGTCCTGAATTATAAACTATATTAATATCTGAGGTGTCATTGTGTAGTTCACCGCCGGGCTTAATGCCCGCGTTGAGAATTCTCCAGAATTCGGAGCACACCCAATTCCGTTCAAGAAAGCGACGTCTCTCAAGTAATAGCCCGCCAGCGACTGCGATATCGCCTAGACTTCTTCGGTTCTCGATAAAGTTCTGAACATCTAGCTTTGCTGCAATACCTGCCCAAAGAAAGACAACTGTATTCCAACGGTCTGAAAGGCAATGTTGGTCCAGCGTAAATCGATCCATACGTGTCCCGTTCACTGCGATTTGGATACCATCATTGCACGCTTGTGCAACTAAGAACTCCCCTATGGATTTGTGGGCAAATGTGTATTGTCCTGGTCCAATCAGAAGTCCAGAGCGCTCCCGCAAATGATCTAATACAGCGCGCGCGTCTGACGCAATCGCTTGATCAGAAATATAGTTGGATACCCAATCAAATACCTCTTCTTCATCCGCAGCATCTATTTCAAGAGAAATCATATTCACGGCTATAAGTTCGAGAACTTTCTTCTTCTGCTCTTTCGTAAGAGCTACTTTGGGTTCGTCTAACTCTTTATTGATCTCCCAGAGACCAAGCATCCCGTCGATATACCTTTCATACAGCTTTGATCTATCGTCTGGCAATTCCCCGTCCATATGATGGACGATCAAAAGCGTTGAGAGTAACAATGGGTTGCCGGTTAGAGGTGCGAGAGTCGTATCACTCAGCCATTGTGCAGCCAGTTCCTCTGGACGCTGTTTCTTGGCACCTGTCATAATTGCAGGGCCATACTCCTGAAAATTTGAAATGTACTGAACGACCCGACTTTGATCGAAAGCCAAGAGCTTCATAGATCGCCAGTTCTCAAATCCATTTAGCCGGTCTAAATGATCCGTAGAAAGTGGGCGTGACGTAACAATAACCATTAAACCTGGATGAGCTTGAGGGAGCGCGGTAATCCACTCTAAGTATTTTTCCCGTTTAGATTCGCTAATCTCATCAAACCCATCGAGTATTAGTATAATTTTTCCTTCTGAAGCCCACATTCCTACTTTTTGCGTTGATACACGGTCCTTGAATGCTGGCGATATTACAGACAGAATACTATCTGTTAGAGTTGGAAAATCTCCCTTTCTGTTTATTTGACGCAACGGCATTACGATAGGCAAAAACGTATCTGTGGAGCTAAGTAGTTTGGAGTTTATCCAAGCAGAGAAAGTCGATTTTCCTGCTCCTGCAGGTGCTACAATCGTAAAGCTATTTCCAGAAAATAACTGCCTTTTAAAAGAATCAAAATCATTGTACTTTATTATATCTATCCCTTTAACCTCTCTTTCCATGGATAAATCCATTTCGTTACATTTATCTTCTAAAAGCAATTTGCTTTGCTTAATAATACTCTCGTCAAATGCAGGAAATACGAAAAGTTTGTCCAGCTCGGCTTGTGGAACGGCAGACTGTCTCAGGCCATGGATGCTTGTTTTGAGTGCAATACTTGCAGCGCAATGATTTCGTACGATATCGAATACATCGTCCGATTTGCTTTGCGTCGAGACGACTTTCTGCATCAAACTGTAAACTGATCCTAAAGTTGCCTTGATATCTTCGGTTTGAGAGAAAATGGTCTGGAATGATGTTTTTTCCCAGTTCTTAAGTACTGGGGGCACCGAGACGGCTAAATCGACCAAAGCACGTAATAATGTGTCTAAAGCGGCGGAATGCGGCTGAGTGTTCGCAATGCACTCCAATCCTGCCTCCGTTTGTAAAAGGTCGTTTACAATTTTCTCAGTGATCAATCCTCGAGCAGCCGCAAAATTTGGATTCTCGATCAGCCATTCCACCAGTCCTTTCGCGGAGCTTCCAACTCTCTCTACATCTTCCGTTGACATTCCTTCTGCACTGAAGAAAACAGACATTGGCTCCATTACGGCAATTACAATTTCGTCGATTTTCGAGGCAAGTTTGCGCTTTTCGAAATAGTCCAGCGCTTTGTCCATTTGTCGGTCAAAAGCTTTATTTGCTACTGCTGTACCAAGGAATAGTAAGCATTCGGCTATAGTGATCGCCATAGAATTTACCCCCGCCTAACCCGTTTTGTCGATTCTGGGCCGATATTGAAACAAGACGCTTGAATCACACAAGATTAATCATTGTTTGCGCGGTCGTTTATGATCCTAAGTTGTGGAGGAGGGCAGAAGACTCAATTTTTCATCGGGAATAAATTGAGCGCGTGGAGGGTATACCTCTAGCGAACCAGCTCTATGCTGGTTCGATAATTGCCATTTACAACTCAAAACGAACCGAATATAAAAGAACCACCTAGAACGAACTAATGGTGGTTCAATGTTCCTGCGCGCCTATCTGAGAGCCTCTACGAAAGAACAAGACGCTAACCGGGCAAAGGACGATCTGATTGCCTTTGCCAAAGAGCGCAGTTTGAAGGTCGCTGCATTTTATATCGAAAATGAAAGCGGCGCGTCGTTGGATCGTCCGGAATTGTTTCGACTGCTTTCCGATAGTCAGCCGGGTGATATCCTTCTCATTGAGCAGGTAGACCGATTGAGCCGCTTGAACGCCAGTGATTGGGAAAAGCTGAAGGTAGAAATTCGAGCTAAACAAATTCGGGTTGTCGCGCTCGACCTGCCAACATCATGGTCAATGGCTTCGGAAAACACCGATGAATTTACAACTCGGATGTTTGAAGCGATTAACGGCATGCTGCTGGATATGATCGCTGCCATTGCCCGTAAGGATTATGATGACAGGAGGCGGCGACAGAAGCAGGGTATCGCCAAAGCTAAGGCGGACGGCAAATACAAAGGCAGGCCTGAAAACACGTCTCGGAATGCTGCACTTTTAAAGATGCTCGAAAGCGGCCAAAGTTGGAATAGCATAATTGCGGCTACAGGTTGCAGTCGCTCAACACTTTCAAAATTACGGAAATCGGTGTCAGCTTAGAGGCGGAATTGAGGCCCGATCCGCAATCTCTGGAATACTACGACGGTGGACTAGACATTCATTCGATTTTTGTAGGCCTTTCGGAGACTTAATTAGCGATAGGATTTTTCTACTGACTGTTCGGTTCGATGTCGGGAAGTATCCATGTTTTGTCGAATAGCGGCTTTTTCGGCTGATAAAGGCGGAAAAGTACTTCGAAATTGCGGCCCGCCTTGGTCGGTATCCAGTTGGATTCGTGACCTTTCGGAGCTACCGGGCCAAAATAGATGTTTACCGCCCCGTCAGCACCGAGTTGAAGATCCGGCGTGTTTGAGGCTCGGCTGAAACGATCAACATCCCGTATTAATGCATGGGTTGTTCCGTCATAGACGGTAGCCGACCAATATTGTCCCACTGGCGCTTTGGCGGGAACCGTCAGTCGATAGTTTAGAGCGCCCTGCAGCGGCTCGCCTGCTTTGTCGCGTGAGGTCATCAGATAAAACTGCCCCGCGCCAAGATGCTTGATACCGACATAGCCCATTGAATAGGTGATTGCGCGTGCATCGGTCGGGTAGTTTTGCTTGTCGGCAAAATTATCCGATTGCGCCTCCACCGCTGCCGCTGAGGCCGGGACGAACCATCTGGCGCTGTCGAAATACGGCGCAAAGGCCGTTGCCCGTTGATGTTCCAGCCACGCAGTCGCATCCTGTGCGCCCTTCTCCAGCGCAGCCTTCGTCTCTGCATTCGGGCTAAACGGTTTGCCTTTTTCGATGCCCAGCGACTTGAGCGCATCGATCATCGCCCGGTCGCGTTCAAGCCAAGGTTCGGTCTGGACCACACGGTCGAGCGATTGGAAAAACCGGATATCGTAAGGTATCGTCGCGTCGAACTCGTCATCGATCACATCGATGAACTTTGTCGCTTTCGTTTGTCCAGCCTGTGACAGCGGATAGAGTTTGACCCGCTTGCCATAGGCGACTGCCTTCGCAATGTCTTCCTCGCTCGCGGTTTTGGGTGTCGAGCGGATAAGCGCGTAGCCGGTATAGGTATCGGATTTGAGTGGAATATAACCTTTCGGAATTTTCTTGGAATAGCCCGGGGGCAGGATCAGATATTTGCCGCCTTTGCCCTTGTCCGCACCCGATGGACCCGCATCTTCAAGCGCGACCTGCCAGACATTATCGATGTTGCCTGTGATAGACCCAGTGTCGGCTGGTGGAATCTCGAGCACCACCGGGCCGACCTCCTTCGTATTGAAGAATGGCATCAAATAGATGGTATCCGGATTGGGCGTGAGCGTCTGATTCTTCCATGAGGGCAGACGTGACCAGACGGCGATTTGGTTTGGACCGCCGCCCGCCTTTAAAAATGCCTGATACATGAGATCGGTATTGACCGCCGGCATCGCCCAGATCGTCGCTTCCGTAGCTCTTCTTTCGATGATCTGGCGCGTCATGTCGTCCATAGAATGCGCGACACTCGGCGCAAAGATGGCGATTGCTAATCCTACACCCAACAACGACTGCTTCATGGCCCGCTTCCTCGCGAAAACTCCTGCAGCTAGATTACCCTTGGCAACAGGCGTTCGGAAGTACGTAACAGTAACTTCGATCATCAAGCGCGATCAATGACCAAAGCAGACTGATGATCGCATCGTGCGCGTTGACTTGAGCGTCCGTTATTGGGCGTAAAGCGGTCGTTTAAGCAATGGTGACGATAACCCCATCCGCGACCGAGATGGCGGGAAAATTTGTATCATCATCTCCACGCCGAAAAAGTGTCCATGCTGGTTGCCCGTCAGCAGTTATAAATGAAACCAAATATCTATCGCCGCTTAAAGTGATAGATAACTCAGGTAACCGCCCAAAGAGTGTGATATCGCTCACCGTTTGTCCGATTATCGATTTGAAAATCGTTTCCCATTCTTTTTCATCGCTGGAGCTGCCGGTAAGAATTGCAGTCTGACTTTCAATACGCCAACTCCATTCAAACATAATGGTGAATTCACCTACCGGATTTCCTTTTGTGCTGTCACCTCCTCGGGTTGAAGATAGCTGGCCAAATTCTAGAAAGATCGCTGACCCATAACCGCGCCAGATCGATGACAAAGGTAATCCGACAATCGCGCGTCCATAGTTTCAAAATTTTCCAAACCTATCCGGCACATCCTTTAAGATCGCGCTGTTTTCAGTGATTAGAATAGCTATTTAACCCTGTTACCGGTATTATCATGGAATTTCATCCGAGTAGTGTTTCCATTTTAAAATTACATGAAAAATGCCCCGGAATCTCTCCCGAGGCACTCGATAGTAGCTGTAAGAGTAGCTCCATCGGGCTTCTCTTAGCCGGACTAGCCTCATGCATACCAACGGCGTCTTCCACGCCATTTCCTGACACGTCTGTCATGGTATTTGCGTAAATGCTCAAATTTAACCCCAAATTCCTTCGGAATCACTTTTTTTACATTCCAGTTCGCTGGTTGTGTAAAGTCATCAGCAATCCATGGGTGTAGACTAAGCCATTTATCTCTGTCTTTATCGGCCTTGAAGCCGGATCTCTTAATAGCTGTTGGTCCAATTTCTTTTGAAACGCGACCGCGTTGACCGTAGATAGGTCCTTGGTAACAAGCAATATTCTGCAAATGCAGAAACTCGATATACTCCTCGTCTATACCCTTGACGTGGTAGTTTGCAAGTTTCTTATCCGTATAAGGATTAATATACTTGATACAGATGGAATTATTTTCAATTGAGCCTTGAAGTTTTTTGAGCCATTTTTCAAGTTTAATTTTAAACTTATCTATCTGCTCTTTCCTAATATTTAAACACCAATGAACGTGGGGATTATGTTTAGGATTTTCAAAGACATACAACCAAACAGGATTCTGTTTAGATAATCCATGTTTTTTCGAATATTCGTTGTTCCATCTTGTATTCCGATTTATGATCTTTCGAAAAATTCTGTTGATTTTTATGAGATCATATCGTTCTTTAAAGCTAATTGTTACAAAGAGATTTAGTGGTCTTCCAATAAATTTAGCGTAATCAAATGCTCTTACAATATTCCAACTCGTATTTGCACGAAGTTTCTTTGTTACTCTCGAATTTAAATATTTCATTATTCCTTTATTCTTTAAAAATAAAATGTCGCTATCGCGATACATAGACTCAAAATAAAATGTTAAATATTCAAATGGATGCTACCCTGAATAGACAATAATTATGTGTAATATATAATTACCACGGTGTGATTTTTGCCTTCTTTTTTGCTCTCTCATAGGCGGAAACTATTTCATCAAATTCAGCATCCATCCCAAATTTCAATGCGATTTCTCCGAGGTATTTTAAATCATCCATATACTCTTCGTTAGTTATCATTCCTATACTATTTCCATATATACTTAATTATTCATAGGTTTGTCTTTCGACTAGTGTTAAAATATTCGAAAAGGCCCAAGAGGGAATTCGACGGGCCTTTTTTAGCGTTGTATGAAAGGCGCTATGTAGCTCTAATTTGCATCAGCGACCGGTAGGTTGTCGGTCAAATATCCCCTGCAACCCGTTCGAGAGATTCTTTAATTTTCTCAAGGGTATAGCCCCTGCCGTAATGCGCACCCATACCCGGACTTCTATGTCCCATAAGATAATCCTGCATTTCGGCGGGAATATTATGTTGTCTTAAGCGGTCCTTGAAGCAGTGCCTTATGCTATAGGCGGTCTGACCGGTGGTCTGAAATAGATTGTTTTCCTTCAGATATTTGTTGATGGTAGCGGATGCATTCGAGGGGCCGTTGGCGTGTCGATATCGCTTAAACCCTTCTGGTGAATTGCTAAATGCTTCCAAAGCGAGGCCGACCAGTGGAATACGTCTCTCGCGGAATGGTGTTTTCAGATCACGGTACTTGTTTTTGCGAAGAATAATATACGGGATTTCGTCCTTAAGTCGGATGTCTTGCTCTGGATCCAGCCCGCACAGTTCCGTGAAATTTGCGCCTGTGTCGATCATTGCATACACAAGATATCGCAAGTCATCATTGAGTTGTGCCAAAGAGTTTTTGTTAATCCAAGTATTTTTAATATGTTCGACGTCAATAGTTGGTCGCTGCTTTTTGTCCTCCTTGAATCTCATTCCGGTAAATACACACTTAGTATCAATATCATTCTCCTTGTAATAGTCATTAATTAAAACTCGCAGATGAGTTAGGTATTTGTTTGCAGTATTAGCAGTTATATCGTCGCAATAAATTCTATCCCGGAGTGCATCATAAAACGACTTCGCGTCTTTCTTGGTTAGGTCGCCTACTGCCTTGTTTTCGTTCAAATGGCTCGTTAGTTGTTTACATGCATTTCTTAATGGATCAATTTTCCTTGAATACTTTCGTTCATCGAGAGATTTCATTTCGTAGTTATGATAATTTTCATAAAGGCCCGGAAGATCCTCAATCCTTGGATCGTTGTCTCTCTTGCAAATGAAGCTTTTTACAATGATTTTTGTAACCCGCTTTCTTCCTTTGAGAGCCTGAACTGCTTCTCTTACTGCAATTGGATTGTCGATCATTTCGCGAACATCTTTAAGTTCTCGACCTTGCATCTTTGCTCTGCTTTGGGATTTAGCAAAGCTGTCTCGCTCGTTCGAGCGGGTATAATCTTTGTCCTGCATCTCTCTAAGCGCTTCTTCAGCGAGCAATTTTGCTTCTGCATAGCGAAATAATGCGATATCTTTGTTGTCTGTTTTGAGAGATTCAAAAATTTCCCACGGCCCATCGGGCCCGCGTAAGTGAGGTGGGATGACTTTACGAAAATAATAAATGCCGTTTCGGCAGTAAAGGCCTTTGGACGATATTTCAGATTTTTTCATTTTTATATTAAACTTTCCTTTGGTAATTATTTTTAAGCTTGCATTGAGAAACACTCGCCAGTGAAAAGTAATATTCGAATATTCAATTATAGCTTAGGACCATAAAACGTCGTTCGGCTAAGTTTGAATACTTGAACGTTGAAAAATACCGACTCGCTTACTCGATTGAGCAAGATTGACGGTATGTTTATTGAATTTTGTGTTTTGTAAAGTAGTGATCTAAGGTACACCGAATGCCGTTCTGGGCGAACGTCAAAAAAATCATTCGTACCGCGTGCAGGCGGTCAAAATTTTAAATACGACTAAAAACACACGATCAAATCAGATAAACATGTACTTTGACATTAATATATGACATAATAAACGTCGAATTGCTGATTCGATTCGATTTTTGAATCATACATAACTTTCATGTATGTTGCAATATAGAAAACGAGATTGGTGTAATTTTTATTTTATAGACTGATCGCGTTGCTGCTGAAGTGCGATTTTTAGGGCGGATACGGCCAGATATGCATGAGATGGTGGGCTTGGACCTCACGAATCTGACAATAAGCAAAACCATTTCGATCTGCATAAAAGGCTAGGTCCATAGAGAGGCGGCGCGGTTTGCGGCGCTGATCTATTTAGGGCAATAGCGGCAGACCAATCCGAAGGCTATTTCTAAATCTTTCTCGGACGGGTTTGGGCCAGCTCGCCGAATTGAAGTGTCGATACCGGTGTTCTGGTTTTCTGTGGACCCTATGAGCTTGGGATTGATAGCGTTTTTTAACGTTGAAGCTCTGCGGGATGTCACCCTAACATTAAGCGAATTATTGGCCGAACAGCGCTATGTTCCAGTGCCACAAAATCGGGAATTTTGTAGCACAGATTGTAACAAATCAGGACCGAAATCCATAATTATACAATAAAAACAACTAGTTATATGGATATTTTGGCGGAGAGAGAGGGATTCGAACCCTCGATACGGTTTCCCGTATACACGCGTTCCAGGCGTGCGCCTTCAACCACTCGGCCACCTCTCCGTCTGCCTTGCTGTCGGGGAAAACCGCGTTTCACGGTGAAAACTGACTGCAAACGAGTTACCACATTTCGTCTGACGCTGGTTATTCGCCAACATGTGGTAGCGGCGCGCAATATAGCCAGAATACGCACATGATCAATAGCTCTTTGCAAGTTTTTACGCTAAATCTGCCGAACCTGTGAAAACAGTTTGGGTTGGATCGTAACCTTATGTTTTTAAAGGATATATTTGGAAGTATCATTTTGTTGCACGCGGGATTGAGGGGCAATGCCTTCCTTATGTCGGGATTTGGCGGTATGAAAAGGTGCAGGTCAGCGACGTTGGGGCGTGCCCGACGCGTTTGAATATGCGCCTAAAGGTCTGGGGCAGGGAATCGTGATCCGGTTTGTGTTGCGTAGTTTCGCGGTTATTTTTCTGGCATTGGCGGTGATCTTCGCCATTCTCGATGGCGCTCGTTCGGTCGGCGCGTCGAAGCTGGTTGCCAAGCCGCTGCTTTCCATGTGGGCGCGCAACGCGCCGGAAACGCTGGCTGATGCAGAAGCGCTCGTGACGCACTATATAGGCGCTACATTCTGGAACGCGGTCTGTGTTCCAGCGCTCGGGCAGCCCGGATGGCTCTTCTTCGGCGTGCTCGCATTGTTGTTCTATGTGATTGGTCATCGGCGCGGACGTCCCCTGGGGCGCTTCACGGCCTGACGGTCAATCCCGTCACAGGGCCACAGGAGGTAGAATCCATGAGTTTCCTCGACAGCTATCGCAAGAAGGTACAGATGCCCTCCACGGATGAGGCTTTACCGGGCCGCGCAACAGCCATCCCGACATCCGCGACACATTTCGTCTCGGGCCATCCATTGAAAGGCCCATGGCCGGAAGGCTTCAAGCAGATCATGTTTGGCATGGGTTGTTTCTGGGGGGCGGAGCGGCTGTTCTGGCAGGTGCCGGGCGTCTATGTGACGGCGGCAGGCTATGCGGGCGGGATAACGCCAAACCCGACCTATGAAGAAACCTGCACGGGATTGACCGGCCATGCCGAAGTGGTGCTGGTGGTCTATGATCCCAAAGTCGTGAGCCTCGATGAGCTGCTGACCCTGTTTTGGGAAGAGCATGATCCGACGCAGGGCATGCGACAGGGCAACGATATCGGCACGACCTATCGCTCGGTGATCTACACCTTCGATGACGCGGATAGGGCGGCGGTTGAAAAAAGCCGCGATGCTTATGGAAAGGCGCTGGCAGCGCGCGGTCTTGGCCCCATCACCACGGAAATCGAAGATGCGCCGGTGTTCTACTATGCCGAGGATTATCACCAGCAATATCTGGCGAAAAATCCGAACGGATATTGCGGCCTGCGCGGGACTGGCGTGAGTTGCCCGATCCCGCTGGCACAGTAAAGCGGTCCATAAAAATCGCGCGGATTATCGCGCGATTTTCTTGTTCAGGATCAGCATGCCGGCATAATCGCCGTCGAGCTGTTCGAAATCCTCCCAGCCGATCTGCCGGTAGAGGTCAGGCTTGTTCGTATAGAGATAGGCCTCATCATGGCCAAGCTCTGCTGCGGCCTTCTCAACGGCGCCGACAAGGCTCCTGGCGATGCCCCGGCCACGATAGTCGGGCGAAACGAAAACGCTCGCAACCCATGGCTTCAGATGCTGGTGCGTTTCCAGATCATTGTCGATCAGCAGTGCAAATCCGGCCAGTTCTCCATCTGAAAGTGCTGCGCTCGCGATCTGTCCGTCGTCGGCCTGCACGACCGCGTGGAAACCTGCGATGGTCTGTTCCAGCGTTCCGCCGTGGAATTCGCCCCATTCGCCAAAGTTCCATGTGGCGCAGGCGGCAATGAGGTCGGGACGGTCGGCGAGGTTGATGATTTCCAGCATGTTTTTACCAATGGGGAGGTTTGGTGACCGGCACATCAGGCGCGGTCTGTTCTTCCAGTTCCAGAAAACGGTCGGTCAGCGCGCCGAGCTTCTTGGAAAGCTGATCGATGAGCTTCCACTGCTCGGCCAGCACGGATGACAGTTCGTCGATGGTTTTTTCCTGTTCGGCGACGCGAATTTCTAGCTCGGTCAGGCGTTGGTCCGCGGTCATAGTTGGGTTCCGTTTCGATAAGAATCTGAAGCATGCAACTGTAGTGCTAGCGGAGAAACATGTCACTGCGTGAGGATAAGCGCTCCATTTGCCACTTCATAATGGCGCAGGCGCTTGAGAAAACTCATGCCGAGCAGGATATCGGAAAGCGCTTCGTCGCGCAGCACGATGGCCTCGACATTTTCCACGCGAATACGCCCGATTTCCACGCTGCTGAGCACGGCGCGCGCCGCCGGTGTTTCGCCATTGGCGGTCGAAACGCGATAGCGAAAATCATCGGGTCGCAGCGATATTCCGATGCGCCGGGCGGTGCTGGCATTGATCGCAACCGAGCTTGCGCCCGTATCGATCATGCCGCGCAGGTTCTGGCCGTTGAAACGGATATCGGTGATGAAATGCCCGCGACTGTCGGGCGCGATTTGTGCGCGGCGTCCGCTATAGGCGGATGTGTTCTGTTGGGATGATGCGGAGGGTGTTGCCGTCGCGGCTTGCTCGACGGTTGCCGACTGGTATCTATCGAAGAGAATCGGAAAGGCCGTGGCCAGTCCCGCCAGCATCAGAACAATAAAGAAAATCCGCGCCATGCTTACCCCGCTTTAAAGGCAGAGTATCCGGCGCGGATTACTGTCTGGTTACGTTATAGCTTATTTCGTGCCGTACATGCGGTCGCCGGCATCGCCGAGGCCCGGAACGATATAGCCCTTTTCGTCGAGGCGCTCGTCGATGGAAGCGGTGTAGACATCCACATCCGGATGCGCCTTGGTGAAGCGCTCGATGCCTTCGGGTGCGGCCAGCAGGCACAGGAAGCGGATATTGGTCGCGCCGCGTTCCTTCAGCTTGTCGATGGCGGCGATGGCCGAATTGGCGGTGGCGAGCATCGGATCGACCACGATGATGAGACGATTGACGATGTCTTCCGGCGCCTTGAAGTAATATTCGACCGGCTGCAGCGTGTCGTGGTCGCGATAAAGGCCGATATGGGCGACACGGGCTGCGGGCACCAGATCGAGCATGCCTTCCAGCAGGCCGTTGCCTGCGCGCAGGATCGAAGCGAAGACCAGCTTCTTGCCTTCGAGGATCGGTGCATCCATCGGCATAAGCGGGGTCTCGATCTCCATGGTTGTGAGTTCGAGATCGCGCGTCACTTCATAGCAAAGCAACAGCGAAATTTCTTTGAGAAGCCGCCGGAAGCTGGCCGTGGAAGTCTCGCGCTTGCGCATGAGGGTGAGCTTGTGCTGGACAAGCGGATGGCTGACGACTGTAACGCCCATGATCTTTCCACTTTTCTTGTTATCGTTTTGAACTTTAGCGGCAGATTGCGCCGGAGAAAACGCGTGGCAAGCGCACACGCACAGTTTTATGTCTCTTTGGCCATTTTTCAACGTGAGCGCAAGCTGCGATCACAAAAGGGGTAGAGGGAAAAGGTCTGTGCTTGTATCGTCCAGCACAAGCTTTATATGCATAACCGAAAATCGTTTTCGTCAGACTATCAAAAGCAGGATGAGCTATGAGCCAGCAGAACGGCAATGCGGACCGCGTGGGCGCACAAGGCGGCATGGAGCATTCATTCGGCTTCAAGTCGGTGGACGAAAACGAAAAGCAGACACTCGTCAACGACGTTTTCCATAAGGTCGCCAACAAATACGACGTGATGAACGATCTCATGTCGGCGGGCATGCACCGCGTCTGGAAAGATGCGATGATCGCCTGGCTCGCGCCATCGAAGCGCCCGGGCTGGACGTCGCTCGATGTGGCTGGCGGCACCGGCGATATCGCTTTTCGTATTGTCGAGGCGTCGGGTCGTCAGGCGCATGTGACCATTCTCGACATTAACGGCTCGATGCTGGGTGTCGGTCGCGAGCGCGCGATCAAGAAGGGCCTTGCCGACAATCTCGAATTTGTCGAAGCCAATGCCGAAGAACTGCCCTTCGAGGATAACAGCTTCGACGCCTATACGATTGCCTTTGGCATTCGCAACGTACCCCATATCGACAAGGCCCTGTCGGAAGCCTATCGCGTGCTGAAGCCGGGCGGGCGGTTTATGTGTCTCGAATTTTCCGAGGTCGAACTGCCGATCCTCGACAAGGTCTATGACCAGTGGTCGTTCCGGGCCATTCCGCGCATTGGCAAGATGATTACCGGCGATGCGGATTCCTACAGCTATCTGGTCGAATCGATCCGCAAATTCCCCAAGCAGCAGGATTTCGCCGCCATGATCGAAACCGCCGGTTTCGAGCGTGTGAGCTATCGTAATTTCACCGGCGGTATTGCGGCGCTTCATTCGGGCTGGAAGCTGTGATCGTGCCTGTCATGAATTCGGGCTTGGATGCAGGGGCGGGCATTGTCGCATGAGTAATCTTTCCGCCGCTTTCCGGTTGGCGCGCGCCGGATGGATTTTGACGCGTGAAGGCGTGATCAGCGCGCTTCCGGTAGAAGGGCTATCCGGCCTTCCGGCTTTCGGCCACAAGATTGCGGGCATGCTGGCGCGTCCGCGCGCGCGGCACATGCAGCGCTCCGAGCGCATGTCGCGGGCGATGAACAAGCTTGGCCCATCCTATGTGAAACTTGGCCAGTTTCTGGCCACCCGTCCCGATATTGTCGGGCGCGATGTGGCTGCCGATCTGGAGCTTTTGCAGGATCGGCTGGATTTCTTCCCGCAGGCTGACGCGATTGCCGGTATCGAAGGATCGCTCGGGCGCAAGATCGACGATCTTTACCTGCATTTCGATGCGCCTATAGCGGCGGCGTCGATGGCGCAGGTGCATCCGGCGGAAGTCATGAAGGACGGCAAGCCGAAGAAGGTTGCGGTCAAGGTGATCCGCCCCGGCGTTCGCCAGCGTTTCGCCCGCGATCTCGAAGGCTTCTACATGGTCGCGCGCATGCAGGAGCGCCATGTGCCCTTCACGCGCCGCCTGCGTCCGGTTCAGGTTGTCGAAACGCTGCAGCAGACCACCCGGATCGAGATGGATCTGCGACTGGAAGCGGCAGCGCTTTCCGAGATTGCCGAAAACATCAAGGGCGATGAAGGTTTCCGCGTTCCGAAGGTGGATTGGGAGCGCACCGGTCGCGATGTGCTGACGCTCGAATGGATCGACGGCACCAAGATGTCGGATGTTTCGGCGCTGGCTGCTGCTGGTTTCGATCTGAAGAAGCTTGCCGAAACGCTGATCCAGTCTTTCCTGCGCCACACGCTGCGCGACGGCTTCTTCCATGCCGACATGCATCCCGGCAATCTGTTTGTCGATCCGCAGGGCATCATTGTTGCGGTGGATTTCGGTATCACCGGGCGGCTCAACAAGCAACAGCGCCGCTTCCTTGCCGAGATTCTCTATGGCTTCATCACACGCGATTATATGCGTGTGGCGGAGGTGCATTTTGAAGCAGGCTACGTGCCGCATACGCACGATGTGGCAAGCTTTGCGCAGGCCATCCGCGCCATCGGCGAGCCGATCCACGGCCAGCCTGCGGAGACCATTTCCATGGCCAAGCTTTTGACGCTGCTGTTCGAAGTGACCGAACTTTTCGACATGGAGACTAGGCCCGAACTGCTGATGCTCCAGAAAACCATGGTTGTCGTGGAAGGCGTGTCGCGCACGCTCGATCCGCATTTCAACATGTGGAAAGCAGCGGAGCCGGTTGTCGGCGACTGGATCCGGAAGAATCTCGGGCCACAGGGCATGTTGCTTGACGCGAAGGACAGCGCCTATGCGCTGCTGCATTTCACCCGCAAGACGCCGGAACTGGTGGCGCGTGTAGAGCGCGTTTCGGTTGCGCTCGACGATATGGCTGCCAATGGCTTGCGCTTCGACGCAGCGACAGCGGAAGCCATCGGTCGCGCCGAAGCCAAGCATTCGCGTTGGGGCCGTATCGCCCAGGTGGTGATTGCAATTGCGCTCGCTGCGATAGCGATCAAGCTCTATCTCTGGCTGTAATTGCACTTTTAAAGTGACAAATCGCCCAAAATGTGATTGCATTGATTGCACTTGCAATAGCTTGGTGCAATCAAATGGCCAGTATCACTATCCGCAATCTCGACGATGCCGCCAAGGAAAAGCTGCGTGTGCGCGCTGCGCGCAACGGGCGTTCCATGGAAGAGGAAGCACGGCTTCTTCTGAACGCGCTGGAAGAAACGGCGCAGGTCACGCCTGCGCCCGCCGGTCAGGGTAAGGTTGGCGCGTCACTCGCCGGCAAGCGTGTTTTGCTCATCATCGGCGGTGGTATCGCCGCCTACAAGACGCCTGACCTGATCCGCCGTTTGCGTGAGCGCGGCGCGCAGGTTCGCCCCTTGATGACGGCTGCCGCACAGCAATTTGTGACGCCGCTGACTATCGGCGCGGTTTCCGCAGATCATGTCTTCACCGATCTGTTCTCGCGTGAGGATGAGCAGGATGTCGGGCATATCAGGCTCGCCCGCGACGCCGATCTGATTGTGGTTGCACCTGCGACCGCCGATCTGATGGCCAAGATGGCCAATGGTCTGGCCGACGATTTGGCCAGCGCTGTGCTGCTGGCGCGCAAGGTTCCGGTTCTGATTGCGCCTGCCATGAACCCGGCCATGTGGGACAACCTGGCGACCCGGCGCAACCGTCTGACACTGGAAAAGGACGGCGTGCATTTCATCGGTCCCGAGAAGGGCGAGATGGCGGAAAGCGGCGAGGCAGGAACAGGCCGGATGAGCGAGCCGCTGGCCATTGTCGCGGCAGTGGAAACGCTGCTGGCGCCGCGCGCACGACCACTGGCTGGAAAATCCATTGTCATGACGTCCGGGCCAACGCATGAGCCGATTGATCCGGTGCGCTATATCGCCAACCGCTCTTCGGGCAAGCAGGGCCATGCCATCGCCGCCGCTCTGGCGCGGCTCGGTGCGACGGTGCATCTGGTGTCGGGCCCGGTGAATATTCCAGATCCCCAAGGCGTCGATGTCATTCATGTCGAGACGGCGCGGGAAATGCAGGCGGCTGTCGAGCGACATCTGCCCGCCGATGCGGCGGTCATGGTGGCCGCCGTTGCCGACTGGCGCACGGCCAATGAAGCGGGACAGAAGATCAAGAAGAAGCCCGGAGAAGGCGCTCCAACGCTTGCCATGATCGAGAACCCCGACATTCTGGCCGGTGTCGGTCACAGCGACAAGCGCCCCGGTCTGGTGGTCGGCTTTGCGGCGGAAACGCAGGACGTGGCCGAAAATGCGAAAGCCAAGCTTGAGAAAAAGGGCGCGGACTGGATCGTCGCCAACGATGTGTCCTATGGCTCCGATGGCAGCAGCGTCATGGGCGGCGATCACAACCGCGTGCGGATATTAAGCCGCTCCGGCATCGAGGATTGGCCAGAAATGAGCAAGAGCGAAGTGGCCGAAAGACTGGCGGAGAAGATTGCCGCCAGCCTTCTGGGTTAACTCTGATATCAGTCCTTGTCGCGGACCTGATAGTCCTTGATGGTTGCGAAACGGATATCCTTCCAGCGCTCGGCCTCGTAATTGAGCGAAAAGCCGTTCTGCGCCAGGAAAACCGGATCATTGTCGAGATCATGCGCGATATCGGCGCGATGAGATGCGATGAAGCGGTCAAGTTCGACCGGGTCGTCGGCGGAAATCCACCGGCAGACCGAAAAGCGCGACATCTCAAAGCCGACCGGTAGAGAATATTCCACTTTCAGGCGTTCGGTCAGAACGTCGATCTGCAGAGCGCCGACGACACCGACAATCGCCGGAGAACCGTCATCGGGCACGAACAGCTGCACGACGCCTTCTTCGGCCATCTGCTGCAGGGCTTCGCGCAGCTTCTTGGCCTTCATCGCATCGTCCAGACGGACGCGGCGGAGAATTTCCGGCGCGAAGTTCGGCACGCCACGGAACAGGATATCTTCGCCCTCGGTCAGCGTGTCGCCGATGCGCAGCGTGCCGTGGTTCGGGATGCCGACCACATCGCCCGCAAAGGCTTCATCGGCGATCTGGCGCGAACGCGCGAAGAAGAATTGCGGCGCAGACAGGCTCATCGGTTTGCCGGTGCGCACCAGCTTGGCTTTCATGCCGCGCGACAGTTTTCCGGAGCAAACGCGCAGGAAGGCGATGCGGTCGCGATGGTTCGGGTCCATATTGGCCTGAATCTTGAACACGAATCCAGTCATCTTGTCTTCGGTGGAGCCAACCATGCGCGTATCGGCCTGCTGGTCGCGCGGCGAGGGGCCGAAATCGCAAAAGGCTTCGATCAGGTCGCGTACGCCGTAATTCTTCAGCGCCGAGCCGAAATAAACCGGCGTCATATGGCCTTCGCGGAAGGAAGCAAGATCGAACGGACGGCAGACGCCGCGCGCAAGTTCCACGCCTTCCAGCCAGGCTTCGCGTTCGTTTTCAGGCAGCAATGCGGCTGCTTCTTCCGGACCGCTGACCTTGGTCGGCTGCTCTTCATTGTCCTGACGGCGCATCGTATTATTATGCAGGTCGAAAGTGCCGGCAAAGCTCTTGCCCGAGCCGATAGGCCAGGTGATCGGCGCCGTGTCGAGCGCCAGCTTTTCTTCGATCTCGTCCAGAATTTCAAGCGGATCGCGTGCTTCGCGGTCCATCTTGTTGACGAATGTGACGATTGGAATGTCGCGCATGCGGCAGACTTCGAACAGTTTTAGCGTGCGCGGCTCGATACCCTTTGCGGCGTCGATGACCATGACGGCGCTGTCCACTGCGGTCAGCGTGCGGTAGGTGTCGTCTGCGAAGTCTTCGTGGCCCGGCGTATCGAGCAGGTTGAAGATGCAGTCCTTATATTCGAAGGTCATCACTGAGGTGACGACCGAGATGCCGCGGTCGCGTTCGATGTTCATCCAGTCCGAACGGGTCTGGATGCGGTCCTTCTTGGCCTTCACTTCACCGGCAAGCTGGATCGCACCGCCAAACAGCAGCAGCTTTTCGGTCAGCGTGGTCTTACCGGCGTCCGGGTGCGCGATGATCGCGAATGTGCGGCGCTTGGAAACGGGATTGTCAGCAGGCATGAAGAAACTCGTAATGGCGAAATGTTGGGCCGCGCAAATACGCGCCGCGAAGATGTTGCGCTGCATCTAGCAGTCATTGGGCAAAATCTCAACAAGCGCCGCGTCCCGCATAGGGCTGGAAAAGAAAAAGCGGCGCTGAACACGCCGCTTTATAGAAAATGTCGCGCTTTATTAGCGGCTTTTGATGCCAAGACCGAAGGCGATATAGGTCCAGCCCTGGAAAATCAGATCGATGGCCAGGAAAAGGCCGAGGATGAACAGGCTGTTGACCGGCCATTGGATGGCGATGATGAGGCCGAGCAGCGCGGTGATGACGCCACCGGCCACAATCCATCCCCAGCCGGAGGCCGGTTTCGACTTGAAGCCCATCCAGATGCGGAAAAGGCCGGAGCCGAGAAGGGCTGCCGCCAGCAGGAACGTGAGGACGCCCGCCGCCAGTACGGGATTGATGAAGGTGACGACGCCTGCTGCCGCATAAAGCAAGCCGCTCAGGAGCCAGAAGAAAAACCGGCCCCAGGTCTTCACACCGAAAGCATGGATGATTTCGATCACACCGGCGATCAGCATCATCAGGCCGACATAATAGACCGAAACGACCGTGGCTAGCACCAGATTGCCGAAGGCGATGCCGCCCAGAATGAGAAGCGCCACGCCGAGCGCCACGAACCAGCCCCACTTGGACGTCAGCTCTGTCGGTAACACCGGATTGTCGAAATCTTTGTTCGTCGTTGCCATCGAATAACCCTCTTGTCCCTCGAATTGTCGTGACCCAATTTTCGTAACCCACGCAACAATATAAGGCATGTGGAGCGTTTGACCAGCTTTGGCCGCAAATGCCGGGCTAGGCCCGGCTGTCAGGGGCGCGAAACCGCAGCGGTTTTCGGCGCAGACAGCCATATCTCTTTGTTTTTGCGCATAAACTAATTCGCGGCTGTTGCGCATTTTTAGCCCGTTGGGCTCTATCTCTTTGCCGTTACACCTGTTTTAATCTCTACCGGCTACATACTTCAAGAACTTGACGCGGGGGCGCTGCCGGTTTCCCGGTACTCAATTATTGTTGGAAAAGTCTGTTCGATGTTCGATCTGGTTTCCCATTACTGGCCGCATATTCTGGCTGTTCTGTCGATTGTGCTGGGCACCATAGCGGCGATTCATGCGACCATGACCAAGGATGAAGTGCGCACCGCACTGGGCTGGGTTGGTGTGATCGTGCTGTCGCCTATCGTCGGGGCGGTGGTCTATGCCATTGCGGGCGTCAACCGGATCAGGCGCTCGACACTCACGCAGCAGCGCGCGCTGGGGCATATCGCACTTTATCACCTCTCGCATTTCGATACGACCAACGACCTCGTGCGTGCTGCTTTCGGGCGGCAGTTCGGCGCGATGAAAATTCTGGGCGACGCCGTCAGCCTATATGATTTCACCAGCGGCAATCGCATCGAAATGCTGGAAACCGGCGACGAGGCCTATGCCGCCATGCTGGAGGCCATCGGCAGGGCCGAGCGCAGCATCCTGCTCGAAACCTATATTTTCGACCGCGACGCCATCGGCATCCAGTTTGCCGAAGCGCTTGGCGAAGCCGTCAAGCGCGGTGTGGAAGTGCGGGTGCTGATCGATGCGGTCGGCGCGCGTTATTCCATCCCGAGCATTGTCAGCCTGCTCAAGGAAAATGGCGTGACGGTGGATGTCTTCAACGGCAACATCATCATCGGCCTGCGCCTGCCTTATGCCAATCTGCGCACCCACCGCAAAATCCTCGTCGTGGACGGGCGATACGGCTTTACCGGCGGCATGAATATCCGCGCCGGTTTCGTGCGGGCGATTGCTGGCGATGCGGTGGCCATCGACACGCATTTCCGGCTGGAAGGACCGGCCATTGCCGACCTTTTTCACATCGCTTCCGAGGACTGGCGATTTGCAACGGGTGAATTGCTGACCGGCGACGCATGGCGCATCGCCCCGCCGGAAAATCCGCCCGGCACCGGCACGCTGGTGCGCGTGGTCGGCTCCGGCCCCGACAAGAATGTCGAAACCAACCACCGCATGATGATGGGCGCCTTCTCGATAGCCGAGCAGCATATCCTCATCATGTCGCCCTATCTTTTGCCGGACCGCGAACTGATCAGCGCGCTGGTCACGGCGGCGCGGCGCGGCGTCTCGGTGGATATCGTCGTGCCGGGGGTCAATAATCTCAAGCTTGTCGACCGAGCGATGCGCGCCCAGTTCGACCAGCTTTTGAAGGATGGCTGCCGCATCTGGCGCGCGGGCGGCGCGTTCAACCATTCCAAGCTGATGACGATTGACGGCACATGGTCCTATGTCGGCTCTTCGAATATCGACCCACGCTCATTGCGGCTCAACTTCGAGATCGATCTGGAAATTCTGGATCGCGATGTGGCGCGTCAGGTGGAAGAGCGGATCGGCAAGGTCATCGAGGAAAGCCGCCAGGTCAATCTCACACGTCTCAAAAACAGCCCGTTTCTGGTGCGCCTCATCGACCGGATCATCTGGCTCGGTTCGCCCTATCTATGAGCCGGTTCTGCTTTCCGGAATCTCTGGATTGAGATTGTGCAACAGGTCGATGGCCGTCTTCAGGTCAAGATGCGCTTTGATCGGCAGATGGTCAGACGCCATGCGCGCCAGCGGCGTGTTGTGAACTTCCACCGAGGTCACGAGATTATGCGGTGCGCCCATTACGCGGTCGAGCGCGAAGACCGGAAAGCGTGATGGAAAACTCGGCACTGCTGTTGCCACATGGTTGAAGGTCGGCATCAGCGCGGCCAGCGACGAACGCTTTCCGATACGCCATTCATTGAGGTCACCGATCAACAGCGTCGGGAGCGTGTCGGCTTCCTGCAAGGCGGTGAGGATGCTTTCCGCCTGCTGCTCGCGGGAGCGTTTCAGGAGCCCCAGATGCGCGGCAATGACGCGCAGCGGACCGGCGGGAAATTGCAGGTCGGCAACGAGCGCGCCGCGCGGCTCTACGCCCGGCAGTTTCAGCTGCTGCACATTGCGCACAATGCCTTCGCGAAACAAAAGCACATTGCCGTGCCAGCCGTGCCCCTTGGGCATTGTAGCATTGATCGGGACAGGGATAAGGCCGTGGCGGCGCTCCAAAAGGCCAAGGTCGAGTAGCCCAGACCGCTCACCGAAACGCTTGTCGGCTTCCTGCAACGCTATAACATCCGCGTCGATTTCGCTGATCACGTCTGCGGTACGTTGCGGGTTGAACTGCTTGTCGATGCCGATGCATTTGTGAACATTATAGGATGCGATAACAATATCACCGCCGGTGATATTGGCGTTGAGAGGCCTGAAGCCAGGCCTGTTGCGGATCGCCGTCAGGATCGACTTCGATATCCGGTTTGCTTCCTTTTTCTTCTGCACCCTTTTCACCCGTAAGGTCGTCAGTTCAAGATGAATATTTCAAATCTATACGCGTCTATATAGGTAGTTTGCTATGCAATTTGTACAGAGCGGCCACGCACAATTGAGTGTTTGAAGGCTTTTAGCGAGCAATGAAACGAACCAGCCGATCCGTCAGGCCGCTATAGGGCGGCTTGATGAGGTCGCTTGGGGCAGGCGCATATTTCGTCAATATCGGCATGGCCTTGGAAAAGGTCAGGAAACCGTCATAGCCGTGATACTGGCCCATGCCGCTGGCCCCCACGCCGCCAAAGGGCAGGCTGGTACAGGCAAAATGATAGAGCGTGTCATTGATACAGACCCCGCCTGCGACCACATGGGCGAGGATGGTTTCGATCTCGGCGGTATTCTCACTGAAACAATAAAGCGCCAGCGGGCGGTCATGGCCAAGCACATGGGCAATGGCGTCATCGGTCGAGCGGTAGCTGATGGTGGGCAGCAGTGGCCCGAAAATCTCCTCGGCCATGATGGCGCTGGTCGCGTGCGGCTCAAGAATGAGCGTCGGCGTCATCAGGCGCGGTTCGGTGGATGGCGCGAGCAGCTCGACGATGCCTTCGCTCCTGTCCTTCGCATCGGCCAGCAGGCCGGAAAGCCGCTGCAACTGCGCATCGTTGATGATGGTGGTACGGTCTGGATCTGCGGACGCGCCTCCAAAGCGGGCCTGCATTTCGGCTTTGAGCAGGGCAATGAATTCATCGCGTTTGCTGTGGTGGATCAGCACATAATCCGGCGCAATGCAGGTCTGTCCGGCATTGAAGAACTTGCCGTTTGCGATGGCACGCGCAGCGCGCACCAGATTGGCGTTTTCGCTGACGATGGCCGGAGACTTGCCGCCAAGTTCCAGTGTCACCGGCGTCAGATTGGCCGCAGCCGCTGCCATGATCTTGCGCCCGACGGCGGTGGAGCCGGTGAAGAACAGATGGTCGAAAGGCAGGCTGGCAAAGCGGGCGGAAAGCGCTGCATCGCCTTGCACCACGGCAACGCGATTGTCCGGAAAGACCGTACTGATGAGCTTTTGCAGAAAGGCTGCCGTCTGTGGCGTGTGTTCGGACGGTTTGATCAGAACATGATTGCCCGCCGCGATGGCCGCCACCAGCGGTGCGAGCGCCAGATTGACCGGATAGTTCCACGGCGCGATGACGCCCACGACGCCCAGCGGCACGAAGCGGACTTCGGCTTTCGCTGGCCATAATTTCCAGCCCGCCTTGCGGCGCTTTGGCTTCATCCAGCGCTTGAGATGGTGCAGCGCATCATCGATTTCGGCAAAGACCACGCTGGCTTCGCCGAGCAGGGTTTCATGGGCGGAGCGGTTTCCAAAATCGGCGCTGATTGCTTTCGCCATGTCGTCAAGCCGGGCCGCGAGGCCAGCGCGCAGGCGCTTGAGGTCATCGATGCGCTGCTCATAGGGCGGGCGATGATCCAGCCATGCCTGACGCAGACGCGCGAAAACCGCGTCGAGATCATCGCTCATGGGTGAAATCCTCCGTCGAGCGGGCGAACAGGAACTGCGCCAGATAATAGGTGGCGAGCACCCATAGTCCGCTCAGCGGAATATCGAAGCGGAAACGGTCATAGGCCAGTAGCGTGTCGCTGACCATGAAAAACAAACCGCCCCATGCCGCGAGCCAGGCGGCGTAGTGTTGCGGCGTTTCCGGTTCGGTGCCGCTTGCCCGGCTGAAAGCCTGCGCGGCCATGATGCCGAGGGCGGCGGCATAGACGATAACGGGGATTTTCATAGGCCCCGGCAACGCGGTCCAAAGGCCGGTGATCAGCGCAATTGCCGCAAGCCCGAAGACGATGAAGGGAGCTTTGTGCTGCGCAAAGCGGGTATGGCCCGACAGGGCGTAAATATAGGCGCAATGGGTGATGAGAAAGCAGATCAGCCCGGCCATGAAATAGTCACCCGGCAGCATCAGGAAGAAATCGCCAAGTGCTGCGAAGGCAAGGCCGAAGGCCACGGCAAGACCATAGGATTTCGAGCGCGGCTTGCCGGAACAAAGAACCGCCGCCAGCAGAAGCAGCGTTGCGGTCGGCTTGGTGAGATAATGCAACCAGCGCCAGAACGAGGTCTCGCCATTAAAGCTCAGCAGACTGCCCGCGATGGCGCAGACCGCGCAGAACAGGAAAAGACCATAGAGCGTCCGATTCCGCCCGAATTCCAGCAGACCCTTGTGCCGCATCTCAACTCCCCCGTTTATGATGTCGGTTTATTCTTGTGTCGCCGCCGCTTCGCGCCGCCTTTTGCGGCCGATGCGCTCAGCACGGGTGGAAAGCTCCGTATTGCCCTCAAGATCGGTTTGCAGGATCAAGCCTTCCTGCTTCAGCCACCGGATAATCTCGCCGAATGCGCGGTCGTAATCGGGCTGTTCCATGGCGAACCTCTTGACCATTCTACCGGGACGGGCGATACCAATTTTATTGCTAACTAATTGTTTTTACGCATATCAAACATAAAACCATTTTACACTTTTGCCGGAAATGCGTCCCGTTGCAAGGCGGAAAATACCGGCGTCACCCACGGTTCAAATCCTGCTGCTATCGGACAGGCTTGGTGTCGGAATTTACTTGGTTTTCCATGTTTCAACATGATGTAGAAGAAAATTGAATTAAGCCTGAAATATAAAATAATTAAGTAAGAATATTGATTGTTTTAAATAAAAAGGCAATTACCAGAGGTGAGCCTATCCGTCCTTAAGCTGTTCAAAATATTGTGTTTTATGAAAATTATGGCTCGATAGCGAAAATGTGACATCAGCCTGTCGTCAAATCGATTATATATTCGCCCTTCGCTTTTCATATTCACCATTCATGAGGGAATACATGCTGTCACAAGCCAAGGTAGACCAACTCGGAATCACGATCGATGTATATCAGAAAGCGGCGAAGCAGTGGGTTGCTTCCGGTATTTATGAAGGCCATCACATCGTCGTCGAAAATCAGACACAGGGTACCGCCGTCAGCGCATGGCGTGACCGGGCGCTTTCCTTTTCGGATTGCGGAACCGCTCAATAGCATTTGAGTTTGTTTCAAGGGGCGGCCAACGGTTGGCCCGCCGCCTATTTCTTTTCAAAGCCGGGCTGTTACAGTCGATTTTCAGATGACTGCAACAGCCGTTACGATCAAATTCCTTGGGGGTAGAGCAGTTCCGTTTAGTACGGAATCCTGGAACCGCTCTATCTATTTGTTTTGACGCATTATCCGACGCAAAACCGCTACGCACTTTTGCTGGAAATGCTCTAACCCCCGCGTTCCTCGAACCCTTCGGCATTACCTTCGTCCACTTTGTGACGCAGATATTGCTTCAGCCGGTTGATATCATCGCTCTGCCAGTTTTCGGCGCCGGTGATGTCACGCCAGGCTTCCAGATAATGCTCCGGGGCATAGACATGTCCATGCCCCATGGGCGCGCTGTCGGCAAATGCCATGTCGACCACCAGTTGCAGTGCGGTCACGATCGGATACCAGCGTAAATCGGCTGATACATCGGGACCGCGCGGCTCTTTCATCCAGTCCGGCTCGCGATAGAACATGCTGCTGTTGAAGAACACGATGGCATCGCTGGCATATTGCAGATAGATCGTGCGCATCACGCCCCATTCGGTGCCATTGCCGGGCGCTTCGCCATTCTGGTTCATGAAGCGCACGAAGGCACCGTCGCGCACCACAGGCAGCCATTCCGGCGTATCGGCATTGCGGCTGCGCGTCAGCGAACGCCACAGCGCGCTGGGGAAGGGCGGGCCGCTCCACAGGGCGCCGTTCAGGGGCGCATCCAGTATTTCAAACAGCGATACAGAGCTTTGCGAGTTGAAAGCGCCGAGGCTGAGACCATGCAGATAAATCTTCGGTCGTTTGTCGACGGGCAGGCTTTTCCAGTAATCATAGACCGTTTCGAATAGCGCGCGCGCCGACTCCGCGCCATATTCCGGCTGGAACAGCAGCGATAGCGGGCTGTTCAGATAGGAATATTGCACGGCGATGCTGGCCACGTCGCCCTCGCGCAGATATTCCAGTCCGATCATGGCTGAGGGATCGACCCAGCCCGTACCGGTCGGCACGATGATCACCAGCGCAGACCGGTCGAACCCGCCTTGCCGCTTCAGTTCCTCCAGCGCCTGTCTGGCCCTTTCCTCTGGCGTGCGGCTGACATTGAGCCCGGCATAAACGCGGATCGGGTCCATGGCCGCGCGCCCGGTAAAGGCGGAAATCTCGGCGGCGGTCGGCGCAGAGGCGATATATTCGCGACCGGCGCGGCCAAGATCCTCCCAGCGGATCAGCGAGGCGGCGCTGCCTGTCTTGCCGGCGGAGGAGGGTTGCACGCGGTCTGGCTCCATCAGGGCGTCATAGCGCTTGAAGGACGCATCGAGCGATTTGAACGCCGTATTGATCAGCACGCCGTTGGCGACGGTCCAGATCAGAAAAGCCGTCACCGAGGCCGCAATGACGTTTGCAACGCGCCTTGGCATGATGCGGCGCATCTTCGACGAGAAATAGCGCCCAATGCGAATGAGAATGCGGGCAATGACCAGCAGCACCAGAAAGACGGCAATGGCAATCGCGGTCAGGGTTGCGGGATAGGCGGAGGGCACCGGCGGCATATCCATGGCCGTGCGGATCGAATTTTGCCAGCCAGCGGATGAGCGAAGCGCGATCAGCGCCACGGCAAGGCAGACAATGCCGACGCCGATCTTCAGGAGCGCGCGCTTGCGGCCCTTGATCTCCGGCAGTTCGAGATAGCGCCACAGCGCGCCGAAAAGCACGCCGATGCCATAGCCGATTGCGAAGACCAGCCCGCACAGCGCGCCCTGAATGACATAGGTTCGGGGAATGAGGCTCGGCGTCAGCGCGGCTGCAAAGAATAACGTGCCGAACGCCAGTCCCGTGGCGCTGAAGGAACTGGTGGCGCGAAAGAGGGCGAGGACAAAGGCGCGCATCGACACTTGCTCCAACAGAATTGCTTAGTCTTTGGATATAGTTCGCACAGGGCAGAGTAAAGGCCGTTGGCAGGATTGCCGGTCGCACGGCAATCTCCGCGAGACAAATCAACTGAGCAGGATTACCAATTGCAGGGGGCTGCTTTGCGGCGGTCCTTCGCTCTTTATGGTCAGGGTGCCCACGACGAATGTTCAGGCTTCTCAGGAGCTAAAGGTCGTGAGGCCGTCACTACACGGTTACGAACGCCCTGACCGCCAAGGATCATGAAGTGGACCGCCACGCGGTGGTCCACTGTTCTGTATGGTCGGGGAGCCTGTGGCGTATACAACAGGTTCGAAGAACCAAAGGCCGCAGGGGCCGTCTTGAACGGCTTTTCCAACTCCCCGGTCACCAAGGTTCACGCGCAGGCTCAGCGTGCGTGCTTCCCGCGCAAAACTGCCGCTTAATATTACTTCATTCTAAAACAGAGATATCGTATGGTCGCTGCGATTAGCCAGCCATCGATTTCGCTTGTTTGACAGTGCGTTGGGATCATCCGGCAGAAGCCTGTCGCTTGGCAGATTTTGCGTGTGACAAGCTGTCAAAAATCCTCTACGCCTAAGGGTGGACCGCTACGCGGCGGTCTGGGGCTTCGCAACCTCGATTTCGTGGCTGGTATCGCCGAAAGGTACCGAACCTTCGTTCTTTATGATCGGGGTGCCTGTTGCTATGTACAGGTTCACCCGAGCTAAAGGCGCAGGGCCGTCGAAATACGGTTGCGAACACCCCGATCACCAGAGATCGAAGGGCACAACGCGGGGGCGTACCGCGAGAGTGCACCGGGGTGGAGACTGATCGTGACGAAAATGCTCAGTTATTATGCAATCACCGATGACAAGATGACGGAATGGGATGACGTGTTCTTTGTGGACTTGGCAGACGCCGAAGCTGCAATACAGAGGACACTGAAAGAAGCCGAAGAACAGCTCGTCTTCTGGCCCCGTCCTATACGATGTCCTACGGTGCTTTACCTTGAGCGGGTCAGCGTTCCGTTCACCGAGGAAACGCTGTTTGCCTTGCTGAATGACAAGGGGCCGCCCAGCGTTTTTGCAGAGCGGGAAGTCCTCAACATGTATTACACGAACGGAGAAACTTGGCTGGGGTCGGGCTTCTGTTCGTAAATTGAATCAGCAGGAGCGCCAGTCGGTCCTGCTGTTTTCCTGCCAGCCGCATTTGTGCAGCAGCGGCGTGTCGTCGGTGAAGCTCGGCCAGCCGACGCACAGATAAAGGCTGAAACGCCAGTTTGCCGGCACGTCGAAAAGCCGTTCCATGGCCAGCGGATCGAGTATCGACACCATACCAACGCCAAGGCCCAGCGACCGGGCGGCGAGGTTGAGGTTTTGCACGGCCATCGCCGTGCTTTGCTCCAGCGTGGAAGCCATCGACTGTCGCCCGAGGCCGTGCCCTTCCGCCGGATCCGTTTCCGTGAAAATGGCAAGCTGCAACGGGGCGACGGCAAGCCCCTCCAGTTTCAGGTCGCGATAGGCCTCGGCGCGCGCACCATCATAAATCTGCGCCGCTTTGCGGTTGGCCTGCCTGAAGGCATCGTGGACCGCCTGACGCTTCCCAAGGCTTTCCACGGCGAAGACGCGCCAGGGCCGCGCATTGCCGACAGAGGGCGCATAATCCATCGCCTGCCGCAGCGTTTGAACCATGGCTTCGTCTATCGGCTCGCTGCGAAAATGACGAACATCCCGCCGCCATTTCAGAAGCTCGAAAAAGGCGTCGCGATCAGCGTCGGTGAATTGCATATCTGTCTTCCTGAAGCGCAGGCCGAGGTTTGGACGCATGGGGAATGCGACAGGCCCGGATAGCAAAAAAGCCCGCTTGCGCGGGCTTTTTGGGGTGCTTCTGAACCTTGGTAGTGGTCCGAAGGCTTAGGAATGGTGCCCAGAAGAGGACTCGAACCTCCACGCCCTTGCGAGCGCCAGCACCTGAAGCTGGTGCGTCTACCAATTCCGCCATCTGGGCGACGAGGACCCATCTAAGGGGTCGGCTTGCCTCTGTCAATCGCGTTTTCGAAATAATGTCAGCTTTTTTTCAAGCTGTCGGTTTTCCGTGTTGAAAACGTTATCGGGCGCGGTGTCGCGCCCGATAAATTTGCCGCCAACTGCGTGTCAGGCTTCCAGAATTTCCTTCGAGGCCACAGTCGAATCAGCATTAAGCCGGTAAATGATCGGCACGCCGGTATTCAGTTCCTGCTTGAGAATCTGTTCCGGCGTCAGGCCGTCGAGCGCCATGATGAGCGCGCGCAGCGAATTGCCGTGTGCAGCCACCAGAACGCTCTCGCCGCGCAGCACATGCGGCTGGATCTGATGCAGATAATAAGGCCAGACGCGCGCGCCCGTATCCTTCAGGCTTTCGCCGCCCGGAGGAGGCACGTCATAGGAACGGCGCCAGACATGAACCTGCTCTTCGCCCCATTTGGCGCGGGCATCGTCCTTGTTGAGACCGGAGAGATCGCCATAGTCGCGCTCGTTCAGGGCCTGATCGCGGATGGTTTCGAGGCCAGACTGGCCCAGCTCATCCAGAATGTGCTGGCAGGTGGTCTGCGCGCGGGTCAGCACCGACGTATAGGCGATATCGAATTTGAGACCAGCAGCCTTGAGGCGCTGGCCAGCGGCCTTGGCTTCGGCGTGGCCCTGTTCGGTCAGGCCCGGATCGCGCCAGCCGGTGAAAAGGTTTTTCAGGTTCCATTCGCTTTGGCCATGGCGAACCAGGACGAGAGTACGAGACATATGCAAGGCTCCGTTGGTGGGTAAATCAAAGCGCATCCCGAAAAGTGTGAAACGGTTTTCGGAAAAGATGCGCGTTCAAACAAAATAGTGGAGCGCCGATCTGATGCAATCAGATCGAAACGCGCTCTAGTCACTCAGCCCGAGCACGTCGAGCATGGAATAGAGGCCGGGCTTTTTGCCATAAGCCCAGAGCGCGGCCTTGACCGCGCCGCGTGCGAAGATGGTGCGGTCCTCGGCATGGTGCGACAGCACAATGCGTTCGCCGGGGCCAGCGAGAATCACCGAATGGTCGCCGATCACCGAGCCGCCGCGCAGCGTGGCAAAGCCGATGGTGCCTTCTTCACGCGGGCCGGTATAGCCGTCTCGCGCCCGCACGCTGTTGTCTTCAAGGCTGATGCCACGGCCTTCGGCTGCCGCTTGGCCGAGAAGCAGGGCGGTGCCGGATGGCGCGTCCACCTTGTGCTTGTGGTGCATTTCGAGAACTTCGATGTCGAAATCGTCCGGTCCCAGTGCCTTTGCAGCCTTCTGTACCAGTACGGAAAGCAGATTGACGCCAAGACTCATATTGCCCGACTTGACGATGGTGGCATGGCGGGCGGCGGCGCGGAACTTCTCTTCGTCTTCCGCCGAGCATCCCGTGGTGCCAATGACGTGGACGATGCGGGCCTGCGCGGCGAGACCGGCAAAGGCGACACTGGCGGCGGGGCTTGTGAAATCGAGCACGCCTTGCGCCTTGGCGAAGACCGGCAGCGGATCATCGGTGATGGTGATGCCAAGCGCGCCGACACCGGCCACTTCACCGGCGTCTCTGCCGATCAGCGGCGAGCCGGGGCGCTCGATGGCGCCGCTGAGTTTTGCGCCGTCAATCGACTGGATCGTCCGGATGAGGGTCTGGCCCATGCGGCCACCGGCGCCGACGACGACGAGGCCCATTTCGCTGTTTCGGCTATCCGGTTCACCGGTCATTCTGTCCTCCTGTGCCCGCTGGCACATCATCCGCAGTCAGTTCTTCGATGGTCGGTTCGGTCATATTATCAGCGCTGCCGCTCTGCAATTGATAGAAGCGGGCATAGACGCCGTTCGGTACGGCGATCAGCTCTTCATGACGGCCTTCTTCCACCACGCGCCCCGCTTCCATGACCACAATGCGGTCGGCATTGACGACCGTGGACAGGCGATGGGCAATAACGATGGTGGTGCGGCCCTGCATGATCGTTTCCAGCGCCTGCTGGACGCGCTTTTCCGATTCGTTGTCGAGGGCAGACGTTGCTTCATCGAGAAGCAGCACCGGCGCGTTGCGCACGATGGCGCGCGCAATCGAAATGCGCTGGCGCTGGCCGCCCGAAAGCGTTGCGCCGTTTTCGCCAATCGGCGTGTCATAGCCCTGCGGCTGTTGCAGGATGAAATCATGCGCATGGGCAAGCTTGGCCGCCTTGACGATTTCATCATCGGTCGCGTCCGGGCGTCCATAGCGGATATTGTCGGCAATGGTGCCTTCGAACAGATAGGGCTGTTGCGACACATAGGCGACTGCGTGGCGCAGCGAGTGCTTGGTGACCTTGGAAATATCCTGTCCGTCAAACAGGATCGTTCCTTGGTCGAGATCGTAGAACCGCTGCACGAGATTGATGAGCGTTGACTTGCCCGCACCCGATGCGCCGATGATCGCCGTGGTTTCGCCCGCCTTGGCGATAAAGCTGACGCCATGCAGAACCGGCGCAAGCTCGCTATAGGAGAAGTACAGGTCTTTGAACTGGATTTCGCCGGGGCCGGGGTTCAGCGGCGGCGCATCGGCGGCATCGCGCTGGTGCGGCTTGATATCCAGCACTTCATAGATCATGCGGGCGTTGACGAGCGCCTTTTCCAGCCCGACCTGAAGGCGGGCGAGACGACGTGCCGGATCATAGGCCAAAAGCATCGCGGTGATGAAGGCGAAGGTCGCGCCCGGCGGCTGATGGTCGAGAATGGCGCGATAGCCGCTATAGGCCAGCACGCCGGAAACGGCGAAACCAGCCAGGATTTCGGAAATCGGCGTGGTGCGTTCGGACACTTTGGCGATCTTGTTGCTGCGGCCCTCCGACAGATCGATCAGATTGCCGATCTTGGCGCGCAGCTGGTCTTCCATGGTGAAGGCTTTCACGACGGCGATGCCCTGCACGGATTCCTGCATGGCGCCGAGAAGATGCGAATTGAGATGCACCAGATCGCGCGTGACCGAGCGGATGCGGCGCGAAATATAGGCGACCGCCAGAATGAGCGGCGGGCCGATCAGGAAGATCGCAACCGACAACATCGGGTCCATGTAGAACATCATGGCGACCAGACCGATCAGCGAGATGAAATCGCGCGCAATCGACGAAATCGTCATGTTCAGAAGGTCGCGGATGCCGGACACATTCTGGTTGATCTGCGCCGCCAGATGGCCGGAGCGCGTATCATTATAGAAGTCGAGGCCGAGCTTCATCAGATGGTCGAAAATGCGCTTCTGATAGCGCGCGACCAGATTATTGCCGATCTTGGCAAGCTCGACGGCCTGCACATAGCCAGACAGACCGCGCAGGATGAAGATCGCCAGCAGCGTGCCGCAGATGATCCAGATCAGCGGCAGGTTCTGCTCATAGAAGATCTTGTCGATCATCGGCTTCATCATATAGGCGAGCGCGGCGTTTGATCCGCCGACGATCAAAGATGCGATGATGGCGACGATATAGTTCTTCTTATATTCACCGATATTCTCCGACATCATGCGCCGGATTACGCGGGTGGCTTCGCCCGTGTCGATTTTTTTGTTTTTCTTCTTGAATAAGCTCACGTGCAAAAGCGCTTCATTCCTGAGCTCGGTCTGTCCGAGACTACCGTTGAAAATGCGTTGGTATTAAAACCAAAAACGCGGCGGTGAAAAGGCCGAAAGCCAATTCCCGCCGCGTTTCTATAGCTTTAACTCGCGTAATTATCCATCCCTGGTATCTGATCCAAAAGTCGCCATGCCGGGCTGCAAATGGCAATTTGAGTTTTGTATTCGCATAATCTGATCCGAAAAGTCTGCAACTTTTCGGATTATGCGAGGCTTCCGGTGCTCACGTACCCAAATGTACGGCTCAAGCTCCGGTTCTCGAAATCACCATTTTCGCCATGGCCTGCCGCTTTTTGATTCAGACACCCCGATCCTCTTGCTGGTGGAACTTAGCCGATGCGCCAGCGGCGTCCATCCGTCGAGACTTCGAAGCGCGACGGTGCGCAGGCAAAAGCCGACAGGCCGCTCAACGCCGCCAGCGGATAGGTGATCACATGGATCGGAATGTCATGCATGATGGCCTGATGCGGTGCTTTATCCTCAAAGGCCGCGCGGAAACCGCCTGCCCGCAAGGCAGGCAGAATGCGTTGCGGAATGCCGCCCGACAGGTAAACGCCGCCATGCGCCATGAAGACAAGCGCCATGTCGCCCGCCACACGGCCAAGATAGGTTGCAAACAGGTCGAGCGTTTCGCTGGCTTGCGTGTTGCTGCCATCAAGACCGGCGGAGGTGATGTCGGCGGGGGTTTCCAGCGTCGGGGTCACGCCGTCAGCGGTGCAGATTGCCACATAGAGATTGTGCAGGCCGCGTCCACTCAGAATCTGTTCGGCGGAAACGCGCCCGTCGATCTGCTCGATATGCGGGAAAATCTGATAGTCGCGTTCGCTGCGCGGGCCGACATCGACATGGCCGCCTTCGCCGGGAACCGGTACCCAGGCCTTGCGGGTGCGCACCAGACCGGCCACGCCGAGGCCCGTGCCCGGGCCGAGCACGACGCGGGTTGCGATCACCTCGTCCGGCTTGCCGCCGATCTGCTCCATATGATGGCCTTCGAGCGACACCACGGCCAGCGCCTGCGCCTCGAAATCGTTGAGCACGGTCACGTCCTTGAAGCCGAGATCAGAGATCAGCTTCTTCGGGCGCACAACCCAGTCGCAATTGGTGAGATCGATTTCATCGCCTTCGACGGGGCCTGCTATGGCCAGAATGACCGAGCGCGGCTGCAGCGACGTCTGGTCGAGAATGGCCGTCTGAATGGCTTCATCGATGGTCGCATAATCCGCCGTCTGAAGAACCGGGAATTCCTTCGGTTCGGAATTGGCATCGACAAGGATTGCAAAGCGGGCATTGGTGCCGCCAATATCGCCGACGAGGACTGGAAACTGGAAACTCTGTTCGGCGTCGATCATGGCTTGCATTCTCTCTCCCTGTCGTTTCTTGTGGCCCTTTTGAGTTTTGGGGGCTTGCCCATGGGCTTGTATATCTTCGCTCGTATCAGTCCAAAGCCTTGATGAGCCTTTCCGCCGTGGCACGGTTTAGCGCCATCGGTATGTCATAGACGCTGCCAAGCCGCGTCAGCGCCTTTACGTCCACATCATGCGGCAGCGGCGACAGCGGATCGATGAAGAAGATCAGCGCTTCGACAGTGCCTTCCGCAATCATCGCACCGATCTGCTGGTCGCCGCCGAGCGGACCGCTCTTGACGCGATGGATCGTCAGCGAAGGGCAGGCGTCGAGGATCAGCCCGCCGGTCGTGCCCGTGGCCACGATATCGAAACGCGACAGCGCCTTTTCATGCGCGCGCGCAAAGGCCACCATGTCGTCTTTCTTCAAATCGTGGGCGATCAATGCGATGCGCAGGCGCTTTGTCATGAAATTGATAACCTTGTCATCAAGCTCTAAATCGTTTGAAACCTATAGCTGAGCTATAAGCCGGTGAAAAGAGGGCTTAGAGCCTGTTCCAAAAGTCGTCCTGTGCGGCTGCAAATGGCAATTTTCTGCGTTCCGGTGCTCACGTACCTTGAGTACGCTCCGCTCCGGTACTCGAAAATCACCATTTTCGCACGCACATGCCGCTTTTTGATTCAGGCTCTTAGAGAGAATGCCCCGCCGCCAAACGGCGGGGCACGATACTCGATTACTGCACACCATAGGTGACGTCGGCGACCGAATTGGGCGCGGGACCGGCCAGCACGGCGGCACATGCCTTTGGAAGATCAGACACCATCACGGGACGCGGCTTCTTCGGCGGTTCCTTCGATGGCTTTGCTGGCTTCCACGGCTCGTCGGTGAACCACCAGGCGAGCGACTTGTCACAGCCGTCGCCAGCCGCGACCTTGGGCTGCGCCTTGCATTGCGGCGAGCCGGGCTGGCAGGTCAGACGCACATGGAAATGGTAGAAGTGACCCCAATAGGGACGAACCTTGCCAAGCCAGCTTCTATCGCCGGTCACCGTATCGCAAAGCTGCTTCTTGATGCCCGGATGCACGAAGATGCGCTCGACTTCCGGATAGCTCGCGGCGTGTTTGATCAGCGCGGTGCGGGCAGGGGACCATTTCTTGGGATCGACATAAAGGGAATCCCCTTTCAACATCGAGACGGCGGAAACGCTTTCGCGTTCCGCATCGGTGAAACGCTTCTTGGGCATTGGTGTCAGCCAGATATCGGCATCGAGCCCTACCTGATGCGAAGCATGGCCGGTTAGCATCGGACCGCCGCGCGGCTGGGAAATATCGCCGACGAGCAGGCCCGGCCAGCCATCCTTGGCGGCATGGCGGGAGAGCTTTTCCAGCAAGCCGATCATGCGCGGATGGCCCCAGCGGCGATTGCGCGAGAGGCGCATGACCTGCCAGTTTGGACCGTCTGTCGGCAGCGCAACAGCGCCTGCGAGACAGCCCTTGGCATAAAAGCCGATCGATTGCGGCTCCTGCGCCAGCACGGGGAGGCGTTCTGCACCGAATGCCTGCTTGGCGGGCATGTCATCCGCCATGGCCATGGGCACGAAGTCAGGCGCGATCATCGCCGCCAGACAGGTTGCGAGAACAAGACGCGACCAGAATTTCGAAACAGATTTCAGAGCCATCGGCAAACTTCCCGGAAACTACACGGACCCGAATCATTCAGGCGTGACGCGGCGATTATGCTTTGCGCCGTCAAAATCGGCAATCAGCGCCAGTTCCCGTCTCGCCACATGGCCGAAAAGGCAGCTCTGTAATCGGGATAGATGAAAGAGTAGCCCAGCGCCTCGATACGCTTATTGGAGACGCGCTTGTTCTCGCCATAGAAGGAGCGCGCCATCGGCGTCAGCTCCGCGTCTTCAAACGGCACTTCCGGCGGCGGCGTGACGCCCATCAGTTCGACCGCATAGGCAACGACATCCTGCGGCGGCGATGGCTCATTATCGGTAATGTTGAAAATACCGCCCGTATCGGTGCCTGCGAGAAAGCGCAAAGCGCCCGCAATGTCTTCCACATGGATGCGGTTGAACACCTGATCCTGCTTGACGAGACGTCGCGCCGTGCCACGCTCCAGATTGACGAAAGCATTGCGGCCGGGACCGTAAATACCCGACAGCCGCAGAATAGCCAGCGGCGTTCCATGCCGCTCGCTCAATTCTGTCCAGGCCTGCTCCGCTTCGACGCGTTCTAGGCTGCGGCGCGAAACCGGTTTGCATTGCGTGGTTTCATCCACCCATTCGCCCTTGTGATCGCCATAAACGCCAACGGTCGAGAGATAGCCGATCCAGCGAATCGTATTGTCGGGACGGCTCAGCGCTTCCTCGACCCAGGCAAGCGTCGGGTCGCCCGCTTCGCCGGGGGCAATTGAAATCACCACATGGGTTGCCTTGGCGAGTCGCTCCAGAAGTTCGGGCGAGGGCGTTTCGCCATCGAACAGCAGCGGCGAAATGCCGGATTTCTCAAGGATCGGGAATTTCTGCTCGTGGCGGGTGGTTCCGTCGATGCGCTCTGCTTCTCCCGTCACCCGCTTGGCAAAGGCTTGTGCCGAATATCCGGCCCCGAACAGGAAAATGCGCATGTCAGACTGTCTCCGTATTCCACTCTTTCTGCACCGTAGCATCCTCTTCCGCAGAGGCCAGACGTTTTTGCAAGGCATCGACATGGCTGGGTGCGGCCAGCTGCTTCAAGGCCCATACCGCCGCCCCACGCACGACAGGTGCACCATCCCCAAGCAGCAACTCGATCTGCGGCAGCAGCGCTGCATCGCCGGAATTGCCCGCCGCGATCAGCACATTGCGGATGAAGCGGTCGCGCCCGATCCGCTTGACCGGCGAGCCGGAAAAAAGCGCGCGAAACGCTGGATCGTCCAGCGTCAACAGGTCGCTGAGACGAGGCGCTTTCAGATCGTCGCGCGCCTTCAGCTTCATTTCGCTGGTCGCCTGCGCGAATTTGTTCCACGGGCAGACCGAAAGGCAGTCGTCGCAACCATAGATTCGGTTGCCCATGGCCTTGCGAAACTCCGCCGGAATGGGGCCCTTGTTCTCGATGGTGAGATAGGAAATACAGCGGCCCGCATCGATACGATAGGGCGCTGGAAAGGCCTTGGTCGGGCAGGCGTCGAGACAGGCGCGGCAGGAGCCGCAATGGTCGCGCTCAGGCTCATCCGGCGGGATTTCCGCCGTGGTGAAGATCGAGCCCAGAAACAGCCATGACCCAAGCTCGCGGCTGACCAGATTGGTGTGCTTGCCCTGCCAGCCAAGGCCTGCAGCTTCCGCCAGCGGCTTTTCCATGACGGGCGCGGTATCGACGAAAACCTTGACGTCCTGCCCGGCGCGCGCGGCAAAGCGGCTCGCCACGTGTTTCAGCTTGCCCTTGATGATGTCGTGATAATCGCGGTTCTGCGCATAGACCGATATGGCCGCGCGATCTTTCTGATCGAGCACAGCCAGCGGGTTGGTGTCCGGCCCGTAATTCATGGCCAGCATCATGATGGAACGAACTTCCGGCCAGAGCACGCCGGGATTGGCCCGGCGTTCTTCGGTCTCTTCCATCCAGAGCATGTCGGCGTGATGGCCATCGGCAAGATATTGCCGCAGGCGTTCAGGCGCCTGTGGAATAGCACCCGGTGTGGTGAAGGCGACAGCGTCGAAGCCCACGGCTTTGGCTTCTTCGATGAGGAAGCGCTTCAGCCTGTCTGCCTTTGTCTCAGAAATCGAGGTCGCCATAATGGGCCACCGGGGCAAGTCCGCGCACGCGATCGGACAAAAGCGGGCGGAAGGCGGGGCGCGACTTCATGCGCGCATACCAGTCGCGCGCGGCACGGGTTTCGCCCCATTCGATTTCACCGAGATAGTCGAGCACCGAAACCGCCGCTGCTGCCGCCATATCGGCATAGCTTGGATGCGCACCTGCCAGCCAGTCGCGCGTGGCGGCCAGCCAGTCGATATATTTCATATGCTGGCGGATATTGGTGCGGGCTGCGCGGATTGCGGTGGAATCCGGCGCGCTGCCGCCCATTTCAGCCGCCATCTGCAATTTATAAACGCGTTCGCGCGTGATGTGGCGGGTGACTTCGTTTTCGAATTTCAGCAGAAACCAGTCCACGAGGCGGCGCACTTCGGCGCGCTCCATCGGGCTTTCCGGCAGGAGGCGACGGTTGCGCTTCAACGCGCCGCGCGTTTCATCGAGATATTCGGCGATCACGGTTGCGCCCACCACCGGCAGGTCGTTTTCCGCCAGCAGCACGGGCAGGGTGGCAGCCGGATTCAGCGCCAGAAATTCCTTGCGGCGCGACCACGGCCTTTCCTCGATCAGTTCCGCTTCCACGCCATATTCGCCGAGGATTAGCCGCACATAACGCGAGCCTGAAGACATGGGATGATGAAACAGCGTAAGCATGATCGACGCGGTACTCTCGACTGACACAGCTTGAATTGAACGTCCGGAGATTGGCATGGCGTTTGCGCATGCAGCAGGCTATTTCTGCTGCCAAGCGATTCGACGCCGCATCAACGGAATATAAAGTCTATAAGACCTATGTTTGCGGGAGACAAGCAATCGCTGGAAAGGCCCGTCTTAGCCGCCATAACCGCTCCTGCGAGCCGGTTCAGATGTCTCCACTGTGCCAACCATTCTAAGGTACTGACTTCATGGATATTTTTAATCTGCTGGAAGCCGCGTTTCTCGGTCTCATCGAAGGTCTGACCGAGTTTATCCCGGTTTCTTCCACCGGGCATTTGTTGTTGGTCGGACATTTTCTGGGCTTCGAATCCACAGGAAAGACGTTTGAGGTGCTGATCCAGCTCGGCGCTATTCTGGCTATTTTGACCGTCTATTCGGCGAAATTGCTCAAGCTTCTGGCGGATTTTCCCCGTGACGCGCGCACGCGTCATTTTGTCTTCGGCATTCTGGTCGCCTTCCTGCCCGCCGCTTTCATCGGTGCGGCTGCGCATGGCTTCATCAAGAGCGTGCTCTTTGAAACGCCGATGCTGGTCTGCGTCATGCTGATCCTCGGCGGTCTGATCCTGCTCTGGGTCGATCAGCTCAATCTGCGCCCGCGCTATCATGATGTAATGGATTATCCGCTGCCAATGTGTCTTGCCATCGGCTTCATCCAGTGCCTTGCCATGATCCCCGGCGTGTCACGCTCGGGTTCCACGATTGTGGGCTCCCTGCTTCTGGGTGCCGACAAGCGCTCGGCTGCGGAATTCTCGTTCTTCCTCGCCATGCCGACCATGGCCGGGGCCTTCGCCTATGATCTCTACAAGAGCCGCGACATGCTCACGATGAATGATGGCGCGCTGATCGCCGTCGGTTTCGTGATGGCCTTCATCTCGGGCGTGTTCGTCGTGCGCTATCTGCTCGACTATGTCTCGCGCCACGGCTTCAAGCTCTTTGCCTGGTGGCGTTTGATCGTGGGGTCCGCGGGGCTGGCGGCTTTATTGATTTGGGGTTGAACAAAAGAAAAGGGGCCGCGAGGCCCCTTAGTCATTTCCGATTACGATGTCTCACGCAAAGCCGGTCTTGGTGTACTGACCGGCCACGCGGTAGCGCCAGAGATAGGCTGGCAGCACGGCGTCGACGCCTTCCGGCGTAATGCCCATGCCCTGCAATGTGCGGCCTTCCTTGATGGCTGCTTCCGAAACGACATTGTCGTATTTCAGGAGCGTCACCTGATCCTTGGTGATCGGCGGGTTCGGCAGCAGGCTCAGAACCGAAGCCTGCAGGCGGGCGACCCACCACGGCAGCGAAATGAGAACGCGCTTGCGGTCGATAACGCGCAGCATGTCCTTCATCCAGTTCTTGAACGGCTGCACATCCGGGCCGCCCAGTTCATAGACGCCGCCCGGCATCAGCTTGCCATCGACGGCGCGGGCAACGGCTTCCGCAACATCGCCGACATAGACCGGCTGGAGCTTGGTTTCGCCGCCGCCGATAAGCGGCAGGAAGGGCGAGAAGCGCGCCATATTGGCGAAGCGGTTGAAGAAGCGGTCTTCGTGACCGAAAATGATCGACGGACGCAGGATAACGGTTTCCGGCAGCACGGAAAGCACGGCGTTTTCGCCTTCAGCCTTGGTGCGGGCATAGTCCGAAGCAGAGTTCACATCAGCAGCGAGCGACGAAATATGCGTCATCGGAATGCCGGCGGCCTTGGCGGCTTCGGCGATGTTCTTCGCGCCCAGCACCTGAACCGTGTTGAAACGCTGGCGACCGCCTTCGGCCAGAATGCCGACAAGGTTCACGACATGGTCGGAACCCTTGACGACCAGCTCGACCGAAGCGCGATGGCGGACATTGGCCTGCACCATCTGGATCTGCCCGACATTGCCGAGCGGCGCCATGTAATATGCCACTTCGGGCTTGCGCACGGCAACGCGCACGCGATAGCCGCGCTTGGTGAGACTTGCCACGACCGCGCGCCCGACAAAGCCGGAGCCGCCGAAAACGGTGACCAGTTTCGGCCTGTTGTGGACTTCGTTCGGTTCGGTCTTCATCCTAAACTCCTGCATGAAAGCCAGTTGCGCCGCTTGCGAGCAGCAGCCGCAATGCGTCTGTATTGCCGGTGATTTATCGCCTTTTTGCAACAAGGCAAAGGGGACTTGTTGTCACGATCATGATAGCAGGGCTTTTTCCCGTGTTCGTTTTTTGTGTTTCAGCATGATCTTATCCGAAAACCGCTTCACACTTTTCGGGATCATGCTCGAATAGAGCTTTGAGATTCCGCTGCTTGCTGTTAAATCGCGCGCATGAGCACACCACTTGACCATATTCGCAATTTTTCGATCGTCGCCCATATCGATCATGGCAAATCGACGCTGGCCGACCGCCTCATTCAATTGACCGGCGGTCTGGATACGCGCGAGATGAAGGATCAGGTTCTCGACTCGATGGATATCGAGCGCGAGCGCGGCATCACCATCAAGGCGCAGACCGTCCGTCTCACCTATAAGGCGAAGAACGGCGAAGATTATGTGCTGAACCTCATCGACACCCCCGGACATGTCGACTTCGCCTATGAAGTCTCGCGTTCGCTCGCGGCGTGCGAGGGTTCGCTTCTCGTGGTGGATGCTTCCCAGGGCGTGGAAGCGCAGACGCTGGCCAATGTCTATCAGGCCATCGACAACAACCACGAAATCGTGGTCGTGCTGAACAAGATCGATCTGCCCGCCGCCGAGCCTGAGCGCGTCAAGCAGCAGATCGAGGAAGTCATCGGCATCGATGCGTCGCAGGCCGTGCATATTTCGGCCAAGACCGGCATCGGCATCGAAGACGTGCTGGAAGCCATCGTCACCCAGCTGCCCGCGCCGAAGGAAGGCGACCGCAATGCGCCGCTCAAGGCCATGCTGGTCGACAGCTGGTACGATTCCTATCTCGGCGTCATCGTTCTGGTGCGCGTCATCGACGGCGTGCTGAAAAAGGGCCAGACCATCCGCATGATGGGCACGGGCGCGAAATATCCGGTGGAACGCACCGGTGTCTTCACGCCGAAAATGGTTCAGATGGACGAACTCGGCCCCGGCGAGCTTGGCTTCATCACCGCTTCCATCAAGGAAGTGGCCGATACGCGCGTCGGCGATACGATCACCGAGGATCGCCGCCCGACCGAGAAAATGCTGCCCGGCTTCAAGCCCGCGCAGCCGGTGGTGTTCTGCGGCCTGTTCCCGGTCGATGCGGCGGATTTCGAAGATCTGCGCGGCGCGATGGGCAAGCTGCGCCTCAACGACGCTTCGTTCTCGTTCGAAATGGAAACCTCCGCAGCGCTCGGTTTCGGTTTCCGTTGCGGTTTCCTCGGCCTGCTGCATCTGGAGATCATTCAGGAACGTCTGGAGCGCGAGTTCAATCTCGATCTCATCACGACGGCCCCTTCGGTTGTCTATCGCCTGAACATGATCGACGGTTCGCAGAAGGAACTGCACAACCCGGCCGATATGCCGGATGTGGTGAAGATTTCGGCCATTGAAGAGCCGTGGATCAAGGCAACCATCATGACGCCGGATGATTATCTCGGCGCGATCATGAAGCTGTGTCAGGAACGCCGCGGCATTCAGCTGGACCTCACCTATGTCGGCCCGCGCGCCATGATCACCTACGAACTGCCGCTCAACGAAGTGGTGTTCGATTTCTACGACCGCTTGAAGTCGATCTCGAAGGGTTATGCCTCGTTCGACTATAATCTCTCGGAATATCGCGAGGGTGATCTGGTCAAGATGTCGATCCTCGTCAATGAAGAGCCGGTGGATGCGCTTTCGATGCTGGTGCACCGAACGGCTGCGGAAAAGCGTGGCCGCGCGCTCTGCGAAAAGCTGAAAGAGCTGATCCCGCAGCACATGTTCAAGATTCCGATTCAGGCGGCTATCGGCGGTCGCATCGTGGCGCGTGAGACGATCTCGGCGCTGCGCAAGGACGTGACGGCCAAGTGCTACGGCGGCGACGTGACGCGCAAGCGCAAACTTCTGGAAAAGCAGAAGGAAGGCAAAAAGCGCATGCGCCAGTTCGGCAAGGTCGAAATCCCGCAGGAGGCCTTTATTCAGGCGCTCAAGATGGGCGATGATTGATTCTTCGTTCGGCTGAAGGGACGGTGTTTGTGTTAAACACGTTATCCTAAGCCCAGATTACTGCATTCTGGAAGGGCACTTCGGTGCCCTTTCTTTTTGAGCTTTGATGATGCCAATCTCGTCCTCATCCTGAGGAGCCTCCTGAACTTGTGAAGGAGGCGTCTCGAAGGACGAGGGCGACAGCGCTCCCCCTCAGCCCTTCGAGACGGTTCCCTTCGCTATGCTCAGGGCACCTCCTCAGGATGAGGGGGGACGCGTTTAATATCCGATCTCATCCCCGCTTTGAAAGTTCGGGTAGGCCCTCATAATTGCGTGCAATTAATGCTTCTTTCTTTGCACGAGACCAACCTTTGATCTGTCGTTCGCGCGCAATGGCGTCCACGATCCGGTCATAGCTTTCCGTGAAAACAAGCTCGACGGGCCGCCGCTTCTTTGTGTATCCGTCATAAATGCCCTCATTATGCTCCCATAACCGGGCTTCGATATTCTGCTTGGTGAGCCCGGTATAATAAGACCCATCTGCGCAATGCAGAATGTAGACTGTTACTTCCATGACTTGCCCCCGCGCGTCTTTGGAAGCTAAATGTTGCTGCAAATTTGGCTATCGAACAAGCCACGGCGACCGGCTTCGGGATCGCTCGCGCTCGGAAGGTTGAAATCAGTGTCCGCACATCCTCGCATCTCCATCACCTACTGCACCCAATGCAACTGGCTGTTGCGCGCTGCGTGGATGGCGCAAGAGCTGTTGCAGACGTTTGGGCAGGATCTGGCGGAAGTGGCCTTGCGTCCGGGCACCGGCGGGGTTTTTGAAATCCGCGTGCTGATGCCAGATGGCAACGAGGAACTGATCTGGGAACGCAAGCGCGACGGCGGTTTTCCGGAAGCCAAGGTTTTGAAACAGCGGGTGCGTGATCTCGTCTGGCCGGAACGCGATCTCGGTCATTCCGACCGGCCAGCCAATTCGTGAGCGGCTTCTGACCACCGATCCTTCGATCCTTCGATGAACTCAGGATGAGGTGCTGCTTCGCTCCGCACCTCAGGATGAGGGCGGCAGCACCCTTATTTTGAGCTTCCCTCGTCCTTCGAGACGGTGCTTCGCACCTCCTCAGGATGAGGGAAAACACGGTCAGTCCTCTTCCACCACGCGCAGGCGCATTTGGGTGGGAGCGCTTTCCGCCGGTCGTGATTGCGGACGCGCGCTTTCCTCCGCAGGTTTTTCGCCGAATTCCAGCGCTTCGATCTTCGCGCCGCGTCGGGTGACCTTGTTGGACGACACCAGAATATCGTCAATATCCTTGTTGGCCTGCACAAAATGGGTTTGCAGCTTGCGCACGCGCTCGTCCAAACGGCCCACATCTTCCATCAGGCGGATCACTTCGCCCTGAATGACATGCGCCTGCTCGCGCATGCGGGCGTCTTTCAGGATCGCCTGAATCACTTGGATGGACAGCATCAGCAGGGAAGGAGAGACGATCACGATCCGCGCCCGGTGCGCGCGCTGGATCAGCGCTTCGAAATGCTCGTGAATATCGGCGAAGATCGATTCCGACGGCACGAACAGAAAAGCTGTATCCTGCGTTTCGCCGGTAATCAGATATTTATCGGAAACATCCTTGATATGGATTTCCATATCGCGGCGAAACTGCGCGACGGCGTTCTTTCGCGCTTCCGGCTGTTCCGTCTCGCGCATGGCGTTCCATGCTTCGAGCGGAAATTTGGCGTCGATCACCAGCGATGGTGCATTGTTGGGCATGCGCACGAGGCAATCAGGGCGGGTGCCGTTGGACAAAGTCGCCTGAAATTCATAGGCGCCCTGCGGCAGGCCGTCGGCAATGATCGCTTCCATGCGCGACTGGCCGAAAGCACCGCGCGTCTGCTTGTTGGCGAGGATCGCCTGCAACTGCACCACCTGTCCGGCGAGCGACTGGATATTGTTCTGCGCCGTGTCGATGACGGCCAGACGCTCCTGCAATTTGGCGAGATTTTCATGGGTCGAGCGGGTCTGCTCGGTCATGGTCTGGCCGATGCGATGCGTCATGCCGTCGAGCCGTTCGCGGATCGACTGGTTCAATTCCGCCTGTCGCGACCCGAACACTTCCGCCATGGTCTGCATGCGGCCCTGCATCTCGGCCTGCGCCTTCAGGATTTCCGCCATGCGATGTTCCGCATCGCGGGCGCGGTCTTCTGCCTGTGCTTCAGCAACGGCGCGCAAACGTGCAGAGCGTGTCGCCGCGATCAGAAAAATGACGAGGCAAAGAACGACCACCACGATGCCCGCCAGCAGGATATTCCCCAGCGTGAGCGATGTAGCGCCGAGCTGCAAAAGCGGCTCATTCAAGAGGTTTTGGTTTTCCATGCGGCAAGCTTAGCTGATTCGGATGGGCTTGAAGAGATCAAAACGAGAACATTTTGCAAAGCGCAATTGACGATTCTGTCACAAGCGATTACGTGAAGCGCATGTCAGTAAAACCGCTTGTCATCCTTCCCGATCCCGTGTTGCGCCTGGTTTCCAAGCCAGTGGAGCGCTTTGACGATCAGCTGCGCAAATTCGCCGGCGACATGTTCGACACCATGTATGACGCGCCGGGCATTGGCCTTGCCGCCATTCAGGTTGGCGAGCCGATCCGCATGCTGGTCATCGACCTTGCCAAGGAAGGCGAGGAAAAAGCGCCGCATGTCTTCATCAATCCCGAGATTGTCGGCGTGACGGATGAAGTCAGCACCTATGAAGAAGGCTGCCTGTCCATTCCGGATTATTATGCGGAAGTGGAACGGCCAGCCGCCATCAAGGTCAATTACTTCGATGTCGATGGCAAGCCGCACGCAATGGAAGCCGATGGCCTGATGGCCACCTGCCTGCAGCACGAGATCGACCATCTCAACGGCGTGCTCTTCATCGATCATATTTCCAAGCTGAAGCGCGATATGGTCATCAAGAAGTTTAAGAAGCTCGCCAGCCAGCGGGCGTCGAAGAAGGTTCTTTAATGCGTATCGTCTTCATGGGCACGCCGGATTTTTCCGTGCCGATCCTGACCGCCATTATCGGGCAGGGCTATGAGGTGGTGGCGGTCTATTCGCAGCCGCCGCGTCCGGCCGGGCGCAGAGGCTTGGAGCTGACCAAGTCTCCTGTCCATGAAAAGGCCGAGCAGTTCGGTATTCCCGTCTTCACGCCGAAGAGCCTGAAGGGTGCGGAAGAGCAGGAGGTTTTTGCGAGCCTGGAGGCCGATGTCGCCATCGTCGTCGCCTATGGTCTGCTTTTGCCCAAAGCCATTCTCGATGCGCCGCGGCTTGGCTGCTATAATGGCCATGCCTCGCTTCTGCCGCGCTGGCGTGGTGCCGCGCCCGTCCAGCGCGCCATCATGTCGGGCGATAGCGAAACCGGTATGATGATCATGAAAATGGACGAAGGGCTCGATACGGGACCGGTCGCCATGGCTGAAAAAGTTGCGATCACACCGGATATGACGGCTGGCGAATTGCATGATCGTCTGAGCATGATCGGCGCGGACCTGATGGTGCGGGCACTGGGCGCGCTTGAACGCGAAAGTCTGACATTGCAGCCGCAGGCGGAAGAAGGCGTCACTTATGCCGCCAAGATCGACAAGGCCGAAGCACGCATTGACTGGTCGAAGCCTGCCCGTGATGTGCACAATGCCATTCGCGGCCTTGCGCCTTTTCCGGGTGCATGGTGCGAGATGGAAATCAATGGCGTTGTCGAGCGTGTGAAACTTCAGCGCTCGACGCTGGGCGAAGGTTCTGGTGCGGCGGGTACCGTGCTGGACGACCGGCTGACGGTTGCCTGCGGCGAAGGTGCTGTGCGGCTCGTCACCTTGCAGCGTTCGGGCGGCAAGTCTTTGCCTGCGCAGGAATTCCTGCGCGGCGCAACGGTTACGAAGGTTTTGTAGGCCCGTGCCGCGCTACAGGCTTCTGGTCGAATATGACGGCACCCCCTATGCGGGCTGGCAGCGTCAGGAAAACGGCCACACCGTGCAGGGCGCTATCGAGCAGGCGTTCAAGAAATTCTGCGGCGAGGATCTGGCGTTAAGCGCAGCGGGTCGCACCGATGCAGGCGTGCACGCGACGGCGCAGGTTGCGCATGTCGATCTGACCAAGGATTGGGGTGCGGGTAAGGTGCGCGATGCGGTCAATGCGCATCTCGTCATGGCCAATGAGCGTGTCAGCATTCTCAATGTCGAGAAGACGACAGACAGTTTCGATGCGCGTTTTTCGGCGCAGGGGCGTCATTATCTCTACCGCTTCCACAATCGACGTGCGCCACTGGCGGTTGATTATCAACGCGCGTGGTGGGTGCAGAAGCGCCTCGATCACGAGGCGATGCACGAAGCGGCGCAGCTTCTTCTGGGCGAACACGATTTCACGACCTTTCGCGCCACGCAGTGTCAGGCCAAAAGCCCGGTGAAGACGCTTGACCGGCTTGATATTACGCGCGACGGCGAGATCATCGAGATGCGGGTTTCGGCGCGCTCTTTCCTGCATAATCAGGTGCGCTCCTTTGCAGGCAGCCTGATGGAAGTGGGCGTCGGGCGCTGGACGGCGGATGATTTGCAGGCGGCCCTTGAAGCGCGCGACCGCAAGGCCTGCGGTCAGGTCGCGCCGCCTTACGGCCTTTATCTGATCGGCGTCGATTACGCGTTTCCATTTTAATACGCGTGCGGGTCGAAGCCGATGCCGAAGATCTGCTGCAGCAGCACGGTGAGGAATAGCGAGCCGAAGAAGACGCAGGCGAAGAATGGTGCCGCAAAAGCATGCGGACGTTGCAGCGCCACATGGGTCAGCCGATAGCTCAGCACAATCGAAGCGCCGAACATGATCAGCGCGAACAGCGTCGCGACATCAAAACGTCCGGGAAAAAACAGCTGTAACAGCGTGATCGGCGCAAAGACCCAGGCCAGAAGCGCGCTGCCCCAATTGGTGGCGATCACATAGGCTGCATAGCGTTTGACGATGCCGATCCGCTTGGCCAGCATGCCGATGATGGCCAGTGGCACTACCCATGCCGCAACATCGACGAACGCGGCCCGCAGCACGATGGCAAAGCGAATGCCCGCTTCCTCGCGTCCGGCGGTGAGATCGGCGGCATAGGCCACCCAGCTGGCAAAAAGCGGCGGCAGAGCCACCGCTATTGCGTAAAAGGAAGACCAGAAGCCCTCGGCGGTTACATCGAGATAATCGAGACCGTCGCGGCGACCGAGCATCATTTTCCAGACGCCCCGAAAATATCTGAAAATATCGTCCAGGCTCGGCATGAAGACCCTTATTTACCCAAAGAAGTCAGCGATGAAGCGCTCATAAATCTGTGTCAGACCTTCAAGGTCGGCAAGGGCCACGCGTTCATCGACCATGTGCATGGTCTGGCCCACAAGGCCAAATTCCACCACTGGGCAATAGTCCTTGATGAAGCGGGCATCCGACGTGCCGCCGGAAGTCGACAGTTCCGGGCGCTTGCCGGTGACGGCCTCGACGGAAGCAGTCAGCGTACCGATGAGCTTTTCATCGCGGGTCAGAAACACATGGCTGGGGCTCTCGCGCCACGTCAGTTCGTAACTGATCGGTGTTTCGCGGCCGGGGCGCAGGCGATTGTCGCGGGCGGCCTTTTCGAGGCGTGCGCGGATTTCGGCCTGCAGACTTTCCGCCGTCCAGCTGTCGTTGAAGCGGATATTGAACGAGGCCGTCGCCTTGTTCGGGATGACATTGGTGGCCTTGTTGCCCACGTCGATGGTGGTGACTTCGAGATTGCTGGCCTGAAAATCCGCCGTGCCCTGATCGAAGGCCGGGTAAAGTAGGCTGTCCACCAGCGTGGTGATGCCGCGCACCGGATTTTCCGCCAGATGCGGATAGGCCGCATGGCCCTGCACACCCTGAACGGTGATCGTGCCGGAGAGCGAGCCGCGACGGCCGATCTTGATCATATCTCCAAGCGCGTTGGGATTGGTCGGTTCGCCGACAATCGACGCGTCCCAGCTTTCGCCGCGCTGCTTCGCCCAGTCGAGCAGTTTTACCGTGCCATTGACCGCCGGGCCTTCCTCGTCACCGGTGATAAGGAAGGAGACGCTGCCCTTTAGGCTGCCATGCTTTTCCACATGACGCGCCACGGCCGCGACGAAACAGGCGACGCCGCCTTTCATGTCGACAGCGCCGCGCCCATACATGACGCCATCTTCGATGGCAGCGGAGAAGGGCGGGTGTTTCCAGTCGTTTTCATCGCCGGGCGGAACAACATCCGTATGGCCGGCAAACATGAGATGCGGACCGTTGCCGGATTTGCGGGCATAGAGATTTTCGATGTCGGGTGTGCCGTCTTCGCTGAAGACGGGCCGCTCGACGGAAAAGCCCATTGGCTTCAACATCGCTTCCAGCGCCGTCAGCGCGCCGCCTTCGGCGGGCGTTACGGATGGGCAGCGGATCAGGGCGGCGAGATTTTCGGCGGGATTAACGGCTAAACTCATGATTTCGGCTTCTTACTCAAGAATCGTCTGTTGTGGGAGACTAGATCGGGATGCGTTCGGATGGAACCACAAACCTTGGTTCTTACCGTGGCAGAAAATTCACTTATCACGCGCTTTTCCACCCCGGTTGCAATTTGGAAACGAAATTTTCTTGACCGGAGGGCCTTTGTCATCGTTAGGTAAAAAAAAGTTGATAACGAGACCCGGAAAACGGGCCGATCAGCGGGAACTTTCTTAATAATGGGAAACTGTGCATGCGTTTAATCACCACAACTGTAGCAGGCATGATGGCGCTCTTCGGAGCAACGATGGTCCCAGTCAAGGCTGCACAGTGGAGTGAAGCGGGCGGACTGACAAGCATCCCTTACGGACACAAGGACTATTGCGAGCGCAATCCGCGCGATTGCCGTAGCCATAGCGTATTGCCGCCGATGCAGCTGACGCCGCAGCGCTTAAAGCTTTTGCAGAGCGTCAGCAGCTCCGTCAATCATCGCATCAAGCCGGTTTCCGATCAGGATAATTATGGCAAGCGCGATTATTGGACCATGCCAGTCAATGGGAAGGGCGATTGCGAGGATTATGTGCTGATGAAGCGTGCGCAGCTGATGGCGCGTGGCATAAGCGCGTCGCAGCTCCTGATCACTATGGTGCAGGGCAGCGAGGCGCATATCGTGCTGACCGCTCGTACCGATCATGGTGATTATATCCTCGACAATATGCGTGACGAGGTTCTGCCGGTCGAGAAAACGTCCTATCGCTATATCAAGATGCAGTCGCCGTCCAATTCCGGCCAGTGGGTTTCCATTGCCGGTCGTTCGGTGGCCGTAGCGAATAACTGATCATTGCCGGAGCGATAGCCGAGGCTCTCGCAAACCGAGCCATTGTTGAAAGCCGCATCCTTGATGCGGCTTTTTGTTTGCCGGGTCTGCGGTGGATTGAAGCGTCTTTTTATGGGCCCGTTGATGATTGGGAGCATATGCAGGAGCCGATCCCCCTGCGGCGCGATGAGCCCTTGCTTCATTAAGAAGCGCTCATTGTTCACGTTTATTATACAATAAGTTCAAACACACTGTTCGAGTTCGGTGAACAAATTACGGGCTGTAACACAGCGGTGAGAACGCATCAAAAAACTATCCTTCTGTTTTTAATTATTTTTTTTGAATTAATTGCAATATGTACGATGGACGGCGTGCACAAACCTGTGATCAATTAAAAATTTTCGTGACTGGAACTTTTCCCCATTGTTACCCATTTCAGATGTATCGGAACGACGAATTCATACGCCGCTCCATTTATTTAGGAGATAGAAAATGAAAAAATTCGCTCTTGCCGCCCTTGCAGTCGCTCTTAGCGCCGGTGCTGCCTATGCCGAAAATCCTTATGTCGGCATGCCTGACTCTCAGGTCGTTCAGGAAAAGGCCTTCAAGGCTCCGAATACGGCTCCGCTGATCGGGACGTCGGGTCCTGTCGATTACACCTCCACGGCGACCATTCGCCAGTCGACCCCGGTTTATCAGGACGGTTCGGCCAATCGCTTCGGCGATGCTTCGCCTTCCAGCTATGAGAATTAATGGTTCGATAGCATAAGAATCTCCCCGGAGGATGGCTGCAAAGCCTCCCCGGACAGATGCCCGGACCAGAGGCTTTGCGCCATCCGAAGGGAGCGACCGATTCAGATGTCGGTTGCATAAAAATAGTGCCGAATAAAAAAGGCGAAGCACGGGCTTCGCCTTTTTGTCATTTCTGGTGGCTGTTAGCCCGTCAGTCGCGCAGCAATTCGTTGATTGAGGTCTTCGAGCGGGTCTTTTCATCGACGCGCTTGACGATAACGGCGCAATAGAGGCTCGGGCCCCAGTTTTCACCCGGCACATTCTTGCCGGGCATAGTGCCTGCGACGACGACCGAATAAGGCGGAACTTCACCATAGAACACTTCGCCGGTGGCGCGGTCGACGATCTTGGTCGATTTGCCGATGAACACGCCCATGCCCAGCACCGAGCCTTCGCGCACGATGCAGCCTTCCACGACTTCTGAGCGCGCACCGATGAAGCAATTGTCTTCGATGATGGTCGGCCCCGCCTGCATCGGTTCCAGCACGCCGCCAATGCCGACGCCGCCCGAAAGGTGGACATGCTTGCCGATCTGCGCGCAGGAGCCGACGGTTGCCCAGGTGTCGACCATCGTGCCTTCATCGACATAAGCGCCGAGATTGACGAAAGACGGCATCAGGATGGCATTTGGTGCGATATAGGCCGAGTGGCGCACGATGCAGTTCGGCACGGCGCGGAAGCCGGCTTTTTCGAACTCGTTGGCCGTCCAGCCGTCGAATTTGGACGGCACCTTGTCCCACCAGGAGGACTGGCCGGGGCCGCCCTTGATGACTTCCATCGGGTTAAGGCGGAACGAGAGAAGCACGGCTTTCTTCAGCCATTGGTTGACTTGCCAGTTGCCGTCCGCCTGTTTTTCTGCGACACGGGCCTCGCCGCGATCGAGCAGGATAAGCGACTGTTCAACGGCATCGCGGATTTCGCCGCGGGTGGCCGTGTTGACACCGTCGCGCTCGTCAAAAGCCTTGTCGATGGTCTTTTCAAGGGAGGCGAGGTCTGGCTTGGTCATGGGGTGCAGTCTCCGTCAAAGGGCAGCAGATGGCAGACCGGGCGCTTGGGCCGGCCGATTGTCATGAAAGTGATTAAGCGAAGGCGCCAAATGGGTCAATGTAGATCACGGCGCAATTGCGCGCTCTTGATCTTCATTCTCGAAGAATGTCCGACATGTTTGAGACAGATTAAACATTTGGCGTGACAATGCGTTTGGTAAATAGGTTGTAAGGAGCAGGTGACGCATGAACCCGATGGAGAAGTCCGGCTGGACGCCTTTCCCGCATTCCGAGGAAGCGATCAAGCAGGCAAAAACCGTACCGCAGACGCCCCAGACGGAAGCGCCAGCCTATCGCCTTGCCTTTACGGATGACGATTTCCTCACGCGCCGCGACCTGCGCCCGGTGCGCCTGCAACTTGAACTGCTCAAACCGGAGCTGATCCTTGCCGACCGCGGTATCAAATCGACGGTGGTGATGTTCGGTGGCGCGCGCATTCCGGAGCCGGGCGGCGAGGCATGGGCTGCGAAAAACGAGGTGCAGAAAAAGAATCTCGAAGCCAATGCGCATTATTATGAGGAAGCCCGCAAATTCGCGCGGCTTTGCTCGGAATATTCCGCCACGACCTATTATCGCGAGTTCATCGTGGTGACGGGTGGCGGTCCGGGCGTGATGGAAGCGGGTAATCGTGGCGCTGCCGATGTCGGTGCGCCGACCATCGGCCTCAATATTGTGCTGCCGCATGAGCAGGCACCGAATCCCTATGTGACGCCGGAGCTCTGCTTCAACTTCCATTATTTCGCGATCCGCAAGATGCACTTCCTGATGCGCGCCAAGGCGATCTGTGTGTTTCCGGGCGGCTTCGGCACGATGGATGAACTGTTTGAGGCGATGACGCTGATCCAGACCAACCGTATGGAGCGCATGCCACTGATCCTGTTCGGCAAGGAGTTCTGGACCAAGGCGATCAATATCGAATTTCTGGCCGAGCAGGGCACAATCTCGCCAGCCGATATAGAGCTCCTGAACTTCGTTGAAACGGCAGACGAAGCCTGGGACCAAATCAAGGATTTTTATAAGCTCTGATTGAGTTGCTCACGGAGTATAAACCATACCTCGCGCCCGATCTTTTCTAAGGTCGGGCGTTTTCTTTGAAATGCAAGAAAAACCCTTATAAGTTATTATATTATTTAAAAGTAATAATAAATATAAATCATATTTTCTAATATGAAACAATTTATATTGCCGTAGTTAAAAATAAATTTATAATAAAGATGCATGGTTTTGTGAGGGGTATCATGTATTCGACTATTATAAATAGCAGATATATTCCCATATCATATCGAAACTGTATTTAAGAGGTCGCTATGAAAGCGATCCTTAAAAGCGTTCCCGGGCTGCTGATCGGGACGATGGTTGGTGCTTGTCCGGCCCATGCCGCTGATGTGGCACAATCTGGTCCGCCTTTGGACTTTGGTGCGCTTGCGGGCGATGCCTCCGCCACGGCTGTGTCCGCCAACGGATCGGTCATAGCGGGCAAGGCGCAGACATCCGGCGGCGTTTCAGCGGTTTCCTGGGCCGGCGGAAGCGCCACGCCGACGGTTCTGTCCGTGTCGGGTGGGGGCAATTCTGTCGTCAACGCCGTCTCGGCTGATGGTACATTCATTGTCGGTCAGGCGACGATTGGCACATCCCAGCACGCTGTGTTCTGGGCAGGTGGCGCGACAGTGGCGACTGACCTTGGTACGTTGGGGGGCGGCTTTTCCGACGCCGTCGCCTTATCCGCGGATGGTAGCATCATTATCGGAAACGCCACGACATCTGCTGGCCAGAACCGGGCAGTGAAATGGACGAATGGCGCGACATCTCCGATTGATCTGGGAACGCTCAACAACAACACATCCTATGCCAAGGCCGTTTCCGCCGATGGTATGGTGATTGTCGGCTATGCGGAATATGCGCCCAATGTTTATCATGCGGTGTCCTGGACGAATGGTACGCTGACGCCGACTGATCTGGGTGCGCTCGGGGGCGCAACGTCCTCCGCAAATGTCGTATCCGCAAACGGGCGTGTCATCGCAGGGCAGTCGGAGACGAACAGCGGCGAACTCCATGCGGCATCATGGACTGACGGCTCCTTGTCGCCGGCTGATCTCGGCACGCTTGGCGGTTACTATTCCGATGTTCTCACCCTGTCGGCTGACGGTTCTGTGCTTGCGGGCATATCCAACAATGCGTTGGGCGAAATGCGTGCCGTCTCTTGGAGGAGGGGGGCGACCACGCCGACCGACCTTGGCACGCTCGGGGGGTATTCTTCCGAAGTTGCGTCCATTTCTGCCGATGGTTCGATCATTGTCGGGTCTTCCACTGCAACAGACGGCAATTCCCATGCGGTTTATTGGGCGAATGGCGCAACTGTACCGACCGATCTCGGCACGCTTGGCGGCGTGTCTTCGACAGCCATGGCCATGTCGGCCGATGGCACTGTCGTGGTGGGCGCCTCGACGCTGGCATCCGGAGTGTCGCATGCGGCGGTCTGGAAACTGCTGATTTCGTCTCCGCCCGTAACGACGCCGAAGCCTGATCCCGATCCGGGTGAGACGGGGCCGCCACCTGTCACCGGAACGCCTACCCCGCCGCCCGGCATTGGGGGAACCGAGCCAGAGACCCCGGGTTCAGAAACCGGGTCCGATTCTCAGCCGGGCCCGCCGTCCGATGCGCAAAACCCTCCATCGCCGCAAACAGAAACCGGGTCGCCGCCGCCCGTGCAATCGGTGGCCGTCGATGTGACCAACACGGCGAAAACTGTTGCCGCGCTGGCGGGGGATACATTCTCGGTAATGGAATCGCAGCGGGGGAAACTGGGAAGGTTACAGCGTTCTTGCGATGTCGCGAAAGCTGGGGAGAGCTGTTATTCGCTTTCAGGGGATATTGGGCGTTCGGGAGAGACCACCGATGCGCTTGGCTGGATCTCCATGGCGCACGCCTTTACCGATAATTTTCTGGCAGGCATCACCGTCGCGCATTCGTTCTGGCGCGATATGCCGGAGAGTTTCGACCGCGATAATGACAATATTGGCGGCGGCTTCTATGCCCGCTGGCGCGCGCCAACGGCAAATGGACACTGGTATCTGCAAGGTTCGGTCGCTGCCAGTCGCTACGATGTCGAGCGGACCCGGCATCTATTGGCCTATACGGAGGCTGGCATGGGCGAGAGCACGGTCAAAGGCTGGGGGGCGTCGCTGGAAGCCGGGCGGTCGCACGATCTCCCCGACAATGCCGTCTTCGGCTATTATGCGGGGCTGCGTTACAGCGATCTGAAGATGGATGGTTACACGGAAACCAACGCCTATTTCCCGTTCACCTATTCGGATGTGAGGTCACGCCGCACTGCGGTCTATCTCGGAGCAAACTATGCCATGCCGTTAAGCGACAAGGTGCGGTGGCTGATCAATGCGGAAATCGAACAGGATATAGCGCATGATGATCCGAGCGTGATGGCAAGTGCCGATTATATCGGGGCGCTCAGCTTCGATGCGGAGGCCGCGCATACACGCGGCAGCCTGTCGACCACCTTGTCCTACGCTTTCAGCGGGGCCTTGAGCGTGGGCGTGACGCCTTACCTCGCGCGCACCGTAAACCGGGATATGGCCTATGGTGCGAGCATTGATGTCACGGGCAGGTTCTGACCAGACGGTGCGGTCTATGCTTCTGCTTTTTCTGGAACGAGGGACTGGGCGTTCTCCTCTCCCTGATAGGGACGAGGGCGATGAACCAGCGTGACCAGCACGACGGAGATGATCATCAGAAGATACCATGAGCCGAGCTTGCCGAGCGAAACCGGCACCCAGCCATTTTGCTGGTTGGGGTAGAGCCAGGCCTTCGACCACGTGCCGATATTTTCCGCAAACCAGATGAAGAGCGAGGTCAGCAGGAAGGCGACGAGCAGAGGCATTTTGTGCCGAAAGCGGAACACGCGATAATGCATGCTGGTGCGCCAGAACAAGGCGAATGTCAGGGCAAACAGCGGCCAGCGTATGTCCCAGATGAAGTGATGGGCGAAGAAATTGACATAGATTGCCGCCGCCAGCACCAGCGTTGTCCAGAGCGGCGGATAATGGTTCAGCCTTATATCGAAGATGCGGTTGATGCGCGCCATATAGGAGCCGACCGCCGCATACATGAAGCCTGAAAACAGCGGCACGCCGCCAATACGGAAGAAGTTTTCTTCCGGATACACCCATGAACCGGCATGGGTCTTGAACACTTCCATGGCCGTGCCGACGACATGGAAAATCAGGATGACCTTGGCTTCTTCCCATGCCTCCAGCTTGAAGACCAGCATCGCAAGCTGGATGGCGACAGCGGAAAGGAACAGGAAGTCATAGCGGGTTACGATATTGGCGATACCGCCGATGCCGCTTTCCGGCCAAAGCCAGCGGGTGAGGATGATGAGGCCCAGCATCGCGCCGCCGAACAGGCATGCCCATGCCTGTTTCAGCCCGAAGACCAAAAATTCAATCAGCCCATCGGTCAGGCGGTTCCGCGGCAGCCGGTCGAGAATGCGGTGGGCCGCCGCATCGATTGACTGTTCGAGGCCAGTAAAACGCCTATCTGCCTGCAATGATCTGTTCCAGAAACTGGGTCAGATTATCCGTCACATAGTCCACCTGATCGGTAAATTCCGGGTCGCTTTCCCAGATTTCCGAGAAGGTCGGCTCGAAATTGTTCGGCACCACCAGAACGGTTTTCATGCCGAGCGCCTTGGGCACGACGAGATTGCGCGCCAGATCCTCGAACATCACGGCCTTGCTGGCATCGACGCCGAAAGCGCCGAGAAAACGGTCATAGGTGCCGCGTTCCGGCTTTGGCAGCAGGCCAGCCGCTACGATGTCGAAAATGTCGTCGAAATTATCCAGAATGCCAAGCTGGCGCGCTGCGCGTTCGGCATGGCCGCGATCACCATTGGTGAAGATAAAGCGGCGGCCCGGCAGCGACTTGATCGCTTCGCCGAGCGCCGGATCGGGCTTCAGCCAGCTATAGTCGATATCGTGCACCTTTTGCAGAAAGTCGTCCGGGTCGATCTGGTGGCATTCCATCAGGCCTTTCAGCGTGGTGCCATAGTCGAGATAGAACTGCTTCTGGATGCGGCGTGCTTCCTCGCGCGGCAATTGAAGCAGATTTTCGACATAGCTCGTCATTCTCACGTCGATCTGCGAAAACAGATTGGCGGCGTGGGGATAAAGCGTGTTGTCGAGGTCGAACACCCAGTCGGTGACGTGCTCAAAAGCTGGGGTGAAGGTCGGTGCGTTGGAACTATTGGTCATGGGTCTTTATGGCACGATCAACGTGCCGGCGCCATGTTCGGTGAAGAGTTCCAGCAGGACGGAATGCGGCGTCTTGCCATTCAGGATGACAACGCCTTCCACGCCACGGCGGATGGCTTCGATGCAGGTTTCGACCTTCGGGATCATGCCGCCGGAAATCGTGCCGTCCTTGATGAGCGCCTGCGCGTCGGCAACCGAGAGTTCCTTGATCAGGTTCTTGTCCTTGTCCAGCACGCCTGGAACGTCGGTCAGGAACAAAAGACGCGTTGCGGCCAGCGCGCCTGCGATGGCGCCCGCAAAGGTGTCGGCGTTGATGTTGTAGGTGTGGCCATCGCGGCCCGGCGCCACCGGCGCAATGACCGGGATCATCTCGGAACGCGCCAGAAGATCGAGCAGGGTGCGGTCCACTTCCGCCGGTTCGCCGACGAAGCCGAGATCAAGCACCTTCTCGATATTGGAATCCGGGTCGATGACGGTCTTGTGCGCTTTCTGCGCGAAGACCATGTTGCCGTCCTTGCCGCACAGGCCGATAGCCCATTCGCCTTCGGCATTGATGAGGGCGACGATTTCCTTGTTGATGGAACCGGCCAGAACCATTTCCACCACTTCGACGGTCTTCTCGTCGGTAACGCGCAATCCCCCTTCAAAACGGGATTCGATGCCAAGCTTGGTCAGCATGGCCTGGATCTGCGGGCCGCCGCCATGCACGACGATCGGGTTGATGCCGGATTGCTTCAACAGCGCGATATCGCGGGCAAAAGCCTTGCCCAGCTCCGGATTGCCCATGGCGTGGCCGCCATATTTCACGACGACGTGCTTGTTCTCGTAGCGCTGCATATAGGGCAGGGCGGCGGAGAGGAGTTGTGCTTGCTTTTCGGAATTTTCAAGGGTCGTCATCGCGGGCTCCATGGCTGGCGACAGGGCAGAAGAGGCAGGCTTTTCTAGACTGGTTTTGATTCAAATGGAATCCGCGAAAGCGGTCTCGCCGCTTATTTTTCACGAATAGTTGGCTGGAAACGGCGTCGTATGTTTGCTCTATCCAGATGTGATTTTATAGTTTCGCTGTTCCATGAAGAAAGTTGTTTCAATGCGTCGGTTGATTTTCACCACTCTGATTTCGCTCGTTGCCTTTAACGCCGCCCAGAATGTTGCAATTGCGGCATCCTCCACCCAAACCGTGATCTTTGTCCGCCATGGCGAAAAGCCGGAAGCAGGGCTGGGGCAGCTGAGCTGTCGCGGCCTGAACCGCTCGCTGAAACTGCCAGCGGTCATCGCAAAACAGTTCGGCAAGCCGGCGGCGATTTTCGCGCCCAATCCGTCTGAGGAGAAGGACGACAAGGGCGAGACCTATGCCTATGTCCGTCCGCTTGCGACCGTCGAGCCGACCGCGATTGCGCTCGGCCTGCCGGTCGATACGCGCTTTGGCTTTGAAGATATCGACAAGCTGGAAGAAGCGCTGGACGCGCCTGCCTATCGCAATGCGACCGTTCTGGTCGGCTGGGAGCACAAGCAGATCGTCAAGCTGGTGCGCGACATCGTCAAGGAGAATGGCGGCGACAAGCATGACGTGCCCAAATGGTCGGGCGACGATTTCGACAGCATCTATGTGCTGCGCATTACCCGCGACGGGGACAAGACCGACGTGCAGTTCGATCGTGGCAATCAGGGACTGAACAACCTGCCGGAAACCTGTCCTCTCTGAGAGCCTGTTCCAAAAGTCGCCCTATGTGGCTGCAAATGGCAATTTGAGATTTGCTTTCGCATAATCTGAACCGAAAAGTCTGCAACTTTTCGGGGTTATGCGAGGATTCCGGTGCTCACGTATCTTGAGTACGCTCCGCTCCGGTACTCGAAAATCACCATTTTCGCACACACAGGCCGCTTTTTGAGCCAGGCTCTCAGGACAGGCCCGGCTGAAATCAGGATTCCTTGATCACCAGAGCGATAGCGGCGCGCAAATCATCGAGGCCGAGGCCCTTTTCCGACGAGGTGGCGATGATGCCGGGGAAGCAGGCTGCGCGGCGAAAGGTGAGCTTGTGCGTATCCGCCATCAGGCGCGGCACGCCCGCCGGTTTGATCTTGTCGATCTTGGTCAGCACGATCTGGTAGGACACGGCTGCCTTATCGAGAAGGTCGAGTACTTCGGCATCGTTCTTCTTAATGCCGTGGCGTGCGTCGATCAGCACATAGACGCGTTTCAGCGTGGTGCGTCCGCGCAGATAGTCGAACACAAGCCGCGTCCACGCATCGACATGGGCCTTCGGCGCTTCGGCAAAGCCATAACCCGGCATGTCCACGAGGGCCAGCGGCGGCAGGTCGCCGTTTTCTCCGGAATAGCCGTCCGGCACGAAATAATTCAGTTCCTGCGTGCGGCCCGGCGTATTGGACGTGCGCGCAAGGCCCTTCTTGTTGACCAAAGCATTGATGAGCGATGACTTGCCGACATTGGAGCGTCCGGCAAAGGCGATTTCCACCGGGCCTTCCGGTGGCAGGAACTGCATCGACGGCACGCCGCGGATGAATATCCACGACTTCTTGAACAGCGCACGGCCTTGCTCGACCAGTGCCGCCTGCGCCGCGCGGGTTGCATCTGCCGCCGCCTGAGCCGCATTGATTGCCGCCTGCTTCTTATCCTGCTCGCTCAATGTTTTTATCCTGGTCCGTGTATTCTGTTGAATACACGCATCAATGGTATGGGCCGCATTGTCAACATGACGGCATAAAAAACCCCAAAAGTGCCCCAATTCTGAAATTCGCCGGCGCTTGATATCAAACCCGATGCGAATTTCAGAATTAAAGGGGCACTCATAATTTTTGGGGTTCTAGTGTCGTTTTGATCGCGAAGTTCGCTGTCGAGCGAGATATCGGTCTTTGGCGAACTTCGCGATCACGATACTAGAGCGGGGTTCTTCAGTTCTATTTCTTCGCCTCATTGGGCTTTCGCTTGAACATGCCCTTGAGGTTATCGAAGAGCTCGATCTTGACGCCCTGACGCTTCATGATGATGCCCTGCTGGGTGATCGAGAGCAGGTTGTTCCATGCCCAGTAGATCACCAGACCAGCCGGGAACGAAGCCAGCATGAAGGTGAAGATGATCGGCATCCAGGTGAAGATCGCAGCCTGCGTTGGGTCCGGCGGGGTCGGGTTCATGCGCATCTGCAGGAACATGGTGATGCCCATCAGGAGCGGCCAGACGCCGATCATCAGGAAGTGCGGCACGGCGAAAGGCAGAAGGCCGAACAGGTTGAAGAGCGAGGTTGGATCGGGCGCTGCAAGATCCTGAATCCAGCCAAAGAACGGCGCGTGGCGCATTTCGATGGTGACGTAGAGAACCTTATAGAGCGCGAAGAACACCGGAATCTGCACCAGCACCGGCCAGCAGCCTGCGAGCGGATTGATCTTCTCTTCCTTGTACAGCTGCATCATGGCCTGCTGCTGCTTCATCTTGTCGTCCGCGTATTTTTCGCGGATTTCCGTCATCTTCGGCTGAACCAGCTTCATGCGCGCCATCGACTTGTACGACTTGTTGGCGAGCGGGAAGAACAGGCCCTTGAGCAGAACGGTGACGACCAGAATGGCGACGCCGAAATTGCCGGAGAACTTGTAGATCCAGTCGATGAGGTAGAACATCGGCTTGGTGATGAAATAGAACCAGCCCCAGTCGATCAAAAGTTCGAACTGCTTGATGCCGAGCTGCTTTTCATAAGCCTGAATCTGGGTGACGACCTTTGCACCGGCAAAGACGTGGTTCTTCAGGGTCTGCGACTGGCCAGCCTCAATGGTCATCGGCGCGCCGAGGAAATCGGTCTGGTAGCGCGGGCGATCATTGGTGAAGTGCGAGAAGCGGCCGGTGAACTTTTCGTCCTGCGGCGGTACGAGCGTTGCGGCCCAGTACTTGTCGGTGATGCCGAGCCAGCCGCCATTCACGTCCTTGAACGAGATGTCCTTGTCGTCTTCGACCTTGGAATATTTGATTTCCTGCAGGCCGTCCTGACCCATGACGCCGATCAGACCTTCATGCAGAACATAGGTTGCGCTGGCATGTTCCGGCTGGTTGAAGCGGGTAACGCGGCCATAGGAGGCCAGCGAAATCGGCGCACCGGTATTGTTGGTGATCGTGTCGTCAACGGAGAACATATAGGCGTCGTCAACCGAGATGACGCGCTTGAAGGTGATGTTCTTCTCGTTGGTATAGGTCAGCGTGACCGGCGTGGTCTGGGTCAGCTTGTTGTTGCCTTCCACGGACCAGACCGTGTTCGGTCCCGGAACCGGGCCGGTGGTGTCATTGCCGGTAAAGCCGAGTTCAACGAAATAGCCCTGCTTCAGCGCGGATGGCGCGAGCAGTTCGATATTCGGAGAATTGTCGTCGACCGTCTCGTGATAATTCTTGAGGAAGAGGTCATCAAGACGCGCGCCGGTCAGATTGATCGAACCGCGCAGCGAAGGCGTGTCGATCTGGACGCGCTCTGTTTGAGCGATTGCGGCTTCGCGGGTCAGCGCGCCGCCTGCGGCTGCCACATCGCCATGGCCGGGAATTGTGCCCGACGCGGGTGGCGCCTGTGGCGTATCGCCGGCACCATTGCCTGCCTGGCCACCCTGGGCTGCCTGCTGGGCCTGCCGCTGCTGCTCCTCAATGCGTGCCTGCTCCCGCTGGGCTTCCGTTTTCGGACCCAGATAAAACACTTGCCACAGCGTCAGTATGAGGATGGACAGGGCAATGGTGATGAAGAAATTGCGTTTATTTTCCATTGACGGGTCCTGATTCCGGTCTTTCCGTTCGGCGTTTCCCTTCGCCTTTCCGCTCAGCCTTCGCCTTGATGCGGCGGGTGAGTTCCTCGGTCAGTCGCGAAAAGGGCGCAGTGAGAGCTTGCTCGCGCGCTACGATCACATAGTCGGTCGAAGGCGCCATGTCACGTCCCGCGTGACAACGTACCGCTTCTCTCAACCTGCGACGGATGCGGTTTCGTATCACGGCGTTGCCGTTCTTCTTGGTGACGGTGAAGCCGGCGCGCGGCTTGTCGCCGATCTTCGCCGCTGCCGATTCCTCTTCAGTCCGTTCGCGAACTTCGAGAAGAAACAGCGGCCCGCGCCGCTTTTCACCGTTCCTTAAAGCCAAAAACTCCGCTCTCTTGCGAAGGCGGAGTATTTGTTTCGGCTTTTTCATGTTTCTAATCACCGCGCTAGTAAGAATCTCAACAGACCCACTTTGCGCGGGAAAAGATTAAGCGGAAAGCCGCTTACGGCCGCGCGAACGGCGAGCGGCGAGAACCTTGCGGCCGCCGGTGGTAGCCATGCGTGCACGGAAACCGTGACGACGCTTGCGGACGATCTTGGATGGCTGATAAGTGCGCTTCATTTTTTTAATACCGCGGTGTGCGGCCCTTCTTAATTCTGTTTTTCAGTGGAACATGATCTGGCCCGAAACCGGTTTCCCTTATGCGGGATCATGCTCTATTGAACAGGAGCTGGTTCTTTTCCCGTGCGGCGGACAGCACAAACCATCCGTAAACCCGCGCGGGCGAACGTGACGCGGCTTATAGGGGGAGGGGCCTCAAGAGTCAATCCGCAGATGCGATCAAAGCTGCGCTTCGATGGCTGCTTTGTCGATGATCGACCAGACGCTTTTGATAAGGCCATTTTCGAAGGTGTAAAAGACATTTTCCGCGAACTGGATTTTGCGGCCATTGACCGGCAAGCCGAGAAAGACGCCGGCGGGCGTGCAATCGAAAGCCAGGCGCGCGGCGACAGTCTGCGCTTCGCTGACGAGCAGGTCTATCTTGAAATGGAGATCGGGGATCGCCTTGAAATCCTGCTCCAGCATGGCGCGATAGCCAGCCAGTCCGAACGATCTGCCATTATGCGAGACCGTCTCATGGACGAAGCGCCCGAGATTGTCCCAGTCCTGTCCGTTCAGGCAGGCAATATACTCCCGGTAGATGTCGGCAAGCGGCTTCTCCATATTCGTTCCTCCTGTTTCGAAATTAAGCGATCACGCATGGCAATGCCATTGCCAAACGGCACTTGGGCTTCCATAAGGGAGCGCACATTTTTTCCAATGCGGAGCACTTTCCGCAGCAGCATTCAGAGGAGTTCACCATGAGCATCCGTCGCATCGGAGTCGGTCCGCGCATGAGCCAGGCCGTGGTTCACGGCAATACTGTTTACCTCGCCGGTCAGGTAGGCCTGCCGGGCGCCAGCGTGACCGAGCAGACCAAGGCCGTTCTGGCTGAAGTGGATCGCCTGCTCAAGGAAGCCGGTTCGGACAAGACCAAGATCCTTCAGGCCATCATCTGGCTGGCCGACATGAAGGATTTCGCCGAAATGAACGCGGTCTGGGACGCATGGGTCCATCCGGAGCACACGCCAGCCCGCGCTACGGGTGAAGCAGCGCTTGCAACGCCCGACTACAAGGTCGAGATCATCATCACCGCTGCGATCTGATCCCAGCGCGAATGATATCAGAAAGCCCCGCTGCGAAGCGGGGTTTTTTTATTCGCGGATGCGTTGCGAAAAGCCGTCGCGTCCGCCTGCCTGTGCTTTTGCATCGATGGATGCGCGCTGGCGTACTTCTTCCAGCGAGCCGCCATTCTCGATCCAGTGATTGTCGTAAAGGTAGCCGGGCAGATAGCCCGACAGCAGAATGCGGTAGTCGAACGGGAATGTCGGATCGAGCAGGCGCGCCATGTCGAAGATCATGGTCGTGCAGTTGGTGGTAAGAGTGTTGTAGAACTCCGCATGGGCGGCCAACTGGTTGCCGCGCTCGACATAGGACAGGAACAATTGTCTCGCCGGTCCGGGCGGCAGTTTGACCTGATAGCGATAGACGTCTTCCTTGCGGATATTGGTGCGCAGATAGATGATGTCCCGTTCCTCGGCGGCGATCATCGCCAGCTCGAATTCGCGGAAAAAGCCGCCAATGGAAGAGAAAACTTCATGATGCTCGCGGCGTATTTCGCCGGAGAAAACCACATGACGCCCGTCCGCGAAGCCGAATGAAAGCAGCGTGTGGGCGATGGCCGGGCTCGACCAGTAGGAGAGGTAGATATCGACCGAGGTGATCTTGCCGAGATCGTAGGTTTCGTCTTTCCAGTTCTCGGTAAAGTCTTCAGTGGTGCGCCATTCGAAATCGCGGACATTGGTGAGCGTGACGAGATCGCCATCCACCTTGCCGGTAACGATGCGCGCGACATCGGGTGCCCAGATGCGGTCGAGTGAAGGGCGGATAGTCGTCCACCAGCCGAGAATGAGGAGGGCGAGGAGGCAGAAGAACAGCCGTTTGCGCCAGCAGAAGAAGCGGCGTTCCCCGGCTATAGTCCAAAGTGTGATGAGCAGCCACAGCGCGATGACTGCCTGGCGAACAACAGTGCCGAACGGCAACTGGTACCACATCGCAAAACTTGCCCAGATCGCAAAGATAAGAGCGAATAGGATGAAGATAAACTTGCCTGCAATGCGAACGGGCGTCGATTTTAAAATAGACGTCATGTGCCTCAGTGCTCGCCGGTTGCGGTAATCAATGCGGAATTGGCGGCGATACTGACATGATTTGCGGCACTATGTCAGTGCCTATCCAGAAAATGGATAAATTTATCTCGATAGACTGGAAGCTGTAAAAAGTAGCTCTTCTATGAGCTGTTACTTCTTAAAGGCCACTGCATCCCCGCGCGGGCGCGGCGCGGTGGTCTTGCGGCTGCGCCTGTAGGGGCGCACGACGCGCCAAAGGAGCAGCGTTGCGACGATGGCGGCGTAGATGACGGGCTCTGCGGGCCAGCTTTTTACCGACATGATGAAATGGATCGCACCGCCTGCAATGGCCACATAGACGAGCTTGTGCAGGCTGGTCCAGCGGCGTTCGAGCCGACGGATCGACCAGTTGTTGGAGGTGAGCGCCAGCGGCACCAGCAGCGCGAGGCTGATCATGCCGATGGTGATGAAAGGGCGGCGGAGAATATCGGCGAGGATAACCTGCAAATTCAGCGCCTGATCCAGCACCATATAGGTCGCGAAGTGCATGAGCGCATAATAGAAGGCGAGAAGACCGAGCGCCCGGCGATAGCGCAAAAGGCTGATGCCGGTCAGGTCACGGATTGGTGTTACGAGCAGTGTCAGGATCAAAAAGCGCAGCGCCCAGAGACCGAGCATATGTTCGAATGTCTTGACCGGATCTGCGCCAAGGCCGCCGGTCGCGCCCAGATAGAAGGTCCAGACCGCGGGAACGAACCCGACCGCATAGAGCAGCAAGACCTTCCAGCCATCGGATTTGCGACCGGACGGCTTTTTCACGCGCGCGTCGGTTGCTGCCCTCATGTCAGTAATTCGCTTTCAGATCCATGCCGGCATAAAGCGACGCGACTTCGTCGGCATAGCCGTTGAAGGGCAGGGTCGGGCGGCGGCTGGAGGCGAAGAAACTGTCCTCGCCGATGCGCCGTTCCGTCGCCTGGCTCCAGCGGGGATGATCGACTGCCGGGTTCACATTGGCATAGAAGCCATATTCATTGGCGGCCTGCCGCTGCCAGGAGGTGGGCGGCTGCTTCTCGACAAAGGAGATACGGGTAATGGCCTTGATGCCCTTGAAACCATATTTCCATGGCACGACAAGGCGGATCGGCGCGCCATTGGCGTTGGGTAGCGTCTCGCCGTAAAGGCCGACCGCCAGAATGGTCAGCGGATGGCGGGCTTCATCGAGCCGCAGCCCTTCGACATAGGGCCAGTCCAGCACCTGAAACAGCCCTTTCTGGCCGGGCATTTCCTCCGGGCGCACGACACCGGTAAAGGCGATATATTTGGCGGAGCCGAGCGGCTCCACCTGCGACAGCAGGCTTGCCAGCGGAAAGCCGATCCACGGGATCACCATCGACCATGCCTCGACGCAGCGCATACGATAGATGCGCTCTTCCAGCGGCATTGTGGCGATCAGATCGCGTATGTCGAATTCTTTCGGCTGCTTTACCAGCCCATCGACGGTCAGCTTCCAGGGCAGCGGCTTGTAATCGGCGGAATTGGCGGATGGGTCGCTCTTGTCGGTGCCGAATTCGTAGAAATTATTATAGGTCGTGACGTCTTCCTTCGGCGTCAGCTTCTCGTCAACCTTATAGGCCGAGGCTGCGGCCTTAAGCGGGTCCGCAAAGGCCGACGACGCAAAGCCTGCGGTAGCAAGCGCGCCGAGACCTGCCATAAACTGGCGGCGATGCAGATAGATGTTTTTCGGTGTCACCGCATCATGCGTGAGACGGGCATGTGATAGGCGACCGGGTTTGAAGCTCTTCATGTCCGTTAATCCATACTGCTGGAATATTACCCTATTTTGCCGCTGAACGCGTCAGAAACATGGTGCTTTCTCCACTTGTTGGTGGCTCACGCATTGTTGATCCTTTACGCGATTTGTAACAGAATTGTAACAGGTCGTAATTTTTCGTGCATTTCGCCACATTCCTGCTAAATCTCTGCTGTTAAGAGAGTTCCGTTCGCCGCGAAGGCAGCGCTTTATCGCCTTTGTTGAGGGGCCGCTTTCAAACCTTCGTTAACGTCTCGTTGGCTATGTTGAGATCATGGTAAAGAAGATGTTTATTGCCGCCTTTGCGGCTGCGCTTATGGTGTCGACCGGCTCGGCTTTTGCTGAGGGGCAGCCTGTGGCTGCTTCCGCGAAGGGGCAGGGTAAGGCCTTGAGCGGCATTGCCGCTTCGATGAAAGAAGAAGAAGGCGCGCCCAAGCTCGGTGAAGGCGTCACCATGCGCGAGAAGAAGATGGATACGGAAATCACGCCGGAACAGAATTTTTCCCGCAGCAAGCAGTTCATTCACCGCTTCTATACGCCGGAAAAGGCGTCCAACGAGCTGGTTATCCTGCTGCACGGGTCGGGCGGCAATGAAACGAGCCTTGTCCCGCTCGCATCCAAGATCTGGCCGCGCGCCACGCTGCTGGGCATTCGCGGCCGTGTCATGCAGGATGGCGGCACGCGCTGGTACAAGCGCATCACGCCGGTCAAGTTCGACCAGAAGGATATCAAGCTCGAAGCCAATGCTTTCGTGACGTTCCTGACGCGGCTTGCCGATGACAAGGACCTCGACCTCACCCACGCGACTTTCGTCGGCTATTCGAACGGCGCCAATCTTCTGGCGGCAACCATGATGCTGCATCCCGATCTGGTGAAGCGCGCGGTGCTGATGCGCTCGATGCCGGTGCTGGACAATGCGCCGGTCGCCAATCTGAGCAAGACGCGCGTGCTGACGATCACCGGCGAGGAAGACAAGCTCTATTCGCCGTTTGCGCCTGCGCTGTCCGCGCTTCTGCGCTCCAGCGGCGCGCGCGTCGATGCGCGCACGATCGATGCCGATCACATGCTCGGCGACAAGGATGCCGCCGCGATCAGCCAGTGGGTCGCATCGCTCGGACCGGACGGCGCACCTGCGGTGTCGATGAAGAGACCGTGAGGTTAGGGGAGTAGGGGAATAAGGGAATAGGGGAGTATGTTTTACAACCTATTCCGCTACTGCCTTACTCCCTTATTCCCCTAATCCCTTAAAGAAACGATGCCGCAATCCCCCGCTTCCGAACCGAAGGCGAGGCGGTGGCCCTGATCGTCCCAGCCCATGCTGGAGATCGCGCCTTTGCCGGGGCGGCGCAGCAGAACTTCCTTCTGATCGGCAAAACGAACCAGCATGATCATGCCGTCATTATAGCCGATGGCGACAATATCCTCGACCGGATGACAGGCAACCGCCGTCACCATGCTGTCGCCGCGCAGGCCAAGCTCCAGCGGCGCCTTGCCCATCGGGCCGTCCTTGCCCGCAAAAGGCCAGACGATGGCCGCAGGCGCACCGGATGTCGCCAGCCACTTGGCCTTCACGCTCCACGACCAGTCCTTCACCTTTGCCGGATAGCCGGTCATGCGCATGTGTTTGGTGTCTTCGAGACGCCAGCCATGCAGGGCATTTTCCTGCATCGAGGTGATGAGAAAGCGGCCATCGGGCGAGAAAATCACGCCGATATGCGCGCCCTTCCATTCCAGTTCGACCGGCTTGGCTGCCGTGCCGGTCCAGATCAGCGTCGCGCCGTTGTAGCGGGCAATCGCAAGCCGCTGGCCCTTAGGCGCAAAGGCAATGCCTTCGACGCTGCGTTCCTGCGTGTATTCCTGTACCTTGCCGTCAGAGCCGCGCACCCAGGCCGAACGGCCCGAGGCAAAGCCGACCGTGCCGCCGGGACCGGCTGCAACAGCCGTCATCCATTTGCGCGGGACCTTGGCGAGCTCGGTCACCGCGCCGCTGGCATCGGTGCGGCAGACGCGACCGTCTTCGCCGCCGGTGATGAGCGATTTGCCGTCGACGGAAACCGCAGCGCTCAACAGCCCGTCATGGGCCGTTGAACTCTGGCTGCCGTTATCGAGCCGATGGATCGTCCCATCGGCCATAGCAAAGAAGGGAACGCCGCCGATGAAGCGCGCAAGGAGACAATGACCTTCAAGGTCAAACGGGGCAACTGTAGGCATCAGTGTCCAGTATTTCTTATTTGACTTGGCAGTTTTCGAAGCCGGCTTTCAGCGCAGCCGGGTCGAGTTCGCGTCCGATGAAGACAAGGCGGCTTTCCCGCTTTTCTTCCGGCTTCCAGGCGCGCTGGTGATCGCCTTCGATAATCATGTGAACACCCTGAACCACATAGCGGTCCGGATCGTCCTTGAAAGCGATGATGCCCTTGAGGCGCAGAATATTCGGCCCCTGGGTCTGGGTAATGTTTTGAATCCACGGGAAGAATTTCGCCGGATCGATGTCACCGGCCCGCAGCGAAACGGATTTGACGGTAACATCGTGGATCGGCGAGGCGTGGTCATGATGGTGATGATCGTGGTCACAGTCCGGGCCGCAGACATGATCGTGGTCATGGTGATGGTGATCATGGTCGTGATCATGCGCATGGTGATCGTGTCCGTGGTGGTCATGATGATGGTGGTCGTGTCCATGATCATGGTCGCAATCCGGTCCGCAGACATGATCCGGGTGATCGTGATCGAGGAAGGTCGGGTCGTTTTCCAAAACGCGCTTCAGGTCGAAGGCGCCCCGGTCGAGAACGCGGTCCAGCGGGATCGAGGCGCGCTCGGTGCGGTGAATGATGGCATGGGGGTTGATGGCGCGAACGGTGGCTTCGATGGCGGCCAGTTCCTGCGGCGTCACCAGATCGGTCTTGTTGATCAGCACCACATCGGCAAAGGCAATCTGGTCTTCGGCTTCGCGGCTGTCCTTGAGGCGCAGCGGCAGATGCTTGGCATCGACCAGCGCGACCACGGCGTCGAGGCCGGTCTTGGCGCGCACGTCGTCATCCATGAAGAAGGTCTGCGCGACGGGAACCGGATCGGCAAGGCCGGTGGTTTCCACGATAATGGCGTCGAAACGGCCCGGACGGCGCATCAGGCCTTCCACCACGCGGATCAGGTCGCCACGCACGGTGCAGCAGATGCAGCCATTGTTCATTTCGTAGATTTCTTCATCCGACTCGACGATCAGGTCGTTGTCGATGCCGATCTCGCCGAATTCATTGACGATGACGGCATAACGCTTGCCGTGGTTCTCGGTCAGAATGCGGTTGAGAAGGGTGGTCTTTCCCGAGCCCAGATAGCCGGTCAAAACGGTAACGGGAATGCGGCCAGCTTCAGTGGTCGCCTCTGCTGTGGTTTGGGCTTCAGCCTGGCTCATGGTCTTGCCTCTTGAAGTTAAAGCATAATCCCGAAAAGCTATTCGATCTTTCGGACAAGACTATGCCCATAAACATAGGAGCTAACCTCGCACCGGTCCGTGCAGCTCGACAGTGCGGAGGTTTAGAATTCGACCCTTCATATAAGGGAAGGGCCGCATGAATGCCATATGCAATGCTATATTATTACGTTGGCGGGCTTCACGATTTCGGCAGCATCCCTTTTGATGATAGGCGGACGGTTTCCGCGGAGTTAGACGCTTGAAACAGTGTTCAAATTCAATCTGCTAAAGCGCTTTACGATAGAAAATAACTCTCTCCGTTTCGTCGAATCCGATAGCAGCGTGAAAGCGCTGGCTTTCGGTATTGTCCAGTGCAACGTCGGAGGCAAATTCCTTGCAGCTTCGTGTGCGCCCCCAATTGGCGATTGCCTCGCAAAGCAATCGCGCCACGCCGTGCTGGCGATAGTCGGGGGATACATAGATGCCCTCCAGATAAAGAACCGGCGAGGTTGAGCAACCATTGACATAGTCGTGCCGGATTGCGGCTTCCGCAAAGCCAACGATCTCGCCCGACGGGCTTTCAGCAAGGTAGGTCACGGCTTCCAGATTGTTCTCGTCGAGCCAATCGTGAATGTCCTTCAGATGGCTTTCGAGGCTCGTGTCCGGCCATAGCGCGTGGCGCAATTGCGCCCAAGTCTTCGCATGTTCAGCTTCTGCGATAATCGTATGCATCAGGCGCTACCCAAAATTCCGGTCAGGTGATCTGGCCGGCCAGTTGTTGCGATGTAAGAGCCTGTTCCAAAAGTCGCCCTGTGTGGCTGCAAATGGCAATTTTCTTCATTCCGGTGCTCACGTACCTTGAGTACGCTCCGCTCCGGTACTCGAAAATCACCATTTTCGCACACACATGCCACTTTTTGATTCAGGCTCTAAAGCGGGAAAGGTCAAAGCGATCCACATCGCGCAGCAGGTCGATGAAGCCTGTCACCGCGTTGGCGATCAGCTTTTCGCCTGCTTCCGCCGTTGCGGCGGCGGCATTGCCTGCAACGCCTTCCGGGTTGAGATCGTGCATCTTCCAGCCGAAGGCATGCGGGCCATAGGCCCGCAGGAACTTGAATTCCTCGGCGTAGCGTGACTGCGCATTGCCGAAATTGCGTGCTTTCGACATATCCACCAGATCGGGCCGCAGCGCCAGCATTACCGAGGTTTCGATAAAGCCGCCATGGATGTCGAGCGCCTTTTCCTCCGGCGTGATCAGGCCTTCCGGCAGGCCGAAGCGGGTCCAGCTGGTCGCGACCGCAAGCATGCCGAGCCGAACGCGCAATTCGGTGGCAACGATGGTCATCAAAGGGGAGTTGCCGCCATGGGCGTTGAGCATGACCAGCTTGCGGATGCCGCCCGCATGCAGGTTTTCGCCGATGCCGATCCACTGGTTGACCGCTTCCGAAAAGGCGAGGCTCTGGGTGCCCTCGGTATCCATATGCTCGATGGAATAGCCGACCGGCTGCACCGGCAGGAAATTGACGTTCAGATCAGCCGGTATCGCCTCGCCAACCCGCGCGACGATGCCTTCCGCGATGATCGTGTCCGTTTCGAACGGCAGGTGAGGGCCATGCTGTTCGTGAGCGCCAAGGGGCAGGACGACAATCATATCGCTGTTCTGATCGCGCAGTTCCGTCATGTTTTCCTCACTCTTTTATCAATCTGGCCGAACCTAACGTCGGTTCGCCGCAGGGGCAACCCGACCGGTAAAAAGTCTGCTTTTAATTTAGCCGAACGTTTTTAACCTTGTTGTTTCATAAGTCGGACAATATTTTACGCTATAAACATCTCGGGCAATGTCGATCGAGCGACAAAATGAAGTCGCAACAAAGGGTGAGGTGGCGATGAACAAGGACAATAAAGCGGTTGTACTTTATCGGTTGCAATCCGTTGCGCGTCTTTCAAGAACAGTTCTGGCCACACGGCTTCTGGAACAGGGACTTTATGCCGGGCAGGATGCCGTCATGCTGCAACTGGCCGCCGAAGACGGCCTCACGCCGGGTGTTCTTGCGCAGCGGCTTGGCGTGCGCCCGCCGACCATCACCAAGACGATTGCTCGCCTGCAAGGACAGGGATTCGTCGCAAAGCGCGCTTCCGATACCGATCAGCGCCAGTCGCATGTCTATCTGACCCAGGCGGGGCTTGAGACGATCAAGGCCATCGAGAAGTCCATTCGCAAGACCGACAAGGACATGATGAAAGGCCTCGACAAGAAGGAACGCAAGACGTTCCTGAAAATGCTAGGGCGCATGGAAGGCAATCTGGCGCTGCGCGGTCTGTCGTCGCGCGCGGTTGAAGAACCATCCACCGATACCCTTGACGACGACGAGGCCGAATAAGCATTGCGGGCTTTGGGTTGATGCCAAAAAAACTTTCAATTCAATAATTGCAATGGCATAACCGTTTTAATGATGACGCCCTTGTGACAAGAAATGTAAGGGTGTTCGTGGCATGGACCGTTGGGGGAGGCGACTTGGCCCAGAAAATCAAGCTTTCGACCATCGCTGATGCGCTGGGTGTTTCGACGGCTACCGTTTCGCTTGCGCTGCGCGACAGCCCGCTTGTTGCCGACCAGACCCGTGAGAAGATCAAGGAACATGCTCGCGCCATCGGTTATATCTATAACCGCAGGGCAGCGAGCCTGCGCACGTCGCGGTCGGGGATTGTCGGCGTCGTGGTGCATGACATCATGAACCCGTTCTTCGCGGAAATTCTCAAATCCATCGAATCGGAACTCGACCGGTCCCGCCAGACCTTCATTCTGTCCAATCATTACGACCAGCTGGAAAAGCAGCGCACCTTCATGGACACGCTTTTGCAGCTTGGCGCCGACGGGGTGATCATGTCGCCCGCCATCGGCACACCGCCGGAAGACATTCAGATCGCCGAGGATAACGGCCTGCCGGTCGTTTTCATCGCCCGCAGTGTCGAGGGCGTGCACGCCCCGGTGTTTCGGGGCGACGATGCCTATGGCGTCGGTCTTGCCACCAACCACCTGATTTCGCTCGGCCACAAGCGCATCGCGATGATCGGCGGCACCGACCAGACCTCGACCGGTCGCGACCGTTATCGCGGCTATGTGCAGGCAATGGAGAAGGCCGGGCTTGAAGTGCGCGACGACTGGCGCATTGCAGGCCCGCGCACCAAGCAGGGCGGCTTTGAAGTCGCGCCGCAGTTCCTGGCCCTGAAGGACAAGCCGACCGCCGCCGTCTGCTGGAACGATCTGACCGCAATCGGCCTGATGAACGGCATTGCGCGCGCCGGGCTGGTGCCGGGCGACGACATTTCCGTCACCGGCTATGACGATCTGGAAGAGGCGGCGATTGCGACGCCCGCGCTCACCACCGTCTGGAACGGCCAGCGCGAGGTCGGACGCCGCGCCGCCCGCGCTTTGCTCGATCAGCTGAACGGTGTCGAGGTTGCCTCGACGCAGGAACTCATCAAGCCGGAACTGCATATAAGGCAGTCGACGTCCAAACCCAAAAATCCCTGATTCCCCCGTTCCGGGTCCGGTTCAAGCTGACTGGCCCAGATCTCCCACGAACTGCGAAATGCCCAGAGGACTATTGTCATGACCAAGCGCGACGCAACCGTTCTGGTGCTCGGTAACTTCAACGATTATGCCGTCGAACGCCTGTCGGGTGAGTTTGCGGTGCGCCGCATCCCGCGCGGCGACGCGGCGCTGGTCGATGCGGCCTGGGCAAAAGATGTGCAGGGCATAGCCAGCATGTCCACCGTGGATGCCGCGCTGATCGATGCTCTGCCCAATCTGAAAATCATCGGCAATTTTGGCGTCGGCTATGACGCAGTCGATGCCAAACATGCCGCCACCCGCAACGTGATGGTCACCAACACGCCGGACGTGCTGACCGACGAAGTGGCCGACACGGCGCTCGGGCTTTTGATCGATACGGTGCGCGAATTGTCGAAGTCGCAGGAATTTTTGCGTGCCGGGCGCTGGGAAAAGGAAGGCCGCTATCCGCTGTCGAAGCTGTCGCTGCGCGGACGCAAGGTCGGCATTTTCGGCCTTGGCCGTATCGGCAAGGCGGTCGCCCGTCGTGTGGAGGCTTTCGGCCTGCCGGTTTCCTACCACAACCGCCGCAAGGCGGAAGGCGTCGCTTACGATTATTATCCAAGCCTGCTTGAACTGGCCAAGGCAGTCGATACGCTTATTCTGGTCGCGCCGGGTGGTGCGGAAACGGCCAGGGCGGTCAATGCCGACGTGCTGCAAGCGCTCGGGTCCGATGGCGTGCTGATCAATGTCGGTCGCGGCTCGCTGGTCGATGAAGATGCGCTGGCTGCAGCGCTGAACGATGGCACTATTGCCGCCGCAGGTCTCGACGTTTTCTCGAATGAACCGTCCGTGCCGCAGGGTCTGCTCGATGCGCCCAACACGGTTTTGCTGCCGCATATCGCATCTGCATCGCACAAGACCCGTCAGGCCATGGCGGATCTCGTGATCGACAATCTCATTTCCTGGTTCGATACCGGCAAGGCAATTACGCCGGTGCCGGAGACGGAGCATGTTAAGGGAGTAGGGGAGTAAGGCAGTAGGGGAGTATGTGAAGAAAGGGCTTGATAGACGCCACCGCGTCAATCACCCTATTCCCCTATTCCCCTATTCCCCTATTCCCCTATTCCCCTATGCTCCCTCACCGCCTCGCCAAACGCCTCGAAAATCTTGCGGGACGGGGCATCGGACTGGACCCAATATTCCGGGTGCCACTGGACTCCGACGACAAAGCCCTTGGCGTCCTTGACGGAAACGGCTTCCACGGTGCCGTCTTCGGCCACGGCTTCCACTTCAAGGCGTGACGCAAGCCGGTCGATGGCCTGACGGTGCACCGAATTCACGCGGACGCTGTCTTCTTTCAAAATTGCGCCAAGGCATGAATCCGGCTTGATCCGGATCGGGTGCTGGATCGCGAAGCGCTCTGCCTGACTTTCGGATTGCGGCGCGCGATGGTCCATGCGGCCCTGCAATTCCTGGATTTCGGTGGCGAGCGTCCCGCCCAGCGCGACATTCAGTTCCTGGATGCCGCGGCAGATCGCCAGCACCGGCACGCCTTTTTCAATGGCTGCGCGGATCAGCGGCAGCGAGGTCGCGTCGCGGGCATCGTCATAGGGTTCGAAAGCCGCACTCGGTTCAACACCGTAAAGGGCAGGGTTGACGTTCGATTTCGAGCCGGTGATCAATACGCCATCCACCGCGTCGAGAATGGCATCGAGGTCCATCTTGTCGCCGAAGCTTGGCACCAGCAGCGGCGTTACCTGCGCGACATCGATCGCCGCAGCCAGATATTGATCCGGCGCTGCGTGCCAGGTGTAGTTCTCGAAAGGTTTGACGTCGGTTGGAACGGCAATGAGGGGGCGGGACTTCGACATGGCACTCGGATCCGTTGATTTGGCTCTTATCTGGAGCGGCGTTCAGCGTTCTGCAATAGAGCACATCCCGAAAGGAGGGAAAGGATTTTCGGATAAGATCTGTGTGAAAGAAGGCTTCTGCACTTGGCAAAAAGTGTCGTCTTTTCATCACGCTCGCGCGCCTTTTGTGTATTGTCTTGATTTGAGGCGGTTTTTGCCTCTGTGCACGGTTCAAATGCCGCTATGAATATCTTAGTAGGAGTGAAGAGTACGGGAAGATGGATTGGCAGTTGAGGGGATGCATGACTGACGATCAGCTTTTTTCCGTCCGGGGCAAGGTCATTGCCGTGACGGGAGGCTCCTCGGGTCTGGGCTTGCGCATGGTGCATGTGCTGGCGGACCACGGAGCAAAAGTGATCTCCATTTCGCGAACGCATGCAGGCGAAAGCCTGTGTCCGTCGGGCGGCGAAGTTCTGGAAATCATGGCGGATGTCACTCATCCGGATGAAATCATGCGCGCCTTCGATGAAGCCGAGCAGCGTTTCGGGCCGATTTCGACCCTGTTCAACAATGCCGGTGTGGCGCATATGGCGCGGGCGCTCGATACGACACGCGATATGCTCGAGCATATTTTCGAGGTCAATGTGGCGGGCGCTTTCTTCGTGGCGCAGGAAGCGGCGCGCCGCATGATCACGCAGGGCGCGGGCGGCTCCATCATCAACACCACCAGCATTCTGGGCGACCGGCCGCAGAAGGGTGCAGCCGCCTATTCCATGTCGAAAGCCTGCATCACCCAGATGACGCGGGCGCTTGCTCTCGAATGGGCCGCGCATGATATCCGCGTCAACGCGATCTCTCCGGGCTGGTTTCCCACCCGAATCAATGAAGAACAGCTGAGCGGACCTGCCGCAGGCTACTTCAAAGGACGTAACCCGCTGCGCCGCCTCGGGGAACCGCAGGATCTCGACGGTGTGGTGCTGATGCTGGCCTCTGATGCCAGCCGTTACATGACCGGCACCATCGTCAATGTGGATGGCGGACACAGTCTCTAAGCGCTTCCGCAGAACAGGGATTTTTCCCGTCTCGGCGTGGTTTCCTCTGCGTTTTCCCTGTCGGCTATCCTTATCCGGGGATATTCTCTAGTTTTGTTGTAGAGTACCATAGAAGACCACGCACGCCGGTAGGTGTAGTACAGGGTGTTTTGCCACTGTGCTTTCACGGGTAAATTGTTTGAACGCCTTCGTGTCGAAAGCCTATGGTTGTATTGTTATTTCGCAGGTTGCTGTTAAGTTGTTTCCTTGAAAAAATTGGGATACATCTTATGGTGGCGGAGGTAACAGCTTGTGGTTTTATTTTGCGAAAGATATTTTTAAGTCATTAGTGCCATAATCGCCCTCACGATAGGGATACAAGCAAGGACATGTGGCGAAGCCGTAAACCTGACATACCTGCAGACGTGCGGCTTTCTTTCATGCGATCGCTTTATGGTAATCGCACCACGCTCTGGTTTGGCTTGCTGGCCCATGTGGTGGCGTGTGTCGTCATTTACGTAAAAACGCTCGACTGGCATTTCATCGGCTTTGCCGGGCTTTTTGCCGTGGTCGCTCTTGGTCGTCTCTACGACATGCGGCAGTTCGATCGCGCCAGGCTCACCCAACTCACAACCGCTGATCTCGACCGCTGGGAATTGCGCTATCTCATCGGCGCTTCGCTGGTCTGCGCGACGCTTGGCATGTTGTGCTTCTTCTCGATCTTCGTGCTGCGCGATCCCTTTGCCGAACTGGCGAGTCTGACCATTTTGCTGGCTTCCGTCGTTTCCATCGTGGGGCGCAATTATGCCTCGGCGAAGGCGGTCGTTCTGATGTCGATCTGCACGCTCATCCCGGTTCTGGCCGGGCTCGTGCTTGCGGGGACTCCCTTTCACATCATCATCGGCCTGCTGCTGATCCCGTATTTCCTGTCCAATATCGAGATGGCGAACGGCTTGCGCGAGTTTCTCTTCGCTGCGGTCATGGGCAAGCGCCGCCTGTCGATTGTGGCGGGGCGGTTCGACGCCGCACTCAACAATATGCCGCAGGGCCTGCTCATGCTCGATGGTCAGAGCCGCATCGCGGTGATCAACAACAAGGCCAAGGCGATGTTGCGGATCGCCGAACACACCAAGCTGCACGGGCGTCAGCTGGAAGTGCTGCTGCGTTATTGCGCGCGGGAAGGGCTGTTTCCACATAACGACATGACGAATGTTCGCGCCCGCATGACCGACCTCGTTGCCGGGCGCAAAACGCGCGATATTTTCCAGCTTTCCGGTGAGCGTTATATAGAATGTATCGGCAACCAGACCGTCGGCGACGGTGCGGTTCTCATGTTCGAGGATGTGACGCAGCGTGTCGAGGCGGAAGCCCGCATTCAGCATATGGCGCGGTTCGACGGACTGACCGGCCTTCCGAACCGTAATTATTTCGAAACCATGGTGCGCACATTGCGCGCCCAACAGTCTCCGGACAGCTTTGCAGCGCTGGTCGTCATCGACATCAATCACTTCAAGCATGTCAACGATACGCTGGGGCATCATACGGGCGACGTGCTGCTGCGGCTGTTTGCGGAGCGGCTTTATTCGCTCGATCAGCAGCGCTTTGTGGTCTCGCGCTTCGGCGGCGACGAATTTGTGGTGTTTGTGTTCAATCTCCAGACGCAAGCCGAGATTACCGGTGTGATGGACCATATCACCTCGGTCGTGTCCGGCGTGTATGATCTCGACGGCGATCATGTTCATATCGAGATCAGCGCCGGTATAGCGATTGAAAACATCGCGAGCTGCGATGTCGGTAATATGCATATCAATGCCGATCTGGCCCTTTACGAAGCGAAAGGTCATGAAGACCGGCAGTGGGCGGTGTTCGTCGGCGCGATGGATACCAAATATCGCAGCCGCCAGAAGCTGAAGGCCGATCTCCGACAGGCCATTGGCAACAATGAAATCAAGGTTGTCTATCAGCCCATCGTCAGTGCACAGTCTTTGCGCATTGTGGCCTGTGAAGCGCTGGCGCGCTGGGTGCATCCGGAACTGGGTTCGGTGCCGCCTGCCGAATTCATTCCGCTGGCCGAGGAAATGGGCATCATAACCGATATCACCCGCTTCATGCTGGATCAGGCCTGCATGGACTGTCTGACATGGGGCGATCGTATCGGCGTTTCCGTCAATCTTTCTGCCATCGATCTGAAAAGCAGCGAGATTGCCCGCGATATCGCCTCTGCCTTGCAGAAATCCGGTCTTCCGGCGCATCGACTGGAAGTGGAAGTGACGGAAAGCGCGATCATTGCGGATCGCAACAAGACGTCCATGGTTCTGCAGCGGCTGAAGAATGCGGGCATCAATATAGCACTCGACGATTTCGGCACGGGCTATTCCAGCCTCAGCTATCTCAACACGCTGCCGCTGACCAAGGTGAAGGTGGACCGTTCCTTTGTCCGCGATATCACCACCGACCGCCGGTCGCTGATGCTGTTGCGCGGTGTGACGCAGCTATCGCACGAGCTTGGTCTCGGCGTGACTGTCGAGGGCGTGGAGACGGAAGAACAGCTGGCGCTGATCCGCGTTGCGGCCGGCGCCGATCTGGTGCAGGGCTATCTCCTCGGCATGCCGCTGCCAGCCGATACAATCGGCTCGATGACGACAAAATCCGTCACATGGCGCGAGGGCGGTCGCACCGTCGCCTGACGTTTTGCCTCCTCCCTTTTCGGACCAGACCGTGCGCGCCCCGTGACAATTGCGCGCGATGGATGCGGGCAAGGACGGGCTGAACTGCAGTTAGGTCTATCAGGGCGCTCCACCAAATTACGGCAAATATGGCAAAAGGCCCTAAAATGCGGATCAAGGCGCATTTCTCGCGTGGTGCGTCGAAAAAACGCTGTTTGCATGCGGCGAATCTGTGGCAATACTATGGCAGAAAAACGGCGCGGGGGCGTGTATGCAGTTCAACTTATACCTTTACATGAAGGGAAAGCTGCTTATTCTGCGCGCAGAATTGAAATGCATGATTTGCATGATTTGATGGTGCGGAAATCGCTTATATGACTGACTCAGCTGTCTCGGGGGAGAAACCGCCGCTATCCAATTTTGCGCGACAGCTGCTGCATTTTCTGGATCGTGTGGAATATCGACGGATCGTCCATGCGGAAGATCTGGAGGAGATCGGTCGGCTGCGTTATCGCTCCTATCGCACCCGCAATGTGATGGATGAGTCCGAAGTGCCGTCCATCATCGATGATATCGACCGGGACAGCCACGCTTTCGTCTATGGCGTGCATGTCGACGGGCAGCTCGTGAGCACATTGCGCATCCATCACATCACGCCCGACCATCGCAGGGGAACGAGCTATGCGCTGTTTCCCGATATCCTCGATCCGCTGCTCAATAGCGGCATGCATTTCGTCGATCCGACCCGCTTTGCCGCCGATCCCGAACTGTTGAGCGAATATCCGGCGATCCCCTATATCACATTGCGCATCGCGGCGATGGCGTCCGAATTCTTCGTGGCCGATCAATGCCTTGCCTCGGTCAAGCCCGAACATATGGCGTTTTACAAGCGCATTTTCGGCACCGCGATGATGGCCGATGCGCGTGAACATGCGGGCTATGGCATCAAGGTCGGGCTGGGTGCCGCACCCATCCGCAATATTCGCGATGCGGTTGCTGTGCGCTTTCCATTCTTCAAGTCGTTGCCGCGCGAGCGCCAGGCGATGTTTGCCGACAGGCGCAGCGCTGTCGTGCCGCTGACCATATTGCCGACGGCGAAATATACCGGACTTGGCGTATAAACTGTTCTAAACATTTAAATGTAGCGCATCGCGAGAATTCGATTTACGAAGACTGCGGAACCGCTTCACGCGGAGAGAGGGTTGGCTGCGACGAAAAGACTTGCCGTTGAGGCCGGGCTTTTGGGTGCGGACACGTTGAAGATTGCAGGTGTTTTCGCTTAACATCATCGATGTTGGGTGGAAAATCTGAATGGGTGGAACAAAAATGGCAGAACATCATACGACGGCTCCGGCTGAACTTGGCGCACCGATGGACTATGCTGAGCATGAGAAAACTTATGCCGGTTTCACGGGCCTGGTTAAATGGGGCACGGTGGCGCTCGTCGCCCTTATGATTGCCATGGCGTTCGGCTTTTTCGCTGGTGGTTTCTTTTCCGCGACCATTCTTTTTGTCCTAGTCTGCGTCGCCGCCTGGTTCATCCTCTAGCGCATTGACGCGGGCTGGATGACGACACCCGGCCTTGCGAAAATGCTGCAAGATCTAAGAGCCTGAATCAAAAAGCGGCATGTGTGTGCGAAAATGGTGATTTTCGAGTACCGGAGCGGAGCGTACTATTGGTACGTGAGCACCAGAATGTAGAAAATCGACATTTGCAGCCACACAGGGCGACTTTTGGAACAGGCTCTAAGGGCGAACCGGGATTAACCCCGCATAATTTGATCGAATGCCTTGGCATGGGTTACCATGCCGGGGTTTTATGCATGTCTATATCTAAGCCTATTTCGAAAGAGCATCCACCGAAGCTCGCAATTCTGCCCGACCGCAAGGCCGGATCAAGCCCGGATCAAGACCATGAAAGGGAAACCAGCTTGGCCCAGACGTTATTTATCCCGCTAGAGAGTGACCCCAACGAGACACGCGTTGCGGCATCGGCGGAGACGGTGAAGAAATTCATCGCGCTCGGCTTCGATGTTGTCGTGGAAAAAGGCGCGGGCGAGAAATCGCGCATTCCCGATGCCGAATTTGCGGCAGCGGGCGCCCGCATCGGCACTACGGCAGACGCCAAAACGGCAGACGTCATTTTGAAAGTGCGCCGTCCCACGGATACGGAACTCAAAGGGTATAAATCGGGCGCAGCCCTGTTTGCCATGCTTGATCCCTATGGTCATGAAGATGCGGTGGCGGCTTTGGCCAAGGCCGGAATTTCGGCTTTCACGATGGAATTCATGCCGCGCATCACCCGTGCGCAGGTGATGGACGTGCTGTCGTCACAGGCAAACCTTGCCGGTTATCAGGCCGTGATCGACGCGGCGGAAGTTTATGATCGCGCCATGCCGATGATGATGACGGCAGCGGGGACGGTTCCCGCCGCCAAGGTTTTCGTGATGGGGGCGGGCGTTGCCGGTCTTCAGGCCATCGCAACGGCACGCCGCCTCGGTGCTGTCGTGACGGCAACCGACGTTCGCCCCGCCGCCAAGGAACAGGTCGCCTCGCTCGGTGCGAAATTCATCGCCGTCGAGGATGAGGAGTTCAAGGCTGCCGAAACCTCCGGCGGTTACGCGAAGGAAATGTCGAAGGAATATCAGGCGAAGCAGGCCGCACTCGTTGCCGATCATATCGCCAAGCAGGATATCGTCATTACCACGGCGCTCATTCCGGGCCGTCCGGCCCCGCGTCTTGTGTCCAAGGAAATGGTTGCTTCCATGCGTCCGGGCTCCGTGCTGGTCGATCTCGCGGTTGAGCGCGGCGGCAATGTCGAAGGCGCTGTCCCCGGTCAAATTGCCGAAGTGAATGGCGTCAGGATTGTTGGTCATCTCAACGTCTCGGGCCGCATCGCCGCAAGCGCGTCGCAGCTTTATGCGCGCAATCTGATCGCTTTCCTTGAAACGCTGGTCGATAAGGAAACCAAGCTTCTCAAGATCGATCCTGAGGACGAACTGGTCAAGGCGACGCTTCTGACCCATCAGGGCAAGATTTTGCATCCGGCCTTCGCCAAGGCTGACGCCGCGCCCGCTGCTGTCGCTGAAAAGCCCGCTGCCAAACCGAAAGCTGCGCCGAAGCCGAAAGTGGCAAAGGCAGAAGTCGTTGGCGATGCAGCGAAACCAGCTGCCCCGAAAACAGCGAAGGAAGCAGCGAAAAAAGTGTCTGCAAAAGCACCGAAGGCTGCCGCAAAGTCTTCGTCTTCCCCCAAATCTCCAGTTGATGGAGGAGAGGCATAATGGCCGAAACTAGTCTCGATAAAGCTCTTGAGAGCCTGAACCAGGCCGCAGATGCCGTCCGTCAGGCTGCGGAAAATGCAGGCGGTCTGGGTGATGCCGCGGCGGCTGCCGCGCACGCCGCATCGGGCGGGGCGATTGACCCGTTCGTGTTCCGCTTTGCGATTTTCATCCTGTCGATTTTCGTCGGCTATTATGTCGTGTGGTCGGTTACGCCTGCGCTGCACACCCCGCTGATGGCCGTTACCAACGCCATTTCGTCGGTGATCGTGGTGGGCGCGCTTCTGGCGGTCGGCCTTTCGCTTTCGGGCTGGGCAACCGGCTTCGGTTTCATTGCGCTCATTCTGGCGAGCGTCAACATTTTCGGCGGCTTCCTGGTCACCCAGCGCATGCTCGCCATGTACAAGAAAAAAGAAAAGTGAGGCTGAACCATTATGAGCGTTAATCTCGCAGCCTTCCTTTATCTCGTCTCCGGCGTGCTGTTCATTCTGGCGCTGCGCGGCCTGTCGCATCCCACGACCAGCCGTCAGGGTAATATGTATGGAATGATCGGTATGGCGATTTCCATCGTCACCACGCTTCTGCTGGCGCGTCCAAGCTTCGGCGGTCTGGCGCTGATCGTCGTCGGCATCGCCATTGGCGGCGGTATCGGTGCGGTTATCGCGCGCCGCATCGCCATGACGGCCATGCCGCAGCTCGTCGCCGCGTTCCACTCGCTGATCGGCCTTGCTGCCGTTCTGGTGGCCGCTGCCGCAATTTACTCGCCGCATTCCTTCGGTATCGGCGAAGTGGGCCAGATCCATGGTCAGGCGCTGATCGAAATGTCGCTGGGCGTTGCCATCGGCGCGATCACCTTCACTGGCTCGATCATCGCGTTTCTCAAGCTTGACGGCCGCATGTCGGGCAAGCCGATCATGCTGCCGGGTCGTCATGTCATCAATGCCGTACTGGCCGCAGCCATCGTGCTGCTGGTTGTTGTGCTGGTGAACACTGAAAGCCATTTCGTGTTCTGGCTGATCGTGCTTCTGTCGCTGGTATTTGGTGTGCTGATCATCGTGCCAATCGGTGGCGCAGACATGCCGGTCGTGGTTTCCATGCTCAATTCCTATTCGGGCTGGGCAGCGGCAGGTATCGGCTTCACGCTTGGCAATCTGGCGCTGATCATCACCGGCGCGCTGGTCGGGTCGTCGGGCGCGATCCTGTCCTACATCATGTGTAAGGGCATGAACCGTTCGTTCATCTCGGTCATTCTGGGCGGATTCGGTGGCGATACCTCCGGCGGTCCGGCTGGCGAGGTTGAACAGCGCCCGGTCAAGCAGGGTTCTGCCGACGATGCGGCCTTCATCATGAAGAACGCGTCCAAGGTCATCATCGTGCCGGGCTACGGCATGGCGGTGGCGCAGGCCCAGCACGCGCTGCGTGAAATGGCCGACAAGCTGAAGGCGGAAGGCGTGGAAGTCAAATACGCCATCCATCCGGTGGCCGGTCGTATGCCGGGCCATATGAACGTGCTGCTGGCGGAGGCCAACGTGCCTTACGATGAAGTGTTCGAGCTGGAAGACATCAATTCGGAATTCGCGCAGGCCGATGTGGCTTTCGTGATCGGCGCGAATGACGTCACCAATCCGGCCGCGAAGACCGATCCGAAGTCACCGATCTTCGGCATGCCGATCCTTGATGTCGACAAGGCAGGCACGGTTCTGTTCATCAAGCGCGGCATGGGCTCCGGCTATGCGGGTGTGGAAAACGAACTGTTCTTCCGCGACAACACCATGATGCTCTTTGCCGATGCGAAGAAGATGGTCGAGAGTATTGTGAAGGCGTTGGATCACTGAGGGAAGGGAATAGGGGAGTAGGGGAATAGGGGAGTATGTTTTTTGTTGCGGAAGCTCAGGCCGACCGTATCATCTCCCTTACTCCCTTACTCCCTTACTCCCTTACTCCCTTACTCCCTTACTCCCTTACTCCCTTACTCCCTTACTCCCTTACTCCCTTACTCCCTTACTCCCTTACTCCCTTACTCCCTTACTCCCTTAACATCGCATCCTGCAAAGCGCGCAGCTCAGCGATCTTCGAGCCGGGCTGCGGCGCAGCATTGGCGTAGGTGATGAGTTCGCCCTTCTTGATCGGCGCGATGACCGAGCCGTTCTGGAGCAGGCCGCAGGGGATGGCCTTGGCCGCGCGGGCTTCAGGCGTCGTCATGATCCACGAGCGATAGCAATATTGGCCAATGGCATCGAGCCGGTCGCCGGGCTGCAAATCCTTCTTGGCAACCGCGCAGACTTCCGCCACGGGCTTTGGCAGCGGCACCATATCGGTCTTGCCGTGCAGAACCACGCGCGCCACAGTCAGCGGCACTTCCAGCGAGGTGAGGTGGAACGGGCGGTGGAAGGTGAAATAGGGGCCTTTCCCCATCTTCAGATCTTCCAGACGCTCGACCAGACGGGGATGCTCCATCTTGGCGATGACGAAGACGCCCGGCGATACGCCGCGCCCGATGGAATAATCGACTACGCCCGACTTGTTGAGAACGCCGCCGTCTTCCTTCGGGATCAGGGTGCGGTTCAGCTCATCGATTGCGGCCTTTGGGCCGTGCATGCCCGCAATGTCGGGCACAAGACCGGTGGCGTTGGCGATGGCCGCCATTTCAACCATGGTTTTGGAGCCGTCGACGAATTCCACCAGCAGGCGGACATTCATGTTCCGGCGGTCAGCCTCTTCCTGATAATCGTCGGGGATCGCATCGAAATTGAGCGGATTGTTCTTGCCCTTGCCAGCCGCCACAACCTTGTGGCCCATGGCGGAAACGAACTCGATCAGCTCCATGCAGGATGACGGCTCATCGCCTGCACCCAGCGAATAGATCACGCCCTGTTTGTCGGCCTCGGCCTTGAGATAGGGGCCGATGGTGACATCGGCTTCGACATTCATCATCACGAGATGCTTGCCGTTGCGGATCGCCTTGATGCCGGTTTCCGCGCCCACTTCCGGAATGCCGGTGGCGTCGATGACGACATCGATCAGCGGGTTGGAGAGGATCAGGTCATTGTCGCCCGTGACGGCGATCTTGCCGCTCTCGATGGCGCGGGTCATCGCCGCTTCGCTATTCGTTTCCTGCGCGTTGTCTTCGTCGCCATAGGCGGTGCGCACGGCTTTGAACGTGTTGGGCAGCCTGCGGGCGGAAAGCGCGCCGACCTCGATGCCCTGCATCCGCGCCACCTGCGTGACGATGTCGGTGCCCATCTCGCCAGCGCCAATCAGTCCGATGCGGATCGGCTTGCCGGTTTCGGCCCGCGCTGCAAGATCGCGCGCCAGTCCAACCAGTGCCACATTTGTCGTCATGAAACTCTCCGCAAAATGTCAAAGCCACACAGGCGAGATAAATTTGTCACGCTTGTGTTGATATAGGTGCGTAATAGACCAACAGTCTCTATATCAACACCGACAGGCGCGCATCCCCAATCTGCGCGACAAAATATGCATCCCTTTATAGGCCACTGGAGCCAAAATGAGCAGTGTATCCCCCTTTGAACTTGTGATCTTCGATTGCGACGGCGTTCTCGTCGATAGCGAAGTTCTGTCCTGCCTCGCTTTCGAGCGCGTCTATGCCAATCACGGCATGGAACTGCCGCAGGGTACGGTGGCCAAGGGCATCGGCATGAAACAGGCCGATATCATGAAGATGATCGAGGATATGACCGGGCATCGTCTGCCCGATGGCGTCGATGGCGAATTCTGGCCCGCGACGCGAACGCTGTTCGCGGAATCGCTGGAGCCGACGGTTGGCATCGCCAATTTCCTGCGTGAACTGCCGCAGAAGCGTTGCGTGGCCTCGTCCTCGCATCCGGAGCGCATTGCGTTCAGTCTGGAGAAGACCGGCATCAGCCAGTATTTCGGCGATGCGGTTTATTCGTCAACCATGGTGAAGCGCGGCAAGCCTGCGCCCGATCTGTTTCTCTTTGCCGCCGACAAGATGGGCGTCGATCCGTCGCGCTGCGTGGTGATCGAGGATTCGCCCTTCGGTGTCGAAGGCGCGATTGCAGCGGGCATGACCGCCTTTGGTTACACCGGCGGCGCGCATAGCTATGACGGCCACGCCGAGCGCCTTTCATCCAAGGGCGCGCATCAGGTTTTCACGCATTGGGATGATATTGCGCGAGAAATTCTGGTTGCCGCTTGATTTTTCTGGGTTAAACAGAAGGCAAATCAGTTCAGCAGGAATGGCCAGCGAATGAAAGACGCAATCACGCTCGATCAGTTGCGCGATGCAATCGGCACGGAAATCGGATGTTCCGAGTGGCGCGAAGTCACGCAGGAAATGATCAACCAGTTTGCGGATGCGACGGACGATCATCAGTTCATCCATGTCGATCCAGAACGCGCTGCCAATGAAACGCCTTTCGGCGGCACCATTGCGCATGGCTTTCTGACGCTGTCGCTATTGTCGACGCTGGCCTATGAAGCGCTGCCGATGCTGGAAGGCGCAACCATGGGCATCAATTACGGCTTCGACAAGCTGCGCTTCCAGTCCCCGGTCAAGACCGGCGCACGGGTGCGCGCGCGCTTCAAGCTGGCCAATGCGGATATTCGCCCATCGGGACGCGTCGTCAATTATTACGATGTGACGCTCGAAATCGAGAACTCGCTGAAGCCCGCGCTAACGGCCACCTGGCTGACGATTGCCGTCGTGGAGCCGCCCAAGGATCAAGGCTGAACGGCATCAAGCCGCTTCGTGATAGGATATCGGAAGCCGTCCCTCTTCATCGAGAGGGGCGGCTTTTCCTTTATGCGCAGTCATCAGCTCGCGGAAGGAAAACGGGCCATGCAGGAACATGCCGAGATCGTAGAAATTCTTCTTTTCCGCCCCGCGTATATAGAGAAGATGCATCAGGAAGAAGTTGCCCTTGGAGCGCTTGTAGCGGTTCTCGCTGTGCACATTCTTGAAGCGGATGCGATGAATGAGCGGCGGGTTCGCCGTCTTGATCTTGAGGGCGCTGGCAGGATCGGAACCATAGAAATGAATGATATCCGTCAGCACCTGGAATTCCGACCACAGGACGGGGCTGTCTTGAAGCACCACCCGCACATCTTCGCGAAGCGCTTTCGCTTTAGGGTGCAGCGCAATCATCATCAGGCAGGAGCCGACGGCCAGCAGCGATACCGGCTGCCGCTTCAAGAGGTCAGGGCGGTGACGCTGAACGGCGGCAAGCGCCTCGACAGCTGGCACCGTGCCGAGACTATGGGCGACAACGATAACCTCATCGGCCTGGCTTTCTTCGATCTTGCGCATCAGTGCGTTCGCGAAGGCGGTTCGGCGCTGGTTCAGCTTCGCATTGCGGTCATGAATGCGGTCATAGGCTGCCGACCAGTCGTCAAGGAGATAGGACATGAAGAACCTGTCGCCGGGTTTGCGCACCAGAAGCGTGGCAAGGACGGCGGCGAGCGGCGCGGACCACAGGAGATGCAGCGCTGAAAAGCCAGCCAGCACGGGTGCTGCGGCGACAAGGGCTGCAACGCCCAAAATGGCAAGCGACAGCAGAAAGGGCCACAGAAAGAACAGCACAAAGCGCCAGCTCGTCGTGAGATAGCGCCAGAGCGTGCCCGTAAACAGGATGTTCAGGAAGGCGAAGAAGCCGGTCAGCATTCGTTTGGGCGTTGAGCGCGCGGCATAGTCGTCAAAGATATCAGCCGTGCCGAACTGGCAGAACTCGGTTTCCGTTCGCCAGCCATTGCCCTCAGTGACAGCCAAGGTCGTGCCGCTATCGTTCGGCTCGTCCGTCATGGGCGGCAGCTTGGTCTTGGCGTTCCAGAGTTTGTCGAAGTCTTTCAGCACTTGCGCATGGCGCACGCGGACGGCTTTGGGGTGCAGGCCTTCATAGCCTGTGAACTGGATAACGAGTCGCTTGCGGAGGGACATGAAACAAACAAATGGAATCAAAAACAGGAAACGCGCCGGATAATCCTGCAGGGGGCCGAAGCGGGGTGGGGCGTCTCCATTGGACGGCTATTGAGGCCGAATTATGCGGGAAACGAGCGGCTCATTAACGCATTTGTCTGACCGGAACCATAGTCAATTGGTGTAAAGATGGTATTTCACAGGGCGAGATGGCCAAATTTGCATGTTGAGGTGGACAGCCCGGGCTCTTTCTGGTAATAGCCAGCACCAATTTGCAGCGTTTCCGTTGCGAAGCTTGGGAGCCTTAGGGCGTTGCTCGGCCGGTCAGACCGGCTGAAATCGTTAAAAGACCCCCGAACGGCCTCAGGCTTAACCGAAATTCTAACCGATACGGGAATACACGTGCAGGTACTCGTCCGCGATAATAATGTTGATCAGGCTCTCCGCGCTCTCAAGAAAAAGATGCAGCGCGAAGGTATCTTCCGCGAAATGAAGATGCGCGGCCACTACGAAAAGCCATCTGAAAAGCGCGCTCGCGAAAAGGCAGAAGCCGTTCGTCGCGCCCGCAAGCTCGCTCGCAAGCGTGCACAGCGTGAAGGCCTCGTTGGCGGCGCCCGCGGCGCTCGCTGATCGACCTCAAAACAGGCGCTGCTTTTGTAGCGCCTTTTTGCTTTCCGGTGCTTCCCTCGGTTGCGCCGGTTTTTGCATGTCTTGATTTCAGAATTTTTAGTTGCCGAAACAGCTCGGTTTCATCTTTTTATTAAAGTTTAGCGCGGGACCGAAAAAAGTTTCTAGACTTTGCCGGGCCAGTTATGTGTAAAAACAAATGATTAGGATGTTCAGCTTTCGGGCTGGATATTGGAAGGCGACGCAGATTGTTTGCTGCCGCCTTTTCGCTGTTTTTATCTGACAGTTCCAGGGAGCCCCGCCGGGCTGGCTTGGACTGAAATAAACAAGGCGGTCCCGCGAGACTCTTCGGCTCTAAAGCGCCATGCGTTGAACAAGAGCCGGGACGGGATGGAGAAGAAACGGGTCGTAACTGCCCGGTTTCGATGGAACTAAAAGGAACACTGTCGTTGCCAACACGCTTGAAGGTGATGCAATCGTCCGGGACAAAGGTTTCGGGAATTGAGACATTCGGTGGAAACCGTGAGGCCGGAATCGGTCGTCAGGGTTTTTTGATTGCCGCCACGTTCTTGGCTTTGACTGTGGCTGGCTGCCAAAGCTCGACCACGACGGCGCTGAGCACTGTTGATCGGGCGCAGGGTTCGAGCGAGAACATCAGCTCGCTCACCAGCGTGATCCAATCCAATCCGCGTGATCCGGAAGGCTACAATGTTCGCGGTTCTGCTTATGGCAAGGCCGGGCGTTACAAGGAAGCGATCCGCGATTTCGATCAGGCGATTGCACTCAATCCGAATTTCTATCAGGCCTATTCCAACCGCGCGCTGGTCTATCGCTATATGGGGGATACCAACAAGGCCGCGCAGGATTACAGCAAGGCCATCCAGCTCAATGGACAATATGACGCCGCCTATATCGGTCGCGGCAATGTGTATCGTCAGGCGGGCCGTCTCGATCAGGCTCTGAGTGATTTCAATCAGGCCATCGCTTTGCAGACGACTGACGGTCGCGCCTATCACAATCGCGGGCTGATCTATCAGGCCAAGGGCCAGCACAAGCAAGCCATCGAGGATTTCTCCAAGGCGATTTCGCTCAATTCCACCGCGCCGGAGCCATATAATGGCCGCGGCCTTTCCTATGTGGCGCTGAACGACTTCGATAATGCCTTCGATGACTTCAACACGGCGATTACGCTGGATCAGAACGTGGCGGAAAGCTGGGCCAATCAGGCGCTGGTTTACGAACATCGCGGTGAGAAGGCAAAAGCCGCCGGCTCCTATTCAAAGGCTGTGCAGCTCGATCCGCGATACCAGCCCGCGAAGGACGGTCTTTCACGCACACGCGGATAATCTGCGAAACCATTTCCAATTCTACGGCGGCGCGCTCCAAAATCGGGCGCGCCGCTTTTCTTTATATCTGCCCGCGATATATTACTGCCTATGTCGCTCTTCGATCACATAGGCTTCAAAGCCAAAGATATTCGCCGCAGCCTTTTATTCTATGAAAGCTGTATGCCTGAGCTTGGGCTGGAAGTTATTGCACGTTCGGGCAGCGGCTTCTTCGTCAGCGGCGGGGAGAGGGGGCCCGTCCCCTTCCTCTGGGTACATGGCGCGGGAACCGGTGCTGCTGCGGGCGCAGCAGACGCGAAGCCCGGCGAACATCTCCACCTCATGTTCACAGCTGGAAGCCGCGATGCTGTGGAAGCCTTCCACCGCGTGGCGCTCAGCGCTGGCGGCGTGGATAGCGGTGGTCCCGCCTATCAGGGGCCCGAAGAGATGGGCTATTACGCAGCGCTCGTTTTCGATCCCGACGGAAACACGCTGGAAGCGGGTTTCCGTGAGAGGAAGCGGTAAGCGGGATTGATCAGGCGCGCAGGTTGCGCTTGTCGAGGCGGCTGACCAGACGGTCGCCGATCCACTGGATGCCGCAGACCATGATGATCAGGATGATGACGACGGCGATCATGATCTGCGTTTCAAAACGCTGATAGCCGTAGCGGATGGCGAGATCGCCCAGACCGCCTGCGCCGATAGCGCCAGCCATGGCCGATGCGCCCACCAGCGTGATGATCGTCACGGTGAAACCCGCAATGATGCCGGGCAGGGCTTCTGGAACCAGCACTTCACGCACGATTGTCCAGCGGCTTGCGCCCATCGAGCGCGCGGCTTCCACCAGACCGTGATCGACCTCGCGCAGCGATACTTCCGCGATGCGCGCATAATAGGGGATGGCCGCAATCGAGAGCGGCACGATGGAGGCCCATGTGCCGATCGACGTGCCGACGATGAAGCGCGTCACGGGGATCAGCGCCACCAGAAGAATGATGAACGGCACCGAACGGAAGCCGTTGATGATCGCGCCCAAAAGCGTGTTGACCGTCAGGTTCTGGGCAAGGCCGCCGCGCTCGGTCAGGATCATGATGAGGGCGAGCGGCAAACCGACCACGAGCGAAATCAGGCTCGAAAAGCCGGTCATGATGATGGTCTCCCAGAAGGAGCGCCAGAGAAGATCAAGCATCGCCTGAGACATAGCCGAGTACCTCCGTGGCGTCTGCATGGGTGTTGAGATAGGTGATTGCGGCGTCGAGTTTCGCCTTGTCCTGAGCGGGCAGGCTGATGAAGAGCGTACCGACCGGCTCGCCCTGGATCGTGTCCATGCCGCCATGGATCAGCTGCGGCGCAAGGCCGGTGGCCGCTGCCACATCGTTGAAGAAAGCGCCGCGTGCCGCTTCACCCGAAAGCTTGATGCGAAGGATGGCCCGATCACCCGCCTTTTCCGTCAGGCGCGCGCGCCACGAGGCTGGCAGTTCCGGTGTCAGCACCTGCAACATGCTCTGCGTGACGGGCGATTGCGGATTGGCGAAGACTTTCCAGACCGGACCTTCTTCGGCAATCGCACCATGATCAAGCACGATAACGCGGTCTGCGATGCGGCGGATGACCTCCATCTCATGGGTGATCAGCAGGATGGTCAGGCCGAGCTTGGTGTTGATGTCTTTCAGCAGCGCCAGAATGGACTGGGTGGTTTCCGGATCGAGCGCCGAGGTCGCTTCGTCGGAAAGCAACACGGCAGGCTCTGCGGCAAGGGCGCGCGCAATGCCGACGCGTTGCTTCTGGCCGCCGGAAAGCTGGGCCGGATAATGGTTTGCCTTGTCGGACAGGCCGACGAGTTCGAGCAGTTCGGCGACACGACGTGCGCGCTCCGCCTTGGGCTTGCCCGCGATTTTCAGCGGCAGGGCGATGTTATCCGCAACGGTTTTGGCCGAGAGCAGATTGAAATGCTGGAACACCATGCCGATGCGGCGGCGCAAAGGGCGCAGCTCGGTTTCGCCGAGGCTGGTGATTTCGCGACCCTCAATGCGGATCGAGCCTGAGTCGGGTTTTTCGAGGCCGTTGACGCAGCGGATCAGCGTGGACTTGCCCGCGCCGCTGCGACCGATGATGCCGAGAATTTCGCCGCGCGAAACGGAGAGCGACACGCCATTGATGGCTGCCGTTTGGCCGAACATTCGGCGCACGTCTTTCATATCGACGATGGGCGCTGATGTGGCGGGTGGCGGTTCAATGGTCGTGGGGGTCGCGGGTGTCACGGTCGTTTCTTCTATAGTTTGATGCGCCCCTGCGAACAGCGGCAAACTGCAATCGAATTAGGCTTCAAGAAAGGATGATGCCTGTTCAGGCTAGGACCTGTTCTGGCCAGGCGTGGCCTCTTGCCGATGCTTTTGGGCAATTTTTTTCCATACGTCAATAAAAGCCGCGCCGGAAACACGTTCCGGCGCGGTGTTTTGCGAATGGAAAACTTAGTTCCAGGCCGGGATGCCGGTGCCCTTATAGGCGCGGTCGAGTTCGGCCTTCACGGCGTCGTTCTGGAACGAAGCGACCAGATTCTTCACCCAATCAGCCTTTTCATCTTCGGTGCGGACCGCGATGAAGTTGTTGTAAGGATTGTTTTCCTTCGACTCCCAGCCGATGGCTTCTTCCTTCTTCAGCTCCGCCTTGGCAGCCCAGTCATTGTTGACGATGGCAGCGTCGAGATCGTCGATGGAACGACCAACCACGCCTGCGTCGAGTTCCTTGATCTCAAGCTTCTTCGGGTTTTCGACAATATCGATCGGCGTTGCCAGAATGCCTGCGTCCGGCTTCAGCTTGATCAGGCCCTTTTCTTCGAGAACGCGCAGCGCGCGGCCTTCGTTCGACGGATCGTTCGGCACGCCGATGACAGCGCCTTCCTTGAGTTCGTCGAGGCTCTTGTGCTTGCGCGAGTAGATGCCGATCGGCCAGACGGCGGTGTAGCCGGCGATGCTGATCTTGTAGCCGTGCTGCTTGATCTGCTCATCGAGATAAGGCTTGTGCTGGAAGGCGTTGGCGTCGATTTCCTTGCGCTCCAGAGCTTCATTCGGCTGGTTATAGTCGTTGAAGGTCACGCGCTCGATATTGAGGCCGTGCTTCTTGCCTTCTTCGGCAACGACTTTCCAGACGTCTTCGTCTTCGCCGCCCATGATGCCGACCTTGATGGTCTTGTCTTCTGCATGGCTCGGAGCCGAGGCAAAGCCAACGGTCAGCGCGGCAGCGGTGAAAAGAAGGGCTTTCAGACCGGCGCGGCGGCTCAAAGCGATACGGGAAAGGGCTGACGACATTTTTGTTTTCCTTAGCTGAACATTTTGGAAAGCCGGTCCCGGATTGCGATCATTAGATGATCATTCTCCCCAGCCCTCCCTGATGCCGATAATTCCCGTTTGCATGGAATTAAACAAGGAAAATTTTTTCTGAAAATAGCGTGAGTGGAAATCTGAAATTGCGTTCACAGGCGCGTGAGCGGATTGCCATTTCCGCTCACTATTCGATCAGGAATCTGGTTCTATCGATTATCCGCAATAATCATCTGCGCGGCCTTTTCGGCGATCATCAGAGTCGGCGAATTGGTGTTGCCGGAGGTGATCGTCGGCATGATGGACGCATCGGCGATACGCAATCCTGCAATGCCATTGACCCGCAGGCGCGGATCGACAATCGCCTCCGCGTCCTGTCCCATGCGGCAGGTGCCGACGGGGTGGAAAATGGTGGTGCCGATATCGCCTGCCGCCTTTTCCAGCTGTTCCTGCGTTTCGTAAGCAGGGCCGGGCTTGAACTCTTCCGGGCGGTATTGCTGCAAGGGCGCCTGCGCCACGATATTGCGGGTGAGGCGGATTGCATCGGCGGCGACGCGACGGTCGCTTTCCGCTGCCAGATAGTTCGGCCGGATGGCGGGTTGCGCCCGGTGATCCGGCGATTTGACGTGGATCGAGCCGCGACTGTCCGGGCGCAGATTGCACACGCTGGCCGTGAAGGCCGGGAAGGGGTGAACGTTTTCTCCGAATTTTTCGAGGCTGAGCGGCTGCACATGATATTGCAGATTGGCGGTTTCGTAAGACGGGTCAGACCGGGTGAAGACGCCAAGCTGGCTCGGCGCCATCGACATGGGGCCGGACTGGCGCAGCAGATACTCCAGCCCGATCATCGCCTTGCCGAAAAGCTTGTTGGCCTTTTCATTGAGGGTGGGGATGCCTGTGACCTTATAGGCGCAGCGCAATTGCAGGTGATCCTGCAGGTTTTCGCCAACCTGTTTGCGTTCCAGCGTAACCGGAATGCCTGCCTGTTGCAGCACGTCGCCGCGTCCGATGCCCGACAGTTCCAGCACATGCGGCGAGCCGACCGCGCCGGCGGCCAGAATCACTTCGCGCCTTGCCTTGACGGTGCGGGTCGCGCCGTTCTGGTCAAAGGCCACGCCATTGGCGCGCAGTTCCGCTATCTCGATGCGGCGCACATGCGCGCCGGTTTCAACGCGGAGGTTTTTGCGGTTCAGCGCCGGGCGCAGAAAGGCCTTGGCGGAATTCCAGCGAATGCCGCGCTTCTGGTTGACCTTGAAATAGGACACGCCTTCATTGTCGCCGCGATTGAAGTCGTCGGTGGCAGGAATGCCAGCGGCAACGGCGGCATCGCGGAAGGCATCGAGAATATCCCAATGCAGGCGGGCATTTTCGACACGCCATTCGCCGCCGGTGCCGTGCAATTCGCTGGCACCTGCATAATAGTCTTCGGATTTCTTGAACAGAGGCAGCACGTCGTCCCAGCCCCAGCCTTCGCAACCCGCCTGTCGCCAGAGATCATAGTCGCGCGCCTGACCGCGCATATAGATCATGCCGTTGATCGACGAGCAGCCGCCCAGCACCTTGCCGCGCGGATAGCCGAGCGCGCGACCGTTCAGGCCGGGTTCGGCTTCCGTCTTGAAGCACCAGTCGGTGCGCGGATTGCCGATGCAATAGAGATAGCCGACCGGGATATGAATCCACGCATAATTGTCCTTGCCGCCCGCTTCGAGCAGCAGGACGGAACGGTCCGGGTTCTCGGATAGTCGGTTCGCGAGGGCGCAACCTGCCGTGCCCGCGCCAACCACGATGTAATCGTAGGTGTCGGTCATGATTGTATATCCAGTAAAATGCGGAGCCGCGATCAGCGGATACAGCGGCTCATTGAGGGATACTTACCCGAACAGTTTCTTTCCTAGACGAGAGGCATAGAACTCACCGACGATACCTTTCCGGAAGAGGATGACGCATGCCATGAAGATGATGCCTGTGACGATTGTGACGGGGAAGTCGGAGGTTGCGAGATAGTTCTGGAGGGCGACGACGAAGGCGGCACCAACGATGGGCCCGATCAGCGTGCCGATGCCGCCAAGCAGCGTCATCAGGATCACCTCGCCCGACATCTGCCAGCCGACATCGGTGAGTGTCGCAAACTGGAAGACGAGCGCCTTCAGGCCGCCCGCAAGTCCGGCAAGGGCTGCCGACATGACGAAGGCGGCCAGCTTGTAGCGATTGACGGAGTAGCCCAGCGATATGGCGCGGTTTTCGTTCTCGCGCACCGATTTCAGGATCATGCCGAAGGGCGAGTTGATGATGCGCCAGATGGCAAAGACGCCCAGCACGAACAGCGCCAGCACGAAGTAATACATGTTCATCGGATTGTTGAGATCGATGAAGCCAAACAGATATCCGCGCGGCACGCCCTGCAAGCCGTCCTCGCCATGGGTGAAGGAAGCCTGCAGGC
>NZ_JAELXQ010000010.1 GCF_016427605.1 Ochrobactrum sp. Q0168 | reverse complement strand
GCCTGCAGGCTTCCTTCACCCATGGCGAGGACGGCTTGCAGGGCGTGCCGCGCGGATATCTGTTTGGCTTCATCGATCTCAACAATCCGATGAACATGTATTACTTCGTGCTGGCGCTGTTCGTGCTCGGCGTCTTTGCCATCTGGCGCATCATCAACTCGCCCTTCGGCATGATCCTGAAATCGGTGCGCGAGAATGAAAACCGCGCCATATCGCTCGGTTACTCCGTCAATCGCTACAAGCTGGCCGCCTTCGTCATGTCGGCAGCCCTTGCGGGGCTTGCAGGCGGCCTGAAGGCGCTCGTCTTCCAGTTTGCGACACTCACCGATGTCGGCTGGCAGATGTCGGGCGAGGTCATCCTGATGACGCTGCTTGGCGGCATTGGCACGCTGATCGGACCCATCGTCGGAGCCGCCTTCGTCGTCGCCCTCCAGAACTATCTCGCAACATCCGACTTCCCCGTCACAATCGTCACAGGCATCATCTTCATGGCATGCGTCATCCTCTTCCGGAAAGGTATCGTCGGTGAGTTCTATGCCTGGTTTGAACGGAGGAAATGAGCATGAGCGAAGCGTTGCAGATTTATCGCACCAGCGTTTCGTCGAGCTGGATCGACTATAACGGGCATATGGGTGACTATGCCTATGGCATCGTCTTTTCGAATGCTGCAACAGCCTATATGGACCGGATTGGCGTCGATACTGCTTATCGCGAAGCAAACAATGCCACGCTCTACACCCTCGATAGCCGTATCGGTTATTTGAAAGAGTGCCATGTCGATGAAGCACTGAATGTGGCGCTTTCTGTTCTGGACGCTGATCGCAAGCGTATGCATGTTTTCATGCGTATGCTGAACGAAGCCGGTCAGGAAGTAGCGTTTTGCGAGCAGGTGCTGATGCATGTCAGCCGAACGACGGGGACGCCGCGCTCGGCTGACATGCCGGAACTGGCACAACAAAGACTATCGGTCGATCTCGAGCTTTCCAAAGCTGTCATCAAACCAGAGTGGCTTGCGCGCCGGATCGGCTTGCAAAGAAAGCTGTGACGGGCGCGTAAATAGGGTGTCCCGTTGCGGATCTTCCTGCTTGTCTTGCGAAATGCTGACGGCGTGAGCGAAGCCAGACTGTATACCTTGGTATATTTCAAGTACCATAATGCACCTTGAAGAAAGCATGCATTTTCGTAGCTCCTCACTGCTCCGTCTGGTATTGAGATGCCGTCGGAGCGAAAGAATTCAGCTCCTTAACACAGGGAACCACAATGCCCAGCGACAGTAGTCGAAAGCTGTCGCCACTGGGGTTGTTCGGAGAGAGCTGACACCATGCTCTTACACGGACGCTTGCAGTGGCGCGTCATGAGGTAAGAGATGAATATTGCAGCAGCAATCGCCAATTTCGGCGCGCGCATTGGCGCGCATATGCGTTCCGCCAACCACGCAACCGCTTCCAGCGGGCAAATGTCGTATCGTCATCTGCAACACGCTAAAGCCAGCACTGACAAGGCCAACGAAACAGCTCCCCGGCTGACGACCATCTGGTACGTCAACCCGAAAAACGGACGCGTGGAATGCCGTTGGACTAAGGACCCCGTGGAAATCGCAAAATATCAGTCCTTGCCAGTGTTGGAGCGCTTCGGCCTGCTCCTCGCAGCCGGCCAGCAGAACCGGACCTCAACGTGGGTGCACTGATAAACAATCTTGTTCCACCCGTTGCGATTGAAGACGAGGAATCTAGCTACGGACGATGAGCCGGTAGGTTCGTCCGGTTTGTGCTGGCGGCGCAATCCGGGAGTATCTCCGGACTTCAACAGACACATAAACCGGGCGTCGCTGCGGCGGTACGGCATGGCTTTGCACATCTTTTAGCGGGATGGGTTTGTCTGTGCTCGTGCCGCGTATGGAAGCGTGAGGATAAAGATATGAATGCGATCGTAAAAAAGCCTGTAGCAGCAACTGCGCGCAAGGACGACAGAAAGCTGTCGATGCGCGCCGTGCGCGAGGCACAAAACAGCGTTGATACAACACTTGCCAATTTCAGAACAAACCTTAACGGACTGACCGAGGGTGAAGCCAGGGAACGTCTCGTCAAAGACGGCCCCAACCACGTAGCGCATGAAAGGCGTCCGCATGCCTTCGTCCAATTCATGCTTGCGTTCAAGAACCCGTTCATTGCCGTGTTGGTCACGCTCGCGGCGATTTCATCCGTCACGGATATAATCTTGCCGCTGCGCAACGGCGAGGAGGCGGAATATACCGGCGTGACCATTATTCTGACGATGGTTTTCCTTAGCGCTTTGCTGCGTTTCTGGCAGGAATTTCGCTCCGGCAAAGCGGCAGAAGCGCTGAAGGCGATGGTGCGCACTACGGCAACAGTGTTGCGTCGTCAGGCTGGCGGAGAGGGGCAAGGCGTGGGAGCAATGCTAGTCGAAGTTCCAATGGCCGAACTCGTTGCGGGCGACATCGTCAAGCTTTCAGCTGGGGATATGATTCCTGCCGATGTGCGTCTGCTTGAATCGCGCGATCTCTTCGTCAGTCAGGCTGCCCTCACGGGCGAAGCTTTGCCCGTTGAAAAATACGACACGCTTGGTGCTATTGCTGAAAAATCCGCCGAAGCTCAAGCAACGTCTGGCGATCAGATGGACATGCTTGATCTGCCGACGGTCTGCTTCATGGGCACGAATGTCGTTAGCGGTACGGCGACTGCTATAGTGGTTGCAACAGGAGCGCGGACGTATTTTGGTTCGCTCGCCAAAGCGATTGTAGGCTCCCGCGCACAAACCGCCTTTGATCGTGGGGTTAACAGTGTGAGCTGGCTCTTAATCCGCTTCATGCTGGTGATGGTGCCAGTGGTCTTAGTGATCAACGGCTTTACCAAAGGGGACTGGCCTGACGCCTTCATGTTTGCGCTTGCCGTGGCGGTAGGTCTGACGCCTGAAATGTTGCCCATGATCGTTTCGTCGAACCTTGCAAAAGGCGCTGTCGCAATGGCACGCCGCAAAGTTGTGGTGAAGCGTCTGAACGCCATCCAGAATTTCGGGGCCATGGATGTGCTTTGCACAGACAAAACCGGCACATTGACTCAAGACAAGATCATCCTCGAACACCATCTTGATGTTAACGGTCAATGTGACTCAAGCGTTCTGCGGTTGGCGTGGCTCAACAGTTACCATCAGAGCGGCGTGAAGAACCTTATGGATCAGGCAGTTATTCGTTTTGCCGAAGACGACCCTGCAAGCACTGCTTCAGCTCGGTTCTACAAAAAGGTGGATGAACTGCCGTTCGATTTCATTCGCCGCCGCTTGTCGGTTGTGGTTGAAGGCTTTGGTGGTGAGCATCTGCTGGTCTGTAAGGGCGCTGTGGAAGAAATGCTGGCGATCTCCACCTCTATTCGCGATGGCGATGAGATCAAACCGCTGGACGATGCGCGCCGCAAAGCGCTTGTGGAACTGGCACGCGATTACAATCGTGATGGTTTCCGTGTTCTTTTGGTTGCCACCCGTGAGATTGCGCCGTCTTCCACAATGTCGCGCTATGATATTCCTGACGAGAAGGAACTGGTGGTGCAGGGTTTCCTGACCTTCCTTGATCCACCCAAGGAAACCGCACGTCCGGCCATCGCTGCATTAGCCGAACATGGTGTTGTCGTCAAAGTTCTCACCGGTGATAATGATGTTGTCACTGCAAAGATCTGCCGTGAGGTTGGGCTGGAGCCTGGCACGCCAATTCTGGGTCGAGAAATCGAGAAGATAAGCGATGAAAAACTACGTGCGACAGTTGAGCAGGCCACGGTTTTTGCAAAGCTCACCCCTTTGCAGAAATCTCGCGTTCTCAAAGCCTTGCAGGCAAATGGTCATACGGTCGGGTTTCTCGGCGATGGTATCAATGATGCCCCGGCATTGCGCGATGCGGATGTGGGTATCTCGGTTGATAGCGGCACCGATATTGCGAAGGAATCTGCCGATATCATTCTCCTCGAAAAGAGCCTGATGGTGCTGGAAGAAGGTGTCATCAAAGGACGCGAAACCTTTGGTAATATCATCAAATATCTGAATATGACCGCCAGTTCGAATTTCGGCAATGTGTTCTCGGTTCTGGTGGCAAGTGCTTTCATACCGTTCTTGCCGATGCTGGCAATCCATTTGCTGATCCAGAATCTGATGTACGACATTTCCCAGCTTTCCCTGCCATGGGATCGTATGGACAAGGAGTTTCTCGCAAAACCTCGCAAATGGGACGCCAGGAATATTGGTCGTTTCATGATCTGGGTAGGGCCGACGTCATCGATCTTCGACATCACGACTTTCGCGCTGATGTGGTATGTCTTCGCTGCCAATACGCCGGACATGCAGTCGCTGTTTCAGTCGGGTTGGTTCATTGAAGGCTTGCTGTCACAGACGCTCGTGGTGCATATGCTGCGCACGCAGAAAATACCGTTCATCCAAAGCACTGCAGCTTTGCCAGTGATGCTCATGACTGGCTTGATCATGGCACTTGGTATTTACATTCCATTCTCGCCGCTTGGAACCATGGTTGGGTTGCAGCCGCTGCCATGGGCCTACTTCCCTTGGCTTGTCGCGACGCTGTTTGCCTATTGTGTGGTCGCGCAGACCATGAAGAGTTTCTACATTCATCGTTTTGGCCAATGGTTTTGATGCGACGCTGTCGGTGCCTCGCAGCGCCACATCGAAGGAGTGGCCAGCAGCTTTGCTGTTGGTCACTTTTTCTTTGAAAGGTCGTGTGGGCAAAACGCATGCCGGTTCTTCCGCCGATTGATGCGGGTGCCCATTGTCTGTCTGTCGGCGTATCATGGTAGATAAAAGCCGCGAATTGGAGCTATAAAGCTCAATTGAATTGTGAACCAGAGACCAGCGAGGAGACATTGAATGCGAATAAATGGTTTTCGTCGCTTGTCTCCGCGGAACGCTGCGGCATCTCTGGGCCTTGCGATTGTTAGTGCAGCCATTTTCGTGTTCGACACCGTCACCGATTACGCGATTGCAGCCGCTGTTTTCTATACGGCTATTGTGCTGGTTTCGGCCAGATTGTTTTCGCACCGCACTGTTGCTGGTGTCGCAGCTGGCTGCATTGCCTTGACAGTCGCAAGCTTCGGCCTGACGCGCTCAGGCGATTATAATGTTGGTTTCGTCAATACATTGATCAGCATCCTGGCCATTGCCTGCACCGCATATCTCGGCCTGAAACTGGTCGATGCCGAAGCAGAAGCTCATGAGACGCGAGAACGTTTGCTGCGACTTGCGCGGCTGACCACGCTTGGCCAGTTGACCGGCTCAATTTCCCACGAAGTCAGCCAGCCACTGGTTGCAATCGAAACCAGTGCTGGAGCTGGGCACCGTTGGCTGTCGCAGAATCCGCCAAACGTGGCGCGTGCGCTATCCGCGATCGAGAGAATATCGGCGGATTCTCATCGCGCGAGCGAGATACTCGACCGTGTCCGCCGCTTGTCCAAGGGCGAAAAGCCCAAGATCGAAAGTTTCGACTTCAACATGACTATCCGTGAAATGGCCGATCTGGCCGGAGCAGAGCTTCACCGGAATGGCATCCGCCTTCAACTCGACCTGGCGACGGATCTACCGCCTGCATGGGCGGACCGTGTGCAAATACAGCAGGTCTTTGGTAACCTCATCCTCAACAGCATTGAGGCAATGTCGGAGAAAGAGAAAGATGATCGTTTTCTCCTGATCAAGTCTTTCATAGGCGACAATGGCGGCCTACGCTTCGCGATAGCCGATACAGGGGCAGGGTTGACCAACACAGCGAAAGAAAGCGCTTTTGATGCCTTCTGGACGACGAAAGACGGTGGCTTCGGGCTGGGGCTGACGATCAGTCGAACGATCATAGAGGCGAATGGTGGGCGTATCTGGACCGATGCCCAAGGCGCATTGGGTGCCGGATCGGGCGGCGTGACGTTTCTGCTGGAAGTGCCAGCGGTCGGGGTGGACCAGCAATGACGGCAACTTATGAAAACGTAGCGGTGGTTTATATTATCGATGACGATCTCTCGGTTCGGCGAGCCTTGGAGGATTTGTTTGCCTCCATCGATATGAAGGCGATCAGCTTTGAATCTGTGCGTGGTTTCCTTGATTACGATCGCCAGCCCGGTCCCTCTTGCATGATACTTGATGTGCGAATGCCGGAGCAGACAGGCACGGATTTTTTCGCCCAGATGACAGGGCTCGGAATTCGTATTCCGGTTATCTTCATTACTGGTCATGGCGATATCACCATGGGCGTCAATGCAATCAGAAAAGGGGCCGTGGATTTTCTGCCAAAGCCGTTTCGTGATCACGATTTGCTGGATGCTGTATACCGGGCAATCGACGGTGATAAGAAACGTTTGCAGGACGAACGAGTGCGGTTAGAGCTTCACGATCGCTGGCTGAGCCTCACACCGGGCGAACGCGCTGTTTTTGCGCTTGTCGTGCAAGGCCTGTTAAATAAGCAAATCGCAGCTCACCTTGATGTCAAGGAAATCACTGTGAAGGTGCGCCGTGCGCATGTCATGCAGAAGATGCAGGCAGGATCACTGGCCGATCTGGTGCGGATGTCGGCTCTCATCGAACCCTAGCAATTCGCAGATCGCTCTACAGGCAAAAAATGTGCTGTATGTTACTGTAACAGACTTCATTTTCTGTGCGTTTAAGATACCCTTTTCGATATGAAATGGGGAAACTGCGATGTCGATCGTCACGCGTACAGGTCTGGGACTACTGTTATCGTTGGTTTTAATGAATAGCGTTTCAGCGCAAGAGCATCAGTCGGTAAACGACGCCAATAATCCCCTGACGCCGAAGATTACCGTTAACTTCCATAATTATTATGTGCCGGAAATATACGGGTTATCCGGTCGGCGATCCAATCAGTTTCTCCTGCGTGGATTGGTGCCCGCAGAGATAGCTGGCCTGCCACAATTGATACGATATACACTGCCTATCGCAACAGCGCCTGAGTTCCCCGACGGATATGTAACGGGCCTGGGCGATCTGACGCTGATGGACATTTTCATCCTCCCCAAGCATGGCGAGATCACATTCGGTGCGGGACCGATATTGGTCATCCCAACCGCGACAGATGACGCACTTGGCAATGGCAAATGGCAGATAGGGGCGTCGGGTGTGATCGTTGCGCCGCAGAGCTGGGGTCTACTAGGTGGTCTGTTGACCTATCAGACATCATTCGCAGGGCATGGCGACCGGGATAAGGTAAGCTTGGCAACTGTCGAGCCGATCATCAATTACAATTTAAAGGACGGCTGGTACCTGCGCTCGACAGGAACATGGAACTTCAATCTGGAAGACGACGAAGGATATATTCCGGTCGGTTTCGGTATCGGTAAAGTCTTTGAGCTGGAAAAAGGCATCACCATGAACGCGTTTATCGAGCCGCAATATACGGTTTGGCATCAAGGCGACGGCGCACCGAAATGGCAGATATTTGCGGGCGTCAATTTTCAGTTTCCTGTTAAGAAATAATAGTGCCTCGTCGCAGCTTCTGTGCGGCGTGTTTGACCAAATCAAAACTTGTTTGAGGCAAATTGCTGTCTCAGCCATTTGGCGGCGGGGCCATGCGGACGGAGCTTGTTCCAGACCAGTTCGAGCGCCACGGGATGCGCACCACCGTCGAATTGCAGTTTCGGGATGACAAGTTCATCCGCCAATGGCGAATCTCGCAATATATGTTCCGGGATATAAGCCCAGCCGATGCCTTGTTTCAGAATTTGCAGAATGACCCAGTGGCTTTCCACCCACCAGACCTCGGCGGCCACGCGAAGCCTGTGCTTTTCATCCTCGTCACTGCGCTTGCGAACCATGATCTGCCGGTGCGTCCGCAGGTCTTCCCAATTCACGGGGCTGCTCGCAAGGGGATGGTTTCGACCGCAGACGAGCACAAGTGGCACCCAGCCAATGGTCTGAAAACCGAGTTCGGGCTGTATCTGGTCGAGACGCCACATGACGCCGAGATCAACCTTGCCGTCTTTCAAGAGCCCCGCGATCACGGATGAATGTGGAAACTGCAATTCGAGTTCGACATGGGGATAGTGTTGCGCAAACGCGGCGAAGAGGGCTGCGACCGCCGGCTCGGGGTAGAGTTCATCCAGAGCAACCACAAGGCGGGACTCGACATGCTCGTCGAAGTTCCGCGCTACTGAAATCAGATGTTCACGCCTGTCGAGCATGAGACGCGCTTCGGGCAACAGCCTTGCGCCTGCTTCGGTGAGCACTGGGCTACGTGTCGTCCTGCTGAAAAGTTTGACATTAAGATCATCTTCCAGAGAGGATATCAATACGCTGACTGCCGACTGCGCTTTACGCAAATGACGGGCTGCAGCCGAAAAGGAACCTTGTTCGGCGGCGGCAACAAATGCTTCCAATTGGTCCAGCTCGACATTCATCTATCGTAAATCCCGATAGTATCTAACTTTTAAAATCCATAATAATAGATAGAAAGCGCACACCAATATCAAGGAATAAATAAGTGCGTAGTTTTACAGATCGTGTTCGCCACGCGGCAATGTTTGAAATTATTGGGCTGGCAATCTTCATTCCAGGCTCGGCTGTTCTCTTTGACAAGCCGGTGGAAGCAATGGGCGTCATCGGCGTCATATCCGCCACCACCGCGACCATCTGGAATTTTCTTTTCAATCTTGGATTTGATCGGGTCTTGCTGCGACTGAGAGGAACGGTGAATAAAACCATGCCTATTCGCGTTGCACACGCCGTCCTGTTTGAAGCCGGACTGATTGTGTTGCTGATACCGTTTATCGCTTGGTATCTGGGCATTTCGATCATCACCGCGCTGATGCTGGATGTAGTAATCGTGCTTTTTTACCTGGCGTATACCTTTGTTTTCAATATCGCTTATGATTGGCTGTTTCCAATCTCACATGAGATATCGGGAAAAGCACGACTTAAAACTGTGCGGTGAGGCAGCATTCTGCCCCACCGCAATTTTGTGACCATCACACCGGCAAACGGTGACGCACCAGTGTTGTCCAATAAGAGCAACCCCAGGCAATGACATCATCGTTGAAGTCATATTTCGGGTGATGGAGATTGGCGCTTGGGCCGTTGCCGATATTAATCATCGCGCCCGGAACTTCGTTCAGCATGAACGCGAAGTCCTCGCCGCCGAGCGTGGCGGGCATGTCGCGCGTGACACGATCAGCGCCTGAGACGGCTTCGGCGGCGAGGGCTGCGAGTTCGGTTTCGTGTTCGTGATTAATGGTTACGGGATAGTTGCGCTGATAGTCGAGCGTTGCCTTGGCTCCGAAAGCATCGGCAATGCCCTGCACCGCACGGGTCAGCTTTTCCTCAATGTGATTACGCACTTCTTCGCGAAGCGTGCGAACCGTGCCGGTCAACCGGATTTTCTGCGGAATGACGTTGAACGCATCGCCGCCCTGAATAGTCGTGATCGAGATCACAGCGGAATCGAGCGGATCGATGGTGCGGGCAGTCAGCGTCTGGATTGCCTGAATGAGCGCTGCCGTTACCGGGATGGGGTCAATGGTCTGATGCGGCGAAGCTGCATGTCCGCCAACGCCTTCTATGGTGATGTCGAGCACATCAACCGAACCCATAATCGGACCGGAATTGATGGTGAAATGTCCCACCTCTAGGTTTGGACGGTTGTGCATGCCATAGACTTCGTTGACCGGCCAGCGCTTGAACAGGCCGTCGTCGATCATCGCCTTGGCGCCAGCGCCGCCTTCTTCGGCAGGCTGGAAGATGACGATGACCGTACCGTCGAAAGCGCGGCTTTGCGCCAATTCGCGGGCCGCCCCGAGAAGCATCGTGGTATGGCCGTCATGACCGCAGGCATGCATCTTGCCCGGCACTTTGGATGACCATGCCGCGCCGGTTTCTTCCAGGATCGGCAGCGCATCCATATCCGCGCGCAAAGCAATGGCACGGCCAGACTTGTTGGTCTGGCCGTGAATAACACCGACAACACCGGTGCGCCCGATGCCGGTTGCAACTTCATCGACACCAGCCGCACGCAGTGCATCGGCAACCTTTTCCGCTGTCCGGTTCACATCGTAAAGCAACTCTGGATTTTCATGCAGATCGCGACGGAATGCGACGAGTTCATCCAGCTGGTTCGCCGTCCAGTTTTCAACCGGCATTTCAGGCTTCCTTTGTCGTTTCTTCAGTGACGTCAAGGCGATAGCGGAAATCGCAGTGGCTTGCGCCCTTCATGATGGTCTGCGTGCGCTCCAGCTTCATTGCGGGATTGTAGCCGATGCAGAAATCGCCATCGCGATTACAGGAAAGCAGGTGCCCGATATGGCCAAGGCCCATTTCGCGATACATTTCCGAATAGCGGCACCGCGTGACATTGAAATCGAAATGGTTTTCGTCTCGCGAAATCACGTCGATTTCGAGTGCGTTTTCCTTTGTCCACAGCGGCTGGATATCGGCAAAGTCTTGCAGAGTGGGCGTGCGGCCCAGTTCTTCGGCAAAGCTCTTGCCTTGTTCGATAGCGGAGCGGCTGACAGCTTCGCCGACGACTGCCTGCGCTTCTTCTTCGCCGGATCGTTCGCGCAACACATCATAGATATTCTTGAGAACCATCGCCTCGATGCGGCGGCGTTCGAGAATGGGCAATTGATTCATGGACCTGACCTTTCACATGAATGAGCTGGTTTAGAGATTGGGTTCGGTGAGATCCTTGCGCCTAAGCCAAGCGAGATAGAATGGGGCGATCTTCCGCGCGACTTTATGAAAAGGCAGCGGTGCGGGTTCTGAGACGGGCAAGGCGAGTTCCTGCAACGGCTCTCCGTCAAGCGCGCGTGCGAATTCGCGGCCAAGCGATGTGCCAAGTGCTACGCCGCGTCCGTTGCAGCCGATCCATGCCCAACCATTGGCGCCAAGCTGATGGACGCGCGGGAAACGGTCCCACGTCATGCCGATATACCCGCTCCAGACATGGGTGATTTCCGGCTCGCCAAGCGCCGGAAAAGCCTCAGCCATATTGCGTGCCGTCTTGCGCTTTACGCGCTCAGCGATGTTGAAATCGCCCATCACCACACCGCCGGTGATAAGCCGGTTGCGGGCATCGTAGCGGAAGAAACGGAGGTCGCCGCGCGTATCGGAAACGGCCTGCCTTCCCGGCAGAATGGTTGTGCGTAGATTGTCACTGACCGGAGCAGTCGCCATCTGCCATGACAAGACCGGCACGATGGTGCGGGCAAGGCGTGGGGCGAGCCTTTCGCGCAGCTCGCCGGTATAGGCATTGGTTGCGAGCAAAAAACCCTTGGCGCGAACGGTGGCGTTGTCGGTGCGCACTTCCCAGTGATCGCCGACGTGCTGATAGAATGTGACCGGGCTTTGCTCGTGAATGATCGCGCCATGGCGCTCTGCTGCAGCGGCCAGGCCGCGCGCGAAGGCCAGTGGATTGATATGGCCGCCGGTCGGGTTGAACATGCCGCCATACCAGAAATCACTGCCGAGCAGCTGCGAAGTCGCTGCACGGTCAAGGAATTCTGCCGGGAAACCGAAGCGTTTCCATGCCTCTACGCGGGTTTGTGATAGCTTCACCCGGCCCGGCGAGTGGGCAGGCTGGAACCAGCCGTTCTGCTCGGCCTCGGCTTCGATATTCTCATCGCGCACGATGGAGAAAAGAATGTCGGCGCTGTTACCAATCAGTTTTGCAAAGCGTTCGCCCGCCGCGCCATAGCGCTTGGCAATGGCGTCCGGCTCGGCAGACGTCATGGTCGGGATGACCTGTCCGTTGTTGCGGCCTGAGGCGCCCCAGCCGACCGCATTGCCTTCTAGCAGGATGACGCGCTTGCCGCGTTTTGCCAGATGAAGTGCTGCCGACAGGCCCGTGAAACCGCCGCCGACGATAACGGCATCGGCTTCTGCATCGCTATTAAGCGGCTTGGCTGGTGTGCGGGGAGGCGCAGTGGCGGCCCAGATGGAGGGTGGAAATTCTACTTTTTGCATGGCTTCACGCGGTTTCAAAACGAGGTGGCGTCCAGTTTTTGCCGGGGATGGAGGCAAGCAGGCGCTGTGTGTATTCGTGGCGAGGATTGGCGAAAACTTCAGCCGTTGGGCCAGTTTCAGCGATCTCGCCCTTGGACATGACGATGATGCGGTCGCAAAGCTGGGCTGCGACGCGCAGATCATGCGTGACGAACAGTAGCGACAGGTTCAGCCGTTCGCGCAAGTCTGCCAGAAGCCGCAGAACCTGCGCCTGTACTGAAACATCGAGTGCTGAGACAGGTTCGTCCGCGACGATGATGCGCGGTTCTAAAGCGAGTGCACGCGCAATGCCGATGCGCTGACGCTGCCCGCCCGAAAACTCATGCGGAAAACGGTCGGCGGCGGCAGGCGAAAGCTCGACCAGTTCCAGCAGTTCCCGTGCCTTCGCGTGCGCCTCAGCCTTCGGTACACCGTGGACGATAGGGCCCTGTGCGATGAGGTCCACGACACGGCGGCGCGGGTTGAGTGAGGCCATCGGGTCCTGAAAGACCATCTGGATATCTTTCCGCATGGCGCGTAATTCACGCGGGCTTGCACTCAGAAAATCTTTGCCGTTCACATCAACCTTGCCACTATCTGCTTCCAGCAGGCGCGTAACGATGCGCGAAACTGTCGTCTTGCCCGAGCCGCTTTCCCCAACGACGCCAAGTGTTTCGCCCTGACGCAGTTCGAATGAAAGATCCTTTACGGCGGATACGGCGCTGCGTTTGCCTGTGAGCAATCCGCCCCGCGCCTTGAATGTCTTGCGTAAAGCGCTTGCCTTGAGAATGATCGGCTGTGCTTCAACTAATGTCTTCGTTTCGGGCGGTGTGAGCGCTGGAACTGAAGCAATCAGCGCCTTCGTGTAAGGATGCTGGGGATGGTTCAACACCTCATTAGCCGGGCCTTGCTCGACCAGTTCGCCGAGGCGCAACACCGCGACGCGATCGGCGATTTCCGCCACCACGCCAAAATCATGCGTGATGAAAAGAATACCCGTGTCATGCTCGCGTTGCAGATCGCGGATCAGTTTCAGGATTTGCGCCTGCGTGGTCACGTCGAGCGCTGTAGTCGGTTCGTCGGCGATGATGAGACGCGGTTTCAGGATCAGCGCCATGGCGATCATCACGCGCTGGCGCTGTCCACCGGAAATCTGATGCGGATAGGCGTTGTAGGCGGATTCCGGATCGGGAATTTTCACTTCTGCCAGCATGTCCAGCACGGCGGCACGGCGTTCCTTGCGGCCAAGTTTGGTATGCAGGCGCAGCACTTCGTCGATCTGCCAGCCAACTGTTTTCTGCGGGTTGAGCGCAGTCATCGGCTCCTGAAAGATCATGCCGATGCGATCACCGCGCAGCTTTTTCATCTCCGCTTCGGAAAGCGAATAAAGATCGGTGCCTTCAAGCCTGATCGTGCCATGGGTCACGCGCACATGCGGTTCCGGTAAAAGGCGCATGATCGCGCCTGCGGAAAGCGACTTGCCGGAGCCGCTTTCACCGACGAGGCAGACGATTTCGCCGGGATTAATGGTCAGTGTCAGGTCCTGCAGGGCATAAGGACGGTCGGCGCCCTTCGGAAGCGCGATTTGGAGATTGCTGATTTCGAGAACAGGTGCGGCGGTCATTATTTCTTCTGCCTCGGATTGAGCGCGTCGTTCAGTCCTTCACCGAGCAGGCTAAAGGAAAGAACGGTGAGCAGAATGGCGATGCCTGGAATGACCGAGCAGAACCAGTCGGTGCGCAGCACAGCGCGGCCTTGGCCGATCATATTGCCCCAGCTTGCATAGTTCGGATCACCGAGGCCGAGAAAGGCGAGCGCGCTTTCCATCAGGATAGAGGTAGCCATCACCACAGATGCGAATACGATCACCGGCGGCAGCGCGTTCGGCAGGATTTCGCGGAAGATGATCGACATATTGCCGACACCCAGATTGCGCGCCGCGTCGATGAATTCGCGCTTGCGCAGCGCTAGAAATTCGGCACGCACCATGCGCGCAGGCGCGGTCCATGACACGATACCGATGCAGATAATGATATTCTCGATGGAAGAGCCGAAGATTGCCACCAGCGTCAGAAGCAGCACGAAGCTTGGCACAGTTTGAAAGGCTTCGGTGACGCGCATAAGAACGTCATCCACCCAGCCGCCATAATAGCCAGCGAGCGCACCAATGACGATGCCGATGATGATAGAGATCAGGGTCGCGACCACGCCAATCAGCAAGGAAATGCGCGCGCCATGGACTATGCCGGCCATGATGTCACGCCCGAGCTGATCCGTCCCGAGTGGCATTGCAGCATTGATGAAGGGCCATACAAGCGGATCGCCAGCGCGGCGCAACGGGTCGCCGGGTGCAATGACATCGGCCAATAGGGCAATTAGAACCACGGCGACGAAAAGGACGAGGCCGAGCACGGCGGCGCGGTTGCGACTGAAACGCTGCCACAGAACTTTTGTGCGGGAGACCTGTGGGCGGATGAAGGAAAGGTCCTGGGACGTCATGACAGTTCGATCCTGGAATCAAGCCGCGCATAGATGAGATCGGTGATGAAATTCACGATCACCACCAGCACCGAGCACAGAAAGATGATGCCCATCAGCGTGTTGAGGTCGCGCTTGATCACCGATGTATAGGCAAGCTGGCCAAGGCCGGGCAGCGAGAAGATTGTCTCGATCACAACCGAGCCGCCGAGCACGGTGGAAAACTGGAGGCCCAGTAGCGTCACGACGGGCAAGAATGCGTTGCGCATGATGTGATGGAACATCAGCCTTGCGCCGCTGGCTCCCTTGGCGCGGGCCGTGCGGACATAATCAAGATCGGCCACTTCGAGCACGCTTGTGCGCATCAGTCGCATGTAGAAGGCGAGATAGATCAGCGAAAGCGCCGTCGTCGGCATGACGAGATGTACCGCAATATCCCAGACATTCTTCCAGCCGGTGTAAAAACCGCCAAGCGTCTTGTAACCGCCCACGGGCAGCCAGCCCAGCTTGACGGAAAAGATGAACATCAGGATGAGGCTGAGGAAGAAGCTTGGCATTGCATAGAAGACAAGGCCGAGCGTGGAGATGACATTGTCGGTCAGCGAATAGGCCTTGCGCGCTGCGAAAGCGCCAAGCGCGATGCCGAAAATGAAGGCGACCGACAGGGAAGAAAGCATAAGCAGAAGCGTCGGCACGAGACGCGCCATCAGCACGTCCAGCACGGGCAGTTCATAGACGTAGGACCAGCCGAAATCAAACCGTGCCAGCTTGGTCATATAAATCCACAGCTGCACCCAGACCGGTTGGTCGAGGCCATATTCGGTGCGCAGATTGGCCACGAATTGCGGGTCAGCACCGCCCATGTCGCCAACGAGCGCGTCAACCGTGTCGCCCGGCGCAAGCTTGATCAGCAGAAACGCCCCGATCATGATGAGAAGGATGACCGGGATTGCCTGCAAAATGCGACGCAACGCAAAGGTCAGGATTGGGGGCAGGGACATTGCGGATTATCCTGCATGATATTCATAGTCATCATTCTAAAACTCGTGAACCGCTGCCGGGTGACCGGCAGCGGTTGGTATCGCTTATTGGTCGATCCAGAGATCGTACCAGCTGGATGAATCCCACCGCGGTGTGTTGTGGTGGTTCTTGAGAACCTTATTCGTCACGCCGACGAACGGATGTTCGATGGCGAAGATGACTGGCAGGTCCTTCATCTCAAGCTGCTGAATCTGATGATAGAGATCGGCGCGCTTAGCCGGGTCGAGCTCGCTCGCAGCCTTGTCAATTAGGCTGTCCATTTCGTCAGACTTATAGTCGAACTGGTTGGACCATGCCGTGCCGACCGGAGCGCCGGAGCGCAGCCAGACGGTGGTGGAAACAGCCGGATCGGAACGGAACTGGTGCCAGCCGCTTGCCGTGTCGAAGTCGTGATCGCGATAGACGCCATTCAGGAAGCCCGGTGCGTCATTGGTCAGGATTTCGACGTCAATGCCGACTTCCTTCATGGCCTGTGCATAATATTCAGCCCAGAGCTGCGTATATTCGCCCCATGGCGCCGGACGATGACGCAGCTTGAAGCGTATGCCGTTTTCTTTGACGGGATACCCAGCTTCGTCGAGCAGCTTCTTGGCCTTTTCGACATCATAAGGATAGGTCTGCACTTGATCGGTGTAATTTGCACCGCCAGCGCTCGGGATCGGGCCACGGCCCGGCTTGGCGTAGCCGCGCATGATCGTCTTGATCGCAAAGTCGATGTCGAGAGCGTGATAGATCGCCTGACGGACCTTCAGATTGGCAAGGATCGGATTGCGCAGGTTGAACTCGATGGTCGAGTGGGCGACGTTGTTTTCGAAACCCTTGGTGCCGGTGTCGAAACGGCCATCCTTTTGGAGGCGCTCGGTATCCGACATGGAAATACCGTTGAAGGCGGTTTCCATCATTTCGCCAGCTTCAAGTGCTGCCGCTGCCGCTGCCTTGTCCGGCATGAAACGCCAGATGATGCGGTCGAGGTAAGGATATTCCTTGCCGCGCCAATAATCATCATTGCGTTCGGCTATGATGTGCTGGCCGCGCTCATATTCGACGAACTTGAACGGGCCCGTGCCGACCGGCGCGGAATTGTACTTGTTCTTCAGAATATCGGTGCCTTCATAGAGATGCTTCGGTACCGGATGACCGAGATCCGGCATCGCAGCGACCAGCAATTCCAGCGGCATCGGCTTGGAATAGCGGAACACGGCGGTATGCGGATCGGTGCAGTCGACTGCTTCAAGATTAGCCTGAAGCGTCGTCGAATAGTTGAGCAGCTTCTTCCAGAGATTCATCGCGCTGAACGAAACGTCATCGCAGGTGAATGGCTGGCCGTCGTGCCAGCGCACGTTTTCGCGCAGCTTAAAGGTAATGGCCTTGCCGTCTTCCGAGGAAGACCAACTTGTTGCCAGAACCGGCACGTAGCCCTCGTAAGTGCGGTCGATCAGCGGCTCCATGATGCGACCGGTGATCTGGTAAACGCCGGTGGAGGCGCGAAGCGCAGGGTTGAGTACGCCCTGCTCGGTATTCATATGGACGATGACTGTGCCGCCGCGCTTTACTTCTTCGGCGTGGGATGACGCCGTAGCAAGCGAAAACGCTGCGAGAAACAGGCCAAGGCCAGCTTTTCTGATATGCATTCTGTGTTCCCCTAAAGGACGTTGAGGGAGGGCTTTCAGGCCTCTTTTCCCGCACGACCCGATATTGTTCAAGCCCCTGAAAACGCTCTTTAAAGCTTCGCCTCAGGGGCATTATTGCACGCAAGCACTGGTATGCTAGAATCCGCAGATTAATTGTCAAGATAAACTAATTTAGGCGGTAAAATTAGTATAATTTCCCGCACTCTATGCGCTAATAAATGTCGATTTTCTACGATGGAGCTTGTTGATGAACCAGATTTCTCCCGACTCGAGCGAAAATGCGGGCAAAATCAAGCCTGGTGCAGTCTGGATTACAGGTGCCGGATCGGGGATTGGCGCTGCGATGGCGCGACGGTTTGGAAGCGAAGGCTGGCCGGTGGCCTTGACGGGCCGGAAGGCGGAAGCGCTGGCCATCATCGCGGATGAAATAACATCCGCCGGTGGTGAAGCCCGGATATTTCCGGCGGATGTGCTCGACCGCAAGGCGATGACGGATACTGCCGAAGCGATTGTCGAATGGGCCGGGAGTCTCGATGTGGTCTGCAACAATGCAGGGCTTAATATTCCGCGCCGCAGCTGGTCGGATATCGATTTCGATTCATGGGACGATGTCATCGACATCAATATCAAGGGCGCGATCAATGTGATCGCAGCCGCGCTGGCGCCGATGCGCGCACAGGGCGGCGGTCTGATGATCCATACATCGTCATGGGCGGGTCGTTTTTCGTCACCGGCTGGCGGCGTGCCCTATGGCGCCTCCAAACACGCGCTCAACGATCTGAGTGCGAGCCTGAACGCGCAAGAAGGACAAAACGGTATTCGGTCCACGGTGCTTTGTCCCGGTGAGGTGGCGACTCCGCTTCTGGCCCGCCGTCCGGGTTTTGATCCGGCACGTATGGATGACGTCATTCAGCCGGAGGATATGGCCGAAACTGCACTCTATGTCGCCAATATGAATCCGAAGGTCACAATTCATGAGATTGTGCTGGCGCCCACAAAGAAATAAGCCTCCATTCCAAGCATCTGATTTTATGAAAAAAGGAAACTCCACATGTCTCACCCGGTAAAAGGCGTCGACCACGTTTTTCTGCTGGTTAACGATCTGGAGAAAAGTGCCGAGCAATACCGTCGCTTCGGATTCACGCTGAGTCCGCGCGGGCTTCACAGCAAGGAAAAAGGCACCGGCAATTACACGATCATGTTTCCGGAAGATTATTTCGAGCTTCTGGGGATCGTTGCCGAAACGCCGGGTAATCTGCACCAGCGCGAGAAACTGGCCGCGCAAGGCGAAGGCCTGCATGCAATTGCCTGCCGGATCGACAATGCCCGTGAGGCAAAGGCGGCGCTTGCAGAACTCGATATAGCGACGGGCGAAGTTGGCGCATTCCAGCGCCCGGTGCAACTGCCGGGTGGCGGCGCGGGCGTCGCAGCGTTCGAAACAGTCTCTTTTGCCGATAGCGAAGTTCCGCAGGGCATGGTTTTCATGTGTCAGCATAAGACCCGCGAAACGGTCTGGCTGCGGGAGCTGATCGAACATGAAAATGGTGCTATCGGTCTCTCGGCTATCGTTATCATCGCGACCGACCCTGAAACATCTGCGAAAGGTTTTGCTCCTCTTTTCAAGGCCGGGAAAGCGGTTGAGCACGATGGCGTATGGAAGGTTCTGACCGGGCCGAACTCCGCCGATCTGCTGGTTCTGGATCGCGAGAAAGCGTTGTCGCTTTACCCGGATGTCGATTTGGACAAAACACCTGCCAGTGCTTTCGCAGCCTTGCGCATTCGGGTGAGTTCACTGGATAAAGCGCGTGCTGCACTGACCGCACATGGCGTTTCCTTTGTGCCGACATCAGCAGGTGTGGCTGTTTTGCCGGAGAAGGCGAGCGGCACAGTATTGGAATTTTCGGAACGATAGGCGTTTTCTGGCCGTAAAGAATTCAAGGCGCGGTTACCATAAACCGCGCCCACACGACTGTTACCGAAGCCATAAAGTCGCGCACTTGAAATGATTACTGTTGTAACTTTAAGCTGACTATTTTTTACTCAATTGCCCGATAATATTGCTTCTTATGATGCTGGATCTTTTTGTGTGGCGTAATTTCAGGCGCATGGTGGTTGGAAAGAGGGTGTCCTCGCTTATTGCGCACAAATAGTGCTTAATGCTTATTCAAATTGATCAAAAATTATTCTAGAGAGTGATCATTGTGAGATTGCATACCGACTCTGGAGATGAAATTTTGGTCAACGTCCATGAAAAGCTCGAGCCCATTCTCGAAGATGTCCTCCATCGCAACGCGGGTGAAATAGAATTTCACCAGGCTGTCCGAGAGGTGCTTGAAAGTGTTGGGCGCGTCATTGCGAAACGACCATATTATGCCGACAATGCCCTGATCGAACGCATTTGCGAGCCGGAACGGCAGATCATTTTCCGTGTGCCGTGGGTCGATGATCAAGGCCGCGTCCAGATCAATCGCGGTTTCCGCGTGCAGTTCAATTCGGCGCTCGGACCATATAAGGGCGGTATTCGCTTCCACCCTTCGGTCAATGTCGGCATCATTAAGTTCCTCGGCTTCGAGCAGACGTTCAAAAACGCACTGACCGGCATGCCGATTGGTGGCGGCAAGGGCGGTTCGGATTTCAACCCGCGCGGCCGTTCCGACGCTGAAATCATGCGCTTCTGCCAGTCCTTCATGACTGAACTTCACCGCCATATCGGTGAATATGTTGACGTTCCGGCCGGCGATATCGGCGTTGGCGGACGCGAGATCGGCTATATGTTCGGCCAATACAAGCGACTGACCAATCGCTATGAAGCGGGCGTGCTGACGGGTAAGGCATTATTCTACGGCGGTTCGCGGGCGCGCAAGGAAGCAACCGGTTATGGTGCAACCTATTTCGTGCAGCGTATGCTTCAGGCCCGTAAGCAGGATTTTGACGGCAAGCGCGTTGTTGTTTCCGGTTCGGGCAACGTTGCCATCTACACGATGGAAAAGGTGATCGAGTTCGGCGGCAAAGTGGTCGCCTGCTCGGATTCCAATGGTTATATCGTTGACGAGAACGGTATAGATCTTGATCTCGTCAAGGAAATCAAGGAAGTGCGTCGCGAACGTATTTCCGAATATGCACGCCAGAAGGGGCAGTCCGTTCATTATATCGAGGGCGGCTCGATCTGGGATGTTCCGTGCGATGTGGCCATGCCTTCGGCAACGCAGAACGAGTTGACCGGCAAGGATGCCAAGACGCTTGTGAAGAATGGCGTTATTGCTGTCGGTGAAGGCGCGAATATGCCATCCACACCGGAAGCAGTGAAGATATTCCAGGATGCGAAAGTACTCTTCGCTCCCGGCAAGGCTGCCAATGCGGGCGGTGTGGCGACCTCGGCACTCGAAATGCAGCAGAACGCATCGCGCGACAGTTGGACCTTCGAACAGACTGAAGCGCGTCTGGCTGAAATCATGCGCAATATCCACGATCTTTGCGCGGAAACCGCTGAGGAATACGGCACCCCGGGCGACTATGTCCTTGGAGCCAATGTCGCCGGTTTCGTTCGAGTGGCAGAAGCCATGGATGCTCTGGGCATCATCTGATCAAACAAGAGGGCGGAGCCAAAAGGCTCCGCCTTCAACTTTTCAGCGCTGCTCATAACGGACGATTTCTTATGTCCGAGTGCGCCCGCCTCCTCCCCCGCGAAAATATCGGTGATCATCAGCCAGCTTCCTTTGCCGGAGGGTGAAGTGTCAGGCACGTCAGCGGTTTCGGCGAACCGTCGGTGAATTCGTCAATTTGCTCAAGTTGCTCCCACATAATTTGCAAAATCCACGGCTTGAACGGTTGATCCATCAATGGAACTCTGCTCATTAGTTCTATGAAAGCGGTGACTTAGGGAGGGGATCGCTGAATGTCTGTAATGCCCGAATTGCGTGCCGATACTATACTTTATAACGGCACGATCTGGTGTGGATATGAAGAGGGCACAGTTGAAGCCCTGGCAATCTGGCAAGGCAAGGTACTGGCCACCGGCACGAAAGATGAGGTCTGGGGCCTCAAGGGCAACAAGACACGGCTGATCGATCTGAAAGGGCGTTTCGCCACACCGGGACTGAACGATGCTCATCTTCATCTGATATCGGTCGGGCTGACGCTCAAATGGCTTGATGCAACAGCCCATGCCGCGCCTACGCTGGAAAGTCTGCTGAATGCAATCCGCGAAAAGGCGGCTTCTGTTCCTCCGGGCACCTGGATCAAGGCGCGCGGCTACGATCAGACCAAGCTGGATATTGGTCGCCATCCCCATAAATCGGAACTCGATGCAGTTGCACCAGACCATCCTGTGATGCTCGTGCGCGCCTGCGGCCACGTTTCGATCTTCAACTCGAAGGCTTTCGAGCTTGCAGGGATTGATGAAAACTCGCCTGTTCCCGATGGCGGTCTGATCGAACAGCAAAATGGTGTGCTGACCGGCATGGTTGCCGAAAATGCGCAAGGCGCAGTTCGCAATGCGATCCCGACTGCGACCACGGAAGAAATGATCGAAGCCATTGAGGCCGCAGGCAATCTGCTGCTTTCCTATGGCATTACCAGCGTCATGGATGCAGCGGTCGGGCAGGTTGCAGGTTTCGACGAAATTCGCGCCTACAACATTGCCAAGCTGCAAAAGCGTTTGCCGGTGCGCACATGGCTGGTTTTGCTGGGCGACCCGGGCCCTTCAATCGTCGAAAAATGCTACGAGGCCGGACTGGTCTCCGGCGTTGGCGATGACATGCTGACGGTTGGCGCGGTCAAGATATTCCTCGATGGTTCCGCAGGTGGCCGCACAGCCTGGATGAGCAAACCATATCTGGGCGACGACAATAATATCGGCGTCCAGATCTTGCCGGATGCGGAGCTGGAAGCACTGGTGCTGGATGCCCATAAGAAGGGATATCAGCTGGCCTGCCATGCCATTGGCGATGCGGCCATCGGCCAGCTCATCACCGCTTATGAGAAGGCACTGGCTGCTTATCCGGACCCGAACCGCCGTCATCGCATTGAGCATTGCGGGTTTTCAACGCCGGAACAGCATGAACGCATGAAGAAGGCGGGCATTTATCCATGTCCGCAGCAAGTCTTCATCTATGATTTCGGGGATGCCTATATTTCAGTTTTGGGCGAGGAGAGGGCGCTTTCGAGCTACCCGCTCAAGACTTGGAAGGATCTTGGCTTCAAGCCAGCGACTGGAAGCGACGCCCCGGTCTGCCACCCAAATCCTTATCCGAACATCTATTCGATGCTGACGCGGGAAACGGCCAAGGGCACGGTCATGGATGCGCGCGAACGCGTGACCATCGAGGAGGCCCTACAGGTCTATACCGAATATGGCGCCTTCTCGCAGAAGCTTGAAAAGGTCAAGGGCAAGCTGGTGCCGGGGCAGGTGGCTGATATTGCGGTTTTCTCGCGCAATATGCTCACGGCAAAACCGGAGGAAATTCTCAACGATACGCATTGCATGCTCACCATTCGTGAAGGCGAACTGGTGTTCGAACGTTCGTAGGGAGAACAGGCAGCGAAGCTTCGGCAGCGCTGCCTGAATACGTTCATTCATCCGATCTACAAAAATCAAAAGGGGAAGATCATGAGGAAATTTGCGTTGCTTGCGGCGGTGTCCGTCGCATTGATGGCTGGAACTGCGGCCTTTGCTTCCGATACGCTGCGCTCGGGGGGCGTCGTCAACTTCGTTGCGCCTTATGGTGACAGTTTTTCGACATTGGATATTCAGGCATCGCCTGCAACGCAGGACGAATTCTACGCCAAGGCCATCCATCGCACGCTCTATGACTGGGATGCGGATCTGAACAAGCCGGTTCTGGCGCTGGCGACAGATGTAAGTGTTTCGGACGACAAGCTCGTCTATACCTATAAGTTGCGTCAGGATGCATTTTTTCACGACGGTAAGCCGCTCACGGCAGACGATATCATCTGGAGCTATACCCGGATGATGGACCCGAAAAAGGCCATGCCTCCAGCGCGTTACATTGCGGAAATCAAGGGCGCAGAAGACTATGCGCAGGGCAAGGCCAAGGAGATTTCCGGGCTGAAGAAGATCGATGATCACACACTGGAGATTACGCTCAAGCAGCCGATCGATCCAGGCTTCCAGTTCATGCGCAACAATACCGCAATCTATCCTGCGGGACAGGGTGACAGCGAAGAATTTCAGCGTCACCCAATCGGGCTTGGGCCTTACAAGTTTGTCGAATATGTGCCTGGCTCGCGCTTGACGGTTGAAAAATGGGATAAGTACTATGACAAGGGCAAGCCCTATGCCGACAAGATCAACATCATGATCATGGGCGATGCCGCTGCACGTGATGTTGCTTTCCGCAACAAGGAAATCGATGTGGCGGTGCTCGGACCAGCCCAGTACAGCACCTATCGCGAAGATCCAGAACTCGGCAAGAATATGCTGGAGGTTGCCGAAGCCTATACGCGTGCAGTCGGCTTCAATCCTGATTTCAAACCGTTTCAGGACAAGCGTGTTCGCCAGGCCATCAATTACGCCATTGATAGCGATCTCATCATCAAGCGTCTCGTCAAGGACAAGGCTTATCGTGCGGTAAGCTGGCTTCCCAGTTCGTCACCTGCATTCGACAAGGATGCCAAGCCATATCCGTATGACCCTGAAAAAGCCAAGGCCCTGCTCGCGGAGGCCGGCTATCCCGATGGTTTTGAGTTCGAGCTGACTGCAACGCAGAATGAAAGCTGGGGGTTAACCATCGTTCAGGCGATCATTCCGATGCTGGCAAAAGTCGGCATCAAAGTGAAGGCAAAGCCAGTTGAGGCATCGGTTCTGGCCGATGTGGTTCCTGCCGGTAACTTCCAGGCCTATATGTGGTCACTGGAAAGTGGCCCGGATGCGCTAACGGCAATGCAGTGCTTCTATTCCACGACACCACAGTCGGCGTGTAATTATCAGAAGTTCTCCAATGCAGAATTCGACAAGATTGTCGATGCCGCCAAAGCTGCCAAAACCGAAGAAGAGAAGAATGAGCTTCTGAAGAAGGCCAACAATCTGTTGCAGGATGAAGCGCCGGTCTGGTTCTTCAACTATAACAAGGCTGTCATGGCGCATCAGCCGTGGCTGCATGGCTTGCAGCCAAATGCGGCAGAGATCGCAATTCAGTCCTATGAAAAACTGTGGGTGGACGACACGGTTCCGTCGGGTCGCTAACCCCGGTTAAGATGGATTGGTCCGCTCGTTCGCGAGCGGACCACATATCCCCTTTGCTCCAGCGCTTCGCCGCTGATCCGAAAGGAGGACTGCGTGCTCTATTTCATTGTCCGGCGCGTCCTGCAGATGATACCGACAGTTCTGGCGGTGTCGTTGCTGGTCTTCGTCATATTCAGCGTTGTTCCAGGCAGTATCGCTTCCGGCCTCGTCGCCAGTGGCAAAGGCATGAGCGATCCGAAACTGGTCGAAAAGATCACGCAGGAATTCGGTCTCGACAAACCAGTTCACGTGCGTTTTGGCAATTATCTCGTGCAATTGGCGCAGTTCGATCTCGGCACGTCCTATCGCTCGCGGCAGCCCGTTGTTTCGCTTATTCAGGAGCGTATGTGGCCGACATTGAAGCTCGCTTTCGCCGCGATGGGGTTTGCGATTTTGATCGGTGTGCCGCTGGGGTTTCTCGCCGCACTCAAGCCCGGAAGCATCCTTGATAGCACGACAATGATTGGCGCGGTGTCGGGCCTTTCCATGCCGCAATTCTGGCTCGGCCTGCTGGCGATGTATCTGTTTGCGCTGACACTCGGCTGGTTGCCCAGTTTTGGTTATGGCGACGGCGGCATACGCAATATCATCCTGCCCGCTCTGACTTTGGGCGTCGCGCCTTTGGCTTTGCTGGCGCGAACCACGCGTGCCGCCGTGCTGGAAGTGATGGGGGCTGATTTTATCCGCACGGCGCGTTCAAAGGGCATGAACAGTTTCAGGCTGGTGAAATGGCACGTCATGCGCAACGCGTTAGTGCTCATCATAACGACGATTGGCTTGCAATTCGGCTCGATGATGGGGCAGGCTGTGGTAGTTGAAAAGCTCTTTTCCTGGCCGGGGCTTGGTTCCTTGCTCATCGACAGCGTTTCGCTGCGCGATATTCCGGTGGTGCAGGGTGCAATTCTCGTGATCGTTTTGTGGTTTCTCGTTATCAATACGATCGTCGACATTCTTTACGCGGTCATCGACCCGCGCATCAGCCACGAGTAAGCCCATGAAGCTGCGTTTCAATCTCATATTCGGCGGGCTGGTATGCATCATCATTTTGACAGCAGCAGTCTTCGCGCCGTTGCTGGCGCACTACAATCCGGTTCTCGATGCCGACTTGATGAATGCGGAACTGCCGCCCGACGCACAGTTTTGGTTTGGCACAGACGCGCAAGGACGTGATGTTTATTCGCGTATCCTCTATGGCGCGCAGGTGTCTTTGACGGTCGGTGTCGTCTCACAATGCATCAACACTGTGATCGGTCTTGGCTTTGGTATATCTGCCGGTTATTTTGGCGGCTGGTGGGATGATTTCGTCAACGGGCTGACCAACCTGATGCTGGCAATCCCGTCACTGATCTTTGCGCTGGCTATCATGGCGGTTCTCGGTCCCGGTCTGCCCAGTCTCTTACTGGCGCTTGGCCTGACGAACTGGTCCTGGACGTGCCGTATTGCCCGCAGCTCAACGCTTTCGCTCAAGAAGCAGGGCTATGTGCAGGCCGCAAAAATGCTTGGCTACAGCGATGTACGCATCATGATCACGCAGATCGTGCCGAATATGATCGGGCCGATCCTCGTTATCGGCACGCTTGGAATGGGCGACGCCATCCTTGCAGAGGCTGCACTGTCCTATCTTGGGCTCGGTATCAGCCCGCCTGATCCAAGCTGGGGCAATATGCTGACCGACGCGCGCGAACTCATTGTCAACGCGCCATGGGCGGCGATCTTTCCGGGTCTGGCGATTTTCTTCACCGTGCTCGGCCTCAATCTGTTTGGCGACGGGCTGCGCGACTGGCTCGACCCGCATATGAGGACACGCAAGGTATGACCGAAGAAGCACTTTTGGAGGTGGAAAACCTTCGCATCGATATTGTTTCCGGCTCTTCCCGGCACAATGTCGTGGAAGACGTATCTTTCACCATAGGTGCTGGAGAAACCTTCGGTCTTGTGGGCGAATCCGGTTGCGGTAAAAGCATAACAGCATTGTCGATGATCGGCTTGCTGCGCAAACCTCTCGCGATTACCGGCGGTGCCATACGCTTTAAGGGGCAGAATCTGGCCACCCTGTCCTCGCGTGAAATGCGCAAGCTGCGTGGCAATCGCATAGCCATGATTTTCCAGGAACCGATGACGGCGCTCAATCCCTTGTCACCTGTTGGACGGCAGATAGCGGAAATGTTTGTGCTGCATCAGGGTGCGACATGGCATGAGGCCGAACGCAAGGCTGTTGAAGCGCTTGCAAACGTGCAGGTTCCGGCTCCCGATCGACGGGTTAGGAATTATCCCCATCAGATGTCAGGCGGTATGCGCCAGCGCGTGATGATTGCGATTGCGCTGGCTTGCGATCCCGATCTTTTGATTGCCGACGAACCGACCACAGCGCTCGACGTGACCGTGCAAGCGGAAATTCTTCGTCTGATGCAGGAGCTTTGCGCTGAGCGGGGCACGTCCGTGTTGATGATCAGCCATGATCTGGGCGTCATTGCCAAAATGTGCCGCAGTGTCGGCGTCATGTATGCGGGGCATCTGGTCGAGGAGCGACTAACGGCGGGGGTATTTCGACATCCGTCGCATCCCTATGCGCACGGTCTTCTGGCGTCTCTGCCACAACTCGGCTCGCGTCAGAAGGAAGGACAACGGCGATTACAGGAAAACGAAGGCGTCGTTCCATCCATCTCCGCCTTTCCGAAAGGCTGCCGGTTTGAGCCGCGTTGCACGCGCGCAACCGAGATATGCCGCGCGGAAAAGCCCGCATGGACGCCGCTTCAGGATACGGGCGTGGTGAGGTGTTTTCATCATGAATGATATGCGTTCAACGAAAACGACCGATGCTCTCGTCACCATTGACGATCTATGCGTCTATTTTCCCGTCAGCGGTGGAATATTCAGCCGTTCCAGACAATTGCTTCGTGCGGTGAATAACCTCAGCCTGACACTGAACAAGGGCGAGTGCCTGTCGATTGTGGGGGAGTCCGGCTGTGGTAAATCAACCCTCGCGCTTTCCATTGTGGGATTACAGAAACCGACAAGCGGTGAGATCTACTTTGAAGGCCGCCCGATCACCGGCAGGAATGAACCATCACGGCTTGAACGTGCGCAGATGGCGCAAATGGTGTTTCAGGATCCTTTCGCTTCGCTCAATCCGCGCCAGACGGTGTATACGTCCCTTGCTGCACCTTTGCGGCTGCATGGGGTGGCATCGCGCAGCGAGGTGGACGCACGGGTAGAAGAGATTTTGCGTCTTGTGGGTCTGAAGCCTGAGCATGCGAAACGTTTTCCGCATGAGTTTTCTGGCGGGCAGCGCCAGCGCATTGGTATTGCGCGGGCGCTCTTGCTCAACCCAAAGGTGATTGTCCTCGACGAACCTGTTTCGGCGCTCGATGTCTCCATTCGCGCGCAGATTATCAACCTGCTGCTGGAGCTGAAGGAAAGGCTCGGCCTATCCTATATCATGATCAGTCATGATCTGAGCGTTGTAGAACATATGAGCGATCGCGTGGCGGTGATGTATTTCGGCCAGATCGTCGAAAGCGGGCCATGGGACCGGATTTTCTCCAACCCGACACACCCCTACACGAGGCGATTGATCTCTGCTATTCCCGATCCGATGATCGAACTCACCGGTGGGCGTCTGCTCGACGACAGGGCAGCGCCGCCGGCGCCGGAAGGCTATGCTTTCTATCCGCAGGGGTTTGGTGGGCATGATGTGCACCAGATACCGCCGCCCACGCAGTTCATCGATATTGGCGGGGGGCAGCGCATTCGCGTTATTGAGACAGCATAAGAAGGCTGCGAATTGATATAATGACTGTCGTAAATTTGCCAGAATGACCGAGCTAAGAGTATACATTCTTTACGGTTGAAGGTTAAATTATTGCGCGTCTTACTTGTTGAAGATGATATTATTTTAGGGCGTTCTCTCTCTCAGGCGCTTGAGAAGCACGCTTATGGCGTTGATTGGGTTCAGGATGGCGAGGCTGCAGTCGAAGCGCTAGCGACGCTCTCCTATAGTATTGTGGTGCTGGATGTAAATTTGCCGAAACTGAGCGGGATCGAGGTGTTGCGCCGAGCCCGGCAATCCGGCAATAGTATACCGATCCTGCTGCTGACGGCACGGGATCTGCCGCAGCAGCGGGTTGAGGGACTGGATAGCGGTGCCGATGATTATCTCACCAAACCTTTTGATCTGGAAGAATTGCTGGCGCGCCTGCGTGCTGTATTGCGGCGGCGTGAGGGGCGTGCCGAAAGTATCTTGAGAAGTGGTCCGATTGAGGTCGATCCGGCAGCCATGGTTGTTCGCGGAAGCGATGGACCAATTCCCGTCACGGCGAAAGAATTTCAGCTGTTGAAGCTGTTGATGGAACGCGCTGGCAAATACGTCACAAAGCGCGATATCGAATATGCACTGTACAGCCCAGAAAGCGCCATTGAAAGCAACACCACCGAGGTGATCATCTACAATCTTCGCAAGAAACTGGGGGCGGATTTCATCACCTCCATGCGCGGGGTCGGTTATATGGTCGAACGATGAAACAGCCCACGCTGACGTGGAGCCTTTTCATTCGTGTTGCTCCAACCATTCTTATCGCATTGGTTATCATCGGCGTTTTCGCGTTTCAAAGCGCGCTGCGTGAAATCAATCATATCTATGATGCCCAGCTCATCAACGACGCCAATGTGCTCTGGAACTTGCTGCAAAAGCCCGTTGAAAAACGCAGTTTTAGTGAAGCGCGACAGTTCAAGGATCTCGACTTTGCCATGGGGAACCAGCTGGCATTGAACGAAGATGTCGACGATTATGCCGATGCTCATATGTTCCGTGTCTGGAAAAACGGCGCGGTGGCTGTCTATTCGACAACTGCCTTTCGTCCCGAACAGCCTATTTCGGAAAATGGGCTGTCCGATGTGATCTATGACGGGGAACGCTGGCGAACCTATACGCTTCAGATACCGGGCAACCGGTTCGCCGTTGAAGTCGGTGAAAAAACCGAACTGCGCAATACGCTGGTTTCCAACATTCTGCTCAATCTGGTCATTCCGCTGCTTATTCTTATTCCCCTGATTGGACTTCTGCTATGGCTTGGGATAGGCCGGGGTCTGCGCACAATTCATGGACTTATCAATCAGATACGCAGTCGTTCATCGGATGATCTTTCGTTTATTCCGACGGATGGTTTGCCGCGAGACCTTGCACCCCTCGGGCGCTCCGTCAATCAGCTGATGAGTAAACTCGACCGTTCGTTGACTGCTGAACGACGATTCGCCGATCATGCCGCACATCAGCTGCGCACACCCCATGCAGGTTTGAAACTCCTGCTGCAAATTTTGCAGCAATCGGACAGCGAAGCTGAGCGCAAGGCGATTGTTGGCAGTCTTGTGCAAAGCAATGAGAAGGCATTGCGGTTGATCGAACAGCTCTTGCAGGCTGGTCGTGTCAGTCATCAAGAAGTCCAGTTCAGTCGGTTCAATCTCTATGATATGGCGGCGTCTGTATTGGCCGAACTGGCTCCGGTCATCCGACGGAAACGGCTGGATATCACTTTGGACGGCGTTGAAGGCGCGTGGGTCGATACCGACGAACCTCTGTTGCGCGTGCTGATTGAAAATCTCATCGAAAATGCGATCAAGTACACGCCGGAAGAAGGCGCTATCCATGTTTCGCTTCACGATGCAGGCAACACGGAATGGCTGTTGATGGTCTGCGATACAGGGCCGGGCATTCCGTCCGAGCAACGCGAGGCTGTCTTCCAGCGGTTCTATCGTGTCGGCTCGCCGCAGGAGGATGGAACGGGGCTGGGCCTTGCCATTGTGGCAGATGTTGCCACACGGCTCTCGGTGAAAGTCTCGCTGGATGTGCCAGAAAATGGCAAGGGTTTGCGCGTCAATGTGGGAGTCCGCAAGGCTGCGGCAATATCAATACGCCGCTAAGATTATTACAAAAAAGACAGAAACCTTATTAAAACGGGCGCGATTTCAGTTTCGCTTCATTTTCCCATCAGCATCGCCTCAGTTACGGCTGCTAGAAACCCGGCCAATGAGCAAGGGCTGATGTGATGCAAATATATTGTGACTTTGACGGAACGATCTCGGTGCAGGACACAACCGATTATGTTTTGTCACGGCTTGCCGATCCATTATGGGAAGACATTGAGGCGCAATGGGTCGCGGGCGATATCGACGCCCGTACCTGCATGCGTCAACAGATTGCCTTGCTCCAAGCGCGCTTCGACGAACTCGATAAGGTGCTGGACGAAATCGAAATCGATCCCGGTTTCGCTTCATTCGTTGCTTTCTGCCGGTCGGAAGGGCTGCCGGTCACTATTGTCAGCGATGGTGTGGATTATTTTATCAGGCGCGTTCTCGCACGGTTTGGCCTCGATACCCTGCCGGTGGTCGCCAATCGCCTGCTCATGACAGAAAATGCCCGGCACGTAACTTACGCGCTCATCTCGCCTTACGCCGACAATGGATGTCGGGTAGCATCAGGCGTCTGCAAATGCAGAGTTCTCGATGTTGCCGTCCCTCGCGTCTATGTTGGCGATGGCCGGTCGGACTTCTGCGTGTCCGATCGGCCAGAACTCATCTTTGCCAAAAAAGCGCTGGCGGAACATTGCCATAACCGGAATATCCCCTTCATGGCCTATGGCAACTTCCACGATGTGACGCGAAACCTGCATGCCCTGCTGCCTGCGTTACGAAACGAGGCGCGTTCTAAGGCCTACGCCGCTGCATGAGTAATCTTCAGTTCCGCTGAACTCCCAAAAAATTCAATTTTCCTGAAATTACGTCTGCTGGTCCGTTGCACCTGCAGGTCATTCCCAGAAGGCATATCCATGAACAAGACTGTGACTTCCAATCCGTCTCAACCCATTTCCGGCATTGCTGAGAGCGAAAGTGATCTGCGTCTGCTAGAAGAGCTTTATTGCTCGTATGGCGACACGGTGCATTATTCAAACCAGCCCGCAATCTTCTCCGGTTGTGAAGGTTCGTTCCTGTTCAATGAACAGGAGACGCCCTTTCTTGATTTGCAGATGTGGTATTCGGCCGTCAATTTCGGCTATCGCAATCCGCGCTTGAATGCAGCAGCTCACCGTCAGCTCGATACGCTGCCACAGGTTGCCTCTCAATATCTACACCGCGAAAAGGTGGAACTTGCAGCCTTGATCGCCCAGGATGCGCAGCGCAAATTCGGCACAAAAGGACGTGTACATTTCAATGTTGGCGGCTCGCAGGCCATCGAGGATTCACTAAAACTGGTACGCAACTTTACCGGGGGCAAGAGCCTGATGTTTGCCTTCGAAGGTGGCTATCACGGTCGAACGCTTGGCGCTTCATCGATTACCTCGAGCTATCGGTATCGCCGCCGCTATGGACATTTTTCCGACCGGGCACAATTCATTGAATTTCCTTATCATTTCCGTGGTCCCAAGGGTATGAGCAAGGAAGAATATGGCCACTATTGCGTGCAGAAATTCGCTCGTTTGTTCGAAAGCGAATATAATGGGGTTTGGGACCCAAAGGCCGGAAAGTCGGAGTTTGCTGCCTTCTATGTGGAGCCAATCCAGGGTACAGGCGGCTATGTCATTCCGCCGATGAATTTCTTCAAGGAACTCAAGAAAGTTCTGGATGAACATGGCATCCTTCTGGTGGTTGATGAAATCCAGATGGGAGTCTATCGCACCGGCAAGCTTTGGTCGATTGAACATTTTGGTGTCAATCCAGACGTGCTGGTGTTCGGCAAGGCGATTACCAATGGGCTCAACCCGTTATCCGGTGTCTGGGCGCGAGAAGACATGATCCATCCAGGCGTCTTTCCTCCCGGATCGACCCATTCCACTTTTGCCAGCAACCCCATGGGTACATCTGTCGCTCTTGAAACATTGAGGATGCTGGAAGAAGACAAGGACTATGGCGCTACCATTATGGATAAAGGTGCTTATTTCCTTGACGGGTTGAGACAGCTACAGGCAAAACACAAGACAATCGGCGAAGTCGATGGTCTCGGACTGGCGCTTCGGATGGAAGTCTGTCAGGAAGATAGTTACACGCCGGACAAGGCAACGCTTGACTGGATGTGCGATGAGGGCATGAAGGGGGATCTTGCTGTCAACGGCAAGAACTATGGCCTCGTGCTCGACGTGGGCGGTTACCACAAGAACGTCATCACCCTTGCCCCCAATCTGCTTATTTCGCGTGAGGAGATCGATCTGGCATTGACGTTGCTCGATCAGCTTTTTGTACGCGCAGCAAAGCGCTGAAGCAATGCAGCTCCATCTTCTCCAGTTCAGCGAGGTGTTGGGGCTGCATTCTCATCTGGTGAAGACGCTTCATGGCATAGGGGCGGTAAAGAGTGATGTGGCACAATGACTGGGACCCTTTCGCTGTCGGTGCTGGCATTGGTGGCGTTCTGTATCCTCACGGAGATGGGACGCGAGGTTTGTTTCAAATTCGCCGCAGATCGCGCCCCCGATATTCTGCGAACCCTGTTGTTGCCGGTTACGTGGTTGGGCGTGGCGTTCTGGGTAGTGGACTTGTTCTGCTGGATGCAGGTGCTGGAACGGGTACCGCTGTCAATCGCGTTTCCTTTGACGGCATTGAGCTACGCAGCGATGGTCTTTGCTGGCGCGATATTCTTTTCTGAAAAGGTCAATCAACGCCACGCATTCGGGGTTTTTCTGATCACGCTTGGCGTTGCTTGTGTGGGACTGACAGGGCTTTGAGAAAGCTTAATCGATGAACCTATCCGATCCATTTTCATTTTTTATGCCGGGCACGAACGGGCAGGCGGTGCTGCTGGTGCATGGCATGACAGGGGCACCCGCAGAGATGCGTCTGGTCGGGCGTCTTCTCAATCGGCGTGGCTTTACGGTTTATGCGCCACTTCTGGCTGGGCACGGTCAAAGCGAGGCGGCATTTCGTGCAAGCCACTGGCGTGATTGGCTGGAAAGTGTCGATGAGGCGGCTGAAAGGCTGAAAGCCTATGCGGATACCACCTATGCAGCGGGTATTTGCGTCGGCGGAAAGCTGGCGCTTTTGTCGGCCCATCGTAGTCGCGGTTCTATTAAGGCTGTCGCGCTCTATTCGCCATGCTTTCATTATGACGGTTGGGGCGTGCCGTTCTTCTATCCGTTCCTATCCCGGCAGATTGGCTGGCTCGCTTATGTGCCGTATCTCAATCGTCTCAACTTTTCCGAAACTTCGGCAATGGGGATCAAGGACGACCGTTTGCGTCGGCTCATGACCGGCATGTCGGCGGAAGGCGTGCTGGAGCATTTTCCGGGCACTGGCATTATCGAAATGTATCGTCTGGGGCGGGCATTTCGAAAAGAGCTTCCAGCTATTAAAACGCCAACGCTTATATTGCACGCGCGCGAAGACGACCTGAGCAATCCGCGTCAGGCAAAATACATCACCCAACATTTGGGCGCGCCCAACCGCCTGCATTGGATTGAGGATAGCTATCACATGATCCATGTGGACCGCCAGCATCGCTGGGTGGCAGACCTCACCGCCAGCTATTTCGAGGAACAGAATGCTTGCGAGCTTGTTTGATGGATTGCCTACAAGCACGCCAGTTCTGATCGGCAAGTCTGCGTTGGCCGAAACGCGGGTCGTTGCTTCCATTGCCCATATCGGCCGCGATGCCTGGAACAGCTGTTTTCCAAATGAAATCGAGGATTACGACTATTTGCTTGCCGTTGAACAGGCGGGAATAGAGGGTTTCAGCTGGCGCTACATGACGATTGTGCAGAACGAGCGTGTGATTGCGGCGATGCCAGTCTTTCTGACCGCGTATCAACTCGATACTACCTTGGATGAAGGGTATATGCGCAGTCTGGTGCGCGGTATCCGGCGGCACTGGCCGGGTTTCCTCACATTGCGTCTTGCCTGCCTCGGTTCGCCTTGCACCGAAAACGGCGTTCCAGGGTTTCATGCCTGTGTAACGCCGGACATGCGGTCGGTTTTGCTCAAGCAGCTACTTGAAGGTTTCAAGCGCATCGCGGATGCGGAAGGTTGCGCTCTGCGCGGTGTCAAGGATCTGCCCGATACGCTTTCCGCTGATTTGCACAGCGTTTTTGCCGCTGGCGGATATGCCGCGATCCCCGGCCTCGCCACAGCCTGGCTGGACCTTGATTTTGCGTCCGTCGACGACTATCTGGCACGGCTTTCATCGGGGACGCGCAAGGATATGCGCCGAAAATTACGCAGTCGCAACGCGGTAACTATCGAGTATCGTTCCGAAATTGCCGATATTCTCCCGCGCGTCATGGAACTTTATGATGACACGCGCGGGCGAAGCGATTTGCAGTTTGAGGCGCTCACAGGTGCTTATTTCGCAGGCGTGCTGCGGCAGATGCAGGGCCGGGCTTTTTGCACGGTCTATAAGGTGGAAGACCGCATTCTTGCCATCAACCTGCTCGTTCACGATGAATGTACACTCATCGACAAGTTCTTCTGTATGGATGCGGAATCAGGGCGAAAATACAATCTTTATTATCTGAGCTGGTTCAACAATCTCGAATACTGTCTGAAGCATGGAATGCGCCGCTATCAAAGCGGACAGGCTAGTTACGAGAGTAAAGTGAAGCTCGGTAGCCGCCTCACGCGCAACACCATGTTCTTCAGGCACCGTAATCCGATAATACAAACCCTGCTGAAATTCGTTTCACCAATGTTTGCCATTGATGAAAAGGCGGAAACGAAGCCGTGATAAGCCGCATGTCTCTCTGGATCGGTATTCCAGTTTTCAACACGCTGGCGCAGATTTTCGTCAAGTTTGCTGCGGAACATGTCGATCAGATCACGACGACGGGGTGGGGCAAGCTGGTTGTTGCAGCAACTTCGCCATGGATGCTGGCCACAATCACGGCTGAAATTACTTGCTTCTTCCTTTGGATGAATGTGCTTACCGATTTCGATCTCAGCAAAGCCTTTCCGATTTCCGCTATCAGCTACGTGGCCGTGCTGGCCGCCAGTTGGCTCTGGTTTCAGGAGCCGACCAATCTTCTGCAGATCGGAGGAAGCATTCTCATCCTGTCGGGTGTCTGGATGATATCTACGGCGGGGCAGGTCGAAGACGAGATATCAGAACCCGAAATGAAATGATCGGCTCAATATGATACCGACAGAATTCTGGTTGGGTGAACCGCCTTCCGTGACAATTGGACTGTCGGCGGCATCGCCGATCAGACGATCAAACTTGTCATAGACCTGAACGCTCATCGTATCGGTCAGCTGATAGGTGGCACTCGCCACGAGTCCGACAGATTTCATGCCTCCACCGGCGTCATAGGCGGGCAATAAAGCACCATTCTCAACGTCAGCGATACCGACGCCGAAATTGTTCTGCATATAGGTGGAGTTGGCGAAGGAGAGGCGAGGTCCAATCGAAAAGATCAGATCCTTGCCTGCGCGCTGAAACCAGTCGGCGCCAAGATCGGCTACAAAGCCATCCCCATGCTGCAATCCTTGCCGAGCCTCGATACGAAAGCGCAGCTTGTCCTGAATTGGCCAATATTGGGCGAAAGCGCCTGCATCGACAGTCCAGTCAATTTCACCTAGCCCTTGCAAACTTGGATCGTCGGAAGATTTTCGGTCCCCGCGAAGGCTGGCGACAGGACCGATTTCAACACCACCGAGTTCAAAAAGCGTGAAATCGATGTTGTCATCAGGGGCACTGAGAGCTGCTTCTTCACCAAAACGGCGGATATCGAACGAGGGCACGAAGCCGAAAGACTTGTCATTTGCGCCCACGTAAGATGGACCGTATTCGGTGCCTACACCGAGCGTAATGATCCAGCCGCGGGGTTCAGGCGGGGCACTGAGTTGATCAGCAGCCATCACATCGGATGTTGCAAAAAGGCAGGCAAGAGCCACCCCTCCACCCACGCAATGACTGATCTGCACCATCGGCCTGAAACTCCTTATGCCAAGTCGTCACAATTTGCATCGGACGTCTGTCGCCCACCCTACCATAAACGGATGAGTATTCCACAAAGAGTGTTTACCGATGAGAACACCTTTCCACACTTGCGGTGAACGCGGTTTCTGATAAGTGCAAATTACCCGCTTCTCCTGCGAGGCGAAGCGGGTAAATCTGGCTCCAATTACTTGGGAGGAGCCACCGCGACATAGACGACGCTATGCCCGTTATATTTTGGCTCAAACCAGTTTCCGCTGCAGTCCTTATAGCTTATTCCATTGACCACAACGTTTGTGCAATCCGGTGGAAGATTAGCAATGACCGAACCGATGGCCACGGCTGCGGCAGTACCGACAATGGCCGCTGCTGCAGGGTCCCATCCGCCATTCCAATAGCCCGGCCAATATGGACCCGGCGGAGGTGGCGGTGGCGGCGGTGGTGGTGGTACAGGATGCGGTCCTGGTCCCGGATGAGGCGCGGGACCCGGTCCGGGATGCGGGGCAGGCCCAGGCCCTGGATGTGGCTTCGGTGCAGGATGTGGAGCCGGGTGCGGCGCAGGGGGATGCGCTGGATGCGGGGTTGGGCCCGTTCTTGTATGCGGAAGATTGCCACCGCGCGCGCGCGGCACGGATGGATTAAAACGTGGTTCGAAATGCGCTGGGCCGTTAAAGCCGCCCATGCGGGGGCCGTAAAAGCCACCCCCGCCACCAAACCCATGCATTCCGCCCCCGCCCAAATTCATGCGCGGCATGCGCCCGCCAAAGCCGCCACGCGCCTCGGCAATTTGCGGTGCGATCATCGCTGTGGCAAACAGAATTCCTATTGTGACACGAAAGAGTTTCATTGCGGGTTCCCCTCTTCAAGGAAGCGGAGCTTTTGCGCATCAGCCGGAGGCGTGAATTCGAATGCACTCGCCTGAATATCGGGCGCTTCATTCCAATTGAGAACGGCGGTCATGCGCGGACGGGTTTGATCGTCACGATCCACAAGTGAAACTTTCAGAGGCAAGGGTGGACCATCCGATGCGATCCAGACTTCAAAGTCCTGATCCCCGGTACGATAAGCCCAATGATCTGTCGGCTTTCCGTTCACCACTGCATTTCCGGCGTGAAACCCTTCCACGATTTCGCCTATGGGCGCGTCTGGCGTGCCCCAGGCGAACAAATCCGCAAGCGGGAAAGTCAGATGATATTTTTGGGCTGCCTCTTCCAGCGTTTCCTTGATTGTCGCGGGGGCGGGAGCCTGAGCATATGTATTGTTGCTGGGAGAGACGTAGGTGAAGGTTGTTCCGTTATAAATGAACTCGCCCTGCACGACATCTGTTTTCAGATCGATGCGGACCTTGTTTGGTCTTTCCACCTCATAGGAAACCTCGCCGCCGATCTCCAGTTTCTGGTCGGTATCCAGAACAGCATCCACGCTGGTTTGTGAGTTTAGAGAGAACTTCTGTAGTGACTGCAGATGTTTACCCATATTCTCTAAGGCTTGAATTGAAGCAGGTTCGATCCTGTCGGATGCGGCCTTGCCATCTTGGGCGGCTGACATGGTAATCATGCCTAGCAAAAATAGCCCGCTTGCTGTACATCGGAGAATGCGCCTGTTGAGCGGCATTGGAGTCCTCCTCGAATGACTATGGATTGCGGATGGTGACATGTGAAACGAGAAACCTATTCGAAAGCATAAACCTTCTTCCAATCATTCTTCATGTCGACGATTACCCAATTTCTCTCCGGAGCTTCGGTCAAAGCTTTGTCCAGTTTTCCGAATGAAGATTGCCGGTCATAGGCATATTCCCGGTCTTTATCGGTATGATGGATGATGATGCCAAGGCTGTTGGGGAAGGCCGTGCCCCACCGCAACATTTCGTAATCACCATCCGAATTACCCGCGACGAAAATCGGTCGTTTGCCGATCACCCGATTGATGCCAACCGGTTTACCGGGACCATCGTCGATAAAATCGATCTCCGGCAGACGTTTCAGCACAGGCTGATCGTTCTCGATTGCGTATTGCGTCTTGATACTGCTGCCGATAACCTGTTGCGAAGGTATGCCGTAAGCCTTCTCCGTCATGGGGCGCATGAATTCCACGCCACCGCCGGATACGATGAATGTCTGGAAGTCATGAGCGCGAAGATAGTCCAGCAGCTCGCGCATAGGCAAAAACGTCATTTCGGCAAAGGGCTTGCCGGTTTTTGGGTGTTTTGCGGTATCATACCAATCCGTGACGATTTTATCGAATTCGTCTGTCGTCATGCCGGCATGGGTAACCATGCCAAGCTCAACAACACCCTTCTCGCCGCTTCTTGCGATACCGGCCAGATCACCGGCCAGGATGGATTTGAACGGTTCCGTTGTCTTCCATTCCGGATGGTCGGGAGCCAGCGCCTTGACGCGGTCAAGCATGAAGGCCAACTGGAAATAATAGGGCTGCTCGGTCCAGAGGGTGCCGTCATTGTCGAAAACCGCGATCCGGTCCGCAGGCGCGACGTAATTCTTGCTGCCTTCCTTCGTTACCTTCTCGACAAAATCGACGATCTGCTGTCTGGATTTGACATCGTTCCAGGATGCAAGGTCATCAGCCCAGGCGGATGTTGAAACTTGAAGCGTGACGATCAGCAAAATCTGCGCAAGCAAACGCATGAACTCTCCCTCAGTTTATTGGTCTTTTCACGCACCGGAATCCGACATGACTGGTGGATGTGTCCTCCGGCTCTGCATGCCGCGCCGCCGGGCGATAGCGGCGGCAGTAGTCCGGTGTGCACAGATGTGACCCACCTTTGAGAACGCGTCTTGCTATACGAATATTGGGTTGCTGCGGGTCAAAACTGGCGAGAGCTTCGCCACCGCGCGGATTGCGCGGGATGCAGCATGGACTTGGAGCAGGTTCGGGATGTCGGGTTGTCCAATAATCATTCGTCCATTCCCAGACATTGCCGATCATGTCATAGACGCCATAACCGTTAGCAGGGAACGACCCCACGGGCGACGTTCTTTCACGGCCTTTTGGCTTTGTGCTTTTTATGGGAAACACACCTTGCCAGGTATTGGCCATGGCAACGCCGCCGGGCATGAGTTCATCACCCCATGCATATTCAAGATCCTCAAGTCCGCCTTTGGCAGCGAACTCGAATTCTGCTTCGGTCGGCAAATCGAGACCGGCCCATTGCGCATAGGCTAACGCATCACAATAGGCCACATGTACGACTGGATGGTCGAGCTTGCCGCGTAAATCGCTGATCCCGCCCAATGGCTTACGCCAGTTTGCTCCGAATTTGAATTTCCACCACTGACCGATATCTCTGCCTTCAACCCGCTTTGGCGGCGTGAACACAAGCGACCCTGCGCGCAGCATTTCTGGGAGGGCGCCTGGATAATCCTTTGGGTCCGGGGCTTTCTCGGCCATCGTGATATAGCCCGTTTCTTCAACGAAGCGGGAAAACTGCCGGTTGGTAACGGGCGTTGTGCTGATCCAGAACCCGTCTACTTTCACCGGATGTCGTGGCGCTTCTTCGGGATAATGGTTGTCGGACCCCATCAGAAATGTGCCACCTGGTATCCAGGCCATTTCGTCTGAAACCTGCTCGGAACAACGTTTGCTCGAAGCGTTCATACCCATCGTCATCCTCCGCGAAATTGTAGAAAGCTTGCCTTTGTGTCAGTCCAGCGGGAAGTACGTTACGGTAAATCGGTGGATAGGTCAGGGGTTCAGCTCTAAAAGCGCGGGCGGTTTTAGAGCGCGTTGATGCGAAAGGCGGTTCTCCACACCGTGGACGAGAACGCGCCGGTCGATTTCTGCGGTGTTACCTCTTCCGTAAAGCTGCCGCTGGAGAATTTCGACTTGTGCGGAAAGTGACCCGTCGTTCGCGGCTGCGGCCCAATCATGAAGGGAAGAATATCCAAGGCGGCGCGACCAGACTTCCAGCGCGGTGTTGATTTGGGCGTAATCGCCTGTCTTGATAATGCGGAGGGTCTGCCGTTTCAAATGATGAAGCGAATTCCGGCGTCGCTCCTTCCATTCGTGCAGCGCTTCGGTAAACCGAACTCTATATCGGATTGCGATGGCTATAACACTTGCGATCAAAAGCGCGGCTATTGCCAACAGCCAAAGTAACTTACGGCCCGGCCAGTTCTTGCTGGCTGGTGCGGCAGGCGATGTAGATTTCGTTGCGCTTGCGACCACCGTTACGGTTGTTTGCGATAAAGTTGCAATCTGAACCTGCTGCGATTGCACGTCAAACCAGCGATAGGAGATCGCTGGCAGGGAAAAAGTGCCGGGTTTGGAGGCGGTATAGACAATGGTTTCAATACGGCGGCTTGCAGTTTGCCGTCCGATGGCGACGTTGTCTGCTACGCTGGCGGGTTTTACATATTGGTCCAAGCCCTGTGATGTTCCAACATTGACGGGCGGAATGGTGATCGCCACCGTATCTGTCGCCGTAATGGTGAGTGTTCTGACCAGCGCATCACCCGTCTGCAACTTATCCGCTGGCCTGTCGAAGCTTTGCGATAGCTCTAAAGATCCAGCGGCAAATTCCGGTTGTCCGTCTTGTTGAGCAGCGCCGACCATGAAAGACAGGGGCGGGCTTGTTACTGTGCCTTGTTTGGGGTTTCCGTCTTCAAGATAGTCAAACGAAATCTGGATTGTCGGGATGTTATAACTTCCACTGACTTGCGGTATGATGGAATAACGTTTTTCAATGCCGCTGAACTGAACGCCATTTATCGTGTCATTGGTGTTTTGAGACCTTTCATCAGGCAGAGTTACCAAGGCGTGGGGAAGTGCGAATAAAGGAAATTGCGGGGGCGAGGTAAAAAAGCCTGGAGCAAGCACGGTCAGCACAAGATGGACTTGCTGCCCCGGCACGATGGTGCCTGTTTCCTCGATTTCTGCGCGTATGATGGGGTCCTGCGCCGCCGCATCGTTGATGAACAGCCTTGTTGAAAAAAAGAGGCTAAAAAAGACAAGCCGAAACAAAATTTTCATTTGGCGCCGCCTCCCGCTTCAATTGAAAAACGACGCGCCAACATGGCCGCGGGGCTTACGGCGATGTTTTTGATCCACATCTGCGATGTCTGTTCAGACATGGCTATTTCGACATCTTTGCCTTGTTTGCCTTTGTCATCAAACTGGATGCTGTCAGGCTTCAGATCTGGGTCTTCCGCCTGATCCTGTTCTTCTTTCTGCTGTGCTTGCAGAAGTCGTTTTGCCGTCGCTAGATTGGCCTGAATATCTTCCGACTTTGGGTCTGCCTGAAGTGCCTTCTCGTAAGCTGAAACGGCCTCGGCAAACTTTCTCAGATGCAGCAGCGCATTGCCTTGATTATACCAGCTTTCGGGGCTGTCCACGATCGCAAACGCATTGATGGCGTCCTGATATTTCCCGGCACGATATTCGGCGACACCGCGCCACATGGGATCGCGAAAAAGCTTAGCGGCTTTCTCAAAGTCGTTGTTTTGAAATGCGATCCGTCCCTGTTGATCGGGAGTAAGCCACATATCTTCGAAGGAACTTGCGCTTGCCGGATCATTCCCAACCAAATGAAAAGCAATGACAACGCTCCCCAATCGCACCACCCAGCCGCGCCTGAATGTAAATGCGAATAGCAGTACGGCGGGAATGAGAAACCACCATCCGTTGTCGCGCCATCGACTTTCCTTATCCGATTGTTGTTGCGCAAAGTTGCCCTGTATCTGTGCGGTAATCCAGCGAACATCGGCATCGTCGTCAGTGACCGTTGTGACCGCGACTTTATTCGATGAGCGCAGTTGTGCCAGGCTTTCAGTATCGAGTTTGGTAACGAGGCGCGCACCGCTGTCTGATGAGAGAAAGCCCCCATTGCCGGACTTGATCGGACCACCGTTTTCGGTCCCTATGACCAGTACCACAACGCCGTTATCCCGCTCGTCACTCAGTGTTTTAACAGCTGAGGCTTCAACGCCATCCGTCAGGAACAGTATCGTGCCGGACGAACCGTCTTCTTTCAGGAGATCGGAGGCGCGGGCAAGTGCCGCCCCCGTATCTTTGCCCGGACGCGGCATGATACCGGTTGAAAGGGCATCGGTATAAGATTCAATCAGGTCAGCGTCATCGGTAAGCGGCAGAACAAGATGTGCCGTGCCTGCGTAAGCGATTACCGCAGTTCTTGCGCCAGCCCTACTCGCCAGAATATCGTGAATTTTGAGCTTGGCTCGTTCAATGCGGCTGGGGCTGATGTCAATCGCATCCATAGTCTGCGAAAGATCGACTGCGATCACCAGTGACGCCGTGTCGTGCACGAAAGGTGGGGTTTCCTTATCCCAACTTGGGCCAGCGATTGCGAGGATCATGACTGTCATGATGAGCGCGAGAAGCGTTGCCGGTTGAAAGCGCCGTTTGCCATCGCCTTCGATGACCAGCCGTTCGAGCAGATGCGGGGCGATCATGTTCTTCCACTTTTGCCTCACGTTAGAAGACCGTGCGGCAAGCCAAACCAGTATGAGCGGCAGTATCAGTAAAATCAGCCAGGCGGGGCGCAGGAAGTGGAAGTCGGAGATCATGCTGCAGCTCTCCGCGCGATGTGTGCCTGTGCGACACTAAGACAAAGGGAGAAGGCGAGGATTATCAGTGATAGCGCAGCCGGATATTGGAACAGTTCGCGGCGTGGTCGCCATGAAAGCTCTTTCTGTTCCTGTGGTGTTATGCGATCCAGCATATCATAGATAGCGGACAGACTTGCCTGATCCTGCCCGAAGGAATAGCGCCCATCAGTCTGCGTAGCGATTGCCTGTAATGTTTGCGTATCGACCTTGTCTTCTCCTGTGGCTTTGGGATCGCCAATGGCGACTGTGTGAATGACGATATGGTCGTCTTTGGCAATTTCAGCCGCTTTCAAAGGCGGCATCTTGCTGGCCGTGTCGTTGCCGTCGGAAAGCAGAATGAGCACCTTTTGCGGCACGTTCGATTTTTCGAACATGCGAATGGCGAGGCCTATGGAATCGCCCATTGCCGTTCGGGGACCGGCCTCGCCCGGCACGAGCGAGCCAATCATTGTCCGGATCAAATCGTGGTCCATGGTGAAGGGCGCCAGCGGATAGGGAGCGTCGCCGAAGGCAATCAAACCCAGCCTGTCGCTTGCGCGTTTCGAAACGAAGTCGCTAACCACCGTTTTGACGGCATCGATGCGCGTAACCATCGTTCCGCCCGGAGTCGCGAAATCGCGTGTATCCATCGATTGTGAGAGATCAAGCGCCAGAAGGATATCGCGCTGCGGTATGGATTTGACGATCGGCGGCTCGATCAGTTGCGGTCTCGCCAACGCCAGCACAAGCAGACACCAGGCGAGCATGTCGAGAACAATCTGCCACCAGCTCCGCTGCGGAATGACCGAGCCTTCCGTCGGTTCCACGCCAGCCGCCCGCGCGACATCCTTGAAGAAAGGGAGCCGGATTGAAGCGGTTGAGACGCGATGAGTCGGCAAGAGCCACCACAAAAGCATGGGTAGAGGCATCAAAAGCAGAAGCCACGGATGATCGAGTTCATACATGATGCCTCTCGATCCACAACCGAGCCTGGGTGACGATGACGGGCATGTCGTTGACTTGCTGGTCGGGTTCATATTCCCGGTTCGTCAGAAGGGCTTTCAGGTCGGTTCCGAGCGGTTCCGGACTGTGGCGTTCGAGAAAAGCGACCCATTGCCGGCCAGATAATGCTGCAACGTCGGTGCGTGGCCAGGCAGATAGAGCGGTACGCTTCAACAGTTCGGCAACTTCTGCCGCCTGTGCGTTGTTCGAAATGGTTCCGAGGATTTGCAGTGCTTCACGCCGATAGGCATTGCGCCGGTAACGGATCAACTGTCGGACGACGAGGACCGCAATACCAAGCAGCAACAAGCCGGCCAGCAATCCCCATCCCCAAGTTTGCGGCAGCCATGATATCGGCGCAGGAACGGCAATGTCGTGGAGTGTTCGCAGCGCAATGTCTGTTGCTTGATCCACTACCGCCTCCTTTGACGCCACATGGACTTTTCAAGGAGATTGCGCAGTTGCGGGGCGGTTTCTTCTGCCGCAGAGATCGGCAACATCGGGAGGCCGAGTTCGCGTTGCCAGGAGCGGAATTCGCGCCCACGATTGCGCGCAAAACTGTCGATAGAATTGCGCATCGACCCTTTGCCAAAGGTCAACTCTGCCTGAGTGGTGCCGCCGCTAATGACCAGTTCACCGCTCTTTGGCAGATCGAGCAGAAAAGGATCGTAAACCAGCAGGCAGATCACGTCGTTGCGGCTTGATATCTGTAGCAGGTAGTCGCGTGTTTTATCGTCGTGGCCGTCGAAGTCGCTGACGACGATCACGAGATAGTCGTGATAGGCAATGGCGCTGACGTGATGCAGAATATCATTCAACATCGATGGTGCTGGGACATGGGCATAGCTTGCATTCAGCGCGGCATTTTTCTCCGCAATCTGGCTGGCCAGTCCGATGACTGCGTTGCGGCTGCGCTGCGGTTTGATCTGTGCCGTATCGGTGTCCCCGAACACAATGCCGCCCACACGATCACCCGAACCCAGAATACGCCACGCACAGAGCATCGCGCATTCTGCTGCCGTGACGGATTTCATCGAGCGCCTGCTACCGAAGAACATATTGATGCGTTGATCAACAATCACGAGCGCAGGGCGCTCTTTCTCCTCGCTATAAACCCGCACCACGGGCTTCATCGTGCGCGCGGTAACCCGCCAGTCGATGGAACGGATATCGTCGCCAGGGAGATATTCCCGCAATTCTTCGAAGGAGAGACCGCGGCCACGGACTGCCGAGCGCATTCGTCCGGCAAGCTGGCGATGGCTGGGAGATTTTTGAACGAAGCTGAGATCACGCGCTTGAGCTTCAAGTGCCACGAGCGCAGAAGTATCTATGTAAACGCCGGTCTCAACGCTTGCGCCAGCCTTCATGACACGGCCACCAATTCGGTGATGCGGTCGATAATCTGGTCGGGAGTGGTGTTGGATGCATGTGCTTCGTAGGACAATAGCAGCCGATGCCGGAATACGTCGTGCACAATCGCTTTCACATCATCCGGAGTGACAAAATCCCGCCCTTTCAGCCAGGCATAAGCGCGCGACATACGATCAAGGCCGATCACACCGCGCGGACTGACGCCAACCTGTAAAAGCTTGGCCAGATCGGCATTGTAGCGATCTGGATATCGTGTCGCGAACACCAGTGCGACCATATATTTCTCGACCGGCTCCGAAACTGTGACCGTGCCGATCTCCTTGCGCGCCTCAAAAATGCTCTGTGCAGATAGGCGCGTTGCCTTTTCTTTTGAGGCCGCCTTGCCATGGGCCTGCTGTTCCTCGTCCCGATTGAGCCGCATGATTGCGGCTTCGGATGTTTCGTCTGGATAATCGACGCGAATATGAAGCAGAAAACGATCCAGCTGTGCTTCGGGCAGAGGATAGGTGCCTTCCTGCTCAATCGGGTTTTGCGTGGCCATGACCATGAATAGGTCCGGCAAAGGATAGCTCTTTCCGCCGACCGTTACCTGCCGTTCCTCCATCGCTTCCAGCAAGGCGGATTGCACCTTGGCCGGCGCACGGTTGATTTCATCGGCGAGAATGAGGTTGGCGAAGATAGGTCCTTGCTGAAACTGGAAGGCGCTCTTTGCGCCGTCTGAAATATAGATTTCTGAGCCGGTGACATCCGCTGGCAGCAGATCAGGCGTGAACTGTATGCGGGAAAGTTCGGATTCAAGGTTTTTTGCGAGGCTTTTGATTGCGCGGGTCTTGGCGAGACCCGGAAGCCCTTCAACCAAAATATGGCCGTTGGAAATGACGCCCAGCAAAAGGCGTTCGACCATTTGCTCTTGCCCGATGACGGATTGCCCAACCCGTTCGCCGAGTTTCAGAATATCATCGCGTGCAGCCATATTGGGTATCCTGAAATGGTGGGAAAAGGCGCGCTCTTTTGGAGCGCGCCCAACTGTTACTTTTCTATACCGCGTTCCTTGAACGACTGATCAATTGCTTTGTCGACCTGCGCCCGTACACCTTCGAGGTTAAAGCTGGCGTTGCGTTGGCTTGGCGGATACTGGACAAAAGTCTCCAACAAAGCCGCGGCCTTCAGCTGGGCCTTCACAAGAAGGAAGTCGTTTCGTACCAGCCAGTCATTGTACTGGTCGGAGACGACGTCAGCGCGTTCATACGGGTCCATACGAAGGTTAAACAGCTTCGGTACACGCCAGGTTACCAGCGGTGTTTGCCACACAGCAAATCCTCCGGGCGCTGGCTGTTCATGGAATACCACTTTCCATTCGTCGAATCGTGTCGCAACCAAGTTGCCGTCGTCATCGAAGTAAAAGAATTCACTCCGTGAACTTTTATCTGCCTTTCCAGTCAGATAATCGAGCTGGTTGTAACCGTCGAGATGATTGCGGAAGGTTGTGGTGCTGCCCTCTGGCTTCCAGCCCTTCAACAATCTGTCCTTTATGTCCGGATCCCCGGCTGCGGCCAACAGTGTTGGAAACCAGTCCAGCCCGGAGAACATCTCATTCGAAACCTGATCAGGCTTGATATGTCCTGGCCAGCGGACCATAGCTGGAACGCGGAAAGCACCTTCCCAATTGGTGTCTTTTTCCGAACGGAAGGGCGTGGTGGCTGCGTCCGGCCATGACCATTGGTTCGGTCCGTTGTCGGTGGTGTAAACGACAATTGTGTTGTCTGTGATGCCAAGATCGTCAAGCTTCTTGAGAAGTTTGCCGACATCGCCGTCATGCTCGATCATACCATCCGCATATTCGTTATAAGCCATGCCGCTTTGGCCGCGCATGGACTCACGAACATGCGTGAAGGCATGCATGCGGGTGGTGTTCATCCAGGTGAAGAACGGTTTGCCGGCCTTGGTCTGGCGGTCAATGAAATCAATCGCGGCGGCTGTGGTTTCGTCATCAATAGTCTCCATCCGCTTCTTGGTAAGCGGACCCGTATCTTCGACTTTGCCGTCAGCAGAGGATTTTACTACGCCTCTTGGAGAATATGCCTTAAGAAATTCCTTGTCGTTCTTCGGCCAAGTGGGCTGCTCCGGCTCCTCTTCGGCATTCAGATGGTAAAGGTTTCCGAAGAACTCGTCAAAACCGTGTTGGGTCGGCAGAAATTCATCCTTGTCACCAAGGTGGTTCTTGCCAAACTGCCCAGTTGCGTATCCGAGTGGCTTCAGAGCCTGGGCGATAGTGATATCGTTTGCCTGAAGACCAACCGGCGCTCCGGGCGCGCCCACTTTGCACAGACCCGTTCGTAAGCAAACCTGACCAGTGATGAAGGTTGAACGCCCGGCTGTGCAAGAGTTTTCCGCATAATAGTCAGTGAACCGCATGCCTTCCTTGGCAATCCGGTCGATATTAGGCGTTCTGTACCCGACGAGCCCATCGCTATAGGCGCTGATGTTGGTTTGACCGACATCGTCGCCGAAAATAACGAGAATATTCGGTTTCGCCGCGGGTTGGGCGGGCGCGGCTTGCTGTGCATATACGGGCGTAACGACCGTCGCAGAAGTCACTGTCATGACCAAGGCAGCAGTCGCTGAAAGTAGTCTACGGATGACAGGCGTCTTCATAGCGGCCTCCTCAAGATGGATTTATTCAACATTCCGCGCTCCTGTTTACGAGGCAAATTGGGATGTCGTCGATGCTCTATCGATGGCAACCCGAGGAGGCTCGAACAAATCCGGGGCCAGTGTAAGTACGTTACAGTAAACATGCCCGGTGATCGTTATTTACGCTAAATCGGGCTGATAGTTTATCGGTCGCAAGTATCGCCTAGTCGGCATGGTGCCGACGATATTTACCGTAACGTACTGCCGTCGCCACAAATTGGTGCCATTCTTTGCAATCAAAATCCGTAGAGGGGAGAACCGTGGCACGTGACCCAGGATGATGCAGTCCGCCGCAGCTTCAGTTCTGCATCGAGAAGCGGACTGAGTAAACTCATGTTAAAGCTGCCATCTGTGCGTTCGGAGCTCAAGCAGCTTTCCGGCGAGCCGTTGATCGGTCTTTTCGAGGCATATGATGAAGCCAGCAATATGCTGGAGAAACTGCGCCGCGCTGAAATCGAAGTCACACCCCTTTCCTTGGAATATGAGATCATATGTAAGGAGATCGAAGAGGACGTATTGCAGTATTGCTTACTTCACAAATAGAGATGTGCCCCAAAATGAAACAAGTTATTTACGGTGGGCGTTATTATTGACAACGGATTTGCGGGGACTATCTTAATCGCAAACAGCTAATTTATTCTCATGTCGGTTCCCGAGGGGTGGTATGACACGGAATAGTAATGCGTTTGATGACCGGGAAGCGTCAGATCAAGAAGTCAAATCCGCACTGGCCGACCTAATTGCGGACAAGCGATTTCGGGCGACTGAACGGGGCAGGGCAATCCTGAGCTACATCGCGGATCTCCATTTTTCCGGCAGCTCCGAAGGGGTGAAGGGCTATTCGATAGCGATCGACGTTCTGGGGCGGCCAGATAGCTTCGACCCTTCCACTGACCCGATTGTACGGATAGAAATCAGCCGGTTGCGCGCCGCTCTGGTGCAGTATTACGAGGCTTTTGGTAAGGAAAAGCCGATTGAGATCGAGCTTCCAAAAGGCAAATATACTCTCGCTTTTAATCGTCGTGCAGCTACTGATATACCGGTTTCTGAAGAGCCTTTTGTGGGCGAGCCTATTCCGCCGCCATTGAAACCTCCGTTAAAGTTAAGGCTACGTCTCAAATATATGGATCTGGCTGTCGCCGGTTTTGTATTGTTTATTTCCTTTACACTGGTCTATTTTATGACAAATCGGTCGGTCGACACCGTAAAGCCAACTGTTGCCATTGATTTTCGCGCCGAGGATCCGGCCTTTGAAGTAGAAGCTGAGAATGTTCGGGATTCGCTACTGATCGCGCTCGGTAATTTCCATACGCTGGCACTTCGTTCCGACGATAGCGGGTCTGTCGATCCCCAAATGCGGTTTCCAGCCTATACAGTTCGAATGCGTTATCGCGTTGAAGGCGACATAAGAAGCATCTGGTGGCAGGTGAATGACGAGGTAAAAAACGTTATCGTCAGCTCTGGCGTCGAAGAGGCTTCGGGGATAGGGCAATCGTCGGTACACGTGCGATCAGCGCTGTCGTCCGCCCTTTCACAAAAGCTGGCCGCCTCAACCGGGGTGATCAATACGCGTCTGGCTGCAGATGTGAAAGGCTCATTCATCGGCAATGTTTGTGTTCTTAAAGCAGAGATATCGTTGGCGAAAGGGCAGGCGCTATCGGACAATGAAACATGTCTTGAGCAGACGTTAAAGAGCGACCCCAGACAAAGCGACGCCATGGCCGCTCTTTCTCGTGTCCTTGTGAATGCCAATGCGGCCTTAGTCAGCAAGGACGTGCTCGACCGCAGCCTGGAGCTTGCGCAAAATGCCGCCTCGATAGCGCCGGGGTCGGATCGTGCCGAATTTGCTTTGATGGAAGCAAATTTTCGTAAAGGCAGGATCGATGAAGCGCTTGAGGCGGGGAAGCGCGCCGTCTCTCTCAATCCCAATAATCTGGAAGCGAAGGCTATGCTGGCCTCGGTCCTCTTCGCCAACGAAAATTGGGATCAGGCCGTCGCTCTCATTGACGAAAACAGCCAAACAGACCGCACTCTCGCTTTGAAAGCGCGAACGGTACTTGCGCTTGACGCCGCCCGGCGCGGTGATTGGCACAACGTGCTGCTGCGCGCAAATCAGCTGCCGCCGCAAAACGTCTTTGCAACCGGTTTCAGACTGGCGGCACTTGTTCAGTTGCGACCAAGTGAAGCCCAAAACGAGCTTCGGGATGCGACGCGATCTAATCCCAATTTACGTGAGATCGTCGGTGAAAAACTGGCAGCCATGAGTGTCCCAAACATTGTCACAAACGTTATTATCGATCAAATCCAGGTTGGGCAGACAAAGACGCAGCCGGATAAACTGACAGTAAAAAACTGACACGGAAGCTGTCTATCCGGTCGTGTTGAGCTGTGGAAGACAATTGGGTATCTACGGCTTACCCGTCATAAAAAATGTGTCGCCCGGCATAGATGCCAAAAGCAAATTTGTTACGGTAACGTACTCCACTTCCGATCTCGCTTGACGTTACTTTGCAGCGTCTCAATCTCGCCAGCAATCGTGGGGTCGTCATGGTGCTCGACTATATAGCCCTCGCGCTGATCGTTTTCATAGTGTTGGTCTTTGTTTATGGAATAATCGCCATTCATGATATTCCTTATGAGATTGCAAAACGCCGGGACCATCCCCATCAGGACGCTATCATGGCAGCTGGATGGGTCAGCCTGTTTACTCTCCACGCAATCTGGCCGTTTCTCTGGATTTGGGCCATGGCCTATCGGCCAGACCGGGGGTGGGGAAGCCAGAATCCAAACCTTGAAAGACGGTTGTCGGCACTGGAAAGCAAGCTTGAGGAGCGGAAGGCATGACGACGCTTCTGTGTCTTCTTTATGCCAGCATTTGTATTGTCGCCTTTCGCTTTCTTCATGTTTCAGCGACGAAGTGGACAATTACGACAGCGGCCGTGGGCGGTATCTTTCTGGTGGGGGCTATCATCATTGTCATGAACTATAATCACCCTTTCTCGACGGACGGGCGAATATACTTCTATGCGACGCCGATCAGTCCTGCCGTTAACGGGCAAGTGGTGGAAGTCCCTGTTCAAGCGAATACAAGTGTGAAGAAGGGCGATATACTTTTTCGTCTCGATCCTCGTCCGTTTGAATATGCGGTTGCCCGACGTAAGGCAGCGTTAGCGGCAGCGGAACAGGCCGTTGCGGAGCAAAAAGCAGCATTACGCTCTGCCGAAGCCTCTGTTCAGTCCGCTCGCGCCAATCGTGATCAGGCCAAGGACGATTATGAACGACACCAGGCTGCGAACAGCAAAAACGTCAAACCGTTCTCCGACGAGGAAGTTGCAGATCTCAGAAATACATTCCGTGCTGCGGAAGCTGCGCTGACCTCCGCCGAGGCTCAGGCCGATCAGGCGCGACTAACTGCCAACAGCCTCATTGATGGGGTCGATACCAATGTCGCGCAGTTGCAAGCAGAGCTCTCGCGTGCGGAGTTCGAACTTGAACAAAGCGTATACCGCGCGCCAACAGACGGATATGCCACACAGGTCTTTTTGCATCCGGGGATGATGGCTGTTTCGCTTCCTTTGAAACCCGTTATGACATTCGTGCATACCGACCGGCGCATTCTGGCAGCGGCCTTCAACCAGATCGGTTTACAGCGGGTGCGCGAAGGCGATGAGGCGGAAGTTTCCTTCGCTGGCGTGCCGGGCCAAGTGTTTCGCGGTAAAGTGAGCAAGGTTTTGCCATTTATGGCTGAAGGCCAGCTGGAACCTGCCGGAACCCTTCAATCCGCAACTCCAGGTGCCGGGGAGGGTCGTGTCTATGTGATTGTCGACATTACAGATGATCTTTCTGATTTTCAGTTGCCGGGAGGTGTTGCCGCTGAGGTCGCTATTTATACACCGCACTGGACCGAATTTGCGCTGATCCGGAAGATTTTGCTGCGCATGCGCGCATGGGAAAACTATCTCGTGTTCGACCGATGAATATCGCAACTAAGGTGTCTATGTTCGGCCCCGGTTCTGAAAGCGTCAGGCAGCCGTGGATTTACAGTAACGTACTAATTAGACATTGCGCGAGGAAAAAAAAGAAACGAATATTATTAAAAATTAATTATTGGTAGATTCGCAGGAATGATGAGCAGCCACGCTCATAGCCGAGGGGATAACATGGGTCGATTTTCGCTTCATACGCTGGCATTGGGGTCATTGACGGGATTGTTGCTTATTCCGTCTGTCGCTATGGGCGCTGAAGGAGGGGCGGGGTTCTACCTATTGGGATCTAAAGGGCCGGCCGCGGCTATAACGCCGCCTTCGGGCCTCTACTTTCAAAACGATTTCTATTATTATCGCGGTGATCTGGGCGGAAACAAGAGCCTCCCAACGGGGGGTAAGCTGGCGGTCGGTGTGGTGGGCACAGCGGCCATCGAAGTTCCGACCGTGATATGGATATTGCCGGAAAGTGTAGCAGGGGGCTCTCTCGGTCTGAGTGCATCGCTGCCGGTCGGCTGGAAAAAGACCGAAGCGGATGTCGTTCTGAACGGTCCCCGTGTCGGGGATATTTCAACAGGTGTCCGCGATACAGTTTTTACCATCGGTGATCCGATCGTCAGTGGTTTTCTTGGTTGGCAGACAGGTAATTTTCATTACCAGGTCGGTACAATGGTCAATGTGCCTATTGGCGATTATCAGGACGGCGAGATATCCAACATCGCTTTTCACCATTGGGGCGCGGATGTATTTGCCGCCGGAACCTGGTTTGACCCCGCCATCGGCTGGGATATTTCCGGCGCGGTTGGGGTAACTTTTAACGCGGAAAATCCGGCGACCGACTATAGAACGGGTAACGAATTCCATTTCGAATGGGCAGCCGTAAAGCACATTAACGCGAAAGTCGATGCCGGGTTAGTTGGCTATTATTATCAGCAGCTTTCCGGTGATAGTGGAGACGGTGCCGCAGCCCCATTCAAGGGACGTGTGGCTGCCGTTGGTGCCACTGTCGGCTGGAATTTTGAGCTCGGTGAAAAGCCACTTTCCGCCCGTGTTAAATATTTCCACGAATTTGCGGCTGAAAATCGCGCTGAAGGTGACGCGGTTTATCTGACATTATCTATGCCTCTGTCTTCGATTACCAAACCGGCCGCGGCAGCAGATTAATTCGAGAGGTGGGATATTACCCCTCTGTGTAAACATTGACTATCTAACAGTCCAGCGTGACACGATGAGGGAGAAGGATATGCATATCAGATCATTCAATACCGCCGGAATGGTCGGCGTGGCAGGAATGATTTTTGCGGTCCTGTCCTATTCATCAGCGCATGCTCAGAATGATAAACTAAGCGGGTTTCCGGCCATGGTTCTTGGTGGTCAGACCGCCAAAGCAACCACTGTTCAATTCAGCGTTCCCTTCGACAACCTTATACGGTTGGCTGATAAAGATGTATCGCTGGGAAAAACGACGCTTGACGAAATTCAAGCTGTAGCCGGAGGGACCGTTCAGGGTCACACCGCGTCATCCGTTAAAACGGCTTGGCTTTGCTACGAGATTACCGGCGATAATTTGCCTCGTCGAATCTGGTTCATATCGGATGGCATGAATAAGAACAAAGGCCAAGGCGCGGTTCTCAATTTGATATCGGCGGAGATTATAACAGATAAGTCTGCCAAATGCGCGCAGCCTCGCATCGATCTGACGAACCTCAAATTGCCCATCCCGGCTTTGAAAGATAACAAACAAGCGCTGGAAGAACGACTTGGCAAGGTAAGTGCCAAGCAATTTGCGCGTTATTCGAACGAACATAAAGTTTCAGGCGCGACGGTAGAGCAGTCGCTCGTTTATCGGTTGGACGGGGAGCGGATTACCGGCGTGGCCTTCTCTCAGGCTACCGCGAAATAGGATTTATTCATCAACGCCTCGCTTCCAAGCAAGCATAGTGAAGAAAGTTGCATAGATGGGATTTCGCTTCGCCTCAGCCATGTTTGTTGCCACGCGAAATGCCATGGGCTTAGTAATTGGCATTGCGGTGCTTTCCATGCCTTCCTTTGCGCAGTCCGCGAATGACGACATCGATGAACTCGCGCGAAAGGTCTCCAACCCCGCTTCGTTCATGATCAGCGTGCCGGTTCACTCGGACCTGGATTTTGGCAGTGGAAGTGGAAAGGTACGCGGCTTCTCTCTCGATATCGAGCCAGTTATCCCAATGCGATTGAATGATCGCTGGAATGTCATTTCCCATACCGATATTCCGTTGGTCTATAGCAACCCCCTTGGCGAGGTTGGTAGCAGCTTCGGGCTTGGGGACATAACGCAGACTTTCTCCTTTACCCCGTCCGCCCATGGTCCCATTATATGGGCGATCGGACCGCAGTTATCGTTTCCAACTGCGACAGACGATTTGCTGGGTTCGGGCAAGTTCTCTCTCGGACCATCGGGTCTGCTACTCTATCAATCGAGTGCAATCACGACGGGTCTGTCGGCGAACCATATCTGGTCTGTCCTTGGGTCTGACAGCAGACCTGATGTGAATCAGACGGAACTCCAGCCCTTCATTGCCTGGCATATCGGCAAGGGAAGAACGATTTCGGCAAATCTCGATGCTGACTATGACTGGACAGCCGATCAGTGGACAGTGCCAGTCTCGGGGTCATTCTCGAAGATTGTAAAGCTTGACGATCAAACGATGAGTCTGTCGCTCGGCGCGAAATATTGGCTGGAAGGGCCTGACGAAGGCCCCAAATGGGGTATCAAGGCGGGTGTTACCTTCCTCTTCCCCCAAACGGTTAAATAGCGCGGTCGCCACACTGGAACGACAGTGTCAAAGGCCAGCGACCTTTTTCAAGTCATCGACAGCTCCGGGGGCCGCTGCAAACACAGGATGGCCTTTTAGGATGTTTTCACCATTCACAGAGAACGGATGGGTATATCCGCCAGCTTCGCGTACGAGGCAAAAGCCAGCCATGCAATCCCAAGCGTGCATATAGGGCTCGTAGTAGCCGACAAGTCTACCAGCCGCTACATAGGCAATCATCAAGGCGCCCGATCCATTGCGTATGAAGGTGCCGCCTGCTTCCAGTAAGTTCTCAACGATTTTTGCTACGGTTTGCGGGGTGACGTAGTTATTTGCACCGATGCCAGTGACCGCATTTTGAATAGTCTTCGTTGGATCGAGCGCGAGTTTTTTGCCATTCAGCGTCGCGCCAAATCCTTTTGCAGAAGCATAGAGCTCATCGAAGCACGGGGCCTTGATAACGCCGATTACAGGCTCGTCGTCTTTCAAAACGGCAATCGACACGCACCAGTTCGGCATACCGTTTACGAAGGGGCTCGTTCCATCGATGGGGTCTACAACCCAGGTATACCCGGATGATCCGTCGTTCAGTCCATATTCCTCGCCGAGAAAGCCGTCTTCTGGAAACTTTTGAGAAACAAGCGTGCGAATGAGCTGTTCGACTTCCCGGTCGGCAATGGAAACCACGTCTTGTGGGTCGCGTTTGATTTCTATGGTCAGCGCTTCGCGATTGTTGAAGTAGTCCAGCGCCTTGGCACCGGCTGCCTGCGCAATGTCTTTGGCAAGTGACAGCCGCGTTTCCAGGTCTTGTTGGAGATGGTTGGTCATTCTGTGCTTTCGGCGAGAATAAAGGGCGATGCCTTGTTGGCAGCCTATTGATTGATAAGGGCAAGCCCGCGAGACTTGAAGTGTATCGAGACATCTGTGAGCGGCGGCAAAGCCTGTTCCGCTTCGGGGTCGACTATGAAGAGCTTGCCATATTCGGTTTCGATCTCATATTCAATGTGATCTCCAAGATAGGCGGCATGGGTTACGCGACCGGGAAAGTCGCCGCCCGCCAGCGGCTTCAGGTTTACAGCGTTCGGTCGGATCGCGAGTTGTGCAGGCCCCGTTCTGGCATTATGCGCAGCAATGCGGTGATTAAGCCCGCCAATGCGTATGACGGCCTCGTTATTCTCGGCGGTGATGACTTCACAAGGCACGACATTGGCCTCGCCCATGAAATCCGCGATAAAAGCTGAGGCCGGGGACTCATAGAGATCACGCGGACTCCCTTTTTGGGCAATATTACCATCTTTCATTACAATGATCGTATCGGATACGGCAAGTGCTTCGTCCTGATCATGGGTTACATAGACCGCCGTAAAGCCGAGGCGTTGCTGCAATTCGCGGATTTCCGTTCGCACGCGTCGACGAAGCCGCGCGTCAAGATTGGAAAGCGGCTCATCGAGAAGCAGAACTTGTGGTTCCAGCACTAGGGCACGTGCTACGGCGACACGCTGCTGTTGTCCCCCAGAAAGTTCGGCGGGAAGACGGTGGCCCATGCCGGCAAGGCCAACCAGCTTCAGTCCTTCTTCTGCGCGGTCCCGGGCTTCACTTTTCTTGGTGCCGGAAGATTCAAGACCATAGGCAACATTGTCGAGCGAGTTCATATGTGGAAACAGCGCGTAGGACTGGAACACCATCGAAACGTCGCGTTCATTGGCGGGAAGATTGGTAACATCTTTTCCGCCGATCAGAATACGACCCGAGTTTGGGTGTTCCAGCCCCGCCAGCAGGCGCAAAGTGGTGGTCTTTCCGCAGCCCGAGGGGCCGAGCAAAGTGACCAGTGTTCCCGGTTCGACAATTAGGGATAGATCGGGCAGGGCTGTGAAGTTTCCAAATTTTTTGGAGACATTCTGGAACGTCACGGATCCGGCGCGGATCATCGTCATGCTGCTTTCTCCTGATTGATGGATTTGATGGGCGTGACTGTAGCGACACGGTTTTCTCGCCTGAGTTTTCTTTCTCCAACAAGCAACTGGAAGCCGGTGATGATGACGATCATCACCACAATCAGCATTGAAGAGTAGGCGATGGCGACACCGAATTGCCCATTCTCGACCAGTCCGACGATGTAGGATGTCGCCATGTTATACTGCGCGGAAACGAGAAAGATGACGGCGCTGATCGACGTGATTGCGCGCACAAAGGAGTACACCAACGCCGCAGTGATGGCGGGCCGGAGGAGTGGCAGAATGACCTTGCGGATGGTACGAAAGCTGTTTGCCCGCAAAGTCAGGGAAGCTTCATCAAGGCTTTTGTCGAGCTGGCTCATGGCGGCAACGCCACCCCGAACGCCAACCGGCATGTTGCGGAAAACAAAGCAGGCGATGAGGATTGCTGCAGTTCCCGTCATTTCTAGCGGCGGCAGATTGAAAGCCATGATGTAGCTGACGCCAATTACCGTACCCGGAATTGCAAAGCTCAGCATCAATGCGAATTCGAACAGATTGCGGCCGACAAAGCGTTGCCGGACAATCAGATAGGCGGTGAGCAAGCCAACAGCAGCTGTGAGTGGCGCTGAGATCAGCGAGATTTCCATTGTGGTCCAGAAGGAGTTCCAAGCGACGCCGGTCCATGCAATGCCAGTCCCGGTCCAGCCGATGGAGAAGGCACGAGTGTAATGCTCCAGCGTCAAGGTATTATCGAGCCCCCACTGGCGTACAAAACCGCCGATAAGGATCATCAGATAAACGATGACGGTGAAGATCATCCACGGAATAACCAGCGCATAGACGCTGACTTTCAATCCGTGCGGCAAGGCGGCGTGCATGCCTGAATCGCCCTTGCCGGTCACGGTCGCGAAGTTTTTTCCAGATAGCCAAAGGCGCTGGATAAGGAAGGCGCTAAGCGTGAAACAAAGCAACACCATGGCCAGAACCGCCGCTCGTGATGGGTCGTTTTGTGCGCCCACCACTGCAAAGAAGATTTCTGTCGACAGCACGCCGTTACTGCCACCCAGCACCATTGGATTGCCAAAATCGGCCATGCTTTCGATGAAAGCGATAAGGAAGGCATTGGCAAGGCCCGGCGCCATCAAGGGCAGCGAGACCCTGCGGAAAGTGCGCCAGCGGTCTGCGCGCAAGGTTTGCGAGGCCTCTTCCATTGAAGGCGACACACCTTCGACAACGCCGATAAGAACCAGAAATGAAATCGGCGTGAAGGAAAGAACCTGCGCTATCCAGATTCCGGTCAGACCGTAGAGCCAACGCCCCGGCTCGACACCGAATATGTTGGAAATCTGCTCTGTGACCACACCGGCGCGTCCGAACAATAATGTCAGGGCGAGACCGACAACGAAAGGCGGCGTGATGATCGGCAGAATGGTTAGAAGCCGAAGTCCCTTCTTGAAAGGGAAGTTTGTGCGCGTGGCGACCAATGCAAAGGCTAGGCCCATCATGGTCGAGCCGGAAGCTGTCATCAGCGCAAGCCACAAGGTGCGCCATGCCACACCACAACGACCTTCACCCACGATGCAGGCAAGGCTCCAGATCGAAGGGTCCTGTATGTTTCCGATGAAGCCTTCCGGCTTGAACGAACCGTCGAAGTCTTGAACGGACCCGACAAACATGCTGAGCACCGGGTAGAAGACAAATACACCCACCAGTGCTACCAGCAAGGTGATGGAGGAGACGACAAAGGCGTCGCCTTTCATCACGCCACGTTCGGCGAGGCCAAATGCGAAAATCAGCAAGAAGCACAGGCAGGTCAGGATTGCGCCTGCACCAAAGGCTGGTTGTCCATCGGTGAGCGTGCCAAAAAGATTCTCACTGATTGTCCAATTCCAGCCGGAAATGCCAATAGCCAGTCCTTGAAGGATGAGGAACAGCAGACCAAGAAGGCTCGCCCAGATCAAAACAATGCTGCGGGTGCCGACTGGCAGGGCGAAGCGGGCAAGCGTGCAAACCATCATAAGGGCCGCTGCCACGCCGAGCCAGGGACGAGAGTAAGGAACAAGTTGCCAAATGCCGGGTGCAGTAGAGCTTTCGCTGAACATATCGCCAAGCCAGCCAAAACCCAGAAAGCCGTCTTCTATGCGATACCATGGTAGTAAGACGAAGGCGACCAGCGCAATTGCGAAAACGATATCCAGTCTGCGATTTTGCTGTACCATAAGTGCGTCCGCTTCACTTCGTGTCTCGGAGTTGTTGCTATGAATGGTTTAGGCGTCGACTGCAAAGCCATTCAGGGCAGACGCGTTGCCGGAAGCGGCAACGCGCTCAAACGATCGAAGGTTCAAAACCTTATCAATTGGCGTGTGCGCCAATTTCCTTGTCCCACCGCTCCAAAAGCTCTTTGCGCTTGGCGGGGTCGCCATAGGTTTTGAAGTCATAATCGATGAGTTTGATGTCTTCGAAACGCGGCGATTCCTTCGGGACTTCGGCGGACTTGTTCGATGGTAGCTGGAAGGACTTGGCATCCTTCATATGAGACTGTACTTCCGCAGTGAGTGCCCAGTCATACCATTTCTTGGCGTTTTCCAGATTCTTTGCGCCTTTGACGATCGACATGGAACCGATTTCGTAACCAGTTCCTTCACACGGCGCAACGGATTTGACCGGGAAACCTTCGGCAGTCATCGACACCGCGTCATGCATGAAAACGATGCCAATGCCGGTTTCGCCACGCGCGGCGGATTTGACCGGCGCAGAGCCTGATTTGGTGTATTGAGAGACGTTTTCATTGAGTTTTTTCAGATACTCATAGGCCTTCTCTTCGCCCATGATCTGCACCAGCGTTGCAAGCGCTGTATAGGCCGTGCCGGAAGAATTGGGGTTGGCCATCTGAATCTCGCCCTTGTAGGCCGCATCCAGCAAGTCAGCCCAGCATTTTGGTTCTTTGAGCTGCTTCTTGGCAAGAATATCGGTATTGTAGCCCCAGCCGAGCGCGCCCGCATAGACACCAACGGTGCGATAGTTCGCGCTTTCGGCCTGCTTCTTGGCCCAATCCTGCAATTGATCCAACATCGGAGATTTATATTCGAGCGTCAGCCCTTCCGAGGCCGCCTGCAAATGTGGATCGCCAGTACCGGCCCACCAGATATCCGTTTTCGGATTGCGCGCCTCTGCACGAACCTTGGCATATGTTTCGCCTGAAGAAAGCCGCACCATATTTACGCTGATGCCGGTATCTTTTTCGAACATGTTTTTCATTTGCTCGCAGATGACGACATCTGCCGAACAAATCAGATTGAGATTGCCAGCGGCATGTGCCGCAAAAGTCATTGACGAAATGCCAGCGGCAAGCGCCGCAATTAAAAATGTCGAACGCATTCTTTCCCTCCCATTTTACGACGCCTCCACGTCGACGTTCTTGCAAACGTGTGCATAGTCTTTGCCTTTTATCGATAGCTGTCAACGGTTTTGCAAAATTCATTCTGAATTTTCCAAAAATAGTTCAATTGTTCTGTTTGATTAGAAATTGTGCACAGCCGTGCAGAATGCGCGCAAACTGCCGTGGCGTTTATATACGAATCATATATGATACGTATATATGATGTAAGTTAGGAGTCATCGATGGGTATCGTGAAGATCACCGACGATCTACATGAAGAGTTGCGCAAGGCGAGCGACGTCATGTGTCGTTCGATCAACGCGCAGGCAGAATATTGGATGAAAATCGGGATGCTGGCGCAATCCAATCCGGATATGTCGTTCAACGAAATTGTGCAGATGCAGCTACGCGGGGCGCAGGTGAAAATCCCGGTCATGGCTGTAAGGCCGTCATGACCAAGACGCCTACCGAAGTGGAGCAGATGGCAATTTCAGGAGCTCTGTTGGCTTCGGTTTTTACACTGCTCGATCGTACGCCACTTGCTGGCATGACAACGATGCAGGTCAATGATCTGGTCGAGGATTACATTACGGGTGAGTTACAGGCGCGACCCGCCAGCAAAGGACAATATGATTATCCCTTTGTGCTAAACTGTTCGAAAGACGATGTGGTTTGCCACGGAATGCCGTCCCACGATGATACTATCGCCAATGGCGAGATCATCAATTTCGACATTACCCTTGAGAAGGGTGGCTATATTGCAGATTCCAGCAAGACGTACATGATCGGGGAGGTTGCTCCGTTCGCGTCCCGTCTCGTGCGCGTGACTTATGAGGCTTTGTGGAAAGGCATTGCAGCGGTTCGACCCGGCGCTACGTTGGGCGACATTGGTTATGCCATCGAACGCCACGCCAAGCGCAACGATTACAGCATTGTGCGCGAATATTGCGGCCACGGCATCGGACGGGAGATGCACGAGGAACCGCAGGTTCTGCATTTCGGCAAACCGGGCACGGGGGTTCGTTTGCGCGAAGGCATGGTTTTTACCATCGAACCCATGCTCAATCAGGGTACGGCCAAGGTGAAAACCGAAAAGGATGGCTGGACCGTCGTTACACGCGACGGTAAATTATCGGCGCAATTTGAGCACACGATCGCTGTCACCAGCAATGGCGTGCGTGTGCTGACCTTGCGTCCGGACGAAAAGAAGATGCTGGCAGCCATAAAGCACGCAATCTGACTGCCGGCTTGGCTATCGATTGTTCTCACGCCGCCATGTCTGGAATTTCTGCTCGAATTCCTCCTTGGTGCAGGGATAAAGCCCTATTATCGCTTCGCCATTCTTGACCTCTTCAAGCACGAAATCTTCGTAAGTTTCCATGCCGATACATTCGTCAGCGATCTCCTCGCAAAGATGCGCCGGAATGACCATAACGCCATCGGCATCGCCGACCAGCACATCGCCGGGGAACACTGCCGCGTCACCGCAGGAAATCGGCACATTGATGTCGATGGCTTCATGCAAGGTCAGATTTGTTGGCGCTGAGGGTTTTGCGCAGTAAGCGGGCATAGGGAGTTCGCCAATTCCGGTCACGTCGCGAAAGCCACCGTCCGAGACAATGCCTGCTGCACCGCGTAATGCGAGCCGGGTCACCAGTATCGACCCTGCTGTTGCCGCACGTCCATCTTTGCGCGCATCCATAACCAGCACCCAGCCTGGTGGGCAGGTTTCGATCGCAACGCGCTGCTTGTGATCTGGATTGCGAAAAACCGTGATGGGATTTCGGTCTTCACGCGCGGGGATATAGCGCAAAGTGAAGGCCTGCCCGACCATGTTTTCTGGCTTACGCGCCACCTGCAGCGCTCCTTGAATGAACTGATTGCGCAGGCCGCGTTTGTAAAGCGCCGTAGCAACTGAGGCCGTGGAGACTTTCTTCAGCTTAGCACGGGTTTCGTCGGAGAGAACATATTCGCTCATCGTCTGCCTCTTAATAGATCACCGGTTCATCAACCGGACGGCCAAAGTCGGTTTTGAGAAAATCGAAGTCGCAACCCTTGTCGGCCTGTTCCACATGTTTAGAAAAGACAAAGCCGTAGCCGCGTTCATATTTGGGCTCGGGTGCTTTCCAGGCGGCGCGGCGCTCAGCCAGTTCATCGTCCGAAACAAGCATGTTCAGGCTGCGGGCGGGGATATCGAGTTCGACCATGTCACCAGTCTTTAGCAAGGCTAACGGTCCCCCAATGAAGCATTCTGGAGCAACATGGAGAACGCAGGCGCCAAAACTTGTCCCCGACATGCGGGCATCGGAAATGCGCACCATATCGCGAAGGCCGAGCTTCAAAAGCGCTTTCGGCATCGGGATCATGCCCCATTCCGGCATGCCCGGACCGCCCTGAGGACCGGCGTTCCGCAGTACAAGCACCGTGTCCGGCGTCAGCGGATAATCGGGATCATCGATGATCTTCTTGAGCTCGGGGTAACTGTCCGCGACCAATGCCGGGCCTTTATGACGATGGAATTTCGGATCACAGGCTGCAGGCTTGATGACCGCTCCGTCCGGGCAGAGGTTTCCCTTCAAGACGGCGAGTGAACCCTCGTGATAGACAGGATTGGATAGCGGACGAATGACATCATCATTCCAGACCTGTACCTTATCTAATCCTTCTACCAGTGCTTCACCCGTAACGGTTATCGCTGTCGGGTCAAGCTTATCGGCGAGTTGCTTCATCAAGGCGCGGATGCCGCCTGCATAATAAAAATCTTCCATCAGATATGTGGTTCCCGATGGTCGAATATTGGCGATCACTGGCGTTGCGCGCCCGATGCGGTCGAGGTCGTCCAGCTCCAATGGAATGCCCGCGCGGCGCGCCATGGCAATCAGATGAATGATGGCATTGGTTGAACAGCCGGTGGCCATGGCCACGATAACGGCATTTTTGACAGCAGCAGGCGTAATGATCTGGTCGGGCGTCAAATCTTCCCAGACCATATCGACAATGCGGCGTCCACATTGGGTCGACATGCGTTGGTGGTTGGCGTCGGCCGCCGGTATGGACGATGCGCCGGGAAGGGAGAGGCCCATGGCTTCGGCGATCACGGTCATCGTCGATGCGGTGCCCATTGTCATGCAATGCCCATAGCTGCGTGCAATACCGCCTTCTATGCCTTGCCATTCTTCCTTGCCGATGGTGCCCGCACGGCGCTCGTCCCAGAACTTGAACATGTCTGTGCCGGACCCGAGCGTTTTCCCGGCATAGTTGCCGCGAAGCATCGGCCCAGCAGGCAGGAAAATGAAGGGTAGACCAGCGCTTGTTGCACCCATGATGAGTGCTGGCGTGGTCTTGTCGCATCCGCCCATCAAAACAGCCCCATCGACCGGATGCGAACGCAACAGTTCCTCGGTCTCCATCGCGAGCATATTGCGATAGAGCATTGTTGTGGGTTTGACATAGCTTTCGGACAAGGACAAAGCGGGCAGTTCAAGAGGGAAGCCACCCGCCTGCAAGATACCGCGCTTGACCCATTCGACCCGGTCCTTGAAATGGGCATGGCATGGCTGCGCATCCGACCATGTATTAATGATCGCGATAATGGGCTTGCCGTCCCAGTCCACAGGATCATAGCCCATCTGCATGGTCCTGGAACGATGACCCGAAGAGCGCTGATCATCCGGCAACATCCAGCGTGCGGAACGCAGATCGGCATATTGCTTCCTGGGCATTTCAATTTCTCCCCGAAAATTTTCGGCCCGGCCTATCATCAGCGAGCCTGTTTTAGTTGTGACTGTGCCCCACGGGTCCGTGCATAAAAGCTAATCGCCACGCGTATAGTCCTGTGCTGTAAAAGCACCACCCTGATAGCGCCGCGTGATCGGGTCGCCAGTTTCGGCGAGATTGCCGAACCGCGAAGCATCGTCCTGCGGTACATAACCGATGCGGCTGGCATCGTCCTTTTCCCACCAGCGCCCCGCATTGGCGGAAATCCCCCAGACGACCGCAAAGCCGGTTTCGCGTGCCTCGACTGCGCCGATCAACAACCGCACAAGATCGTCTTGCGAAAGCCAGGTGGCGAGGTGTCGTGCTTCGGTCGGCTCTGGAAGGCACGAGCCAATCCGCACATGAACGCTTTCAACGCCATGCTTGTCGAACATCATCTGTCCGAGCAGCTCACCATAAGCTTTGGACAGCCCATAATAGCCGTCGGGCTTGAAGGGATCGTCGCTGCTTAGCACCGTGTCGCGTTCATAAAAGCCAATCGTATGATTGGAGCTCGCAAAAATCACCCGTTGTCTTTCCGCGCGCGCTGCCTCGAAAATATGCGTGACGCCCAGAAGGTTGGCCCGGGCGATTAGATTATAGGGCTTTTCAACGCTGATACCGCCGAAATGCAATATCGCATCGGTTCCGCGAACCAGGTTGGCAACGGCTTCGGCATCGCTCAGATCCGCCTGGATGAACTCGGCAGCTTCGGGCAACGCGTCGGGAAAGGGCTCAATGTCGGACAAGCGCAAGCGGTATCCAGCCTGTGCAAGTTTTCGGGCGAGCATACGACCAAGATTGCCGGAAGCGCCGGTCAAAAGAAGGTGTTTCATTCCGTCAAACTCCCTTCATGCGTGCTACTTTTGCCCCGGCAACGGTGCAGGTTGCAAGATGCACCCCGCCAGACTTTGGGGCTGAAGCCAACTTATCGGCGGGCGCCAAGCGATGCGAAGTCAGCGCGATCTGCTTCATATCTGGACCACAGAAACAAGGCATTGTCGGAGCGGGAACGGGGACCGGAAAACGGGCAAGCAGGTTTCCATCGGCATCGAAGCGGTTCAAAACGCCAGCTGACACGCCCGCGCTCCAGTAAGCGCCTTCGGCATCGCATGCGCCGCCGTCAGGTCTGCCGGTTTCTTCGTCGAGATCACGAATGCGGTGGCGGTCGCCTATATGGCCCGTGGCAGCATCGAACACATAGCGGTCGATCCACGGACCTCGAGAATCTGTGTGGAACATTGTGCTACCATCAGGCGTCCAGGCGAGACCATTCGAGATTTCGATATCGCCCGCCATAATCTCGGCATGCCCATCGGCAGTGATACGATAGAGCTTTGCTATAGGCTGGCGTGCCGGACGGCAATCCATACTCCCGATCCATAGCGCGCCATCGGGACCGATCTTACCGTCATTCAGACGTGACGTGTCAGGCTCGTCATAGCCGTTCCAGAGCATTTGCCTGTCACCGCTATCCGGGTCGAACAGAATGATTTCGCGTGCTAGCGCGACGACCAGCTTGCCGCTTTCGGCAAGCCCGACGCACGGCACCTCGGCTTCAAAGGTCCAGTCGCGGACCGGGCCATGTTCAAGGTCGATTTCGTAAAGCTTGCGCCCATTGATATCGCAGGCAAAAAGCCTTGCCCGGCGCTCGTCCCAGACGGGGCTTTCCATCAATTCGCCGCGCAGATCGGCGATACAGTGAAACGGTCCAATCATAACGCGTTTGTCTTTCTGCGGATAACGTCAGGGTGTTCGAGCACAAAGTCGGAGAGTTCGAGACCAAGCCCGGCGCCTTCAAAAGGATAGATCATCCCGTTTTCAATACGCGGCATCACCGTCACCAGATCGCGATACCACGAGGTGTAATAGGCCCGGACCGACTCCTGATAGATGGCATTGGGCGCATTGAGCGACAGATGAATGGAAGCTGCGAAAACCACTGGTCCCGTGCAGTCATGCGGCGCGATAGGGCGCTGAAAGGCCTCGGCCATGGTTGCAATTTTCTTTGCTTCGGAAAGGCCGCCGCACCATGAAATATCCAGCATCACATAATCGGAAGCATCAGCGCGCAGAACATCTAGAAATTGCGCACGGGTTGCCATTGTCTCGCTGGCGCAAACCGCAATGCCGGATTTCTGCGCATAGACGGCAAGTGCTTGCGGGTTCATCATCTTGATCGGGTCTTCGGACCAGAAGGGACGGAACGCTTTTAGCTCCCGGGCAATGGTCAGCGCGGAAGTCAGGTCCCACATGGAATGGAACTCGACCATGATCTCCATCCTGTCGCCGACAGCATCGCGTATTTGTCGAAATGGCAAGAGCGCCTTGTCCAAGTCCTGCGCGTGGATGAAGTTTCCCCCCGATGCCACAGCAAATGGATCGAATGGCCAGATTTTCATGGCCGTTATGCCTTCGGAAAGAAGACTTTCGGCAAGCGCTCCCGCGTCGCGGTGAAAGGCAAGCTGGTCCTCGTAAGGTCCTTCCTTGCCTTCCTCCGTATCGCCGATATAGCGACGCGCACCACTCTTATTATAGGTATAGCCTGCACAGGTATTGTAGGTGCGGATGGATGGGCGCGACAACCCGCCCAGCAGCTGGTGGATGGGTTGTCCGGTGACCTTGCCAAAAATATCCCAAAGCGCGATGTCGATGGCGGAAGCGGCGCGAATTTCCACGCCGGAAGACCGAAAGCCGACATAGGGCTCCAGCAGAAGTTTGGAGATCCGGTCGATCTCCAGCGGGTTCTGGCCGATCAGTTGCGGAGCGATTTCACTATGGATATAGGCCGCCACGGCATTCGCGCCGCGAAAGGTCTCGCCCAGACCCACGATGCCTTCATCAGTGTGGACATGGACCCACAAGATGTTGTTCAGGTGCGGCAACTGCACGGTTTCGACAGCCGTGATCTTCATCATAGGCTCCTGTTCAGTCTGTCACGCTAATGCGCGGCTGGTTGACGGTTGCGCGCAACAATTTGCGTGGGGTTGACGAAGCGCAGTGCCAGGAGAAGCCATACCAGCGAAGTCACCATATAGATCACGGCCATGGCGTCGATGGATTGGACGGAGCGAACACCTGCTGCGAACACTGAATAATAGAGTGCCACTACGAGCGTTTGCGATGTTGGACCCGCGGTCAGGAAGGTCAGTTCAAACATGGCGACCGTCCGCACCAGAACCAGAAGCATGGCGGCGAGAACACCGGGCAGCAACATCGGCAGGAGCACATGGATGAAGAGTTTGAATGTCCCAGCTCCGAAGACCCGCGCCGCCGCTTCGACCTTGGGGTCGATCTGCTCAATGAACGGGATCATAACGAGAATGACAAAAGGTACGGTCGGCACCAGATTGGCAAGAACCACACCCCAGAATGTTCCACCGACACCGAATTTATAGAGAACGGTTGCAAGCGGTATCCCGAAGGTTATCGGTGGTACGAGTAAAGGCAGAAGGAAGATCAGCAATACGAATTTCTTGCCGGGGAAATCGCGTCGCGCCATGGCGTAGGCAGCGGTTACGCCGAGAATGCCAGATAGGATGACAACGGCAAAGACCACCTGAAACGTCACCAGCAAGACCTGATCAAGCTGGAACTCAGCCCAGGCCGCCGCGTACCATCGTGTGGTGAAGGCATCCGGCAACCATGTGCCAAGCCAGCGTGTGCCGAAACTTGACACGACGACCGCAGTAATAACCGCCAGAACGTTGAGGACAAAGAAGCCGGTCAGAAGCCAGACGGCAGTGATCCAGAGTTTTGAGAGAAGGGATGTATCGCGAACCATGTTTTATCCCTTCCCGCCAGCCGTTGAGCCACGATAGAAAAGTGAACGGCCGCCAAGAAGTGCGCCGACGACGAGTAACTGTACCGCTGCCATGATCATGGCAATCGAAGACGCCATAGAGTCGTCATATTGCTCGAACGCGGCCTGCGCCGCGGCAATGGATATGACGCGCGTGGGGCCGGATGGAGCGCCCAAAAGCACGGCGGACGGGAAAACAGCGAAAGCCTGAACGAAGGTGAGGCAGGCTGCGACGACCAGTCCAGGCACCAGCAAAGGCAACATCACATATCGAAAGCGCTGCCAGCTATTGGCTCCATGGGTGGCAGCAGCCCTCTCCAGCGCTGGATCAATGCCGGTGATGTAGGAAAGCGTCAGCAGAAACGTGAATGGAAAGACGGTGATGACGAGTGAGGTGAACACACCCCAGTAATTATTTGTAAGCTTCAACGGGCTATCGATCAGGCCGATGAAAATCAGTGTGCGACTGAACCAGCCTTGTGGACCAAGATAGTTGAGAAGGCCTTCTGCAATCAGAACTGTGCCAAGCGTGATAGGCAGGACAAGAATTGTCGTCAGCAACCGCTGACGCCGCATCAGACGAACGCGCATAGCGATGGGCACGGCGAATAAAACGCTGATAATTGTAACCGGTACGGCCAGCCAGAGGGTCGCGCCGATGGTTTTGTAAAGAAATGGATCGGAGAAGAACTTGGCGTAGTTGGCCAGCGCTCCACCTCCATCCAGCGGATTGAACGACAACACCAGCCCATAGAGAAACGGGTAGATGAAGACACCCACCACAAATAGCAGCGCTGGAAGGATCAGCAGGGTCACACCGTCGAAACCGCTATTGGCGAGCCTTTGTCGCAGATTGGGCGTCAATGGCGCATCGGTGTATCGCTCTTGAGCTATATCAACCATGCCTCAACCCTCCGCCGGAAAGACGAGCGCATTGGCCGCATCAATGCCGAGCGCGATCTGGCTGCCGGGTTCCACACCTTTCGGGCCGTGAAAGATCAATTCCAGACCGCTTTGCGTGCGTGCTGTGCCGACATATTCACGGCCGCGATACTCGATGGTTTCGACAATTGCCTGTAGAGTGTTTTGTTGGACTGAGCCTAAAACGACATCATCACCACGTGCCATTAATACGGCTTCGTCGCCAGTTTTTAGGGCGCCAACTGCACGTCCCGTCAACTCGCTACCAGCGACGTCAATGGTTGCTTGACCATTTTCAATGCGCATCACCCTACCGGGGAGGGCGTTTCTAAATCCCATGAATGCTGCGACATCTCTGTAGAGCGGCGCTTCATAAAGCTCGTGGGGTCTGCCGACCTGACGGATCTCGCCGTCGTGCAACACTACAATGCGATCTGCGAGCGAAAGGGCTTCGTCCTGATCGTGGGTGACGTAGATTGTGGTGGAACCGAGTTGATTGTGGATGCGGCGAATTTCGGCGCGCATTTCAAGGCGCAGTTTGGCGTCGAGATTGGATAGCGGCTCATCCATCAAAACCAAAGGAGGTTCGATCACGATTGCGCGGGCGATAGCCACGCGCTGCTGCTGGCCGCCTGAGAGTTGCCCAGGGAGCTTTTCTTCCTGTCCCTGCAAGCGCACCAAGGCCAGTGCCGCACGTGCGCGCTTTTCTATCTCGCTTCTGGCCAGTCCGCGCATTTTAAGGCCGAAGCCGACATTTTGCAGGACATTCATATGCGGAAACAGCGCATAGTTCTGAAAGACCATGCCAAAGCCGCGATCCTCCGGTTTCAACTGGTCGACGCGACGGTTATCGATATAAATGCCGCCGCCCGTCGTACCAAGAAGACCGGCAATACAATTAAGGGCCGTTGATTTTCCGCAACCGGAAGGGCCCAGAAGTGCGATAAATTCGCCTTTCCGGATGGTGAGGTTGATTTCCCTCAGCGCATTGAAAGTTCCGAATGAACGGCTCATCCGGTCTAGCCGGAGTTCTTGAAAGGACATTGACGCAAACACCATGATTGGTTTGACGATCATGGACCCTTCCGGACGAGCCGATGTGGCTCGGCCGGAAATGCCCGTTTAAGAGCGCATCCCGAAAAGTGTGAAATGGTTTTCGGAGAAGATGCGCGTTAAAACGAAGGCTTAGCTCGCCGCGACCTCTTCATCCCAACGACGAAAAGCGGCTACAAGCGCCTCCGGTTCAAGCGGCAATTCAATCGGATTTTTGGCGATCCACTCGGCATATTCAGGGCGCCCGAACTCCGCGATGATGTTCTGGCTTTCCTTCGGCGCCATCTCGATGGTGACGTCTTTCACCGCAGGCCCCGGATAGAAATAACCGGCATCGTAAGAGTATGCCTGCTGGTCCGGCTTCAGTGCGAATTTGATGAATTCCATCAGGACGGCGACTTTCTCTTCGGAAACGCCCTTTGGGATTGCAAAATAATGCGCATCGCAAACCCAATGGAAGCCCTCAAGCTTGCTGACACCCATTTCCTTCGGTACGACGCCCAGTGCGCGCGGATTGATATCCCAGCCGGTGGTTGTCACCGTCATATCGCGGGTGCCTTCGCCGAGCTCCTTCATCAGAGCTCCGGTGCCTGCCGGATAATATTCGATGTTCTTGTGCAGTTCCTTAAGATAGGCCCAGGTTTTGTCCCAGCCCTTTATCGGATCTTTTGGATTGCTGTCGCCGAGAAGATAGGGCAGCCCCATCAGGAACGTACGGCCGGGGCCAGAATTGGCAGGACGTGCATAAATGAATTTCTTCGGGTTTTCCTTCGTCCAAGCCAGAAGCTCTTCGACGGTTTTTGGCGCTGCCTTGACCTTGTCGGGGTGATACTCAAGAAGCGGTCCCGACGGGTAATAGGACACCACCACGCCTTTGCCCTTCGACATTTCCTGCATGCGCCATGCGGGCTCAAGATAGATCTCCTGGAGCTTGGGCAGGCCGTTTTCCGGCAAGGCGATGATATCGGTCCAGATATCATCGGCAAGTCCTGCCGAAAGCGCGTCAGGGCCGACAATGACCAGATCGATATCGATGCGGTTGGCGCGCTGCTGGGCCTTGATCTTGCCCGGCAGTTCAGGTGCTGGCGCTTTGTTGAAAGTAAAGCGCGAAACGAGTGCCTTTTGTTCGGATGCAAAATTATCAAAAATCGGTTGGGTCAAAGCGAGATTGCCCGCAGCATCGATAACATTTAGCGCTACAGGCGATGACGGCAGCTTTGCCGATTGAGCCCAAACACCTTTCGGCAGCATGATGCCCATGCCCGTTGCAATCCCGGCCCCCGCGATGAATGTACGACGTGAAATTCCCTTATTCATGTTCTCCTCCATCTTTGGTTCTGCGGCGCGCCCATCTTCTCCCTGTCAGGACGCCCTGATTTCATTTGTCAGACTAAGCCATCCGTCTCCCAACCCGCGACGATCTGCTGAAGTGTTTCGCGGTCATGCTTCTCAAGTTGCGGCAGGCCCGGAAGCCGGACTTTACCCACGGCAAGTCCCTGAATTTGCAGGGCTTCCTTGACGACCGTCACATTGGCGCCATTGCGGTATTTTGTGCGCATGGTTTCGAATTCGGCGATGCTTTCGACAAGCAAACGCGCGCGATCATAATCGCCTGCTTCCAGTGCATTCCAGACGGCAAGCGAACGCTCCGGCGCAACATTGACCAGTCCGGACGTGAAACCGCGACCGCCGAGCGCATAGAAGGGCAGGGCCCAGCTTTCCGCGAGGCCGCAAATCCAGGTCGCGTCCGTGCCCTTCGTCGCCCGGCAGCATTCAAAGAACAGCATCGTGTTTTGCGATGCGAATTTTACCCCCGCGACTTTTGGATGGGTGGCAAGCCGGACCATTTCATCAAACGGGATCAGATCAGAGCGGATATAGGCGACGATAGGTAGATCAATCGCTTCAGCAATCGCGATAAAATAATCAACCTGCGCATGGGGGGCTGCAAAGGGATCGAGCGGATGATGAATCATCACGCCGTCAGCACCGGCGGCGCTTGCCGCTTTCGCTACTTTTATGGCTTCCCGCACTGAACGACCAGCAGCGGCTGTGACCGCTGCCTTTCCGGCGGCAGCTTCAGTCGCTATCGATTGCAGGCGAATAACTTCGTCTTCGGTCAGGCTGTAGAACTCTCCAGTGTTACCACCGCTGACGATATTATGAACGCCCGCATCTGCGATGCGCGAGACAATTTTCGCCGTCAACACGGGGTCGATTTCGCCCTTTGCATCATAAGCGGTTGCATGCACGCCCGAAATGCCGCGAAGCACCTGGCGGTAGCCTGCTAGATCCATTGTTTCCTCCCAATAGACTGGTCAGAAGACCAGCTCGATATGCGTCTCCCCTGCCTTCACGATGTGCTCTCGCATCAACCGTTCGGCCAAATCCCCATTTCTTTTGGTTATCGCCAGCATGATGGCCTCATGCTCGCCGAAGGACTGCCGGCGAACATCGTCGCGTGACAGCACGGTCACGCGGGCTGCGTGGTCATACATGCGTTGCGCGTTTTGCAGCCGGCGCAGATATTCACAACCGGATGCTTCATGTATGCCGTCGTGAAATTTCTCGTTCAGTTCAATTAGTTCGTCGACATCGCCGGTTTCCACCGCCGCGCGCATTTCTTCAATGGTGGCGCGAAGGAATTCAAAGGCTTCCTCGCTTCCGTGTTTTGCAGCCTGTCGTGCAATGATGCTTTCCAGTGCTGCGCGCGCCAGCATCATTTCTTCCGCCTGTCGTTCGTTGAAGCAGACAAACGTGCCACGACGCGATTCAGTCCTGACCAGACCTTCGCCCTCAAGTTGCCTTAGCGCTTCCTTGAGCGGGCTGGTGCTGATGCCCAGATCGGCAGCTAGCTGGCGTTCGTTCAGTTTTTCACCGGATTTCAGACGGCCGGAAATAATCGCTTCCCGCAAACTGTCATGCACATGATCTCTGAGATTTCTCAGCTTAATCGGCTTGAGAGCTAACGCCTGCGAATCCAAAGTTCAAATCTCCCTGAAACTCCTCGGTGAAAGGCATAGCTGCTCATTTCGTGATATGTCAATATCTGATGTATCAGATTTTAAGTGACTGCGAACGATTAGCGATTGTCATGCACGCTGGCTTGCCATCCGCTGCACGGCCGAGCAGTGAATTGTTAGAAGTCTGATGATGTTGAAAATAAAAATGGCGCCGTGGCGCCATTAAAACAAGCCCGCCATAGGGCGATGTGGTTTTGGATTATTCGGTCAGTGCCAGACGCCGGCGAAGTCGCGCTGCTCTGCCGCCATTGACGTTTGCCGACAGCTTCTGAAATGCGTCGAGATAATTATCCTTGGTGCGAAGAATATGCGCGGTCAGTATCGTGGAGAGCTGGTCGCGCTTATTATCGGCAAAAAGGCTGATCATATGCGCATGATCCTTATAGGACCGATCCGGTTCACCTTCGGCGCGAATGGCGAGATGTGTTCTCAACGACGCCACGCGGCCTAGAATAAGATCATAGGCGTTTTTCAGATAGCGATTGCCGCAATGATGGAAGAAGGCGAGGTGAAATGCCGTATCAGCGCGGCCATAAGCCTGCATATCGCTGCTTTCAATGGCCTCGGTCATTGCCTGCAACTGTTTCTGCAGCTCACTGACCGCCAATGGCAGCGATTGTTGCGGCGTTAATGCAATAGCCTGCTTTTCCAGCCCAACGCGATAGTCGCAAAGTTCGGCAATGTCTTCGAGCGTCGGCGTGAAGACATAGGTGCCGGATTTCGGTACAATGATTACCAGCCCCTCCATCTGCAACAGATTGAGCGCTTCGCGAACAGGTGTCCGGCTGACTTCAAATGCCGAGGCCAAAGTGTCTTCGGAGAGGTTTTCCCCGAAATCAAGCTCGGCGTCGACAATGGCCGCACGAATTTTATCAGCGATCATCGGGACAAGACTCTTGCGGGGGGGCGTTTTCGGCTTTGTCATGCCAGCACACGGTCTCCTCAAAGAATTTCCGGCAGCGAATTTTTGATCGCTGCCGGTAATGTGGTCTAGTCGCGTTTAGCTTTCAAGCTCATGCAGAGGAAGAAGCTAATGATCGGAAATATTGCAAGTACCAGAAGCGAGATCGAAAAACTATCGGTCGCAGTTTTAACCCAGCCGACAATATAGGGACCAGTAAAACCACCGATCTGGGCAAAGCCATTGATAGCAGCCAATCCGCCAGCCGCTGCGGCGCCGGTGAGGAACTGCGTAGGCAAAGTCCAGAAAACGCCAAGGTAGGACCAGAGGAAGAAGGCGCAGATGCAGAGAAGCAACAGGCCCAGATAAGGGTTAGGTGCAAGCGCACTGGCCGCCAGGAACAGGCCGCCGAACAGGCCGGAGATAGCCGTGTGAATCTTGCGTTCGCCCGTGCGGTCGGAACTGCGCGAAATGAAGACGAGCCCGAATGCTGCGAAAATGAATGGCACGGCCGAGACGAAGCCAGACTGCAGGGTCGTCAGACCGAAGGTCTTCACGATCTGCGGTAGCCACATGATCACACCATAAACCGCGATGCCGTTGAACATGTAAACCAGCGTGAGAAGCCATACCCGGAAATCGCTGAAGATTTCGCGCAGGCTGTGTCGCGTGTCGGGCTGGGTGTTCTTCTCGTCTTCAGCAAGCTGTTCAAGAAGCCAGGCACGTTCGTCCGCCGTCAGCCATTTGCTGTCCTTTTGCGGTGAATCGACTAGATAGAAGAAGGTGATGACACCAAGAACGATGGCAGGAAGTCCTTCAAGAATGAACATTGCTTGCCAGCCATGCAGGCCGAACAGACCTTCGCCTGCATCGATCAGCCAACCGGAAATGGGGGCTCCGATAACAATCGAGAGCACGGTTGCGGCCATGAAGAGAGCCGTTGCGCGGCCGCGTTCTTTGGCAGGAAACCAGTAGGTCAGATAGAGGAGTACGCCTGGCGCAAAGCCCGCTTCGGCAACGCCGAGCAGAAAACGCAGGATATAGAAGGAGGTTGGTCCCTGTACGAAGGCCATAGCGCAGGAGACAATACCCCAGGTGACCATGATACGGGCGATCCATATCCGCGGACCGACTTTGTGCAGGATCATGTTGCTGGGGATTTCAAAAGCCAGATAGCCGATGAAGAAAATCCCCGCACCAAGACCGAACATGTATGGGGTCAGGCCGATGTCGTCATTCATGTGCAGCGCGGCGAAGCCGATATTCACGCGATCCAGATAGTTCACGATGAAGCAGATGAAGCAGAAAAGGACGATGCGCATATTGAGTTTGCGGATCGTTCGGTCGCGTAGACTTGTATTCAAATGAGCGCCGTCAGCACGGATTGCATCCGCCATGACATTCCTCCCTAAGCTTTGATGTCGCCCTCCGCGACACCTTTCGTCGCGTACCTATAGACCGGAAAGGAAGTACGCACAAGTGGCATACATAAACTAGAACCCTAGTTGACAATCGGACTTATCTGGTCATTCTTGCCGCCGACTGAAACATGACGCCATTTGTGGCGGGAGGGTTTAAATGCAGCAAACTCAATTGGCAATCGCCAGCTCGGGCTATTTCGTCGCCCGGACCGTTCTTGTCACTGGAGGCGCTTCGGGAATCGGACGAGCCGTTACCGACAAGCTGGTGGGGCTCGGTGCGAAAGTTGCGGTGTGGGACATCAATGCCGAGCGACTCGCTGAATGTCAGGCCATTCATGGCGACCGCGTATTGACCTCAACGGTCAATGTTGCAGAACAGTCGTCGGTTGAAGCTGCCATGGAAGCGCTTGTAATGTCGTTTGGTGGCATTGATCACCTTTTGAACAATGCCGGCATCATCGGACAGCGCATGACTGTCGAGGATATGAACGAGCCGGAACTCGACCGTGTTCTCAGCGTCAATCTGAAGAGCGCTTTTTATGTTTCCAGCGCGTTCATTCGCGCTCCTTCCAGTCGTGATGACCGCTCCGTTGTCAATTTGTCTTCTATTGCTGCGCGCACGGGTGGCATGGTCGGCAATATCGTTTATGCAACGACCAAAGGCGCAATCGCGTCTTTCACGGTCGCACTTGCCAAGGAACTTGCACCGAAGGCGCGTGTTAATGCGCTGGCTCCCGGCGTCATCAATACGGAAATTCAGCAGGATGTTTTTGCTGATCCGGCCAATATCGAAGCGATGGCCAATATGATCCCGCTGAAGCGGCTTGGCACTGCGGCTGAAGTTGCTGATGCTGCTGTTTGGCTCCTCTCCGGAGAGGCGTCCTATATCACCGGTGTCGTTGTGGATGTTTCTGGCGGCCGCTGAACAGGGAGGACATGATGAAAAACACAGCTGAAAAACTGAGAGCTGGCATTGAGTCCGGCCGTTTGCTTCAGGCGCCCGGCGCAGCCGATGCATTGACGGCACGACTGGTCGAGATGGCGCAATTTCCCGCCATTTATATGACCGGTTTCGGAGCGACGGCCTCGCGGTTGGGCTTGCCGGATATTGGTTTGCTGTCGCAAACCGAAATGACGACGCATGCGCGGGACATGGTTCGGGCGGTTGATATCCCGGTTATTGCCGACGCTGATACCGGTTATGGCGGTCCCGCCAATATCTGGCGAACGGTCGAGGAGTATATCCAGGCTGGTGTGGCTGCAATCCATCTTGAAGACCAGCAATTGCCGAAGAGATGCGGCCAGCGCTCTGGCGTCCGCGTTATCCCTGCGGAGGAAAACATACGCCGTCTGCGCTGTGCTGTCGAAGCGCGTGGTCAGCTCCCAATGCTGTTGATTGCACGGACGGATGCGATCCAGAGCGAGGGCATCGATGAGGCCATTCGCCGCGCAAAGCTCTATCAGGATGCGGGCGCCGATCTCGTGTTTGTCGACGGCATCAAGAAAATTGCCGACGTTGAGGCTGTTTCCAGGGGCGTGCAGGGTCCAAAAGTTGTCAGCATCGTCGACGGCAACGATACCACCGCGCTGACGGCAAAAGACCTGGAAGAGCTTGGCTTCAATGTCGCCTTCTATGCGCTTTCTGCTCTGTTCTCAGCGGTAAAAGCTGTTCGGGACACGCTTGATGTGTTGAAGGCGGAAGGCACTCCCCATAGCCGTGCAGAAGCCATGGTGACATATGGGGAATTCAGCGCGGTAACGGGACTAGCCGACTACGACGCTCTGGACGACCGCTACGGCTGGCCTGAACACAAGTAAATTAAGGTTGAGAGATTTTCCCGCCGGTCGCCGTTATCGCAACCGACGGGAAAAAGATTTACTAGCAAAGAATGCGACAAGCGACGGATTAAAAGGCCGGACCGGGTGTTGATGCTATAATGTAGCAGACATGGGAGGTCGTCATGATCCGCGCACTCTCTATTTCAGTGTTACTCTTCCTTTCGCCAGTATCGTCGCTGGCCGGTAGTCTGGAAGCCGTCAACGGACATTATACGATCCAGCATTCATCGGTGATCGGTTTTCGTGTCGGTCAGGTTGGCGGTGGCGGGCTGGCGGGTTCTTTCGCCGAATTTGCCGGTGAGTTTAATCTCAATGCTCAAAATCTGGCAAAGTCGTCTGTGTCCTTCACGCTCAAGCCCGCGAGTGTCGACGCGAAACAGACCCGCATCAGCGATTTTCTCAGATCTTCAGCGGTCTTTGATATTGAGCATTATCCGGTTCTCGTATTTCGATCGACAAAGATCACACAGACCGGGCCTCTGAACGCCCGGATCGATGGTGTTTTGACCGCCCGCGGCAAGTCACATGGCGAAACATTCTTTGCGTCCATGGTTGGTCACGATGAGAAGACCGTTACCTTTCATGTAACCGGCAAGGTTTTGCGGTCACCCTATGGAATGGATGTCGGCACACCGATCTATTCCAATGTGGTCGATTTCGAAATGGAACTGCTGGGTGCAAAATAATATTCGGTCATAGGGATTAAATTCATTCTTGCGGTGTTCTTCAAGACGGAGACTAAGACCAACCCGTAGAGGAGGACTATCATGATTAAAGTGACAGCGTTTTTGACAACTGCCGCTCTTGTCATCAGCATACCATTGGCCGCCCATAGCGAAGATTATGCTTCTGGTGCCGTCAAGACGATGAAAACAGCGAAGGGCGACGTTCTGACCGACGCCAAGGGAATGACCCTTTATGTGTTTGACAAGGACAATAAGGGGGCATCCAATTGTTACAATGACTGCGCGAAGAAATGGCCGCCTCTGGAGGCTTCCAAGGATGCAAAAATGGATTCCGAGTTCAGTCTCGTCACGCGCAAGGATGGCACGAAACAGTGGGCACATAAAGAAAAGCCGCTATACCTTTGGCAGGGCGACAAAAAACCCGGCGATGTGTCTGGTGACGGAGTCGGCGGTATCTGGCACATAGCCAAGGATTGAGTGCAGGAGCGGTTCGGGAATGTCGCGCTTTTTGGAGGAAATTGAGGAATGTGTTCCAGCGCTCAGGCGTTATGCCCGAGCGCTGACACATGACATCGATTGGGCCGACGATCTGGTGCAGGATTGTCTGGAGCGCGCAATTCGCAAAAGCAGTTTGTGGAAGCCGTCTGGTCCATTGCGCGCATGGCTTTTCCGCATCCTCGTAAACCTGTGGCGCAACGAGTTGCGTCACAGGCGCCGGGCTCCGGACAATGCGCCATTATCGAGTGTCATGGTCGAGCCACAGGTTCCAAGTGCATCTCCATCCCGGCTTGCTTTCGCTGAAACCGCCCGCGCAATACAAACACTGCCGTCCGAACAGCGCGAGGCACTTTTATTGGTCGCCGTCGAAGGTATGAGTTACACCGAGGCAGCTTCAGTGTTGGAGATTCCGCTTGGTACTTTGATGTCACGTCTGGGGCGAGCTCGCGCGACATTGCGCAGTCTTACAGAGGAGAACGGTTCGCATTTGAGGGCCTTGAAATGAAAAGCAAGTTGATCAGTGACGCTGAGCTACAGGCCTATGTCGATGGGCTGCTTTCGGATGAACGCCGCCAGGCGATAGATGCAGAGCTATCCGCTAATCCCCAACTGGCCTCCGAGATGGCAGCCTGGCAGCGACAGAATGAAACTTTGCAAGCGCTCTATGGCCATGTCGCTGAGGAGCCCGTACCAGCACGACTGAACCCGATGGCCATCAAAAGCGAAATTCGCGCGGCACGACTGGGTTCGTGGCGTATGGCCGCCGCGGCAGTGGTGTTGATCGCCGTAGGAGCAGGGGCCGGATGGTTTGGCCGCGGTGTTCTTGAGACCACACCATCGTCTTCGATGCCAATCGTGACGGAGGCAATGGCTGCCCACAACCTTTATACGAGTGAAGTCGTGCATCCGGTTGAGGTGAAAGCGGAGCAGGAGCAACATTTGTCGGCTTGGCTTTCCAAGCGACTGGAGCGTACTCTCGTCATCCCTGATCTGCGAACGGAAGGGCTTTCTTTGGTTGGCGGTCGACTGTTACCAGCCAATGGCGGGCCAGCGGCGCAATTGATGTATGAAGACACGAGCGGTAAGCGCGTGACCCTTTTTATTGTTCCATCTGACGAGAAAAAGGAAACATCGTTGCGTTATCTGACGCAGGGTAATCTGGAGGCGCTCATCTGGAGCGATAATACTCTCGATTGCGCACTTGTTGGCGACTTACCGCGCTCTCGCCTTCAGCAAATTGCCATGAGCGCCTACAAGCAGTTTGAGTGACCATCGAGCTGGTTCCGGGAGGGTGTTATGTGGCGCAACACACAGGCCGCTTATGGCTACGTCGCAAGGATACTGCACTGGTTGATCGCTCTGTTGATCGCCGGGCAGATCGGTCTCGGGTTCCTCACGCAGACTATGGCGAATAATCCGCTGATCCAGTTTTCGCTTTACCAATGGCATAAATCGCTGGGGTTTTTAATCCTAGGTCTAGCTCTGCTCCGGATGGTTTGGTTTGCCGCGAATTCCCATCCTTCGCCCAGTCCCGGTGTCAATCAGCTTGAATGGCGTGTTGCCAAAGCTGTTCACAGGCTTCTGCTGGTAATGACCATCTTGGTGCCCGTTACCGGCTGGGCAATTGTGTCGACTTCGCCGCTTGGTATCCCCAGCTATGTCTTTGACCTTTTCGTCATGCCCAATATGCCGCTGCCCGTGTCAGATGCCGATGAAGCACTCTGGTCTTGGCTACATTTAATATGCGTATACGTCATTATTGGACTAGTTGCGCTGCATGCAGGCGCAGCGCTTTATCATCATTTCATCCGGCGCGATGAAACACTGCGAAGAATGATCAAGCTTCCGTACTTCTCAAGGAAGGTCCTTTAAAGCCATTCGCAGCAGTGGAAGAAAGCGGGACATACCTCCAAAACGAAAACAGGTGACCTACGTTTGCGCAGGTCACCTGTTTGGTAGGTTCGGGGCAGGGGTTGTCCCGATGTGTGTTTGTTACGCCTTGCCGAGACGCTTGCGCAATTCGGTGTTTTCGGAGCGAAGCTTTGCAGCCAGTTCCTTGCGCAGCTTCAGGTTTTCAGCTTCGAGTGCTACAAGCGCCTTCAGATCGTCGCTCGTCGGTGATGCCTTTGCGGCTGCCGGAGCTGCGGTCTTTCCTGCAGCGTTCTTCCAGTTGTAATAGGTCTGCTCGCTGACTTCAGCATGCTGCAATGCAGCCTTCAGCGTGGTCTTGCCGCCCTTGGTGGCCTTTTCAACCGAAGCAAGAATGGAGGCGCGTTCAGCTGGCGTATATTTCTTCACCTTGCGGCCAGCCGGGGCTGCTACGGCTGCAACAACCTTGGCGGCCTTGGGTGCAGCTTTTGCTTTGGGAGCCTTGGCGGCNCCTGCAGCGTTCTTCCAGTTGTAATAGGTCTGCTCGCTGACTTCAGCATGCTGCAATGCAGCCTTCAGCGTGGTCTTGCCGCCCTTGGTGGCCTTTTCAACCGAAGCAAGAATGGAGGCGCGTTCAGCTGGCGTATATTTCTTCACCTTGCGGCCAGCCGGGGCTGCTACGGCTGCAACAACCTTGGCGGCCTTGGGTGCAGCTTTTGCTTTGGGAGCCTTGGCGGCCTTTACAGCCGGCTTGGCGGCCGCAGCTTTAGGCTCAGCCTTCTTGCGCGGTGCGCGGGTTTTCGGCTTGGCGCTCACAGGCTCTGCTGCTGCGGTCTGGTTTGCTTCTACAATGGTTTCATCAGCCATGTTCAGTTTCTCCTGAATTGATACTCGGGTCAGCTTTCCGGTTGCCGAATATATGGGACAATGCTTAATGCAACTATAAGTGCCATTACTTTGACAATTTGTGAAGAGATGCCCTCACATAAGGATGATGAGACGATCTATTATGAAGCAGGATTGATTGTTGAAAACTGAGGTTTAAATCTGTAGGTAGAGCACAGCACCTGTCGGGGCACCTCCACGGAATTTGATTGAGAAAGCTATTTTCGGATGAAGAATCCAATCCGCAATGTTGTCGTTGAATATAAGAACCGGCGTGCGCGCAAGAGCGGCAATGCGCTTTGGGGCAACCTTGATCTGAAGTCGATTGCACGGGAAGTGGAAGAGGATGCCAAGGCGCCAATATCTGCCGATCAGGTAACACCTGCCGTCTCCCCGATAGACAATGAGCCAGCCGCACTTGTCCACGCGCCAACGCCACGGATAGAAGCCAAGACTGAGCCCAAGATTCTCGTTGTCGATATGGCAGAACCTGTCGCCACAAAAGTGAGCATAGCCTCGCCAGAACCGGAAGTGCCTGCCGCAGTTGAAGCCAAGGTTTCTCCCGTCCCTGCCAAGAAAAAAACCAATGCTCCCCGTCGCTTGAAGCCGATTGCTGACAAGCCGGTGAAAGCCAAGCCAGTTTCCAAAGCCTCAGCTGACATATTGGATGAACTGGCTGCGCTTGAAGCAGAGAATGCCACGCTAAAACGGCAACTGGCCCAAAAGCTCAACACCGAAAATCAACAAATGCGGAAAATGCTTATCCGCATTGAGACCCAGATCAAACTCTAATCGCATTTATGACATGGTTTTTGGCTATCTGCCGAGAACCGGTGATGGGCATGTTTTCTCTAGTCGGTCGGCTTTCCTCAAAGCTCCGGCTATCGCTGCCATAAGGGCGATGGCGAGGCCATAGACCAACAGTGTTGTTTGCAGGCTGAGATAAGGCATGGCGATGCCAGCCACAACAACAGGCATGCCAAAAGCAAAGTAGCTGAGTGTAAAGATCGAGGCGAAAACCTCACCTCGGTCGCTGACTGGTGTTATTGGCACGATGCTCCGTAAACTTGCATAAAAACACGTTCCAAAGCCTGTTCCCGCGATGAAAAGTGCGATCAGATAGACGGCGATGTTGGATGAAAGAATACCAACGAGGGTGAAGATCGTTCCAACGGCGAGGCTGCCCGTGCCGTATAGCATAATGTTTCGCGGCGCGAACTTGCGCGCGACATAACTTGCGATCGCTCCCCCAATGGACAAGAGTGTGATGACGCTTGCTTGAGCAAGGTAGTCGTGGAAGCTGAAAATCTTGGACATGATAAGCGGCCCAAGCGCGAGGTAAAAGCCGCCGGTGGCCCATGCTGCAACGATCGCAGGTGCGCATTTCCAGAACATGTTCCTTACGCTTGATGGTAGTCCCAAGCGCGGTCGCAATGAGCTGAGGATTCCGCGATGCCGCGGCGAACTTTCGGGCAAGGTCCATATTAAGCCAGCCAGAACCAGACTGGTAAAGATAAGCCCGCCAAAAGCGTAGGTTCGCGGTTCTTCGAACATATCCATGATAAGGCCAGCTATCACTGCCCCGGCGGCCAATCCAAGAAGTGGCACAACGGAGTTGCAGATGGCAGCGATGCCGGGGAATCGGCTCGGTTCAAAATCGACCACAGTTGCCGAGGATGCCGTTATCAAAAGTCCGCAGGCGATACCTTGAACACATCTTGCAACCAACAATCCTGCAAGGCTTGTAGCTGTCATGAAATCGAAGGCGGATAGGGCGAGAAGTAGGAAGCCGATGTAAAGAACCGGACGTCGACCGATATAGTCAGAGCTTGCGCCAGCGATCAGTAGAGTGGTGAGTAAAGCGCCAGCATAGATGGCGAAAATACCCGTCATTGCAGCGGGCGAAAACCCAATCTCCTGCTGCAGCGCGGGATAAAAGGGAGAGGGCAAGCTTGCACTGGCCATCATGATAAATTGGCTGAGCAAAGCAATCGCGAAGCCGGATCGTTCGCTTCTTGAGATGTGAGTTTGATCGTTAGACATGGCGCTACCTGATGCAACCGCCGTGAAGCGGCTGGCCAATTGTTCGATATTATTCGAACTATTTTCTACTATGAGAACGATGATGGTTCAACTATATTCGAACCATGACGAAAGAAGTCCTATCTCACCCGGTTGATTTACCTCATCCGGATCGCGAGGAAATCGCGCTGGCTCAGGTGCTTTTTGCGCTTAGTGATCCGTCGCGCCTTGAAATTGTTCGGCAATTGAATGACGGACCACTGGAGATGGCGCGCTGCAATATGGGCGATCCGAATCTACCGAAATCGACGCGTTCGCATTTGATGAAGGTGTTGCGTGAAAGTGGTGTGGTCTGGAACAAGCCAAACGGTCGTGGCCGTTTACTGTCTTTGAGGCGAGAAGAACTCGACCAGCGTTTCCCGGGCCTTCTCGATGCAGTGCTCAATGCTGCAAGGACGTGAGCCGATGTGAATATCGGCTCACTGTTTCGTCCAAAGTCGCAGGCGGGTGGCGGCCTCTTCAGGCCGACGTCTTTTCGATGTTCAGGAACGAGCCATTGAATGCAATCTCGCTGAGCGGCTTGCGCGGGCTTGGAACTTCACGCTTTTGCAGGATTTCCGACAGCGTGGACTTATCGGCAATGCGGCCTATCGCTGCAATGGCTTCAATGGCGACATCGTCAGGTATAGCAAGCTCTGTCCGCGTGCGGTCGTGATCGAAGCCAGCCATCGCATGTGCATGCCAGCCCGATAAGGTCGCCTGGTAAGCAATCGCCGCCCAAGCTGCACCCGTATCGAAAGAGTGGGTTGAGGAGGGCTGCGCTTCGGTAGCGTTGGGCGCGGTGAACGTCTTCAGAGAGGCAAGCACGACGAGTGCAGACGCATTCTGCGCCCAACTGCGATTGAAATCGTTGAGAAGCGAGAGAAGGCTTTCCCACTGCGGTGTGTCGCAGCGGGCATAAATGAAGCGCCATGGCTGAGCATTATAGGCAGAAGGCGCCCACCGGCCAGCTTCGAGGATCGCTAGTAAACTAGCCTCGCTGATTGGCTCGGCAGTAAAGGCTCTCGGCGACCAGCGCTGAAGAAACAAGGGCTCGATCTGATGATCTGCCGTGCGTGAATTAGCGGTAAGTCCCATGATCTGATCTCCGGCTAAAAGACGCTTTTTAGTCGAGGAGAGCGATCATTCGAAGGTCGGTTTTTCCATTAAAGGCGATAAATGTAGAAAAGGTCGTCTTATCGAAACCAAAGCTTAGAGCGGGCGGCGTAAGGGTAAGAAGTTACTGGAATTGCTGAGATAGACGCTCTTTATACGGTGGTATCAAAGCGCCCCATGGCGGGGTGGCAGCTCATCATTCAGATAAAAATTGCCGATATGGTGATATTTCCATCGCACTGGATCATGCAGGGAATGGGTTCTCGCATTGCGCCAGAACCGGTCGTGACCGTAGGCCTCGAGCGTTGATCTGGAACCGCTCAATTCGATCAGCTTGTTGGCCGCAAACTGCGCTGCTTCGGTGGCATATGCCTTGACTTCCGCGACGGCGACAGAAGCCGCCGCGACCGTGCCTGCATCGGGATTTTGCGCCGCGATGTCAACCAGACGACCGGCACGCGCGAGAAGAGCGTCGGCGGCATGACTGCGGATGCTGACATCGCCGATAGCATGAATGGTGTGCGGGTCTTCATAGCCATGATCGATTGTGAGTTCGAAAAATGGTCGTGCGTGAGCGCGCACATAGGAGATAGTCTCGGCAAGCGCTCCACGCGCCAGCCCCGTTTGTACGGCGGCATGAATGATCTGCGCAAATGGGCCCATGACTGAGGCGCTTTCAAAGACCACGTCATGATCCACGACTTGAAAAGGGGTGATCTCCACGTTGTCGAAAGTTACCGTACCGCTTCCCGTTGAACGCTGTCCGAAGGATGACCAGTCATCGACGAGCGTGAGACCGGGGGTGTTTCTGTCGATAAAGACGATATGGACGCGCCCGTTCTGATCCTTGGCTACGGCAACGATGATATGTGCGAACAGAGAGCCGGTTGCATAGAATTTTTGACCGTTAAGAAGCAGGTTTTCGCCTTGCTTTCTGAAACTTGTTTTGAAATCGACCGGAGTCTTTGTGCCAATTTCTACGAAAGCGTTGCCCAGGCGCTCGCCGTCAAGGATGCGCTGGAAATAATGCTGCTTCTGTTCCTCCGTGCCGGCAAGACGAAGCGCCTCGACCATATAAAAGTGATTTTGCGGAATCTGGCCGATACTGGAATCGGCGGCAGATATAATAGCCGTCACCTCTGCCAGCGTGACCGCTGAAACGCCAGCGCCGCCATATTCCTTGGGAATCGTAATCGCCCATAGGCCGGATTGTGAGAAACGCTCGATTTCGGCCAGTGGCAGTTGCCGCTCGCGGTCGCGCAGGGCGGCGCCAGTGGCAAACTCGCTGGCCAGTTCGCGCACAATCGTGATGGCCTCGGCATCATCGGAAATGCGATGTGCCTTCGTTTGACGGGGTGGAATATGAGGCGCGGCTTTACCCGTGACGAGAGCTGCCGCACGATGCAGTTTGCGATCTTCATTGCTCATTTCAGACCTCAATTCCAGGCATGGCGCGGAGGATGAACGCCATTTAGATAATAGTTGCCCACATGATAGAATTTCCACCGAACCGGATCGTGCAGTGTATGGACGCGCGCGTTGCGCCAGTGACGGTCAAGACCATGTTCGGCAAGCGTGGAGCGTGTGCCGGCCAGTTCGAACAGCTTGTTGGTTGCGAGAATGGCGATTTCAGTGGTGAGCACTTTTGACTCGCCGGTCTTGATCGTCGCTTCCGAAACAGATTCCAATGATGGAGAATGCCGGGCTGCATCGATGGCACGACCGGCAATATCCAGAAGAGCTTCCGCCGCATGAAGGCGGATTTCCAGATCGCCGATGGCAGCAATGGTGAAGAGGTCTTCGCTCGCGCTTTCTTTACTGCTATCGATCCAGGGACGGCTCTTGGTTTTGACAAAGGAAATCGTGTCTTCAATTGCGCCCTTGCCAATACCCAGATCAATTGCCGATTGAATGATCTGCGAGACTGGTCCGCCAATTGTCGGATGGTCGAAAGAGACAACCTTGACGGCGCGCTCTTTGGGAACCCGAACATTGTCGATTTTTACAGAGCCGGAAGCGGTTGTGCGCTGTCCAAAACTCGACCAGTTATTCGTTACGGTCAACCCCGGCGCATCGCGGTCGGCAAAGACCAGATAGCCCTGACCTGTCTCGTCAACGGCGACAATAGGCACAACATGGGAGAGCAGGGCGCCAGTGGTGTAGAATTTTTCGCCGTTTACAATCGCGTCGTCGCCATCAAAGGCCACTTTGGTTTCAAAGGCGGCGACATTCTTGCTCTTCAGTTCCGAGAAGGCATTGCCATAGCGGATACCCTTCAAAGCCCAGTCGAAGAAGAGCTTCTTCTGTTCCTCGGTTCCGTCCAGTTCCACTGTTGCGACGATAGCCAGATGGTTCTGGGTGATCTGAGCGATAGCGGGATCGGCGGAAGCAATGAAAGAAATCACTTTGGCAAGGGTAGCATAAGAGACTTCTGGTCCGCCGTAGGTTTTGGGGACGTTGATGCTCCAGAGACCGCTTTGCGAATATTCGTCGAGTTCTGCTAATGGAAGCAAACCTTCACGGTCGCGCAAGGCCGCACCTTCGCGAAATCGTCTAGCAAGACGCTCTGCAATCTCAATGGCTTCAACGTCATTCTTTACAATGTGGGCCAACTCCGACGGCTTCGGTCGCGGCGGTATCGGATCCGTGGAATTGACACGCGGATGTACCGTATAATCGATATTTGTTTCTGCAAGAGTTCCCATTATCGTCCTCGATAGTGTGTCAGCTTCAGGAGCCTGTTTGTTGCAAAACGGGGTGCTGCGCTTCTGCGCGTTTAATGGCCTCGATATCGCGGTAGCGAGCGGCAGGGTGCGATGCACCAAGGCGAGACCCTTTACCAAAGAGCTTTTCGCGGAGCGTTCCCGTACGATATTCGGTTGGATAAACGCCGCGTCGCTGCAGTTCGGGAACGAGCAGTTCGACGATGTTCTCAAAAGTTTCTGGCGTGACCGCATAGGCAAGGTTGAAGCCGTCGACACCTGTTTCTTCCACCCATGCCTGCAACTCATTGGCAACAGTCTGCGGAGAGCCAACCACCACCGGCCCCATGCCCCCTATGCCGCCCCATTCGGCAAGTTCCCGTATTGTCCATCGTTTGTCGGGATCGCCTTCCGAGAGGCTATCGATCGCGGAATGGATGGCGTTTGTTTCAACTTTTCGGACAAGGTCTTCCGGCTGGTACCGGGAGAAGTCCACTCCGGTCCAGCCGGACATGAAAACGAGCGAACCATCGTAAGACACATAGTCGAGATATTCGCGAAACCGTGCACGCGCTTTCTCATCTGTTTCGTCAACGATGATAGTTAATAGATTGTAAATACGAATATCTTCCGGCTTTCGTCCAGCAGCTGCGGCACGTTCATGAACGTCCCGGACGTAATTGCGCAAAATCGTCTTGGTTTGCGAGGCGACGAAGATGCATTCTGCATGTTCAGATGCGAATTTCTTCCCTGGACCGGACGCACCGGCTTGATAGAGAACCGGCGTGCGTTGTGGTGACGGTTCGGTCAGACCATAACCCGGAACATCAAAATATCGTCCCTTATGCGCGATTTCGTGCACTTTCTCAGGCCGGGTAAAAATACGGTTGTCCCGATCGCGCACAACGGCATCATCTTCCCATGATCCTTCAAGTAGCTTGTAGATCACTTCGAGATATTCATTGGCGATATCATACCGGTTGTCATGCTTTTGCAGGCCCGACTGACCAATATTTTTAGCTCCGCTTTCCAGATAGGACGTAACGATATTCCAGCCAATGCGTCCCTTTGTGTGATGGTCTGCTGTCGCGATGCGTCGCGCGAAAGTGTAGGGATGCTCAAAGGAAGTGGAAGCAGTAATGCCGATGCCAAGATGCTCCGTTGCCAGCGCGATGGGAGCAGCCAGCTGGATCGGATCATTGACCGGGATTTGTGCCGCCTGATGCAGGGCATGATAGTTGTTGCCCTTATAAACATCGTAATAACCAACCACATCCGCGATGAATATGCCGTCGAAGATGCCGCGCTCCAGTGTGCGTGCCAGATTCTGCCAGTAATCGAGATCCTTATATTTCCAGGACCGGTCGCGCGGATGCGCCCATAAACCGGGAGACTGATGGCCAACGCAATTCATGTCGAATGCATTGAAATGGATCGTCTTGCTCATGAGCGCCTCCGTTTCATGATTTGCTGCAAACAAACCGTCTTAGGAGGAGCATCGCACAAGCGACGCAGGAGGGGAGATATTATATCTTTTTTATAGACTACTTCGGGGAAGGATTTTCCGCGTGGGCGACAGCGTTACGAAAGACGGGGAAAAGCCAGCACCAATCTCAGGCTTCGGAGTGCGCCGCCGCTGTTTCCTTTTTTAAAAGCAGCCCTTCAAGGAAAATACGAAATGTCTGGACAGCTTTTTCCGATATGACCTCCGGATCGTCTGCATTGGCGATCCATTGTGCTGCACGGCTGCTTGCCGCATTGATGAGACGTGCGCCAGCTTCCGGGTCGACAGCGACAATAATGCCAGCTTTTTGCAGATCGGCGAGACTGCGGGCAACTGTTGCAATACAGCCATTGGCATTCGGCCAGCCGGATGGGTCTCCAAGCACCGCTGGCCCGTCTCTGAACATGATGCGTTGGATTTCCGGCTCAAGAGCCATTTGGACATAGGCAACATTCTCGTCAACGAAGCCCTGCCAGGGCGTTTCAGCTTGCGAAGAAATTGCGCAAAGTCTGTCCGTCATTTCGGCATCAATCTGGCTGATGACAGCTTGCAGAAGCCCTTTCTTGTCGCCGAAGTGATGGTACAGCGCGCCACGTGTCAGACCTGCTGCGCCTGTGAAGTCATCCATTGAAGCGTCCGCATAGCCAACCGTTCCGAATGCCTGACGCCCGGCTGCAAGTAATTTTGCCCGGGTTTCCGCGATCATCTCGCTGCGGGGTTTGCGCATATCATTCTCCAATTTCGCATACGGTGCGTATATTAGTTGACATACGCCGTGTATCAACTAATTAATTAGCATACGCCACGTATGTAAGTGGTAAATCCTTATCATCAAGGAACACGTCCATGTCTAATCCTTATAGAGAGATTTTCCGAGCGCCGGGTGCCCTTGGATTTTCAGGCGCAGCAGGCTTCGCACGACTTCCAATGGCAATGGCCCCAATTGGAATTGTCGCGATGTTGTCTCTGACGCATGGAGAATATTGGCTTGGAGGCGCGGTTTCGGCGACATTCGCGCTGACCAACGCATTTCTCTCGCCACAGATCTCAAGAGCCGTCGACAAATTCGGACAGCGGGCGGTCGTCGGGCCATTTACTGTCATTTCCGTGGTCGCATTTGTAGCGCTCATTCTGGCCGCCAATCAGAAATGGCCAAACTGGACCCTGTTTGCATCTGCCTTTCTGGCGGGAACGATGCCAAGCATACCTGCGATGGTAAGGGCTCGCTGGACGGAAATCTTTCGAGAAAGGCCAGAGTTGAACACAGCCTTTGCCTTTGAATCCGCAGCCGATGAGCTGGTCTATATCGCTGGCGCTTCACTCTCAGTTGGCCTGGCTGTCGCGTTGTTTCCAGAGGCCGGGATGCTGATCAGCACGGTTTTTCTCGCACTAGGCACTATTGCGTTCCTTGCGCAGCGTTCGACAGAGCCGAAGGTTCGTGCTTCTGATCAAACAGGTCCGCAGCGTTCAGCTATCCGGCTTCGTTCTGTTCAGATTATAACGCTGGCTCTTGTGTTCGTTGGCTCAACCTTTGCGACCGCGGAAGTCAGTGCTGTGGCAATCACCAGAGAGCTCGGTCAGCCCAATATGGCAAGCCTGGTGATTGGTGTCTACGCCATCGGGTCTTTTGTTGTCGGGCTGACGCTCGGTGCGCTTAAGCCAAGAATTCAGTTACCGCTACAACTGCTGATCGCGGTCAGTGTACTCGCCGTTACAGCGGTACCCCTTTTGTTTGCCAGCTCGTCGGTTGCCTTGCTCGCTCTGGCCGTCTTCGTCAGCGGTGTTGCCATTTCACCCACCTTCATCACTGCTTTTGGTCTCATCGAGCGCCGGGTGCCAGAAACCATGCTGACCGAAGGGATCACATGGGTCATGACGGGGATTGGTATCGGCATGGCGCTCGGGGCGTTTATTGCAGGCTGGGTAGTCGACAATTTTGGCGCTGCGAACGGTTTTTGGGTGTCGATTGTGGCAACCGTGACAACCGTTCTGATCGTCGGATTAGGACAGCGAGCCTTGTCTGGTGAGCGGACAACATCGAGCTCGGATGTCAATTGTGTGGCTCAACCCGCCGAATAAAGCGGTTTGACTTCAAAAACTGCCCCTGACAGAAGAGTTGTCGGGGGCTAATCGTGTCAGGTTACGCGGCCTCTTTCAGCAAGAAAATCGAGAAGTACCCGGACCCTTGATGGCAGCGGGCCACCTTGACCGATGTAAACAGCATGGAACGCCTCCCGGTCATGCGGGTTTAAATGTTCCAGAACAGGCACGAGCTTTCCAGCGGCGATATCGTCGCGAACAGTGAATTCGGTCAAACGTGCAAGTCCTGTTCCACTGAGAGCCAGGCGCCGTACCGCTTCCCCATCACTGGCCTGAACGCGCCCGACCGTTGGAACGACGATGTTCTCACCGTTTTGGACCATCGGCCAACCATCTGTTGTGCGTATATATCCAAGACCAATGCGATTGTGCGAAGCGAGTTCTTCGAGCGTTTGCGGTGTGCCGAAACGGGCGAGATATGCAGGTGCACCAACCACGATCAGCGATGTTTCACCAAGTTTGCGCGCGACGAGACTTGAGCTTTTCAGTGGTCCCGCCCGCACTGCCACATCAATCCTCTCGGTCAGCAGATCGATAACGGTGTCGCTCAGCGTCAGATCAAGCGTGACGTCCGGATAAAGTTCCAGAAATGTGGGCAAAATCGGCGCCAGAACATGCGTTGCATAGGATGGACTGGTGCTGAAACGTATGCGCCCGACGGGCCTTTCTCCGACGCCTGCAACACGTTCGGCGTCTTCAATGTCGACAAGAATTCGGGTTGCGCGCTCGTAGAATGCACATCCCTCAGGCGTAAGCTGAAGCGCGCGCGTCGAACGATTGATCAGGCGTGCGCCAAGCCGCGCTTCCAATCGGGCGACAAGCTTGCTCACTGCGGAAGGCGTCATTCGGCAAGCTCTGGCCGCAGCTGAAAACCCACCTTGTTCCACTACGCTGACAAAGACTTCCATCTCGCCAGAACGGTTGATCTCTGATCTAGCCATTGGTCTTTTAATTCACAAATGATTTGAATTATTACAATCTATATCACAGGACGAGGGCGGTCTATTGTTTATTCATCAAGTGTTGCGGGCGCCACATTACCCCATCGTTTTGAAAGGCAATACCTTATGGAGTATCGTTATCTGGGACGTTCAGGCCTCAAAGTATCAACCTTGAGCTTTGGAGCGGGAACGTTTGGTGGAACAGGCCCCTTGTTCGGCGCATGGGGAAACACAGATGTGAATGAGGCACGCCGCCTCATCGACATATGTTTGGAAGCAGGTGTCAACCTGTTTGATACAGCGGATGTCTATTCGAACGGCGCTTCGGAAGAAGTTCTGGGCGCTGCAATCCGCGGACGGCGCGACAGTGTCATTATCTCAACCAAGATGAGCCTGCCGATTGGAGAAGGTCCCAATGATGCGGGTTCCTCTCGATTTCGGCTGATCCGTTCCGTGGAACAGGCGCTAAAACGACTCGGTACGGATTACATCGATCTTCTGCAACTTCACGCTTTTGATGCGCATACGCCCGTGGAGGAAGTCCTGTCCACGCTTGATATGCTCGTGCGGGCTGGCAAGGTCCGCTATGTCGGCGTATCGAATTTTTCCGGTTGGCAGATCATGAAGGCGCTCGCTGTTGCAGATCGTTATGGCTGGCCGCGCTATATTGCCAATCAGGTCTATTATTCATTGATCGGTCGGGATTACGAGTGGGATCTGATGCCGCTTGGAGCCGACCAGGGACTGGGCGCTTTGGTCTGGAGCCCACTTGGCTGGGGCCGGTTAACGGGGAAAATCAGGCGGGGCGAAGCTCTGCCTGAAGGCAGTCGTCTCCACGAGACCGCGAGCTATGGCCCGCCCGTGGAAACGGAGCATCTTTTCAATGTTGTCGATGCATTGGATGCCGTGGCGGGAGAAACCGGCAAAACGGTACCGCAAGTGGCGCTGAACTGGCTATTGTCGCGACCGACTGTGGCTTCGGTTATTGTGGGGGCCCGTAATGAAGAGCAATTGCGCCAGAATCTTGGTGCAGTTGGCTGGTCATTGTCTCCCCAGCAGATTGCAACACTCGATGCAGCCAGCGCAGTTACGGCACCATATCCGCATTTTCCTTACCAACGTCAGGCAGGTTTTGCCCAGATCAATCCGCCTCTTATTGCCGGGTGAGACCCTGCTATCTGCTCCATAGTGGTCATATGAAATGTCACCTTAAGCGACAACGTAGCTTGAGGTGACGAAACGGAGGGATCATGCTATAGGGGGCATAAGCGGGCTCGGGACAATCGTTGAAACGCCAAAGACGGGGAGGGTCATGGCGGACGAAAAGCGAAAAACGGTCCGGCAGCGTCTTGCCACGATCATCATTGCGGGCGTCGGTAGCGCATTGGCGAGTGTAATCTCCTATGCGACGGCCATCTATGAGGCCGCCAATCCGCAGCCGCTACAGGTCGTCACGGAAGGCGGAACGATCGATACCGGACAATGGAATATCACAGTATTCGATGCGCGGTTGAGCAATACGCCCCCAACTGGACGTCAGCCAATTGAACCCAAAAAGTTTCTTCTGATCGATTTTGAAGCGGATAACCGCTCGGCGGAATCGGCATTTGTCCCGATCAAATTGCTCATGCCTGATCCCCCGATAGCAGCGTTGATTAATCCGACGATCTATCTCGACAGAGACAAATTTGTTGCCGGCGCGATCCACCCAGGACTGCCGGAAAAACTGACACTTGCCTGGGAAGTTCCAGCCAATGTCACGTTGCCTGATGAAATAAGACTATTAGTCGGAAGCCAGATATACAAAAAGCGCGATAACCTCTATGGCGCATCCAACTGGCTTGATCGCGATCCCGTTGGCGTCGTCGAGCTGAAAGTAACCGACGCTGCACCCGGGGACAGCGGATGAGACGGATACTGCTGACCATCATTGCCGTAGTCGTTACTGTTGGTGCCTTGTACGCCATGCAGCATTCGACGCCATATTACAGTGATATCGTTTCGATGGTTAAAGTGAAGGGTGAACAGGGAAAGCCGCTCTCAACTGCCAAATTCACCATAGGTGTTGCGGATAGCTACATAGCAGATCAGCTGGTTACATCGAGTTTCGGAACTGATCGCAATTACACCAGCTCGGGTAAATGGCTGGTGCTCGAAGCTGCGGCCAGAGCGGACAAAGAGAGTATCAATCTGATGTCGGCCTTGTGGCAGGGACCGAGTGGAGCGCAATATTCGATGAGCCAACGGATCACCAATGCGTGGGGGTTGCTTGGGTCTGAAAGGCTGGAGCCGGGCATTCCGAGGCCCGTTCTTCTCATATTCGAATTGCCGGAACGTGAAATCAACGGTGGCTCTCTTCTCGTGGCAGAAAGCCTGATCACTCCGCTCGCGCAGCAGGCCGAGATTCGTATCAATTCTCTCGATGCAAGCCACACCCATCCCGCGATCCTGATCAAGCGCGGTGGTCGCATTCAACCTTGGGCGCTGGAGGTGCAATGATGGTGGAACAAGCCCGGCGCGAGAAAAGAAATTTCTGGATCAGCCTCGCACTGCTGTTGCTATTCATTCCGCTTGCGGTTCTGGTCCATTCACGCGGTGGCTATATAGAATGGGCGCAGAAGAAATTACGTCAACCGACAATAGCCGAACGCGGCGAAATGCCGGGCTATGCAGGTGCGAACTGGAAGCTTCTGGCGCTGACGCCGCTTCCCGGCGAGCTGCCGCAGACCAGTATGATTGTGGCGGAACTGGAACTCAATATTGATGATCCTGATCGGTTCAAGCAGGCAATGCCTTGCATTATTGCCCTGACGGATAGTCAAAACCGAAGCTGGAGCCCGACCTTTCTTACGGATCGCATTTTGCAAAAGTTGAAACCGGACGCGGCAGAAAAACAGCACTGTCTTAATCTCATTCAAAGCGCGGAGAAGGGAACCGTGCAAATTGCCGAAACGTTTCTTGTCCCCGCCGCTGCAAAGGATTTCACAGTCAAGATTGCGATGCAGGGCGAACCACAGCAGAGCGTGATTTTGAAGTAGTGCCCGACAACCCGCCTGCGACTGAATATTCAAGCACGCCTGCCAGAAGCGCAACCCGTACCGCATCAAGTAAGATTCCACCATCAAGTTCTGACGGGCTCCCGATCAAGATGACCAGAATATCGGAGATGCGTTGCCACGTTTCGATGCCATAAGGGCCGAGGCTATGGGTGATGGCATACCAGATCCATGCACCGGCCCAACTGATTGCTTTGTAAAACACAATGAAACTCAGCAAGGTTCCAAGTCCGGCCCCAAACACAAGTCTCAGGCAGGTCCAGACCGGTCGATATCGCGAACGATAACCGCCCAGATAGTGAGCCGCGAAGTCCTTTAACCAAACTCTTAAAGTGGCCCCTCGTGACGGCAGAGGAGGGACTGATGCCCGCTTTGCGGATAGATCATAACCATAGATAATGGATGTCATCACCAACCAGACCAGTGGCAGCAATGCATAAAAGAAGAGGTTCTTTGCCTGTTCTATGAAATCCGGTTCGCGAAATTCAACAGGGACAGAACTTGAAACCGCCGCATAGGCCTGTATTGAGAACCACGTCGCCTGAGCTTCGAGATATTCGAGAAACGAACCGGCTCCTAACCACGCGATAAAATCGTCTTTCCATTTGTCGAGGGCGTAAAGACCGATGAAAATCCAGCTTGCGTCAGCTGCTACGATCAGCAGGCGAAGCCACGGTGACTGCGTCTTGTCCGCGCTTTTCTTCGCAATCCAACGTATGAACCAGCAGAGGCAGATCGCCGCAATCAAACTGCGGGATCGTACAAGATCAAATATCTGAATTTTTTCCCCAAAGGCCGCGCGATCAAAAGCCTGTCTCGAATATTCGCGAATTGTGTCTCCCAGAAATCCCCAGGCGGCATAATAGGCAAAGAATGGCAGAATGGCTGCGGCTGTCACTATGAGTAAGTGGTCGCTGCGCTTATCGTCCTTTTGAGCGTTTGCTGCTGGAGCAGAATTTTCCCGCAAGGCTGTCAGTACAGGCAGGCCGGGTCGCAAAACTGCAAACATCGTGATGAAGACAAGGAGTTTAATCAGAACAACCAGCGACAGTATCACCATGCCGCCCAGAGGAAACTTGAGACCTGTCGCAACGGCTGCACCCATCAATAAGTCTCGCGCGATGTATCCAATCGCGCCAATCAGAAGCAGTTGCGGCCAAAACCTGATCAATAGCCGACCAGTCTGCGATAATAGGCCATCAATGTCTTTAAACACCGTCATTTTTGCAGTGTAACTGCTGCAGCAACAACCGTCAAAACCTATTCCAGCGGGATGAAAGCTCGTTTGGCTTTTGGTATGAGCCTTGCTATCGACTTTGATTGTTATCTGATTGATGAAATTATAGCCGTGGGAGATGAACGTTTCAAAGCCAAATCCAAGGCCGCGCTTGACGCCAAAATTTCACATGCGCGGGGGATCATGGTTTCGCATTCACTATCGCAAATCATACAGTACGGCGATTGCGGTATTATCATCCGTGATGGCCATATTGAGTATCATAACGATATTGCCTCGCTTCGAGACAGCTTTAGTGAAGCTTGATCTGGAAAATCGGACCGTTCCGGCCCGACTTTATGTTTTCAACGGGGTATTTATCAAAGGATGCGATGCGTGAGCGCGGTCGTCTAGCTCGCCTTCTTCGTGATCAGTGTTAAAGCCCCATTTTCCGATAGACTGGCTGCAATGACATCCTGCTCGTTCATGCCCTTTTGTTGAAGCGCTTCGCGCGCCTGAGGGAATGTTTTTACGGATGTTCGTAGCTTGGTAAGATCATCGGCACTCCGCTTTTCAACGACAGCCTGGACTTCCTTCTGACTTTCGGCGGGGAGTTCCTTGATGTCAACGACCGATACGGTTTGTATGGTTGGCGCTGTCGATGGTTGCTGGGTCGCAGGTGCTGAATTGGCCGGAGGCTGCGGTGCCTGTTGCTGAGCTATTGCGGCAGGGGTCAGGGCGACGAGAGTTACGAATGCAAGCGATGCAATTCTTGGCATCATCTTTCCTTTCCAGAATTTTTGCTTGAGGCGTTTTGGGGCGACGACGCCAGTGCACAGGTCCAATGTGACGGCAAAGAGTTAGTTTCGGGGCTATTCTGAGGTTAAACCATGTCCCGGAGAAGACGCGGAATGGATCACGCAATCATAACTCCACGGTTTCACAATTTGTGGGTGAAGTTCGTTCGGGCCGGATTTAATGTGTATATCATGACAAAAAACCGATATAACAGTTCAATCGATATTTTGTCATGATGGAGCCCGTGCGCGCATGTGGAAACCTGTATTGGAGTTGCGCAAAGGCGCAACCAAGCATCGACTCCTGACAGAAAAAATTGTCGACGATATAGAGAACGGCATTCTGCAACCGTCGGCCCAAATGCCGACCCATCGCGAGTTGGCGCACAGGCTTGGTCTCTCGGTTCAAACTGTCAGCATTAGCTATAAAGAGGCCGAACGACGCGGCTATCTACGCGGCGAGGTTGGTCGCGGAACATATGTCTGCAATCGTGTGACCGAGCGTGCTGATCGTTTCATGCTGGACCGTGACCCAAGCGGTACTGCCGATATGTCGATTATTCGGGCTGTCTATACAGAAGCGCATGAGCGGGCCTCAAAGCGTTTGTTCGAACAGTTGAGCCAATCCGAAAATGCCAGCTTCATGCGGCCATGTCGTCCAATCGCCGGTCTGGATCGTCACCGTGCAGTTGCGCAGGAATGGCTACGCGGACTTTCCGTTGATGTAGATCCGGGCCGTATTGTTATTACGAATGGAGCGGCGCATGGCTTGTTTCTTGCGGTAGCGACGATTGTTCAACCGGGTGAGGTTGTACTGACTGAACGCTTGACTGATCATGGTATTATCGGGCTTGCAAACGTGCTCGGCTTTACGTTACGCGGTCTGCCAATCGACGAACAAGGCGTCATTCCGGATGCCTTTGAAATGGCATGCAAAGCCGGAGATGTGCGTGCGCTTGTTTTGATCACAACTCTTGGCAATCCAACAAGTCATCTCATGTCCGCGCAACGCCGCATGGCGATTGCTGAAATCGCAGCCAGATATGACGTGTGTGTTATCGAAGACGAGGTTTACAAACCGATACTGGAAGAACGATTGCCCTCAATGCCGGAATTGCTTCCAGATCTCGGCTTTTTCGTCACGAGCTTCACAAAGACTGTAATGACGGGACTTCGTACCGGCTATCTCGTTGTGCCCTCGCAATATTCCATCCGTGTCGCGTCCATCTTGCGTGTGACCAGTTGGAGCGGGGTTAACCTTCTAGGCGAAATGGCAAGCCGCTGGATCGAGGACGGCACTGTCAATGAACTGCTCGAGATCCAACGCGGCGAGTTGAGAACAAGACAGGCGCAGGTCAGCGATATTCTGGGGCCTTTGATCGCGGGGAGCAATCCGCTGTCGTTATGCGCCTGGCTCAAGATTCCGCGCCACTGGTCGGAAGATGGGCTGGTGAGAGCACTGGCCAACAAAGGCGTTGCGGTAACGCCTTCAGATCCGTTTGTGGCTGGCGCTGATCGTGGTCACGGAGGTATTCGGATTTGCCTTGGCGGGCGGTTGTCCCGCACTGCATTGCGCAAGGCGCTCGAGACAATCCGAGAGACCTGCGCGCAACTTCCTCCTGTTTATGATGTCGGCGCCATCGCCTGACCTTACAGGACGGACTGAAGAAACTCCTTGGTTCGCTGTTCTTTCGGCGCTTGAAATATCTGTTCGGGCGTGCCCTGTTCGCAGATGCGTCCTTTGTCGAAAAAGCACACGCGATCAGAGACTTCGCGCGCAAAGCGCATCTCATGGGTCACCAGAAGCATGGTGAGATCGTGCTCCTGTGCGAGGCTGCGTATGACCGATAGCACTTCGCCGACTAGCTGGGGATCGAGCGCGGATGTCGGTTCATCAAAGAGCAGAACGCGAGGACGCATTGCAAGAGATCGTGCGATGGCGACGCGCTGCTGTTGGCCGCCTGATAGTTGTGATGGATAGTGATCCTTCTTGTCCGAAAGACCAACAAGCGATAGCAGGTCCAGCGCGCGCGCTTCGGCTTCGGCCCGCTTGAGCCCAAGGACATGAACCGGCGCTTCGATGATGTTGCGCAACACGGACATGTGAGGAAAGAGATTGAAGCTTTGAAACACCATTCCGACATGCGATCTGATCTTGCGTAGATGCGCTTCACTGGCATGAAACGGTTCCTTGCCGCCCGCTTCATGGTAGGGCATGCCATCTAATTCCAGGGTGCCTTCCTGAAAGGGTTCGAGGGTCATCAATATCCGAAGCACGGTAGATTTACCTGAGCCGGAAGGGCCGATGAGCGTGACTTTCTCGCCGGTGGTGACCGAGAAATTGAACTGATCCAATACGGTCAGTGCTCCAAAGCGTTTGACGACGTTCTGAAAGCGAATGATTTCCTGGGTCATTTGAGAGCGATCCCGTTCTTTGGAAGTTTGCGCTCAAGCACACGGATGGCTGTCGAGCAGATGAGCGTCAGGATGAGGAAGATCAGGCCAACCATTGACAATGGTACGAGATACTCGAACGTACGGTCACCAATCAGGTTTGCAAGATTGAGCATGTCGACAATGCTGACCACCGACAGAACCGGCGTTTCCTTGAGCATTGAAACCAGATAATTGCCCATGGCTGGGACAATGCGGGGAACTGCTTGCGGAATGACGATATCGCGATAGGTCCGCCATGGAGTTAAATTGAGCGCGCGCGCTGCTTCCCACTGTCCGCGAGGGATGGCCTCAATGCCGCCGCGATAGACTTCCGATGTGTAGGCCGAATATTGCAGGCCAAGTGCCAGTGCACCTGTCAAAAACGCGGGCAGGACGATGCCGTAGACCGGCAAAACGTAATAGAGGAAGAAGAGCTGGACCAAGAGTGGTGTATCGCGCAGAAACTCCACAACAACAACGGTGGGCCAGGATATGATCTTGAAACGACTACGGCGCAAAAGCGCGAAGACCAGTCCAAGTACCAAAGCGATGGCAAAGCCGGTTGCTGCGGCTTTCAGCGTGACGGTCAGACCGATGGCGAGGATCGGCAGGATTGATATGGCGAAGGATAGGGTGGACGAGGTGTCCCAGGCATAACCATATATCATGCGAAACCTCCAGCCATTGTCTGGCGTCGGAGACGGCGCTCCAACCATCGGATTGCGGTTGCAAGCACCAGGGCCATCGCGAAATAGCCAAGCAGTGTCAGGGAGTAAATGGTGACGCTATCCAGCGTCAGGTTGCGCAATCTCTGGGCCTGAAATGTCAAATCACTGATAGCGATAAGAGAGGCAAGGGCAGTGTCCTTGAGATTGTGGATAGCGAGATTGCCAAAGGCTGGCATCATTTCCACGATTGCCTGTGGCAAGACAATATGAAACAGCGTGTGCCGCTTGCCAAAATTCAACGCGCGCGCAGCTTCATGTTGGGCTTCCGGCACGGCCTGCAGTGCGCCACGCACGACTTCCGCGCCATAAGCACCTATATTCAGTCCCAGCCCCACGATACCGGTCGTGATCGGGTCAAAGGAAATGCCGATAAGCGGCAAAGCATAGTAGAGCCAGAACAGCTGCACGAGAAGCGATGTACCACGGAAGACTTCAATATAGATCACTGCAATGGCAGACAATAGCGGTCCACCTGCAAAGCGAGCTATGCCAGCAGCAAATGCGAGTATCGTGCCAATCACCATCGAGCTGAGAGCCAGAATGATGGTGACTTGGGCACCTTTGAAAAGGGCGGGTAGATATTCCGTCCAATGCATAGGGTCGTCTCCCGGGCAGAGAAAGGATTGGCCCCGCCGACCCCATTTAGACCGGCGGGTGCTGACAAGCTTACTTTGCGTTACAGAGCGCTGCTGTGTCTGCCGTGCGTGCAGCTTCTACGCTTTCTTCGCTAAGTCCATATGTTGTCAGTATTTTTTTATAGTCGTCTGTCTTCTTGAACTCGATAAGTTCTTTGTTAAAAGCCGCATAGAAGTCCTTGTCTTCAGGGCGGAAGCTGAAAGCGCCGAAGCTTCGTGCCGATTTGCCGTCAACGACGGGGTCAGTGAACGGATGAGCCTGTTCCAGCTGGGGGGAGTTCTCAACGAGCTTTGCAACCGTCAGTTCGGTTGCAGCATAGGCATCAGCTCTACCAGTTTGCACGGTGGATGGCGCATCGGCATTGCCTTGGATCATGACGATCTGCGACTCGTCTATCCCCATTCCATGCAGAAAGTCGATTTGATCAGCGCCCGACACAATCGCGACCTTCAAGGAAGGGTCTTTCTTGATATCATCGTATGAGTGGATGTTTTTCGGATTTCCCTTGGGCACCAAGAGGCCTTCGCCATAGCTGGAATTGGCAACCGTGAACTGCACCTGCTTGCAGCGTTCCGGCAGGACATTCTGTTCAGCCGCAACAAACTCAAAGCGCTTCGCTTTCAAGCCGGGAATGAGGGAGCCGAACGGCGTCACGGTCCAGTCGACTTCTTCGATGCCAAGCTTTTTAAAGATCGCCGCAGCGACATCGGGACCGATACCCTTGGCCGCGCCACTTTCATCCATATAGCCATAGGGCATCTCGTTGGCAGTTGCCCCACGCACAAAGCCAGCGCTTTTAAGGTCGTCAATCGTGACGGCTTGAGACGGCAAGGTGAGGGCAAGCGTAGCAGCCGCAGAAAGCAAAGTGGAAATCGTGTAAAGTTTCATGCGCATCGTGTTCACTCCTCTTTAAAATTACCGGTTTTGTTGGCACCGGCTTATTGCTTCAGTGTCTCTGTTGGCTCGCTAGCTTGCGACGGGCGCCTCGCAGATCGTGGCAATGACCGAGAGGCAATCGCCCATCTTGACGAGGCCTGGAAAGTGGCGTGCAGCCAGAACACCGTCGAGTGCAGCGCGATATTCCTGCGCCGCGCCGCCCGTTCGCGCGATGCTATGCACACGGGCAACGACATCGCCTTTGCGAACTGCGGAACCCAGATCGACAAGTGGCTCCAGAAGCCCATCTGTGTCTGCAAAGCCGAAACAATCCTGTGACGGCATATCAAGCCAGACAGTCGGCGAATATTCTATCTCACCTTCCAGAATGCTGGAATGACGCAAAAGGTTGCGAACGCCGCGTTTGGCAATAGTAGCCGTTAGGGCGGATATGGTACCACCACCGGCAAGCTCTGTTGTTACAAAGAGCTTCCCTGCTTCTTCCGCAGTTGTGTCATACATGCCAACGGCATCAATCTCGATCATGCGCATCGAATAGGGCGCGCAGAAAGCTTTCACAGCGGCGAAGCAATTCTTCTCCTGCACTTTGTTCGGCAAAGCATGAGCAGCCGCATAGGGCAGAAAATCCAGCGTGCGACCTCCTGAATGAAAGTCCAGAACGATATCGGCTTCCGGCAACAGATAGCGGGTGAAGTAGTCGGCAATTCTCTCCGTCACGGCACCATCAGGGCGGCCCGGAAAACTGCGATTGAGATTGCCTTTATCAATTGGGGAGGTGCGTGTACCAGCTTGAAAGGCCGGAAAATTCATCGCTGGCACGATGATAACGCGACCTTTGATCTGATCCGGCTTCAGGTTCGCTGCAAGATCATAGAGTGCAACGGGACCCTCATACTCGTCGCCATGGTTGGCGCCTGTAAGCAACGCTGTCGGACCGTCGCCGTTGCGGATCACGCAGATAGGGATCATCAACGAACCCCAGGCGGAATCGTCCCGCGACCAAGGCAGCCGCAAATGACCATGCTGAATCCCATCCCGGTTGAGATCGACACTCGGCGTGATTGGGGAAGGGCGGGAAGGGGGCGTTGTGTGCATCATGACAGACCTAGTCCTTGACCACCAGCTTGCGCGGTACGTTTGAAAGACATTCGACGCCGGTTTCGGTAATGACGATGCTTTCGGTGATCTCCAGCCCCATGGTTTCGAGCCAAAGCCCTGTCATGAAGTGGAAAGTCATGCCCGGCTGCAATTCAGTGCGGTCGCCGGATCTCAGGCTCATTGTGCGTTCGCCCCAGTCTGGTGGATAGGAAAGCCCAATCGAATAGCCTGTGCGATTGTCTTTCACGATGCCATATTTTTTCAGAACGTCGAAAAATCCGGCAGCAATATCTTCGCATGTACTGCCGGGACGGGCAGCTGAAAGACCCGCTTCCATCCCCTCCAATGTGGCCTTTTCGGCATCGAGAAATGCCTGCGTGGGCTTGCCGAGAAAGACCGTGCGAGACAGTGGACAATGATAGCGCTTGTAGCAACCGGCGATCTCAAAGAACGTGCCTTCGCCGGACTTCATCGGTAAGTCGTTCCAAGTCAAATGCGGAGCCGAAGCATCTGCGCCAGACGGCAAGAGCGGCACAATGGCCGGATAATCACCGCCAAATTCACCGACGCCACGCGTTCCCGCATCGTAGATTTCCGCCACCAGATCGCATTTACGCATGCCCGGTTCGATCGTGTCTACGATCCGCTTGTGCATGGCTTCAACAATACGGCCAGCCTTGCGCATATAGTCGATCTCTGTGGAGCTTTTGACGGCGCGTTGCCAGTTCACCAGCCCCTGCGCATCCTTGAAACGCGCGTTTGGCAGGTTTTTCTGCAAGGCATGATGGGCGGCGGCGGTATACCAGTAATTGTCGAACTCCACCGCGATTGTCTTGTTGCCCCACCCCTTGTCGTCCAGGATGGACGCCAGCAAATCCATCGGATGCCGCTCCAGCGACTGCACATAATGATCCGGGTAGCCAATGATGCTGTCATGACCGATCCAAGCCGTGCGCTTTGCGCCGTTTCCGTCCTGACCGCGCCCATACCAGATCGGTTCTCCATCCATCGCAAGAACGACACATTGATGGACATAGAAGGACCAGCCGTCGTAACCGGTCAGCCAGTGCATGTTGGATGGGTCCGTTACGATGATAATATCGAAACCCGCCTTTTCCATCGCGCGTCTGGTCTTGGCAATTCTGGCATCATACTCGGCGCGGGTGAAATTGAGTTCAACGCTCATTGATTGCCTCCAGCAGATTTGTTCGAGTCGATTTTGGTGCCCGCGTTGCGCTTGGTCGCCCGCTCAGTCGCAAGACGTGCAATAGCGGTGTCCTGAACCCCCGTACCCGTCAGGTCGCAGAATGTGATGTCTTCGGCATTGCGATGAAAAATACCGTCCTCGGAAATGATCTGTCCGAGTTCCGGCAAAGAAGCATCGGCTCTGACAATCCCGGCTTCAATTGCATGATGCAATTCGCCCAGTCTGCGCGTTTGGCTCAAGCTGTCTGCAACGTAGAGGACTGGACGGCGGAAGATCGCGGGATCTATTTCATTCTTGTGTTCAGCATCAGAACCCATTGCAGTGAGATGCTGCCCTGTCTCTAGCCAGTCGGCGTCGAGAAGCGGTGTTTCAGATGGAGTCGTCGTGACGATGATATCAACACCAGCGCAGGCTTTTCGAGCATCCTGCACAGGAATGACTGGGATACTGAGTTTCTGTTCCAGACTAGCGGCTACACTTTTCGCTTTGGTGAAGTCACGCGCCCAGATACGAGCTTCTTTGATCGGTCGCACCAGCGTCAAGGCTTCCAGCTGCAACTGGGCCTGAATGCCTGCACCGAAGATTGCCGCTGTGGTCGCGTCTTCACGCGCCAGATATTTTGCAGCAACTGCACCCGCTGCGGCGGTGCGCACATCTGTCAGATAGCCATTGTCGAGCAGCAAGGCTTCGATAAGTCCAGTCTTAGCCGAGAACTGGATCATTAAGCCGTTCGTTGAGGGCAAGCCAATGGACGGATTGTTGAAAAATCCGGGACTGATTTTGATGGCGAAACTGTCGAGGCCAGGAATATAGGCGGTTTTAACGTCGACTTCTCCGCGCTCAGAGGGGATATCGAGCCGGAGGATTGGCGGCATACTAACTTTGCCGCTTGCAAGCGCACGAAACGCATCCTCAACACAGGCAATGCTTTCCAGATCGAGGGTTATGAACTGACGGAGATCCCCTTCGCTCAATATCCGCATCTCGGCCATCAGGTCGCTCCTTCCACGCTGGCATTCATGATCATGCGATGCTGTCGGGGGTCTATATTGCCGCCAGAAACGATGATCGCAGTAGGCGTGGAAACTGCAATTTTCCCGCTGAGAAGCACCCCAATGCCAACGGCTGCAGCACCCTCAACAATCTCGTTCTCATGGATGGCCATATGCCTTATGCCAGCTGCAATCTCTTCCTCATCAAGAAGAACAACATCGTCCAGAAGGTCGCGGCACATGGCAAAAGTCCAGCGATTATCGAGGCCGATACCGCCCCCGAGCGAGTCCGCCAGCGTATCCACTTCCTCCACATTCACAGGCCTACCGGCAGCGAGACTTGCTTGCATCGCTGCACCACGTTTCATGGAAATGCCAATTATTCTAGCCGTCGGCTTATGCGCTTTGATTGCCGCAGCTATGCCTGATGCAAGCCCGCCACCGGAGAGTGGGATCAACACGGACTCGATCTCAGGTGAACTTTCAAGAAGTTCAAGCCCGATGGTTCCTTGACCCGCGATTACATGCGGATCATCAAACGGTGGGATCGAATTCATGTTGTCGTCGCGAACGAGACGCGCGACTTCTTCCATCGCATCATCTTGAGATTTTCCGACAATGCGAATGTCGGCACCCAGTCGATGGATAGCTTCGACTTTGTTTGACGGAACAAGCGAAGACAGGCAGATCGTGGCTTTGAGGCCTTGCAAGGAAGCTGCACGAGCCAATGCGCGACCATGATTGCCCGTTGAAGCCGTGACGACTCCGAAGTTTCTCTTCGACGCCGACAGGCTTAGAACAGCATTTGTTGCACCTCGCAATTTGAAGCTGCCGGTGGTCTGGCGATTTTCAAGTTTGAGGAATATGTCTGTTCCGGACAATTTGCTTAGAGCGTTTGAGCGGACAAGTGGAGTTCGCTCAACATGGCCTCGCAGCCTGTCACGGGCTTGTTCGATTTCCCTGATACTCACCGTTTCGGACACGCCTATAGCCTCTCAAAACCTGTTGAGGAACGGAAGGGCTGCGGCCAATTTGATTGGTGCTCAAACGCAGGGCGCAATAATGCACCATATGCGAAACCGTGTGGCCGCAAGCTCGTTCCCCGTGTCTTGATTATTTTCGTTGCAATATGTGTGAAAGACAGAAAAGATCATGTCAATGATTATATTGGATCATTACAATTAGATTTGCGCCGCTGTTTTGGGAACACGCCTTGCCAGCCCTGCTTGCTCATGCCAAGGAGTAGCGCTCCGAATTGGACAACCTCACTTGAACCGGATCAACCAAATGAAGTCCGCCTTGAAGCTCGATGCCGTTGATCTGCGCATTCTCGATGCCGTGCAGGAAAATGCGAAAATCACAAAACTTGCATTGGCGGAAAAGGTCGGCTTGTCGCCGACACCATGCTGGCTCCGTCTCCGCAAACTGGAAGAAGCGGGCATAGTAACCGGTTATCATGCGCACATTGCCTATCGGAAAGTCGCCCCCATCGCGCATGTCATTGTGCAGATTACACTTGGTAATCATCGTCAGAGCGACTTTGATCGGTTTGAACGTGCCGTTTCGGCGTTACCGGAAATCATTTCGTGTTGGTCTGTTGGCGGCGGCGTGGACTATTTTCTAATGGTCGCCGCGCGCGATATTGATGGCTATCAGAGGCTGATTGATCGCCTCTTGGACCAGAATATCGGTATAGAGCGCTATTTCACCTATATCGTAACCAAGCTGGTCAAGGACGCGAACGGCGCTGCGCCGCTATCGCTTCTTGCGGACCATCCGGCATAGACCAAGCGGACTACAAACGGGGGCAATATTGGTCCAAATCAGTTGTGTTGTGCTTTGCTTTGGTCCAAATCGACAGTGCTCCCATGAGATGCTTTTCCTGAATTGGGAGAAGCACCATGAATGCCGTTCTGGATCATCCTATACAACACCACGGGCTTAAAAGGCTCAGGGACAAGCATCTCTTTCGAGAGCTTGCCTATATCAACGGACGTTGGATGTCGGGCGAGAATGCGGAGACATTTCCGGTTGTAGATCCCGCAACTGGACAGCGCCTCGCACGTGTCGCAAGTTTGAATGAAACCCGGACGCTTACAGCGATTGATGTCGCGGAAAAGGCATTCCCTGAATGGTCACGGCGCCTCCCTCAGGATCGCGCGGGCATTTTGCGGCGATGGTACGAATTGATTGTTCAGAACAGGGACGACCTCGCAGTGCTCTTGACGCTGGAGCAGGGCAAACCGTTCTATGAATCCCTCGGCGAGATCGACTATGGCGCAGCCTTTATCGAGTGGTTCGCTGAAGAAGCAAAACGCCTGAACGGAGAAACAATAGCCAGCCATCTGCCCGATGCCGAAATGCTCGTGCGTCGTGAGGCTCTTGGTGTTGTGGGTCTGGTAACGCCGTGGAATTTTCCAAATGCCATGATTACCAGAAAAGCAGCTGCGGCTCTTGCTGCAGGCTGTCCGGTTGTCGTTCATCCATCGTCGGAGACGCCACTTTCTGCACTTGCACTGGCTGAGCTTGGCGAGAGAGCAGGATTTCCGGCCGGTGTTTTCAATGTAGTCACGGGCAAGGCCGCTCCAATCGTCGATACGCTTTGCAACGACACTCGTATACGTGCCTTGAGCTTCACCGGTTCTACCCACATTGGCACGTTGATTGCATCCAAATGCGCTGCGACCGTCAAACGCCTTGTCATGGAGCTTGGCGGGCATGCACCACTGATCATCTTCGACGATGCCGATCTCCAGCGAGCCGTAGACGTGGCCATGGCTGCCAAATTCGCCACTTCAGGTCAGGACTGCCTTGCTGCAAACCGCATCTTTGTTCAGCGCGGCATTCTCGCTTCCTTCACGGAAGCCTTTGCTGCGCGCATCGCTATGCTCAAAGTTGGTCAGGGTTTCGAGGATGGTGTGGATATCGGACCCCTGATGCACGAGCGGGCCGTCGCCAAGGCCGAAGAGCACGTTGAGGATGCGCGTGCGCGTGGAGCAGGTGTGGTTGTTGGCGGAAATCGTATGGGCGACAATACGCTGTTTTATGAGCCGACCTTGCTGGTCGATGTGCCAAATGAAGCTGCGATTATGCACGAAGAAACATTTGGCCCGGTTGCTGCAATTACTGCTTTTGAAACAGAAGATGAGGTCATCGCACGGGCTAATGCCACGGAATATGGCCTTGTCGCTTATGTCGTAACGGCAAACGGTGCACGGCAACTGAGGATGGGGCGTGCGCTCGAATACGGCATGGTTGCCATCAATCGCGCCAAAATCACCGGCGCTCCCATCCCCTTTGGCGGCTGGAAACAATCAGGATTGGGGCGCGAAGGGTCACATCATGGCATCCACGCGTTCACGGAACTCAAATATCTGTGCATCGATACCGCCGCATAAATGTGTCGCGAAGTGAAAGGAACTGACAGTGTTGAACACCAGCAATGAATTGACCGCTTGGGATCGCGATCATTTTTTCCATCCGTCGACACATATGGGCATGCATGCGCGTGGTGAAACGCAAACCCGCGTGTTGGCCCAAGGCAAGGGCGTGTTTATCACCGATGTGAATGGACGTAAGAGCCTCGATGCGTTTGCTGGTCTCTACTGCGTGAATGTGGGTTATGGCAGGACGGAAATCGCTGATGCGATCGCTGAGCAGGCTCATAAGCTTGCCTATTATCATGCCTATGTCGGCCACGGTACGGAAGTATCGATCACGCTTGCCAAGATGATTATCGACCGGGCACCAGCGCATATGAGCCGCGTCTATTTTGGCTTATCCGGTTCTGATGCCAATGAAACCAACATCAAATTGATATGGTACTACAACAATATTCGTGGGCTTCCCGAGAAGAAAAAGATCATCTCGCGCTGGCGCGGCTATCATGGCTCGGGTGTCATGACAGGCAGTCTGACCGGTCTTGCGACCTTCCATAACGCGTTCGATCTGCCACGTGCACCCATCTTGCACACACAGGCACCTTATTATTTCCGTCGTGAAGATCGCTCGATGAGCGAAGAGCAATTTTCGCAATATTGTGCTGATCAGCTTGAAGAAATGATCCTCGCCGAGGGGCCAGACACGATCGCAGCGTTCATTGGCGAGCCTGTGTTGGGAACCGGCGGGATTGTGCCGCCGCCAGCTGGCTACTGGCAAAAGATACAGGCAGTTCTCGACAATTACGACATTCTGCTCGTTGCAGACGAGGTCGTGACTGGTTTCGGTCGCCTGGGCAGCATGTTTGGGTCCGAACATTATGGAATGAAGCCTGACCTGATCACAATTGCCAAGGGATTGACGTCGGCCTATGCACCGCTTTCAGGTTCTATAGTCTCGGATCGCATGTGGGACGTGCTGGTCAAGGGGTCGGACAAGATGGGACCGATAGGCCATGGCTGGACCTATTCGGCGCATCCCATCTGCGCGGCTGCCGGTGTGGCAAATCTCCAGCTCATCGATGACCTGAAACTGGTAGAAAATGCCGGTTCTACCGGCGCTTATTTCCGTAACGCTCTCAACGATGCTATCGGCAATCACAAGCGTGTCGGAGATGTGCGCGGCGAAGGGCTGATGGCTGCCATCGAGTTTGTAGAAGATCGCGATGATCGCAAATTCTTCGATCCATCACTCAAGATTGGAGCGCAGATTTCGGCTGCTCTTCTTGCCAATGGGGTCATCGGGCGTGCAATGCCGGAAGGTGAAATTCTGGGCTTTGCGCCGCCACTCTGTCTGACGCAGGACGAAGCGGATCAGGTCGTTTCAGCAACAAAAGCAGCGATTGAAAGCGTTTTCACAAATCGCTGATGATTGAACTTCGCGGGGGCAACTTTACGATAAGTTGGCCCCGCATTGTTGACGATATTTCCGCATTCTGCGACATTCGCGTCATGCAAAATTCCATCTCCATTGATCAGGACTATCTCGTCGCACGGCTCAAGGCGCTTCTTGCGATACCAAGCCCAACGGGCTTTACAGATGAAGCCGTCCGCTATGTAGCACGTGAACTGGAAATGCTCGGTCTGGAGGTTATTCTGACCAGACGGGGTGCAATCCGGGCGCGCCGACCAGGCGTTTCCAGACGCCCGGCTAGGGGCATAGTGTCCCATGTCGACACATTAGGTGCTCAGGTTAAGTACTTGAAAGATAATGGCCGCCTTGAACTGGTCTCGATCGGAAACTGGTCTGCCCGCTTCGCGGAAGGCGCGCGGGTGTCCATCTTTTCCGGCAAGGGAACCTATCGCGGGTCAATCCTGCCGTTGAAGGCATCCGGTCACACTTTCAATGAAGAAGTGGATAGCCAGCCGGTCGGCTGGCCCTATGTCGAATTGCGGGTCGATGCACTGGCGCGCAATAAGGACGACCTTGTTCAGCTTGGCATTGATGTCGGTGATATTGTAGCTGTCGATCCTGCACCGGAGTTTATCGATAACGGCTTCATCGTGTCTCGTCATCTCGATGACAAGGCAGGCGTGGCCATCATGCTGGCCTCACTTGAAGCCATGCAGCGAGCTGCTGTCGAAACGCCCGTAGACACCTATTGGCTTTTCACGATCGGTGAAGAAGTGGGTGTCGGCGCATCGGCTGTGGTGGTTCCCGATATTGCCTCTCTCGTTGCCATCGACAACGGAACCACCGCGCCAGGGCAGAACTCATCCGAATTTGGCGTAACGCTTGCGATGGCTGACCAGACCGGTCCGTTCGATTATCACCTGACCAAGAAGCTCTACGAGCTTTGCGGCCAGCACGAAATTCAGGTGCAGAAAGATGTGTTCCGTTACTATCGTTCCGATGCCGCTTCCGCTGTTGAAGCAGGACATGACGTGCGCACGGCGCTATTGACGTTCGGTGTGGACGCGTCTCACGGATATGAGCGCATTCATTTGAGCGCTTTGACGTCGATTGCAAAATTGGCCGTTCATTACGCTATGAGCGACGTGGAAATAAAGCGCGATGCCGAGGAAACCGCCAAGGGATTGAAGGGCTTCACGCATCAGAAATCGACCAAAGCCGAGCAGGACTTGAAGCCAGAAGACACGCCTGCCGAATAGCAAAAAATCACCTGATATTGCGGGCCAGCTGAGGCCCAGCATTTTCTTCGGTTGGAAATTTATTATGATAATTCATTGATCCCATCGATTTTATGCCTATAAATTAGAGTTAGCTAATTGGCATAACGAAAGGGGATCGCTCTATGAGAAGATTATTTCGTGCTGCGCTGGCGGCAATGACGCTCGCAATTGCAGGATCAGCAATGCCGTCGCTGGCTCAAACGCCGCCAAACGTGCTGATCGTGGGACAGATTGCTGAGCCGCAATCGCTCGATCCCCATACGGTGACGGCGACCAATGATTTCCGTGTTCTCGTGAATATGTATGACGGTCTCGTGCGCTATAAGGATGGAACGCTTGAGGTTGAACCGGCACTCGCTGAAAGCTGGACAATTTCGGATGACGGTAAAATCTATCGCTTCAAGCTGCGTCAGGGTGTCAAATTTCATGACGGGTCCGATTTCAACGCTGAAGCAGTGAAGTTCAACTTCGACCGGATGCTGAAGGAGGATCACCCATTCTACAACACGGGGCCGTTCCCGCTCTCCTTCAATTTCTCGTCGATTGAAGCGGTCAATGCGATTGATCCGGCAACAGTCGAGTTCAAACTGAAGGAGCCATTTGCGCCGTTCCTGTCCAATCTGGCTTACCCAACCGGTCTGATCGTGTCGCCTGAAGCCGTGAAGAAATACGGTAAGGAATTTGGGCGCCATCCATCGGGAACAGGTCCGTTCAAATTTGCCGAATGGCAATCCGGTCAACGCGTTGTGGTGGAACGGAATCCCGACTATTGGGATGGTGCGCCAGCCTTGGAAGCCATCGTATTCCGCCCGATTACCGATCCAAATACCCGCGTCGCGGAGATGATGGCTGGTGGTCTTGATGTCATGGTGGAGGTCCCGCCAGACAACCTCGCAACCTTCAAACTGGACGGGAACTTCGCCGTTGCAGAGCAGGCAGGACCTCATGTCTGGTTCACGATTCTGAATGCAAAAACGGGGCCTTTCGCGGATAAAAAAGTGCGTCAGGCCGCAAATTACGCCGTCAACAAGTCAGCGCTCGTCGACAATGTTCTGCAAGGCTCGGCAACTGTGGCGGCCGGCCCCATTCCACCTGCTTTCAACTGGGTGGAAGACAATACAGAGCCTTATCCCTATGATCCAGAAAAGGCCAAAGCACTGCTGGCGGAAGCAGGCGTCACCAATCCGGAGATTACATTTTATGTGACGGAGGGCGGTTCCGGTATGCTTGATCCCATCACCATGGGAGCAGCAATACAGGCTGATCTTCAGGCCGTTGGGTTCAAGGTGAAAATCGAAACCTATGAATGGAACACGTTTCTGGGCCGCGTCAACACGGGTCTCGATGGCAAAGCCGATATGGCGGAAATGGCGTGGATGACCAATGATCCCGACACTGTTCCATATCTGACGTTGCGTACGGATGCCTTGCCGGACAAGGGCGGTTTTAATTCCGGTTATTACTCCAACCCGCAACTGGACACACTTCTCGAAAAGGCGCGCACTTCAACCGATCAGGCTAAACGGGGCAAGCTCTACGGCGAGGTCCAAGCAATCGTGCATGACGATGCGCCGTGGCTTTTTGTGGCCAACTGGAAGCAGAATGCGGTCACAACAGCGACTGTCAAAGGCTTCAAGCTGCAACCGTCCTTCCTGCTGCATCTGAAAAACGTGACAAAGGAGTAAGCCTCAAGCCCGTTTGCCGAAGTTCACGGCAGCAATTTCCCATGACATACAGGAGGGCTTGAAATGCCAGCCTATATTCTAAAGCGTCTTGCCGCGGTCGTCCCTGTCTTACTGGGGCTTTCAATCATCGTTTTTCTCGTGATGGCCATGATCCCCGGCGACACGGCTACCGCATTGCTTGGCTCCTATGCGACGCCTGAAAACGTTGAGCGGGTCAACCGCGATCTTGGTCTGGATAAGCCGCTGGTGCAGCAATATTTTATCTGGATCGGCAATCTGTTGCATGGCGATTTTGGTCGTTCCTTTGTGCTCAACAGGCCTGTCCTTGATGAAGTTCTGGAGCGATTTCACGCTACACTGATCCTGGCTGGTGTGGCGCTCTTCCTGTGTTCCATCGTGGGATTGCTGGCGGGGATTGTCTCAGCTGTCCGCCAGTTCGGCTGGGTCGACCGTGCAATAACCTTCGTGGTTCTGGCCGGAATTTCGATTCCATCATTCTGGCTCGGCCTATTGCTGATTTATCTCTTCGCAGTTCATTGGCGGGTGCTGCCGGCTTCGGGAATGTATGCCGTTTATGGCGGCGGTGATCTGAGGGACCTGCTCTGGCATCTGATTTTACCGGCAGGAACGCTTGCCGTTGTGGCGGCCGGCGTTATCGCGCGATTGACACGCAGCGCGATGCTGGAAGTCTTGCGACAAGACTATATCCGCACGGCTCGCGCCAAGGGGCTTAACGAGCGACGGGTGATCTACCGCCATGCGTTTCGCGCTGCCCTTGTCAGTGTTATTCCCGTCATCGGCATACAAGCCGGTTTTGTCCTTGGCGGTGCGGTTTATATCGAAACTGTATTTCAGTGGCCTGGCATCGGCGCGATGTTGGTGAAGGCCATTTCCACACGCGATATCCTGCTGGTGCAAGGTGGTGTTCTTGTGGTGGCTGCAAGCTACGTCATCTTCAATCTGGTTGCCGATATTCTCCAGACCATGCTTGACCCGAGGATTCGTTCATGAGTTTGCTGACACAAACCGCGGCGGGTCCCGCGCCGATACGTCTGACCTCATGGGGACTACTCATGAGTAACCGGTTGGCTGCTTTCGGATTCTTCCTGTTGATAGCAATCTGCCTTGTTGTTCTGGCAGCACCCATGCTGCCGTTGCCAAATCCAGATGCTACATCACCCGCGACACGTTTGCAGCCTTTATTCACGTCCGGCCACTTGCTCGGTACGGATCAACTGGGCCGGGATATTCTAAGCCGGGTTATCTGGGGTACACGCGTGTCGGTGGCGGTCGGCTTTGCCGCCACTTTAATAGCGGCCATCCTCGGTTCTTGCATTGGCCTTGTCGCTGGCTTTGTCGGTGGACGCACCGACAATCTGATGATGCGCGGCATCGATATGCTCATGGCATTTCCTTACATATTGCTTGCCTTGGCGATTGTAGCTGTCCTTGGACCCGGTTTGATGAATGCGCTTTTCGCAATAGCGGTCGTCAATATCCCGTTTTTTGCACGCAATGTCCGTGGTGTTACGCTAGGTCTTGCCCATCGAGAATTCATCGATGCGGCGCAGCTTTCCGGTAAAAGCCCACTCTCGATCCTGGCGAGCGAGGTTCTTCCAAATGTCATGCCGGTGATCGTTATCACCATGTCGACGACTGCCGGTTGGATGATCCTCGAAACGGCAGGGCTCAGTTTTCTCGGTCTGGGCGCGCAACCTCCACAAGCTGATCTGGGATCGATGCTGGGTGAAGGCAGGGCGCAGCTTTTCAATGCACCGCATGTCTCCATAGTCCCGGGCCTGATGATCTTCCTGCTTGTGATCAGCTTGAATGTGCTTGGTGACGGCGTACGCGATATACTCGATCCTCGCCTGCGGTCTGGAGCGCTTGCACGCCCCGGTGCCAGAACTGAGATAGCCCGTGATCGCGCCACGAAATCCGACGCGCCCGACGATGCGGTATTGTCGGTTGAGGCTCTGGAAACTGGTTTCGTCAGCGGTGGACGTTTCACGCCTGCAGTGAAGAATATTTCTCTCAAGTTGCACAAGGGCGAGTGTCTCGGCCTCATTGGAGAGAGCGGCTCAGGTAAAAGCGTTACAGCACTTTCCATCATGGGGCTGGTGGCATCGCCGCCCGGGCTTATTCGCAACGGCTCGATATTTCTGGAGGGCAGGGACGTTCTTTCCCTTCCGGAAACGGAACTTACGATCCTTCGCGGAAACAAAGTGGCCTATGTGTTTCAGGATCCGCTGACGACACTGCATCCGATGTATTCCATTGGATGGCAGGTTGAGGAAGCTATTGGAGCGCATCGTCGCCTCACCGCAGCCGAGCGACGCGAACAAGCAATAGCCCTGCTTGAGAAGGTTGGTATTCCAGACGCCAGAGAACGCGCCAGTCACTATCCGCATCAGCTTTCCGGGGGGCAACGCCAACGTGTCGGCATTGCGATGGCTCTCGCCAATGACCCCGATATCATCATCGCAGACGAGCCAACGACGGCGCTGGATGTGACTGTGCAGGCACGAATTCTTGATCTGCTGCGTGAGTTGCAACGCGAACGCGGCATAGCATTGTTGTTTATCACCCATGACTTTGGGGTCGTTTCAGAAATCTGCGACCGCGTTGCGGTGATGAAGGATGGCGAGATTGTCGAGACAGGTACGGCGAGGGCGGTCTTATCCAATCCGCGGCATGACTATACGCGCCGGCTCATTGCTTGCGTGCCGGAACTCGGACAAGGCCCGAGCTTTCTCGAAAAGGTAGCCAAAGTCTTCGGACGTGAGAATAAAGGCATAAAAGCATGAGTGAAATTGCAATCAGTGCACGGGAGCTTACCAAGACATTTGGTGGTGGGCGAACTCTCTTTGGCAGGAAACGCCATCAGGTCGATGCAGTCAAAAAAGTGTCTCTTGATCTGCGGCGAGGTGAAACCCTTGCCGTGGTAGGCGAAAGCGGCTCGGGAAAGAGTACGCTTGCGCGCATGTTTGTGGGGCTGACGGAACCGACAAGCGGGACCATGAAAATCGCTGACCGCGATGCGACTGATTTGCGTAGATCGGGCGCGCGTGCATTCGGCAAGGTCATTCAATATGTCTTTCAAGACCCCGTCGCCTCGCTCAATCCGCGTAAAACCATCAAACAGATCCTAGACGTTCCGCTCAAGCTTCTCGGCAAATACGACACAGCGCAGCGCACAAAGAAAATGTTACAATTGCTCGATGCGGTGCAAATGCCCAAAGACACGCTGGAACGCTATCCGCATGAGTTCTCAGGCGGACAGGCACAGCGTATTGCGATAGCGCGTACGCTCGCAGCGGAAGCCGAGATTGTCGTGCTTGATGAGCCAGTCAGCGCTCTTGATGTTTCGGTACAAGCTCAGGTTCTCTTGTTGCTAGATGAGCTTAAGCGGGAATTCGATCTGTCCTATCTTTTCATAAGTCACGATCTTGCTGTTGTAGAGGCCATTTCGGATCGGGTGGCAGTGATGTATTTCGGGGAAATTGTGGAAGAGGCTCCCGTTCGCGATCTTTTCGATCACCCGCAACACGCCTATACGCGACAATTGCTGGATAGCGCACCACGCATCAGGAAAGAGTAGAAGTGGCATGGTCAAAACGGGCCTTAAAAACAGCGGCGAAACACTGGAGCGTGTAAGCGCGAAGGCAACAAGGCCCAAGCGCAGGCCGGAAGAAATTGCGGACCGCATCAAGGATTTCATCAGAGCCAAAACATTGAAGCCTGGTGACCGCCTTCCACAGGAAAAGGAGCTGATCGACCAGTTTAAAGCTGCGAAGGGCACGGTTCGAGAGGCCATGAAAGCACTTGAAACGCAAGGGCTTATCTATACGCGAAGCGGGCCGGGCGGGGGTGCATTTGTGGCGGAGCCATCGGCGCGACATGCCATGGAAATGCTGGGCAGTTTTTTCTTCTTCGATCAGCCTAGCTTGAGCGAAATCTACTCGATACGCAAGTTGCTGGAACCGGAAATTGCGGCATTGCTGGCGGGCAAGCTCACACATGGTGATATTGTTCAACTTGAGAACACCATACGTCTTTATGATCGCCCGCCTGTCGATCTGGACGATCAATATCAACAGCGCGTGGCCGAATTGGATTTCCATTCACTGTTAGCGCAACAATGTCCAGACCGGCTGCTGGGCTTCGTTTCCGGGCTCACTCACCATCTTTTGCGCAACTTGCCTGTTGCCCGCGCCATCTATGCGGATCCAACGCCTGCGTCTCGTGAAGCTGGGCTGGTTTTTCAACATCGTCTGCTGGCCGCTCTTATCGATAACAGACGGGAGGATGCCCGGCTGATCGCTTACGAACATATGGTTTCCGCCGAAGATTATATGCTTTCAAAGGCCACGACCGTCGTCGGAAAGGTTTAGGAAAAGCCGATAAAAATGGGAACCATCCCGGCGCTGTTGCATTTGCAACTGGGAGGGCCGCCGCCAAAACAAACGCGACGGCCCCATTCGTGAGGGCATAGCCCGCAGATATAGCAAGCAGTTTTCGGGCTGTGCAAAGAGACGAAGCGGATTTGACGGCGTTACGGTCACAGATGCGCTCTCGTTATGACAATGGAGGTTTCGACCCTTTTTATGTGTGGAATTTGCGGAGAAGTCAGGTTCGATGGCGGCACGCCATCGGTTTCGGCAGTCTCGAAAATGGCAGATGTTTTGAGTCCCCGAGGGCCCGACGCATCTGGTATCGTCATCCGGGGCAATATAGGCTTCGGTCACAGAAGACTGAGAATTCTCGATCTTTCCGAAAAATCACAGCAACCCATGATCGATGCAGATCTAGGTCTGACATTGGTTTTCAACGGATGTATCTACAATTTCCGTGAGTTGCGCGCAGAGCTTGAAGCGAAGGGTTATCACTTCTTTTCCGATGGAGATACCGAGGTGATCCTGAAGGCTTGGCACGCCTGGGGAGAAAACTGCGTCTCTCGGTTTTTAGGCATGTTCGTTTTTGTAATCCACGAACGGGATACGGGACGGATCATTCTTGCCCGCGATCGTTTCGGGATAAAGCCGCTCTATCTCTCCGAGGTCAACGGCGTGTTGCGCTTTGCATCTTCGTTGCCAGCAATGGTAAAGGCTGGCGGCGTGGATACCTCAATTGATCGTGCTGCGCTCCACAATTACATGAGCTTTCACGCTGTCGTGCCGCCACCGCGTACGATCTATGAAGGCGTACGCAAGCTGCCCCCAGCAACGATGCGTATTTATGAGGCCAATGGCAGTTTCAAAGATCGCATCTATTGGCAAGCTCCTTATCGCCGCCTGCCGGGTGACAACGCGCTGAGCCGGGAGGAATGGCAGGAACAACTGTTGGACATGCTCCGCCTGGCAGTCAAAAGGCGCATGATTTCAGACGTTCCAGTCGGTGTTCTTCTTTCGGGCGGCGTGGATTCCAGCCTCATCGTAGGCTTGCTGGCGGAAGCAGGCCAGACTGGTCTTATGAGCTTTTCTGTCGGTTTCGAAGAAGCCAATGGTGAGAAGGGCGACGAATTCGTCTATTCGGACCTCATAGCCAAGCACTTCGGAACGGACCATCACAAAATCTTCGTTCCGTCAGCGGACCTTATGGACGCTTTGCCCGGAACGATCGCTGCCATGTCGGAGCCGATGGTTTCCTATGACAATGTCGGCTTCTACCTTCTCTCAAAAGAAGTGTCGAAACACATCAAGGTTGTCCAGTCCGGTCAGGGTGCTGACGAAGTTTTCGGCGGCTATCACTGGTATCCGCCGCTTGTGGATTCCAACGATGTGGTCCGTGACTATGCCGAGGGCTTTCGCGACCGCACGCATGCTGTGCTTGCCACACAATTGTCCGCAGACTGGATGCCTGAGCAGGATTACAGTCAGGCGCTTCTCGAAGAGAAGTTGCTTGAGGACGGTGCCGATATGCCTGTTGACCGTGCACTGAGGCTCGACACCAATGTGATGCTCGTGGATGATCCGGTCAAGCGCGTTGATAACATGACGATGGCGTGGGGACTGGAAGCGCGTGTGCCTTTCCTGGACCACGAATTGGTAGAGCTAGCAGCGCGCATTCCGCCAGAAGAAAAGCTACGCGATGGCGGTAAAGGCATTCTCAAGGACGTTGCCCGGAAAGTCATCCCAAGCGAAGTCATTGATCGCAAGAAGGGCTATTTCCCGGTACCGCAGCTCAAATATATCGCCGGGCCCTATCTCGATATGCTGCGCGATGCATTGTCATCCCAGAAGGCGCGCGAGCGCGGTCTTTTCCAGCGTGACTATCTTGAGCGCTTGTTCGCCAACCCATCAGACCACATCACGCCTCTGCGCGGGTCGGAGCTGTGGCAAGCAGGACTGCTGGAAATGTGGCTCCAGACGCAGGAGGCATGAATGCGAAATCATGGTGAGGAACAAATGACCCGGCAGAAAGTCAGGGGCGGTAAGGCTCTTTCGCATCGTCTGACACGCTTGCGCACGCCGGAAAGCGCTGGATTTTACCAGGAGCATTCGCATGGCGCCAACAAGGTAGAAGCTGATAGCAGACAACACAATGTGACCCTCGATTGCGGTTGGGGGCGACTGTTGTTTGCGCAGACATTTGACAGCAATCAGGCCATTGTCGACGCGATGCGAGCGGAGGCCCCGGCAAGCCGCGATATTTTATTTTATGTCAGCGATCCGCACGTGCTGTTGTCACTTGCACCCCACGAGATTTTTCTTGATCCTTCGCACACCTATCGTCTGGAACTGTCGACTTATCGGGCCGGAGGACGCCGCACGCGCGGCGTCACCATTCGCCGCGCCATTTCGGAAATTGATGCGGACGGCATCAACGGAGTTTACGCCGCGTGCGGCATGGTTCAGCTTCGAGCTGATTTCTTTTCTGCAGAGCGTGTAAACCGTGCAGTCACCTATTTTGTCGCTCAGGACGATGCCACTGGCGAAATTGTCGGCACGGTGACAGGCATTGACCATCAGCGCCTGTTCGACGATCCGGACCGCGGAGCTTCGCTTTGGTGCCTTGCCGTTCACCCACAGGCACGCCAGCCCGGCATCGGTGAAAAGCTGGTGCGTATGCTTGCCGAACACTTTCAGGCGCGTGGGTTGCGTCATATGGATTTGTCTGTGTTACACGACAATGAGAACGCCATTCGGCTCTATGAAAAGCTTGGTTTCAATCGTGTTCCGCTCTTTGCAGTGAAGTGCAAAAACGCGATCAATGAAAAGTTTTTTGCGTCCCGCCTCGAAGCGGTAGAAGCACTCAATCCCTATGCGCGGATCATTGTCGATGAGGCAATGCGCAGGGGTGTGCAAGTTGATGTTACAGATGCTGAAGGCGGCTTCTTTCGTCTTTCTTATGGCGGCCGTTCCGTTCACTGTCGCGAAAGCCTGTCAGAGATGACATCCGGTGTTGCCATGTCGATCTGCGACGATAAAGCCGTGACAAGGCGTGTCGTTGAAAAAGCGGGGCTGGTCGTTCCTGCACAGATTTCCGCAGACGAAAGCGTTGAAACGCAAGAATCTTTCTTGCGCCAACACGGGAAACTTGTCGTCAAGCCGGCGCGCGGAGAACAGGGGCGGGGCATTTCTGTCGGCATCTCAGACATGAAGCACCTGCAGACGGCGATCAAACAGGCTCGTACTGTTTGTGATCGCGTGTTACTGGAAGCCTGCTTCGAGGGTGAAGATTTACGGTTGGTCATCATCAACTATGAGCTGGTCGCAGCAGCAGTGCGTCGACCTCCACGTGTGGTGGGTGACGGAAAGACGACGGTGCGAAAACTCATCGAAATTCAATCACGTCGACGGGCTGCCGCTACTGGTGGTGAAAGTCGCATTCCTATCGACACCGAAACGAAGAGATGCCTTCAGGAACAAAGTTTGTCGCTCGATAGCGTGCTTGATGACGGTCGTGAGATCACCGTGCGCAAGGCGGCCAATCTGCATACAGGTGGAACCATCCATGACGTGACGTCGGTTGTCGATCCAAAGCTTGTTGATGCTGCTTGCCGTGCCGCACGTGCAATCAATATTCCCGTGGTCGGCATCGACTTCATGATCAAGCAACCGGACAAACCGGAATACATCTTTGTCGAGGCTAATGAGCGACCTGGACTTGCCAATCATGAGCCACGGCCAACAGCAGCCAAGTTTGTTGAATGTCTGTTTCCGCAACTCTACCGGGAGGGCTGAAATGATCGATCAATGTCAGCCTCGGTGCTACTGACACTTGGAACAGCATTCGGGAGGAGTAACAGAACCATAATACACTCTTCCCAAGGTTATTTCGCAGAAGATAGTGAAACGAAAACAGGTGGTCTGCATTTTAGCAGGCCACCTGTTTGTTCGTTTCGTTCAGCGCGATGTGCACTGATAGGTTAGGTCAGGTTCGGGGCAGGGGTTGTCCCGATAGTGTGTTTGTTATGCCTTGCCGAGACGCTTGCGCAATTCGGTGTTTTCGGAGCGAAGCTTTGCAGCCAGTTCCTTGCGCAGCTTCAGGTTTTCAGCTTCCAGTGCTACAAGCGCCTTCAGATCGTCGCTCGTCGGTGATGCCTTTGCGGCTGTCGGAGCTGCCGTCTTCCCAGCAGCGTTCTTCCAGTTGTAATAGGTCTGCTCGCTGACTTCAGCATGCTGCAATGCAGCCTTCAGCGTGGTCTTGCCGCCCTTGGTGGCCTTTTCAACCGAAGCAAGAATGGAGGCGCGTTCAGCTGGCGTATATTTCTTCACCTTGCGGCCAGCCGGGGCTGCTACGGCTGCAACAACCTTGGCGGCCTTGGGTGCAGCTTTTGCTTTGGGAGCCTTGGCGGCCTTTACAGCCGGCTTGGCGGCCGCAGCTTTAGGCTCAGCCTTCTTGCGCGGTGCGCGGGTTTTCGGCTTGGCGCTCACAGGCTCTGCTGCTGCGGTCTGGTTTGCTTCTACAATGGTTTCATCAGCCATGTTCAGTTTCTCCTGAATTGATACTCGGGTCAGCTTTCCGGTTGCCGAATATATGGGACAATGCTTAATGCAACTATAAGTGCCATTACTTTGACAATTTGTGAAGAGATGCCCTCACATAAGGATGATGAGACGATCTATTATGAAGCAGGATTGATTGTTGAAAACTGAGGTTTAAATCTGTAGGTAGAGCACAGCACCTGTCGGGGCACCTCCACGGAATTTGATTGAGAAAGCTATTTTCGGATGAAGAATCCAATCCGCAATGTTGTCGTTGAATATAAGAACCGGCGTGCGCGCAAGAGCGGCAATGCGCTTTGGGGCAACCTTGATCTGAAGTCGATTGCACGGGAAGTGGAAGAGGATGCCAAGGCGCCAATATCTGCCGATCAGGTAACACCTGCCGTCTCCCCGATAGACAATGAGCCAGCCGCACTTGTCCACGCGCCAACGCCACGGATAGAAGCCAAGACTGAGCCCAAGATTCTCGTTGTCGATATGGCAGAACCTGTCGCCACAAAAGTGAGCATAGCCTCGCCAGAACCGGAAGTGCCTGCCGCAGTTGAAGCCAAGGTTTCTCCCGTCCCTGCCAAGAAAAAAACCAATACTCCCCGTCGCTTGAAGCCGATTGCTGACAAGCCGATGAAAGCCAAGCCAGTTTCCAAAGCCTCAGCTGACATATTGGATGAACTGGCTGCGCTTGAAGCAGAAAATACCACGCTAAAACGGCAACTGGCCCAAAAGCTCAACACCGAAAATCAACAAATGCGGAAAATGCTGAACAGGTAAAGGCCGACGCGTCACTCTACGATACTGCAATTATCAATTCTTATGCATTTATCAATGAGCGCGCTCTACATTATATTTGTTAGTATCGTTTAGGCACTACTTGCTATCTTGAATTCGATTTGGGAAAATAAGCACATTTAATATAAAGCATTCCGGCGACCTGGGGAGCATTTCGACTTCTTCAGTATCGAAGAGGGCGGGGCATGGACGCAAAATCAGTTTATATCACAGTCATGCTGATCATTCTCGCAAATGGTGGCGTTCTGAGTGCCATCCTTTCGGATTTTCCTGCCGCTCTGCGACCAGCCGCCCGTATTTGGCAGTGGGCAACGCTTCTTGTGGCATTAGGCTGCGGGATTTTTGCAGCCGAAGTTTACTTGCCCAAAGATCTCACTGTCATTGTCGCCAATGTGGTTCTGGTTACGGCGCTCAGCATGTATCATCTTGCCATAAGAAGGTTTCACGGCTTGCCACTTTACTCAAATGTGTTGTTGGTGCCGCTTTTTGGAATGCTCGCATTTCTCTACTATGTAGTTTACGTCCCAGATATCAAAGCACGTGTGGTCATAGTATCGGTTCTCTGGGCCATCATTATGCTTGCATCCACGTCAATTCTGATCAGCAAAGAACATTCGGCGGAGTATCAATCCCGAAGCCGGTTTGCAATGTCGGTCATCTATATGATGGCCGCGTTCACGACGATACTGCGCGCGATTTTATATGTGTCGCTGGATACGAAAGCAAACTTCACAATCGCAGATAACACCCATTGGATGAATAGTGTCACGCCTGTCTTCTTATCGGTACTGCCTGTTATGGGGACAACAACATTTCTGCTGATGTGCTCCGATCAGGTGAAGCGCCGTTGGCAGAATGCCGCGTCTCGCGATTATTTGACTGATCTTCCGAACCGGCGCTCACTGATCGCTTATGGTACATCAATTATCGAAGCCAACGACGAGAATTCGAGGCATCGCGCAGTAGCGGTTCTGGACATTGACTGGTTCAAATCCATCAATGATACCTATGGCCATTTTGCAGGCGATCTTGTCCTACAAACTCTTTCACAGAGATTGAAAAGTGTCCTGGAAGCAGACGACTTCATCGCTCGGACTGGTGGTGAGGAATTCGTTATCATCTTTGGAGAGAAAAGTAGTCTGGACGCCGAAATAGCGGCGGAACATATCCGCAATGCAGTTGCTGAGAGCAGTTTCGCGATAGAAAATGTGTCCATATCTGTGACGGTTTCGATTGGACTGGTGACACGGAATGCGCCGACCAAATTTGATGATGTGATGATACGTGCAGATAAAGCACTGTACGCTGCAAAGAATAACGGACGCAACCGAACTGAAGTCGTTGCGATGGGTTAAAGCTGAAAGAGTTATCTGATCAGCTGCGGTGCGCACTCAGGCTTTCCTAAAGTTCCATAAGATAGATTATGTGACCCAATTGTGTAGCCGGGTACATTCTATTTTAAACTGCAACATGCCAATGAATTCATGATGTTAGCCATGGAGGAAATTGGATGTCGAATTGCTATTCACAGATCACTTTGCGTGAACGTCGCCGTCTTTTCGAGCTTAAACAGCTCAAAGTCCCTCTCGGCGATATAGCGCGGCTGATGGGTCGTCATCGCTCGACGATCTATCGCGAGATCAAGCGCAACAGCTTTCGGGACACGGAGATACCAGACTATAATGGCTATCATAGCGTTGTTGCCGACAACATCAGCAAAGACCGGAGAACACGGTTGCGCAAGCTCAGACGTTATCCAGAGCTGCGCAAGTTTGTCATTGAACAATTGGAAGCCCATTGGTCGCCGGAACAGATCTGCGGTCGATTGGTTAGCCATGGTGTGAGCGCGATACGTCTGTGTGCAGAAACAATCTATCGCTTCA